>NZ_FOFR01000052.1 GCF_900110955.1 Lentzea xinjiangensis
TTAGAGTGTTCCCAAGTAGCAGCGTACTCGTGGAATTCGCTGTGAATCTGGCGGGACCACCCGCTAAGCCTAAATACTCCCTGGTGACCGATAGCGGACTAGTACCGTGAGGGAAAGATGAAAAGTACCCCGGGAGGGGAGTGAAATAGTACCTGAAACCGTGTGCCTACAATCCGTCGGAGCCTTTAGGGGTGACGGCGTGCCTTTTGAAGAATGAGCCTGCGAGTTAGTGCTACGTGGCGAGGTTAACCCGTGTGGGGTAGCCGTAGCGAAAGCGAGTCTGAATAGGGCGCTTGAGTCGCGTGGTCTAGACCCGAAGCGGTGTGATCTAGCCATGGCCAGGGTGAAGCGCGGGTAAGACCGCGTGGAGGCCCGAACCCACCAGGGTTGAAAACCTGGGGGATGAGCTGTGGTTAGGGGTGAAAGGCCAATCAAACACCGTGATAGCTGGTTCTCCCCGAAATGCATTTAGGTGCAGCGTCGTATGTTTCACCGCGGGGGTAGAGCACTGGATGGTCTAGGGGGCCCACAAGCTTACCGAAATCAACCAAACTCCGAATACCGTGGTGTGAGAGTGCGGCAGTGAGACTGCGGGGGATAAGCTTCGTAGTCGAGAGGGAAACAGCCCAGAACGCCAGCTAAGGCCCCTAAGTGTGTGCTAAGTGGGAAAGGATGTGGGGTCGCACAGACAGCCAGGAGGTTGGCTTAGAAGCAGCCACCCTTTAAAGAGTGCGTAATAGCTCACTGGTCAAGTGGTCCTGCGCCGACAATGTAGCGGGGCTTAAGCACACCGCCGAAGCTGTGTCATTTCAGCCTTGAGCTGGGATGGGTAGGGGAGCGTCGTGCAGCCATTGAAGCGGCGGAGTAATCCAGCCGTGGAGGCTGTGCGAGTGAGAATGCAGGCATGAGTAGCGAAAGACGAGTGAGAAACTCGTCCGCCGGATGACCAAGGGTTCCTGGGCCAGGCTAATCCGCCCAGGGTAAGTCGGGACCTAAGGCGAGGCCGACAGGCGTAGTCGATGGACAACGGGTTGATATTCCCGTACCCGTGTGAACGCGCCCATGATGAACCTTGTGATACTAACCGCCC
>NZ_FOFR01000051.1 GCF_900110955.1 Lentzea xinjiangensis
GCAGGTTGACCCCGATCGAGTACGAGGTAATCATGACCACGCCAGCCAGCCGGGCTGCGTGACTACAACTGTCACCTACTCGTGCAGCAGACCCCAGCTCTGCGAATGCGTCACGCGCACCGCGTCGCGGAGATGCCGATATTATTGAAGATCGCGTCGTGCATCCGCTCCATGAGGACGGTCTTCTTGCCGGCCAGCGGGCCTGGCTTCAGCGACACGAGGACGGTGGCGGCACGGTCAGCCTCGGCGTCGCCTGGTACGACGAGCAGTACTTCAATACGTCGAGCACCAGCAGCGCTCCGGCCGACAGGTCCAGCGTGCTCACCGCACCCCCTCGACACCGCGACGAGCAGCCGCGCGCACGAGTGTGTGATCGGGTCAGGTCGATACCGACGCGGCGGTGCCACAACAGGTGAAGCAGCACCGCCCGCGCCACCGCAGGGAGCACGGTGTGGCCTCGGTGAGCTCGCGAACGACCGCGGTCGCTCACTCACCGCTGCCAGCATCGCTGCGCCGATGTCGAGGACGTCAGCCAGTGGCCGCCGCTGCGTCGACAAGACGTCCACTGTGGACCAGACATGCGGCTTCCGGCCGCCTGCGACCAAATATCCCCAGCCGCTGACAGCCGCGACCTGCGTCGCCGTGAAGAGAGCGACCCGGTCACCACCCCGCAGACATAGGCGAGGCCTGACGTCGGCGAGCCACCAGCACGAACGGCCGCACACGCCTCGGCAAGGAGTCGCAGGCGGCGAGTGGGGCAGTGCCGATCCATCCGCCTCGCGCGCCGATTGAGCAGGATCGGTCCGGCCGATCGGCCGTGTACGGCGTGGTCGATGGCGCGTCCGACCGCAGGAGGCAGGGGCACGAGGGGTCTCCTTGCCGCCTTTGCCGTGCACGAGCAGCACGCGGTGGCCGTGTTCTTCGCCGACATCGTCTGCGTCCGCGTGGCTGGCTTCGGAGATGCGCAGGCCCAGCAGTCCCAGTATTGCGACCAGTGCGAAGTCGAACTGGTTGGTTGACTCGCGTGCGGCGAGCAGGGCTTCGAACTGCAGGTGCGATAGCCCGAGCACGGTGATCGCACCGGCATCGCCGCGATCCTCAGGAGCGAGCAGGTTCGCGCCCTGCTGCGCGAGGCTTTTTGAGACGCGCACCGGGTGCTGCTGCGTCCTCGCCAGCAACGGTGACCACACAAAGTGAATCATCCGGCACGAGCGCGAGGCCGCTGTCTGCGGTGGGCGGAGCCGCGACGCCGAGCCGGGCGCAGCGCGGCTTGACATCAGCTCTTTCGTGAGTGGCCCGGCTCGACCGGCCGCCCACGAGGTTCTTGGACCATAGACGCTTTGGTACACCACTTGCACGCGAGCTTCACCCATTCGCCCGTTAACGCTCGCC
Organism: Lentzea xinjiangensis; assembly: GCF_900110955.1. Classification (GTDB taxonomy): domain Bacteria; phylum Actinomycetota; class Actinomycetes; order Mycobacteriales; family Pseudonocardiaceae; genus Lentzea; species Lentzea xinjiangensis. Next base: position 1,393 of record NZ_FOFR01000051.1, read on the forward strand.
CAGAAGACCGCGAAAGACTCCATGGAATGGCCATCACTTAGTTCTGGATAGACATGGCGGACCGTCTGAGCCACGAGCGGATCACTCGGGTTCACCGGCGTCCGCATCTCAGAACAGGAGCACCGTCATGACCAGGAACCGGATCGCCGCTTCGCTGAGT
>NZ_FOFR01000050.1 GCF_900110955.1 Lentzea xinjiangensis
CATCTTCGACGGCGCCGTGCCCGGCGCAGTGCTGTCCAAGATCTCCCGCTCCACCCGCGACGCCTGGATCACCCGCACCCTCACCACCACAACCGTCGACCGGGGCGAATGCGCCGCCGCGCTCCGGTGTCCCGCACGGGAACGCCGGAGCGCGCACCAGCCGTGGCGCGGACGAGCATCAGCTGGTGAACCCACCGTCTGCGGTCAGCGTCGCGCCGGTGATGAAGCCCGCCTCCGGACCGGCGAGGTAGGCCACCAGGCCGGCGATCTCGTCGGCGGTGCCGTAGCGGCCCACCGGGGTCGCCCCTCGCATGAACTCTGAGGCGGGACCGTCGGCGGGGTTGAGCTCGGTGTCCACCGCGCCCGGCTGCACCAGGTTCACCGTGATTCCCAGCGGCGCCAGCTCGCGGGCCGCGGCGCGGGTGAATCCGGCTAGCGCAGCTTTGGTCGTGGAGTAGCCGACCATGCCGGGGAACGGTGACCGCTTGGCGAACACGCTGCCCGTGGTGACGACCCGTCCGCCCGCGCCGAGGTGCTTGGCCGCTTCCTGCGTCGCCACGAACGCCCCGCGCACGTTCACCGCGTACAGCCGGGCGAACTCCTTCTCCGACAGCTTCGCCAGTGGCGCTGGCGCGCCGATGCCTGCGTTGTTCACCAGGACGTCCAGACGCCCGCACCACTCCACGGCTCGCGTGATCGCGGCGCGCACGGCTTCGGGGTTGCCGTTGTCCGCCCGCACCGCCGTGGCGCGCCCGCCCTGCGCGGTGATGTCTGCGACGACTTGGCGGGCGGCGTCCGGCGAGGAGGAGAACGTGATCGCGACCGCGGCGCCTTCCCGGGCCAGGCGGGTGGCGATGGCGGCGCCGATGCCCCGCGAGGCTCCGGTCACCACGGCCACCCGACCGGCGAGCGGGCCGCTCATCGCGACAGCGCGGGGTAGTCAGTGTACCCGCGCTCGTCGCCGCCGTAGAAGGTCTGCGGGTCCGGCGTGTTCAGCGGTGCGCCGGTGCGCAGCCGCTCGACCAGGTCGGGGTTGGCCAGCGCCATCACCCCGACTGTGATCACGTCGGCCAGGCCGGAGGTGATGTCGCGGACCCTGGTGTCGAGGTCGGCGCCGGGCCGGTTGAGCAGGAACGCCGTCGGCCACAGCGACCTCAGTTCGCGCACCAGCTCCTCGTCGCCGCCGTGCGCCACGTGCAGGTAGGCGAGGTTCAGCGGGGCGAGGGCCCGGACCAGCGCCGGGTACAGCTCGCGAGTGTCGTCCTCGGCGATGTCGTTGAACGGGTTGCCCGGCGACAGGCGGATGCCGGTGCGACCGGCGCCGATCTCGTCGGCCACGGCGGTCGCGACCTCCACCGCGAAGCGGATCCGGTTCTCGGCCGATCCGCCGTAGCGGTCGGTGCGCCGGTTGGTGTTGCCCGCCAGGAACTGGTGCACTAGGTACCCGTTCGCGCCGTGGATCTCGACGCCGTCCGCACCCGCCGCGATCGCCCTGGCCGCGGCCGCGCGGAAGTCCTCGACGGTGGCGGCCACCTCCTCCGTGCTCAGCTGGCGCGGCTCCGGCATCTCCTGCGGCCCCTGCAGCGTGAACATCGCGCCTGCCGGGCGCACGGCGGACGGCGCCACCGGCTGCCTGCCGTGCGGGGTGTTCGCCGGGTGCGCGATCCGTCCGACGTGCATGAGCTGCACGACGATGCGCCCGCCCGCGTCGTGCACCGCGTCGGTGACCCGGCGCCAGCCCGCGACCTGCTCGTCGGTGTGGATGCCGGGCGTGAGCAGGTATCCCTGGCCGTCCGCGGACGGCTGCGTGCCCTCGGTGATGATCAGCGCGGTCGAGGAACGCTGGGCGTAGTAGAGGGCGTTCAGATCGGTGGGCACGCCCTCGGGCGTCGACCTGTCACGCGTCATCGGCGCCATCGCCAAACGGTGCTCCAGCGGGATCTCCCCCACCTTGGCCGGGGCCCACAGCTGCTCGTTCATCGACTTCCTCCTATTACGTGGCTGACCACATTTCTATCTCAGATTTATGTGGCTGGCCACATGATGTGACGTGGGACATGCCCCCGCTGCCCGTTCGGCGGCTACCGGCGCGGTCCACCGGCGACGCCGATGTGGCAAGGAGCGGGAAGTGGCGTTCCGAGCGGATCAGGCCTGCGCGGTGAACGGCGCCCACCGCTTGACCTCGAACGCCGCACCGCGCCGCGCGATCTGCGCGCCACCGGGGCCTGTGACGTGCGCGGGCAGCACCAGGGCGCCGGTGTCGACGGCGTGGTCGAGGACCCGGCGCCGTTGACGCGCTGACACCAGCGCAGAGTTGTGCGGGAAGGCCTCGAACGACGGGTCGGAGAACTGCAGCGGCGTGTGCACCACACCGCCCGCGAGAAGAGCCCGGTCGCCCCCGCGAGTTCACGGTGACCAAGACCGAGCCGCCGAGCGACCTGAGGGTGAGGTTGCGGTCCACCCGGTAGGAGTGGCGCCACGGCACCAGCCGACCGTGCCGCCACACCGGCAGCACGCTGTCCTCGAAGGCCTCCCGGTCGGCTGCGCACCCGCCGTCAGGGTGGTCGGCCGCCTCGCGCCGCCGGTCGAAGTCGAACTGGTCCACCAGGTACTCGGCGTTCGCGAAGGTCGGCACCCACTCACCGCCGGCCTGGTGCGTGTTCCAGCCCGTCCGCGACGGTGGCCGAGCGATGCTCGTTCGAGGTGCTGCCGCACATGATGCGGGTCCGGCTCGCCGGAGCGCTGCTGCGCGCCCTCGACGCCGAACGGCGGTCTGTGATCGAGGCCGAGGCGGTCTTCACCCGCTGGTGCGCGGTCGCCGACCGGTCACTACCCGGCAAACCCATCCCTTGTCCCGCTTGGTGGATGTGCAGGCGCAGTCCGCATTGGTCGCCGCGCGGACCATCCAAGAGGCCGTCTGACGACTACGGGGAGGAACGGGTGACCTCTCAGCGCGTTCCACGCAGTCGGGCAGCGTCTCGGTCGGGTCCAGAGCTGGGAAGACGCACGAAGACGATCGGTGAGCAGGTCCGCCAGCGGATCTGCTCACCGTCTCCCCTGCTGACTTGCGCACCCGTCGTCACAGCCGCCGACCTCAACGCGGCGGTCCGAGCACCACGCCGCCGTACAACTCGGAGGCCTCGAGGAGCAGGGACTTGGGGATCTCGAAGTCGTCCGGGCGCGGGGTGGACACATCGCGCCCGGCGTGGCGGAACATACCCTCAATGCCGCCGGGAGTGGTGATCATCAGCAGGTCGGCGCGTTCGGACGTGATCCGGTAGCTGTGCGGGATACCGCGCGGGAGGTAGACGACCCCTCCCTCCTCCAGTTCCCGGGCCTCCTCCTCCCCCGACCACACCAGGGCGGTGCCCTTGATGAGCATGAAGATCTCGTCTTCGCGAGTGTGCAGGTGGAAGGGCGGTGCCTCGCCTCTGGCCACGTCGAACTGGCCGACGGTGAGCTGCCCTTCGGTGGCCTCGCTGTCGAGCAGGACGGAGAACGTGCCGCCGTCGATCCATTCGAGCTTTTGCTGTTGTCCGGGCTGGGACAGGAATACTGCGGACATGTCGCTCTCCCCTATGCCTGGTCGGTTGTGGTGGTGAGGGTGCGGGTGATCCAGGCGTCGCGGGTGGAGCGGGAGATCTTGGACAGCACTGCGC
>NZ_FOFR01000049.1 GCF_900110955.1 Lentzea xinjiangensis
CTGCACCAGCGGTTGCTGAAGGTGGCTCGTGGTTGTGGTGCGAGTGTGTTCATGGTGTTGCAGGCGGGGTTGGCGGCGTTGTTGTCGCGGTTGGGTGCGGGTGTGGACGTGCCGATCGGGTCGCCGATCGCGGGCCGGACCGATGCGGCGCTGGACGATCTGGTCGGGTTCTTCGTGAACACGCTGGTGTTGCGCACGGATGTGTCGGGTGATCCGTCGTTCGCGGAGCTGGTGGAACGGGTGCGGGCGGCGGATCTTGCGGCGTACGCCAACCAGGACGTGCCGTTCGAGCGGCTGGTCGAGGTGCTCAACCCCACCCGGTCGCTGTCGCGCAACCCGCTCTTCCAGGTCATGCTCGCCTACCAGAACGTGCCCGAGCCAACCCTGGCCATGCCGGGACTTCGCGTGAACTTCGAGATCTTCCCGGTCCGCACGGCCAAGTTCGACCTGCACCTCAGCATCGGCGAACTGCACGGTGGCGGCGACGGCGCGCTCGACGGCTTCGTCGAGTTCAACACGGACGTCTTCGACCGGGAGACCGTCGGTACGATCCTGGGACGCCTCACCCGGCTGCTCGACAGCGCCACCGCCGACCCGGGACGTCCCCTCTCGCAGATCGACATCCTCACCGAGGAAGAACGCGAGCTGGTTCTCTGCGAGTGGAACGACACCGCACACGAGGTCCCGGCGGCGTCATTGCCGGAGCTCATCGAGTCGCGGGCGGCGCGCGTCCCGGACTCGACCGCACTCGTCTTCGACGGGGCGAGCCTGACCTACCACGAGTTGAACGAGCGGGCCAACCGGCTGGCCCACGAGCTCGCCGACCGCGGCGCGGGGCCGGAGCGGGTCGTGGCGGTGGCCGTGGAGCGGTCGCTCGACCTCGTGATCGCACTGCTCGCCGTGCTGAAGACCGGTGCGGCCTACCTCCCCGTCGATCCGGGTTATCCGCAGGAGCGGACGCGGTTCGTGTTGCGGGACGCGGCCCCCGTCACCGTCGTCACCACGGCGCAGACCGTCCCGCTGTTGCCGCCCGGCGAAGTCTCACTGGTGCTGGACGAACCGGGAACCCGCGACCTGCTCTCGCGTCGGAGCACCGAGAACCCGGTGCCGGAGTTGTCGCCGGACAGCCCCGCCTACGTCATCTACACGTCCGGGTCGACAGGCAAGCCCAAGGGCGTCGTGGTCTCGCACGCCGCGATCGTCAACCGCCTGGCGTGGATGCAGGCGGAGTACGGCCTCGGCGCGGACGACCGCGTGCTGCAGAAGACGCCGTCGGGCTTCGACGTGTCCGTGTGGGAGTTCTTCTGGCCGTTGACAGAGGGCGCGACACTGGTGATCGCGGCGCCGGAGGGACATCGGGATCCGGCCTACCTGGCGGACGTGATCGTGGCCGAGCGCATCACCACCGTCCACTTCGTACCGTCGATGCTGCACGCCTTCCTCGAACATCCGCGCGCCGCGCGGTGCGTGAACCTGCGCCGGGTGATCTGCAGCGGTGAGGCGCTGTCGCCCGAGCTGGAAGCCCTGCACGCCCGCACGCTCGGTGTGCCGCTGCACAACCTCTACGGGCCGACGGAAGCCGCGGTGGACGTCACCTCGTGGGCGTGCGACCCGGATGCCGGCGGCGGCACCGTGCCGATCGGCCGGCCCGTGTGGAACACCTCGGTGTACGTGCTGGACGCCGCACTGCGTCCGGTGCCGGTGGGAGCCGTCGGCGACCTGTACCTCGCGGGTGTCCAACTCGCCCGCGGGTACCTCAACCGTCCGGCGCTGACCGCCGAGAGGTTCACCGCCGACCCGTTCGGTCAGCCCGGCACCAGGATGTACCGGACCGGCGACATCGCCCGCTGGCGGCCGGACGGCGCGCTGGAGTTCCTGGGCAGGGCCGACGACCAGGTGAAGATCCGCGGCTTCCGGATCGAGCTCGGTGAGATCGAGAGCGTGGTCGCGAGTCATCCAGGAGTCGCGCAGGCAGCGGTCGTGGCGCGGGGGGAACGTGATGGCGACAAGCAACTCGTGGCGTACGTGGTGCCGGGCGGCAAGCCGCAGGGCGAGCGCGACCGGGCGCTCGAACACCACCAGGTCAGCGAATGGGAACACGTCTACGACGAGGTGTACGAGCGGACTGGCGGCACGGCGTTCGGCGAGGACTTCACCGGGTGGAACAGCAGCTACGACGGAGCACCGTTGCCACTGGAGCACATGAGGGAGTGGCGGGCGAACGCGGTCGACCGCATCCGGGACCTCGAACCGCGCCGGGTGCTGGAGCTGGGTGTCGGCAACGGGTTGCTGCTGTCCCAGCTCGCGGGCGACTGCGAGGCCTATTGGGGCACGGACCTGTCCTCCGCCGCGATCGAGGCACTGCGCGCACAGGTCGCCGACCGGGCCGGCCTGGCGGACAGGGTGGAGTTGCGCGCCCAGCCGGCACATGTGATCGACGGTCTGCCCACGGGCTTCTTCGACACCGTGGTGCTCAACTCGGTGGTCCAGTACTTCCCGAGTTCGGAGTACCTCGCCGACGTGTTGCGCGCGGCGCTGGCCGTGCTGGCACCCGGCGGGGCGATCTTCGTGGGTGACGTGCGGAACCTGCGCCTGTTGCGATGCCTGCACACGGCTGTGCAGCTGAGCCGCGCGGGGAACGCGGTCAGCCCGGTCGCACTGCGCCGGATCATCGACCGGAACGTGCTGATGGAGAAGGAGCTCCTGCTCGACCCGGACTTCTTCCCTGCCTTCGCCCAGGCCACGTCCGAGGTGGCGGACTTCGAGGTGCACCTCAAGCGCGGCAGGCACCACAACGAACTGACCCGGTACCGGTTCGACGTGGTGCTGCGCAAGGCAGCGGCCACCGGTGCGGCGCCGGCCGCGGTGTCCCCGCCCGCCCTGCGCTGGCAGCGCGAAGTCCCCGACCTGGCGGCGCTGGAACGACTTCTCGGCGCCACCGCGCCGGCCGCGGTGCGCATCACCGGCGTGCCGAACGCCAGGCTGCTGCCCGAGCTCGAGTCGCTGCGCGTCTTCGACAGCGGCGGCCAGGTGGGCGGGGCGGATGAGCGGAACGCGGGGCAGGACCCGGAGAGCTTTCACGAACTCGGGGCCCGGCACGGTTACCGCGTCCGCACGACGTGGTCGTCCGCTGCCGCGGACGGCAGCTTCGACGCGGTGCTGACCAGACCGTCCACACCGGACACCATCCGGGCCTACCGGGCACCGGCCGAGCCCGCGGACATCGCCTCGTACGCCAACGATCCGGCGGCCTCGCACGACCTCGCGGCACTGGTGCGAGATCTCCGGGCGCACAGCACGGAGTGGCTGCCCGGGCACATGGTCCCCTCGGCCTTCATGGTGCTGGACAGCTTGCCGTTGACCGCGAACGGAAAGCTGGACCGGCGGGCGTTGCCGTCACCGGTGCTCGGCACCGGCACGGTGGGCAGGGCACCGGGCACGCCCACCGAGCACGCACTGTGCTCGCTGTTCGCCGAGGTGCTCGGACTGCCGTCGGTGGGCGTCGACGACGACTTCTTCGCCTTGGGCGGCCATTCACTGCTCGCGACCCGGCTGCTCAGCCGGGTGCGGACCGCCTTCGGCGTCGAGCTGGAGCTCCAGGACCTGTTCGCCAGGCCGACGGTCGTGGGTGTCGCCGAGCGGATCGAAGGCACCCACGAGGAACGGCCGAAGCTCGTCGCCGTGCGCACCCGCGATGACCTCCCGCTGTCCTTCGCACAGCAGCGGTTGTGGTTCCTCGACCGGCTGGAGGGGTCGAGCCCGACCTACAACCTGGCGCTGGCCCTGCGGCTGGACGGCGTTCTCGACCGCGGTGCGCTCGGCGCGGCGCTGACCGATGTGGTCTCCCGGCACGAAGTGCTGCGCACCGTGCTGCGGGAGCACGATGGCGTCCCGCGGCAGGTCGTGCTCGACCCGGCGCGTGCTCGTCCCGAGTTCGTCATCACCTCGTGCGCCGAACCGGAGCTGGCCGCGTCGCTGACCGCTGCCGCGCGGTACCGGTTCGACCTGGCGGCCGAACTGCCGCTGCGTGCCGAGCTGTTCGTGCTCGGGCCGGACCGTCACGTGCTGGTCCTCGTGCTCCACCACATTGCGGGTGATGGGTGGTCGATGGCGCCGTTGGCGCGGGATTTGGCGTTGGCGTATGGGGCGCGGTGTGCGGGTGGTGTGCCGGGGTGGGGTGTGTTGCCGGTGCAGTACGCGGATTACGCGTTGTGGCAGCGTGAGTTGTTGGGGGAGGAGTCGGATCCGGGTAGCCGGGTGAGTCGTCAGCTGGAGTTCTGGCGGTCGGTGTTGGCGGGGTTGCCGGAGCAGATCGACCTGCCCAC
>NZ_FOFR01000047.1 GCF_900110955.1 Lentzea xinjiangensis
CTAGCTGTACTGACCTGAAAGGTTCGGAACGCGGCTGGCGGGTGGCTGGCCTTTGAGTGCGGTGTGACCGCGGTGGTGATTGTAGGTGTGAAGCCACCGCGGGAACGCCTCGCGGCGCTCGGTTTCGGTGCGGTAGGGGCGGGCGTAAGCCCATTCGTCGAGCAGGGTGCGGTTGAAGCGCTCCACCTTGCCGTTGGTCTGGGGACGGTAGGGACGGGTGCGTTTGTGCGTGATCCCGGCGTCGGCCAGGGTGTCGCGCCAGAGCAGGGAGCGGTAGCACGACCCGTTGTCGGTGAGCACCCGCTCGACGGTGATTCCGCTGGCGTGGAAGAAGGTCTGCGCTCGCTGCCAGAACGCGACGGCGGTTTCCTTGGTCTCGTCGGGCAGGATTTCGCTGTAGGCGAGGCGGGAGTGGTCGTCCACGGCGTTGTGCAGGTAGCTGTAGCCGAGGTTGGGCCGGCCGCCGACCTTGCGGCGCCGGGCGGGGTCGCGGTGTGCGGAGCTGTTGCGCTGGCCGGCTTGCCTGCCGTGGATCTTGTGGCCGCCGCCGTCGGGGATGTTGCCCAGCTTCTTGATGTCGACGTGGACGAGCTCGCCCGGCGTGGCGCGTTCGTAGCGGCGCACCGGCTGCCCGGTGGCGCGGTCCACGTGGCGGAGCCGGGCCAGGCCGTAGCGGGTCAGCACCCGGTGCACGGTCGAGGGCACCAGCCCGAGCAGATACGCGATCCGCGCAGGTCCCCACCGCCGCGCCAGGCGGACCTTGATGATCCGCCGTTCGGTGCGCGTCGGGGTCCGGCGCGGGCACGCCAGCGGGCGGGAGGACCGGTCGGCCATGCCCGCCGTGCCGAGTTCGCGGTAGCGGCCGGCCCACCGCTGCGCCGTGCTGACCGACACCTGGAATCGCTCAGCGGCCCGCCGAACAGGCCATTCATCCTCGACGACACACCGGGCAAGACGTAGCCTGCCCAGCTCGGTCAGCGGTGCGTTAGCGTGAGTAATCGAGGGCCTCCTGGCTAGCCGGTGCAGATGTCGCAATCCACACCGAACCCGGAGGCCCTCCCTCATGCCAAGATCATCCGATCACGTGTCGGACCGTTCGCAACCTCGCTGGGCAGTACAGCTAGCGGGTGACCGCGGTGTCCGCTTCCTTCTTCTCCAGGTCGATGGTGGTGCGCAGGGTGATCGGCTTGAGCAGCAGTGCCGCGATCACACCGACGACTGCCACGGCCGCGGAGATCAGGAAGATGTGCGCGGTCGCGTCGCCGTAGACGGTGTGCACGACGGTCTGCACCTCGGGCGGCAGCGCCTGGAGGTTCAGCGCGCTGGTGCTGCCGGTGGACTGGCCCGCCGGCACGTGCAGGGCGGCGGACAGGTCGGCGGTGACGCGGTTCGCGAGCACCGCGCCGAGCACCGAGACGCCGATCGTGCCGCCCAGCGACCGGAAGAACGTGACCGACGCGCTGGCGGCGCCGAGCTCGCTCAGCGGGACGCTGTTCTGCACCGCCAGCACGAGGTTCTGCATGGTCATGCCGACGCCGACGCCGACGACGGCCATCGCGGTGCCGACGATCCACAGCGCGGTGGCGTGGTCGACCATGCCCAGTCCCAGGAACCCGAGCACCAGGATGATCGTGCCGGAGACGATGTACGGCTTGATCGCGCCCGAGCGGCTGATCATGCGGCCGGAGATCGTGGACGACAGCAGCACGCCCGCCATCATCGGGATGGTCAGCAGGCCCGCCTCGGTGGGGGAGTAGCCGCGGCCGATCTGGAAGTACTGGCCGAGGAACACCGCGCCGCCGAACATGGCCATGCCGACGGCGAGGCTCGCGATGATGGCGAGCGCCGGGGTGCGCTTGACCACGATGTGCAGCGGCACGACGGGTTCCCGGACCTTCATCTCCACCGCGACGGCGGCGCCGAGCAGCACGAGCCCGCCCGCGACCATGGCCGCGGTCTGCCAGGACAGCCAGTCGAACGAGTTGCCGACGAACGAGACCCAGACGAGCAGCACGCTCACGCCCGCGGCGATGAGGACCGCGCCGAGGTAGTCGATCTTGACGTTCTCCCGGCGCGCGGTCTCCAGCTTCAGGGTCGCCTGCAGCACCGCGAACGCGAGCGCGGCGATCGGCACGGCGACCCAGAAGCACCAGCGCCAGCCGAGCCACGAGACGTCGACGATGAGACCGCCGAGCAGCGGCCCGCCGACCGTGGCGACGGCCATGACCGCGCCGAGGTAGCCGTTGTAGCGGCCGCGCTCGCGCGGCGGGATGATCGCCGCGATCACGACCTGCACCAGCGCCTGCAGGCCGCCGACACCGAGGCCCTGGAACGCGCGGGCCGCGATCAGCTGACCGGTGTCCTGGGCGAAGCCGCTGAGCAGCGAGCCGATCACGAAGACCACGATCGCGGCCTGGACCAGCGTCTTCTTGTTGAACAGGTCGGCGAGCTTGCCCCAGATCGGGGTGGTGGCCGTCGCCGTGAGCAGGGTGGCGGTGACCACCCACGTGTACTGGGTCTGGGTGCCGTTCAGCGAGCCGATGATCCGCGGCAGCGCGGTGGAGACCACCGTGGAGCTGACCATGGCCACGAACAGCGCGAGCAGCAGCCCGGACAACGACTCGAGCACCTGCCGGTGCCCCATCGCCTGAGTCTCGATCTTCACGTCCACCCCTTCGTCGCCTCAATTCTTGCGCGTTGTGCAAATTTGCGCAATGGGCAACTCGGGCTGCGACTACGCTGAGCGCATGGAGACCCTGCCCACGCTGCGCGAGCACAAGAAGGCGGTGACCAGGCGCTCGCTGGCGGCGGCGGCGCTGCGGCTCGCGGTGGAACGCGGCCTGGACGGGGTGACGGTCGAGGACATCGCGGACGAGGCCGGGGTGTCGCGCAGGACGTTCTCCAACTACTTCACGGGCAAGGAGGACGCCGTCCTGGCCGCGGAACGCGAGCGGACCAGGGCGCTGGTGGCCCTGCTCGAAGCCAGGCCCGCTCGGGAACGGCCCTGGCAGGCCCTGCGCGCGGCGACCGCCGAGCGCTACCGCGCCTGGCCCGTCCCCGACGTCGAGTGGACGGCCCAGCTGCGGCTGCTGCGCCGGCACCCGTCCCTGCTCGCCCGCCAGGCGGCCGACCAGGTCGCGCTCGAACGCGACCTGACCGCCGTGCTGGCCGCCAGGGAACCCGGTCTCGGCGAGGACGTGGCACGGCTGACGGCGGCGACGTTCCTCGCCACCGTGCGGACCGGGATCGCCCTGTGGCTGGAGAGCGCGGGCACGCGCCCGCTGCCGGAGCTGGTGGACGGACTGCTCGGCCGCGTGCGCGTTGAGGGCACTTAGCGGTTGCGGGTCAGGGCACGTAGACCTGCCCGGTCTGCCGCCCCTCGATCGAGCGGACGTAGGCCCGCACCACGTCGGCCAGCGGCACCGGCTTCATGCCGGGGAAGACGTCGCCGTAGACGTCGAGCGACTCGGTGAAGACCGTCGGGCTCACGGCGTTGATGCGCCGCGGGGCGATCTCGATGGCGGCGGCGCGCACGAACGCCTCCACCGCGCCGTTGGCCAGCGCAGCCGCGGCACCGGTGACGACGGGCTCACGCGCGAGCACGCCGGTGATCAGCGTGAACGACCCGGTCACGTGCGTGAGGCCTTCCTGCACCAGTGCCACCTGCGAGAGCACCTTGCCGGTCACCGCGGCCTGGTAGTCGGCGACCGTCAGCTCGGCGACCGGCTTGTACGGGGCGCTGCCGGCGGCCGACGCGAGGGCGTCGACCTGGCCCACGGTCCGGTAGAGCTGCGCGACCTGGGCGGGATCGGTCACGTCGTAGCGCAGGTCGCCGCCGGTGCGGGCGACGGTGACGACGTCGTGCTTGCGCGCGACCAGCTCCTGGTGCACCGCGGTGCCCAGCGTGCCGGTCGCCCCTACGAGCAGAATTCTCATGACTTCGACGCTAGGCGCGCTCGCTGCGGGCCGGAAATGCCGTTCCTGAAGCACTTATGATCGGCGGTCATGAATGTCGAGCTGCGTCACCTCCGTGCGCTCGCCGCCATTGGCGACCACCGGTCGATCACCGCGGCCGCGCAGGCGCTGCACGTCACCCAGCCCGCCCTCTCCCGCACCCTCGAGCAGCTCGAACGCCGCCTGGGCGTGCGCCTCGCCGACCGCACCACCCGCCACGTCGCCCTGACCGAGCCCGGCAGGCGCCTGTGGGAGCACAGCCACCGCATCCTCGCCTCCCTGGACTCGGCCCTCGCGGAGGTCGCGCGGCCGCAGCCGCTGCGCCTGACCTTCGCCTGGGCCGCGCTCGGCCGGTTCACCACCCCGTTCCTGCGGGAGTGGCGCCGGGAGCACCCGGAGGTGCCGGTGCGCATCCGCCGCTGCGACGACCCGGAGGCCGCGCTGCGGCGCGGCGAGGCGGACGTGGCGGTCCTGCGCACCTCACCGCTCGGGGCCGGCGTGGAGCACGTGGCGTTGCTCGAGGAACCCCGCCTGGCGGCGGTGGCGGACGACCACCCGCTGGCGGCGCGCGACGCCGTCGCACTGGGCGACCTCGCGGGGGAGGTCGTGTCCGTGTGCGAGACGGCGGCGACGACCACGGCCGATCTCTGGCCGGTCGGGGCGCGACCGCGGACCGCGGACGTGCCGGGCGTGGTCGAGTGGCTCACCTCCATCGCGACCGGCGCGACGGTCGGCGTCACGGCCGCGGGCACCAGCCACCACAACCCGCACCCCGGTGTGACCTACCTGCCGCTGACCGACGCCGAACCGGTCACCGTGCACCTGGCCTGGCCGTCGCCGCCGGCGCATCCGTCGACCGGGGCGTTCGTGGCGCTGGCCCGGCGGCACCTGGCCGCCACAGCCGCAGTTGCAGCATCGCCGCGAACCGGGCGTTCGGATCGCTGAGGTCGATCTCGCCGACCTCCGACAACCGCCGCAGCCGGTACCGGAAGGTGTTGGGGTGCACGAACACCGCGGCGGACGCGGCGGCGACGTCGCCGAAGGCGTCCAGCCAGGCACTGAGCGTCTCCACCAGGCAGGCACCGTGCTTGCGGTCGTAGGCGATCAGCCGCGCGACCGGCCCGGTCAGCGCGTCCCCGCGCTCGGCGATCAGGTCGGACAGCTCCAGCAGCAACCCCTCGCTGTGCACGTCGGACACCCGCGCCACCGGCTGGGAGGCACGACCGGCCCGCAGCACCCGCAGCACCAGGTCGGCGCCGGCCCGGGACCGCGACAGGGTGAGCCCGTCCGCCACCTCGCCGACCCCCACCAGCACGTGGTTGCCGATGCGGTTGCGGAAGTCGGTCGCGATCCGCAACGCCCTGTCCTCGGACTCGGCCGGCAGGATCGCGTAGGCGACATCGCTGATCAACGCGGTCGCGGCGCGCGGGTGGACGGCGGTCAGGTGCATGGCGAACGCGTCGGCGACCTGCTGGCGTTCGGCGAGCAGCCGCGCGTGCGAGGCGGGGTCGTCCCCGTGCGAGTGGGCCAGCGCGAGCGCCAGCACCACGCAGGACTGGTCGGCCAGACCGAGCCGCCGCACCGCCTCCGCCGCGCCCGCGCCACCCTCGACCGCCGTCGAGACCAGGTCGGCGCGCAGCCGCCGTTCGACGTCGGCACCGGCCCGCTGGCGCATCATGTGCAACGCCACCAGCTTGGCGGCGTCGCGGAACGCGGCGGTGCCGTCCGGCGGCAGCGGTGACCGGACCGCGGCCCAGATCGAGCCGAGGACCTCGTCACCCGCCCGCACCGCCACGGCCACCCGAGGCAGGCACATGCCCCCGTCGTCGGCGGGCAGACCGTCGACGTAGACGGGCTGGTCGCTGCGGTAGAGCCGCTGGAACACGCCGCGCGCCTCCAGCAGCTGCGAGTACCGCGCCGGCACCTGCCGCCCGAGGATCGTCTCCACCCGGGACGAGTCGGCCTCGTCCTGCCGCCCGGAGAACGCGAGCACGCGCGAGCTGCGGTCCTCGATCGTCACCGGTGCGCCGATCAGCGACGCCACCGCGTTGGCCAGCGCGAACAGATCCCCGGCAGGCACCCCGCCGAGCGTCTCCGACGGGTCCACCTGCCCCTCGGCGAGCAACGACCGCAGCATCGCGGCGAGCTGCGTCCACGACGCGCCCTGCGCCAGCCCGAGCAGCGCCACCCCCGACGCGTCGACGGCGGCGGCGATCTCGGGCGTGACGTCGACCGGCCCGCGGACGACGAGCGCGGCCGCCCCGTGCGCCCCCAGCTCCCGCAGGATTCCCACGGGCTCCGCCACCCCGACCCCCAGCACCAGCGCGGACGGCGGCGGCGCCTGGTCGTCGTGCGGGTCGTGGATCACCACGCCACCGATGCCGGTGGACCGGCTCGGGTCGCCGCGGACCAGATCGATCAGGGTGGTGCCGAGGTCGTCCAGCACGCGGGCCAGGCCTGTTCGCGGGCTCATGCCCTCCACCATGCCACCGTCTACAGAGGAATCCACCCCTTCGGGTGAGCCGTTGTCGGGTATGGGGCGGGTTGCGGGGCGCTGGGCTCGCGCTGGACTCCTGCCGGTTCGCCGCTGTCTTCGCTGTCTTCGCTGTCGCGGGGGAGGTCCGGGCACCGGTTGTCGGGGCCTCGGGGGCTGGCCCGGCTCTGCTTGGGACTGAGGGCGGGCTGGCCCGGCTCTGCCTGAACCAGTTCCGCCCGGACGCAAACCGGCCCGGACGCAAATCGGCCCGGACCCAGATCCGCCCAGCCACGATCCGCCCAGGCCCAGACCGCCCGCCCAGCCCAGGTCCGCCCGGCCCAGGTCCGCCCAGCCCCGGCTCGGATCCGGACCCGCCCGGATCAGCCCGGACCGCTCAGTCCGGACCGCTCAGTCCGGACCGCTCAGTCCGGACCGCTCAGTCCGGACCGCTCAGTCCGGACCGCTCAGTCCGGACCGCTCAGCCCGGACCGCTCAGCCCGGACCGCTCAGCCCGGACCACCCAAGCCCTGCGCCGCCCGGCCCGAACCGCCCGGCCCGAACCGCCCGGCCCGAACCGCCCGGCCCGAACCACCCGGCCCGAACCACCCGGCCCGAACCACCCGGCCCGAACCAC
>NZ_FOFR01000022.1 GCF_900110955.1 Lentzea xinjiangensis
TCCGGCTCTGGCGCGGTAAGCCGGGCGGGCCGTCTGATGCGGACCGCCCGAACGCACCAGCTCCCGCGTCTGACGCGGTAAGCCGGGCGGGTCGTTTGATGCGGACTGCCTGGAACGCGCCAGCTCTCGGCTCCACCGCGACAAGCCGGGCGGGTCGTCTGACCCGGACTGCTCAGAACGCACCAGCTCCCAGCTCACCACGACAAGCCGGGCGAACCGTCCGACCGGACGGCCCAAAACCACACCAGCCCCGCAGCCGAACGACACCGCCCCCGCCGCAGAACGAACCCACCCCCAAAGCCAGGTACCCCAGGCCGAAAGCAGTGGCCTGGGGTACCGGACAGGGGAACGGGATCAGACGTCGTAGCGGTCCGCGTTCATGACCTTGTTCCACGCGGACACGAAGTCCACCACGAACTTGTCGGAGGCGTCGTCACTCGCGTAGACCTCGGCGACGGCCCTGAGCTCGGAGTTCGAGCCGAACACCAGGTCGTTGCGCGTGGCGGTCCACCGGACGGTGCCGGTGGCGCGGTCGCGGCCCTCGAAGTTCTCCTGGTCCTCGGTGACCGACTTCCACTCCGTCTCCATGTCGAGCAGGTTGACGAAGAAGTCGTTGGTCAGCGTCTCGGGCTTCTCGGTGAGCACGCCCGCCTTCGAGCCGCCGTGGTTGGCGCCCAGCACGCGCAGGCCGCCGATCAGGACGGTCATCTCCGGCGCGGAGAGGCCGAGCAGGTTGGCCCTGTCGATCAGCAGGTACTCCGACGGCAGCGGGGTGGCCTTGCCGCCGAAGTTGCGGAAGCCGTCGACGACGGGCTCCAGGACCGCGAACGACTCGGCGTCGGTCTGCTCCTGGGTGGCGTCGGTGCGGCCCGCGAGGAACGGCACCTCGACGTCGTGGCCCGCGGCCTTGGCGGCCTGCTCGATCGCCGCGGCGCCGCCGAGGACGATCACGTCGGCCAGCGAGACCTTCTTGCCGCCGGTCTGGGCGTTGTTGAACGCCTCCTGGACGCCCTCCAGGGTCCGCAGGACCCCGGCGAGCTGGTCCGGCTCGTTGACCTCCCAGTTGCGCTGGGGCTCCAGGCGGATGCGGGCACCGTTGGCGCCACCGCGCTTGTCGCTCTGGCGGAACGAGGAGGCGGACGCCCACGCCGTCTTGACGAGCTGCGAGATCGAGAGACCGGTCTCGAGGATCTTGGCCTTCAGCGCGGCGACGTCGGCGGCGTCGATCAGCTCGAAGTCGCGGACGGGCAGGCGGTCCTGCCAGATCAGCTCCTCCTGCGGCACCAGCGGGCCGAGGTAGCGCTGGATCGGGCCCATGTCGCGGTGGGTCAGCTTGAACCACGCGCGGGAGAACGCCTCGGTGAACGCCTCGTGGTCCTCCGCGAACTTGCGCGAGATCGGCTCGTAGATCGGGTCGAACCGCAGCGCGAGGTCCGTGGTCAGCATCATCGGCTGGCGGTTGAGCGTGCCGTCCTCGGGGTCGGGCACCGTGTTGGCGC
Source organism: Lentzea xinjiangensis (assembly GCF_900110955.1). Classification (GTDB taxonomy): domain Bacteria; phylum Actinomycetota; class Actinomycetes; order Mycobacteriales; family Pseudonocardiaceae; genus Lentzea; species Lentzea xinjiangensis. Next base: position 1,500 of record NZ_FOFR01000022.1, read on the forward strand.
CCGCGTCGCCCTTCGGCTTCCACTGGTGCGCGCCGGCCGGGGACTTGGTGAGCTCCCACTCGAAGGCGAACAGGTTCTTGAAGAACAGGCTCGTCCACTCGGTGGGCTTCTGGGTCCAGGTGACCTCGAGGCCGGAGGTGATCGCGTCACGGCCCTTGCCGGTGCCGTGCGTGCTGATCCAGCCGAAGCCCTGGGCGTCCATCAGCGAGCCCTCGGGCTCGGCGCCGACCAGCGACGGGTCGCCCGCGCCGTGCGCCTTGCCGAAGGTGTGGCCGCCGGCGATGAGGGCGACGGTCTCCTCGTCGTTCATGCCCATGCGGCCGAACGTCTCGCGGATGTCGCGGGCGGAGGCCAGCGGGTCCGGGTTGCCGTTCGGGCCCTCGGGGTTGACGTAGATCAGGCCCATCTGGACGGCCGCGAGCGGGGTCTCCAGCTCGCGCTCGCCGCTGTAGCGCGAGTCGCCGCCGAGCCACTCGGTCTCCGGGCCCCAGTAGACGTCCTCGTCCGGCTCCCACACGTCGTTGCGGCCGCCGGCGAAGCCGAAGGTCTTGAGGCCCATCGTCTCCAGGGCGCGGTTGCCCGTGAAGATCATCAGGTCGGCCCAGGAGACCTTGCGGCCCCACTTCTTCTTGACCGGCCACAGCAGACGGCGGGCCTTGTCCAGGTTGCCGTTGTCCGGCCAGCTGTTCAGCGGAGCGAAACGCTGCATGCCCGCGCCGGCGCCACCGCGGCCGTCGTGGGTGCGGTACGTGCCCGCGCTGTGCCACGCCATCCGGATCATGAACGGGCCGTAGTGCCCGAAGTCCGCGGGCCACCAGTCCTTCGACTCGGTCAGCACGGCGTCGACGTCGCGCGCCAGCTCGTCGAGGTCGACGGTCAGGAATTCCTTGCCGTAGTCGAAGTCACCGCCGAAGGGGTTGGCCTGGACCGGGTGCTTGCGGAGGATCCGCAGGTTGAGCTGCTTGGGCCACCAGTCGCGGTTGCCGCCGCCCTCGGTGGGGTGACTGCGCCGGACGTGCGCGACCGGGCAACCGCCGGCCTCCTCCTCGTTCAGCTCGCTCACCTTGGCGTCAGTGCTTTCGGACACAAGAATCCTTCCGGATGTTCAAGAACTTCTCGCGGCGGTCGTGCACTCGGGGCACGTGCCCCAGTAGATGACCTCGGCCTCGTCGATGACGAACCCGTGGTCATCGGATGCGTCCAGGCAGGGCGCATGGCCGACGGCGCAGTCGACGTCGGCGATGGCGCCGCACGAACGGCACACGACGTGGTGGTGGTTGTCCCCGACGCGCGCCTCGTAGCGCGCGACCGAGCCCTGCGGCTCGATGCGGCGCAGCAGGCCGGCTCCGGTCAACGCGCGAAGCACGTCGTAGACGGCCTGGTGGGAGACGGCGCCGAGGTTCTGCCGCACGACACCGATGATCGAGTCGGTGTCGGCGTGCGGGTGGAGGTGCACCGCGGACAGCACGGCGATCCGCGGAGCCGTCACCCTGAGTGAGGCGCCGCGCAACATGCGCTCGAAGTCGGAAGCGGTGGGCACGACACCCAGCCTGCCGTCTTTTCTGGAGTCAGTCAAGTTAATGAATGATGCAATTCACCTGAACCGGTCATCGCCGCACGGCGGACAGCGCGTCGGCCAGCCGCCGCACGCCCTCGGCGAGCACGTGCTCGGGTGCCCCGCCGTAGGTCAAACGGAGAAAACCGCCCGGCGGTTCAGCGGCGAACCAGGGTCGTCCGGGGAACACCACGACGTCGCGCGCCGCGGCGGCCGTCGTGAGGTCGAGCTCGTCGACGTCGCCGGGCAGCCCCGCCCACAGGTGCAGGCCGCCCGACGACCTCGCGACCTCGAACTCGGGCAGGTGCTCGCCGATCGCGCGTGCCAGAGCGTCGCGCCGGGACCTCAAGGACCGCTGGAGCGCGCGCAGGTGCCGGCGCCAGGCCGGGGACGTCACGAAGTCGATCGCCGCCTCCTGCAGCGGTCCGGCGACGTACAGGTCCTGCCTCGACCGGGTGTTCTTCAGCCGGGTGCCCGCGGGCCCGCGGGCACCGATCGCGGCGACGCGCAGCCCCGGCGCGGCGACCTTCGTGAGCGAGCGGACGTAGACGACGTGGCCGTCGGTGTCCTGCGCGGCCAGCGCGGGCGGCGCCGTGCCGTCGACGGTGAGGCCGCGCGCCCAGTCGTCCTCGACCAGGAACGCGCCGGCGGTGCGGACGATCCGCATGACCTCGCCGCGCCGCTCGTCGGACAGCACGCCGCCGTGCGGGTTCGCGTGCAACGGCTGGCAGTAGAAGAGCTTCGCGCCGGTGCGCTCGAACGCGGCGTGGAGCAGGTCCGGCCGCACCCCGTCCTGGTCCGCCGGCACCGGCACGACCTTGAGCCCGGCGTCGCGAGCGGCCGCTGTCGCGCCGAGGTAGGTGGGCGACTCGACCAGGACGGCGTCGCCGCGGTCACCCAGGCCGCGGAACACGGTCGCGAGCGCCTCCTGGGCACCCGCGCACACCGTCATGTCGCCGCTCCTGAGCTCGCCGCCCGCCTCCTTCGCGAACCACGCGCGCAGCTCCTCCTTGCCCTCCACCGGAACGCGGCCCCACGAGGCGGGCCGGCGCGCCGCCCGGCTCAGCGCGGCGCCGAGCGCGTCCACCGGTTGCAGGTCCGGGTCGAGGTACCCGCTCGACAGCGGGATGGTCTCCGGTTTCGGCACCGCGACCAGGTTGGCCACCAGGTCCTCGCCGGGCCTGCCCTCGCCGAGCGCGACGGCCTGCCACGACAGGTCGTGGCCGCTGCTCGTCGTCCGCGGGGCGACGAAGCTGCCCCGGCCCGGCCGCACCTCGACGAGCCCCTCGGCCGCCACGCGCCCGATCGCCTGCTGCACGGTCGCGGGAGAGGCCCGGTGCCGGGCCATCAGCTCGCGCACCGACGGCATCCGGTCGCCCGCGCGTCCCGCCCGCGCCGCGGTTCGGAGGTCCTCGATAACGCGATTGGCTGCGTTATCCTCGTTCATGAGAGCCAAGAGTAACGTTACCGTGCCAGCGGGGGTAACACTCGGCGCGCTGGGCGTGCTGGGCTTCAGCTTCTCCCTGCCCGCGACCCGCTTGGCGGTGGCAGGGCTCGACCCGTGGTTCGTCGCGTTCGGACGTGCGCTCGTCGCCGGTGTCCTCGCGATCGGCTACCTGGCGTTATCGCGCGCGCCGCGCCCGTCGGTGGCGCAGGTGGGCCGGCTGGTCGTCGTCGCCGCGGGCATCGTGGTGGGCTTCCCGCTCTTCACGTCCCTGGCCCTCACCACCCAGACCTCGGCCCACGGCGCGGTGGTGATCGCGGTGCTGCCCATGTCCACCGCGATCTGGGCGGTCCTGCGCGCCTCCGAACGACCGCCCGTCGCGTTCTGGCTCTCCAGCGGCGCGGGCCTGCTCGCGGTGCTGGCGTTCGTGGCGACCGGCGGGGGCCTGTCCGGCTCGTTCGGCGTCGCCGACCTCTACCTCGTCATCGCGGTCGTGCTGTGCGGCTTGGGATACGCCGAGGGCGGCGCGCTCTCCCGCGAGCTGGGCGGCGCCAGGACCGTCTGCTGGGCGCTGGTCGTCTCGTTGCCGGTGACCATCCCGGTTTCCGTGGTCACAGCGGACTTCTCGCGCGCCACGACGGTCGTGTGGCTCAGTTTCGGCTACGTGGCGCTGATCTCGATGTTCCTTGGCTTCTTCGCCTGGTACGCGGGCCTGGCGGCGGGCGGCGTGGCCAAGATCGGCCAGCTCCAGCTCGCCCAACCGGTCCTGACCCTCCTGTGGTCGGCCCTGGTCCTGGGCGAAGACGTCGGCTGGCCCGCGCTGGCGACCGCCGCGGTCGTCGTCGTGTGCGTGGTGCTGACCCAGCGCAGCCGGGTCGCGTCGACGAGCGCCGCCACCGCCGAACCGGTGCGCACCTGAGGAGACCGTCGGCGGTGTGACCGATTTATACTCGGTTCCCTGGGTTCTGGGGCGTCTTCGGGTTCGGGGAGCCTTCGGCTTTGGGGGTCGGCAGTGGCGACATCGAACGGGCTCTTCAAGATCGTGGACGCGCTCGCGGAGGTGCGGCGCTCGTCCGGCCAGCAGTACGACACCTTTCGCGTGCGGGGCAAGGTGTTCGGGTACTACTGGCCGCGCACGCAGACCGTCGGGCTGAAGCAGACGCTGTCCGAGCAGCAGGCGCTCGTGGCCGAACGGCCCGACGTGTTCGAGGAGCAGTTCACGTCCGGCGGCTTCGGCTGGGTCGTCGTGCACCTGGAGGGTGTCGACGCCGACGAGCTGCGGGAGCTCGTCTTCGAGGCGTGGCGGCTGTCCGCGCCGGACGACCTCGTCGCGCTGGTGCCGGACCTGGCGCGATGACCAGGGTCAAGTTCGAGCTGCCCGCCGACGACCTCGCGCGCGCGACGAGGTTCTACCGCGACGTCTTCGGCTGGTCGGCGCTGGAGCTGCCGTTCGGCTACGTCCTGGTGGACGCCGACGGCGACGAGGTCGACGTGGCCGACGCGGACGGCGGGATCTCGCCGCGGACCGAGTTCGTGCGGGGGCCGGTGCTGATCATCGACGTGCCGAGCGTCGACGGGGCGGCGCGCAGGGTCGTGGAGGCGGGCGGCAAGCTGCTCAACGCCAAGGAGCGGGTGGGCGACCACGGGTTCTCGCAGTACGTCGAGGACACCGAGGGCTCGGTGCTCTGCCTGTGGGAGTCGGTGCGGGACCCCCGGGAACCGCTCGGCGAGGCCTGAGCCGCGTCGCCCGGATGCGGGCGGGTCAGCGGAAGAGGAGGCGGGTGATCTCGGTGCTCGTGGCGCGGCCCTCGTCGTAGCCGCCCTGGCCCTTGAGGTCGTTCATGATCGCGAGCGTGTACCGCTCGGCCGGCCCGACGAAGCCGACCGAGTTCACCACCCAGCCGCTGTCCTCCTCCGCCCAGCCGTTCTTCGCCCCGGAGTCCGGTCCCCAGACGCCCCACTGCTGCTCGGGGCCGACCTCGCGCATCTGCCCCACGAGGTAGGCGCGGTCCTCGGCGGGCACGGTGTCGAGGACGTGGTTGATCAGCCGGTCGAGGTCGTTCGTCGTGCACTTCTCGAAGCCCCAGTAGGGGAATGTGGCCGAATAGCCCTTCTGTGCGACTAGTTCGGTCATGCCGTAGTTGGCGAACGATGCGTTGAACGTCGTCCCGCCGTACCGCCTCCACAACGTGTCCGTCGCGTCGGCGTCGGAACTGTGCAGCATCGCGGTCATCAGCCGGCGGTCTTCGTTGCTCAGCCTGATCTTGCCCGCGCGGTGGCGCTCCAGCAGGTTCACGGCGATCGCGAGTTTGATCGTCGACGCCGTCCACGTCAGGTCGCCCGCGTTGCCGTTGCGCCACATCGCCCCGGACTCGCGGTCGCGCAGGACGATGCCGACGCTGCCCGGCCTGGTCTCGGCGTACTCCTGGACGGCCTTGATCCGCCTCTGCAGCTCGCACTCGAACCCGCTGTCGGGCATCGGGCACAGGTCGGGGGCCGAGACGAGGGGGGCGGCCGCCGGGGTGTGCCGCGGAGGTGCGACGGCGGGTGGCTCCGTGGTCGCGGCCTGCCCGCACGCGCTGAGGGCGAGCGCGCACGCGACAAGGATCGGACGGAGCATGCGCCGCACGCTAGGGGGCCGGTCGGCGGTAGTCGACCGCCAACCGGACGCGTGGGTCATTCCGCCGGTGAAGTAAAACATGTTTGACATGATGTCAGCTCCGCTTTACGTTGGCGATGTCAGGTTTCTTTGACATCAGGAGCGGACCGTGGCGTTCGAGGAGAAGCGGGCGTGGGCCTTGGCGGTCATCGCCGTGGCCGGTTATGCCGTGTACCTGGTGCTCGTGCTGAGCCGCGCGGACGGACGGCCGCTGACCGAGACGCCGTACGTCGGTGCGCTGCTGTGGACCACCGGGCTCGGCATCGTCGCCGGGATCGTGTCGGGGATCTGGTTCGGCGTCGCCTCGCGCAACGAGGGCCTCCAGGTCGACGAACGGGACCGCGAGATCGGCCGGTTCGGCGACCACGTCGGCCAGTCGTTCGGCGTGATCGGTGGCATCTCCGCGATGGCGCTCGCGATGGCGGAGGCTGCGCACTTCTGGATCGCGAACGTGCTCTACCTGGGCTTCGTGTTGTCCGCGGTGCTCGGTTCCGCGGCGAAGATCGCGGCCTACCGGCGGGGTATGCGGTGAAGCCCACGAAAGTCACGAACTCCATCCGCGCGCTGCGGTTCGCGCACGGCGAGATGAAGCAGGCCGACCTCGCCTCGGCCATCGGTGTGACGCGGCAGACGCTGATCGCCATCGAGCAGGGCAAGTACTCGCCCTCGCTGGAGGTGGCGTTCAAGATCGCCCGCGTGTTCGGGGTGTCGCTCGAAGAGGTGTTCCAGTACCCGCAGGAGGAAGACGGATGAAGGCTGTCGTGCAACGAAGATACGGATCGGCCGCGCTCGGCGAGCTGCCGGTGCCCGTCCCCGGGCGGGGTGAGGTGCTGCTGGAGGTGCGGGCCGCGGGCGTCGACATGGGCACGTGGCACCTCCTCACCGGGAAGCCGTACCTGGTGCGGGCCGTCGGGTTCGGGCTCCGCGCGCCGAAGTCGCCGGTGCTGGGCAGGGATGTGTCCGGGGTCGTGACGGAGACCGGTCCCGGTGTCACGGAGTTCGAGCCCGGCGACGAGGTGTTCGGCACGTGCGGGGGAGCGTTCGCCGAGTACGCGGTCGCGCCGGTCGCGCAACTGGCGCGCAAGCCCGCCGGGCTCTCCTTCGCGCAGGCGGCGGCGGTGCCGATCTCGGGCGGGACGGCGCTGCAAGGGCTGCGCGGAGTGCAAGCGGGACAACGGGTCGCGGTGCTCGGTGCCGGCGGCGGTGTCGGGTCGTACGGGGTGCAGATCGCGAGGGCCCTCGGCGCGCACGTGACCGGTGTGTGCAGCACGGGGAAGGTGGACCTGGTGCGGTCGTTGGGCGCCGACGAGGTCGTCGACTACACGGTCGCGGACTTCACCGGCACGTACGACCTCATCCTGGACTGCGGCGGTAACCGGCGGTTGTCCTTGCTGCGCAAGGCGTTGACCCCGCGCGGCACGCTGGTGCTGGTCGGCGCCGAGACCGGAGCACCGCTGACAGGCGGGTTCGAGCGGGCGCTGCACGCGGCGGCGTTGAACCTGTTCGTGTCGCAAAAGCTCTTGCCGCTGATGTCGGCGGAACGCGGCGACGTCTTCGACGAGCTGCGGGTGCTCATCGAGGCGGGCGCGGTGACACCAGCGGTGGAACGGGAGTTCCCGTTGTCCGAAGCGCTGGACGCGGTCGACCACGTCCACTCGCGACGGTCGCGGGGCAAGGTCGTCGTCACGATCTGACCGGAGCCCCCCTCGCCGTTGGCGATGCCGCCAACGGCCGGTGGGCGGCGGTCAGCGCGCGTGCGGCAACGGGAAGGAGTCGACCTGTGGCAGGTCGTGCCCGAGCCGGTCGCGCTTGGCCGTCAGGTACGCGATGTTGTGGGTGTTCGGCGGCATCAGCAACGGCACCCGCGAGGCGACGGTGATGCCGTTCTCCTCCAGCGCCGCGATCTTGTCGGGGTTGTTGGACATCAGCCGCACCGACTGCACCCGCAGGTGCTGGAGGATCCGCGCGGCGGGCGTGTAGTCGCGGACGTCGACGGGCAGCCCGAGGGACGTGGCCGAGTCCAGTGTGTCCATGCCGGCGTCCTGCAGCACGTGCGTGCGAACCTTTGCCACCAAACCGATTCCGCGGCCTTCGTGGCCGCGCAGGTAGATGAGGATCCCGTTGCCCTCGCGCACGATGGTGTTCAGGGCGGCGTCGAGCTGCTCGCCGCACTCGCACCGCATCGCGCCGAAGATGTCGCCGGTCATGCACTCGGAGTGGATGCGCACCAGTACGTTCTCGCGCAGTTTCGTCTTGCCGTAGACGAGGGCCATGTGCTCGTGACCGTCCGCGCGGAACGCGACTGCGCGGAAGGTGCCGCGGCGGGTCACCAGATCGGACTCCGCCACGTCCTCGTCGTTGAAGGCCTGCTCGAACATCTCGGGTCCCCTCGTCACCAGGCGCCTCCCGAACGTGGTCATCTACGCTCGGGTGGAGATCGCACCGTAACCCGACCGCACAGCGGAGGTCATCCTGTTCAGCATCACCGTCCGCGATCACGTGATGATCGCCCACAGTTTCCGCGGTGAGGTCTTCGGCCCGGCACAACGTCTGCATGGAGCAACGTTCCTGGTGGACGCAACGTTCAAACGGGCGGAGCTCGATTCCGACAACATCGTCGTCGACATCGGACTCGCGACCCAGGAGCTGGGCAAGGTCCTGGCCGCGTTCAACTACCGCAACCTGGACGAAGAACCGCAGTTCGCGGGCATCAACACCTCGACGGAGTGGCTCGCGAAGCACATCGCCGACCAGCTCGCGGACAAGATCGCCGAGGGTGCTCTGGGTGAGGGTGCTCACGGCATCAATGCGATCACCGTCACACTCCACGAGTCCCATGTGGCGTGGGCGAGCTACGAACGTGCACTTCGTCCTTCCGGCTGACGCCGGGGATCCGGGCAGTCCCAGCGGCGGCAACGTCTACGACCTGCGCGTGAGCGCGGGCCTGCACCGCCTGCCCGTCGCTGGTGACTGGCCGCGTCCGCGCGACACCGCCGCGTTGGAGCACGCGCTCGCGCGGATCCCGGACGGCGACGTCGTCCTCCTCGACGGCTTGGTCGCGTGTGGCGTGCCGGAGGTCGTCGTCCCGCACGCCCGGCGGCTGCGGCTCGCCGTCCTCGTGCACCTGCCGCTGGCCGACGAGACGGGCCTCGACCCGGCGATCGCCGTCGTCCTGGACGAGCGGGAACGGCAGGTCCTGCGGGCCGTGAGCGCGGTCATCGCGACCAGTCCGACGGCGGGCCGCGACATCAAGGCCAGGCACGGGCTCGACCACGTCCACGTCGTCGTCCCCGGCACCGATCCCGCACCGCGAGCGCGGGGCACGGACGGCGTCAGCCAGTTGCTCTGCGTTGCGTCCATCACACCGCGCAAAGGCCACGACCTGCTGATCAGCGCCTTGCGCCGGATCGGCCACGACTGGCGGCTGAGCTGCGTGGGCCCGCACCGGCCGTTCCTGGCCACCCTGCCGCGCGACGACCGCGTGAGCTTCCCCGGTCCGCTCGCCGGTGAGGCGCTGACCAGCGCGTACGCCCAGGCGGACCTGTTCGTCCTCGCCTCCCGCAACGAGACCTACGGCATGGTGGTCACCGAGGCGCTCGCGCACGGTCTGCCGGTCATCGCGAGCTCGGTTCCCGACGCGCTCGGGGACGGCGGCCTGCTCGTTCCCGCCGGCGACGAAAAGGCGTGGGAAGCTGCGCTGACGCGCTGGTTCGAAGATCGGGAGCTCCGGGCGGAACTGCGGGCCAGGGCGCTCGCGCGCCGGGCTGTTCTGTCCACTTGGGACGAGTCCACTCAGGACCTGCGGAGGGTGCTGGCTAGTCTGCGGCCATGACCTTCGCCCCGGAATGGCTGGCACTGCGCGAAAACGCCGACGCGGCCGCGCGCTCGACGGAGCTCGTGGACGTGGTCCGCGAAACTCTGGTGAACCGGAACCCCCTCACCATCCGTGACCTGGGTTGTGGCACGGGATCGATGGGACGATGGCTCGCCGGGAGGCTCGGCGGCGTGCAGCACTGGGTGCTGCACGACCGCGACCCCCGGCTGCTCGGGCTGGCGCAGGCCAGCGTGAGCGCCATCGGCAACGTCACCGCCGAGACGCGCGAGGGCGACCTCACCGCGCTCCGTGCCGCCGACCTCGCGGGCGCCGACCTGGTCACGTGCTCCGCGCTGCTCGACCTGCTCACCGCCGAAGAGATGAACGCTCTGGCCGCTGCCTGCGTAGGAGCACATGTGCCCGCACTGTTCACGCTCTCGGTGGCCGGCCGGATCGAACTCGACCCGGCCGAGCCGCTCGACGCCGCCTTCCAGGACGCGTTCAACGCCCACCAGCGCCGCGTCGTGGACGGCCGGCGTCTCCTCGGACCGGACGCCCCGGCCGCCGCCGAAGAAGCCTTCGCGGCGCTCGGCGCCTCGGTCCGTTCGGCACAGAGCCCCTGGCACCTGCACGCCGACGCCCTGCTGGGCGAGTGGCTGAAGGGCTGGACCGGCGCCGCGGCGGAGCAGGAACCCGCACTCGCCACCGAGGTGACGGAGTACCTGCGCCGCAGGTCGACGGCCTCCGCGGTGGTCCACCACGTCGACCTGCTCGCGATACCGAGGACTGCCTGATGAAGAAGTTCTGGCCGTGGCTTCGCCTGCTGCTGGCGGCGGGGATCCTGGTGGGCCTGGGCGTTCGCCTGGGCACCGGGGCGTTCCTGGACGGGCTGCGCGCGATCGACGCGTTCTCCGTCGCCGCCGCGCTGGCGATCGGGTTCGCGACGACGCTGCTCAGCGCGGGCCGCTGGGTGCTCGTCGCGCGCCGCCTCGGCCTGTCGCTGTCCGTGCGGGCCGCGGTGAGCGACTACTACCGGGCGCAGCTCGTCAACGCCGTGCTGCCCGCGGGCGTGCTCGGCGACGTGCACCGCGCGGTCAACCACGGCCGTGAGCAGGGCGATGTCGGACGCGGCGTGCGCGCCGTGTTCTTCGAGCGCTTCGCCGGCCAGGTCGTGCTGGTCGGGATCGGGCTCGCGGTGCTGCTCACGCACCCCGCACCCGGTCTCGACCTCACCGTGGACGGCACCACCGCCGCGCTCGTCGCGGCGGGGCTGGCCGGCGCGATGGTCGTCGGCTGGCAGGTCGGGCCGGTGCGCCGCATGCTCGTGCACACCCTCGCGGACGGGATCCGGCTGCTGTCGCTGAAGACCTGGCCCGCGGTCGTCGCGCTGTCGGCCGCCGCCGTCGCCGGGTACGTGGCGCTGTTCGTGGTCGCCGCCCGCGCCGCCGGCTCGGACGCCACGACCACCCAGCTCGCCCCGGTCGTCGTGCTGGCACTGCTGATCATGGCGATCCCGGTCAACATCGGCGGCTTCGGCCCGCGCGAGGCGTTCCTCGCGGTGGCGTTCGGCGCCGCCGGGCTGGGCGCCGGGCAGGGCTTCACCACCGGCATCGTCTACGGCGTGCTGGCGCTGGTCGCGGCCCTGCCCGGCGCGGTCGTGCTCTTCCTGTCACGCCGGACCGGGGCCGAGCAGAGCGGCGTAGTGGCCGAACGACTCGACGAGCCCCGCGAGCAGGAGCTCGCCCTTGCGCGCTGACGCGAGCGAAGGACGCCCGACGACGCCGGACTCCGTGTACGGCGCCAGACCCAGGGTGAGCATGTGCCGCCGGTCCTCAGCCAGGTGGTCAGCGGATTCGTAGCCGGGACGGACGAGATCGGGGTGGGCGTGCAGGAGGATCGAGGTCTCCAGCTCACCCGCGTGCATGTCGCTGTACGACGAGGTCTCGATGCCGGCCTTCTCCCGCGCGAACGCCCAGTCGTCACGTCCGGGGAACAGCGCCAGCCCCTCGCCCTCCTGCACGACGTTCGACAGCACGTAGTTGCCGCCGTGGCCGTTGACCAGGACCAGGCCGGTGATCCCGGTGCGCCGCAGGGAGTCCGCGATGTCCGTGACCACTGAGATCAGGGTGCTCGCGGAGATGCTGACCGTGCCGGGCCAGCCGGCGTGCTCCTGTGAGCACGAGAACTGGATCGGCGGCAGCAGCCGGACCGGGTGCGCCGCGGCGATCTCCGCCGCGATCGTCCACGCGATCACCGAGTCGGTGGCGAGCGGCAGGTACGGGCCGTGCTGCTCGGTGCTGCCGACCGGGAGCACGGCCACCCGGTGGTCGCGGACGTCGGCCGTGGTGTCACTCGGGAACATGGCCCTGACCGTAGTCAACGCGGTGGCACAGCGCCGGGATCGCCCCGTCGGCGAGCTTCGGCATGACGTCCGGCAGCTCCTCGAACGCGCTGGCTCCGGTGATCAGGGCGTCGAACCTGGCGTCGGCCAGGAGGTCGAGGGCGAGCGCCAGGCGTTCGGCGTAGGTGCGGTCCGGGCGGCCGACCGAGCCGACCTGGCTGCTGCGGATCGTGAGCCGGCGCGAGTGGAAGAACTCGCCGAGCGGCACCGAGATCTTCCGGTCGCCGTACCAGCTCAGCTCGACGACCCGCCCCTCCGGTGCGAGCAGGTTCAACGCCGTGGTGAGGCCCGCTTCCGACGCGCTGGCGTGGAAAACCAGGTCGCAGCCGTCGAGCGCGTTGCCCGGCGAGGAGAAACCGACGCCGAGCCGGTCAGCCGTAGTCTGCCGAGCCGGGTCGGCGTCCACGAGCTGCACGCGCGCGCCGGGGAAAGACGCGAGAACGGCCGCGATGCTCGACCCGACCATGCCACCACCGACCACCGCGATCCGGTCGCCGATCAACGGCCGCGCGTCCCACACGGCGTTCACGGCCGTCTCGACGGTGCCCGCGAGCACCGCACGCGCGGCGGGAACCCGCTCCGGCACCACGGTCACCGCGGTTTCCGGTACCACGTAACGGGTCTGGTGTGGATAGAGGCAGAACACCGTGCGTCCGCGCAGATGTCCGGGCCCGTGTTCGACCACGCCCACGTTGAGGTACCCGTACTTGACCGGCCACGGGAAGTCGCCCTCCTGGAAGGGAGCCCTCATCACCGCGTACTGGTTCTCCGGCACCCCACCGCGGAAGACGAGGGTCTCCGTGCCCCGGCTCACCCCGGAGTGCAGGGTGCGCACCTCGACCTCGCCGGGACCGGGCCCGTCCAGCGCGACCGGCCGGAGTTCCCCCTTTCCGGATTCGTTGAGCCAAAACGCACTCGCCGTACGTGTCACTGACAACACCTCCGCCGCACGAAGTCACCAGGAGCACCTGATGATCACACTTCAGCACACCAGGACACCTGTCGTAGTGCGGGAGCCCGCCGGCTGGGCCGTCGCCCAGGTGCTCGGGCTGGGTGTGGTCGCGGCCACCGCCGGTCTCGGGCCGCTCGGCTGGGCCGCCGGGCTGGCCTACGGGTTCGCCACGTGGGCGTTCCTCGGCTACGGCATGCAGCGCCACCGCGCCTCCTCGCTCGGTCCGGCCGACCGGGTCACGCTGACCCGCGGCCTGCTGGTCGGCGCGGTGACCGCGCTGGTCGCGGACCGCGCGGGCCAGGACGTGCCGGTGGCGCTGGTCGTGACGCTCGCGGCGGTGGCGTTGTCGCTCGACTGGGTGGACGGGCAGGTCGCGCGGCGCACCGGCACCTCGACGCCGCTGGGCGCGCGGTTCGACATGGAGGTCGACGCGTTCCTCATCCTCGTGCTGAGCGCGTACGTGGCCGTCCACATGGGCCCGTGGGTGCTCGCCATCGGGCTCATGCGGTACGTGTTCGTCGCTGCCTCGTGGCGGTTCCGCTGGATGAACGCGCCGCTGCCGGCCAGCTACGCGCGCAAGGTCGTCGCCGCGGTGCAGGGCATCGTCCTCGTCGTGGCGGCCTCGGGCCTGCTCCCGTTCGCGGCGGTGCTCACCGGTCTCGCGCTGGCGTCGCTGGTGTGGTCGTTCGGTCGCGATGTGCTGTGGCTGTGGACCACCGCGGCGGCGCCGGTGGGAGGATCCCGGCATGTCTGAGCAGACCTCAACCGCGGCGAAGGCAGGCAACGTCGTCGTCTGGATCCTGCAGATCGCGCTCGCCGTGCAGTTCTTCCTGAACGGCTACGCGTTGTTCACCGACCAGTTCGTCGCGAAGTTCGACGACATCGGCTTCGGCCAGTGGTTCCGCCACCTCACCGGTGTCCTGGAGATCGCCACCGCGATCGGCCTGCTCATCCCGCGCGTCTGCGGCTTCGCGGCGCTGGCGCTGGCCGGGATCATGGGCGGCGCCGCGCTGACGGAGATCTTCCTCGTCACCAACGGCGGTCTGGACGACGCGGTGATGCCGATCATCTTCATGGTGTGGGCGCTGGTGATCGCGGTCTACCGGCGCGAGCAGGTCCTCGGCGCGCTCAGGCCGGCGAGGAAGTGATTTTCGGGAAGTAGCGCAGCACGGCGACGTCCCCGACTTTCGCGACGTCCTCCAGGTGGAATCGGCGAGCCGGTCCGCCGGGGAATTCGGCTGGATTCACGAAACGCGGGGCCGTCGCCTGCCCGATCAGCATCGGGGCGACCGCGACCCTGATCTCGTCGGCGAGTCCCGCTTCGAGGAACGCCGTGTGAATGCTCGTGCCGCCTTCGACCATGAGCCTGCGCACACCGCGTGCGCCGAGATCGTCCAGAATCTCGGAGAAATCGCTGAAGGTTTTCGTTTCGGCGAGGTGGCCGACGGTCGTCGTCGCGCTTCGCGAGTAGACCAGCCGGGCACCGCCGCAGTGCCAAAAGCGCAGCTCAGGGTCCAAGTTGCCACTTCTGGTGACGGTGACCCGCAGGGGGAACTCCGGTTTGCCCTCGGCCGTTCTGCGCGCCCGTCGCTCCGCGCTGTAGACGAGCAGCCGCGCGTTGTCGCGGCGCAACGTCCCGGCTCCGGCCAGAATCGCGTCCGACTCCGCGCGCAACCGGTCGACGTGGTCGAAGTCCTCGGCGTTGGAAAGCGGAAACCTCTCGGTGCCGCGATCGTCGATGTGGCCGTCGATGCTGACGGCGACGCTCAGCAGAACGTGCGGGCGGGTCACGGGCCCGATGGTAGTGCAGTTGAACCGGACCCGGGCCTCCGCGCGTTTCCCCCATAGGTCAGGAAAGGGGAAACCGGTGAGGACGTTGTTGCGCCGAACTGGCACGGTCTTGGCGGGCCTGTTCGTGGTGGTCGTGCTCACCGCACCGAGCGACCTGGAGGAGTTCACCTTCGAGGCCTTCCTGCGGGTGCCGCTGGAAGGCCTCGTCGGCGTCATGGTGCTCGTGCTGCTGCCGGACCGGTGGCGCAAGCCCGCGGCCGTCGCCGGCGGTGTCGCGCTGGGCCTGTTCACCGTCGTGAAGATCATGGACATCGGCTTCGACATGGTGCTCTACCGGCCGTTCGACCTGGTGCTGGACTGGCCGCTGCTGGTGCCCGCCGTCGACTTCGTCGACGTCACGTTCGGCCGCTTCGCCTCGGTGCTGGCCGTGGTCCTCACGGGCGCGCTGGTCGCAGGGATCGTCTGGCTGACCGCGGTGTCCGTGCTGCGGCTCGGATCCGCCGCGGCCGGTCATCGCCCGGTCGCCGTCCGCGCCGTGGCGCTGGCGGCCGTGGCGTGCGTTTCGCTCGCCGTGCCGGGGGTTCCGGTCTACTCGGACGCCGCCGCGACCTCGTTGGTGGACCACGCGCGGCGGTTCCAGGCGGGGCTGAACGACCGGGAGGTGTTCGCGGCGGAGGCGTCGGCCGACGCGTTCCGCGGCCAGTCCGGCTTGCTGTCCTCGTTGCGGGGCAAGGACGTCGTCTTCACGTTCGTGGAGAGCTACGGCAAGTCCGCGCTCGACCTGCCGGACGTCGCCGCGAAGCTGGACGACGGCAACGCACGGCTGAGGTCCGCCGGGTACGGCGCCCGGTCGGCGTACCTGACCTCGCCGACCGCCGGTGGCGGGAGCTGGATGGCGCAGGCGACGCTGTTGTCCGGGCTGTGGATCGACAACCAGCAGCGCTACCGCAACCTCGTGGCGAGCGACCGGCTGACGCTGCCGCGGGCGTTCCGCGAGGCGTCGTGGCGATCGGTCGGCGTGGTCCCCGGCATCACGCAGGCCTGGCCGGAGGGGGACTTCTTCCACTACGACGAGATCTACGCGGCACAGGACCTCGGCTACGCCGGCCCGCGGTTCGGGTACGCGACGACGCCGGACCAGTTCACGCTGGAGTCGTTCCAGCGCAACGAACGGTCCCGGCCGCACGGCCCGGTGATGGCCGCGATCCCGATGGTGTCCTCGCACGCGCCGTGGTCACCGACGCCGGACTTCGTGGACTGGGACCGGCTGGGCGACGGCTCGGTGTACTCGGCCATGCCCGCCTCCGACGACCCGCCGGAGTCCATCTTCGGCCGCGACCCGGCGGCCGTGCGCGCCGACTACGCGCACTCCGTCTCGTACTCGCTCGAGTCGGTGATCTCCTACCTCGAGCGCTACGGCGACGAGAACCTGGTCTTCGTGTTCCTCGGCGACCACCAGCCGGCCCAGATGGTGACCGGCGAGGGGGC
Organism: Lentzea xinjiangensis; assembly: GCF_900110955.1. Taxonomy (GTDB): domain Bacteria; phylum Actinomycetota; class Actinomycetes; order Mycobacteriales; family Pseudonocardiaceae; genus Lentzea; species Lentzea xinjiangensis. Next base: position 17,604 of record NZ_FOFR01000022.1, read on the forward strand.
GTCGCGGGACGTGCCCATCACCATCGTCGCCAAGGACCCGGCGGTGCTGTCCCGCGTCGAGGCGTGGAAGTGGGACGACGGCGTGAAACCGGGAGGCTCGGCCCCGGTGTCGCGGATGAGCGAATTCCGGGACCAGTTCCTCTCGGCCTTCTCGCCGCCGAAGCTCTGATCCGGGATCTCAGCCCATCGTCTTCTGGCCGTCGATCGTCTCGCGGATGATGTCCGCGTGGCCCGCGTGCTGCGCCGTCTCGGCCACGATGTGCACGAGCACGCGCCGCGCCGACCGCGTCTTGCCCTCGGGGAACCACGGGGCGGACGGCAGCGGGTGCGACAGGTCCAGGTCGACCGTCTCGACGAGCTTGTCGGTGTAGGCTGCGACCTCGTCGTAGCGGGCGATGATGCTCGCCAGCGTCTCGCCCGGCTCCATGCGGAAGTTCGCCGCGTGGTTCTCGTAGTCCGTCGAGTCGGGGTCGAACTCCATCGCCGACGTGCCGTGCTCGATGAACTTGATCCAGTTCTCCTCGACCGACGCGACGTGCTTGATCAGGCCGCCGATGCAGAGCGAGCTCGCGGTCGGGGTCGACGCCGCCTGCTCGTCGGTCAGGCCCTGCGCCGTGAACGTGAGGAACCAGCGGTGCTGCCGGAGGGTCTCGAGAAGGTCCGCACGCTCGCCGGTGAGGATCTCGGTGGTGGTCATCGCTGTAGTCCTTCGCTCGTTTGACCCGACGTGAAGGACTGTATGACCACTTGAGGTCAGCTTGTGTCCTAGACGAGCGGCCGCTCCAGTGAAACTCGAGCGGCTTTCGAGCGATCCCGCGCTGACCTCGACGTCACGGTCGGTGATTCAGCCGAAGGTGACGTGCCCGTGCCCGGGGTCGAGCGGTCCTCGACCGCCGGTCGAGCCGGACGCCGGTGCCCGGTGGTAGAGGCGTGCCGGTGACGGCGGCGTCGTCGCGGCCCGGACCTCACCGGTGGCACCACCGGTGAGGTCGACGAACCACGACGCGGGCAACCCTGCCGCCGTCACCGCCACGTGCCGGACCTCAGCGGTCGAGGTAGCCGTCGTCGGGACGGTCGATGCGGCCACCACCCGCCTCGGTCTCCTCGATGTGCATGGCGGTCTCCTCGGAGGCGGTGACGTAGGCGCCGGCGCCCGCGTCGACGCCCACCGCGTCCGGCTCCTCGTCGACGGGCTCGCCGCCGCCTTCGGGTGTGGTGAACTGGTGTTCGGTCATGCCCCCGTGGTTTCCGGCGGACCTGGCGCGCAAACGTCGGAGGCGCGCCGGTACCCGTCCGTGCCGCCGCGTGGCCACCGCGCGGTGACGCCCGGCCATGACACCCGCCTCCGGCACAGCGCGCTCACCACGCCGTCCGGCAGGACGTGCGCGCGCCTGGACCTCCGGTGTGGAAACCGCCGTAGTCGTCGCGGCGGCGTTAGTGTCGGCGGATGATCGTCGAAGACCTCCGCCGGTACCTGCAGGACTCGCGCGACTCCGTCCTGTCCTCTTTGGACGGGTTGGGCGAGTACGACGTGCGCCGCCCGCTCGTGCCCAGCGGCACGAACCTGCTGGGGCTGGTGAAGCACCTGGTCGGCATCGAGCTCGGCTACCTCGGTGACTGCGTCGGCCGTCCCGCGCCCGTCGAGCTGCCGTGGGTCGAGGACGGCTCCATCTGGGAGGACGGCGACATGTGGGTCAAGCCCACCGAGTCCCGTGACTACGTCGTGGACCTCTACCGCACGGCCTGGCGGCACACCGACGAGTCGATCGCGGCTCTGCCGCTGGACGCGCCCGCGTCGGTGCCGTGGTGGCCGGAGGAGCGGCGTGGCACCACGTTCGGGCATCTGCTGACCCGTGTCGTGGCGGAGACCGCGCAGCACGCGGGCCACTGCGACGTCCTGCGGGAGCTGGTCGACGGCCGGTCCGGCGCCCGGAACCCCGACGGCTACTACGACCTGGTCCTGGGCATGGCGAGGGAGTCGGCCCGGTCCTGACCTGTCGAAGGTGGAGGTGCAGCGGTTCCGATCGGCAGAGGCGGCCGGGCCGGCGCCTTCGTAGGTTCGGCCGGGTGACCTGGCTGGTGATCGGCACCGACGCGGTGCTGGGTGTGTTCGCGGTGATGTTCTCGGTGCTGTGGTTCCGGTTCCGGCTCAGGGCGTTCCTCGCCGGAGCCGGTGTGGTGCTGGCCTACGCGGTCAGCGAGGTGGTCAAGCTCCTCGTGCGGGAGGACAGGCCCTGCCGCTCCAAGCCTTCGCCGGCACCCTGCCCGGAGCCGGGCGACTGGTCGTTCCCCAGCAACCACTCCGTGATCGCCGGCGCCTCGGCGATGGCGATCTGGGCGCTGCACCGGACGTTCGGCTGGGTGGCGGCGGTCTGCGCGCTCGCCGCGGCGGCGTCGAGGGTGGTCGTGGGGGTCCACTACGTGCACGACGTGCTGGCGGGACTGGCGCTCGGGGCGCTGGTGTCGTGGGGGATCGCGGCTCTGCTGGCGAAGAGGGGACGACGAGCCCACGACGACGCGCCGACGGTGGTCCTCAGCCGGCTGCGATGATGGGCGCCGTGTGGGTCCGGCTGATCCTGTGGCTGTGCGCGGCGGTGCCGGCGGTGGCCGCGGCGGCGTCCTCGCGGCCCGGCCGGCTCGCGGTGTGGGAGGTCGTGCTCTACCTGGCCCTGCTCGCCGGGGCGTTCGTGGTCGTGAGAAGACGTCCCGCGGTGGCGCTGGGCCTGGTGCTCGGCGCGTGGCTCGTCTGCTACCTCCTGCGGGTCCAGTTCGACAGCGCCGTCGGGGTGGTCGCACTGGCTCCCGCGCTCGCCATCACCAGCTTCCTCGCCGGACGGCACGCGCAGGACCCCCGCGCGACCGCCATCGCGCTGGCCGTCGCGGAGGTCGCGGGAGTCGTGGTGGCGCTGACCGAGCGCGGTGGCTCGGACACCGCGCTCGCCGTCACGTCCGGCATCGGCGTGCTCGGCGTCGTGCCGTGGGTGTTCGGCCGGTTCCGGCGCCGGTACGCGGAGCTGCAGGAGGTCGGCTGGGAGCACGCGGCGCTGCTGGAGCGGGACGCGGACAACGCCCGCAATGCCGAACGCACCCGCCTGGCCGGGGAGATGCACGACCTCGTGGGGCACGAGCTGGCGCGGGCGGCGCTGCTCGTGGGCGCGCTGGAGCTGGAGCCGACCCTGACCGCGCGGCAGCGGGAAGCGGCCGGGACCGCGCGGGCCAGCGTCACGGCGGCGGCGGAACGGCTCGCCGACGTCATGCAGGTGCTCAGGGCCGACGAGGACGAACCCGTCGCGGCGATCGAGGAGGTCGTCGCGCGCAGCGGGCTCGACGTCGAGCTCACGAACGGGCGCGGGACCGCGATCGACGGGATCATCGCGCGCACCGTGCACCGCGTGGTCGCCGAAGCGCTGACGAACGTGATCAAGCACGCCCCCGGCGCGAAGGTCACCGTCTGCCTCACCGCGGACCTCCAACTGCGGATCACCAACGGCCCAGCGCCGCGGACCAGGGCGGTGGGCAGCGGGAAGGGCCTGGTCGGCCTCGCCGAACGCGTGGCGCTCGTCGGCGGCCGGTTCGAGGCCGCGCCGACCGGCGACGGCGGGTTCGAGGTCAGGGCGAAACTCCCGGAACGGCCGCTCCCGCGTACCACGCCCACGCACGTGCGGCGCGAGCGCACGGAGGAGGAGATCCGCAGAAGCGCCCGCAAGACCGTGCTGATCACGTCCGTCGTGTGCGCGGGGATCGCGATCGGCGTGCCGGGCTACATGGTGTTCGACGCGGTGACGTCGGTGCTCACCCGCCAGCAGTTCGAGAGCGCGGAGATCGGGCGGGACGAGGACGACCTGGACCTGCCGCTGCGCACCCGCGTCGACAACCCGCTCGGCGTCACCGCGCCGCCGGGAGCCGACTGCCGCTACTACAGCACGCACGCCAACCCGTTCGACGCCGACCGGCACGACCTGCACGAGCTGTGCTTCCGGGATGATCGGCTCGTGTCGAAGCAGTGGCTCGCCAGGAGGAGCGGTTGATCAGGGTGGTGCTCGCGGACGACGAGCCGGTGGTCAGGTTCGGCGTCAGGGCCGTGCTCGGCACCGCCGGGGACATCGAGGTGGTCGCGGAGGCGGAGCACGGCGGCGACGCGCTCGACCTGGTCGCGCGGCACCGCCCCGACGTCGCCGTGCTCGACATCCGCATGCCCGTGCTCGACGGGCTGGACGCGGCGAACCGGATCCGGGAGCGCTACCCGGACACGAGGACGCTGGTGCTCACGACGTTCGCGGAGGACGCGTACATCAGCCGGGCGCTGGGGGAGGGCGCCGCCGGGTTCGTGCTGAAGACAGGCGACCCGCAGGAGATCATCTCCGGTGTGCGCGCCGTCGCGACCGGTGGCGCGTTCCTGTCACCGCTGGTGGCCAGGCGCGTGGTCGACCAGCTCTCCCGCGCGCACCCGCGACCGCTCGCGAAGCAGCGGATCGAGGTGCTCACCGCGCGGGAGCGGGAGGTGCTCGGGCTCGTCGGCGCCGGCCTGTCGAACGCCGAGATCGCGGCGCGCATCCACGTCGTCGAGGGCACGGTGAAGGTCTACGTCAGCACCATCCTGCGGCAGCTCGGCGTCCGCAACCGGGTGCAGGCCGCGATCGTCGCGCACGAGGCGGGGATCATCCCCGCCTGACCGGACCCGGCAGGCCGGAGCCGGTCGGTCAGGTGCGGGCGCCGATGCCCGAGATCGCCCTGACCTCCATCTCCGCCGCGAGGTCCGCCTTGTCCGCCTCGGGCTTCGAGAGGACCGTGGCGAGGAACCCGCAGAGGAACGAGAACGGGATGGACACGAGCCCGGGGTTGCCCAGCGGGAACCACGCGAAGTCGAGGTCCGGGAAGATCGAGGTCTTGGCGCCGGACATCACCGGCGAGAACACGATCAGCAGCAGGCACGAGCCGAGGCCGCCGTAGATGCTCCACAGCGTGCCGGTGGTGTTGAAGCGCCGCCAGAAGATCGTGTAGAGGATCGTCGACAGGTTCGCCGAGGCGGCGAGGGCCAGCGCGAGCGAGACGAGGAACGCGACGTTCTGCCCGTTCGCCGCGATGCCGCCGAGGATCGACAGCACGCCGACCACGACGGCGGTCAGCCGCGCGACCCGGATCTCCCTGCGCGGCTCGACGTTGCCGCGCTTGATCACGTTCGCGTACACGTCGTGCGCGAACGAGGCCGACGCCGCCAGCGTGAGGCCCGCGACGACCGCGAGGATCGTGGCGAACGCCACGGCGGACACGATGCCCAGCAGGACCGCGCCACCGATGCGGAACGCGAGCAGCGGCGCGGCGGAGTTCTCGCCGCCCGGTGCCGCGGCGATGGTGTCGGTGCCGACCAGCGCCATCGCGCCGAAGCCGATGACCAGCGTGCAGAGGTAGAAGATGACCATCGTCCAGGTCGCCCACACGACCGAACGACGGGCCTCGGAGGCGTTCGGCACGGTGTAGAAGCGCATCAGCACGTGCGGCAGCGACGCGATGCCGAGCACCAGCGACAGCGCCAGCGAGACGAAGTCCAGTTTGGACATCGCGCTGAACCCGTACTTCGCACCGGGGTCGAGGACGGCCTCGCCGAGCTTGTTGTTCTCGGTGGCCTGCTGCATGATCGCCGACAGGCTGAAGCCGAACTTGCCCAGCAGGAAGACGCTCATCAGCGTCACGCAGAGCAGCAGCAGGACGGCCTTGATGATCTGCACCCAGGTGGTGCCCTTCATGCCGCCCACCAGCACGTAGAGCACCATGACCATGCCGACCACCGCGATCAGCAGCGCCTGTCCCCACTTCGAGGACACGTTGAGCAGCAACGCGATCAGGCCGCCGGCGCCGGCCATCTGCGCGATCATGTAGAAGAACGAGATCACCAGCGTGGCGTTCGCCGCGGCCGCGCGGACCGGGCGCTGCTTCATCCGGAACGCCAGCACGTCGCCGACGGTGAAGCGGCCGGTGTTGCGCAGGCCCTCCGCGATCAGCAGCAGGCCGACGAGCCACGCGACGACCCAGCCGACGGAGTAGAGGAAGCCGTCGTAGCCGTGCGCCGCGATGCCGCCGGAGATGCCGAGGAACGACGCGGCGGACAGGAAGTCACCGGAGAGCGCCACACCGTTCTGGGCGCCGGTGAACGAGCTGCCGGCGGCGTAGTAGTCCGACGCCGTGACGTTGCGGCTGCTGACGCGGTAGACGATGTAGAGGGTGATCAGGACGAAGACCGCGAAGACGCTGAGGTTCAGCACCGGGTTGCCGGTGGTGGGCATGCCTTACTCCTCGACGCCCGTCTTCTCGGCGAGCAATTTGCGCTGCGGGTCCAGTCGTCGCTTTGCGTAACGGGAGTAGCCGAGCGTGATGATGATCGAAGTCACAAACTGTCCGAGGCCCAGCAGGATCCCGAGGTTGATCACACCGATCACCTTGGTGCTGACGAAGTCTTTCGCGTACGCGGACAGCAGCACGAAGGTGAGGTAGGACGACAGGAAAAGCGCCGTCATCGGGAAGATGAACGACGTGAGCCGGCGGCGGAGAGTGCGGAATTCGTCGGTCTGCCGAATCAGCTCGAAGTTCGGGTTGCCGTTCGAATCGACGTACGACAAAGCCTCGGGGTCGTCGAACGACGCGAAACCCCGGATTTCCCGGTACTCGTGCTGAGCTTCGCCAGGCGACCTCATCGCCTTGGTCATGTACCCCTGCCCCTCGTGTGCGGCGCCCACTGTAGCGCCCCCATGTGTGCAGTCAACGAGTCTCACGCGCGTGAAACGGGCCAAACCGGACCAACCCGGACCGAACTCGGGCACTGCATTCGTCTCAAATGGTGTGACCCGGGCGGTGTGGCAGTAGATCGGCTGTGAGTTGCGTCGTGTGCAACGGTGAACGCAGGTCCAGACCGTTGTCGCACGTGTACGCCTGGCCTAGGATCGGCCGGTCCGCGTTTTTGGTGACGGTTGGGGATAAAGTGGGGTTCTTAGCGCGCGAGCGTCAGGTCGCGCCTCCCGGATGGAACCGCTGGCTCGTTCCGCCCGCGGCGCTGGCGATTCATCTCTCCATTGGCCAGGCCTACGCCTGGAGCGTCTTCAAGACGCCGCTGGAGAAATCACTGGGCATCACGGGAACGCAGTCGGCGCTGCCCTTCCAGCTCGGCATCGTGATGCTCGGCCTCTCGGCCGCGGTGCTCGGCACGACCGTGGAGCGCAGGGGCCCGCGGTGGGCGATGCTCATGTCGCTCGTCTGCTTCTGCTCCGGTCTGCTGATCTCGGCGCTCGGCGTCTGGGCCGGTCAGTACTGGGTCGTCGTCCTCGGGTACGGCCTGGTCGGCGGCATCGGTCTCGGCATCGGCTACATCTCGCCGGTGTCCACGCTGATCAAGTGGTTCCCCGACCGGCCGGGCATGGCGACCGGCATCGCGATCATGGGCTTCGGCGGTGGCGCGCTGATCGCCTCCCCGTGGTCGACCTCGATGCTCAACGCGTTCGGCAGCACCTCCACCTCGGGCATCGGCAAGGCGTTCCTGGTCCACGGCATCGCCTACGCGGTCTTCATGAGCCTGGGCGTGCTGCTGATCCGCCTGCCCTCCAAGGAGTTCGAGGCGCAGAAGGCCGCGCTGGCCAAGGACCGGCCGCGCGCCTCCGTCGCGTTCAACGTCTCCGCCAACAACGCGATCAAGACGCCGCAGTTCTGGCTGCTCTGGGTCGTGCTGTGCTTCAACGTCACCGCGGGCATCGGCATCCTCGAGAAGGCCGCGCCGATGCTCGTCGACTTCTTCAAGGAGTCCTCGACGCCGGTCGCCGCGACGGCAGCCACCGGTTTCGTGGCGCTGCTCTCCGCGGCGAACATGGCCGGCCGCTTCATCTGGTCGTCCACTTCGGACCTGGTGGGCCGCAAGAACATCTACCGGCTCTACCTCGGCGTAGGCGCGCTGCTCTACCTGGTGCTGCTGACCTTCGGCGCGACCAGCACCCCGCTGTTCGTGATCGCGGCGATGGTCATCCTGTCGTTCTACGGCGCCGGCTTCGCGACCGTTCCCGCCTACCTGCGCGACCTGTTCGGCACCTACCAGGTCGGCGCGATCCACGGCCGCCTGCTGACCGCGTGGTCGGTGGCGGGCGTGCTCGGGCCGCTGATCGTCAACGCCATCGCGGACGCGGGCAAGAAGGCCGGGCACGTCGGCCCGGACTTGTACGCCACGTCGTTCTACATCATGATCTCGTTGCTGGTCGTCGGTTTCGTCGCGAACGAGTTGATCCGCCCGGTCAACCCGAAGTTCCACGAGCCGAAGGCCGCTGACGAGGTCACCGAACCCGAGCCGGACGACGAGGCGACGGTCGCCAGGTGGAACGAGGCCGAGGCGGCGGAGGCCGCAGGCAGGCAGGACTCGGCCGCGAACGAGGAGTCGGAAGGCGTGGTGCGGAAGTGAGCTCGCCCCAAGAAGGAAGTTCGTACCGCTTGTTGCTGGTCGGCGCGTGGCTGTGGGTCGGCATCCCGCTCGCCTACGGCCTGTACCGGCTGTTCCTGAACGCGGCCAAGCTCTTCGTCTGATGTTCAACGCGCTCGTCAACTGGCGCAACTGGCGCCTGCCGGTCAAGCTCGCCGCGATGCTGATCGTTCCGGTCACCATCGCGGTGGGTGCCGGCGTTCTGCAGATCCAGTCGTACGTGGACCGTGCCGAGTCGTACGCGGAGTTCCAGCGGCTGGTCAAGGTCCGCGCCGCGCTGATCCCCGTCATCGAGGGGGTGCAGGAGGAACGGCGGATCGTCGCCGAGGGCGGCGGCGCCAAGGCCCTCGCCGAACGGGCGCGTCTCACCGACGAGGCACGTGACGAGCTGCGCGGACAGATGGGCAAGACCTCGTTCAGCGACGTCATGAAGGCCCGCGTGGACGAGGTAGGCACCCAGATCGGCGGTCTGCCCTCGTTGCGCGAGCGGCCCGGCGACGTGCCGGGCGTGCTCGCCGGGTACACCGCGCTCGCCGACTCGATGCTCGACGTGGACGAGGTGCTCGCCAGCGAGTTCGGCGACGCCGTGCTCGCCCGCACGGCGATGGGCATGCACCACGCGCTGCACGTGCAGGAGGAGGTCCTGTACCAGCAGGCCGTGGTCCTGGCGGGGCTCGCCCGCGGCCAGCTCACGACGGCCGAGGTGCGCGCCCTGGTCGAGTCGAACGTCAAGCTCGGCTACATCGCGAACCAGTTCGCCGCCCTCGCGACCCCCGGCCAGCTCGACTCGTACTGGAAGACGAAGTTCAACGGCCCGGACATCGAGGCGCACCGCAAGATGCTGGCCGCCGCGATGCTGCACCCGGCCTCGGACGCCCCGGGAGCGACCAGGCCCAGGCCGCTGCCGATCACGACGGCCGAGTGGAGCGACGCCTCCGGCGCGGTCGCGACGTCGATGGACGCCGTGGTGCGCGGTCTGCAGGAGGACCTGCTCGACACCGCGAACCGCCTGCGCGACGAGACCAGCGACCAGGCGGGCACCGCGTCGGTGATCCTCTTCGCCAGCCTCATCCTGGCCGCCACCATCGGGTTCGTCGTCGGCCGCTACCTGCTGCGGTCCCTGAACGCCCTGCGCCGCTCCGCGCTCGACGTGGCGTGGGAGAAGCTGCCCGAGATGGTCGCGACCGGCCGCGGCAGCCGGGAGGTCGAGCCGGTGCCGGTCGACACGACCGAGGAGTTCGGCCAGGTGGCGCGCGCGTTCGACGCGGTGCACCAGCAGGCCGTGAAGTCGGTCATCGAGCAGGCCGCCATGCGCGCGAACATGCGCAACATCTTCGTGAACCTCTCGCGGCGCAGCCAGAGCCTCGTCGAGCGCCAGCTCAAGCTGATGGAGGACCTCGAGAAGTACGAGGAGGACCCCGACCAGCTCGCGAACCTCTTCAAGCTCGACCACCTCGCCACCCGCATGCGCCGCAACAACGAGAACCTGATGGTGCTCTCCGGCGGAGAGGTGGCGCGCCGCTTCCACAAGCCGATCCCGCTCACCGACGTGCTGCGCGCGGCGGCGGCGGAGATCGAGCAGTACCAGCGGGTGATGGTGCACACGGCACCGAACGCCGAGGTCGTCGGGTACGTGGCGAGCGACCTCGTCCGCCTGCTGGCCGAGCTGCTGGACAACGCGACGGCGTTCTCGCCGCCGCACAGCCAGGTCTCGATCAGCGCGACGATCGAGGCGGGCGACATCGTGCAGATCGACGTGGTCGACCACGGCATCGGCATCGACCCCGAGGCGCTGACCGTCGTGAACGAGCGCCTCGCGGCCGCCGGCGAGGGCGCGGACGTCCAGGTGTTCCGCGAGATGGGCCTCTTCGTCGTCGGCAGGCTCGCCGCGCGTCACCAGATCGTCGTAAGGCTTGATTCCCAGCAGGGCAAGGGGACTCGCGCGATCGTGTTGGTTCCGGCGGAACTGGCCCCACGACGGGAGGAGTCCTGGGAGTCTTTCCGGGGGGAGGCGATCGAGCAGCGGCCGACGTCGTGGTTCCAGCAGCCGGCGCCCGCCACCGCACCAGCGCCTCCCAGCGCACGTCTGACGCCGGAGTCGGCTCGGGGTTTCCTCGACGCCTTCCAGCGCGGTGTGCAGCGAGGCCTTCCCGACCACCAGGAGAGTCGATGAGCACGCAGGTGGACCAGTTCGGCTGGCTGGTCACCAACTTCGCCGAACGCACACCCGGTATCGAGCACGCCGTGGTGATCTCGGCAGACGGGTTGGTGCTGGTCTCGTCGTCGAAGTTGCCCGGCCACGTCGCCCCGCAGTTCGCGGCCATCGTGGCGGGCGTCGTCTCGCTCGCGGAGTCGGCGTCGCAGTGCTTCGCCGGCGAGGCGGTCGTGCGCACCGTGGTGCAGATGGACCGCGGTGTGATGCTGCTGTCGTCGATCAGCGACGGCTCGGTCCTCGCGGTGCTGGCGTCGTCCGCGTGCGACGTCGCGCAGGTGGCCTACGAGATGACGGTGGTCGTGCGGCAGGTGGGCCAGCTGCTCACACCCGAGCTGCGGGCAGAGCTGGCATGAGCCGGGAGTCGGACGACCAGGTCAACTTCGGCGATCTGATCAGCGGTTTCAGCTTCGACAGCGAACGGATCCGCAAGCGCGGCAAGAAGAAGCCCCAGCGCGTCGCGGAGCCGCTGCCGGAGCCGGACCCGTACGCCACGCTGTCCTTCGAACCGGTGCCGCCGCTGCCGTCCGTCGAGACGTCGATCGAGACGTCGTCGTCGATCGTCCGCGCCTACGCGTGGACCGGTGGCCGCACCACCTCCGAGGTGCACCTGGAGATCGAGACCCTGGTGTCGGTGAACGAGCGCTCGGCCACCGCCGTGCGTCCGGAGCACCGGGACGTGCTGGCGCTGTGCCACTCGCCGCGCTCGGTGGCGGAGGTCGCCGCCCTGCGCGGGCTGCCGCTGGGCGTCACCAAGGTGCTCCTCGGTGACATGGCGGCGCACGGGCTGATCGACGTGCACCGGACCGCGTCGTCCTACGGCGCGGACCGGCCGGACGAGGCGTTGCTGGAGCGGGTGCTGGCGGGACTTCGCCGACTCTGAGTGCGCATCCCCGGACGCTGCTACGGTCGAGATCACATCCGGGGAGGTGCACGTGGAGTTCCAGGACGTCGTCCGCCGCAGGCGCATGGTGCGCAAGTTCACCGGCGAGCCGGTCAGCGACGAGAGCATCCAGCGGATCATGCGCAACGCCGTGCGGGGCCCGTCCGCCGGGTTCTCGCAGGGGCAGGGTTTCCTCGTGCTGCAGGGCGAGTCGCTCCGGCGGCTCACCGAGATGTTCGAGTGGTGGGGCGGGGAGGACGCCAAGACCGCGCCGGTCGTGGTCATCCCGTTCTCCGCCAAGGAGGTCTACCTCGACCGGTACGCGCAGGCCGACAAGGGCTGGACGGATCGCAGCGAGGACCACTGGCCCGTGCCGTACTGGGACATCGACACCGGCATGGCGGCGTTGCTGATCCTGCAGACGGCGGTGGACGAGGGCCTCGGCGCGGTGTTCTTCGGCACGGACAAGGACAGGTGGCCCGAGCTGCGCGCGGCGTTCGGCGTGCCGGACATGTACGTGCCGATCGGCATGATCGCGATCGGGCACCCCGCGGAGGAGGGCATCTCCGAGGGCGCCTCACCGCGCACGCGCAAGCGCTTGCCGTTCGACGAGGTGGTGCACTGGGGTCAGTGGAGGTGAGGTCGTTCGGCCTGCTCGGGCCGTTGGACGTGGTGCTCGACGGGCGCCGCGTCCACATCCCGCCGGGCAAGCGGAGGGTGGTGCTCGCCGCCCTGCTGCTGCGGCCGGGCCAGGTCGTCGGCGTCGACGAGCTGGTGGAGCTGGCCGGCGGGTCGCGCAACGCCCTGCAGACCACGGTCGGGCGGTTGCGCGACGTCCTGCCGGGGCTGGTGCGGACGGAGCCGGGCGGCTACCTGCTCGACGTGCGGCCCGACGAGGTCGACGTGCACCGGTTCGGCCGGCTGGAACCGCGCGAGGCGCTGGCCCTCTGGCGCGGCCGCCCGTTCGCGGACATCGGCAGCGACGCGCTCGAACGCGACCACGTGCCGGCGTTGACCGAGAAGTACCTCACAACCCTGGAAGCGCGGATCGAGAACGACCTCCGCGCCGGCCGGCACGAGCAGCTCGTCGCGGAGCTGCGCTCGCTCACCCGGCAGCACCCGGTCCGGGAACGGATGTGGGCGCAGCTCGTCGTGGCGCTGCACCGCTGCGGCCGGCAGGCGGAGGCGCTGCGGGCCTACGACGACATCCGCGGCCGGCTCGCCGAGGAGCTGGGCATCGATCCCGGCAAGGACCTCCAGCAGGCGCACCGGCAGGTGCTGACGGCCGACAACCGCCCGCGGGCGCGCAACGACCTCCCCGGTGACATCCCCGACTTCGCGGGCCGGGCCGGTGACCTGGACGAGGTCCTCGCCGCCGTGCCGTCCGGCTGCGTCGCGATCACCGCGATCGACGGCATGGCGGGCATCGGCAAGACCACCCTCGCCGTCCGCGCCGCGCACCGGCTCGCGGCCCGCTTCCCGGACGCGCAACTGTTCGTGGACCTGCACTCGCACACCGCGGGCGTCGAACCGCGCACCCCCGCGGACGCGCTGCTCGCGTTGCTGACCGCGCTCGGCGTGCCCGCGCAGGACGTCCCGGACGGCCTGGACGCCCGCGCGGCGAGGTGGCGGGCGGAGATGGCCCACCGCAGGGCGCTCGTGGTGCTCGACAACGCGGGCAGCGCCGCCCAGGTCCGGCCGCTGCTGCCCGGAACGGGACTGGTGCTGGTCACCAGCAGGCGCCGGCTCGTCGACCTCGACGCCGCGCACACGATCTCGCTCGACGTGCTGTCCGAAGCGGACGCGCTGGAACTGCTCGCGAGCACCGCCGGTCCCGCGAAGGTGGACCGGGACCGCGAGTCCGCGCGCGAGGTGGTGCGGCTCTGCGGCTACCTGCCGCTGGCCGTCCGCATCGTCGGCGCCCGCTGGCGCACCCGCCCGGCCTGGTCCGCGCGGGAGGTGGCCCGCCGCCTCACCGAGCAGCGGCTGACGGAGCTGACCGCGGGAGAACGCAGCGTGGCGGGCGCGTTCGCGTTGTCCTACCGGCAGCTCACGCCCGGCCAGCAACGCCTGTTCCGCCGGCTCGGCCCGCACACCGGCGAGGACTGGGACGCCCACCTCGCGGCGGCGGTGATCGGCTCCACGCGGGCGGAGGCGGAACGGCTCCTGGACGAGCTGCTCGACGTGCACCTGGTGCAGCAGAAGGAGAACGGCCGCTACCGGTGCCACGACCTCCTGGCCGAGCACGCGAAAGCGAGCGTCGAGCCGGAGGAGGCGGAGGAGGCCGTGCTGCGCATCCTCGACTTCTACCTGCACACCGCGAGCACCGCGGAGTCGCGGATGGCGCCGGGCGGGCCGCCGCTCACCTCGGCCGTGCGGTACCCGCCGCCCGACCCGCCACCGCTCGCGAACGTCCGGCAGGCGATGGCGTGGTTCGACGCCGAACGCGCCAACCTCAGGGCCGCCGTGTACCTGGCGGCCTACCGCGGCCACTACGCGCACGCCTGGCAGCTACCGCACCGCCTGGCGGCGTTCCACCTGCTGCGCGGCTTCGGCCGCGAACGCATCGAGCTGCAGAACGTCGCGCTCGCCGCCACGCACCAGCTCGGTGACCTGAAGGCCCGCGCGGAAGCGTTGCGGGGACTGGGTTCGGCGTACCTGTCCCGGCGGGACGCCGAGCCGGTCGGGCACCTGCGGGAAGCACTCGACCTGATGCGGCAGATCGGCGACGTGCGGGGAGAAGCGTCCGTCCTCTCGCTGTTCGGCATCATCGCGCGGGAAGGCGGCCGCCTGGACGAGGCGCAGCGGTACTTCGAACGAGCCGTCGAGCTGGTCCGGAGCGTGGGAGCGCCGACCCAGGAGGCGTACGCGCTGCACCACCTCGGTCTCACGCACGTGCTGCGAGGGCAGAACGACGAAGCGTTGGCACATCTCACCTCGGCGCTCGCACTCGGCGAGGAGCACGACGACATCGCGCGGATCGCACTCGCGTTGCAGGACCTCGGATTCGTGCACTTCTTCCTGTTCAACGACGACGAGTGCGCCGACCACCTGGAGCGGTCGCTGCCGGTCTTCCGGGAGCGCGGCGACTGGCGCGGTGAGGCGCTCGCGCGAGCGGACTTCACCTACGCGGCCCTCGAGGCCGGCAGGCCGGACAAGGCGCTGGAGCTCGCGTGCGTGGCGGTGGAGCTGTGCCGGACCGGCATGGGGCTCGAGGACGACGACGAGGTGCTCAGGGCGATGGAGGCGGTCGAGGACCACGTCGGGGAACTGGAGCTGTCGTCGACGCTGGCCATCCGCGCGGAGCTGGAGGGGCGGCTCACCGAGGCCGTGCGGTACGCCGAGTGGTGCCTGCGGGCGATCAAGCGCGCCAGGCGCGACTGGATGGGCGACCGCGTGCTGGGCCAGCTCTGCCGGCTGCACCTGGCGCTGGGCGACCGCGAGACCGCCGTGCGGTGCGGCGAGGAGGCGGTGCGCGTCGCCGAGCGCCTGAACCAGCCCAGGGCCGTGGCCGTGGCGGAGCGCAACCTCGCTAGAGCGACAGCCCCAGCACCACGAGCGTGACCACCCCCGCCGCCAGCACGGCGAAGGCCACCCACTGCGCGATCCTGTCCCCGGTCCTGCGCATCTCCTGCTCCCCTCGGTGGTGGTGCCACCGAGGGTCCCGAGGACCACCCACACGTCGTCCCCACCGCGATCACACGATTCACGGGAAAGCCGGTCCGTATCTTGCGCGGGTATTGCTCCAAGCGAGTGCTTGGCGGGTTCGCAAGATTCCGTTAGGGTCGCATTCGCGAGCAATTGGCGGGGCGGGTGTCGTTACCGGAAAACACCCGAAAATTGATCGAAAATTAGCCGCTCGTTCGATTATCGCGACAATGCTGCGCTGTCCGGGTGACGCCTTCCACGGCAGGACCAGCCGTCGCTCACCCAGCGGGACGGTGGTGACCGGGGCGTGTGCGCGCAGTGGTGCGGTGGCGGCCAAAAGGGGCTTGCGAGTCGTGCGAGGCGGACCAGTCTTGTCTAATGGCATCGCCGGGGCCCGCCCGGCGGGCGGTGGCCTCGACCAGGGGGTGGAACGCACCATGGGTGGTGTCCCGACATTTCCCCGCGGCAGGCCACTGACGTGGGCGGACCTGGAGGCGATGCCTGATGACGGGCACCGTTTCGAACTCGTCGACGGGGTGCTGGTCGTGAGCCCCTCGCCCCGTCCCGTCCACCAGCGCGTCGTCGCCCGGCTCCTGGTGGCGCTGACGGCTGCCTGCCCGCCGGAGCTCGAGGTCCTCCCCGCTCCGGTCGACGTGGTGCTCGCCGACGACACGGTCTTCATCCCCGATCTGGTGGTGGGCCGGCGCGAGCAGTTCACGAGGCAGGCGCACATGGGGCCGCCGGTGCTGGCGGTCGAGGTCCTGTCGCCGCGGACGCGGCACGTGGACCTGGAGCTCAAACGGGCGAAGTTCCAGGAAGTCGGCTGCGAGAACTACTGGATGATCGACTACGACGGACCCTGGCTGCGCTGCCTGCACCTCGAGAACGGGGCGTACGCGGAGCAGGCGCGGTCCGACGCCGACGAGATCATCGAACTGCAATTCCCGTTTCCGGTGAAGCTCAGCGCGCAGTCGCTGGTGCGCTGAGTGCTCGCCGGCCAAGGCGGACTGATCCGATCGGGCGACACCGCTGCACCCCGGTGTAGATCGGGTGCCGCCGTCTGGCGCCCCCGTGCGGCGGGCTGGTTGCGTGCACCGAGTCACGTCCACCGCGCGGAGGTCCCACACCCATGCAGCCGTTCCAGCTGCCGGAGTTCTACACGCCCCACCCGGCCCGGCTGAACCCGGACCTCGACCGCGCCCGCGTCCACACCCGCGCCTGGGCGCGCGAGATGGACATGGTCGACGTGCCGCAGCACGGCACGGTGATCTGGACCGGGGACGACCTCGAGTCGCACGACTACGCGCTGCTCTGCGCGTACACCCATCCCGACTGCGACGGCGCGACGCTCGACCTGGTCACCGACTGGTACGTGTGGGTCTTCTACTTCGACGACCACTTCGTCGAGCTGTACAAGCGCGACCCGGACATCAGGGGCGCGCAGGCCTACCTCGACCGGTTGCCGCTGTTCATGCCGGTCGACGGCGTCATCACGGCGAAGCCGGCGAACCCGGTCGAGAAGGGTCTCGCCGACCTCTGGCGCCGCACGGTGCCCGCGCACTCGCACGACTGGCGGCAGCGGTTCGCCGCCAACACCCGGCACCTGCTCGACGAGTCGATGTGGGAGCTGCACAACATCAGTGCGAAGAGGCTCGCCAATCCGATCGAGTACGTCGAGATGCGCCGCAAGGTCGGTGGCGCGCCCTGGTCGGCGAACCTGGTCGAGCACGCCGTGGGCCTCGAGGTGCCGGCCTCGATCGCGCTCAGCAGGCCGATCGGCGTGCTGCGCGACACCTTCAGCGACGCCGTGCACCTGCGCAACGACCTGTTCTCCTACGAGCGCGAGGTGCTCGACGAGGGCGAGTTGTCCAACAGCGTCCTCGTGTTCGAGGAGTTCCTGGGCATCGGCACCCAGGAGGCCGCCGAGACGGTCAACGACCTGCTGACGTCCCGGCTGCACCAGTTCGAGCACACGGCCCTCACCGAGGTTCCGGTCCTGCTCGACGAGCACACCGTCGACCCCACGGGCCGCGCGGCCGTGCTGGGCTACGTCAAGGGCCTGCAGGACTGGCAGGCGGGCGGGCACGAGTGGCACCTGCGGTCGTCGCGCTACATGAACAAGGGCGCCCCGCTCGGCATGTCCGCGGCGAACGTCCTCGGTTCCCCCGCGAGGACCATGCCGCAACGGCTCAGGCAGTTCTCCGGCACGCCGAAGGTCGTCGAGCCGTACGCGCTGCCGGACTTCGCCACGCCGTTCCGGCTGACCCTGAGCCCGCACCTGGACCGGGCCAGGGACGAGGTCGTCGCGTGGAGCGTCGAGCAGGGCCTCACCGCCGAGGGCGTCTGGGACGAGCGGAAGGTGCGCGGGTTCGACCTCCCGCTCTGCTCGGCCGGCATCGACCCGGACGCGACGCCGCAGGAGCTGTTCCTGTCCGGCTGCTGGCTCGCGTGGGGCACGTACGCCGACGACGTCTACCCGCTCTGGTACGGCCACACCCGCAACCTCGCCGGGGTGAAGGCGCAGACGGCCCGGCTCAAGGCCTGCATGCCGCTGGACCTGGTGCGGACCGTCGTGCCGGTCAACGCCACCGAGCGCGCGCTGGCCGACCTGTGGCAGCGGACGGCGGCGCCCATGACGCCTGCTTTCCGCGCCACCTTCCGGGAAACCGTCGACGCGATGCTCGACGCGTGGGTCTGGGAGGTGGTCAACATGCACTTCAACCGGATCCCGGACCCGGTCGACTACATCGAGATGCGGCGCAGCACGTTCGGTTCCGAGCTCACGATGTCCCTGTCGCGCTTCTCGCACTCCGCGACGGTGCCGCCGGAGCTGTGGGGAACAAGGGTCGTGCAGGTCATGGAGAGGTCGGCCATGGACTACTGCACGATGCTCAACGACGTGGTCTCCTACAAGAAGGAGATCCAGCACGAGGGCGAAGTGCACAACGTGGTCCGGGTGGTCGAGAACTTCCTCGGCGTCCCGCAGGCCCGCGCTTTCGAGATCACCCTCGCGTTGATGGACGCCCGCCTCGGCCAGTTCACCAGGGCGGTGGCGACCGACCTGCCGAAGCTCTTCGACGACCTCTCCCTGGACGCCGGGGCGCGGGCGGGGCTCACCCGCTACGCCGCGGAGCTGGAGGACTGGATCGCCGGGATCGCCCACTGGCACGTGGAAACCAGCCGCTACCGGGAACTACCGGCGTTCAGCCCGGGCCCGTCGGGGATCGGCACGTCGGCGCTGCGGCTCACATCCCGAGCTTCGCGCTGAGCCACGCGCGGGTCGCGTCCCGGTAGTCCTCCGCGTTCCGGTGCAGGGCGAGGGAATGCCCCGCACCGGGCAGGACGTAGGTCTCCAGTTGCGCCTCCGGCCCGTAGTACGGGGCCTCCTGGGAGCGCAGGCTCGAGGCGTTCGAGCAGTCGCGCACCGCGAGCAGGCCGCAGAACAGGACGTCGTCCGTGCCGACGGCCTGGAACACCGGCACGTCGATGCCGCGCGTCGTCGGCAGCACGATGCCGAACACGGCCACGGTTCCCATGCCCGGCACGGAAACCTGGTCCTTGGCCGCCTCGTCCGCGGCCACCACGGCCTGCTCGGCGCCGTCCGGGGAGTAGAACAACCCGGCCCGCGCGCCCGGCCGCGTCGTGAAGTAGAGCGGGTCGCTGCCGAGCCTCGCCAGCGCGTCGTCGAGGAACACCGGCTGGAGTCCCAGTGCGGCACCGAGAGCGAGCACCGGGACGGCGGGCAGGTGCGTGATGCCGGACAGGACCACGCCGTCCACGTCGCGGTAGGTCGCGGCCTCCGCCGCCACGATGCCCGACCCGACGGAGTGCCCGACGGTGACGACCTTCTCGTACGCCGTGCCGCCGATCCGTCCGGCGCGCAGGTGCTGCACCACCTCGTGCAGCGACCGCGCCTCCGCGGAGATCAGCAGCGGCAGGCTGGGCGGGCGGGTCGACGCTCCGGCGCCGAGCCGGTCCACGGCGAACGTCGCCCGGCCCTCGCGCGCCATGTTCCGCTGGTAGGAATAGGACTCCGGCACGCCGGGCAGGTCCCAGTACGCGCGGTTGTACGTGCCGCCGTGCACCAGCAGCTGGATCGACCCCGGGTTCGCGCCCACCGGTGTGCAGAGCTGGCCCGAGACGGTCGCCGGGCCGGTCGGCCCGGACACCGGGACCGCGGTGATCGCGCAGTCGGCGCCGGAGGCGTGCGCGGCGGGCGCCGTGGCCGAGAACGCCAGCACCGCGACGAGGACGGGGAGCAGTTTCACGCTGGTGGCTTCCTACTCGTGGCGCGGTCTTCGCGCCCCGTGCGGTGAGCGGGTGGCCGCCAGCAGGTGTGCCGGTGGGGGACCGAGGAAGACTCCGGCCGCGTCGTCACCGGCGGACGACGAGGACGAGAGCTCGACCGGCGACCGGGCATCGCGACGGCCGACACTCGCACCACCCTCTCCTGACCCCGGACAACTTAGGGGCGCCACGCCGGTGGGGCGAGCAGGAACACTCGATCGGATGTCGATCCGTTCGGCTGTTGCGGTGATCACAAGTACTCTCGGTGCGTGAGCAGCGGCGTCGATGGGGTGCCACCCGGTGTCGACACGTCGGTGCCCTCACCGGCGCGGGTGTACGACTACTGGCTCGGTGGCGGTCACAACTTCGCCTCCAACCGCGCGCTGGGCGAGCGGATCCTGCGGATCATGCCCGGGGTGCGGGACGCGGCGCGGCTCAACAGGTCGTTCCTGCGCAGGGCCGCGCTGTTCATGGTGGAGCGCGGCGTGCGGCAGTTCCTCGACATCGGCTCCGGCATCCCCACGGTCGGCAACCTGCACGAGGTCGTGCAGGCGGAGGCGCCCGGCTGCCGGGTCGTCTACGTCGACCGGGACGCGGTGGCGGTCGCGCACAGGGAGCTGCTGCTGGCGGGCAACCGCGACACCGCCGTGGTGCAGGCGGACCTGCGCGACCTCGACGCGATCTTCGCCGGCCCGGCCGGCGGCCTCCTCGACCTCGACCGGCCCGTCGGGCTGTTCATGCTGCTGGTGCTGCACTTCGTCCCGGACGGGTGGGACCCGGCGGCGATCGTCGCCGGGTACCGGGACAGGCTCGCTCCCGGCAGCTACCTCGCGGTGTCGCACACGTCGGCCGAGGCGAAGCCCGCCGGCATGGCCGAGGCGGTGCGGGCCTACAACGACAGCAGCGCCGGGAACCAGGCCTTCCCGCGCACCCGCGACGAGGTGCTGGCGTTCTTCGACGGGTTCGACCTGGTGGAGCCCGGCCTGGTCGGCTGCCCGTCGTGGCGGCCGGACGACGCGGGCGACTTCGCGGCGAACCCGGAGATCAACGAGGTCCCGTTCGCGGGGGTCGCCGTCAAACCCTGACGGCGCGTGGTCAGCGGACGGTCAGCACCGGCGAGCACCTTGTGGTCACCGACTCACAAGGGGGAACGACCTCATGAAGAACGTCCTGATCTCCGGTGCCGGCATCGGCGGCCTCGCACTCGCGCACTGGTTGCGCCGCAACGGCTTCGCCGTGACCGTGGTGGAGTGGGCGCGCGGTCTGCGGCCCGGCGGCCAAGCCGTCGACGTGCGCGGTCCCGCGCTGGAGGTCGTCGAGCGCATGGGGCTCGGCGACCGGCTGCGGTCGCTCAGCACGAACATGCGCGGCATGACCGTGGTCGACGCCGACGGCAACGAGCTGTTCAGCTCCACCACGCACACCCTCAGCGGCGGTGACCTCGCCAGTCCCGACGTCGAGCTGTTGCGCGACGACCTCGCCCGGCTGCTCTTCGACGCCACCGACGGCGTGGAGCACCTGTTCGACGACACGATCACGTCGATCGACGGCACCCGTGTCACGTTCGGGAAGGCGGCGCCGCGCGACTTCGACGTCATCGTCGGCGCGGACGGCCTGCACTCGAACGTCCGCGAGCTCGTCTTCGGGCCGGAGTCGCGGTTCCTGCACCACCTCGGCACGAACCTCGCCGTCTTCACCGCGCCGAACTTCCTGGGGCTGGACCACTGGCAGACCTTCCAGCAGGGCGGGCTCGTCGGCGGCGGTGTCATGAGCGCCCGCGCGAACTCGGAATGCCGCGTCTACCTGGGTTTCACCGGCGAGGTCGCGGTCGGCCACCGCGACGTCGACGCCCAAAGGCGGCTGGTCGCCGAGAAGTTCGCCGACGCCGGGTGGGTGTGGCCGACCGCGCTCGAGCACATGTGGGAGGCGCCGGACTTCCACTTCGACTCGATGAGCCAGATCCGGATGGACGGCTGGTCGCGCGGCAACGTGGTGCTGCTGGGCGACGCGGGCTACTGCGGTTCGCCGTTGTCCGGCCAGGGCACCAGCGTGGCGCTGGTCGGCGCGTACGTGCTGGCCGGTGAGCTGGCGGCGAACCCAGGCACCGCTTTCGCGCGCTACGAGGAGGTCCTGCGGCCGTACGTGACGGCCAACCAGGACCTGGCGCTGCGGAACCAGGAGAACGGCGGGCAGCCGACCGAGGAGTTCGCGAACGTCGTGAGCTCCCTGCCGCTCCCCGCCTACTGACGCAGCTCCCCGACCGCGTCGAGGACCTCGTCCTGGTCGATCACGGCGCCGGTGAACCGCACCACCGCCGTGATCCCCTTGGCGTCGAGGTGCCGCCAGTCGGTGAAGCTCAGCCCTTCCAGCGCTGCTCCGACCTCGGGGTCGACGTCGTGCCACGGCTCGTCCAGGACCTCCCGAGCGTCGACCAGGTGACCGTCGCGGGCGAACGACAGGCGCGTCAGCCGGTTGACGTTCCAGAAGTGGCTGGCCGCCCTCCCGCCGCGCGACAGGCGTTCCAGGACCTCCGGCTGGGATCCCCGGTAGTCGTTCAGCTCCACGACGAGCACGCCGCCGTCGGCCTCCAGGGCGATGGCGTCCTCGTCGAACTCGTCCACCACGTCGTCCACGGCGGCGTTCGTGACGACCGTGACGGTCGCCGCCACCCCGAGCTCGGCGGCGAGCCGGCGGTGCGGTGCCTCCGGCCGCACGACCACCGGCGGCGCGGGCTCGCCGCGCAGCAGGTGGCCGACGCGGTCGGTCTTCTTGAGCACCGACGCCTCCGCGGCGGGGGCCGGCCAGATCGTGAGCTCGTAGCGTTCGTCGTCCTCGTCCCGGCCGCTCGCGCAGACCCGCGCCCGGAACTCGCCGGGCCAGGGCGCGGTGGCGCCGTGGCCGAGCCTCGCGTCGCCGTTCACCGCCGTGTAGCTGATCTCGACGACCTCGTCCCACATCTCCGGCCGCAGTTCCCGTGGTGCCTCCAGCAGGACGTTCACCGCCACCGGGACCTGCCCCGAGGCGATCCCCGTGCGCACCGCGAACCCGGTGCCGACCGGGGCGGCCAGGCCGGTCGCGGTGAAGTCGGGCCTGGTCAGGCTGAGCTCCTCCACCAGCAGGAACTCGTGGTCGAACACGGGCACGTGCGTGTGCCAGGAGCCGCCGCGGTACTCCGCGCGCCGCTTCTCCAGCAACGCCCGCTCGTACGCGGGTGGCATCGGGACCTCCGGCAGGACCTCCGCCGTCACGCCGAGCGCGATCCCGATGACCGCGGCCACGTCCTTCGCCACCGGCGTGCCGACGGCGTTCAGGACGGCCCTGCTCACCGCGACCGCGACGGCGAGGTGTGCCGCGCCGCGCCGGGCGGCGATGGCGGCCTCGTCGCCCGTGACGGCAGTGAGGTCGGGGAGGTCGGGGAGCAACGCGCGCACGTGGCCGAGGACCAGGTCGGAGACACCTCGGTGCGTCGCTTCCACGAGGGTCATCGGCGTCGTCATCGCGCTTTGGCCGCTGGCTTCGAGGTAGGAGAAGAAACCGCTCTGACCCGTCCGCGGCAGTGGCGCGACGAGCTCGTCCGGCGCGGTCAGGTCGAGACGCGCCACACCGAGTTCCAGTGCGCCGAGCAACCGTTCCGCGGTCAGACCCGGCAGCTCGCGCAGCGCCTGCTGCGCGACCGGCCCGCTCCGGAAGTCGTCCTGCCTCCTGCGCGCGACGTGCCTGCCCAGCACCGCCGCCGGTTCCGCGGGGACGAGCGCCTCGATCGACGGCGCGGCGTCCCTGATCATCTTCGTGAATTCCCCCATCGCGCCATTCTGCCCGGCCGGGCGCGGCGGGTGCTCCGCCACCGTTTTCACACGTCGGGGGAGCGGTGAATTGGCTCAGACCATTGACGTGACTGGGAGGGGTGGCCACGCTGGGGGGCAGGGTCGCCGCCCCGAGCTGTGAGGAGGAGTCGTGAGAGCTCGTGTTCTCGCCGCGGTCATCGCTGTCACAGCGGCCTTGTCCGTGAGCGCGCAGTCGCAAGCCGCGGAACCGCTGCGGAGCCTGGTGCCCGCCCCGGTGTCGGCTCAGGCCAGAACCGGTGTGACGCACACGCTGACGGCCACCACGAAGATCTACGCGGCCCCCGCCGCGAAGGACGTCGGCACCTTCCTGGCCGGCGTCCTGCGACCCTCCACCGGCTACCCGCTGCCGGTCCTGGACGCGACCGGCACCCCCGCCGACGGCATCTCGTTGCTGCTCTCGGGCGCGCCGGCTTCTGCCGGTCAGCAGGGCTACCAGCTCGACGTGGCCGCCAACGCCGTCGTGCTGCGCGCCGCCACGCCGGAAGGCCTGTTCGCGGGCGTGCAGACGCTGCGGCAGTTGCTGCCCGCCGCGGTCGAGAGCACGACCGTGCAGCCCGGCCCGTGGACCGTGCCCGGTGCCCTGATCGTCGACCACCCGCGGTTCGCCTACCGCGGCGCGATGCTCGACGTGGCCCGCCACTTCCACCCGGTCTCCGCGGTCAAGCGCTACATCGACCAGCTGGCGCTCTACAAGATCAACTACTTCCACCTGCACCTGACCGACGACCAGGGCTGGCGGATCGTGATCGACAGCTGGCCGCGCCTCGCGACCCACGGCGGCAGCACGCAGGTCGGCGGTGGTCCCGGTGGCTACTACACCAAGGCGCAGTACAGCGAGATCGTGCAGTACGCGGCGGCCCGCAAGATCACGGTGGTCCCCGAGGTCGACCTGCCCGGCCACACCAACGCCGCGCTGGCCTCGTACGCGGAGCTCAACTGCGACGGGCAGGCCCCGCCGCTGCGCACGGACATCGAGGTCGGCTACTCCTCGCTGTGCGTGAACAAGGAGATCACCTACCGGTTCGTCGACGACGTGGTGCGCGAGATCGCGGCGCTCACCCCCGGCCCGTACTTCCACATCGGCGGCGACGAGGCCCATTCGACCTCCGACGCCGACTACCAGACGTTCATGGACCGCACCCTGCCGATCGTGAAGAAGTACGGCAAGACCGTGCTCGGCTGGCACGAGTTCGTGAAGACCACGACCGACACCACCGCCATCCCGCAGTACTGGGGCACCGCGACGTCCAACGCGACGGTGCAGGCGGCGGCGGCGCGCGGCGGCAAGGTCATCATGTCGCCCGCGAACAAGGCGTACCTGGACCAGAAGTACGACGCCAGCACGCCGCTCGGCCTGTCGTGGGCCGGGTTCATCGAGGTGCAGGACGCCTACAACTGGAACCCCGGCACGCACCTGAGCGGTGTCCCGGAGTCCGCGGTCCTCGGCCTCGAAGCTCCACTGTGGACTGAGACGCTGGTGACCTCGCGCGACATCGAGTTCATGGCGTTCCCGAGGCTCGCCGTGCACGCCGAGCTCGGCTGGTCGCCCTGGTCGGCCCACAACTGGGATGAGTTCAAGGTGCGGCTGGGCGACCAGGCCCCGCGCTGGACGACCATGGGCATCAACTTCTACAGGTCGCCGCAGGTCCCGTGGAACTCGGGCGGCCCGGCACCCGGCCCGTGCCCGCAGCCGGCGTGGGAGCGCTCGAAGGTCTACACCGGCGGCAACGTGGTCTCGCACAACGGCCACAAGTGGAGCGCGCAGTGGTGGACGCAGGGTGAGGAGCCCGGCACCACCGGTCAGTGGGGCGTCTGGCGCGACGGCGGAGTTTGCTGAGTTCTTCTGGGTACTCCGTGCGCATGACAGATCCGGAAGTAGCCGAGGAGTTCGCCGAAGAGGCGGGTGTCGACCCGACACCCCAGGAGGTCGACCAGTACCGCGAGATGACGCAACCGGGCCAGTGGCGCGCCGACGAGAAGATGGAGCCGGGTGGCGCGCCCGCACCGCAGGACGGGGAGGACCCGACCGGCGGTTCCGGCGCATGATCGGTGCGGGCGAGTAACCCTCGCCCGCGCCGGGTACCACGATGTGGTGAATGCCCGAGTTGCCGTGTTTGCCCCGTCCCCCCAGCTGACCGTCACCGTCGAAGAGCTCGACGGAGAGCCCGACGTGCACCTGCACGCGGGTGGCCAGGGTTTCTGGCAGTCCAGGATGATCGCCGCGCTCGGTGTCGAAGCGGTCGTGTGCGCGACGTTCGGCGGCGAGACCGGCCGCGTCCTGCGCACGCTGCTGGAAGGAGAGCACGTCGACCTGCGCGCGCGGGACGTCGCCGCACGCAATGGCGCCTACGTGCACGACCGCCGTGACGGCAGCCGTTCCGAGATGGTCGAGATGCTGCCGGACGCGTTGTCCCGCCACGAGCTCGACGACGTGTACGAGATGGCGCTGGTCGAAGGCATCCGCGCGGGCACAGCCGTGCTCAGCGGACCGTCCGACGACCGGGTTCTGCCCCATGACACCTACTTCCGCCTCACGTCCGACCTGACCGGCAACGGCTGCCGCGTGATCGTCGACCTCGCCGGTGACCGG
Source organism: Lentzea xinjiangensis (assembly GCF_900110955.1). Taxonomy (GTDB): domain Bacteria; phylum Actinomycetota; class Actinomycetes; order Mycobacteriales; family Pseudonocardiaceae; genus Lentzea; species Lentzea xinjiangensis. Next base: position 43,518 of record NZ_FOFR01000022.1, read on the forward strand.
CTCGCCGAAGCGGTCAGGGGTGGCCCGCACGTCGTGAAGGTGAGCCACGAGGAACTGGGCGAGGAAGAGGTGCCCAAGCTCGTGGAGAAGTGCCGGGAAATCGCGGAATCGGCCGTGCACGGCGTGGTGGTCTCACGTGCCGATGAGCCCGCATTGGCGCTGATCGAGGACAAGTTGTACTTCGTTCGAATGCCCCAGTTGCAGCCCGTCGACACGCGCGGCGCCGGCGACTCGATGACCGCGGGGATTTCAGCGGGCCTCGCGCTGGGTATGTCGTTGGAGGACGCGGTGAAGCTCGGCGCGGCCGCCGGTGCGGTCAACGTGACGCGGCACGGCCTCGGCAGTGGCGGGGGAGATGCCGTGCGCGAGCTGAGCAAACGCGTGGAACTGGAGCCGATCGAGGAATGAGCGGATGCGCGCGCTGATCACGAACGACGACGGAATCGACTCACCCGGCCTCGCCACCCTGGCGCGCGCCGCTCTCGACAGCGGGCTCGACGTGGTGATCGCGGCGCCGTCCACGCAGGCCAGCGGCACCAGCGCCTCGGTGGCGGCGGTCGGTGACACCGGCCGGGTGGTCAGCGAGCGCCGCTCGCTGCCGGGGCTCGACGTGGAGGCCTACGCGGTGGCCGCGCATCCGGGCCTGATCTCGCTGATCGCGTGCCGCGGCGGCTTCGGCGGCAAGCCGGACGTCCTGCTGTCCGGCATCAACCTCGGTGCGAACGTGGGCCGCGCCGTCCTGCACTCCGGCACCGTCGGTGCCGCGCTGACCGCGCACCTCAACGACATCACGTCCATGGCGGTCTCGCTCGACGTGGGGTTGGACGGCCCCGAACCGCTGTGGGACAAGGCGGGCGAGGCGGTGCGCGTCGTGCTGCCGGTGCTGCAGGAGATGCCGGCGGCCTCGGTGCTGTCGCTGAACGTGCCCAACCGCGCCGAGGTGCGCGGCCTCCGCTGGGCCGAGCTCGCGCGCTTCGGCACCGTGCAGAGCCGCGTGGACGAGGTCGGCGAGAACGAGGTCGAGCTCGTCGCCGTGTACTCGGAGGACTCCCCGGCCCCCGGCACGGACGCGGCGCTGCTGGCCGACGGCTACGCGACGCTGACGGCGTTGCGCTCGGTCGACCGCGACACTAGCGCCGAACGGCCTTTGCCGGCTTGGTCAGCGTGATCACCAGGCCCATCACCGCCATCCGCACCCCGAGGAACGCCTCGGTCGTCATGTCGTTGAGCGAGCACACGACCGTGCCGAAGCAGATCAGGAGGAGAAGGCCGTACATGCGCGCGTGGTCGAGCCGCCACGCCATCAGCACGCCGAGCGCGCCTACGCCGATCTGGACGACGTGGTAGTGGGGGTCGAGCCCGAACACGTCGAACCAGCCGAACGCGAGCTGCACCACGCCGACGGTGAGGGTCAGGAACTGCGGCCTCGTGAACTGCACCCGGTTGTCCAACGTGGCCATGATCGTTCCTACCCTTCGTCTCGCCGCCAGACGGAGTCGTACTTCGCTTGGCGTTCGCGGTCTCGCGCGGCGTTGCGCTCCCGTCGTCCTTGAGTTGCTGTCCCTCTCGGATACCCGTATTTCGTCAGGCGGTAATCCACGCTTTCGGGTGCGTAGGACAGCGCGAAGTAAAGCCCCACAACGAATCCGAGCCCACCGCACGCGACAGCCAGCGGCCACGGCGACCCGAGCCCGAACACGAGCGCGAGAACGATGACCGCGACAAGCGGTGTGACCTGCACAAGACTGCGCACGGTGAAGCGCAGCAACCACTTCGGACCGGTCACGTCCTCGTAGACGAATTCGCGGTACTTCTGCGGTACGCGACCGCCCGCGTAGTACCAAACCTTCAACGCGGGGTTCACCGTGTCGCCTTCGCGATCACCTTGTGCAGCACCGCGTTCAACTGTGCGAGCTCTTCGAACGTCATGTCCAGCCGCTCCACGACCTTGGCGGGGATCTTCAGTGCTTCCTCCCGCAGCTCCTGACCCGCCGCGGTCAGCGTGAGCGCCAGCGCGCGCTCGTCGGCCTTGTCCCTCTGGCGCTCGACGTAGCCGATCGCCTCCAGCCGCTTCAGCAACGGGCTGAGGGTGCCGGGGTCGAGCTGCAGGACGGCGCTCAGGTCCTTGACCGTGCGCGGTGACCTCTCCCAGAGGGCCAGCATCACCAGGTACTGGGGGTGGGTGAGGTTCAGCGGCTCCAGGATCGGGCGGTACACCGCGATGACCGTGCGGGACGCCACGGCCAAGGCGAAGCAAACCTGCCGCTCCAGCTCGAGCGGGTTCTCCGGGATACTTGGTGTACTAATCATTGGTGTACACGGTATCTCCTGGGCGTGCCCGGCTCCAAGGGGTGTGAGGCGGTCTACTCGAGGGCGTCGGCGAGCACCTCGGCGACGACGGCCGCGCCGGTCGGGGTCGTCACAGTCCCGCCGTGGTCGGCCTACGGGATGAACACGGGTTCGCGCAGCACCGGGAGCTCGGCGCGCAAGCGGGCGGCGTCCTCGTCGCTGTAGGCGGGCGGCGTGTCCGGGCCGGTGCTCCACCCGGCGTGCACGAACCACGGTCAGCTCACGCCAGCGCGACGTGCCCATGATGACGTCGATGGCATCGTGAGCAGCGTGTCGGCGTTCAGCCGGAGGCGGCCGTCGGGGCCGACGTCGCTGCCGGGGTAGTCGCGCAGCAGCGGGTCCTCGGCGTCGACCAGGGGCTTGCAGCGCGATGTGCTCGTCGGCGGTCCGGGTGTGTTCCAGCGCGGCCAGTTGCGGGGCGACGGTGGCCCCGGCCAGGTCCGGGGGAGCCCGCGCCAAGGTTCGCGGGCGCGCCTGCGGGTAGACGTCTGACATGGCCCGTACCACCGTCGTCATCGCCTCGCGGAACCGTTCGAGCAGTCTGCTGAGGACGCTCAGCCACCTCAGCGAGCTCGCGGTTCCGGTCGTCCTGGTCGACAACGCGTCCACGGACGACACGGTTTCCCGTGTGCGCGACGAGTTCCCGCACGTCCTCCTGCTGGAGTCGGCGGTGAACCGGGGCGCGGTGGCGCGCAACCTCGGCGTGCGGGCGGCGCGGACGCCGTTCGTGGCCTTCGCCGACGACGACTCGTGGTGGGCGCCCGACGCGCTGGAACGGGCGGAGCCGATCTTCGACGAGCACCCGGACCTGGCGGTGATCGCCGCGCGCACGCTCGTGGGGCCGTCCGGGAGACCCGACCCGATCACGCCGCTGCTGCGCGACAGCCCGCTGGGCGAGGGCGTCGCCGGACCGGCGGTGCTCGGGTTCATGGCCTGCTCGGCGATCGTGCGGCGGCAGGCGTTCCTGGACGTCGGCGGCTTCAGCCCGGTGTTGTTCTTCCGCGGCGAGGAGACGTTGCTGTCGTGGGACCTCGCGGCGGCGGGGTGGGCGCTCTGCTACGTCGAGGACGTGGTGGCGCACCACCACCCGGCGCCGGTCGGCCGGGCGTCCGGCGAGGACGTGGTCGAGCGCCGCAACGCGGTGCTGACCACGTGGATGCGCCGCCCGGTGAGCAGCGCGCTCGCGGCGTCGCTGAAGGACCCGCGGGCGTTCCGGGCGGCCCTTCCCCTGCTGGGCCAGGCGCTCCGGCAGCGGCGTGAGCTGCCGGAGCACCTGGAGGCGCAGATCAGGAAATTGACCGCACGGCCGCGGCGAGGCGCGTGACGCCTTCGTCGATCTGCTCCGGCGTGACGCCGGAGAACGCGAGGCGCAGGGCGTTGTCGCCGCCCTCCAGCAGGAAGTCCGAGCCCTTCACGAACTCGACGCCGTGCTCCTTGGCGACCCCGAACAGCTTCTCGACCGACACGCCCGGCAGCTCGACCCACATGAAGTAGCCGCCCTGCGGCGCCGTGAAGACGGCTTCCGGCAGTTCGCGCTGCAACGCCGTCACAAGAGCGTCCTTGCGCGCACGCAGCGCGGTGCGGACGTTCGCGACCGACTCCTCGAGGCGACCGGAGCGGCAGTACGAGTTCACGATCGACTGCGCCACCATGTTCGGCGAGATGTACGTGGTGGTGGCGATGTCCTGGATCTTCTTGATGATGGCCTTCGGGCCGACCAGGTAGCCGCAGCGGATGCCGGGCGCCATGGTCTTCGAGAACGACGACGCGTAGACGACCTTGTCGTTCTTGTCCTGCGACAGCATCGTCGGCAGCGGCTCGCCCTCGAACCGGACCTTGATGTACGGGTCGTCCTCGAACAGCACGAAGTCGAACTTCGCCGCCAGCTCCAGCAAACGCGCGCGCTTGGCCTCGGACAGCGTGTAGCCGGCCGGGTTCTGGAAGTTCGGGATGATGTGCGCGAGCGACGGGCGCACGCCGCTGTCGAGCAGCTCCTCGAGCGCGTCGACGTCGATGCCGTCGGTCTGCAGCTCGATCGCGTGGATCTTCGCGCCGCGCTGGCGCAGGTTCAGCAGCGTGCGGTCGTAGGTCGGCGCCTCGACCACCACGTCGTCACCGGGCTGGACCAGCAGCTCGAACAGGAACGCGTCGGCCTGCATGGAACCGTTGGTCACGAGCACCTGCTCCGGCTCGACGCCGTGCTGCTCGGCGATCCACGCGCGCAACGGCACGTAGCCGACGCTCGTGCCGTACGCGAACGTGCCGCCCGGGTCGTCCGTGAAGGCTTTCTGCGCCGCTTCGCGCAGACCCTCCTGGTCGATGATGTCGAGAGAGGGCGCTCCGCGCGTGAACAGAATCGAGGCCATGCGCGGAGCGTACAACTCCCAGGATTTGGGCTACGGCCTGTACACGTATGAGTTCAGCAGGCCGACCGCCTGAGCGGTGTTGCCGAGGTGGTAGAGGTCGACGGCCAGGAAGTTCGGCTTCTTGCGGGCCGCGGGCTGGCAGAGCTGCTGCGCCCGGTTCGCGAGCTTGCCGTTGTCGGTCGTGGCCGTGCTGCTGAACGGGACGTCCCGGAAGTGGTTCATCACGAACAACGGCTGGAAGCTGCCCGTCGCGGTGAGCGGCTTTTCATCCCATCGGCTGTAACAGGACCAGTCCGAGGCGCCGACGCCCGGTCCCATCGACCAGTGGTTCTCGACCGTCCAGTCCTTTTGGTACAGCACGCCCGAGTCCTCGCGGCCGTCCTTGCCGTGGTCGGTGAAGATGATCAGCCGCTTGTTCGAGGCCTGCATCTGACCGCGCGTCGGCCACCCGTTCTGCGACACGCCTTCCGCCCGGTACAGGACGTCGTTGAGGCCCCGCACCTTGCGCAGCTCGGCGCGCAGCGTGTTCGCGTCGACGTAGTCCTCCAGGAACACCGTGACGATCTCGCTGCGGTTGTTCCCGAGGAAGTCGACGATGCGCTGGAGGTCGACGTTGAGGGCCACCGGCCGGCTCACCAGCGTGCAGCTGTTGTGGCAGAGGATCGCGCCGTCCGCGGTCTGGTGGATGTCGAGCATGAAGCCCCGCACGCCGTCGGCGAGCTGCTGCACGATGCCGCGCGTCTGGTTCTTGGCGAGGTCGACGAACGGCGGCGCGAACCCACCGTCCACCCCGTTCGCGTAGGCGTTGTGGGCGGTCAGGAACGTCATCTGGTCGAGCCGCGGATCCGCGGGCATCGGCTCGGTCCTGGCGCTGACCGGCGTCAGGTACCAGCGGGACTCGCCGCCGAGGCCGAAGAACTCCCACTGGTCACCGAACTGGCGCAGCTCGTGAACCGCGTCCGCCTGCGCGCACGAACCCATGGTGAGCTGACGGGTGATGCACTGGCCGGGCGAGTCGGTGTTCTCGAACCTCCCGTCGCTCAGCCGCCACTGCTGGTGGTCTTCGTTGCCCTTCGGCCGGTGCAGGGCGAGCCCGGTGCCGCTCTGGGCGACGTTGAGGCCGGTCCGGACACCGGTGACGTAGTACGTGCCCGACGGCGCCGCGTGGGCGGCCGTGGGCACCAGGGGGAGGAGCAGCAGGGCCGCGATGGCAGGGAGGATTCGCACGTAACCAGAGTCACCCAAGGAGGTGAAACATGAAACGCTTTCAAGCGTGTGGACGTTTAACACTGCGGGTATCCCGCACAACGTCGAACGCTCTACACGGGTGGAACAACTGCACGGCAGCCGTCGCCCAGCCGAAGGGCTCGGGCCGGTTCTGAGCGCCGCCTTCACACGCCGCGCAGGGTTCGACTCCCTCGGTTGCCACTCGCCTCATCGCCGATCCCGCGGCGGAGAAGCGGAGGCGTCGCGGCCGACGGGTCGCGACGCCCGCTTCGACCGGGCGCGTCATCGCCGTCCAGGACCACGAGCCGCCTGCCCCCGCTGCGGCCGCCGGTCCGCCGGGGCACAACGAGCCTCACGAGTGGTGAGCGGCACGTCCAGAGCGCGAACAGAGCGACCTGAGCGTTCAACGCCGAACGATGCGACAACGCGCACGGCAGTCCCAGCCTTTCGATCATCGTGGGTCTCGGACGAGCGATGTGATCACGATGGCAGACGGGTCTGACAATTTCGGGAACCCCAGCTCAGGCCCGCTTTCGGGAGCACCGGCCGGGCACAGAACAGGCCCGCCCGGTGCACCACCGGACGGGCCTGGGGGAAGCTCAATCAGATGGCGCGGACGGCCTGCGCCTGCGGTCCCTTCTGACCCTGGCCGATCTCGAACTCCACGCGCTGCTTCTCCTCCAGCGACTTGAAGCCGTTGCCCTGGATCTGCGAGTAGTGCACGAAGACGTCCGGGCCACCGCCGTCCTGCGCGATGAATCCGAAGCCCTTCTCGCCGTTGAACCACTTGACGATGCCCTGCGCCATACCGATTGCTCCCTAGATGTTCGGTGCCCCGCTGAAGGGGTCCGCGGGAAGTCTGCCAGCGGACGGTCCCTCCCACATCGTGGTTAGCCCGGTGGGGTGACGAAGTAAGTTGGACCGGGTACCACCGAGAGGAGCAGGGATGACGAACTGGCTGGACGTCGCGCGCGACGTGGCGGCGACGCTCAGGTCCGACGCGGCGGACAGGGACCGGGCCAACCAGCCACCCGCCAAAGAGGTCGAACTGCTCCGGCACAGCGGCTTGCTCGACGTCGCGGACTGGGACCTGCAGCAGCGGATCGGCCGGATCGTCGGAGCCGCCGACGCCAACGTCGGCCACCTGCTCGGGTACCACTACCTGCAGATCTGGCGCAGCGGTCTCTTCGACGCGCCGTTCAGCGCCCGGCCCGGCCAGTTCTGGGCCGGCGTCAGCAACCCGCTCGACGCGGCGCTCGAGCTGACGCCCGCCGGGGACGGGTACGTCCTCAACGGCCGCAAGACGTTCGCCACCGGTGCCGCCGTCGCCGACCGGCTCGTGGTCAGCGCCACCCGCACGGACAACGGCGAGAAGCTCACCTTCCTGCTCGACGGCAAGGCAGACGGGATCACCTACCTGGACGACTGGGACAACATCGGCCAGCGCCTCACCGCGTCCGGTGGCGTGAGCTTCGAGGACGTCCACGTGACCGAGGTCCTCGGCGTGCAGCCCGCGGGGGAGGACCCGCGCATCAGCCTCGCCGCGATCGGCTTCCAGCTCGTGCTCGCCCAGCTCTACGTGGCGATCGCCGAAGGCGCGTTGCAGGAGGCCGCCGACTACACCCGCACCAAGACCCGCCCGTGGTTCGTGAGCGGCGTCGAGGCGGCCACCGAGGACCCCTACATCGTCGTGGCCTACGGCGAGATGATGTCCCAGACGAAGGCCGCCGGGCTGCTCGTGGACGAAGCGTCGAGGCAGCTCCGCGACGCCTCCGAGCTCGGCAGGAAGCTCACGGCGGCGAAGCGGGCGGAGGTCGCGGTGACGATCTCCGCGGCCAAGGTTGTCAGCACCAAGCTCGTCAACGAGATCACCAGCCGGATCTTCGAGCAGGTGGGTGCGCGCGGCACGGCCGCCAAGCACGGCGTGGACCGCTTCTGGCGCAACGCCCGCACGCTCACGCTGCACGACCCGGTGGTCTACAAGGCGCGCGAGGTCGGCGAGCACTTCCTCACCGGCGCGCGTCCCGCCCACACCGGGTACAGCTGATGCAGCCGATGCTGGCCGACTCGGTGCGGCTCACCGACGACGGCGTGCTGATCCTCGACCGCCGCCGGTTCCCGTTCGAACGCGAGTGGGTGCTGTGCCGCACGGCCGAGGACGTCGCGCGGGCCGTCGAGGACATGGTCACCCAGTCCTCCGGCCCGTACTTCGCCGTGCTGTACGGCATGGTGCTCAAGGCGAGGACGCTGGAGGACCTGCCGCACGAGCAGGCCCGCGCGGAACTGGCCAAGACCGCGCACCTGCTGGAGAACACCAGGCGCACCAACAACGCCCTGCGCAAGGCGACCGAGGTCGTCCTCGAGCACGTCGACGCCGCCGGGGACGTCCGGCACGCCCTCCACGGCGCCGCCGAGGGCGACCGGAGGTACCGCGCCAAGAGCCAGGCGCTCGGCGAGCACACGGCGAACCTGCTGCCGGACGACGCCACGGTCCTGACCCACTGCTGGGCCGACCTCTACCTCACCGAGACGGTCAGGGCCGCGCAGGCGCGGGGCAAGCGGCTGAGGTTCTTCTGCACCGAGACCCGGCCCTACCTGCAGGGGGCCCGGCTCACGGCGGAGACGTTGATCGAGATGGGCGTCGACACCACGCTCATCACGGACGGCATGGGCGCCGCGGTCCTGCAAAGCGGCGAGATCGACGCGTTGGTCACGGCGGCCGATCGCGTCACCATGGACGGGCACGTCGTCAACAAGGTGGGCACACTGGGTCTGGCCGTGGCCGCGCACGCGTTCGGCGTACCGTTCCACGCCCAGGTGCAGGCACCCGACCTGCTGGCGCCGACCACGGACCACGTCGAGATCGAGTACCGCGACGGCGCCGAGGTGCTGCAGGTGCTCGGCAGGCCCAGTGCCACACCGAGGGTCAAGGGGCTGTACCCGGCGTTCGACGTGACGCCGCCGCGGTTCGTCACGGACGTGGTGACCGACCGCGGGGTGTTCGGCGCAGGGGCGCTGGACGAGTACTACGAGGGAGAACAGCGGTGAGCAAGTGGGTCGTGCTCGACATCGAGGGCACGCTGAGCGCGACGGACCAGGTGCTGGTCGTGCTGTACGACTACGCCCGGCCGAGGCTCGGGCCGTGGATCGAGCAGCACGGTGACGACCCCGTGGTCGCCGACGCCGTGAAGCAGGTCAAGGAGCTCGCGGGGCACGACGACGTCGTCAAGGCGCTGCACGACTGGATGGACGCCGACCAGAAGGTCACGCCCCTCAAGACGTTGCAGGGCCTCATCTGGCAGCAGGGCTACGCGCAGGGTGACCTGGTGGCGGAGTTCTTCCCGGACGTCGTCCCCGCGCTGCGCAAGTGGCACGGCGACGGCGTGAAGCTCGCGATCTTCAGCTCCGGCTCGGTGGCCGGTCAGATCGCGTTCTTCCGGCACACCACCGACGGCGACCTGACCCCGTTGCTGGAGCACCACTTCGACACGGTCAACGCCGGCCCGAAGCGCGAGGCCGCGTCGTACCGCAAGATCGCCGAAGTCCTGGGGAGCGACGACATCACCTTCTACAGCGACGTCCCGGCCGAGCTGCACGCCGCGCAGGAGGCGGGCTGGAAGACGGTCGGCGTCGCGCGGGCCGGGGAGCCGTACGGCAACGCCGACTTCACGCCCCACCCGACGGTCTGGGAGCTCTCGTGACCGCGGAGCTCGCCCGCGAGTGCGCCCGGTACGCGCAGATGGGCTGGATGCGCGGCACGAGCGGCAACCTCTCGGTTGTCCTGCAACGGGATCCGCTCCGCCTCGCGGTCACCGTCAGCGGCGTCGACAAGGGTGAGATCACCGCCGCGGACAGCGTGGTGATTGACGAGAACGGCGACGCGGTCGGCAGCGACAAGGTCCCGTCCGCCGAGGCGGGCCTGCACGCCAGGATCGCGCGGGTCGCGGGAGCGGGCGCGGTCGTGCACGTCCACGCGCTGGCACCGGTCGTGGCGGCCGAGCACTGGCCGAACGGCGTGGTGCTCCAGGACCTCGAAATGCTCAAGGGGTTCGGCCGCCAGGACCACGAGGAGGTCGTGATCCCGGTCGTGCGGAACTCGCAGGACATGGCCGAGCTGGGCGACGCCTTCGAGAAGGGCTTCGACCCGCGGACCCCCGCACTGCTCGTGGCACGGCACGGCGTGTACGTGTGGGGTGCGGACCTGGTGCAGGCCCGGCACCGCCTGGAATGCCTGGAGTGGTTGCTGCGCTTCAAGGTGGAGACGCGAGACATCTTTACGGGGAGGCACGCATGACGCTGCTGACGGTGTGGCCGGACTCCGGTCCTGAGGAGACGGTCCTGCGCACCACCGACGCCGAGGAGATCGCCACCGCGCTCAAGGAGCACGGCGTGCGCTTCCACCGGTGGTCCGTTGTGGACGGTGTGACCGCCGAGAACGCGTTGCAGGTCTACGCGGAGGACGTCGCCCGCGTCAGCGAGACGGAGGGCTACACCTACGTCGACGCGATGGAGATGACTCCGGCGGACACCGACGAGTACCGCGCGAAGGCCGTCGAGTTCCGCAACAAGTTCCTCGCCGAGCACACGCACGACGACGACGAGGACCGCTACTTCGCCCGTGGTGCGGGTGTTTTCTACCTGCACATCGGCGACAAGGTGTACGCGGTGTTCTGCACGGCGGGCGACCTGCTGAGCGTGCCGGCGAACACGACGCACTGGTTCGACATGGGCACCGAACCCGACTACGTGTCGATCCGGTTCTTCCACGACGACGACGGCTGGGTCGGCAACTTCACCGGCAGCGACATCGCCACGAAGTTCCCGACCTTCGACGAGCTGCGTTCAGGGATGTGAGCTCCTCGCGGTGAGAGACGAGCAGGCAGGATCTGGCAAGCATCTGGCGACGCCGGACATTCACGCCTGGCAATTCGCCGCATACCGTTGCCGACCGTGAACACAGAAGAACTCGACACGGTCCTCGACTCCTTTGCGACGGGGCTCGCGTATTCCTCGCGCTCTCCTCTGTTGCGCGATCCGGCCGGCGAGGGGCTCTTCTACGAGGACATCTCCTACCCGTCGTCGGACGGCACCCCGCTCGAGGCGTGGTTCATTCCGAGGGAGGGATCGACGAAGCTGATCGTGGCGATGCACGCCTTCGGTTTCAACCGCTACGGGTTTCCGAGCCACGTCGAGCCCTGGAAGTCCGCGTTCGGGCCGCACAACGACTCGGAGATCAACTTCATCCGCGACTACAGGATTCTGCACGACAACGGCTACAACGTGCTGGCTTTCGACTTCCGCAACTCAGGCCTCAGCGGGGCGGCCAACGGAAACCTCCAGTCGAACACCCGCTTCGAAGCGCGTGACGTCATCGGCACCCTCGCCTACGTCAAGTCCCGGCCGGACCTGGCGGCGATGACTCTCGGCCTGTTCGCCCGCTGCATGGGTGCCAACGCGAGCTTCCGGGCGATCGATTCCGACCCGGAGGCCTTCGCCGACGTGCGGTGCCTCGTGGCACCGCTGCTGCTCTCGCCTCTCGTATTCCTGGAGACGCAACTCGAGCGCGCAGGCCTCGGCGAACACCTCGACGAGGTGAACCGCCGGTTCCGGCTGCTGACCAGCACCTCGTTGGGCGAGGGCACCACGAGCCGCTGGGCTCCCTCGGTCACGATGCCGACTCTCACCTACGGGGTGCGTGACGACGTGCTCACGCGTCCGTCGGACCTCGAAGAGGCTTTCGCCGCGATCGGCGCCAAGGAGAAGTCGATGTTCTGGATCGAGGGCACGCCGCGCCGCTGGGACGGCTACCAGTGGTTCCAGCGGCACCCGGAACGGATTCTTGAGTGGTTCGAAAGTCACATGAGTTGACTCGGGAGTGGAATGACGACGCTTCACGCGGAGATGTGCGCGCGAATCGCGGCGGCAGCCGGAAGACCTGGCGGGCAGGAGACGATCGCCGGGCTTCAGGTGTACATGGCCAGTGCTCCCGCTCCGCCGACCCCCTTGCTCTTCTGCCCGTCTCTTTACATGGTGTTCCAGGGCGCGAAACGATTGCTGTTGAGCGACAGGGAAATCGCCTACCGCGCCGGTGAACTCGTGATGGCAGGCGTCGACGTTCCAGCCCTCGCTCAGGTCACCGAGGCGTCCGAGGGGGAGCCGTACCTGGCGGTCGAGATCGCCTTGGACTTCCGGGTGCTCAGCGCCCTCGCCGCCGAGATGTCGGCTCTGCCGCGGCCGCAGGGCGAGGCCCTGGTCGTCCGGCCGCTGCCCGACGGGGTCGTCGAGCCGACTCTCCGGCTGCTGCGGCTGCTCGACGACCCGATCGATGCGCGCATCCTCGCGGACGGGGTGAAACGGGAGATCCTCTACCGGGTGCTGGCGAGTCCGGACGGCAACATCCTGCTCCAGCTGGCGCAAGCCGACTCGGTGCTCGCCAGGATCGGGCAGGCCACCGAGTGGATGCACGACCATCTCGGAACACCCGTCACCATCGATCACCTCGCCGGCCGGGCGCGGATGGGCGTCACCTCGTTCCACCGCAGCTTCAAGTCGGCGACCGGCATGACTCCCGGCGCTTATCACAAGCGACTGCGTCTTCTCGAAGCACGCCGGTTGGTGGCCATGAGAGCTGACACCCTCTCCCAGATCGCCACGTCGGTCGGGTATCACAGCGCTTCCCATTTCAGCCGCGACTACAAGCGTGCGTTCGGCGCGGCACCGGTAGTGGACGCCAAGCGCTTCGGTCAACGCTGACAGATACCGTCGATCTGCGTTCAGGAATGTGAACGGGTTCGCCCATCTGAACATCGTCCCGGAAATTCCGGAAAGCATTGATCCCTCCGCCTTCGTGCCCCCAAAGTGGTACAGACCACTTGTCGAAGGTCGGAGGGATTCATCGTGGAAACCCCTGCACTCCACACACGACGATCCGTGCTCGCCCTCGCGTTGACCGCACCCCTGCTCGTGGCACCGGCGGCTCATGCCCTCGCTCAGCCGCCGTCCGCGCAGTGGACGTCCGCGCCGTACACCTACACCGTCCAGAAGCCCCACAACCTCGCCCTGAGCAGCCGCTACAAGTTCGAAGGCGGTGTGCACACCATGTGGGTATACGACTACGACGAACCCCACACGGCCGGCAGCCCCACGGACCCGCGCACCGAGATGCGCTTCAACCAGGAGTACTCCAGCGGCCAGCGCGCCTGGGAGGGCGAGATCTACGTCCCGTCCGGCGTGAGCGGCCCGACGGTCGTGCAGATCCTGCGCGGCAGCCGCCCGGACGGCACCCGCGCCACCGACGTCATGCTCAACGTCGCCAACGTCGACGGCGGCTCGTTGCGCAAGGACAGCAACCAGGTCATCGCCACCGGCATCTACAACAAATGGTTCAAGATCCGCGTCGAACACACCGCGGTCGCGGGCGGCAAGGGCACCGTCAAGGTCTATTACAACGGCGCCCTGAAACTCACCCATCCCGACGAGGGCCCGGCGACGCGCTACTTCAAGAACGGCGTCTACCACCACGGCAGCGGTCGCGCGGAGGCCCGTTTCCGCAACATCACCTATTGGCGCCAGTGATCCGTCGTTGCCGCACGGCCGCCACGACCTCGGCGACCCGAGCGTCGAAAGCGGCCAGTTGCTCCGCTTCTTCGGCGCTCGGGGTGAACGCCCGCCGTTCGCACACCGCGCCCGCGCGCCAGATCCGTTCGATCGCGCGGGTCGCGGTGATGTCCGCCGACGGGTCGCCGGAGACGAGCACCAGGTCCGCGCGCAGTCCCGGCGCCACGCGGCCCCGGTCGGCCAGCCCGAACACGCGTGCGGGTGCGGACGTGGCGGCGGCCAGGGCCCGCGCCGGACTGACGCCGCACCGCACCAGGAGTTCCAGCTCCCGGTGCAGGCTCTCCCCGAACGCGGTTCCCGGGTTCGGGGCGTCGGTCCCGGCCAGCAGCGTGACGCCCGCGCCGGCCAGCCGTCGCACGTTGTCCTCCGCCCGCGCGTAGGTCGCGTTCCCCCGCGCACCGCTCCCGGCGGTGTTCTCGACGGTGACCAGCGTCGGCCCGACCACCGTGCCGGCCTCCGCCATGCGCCCGATGAGGGCGTCGTCCAGCACGGCGTCCGCGGGCACGTGGGCCACCACGTCGACACCGGCGGACACCACCTGCTCGACACCGGCCACCGAGCTCACGTGACCGACGACGACCAGTCCGCGGGCGTGCGCGGCGGTGACCAACGCCGTGATCGTCCCGGAGTCCAGCGACGGCCACAGGCCACCGACGCCAGAGAAGATCTTCAGGTAGTCAGAGCCCTCCGCGACCCGGTCTTGGACGAACCGTCCGGCCTGGTCAGCGGCGGTCAACGTCGGGAACGGCGCGTACATCAGCGACGGGTGCCCGCCGGGCGCGGTGGCGCCGACCCCCGAGGAACGCACGTCCGCCACGTCCGGACGGGAACCCGCCTGCTCCCTCGCCGCGGCCACCACGTCGGGCTTGCTGAACATGTCGAGAACGGTGGTCACGCCGAAGACCAACGACCGCGCGAGCGCGCCGGGAACGAGGTGCACGTGCGAGTCGACCAGACCGGGGAGCACGGTCCCGCCACCCGCGTCGACCACCTCGTCACCGTCCCGGACGAGCGAGACCGCCGAGCACCCGGTGATCACCCCGTCCGCGAACCTGACCGACGTCCAGTCCCGCGGCTCCGTGCCGTCGAACACCTTCGCGTTCACGATCGTCGTCGCCATGCCCACGACCCTAAGGTGGGCTCATGGGCGCACAGGTGGCGGTGGCATCGCTCGGCGGCACGATCACGATGACGGGCTCCGGTGCCGTGACACCGACACTCGGCGCGGAAGACCTGGTCGCGAACCTCGACGTCGGCGAGATCGCCACCCTGGCCACGATCCCCGGCGCCTCGCTCACGTTCGCGACGGTGCTGGAGGCCTTCGACTGGGCCGACGAGCAGGTCACCCGTGGCGCCGCGGGCGTGGTGGTCGTCCAGGGCACCGACACCCTCGAAGAGACCGCGTACCTCTTCGACTGCCTGTGGCCGCACGAGGAACCGGTCGTCGTCACCGGCGCGATGCGGCACCCCGGCCTGCCCGGCGCGGACGGTCCGGCCAACCTCGCCGCCGCCGTCGCCGTCGCGGGCGCGGCGAACTCACGCGGGCGCGGCGCACTGCTGGTGCTGAACGACGAGGTCCACGCCGCCCGCTGGGTGCGCAAGACGCACAGCAGCCTGCTGAACGCCTTCACCTCGTTCCCCGGTCCGCTCGGCATGGTCGTCGAGGGAACGCCGCGGTACTTCCACCCCGCCCACCGGCTGCCGGCGTTGCCACGACCCGCCGACGTGCCGCCGGTCCCGTTGATCGAGGCCACCGTGGACGACGACGGCTCGGTCCTCGACTGGCTCAACGTCGGGGGAGTGGTCGTCGCCGCGGCAGGCGTCGGGCACGTCTCGCAGGGCATGGCCGAGGCGATCTCGCGCGCCCGGTTCCCGGTGGTGGTGGCGACTCGGACCGGCGCCGGAACGACGTTCCGCGACACCTACGGCTTCACCGGGTCCGAGTCGGACCTGATCGCGCGCGGTGTGGTGATGGCCGGGTGGCTGTGTCCCCGCAAGGCGCGCGTGCTGCTGCGTCTCGCCCTCGGCGCTATGCAACCTATCGAGGACGTTTTCGCAGCTCGCGGCGGTGTTTTCTAGCTCATTTTCACCCGAACGAGCCAGTGGCATGGACCAGATCCAAGCCATACCGTCGTTGGGCATGACCGCGATTACTTCCACCCCGTACAGCCGGGATCTTGGTGACGAACTTCGCCGCCTGAGGGAGACGAGCACCTCGTTCCACGGCCGTGCGATGGCCGTCCAACTCGGCTGGGATCCGAGCAAGGTGTCCGACATCGAGTTGGGGAAGGTGCGCGCGACCGAGGTCGACCTCGTGCAGTACATCGCGACGTGCGGCAAGGACATCAACTTCGCCAACGAGTTCCGCGGCCGGTACTACAACGCCTTCGACCTCTTCTTCGCTCAAGTGCCGGACAACGTGCGCACGATCGCGATGACCGAGGCGATGGCGACGAAGATCTCCTCCTTCGACATTCTGACCATTCACGGGCTCATGCAGGCGGAGGGGTACGCGCGGCAACTGTTCGTCGACTCCCACATCGAGGCACCTGACGACATCGAGGCGCTGGTCCAGGCACGCATGGACCGGCAGACGATCTTGAGGCGGCCGAACAGGCCGGAGTGCGTGTTCTACCTGCACGAGCTAGCTTTGCGGATGCCGTTCGGTGACGCACGGCTTCGTGAGGACCAGTACCTGCGTCTGCTCTTCAACACCCACATCCTCCGGATTGTGCCCGCGAACATCTGCGCCTTCCGCTCTCCGGCCACGCTGTACGAGTTCGGCAAGGCGGCCCCGGTCGTCTACAGCGACTCCGACACGGCCCAGGTGTGGGCGCAGGACAACGTGGCCGTCGCACGGACAAGGAGGCTCTTTCAGCGGCTGGATGCCGTCGCCCTGGATGCGGAACAATCGAAGCGCAAGCTGGCGGAGTACGTCAGCGGCCTTCGAGAGGACCCTCATGGTGGCGGAACGGACTTGGCGTAAGAGCACCTACAGCAACGGTGGCGCTCCCGAAAGCTGCGTGGAGGTGTCGCTGGCCCACAACGCCCTGGTCCGGGACACGAAGAACGCGAGCGGCGACGTGCTCGCGTTCTCCACCCCCGCCTGGCGCGCCCTGATCAACTGGCTCTGATCAACTGGTTCTGACCACCGAGGTGTTCGCGGTCTCCACCGTCACCCGCACCGACTGAGGCGCGAGCGACTGGAGGTACTGGGCGTGGTCCGAGCCGATCGACTCGTTGAACGCGATGAACGCGAGCCGCGGCAGCTCGAACGCCGTGGTGGCGCAGAACTCCTCCAGCCGGTCGAACCCGCGCCGGATGCCGGTGGCGTCGAGGCCGAACACGGCGTGCCGGTCGAGCTTGGCGGCGCCGATGTCGAGCAGGTGCAACGCGTGCATGGCGTGGGTGAACGCCATCGCGCAAACTTCGATGCGCGCGCACGAGAGCAGCAGCGTCCGCACCATCGACGGGTGCAGCGACTTGCCGGACGTGCGCAGGACGACGTCGATGCCGGCGGCGCGGAACAGTTCGACGATCTCGAACAGGCACGGCACGCTGAGGGGCTCCCCTCCGCCCAGCGTGACGGTCTCCGGTCGCATCGAGATGAGCGCTCGGGCGATGTGCAGCATGCGGTCGTGGCTGAGCCGTGCGTGTGCGACGTCCCAGGTGATGTCCATCGGGCCCCCTTCGGCGGATGCCGCCGATCCAACTCCGGGGTCTGTCCCGCCGTCAGGTGACCGGTGTCCCGACTCAGGTGGGACTTCCGAGTCCCGCCTCGCGGGCGCGGACGATGGCCTGCGCGCGGTCGGCGACCTGGAGCTTGGTGAAGATCGCGGACACCCGGTTGCGCACGGTCTTGCCGGACAGGCTCAGCCTGTGCGCGATCGACGGGTTGTCCATGCCGGACGCCATCAGCTCCAGCACGTCCCGCTCTCGGTCGGTGAGCTGGGGGAACAGCACGGCCTTGGACGACGAGATCGCGGTGAAGTAGCCCATCATGCGTTGCGCGATGGTGGCGCTGAAGATCGCCTCGCCGGCTCCTATGGCCTGCACCGCGCGCACGATCTCCTCGTCGTCGGTCGTCTTGACCAGGTAGCCGCGCGCCCCGGCCTTCATCGCCGCGAACACCAGCTCGTCGTCCTCGTGCATGGTCAGCACGAGCACGCCGACGCCGGGCATGGCCTCCTGGATCTGCTTGGCGGCCTCGACGCCACCCAGGACGGGCATGTGCAGGTCCATCACGACGACGTCCGGCCGCAGGTCGAGGACGACCCGCACGGCCTCCCGCCCGTCCGCGGCGTCGCCGACCACGGAGATGCCGTCCTCGCCGTCGAGCAGCGCCTTGAGCCCGCGCCGGAACACCGGGTGGTCGTCCGCGATCACGACCCGCGTCACTGCGCCTCCCCCTACTCGGCCTCCAACGGGATGCGCGCCACCACCCGCGTCCCGTGCGGTCGCGCGGGTTCCACTGTGCACGATCCACCCAGCTCCGCGCAGCGTTCCCGCATCGAGTCGAGCCCGACACCGGGCTTCGCGTCCGCCGCGACCCCGCGGCCGTCGTCGACGACCTCCACGACGAGGTCGCCGTACTGCCGCACGGTGATCACGCACGTCGACGCGCCGGAGTGGCGCGCGGTGTTGGTGAGCGCCTCGGCGACGATCCGGTAGGCCGCGACCTCCACGGCGGCGGACAGCCCGTCGACCTCCCCGACCTCCACCCGGACGTCCAGGGCGCCGCTGAAGCGCGCGGCCTCGTCGCGCACCGCTAGGGCCAGCCCCTGGTCGAGGATCGGCGGCCGCAGCCCGTCCACCAGCCTGCGCACCTCGACGGCGGTCGTGTCGACGTCACCGAGCACCGGGTCCAGGACGTCGCCCAGGGACCGCCGCAACGCCCTGAGCTGCAACCGGATCCCGACCAACGCCGGTCCGACGCCGTCGTGCAGGTCGCGCCGCAGCCGCAGCCGTTCCTCCTCGCGCGCCCGCACCAGCCGTTCGCGGGCGATCTGGAGGTCGGCGGTCAGCTTGATCGACTGCGCGGCCGGCGCGGTGGAGCGGGCGAGGTCCACGAGCAGGCTCAGCTCGCGGTCGCTCAGCCGCTCGTCCGGCGCGCGCGGCTCGACCACGAGATCGCCGACCTGCGTACCTCGATACGTCATGGGGAACCGGAGCTGCGGCCACCCGCGGCTGCGCCCGTGCTCGGCCAGCACCGACCCGCCCCGGATCGCCACGTACGGCAGCTTCAACGACTCGGCGACGGTCTGCGCCACCGTCGGCAGCACGTCCTGCGACCGTTCCAGCTTCTCGCTCAACGTCGACAGGGCCGCGTACGGGTCGGCCCGCTCCCCGAACAGCCACCGGTCGAGCTTGCGCTGCACCCAGCTTCGGATCGGCGCGAACACCAGCCCCGCCGCCACGACCCCGATGACCTCGGCGTCCCGTTCGAACAACTGGCCGACCCCGATCATCACGCCGAGGTAGACCAGCAGCAACACGACGGTCAACGAGCCGTAGAGCAACGACCGGTGGATCAGCAGGCTGATGTCGTACAACCCGTACCGCACGATGGCGATGACCGCGGCGGCCGGGAACGCCAGCACACCGATGAGCCACGCGACGTGCCCGTCCGTCGTCTCCACCGCGGTCGCGACGACGGCCAGCGCCAGCAGCGCGAGCGCCCACACGAGCAGCCGGCGCTCGTCGCCCTCGGCCCGTCGCCAGCGCAGGAACAACGACACCACGGCCGCGACCACGGAGGCCCCTGCCGCCAGCACGGCGACCAGCGTGAGCGTCTTGGCGAGCCCGCCGCCGCTGCTCTGCCAGAACCCGGCCGGATCACCCCACGACGCCCACGCGATCCCGATCGTGCCGGCCACCGCGCTGAACAACGCCGCGCCGATGGCGGTCCACCACCGCTTGCTCAGCGGCCTGCCGTTGGGGAAGACCAGGGCCACCGCGGGCAGCAACGCGTACGTGGGCCACCAGACCCACGCCTCGACCCAGCGGGCGGGGTGGTCCTCCTGCTGGCCGGCCGCCGCGACGGCGACACCGCCGAACACGCCCATGACCAGCAGCAACCAGCCGACGGCCGACCTGCGGACGTGGCCGATCACCCGCACCCCGAGCAGGGTGCAGGCGACGGCGACCAGCCAGTTCCGCGGATGCGAGACGACGCCGGTGGCCGCTGTGTGCACGACGGCGAAGAGCACACACGCGGCCACCAGCGCGCCGACGACCCGGGCGAGGACGACCTCGCTCCGGGTCAGTCGTTGAGCCAGTGCCACAGGTTGTGGAAGGGCGAGCCGGCGTCGAGGGTCTGGAGGCCTCCCGGCCAGCCCTGGAAGGTCATGAGCCGATGGCGTAGCTGCTCGACGGTCATCGGCTTGGCGGCCTTGTGGGCGTGGTCGAAATCGACGTCCCCAGGAGGCGCGTTCATGGCGCGCACCTGAAGCTCCGCGTACCAGGCGAGGAGCTCTTCGTCGGACATGTGCGAAAAGTACGGCGGTACCACTTTCTGCCCGGACTTCGACATGTCTGGAAGGAGTCACGGGCACTCGTCTGGATACACGAGTGCCCGCGAACGTTCGCCGTCAGCTCACGGCAGGACCTGGATCTTGCGGCCCTTACCCGCCTTGAACTGGTCCAACGCTCCCGCGTAGTCGTCGAGCGGCACCCTGTCGCTGATGAAGATCTCGGGGTCGAGCACACCGGTCGCGAAGAGGTCCGCCGCCCGTTCGAACGAGTGCAGCACCGCCATCGAGCCGGTGATGGTGATCTCCTGGTTGTAGATCTTGTACGGCTCGATGGTGACCCGCGCGGAGTAGTCCGAGACGCCGAACTGGAGGAACGTGCCGCCCTTGGCGACCCGGCCGAGGCCGTCCTGGATGGCCTTCTCGTTGCCGGTGGCGTCGATGACGACGTCCCAGCCCTGCGGCCGGTCCAGCTCGTCCGGCGTCGCCGCGACGGCCGTGACGCCGAGCCGGCGCGCGGTCTCCAGGCGTTCCGGGTTGAGGTCCACGACCTCGATCGACGACGCGCCGGTCAGCTTGCCGAGCTGGAGCATCATCAGGCCCATCGTGCCCGAGCCGTAGATCAGCACCCGCGAGGCCATCTGCGAGCGCAGCACGTCGTAGCCGCGCACCGCGCACGACAGCGGCTCGATGAGCGCCGCGTCCTCGATCCGCACGTGGTCGGGCAGCTTCACGCAGTTGGCCACGGGCGCCACCGCGAACTCCGCCGCGCCACCGGAGGTCGTGACGCCGATGGCCGCCCAGCGCTCGCAGAGGTTGCTCTTCCCGGCACGGCACATCCGGCACTCGTGGCAGTACAGCGACGGGTCGACGGCCACCCGGTCGCCGACCTTCAGCTCGTCGACCTGGGAACCGATCTCCACGATCGTGCCGGCGAACTCGTGACCCGGCACGACCGGCAGCGTCGGAGCGAACTCGCCCTGCAGGATGTGCAGGTCCGTTCCGCAGATCCCGCAGGCCGCCACGTCGACGACCACCTGGCGCGGACCGCACTTGGGATCGTCCACAGTGGTCACTTCGACGGAACCGACGCCGGTGATCACTGCTGCTTTCACTTGACTGCTCCCAACGAGAGGCCCTGGACGAGCTTGTCCTGGGCGGCGAACCCGGCGATCAGCACCGGCAGTGAGACCACGACCGCCGCGGCGCAGACCTTGGCCAGGAAGAGGCCCTGCGACGTGACGAACCCGGTCAGGTACACGGGCGCGGTGCCGGCGACGACACCGGTGAGCACCCGTGCGAAGAGCAACTCGTTCCAGCTGAAGATGAAGCAGATCAACGCCGTCGCCGCGATGCCGGGCATCGCGATGGGTGCCACGACCCTGCGCAGGATCGTGAGCAGCCCCGCTCCGTCGATGGACGCCGCCTCGAGGATCTCCTTGGGGACCTCGGAGAGGAACGACCGCATCAGCCACACCGCGATCGGCAGGTTCATCGAGCAGTACAGCAGCGTGAGGAACGAGATGTTGTCGAGCATCCCGGAGAACTGCGCGATCAGGTAGATCGGCAGCAGCGCCGCGACGACCGGCATCATCTTGGTGGACAGGAAGAAGAACAGGACGTCCGTCCACTTCTCCACCGGCTTGATCGACAACGCGTACGCGGCCGGGATCGCCAGCAGCAGCACGATGATCGTCGACCCGATCGAGGCGCTGAACGAGTTGATCAGCGGCGGCCACGCGCCCGCGTCGAAGAACTCCTCGTAGCCGTCGAGCGTGAGCGGCGCCAGCAGGGACGGCGGGTTCGTGGCCGCGTCCGACTCGCTGTGCAGCGAGGTCAGGAACATCCAGGCCACCGGCGCGAAGAACACGATGCCCGCGAACCAGGCGAGCACACCCCAAATCCTGGTCATCGCTTCTCCTCCTTGAACAGCGAGGACACGGTGCGCAACGCGAACGTGGCGATGACCATCGAGCCCGCCACCACGATCACGCCGGCCGCGGACGCCTCGCCGTACTCGTGGGCCTGGTAGAAGGTCTGGTAGATCATGTACGGCAGGTTCGCCGTGCCCAGGCCACCGGACGTGATCGTGAAGACCGCGTCGAAGTTCTGCACGACGTAGATCGAGCCGAGCAGCCCGCCGAGCTCCAGGTACTGCCGCAGGTGGGGGAACGTCAGGTAGCGGAAGACCTGGAACGACGAGGCGCCGTCGATCGTGGCCGCCTCGACCGGCTCGACCGGCTTGCTCTGCAACCCGGCCAGCAGGATCAGCATCATGAACGGCGTCCACTGCCACACCAGCGACGCCACCACGGCGGTCATCGGCATGGAGCTGATCCAGTCCGGCTGCGCCTCGAAGCCCAGCCAGTTCAGGATGCCGTTGAACAGGCCGTACTCCGGGTTGTAGAGCACGTGCTTCCAGATCAGCGCCGCGGCCACGGGCACCACCAGGAACGGCGCGATCAGCAACGTCCTGACGAGCCCGCGACCCGCGAACTTCTTGTCGAGCAGCAACGCGAGGCCCAGCCCGAGGACGAGGCTGATGATCACGACCGACGCGGTGAGCACGATCGTGTTCACGACCGAGGAGCGCAGGTCGGGGTCGGTGAACACGTTGACGTAGTTGTCGAACCCGGCGAACCCGCGGTTGGTGGGGTCGAGCGAGTTCCACTTCATGAACGAGATGACCAGCGTCGCCACGAAGGGAAGCTGCGTCACGACGATCAGGAAGATGAGCGCGGGCAGCAGCGGTGCCCGCCTGGCCCACTTCGGGTACTTCGTGCGGGGGACGGGCGGCGGCCGGTCCACGACCGACCGCTCCCGCGTCAGGACCGCCATGTCACTGCCCCTTGTACTTCGCGGCGACCTTCTCCGCGAGCTGCTGCGAGCTGTTCAGCGCGTCGTCCACGGAGGTGGCTCCGGCGATCGCCGAGCTGATCTGCTGCGACACCTGCGTGCCCAGGTCGGTGAACTCCGGGATGCCGACGAACTGGATGCCGGGCGCCGGGCGCTCCTGCACACCGGGGTTCAACGGCTTCGCGCTCTTGATCGCGGCCTCGGCCTGGGCGGAGAACGTGCCGGAGGACTGCTTGTACTCGGCGCGCTGGTAGGTCGACGCGCGCTTGCCGTCGGGCAGCTTCGACCAGCCGAGGTTCTTGCCGACGAGCTCCTCGTAGCCCTTGCCGGACGCCCAGGAGATGAACTTCCAGGCCGCTTCCTGCTTCTTCGACGCCTTCTGGATGCCGAACGCCCAGGTGTAGAGCCAGCCGGAGCTGTCGGTCTTCACGACCGGAGCCTGGGTGAAGCCGAGCTTGCCCTTGACCGGGGAGTCGGCGGCCTCCAGCAGACCGGCGGCGACCGTGGCGTCGTACCACATCGCGACCTTGCCCTGCGTCATGTTGTTCAGGCACTCGGCGAACCCGGCCTGCGGGGCGCCCGCCTCACCGTGGTTGCGGACGAGGTCGACGTAGAACTTGGTGGCCTCCTTGAACTCCGGCGCGTTGACCTGCGCCTGCCAGTCCTTGGTGAACCAGGTGCCGCCGAAGGTGTTCACGACCGTGGTGAGCGGGGCCATGACCTGACCCCAGCCCGGCTGGCCGCGCAGGCAGATGCCGCGCACCTCCGGGGTGGAGACCTTCTGCGCCGCCTCGGCGACCTGCTGCCAGGTCGGCTTCTCCGGCAGCGTGACGCCCTTGGCCTCGAAGATGTCCTTGCGGTACATGAGGAACGACGACTCGCCGTAGAACGGCTGCGCGTAGACCTTGCCGTCGGCGGCGGTCAGCGACTGCTTGATCGGCTCCAGGATGTCGGCCTGGTCGAACCCGCTGTCCTTGGCGACGAAGTCGTCCATCGGCGCGAGCCAGCCGTTCTTGGCGTACATCGGCGTCTCGTAGTTGGAGATCGTCGCCACGTCGTACTGCCCGGCCTGGCTGGAGAAGTCCTGGCTGATCTTGTCGCGGACGTCGTTCTCCGGCAGCACGGTGAAGTTCACCTTGACGCCCGTGTCCTTGGTGAAGTTGTCCGCGGTGAGCTTCTGCAGGTCCTGCATCTGCGGGTTGTTCACCATCAGCACGTTGATCGAGTCGGAGCCGCTGCCCCCGCCTCCTCCCGCGCCCGCGCAGGCGGACGCGAGCAGCAGCACAGCGGTGGCGGCCCCGAATGTGCGAAGGGGTGTGCGGATAGACAACATCGTCTTTCCTCTCGGGGGATGGTGACCGGGCACGCTGAACACAGCCCGGATTCTCGGGGGTCGGGCTCCAGGTGTCCGGCCGGACGGTGCTCAGGCGCGGATGACCTTGGGGCCGAGCAGGGAGTAGCGGTGGGCCTCGTGAGCGGACAGACCGGAGTCGGTCACGACCGCCTCCAGGTCGGCCACCTCGGCGAACCGGTGGAAGCTGGACACTCCGAACTTCGTGTGCGTCCCGACGAAGATCTTGCGCCGGGACGCGCTGAGCGCCTTGGCCTTCACCGCGCCGACCGCGGGATCGGGGGTGGTGAGGCCGTGCTCGCGGGAGATGCCGTTGGCGCCGATGTAGGCCAGGTCGATGACCATCTCGGCCAGCATCCTGGTGGTCCAGTGGTCCACAGTGGCCAGCGTGTGCCCGCGCACCCGGCCGCCCAGCAGCAGGACGGTGCACGACGGGTGCTCGGACATCGCCGCCGCGGTCGGCAGCGACGCGGTGATGATCGTGAGCGGGTTGGTGGTCGGCAACGACTCCGCGATGAGCTGCGGCGTGTAGCCCTCGTCGATGAACACGGTCTCGGCGTCGTCGAGCCGCTCGGCGGCCGCCTTCGCGATGCGCCGCTTCTCCGGCACGTGCGATCCCGCGCGGAACCGCAGCCCCGTCTCGAAGCCGGCGCTCTCGACCGGGATCGCGCCGCCGTGCGTGCGGCGTACCAGGCCGTGCTCGTCGAGCACGCGGAGGTCGCGCCTGACCGTTTCGGGCGCGACGCGCAGCTCCTGCGCCATCTCCACCACGTCGACGCGGCCGTCGGCGCGGGCCCTGGCCAGGATGCGGCGCTTGCGCTCTTCGGCTCGCATGTCACCTGCCCACTCGGCTCTCGGGTTGCCCGTTCGGGCTGTGCATAGATGAAACACCCTCGAAACACTGTGGTGGGCACCACAACTGAGTGAACTATCGCCCGGTTTTCGCCCGCTTCACCCTGCGTGATTGTTCATTTACGCAGGTCGGCCACAACGGGCACGCCCGAATCACCCCCAGAACCTGCCCGGATTGCCTCCAGAGCGCTGCGGAATTCGGGGGAACCGGGCGGACCGGGACGAAGCCGAACATGCGCAGCCGTCCCCGTCCGGCACGGTGCCCGCGAGCTGACGCAGGCACCTGGCGCACCGCGCGGGCGCGGATCGCGGAGAGGGTGGGGCTCGGGGGGTGGCTGCCGCCGCGGCCACCCCCCCCGGCCCGTCAGAAGAGCCAGGCCGCGGCGTCGGGCGGTAGCTGGCCGCCGGTCAGCGGGATGCTCGTCAGCGCCGGCGCGGCGGGCAGGTCGATGGGCCGGTCCGACAGGTTGACGACGCACGTGTGGCTGTTCCTGCGGAACGCCAGCACGTCCTCACCGAGGTCGAGCCACTCCAGGGCGCCGTCGATCTCCCGGCGCCGTGCGAACACCTGCCGGTAGAGGCTCAGCATGGAGTCCGGGTCGTCCGCCTGGGCCTCGACGGAGAACCGGTGCCAGTTCTCCGGCTGCGGCAACCAGCTCGGTCCGTCCTGCGAGGACCAGGGGAGCGGCACGCGGCAGCCGTCCCGGCCGCGGTCGGTGAAGCCCGAGCGGTGCCACACCGGGTCCTCGCGCAGCTCGTCCGGCAGGTCCTCGACCTCCCACAGGCCCAGCTCCTCGCCCTGGTAGACGTACACACCGCCGGGCAGCGCGGCGGTGAGCATGATCGCCGCGCGGGCCCTGCGCGTGCCCAGCTCGAAGTCGGTCGGGGCGCCGTGCTGCCGGTCCGCGAACGAGAAGCCGGTCTTCTCCCGGCCGTACCGGGTCACGTGCCGGGTGACGTCGTGGTTGGACAGCACCCAGGTGGGCGGTGCGCCGACGGGTTCGTGCGCCGCCAGGGTGCTGTCGACGACGCCGCGCAGCTCACCGGCGTTCCAGGGGCAGCAGAGGAAGTCGAAGTTGAACGCGCTGTGCATCTCGTCCGGCCGCAGGTAGCGGGCGAACCGGACCGGGTCCGGCAGCCACATCTCGCCGACGAGGATCCGTTCGCCGTCGTAGGAGTCGACGATCTTGCGCCACTTCCGGTAGATCTCGTGGACGCCGTCCTGGTCGGAGTAGGGCAGGTCGGCGTCGGGCTTGCCGAAGTCCTTGACCAGGCCGTCGGCCACGTCGATGCGGAACCCGTCGACACCGCGGTCCAGCCAGAACCGCAGGATGTCCTCGAACTCCTGCTCGACGACCGGGTTCTCCCAGTTGAAGTCCGGCTGCTCGGCGGCGTAGAGGTGCAGGTACCAGCGGCCGTCGGGGAGCCTGCTCCACGCGGGGCCGCCGAAGCGGGACTTCCAGTCGTTGGGGAGGTCCTCGGTGTCGCGGACGTGGAAGCGGTCCCACAGGCCGTTCCTGAACCACGGGTGCTGGTCGCTGCAGTGGTTCGGGACGAGGTCGATGATGATCCGGATGCCCAGGCCGTGCGCGTCGGCGATGAGCTCCTCGGCGTCGGCGAGCGTGCCGAACACCGGCTCGATGTCGCGGTAGTCCGCCACGTCGTAGCCGCCGTCGGCGAGCGGGCTCGGGTACCACGGGTTCAGCCAGATCGCGTCGAAGCCGAGGCTCGCGATGTGCGGGAGCTTGGTGCGGAGGCCGGCCAGGTCACCGACGCCGTCGCCGTTGCCGTCCGCGAAGCTGCGCAGGTAGACCTGGTAGATGGATGCGTTGCGCCACCAACTCATCTGGTGTCCTTTCAGCCTTTTACGCCGCCCGCGGTGAGCCCCGCGAGGATGTGCCGCTGGAACGCGAGGAACAGCGCGACCATCGGCAGGCTCGCCAGCACGAGACCGGCGAGCAGGAGGTTGATCGGGGTGTCCGGGGCGAAGCGCTGCAGCGCCACGCTGAGCGTCTGCTTCACCGGGTCGGGGAACACGAGCAGCGGCCAGATGAAGTCCTTCCAGGCCGCGACGACCGCGAAGATCGAGACGACGGCGAGGATGGGCCGGGAGATCGGCAGGACGATGCGGACGAGCGTCGTCCACGTGTTCGCGCCGTCGATCCTGGCCGCCTCCAGCAGCTCCTCGGGGATCTGGTCGAAGAACCGCTTGAGCAGGTAGACGTTCAGGGCGTTCGCCGCCGCCGGGAGCCAGATGCCCGCCGGGTTGTTGAGCAGGTCCAGGTCGGTGAGCGTGAGGTACACCGGCACCAGGATCGCCGTCGAGGGCAGCATCAGCGTGGCGAGCATCAGGCCGAGGACCAGGTTGCCGCCCCACGGCCTGAGCTTGCTGAGCGCGTACGCGGCGGGCACGATCACGGCCATCTGCACGGCCCACGCGCCGATCGCGACGACGAACGTGTTGACGAAGAACCGGCCGAGGTCCATGTAGTTCCAGGCGTCGACGTACGCGCCCGGCTCCCACGTCCGCGGCAGGATCGTCGGCGGCTGCTGCGCGAGCTCCGCCGGTGGCTTGAAGGCGCCGAGCAGCACCCAGACCAGCGGGAGCAGGAACACCGCGGTGAACAGGACCAGCGTGGCCGTGAGGACGGCCCAGTAGGCGGGACCGGTTCCCCTGGTGAGGGTCCTCACGAGTCCGCCCTCCTGGTGATCACGAGGTAGAGGGAGGAGAAGACGCTCAGCACCGCGAAGAGGATCAGGCTCAGCGCGCTGGCGGTGCCGAAGTCGTTGTAGTAGAAGGCGTAGCGGTAGAGCAGGAGCAGCACGGTGACCGTGGACTCCTCCGGCCCCCCGCCGGTCATGACGAACGGCTCGGTGAAGATCTGCATGGTCGCGACGACCTGCAGGAGCAGCAGCATCATGATCACGAACTTGGTCTGCGGGATGGTGACGTGCCGGACCTTCCGGACGAGTCCCGCGCCGTCCAGGTCGGCGGCCTCGTACAGCTCACCGGGGATGGTCTGCAGCGCCGCCAGGTAGATCAGCGTGGCCGCGCCCATGTTGGCCCACGTGATGACCAGGACGAGGCTGATCATGCTGGTGCCGCTGGAGTCGAGCCACTGCGACGTCGGCAGCCCGAGCCCGCGCAGGACCGAGTTGAACAGGCCGGGCCCCGGGTCGTAGAACCACCTCCACAGCAGGGCCGTGACGACCGGCGGCAGCATCACCGGCAGGTAGACCAGCAGCCGGAAGTAGCCCTTGGCGTGCCGCAGCTCGTTGAGCACCACGGCGGTGAGGAAGGGGACGCCGAAACCGATGACCAGCGCGAGGACCGTGAAGTAGAAGGTGTTGCGCCACGCCACCGCGAACAACGGGTCCGCGAAGAGCCGCTCGAAGTTCTCCCAGCCCACCCAGTCGGGGCTCGTGACGAAGTTGACCTGCTGGAAGCTCAGGACCACCCCGCGCACGACGGGGTACCAGGAGAACACCGCGAAGACGACCAGCGCGGCGCTCAGGAAGCCGTACGCGGTGACGTGGCGCCGCACTCACTTCACCTGCGCCAGGACGGCGTTGACCTTCGTCTCCGCATCTTTCAGCAGAGCGGCGTGGTCCGCGGCGGCGTTGGTCAGCGTCGCCTGCACGACGCTGTCGAGGATGGCGTAGACCTGCTGCGCCTGCGGAGGTTCGAGCGACCCCTTGGTCCGGTCGGAACCGTCCACGTAGGCCTGGAAGTTCTTCACCGGCATGGTGGCGTACTCGCCCTTGAGCTCTTCCTGCTTCTTGCGCGGCTCACCGGTCCACACGTCGGCGATCGGCGGGATCGGCAGGCCGACGGGCTGGCCGCGGTCCTTGTAGACCCGCAGGTTGTGCTCGAGGCGGTCCGGGTTCAGGTACTTCCACTGGATCCACTTCAGACCGGCCTTGATCTTCTCCGGCGAGGCCTTCGGGTTGACCATGTAGCCCTCGCCGCCGAGCAGGGTGCCCTTCTGCCCGGGGATCGCGGCCAGGCCGTAGTCGTCGTACTTGCCCTTGAACTGGTTGACGATCGCGGCGACGTTGTCCGGCGCGGCGAGGTACATGCCGAGCTGGCCCGCGCCCATCATGTTCTGCACGTCGCCGATCTCCAGGAGCTGCTTCTCGCCCATGGAGCCGTCGTCCCAGCGCATCTCCTTGAGCCTGCGCAGGACTTCCTCGCCCTTGTCGTTGTTGAAGTCGGCCTTGTAGGTGTCGCCGTCCTTGCGCGCGACGTCACCGCCGACGGACTTCATCCACGTGGTGAAGTGCCAGCCGCCCTGGTTGCTCTTGCTGTACTCGGCGAACCCGGTGACACCGGCGTTCTTGAGCTTCTTGGCCGCCGCTCTGACCTCGTCCCACGTCTTCGGCGGTGCGTCGGGGTCCAGGCCGGCCTTGGTGAAGTTGGTGCGGCTGTAGAGCAGGCCCATCGTGTAGTTGGCGGTGGGCAGGCCGTAGACCTTGCCGTCGGCCGTGAAGACGTCCTTGAGCTCCTGCTTGATGTCGCCGTAGTGCGGGACGTCCTTGACGTAGGAGGTGAGGTCGGCCGCCTGCCTGCGCGCGATGAGCGCCGCGGGATCGGTGAAGTAGACGTAGAAGACGTCCTCGAGCTGCCCGCCGGCGAGCTTGGCGGAGAACGTCTTCGGGTCCATGAACCCCTCGTGCGGCACGAGGTCGATGTCCTGGTTCAGCTTCTCGAACTCCGCGACGTCCTCGTCGAAGACCTTGCGGTCGAACGCCTGGGTCTGCGGTGGCTGGCCGTTGATGTTGACGACGACCTTGCCACCCGCCTCTCCGTCCGTGGCACCGCTCCCACAGCCGGCGACCAGGACACAGCCCAAAAGCACGGCAGCGGACTTCTTCATGGTGGGGCCGCCCTTCTCGCGAGCGCGTCGATGTGACGGCGACCATAAGTCTCCGTTACATCCGAACGCAATATCCAGACTGAAACTCGCAAGAAGTCGACTGTGCGGTTACCTCGCA
The DNA here is from genome assembly GCF_900110955.1 of Lentzea xinjiangensis. GTDB lineage: Bacteria > Actinomycetota > Actinomycetes > Mycobacteriales > Pseudonocardiaceae > Lentzea > Lentzea xinjiangensis. Next base: position 73,601 of record NZ_FOFR01000022.1, read on the forward strand.
GGTGCGCTCGACGCCCGCACCACCAACTCGGGCTCGAACAGCAGCTCGTCGGGTGCGACCGTGTTGCCGGAGATCTGGTTGGCCAACAGCTCCACGGCCGCCCGCCCCATCGCCTCGATCGGCTGGCGCACGGTGGTGAGCGGCGGATCGGTGCAGGTCATGAACGCCGAGTCGTCGTACCCGATGATCGACACGTCTCTGGGCACGTCCAGCCCGGCCCGCCGGACGGCCCTGATGGCGCCGAGGGCGAGCGGGTCGCTGGCGCAGATGATCGCCGTGACCCCGCGCTGCACGAGCTTGGTGGCCGCCGCCTGCCCGCCTTCGAGGCTGAACATGGCGTGTTCGACGTCCGCGCCCCCGCACTTGGCGATGGCTTCGAGCTTGCGCTGGCTCGGCACGTGGTCCGGCGGCCCGAGCACGGCCCCGATCCGCTTGTGCCCCAACGACGTCAGGTGCCCGTACGCCTGCTCGACAGCCACCGCGTCATCACACGAGACCCGCGGGAACGCCAGGTCGTCTATGGCGGCGTTGACCAGCACCGCGGGCAGCTTGCGCGACATCATCTGCTGGTAGTGCCCATGACTCGCGTCCTTCTGCGCGTACAGCCCACCGGCGAACACGATGCCGCTGACGTGCTGCTCGAGGAGGAGCTCCAGGTACTCCGCCTCCGTCACCCCGCCGGCCGTCCTCGTGCAGAGGACGGGCGTGAAGCCCCGTTGCGCCAGCGCGTTGCCCACCACGTCCGCGAACGCGGGGAAGATCGGGTTCTGCAGCTCGGGCAGCACCAGCCCCACGAGCCGCGCCCGCTCGCCCCGCAACTGCGTCGGCCGTTCGTAACCCAGCACGTCGAGCGCGGTGAGCACGGCACTGCGCGTGGCGTCCGAGACGCCCGGCTTGCCGTTCAGCACCCGGCTGACGGTCGCCTCGCTGACCCCGACCTTGGCCGCGACCTCGGCCAGCCTTCGTTGCGTCATGGCGCAAGTGTACGCAAATTCTTGCGTTCGCTTGCGGCGGCGGTCCACCCGGCTGGCGGTCGCCTGGATGGCCGCTCGCTGGATAGCCTCCAAGAGGCTGGCACGGGAGGAGACCGCCATGAGCTCCCACCACGAACCGGCGCCGCCCGAGCCGGTGCCGTTTCCGGTACCCGATGTGCCGGGTCAGCCGGTGACCGAGGTCGACTGGTTCCGCCGGGTGCCAACCGGCGGCGGAACCGTCTATGCGCGCCCAACGGACTGAGTGGCGATGCGGTCGCGTGTACCGGTCTACTTCGGCAGCCTGATCGCGACCATCGTGCTGGTCAACACCCCGGCGCCCAGAATTCTGGTGTCCGCGGTGCTCAACCCTGAGGCCGGTGACGCCGTCGCACGGAGCCTCGGTTCTGTCACCAAGGACCTGGTGCTGGTGTTGTTGATCTCGTTGTACTTCGAGTGGGCGCGCACCAGGGGGCAAGCTGAACTGTTGCGTGGTATTGCCCACAAGCTCGACGCGATCCGCGAGGACGCCCGGACCGCGTCCGCTCCCTCGACGAGAAAGCTCGTCCTGGACACGGCAACCCCTGAGGAACTCGTCGAAGCTGCCCTCGACCGGCACATGCCGCACTCGAACGACAAATCTTCCTTCGTGCCGTTGGTGCTTTCGCCGAAGCCCGCCCACCACGACGTGTCGTTGACGATGCGAGTCGAGCGGGGAGTTGAGAACACCCTGCTCGTCGGCGTTCGTTTCGACTTCACGGCGCAGCGAGGACCGATCATGATCGCGGCGACGACCTCCCCCACCCACGCCGCAGCGTTGTCCGCGGCCTGCCCGCAGTTGTTCGACGCTGCTGCCTTGCCTCGCTCCACGCCGTTCGCTGAAGCCGCAGACGCCTACGGGCAACAGATCGAGTGCTATCTGGAGCGGCGTCGGGAGGGCATCAGGAAGATCGAATTTCGCAGGGTCCCGACGAACGCGGTAACCAGGTACATCTCTCCGCCCGTGGGCATTGCGCCGACCGATGTTGCGCTCTAGTTGGCGGATCTCAGCCAGGAGAACAGCGAACACGTTCGGCTGCGCGTACTGACCCGTTGGTCACAGGCTCTCTCCGAGCACTTCATCTACTGGTGTGCGGACAGGTCCATGTTCATCCGCACGCTTACGGTGGACGTTCGCGCGGTGCGTGATCCCAATCGGGAGATCCACGTGCAGGCTTTCCTCGGTGGTGTCGCTTCGTTGATGCTCGACACTGCTGAAGGGCATCTCTCGCTGAGTTTGGACCGGTGGGTCGTACAGGGACAGGGAGTCGTGGCGGTGTGGTGACTCAGCGACGTTGCTCCCGCCACAGCAAGGCAACACCGTGCCCAGGCAACATCCAGGCTTGGACGTCCAGGTCACCCAACTGGTCGGCGCACAACCACTGCGCCGCCTCGGTACCGGACCGGAAGGTGAACGGCATGATCCGGAACTCGTGGCCGGGGGAGTGGTCGACGGCGAGCTCGGTCGCGTCGAAGCTGATCTTGTCCACAAAGGATGGATAGGGTGACTGCCAGTAGGCGAAGCCGTCGTTGGTGCGCTGCAACGAACGTGACGACACGGTAAGGCCGAGGACCGCGCGCACGACGTGGTCGTCCGCGATGCCGCTGAGGTCGCATTCCAGGATGCGCAGGTCGCTCATGTGGTTGAGCGGGCTGAGCTTCGGCAGCGGGGGCATCGCCTCGCGGAACAACGTCAGGTAGTTGGCCCACTGGTCGAATCTGACTTCGATCGGTGGGATCTGGCTCGGCTCGGCCGACCGGCGCCGGCCGTCGTGGTCGAGGTAGTCGATGCTGATCTTGGTCGAGCGGCGGATGTCGTCTACCGAGTCGAGAAACAGCGACGCGTCCGGCATGAAGTACAGCTCGAACAACGGGAAGCGGCACGCGGCGCTGATCGTGTCGCGCAGAGTGGCGTTGCTGGTGGCGAAGATGACGAATCGGTCGACTGGGACGCTGTGCCGGAACTGATGGCTCTGCGTCGTGGTCAGGTGGTAGGTCTTCGTGTCGACGCCCTGCAGTTCGAGCCGGACTGTTGTGCGTGTGCTGATCGTCAGGTCGTCGCCCTTGGGATGCAAGCCGTTGCCGCCGAGCACGCCGGACACCACGTCGTCATTCTGCTGCCCGGTTCCGTAGATCTTGGAAAGGAACGTCCGCAGTACGTCGCTGGGCAGCAAATGCTCAACAATGCCGGGGCCGGAGATCCGGCTGATCTCGTGCACCAAGCGTTGGTGCAGGAAGAGCTCGTAGGCGCCCAGCAGGAAACCGGCCAAGGCGGGCAACGGCCACAGCACGACCAGCAAGTCGTGCAGCAGGCTTCGCGAAGTGGGCTGCCACAGCAACGCGACGGCCAGGTCCGCCGCGGCGAGGGTGAGCAGTGCGAACGCGACGGCCAGCGCTCGCCCGTGCTTGCGCGCAGCCATCACCCGACGCCCACCCCCCGATTCCACCGCTCGTCCCTACATGGTGGGAGTGATGGCGGATGAGCACCAGACCCTTTGGACCCGTGTCGGGTCAGCGGGTGTTGTTCCAAATGGGGTTGTCCGACACCGCCACGAAGGAGTCCAGCGTGGCCCGCGGCTTGGCGTCGTCGGCCGCTAGGTCGTTGTAGAGGCCGAGCAGGTGAGTGGTCATCGCGCTCTTCGCACCCACCTCGTCGTGCCTGCGCAGGAACCAGACCACCTGGTCGTGCTCGTTCACCGAGCGGTTGTGCACCTCGCGGGACGTGTGCGCGTGCCGCTTGCAGTCCTGCAAGCCGGGCACGAGCGCCTGGTACATGCTCTCCAGCAGCTCGTTGTGGGACGCGCGGACCAGTGCCGAGTGGAACTCCTCGTCCGCCTCGATCACCTCCTGCGGGTCGTCGACGGGCGCGCGCTGGTAGCGGCGGTTCAGCTTGGCCAGCTCGTCGAGCTCGCCGTCGCCCGCGCGGACGGCGGCGAGGCTCGCCGCCGTGGCCTCGAGCGCGATCCGCACCTCGAGCAGGTCGGTGTGGGAGAACCGGCGGGCGGCGAGCCTGTCCTCCAGGTTCTCCTCGACCGCTGCGAGGTCGGTGCGGCGCACGTACCAGCCCAGGCCCCTGCGCACCTCGACGATGCCCTGGAGCTGCAGGCGCTGGAGAGCTGTACGCAACGAGCTGCGCGCGACATCCAGTTTCCGGGCCAGCTCCGGCTCGGTGGGGAGGCGGTCGCCGGCCTTGAGGGTGCCGCCGATGATCTGCTCCCGGAGCTTCTGCTCGATCAGCTCCGGAAGGGGCCGTCGCGAGTCCGGCGAGAGCGACCAGCTCTCGCCCGGATGGGAGTCGTCGACGGGCATTGGCTCAGCTTAGAGCCGTTGCCGTCTGCTTGCAACCTGTCTGGCAACCTGGCGACCGTTGACAGACAACCTACAACGAGAGATGCTTTCAGCAGGCGAGAGGCCCGGGACCGCCCACTCCTGGGAGCACTGCTCGCCCAGTCGGGAGGAACGAGATGTCCGCAGGGAGTGCACTCGGAATCGCCGCCGCCGTCGCTGTCGCCGTCACCGCGATCGGCTGGCGCACCGTGCTCACGATGATCACCGTCTCGATCGTCGCGCTGGCTGTCGTCGGCTTCGTGAACGTCACCAGCATCGTGTTCGGATGATGAGCACGACCAGCTAGACCCCGGTGCCCCGGCCGCGTCCGCCCGACGCGACCGGGGCACCGGTCTTTTCCGAGGGGATCTGGCTGTTGTCCACGTCACGACGTGCCGTAGGCTTCCGCGCCATCAGGGGCGCGCCGCCGACCGTGGGGTGTCCGTGGCTCCCTTTGCGTCGGGGGACGTTCAGTACGGAGTCTTCGGTGGTCAGTTCACCTGTCGTGAGCACGCACGCGCTCCACGCGGCGATCGCTCCCGCGGCCGCTCTGGTCGAGGAGCGCCGCACGCTCTACCGGCTCGCGGCGGACCTCTTCACGCCCGGCACCGAGTTGTCGGACAACCTCGCCGACCACCCGATCGTGCGCTACGAGATCGGCCGAGCCCTGGCCGGGCACGACGGCCCGGACTGGGCGCGGCTGGCCCGCGCTTCCGCGATGCGCGTGCGGGACGCGGGGATCGCCGTGGTGGCGGACCCCGCCGCGGCCGAGCTGCTCGAGGCGCCGCTGCGCATCGTCGCCCCGCCCGGCACGCGCCCACAGCCCCTCACCGAGGCCGACGGGGAGCGGTTCGACCTCGTCTGCTCGATCGTCGCCGAAGGGGTCCGGCTCTTCCGCGCACTGGCGCCGCGGATGGCCGAAGACCTGCTGGCGCACGTGTCGATGCTCGCCGTGCTCAAGAAGGAGACGTCCGGCGGCGTCGTCTCGGCGTCGTCGCGCTACGTGCCCGGCATCGTGCTCATCGACGAACCCTCGCTGCCGATGGAGGTGGCGGAAGCACTTGTCCACGAGGGCGCGCACGAGAAGTTCTTCGACCTGGCCATCACGCGAGAATTTCTCGATGCGGCCGCTGAGGAAGAAGATTGTTTCGTGAACTCGTGGTCACGTGCCCGCTGGCCACTGGAACAGACGTTCGCGGCGTGGCACGCCTACAGCTGCCTCGCGCAGTTCCACACCACGATCGGTGCGCACCAGCCCGGCCCCGACTCGCTGCTGCCCAAGGCACGGGAGCGGGCGGACGAGATCGGCCGCTGGCTGATCGAACACGAAACGGCACTGCGCGCCGACTCCCGGTGGCTCCTCCGTTCACTCTTCGGTGAAGCTGCCGGTGAACTTGCTGGTGAGCGCACTGCCCAGGTGGATGTGCGATCCGATGTGGACTATGTCACCCTATGCGCGGAGATCCGGGAAGACGGCAATTTTCGCGTGGTGCCAGACGTGCGCATCCGGCGTGCTGGCACTGGTCGCGCGGTGGTGGGCCGGGCAACCCGACCGCCCGATCTCTTCTGGCTCGACACCGACGCGAGCTGGGTTGCAGGGCAACTCGACGATGTGCACCCAACATCGTTCGGATCGTTGCTTTCGCGGGCGAGCGAAGAATGGCACGAACCCCCGGATCTCGCGGTCCGACGTCTGAGAGCATCAATCCGATCTCTGGAGTCGTCCGCAATCATCGAGTCGACTCCCTGAGAAGGAATGATGACCACCCCGAACCAGCCACTCCACCGGCAGCAGTTTTCGCGGAGGGCCGGCGTGTCCGTACCCCGCCCCGTGGCCGGAGTGGAATCGGTGATCGACCAGCCGGTCACCCCCGTTTCGTGGTTCAGGCGGATGCCGACAGGAGGCACGGTCTACGTGAAGCCTGCTGAGAGCACGCAGAGCTGATCCCCGTGACAGAGTGACTTGGTTCACCAGGTTCCCTAAATGATTAGATCCGGTTCCAGGGAAGCGATCACGATTTCCCTGGTCGGAAGTGATTTTCTTCAAGTCGGTCTTCCTTGGATGATTCCCGAGAGGATCCGCGTGGCTCCCAACGAATTACCTCGCCAGCCGAAGCCGCTCGCAGACGACTGCATGCCCGAGCAGCGCAAGCCCGGTGAAGCGCGCCAGCCGGTCCCAGGGCAGCCGGTCAGCTCCGTCGACTGGTTCCGGCGCATGCCGACCGGTGGTGGCACGGTGTTCCTGCGGCCCGCCGAGGCCGGGCAGGACTGAGCTCTCGCACGCGCACACCCGGAGGGGCCGGTTCGCCGGCCCCTCCGGCGTTCGGTCGTTCGGGTACGCGACTTCACGGGCGTATAACAACTGGGCCACAGGGTGTATCGAGGGCACGGCTTAGGCCGATAGGGGGACGTTCATGGTCTTAGATCGCGGCATCCGCCAACCCTCACGGAGTAACCCGATGCGTCTGACGCCCCTGAGAAGATCCGGCCTGCTCGGCGCCATGGCCGCCGCCGTGGCCACGCTCGCGCTGGCGACCACCGCGTCCGCCGACGAGCCGACCACCGACGACCCGCGTGCGGTCGCGTTCGCCAAGAACGTCGACATCAACCACCCCGACGCCTGCACCGTCGGTGGGTTGACCGGGACCACGATCCACCCGAACAAGTTCACCTACACCGGTGGTGACAACCAGCAGCACCTCGACATCACGGGTCTGCCGGCGAACGTCCAGGTCACCGGCATCGTGGTGAAGGGCGGGGACGCGTTCAACGTCTACCTCGCCGGCAAGCTCGGTGCGACGCTGCCGTGGGAGGACCTGCGGGCGCCGCTCAACAACGGCGGCAAGCTCCCGGAGATCAGCCACTGGTACGGCTGCGGCATCCCCCAGACGCCCAGCAGCAGCGTGACCACCACCACGACGACCACGTCGACCACGACCGCGACGATCACGTCGTCCTCGACTGCGGCCACCACTCCGACGTCGTCCTCGTCTTCCTCCTCGTCCTCCGACGTCGCACCGACCACGACGACGACCACCGTCGCGCCCGTGCCGGTGGCGAACGAGGACGACCTGGCCTCGACCGGCTTCGGGTCGGCCTGGCTGCTCGGCCTCGGTGCCGCGCTCGTGGCCGCCGGTGCCGCCGTGCTGCTCGTGATGCGCAGGCGACGCGCCTAAGACCGTTCCATCAGCACGCCCCACAGCGTGCCGAAAAGGAATCTGACCTCGACGTGGAACTCCACGTCCGAAGAAGCCGCCCCGCCGCCGTAGATCTCCACGGCGCGTTGGGCGGCTTCTTCGCCTTGTGCGCCGGCCAGGCAGGCCAGGTCCCACGCGACGGGGCCGCGCCAGGTGTCCTCGAAGTCGTTCCACACCGGACCGGACGCGGTCATCAGCAGGTTGCCGGGGTGCGAGTCGCCGTGCAGCGGCTGGACGTCGTGGTGGTGCGCGTCCCAGGCCGCCAGCAGCTCGGCCCGCCGCTCGCGGAACGGCTCCAGCTCCCCGACACCGATGCTCTCCAGGTACGAGAGCGTGTTGTCCACATCGTCCATAGGGCCCCGCACGGGCAGTTCGCCCTCGTAGAGACGTAGCTCGGCGTGCAGGTCGGGCAGCAGCTTGAGGACGTCAGGCCGGGAAAGCTCGACGTCCGAATCGTGCGGGACGTACGTGCTGAACGAGAGCACGAAGCCGTCTCGCGTGTGAGGTCCCGCGGGCAGCTCGGGAGAAGGCGGTACGACCGGGACGCCCCGCGAGGCGAGGAAGGCCGAGATCGACGCGTCGCGGGCGAAGTGCCCGGCGACGGAGGGCCGCACCAGCGCTGTCCGCGCGGCGATCCGGGCGACCACCGGGGCCGGGCGCAGGTGCACGAGGACGTTGCTGCCGTCCTTCAGGACGACCGGGTCCGCCGACATCACGCCGTGGTCCGCCGCGGTCGAGACAGCGGCACGCACGGCTCTTGAGGTGCTCACCGCACGAGGCTGGCATCAGCCCTGGGGCAGCAGCGACTCCATTTCCGCGATCTCCTTCTCCTGGCTGCTCACGACCTCCTGGGCCAGCTCGCGGGTCTCCGGGTCCGTGCCGGCGGAGAGGTGCTCGCGCGCCATCTCCACGGCGCCGCGGTGGTGCTGGATCATCAGCGAGAGCCACTGGCGGTCGAACTCGGTGCCGTCGAGGTGCGCGAGGTTGCCCAGCTCGACCAGGCCGTGCGCCCCGGAGTGGCCGTGCGAGGTGTGCGACGACGCCTTCACCGGCGCCTTCCAGGACTTCAGGAAGCCGTTCATGCGGTCGATCTCGGGCTGCTGCGCGCGGGAGATGCGCTCGGCCAGGTCGACCACGCGCGGGTTCTCCGTGCGGGAGGCGACGAGCCTGCTCATCTCCAGCGCCTGCTCGTGGTGGGGGACCATGCCCTGGGCGAACGCGACGTCCGCGGAGTTGTGCGTGGCGGGGCTGCCACAGGCGGTCAGCGACAGGACGGCGGCGACGGCGAACGATCGGAGCACGGCGGCAGGATACGTGTGACGTGCGCTACGCCGCTGGCCACCGGGCATGGCCCACCCGAATGGGACTGATCGGCTCCGTCTAATATCCGGTGAGTTTCCCGAACGACTGGTCCCACCAAGGCCTGGAGGCACCGTGACGGCCGTAGCCCCGCAGCCGATCGCAACGCGTCCTTATCCGACGCGCACTGCGGTCAAGGGGTCCTTCCTGCTGCGGATGTTCCGCACCACGGACCACAAGCAAATCGGCATCATGTACCTGGTCACCTCGTTCGCCTTCTTCATGGTGGGCGGCGCGATGGCCATGCTGATCCGGACCGAGCTTGCCCGGCCTGGCATGCAGTTCCTCAGCCAGGAGCAGTACAACCAGCTCTTCACGATGCACGGCACCGTGATGCTCCTGCTGTACGCGACGCCGATCGTCTTCGGCTTCGCGAACTTCATCCTGCCGCTGCAGATCGGCTCGCCCGACGTGGCGTTCCCGCGGCTCAACGCGTTCTCGTACTGGCTGTACCTCTTCGGCGGCCTGATCGTGATGGCGGGGTTCATCACCCCCGGCGGCGCGGCTGACTTCGGCTGGTTCGCGTACACGCCCCTGAGCAACGCCATCCACTCGCCCGGCGCCGGCGCCGACCTGTGGATCTCCGGCCTGGTGGTCGGTGGTCTCGGCACCATCCTCGGCGCGGTGAACATGATCACCACCGTGGTCTGCCTGCGCGCGCCCGGCATGACGATGTTCCGGATGCCGATCTTCACCTGGAACATCCTGGTGACGTCGGTGCTGGTGCTGCTCGCGTTCCCGATCCTCACCGCGGCGCTGCTCGGCCTGCTCGCCGACCGCCACCTCGGTGCCCACGTGTTCGACCCCGCCAACGGCGGCGTGATCCTGTGGCAGCACCTCTTCTGGTTCTTCGGGCACCCCGAGGTCTACATCGTGGCGCTGCCGTTCTTCGGCATCGTGTCCGAGATCTTCCCGGTGTTCAGCCGCAAGCCGATCTTCGGCTACAACGGTCTGGTCTACGCGACGCTCGGCATCGCGGCCCTGTCCGTCGCCGTGTGGGCGCACCACATGTACGCGACCGGCGCGGTGCTGCTGCCGTTCTTCGCCTTCATGACGTTCCTCATCGCGGTCCCGACCGGTGTGAAGTTCTTCAACTGGATCGGCACGATGTGGAAGGGCCAGCTCACGTTCGAGACGCCGATGCTGTTCTCGATCGGCTTCATCGTCACGTTCCTCTTCGGTGGCCTCTCCGGCATCCTGCTGGCCGCGCCCGCGATCGACTTCCACGTGTCCGACACGTACTTCGTCGTCGCGCACTTCCACTACGTGCTCTACGGCACGATCGTGTTCGCGACCTTCGCCGGCATCTACTTCTGGTTCCCGAAGATCACCGGCCGGTTCCTCGACGAGCCGCTGGGCAAGCTGCACTTCTGGACGACGTTCCTCGGGTTCCACGCGACGTTCCTCGTCCAGCACTGGCTGGGCAACGAGGGCATGCCGCGCCGGTACGCCGACTACCTCGCGTCGGACGGCTTCACGACGCTGAACATGATCTCGACGATCGGTGCCTACATCCTGGGCGCGTCGACGCTGCCGTTCATCTGGAACATCTTCCGCAGCTACCGCTTCGGTGAGATCGTCACCGCGGACGACCCGTGGGGCTACGGCAACTCGCTCGAGTGGGCCACCTCGTCCCCGCCGCCGCGGCACAACTTCACCGAGCTGCCCCGGATCCGCTCCGAGCGCCCGGCGTTCGAGCTGCACTACCCGCACATGATCGAGCGGATCCGCAACGAGGGCCACGTGACCTTCACCGGCAAGACGATCCCGCACGAGGCGGCGCCGCCGGCGCTGTCCGAGATGGCGGCGTCCGCCATCAAGTCGGGCACGGCCTCCGAGAAGGACGACTCGGAACACGACAAGTAACCTGCTGCTCACAGGTTCAACGACGAGCCCCGGCTGCTTCGCGCGGTCGGGGTTCGCCGCGTCTACGAGGAGACGACGACGTGAAAACGCCCGTGCTCATCACCGTGACCGGTCCCGACAAGCCCGGTGTCTCCTCCGTGCTCTTCGCGGTGCTGACCAGGCACGGCGTCGAGGTGCTCGACGTGGAGCAGGTCGTCATCAGGGGACGGCTGGTGCTCGGCGCGCTGGTCTCGACCGACCACGACCCGGAGGGCCTGCAGGAGTCGGTCGAGCAGGCCATGGCCACCGTCTCGATGCACGTGGAGATCGAGATCGGCGCGGACTCGAAGCGCACCGCGCGGCTGGAGTCCTCGCACGTGCTGATCGTGCTCGGCCGCCCGGTCACGGCGAAGGCGTTCACGGAGGTGGCGCGCAGGCTCGCGTCGCTCGGGGTGAACATCGACGCGATCCGCGGTGTCGCCGACTACCCCGTCACGGGTCTCGAGCTGCGGGTCTCGGTCGCCGACGACACGCTGGAGAACGACGCGGAGCTGCGATCCGCGCTGGCCGAGGTGTCGGTGCGGGTGGGCCTCGACATCGCGGTCGAACGGGCCGGGCTGACGCGGCGCGCCAAGCGCCTGGTGGTGTTCGACGTCGACTCCACGCTCATCCAGGGCGAGGTGATCGAGATGCTGGCCGCGCACGTCGGGTGCGAGGAGCAGGTGCGCGAGATCACCGAGGCCGCGATGCGCGGCGAGCTGGACTTCGCCGAGTCGCTGCGGCGCAGGGTGGCGTTGCTGGAGGGCCTCGACGCGACGGTGCTGGACGAGGTCGCGGCGTCGCTGGAGCTCACGGCCGGCGCCCGCACCACGATCCGCACCCTCAAGCGCCTCGGCTTCTACTGCGGAGTCGTGTCCGGCGGCTTCACGTCGGTGATCACCAGCCTCGCCGACGAGCTGCAGCTCGACTTCTGCGCGGCGAACACGCTGGAGGTCGTGGACGGCAAGCTGACCGGCAAGGTGGTCGGCGAGATCGTCGACCGGCCGGGCAAGGCGGTGGCGCTGCGCCGGTTCGCCGAGGAGGCGGGCGTGTCGCTGGCCCAGTGCGTCGCGGTCGGCGACGGCGCGAACGACATCGACATGCTGAACGCGGCCGGTCTGGGCATCGCGTTCAACGCCAAGCCCGCCCTGCGCGAGGTGGCCGACACCGCGCTGTCGCACCCGTTCCTCGACGCGGTGCTGTTCATCCTCGGCGTGACGCGGGCCGAGGTGGAGGCCGCGGACGCCGCGGACGGCCTGGAGCTGACCCGGCAATGATGATCCTCGACCTCATCGCCTCCCGGTACCACGCGGCCAGATCCGATCCGGGAGAGACCGAAGTCCGCGCGATGCCGATGGTGCTGCGCATCGAACGCGTCGACCCGCCGTCCCGGACGGCGCTGCTGGAGGCCGCGGCCGCGTCGGCGGTCGCGGTGTGCCTGGACCCGCGGTCCGACGTCGGCGGCGAGTGGCACGAGGCCGTGCGCGCGTGGGTGGCCGGACGGATCCGCAAGGTCTCGCGGCGGGCCCGCGGCGTGCAGTGGGAGGCCGTGCAGGACCTGCCGGGCGTGACGATCACCGTGGACGGCGCATCCGTGCGGTCGTTGCTGCCCGTCCCGGTGTCCGAGACGCCCCGGGAGGTCGCGAAGCTGCAGATCTCGGGCTCCGACCTGCCCCTGGACGAACCCGGCCCGGTTCCGGAGGGTGCGCGGCTGCTGTACGTGAACCCGCGCGTGGAGATGTCCGCCGGCAAGCTCGCGGCCCAGGTCGGGCACGCGTCGATGCTGCTGGCGCCGACGTTGCCGGTCGCCGAGCTGAAGGCGTGGGCCGCGCTCGACTACCGGTGCGCGGTCCGGACGCCGGCCCCGGCCGAGTGGGACTCGCTGATCCACGGCGGCGACGTCGTGGCCGTGCGCGACGCCGGTTTCACGGAGGTCGCGCCGGGCACGACGACGGTGCTCGCTGTTTGAAACCGGCCCAACCGGGTAAATCAGCGTCTCGTGGGCCTACTCGACGTGCTCGACGCCCGGCTCGGTGACGGGCTGGAGAACCTGCTGTGCTCCCACCACGCCCGAAGACTGAGGCGGCTGGGGTGGGGCGACGTGCTCGGTGGTGACGGCGCGGGGTGGTTCACCCCGCGCCGTCCGGTGCAGCGCGGCAACAAGATCGAGGTGCTCATCGACGGCGCCACGGCCTTCCCCGCGGTGGCCGAAGCGATCGAGAACGCGCAGAAGTACGTCCACATCGCGAACTGGCACGCCTCGCCGGACTTCCGGCTGACCAGGGAGCCCGGTGCGCCGCAGTTGCGGGAGCTGCTGTCCGCCGCGGCCGAACGGATCCCGGTGCGCGTGCTGCTGTGGGCGGGTCCGCCCATCCCGTTCTTCGAGCCGACGCGCAAGCGGGCGCAGGCGGCGAAGAAGGCGTTCCTGGAGTGCGGCGCGGTCCGGTGCGAGCTCGACGCGCGTGAACGGACCCTGCACTGCCACCACGAGAAGATCGTGATCGTCGACGACGTGGCGTTCGTCGGCGGCCTGGACATGACCGCCGTGGAGGGCGACCGCCACGACTCGCCGGAGCACCCGCCGCGCGACCTCGGCTGGCACGACCACATCGCCCGGCTGGAGGGCCCGGTCGTCGCCGAGGTGGCCGCGCACTTCGCCGCGCGCTGGCTCGAGATCGCGGGGGAGACCCTGCCCGCGCCGGAGGTGCCGCCCGAGGCCGGGTCGTCGTCGGTGCAGCTCGTGCGGACGATCCCGGAGAAGACCTACTCGTTCGCCCCGCACGGCGACTTCAGCCTGCTCGACTCGTACCTGCGGGCGCTGCGGGCCGCGGAGACCCTCGTGTACGTGGAGAACCAGTTCCTGTGGTCGCCGGAGATCACCGAGGTGCTCCTGGAGAAGCTGAGCAACCCGCCCACGCCGGAGTTCCGGATGGTGCTGCTGCTGCCGCAGAAGCCGAGCAACGGCGCCGACACCACGCGTGGACAGCTCGGCCGGCTGTTCGACGCTGACACCGACAACCGGCTCGTGGCCGCGACGCTCGTCTCCCACGGCGACGCCCCGGTCTACGTGCACGCCAAGTTGTCCATTGTGGACGACAAGTGGATGTCCGTCGGCTCGGCGAACCTCAACGAGCACTCGCTGTTCAACGACACCGAGGTCAACGTGGTGACCGACGACCCGGAGGTGGTGCGCTCGACCCGGCTGCGGCTGTGGGCGGAGCACCTGGAGACCGATGTGTCCGGCCCGGCGGACAAGGTCGTCGACGAGGTGTGGCGCGCGACCCTGGAACGCCCGTCTCGGGTGACCACGCTGCCCGGGGTGTCCCGGCGTTCCGGAAGGTTGCAAGGACCGTTACGCGGATTGCTGGTCGACGGCTGATCTCGGGGTCTAGCGTGGCTTCGTGGCCAACGAGGTGACGATCCCGCTGCTGCCGTGCGCCGCCATCGACGAGGTGGCCGAGTTCTACGTCATGCTCGGGTTCACGGTCACATATCGCCGGCACCGGCCGAACGCGTACCTGTCGCTGCGGCGCGAGGAGATCAACCTCCACTTCTTCGGCATGCCCGGCCACAACCCGTCGGAGTCGTACAGCTCCTGCCTGATCCAGGTCGACGACCCGCGGGAGCTGTACGAGGCGTTCGCGGCCGGCATGCGCGAGGTGTACGGGCGGGTGCTGGTCTCGGGCATCCCGCGGATGACCCGCCCGCGCCGGGACGGGTTCCTGGTGGTCGACCCCGGCGGCAACTGGGTCCGGGTGGTGCCGGCGGTGCCGGAACAGGAGTCCGGTTCGTCCAACGGGTTGACGCGCGCGTTGCGCAACGCGGTGACGCTCGCGGGGTCGCACGGCGCCGAGCGGCGGGCGTTGAAGATCCTCGAAGGAGCCTTGATGCGCGAGGTGCACGCCTCGGAGGAGGAGCGGGCTTCGGCGTTGGACTTCCGCGACGAGCTGCTCGAACGCCTCAACTCGGCCAGGTAGCGTCATCCGCGCGGGACGACTGTTATTCGCATGAGCAAATAGCTCGGTGTCGTTTCGGCAGGCCCGGGCTTAGCTTCGGGCGGTGGCAAACGAACTGACCATTCCGCTCCTGCCCTGCCCCTCCATCGACGAAATCGCGTCGTTCTACGAGATGCTCGGCTTCTCGGTCACCTACCGGCAGACGCGGCCGAACCCGCACGTCGCTGTACGGCGGGAAGACATCAATCTGCACTTCTTCGGCATGGACAACTACGACCCGGCGCAGTCGTACAGCACGTGCCTGGTCATCGTGACGGACACCGGTCCGTTGTTCGAGGCGTTCGCGGCGGGGATGCGCTCTGTGCACGGGAAGGTGCTCGTCTCCGGCATCCCGCGGATGACCCGGCCCCGGTTGCGCAACGACCGGTACACCGGCTTCACCGTCGTCGACCCCGGTGGCAACTGGATCCGGATCACCAAGGCGACCGAGGAACCGGAGGCGAGGACCAAGCTCGCGAAGGCGATGGAGAACGCCGCCCGCATGGCCGACGCGCGCGGCGACGAGGCTCAGGCGCTCAAGATCCTCGAAGGCGCGCTGAAGCGGGCGGACGGCTCCGAGGCGGAACTGGCCGAGGCGCGCCAGTTCCGCGACGAGCTCGTCGAACGGATCAACGGGTCCTGACTGGGGGCCTTCGCCTAGGGAGAGGTGGCCTGCGGCGTGTGGGCCGCGTCCAGGCGCTTGAGCGCGGCGCGGACCACCTCGGGGTCGTAGGTCGTCCAGAACGGGGGGAGCGAGGCGCGCAGGAAGCCGCCGTAGCGGGCCGTGGCCAGCCTCGGGTCGAGGACGGCCACCACGCCCTTGTCCGACATCGACCGCAGCAGCCGGCCGGCGCCCTGGGCCAGCAGCAGTGCGGCGTGGGTGGCGGCGACGGTGAGGAAGCCGTTGCCGCCGCGCGAGTTGACGGCCTTCTGGCGGGCGGAGGCCAGCGGGTCGTCAGGGCGCGGGAACGGGATCCGGTCCATGATCACGAGCTGCAGGCTGGGGCCCGGCACGTCGACGCCCTGCCACAGCGACAGGGTGCCGAACAGGCACGTGCGCTCGTCCTCGGCAAACTTCTTGACCAGCAGGCCCGTCGCGTCCTCGCCCTGGCAGAGGATCGGGTGGTCGAGCTTGTCCCGCAACGCCTCCGTGGCCGCCTTCGCCGCGCGCATCGACGAGAACAACCCGAGCGCCCTGCCGCCCGCCGCGTTCACCAGGCCCTCGATCTCGTCGAGGTACTCCGGCGGCAGCCCGTCGCGGCCCGGCTGCGGCAGGTGCCTCGCCACGTAGAGGATGCCGCTCGACCCGTGCTGGAACGGCGACCCGACGTCCAGCCCCGTCCACTTCGGACCGTCGGGGTCCTTGTCGGTGGCGGCTCCCTCGACCTTGCGGACCTTCTCCGCCGGCGGGAGGCCCCACTGGCGCGCCATCGTGTCGAAGGCGCCGCCCAGCGTCAGCGTCGCGGACGTCAGAACCGTGGTGCGCTTGGCGAACAGCCGCTCCCGCAGCAGGCCCCCGACGCCGAGCGGGGCGACCCGCAGCGAGGGCGCCTTCTGGTTGAAGTCGCCCGACACCCACACGACGTCGCGCTCCTCGTCGAACGCCTCCAGCACCCGCACAGCGCAGTCGTGGACCTCCTCCAGCAACGCCAGCGCGAGCTTGCGCGCCGTCGCCCCGTCCGGGTCCTCCTTGCGCTCGGGCCCCATCGCCGACATGCAGTTGTGCGCGGCGTCGCGGGTGGCGGCCAGCGCTCCGGCCAGCGCGCGGGGCAGCGCGTCGAGCCGGCCGGCCGGCATGTCCTCGAGGATCATCGCGAGCCCGTCGCTCGCCTCGGCCAGCCTGTCCGCGACGTCCTGGTCGATGAGCCGCCCGCACCGGCGCGCCGCCGTGGCGACCGAGGCGCCGCTCAGCTCCTCCGTGGCCACCGACGTGACGCGGTCGACCAGGTCGTGCGCCTCGTCGATCACCACCACGTCGTGGTCGGGCAGCACCTGGTAGCCCTCCAGCGCGTCGATGGCGAGCATCGCGTGGTTCGTGACCACCACGTCCGCCTTGCCCGCCTCCGCCCGCGCCCGTTCGGCGAAGCAGTCCGACCCGATCGGGCACTTCGACACGCCGAGGCACTCGCGAGCCGTGACCGACACCTGCCGCCACGCCTGCTCGCTGACACCCGGCACCAGCTCGTCGCGGTCGCCGGTCTCGGTGTCCGACGACCACTCGTGCAGCCGCTTCACCTCACGCCCGAGCTTGGAGACCGCGAACGGGTCGAACAGCGCCGCGTCGTCCGGCTCCTCGGGCGCGCCGTTGTGGACGCGGTGCATGCACAGGTAGTTGCGCCGCCCCTTGAGGATGGCGAACGTGGGCTCGCGCCCCAGCTCCTTCTTCAACGCCTTCGCCAGACGCGGCAGGTCCCGGTCGACGAGCTGGCGCTGCAACGCGATCGTGGCCGTCGAGACCACCACCGTCTCGTCCTCCGCCACCGCGTGCCGGATCGAGGGGACCAGGTACGCCAACGACTTGCCGGTGCCCGTGCCCGCCTGCACCGCGAGGTGCTCGCCCGTGCGGATGGAGCGGTCGACGGCCTCGGCCATCTCCACCTGGCCAGGGCGCTCCGCACCGCCGACGGCGTGGACGGCGGTTTCGAGCAGGCTCAGCGAGGGGGGAACTTCAGGCACGGGACAGACCGTACCGGGCAGGTCCGACAGTCCCCGCCAGGAGTCGCGGACTCGGTGGTCGCCGACCGGGTGTGCGCGGTGGGGCGGAGGCCGGAGGCTGCGGGCGGAGGGAAGGCGGAAGACGCGGGTGAAGAGGGTGGGTGGAGGGCGAAGGCGGCGAGCGGAGGCTGCGGGCGGAGAGCAAGGCCCGAAGTTCGCGGCCGCGGCCGGTACCCCGCCGCAGACTCAGTCGCCCCGCCGCCTCACCCACCACCACAGCCGCCCCCGCCACCACCCCCACCGCACGAGCCGGACGAACACCCGCCCCCACAACCACCACCCGGCGACGCGTCACGCCCAGGCAGCATCGCGACAGCGGCCGCCGACATCCCCAGCAACGCGGCGACCGGGAGCCCGCCGACCCTCCCGCGCAGCCCGCGCGCCGCCGCCGCGCCCATCGGGTTCCGCGGGCTCACCGAGGATCCGCGCTTCCAGTGGCGAGATGGGTGTGCGGGGCGGCCGGTGCACGGCGGTCACCACGCCCTCGCGGGAGACTCGGACCAGACCGGCCTGCAGCAGCCGGGCCAGCGCGACCCCGGCGGCGCGAGACGGGCCGCCGGACAGGCAGCCCAGCTCTTCCGGGGTGCGGATTCCTCGGCGTGGCTGTCATCGTTACCTGGGTATGTTGTTACCGGGCTACGCCGTCACATCGGCTATGTCGTCACCTCGGCGAGGATCCGGTCGAACAGGTCGACGGCCGCCCCGAGGTGGGCCGCGGTCAGCGCGACGTCCCCGCCCCGCCTCGCGGTCACCAGGTCCGCGATCGGCAGGTCCGGCCAGTGCGCCGCCGCCAGCGAGCCCGCGCGCGACTTGCTGACGATCTCACCCGTCCGGATGGTGTGCCACAGCCGCGCGGGTCCCAGACCCACCCACAGGAGGTCCTCGCGCGGCAGCATGGGAGCAGTGCGATCCTGCTCGAACACGGGTTTCCAGTAGCTGACGAGGTTCTCGCGGCAGTACGCCTCGACATCAGCGGTGGTGCCGGGACAAGTGGGCCGTGCACCGCGCACGGTCTGACCGACGGTCCGCAGCTGTTGCCACAACACGGGAGTGATCTCACCGGCGAGCGGTGTCACGTCGAAGACCGGTTTCTCCAACGAGCCCGCGAGGACGACGGCGACATCGGCGCCTTCGACCGGAGGCAGCTCGACGGCCGCATTCACCTCGATCACGATGTCGAGGTCCGAGCCGGCGACGACGTCGTCCAGCACCCGTGACCCGTAGACGTGCGCGCCCACCACGGAACCGGGCAGGCGCGCGTCCAGCAACGACAGGTACTCCCCGGGCGTCAGCACCTGGTCCAGGCTACCGGCGGCGCAGGAGCGCCCAGGCGCCCGGCAGCACGCCGGCGGCCAGCGCGATCTTCAGCGCGTCGCCCAGCAGGAACGGCAGCACGCCGACGGCGAGGGCCTTCGACACGCCCATGCCGGTGGCCACCACCAGCCACGGCACGCCGACCGCGTAGATCACCAGGTTGCCCAGCGCCATCGTGCCCACCACCCGCAACGGGGTGCGGTCACCGCCGCGGCCGGCCAGGTAGCCGACCAGCGCACCGGCGAACACGAAGCCCACGACGTACCCGAGCGACACCGGGGCGCCGGCCGAACCGCCCTGGAACCACGGCACACCCGCGACGCCCGCGATCAGGTAGAGGAGCATCGACGTCGCGCCGCGCTGCCAGCCGAGGGCGGCGCCGACGAGCAGGGCCGCGAACGTCTGGCCGGTCAGCGGGACCGGGCTGCCGGGGATCGGCAGGGCCACCTGCGCGGCGAGGCCGGTGAACGCGGCGCCGGCGACGACCAGCGCCAGGTCGCGCGCCAGTGCGCCCGGCACGAAGTCGGCGAGCACGGTGCGACGGGGTGCGAGTGCGAGTGTCACGTTCCCTCCCAGGCGGAATCGAGAGGACCTGAGGTTAACCAGGGGAACTCGGGAACGTCTTTGTTCGATCTCGACAAAGTGACAGGTCACACATCCAGTGCGACCTTGCCCGCCACCCGCTCGGTGTTGCGCCTCGTCTTCGTCCAGCCGTTGTTGCCGCGCACCAAACGGATCAGCGCGCGCCACGAGGTGATGTAGAAGGTGTAGATGTACAACGCGTAGCCGAATCCGTACGCGATCGACTTCCAGAATCCGACGGGCTCGCACCTGGCCCGGTACACCGGGCCCCACAGCACGAACGGCAACAGGCCGAACGCGCCATAGACGGTGAACAGGATCCAAGCGCCGTCCACGAACCAGTGCACCACTTCAGAAGGCGACACCACGAACCGATACGCCATCATCGCCATGGGAATCGGATAAATGAGCGTGCCGAGCAACTGCATCCACGGTTGCGCGAGGTAGTACATCATTTCCGCGGCGCCCAACGTGGTCAGGTGCTCGGAGTCCCAAATGCGCCGCAGATAACGCATGCACTGCATGGTTCCCTGCCCCCACCGCGTGCGCTGCGCCAGGAACCGCCGCAACGAGTACAGCGCCTCCTGGTTGACGTGGGTGTCCAAGGTGAACCCGGTGTGCCAGCCCGCGGTGAGCAGGTGCACGCCGAGCTCGAAGTCCTCCAGCAACGAGCCGCGCCACGGGCTGCCGGTCGGCCCCGCGATCGAGTCCAGTGCGGACAGCCGGGTGAACTGGCCGTTGCCGCCCATCGAGATCGTCCCGGTGGCGCCGCGCGAGAGCTGGATCGCCGCGATGGCCGTGCGGAACTCCAGGTCCTGCATCCGGACGAGACCGGCGCCGAACGCGCGCCGCCACCGCGACACCCCTGGCTGGCGCTGCCCCGCGTTGATCATCCGCACGTCCACCTGCACGGCGCCGATCCGCGGGTTGCCGAAGAGGTGGTGCGCCGCGCAGACCTCCAGGCAGTTCGGCGCCGGGCGGCCGTCCGCGTCGACCACCACGACGATCGCGCGTTCGGCGTCCGCGCGCCGGCCCATCCACAGCTTCAACGTGCGGTAGGCGTCGTTCAGCGCGTTTCCCTTGCCGGTACGGGCATAGGGGCGTTGACGCTGCACGAGGTGGATGTGCGTGTCCCGGTCACCGCCGTTGCGCTTCAACGTCCGCACCACGCCGGCGGTGCGGTCGTCGGAGTCGTCGTCGATGACCCACACGTGCGCGATGGGGAACGTCGTCCGCAGGTACCGGATCGTGTCGCCGATAACCGCTTCTTCGTCACGGCACGGCACGAAGAAGTGCCACTCCAACGAGTTCGGCACGCCGACGGGAGCGGGTTTGCGCCGCAGGTACGGCACCACGATGAAGAACACGTACGTCACGAAGGCGACGCTCATCGTCAGAGCGAGCGCCTGGGTGAACCCGAGGACGAGGTCGAGGCTCACTTGCGCGTGGCCAGCCAGACGAACGCCACCAGTGCGGCCGCGCCACCGAACACGCTCACCATCGAGCCGAGCAGCGTGTGGCCCCAGTAGTACCCGGTGTCGACGCCCAGCCAGTCCACCAGCCCGACCAGGGTGAGCACGCGGAACTGGTTCACGACCACCACGGCGAGCGCGGCGACACCGAGCGCCGTCAGCACCCGGTGCTGGATGCGCGGCCGCAGCGCGATCATCGCCGCGCCCACGACGATCAGCGGCAGCACCAGGAACGCGGACGTGCACTCCGGCGTCATCCGCAGGCCCAGCGGCGTGTCCGAGCCCAGTCCGAAGTAGACGGTCTGCCGGTCGGGGACCACCGCCACGCCGTGGGAGCTGATCACGCTGAGGACCGCGCCCGACAGCGAGATCTCCGCCGTCCGGTACAGGCGGTGGGCGAACACGAGTCCCGCGGCTGTGGCGAGCAGGACGACAACCGTCACCCGGCTCGGGAATGCGGTGCGGCGCACGGCAAGCGTCACCCGAGGATCCTTTCCACCGATTGAGGGGGCGCCCAGATGGGCTACCTGACGTTCCATCGGTAGACGGAACGTCAGCCCTCACCCCCGGATCGGGTGATGCCGTAACCGGAAATTGATCAAAAAACCCACCAGGAGTGGCACGGATTGGGCGAGTCGAGTGGTCGCGTCCCCCGATACGGGGAGTAACCCTCAGTTCCCCCGAAAGAAAGCCGATGCCGGTAATTGCCCCCGGAAAGCGTGAACCACATCGGTTCGAGCGCGCCCTGGGGCCGGAGGAATCAAGGGAAGGAGTTTCATGCGTGTCCGAATGACGGGACTGGCTGGAGCCGCCGCGGTCGCCGCGCTCCTGGTCGGTGCCGCACCTGCTTCGGCCGCTCCGGGGGACGCCTCGGCCTACGGTGCGAGGCTCCACGTGACGCTGCTCGGCAGCCCCGCGGTCACCGCGGAGCCGTTCGCCGCCGCCGACGCGAACGGGCGCGGGCAGAACACGTTCGCGGGCGTCGACCTCACCGGGATCCTGAAGACCGGTGTCATCAACGCCTCGGCGTCGCGGGACGAGAACTCCGGTGGCGTGCACTCGCGGGCGAGCACCGCGGACGTCCGGCTCGACCTGCTCGCCAAGGCCACCGGCAAGATCTCCGCCGAACTGGTGGAGGCGGACTGCGCGGCCACCCAGAAGGGACTGACCGGCAAGGCCAAGCTCGTGGGCGTCGACCTCGGCAAGCTCGGCCGGGTCGACGCGGACCCGGCGCCCAACACCAAGCTCGACGTGCAGCTGGCCGGCGTCAAGATCGCCGAGGTCGTCTTCAACGAGCAGATCAGGAACAACGACGGCAGCCTCACCGTGAACGCGATCCACATCAGGCTGCTGCAGGGCGTGCTCGGCTCGATCGGCACCGGTGACGTGATCATCTCGTCCGCCACCTGCGGTCCCGCCGGTCTGCCCATCCCGATGGCGTCGGGGGCGGGCCTGTGGATCGGCCTCGGCCTGCTCGGTGCCGCCGCCGCTCCGGCCGCCGCCGTGGCGCTGCGCCGCCGCGCGTCGCTCAACGCGGCCTGACCGGGGAGAACGGCGGATGTACAAGGTCCCCGGTACCGGCATCGGAGTCGGCACGGGCGTAGGTGCCCTCGCGGTCACCGGTGCGGACGTGACGTGGTGGGTCGTCGCGGGCATCGCGCTCCTGCTCGCCGGTGCCTTCGTCGTGCACACCACCCGCGGGAGGCGCCGCGTGGCGGCCCCGCCCAGGACCGGCCCGAACCGAGCCGGCTGACGTGGTCCGCCTGGGGTTGCCCCCGCTCCCAGGCGGACCCCCCGGTCTCCCCGAGAGAGGACAACGGTGAGCAAGGAAGTTCTGCTGGTGGCCGGCACGCGGCCAGAGGCCGTGAAGATCGCTCCGGTCGCCATCGCGCTGAAGGGCCACCCCGGCCTGCACCCCACGATCGTCCACGGCGGACAGCACTCGGGCATGGTCGAGCAGGCGCTGCGCGCGTTCGGCCTCCGGCCCGACCTGCGGCTCGACGTGCCCCGCGACACCGGTGCGCAGGCCGAGCTGGTCTCCCGGCTGCTGCCGGAGTTCGACGCCGTGCTGGAGGAGCGCGACCCCGCGGTCACGC
Organism: Lentzea xinjiangensis; assembly: GCF_900110955.1. Lineage (GTDB taxonomy): Bacteria > Actinomycetota > Actinomycetes > Mycobacteriales > Pseudonocardiaceae > Lentzea > Lentzea xinjiangensis. Next base: position 96,552 of record NZ_FOFR01000022.1, read on the forward strand.
TGGTGCAGGGCGACACCACGACGGCCCTGGCCGCGGCGCTCGCCTCCTTCTGGCGCGGCATCCCCGTGGCGCACCTCGAAGCCGGGCTGCGGACCGGCGACCTCTACGGCCCGTTCCCCGAGGAGGGGAACCGCCAGATGATCTCCCGCATCACCTCGCTGCACCTCGCGCCGACCGACGACGCGGCCAACGCCCTGAACGACGAGTCCCTGCCCGACAGCCACATCGTCGTCACCGGCAACACCGTCGTGGACGCCGTGCAGCGCGTCGCGGCCGCCGGCCTGCCCGCCGCCAGCCCGGACGTCGTCGCCCTGGAGCACACCCTGGACGTCACCGGCGGCCGGCTCATGCTCGTCACCGTGCACCGCCGCGAGTCGTGGGGCCGTCCGCTGACGCGCGTGCTCAACGCCGTGCGCGCCATCGCCGACCGCCACCCCGACCTGCACGTGCTGATCCCCGCCCACCCCAACCCCGGTGTGCGCGAACAGGTCGTGTCGCTGCTGGGCGACCACGAGCGCGTGGTCGTCACCGACCCGCTGGACTACTCGGACCTGGTGCGCGTGCTGCGGCGCGCGGCCCTGGTGATGACGGACTCCGGCGGCATCCAGGAGGAGGCGCCGACGTTCGGCGTGCCGGTCCTGGTGCTGCGGGAGACCACCGAACGCATGCTCGCCGTCGACGCCGGGTGCGCCTGGCTCGTCGGCACGGACACCACCCGCATCCTCGCCGAGGCGGGCTGGGTGCTCGGCTCCCGGTTGCGGTTGCCCCTGGGCCGCAACCCGTTCGGCGACGGGCGTGCCGCCGTCCGGGTGTGCGCCGCGCTGGAGAGGCTGGCCGGCCTGCCGACCGCCCTGCCGCGCCGGGAGCCGTTCGCCACGCTGGCGGCACTCCGGTGAACCTGCGGGAGAACGCGGGTGATCCTCACCTGGATCGCGCCGTCCTTTGGTGACGAACAGCTCTTCCGTCACTGGATCGGGTACTTGGCAATTCGCGATCGGGTGACATCGGTGCCGGACCACCGGTCGTACCGGACGACGGCACGATCATCGGGTGGAGGAATTGGAACACCGCCCCGAAAGGACTGACGTGCGCAAGAGATTGATCGCGGGCGCCGCGGTCGCGCTGACGTTCGCGACCGCGGCCCCCGCGTCGGCGGCCAATCCGCCCGGCACCGCGTCCTCGGGATCCGCGGACTTCGCCAAGGCGAACCAGACCTACACCGTCGAGCCGCTCGCGGTGTGCACCGTGAACCCCGAGACGCCGGGCACCGTCACCGGCTCCAGCCCGGCCGTCAGCAAGGGCGGGCTGAAGATCGGCGAGACGTCGTCCACCTGCACCACCGAGGTCGTGAACCCCGAGGAGTTCATCACCAGGACGAGGTCCGCGGCCACGGGCAAGGCGTTCGAGCTGTCCGCGCTCGTCGCGGCGGGCGGGCCGCGGCTCAAGATCGCCGAGTGGAAGGTGAGCTGCGACGCCGACGACAAGGGCACGCAGGCGGGCTGGGAGCTCAAGGGCATGTCCGGCTGGGCCGGGCTGCCGGAGAGCATCCCGCCGGCGTACGTGCACGAGGTCAAGGCGAGCAGCGGAACCGTGCTCGCCAGGGCCAAGTTCACCGACACCGCGTTCCCGGAGCCGAACGACGGCAGCCTCGGCATGACGCTGCTGAAAATCACCTTCGAGCCGTCGTCCGGCTACACGGGCAGCATCACGGTCGGCTCGGCCGCCTGCTCGCCGACGCCGTAGGAGCGGACCGGCTCAGGAGACGACGACACCCGCGGCGCGCAGCTCCTCCAGAGCGGCGTCGCGGGTCGTCGGCGAGACCGCCGCGGTCAGCTCGGCGATCACCGTCGTGCGGAAGCCGTTGCGCTGCGCGTCGAGGGCCGTGGCGCGGACGCAGTGGTCGGTCGCGATGCCGACGACGTCCACTTCGGTCACGCCCCTGTCGGTCAGCCACCCCGCGAGGTCGTTCTCCGCCTCGAAACCGGAGTACGCGGCGGCGAACCGGCCCTTCGAGAAGACCTGCTCGATCCCGGACACGTCGAGCTCGGGGTGGAACGACGCGCCGGGCGACCCGGCCACGCAGTGCACCGGCCAGGAGTCGATGAAGTCCGGCGTCAAGCTGAAGTGCGCGCCGGGGTCCACGTGGTAGTCACGGGTCGCCACGACGTGGTCGTAGGACGACGACGCGATGTGCCGGGAGATGGCCGCCGCGACCGCGGCACCGCCCGCGACCGCGAGCGACCCTCCCTCGCAGAAGTCGTTCTGCACGTCGACGACGATCAGCGCCTTGCTCATGTCAGCCTTCCAGGTAGATCGTCGGGATCGCGGGCTCGCCGCGCGAGAGCTTGAGGCCCTCCCACGGCACGCTCACCAGGGCCGCCCGCAGGCGGTCGCGGCTCTGCTCCAGGGCCGGGACCTCGTCGGTGATCTTTCCAGCGCGCATCAGCGGGATCTGCACGAGCCGGTCGTGCGGGCCGAGCTCCGGCTCGGCCGAGGCCGGGAACACGACCTCCTCCAGCGCGGTGCCGGTGTCCTTGTGCCGCCGCAACGCCTTCTTCCAGCCGCCCCGCGACTGCTTGGACGTGCTGCGCTTCTCGACGTGCCTGCCGTCGACCTCGACCAGCTTGTAGACCATGCCCGCGGTCGGCGCGCCGGACCCGGTCACGACGGACGTGCCGACGCCGTAGGCGTCCACGGGCTCGGCGCGCAGGGCGGCGATCGAGTACTCGTCGAGGTCGCCGGACACGACGATGCGGGTGGTGCGGGCGCCCAGCGAGTCGAGCTGGTCGCGCGCCTGCCTGGCCAGCACGCCCAGGTCGCCCGAGTCGATCCTGATCGCGCCGAGGCCGGGCCCGGCCACGGCGACGGCGGTCTTGATGCCCTCGGTGATGTCGTAGGTGTCGACCAGCAACGTCGTGCCGACGCCCAGCGCCTCGACCTGGCTGCGGAACGCCTCTTCCTCGGTGTCGTGCAGCAGCGTGAACGCGTGCGCGCACGTGCCGGCGGTCGGGATGCCGTGGCGGCGACCGGCCTCCAGGTTCGAGGTCGCGGTGAAGCCCGCGAGGTAGGACGCGCGGGCGGATGCCACGGCGGCTTCCTCGTGCGTGCGGCGCGAGCCCATCTCGATCATGCGGCGGCCGTTCGCGGCGGTGACCATGCGGGCGGCGGCCGAGGCGATCGCGCTGTCGTGGTTGAGGATCGAGAGCGCGAGCGTCTCCAGCACCACGCCCTCGGCGAACGACGCCCTGACCGTCAGCACCGGCGAGCCGGGGAAGTACAGCTCGCCCTCGGGGTAGCCGTCGACCTCACCGGAGAACCGGTAGTTCGCGAGCCATTCCAGGGTCGAGTCGTCGACCACGGCCTCGCGGCGGAGCTGGTCGATCTCCTCCTCGCCGAAGCGGAAGTTCCCGATCGCCTCCAGCAACCTGTTCACCCCCGCGACGACGCCGTAGCGGCGGCCGTCGGGGAGCCTGCGGGCGAAGACCTCGAACACGCACGGACGGTCACCGGTTCCGTCACGCAGCGCGGCCGCGAGCATCGTGAGCTCGTAGTGGTCGGTCAGCAACGCCGTCGAGTCCATGGTCACCAACCCTAAGGTCGCACCCGCGTTAGTCGTATGCGGTCTCCGCCACTGCGGCGAACATGACACCATTGGCGGTATGACCACGCCCGTCGAACAGGAACGGACGCAGCCGGAGGCCGTCGGCTCGGAGATCGCCGCCGAGGACCGACCCTGGCAGACCGTGGTCTGGAACGACCCGGTAAACCTGATGTCCTACGTGACGTACGTGTTCCAGAAGCTGTTCGGGTTCAGCAGGGACAAGGCGACCAAGCTGATGCTCGACGTGCACCACAAGGGCAAGGCGATCGTGACATCGGGCACGAAGGACAAGGTGGAGGCCGACGTGGCGAAGCTCCACGCGGCAGGGCTCTGGGCGACCATGCAGCGGGCCTCGTGAAGCGGTGGATCCGTGACGGCGACGTCGTCGTCGGGCGGCTCGACCGGCAGGAGGCCGCGGTCGTGCGCGGTCTGGTGAGCCAGATCCAGGACATGCTGCTGGCCCGTGCCGAGGAAGCGCCGCAGGACGAGCTCGCCGAGCTGACCGGCATCAGGACCGGGCCGTCGGAGGCTCCCGACGACCCGATCCTGGGCAGGCTGCTGCCCGACTTCCACCGGCTGGACGACGACGCGCCGGACCCGGACGAGGTCAACTCCTCGGCCGCGTTGCGCTCGCTGCACGAGCCGGAGCTCCTGGACCACAAGACCGGCGCGGCCGAGGTCGTGCTGAAGACGTGCTCACCCGACGGCGGCGAGATCCGGCTGTCGATCGGCGAGGCCGAGGCCTGGCTCTCGTCGTTGAACGACGTGCGCCTGGCCCTCGGGACCGCGCTGGACGTCACCGAGGACATGCCGGACGAGCTGCCGCCGGAAGACCCGCGCTCACCGCACCTCGGCGTCTACCACTGGCTCACCTGGGTGCAGGACACCCTCGTCGAGGCGATGATGCCGTGATCCCCGGCGTGCTCGTCGGCCACCACCACCGCGTCGAACCGGGCTGGGCGACGGGCACGACGGTCGTGCTCGTCCCGGACGGTGCCGTCGGCGCCGTCGACGGGCGCGGCGGAGCGCCCGGCACCCGCGAGACGGACCTGCTGGACCCGGCGAACCTCGTCCAGCGGGTGCACGCGATCTGCCTCTCCGGTGGCTCGGCCTACGGGCTCGCCGCCGCGGACGGCGTCATGCGGTGGCTCTCGGAACGCTCGATCGGCTTCCCGGTGGGGTCGCAGCCGCACCACGTCGTGCCGATCGTGCCGGGTGCGGTGATCTTCGACCTGCCCATGTCGGAGTGGGGCAACCGGCCGGACGCGTCGTTCGGCTACGCGGCCTGCGAGGCGGCTTCCCCCGCGTTCGAGCTGGGCTGCGTCGGCGCGGGCGCCGGGGCGCGAGTCGGGTCGCTGAAAGGCGGTGTCGGTGCCGCCTCGACGACGGTGGGTGCCCACCGGATCGGTGCGATGGCCGTGGTGAACGCGGCCGGCGAGGTGGTCGACCGCGCTTCCGGCCTGCCGTGGCTGCCGTCCCTGGGGACGACCGCGGTGGCGCTGCCCGAACGCAAACCCGAAGGTCTCAACACGACGATCGGCGTGGTCGCGGTGGACGCCGAGCTGTCCAAGGCGGAGTGCCAGCGGCTCGCCATGGCCGCGCAGGACGGCCTGGCCCGCGCCGTGCGACCGGCCCACTCGATGTTCGACGGCGACACGGTGTTCGCGTTGGCCACGGGCGCGGTACCGCTGGCGGAGCCGCGCCCGTTCGCCCTGGACGCGTTGTGCGCCGCCGCCGCCGACATGTTCGCCGAGGCCGTGGTGTCCGGCGCACGCGAGGCGACGTCGTTGCACGGCGTGGTGGCTTTCCGCGACCTCTGAGTGGGTAGCCCTCCGGCATGGCCGATGTCATCGATCAAGCCGCAGGTGTCGTCACCGAGCTCGCGCCGCCGGGTGCGGCGCGCCGGATCCCCGGCAGGGAGCTGGCGGCGGTCGCGCCCGCCGGGCTGTTCGCCGCCTCGTTCCTCGTGCCACCGGCAGCCGGGAAGGTGCTGATGAAGCTGGGCGTGGCCGCCACACCGCTCGCGGCGTGGGCGGAGCTGGCCGCGTGGCGCGGGCTCGACCAGGCACAACGGCGGCGTGGCGTGGCGTTGCTGGCCCTCTACCTCGTGGTGGTGCTCAGCCGGCGCCGATGAGCGCCCCGAAGCCTGCGGCGACCGGTCCGGCGCCCTCGCCGGACCTCAGCCGAGCACCGCCACCCACTCCCGGGCGATCTGCTCGGCGAGGTCCTGCGCGGCCGCCAGGTCCTCCGGCGCGGACGCCGCGATCCAGTCGACCGCGCGCCCTTCCGGCAGGTCGCCCGCGAGGTACTTCTCGAGCGCGACGAGACCCAGCTCCCAGCCCGCGCCGGTGCCGGGGACGAACTCGCCGGGCATGGGGGCGTGCGTGAGCGTCAGGACCGTCGAGTCGCCGTCGGCTTCGAGCCGCACCAGCACGTCGGTGCTCATCTCGCCGATCTCCCAGGTCAGGCTGATCTCGCTGGGCTCGTCGCAGCGGACGATCTCGCCGCCCGCGTTGCCCTCCAACCGGTAGCGCCCGCCGGGGCGCAGGTCGCCGCTGATCGGCAGGAACCAGCGCACCAGGCGTTCCGGCGACGTGATGGCGTCCCAGACGTCCTCGCGGGTCGCCCGGTAGCGCCGTCGGATGACGAGCTCGGCCGTCCCTGCCTCGTAGCGGCGGTCAGTCACGGTTCTCCTCCTGTTGCTGCCTGCGCTCGCGCTTGCCGCGGGCCAGTTCGGTCTCGAGCGCGTCGAGGTGCGGTTCCCAGAACCGCCGGAAGTGGTCGAGCCACGCGTCGACCTCCCGCAGCGGATCGGGTGCCACGGCGTAGACCCGGCGGGTGCCCTCCGGCCTGACGTCGACGAACCCGGCCGAGCGCAACACCTTCAGGTGCTGCGACACCGCGGACTGGGTGATCCCGAACTCGGCCTGGACCACCGCGCCGACGTCCCCCGCCGCCCGCTCGCCACCGGCGAGCAGCTCCAGGATCCGCCGGCGCGCGGGGTCTCCGAGTACGTCGAACGCGTGCATGCCGGCCAATGTAGTAGCTCTCGCTAATATAAGCCAGAGCTAAAACAACCAGCGTGAGGCGAGTATCTCGCATACCGAGACAACTCCCGCCAGCCCGTAGGATTGAGCACGTGCTGGTGATTCGCCGTGACCTGGTGGACGCGATGGTGGCCCACGCGCGCCGTGACCACCCCGACGAGGCGTGCGGGCAGATCGCGGGGCCCGAGGGGTCCGACCGCCCTGAGCGCATCATCGAGATGGAGAACGCCGAGCGGTCGCCCACGTTCTACCGGTTCGACGCCGCCGAGCAGCTCAAGGTGTACCGGGAGATGCAGGCCAACGACGAGGAAGCGGTGGTCATCTACCACTCGCACACCGCGACCGAGGCCTACCCGTCCCGCACCGACATCAAGTTCGCGAACGAGCCCCAGGCACACTACGTGCTCATCTCCACGCGTGACCCGATCGAGCACGAGCTGCGGTCGTACCGCATCGTCGACGGCGTCGTGACCGAGGAACCGGTCAAGATCATCGAATCCTGAGCAAGCATCTGCGGAGGTAGAACCACCATGGCCGTCACCGTGTCGATCCCGACCATCCTGCGCACCCACACCGGGGGCGAGAAGTCGGTGTCCGCCACCGGCACGACGCTCGCCGAGGTCATCGACGACCTGGAGAACAACCACGGCGGCCTCAAGGCCCGCCTGGTCAAGGAAGGCGCGCTGCACCGCTTCGTCAACGTCTACGTCAACGACGAGGACGTGCGCTTCGCCGGCGGCCTCGAGGCCGCGGTGAAGGACGGCGACAACGTCACCATCCTCCCGGCCGTCGCGGGCGGCTGAGCCACGTCATGGCCCGCTACGACTCGCTCCTGGACGCTCTCGGCGGGACCCCGCTGGTGGGCCTGCCCCGCCTGGCGCCCTCGGCGAACGTGCGCATCTGGGCGAAGCTCGAGGACCGCAACCCGACCGGCTCGATCAAGGACCGGCCCGCGCTGGCCATGATCGAGGCGGCGGAGCGGGACGGCGTGCTGCGTCCGGGCGCGACCATCCTCGAGCCGACGTCCGGCAACACCGGCATCTCGCTCGCCATGGCGGCGAAGCTCAAGGGCTACGGCCTGGTGTGCGTGATGCCGGAGAACACCTCGACCGAGCGCAAGCAGCTCCTGCAGGCCTACGGCGCGCGCATCGTGTTCTCGCCGGCCGCGGGCGGGTCGAACCAGGCCGTCGCCACGGCGAAGGAGCTCGCGAAGCAGAACCCGGACTGGGTCATGCTCTACCAGTACGGCAACCCGGCCAACGCCGAGGCGCACTTCCGCGGCACCGGGCCGGAGATCCTCGCCGACCTGCCGACCATCACGCACTTCGTGGCCGGTCTCGGCACGACAGGCACGCTGGTCGGCGTCGGCAGGTTCCTGCGCGAGGCCAAGCCGGACGTGCAGGTCATCGCCGCCGAGCCGCGCTACGGCGAGCTGGTCTACGGGCTGCGCAACCTCGACGAGGGCTTCGTGCCGGAGCTGTACGACGAGTCGGTGCTGACCGGGCGGTACTCGGTGGGCTCCTACGACGCGTTGCGCCGCACCCGGCAACTGCTGGAGACCGAGGGCATCTTCGCCGGCATCTCGACGGGCGCGATCCTGCACGCCGCGCTGGCCGTGGCGCAGAAGGCCGAGGTGGCGGGGAAGGCCGCGGACATCGTGTTCATCGTGGCCGACGCGGGGTGGAAGTACCTGTCCACCGGCGCCTACGCCGGAACGCTGGACGAGGCGGCCGCGAGGCTCGACGGTCACCTCTGGGCGTGACGGCCCCTTCGCCGCGGGGGAGCGTCAGCCGTTGAAGGCGACGCTCGGCACGCCCTGCCCGGCACCGGCCAGCACCAGCACCGAGCCGTTGAGCTGCCGGTCCGCCAGCGCCTCGTCCGGCAGCCCGACGCGCGCGGACGTGACGTAGAGGTCGGTGAAGTCCGGGCCGCCGAAGCAGCACGCGGTCGGGTTGTCGACCGGCAGCTCGATCTCGCGGTCCAGCTCCCCCTGCGGCGTGTAGCGGCGGACGGCGCGCCCGCCCCACAACGCGACCCACACGCAGCCGTCCGCGTCCACGCACAGCCCGTCCGGCCAGCCGTCGGTGTGGCCGACGTGGGCGAGCGGGCGGCGGTGGGAGAGCGTGCCGGCGGAGTTGTCGAAGTCGAAGACGTCGATGCGGCGGGTCGGCGTGTCGATGTAGTACATGAGCGTGCCGTCGGGGCTCCAGCCGACGCCGTTGCTGGTGTTCACCTGGTCCACCATGACCTTCGCCGCGCCGTCGCCGGTGATCCTGGCGAGCCAGCCCTCGTCGGCGGCCTGGTCGTAGCGCATCGTGCCGGCCCACAGCCGTCCCGCCGGGTCGACGCCCGCGTCGTTGCCCCGCACGCCCTCGCGGGCCCAGTAGACGAGCCAGCTCTTGGTGCCGTCGCGGTCGATCAGCGCGATGCCGTCGCGCAGGTTGCAGACGAGGCCGCCCTGCGCGCGCGGCTTGGCGGCGCCCACGTGCTGGGGCACCACGAGCACGGCGTCGTCGTCGCGCGCCGGGGCGTAGCGGTGCACCTCGCAGGCGAGGATGTCCACCCACAGCAAGGTGGAACTGCTGTGGTCCCACGTCGGCCCCTCGCCGAGCTGGGCCGATGCGCGCACCGCTACTTCGATCGACACCCGATCACCTTATGTCCACGTACGCTGGGGAGGTGGACCGCACCGCCCTCGCGAAACGGGTCATCCCGCCGCACCCAGTGCTGTCGTTGCTCGTCGTGTCCGGGTTCGTCGGCTTCCTCTACCTGGTGGAGGCCTTCGACGTGGCGACCGGCGGCTCGCTGGAGGACGACGGCGTGCGCCCGCGCGAGTTCGGCGAGTGGGACAACCTGCTGTGGATGCCGATGATCCACGGTGACTGGAGCCACCTCACCGGCAACGCGGTTCCGTTGCTGCTGCTCGGGTTCCTCGCGACCTCGGGCGGGCTCAAGCAGTTCTGCCAGATCACCGCGGTCATCTGGCTCACCTCGGCGCTCGGCGTCTGGGTGGTCGGCAGTCCCGGCAGCCACATCGGCGCGTCCGGGCTCGTGTTCGGCTTCCTCGCGTTCCTGCTGGTGCGCGGGCTCTTCGCGCGGTCGTGGCTGCAACTCGTGATCGCGGTCGGCGTGTTCGCGCTGTACGGCGCCGCGCTGTGGGGCGTGCTGCCCGGCCAGCCCGGCGTGTCCTGGGAGGGCCACCTGTTCGGCGCAATCGGTGGAGTGCTGGCTGCCTGGGGTGTGTCGCGGGACAACCGCCGCCGCAGCGCACCGGCTAGATTCACGGCGTGACGATCGGGATCATGGACTCGGGCGTCGGCGGCCTGACGGTCGCCCGAGCGATCATGGAACAGCTGCCCGGCGAGTCGATCCACTACATCGGCGACACCGCTCACGGCCCTTATGGACCGCTCCCGATCGCGCAGGCGCGCAAGCACGCGCTGGAGATCTGCGACGAGCTGGTCGACGAGGGCGCGAAGATGCTCGTCATCGCGTGCAACACCGCGTCCGCCGCCTGCTTCCGCGACGCCCGTGAGCGCTACGACGTGCCGGTGGTCGAGGTGATCCTGCCGGCGGTGCGCCGGGCGGTGATGACCACCAGGAGCGGGCGGGTCGGGGTGATCGCGACGGTCGGCACGATCAACTCGCACGCCTACCAGGACTCGTTCCAGGCGGCGCGGGACGTGGCGGTGACGGCGGCGGCCTGCCCCCGGTTCGTCGACTTCGTCGAGCGCGGCATCACGTCCGGCCGGCAGGTGCTCGGGCTGGCGCAGGCCTACCTGGAACCGTTGCAGCGCGCCGACGTCGACACCGTCGTCCTCGGCTGCACGCACTACCCGCTGCTGACGGGCGTGATCCAGATCGTCATGGGCGAGCACGTGACGCTGGTGTCGAGCGCCGAGGAGACGGTGAAGGACGTCGTGCGGCTGCTGACCGAGCGCGACGGGTTCGCCTCGGAGCTCACCTCCGGTCCACCGGTGCACCGCGTGACGTGCACCGGACCGCCGGAGCGGTTCGCGAAGCTCGCCGCCCGGTTCCTGCCGACCTTCGAACAGTGGGGCTGATGTGCTGCTGACCGTGCTCGGCTGCTCCGGCAGCATTCCCGGACCCGGCGCGGCGGCGTCGGGGTACCTCCTGGAGGCCGACGGGTTCACGTTGGCGCTGGAGTTCGGCAACGGGGTGCTGTCGCGGTTCCAGGAGGAGCGCCCGCTGTTCTCGATGGACGCGCTGGTGCTGTCGCACCTGCACCCCGACCACTGCATCGACGTGTCCTCGCTGTACGTGGCGCGCAAGTACCACCCGTCGCCGCCCGCCGCGGTCCTGCCGGTCTACGCGCCCGCCGAGGCGCACTCGCGGTTCGCCGCCGCCTACGCCCCGAACGAGGCCGAGCGGTCGGCGCTGGACCTCGGCGACGTCTTCTCCTTCCACCGCCTCGGCTCCCCGGTCCGGATCGGACCGTTCACGGTGGACTCGGCGATCGTGGCGCACCCCTGCGAGGCCTACGGGTTCCGCATCTCCTGCGGCGGGGTGTCGCTGGCCTACACCGGCGACAGCGGGCCGTGCGAGGCGCTGGAGGAGCTGTCGGCGGGGGTGGACGTGCTGCTCAGCGAGGCGAGCTGGACGCACTCCCCGGACCGCCAGCGGGACCTGCACATGTCCGGGCGGGAAGCGGGCGAGCTGGCCGCGCGCGCCGGCGCCGGTCGGCTGCTGGTCACGCACGTGCCGCCGTGGACGTCGCGTGAGGACGTGCTGAAGGAGGCCAAGGCGGCCTTCGGTGGACCGTGCGACCTGGTCGTAGAGGGCGGCCGGTACGAGGTGGGGGAGCGGGCATGATCAACGTGGAGCGCATCGGCGAGCACGAGTTCGTCGCGACGAACGGCAGAGGCGCGTCGGTCAGGATCGGCCGCAAGGACCAGCAGGGCTCGTTCAGCCCGGTCGAGCTGCTGGCCGCGGCCGCCGCGGGCTGCGCGATGGTGACGTCGGAGACCCTGGTCCTGCGCCGCACGGGCGGCGAGCAGCTCTCGGCGACCGCGGACGCGGTGCAGTCCGAGAGCGGCAACGAGGTGATCTCCATCCCGGTGACGTTCTCGTACGACCTGTCGGGCGTCGAGGACGCGGAGGCGCTCGACACCGTCGTGCGCCGCGCCGTGGAGCAGTTCTGCACCGTCACTCGGACGTTGAAGCAGTCGGCGGCCGCGCCGCTTCAGCTCCCGACGCCGCTCCAGACGGCCGTCGACCCGCTGTGACCGGCGCGCACGGTCTGCACCGTCGTGCCGGCCGCGAGCAGCACCACCAGCACCGACACCACGACTGAGACCACCCGCCACGTCTTCGTGGTGGGTGCCTCCGCCTCGCGCTCCCGGTCCGCGAGCCGGCCCGCGACCAGCAGCGCGATCACCGCGACCCCGAACCCGAGCGCGATGGGCAGCAGCGTCGCGCCGAGGTCGGCGTGCGTCTGGATGGCGGGGTTGCGCACCCCGCCGCGTTCGAGCGCCGCCTGGAAGTCCTCGCCGGACTGCTGGGCCGCCGGGACCGCCGCGACGCCCGCGAGGGTGACGCCCAGCACGGGCCAGGCGTACCGGCGCCGCCAGCTCGGGACCAGGGCGATCGCGACCGAGCCGAGCGCCGCGAGGGGCAGCAGCACGACCGCCGCGTGCACCAGCAGGGGGTGGAGCGGAAGACCGTCGATCGTCAGCATGTCTCTCCCTACGCCATGGCGCTCCGCAGGGTTCATTAGGGTAGGCGGCGTGGTGCGAAGCGACGGCCGGAACGACGACGTGTTGCGTGACATCCGGATCACGCGTGGATATCAGACCTGGCCCGCGGGCTCGGTCCTGATCGAGTTCGGGAACACCCGCGTGCTCTGCGCCGCGAGTGCCACCGAAGGCGTCCCCCGCTGGCGGCAGGGATCCGGCCTCGGCTGGGTGACCGCCGAGTACGCGATGCTGCCCAGCGCCACGCACACCCGCAGCGACCGCGAGTCCGTGAAGGGCCGCATCGGCGGGCGCACGCACGAGATCTCGCGCCTGATCGGCCGGTCCCTGCGGGCCTGCATCGACCTGGCCGCTCTCGGCGAGAACACCATCGTCATCGACTGCGACGTCATCCAGGCCGATGGCGGCACCCGCACCGCCGCGATCACCGGCGCCTACGTGGCCCTCGCCGACGCGGTCACCTACCTCGGCGCCGCCGGCCGCCTGGCCGACCCCTCGCCGCTGTCGTGCGCGGTGTCCGCCGTGTCGGTCGGCGTGGTCGATGGGCGCGTGCGGCTGGACCTGCCCTACGAGGAGGACTCGCGGGCCGAGGTCGACATGAACGTCGTCGCCACCGACGCCGGCACGTTGATCGAGGTCCAGGGCACCGGCGAGGGCGCCACCTTCGCGCGGTCCACTTTGGACCGGATGCTGGACGTCGCCCTGCAGGGCTGCGCCGAGCTGAACCGGATCCAGGCGGCGGCCCTGGCCGAGCCGTACCCCGGCGTGCTGCCCGAGAAGAAGTCCGGTGGCCGCCGGTGAAGCTCCTCCTCGCCTCGCGCAACGCCAAGAAGCTCCGCGAGCTCCAGCGCATCGTCGTCGCCGAGAACCTGACCGGCATCGAGGTGCTGTCCCTGGCGGACGTGCCCCAGTTCCCGGAAGCACCCGAAACCGCGCCAGACTTCGAGGGCAACGCGCTCGCCAAGGCGCGCGACGCCGCCGCGGCCACCGGCCTCGCGTCGGTGGCCGACGACTCCGGCCTGGCCGTCGACGAGCTGAACGGCATGCCCGGCGTGCTGTCCGCCCGCTGGTCCGGCAAGCACGGCGACGACGAGGCGAACCTCGACCTGCTCCTGGGGCAGCTCGGCGACGTGCCGGACGAACGCCGTGGTGCGGCGTTCGTGTCGGTGGTCGCTCTCGTCGTGCCCGGCGGCGAAGAGGTCGTCGTCCGCGGCGAGTGGCGGGGGACGCTGCTGCGGGAGCGGCGCGGGAGCAACGGGTTCGGCTACGACCCGATCTTCGTGCCCGAGGGCTACGACATCACCTCGGCCGAGATGACGGCCGAGGAGAAGGACGCGGAGTCGCACCGCGGCCGCGCGCTGAAGCTGCTGGTCCCGTACCTGCGCAAGCTCGCCTAGCCGTACCGCGTGACCCGCGCGCCGGGGCCCGGTTCGCTACCGGCCCCGGCGCGCGTCGGAGCCGGTCAGACGGTGGCCTGGGCGTGTGAGGCCACGGACACGACGCACACGCCTGCCGCGATCAGCGCCATCCCCGTCAGCATCGCGAGGTTGAGCGGGTCGGCGAACAGCACGCGGCTGGTCAGGGCGACCAGGGCGATGCCGGCGCCCGCCCAGATCGCGTACGTGATGGCGACGGGCAGGCCCATGCGGATCACCTGCGATTCCAGGTAGAGGGCGGTGAGGAAGCCGACACCGAGGCCCACCACCGGCCACGGTTTCGTGAAGCCCTCGGAGTACTTCAGGCAGAGGGTGGCGAAAACTTCCGCGCCCACGGCGACGGTCAGCAGAATCCACTTGAGCATTGAATTTTCCCAGCACGAAATGCACGCAGCGCTAGGCGTGCGTGTGTGAGTACGAACGGACGACGGGGCGGAAAGCCCAGGTCAGCCGCCGCGCGTGGGAAAGTGGACGCGCAGGACGAAATCAGACGGGATGTCGGGGCCGCGAGGTGCCGTCAAGCGACACACGGTGTATCACCCTCACCGGAACAAGGGGCGGCTTTGTGCACGCCCTGCCTCGACGATACCCGAAGAAGAGGCCGCCGCCGCAAGTTTTGCGGCGGCGGTCTCGTTTTTCACGCGAAAGGTCGTGCTAGGCGGGGAGTTCGCGCAGCAGCTTGGCGACGTGGCCGGTGGCGCGGACGTTGTACATGGCCTTCACGATCTTGCCGTCGGGGCCGACGAGGAACGTCGAGCGGATCACGCCCTGGACGGTGCGGCCGTAGTTCTGCTTCTCGCCGAACGCGCCCCATTCGACCAGGACCTTCTTGTCCGGGTCGCCGAGCAGCGGGAAGGTCAGGCCCTCGGCGTCGCGGAACTTGGCGAGCTTCTCCTGCGTGTCCGGCGAGATGCCGACGACCTCGTAGCCGGAGCCGGCCAGGGCGCCGAGGTTGTCGCGGAAGTCGCACGCCTGCGTCGTGCAGCCCGGCGTGCTCGCGGCCGGGTAGAAGTACACGACCACGGACTTGCCGAGGTAGTCGGACAGGGACACCGGCTTGCCGTCGCTGTCGGGCAGCGTGAACGCGGGCGCGGTGTCTCCGGGTTCGAGACGACTGGTCATGGTGCAGAGCCTAGGGCGTGTCCCGTGAGTCTCGTCCGCGACAGTCGCGGCCGAGGGCCCCGGAGGCGGCACCGCCGCAACGCCCGAATACGCCCGGTATGAGGACGTCGCGGCGGCACCGCCTCCGGAACTCTCGCCCGTGACTCTCATCGAACGGACTCACGGGACACGCCCTAGGCCTGGCCCTCGAAAACGGTGGCGGCGTCCTGGCCCTGCCCGCCCGGCTGGATGGTGAGCTGGACGCGCACCGGCAGCTCCGACACCGCGAACGCGAGCTGGAACTGGGTGTCGCGGCCCGGCGGCACCTCCGCCACGGCCGCGGCGAGGCCGTTGAGACCCTGCACGGAGTCGACGAGCTCGGCGGCGGGGGAGCCGTCGGCCGTCGCGCGCACGGAGAGCTGGGAGGGCAGGTACGACGCCTTGGAGCCGTTGTAGACGGTGATCGTGAAGACCGCGGAGCGCTTGGCCGGGGGGATCGCCGTCTCGGACGGCGCCAGGGAGCGGGGGGCGGACACGACGACCGACAGGCCGGAGGCCCACACGCGCTGGGTGCCGAACGGTGCGGCGCCGGACGAGTTGGGCGTCTCCGCTCGTTGTTCGACCGTCAGGTTCTCGTCCGGGGCGACGGCGACGCTGGGGCCCGCACATCCCGCCACGGCCAGCAACAGGCACAGGCCCGCGGCCGATTCGGCGAACTTCACGAACTCCCCTTTCCCACCCCGGCGGTGGGTGTGGACGACTCCGTCAACTGTGACGGTGCCGAAGGGGGTGCGGCCAACGAAAGGGGGCTCCGAAGCGGACCTGGTGCCGGGCCGTGGCCGACTCGTGATGGGCGGCGTGGGCGGCGCCACAGAGTGCGCCGGCCCCACGCCGTCCAGCGGTGGTGACCGCTTGGTGAAGCTAGGGAGCGCGTCGGGGGGCGTGCGCGCTCACACCGATCATCGCCCACTGTGTGGCTCGCGCTACAAGGGGAGCCGATAATCACCCGTTCAGAGCAGTGGCAGGCGTACGAAACGTGAAGCTCAGGCGTAACCGACTCACGTATGTGCGGCTGAACGGCCCAGCGACGGCGTCCGTTCGGCGATCTCGCTGAGTAGTTGGAAGGAGCGGAGACGGTCATCGTGCCCGTGCACGATGGTGGTCACCATGAGCTCGTCGGCCGCCGTCGACTCCAGCAACTCGTCGAGTCCGGTGCGTACCGTTGCCGGGGACCCGATGATCTGGTTGGACATGCGGTCCTCGATCACCAGCTCGTCGATCTCGGTGTACGGGTGGTCCGCCGCCTCCTGCGGGGTGGCCAGCGGGCCGGGACGACCTTGGCGCAGCCGCACGAACGAGAGCGCTCCCGGACCGGCGATCCAGCGGGCGTGCTCGTCGGTGTCGGCGACGATCACCGAAGCGCACACCATCGCGTACGGCTCGGACAGCACCTCCGACGGCCGGAAGTGCCGCCGGTACAGCTCCAGCGCCGGCAGCGTGTTCTGCGCGCTGAAGTGGTGGGCGAACGCGAACGGCAGGCCCAGCAGGCCGGCGGCCTGCGCGCTGTACCCGGACGAGCCGAGCAGCCAGATCGGCGGCTTGTTGCCGGCGGCGGGCACGGCGTTGAGCTCCGCGGTGCCCTCGAAGTACTTGATCAGCTCGGTCAGCTCCTGCGGGAAGTTCTCCGCGGAGAGGCCGGCCTCGGTCCGCCGCAGCGCCCGCGCCGTCTTCTGGTCGGTGCCGGGCGCGCGGCCGATGCCGAGGTCGATGCGGCCGGGGTGCAGCGCCTCGAGCATGCCGAACTGCTCCGCGACCACCAGCGGGGCGTGGTTGGGCAGCATGACGCCGCCGGAGCCGACCCGGATCGTCGACGTGGCGTCGGCGACATGCCCGATCAGCACGGCGGGCGCGGAGGACGCGATGCCGGGCATGTTGTGGTGCTCGGCGAACCAGTAGCGGTGGTAGCCGAGCCGTTCGGCCTGCTGAGCGAGCTCCCGGGAGTTCCGCAGGGCGGTCGTCGCGTCCGACCCCGAGGTGACCGGAGCTAGGTCGAGTACGGACAGCGGGATCTCACTGAGGCGGCTCATGCATCGATCAACACCGATACTTCGTGACTTCTTCCGTGAGCCGCGTAACTCGTTTCGACGCCTGCTCGAAGGTCGTGCCCTCCGGGTGCAGCGTGAGCACCGCGACGATGCTGAACCCGCACGTCCCGGAGGTGTGCAGGGCCGGCGACTTCAGGTCGAGCTCCCACTGCGCGCGCGGCCGCGGCCGGTCGACGCACGGCTTCACCGGGTCGCCGAAACCGGACCAGCCCTGCTTGAACGCGGGCCGCCAGGTGGCGGAGGGCAAGCCGAACGACTGGTCGAAGCCGTCCGAGGCGCACTTCTCGGCTCTCCGCAGGTGGCCCATGATCGTGTGCCGGACCTTCGGCCGCGCGTCCTCCAGCAGGTACCGGTAGATCTTCACGACGTCGTGGGCGCTCACCGCCGTGTACCCCCACATGCCGCGGTTCTCCGGTGGTCGGGTGTCGTGGAGCCGCAGGCGTGCCGCCGTGCGCACGACGAGCTGCTCCCAGCCGTTCTCGACCCACAGCTCACTCGCCGCGTTGTCGTCGCTGACGCGCAGCATCGGCTCGATGCGCGGGTCGTCGCCGCGCGTCTCCAGTTGCTCGATCGCGATCAGGATCTTCACCAGCGAGGCCGATCTGACGGGCTTGTGGACGTCCCGGCCGGTCAGCGTGTGCGTGATCCGGTCGTAGACCGCGTAGGAGGCCGTCGTCGTGGGGACGGGTGCCGCCAGCAACGCCATCGTCAGCAGAAGGTGCACGTTCCCGGACGCTAGCGGCTGCTGATCCCTGCGTCACACCTGAGAAGGACGAATGCCCGCCATCCGTTGACCTTCGTGTGACGGATGTGGTGGTGATCGGCGCCGGGCAGGCGGGCCTGTCCGCCTCGTACTTCCTGCGGCGGCGCGGCGTGGACCACGTCGTGCTGGACGCGAACGACGCTCCCGGCGGCGCGTGGCTGCACCGCTGGCCGAGCTTGCGCATGCGGACCGTGCACGGCATCCACGAGCTGCCCGGCATGCCGTTCGAGCAGCCGGATCCCGACGAGCCCGCCAACGAGGCGATCCCGTCGTACTTCGCCCGCTACGAACAGCTCTTCGACCTGCCGGTGATCAGGCCGGTGAACGTCACGCAGGTCGTGGACGACGGCCCTCTGCTCAGGGTGGAGACCACCGACGGCGCCTGGACCGCCCGCGGCCTGGTCAACGCGACCGGGACGTGGCGCCGCCCGTTCTGGCCGCACTACCCCGGCCAGGAGACGTTCCGGGGACGTCAGTTGCACACCGCCGACTACCGCGGGCCGGCCGAGTTCGCCGGCAAGCGCGTCGTGGTCGTGGGCGGCGGGGCGTCCGCCACCCAGTTGCTGATGGAACTCGCTCCTGCCGCCGCGGAGACCCGCTGGGTGACGCGGCACGAACCGGTGTGGCGCGAAGGCCCGTTCACCGAGGAGTACGGGCGCTGGGTGGTGGGCATGGTCGAGGAGCGCGTCCGCCGGGGCCTGGCCCCGCGCAGCGTCGTCAGCGTGACCGGGCTGCCGCTCACCGACCAGGCGCGGGCGGCCATCGCCGCCGGCGTGCTGCACCGCAGGCCGATGTTCGACCGGATCACGCCCGCCGGGGTCGAGTGGGCCTCCGGTGAGCGCTTCGACGCCGACGTCATCCTGTGGGCCACCGGGTTCCGGCACGACCTGGACCACCTCGCGCCGTTGCACCTCCGGTCGGCCGGCGGCGGCGTCCTGGTCGACGGGACCAGGGTGGTCGCCGACCCGCGGATCCACCTCGTCGGCTACGGCCCTTCGGCGAGCACGATCGGGGCGAACCGGGCCGGCCGCAGCGCCGTCCGCGAGCTGGTGCGGTACCTCGACAGCCTCAAAGTCGCGTCGTAGCGCGCTTCTTCGCGAGGCGGGTGCCGGCGAAGACCGCCGCGGCCGCCACCGCCAGGCCCAGCACCACCTTCGAGACGACACCCACGTACCGCTCGACGAGGTGCCAGTTGTCGCCCAGCAGGTAGCCCGCGAGGATCAGGGCGGTGTTCCACATCAGGCTGCCGGCGGCCGTGTAGGCCACGAACGGGACCAGGCGCATGCGCTCGACACCCGCCGGGATCGACACCAGGCTGCGGAAGACCGGGATCATGCGGCCGAAGAAGACGGCGCGGTGGCCGTTGCGCTGGAACCAGGCCTCCGTCCTGTCCACATCGGACACCCGGACCAGCGGCACGCGGGCCGCGATGCGGCGGACGCGGTCGCGGCCCAGCGCGGAGCCGGCCCAGTACAGCAGCAGCGCACCCACCACCGAACCGAAGGTGGTCCACAGGACGGCGTCGAGCAGCGACATCTTGCCCTGGGCCGCGGTGAAACCGGCCAGTGGCAGGAACACCTCGCTCGGCAGCGGCGGGAACAGGTTTTCCAGCGCGATGGCCAGAGCCGCTCCGGGTGCGCCGGCCGTGTGCATCAGGTCGGTGACCCAGTCGACCAAGTTCATGCGGTCGACGCTACGGAGCGGGAGCTGAGAGGACATCGGGGTGATCCGCAGAAGCGGGTGGGGGTCACCCCGCCTCCGGCCAGGGGAAAACCACTAGGGGCGGCTGGCTTCCGGCCGGGTGGTCCCGCGGAAGGCTCGCGCCGGTGGTCCGCCGGGGTGCTGCCCCAGCTTTGCCCCACGACCGACGGCGTGCGATCTTCAGGGGTGCTTCCGCTGCTGGTCAGAAGCTTCTGGTGAGGTCGGGGGGACTCGAACCCCCACTGGCTGGGACCTAAACCCAGTGCCTCTGCCAATTGGGCTACGACCCCTCGGGCGGAAGCCTATCGGCCTGTCGTGTGCGCGCTCTCCCGGGGCGCACGTGGGTCACTCGACGCCGCGGTGCCGGCCGTCCACTACGGTTGCGGGCAGAACCGCTGCTAGGAGGACATGTGGCTCGCGATCCCGACACCATCCAGCGCGAGATCGAGCAGGCTCGCACCGCGCTGGTCGCCACCCTGGACGAGCTCAGCGAGCGGGCCAACCCGCAGAAGCTCGTCGAGCAGGGCAAGTCGTCCGTGCTCGAAGTGCTGAGCCGGCCCCAGGTGAAGTACACGCTGATCGCGGTCGGTGCCGTGGTCGGCTTCGCGCTCGTCCGCAAGCTGTTCCGCTAGGCGTGCACCAGCGGTAGGAGCACCTGCTCGACGACCTTCTCCACGAACGGCTCGTCGAGCGGGTCACCGGTGAGCATCAGCCGGTAGATCAGCGCAGCGCCGGCGATCTCGACGGCCATGCCGCGCGGGGCGTCCGCCTTGAGCTCGCCCCGCTCGGCGGCGCGGTCGAGGATCCCGCGCAGCACGTCGCGCTGCGAGATCAGGAACGTCTCCCGGAACGCCGCCGCGAGCTCCGGCTCGTGCGGCAGCTCGCCCACGAGTGCCTGGGCGGCCTTGCCGATCGGTCCCGAGAGGAACGCGGCGAACGACGAGAGGAACTCGCGGAGGTCCCTGGCGAGCGACCCGGTGTCCGGCGCGGCGAGGTTCTGGGTGGCCAGCTGGGTGCACGTGTCGATCACCAGGTCGAGCTTCGACTCCCAGCGGCGGTAGATCGTGGCCTTGCCCGCCCTCGCGCGGGCCGCCACGGCGTCCATGGTGAGGGCCCGGTACCCGACCTCGGCCATCACCTCGAGCGCTGCCTGACGTAACGCGTCGTCCCTGCTGGCGTCGCGAGGACGGCCCCGCTGGGGGGTCCTGCCCTCGTTGAACGCCGTTGTCGACACGGCCATGCCACCTCCTCGTACCAGGGCACGGCACGTGCGTGTCTTCCCGCCCCTTTGGCCGAACATCCTAGGCGTCCTGCCCACCCCTCAGGGTGAGCAGCACCCCGTTCGCCGTCTCGTGTCAGCCTCGGGCAAGCGTTCATCCAGGGCGCGAGGGGTCTCGTTCGGGATGGAACCGCGTTGCTGTCGGAAAGCTGAAGATGTCCGGCCGGGTCCAATCAAGACGGAGGACCTGACCGCCGGGCGAGGGCGAGCTGGGTCAGGTACCGCTTGGTGACCCGGCCGCCGTAGCGCTCGTCGACCAGCTCCCGGATGTCCGCGAGCAGCCGGTCGCGAGTGGGCAGCGCGATGTGGTTCGAGTACGTCAGGAGCAGGTCGACGTACGAATCGGTGTCGTAGGTCTGTTCCCACTCGTACCGGTGGAACCGCGGCTCCTCGAAGAGGTCGCTGTCGTCGAACTCGCGCGGGACGTCGTCGGCGGCGCTGAGCCGCAGACCGGGCGGGGTGGCCGGGTCCCAGCGCTCGTAGCACTCCTGCACGTCGGCGAAGAACTGCTCGGTGCCGCCCGCGACGTGGTGGGTGGAGATCACGGCGAGCGACCCGCCCGGCCGCAGTGCCGCGGCGCACCGGGACATCCGGGTGGCGGGGTCGAGCCAGTGGAACGCCGTCGCGGAGACGACCAGGTCGAACGGCTCCGCCGGCAGCGGCCAGACGTCGAAGTCCGCCACGACCACGTGCGCGGCGGGGGCGTGTGCCCTGGCGAGCGCGGCGAGCCGGGGGCTCAGCTCGACCGCCGTCACGTCGCCCAGCGCCGTCAGCGGCAGCGTCGCCTGACCGGTGCCGGGGCCGATCTCCAGGATCCGCCGGCCGCTCAACCGCGTGAACAGCTCAGGGGGATAGGTGGGACGTGCTCGGTGGTAGCGCACCGCGTCCTGGCCGAACGTGGTGCGCAGGCGCTCGCGGCCGGTCATCCGCCGAACTCGAGGGAGCGTGAGGGCAGCGCGTCCACGCCCTTGCGCGCGAAGCCCGCCCAGACGCTCCGCATCGTCGCGGCCAGCGCCGGGTCCGGCTCCTGCCCTGCCAGCATGCCCGCGCCCCGCCAGGCGTCCGGGTCGAACAGGAACGGCAGCTCCATGCAGTGGCACGCGCCCAGCGGCGCTCCGGCGGGCGTCCACCCGAACTCGTAGGTCGCGACCTGGCCGCCCGCCGTCGCCCAGTCCCGGGCGAGCTGACGGGCGGGCCCGGCGAAGACCAGCTCGGTCGCGATGGCCCACGCCTGCGGGTGGTCCGCCACGTACGGGCTGCCGTCGTCCCTGGTGTGGCCGATGAGCAGCTCCACCCGCGACGCCGCCGCGGCGAGGTCGGCCTCGCCCAGCACGGGGGCGAAGGGCATGTTGCCGGACGGGGTGAACCGCGGCCCCAGCTCGGCGATGGCGGCCTGCTGCGCGGCCAGCACGTCCCGCACCGGAGTCGAGGCGTCGACGGAGACGAGCTCGCGCAGGGCCTCGGTCATCGCGGCGCGCTCGGGGCTCCTGGTGCCCAGCGGGGCGCTCTGCACGATCGCGCGGTGGAACAGGCCCTCGGTGTCGGTGAGCATCAGCGCGTACACGGAGTCGGCGCCCGCGGACTGGCCGAACGCCGTCACGTTCGCCGGATCGCCCCCGAACGCCGTGATGTTGTCCCGCACCCACCGCAGCGCGACGAGCTGGTCCAGCAAGCCCAGGTTCCCCTCCAGGTAGCCGAAGACGCCGAGCCGGTAGCTGACGCTGACGACGACCACGCCTTCGGCGGCCAGCAACGAGGCGTCGTACTTCGCCGACTCACCGCTGCCGGTCACGTAGGCGCCGCCGTGGAACCAGACCATCACCGGCAGCCCGGAGGCGCCGGCCGGCGCCGTGACGCTCAACACCTGGCAGTGCTCGTCGAACGACAGGCCCTCGACCGAGTTGCCGACCACCGCGGCCAGCGCCGACGGCGGCTGGGGACAGGCGGGACCGCGGTGACCCGCGTCGATCACGCCGTCCCACGCGCACGGCTCGGGCTCGGCGAAGCGGGAAGCTGTCGCATAGCGGACACCGCGCGCACGGACGAGACCTTCGGTGGTGATCGGCACGTTCACGATCGTAGGGGCGGGTAACCGGTTCCACAGCGCCACGATTCGGCGGCAGGACCCGGCGAGGCGCACCATGCAACGGTTGGCAACTAGGTGGAGGAGGCGCCCTGTGCGGGCTACGACGATTCACGGCACCCGGGACATCCGCGTCGAGGAGGTGCCGGACGCGGCCGTCCGGGAGGGCACCGATGTCGTCGTCAGGGTCGAGCTCGCGTGCATCTGCGGCAGCGACCTCTGGGCCTACCGCGGTGTCGCCAAGCGCGAGAGCGGTCAGCGGATCGGGCACGAGTTCCTCGGCATCGTCGAGGAGGCCGGCAAGGACGTGCGGAGCGTCCAGGTCGGTGACCGGGTCATCGCGCCGTTCGTGTGGAGCGACGGCACGTGCGCGTACTGCCAGGCCGGGTTGCAGACGTCGTGCCTCAACGGCGGGTTCTGGGGCGGCAAGGGCAGCGACGGGGGCCAGGGCGAGGCCGTGCGGGTGCCGTTGGCCGACGGCACCCTCGTGCGCGTCCCCGCGGACGCGCCCCAGGAGCTCCTGCCCGCGTTCCTGAGCCTGAGCGACGTCATGGGCACCGGGCACCACGCGGCGATCGGCGCCGGGGTCGGGCCCGGCAGCACCGTCGCGGTCGTCGGTGACGGCGCGGTCGGCCTGTGCGGCGTGCTCGCGGCCAAGCGGCTGGGCGCCGAGCGGATCATCGCGCTCGGGCGGCACGAGGACCGCGCGAAGATCGCGCAGCTCTTCGGTGCCACGGACCAGGTCGCCGAACGCGGTGAGGCCGCGGTCGAGCGCGTCAAGGAGATGACCGGCGGGCTCGGCGCGTCGGCGGTGCTCGAGTGCGTCGGCACCGAGCAGTCCTGGCAGACCGCGATGGGCATCGTCCGCGACGGCGGCCGGATCGGCTACGTCGGCGTGCCGCACGAGATGCCGGGGCTGCCGCTGGGCAAGCTGTTCGGGCGCAACATCGCCATCGGTGGCGGCATCGCGCCCGCGCGGGCCTACCTGCCGGAGCTCCTGGCCGACGTGCTCGCCGGGCGGATCGACCCCGGTCCCGTGTTCGACCGGACGGTCTCGCTCGACGACATCGCCCAGGGCTACCGGGCGATGGACGAGCGCACCGCGCTGAAGGTCATCGTGAAGCCTTGACCCGCGGGGCGGTGGTGAGCACGTAGTCCTCGGCGCGCACGCGCTTGGTCCGCATCCAGTACCGCCAGGTGAAGCCCGGCCACACGGTGCGGTTCACGCCCTGCGCGTCGAGGTACCAGCTCTGGCAGCCGCCCTGGGTCCACACGCCCTTGGTGAGCTTGCCCTGGAGCTCGGAGTTGAACTCCTGCTGGGCCTCCAGCCGCACGTCCAGCTCCGCGGCGCGGTGTGTTTCCAGGAGCCGGAGGCACTGCGCGATGTACCGGATCTGCGACTCGATCATGAACACGACCGAGTTGTGGCCGAGACCGGTGTTGGGGCCCAGCAGGAAGAACAGGTTGGGGAAGCCGGAGACCGTGATGCCGTAGTAGGTCTCGATCCCCTTCTCGCGCCACTGCTTCGCGAGGTCGACGCCGCCCTTGCCCTGGATGTCCAGGTAGTCGAACGAGTCGACGACGTGGAAACCGGTGCCGTAGATGATGACGTCGACCTCGTGCTCGACGCCCGCGCTGTCCACGATGGACTTCTCGCGCACCTCGGAGATCTTGTCCGTCACCAGGTCGACGTTCGGGCGGCTCAGCGCGGGGTAGTAGTCGTTGGAGATCAGCACGCGCTTGCAGCCCATGGTGTAGCCGGGCTTCAGCTTCTCGCGCAGCTTCGGGTCCGGCACCTGCTTCTTCATATGCCGCAACGCGATTCCCTGCGCGAACTGCATGATCTTCGGGTTGACCGCGAAGCCCAGCGCCGAGGACTCGCGCACCCAGTAGACGAAGTTGCGGTAGAGCCGTTGCGTGAAGGGCAGGGCGCGGAACAGCCTCTGCTCCCGCTCGGTGATCTCGCGGTCGGCCTTGGGCATGATCCACGGCGGCGTGCGCTGGAAGATCTTCATCGAGCCGACCCGGTCCGCGATCTTCGGCACGAACTGGATCGCGGACGCGCCCGTGCCGACGACGGCGACGCGCTTGCCGGTCAGGTCGTAATCGTGGTCCCACTGCGCCGAGTGGAACGTCCTGCCGGTGAAGTTCTCGATGCCGGGCAGTTCGGGGACGTTCGGGATGTGCAGCGCGCCGACGCCCGCGACCAGCGCGGTCGCCGTGTACGTGTCGCCCTGCTCGGTCGTGACGTGCCAGCGCTTCGCCTCGTCGTCCCACCGCGCGCCGGAGACCTTGGTGTTGAAGCGGATGTGCGGCCGCAGCCGGTACTTGTCGGCGACCCGCTGCAGGTAGTCGAAGATCTCGCCCTGCCGCGCGAACATCCGCGACCACTTCGGGTTCAGCTCGAACGAGAACGAGTACATGTGCGACGGCACGTCACACGCGCAGCCGGGGTAGGAGTTGTCGCGCCACGTGCCGCCGAGGTCGGCCGCCTTCTCGAGAACCACGAAGTCGTGCTCACCGCGGCGCCTCAGCTCGACGGCCATGCCCAGGCCGGAGAAGCCGGTGCCGATGACGAGCACTTTCGTCTCTCGATGCATGGGAAGTCCCTCCGCTCACGGTGGCTACTTCACGGTAGGTTACTCGAAGTAAGTTACGAGCGGTAGACTCCGTTCGTGACTGCTCCGCGCCGCCGCATGCCCAAGGCCCAGCGCATGGCGCAGATGCTCACCGTCGCCGAGGAGATCTTCGCCGAGCAGGGGTATCTGGCCACGTCGATGGACGAGATCGCCGAACGCGTCGGCGTCTCGAAGCCGATGCTCTACGAGTACTTCGGCTCGAAGGAGGGCCTGCTCATCGGCTGCATCCACCGGGCGCGCACGGAGCTGCGCGAGAAGACGGCGGGAGCCATCGCGGGCGCCGCGAGCCCCGAGGAGTTCCTGCGGCTCGGGCTGCGCGCGTTCTTCGAGTTCATCGACGAGCACCGCAGGTCGTGGGCGCTGCTGCGGCAGGAGGCGGCCGTGGCCGTGCCGTCGGCGCAGGAAGAGGTGGAAGGCATCCGCCAGCAGCAGACGGACCTGATCGGGGCCGTGCTGGCGTCGTTCACGCCGGACATCGACCCGCTGGAGGCCGAGGCGTTCGCGGAGATCGTCGTCGGCGCGACGGAACGCCTGGCGGTGTGGATGGAGCGCAGGCCCTCGGTGGGGCCCGCGCTCGCTACCGGCTACGTGATGGCCGTGATCTGGCCGGGGGTCGCGGACCGGCTCAGGAAGCGGCCCTGACCCGCTCGGCGCGCATGGCGGTGACGGCGGGCAGGTCCAGCGGCGCGACCTTGGTGCCGGTCGCCCACTCGATCAGCAGGTCCGCGAGCTGCGGGTTGCGCGGCAGCACCGGGCCGTGCAGGTACGTGCACACGATCCGGCCCTGAACGGCGCCCTCGACGCTGCCGTCGTTGCCGGTGCCGACCTTGACGTGCGCGAGGGGACGCGCCGCCGGGCCCAGCACCGTGCGGCCCTGGTGGTTCTCGAACCCGGAGAGGACGCCGGAGAACAGGCCGCCCGCCGGCTCCGCGAGCACCTCGCCGATCGCCCGGCTGCCACCCGCGTGCGAGGTCGAGTCGATCAGGCCCATGCCGGGGTGGGTCACGTTGTCGGCACGGGTGAAGCTCTCGCCGAAGATCTGGATGCCGGCGCACACGCCCAGCACCACGGCGTTCTTCGTGACGGCGCGCTGCAGGCCGGGGTGCTCGCGCAGGTGCTTCACCGCGAGCGTCTGCGCGGTGTCCTCACCGCCGCCCACGACGTAGATGTCGCACGAGTCCGGCACCGGCTGGCCGTAGTTGATCGGCAGGATCTCGGCCTTGATCCCGCGCCACGCCATGCGCTTCTGCAGCACCACGGCGTTGCCGAAGTCGCCGTACGTGCCGAGGAGGTCCGGCAGCACGAGCGCGATCTGGACAGTCGACTCACTCATCAGCGGCAGCCCTGGCATTCAAGTCGCGGAACGCGGTGTAGTTGGCGATGACCTCGACCGCGCCCTGCGGCATCTGGTCGATGGCCTTCAGCGGGTCGGGCACGATGGTGTGCTCGACCTCGGCGTAGGTCAGGCGGACGGCGAGGTCGGTCGCGCGCTCGCCGGAGGCGATGACCGTGCGGCCCTGCAACCGCTCGAACGGGACGTCCCACAGCCAGCTCAGGTCGCGGCCGTCGGCCTCCTGGGCGTTGATCACCAGGACGGCCGGGTGGTTGGCCTCCTTGACGACCGTGAGGGTCTCGCTCCAGCCGGCCGGGTTCTTGGAGAGCAGCAGGCGCGCGCTGCGGCCGTTGCGCTGGATCGTGCGGTAGCGGCCGCTGACGTTGGAGACGCTGCGCAGCCTGCGCACCGCCTCCTCCACGGGCACACCGAGCGCGTGCGCCGCCGCGGCGGCCATGACGGCGTTGGCCTGGTTGAACTTGCCCGGCAGCGTGAGGCGCAGCTCGATCTTCCGGTGCTCCGGCGTGATCATCGCCTCGTCGGTGGTGATCCAGTTCGGGTGCGGGCGGGAGAGGTCGCAGCCCGTGCAGTGCCAGTGCTCGCCCTGCCAGCGGATCGGGTTGCCGCACCGGGGGCAGCTCGCCGAGTCGTGGTGCCAGCCGGTGCCGGTGGCGACCCAGACCACCCTCGCCGCGTTCCAGGCCGCGCTGGTGACCATCACGTCGTCGCAGTTGGCGATGATCGTGCAGTCCCGCAGCTTGGTGATCGCGTCGCGCAGCGACCGCTCGATGGTGCGGACCTCGCCGACCCGGTCGAGCTGGTCGCGCGAGAGGTTCAAGATGACCGCGACGGACGGGTTGCTGGCGCCCGCGACGGCGGGGAAGTAGCCCTCGTCGCACTCCAGCACCGCGTACGGGGCGTCCGGCTGCTTCGACAGCGCCGTGACGTGGCCGTCCGGCATGTTCGCGCCGCTGTGGTTCGTGGCGACCTCGCCCAGCGCGCCGACGGCCCGCGCCAGCATCATCGTGCTGGTGGTCTTGCCGTTGGTGCCTGTCACGACGGCGACCTGGCGGCCCTGCGTCAACCGGTTCAGCGCCTGCGGGTCGAGCTTCAGCGCCACCCGGCCGCCGATCATGCCGCCGGCGCCGAGACCCATCTTCTGGGACAGCGTGGAGCTCAGGTTGCCCAGCTTCACGGCGGCTGCGGTGCGCAGGGGGAGGCGGGCGGGGGAATCGTTCACCCCGGCGATGCTACCGGCGGCGGCGCGCGCGCCTCTGGGGTGGTTGCGATCTTCCTGGCGGGACAACGAACGCAGGGTTCCTGGCGGGCTCCACGGTGGGCGTCGGGCACCGTGGGCGGAGCCGCGTTCTCCCGTGCGGGCGGGAGCGGTGCTGGGTCCTACCGGTTCAACGCGCGCAAGGTGCGGATGAGCTCGACGGTGGGGAGCTGGCACAACTGCGCCATGTTCTCCAGCGCGGGCAGGTCGAGGTGCAGCTCCGGGGGCGCGCCCGGCGGCAGCGCGTGCAACCGTCCCGCCGCCCACCGCTTGAGCGGGACCAGCCGCGGGTCGTCGGTGGCGGCCACCGCGGCGAGGTTCAGCGCCAGGTGGCCCGCCGGGATGTCGCCGAAGAAGCGTTCGTGCACGCGGGCGAGGACTTCGTGCGCCGGGACGTCGAGGGCGTGGCAGATCTCCACCAGGCGCACGACCGAGCACTGCCGCGTGCCGAGCTCGTAGGTCGCGAGCGTCTGCAGCGAGATCTCGGTCTGCAGCCGTTTGTTCAGCTCCTTGCGGGTCCAGCCGCGCTGCTTGCGCAGGCTGCGGATCTCGTCACCGAGCACGCGCTGGTACGCCGCTGTGTCGATCTGGCCTGTCACGGATTGCACTGGTCCTCCACCCCGTGAGCGGGTCTCACGGTGATGGAAGGCGCCAGTGCTTCGCCGCTTACGCAACTTGCCGACAGATTCCCCCGAACGGGGTAGATATCTCTACTCTCGGTATCAGTTCACGCAGCGCACGCCGTCCGCGGTGATGGGTTGAGGGGCCGGCGGGTCAGCCGGTTGCTGACGCGCACCGTCCAGGACGAGCATTCCGGACCCGGTGAACCCCTGCGCCCCTGGACCCGAGTAGTCGGCCCCGAGGAAGACGCGTGCCCGGCCGGCCGGGACGTTCACGTCCTCTTCGACCTCCAGGCCGCCCAGCGCGGCCTGGACGGCTTTCGCGCCCGCCTCGCCGCCCTTGCCGTAGCGGACGACCGACGTGCTCATGGCCTCGGCGTTGCCCGTCTGGCCCGCCTTGAAGCCCTTCGCTACGAGCGACTGCAGCACCTGGCTCGCGAGCCCCGGCTGGCCCGACGCGTTGCGGACGTCGACGGTCAGCGTGGTGTTGTCGAACTTCGGGTCCGGTGCCGTGGAGGACGACGGCGGCTTGCCGAGGTTCTTGACGAAGTTCCGCACCTCGGCGGCGTCGACCTCGATGGCGGACCCGTCCTCCGCGGTCTGCAGGTCGGGGTTGCCGGTCGGGATGGTCTGGAACGTCATGTTGCCGCCCGTCAGGTCCTTCATCTGCAGGGCGAACCTGGTGATGTCCCAGCCGTCGTCGAGGACGATCGCGCCGCTGACGGCCTTGATCATGTCGTTGCGCTTGGTGCTGTCGGTGAGCACGCCCGCCGAGAGCATCTTCTTGGCGAGGCCCGCCATGAAGACCTGCTGGCGCACGACGCGGTCGAGGTCGCCCATGACCAGGCCGTGCCGCTGGCGGACGAACGCCAGCGCGTTCTTGCCCTCGATCGTCTGCTTGCCCGCCTTGAAGTTCGCGCCGGAGAAGCTGTCCCTGACGGGGGCGTTGAGGCAGACGTCGATGCCGCCGATCGCCTTGGTGATCTCGTAGAAGCCGACGAGGTTGACCTCGGCGTAGTGGTCGATCTTGGTGCCGGTCAGGTCCTGGACGGTCTCGATGAGGTTGTTCGCGCCCGCCTTGCGCGACTCCATCTCGACTTCCTGCGCGCTCTTGCCGCCGCCCTTGAGCTTCTCGGCCGCCTTGTTCTTCGCGTAGCTGTAGGCGGAGTTGATCTTGTGCTTGCCGAAGCCGCCCGCGATCTTCACGTAGGAGTCGCGCGGGAACGACACGGCGAAGGCCTTGCCGCTGTCGTTCGGGATGTGCAGCAGGATCAGCGTGTCGGTGTTGAACCCGCCGTCCTCGCTGCCACCCGCCTGCAGCTCGTTGAGGACGTTCTGCGGCAGCGGGTTGCCCTTGGAGTCGGTGCGGCTGTCCATGCCGACCAGCAGGATGTCGACCGCGCCGTCGGCGGGGCGCTCGCCCGCGTCGGCGAGGTTCAGGTTCTGCTTGGTCAGGCCGTCGGTCAGCGCGTTCAGGTTCTGCCACCCGATGCCGGTGACCAGCAGGACCGCCGCGGACAGCAGGCTGACGAAGACCTTGGCGCCGGTGGACGCGCCCCGCTTGGCCGCGCCCGGCCGGCGGGCCGCCGGCGGCTTCGGCCGCGGGCGGGGTGCGGGCGGCGGCGTCTTGACCTTGGCGGGGGTGGTGCGGACCGTCGGGCGGTCGGCGATCGGGCGCGGCCGGGGACCCGACGAGCTCGCGCGGCCGGGCTCGATGCGGCGCGGGGGCTCGCGGCGAGGCGGTTCGGCGCGGTCGGCCGGGTCCCGGCGGCCGGGTTCGCGGCGTGGCGGGTCCGCCGGGTCCCGCTTCGGCGGCACCTGCGGGCGACGGGGCTGGCCCGCCTGGGAGCGGGGGGTGGAAGCGGATCCAGAGGAAGCGGATCCAGAGGAAGCGGATCCAGAGGACGGGCGCCCAGAAGAAGGGTGTCCAGAAGAAGGGTGTCCAGAAGAAGGGCGCCCCGAGGACGGGCGCCCAGCGGAAGCTCGGCCGGAGGACCTGTTCGGTTCCCCTGGCCGCGGCGGCCGGTTGTCCACACCCACTCCTCTCGCCACTTCCGGGTACCCCGAATGGACGCGCGGGCACGCCACTCGGTTGTGCAAAGCCTGACACAGTGCGGGACGGCCTCGGATTCAGCCCCTTCACCAGCGGTTTTGTCTGTTTCGTAGACTCCTCGCCGTGTTGACGATGCAGGACGCGCTGCTCGCGCTGACCAAGTACTGGACCGACCGAGGCTGCATCGTGGTGCAGCCGTTCAACACCGAGGTCGGGGCGGGAACGCTGAACCCGGCCACCGTGCTGCGCGTGCTGGGTCCCGAGCCGTGGCGCGTGGCGTACGTCGAGCCGTCCGTGCGGCCCGACGACGCCCGTTACGGCGAGAACCCGAACCGCCTGCAGACGCACACCCAGTTCCAGGTGATCCTCAAGCCCGACCCCGGTGACCCGCAGGAGCTCTACCTCGGCTCGCTGGAGGCGCTGGGCATCGACGTGCGCGCGCACGACGTCCGGTTCGTCGAGGACAACTGGGCCTCGCCCGCGCTCGGCGCCTGGGGGCTCGGCTGGGAGGTCTGGCTGGACGGCCTGGAGATCACCCAGTTCACCTACTTCCAGCAGGCCGGCGGCATGACGCTCGACCCGGTGTCGGTGGAGATCACCTACGGCATCGAGCGGATCATGATGGCGCTGCAGGGCGTCGACCACTTCAAGAAGATCGCCTACGCGCCCGGCATCTCCTACGGCGAGGCGTTCGGCCAGGCCGAGTACGAGATGTCGCGGTACTACCTCGACGACGCGGACGTGGAGGCGAACAAGCGCCTCTTCGAGGAGTTCGCGACCGAGGCGCGGCGCATGCTCGACGCGCGCCTGCCCGTTCCGGCGCACGGCTTCGTGCTGAAGTGCTCGCACATCTTCAACGTGCTCGACGCGCGGGGAGCGATCTCCACGACCGAGCGCGCCCGCGCGTTCGGCCGGATGCGCGGCCTGGCGCGGGAGGTGGCCGCGCTGTGGGCGGAGCGCCGGGCCGAGCTCGGGCACCCGCTGGGCCTCGCAGGGGCTCCCGCTCCCGCCGCCGCGCCGTCGTCCTTCGAGGACGTCACCGCGCCGGCGACGTTGCTGTTCGAGATCGGCACCGAGGAGCTGCCGCCGCACGAGGTGCTGCGGACCGTGGACGCGGTGCGCGAGGCCGTCACCTCGAAGCTGGGCGCGACCCGGCTGACGCACGGCGAGGTGACCGTGCACGGCACGCCACGCCGGATCGTCGTGCTGGTGCCCGCCGTGTCGCCGCGTGAGCCGGACGCCGAGCGCACGGTGCGCGGTCCGCGCGTGTCCGCCGCGTTCGACGCGGACGGCAACCCGACCAAGGCGGTGCAGGGCTTCGCCCGCGGCCAGGGCGTCGACGTGTCCGCCCTCGGCCGCGTCGAGGAGAACGGCGTCGAGTTCGTGGCGCTGACCAGGACCGACGCGGGCCGCGGCGCGGTCGAGGTGCTGAGCGGGCTGCTGGCCGGGGTCGTCTCGGACCTGCGCGCCGAGAAGAACATGAAGTGGAACGACCCGAAGCTGTCGTTCACCCGCCCGATCCGCTGGCTGCTCGCGCTGCTCGGGTCGACGCCGGTGCCGGTCGCGGTGTCGTCGCTGGCGTCCGGCACGGTCACGCGCGTGCACCGCACGGCGGACGCGCCGGTCGTCGAGGTGCCCACCGCGGACGGGTACCTGGACTTCCTCGAGTCGCACGGCATCCAGGCGGACGCGGACCGGCGGTCCGCGTCGATCGTGGCCGCCGCGCAGGAGCTCGCCGCGTCGGTCGGCGGTGTCGTGGAGGTCGACGGGCTGCTGGACGAGGTGACGAACCTGGTGGAGTGGCCGACGCCGATCCTCGGCTCGTTCGAGGAGCGGTACCTGGAGCTGCCGGGGCAGATCCTCACGACCGTGATGCGCAAGCACCAGCGCTACCTGCCGGTCCGCTCGTCTGACGGCGCGCTGCTGCCGCACTTCGTGGCGGTGGCGAACGGGGCCGTCGACGCGGACCTGGTGCGGGCGGGCAACGAGGCCGTGCTGCGGGCGCGGTACGAGGACGCGGCCTTCTTCTGGCGGGCGGACCTCAAGACGCCGCTGGAGGAGATGAAGGCGGGCCTCGCGAAGCTCACGTTCGCGGACAAGCTCGGTTCGATGGCCGACCGCGCCGGCCGGATCGCCGCGCTGGCCGGCCGTTTCGCCGGTGTGGTGGACGTCGACCGCGAGACGCTCGACCGCGCGGGCGCGCTGGCCAAGTTCGACCTCGGCTCGCAGATGGTGATCGAGCTGTCCTCGCTCGCCGGTGTGATGGCGCGCGAGTACGCGGAACGGGCGGGCGAGCCGCCGGAGGTCGCGCAGGCGCTGTGGGAGATGGAGCTCCCGCGTTCGGCCGGTGACGCGCTGCCGTCGTCGGTGCCCGGCGCGCTGCTCTCGCTGGCGGACCGGTTCGACCTGCTGGCCGGCCTGTTCGGCATCGGCGCGCAGCCGACCGGGAGCTCGGACCCGTTCGGCCTGCGCCGTGCGGCCCTCGGCGCGGTGGCGGTGCTGCGGGCGTTCCCCGGCCTGCGGGAGATCACCCTGCCGGTGGCGCTGTCCCTGGCGGCCGAGGGGCTCGAGGTGTCCGCGGAGGCGCTGGAGACCGCGCGGGAGTTCGCGGTGCGGCGCTACGAGCAGGCGTTGCTCGACGCCGGTCACGAGCACCGGTTCGTCCAGGCCGTGCTGCCGCTGGCCGACTCGCCGGTGCTGGCCGACGAGACGCTGGCGGAGCTGGAGGCGCTGGCGGGCCGGGAGGACTTCGACTCGCTCGTGGCCGCCCTGCAGCGGGTGCGGCGGATCGTTCCCGCCTCCGCCGAGGCCTCCTACGACCCCGCGCTGCTGACCGAGCCGGCGGAAGTGGCCCTGCACCGGGCTTTCGACGGTGTCCAGGGGGAGGTCACCGGCCTGGCCGCGTTCTTCGCCGCGGCCGGCGGGCTGACCGGGCCGATCAACACGTTCTTCGACGAGGTGCTGGTGATGGCCGAGGACGAGGCGGTGAAGGCCGCGCGGCTCGGGCTGCTGGCGTCGATCCGCGACTTCGCGGCGCCGGTGCTGGACTGGAACCGGCTGTAGGACCCGGCAACGGCGGAGGAGGGCGTTCCGGGACGGGGACGCCCTCCTCGGCGTTTCCGCAGCTATTCGGCCGCTGAGCGGGGTTCAGCGGCGCACCGGGTGTCGTTCGGGCGCGGTCCGCCCAGCAGGTAGGCGGTCACCGCGTCGTTGGCGCACTTGTTCTTGCCGATCACGTAAGTCCCGTGGCCACCCTGGTCGACGGTGATCATCGCCGCCCGGTCCCCGAACGCCCGGCGCGTCGTGCGAGCGCCGGCCAGCGGCGTGGCGGGATCCCGCTCGTTCTGCGCCATCAGCACGTTGGCCGGTCCGCGGCCGGACGGCCGCACCTGCTTCTCCACCGGCTTCGGCCAGAACGCGCACGGGTAGATGTTGGCCGCCGCCGCGCCGAACATCGGGTAGCGGACGCGGTCCACCGCGACGTTGCGCTCGTAGGCCCGTACCGACGACGGCCATTCGGAGTCGCCGCAGATCACGTGCAACCGGCCGGAGAGCAGGTTCTCGACGCGCGGGACGACCGGCGTCTCCTCGGGCGGCAGTGGCGCGCCGGTGTCGAGCGCCTTCCACCGCGCTGCCATCTTCGCGAACGCCGCGTCGCCGGTGGCGTAGAGGCCCGTGAACGTCAGGAGCCGGAACACCTGGCCGTCGACGCCCTCGGGCGACGGCTTCGCGTCGAGCCGGGCGGCGAGGTCGAAGTACTTGGCGCGCACCTGGTCCGGCGTCGAGCCGAGGCCGTGCTCCGGGTGCGCCGCCGCCCACTTCGCGAAGTCCGGGAACGTGTCCTCCACGCCGCGGGCGAACATGCGGCCGCCCTCGACGTCCCAGCCGCCCGCGCCGAGGTTGCTGTCGATCACGACGCGGTCGCTGGTCTTCGGGAACAGGGTGGCGTAGACGGAGCCGAGGTAGCTGCCGTACGAGTACCCGAGGAACGACGCCTTCTCCTCGCCCAGCGCGGTGCGGACGCTGTCCAGGTCGCGGGCGATGTTCGCGGTCGTGTTGTGCGGCAGCTCGTCGGCGGTCGACGACCTGAGGCACTGCTCCGCGATCTTCTCCACCTCCTCGGCGCGCTTGCGCACGTCAGCGGGAGTCACGGCGTAGGGAGGGACGCTGCCCAAGGCCATCTGCTCGTCCGTCAGGTCGCACGTCGCCGGCGAGCTGTAACCGATGCCGCGCGGGTCCATGCCGATCACGTCGTAGGCGTCCAGCACGCTCTGCGGCATGCCCAGGGCCTTGAGCAGGAACGGGAACGTGAGCCCCTCGCTCGGGCCACCGGGGTTCGTGAACAGGATGCCCCGGCGCTTCTCCCGGTTCTCGCTGGCGAGCCGCGAGATCATCACCTCGGTCTTGCGGCCGCGGGGCTCGCGGTAGTCGAGCGGCACGCTGAGCGTCCCGCACTCGAGGCCCGGCGACGCCACGTCCGCCGGGCAGGCGACCCACCTCACCTCCGGTGCGGCGGGTGCCGCCGTCGCCACCCCCGGCAATACCAGCGCCGCGGTGGCGGTCACGACCGCGGTCAAGGACAACCATTTTCGCATTTGCAAATACCCTTCCGGGGGCGCGCCCTCGGCACGCCGGATCAGTGGGAAATCAGGTGGTCATGCGGACCAGGACGTCGAGCTGCGCCTTGGTGTAGAGCTCGACCATGGCACCGCCGATCGTCTGCGCCACGAACTCCGCCCTGTACGGCGAAGTGCTGTACATGCTGGCCGGATCGGGGAACGCGGCCCGCATCTCCGCTACGTACGGGTGCACGCGCATGCGGTCCGCCAGGCTCTGGCGGGTCTCCTCGTCCGCGTCCTCCGGCAGTTCGTCGAACTCCACGAACAGGGGGTCCCGCGAGTAGCGCGTCAGCAGGTCGGTGTAGGAGGACAACGCCTCCGGCCCGAGCAGCTGCGCCAGCACGACGGTGAACGCGCGGTCCTGCGGTGAGAGCTCCACGTTCGCGAGCGCCGCCGCGATGTCCGGTGGCAGATCGGTCGGCGTCTCCTGCCGCAGGACCACCGCGAGCTCCGCGCGTGCCAGCCGCAGCCGCTCGATCCGCGCGGCGAGCTCGGCGTCGAGCTCGCGCAACGCCTCGCGGGGGTGCTCGTCCCCGTCACCCAGGTCCGCGATCTGGGTCAGCGACCGCCCGAGCTCGGTGAGGCGCTTGATCCTCAGCACCCGCACGAGGTGGGTCACGCCGTAGCTCTTGTAGCCGTTGGCCCTGCGTTCCGGCTGCGGCAGCAGGCCCACGTCGTGGTAGTGCCGGATCGTGCGCAGGGTGGTCCCGGCGAGGTCGGCCAGCTGACTGGTGCTCCACCCCGGCACGTTGCCTCCCTGCCCTCGGCGCCCCTTGACACGTCCCAGTGGAAACCATGCCGCTGCGGCACGGTCAAGGAACGTCGTGAGGTCGAGACGAAGGTGGGGCGGGCGGTCGACTTTCGTCGCACGCAAAAGGCTCCCGGCCGAGACGACCGGGAGCCCTCCGCTGTCCAACCGGGACTTACAGGAACTGGCCGCCGCGGGTGACGGCGCCGTAGGCGTCCACGATGCCGTGACCGTAGAAGCCGTTGAACTTCGCGTCACCCTCGCAGGTGGCGTCGAACTCGGCCGAGCGACCCACGTTCACGTACGAGACGGTGCGCGGGTTCGGGCAGGCGCGCTGGATCGCGGTCTTGTAGAGCACCTTCTCGACCTTGTCGGGGTCGAGGGTCAGACCGGGGTTCTTCTTGTCCTTCTTGCCGTACTGGCTCACGACCAGCGCGGCGACACCGGCGGCGTGCGGGGCGGCCATCGAGGTGCCCTGCAGGAACTGGTAGTAGCCCACCTTGTCGCCCTGCGCGGCCTTCTTCACGCCCGCGTCGAGGCCCTTCTGCGTGACGTTGCCGGCCTCGTCGACGTTGCCCTCGGCGATGGCGACGTTGCGCGGGTAGGTCGACAGGATCATGTTCTCGTTGGTGCGGTACCACGGCGTGCCGAAGTAGTCGCGGAAGTAGCCGCCGGGAGCCGAGATCGCGGTCTGCTCGAGGCCGTAGTTCGAGTAGTCGGCCTTGGCGGTCGACGGGCCCAGGGACGACACCGAGATCACGTGGTCGCCCTCGGTCGGCAGGTTGAGGCAGGTGGCGTTGTCGACCGGCCGCGGACGGGCGTGGCCAGGCGGGTAGTTCGGGCTCTGCACGTCCTGGCGCGGCTTGCCCAGGTCCTCGTGGTTGTTGCCCGCGGCACCGATCAGCGTGACGCCCTTGCGGTGCGCGTAGTTCAGCGCGCGCTGCACGGACGCGATGATCGTGCGCTGCTCCAGCTGCTCCTCGGCGGAGGCCGTGGGGTCGTTGAGGCAGTTCATGTACCACGGGTCGACGTAGAACGACATGTTGATCACGTCGAGGCCGATGTCGGCGCCGTAGGTCAGGGCGTCGACGACGGGCTGCAGGAAGA
The DNA here is from genome assembly GCF_900110955.1 of Lentzea xinjiangensis. GTDB lineage: Bacteria > Actinomycetota > Actinomycetes > Mycobacteriales > Pseudonocardiaceae > Lentzea > Lentzea xinjiangensis. The sequence goes on from NZ_FOFR01000022.1 coordinate 133,777, forward strand.
ACGAGCCCGCGTCCTGCCCGCCGCGGATGTTCACCAGCGACACGTTCGGCGCGACACCGGAGATGCCGAAGCCGTTGGCCGCGGCGCCGATGGTGCCCGCGACGTGCGTGCCGTGGCCGCCGTCGTCCCAGTTCGCCGGGTCGACGCAACCGCGGAACTCGCACGGGCCGTCGAACTCGCCACCGTCGGCGTCGTTCGGGATGTCGACGGTGAAGTTGCGCGACAGCTCGTTGTTGAAGTTCGGCGCGATGTCCGGGTGCGAACCGTCCACACCGGTGTCGAGGATTCCGACGTACACCCGCTTGTCACCGGCCTGCTTGGCCCGCGCGATGTTCGAGCGGACGAGGTTCAGGCCCCACAGGTCGCCGTCGAGCGGGTCCATGCCGGCGGTCGACTGCGCCGCCGCGGGAGCCTTGTTCGCCTTCTCGGCCCGGTTCTCCTTCTCGACGTCGTCCCGCTCGGCCTTCCCGGCCTTCCCGGCCTTCGCCGCCGGGGCGTGACCGATCGGCTTGGACCTCGCCGCGCCGACGATCTCGTTCGAGGCGGAGACCTTCTCCACGAACCCGGTCGCGGGCGCCTTGACGGTCAGCAGGCCGATGGCGTCGTTGTTCCGCACCACCTCGCCGCCCGCCGCGTGCACGGCGTCGATCGCGAAGTCGCGGTTGCCGGGGCTTTCCAGCAGGACGGTGTACTCCGTGTCCTTCTGCTGCCCCGCGGTCGAGGCAGGCGCCGCCCCCGCCGCCGAAGTACCCGCGGCGACCAGCGACACCGTTGCCGCCACCGCCATCACGGTTCTGCGCGTTCTCACCTAGCTGTCTCCTCACACCCGGTCAGGGCTGGATCCAACGACATGGGGCGGCCCCCGATTGCCGCCCAAGTCCGACAGACTGGCACGAAAATCGCCCGAACATCAGCGCCTTTCGTACGGAATCGAACTGTAGTCGAACGAAAGCGGAGCGTGATGTTATGATAAGAAATCTTGACTTAACAACTCGCAAGCGATGAACTCCGCGTTTATGCGAAGACGGGTAATGGCAACGTCGGCGTGCCTGCTCTTTCTCCTCTCTGCCTGCGGTGACGCAGGTCAGGGTGCTCCGACGCTGCCCGCGCGTGGCCCCAAACCAATCGTCGGGGTAATCCTTCCCGACCGAACGAGTTCCACGCGCTGGGAGGAACAAGATCGCCCGCTGTTGACCCAGGCGTTCAACTACGCGGACATCGAACCGTTCATCGAGAACGCCAACGGCGACGAGGCGAAGTTCGTCCAGATCGCCGACGAGATGATCCGGCGCAAGGTGAAGGTCCTGGTGATCACGCCGCTGTCGGCGGCCGGGGGCCTCGCGGTGCAGAAGAAGGCGAAGGCCGCGAACATCCCGGTCATCGACTACGACCGCGTGACGCTCGGCGGCCAGGCGGAGTACCACGTGGGCTTCGACAGCGTGAACGTCGGCCAGCTCCAGGCCGACGGCCTGCTGTCCTGCCTCGGTGACCGGCCCGGTGCCCAGATCATCGAGATCGAGGGCGCTCCGACCGACCACAACGCCACGCTCTTCACCCAGGGCCAGAAGTCGCGGCTGTCCTCGAAGTACGACAGCGGCGCGCTCAGGCTCGTGAAGTCCCAGCCGGTCGCCGACTGGAAACCCGAGCTCGGCGCCGAGCTGTTCGAGCAGATCCTGAACGAGAACGGCGGCAAGGTCGACGGCGTGGTCGCGGCCAACGACGGACTGGCCGGTGCGGTCATCGGCGTGCTCAAGAAGAAGAACCTGGCGGGCAAGGTCCCGGTCACCGGCCAGGACGCCACTGTGGACGGTCTGCGGGCCGTGCTGCGCGGCGACCAGTGCATCACCGTCTACAAGCCGGTGCGGGACGAGGCGGAGGCCGCGGCCCGGCTGGCCATCGCGGTCGCCCGCGGCGACCTGGAGGGTGCCGACGACCTCGCCACCGGCAACCTGCGGGACCCCGTCGCGCGGCGCGACGTCAAGTCGGTGCTGCTCGGCGCGACGCTGATCAGGAAGGACACCGTCCGGACGCTGGTCACCGAGGGCATCGTCAAGCCCGCGGAGCTGTGCACCGGCGACGTCGCCCCTGCCTGTGCCGCGCAGGACATCCTCGGGGGGTGATGAGGCCCCGTCACGGCCTGTCGTGATCCGGCAGGTCGTGACGTCCCGAGATGAACTCCTGCACGGCGATCTTCGCCTTGATGATCGGCTGCCGCAGCCGCGCCTCCCGCCGGTAGGCGCGGGAGAGCTTGCGCGAGCCGTCCGGGTAGCGCCAGCGCGCCCACGGCGAGCCCGGCCTGGCCAGCCGCACCGCGCCGACCGCGGGCACGACCGGCACCAGCAGGCCGAGCAGTCCGGTCCAGATCTTGCCCTTGAGCAGCGCCACGATCGCGAAGCACAGGTTCACGCCGATGGCGACCAGCCGGAGCGTGAACGTGTCGCTCGGCGTCGTCTCCGGGTTGAGCTGCAGCACCTCGTCGTAGCCGAGCGGCCGGGCGCCCAGCAGGAACAGGCCGGTGAGACCCACGGCGAGGAACACGGCGTCCACGGACAGCCGGCCGGCCTTCATCCAGTACACGTCCCGCAGGTGCAGGATCAGCGCGAACTCGTCGAGCACCAGCGCCGCGCCCACCCCGAGGCCCGCCGCCGCGGCGCACCGGGCGCCGTAGAGGTCGTCCGGGATGAGCAGGCCGGTGACGCTCGACAGGAGCAGCAGCACGGTGCCGAACACGACGTGATGCACGTGCGTGTCGCCGTGCACGATGTTCCGCGGCCACCACCGCACCTTCGCCCTGATCATGCGCACGCTTATGCGGATGAACACGAACGTGGTCACCAAGCCGATGAAGAAGAAGAGCAGTCGTTCGCTGCCGGTCAAGCACGGCCCCCTGGGTCAACGACCCACCAGGTTACCGGCCCCGGTGGTCGTTGAAGTTGCCGTGCAGGCGGCCGATCTGGATCACGGTGTCGTTGACGGTCCCGGAGACCTTGTTGACGTAGGTGTCGCCCCCGCGGCGCCCCCGCTCGTCACGTGTCGCGGTGGGCCCGGCCAGGGCTTTTCGCACGAGCGCGTGCAGGCCTTCCGCCACGTGCGGCGCGACCACGACCTTGATCGACAGCGTCGTCCGCTCCGGCACGGGCACCTCCGCGAGGTCGTTCGGAACCTCACGGTAGCAGTGGAGATCAATGGCTCGACTGATACCGGGGGGTCGTGGTTCACTGTCCAAGGTCGTACGTTTCGTGTTCGTGGATTACCCCGCTCGCGGAACGAGGTCGCGAGTGTGCGGTTTCTCCAGGTTCCGGAGAAGGCGCCGCCAGTGACTTGACCCGGTGGTCGCGAGCGCGATCCGGCACCTGTTAGAGGAGAAGTAGCAAGATGGCAGTACAGGGCACCGTCAAGTGGTTCAACGCGGAGAAGGGCTTCGGCTTCATCTCCCCTGACAACGGTGGCGCCGACGTGTTCGTCCACTACTCTGAGATCCAGATGAACGGCTACAAGGCTCTCGAGGAGAACCAGCGGGTCGAGTTCGAGATCGGTCAGGGCCAGAAGGGCCCGCAGGCACAGGGCGTTCGCGCCGTCTGAGTCTGACTGGTCAGCACATCTGATCTGGTAAACAAAGCCGTTTGTCCTATTCGGGACAGACGGCTTTGTCGCGTTCGGCCGGCTTGCTCGGTGCCTTCGCCTCCGGCCGACAAAGGTGTCATCCTGGAGCAAGCCCCAAACCCGTCGGTCGCACCTTGTGCCCCGTGGATCACGATCAGTAGCTTCGCGGGCATGGGGAGACTGTTCGTAGCGGCGGTGTTGCTCTTCGTGGCCGGGTGCTCCGGCGGTGAGAACGCGGTGCCGGGCGGCGGCGGCAAGCTGGACGCCCTGCTCGCCAAGGCACCGGCGTACACCGGCCAGGTGGTCCCCGGCTCGGCCGTGGACCGCATCAAGAAGCGCGGCAAGCTGCTCATCGGCGGCTCCCAGGACGCCCCGCTGCTGTCCCAGCTCGACCCGGTCAGCGGCGAGCTCACCGGCTTCGACGCCTACCTCGGCAAGCTCCTCGCGCACCACCTGCTCGGCAAGCCGGAGACCGAGCTGCTCAGCGCGACCTCGGAGACCCGCGAACCGCTGCTCGCCAACGGCACCGTCGACGTGATCATCCAGACGTACACGATCACGCCCGCCCGCAGGGAGCGCGTGGCGTTCGCCGGCCCGTACTACCGGTCCGGCCAGTCCATCGCGGTGCGCAAGGGCACCTCCGGCATCACCGGGCCCGCCGACCTGGCCGGCCGGACCGTGATCGCGGGCGCCAACACCCCGGCGATCGCGGCGATCAAGCAGGCGGCGCCGACCGCGCGGATCGTCGAGTTCGGGTCTGACCCCGAGTGCCTGACCGCGCTGAAGCAGGGCCGCGGCGAGGCCTACGTGCAGGACCAGGCCATCCTCGTGGCGGACGCGGCGAAGGACGGCGAGCTCCAGCTCGTGGGCGAGCCGTTCACCGAGGACCTGTACGGCATCGGCATCAAGCACGGCGACGCGGAGTTCACGGAGGTCGTCGACGACTGGCTGCGGGAGATCGGCAAGTCCGGTCTGTGGCAGGAGGTCTGGCGGCAGACGATCGGCACCGTGGTCACCGGCGAAGCGCCGTCGCCACCGGCGATCGCCTCATGAGCCTGGTCCTCGAAGGCTTCCTGAACACCGTCGCCCTGACCCTGCTGTCGTTCGCCGGCGCGCTGCTCGTCGGGCTCGTCGTCGCGGTCATGAGGATCGTGCCCGTGCCGCTGCTGCGCGGCGCCGGCGCGGTCTACGTCGAGGTGTGGCGGAACATCCCGTTGCTGGCGTGGCTGGTGCTGTTCGTGTTCGGGCTGCCAGAGGTGGGCGTGCGGATGCCGTTGTTCTGGACGGCCTTCTGCGCGATCGCGCTGTACGAGGCCGCGTTCGTGGCGGAGGCGCTGCGGTCGGGCGTGAGCTCGGTCGCCACCGGTCAGGGCGAGGCCGCACGGGCGCTGGGACTGTCGTTCGGGCAGTCGTTGCGGCACGTGGTCCTGCCCCAGGCCGGGCGGCGGGTCGTGCAGCCGCTCGCGAACGTCGCCATCGCGCTGACCATGGCGACGGCGCTGGCCGGTGTCGTCGGCGTCGTGGACATGACCCGCGCGGCGCAACGCATCAACCTGGAGCTCGCGCAGCCGTTGCTGGTCTTCACCGGCGCCGGGCTGTGCTACCTGGTGATGGCGGCCGGCATCGGGTTCGGGGCACGCGTGCTGGAACGGCGGCTGGCCTGATGTTCGACGCTCCCGGCCCCCGCGCCCGCCGCCGGGTCTTCTGGGCCTCCGTGGTGTCCGCCGCGGTGCTCCTGGCGCTGGTGGCGCTCGGGTTGCGGCAGTTCGCGGCGAACGGGCAGCTCGACGCGGATCGGTGGAGGCCCTACCTGACCTGGCCCGTGTGGCGCTACCTGCTCGGAGGCCTGTGGTCGACGGTGGTGGCGGCGTTCGCGACGGGCGTGCTGGCGATGGCGGGAGGGTTGCTGCTCGCGTTGCGGCCCAACCGGTTCACCCGCGCGTACGCCGAGGTCATGCGCACGGTCCCGGTGCTGCTGCTGGTGTACGTGATGCTGTTCGTGCTGCCCTCGTTCGGCGTGAACCTGCCGTTGTTCTGGAAACTCGTGGTACCGCTGGCTTTGTCGCACGCCGCGTCGTACGCGGTGATCTTCCGTGCGGGCGTCGAGTCGGTCGATCCCGGGCAGCGGGAGGCCGGGTTGTCGCTCGGCATGACGGACGGTTCGGTGACGCGGTTCGTGGTGCTGCCACAGGCCGTGCGGCACATGACGCCGTTGCTCGTGACGCAAGCCGTCAGTCTGTTGAAGGACACCTCGCTGGGATATGTCGTGTCCTACGCGGAGTTGCTGTTCAACGGCCGCGTGCTCGCGAACTACAACGGCCTGCTGATCCAGACGTTCCTCGTCGTCGCGTTCATCTACCTGGTGGTCAACCTGGCGCTGTCCAGGCTGGCGCACCGCCTGGAGGCTGCTCGTGCCCGCGCTGCTCGCTGAGGTCACCCGGTCCGGGTTCGTGGAGAGCCTGCACCACGGCAGCGTCGTGGGGCTGCTGCCGTCCGGCGCCGTCGGCGTGTCCGTCGGGGCCGTCGGGGAACCGGTGCTGCCGCGGTCGTGCATGAAGCCGTTCCAGGCCTTGGCGTGCCTGTCGGCCGGCGCGCCCCTCGCGGGACCCGCGCTGGCGATCGCGGCCGGGTCGCACACCGGGGAGGACCGGCACGTCGAGCTGGTGGAGCGGTTGCTCGGCGAGGTGCCGGCCGAGTCGCTGCGCTGCCCGCCGTCGTGGCCGGAGGACGAGCAGACGCGGCAACGGCTGGCGGAACCCTCCCGCCTGCGGATGAACTGCTCCGGCAAGCACGCGGCGATGCTGGCGGCGTGCGTCGCGGCCGGGTGGCCGACGCGGACCTACCTGGACCCGGCGCATCCGTTGCAGCAACTGGTGGCGCGGACGATGGAGGAGCTGTCCGGCGAGCCCGTCGCGCACACGGCGGTCGATGGATGTGGTGCGCCCGTGTTCGGGTTGTCGTTGCACGGCTTGGCGCGCGCGATGCAAGGGCTGGTGCGCACACCGGTCGCCGACGCCATGCGCACGTTTCCCGAGTACGTCGGCGGAACCGGGCACGTGAACACCGTTGTGATGCAGCTCCTGCCCGGCGTGGTGGCCAAGGGCGGTGCGGAGGGGGTGCTCGTGCTGGCGACGACGGCGGGGCACGCGGTGGCGGTGAAGGTGCTCGACGGCAATCCCCGTGCCACCACGGCGATCGGGCTGACGGCCCTGGCCGCGCTGGGGCACGACGTGTCTCCCGCCGAGGAGCACCTGTCCGTGCCGGTGCTCGGCGGTGGCGAGGTCGTGGGGGAGGTGCGGGTGGCGTTCCACCGCCCTTCCGGCCAGAACCCTTCCGGCCAGAACCCTTCCGGCTAGAACTCCTGCGGCAGGTCGAGCATGCCGAGCTGGGTCATCACGGTCGCGGTGTCGCCGTAGACCCGTTCGCAGATCAGGACGTCCTTGTCGAACAGGAAGAAGCTGACCATCCTGACCTTGAAGGTCCTGCCGGTCACCGCCTCGCCGATGAGGCTGCCGAGGTGCGTGCCCTGGAGCTCGAACTCGATGATGACCGCGTCGTCGGCGTGGTGGACGTCGATGACCTTGTTGCGCTGGTCGGGGAACGCTTCGCGGGTGCGCTGCCAGTACTTGCGCACCTCGTCCACGCCGTCGAACACCTGGCCTGATGCCATGATCTCGTAGCGGGGGTGGGGGAACGTGTTCAAGGAGGTGTCGAAGTCGTGGTCGTTCTGCGACTCCATGTGCTCCAGGACGATGGCCTCGCGCAGCGCTCTGAGCGCCTTGGACTCGGTCATGCCGGCAGACCCTCCTACGTACGCCGTACGTCGCAGGGAAGCTACTCCACGTCGTATGGTCTCCGCCAGTGTCCTCCTCACGTGAACCGCTGACCCGCGCCCGCATCGTGGATGCGGCGGTGCGGCTGATCGAGCGCGAGGGCGTGGAGGCGGTCTCGATGCGGCGGCTGGCCGCGGAGCTGGGCGCGGGCACGATGTCGCTCTACAACCACGTGCCGAACAAGGCGGTGCTGGTGGACCTCGCGGCCGAGCGGATCATGGCCGACGCGCGGCCGTACCAGGTGGAGAGCGACGACTGGCGCGATCACTTCAGGGCGCACGCCCGCGCGGTGCGGGAACTGGCGCGGCGGCACCCCCGGGCGTTCGTGCTGCTCGCGACGCGGAGGCTGAGCAGCGAGGCGGGGTTCCGGACGATCGAGGCCGCGCTGCTGAACTTCGACCGCGCCGGCTTCCGCGGCGAGATCGCCGTCGGGATGATGCGCGCGATGGTGTCCTACCTGCTCGGGACGTTGATGCGGGAGGTCGCCACCTCTCCCGAGCTCGGCGGGATCGCGTTGTCGCCCTTCGAGGACGTCGACATGTCGGCGTTCCCGCTGTCCGCCGAGGTGATCGGCGAGCTGGGCGAGTACGACCACGACCGTGAGTTCGAGTTCGGGCTCGAACTCATGATCGCGGCGCTGGAGCGGTACCGGGAGGGCGGGCCCGGTCCCTAGGGACGCATCTCGTACTTGCCGGAGAGCGCGACGACCTGCTGCCAGACGGCGTCGAAGCGGTCCTGGTCGGCGTGCGGCTTGCGGATCTGGCCCAGGGCCCACCGCTGCTGCGCCTCGGTGCTGCTCGCCTTGCCGTGCAACGCGGTCGCGTAGCCGGCGAAGTCGCGGACCAGCACGTCGAAGATCTGGTCGAGGACCCGCTCGTCGAGCTTGGTGATCTTGGCTTGCTCGAGCACCAGCTGGCCGTAGACCACCAGGGTGAAGAGGTGGCCGAGGGTGAGCAGGAAGTCGAGGTCCCGCTGCTGAGCCTCGTCGGGGGCGGCGGTGGTGAGCAGGGTCTTGAGGGCCTTGGCCTGCTCGTGGAACAACCCCACGTTGGGCAGGTGGGAGTGCTCGGCGTAGATCGGCTCCCAGTCGTGGAACTGGATCTTGCCGAGCCCGCGCGCGGGACCCTGGCGCCAGAAGAAGTCGTCGTCCACCGGGTCGTGGCGGGTCGGGACCTCGTCGTAGGCCTTGGGGTTGAAGAGGTAGTTCGGCATGAACTTCAGCACCAGGGCCAGGTTCACGTGCACGGTGCCTTCGAGCTTGGGCAGCGCGCGGATGTCGGCCGTGGCGCGGGTGAAGTAGGTGTCCTTCTCGAAGCCCTTGGCGGCGATGACGTCCCAGAGCAGGTCGATGACGTGCTCGCCCTCGCTCGTCACCTTCATCTTGGTGATCGGGTTGAAGAGGAGGTAGCGGCGGTCGTTCTCGCCGGCGGACCGGAAGTAGTCGACCGAGCGGTCCGCGAAGAGCTTCATCGCGACGAGGCGCGCGTACGCGTCGACGAAGTTCTGGCGCACGTGCGGGAAGTCCGTGACCGGGTTGCCGTAGAGGATCCGGTTGTGGGCGTGGGTGATCGCCTCGTAGAAGGAGTGCTCGCAGATGCCGATGCTGGCCGTGCAGAGGTTGAACTTGCCGACGTTGACGGTGTTCAGCGCGGCGGAGAAGGCGTCGGGACCGCGGTGCAGGATGTCGGCGTCGGTCAGCGGGTAGTCCTCCAGGCGGAACTCGCTGACGAACATCTGGTTGTCGACGACGTTCTGCACGAGCTTGAAGCACTCGTGCCGGCTGTCGACGGCGAAGAAGACGTAGTCGTCGCCCTCCCTGCCGAAGACGCTGACCATGCCGGCGACGTTGCCGTTGCCGATGTAGTACTTGCCGCCGTTGGCCTTGTAGCCGTTCTCGGTCCTGGTGAGGACCATGTCGGTGCTGTAGACGTCGGCGCCGTGCTCCTTCTCGGAGAGGCCGAACGCGAACACCGCGCCGCTGTCGAGCAGGGCGGCAGCCTTCTGCTTGGCCTCGGCGTTCCCGCTCATCCAGATCGGGCCGAGCCCGAGGACCGTGACCTGCCAGGCGTACCAGTACTGCAGACCGTAGAAGCCGAGCACCTCGCTGAACGCGGCGTTGCGGGCGGCGTCCCAGCGCTTCGTGCCGTCGACGCCCTTCGGCGTGCAGAAGGTGGCGAACAGCTTCTCCCGCTTCACGAAGTCGAGGAACTCCGAGTACCAGACCCTGTCCTGCGCGTCGGCGATGAGCCGGCGCTTGCCGCGCGCCTCGAACCAGTCGATCGTCGCCCTGAGCAGGCGGCGGGACTCGTCGTCGAGGTGGGCGGGGTCGTAGTGGTTCGGGTCGAGCAGCACAGGCGCCTCCTTCGTCTCCGATCGGACGCTACCAGTGAGTAACTTGCCGGTCTACGTGGGGTTTCCCGTTCAGCCCGAAAGTGTCGGACCCCCGGCGTAACGTGCTCCGCATCACATTCGAGGTGGGGGGTTGCGTTGCGATGAGAGTGGTGTTGGCGATCGGCACGCGCAAGGGGTTGTGGCTCGCCCGCAGCGAGGACCGGGTCAGGTGGGAGCTCGACGGACCGCACCACGCGATGCAGGAGGTGTACGCGGTCGCGTTCGACACCCGAGGCCCGCTGAGGCTGCTCGCGGGCGTGTCCTCGCCGCACTTCGGCCCCGGCGTGTCCCTTTCCGACGACCTGGGCGTGACCTGGGAGGAGTCGGCGACACCGCCGATCGCGTTCCCGGTCGAGGACGCCGCCCTGGAGCGCGTCTGGCAGCTCCAACCGGCCCCGGCCTCCCAGCCGGGCGTCGTCTGGGCGGGCACCCAGCCGTCGGCGTTGTTCAAGTCGACCGACGGCGGCCGTTCGTTCGAGTTCGTCGAGGGGCTGTGGAACCACCCGCACCGCCCGGAGTGGGACGCGGGCTTCGGCGGCCAGGCCGTCCACACGATCGTGCCGGACCCGGTCGACCCGGACCGCGTGCTGGTGGCGATGTCGACCGGCGGCGTCTACCGCACCACCGACGGGGGCAAGTCCTGGGAGGCCCGCAACAAGGGCATCAAGGCCTACTTCTTCCCAGACCCGTGGCCCGAGTTCGGCCAGTGCGTGCACAAGGTGGCGCAGCACCCGGCTGCGCCGAGCCGCTTCTACGCCCAGAACCACCACGGCGTGTACCGCAGCGACGACGGCGGCGACAGCTGGCGGTCGATCGCCTCCGGCCTGCCGACCGACTTCGGCTTCGCGATGGTCGTCCACCCCCACGACCCGGACACGATCTTCACCTTCCCGATCGAGTCCGACGGCAACCGCTTCCCGCCGGAGGGCAGGTGCCGCGTGTACCGCTCCCGCGACGCCGGCGAGACCTGGGAAGCCCTGACCACCGGCCTGCCCGACAGCTTCTGGACCGCCGTGATGCGCGACGCGATGTGCGCCGACGACGCCGAGGTCCCCGGCGTCTACTTCGGCTCCCGCTCGGGCGAGGTCTACGCGAGCCCGGACGAGGGCGAGACCTGGCACCGGGTGGCCGCCCACCTGCCCGACGTGATGTCGGTCCGAGCGGCGGTGCTGCCCACGTGACCGCCACCCGTCGCACCCCGGCGGTGCACCCGTGAAGGTCACCGTCCTGATCCCGGGCGTGCTCCGCACAGCGACCGGCGGCGCCTCCCACGTGGACGTCGACGTCCCCGAGCCCGCCACCCTGGGAGCCGCCCTCGACGTCCTCGCCGGCACCTACCCCGGCCTGGACCGCCGCCTGCGCGACGAACGCGCCACCCTGCGCCGCTACGTCAACTTCTACGTCAACGGCGAGGAGTGCCGCCGCCTCGGCGGCCCGGCCACCCCGCTCCCGGCGGGCGCCGAGATCCAGATCCTGCCCTCGGTGGCGGGCGGCTGACGGCCGGGCCGCGGTGCGCCGCGGGGGATCGCGGCGCACCGCGTGACCAGTGGAGATGGGCGGGTGCTGCCGGTTCTGGCTGGGGGCGGCTCCACGACCCGCCACCGCTCGCCCCTTCCGCCCAAGCCGCCCGCCTTCTGGACACCCTCGGCTCCGAGGCCTGACTCGCAGCCCGCCTGTACGTCGGCTGCCCCGCGCATCGGCTGTCCTGTACGTCGGCTGCCCTGCACGTCTCCCCATGCCGTGCCGACTCCAGCCATCGCCGAGTCCAGCCATCGCCGACTCCAGCCATCGCCGACTCCAGCCATCGCCGACTCCAGCCATCGCCGACTCCAGCCATCGCCGACTCCAGCCATCGCCGACTCCAGCCGCCGCCGACTCCGTGCGCCACTGCTCCGCCCGCCGCCGGTCCTGTCTGCCCACATCGCATGGCTTCCCGGGCCGCCCCGATCTACCGCCCCCGCCCGGC
>NZ_FOFR01000053.1 GCF_900110955.1 Lentzea xinjiangensis
CGACCACCGGCCGCAGGCGACACCGCTGTCACCCCCTTGCCCCGCCAAAACTCTTGATCATTACGGGACAACCTTTAGTTTGTAGCATTGGCCGCAATCGCGAACCGCTTTGGTGCTTCCTGCGTCTTCACCACGGTTCCAGCCGACGTCAACGCTTCCAGCGCGTTGTTCACAGCGCCCTGAGAACGCCCGAGAGCCCTGCCGATGTGCGTCGGCCCGAACGCCTCGCCTGGATGCATGCGGAGGTAGCTCTCCGTCAGCTCCCTCAGCGCACCGGGCTTCAGCCGTCCTTCCTTCAACGGTTCGAACGGCTCGCGAGTAGGAACTACCGCCTCGGCCGACTCGGGTTCCGCGACCACGTCCGGCTCCACCACGTCGGTGGCGACAGCCGACCACAGATCACCAGCGCGTCGGCCGTCGACCACCCCGCGTGCCGTGCGTATTGCGGTCCCATTTGCCTCCCAGCGCGCCAGAATCTTCCCGGCGGTGGATTTGTTGATTCCGACGCTGGCCGCCAGATCAACGGCCGTGGAACCTGGCGCGGCGACCAAGACCGCCCGTAGCTTGTCCGCAGCAGTTTCGGGCGCAGTGACGCCGCTGTCCTTCTCGATCTTGGTTGTCGTCTTGGTTCGGTTCTTGCTGGGCATGACGGTCTCCGCTTCTCAGATGTGGTTTCGCGGTCATGCCCTGGCCAGGGCTTGCATGTAGCCTGCGGCTCGCTACCGCTTGAACCGGCTACAGGACTATGAACGCTTCCTTCAACACGAGAAGTCAAGCGGCTACTAGAAGAATCTCTGTCTCTTGTAGACACATCGGCGACCAGGACAACATCGCACGACTTTCTGGCCCTCCGCAGAAGTCCCGCACGGAACCAGCCTGCCGGGCTTTATGGGCGAAGTTATTCCAACTCATCGGTACTCGCACACAAGCAGACCCGCGCTGGTCGTTTGGGCGCTAGCTTTCTCGTATGCGACGTCCTTCGGCGTTCACGCTCGTGGGGTCTGCTGCACGGATTGGTGACATCTGAGTTGGCTTGCCGTGATGGTGAGCTGGGAGGATGTCGCTGTGCCCAAGCCCTACCC
>NZ_FOFR01000007.1:0-142818 GCF_900110955.1 Lentzea xinjiangensis
CGTTGACCCAGCCGCTGGCGATGCTGAAGTGGCGGTAGACGATCTTGTTGGCGGCGTTGCGGGCGAACACGTCGAACCCGGTGTCGTAGCGCATGGTCACGGCGGGGGAGGACGTGATGGTGTAGGTGCCGAGGTCGGCCCAGTCGTACCACTGCTGGCCGGCGATCCAGGTCAGCTTCTTGAGGCGGTTGTCGATTCCCTGGGCGAAGACGTCGATGCGGCTGCCGTTGTCGGACACGACGGCGGCGGGGTCGCCCTTGATCTTGGCGTTGCCCGGCAGGGTGGCCCAGCACGACCACTTGCCCGCGGAGAAGTTGCGGTGCTTCAACCGGTAGTCCGAGGTCGCGGCGAACACGTCGATCGACCCGTCCGCCCGTGACACCGACGACACCCCGGGCATCGTCGGCGGGGCCTGGGTGCCGCAGTTCTGGCTGACGAACGTCTCCTTGCCCGTCGCGTAGTCGAACGGGTCGCCGTGGAACGACGCCGCCCTGATGTAGTCGGGGTAGCTCTGCCCGCTGCCGCGGTTGCGGAACTCGAAGTGCAGGTGTGCCGAGAGACCGGAGGTGTTGCCGTCGGTGTTGCCGACGGTGCCGATCAGCTCGCCCTGGTGGACGGTGTCGCCGACGCCCACCGACTTCTGGTCGAGGTGGGCGTACAACGTCGAGTAGCCGTCGCCGTGGTCGATCTCGACGTAGTTGCCGTAGTCGGAGTTCTCGCCGCCCTCCCACCTGACGGTGCCGGCGGCAGCGGCGAGGACGGGTTTGCCCTTGTCGCCGTTGCCGGACGTCCCCACCATGTTGAAGTCGATCTCTTTGTTGCGGTGCGCGTTGCTGTCGCCGGAGTTGCCCTCCCACGAGGTGCCGCAGACGAACGGCAGCTCGAGGCTGGGAGCGGCGGCCCGCGCGGGCGTCGCCACCGCCAGCGAGGACGTGACGACTGCGGCGACGAGGAGCAACGGACGGGCCTTCGGTGTTCTCCTGGTGCTCGTGCGGGCTGCACGAAGATGCGGTGCGGTCCCACCCCGCATCGCGAATCGCATGGGCATGTGCTGGTTCCAATCCCCCGCTGGTCATACCGGGTTGTCCGCTCGCGGCGGGCGTCTGGTCGACCGCCGCACGAGCAGTGCCACGATGTCCGGCCGATCATGTGGATTGCTTGCACGGTTTCTGCAAAGCGCAGCTCAGAGCAGGTTTGTGGGGAAGTTCCGCCTGGGCGGCGGCGGACGGGCCGCAGGTGGTGGTGGTCGCCGTGGCGGCCAGAAGGCGCGGCTGCGGCTACTCGACGCGGTCGAGGGCGTCGAGCTGCCTCTGGACGCGCTGTGCCTCTTCAGCCCGGCCCTGCTGCCGGTAGATCTCCAGCGCTTCTTGCCACACCGCGCGCGCCTCGTCGTGCTGACCGAGTGCGGCGTGCGGCGCACCGAGTCCGGCCAGGGCTTCCGCGATCCCGTAGTCGTAGATGAGCTGTCGTTGCAATGCCAGGGATTGGCGGTAGTGGTCCACGGCTTGCGCGTGGTCACCGGCGTGGTGGGCGATGTAGCCGAGGGTGTCCAGCGCACCCGCCTCACCGGACGGGTCGTCGTGCGCGCGGTAGATGGCCAGAGCGGCCAAGCACTGCGCACGTGCCCGCTCGTGCTCGCCCAGCCGGGCGGCGAACCAGCCGACGCCGTTGAGCGCTCCTGCCTCCCACACCGGGTCGCCGAGCACGCGGCAGAGCTCCAGAGCGCGCACGGAGTGCTCCAGCGCCCGCCGATCGTCCCCCTGCTGCTCGTACGCCCTGGCGAGGGCCGTGTGGGTGTGGGCCTGGGCGGTCTCGTCGTGCTGCTGCTCGGCCAGGGCGAGGGCCCGCAGGAGGTGGTCCAGGGCCTGCTCGCGGCGGCCGAGCTCGGCGTGGACGAGGCCGAGCTGGCGGTGGCCGAGCACGGTGGCGGCGGGATCGGGCAGGTGCTCACTCGCGACCAGCGCGGCCTGCCAGGTGCGGATCTGGTCGTGGTGGTGCCCGCGCAACTGGTGGTAGATGGACAGCGTCCACGCCAACTGCCAGACGGCTTTCCGCCATCCCCGTGCCGCCGCGGTGTGCTGAGCAGCCAGCACGCAGCGGCGTTCCGCGTCGAACCAGGACATGGCCGCCGCAGCGTCGGGCAGCGGCTGGGGCGAGCAGCCCGGTGCCGGTGGGTCGACCACGATGTCCACGCGGTGCGGGTACACGAGCCGCTCGGCGGTGTGGGCGGTGTGCAGGTAGAAGTCGACCACCCGCCGCAACGCCGGCTCCCGCACGTCCGCGGCCAGGTCGCGGTGCGCGGCGTCGGCGGCGTAGTGGCGGATCAGGTCGTGCATGCCGTAGCGGCCGGAAGCGTCCTGGGTGATCAGCGACGCCTGCTCCAGACCGCGCAGCACGGACCTGGTCCGGGCGTGTGGCAGACCGGTGAGAGAGGCCGCGGCGGGCAGACTGATCCCGGGCCTCGGCGCGATGGCGAGCAACCCGAACACCGTGGCCTGCTCTGCGGTCAACGCGGTGTAGGACAGCGACAGCACGGCGGGCAGGCTGGCGACGGGGTCGCCCTCGTCGAGCACGTCGAGCAGGCTTTCGCGCAGCTCGGCCGCGAGGGCGGACAACGACGTGCCGGGGCGGGTGTGGACGCGTCCCGCGATGATGCTCAACGCCAGCGGGTACCCGCCGCACAGCCGCACCAGCTCCTCCACCGCGTCGCCCTCGGCCTCGGCCTGCGCGGCCCCGAGCCTGGCGACGAGCAGGTCGTGGGACGCGACGCCGCCCAGGACGTCCAGGACCAGGTGCCGGGCGCCGTGCGCGGTGACCAGGCCGGGCAGCCGGTTGCGGCTGGTCACCAGCACGGCGCACGACCTCCCGCCCGGTAGCAGCGGGATGACCTGGGCGGTGTCGGCGGCGTTGTCGAGCACGAGCAGCATCCGCTTGTCCGCCACGAGACTGCGGAACAACGCAGCCTGCGCGTGCGGCTCGACGGGCATGCGGCCGGGCTCGATCCCGAGGGCGTCGAGGAAACCGCGCACCGCCGCCGCCGGGTGCAGCACCTCACCGTCAGCGCTGAACCCGCGCAGGTCGACGTGCAGTTGCCCGTCCGGGAACCGGTGCGCGTGCCGGTGGGCCCAGTGCAGGGCGAGCCAGGACTTGCCGATGCCGCCCGACCCGACGATGGCCGTGACGGCCACCGTGGAGGAGTCGTCGAGAGCGGTGTCCAGGGCGGACAGTTCGTCCCGGCGGCCGACGAACGGCGCGGGTGGCATCGGGAGCTGCCGGGGTACCGCCGCTTCCGGCGTCGTGCTCGGCGACCCACCGGCGGGGGTGGAGTCCGCGGTCAGCAGCTGCTGGTGCAGGTCCTGGAGCGCGGCGCCGGGTTCGGTGCCCAGTTCGTCGACCAGGCGGGCGCGGACCTGCCGGTAGAGGCGCAGCGCGTCGATGGTGCGGCCGGCCTGGTGCAGAGCGAGCATGTACTGGCCCGCCACCCGTTCGTCCAGCGGCTGCCGGGCGCTCCGCGCGGACAACTCGCCGAGGAGCTGACTGCCTTTCCCGAGCCGGAGCAGGGCGTCGGCCAGGTCGTGCTCGACGGCCTGTCGCTCCTGCGAAAGCCGGTCGCGTTCGGCATCGGCCCACTCGCCGTCCACGCCGGTCAGCGGCTGCCCCTGCCACAGCGCCAGCGCCTCGGTCCACCTCCGCACCGCCTCAGCGTCATCACCGCGGGCTCGTGCGCAGAGGTCGCGGAACCGGTGCAGGTCCGTCACCGGCTCGGCCGTGCCGGAGACCAGGGCGTAGCCGCCGGAGCGGCGCACGATGGTCACGCTCCCGCCCAGCGCCCGGCGCAGCCGGGAGAGGTAGCTCTGCAGCGTCGCCCGCGACCGGGGTGCCGCGTCCGCGCCGGAGACCCGCTCGATCAGGCGGTCCACCGGCACGACGCGCCCCGCGTCGACGGCCAGTGCGGCCAGCACGCACCGTTGCCTGGGCGTGCCCAGATCCACCGGCCGCCCGTCGACCTCCGCGCTGACCTCGCCCAGCAGGCGCACCACCACCGCCACGCCCAACGCCCCCTCGCCCGATCCCCGGTCACAGCGGCCCGCGAGGTGCTGTGCGGACAGCGGGTCGCGCCTCCGGCCCGTGATCATGACATCACAACCGGAGCTCGCGCGTGCGCGCATCCGGTGATCGGCTTCCGCTGCCCGCCACCCTGCCGACGGCAGTGGCGCTTCCGCACGGTGCTGGGGCGCGCCAGTTCACGATGCCCACGTTGATCTCTGACAGAAGCGGACAGGATCTTCGCCGATCCGTTACGCCCGTGCGGTTCCCGTGGTGCACTGCCCGCACGGCTCCGGTCGGGTCCGGTGCCGGGAAAGGTGCGCGGAATGAGTCCCCGGCGGCGGATCGGTCGTGTCCTCGTGGCCTTCCTGACGGTGTGCGGCGTGGTCACCGGTGCCTCACCGGCGGCAGCGGCCACCACACCGTCGCTGGAGTTCGCGAACCCGAACAGCCAGGCGCTGTACGGCAGCGCCTACACGGCCGCGCTGGACAACCTGCTGCGCGTCAACACCGTCGGCTACGACGCGGGGTACGACAAGAGCGGTCTGATGGACCCGGCCGTCGGCATGGTCCGCGCGGGCGGCGGGTACGAGCAGCCGTGGACGCGCGACGCGTCGATCAACAGCTGGAACGCGACCAGCCAGCTGTCGCCGGCTCTGGCCGCGAACACGCTCTGGGCCGTCGTCGACAAGGACTCCGCCGGGGCGCTGCGGGTGCAGCAGGACGACCAGCAGTGGGACCAGGTCATCTGGCTCACCGCCGCGTGGCACCACTACCTCGTCACCGGCGACCGGCAGTTCCTCGGCAACGCCTACCGCACCGCGAAGAACACCCTGACGATCCGGGAGAACGCCGGTACCGCCGGCTTCAACCCCACCTACGGGTTGTTCACCGGCGCATCCTTCTTCAACGACGGCATCGCCGGGTACCCCGCGCCGCCCGCCGACGCGACCGAGTCCGTCAGCACCGGCAGCATGCCGTGGCCGGGCATCGCGAGCGGGATGTACCTGAGCACCAACGAGGTCTACTACGCCGCCTACGTCAACGCGGCGAACATGGCCGAGCGGCTGGGGCAGCCGCGGGAGGCCGCCGGCCACCGCGCGAAGGCCGCCGCGCTCAAAGCCGCGATCAACCGGCACTTCTGGAACGCGGCGACGGGCCTGTACGACTACCAGCTCCTCGCCGACGGGACGCGCGGCGCCTACCAGGAGGGCACCGGCCTCGCGTTCGCGATCCTCTTCGGCATCGCGAACTCCGCCCGGGCGCGGTCGATCCTCGCGAACGCCCGCGAGATGGCCTGGGGCATGCCCGACACCTACCCGAACTGGGAGCGCTACTCCGAGGCGCAGCCCGGCCGGCACAACGCGATCGTCTGGCCGCTCGTGCAGGGCCTGTGGGCCAAGGCGCTGGCGCGCCTTGGTGAGGAGAACCGGTTCGCCGCGGAGACGACACGGCTGGCCAAGCTCGCGACCAACAACAGCGGGTACTGGGAGATCTACAACGGCACCACCGGCGTCGTCGACGGCGGCTGGCAGCGGCTGGGCGACACGGTGAAGTTCCACTGGGGTTCCGAGCCTGACCAGACCTGGTCGGCCACGGCGTTCCTCGACATGGTCCACACCGGACTGTTCGGGCTGAGGTACACCGAGCGAGGGCTGAGCTTCGCGCCGAACCTGCCGGCCGGCTGGGGTGACGTCACCCTGCGCAACGTGCGGTACCGCGACGCCGACCTGACGATCGCGCTGCGCGGCGCGGGCACCACGATCAGCTCGGTCACCATCGACGGCCGGCCATCGCACGCCGAGGTCCCCGCCACGCTCCGGGGCGCGCACACCGTCGAGATCACGCTGGCGGGAGCGACCGGCGGCGACCGGGACGGCGACGGCACGCCCGACGCCGGGGACCGCTGCGCCGACACCGCGGGCACTGTCTCCGGCTGCCCCGCTCCCACCCACCTGGAGGCGGAGGACGCGCGCAACACCGGCGGCGTCAAGACCAACGTCAACCACACCGGCTACTCCGGCCGGGCGTTCCTCGACGGGCTGTGGGCCCAGGGCGCCGCGTCGTCGTTCACGCTGCACCGCGCATCGGCGGGACCGGGCTCGGGCGCCGTCACCGTGCGGTACGCGAACGCCAACAGCGACGCGCGCACGATGACGCTGTCGGTGGACGGGCGTGCCGTGCGCCAGGTGAGCTTCCCGAAGGTCTCCGACAGCTGGGACGCCTGGGGCACGGTGACCTTCGACGACATCGCCCTGAGCGGTCGCGACCCGGTGGTGACGCTGTCCTACGGCGCGGGTGACACCGGTTCGATCAACCTCGACTGGCTCGCCTACCGCGGAACGTGATCGTCCTCTTGGGACGACGGCCCTACGCTTCGTCGGCGTTGCGGCGTTCGAGGAACACGGTGTCACGCCACACGCCGTGGTGCCGGGCGATCCGCTCGCGCACACCAAGGGTGCGGAAGCCCGCCGAGTGGTGCAGGGCGAGGCTGGCGCGGTTCTCGGGGAAGATGGAGGTCTGCAACGTCCACAGCCCCGCGGTGTCGGCGGCGGTGACCTGCCGGTGCAGCAGGGCCTTGCCGACACCTCGGCCGCGGAAGCCGGCTCCCACGTACACGGAGGTCTCCGCCACGCCGGCGTAGCAGTCCCTGGTTGACACCCTGGTGGCCGCGGCCCAGCCGGCGACCTCGCCGTCGATCTCGGCGACCCAGCGGTGCTCGCGCAGCCACTTGGCGTCGAGGGCCCGGCGTGGGGGGACTTCGGTTTCGAAGGTCGCGTCGCCGGTGGCGATGCCTTCGGCGTAGATGCGTCGCACGGCCGACCAGTCGTCGTCGCGCAGGGCGCGGACGGTGACGTCGAGCGGCAGGTCGTCCGGGCAGCACGGGCGAGGCGCGAGCACGCCCATCACGATGTCGGCGGCGTGCGGCAGGCCCGTGCAGCAGGACGGGTTCACGCTGACGTGCGTGGCGGTGCCCTCCTTGTGCAGCCGCAGGAAACCCACCTCGGCGAGCTTGCGCACGTGGTGTGAGCAGGTGGACTGGCTGATGTGCAGCAGCTCGGTCAGCTCGCCGACGGTCATCGCCCGTCCCGAGGTGGCGACCGCGTGCAGCAACCGCACCCGCATGGGCTCGGCGAGGCAAGCGAACCAGTCCGCGTAGGTCGCGGCGTCGTCGGCGGGCAGCAGGAACGGCGGTGGAGCTGTCGTGGTCACACGGTCGATTATCGACGCGGATCGATGGTTGCGTCAATCGATCCCGATCGATAGAGTTTCCGGCGTTGATTCGAAATCTGTCAATACAAGGGGTGGGCCGTGAACGAGTTGCCAGTCGTCGTGGTGGGGGCGGGACCTGCGGGTCTGTCGGCGGCGGCGCACCTGGTCGAGCGGGGTGAGCAGGTGCTCGTGCTGGAGGCCGGTGACCAGGCCGGTGCAGCGGTGTCGCAGTGGAACCACGTCCGGCTCTTCTCGCGGTGGAGCGAACTGGTCGACCCGGCGGCCGAGCGGCTGCTGGCGCCGACCGGCTGGGTGCGCCCGGACGGTGGCGCGTACCCGACCGGCGCGGAGTGGGCGGAGCTCTACCTGCGGCCACTGGCGGCGGCGCTCGGGGAGCGGGTGCGGCTCGGCGCGCGGGTCGTGGGTGTCGCGCGGCGTGGCCGGGACCGGGTCGTCGACGCCGGCCGTGCGGACGAGCCGCTGACCGTCCACGTGCGGACCGGCGGCGGTGAGGAGCGGATCACGGCGCGCGCGGTGATCGACGCGTCCGGCACCTGGGGATCGCCGAACCCGCTGGGCGGTGACGGGCTGCCCGCGGCGGGGGAGGAGGCGGCCGCCGCGCGGATCACCTACCGCGTGCCGGACCTCGCGGCCGAACGGGCGCGGTACGCGGGCAAGCGGATCGTGGTCGCGGGCAGCGGGCACTCCGCGTTGACCGCGTTGGTGGCGCTGGCGGACCTGGCCGAGCGGGAACCCGGCACGAAGATCGTGTGGTTGCTGCGGCGTGGCGCGGTCGGCAACGCCTTCGGGGGTGGCGAGGCGGACCAGTTGCCGGCACGGGGCGCGCTGGGGCTGCGGGCGAAGAAGGCTGCCGAGGCCGGGCACATCGAGACGGTCACGGGGTTCCGCACGGCGTCGGTCGACCGGGCGGCGGACGGCAGCCTGGCACTGGAGTCGTTCGACGGCCACCGGGTCGAGGGCGTCGACGAGGTCGTGGTGCTGACCGGGTTCCGGCCCGACCTGTCGTGGCTGTCGGAGATCCGGCTCGATCTCGACCCGGTGCTCCAGGCGCCGGTGAAGCTCGCTCCGCTGATCGACCCGAACGTCCACTCGTGCGGCACCGTGTACCCGCACGGAGAGGCCGAGTTGCGCCACCCCGAGCCGAATGTCTACCTGGTGGGCATGAAGAGCTACGGCCGTGCGCCGACTTTCCTGTCGCTGACCGGCTACGAGCAGGCGCGGTCGGTCGTCGCCGCGATCACCGGCGACCACGAGTCGGCGGAACGGGTGGAGCTCGTCCTGCCCGAGACCGGGGTGTGCGGTGGCGCCGGGGTGTTCGACGCTCCGGCGGAGCAGAAGAACGGCGGCGGGTGCTGCGGCGCGCCCGGAACGGTCGGCGTGACGATCGGACCTCCTGCCGGTGCACGCTGAGGCGGCGGCGCGGCCCGGCGCGGACGCCGGGCCGCGCCGGGTGCTGGTGGTGCTGTGCACCACCGAGATCATCAGCTGGGGAGTTCTCCACTACGCGTTCCCCGTGCTCCATCGCCGACGATCAGCGCCCGGACGGGGTGGTCGCAGGCCGTGGTCACGGCGGGCTTCTCGGCGAGCCAGGTCGTGGCGGGTCTCGTCGGCGTGCCGGTGGGCGCGCTGCTCGACCGGCGCGGTCCGCGCGCGGTCATGACCACCGGTTCCGCCCCCGCGCTCGTCCTGGTGGCGACAGCGCGGTCACCGGTGTGGTTCACGGCGGCGTGGCTGCTGACCGGGGTCGCCATGGCCGGCGTCTGCTACGCCCCGGCGTTCGCCGCGCTCACCCGGTGGTACGGGGCGAGGCGGGTGCCGGCGCTGACGGCGGTCACGCTGGTGGCGGGACTGGCGAGCACGGTGTTCGCGCCGCTGACCGCTGTGCTGAACGCGCACCTGGACTGGCGCGGAACCTACCTGGTGCTAGCCGGTTTCCTCGCCTTCACCACGGTTCCCCTGCACCTGTTCGGCCTGCGGCTGCCGTGGCCGGAGATCGGGCACGAGGCGGAGCACCCTCCGTCGGCGGTGGCGCGCAGCAGGCCCTTCGTCGTGCTGACGGTCGCGATGAGCCTGGCGGCGTTCAGCGGCTACGCGGTCGTGATCACCCTCGTGCCGCTGCTGACCGGACGCGGGATGTCGACGACGGTCGCCGCGGTGGCCCTGGGTCTCGGTGGGGTGGGCCAGGTCCTCGGGCGGCTCGGCTACGCGCGGCTGGCCGCGAGGACGACGGTGCGCGCCAGGACGGCGCTCGTCCTGGTGGTGAGTACCGTGATCACCGTTCTGCCGGGGGTGGTCCCCGGTCCGGCCTCGCTGCTCGTCGCCGGAGCGGTGCTCGCCGGTGCCGCCCGCGGGATCTTCACGCTGCTGCAGGCGACGGCGATCACCGACCGGTGGGGAGCGGTCCACTACCGACGGCTGAGCGTGCTGCTCGCGCTGCCGGTGGTGCTGACCGCGGCCATCGCACCGTGGGCCGGCAGCGCCCTCGCCTCCCGGCTCGGCGGCTACGCGCCGGTGTTCGTCGTGCTCGGGGTGATCGGGGCGTTGGCGGCCGTGTTGTCGACCGCCGGCGTCCCGTGCGGGTCGAGCAGCTCGGCCACCAGGCCGCGGACCCGGCGGTCGATCTCGTCGCGGATCGGGCGCACGGCGTCGAGGCCCTGACCCGCCGGGTCGTCGAGCTGCCAGTCCAGGTAGCGCTTGCCGGGGAACACCGGGCAGGTGTCGCCGCAGCCCATGGTGATCACGACGTCGGAGGCCTCGACGTCGTCCGTCGTGAGCTTCGAGGGCACCTCCGCGGTGATGTCGAGGCCCCACTCGGCGAGGGCCTCGGCGGCGGCCGGGTTGACCTCGTCGGCCGGCGCCGAGCCGGCGGAGCGGACCGCGATCCGGCCCATGCCGTGGTGCTGCAGCAGCGCTGCCGCCATCTGGGAGCGGCCGGCGTTGTGCACGCAGACGAACAGCACTTCGGGGGTCTTGGGCACGACGTTCTCCTCGTGGCGGGTGCTTCGGCGGTTCGGCGGCGACCGGCCCGAGGTGCCGTCCGGGTCGGACGCCGGTCGTCTCACCAGGCGCCGCCAACGTATCATTCCCGGCTGATGTCACTCGATGCTGATGTGTTGAAGGTCCTCGCCGACCCGCTGCGCGCCCGGATCCTGGAGCTGCTGGCCGGTGAGGCGCTGTGCACGTGCCACCTCGTCGAGGAGACCGGCGCGAAGCAGACGAACGTGTCGAACCACCTGAAGGTGCTGCGCGAGGCCGGGTTCGTCGACACCGAGCCGTGCGGGCGCTTCACGTACTACCGCCTGCGATCCGACGCCCTGAGGCGGGTCGCGGGCAGTTTGACCGAGCTGGCCGACCGCGCCGGCTCCGATGCCAGGAGGCCCTGTTGAGCACCACCGACCCGACGGCGGAGCAGGACGTCCTGCACCGGCTGTCCTTCCTGGACCGCTGGCTGCCGGCGTGGATCGGCCTCGCCATGGTCGCCGGCCTCGCGCTCGGCAGCTTCGTGCCCGGCCTGCAGGGCGTCCTCGAGGCCGTGAAGATCGACGGGGTGTCGCTGCCGATCGCCCTCGGCCTGCTGCTGATGATGTACCCGGTGCTGGCCAAGGTCCGCTACGACAAGCTCGACGCGGTCACGCGCGACAAGCGCACGATGGTGCTGTCGCTGGTGCTGAACTGGGTGCTCGGGCCCGCCCTGATGTTCGCGCTGGCCTGGACCTTCCTGGCCGACCTGCCCGAGTACCGCACCGGCCTGATCATCGTCGGTCTCGCGCGCTGCATCGCCATGGTCATCATCTGGAACGACCTCGCCTGCGGTGACCGCGAGGCCGCCGCGGTGCTGGTGGCGTTGAACTCGGTGTTCCAGGTGGTCATGTTCGGCGTGCTCGGCTGGTTCTACCTCGACCTGCTGCCGGGCTGGCTGGGCCTGGACACCGCGTCGGTGGACTTCTCCGCGTGGGAGATCGCCAAGTCCGTGCTGATCTTCCTCGGCATCCCGCTGCTGGCCGGTTACCTGAGCCGCGAGCTGGGGGAGCGGTCCCGCGGCCGCGAGTGGTACGAGAACAGGTACCTGCCGCGCGTCGGCCCGATCGCACTGTACGGCTTGCTGTTCACGATCGTCATCCTGTTCGCGTTGCAGGGCGAGACCATCACGAACCGCCCGCTCGACGTCGCCAGGATCGCGCTGCCGCTGCTCGTCTACTTCGCCATCATGTGGGCCGGCTCGTACGCGCTGGGCAAGGCGTCCGGGCTCTCGTACGAGCGCACGACGACGCTGGCGTTCACGGCGGCGGGCAACAACTTCGAGCTGGCCATCGCCGTCGCGATCGGCGTGTTCGGCGTGACCTCCGGCCAGGCGCTCGCCGGTGTCGTCGGCCCGCTGATCGAGGTGCCGGTGCTGGTCGGGCTCGTTTACGTCAGCCTGTGGCTGCGTCGTCGCTGGGCGGCCCGCGCTGAAGTCTGACGTCGTGGTGATCGGCGGCGGCCAGGCAGGGCTGGCCGCCGCCTACTACCTGCGCCGCGCCGGCGTCGAGCACGTGGTGCTCGACGCCCAGGCCTCGCCCGGTGGGGCGTGGCCGCACGGCTGGAACTCCCTGCGGCTGTTCTCGATCGCCCGCCACAGCTCGCTGCCAGGCTGGCCCATGCCGCCCTTTCCGGACGGCTACCCGACCGCCCGGCACGTGGTGGACTACCTCACCGCGTACGAGAAGCGCTACGACATCCCCGTGCACCGATCGGTCCAGGTGGCCTCGGTCAGCCGCACGGACGAGGAGCTGCTGGTGCACACCGACGCCGGCACCTGGACCGCGCGGCACGTGATCAGCGCGACCGGCACGTGGTGGCGTCCGTTCCGCCCGCTGGCGGAGCTGCCGGGCCGGCAGCTCCACACCGTCGACTACCGGGACCCGCGGGAGTTCGCCGGGCAGGAGGTCGTGGTGGTCGGCGGCGGGAACTCCGGCGCGCAGATCGCGGCCGACCTCGCCCCGCACGCGTCGTTGACGTGGATGACCCGTCGCCCGCCGCGGTACCTGCCCGACGAGATCGACGGCAAGGCGCTCTTCGACATCGCCAGCCGCCGGGTGGGGGGAGTGGGGGAGCTGGGCGACATCGTCGCGGTGCCGCCCGTCCGGGAGGCGCGGGACAGCGGACTGCTCGCGGCCACGCCGGTGGACGCGGGCGCCCTCGCCCGGGCTGACGTGGTGATCTGGTGCACCGGGTTCCGGCCCGCGCTCGGCCACCTCGCACCGTTGCGGCTGCGGGACGACCGCGGTCGTGTCGCGGTGTCCGGCACGACCTCAGTGGGCGAGCCGCGCCTGCACCTGCTCGGCTACGGCGGCTGGACGGGACCCGCGTCCGCGACCCTGATCGGCGTCGGCCCCACCGCGAAAGCGACGGTGGCGAGGATCGCCGGTTCGCCGGCACGCGTCTGAGCGGCCGTGGAAGCCGCCACCCGGCTGCTCGGCTACGCCGCGGCGCGCACGCCGCCGACGCCGGCCAGCAGGACGGCCATCCTGTCGGTGGTCTCCGGCCGCACGCGGTAGTACACCCACGTGCCCCGGCGCTCCGAGTCGACCAGGCCGGCCTGCCGCAGCAGCTTGAGGTGGTGGGAGATCGTCGGCTGCGAAAGCTCGAACGCGGGCGTGAGCTCGCAGACGCAGACCTCGCCGCCGGGTCCTGACGCGATCAGCGACAGCAGCCGCAGGCGCACCGGATCACCCAGCGCCTTGAACACCGCCGCCATCTCCGCCGCCTGCTCCGCGGCGAGCGGCTGCTCGGACAGCGGCTCGCAGCAGCCATCGCCTTGCTTCGACATGCGTCAATGCTGCCCCGTCTCCTCTTCCGGTGCAAACAGGCCGCACTGCGGTAGGCCGCCCGTGCCGCCACGTGCTGACCAGCGACGTTCGCCGTCGATCGGAGCAACCTGAACGGTTTCGGCGCACGTTGGCAAAGACGGGGTGGAAGGGCTGAGCGAACCCCGAGGAGCTTCATGTCGTCGGACGCGGAACTGATCGGCAGATCGCTGCGCGGAGACACCGGTGCCTTCGTGGAGGTGATCAGCCGCCACGAGACCGCGATCGGGAACTACCTCGCGCGCAGAGTCGGGCGTCAGGCCGCCGAGGACGTGCTCGGTGATGTGTGGGTGGCGGCCTACGAGTCCCGTGCGACCTACGACCTCTCGTACGCCGAAGCCAGGCCCTGGTTGTACGGCGTCGCGCTGAACAGGCTGCGGCGGCACTGGCGGTCCGAACCCGCCGAGGAGCCGGCGCCGGACCTGACCGGGGTGGCGAGCGACTGGGATCCCTGGCCGGCGGTGGACGACAGGGTGGACGCGCAGGCACTGCTGCGCGGCGCACTGGCCCGGCTCAAGCCGGAGGAGCGAGAGGTGCTGGGCCTGGTCGCCTGGGAGGACCTGACCGTCGCCGAGGCCGGGAGGGTGCTCGACATCCCCGCGGGCACGGCCCGCCGGCTGCTGCACCAGGCGCGCAAGGCGCTGCGCGAGGCACCTGAAGTGGCCGCGCTCCTGCGAGTCCCGACAACGTGAGAAGACACCCCATGGACGAAATGGACCTGATGAAGAAGTTGCGAGAAGTGCCGTCCCCGAGCCCCGAGGCCTACGACCGCGCCCGCACGGCGCTGCACACCGCGATGGAGGAACCCGTGAACCCGGTCGTGCGGCCGAAGCGCTGGTTCTCCTGGCCCAAGGTCAGCATCGCCGCCGCCGGCGCGGCAGCCGTCGTGACGGCCGTGGTCCTGGGCGCGACGGGCGGCACCGCGCCGACCGGCCCCTCCTCCGCGGCTCCGCAGGTGGTCGAGTCGCCCCTGGTGGAGCTGGCCTCCGAGGTGCAGGCAGCCGTCACGCTGCCGGGAGACGCCTCGCTGGTCATCACCAAGAAGCTCGCGCCGGACAAGACGACCTACACCGTCTACACCGTCTACACCGACAAGGGCCAGGTCTTCCACGGCGACTCGGTGAAGGGGCTGGCGGCCACGGCCGCCAAGGGCGACGACTCGGCCCACCCGTACGACGCGAAGGTCGCGGCGGCGGCCCGCCTGGCCGCGACCGGTGACGTGGAGAAGGCCAAGATCGCGATGGTCACCGCGTCGGGCACCAACCGCTGGGGACTCGGCCTGAGCCCCGCCGAGGCGGAGAAGGCGTGGGCGCAGAGCTACGCGGACATGGCCGAGACGCTCCGCAAGCTCGGCAAGGAGGTGCCGCCCGCGAAACCGCGACCGACCGGCAAGGAACTGGAGAACGGCATCAACAACGCGTTGTGGAGCAACACCACCTACGCGCTGTTCGTGGCGGCCTCCAACGCGGACGTCCGCGCGGGCGTGCTCAAGCTGCTGGCGACCATCCAGGACGTGACCATCGGCAAGACCGAGGTCGACGGGCAGCCCGCGCTGACCCTCACCGCCGGTCCCGCCCTGCAGGGCGGGACCGGTTCACACGTGCTCACCGTCAACGCCGACAACGGTCTGCCGATCCGTTCGGAGGTCGTCCCGGCCAAGGACGCGGCGGAGCCGTCCACGCCGTCGGCGGTGCACTACAAGTCGTCCCGGGTCAACTTCGCCGACGTGATCGCCGGCAAGATCTGATCCCCGTACCGGAACCGGGGAGGGCCGAGATGATCTCGACCCTCCCCGGTCCTGTCCAGTGGCGGTGCGTCCTGCCACGGCCCGGCGAACGCGAACCCCCCGACGGAACGCGATGATCTCCCGCTGACGGGGATCAGCCGGACAGCACCGCGTTCGGATTCTGGGACTGTGGAGCCAAAACAGCCCACACCGTCTTGCCGACCGCATGGCGCACAGCTCCCCACTGCCGGCACAACCGGTCGACGAGCACCATCCCGCGACCACGTGTCGCCCGCACCGACGAGTGGCCCACCTCCGGTACCCGCGACGACAGGTCGGTCACTTCGACGCGGATCAGGTCGCGACTGCGCCGCAGCCGCAGGCACAAGGGGTGTTGCCCGTGCTCGTAGGCGTTGGTCACCAGTTCGGACACCACGAGCTGCGCGTCGGCGATCTCGTCCTCCGTGAGGCCCGTGAGGACCTCGCCGGTCCACCGCCGGGCTTCGGCCAGGTCGGGCACGTCGCCCGTCAGTTCGAGCACCTGGTTCTTCGCTGCTCGCGGTCCGGGCGGGGTCGAGATGCCTTCACCGGCGGTCATGGCTGTCTCCCGATCGAAGAAGTGGAGCGTCGCGCACTGATACCCCGGTGGCGGATCGACCACACCGCCTGGTGATCACCCGATAGGTTCGTCCGTTCCACGGATCGGAGCAACCCTGACGTCACTTCCGCCAGAACAGGTGGTGGACCACGCCGCTCGGGCTGGGCACGACGTCGGCGTGGAACCGGTCGAGCAGCTCGTCGGGCGTCTTCCACAGCGGCACGCCGGAGCCGAGGTCCACCGGGGCGACGGCGACGTGCAGGGTGTCGACCAGGTCGGCGTCGAGGAACGACCTGATGGTGGTGGCGCCACCACCGATCCGGACGTCCTTGCCCCGCGCCGCCTCCTTCGCGAGCGGGAGGACCTCAGCCGGGGTGCCGCTCACGAAGTGGAAGGTCGTGTCGGAGAGGGTGAACGACGGCCGTTCGTGGTGGGTGAGGACGAAGACCGGGGTGTGGAACGGCGGTTCGCCGCCCCACCAGCCCTGCCAGTCGAGGTTGCGCCACGGGCCGCGGTGCGGGCTGAACTTGTTGCGCCCCATGATCTCCGCGCCGATGTTGTGCGCGAAGTCGCGGGTGAGGTAGTCGTCGAGGCCGCGGCTCCCACCGGGCTCGGTGCGGTTGGGCCAGCTCGCCGTGGCACCCGCCCACGCGAACATGACGCCGGGATCGGCGTGGCCGAACGGCCTTTCGAGGGTCTGGTCCTCACCGGCGCCGAACCCGTCCCGCGACACGACGAAGTTCTGGACCTTCACCAACTGGGTCATGGGGCTTCCTTCCGCTCTTGGTCGAGGGGTGGACCGCGCCGGCCGCGAGAACTCATCGGTCCGGGCGCGATCCCGCTCGAAGAACGGTCAGCGCGCACCGCCAGGGTGCAACACACCCAGGCAGCAGGCGATCGGTCTCCCTACCGTGACGAGTGCAGGAACACCACCGCACCACGTCCGCCGCAGTTGCGGTACGCCAACGCCTTCCGGCGTCGTGGAGAAATGAGGGAACCGTGAACCGTCCTGCGAACGACCCCCGCCGCCGGAACTTCCTGAAGGTACTGGGAGGCGCCGGTCTGAGCGCACCGTTCCTCGCGGTCACGCCCGCCGCGGCCCAGGGGACCGGCACGAGCGCGGCCACCTCCGCACGCGAGAAGCGCATCACCCGCCTGACCCTGGCGGCGTTCGAGCGGCAGGCCACCGGCGGGAGCTTCTTCGACGTCCTCGCCGAGGACGTCACCTGGACCATCGCCGCCGCCGAACCCGGTGTCCACCGCGGGAAGCGGGCGTTCCTCGCCAACGGCGTCCGCGCGGTCACCGGCCGCCTGTCCACCGCGATCGTCCCGGAGATCCGCGGCACCTGGGCTCAGCACGACACGGTGGTCGTGCACTGGTACGGGACGGCGGTGGCGCGCGACGGGCTGCCGTACCGCAACAACTACTGCTGGATCTGGCAGTACCGCGGCGACGAGGTCGTCAACGCCGTCGCTTTCCTCGACCTGGTGGCGTTGACCGAGTTGTTCGAACGCGTCCCCTTGGACGGTGCGGCCGGTTGAGACGCACGGACGGAAGCGGCGCACCGCGGAAGTCGCGATCACGCGCCGCCTCCGTTCGCTCGTCAGGCACGGGGCCCGAGCCCCCTGCCCGGCACGGGCGTCACTGCTGGGTCGGTACCGGGTGACCTTCGGACGCCTGCACGACGACGATGCCCTGACCCGACAGCGCGAGCTGGTAGGCCTCGCCCGAGCCGCGTCCGATGACGGCACCGAGCTTCGCCGTCTTGCGGATCGTGGACTGCAGCGAGGCGGACCACAGGACGGCCGACTGCATGTCGACGTACGTCGGCACGTCCACGTTCAGCACGACCGGCGTGCCGTAAGCGGTGACGGCCAGCGCTCCGGTGCCCGTGAACGTGGTGTTGAACAGACCGCCGCTGAGCATCGACGCGCCTTCGGTGCGGTTGATGTCCCACTGGAGCGTGCTGTCGAAGGCGAGGACGTTCTTGCCGTTCACGGTGACGCTCTCGTCCTCCAGGTACAGCACGAAGATCTCGTCCGCGTCCTGGGCGAGGAAGACGTCGCCGCTGCCCGACACCTTCATCAGCGACATGCCTTCACCGGTGAAGGCCTTCTTGAACAGCTTGCCGAGACCGCCGGCGCCCTCGTAGGCGAAGTCGACATCGCCCTGGTAGGCGACCATCGATCCCTGCTTCGCGAAGAAGAAACCGCCGCTGCCGGTGAGGTCCACCTTGAGCATGCGTTCGTTCTGCAGTTGGAAGCTTCCCGGCTCGACGGACCGCTCTTCGTGGTTGAACAGTGAGCTGCGCATGCCCAGATGATGCAGGTGATCACGCGCTCGGACCTCACCGGGGTCGTCGTGGAGCCGGGGCGGCGTGCTCGTGGAGCGGTCCTCCGTGGTCTCGAAGAAGACCTTTGCGGACAACGCACTCGGCCTGATCCACTCCGCGGGTTGTCCGCACGGGAGGAGGTGCGGCGGGCCGGTGCGACCACGGGGGTGCGGGCACCGGGCTCGGGCCGCACCATCCGCACCGCTTGGTCGGACAGGGTGGATCCGGGAGGGTTCGCGACGGCCACCGGGAAGCGCACGATGCCGGGGAGCGCGGCCGGCCTGCCGGTGCTTCGGCTCGCGTCACCGACCCCGGGTCCGTGGCCGTCGCCGACGTGCACCCCCACCCCGGTGAGAACCGGTCGAGCCCGTCAGGAGCACCTCAGCGGATGCCCGTCCGGTTCTGCAGAGCCCCGATCTTCGTCCCGTACAGGAAGAAGACCGCCATGAACACCTCGATGCGCTGGTGCGGCGTGAGCCCGTCGAGATCATTTCTGATCTCCGCGTCCTGGACGTCCACCTCGTCGGCGAGCCGCCGGTTGAACACCATCCGCGCAACGTCCTGGCTGCGTTCGTCGATGTCCGCGTGGAACAGCCGGCGCAGGTCGCAGTCGCGCGGCAGCGGGCGGTGCACGAGGTCGGCGGGGTAACGGGCGTTCATGACACGCGCCGCCGTGTTGAGCGTGTGGGCGACGAGCGCCGGTCCTTTGTCGAGGTGGTCAACCACCGCTACCAGCTCGTCGAGGGTCGCTACGTCCTCCTCGATCGTGACCGGGGTGTCGATGTCGAGGTCGAGGCGTTCCATCGCCATCGCGACGTTCGCGAGCACCTGATCGGGATCGATGACTAATTGGTCGCCGAGATGAACGCTCGCGCGATGGTGGTGCGGGTCGAGCAACTCCTGCGTCTCGCGGCTGAGGTGCGGGTGCAGCAGGTCTTCGTGGTCGGTCGTCACGCACATGACGTGCCCACTTTCGGACGAGCACAATCGTCCGTTCACGAACGGATGCAGTGTGGTTGCCGAGCCGGGACGCGGGGTACCGCCGACCGATTGCGACGTCGATCATCTGTTCACCCGTTGCGCCACCTGGCACTACTCGCCGGCATCCCGCAATTCGGTGAGCGGGCCTTCCGCGGTCGCGGACGTACCCAGGCCGGGCCCGCACGGTTGACGTGCGAACCCGGCCTGGTTCGGGTGGCGGCGGTGCGGTGGGTCAGAGCACGACGGGCTTGCCGCCGAGGGTGACGACGAGCTTGCCGTCGGCGGCGAACGACCAGCCGAGCGCTCCGGAGTACCCGGCGCACCGGGAACCGTTGGTGCCCGTCCAGAACTGGTTGGAGGCGTCGGCGTTCCCGACCGCCTTGTCGTTGCTGCCGCTGCCGCTGCGGCAGGAGGTGTTGGAGCGGAAGACCGAGCTGCCGGCGTCGAAGGAGAAGTTGCGCTCACCGTTGTCGACGCCGAGGTTGGTCGACACCGTCATGCCGCCGGGGTTGCGGTTGTAGGTGAAGCCGTGCTTGCCGTTGTCGTAGGCGATGGTGCGGCGGACGGTGTGGTTCACGGCGATGTCCTCACCGCCGAGCTTGAAGCCGTTGCGGTCGCCGTTGCCGGCCTGGCCGCCGTTGCTCAGCGTGCCGTTCTCGTACGCCAGCGAGTCCTCGATCGTGACGGCACCGATCGGGCCGGTGTCCGACTTGGTGTAGAGGTCCCAGCCGTCGTCGATGTTGTTGTGCGCCACCGCGTAGCGGAACACGTTGCCGGGGCCGGAGGTGAGCTTGGCGGCGAACCCGTCGGCGTCCTCCCCGTCGGAGTCGGCGTTGTCGTGCGACTCCGCGCTGAGGATGAGGTTGTCGGCCGGCCACTGGTCCTCCGGAGTGCTGGACAGCATCCGGGACAGTTGCAGGCCGGTGTCGCGGTTGTAGCGGGTGATCGTGCGCTCGAAGATGTTGTTGCTGCCGCCGACGAAGATGCCGTTGTCCCCGGCCCGTTCGACGACGATGCCGTGGATGTGCCAGTACGAGCCGTTCACGGCCAGGCCCCGGTTGGCCGGGTCTTCGGTCTGCGCCGAGAAGTTCAGCACCGGCTTCTCGCCCTGGTAGGCCGTCAGCTTCTTGCGGGCGGCGGCCGTGCCGCTGTTGGTGGGCGGGATCGTCACCGTCTGCGAGTGGTTGTACGTGCCACCACGCAGGAAGATCGTGCCGCCGGCCGCGACGCGGGTGAGGGCGGACGTCAGCGTGGTCGGGTCCGAGATCGTGCCGGAAGCGCCCTCACGACCGGTCGGTGACACGTACAGCGCGTCTGCCGGCGGCACGCTGGTGGTGGTGGTGGTGGTGGTGGTCGTCGTGGTGGTGGTCGTAGTGCTGGTCGGCCCGCCACCGACCGGTGCGAGGCTCCACTGCTTGGTCGCGGTGCCATCGCAGGAGTTCGTCTGTATCAACGCACCTGCTGTCGTGGCGTTGTCCTTGACGTTCATGCACTTGCCGCCGTTGGCGTTGACCAGGCGGTGGTTGCCGCCGCTCGCGGTGAGCGCCCAGACCTGGCTCGTGGCGCCGGTGCACGCCTCGAGCTGGACCGGCTTGCCCGCGCTGGTCGACGCGTCCCGCACGCCGGCGCACAGGCC
The DNA here is from genome assembly GCF_900110955.1 of Lentzea xinjiangensis. GTDB lineage: Bacteria > Actinomycetota > Actinomycetes > Mycobacteriales > Pseudonocardiaceae > Lentzea > Lentzea xinjiangensis. Next base: position 20,402 of record NZ_FOFR01000007.1, read on the forward strand.
GCCCGAGCTGATCCGGAACCCGCCGCTCACCTCGGTCAGCACCCACTCCTGACCGGCGCACGCCTGCTGCCGGAGCTGCGTGCCGCTCGACGGGCTCGCTCCCGCCTCGAGGCACTGCCCGCTGCCCGCGTTCTGCACCACGTACGTGCCCGCCGCGGCGGCCAGCGCGGCGGTCCCCGGCCAGGCCGCGAGCGCGGTGACCAGCGCGACGACCGCGCCCGCCGACGCGATCCCGGCTCGGACGCGACGTTTTCTCGCCAGGCCGGCGGGCTGCTCCGGAATTCTCATGAAGACTCCACTTCGAACGCTGGGCGAGAAAGAGGCTCGACCGGGATGCGAGGCCATATTCTCGTCGGATGCTATGAGGTCCACCATGGCCGGTCAACGAGGAAATTCCGCGAACTCGGCGGCTGCTCGAAGTCGAACGAATCGAACACCCAGATCAGCGCCACTCGAATGGATCACCGAGCGCTTCGACGAATGTCGAGCTGGTCATACTCGTGAACAGGGCATTCGCCGACCTGGTCATGTCCGTGAACAACCGGTGGCTGTTCCGGCGATCGGCGTAGCTATTTTCCGGTTCACCACCGTGAATCTTCGCGACTTCTCCGCGATCGGCATTGCGGCATTCTCCGCTCCGGCGTTAACGTGCCGAAGAGCGCTCCAGATCGCGTCCACCCCTCTTTGACGCCGAGTAGATCAACGGAGACCTGCTATGCGCCTGAAAGCTCTGTTCTCCTGTGCCGGAATTCTGTGCGGCGCGGTGGTCGCCGTGTCGTCGTCCGCCGCGGTGGCCGCGCCGGTCCGGTACGAGGTGGAAGCCTCTCCCGGGGTCTGCTCCGGTGCGATCGAGTCCAACTGGTCCGGCTTCTCCGGCACCGGGTTCTGCAACGGCACGAACTCCACGGGCGGCCATGCCCAGTTCACGGTCACCGCGGCGGAGGCGGGCACCGCGACGCTGGGCGTCCGGTTCGCCAACGGCACCACCACGGCCCGCCCGGCCGGTCTGGTGGTGAACGGGACGGCGGTGCGGACGTTGTCGTTCGAGGGCACCGGGGCGTGGTCGACGTGGGCGACCGAGACGACGACGGTCCCGGTGAACGCGGGCAGCAACACGATCCGGCTGAACCCGGCCACCGCCAACGGCCTGCCGAACGTCGACTTCCTCGACGTCGACGGCGGCGGCACCACGCCCGTGCCCCCCGGCGGTCTCGTCGGCTGGGCGGCGGAGGCCGGTGGCACGACCGGGGGTGCCGGCGGCACCACGGTCACCGTGAGCACCTTCGCCGACTTCCGCACGCAGGCGCAGTCCGCGGAGGCCAAGACCATCCTGGTCAGCGGCATGCTCAGCGGCTCTGGCACCGTCGAGGTCGGCGCCGACAAGACGATCCGCGGCGTCGGCGCGAGCTCGGGCATCTCCGGGACCACGCTCAACATCGAGGACATGAAGCCCGCCAACGTGATCATCCAGAACATGAACATCCGCGGCGTGCGCGGCAACGACGCCATCCAGATCGAGAACGCCAGCCACATCTGGATCGACCACAACACGATGTCCAGCACCATCGAGAACGACCCGGACTACTACGACGGCATGCTCGACATCACCCACGGCGCCGACTACATCACGGTGTCGTGGAACGTCGTCCGCAACCACTGGAAGACCTCGCTGGTCGGCCACTCCGACGGCAACGCGGGAGAGGATCGCGGCCACCTCCGGGTCACCTACCACCACAACTGGTTCGACCGCACCTTCGAACGCAGCCCGCGGGTGCGCTTCGGTGAGACCGTCCACGTCTTCAACAACTACTACACCAACATCAACAACAACACCGCCTCGTACGCCATCGCGTCGGTGATGGACGCCGGTCTCCTCGTCGAGGGCAACGTCTTCGAGAACGTGCAGCAGGCGTGCTGGTCGAAGAGCGGCTACGCCGACTCCGATCCGGGCCGGCTGGTGGCCAGGGACAACTCGCTCACCAACTCCGGACCGTGCGAGGTCAACGGCACCGTGGCGGCCATCCCGTACCGCTACACCGCGGAGCCCTCCGGCGCCGTCAAGGCGTCCGTCACGGCCGGCGCGGGAGCGGGGAGGCTCTGATGTGGACGAACGTGGCGAAGAAGGCGGGCGTGCCCGTGGCAGCGCTCTCCCTCGTCCTGGCCTGCGTCACGGTGACCACGCCGGCCGCGGCCGCGCCGGTCGCTGACGGCTTCGCGAGCGTCGACGCGCTGGGTCAGAACGGGACCACGGGCGGCGCCGGCGGCCCCGTGGTCACCCCGGCGACGGCGGCGCAGTTCCTCGAGCACATCCGGCGGCCGGGCCCGCTGGTGGTCCAGGTCCGCGGCACGATCACGCTGCCCACCGGCACCACGGACGGCATGCACGACGTCGCGTCCGACAAGACCATCATCGGCATCGGACCGGACGCGCGGCTGGTCGGCGGCGGCCTGAACATCGGCGTGCCGGTCGACGACGACGTGACCTCACCGCCGCCCGGCGCCGTCCACAACGTGATCATCCGGAACATCCGCTTCTCCGGCGCCACCGACGACCTGATCAACGTGCAGATGTTCTCCCACCACATCTGGATCGACCACAACGACTTCTCCGACGGCGACGACGGCGCGGTCGACATCAAACGCGGCTCGGACTTCATCACCGTGTCGTGGAACCGCTTCCACGACCACGACAAGACATCGCTGGTCGGGCACGACGACGACAACGGCGCACAGGACACCGGCAGGCTGCGGGTCACCTACCACCACAACTACTTCGATGCCTCGGACCAGCGCAATCCCAGGGTCCGCTTCGGCTCGCCGGTGCACGTCTACAACAACTACTACCGGGACAACAGCTACGGCATCGCCTCGACGATGGACGCGGGCGTCGTCCTGGAGGGCAACTACTTCTTCAGCGTGAACAACCCGGCCCGCGTCGACTTCAGCGGCGAGCTGGGCCGCCTGGTGGCGCGGGACAACATCCTCGTGGACTGCAACCACGAGATCGAGACCCGCGGCACCGTGGCCGAACCGCGCACCTACTACGCCTACACCACCCACCGGGCCGCCGAGGTCCCGACCGTCGTGCCCGCGGGCGCGGGCGTCGGCAAGATCTGAAGGAGTCCGCGATGACCGACAACTCCCGGATCACCCGGCGCACGCTGCTCGCGGGCACGGCGGGTGTCCTCGTCGCGGGGCACCTCGCCACCCCGGCCGGGGCCGCCACCGGCCCCGACGGGTTCGCCGCGGTGACCGCGCTGGGCCGGAGCGGAACCACGGGGGGTGCGGGCGGCGCGGTCGTCACCGCCACCACCTCCGAGCAGTTCCTCGACTACATCGACACCGTCGGTGCGTTGATCATCCAGGTGTCCGGCACGATCACCATCTCCAGCAAGCAGGGCGTGCGCCCGGACAAGACCGTCGTCGGTCTCGGCACCTCCGCGGTGATCGACGGGGGAGGGCTGGACTTCTACCGCTCGCACAACGTGATCGTGCGGAACCTGCGCTTCACCAACGCCGAGGACGACGCCGTCAACATCGGTCAGAACTCCCACCACATCTGGGTCGACCACAACGAGTTCTCGGGTGCCGTCGACGGTTCGGTCGACATCGTGCGCGGCGCCGAGTACGTCACCGTGTCCTGGAACTGGTTCCGCGGCAGCGACAAGTCGATGCTGATCGGGCACTCCGACGGCGCGTCGAGCACCGACAAGGGGCGCCTCAAGGTCAGCATCCACCACAACTTCTTCGACGGCTCGCGGCAGCGGCACCCGCGTGTGCGGTTCGGCGAGCCCGTGCACGTCTACAACAACTACTTCCGCGCCAACGAACTGTACGGCGTCGCGTCCACCATGGACGCGGGAGTCGTGGTGGAGGGCAACTACTTCGAGAACGTGCCGCACCCCGTCCTCGTCGGCTACGCCGACAGCGGCCCCGGTCGCGTCGTGCAGCGCGACAACATCTTCATCGGCTCCGGTGCCCCGCAGACCGCGGGCAGCGTCCAGGAACCACGCACCTACTACTCCTACGCCCTGGACAACCCGGCCGACGTGCCACGCATCGTCCGCGCGGGCGCCGGCGTCGGCAAGATCTGAGGGGGAGCTCATGCGCCACAAGATCAGGCTCGCCGCCGCGGCGAGCGGTGTCGTGCTGTCGGCGGCTCTGGCCGCGTTCCCGGCGGCCTCGGCGGCGACGCTGCTGGCCGACGACTTCGGGGACGGCGACTCCAGCGGCTGGAGCACGAACGGCGGCACCTGGACGGTCACGTCGGGTGCCTTCCAGCAGGCGGCCACGAGCGCGGACGCCAAGGCGCTGACGGGTCCGGGCTGGACGGACCAGGCGGTGCAGGCACGGGTGCGGCCGAGTGCGTTCAACGGTGCCAACCGGCACGCGGCCGTGCTCGCCAGAGCCCAGAGCACCGGCAACTACTACTACCTGGCGGTGACCAACTCCGGCTCGGTCGTGCTGGGCAAACGGGCAGGAGGTGGCTTCACCCCGCTCGCCTCCGCACCCGCCACCGTGCCCACCGGCAGTTGGGCGACCCTGCGGCTGGAGGCGTTCGGTACGACGCTGCGGGGCTTCCTCGACAACGTGGAGGTCGTCACCGCGACCGACGGCACCTTCGGCAGCGGCCGGGCGGGAGTGTCCACCCACTACGCCGGAGCCGCCTTCGACGACGTGCTGGTGACGGACACCCCCGGCGCCGGAGCACCGCCGACCACGACCACCCCGACCACGACCACCCCGCAGACACCCGGCACCTGCGCCACCACCGGCTCGCCCACCGGGTTCGCCTCCGTCACCGCCTGGGGTCAGAACGGCACGACCGGTGGAGCGGGTGGCCCGGTGATCGAGGCCGACACCGCGAACGAGGTGCTGGCGGCCATCGGCCAAGCGGGGCCGCTGACAGTCTGCGTGCGCGGCATGATCGCGTTGCCCGCCGGCATGCACGACGTGGCTTCGGACAAGACCATCGTCGGCATCGGCGCGAACTCCGGCTTCACCGGCGGCGGCCTGAACATCGGCCTTCCGGTCGACAACGCCGTCACCGCGCCACCGGCGAACGCCGTGCACAACGTCATCATTCGCAACCTGGTGTTCCGCGACTGGTCCGACGACGCGATCAACGTGCAGATGTTCTCCCACCACGTGTGGATCGACCACAACGACCTGTCGAGCGGCTACGACGGTGCCATCGACATCAAACGCGGCTCCAGCTACATCACCGTCTCCTGGAACCACACCCACCACCACACCAAGAACATGCTGCTGGGCCACGACGACAAGAACGGCGCCCAGGACATCGGCCGGTTGAAGGTGACCTACCACCACAACTGGTTCGACCGGACACCCCAGCGCAATCCGAGGGTGCGCTTCGGGGAACCGGTGCACCTGTTCAACAACTACTACTTCCGCAACAGCGATGTGGGCGTCGCGTGCCAGGCGAACTCGGGCTGCGTGGTGGAGGGCAACCACTTCGAGAACGTCGAGGAGCCGGTGAGCAACCACTACGCCGGGCCGGCGGGCCGGTGCGTCGCGCGGAACAACGTCTTCACCGGGGAGTCCGGGCAGCCCGACTGCAGCGGGGCGGTGGAGGAACCGCGCACCTACTACGACTACGTGCTCGACGACCCCGGCACGGTGAAGGCGGCGGTCATGGCGGGAGCGGGGGTGGGCAAGATCCGCTCGTGACCCGGATCCCCCCGGCGGGACGGCGAAGCCGACCAACGATCCGATCTCCCGTGTAAGTTGACTCAATACCTTCAGTGTTGACTAAAATGATGCCCGGGTGGTAGTCGGCGATCATCGTCGGCATCAGTTCCCTGCGAAAGCACCGGACACGGTGCGGCGGAAGGGATGAGGACGCCGGCGGTGATCGCGGGCGTCCTCGTGGTGCCGGCACCACTTGGTCGTCGCTCGACGTGCATCCAGCAGCGGCACTTCGAGGTCCTGCTGCGCCAGGTCTGCGAGCCGGCCACGTCACCGGTGCCTGACCGCACCTGAGGGGTTCACGCCGCCGCGGCGGCTCAGAAGCCGCTCGGGAACGTCTCCGGCTCCAGGGTGTCGATCTGACGGCTGTGCAGCGGGTGGAGGGCGTGCGTCCCGCCGACCCAGAGGAAGGCGTCGTAGCGGTCGCCGAGCACGGTGGGCAGGTAGTTGCGCACGCGCTCGTGCGCGGGGTCGTAGACGACACCGATGGCGCGGTGGGGGAGTGTCGCGGTGAGCAGGTCGGGACGTTCGCCGCGGGGGAAGACCATCAGCGCCCGCTCGGGTGCGTCCGCGTGCAGCACGTGTTCGAGCGAGCCGGGCCGGGCCGCCGGAACCGGCATCTCACGCAGGGGCGCGCCCCACGAGCTCCCCGCGACGACCGTGCCGTGGTGGCTGCCGAAACCGATCAGCACCACCTGGTCCTCGCCGTGGCGCTCGCGGGCGAGCTGGCCGAGGGTGAGCGTGCCGGAGGCCGCCATGCCGGTGGCGCGGGCATCGCCGACATGGGTGTTGTGCGCCCAGACGACGGCCTTGGCGCCGTCGCCGTAGTGCGACAGGAGCCGGTGCAGCGTGTCGTCCATGTGACGGTCGCGGATGTTCCAGGACTCCGGCCCGCCGGCCATCATCGCCCGGTAGTACCGCTCGGCGCCGGCCACGACCTCGGCGTTCTGCCAGGCTTCGAAGGTGCCGCCGCTCTCGGCCGCGGCGCGTTCGCGCAGGCGCACCAGAAGGTCGGCCACCTCGTTCTCGCAACCGGCCGGGATCAAGCGGGTGATCATGGCGTAGTCCCGTGCGCTTTCGCCGTACGGCTCGAAGCAGCGGTAGGCGGCCAACGCCGCGGGCACCTCGGCTGGGTCGTGCTCGCGGAGGTGGACCATGATCTCGCGCAGCGACTCCCACAGCGAGTACACGTCCAGACCGTGGAAGCCCACCCGCTCGTCGTCCCCGAGCGCGGCGTTGTGAGCGCGCAGCCAGCGGGTGAAGTCGAGCACCTCCTCGTTGGCCCACATCCACGTCGGCCACCGGTCGAACGCCAGCAGGGCGCCTCGCGGGTCGTCGGGCGCCTCGGGGGAGCAGCGCACGGCGTGGTTCACCCGGTCGCAGTCCGGCCAGTCGCCTTCCACGGCGACGAAGGAGAAGCCCTTCTCGGCGATCAGCCGCTGGGTGAGGGCGGCGCGCCACCGGTAGAACTCGTGGGTGCCGTGGCTGGCCTCGCCGATCATGACCACGCGCGCGTCCCCGACGCGGTCGAGCAGCACGTCGAAGTCGCCGGGGTCGGTCAACGGCGCGCAGAGCGCCACGACCTCGTCTCCGAAGCGGCGGCTCATCAGGACTCCTCCGTTGCCGGCTCACCTGCTGTGGCCAGCCGGAGTACCCACGGGAGAGCCCGGCAAACGGCGCCTGCGCCTTCGCCCGGTCGGCCCGGACGCTCTCGCGGCACACCGGGTACGACGCCGACGTCAGCCGGGCGCTACTGGAGGCGTGTGTGGTGGTGTGCAAGACATGTGGCGATGAGTGTGAAGCGCACGGCTGATCGCGCACGACGGCGTGTGGCCGTTCATCGCCTCCGTCGGCTGCGCGGCCCTGCCGCGGGTCGAAGGGCTTCCCCTGCCGGAGGACGGTTCGCTGCTGTTCTTCCTGCACCACGAATGGGACCTGCTGGACCCGCTCGGCCCCGGTGAGCCGAAGCACGCGCGGGTCCTGCACGTCCCGGCGGGCGCGGAGACGGCGGTGGCGCCACCACCGCCCGGCCATGACAGCACGCGGTTCTTCGCCGAGGACCTCCCGTTCCTCATCCCCGAGTACCCGCTCTTCGCGTGGGTCGAGGCGGTCCTGCCGGAGTGGCTCGAGGGGAGCGACGCGGTGATCGACTCGGTGATCGACTCGGGTGCCACGCGGCGGCTGCTCGACGAGCTGAAGCACGTCGACGACCTGTGCGAGGTCGTCGACGGCCTCTGGCTGGGCCTTTTTCCCGGATGGCGTCCGCGAACCTCGGGAACCGGTCCGCGGACGGCCCCGAGCTCCCGGCGGCGGAGCGGTTCCGGCTGAGAGACGAGGAGGAGGCTCGGCTGGTCCGGGAATGGGTGCCGCTCGCGCAGTTCTGCAGCGGGAGCGACTACCACTGCGGATGCTTCCTGATCAGCTTCGACGACCTCGCCGCCAAGCGCTTCGACAACATGCGCTCGTTCACGATGTTCACCGAGCAGGTCGCGCGCGGCCCGGTCGTGGCGGGTGCCCGTGTCGCACGGATTTCACGTCGTGGGCGCGAAGTCCGGCAGGGTGAGGGCCGAGTGGGCCGGTCGTCCCCGTCCGGGGGGCATGGTGGTGAGGTGGCGCAGCCTGTCGTTGCGCTGCCGCAGGTCCTCGGCGGTGACGGGGAACAGCGTGGCGCCGCCCTTGCCGACCAGGTCCTGGTTCGCGGTCACGAACTCGCGGGTGGTGCGCTCGTAGGCGGCGAAGCCCTCGGCGTGGTCGCCTCCGGCGAGGGCGTGGGCGAGCATGTAGGCGCCGACGAGCGCGAGGCTCGTGCCCTGGCCGGTGAGGAACGAGGGCGCGTAGGCGGCGTCGCCCACCAGCGCGACCCTGCCGCTGGACCAGCGGGGCATGCGGATCTGGCTGACCGCGTCGAAGTACAGGTCCTGCGCGCCGCGCATGGCGGTGACCATCCCGGGGACCTCCCAGCCGGCGCCGGCGAAGACCTCGGTGAGCAGGTTCCGCTGGGCGGCCAGGTCACCGAAGGCGTGGAACGGCGGATCCGGCAGGGCGCAGTTGAGGAACGCGTGCACCTCGTCGTCGTCCCCGGCGGCGTAGAGCGCCGCGGCCCTGCCGGGGGCGTTCCACATGACGGTCTCGTGGGAGAGCCCGAAGGTGTTGGGCATGGTGAACACGGCGAAGCAGTAGCCGAGGTAGCGGTGGAACTGCTCTTCCGGGCCGAACAGCAGTTCGCGGGTGCGGGAGTGCGTGCCGTCCGCACCGATCACCACGTCGAACGAACGGCTGCCGCCGGAGCGGAAGGTGACGTCGACGCCGTCGTCGTGCTGGTCGAGGGTGGCGATCGAGTCGTCGAACACGAACTCGACGTCGTCGCGGACCGCCGCGTAGAGCGCCTCGGTCAGGTCCCCGCGCCGGACCTCCAGATCACGTCCCCCCACGCCGCCGGTGATGGCGTGGGGGTGCAGCGAGGCCACCTCGTCGCCGTCCCCTTCGCGGAAGGTCAGCCGGCGCAGGTCGATGTGCGCGTCCTGCAACCGGGGCAGGACTCCCATCCTGCGCACGACGTCGAGCGCGGTGCCGCGGATGTCGATGGGGTAGCCACCGCTGCGCGGCGCGCTCGCCTTCTCGACGACCGTCACCTCGTGGCCGCAGCGGTGGAGCCAGAACGCGAGAACCGGGCCCGCGACGCTCGCTCCGGAGATCAGGACCTTGCGCTTCCGCGTGGTGCGGGTCATCCCTTGGCTCCTTTGTGCATGGTGCGGGTGACGAGCAGCGCCAGCGCGGTGACGGCGCCGGCGATGACGAGGCAGGTGACGAAGGCCGATTCCGCGGAGACGTTCGACCCGGCGGGGGTTCCGGCGGTCAGGATGGCGCCGCAGATCTGCATACCGACGGCGAAGCCGAGCACCCGCGTCACCAGGACCAGGCTCGTGGCGATGCCGGTGTCACCCTCGTCGACGGAGGTCGCGGTGCTGCTCAGCATCGCGGTGACGCACAGGCCGTTGCCGAACCCGATCAGCACCTTGGCGATGACGAGGTGCCAGACCTCGCTGTGCACGGCGGCCAATCCCAGCAGGGAGATGACCAGCAGGACGACACCGGTGGTGACCACGGCACGTGAGCCGAAACGCCGTGCTCCGATGCCCCCGATCGGCCCGGCCGCGGACGCGGCGATGACGCCGGGCAGCAGGTAGAACCCGGTCAGCGTGGCACTGGCTCCGAACCCGTACCCGTCGCCGGAGATTCCGAGCAGCTGCGTGACGAGGTAGGTCCCGCCCGCGGTGCCCATGCAGATCACGAACGTCAGCAAGCACGACTTCCACACCGCGGGCCGGGCGAGCATGGCCAGGTCGACCATCGGCGCGACCGCGCGCCGTTCGACGAACACCCATCCCGTCGTGAGGGCGATCAGCAGCACGACGAGGCCGGCGAACACGAGTGGCTGGGACGCGATGTGGGCCGCGAGCGCGAGCACGAGCATGAGCGTGACCAGTGTCGCGCTCAGCAACGCGAACCCGGGCCAGTCGATTCCCGCATCGTCGGAGCGACCAGGTGGGTCGTGCGGCATCAGCCGGTTCGTCGCCATGGTCGCCACGATGACGACGATTGTGGGCAGCGCGAACAGCCAGTGCCGGGAGAGCTGCTCGGCCACCGGTCCGGCGGCCACCAGACCCACCATCCCGCCGCCGACGAACATTCCGCTGACGGTCCCGATGGCGACCTTCGCATCGCCTGCGGGGAGGTACTTGCGCACGAGGATGAACGACAGCGGCAGGGCACCCACCATCGCGCCCTGCAGCAACTGGCCGAACAGTAGCACGGGCAGATTGGGTGCCAGAGCGGACACCAGGCCACCGACGCTGACCACGGACATGAGCTTGATCAGGACCGATTTTCCGCCATAGCGGTCGCCGAGCTTGCCGGCGATCGGGGTGACGAGCGCGCCGGTGATCAGCAGCACGATGCTCAGCAGCGCCCCTTCGGCGGGACTCATGTCCAGCTCGCGTTGCAGCAGCGGGAGCGTCGGCGTCACCACCGACTCCAGGGCGCCGGTGGCCAGCGCCAGCACGCCCAGCGCTCCGAGAGCGGCCTTGCCGATGGTGGCCGGGGGAGACGCAGCTGTGGTCATGGCAGTCCTCTTCACAGGTTCGGGATCGGTGGGATGTCCGCCGTGCGCGTGGCGCTGTGGCCGGAGGAGCGAGCGGACGCGTGGCCGAGCCCGCTCACGGCGAGCACGACGAGCGCCGCCGCCGCTACCGCGAGGCCCTCGTGCACCTGGCACAGCGCCGCGCCGGCGACCGCTCCGGCGACGAGGAGCGCGACGGCCGCGACTCGTCGCTTCGCCCCCTGGTGGCGGGCCGCACCCAGCCGGGAGTCGGCGGCGAGCCCGGTGAGCGTGGAGGTGACGACGACGGTGGTGACGTCCTTCACCGCCAGGTGGCGGGCCGTCGCCGCCTGCGCCCCCATGGCGAGCGCCAGCGCTGCCGCCAGCACCGCGCGGGTGACGGCGGAGCCGACGCCGACGACGGTCGTGGCGAGAGCTGTGGCGGCCAGCACCAGTCCGACGCCGCCCAGCAGCCCGGTGTGCGGAGAGCCCCAGCCGGGCGCGGCGGTCCGCAGGGCCCGTCCGGCCGCGGCCGCGCCGGCGAGGAAGGACAGCAGCGCCACGGCCGGGCCGAGCACCGGCAGCCCCGTCCCCGGCACCGCCGCCATCCCGAGGATGACCACGTTGCCCGTCATGTTGCCCGCGAACACCTGGTCCAGGCGCAGGTAGCCGACGGCGTCGACGACCCCCGTCGCGAAGGTGAGCGCGAGCATCAGGTGCACCGGCGTCATGTGCCGGCGCACGAGCCGCCCGCGGGTGCGGGTCGTGGAGGCCGTCATCGGCCCACCGCGTAACCCTGGGCGCCGCGCGGGTTCGCCGCCGCCTGGAGGACGCCGGTGTCCGGATCACGCGTGACGACCGACAACCGGCCCTGGCTCCAGGGGCCGGAGACGGTCACGTCGTGACCGCGTCCGACCAGCTCGGCGACGACCGCCTCGCCCGCTCGCCGCTCGACCACCAGCCCGCCCGGCGTCCAGGTGCGCGGCCAGAACGAGCTCACCACCGCGGTGGTGTGGAACGCGGGAGCGTCGATCGCCTCCTGCGGGTCAAGGCCCAGCGCGAGCGTGCGCACCAGGTACAGCAGCTGCCACTGGTCTTGCTGGTCGCCTCCCGGCGTGCCCAAGGCGGCCACCGGCTTGCCGTCGCGCAGCAGCAGGGTCGGAGTCAGCGTCGTGCGGGGCCGCCGTCCTGGCGTGAGGGCTGACGGAGCGGCGGGGTCGAGCCAGGTCATCTGGAGCCGCGTGCCCAGCGCGAAACCGAGGTCCGGCACGGCGGGGGAGGACTGGAGCCACCCTCCCGACGGGGTGGCCGAGATGATGTTGCCCCAGCGGTCGACGACGTCGATGTGGCAGGTGTCGCCCCTGGTCTCCCCGGTCTGCTGCACGGTGGGTTCCCCGGTCCCGTCGGCCGGACCGGCGGGCCGCCTGGTGACCAGGGGAGGCGTGAACGGCTCGACGCCGATGTCGCCGGGCCGGAACTCGGTCGACGCGACCTCACCGATCAGGCCGGCCCGCTCTTCGCCGTAGCGCGGGGAGAGCAGGCGGCGCAGCACGGACTCCGCGTCCGCCGGGGCCAGGTGCCCGTAGTACGCCTCCCGGTCCGCCATGGCGAGCTTCACGGCCTCGGTGATCGTGTGGATGCCCAGGGCGGTCGACGGGTCGATCCGCTCGTCGTCGAAGTGGTCGAGCATCGTGAGGGCCTGCAGCAGCACGGGCCCCTGGGACCACAGGCCCGCCTTCGCCACCGTGGCCCCGCGGAACCGCGCGGTGACCGCGGGCTCGAGCGACGGGGTGAAGTCGGCCGCGGTGAGCACCCCGGCGTGGTCGCGGCCGGAGGAGTGCCGGTGGGGCACCGCCGCGAACTCGGCCATCGCGGTGGCGAACCCGGTTCGCCACGTGTCGCGCGCGGCGTGGATTCGCGCCGTTCTCGTCTCACCGGTGGCCGCGGCGGCCAGCCCGCGCAGGGTCCTGGCGTAGGTGGCGTTCACGAGGGTCGAGAAGGGCTGTGGAACTCGTCCTCCCGGCATCCACAGCGCGTACGACGTCGGCCAGTGCGTGCGGAACAGGTCCTCGACCGTGGCCAGCACGCGGGCGAGCTGCGGCACGACCGGAACACCGCGCTCGGCGTAGCCGACCGCGTAGGCCAGGACGTCCGTGAGCTCCCAGGTGCCGAACTCGGCGAGCAGCCACAGCCAGGAGTCGACGGCGCCGGGAACGGCGGCGGCCAGTGCGCCCGCTCCCGGGACGTGGTCCAGCCCCTCGGCCACGAAGTGCTCGATCGTGGCACCTCGTGGGGCGTGGCCTTGCCCCGCCAGCACGAGCGGCGCCGGGTTCGCGGCCGTGGCGAGCACGGCGACGAGGTCACCGCCCGGCCCGTTGAGGTGGGGTTCGGCCACGTGCAGCACGAAGGCACCGGCCGTGGCCGCGTCGAACGCGTTGCCACCCCGCTCCAGGACGGACTGGGCCGTCGCGGAAGCCAGCCAGTGCGTCGACGCGCACATGCCGAAGGATCCGCGGAGCGTGGGACGTGTGGTGTGCGGCAACGCATCGGTCGGTGGCGGTGGTGGACCGGCCATGGACGTCGGCTCCGTTCAAGAGCGGTGCGTGGTGGCTTGGCGCGCGTGGTGCGCGGCGTGGTGGGCGGCCAGCACGTCGCCGCCGAAGTCGGTCTCCGGGTCACGCCACACGGCGTGCGCGTGGTTGGCGCCGCGGTGGACGTTGGTCCACTCGATGAGCAACCGCGGGCCTTGCAGGCGGTAGTAGTGCGGTTCACCCGCCGCGGTCGAGCCGGCCCAGGCGAGGTGCACGGCGTCGAGCGCCGCCGGGTCGTCGTAACGGGGCAGCGGGGACAGCCCGTCCGGAACGCGGCCGAGGTAGGTGCTCAGCAGGGCTCGCAGCAGTTCCCGTTGCCCCGCGTCGAGCTCACCGCCCGGCACCCCGCCGGGCGTCGGCGTGAGGGCCAGCGCCCGCTGGTCCGCACCGTCGAGACCGGTGACGGACTGCCCGGCGCGGTCGGGGACGTGCGGCCCGGGACGCCAGAGCTCGCTGCGCCTCACCACGCGGTCCTCGACCGTGGTGCTGTTGCCCGCCACGACGTCGTTCGGGGCGCGGGGCAGCAGCAGCGTGCGGGCGGCCAGCTCGGGGCGCAGCGAGCGGACCAGTTCGCGGGCCAGGTCCTCCGCCGTCCCCAGCGGTCGCAGCGCCGCCCCGCCCAGCAGCGGTGCCGCGGCCGGGTCGGCACCCAGGAAGCACGGCGTGGTGGCGACGACCCGCCCGTCCACCACCAGGTAGTTGAGCGACACGTGGTGGCCGCCGAACCGCCACCCCCACGGTCGCCGCCCACCCGGCTCACCGAAGACGCGCAGGTAGTACCTGCCCGGATCGCGGGTGCGCTCCCGGCCCCAGTTCACCGAGAAGCCCTCGACGCGGTCGAGCACGTTCTCCAGGCCGAGCACGGTGGCGACCGTGGTGTAACCGGCTTCGGACAGTCCACTCGCGACCAGGCGCATCACCATCCGGTGCTGGGCGGGACGCTGCTCGTGGAAGGTCAGGCCGCCGTGGTCGGTCGGTGTGTAGAACCAGCGGGTGCGTTCCGCCTCGGCGTCACCGTCGAGGCCCGGCGCCGGCCCGACCGCCACCTCGCGCTGGCCGGGGTCGAGGGAGTCGAGCCACGTTCCGGCCGCCTCCGCCATCCGCGTGGCGACCTCAAGACCGGTGTCGGCCACCGCCGCCCTCCTCCCTGCACAAAGTGTAACTGTCGTATGAGTTGAGACGACTCTATCAGATAATGCTCGAAGTGGAATGCCGGTTGGGGGCGTGGAGCGGACTGTGTTGGGCGGCGAGGCGAGCCGGAACGGGCCGGGTGGAAGAGGGGAGTGGTGTGCGCGGGTGTGCGAACGGTCTGCCGCCCGCCGCTCGTCAGGGGTTCGGCGGGCGGAGATGACGGCGGCCCCGGCGTTTCCGCCCGAGCCGTGCGTTCTCGCGGTGGTTACGCGACGGGACCCGAGGAGATCAGGCCCGCGGCTGTGGCTCGGCGACCGCTGTCACGCGAGCGCCACTCCTGCTCAGCCCGGTCTGACTCAGCCCGGTCCAACTCAGCGGGGTCCTGCTCAGCCCACCCTGGCCCAGCCGCGCAGCGCGCCGCAGTACGCCTCGGTCAGCCGGGTGATGACCTCGCGGCGGGACAGGCGCCTCTCCTGCAGCAAATCCTGGACCTCGCGCGGATCGAAGATCATGTTGTTGAGGAACAGGGCGTCCTCGAGCATCTCGTGCGGGAGGCCGATGTCGTCCAGCAGCCCTCGGACGGGCTCGCTCCAGGCGTCCCGCATGGTGGCGATGATCTCGTTCCCGTCGTGGAGCCGCTCCAGGTAGCCCCGCCGGGACCGGAGCTGGACCAGTGCCGGGCCGTGCTGGGCGAGGAGGTCCACCCACTTGTCCACGACGGCGTCGAAGAGCGGCCGGCCCTGCGCGGTCGAGGTCGAGGTGAAGTCGCTGAGCTCCTCGACGACGCTGAGCACGTAGGCCGCGAGCACCTCCTCCATCGAGGAGAAGTAGCGGTAGGCGGTGGCCGGGCCGATCTCCGCGCGGGCCGCGACCGCCTGCATGGTGAGCTCGTCGGGTGCTTCCCTCGCGAGCTCACCGACGGCCTCGAGGAGACGCCGGCGGTTGCGGCGGGTGTCACTGCGCAACTTGCGCCCCCCACGTGGGGCGGCCTGCCGATCGGACACGGGCCTCCTCCGCCTCGTAGAAGTGCGGGCAAAGGGTAGCGCCTTCGATCATCGCGCAGTTCACCCGTCGAACGTGCGCGGTGCACGCCGCCCGTCTCGCACCGGTCACGGGTTCGTGGCGCCGAGGTGGTCGACGATGCGGCCCAGCCCGGTGCGCAGGTCGTCCTCGGAGGCCGCGAACGAGATCCTGATGTGCCCCTCTCCGGACGGCCCGTACTCGGCACCGGCGCGGACCAGCACCTTCCGCTCGGCGAGCTCGCGGACGACCTCTTCGGACGGACGGTCCGCGTCGTAGCGCAGGAACCCGTAGAACGCGCCCTCCGGTGGCACCAGGTGCAGGCCGGGGACGTCCGACAGCCGCGCGATCACCAGCTCGCGCCTCCGCCGGTACCTGGCGAGCATGGTGTCCACGACGCTGCCGGGCAGGTCGAGGGCGGCGAGGGCCGCGTGCTGGACCGCCGAGTTGACGGAGCCGTTGAGGGTCCTGTGCACCAGGGCCGCCGCGTCCACCACCGCGCGCGGCCCGGTCAGGTACCCCACCCGCCAGCCGGTCATCGCGTAGGTCTTGGAGAACGTCTGCACGTACACCGTCCGGTCCCGCAACGAGTCGATCGCCAGCGCCGGGACCGCCTCGTGGCCCGGGTAGACCAGGTGGTGGTACGCCTCGTCGCTGACGACCAGGACGTCCGAGCCGTCGAGGAGGTCGCCGAGGGCCTTGAGCTCCCGCTCGTGGTGCACGATGCCGGTGGGGTTCGACGGGTTCGAGAAGATCATCATCTTGGCGCCGGGGAGTGCGGCGGCCAGCGCGTCGAGGTCCCAGTGCAGGTCGCGGCCGAGCGGGACGAAGTCCACGGTGCCCCCGGCCAGCACGACCAGGTCGGCGTAGAGCGAGTACGCGGGCTCCGGGACGACGACGCGGTCCCCAGGGCCGATCATCGCGAGCACGACCGCCGCGAGCGCTCCGGTCGCGCCGTGGGTGACGACGACGTCGTCCGCGCTCCACGTCCGACAGGGGTGCGGCGGCAGCCGGTGTGCGAGCGCGGCGCGCAGTTCCCACAGCCCCTTCTGGTCGGCGTAGTGGGTCTCGCCCGCGCGCAGGGCGGCTTCCGCGGCTTCGACGACCGGCTGCGGGGTGGAGAAGTCCGGCTCGCCCATGGCGAGGGAGACGGCGCCGGGCGGCGCCGGCGTGAGGGCCGGGCGTCGTGAGAACCGGCGCAGGTCCTCGATCCGGAGCGCGGGCGGCACGGCGGTCATCGCGCCACCGCCGCGTGCCCAGGACGGGCGGCGAGGATGCGCTGCCGAAGCGCCTCCTCCTTCTCGCCGATCCCGTCGACCGCGCCGACGACCTCCTGCACCCGGTGCCGGGGAACGACTACCACGCCGTCGGAGTCGCCGACGAGGACGTCGCCCGCCGCCACCACCACGCCGCCGACCGCCACCGGCGCACCGATGCTGCCGGGCCCGTCCTTGAACGGCCCGGCGGGGGTGATCGCCCGCGCGTAGACGACGAGGCCCATCTCCGACAACGCCCGGACGTCGCGGACCGCACCGTCGACCACGGCACCGGCTACCCCGGTGTTGACCATGATCTCGCCGATGAGGTCGCCGATCAACGCGCGGGTCAGGTCGCCGTGCCCGTTGACGACCAGGACGTCTCCCGGCAGGGCCTCGTCGAGCGCGCGGTGGATGGCCAGGTTGTCACCGGATCGCACGTCCACCGTTAGGGCGTTGCCCACCAGCGCGCCGTGCCCGGCGACCAGCCGGATCCCGCCGTCCAGCACGGTCATGCGCTGCAGCGCGTCGCCGACGTTGGCGGCCGGCACCTCGCCGAGGCGGCGGATCTCCTCGGCCGCCGTGCGAGGCCAGCTCTGCGCGATGGACACCCTGTCGGTCGCTGCAGCGATGTACACAGGTGGATCACCAACCTTAAATGAGAGTCATCTATCATTAGGGATGACCATAGCTGCAGGAGTCCTCATCGACAAGGCGTTGCCATGGTGCTCGCCGGGAGCGGGTGAGCAGGGCTCGGGCGGCCGGGAACGCGTTGGGGCGCGGGGTCGCCGGCGCCCGGTCTCGCGCCTCGTCGCATCCCGGTGGGTGAGCCGATCGGCGAGCCGGGCGGGCGCGCATCGGGTGGTGCGGTCAGCCGCCGTGGGTCCAGAACTCCCGCGCCGAGCCCGTGAACGACGCCGGGTCGCCGGAGATGAAGAACTCGTCCCACGTGGGTCCGTCGGAGAGCTCCCAGTGCTCGACGGCCACGCCGTCCTCGAAGCGCCACGCCCCCATCCCGACGCGGGTCCAGGTCCAGTCGCCACGAGTCGTGCGGAACGTCCCGTGGACGATGCCGTAGTGGTCGTCGGCGAGGATCTGGTCGAACTCGACGGGCTCGACGTTGGCGTCGGCGAGGCTCGCCCGCCGCTTCGTGTACCGGCGCATGAACTCCATTCCGCCGGTCGCCGCCAGCCGCACGCCACCGGTGTGGATCACGAAGTCCGGTGACATCCGCTCCATGACCTCGCCGGTGTGCTCCTGCAGCCGCCGGAGCCGCTCGCTCTCGCTGAGGTTCGGGTCGGCCGTGATCGCCGCGCCGCCTCGGTACAGCTCGGCCAGCCACAGGGCGTTGGGATGGGTGTCGGACAGCAAGATGTCTCCCCTTGGGCGAGGTCGGATCGAGCCTTATATGAGGCAACTGTATCACTCGATAGAGTTACATCTTATGAGTTGACCGTTGCTGCAGTGCTCCGCGGAGGGGAGTGCTGCCGCCGCGGGACGTCGCCGATCCGGTGGCAGCGGGTGACGGTCGTGCGGGGAACCACCCGATCCGGGGACTGTGCTGCCCGCGTGGGCGCGTCGGCTCGTCCGATGCCGTGGTCCTGGGCAGGCTGTCGCCACCCGAAGCCCGAGAACTGCGGGCCCCGAGAACTGTGGAAGGAACAACGGCTCGATGATCCGAATCATGCCTGCCAAGGACCAGCAGATGCGGGTGACCTGGGCGCTGCCCAGGCATGAGCCGTCAGGACCCGTCAGCGTGGTCGGCGACTTCAACGACTGGACGCCGGGCGTCACCGAGCTCCGCGCCCGCTCCAACGGTCGCCGGACCGCGACCGTCGTCGTGCCCCAGGGAACCACCCTGCGCTTCCGCTACCTCGGCTCGAACGGTCACTGGTTCGACGACGAGGACGCGGTCGCGCGCGACGACCAGGGTTGCCTGATCACTGTCTGACGTGGACGCCGGACCGGCACCGGTGGGCGCCGCCGCCGGCGCCCGCCGGTCTCCCGTGGCGCAATTCGGTTGTGCTGCCTGAAGGTTGCAATAGCGCGAGACTGTTAAGGCTTGCCCAAATTCGGCTGCGATCAAGGTCATACGGTCCCTAACCTTGGTACATGAAGCTGCTGCTGTGGTTCACGCTGGTGTGCATGTGCGCACTCAGCGGTGACCACCTGCTCGCCTTCACCACCGGAATGCTGCTCGTCGCCTGCGCCACCGATCGCACCCGCTACTGACCGTCCCGTGTGCTCTTCCAGCTTCGGTGAGGATGCTCAGCTCTTCCCGTGCCGCTCCACCAGCGCGCGCAACGCGGACATCTCGACCGCGAGCGCCTCGCGCCCGGCGGCGGTGACGCTCACCCAGGTCTTCGGCCGCTTGCCGTCGTAGCCCTTCTCGACCACCAGGAGCTGAGCTTCCTCGAGCACCGCGATGTGGCGGGAGAGGTTGCCGGCGGTGAGGTTCAGGGTGGACTTCAGGTAGGCGAACTCCACCCTCTTCACCTCCGCCGCGATGGTCAGGATGCCCAGCCGGTGCCGCTGGTGGACGACGTCGTCGAGCGCCGCGGTGGGGTGCTCGCTCACGAAGGGCTCCGGTGGGCCGCCAGCGCGCCCAGTCCGCCGAGGAGGAGCACGGTCGCGGGCGGCAGGACGTCCTGGGCGGCGCCCAGCGCGTCGATCTCCATGGGCGAATTGTTCACGATCAGGACGGAGGCCGCGAACACCACCGCGATCACCCCGCACAACGCGCTGCGCTCGACCCAGGCCAGGGTCAGCACGCCGAACGCGATCACCGTGAACTGGGCCATGCCGCCGGTGCCGAGGTCGACGCCGACATCGGGCACCTGCAGCAACGACAACGCCATCGACGTCAGGACCAGCCCGGCCACGATGAACAGCGGCCGGGCACGCCGCGCCCGGAAGGCGAGCACGGCCAGGCCCAGCAGCACCGCCATGACGACGATGACCACGGGGAGAGTGGGGTAGATCGTGCTGTACTCGTAGAACAGGGTGGTGCTCAGCGGGATCCCGATCAGCGCGGCGAACGAGCCGAGCAGCGCGACCTGGACGTACGTGCCGGTCGGCGTTTCCACACCGACACGCCGGGCGCGCGAGCGGTACCACCACACCGTGGCGACCACGCCGGTGATCAGCGCCCCTGCCCAGTAGAGCTCGAGCGCGAGCGGGTGCAGCACCTCGGTGTTCAACCTCAGGTGCGCCAGCGGGTCGAACCACCGGCTCGCCCTGCCGTCGACGAGGTGGTCGGTCGGGTTGGGGTCGGTCCGGGAGAACGGGAGCGAGCCGACGGACAGCACTCCCATGAGCAGCAACGGGAACCAGTACCCGTGCCGGTCGGTCCTGGCGCGTTTGCGCAGGGCCGCCAGCTCGTCGAGCAGCCCGCCCGGATCGGTCGTCATCCCGCACCCCCAGATTGTCTACGATGCAGTCAGGTTTGCATCGCAAACCAGAGGTGTCAAGACGCCCGCGGCCGCCGGAAGGTCGTCCGGATCTCGTCGGTGAGGACGTCCGGCTGCTCCAGGGCGGCGAAGTGGCCACCGCGGTCGAGCCGGGCGTGGTGCAGCACCGTCTCGTAGCGCCGTTCGACCCAGCGGCGCGAGGCCTGCACGGCCTCGCCGGGGAAGGTGCTGAACCCGGCGGGGACGGGGTTGCGCTCCGAGGTACCGCCGAACGCGGTGGCGTTCCGGCGTTCCTCCCAGTACAGCCGGGCGGACGACGCCGCGGCGTTGGGCAGCCAGTAGAGCATGATGTCGTCGAGGATCTCGTCGCGGTCGATCACGTCCTCGGGGTTGCCGTCGCTGTCGGTGACGTCCTGGAAGAGCGTGTAGATCCAGGCCGCGAGCCCGGCCGGCGAGTCCGCGAGCGAGTAGCCGATCGTCTGCGGCCGCGTGGCCTGTTCCCCGGCGTATGCGCTCAGCTCGTCCCGGTAGTGCTGCGCGCGGATGATCATCTGCCGCTCCTCGGCGGTCGCCTCGCTCATCTCCTGCTCGGTGGGGAACACCAGCGGCAGGGTGAAGTGCGCGCCCAGGCACCGCTCGGGAGCCCTGCGGGTGAGCTGCTCGACGACGGCCGCACCCCAGTCACCGCCGTGGGCGAACCAGCGGTCGTGGCCCAAGCGCCGCATGAGGGTGATCCACGCGTCGGCGACCCGGGAGGTGGTCCAGCCGGTCGTGGTGGGCTTGCCGGAGAAGCCGAACCCCGGCATGGAGGGGATCACGACGTGGAACGCGTCCCCGGCGTCGCCGCCGTGGGCGACCGGGTCGGTCAGCGGGCCCACGAGGTGCCGGAACTCCAGGATCGAGCCGGGCCAGCCGTGGCACAGCAGCAGCGGGACCGCGGTGGGCTCGGCGGACCGGACGTGCAGGAAGTGGATGTCGATCCCGTCGATGGCGGTGCGGGACGAGCCGAGACCGTTGATGTCCCGCTCGGCCCGCCGCCAGTCGTAGCCGGTGGCCCAGTGCTCGCACAGAGCGCGGATGCGGTCCAGCCGCGGTCCCTGGCTCCCGTCCTGGACCGTCTCGCGGTCCGGCCAGCGGGTGGAGGTCAAGCGGTTCCGCAGGTCCAGCAGTTCGGCGTCGGGTACGGCGAGCACGAACGGCTCCACCGCGTCGTTGGCAAGGGAGAGTGGCATCGGGGGCTCCAGGGTCGTCGGGGGTGAGCAGCGTGAGCGTAGCCCGGAAGTGGAAGAAATCTTCAACTTGGAATTGTTCTTCCACTTGGCTAGGCTCCGGGTATGACCGAAGCGGCCCCGCCTCTGCGTCGCGATGCCGAGCGCAATCGCCAGTTGCTGCTGCGCACGGCCTATGAGCTGATGGCCTCGCAAGGGCTGGACGTCTCGTACGAGGACATCGCGCGTGCCGCCGGCACCGGGATGGGCACGGTGTACCGGCGCTTCCCGCAGCGGCAGGACCTGCTGGACGCCCTGTTCGGCGAGCACATCGACACGGTGATCGGCTTGGCGGAGCAGGCCTCGCGGCACGACGACGCCTGGGCCGGGCTCACCTGGTTCCTGGAGCGGCAGCTCCAGATCGAGTCCCGCAGCCGGGGGCTGGGGGAGCTGCTGCGCGGCCGCAACCAGGCCACCGCCCTGGTGCGGCGGGCGCACGACCGGATGACCCCGCTGGTGACCGCCCTCGTCGACAGGGCGGTGCGCGCGGGTCAGCTTCCGGCCGGGGCGACGCCCGCCGACTTCGCCGCGGTGCACGTGATGGTGGGCAGCGTCATGGACGCCTCCCGCGGCCACTCCCCGCAGTTGTGGCGCCGGGCGCTCCGCATCGCCCTGGCGGGCATGCGCCACGCAGACCTGTCCGGCGACCCGCCGGACGAGACGGTCATCGACCGCCTCTACAACGACCAGACGTGAAGGCCTTTTCCATGACGGCTCTGCCCGACGACCTGATCGCGCTCCTCGGCACCAAGGCGATCTGCTTCGTCACCACGCTCATGCCCGACGGGTCCCCGCAGCTCTCCCAGACCTGGGCGGGCACGGACGGCGAGCACGTGCTCATCAACACCGTGGACACCCACCAGAAGACCCGCAACATCCGCCGCGACCCGCGTGTCGCCCTCGGCATCGCCGACCCGGCCGCACCTTCCCGGTACTGGGCGCTGCGCGGCAGCGTCGTCGCCATCACCACCGACGGGGCCCGCGAGCACATCGACGAGCTGTCCCGGAAGTACCTCGGCCGGCCCTACCCCGGTTTCGGCGGCGGCGAGCAGCGGCGCGTCCTGCTCACCATCGAGGCCGACCGCGTGCACACGCCTTGACCCGGTGGCGGTTCGGCCGGGTCGACGCGCGCCCGGTCAGAGCCGGTACCGGGCGCACATGGTGCTGACCGCCTCGTCCACCGCCTGCTCGATCGCGGCCCGCTCCGGCGCCCAGTCGGTGAGCAGGAGCGTGGGCCAGAAGACGAAGTTGGAGATCATCCCGAGGAACTGGGTCGCGGCGAGGTCGGGGTCGTCGACCTTCGCCGAGCCGGCCCGGCCCGCGTCGGCCAGGTAGCGGCTGACCGACTCGAAGTAGGGCATCTTCCCCCGGCTGAACTGCGCCTCCCCGAGCTCGGGGAAGCGCGGCAGCTCCGCGATGACGATGCGGAACAGCGCGGTCATCCCGGGGCGGGTGAGCAGTTCGACGTACCGGTGACCGATCGAGGTCAGGCCGGCCGGCAGGTCCTCGGCCGGCGGCTGGGGACCTGCGGCGTCCTCGACCTGCCAGGACTCGGTCACGATCGCGTCGAAGAGCGCCGCTTTCGTCGGGAACTGCTTGAAGAGCGTGGCCTTGGAGACCCCCGCCGCCTCCGCGATCTTGGCGAGCGAGGTCCCGTCGTACCCGGAGGCCAGGAACAGGTCGGTCGCGGCCTTGAGGATGGCCGCGCGCTTCTCTTCGGCGACGCGCCGGTGGTACGCCGAGGGCTCCGTGCTCATGGGCTCCAGTATGCCTCGTGGCGAGGTGAGTCACTTGACTCGCCTTCCGTCGGGCCGTAGCGTTCGGTGGTGAGGTGAGCCGGTCAGCTCACCATAGTCACTCTGCGAAGGACGCGCCATGCGACGTTTCACCGACCAGACCGCACTGATCACCGGCGGCACCGGAGGGCTCGGCGAGAGCCACGTCCGGGCCTACCACGCCGAGGGCGCGAACGTCGTCATCGGCAGCACGGCCGGGGGCTTGGACAAAGCCGCGGAACTCGCCGCGGAACTGGGTGAACGTGCCATCGCGGTCCGCCTGGACGTCGCTCGCGAAGACGACTGGACCACCGCCGTCGCCGTGGCCGAGCACACCTTCGGCGAGCTGACGATCCTGGTGAACAACGCCGGCGTGCAGAATCCCGCCACCACGATCGAGTTCACCGACCGGGCCCTCTGGGACCGCACCTTCGCGATCAACGTGACCGGGCAGTACCTCGGCATCAAGGCCGTCACCCCGGCGATGCGGCGGGCCGGTGGCGGCGTGATCGTGAACATCGGCTCGACGATGGCGCACGGCGGCACCGCCCTCTACGCCTCCTACGTCGCGAGCAAGTGGGCGGTCCGGGGCCTGACGCTGAGCGCCGCGCTCGAGCTGGGCCGGGACAACATCCGGGTGAACGCCATCCACCCCGGGGTCGTCTCGACCAAGCTGATCCACGAGCCGGCCGCGCCCGGCGCGCGACCGATCTCGGACTTCTACGACCCGGAGCCGTTCGCGATCCCGCGCCTCGGCGACCCCGCCGACATCAGCGCGGCGCTGCTCTACCTCACCTCGCCGGAGGCGTCGTTCGCGACCGGGACGGAGCTGGTGCTCGACGGGGGCCTGCTGCTGGGTCCCGCTCTGCCGATCGGCGTCGCCTGACCGCGGACGCCGTCCGGCCGGCATTGGAGTTGCCCCGCGCCGCCGGTCCGAGCGAGAAGAATGATCGGAAAAGAACTCCACCGGTGATCGACAATGGTGCCGCCGGGTGCTCGGAGGCTAAACTTTAGCCTGGTCGGCAAACGTGAAGTGTCATCCGATCTACCCACCGTGTTATTCGGGAGCAAAAGCGACCCGCGGCGGCTGGTCGTGATCCGCCGGAAGAGTTTCGAAACATTATCGAAACTTCTCGGCAACCTTACGGAGTCGATCCGGCACTGATAGTGTCGATAACGGTTCGGCCACGGTCGACCTGGGTCCCGCCGCCACCGGGCCGGCCGGTCGCAACCGCACTGCCGGCCAACTCGGCGAGTAGGCCGGAACTGACGGCGGCCTTCACCACGATCGCCATTCCACCCTCACGGGTCGCATCGCGCTGCTCGGCTGCCGTGCCAACCTCAATGATGAGGAGTACTGCACATGGCTGAAGCCAATTCTCGACCGTCGAGCCGCGGGCGCGGCCGCATGGGACTGCTCCTCCGCGGTGCCTGCGCTGCGCTGGTCATGGCGCTGACACCTGGTGTGGCCAGCGCCGATGTGGGTATCGCCGCGACGTGTTCCAGCCAGACGGGCAACAACGGCGGCTACTACTACTCGTTCTGGACCGATGGTGGCGGCAGGGTCTGCATGGAATTCGGGTCCGGCGGCAACTACAGCACCTCGTGGAGCAACGTCGGCAACTTCGTCGGCGGCAAGGGCTGGAGCAACGGTTCACGGCGGACCGTGAACTATTCCGGCAGCTTCAACCCGTCCGGCAACGCGTATCTGACCCTGTACGGGTGGACGTCGAACCCGCTCGTCGAGTACTACGTCGTCGACAACTGGGGCACTTATCGGCCCACCGGCACCCACCGGGGCACGGTGACCACCGACGGCGGCACGTACGACATCTACCAGACGATGCGGTACAACGCGCCCTCCGTCGAAGGCACCAAGACCTTCCCGCAGTTCTGGAGCGTCCGGCAGCAGAAGCGCACGGGTGGCTCCATCACCACCGGCAACCACTTCGACGCCTGGAACCGCGCCAACATGCGGCTGGGCAATTTCAGCTACTACATGATCCTCGCGACCGAGGGATATCAGAGCAGTGGCAATTCCAACATCACGGTGAGGTGACCTCCCGCTCCTGAAGTGCCTCACCGCGGCGGTTGAGGTGGACCGCAGGCTGCGTCACGTCCTCACGTGACGCAGCCTGCGAGAGCGAGGCCGTCAGGAGGTGACGGCGAGACCTTCCGGCTCCCGGCCGATCGGCACCGTGGCGACCAGCTTCCCGGTGCCCGCGTCGATGACCGACATCATTCCGGCGGCGGTGTTGGTGACGTAGACGAAGCTGTCGTCGGGGCTGGCGGCTGAGCCTTCCGGCTGCTGCGCCACCGGGATGCCGGGAATGACGGGATCGCCGGACCGGTCGAGGACGGTCACCGTGTCCGAGCCCGCGTTGGCCACGTGCACCCGGCCGCGCGGGGTGACCGAGACGCCCATGGGCGACTTGCCGACCGGTGTCGACTTGATCGGGTCGAGGTCGCGGCCGTCGATCACGGTCACCGTGTCGGAGCCGGTGTTGGCCACGTAGACCCGGTCGCCGTTCGGGCTCGTGGCGATACCGGCGGGGAAGCGGCCGACGGGGATGGTGCCGACCGGCTTCTGGTTCTTGGTGTCGATCACCGTCACGCTCTGGGCCCCGTTGTTGGTGACGTAGACCCGCTTGCCGTCCGGGCTCACCACCGGGGTGTGCGGGAACCTGCCGACCGGGATCTCCAGCACGGGCGCGTTCGTCCGCACGTCGATGACCGTGACCGTGTTCGAGCCGAAGTTGGTCACGTACGCGTGCGTCGGGGTGACCGCGACGCCGAACGGGTGCCTGCCGACCGGCACGGTGGCCACCACCTCGTACGTCCTGGCGTCGATCACCGAGACGCTGTTGGACAGCTCGTTGGTCACGTAGACCAGGTTGCCGTCCGCCCCGACGCCCACCCCGACGGGGGAGCGGCCGACCGGCACCGACGCCACCACCTCGCCCAGCCGCGTGTCGTAGACGGCGGTCACGTCGCCGCCGCTGTTGGCGACGAAGACCTGGACGCGTGGCGGGTAGGCGGACGCGGGCACGGGCGTCAGCAAGAACACGATCACCATCGCGATCACGCCTAGTCGCGTGAAGCGCGCTCGCCTGACAGTGGAAGCACACAACTGTGAGTAGAGTTTCAGCTCAGCTGCAAACTCCATCAACGAGCTCCTTCATCACTGGTGATCAGTCGAAATGTGCCGAGCTGAACGCGAAGAGTCCTCCGGACCTGCTCGTTCATCACCGCGCTCGTGGCGCTGGAGCACTGGAGCGGTGTCGATGACCAGATCGCTCCATGCTCGCTCGCCGACACTAATGGCCTAGTCGATGGCCCCGCCGAGTGAAGCGGGCGGGAGTACCTCGTCAGAGCGATGAATTCGCGCGAACGGGTTGAGAAGCGTTTCTCCGCCGATGGCCGCCCGTCCAGGTGGACGTCAGCCGTGCACCGGACGGCGGTGAGCGCCGTGTCCCAAGTGGACGGTTCTTGCGGCGAGCCGCTCGGCTGCCTTGGCAGTGCGCCGGTCCGCCGATCGCAAGTGGACGGTCACGGTCGTGAGCCGGTGACGGCGCGGTTGCCCGGGTACCTGGCCGGCACCGCCGCCGCGGGGGCTGAACGCCAGGCCGAGCGGCTACGGGTGCCGGCCGCTCACGGGTGAGGTGTCCCCGCGCGTCGCCGACCTCTCCGGGTCAGTCCTCGAGCATGCCGGGGCCGAACACCTCGTACCGGATGTCGTCGGTGTGCAGGCCGCGGCGGAGCAGCCCCGCGCGCACGTCGCGCATGAACGTGATCGGGCCGCACAAGTAGGCGACGGCGTTGGGCGGCAACGGGATCGCGTTCACGTCGATGAGGCCCGGCTGCCCGTCGCCGCCGCCGTTCTCGTACCAGGTGAGGTGCTGGAGACCGGCGAGGCGGGCGTACTCCGCGCGATGCGCGTGCCGATCGGGTGAGGCCTCGGCGTGCACGGCGACGACCTGGCGGGCGGGCTGCGCGGCCGAGATGTGGCCGAGCATCGACAGCATCGGCGTGATCCCGATGCCCGCGCTGATCAGCACCACGGGCCGGTCGCCGTGCTCCAGCACGACCTCACCGGCCGGCGAGCCGACCAGCAGGGTGTCGTCGGCTTGCAAGTGGTCGTGCAGGAAGTTCGAGACCGCGCCGTCCGGGGCGCCGTCCACACCGCGGACCCGTCGCACGGTGATGCGGAGCTCGCCGCGGCCGGGCGCCTGCGACAGGGAGTACTG
Source organism: Lentzea xinjiangensis (assembly GCF_900110955.1). GTDB lineage: Bacteria > Actinomycetota > Actinomycetes > Mycobacteriales > Pseudonocardiaceae > Lentzea > Lentzea xinjiangensis. Next base: position 47,907 of record NZ_FOFR01000007.1, read on the forward strand.
GCGCGGCTGCCGGTGCCCGTCCGGCAGGCCGACCGCGACGGACACGTACTGCCCCGGCTCGAACGCCGGAACCGGCCCGCCGTCGTCGGGCACCAGCGTGAAGGAGACCGCGTCGACCGCTTCCTCGTCGCGCTTGGCGATGCGCCAGGGACGCCACACCGTGTCGGGACTGGCGCCGGCCCGCTGGTACAGACCCGCTTCCGCGGCGATCAGCGTGACGGCGAACAGCCAGTAGACCTCGTCCCAGGCGGCCGCGACCTCGGGGGTGACGGCCTCGCCGAGCACGGTGGCCACGGCGCCGATGAGGTGCTTGCCGACGATCGGGTACTGGTCGGGTCGCACGCCGAGCGAGGCGTGCTTGTGGGCGATGCGGTCCGCGATCGGGCCGAACGGCGTGCCGTCGAGCAGGTGCCGGGCGTAGGCGACCACGGCGGCGGCGAGTGCGATCTGCTGCTTGCCGCTGGCCTGGTTGCCGCGGTTGAACAGGTTCAGCAGCTCCGGGTGCGCGGCGAACATCGACGGGTAGAACTCGGCGGTGATCTCGGCGGCGTGGTCGCTGACCACGGGCAGGGTCGCACGCACCACGGCGGCTGACGCAGCGGAAAGCACAGGTAGCTCCTCGAGGACGAACCAGGGTGGAACTGACGGCGCGGTGGCGCGCGATCACCTCTTGAGCCTGCGCGATCGGGTGCGGGCGAGCGCAGGTGAGAACGTCGCTCCACAGCCGGGACCATCGTCCCGCGGGATCACGGCCGGACGGCTTTGGCGGGAACGCCGCCAGGCCGTTCCGAACACCGCGGTCCCGCCCGGGACGGGGCAGCGCGCCGCCGGTGACGGCGATGGAGGCCCGGGCGGACCACTGCGCGCCGCGGTGTCCGAAGTGGAGCGACCAACGTCCTCACCCGGCAGGTCCGCGGAGGTCCCCGGCATCAGTGCCGTGCCAGCGGGACCACCGCGACCGGGCAGCGGGCGTGGTGGACCAGTGCCTGGCTGGTCGATCCGAGCAGCAGGCCGCGGAAGCCGCCGCGTCCTCGCGTGCCGACGACCACCGGCCGCCCGCGCGGACTGCTCGACCAGGGTGTGCGCCGGCCGGTCGCGGGTGAGGGTGCGGTGCACGGGCACGTCCGGGTACTCGCTCGCGCGGGTGGCCAGCAGCCGGTGTTCCGCCGCCTCGATGGAAGCGAGGTTCGTCGCGGTCAGCCCACGTTGCCACGCGGTTTCCGCGGTGAGGTCCCACCACGTGCGCACCGCGTGCAGGGTCGCACCGCGCACCGCGGCCGCCTCGAAGGCGAACGCCAGGGCGGCGTCGCTGGAGGCGAGCCGTCCAGGCCCACCACGACGGACGCGGCGCGGTAGGAGCCTGGCCGGAGGGCGCGTCGCGCACGACGATGGCCGGGCACAGGGCGTGGGCCGTCACGGCGACCGCGACCGAACCGGCGAGCAGCCCGGTGAACCCTCCCAAGCCGCGGGAACCCAGCACCACGAGCCAGGCCGACGCGGAGCGGCCGACGAGCTGCTCGGCCGCACCGCCGCCGGTCAGCTCGGTGGTCACCTCGACCTGCCCAACCGATTCCTGTCCAGCCGATTCCGGTCCAGCCGCCTCCTGCGCCACGGCGGTGGCCTCGGCGAGCAGCACCCGGCCGTGGTCGAACACCGCGTCGGCGCAGGCTTCCGACGTCGGGGCCACGTGTGGTGCGTGAACCGGCACCACCATGCACGAGTGCACGATCACGAGGTCCGTGCCGAGCCCGGCGGCTTCCGCGGCTGCCCGGCGCACCGCGTGCGAGGCCGACGCCGATCCGTCCACTCCCACGACCACCGGCCTGCTCGTCCCGGTCATCGCTACCCCCGGTCGGTGGTGGTCACCAGCGCGCGGGTCTGCGCGGCGATCTCGACGTCTTCCCGCGCCTCGACGACCCGGACGTCGACGGCCGAGGTGTCCCGGCTGACGCGGCCGTCCGCCGGCACCTCCGCGTTGCGGCCGGTGTCGAGGTCGATGCCGAGGAACGCCAGACCGGCGGCGGTGTCCGCCCGGAGCACGGCGTCGTGCTCGCCGGCGCCGCCGGTGAACACGAGCACGTCGAGTCCGCCGAGGGAGGCCGTCATGGCGGCGATGCCCTGGCGCAACCGGTGCACGTACACCCGCAGGGCCAGGACAGCGTCCTCGTCCCCGTTCCCGGCGGCCTCGCGCACGTCGCGCAGGTCTCCGCCGGTGCCGGACAGCCCGGCGAGACCGGAGTGGTGTTCGAGGCCCTCCTCCAGGTCGTCGAGCGCGAGCCCGGCGCGGTGCAGCCACAGCAGCAGGCCGGGGTCGACGTCGCCGCTGCGGGTGGCCATCACCAGGCCCGCGAGCGGGGTGAAGCCCATCGTCGTGTCCACCGACCGCCCGTTCGCCACGGCGGCCAGCGACGCTCCGGACCCCAGGTGGCAGCTCACCACCCTGGCACCGGTCCTGCCCGCCAGCCCGGCTGCCCGCCGGGAGGCGTAGGCGTGGGACAGGCCGTGGAAGCCGTACCTGCGCAGGTCCCACTTGCGGCGCCAGGCGGCCGGCACGGCGTAGGTCGTGGCGGCCGCCGGCATGGTCGTGTGGAAGGCGGTGTCGAAACAGGCGACCTGCGGCAGGCCGGGCAACAGCCGCCTGGCCGCGTCGATGCCGGCGAGCGCGCGGGGCTGGTGCAGGGGCGCGAGCGGGGTGAGCGCCTCGATCCCGGCGCGCACGTCGTCGTCGATCGCGGTGGCGCTGCTGAAGGCGGGTCCGCCGTGCACGACGCGGTGCCCGGCCGCCTGCACGGACGGGGCGCCGCTCAGGAACTCCTCCAGCGGGCCGGTCTCGTCGCCGCCGGACCAGCGTTCGACGTGCTCCTCGGCGAGGACGGTGTCGTCCTCGCCGAGGACGCGGAGCTTCAGGCTCGACGAGCCCGCGTTCACCACGAGGACGTTCATTGCCACGTCCAGTCGCGCACCTCGGGCAGGTCCTCGCCGTGCTCGCGGATCCAGTGGTGGTGGCGGGTGCGCTGGTCCTGCATGAGCTGGCGGAGCCGGGCGGCCTTGGGGCCGAGCCCGGGCACGCGGTCGATCACGTCGATGACGAGCCGGTAGCGGTCCATGTCGTTGAGCACGAGCATGTCGAACGGCGTGGTGGTGGTGCCTTCCTCCTTGTAGCCGCGGACGTGCAGGTTGCGGTGGTTGGTGCGGCGGTAGGTCAGGCGGTGGATGAGCCACGGGTAGCCGTGGTAGGCGAAGATCACCGGCTTGTCGGTGGTGAACAGGGCGTCGAACTCGCGGTCCGGCATGCCGTGCGGGTGCTCGGTGTCGGGTTGCAGGCGCATCAGGTCCACCACGTTGACCACGCGCACCCGCAGCGACGGCAGGTGCTGGCGCAGCAAGGAGACGGCGGCCAGGACCTCGACCGTGGGTGCGTCACCGGCGCAGGCGAGGACGACGTCGGGTTCGTCGACACCGTCGTCGTTGCTCGCCCATTCCCAGATGCCGGCGCCGCGAGCGCAGTGCAACGCCGCTTCCTCGGCCGAAAGCCAGTCCGGTGTCTCGTTCTTGCCCGCGACGATCACGTTGACGTAGTCCTTGCTGCGCAGGCAGTGGTCGGCCACCGACAGCAGCGTGTTGGTGTCCGGCGGCAGGTAGACGCGGACGACCTCGGCCTTCTTGTTCATCACGTGGTCGATGAAGCCGGGGTCCTGGTGCGAGAAGCCGTTGTGGTCCTGTCGCCAGACGTGCGAGCTGAGCAGGTAGTTCAGCGACGCGACCGGCCTGCGCCACTCCAGCTTCTTGTGCGTCTTGAGCCACTTGGCGTGCTGGTTGAACATCGAGTCGACGATGTGGATGAACGCCTCGTAGCAGTTGAACAACCCATGCCGGCCGGTGAGCAGGTAGCCCTCCAGCATGCCCTGGCACAGGTGCTCGGACAGCACCTCCACCACCCGGCCGTCGTGCACCAGGTGCTCGTCCACCGGCAACGTCTCGGCCTGCCACTGCTTGCCGGTCACGTCGTAGACGGCGTCGAGCCGGTTGGACGCGGTCTCGTCCGGCCCGAAGATCCGGAACGACCGCGCGCCGGAGTTGAGCTCCACGACGTCCCTGAGCATCCGGCCGAGCACCCTGGTCGGCTCGGAGTGCGTGCTCCCGTTCTTCGTCACGTCGACGGCGTGGGCGCGGACTCCCGGCATCTTCAGCTCGCGCAACAGCAACCCGCCGTTGGCGTGCGGTGTGGCCCCCATCCTGCGGGCACCGTCAGGGACCAGGGCGGCGAGCTCGGGCCGCGGTGCTCCCCGCTCGTCGAAGAGCTCGGCCGGCCGGTAGCCGCGCAGCCACGCCTCCAATTGCCGCAGGTGCTCGGCGTTGTCCCGCACGCCGGAGAGGGGAACCTGGTGGGAGCGCCAGGTGTTCTCGATCGGCTTGCCGTCCACTTCCGACGGTCCGGTCCACCCCTTCGGACTGCGCAGCACGATCATCGGCCAGACGGGCCGTTCGTCCGCCTCCTTGATCCTGCGGATCTCGTCGAAGACCTCGTCGAGCTCCTCGGCCATACGGGCGTGCATCGCCTCCGGCTCGTCGCCTTCCACGTAGAACGGCGCGTACCCGTAGCCGCGCAGCAGGGCGTCCAGCTCGTCGTGCGGAATGCGGGCCAGCAGGCTCGGGTTGGCGATCTTGTAGCCGTTGAGGTGCAGGATCGGCAGCACCGCGCCGTCCCGCCGGGGGTTGAGGAACTTGCCCGCGTGCCAGCTCGCCGCGAGCGGCCCGGTCTCGGCCTCGCCGTCGCCGACCACGCACGCCACGACCAGGTCCGGGTTGTCGAACGCCGCACCGAACGCGTGCGCCAGCGAGTAGCCCAGCTCGCCGCCCTCGTGGATCGAGCCGGGCACCTCCGGGGCCACGTGGCTCGGCACGCCGCCGGGGAACGAGAACTGCCGGAACAGCTTTCGCATGCCCTCGGCGTCACGCGGCACGTCCGGGTAGGTCTCGCTGTAGGTGCCCTCCAGCCAGGTGTTGGCGAGCAGCGCGGGTCCGCCGTGGCCGGGGCCGGTCACGAACAGCACGTCGAGGTCGCGCTCCCGGATGACCCGGTTGAGGTGCGCGTAGACGAAGTTCAGGCCCGGCGTGGTACCCCAGTGACCCAGCAGGCGCGGCTTGATGTGCTCCGGCGCCAGCGGTTCGGTCAGCAGGGGGTTGTCCATCAGGTAGATCTGGCCGGCCGACAGGTAGTTGGCGGCTCGCCAGTACGCGTCGACCAGCGACAGGTCGGCGTTCGACATCTCGCGCTCCTCACTCGGGTCTGTTGTCCCCCACGCTGCCGCCCGGACCGGGCGCGGAACAGGGCGCGCGGTCCGGGGCGGCCGGGACCGAGGTCCCGCCGGCACCGGCACTTCGGACCCTTGGTCGCCCCGAGCGGCCGTGCCGGTGGCGGTGGCGCGGCCGGCTCCGGCGACCGGGCATCCCGGCGGCACTCCCGCACGCTTCCGAACGGACTCGCGATGGCGTTGTACGCGGCCGAAGTCAGCCTTGGGCGCGAACCGGTCGGCGAGGAGCGGGAACGACCACACGGCCGTGATGCGCCCCCAGAACCGGTTGGTGCACCACGAGAACCGGGCACGGCGCGTGGTGCAGTGCCGCCTTGGTGACGGTGCCGCTCTCGTGCGAGTCACCGGAACCGACGACGACCAGGTCGGTGTCGGTGCACCGGGCGATCGCCTCGTGCGGCTGGGCGTGGATCAGCACCGCGTGGTGGGGGAAGCCGTTCAGCGTCGCCGACGCACGGGCGAGCACGTGCGAGTGGTCCGCCTCGAAACCGCAGCGGACCAAGGGCCGCGGCGCGGCGTGCAGCACCCGCAGGGCCGCACCACGTCGCCGGGCGAAGTCGGCGGCGTGGCGCCGCACCCGGCCGTCACCGGGACCACCGCTCACCAGCGCGGTGATGTGGTGGTGCGCGGCATCGACCGCCGCGGGCGCGCTGCGGACGACGACCGTGTCGCAGCCCGTGGTGGTCAGCAGCGGCAGGACGTGGTCACCGAGACCGAGAGCCGAGGTCCGCGGGCCCCGGTAGCCGACGACGACGAGCTGGGCGCGGAAGTCGTCGCGCGGTCGGTGTACCTCGACGTTCGTCCCGACGAGCCGCGCGTGGGCAGCGGCCCACCGCAGTGCGTCGCCGTCGCCTCTGACACCGTCCTGGAGGATCACCACAGGTTCCATGTGTCGAGGATCGCCCGGTGCGCTCACCCCGGGGCAGGGCGGGAGGAGGCGAGTCGGGCGGGACCAAGGTCCTGTCGTCGCCGGGGCCTGCTGCCGCGATCCGCCGCACCGCCGCACGCTGACCCCGGCCGCGGTGCGGAGGTGGAGAACCACGATCGGTGCGCCGGTCAGCGGTGCCACACGCCCCTGACCGGCGCGTGCTCGTCGGAGCGGATCAGCAGCTCGGAGACGGGACGGCGGGGTGTGGGCGGCACCGGCGTGCTGAAGCCCAGGCGCAGCACGGTCTGCGGCACGAGCATGCCGCCGAGCGCGCGCCGCAGGTCCTCGCGGACGCGCCGCACCTCGACCGGCTGCGACAGGAACGACGCGGACAGCCCGCGGGTGGTCGCGGTGAGCAGGACCCTCTGCAGGGCCTGCCCCGCCTGCAGCTCACCGAGCGGGCCGTCGTAGAACGAGCAGAGGACGACGACGAGCGGGTCGGACTCGTAGTCCTTGCCGGGGCGGCGTTCGGGGCCGTGGAAGTCGCGGAACGCCCACTCGTCCTGCATCTCCGGGCGCACGCCCGCCGAGGTGAGCGGAACGCCGTCCGTCGCGCCGGGACGGTGGCCGGTGAACGCCGCGAGCTCCGCCTGGACGCCCTCGTCGGCGAGCTGGATCTCGTGCGCCTGGCGGACGAACCTCTTGAGCTGTGCCCGGTCCACCGGTGTCGTGACGACGTGCAGCCAGGAGCGTTCCAGCTCGGCCGCGCGCACCAGGGCGTGGCGCTGACGGGGGTCGACGGCGGCTTCGAGGAACGGCCTGCGGTTCGTGTGGCGCCGGGACACCGCCGCGAGCAGCCCGCGCTGCTCGTCGTCGATCTTGAGCCGGCCGCCGTGGCGCACGACGGCGAGCGCGCCCGGCGCGTCGCGGCCGGGCAACATGGACACCAGCGGTCGCACCCCCGCGCTCTGCAGGGCCAGCCGCAGGTTGAACAGGGCCGCACCGCAGGACAGCCGCAGCTCGCGGTCTTCCGGGTCGGTCGCCGCCAGCCTGCGGTCCGGGTCCGCGTGCAGCTCGATGCGGTCGTGCCGGACGCGGAACCGCCACGGCTGCGCGTTGTGGACGGATGGCGCCAGCGAAGCGGCCGTGAGCACGCTCTCGATCTGCTCCGGCCCCAACCCGAGAGCCGCCACCACTTCTGCCATGTCTTTCACCCCGTCGTGTTGCCAGGTGGAACCACTTGCACCTCACACTGTCCGTGCCGCCGCCGGGCCGCCCCACCATCGAAGGTCCCGACCTGACCGGGACCGGTTGGCGACGCCGCACCCGCGTGAAAAGCTTGATCCATGGGTGGATCGGAGAACGCACCGGCGCGCAGCCTGCTGGGCGGTTTGCGGCTGGACGACCTGCTCGACGAGATGCGGGACCGGCTCGCCGAGATCGGATCGACCAGGGACAAGATGCAGAGCCTGCTGGACGCCGTGCTCGCGGTCGGCGCCGGGCTGGAGCTGGACTCGACGCTGCAGCGCATCGTGCAGGCGGCCGTGGAGCTGGTGGGCGCCCGCTACGGCGCGCTGGGCGTGCTCGGCTCGCGGCACAACCTCTCGCAGTTCGTCTACGTGGGCATCGACGCCGAGACCCGTGCGCACATGGGGCACCTGCCGGAGGGCAAGGGCCTGCTCGGGCTGCTGATCAAGGATCCGCGGGCGATCAGGCTGCACGACATCAGCGAGCACGCCGCTTCGGTCGGCTTCCCGCCCAACCACCCTCCGATGCACAGCTTCCTGGGCGTTCCGGTGCGGGTGCGCGACGAGGTGTTCGGCAACCTCTACATGACCGAGAAGGTCGGTGGTGGTGACTTCACCGCCGACGACGAGGTCGTGCTGGAGGCGCTGGCCGCGGCGGCCGGTGTGGCGGTGGAGAACGCCCGCCTGTTCGAACGCTCGCGCATGCGGGAACGGTGGCTGGAAGCGACCGCGGAGATCAACGCCCAGCTCCTCGCCGGAGCGACCGCGGACGACGCGTTGCAGCTCATCGCCCAGCGGGCCGTCGAGCTGTCCTCCGCCTCCTGGGCCGCGGTGCTGCTGGTCGAGGGCGAGCAGCTCCGCCGGGCGGCGCAGGCCGGTGCCGAGGGGGCACCCGGCCACTTCCCCGCGGACGCACCGGTGCTCGCCGAGGTGGTGGAGACGGGCGCGCCGGCGATGATCGAGGACGTGGACGGCCGGCTCGGTGAGCTGGCCGTGCAGACCGGTGCCGCGGTGGTGCTCCCGTTGCGGGCCGGCACGACGGTGACCGGTGTCCTGGTCGCGGTCAGGGACAAGGACGCGGCCCCGTTCGGCGCCGACCTGATGCCGTTGCTGGCGTCGTTCGCCGACCAGGCCGTGGTCGCGATCGAGTTCGCCGAGAACCAAAGCGCCAAGCGCCTGGTCGACGTGCTGGAGGACCGCGACCGCATCGCCCGCGACCTGCACGACCACGTGATCCAGCGGCTGTTCGCCACCGGCATGAGCCTGCAGGGCGCGCTGACCTGGGTGACCCACCCCGAGGTCCGCAGGCGGGTGACGAAGGCGGTCAACCAGCTCGACCAGACCGTGCTGGAGATCCGCACCTCCATCTTCGACCTGCAGGCGGACTCCGGTGACACCGGCCTGCGCAGGCGCTTGCTGGACGTCGTCGCCGAGCTCACCGAAGGCGCCGAGCTGACCCCCGCGGTGCGCATGTCGGGCACCATCGACAGCCTGGTGCCCGACTACATCGGGGAACACGCGGAGGCGGTGGTGCGCGAGACCGTCAGCAACGCCCTGCGCCACTCCCGCGCGACCGAGCTGACGCTCACCGTCGAGGCGGGCGACTCCCTGATCATCTCCATGGTCGACAACGGCGTGGGCATGCCACCCGAGGTCGCCCGCAGCGGTCTGCGCAACCTGGAACAGCGCGCGACCGCGCTGAACGGCGTGCTCACCGTCGGCGACGAACCGGATGGCGGCACGCGGGTGACGTGGCGGGTGCCGCTGGACTGACCGGTGTCAGCCGGTCTCGTTGTCGTGGTTGGGCTTGCGCAGCTGCGAGGCGAGCACGGCGGCCTGGGTGCGGCGTTCGAGGCCGAGCTTGGCGAGCAGGTGGGAGACGTAGTTCTTCACGGTCTTCTCCGCGAGGAACATCTTCTCGGCGATCTGCCGGTTCGTCAGGCCGTCGCCGATGTAGTCGAACACCGTGCGCTCCTGCTCGGTGAGCGCGCGGACCGGGTCGCCCTGCTCGCGCTCGCGGCGGATGCGGTTGAGCAGCGCGGCGGTCGAGCGGGCGTCCAGCAGCGACTGTCCCGCCGCGACGGTCTTGACCGCCGCGGTGAGGTCGGTGCCGACGATGCGCTTGAGCACGAACCCGGACGCACCGGCCATGATCGCGTCGAACAGCGCCTCGTCGTCGGTGAACGACGTGAGCATCAGCACGTTCAGCTCGGGCAGACGTGAGCGCAGCTCGCGGCACAGCTCGATGCCGTTGCCGTCGGGCAGCCGCACGTCCAGCACGGCGACGTCCGGGTTGGCGGCCGGGACCATCGTGAGCGCCTCGGTCACCGAGCCCGCCTCACCGACGACCTCCAGGTCGGGAGAGGCGCTGAGCAGCTCCCTGATCCCGACCCGGACGACCTCGTGGTCGTCCACCAGGAAGACACGCGACACCACTTGCGACCACCTCTCCTCGACCGTTGCGCGATCATGGTCTCCCGCGCGGGCCGGTGGCACCCAGGGACCTAAGACCCTGTCACCGTGAATCGAGGGTCCTCCGGACCCGGTCGGGCTCCTCGGTGCCGCCCTCGTCCCTCGCCGGCCGCTCGTCCAGTATGCGGGTCGCCGAGCCGCCGCGCGGGCTGTTCGGGCGCCGGCGCAGCAGCACCACGGCCAGGGCGGTCAGCCCGGCCAGGAACAACAGCAGGTCCAGCGCCATCATCGCCGCGCCACCCCAGCCCATCGGATTGCCGTGGTACCAGTCCACCTTCATCTCCTCCGTCGTCGTTGCCTCCAGGCTGATCGAGTCGGGTGACCGCGCGGAGGGTCCAAGGGCCCGTGCCACGAGGGCAGGTCCGCCCTGTCCGCGCCGCGCGGTCCGGCGGAATCGTCGTGGTGTGCGGTGGAACCCAGCAGAAGCAGCGGAAATCGTCGAGGCGGCCGGCAAGGCGCCCGTGTACAGCGCGGACCGCCCGTGGGCGGTGGAGCTGCACGGCCGCTCGGTCTACCTGTTCGAGCCAGGACGGCGCTCCGGGCACGATCCGCTCGGTTTCGACCGGCTGCTCTCGTGCGGCGCAGCCCTGGAACACGTCGTGCTCGCCGTCCGGCACGCCGGTTGGCACCCGCACGTCGTGTTCCCGACCGACCAGGCGAGCCCCCACCTGCTCGCCGTCGTCCGCACGGACCGCCGCCAGGCGCCGGATCCGCAGGACCTCCGCCTGCACCGGGCGATCCGGCTCGCCGACGCCTCCGGCGGGGGAGACGCCCACGCCCTCGGGTGGGCCAACCGCTGGGCGGGCACCGAGCTGCACGCCCTGGGCGGCCACGAACTGGTCGTGCTCACCACCGGCGACCGCCGCCCGGACCACGTCCGCGGCGGCGCGGCGTTGCAGGCCGCCGTGCTGGCCGGGCGCGGTGCGGGGGTGGCGGTCCGGCCGGTCGTGCACCTGGTGCACCGCCGCGAGTGGCGGGCGGGCCTGATCGAACGGCACGAGCTCGCCGGCTTCCCGCAGGCGCTGGCGATCGTCGGTGCCAAGGGCCCGGCCGGCACGGGACCTACGGCTGCGTCTTCCGGCCGTCGCGATTCCTAATGTCGAAGCCGGAAGGGAGCTCCGCCATGCGTGCTCGCGACATCATGACCAGTCCGGTGATCACCGTGACACCGGCCGTTCCGCTCAAGGGCGCGGCCGCGCTGATGGTCTCGCACGGGTTCACCGCGCTGCCCGTCGTCGACGGCAAGCGCCTCGTCGGCATCGTGACCGAGGCCGACCTGGTGCGCGGCAAGTACCTCGAAGACGGTGGCGCCGTGGTCGCCGACGTGATGACGACCCCCGCCGTCGCGATGGACGCCGCCGCACCCGCCGAGGTCCTGGCCCGCGCCATGATCGACGACCGCAGGCGGTGCGTCCCGATCGTCGACGGCACGGCGGTGATCGGCGTCGTCACCCGCCGCGACCTGGTCCGCGCACTCGCGCGCGCCGACACGACGGTGACGGCGGAAGTCCAGCGCGTGCTGGACGCCTACGGCGGCGGTCGCCAGTGGACGGTCACCGTCCACGACGGCGAAGCCGTGATCGGCGCCGCCACCACCGACGAGGAGACCGACCGGGTCCTCGTCGCACTCGCCGACGCGGTGCCGGGAGTGCTGCGCACCCGCGTTCTGACTGGAGGACAACGATGAAAGCCCCATCCGCCCCGATCGTCGTCGGCATCGACGGCTCCGCCTCCGCGCTGCTCGCGGTGACCTGGGCCGCGCGGGAGTGCGCCCGGCACAAGGTGCCGTTGCGATTGGTGCACGCCTACGTGCTGCCGACGCGCGGCTACCCCGAGATCATCCTCACCGGCACCGAGATCCGCCAGGCGATGGAGAACCTGGGGCGGGACAAGCTGGAGGAGGCCACCGCGGCCGCGAGGGCGGCGGCACCGGAGGTCGAGGTGACGACGGAGGTCGTGTGCTGCGGCTCCACCACGCTGCTGATCGAGGAGTCGAAGTCCGCGCGCCTCGTGGTGGTCGGCTCCCAGGGCCTGGGCACGGTCACCGGCATGATCGTCGGTTCTACGGCTTTGGCGTTGGCCGCGCACGGGAAGAGCCCGGTCGTCGTGGTCCGGGGCACCGCCGTCCCCGACGGCCCGGTTGTCGTCGGTGTCGACGGCTCGCCGACCAGCGAGGCCGCGCTGGCGTTCGCCTTCGAGACCGCGTCGATGCGCGGTGCCCCGCTCACCGTGGTGATGTGCTGGCAGGACTTCATGGTGGAGAGCGTCCACACCGCCTCGCGGTTCACCGTCGACTGGGGCCAGGTCGAAGCCGACGAACGCAGGCTGCTGGCGCAACGGCTGGCCGGGTGGCAGGAGAAGTACCCGGACGTGCGGGTGCACCCGGTGGTCGTGCGGGACCGGCCCGTGCGCGCGTTGATGCGGTACGGGGCTGAAGCTCAGCTCGTGGTGGTCGGCAGCCACGGGCACGGCGGGTTCGCCGGCATGCTGCTCGGCTCGACGAGTCAGGCACTCGTCTACAACGCGCCGTGCCCGTTGGCTATCGTGCGCCCCGACTAAGCCGCGTGGTCCGCCGACTTCCCCTTCGTCTACGTAGGGGAAGCCGGCGAACCGCAGCCTGGCCCCTGTCCGGCGTTCATGACGAGGTGGGCGGGCCTTCGAGATTGCCGTCGCTGTGGTCGTCCGTCATCGGCCCGCGGTCGGTGGAACGACCACGACCGGGCATTCGGCGTGCCGCAGGCAATGCGCGGCGACACCCTGCGAGAGGAACTCGCGGACCGCCCCGCGCCCGCGGGTGCCGATCACCAGCAACGCGGCGTGCTTGGACGCTTCGACCAGTTGCCGGGCGGCGTCGCCCACGACGACGCACTCGGCGACGTCAGCCGCGTTCGGCACCGTGGCGCGCACCTGCCGCACCGCCTCGTGGAGCTCGCGGGCGGGGTGCCGGTGCGGCATCTCGCCGTACGGGTTGAGGCCCATCGGCACGGCCGGCACGACCGCTGGTCCGCGGTGGTAGCTCAGCACCGCCTCCACCCTGGCACCCCGGCGCGGCGCTTCTTCGACCGCCCAGCGCAGTGCCGCGCGGGACTCCGCCGAACCGTCGACGCCGACCAGGATCACAGGTGTCCTCATGGCTGCTCCCATCGCTCAAGACCAGCGTGGCCGCCGGATCGCGAGCACTGGCAGAGACCAACGTCATCAGCCTGATGAGCCGATCCGCACTGCTGGCGCGCACGTGCGCGGCGAACTCTCGACCGCACCAACGGGATGGAGGACGCCATGAAGGCGAAGGCAGGCGATTGGCTGGTGGAGCCGAGCGGACGGCGCGGGTTGATCGCGGAGGTCAGGCACGAGGACGGCGGCCCGCCCTATGTCGTGCGGTGGCTCGACACCGAACACGAGGCGTTGGTGTTCCCCGGCCCGGACGCTCACGTCGTCACCGCGGAGGACGAGGCGGCACGCATCCGCGCGAGCTGAGCCGTGGCACTGCTGCGCACGCGGAAGAACCGGCGGAGGCGCACTCAGGTGGCGACCGCAGCCGATGCCGGTGCACACCGCGATGCCCGCCACGAACACCGTCATCGAGCCCGTCGGCCGGGTCGCGCGCATACCCGGTGGTCACGGCCCGGCAGGCCGGGACCAAGGTCCCGAACGGCGTGGGACCGCGGCCACTCACCGGCGGCGGCCCGGCCCGCGAGGCTGAAGTGCATGAGCGACAACGAGTCCCGGCCCGTGGTGGTCGGAGTTGACGGATCACCCGCCTCCCTGGCGGCGTTGCGGTGGGCCGTGGCGGACGCGCGGCGGCGTGGCTGCCCGGTGGACGTGGTCTCGGCGTGGCACCCGGACTACGGCGTGGTGATCGGGCCGCTGCCCGCCGAGCTGCTGGTGGAGATGACGCCGCAGGCGGTGAAAGCCGCCGCGCAGAAGACGCTCGACCGCGTGGTCGAGGGGGTCGAGGGCGTGCGGATCCGCCGGGTTCTGGTCGAGGGCGACCCGAGGGACGCGCTCGTCGAGGCCTCACGGGACGCGGAGCTGCTCGTGGTCGGCAACCGCGGGCACAGCGCGATCGTCGAGGCGGTCCTCGGCTCGGTCAGCGCCCACTGCGTGCACCACGCCGCGTGCCCGGTCGTCGTGATCCGGGCGCCGAAGACCGAGCGGGAACACGCCTCCGTCGCCGCGGCGGCGCCGCTGACTCCCGGACCGCTGCTGTGAACGCGGCGGCGTTGCTGACGGACGGCTCGGTCGTCACCGTGCGCGAGCTCGGGGCGGAGGACGTTCCGGCACTGCTCGCCCTGCACCGCGGACTGCCGGTCGAGGACCAGTACCTGCGGTTCTTCAGCACGTCGCCGCGGCAGCTGGAGGACTTCGTCGAGCGGATGGTCTCGCCGGACGCCCCGCGCCACGTCGTGCTCGGCGCGTTCCGCGGCGATCGGTTGCTGGGCGCCGCGAGCTACGTGGTGGTGCGGGCGACGGACTTCGCGGAGGTCGCGCTGGTCGTGTCGCACGCCGAGCAGGCGCACGGCGTCGGCACCCTGCTGCTCGAACACCTCGCGTCACTGGCGCGGAGCAGGGGCGTGCGCCGGTTCACCGCCGAGGTGCTCACGATCAACGGCCGGATGCTGCGGGTGTTCACCGACCTGGGGCTGGTCACCTCGATCGTGCCCGACGGCGAGGTCATCTACGTCGAGCTCGTCCTGGAGCCCGGTGACCACTACCTCGACGCGGTGGGCGAACGGGAGTCGCGTGCCGACGTCGCGAGCCTGACACACGTGCTGCGGCCCGGTTCCATCGCCGTGATCGGCGCGGGCCGGTCACCGGCGTCGGTGGGCCACGGGGTGCTGCGCAACCTGGTGGAGGGCGACTTCACCGGCGACCTGTACGCGGTGAACCCCCACGCGAAGTCCGTGGCCGGCGTCGACTGCTACGCCTCGGTCGGTGAGCTGCCGGAGGCGCCCGAGCTGGCGGTGTTGTGCGTGCCGGCGAAGGTCGTCCCGGCTGTCGCCGAGGAGTGTGGTCGCCGGGGTGTGCGGGCGTTGGTCGTCATCTCGTCCGGTGTCGACGCGGAGGAACTGCTGAAGGCGGTTCGTGCGCATGGCATGCGTCTGGTGGGTCCGAACTGCCTGGGTGTGTCGACGAGTGCGCCGGCGGTGCGGATGAACGCCACGTTCGCGCCCGGCAGCACGCTCGCGGGTGGCGTCGGGCTGGTCACCCAGTCCGGCGGTGTCGCGATCGGTGTGCAGGAGGAGCTGCGTCGTCTCGGCCTCGGGTTGTCGAGCCTGGTGTCGACGGGGGACAAGCTCGACATCAGCAGCAACGACCTGCTGATGTGGTGGGAGCACGACCAGGACACCCGGATCGTCGCGCTGTACCTGGAGTCGTTCGGCAACCCGCGCAAGTTCGCGCGCATCGCCCGTCGGGTCGCCGCGGCCAAGCCGGTGCTCGCCATCCGGGCGGCCACCAGTGAGGCGGGCCGGCGTGCGGCCGCCTCGCACACCGCCTCGACCGCGACGCCGTCGGTCACCAGGAACGCGTTGTTCCGCCAGGCGGGCGTGATCGCCGTCGACAGCGTGCCCGAGCTGACCGACGCCGTGCTGGCGCTGAGCCGCCAGCCACTTCCCGGCGGGCGGTCGGTCGCGGTGCTGAGCAACGCCGGCGGGCTCGGTGTGCTGGCCGCGGACGCCTGCGTCCGTCAGGGCCTGCACATGGCCGTGCTCGGTGAGAAGACCCGCAAGGCGTTGGAGCGGCTGGTGCCGGCGACAGCCAGCGTGCAGAACCCGGTCGACACCACCGCGGTCGTCGACGAGGAGACCTTCGCCCGCTGCCTCGACGTCATCGGCGCGGACCCGGCGGTCGACGCCGTGATCACCGTGACGGTGCCGACCGCTCTGGGCGACCCCACCGGTGGCGTGCACGACCTCGACGGCAAACCGGTGCTGGCGGCCCGCACCGGCCAGACCGAACTGCTGCACGGCCAGGTGCCCTGCTACGCCGAGCCCGCCCGCGCCGCCGCGGCACTCGCACGGCTGGTGGAGCGCGCCGACTGGCTGGCCCGTCCCCGGGAGTTCGCCCGCCTGGGCCGGATCGACCTCGACGCCGCACGGGCGGTCGTGGCGAAGGGGCGGGGCTGGCTGCCGCCGGACGAGGTGGTGTCGTTGCTGACCGCGTTCGGGTTGCCGGCGCTGGGCGGAACGCTCGCCACCACCGCCGAGCACGCGGTCGCGGCGCAGCAGGCCTACGACGCGCCCGTCGCGCTCAAGGCGATGGCGGACGACCTGCTGCACAAGAGCAGGGGAGGGGGCGTCGAACTCGGGGTCTCCTGCCCGGACGCCGTGGCGAGGGCCGTCCGCGGGTTCCAGGAGCGCTTCGGCGACCGGCTGCGCGGCGTGTTCGTGCAGCCGATGGCCCCCTTTGGCCGGGAACTACTGGTGGGTGTGGTCACCGACGAGAAGTTCGGACCGCTCGTGGTCACCGGCCTCGGCGGGGTGGACACCGACGTGCTCGACGACCGCGCCGCGGCACTGGCGCCACTGTCCACAGCGGACGCCGACGACCTCCTGCACGGCTTCCGCGCCGCGGGCCACGTCCTCGCCGGCACCGACGAGGAGGCGGTCCGGCAGGTGCTGCTCCGCGTCGCCGCGCTCGCCGGCGCCCTGCCCGAGGTCGCGGAGCTCGACATCAACCCCCTGGTGCTGACCGGAACGGGATGTCTCGTCGTGGACGCGCGAGTGCGCGTCGCACCGGCTGAGCACCCCGACCCCTTCCTGCGCCGCCTGCGGACCACCTGACCCGAACCGGAAGACCGAGGAGAAGAGCCATGAGCAGCAAGCCGATCGTGGTGGGCATCGACGGAACGCCCGCGTCGGGCCTGGCGCTGGACTGGGCCCTCGACGAGGCCGTCGTGCGCGGTTGCCCGCTGCACGTCGTCAACGCCTGGACCTACGAGGCACTGGCCGACTGGACCGAGACGAGCGCGCAGCGGGCCCAGGCCGAGTCGGAGGCGGTGATCGAGAAGGCGCTGCAGGTGGCCGCGCAGAGGCGCGAGGAGCTGCCCGAGATCGTCCGCAGGAGCCTGAGCGGCGACGCCGCCGAGGTGCTCGAGCGGGCCTCGGAGGGCGCCGCGATGCTCGTCGTCGCCTCGCACACCGGGCATCGGATCCGCCAGATCGTCCTGGGCTCGACGAGCATGCACGTCGTGCGGCACGCGCACGCGCCGATCGTCGTCATCCCGGTGAACGACCGCGAGCTCGCGGAGAGCACGCGATGAAAGCCGCCGACGCGATGGTCCGCCCGCTCGTCACGGTCGGCCCGCGCGACTTCGCCCGCCACGCCGGCGGCCTCATGGACGACTTCGGCCTGACCATGCTCCCCGTCGCCGACCAGGGCGTGTTCCTGGGCGTGGTGACCAGGACGGACGTGGCGCGCGGCAAGGAGGGCGTCCAAGCGCCTCTCGTGCAGCAGGTGATGTCGCAGCCGGTGCTCGTGGCGACGCGGGACACGCCCGCGGCGACGCTGTTCGACGCGATGACCCGCTACGAGGTGCTGTGCGTGCCCGTGCTCGACGACGGGCACATCGCCGGCGTGGTCACCAGGCTCTCGGTCCTCCGGCTGATCAGCCGGAACACCGCGCAACCCCACGTGGAGGCAGACCGTGCCGCTGTCCACGGCTGACCGCGCGGACGTCGTCCACCACGGGCTGCCGGTGGCCGAGGTCGTCCTGATCGCGGAGACGGACGAGGCGGCGGGCCTGTCCACCGGCCAGTGGCGGGCACGCCTGGCCGCCCTCGGCCCGAACGAGCTGCCCGCCCAGCGCGGGCCGAGCTGGGTGGTGCGGCTGCTCGGGCAGCTGCACCACCCGCTCATCTACGTGCTGCTGGCCGCCGCCGGGATCACCGCCGCGCTGGGCGAGGTCGTGGACGCCTCCGTGGTGTTCGGCGTCGTCGTGGTCAACGCGATCATCGGGTTCGTCCAGGAGGCGCGCGCCGAACGCGCACTGGACGCCCTGACGGCGATGGTGCGCACCGAGGTGACCGTCGTGCGCGACGGCCTCACCGCACGGGTCCCGTCCGCGGAGCTCGTGCCCGGCGACCTGGTCGTGCTGGAGGCGGGCGACCAGGTCGGCGCGGACCTGCGGCTGGTCAGCACCGCGGAGCTGCGCGTCGACGAGTCGGCGCTGACCGGCGAGTCCGTGCCCGTGGCGAAGAGCCCGGTGGAGTTGCCGTCGGACACCGCCCTGGCCGACCGGACCAACATGGCCTACTCCGGCACGCTGGTGACAGCCGGTGCAGGGCGCGGTGTCGTGGTCGCCACCGCCGCGGACACCGAGATCGGCCGGGTGCACCGGCTGGTCAGCACGACCACCACCGTGCAGACCCCGCTGACCCGCAAACTGGCGCGGTTCAGCCAGATCCTGACCGTGGTGATCCTCGGGCTCGCCGCCTTCAGCGTCGTGGTCGGCGTGCTGCGCGGCGAGCCGCTCGCGGAGATGGTTACCGCCGCCGTGGCGCTGGCCGTCGGCGCGATCCCGGAGGGCCTGCCCGCCGCGGTCACCGTGACGCTGGCCATCGGAGTGGCGCGGATGGCGCGGCGCAACGCGATCATCCGGCGGTTGCCCGCCGTGGAGACGCTGGGCAGCACCACGGTCATCTGCACGGACAAGACAGGAACGCTGACGGCCAACGCGATGACGGTCAACGTGGTCGTCGCCGCGGGCACGCGCCACGACGTGGCGGGCATCGGCTACGAGCCCACCGGGGCCGTGACACCCGCACCGACCCCGGCACTGCGCGACTGCCTGCTGGCGGGCCTGGCGTGCAACGACGCGCGGATCGTCGAAGACGGCGGCCGCTGGCGCCCTGTCGGGGACCCGACGGAAGCCGCCCTCGTCGTCGCGGCGCGCAAGATCGGTCTCGGCGAGTCCGACGTGCCGGGACGGGTGGACGTGCTGCCGTTCAGCTCCGACCGGATGTTCATGGCGACCCGGCACGCGGGCGACGTGGTCTACGTCAAGGGTGCGGTCGAACGGGTGCTCGCCCTCGCCGGGCAGGACCGGTGCGCCGAAGCCGAGGAACTGGCGGCCGCGGGGCTGCGGGTGCTGGCCATCGGGCGTGCGGCGGGTGTCGAACTGTCCGAGGAAGGCCTGCGGGGCAACGTGGTGCTGCTGGGCCTTGTCGCGATGCACGACCCGGCGCGGCCCGAGGCGATCGAGGCCGTGCGCGCCTGCCAGGCCGCCGGCATCGAGGTCAAGATGATCACCGGCGACCACCCGGCCACCGCCGGCGCCATCGCGGCCGAGTTCGGCATCACCGACGTCCACGCCCGCGTCGCCCCCGAGGACAAGCTGCGGCTGGTCAAGAAGATCCAGGCCGGTGGCGAGGTCGTCGCGATGACCGGCGACGGCGTCAACGACGCGCCCGCCCTGCGGCGCGCGGACATCGGCGTGGCGATGGGCAAGGGCGGCACCGAGGTCGCGAAGCAGGCCGCCGACATGGTGCTGACCGACGACAACTTCGCCTCGATCCGCGCCGCCGTGGAGGAAGGCAGGGCGGTCTTCGACAACCTGCGCAAGTTCATCATCTGGACGCTGCCCACGAACATGGCAGAGGGCCTGGTGATCCTCACCGCGATCCTGCTCGGCGCGGCACTGCCGATCCTGCCGGTGCAGATCCTGTGGATCAACATGACCACCGCCGTCGCGCTGGGACTGACGCTCGCGTTCGAACCGCGCGAGGCGGACGTGATGAGCCGCCCGCCGCTGCCACCGTCGCTCCCGCTGCTGACCCGGCAGCTCGTCGGCCGCATCGTCTTCGTCTCCGCGATCCTGCTCGCCTGCTCGTTCGGCGCGTTCCGCTGGCAGCTCGCGTCCGGTGCCACGCTGGACGTCGCGCGCACAGTCGCGGTGAACGTCTTCGTCGGCGCCCAGATCGCCTACCTGGTCAACTGCCGCTCGCTGGAGAAGTGGCGGCCGAGCACCGGGCCGAACCGCTGGTTGTGGACGGGCATCGCGACGACCGCGGGCTTGCAGGCGCTGCTCACCTACGTGCCGTTCATGAACGACCTGTTCCACACCGCGCCGCTCGGGTGGCAGCCCTGGCTGGTGGTCATCGCGCTGAGCGCGGCGGCCTACGTCGTCGTGGAGCTGGAGAAGTGGCGGCAGCGCCGCGGCAAGGCCGGCTGAGGACGGATCTCGCCCGCCTCCGGCGGGGTTCGGCGAAAGGGGCGAAGGCAGTACGCCCTCGCCCCTTTCGGGTTTGTCGTCATCGCGGTCAGGGATTCGCCTGCTCCCGGGAGGGGTCCACCACGGGACGGCGGGGTGTTGCGGGCGGTGGCGTCCGGTTGACCGCGGTCCACCCGCTCACCCACGTCCGGTCCACCCACGTCCGGTCCACTCAGGACCGGCTCGCTCACGGCAGCATCAACGGACCCGCGTGCTGCTCCGCGTCGAACGGAACCACCACGACCGGGCACAGCGCGTGGCGCAGGCAGTAGGCCGTGACCGAGCTGAACACCACCACATCTCGCTTGTGGTGGCCGGTTCCGCCCACGACCAGGCACGGCGCGTGCTCCGACAGCTCCACGAGCACCGGGCCCGGAACACCGTGCGGCGTCCGCAGCTCGACCTCCACCCCGTCCGCCGCGGACCCCAGCGAGTCGAGAGCCGCCCGCAGGTCCTCTTTGTGGGCCGCCTCGAAGCCCAGCCGGCACACGCTGACCGCGAGCACCGAGGTGGTGGTGCGCCGGGCCTCGCGCACCGCCCAGGACAGTGCGGCGCGGGCCGCGGGTGACTTGTCGATTCCGACGACGATTCGTGGCTTTTCGCTCATGGCTCCAGCGTGCAGGCGGTGTGAGCGCGCGTTCAGGGTCCTTGGGTCCTGCTGCCACGGGCCGGAACGCCCGGCTCACCCGCGTCCTTGGCAGGTGTCCGGCCGCCACGTCGCCGACGAGGCTGGGTGGGGAACGAACCGAGGGCCGCCGGAGGGTGTCATGCGTGAAGCGACAGCAGCCTCGCCGATGACCCGTGAGGTGACCACCGCAGACGTCGGGTGCTCGTTCGAGGAACTCGTGCGGCTCGTGCTGGACTGCGGCGGCGAGCTGGTCGGCGTGCTGTCCCGCCGCGACCTGCTGAAGCTCTTCCTGCACGAGGACGACGAGCTGCGCACGACGATCCGTGACGACGTCTTCGGCCGGGTGCTGTGGGTGGACCAGGACACCGTCGAAGTGGCCGGTGGCGTGGTGACGCTGCGCGGCGCGCTGGAGCGCCGCAGCGAGGCCGAGGTCGCCGAGCACCTCGTGCGGGCTCTGCCGGGCGTGGTCGACGTCCGGAACCGGCTTGAATGCGGCTGGAACGACACCGCGGGTATCCGCCAGACCGAGATCTTTGGCTGAGGGAGTGACATGAGGACTCGAGACGTGATGACGACCGACGTCGTGGTCGTCGGACCGGACACCCCGGCGCGCGACGCCGCCCGGCTGCTCGCCGAACGTGGCTTCACCGCGCTGCCGGTGGTCGACGCCTCGGGCGCGCTGGTGGGCGTGGTCACCGAAGCCGAGCTGCTGCGGAACCGGTTGCCGCAGGACCCGCGGTGGCTCGTGCACGGTGAGCCCGTCGAGGCCCGCCGGCCACCGGCGGACGCGGTGGCCCAGGTGATGACGACACCGCCGGTGGCGGTGGACCCGAACACCGACCTGGCGGAAGTCGCCGGCCTGATGCTCGAGCAAGGTGTGCGCAGCGTGCCCGTCGTGCGCGATGGCCGCCTCGCGGGCATCGTGACCCGCCGCGACATGCTCCGCTCGATCACCCGCGCGGACGGGGTCGTCGAGGCGGAGATCCGCCACCGGCTCGGCGTGGCCGGTGGCGCGCAGCGCTGGCAGGTGGCGGTGAACGGCGGCAGGGTGTCCATTGTGGACAAGGTGGGCGACGCCACCGAACGCCACGTGGCCGAGGTCCTGGTCCGCGCGGTCGCGGGAGTGACCGACGTCCGGTTCACCGGCGAACCGGTGCGCGCGGGGAACTGACGACCGAGCCGGTCCCCGTTGGTCCTGCGGGAGAGCGGGGCCGCGCCACCCCAGCGCCCCTACCCGAGCACGGCCCACCCGTGCGGTTGCAGCCGCACGGCCGCGTCGGGCCGGCCGGGACGCAGCAGCTCCGCTGTTCCGGCGTGCACCGAGGTGACCTCCGGGGCGGGCAGTTCGGTGGTGTGGTCGTCGAGGCTCAGGGCCAGCACCAGCCGGGCGTCCTCCCCGCGGACCTCGAGGCAGAGCTGCCCGTTGGCCAGGTGCAGCGTCCTGGTGCGCGCCCGGTGCAGCCACGGGTGGCGGCGGCGCAGGCCGATCAGGTGCTGGTGCAGCCGGTAGGTGTCCCAGCCGTGCGGGGCGAGCCCGTCCGGGGCCGGGGGGAACTCGGGGCGCACCGCGTCGTCGCCGCCCGCGCGGTCCTCCTTGACGCCGCGGAACGCCTGCTCGTCCCCGGCGTAGACGGCGGGGGTGCCGCCGACGGTGAACAGGACGGCGAGCGCGTGGGGGAGGTGCCGTTCGTCGTGCAGCCGGCTGGCCAGGCGGGTCACGTCGTGGTTGCCGACGAAGGTCAGCGGGGCGAACGAGGCCAGCAGGTCGTTGTGCCGGTCCAGGGCCCAGGCCAGCTCGAACAGGTTGACGTCGTTGAGGGAGCTCCAGATCGCCTTCCACAGCTCGTACTGGGTCACCGAGTCCATGCCGGAGGCGGCCACGATCTCCGCGTAGTCGCCGTGGATCACCTCGCCGACGACGTAGGCGCCGGGGTGCGCGGCCCGGACGCGCGGCAGGACCTCCGCCCAGAACTCGGGCGGCACGGCGTAAGCGGCGTCGAGGCGCCAGCCGTCGGCGCCCCGGTCCAGCCAGTGCTCCATGACGGCGGCGACGTGCTCGGCGACGGCCGGCTCGCCGTGGTTGAGCGCCACCAGGCCGTGGTGGCCCTCGAACGTCGCGTACTCCGGTTCGGTGCCCGGTTGCCACGCCTGCGGCCACGTGAGGTGGAACCACGACGCCGTCGGGGCGGCGGGACCTCGTCGCAGGACCTCGGCGAAAGCCGGGAACCCCCGGCCGACGTGGTTGAAGACGCCGTCGAGCAGAACCCGCAGCCCGCGCCCGTGCGCCGCGGCGACCAATGCGTCGAAGTCGCGGTCGTCGCCGAGCCGCGGGTCGACGCGGAAGTGGTCGACGGTGTCGTAGCCGTGGGTGTGCGAGGCGAAGACCGGGCCGAGCGCCAGCCCCGAGGCGCCCAGCTCCACCGCGTAGTCCAGCCACCCCTCGATCCGGCTCAGCCGGTGCTCGGCCACCGGCGCGCCGGCATCGGCCTGCGCCGGCGCGCCGACGAACCCGAGCGGGTAGAGGTGCCACCACACGGCGTGGCGGATCCAGTCGGCCATCGGGGCACGCTCCTTACTGAGTACGACTCACTAAGACGGAGCGTAGCTCAGCCGAGCCGGTAGGGTGGGATGCGTGGCTCGTGTCGACCGTCGGCCTCGCCAAAGGCTCGGGGCGGAACAGCGCCGTGCGACGATCCTGGAGGCGGCCCGCGAGGCGTTCTCCCGAGCGCCGTACGACGCGGTGAGCATGGCCGTCATCGCCGAGGCGGCGGGAGCCTCCGAGGCGCTGGTGCACCGCTACTACTCGACCAAGAGCCGGCTGCACGAAGAGGTCGTGCGCACCGCGGTCGAGGCGTTGCTGCGACGCCAGGCCGAAGCCGACGACGCACTCGGTCCCGGCGCGACGCCGCGTGCGCGGGTGTCCTCCTCGATCGAGGTCTACCTCGACTTCATCGCCGATGCAGGGGAGGGCTGGGCGGCACCGTTGCGCGACCCGCACGACGGCTCGGCCGAAGCGGCCAGGCTCCGTGCCCGGACGCGGGAACATTACGTGGAACTGCTGCGCGCCGTCCTGGGGCTCTCCGCCGGCGAGCCGACGGACCACGCGCTGCGCGGGTACCTCGGTTTCCTCGACGCCGCCTGCCTGTCCTGGTTCGGCGCGGGGTGCCCGCAGCGGCAGCGGTCCACGGTGGTCGAGGCGGCCCTCGGTGCGCTGGACGGCGCCCTGCGCGCCTCGGGACACGCCGTGGTCGCCGCACAGGTCTGACCCGGCCGCCCCCGCCGGTGCGGCTCACGAGCCGGCTGCCCGGTCCAGCACCCGGCCGAGGAAGCCGCGCAGGTAGCCCGCGACGACGTCGAGGTGGCTCTCCAGCAGGAAGTGACCGCCGTCGACCAGGTGCACCTCGGCGTCCGCGGCGTCGCGGGCGAAGGCCCGCGCGCCGTCCGGGCCGAAGATCTCGTCGTTGCGGCCCCACACGGCGAGCACCGGCACGCCGCTGGTGCGCAGGAACTCGTGCAGCAGCGGGTAGAGCGGCCGGTTGTTGCGGTAGTCGCGGAACAGCGCGAGCTGGATCTCGTCGTTGCTCTCGCGGGAGACGAGGGCGAAGTCGTGCTCCCAGGTGTCCGGGCTGACCAGGCTCGGGTCGGGCACGCCGTGCACGTACTGCCAGCGGATGGCGTCGAGGTCCAGCGCCGTGCGGACGGCGGGCTCGGTGCCGGGGCCGGGGTTGGCCCCGTAGGCCCAGACGTCGGTCCAGAACGACTCGACGAAACCGTCCTCGTAGCCGTTGCCGTTCTGGGTGGCGATGGCGGAGATCCGCTCGGGGTGCGCCAGCGCGAGGCGCCAGCCGATGGGGGCGCCGTAGTCCTGCACGTAGAGGGCGTAGCGGTCCAGCCCGAGCTGGTCGAGCAACCCGGAGGTCAATCCGGCGAGGGCGTCGAAGGTGTAGGTGAACTCCGCCGCGGGCGGGGCGGCGGAGTGGCCGAAGCCGAGGTGGTCCGGCGCGATGACGTGGTAGTCCCCGGCCAGCAGCGGGATGAGCTCGCGGAACATGAACGAGCTGGTCGGGAAGCCGTGCAGCAGGACGATCGCGGGAGCGTCGGCGGGGCCGGCCTCGCGGTAGAAGATCTCGTGGCCGTCGACGACGGCGGTTCGGTGGCGCACCGGGCTCATCTATAACCCCTTTAATCGGTTGATCTGGTTAGCGTCACGTCATGCAAGCACGAGTTCAGCTAACCTGTCAAAGGATTCGATCCGGTTAGAAAGAGGCGGCGCCCATGAACGAGCTGCTGGACCTGCTCAACAGCAGGCCGCTGGTCGACGGCGAGGAACGCGACGCGCTCGGCGACCCGGCCGCGGGCACGCGCTGGGCGCGCGAGCGCGGCGGCGAGGGCAGCCTCGCGGAACTGGCGTTGCTGCGCGAGGTGCGGGACGCCCTGGGGGACGTGGTGAGGGGAACGAGCTCCCCCGACGCGCTCGCCCCGCTGCTCGAAGGCGTCCACCAGGTGCCGGAGCTCACGCCGGACGGCCTGCGGTGGAGGGTCGAGGCACCTCCGCACGCCCGGTTGGCCGTCGACATGGTGCTCGCCTGGGCCGCGACCGAGGAGCAGCTACCCGGCCGGCTGCGCCCCTGCGCCAACGACGGGTGCCGGTTGTTCCTGCTCGACCGGAGCCGGGCCAACCGCGCCCGCTGGTGCTCGATGGCCGTCTGCGGCAACCGCGAAAAGGCCCGCCGCCACTACCGGCGCACCCGCTGAGCACCGGTGCGGGCCACGGCCGGCAGGTAGCCCGAGGTGGACTGGGAGACCGTCACGGTTCAGGAGCGGCGTTCGCCCGCTGCGCAGTGACATGGCGTCACCGGTGCGGCTCACACAACCCGGTGCGCGGCGTCGCGGAACTGCTTGGGCGAAGCACCGGCCACCCGGCGGAACGCGGTGCTGAACGCGCTCTCGGACTCGTAGCCGGTGGCGACGGCGAGCTCGGAGATGGACCGGATGTTGCGCCGCAGGGCGTCGCGGGCCAGGCTCATCCGCCACTGGATCAGGTACTCCACCGGCGTCGTCCCGACCTGCTTCTTGAAGGCCGCCGCGAACGCCGAACGGGACATGCGGCTGATTCCGGCGAGTTCCTCCAGCGTCCAGCGGTGTGCCACATCCGCGTGCATGGCGCGGAGTGCGGCGCCGATGCCGTCGTCGTTGAGAGCACCCAGCCAGCCGGCGGGCCGGTCGGTCTGGTCGGCGTGGGCGCGGAGCACGTGCACGAACAAGATCTGGGCGAGGTGGTCCAGCACCAGGGACCTGCCGACGGCGTTGCTCTCCACCTCGCTGCTCAGCAGGTTGGTCACGTGCGCGAGCAGCCTGTTCCGCGGGTCGGCCGCCTTGACGTGCACGAGCCGCGGCAGGACGTCGAGCAAAAGCGCGGCATTGGGCTCGTCGAACCGGAAGTAACCACCGCAGAGGTAGGTGTCCTCTTCGGACTCCGGCCCGATGCGCACCGCGCCGTTGGCGGCCGTGTCCCACAACGGCCGTGCCGCGAACGGTTCCTCGGTGAGGGAGCTGGCCAGCAGGTAGGACGGCGGGTCGCTCAGCAGGTAGAAGTCGCCTTCCTGCAGGAGCACGGGCTCGTGCCCGTCGAGCGCCAGCCAGCACTCGCCCCGCACGACGCCGCCCATCTTCACGTGGGGGAACGCGTCGAACCGCACCGCCCACGACCCGGCGGCGTGGAGCCCGGGATCGATGACGGTGTGGGGTCGCAGCAGGCCGATCGCCGCGGCGATGGGATCGCTTGACCCGAGCACCGATCCGATGCTGGACGATCGATAAGAAACGCTGGACTGCACATTATGGATCGTATCAACGGAAAGCGGCACCATGGTGTCAGCGGGAGGACGAACGTTCGGCACCGCCCGCGACCGAGCCTCGGGCCTGCGCATCCGCGCGGCCGAGCGCACCAGAGTGCGGCTTCCGCTCCGGAAGCCGGAAGGGATGACGATGTCCGCCGCCGGCCTCCGCGAGTTCTACGAGGACCACATCGAGATGCTCAACGCCCGGGAGTTCTCCCGCGTGCGCGAGTTCGTCGACGACCGGATCACCTACTTCGGCGAGCCGGCCACCGACGACCAGGTCGCCGCCGCGCTGACCGGCGAGATCGAGAAGGTGCCCGATCTGCGTTGGGAGCTCACGGACTTCGCGGTCGACGGCGACAACATCGCCGCCCGCCTGATCAACACGGGCACTCCCGTGAAGGAGTGGCTCGGCGTGGCACCTACGGGCGCCTCGTTCGAGATCGTCGAGTACGCCATCTACAAGGTCCGTGACGGGCGGTTCGTCCACATGACGAACCTGCACGACGCCGGTGCTCTCGAGCGGCAGCTTGATGTCTGAGCCGGACAAGCCGATCGGGGTCGGCATCGTGGGCCTGAGCGCGGCGGGAGGCTGGGCGGCCGGCAGCCACCTGCCCGCGCTGGCGGCGGTCGACGGGATCGAGCTGCGTGCGCTGGCGGCGAGCTCGGAGGCCTCGGCCCGCGCCGCGGGCGCGGCGTACGGCGTACCCGCGCACACGTCGGTGGAGGCGCTGGCCGCCGACGCCGGTGTCGACCTCGTCGTCGTCGCCGTCAAGGTGCCCCGGCACCGCGAACTCGTGCTGCCGGCCCTGGAGGCGCGGGTGCCGGTGCTCAGCGAATGGCCGCTGGCCGTCGACCTGCGTGAGGCCGAGGAGATGCTGCGCGCCGCCGGGACGACGCGCACCTTCGTCGGTCTCCAGGGACGCTCCTCGCCCACGTTCCGCTGGCTCGCCGACCTGGTGTCCCAGGGGTACGTGGGGGAGGTGCTCTCGGTCACCGTGGTGGCGTCCTCCACCGAATGGGGCAGCCCGGTGTCGCGGCGCGGGGTCTACACGCTCGACCGTGCGCTCGGCGCCACGATGCTGACCATCGCGTTCGCCCCGGCGATCGACCTCGTGTCGATGGTCGTCGGCGAGATCCGGGACGTGGTCGCGACGACCGCGACCCGGCGGCGCCAGGTGCCGCTCGAGGACACCGGGCAGCTCGTCCCGATGACCGCGGAGGACCAGATCGCGATCTCCGGCACGGTGCCGGGCGGAGCGGTCCTGTCCGCCCACCACCGCGGGGGAGCGGTGCACGGTGCGGGGTTCTCGATGGTCATCGACGGCACGGAGGGGGCACTCGAGGTCTCCGGCGCCGAGTTCCCGCACATCGGCCCGGTCGTCGTGCGTGGCGCGCGTGGCCGCGGCCGGCTCGCCGAACTCGCGTTGCCCGACGGCTACGACCGCTATCCCGCTTTGGCCGGAACAGTCGTGCACACCTTGACGCACGCGTATGCCGCGATCCGGGACGACCTCGTCCACGGCACGGCTGTCGCCCCGGACTTCGCACACGCCGTCCGGCGGCACCGGCTCCTCGATGCGATCACGCGCTCCGCGGCGACCGGACAACGGATCACCGTCCAGTCGTCGACCGGCACACCGGGTGGATGAACCGGACCGCCTGCCGCCGCCCGGTGCGGCGCCGAGCCGTTCGACGGTCGCATGTGGACGGTGGGTGTTCCCGCGCGCTCCGGCACGCGGGAACACCGGAAACCCGGCTACTCGAACACCCCGTACCCCGCGACGGCATGTGCCCGGACGCCGTCCATGTCGAGCTCCACGCCGGTTCCGGGAGTGTCGGGAAGCGTGATGTAGCCGTCCTTGACGATCGAGCCGCTCCCGTCGGCGACGTGGACGTAGCTGTCCCACACCGAGCGCTCGTCGAGGGCGTGCCATTCCTGGACGAAGAAGTTGGGGATCGCGGCGCACAGGTGCGACGTGGCCATCGTGCCCAACGGTGTCGACACCAGGTGCGGGGCGAAGGGGATGTAGTGCAGCTCCGCGAGGTTGGCGATCTTCTTGGCCTCGGCGAGTCCACCGCACTTCGGCACGTCCGGCTCGATCACGTCCACGGCGCCGCGTTCGAGCAGCTCGCGGAAACCCCACCGCAGGTAGAGGTTCTCGCCGGCGCAGATCGGCGTGCGGGTCTGCGCGCGCACCCGCACCAGCGCGTCGACGTTCTCCGCCGGCAGCGGTTCCTCGAGCCACATCAGGTTGAACGGCTCCAGCTCCCACGCGATCCGGCACGCGCTGGGCACGTCGTAGCGGGCGTGCAGGTCGATGGCCAGGTCGACGTCGGGTCCGATCGCCTCCCGCACGGCCGCGACGCGCTCGGTCATCGACCGCAGCTCCGCGGCGTTGACCGTGTGGTTGAAGTCGTCGAACTTGGCCGGGTGGTACAGGTTGTCGATGTCGAACTTGATGGCGGTGAAGCCCTCGGCCACCACCCGCTGGGCCCGGTCGACGCACCCGGAGATCGAACCGGCCGGGTCGTCGCCGTCGCCGCAGTCGGCGTAGAGGCGGATCCGGTCGCGGAACTTCCCGCCGAGCAGCCGGTGGACCGGCTGGCCGGCCGCCTTGCCCGCGAGGTCCCACAGCGCCAGCTCGATCCCGGACAGGGCGATCACGAACACCCCGCCCTGGGGGCCCGCGAAGACCCTGCTGCGACGCAGTTTTTCCCAGCACCGCTCGACGTTGCGCGGGTCCTCGCCGAGCAGGAGGGGCGTCAAGTAGTTGATCATTCCGACGACGGCGCCCGCGCCGGCGTCGGGGTTGGCCTCGCCGAACCCGCTGAGGCCCTCGTCGGTGTCGATCCGCACCAGGGTGGCCTCACCGTGGTAGGCCACCACTGCCGTTGTGACGTTCACGATCCGCATTGCTCTCCCGCCGCCGGGTCGTGCATGTGAACGGACTGTCGCGATGTCCAACTTGTCCTATAAGCTGATGACATGCAAAGGGGACAAGAGTCTCCGGACGCTGTCAAGGTCCGGACTCTTCCGGTGCAGGTGGCGGCACACCTGACCCGGCGCATCGTCAGCGGAGAGGTCGAGGACGGCCGGGGTCCGTCGGAGCTCGACATCTCCCGCGAGTTCGGGGTGTCCCGCGTGGTGGCGCGGGAGACGCTCAAGATCCTCGCCTCGCTCGACATCGTCGACGTCGCGCAGGGCCGCCGCGTCGTCGTGCGCCCTCCGGCGGAGTGGGACTACCTGAGCCCGCTGCTGATCGAGTGGATGCCCGCGGAGATCGTGGGCGAGCTGTTGCAGGAGCTGCACCAGATGCGCGTGCTGCTCGAGCCGGAACTCGCCGCGATGGCCGCGGTCAGCGTCACCGAGGAGACGCTGGACCGGCTCAGGGGCGAGATCGACCGCATGGCGGAGCTGGAGGCGGACCCCGACGCCTACCTCGAGGTCGACCACGAGTTCCACATGGAGATCTGCCGGGCGGCCGACAACCGCATCCTCGACCGGATCATGTACTCCGCCCGCTGGCTCGGCACGGCCAGCCGGCGCATCACCAACGAGGCGCCGGCCGCGCTGTGCAGGGCCACCGCCGACCACACGGAGATCTACCAGGCGCTCGTGGCGCGCGACCCGGACCGGGCCCGCGCGGCGATGCGCAAGCACCTGAGCAACAACTCCACTCTCCTCGCGGAGAGGGAGAAGCAGACCAAGCGGGCCGTCCGGCGGCGCTAGCGCACTGCACCACCGAAATCCGGACCGATGACGAGGACGGACGAGGCATGGCAGCACCTGCGATCCCGCCGATCCGGCCGGGGCTGACCGGTTGCGGAACCGGTCGGCGCCGCCGGTGCCGTCCACCCCGGACCGCGCCGGCGGTCCGGGGCTCGACCTGCCCGGTCGACGGGCCGTCCCCACGACACACCACCGGTACACCGTCCTTCGCCGCATGAACAACCCGGCAGCGCGGCACTCGCCTCGCTGTACCGCCGGCCGCAACGTCGCCCCGTCGGTACGCGTCCGCTCGACCGGACGCGGGAGGAGTGGTCATGGAAGAGAAAACGGACTTATCGAGGCGCACGTTCCTCGGGATGAGCGCGTTGGGCGTGCTCGGGCTCGCGGGGTGCGGGGGCGGCGGCCCCACCACGCCGCAGGTCGACGTCCAGGTGCCCCAGGCGCTGCTCGACCAGGCCGCCCCGCTGCGCGGCGGGTCGGTCGGGATGCTCTCGCAGAAGCTGTACTCCGAAGCCGCCAACCAGGCGCTCGACCGGTCGTTGCAGGCGTTCGCGCAGGCCACCGGCACGACGATCCGCAACGACCTGGTGTCCGGTGACGCCGGGGACATGGTCGCCAAGATGGACGCCGAGGTGGACGCGGGCACCACCCGCGACCTGGCCTTCATGAGCGACCTCCGGTTCGTCGGCCAGTTGCACAACCTCGGCGACCTCACCGACGTCACCGACGTCGTCGAGGAGATGCGCAAGCTCTACGGCGAACCCGCGACCGAGGCGACCAACTTCTGCGTGTTCGGCGGGCGCTGGTTCGCGATCCCGTACCACTTCATCGCGACCGGGATGTACCTGCGGAAGGACTGGTACGAGGAGAAGGGCCTCCCGCTCAAGCCCCACTACACGTGGGAAGAGCTGCGCGACAACGCGTTGGAGGTCTCCGACCCGGCGAAGAGGCGCTTCGGCTGGGGGCTCACGGTGAACCGCTCCGGTGACGCCAACGGCTTCATCGCGAACGTCATCAACTGCTACGGCGGTGCGATAGCGGACAACACCGGCACGAAGGTGGTGTTCAACTCGCCCGAGACCGTCGCGGGCGTCGCGTTCCTCGGCGACATCTACACGAACCCGAAGTACGCGCCGATGCTGCCGCCCGGCATCGGGAGCTGGACCGACTCGAGCAACAACGAGAACTGGCTGGCCCAGATCCTGGGGCTCACGCTCAACCAGTTCAGCGTCTACGCCGACTCGAAGACCAAGAACAACCCCGTCTACGCGAACACGCACCCGTTCAACGGCGCCACCGGACCGGCGCTCGACAAGCCGCTCGCGTACGGCCAGTCCAACTCGTTCGTCGTGTTCAAGGGGGCGAAGAACCCCGATCTCGCCAAGCTGGTGGCGAAGTTCATGGTCGGCGGGAGCGCGCTGCTCGGTGTCGCGAAGGGAGCGCCGTGCCTGGTGAACCCGGCGTGGGACAAGGTGTGGGACTCCGATCCGTACTACACCGACGGTGACCCGGCGTTCGCCGCGCTGCGGGAGCAGACCCGCACGCCGCTCCCGCTGACCACCAAGACCGGCTTCAAGTTCCCGCAGGCCCCGAGCCCAGGAGAGCAGGCAGCCACCGCCGCCTACCTGCTGACCGACATGATGCAGTCGGTCATCCAGGGCACCCGGCCGGCCGACGCCGTCGCCGCGACCCACGCCAGGATCGCCCAGGTCTTCGAGCAGCAGGGCTACCGGCAATGACGACCCTCCGTCCGAAGAGGACGGAAAGGGCGCCGGTCCGCCCGGCGCCCGGCGCATCCTCCCCGCTCACCACGTCGCAGCGGCTGCTCGGGCGCGACTGGCGCCTCGCCGCGGTGTTCATCGGGCCGACGCTGCTGCTCGTCGCGGGCCTGATCCTGTTCCCGATCGTCAGCTCGATCCTCACCAGCACGACCGAACGCCACGGTGCGGAGACGGTGTTCGTCGGGCTGGACAACTACATCGCCCTCATCGACGACGCCTTGTTCCACACCGGCGTGCTCAACTCGTTCGTCTTCACCGCGTACGCCGAGATCTTCAAGGTGACCCTCGGTCTCATCGCGGCGTTGATGCTGCACCACATGCGCCGCGGCCGGGCGATCATCGCCGGGGTGATCCTGCTGCCGTGGGTGGTGCCGACGGTCGTCACGGCCTTCACCTGGCGGTCGTTGTTCGACCCGATCTTCGGCAGCGTCAACGTGTTGCTCACCGACTCCGGCATCGGGCCCGCCCTCGCCGCGGTCGGGCTCGTCGACTCCTGGCCCGCGGAGTGGCTGTCCGATCCCGCGCTCGCGATGCCGGCGGTCATCCTGGTCAACGTGTGGAAGGGCATCCCGTTCTTCACGGTGACGTTCCTGGCCGGGCTCAAGGCCATCGACAGCGGTCTCCACGAGGCGGCCGTGGTCGACGGGGCCTCGCCGTGGCAGCGCTTCGTGCACATCACGCTCCCGGGACTGCGCCACATCATGATCGTGACGGTGCTGCTGTCGTCGATCTGGACGTTCAACAACTTCGACCTGATCTGGCTGATGACCCAGGGCGGGCCGGGGGACGCCACCGCCCCGTACGTGATGGTGGCCTACTCCAAGGCGATCCAGCAGCTGCAACTGGGCGCGGGCGCCGCGGTCACCCTGGTGATGCTGCCGATCATCGGCATCCTCGTGGTGGTCCTCGTGCGGATGATGCGGCGCAGCGACCTGCCGGGCGCGGGGGACCTGGGGCGCACCCGGTTGACCCCCGCCCAGCGCCGGGCGCTGCCGTGGGTGGTCGTCGCGTTCTCGGTGCTCGTGCTGATCTGGGCCTCGCCGCACATCGTGTGGAAGGCGGCGTTCGTGCTGGGCGTGTTCGTGCTGCTCGCGGCCGCCGTCGGACGGGTCGTCTCCACGCTCGCCGCGCGGGGCAACCAGTTGGCCGCACGCCTGGTCAGCGGCACCGGCTCGGGGATCGCGCTCGTGGGTCTGCTGGGCTTCGTGCTCGCCCCGCTCTACTGGATGACGGTCACGGCCTTCAAGTCCGACGACCAGATCATCGCGCGCACCAACGACCTCTGGCCGACCCCGTGGAGCACCGAGCAGTTCACCAACCTGTTCACGGGCAGGGCGTTCGGCACCTGGTACGTCAACACGGTCCTGGTCTCGGTGGCGTCCACCGCGATCGCCCTGGTGTGCGCGGCGCTGGCGGGCTACGCGTTGGCGCGGCTGAAGTTCCGCGGCTCGGAGAGCTTCACGGTGACGATCCTGCTCACCTACGTGATGCCGGGCGCGCTGCTGTTCATCCCGCTGTACCAGATGATGAGCGGGATCGGGCTCAACGACTCGTTGTGGGCGCTCGTGCTCGCCTACCCCACGTTCACCCTGCCGTTCGCGACGTGGCTGCTCGTCGGCTACTTCAAGTCGATCCCGGCCGACCTGGAGGAAGCCGCGCTGGTCGACGGCTGCACGCGGTTCGGGGCGTTCCTGCGGGTGGTGCTGCCGCTGGCCAAACCGGGCCTGCTCGCGGTCGCGCTGTTCACGCTCACCAACGCGTGGAACGAGTTCCTGTTCGCCTTCGTGTTCATCACCAAGGACAACTACAAGACGCTGCCCGTCGGCATGCAGTCGATGATCTTCGGTGACGTCGTGCCGCAGGGCCAGCTGGCCGCGGCCTCGCTGCTGATCAGCATCCCGGTCGTGGTGATGTACGGGTTCGGGCAGCGGTTCCTGACCGAGGGCCTCACCGCCGGGGCGGTGAAGGGATGAGCGAGACCCCGGCGATCACCGAGGAGCACGTCGCGCAGGCGTCCCGGCCGAGCCGCCTGCGCATCACGGACCTGCGGGTGGCCAACGTGGCCGGCGTGCCGTTCCGCTCGTCGATCATCAGGATCGACACCGACCAGGGCCTGGTCGGCTACGGGGAGGTGCGCGACCAGGCCAGCGCCACCTACGCGCTCATGCTCAAGAGCCGGCTCGTCGGTGAGAACCCCTGCAACGTCGACAAGATCTTCCGCAAGATCAAGCAGTTCGGGTTCCACGGCCGCCAGGGCGGCGGGGTCTCCGGCGTCGAGATGGCGCTGATGGACCTCGCCGGCAAGGCGTACGGCGTGCCCGCGCACGCGCTGGTCGGAGGCCGGTTCCGGGACGAGATCCGGTGCTACGCGGACACCCCGTCGCTGCCGGACCCGCACGAGATGGGCGCCCGGCTGCTGGAGCGCAAGCGGCGCGGGTTCACGATGCTGAAGATGGACGTGGGCATCGACCTGCTCTGGGACGTGCCGGGTGCGCTGATCGCGCCGGCGGGCGCCCGCGCCGACCTGACGACGATGCACCCGTTCACCGGCATCCAGGTCACCGCGAAGGGCGTCGAGCACCTGGCGTCCTATGTGGACACCGTCCGCTCCGTGGTCGGCTACGACGTGGCGCTCGCCGCCGACCACTTCGGCCACATCGCCCTCGACTCCTGCATCCGGATCGGCCGCGCGCTGGAGGGGTTCACCTTGGCGTGGATCGAGGACCTGATCCCGTGGCAGCTCACCGACCAGTGGCGCCAGCTCACCACGTCCGTCGCCGTCCCGACGTGCACGGGGGAGGACATCTACCTGCTCGACGGCTTCCGGCCGCTGCTCGACGCCGGCGCCATCCGGGTCGTGCACCCCGACCCGGCGACCGCGGGCGGGATCGCCGAGACCAAGCGGCTCGGTGACTACGCCCAGGAGCGCGGGATCCCGATGGCGCTGCACCTGGCGGCGTCACCGATCGCGACGATGGCGTGCGTGCACCTGGCCGCCGCCACCGAGAACTTCCTGGCACTCGAACACCACGCGGCGGACGTGGAGCACTGGAGCGACCTCGTCACCGACCTGCCCCGCCCGCTGATCCAGAACGGCCACATCGCGGTGCCGGACACGCCGGGACTGGGGTTCGGCGACATCGACGAGGAGGTGCTGCGCCGCCACCTCGACCCGCGCGACCCGGTGTTCTTCGCCGAGACCACGCACTGGGACGGGGAGACGAGCCACGACCGGCTGTGGAGCTGAGAGCGCTCGTGGGCCTGGTTTTGGTTGTGGGCCTGGTTCGGGTCGTCGGGCTTGGCTCCGCGTGTGAGGGCTGGTGTTGCTCGTGGGGCCTGGCTTCGCCCGTCGGGTCGGCCTCACTCGTCGGGCCTGGTTTCGCTTGTCGGGCCTGGTTTCGCTTGTCGGGCCTGGTCTCGCTTGTCGGGCTTGGCCTCGCCCGTCAGCTTCGGACCCGCTTGTCGGGAGCTGGCCCCCGCTTGTCGGGCCTGGTCTCGCCCGTCAGCCCCGGTCTGCCCGTCACCCCGGCTTCGCTCGCAGAGCCGATCCCGCCCGTCAGCCCCGCCGCCCGTCAGCCCCGGCCGCCCGTCAGCCCCGGCCCCGCTCAGCACGCCACCGCTCGTACTCGGGCCGGGCCTCGTCCGACAGCGGGTAGTACAGCCGCATGTCACCGCCCTCGGCGAGCCGGATCCGGGAGAACTCCTCCCATTCCGCGTGCTCCTGGGCAACGGCCAGCAGAGCGGGCGCGAGCTTGACCGGCACCACGACCGCCCCGTCGTCGTCGGCGACGACGATGTCGCCCGGCTCGACGAGCGTGCCGCCGCACGCCACCGGCACGTTGACGGCCGCGGGCACGATGTCGGTCTGGGCGTGGAAGTTCGGCGTGGCGCCCCGGATCCACAAGCCCAGGCCGAGCTTCTTGGCCTCGCCGATGTCGCGCAAGCACCCGTCGACGACCACACCGGCGCCGCCGCGGCCCTTGAAGTAGGTCAGCATCATCTCGCCGAACACACCGCTGCTCATGTCCCCGCGCGCGTCGACGACGATCATGTCGCCGGGCTGGGTGTGGTACATGACGTGCCGGTGCAGCTGCTTCTCCGGCTCCTCGTACTCGTCGACGGGGTAGAGGTCCTCCCGCTTCGGCAGGAACTGCAACGTGAGCGCCGGCCCGGCCACGCGCACGCCGGGAGTCACCGACACTGGGCCGCGGATGAACGCGCTGCGGATGCCCATGCGGCTGAGCTCGGCGCTGGCCGTCGCGCTGCCGATGGCGGCGATGGCGGCACTGAGCTCGGCGGGTGGGCGGGCGATGTCGTGCGTCTCGACCACGTCGAAGGCCCCCTCGGATCCGCGCTGACCGCAACTGTCGGAGAGTTCGGTTCGAGCCTAGTGGGCGAACCCCGTGCCGTGCCGAAATCCGGCTGCCCGGTATGACAACGTCCTGCTATGCCACGGCCCGCCGCGTGAGGAACCTGTCCAGGCGCTCCAGCGACTGCGGGAGCGAGGAGCGCCCGAGACCGACGCGGAAGCGGTTGTCGGAGATGTCGAAGACGTTGTCCGGCAGCAGCAGGACGCTTTCCTCGCGGGCGAGGTCGGTCACGAACTCCTCGACCGGGACGGGGAGCAGCAGCCGCGGGAAGGCGATCATCCCGGCGCGCAGCGGTTCCCAGGCGAAGATCTCGGAGCGCTGCCGGAAGAACGACTCGGCGAGCGCGTGGTTGCCGAGGATGATCCGCTTGCTGCGGTCGATCAGGTGATCGCGCGCCCTCAGCGCGATGAGGGAGAGGATCTCCGCCGGTGCCGCGGCGCAGACCGTCGTGTAGTCCTTGAGGGTGCGGGTGGCCGCGATCAGCGCCTTGTCGCGGGTGGCCGTCCAGCCCACGCGCAGGCCCGCCAGGGCGTAGGCCTTCGACATGACCCCCACGCTGACGGCCCGCTCGTCGAGGTCGCACGCCGCCGGGAGCGTGTCGGCGGCGTCGTGCTCCAGGTAGCGGTAGACCTCGTCGGAGACGACGGTGATGCCCGCCTCGCTGCCGATGGCGACCAGGGCCTCGAACTCCGCGTGGCTCGGCAGCGCGCCGGTCGGGTTGTGGGGGAAGTTGATGAACAGCGCGCGGGTGTCCGGGCGGATCGCGCGGCGGACGGCGTCGAGGTCGAGCCGCCAGCCGTTGTGCCGGTCCAGCGGGACCGCGGTCAGCTCGGCGCCGAGCGCCGGTGCGAGGCGGTGCAGCGACTCGAACGCGGGCCAGATGACGACGGCGTGGTCACCGGGGCCCAGCAGGGCGTTGGCGATGAGGAACAGCGCCTCGACCGCTCCGCCGCCGCAGACGGTGATGCCGTCGGTCTCGGTCTTGGTGTACTGGCCGGCGATCGCGTCGCGCAGGAGCGGGTGCCCGGCGGGATCGGTGTAGCCGAGCTCGAGCCCTTCCCACAGGGCGAGGGACTCGGGATCGGCGAGGTCGAGCAGCTCGCGCAGGGGGAGGGGGTCGACGTCCGAGGCGCACGCCACCAGTTCGACGTCGAACTCCCACTCGCCGAAGAACTGCTCGATCTTGCAGGCTTGCGGGATCACCGCGCGCGCTCCGCTTCGCCCTCGTGCAGCAGGGGCCGGCGCCGGTCGAGGAACCCGAGCATCGCGGGCACCGGGCTGATGATGCGCGGCTGCGCGAGCCTGTCGCGCTGGCGCTCCTTGACCGTCGGCATCCGCGACCAGTGCGTCCCCGGGCTGAGGTGGTGCTCCTGGTGGTACCCGTCGTTGAACGAGACGAAGTTGTACAGGCGGCTGTAGTGGCTCACGGAGTCCGTCGCGCGGTCCTCGGGGTTCGCCCCGTAGTGCCGGTAGTAGTTCTGCACGTTGACCAGGGTCAGCGCCAGGAAGAAGGCGGGGAGGTAGCAGAAGAGCGTCCACTCCCAGGAAAGCGCGGCGAACGCGGCCAGGGAGAAGAACCCCGCGGCCCGGTCGGCCTGGATCTGACCGAGTTCCCGGGTCCGGCGCTCGGCCCGGCGCGACGCCAGCGACTGCAGCCGCTCCTCGCCCGGTCCGACCTTCCAGAGCCGCACCACCGAAGCGATGTCCTTGACCCGGCCGATCATGGAGTCCACGGCACCGCCGAGGGCGTAGGGCAGCAACGGCTCGTGGCCGCCGTTCTTGCCGTTGCGGTACGTGGAGGTGGCGTCACGGGTGGTGCCGTCAGCGTTCTGCCGGTCGTTGTTGAACCGGTGGTGCTCCCGGACGTGGGTGAGCTGGTAGGCCTGGACCGACTGGCCGATGTTGACGGAGTTGACCACCGACACCACGGCGTTGAGCCGGTTGCTGACGAACCACGGGACGTGCGTGAACAGGTGCGAGATGACGATGATGTTGTACGCCATCATCAACGTCATCAGCACACCTCCCGCAATCCTGATCGGCAGCGAGGCGGTGTCCCAGGTGAGCGCCAAGGTCGGGGTGATCACGAACTGAGCCAGGCTCAACCCCACGAGAATCGCGTCTTTGGGGGTGTTCCTCCAGATCTGCACAATTACCCCTTCCTCGGTGAACGGCAGAGCGGGTCGCGCCCCGATCGACACTACCTCAAAGGCGTTGCGCCGCACGTGGAATTGACGTGTCCGGCTGTTCAACCGCAGTCCTGGTCAAACACCGGAACAATGAAAAATCACAGCCAGCTCGTCCACAACCGGGCATATGCGCCGTTCTGGGAGATCAATTCTCGGTGGGAACCGATCTCGACGATGCGACCGTCTTCCATGACGACGATTCGGTCCGCGTCATAGGCGGTGTGCAATCTGTGCGCGATCGAAATGACCGTACGGCCCTCCAGCACCGTCGCGAGCGACCGTTCGAGGTGCCGGGCGGAACCCGGATCCATCTGGGAGGTCGCCTCGTCGAGGACCAGCACCCGCGGATCGGCCAGCAGCAGCCGGGCCAGCGCGACCTGCTGGGCCTGCGCGTCGGACAACTCCTCCCCGCCGGCGCCCACCGCCGTGTCGAGCTTGTCCGGGAGGGCTTCCACCCACGCACCCGCGTCGACGGTCTCCAGTGCCTTCCACACCGCGGCGTCGTCCGCGTCCTGACCCGGACCGGCGGCGGACAGCTCGAGGTTCTCCCGGAGGGTGCCGCCGAAGATGTACTGGTCCTGGTTCACCAGCACGACGTGCCGGCGCAGGTCGTGGGACGGCAGCTCGTGCAGCGGTGTGCCGGACAGCCGCACGGTGCCCTCGCGCGGGGGGTGGATCCCGGACAGCAGCCGGGCGAGCGTCGACTTGCCGCTGCCGGTCGGCCCGACGACGGCGATCCGCTCGCCGGGCCGCACGGTGAGGTCGATCCCGTGCAGGACGTCGGGCCCCTCGTCGTAGGCGAACCGGACGCCGTGCGTCGAGAGCTCCGCGGACGTGATGGCGGCGGGCTCGGCGGGCTCCCGCTCGGGCCTGGTGTCCGCGACGCCGAGGATGCGGGCCAGCGACGCGCTGCCCTGCTGGAGCCCGCCCACCCAGTCGAGCAGCGTTTCCAACGGGTACATGAGCTGGAGGATGTAGAGGGTCGCGGCGGTCACCTGGCCGAGGTCGACCCAGCCGCGGGTGTAGGCGTAGCCACCGAGCAGCAGGGCGGCGGCCAGCGGCAGGGTGAAGAGGAACTCCTCGACCGAGTAGAGGACCGTGCGCAGCCGCAACGTGTAGGAGACCGCCTCCCACCAGGCCTGCGTGTCGCGCTCCCCGCGCCGGACGCGGTGCTCCTCCAGGCGGAACGCCTCGACGGTGGCCGCGCCCTGGATGGTCGCGTCGAGGCCCTCGGTGATGCCGGAGGAGGCCGCGGCCTCGCGCAGGAAGCCGTCGCGCGCCCTCGCCAGGTACCACCGGTTCACCCACACCAGCGGCGGCAGGATGATCACCAGCGCCAGCGACAGCAGCGGTGACACCAGCAGGAGAGCCGCGAAGCTGAGGACGATCCACATCACCGCCTCGGTGACCTGGGGCACCGCCAGCTGCAGGGCACGCCGCAGCGTGCTCGTGTCCTGGGAGGCGCGGGTCACCAGGTCGCCGTTGTCGGACCGCTCCACGACGGCCAGCGGCAGCGCGAGCACGTCGTCGACGAACTTCTCGCGGATCTCGCCCTGGACGGTCGCGGCGAGCCGCCCCGCGGCCCGGAACGCGGCACGGGTCAGGAACGCCTGCAGCAGGATGAACACCGTCAGCACGGAGACGACCACGGCCGCGTGGCCCGCGGTCGTGCCGTCCCGCACGTCCTCCACGAGGTCGCCGAGCAGGCGGGGGCCGACCAGGCCGCTGCTCACGGCGAGGCCGTAGAGGGCGAGGGTGCGGGCGAGCTCCCCGCGGTGGTCGTGCGCCACCTGCCGCAGGAAGCGGCGGACGGACGTCGCGTCGGCGACCGGAAGTGTGCGGGCCGTCATTTCCCCACCTGAGAGACGTCGTCGCGGGCTACCAGCGTCCGGTAGGCCGGGTGGCTTCGCAGCAGTTCGTCGTGGGTCCCGGCGGCGGTCACGCGGCCGTCGCGCACGAACGCGACCCGGTCCGCTCGCTGGAGCAGCAGCGGGCTGACCGTGAACACGACGGTGCTGCGCCCGGCCGGGTGGCCGTCGTGGAACCGGGCGAGGTTCTCCGCCACGCGGTACTCGGTGTACGCGTCGACGGCGTTGGTCGGCTCCACGAGCACCGTGAACTCGGCGTCCGCCAGCAGCGCCCTGGCGAGCCGCAGGCGTTGCAGTTGGCCGCCCGAGAACGTCCTGCCGCGGCCCGTCATCCGCGCGTCCAGCCCGTCGGGAAGAGCGTCGACGACGTCCGTGGCGCAGGCGATCTCCAGGGCGGCGGTGATCCGGTCGGCGCCGGCCGTCCCGTCCGGTGCGAGCTCCTCGCGGATCGTGCCGGCGAAGAACCGGTCGCTGTTCAGGCCGAGCAGCACGCGCGACCGCACCACCGAGACCGGCAGCGACGACAACGGCTCGCCGCCCAGCGCGGGGTCACCGGTGTCCTCGAAGCCCGCGAGGCGGCGGGCCAGCGCGTCGGCGTCGCCGGGGTCGGCGCAGGCGACGGCCGTGAACGTCGCCGGCGGGACGTCCAGCCCGGACGCGCCGTCGGTCAGGTGGGCCTCACCCCCGGTGCCCGGGACGTCGGCGGTCACCTCGGAGACCTCGCGCGCCTCGGTGTTCAGCAACCTGGTCACGCGGCGCGCGGCCACCAGCATCTGGGTCACCGAGCCCATGCCCTCCATGAAGTCGGTGAGGGGCAGGATGAGGAAGGTCGCGAACCCGTAGAACGCGACCACCTGGCCGATCGTGAGGCTGTGGCCGACCGCGAGGAGGACCGCCGTGGTCGTGACGACCGCGGTGATCAGACCGGGCACGAGGATCCGCGATCCCTCGAGGTCGGCCTCGGCGCGCGACACGTCGGCGTCCGCGACCCGCAGCCGCGCCGAATCGACCCGGAAACGCGCCGCGAACTGCCTCTCGCCGCCCACTCCCCGCAGCACCCGCAGGCCGGAGGCGATGTCGACGGCGCGTCCCGCCAGCTTTCCCTGCAGCTCCCGGTATTCGTCCTGGCGCGCGTGCAGGGGGCGCAGGAGGAGGCTGCTGAGCCCGGTCAGGAGGGGGACGGTCACCAGGACCAGGAGTCCCATGGGGACCGAGACCGTCAGCATGGCCACCGTGACGACCACGATGGCCGCGGTGGCACCGATGATCCGCCCGGCGTAGAGCATGCCGTCGCCGATGGTGATGCCGTCCGACGTGGCGGTCGCGATCAGGTCGTCGGCGTCCTTGCGCCGCGGCAGGGCGGCGCCGAGCCGCGTGACGTGCCGGGTCACCATCCGCACGGTCAGGGCGCCCGACACCACGCGCGTGATCACCGAGTGCCGGAAGAACGCGATACCGGTCGCGGCCCTCACCAGGCCGAGCAGGAGGAGGACCAGCGCCCACCGGATCACCTCGCCGCCGTCGTCGCGGGCGATGCCCAGATCGATCGCGCGGCCGATGGCGACCGGGATCATGGCCTGCGAGGTCATCCACGCGGTGGACGTCACCGCGCCCCAGGCCGTGGCGGCTTTCTGCTTGCCGATGAGCGCGAGGACAAAAGCTGCCGCCGACCGGTGCCGAAGTCCTTCCGGGCCGAGCTCGGGAATTCTTTGCATGATCGAGCGCTCGATCCCTTCGAAGGGCCTGCCGGAGCTTTTTCGGACGGGGCGCGGGCGAGAGTACGGCTGATCGTGCGTACCCGCAACGAGCTTCACGTCCGTTCGGGTGAATCATCTCCCGGAAGAATCAGGGGGTGCTGTTCAACTGCGGACGATTTTGTCCAACTGCGCCTTCGTCATTGACATCGGTACTTCGGATCGGTGGTGTAGCGTGGGCCGCGGGCCAGACCGTTAATGGGGGACGGGGGCGGGTCTTGGCGCGTTTCGGGGGCTTGGGGTGCGGGCGTGCTGCCGCATTTGTCGGCAGGCGTGACCGGAGGAATCCTCATTTCCGTCGTGAATGAAGCGCTCCCGCGATCAGGGTGATCCGAACCGACGACCGGGGGCAGCCGTGGCAGAAATCGATGATCTTCACTTCGTCGTGCGCAACGACGAGCACCAGTACTCGATCTGGCCCGCGGGCCGGGAGGTCCCCGCGGGCTGGGAGCCGGTGGGCGACGCGGCTGCCCGCGCCGAGTGCCTGAACCGGGTCGACGAGCTGTGGACCGACATGCGTCCGGCCAGCCTCCGGGCGGTCATGGACCGCAGTGCTCGGTGATGTCCGGGGAGCCGCACGACCGCATCTTGTACGTCTGATCGAACTGGGGAGCGACATGCGTGAATCAGAGCTGCCGGCCGAGTCCGGCAGCCCAGTCCGCGCCTACAACGAGTGGGACCCGCTGGAGGAGGTGATCGTCGGCATCGTCGACAACGCGCACTTCCCGCCGTGGGACGTCGCGACCGGCGCACCGCTGTCACCGCAGCAGCGGGCGGTGTTCCGGGACCGCGCCGGGCAGCCGTTCCCCGCCGACGAGATCGCCCGTGCGCGCGACGAGCTCGACCAGTTCGTCGCCGTGCTCGAAGGTGAAGGGGTCAAGGTCCGCCGGCCGGAGCCGCGCGACCACGGTCAGACCTACGGCGCGCCGGGCTGGACCAGCACCGGCCT
The DNA here is from genome assembly GCF_900110955.1 of Lentzea xinjiangensis. GTDB lineage: Bacteria > Actinomycetota > Actinomycetes > Mycobacteriales > Pseudonocardiaceae > Lentzea > Lentzea xinjiangensis. The sequence goes on from NZ_FOFR01000007.1 coordinate 91,134, forward strand.
GTACGACGCGATGCCCAGGGACCTCCTGCTGGTCGTCGGCGACGACATCATCGAGGCGCCGATGGCCTGGCGGTCGCGGCACCACGCGGCGTCGGCGTACCGGCCGTTGCTCAAGGAGTACTTCCGGCAGGGCGCCAGGTGGAGCTCCCCGCCCAAACCGGAGCTGCCGGACGAGCTGTACGTCGACGGCTGGACCGACCAGCCGGACGGGGAACCGTTCCGCCCGGTGATCACCGAGTTCGAGCCGACCTTCGACGCGGCCGACTTCATCCGGTGCGGCCGCGACATCTTCGCCCAGCGCAGCCACGTCACCAACGCGATCGGCATCGAGTGGGTCCGCCGGCACCTGGGCGACGAGTACACGGTCCACGAGGTGCAGCTCGACGACGACCACCCGATGCACATCGACGCGAGCCTGATGCCGCTCGCGCCCGGCAAGCTGCTGATCCACCCGGACCGCGTGCCGGAGGTGCCGGAGATCTTCAAGGACTGGGAGGTGCGCACGGCGCCGCGGCCGGTGATCCCCGACGGGCACCCGCTCTACATGACCAGCAAGTGGATCAACATGAACGTCCTGATGATCGCCGAGGACAAGATGGTCGTGGAGGCGCAGGACGAGCCGATGCGCCGCCTCGCCGAGAGCTGGGGGATGCAGGCCATCCCGTGCCCGTTCCGGTGGTTCAACACCTTCGGCGGGTCCTTCCACTGCGCGACCGCGGACGTGCGCAGGACCGGCACCCTGCAGTCCTACTTCTGAGCTCCCCGGCCGGGCGTCCCGCGCGGCGCCCGGCCGGGTTCCGCCCTTCCCGCTGGATCCGGAGGTAGCAGTTCGATGCCCACTGGCTGCGTTCACCACCTCGTCGAGGCGCAGGCCGCGCGGACACCGCAGGCCGTCGCGGTCGTCTGGGACGGTGGCATGCTCACCTACCGGGAGCTCGACGAGCGGGCCGGGAAGCTCGCCGCTCTGCTGGCCTCGAAGGGGGCCGGGCCGGAGCGCCTGGTCGGGGTGTCCATGGAGCCCTCACCGCTGCTGCTGGTCGCGATGCTGGCGATCTGGAAGGCCGGCGGCGTGTACGTGCCCATCGACGCGTCGCTGCCCCGCGGTGTCGCCGAGGAGATGCTCGCCGACGCCGGAGCGGTCCTCTTCGTCCGCAACGGGCAGTCCGCCGCGGACCCGTCCGGCGTGCCCGTGGTGGACCTGGACGGGCTCGACCTGTCCGGCCGGCCGGCCGTCGGCCCGGCGGTCACCGTCGACCCGGCGAACCTCGCCTACTGCGTGTTCACCTCGGGCTCGACCGGCAAGCCCAAGCGGGTCGCCGTCGCGCACGCCAGCTTCGCCAACCACGGCTTCGCCCTGCGCGACGAGCTGGGGCTGGGGCCGGAGGACCGGTCACTGCAGTTCACCGCGATGGCGTTCGACGCCGCGCTGGAGGAGATCCTGCCCGCGTGGCTCGCCGGAGGCGCGGTGGTCATGCCCGCCAAGCGCCAGTTCACCAGCGTGGAGTTCACCGAGCTGGTCGACCGGCTCGCGGTGACGATGATCAGCCTGCCGAGCGCCTACTGGCACCAGTGGGTGGATGACCTCACCTCCGGCCTGGTCCGGTTGCCCGAGAGCCTGCGCGTCGTGTTCATCGGCGGCGACAAGATCCTCGTCGAGAAGCTCGCCGCCTGGTACCGGGTTCCCGGCGCGGAGAGGATCGACTGGGTCTCCGACTACGGGCCGACGGAGACCTCGATCAGCGTGGCGCTGCACAAGGCCGGCCTGGCCGGGCTCGGCGAGTCCGGCCACGCGCTCGTGCCGATCGGCCGCCCCTTCGCGAACGCGGTGATCCACGTCCTCGACGACGAGCTGCGCCAGGTGCCCGCCGACACGCCGGGAGACCTGTGGATCGGCGGACCGGTGCTGGCCCGCGGCTACCACGCCGCCCCCGCCCTCACCGCCGACCGCTTCGTCCCCGATCCCCACGGCCCGCCCGGTGCGCGGATGTACCGCACCGGCGACCGCGGCAGCCGCAGGCCCGACGGCACCCTGCTCTTCCTCGGCCGCTCCGACCGCCAGGTCAAGATCCGCGGGCAGCGCGTCGAACCCGGCCAGGTGGAGAGCGCCGTGCACCACTGCGCCGGGGTCAGGGACGCGTGCGTCATCGCCGTGGACGATCCGCCCTACGGACCCCGCCTCGTCGCCTACGTCGAGGCCGAGCCGGGGGTGTCCGAGGCGGCGGTCCGCGCCGACCTCGCGGGCCGGTTGCCGGAGGCCATGGTGCCCGGGAGCATCGTGCTGCTGGACCGCATCCCGCGATCACCGTTGAACGGCAAGGTCGCCCGCGCCGAGCTGCCGCCGGTCGAGCCGGCGGGAGCCGCCGGAACGGCGCCGGCCGGGATGACGGCGCTGGAGCGCGTCCTCGCGATCCTCGTGGGCGACGTGCTCGACGGCCGGCCCCGCGGCCGTGACGAGGACTTCTTCGCGGCGGGAGGCGACTCGCTGCGGGGTCTGCAACTGCTCAGCCGGATCACCGAGGTGACCGGCGTGGCGCTGACGTTCGCGCAACTGCGGGCGGCGTCGACCGTCGCAGGGATCGCGGAGCTGGTGAAGCAGGGGCACGCCCGCGGTGTGTCGGACGGCTCGGTCGTGCGCAAGCACCACCACGGCGATCGGGTCCCCGCGTCGCGGGGCCAACAGGCCCTGTGGTTCCTCGACCGGGTGCACCGGGGCGCGCCGATCTACGCGGTTCCCGTCTGCTACCGGATCCGGGGCCCTCTCGACCTCGACCGCCTGGACGCGGCGCTGACCGCGGTCGTCGCGAGGCACGAGGCGCTGCGCACCACGTTCGAGTTCGGGGAAGGCAAGGTCTGGCAACGGATCCGGCCGACGAGCCCGGTGCGGACCGCGCTGACCGTCGTCGACGACCACGACAAGGCGTTCCGGCTGGCCGAGCAGGAGGCCGCGCGCCCGTTCGACCTCACCACCGGTCCGCTGCTGCGGTCGGCGTGCTTCCGCGTCGGTGCCGAGGAGAGCCTGTGGCTGCTCAACGTGCACCACGCGGTGTTCGACGCCTGGTCGCTCGCGGTCTTCTGGCGCGAGCTCGGCGCGCTGTACGACGGCCGGTCGTTGCCGGAGCCGGCCACCCAGTACGCCGACTACTCGGCCTGGCAGGAGCGCTGGCTGGGCAGTGCCGAAGCGGACGGGCAACGCGCCTACTGGCGGGCCCGGCTCGCCGGTGACCCGGCGGTCGCCGAGCCCGGCTCCCCTGGCAGCGGACGGGTCGCCACCGAGGGGTTCGCCCTGGAGCTGGCGCGCGGGGCCGTCGATCCGGCCGCTGTGGAAGGTCTCGCCCACGCGGCCGGGACCACCGCGTTCTCCGTGCTGCTCGCGGCTTTCGTCGCGACGCTGTGCCGGACGGGCGGCGCCGACGAGGCGGTGGTCGGCGTGCCCGTGGCGTGCCGGAACAGGCCGGGCACCGAGGACCTGATCGGCTACCTGGTCAACACCGTCGCGGTACGGGTGCGCTGCCCCGCGGGCACGAGCTTCCGCGAGCTGGTCGCGCGCACCGACGAGGCGGTGGCGGAGGCGCTGACCCACCAGGAGCTGCCGTTCGCCGACGCGGTGGAAGCCCTGGGCCGCCGCGGCGGACCGGGGGAGAACCCGTTGTTCCAGGCCATGTTCTCGTTGCAGTCCACTCCGGTGGACAGCTTCGGCGACATCGACGGCCTCGAGATCGCCGAGCAGTTCGTCCACACGGGTACCGCGAAGGTCGCGCTGACGTGGACCGTGCGGCTGGACGCCGCCGGGCTGGCCGGCGAGGTCGAGTACTCCGCCGACCGGTTCGACGAGGCGTCGGCACGGCACTGGCAGGACGCCCTGCTGGCGCAGCTCGGCGCCGGGCTGGCCGAACCGGACGCGCGGATCGGCGAGCTGGGACGGTGAACGGCGGCACGTTGCCCTGAAACGTGTCCTTGGAGCGGGCCGGTGCGCGGCAGGACCGTCTGGCGCGTACCGGACTCCAGGGCGCGGTACAGCGAATCGGTGCGCCGGCACTGCTCGCGGCCGGTGCTCCTCCGCACCCGCCCTCGGCAGCACGCCGGCGGCACCCGTTCGAGTCGGACCTCCCGTTGGGGGAGGTCCTCACCGGCGCAGTTCCGCGAGCGCCAGCGCCGGGGTGGAGAGCACCTGCTCCAGCTGACCCGCCAGCCGGTCGGCCACCGGCGCGAGGTCGCTGTCCTCGGAGATCTCGGAGATCAGCTCGATTCCACCGTCGTGCTCCTCGACGGTCAGGACCGCGGGCCACGGCTGGGACTCGCGTGGCACCACCATCGGCGTGGTGGCGGCGCCGAACAACGCCGTGGGGCCTTGGCGCTCGTAGTTGAAACCGATGAGGCCGGCCGGCAGCCGGCGGTACTGCCTGTGCTGAAGCACGCGGTACAGGCCGGAGGTGCGCTCCGCGCTGTCCAGGACCTGCGCCTGGACCGCTTTCGCCACGCCGGTCAGCGTGCTGTCGCCGGCGAGTTCCATGATCACGGGCAGCAAGTCGACGCAGAAACCCATCAGCGGCTTGGTGGTGTGGCGGGGCTGACCGGTCTGGTGGGCGAGCACGACGGCTCGCTCGGCGCCGGTGAGCAGCGACGTCGCGACCGCCAGCGCCGCCAGGGCCGCGTTGTGCATCGTGCAACCGGCCGAGCGGGCCAGTTCGCGCAGGCCCGCGAGACTGCCCGCCGGTAGGGAGTCGGTCCGCGTGACGGGCTTCCAGGGGCCCGCGCCGTCGATCAGCTTCGCCGAGTTCCAGACCGCGTCGAGCCGGGGCCGCCAGAACGCGTCGTTCGCCTCGAACCGCGCGTCCTCGTCGGCGCGCTTCGTCCGCGCGTAGTCGAGGAAGCTCGCCGGTGCGGGCAGGGGCTCACCCCGGTAGCAAGCTGACAGCTCCGACCACAGCACGCCGAACGACCAGCCGTCGACGACCGAGTGCGGCGCGGTCGCCTGCACGAACGCGGTGCCGCCGGTCTGCACGAGGTGGAACCGGAACAGCGGGGGTGTGGCCATGTCCACGGCCCGCCGTGCGAACCGGTGCAGCAGCGCCTCGACGTCGCCCGGCAGGGCGTCGTCCAGGGTGCTGACGGTGAGCTTCGGGACGGCGTGCGCGGCGCAGTGCTGGGAACCGCCGTCCTCGTCGAAACCGGTCCGCAGCACCTCGTGCCGCTGGGCGACCTGCTCGACGGCGTGCCGCAGCCTCTCCGGATCCAGGACGGCGTCGACGCGCAGCACCTCCGACTCCTGGTAGGACTCGCCCAGCTCACCGCCGAGCTCGATGGCGAGCCACAGCAGCTTCTGGCCGTCGGTCAGCGGAGCCTCACCGGTGGCCGGGAGCTGTGCGGGCACCGGCGCGCTCGCGGCACGGGTCTTCACCTCGTCCCACAGGCCGCGCGAGGCGACCTCCGCCGCCGTGTCGGCCACGGCCGCCACGACCTCCTCGCAGTCCTGCTCGGTGTGCGCGGCGCTGAGGAAGCAGGTGCGGCCCTCCCACACGTAGACGCCGCGGTTGAGGAGGCCGACGAAGAACATGTCCTCCGACAGCGGCGAGCCGTCGACGGTGATGCGGAAGAGCGAGGAGAAGTGCTCGACCCGGATCGGGTACCCGTTGGCCGCCGCGTGAGCGTTGATCTTCCCGGCCAGGCCGGCGGTCCGGCCGGTCAGCTCGTTCTGCAGCCGTGGCGACACCTTCTTGAAGTGCCGCACCATCTCCTGCGCCACCACCATGGTGAGCGGGTGCTTGCTGAACGTGCCGGCGAACACCATGCTCGGCCGTTGCGGGAAGCCGACGTCCCCCTCCCGCCAGCGCCCGCCGTCGATGGGTGCCATGAACTCGGCGTCGCCCGCGATGACCCCGATGGGCAGGCCACCGCCGATGACCTTGCCATAGGTCCTGAGGTCGGGACGGATGCCGAAGAGCGCGGCCGCTCCGCCTAGATGGCACCGGAAACCGGTGATGATCTCGTCGAAGATCAGGGCGGCGCCGTGCGCCGTGGTGAGCTCGCGGAGGCGGTGCAGCAGCTCGACGGGCTGGTAGCCGGGACGCCTGCTCTGGACCGGCTCGACCAGCACCGCGGCCAGCCGGTCGCCGCAGGACTCCAGCACGGGCAGCGCGGACTCGTCGTAGGGCAGCACGATGACGTCCTGGGCCATCGCGGCCGGCGTACCGCGGCCGAGCGGTGTCGCCTCGCCCTGCTCGCCGCCCGCCCGGGGCGCGACCAGCACACCGTCGAACGTGCCGTGGTACGACCCGGCGAACAGCGCGATGACGTCCCTTCGGGTCTTCGCCCGCGCCGCGCGCACGGCGCCCATGACCGCCTCGGTCCCGGACGAGGTGAAGGCGACCCGGTCGACGCCGGCCAGCGACGCGATGCCGCGCGCGACATCACCCGCGGTGGAGGACTGCGGGCCGAGCAGCATCTCGGCGGGCTCGAACCCGCGCAGGGCCGCCGTGAGCGGCTCCGACGCGTGCCCCAGCAGGTTGACGCCGAAGCCCATGCAGAGGTCGAGGAACTCCTGGCCGTCGACGTCGACGAAGCGGGAGCCCTCGCCGCGCGCGCCGACCACCGGGTAGCTCACGTCGCGGCGTCCCTTGCGGGAGACGATCAGGTTGCGCTGGTCCGCCAGGGCGAACCGGTCCTCCTCGGTGATCCGCTTCGACAACGGGCTGCGCCTCGCCCAGTCGGCCTCCGCCCGGAACGCTTCCGCGATGCCGGGGGAGGGCTCCTGCTCCCGTTGCGGCGCGGGCGGAACCGGGGCGGCGACGGGAGCGGGCCCCGGTACCGGGGCGGGTGTCCGCGGTGGTGCGGACACCGGCCCCGGTGCCGGATCCGCGGCGGCGGGCACCGGCAGGTCGCTCGGCGTGACCACGCCCTTGAGGTGGTCGCCCAGCTTGCCGCACGAGTCGAGGTCGAAGAAGAGCTGGCGCACGTCGATGTCGGTGCGGAACTCCGCCGACAGGGCGTCCGCGAGCTGGATCAGCAGGAACGAGTCGTAGCCGAGCTCGATGAACGTGGCGTCGGGCCGCACCGCGTGGGGCGCGCCACCGACCAGCTTCGCGACGATCCGCCGGACCGCGTCGTCGATCCTCGCGGCGTCCACCCGCGGCAGAACCGGCGTCGCCGGGGACTGTGCTCCTACCTGCATGGGTGGCTGCTCCTCGCGGGCACGTCGTTCGAACGCGTAGGTGGGCGCGTGGACGACCGGCGCGGGCACGTCCGCGGCCGGGATCTCGTGGCCGGCCGACCACGCCGTGGCCAGCAGCCGTGCCTGTGAGGACGCGTCGAATCCCGTCTGCCCGCCAGAGGTCATGGCCACCGCGTCGGTGCCGAACACCTCCTCGACGAACGGGGTGACGCCCTTGCCGGAGTCCAGGACGTAGGCGACGGCCGCACCGTCCGCGCGGAGGCGGCTCACCGCGTCGCCGAATCGGACGGTCCTGACCAGGTGACTCGCCCAGAAGGCGGGATCGCGGGCCGTGTCGTCGTCCACCCAGCCGCCCGTCGTGGGCGACATGAGCCGAAGGCTCGGCGGCCTGAGGTCGAGCTGGGACCAGGCTCGGGTCAGCTCCGCGACGCGGTCCGCTAGCACCGCGCCGTGGAACGGATGCGCGACCGGCACCCGGACGCTCGCGATGCCGTCGGCGCGGAGCCGGGCGGCGACCGCGTCGAGCGCGGCCGTCTCACCGCTGAGCATGCAGTCCCGCCCGCCGGGCACGATCGCGAGCGACACACCGTCGCCGAGGTAGGGGGTGGCGGCCTCCTCGGTGAGCCGGACCCGGATCATCCCGCCGGGCGTGGCGTTCGCCAGGATCCCGGCGCGCTCGGTCAGGACGGCGGCGGCCTCGGTCAGGGTCAGCACGCCCGCGATCACGCCCGCGGCGACCTCGCCGAGGCTGAACCCGCACAGCGACCCCGGCCGCAGGCCCGCGGCGAGCAGCGACCTCGCGACCGCGACGGACCGGACGAGCACCGCGAGCTCGGCGTGCCGCGGCGCGGACTCGACGCCGGAACCGCCGGTGAGCAGGCCGCGCACCACCGGCCGGTCCTCAGTGGACAGGCAGTGCAGCGCCTCGGAGAACAGGTCCCCGAACCCGTCGATCCCGGCCACGGCGGCCGTCAGATCACCCAGCTGCCCCGCCTGGCCCGGAAGTACGAGGACGCTGTCGTGGTCCTTCTTCGCGAGCCGGCTCCCGGTGCGCCAGGTGGTGACACCGCCGGCTCCCCTGGTGACGACCACGGCCTCCCGGTGGGGCAGGACGCGGCGGCCCGTTCGCAACGTGCGGGCCAGGCCGTGCAGGCGGTGGGGGTTCGCCACGGCGAACTCCTCGACGCGGTTCGCGGTGAGCTCGGTGCTGAGGCCCGACGCGGCGGTGACCGGCAGGACGCAGACACCTTCGCGCGGTTCGTCGGTGGTCGCGGCGACCGGCGCCTGTTCGAGCACGACGTGCGCGTTGGTGCCGCCGACACCCATCGAGCTCACCCCGGCCAGCCGCGGCCTGCCGTCGTCCTGCCAGCCGCTGCTCTTGTCCGGGACGAAGAGCCTGTCGCTCTTCGGCTTTATCCCCGGGTTCAGCTCCACGAAGTTCGCGACCGGGGGGATCCGCCCGCGGCTCACGACCAGCACGGCCTTGATGAGACCGGCGACGCCCGCCGCGGCGCCGAGGTGGCCGACGTTCGCCTTGGTCGCCCCGATCCCGCAGCGTGCGCCGTCCGCTCCGAGGGCGCGTTCGATGGCCGCCCACTCGACGACGTCGCCGACCGCGGTCGCGGTGCCGTGCGCCTCGAGGTAGCCGATGTCGCGCTTGTCCACGCCCGCGGCGGCCAGCGCCGCGGTGATGACCTGGCTCTGCTGGTTCACGCTCGGTGCCGTGAACCCGATCTTGCGGTTGCCGTCGTTGTTGATCGCGCTGCCGCGGATGACGGCGTGCACGGCGTCCCCGTCGGCGAGCGCCCTGTCCAGGCGCTTGACCACCACCGCGCCCGCACCGCTCGCGGTGAGCGTGCCGTTGGCGGCTTTGTCGAACGGCCGGCAACGGCCGTCCGCGGACCAGATGCTGCCCTGCTGGTGGTAATAGCCGACCCGGTGGGGCCTCTCGACGTTCACCCCGCCCGCCACGGCCATGTCGGCCTCACCGGAGAGCACGCTCTGGCAGGCGAGGTGCACGGCGACGAGCGAGCTGGAACACGCGGTCTGCACTGTGACGCACGGCCCGCGGAGGTCGAACGGGTAGGCGATCCGGGTGGCCAGGAAGTCGTTGTCCAGCAACGCCGTCCAGTTGAGCGCCTCGGACGACTTCAGCGGCCTCGCGGTGTCGCCGTACCGCTCGTCACCGACGCGCTCCACGACCGAGATCGGTGACGCGCACCCGCCGGCGGCGAACAGCCCGATGGCCCCGGGGTACCGCAGCGGGTCGCAGCCGGCGTCCTCCAGCGCTTCGAGGACGACCTCCATCAGCACGCGGTGGTTGAGGTTGATCCCCTCGGCCTCGCCGGCGCTGAGCCCGAACGCGGCGTTGTCGAACTCGTCGTACGCGTCCAGCGGTGCGGCCACGGGCACGTAACCGTTCCGGACCGCCGGGTCCAGGCTGATGCCCTCCCGCCGCAGGTCGTCCTCCCCGACCTCCACCATGCCGGTCGACCCCGCTTCGACGTTGACCCACAGCGACTCGTAGTCGTTCGCGCCGGGCACCCGGCACGCCATGCCCACGATGGCCAGCGGCGTCCGCATCCCCGTCACCGCGCTTCCAGCCGGGAGCAGAAGTCGCGCAGTCGCGGGTGGTCGAACAGCAGCCGCAGGGACGCGGTGTCCGAGACGGTCCTGCGCACCAGCGCGACGGCCTGGCTCGCCAGCATCGAGTGGCCACCGAGGCCGAAGAAGTCGTCGTGCGGCGCGACGGCTGGCACGTCGAGCACCTCGCACCAGACCGCGGCGACCGCTTCCTCCATCGGCGTGAGCGGACCGGCCGGCTCCACCGCGGGAGACACGGCGACGGCGGAAGGCGCGCCACCCGCCTGGGCGGGCACGACGTGGGCCAAGACCTCTTCCAGGCCGAGGGAGTCCATCGCCGTGTCCGGCTGCTCCAGCAGCATCGCCAGGATCTCCTGGTACGCGGCGCAGTAGCCGCGTGCGGTCTCGCGCGTGTAGGCGCGGAGCGCGAACTCCCAGTCGACGGCGATGCCGGTGTGGTCGATGTAGCAGGTCACGGCGAGCTCGAACGGACCCTCCACAATGGGCGGTGCCTGCTCGAACAGCCGTCCCTCGCCCAAGGACAGGCCACCGTTGGCACCCGCGGCGAACATCGTCCGCATCAGCTCGGTGCCGCGTTCGTGACCGGCGCCGTGCAGATCGGCCATCATGCGGCTGAACGGCAGGTCCTGGTGGTCGATGGCGTCCATGAGGTCCAAGGCCACCTCTTCGAGCACCTCGGCGAAGGAAGCGCGGAGGTCGATCCGGGACCGGACCACGATCGCGTTCGCGAGCATCCCCACGGTGCGCGAGAACTTCGACGTGTGACCGCTCGTGGCCGTTCCGACCGCCACGTCACCGTCAGCGGTGGCAGCGGCGATCATGACCTGCATCGCGCACAGCAGAACGGAGAACGGCGTCGTCCCGGCGCCGCGTGCGTAGGCCGTCACCGCGTCGGCGAGCGCGTCGCCGAGCGTGGTGGGCACCGTGCAGGTGTCCAGCGCACCCCCGGTGGCAGGGGCGGTGCCGGGCAGCACGCTGCCGGTCGCTCCGGCGAGCCGTTCCCGCCAGAACGCCGACTCCTCCTCGAACGCGCCGTCGGCGAGCGCGGCGAGCTGCCGGCGCACCAGGGCGCCGTACCCCGGTGCGGCCGGCTCCAGAGCGGGCGGGGAGCTCCTGCGCGCCGACCGGTACAGCTCGCCGAACTCGTGCAGGAGGATGGCCATCGACGTGCCGTCGCACGCGATGTGGTGGGCGACCAGGACGAGCGTGGTCCGGTTGCCGGACACCGGGATGGCGGTGAGCCTGATCGGCGGTCCGGCGGCGAGGTCGAACGGCAGGTTCGCCGCGGTGGTGACGGCCGCGTCGAGCCGTTCGTCCCGCAGCGGTGCCGGCAGCCCGCGCAGGTCCACCAGGTCGATCTTGACGGGGTCCGGGTCGCGGTCGATGACCTGCACGACACCGGACTCCGTTTCGTGGAACGTCGTGCGCAGGGCCTCGTGCCGGCGGATCGTCTCGTTGAACGCGAACTCGGCGGCCCCGGCGTCGAAGTCGCCGTCGAAGTGGAAGACCTCCGGCATGCTGTAGGCCGGGCTCGCCGGGTTCAGCCGCCAGAAGAGCCAGATGCCCTCCTGCAGCGGACCGATCGGCAGCGTGTCCGTGGTACCGGTCGTCACCGCACGTCTCCGATCAGGTCGCGCAGGCCCTGGACGGTGCGGGCCTGGAAGAACGCGCGCAGCCGCACCTTGACCCCGAAGTCCTCGCGAACCCTGGCGAGGACGTCGATCGCGTCGAGGGAGCCGCCGCCGAGCCCGAAGAAGTCGTCCGCGAGCGTGCAGGGGACACCCAGCGTCTTGCGCACGATCTCGACGAGGTGCCGTTCGACGTCGTCGAGGGCGAGGTCGTCGGGCTGGTCGTCGGCCGGCCTCTCCGGGACGGGCAGCGCGGCCCGGTCGACCTTGCCGCTGGTGGTCAGGGGGAGCGCGGCGAGCGGCACCCAGCACGCCGGGATCATGGCGTCGGGCAGCGTCCGGGCCAGGTGCCCGCGCAGCTCCGGCGGAGCCGGTGCCCGGCCGGCCGCGGGGACGACGTAGCCGACGAGGCGGCCGTCGCGGACCGCGGCCGCGGCGGCGTGCACGTCCGGGTGCTCGAGCAGGGTCGCCTCCACCTCGCCGAGCTCGATCCGGACGCCGTTGATCTTGACCTGGTGGTCGAGCCGGCCCAGGTACGCCACCCGGCCGTCCGGCAGGAGGCGGGCGAGGTCGCCGGTGCGGTAGAGCCGCTCGCCCGGCGTCACCCCGAACGGGTTGGGCACGAACCGCTCGGCGGTCAGCGCCGGCCGGTGCAGGTAGCCGCGGGCGAGCTGGACCCCGGCGAGCACCAGCTCACCGGGCTCGCCGACCGGCACCTCGCGCAGGTCGTCGTCGACGACGTGGACGCGGGTGTTCGCGATGGGCCTGCCGATGGTGACCGGTTCGCCCGGACGGCACCGGATCGCGGTGACGTCGACGGACGCCTCGGTCGGCCCGTAGAGGTTGTGCAGCTCGCAGCCGACGAGCTCGGCGAACCGCGTGACGAGGTCGTCCCCCAGGGCCTCGCCACTGCACAGGACGCGCCGCAACGGCAGCGGTGGCGGCGGATCGGCCAGGAAGATCCGCAGCATCGACGGCACGAAGTGCGCCGTCGTGATCCCCTGCCCGGCCATCACCTCGACCAGGTAGTCGGGATCGCGATGACCGCCGGGCCGCGCCATCACCAGGGTCGCGCCCGCCGACAGCGTCCAGAAGAACTCCCACACCGACACGTCGAACCCGAACGGCGTCTTCTGCAGCACCCGGTCCGCCGGGGTGAGGCGGTACTCGGCCTGCATCCACCTGAGCCGGTTGACGATGCCGCGGTGCTCGACCACGACGCCCTTGGGGCGGCCGGTCGACCCCGACGTGTAGATCACGTAAGCCGCGTTCCCCGGTCCCGCCACCGCCTCCAGCGGCTCGTCGGGTCCGTCGAGGTCCGTCAGCATCCCCGGCGTCACCACCACGTCCGCGCCCGCGTCCTCGGCCATGAAGCGGATCCGGTCCGCCGGGAGCTCCGGGTCCAGCGGCAGGTACGCCCCGCCCGCCTTGAGGACTCCCAGCAGCGCGACGACCATCTCCAGGCCGCGTTCGAGCCGGACGCCCACCACGGACTCGGCGCCCACGCCCAGTGCCCGCAGCCGGTGGGCCGCCCTGGTGGACAGCACCTCGAGCTCGGCGTAGGTCACCCCGGTCCCGCCGGACACCACCGCCACGTCTCCCGTGGCCGCGCCTTCCGCCACCAGGTCCACCAGCGTCCCGCCGGCGAACGACGTCTCGGTCTCGTTCCACCGCGCCAGCTTCATCCCGCTCCCCCCGCGAGTACGTCCGGCAATTCCGAGCGCTCGTCCGTCACGCGTCCAGAGAATTCACGTGAGAGGTCAATTTCGCCACGGTCGGATGCTCCAGCAACATCAACACGTCCGTGTCGATGCCGAGTTTCTCGTTGAGCTGGTTGATGAGCTCCAGCAACAGCATCGAATTTCCGCCGAGGTCGAAGAAGTTCGTGTCGGCGTCTGCTTCCGGAATCCCGATCACGTCGGCCCAGATCCGGGAAACCTCCAGCTCCTGCAACGGCATGGTCGGCATCCTCACATGTGCGCACCCCAGGTGACCCCCTTTCGGCCAAGTTACGCAAGGGTTCTGGACAGCACAAGCGATCAGTCCTCGCGGCTGCCCCGGCGCTCGAGAAAAATGCTCGGAACTGCTGTTCAACTGTGCGGTGCGCTGTTCAACTGCGGAAGTTTCCGAGGCATGCGGTGAAAGCATTGATGAAAGCCTTGACACTATTGCCGCGACCTTGGTACTGACAACCTATGACTGTGCCCGTATTCGTCCGCGCGGAGCGGCACCGGTTCGCGCCGGACATCCTCGCGGAGGTTCGTGCCGCGTCGCGTCTCGACAACTGGCACGGGCCCGTCGAAGTGCTCGACCACTGGTTCTGGATCACGGCCTGGTGCACGGCGTCGGTGCTGGCGTTCCGGCACCTGTCGCTGTGGGCGGCCATCCCGATCTACGTCCTCGCGGTCTTCTTCATCGGCGGCCGCCAGCGGGGCATCGCCGGGATGCTGCACATGGCCACCCACCGCGCGTTCATGACGAACCACCGGGTCGGCAGCGTCCTCGGAGCCGTCTTCGGCGGGTACCCGGTGCTGCAGAGCTACACCGGGTACCGCGCCTCGCACCTGGGCGAGCACCACGGCAGGCTGGGCGACCCGGAGCGCGACCCGGACTACAAGCAGTACCAGGACAACGCGATCTGCGGCGACAACCTCGGCCGGGACGCGCTGCGCCGCTACCTCTACAAGGTCGTGAGCCCGGCGGAGACCGCCTCGTACATCCTCTACCTGCTGCGGCACCGGGTCGTGACCAAGGAGGAGGCGCCGGCGGAGCGGTGGCTGCGCGTCGTCCTGCTCGTGGGGGTGCTGGCGTGGGCGGTGCTCGGCGGCTGGTGGATGTGGTTGCTGCTGCTCTGGTTCGTCCCCCTGGTCACCACGCAGGTGTGGATCGGCGCGATCTCCGAGCTGATGGAGCACTTCCCGCTGATCGAGAACGCGCCGAAGGTCGACATCTACCAGTCCTGGAACCGGGTGTACGGCCTGCCGACCCGGTTCCTGCTGGGGGAGAAGGACGGCGAGGGCTTCCACCTGGTGCACCACCTGTTCCCGCGGACACCGATGTGGCGGCTGCGCGAGGTCGACGCGATCCTGGGACGGGACCCGGCGTACGCGGCCCTGCCCCGGCTGAGCGGCGTGCTCGGCGGGATGGGGCAGATCTACAAGTCGTTGCCCCCCACCGCCCACCGGACTTCCGGAGGGTGAGCGCCCGGGAACCGGTGCCCGCGTCGGTCGGGCAGGAGGCGCTGTGGTTCGTCGACCAGCTCGACCGGAGCTCGGCGCGGTACCCGGCCCGGTATTCGATGGTGTTCGCCTTCCGCTACCGCGGGGACCTGGTCGTGCCCGCCCTGGAGCGAGCGCTGAACCAGGTGGTGGCGCGGCACGGGGCGCTGCGCACGACCTTCGCGGAACCGGACGGGAGGTTGCTGCAGACCGTCGCGGACGACCTGGTCGTGCGACTGGTCGCCGAGGACGTGCCCGAGCGGGCGTTGCGGGAGCGGCTGACCCTGGAGGAGGAACGCGGTTTCGACCTGGAGCGGGGACCGCTGTTCAGGGCCGTGCTGCTGCGGCAGGCCGAGCGCGACCACGTGCTCGTGCTGGCCGTGCACCACGCCGTTTTCGACGGCCGTTCGCTCGACGTCCTGATGGACGAGCTGCGCGAGTTCTACGCGGCCGAGGTCGGCGGGCGAGCAGCGGCGGTGGCGCCCTCGCCCGCCCAGTACGCCGACTTCGCCGCGGAGGAGCGGGAGTGGCTGGAGACGGCCGGCTCCCGGGAGCAGCTCGACTTCTGGCGCCGGACGCTGAAGGGAGCCGGGCCGCTGCACCTGCCGCGCCGCCGGCGAGAGGCGCCGGTGTCCCCGGCTGCCGGCGCCACGGTCGCGTTCGAGGTTGGCGAGGAGGTCACCGCCGCTCTGCGGGACCTGTCGACCGCGGAGCGGGTCACGCCGTTCATGTTCCTGCACGCGGTGTTCCACCTGGTGCTCGCGCGCGCGAGCGGGCAGCGGGAGACCGTCGTGGGCAGCCCGATGTCGAACCGGCACGAGGTCGGGTCGCAGAACGCCATCGGCTACTTCGTGAACATGGTGGCGCTGCGGGTCGACTCGGCGGGCGACCGCCGCTTCCGGGACCTGCTGCGGCGGGTGCGGGGCGTCGCGCTGGACGCCTACGAGAACCAGGACTACCCGTTCGCGCGCCTGGTGGCCCACCTGGAGGCGGCACGTGACGGGCGCCCGTCGGACCTGTTCGACACGGTCCTCTCCTTCGAGCACGGCTCAGCGGACCCGGCCGGGTGGCCGGGGCTCGACGTCGCCTCCGTGAGCATCGAGGAGGCGTCGGCCAAGTTCGACGTCCAAGTCTCGGTCGTGTGGGCGCAGGAGCGCCTCGAAGGCGCGATCACGTTCCGCACCGCGCTGTTCGACCGGCCGGCGGTCGAGTCGCTCGCCGAGCACTTCGTGACGGTGCTGACCAGGGTCGTCGCCGATCCGGACGTGCGGCTGGCCGCGCTGCTGCCGGCCCCGCGGGAGGCTGCCGCACGGCCCGTGGTCCGGGTGGCGCCGGCCCGGCGGGGCCCGGCGCGGCCGCCGCGCACCGCGAGGGAGGAGGTCCTGTGCGGGTTGTTCGCCGAGGTGCTGGGCGCCCGGTCCGTCGGGGTCGACGACGGGTTCTTCGACCTGGGCGGCCACTCGCTGCTGGCCGGACGGCTGGCGTCGCGGGTGCGGTCGGCGCTCGGCGTGGAGATGGCCGTCCAGTGGTTGTTCGAGTCGCCGACGCCCGCCGGGCTGGCCGGTCGGCTGGACGACCCGGCGCCGGACTCGCTCGCGGCGCTGCTGCCGCTGCGGGCCGGGGGAGACCTCGACCCCGTCTTCTTCCTGCCGCCGATCGGCGGGCTGAGCTGGAGCTACGCGAGGTTCCTCCCGCACATCCCGAGGGGGCACCCGGTGTACGGCCTGCAGGCCACCGGGTTCGCCGGGGACGACCGGCCGGGGTCGTTCGGCGAGCTGGCCGAGACCTACCTCGGCCTGATCAGGGCGGTGTGCCCGGACGGCCGGTGTTCGGTGATGGGGTGGTCGTTCGGCGGCGTGGTGGCGCACGAGATCGCCGTGCGGCTGGCGGAGTCCGGCGGCGAGGTCCGGAACCTCGTGCTGTTCGACTCCGTCCCGGCGGTGCGGCGGGAAGTGGCCGACGAGGTGCCGGAGGACTGGCTGGAGGACATCAGGGAGTCGATCCGGGGATCGGGCGGCGCCGCGTCCGGCGAGCTGACGGACGCGGTGTTCCACGACCTGTCGGACATCGCGACCCACAGCCTTCGTCTCGTGTGGAGTCACCGCTCGCGGGTGTTCGGCGGCCGCGCGGTGAGCTTCGAGACCGACGACTCCCGCGCGGAACGCGACGCGGCCGGCGTCGCCTGGGCAGATCTCGTCACCGGCGGCGTCGAGACGCACCGGTTGCTCTGCACGCACGAGGAAGTCATGAACGCCGCGGTGGTCCGGCGAACGGGTCCCGTCGTCGCCGCAGCCATGAGGGGGAACCGATGACGAAGACGCTGCACTCCTGGTTCACCGACAGCGTCCGCCGCGCCCCGGACGACATCGCGCTGGTCGTCGCCGGGCGCCGGGTGAGCTACGCCGGCCTGGACGCCGTCTCGCGCGCGCTGGCCGCCCGCGTGAGCGCCGCGGCCGGGCCGGGGCCTGCCAGGGTGGGGCTGCTCGCCTCCGGCAGCGTCGCCGCCTACGCGGGCTACCTCGGCGTGATCCGCGGCGGCGGGGTCGTCGTCCCGATGAACGTCGAGTACCCGGCCGCCAAGAACCGGCAGATCGTCGAGGTCGCCGGTCTGGACGCCGTGCTGGCCGACGCCGGCAGGGACACCTCCTGCGCCGGCGAGGTTCCGGTGATCACCGTCGGCGAGGACGACGTGGACGAGGCCCTGCGGTCCGCTCCGGCCGCCGATGACGCCGCCGATCCGGAAGCGGTCGCGTACGTCCTGTTCACCTCCGGCTCCACCGGCGTGCCCAAGGGCGTGCCGATCCGGCACCGGAACCTGGACGCCTTCCTGCGCCACCACCTCGCGCGGTACCGGGTGGGACCCGGCAGCCTGCTCTCGCAGACCTTCGGCCTGACCTTCGACCCGTCCGTCTTCGACATGTTCGTCGCCTGGGGCGGCGGCGCGACGCTGGTGGTGCCCTCCCGCGCCGAACTGCTCGACCCCGTCGGCTTCGTGAACGACCACGCCCTGACGCACTGGTACTCCGTGCCCTCGATCATCTCCTGGGTGCGCAACGCCGGCGGCCTCACTCCCGGCAGCCTGCCCACGTTGCGCTACAGCCTCTTCGCGGGCGAACAGCTGACGCTGGACCAGGCGCGGGCCTGGGCGGACGCCGCACCGCACAGCACGGTGGAGAACCTGTACGGGCCGACGGAGCTCTCCATCACGGTGACGGAGTACCGCCTCCCGGCCGATCGGGCCGAGTGGCCGCGCACCGCCAACGGCACGGTCCCCATCGGCCGCGTCTACCCGCACCTCGACCACCGCGTCGACCAGGAGACCGGCGAGCTCCAGGTCCGCGGCCCCCAGCGCTTCGACGGCTACCTCGACCCGGCGGACAACGAGGGCCGCTTCGCCGAGCCCGAGTCGGACACCGGCCCGAACCCGAGCACGAAGGCGTGGTACCGGACCGGGGACCGGGTGGCGGTGCAGGACGGCGAGATCGTGCACCTCGGCCGGCTCGACCACCAGGTCAAGATCATGGGCAGGCGCCTCGAGCTGGGCGACGTCGAAGCCGCGATCCGCCAGCACGGCGACCTCGACGACGTGGTGGTCGTCGCCGCACCCGGCCCCGGCGGCGACCTCCGGCTCACCGCCGTCTACAGCGGCACCCGGGACGCGCCCGCCGAGCTCCGCACCAGACTGCGTCCCCACCTGCCCACGCACATGCTGCCGGCGCGATTCGTCCAGCTCGACGCGTTGCCGCTCAACGCGAACGGCAAGGTGGACCGCAAGGCGTGCGGTCTGCTCTGAACACCGGACCGGGCATCGGTGCCGGCGCGGGATGGCGCTGGGCGTTACCGGCCGGTGCCGGCGACTCGACGTCCTCGGGCGACCTCGGTCCACTTCCACCGGGTGAAGTGGTACTCGCCCTGCTCGACCTGGAACCGCTTGCCGCAGTCGCGGCACTCGCAGACCCGGTCAGGCACCCACTGCCCGTCGTTGGGCGATCCGGACGTGCCGCCGCTGTTCCTCTTCCTCGGGGTCGTAGAACTGGTGCGAGGGGTAGGCGGCGCAGAGGCAGACACCGCCGGCACCTGCTCGGCAGCGGCGTCGACGATCTCGTCGGTCACCCGGCCGACCCCGCCGGTCCACTGCCCGCGAGCACCTCGCGGTAGCGAGCGACGTGGTGCTCCGCCGGGGTCGGCGACACCGCCGGCTCCGGCAGCTCGCCGGGATCGTCGGCGCTGATCGGCACGCCCCGGGCCCGGCACCGCGCGACCACGCCGGAGTAGCCGTCGTCGGCCCACTGGCCGTACTCGTCGCTCAGGACTTCGCTGAGGCTGGTGCCCCGGAGCAGGTGGAACTGCCCTTCGTCGTCGAGGCTGACGACGGCTGCCGCGGCGAGTGGGAGGTCGTCCGGACCACGCCGGTAACCGAACGCCCGGCCCTCGTCCTCGTCCTCGGCGACCCACGTGATCAGCGCGGCCGTGTCCGCGATCGCCCTGACGTCGGCGGCGACGTCCGGGTTCGCGAGGTCCGCGGCGCTCAGGTAGCCGGTGTCCAGCGCCGCCGGCTGCTCGCCGGCGGCCAGCAGGCGCAGGCCGTCCGACCAGGGGTTCGGCTCGCCCGCCTCCTGGTGGCGGCGCCACACAACGAGGTCTTCGGGAACCATCGACATGCCTCTCGTCGTGTTGTGCTGCTCCTCGGGGCGTTCACCGCGCAGCAGTTTCGCACGCTTCCTGCCACTGGAACGGAGAGGACTCGCGCCGGGCGTGGGTGTGACGGACTCGGGCTTGCCCAGGAGTCCCTGCGGCCAGCAGAGGACGAACCCTGTCCGCTACTTGGTCGAGAGTGGGCCCGCACGCGGCAAGAGGCCGCTGTTATCGAAGGAAAACGCACATGAACGTTCTCAGCGCGCTGGGCTCGGTCAACTGGATCGCGGTGCTGCTGGCCCTGCTCGTCTGCACGGTGCTGGGTGGTGTCTGGTTCGCGGGCCTGTTCGCCGGACCGTACGCCAGGGCCCTGGGCAGGGACAGCGTCCCGAAGCCGGAGCGGCCGGCCCTGTTCTTCGGCGGGCCGGCGGTGGCCAACCTGGTCATCGCCACCACGACGGCGACGCTGATCGGCGCGCTGCGCATCGAGGCGGCCGGGGACGCGGTCGTCTTCGCGCTGGTGGTCGGGATCGGTTACCTGGCGGCGAACACGGTCGTCATCGCGATCAACCCGAACATGCCGCGGCCGTTGTCCTACAGCCTGATCTCCGGTGCCTACCACCTGGTCGGCACCGTCGCCACCGCGCTGATCGTGGTGGCGTTCTGATGAGGATGCGCGTTCTCGGCCGCACCGGCATCGAGGTGAGCCCGTACTGCCTGGGCACGATGATGTTCGGTCAGGTGGGCAACCCGGACCACGACGAGTGCGTGCGGATCGTGCACCGCGCACTGGACTTCGGCATCAACTTCGTGGACACCGCCGACGTGTACTCCTACGGCGAGACCGAGGAGATAGTGGGCAAGGCGTTGCGCGGCCGCCGTGACGAGGTGGTGCTCGCGACGAAGGTCAACGGGGTGATGGGGGAGGGGCACAACCGGTCCGGCAGCTCGCGGCGGTGGATCATCGCCGAGGTGGAGCACTCGCTGCGCCGGTTGCAGACCGACTACATCGACCTCTACCAGGTGCACCACCCTGACCCGCGCACGGACGTCGAGGAAACGCTCTCGGCGCTGACCGATCTGGTGCGGGCGGGCAAGGTGCGCGCGATCGGGTGCTCGAACCTGCCGGCCGTGGAGATCGTCGAAGCGCAGTGGGCGTCGGAACGCCGCGGCCTGGAGCGGTTCCGCACCGAGCAGCCGCACTACTCGATCCTGAACAGGGGCGTCGAACGCGACGTGCTGCCGGTGTGCGAGCGGTACGGGATGGGCGCCCTGGTGTGGAGTCCGCTGGCGGGAGGCCTGCTCACCGGGCGGTACCGCAAGGACCGCCCGCCGAACGGGCACGCCGCCCGCATGCGGTGGCTGCCGCGCCACATGACCGACGAGAACAAGCTCGACGCCGTGGAGCGACTGCTGCCGGTGGCGCAGCAGGCCGGGATGTCGTTGACCCACCTGGCGATGGCTTTCGCCGTCGCGCATCCCGCGGTCACCTCGGCGATCATCGGACCGCGCACGACGGCACAGCTCGACGACCTGCTCGCCGGGGCCGGCACCGTGCTGGACGACGGCCTGCTCGACCGGATCGACGAGGTCGTGCCGCCGGGCACCGACCTCGGCGCGCTCGACATCGCCTACGTGCCACCGTCGCTGGCGAAGCCGGGGCTGCGGCGGCGTCCGCCGGGGGACCGCCCCGCCGCCTGACCGCCGGAACAGGAGGCCCTGCTCACCGGAGACGGTGGGCAGGGCCTCCTGTTCCGAGTCAGAGCGGGAGGTCCGGCCGGGCCGCCACGGAGGCCTGGCGCAGTGCCTCGACCGCGTGCGGCACGCTCTCGTGCAACTGGAGCACCTGGTCCAGGCCGGCGGCGACCAGCGGCCGCCGGCTCGCGCGCTCGGTCGCGACGACGGCGAATCCGATCCCGGCTTGCCGTGCCCGCTGGTTGGCCTCGGCCAGCAGCGACAGGCCCGTCGAGGCGAAGAAGCCCACGGCGAGGTGGACCACGATCCCGACCGGGTGGTTGTTCATCTGCTCTTCGATCGCCGTGCGCGCCTGGCCGCCGTTGGTGATGTCGATGTCGCCGCTGACCGCCATGACCAGCACGCCGTCGTGGTCGATGGTCTCGATGCTCAGGTGCGAGACACCCTCGCCCTGTCCGCGCGTCATCGTGCACTGCCCGCACATGCTGGACCGTCCTTCTCGAAGCAGGCTGTCGCCCTCATCACCGCGATGATCAGGCGAGTGGCCGACCGGCGCAGCACGTCCTCGACAGCGGGCTTGAGGGCGGTGACCGCCCTGACCAGCCTCCTTCGCCTTGCCGCTGCCGACGACGTCCAGGCTCGCACCGATCGGCGGTTCCCGCTCGGCCAGCCGGTTGCCGTGCGGGTCGCACCGGCGGCACCGAGCCCGCGCCTCGTGACGCAGGGTGCTGAACGTGACGTTCGCCAACTCGATCGAACTGCCTCTGATCGGGTGAATAGCGGCGATCATGATGGGAACCCTCGTCCTGCCGGGTCCAGGCTTCGCTGGATACGGTAGGACGACACGAGCGGTCTGGCGTTGCTGAGCGGTGGCGTTGAGCAGCCAGCACCCCGCGTGGGTCCGGTAGCGCGGTGCGGGACACCCCGGTGTCCCGCACCGCGCCCCACCCCGGTGCCGCCCTCGGGCCGACGAGCTCCGCGGCCGGGGAACCACCCGGCTGACGCACGGCCTCGCGGGGCGTTGCCCGACTTCCGGCTGAAAAAGATCATCCTTTGGTAGTACGCGCGGAAGCGACCGCGGGCTGACGCGTGACGATCAGTCCGGCGAGCACTGTCCTCATCGTGCAGACGTCCACCTACCGCCGACCGGCGACGGTCACCACCGAAGCCCCGCACCTCCTGCGCTGGACGGGTTTCGGTGGTTCCGCGCTGCTGACCGCCGGCGCCTGGGCGGTGACGGCCGGCTCCGGGCCGGTCGCACTGGGAGCCGCGGTCGCCGGAGCCGGGCTCGTCGTGCTGGCCTGGGCGCTGCTCGGCCGCACCCGGCCCGGCCCGTCGTGGCTGCGGCGGACGCTCGCGTGGTGGTGTGGGCCGCTGGTGGTCGCGCCGCCGCTGTTCAGCGCGGACGTGTTCAGCTACCTCGCGCAGGGGGAGGTGGCGGCGCGCGGGCTCGACCCCAACGTGGTGAGCCCGGCGGCCGGGGCGAGCGCGGAGGCGGTGGCCCGCGTCGGTGTGTACTGGCGCGAGACGCCATCGCCGTACGGGCCGCTGTTCAGCACGGTCGAGCGGGCGATCACCAGCCTCACCGGCGGGGACCCGGTGGTGGGCATCGCGCTGCACCGGCTGGTCGCGGTGCTCGGTCTGCTGCTCGTCGTGTGGGCCGTGCCGCGCCTTGCGGCGTGGGCCGGTGTGGAGGAACGCACGGCGTTATGGCTGGGCGTGCTGAACCCGTTGGTGCTTTGGCACCTCATCGGCGGTGTCCACAACGACGCGCTGATGCTGGGCCTCATGTTGTCGGGCACGGTCATCGCGCTGCACGCGTTGCCGGAGCTCAAGTGGTGGAACTTCACGGCCGGTGTCGTGCTCGTCGGGCTCGGGGCACAGGTCAAGCTGCCCGCACTGGTCGCGCTCGCCGTCGTGGGCACCGCGCTGGCGCGCCGCCTGGGCGGGGGACTGGCCCGGCTGCTCGTCGCCGGGACCGGCATGGTCGCGGCCGCTGTCGTCGTGTCGGTCGTGACGTCGCTGGCCGGGGGAGCCGGCTTCGGGTGGGTGCGGGCGCTCGGCACCCCGTCGAAGGTCAACAGCTGGCTGGCGCCGACCAACTGGCCGGGCTTCCTGGCGGGTGCGGTGGCGGGCCCGGAAACCGGTCAGGCGATGATTTCCTCGGCACGGATCGCGGGGCTCGTGCTGATCCTCTGTGGAATCGCCGTGGTGGTGCACCGGCAGTTGCGCGGCGGGGTCTCCGAGGTGACGGCGCTGGGAATGATGATGAGCCTGATCGTGGTGCTGGGACCGGTGGTCCAGCCGTGGTACCTGCTGTGGGCGGTGCTGCCGCTGGCCGCCTGCCTGCCGCCCGGCCCGTGGCGGACGAGGGTCGCGGTCCTGGCGGGGGTGTTCGCACTGCTGGTGCCGCCGCTCGCGGGCAACTTCACCGGCCGCGTCGCGGAGCTGGTCGCGGCCTACGTGCTCGGAGGCGCGCTGGTCGGCGGCGCGTACCTGGTGCTGCGCCGGACGCGGGTGTCCGTTGCGCGGGCCTGACCTCGCCCGGTACGGCGCGGCCGCGGTCGCCGGTGGCGCGCTGGCGCTGAGCTTCCCGCCGCGCACGCTCTGGTGGCTCGCCGTTCCGGCGTTCGTGGTGCTGTGGCTGACGTTGCGCGATGTGGGCGCACGTCGCGCGGCCGGGCTGGGGTTCGGGTTCGGGCTGGCGTTCTTCCTGCCGCACCTGTGGTGGATCCAGCACTTCCTCGGCGCCGACTTCGGGCCGTGGCCGTGGCTGGTGCTCTCGGCGTTGATGGCGCTGTTCTTCTCCGCGGTGCTGGCGTTCGTGCCGCTGGTCTCCCGGCTGCCTGCCGCGCCGGTGTGGGTGGCGTTGCTGTTCGTGCTGCAGGAGACGGCGCGCGGGCTGGTCCCGTTCAACGGCTTCCCGTGGGGCAGGGTGGCGTTCGGGCAGGTCGACGGCCCGTTCGCACGGCTGGCGGTGGTCGGCGGCGCGCCGCTGGTGACCTTCGCGGTGGTCGTCACCGGCTTCGGGCTCGCCGCGTGGCTGCCCCGGCCGGCGCGGTGGCGGCGCGGCTGGGCGGTGCTGCCGTTCGCCGCCGCCCTCGCGCTCGGGCCGCTGGTCGCGGTCGACGCCCAGGACGGTCAGCGGACCGTCGCGGTGGTGCAGGGCAACGCCCCGGACATCGGGCTGGACCTGCTCACCGCCCAGGGCACGTTGCGCGCCAACCACCTGCGCAAGACCGCCGAGCTGGCGGCACTGGTGCGGGGCGGGTCGCTGCCGCGGCCGGACCTGGTGGTGTGGCCGGAGAGCTCGACCAGGACGACGGACAGCGACCCGGTGCTCGACCGCGCCATCACCGACCTCGGCGTGCCGACGCTGGTCAGCGCGTTGCGCGACGGGCAGAACGCGGTCATCGCCTGGCAGCCCGGCACGGGCGCGGGGGAGTCGTACGCGAAGCAGGAGCTCGTGCCGTTCGCCGAGCACATCCCGCTGCGCCCGCTCGCCCGGCTGGTGACGCCGTTCGCGGACCAGTCCGACCTCGAGGCGGGCACCGACCCCGGCGTGCTCGACGTCGCCGGCACGCGGGTGGGCGTCGGCATCTGCTACGAGGTGGCGTACGACTACGTCCTGCGGGAGAGCGCGGCCGCGGGTGCCCGGGTGCTGGTCGTGCCGACGAACAACGCCTGGTACGGCCGCGGCGAGATGACCTACCAGCAGCTCGCGATGGCCCGCCTGCGCGCCGTCGAGCACGGGCGGGCCGTCGTGGTCGCGGCGATCAGCGGCGTGAGCGCGGTGGTGCGCCCGGACGGCAGCGTCGTGAGCTCGACCGGGATGTTCACCGACGACCTGCTGGTGGAGACCGTGCCGCTGCGCTCGGAGCTGACCTTCGCCACGAGGTTCGGCGGCGCGATCCACGTCCTGCTCACCGGCGCCGCGTTCGCCGCCTGTGCCGCGGGGGTGTGGACGCGCCGCCGCGCCTCAGCCGGTGCCGAGCAGGGCTGAGCCGAGCACCGTCCGCTGGTGCAGCACCGACAGCCCCTGCCGCCGCGTCGTCAGCAGTCCCGCCTCCCGCATCACGGTGGTGTGGCGGCTGACCGACGACGGCGAGATGCCGAGCCGCTCCGCCAGCTCGGTGGTCGTCGCCCCGGCACCCACCGCGGCCAGCACCGCCGACCGCGTCGTCCCGAGCAACGCCGCCAGCGCCCCGTCCTGCCGGCGTCCGCTCGCGAGCTGCCGCTGCCACGTCCAGTCGTGGTGCAGCGGGTAGACCACGGTGGGCGGCAGGCCCGGATCGGCGAAGGCGACCGGCGTGCGGCGGCAGAAGTACGACGGCACCAGCCGCAGCCCACGCCCGTTGAGGTGCAGGTCGCGGTCGTAGGCGTACTGGACCTCCAGAACTGGCGGCCGCCAGTTCATCAAGGGCCACATGCCCCGCAGCAGCGTCTCGACGGAGCCGGCCACCCCGGTCCGGTGCAGCCGGTCCGTCTCGACCGCCTCGTCGATCAGGTCGCCGTACGGCTGGACCACCGCGGCGTGGTAGCGGGCCATCGACTCGGTGAGCTCCAGCAACGACGCCCCGTCGCCCGCCGCCAGCGGACGCGTCCACGCCGGAGTCGGGCTGACGCCCTCCAGCCGCGCGAACTCGTCCTTGAGCCGCTGCCGCGGTGTCGACCGGATCGCGTCGAGAGCGCTGCCCAGTCCCTGAGCGCCTTCCGGCGGCGTCAGGAAGTCCGGGAAGTACGGACCGAGCGGCGTGAGCACCGACCACATGCGCACACCGGAGCTGATCACCCGCCGGTCGCCGTCGCGCCGGATGTGGCGCAGCCAGGGCTGCAGCACCAGCCAGCCGTCCGGCTCGGTCAGCCGGCGCCAGCTGAACACCATCTCCCAGAGCGGGTCCACCCTTTCCGCTACCTGCGTTCGCTCCAGATCACCAGCGGAAAAATGGATGCGCAACACAGCAACCTCCCCAGGCCAGGTCACCACGAATCACAGTACCGGTCGTGTCACTCCGCCGAACTCCGCAACGGGACCGGTCACGTGGTGCCGGTCGGCTCCGCCGCGGGTCGTGCGCTTTATAAAGATAATGACTTCAGTGTTGACTAAAATTAAACTTCTACGAGTAATGCGGAACGAGAACCCCGCGGTCCCGAAGATCGCTAGGGTCGGGGAGGTGCGCATCCTGTTCTCGTGCCGTCCCGCCCACGGACACCTGTTCCCGCTGGTACCGCTGGCCAGAGCGGCCAGAGGGGCCGGTCACGAGGTCGTCTTCGCGACGGGCCCGAGCTTCCTGCGGCACGTCCGCGACCTCGGCTTCGAGGCGCACGCGGCGGGCATCTCGATCGAGGAGGCCGAGACCGAGGCACGCCGGCGGCACGGTGACGGCGACGTCGTCCCGCTGATGATCACCATGTTCGCCGACGTGCTCCCGCGGGCGACGTCCGCCGACCTCGCGGCGCTGCTGCCGCGGGTGAAGCCGGACCTGGTCGTCTACGAGCAGAGCGACATCGGCGCCGTGAAGGCGGCCGGGGAAGCCGGGATCCCCTTCGTGTCGCACGTGATCGGCCGGTCGATGCCCCCACCGGTCCTCGAGGTCGCCGCCCCGGAGATGGCGTGGTTGTGGGACGGCACGCCGCCCGCCGACCCGATGCTGGGCGACACCGCGATCGACATCTGGCCGGACGCCGTGCGCGATCGGGCGGTCGCCGCGCTGCCCACGGTGATCAGGCAACGGCCGGTGGCGTTCGACCTGGACGTGCCGATGCCGGAGCTGAGCGGGAAACCGCTGGTGTACCTCACTCTCGGCACGGTGGCGTTCGGTGCGGTGGACGTCCTGCGGGCCGCGGTCGACGGGCTGGCGGGACTGCCGGTGGACGTCCTGGTGGCGGCCGGGCCCGGCGATCCCGCGCTGCTGGGGGAGGTGCCGGGCAACGTGCACGTCACGGGGTTCGTGCCGCAGCGGGAGGTGCTGGCGCGGGCGAGCCTCGTGGTGCACCACGGCGGGAGCGGCACGGTGCTCGGGACGCTGGCGGCGGG
Source organism: Lentzea xinjiangensis (assembly GCF_900110955.1). Taxonomy (GTDB): domain Bacteria; phylum Actinomycetota; class Actinomycetes; order Mycobacteriales; family Pseudonocardiaceae; genus Lentzea; species Lentzea xinjiangensis. The sequence goes on from NZ_FOFR01000007.1 coordinate 118,119, forward strand.
GCTGCCGCAGCTCGTGCTGCCGCAGGGCGCCGACCAGTTCGTGAACGCCGACGTGCTGGCCGAGACCGGTGCGGGCGCGAAGCTCGTCGGGCAGGAGGTCACCGCCGACGCGGTCGCCCTGGCGGCGGGCCGTCTGCTCGACGACCCGGCCGCGCGGGAGGTCGCGGTGCGGGTGGCGGCCGAGATCGCGGCCATGCCGGACCCGGCCGCCGTCGTCGTGCGGCTCACGGAACTGGTGCGGGAGAGAGTGTGACGTCGGTCTGGGCCTCCAGGTGCGCGGGCAGCGACGCGCGGTAGATCGGCATGGCGGCGGCCGTGGTGACGATCGCGACGGCGACGAGGATCGCGAACATCTCCGGCGTCACCAGGTCGTAGGCCAGGCCGATGTTGATGAAGATCAGGATCATCAGGCCGCGGGCGTTCATCAGCCCGCCGACGGCGGACGCGTAGCGCCAGGAGTAGCCCTGGGCCCTCACCACCAGGCCGCAGCCGAGGTACTTGCCGGCGAACGCGGCGAGCATGATGACCGCGAGCGGGAACCACAGCGCCCCGCCCGCGCCGAAGCCGGAAACCTGGGTGTTGAGGCCGCACGCCGTCGAGCTCGCGTTCCAGCTGGGCGGAGCGCAGCACGTCGTCCACGACGTCCGCGAGGCCGCGGATCGACTTCGCCAGTGCGTCGAGGTCGTCCCGCTTGTCGTCGGGCAGGTCCGCGGCGGCTGCCAGCAGCTGTGCGCGCAGGTGCGCCCGTGCGATCGGCGTGCGCAGCCCGTGGCTCGCGTCGGTGACGAACCGCCGTTGCCGCGCGAGGGCGTCCGCCAGCGGACCCACCGCGCGGCGGCTCACGCCCAGGCCGATCAGCGCCGCCACGAGCAGGCCCGCCACCTACCGCAGGCGCGCCACCAGCTCCAGCCCGTCGACCACGGGCAGGCCCCGGTCGATCACCGCCACGTCGTAGGGCCGGGTGAGTGCGAGATGCAGTCCGCGCTGACCGTCGAATGCGACGTCCACGACATATCCCTCACCGCGCAGGGCAGCCGCGAGCAACTCCGCCAGCTCGCGGTCGTCCTCGATGAGAAGTAGTCGGAAGTGGTGGACCGGCTGAAGTGGTGAAGAGCGCCGCACGCCCACCACAATCGCACGCGATCATGCCGCTGACCAGGCCTGCCAGGTAGAGCAACAGCTTATGGACAGCTATTCCGATTGCGCGCAAATGCGCCTGGAAGAGCCGTTGTCCCGGTATTTTTTACCGTATTCGACCATGCGGAAGTGTCGAATGTGGCGTTCGGCGGACACGGAAACCGGTAATTCAACGATAAACATGTGAACGCGAGGTGTGTAATGACCTGCGTTCACGACTCGGGTGTGAACGCCTACCAGGCCGGCGCCACGGCGGAGGTGGTGCGCAGACCGCCCACCCAGCCGGCGGTCGCGACGGCCCGCAACCCGTCGTCACCCTCCACGAGCAGCCCGTGCGGGCCCAGCACGTCCGTGCTCCCGTCGTGCCACCGCACCGGCAGCCGGCCGTGGCGTTCCAGCAGCCCGGCGAACCTGGCACCGAGCTTGGCGTCGCCGATGTGCACCCACCGGCTCGGGAAGAGGTCCAGCAACTCGACCGTGGCGGGGCTGAGCTCGGGGACGACCGTGACGCCGTGGTCGCGCCCGTACTCGACGAGCTCGCGCAGGTGGTCGGGATCGCCGTCCGGGAAGACGTGCAGGACGTTGAGCTTGTAGGCGGCCAGCCGGTCGATGACACCGCGCATCTCGGCCGGCGGCAGCAGCGGGCTCGACACGCCGCGCCAGGCGAACGCGGGGGAGTCGCGCACGTCGGCCGCGCGGACCGCGCCGTCGCGGGTCATCAGCTGCCGGAAGGACTGGACGCCGTGCCGCAGCCCGGCCTGGGTGCCCGCGCGCAGCATCACCGCGTCGTTGCTGACCAGCAACGCGTACCCCTCGGGACCGAGGCCGCGCATGGCCGGGTCGTGCGACACCATCAGCATGCCGTCGGGCGACTCGGCCAGCAGGTAGCCGGTCTGCCGGAAGACGTGCTCGCGCAGCAACGCGGCCGCGGTGCGGGCCTGCCCGGTCACCCGCACGGTGACGTCTTCGGTCAGGACGAACGAACCCGTGCGACGGGGCGCGCTCGTGGGCGTGGGAACGATCACCGGTTTCCTCTCCAGCGGTCTAACGCCGGGAGGGTCAGGCGAGTTCCGCGAGCCGGACGCTGAACGTGGTTCCGGCCCCTGTTGTGCTGGTCACACCGACTTCGCCGCCGTGCGACTCGGCGAGCTCGCGCACGATCGCGAGCCCCAGCCCGCTGCCGCCGGTGGCGCGGGCGCGCGACCTGTCCGCGCGCCGGAACCGGTCGAACACGTGCGGCAGGTCCTCCTCGGCGATGCAGGTCGTCGACGACATGACCCCGGAGGACCTGGAAGTCCTCAACGCCCCCACCGGCAGTGCATGGTGGGCTTCGGCGTCGAATATCGGCTGCGCGCTCGCCGGGCCGGACAACGACGCCGCGTCGATCTCGCTGGGCCTGGAGCACGCCGAGAACTGCGAGATCGAGGCCTCCAAGACGTGATGCCCGGTCCTGAGCGCGCGCGGAACGGGCGCACGCTCAGGGACTCCCCGGACCGGATCAGGCCAGCAGGTCGCGCACCCGCGGGACCACCTGCGTCCCGTACAGCTCGATCGTCCGCATCAGCGACTCGTGCGACAGCCCGCCCATCCCGTACTTCAGGTCGAAGCGGCTGGCGCCCAGCGTCTTCATCGTGCGGGCCATCTTCGCGGCCACCGTCTCCGGCGAGCCGACGAACAGCGCGCCGTCCGGCCCGACCTCGTGCGCGTAGGACGCCGGGGTGGGGGTCGCGAACCCGCGGGTCTTGCCCAGCCGGCCGATCACCTCGAGGTAGTGCGGCCAGAACTCCTCGCGCGCCTGCTCGTCGGTCTCGGCGACGTGACCGGGGGAGTGCACGCCGACCGGCAGCGGCGCGCGGCCGAACTTCTCCAGGGCGTGCGCGTACAGCTCGGAGAACGGGGCGAACCGGGCCGGGTTGCCGCCGATGATCGCGAGCATCAGCGAGAACCCGTGCGACGCCGCGCGCACGACGGACTGCGGGCTGCCGCCCACGCCGATCCACGCCGGGAACGGCTCGGTGTGGGGCACGACGTCCTGCTCGTGCAGCGGCGCGCGGGTCTTGCCCTGCCACGTGACCGGGCCACCGGAGAGGATCTCGGCGAAGAGCTGGGTCTTCTCCTCGAAGAGGTCCTCGTAGTCGGCGAGGTCGTAGCCGAACAGCGGGAACGAGTCCACACTGGACCCGCGGCCGAGGATGATCTCCGCGCGGCCGTCCGAGACGGCGTTCAGCGTCGAGAAGCGCTGGAACACGCGGACCGGGTCGTCCGAGCTGAGCACGGTCACGGCCGAACCCAGGTGGATGCGGGAGGTGCGGGCGGCGATCGCGGCCAGCACCACGTCGGCGGCCGAGAGCGGCATGTCCGGCGTGTGGTGCTCGCCGATGCCGAAGAAGTCCAGCCCCACCTGGTCGGCGAGCACACCCTCCTCGACGACGTTGCGGATGGTCTGGGCGTGGGTCAGCGGCGTGCCGGACGCGTCGTGCGTGACGTCGCCGAACGTGTCGAGCCCGAACGTGGTGGTGGAGGTGGTGGTCATGACTGCTCCTTCGCGAACTTCTCGAGTTGCTCGAACTCCTGCCTGCGGACAGCGGCGCCGAACACCGGGCTACCGGGTTCCAGCAGCCGTCCCGCGGGCAGCGGCCCCACCGGCACCGGGTCGAACCCGATGCGCGCCAGGAACTCCACGACGGCCCGCACGGCGGAGGGGGAGTCGCCGGCGACGCCGAGCGCACGGCCGGCGGCGGGTTCCATGTCCTGGTAGGCGATGTGGTTGAGGGTCTTGACGACGTGCGCGCCCGCCAGCCGCGCCGCCACCTCCTCGCTGGTGCCGAGCGGCTCGGCCGCGGGCGGCCAGTGGTTCATCGCGTCGACGACGACCTTGCCCGCGAACATCCCCGGCTCGAGCGTCCCGAACCGGTGCCACGGGATCGCGAGCACCACCAGGTCGGCGTCCGCCACCGCGGCGGAGGCGGACAGCGGCACCGCGCCCGGCGCGAGGAACTCGGCGATCATCGCGATCCGCGCGGGATCGCCCGAACCCGCGATGCTCACCGGGTAGCCCGCCGCCACGGCGAGGCGCGCGATCACGGGCCCGACGTGGCCCGCACCGAGAACAGCGATCTGCACAGCACACCCGATCTCAGTAGTTGACGTGTCACCGTCCCTAACCGGACCGCACCCCGCTTAATTCCCTCTCCTGCGGTGGCACCGCTGGGCTAGGTTCGCGGGCGTGTGGAACGCCGGTGACGCCTACGAGCGGTACGTGGGCCGGTGGAGCAGGCCGGTCGCGGTGGAGTTCCTGCGCTGGCTGGCCGCGCCGCCGGGCAGGACCTGGCTGGACGTCGGCTGCGGCACCGGCGCGCTGACCGAGGCCGTGCTGGCCCACGCCGCGCCGGCGGCGGTCACGGGCGTCGACCCGTCCGAGGACTTCCTCGACCTGGCCCGCCACCGGGTGCCCGGCGGCACGTTCGAGCCGGGCGACGCGACGGACCTGGGCGAGCGCACGGCCGACGTGGTGGTCAGCGGCCTCGTGCTCAGCTTCGTCCCGGACCCGGCCCGTGCGGTCGCCGAGTTCGCACGGGTGGGCCGGTGCGCCGGTTCCTACGTCTGGGACTACGCGAGCGGCATGCGGATGATGCGGCTGTTCTGGGACGCCGCGAAGGACGTCGACCCGGCCGCCGCGGCCCACGACGAGGGCCCGCGGTTCACCGAGACCTGCCTGCCGGACCCGTTGCGCGCGCTGTGAACCGGTGCCGGTCTGCGCGACGTCGAGGTCACCGGCATCGTCGTGCCCACGGTGTTCCGCGACTTCGACGACTTCTGGGAGCCGTTCCTGGGCCGCACGGGCGCGGCACCCGCCTACCTCGCCACCCTGCCCGGCGACCAGCGCGACGCGGTGCGCGACCTGCTGCGCTCACGCCTGCCCGCGCACGGCCCGATCGAGCTGACCGCCAGGGCGTGGGCCGTCAAGGGGGTGCGCTGAGCAACGCGCCGGAGGACGGGGTCATGTCCGGCCGCGCCAACCCGGCCCGGGAGGTGCGCGCGATCCTCGCTGATCGCGGATGCCGCGACCAGCCTTGGCCGGCCCCCCACATCGTCGCGCGGATCGCCCCCGCACCGTGCGCCGTCCCGCATAGTGGATCTTCAGCGCCGTCGTTCCCGTTCGCCCTACCCTGCCCGGATGCGACAAGTGTTCAGGGGCGTGCTGCTGCTCCTGCTGCTGCTGATCGTCTTCCCGCCTCCCGCGAACGCCCGCGACCAGCAACCTCCGGTGGTCCGCGTCGGCACTGAAGGCACCTATCCGCCGTTCTCCTTCCACGACCCCGGAACCCAGGAGCTGACCGGCTACGACATCGAGGTGGTCGAGGCGATCGCCGCGAAGGCGGGCTGGCGGCTCGAGTTCGTCGAGACGCAGTGGGACGCGATCTTCCCCGCCCTCGACGCCGGGCGCATCGACCTGATCGCCAACCAGGTGTCGCGCAACGACGAGCGCCAGGCCAAGTACGGCCTGTCGAGCACCTACACCCACTCGCGCGGGGTGGTCGTGCGGCGCACCGGCGACGACCGCGTCAAGTCGATCGCCGACCTGAAGGGCAAGACCACCGCCCAGTCCAGCACCAGCAACTGGGCGAAGGTCGCCCGCGACGCCGGTGCCCGCGTCGAGGCCGTCGAGGGGTTCGCCCAGGCCGCGGCCCTGCTCACCCAGGGCCGCGTCGACGCGATCGTCAACGACAACATCGCCGTCCTCGACTACCTCACCACCACCGGCTCGAAGGACGTCGAGATCGCGGGCGACGCCGGCCAGGCGGGCAGCGAGCAGGTACTGGCGCTGCGCAAGACCGACACCGCGCTGCTGGCGCAGGCGAACCAGGCGATCGAGGCGCTGAGGGCCGACGGCACGCTGCGCGGCATCTCCGAGAAGTACTTCAGGGCCGACGTGTCGGTGCGCGACGGCGGTGCCGCCGACCTGTCGCAGGGCCGCGGCCAGCGCAGCACCTGGGACGTCCTGCGCTCCACCGCCTGGCCGATGTTCGTCGGCCTGGTCAAGGTCACGATCCCGCTGACCGCGCTGTCGTTCGCCATCGGCCTGGTTCTCGCGCTGTTGGTGGCACTGGCGAGGATCTCGCCCTTCCGGGTGTTGTCGGGCCTGGCGCGGGCGTTCATCTCGGTCATCCGCGGCACCCCGTTGCTGCTGCAGCTCTTCATCGTCTTCTACGGCCTGCCGCAGATAGGCCTGAAGTTCCCGCCGTTCACCGCCGCCGTCGTCGCCTTCTCGCTGAACGTCGCGGGCTACGCGGCCGAGGTCGTCCGCTCGGCGATCCTGTCCGTGCCGCGCGGCCAGTTCGAGGCGGCCGCGACCATCGGCTTCGGCTACGCGCAGGCGTTGCGCCGCATCGTGCTGCCCCAGGCTGCCCGCACCGCCGTGCCACCGCTGTCCAACACGCTGCTGTCGCTGCTCAAGGACACCTCACTGGGTTCGGTGGTGCTGCTGACCGAGCTCTTCCGCGAGTCGCAGCTGGCCGCCGCCGAGAGCAACGAGTTCCTCGCCCTGTACTCCTTCGCGGGGCTCTACTACTGGGTGATCTGCGTGGCGCTGTCCGCGGCGCAGAAACGACTGGAGACCAGGCTGAACAGGTACGTGATCGCATGACCGACATCCGCATCGAGGTCTCCGGCCTGCACAAGGCCTTCGGCTCGCTGGAAGTCCTGCGAGGCATCGGCTTCACCACGCCGCGCGGCACCTCCACCGTCCTGCTGGGGCCCTCCGGCTCCGGCAAGACCACCCTGCTGCGCTCGCTGAACGCCCTCGACATCCCCGACAGCGGTGTCGTCCGCATCGACGACGTGTCGGTCGACTTCTCCTTGCTGCCGCCCGGCAAGGCGGGACGTGCCACCGCGCGTGACCTGCGCGCGCAGAGCGGGATGGTGTTCCAGTCGCACAACCTGTTCCCGCACCGCACCGTCCTGCAGAACATCACCGAGGGACCGGTCGTCGCCCAGAAGCGGCCACCGGACGAGGTCGTCGCGGAAGCACGGGTGCTGCTCGACCAGGTCGGCCTCGCCGATCGCGCCGATTCGTACCCGTACCAGCTTTCCGGCGGGCAGCAGCAACGTGTCGGGATCGCCCGTGCGCTGGCATTGAAACCACGCGTCGTGCTGTTCGACGAACCGACGTCCGCACTTGATCCGGAGTTGGTCGGAGAGGTCCTTTCGGTGATCAGGGACCTCGCCGCCCAAGGATGGACGATGGTGGTCGTCACGCACGAGATCCGGTTCGCCGAGCAGGTCGCTGACCAGGTGTTGTTCCTCGACGGCGGCGTGATCGTGGAACGCGGGACACCCGAGCGGGTGATCGGGGACCCGCAGGAGGAACGCACGCGCCGTTTCCTGCGCAGGGTGCTGGAGCACGGCTGAAATGATTGTTGGAGGATAGGCTCGCCTAATCTTCTCTCGAATTGCGGGCTCCGTGCCGTGGTGGCATCGTCCGGATTACCGAACCTATTCCCACCACGGCAGGAGCGGACATGACCACTCTCGAGAACCCGGCGATGCCCGCAGTCCACGATTGCACCGTGAGCGACTGCTCCTACAACCACGACGGCTGCCATGCCTTCGCCATCACCGTCCGCGGCGACAACGGCGCCGCGGACTGCGGCACCTTCATCCCGCTGGGCACGAAGGGCGGCCTGGACAAGGTCGTGGCGCAGGTGGGCGCCTGTTCCCGCACCGACTGCGTGCACAACGCCTCGCTGGAGTGCACGGCGCAGAGCGTGCGCGTCGGTCAGGGTGAAGGCGGCCACCACGCGAACTGCCTGACCTACCAGCCGCGTTAGCCGCTCTCGTCCTCGCGGCCGGCGGCCCGACGCCGGCCGCGAGGAGCCGGCGACGCGCGCCGGTCTACAGCATCTCCAGCGGCCGGGGACCGGCGGGCGGCGGGAACGCGCGGTCCAGGTCCGCGAGGTCCTCCGGGGACAGCCGCAGCTCCAGCGCCAGCGCGTTCTCCCGGACGTGCTCCACCGTGCCCGCCTTGGGGATCGCGTTCACCTGAGGCAGCCGCAGCACCCACGCCAGCGCGACCTGGGCGGGCGTGGCGCCGTGCCGCTCGGCGACCGAGGCCAGCACCGGTGAGCCCAGCAGCCGGCCCTGCTCGACGGGGGAGTAGGCGATCACCGGGATGCCCGCCGAGGCGTGCCAGGGCAGCAGGTCGTGCTCGGGGCCGCGGCGCGAGAGGTTGTAGAGGATCTGGTTGGCCTGGCAGAAGCCCGGCAACGAGGTCAGCTCGCGCATGTCGGCCAGGTCGAGGTTGCTCGCGCCCCAGTGCCGGATCTTGCCCGCGTCCAGCAGTGCCGAGAAGCCTTCCAGCGTCTCGGCCAGCGGCACGTGGCCGCGCCAGTGCAGCAGGTAGAGGTCGATCGAGTCGGTGCCCAGCCGGCGCAGGCTCGCCTCGCACGCGCGCACCGTGCCGGAGGCGGTGGCGTTGGACGGCAGCACCTTCGACACCAGGAACACCTCGGAGCGCCTGCCGGCGACGGCTTCGCCGACGAGCGACTCGGCCGCGCCCGACCCGTACATCTCGGCCGTGTCGACCAGTGACAGGCCGAGGTCGAGGCCCGCGCGCAGGGCCGCGATCTCGGCGTCGCGCCGGGAGGGGTCCTCGGCCATCATCCAAGTGCCCATGCCGAGCGCGGGGATGGTCTCTCCGGAGGGCAGCCGCACGGTCATGGCCCCCAGCTTGCCCGGTACTTTGGTGTGATGCGACGTGCGGGCCTGGTCCTCCTGGTGCTGCTGGTCGTCGCACTGGCCGTGCTCGCCCAGTTCGCCGACATCCCGGACGGCGCACGGCTGCGGGAGCTGGTCGACCGGGCGGGCGACGTCGCCCCGCTCGTCTTCGTCGCCGTGTGCGCGGCCGGTACCGCGGTGTTCTTCCCCAAGCCGGTGCTCGCCACGGCGGCAGGGCTGCTGTTCGGCGTCGGGTGGGGGAGCGCGCTCGCGGTCGCCGGGTTCACCGCCGGCGCGATGATCGCCTTCACGGTGGCGCGCGTGCTCGGCCGGGACGCGGTCAAGGGCTGGCTGGGGGAGCGCCTGCGGGTCCTCGAGCACGTCTTCGCCCGGCGCGGCGTCGAGGCGGTGCTCGTGGTCAGGTTGCTGCCGGTGCTGCCGTTCGCGCTCGCGAACTACGGCGCGGGCGTCACGTCGGTGCGGGGGTGGCACTTCGCGCTCGGCACCGCGCTGGGCCTCGTGCCCTCGACCGTGCTCGCCGCGGTGCTGGGGGACGCGCTGAGCGATCTCGGGTCGCCCCGTTCACTGGTCGCGCTGTCGATCTGGGCGGTGCTGGCGGCCGCCGGGGTGTGGTGGGGGCGGAAGTTGATCACCACGGCCGCACGGGCCTCCTAGGCGCGCGAACCGGGCACGCAAAAAGCCGTCCCGGCGGGAGACCGGGACGGCTTGGAGCGTCTGGGAAGTGTCAGGCCGTGCGGGTGCGGCGTCCGCGGAGCTCTTCGAGGCGCTCGTCGAGCAGCTCCTCGAGCTCGGGGATCGACCGGCGCTCCAGGAGCATGTCCCAGTGCGTGCGCGGCGGCTTGACCTTCTTCACCTCCGGCTCGACCCCGTCGATGATCTTCGACTCGGTGCCGTGGAGGCGGCATTCCCAGGTCGGCGGCAACTCGGCGTCGTCGGAGAACGGGACCTCGAAGTCGTGTCCCTTGGGGCAGGCGTACCGCGCTGCCCGGCGCGGAGCGAGATCGTGGTTGCGGTCGGTCTCGTAGCTGACTGCTCCGAGCCGGCTTCCACGCAAAACGCGGTCGGCCATGGCGGTGTCCTTTCGCTCGGCTCAGGGCCGGGGCCCAGGCTTCTTGCTCACCGTGTGCAACGCCCGGATTGCTCCGTTTGTTTCCGGTTCGCTCTCATGGTCGCCCACAGTGACGTCGTTCACTCGTCAACGAAGGCTTCCTACTAATGGATGCGATCGCCACATGATCGTGACGCGTTATCAAGCTACTGAGTGCACGCATCACTCTAATGGCCTAGCAGAGGCGGTGGATACCCGCCTAGGCCAACCGAAGTTGGCCACTTTGTGCGACGTCAGGCCCCAGATCGCCCAGGCGGAAGTGACGCCGGCAGAGCACTTGGTAGCGCACGGTAGTTTCCGTGGTATCGGTTACACCGTTGCTCTCCGTACCCGATCGGTGCTGTTCCGTGTCCGGCACCGTGTCGGCGACGAGAACGGTGTCGCCGGCGCGGATCACCCGTCCGGCCCGCACTCGCGCGTTGAACCGTCCTGGCACACCGCACCAGCACAGCACCTCGACCTGGATCGCCTTGAGCTCGTCCGCCAGCTCGAACAACCGCTGTGAACCGGGGAACATCTCGCCGCGGAAGTCCGTGGCGAGCCCGAAGCAGTACACGTCGACCTGGACGTCGTCCGCGAGCTCCGCGAGCTGCTCGACCTGGCCGGGGGAGAGGAACTGCGCCTCGTCCACGATCAGGTAGTCGACCCGCCGTCCCTGCGCCCACTCCGCCCTGACGAGCCGGCGGAGATCGTCGTCGCGGATCTCCGCGGCTTCGCGCGTGATGCCGATGCGGCTCGAGATCTGCGGTCGCCCGGACCTGTCGTGGCGCACCAGCAGCAGCCCGCGGCGACCCTGCCGCGAGTTGTTGTGGTCGATCTGCAGCGCCAGCGTCGACTTGCCGCAGTCCATCGGGCCGAAGAAGAACTTGAGGTGCCCCACGACCGGCGTCGAGCGCCGGGAACCAGCGACAGGTACAGCGGAGAGGGCGTCTGTCGGATCGGGAAGGGCGTCCACGGCGCGTCACCCTAGTGCCTGGCTCCTGATCAACGGGAATCCCCACCGCGTATCCCTCGCCATCGTCCGTCCCTCCAGGTGTGACCTGCGGCCTTCGGCTGGACATTGCCGCTGGGAGAGACGCCGAAACGTCATCGCGACCCGTGTCACTCGATAGTTTCAGTGTCTCCTGAAGGCCAGTGGACGTCGCTCGGCTGCCGAAGGATCAGCAACGCGCTCAATAACTTCAGTGTTGATCGAATAAATCACCCACGAGGTATCGCGCTTCTCGATATAACTCACGACGCGATATATTCATCGACATGAGTGGTCGAGTCATGTCGGAACAGACGTTCCTCGTGCTGACGGCGCTGGCCGAGGAGCCGCTGCACGGGTACGCGATCGTCCAGGCGGTCGAGCAGCTCTCCGAGGGGCGGATGGCACTGCGCGTGGGCACGTTGTACGGCGTGCTGGACCGGCTGGTGGCGGACGGGCTGGCCGAGCGCGACCGCGAAGAGGTGCACCAGGGGCGGCTGCGGCGCTACTACCGGCTCACCGACTCCGGGGTGCGGGCGTTGCAGGCGGAGGTCGCGAGGCTCAGCGCGAACGTGCGGGCGGCCTCGGCGGTGCTGAGGGCGAGGGGGTTGCAGCCGTGGGCGAGCAGGGCATGAGGAACCTGGAGCGCCGGTACCGGACGCTGCTGCGGGTGTTGCCGCGCTGGTACCGGGAGGACCGCGAGGAGGAGATGGTCGGGATCTTCCTGGCCGGCCGCGGCGACGACCTCGACCTGGAGCACGGCTGGCCGGGCTGGGGGGAGACCGGGGCGGTTCTCGGGCTCGCGGTGCGGACCCACCTGGCGGCGGGGGCGGGCCTCACGGGAGTGCCGGTGGGGGCGATGTGGCGTGGCGAGGTCGTGCGGGCGCTGGGGGTGATCGGGTTGCTGCTGGGCGTCCTCGGTGTGGGCGTCTCGCTCGCGGGGATGGTCTACGAGGCGGGGCACCCGGAGTTGCCCGGCCGCGACGCCGTGGTCGTGGTGGTCGACCTCCTGCCGGCGGTGGCGTTCGCGGCGCTGCTGGCGGGGAAGCGGACGCTCGCGAAGTCCGTGGCGTTCGCGGCCGCGGTGCCCGGCCTGCTGGCGTTCGGGCCGCAGGTGGGGTCGTGGCTGATGTGGCAGCTGCCGGCGCTGGTGACGTTCGCGGCGCTGTGCCTGGGTTTCCACCGGGAGGCTCCGACGCCGCCGGCCGGGAGGCTCGCGTGGTGGGGTGGGGGAGCGCTGGTATTGGGGCTGGCCGGCTGGGTCGTGCCGGCGGCGTTCGTCGTCGTGGCGGCGCTGGTCGTGCTGCGGGTGGTGGCGTTCGTGCGCGGGGACTTCGTGCTGGGACGGGCGTTGTCGCTGTTCGCGGTGCTGGAGCTGGGGCCGGTGGCGTTGCTGCTCGCCGGGGGAGTGCGGTGGTGGGTCGTGCTGGTGCCGGCGGTGCTGCTGGTGGTCAGTGCGGTGGCGCCGGTGCGGAAGCCGGGGTTCGCGTGAGCGGCCCCGGACGGCGGGACAGGGGTCTGGCCGGGTGAGGCGGGGTGGCGGCACCGGCTGAGGTCGGCGGCGCCACCCCGGCCGGTCCTAGACGAGTGCGGGTTCGGAGTTGCCCACGGCCTTGATGGCCCTGCGCACCGGCACGAAGATCAGCAGGACGAAGCCCGCGACGAAGAAGATGATCAGCGCGAGGATGGCGGGGCGCAGGCTGCCGGTGGCCTGGCCGACCCCGGCGAACACCAGCGGGCCGAGCCAGCTGGTGGAGCGCTCGCCGACCTCGTAGAGCGAGAAGTACTGCGCCTCGCGGCCGGGCGGGACCATCTGGCTGAAGAGGCTGCGCGACAACGCGTTGGTGCCACCGAGCACGATGCCGATGCCGGCCGCGACGAGGTAGAACTGCGTCTCGTCGCCCACTCGCACGAAGAACGCCGCGGTGATCACGACGATCCAGACGAGCAGCGAGCCGAGGATCGTCTTCTTGGCGCCGACGCGCTTGGCGACGAAGCCGTGCAGCACGCCGCCGACGAAGGCGACGAACTGGACGATGAGGATCACGGTGATCAGGGTCTGCTGCTCGAACTTCAGCTCGACGCTGCCGTACTGGGCGGAGACGTTGGCGACGGTGGCGATGCCGTCGGTGTAGATCAGGTAGGTGCCGAGGAAGGCGAGCGTGAGCGGGAAGGCCTTGGCCTGCCTGAGCGTGGAGGCGAGCTCCTTGAACCCGGCGGAGACGACGGAGGCGCCGTGTTCGCGGCCGTGCGGGCGCCGGTGCTCGGTGAGGGTGCGCAGCGGGATGATCGTGAAGGCGGCCCACCAGATGCCGGAGATGACGAACGCGATGCGCGCCGCGTCGCCGGAGGAGATGCCGAGTGAGTCGGCGGACAGCGTGATGCCGAGCTGGATGGCGAGGGCGACGCCGCCGCCGAGGTAGCCGAAGGCCCAGCCGCGGCTCGAGACGGCGTCGCGTTCGTCGGGGGTCGCGATCTCGGGCAGGAAGGCGTAGTAGACGACGACGCTGCTGCCGTAGCAGATGTTGGCGATGACGAAGAGCAGGACGCCGAGCTTCCAGCCGGTGCCTTCGACGGTCGCGAGCGCGATGGTGGCCGCGGAGCCGGTGAAGGCGAAGAAGGCGAGCATCTTCTTCTTGTTCTGGGTGCGGTCGGCGATGGCGCCCATGATCGGCAGGACGAGGACCTGGATCACGGTGGCGGCCGAGAGCAGGTAGCCCCACAGCGAGCCGGAGGGGAACTGCAGTCCGAGGATCGTGACGTCGCAGTGGTCGAAGGAGTTGTCGCCCGCGCAGGGGTTCGCCCCGTTGAGCGCGGTGTCGGCCTTGGCGGCGTTGGTCGCGATGCTCGTGAGGTACAGCGAGAGGAAGACGGTGATCACCGACGTGGGGAACACGGAGTTCGCCACGTCGTACCAGACCCAGCCGCGCTGTTCCCTGCGGCGGCCGGCGGTGGTGGCGTCGGCGGCGTCGTCGCCCTTGACCTTCATGTCGGCGGACTGTACTTGTCCGCCGACACGTCCCATGATCGACTGTCCAAGCTGTTACCAGCTGTTGCGCGACCGGAGAACTTCCCGCAGGACGTCGGGCCGGTCGGTCACCAGGCCGTCGACGCCGAGGTCGAGCAGGGCTCGCATGTCGGCTTCGTCGTCGATGGTCCACACGTGGACTTCGAGGTCGCGGCGGTGGGCGGCCTCGACGAACCTCTTGTCGACGACGGTGAGGCGTCCCTGGTTGACGGGCACCTGGGCGACCTGGCCGCGCACGGCGAGCCCGGCGAGCGGGACGCGGCCAGCGGCCCAGAGCGCGCCTGCGGAGCGCGGGCCCATGGACGTGAGGAGTCCGGGGCCGCCCCGGCGGCGGAGCCGGGCGAGGCGGTTGTCGGAGAAGCTGGCGAGGCACACGCGGTGCAGCGCCTTGGCCCGGCGCAGCAGGGTGATGATGGGTTCGACGGCGCTGTCGGCCTTCACGTCGATGTTGAAGAACGTGTCCGGCAGCTCTTCGAGGACGTCGGCGAGGCGGGCGATGGGCTCGCGTCCGCCGACGCGGGCCCTCCGGACCTCGGTCCACGGCAGCTCGGCGACCCTGCCGCGGCCGTCGGTGGTGCGGTCGAGCGTGTGGTCGTGGTGGACCACGACCTCGCCGTCGGCGGTGGCGTGCACGTCGGTCTCGATGTAGCGGTAGCCCTCCTGCACGGCGCGGCGGAACGAGCTGAGCGAGTTCTCCATGCCGGTGAGGTCGTCGACGTGCCAGCCGCGGTGGGCGAAGGCGCGGGGCCGCGATCCTGCGAGGTACGGGTGGGTCACGCCGCGAGTGTGCCTGGCGGCGGTGGCTCCGGGGTGGCCAGTGGGTGGCGGGACACTTTCTGATTCTTCTCTGTAATTTCAGTGTTGACTAAAGTGAACAGACACCGGCATGAAAGTCCCGGTGAACAAGAAAGAACCAAAAAAGCGACGGAACCGGAGTGCGATTTCGATCATCGAAGGAGCGAGCCGCCCAGGGGCATGGAGAACTCGTTGAACAACGAACAAGTCGTACCCATGAGCAGCGCCGATGGTCCGGCCGGTGGTGTCCGGTTCCCTACGAAGGTCGGGCTTTCTGGCGCGTCGCTGGAGGTCCCCCGCCGCCATTCGCTACCGTCGCGCGCCATGGAGCGCTCCATGGAGGCGGATGAGCCCAGGCACTGTGCGTGGTGCGGGCGGCGGTTGCCGGGGAGTGGGCGGATCGGCCGGCCGAGGCGGTACTGCGCGCAGCCGTGTCGCCAGCGCGCTTACGAGCGCAGGGCGGCGTTGCAGCGGGGTGGGCTTCCCGAGGACGCGGTGGTGTTGTCGACCGCGGAGCTGGCGGACCTGCAGGACAGGTTGTTCCAGTTGCGGTGTGCCGCGGAGGACGTGGTGACGGCGGCGCAGGACGGGGCGGAGAACGAGGAGCTGAGGAAGCTGGCGGTGGAGCTGGTGGAGTCGGCGAAGGGCTTGGAACGGCTGCGTTAGCCGTTCGCACAACAGCGAACCAACCGGCGTAGCGGGTTGCTTACGTCCGGTGATCGGACGATCATGACGCGCGTGACCTCCTACTGCCGCACGGTGCTGGACCGAGCGGGTGTCGGCTATGCCGTGACGGATGCGCGCGGGAACCTGTTGTGGTGCAACCGTGCGCTGGGTGCTGTGCTGGGTGTTCCGGTGGAGCAGGCGTACGGCCGGTCGTTGCCGGCGTTGTTGCCCGGTGTGCCGGAGGTGCCCGCGCCGGCGAGGGAGGTGCTGGCGCCGGGGCCGAAGTGGCTCGAGGTGCGGTGCACCCGGTTGGGTGACGACCTGATGTACGAGGTCGTGGACGTGTCGGCGTGGCGTGATCGTGAGCTGACGGTGGCGCAGGAGGCGGACGCGTTGCGGCGGGCGCAGGCGCTGGGCCGGATGGGCACGTGGGAGTGGGCGATCACGGAAGATCGGGTGACCTGGTCGGACACGTTGCTGGAGATGTTCGGGTTCGCGCCGGGGACGGCGTTCGACTTCGAGCTGTACTCGCGGCTGGTGCACCCGGACGACCTGCCGATGGTCGAGGAGACGCTGGACGCGGCGTTGAAGACGGGGTCGGTGTTCACGTACACGCATCGGATGTTGCGCCCGGATGGTGCGGAGCGGGTGTTCGAGTGCTTCGGTGAGGTCGTCCTGGGTGATGACGGTGCTCCGTTGCGGGCGTTGGGGACGGCTCATGACGTGACGCAGTCGTCGCGGGTGCACGACGAGCTGGTGCGGATGGCGGAGCAGGACCCGTTGACGGGGTTGCCGAACCGGCGGGCGTTGACGCGGGCGTTGGAGCAGGAGCTCGCGAACAACGGGTCGGGTGCGCTGTTGGTGCTGGACTTGGACAACTTCAAGGACGTGAACGATCTGCGGGGTCACGCGGTGGGTGACCGGGTGATGCGGATGCTGGCGTCGGCGTTGCAGTCGCGGTTGGGTGACCGGTTGATCGCGCGGCTGGGTGGTGACGAGTTCGCGGTGGTGTTGCCGGGTGCGTCGCCGCAGGACGCGTCGGCGGTGGCGGATGGGCTGCGGGACGCGGTGGCGGGTTTTCCGCTGGCGGGGATCGGGACGCCGGCGCGGATCACGGTGAGCACGGGGCTGGCGGAGTTCGGTCCGGGTGATTCGTGGGAGTTGGTGCTGGCGAACGCCGATCTGGCGTTGTACGCGTCGAAGGCGGCGGGGCGGAACCGGGTGACGGTGTACGAGCCGAACCATTACGCGGACACGGTGAAGCGGGTCAGTGTGCTGGATCGGTTGCGTGCGGCGTTGGCGGGTGGTGGTTTGGCGTTGTACGGGATGCCGATGGTGGATCTGCACAGTGGTACGACGCTGGGTCATGAGTTGTTGTTGCGGTTGGAGGACGGGCAGGAGCCGTATTTGGGGCCTGCGGACTTCTTGCCGGTGGCGGAGCGGTCGAACCTGATCTTGGAGGTGGACCGGTGGGTGTTGTCGACGGCGATCGACGCGTTGGTGGCGGAGCCGGATTCGCGGTTGCGGTTCAACGTGAACGTGTCGGGGCGGACGTTGGAGGATCCGGGGTTCGGTGATTTCGTGCTGGACCGGCTGGGGTCGGCGGGGGTGGCGCCGGGGCGGTTGGGTTTGGAGATCACGGAGACGGCGGCGGTGACGAACCTGGATGCGGCGGTGGCGCTGGCGACGCAGCTGCGGGAGTTCGGGTGCCGGATCACGTTGGACGACTTCGGTTCGGGGTTCGGGTCGTTCGTGCACTTGAAGCACTTGCCGATCACGGGGATCAAGATCGACGGTGAGTTCGTGAAGGGCATCGAGACCAGTGCCGCGGATGCGGTGCTGGTGTCGGGGATCGTGCAGATCGCGAATGGGCTGGGGTTGTCGGCGGTGGCGGAGTGGGTGGAGCGGCCGTCGCAGGTGGAGGCGTTGCGGGGGTTGGGGGTTCGGGTGGGGCAGGGTTTTCACCTGGGCCGGCCGGTGCCGTTGCGTGAGGTGGTGAGCGCGGAGCGGGTGCCGCCGAATGGCGCATTGTCGTCTCGGGTGGTCGGAGCAGAGGATGGTGCGCGCTCCTGATCCCGGCCTGATGGGATGCCCGTGTCGTCTTGTGGTGTGCGTCGTGTCGAGTTGAGCGTTGCCGAGCCTGAGGTGTCGGTGGATTTTTTCGCCGGTGTGCTGGGGTGGACGGTGCTGGCGGAGCCGGGTGGGTCGTTCTCGGGCTGGGTGGGTGACCGGCTGGCGGCGCGGGTGGTGGCGGGGGACCGGGGTTGGCGGGTGTTCTTCGGCGGGGATGAGCCGCGGGAGCTGCGTGGTGGTTCCGCTGTCGGTGGTGGCCGGGTGTTGCACGGTCCGTGGGCTCCGCGGCCGCGTGGTGGTGAGCCGTGCTGGGTGGAGTTGATGGCCGAGGAGCCGGATGACGGTTTCTGGGTGGGGGAGCTGGGGTGGGGGGTGCGGCCCGCGGGGGAGGGTTTTGTGCTGTTCACGTCGTCGCGGCAGGGTGAGCCGCGGCCGGTCGCGGGTCGGTTGGCGACGTCGCGGGCGCGGGGCTGGCGGGTCTACTTCGCCGTGGGGGACGTGGTGGCGGCGTGTGGGCGGGTGTCGGCGTTGGGGGGCCGGGTGGTGGTGGATCCGGTGGTGGTGCCGACGGGTCTGGTCGCTTCGGTCGAGGGTCCGGGTGGTGGGGGTGGTTGTGTGTTGCTGGAGCGGCCGGAGGGCTGGGGCGGGGCCTGGGCTTAGCGGGCGGTGGTGGGGCTCGGTCGTCGGTCAGGCGTCGAGTTCGGGCGGGAAGCCGCCGGTGGCGATGGGGCCCCAGCGGTCGATGGTGATGCGGATGAGGGCTTTGCCCTGGCGGATCATGGCGGCGCGGTATTCGTCCCAGTCGGGGTGTTCGCCTGCGATGCAGCGGTAGTAGTCGACGAAGTCGTCGAGGGCTTGTGGCAGGTCGAGGACTTCGGCGGTGCCGTCGACCTGGACGTAGGGGCCGTCCCAGTCGTCGGAGAGCACGCAGATGGTGACGGACGGGTCGCGGCGGGCGTTGCGGGTCTTGGCGCGTTGCGGGTAGGTCGAGACGACGATGCGGCCCTGGGTGTCGAGTCCGCAGGCGACGGGGGAGACCTGGACCGCGCCGGTGGTGGCGCGGTGGGTGATGAGGACTCCGCGGTGGCGGGGGCGGAGGAACTCGAGCAGTTGCGGCCGGTCGACGAGGTCGGTGGTGGCGATCTTCGGCATGATGTGCAGCATGGCACGGTTCACCTCGTTCGACGGTACTGAGCTCGCCTTCCGGGAAGTGGGGGAGGGTGTTCCGCTGGTGGTGCTGGCGGGTGGTCCCGGCCGGGCTTCGGCGTATCTGGAGACGTTGGGCGGGTTGGACGCGGCGCGGCGGTTGGTGGTGCTGGACAACCGGGGGACGGGGGAGTCCGGTGAGCCGGTGGATCCGTTCACGTATCGGCGGGACATGCTGGTGCGGGATGTGGAAATGCTGCGGCGGCACCTGGGGTTGGAGCAGGTGGATGTGCTGGGGCATTCGGCGGGTGCCGGGATCGCGATGGGGTATGCGGCGGACTTCCCGGAGCGGGTGGGCAGGCTGGTGTTGCTGACGCCGGCGTTGCGCAGTGTGGGGTTGTCGCCGGAGCAGCGGGATTGGGACGCGTTCCTGGCGTCGCGGGCGGGTGAGCCGTGGTTCGGGGAGGCGACGGCGGCGTTGGAGCGCACTGCCGCGGGTGATGAGTCGGTGGAGAGCCGGGTGGCTGCGTCGCCGTTGTTCTACGCGCGGTGGGATGAGCGGGCTCGGGCGCACGCGCGGGCGGAGCTGGGGCAGTGGAAGTACCGGGTGGCGGCGGGGTACAACGCCGAGGGTGCGTTCGTGCCGGGGGTGTTGCGGCGGGCGTTGCGGGACTTCGACCATCCGGTGCTGGTGTACGCGTGTGGGGTGGATCCGATTTCGCCGGTGCGGCGTTGTGCCGAGCTGGCGGAGTTGTTCCCGTGTGCGAGTTTGTTCGTGCATGAGGGTGTGGGGCATTACCCGTGGGTGGAGGAGCCGGACGTGGTGGTGCGGCGGATCGCGGCGTTCCTGGACGCCTAGCTCGCGGGGGTGGCCGGTGGTCAGAAGGCGGTGGCGGTCGCGACGCGGTCGCGGCCGTTGTTCTTGGCCTGGTAGAGGGCTTCGTCCGCGGCCAGCAGCAGGGGGCTGAGCTCGGTGGCGGTGTCGGGGAAGACCGCGGCGCCGGCGGAGGCGGTGAGGCCGGAGATGACCCTGTCGTGGCCGAGGCGGTCGGTGACGGCGATGTGCAGGCCGGCGATCTCGTGGCGGATGCGTTCGGCGGTGGCGCGGGCTTCGTCGGTGCTGGCGCCGGGCAGCAGGACGGCGAACTCTTCGCCGCCGAAGCGGCCTACGAGGTCGTAGGAGCGCACGGAGTGTTTGAGGGCGTCGGCGACGGCGCGCAGCACGCGGTCGCCGGCGAGGTGGCCGTAGGTGTCGTTGATCAGTTTGAAGTGGTCGAGGTCGAGGATCAGGACGCCGACGGTGGAGACGAGGCGGCGGGCGCGGGCGAGTTCGCGTTCGGCGACGTCGTGCCAGAAGGTGGCGTCGACGAGTCCGGTCTTGGAGTCGGTGCGGGCTGCGACGCGGAACTGGGGCAGGAGCAGTCCCATGTGCAGGGCGAGCACGGTGAGCAGCAGCATGGGGGTGAGCCAGGGCCGGGAGGTCATGATGATGGCGACGCCGGAGCCGAGGCCGACGGAGGCGAGCACGATGAGGATGTCGGAGGCGTTGCCCAGGGCGGTGCGGACCGGGTTGTGGCGGTTGGTGACGAAGATGGCGGTCACGACGAGCGCGTAGTTGATGAACCAGTACAGGAAGCCGGCGGTGACCAGTGCGAGCAGGCCGAGTGGGCCGTCGAGGTCGACGGCGCGGTCGTCGAAGAGCGTGAGCACGAGTTGCGCGGTGGCGCTGCCGAGTACGACAGTGGCGGCGGAGAACACTTTGCGGAACAGGACCGCGCGGCGTTTGTAGACCCGGTACCACGAGTGCGTGTAGCTGATGACGATCAGCGCGACGAGCAGTGGCATCGGTAGTACGAGCACGCCCGCGAACAGCCACACCGACTGCATGTGGGCGTGTGGGGAGCCTTCGGCGCTGATTTCGCGGATCCGTTCGATTCCGCGCGCTGCTTCCAGGTGCAGGACCGCGCCGCCGGCGAGCAGCAGGAACCAGGGCCAGGTCAAGGCTTCGGCAGGGGTACGCCGTGCGGTGGCGAGCGTGACGAGGGTTGCTGAGACAACCACCGTCACGACGTAGGCCAGCACCACAGGAGGAAGCGACCATAACTTCCACCGGCGCGGGTCGAGCCAAGGCACGCTGCCACCCCCACACCACCGTCCAGGAACCAACCACTGTAGCCAGCGGGTAACTCAAAGTCGTGGCTCCATGTGGGGGACCTCACCGTGAGTAGTCCTCACAGAATGCATTCCGCACAGTCCGGCGCCCTTGTGCGCAACGAACACCCATAGGAGCAGTCATGATCAACCGTGTTTCCGCTACCGGCCGTCCCGTCCGCCCGACTGACTGGCTGCGTCCGACGGACTGGGCCCGTCCGACGGACTGGGCTCGGCGCTGAGCCACCACAGGGCCGCCGCACCGCCTGCCGCGAGCACGCCCAGTGCTCCGGCGGCGGCGGCGACCTGGTGGGCCGGCAGCGTCTCGGCGGCCAGGCCCGCCAGTGCGATGCCGGCTCCCTGGGAGACGCGCAGTGCGGTGACGGCCAGTCCGAACGCCTGGCCGCGTGAGGCGTCGGGGACGGCGCGCACGAACCGGGTGTTGGCGACGAGGTGGTAGGCGCTGGCCGCGCCGGAGAGGGCGAACAGCCCGAGGCTGAGGGGCAGGCCCGGTCGCAGTGCGGCGGGCACGAGGACGGCGCACGCGGCGATGGCGAGCCACGGCATCGCGCGCAGTTGCTGCTCTTCGCTGAGCCGGGCGAGCAGCAGCATGCCCGCCGCCGCTCCCGCGGCGTAGGCGCCGAAGATCGAGCCGACGGCGGCGGGGCCGGCGCCGAGCTGGGCCGCGTAGGGCGCCGCGAGGGCTTCCCCGACGATGTAGAAGCCGGATACGCAGGCGAGTGCGACGAGTGCCCGCAGTTGCCGGTCGTCCCACACGAGCCGGGCGCCGCCGACGAGGTCGGCCGGCCAGGCCCGCAGGTGGGGGCTGTGCGGTGCGGCCCGGTGGTGCAGGAAGGTTCCGGCCAGGGTCGCCGACACGGCGAAGGTGACGGCGTCGGCGATGAGCACCGGTCCCGGGCCGAGCCAGGCCACGAGTGCGCCGCCGGTGAGGAACCCGGCGACCTGTGCGGCCTGGGTGACGGTGCTGAGCACCGCCTGGCCGAGGGGGTAGCGCTGGTCGGGCAGGATCTGCGGCAGCAGCGCGGCCCGTGCGGCGCCGTGCGGTGCGCCGGCGAGCTGCACGAGCACGAGCAGTGCCGCGAGCGCCCACAGCGGCAGCAGCGGTACGGCCATGACCAGCAGCAGGGCCGCGCGGATGAGGTCGGTGGCGACCATGACGCGCCGGCGGGCGAACCGGTCGGCGAGCCCGGCGAGCAGGGGCCCGCCGAGCAGGTCCGGCAGGAACGTCAGCGCGTAGGTGAGCGCGGTCAGGCCGGCGCTGGCGGTGCGGTCGTAGACGTGCACCGTCAGCGCGACCCTGGCGAACTGGTCTCCGGCCACCGATACCGCGTGTGCCACGAACAGGGCGCGGAACTCGCGGTCGCGGGCGAGCTCGCGGTAGCCGGGCATGCGCTCCAGGATGACGAGCTACGACACGGACGACCAGAAGCCGCACTGGTGATCCGCGGTGAAATCGGTGCCGTGGATCGCGCCGGGGGCGAGGGACTGGACCGGGGCGCGCCATCCGGGGTCGCCGGTGCGGGCGAACCGGCCCCATGCCGTGATCATGTAGTCCGACACGGCGCGTTGTGCCGGGGTGAGGGTCACGCCGGGGAAGTCGAACAGCATCAGCAGTTCGGAGGCGTGGTAGGCGCGGTAGTCGGGGAACGGCGGCAGGGGGAACAGCAGCGGCACGTCGGGGTCGGCGAACTCGTAGCCCGAGACGCGGGTGTGGCGGCTGAGGTCGGTTCGGGTGCGGTGTGACGGGCAGGCCCACGACCTGTCGGTGAGGATGGCGGCCAGTTCGTCGCGTGCGTCGTTGTTGCCGTTGACGGGGTAGCGCGCCACGATCCGGTCCGCCAGTCCCTCACCGAACAGGCCGGTGACGCTCGCCCGGTAGGCCGCTTCGGGCACGGGCTGGGGGAAGAACAGGGCCGCGAAGAGCGTGAACTCGTCGTGGGTCGATCCCACCAGCACCGGTACCCGGTGCATGCGGCCGCTGCGCTGGGCCACCGCGGGGTTGAGCGGGAGCACGGCGGTGTCGTGGGCGGGGGAGGCGAACCGGTCGTGCACGGTGAGCAGCGCGGTCACCGGCTGGGCCCGCAGGCACGCCAGGTCCGCGCAGCCAAGCGTGCCCGCGCCCTGGGCCTGCACCTGCGCGCGGGGCTTCCACACCCCGACGAACCGGCCGGGTGTGGTCTGGTCCGGTGACTCCAGCCCGCACGGGCCGGACTGGATGATCGCCTTGGCGAACAGCCCGGCGGCCCGCGGGGAGGCGAGGTGGGCGCACACGCTCAGCCCGCCCGCGGACTCGCCGAAGATCGTGACGTTGCGCGCGTCGCCGCCGAAGGCGCGGGCGTTGCGCTGCACCCACCTCAGCGCCGCCTGCTGGTCGGCGAGGCCGAAGGTCCCGGAGCCGGGCAGGCCGGGGTGGCCGAAGAAGCCGAACACGCCGAGGCGGTAGTTCACGGTCACCACGACGGCGTCGTTGTCGGTCGCGAGCCTGCGCGCGTCGTAGGTCGCCGCGGAGCCGCCGGTGAACCCGCCGCCGTGGATCCACACCATCACCGGCCGCCGTTTCGCCGGGCCCAGAGGTGTGGTGACGTTGAGGTAGAGGCAGTCCTCGGTCTGCGAGCCCGGCTGGCCCAGCAGCGGGGTCTGCGCGCACACCGGGCTCGGCGTGGTCGCGTCCCGCACTCCCCGCCAGGGCCGCACCGGCTGCGGGTCGCGCCACCGGTTGTCGCCGACCGGCGCGGCGGCGAACGGGATGGCGCCGAACGTGCGGTGCGTGCCGGTCACCGTTCCCCGCACGTCGCCCTTGTCGGTGCGCACCACCGCCCCGCCGCCGGACACGACAGCCGGTGCCGGAGCCGGCGTGGCCGTGAACGTGAGCGCGGCCCCCAGGACCGCCGTCAGCAGACGTCTCATCACTCGAACACCCCTCAGTGTCGGTCCCGCACCGCGCACCGGTGGTCGCGCACCGCGCCGGGCACGGTGCTCCCGCCGGCCGGGGCCGGGCTGGCCGGGGGTCGTCAGACCCCTCTGCGCGCCCGAACGTAGCGAGGCCGTGACGGCGGCGACACCGCTGGAGGGACACCCGGCCCGGTGCGCCGAACGCCGCGGGAACTCGACCACGGTTGCTCACATACCGACCGGTCGGTACCCTCCGGGGCGTGGGTGACACAACGCTTCCCGGACAGCCCGAGGTCGACGCGCTCGTGTTCGACTGGGGCGGCGTCATGACCGTCTCCGTGCCCGAGTTCGTCGGCGCGTGGCTGCACGCCGAGGCCGTCGACCGCGAGGTCTACGGCCGGATCATGCGCGAGTGGATGAGCCGTGACGCGCCACCGGACAACCCGGTCGCCCGGCTGGAGACCGGCGAGCTGACGGTGGCCGAGTTCGAACGCCTCCTCGCCGCCGAGCTGATCACCACCGGCGGCGCGGCGATCGAGGGCACCGGGCTGCTCAAGCGCATGTTCGGCGGTGCGCGGCCGGACCCGGCGATGGTCGAGCTCGTCCGCAAGGCCCGCGCCGCCGGCCTGCACACCGCGCTGCTGTCCAACAGCTGGGGCGAGGGCTACCCCAAGGACCTGCTCGTCGAGCTGTTCGACACCGTCGTGATCAGCGGCCGCGTCGGCCTGCGCAAACCCGACGAGCGCATCTACCGGCACACCCTCGACCGGATCGGCGTCCCCGCCGCCCGTGCCGTGTTCTTCGACGACGCGCCCGCCAACGTCGACGCCGCCCGGTCCGTCGGCATGCACGCCTTCCGGCACACCACCGCCGACGACACCCGCACCGCCCTCGCCACCCTCGGAGTGACCCTGTGACCGACCAGCCCAGCTCCGACCAGCCCAGCTCCGACCAGCCCAGCTCCGACCAGCCCAGC
>NZ_FOFR01000007.1:142858-327507 GCF_900110955.1 Lentzea xinjiangensis
GCCCGGCCCCGACCAGCCCGGCCCCGGCCTGCCCGGCCTCGACCTCACGGCGCTCGCCACGCACCTGGGCACGGGGCCGCTCACCGGTGAGCTGTTCCCCGGCGGGCGCTCCAACCTCACCTACAGCGTCACCGACGGCACCCGGCGCTGGGTGCTGCGCCGCCCGCCGCTGGGACACGTCCTCGCCACCGCGCACGACATGGCCCGCGAGTTCCGCGTCATCTCCGCGCTCGAACCCACCTCCGTGCCGGTGCCGCGCGCCTACCGGCTCGTCGAGGACACCGGCGTCATCGGCGCGCCCTTCTACCTCATGGAGCAGATGCCCGGCGCCGCCCTGCGCGAGGTCTCGCAGTGCCCCTGGATCACCCCCGACATGGCCCGCACCCTGTCGCAGCGGCTGGTCGACGTGCTCGCCGACCTGCACGCCGTCGACCCCGCCGAGGTCGGGCTGCAGGACTTCGGCCGCCCGGACGGGTTCCTCGCCCGCCAGGTCAAGCGCTGGGGCAAGCAGCTCGACGCCTCCCGCAGCCGCGACCTGCCCGGCATCGACGAACTGCGCGACAAGCTCGCCGCCACCGTCCCGCACTCGCCGCGCGCGGCGATCATCCACGGCGACTACCGCCTCGACAACGCTCTCGTCACCCGCGACCCGCTCGAGATCAGCGCCGTCCTGGACTGGGAGATGGCCACCCTCGGCGACCCGCTCGCCGACCTCGGCCTGCTCTACGTCTACTGGGCCGGACTGGGCGTCGACCCCGCGCAGGGCACCGACCCCATCACCGGCGGAGTCTCCTCGCTGCCCGGCTTCCTCACCGCCGACGAGCTCGTCGCCCGCTACACCGCCCGCACCGGCACCGACACCTCCGGCCTGGGCTGGTACATCGCCTTCGGCTACTTCAAGCTCGCCGTCATCGTCGAAGGCATCCACTACCGCTTCGCCGGCGGCAACACCGTCGGCGCCGGCTTCGACAAGCTCGGCGCGTTCACCGTCCCCCTCGTTCGGCAGGGACTCGCCGCCGCCCACAAGGAGCTCTGACATGGACTTCGCCTACGACGCCAAGACCGAGGAACTGCGCGCCAGGCTGCTCGCGTTCATGGACGACCACGTCTACCCGGCCGAAGCGGTGCTCGAACAGCAGCTGCGCGACGCCGCCGACCCGTGGGAACGCCAGCCGATCCTGCAACAGCTCAAGGCCGAGGCCCGCGAACAAGGCCTGTGGAACCTCTTCCTGCCCGGCACCGAGCACGGCGCGGGCCTGACCAACCTGCAGTACGCGCCGCTGGCCGAGATCACCGGCCGCAGCCCCCACCTCGCCCCCGAAGCGCTCAACTGCGCCGCACCGGACACCGGCAACATGGAAGTCCTTGCCATGTTCGGCACCGACGAGCAGAAGAAGCAGTGGCTGCAGCCCCTGCTCGACGGCGAGATCCGCTCCGCGTTCTGCATGACCGAACCCGACGTCGCCTCCTCCGACGCCACCAACATCGCCACCCGCATCGAACGCGACGGCGACGACTACGTCATCAACGGCCGCAAGTGGTGGTCCTCCGGCGCCATGAACCCCGGCTGCGCCATCTTCATCGTGATGGGCAAGACCGACCCCGACGCCGAACGCCACCGCCAGCAGGCCATGATCCTGGTCCCCCGCGACACCCCCGGCGTCACCGTCGAACGCGCCATGCACGTCTTCGGCTACGGCGACCACGCCCACGGCGGCCACGCCGAGATCCTCTTCGACAACGTCCGCGTCCCCGCGGCCAACCTCATCGCCGGCGAGGGCGAGGGCTTCGCCATCGCCCAGGCCCGCCTCGGCCCCGGCCGCATCCACCACTGCATGCGCCTGATCGGCATGGCCGAACGCGCCCTCGAGCTGATGTGCCGCCGCGCCACCTCGCGCGTCGCGTTCGGCAAGCCCATCGCCGCCCAGGGCGTGCTGCACGAGTGGATCGCCGAGTCCCGCGTCCGCATCGAACAGGCCCGCCTGCTCGTGCTCAAGACCGCGTGGCTGATGGACACCGTCGGCAACAAGGGCGCCCACACCGAGATCCAGGCCATCAAGATCGGCACCCCGCTGATGGCCGAATGGGTCATCGACAAGGCCATCCAGGCCCACGGCGGCGCCGGCGTCAGCCAGGACACCCCGCTGGCCGAGCTGTGGGCCGCCGCCCGCACCCTGCGCCTGGCCGACGGCCCCGACGAGGTCCACCGCATGTCGCTGGCCAAGCGAGAGCTCAAGAAGTACCTGTAGGCACGGGCGGCGGGCCGGCCGTGCAGGCCGGCCCGCCGCACCCCGCTGCCGGGGCTAGTCGTGGAACAGGCAGAACGGGTGCCCGTCCGGGTCGAACAACACCCGCACGTTCTCCTGCGGCTGCACCCCGGCGAGCACCGCCCCGCACGCCAGCGCGTGCTCCGTCGCCGCCCGCAGGTCCTGCACCTCGATGTCCAGGTGCTGCGTGGCCACCGGCCGCCCCGGCTCGCTCGGCCACACCGGCCGCCGGAACTCCCGCTCCCGCTCGAAGTTCACCGCCATCCCCGCCGGCGCCCGCACCTGCGCCCAGTCGTCCTCCAGCGCCGACGGGACCGTGCCGAGCAACCGGGCGTAGAACTGCGCCAGCACCCGCGGTCGCGCGGTGCCGACGGTGACAGCGTTGAGCCGCATGAACACCAACCTCCCCGAAGGTCGTGTCCGCCCGGATCCCCGCACCGGCCGCCACCGAAACCGGCCCAGCTCACCACCGGCCCAGCTCACCACCGGGTCCGGCCGTGCAAGGGGCTCGGTCACGCACCGCCCGTCACGGAAGACCCCGCGCACCGGCCGCCGGGCAGCCCTCCGCCGGCGGGGCCCGGTCAGTTGTTCGCCGCCTCCCGCGCCGCCAGCGCGGCCCGGCAGGCGTGCACGAAGTCCCAGAACACCTCGGTCGTGGTGTGCCGGCGGTCCGACCGCGAGTTCTCCGCGAACATCGCGGTGCGCAGGGGAGTGGTCAGCTCCAGCTGCCCGCCCTGCCGCCCGCGCGTGCGGTTCGCGATGTTGGCCCGGTCGTAGCCGCCCAGCACCGGGTGGTCCACCGCGTCGATCGTGTGGAACCCGGCCCGCCGCAGGCGCGTGAGCAGCTCCAGCCGCAGCACCGCGTCACGGCCGCCGACCAGCACCGCCCGGTCGTGGTCCTCCAGACCCGCCGCCGCGGCCGTGCAGCCGTGCAGGCCCAGCGCGTGCCAGGCACCCCTGACCAGGTCGCGGGCCACGCGGTCGTCGCAGTTCGACGACGTCACGTGCAGCTCGTCGTTGGAGACCGGCCGCAGCCCCTCGAACATCCAGTAGTCGTGCGTCCGCCCGAACGGCATCCGCGTCGACGGGTGGTACCCCGCGATGGCCAGGCACAGCTCCGACGTGCCGACCTCGATCCCTCCTCCGTGCGGAGCGAGGACGACGGACGGGGTGCGGGGGCGGTGCCGCCGGAAGCGGCGGCGGTAGTCCACCCGCTCCACCAGTCGGGGATCGGCGTAGAGGTCGGAGTTGGACGCGTAGACGTCCAGCGCCGGCCACCGGGGCTGGGATCTCATGGCGGGCGGAAGCCTACCTGGGGCCATCCGGCCGGCCGCCGCCCGCCGAGAAGATCACACGCCGACGATCATGCGCTGACGATCACACGCCGATGACTGCGCATCGACGGTGGTCACGCGTCGATCTGCTTCGGTGCTTCCTCGCCGGAGTTGATCGCGATCTTGCGGGGCTTGGCGCGCTCCGCGATGGGGATCCGCAGCGTCAGCACACCCGCGTCGTACTGGGCGTCGATGTGGTCGGTGTCGAGGGTGTCGCCGAGGAACAGCTGCCGCGAGAAGGCACCCAGCGGCCGCTCCGACACCTGCATCTCCACGTCCTTGCCGACCGGGCGGCGCTCCGCCTTCACGGTCAGCACGTTGCGCTCGACGTCGAGCTCGATGGCGTCCGGCGCCACACCGGGCAGGTCGAAGCACACGACGAACTGCTCACCGTCGCGGTAGGCGTCCATCGGCATCGCCGTCGGCCGCGACCACGTGCCCGTGGTCCCGAAGACCTGCTGCGTCAGCCGGTCCAGCTCACGGAACGGGTCAGTGCGCATCAACATCTGACACCTCCTGAAGTCCCTCGTTGACTTGTCAATGCGCTGTACCACCGTTGTACCATGTCGTCGAAACGATGACAAGTGCCGAGTGTCATCGGGAGGACGACATGACGAACGACTACGAAGCAGTCCGCGCGGCTGCCGCCCAGCCGGGCAGCGCCACCGAGGTGCTCTCGGCGTTGATGCTGCTCAGGCAGCTGCGCGACGAACTGTCCGGCTGGGAGCCCCAGCTCATCGAGGCCGCCCGCGCCCTGGGCACGAGCTGGGCGGAGCTCGCGCCCGTGCTCGGCGTCGCGAGCCGCCAAGCCGCCGAGAAGCGGTACCTGCGGGTGCGCCGCACCGGTGAGCCCGGCACCGTCGACGAGCGCGTGCAGGCCGAACGCGACCGGCGCGCCGGTGACAGGGCCGTCGCCGCGTGGGCCCGTGACAACGCCGGTGTGCTGCGGATGCTGGCCGCGCAGGTCGGGCCCCACGACGCCGCGGTGCAGCAGGCGCTCGGCGGGGAGGACGCGGCCGGTCTGCTGGGGCCGCTGGCCGACGCGGCACCGGCGCTGCGGGCCGGGCAGCCCGGCCTCGCCGACCGGATCGCGGCGATCGGCGAGCAGACCGACCGGCTGCGCTCACAGGCACAACGCCGCAGGCCCGCGGAGTGAACCCGAGGGTGCTGGAGGCTACGCCAGGGTCAACGTGCCCGCCGTCGCGTCCAGCACCGCCCGCACCCCCAGCGGCAACGACCACGACCCGGCGCAGTGCCCGAACCCGAACTCGCCCAGGATCGGCACCCCCAGCGGCCCCAGCCGGTCCAGCAGCACCGGCGCCACGTCGCCGCAGTCCGTCCACGACCCCAGCACGATCCCGGACACCGGCTCGAACCACCCGGCCCGCAGCAGCTGCGTCAGGATCCGGTCCAGCCGGTACGGCTCCTCGCCGACGTCCTCCAGCAACGCGATCGCCCCGTCGGCGGGCCGCGCCCACCGCGGTCCGCCCACCGACGCCGCCAGCAACGCCGCGTTCCCGCCCGTCAGCACCCCGCGGGCGGTACCGGGCACCACGGTGGTGCCCGACGTCCACGACCGGACCCCGGTGAACAGCACCTCGCGCAGCCGCTCCCTGGCCAGCGGGTCGTCGACGAAGTCCGCCGTGCCCGGCATCGGCCCGAACACCGTCGCGAGACCGACCGCGTTGAGCTCGGCGTGCAGCACCGTCACGTCCGACGAGCCGACGAACACCCGCGGCGGCAGGTCCTTCCACGGCACCAGGTCCGTCATCCGCAGGCACCCGTAGCCGCCGCGCACGCAGAACACCGCCGCGACGTCGGCGCACCACGCCGCCACGAAGGCGGCGGCGCGCTCGGTGTCCGACCCGGCCAGGTACGGCAACGACCACGGCGTCACCACGGGCGTGGCGACCTCGAGACCCCACGAGCGCAGCACCGCCACACCCGCCTCGACCCGGGAGGCCGGGGCCGGGCCCGCCGGTGACACCAGCGCGACCCGGTCCCCCGCGGCGAGCAGGCTCACTCCGCCAGGTCCAGCACCGGCACGCCCGGCGGCACGAACCCGAACACCTGGCCGTAGAACGACAGCTCCGCCTCCAGCGCCGCCTTGATGTTCTCGGCCCTGCGGAACCCGTGCTGCTCACCGGGGAAGCGCAGGTAGGCGTGCGGGATGCCCGAACCCGCCAGGTCCGCGGCGAACCGGTCGGCCTGCTCGGGCGGGCAGATCTCGTCCTCCAGGCCCTGCAGCAGCAGCACCGGGCCCGACACCGACCGCGCCTTCGCCGACGGCGACCGCTCCCGGTAGCGGTCCGCGGCCTCCGGCAGCGCGCCGACCAGGCCCTCGACGTAGCGGGACTCGAAGTCGTGCGTCTCGCCGCCCTGCGAGGTCCACCCCGCCAGGTCCAGGATCGGGAACGCCACCATCCCGCACCGGTAGACGTCGGTCGAGGTCAGCGACACCGCCGAGGTCCAGCCGCCCGCCGAGCCGCCGCGGATCGCGAGCCGCGCCGGGTCCGCCGTGCCCTCCTTCGCGAGCTGCTGCGCCACGAACGCGCAGTCCTGCACGTCCACGACACCCCACTGCCCGCGCAGCCGCTCCCGGTAGGCCCGCCCGTAGCCGGTCGAGCCGCCGTAGTTCACCGCCACCACACCGATGCCGCGGCTGGTCAGGTAGGCGATGTCGGTGTCGAGCTTGGGCAGCGCCCTGCCCGTCGGACCGCCGTGCACGTGCACCACGTACGGCGGCAGCTCGTCCTCGGGCGCGGCGAAGTCCGGGTTCGACGGCGCGTACACGTACGCGGGGATCTCGCCGAACATCCGCTCCACCGGCACCGGCAGGTACGCCGCCCGCGCCGGGTCCTGCGGCCCGCCGGTGAGGTAGGTCAGCTCGCCGTTGGACAGGTCCAGCCGCACGACCTCGAACTCCGAGGCCGGCCCGGCCGCGCCGCAGACCACCACGCCGTCGCGCACCGACAGCTCCGGCGCCCACGTCGGCAGGTCGGTCTGCACGTCGGTCACCGTCGCCGACCGCTCGTCGAGCACCGCCAGGTGCCCGGAGCGCACGACCAGGTAGCGGCCCGGCGCCAGGGGCGCGAACCAGCGGTTGCCGAGCCGCCACATCGGCCCGCCCAGCTCCTGCTCGCACGGCGCGAGGTTCGTGCGCGTGCCGTCGAGGTGGACGCGGAACAGGTTCCACCAGCCGTCCGGGTCGGTCAGCGCCAGCAGCGCCTCGCCCTCCCACTCGAACTGGCACACCGCCTCGTCCGCCGAGCCCGCCACCACGCGGTGCGCCGGCGAGCCCACCTCGGCGACGCACAGCTCGGCGCCGTCCCACGGCATCTGCGGGTGGTTCCAGCCGATCCAGGCGAGCTTCGTGCCGTCCGGGCTGATCTTCGGGCCGGTCATGAAGTGGTGCGACGCGCCCAGCACCCGGACCTCGCCCGAGGCGGTGATCGCCACCAGGTCGCGGCGCACGTCGGTGCGGGCGTCACCGGTGATCGTCTCCCGCACGCACCACACCTCGCCGTCCGGGCCCGCGGACAGGTCGGCGTAGCGCAGGCCGTGGTGGCGCGGCGGTTCGGGCGTCAACGCCACCGGCCGCGGGTCGTCGGGGTGGAACACGTACACCCGCTGGTCGTCCCAATGGGTGAACGCGACCCGGTCGTCGGCCAGCACGACGAACGGCCGGCCACCGTACTCGTGCACCCGGTTGCGGGCGTTCCACGGCGCGGGCAGCACGTCGGCGCCGTCGCGCACCAGCGCCACCCGGCCGCCCTCGGCCGGCCGGCTCTCCGCCCACCACACCCGCTCACCGTGCAGGTCGGCCCACTGGAACCCACCACCGGGCTTCGAGGTGTCGCCGGCCTTGATCGGCGAGGTCCACGTCCCGTACGAAGCGATCTTCACCACAACGCGACCCTATACGCGGAGTGTTTGACGGGGGAGGACCTGCCGACGATCTCCGCGTGGCCTAGGGTCGTAGGTGCCATGGCTCGCGTCATTCACGTATTCCGCGCACCCGACCGGTTCATCGCAGGAACCGTCGGGCAGCCCGGCGACCGCACCTTCTACCTGCAGGCTTCCGAGCAGAGCAGGTTGATCAGCGTCGCACTCGAGAAGCAACAGGTCCAGGTCCTCGCCGAACGCATCGGCTCGCTCCTGGAGGAGGTGCAGCGCCGCTTCGGCACCGACGTGCCCGACGACGCGCCGCCCGACGACCTCGACACCCAGCCCCTCGACGTGCCCGTCGAGGAGGAGTTCCGCGTCGGCACGATGGGACTGGGCTGGGACGCCGAGTCCAAAGCCGTCGTCATCGAGCTCCTCGCGATCTCCGAGGAGGAGGTCGACGAGGCCGTCGTGCTCGACGACACCGAGGAAGGCCCCGACGCCGTGCGGGTCTTCCTGTCGCCGTCGGCCGCCCGCGCCTTCGCCGAACGCGCCGACCGCGTCGTCAACGCCGGCCGCAAACCCTGCCCCCTGTGCGCCGAACCCCTCGACCCGGACGGCCACATCTGCCCGCGGCAGAACGGCTACCGCCGCACCGAGGAAGACTGACGTGGACACCGGCGCGGCCATCGAGTTGCTCACTCGTGGCCGCATCGAGGTCGAGGGCAGGCTCGTCGACGCCTCCAA
The DNA here is from genome assembly GCF_900110955.1 of Lentzea xinjiangensis. Lineage (GTDB taxonomy): Bacteria > Actinomycetota > Actinomycetes > Mycobacteriales > Pseudonocardiaceae > Lentzea > Lentzea xinjiangensis. Next base: position 151,092 of record NZ_FOFR01000007.1, read on the forward strand.
CGCGACGCTGTTCTGCAAGATCTCGCTGGACGGCGTCGACGCCCAGTGCGTCTACAAACCCGTGCGCGGCGAACGGCCCCTGTGGGACTTCCCCGACGGCACGCTCGCCGGCCGCGAGGTGGCCACCTACCTGATCTCCGCCGCCGCCCGGCTCGACGTGGTGCCGCCCACCGTGCTGCGCCCCGGCCCGTTCGGCGCCGGCATGGTCCAGCTGTGGGTCGACACCCGCGAGGAGGACGAACTCGTCGACATCGTCGGCGTCGACGACGTCAAACCCGGCTGGATCCCCGTCTTCCACGCCCACGACCGCTTCGGCGACCCGGCGGTGCTCGTGCACGCCGACCACCCGCGCATCGCCCTGATGTCGGCGTTCGACGTCGTCGTCAACAACGCCGACCGCAAAGGCGGCCACGTCCTGCACGCCCTCGACGGCTCCGTCTACGGCGTCGACCACGGCATCTGCCTGCACACCGAACCCAAGCTGCGCACCGTGCTGTGGGGCTGGGCCCGCGAACCACTGGGCGCCGAGGTCGTCGAGGCGCTGCGCCGGCTGCGGGCGGAGCTGGACGGCACGCTGGGGGAGGCGCTGCACGACCACCTCACGCGCGCCGAGGTCCGCGCGGTGGCCGAACGCACCGACAAGCTCCTGGCCGCGGGCGTCTACCCCGAACCGTCCGGCGACTGGCCCGCGATCCCCTGGCCCGCGTTCTGAACCGGTGACCGCTCGGCCCCCGCCGGGTGGGATCATCCGGGTGGGATCATCCGGGTGGGATCATCCGGATGTGCCGACACCTGCCGACGGACTCACCGACCCGCACCGGGTGATCGACGACGACGCCAGGTCCCGGCTGGTCCGGCGGTTCGGCGCCGACGTCACGGCGTGGATCGACGCGCTGCCCGGCCTGCTCGCCGCGCTCACCGCCCGCTGGGGCCTCACCGTCGTCGAGCACCTGCCCGGCGGCACCGGCGTCACGCTCCTGTGCACCGGCGCGGTCCTCAAGATCACCCCGGACCACGGCCTCGCCGCCCAGGAGGCCCGCGCGCTGACCGCGTGGGCCGGCACCGAGGCGATGGTCGAGCTGCTCGACACCGACCTGCCGCACGGCGCGCTGCTGCTCGAGACGATCACCCCCGGCACCCCGGCCGCACAGCCCGCCCTGGTCGTCCCGCACCTGCACGCCACCGCCGACCCCGAGGGCTTCCCGCCGCTCGCCGCCCGCGTCGACTTCCTGTTCGGCACGCTGCTCACCCGCCGCACCGGCACCTACCACGCCGCCGCGCACCACCGCGCCCGCGCACTCGCCGAGCACGACATCACGCCGGTGCTGCTACACGGCGACCTGCACCCCGGCAACGTCCTGGACAGCACCCGAGGCCCCAGAGCCATCGACCCGCGGGCCTGCGCGGGTGACCCGGCGTTCGACTGGATGGACCTCGTGCACGGCGGCCACGACCTGCACGGCGCCGACGTCGACCTCGACCGCGTCCACGAGTGGCTCACCGCCTTCGCCCCCTTCTACGGTTAGGGTGCGGACCGTGCGTTCCCACGACTACGGCCGCGACGTCCTCTCCACCGCCAAGCGCAAGAAGGTCCCCGAGATCGCGGCCGAACCCGGCCTGGTCGTCGAGGACCCCGCCAGCGGTTTCTGCGGCGCGGTCGTGAGGTTCGAGCACGGCCAGGTCGTCCTGGAGGACCGCCACGGCCGCCACCGGCTCTTCCCGCTGCGCCCCGCCGGCTTCCTCGTCGACGGCACGCCCGTCACGCTCGTCAAGCCCGCGCCGGGACCGCGCACCCCCGCCATCACCGCGTCCGGCTCCGTCCGGGTCGAGGGCCTGCGCGCGCGGACCGCCAAGGCCAGCCGCATCTGGGTCGAGGGCAAGCACGACGCCGAGCTCGTCGAACGCGTCTGGGGCCACGACCTGCGCGTCGAAGGCATCGTCGTGGAGCCCCTGCACGGTGTTGACGAGCTGCCGCAGCGCATCGCCGAGTTCGGCACCGCCCCGCACCGCCGCCTGGGCGTCCTGGTCGACCACCTCGTCGCCCACTCCAAGGAACAGCGCGTCGTCGACCGGATCCGCGACGACAACGTGCTGGTCACCGGCCACCCCTACGTCGACATCTGGCAGGCCGTGAAACCGCGGGCCGTCGGCATCGAGGCCTGGCCCGTCATCCCCAGGGACGTGCCCTGGAAGGAAGGCGTGTGCGCGCGGCTGGGCTGGGGCGAGACCTGGCAGGGCTGGCAGCGGGTCCTGGGCGCGGTCGGCAGCTACCGCGACATCGAGTCCGACCTGCTCGGCGCCGTCGAGCGGCTGATCGACTTCGTCACCGTGCCCCAGGACTGACCACGCCAGGACTGACCACGCCAGGACTGACCACGCCAGGACCGGCCACGCCAGGACCGGCCACGCCCGCCGAGCGCCGGGCCCGGTGATCGATTTCGTCACGGTCGGGGGCTCAGCGGGGGCAAACCCGGGCCGGTGCCTTGCCCGTTGGTGTATGTATGGGCGCATGGCCGCGCTGATCTGGCTGATCGTCGGGATACTGCTCGTCGTCGCCGAAGTTCTCTCCGGTGACTTCGTGCTGGTCATGCTCGGCGCCGCCGCTCTGGCCGCCGCGGGCGTGTCCGCGGTCGGCGCCGCCGACCTGGTGAGCGTGCTCGTCTTCGCCGCGACGTCGGTCGGGCTGATCGTCGGGGCCCGGCCGCTGGTCAAGAGGCGGCTGCAGCTCGGGTCCGGGGTCAAGATGCACCACGAGGCGCTGCTCGGTGCCAGGGCCGTCGCGTTGTCGCAGGTCGACGAGCACGGCGGGCAGGTCAAGATCGGCGGCGAGACCTGGAGCGCGCGCACCCTCGACGGGTCCGTGGTGCCCGCGGGCGACGCCGTCACCGTTGTCGAGATCTCGGGTGCGACCGCCGTGGTCATCGCGGCTGTGTGACCCCAAGAAGGATGTGAACCGAGTTGGACCCGATCACCCTCGTGGTCGCGGCCGTCATCGCGATCTTCGTGCTCACCATCGCCGTCAAGTCGGTGCTGGTCATCCCGCAGGCGCAGGCCGCCGTCATCGAGCGCCTCGGCCGCTTCCGCACCACCGCGGCACCCGGCCTGAACATCATCGTGCCGTTCATCGACAAGGTGCGGGCCCGCATCGACCTGCGCGAGCAGGTCGTGTCGTTCCCGCCGCAGCCGGTGATCACCCAGGACAACCTCACCGTCTCCATCGACACGGTCGTGTACTTCCAGGTCACCGACCCGCGATCGGCGGTCTACGAGATCTCCAACTACATCGTCGGCGTCGAGCAGCTCACCATCACGACGCTGCGCAACCTCGTCGGCGGCATGAGCCTGGAGGAGACCCTCACCTCCCGCGACCACATCAACGGCCAGCTGCGCGGCGTCCTGGACGAGGCCACCGGCCGCTGGGGCCTGCGCGTCGCGCGCGTCGAGCTGAAGTCCATCGACCCGCCGCCCTCCATCCAGGACTCGATGGAGAAGCAGATGCGCGCCGACCGCGAGAAGCGCGCCATGATCCTCAACGCCGAGGGCCAGCGCGAGTCGTCGATCAAGACCGCCGAGGGCCAGAAGCAGTCGCAGATCCTCGCCGCCGAGGGCGCCAAGCAGGCCGCGATCCTCGCCGCCGAGGCCGAGCGGCAGTCCTCCATCCTGCGCGCGCAGGGTGAACGCGCCGCCCGCTACCTGCAGGCCCAGGGCCAGGCCAAGGCCATCGAGAAGGTCTTCGGCGCGATCAAGGACGGCAAGCCCACCCCGGAGGTGCTGGCCTACCAGTACCTGCAGACGCTGCCGCAGATGGCGCAGGGCGACGCGAACAAGGTCTGGATGATCCCCTCCGACTACGGCAAGGCGCTGGAAGGGTTCGCCCGCATGCTCGGCGCGCCGGGCGAGGACGGCGTGTTCCGCTACGAGCCACCGGCCGACACCGAGCAGCGGCCCCGGCCCGAGGACGACGACGAGTCGGTCGCCGACTGGTTCGACACCGCCCCGGACCCCAAGGTCGCCGAGGCCGTCGCCGCCGCCGAGGCCGTCGCCCGCAAGGAGGTCCCCAGCCCGCTGAGCACGCCACCGCGCCCGGTGACCGGAGCCTCCCCGGTGCCGGAGCTGGAAGCCGAGCAGCCGCGCTCGCTGCACCAGCCGGACGACCGGCTCTGAGCACGGCACCGAGCGGCCCGCCCCGGCACCCCGGGACGGGCCGCTCGGGCGTCTGAGCAGCACCGACACGAAGCTCGAGGAATTTTCCGGGCCGCGTGTCGATCGAACCGCCCGCCCGTTCGACCATGCCGTGAGAGGGTCCACAGCGGACCCGCACGATCCCACCGGGGAGCACACCATGAAGTACATGCTGATCATGCGCCAGACCTCCGCCGACGTCTGGGACGGCCTCGGCGAGATCGACTTCGGCACGATGCTCGAGACGGTCGGCAAGTTCAACGAGGAACTGATCCAGGCCGGCGTCCTCGTCGCGGCCGAAGGCCTCTCCGACGTCAGCGAGGGCGTGGTCGTCGACTACTCCAGCGAACCGCCGGTCGTCACCGACGGCCCGTACGGGGAGACCAAGGAGCTGTTCAACGGCTTCTACCTGATCGACGTCCCGACCATCGACGACGCGATCGGCTGGGCCAAGCGCATGCCGCTGACCGGCCCCGGCTTCAAGACCGAGATCCGCCGCGTGCCCTCGATCGACGAGTTCCCGCAGGACAACGAGTGGATCAAGAAGGAACGGGCCTGGCGCGAGGCCACCGGCCAGCTCTGACACCCGGCCCTCGACCGGGGACCTGCGGAGTGGGCGGGCGGTCCGCGGCCCGGCCGCCTCTGGTCTCATAGGACCCATGAGCGACCCCACTGGCCGCAAGGCCGTAGCGGCGGTGTGGCGCATCGACTCCGCCCGGATCATCGGTGCGCTGACCCGCTACACCGGCGACTTCGCCCTGGCCGAGGACCTCGCCCAGGAGGCGCTGGCCGAGGCGCTGGTGACCTGGCCGCGCGAAGGTGTGCCGGCCAACCCGGCCGGCTGGTTGCTCACCGTCGGGCGGCGGCGCGCGATCGACGCGTTCCGCCGCCGCAGCACCCGCGACGCCAAGTACGCCGCCCTCGCGCACCACCTGCCGGAGGGCGGCGCCCTCACCGGCGCCCTCGATCCCGGGCCCGCGCCCGACGACGTGCTGTGGGACCCCGACCAGATCGACGACGACACCCTCGCCCTGATCTTCACCTCCTGCCACCCGGTGCTCTCCCGCGAAGCCGGGGTCGCGCTGACGCTGCGCGTGATCGGCGGCCTGACCAGCGACGAGATCGCGCGCGCGTTCCTCGTGCCGACCGCGACCGTGCAGGCCCGCATCACCCGCGCCAAGAAGGCCCTCGCCGCGGCGAACGTGCCGTTCGAGGTCCCGCCGGTCGCGGAGCGCCCCGCCCGGCTCTCGCAGGTCCTCAGCGTCGTCTACCTGATCTTCACCGAGGGCTCCTCCGCCAGCTCGGGCGAGGAGGTGATGCGCCTGGACCTCGCGGGGGAGGCCCAGCGCCTGGCACGGATCCTCTCGCGGCTGATGCCGGGGGAACCCGAGGTCCACAGCCTGCTCGCGCTGCTCGAACTCACCGCCGCCCGCTTCCCGGCCCGCCGCGGCCCCGACGGCGAGACGATCCTGCTGCAGGACCAGGACCGGCGCCGCTGGGACCGCTCCGCCATCGCCCGCGGCCGCGCCGCGCTCGCCAAGGCCGCCGACGCCGGCCGCGGCTACGGCTACTACGGGCTGCAGGCCGCGATCGCCGAGTGCCACGCGCTCGCCGCGTCGGTCGAGGAGACCGACTGGGACCGCATCGTCGCCCTCTACGACGCACTGGGGCGCCTGGCCCCGTCGCCGGTCGTCGACCTCAACCGCGCCGTCGCCCTCTCGATGGCCCAGGGCCCCGCCGCCGCACTGCCGGTCGTCGACGCGCTCGCCCGCACCGAGGCGTTCAAGGACTCCCACCAGCTACCGGGGGTGCGCGGCGAGCTGCTGCGCCGCCTCGGCCGCCACGACGAGGCGCGCACCGAGCTGCAGCAGGCCATCCGCCTGTGCGGCAACGAACGCGAACGCGCCGTCCTCACCCGGAAGCTGACCGAACTGGACACATCCGACCGCACGGCGTGACACGTGCGGGCCGTTAGGGCGACATCGGTAGCACTCGGCCGGGTGACGCGGGAAAGATGCTGTGATGGACTCGCTGCCCGCCACCGTCGCTTCCGCGCTCGCCGGGACCGGCGGCGGGACCACCGGCTGGCCCGAACGCCGGCAGGCGCTGACCGCCGTCGCGGCACAGCTCGAGTCGCTGCTCGTCACCGACCCCGGACCGCGGCTGGTCGCGGTGATCGAGCAGGTCCTCACCCGGCTCGCCGACGGCGTGACCGGCGGCCACCGGCACCGCGTCGACCTGGCCGAGCTCACCCAGCGGGTCCTCGACACCCACGCCCGCGCCTGCGACCGGATCCGGCCCGACCCCGTGCGGCTCGCCGACTGGCTGCTCGACCTGCAGCTGCGCCACCCCGAGGCCCCCGAGGTCGGCCTCGCGGGCTACGCCGGCGCGCTCGACGACGACGGCCTCGCCCACTACCGCGACCGCGCGGTCGCGCTGTTCGCGGCGCTGCCGGTGATCGGGTTCGGCGAGACCGGCCGCTACGACCGCGCCCGCTGGGCGTTGCTGCGCGTCATGGAGGAGCTCGCCGAGTACACCGGGGACGTCGACCTGCAACTGATGGTGCTGTCCAAGGACCTGTCGTCGGGCTGGCACTACCTGCAGGTCGCCACCGTGCTGCGCGACCACGGCCGCTCCGACGAGGCGCTGCGGTGGGTCGAACGCGGCCTGAGCGCGGTCGGCGGGCGGGGCGCGGCACCGCGGCTGGTCGACCTGGCCGTGGAGGAGCACCTGCGCCGCGGCACCCCGCACCGCGCGGTCGAGGTGTGCCGACAGGCCTTCCTGGCCCGCCCCGGCCTCGAGGTCTACCTCAGGATCCGCGCCCTGGTCGTGCACACCGACGACTGGCCGCCGCTGCGGGCCGAGCTGCTCGGCCACCTCGCGCGCGAGGGCGGCCACAACGCCGTCGAGGTCTACCGCCGCGTCGTGGAGGTCGAGCTGGCCCGCGGCGGCCCGCAGGAGCAGGACCTGCTCGCCGGCTGGCTGCACCAGCTGCGCGGCCTGCAACCCGACGCGTTCGCGGACTACCTCGACCACATCCGGTCCCGGCACAGCGCGGACCGCCGCCTGCTCGACGAACTGTCCCGCCGCGGCTTCTGACCGCCGCGGGCCCCGGATCGCCGCGGGTCCGGGATCGGCGCGGGTCCGGGATCGGCCGGGTCGTCTCAGCGCGCGGGGCCGAGCCCGGAGGGGATCCGATCCGCCCACGGCCGGGCGCGTTCGAGCTGGGCCGACACCGACAGCAGCGTGCACTCGTCGTGCTGGCGGCCCACGAGCTGCACCGCCAGCGGCAGGCCCGACGACGAGCGGCCCGCGGGCACCGCGGCGGCCGGGTTGCCGACGATGTTCCACAGCGGCAGGAACGTCGTGTACTGCGCGGCCGCGAGCAGCGCCGCCACGACGGTGCGGCCGTCCCACTCGCCGACGCGGATCGGCGGACGGGTCAACGCGGGCGTCAGCAGCACGTCGATCGAGGCGAAGATCCGGTTCGCGTGCGCGGTGAGCGCCGCGTCGTCCCTGGCCGCCCACCGCACCACGCCGCGCGGCAGCCGCCGGCCCAGCTCGCTCACCGCGCGGGTGCGCGGCTCGACCAGGTCCGGCAGCTCCAGACCGGCGCGCGCCAGGTAGGCGTTGTGGACATAACGCGCGGCGAACTGCGCGGAGGCGGTGACGTCCCGCATCGGCGGATCCAGCCGCACCACGTCGTGACCGAGGTCGGTCAGCAGCGCGGCGGTGTCCTGCACGGCGTCGCGGACCTCGTCGGCGATCGGGATGCCCGGCCCCCACGGCCGCAGCGACACCCCGATCCGCAGCCGGCCGGGATCGGTGCGCGCGGCCTCGGTGAAGCTCGTGCGCGGCGGGTGGGCGACGTGCGCGTCACCGGGCGCGGCGCCGCGGATCCGGTCGGCGACCAGCGCCCAGTCCAGCACCGTGCGGGTGATCGGTCCCGCCACGACGAGGCCGCCCAGCATCTCGCGCTCCGGCGAGAGCGAGATCCGGCCGCGCTGGGGCTTGAGCCCGAACAGCCCCGTCACCGCGGCGGGGATGCGGATCGACCCGGCGCCGTCGGTGCCGATCGCGGCCGCCGCCAGCCCGGCCGCCACCGCCGCGGCAGACCCGCCGCTGGACCCGCCGGGGGAGTGCCCCGGCGACCACGGGTTGCGCGTCGGCCCCGCCCAGCTGCTCTCGGTGTGCGGCCACAGGCCCAGCTCGGGCATCCGGGTCCGGCCGATGATCACCGCCCCGGCCGCGCGCAGCCGCGCGACGATCGCCGAGTCGGCCGGCTGCGGGGTGCGGGCGGCGTTCGTGCCCTTCGTCGTGGGCAGGCCCTCGATCGCGATGTCCTCCTTGACCGCGATCGGCACGCCCGCCAGCGGCAGGTCCTCGCCCGCGGCCCGGCGCGCGTCCACCGCCCGCGCCTGCGCCTGCGCCTGCTCGGTGAACACCAGCCGGAACGCGTTGAGCTGCGGGTCGACGCGCTCGATGCGGCTCAGGTGCTCGGCGACGAGCTCGGCCGCGGTCACCTCGCCCGACCGCACGGCGTGCGCCTGCCTGGCCACCCCGGCGAAACACAGCTCCGTCAGCTCCATGAACCGACCCTAAGCGCCCACAGGTGATCTACGGAACACCGGCGCCGCGCGGCGGTGCCCCCGGATGACCGGCCGTGCCCGCCGGTTGCCGCGGCCGGTGGGCACGGCGTTGAACTCCACCACTGTCCGGTGCGATGACGCCGGTCACATCATCGAGTCATGTCTTCTCTCTCGCGCTGGCTCACAGCAACCTCGGGTGTTCTTGCCGTGGCGGCGGTGGCGCTGGGAAGACGCCGGCTGACCTTCCACCACGACGTCGAGGTCGCCGCCCCCCGCGCCGCGACACCCCAGCCCGCCCCGGCATCCCAGCCCGTCACCCCGTTGCAGGACATCCGCTCGCGGCTCGGAGCGGCCGAGGCCGAGGTCCGGCTGAGCGGGCTGCGGGACTGGGTCGCCTACGGCGAGGCCGACGTGTCCCACCGGCAACCGGCACTGGACGTGCTGTGCGAGACGCTGCGGGCACTGCCGTGGCCGGGCACCGAGGTCGACCGGCGGTGGCGGATGATCCTGCAGGCCACGCTGCTCGCACACCTGCGGCCGGGACCCGGCTTCTGGCTGGACTGCGACCTCGACCTGCGCCACACCACCCTGGTCGACTTCGACCTCTCGCACTGCCGGCTGCGCGGCGCCCGGTTCGACGGCACCCGCTTCCTCGGCGACACCCGCTTCGACCAGACGGCGTTCCTGGGCGACGTCACGGCCCGCGGCGCGTTCTTCGCCCGGCACGTGCTGTTCACCGGATCGGTCTTCGCCCGTGGCCTGGACCTGCGCCGCACGGCGTGGCGCGGCAACGGCGAGCTCTCCGGCATCCACGTCGCCGGCCCGGCGGCCCTGCGCGGAGCCCGCTTCGGCGGCCGCGCGGACTTCACCTGCGCCCGCTTCGGATCGGACCTGGACTGCTCGGGCACGCTGTTCGCCGGCCGCGCGGTGTTCCGCCGCGCCTGGTTCGCGGGCGACGCCTCGTTCGCGGGCTCGTGGTTCCGCGGCCGGGAGGACTTCGTGGAGGCCGTGTTCGGCGGCGAGTCGTCGTTCGAGAACACCCGCTTCGGCCACCGCGTGCACGCCGACTGACCCACCCCGGCCACGTGTCCCGGCTTGGGGCGCTAGCCGGTGCGGCGGTGGCGGTGGTTGGCGACCGCGACGCGGTTCGCGCACCTGGCGGAGCAGAAGCGGCGGCGCCCGTTGCGGCTGGTGTCGACGAACGCGGTGCCGCAGCCCTCCCGGTCGCACCAGCCGATGCGGCCGGCGTCCTCGCAGAACAACGCGGCCATGCCCGCCGCGGTGTAGGCCTTGACCCGCACGTCGGTGGGGGCGTCCTCGCGTGCGTAGTGCAGGTGCGGTGCGCGGCCGTCGTGCGTGGAGATGTAGTGCGCGGTCGACGACTCGGCCAGCAGCTCGTTGAGCAGCTCCACGGTGGGTTCGCGGAAGACCTGCCGCAGCCGCTCGATCCAGTCCCGCACGTCACGTTCCTGCCGCGCGTCCAGCGACCCCAGCGGCCGGTAGTCCGACGCTTCGAGCACGTCGATCAGGTGCGCGGACCGATCGGTGTTGACCAGCGTCGCGGCGAGCTCGGCGGCCGCCCCTCCGTAAGGGTTGAAATGCACTAGACCATGACAGCACGCTGGGGGACATGATCGCCACCTGCCCCGCCTGCCGCTGGTCCTGCTCGTCCGCCGTCTCCTCGCACGGCGCGGTGTCCTACGTGCGCTGCGTGTGCGGCCTGTTCCTCGTCGTGGAACGCGGAGTGGTCACCGCGACGGCCGGGACCAGCACGTTCGGCCCGGTTCACCACAGCTGTGGTGATCTTGCTAGGGTCGCGGACCGTGAGCCGTCGTGATCTGCTGTGCGACACCGCGATCCAGATCCTCGCGGTGGAGGGCGGCCGCGGGCTGACCCACCGCGCGATCGACCGCGAGGCCGGCGTCCCGATCGGCACCACCAAGAACTACTTCCCGACCCGCGAGGCGATCCTCACCGCCGCCGCGGCCAGGATGACGTCCCTGCACCGCGCCGCGGTCGAGCGCCTGCGCGAGACCACGCCGCACGACATCAGCCCCGCCGACGTCGCCGAGCTGTACCCGGCGCTGCTGCGCCGGGCGGTGGACGGCGACCCGACGCAGATGCTCGCCATGGTCGAGCTGTACCTGGAGGCGGTGCGCCGTCCGGGCGTGCGCGAGGCGTTGTCGGGCATGGTGCTCGCCAACGCCGAGGCCGGTGCGGCGTTGCAGCAGGCGGCGGGCCTGCCCTCGACCGTGCGCGACACCGGTCTGCTGGACGCGTACTTCCTGGGCGTGGCGATCTCCCTGCTCGCGCTGCCGGCGCAGACGCTGGCGGCCGTGGGCCTGGACGACCCGTACGCGCTGGGGATCGGCGTGTTCTGCGCGACCGTGCCCGGCGCCGGGCCGGGTCAGGCCGCCAGCGCGGCGAGCAGCTCCTCGTAGGTCCGGCCGGGCTCGGCGCCCTCGGTCTGGATCACCGCGGTCCGCGGCGTCAGGTAGGCGGCGAGGTGGTCGTGGATCCGGCGGATCAGGGTGGCGCCGCCCAGCGCCTCGACGGCCGGGTCGATGGGGTGGTCGCGGTGCCGGAACCGGTCGATGGTGGTCTCGGGCGCGGCGAGCAGCACGAACTCGATGTAGTCCGCGCCGGCGGACCGGGCCGCCTGCGCGAACCGGTCCCGCTCGTCGCGGCGGGCGACGAGCTGCGGCATCACGACGTCGTTGCCCGAGGACAGGTGCGTGACGGCCATGGCGATCGCGAGCGGGCGGACGAGGCCGACGGCGCCGTAGAAGTCGTCCTGCCAGCCGCCCACGAGCCGCACCACCTCGTCGGCGTCGAGGTTGAGCGTTCCGGGGTGGTCGGCGGCGTAGCGGGCGGCGATGGTCGACTTGCCGACGCCGGTGGGACCGTTGAGGTGGATGAGCCTGGGCACCGGCTCGATTCTCCGGCCGGCGGCCGGTCTCCGCCAGCTCCGTGATCTTCGCCCGGCACCGGGGCGGCCTCCGGGATCAGCGGTTGATCCTGGCCAGCTCGTCGATCGCGGTGGCCACCAGTGCGATGGCGATGTCGGGGGACTTGCCGCAGCTGGCCGGGCGCGGCGGCACGGGCTGCTTGGCCAGCGTCACCCGCCACTCGCGGCCGTCGGTGTGCCGCACGGTCGCGGAGCCGGGCGTCTCGCCCACCACCGTCAGCACGTCGCGGGTCTCGCCGATCCGGCGGCGCACGGCGACCTCGGCGACCTGCCCTCGCGGGCTGAAGCAGGACCGGCCCCGACACCGGTCGGCCACGATGCCCTCCGTGACGACGCGCTCGGCCAACCGGTGGTCGATTCGCCCGTACAGGTGACCGGTGGGCAGCAGGACGCCGGTGGGCGCGAACCGGTGCCCGCCGGTGTGCGTGCACTCCCACAGCCGCAGCGCCGTGGCGATCGGCCGGCCGTACAGCGCGCAGCAGACGTCACGTTTGCTGTTGGTGCAGATCAGCAGCAACGGGTCGCGGACAGGGGTGCCGAACGCGGTCGAGCGGCCCGCGCCCAGCGCCTCGAAGTTCAGCTCGAGCGCTTCCTCCGGCGCTGCCAGATCCGCCTGCTCCAGCCACGACGCGCCGGGCTTCGTCGAGGCCAGGTACAGGCGGCGGCGCGCGGGGGTGCGGTCGTCGGCGTGCTTGCCGGGGCGGCGGATCAGCAGCACGCGCACACCGGTGCCGGCCGCACGGCGCTGCAGCTCGGCACCGAGCTCGGGGTCGAGGTGGCTTTCCAGCAGCGCGTCGCGGCCCCACGGGCCCGGTTGCTCCAGGCACAACCACGCCGTCGCGGTCGCGGCCGTACCGGCCAGCGGTTCCTCCGCGAAGCCGGAAAGTACGGAGCACCTCATCCGCACACCCTATACGGCCGATCGGGTGATGACTAAGGGCACCCTTACTCAACCTTCGTGTTCGTCGACATCAGCGGTTCTCCTGCCGGGACGGGGACTGGGTCTTCCGGTCACGGACCTCGGCCCGGGGCAACGTGTCCGGTGTCCTGGCGGGCTTCACCACCCCGGCCGAGTCGAAACGCGACCCGCTCACCGGGCCGCGGCGGTGCGGCGCGCGCCGGTGCGGGTGCGTGGCGCGGCGAGGGCGCCACGTTGCCGCCCAGACGTCGTGCCCGATGAGGGTGGCCAGCGCGGTGATCTGCTCGTCCACGGCGGCGCGGCGCTGCTCGACGACGGCGAGCGCGAGCAGGCCGACCGGCGACATGCCGGCCTCGAACCGCGGGGACTCCCCGGCGAACCGTTGAGCTTGAACACCTCCTCTTGGTGGCGTCCGCGCATGGTCTGCGCCATCTCGCAGGGGCGCACGGGCCGCTCCGCCAGCAGGGCCAGCGCCAGGGGAGTGGTGCGCTCGACCGTCACATCCGCTCCCGAATATTCGGCGCCGAACATAGCTAGGGTGCGGGGCATGACAACGGTGATCACCGGGGGAAGCCGGGGTATCGGTGCCGCGACCGCGCGCAGGCTCGTGCGCGACGGGCACCGGGTCGTCATCAGCTACCGCCAGGCCGCCGACGAGGCGCGGCGGCTGGAGGACGAGCTCGGCGTGCTGGCCGTGCGCGCCGACACCGCCGACGAGGACGACGTGACGCGCCTGTTCGACGCCGCCGGGAACGACATCACCGGCGTGGTGAACAACGCCGGCATCACCTCCCCGTCGGGCCCGCTGGCCTCGCTGCGGACCGAGGACCTGCGGCGGGTCGTGGACGTGAACGTGATCGGCGCGTTCTTCGTCGCCCGCGAGGCGTCGCGGCGGATGACCGGCGGCTCGATCGTGAACGTGTCCTCGGGCGCGGCCACGCTGGGCAGCCCCGGCGAGTACGTGCACTACGCCGCCACCAAGGCCGCGGTGGACGCGATGACGATCGGCCTGGCCAAGGAGCTCGCGCCCCGCGGGATCCGGGTGAACTGCGTGCAGCCGGGCACGATCCGCACCGACATCCACCGGCTCTCCGGCCAGCCGGACCGCCCGGACCGCGTCGCCGGGCGGGTGCCGATGGGACGGCCGGGGGAGGCCGACGAGATCGCGAACGCCATCGCGTGGCTGCTGTCGGAGGAGGCGTCGTACACGACGGGCGCGATCCTGCGGGTGACAGGCGGCACATGAGGCGGCACATGAGGCGGGAGGTGCGGCGGGAGGTGCGGTCTTTCGCCTCTGCGGCCGCCGTGCGCGCTGCCCCTAAGCTTCTCCGTCATGCCGGCGCCCACGCTCACCGACTTCGTGCTCGCCCACACGACACCGGCCCCGGTGCCCCTGGTGCCCGAGATCGTCCTGCACAGCGCGGTGGAGGCGATGGACCTGTGGGAGCTCACCGACCACGACCAGCCGCCGTTCTGGGCGTTCCCGTGGGCGGGCGGCCAGGCGCTCGCGCGGCACCTGCTGGACCGGCCCGCGCTGGTGCGCGGCAAGAAGGTCTTCGACCTCGCATCCGGCTCGGGCCTGGTGGCCATCGCGGCGGCACTGGCGGGGGCGGACTCGGTGACCGCGAACGACATCGACCCGTTGTCACTGGCGGCGGTCGAGCTCAACGCGGCGGGAAACGGCGTCGCGGTCACCACCCTGCCCGGTGACCGGCTCGACGGCGACGCCCACGGCGCCGACGTGGTGCTGGCCGGTGACGTCTTCTACGACGCGCGGATCACCGCGCTGGTGCTGCCGTTCCTGACCAGGGCGGCGGCCAGGGGCGCGCTCGTGCTGCTGGGGGACCCCGACCGCGCGCACCTGCCGCGCGACCGGTTCGTCCGGCAGGCCCGCTACGAGGTGCCGGTGCCGCTGACCCTGGAGAGCACCGAGACCCGCAGCGCGACCGTGTGGCGCGCCTGACCGGCCCTGCTTCCCGGCTGGCCCGGTTTCCGGCTAACCCAGGCGCTCGACCACGAACGCGGTGAGGAACCCGGCCGTGGTGCACAGACCGGTGTAGAGGCGGGCGCGCTCGTAGGCCTCGGGGATCATGGTGTCGGCGATCATCGCCAGGATCGCCCCCGCCGCGACCGCGGTGATCAACGCGATGAGCTGCGGTGACGCGCCGTCGAGCAGCACGTTGCCCAGCGCCGCCGACAGGCCGCTCACGACCGCGATCGCACCCCACACGCCGAAGACGTACCCGCTGCCGCGGCCCGCCCGCTTCATGCCGGCGACGCTGGACAGGCCCTCCGGCACGTTCGAGATCACCACCGCCGCCAGCATCGCCGCCCCGACCCCGCCGCCGCCGATCAGCGACACGCCCAGCACGACCGACTCCGGCACACCGTCGAGCAGGGCGCCGAGCGCGATCGCGGTACCGCTGCCGGCCTGGTCCTGCTCACTGGGCTGGTTGCCGCTGCGCTTGCGGTGCCGGGCGCCGCGGCGGGCCAGCAGCACGTTCGCCAGCACGTACGCGACCGCGCCGGCCAGGAACCCGGCCGAGGTGGCGAGCAGGCCACCGGTCTGCTCCGCCTCGTCCATCAGCTCGAACGCCGCGGCCGCGGTCAGCACACCGGCGCCGAACGCCATCACGACCGCCACGATGTCCCGGGGCACCGCGACGAACCACGCGACGAGCGCGCCCAGCACGAGCGCGCCACCACCGGCCAGACCCCACAACCCTGCTTCCACCCATTGCGGCACGCCCCCATCTTGGCGAACGGATCACCGTTGAGCAGGCTCAGCGCCTCGGTGGCGGTACGAACACCCCCCAGGACATCAGGCCAGACGGCCTTGCGGCCACGTGCTGTCCTAAAGTCTGCCCATGCTGGAGACCTCGGCCCGCCTGCTGCACCTGCTCGCCCTGCTGCAGTCGCGCCGCGACTGGCAAGGCAGCGAACTCGCCGACGAGCTGCGGATCAGCCCCCGCACCGTGCGCCGCGACGTCGACCGCCTGCGCGAGCTCGGCTACCCCGTCAACGCCACCACCGGGTCGTTCGGCGGCTACCGCCTCGGCGCCGGCGCCGAACTGCCCCCGCTGCTGCTCGACGACAACGAGGCCGTCGCCGTGGTCGCCGCCCTGCGCACCAACGCCGTCACCGGCCTGGAGGAGACGTCGCTGCGCGCCCTGCTCAAACTCGAACAGGTCCTGCCCGCACGCCTGCGCCACCGCGTCTCCGCCCTGCAGCACGTCGAGTCCGTCCCGCGCGACCAGGCCCCGGCCCTCGACCCCGGCCTGCTCTCCACCCTGGCCGCCGCCTGCCGCGACAGCGACACCATCCGCTTCGACTACCACTCCCACGACGGCACCCCCACACGCCGCCGCGTCGAACCCCACCGCCTCGTCAGCTGGGGCCGCCGCTGGTACCTCGTCGCCTGGGACTGCGACCGCGCCGACTGGCGCAGCTTCCGCGTCGACCGCATCAGCCCGCCCACGCCGCCGTTCGGCCCCCGCTTCACCCCGCGCGAGTTCGACGCCACCACCTTCGTCGCCGCCAGCGCCACCTCGGCGGCGTGGCGCTTCCAGGCCCGCGTCCTCGTCCACGCGCCCGCACACGCCGTGGCGGCCCGGATCAACGCCCACACCGGCACCGTCGAAGCCGTCGACGAGTCGACGTGCGTGCTCGTGACCGGCTCGGACTCGGTCGAGACCCTCGCCGTGTGGATCGGACTGCTCGGCTTCGACTTCGAGGTCACCTCACCACCGGAGCTCGTGGCACACGTTCGCTCTCTTGCGGCCCGCTACGCCCGCGCCGTACAAGACTCACCATGACCATCACCGGACGGGACATCGAGCACCTGCTCTACACCGACACGCCCGACCCCGTCCTGGTCGTGCACAACGGGCAGACCCAGCTCGTCGCCGCCGACGAGCTGGAGGACCACACCGGCGCCGTGGTGGTGTGCTCGCGGGCCGAGCTGCTGCGGCACGTGGGGGAGCGGGACCTCAGCGAGCAGGAGCTGACGGCGATCGCGGCCACTCTGACGGCGGCCATCCAAGACCCGGCTCAGCCGCGGCCGCTCTGGCCCGCCTGACCACATCAAGCCGGGGCTCGGTCAGCCCGAGAACAGCACCAGAAGACCGATCGCCACCAGCACCACCGGCAGGACGACGTGCCCCCACCTCGCCAGCGCGCGGGCCACCACCCGACGCGACGCGAGGAACCGGCCCGCCAGGCACCACACCCCGACCAGCACCAGGAACACCGCCACGTAGACCCACACCGAGCCGGCGACGGTGAAGACCGGCACGTAGACGCCGATGTTGTCGCCACCGTTGGCCAGCGTCACGCCGGCGACGGCCACCACGCCGGGGGCGGTCTCCGGTTCGTCCGAGTCATCCGAGCCGCGCCACAACGACCAGGCGGCCCGCAACCCCAGCGCCAGGGGGACCAGGCCCAGCCACGGGCGGACCTGCTCGGGCAGCAGGGACGCGCCGAGCGCGCCCACCACCGCCACGGCCAGGATCGCCGCGAAACCCAGGTACTGGCCCGCCACCACCCGCCAAGCGGACCTGGCCCGCGCGAAGAACAGCGCGAGGAGCACCAGGTCGTCGACGTTGGTCACCGCGAACATGCCCGCCGCCTGGCCGACCACCCCGAGATCCACGACGGGCATTCTCGCGCACCAAGAACGGATAGTTCATCCGCATCGTGCTACCGTCGACCACAAGTGGATGAACTATCCGAATAGGGGAGTGCCGTGACACCCACAGCAGTCATCACCGCCGCCACCGGCGGCATCGGACTCGAAACCGCCCTCGGCCTCACCGACGCCGGCTTCGCCGTCACCGTCATCGGACGCAACGCCCACCGAGGCGCCACCGCCGTCGACAGGATCAACGCCAGGGGAGGGCAACCCGCCCACTTCCTCCAGACCGACCTCTCCTCCCTCGACGAAGTCCGCTCACTCGCCCGCCACCTCACCACCCGAGGACACCTCGACGTCCTGGTCAACAACGTCGGCGCCATGTTCCCCGACCGAACCGACATCAACGGCGTCGAAGCGACGTTCCTCGTCAACCACCTCTCGCCCTACCTGCTCACCGAACTCCTGCTCCCCGTGATCACCGGACGCATCGTCGCCGTGACCTCCGCGGCGACCATGGCCGCCAAAAAAGTCTTCGACACCGTCGAACCACCCGGCGGCTACTACGGCTTCCACTGGTACGGACGCGCCAAGCTCGCCCACCTCGCCTACACCCTCGACCTCGCCCGACGACTCACCGCAACCGGCATCACCGTCCTCGCCGCCGACCCCGGCGGCGCCGCCACCGACATGACCGACAGCAACAGCCGCCACCCCAAAGTCGTCTCACCCGCACTCCGCCTGCTCTGGCCACTCGTGCGCCGCACCTTCGAACGCGCCACCTCCGGCCCCGCCTCACTCGCCGCCCGATCCTCCATCACCGCCGCCACCCACCCCACACTCCCCACCGGCACGATGATCGGACCCAAAGGCACCCCCGTCACACCCCCACGCGCCGCCACCGACCCCCGCACCGCCCAAGCCGTGCACGAGCTCAGCCGACGCCACGCCCCGCTCACCACCATTCCGGATGAGATATCCAAATAAGCTTGGAAGCATGACGCCGCTGCGAAAAGACGCCGCCCGCAACTGGGACCGCATCCTCTCCGTCGCCAGAGAACTCGTCGACGACAACATCCCACTGCAACTCAACGACGTCGCCCGCCGCGCAGGACTGGGCGTCGGCACGGTCTACCGGCACTTCCCGACCAGCGAAGCACTCCTCGAAACCGTCGCCACGCCCTGCCTGCGAGCACTCGCCGACCACGGCCGACAGGCACTCCAGCACGACGACCCCTGGCAAGCCTTCGCCGACTTCCTCACCCGAGTCGTCGAAGCCCAGGTCACCGACCCCTCACTCGCCAAAGTCGCCGCCCTCACCCACGACGCCCTCCCCACCACCACCGAACTCAAACAACAGATCATCACCCTCGGCACCGAACTCCTCACCCGCGCCCGCGAAGCCGGAACCGTCCGCCCCGACCTCGCCGACACCGACATCGTCCCCCTCATGTGCGGCATCGCCTACGCCACCTACATCCACTCCACCAACCCCGCCGACCGCATCCCCACCGCACACCGCTACCTCAACACCCTGCTCCGCGGCCTACACGCCTGACGGCGGCCCAGCCGCCACGAACGCCCGCAACTCCTCGACATCCCGCGCCCCACCATCGGTGAGCAACCACGTCACCCCCGCCTCCTCGTACTCCCGCACCCCCTCCGGCAACGACGCCCCACCCCACAACGCCACCTCGCCACCGGCCGGACCACCCGACGCCACGAAATCCGCCTTCACCCGCGCGGCATCAGCAGGGGAGAGCACCACCAACCCACCCGGCCCGAACGTCGCCGGCACCACACCCGACGCCAGCGCCGCCGCACGGAACGGCACCTCCCGCGGCCACACACCACCCACCCAGATCGGCACCTCCACCGGCGCGAACCGCACACCGGACACCGCGAACACCTCCCCACGGTGCTCAACCGGCTCACCCGACAACAACGCCCGCACCAACTCCACCCCCTCCGACATCGCCACCGCCCGCGAGACGCGCTCACCGAAGGGGGAGTAGTCCTGCGGCACCCCGGCACCCACCCCCAGCACCAACCGGCCACCGGACAACCGCTGCAACGTCGACGCCTCCAACGCCACCTTCCACGGCCGCCGCCGCCCCAACGACGTCACCAACGGCCCCAAGGTGATCGACGACGTCCGCGCCGCCACCGCACCCAACGTCACCCACACATCAGCCACCACCGGCTCGTCCGGCACCACCACGTGATCCCACAGGAAGAACCCGTCCCACCCCGCCTCCTCCGCGGCGACGGCGAGCGACACCAGCACCGACGGATCACCGAGCGACGAACCGAACGAAGGCACATAGATCGCGAAACGCATGCCCCACAGTGTCGCAAGCACCCCCGACAAGATCATCGAGACTGCATGTGACCAGCGAAAACAGTTAGAAGAGGGGAGTGGGCGTCACGGACCGGCACCCGTCGCGCCATCGAGCTGCTCCCGCAGGACGTCAGCATGACCCGCATGACGAGCCGTCTCCGTCAGCACATGCACCAGAACGTTGAACAACATCACCTCAGGACGCGGCCACCACGGCACACGGCCAGGAGAGTCGACCGCGAGAGACGAGATCGTCGCGTCCGAATGCGCCCACACCCGCCGATAGCGCCCGACGATGTCCTCACGCGTCTCCGACTCCGCCGCCCACATGTCAGTCCCACGCGCGGCGACATCGTCCCAGCGCGGCAACGCCTCCGGAAACGGCCGACCGAACACCTCACCGAAGTACCGCGACTCCCACAACGCCAGATGCTTCACCAAACCCAGCAGGTTCGTGCCACTTGCCGTGAGTGGACGACGCACATCCGCCTCGGCGAGACCCTCCAGCTTCCACACGACCGCCGCACGCAGCTCCCGGAGATCGTCGTGCAGGTACGCCTTGGCGAAGTCATCGATCACCGACCCAGCCTGCCACGCGCCTCAGGCCCTCAGAACCACGCGAGCGCCTAACGACACGGTGACGAAAAGCAACCCAGTCGGACCCGGAAGCGGCAGACGCCCCGAAGGACGTCAGCGCAACCACCGTCGACATCTCCGATGGCAATCAGGAGACACGGGCCTCGCCGACGGCGGGCGGCGCCGAACCCGCGAACCGCACCCACGCACGCCGACGCGAGGCGTCAGAGACTGCGGCCGAGCGCCGTGGGAGAGCCCTCCGCCGGAGCCGGATCCACGTTACTTGACATAATGTAGATTATCGGCAAAACGGTGACCTGCGAAGATCACTCCAGAAGGGGCCGCAACGCCCGCGTTGACGCGTCTGCAAGCATCAATCGGCGGGCAGGCCGGTCACGCTTGCAGACGCCACAACTGCCGAACCACTCGGCGATGCCGGAGCGCGGTCGGCACCGACGAGTCGTCAGGGAGACGTACGCCGCGGGGCGCCATTACGCTCGCGATCCCCGACAGGCCGACAAGTGACGCCACCCGGCCCAGCGCCCCGAGGAACCGGGCGAAACGGACATTTCATGCATAATCGCCATTATCCAGCACAGAGCGCGGAATTGTCGGTGGTGTGCGGTACAAGATCCATATGCACGTGCTCGCCGCCCAGGACGCCTTCTTCCTCGCCCGCCGGACTCGCAAGGACTCGCCGCACACCACGGCCGCCTACCAGCGCGATCTCGCCGGCGTGACCGCGCTCCTGGCCGAGACGCTCCGCTCCCCCGTCGAGGACCTCACCGTCAGCGACCTCACCGGGGCCAACCTCCGTCACGCTTTCGGGTTGTTCGCCGACACCCACGCCAAGAGTTCGGTGCTGCGGGCCTGGTCGACGTGGAACCAGTTCCTGACGTTCTGCGTGGCCGAGGACCTCATCGCGGGCAACCCGATGGGTGCGGTGGCGCGGCCCAGGACCCCTCCCCTGGTGCCCAAGCCGCTGCGGGGCGAGGACACGCCGGAGCAGTTGCTGACGGCGGCCGCGGAGGGTGCGCGCAAGGGCCGGGACCCGTGGCCGGAGCGGGACGTGCTGGTCATCGCCCTGGGATTGGTGGCGGGGCTGCGCAGTGCCGAGATGCGCACGCTCACGCTGGCCAGCGTCGTGGGGCGGGAGGGAGATCGCAGGTTGCACGTGAAGGGCAAGGGCAACCGGGACAGGTCGGTTCCGATCGAGCCGCCGATGGAGCGGATCGTCGACGCGTACCTGCAGAGTTGCCGGCGGCGTTTTCCGCAGGGGCGGTTCGACCGGGACTCGGCGCTGTTGCGGGACCGGCACGGTGAGCCGATCGGGCGTGGTGGGCTGGAGTACCTGGTGAAGTCGTGCTTCCGGTGGGCGGGGCTGAACGACCGGGTGCCGACGGGGGCGAACCTGCACGCGTTGCGGCACACGTTCGCGACGAGGCTGGCGGAGGACGGGGCGTCGGCGAGCGAGATCATGGCGTTGCTGGGGCATGCGAGTTTGGCGACGAGTCAGAACTACATCGAGGCGACGGCGCGTGAGCGTCGGGCGGCGGTGGCGAGCAATCGGACGTATCGGGCGTTGAAGGACATGTAGTTCGGTCTCCGGGTGTGTAGTTCGGTCTCCGGGTGTGGTGTTCGCGGGCCCTAGCCGGGTTCCAGGTTGGTGCGCGAGTCTGGGGTGTGACGCGTGGGCCGGGGGTCGCTCAGTTGCCGGATCGTTAGGCCGGGTGGGTGACCTGGTAGTGCGAAAACCGCATCTCGGGGGTACCCAGTGAGAATGAGATCCGTGTGGCGTGGGGCCATCTCCTTCGGGTTGGTGACGATCGCCGTGCGCCTCTACACGGCTGTCGAGGAGCACGACTTCCGTTTCAACCAGGTGCACCGGGAGGACGGCGGGCGCATCAGGTACAAGCGCGTCTGTTCGGTGTGTGGTGAAGAGGTGGAGTACTCGGAGATCACCAAGGGCTATGAGCTGGACGACGGCCGGATGGTGATCATGGAGAACGAGGACTTCGAGAAGTTGCCGGTGAAGACCGACAAGTCGATCGACGTCCTGGAGTTCGTGCCGGTGGAGGAGATCGATCCGATCTACTTCCAGAAGACGTACTACCTGGAGCCGGACAAGGCGGCGGCTCGGCCGTACGTGTTGTTGCGGGACGCGTTGGTGAAGACGGGTCAGCTGGCGGTCGTGAAGATCACGATTCGGCAGAAGGAGACGCTGGCGACGATCCGGGCGCGTGATGACGTGCTGGTGATGCACACGATGTTGTGGCCGGATGAGATCCGCAAGGCGGAGTTCGACTTCCTGGACGCCGACGTCGAGGTGCGGCCGCAGGAGTTGAAGATGGCGACGTCGCTGGTGGAGTCGATGGCCGGGGACTTCGATCCGGCGACGTTCACCGATGACTACCGGGATGCGCTGGAGAAGGTGATCGCGGCGAAGGCGGAGGGTGCGGAGTTGCCCGAGCAGCCGGAGGCCGAGGAGAAGGGTGATGTCATCGATTTGATGACGGCTCTGGAGCGCAGTGTGGAGAAGGCGAAGGCGGGGCGGAAGGGCGCGAAGAAGGCGTTGCCGAAGAAGAAGGCTTCTTCGGCGTAGTGGCGGGGCTTGAGGAGTATCGGCGCAAGCGGGATCCGGGGCGGACGCCGGAGCCGGTGCCGGCTGCTGCGGGTGAGCTGCCGCGGGGTGATGACGACACTTTTGTGATTCAGGAGCATCACGCGAGCAGTTTGCATTGGGATGTGCGGCTGGAGCGTGGTGGTGTGCTGGTGTCGTGGGCGGTGCCGAAGGGTTTGCCGCCGACGACGGATGTGGTGCGGCTGGCGGTGCACACCGAGGATCACCCGTTGGAGTATGCGGAGTTTTCGGGGGAGATTCCGAAGGGTGAGTACGGCGGCGGTGAGATGTTCATCTGGGATCGCGGCCGTTATGAGACGGTGAAGTGGTCGGACCGTGAGGTGGACGTTGTCCTTCGCGGTCGTCGTGTGCAGGGTCAGTTCGTGTTCTTCCGGTCGGGTGAGGGCGGGAAGAACTGGATGGTGAAGCGGCGGCATGCCGCGGCGCGTCCTGACTGGGAGGTGTTGCCGGAGCTGCTCAAGCCGATGCTGGCGGTTCCGGGTCCTCTCCCCCAGGACGATGACGATCTGTGGGCGTACGAGTTCAAGTGGGATGGTGTTCGCGCGATCCTGCGGGTCGAGGGTGGGCGGGTGCAGGCGTGGTCGCGGCTGGGCAACGACATCACGGTGGCGTATCCGGAGTTGCAGGGTGTCGGTGAGCAGTTGGGGGCGACGGAGGCGTTGCTGGACGGGGAGATCGTCGCGTTGCGGGATGGTCGGCCGAGTTTCAGCGCGTTGCAGAACCGGATGCACGTGAGCAAGTCGGAGGCGGCGCGGCGGGCGGCCAGGCAGTATCCGGTGACGTTGTTGTTGTTCGATCTTTTGCATTTGGATGGCAGTTCCACGTTGCACCTGCCTTTTCGGCGGCGTCGTGAGTTGTTGCGGGGGTTGGAGCTGCGGGGTCCGCATTGGCTGACTCCCCCGTCCTTTGACGAGGACGGGGCGTCGGTGCTGGCGGCGAGCCGGGAGCAGGGGTTGGAGGGTGTGGTCGCGAAGCGGCTGGACTCGGTGTACCAGCCTGGGATGCGGTCGCCGGTGTGGCGCAAGATCACCGATTTGATGGCGCAGGAGGTGGTGATCGGCGGCTGGCGGATGGGTGAGGGCAAGCGCGCGGGTGTGGTGGGTGCGTTGTTGCTGGGTATTCCGCGGGGTGACGGGTTGGCTTTCGCGGGGTCGGTGGGTACCGGGTTCAACGATGCGGAGCTGGCGGTGTTGACGCCGCGGTTGGAGGCGTTGGCGCGGAAGTCCTCCCCGTTCGTGACGGAGATGCCGAGGGAGAGGTCCAGGGGCGCGAGGTGGGTGGAGCCGGAGCTGGTGGCGGAGGTGGTGTTCCGGCAGTGGACGCCGGACGGGCGGATGCGGTTCCCGGCGTGGCGGGGGTTGCGGCCGGACAAGTCGGCCGAGGAGGTGCGTCGCGTTGAGCAGCAGTGATGCCACTGTGCGGGTGGAGGATCGGGTGCTGAAGCTGACGAACCTGGACAAGCCGCTGTATCCGGAGTTCGGGTTCACCAAGGGTGAGGTGATCGATTACTACACGCGGGTGGCGCCGGTGTTGTTGCCGCATCTGCGGGATCGTCCGGTGACGTTGAAGCGGTATCCGAACGGGGTGGACGGGAAGTGGTTCTTCGAGAAGAACGCCTCGGAGCACCGGCCGGAGTGGGTGCGGACGGTGCGGTTGGAGTCGCCGGGGAGCTCGAAGGGCAACGAGTCGGTCAACTACGTGATGGTGGACGAGTTGGCGACGTTGGTGTGGTTGGCGAACCTGGCGGCGTTGGAGTTGCACGTGCCGCAGTGGACGGTGGGGCCGCGTGGGGGCAAGCGGGATCCTGATCTGCTGGTGTTCGACCTGGATCCGGGGGCGCCGGCGACGGTGGTGGAGTGTTGCCGGGTGGCTGAGCGGGTGCGGGTGGTGCTCGACGACGACGGTGTGGACTCGTGGGCGAAGACGTCGGGCAACAAGGGGATGCAGGTGTACGCGTACGCGCCGGCGAAGGACACGTCGGAGTACGCGAAGGGGGTGGCGGTGCGGCTGGCGCGGGAGATGCCGGAGCTGGTGGTGTCGACGATGGCGAAGGCGCAGCGCACCGGCAAGGTGTTGATCGACTGGTCGCAGAACAACCCGGCGAAGACGACGGTGGCGCCGTATTCGTTGCGGGCGCGGGAGCGGCCGACGGTGTCGACGCCGATCACGTGGGACGAGGTCGAGGAGTGCGAGGTGCCGGAGGACCTGGTGTTCACGGCGGATGAGGTGTTGGAGCGGGTCGAGGTGGCCGGTGACCTGTTCGGGGGTTGATGTTCGGGCTGGTTGTCCGTGGGTCAGCGTGCGGGTGCCGGGCTGACTTGGGCCGGGCCGAAGCGGCGCCGGTAGGCCGAGGGGGTGAGGCCGGTCTGGCGGCGCATGAGGGCGCGGAGGTTGGCGGCGGTGCCGAGGCCGGTGCGGCGGGCGATGACGTCGAAGCGGGTCTCCCCCAGTTCGATCAGCCGGCAGGCGAGGGTGACGCGTTCGCCGGTGAGCCAGGCCAGTGGTGTGGTGCCCAGCTGGGCCTGGAAGCGGCGGTGCAGGGTGGCGGGGCTGACGGCGGCGCGGTCGGCGAGGGTGGCCACGGTGAGGGTGGTGTCGAGGTGGCGCTGGGCCCAGGCCAGCAGGGGTGCGAGGGACTCGTCGCGCAGCCGGGGTACGGGCCGTTCGACGAACTGGCGCTGGCCGCCGTCGCGGTGGGCGGCGAAGACGAGTCGGCGGGAGACGGCGCTGGCGATCTGGGCGCCGTGGTCGCGGCGGACGAGGTGCAGGCCGAGGTCGAGGGCGGCGGCGCTGCCGGCGGAGGTGAGGATGTCGCCGTCGTCGACGAAGAGCACGTCCGGTTCGAGCCGCACGGCGGGGAAGCGGGAGCGGAAGGTGTCGGCCCACTGCCAGTGGGCGGTGGCGCGGCGGCCGTCGAGGACGCCGGCTTCGGCGAGGGTGAAGGCGCCGCTGCAGAAGCCGACCAGGCGGGCGCCGCGGGTGTGGGCGCGGCGGACGGCGTCGAGCACGGCCGGGTGGCGGGGTGTGTCGACGTCGGGCCGGTTGGGGACGATGAGGGTGTCGGCGGTGTCGGCGATGGCGAGGTCGGCGACGCCGGTGAGGGTGAAGAACCCGTCGCGCATGGGGGTGCGCGGGTCGGGTGCGCAGAGGCGGAAGTCGTAGAGGTGACCGCCGAGCTCGGGGCGGTGCAGGCCGAAGACCTCGGTGGCGCAGCCGAGTTCGAAGGGGTTGGAGCCGGTGTCGACGATCACGACGACGCGGTGCGAGGATTCTTGCGGCATGTGCGATTCCTAGCACTCACGGCGGTGCGGTCGCAGCCGGGAGGCTGGCGGGCGTGAACACCGAACCCATTGCTTTGGATCGGGCCCTTGCTTCGTTCGACGCCCTGTGGAGCCCGCGGATCGTCACGCGCGTGAACGACTACGACGTGCGGATCGCGAAGGTCGGGGGTGAGCACGTGTGGCACGTCCACGACCACACCGACGAGTTCTTCCTGGTGCTCGACGGTGAACTGCGCCTGGAGCTGCGTGAGGACGCCGGGGAACGCACGGTCACGCTCGGCAGGGGCGAGGTCTTCACCGTTGCCCGCGGCACGTACCACAAGCCGTCCTCCCCCGGCGGTGCCTCGATCCTGATGTTCGAGCCGTCGGGAACGCTCACGGTCGGGGACAGCCACGACGAGGTCCCCGGTCACGTCGACGCGACGACGGGGCACGAGCTGGGGTGACCGGGGGCCGCACCGGTGGTGCGGGTCCCGGTCACCGGCGGGTCGGCCCAGGCGGCAGGCCGACAGGATGATCTCCTGGCCGAGCAGGGTGCGGACGCTGACGGCGTTCTGGATCAGCTGGCCGTTTAGCGTGCCGACCTTCGACGAGCCGGTGACTCCGCCGGCGTCACTGGCGCAGGAGGCTTCGACGGCGTTGAGGGTGATCTCCCCGCCGAGCAGTGTGGCTCCCTCGACGCGGGCTGTGGCGACGGTGCGGCCGGTGGCCGGGTCCAGGGGGCAGTCGGCGTGCAGGGCGTTGACCGAGCCGTTGCCGCCGCCGTCGGTGCCGTGGGCGGTGACGCACAGCTCGTGGGTGCCCGCGCTCAGCGGTGGGGTGGTCACGGTGTGGTCGACCGTGGCGGGGCCGTCCTGCGACAGGCCCGGCGTGATCGGCATGTCGGCGCCGTTGTTCACCTTCAGCGTGAGCTGGGTGAGCTTGGAGGCGATGACGCCGGGCACGACGTCGGGCAGCTGCGCGACGTCGTGCACCTCGGTGCAGGTGCCGCCGGTGGCCTGGGCGATCTTGCGCAGTGAGCCCTGGGTTCCGGGGTTGTCGCAGGCGGCGCGTTCGGTTCTTCCCGACCGCTCGGAGGAGACCGCCCGTGCCGGTGCTGATACGGCGGGGCACCGATCTGCCCCGGGACAGGACCCGGTCGGCCCAATGCCCGTTCGGCCTTCGTGGACCCCGCGACTCGGGAAGAATCGCGTTCCGTGAGGTTCGGGGTGCTCGGTCCGGTGCAGGTCGACGGCGCGGCGGTGGCCGCGCCCCGTCAGCGTGCCCTGCTGGCGATGCTCGCGCTCGAGGTTGGTCGGATCGTGGGGCACGAGAAGCTGATCGGCGGCTTGTACGCGCGGCCGCCCGCGGGGGCGGCCAACGCGCTGCAGTCGCAGGTCTCGCGGCTGCGCCGGGCCGTGCCGGGGCTGGTGGTCGAGCACCAGCCGGCCGGGTACCGGCTCCTCGCCGAGCCCGCCGAGGTCGACCTGCACCTGTGCCGGGAGCTGCTCGCCGCCGGGCGGGGTGCGCAGGCGCTGGCGTTGTGGCGCGGCCCGGCGCTGGCCGACGTCGACGCGCCGTTCGCCGACGAGGCGCGGCGGGCGCTGGCGGAGGTGTTCGCCGACTGCGTGCTCGCCGGCGGCACCACGCAGGACCTGCGGCGGCTGCTGGCCGAGCAGCCGCTGCGCGAGGACGTCCGAGCGGCGCTGATGCGGTCCCTGCACCGCGACGGGCACCAGAGCGAGGCCTTGGAGGTGTTCGCGCGGGGACGGGAGCTGCTGGCCGACGAGCTCGGCGTCGACCCCTCCCCCGCCCTGGCCGCGGCGCACCTGGACGTCCTGCGGGCCAAGGCGCCGCACCGGGGCCTGCCCGCGCAGCTGACCAGCTTCGTCGGCCGTGAGGACGACCTGCGGCGCGTCACCAAGTGGTTGCAGGACAACCGGCTCGTCACGCTCATCGGCCCCGGCGGCACCGGCAAGACCAGGCTCGCGGTCGAGGTGGCCGGCCGCGACCCCGGCGAGGTGGCGTTCGTCGACCTCAGCGCCACCACCGACGTTGCCCGCGCCCTGCTCGACGGCGTCGGGGTGCGCGAGGCCGGTCTGCTGTCCACCGGGTCAACCGGCACAGCCGGTGCCGGACCAGGTGGCGCCGGATCGGCTGGTGTGGAGGAGCGCCTGCGTGCCGCGCTGGCCTCCCGCCACGTCCTGCTGGTCGTCGACAACTGCGAGCACGTCGTGGACGAGGCCGCCCGCGTGCTCGGCGCGCTGCTCGCCGGCTGCCCGCACGTGCGGGTGCTCGCCACCAGCCGCGAACCGCTGGGCATCACCGGCGAGACGCTGAGCCCGGTCACCGCCCTGGACACCGAGGCCGCGACCCGGCTCTTCCTCGACCGCGCCCGGGCCGTCCGGCCCGGCTTCACCGCCGAGCACGGCCTCGTCGCGGAGGTCTGCCGGCGCCTGGACGGCATCGCGCTCGCCATCGAGCTCGCCGCCGCGCGCGTGCGGTCACTGCCCCTGGCCGAGATCACCGCCCGCCTCGACGACCGGTTCCGGCTGCTGTCGCGGGGCAGCCGCACCGCCGCGCCCCGGCACCGCACGCTGCACGCCGTCGTCGAGTGGAGCTGGGGGCTGCTCACCGCCGCCGAACGCGACCTCGCCGCCCGCTTCACCGTGTTCTCCGGCGGCGCGAGCCTGGCCGCCGTCACCGGTGTCACCGGCTCCGACGTGGACACCCTGACCTCGCTGGTGGACAAGTCGCTCGTCGAGAGCACCGGCGACCGCTACCGCATGCTCGACACCATCCGGGCGTTCTGCGCCATCCACGCCCCGGACCTGCGTGAGCGGCACGCCCGCTGGTTCCTCGCCCAGGCCCAGCAGGCCGAGCCGCACCTGCGCGCCCACGACCAGGTCCGCTGGCTCGACCGGCTCGCCGCCGACCACGACAACCTCACCGCCGCCGTCGCCTGGGCCACCACCCACGACCGCGGGCTCGCGCTGGAGCTCGTGGCCGCGCTCGCGACCTACTACTGGTTCCGGGGTCTGCGCACCGAAGCCGCGCGGCAGGCCGACGCCGTGCTGCGGGCGTGCGGCGAGATCGCGCCGCCGGGGCTCGAGCAGGAGTACGCGATGTGCCTGCTGCTGGCCTGGCCGGTCGCGGCCGGTGACCAGTCCGCGCGCATCCGGCAGGCCGCCGACCTGCTGGCCCTGCTCGACGCGCCGCCGCGCTACCCGGTGATGACGATGATGTGGGGCATGGCGCTGGGCGCCCCGGAGAACGGCTCGCAGGTCTGGCACCACCGCAACCGGCTGCTGGGCGCCGACCCGTGGAGCGCGGCGCTCGCCCTCGTCGGCGACGGCCTGCTGGCCCGCATGCAGGGCGACGAGACCCGCGGCGCGCAGCTGCTGCGTGCCGGCGCCGCGGCGTTCGAGCAGGTCGGCGACCGGTGGGGGGCCGCGCTCGCGCTCACCCAGCTCGGCGAGATCGCCCTGGCCGCGGGTGACGCGGCCGCGGCGCTGGGCCACGTCGGCCGCGCCCGCGGCATGCTCGAGGAGCTCGGCGCCACCGAGGACACCGCCGAAGCCGTCGTCGCCACCGCCCAGGCCCGGCTCGCCACCGGCGACCTCGACGGGGCCCGCGACGGCTTCGACCTGGCGCTCACGCTGGCCCGCCGCTCCGGCGCGCGAGTCGTCCAGGCGGGCGCCCACCTCGGGCTGGCCGAGCTCGCCCGGCTCACCGGCGACCACCCCGCCGCCCTCGCCCACTGCGACCGGGCCTGGGAGCTGACGCCGGGCGGCTGGTACGGGCCGGACGAGATGCGCTGCCACATCGCCCTCGAACGCGGCCGCGTCTGCCGCGCCGCCGGTGAGCTCGACCAGGCCCGCCGGCACTTCGAGGAGGCGCTGTGCCGGGCCGTGGGGCAGCGCAACCTGCTCACCGAGACCGCGGTGCGCGCCGAGCTCGACGCCCTGACCGCGCCGTGATCCGCCGCCACCACAGCCACGGCGGCAGCCTGCGGCGGGCGACGAACATCCACAGGTCCTCCTCGGCCACCTCGTCGGGATGGCGGCGCAGCACGTCCAGGCACTCCCGCGACACCACGCCGTGCAGGCGGGCCACGTGCGCCAGCGCCGTCGCGCCGTGCCGCCGCACCTCGATGCGGTTGTGGTCCAGCGCGCGGGCGACGCGGCGCAGCACCGCCCACGGGTCCGGGTGCGACAGGGCAAGGCCGATCACCGCGACGCCCACCATCGGCTCGCCGCGGTCGAACGCCGCGTCGACCTCCTCCGGCCGGTCGGTGCCCATCAGCACGGCCTCGCTGCGCCAGTCCATGCCCTCCCCGCGCGCCGCCCGGTCCAGCAGGAACCGCTGCCTGCCGTCGGACCGCTCGCCCGTGCGCTCCCAGTCCGCCGCCAGGTAGCGCCACACCGCCGCGGTGTCCGCGGCGGAGGTCGAGGCCAGCACCCGGCACAGCGCCAGCACGTGCTCAGGCTCCACGGCCTCGGCCAGCTCACCCAGCACGCCCGGCGGGCAGCCCAGGTCGTGCCACGCCAGCCACGCCAGCGCCGGCACCTCGTCCACCGCCACCCACCCGTCCGCCCCGCCCCTGCCGATCTCGGCGGGCGTGAGCGAGGCCCGGTAGCGGGCGTGTTCGATCGGGACCACGGTCCTCAGACCCCGGGTCCGAGCGCGGGCACCGCGCGCACCAGGGCGCGCGTGTAGTCGTGCGAGGGAGTGAGGAGCACTTGTTCCACCGAGCCTTGTTCCACGATCTTCCCCTGGTGCATCACCGCGACCCGGTCGGCGATCTGCCACGCCAGCCCGAGGTCGTGCGTGATGAGCAATGAAGCAAGGCCCAGCTCCCGGCGCAACCGCAGCAGCAGTGCCACGACCTCCCCGCGCACCGAGGCGTCCAGCGACGCGACCGGCTCGTCGGCCACCAGCAGACGGGGCCCCAGCACCAGCGCTCCGGCGATCACCACCCGCTGCTGCTGGCCGCCGGACAGCTCGTGCGGCAACGCCTCCAGGTACAGGTTCGCCGGACGCAGCTCCGCCCGCTCCACAGCGGCTGTGACCAGCGCTTCCTCGTCGCCGCGCAGGCCGTGCACGCGCAGTCCCTCCGCGACCGCGTCGAAGACGGTGTGGCGGGGGTTCAGCGCGCTCGCCGGGTCCTGCAGGACCAGCTGCACCTGCCGCCGGAACGCCTTGAGCGCCCGGCCGGAGCGGGGCACCTCGGCGCCGTCGAAGATCACCCGACCGGAGGACGGCCTGCGCAACCCCATGATGGCGCGGGCCAGCGTCGTCTTGCCGGAGCCGGACTGGCCCACCAGCGCCACGATCTCGCCCCGCCCGACCTCCAGGTCCACCCCGTCGACCGCGCGCGTGCGGCCGTAGTCCACCGTCAGGTCCCGCACCCGCAACAACGGCTCCGCAGGAACAGCGGGCTCGGCCCAGCGGTGCGCCGGGTCGCCGATCACCGGGAACGCCGCCGTCAGCGCCGCCGTGTGCGGGTGGCGCGGATCGGCGACGACCTGCCGCGCGCGGCCGCGTTCGACCAGCCGCCCCTGGTGCATCACGGCCAGCTCGTCGCACGTCGCGGCGAGCACCGACAGGTCGTGGCTGATCATCAGCAGCCCCAGGTCCTGTTCGGCGACCAGGCGCGTGAGCACCGCCAGCACCTGCGCCTGCACGATCACGTCCAGCGCCGTCGTCGGCTCGTCGGCGATCACCAGCCGCGGCCGGCACGCCAGCGCCATCGCGATCATCACCCGCTGCTTCTGCCCGCCCGACAACTCGTGCGGGTAGGCCCGCGCCTTGTCCCGCGGCAGCTCCACCTGCTCCAGCAGCGCGGCGACGCTGCCTTCGGTGCCGTGCAGGCGCATCGGCTCGGCGATCTGCTCGCCCACGCGGCGCACCGGGTTGAGCGAGTGCATCGCCCCCTGGAACACGATCGACGCCGACGCCCACCGCACCGCCCGCAGCCGGCCCCACGACATCGTCCGCACGTCCTCGCCGTCGAGCAGGACCTCGCCGTCCACGCGCGCGGTCCCGGGCAGCAGCCGCAGCACCGACATCGCCACCGTCGACTTGCCCGACCCCGACTCGCCCGCCAGGCCCAGCGTCTGACCGGGCGCCACGGCGAGGGTCACGTCGTCGACCACCCGCTTGTGCCCGTAGTGGACGGTGAGGTTGTTCAGCTGCAGGCCGGCGCTCATCAGCTCAGGCTCACCTCTTCGGGGTCACGACGGCTTCGAGGGCACGCCCGACGAGCGTGAACGCCAGCACCACCACCACGATCGCCAGCCCCGGCGGCAGCAGGAACCACCACGCCGCCCGCGGCACCGCGCCGTGCAGCTGCGCCTGGTGCAGCATCGCGCCCCACGAGATCCGCGTCGGATCCCCCAGCCCCAGAAACGCCAGCGTCGACTCGGCCACGATCGCCGACGCCACCGCCAGCGTCGCGTTGACCAGCACCAGCGGCACCACCGAGGGCAGCACGTGCCGGCCGATCACGTGCCCGTGCCCGCCGCCCAGCGCCCGCGCGCGTTCCACGAACGGCCGCGCCTCGATCGTCAGCGTCTGCGCCCGCACCACCCGCGCCGTCGACGGCCAGCTCGTCAGGCCGATCGCCAGCACGATCGTGCCCAGCCCGCGCGGCAGCACCGTCGACAGCGCGATCGCGAGCACCAGCGCGGGCAGCACCAGGAAGAAGTCGGTCACCCGCAGCAGCGCCCCGGACAGCAGCCCGCCGAAGTGACCGCTCACGATGCCCACCAGCGTGCCGATGCCCACCGCGAGCACCGCCGCCGTCAGCCCCACGAACAACGACGTCCCCGCGCCCTGCGCCATCAGCAGCGCGACCGAGCGGCCGGTGTGGTCGGTGCCCAGCCACTGCCGCGCCCCCGGAGGCTGCCACGCCGGCGCCGTCACGCGGGTGACGTCCAGCGCCTCCGCGGGGATCAGCAGCGGCGCCACGAGCGCGACGAGGGCGGCCACCGCGAGGACCACCGCGCCGGCCGTTCCCGTCCGGTGGGCCAGGAACCTCCTCATACGACCTTCACCCGTGGATCCAGGACCCCGTGCAGCAGGTCCGCCAGCAGGTTCATCACCACGACCGCGCCCGCCGTCACCACGAGCAGCCCTTGCAGCAGGAAGTAGTCCGGCCCGGTCAGCGCGTCGTAGAACAACAGCCCCAGCCCCGGCCAGGAGAACACCGTCTCCGTCGTGATCGCACCGCTGACCACCAGCCCGACCCGCAGGAACACCAGCGTGATCGCGGGCAGCACCGCGTTGGGCACCGCGTGGCGGCGGCGCACCACGTCGTCGCGCAGACCCTTGGCGCGCGCCGTCGTCAGGTAGGGGGCGTGCAGCTCCTCCAGCAGCGACGACCGCATCACCAGCGCGTACTCCGCGCACACCACCGCGACCAGCGTGACCGACGGCAGCACCAGGTGGTGCCCGACGTCGAGGGCCTGGGACAGGAAGTCCGGCGGGGTGTCGGTGTCGCGCATGCCGCGTGAGGGGAACAGGTCACCCGTCACCATCATCAGCAGCATGCCCAGCCAGAACGTCGGCACCGCCCACAACGTCAGCGACACCCCCGTGGTGACGCGGTCCAGCGCCGAGTTCCGGCGCCACGCCGCCCGCACCCCCAGCCACAACCCCAGGCCGACCGCGATCAGCGTCGACGTGCCCACCAGCAGCAGGGTGGGCCCGAGCCGTTCCAGGATCACGTCGGCGACCGGGCGGCGGAACGTGAACGACGTCCCCAGCTCGCCGCGCAGCAGCCCGGTGAAGTAGCTCCAGAACTGCTCGTGCACCGGCCGGTCCAGGCCGAACTGGGCGCGCAGCGCCTCCTGCGTCGCCGCCGTCGTCGGACGGCCGCGCGTCATCGACACGACCGGGTCGCCGGGCACCACCCGGAACAGGAAGAACCCCAGCACCGCCACCATCACCAGGCTCAGCGCGGCGCCGCCGAGGCGGCCGGCGAGGCGCACCTACTCGCGCTCCCCGGCCGTGGCCCGCCGCCGGCGGGCCAGCACCAGCGCGGTCACCACCAGCGCCACGAGCACCGCGGCGCCGATCGCGAACGCGGGCCACCGGCTGCCCGGCGCCGGTGCGGCGCGCTGGAGGGGTTCGGCGCCGTAGTAGCCCCACACGCCGTTCTGCGCCATGATCACGCCGCCCTGCGCGGGCTGGGTGGTGAACCGGGCGAAGCGGTCCGAGCGGTAGGCCTCCAGGGCGTTGTCGTAGGCGAGCACGACCGCGGGCACCTGGTCGTGGAAGCGGGCCTGCATCTGGTGCACGATCCGCACCCGCTCGCCCTGGTCGAACTCCGAGAGCTGCCGGGCGTAGAGGCGGTCGTAGGTCTCGTCGCAGAAGTAGGCGTCGGTGGTGCCGCCCTTGCCGTCCGCGCCCGGCCGTTGCGCGCACGTGTGCAGGCTCAGCACGAAGTCCGGGTCCACGTTCGTCGCCCAGCCCGAGAACGCCAGGTCGTAGGTCGCCGCGGTGGTCGCCTCGTTGAGCTGGTTGTCCGACACCAGCCGCACGTCCAGCGGGATGCCGATGTCGCCCATCGACCGCTTGAGGTACTCGCTGGCCTGCTCGTCGTAGGCCCGCCCGGCGCGGCCGATGAGCCGCAGCGGGAACCGGGTGCCGTCGGCCCGGCGCGGGTACCCGGCGGCGTCGAGGGCCGCGTTCGCCGCGGCCGGGTCGAACCTGCGCTGCTGCGCCTCGTCGGGCTTCCAGTGCCACTGGGTGAACACCGGCGGCACCAGCCCGGCGCCCTTCTCCGCGTAGCCCAGGTTCACCCGCTGCACCAGCGCGTCGAGGTCGATGGCCTGCGCGACCGCCCGCCGGACCCGCACGTCGCGCAGCGCGGGGTGGCCGTCGCCGATCGGCTCGCCGGTCCTGGTCTGCGCGCCGGGGTTGATCAGCAGCTCGGTGAAGCGGCGGCCCTGCGCCTTGTTGCGCGTGACGCCGTCCTTGCCGGCCAGCGAGTCGAACTGGGCCGGGGCCATCCGGTTGACCAGGTCGACCTCGCCCTTGCCCAGCGCCTGCACCGCGGCGTCGGAGTTCTGGAAGTACACGAAGTGCAGCTCGTCGACCTTCGGCGCGCCGCGCCAGTAGGTCTTGTTGGCCTTGAGCTTGATGTGCTGCCCGGCCACGTGCTCGGTGAGCACGAACGGGCCGGAGCCCACCACCGGCATCCGGTCGTTGGCGTGGTCCTTGACGCTGCCGACGTGCTCCCACACGTGCCGGGGCACGATCGGGACGTCCAGCGCCAGCATCGTCACCTGCGGCGTCTTCGTCCTGATCACCACCGTGCGGTCGTCGGGGGCGGTGACGGAGGCGAAGTTGGTGACGAAGCTGCCGTTCGCGGTCCTGGCGGCCTCGTCGGTCAGCATCAGGTTGTAGGTGAACGCGACGTCGTGCGCCGTGATCGGCTGCCCGTCGGACCACTTCTTGCCCTCGGGCACGGTGAACGTCCACGTGAGCTTGTCGGCCGAGGACTCCCAGGAACGCGCCAGGCCCTCGGTCACCGCCTGGTCGTCGGCCGCGTAGGCGGTCAGGTAGTCGTACATCAACCGGCCGACCTCGGTGCTCGACTGGAACACCGCGAGGAACGGGTTCAGCGAGTCGATCTGCTGTGTGATCGCGACCTTGAGGATCACCGGCTGCTGCGCCGCCACCGGAGGTGCCCCCAGCACCACTGTCGTTGCCACGGCAAGCAACGCGCCCAACTTCACCCGCACGAAAACCCCTCTTCCCGGCAGCCCACCGCTAACTTACCGAGATGTGCGAATCATGATCTCGGCGGACATGGAAGGCGCCACCGGAGTCACCTGGACCGGGGACGTCGTGCCCGGTACCGAGCAGTGGCAACGGATGCGGCGCCTGTTCACTGGTGACGTCGACGCGTGCGCGGCCGGCTTGGTTGCAGCGGGCGCGACACAGGTGCTCGTCAACGAGGCGCACTCCTCTCAGCGCAACCTGCTGATCGAGGACCTGCACCCCGCGGCACGGCTGCTCACCGGCCGGCACAAACCGCTGTCGATGATGCAGGGCATCGACTCCGGTGTGGACGGAGTCGTGTTCCTGGGCTACCACACCGGCGCGGGCGAGCGGGGCGTGCTCGCGCACACCTACCTGGAGAACTCCATCACCGGCGTGTGGCTCGACGGCGTGCTCGCCTCCGAGGGCCGCCTCAACGCCGCCCTGGCCGCCGAGCACGGCGTGCCGGTGCTGCTCGTGACCGGCGACGACCTCACCTGTGCCGACGCCGCCTCCTACGCGCCCGCGGCCCGCCTGGTGGCCGTGAAGGAATGCGTGTCGCGGTATGCGGCCGTGTGCCTGCCACCGGCCGTGGCCTGCGCGCAGATCACCGACGCGGCGACCGCCGCGATGGCCGCGGCGGGACGCCACGACGCCGTGGTGGCACCGCACCGCATCGAGGTCGAGTTCGACGCCACCCACCTGGCCGAGGCCGCCGCCGTCGTGCCCACCGTGGAGCAGACCGGGGTGCGCCGCGTCGGGTTCGACGCCGTGTCGATGACCGAGGCGATGAAGGCGTTCAAGATCGTCACTTATGTCGCGGCGGGGGCGGTCGAGGGCATCTACGGCTGAACGTAGGGTGGCGCCCATGACGCTGGACGTGGCGCAGCTGTGCGCGCAGCTCATCCGCTTCGACACGACCAACCACGGCGGAGGCGAGTCCGCGGGCGAACGCGAGGCCGCCGAACACGTCGCAGCCGTCCTGCACGACAGCGGCGTGCCGGCCACGCTGCTCGAACCGGCCCCGCGGCGCACCAACGTCCTCGCCCGCGTCCCGGGCACCGATCCGTCGCTGCCCGCCGTGCTCGTCCAGGCCCACCTGGACGTCGTGCCCGCTGACCCGGCCGAGTGGAGCTTCGACCCGTTCGCCGGTGAGATCCGCGACGGGTTCGTGCACGGCCGCGGCGCCGTGGACATGAAGGACATGGCCGCGATGACCCTCGCCGTGCTCCACCGCTGGCACGCCGAGGGCCGCCGGCCGCGCCGCGACGTGGTGCTCGCCTTCGTCGCCGACGAGGAGGACCAGGGCCACCACGGCGCGCACTGGCTCGTCGAGCACCACGCCGCCCACTTCGCCGGCGTCGGAGCCGCGATCAGCGAGTCCGGCGGCTTCTCCTTCGACGTCGACGGCGTCCGGCTCTACCCGATCGGCACCGCCGAGCGCGGCACCTCCCACCTCAAGCTCACCGCCACCGGCCGCGCCGGGCACGGTTCGCGCCGCAACCCGCGCAACGCCGTCACGGCACTGGTCACCACGCTGGCGCGCATCGCCGCCCACGAGCACCCCGTCCGGCTCACCCCGACGGCCGAGGCGTTCCTCGAAGGCGCGGGCAAGGCCCTGGGCGTCGAGGTCGACCTCGACGACGTCGACGGCACGATCGCCCGCCTCGGCCCGGCCGCCAGATTGGTCGAGAACACCGTGCGCTGCTCGACCACCCCGACCGTGTTGCAGGCCGGCTACAAGGTCAACGTCATCCCCGGCACGGCGACCGCGCAGCTCGACGTCCGCACGCTGCCCGGCACCGTCGACGAGCTCGTCGCCACCATCGACTCCCTGCTCGGCGACGGCGTCACCCGCGAGTTCCTCGAGCACCAGCCACCGGTCGAGGCCCCGATCGACACACCGTGGTTCACCGCCATGGCCGACGCCCTGCGCGCCGAGGACCCCTCGGCCGCCGTCGTGCCCCACTGCCTGGGCGGCGGCACCGACGCCAAGGCCTTCAGCCGGCTGGGCATCCACTGCTACGGCTTCGCGCCGCTGCTGCTGCCGACCGGCTTCGACTACCGCGCGATGGCCCACGGCGTCGACGAACGCGTCCCCGTCGCCGGCTTGGAGTTCGGCGTCCGCGTGCTGGACCGCTTCCTGTCGAGCTGACCCGAGCCCGCCGCCCTCGGGCAGCCCAGGGCGGCGGGCTCGGGCCGGGCGGGCTCAGCGCGGTGGCAACGGCAGCGGAACGGCCGGCAGCCCGTCGATGCTCGCGATGTTGTACGGCTTCTTGCCCGTGTACTCGCGGAACTCCTCGTCGCTCTTGCGGCCGAAGTAGTCCGCGTGCAGCTCCCGCTCCGAGCGGTAGTCCATGAACGGCACCGCGAACCCGCACGTGTCGCTGATCAGCTCCGCCGTCACCACGACGACGGCCCGCACCGCCGGCCCGTCCGCCGCACCGAAGCCCTCCACCAGCTCGGGGAAGCGCGGGTCGTCGCGGAACACCGGCTCACCCCGCCCGTGGACGCGCACGATGTTCGGCGGGCCCTCGAACGCGCACCACATCAGCGTGATGCGCCCGTTCTCGCGCAGGTGCGCGATCGTCTCGGCGTGGCTGCCACCGAAGTCCAGGTAGGCCACCGTGCGGTCGTCGAGGATCCGCAACGTGCCCTGCCGGCCCTTGGGTGAGAGGTTGACGTGACCGTCACCCGCCAGCGGCGCAGTGGCTACGAAGAACACCTTCTGGTTCTCGATGAACTCCCACAGCCGCGGCTCGATCCGCTCGTATTCCTTGCCCATGATCCGCAGTATCGACCGTCACCGGCGGCGGTGTCAGCGGCCTTTCCCAGGTGGTGAGCACCGCACCCCGCCGGGCCCGCCGAAACCGGGCCCGGTGGGGTCAGGCCTGGAGAGGCCGGGCCCGGTCGGCGGCCTCCCGCGCCGCCTGCTCCACCCGCTGCCGGTAGGACACCCAGTCGTGGGTGGGCAGGTTCGACCCGCCCTGCCGCATCCCGGTCTCACCGTCGAGGCCCTCCCGCAGGATGTCGGCGTGGCCGGCGTGCCGGTTGGTCTCCGCGATCATGTGCACCAGCAGCAGGTGCAACGTCACGTACTTGCGCTCCTCCGACCACCACGGCACCACCCCCGGCGCGTCGAGCGGCAGCTCCGTGATCACCGTGTCCGCGAACGCCGTCACGCGGGCGTACAACGACAGGATGTCCTCACGCGACTCGTCGGCGGTGGCGAACATGTCCGCGTTCGGGTCGTCGTCGAGCCGGTCCAGCCACGGCAGCCGCTCGCCGAACGGACGGCCCAGGCAGTCGCCGAAGTAGCCCTGCTCGGTGCTCGCCAGGTGCTTGACCAGCCCCAGCAGGTTCGTGCCCGTCGGCGTCAGCGGCCGCCGCACGTCGTACTCCGGCAAGCCCTCCAGCTTCCACACCACGGTTTCCCGGGCCGCGCGCAGATAGCGGTGCAGGTCGGCTTTCGGATCAGAGGCCATCGGGTCAGCTTGGCAGAGGCCGCGCCGCCGCGGCCGCGATTTCCTGCAACCTCGCGTGGTGCTCCGCCCAGAAAGCCTGCGGCACCGGCGGCATGTTCGAGCGGCCGTCCTGCATGCCCGTCGCGCCGTCGATCAGCTCCCGCACCACGTCCGCGTGCCCGGCGTGGCGGTGCAGCTCGACCGCCACGTCCAGCAGGACCTCCCGCAACGTCACCTCGCGGCGGCCCGGCGACCACCACGGCACCACCCCCGGCGCGTCCACCGCCAGCGACTCGATCGTCTCGTCGGCGTAGGACCGCACCCGCGCGTAGAAGTCCACGACGGACTGCCGCGATTCGTCGGGACCGGCGTACATGTCCGACGCCGGTGGCGCCTGCGCCGTCGACCACAGTGGAGCGTCGGGGAACGGGCGGCCGAACACCCGGCCGAAGTAGTTCAGCTCCACCCCGGCCGCGTGCTTGACCAGCCCCAGCAGGTTCGTGCCCGTCGGCGTCAACGGCCGCCGCACGTCGTACTCCGACAGGCCCTCCAGCTTCCACAGCAACGCCGAGCGGGCCTCGTCCAGGTACCGGTGCAGCAGTTTCTTCTCGTCCACACCGGCAGCGTGTCAGACGGCACCGACAAAACGACGTCGTCCCACAGTGCCGTTGCCGGTCCCGCACTGCTCCGCGACAGCCGGCCGTCTACTGCGATTCGGTGCTCGCCTGCGGCGGCTCAGGTGCGGACCTGCGCCGTCGCCACGCCCACAGCGCAGAAACGACGAGGGCCAAGCCCAGCGCGCTGACGACCACGACGACAGGTTCTCCGCCCGGCCGAGATTCCAACCGAGGGGAGTGACGCTGCAGGCACGCTTCACTCGTCATCCACTCAGGACACTCGAACGGAACCAGCACACCGGGCCCGGAAGAGGTGCTTTCCGAGGGGGCAGACGGCTGAGCCAGGAAGAGGACCAGTCCCGCCACGCAGAGGGAGAACCCGAACAGGCCCACGGATCGGACCAGGTCACGCGACACTCAGCCTCCGATCGTGTCGGCGGGCACGCGCCGTCCTGTTCTGCACTGTTCTTCACATCTTGGACCTGACCTGGTGTTAACTTCCAGCGCATGCCCTCGAAGCTGCCAGGCGACGTCGATCTCGCGTTCGATGACGACGAACTCCTGCACGCCCTGCACGCACTCGCCGACGGCGACCTGACACCCGCGCTCGGCTTCCTGACCGCCACCCGCGACCAGCCGTACCGCCGCGAGCTCGCCCTGGACGCGTTCGCCTACGCGGGCAGCCCGGTGCTCCCACACCTGCTCGCTGCGACGGAGGCCGACCCGGACAACGTGCAGCTCCTGCTGCTGCTCGGCAGCGCCCAGGTCGCGGTGGGCTGGCAGGCGCGAGGCGCGCGATACGCGGACCACACCACCGACGAGCAGTGGGCCGGACTACGCGACTCCACCCAGCAGGCCCGCAGGACGCTGCTGCGCGCAGCGGAGCTCGACCCGGACGACGTCGCGCCGTGGGCCATGCTGATGGCGGTCGCCCTCGGTGCGCCGCTGGCCACCCGCGAACCCGCCGACATCTACGAAGAGGTCCACAAGCGGGTGCCCGACCTGGTCAACGCGACCCTGCGCAGGCTCCAGTCGACCGCGAAGAAGTGGTACGGCAGCGAGGAGGAGATGTTTGCCTTCGCCCGCACCGGGATCGCGGACCTGCCGGACGGTCATCCGCTGCTGGCGATGATCGCGGTCGCGCACATCGAGAAGCACCTGGAGAACTACCGCACCGGCGGCAACAAGCTCAAGCGCCTCTGGCGCGCGTTGACCTACCTCGGCAAGCAGCGCGACGAGGTCAACGCCGCGTCCGACCGGCTGCTCGCGGGTGCCGACGACCACCCCCACTCCCGGTGGGGCCACCAGATCTTCGCGACCTACTACCTGGAAGCCGACAAGGAGCAGGACAGAGACCGCTTCGCGCAGCACATGCGCCGCAGCGGACCACTGCCGATGCGGTGGCCGTGGAGCTACTTCGGCAACCACGAGAAGCAGTTCGCCAAGGCCCGCGCGGCATCCGGCCTCACCAACTAGAGCCGCGCACCGCCGGGCGAACCTCTCGTACCGCACGAGGCCTGTCCTCGTCGGCGCTGTC
The DNA here is from genome assembly GCF_900110955.1 of Lentzea xinjiangensis. Classification (GTDB taxonomy): domain Bacteria; phylum Actinomycetota; class Actinomycetes; order Mycobacteriales; family Pseudonocardiaceae; genus Lentzea; species Lentzea xinjiangensis. The sequence continues at coordinate 192,587 of NZ_FOFR01000007.1, forward strand.
CTCACCGACGGTGGTGGTCTCCGGCGCGTCCCACGCCGGAGACCACCACCGTCGGAATCCCACCAGGCAACCCCATACGGATGGCGGGATGACAGTGGGCCTTCACACCCACTTCACTTGGCGGAGCCATGTCCCTGCCGTGGTCCGAAAGGGTTGCCCTGCATGCGAAAGAGCCATCTCAGACCCCTGATCGGGGTAACCGTCGCCGCGAGCGTCGTGTTCGCGATGGGAGGCGTGCCGACCGGCGCGGCCCCCGGCGCCCAGGAAACGTCGACGAACTACCAGGTCGGCAACGTCCGCACCGCCGAGCAGCGCAGCGCGCTCGCCCGCTCCGGCGCCGCGATCGACTCGGTCGAGGAACACGGCATCGTCGTGATCACCGCGACCGAGCGGGAGGCCAAGAGCCTGCGGGCCCAGGGCTTCGAGGTCACCGAGCTGCCCAAGCGGCTGGAGGCCAACTCCGGCATCGGGCCGTTCGACTTCCCGCCCGCGGACGCGAACTACCACAACTACGCCGAGATGACGGCGGAGATCGACCAGGCCGTCGCCGCGTACCCGAACCTGATCTCCAAGCAGGTCATCGGCAAGTCCTACGAGAACCGCGAGATCGTCGCGCTCAAGATCAGCGACAACGTCGCGGCGGACGAGAACGAGCCGGAGGTGCTGTTCACGCACCACCAGCACGCGCGCGAGCACCTCACCGTCGAGATGGCCCTGTACCTGATCAACCAGTTCACAACGCAGTACGCCAGCGACGCGCGGATCAAGGGCCTCGTGGACACCCGCGAGATCTGGATCATCCCCGACGTCAACCCCGACGGCGGCGAGTACGACATCGCGACCGGCACCTACCGGTCGTGGCGCAAGAACCGGCAGCCCAACGCCGGCTCGGCCAACGTCGGCACCGACCTCAACCGCAACTGGGCCTACAAGTGGGGCTGCTGCGGCGGTTCGTCGGGCAGCACCGGCAGTGACACCTACCGCGGCCCGAACGCGGAGTCCGCGCCCGAGGTCAAGGTCGTGGCCGACTTCGTGCGCGGCCGCAACGTCGGCGGCAAGCAGCAGATCACCGCGTCCATCGACTTCCACACCTACAGCGAGCTCATCCTGTGGCCGTGGGGCTGGACCTACGACGACGTCGCGCCCGGCCTGACCCAGGACCAGCGCGACACGTTCGCCACGATCGGCCAGCAGATGGCGGCGACGAACAACTACACCCCCGAGCAGTCCAGCGACCTGTACATCACCGACGGGTCGATCCCCGACTGGCTGTGGGGCTCGCAGGGCGTCTTCGCCTACACCTTCGAGATGTACCCCGGCAGCGCCGGCGGTGGCGGCTTCTACCCGCCCGACGAGGTGATCCCGGCGCAGACCTCCCGCAACAAGGAAGCCGTCCTGCAGCTACTGGAGCGTGCCGACTGCCCCTACGAGGCCATCGGCAAGGAACAGCAGTACTGCGGCACGACACCGCAGCCGGGCAAGTACTTCGAGAACGCCGCGGACTTCCCGATCGCCGACCTGACCACCGTCGAGTCGCCGATCACCGTCGCGGACGTCACGGGCAACGCCCCGTCGACGCTGCAGGTCGCCGTGGATATCAAGCACAGCTACCGGGGCGACCTGCGCATCGAGCTCGTCGCGCCGGACGGCACCGCGTACCTGCTCAAGGACTACGCCAGCGACAGCGCGGACAACGTGAACCAGACGTTCACCGTCAACGCCTCCAGCGAGGCCGCCAACGGCGGCTGGAAGCTGCGGGTCCGCGACAACTACCGGCAGGACACCGGGTTCCTCGACAAGTGGAGCCTGCAGTTCTAGCCGTGCCGGTCCGATGGCGTCAGGGCGCCGGTGTGCCGGCGCCCTGACGCCCGTAGTCCTTCACCACCATCGAGTCGTGCAGCCGCACGCCCCGTGAGTTGAGCCTGGCCAGCGGCCGCAGCAGCCACGACGGCAGCGACGTCAGCACCTGCGTGCCGCGCGTCAGGCCCCACACGCCCAGCCGCGTCGAGGGGATCAGCGTCCTGGCCGCCCCCAGCGCGAATCGCCGGCTGGCGTGCACCAGGTCGCGCATCTCGTCCTCGTACCGGGCGAACGCCGCCTCGTGGTCCGTTCCCGCCGCCAGTTCGCCGGCCAGCACGTACGCGCCCAGCACCGCCAGGCTCGTGCTGCCCCCGATCGCCGGACCGGGGCAGTAGGCCGCGTCGCCGACGAGCGCCACCCGCCCGCGCGACCAGGTGTCCTCCCGCAGCTGCGTGATCGAGTCGAAGTAGAACGCCCGGTCACCGTCCAGGTGACCCATCCACTCGTCCACCTGCGGGTGCAGCCCCGCGAACGCCTCGCGCAGCGACTGCTTCTGCCGCGCCACGTCCCGGTGGTGGTACGCCAGCTCCGCGGACCGGAACAGGAACACCGCCCGCGCGTCGTCCAGGTGCCGCGCCCGGTAGACCGCCGCGCTGCGCCCCGGCCCGATGTGCCCGGTCATCGTCCCGGCCACCCCCAGCTCCCGCGGCACCGACAACACCGCCAGGTACGCGCCCGTGAACGTCCGGGCGGCCTCGCCGAACACCAGCCGCCGCACGGTCGAATGCAGCCCGTCCGCGCCGATGACCAGGTCGAAGCGCCGCGGCGTGCCGTGGTCGAAGCTCACCTCGTCGCCGATGGACGCGATGGAGTCACCGAACACGTACTCGACGTCGGCGCGCGTGGCGTCGTAGTAGATCTCGCTCAGGTCGTCGCGCATGATCTCGACGTGCCGGTCCGACGTCGCCGCGAAGATCTTCGTGGCGTCCACCTCGACCGGCTTGCGCGTGCCCTCGCGCAGGAACGCGAGCCGTTCGGTCCCCGTCGCCAGTGCCCGTTGCGCGTGAGCCAGTAGGCGAGCACCGGGCCGGCGATGCTGGCTCCCGAGATGAGAATCCGCACGTCACACCTACTTACTTAACGGTCGGTAAGTCCGGTGGGCGACTGTAGCACCGACACTTACCGACTGTTAAGTAGGATTCGGCGGGTGGCCCGACCGTCCGACACCAGGCAGCGGATCCTGCACACCGCGCGCGAGCTGTTCGCCACCAAGGGCGTGCAGCAGACCAGCCTGCAGGAGATCGCCGACCGCCTCGGCATCACCAAACCCGCGCTCTACTACCACTTCGCCTCCCGCGAGGAGCTGGTGCGCAGCATCGTCACCCCGCTGCTCGACGACGGCGAGCAGTTCCTGGCCCGCATGGAACGCCGCGAGGACGTGACACCGCTCGACCTGGTCGAGGGCTTCTTCGACTTCCACCACCGCCACCGCAAGGACATGCTCCTGCTGCTCACCGAGCTCACCACGCTCGCCGAGCTCGGCCTGATCGACGTCGTGCTGTCCTGGCGAGCCCGCCTCACCCGGCTCGTGTTCGGTCCCGAGCCGACGCTGGAGCAGCAGACCCGTGCCGTCCTGGCGTTCGGCGGCATGCAGGACTGCACCATGCAGTTTCCCGACGCCGAGGTCGGCGAGCTGCGGGCGGCGACGGTCAAGGCGGCGTCCGCCGCACTCGGAATCGGCTGACGGGGTGCGCGGGAGCGCGTCCACCGGTGCATAGGATTCGGGGCGCGAAACCGGTCTCACTTCACCCGCACGAGGGGTAGTGTCCGGACACCGACTCACCGCCGCCGGGAGAGACATGCGCGCCGTCGAGATCAGACCTGGGGTCCGGATCCGCTGGGTCGAGGTGCCAGGTGCCACACCAGCCCGCGTGTACCTGCACGGACTCGGCGCCTCCTCCGCCCCCTACTACGCCGAAGCCGTCGCGCACCCGCTGCTCGCGGGCCGCCGCAGCCTGATGATGGACATGCTGGGTTTCGGCATCAGCGACCGCCCGACCGGTTTCGCCTACTCGCTCGAGGGCCACGCCGACGCGCTGGCCGTGGCGCTGGCCAAGATCGGCCTGCGGCGCTGCGAGATCATCGGGCACAGCATGGGCGGCGCCGTCGCCATCGTGCTCGCCGCGCGCCACCCCGAGATGGTGCGCTCGCTCGTGCTCGTCGACCCCCACGTCGACCCCGCCACCCCCTCCCTGGGCGCCCCCGGCAGCCGGGGCATCGCCGCCTACAGCGAGGCCGACTTCCTCGCCCACGGCTACGAGCGCGTGCTGCACGACGTGGGCCCGCACTGGGCCGCCACCATGCGCATGGCCGGCCGCGAAGCCCTGTACCGCAGCGCCGTCGACCTCGTCCGCGGCACCTCGCCGACCATGCGCAAGCTGTTGCTGGAGCTGGACCTCCCGCGCGTCTTCCTGCACCCCGAGGACGCGCCGCCCAGCGGAGCCCGCGAACTCGCCGCGGCCGGCGTCCAGATCATCTCCGTGCCCGACGCCGGCCACAACATCATGATCGACAACGTGGAGGGTTTCGCCCGCGCGGTCGCCCAGCAACGGCTCTCGGTCTGACCGGAACCCGCCCGGACACCCGTCAGCAGCGCCTGCTGGAGTAGGCGCTCCAGCCGTCCTCGCCCAGCTTCACCACGCCGAGCGCGCGCGTGCAGCGGTCGACCGTGCCGGCCGGCGCGGACCACACCTCGCGCTGGTCGACACGGCCGACCACCCTGCCGTGCTCCCTGTTGTCATCGGTCACGACCGAGGCGACGACGTGGAACAGGTCGTGCCGGGCGGCCCAGTCCGCCCACACGTAGACGTAACCCCAGTTCTTCCCGCAGCCGGCGAACTGCTTGACCGACGCGGCGGTCTGACCGCCGACCGTCACGTACGCGGTCGAGCCGATCTGCTGCGCCGACGCGCACCCCGGCGGCGTCTCGGCGTGCGCGGCACCGGGAGCCAGCATGCCCGCCACCGCGGCGGCGATGATCAGTAGTGCCTTCTTCATGATCAGCACTCTGGCAGCGGCCGCTGACACCGCCCTGACACCGGTCAGGCCCAGTGCGAGGGCCGCGTCAACATGGCCGGCAGCCTGGTCGCCGCGGTGCCGCGCGCGGCGTTGACCTGCGGCTGGGTGAGGAACAGGCAGGTGCTCAGATCCGCGCCCGCGAGCTGCGCGCCCCGCAGATCGGCACCGATCATGTCCGCTCCCGACAGATCGGAGCCGGTGAGGTCCGCGCCGATCAGGTACGCGCCCCGGAAGTCGGCGCCGCTGAGGTTCCTGTTGCGCAGGCGCGCGCCGATGAGATCCGCGTTCCGGTAGGACTTGCCACCGGTCCGCAACCGTTCGCTGGTGCGCAGCAGCAGGACGTTCACCTTCGCGCGGATCTCCGCCACGTCCAGCGCCAGGATGTCGTCCGCGACGCCGACGGTGTGCCGTTCGACCTCGGCGTAGGCCGTGGTGAGGTCGTCGTGCGGGTCCAGCCGCCGCGCCTCGGCGAGGTACCAGAGCAGTTCGTGCAGCTGCCGGACGACGGGGAACACCGCGAACATCTTCTGCCGCTCACCGGTGCGCCAGTCGACGCCGCCGAACACCGTCTGCGACACCCGCTGGCCGGCACCGAAGCAGTCGTAGACCGTGCACCCCGCGAAACCCTGGGGGCGAAGCCGGTCGTGGATGCCGCACCGGTGGTCGGCCAGCAGGTTGCGGCACGGCGTGCCGGCGTCCTTGGTGACCGCGAAGTCGGCGGACTTCGCGAACGGCAGCGCGACGCAGCACAACCCGAAGCAGCTGGCGCAGTCGCCCCTGAGCTCGTCCATCACCGGCCAGCCTACCGGCGCAACGCCCGCAGCTCCGCCGCCGCCTCGTCGAGCTGCCGCTCCGCCCGTTCGGCCCGGGTCAGCGTCTGCGCCCGCGCGTCCTCGACGACCGCGAGCGTCTGCCGCACCGCCGCCACCTGCTCCGCGCTCTCCTGCCTGACCCGCGCGAGCCGCGCGTCGAACTCGCCCCGGATCCGCTCGAGCTCCGCACGGGCGTCCGCCGCGGCCTGCTCCGCCCGTTCCGCGCGCACCACCGCCTGGTCCCGCGCCTTGGCCGCCCGGCTGATGGTCTCCGCCGCCTCCTGCCGCGCCTGCTCGACCCGGACCTCGGCGTCACCACGAGCCTGCTCGGCCGCCACGACGGCCGCCGCCACCTCGGCCCGCGCACGCTCCACCTCGGCCCGAGCCTCCGCACGCGTCCGGTCGACCTCCCGCGCGGCCTCACCGCGCGCCTGCTCGATCTCCTTGGCCGCCTGCCGCCGTGCCTGCTCGGCGTGCTTCACCGCATCGGCCCGCGCCTGCTCGGCGGCGTCCAGCGCCTGGCGCACCTTCTCCTCCGCCTCGGCCCGGACCTGATCGACCACCGCCGCCGTCTGCGCCCTGACCTCGGCGATCTCGGCCTCGGCCCGGTCCTCGGCAGCCCGAGCGGCCGCCCGCGCCTCATCGCGCTCGGACAGCGCCGCGTCCGCGGCCTCGTCGGCTTCCTCCGCCGCCCGCACCGCCTGCTCGGTCGTCTCCTCGGCGGCCTTGCGGGCCTGCTCCGCGTCGTGCCGGCGCCGTTCCGCGGCCGCGACCTGCGCCTGCGCCTCGGCGACCCGGCGGGCGGCCTCGGCCTCGGCCGCCTGGACCTGGCTCTCGGCGACGCTCGGGTCCGCCATCGCGTTGAGCTCGCCGACGGCCCGGCCGAGGGTCTGCGTCATCTGCTCGGACAGCACCCGGAACCGGTCGAGGAGCTCTTCAGCCCTGATCTTGGCGGTACCGGAGACCCTCGGGAGATTCGTCACGGTGACGACCTCCAAGTTTTGTTCGGGTGCTTCCGCGAGCCGCTGCCGCTCCCGCCACGCCCGCCAGCGGGTGTGCTCGGGCAGATCGCAGTACTCCGAGGGCCTGCCCGGCCCGCCACCTCGAAAAACGGGGCGTTCACAGCCAGGGAAGTTGCAGCTCGTCTCCACGGCAATATCGTAGCAGAATAACGTGTGAAGTTACGTTACTAAACGCAACGCTACTGAATGGGTCGCCCGGATTCTGACCGCCGATAAGTGAACGTTATCGGCGGTCAGGATCCGGCAGGGTTTTGCGACCGCCCAAACGGAACCGTGTGCCGCGCAACGGAACTGTCAGCGCTGCTCAGAGTGAGAAAAGAACCGCGCTGCCGCCCGTGCGCCGCTACGGTGATCGATATCGATGCGCCGCGGGGGTTGCCGCAGCGCACTGGGGGGATCGTGGAGGAAATCGCCATGCGTACATTCCTGCGCGCGGGCGCGCTTGCGCTTGTCGCCAGCTTGGCACTGGGGAGCGGTGTTGTCCCTGCTCAGGCCGCATTACCGGCAGCGGCCCACGTGGTTCGAACGCCGGAGACGCCGGACCCGGCGGCGGAACAACCACCTCGCATCGTGGACCACGGGGTGGAGGAGGCCGGTCTCGCCGCCGCGGCGGCGCCACCCGAGGTGGACCTCGCGGCCCTGGTCCTCGACTACCGGAACGGGATGCCCCGCGAGGAGAACACGAACGCCTTCCGGTGGAACGCGGACAGCCCGGGCGAGATCGCGGAGATCATCAAGGCGATGCGCACCGCGAACAAGGGTGAGCAGGACACCAGGGAGACGGCCGCGCGGATCCTGTGGACCTACGGCTACAACCTCAACCTGGTGCAGGACTCGGCCACCCACCGGAACTACCTGGTCATCTCGGAACAGACTCCGTGCCAACGGTGCTGGGGCCTGTACATCCTCCGCTACGACTCCTCCTCGGCGGCGGTCAACGCGGCCGTCGAGGTCCCGCACCCGTTCAGCGACGAGTCCAGCGAGGAGATGGGCGTCGAGGCCTTCCTCAAGCTCGACGCGAAGATGTTCGCGATGGCGGGCGCCCACCGCAACTCCAACACCGCCACCCGGCCCGGATACCCGAACAGCCGGGTCTCCGACATGGCCCGCAGCTACGAGAGCCTGTTCCACAAGGTGCACACCAACTTCACGACCAAGGCGCCGAACGCGACCCACGTCCTGCAGGTGCACGGTTTCGAGGCGCGGCCGGACTACCCGCAGGTGGTGCTCAGCAACGGGAGCGCGCAACCGCACACGCTGCTGCGGTCGTTCGCCGATCAGCTGAACAGCGCCGGTGTGACGGCCGGCGTCTACGACGGCCAGCAGTACCCGGCCTTCGGCGCCACCACGAACCCGCAGGCCCGGCACACCAGGAACAAGGGCGGCTTCTTCTACCACCTGGAAGCGGTGCACGCCGTCCGGACCACCCCGCAGACGTACAGTGCGGTCATCTCGGCCCTGACCCAGACGCTGTTCCAGGGCTCGCCGGGCGCCGTGGCGAACATCCCCTACGCGGCGGACTACGACCGGGAAGCCGCTGTCGCCTACGCCCGCCGCCACGCGAAGAACCTGAACCCGGACTACTACGACTGGTCCCACCGGGAACTGGGCGGCGACTGCACGAACTTCCTCAGCCAGGTGATGTACGCGGGTGGCTGGAAGTACTCGGAGCCGCTGGTCGAGAACCCGCTGTCCCGCCGCGACTCAAGCTTCTGGTACTACCGGCCCGGTGAACCGAGCACGTCATCGTGGACCTGGGTGAACGCCAACATGTGGGCGTCCTTCGCCAAGAACACCGGCCGCGTGGAGAAGGTGAAGTACCTCAGCGACGTCGGACTCGGCGACATCGTGCAGATGGGCGACACGGTGGAGCGCGCCAAGTGGCACTCGATGATCGTCACCGGGTTTGACCACCGGGGTCCGTTGCTGAGCTACCACACCAGGAACACCCTGGACACGCCTTTGTGGGACGTCTTCCAGGATTACCCGCACACGAGCACCATGTTCTTCGCCTGGCGCGTCGTCAAGGTCTCCTGAGCCGGTTGTCGGCCGAGGACTCCTCGGCCGACAACGTACGGGGCGGTCACGCCACGCCCGCGCCGGCGCCGGCGCGCTGTTCCAGCGGGGGTCAGCGAACGGTTGCCCCAGGGCATCTCGGCGAAGTCCGTCGGGTCTCCCCTGGTCTGTCGGTGCTGGTGACCGCCCGGTCGGACCGATACCGGGCAGAACCCGCCCGGTATCGGCGGGAGGCTTTCGCCACCTCGTCGATCTCGACGTGCCCGTCGAGTCGGTGCGTGGCCACTACGGCGGCTACCGGCTCGCCTCCGGGATCCGGATGCCTCCGCTCAAGCTGACCGACGACGAAGCGCTCGCCGTGCTGCTCGGCCGCGGGCTCGACGCCGTGCTCGGCTCGCTCGCCTTCACCGCTCCGGCCGGTGAGCCGGTCGTCCCGGAGGCCGCGGCCCTGCTCTGCCTCGCCGACGCGGTGAGCCGGCACCGGCCGGCGATGGCTCGGCGGTTTGACCGTGGTCGCGGAGCATGCGCAGGACGGATCCGGGGTGGTACTGGTGGCAGCGCAGTTCCGGCACTCCAGTCCTTGTCAATCCGGTTCGGACTCCGATTCCGATCCTATTTCCGGGACCTCCACGCCGGACTTCGTCACTGTCACGTATGTGCGGCCGATCTTGTTCATCTTCTCGAACATGCTCTTCGCGCGAGCTTCCTCGTTCCCCAGATCGCTGTGATCGTATTCGGGGAAGCCGATGTTGGAGACGTCATCGGAACGGAAGACTCCCGGATGAATATTCGGATTTCCTTCCGGGTAGAGCACGTAGGCGCACGAGGGGCAGGGCCGCTTGGTGCCGCCCAGATGTTCCGGAGTGACGCCGCCGTTGCGTGCGAGGATTCGCCGCTCTGCGTGCAGTCCGGGACGTCCGTTCGTCGCCACCGTGACCCCCGAGCTCAGCGCACTCTGGATACCCGGCAAACTCAGGGGCGAGTCGGCCTTGGGTTTCACCTCCGTGTGCTGCCGGATCGCGGTATTGTGGATCTCGTTCTGGTGTCTCCTCTCGGCAGGCATTCCTTTTCGACGGGTGTCTTCGATCATGTTTGCCAGAATCTGAGCGCCGTCGCCCGCTTTGAACAGGTGCTGTAGGTGCCCATTCGAATAAGCGTCATTGGCTGCGATGATGAGTCCGCCGTCACCGCCGATGCCTGCCTGCACTTCCACTGGATCAATTCCATTGTTCTTGAGATACGTCCTGACGATCATCGACACCCGTCGAAGCTCTTTGACCTCAGGTGTGTCCGCGAAGGACCTTGGCCTCGATCTTGTCTTCGGCCGTTTCACGGCCGTGAAATCATCGCCACCCAGCGTGCCGCTCAAATCCCACTGGTTGGACTTTTTGAACTCCTCGTAGAGGGCGGCGATAAATTTTGTGCGGCTGTTCCTGGCAAGGTCTTGTTCGGTGATCCCGCCGTCGCTGAATTCGTCGGAGGAGCTGCCTGGGGCGCGTTGCACCTGGAGTGGCCGTCCCGCCGGGGGCCGTGCCATCGGCCTCGCCGATCGCGGACTCCCGCCCTGCTCTGCCGGCATTCTGGCCACGACATCGCCGACGCTGTGTTGCGGGGCCTGCGCCGTGGTGGCTCGCTGTGCGATGACGGACGGGGCTGTTCCCGCCCCTGCGGCGAAGGCCACGCCGTCGCTGTCCGCTGTCCGCTCGGAGTGCTGGGCGGGGTCGGTGACGGTGACCCCGGCGCCGTTGTCGGTGCCCGTCTCGCGTACGCCCTTGAGGTTCTTGTCGAGGTGGCTGAGCTCGTGACCGACGAGCGCCTTGTTCCGGGTTCCGTCCGGGGGGAGGAAGAGATGGGAGCCCACCGTCATGGCCTGGGCCCCCATCGCCTCGGTGGCACGCCGCGCCACCGGGTCGTCGTGCAGGCGGACACCGGAGAAGTCGTTGTGGAAGAACGGCTCCGCCTCGGCGCGCAGCGAGCCGGGAAGCGAACGGCTCGGGGAGGCCAAAGCCGCATCGAGCAGGGACCTCTGATCGGTAGGACCGCTGTCCTTGGCGCCGTCGTGGCCGCATCCGGGCCCGTGGGCGTGCTGGTCCTGTTGTCGATCCTCCGTCCCGGCGGCGTCCCGCTGCGTTGCGATCAACCGTGCGACCACCGCGTTGCCGACGGTGCGCTGCAGGTGCAGGATCGCCTGCGGAGCCAGGGGCGCCGCTGGGTGTGACGGCATCGGCGCCGGGTCGACGCTCCGCGTGGGTGCCCGCCGTGGCTGCGAGAGGGACGTGCTGGCCGGTTCCTGGTCCTGCGCGCGCATAGCCCTCTCCATCCCTGGGCGGCCGGGAAGACGTGACGACCGCGCCTGACGCTGCCAGCCGGGACCATGCGGAGGGAAGGGCCGTGAGGGCACGACCCGCCCCCTTCTCATAGCCCAGGAGGGCACCGTTGCGGTCCACCTTCGTACCCAGAGGGCGGCGAAGGACTCTGAACCAGGTTCTGCGGTGCACGCCGAGGTTGCGTCGACAGGCTCGGCGTGCACCGCGGCCGGCAGCCGACCAAGTCGCGCGTCGAGCTGCGGGTGGAAACGCTCGACTGGCTGGCGCGATCGGCCGGCCGCTGACGGCTAGGCGGGCCACGCCCGCAGCAGCGAGTCGAGCGCGTCCAGCGCCCGCGTCCACGACGCCTCCACCCCGCGCGGATGGCTGTGGAACGCGCCGGAGCGCTCCAGCGACACGTACCCGTGGAACGTGCTGTGCAGCAGCCGCACGGCGTCGGTCTGGTCGGGTTCCCACAGGTCGTAGCCCCGCAGGAGTGCCCTGGCCATGTCGTCGTACTTGCCGGCGGCGTCGGCGGTCACGTCCGGGTCGAGGGCCATCCGCGTCGCCGTGTACCGGCCGGGGTGCTCGCGGGCGTAGGTGCGGTAGGCGTTGGCGAACGCGATGAGGGCGTCCTTTCCCGACCTGCCGGCCACGGCGTCCGCGACCCGGTCGGCCAGCTCGGCCAGCGAGCGGACGGCGAGGCGGACGCGCAGGTCGTGGGCGTTGCGGATGTGCGAGTACAGCGAGGCGTCCTTCACGCCGAAGTGCCGGGCGAGCGCGGACACCGTCACGTTCTCGAAGCCCACCTCGTCCGCCAGGTCCGCCGCCGCCTGCGTGAGGCGGTCGGCGGTGAGCCCCGCACGTGCCATGCGTCACCCTTCCTACATGTCATAATCGTTTGCCTAGGAGCCCTAGGAAAACCTAACGTTCCTCGACGTGAAGCCGCTGACCGAACCACAGATCCGCGCGTCTTTCGTCAATTCCACCAAGGGCGAGGCGAAGCGCATGCACGTGCCCAGGGATCTCGGCGACCTGCCGTGGGACGACCTGGACTTCCTGGGCTGGCGGGACCCGGCCGCGCCCGACCGCGCGTACCTGGTGATCGACCTCGGGGAACGGCTCGTCGGGATCGCGCTGCGCAGGGCCACGCAGGCCGGGCACGCGCGCAAGACGATGTGCGCCTGGTGCCTGACCACGCACCAGGGTGACGGCGTGTCGCTGATGACCGCGCGCAAGGCCGGGAAGTCCGGGCAGCAGGGCAACTCGGTCGGCGCCTACGTGTGCGCCGACCTGGCCTGCTCGCTCTACCTGCGCGGGAAGAAGAGCGCGGGACCGGGATCGCGGTTCAAGGAGGCGATCTCGCTCGACGACCAGGTCGCGCGGATGGTCGCCGGGATCACCGCGTTCCTCGGACGGGTGAATTCCTAGAAACTCGTGGGCCTCAGAGCTCGAGCACGAGCTCGGCGCTGCACGCGCGGGCGCAGGGCCACGGGTCGCCGCACTCGGTGCACCCGGTCGAGGCGGGCAGGTGCGTGTCGAGCACGTGCACCGCCCTGGTCCGGTAGCGCTCCAGGTCGGACTCCCAGTCGTGGCGGGAGGCCGCGGTCGCACTGGTCATGGTCATCAGTCCTCGGGTCGGCTGTTGGGGAACAGGATGCACCCGCGGGACATCGTTCGGGCGGCAATTTCCCGAATCAGAGCGGCGTGGCGCGGCATCATGTCCACATGGAGATACCGGCGGCGCTGGCCGCGGCCGCACGTGGTGACCAGGCCGCGTGGGACGGGCTGGTCAAGCAGTTCAGCGGGCTGCTGTGGTCGATCGCCCGCGCCTACCGCCTCAACGACGCGGACGCCGCCGACGCCGTGCAGTGCACGTGGGTCAAGCTGGTCGAGCACCTCGACCGCATCGCCGAGCCCGAACGCCTGGCCGGCTGGCTCGCCACCACCGCGCGGCACGAGTGCCTGCAGCTCATCCGCCGCGCCGGGCGGCTGCCCGAACCCTCGGAGGAGATCGCCGACTCCCCCGATCCCGCTCCCGCCGTCGACCACGCGCTGATCGTCGGCGAACGCAACGCCGCGCTGTGGCGGGTCTTCGAGGAGCTGCCGGACCGCTGCCGCCGCCTGCTGCGCGTGCTGATGGCCTCGCCACCGCCCGCCTACGCCGACGTCGCCCTCGCGCTGGACATGCCGGTCGGCAGCATCGGGCCGATTCGCCAGCGCTGCCTGAACCGGCTGAAAGCGCTGGTCACGGGCAACGAGCTGCTGGAGGGCCGGTCATGAACGACGACGAGTTCCTCGACGTCCTGCGTGCCGCGGCCGAGGAGTTCGACCCCGTCCCGGCGGGCGTGCTGCGCGACGCGAGCGCCGCGCTCGCCTTGCGCGCGCTGGACGCGGAACTGGCCGCGCTGGTCGAGTCCGAGGCGCTGGTGCGCGGCGACGGGCCGGTGACGCTCGCGTTCGAGTCCGAGCGGGTCAGCGTCAGCCTGGAGATCAGCGACGACGTGCTGCGCGGGTTCGTCACCGGCGCCGCGGGCGAGGCGGTGGTGGAGACACCGCGCTCACGCCGCGCCGTCCCGATCGTCGACGGCTGGTTCACCGCGACCGGGGTGCCGTCCGGGCTGGTCAGGATCAGGCTGACAGCGGCGGACGGCACGCCGGTCGTCACCCAGTGGGCGCACGGCACGGCTTGATCACCACGGATCGGGCAGGCCCTGACCGGTGGTGATCAGGCTGTGCAGGCTGCCGTTGACGTAGTGCAGCCAGGCCGTGGAGCAGGCACCGAAGCACTCCACGTCCGGCACCAGGCCGACGTGGGTGAACCGCAGCTCGGTGCCGCCGTCCACCGCGGCGATGTCGAACGTGATGTCGCTGCCGGTCCACTCGGCCGGTTCCGAGACGAAGGACAGGTGGCTGTCGACGACCCGCCAGACCACCCGGCGGCCCGGCTCGAACTCGGTCACCCGTTGCCGGCTGTAGTGCTGCGGGGGATGCCGGTAGGTGAACTCGGCGCCCTGCTCGCCGGCGCTGCCCTCGATCTCGCCCGTCCACCAGGCGCGGACGTCCACGACGGCGGCGAAGACCTCGTCCGGCGACTGCTCGACCGTGAACGACGTCGAGTAGGCGCGCTCGGTGCTCGTGGTCATGACTGCTCCACCCCTGCCTGCCGGTCCCGCTGGATCCGCTCGGCGATGCGCTTGATCCGCTGCAACCGGGCGTCCCAGGCCTCGCCCACCGCGGCGAGCTGCGCGACCGCGCGAGCGAGCTGCGCCTCGTCCACCTCGTAGCGGCGTTCGCGACCGGCGGGCGTCACGTGCACCAGACCGACGCGGTCGAGCACCACCAGGTGCTTCGCGACCGCCTGCCGGGTGACGGGCAGCCGCTCGCTGAGCGTGGTGGCCGTCCCCCCGCCTTCGGTGAGCAGCAGGTCGAGCATCCGCCTGCGGGTCGGGTCGCCGACCGCGGACCAGAGGTCGTCGTCGATCACGGCCGCGCGACCAGGCTGGTGGCCCGCGCGACGAGGCGCGGCAGGAAGTGGTCCCAGCCCCGGCTGTGGTCGGCGTAGGCCTGTTCCAGCACGGCGGCCTCCCAGCCGCGCTCGCGGAAGCCGGTCTCCGTGAACCGCAGCAGCGTGCCCCCACCGGACGGGACGAGGTCGATGGTCACGAGCAGCGAGTTGCCCGGCGCCGCCGGTACGCCCCGCTCGTGGACCCAGCGGAAGGCGAACCGCCGCGGCGGGTCGGCCTCCACGACGGTGAGCTGCTCGACCTTCGCCTCCGGCGAGGCCGGGTCGCCGAACACGATCCGGCCGGTCGAGCCGGGCACCGGGTCGAACTCGGCCTCGTCGGGCCACCACTCGCGCACGTGCTCCGGTGAGCTGACCACCTCGTAGACCACCTCGGGGCTGGCGTCGATCCGCAGCTCCCGTTCGATGCTCCCGTACTCCACGTCGTCTCCTCGGGCCTGATATGCAACCATCGGTTGCACTTCAACCTAGCGACGCGCCGGAAGTAATGCAACCACTAGTTGCGCGTGGACTTCGCCTGACGCAGCAGCCCCGCCCACTGCCGGGCGTTGAGCGGGAGTTCGACCGACGGAGACTTGCTGTCCCGGACGCCGACACCACGGCCCACTTCGACGCAGTTGGTGTCGCTACCGCTGTAGCTGCTCTTCCGCCACCTGGTCATCACGACACTCCTCACCGATGATGTCGGTGATCAGCTTCCTGGTTTGCCCCTCGTCCAACGCCGTCCGTCCGAGTGACTTGAGCACGTCTTCGTAGAGCTCGACTGAAAGCTGATCTTCCAGGAAGACCGTAGCGCCCTCGCTCTCCACGTAAACGATCGGCGGGATCTTCTTGAAGGTCAGCATGTCGAACGAGCCCGCGAGCCCGGCGTGCGGGCCGACCACCGTGGGAACGACCCGGAGTGTCAGGTACGGCCGGACCGACATCCGGAGCAGATGGTGGAGCTGGTCCGCCATGACGTCCCGGCTTCCGACGGGCAGGCGTAGGGCTTGCTCGTGCATGAAGATCGTGACGGTTCGATAGCCGTCGAAGACGGACTGCTGGCGTGCGATCCGATTCCTGATCACCGAGGGACGCTCGTCAGGAGTCACGCGCGTCGATGCGTTCACCAGGTAAGTGATGTAGTCGGGCGCTTGCACAAGACCGTGCACGACGTTCATCGACCAACCGGTCACACCTGTCGCGATCTTCTCGTGTTCGCGGAGTGTGCGCGCTCGGTCCGTGATGCCGGACTTGGTGGGCTGCAACCAATCGCGGATGTTCGTGTCGTGGTGCAGGGCCATGAGGTGGTCGAACTCGTCGGGCGGCGTGCGCAACAGGCCGAGCAGCTTGGCCAGGTCGACGTCGGTCGTGCCCTCCTTGCCGTTCACCAGCTCCGAGACCTTGGCCTCCTGCCAGCCGAGCAGGTCCGCGGCCGCGCGGTTGGTCAGGCCGGCCGCCCGCAGCAGCGCCCGGATCGCGTCGCCGAACTCGCGGCCGCGCACAGTGGATCTCCGCAGAGGCATGCGGGGGACGGTAGGGGCGGCGTTCCGTTTGGCTCCACCCGTTCGCGGCAGGTCAACCTGAAAGCATGCTGTTTGGCGGGGTTCCAGACCGATGACGCGGGCGCGTTCCGGTGAGACGATGGTGGCGTGCGAACCGACCGCGACACCGTTTCCGCAGCCCTCACCGCGGGCAGCGGCCGTGCCGTGCACCTCGTGACCGGGGCGGCCGTCGGTGGTGGCCTGGTGGCCGCCGCCGCGCCGTGGTGGGCCTGGGCCGTGCTGCTCCTGGGGCTGTGGCTGACCTCCGCCGCGCTGCGCCGGATGACCCCTTCGCACCTGTTCACCCGGTGCGGCGCCTAGTCCGGCGCGACGACGCGGCGGACGCTCTCGCGCAACAGCGTCCTGCGGCGCTCGTGGTCCTCGGCGGGTTCGCCGGCCGTGGTCGCGTAGACGTTGCTCACCGGTGACCACGCCATCGACATCGCGATGACCATGGCCATCAGGTCGAACGGGTCGCCGGCGCGGACCAGACCGGCGGCCTGCGCCTCGGCGATGGCCCGCAGCTTGGCGTCGTCGCGGCGCTCGCTCTCGGCGACGAGGTAGCCGGTCGGGCGGCGTTCCAGGCGAGCCCACGTGGCAAGACGGATCAGGTCGGGGCGTGCGAGGTACTCGTCGTACAGCCGCACCGCCCACTCGGCGAGGTCGGTGGCGTCGATGGGGACGACGTTGACGATCCGGTCCAGCGAGCCGAGGAAGATCGCGTCGAACAGCCCCTCCTTGTTGCCGAAGTAGGCGTAGAGCTGCGCTTTGTTCGTGCGCGCCGCGGCGACGACCCGCTCGATGCGGGCTCCCGCGATGCCGTACCGGGCGAACTCCTGGGTGGCGACGTCGAGGATGCGCTGCCGGGTGGCCTCGCCCCGGGCGGTGAGCTGCTGGTCGGACATGGTGCGCACTCTACTGACAGACCATTCGGTTTACTTTGCGGCCGATCCGCTCTACGCTCGAATAGACCGAACAGTCTGTTTTAGGAGCGTCATGCGAAGCACCACCGGCTGGCAGGCCCACGGCACCACGTTGCGGAAGGAGCCGATCACCCGGCGCGACCTGCGCCCCGACGACATCTCGGTGCGCGTGGACTTCTGCGGGGTCTGCCACACCGACCTGCACGCCGTCCGCTCGCACGACGGCGGAGTGCTCGTGCCGGGGCACGAGTTCACCGGTGTCGTGATCGAGGCCGGTCCGGACGTCACCGCGTTCCGCGTCGGCGATCCGGTCGCCGTTGGCAACATCGTCGACTCCTGCGGTGCGTGCGACATGTGCGCGGCGGGACAGGAGAACTTCTGCCGCGAGTTCCCCACGCTCACCTACAACGGCACCGACCGGCACGACGGGTCGACGACGCTGGGCGGGTTCTCGCGCGAGTACGTGGTGCGGGAGAAGTTCGCCTATCGGCTGCCGTCCGGGCTGGACCCGGCGGCCGCGGCGCCGTTGATGTGCGCCGGGATCACGGTGTGGGAACCGCTGCGCGCGTTGGGCGTGGGGCCGGGCACGCGCGTCGCGGTGGCGGGTCTGGGCGGTCTCGGCCACCTCGCGGTGAAGCTCGCCGCGGCCATGGGAGCCGAGGTGTCGGTGGTGAGCCGGTCCGCCGGCCGCGCGGCGGAGGCGATCGAGCTCGGTGCGCGGGACGTCGTCGTCTCCACCGACCCGGACAGCACGGCCGCCGCGCGCGACCGCTTCGACGTGCTGATCGACACCATTCCCGTCGCCCACGACCTCGGCCCCTACCTGAAGCTCGTGGCGATGGACGGGACGCTCAGCCAGGTCGGCTACCTCGGCTCCATGACCGTGGAGACGATGGACCTGCTCACCGGCCGCAAGAAGCTCAGCTCCGGCGGCAGCGGCGGCGTCGCGGCCACCGCCGACATGCTCGAGTTCTGCGCCGGCCACGGCATCACCGCCGACATCGAGCTCCTGCCGTCCGGCCGGGTGGGCGAGGCCCTCGACCGGCTCGAACGGGGCGACGTGCGCCATCGGTTCGTGCTCGACCTGTCCGACCTGGGCTGAAGGTGACCACGACAGGTGCAGGCACAGCCCGGCGCGGCCCTGCACCATGAAGTGGTGATCAACGATCTGGGTGGGTTCCTGCGCAGTCGCCGGGAACGTCTCGGTCCCGTCGAGGCGGGCATCGCACCAGGCCACACCCGCCGGCGGGTGCCGGGGCTGCGCCGGGAGGAGCTCGCGGAGCTGGCCGGGGTGAGCGTCGGCTACTACACGCGGCTCGAACGCGGGGTGAGCACGAGCGCGTCCGCGGCGGTGATCGACTCGCTCGCGGCGGCGCTGCGGCTCGACCCCGCCGAGCACGACCACCTGCGCGTGCTCGCCGCGCCGCACCGGCCGTCGAGGCCCCAGGCGCGCAGGAGCAGGGTGCGACCGTCCGTGCGGGAGTTGCTGGCGGCACTGACGATGCCGGCGGTGGTCATCGACCACCGGGCCGAAGTGCTCGCGTGGAACGGTCTGGGCCACCTCCTCCTCGCGGGGCATGTCGCGTTCACCGCGCCGGACGGGCGGGTGAGGCCGAACATCGCGCGGATGGTGTTCCTGGACCCGCACCACCGGGCGTTGTACCGCGACTGGCGGGCGAAGGCACTGGTGACGACGGCGGCGCTGCACCAGGCCGTGGCGCGGCACCCCGCTGATCCGGTGCTGGAGCAACTCGTCGGGCAACTCGCCGTCGACAGCGTGGAGTTCGCACGGATGTGGGCTCGACGGCCCGTGAAGACGTGCTCCTACTACGTGCGCGAGATGGACCATCCTGTCGTCGGGCGCGTGACGTTGGCGAACGAGACCGTCACGTTGCCCGACGAGGACCAGCAGCTCGGGTTGTTCTACGCACAAGCCGGCACGGCCGACGCCGACGCGCTCGCACTGCTCGGACAGCTGCGATGAAGGCCGTCGTCGTAGGTGGCGCGGGCACGATCGGACGGCGGTTGGTGCCGGCTTTGCGTGCCCGCGGACACGAGGTCGTCGTCGCCGGGCGCACGAGCGGTGACGTGCACGTCGATTTGACGGTGCACGAGACGATCGAGGCGATGTACCGGGACGTCACGGGCATCGACGCGGTGGTGTGCGTCGCCGCGCACGGCGCGCTCGACGAGTTCGCGACGCTGACGGTGGACGCGTTGCACGAGAACATGCGGGCCAAGTTCTACGGGCAGGCCGACCTGGTGCTCACCGGGCAGCACCACTGCGCGGCCGGGGCGTCGTTCACGCTGACCTCCGGCATCTTCGCCGATCAGGCGTGGCCCGGCGGCACCGGCGGCGGCGTGATCAGCGGCGCGCTGCACAGCTTCGTGCTGTCGGCCGCGGTGGAGCTGCCGAGGGCGATGCGGGTCAACGCGGTCAGCCCGGCGATGGTCAGCGACTCCGCGGCCGCGTTCTCCGCCTACTTCCCCGGAATGCGCCCCGTGCCGATGGGCGACCTGGTCGCGCACTACCTGACCTGCCTCGAAGGTGATGAGACCGGCCAGGTGATCCGGGCCTACGGCCAGGAGCTCAGGCGACCGGTCCGAGCAGGAAGCCGCCGTCGGCGAGCAGCTCGGTGCCGGTGGCGAAGCGGGCCTGGTCGGAGGCGGCGAACAGGGTGAAGTCCGCGATCTCCTCCGGGCTCGCCTGCCGGGGGATGGCGAAGTCGCCCACCGGCACGATCTCGTTGCCGTCGGGGTCGTAGGCCAGCGGTGTGCCGATGATGCCGGGGTGCACGGCGTTGACGCGGATGCCGTCGCGGGCCAGCTCCTTGGCCGCCGCCCGCATCAGGCCGCGCAGCGCCCACTTGCTGCTGCTGTAGGCGACGAGGCCCGGTGCGGCGGTGAGACCGGCGACGGAGTTGATGTTGACGATCGCACCGCCACCGGCCTTGCGCATCGACGGCGCCACGGCCCGGATGCCGAGCAACGCGCCGGTGAGGTTGGTGTCGAGCACCCGGCGGAACTCGTCGAGCGCGATGCTCTCGGTGGTGCCGACGCGCAGGTAGGCGGCGTTGTTGACCAGGACGTCCACCGGTCCGAAGCGGTCTTCCGCCGCAGTGATCGCCGCGGCCCAGTCGGACTCGCTGGTGACGTCGAGCCGCACGCCCAGCGCCGGGCCGTCGAGCGAGGCGGCCAGGTCGCCGGCACCGGTGCGGGCGGCCACGACGGTGTTGGCGCCGGCCAGGGCGAACTGCGTGGACAGCGCGGTGCCGAGGGCGCCCGTGGCGCCGGTGACGAGGACGGTCTTGCCGGTGAAGTCGAACACGGCTTGCTCCTTCAGGTTCGTGCCGGTCAGTTGGCGGAGCTGAGGGTGTCGTCGGCGTCGGTGGAGCGGGCGAGGTCGCGGCCTGCCCGCATCGCGTCGAGGCGGCCCTGCAGCGCGGCGGTTCCGAGCGCGTAGGCGTCCGATCCCAGGGTCAGGCGCAGCGGTGCGTCGGCCCGGTCGGCGGCGGCGATGATCGCGGCGGCGATCTTCTGGGGGTCGCCGGGCACGGGCAGCGGCGGCAGTTCGCCGGAGAAGACGCGGCGGAGCTGTCCGGACGGGCCGTCGGCGTACTCGGGCAGCGCCGCGCCGAGCACCGCGGCGCCCACGCCGAAGTTGGTGCGGGCGAAACCGGGCTCGACCAGCGTCACGCCGATGCCGAACGGCGCCAGCTCGGCGGCCGCCGACTCCCAGAAGCCCTCGATGCCCCACTTGGTCGCGTGGTAGAGGCTCATGGCGGGGAAGGCGACCTGGCCGCCGATGCTCGCGAGCTGGATGAACCGCCCACCGCCCTGGCCGCGCAGGTGCGGCGTGGCGGCGCGGGCGAGCTGGATCGAGCCCGTCAGGTTCGTGGCGATCTGCCGGTCGACCTGCTCGTCGGTCAGCTCCTCCGCCGCGCCGAACAGCCCGTACCCGGCGTTGGACACGACCACGTCGATCCGTCCGAGCTCGGCGAACGCGCGGCCGACCACCTCCCGCACCGCGGCCGTGTCGGTGACGTCGAGGCGGGCGCGCCAGAGCCGGTCGCCGTGGCGGGCGGCGAGGTCGTCGAGCGCCTCCAGCCGGCGGGCGGTGGCGGCGACCCGGTCGCCGCGCTCGAGAAGCTGCTCGGTGAGTTCGCGGCCGAAGCCGGACGACGTGCCGGTGATGAACCAGGTGCGGGTCATGTCTGCTCCTCGGTAGGTAACTAACTAGATACATTCGTACACGTGTCGACGGCACATGTAAATATCTAGATGGTTATGTACGATCGGCGCATGCCACCCGACGCCACGGAGACCAAGCGGCGCCTCATGAAGGCCGCTATCGACGAGTTCGCCGCGCACGGCCTCGCGGGAGCGCGGGTCGACCGCATCGCCGAGCAGGCCTCGGCGAACAAGCGGTCGATCTACATGCACTTCGGCACCAAGGAGGAGCTGTTCGACCGGGTCGTCGGCGACGCCATGGCCGAGCTGGGGCGCGCGGTCGCGATCGACGCGGGTGACCTCCCCCGCTACGCCGGCGCGCTGTTCGCGCAACTGGAACAGCGCCCGCACGTGCGCCGGCTGTACCTGTGGGCGGGGCTGGAGCGCCAGCAGCCCGTCGAGGCCGAGGTCGCGGAGTACCGGCGCAACGTGGCCGCGATCTCCGCCGCCCAGCGGGCGGGCTCCGTCCGGTCCGACATCCCGGCGATCGAGCTGCTGGCCATGGTGGTCGCGCTGGTGATCAGCTGGGACACCGCGTCCTGGTCGTTGAAGGCGTTGCGAGAGGACTCCTTCCCCGGCCGCCAGGCTGCGGTGGAAGCCGCCGTCGCAGGTCTCGCCCGGCCCTCATTTGCTCAACCGTGCTAACTTTTGCTCATGCGAGCAAAATCCGTGACGGAGCAGGCCAGGCGGGCGCAGATCATGTCGGCGGCCATCGCCACGATCGCGGAGCTCGACTACGCCGAGACGTCGTTCAAGGCGATCGCGGCGCGCGCGGGGCTGAGCAGCACCGGGCTGATCTCGTACCACTTCCGCAACAAGCAGGAACTCGTCGACGTCGTGTTCGCCGACGTCCTCGAACGCTTCCAGGGCTTCGTCACCGCGCGCCTGGGCCAGCCCAGCCCGCGTGACGAGCTGCGGGCGTTCCTGGTCGCCAACGTGGCGTTCCTGCGGGAGCACCGCGCCGACATGCTCGCGTTCCTGCGGATCAGGGCACACGCGGCGGTGACCGATGGGGGCATCGCCGACTCGGACCACGTCGCACTCGCCGCGCTGCTTCGCCAGGGGCAGGACGCCGGCGAGTTCCGCGCGTTCGACCCGGACGTGATGGCGGTGTTCATCCTGGCGATGCGCAACGGCGTCGTGCTGCGGTCCGGGGCACTCGACCTCGACGTCTGCGAGAGGGAACTGGTCGCGGCCGTCGAGCTGGCCACGGGAGGGTAGGCATGCGTCTGCCGACGTTGCTGTTGACCGCATTTCTGCTGGTGAGCGCGTGCGGGAAGGGGGAGGCGATGCCCTCAGACGTCGTCACGACCGACACAGGCCGGGTCCGGGGCGAGGTGCGGGACTCGCACCTCGTGTTCCAGGGCATCCCGTACGCCCGCGCGTCGCGCTGGGAGCCGCCGGTCCGCGCCGCGTCGTGGGACGGCGTGCGGGACGCGCTGGCACCCGGCAGCCCGTGCCCGCAGGTCGGGTCCGGCTACTCGGAGACGAAGAGCACGAACGAGGACTGCCTGTTCGCGAACGTCATGACACCGTCCACCTCGGGCCGCAGGCCGGTGCTGGTGTGGATCCACGGTGACGGCGCCATCGGGGCCGGCCACCACTTCCACGCCGAACGCCTCGCACGGCAGGGGGACGTCGTCGTGGTGACGTTCAACTACCGGATGGGCGTGTTCGGCGGCTTCGGCCTGCCCGGCCTGCCGCATTCCGGCGAGTTCGGGCTGCTGGACCAGCGGGCGGCGCTGGAGTGGGTGCGGCGCAACGTCTCCGGCTTCGGCGGCGATCCGGGCAACGTGACGCTGTTCGGGGTGTCGTTCGGCGCGACGGCCGTGAGCGCGCACCTGATCGCCCAGAAGTCCGCGCGGCAGCCGTTGTTCCACAAGGCGATCCTGCACAGCTCCTTCACGCTGGTGGACGTGCCGAAGGGCGCCTGGTTCCCGGACCTGGAGGCGTTGCCGTCACTGGCGTGGCGGCCGGTGGCGGAGATCGAGGAGATCGGCGCGGCGATCACGGGTGAGCTGGGCTGCGCGGACCTGGCGTGCCTGCGGGCGCTCCCCGCCGCCACCCTGCTGGAGCACCCGCAGATCATGAACATCTTCCAGCCGGTCGGGTACGGCGGGTCCGTGCTGCCGGAGCCGCCGGCGCAGTCGCTGGAGACCGGGGCGTTCTCGCCGGTGCCGATGCTCGCCGGAGCCACGCGCGACGAACACAACAGCTTCGTCGGGCTGTTCCGGCCGGACCCGATGTCCGCGGACGACTACTCGCGGCTGGTGCGGGAGGCGTTCCCGGAGCGGGCCGCTGAGGTCGAGCGGGAGTACCCGGTGAGTGCCTACGCGTCAGCGAAGCAGGCGTGGGCCGCGCTGCTGACCGACCGCGTGTGGGCGAGGGCGACGTTCCGGCAGAACACCTTGTACGCGCGTCACGCGCCCGTGTACGCGTTCGAGTTCGCGGACCGTGGCGCGGCCACGGACCCGTCGTTCCCGACGGAACTGCACGGCGCGAACCACTCATCGGACATCGACTACCTGTTCCCGGATCGCGACTTCGCCAAGGACCGCGGGCTGTCCGATCACATGATCAGAACGTGGACGGACTTCGCCCGCACCGGGACACCGGGATGGCCGCGGTTCTCCGCAGGGCAGTACGTGCAGTCGCTGGCACCGGGGGCGATCGGACCGGTCGACTACGCGGCCGAGCACAGACTGGCGTTCTGGGACTAGCTCTCCCCCGCTCACACCACGCTGAGTGGCCAGTGGCTACTCTGGATGACGTGCCCGGCACCCGCAGCTCGCGAACCCGCGCGTACCTCGCGCGGGTTTTCGCCGTGCTCGCGCTGGTCGCCGGTGTCGCGATGATGCAGGGCACCCCGTGCGAGACCGAGTTCGCCTGGACCGCGCAGTGCCCGACGTCGAGCACCCACGCCGTCGTCCACTCCGGCCAGGCCGACGACTCCGGGCTGATCGAGGGCATCCTCGTGGCGGGCGCCTGCCTCGTGGTGGCGCTCGCGGTGCTCATCGGGTTCGCCGTGCTGCGGCGGTCCTCCTCGTTCCGGGCGCCGGCGATGCGCCTGCCCTCTGCGCTGCCTCCCCCTTCACGCCGGCTGGAAGTGCGGCTGGCGCAGCTCTGCGTGCTGCGGGCCTAGGCCGAACCCGTTCTGCGGTTCGGTCCGTCCCGCCTTCGTGGAGGTTTCTTCGCCATGTCCAAGAACGCCCGCCTGTCCCTGGTCATCATCGCCGTCGTGGCGGTGGTGGTCGCCGGTTTCCTCCTGTTCACCCGCAACGACACCACCGCGGCTCCCCAGTCCGCCGGCGGCGGGGTGACCGTCGTCGAGTACCTCGACCTCGAATGCCCGTCCTGCCGCGCCGCCCACCCCGGCGTGGAGCGGCTCAAGACCGAGTACGGCGAGCGCGTCACGTTCGACGTGCGGCACTTCCCCATCCCCAGCCACCGCAACGCCGAGCTCGCCGCCGTCGCGGTCGAGGCGGCCGGCGCCGGGGGCAAGCGGGACGACATGATCCGGCTGATGTTCGACGCGCAGCAGGAATGGGGCGGGCAGCAGACGTCCCAGCGCGCGGTGTTCGCCGGGTTCGCGCAGCAGCTCGGGCTCGACGCGGCCGCGTTCGAGAAGGCGCTGGACGACCCGGCGCTGCGCGAGCGGGTGCTCGCCCAGCGCGCGGAGGGCAGCAAGGCCGGGGTGACGGGCACGCCGACGTTCTTCATCAACGGCACCAAGTTCACCGGCGCGCCCTCCTACGACGCGCTGAAGAAGGCGATCGAGCGGGAGCTCTCGTGAACCGGATCGTCGCGGGGGTCCTCGCGGTCGGCGGGGCCGTCGGCCTGCTCGCCTCGGCCGTGCTGACGATCGAGAAGATCGCGCTGCTCAAGGACCCGTTCTACGTGCCGACGTGCAGCATCAACCCGGTGCTGAGCTGCGGCTCCATCATGACGACGCCGCAGGCGGAGCTGTTCGGGTTCCCCAACCCGCTGCTCGGCATCGCCGGGTTCGCGGTGGTGACGACACTCGGCGTCGTGCTGCTCACGGGCGTGGAGCTGCCGTCGTGGATCTGGATCGGGCTGCAGGTGGGCACCACCGCCGGCGTGCTGCTCGTGCACTGGCTCATCTACCAGTCGCTGTACGAGATCGGCGCGCTGTGCCCGTACTGCATGGTCGTGTGGGCCGTGACGATCCCGATCTTCTGGTACACGACGCTGCGCAACATCCGCCCGGCGTTCCAGTACCACACGGTCGTGTTGATCCTGTGGTACCTGCTGATCGCCGCGGGGGTGTTGCAGGCGTTCTGGTTCTACTGGTCGTCGCTGGTCTAGAGCCGGGCGCCGGGGCCGAGGACGTTCAGCAGCGCGAGCGCCTCGGCCCCGGGAGACCCCAGCGGGGCGCTGTAGAGCACCAGGTGCTGGTCGCGGTCGGTGAGCGTGAGCGAGTCGCAGTCGACGGTGACCTCACCGACGAGCGGGTGCCGGAACGTCTTGGTGAGTGCCGGTGAGGCCTGCACGTCGTTGCGCTCCCAGAGCCGGGCGAAGTCGGCGCTGCCGGCGCGCAGCTCCTCGACCAGTTCCGCCACCGCGGGATCGGCCGGGTAGCGGGCGAGCGTGGCCCGCAGCTGCATGACGACGTGCAGCCGGAACTCGGCGGCGTCGGAGATCCCGTAGAGGGGTTTGTCCGGTGGCGTCCGGTCCAGGAACGCGCGGCGGGCGAGGTTGCGGTCCCGCGGGTCGAGCAGGGCGAAGTCCTCCATGAGCGCGGCCGCGAGGTCGTTCCACGCGAGCACCTCGAACACGGCGGAGGTCACGAACCCGGCAGTCTGCGGCAGTCGTTCCAGCAGCGCGAGGATGCTCGGGCGGACGTCGCGCCGGTGCACCCGGCCGCGGGTCGGCGCGGTGCCAGCGAGGAGGTGGAGGTGGTCCGACTCGGCGTCGGTGAGCCGCAGCGCGCCCGCGATGCCGGCGAGGACCTCGGCCGAGGGCCACGGTGCTCTGCCCTGCTCCAGCCGCACGTAGTACTCGGTGGAGATGTGGGCCAGGACCGCGACCTCCTCGCGGCGCAGCCCCGGTGTGCGGCGGCGCGGGCCGGACGGCAGGCCGACGTCCTCCGGCCGGAGGCGTTCGCGCCGGCTGCGCAGGAACGAGGCCAGCTCTTGCTTGCTCATACCCCGAGTCTGCCCGCCGCGTGGCCGCGGAGCCTGGTACAGCCAGTACCTGAATCCGGATCGGCGACCGCGCTGACATTGTCGGCATGACCAACGCAACCGCACCCATCGGCCTCCTCACCGGCAAGGTCGTCCTCATCACCGGCGCCAGCCGCGGCATCGGGGCGGCCGCCGGCCGGCTGTTCGCCGCCGAGGGCGCCGCCGTCGTGCTCGCCGCCCGCGGCACCGACGCCCTCGACCGCCTCGTCGGCGAGATCCGCGCCGCCGGCGGTGTCGCGGACGCCGTGCCGCTCGACCTCGCCGACCGCGCGAGCATCCGCGCGGCGGTCGACCGCGTCGAGGAGCTGCACGGGCGGCTCGACGGCGCGTTCAACAACGGTGCCGTGATCCAGCAGCCCGGCCCGCTCGACACCACGAGCGACGAGGACATCGACAACCAGTTCGCCGTGAACTTCCGCTCGCACTGGACCGCCATGAACGCCGAGGCCGTGTTGATGCGCCGCGGCGGTGGCGGGGCGATCGTCAACACCTCGAGCATCGGCAGCCGCCGCGCCAACCCGGCCCTGCCCGCGTACGGGGCCATGAAGCGCGCGCTCAACAGCCTCACCGAGACCGCCGCGGTGACCTGGGCTCCCGAAGGCATCCGGGTCAACGGCATCACCCCCGGCGGCACCGCCACGGAGATGATCGACGCGTGGGAGGAGGCGACCCCCGGCATCGTCGAGCGCATCACCGCGACGACCCCGCTCGGGCGCATGGCCGAGCCCCGCGAGGTGGCCGAGGCCGCCGCGTGGCTGCTCAGCGACCGCGCCTCGATGGTGACGGGCGCGATCGTGCCGGTCGACGGCGGCGCCGGCGCCTGAGCCCGTTCAGGCGCTCCTGCCGACCCCGAGCAGGTCCCGCAGGCCGGTGATGCCGGTGAAGTGGTGGCCGCGCATCCCGGCCCGCTCGGCCGCGCGGACGTTCTCCAGCCGGTCGTCCACGAACAGGATGTCGCCGCCGCCCAGCGCGTCCCGGCACCACTCGAACGCGCCGGGCTCGGGCTTCGCGTGCCCGATGCGGCAGGAGAACCCGCGCACCTCGAACAGGTCGAGCCACTCGTAGGTGCGCTCGAAGTAGCGGGCGTGGTCCTCGGGGATGTTGGACAGCAGGGCGATCCGCCGGCCGGCGCCGTGCAGCTCGTGCAGCAGCGCGACCATCGCGTAGTCGACACGGCTCCAGCTGGCGACGTCCTTCTCGACCAGCGGTGGGTGACCCACGCGCGTCCAGTACTCCTCGGCGGTGATGTCGCCACGGTCGTAGGCGGGGCGCTGTGCCCAGTAGGCGTCCCAGAACGACGGGTCGTCGCTCATCGTGGCCATGACCTCGGGTGACTGGTCGCGGGCGATCACACCGAACATGTCGAACAGCACGATCATGCCGTCACCACCGTCACGCCCGCGGCCGTCAGGCCTTGGACGCGGTCGTCGCCGTCCGCGTCGGTGACCACCGCGTCCAGCGACGACACCGGCGCCACGTGCGCCAGCGCGGTGCGGGTGAGCTTGGAGGCGTCGACGGCGGCGATCACGCGCCGGGCCGAGGCGATGGCGGCGCGCTTCACCGAGGCGTCCTCCAGGTCGAACGCGGTCATGCCGTGCTCGGCCGACAGGCCGCAGCAGCCGATGACCGCGGTGTCGAAGCGCAGGGACTCCAGCGACGCCAGCGTCAGCGGCCCGGTCAACGCCAGCTCGCCGGGCCGCGGCCGGCCGCCGGGCACCAGCAGCGTCAAGGCCGGCGAGGACGACAGCGCGTTCACGGCGTGCAGCGACAACGGCATCACGGTCATCCGGCGGTCGTGCAGCAGGCGGGCGACTTCGAGACACGTGGTGCCGCTGTCCAGCACGACCGACTCGCCGTCGGCGAGCAGCCCGGCGACGACGGCGGCGATGCGGCGCTTGGCGTCCGTGTTCTCGTCGGAGCGCAGGGCGAACGGGGGTTCGGAGCCGCGCAGCAGCAGGCTGCGGGCGCCGCCGCGGTAGCGCTCCAGCACCCCCTGTGCGGCGAGCACCTCCAGGTCGCGGCGGATGGTCATCTCGGACGCGCCGGTCAGCGCCGCCAGCTCCGCGACGCCGAGGGAGCCGGCGTCGCGGACCGCCTCGGAGATCTGCTTCAGTCGGGACACGACCGTGATTGAACATCAGTGATGTTCGAAACTCAATCTTTCGAACATGCGAACCGTTCGTTAGCGTGGGCTCGTGACCGCTCTCCGGGCCGCACGGGCCGCCACCTTCACCTACTTCGCGCTCAACGGGTTCCTGCTCGGGCTGTGGCTCGTGCACATCCCGACCGTCGAGGAACGCACAGGTATCAGCCACGCCGAGCTCGGCCGGTTGCTGCTGCTGCTCGGCTTGGGCGCGTTCATCGGCATGCGGTTCGGCGGCAAGTTCACCGACCGGCTGGGCGTGAAGCTGGTCGTGCCGCTCGCCGGTGTCGTATGCAGCGTGACGGCGTTCCTGCCCGGTGTGGCCGTCAACCAGTGGACGCTCGGTGCGGCGCTGCTCATCTTCGGCTTCGGCAACGGGCTGATCGACGTGAGCATGAACGCGCACGCCGTGGTCGTGGAACGGCACTACAACCGTCCGGTGATGTCGGCGTTCCACGCGACGTGGTCGCTCGGTGGTGTGGCAGCGGCGCTCACCGGTGCACGCACGTTGGGCTGGGAGCTCTCCCCCGCCACCACGCTCGGTGCCGCGGCCGTGCTCGGTGTCGTCGTCAGCCTCGTGACAGCCAGGTTGCTCCTCGACGAGAAGGAGGAGCAGCAGCAGGCCACCGACCAGACCGGCAAGAAGCGCAAGGCGCCGCGCCGGATCTGGATCATGGCGGTGCTCGCCCTGCTGGTCATGCTGAGCGAGGGCGCGGCCAACGACTGGAGCGTGCTGCACCTGCAGGACATCCTCGACGCCTCGCCGGAGATCGCCGCACTGGCCTACGGCGCGTTCGCGACGACGATGACCGTCGGCCGCCTGCTCGCCGACCGGGTCACGGCGAAGATCGGGCCGATGGCGGTGCTGCGCTGGGGCTCGGTGATCGGCGCCGCAGGCATCGCGACCGCGGCGCTCTCCCCGTGGATCTGGCTGGCACTGGTCGGCTGGGCCATCGCCGGGATCGGTCTGTCGGGCACGGTGCCGCAGCTCTTCAGCGCGGCGGGCCACGCCGAACCCGGCGCGGCGGGGGTCAACGTCTCGCGCGTGGCCGGGCTCGGCTACCTCGGCGTGCTGGCCGGACCGGCGGTGATCGGCTGGCTGACGCACTTCGTGCCGCTCAACATCGCGTTCCTGCTGCCGGTGGTGCTGTGCCTGGTCGCGGCGCTGTCCGCGGGTGTGCTGCGGCAGAAACCCGCCGAGGAGCCCGTGTCGGCGTGAGAATGCCCGCATGGATCTCGCCGAACTCGATCTCACCACCGCACATCTGGCCGACGCCTGCGTCCGGGCGAACATCCCGGTCCGCACAGCCGTCCTCACCCCGGTCATCCCCGGCACGAAGACGTCCGGCCGCGTCCTGCCCGCCCGGCACGCGGGCAGCGTCGACATCTTCCTGGAGGCCATCGAACGCAGCGAGCCCGGTGACGTGCTGGTCGTCGACAACGGCGGCCGCACCGACGAGGCCTGCGTGGGCGACCTGATCGTGCTCGAAGCGCAGAAGGCCGGTCTCGCGGGTGTCGTGATCTGGGGTCTGCACCGCGACACCCAGGACATCCGCGCGATCGGCCTGCCGGTGTTCAGCCTCGGCGCGAACCCGACCGGCCCGCTGAGCCTGCGCGACCGCGCGCCCGAGGCCCTCTCGACGGCCGAGGTCGACCAGTGGACCGTCACGTCCGACGACGTCGTGTTCGGTGACGACGACGGCGTGCTGTTCGTGCCGGCCGCGCAGGCCGAGGCGCTGCTCGCCAAGGCGGCGGGCATCCGCGACGTCGAGCGGGCGCAGGCCGAGCGCGTGCGGCAGGGCGAGTCCCTGCGCGGGCAGTTGCGGTTCAGCGAATACCTGGCGAGCGGTCTCACGTTCCGCGAGCATCTGCGCAAGATCGGCGGCGCGGTCGAGGAGTGATTCCCGTGATCGCGGACAGGTATCGGGCTCGTGCGGACGCGTTCGAGGCGAAGGTCTCGAACGTGCCTGAGGACCAGTGGGACAACCCGTCGCCGTGCGCCAAGTGGACCGCGCGTGAGGTGGTGGACCACGTCATCGACATGCACGGCGTGATGCTGGGCGTCGCGATCCCCCGCACCGGCGACCTGCTGGCGGACTTCCGCGAAGCCCGGCGGCAGGTGCAGCAGGCGCTCGCGTCCGGCCGCGCGACGAGGGAGGTCTCCACGCCGGTCGGCGCGATGACGCTGGCCGAGCACGTCGACCGGGTCGTGAGCGACGACCTGGTCCTGCACGGCTGGGACCTCGCCCGCGCCACCGGCCAGGACGAGACCATCCCCGCCGAGGACGTGCAGCGGCTGTGGGCCACCGCGACGGCGGTGCCGCCCGAGCTGATGCAGCGGCTCCGCACGCCCGGCGCGTTCGGCCCCGGCATCGAGGTCTACGGCCCCGAGGTGCCGGTGCCCGAGGACGCGTCACCGCAGGACAGGCTGCTCGGGTATGTGGGCAGGGACCCCATGTCGAAAAGTTCCTGAGCACTTCGACGCCTGCGGGAAAGGCCACCGCCGAGAAGGAGCACCACCGTGGACTGGACCCTGGAAGTCATCGTCATCCCCGTGTCGGACCTCGACCGGTCGAAGCGCTTCTACGCCGAGCAACTCGGCTTCGCCGTCGACCACGACACGACCTTCGACGAGAACACGCGCATCATGCAGCTCACGCCGCCCGGCTCCGGCTGCTCGATCGTGCTGGGCAAGGGCATCGTCAAGGGCGAGCCAGGCTCGCTCAAGGGCGTGCAGCTCGTCGTGGCGGACCTGGAGAAGGCCCGCGCGCAGCTACTGGAGCGCGGTGTCGAGGTCGGTGAGATCGTGCGCATGAACGAGGCGGACGGAGGGTCGTTCATCTTCTTCGACGACCCTGACGGCAACAGCTGGGCCGTGCAGGAGATCAAGGCCCGCGCGACCGGTGGGGAGTGGAAGTGAAGTACATGCTGGTCAGCTACGGCGGCAGCCAGGAGGACTGGGAGGGGCTCGCCGCGTGGTCGGACGAGGACCTGCACCGCATGATCGCCTACATGCGCGACCTGGACGCCGAGCTGCGCGCCTCCGGTGAGCTGCTGCAGTCCGAGGGGCTGAGCGGACCGGCACGGGCGTTCGTGGTGCGCGGCTCGGACGACGGCGGCGCGCCGGTCGTGGTCGACGGGCCGTTCGCGGAGTCCAAGGAGGTCATCGCCGGGTACTGGGTGGTGGACGTCGGCAGCCGCGAGCGGGTGCTGGAGATCGCGCGCAAGGCCTCGGCGTGCCCCGGGCCCGGCGGGAAGGTCCTCAACCAGCCGATCGAGGTGCACCCGATCATGTCCGCGCCGGACGAGGACCCGGACACGCTGGCGCCGTACCAGAAGTAGCGCCGGTCTCCGACCGGGGTGCGAACCACCACGCACCCCGGTCGGAGACCGGTGTGTCAGCGTCCCATCGCGGGCAACAGCCGTGCCTGAGCTCAAGGAGGCGGTCAGCCCGCCGGTCCGCACCTCGTGCGGTGGTGGTGCCGCGGAAGCGGGAACGGCTGCCGTGGCGGCAACCACGACAGCCGTCAGCCCTGCGGCGAGATGCGATCGTTTCAACGCGAGTTGTTCACCTTGGTGAGGAATAGCCCTCGGTGACCAGGACACTCCGCACAGTGGCGAAGTTGCGGCTCCGATCGCACCGGCCGTTCACAGAGTGCTCTGGATCGCCCTCTCGACGGCGGCCTCGACGTGCAGGCGGGTCGTCGGGAACACCGGGAGCGGCACGTCGGCCTGGCCGATGAGCAGCTCGATCTCGGTGCAGCCGAGGATGACGCCCTCGGCGCCGTCGAAGCGGGCGATCACGTCCTGGTAGGCGCGGCGGGACTCGTCGCGGACCACGCCCAGGCACAGCTCGTCGTAGATGATCCGGTGCACGGTCGCGCGGTCCTCGGGTGAGGGCAGCAGCACGCGCAGCCCGTGGGACTCCAGGCGTTCGCGGTAGAACGGCTGGTCCATGGTGAAGCCGGTGCCGAGCAGCCCGACGGTCGCCAGGCCCGCGGCCTTGACGGCCGCCGCGGTGGTGTCGCCCAGGTGGATCATCGGGATGTCGACGGCGGCCTGCACCTGGTCGAACACCTTGTGCATGGTGTTGGTGCACAGCAGCAGGAAGTCCGCGCCGCCCGCCTGCACCTGCGCGGCGGCGCCGGCGAGGGCCTTGGCGGCGTCGTCCCACCTGCCCTCGACCTGCATCCGCTCGATCTCGGCGAAGTCGGCGGAGTGCAGCACGACCCTGGCCGAGTG
Organism: Lentzea xinjiangensis; assembly: GCF_900110955.1. Classification (GTDB taxonomy): domain Bacteria; phylum Actinomycetota; class Actinomycetes; order Mycobacteriales; family Pseudonocardiaceae; genus Lentzea; species Lentzea xinjiangensis. Next base: position 225,412 of record NZ_FOFR01000007.1, read on the forward strand.
CAGTCCGCCGAGGCGTTCGCGCACCAGCACGTTCGCGAGCCGGTAGTACTCCGCGCTGCTCTCCCAGCTCATCCCGCCGAGCATCCCGATGGTCAACATGCGCCCCAGTCAAGCAGGCCGGCGCGGATCGCGGCCGGTGGCGGCCAGCAGCCGCTCGAACGGCGAGGCGTCGCCCGGTACCTCGACGGGGTCCTTGAAGACCTTCCACTCCACGGCCATCGGCCCCATCCTGGCGACGAGGTCCGTGACCTCGGCGAGCACCTCGGCGTCGGGCTCGAAGTACTGGCCGGTCGCCCGCGCGAGGTCCCAGGCGTGGACGGTGAGGTCGAGCAGCGCCAGCCCGCCGACGGTCCGCGCGGGCATCTTCATGGCGCCGGAGATGCCCTCGGTCGCGCCGGGCTGTGCCCACGCCTCGACGAGCCGGGCGGTCTCGGCCGGGAACCGCACGCGCCAGTCCGGGTAGGCCGGGGTGTGGCCGAAGTCGGCGTCCTGCTTGGCGGCGAGCTTCTGGAACTCGACGACGACGTGCAGCAGGTGGTCGAGCAGGGCGCGGACGTCGTAGTCGGCGCACGGGGTGGGCCGGGTGAGGTCGTCGTCGCCGATACCGGCGATGACGGGCAACGCGTGGTCGCGGGCGCGGTCGAGCAGAACGCTGAGCTTCATGGTCGCCGACGTTATGGCCGTGCGGCTCGCGGCTCTTGAAAAAACGCGCCAACCTGGCGGGGGCCGACCGGCGTGACCACGCCGAGGCGGTTCTCGACCGCCTCGGCGGCGGCCAGGCAGAGGTCCTCCCGGAACGCGCGCCCGATGATCTGCACGCCGGACGGCAGCCCGTCGACGACCCCGGTCGGCACGGCGACCGCGGGAACGCCGGCGAAACTGGTCACCGCGCACAGGCGCATGGCCTCGGCGACCCGCTCCCGTCCCGCTTCGTCGCGGGACTCCAGCCCCGGCTCGACGGGCGGCTCCGTGAACACCGGCCCGAGCAGCAGCGGGTACTCGTCGAGGAACTCCGCCCAGGAGCGGCGGATGCCGAGCCAGGTCCCCATCAGCTCCACGAGATCCGCGGCGGTCGCGGGCGCGGTCTTGTCCATGACCATCTGGATGTAGCGGTCCTCACCCTCGCCGAGCAACGTCCGCACCGCGGGCCAGGTCGGCGCGAACTCGGCCAGGGTGATCCGGCCGTAGGCCTCGAGCGTCTCGGCCAGCCGCGGGACGTCCGCCACCTCCCGCACGTCGTAGCCCGCGTCGTGCAAGGCGTCCGCCGCCGCCGCGACGGCCGCGCTGACCGCGGGGTGGACACCGCGACCACCGGGATCGGTCACGACCGCGACCCGCACCGGCCCCGGCAGCGGGTCGCCGTACAGGGGAACCGGTACGGCTCTCGGATCCCGCGGGTCGGTCCCGGCCAGCACCTCGTAGGCCAGGCGCAGGTCGGCGACGGAGCGGGCCAGGGGGCCGTCGGTGACCAGCATCTGCGAGGCCGGTCCGGGGTCGCCGGAACCGAGGAGGCGGTGGTCGGCGGGGAACCGCCCCGTCGTCGGCTTCAGCCCCGTCACGCCGCAGAACGAGGCCGGGATCCGCACCGAGCCGCCGGAGTCGTTGCCGAGACCGAGCGCGGCCATGCCGGTGGCGACGGCCACCGCGTCGCCACCGCTGGAGCCCCCGGGGGTCCGGGCCGGGTCCCACGGGTTGACGGTGTCGCCGAACAACTGGCTGCGGGTGTGCATCCCGGCCAGGATCAAGGTGGGCACGTTGCTGTGCCCGATCGGGATGGCCCCCGCCGCGCGGAGCCGGGCCACCGGAGGCGCGTCCGCCGGCGCCACCAGGTCGCGGAACCGGGGCGTGCCGAGCGTGGTCGGCACCCCTTCGACCGCGGTGGACTCCTTCACCGTGAACGGCACGCCGGCCAACGGGCCGAGCACCTCGCCCGCCGCACGCCGCCGGTCCGCCCGGTCCGCGGCCTCGCGGGCCTGCTCGGCGATCAGCTGCGTGATGGCGTTGACCTGCGGGTTGACCTCCGCGATGCGGTCCAGGTGGCTGTCGACGAGGTCGCGGGCCGACATCTCGCCGTCGCGGACCGCCTTCGCCTGGGCGGCGGCGGTCATCGCCCACGGGGCGTCATGGTTGATCATCGTGCTCCCTGTCCGCGTGCCGGCGCGTCCGCGATCCGGCATCGATACGATCGTATCGAAACAAGGAGGTGGGGCGCGCATGCCCAAGCAGGTGGACTACGAGGACCGGCGGCGCAGGATCGCCGAGGCCGTCTGCCTCCTCGCCGACGAGCTGGGACCGGAGGGGGTGAGCATGCGCGACGTCGCCGCGCGCGCCCAGGTCTCCGTGGGCGCTGTGCAACGCTGCTTCCGCAGCAAGGAGGAGATGCTCCTGTTCGCTGTCGGCCACGTCGGCGAACGCCTCACCGAACGCGTGAGCGCACGCCTGGCCGCGGACCCGGCGCACGCCCTGGGGCACGCGATCGACGAGATCGCCCTGCTCCGCGAGGAACACCGGGCCGAAGCGCGGATCTGGCTCGCGTTCGTCGCCCAGGCCGTCGTCAGGGAGCCGCTCGCCCGCACCCTGAGGAACAGCTACGCGGCTCTCGAGGACCTCCTCACCCGCCTCGTCGCGGAGGCAGCCGGGAACGGCCCCGCCGACCCGCGGGCCGAGGCCCGCGCCCTGCTCGCCCTGGCCGACGGTCTCACCACCCACGTGCTCATGGGCCACCTGACCGCGCAAGCGGCCGAGGACGTCCTGAACACGCACGTGGCCGGTCTCCGGGAACGCCTGCGCACCTAGGATCTGCGGCGTGCAGGGGCCGCGCCAGGACACTCGGGGGATCGTGGACGCGCGTGAGCTGTTCGCCCGCGTGCGGTTCCGCCGCCGTTTGCCGTGTCCGGAGTTGCAGCCGTACCTGGAGCACTACTGGCTGATCGACGGTCATCTGGACGCGCCGTACACCACACACGTCGTGCCGCATCCGTCCGTGAACATCGTCTTCGAACACGGGTACGCGCACCCGGAGCTGGCCGGGGTGGGGCTCGGGTTGTTCCGCCGCGTGCTGGCCGGGCGGATCCGCGTCGCCGGGGTGCAGTTCCGGCCCGGCGGCTTCCGGCCTTTCCGCTCCGAGCCGGTGTCCGCGTGGACCGGGCGGCACGTGCGGCTGAGCGGCGTCGACTCGGCGCTGGTGCTGGGCGTGGAGGACGAGGACGACCGGGTGGCGGCGCTCGACTCGTTCCTGCTGGGGATGGGACCCGCGCCCGACCCGCAGGCCGCGCTGGCGATGGAGCTGGTGCAGCGCATCCGCGACGACCGGGACATCCGGCGGGTCTCGGACTTCGCGCGGGAGTGCGGTGTCGCGGTGCGGACGATGCAACGGCTGTTCGCGGACTACGTCGGCGTCAGCCCGAAGTGGGTCATCCTGCGGTACCGCATCCACGAGGCGTTGGAGCGCGCCGAGTCCGAAGTGCAGTGGTCACGGCTGGCCGCCGACCTCGGCTACAGCGACCAGGCCCACCTCGTGCGGGACTTCACCCAGACCGTCGGCGTCTCCCCCACGGCCTACGCGCGGGCGCTCACGTGAGGGACGCGCTCAGCTCCAGCAGGATCCCCTCGGGCCCGCGGACGTAGCAGGTCCGCAGGACGTCCCGGTAGGTCTCGACGTTCCCGACCAGCTCGGCGCCGTGCGGGCGGAGCCGGGCGAGGGTGCCGTCGAGGTCGTCGACGGCGAACGCGACGTGCCGCAGGCCGAGGGCGTTGATCGGGGCGTGCGAACTGCCGTCGACGGCTTCGGGTGCCTGGAACTCGCTGAACTCGATCCGGTACCGGCCGTCCGGCGTGCGCAGCATCGCGATCCTGCTGCGGGAGCCCTCGAGCCCGATGACACCGTCGACGAACCCGCCCTCCATGTGCGCCTCGCCCTCCAGCTCCATGCCGAGAGCCTCGAAGAACGCGACGGCGGCCGCGAGGTCGGTGACGGTCATACCCACGTGGTGCATGCTCTGGATGCTCATGCCCCTGGGACGACGCCGCGGGAGCGTTCTCGACACGAGAAGTGGTCCATTTTCGCAGGCGTGTTCTGGCTCTCCTGCCTGGGCCGCTTTGGCGGCAGAGTCACCGGCATGAGCCTCGCCTTCCTGGTCACGACGTTGCTCGCGGTCGCCACCCCCGGCACCGGTGTGCTGTACACGCTGTCCGCCGGTCTCGCGCACGGGCGCAAGGCGAGCGTCATCGCCGCGTTCGGCTGCACGCTCGGGATCGTGCCGCACGTGCTGGCCACCGTCACGGGTCTCGCGGCGCTGCTGCACGCGAGCGCGCTGGCGTTCGAGATCGTGAAGTACCTGGGTGTCGCCTACCTGCTGTATTTGGCGTGGACCACGTTGCGGGACCGCGGCGACCTCGTCGTGGACACCGCGGCCGCGCCGGCCTCGGCGCGCACGGTCGTGGTGTCGGCGGTGCTGCTCAACCTGCTGAACCCGAAGCTGACGATCTTCTTCGTGGCGTTCCTGCCGCAGTTCGCGACGGGCTTCGGGGAGATGGGGGCGTTGAGCGGGGTGTTCATGGCGCTGACGTTCGTGGTCTTCGCCGTCTACGGGGTGTTCGCGGCGTCGATGCGCGACCGGGTGCTGGCCCGGCCGCGCGTGGTGGTGTGGCTGCGCCGGTTCTTCGCCGCCGCGTTCGCGGCGCTGGGCGCGAAGCTCGCGCTGACCTAACCGCAGGCGGCGGCGCGGCCGAGCAGCAGGGCCTTCTCGCGTTCGTTGCGGGTCAGCGCGGCGGCCTTCTCGAACTCCGCCTTCGCCTCCTCGGTCCGGCCGAGCTTGGCCAGGAAGTCGCCTCGCACGCTCGGCAGCAGGTGGTAGCCCTGCAACGCCTTGGCGCCGGAGATCTCGTCGACCAGCGCGAGACCGGCGGCGGGACCGAAGGCCATCGACAGCGCCACCGCGCGGTTGAGCTCGACGACCGGGGACGGTGAGATCTGCGCGAGCACCTGGTAGAGGGCGGCGATCCGCTGCCAGTCGGTGTCCTCGGCCTTGCGCGCGCGGGCGTGGCACGCGGCCAGTGCGGCCTGGACGTAGTAGGGGCCGGGCGGTTGGTTGAGGGCCTCGGCGCGTTCGAGGGCGCGCAGGCCACGGCCGATGAGCAGCCAGTCCCACTTGCCGCGGTCCTGCTCCAGCAGCAGCACGGGCTCGCCGCCGGGGCCGGTGCGGGCCTTGGCGCGGGAGGCCTGGATCTCCATCAGCGCGACCAGGCCGTGGACCTCGGCCTCCTTCGGCGCGAGCTCGGCGAGCACGCGGCCGAGCCGCAACGCCTCCGCGCACAGCTCGGGACGCATCCAGTCGTCGCCCTGCGTGGCCGAGTAGCCCTCGTTGAAGATCAGGTAGAGGACCTCGAGCACCGAGGCCAGCCGCGGGGCGAGGTCGGGCCCCTCGGGGACCGCGAACCCGACGCCGGCGTCGGCCAGCGCCTTCTTGGCGCGCACGATGCGCTGGGCGACGGTCGACTCGCTGACGAGGAACGCGCGGGCGATCTCCTCGGTCTTGAGGCCGCCCAGCATCTTCAGCGTCAGAGCCACCCGCGCCTCGGTGCGGAGCACGGGGTGGCAGGCGGTGAAGATGAGGCTCAGCAGGTCGTCGCCGATCTCGTCCTCGACGCCCTCGCTGGCATCGGGCGTGGCTTCCTGGATGTCGCGGCCGATCTCCTCGACCTTGCGGTTGAAGTTCTCGCGGCGCCGGATCTGGTCGATCGACCGGCGCTTGGCCGTGGTCATCAGCCACGCGCCGGGGTTCTTGGGCACGCCCTCGACCGGCCACTGCTCCAGCGCCGCCACCAGCGCGTCCTGGGCCATCTCCTCGGCGAGGCCGACGTCGCGGGTGTACCGCGCGAGTGCGGCGATGACCTTCGCCGACTCCATCCGCCAGACCGCGTCGATGGTGCGGTGCACCGAGGTAGCCCCCATGCGGGCATCAGACCACAGCCACCTGGCGTATTTCCACGACACAGGCCGGAAGCGGTATGCGCCGCACGCGTTCGACGGCTTCCTCCGCGTCGCGGACGTCGATCAGCCAGTACCCGGACACCCCGCACGCGCCGGGCACCAGGTCGCCCGCGTCGAGCAGGACGCCCGCGCGCAGCAACCCGTCCCCGTGCAGCGCCGCCACCGGTTTCGAGCTTCTCACGAACACCATGAACCGCACCGGACCTCCTCGTTCGCTCTCACCTGGACGTCGAACGAGGAGGTGCCGGAATCGACGGCGGTGATCAGGCCGTGAAGTCGGCGGCGTGGTCGCGGGCCCACTGCGCGAACGTCCGGTACGGCCGGCCGGTGAGCCGCTCGTAGTCCGGCGACACGACGAACTCGTAGTCGGTGACGTCGTCGGGGTCGCCACCCTCGTAGCCGCCGAGGCCGAGGACGTAGCGGGCGATCTCCTCCGGCCAGCCGACGCTGATGTAGTAGGCGAGCGCCTCCTCGGGCGTGACGTCCCGGAACCGCAGCTCGCGGCCGATGGCCTCGCCCAGTGCCACCGCCATCTCCCGCTGGGTGATCTGCGCCGGCCCGGTCAGGTGGTAGACCTGGCCCGCGTGCCCGTCCTCCAGCAGCGCCTTCACCGCCACGTCGGCGATATCGGCCTCGTGGATCGGCTGGCCGAACGCGTCGGGGTCGGGGTGCACGATCGTGCCGTCCGCGCGGATCGACGGTCCCCACAGGTCGATCTTGTTGACGGCGAACTCGCCCGGCCGCAGGTGCGTCCACGCCACGCCGGACGCCTCGACCGCCTGCTCGACCGGCAGGTGGTGCGTGGTGTCGTAGCCGTAGGTCACGGCGCCGCTGGACAGCGTCACGATCCTGCGCACGCCGGCGCGCACCGCCCGGTCGACCACCTCCCGGGCAGTGGGCGGGTGCGCGAACAGGTACAGCGCGTCCACGCCGTCGAACGGGATGCCGTCCGGGTCGTCGAGGTCGCCCCGCACCGTCTCGGCGTGACCGGGGAAGCCCGCCTTGCCCGGGTCGCGGGTCATGGCCCGCACCCCGGCGCCGAGCCGGTCCACCACCAGCCGTCCGACGTTGCCCGTCGCGCCGGTCACCAGGATCGTCATCGCAGGCCCCCTTCGATGCCGTCGAGCAGCCGGTCGAGCCCGTAGTCGAACGAGCTGCGCATGTTGTCCGCGAGCGTGCCCTGCGTCTCGTAGGCGCCGGCGTTCCACAGGTTCGTCATGGTCGGGTAGCGCTCGACGTCGAAGTAGTCGTCCCAGAACACCTGCCGCGCACCCCACCAGGAGTCACCGGACTCACCGGTGACCCGCGCGAGCTGCTGGTCGTCCACCTCGGAGGCGGCGGCGCCGTGCACGAACCCCTCGACCGCGACGTGCGCCACCGTGACGTGCCGCGGCTCCAGCCCCGAGTCGGCGAGCGCGGCCAGCACGAACTCCTGGCCGTCCATCAGCCCGGGCCCGAGCGGCGGCCGCACCATCGACACGTCCCGCATCCACGGGTGCGCCCGGTAGACCGCCCGCGTGCGGTCGGCGTAATGCTTGATCCGCTCCCGCCACGACCCCTCGGGCGTGAGGTCGCGCTCCCGCAGCACCGCGTCGGCCATCAGGTCGATCAGCTCGGCCTTGCCGGGCACGTGCGTGTAGAGCGACATCGTGCCGACGGCCAGCTCCTGGGCGACCCGCGCCATCGACATGGCACCGAGTCCTTCGCGGTCGGCCACCGCGATCGCCGCGGTGACGATCTGGTCGACGCTCACCTTGGGCTTCCTGCCGACCGGTTTCGGCTCCGGCGGCCTGCGCCAGAGCAGTGCGAGCGTCTTGAGCGGGTCTCCCCCGCCACTGCGTTCGACGGCCATCCGTCCACCCCATTTCCGTAGGCCATACGGAAAGAATACCGTACGTCCTACGGAAATGGGCGACAAGTGGACTCTCAGTCGGGTACTTGACAGAAGCTGTAGCCGGAGCTACAAAAAATCTGTACCTAGTAGCTCTTCTTCGGGAGTGATACGAGGTGCTTTCAACCAGCGAGAGGGCATTCGCGGACCTGGTCTGCGCCGACGCCGAGTGGGTGAGCGCGGAGTTCGAGGCGATCATCGACGCCAACTTCGACCAGGTACCGGTGCCGCGTCCTCACTCTCGTGCGGGCGCCGTGGGGTATCCGGAGCCCCCGGCGCTGCGAGGGGTGTGGCGCACCGGGTTCGCGAGGTCGCGGCAGCGATCTCCTCCGGCTGGACGAGGAAGTGAGTCCCCGTCCATCCGATGAGAGGAGCCCGTGGAGGTGATCAGGGGCGGCAGGTCTGCCGCCCCTTTCACGCTGTCTCGCCGCGAGCCGGCACCGCCAGCATCCGCGGGCGTTGGACGTACCAGACGACCTCGACGCCACGCGGCATGACGTTGCGCAGCTCAGCGCACACCTCGTGAGTCACCACGAGCCCGGTCGTGCGGCACAACAACTCGTTGTCGTTGTACGGCGGCCTGCTCACATAGCCGCGTGACACCAGGTGCTCGCGCATCACGTCCGCGGCACGGTCCCCGGTCGCCTCCAGGTCGCGCGAGCAGTTGCCGGAGCCGCACCAGCCCGTGCCCTCGGCCACCCGCAGCCCGGCGGGACCCGGCAGCACACCTTCGTCGCGCGGCTTGGCCTCCAGGCCCATCAGCAGCAGCCACGCCGTCGCCAGCAGGCCCAGGCCGACGGTTCCCAGCAGCCACCCCACCCCCGCCGGTCGCCGTCGTTCCACCAGCACGCCGGCCTCGCACACCACCGCCGCCATCACCGGGTGGAGGCAGAAGCTCTCCAGCGCCGAGGGCACCCACGGCCCTGACCAGCCCAGTGCGCGCGGTACGACGAACCACGCGAGCAAGACCACCAGGACCAGCCCGACGGCCACCCCGGTCCGCCACGACCGGGCCAGCAGGCACCACAGCACGATCGGCACCATCCCGAACAAGCCGGCGCCCGCGTCGAACGCGGCCACGCCCAGCCCCGCGACGACCACGGCCACCCGCCACCCGTGCACCCGCACCGCTTTCCCCAGGTTCAGCACGGGTGCCAGTGAAGCGGAAACGCCGCCCCGGGGATCCGGGACGGCGTTTCCTGTGGTGGGAGCTGGTTCTCACGCTGCCAGGTCGGCTCCGGCCGGTTCCAGCAGGAGCTGCGCGACCCGCAGCTGGCGGGCGGCGGCCCGCAGGTCCTTCACGATCTCGGCCACGTCGCGGCCCAGGTCGTCCTCGGTCCGCGACGCGAGCTCGGACGCCTGCGCGCCCAGCCGGGCGCTGCTCTCGCGGAGCTCCTCGAGCGCGTCGCGCAGTTCGTCGAACGTCAGCGGGGTGCTCATGAGCGCCACGCCAGCGACGCCAGCATGTCCTTGCCGCGCTCGGCGTTGCGCGGGTGGCTCAGAACGTCGTAACGACCGGCCACGAGCTGGGTGGTCGAGGCGAAGTCACGGCGTCCCCGCGTCGCCGCGTAGCGCGTGGCGGCGCTGGCCAGCCCGAAGACCGTACCGACGACCAGGCCCGTGACGATCGGGGCGAGAGCGCCGCCGGTCGAGAACAGGCCGAGCAGCAGACCGACGAACAGACCGAACCAGGCACCCGACGCGGCACCCGCGCCGAGGACGCGGCCCCAGGTCAGGCGGCCGGTGACGCGTTCGACGATCATCGGCTCGACGCCGACGATGGTCACGTCGGCCACCGGGAAGTCGTGGTCGGCGAGGTGGTCCACGGCTCGTTGCGCCTCTTCGTAGGTCGCGTAGGAACCGATCGGCCAGCCCGTGGGCAAGGTGGGCAGTGCGTTGACGCCGGTGGGAGTGGCTCCTGTGGTGAACGGAGTCGCGGTGGTCATGTCCAACACCTCCGAAATGCGATTCCCTGCACCCATTACTACGACCGCGGCGCCCCGAATGTTCCCAGGGTTGAGCCGATGTGACTCAGCTCCCCCTCGGTAAGCGTGATGTCCAGCGAATCCAGCGTTTCGGCGAGGTCGTCGACCTGAGAAAACTCAGGTTGCCGCCCCGCGTGCTCAATCGTCAGCTCCGAGCCGACCAATCGGCGGCTCAGGCCCGGTTCCAAACGCATGACGACAAGCCTGTTGCTGAACGGTGATCGCTCGTGCGTGGCCACGTAGTAGTTGGCCATCGCGTAGTCGACAGGCCGCTGCTCGACATCGTCCTCGAAGGCGTGCATCAGCTCCCAGCCGTCCTCGGCCTGCTTCTCCAGCACCCAGCGCCGTCCCTCGCGCCGCAGCCGGTGCGGCCAGCCCGCCTGGTCCACCACGGCGCCGTCGACCAGCGGCATCGGGTGCAGCATGCCCGCACCGAACCCGACGTCGACGAGGTGGCCGTCGACGATCGACATCATGTGCGTGCGAGGCCCGGTCATCACCCGGCTCATGCGCCGTTGGACCGTGTACCCCAGACGCTCCAGCACTCCGGTGAACAGCAGTTGGTGCTCATAGCAGTAACCGCCGCGGCGCCGTTCGACAAGTTTTGCCTGGATGTCGACGAGGTCGAGCGACGGCACGAGTCCGAGCATCACGTCGATGTTCTCGAACGGGATCGCGCGCACATGCGCCTCGTGTAACTCCGTCAGCGAACTCGACGCCGACGCCCCGGTGCGTGCGAAATACGCATCCAGGTCGACTGAATCCGTGTCCCACATGGCTTCCCCCTGAGCTCGTTGCCATTCTTCTTTCGTCAGCGCGTACTCCACCTCCCCGTATTCCGCGCCGGGCAACGGGTCCGGGAACTCGACGTGGAACGTGCGCACGTGCCGGAGTCCGCACTTCTCCAGCACTCGTCGGGACCGCGCGTTGACGGCCATGGTCGTCGCGACCACCCGCCGCACCCCGCCGGCGGCGAAGCCGTGGTCGACCAGGGCTTTCCCGCCCTCGGTCGCGTAGCCGCGGCCCCAGGACGCGCGGTGCAGCCGGTAGCCGAGCTCGACGTCGCCGGAGCCGGTGGCCCGGAACTCGAACCAGCCGGCGAACCGGCCGGTGGCCTTCTCGTGCGCCGCGTGGAAGCCGCCGCCGAGGTAGTTCTCGACCGGCGCGGGGTCGAGGAACCGCATGACCTCGGGGTCGGCGTGCAGCGCGGTGACGGAGTCCACGTCGGACTCCGTCAACGGGCGCAGGGTCAGTCGCCGGGTCTCCACGCCTGGATCCTGACGCGGTCGTCCACCGATTTAGCGCGCCCGGCGACGCCATCGGCAGGAGCGGGCGTGGTCCGCTGTGGGTCGTTCGACCGATCCCCTTGCTGCCGGTGAACGTCCTAGGGTGCGGGCGTGCCCGCACGCCGCAGCCTGCGCCCGAAACCCCAGGCCCTCTCCCTTTCCGCGCGCCTGCTCCTGGCCGCCGTGCCGTTCCTGGTCGCGTGCCTGTTCCTCTGGCGGCTGCTGAACCCGGTCGGCAGCCGCGACACGCGGGGGTTCAACCCGGTGTTCGGTTGGGTGCTGCTCGCCCTCGCGCTGGCCGCCGTGGTCTACGTGCTCACCGCGGGATTCGGCGGCTGGGCCCACCGGGTGAACCGGGCCGCGAAGCACCTGATCGAGGGCGCGGTGGCGGTGACCGTGGTGGTGCTCCTGCTCGGCGGCCTGGTGGTGCCGCACGTCCTCGACGCGTCGCTCGGCGCACGGGACCTCGGCGGCCAGGGTGGCGTGCGGTTGCTCGGCGTGCTCGGACTGGCGGCGGCCCTGACGGGCGGCCTCTTGTGGCTGCGGGCGCGGCGGCGCAAGCGGTCCGCGGATCGCGGTTAGGGGACGTCCTTCGGTTTGATCGTCTCCAGGACCGCGCCCGCCGCGTCCCGCACGACCACGCGCGCCTCGGGGTGCCGGTCGATCAGCGGTGCGGCCAGCACGAACGTGCCGTCGGCGATCGAGGCGGCCACGTCGGCCGCGCCGGGGCGGGTGTAGGTGATCGAGGCGACCCGCTCGTCGGTGACCAGGCCGATGGCCGCGAAGGTCGAGCTCGCCGTGTGGTCGGCCTCCCCCGGCTCGTCCGCCTTCTGCGGCGTGAAGTCGTAGAAGGCGGCGAGGGCCGCGACGGAGGTGGTGACGCCGCGGACCTCGTCGAGCTCGTCGCTGTCGTGCACGTCGCCGCGCGGCGACTCGCCGGGCACCTCCACGCAGTGGAACAGCAGGTCCTCGAAGCGGCCGACGTGCACCGTGCTCGTGGCGCTGAGCCGGACGGTGAGCGTGTGGTGGAACTGGGCGGCGTCGGGGACCGGGCGGTCCTCCAGGCACCGCGCGAGCTGCTGGGCGCCGGGGGCGCCGCGGTCGGCGGGTGGCAGCGGGCGGTCGATCACGGGCTGGGTCGGCTTCGGCACGCCCCGCACGGCGAACTCGTCGCCGTCGGCGAGCGCCAGGGTGCCGTTCTCGGCCTTGGTGAAGCCGGCCGGGGCGAGGAAGAGGCCGTCGACGAGCGCGGGCGAGGTGGTGTTCGTGCCCCGGTCGCCGATGCGGGACAGGGTCAGGAACCTCAGGTCCGGCGACACCAGTCCCGCCAGCGCGCCGGTCGGGGTGGTGAAGAGGACCCGGACCCGGCGGCGGCCGTCCTCGATGACGGCAGGGTCCGGGGCGGAGATCGTGGTGCTGGTCGTGGTGTTCGCGCAGAAGAAGACGCCGGCCGGTGCGCGGAACGCGGTGAGGGTCGTGCCGTTCTTGCGGCTGGTGGCGATGGTCCGCCACTCGGCGGCGGGCGGGTGCGCCTTGGCGGCGGCCGCGCAGCGGGCCAGCGCGTCCGGGTGGACCGCGCCGCGTTCGACGTGGTTGACCACCGCGCGGTCCTTGCCGGTGAACTCGCCGTTGTGCGGGGCCGGAGGACCGGCGACCCAGGCGGATCCGCCCAGCAGGGCCTGGCCCGCGACGAGGGCTCCCGCGGCCAGCAGGCTCACGCCCGCGGCGACGAGGGCGGGCACGCCGGTGCGGGCGCCGGGGCGCATGCCTTCGGACAGGCGGCGGCGGGCCCGGACGCGGACGTCGTCGGGCAGGGTGCGGTGCTCGGGCAGGCGGTCGATCATCCGTTGTCCTCGGGGAGCAGGGCGCGCAGGTGGGCGCGGGTGCGGGAGACGCGGGCGCGGACGCTCGACTCGGCGATGCCCAGGAGCGTGGCGGCGTCGGCGGTGGACACGTCGCCCAGCAGGCAGAGCTGGGCGATCTCGCGCTCGGACGGTGACAGCGTCGCGATGGCGGCGACGACCAGGGCGAGCCTGCGCTGGGCGTCGGTGCGGGCGGCCACCTCGTCGGCGTGGTCGCGCTCGTCCGGCGGGACCAGCTTCGCGACCAGGCGCAGCGCCCGGCGGGAGGCCCGCCACTCGGTGCGGGCGCGGTTGGCCGTGACCGCGTAGAGCCATGGCAGCGCCGAGTCGCGCACGAGCCTGGCCTCGCCGCGCTTGCGCCAGGCGGTGAGGAACGTCGCGGAGAGCAGGTCTTCCGCCTGCGTCCAGGAGGCGGTCAGGCGGTAGGCGTAGTTCCACACCGCCTCGGCGTGGCGTTCGAACAGCTCGGTGAACGCGGCGTGATCGCCTTTCGCGATCCGTTCCCAGAGCAGCGTGTCCGGTGGCCCGACGTCCGCGCACTCGGTCGTCTCAGTCATCACATTCCGCTTGGGGCCGGCACCCGTCGGTGTGTTGCATGACGCCCGTCACACTCGTGTGAGGGAGCTGCCCCTCGGTCGAGGCGCCGATGACAGCGATGGCAAGATCTTCTCGTGCCGATCGAGCAGCAGCCCGGCAGTGTCGAGCCGGAGACCCAGCAGTTCGCGAAGATCACGTCCGAGGAGCCGCTGGCAGCAGCGACCATTCCCGCCACCGCACCCGTGACACCGGCGCCCGTGGCGCCTGCCGCCGTGGCGGCGCCCGCGCGGCAGCCGAAGTCGTTCACCCGGCGGCTGGCCCGCCGGATCCTCGGCCCGACCCTGATGACGAAGAAATAGCCCGGTTACCGGTCTGGGACCTGACCCAGCCCACCGCAGACCCGGCAGGCGGTCCGGTCCTCGTTGAGCCCGGAACCAAGGCAACGGCTGCACTCCTTCACAGAGCAACAGTGTCCGCTTCTACTCCGAGTGGAGGCAGCCGCCAAGCAGGGATGGTCCAGGCAATAATGGGTGACCCCCATCGTTCACGCTCTGTGATCACCCCTGGGCCGGGGGCCGGGGCCGGAGCTCGTTGGCGCGTGCGGCGTTGCCCTCGACGACACCGCCGGACTCGCCGTGCGGAAGCCGCCACCAGCCGGAGCAGCCCCGTGGGCACGGGTGCGACATCTCGTGCAGGACCAGGCCTTCCGGTCCCGGCACGGGCTGCTGCCACGACATGGTCCCCGACCCCGCGCACAGCAGGCAGGTGTCCTCTTCGCACTCCACACCAGGTAATTACTCCACGCGGGGCACCGGGGACAATCACTGGATCGAGGGGAGATCACCGATGACGGTCGCGGTGGTGACGGGCGCGGGATCCGGGGTGGGCCGCGCTTCGGCGCGGGCCCTGCTGGCGGCGGGGTTCCGGGTGGCACTGGCCGGGCGGCGCGAGGACGCGTTGCGCGAGACCGCCGAGGGGTTTCCCGACACCACCCTGGTCGTGCCCACCGACGTGGCGCGGGAGGACTCGGTGGTCGCGTTGTTCGACGCCGTGGTCGCCCGCTGGGACCGGGTGGACGTGCTGTTCAACAACGCGGGCACGAACGTGCGCCCCACACCGGTCGAGGAGTTCGGCCTCGGCGCGTGGGAGAAGGTCGTCGGCGTGAACCTGACGGGCGCCTTCCTGTGCGCGCGTGAGGCGTTCCGGGTGATGAAGGCCCACGGCGGCGGCCGGATCATCAACAACGGCTCGGTCTCGGCGTCGGTGCCGCGCCCGCACGCGGTGGCCTACAACGCGACCAAGCACGCGATGACCGGGCTGACCAAGGCGCTGTCGCTGGAGGGCCGCGCGCACAACATCGCGTGCGGGCAGATCGACATCGGCAACGCCGCGACGGCGCTGACCGAGCAGATGGGCAGGGGCGTGCTGCAGGCGGACCTCGAACTGGCTGCGGAGCCCACGTTCGACGTGCGGCACGTGGCCGACGCCGTGCTGTACCAGGCTCGGCTGCCGCTGGAGGCCAACGTGCAGTTCATGACCGTGATGGCCACGACCATGCCCTACATCGGCAGGGGCTGAGCCTGGTAGAGACCGCCGCCGCGCTCCAGCAGACCGAGGTCCACGAGGTAGCGGCGGATGGTCACGTGGTCGACCTCTCCCCCGTCGCACCACGCGCGCAGCCGCTCGTTGATCTCCTTCTCCTCGTAGTACGCCCGTGGCTCGAAGGCCTTCGACGCGACGTGCTCGAGGATCCTGCGGCGGCGCTCGTGCGCCACCGGCAGCGAGATCAGCTTGCCGGCGCGCACGAACGGCGCGAGCCCGTCGGCCGGCGGCCGCTCGGTCAGCGTCGCGGCGAGCGGTTTGAGATCGGCCGGCCGGACCGGGTCGCCTTCGACCAGCCCGGCCTCCCGGAGCTTGCGCAGCGCGGTGCCGGCGTCCCTGAGCGGCAGCCCGGACGCGGCGGCGACGTCGGCCGGCGTCCCGGCGCCGAGGACGACGGCGGCGAACGCCCGCAGCCTCGCCGGTTCGGCCAGCACCCGCACGACGGTTTCCGCAGTGGTCATGCCTGGGACCGTAACCGCCGCGTCCACCGGGTTTCCGGTGTGGCCGCTCAGCGCGACGGTGCTCCCTGCCAGTCGGTCACCGGCCCACCGGGCCCTCGGCCATGACGTCGGCCAGGTACCCGTCGAAGTCGGGCACGTCGGGCTCCAGCACGTGCCGCACCCAGGCGGTGCGCTCGTGGGCCAGCGGCGGCAGCTCCCACACGCAGCCGATGAGGTCCTTCGGGATCACGCTGAAACGGGTGAGGTCGGGGTCGGTCGAGCCGAGGAACGGCTGGTCGCCGGACACGGCGGTGCGGCAGTGCAGGACGTTGTCCCAGACCCAGTTGTAGGCGTTGAGGTACATGCCGGCGGCGCTGCGGTGCAGGACGGTGACCGTGGCGGGCGGCGTCGGGTCGGCGAAGTCCGGGTAGATCGTCGGCAGGAACGCGTAGGCGGCCGCGCGGATGTCGTCGGTGATCTCCAGGCCCGGCGTGATGACCTCGTAGCGCTTGACGTACCTGCCCGCGATGAGCAGCGGTTCTTTGACCGCCAGCTCCTTTTCGTAGAAAGCCATGCGTCGAACGTATGAGCTATCACTGACACCCTGTGGCAGTGTCGTCGCGTGCGTGCGAGCCGGTTGGTGTCTTTGCTGCTGCTCCTGCAGACCAAGGGGCGGATGACCGCGCGGGCGCTGGCCGACGAGCTGGAGGTGTCGGTCCGCACGATCTACCGCGATGTGGAGTCGCTGCACGCGGCCGGTGTGCCGCTGTACGGCGACGCGGGGCCGCAGGGCGGGTACCAGTTGCTCGACGGGTACCGCACGAAGCTCACCGGGCTGACCGAGCAGGAGGCGGAGTCGCTGTTCCTGGCGGGGCTGCCGGGCCCGGCGGCCGACCTGGGGTTCGGGGAGGCGGTGTCGGCGGCGCAGCTCAAGCTGATGGCGGCGTTGCCGTCGCCGATGCGGGACAAGGCCGAGCGGATGGCGACGCGGTTCCACCTGGACGCGCCCGCCTGGTACTACGACCCGGAGCGGTCTCCGTTGCTGGAGCCGGTGGCGGACGCGGTGTGGCGGGAACGGCTGCTCGAGGTCACCTATCGGCGCTGGCAGGCGCCCGAGGAGGTCACGCGGGTGCTGCGGCCGCTGGGGCTTGTGCTCAAGGCCGGCCGCTGGTACCTCGTCGCGCTGGGTGCCAGCCGGATCTCGACCTACCGGGTGTCGCAGATCCAGGCGGCGACCGTGCTCGACGAGCCGTTCACGCGGCCGGCGGGCTTCGACCTGGCGGCGCACTGGGCGGCGTCGCTGGAGGACTTCCAGGCACGCCAGCACACCGGTGAGGCGGTCATCAGGCTCTCGCCCCGCGGGTGGGAGTCGTTCTCCTCGCACGTGCTGCCCGTCGTGGCGAAGGCGGCCGAGGAGTCCGCCGTGCACGAGGGCGGCCGGGTGCGGGTGACGATCCCGATCGAGTCGATCGGCCACGCGACCGGCATGGTGCTGCGGATGGGCGGCGAGGCCGAGGTGCTCGCGCCGGACGAGCTCCGCGAGCGGGTCACGGCGGTCGTGCGGGAGCTGGCGGCGATCTACCTGTCACAAGTGGGGCCGCAGTTGCACACCGGCGGCGGCGGAGATCCATAAACTGAGATTTATGGGGGATAATCCTAGTTCAACTCGCCGTTCTTTCCTGCGCGCCGGCGCCATCGCGGCAGGGGGCGTCGGCGTGATGGCCATGCCCGCGCAGGCCGCTCCGGGTGGAGCGCACGTCGTGAAGGTCGCCGACTTCGGCGCCGTGGGCGACGGGCAGGCCGACGACACCGCCGCGCTGCAACGCGCGATCAACGAGGCGTACCGGCTCGCCGACACCGGCAACGGCTACGCCCGCGTGGAGTTCGAGGCGAAGACCTACCGGCTCGCGTCGCAGCCGGTCCGGCCGGTCGCCGGTCGGTTCACCACGGCAGGGCAGCTGATGATCCCGCTGCGCACGTCCGGGCCGATGATCACGATCGAACTGGCCGGCGCGGGCGTGCAGACGGGTCTGCAGTTCATCTACGACGGCGAGCAGGCTCCGGCGGGCACGATGCTGAAGTCGACCGTCACGACGAGCTGGTCCGGTCACGCAGAGGGCCAGCCGCCCGCGGTGATCGCCTCACCGCGGGGCGCCGAGTGGGGTGGCTTCAACCGGGTCGCCGTGGCGGTCACCGGCGTCGCGATCCAGGTGCCGTCGAACCCCACGCTGGGCGGGCTGAACCTGTTCTGGGCGCCGCAGGCCCGGCTGCAGGGCGTCCGCGTCAGCACGCCGGCCCCGCTGCCCGCCGTCGTCGAGCCGACGCACCGGTGGTCGACCGGTGTCGTGCTGCCCGGCGGCGGCAACAACGCGGTGATCTACCTGCGGGACGTGCACGTGTGCGGTTTCCACACCGGGGTGCTGTTCAGCGAGCACACCGACGCCTCCAGCCTGCTGGTCTTCGCGTGCAAGGTGGCGCTGGCGCCGCTGGGCCAGGTCCTGCACACGTCCCGGTTCGGCCTGGTCACCGTGGAGTGCTGCCCGATCCTGATCTCCCAGGTCGACTGGGCCGACGGCCCGGTCGCCGCGCCGGCGGGCGACAGGTTCCGCATCGACCTGCTCGACGTCGAGGAGTTCAACGGCTTCGACGCCAGGCTGAACTGGACCCGCCACCAGGTGCACATCAACGACCCCGGCAACACCTACCGGGGCTGGATCTGGATGGCCCGCTCCGGCCGCGACTACCTGAACATCCCCCTGACGCTCAACGGGGCGCAGAACCTGCAGATCCACGAGATCCAGGACAGCTGAAGCCGAACCGCGCGAGGTGGTGCCACAGGTGCTTGACCACCTGTGGCGGCGCTGCGGCCCGGTCGAGCGCGGCGGGGTCGATGATCCCGTCGCGAGCGATCGCCAGTCCCAGTTCGACGGACTCGGGTGTGCGGTAACCGGCGTGGCGCAGCAGGTCCCGCGTGGACAGCCGGAAACCGGGGTGCCGTTCGACCGGGCGCGGCAGCCGCACCTCGGGGAAGCTCGGGTCGAGCACGACCGCTTCCACGTCGTCCCACGTGACCGGGCCGTGGACGTGGGCCTCGATGTAGTTGTCCAGCGGGTCGCGGTCGTCGGCGTCGGCGAGCTCGATCAGCGCGAACCGCCGCGCGGTGCCGAAGTCGACCGGCTCGAAGACGCTGTCGGGGTAGCAGAACGTGGTGCGGTCCAGGACCGCTTCGGTGAGCCGCAGGTGTGCCGAGCCGAACCGCGGCGCGCCTCCCCGGGGCAGCCGGCGGTGGTTGAGCGCGCCGTACTTGGGCCTGTCGGCGGGGTCGGCGTCGTCGTAGGCGCCGCCGAAGAGCCGGCTCTCCCACTCCCAGCGGGCGCCGCCGGGGTGGGCGGTCAGGCCACCGTTGCCGGTGCCGGTCTCGAACTGCGAGCGGTAGACGCCGTCGCGGGCCAGGCTCTCCAGCACTCCCCCGCCGGGGTGGAAGTTGATCGTCACGCGCAGGTCGCGCGGCAGCGGGCCGCCGCGCGACCTGCGCGTGACGTGCTCGATGGCCCGTTCACAGCTCACGGATCACCCGGCACGGGTTGCCGGCCGCGAGCACGCGCGGCGGGATGTCGCGGGTCACGACGCTGCCCGCGCCGATCACCGCGTTGTCTCCGACGGTCACGCCCGCGCAGACGATGACGCCGCCACCGAGCCACACGTTGTCGCCGATGGTGATGGGTGCGGCGGTCTCGAACCGCTGCCGCCGCGCCTCGTGGTCCTCGATGGGGTGCAGGGCGGTGAGCAACTGCGCGCGGGGGCCGATGGAGACGTCGTCGCCGATGGTGATCGTGGCGCAGTCCATGAGGATGGCGTCGTAGTTGAGGAAGCTGTTGGCGCCCAGGTGGATCTGGTAGCCGTAGTCGCACTGCAGCCGCGGCATGACCCACGAGCCCTCGCCGATCGAGCCGAAGAGCCGCTTCAGGACCTCGCCGTCGCGGGTGGCGTTGAACTCGTCCAGGAGCTGCTGGGCGTGGCGGCGCTCGGCGACCAGCTCGGGGTCGGAGTCCTTGTACAGCAAGCCGGTCATCATCTTCTGCTTCTCGGTGATCATCCTTCGAGAGTGCCCGAGCGCAGCAGCGCGCGGGCCCGCTTCGCGGCGGTCTCCATCAGCTCGGTGAGGTCCGCGGCGCTGAACCCCGGCGGCGGCTCGACCGCGAGCACCACAGGTGTGGTGGTCGGGATGGCTGGTTTCGGAGGGAGCTGACCTGCGGTTTCGGCCGAAACCACCACAGGTGTTCTGGTGCCGACGGGGCCGGCGACGCGGCGGGTGAGCGCGTCCAGGAGTTGCTGTTCCGGTTGTCCCCTGAGCAGCAGGAGCACGAACGGGTCGGCGTCGAGCAGCCAGCCGACCTGGAAGGCGAGCGCGGCCGCGTGCCGGCAGGGCAGCTCCCAGCCGTCGCAGTCGCAGTGCGGTTCCAGCTCGCCGACGCCGGGCAGCAGGTCCACACCGGACTCCTCGGCGGCGTCGGCGAGGTCGCGCGGCATGTCGTTGGCCAGCAGGGCGGCGATGTGCTCCGGCCGCTCGGCGACGCGGTCGAGGAACCGTCCCCAGTGGACCTCGCTGAGCAGCGGGACCTCCACCGAGGTGCTGTGGACGGTGCCGTCGCCGTGGACCTGGGCGTGCAGGCGTCCCGGGCTCACGGTGATCGGGCCGACGACGCCGGCGTGGGCGTAGCGGCGGCCCAGGCGCAGCAGGGAGGTGTCGAGCGCGGTGTCCTCCAGCGCCCTGACCCAGGCCTTGCCCCACCAGCTCGTGGGGACGCGGCGGGTCACCTTGGGGAACGCGGCGAACCCGCGTGCGGTCATGGCGTGCTCCTGAGCCGGACGAGTTCGGCGAGCTCGGCGTCGGTGAGCTCGGTGAGGGCGGCGTCGCCGCCGTGCAGGACGGCGTCGGCGAGGTCGCGCTTGTCCTGCAGCAGCGCGGCGACGCGTTCCTCGACGGTGCCTTCGGTGACGAGCTTGTGCACCTGCACGGGCCGGGTCTGGCCGATGCGGTGGGCGCGGTCGGTGGCCTGGTCCTCGACGGCGGGGTTCCACCAGCGGTCGAAGTGGATGACGTGGTCGGCCCTGGTGAGGTTGAGGCCGGTGCCGGCGGCCTTGAGGGAGAGCAGGAAGATCGGCGCGCGGCCCTGCTGGAAGTCGTCGACCATCTGCTCGCGCCGGTGCACCGGCGTGCCGCCGTGCAGGAACAGGGTGGGCTGCTCGAGGTGGCGGTGCAGGAGCCTGGCCATGGCGACGTACTGGGTGAAGATCAGCACCGAGCCGTCCTCGGCGAGGATCGTGCCGAGCAGCTCGTCGAGCAGCTCCAGCTTGCCGGAGGTGCCGCGCAGGGTGTCGTGGCCGAGGTAGTGCGACGGGTGGTTGCAGATCTGCTTGAGGCCGGTCAGCAGACCGAGCACGAGGCCGCGGCGGGCCATGCCGTCGCTGCGCGCGATCCGGTCGAGGGTCTCCCTGGTCAGCGCCTCGTACAGCGCCGCCTGCTCGGTGGTGAGCGGGACGGGCAGGTCGGTCTCGGTCTTGGCGGGCAGTTCGGGGGCGACGCCGGGGTCGGACTTGCGGCGGCGCAGCAGGAACGGCTTGACGACCTTGGCGAGCGTGTCGTCGGGTTCGGGCCAGCGGGCGCGGAACGCGCGGTGGGTGCCGAGCAGGCCGGGGGTCGTCCAGTCCAGGATGGACCACAGCTCCGACAGCGAGTTCTCCACCGGCGTGCCGGACAGCGCGACGCGTGCCGCCGCGGGGATGCCGCGCAGTGCGGTGGCGGTGCCGGACCGCGGGTTCTTGACGTGCTGCGCCTCGTCGGCGACGACCATGCCCCACCGGTGCTGCCGCAGGGTGCCGGCGTCCATGCGCATGGTGCCGTAGGTGGTGAGGACGATGCCCTCGGTCGCGAGCGTCCGGTGTGGACCGTGGTAGCGGGTCACCGGTGTGCCGGGGGCGAAGCGGTGGATCTCGCGTTCCCAGTTGCCCAGCAGCGAGGCCGGGCAGACGACGAGCGTGGGGTGCTCGTGGTCGCGGTGCAGGTGCAGGGCGATGAGGGTGATGGTCTTGCCCAGGCCCATGTCGTCGGCGAGGCAGGCGCCCAGGCCCAGGCCGGTCAGGTGGGCGAGCCAGCGCAGGCCGTGCAGCTGGTAGTCGCGCAGCTGTGCCCGCAGCCCCGGCGGCGGGGGGATCCGCGGGATGGTGGTGATGGTGGCGGCGAGGTCGTGCGGGGCGACGGCGACGTGCTCGCCGTCGACGACCGCGGACCCGGTGAGGGCGGCGGTGACGGCCTGCACGGCGGTGATGGGGGCGAGCTGCTGCCGGGCCTTGCGCTTGAGGCGGGGGTCGACGAGGACCCACCGGTCGCGCAGCCGCACGACCGGGCGGCTGGCTTCGGCGATGAGGTCCATCTCGGCGTCGGTGAGGACGTCGGAGCCCAGGGCGAGCCGCCAGGAGAAGGTGAGCAGGTCCCCGGCGGCGAACCGGCCGGTGTGCTCGCCGATGACGGCCTGCGCGGTGAGCGTGGTGGCGAGGTCCTTGGGCCAGTGGACCTCGATGCCGGTGTCGAGGAGCTCGGCGACCTCGTCGTCGGTGAGCTCGGCCTGGTCGAGCAGGCGTTGCAGCGGTGGCCAGCCGATGCGGCCGATCGCGCGGATGGCGTCGAGCTCGCGGCCGGAGCCGCGGACGTCGCGCGGGTGGGGGTCGGTGACGGCGCGGACCTGGACGATGGCGCGGAACCGCAGGTCGTCGGTCGTCTCGACGCGCAGCGAGAGCGTGATCTGCTCGTCGGCCCACGCCTTGAGACCGGGGACCTGCTGGGGTTCGGTGCTCGCGAAGGGGCCGTGCCCGCCCCGGGGCAGCGCGTCGGCGACGGCGTCGAGGAACTCGCGGAGCAGGTCGTAGTCGCCGTGCGCGGCGAGGCGGCGCAGGTGCAGCTCGTCGGCGTGGTCGAGCGGCCCGACGCGCCAGGTGTCGTGGCCGGCGGCCGTCACGCCGGGCACGATCCGGCCGCGGGCGACGAACGCGAGGGCGGTCGCGGCGGCCACCGCCCAGTAGTCGTCGCCGGGCAGCACCTCCGGCAAGGCGTCGAGCAGGGGTTTTCCGTTGAGGTGGCCGAGTCTGGGTGGATCCGCCGACACGAACATATTCTGTACCGTACACCATACGGTACGGTAGGGTCCGGTCGTGATCGAACACACGGGCAGCGGTGACCCGGCGCGGACGCTGGCGTTGCTGTGGCGCACCCAGGAGCGCGTGTCGCGCAAGGGCAAGCCGGACCTCAGCGTCGACCGGATCGTGCGGGCGGGCATCGCCCTGGCCGACGCGGACGGGCTCAAGGCGTTGTCGATGCGCCGCGTGGCCGAGGCGCTGGGCGTGGGGACGATGTCGCTCTACACCTACGTGCCGGGCAAGGGCGAGCTGGTCGACGTCATGGTCGACACGGTGCAGGCCGCGACGGGCCGCACCGCCGCCGGCGGCTGGCGCGAGCACCTGGTGTACGTGGCGCGGGAGAACCTGGCGCTGTACCGGCGGCACCCGTGGCTGCTGCAGGTGGCGCCGTCGCGGACGGTGCTGGGTCCGCAGGTGGCGGCGAAGTACGACTTCGAGCTGCGCGGGCTGGACGGCGTGGGCCTGTCGGACGTGGAGATGGACTCGGTGCTCAACCTGGTGCTCGGGCACGTGCAGAACTCGGCGCGCGGCCTGACCGCGGCGGCGGTGACCGAGCAGGAGACGGGCTTGACCGACCAGCAGTGGTGGGACGCGGCGGCGCCGGTGCTGATGACGGTGTTCGACCCGGCCCGCTACCCGGTGGCCGCGCGCGTGGGCGGGGCCGTGGGGCAGGCGCACCACAGCGCCTACAGCCCGGAGCACTCGTTCGAGTTCGGTCTGGAGGTGATCCTGGACGGCGTCGGGCGGCTGATCGGGTCGCGCAGCGCGTAACGGCCTCGTGACGCCTCGCCAGATGCGTCGTTAATTCCCACGCGGTGTCCTCGGGGTGCCTACAGTTACGCCACGCCGATCAACTCGCCTCTGATCGACTCGCCTTGGGAGGCCCGCTCGTGGTGATCGACTCGCAGCCCCGGCAGGCGCTGGTGCGCCGGGTCACCGGTCTGGCGCGGTCGACCCCGGGCCGGTTGAGCCTGATCATCGTGGTGCTGGTGGTGGCGAGCCTGGCCAGCGGGTGGCTGTCGACGTGGAGCGTGAACCGGCAGGAGCGGGCGCTGCAGGACCTGGCGACCAGGTCGGAGCCCCTCGCGCACGCGGCCCAGGAGGTCTACCGGGCGTTGCAGGACGCCGACGCGACGGCGGCGAGCGCGTTCCTGTCGGGCGGGCTGGAACCGCCCCGGCTGCGGGAGCGCTACGAGGCGGACATCGCGCAGGCGCAGGCGGCGCTGTCGGTGGCGACGGCCTCCTCCCCCGACCTGACGGCGACGCTCTCGGCGCAGCTTCCGGTCTACACGGGGCTGATCGAGACGGCGCGCTCGAACAACCGGCAGGGCTTCCCGGTGGGCGCGGCCTACCTGCGCGAGGCGTCGGGGCTGATGCGTACCCAGCTGCTGCCCGCGGCGCAGGAGCTGTACCGGGCGGAGACCGACCGGGTGGCGCGGGCGCAGGACGAGGCGGACTTCCCGGTGGTGCCGGTGCTGGTCGCGCTGGCGTTCGTGGTCGCGCTGGTGCTGGCGCAGCGGTACCTGACCCGCAGGACGAACCGGCTGCTCAACATCGGCCTGGTGGTGGCGACGGCGGCGGCGGTGCTGTCGCTGCTGTGGGTGACGTCGGCGTCGGTGCTGGTGATGCGCGACGTCGGGGACTCGCGCGAGGCCTCGCAGCAGGTCGACGTGCTGGCGCGGGCGCGGATCGCGACGCTGACGGCGCGGGGCGAGGAGACGCTGACGCTGGTCGCGCGCGGTGCCGGGCAGAACTACGAGAAGAACTTCGTCGAGGTCTCGCGCCGGCTGGAGGAGCAGCTCGAGCAGGCGCGGCGGCTGGGCGGCGGTGAGGCGGTCGAGCAGGCGGTGCGGCACTTCCGGCAGTGGCAGCAGGTGCACCAGCGCATCCGCGAGGCCGACGACGCGGGCCAGTACGCCGACGCGGTGGCGTTGATCGACAACCCCTACTTCGACTCGCTGGACCAGGACCTGGTGCGGGCGATCGGCGCGGCCCGCCAGGACTTCAGCGACGAGGTGGCGGTGGCGCGGACGGCGCTCGCGGGCACCGTGGTCGGGGTGATGGCGCTGGCGGTGCTCAGCGCGGTGGGATCGACGATGGGGTTGTGGCAGCGGCTCAAGGAGTACCGGTGAGGCGACTGACGTCCACGCTGACCTCGGCGCTGGCGCCCGCGCTGGCGGTGGTCCTGCTCGTGCCGGCCTGCTCGCCGGGTCCGGCGCCGAGCCAGATCGTGCCCAGGAGCGCCCCGGCGCCGCAGCCGGCGAACGCGAGCACGGTCACCGCGGCGCCGAGCAGCGCCCCGGGACCGGCGCCGTCGTGCGACGCGACGGCGAGCCTGCGGCCGGGCCCGCTGCCGCCGCCGGGGCAGATGCCGGCGGGCTCGACCATGGAACGCATCCTGCAGCGCGGCCGGCTGATCGCCGGGGTGGACCAGAACTCGTACCTGATGGGGTTCCGCAACTCGTTCACCGGCGAGATCGAGGGCTTCGACGTCGACGTGGCGCGGCAGATCGCGAAGGCGATCTTCGGTGACGAGAAGAAGGTCCAGTTCAAGGTCGTCACCGCGGCGGAGCGGATCCCGATGCTGCAGCGCGGCGACGTCGACGTGGTGGCCAGGACGATGACCATCACCTGCGACCGGCTCGCCGACGTGGACTTCTCGCAGGTCTACTACCAGGCGGGGCAGCGGGTGCTGGTGCGCCGCAACTCCGGCATCACCGGCGTGGAGGGCCTCGGGGACAAGCGGGTGTGCGTGGCGTCGGGGTCGACGTCGCTGGGCAACGTGGTGAACCGGGCGCGCACCACGGTGAGCGTGCCGAACTGGACCGACTGCCTGGTGATGCTGCAGCAGGGGCAGGCGGACGCGATCTCCACCGACGACACGATCCTGGCCGGGCTGGCGGCGCAGGACCCGTACACCGAGGTGGTGGGGGCGCGGTTCACCGAGGAGCCCTACGGCGTCGGCGTGCCCAAGGGCCGGGAGGACCTGGTCCGGTTCGTCAACGGCGTGCTGGAGCGGATGCGCGGCGACGGCACGTGGCGCGGGATGTACCAGCGGTGGCTCGGCACGCTGGGCCCGGCACCGGCGCCGCCGGTCGCGCGTTATCGGGACTAGGGAGGAGGCCGCGATGGCTGAACAACTCGACCTGCCGGCGACGGGTCCGTCGACGGCACCGGGCACGGCACCCGGCACCGCGCCCTGGTCGGCGTCGCAGGAGGCGATCCGGTCCAGTTCGGGACGGGCGCGCCGCGGCAGCGCGCGGTCGATGAGCCGCGGCCGGCTGGGCGCGGGGCTGGTCGAGGTGCCGCGGGTGCCCTACCGCGACCCCAAGACCGCGGTGCTGACCGATCCCGAGGTCCCCGAGGCGAAGCGGTTCTGCTCGAAGTGCGCCACGAAGGTCGGGCGGGCCCGGCACGGCAAGCCGGGCCGGGTGGAGGGGTTCTGCCCGCAGTGCGGGCACGCGTACTCGTTCACGCCGAAGCTGGCGCCGGGCGAGCTGCTGCACGACCAGTACGAGGTGCTGGGCTGCCTCGCGCACGGCGGGCTGGGGTGGCTGTACCTGGCGCTCGACCACGCGGTGAGCGACCGGTGGGTGGTGCTCAAGGGCCTGCTCGACTCGGGTGACGCCGACGCGATGGCGGCGGCGCTGGCCGAGCGGCGGTTCCTCGCCGAGGTCGAGCACCCCAACATCGTGAAGATCCACAACTTCATCCGGCACGCGAACCGCGAGAGCGGCGGCCTGGTCGACTACATCGTGATGGAGTACGTCGGCGGCGAGTCGATCAAGGACATGATCACGCGCCGCCGCCGGGAGGGCCGCGGTGACGAGGCGCTGCCGCTGGCGCAGGCCGTCGCCTACGTGCTGGAGATCCTGCCCGCGGTGGGCTACCTGCACGGCGTGGGGCTGCTGTACTGCGACTTCAAGCCGGACAACATGATCCACACAGAGGAGCAGCTCAAGCTGATCGACCTGGGCGCGGTGCGGCGCATCGACGACCACCACTCCCCCATCTACGGCACGGTCGGCTACCAGGCGCCGGAGATCGGCACGATCGGGCCGTCGGTGTTCTCCGACATCTACACCGTCGGGCGGGCGCTGGCGGTGATGAGCTTCCCGTTCGACTTCCGCGGCCGCTGCAAGGACCGGCTGCCCACGGTGGAGGAGGAACCGCTGCTGGGCCGGTTCGAGTCGTTCCACCGGCTGCTGCTGCGCGCGACCAACCCGAACCCGGAGCTGCGGTTCTGCTCGGCCGAGGAGATGGCCGAGCAGCTCACGGGCGTGCTGCGGGAGGTGCTGGCGATCGAGGACGGCGTGCCGCGGCCGGGCCTGTCGCGGCAGTTCACGCCGGAACGGCGCCGCTTCGGCGTGGAGGGCGGGCTGGACCTCGCGGAGGTGCTGCTCGCGTTGCCGGCGCCGAGCGTGAACACCTCCGACGCGGCGGCGTCGTGGCTCGCCACGGCGACGACGTCGGACCCGCAGGGGCTGCGCAAGGCGCCGGAGGTCACCGTGGAGGTGCGGCTGCGGATCGTGCGGGTGCTGATCGAGTCCGGTGACACCGCGGCCGCGCTGCGCGAGCTGGAGGCGCTGACGGCGCCGTCGATGTTCGACGAGCCGGAGCTGCACCCGGCCGAGGACTGGCGGCCGGACTGGTACCGGGGTCTCGCGGCGCTGGCCGACCGGCGGCCCGGTGACGCGCTGGGCTTCTTCGACGCGGTGTGCTCGGCGGTGCCGGGTGAGGCGGCGCCGAAGCTCGCGCTGGGCGTGTGCGCGGAGGCCACCGGCGACCTGAAGGCGGCGGCGGGCTGGTACGAGCTGGTCTGGCACACGGACCACTCGTACGTGTCGGCGGCGTTCGGGCTGGCGCGGGTGCTGCTCGCGTGCGGTGACCGGTCGCGGGCGGTCGAGGTGCTGCTGTCGGTGCCGGACACCTCGTCGCAGCACCTGGCCGCGCAGATCGCGGCGGTGCGCGCGCAGCTCGGCGACTGCGGCGCCGAGGACCTCGTGGCGGCCGGGGAACGGTTGCGCGCCTTGGACATCGACGTCCACTCGCACACCCAGCTCTCGACGGAGCTGCTGGAGGCGGCCTACGAGTACGTGACCCGCAATCAGGCCGCCGAGGGCAGGGTGCTGGACTGTGCACTCTCCGAACACGAGCTTCGGCTGGGTCTCGAGCGGCGCTACCGCACGCTGGCCCGGTTCGCGGCCACGCCGGAGGAACGGATCGCATTGGTGGACCGCGCGAACGCGGTAAGGCCTAGGACGTTGGTTTGATGGACACCCTGAAGTGCCCGGAGTGCTTCGCGCCCGTCGCGCCGGAAGACCGGTTCTGCGAGGCGTGCGGACGCAACCTGCTGGTCCGCCGCACGCCGCTGGGCGGGCCGACCGGTCCCGCGCAGGCGTCGTGCATCCTGTGCGGCTCGCCGGACATCGATGACGAGGACTACTGCACCCAGTGCGGCCGGCACCAGCCTTCGGCGCGTGACCGGGTCGAGTACGCGCTGGGCACGGTGTCGGGGGTGAGCGACCGGGGCAAGCGGCGGGCGCGCAACGAGGACTCGATGGCGTTCGGGCACGTGGCGGGCAAGGGTGTCGCCGCCGTCGTCTGCGACGGCGTGGCCTCGTCCGAACGCGCCGAGCAGGCCTCGCAGGCCGCCGCCGACGCCGCGGTGGACGTGCTGCTCAACGCGCTGATCGACGCGGCGGACCCGGAGCAGGCGATGGTCGACGCGGTCGCCGCGTCCTGCTTCGCGGTCGAGCAGCTGGTGGAGGCGGAGCCGGTCGAGCCGGGCGGGCGGGGTGTCGCGCCGTCGTGCACGTTCGTGGCGGCGCTGGTGACGGAGTCGGCGGCGACGATCGGCTGGGTGGGCGACTCGCGGGCGTACTGGCTGGCGGCGGAGGGCTCGCAGCAGCTCACGGCGGACGACACGTGGGCGGCGCAGCTGGTGGCGGAGGGTGTGCTGACCGAGGAGCAGGCGCGCACGGACCGCCGGGCGCACGTGCTGTCGCGGTGGATCGGCGCGGACGCCGGGCCGGTGGTGCCGCAGGTGGTGACGCTCAAGCCGTCCGGTCCGGGGGTGTTCCTGCTGTGCTCGGACGGGCTGCACAACTACCGGCCGCAGCCGGAGGACCTGCAGCCGTTGCTGCCGTGCGGGCCGGAGGAGTTCGTGAAGGTCGCGCTGGAGGCCGGTGGCCACGACAACATCACCGTGGTGCTGGTGCCGTTCGCGCCTGCCGAAGGGTGATCTCCGCGGGCTGGTTTACCGCGGGCTAACCGGAGCGGGGCACCGTCGCGGTGTGAGAATCGTTTCTGTCGCGGCGGTGGCCGCTTTCGCACTGGCCGGGTTGTCCTCTGGCGTGTTGTCCTCTGGGGTGGCGCACGCGGAGTCGGCGCCCGGCTGCGGCCCGGTGACGCAGATCGGCGGCACGGCCTACATCGGCTGGGAGGCCGGTGCGCAGTGGGCGTCGGTGAAGCAGTTCAAGGGCTGCGGGAAGAACTGGGCCTACGTCTACGTCTGGGACAGCTACCACAACCGGGGCGGTGACTACCGCGTCGCGGCCGGGATCCTGACCTCCGGTGGCGTGCAGGGCTACAAGAAGGGCGCCAACCGCCAGCAGGAGGTGTGGTCGTCGGGCACGGACACGCTCAGCGTGTGCACGCAGGCGCAGGGGCACCTGTTCGACAACCCGGAGTACGCGCACTTCGCCAACACGGACAAACGCTGCTGAGATGGGGGTGTGCGGAGGGCGGTGTTGATCGCGGTGGCGGTGGTTGTCACCATCGTCGCCGTGGTCTTCGCCTTTCAGCGCAAGCTGGTCTACTTCCCCTCCCCCGGTCCGCTGCCGTCCGCCGAGGAGGTGCTGCCCGGCGGGCGGGACGTCCGGCTGGTGACGGCGGACGGTCTGCTGCTGGCCGGGTGGCACTTCGTGGTGCCGGACGCGCCGGTGACGGTGATCGTGTTCCCGGGCAACGGCGGCAACCGGCTGGGGCGGGTGCCGCTGGCGCGTGAGCTGACCTCGCGCGGGTTGTCGGTGCTGTTGTTCGACTACCGCGGGTACGGCGACAACCCCGGCAAGCCCACGGAGGAGGGTCTGGCCTACGACGCGCGGGCGGCGCTGGACCTGCTGGACGGGCCGGTCGTCTACTTCGGCGAGTCGCTGGGTGCGGCGGTGGCGGTCGAGCTCGCGACCTACCGGGCGCCGCGCGGGATGGTGCTGCGGTCGCCGTTCACGTCGCTGGCGGCGGCCGGGTCGCACCACTACCCGTGGCTGCCGGTGCGGATGTTGCTGCAGGACAAGTTCCCGC
The DNA here is from genome assembly GCF_900110955.1 of Lentzea xinjiangensis. Lineage (GTDB taxonomy): Bacteria > Actinomycetota > Actinomycetes > Mycobacteriales > Pseudonocardiaceae > Lentzea > Lentzea xinjiangensis. The sequence continues at coordinate 255,506 of NZ_FOFR01000007.1, forward strand.
TGGCGGAGCGGGTGGCCGCGGTGGACGTGCCGACGGTGGTGGTGCTGGGCACGGCGGACTCGGTGGTGCCGCCGGCGCAGAGCCGGGCGGTGGCGGCGGCCGCGCGGGCCAGGCTGATCGAGATCGCGGGCGCCGACCACAACGACGAGGTGCTGCTGTCGGGTCCGCAGGTCGTCGACGCGGTGCTGTCGCTCAGCTGAGCGGCGTCCCGCGCGAGTGGTCCCGGGGTGGCCGGCGGGTGTCGTAGGCCGCGCGGGCGGCGTCGATGTGCGCCAGGTGCGTGGTGCTCCACTCGAGCAGCGGCGCGGTGGCCTCGCGCAGGGTCCGGCCCATCTCGGTGAGCTCGTAGCTGACGTGCGGCGGCATGACGTTGTGGACCGTGCGGGTCAGGATGCCGTCGCGTTCGAGGTCGCGCAGCGTCACGGTGAGCATGCGCTGGCTGATGCCGTCGATGGCCCGCTTGAGTTCGGTGAAACGCCGCGGCCCGTCCTTGAGCGTGCGCACGACGAGCAGCGCCCACTTGTCGCCGACGATCCCGAGGACCTCGCGGGCTCGGCACGGGTCCTGCACGGGGTTACCTCCTGGGAACCGGGGCACCGGAAAGTGCCGTATTGCCCGGTGCGCGTGGTGGGGATGACGATGTTCTCGGTTACCGAATGGTACCGAGACACGAGGAGGAACCACACGCGATGGCGACATTTCTGCTGGTGCACGGCGCCTGGCACAGCGGGCGGTGCTGGGACCGGGTGGTCCCGCTGCTGGAGCCGGCCGGGCACCGGGTGCTCGCGCCGTCGCTGACCGGGTACGGCGACAAGGCGCACCTGCTGGGCCCCGGCGTCGGGCTCGGCACCCACGTCGACGACATCGCCGGTCTCATCGAAGGCGAGGGTCTCGACGACGTCGTGCTCGTCGGGCACAGCTACGCCGGGATGGTCATCTCGGGGGTGTCCCACCGCGTTCCGAAGCGGATCGCGCACCTGGTGTTCCTCGACGCGATGGTCCCGCGGGACGGTGAGACCGCGGTGGACGTCCTCCCGGTCGCCCGGCAGCTCGTCGACGCGGCCGTGGACGGCTGGCGGATCCCGCCGATGCCGGAGCAACCGCCGCCGCTGGGCCTGTTCGGGGTCACCGATCCCGGCGACGTCGCCTGGCTGCGCTCGATGCTGTCGGACCAGCCGGTGCGCTGCCTGCAGGAGCCGGTCCGGCTGGACGACCCGGCGGCGCGCACGATCCCGCGCACGCACATCCACTGCGTCGGGAGCCGGCCGGCGGGCATCACCCGGCGTCCCGTCCCGGCGGGCGAGCGGGTGCGGGAGCTGCAGACGGGGCACGACTGCATGATCACCACGCCGGTCGAGCTGGCCGGGCTGCTGCTCGAGGTGGCGTAGCCGGCTCCGGCGCGCGCGGGCGGTCAGCCGGTGGGTGGCGGGATCTCGCCGGAGCCGCGGCGCACCAGCGTCGCGGGGACGACGGCGTGCACGGGGGGTGAGGTGTCGCCGTCGATGCGGGCCAGGACGAGCTCGGCGGCTTTGCGGCCGATGCCGGGCACGTCCTGGCGCACGACGGTGATGCCGGGTTCGAGCAGGTCGGCGAGCCGGAAGTCGTCGAAGCCGATGAGGGCGACGCGGCGGTGCTCCCCGCGGGCGCGCAGCGCGCGCATGGCGCCGACGGTGACGAGGTTCTGCGCGGTGAACAGCGCTGTAGGCGGCCGGGCGAGGCCGAGCAGCGTGCGCGCGGCCGCCTCGGCGGGGGCGTCGCCGTGCAGGTCGGTGCGCACGAGCTCCTCGCGCAGGGTGAGGCCGGCCTGGGCGAGGCCTTCGAGATAGCCGGTGTAGCGCTCCTGGCTGGTCCACAGGGTGCGGCGGTCGCCGAGGAAGCCGATGTCGCGGTGGCCGAGCGCGGCGAGCCGCAGGACGGCGTCGCGGGAGCTGTCGCGGTTGGTGGTGGTGACGCAGTCGGTGCCGCCGAAGGTGGGCGGCCGGTCGACCAGGACCATCGGGGTGCCGCGTTCGCGTTCCTGGTGCAGGGCGTCCTGGTGGCCGCCCGCGGCCATGACGACGACGCCGTCGACGCGGCGCGCGGACAGCGAGACGAGCAGTTCCCGTTGCAGGGCGCGGTCGTCCTCGCTGCTGCCGGCCAGGACGAGGACGCCGCTGTGGCGGGCGCGGTCCTCCACGGCGCGCAGCAGGGCGGAGTCGAACGGGTTGGACAGGTCCTCGAACAGCACGCCGATGGTGGCGCTGCGGCGGTCGGAGCGGCGCAGGCTGCTGGCGGTGAGGTCGGGCCGGTAGCCCAGGGTGCGTGCGGCGGCGCGGACGCGGTCGGTGACCTCGGTGCCGGCGCCGGGCAGGCCGTTGATGACGCGCGAGACGGTCTTGGTGCTGACCTTCGCCAGCGCGGCGACCTCGCGCATGGTGGGCTCGCGGCGCCCGGCACCCTGTCCCATCTCGTCCTTCCCTGCTCCCGACGGCTATTGCGTCAACGATGACGCAACGGTATACCGAAATACTGGCTCGTGTAGCTGCTCTTCCGTTCACGGCAGAGGGATTGCGGACGGGTGGTTACGTCAACGATGACGTAGGAGTGGTCATGCGCAGAGCGGTCGGGTTTGTCAGCGCAGCGGCGGTGCTCGTGGCGGTCACCGCGTGCGGGGGTGGTGGCGGGTCCTCCGGCGGTGCGACGGTGGTGGGGCTGGTCACGAAGACGGACACGAACCCGTTCTTCGTGAAGATGAAGGAGGGCGCGCAGCAGGCGGCCTCGGCCTCGGGTGTGACGGTGCAGTCGTTCGCGGGCAAGCAGGACGGCGACAACCAGTCGCAGGTCGACGCGATCGAGAACCTGATCGCCTCGGGCGCCAAGGGCGTGCTGATCACGCCGAGCGACTCGAAGGCGATCGTGCCGTCGGTGGACAAGGCGCGGGCGGCGGGCCTGCTGGTGATCGCGCTGGACACGCCGCTGGAGCCCGCCGACGCGGCCGACGCGACGTTCGCGACGGACAACTACCAGGCCGGTCTGCTGATCGGGCGGTGGGCGAAGGCGAAGTTCGCGAAGGAGGGCCGGCAGGCCAGGATCGCGTTGCTGGACCTCAACCCGAACCAGGTGTCGGTGGACGTGCAGCGCGACCAGGGGTTCCTGGAGGGCTTCGGCGTCGACGTGAAGGACAAGACCCGCATCGGCGACGAGTCCGACCCGCGGATCGTGGGGCACGAGGTGACCAACGGCGACCCCGCCGGCGGCCGCACGGCGATGGAGAACCTGCTGCAGCGCGATCCCGGCATCACCCTCGTCTACACGATCAACGAACCCGCTGCGGCGGGCGCGTACGAGGCGTTGAAGGCGGCGGGCAAGGACAAGGACGTCGTGATCGTGTCGGTCGACGGCGGCTGCCCCGGCGTGAACAACGTCAAGGCGGGGGTGATCGGGGCGACGTCGCAGCAGTACCCGCTGAAGATGGCCCAGCTGGGTGTGGAGGCGGTCACGAAGTTCGCCGGTGACGGCTCCAAGCCGCAGGACACCGACACCGGGGTCACGCTGATCACCGACCAGCCGGCCGAGGGCGTGGAGTCGAAGGACTCGGCGTTCGGCCTGCAGAACTGCTGGGGCTGAGGATGACGGCCGCGGTGGAGCACCGGGATCGTTCGCTGCTGACGCGCGTGCAGCACCTGCTGCACGCGCAGGCCACGATCGGGCCGGCGGTGGTGCTGCTGGTGTCGGTGGTGGTGTTCGCGTTGCTGTCGGAGCGGTTCCTCACGCCGGGCAACATCTCGCTGGTCCTGCAGCAGGTCGCGGTGGTGGGGACGCTCGCGGTGGGGCAGACGATCGTGATCCTGACGGCGGGCATCGACCTGTCGTGCGGGGCGATCATGGTGCTGACCTCGATCGTGATCGCGAAGGTCGCCTCGGAGACCGGCCTGCCGGGCCTGCCGGCGCTGCTGCTGGGGTTCGTGGTGGGCACGCTGTGCGGGCTGCTCAACGGGCTGCTGGTGACGCGGTTGAAGCTGCCGCCGTTCATCGTCACGCTGGGCACGTTGAACGTGTTCTTCGCGCTGAACCTCTGGTACTCGGGCAGTGCCACGATCCGGGGCACGGACATGCCGTCGTTGCTGCTGTGGACCGGGCAGACGGTCACCGTGGGCGGCACGCGCATCACCTACGGCTCGATCCTGCTGGTGCTGCTGGTGGCGGCGATGGCGTTCGTGCTGAAGAACACCGCGTGGGGCCGGCACGTCTACTCGACCGGTGACGACCTGGAGGCCTCGCGGCTGTCGGGGATCCGGACGGCGCGGGTGCTGCTGAGCGTGTACGCGACGGCGGGGCTGATCTACGCGGTGGCGGCGTGGACGCTGGTCGGCCGGATCGCCTCGGCGAGCCCGCAGGCGGGGCAGACCGACAACCTGGACTCGATCACGGCGGTGGTGATCGGCGGGACGTCGCTGTTCGGCGGCCGCGGCGCGGTGGTGGGGTCGTTGATCGGCGCGTTGATCGTCGGCGTGTTCCGCAACGGTCTGGCGCTCGCGGGCGTGGACGTGCTGTGGCAGACGATGGCGGTGGGGGTGCTGATCATCGTGGCGGTGTCGCTGGACCAGTGGATCAGGAAGGTGAAGGCATGACCACCCCGGTGCTGCGGGCGAGAGGCCTGGTCAAGCGGTACGGCAGGGTGACGGCGCTGGCGGGCAGCGACCTGGAGCTGCTGCCGGGGGAGGTGCTCGCGGTGATCGGCGACAACGGGGCGGGCAAGTCGTCGCTGATCAAGGCGCTGTCGGGGGCGGTGGTGCCGGACGAGGGCGAGATCTTCCTGGACGGTTCGCCGGTGTCGTTCGCGACGCCGATCGACGCGCGGAAGGCGGGCATCGAGACGGTGCACCAGTCGCTGGCGGTGGCGCCGTCGCTGGACATCGCGGCGAACCTGTTCCTGGGCCGGGAACGCCGGCGCAAGGGTGTGCTGGGGTCGGTGTTCCGGATGCTGGACCGGCAGGGCATGCGGGAGGAGGCGCGCCGCCAGCTCGACGCGCTGGGGATCATGACGATCCAAAACCCGGGCCAGGCGGTGGAGACGCTGTCCGGCGGTCAGCGCCAGGCCGTGGCGGTCGCGCGGGCGGCGGCGTTCGGCAGCCGGGTGGTGATCATGGACGAGCCGACGGCGGCGCTGGGTGTGCGGGAGTCGCGCGCGGTGCTGGACCTGATCGGGCAGGTGCGCGATCGGGGCCTGCCGGTGATCCTGGTCAGCCACAACATGCCGCACGTGTTCGAGGTGGCCGACCGCATCCACATCCAGCGCCTGGGCCGGCGCAAGGCGGTGGTGGACCCGCGGTCGGTGTCGATGTCGGACGCGGTGGCGATCATGACCGGCGCGCTGGAGCCGCCGGGGTCCTAGGCGGTGCCGAAGGGGTTGTCGATCACGTACCGCCACCGGCCGTCGGCTGCTCTGCGGGCGACGTCGGTGGCGGTGCCGGTCACCTCGCCGATGGTCCAGTCGACGATGAGCAGCGCGATGCCGTCGTGTTCGTAGACGTGGCGCGGCCGGACGTCGATGGGCAGGCCGAGGCGGAGGAACCGCTGGTTGGCCGTGCGGCGGGCGGCGCCGGTGGCGGTGGTGCCGGGTTCGGGGACGAACAGGCCGCCGGGTTCGTAGACGGCGTCGACGGCCCGCGGGTCGCGGGAGTTGAACGCGGCGGCGAACTCGTGGGCCACACTGGCGGGGTGGATGGTCATGCTGTGAGCGTCGCGTTCGCCGGCGTGGGTCACCAAACGGTGACCTGGGACCGGCCGTCGGCGCAGTGCCCGGTGGAGGTGGCGCTGGCGGCGGTCAGCGGCCGGTGGGCGACGCTGGTGCTGCGGGACCTCATGCACGGGCCGCGGTCGTTCTCGGCGTTGCGGGCGGGGTTGCCGGCGCTGAGCGCGAAGGTGCTGACCGAGCGGCTGGAGTCGTTGACCGCGCAGGGCCTGGTGTCGTGCACCCGCTCCCCCGGTTTCCCGGTGCGGACGTCGTACGCGCTGACGTCCGCCGGGTTGTTGCTGCGGCCGTTGCTGGTGGAGTTGTACCGCACGGGTGAGGCGCTACTGGGCGAGCTTCCGGATGACTGACTCCAGTGGCGCGAGGACGTCGCGGGAGCGCATGAGGCCTTCGGAGACCTCCACGACGTCCGGTTTCAGCTGCTTCCAGTGCGGATCGTCGCCGGGGATCTGCACCAGGCTGAGCCCGAACACGGGTTCGTGGCCCAGTTCCTGCCTCAGCTCGACGAGGACCTCCCGCAGGGCGTCGTCGAACCGGGCTCGGGTGTCGTCGTATGCGTTGCGTACGTCGCTGGTGATCTGGACGGACCACGTGGAATATCCGTCGAGGTTCATGGCTCACGGTAGCGGCACGGCGTGGTGCCGTGCCATGGGTCACAGCGGCACGGCGTCGAGTGCTTTGTAGATCCGCTTGTCGCTGACGGTGTAGCGCGTCCCGATGGTCTGGGCGAAGTAGGACAGCCGCAGCTCCTCGATCATCCACCGGATCTCGTCGAGCTCCGGTGACGGCTCGTCGGCCGGTGTCTGCGCGCGCAGCTCCCGGTACTCGGCGTGCACCTGGTGGATCTTGTCGGTCCACTCCAGGTCGCGGCGCGGGTTCTCGGGCAGCTTCTCGATGCGCCGTGCGATGCCCTTGAGGTAGCGGACGAGGTCGGGCAGCCGGTCGTAGCCGGTGTCGGTGACGAACCCCTTGTACACCAGCGAGCCGAGGTGTGCGCGCAGGTCGGCCGCGGAGTCCGGGGCGCCTTTCAGCCCGGTCAGTGCCAGCTCGGCCTCGTGGGCGGCGTGCAGGATCTTGCGGACCTCCTGCACGACGACCCAGGTGGTGTCGTTGATGGCCGCCTGGACCTTCTTGAGCTGCGCGGCGTAGGCCGCGGCGTCCCAGGCGGGCTCGCCCATGAGCCGGTCGACGGCGGCGGTGATGCAGTCCGCGAGCAGGGGTGCGACGCCGCCGTGGGGGTTGCGGGTCAGGGCGAGCTTGGCGGCGTTGTCGAGGTGGCGTTGCAGGTGCTTGACGGGTGAGTTGATGCCGAGCAGCAGCAGCCGGCGCACGCCGCGGCGGTGGGCGTGGGCCTGGCGGCCGGGGGTGTCGAGGACCTTGATCGCGACGGTGTCGCCGTGGTCGATGAGCGAGGGGTAGGCGGTGACGGTGATGCCGGACTGCCGTTGCTCGATCGTGCGCGGCAGGGTGCCGAAGTCCCACGTGGTGATGCCGGTGCGTTCGAGGTGCCCGGCGGCCTGGCTGAGCGACTCGCGGACCTCGTCGCGCAGCTTGTCCTTGAGCGCGGCGATGTCCTTGCCCTCGGCCAGGGTGCGGTCGTGCTCGTCGACGACCTGGAAGGTGAGCTTGAGGTGGTCGGGGACGGCGTCGAGCTGCCAGTCCTCGCGGTGCACCGTGACGCCGGTGAGTGCTTTGAGCTCGCGTTCGACGCCGGTGAGCAGCGACGTCTCCTCGGGTTTGATGCGGGCCAGCACGGCGGTGGCGACGTCGGGGACGGGGACGAAGTTGCGGCGGATCTGCTTGGGCAGGGAGCGGATGAGCGCGACGACGAGGTCGTGGCGCAGGCCGGGGATCTGCCAGGAGAACGCGTCGTCGTCGAGCGTGGTGAGCGCGGGCAGCGGGAGCTTCACGGTGACGCCGTCGTGGCGGCTGCCCGGTTCGAAGTGGTAGCTCAGCGGCAGGGTCAGCTCGCCTTGGCGCCACTGGTCGGGGTAGGCGTCGGGGCTGACGTCGGCGCGGTCGTTGACCAGCATCTCCTTGGTGAAGGTGAGCTGGTTCTTGTCCTTCTGCTTCTTCCACCACGAGTCGAAGTGCCGGGCGGAGACGACCTCGGGGGCGACGCGTTTGTCGTAGAACTCGAACAGCGTCTCCTCGTCGACGACGATGTCGCGGCGGCGGGCGCGGTTCTCCAGCTCGCCGACTTCCTCGAGCATCGCGCGGTTGGTGTGGAAGAAGCGGTGGTGGGTGGTCCACTCCCCCTGCACGAGCGCGTGGCGGATGAACAGCTCACGTGACAGCACGGGGTCGATGCGGCCGTAGTTGACCTTGCGGCCGGCGACGATCGGCACCCCGTACAGCGTCACCTTCTCCAGGGCGACGACGCTGCCGCGTTTGGCTTCCCAGTGCGGTTCGGAGTACTGGCGTTTGACGACGTGTTCGCCGAGGCGTTCGGCCCACTCGGGTTCGATCTTGGCGACGATGCGTCCCCACAGCCGGCTGGTCTCGACGAGTTCGGCGGCCATGACCCACTGCGGTGGCTTCTTCGCGAGGGCGGAGCCGGGGAAGATCGCGAACTTGGCGTTGCGGGCGCCCAGGAACTCGGTCATCGGACGGCGTTTGTCGCCGGGCGCCTGTTTTTTGAGGACGTCCTTGACGCCGATGTGGCTGAGCAGCCCGGACAGCAGGGCGATGTGGATGTTGCGGGGGTCGCCGGGCTGGTCGTTGAGGTGCATGCCGATCTGCTTGGCGACCTGGCGCAGCTGCAGGTAGATGTCCTGCCACTCGCGCACGCGCAGGTAGTTGAGGAACTCGGCCTTGCAGCGCTTGCGGAACTGGTTGCCCGACAGCTCCTTCTGCTGCTGCTTGAGGTACTCCCACAGGTTGAGGAACGTGCCGAAGTCGGATTCGGGGTCGACGAACCTGGCGTGCTGCGCGGTCGCGGCTTCCTGCTGGTCGGCGGGGCGTTCGCGGGGGTCCTGGATGGACAGCGCCGCGGCGATGATCATGACTTCTTTGAGGCAGCCGGTGGTGTCGGCCTCGAGGACCATGCGGCCCAGGCGGGGGTCGACGGGCAGGGCGGCGAGCTTGCGGCCGGTGGGGGTGAGCTTCTTCTCGGCGGCGTTGATGGCGCCGAGCTCCTGCAGCAGACCGATGCCGTCGTTGATGTTGCGGGCGTCGGGCGGGTCGATGAAGGGGAACTTCGCGACGTCGCCGAGGCCGATGTTGGTCATCTGCAGGATGACGCTGGCGAGGTTGGTGCGCAGGATCTCGGCGTCGGTGAACTCCGGCCGCGCTTCGAAGTCCTCTTCGGAGTACAGGCGGATGCAGATGCCTTCGCTGACGCGGCCGCAGCGGCCCTTGCGCTGGTTCGCGCTCGCCTGGCTGATCGGTTCGATCGGCAGGCGCTGGACCTTGAGGCGGTGGCTGTAGCGGGAGATGCGGGCGTTGCCGGGGTCGATGACGTACTTGATGCCCGGCACGGTGAGGCTGGTCTCGGCGACGTTGGTGGCGAGCACGACGCGCCTGCCGGTGTGGCGCTGGAAGACCCGGTGCTGCTCGCCGACGCTGAGGCGTGCGTAGAGCGGGAGGATCTCGGTGTTGCGGAGGTCTTCGGCCTTGAGGGCGTCGGCGGTGTCGCGGATCTCGCGTTCGCCGGAGAGGAACACGAGGATGTCGCCGGGGCCTTCGGCCTGCAGCTCGTGGACGGCGTTGACGATGCCCTGGGTCTGGTCGTCGTCCTCCTGCAGCGGCCGGTAGCGGGTCTCGACGGGGTAGGTGCGGCCGGAGACCTCGATGACCGGGGCGTTGTCGAAGTGCTGGCTGAAGCGCTGCGGGTCGATCGTCGCGGAGGTGATGACGACCTTGAGGTCGGGGCGGCGCGGCAGCAGCTGCTTGAGGTAGCCGAGCAGGAAGTCGACGTTGAGGCTGCGTTCGTGGGCCTCGTCGATGATGATCGTGTCGTAGCGCGACAGGGTCCTGTCGGTCTGGATCTCGGCGAGCAGGATGCCGTCGGTCATGAGCTTGACCAGGGTCTCGTCACCGGACTGGTCGGTGAAGCGGACCTTGTAGCCGACGGTGTCGCCGAGCTTGGTGCCCAGTTCCTCGGCGACGCGTTCGGCGACGGTGCGCGCGGCGATGCGGCGGGGCTGGGTGTGGCCGATCTGGCCGGTGATGCCGCGGCCGAGCTCCAGGCAGATCTTGGGCAGCTGGGTGGTCTTGCCCGAGCCGGTCTCGCCGGCGACGATCACGACCTGGTGCCGCGCGATGAGCTCCTTGATGTCGTCCTTGTGCTGGCTGACCGGGAGCTCTTGCGGGTAGCTGATCGGGGGGACGGACTCCCGGCGCAGCGCGACCTTGAGGGCCGCCTCGTCGAACTGGGAGGCGATCTCCTCGGTGATCTTGCGGCGGGCCAGGGGGTCTTTGACCTTGCGTGCGCCGTCGAGGCGCCTGGCGAGCCGGCGTTGATCACGCGCCATGAGCTCGGGCAGGCGTTTGTGCAGTTCAGCGAGCGGGGTGTCCATTTGGGTTCCAGGATAGTCAGCCCGTGCGAGTTCGCTCGCGTCAATAACCCGCACGCGGCCGCGGCGGCGTGCGGCCCGGCCTGGCGAGGGAGGCGGAGGTGCGGGCGCGCGGCCAGGACCGCGGCCTGGCGGATGTGGCGTGAGCTGCGGCGATGCCGGGGTGCGCAAAATTGTCAGACCCCCTCGCTAGCGTGCTCGGCATGGACCTGAACGCGTTCTGGGCCCTGGTCGAGTCCTCCGGTGCGGAGACCTCCGGCCGGGACGAGCGGCTGCGGCGGCTGACGGCCGCGCTGGCCGCGCTGCCGCGGCAGGAGGTGGCGGAGTTCGCGGTGTGGCTGGACCGGGCGCGGCGCCGGGTGGACACGTGGGCGCACTGGCAGGCGGCCGACGTGATCTGCGGCGGCCTGTGCTCCGACGACGGGTTCTTCTACTTCCAGGCGTGGCTGGTCGGCCAGGGGCGGGCGGTGTTCGAGGCGGTGGCCGCGTCGCCGGACGCGCTGGCGGACGTGCCGCACGTGCGGGTGCTGGCCTCACGCGGGGGCGTGCACGCGTGGGCCGATGACGAGTGGCCGGACTGGGAGGACCTCGACCACGTGGCGGACGAGGTGTTCGAGGGTGGTCTGGACGAGGAGCTGGCCCGGCGCGGGGTGTGGTTGCTCACGGCGCCGGAGCCGGCGGGTGAGCAGTGGGACTTCGCCGATCCGGCGGAGATCTCGGCGCGGGTGCCGCGGCTGGGTGCGTTGTTCGGGAAGGTGGCGTGATGGTCGCGGTCGACGTGGTGGTGTGGCGGGCGCCCGGTCCGGCGTCGTCGGCGGAGGCGGCGGCCCGGTACGCGGAGCTGCGCGCGTCGCCGCTGGGCGCGTTCGAGCCGTCGGTGGCGGCGTTCGTGCGCGAGCTGCGGCAGACCTCCCCGGATCCGTCGTCGCCGGTGTCGTGGGAGCAGGCGCTGACGGTGGGCACGGACGCGGTGATCGTGCATGTGGTGTGGCCGCAGCGGCAGCGGGTGCTGGACCTGGTGGCGTTGCTGGCCGAGCGGCACGGCCTGGTGTGCTACGAGCCGGCGCGCCAGGTGGCGATGTCCTGACGCAGCGCCGTTTTGACCGCGGCGGGTGCGTAGGAGGCGTCGGCGGCGGCGGTGGCGATGCGCGCGAGGGCGTCGTCGCCGAAGCCGAGCTCCTCGCGCAGCAGCCGGTACTCGTCGGTGAGCGTGGTGCCGGTCGAGGAGGGGATGTCGGTGTTGAGCGTGACGGTCAGCCCGGCGTCGAGCAGGTGTGGCAGTGGATGAGAGGAGAGGGAGCCGACCAGTCCCAGTGCGACGTTGGACGACGGGCACACTTCGAGCGGGATGGCGCGGTCCCGCAGCAGCGCGACGACCTCGGGGTCCTCGAGCGCGCGGAACCCGTGCCCGATCCGGTCGGCCAGCCCGACGGTCACGGCTTCGGCGACGCTCGCCGCCCCGCAGCACTCCCCGGCGTGGTGCACGAGCCCGACGCCGGCGTCGCGCGCGGCACGGAACACGGTCGTGAACGGGGTGAGCGGGTGGTCCTCCGCTCCGGCCACCCCGATCGCCACGACCTGTGGGTGCGTGACCGCGAGCCGCAGTGAGGTCTCCAACCGTTCGACCGGCCGCTTGCGCGGGTGGTCCACGATCACACGGCAGACGATGCCGTGGGCGGCCTGTCCTGCGGCGAGCCCGGACAACACCGCCTCGAGCGGCATGTCCGGATCACCGAGCCGTTCGCCGTGCGCTGCCGCGGTGAACGTGACCTCGGCGTAACGGGTCCCCTGCGCTGCTTCCTCGGCGCAGAACTCGTACGCGATCCGGTGGAAGTCCTCGGCTCGCCGCAGGCAGTCCCGCACCGCGCCGTTGTGCGCGGCGAACTGCGCGAAGCCCTCGAACGGCCCCCGCGCCCGCGGCACCTCGACGCCGTGGTCGTCGACCAGGTCGGCGAGGGTGTCCGGCCGCACCGTGCTTTCCAGGTGCACGTGCAGGTGCGCCTTGGGCAGCGCCGCGAGATCACGCATGGGCCGCGACGCTACCCAAGGCCCTCCCGCCGGCGCTCGGGATTTTTCGCCGCGCGGCCCCGGCGGCGAAGTACCCGACGCGGTCCGCCTTGGACACGGACGTTGCCGTGGCCGCCGGGGTCGGTGCGCACAGGTCGCGCCGCGCGGAGTGCGCGGGACCGGGGAGCCGCCGAGAAGCCCCGACACGGCCGTGGTGGGTCCGGCGCCTCCGGCCGGCGCCGGAATTGCGCGCGACGCCGGGGCCCGGCCGCCGCTAGGTTGCGCTTCCATGCCTGATGTTGTGCAGACGCGCCACGGCGCGACGGTGTTGATGTGCGCCCCGGACGGTCCGCCGATCGCCGACGAGCAGTCCGCTGTGGACCTGATCGGCACGTTGTGGGGCCAGGACGTGCAGTGGCTGGTGCTGCCGGTGACGCGGCTGACGCCGGAGTTCTTCGTGCTGCGCACGCGGGTGGCGGGCGCGGTGGTGCAGAAGCTGCAGCAGTACGGGTTCCGGGTCGCGGTGGTCGGGGACATCACCGAGCAGGTGGCGGCGAGCACGGCGTTGCGGGACTTCGTGCACGAGTCGAACCGGGGCCGGCAGCTGTGGTTCGTGGCGGACGAGGCGGAGCTGGACGCGCGGCTGGGCGCGGCGGCCTGAACACGGCAAACGGCCCTATTGCAACTAGCTTGCAATAGCTAGGGTCGGGGTCATGGACATCCGTCGTTCCCTGTCGCACCACAGCGGCCCGCGCCGGTCACCGCTGGAGCTGCTGCGCCGCCTCACCGAGCACGTCACCGCGGACACCCGGCCCGAGGACCCGGTGCGGGTGCTGGAGCAACGGGTCGCGGACCTGCTGGGCAAGCCCAGGGCGCTGTTCTTCCCGTCCGGGACGATGGCGCAGCAGACGGCGCTGCGGGTGCACGCCGAACGCACCGGCAGGCTGACGTTCGCCGGGCACCCGCAGACACACCTGCAGGTCTGGGAGAACCAGGGCTACGCCGCCGTGCACGGCCTGCGGTTCCACCCGGCGGGCGACCGGCACTCGCTGCTCACGCTCGAGGACCTCCAGGCCGTCGGCGAACCCCTCGCGGCGGTGGTGATCGAGCTGCCGCAACGCGACATCGGCGGCCTGCTGCCCTCCTTCGCGGACCTGGCGGCGCAGACGGGCTGGGCGCGGCGCACCGGCGCGGCCGCGCACTGCGACGGCGCACGGCTGTGGGAGGCGCAGACCGGCTACGACGCGACGCTGCCCGAGATCGCCGCCCTGTTCGACACCGTGTACGTCTCGCTCTACAAGGGACTCGAAGGGGTGCGCGGCGCGGTGCTCGCCGGCGACACCGAGACGATCGAGCAGGCGGCGGTGTGGCGGCGCAGACTGGGCGGAGCCATCGCGGACGCCTGGCCGCTGGCGTCGATCGCGTTGCTGGGGATGGACGAGAACCTGCCGAGGATGGCGCAGTACAAGGCCCACGCGCAGGCGCTCGCGGAAGCGATCAACGCCGGCGGGTTCGCCCATACGAGCCCCGTCGTGCCGGCCACTCCCCTGTTCCACGTCCACCTGCCGATGCCGTGGCGCGACGCGCAACGCGCGGCGCAGGACCTGCTGGAGGAGACCGGCATCAAACTGTTCCTCCACGCGCGGTCCAACCCGGATCCGGGCCGCTGCAGCTTCGAGGTGGCGGTGGGCGCCGGCGGGCTGGAGTTCACGCCGCACGAGGTCGCCGAGTTGATCAAGGGGCTACCATCGCGGGTGTGAGCCTGCCCGAACCCGTCCGGCACGCGCTGGTGCGGGTGTCGCACTCGGTGCTGATCGACGTCGACGCGCTCGCCAGGGTGCGCGAGCGGTTCGACGACGAGCAGGCGGCCTCCCTGTCGTCCTACCTGCGCAGCGCGCAGTCGCCCAACACCGTGCGGGCCTACCGGTCGGACTGGATCGCGTGGGCGGGCTGGTGCCAGGCCGAGCAGCGCCAGGCGCTGCCGGCGGACCCGCTGGACGTGGCGGTGTACCTGGCGGCCGCGGCGGACACCGTGAAACCGGACGGCACCCCCGCCTTCGGCGCCTCCACCCTGGAGCGCAAGTCGGCGGCCATCGCGGCGGTGCACGCGGCGAACGGCCTGCCGAGCCCGACGCGCAGCGACGTGGTGCGCCTGACGCTGCGCGGCATCCGCCGCACCCGCAAGGCCCAGCCCCGCCGCAAACGGCCGGTGCTGCTCGACACGCTGCAGGCCCTGCTCGACGAACGCCCCGAGGCCGGCCCGGCCCGCGCCAGGGACGCCCTGCTGCTGCTGGTCGGTTTCGCCGGGGCGCTGCGGCGCAGCGAGCTCGCCGCCATCGAGTTCGACGACGTGTCGGTGGAGGTGGATCCGCGCACGCACGAACCGCTGCTGCTGATCCGGCTGGGCGCGACGAAAACCGACCAGACCGGCAGGCACCAGCAGTCGGTGGTGCTGCCACGGGGAAGCCGCCGGCCGACGTGCCCGGTGTGCGCGTTCGCCGACTGGGCCGACGTGCTCGACGGCGAGGACGTCACCGAGACCGGCCTGCACCGCTGCCACGGCTACGAGGGCACGCGCCGCGGCGGCGCGCTGTTCCCGGTGATCAACCGGCACGGCGGCGTCGGCGGCAAGGCGATGTCGGGACGCGCGGTGGCGGAACTGGTGAAGCGGTACGCGCTCAAGGCGGGACTGGATCCGGCGTTGTTCGGCGGGCACTCGCTGCGGGCGGGCTTCGCGACCCAGGCAGCGCTGGGCGGGGCGAGCGACCGGGAGATCATGCGGCAGGGCCGCTGGACCAACCCGCGCACGGTGCACCGCTACATCCGGACCGCGAACCCGCTCGAGGACAACGCCGTCACCCGCCTGGGCCTGTGAATCCGTGACCCAGATCTCACCGCGGGCGGTTAACTCTAAACAAGATCCCCCCCGGTAGGACTGCGCCGAAAAGATCAAGCCGCTGCGCCGCCGGCAGGATCGCCCCACTGGTTTCCGCCGTGTTTCCACACCCGGTGAGCAGGCCTTATGTCCCGGCATCCGGACCGGAACCCCTCGCCTGACCAGCACAGCCGTTCAATTCGTGAAGCGATCTCGCACTCTGGGAGCGGCTGATCACATGCACCCAGAGCAATACGATCACCACGCCCGGTCATCGCGGTGACGGGGCCAGTTCCACGGCGATCACCCCGGCGCCCCTGCAACGCCGGAGCGAACGCCACGGCACCCGCCACGAAGAAGTCCGGGGCCCGGACCGCACCCCTGCACGGTCCGGGCCCCGGCCCACCCGCTCACGGCCGGAGATCGGTCGCCGCCAGGAACGAGCCGTCCATGTGGAACGGCACCGACTCGTGCTCGTGCGTCACCAGCCACCGCCCACCCCGGCGCCGCAACCCCACCGTCGTGCGCATCCACATCGAGAACCCCTCCGCATACCCCACCGGCACCGCCGCCAGCCGCACTAGCCCGTACGCGAACGCCACGTCACCACACACCACGACCTCCACGTCCCGGTGCTCCAGCGTGATCGGCCCGGCGAACCCGGCCATCCACCCCGCCAACGCCTCCGGATCCCGCGCCGACAACCCCGTATGACGCAGCGGAGGCGCCAACGTGCACGTCACCGCGTCCTCGGCATACCGCGCGACGATGCGCCCGGGATCACGCAGACGCATCCCCTCCTCGTGCTCGGTGAACAACGCGCGGATCGCGACCTCATCCCGCACCGGCGTGTCGGTCATCCGGAAACCTCCCTCGAATCGGCAGACACACCGATGTCGAGACACCGCCCGCGGTCTCGACATGGCGGTGAGAGGATTTTCCCGCCAGCCACCAGCGGAGGCCCCGGTGAAGTACCTGATCCTGATCTACAGCAACCCGAAGTCACGCGCGGCCTGGGACAAGCTCACCGACGAGCAACAAGCCCAGTTCGGCCAAGCCCACCACGACCTCAGTGACAAGCTGCGCGCCTCCGGCGAACTCATCGTCAGCGAAGGCCTCCCCGGACCCGAAACCGGCAAAGGCGTGAGCATCCGCGACGGCGAAGTCGTCGTCACCGACGGCCCGTTCGCCGAGGCCAAGGAATACCTCGCCGGGTTCTACCTCGTCGAAGCCGACACCATCGACCAGGTCATCGCCCACGCCGCCACCCTGCCCGACGCCCACAACGACGGCATCGAGATCCGCCCCGTCTGGGACACCTCGATGCTCGACGACCTGTGAACCGCGACGTCGAGGGCCTGCTGCGCACACTCGCGCCGCAGGTCCTCGGCGT
Organism: Lentzea xinjiangensis; assembly: GCF_900110955.1. GTDB lineage: Bacteria > Actinomycetota > Actinomycetes > Mycobacteriales > Pseudonocardiaceae > Lentzea > Lentzea xinjiangensis. Next base: position 272,032 of record NZ_FOFR01000007.1, read on the forward strand.
GCTCGTACGCCGGCACGGCCACTTCGACCTCTGCGAGGACGCCGTGCAGGAAGCCCTCATCCACGCCGCCCGGCAATGGCCCGCCGACGGCGTGCCCGACAACCCCAAGGGCTGGCTGATCACCACCGCCGGCCGCCGCCGCATCGAACAGCACCGCTCCGACACGGCACGCCGTCACCGGGAGGAGAAAGCCGCCGCCCTCACACCCCCGCCACCCGACCCCGTGCCCGCCCAGGACGACACCCTCACCATCCTCGCCCTGTGCTGCCACGACTCACTCACCACGGCCTCCCGGATCGCCCTCACGCTCCGCGCCGTCGGCGGCCTCACCACCGCCGAGATCGCCCGCGCCTTCCTCGTACCCGAAGCCACCATCGCCCAGCGCATCAGCCGAGCCAAACAGAAGATCAAGAACTCCGGCGCCCGGTTCCGCCCACCCGACGACCTCACCGCCGTCCTGCACGTGCTCTACCTCATCTTCACCGAAGGCTCCACCGCCAGCTCCGGCACCGACCTACTCCGCGTCGACCTCACCGCCGAAGCCCTCCGGCTCACCCGCCAACTGCACAAACGCCGGCCACACGACGGCGAGCTCACCGGCCTGCTCGCACTGATGCTGCTCACCGACGCCCGCCGGCCCGCCCGCACCGACCCCCACGGCACCCTCATCCCCCTCGCCGAGCAGGACCGCACCCGCTGGAACGCCGACGCCATCGCCGAAGGCACCACGCTCATCCGCACCGCACTGCGAACCGCGGCCATCGGCCCCTACCAGCTCCAAGCCGCCATCGCCGCCGTGCACGCCGAAGCCACCACCGCACACGACACCGGCTGGACCGAGATCCTCGGCCTCTACGACCTGCTCACCGCCATCGCCCCCGGCCCGATGGTCTCACTCAACCGCATCGTCGCCGTCGCCATGGTCCACGGCCCCGACGCAGCACTCACCGAACTGTCCACACTCGACCTCGACCACCACCGCGTCCACGCCGTCAAAGCACACCTGCTCGACCTGCGCGGCGACCACGACCACGCCCGCGACGAATACGACAAAGCCGCGAACCTCACGCTGAACGCCTCCGAACAGCGCTACCTCAGATCCCGGTCGCGCCACCCACGGTCGCGTCCGACGACGGCTCCTCCTGCGGCGGCGCCTTCGGCACCACCCCCGTCAGATCACCACCGTTGTCGTTGACCCGCAACACGAACGGCCGCGTCTGCGTGTACTGCACCACCGACACCGAACACGGATCCACCACGATCCGCTGAAACCCGTCCAAGTGCACACCCAGCGCATCCGCCAGAATCGACTTGATCACGTCACCGTGCGAGCACAACACCCACACCGCACCCGGACCGTGCTCCTCCGCGATCCGCGCATCATGCGCCCGAAGAGCCGCCACCGCACGCGCCTGCACGTGCGCCAACCCCTCACCCTCGGGAAAAACAGCCGCGGACGGGTGCTGCTGCACCACCGCCCACAACGGCTCGTTCAACAAATCCTTCAACGCCTTACCGGTCCACGCGCCGTAGTCCACCTCGGACACATCCGGCTCCGCCACCGCCTCCAGCGCACGATCCGCCAGCAACGGCGCCAGCGTCTCCTCACACCGCTGCAGAGGAGACGACACCACCGCGCTCACCGGAACATCCCGCAACCGGTCCACCAGCGCCGCGGCCTGCGCCCGCCCGCGCTCGTCCAAACCGACACCCAACGACCTCCCGGCCAGCACACCGGAACCATTGGCAGTCGAACGCGCATGTCGAAGCAGGATCACAGTGGCCACAACACCCACCTTAGATCGGCTGCAGCAACCCCATCGACAGCAGCCCCATCAGCACCAGACCCAGCATCAACCGGTACCACACGAAAGCCGAGTACGAGTGCTTCGACACGTACTTCAACAACCACGCGATCGTCGCGTACCCCACCACGAACGAGATCAGCGTCGCCACCACCATCTGCGGAACCGACGCCTGCACACCCTCACCCGACCGCTCCAGCACGTCCGGAATGGAGAACAACCCCGCCCCGAACACCGCCGGAATCGCCAGCAGGAACGAATACCGCGCCGCCGCCTCCCGCGTCAGCCCCAGGAACAACCCCGCCGTCAACGTCCCACCCGAACGCGACACACCCGGGATCAACGCCAGCGCCTGCGCCAGCCCCATCCCGATCGCGTCCTTCATCCCCAGCTCGTCACGCCGCTGCTTCGCCAAGTGGTCCGCCAGCCCCAGCAGCAGACCGAACACCACCAGCATCGTCGCCGTGATCCACAGATTCCGCGCCGACGTCCGGATCTCGTCCTTCAGCAGGTACCCCAGCACCGAGATCGGCACCGAACCGATGATCACGTACCACGCCAGCCGGTAGTCCTTCTCCTTGCGCGCCTCCGCGCTCACCAGGCCGCGGAACCAGGCGCTCAGAAAGCGCCCGATGTCCTTGGCGAAGTAGATCAGCACCGCCACCTCGGTACCCAGCTGGATCACCGCCGTGAACGAAGCGCCCGCGTCGTTGCCGAAGAACAGCGTCGACGTGATGCGCAGGTGCGCACTGCTGGAAATCGGCAGGAATTCCGTCAGTCCTTGGACGAGTCCGAGAACCAGAGCCTGCAACCAGCTCAACTACCCACTCCTGCCAGATCCAGAGCCTCGGCCGCGGTGCGAAGGCCCGCGATCCCCTGCTCGAGATCTTGCAGCATCGGCGAAACGGACAACGTGGTGACCCCCGCGGCGGCAAGAGCCCGCATCTTGTCTGCTATGCGCTCCTTCGGCCCCAGCAACGCCGTCGCATCCAGGAACTCCAGCGGGATCGCCGCCATCGCACCCGCGTAGTCCCGCGACAGGTACTTCTCCTGGATCTCCTCCGCCTCGGCCGGGAAACCCATCCGCACCATCAGGTTGTTGTAGAAGTTCTGCTTCCGCGACCCCATACCGCCCACGTACAACGCCGTGTACGCCCGAACCGGATCGGCGCACGCCTTCCAGTCCTCACCCACCACCAACGGCACGGTCGGCACGACGTCGAACCCCTCCATCGACCGCCCGGCCCGCTCACGACCCGCCCGCACACTCGCCAGCGACTCCGCCGAGTACTCCGGAGAGAAGAAGATCGCCAGCCACCCGTCCGCGATCTCCCCCGTCAGCTCCAGGTTCTTCGGACCCACCGCCGCCAGGTAAACCGGAATCCGCTCCCGCACCGGGTGCACCGTCAGCTGCAACGCCTTGCCAGGACCATCCGGCAACGGCAACGTGTAATGCTCCCCCTCGTACCGCAACTTCTCCCGCGTCAACGCCTTCTGCACGATCTCCACGTACTCGCGCGTCCGCGCCAACGGCTTGTCGAACCGCACACCGTGCCAGCCCTCCGACACCTGCGGACCCGACACCCCCAGCCCCATCCGGAACCGGCCACCCGACAACGTGTCCAAAGTGGCCGCCGTCATCGCCGCCATCGCGGGCGTCCGCGCCGGGATCTGGAAGATCGCGCTACCGACGTCGATGCGTTCGGTCTGCGCCGCCACCCACGCCAGCACCGTCGGCGCGTCGGAACCGTAGGCCTCCGCGGCCCACACCACCGAAAAGCCGAGCCGATCGGCCTCTTTGGCCAGCTCAAGGTTCGCGGCGTCGTTGCCGGCGCCCCAGTATCCGAGGTTCAGTCCGAGCTTCACGAGCCGAGACCCTACCGGTCAGTAACACCGATTGCCAGGCTCAACCGATGATCACCCCTTAGCATCCCGCACGTGGAACAGCGATACCTCGGCCGCAGCGGCCTGCGCGTCTCCAGAACAGCACTGGGCACGATGACGTGGGGCCGCGACACCGACCCGGACGAGGCCGCCACCCAGCTCATGGCCTTCACCGACGCCGGCGGCACCCTCGTCGACACCGCCGACGTCTACACCGAAGGCGAAGCCGAACGCATCCTCGGCAGCCTCCTCGACGAAGTCGTCCCCCGCGACGAACTCGTCATCGCCACCAAAGCCGTCGCCCGCCGCACCGACGGCCCCTTCGGCGGCGGCGCCTCCCGCGGCGCCCTGCTCACCGCCCTCGACGGATCACTGCGCCGCCTCGGCGTCGACCACATCGACCTCTGGCAACTGCACGCCTGGGACGCCGGCGTCCCCGTCGAAGAATCCCTCTCCGCCCTCGACCAGGCCATCTCCTCCGGCAAAGTCCGCTACGCCGGCATCTCCAACTACAGCGGCTGGCAACTCGCCACCGCCGCCATGACCCCCACCACCTACCCGCTCATCTCCACCCAGGTCGAGTACTCCCTGCTCGAACGCGGCATCGAACGCGAGGTCGCCCCCGCCGCACTGCACCACGGACTCGGCCTGCTGCCCTGGGCACCCCTCGGCCGCGGCGTGCTGACCGGCAAGTACCGCAACGGCACCCCACCGGACTCCCGAGGCGCGTCACCGCACTTCGCGGGCTACGTCGAACAGCACCGCAACGAGCGCGCCGCCCGGATCGTGCAGGCCGTCGCCACCGCGGCCGACGGCCTGGGCACCTCACCGCTGTGCGTCGCCCTGGCCTGGGTCCGCGACCGGCCCAACGTCGTCGCCCCCGTCATCGGCGCCCGCGACACGAACCAGCTCCTCGCGTCGCTCGAGTCCGAGCAGCTCACCCTGCCCCCGGCGATCCGGGCCGCACTGGACGACGTCAGCGCGATCGAGCTCGCCTATCCGGAACGCCCCATGCCCTGAGCCTCCTCTTCATTGCGCTTTGGGGTCTTCGCTTTCGTCTGCTTGCGTTCGCTTGGGCGTTGGTTTTGGTCAACACTGAAATAATAGAGAGTATTGGCAAGCAGGACCGGACGAGTTTCACCCCACCCCTTGCGTGACCTTCGGCCGAACGTCGTGGATGCTGGAAGTTCACGACGCGTCACAGGAGGACCCGATCTTGCGCCGGCTCGCTGCTCTGATCTTGACCACCGCCGCGCTGACAGCGTGCGGGCAGAGCGAGGGGCCCAGCGACCCGCTGCAGGTCGCGGAGACCCTCGAGGCCGCCAAGCCCGCCCACTCCCCCGCCCAGAACGCAGCCCTGCCCGGCGAGATCACACCCGGCGGCACGTTCACCGAGGGCGACACCACGCTGAAGTTCCAGGTCAACGGCCGCGACGTCCAGCTCGACCGGCTGCGCAGCGCGGTCTTCGAGATGACCACCGACGACCAGGGCGCCGAGGTCAGGGGCCCCGGCCTGCGCGCGGGTGACGGCGCCACCAACGCCGTCGCCGACCGCTTCGGCCGGCTGCTCGTCGTCGACACCCGCGGCGGCGAGTTCATCGCGTTCTCGATCAACCCGCTGATCATGCGTCAGCGCTACCCCGTGCCCGGCGCCCCCTACGGCATCGCCTACGACGCCAAGCGCGACATCGCGTGGATCACGCTCACCGAGCGCAACGAGGTCGTCGGGCTCGACATCGCCGGTGGGGAACCGACCGAGAAGCACCGGTTCCCCACCGTGCGCCAGCCCAACACGGTCAGCGTCGACCAGGAGACCGGACGCGTCACCGTGACGTCCGGCGACAACGGAGGGATACAGGTGATCTCGCCATGGACGAAGGGGTGATCGACGGGGACTGGGAGTACCGGCCGCTGCGCCTGCCGCCGGGCATCTCCCGCCGCACCGCGACCACGCAACTGACCATCCACGCCGAGTTCGCGGGCTGGGAGCTGTCCCGCACGCTGCTCTACGGCGACGGCTCCCGCAAGATCTGGCTGCGCCGCAAGCGCCAGCCCTCCCTGCTACCCGGCGTGATCACCTGAACGAGCAAGCCGAGGTCCTGGTGGCGTCGATCCGAAGGACCTCTTGACCGGGTCATCCGGCTGCTCGTGATCAACACTCCCCCTGGTCGTCCAGGACCACACCGGGGCACATCTGCGGCTGGCACCGGCGCCGCGGACCGCCCCGCTGCCCGAGGGACCCCGCCGAACAGCTCGACGCGCTGGTGCTCGGGGCGGCCGGCGCGGCGGGATCGACGTTGTCCCAGATCGCCAGGGCGGCGGGGCCGTGGTCTACGGCACCTCCAGCCCAGGCAGGTGCGCACCGTCGGCGGCGAACTGGTCCTGGTTCGGCAAGCCCGGTCCGCTGATCGCCTAAGCCCTGATCACGGCCTCACCGAACGCGAACGGGCTCGCCTCGCACTCCGCGATGAAGTCCGCCGGGAAGCCCCGCTCGAACGGGGCCGCCGCCTCCAGGCGCGCGACCGCTTCCGGCGGCAGCCCGACCTCGCCCAGGCAGTCGGCGACCTGTTCCGGTGTCCGCGCTCCCACCAGCGGCAACGCCCCGGACAGGCGCACCCACGCCAGCGCCACCTGAGCCGGCGTCGCCCCCAGCTCCTCCGCGACCGAGCGGACCGCCCACGCCGCGGTCTCCTCGGCCTGGCTGAGCTGCCCGGCCCGCTCGGTCCCACCGGACAGCTTCCCCGCGGCCAGCGGGGCCCACGCCGCCACGGTCAGCCCCATGCCCGCCGCCATCGGCAGCAGCTCCCGCTCCACGTCGCGCCGCAGCAGGTTGTACGGCACCTGCAACCCCGAGAACGCCGTCCAGTCCCGCCACTCCGCCAGCGTGTTCGCCCGCGCCACGAACCACGCCGGTGCGTCCGACACCCCGACGTAGAGCACCTTCCCCGCCCGCACCACGTCGTCGAGCGCCCGCATCGTCTCCTCCGCCGGCGTGTGGCGGTCCCACAGGTGCACCCACAGCACGTCGACGTAGTCGGTCCGCAACCGCCGCAACGACCGCTCCAGCGACAGCACCAGGTTCTTGCGGTGGTTGCCGCTCGCGTTCGGATCCCGCTCGTCCCGCGACAACGTGTACTTCGTCGCCACCACGAACCGGTCCCGCCGCCGCATCGCCGCGCCCAGGACCTCCTCGCTCTCCCCGTACGCCGAGGCCGTGTCCAGGAAGTTCCCGCCCGCGTCGGCGTACACGTCCAGCACCCGCCGCGCCACGTCCTCCGAGCGCAACGTCATGGTGCCCAGCAGCAGTTCCGAGACGCGCAGGCCGGTCCTGCCGAACAGTCGATATCGCATGATCCACAGCATCGCCGCACCCACGCCGGTCGAGGGAGACCGGCTCAGGGCCCCTCTCTCCCGCACGAGTCCGACGCCTCCGCACCACCGACGCAGCCGGGCGCCGACGCAGCCGGGCGCCGACGCAGCCGGGCGCCGACGCAGCCGGGCGTCGACGCCTAGACTCGGCGGTCATGGCCGACAACGCCCTGGGCCGCTTCCTGCGCGCCCGCCGCGAGGCGACCACCCCTCCCGCCGGCACCGGACGCCGCCGCACCCCGGGACTGCGCCGCGGCGAGCTCGCCGACCGCGCCGGGATCAGCGTCGAGTACCTCACCCGCCTCGAACGCGGTACCGACCGCTCCCCCTCCGGCCAGGTCCTCGCCTCCCTCGCCGACGCGCTCGCCATGACGGCGGACGAACGCGTCCACCTCTACCGCCTGATCAAGGCGGGCAGCACCTGCGCTCCCGCGCCGCCACCACCGCTGCGGCCGACCCTCCTCGCGGTGCTCGACTCCCTCTCCCCCGCCGCCGCCTGCGTGCTCACCCCGTCCGGCGACGTCCTCGCGTGCAACGAGGCGTTCCGCGCGATCTCGGGCATGGGCGAGGAGCGGAACCTGGTCCGCTTCACGTTCAGCCCGGAGGCGAAGGCCCACTACCCCGACTGGGACCGGATCGCCCACGACCGCGCCGCCGCGCTGCGAGCGGCCGCCGACCTCGGCGACCACGCCGCGGCCGTGCTCGCGTTCGAGCTGTCCATCACCGCCGGCGCCACCTTCACCGACCGCTACGACGCCGCGGCGGCCCTGCCCCCGGCCACCGGCACCGAACGGTGGGGCCCTGCTCTCCTGGTTTTCGAGACCTTGCACCTGCCCGGTGAAGGCGAACACCGGGTGATGGTTTATTTTAGTCAACACTGAAGCAATAGAGATAATCTAAATCGAGGCGGGTGAAAGAATCCCGGCATGCCCCGCCCGGAAAGACCGCTCGACCCGTTCGCCGGGCCCGTCGAACAGTTCGCCTTCGACCTGCGCAAGCTCCGCGAGAAGGCAGGCTCCCCCGGCTACCGCGAGCTCGGCAGGCTCAGCCACTACTCCGCGAGCACCCTCGCCGACGCCGCCCGCGGCCAACGGCTGCCCAGCCTCGCCGTGACGCTCGCGTTCGTCCGGGCCTGCGGCGGCGACGAGCAGACGTGGGAACGGCGCTGGCGCGACATCGCCGAGACGACCGCCGCGGAACCCGAGGGCCCCTCCCCCTACGTCGGCCTCAAGGCGTTCACCGAGCAGGACGCCGACCGCTTCTTCGGCCGGGAACGGCTCGTCGGCAAGCTGCTGGGCAAGCTGGAGCACCACGACACCGTCCTGGTCGTCGGCGCGTCCGGCTCGGGCAAGTCCTCGCTGCTGCGGGCCGGGCTGCTGGCCCGCAGGACCGGCCGGCTGATCACGCCGAGCACCTGCGAGCAGCTCCCCCGGACCGAGGAACTGCTGGTCGTCGACCAGTTCGAGGAGATCTTCTCCCTGCCCCACCGCGACGAGTTCATCGCCGACCTGACGGACCGCCGCCACCAGACCGTCATCGGCCTGCGCGCCGACTTCTACGGCCACTGCGCCCGCTACCCCGGCCTGGCGGGCGCCGTCGAGGACGCCCAGGTGCTGGTCGGGCCGATGACCACGGACGAGCTGCGCAAGGCCATCACGCAACCCGCGGTCGAGGTCGGCTGCGCGCTCGAGACCGGTCTCGTCGCCCGGCTCATCGCGGACGCCACCGGCGAACCCGGCGTGCTCCCCCACGTCAGCCACGCGCTGCTGGAGACCTGGCGGCGACGGCGCGGCAACACCCTCACGCTCACCAGCTACCACGAGAGCGGCGGCATCGCCCGCGCCGTCGCCAACACCGCCGAGCACGCCTTCACCGGCCTCGACGCCCAGCAGCGGCTCCGGGCGCGCCAGGTGTTCCTGCGCCTGGTCACGCCCGGCGACGGCACGGAGGACACCAAGCGCCGGGTCAAGCGGTCCGAGCTCGCGGCCGACGAGGTCGTCGAACACCTCGCGAAGGCCCGCATCCTCACCGTGGACGACGACAGCGTCGAGATCAGCCACGAGGCCGTGATCCGGAGCTGGCCGCGCCTGCGGGACTGGCTCGCCGAAGCGCGCGACGACCTGCGCGTGCACCGCAGGCTGACCACCGCGGCCGCCGACTGGGAGGCGCACGGCCGCGACGCCGGGTCGCTGTACCGGGGCGCTCCCCTCACCCAGGCCGCCGACTGGGCCCAGCGCGAGCCGGACGCCCTCAACGCCGCGGAGAAGGCGTTCCTCGACGCCAGCAAGGCCGCCGCCGAGCACGACCTGGCCACCGAGCGGCGCCGCACGACCACCCTCCGGCGCGTCGTCGCGCTGCTGGCCGCACTGCTGCTGGTGGCCACCACCGCGACCGTGTTCGCGGTGCGAGCGCAACGGCAGACCACGGAACAACGCACCAATGCGTTCGCCCAGAAGGCCATCGCCGAGGCCAACGGCCTGCAGGACCGCGACCCCGGTCTCGCCGCCCAGCTGCGCCTCGCCGCCTACCGGCTGAGCGGCCTCCCGGTCGCCCGCGACAGCCTGCTCAGCACGTTCGCCGCGCCCCAGGTCACCGTGGTCCGCGGGCACCGGGAGGCCGCGTCGTTCGCGTTGTTCAGCCCGGACGGCAAGGTCATGGCTACAGTCGCCGACGACAAGACGCTGATCCTCTGGGACTTCACCGACCGCCACCACCCCACCGAGCTCGGCCGCGCGCACGCCGGTGACGGCGCCACGCACGGCATGGCCTTCAGCCCCGACGGCCGCACGCTGGCCACCGCCGGCTGGGACGGCGCCATCCGCCTGTTCGACGTCTCCGATCCGCGCAGGCCCGTCGAGAAGGCCCGCGTCGTCGGCCACGAGGGCCAGGTGCAGGCCGTGCAGTTCACCCCGGACAGCCGCCGGCTGGTCAGCAGCGGGCAGGACAAGACGATCAGGGTCTGGGACATCGCCGGCCCCGCCACCCTCCTGCGCACGATCCAGGCCCACGAGGAGCTCGTGCACTCCATCTCGCTCAACCGCGCCGGGACCACCATCGCGTCGTCGTCATGGGACGGCACGGTCAAGCTGTGGGAGGCCGCGACAGGCGCGCACCTCGCCACGATCACCTCCCCCGACGTCATCGCGTTCGACGCGGTCGTCTTCCACCCCAACGGCCGGATGATCGCCACCGGTGCCGACAACGGCGAAGTGCGGCTGTGGGACGTCACCGACCCGCGCAACCCGGCGCCGCTCGGCCTGCTGAGCGGGCACATCTTCTCGATCCACGCCCTGGCCTTCTCCCCCGACGGCAGGTTCCTCGCGAGCGGCGGCGGCGACAAGACCACCCGGCTGTGGGACGTCACCGACCCCCGCGACGCACAGCTCGCCACCGCCCTGGCAGGCCACACCGACACGCTGTGGTCCGTGGCGTTCAGCCCGGACTCCCGGCACGCGGTCACCGCGACCACCGACGCCGAGGTGCGCGTCCTGGACGTCGCCAACCTCAACTACCCGCAGCACCGGCAGACCGTCTGGAAGATCGACTACGACCGGCGCGGGCGGTACTTCGCGACCGTCTCCTCCGACGGCACGATCAAGCTGTGGCGCCCGGAGGACCGGCACGCCGCGCCCATCGTGACGCTGCCCGAGCTGGCGGCCGACGACGAGGCGATCACCGTCGACCTGCACCCGGAGCGCGACGTCGTGTTCGGGGCCAGCAAGGCGGGCAACGTGCTGTGGGACGTCACCGACCGCGACCGGCCGCGCGAGCTCAGCAGGGCGATCACCGGGAACCTCATGATCGTCGGCGCCACGTTCAGCCACGACGGCAGGACGCTCGCCGTCTCCGAGTACGACGGCGTGATCGGGCTCTGGAACGTCAGCGATCCGGCCAACCCGGTGAAGACCGGCAGCTTCGCCGTCCCCAAGACCGACACCGTGTGGCAGGTCGAGTTCTCCCAGGACGACCGCACGATCGTCATCGCGAGCGGCAGCCGCGAGCTGCAACTGTGGGACGTCAGCGACCCGTCGGCGCCCAGGGCCCACCCCGCCCTGCGCACCGACGAGAACCCGAACCCCATCCGCCGCGGCGGTCAGGCCGGACGCGAGGAGGTCATGACCGTCGTGATCCACGGCAACGTCATGGCGTTCGCGAACATGGACAACAGCGGCGCGCTCTACGACATCAGCGATCCGTCACACCCGCGCAAGCTCGGCTCCCTGCCCAACGACGGCGGGCCGCTGCAACGCCTCGCCTTCTCCCCCGACGGCACCCTCATCGCCGCCGGGACCACCGACGACGTCATCCGCGTGTGGGACGTGCGCGATCCCCGCAACCCCCAGCTGCGGGCAGTGCTGCACGGACACACGGAACGGGTGTGGGGCGTGGCCTTCGCACCGGACAACCGCACCCTCACGACCGCCGGCGCGGACCGCACCGTCCGGGTGTGGGACATCGACGTCGAGGCCACAGCGGCCCGCGTGTGCGCCGCTACGACGGCGCACCTGTCCAGTCGGCACTGGGAGCAGTACTTCCCCGGCGTCGACCCGAGGCCTCTCTGCTGAACACCACCCTTCCCCCTCCTCGTCACCTCCTTTGTAGTGCGAAAACGTTGTTTGGTGTCGGTGCCCCGGCGCCTTACAACAACGTTCGTGCAACGGCGGTGACGACCGGGGGAAGGTGACTCTTCAGTCAACACTGAAACAATAAAATATACCGAACTTGTTGCGGATGTGATCAGATTCCGGGTCATGGAGCTCGTGCCGCACGAAGTCGGGGTTGCGCACAGCGCACTGCCGCACGACGAAACATCCGCCCGCGCCCTGCTCGCCGAAGCCGCGGCGCAGGGCCTGCACACCGTCGTCGTCACCGCTGACGAAGGTGACGACCGCGCCATCGCCGTCCTGCGCGAACTGCGCGCCGAATGGCATGCGGAGGGCGGTCGGATCACCGCCCGGCTGGACACGGACGCCCAGGGGCAGCTCGCGCACCTGTGGGGCCTGACAGCGGACGAGCGGGCCGCGTGGCTCGCCGCGTTCCCCCGCCACGACGACCCGAACTGGTGGATGCACCGCCTGCTGGTGCTCAACCACCACCCGGAGTGGGCGCCGCTCAAGGACTGGCTGGTCGACGAGCACGTGCGGCTCTTCGGCCGGCCGCCGGGCAGGCGCCGCTCTAGCGCGGCAGGCCGCTGAGGTCGGGCTGGCGCAGCCGCTGGATCCAGGGAACCGGGTCTTCCTTCGGGGTGTCCCGGTCCGGCTGGACCACGGCGAACGTCAGCACGCGCACCCTCGGCACCCCCACCGCGATCACGTCGCCGTGCGTGCCGGCGATCCACATGACGCCGGTGTCGGCGATGTTCGCGATCACGTCCAGATCCGTGACCACGAACTGCACGAGCGCGAGGCCGCCGGGCATCTCGGCGAGCCCGGCGACGTTCTGGTTGGGCTCCCACGGGAACAGCGTGATCGGCACCGGCGTCCACCGGTCCGAGTTCTCGACCGCCGTCACGGCGTCGCGGTACCAGCGGCCGATCTCGATCGAGACCGGGATGCCGAGCAGCCCCGCCCCGAGCAGCAGCCCGCCGACGACCAGCCCGGCCGGGGCGAGCGGGAACAGGCTGAGCAGCACCAGCACCCCGCCGGCACCCGCGGGCACCGCCGCCCACAACCACGCCCGCGCGCCCCACCGCAGACCCTGGTGCGCCCCGGCGACCGCCGGATCGTCCAGCGGCCGGCCGAGCGGCCGCTCCACGCGCTCGCGCGCGGGGTAGTCGCCGGTGTCGACCACGGCGTTCTCCATCTTCGCGAGCCCCGCCGCCCGGACGACCGCCTTGCCGTGCTCGTCCGGACCGCAGACGAAGACCTCCTGCCGCTCCAGCACCATGTCCGCGAGGTCGTCGAACCAGCCCTTGAGCACCAGCCCGTCCAGCAGCAGGCGGTCCGACACGTCCTCGGGCTGCTTCTCGGCGGCCGTGGCCCGGACCCGCCGCCACGGCTGCTCGAGCAGACCACGCCGCTCGGCGCGGGTGCCCGTCCAGTGGATCAGCGGCGTCAGCCCGCACGTGAGCGCGGCCAGGACCAGCACCGACATCGCACCGATGGTGCCCGGTGTCGTCGGCATGAACAGGCACGCCACCGCGGCCGCGGCCGCCACGAGCCCGACAACGCCGAGGGCTCTCGTCCCCCAGCGCAGGTCCTGCAGGATGAGACCGGTGGACCAGTCGTCCTTCGCGGGCACGTCCGTCCGCGGCTCCAGGTACTGCACCACCGGTCCCCCAGCTACGCCTTCGCGGCCACCTCGCGGATCAGGTTCGCGATCTCCACCGGCCGTTCCAGCGGAAGCATATGACCCGCGTCGGTGAGCACGACCGAGGTTCCGCCGAACTTGACCGCGTCCGTCTCGGGCACCAGCCGGTCCTCGTCCCCCACCACGGCGACCACGGTCTTCTCCTGGGCCACCATCAGCCCCGCCTCGCGGTCGTACCGGTCCACGGCGGGCCGGAACAGCGCGACCGTCTCCGGCCAGTGCCCCCACACCATGTCCGCGGTCAGCTCCACGTCCTCGTCCGCCGGCTCGTCACCGAACAGCCACCAGCGCAGCCCCGCGGTCTTGGTCGGCTCGATCTTCTCCCGCACCGCCCGCACGATCGGCCCGAACGCCCGCTCCAGCTCCCGCACGAGCTTGCCGAGCGCCTTGGGCCAGGCGAGCGAGGTCTCGCTCAGCCCGCTCGCCGCCATCGACACGAAGACGGTGCCCAGCACCCGTTGCCGGAACAGCCGCGGCCGCCGCTCGGCCATCGCCAGCGCCGCCATACCGCCCATGGAGTGCCCGGCGAGCACGATGTGCCCTTCCGGCACCGCGCGTTCGACCAGCTCCCCCAGGTCGTCGCCGAGCTGCTCGATCGTCGCCGACTCCTTGGTGGCGCCGGCCGACCTGCCGTGGCCGCGGTGGTCGTAGGCGATGACCTGGAAGTCCCCGCTCAGCTGCTCGACCACCTTGTGCCAGCTGCGGTGGTCGAGCGCGTAGCCGTGCGCCAGCACGACCGTGACCGGTGAGTCGGGGTTGCCCGCGCGCAGCACGTTGAGCTCGGTCCCGTCCTCCAGCAGCACCATGGGGTTCCTTTCGCCGTGTCGTCTGTTCGTCCTAACGAGACGACACGGCGAAAGGACACGGTGTTATGTCCGACCCAGCACGACATCCGGCGGCATCTGTCCCGGGACGCCGCGGAACCGGTAGGCCGACGCCTGCCCGCCGGGCTGGATGATCCACGCCTCCCCCGGCTGCCCCTGCGCGAGCACGACCTGCACCGCGTCGGCGATGTCGGAGGGCGTCAGCAACGGGAAGCCGACGGCGTCGAACTCCTCCCTCGCCGCTCCGAGCAGCAACGTGTCCACGAAGCCGGGGCACAGCGCCGAGACCACGATGCCCTCGTCCGCCAGCGCCTTGCCCGCCGCCCGCGCGTACCCGACGACCGCGTGCTTGGTGAGCGTGTACAGCGGATCCGCCGGCATCGCGGCCAGCCCGGCCAGCGACGCGGTGATCACGACCTTCCCGCCGCCCTGCCGCCGCAACGCGGGCACCGCGGCGCACAGCCCGTACACCACGTGGTCGACGTTGACGCCGACCAGCTTGCGGTAGCGGGCGACGTCCAGCGCGTCGTCGACACCGGCCTGCCCGCCGCCGATCCCGGCGTTGAGGTGCACGACGTCGAGCCGGCCGAGCTCCTCCTCCACCCGCTCGACCGCGGCGGGCATCGTCGCCGGGTCGGCGACGTCACCGCCCAAGGCGATGCCGTCCACCGCGGAGGCGACCCGCCGGGCGCCGGCGGCGTCGAGGTCGAGCACCGCCACCCGTGCGCCGAGCTTCGCGAGCCGGTGCACGACGGCGGCGCCGATCCCGCCCGCGCCGCCGGTGACCAGCGCGACCCGGCCGGTCAGGTCCACACTGGACATGGCATCTCCCTTAGCTGTTGCGCAGGAAGCGGTCGAGGACGCGGACGCCGAACTTGAGCGCGTCCACCGGCACGCGCTCGTCCACGCCGTGGAAGAGACCGGAGAAGTCGAGGTCCGGCGGCAGCTTCAGCGGCGCGAAGCCGAAGTTGCGGATGCCGAGCTGCTGGAACGACTTGGCGTCGGTGCCGCCGGAGAGCATGTACGGCAGCACGCGGGCGCCGGGGTCCTCGGCGATGATCGACGCCGTCATCGCGTCGACCAGGGCGCCGTCGAACGTCGTCTCCACCGGCGGCAAGCCGACCCACTCGCGTTCCACGTCCGGGCCGAGGAGCTCGGCGAGCTCGCGGTCGAACGCCTCCTCGCGGCCCGGCAGGATGCGGCAGTCCACAGTGGCCTCGGCCGTCGACGGGATGACGTTCGCCTTGTAGCCCGCGGACAGCATCGTGGGGTTCGCGGTGTCGCGCAGCGTCGCGCCGATCATCCGCGACAGCGCGCCGAGCTTGCCGATCGAGCCCTCGACGTCGTCGTCCGGGAACTCCAGGCCGGTGATCTCGCTGACACCGTCGAGGAACTCCCGCACCGACGGCCGGATGACCAGCGGCCACCTGTGCTGGTCCAGGCGCGTCACCGCGGCGGCGAGCTTCGCGACCGCGTTGTCGCGGTGGATCATGCTGCCGTGGCCGGCGGTGCCCTTGACCCGCAGCTTGAGCCAGCGGATGCCCTTCTCGGCGGTCTCGACCAGGTAGGCGCGGACGTCGTCCTTGAGCGTGACCGAGAACCCGCCGACCTCGCTGATCGCCTCCGTGACGCCCTCGAAGAGCTCGGGCCGGTTCTCCACCAGCCACTTCGCGCCGAACAGGCCGCCCGCCTCCTCGTCGGCGAGGAAGGCGAACACGATGTCGCGCAGCGGCACGACGTTCTCGCGCTTGAAGTGCCTGGCCAGCGCGAGCGTCATGCCGACCATGTCCTTCATGTCGACCGCGCCGCGCCCCCACACGTAGCCGTCCTGCACGGCGCCGGAGAACGGGTGCACCGACCACTCGGAGGCGTCGGCCGGGACGACGTCGAGGTGGCCGTGGACCAGCAGCGCACCGCGGCCGGGGTCCGCACCGGCCAGGCGCGCGACCACGTTGCCGCGGCCCTTCGCACCCGACTCGACGTAGGTGGTCTCGTAGCCGACCTCGGACAGCTTCTCGGCCACCCACTCGGCGGCCGCGCGCTCCCCCACCAGCGTCGCGGGATCACCGGTGTTGGTGGTGTCGATCCTGATCAGCTCGCTGACCAGTGCCACTGCCTCGTCCTGCGCCCGTGCCAGCGCGTTCTCCACTGTGCTCACCCCGTCTTCCTACCACCCCGTTCCGGCGGCGGTCAGAACACCGACCAGCCCGTGAGAGTCGTGAACCGGTCCAGCGCGTCGACCCCGGCCACGGAGTTGCCGCGGGCGTCCAGACCGGGGCTCCACACGCAGATCGCGCACCTGCCGGGGACGACCGCGATGACGCCGCCGCCGACGCCGCTCTTGCCGGGCAGGCCGACGCGGTAGGCGAACTGGCCGGCGGCGTCGTAGGTGCCGCAGGTGAGCATCACCGCGTTGACGCGCTTGGCGCCGCTGACGCCGAGCAGCCGGGTACCGTCGTTGCGGACGCCGTGACGGGCGAGGAACAGGGTGGCCCGGGCCAGGTCCGCGCAGCTCATCGCGATCGAGCACTGCCGCACGTACTCCCGCACGACGACGTCGACGTCGTTGCGCATGTTGCCGTACGAGCTCATGAAGTGCGCGAGAGCGCGGTTGCGATCGGAGTGGCCTAGCTCGGACTTGGCGACCTCGGGATCGACGTCGAGGGCCGGATTGCCGCTCTCCCGGCGCAGGAAGCCGAGCAGCCGGTCCGCGGCACCGAGTCCGAGGTGGTCGGTGACGACGAGCGCGCCGGCGTTGATGAACGGGTTGCGCGGGATGCCCTGCTCGGTCTCCAGCTGCACGAGCGAGTTGAACGGCGACCCGGACGGCTCGCGGCCCACGCGCGACCACACGCCGTCGTCCCGGGACAGGGCCAGCGCGAGGGTGAAGACCTTGGAGATGCTCTGGATCGAGAACGGCGTGAGGTGGTCCCCCGCGCCGAAGACCTCGCCGTCGAGGGTGGCGACGGCGAGGCCGAAGGCGTGCGGGTCGGTCCTGGCGAGGGCCGGGATGTACCCGGCCACCTCACCCCCTGGCGTGACCTCGGCGGCGATGCGGTTCACCAGTTGCTGGAGCTCCATGCCGCCGATCCCACCACGGGATCAGGAGGCCGCCACCGGGAACTCGTGGAACTTGGTGACCTGGCCGGGCTTGACCGTGCAGGGGACGTGCACGACGCCGATCCACGTCGGCTCGCCGTTGGCGTAGCGCGGCGTCAGCGCGAGGTCCGCGTTGCCGAGGTTGATCGTGGTCGGGCCGGCGTTCGCGAGCGTCAGCCCCGGCAGGGTGCCGGTGGCGACGACCTCGAAGGAGCCGGAGGAGGGCACCGGCGTGTTCGGGATGGTCAGCGTCGACGTCAGGTTCTGGACGCTGCCGGCGTTGTCCACCGCGATGGTCGTGGTCATCGTGCCGTCGACGGAACGGCCGCCGATCCACCACAGCGTGTTGCGGACGTCGTCGGACACGGTGGTGGTGACCGTCGCCGAGGCCGGCGCGGTCGGCACCCCGACGACGGCCGAGTCCGGCAGATTGGGCGAGCTGACCACGGACGGCATGTCGTGCGTGCCGGCGATCGAGAACTGGCACGAGTAGGTGATGTTCAGCTCCGCCTCGGCGGCCGAGCCGGTGCCGGCGGTCGCCACGCCGAACGCTCCGGCGAGCAGAACGCAGGCGGCGGCACGCGCGAGAAATCCGGTCTTCATCTGCAGGGACCTCCTGAGTACGACATTGAACTGCAAGAAGGCGGTGTTGCGTTACTCGCCAGTAAAGTAACCGCGCCGCATTCCGGGAGGCAAGCGAAAAGGCGCTTTTGTCATCCGCGTGCGGAATTGCTTCCGGCGATTTGTCAGTCACGCTGCAACAAATAGTGGGCGCGCAGTGCGAGTTCGAGGGTGAAGCGCTCCTCGGCGTCGTGCATCCGGTCGCCGAAGAGTTCGTCCAACTGGTTCACGCGGTAGCGGACGGTCTGCGGGTGCACCTGCAGCCGGGCGGCGACCTCGGGCGCGCCGCCCCGCGCCGACAGCCACACGAGCAGCGTCTCGGCGAGCTTGGTGCGCTGCCGGTCGGTGAGCGGGGCGAGCGGCGCGAGCGCCCGTTCGGCGAGCTGGCGGGCCAGGAACTCGTCGGCGAGCAGGGTCAGCTCGACGAGGTGGTCGGCGCAGTCGAGGACCGGCTGGTCCGGCAGGACCTTCGCCCTGACCAGGGCGAGCACCTGCCGTGCGCAGGTCAGCGACCGGCGGGCCTGGGCCGGCGCCACCGGCAGTCCCACCGCGGCCCGCCACCCCGGCAGGGCCCGGCGCAGCCGCTGCGGCACGGCCACCGGGTCCGGCACCAGCAGGTAGGGCGTGGCGTCCTCGAAGTTGACCAGCACCTCCGCGGGCAGGTCGCCGACCGGCGCGGCGGAGGGTTCCAGGGCCACCGCGCACAGCCGGCCGGGCATCGGCCAGGCCGCCGCCCGCGCCGCGTCCAGCACCGCCTGCCAGTTGCCGGCCGGGTCGCCGACGAGCAGCTCCATCAGCTTGCGGCGCTTGCGCTCCAGCGTGCCCGCCGCACTCGCCTGGGCGGCCGCGTAGCCCTCGACCGACAGGCTCACCAGCTCGTCGACGTGGGCGAACATCGCCTCGCCCAGCACCGAAACCAGGTGCAGCGGCAGCCCGCGCCGCTCGGCGAACCCGCAGACGTGCCGCCAGGCGATCCGCGCCCCGATCCGGTAGGCCGCCTGCAGGCTGTCCAGGCTGCGGCCGGACTTGAACTCCCAGGCGCCGAGCTTGCGGTGGATGTCGTCGTGCGGGTCCGGCTCGGACTCCGGCGCGGCGATCCGGTCGACGAACTTCACCAGCGCCTGCCGAATGCCGTCGACGACGTTGTCCCGGAACCGGCTGTATTCGGGAATGGCTTTCTCGATGGCCTCGAAAATGCTCAGCGACACCGGCGCCACCTCCATCCGGAGCAGCGGCGCCAGCTCTCGCGGGACCGATCTGCGCGGATCGTCCGGCTGAGTCATCCTCGCGAGTGTAGGAGGAAAACGAAACCGGGTCGTTCAGCCAACCGGACCAAGTGGTTCACATCAGGAACAACCGCGCGACCGCGTCGCGTGCCACCAGGAACCCGGCGATGCCGAGGACCCAGCCCGTGGTGCTCGCCCCCTTCTCGGTGAACCACGTGGAGATCCGGTTCAGCAGGGGCTCGACCCGGCGGCGCAGCGCGAGCCTGGCCGCGAGCAGGACCACCGCGGGCACGATCATGACCAGGCAGTACCCGGCGAGCAGCAGCCCGACCTGGGCGGGCCTCAGGTCGGCGGCGCTCATCATGCCGATCGCGCCCAGGTACGGCAGCATCGTCGCGAGCTCGACCACACCCGCCAGCACCGCCACGCCCGCGAGCGCGAGCACGGACCCGTTGGCGCTGATCCGGTCCCGCCACTTCCCCGTGTTCGGCTTCTTCTTGCTGTCGAACCGGAAGCTGATGACGAACAGGAACACGCCGATCGCGAGCTGTACCCACAGGGCGACCGGGCCGTCGAGGTGGCCGGCCACCTGCGAGGCGCCGAGCACGATCAGGACGCCGACCACGAAGTAGAACACCGTGATCGTGCCGAGGTAGACGCCGAACCGGCTGAGCCTCAGCCGCCCCGGTGTGAGCATGAGCCAGATCGGGATGAAGAGCGTCCCGATGCTCGTCGAGTCGAGCAGCGCCAGTCCCGCCAGCGCCGCCACCAGTCCCCAGGTCATCCGTTCCCCCACAGTCTGGCGAGGTGGCGGGCGATCACCCGGCTCGCCACCTCCGCCGTCATCACGTCCGGCTCCAGGGCGCGTTGCGTCGTCACCCCGTCGACCAGGGCGGCGAGCCCGACGGCCTCCCCGCCGTCACGACCCGCCACCTCCAGCACATGCCGGCACAGCTCCCTGATCTCTTGTGCACCCACTACGTGCCGTTGCAGCAGCACGGGATTGGCCGCCGCGCGTGCGGCGAACGCGAGCCACACCCGTGCACGCGCCGCGTCGTCGACGAGCGCGATGGCGCACAACGCCTTGTGCAGCCGGTCCTGAAGGCTCCCCTCTTGGTTCAGCACCTCCCGCACGCTCGCGGTGAGCTCCTCCACGAGCTGGTCCTGCGCGAACAGCAGCAGCTCGTCCTTGCTGCGGAAGTACTTCTGCAGCAGGCCCGTGGTGGCGTTCAGCTCCCTGGCGATCCTGGGCAGGCTCGCCGCGTCGAGCCCCTCGGCGTCCACCACCCGGTAGAGGGCGGCGACCACCTGCTGACGGCGCTCGACGGGATCCGCGTGTTTTGGCACGACCGTTAGATTACGTCCTTAATCTAACGGTCGCAAGTCGCGTCCATGACATCTGTCATGGGGAACTGATGTGGGGCGGCACTGCCCAACGGCCGTCTCGGCCGAGATCGTGAACGCATGACAGCGATCGAGGTGCGCGGGCTGACTCGCCGGTACAGCGGGGGTTTCGAGGCCGTACGCAACGTGTCGTTCGACGTCGAGCGCGGCGAGATGTTCGCCCTCCTCGGCACGAACGGCGCGGGCAAGACGTCCACAGTGGAGGTGGTGGAGGGACTCTCCCGCCCGGCCGAGGGGACCGTGCGGGTGCTCGGGCACGACCCGTTCAGCGAACGCAGGCTCGTCCGGCCACGGGTCGGCGTGATGTTGCAGGAAGGCGGCTTCCCGCCCGACCTGACGGTGAGCGAGGCCACCGGGATGTGGGCGGGGACGCTGACCTCGCCGCGGCCGGTCGACGAGGCGTTGTCCCTGGTGGACCTGACGCACCGGGCCTCGGTGCGGGTGAAGCAGCTCTCCGGCGGCGAGCGGCGCCGCCTCGACCTGGCGCTGGCCCTGCTGGGCAAGCCCGAGGTGCTCTTCCTCGACGAGCCGACCACCGGGCTCGACCCGGAGAGCCGCCGCAACACGTGGAAGCTGATCCGTGCGCTGCTGCTCGAAGGCGTGACCGTGCTGCTGACCACGCACTACCTGGAGGAGGCGCAGGCGCTGGCCGACCGGCTCGCGATCATGCACCGCGGCCGGATCGTCGCGCAGGGAACGGTCTCGGAGGTCGTGGACGCCTACCCGGCCCGCATCTCGTTCGTACCGCCCGAGGGCGTGCCCCTGCCGGTCGTGGTGGAGGCGGAGGTGTCGGGGCGCGTGACGGTGCGGACCAACAACTTGCAGGAGTCGCTGCACGAGCTGCTCTCGTGGGCTCACGCGAACGGCGTCGTGCTGTCCGGTCTGGACGCGCGGTCGGCTTCGCTCGAGGAAGCGTTCCTGGCGATCGCGGAGGAGGCGGCATGAGGGCCGTGGCCGTGGGCAAGGCCGAGCTGAAGCTGTTCTGGCGCAACCGGACCGCGCTGTTCAACTCGCTGGTGCTGCCGTTGTTGCTCGTGCCGCTGCTGATCTCGGTGGACCTCGACGGCAGGGCCCTGGTGGTCGGCGTCATCGGGTTCGTGCTGCTGATGGCGGTGTACTACAACCTCGTCACCACGTTCGTGGCGCGGCGCGAGGAGCTGGTGCTCAAACGGCTGCGCGTCGGTGAGCTGACGGACCCGGAGATCCTCCTCGGCGCGTCCCTGCCGTCCGTCGTCGTGGGCCTGGGGCAGACGGCGTTGTTCGCGGTGATCATCGGCGCGATGACGGACGTGGCGCTGCCGGCCCGCCCGTGGTTCCTCCTGGCCGGCGTGGCCGGCGGCGTGGTCGTGTTCGTGCTGCTCGCGGCGGCGTCCTCGGCGTTCACCCGCACCGTCGAGATGGCGCAGGTGACGTCACTGCCGGTGCTGATGGCGTGCATGCTGGGCTCCGGGCTGGTGATCCCGCTGTCCGCACTGCCGGAGCAGGTCGCGTCGGTGCTGGAGTTCCTGCCGCTGACGCCCGTGCTCGACCTGCTGCGCGCCGGCTGGGAAGACGGTCCGGTGCTGCGCCCGATGCTCGTCCTGGCGGTGTGGACCGGCCTCGGGACCTACGCTGTACGCCGGTGGTTCCGGTGGGATCCTCGGAGGTGAGCTTGCTCGGCTGGTGGTCGTCACGTGGCAACGCGGCGCGGTTCGACCTGTTCGTCCGCGGCACGTTCTACGTGACCTACCTGTTCCTGCCACCGCTGCTGCTCCTGGGCATGGCCGGCGAGATCGGCACGGCCGCCGTCCTCGTACTCACGACGGCCGTGCTGGTCCACACCCTGCTCAGCGTGCGGCTGGTCCACCTCGGCATCGAGCACTACCTCGGCAGGGTCCCGTACCCCCGGCTGTGGCTGGCGATCTTCCTGGTCGTCACCTGCGTCGTGCTGGCCGCCGGAGAGCTCGCCTACCCCCACCCGGCTCCCGGCAAGCCCGACAGCCCCGCCGACGGCATCGCGGTGCTGCTCCTGGTGCTGACAATCACGGCGCTCTCCACGGTGCTCCGCCCGCTCCCCCTGACCCTGGCGACCGCGGCGGGCAGCACCTTCCTCTTCCTCACCGCGCCCCCAGGCCACGCGATGGCGATGAGCCTCATGCTGGCGTTCGTGGCGCTCGCCTTCCGCACCACGCTGTGGATGCTCAGCCTGGTCTGGGAGCTCGACCGCTCCCGCGAGGTCCGCGCAAGCCTCGCCGTGGCCGAGGAACGCCTCCGCTTCGCCCGCGACCTGCACGACGTGGTCGGCCGCAACCTCTCCGTCGTGGCCCTGAAAGCCGAACTGGCGGCCCAGCTGGCCCGCCGCGGCCGCACGTCGTCCGCCGTCGACGAGATGCTCGAGGTCCGCCGCCTCGCCCAGGACTCGATGGACGAACTGCGCGCCGTCGTGAGCGGCTACCGCACCGCCGACCTGTCCGTGGAACTGGCCGGCGCACGATCCCTGCTCGCCTCCGCGGGCATCGACTGCCGCGTGATCGGCGACGTGACGTTCGACGGCGAACCAGCCGGCGCGCTGGGCTGGGCGGTGCGCGAGGGAGTGACCAACGTGCTGCGCCACAGCGAGGCCCGCACGTGCACGATCATGTTGCGGGGCAAGAAGCTCACGATGTCCAACGACGGCGCCTCGACCACCGGCTTCCGCTTCGGCAGCGGCCTGACAGGCCTGCGTGAACGAGTCTCGGCCCTGGGCGGCTCCGTGACCGCGGCGTCCGAAGCCCCCAACCGCTTCGTGCTGACCGTGGAGCTCCCGTGATCCGCATCCTGCTGGCCGACGACGAACACCTGATCCGCGGAGCCATGGCCGCCCTGCTCTCCCTGGAAGACGACCTGCAGGTAGTGGCCCAAGCCGCCACCGGCGCCGAAGCCCTGGCCACCGCCAGGGTCGTCCACCCCGACGTAGCCGTGATCGACCTGCAGATGCCGGACCTCGACGGCGTCTCCGTGGCCCAAGCCCTCGCCACCGACCTCCCCACCTGCCGCACCATGATCGTCACCAGCCACGGCCGCCCGGGCCACCTGAAACGAGCCCTGGCCGCAGGCGTGCGGGGCTTCCTCCCGAAAACCGTCTCGGCGGACGTCCTGGCCACCGTCGTCCGCACCGTCCACACAGGAGGCCGCTACGTCGACCCGGCCCTGGCCGCCGAAGCCATCAGCGCCGGCGACAGCCCCCTGACCCCACGCGAGGCAGACGTCCTGGAACTGGCCCTGGAAGGCGCCCCCATCGACGAAATAGCCCGCCGAGCCTCCCTATCCCCCGGCACGGTCCGCAACTACCTCTCCTCAGCCGTGGGCAAAACCGGCGCCTCGAACCGCCACGAAGCAGCCCGCTTCGCACGCGCCAAAGGCTGGATTTAGGTCCCCCGGCCCCTCGAGACCGCCGCACAGAGTTTCGGCCAGACGCCACACCCCCACCACCTGCGCTACCAGCACAAACATCGCCCGGCACCCCCGATTTTGGCCCACGGCGACGATCATGTAACCTATGCACACACCACGGCGAGAGCCGAGGCAGAACTGAATACGTCCGGGTGGCGGAATGGCAGACGCGCTAGCTTGAGGTGCTAGTCCCCGCAAGGGGGTGGGGGTTCAAGTCCCCCCTCGGACACGAAAAAGTGGCACGTGTGCCACGTCTACGTGACAGGTGCTCAAGTACGCTTGAGCACCTGTTTTGCGTTTCGGCGCCACTTCCGGGTGGCGTTCGATGACCATTTCCTACATCCGTCCCATCGTTCCTGACACCGCGCCAGGAAACACACGGGGCGCATCTGCCCGTATTGCCGGTCAGCCTCTCCCGCTTATCGCCGTTCCGGTATCACCGCCGCAACGGCTGAGCAACGTCCTGTACAGCGTCGCCACGGTCGACGAACGCGGCCGGGTCGCTGACCGCCAGATGACCGCCGCGTTGAACTGGACCGCCGCAACCCGCCTGAGCATCCGCGAACACGACGGCCTGCTGGCTGTGGCCGCCGACCCGCACGGCGTCTTCAAGCTCACTAGACAAGGACACGTCCGGCTACCGGCCGACGCCCGTCGAGCAGCGCACCTGGGTACCGGCGACCGGGTGCTGCTCGTCGCTCACCTCGACCAGCAGACGGTCACGGTGTTCCCGCCCGGCGCGCTGGACCAGTTGGTGCTGCCCGTCCTGCAAGGCGGTGAGGACCTGTGACCGGCGCACCGACCCAGGCTGAGCTCGACGCCGCACGCTTGGTTCTCGACCGGATGGGTGTGACGGCGGAGGACCTGCTCAAGGCTGTGAAGTCGCCGGCCCCGACCTTCGCCGAATACATCCCGGTCGTGGCTGCGGCCGTGAGCGACGGCACCCGCCGCGCCTACAGCCCGTACTGGAACCGCGTCCTCGATCAATGGGCGGACATCTCACTCAGCGACCGCACTCCCACCGACATCCAACGGCTGGTCCAGCACATCAAGGCGAACCTCACCGTGCGCCGTAACACCCGCAACGGCAACTCCGCTGCCGAGCACCTGATCGCCGCGTTGCGCTGCCTCTACCGGCATGCCGTCAACGACGAACTAGTCGACGAACGCTCCAACCCGGCCGCAAAGGTGCCGAAGCCCCGACGCCAGCCCAGCAACCGGCGGGCGTTGTCCGGCAAACAGATGAACCAACTCAACGATGTCGTCGCCACCACGGGCAACGACCCTCAACTCGATTCGCTGATCATCCGGTTCCACACCGAGACCGCTGCCCGTCGCGGCGGCGCGCTGGCCCTGCGCCCTAAAGATCTCGACGAGGAGCAGTGTCTGGTCTACCTCCGGGAGAAGGGTGAGTCCTCACGGTGGCAACCGGTCTCCCCCACGTTGATGTGGCACCTGCTCCAGCACGTCGAACATCGCGGCGCACCGATGAACGGTCGTCTCCTGCGCTACGCGGACGGCCGCCCGATCACCTATCACCGCTACGACAACCTGTGGAATCGCGTCGGCGAGAACCTCGCGTGGGCGGGCAAACAAGGCGTGAGTACGCACTGGCTCAGGTACACCACACTCACGTGGGTCGAACGGCAATTCGGCTACGCCGTCGCCCGTGCGTTCGCCGGACACAACGACACCAACACCGACGCAGGGAGCACTACGACCTACGTCCGGGCGACCCTCGAAGAAGTCGCCACAGCGCTGGCCGCGCTCACCGGTGAGCACCACCCGCTGGCCGCGTAGCTGATTCCAGGAACGTTGGGGCTGCCTGCTCATGGCACGGGCGAGCAGGCAGCCCCCGACTCACAACCTGTAGCCGCCGGGGAAGGGCACGCCAGCGGCCAGTGCACCTGGTAGGTGCCTGGCGGGTCCCGAGGAGTCAGCGGCCGACAACCGCTCGCCGAGTTGGAGCAGCATCGTTTTGGACTGTTCCTCGTTGAGGCTGGATCTGTCGAGCGAGCGGACAATCTCCTGGTAGCTCTCGACCGCTGTTTTGTCTTCCTGGATGAGCGTGGAGTTCTCGTGTTCGAGGAAGACCAGTGGCTCGTACGCCGGGAAGGTCAGCTGAGTAAACGCCCCGCTCATGCCTGCGTGAGCACCGACGGCCGTCGGCAAGATCCGGATCGTGACGTTGCTGCGAACCGCCATCAGCAACAGGTGATGCACCTGGCCGACATGAACGTCATGTCCACCGACAGGCAGATGTAGCGCCTGCTCGTGGAGGTAAACCGCGCACTGCACCCCACCGCCGAACAGCAGTTCCTGCAACTCCTGCCCAGCCTTGACACGTCGGTCCATCTCCCCGTCCGGCACATTCGGACAAGCCGAGATCGCCGCACGCAGGTGGTCCACCGACTGCAGAAACACCGGAATCCCGTAGGGATGCCACGTGGTCAGGGTCTTCGCCGCCGCAACGTTCTGGACGAGCGTGCGAAGCCGCACCGGCACACACGAGCCGTGCTGCTGCCACCACCCTTTGACATACGTCTCGGGCAGGAGGTTCAGCAGGCGGTCACGTTCCTCAACGGCCGTGCGGCAGACCCCCAGCAGAAGAGCAAGTTCGGTCTCGGTACATCCGATCTTGCCGTTCAGGAAGTCCGACAGCTTCGCCTCCTGCCAGCCGACGAGTTCAGCGACCCGTCGCGCGGGCATTCCGGAGGCCTTGATAGCCGCCCGCACGCCTTCACCGAACTCACGGCCACGAGCCGTGGAGCATCTCTGCGGCATGAGAGTTTCCTTGCAGTAGCTGGGATCTGTTGTGCCAGGCACAATCAGCCAACTGCTCCACCGCAGGTCAGACCAGCTCATCAATCGCGCAGCGACCTAGCACGAATCCCGCAACTGCTATGTCTCACCTGCAGAAACACCGCTGGTCGCCCGATCGGGTGTTACGTCATGGCCAGACCGCTCACATGAGCGATTCGGCGTGGACCGCGAGCACCGCGGCGAGATCGGGGTGATCACCCTTGTCCATCCGGCGGAAGAGCCTGGATGCGACGTAGAGCTGGGCAAGCCGGCCTGGCTCTGACTCCAGCACGTCGCCGAAGACGGAACGAACCCGCTCGACCATCTCCGGCACGAGCAGGCTGTAACAGAGCAAGGTCGCGGCGTCGGTGCCCGCTGGACCACGTCCCCACCACTCCCAGTCGAGCAGGCCGAAGCCCGGCCCCATGAGATTGGCCCAATGCAGATCTCCGTGCACCGTTTCCCACTGGGAGACAACGGGTTTCATGGCATCCCCGAACCGCTGCCGGATTCGGTTGCTGACCAGTTCCTGGTCCGCGTTGACCCGATTTGTTGGCGTGGAAGCGACCGCGTCGATCGTGCGGCGGAGTTCAGCCCACCATGCGTCGGGCAGGTCGATCGGTTCGCGAAGCGCATCGGTGTGGGAGCACGGCAAGCCTGGCAACAAGGTCAGCACCTCGGCGCGCTGTTGCCGGTACTCCTCCCACTCGTAGACGTCCAGCACGCGAGGTTTGGCCAAGTCGGTGAACACGTTGGCGTCGAGGTTGCCAGTCCAGAAGGCGCCATCGATCCACTGCTTGTTCTCGGACACCACCCTCAACCAGAACCGCTCCTCACCGCGACCGGCAAGGGCGCCAATCGAGCGATCGATCCAACCGAGCCGAGGCTCGCCGATTAGAACAAGACTGAAGTGCGCTGCGGCTCGCTGAAGGTTCTCGCGCATCCATTCGCGGAACTGGGCATCGGCGTCGCTGAGGTCGACGGGCACCGCTACTCCTCGGTGACGTAGCGCAGATAGACCTCGGGCGTGGCCATGTACCGGCGCCAGTGGTCGACCAGCGCGAGGTCCTCCCACTTCGTCCGTTGGAAGCCGTGCTCCCCCACTTCGATGATGTCGGCGTCCGGTGTGGACGCCAGGATCGGTGAGTGGGTCGCGCAGATGATCTGCGCACCCGACTTGCCGAGCTCGTACATGAGGTGCATCAGCCGCAGGCAGGACTGGAACGACAGCGCGGCCTCGGGCTCGTCCATCAGGTAGAAGCCCGGTTCGCGGAACATCGCGGCGAACACGGTGAGGAAGCCCTCTCCGTGGCTCATCTCGCTCGTGTCCTCGTCCCAGTACCCGTTCATTCCGCTGACCGCGTTCATGAACCCGAACGCGGTCTCCGCACGCAGGAAGTAGCCCTTGCGCTTCGTCCGCGGACCGATGCGGTGCCGGGCACCGAGAGCGGTGGTCTCGAACCGCACCATCTCACCGAGCTCTGACTTCGGCCGGTCGTTGACGTACTTCCGTCCAGCCCGCCCGCCCTGCCCATCCAGCCCCCAGGCCTCGGCGAAAGCCTCGACCAGCGTGGATTTGCCGGAGCCGTTCTCGCCGACCAGGAAGGTCACCGGCCGCTCGAATGTCATCCCCTCGTCGGCCAGCTGGGCGACGCACGGCACGTCGAGCGGCCACGGTCTCCGGGAGCCACGGGACAGTAGCTCTTCGGGGATGTACGCGCGGCGGGCGAGCATAGGTGGAAGTTCCTTCGATCAGTCGTAGTCCGGAGCGCAGGCTCCCGAAGGTACGCAGTTGCCGGCAGGTCGACACGCCGGGCTGCAGCTCGGCCCGCACTGCGGATCACACATGTTGGGCACACACGGGTTTAGGGGCCGCCGAGCGAACTCCGTCGCGAGCACAGCTGCAGTCTCCGTCATCCTCGATCCCGTCAGGATGTCGGCGAGCGACTCCTCCCGCACGTTCCCTACCGGTAACCATCGGGAGAACACGCACGGCCACACCGACCCGTCCGGTGCGATCGCGACCCTACCGTCACCACACTGACCACACAGTTCACCGAGGTCAGGCCCACGATCGCGGACACCGCGGCCGACCTGGCGCAGACGATCGATCCGCACCTCGCCGACGACCCCAAGGTCTCTTAGCTGCGTCACTGCCTCGTTGACGCCTTGCCTCTCATCGACGTCGATCACGCCCACCCGTACCGGAATCGATCGCCGAACAGCTTCTATAAGGTTCGACCTCGTCCGCTCGTAACTTCGCCGACCTCGTGTGATCCGTTCATGCTGCTCGGCCGCATCCGAGTAGTAGCTGGTGGCGAGCTGGACGCCGGACCGCGAGAAGACCTCCCACAGCTCCGGGCGGACGTGCACCAGGTTCGTGAACACTTCGACCCTCAGCCCGCGGTCAAGCGCGTGATGGACGAGGCCAGGCAGCGCACGGTGCAGAGTCGGCTCTCCCCCGATGAACTGGACCATCCTCGTTCCGAGGCCGGCGAGCTGATCGATCGACCTAACCCAGTCCTCGGCAGTCATCGCACCGTGCGAACCAATCGGGCCAGAGTCGGCATAGCAGTGGTCGCACTGCAGCTGGCACTTTCCAGTCAGTTCGAGCCACGCGAACGTCACCTGCGTTCGCAGGTCAGGTTGAGCCCCCACGTGTTTCCCCTCGCTTCTCGCGCTCCGCCGTACTACCTGCGTAGTTGTTGGAGGCACTCCAAGCCAGAAGACATCGCTGAGCCGATCAGGTAGTCACAGGCCAGACACGTTGCGCTGAGCTGCCCGCGACGCGAGCGCCGGAATGGCAGCGATCTTCGCTGGATCCAGCTCCGACCACAGGATCCCCGCCGGACGTCGAGGCGGTCCACACTCGATGACCTGAGTCGGGGTGACGATCAGGTCGACGGAGAAGTCGTGGCTGGTCTCCGGGAGGTCTCCCTCGACCACCTGGAGATCGTGGACCGTCGTCACAATCGTCGTCGCCTCACTGATCAGCCCTGCCTCCTGCAACAGGGCGACTTCGATGTCGGCGTATCCCGCGCCCTTGCCGAGCCTGACACCTCGGCGGTTCACCGCCACGGTTCCACACACGAGCAGGTCGATCTTCGGCATCTCGTCCGTGTCGACGGTCCTCGCGAACAACGCGGCCTTCTTCGGCACCGCCGCTTCCTCTGGCGAAACAGGCAGCTTCGCCGGGTCAAGCTCGTAGAACGGCTTCTCAGCAGCGATCTTCGGAACCGCCACGTAAAGCAGCTTGCCCTGCTGAAGACCCAGCACCCTGACCGGAGCCTGCGGCTTGTCCGGGACTGCCTTCACCACGCGCGCAAGCTTCCAGACCGACAACTCCGCGAGCCTCTGAGCAGCCAGCTCAGCGCCCACGAAGTTCGGGATCGAGCCGTGCACGTCCGGTTGAGCGGCGCGGTGTTCGGTGAGCAAGTCCCAGACGCGGTGGCGGATCTCGTTCTTGGCCTCGTCCGGATTCGCCACAGGCAAACCTTTCTACGACGCCGCCATCATGGTGAAAAGGCGGTCATACACCTGATCTACCACAGGTTCCTTCCGCCAGGGACGGAGTTCCTGGGCCACGCCGAAGATCACCTTGAGGCCACCGCCGCCCCATGTGGCCTCGACGGAGTCGATCGCGATGTGCAGGGCTGCCGCGGCGTGATCGAGTTCGCGCTGTTGGATGTGCGCCAAGCTCAAATTCGCCAGCACGATGCTGCGCGACTTCGAGCGGGATGGTGCTTGGGATGCAACCCGTTCCAACGTCAACTGGGCTTTCGATGCCTCGTTCAAGCGCAAGTAGCAGGACCCTGCCAGGCGGTCGTGTTGTGTTTCGGAGAACATCTCGACGACGGGTTCGTCGGCCGAAATCCGTCCGAAGTGGTCTTGCGCTCGTTCCAGCGAACGCTCACACGCGACGCGTTCGCCGAGCATCGCCCGTGCTTCAGCTGCATGTATTTCTGCCAGCCCCGTCAACACATCGCTGTGCCCTCGAGCCACGTCGGCCGCACGTTCAGTGAGAACCAGGCCCTCGGCTGGATCTTCGGTGCCGTAGAGCTCGACGTACGACGTGCGCAGAAGCGCGATTGCTTCCAGCACCGGATCATTGATCTTGCGTGCTGCTTCGGCCGCAGTCGTGAAATGCCCCTTCGCGGCATCGTGATCGCGACGCTGAGATGCATCCCAGACGAACTGGCCCATCAGGGTGGAGGCTTCCGCTTCGGCCGCGAGCAGGTCCCGCTTCACCCGGTACTCACGTGCGTGTTCGCGCAGCAAACGGGTCTGGCCGAGCGCCTGCCCTGCCTCAGCCAACAGCCCGGTCGACCGCTCACCGTCGTACCTGTGGCTCAGCAGAGCGATGTGCTGGCGCAGTTCCGCCACCGTGACGAGGTCGACCTTCGATGGATTCGCGAGCGCACGATCTAGACGATCGGTGTCCGCAGTCTCGTCTGCCGGCGAATCCGCCTGCGGATTCAGAAGATCGATCAGTTCCTGAACGGACACCTCCAGTGCCGTCGCGAGACGCGGCTGCAGCCAGGGTTCCGGAGTGGACTTGCCCTGCTCCCAGCGACCGACGGTTCCGGGAGTGATTCGCAGGAGCTCGGCGAGGCTCTCCTGTGAATACCCCATGGCCCTGCGGCGGGCGGCCAGCCCTTTCCTCGGCTTCGCCATCGGTCTCCCCTGACGCGAATTCGGCGCATTGTGCCTGCACAGGCTAGCTCGGAACACCTGCCGAACAACCGTTCCACCAAGAGAACTTCATTTTCACCCGGTCGGGTCATCCCGGCGTTTACGCAGGCAGGAGCGCCAGATGACGGATTCCTGCTGGGTTGTGGCTGGGTACCCGCCCTGGTTCTCCACAGTTATGTCGATTTCCGTGGATCACAGCCGACATCAGGCGCGCTGTTCGCGCAGACGTTCACGGGAAGTGATCGGGCATGGTTCGAAGTTACAAATGGCAGCCCCACGACGAGGGCCGCCACGCGATACCCCAAGAACTAGGCGTCAACGACGTCGGCCACACCCTCTGCGGCATAGAGTTGACGGCCGGTCCTGACAGGTGGCCCAACGAAGCTCGCTATTGGCCGACGTGCAACGAGTGCGACCTGACATGGCGAGAATCCGAGGGCATCCTTCCTTGGCCGCGGAAGGGCCGAGACGGCGGACCCTTGTCTTCACGTCGCCCTGGAACTTCCACGGCGCCCAAGACCGACAGCCCGATCGACGTGGTTGAGCTCGTCATCGACACGCTGATCGCTCAGGGCGCGCATCTCCAAGAACCTCGCTGATGAAGATCACCGAACGGACACCCAAGGACGAACGCCTCTCCTGGACCCGCAAAGGCGGCATCGTCTTGGTGGCTTTCCTCGAACGAGTGGCCGTTGAGCACAACGTCGCTCGCCTCACGGAGTTGGTGCACCTCTCTGACGTCGACCTGCTCAACCAGTTGCGCCGGTTCACCAAGGCATGCGTGGTCGGTCGGCGCACCGATGTGGACGTCGTCCCTGCCGAGGATCACTTCTGGCTGTCGGCTGAACGCGTCGACCGTGCGCGGGCGCTTCTCCAACAAGCAGACGACGCCGACCTCCGGGAACTGGTGGCGGAGCGCGGCCTCGACATCGACCGCGCCCTGGGTGATTTCTCCACCCAGCAGCCGTATCCCGTCGCGCTGGGCAAGGCACTGCGCGATGCGCGCATTGCCTCCGGACCGAGTCAGGCGGAGGTCGCTGAGAAGGTGCCGACCCTCTCGAACGTTGAGTTGTCGCAGTTCGAGAACGGGCACGCACTGCCAACCCTGATCACGCTTGCTGAACTCGCTCACGTCTACAAGGTCGACGCGGCCGACCTGATCGTCCAGGCCGTCTGTCACTCGAAGCCCGACAAGCAGGTGTTGGCTTTGCGCGTTGCCGAACCGACGTTCCGCGCGGTGCTGACGCACAAATTCGCGGAACGTCGCGTTCGGGAACTTAATCGGACGAAGTCCGCTACGGCTCGACGATCCGGTGCTTCCTGATCAGACTCGTGGTTGTCCCAACGAACACCTGCGGTCATGGGGTGAACCGGTGAGGCTGGGCGGAGTGGTCACGTAGTAGGCGTTGACGACCTTGTGCTGCCCGTCCCTGTAGAAGGGAATCTGCCACCACGGCGGCACGCACGTTGTGCCGGTGCTGCCCGTGCTCCAGTGGAACTTGATGAGGATGAAGCTGTCTGCGCAGTGCACGTACCGACTGGTGAGCTCTCCCACCGGCGGTGACACCTCGTAGAAGCCGCAGCGGGGCGGCATGATCCGCGCAGCGGAGCTGGGTGGTGAGTCGATCAAACCCAAAGCGGTGGTGGCGAGCAGCATGCCTGCCGCAGTGGTGGCACGAGCGAGTCGTCCGTTCATCGTCAGTTCCGCCCTCTCCTGAAGTAGTTGGTGCACTTCAGTTTTCGGGCGTCCACAACGGATTGGGAAGACGTCTTCCGTCTGCCCGTGTAGAGCAGACGGAAGACGTCCGACCTACAGCGGATCGAGGTACAGGGCGCCACCCGCAGCTAAAGTCTTGCTGATCAGTTGCCCGTTGGCCTCGTGCATCGCGGTGACGATCTGCGGCGATGCCGCTGGCGCGTACCTCAGAGCCGCGACGAGGAACACCACCTCGTCGTCGGGCAGGCGGATCAGCGGCGTGGTGATCCTGTCGGTGCGCAGCGGGTAAGCGAGAACGAGGCCGAAGTCGCTGTAGAGATCGGCGCCGAGTTCGCGATCAGCGTGGTGAAGCAGAGCCTCTGCCGCGGCGCTTGGTACGAGCAGGTTGCACCACGGGTGCGGCGAGTCCCAGAGCCCGACGTCACGCAGGACCGGTTCTCCAGGTGCGAGCCGATCGACGAAGTCCCAGTAGGTCACGGCCTGGGTTTCCGCTTCGCGGAACGACATGCCGCTGAGATCGCCTGACCCGCTGCTCGTTCCGGTGAACGTGACAGCCTCCAGTTCAGCGACATGTTCACCTTCGCGGATCTTGAGTTGACCCTCTACATAGTCGAACGACCCCTTGGTCACCAGCTGACGCTGATCGACGATGAGCTGGCCGATCGTGTTGTAGTGGAGTTTGTGCCAGGAAACGGTTTCAGGAGCACGGACGAGACGCAGGGTTGCGCGGGTGATGACCCCATTGCGACCCCGGCCCGCGCGAACGGCGTCGAACACGGAGCGGTTCGTACTCGGTGAACACGTCACGACATCGCCGGTAGGGGTGACGACGTCGAGCGAGAGCACGTTGTCCGTTTGGGCGCCGTGGTGGTGGCTGGCGCCGCCCAGGCCGCCGACGGACAAGGTTCCGCCGACGGTCAGTTCGAGGTAGTCGGTGAGCACCGGCGGGGTCAGCCCGTGCGGCAAGGTCGCGCGCAGCACGTCACTCCACTTCGCGCCCGCATCGACCACAACGTGGTCCGATTCGACCTCGTGGATCACGGAAAGGGCGGTCATGTCGATGACGACTCCGCCAGGGGCTTGAGCTTGGCCGCCGGTGGAGTGGCCTTGTCCGCGTGGCACGACGGCGAGATCGTGCTCGCCGGCATGCTTGATCACCGTGCTGATGTCGGCCGCGTTGGCGGGCCGCAGGACGGCTGTCGGAAGATGGTGAACGGTGTCGCCGTAGTCGTGCGCGGCCCACGCGAGCGCGTTCTCGTCGGTGTCCAGACTTCCGGTGAGCGCGGGCATGGTGCTGAGCGCCTGGTGCACTAGACGTCCTCCTTGAGGCTCTCGATCAACTGTCTCCGCAGCCCCGCTGCGGTCGGCTCGGTGTTGCCGCTCAGCAGGTCGGCGGCCGCGGACCACGACCTGTGGGCGGCGTGGAGGTTGCCGCGGTCAGCGTGCAGGTCACCGACCCGCCTGTGAATGTGAGCCTGACTCCAGACGTCGGCGACCTTGTTGAAGGTGCGCAACGCGTTCTCCAAGTGGTGCAGCGCGACTTCGTACTCGCCACTGGACTCGGCCAGACCTGCCAACAACGTCGAGGTACAGCCCGAAGACATCAGGTCCTCAGCCTCGTCAAAGATCGTTTGCACCTCGGTCAGCAGAGATCGCGCCCCCGCGGCATCGCCCGAAGCCGCCAGCACGGACGCCAAGTGCGCTGACGCCACCGCGAACTCCCACTGGTCTTGGGCCTTAGTGCTCAGCCGGCGAGCGGCCTCAAGGTGCGTGATGGCAGCGTCGAGATCGTTGAGCTGGTAGCAGGCCCGGCCGAGACCCACGTGGCACGCGGCAACGCCGCTGAGGTCGTCCAACTCGATCCTGATCTGCATCGCCTGCCGGTAAAGGCCGGCCGACGACGACGCCTTCAACTCGTCGATTCCCGCGTCGCCGAGCGTCTCCAGCGCCCACGCCTCCGCATCGCGGTGGCGACCCCGCCGAGCCATCTCCAGTGCGTCGCGCAAGGCGGGCACCCACCACGACCAGGCGCGGCGGTGGAACAGCATCTCGTTCACGACCACCGGCAGGTACGCCACCGAGGTGATGTTCCAGCGAGCCCCGTATCGGACCAGGCGAACGAGGAGCTGCAGCTCGTCCTCGAACCATCGGACTGCGTCGGCAGGGTGGTGGAACGTCAGCGTTGCCAGGTCCGCTTGAGACAGCTCAAGCGGCCTTCTCGGCCGGGACGGCCACAGCATCCGGATCGCCGCAGCTCCGGTGTTCAGGTAGAGGTCGACCAGACGGGACAGAGCGGCGCGATTGGTCTCCTCGTCGGCGCACTCGCGGACCTGCTCGAGGGCGTAGGCCTGCACGAGGTCGTGCATCACGAACTTGTCCTGGGCGGTCTGCTCCACGAGGTGCACGGTGGCGAGAGCAGACAGGTGCCCCTGCGCTTGCAAGGGTGAGAGACCGCTGAGCGCGGCCGCCGCCTCGATCCTGATCGGGCCACCGGGATGGAGGCCGAGCTGCCTGAAGGTGGCAGCCATCGGGCTGGGAAGCGTGTCGTGCGACCACGACAGCACGGTTCTCACGGCCAACGTCTCGTCGGTGGCGAGCACGTCGAGCGGCTGGCGACGGGTCAACTCGTCGGCGAGCTTGCGGAGCGGAACGGTCGGCAGCAGGTTCGCGCGCTCCCCCGCGATGCGCAGCGCAAGCGGCAAACGACCAGCTCGGTCAGCGATGACCTGTGCGGCAGCGAGGTCGCCGTCCACCCGCCCGCCCAAGACGGATCGCATCAGGTCGAGCGCCTCTTCCGAACTCATCGGATGCAGGGTGATGCGCACGGCACCGTCGTGGATGACTGCACCTGACAGCCTGTTGCGGCTGGTGACCAGCGCCAATGACCGCGGCGAGCTGGGTAGCAAGGGGCGGATCTGGTCGGCGTCGACCGCGTTGTCCAGCACCACGAGCGTGCGGGTCGCCTCCAGCAGCGTCCGGTACAGGGCGACCCGGCCGTCCAGGTCAGTCGGGATGTCCTGAGGCGACGTGCCCAAGGCCCGCAAGAACCGGCCGAGCACGACGGCAGGATCTTCCGGTGAATCAGCGGCGAATCCGCGGAGGTCCGTGAACAGCACTCCGTCCGGGAACTGCGAGGCGATCGTGTGAGCCCAGTGCACCGTGAACGCGGTCTTACCGACACCTGCCGGGCCGTCGAAGGCGATCAGTCCCTCATGTGCGGCGAGTGCGGCTGACGCCTGTTCCAGCGGTTCGCGCCGCGGAACGAAGGAGCGCAACGCTGCCGGTAGCTGAGCTGGGCGAATGCGTTCGCGAGTTGCTCTCGCGCGCGGCCTTGGCACCGCGAGCTCAGCAAGCTCTCCTCCTGCTTCAAGCGCCCGATCGATCGCCTCCGCGATCTCGGCAGATGGGCTGCGGATGTTGTGTTCGAGGTTGCTGAGGTAGCCCTTGCTGACGTTCGCTCCCGCTGCCAAGGCCTTCAGCGAGAGCCTGCGGTCTTCCCGGAGCAGGTGAAGTAGCTCCCCGAAGGTCATCTCGGTCGTTTCGATCCCCGTCTGCTGCCGTCTGCTGTTCATCTGGAGACGCCCCTCCCCTGGCCAATCACCCTCGATCCTGCCAACACTGAAAGTCGTCCCCCGACTACGAACAGTGCAACCCAGGTCTAGGAGGTGAGCGTATGTCGATTCAGCCCCACTTCGCCTCGGATTCCGGGCAGCCACGCGTGGGAGACCACCCGGTCGAACGACAACTTTCGTTGATCGGATCGAGCCAACTTGGAGGACCTCCACCCAGAGGGAGTCGCGATGTCGCACTGGACGATGTACGGGATTCTTGGCATCGTCGCCGGCCCGTTCGTGATGATCATCGCTCGCAAGGTCACACACGGCGAGCAGCTGTCGTGGAGCGCCGTGACGAGGTGCGGCTGGGTGCCCTTGGCGGCTGCGAGCGGCTTCCTCTGCACCGCGTTGAGCTGCGTCGCCATCCAGGTGACGCAGGAGGCGAGCGCACTCTCGTGGTTCGTGATCGTTGGGCTTCTTCTCGCGATGATCGACTCGACCGCGCACCGGCTACCGCATCAGATCAACGGCGCGCTGCTCGCTGGCAGCGTCATCCAGCTGTCGTTCCTGGCACTGTTGCGGGCCGACTTCAATCCGCTGCTTCGTGCAGGTCTCGCCACTGCCGTGGTGATCACCACCGGCCTGGCGGTCTACGTCTGCTCACGCCAGGGCCTTGGCTTCGGCGACGTCGTGCTCCTGGCCCCGATCGCGTTCGTCCTGGGCTGGTTCGGCTGGCAACAGCTGTTCTTGGGGCTCATGAGCGCCTTCGTCATCGCGGCCGTCAGCATGCGCGTTCTTCGTGTCTGCCGCGTCATCCACCAGGGCGACCCGCTGGCGCTCGGACCCTTTCTGATCGCCAGCGCGGTATGCGCGATCTTGCTGACCTGAGCGGCGGCGCGTGATGTGTCTGCCGTTCAGGGACGAGAACCCCATGATCGTCTACGAGACTCAACGTGCGCTGCACCGCGCTGCCGCGACCTTCGTGCTGATCGTGCTCGTGTCCCTCAACCCGTACCTCCGCCCGGACGTCAGTGCGCAGCCGGGCGCTCCGATCGAGGTGGGCGTCGTTGCTCCCCCGGCGCCCACCTCGGCCCCACCATTCACCTGGAGGCCGCGATGACCATCACCGCACGAGTAGCCACGATTCTCGGTGTTGTCGCCGTGACGTCGTGCAGCGTGCGCAGCAACAGCTCGCCCCCGCCCGAGAACACTTCGACCTCGACGAGCACGCGCGTCACCCCGTTGCCTGATCCACCTGAACGCCAGGCCATCGACGCCTACCTCGCGATGTGGCGTGAGATGGCGATAGCCAGCGAGACGTCGAACTCGGAGGCGCCTGGGCTCGCCGAACACGCAGCCGGCGATGCGCTCGTCGTCATCAAGAACAGCCTCGCCGAAGATGAGCAGAAAGGCTTGGTCACCAGGGGTTCTCCCAAAAGCGATCCTCAGGTGACCAATGTGGACCGCTCCGGTGGCGTGGTGACGGTCGTGAAGATCAGGGACTGTGGAGACGACAGCGCGTGGTTGAAGTACCGCAAGGGAACGAACCAACCTGCGGACGGTCAAGGCGGCGGTCGGCGCTCCATCCTCGCCGAGGTCAAAGCCCAGCCCGACGGCAGCTGGCGCGTGACGCGGTTCGCGGTGCAGGGAGTCGGATCATGCTGACTCGCTCCGCCTTCGTCGTGGCGATAACGATGGCTGGACTCGTGGCCACGGCCTCGTCGGCCCGAGGTGATCCCGGCTGGGGCTCGGTCGACTGCTCGACGAAACCCGGCCCTGGCTGCGAGCTCATCGCGGAGATGTCCCAGTCCCACGGGCGTCCCAGCGTCTCCGACACGACCACTCACGAACAGCACTCGGATTCGTTCGAGTGCAGGTACGTACCGGTCGATCAGGGAGATCCTGCTGTTCCGCAGCCGGAAGGGCCAGGTGGATGGTTTCGCCTCCTGTGTTCGGCCGACGGCAAAGCCACGGCGAACCGACCACCGGTCTGGATACCTGCCGGGCAGCAGGCCGAGCCCTCGATTACGCCGGAGCAGGTGGCGCTGATGGCCAAGAGCCGACTGCGATTGCCCATACCCTCGATTGCGGCGAACCCCGCTGGCGAGCAGTTGGTGCACCTGCCGACGTGGTTGTGGCTGCGCGAAGGCTGGCGAACGATTTCCGCGAGTGCCTCGGTCCCGGGGATCACCGTCACCGCGGTCGCTGAGCCCGCCACCGCGTCATGGACCACGGGCGACGGCACCACCGTGACGTGCTCCGGTCCAGGTACGCCGTTCACCGCAGGCCACGACCCGAAGACCGTCTCGCCTGACTGCGGCCACACCTACCGACGTTCCTCGAAGGGGATGCCCGGCGAGGTCTACA
Organism: Lentzea xinjiangensis; assembly: GCF_900110955.1. Classification (GTDB taxonomy): domain Bacteria; phylum Actinomycetota; class Actinomycetes; order Mycobacteriales; family Pseudonocardiaceae; genus Lentzea; species Lentzea xinjiangensis. The sequence goes on from NZ_FOFR01000007.1 coordinate 311,116, forward strand.
CCGCCGCAGTGACGGTCCAGTGGAACGTGCGGTGGTCCGGCGCCGGACAGAGCGGCGTCTTCCCAGGCCTGACGACGACAGCGTCAACGAGCTTGCGCGTCGCCGAGAGCCAGGCTCTCAACTCCCGCTGATCCCCAGCAACACCCAGGCGTGCCAGCAAATCAGGTGTCACGTCGCGGTACCCCTATGCCTTCAGGAGGCCAAGATGAAAACGCAGCAGGTTCTCGATTCCAAGCCGGCCAACATGGCGCCGCCCCGGATGCCTGGTCGTAAGCGACGAAGTCTCCCTCATCTGATTCTCGGTGCTGTGCTGGTGGCGGCGTGTGCAGCTGGCGGAGTTGTTGCGGCACAACAGCTCGGCGACCGCCAAGAAGTCATCGCGCTGGCTCGACCGGTCGACGTCGGCCACGTGATCCTGCAGCAAGACCTCGTCGGTGTGAGTCTCGCCCTGGATGGCGCCGTGAAGGTCGTTCCTGCGTCTGCCGCCTCGAGTGTGGTCGGGAGGCCGGTCGCGTACTCGCTGCCGGTCGGGGTTCTCCTGACCGACGACGTGCTCGGACCGCCGCGAGTGCCCGGCGACGGCAGAGCGATCGCCGCCCTCGGGCTCAAACCGGGGCAGTTCCCTCCCGAGTTGTCCGCCGGGGCGAACGTGGTCGTGCTGGCTTCCGCACCGAGCGAAGGCAGCTCTACGGATTCCTGGCGTGCTGTGGTCGTCGCAGTCGACAGGACGGACCAGACGCCGGTCGTCTCGGTGGAGCTGTCCGAACTCGATGCGCGAGGCCTCTCCTCGACTCCCGCAGACAAGATCGCCGTGTTGATGGTCGGAGGTCGTTGATGATGGTCATCACCTGTTCGCTCAAAGGTTCTCCCGGAGCCAGCACGCTCGCTGTCGCGCTCGGTTCTCGCTGGCCCGAGCCGGTCCGCCCGATCGTGATCGAGGCGGATTCAGCCGGCGGGGACATCGCAGCGCGCTTTCGACTTCCGAGCTCCCCCGGCCTCGTCAGCCTTGCCGCTGCTGCACGTGGCAACTCCGACACCGAACTCCTGGTTCAGCACTCACACGCCCTGGCGAGCGGTCTGCGGATCGTGCCCGCACCGTCTGATCCTGCACAGTCGCGAGCCGCGTTCGGAGCGTTGGCGGCCGCACAGTTCAGTCCCTTCCGGACGCTTGGCGTTCCGCTCATCGTCGACGTCGGTCGAGTCGATCCGGACCCGACGATGCTGGGCCTGCTGAGATCCGCCGACGCACTCGTAATCCTGGCTCGACCTCACGACGACTCGTTGGCGCACGTAGCGGCAAGGCGATCCCAGGTGCAGACGTGGTCACGCCGACTCGGCCTCGTGCTTGTGGGCAAGGGCTATCCATCGGCGCAGGTCACCGATGCATTGGACCTGCCGGTACTCGCCGGCATCCCAGACGACGCCAAGGGCGCGCAGGCGCTGTGGCATCAGCGCGGCTTCGACTCCGCGTTGAGCCGACATGCGGAAAGGCTCGCTGGACAGCTCCTGCACACGGCCCAGCAGGACATGACGCTGCAGCGGAGTTCCCGATGACCGCCGTGACCCCGCTGAGCGGGCCTGCAGACCTGCCATTTCAGCGGCCTATGAGCGACGTGCGGAGCCTGCGCGATCGGCTCAGGAACGACGTCACCGACCAGCTCAGCACCCGGCTCCGAGCGGATGGGAACGCGGAGCGCCCGCCACTCGGACCGCTGCAACGGCGTCAGCTTGCTGAGGCGGTTCTGCGCGACTCCATCGAGTCGATCGCCCAGAAGCGGCTCCAAGCCGGGCTCGAGCTGTTCAACGCGGACGTGGAACGGCGTGCGGTCACCGAGGTCCTGGCCGAGCTGTTCGGCGCCGGCAGGTTGGACCCGCTGCTCGCCGACACCAGCATCGAGAACATCAACGTGAACGGCGCGGACCAGGTGTTCGTCAAACGCGCCGACGGCACACGAGAGATGCTGCCGCCGATCGTCGACTCCGACGACGATCTCGTCCACCTGATCCGCACGCTGGCCGCACGCAGCGGCATCGAGGAGCGCCGCTTCGACAACGCCTCCCCCATAGTGAACTTCGCCCTGCCGTCCGGCGAACGCGTCTCTGCCGTGATGACGGTGACGGCGCGGCCGTCCGTGTCCATCCGCAGGCACCGACTCAAGCGGGTGAGCCTGGGGGATCTCCGGGAGAACGACACGATCGGATCGGGGATGGAGTCGTTCCTCGCCGCCCTGGTCAGAGCAAGGAAGAACGTGCTCGTCACCGGCGGTACGACGATCGGCAAGACGACCTTGCTTCGTGCGCTCGCCTCCGCCATCCCGGCGTACGAACGCCTGATCACCATCGAGGACGTGTTCGAGCTCGGCCTCGACCAGGACGCAGCGCACGCGGACGTGGTCGCACTGCAGGCGCGCGAGCCCAACCTGGAGGGCGTCGGTGCGATCACGTTGTCCGACCTGGTGTGGCAGTCACTGCGCATGCAGCCCGACCGCGTGATCGTCGGTGAGGTTCGCGGTCCCGAGGTCATTCCGCTGACCAACGCCATGTCGATGGGCAACGACGGCTCGATGGGCACGCTGCACGCGAGTTCAAGCGCAGGCGCGTTCACCAAGCTGGGCGCATACGCCGTTCAAGGGCCCGAGCGGCTGACGCTGGAGGCCACCACCCTCCTGGTCGCCTCGGCACTCCACTTCGTCGTCCACCTGGACCTTTCAGCGGACCGCCGCCATCGCGTCGTGTCTTCGGTGCGGGAGGTGGTGGACGCCGACGGGCGGCAGATCATCAGCAACGAGGTTTGGCGGCCAGGCCCCGATCTCCGAGCAGTTCCTGCGGCCCCGCTCCGATCGCGCACGCTCGACGAGCTCATCGCGGCGGGCTACGACCCGGAACTCGTGGATCGGTGGGGATCATGAGTGCCGCGTTGTTCGCCCTGCTCACGGCCGGGTGTGCCTTGGGGGTGTGGCTGATCGCGCTGGGCGTTCGCGGTACCTCCGCACCGTCTCGGCGTTGGACCGTTCCCGACCACTTCACCGTGGTGCGGCTGTGCGTTGGAGTGGTGGCCGCACTCCTGGTCGGTGTGATCACCGGCTGGATGGCGGCAGCAGTCCTGACGGGACTCGCAGTCGCGTTGTTGCCACGTGTCTTGCAGGCAGGCGCCGAGCAACGGGCCCGGCTCGACCGCATCGAAGCGATCGCGAGTTGGACCGAAATGCTGCGCGACACCTTGGTGGCCGCGTCCGGGCTGGAGCACGCCATGCTGGCCACCGCAGCCCGCGCACCTGAAGCCATCAGGCCTGAGGTCACGTCGCTTGCCGCTCAGCTGCGCGGCGGCGAACGTCTGGCGGTGGCGTTGCGGCGCCTGGGCGATGAACTGCACGACCCGACCGCAGACCTGGTGATCGCCGCTCTCGTCCTTTCCAGCGAGCACCAGGCACGTCATCTCGCCGAGCTGCTGGGCGAGCTCGCGACGGAAGCGCGCGAGCAGGCGTCCATGCGGATGCGGATCGAGGCGAGCCGACGGCAGACTCGCACGAGCGTCCGGGTCATCGTGATCACGACGATCACGTTCGCCGGCGGACTGATCGCACTCAACCGCGCTTACCTCGACCCGTTCGACAGCCTGCAGGGACAACTCGTCCTTGCTGTCGTGGGTGCGCTGTTCGGTCTTGCGTTCACCTGGCTTGCCCGGATCGCGCGCCTGCGGGAACCCGACCGGCTCCTCGTTGCGGAGGTGCCGCGATGATCGAGCCGTTGCTGTGGGGAGCGTGCCTCGGAGTCGGCCTGTGGGCCTTCGCAGTGTGGCTGGTTCCTCCAAAGCCGTCGCTTCACGAGGTGCTCGCGACTCTGTCCGCACCTCCGAGTCCCGTAGCGGATACGAGTCCGGTGTGGAGGGTCAAGCGCAGGATCGCCGGCATTGCCGGCTCGTTCGGGCTCCCAACCGCGCGCCTACGAGCTGACCTGACCGTCGTAGGCGGCGACGTTGAGCGGCACCTGGTGGCGAAGGCGATTGGTGCCTTGGCAGGTGCCGCGTTGGTGTCCGTTATTGGCCTCGCGCTGGTCTTTAGGGGTGACGGCTTGCCGTGGGTGACTTCCGCGGGCGCCATCGCTGCGTTCGCCGCGGTCGGGTTCCTTCTGCCGGACTTCAGGGTGCGTGAGGCAGCTCAAAGCCGCCGGTCTGCCTTCCGACATGCCCTGAGCGCCTATCTCAACCTCGTACGCATCCTGCTCGCAGGCGGAGCGGGGGTGGACTCGGCGCTGGCCGATGCTGCCGAGGTCGGCACCGGCTGGGCGTTTCATCAGCTGCGCCAAGCGCTCGTGACCGCTCAGGTAACGCGCACGACCCCCTGGGAAGGACTCGAACGGCTCGGCGAGGACCTTGAGGTGCGTCAGCTGTCCGACCTCGCTGCTGCGGTGGGCCTTGCCGGCACCGACGGCGCCAAGATCCGTTCAAGTCTGGCTTCCAAAGCCCGCGCGTTGCGCACCAGAGAGCTCACCGACTCTGAAGGTGAAGCGCGTGCAGCAACCGAGCGGATGAGCCTGCCACTCGTTCTGCTGATGCTCGGCTTTCTTCTGTTCATCGGCTATCCGGCCCTGGTCTCAGTCCTCAACGGACTCTAGGAGTGATCATGTTCAACCTCGTGTTCTGCCACGTCCGCGCAGCGATCGAAAGCCTGCGGCAAGACGATCGCGGGTACGTGGGCGAGACCGTGGTGACCATCGCCGCGCTCGTCGCCGCAGCGTTGGCGGTGGCCGCGCTGCTCACGTCGTTGTTCGTCGGTGCCGCGTCCAAGATCTCCTTGTGAGCGGGGCGTCCGATGCAGCGGCTTCGGCTCCCCAACGACCGCGGAAGCGCCCCGGCGCAGGTCGTGATCATGCTGCCAGTGACGTTCCTGGCGTTCTTCCTGATAGTGCAGTTCGCCATGTGGTCTCACGCCACGCACATCGCGCAAGCCGCGGCCTCGCACGGCCTTGCAGCCGTCCGGGTACACGGCGGATCGCCGGCCGACGGCGCCGCGAGTGCACGGAACGTGCTCGCTGGTCTCGGAGGCGGACCCCTTCGCGACGCGAACGTCGACTGCGAGCGGGGTTCTGAGACAGCGCTGGTGCGGATCTCGGGGACTGCGAAGCAGGTCGTGCCATTCCTGACCCTTCCGGTGCATGCCGAGGCCGCAGGTCCTGTCGAGCGTTTCGTCGAGCCGGGGCGGTGACCGGCATGTCCTGGTGGCGCGATCAACGCGGATCCGCAGCGGCTGAGGTCACGCTGTGGGCTCCCGTCATGGTGATGGCCTTGGTGTTCGTAGCGGTCTTGGTGCACCGCGGCGTCGACGCGCGGCTTCGGCTCAACAACGTCGCGCACCAGGCGGCACGCGCCGCGAGCATTGAGCACACGAACGCACGAGCTGGTGCAGCAGCCTCCGCTGTCGCGATCAAGGCGCTCGTTAATGCCGAGGTCAGTTGTCAGGATATGAACGTCGAAGTCCTCGGCGATGTACGGCCGGGAACAGCGGTGACCGTGACTGTCTCGTGCACGGTCGATCTCAGCGACGCCGCCCTGCTCGGTGTACCGGCCCGAAAGCGGCTGTCCTCCACCGCGTCAGAGGTGGTCGACGCCTGGCGTTCCGTGGAGAGCGGCACATGACCGCCTTCCTCGTCGCCCTCACCGCCAGCATCCTGGCCCTCGCCGGCCTCGCCCTCGACGGCGGTCTTGCTCTCGCCACGAAGGTCCAAGCCGCAGGAGCCGCCGAGGCAGCAGCGCGAGCAGGAGCTCAAGCCATCGACCTCAGCGCTTACCGCCTGGACAACCGGCTCGTGCTCGCACCAGATCAGGCGGTGAGCAGAGCTCAAGCACGTCTCTCCGCGACTGGTGTCGACGGCAAGGTCACCGTCTCCGGCAACACCGTCACGGTCGTCGTCACCACCTCTCAACGCACACAGCTGCTGACTCTCGTCGGAATTTCCAGCATCTCCGTCGAGGCGACCGGCCACGCGAGTCCCCACCGCGGTGTCGCACCAAGCCCGTGAAGACGCTCGAAAGGGGAACACCATGGCCACGACGGACGAGATCCGCAGGCGGGTCGAGCTCGCTGACGCCGAGAGGAGCAATCGCCGGCTGGCCACCGCACAGCTCGTCGGGGAACTCGCGCACCGACGCACCGTGCTGGCGACTGAGCTGAGCGAGGTCGACGTCAAGCTCGGCGAGTTGATCACCGAGGCCGAGGACGTGATGAGCCTTCCGGAGCTCGCTTCGTTCACCGACGTTCCGGTCGACGAACTCACGAAGTGGACGACTGCCAGCAAACCCAAGCGAGGTAGGAAGCGACGGGCAATCACCCGGCCACCCAAGGTCGAAACCTCTTCGGTCGCAGAGGTCGTTCCGCAGGCCCTTCGGCCTGCCACAGAGCAATGAGCTCGTACGCCACCCGCCGTGGCATCGTCAGACTCCTTGGCAACCTGGTGTGCGCGTTGGTGGCGTCAGCGGTACTGCTCGCCGTGCTGATCGGGCTGCCACTCGGGCTGAGTCACTACGTCGGATGGCCGTTACCGGACGAGGTCCCAAGCTGGGCCATGCTGTCCGCCGTACTCACGCAGCCGATGTCCCCTTCCTTTCTGATCGATGGACTGGCGTGCCTCTGCTGGTTGCTCTGGGCCGCGTTCGTTCTCGACATCGGGCTTTGCGCCGCCGACGTACTGCACGGAGTGCGGTGGCCGGACCTGGCCGCGGTTCGGTCGCCCGCAGCGGTATTGATCGGCACAATCGTCCTGTCGGTGCTCGGCAATCGTGCGGCAGGTGCTGCCGGCGACGGCCTCCAACTGGCCTCATCCAGTCCGGTGGCCGTCGTCGAGACCGTGCGAGCACCCGATCCGGTTACCGGCACCTGCGACTCGATGTGGGCAGTGGCCGAACGCGCGCTGGGCGACGGCGCCCGCTGGCCCGAGATCTTCGAGCTCAACCGCGGCAAACCGCAACCAGACGGCCTACCTCTCACGGACCCGCACCGGGTGTTCCCCGGGGAGAACCTGCTCGTCCCGTCAGCACAGGCTCCTCCGTCCACTCCCCCAGTCGAACCGGCGACCCCGCCACCACCAGCGCCTTCGCCCGAGATGGCACAGCACGAGAAACAGCTGCCGCAGCCCGACTCGGCACCGACCGGAAGAACCACGGCGTTCGTCAGCACTGCCTTGGCCGCAGCCGTCAGCGCAGCCCTCGTGGTGGCAAGAAGGCGATACCGCGGCAGGTACAAGCCTGGCAGCGGACTGCGTGATGATCTCCCTGTCGCGCCCGTGGTTTACGAACTGCAGCTCGCCCGCGACCGTTCTGAGCACCAAGCGACTTCGGACGACGATGCAACACCGCTCGGTGTCAGGAACGGTCAGGAGGTCGCGCTCGACCTTGCGGCTTGCGGCGGGCTCGGCTTGGTCGGTCCCGGCGCTGTTGCGGCAGCGCGCGCTCTTGTCCTGACTGCATTGACCCGCACGACCGTCGCAATCACCGCCGAAGACTTGGCGTCGCTCCTTGGTGAAGCCGCCGTCGGTGAGCCACCGTCCGCGTTGCGGATCGTCTCCAGCCGGCGGCAACTCGAAGTCACGCTCGCGCAGGCATCCTCACGTCAGCTCTCCGGCGTCTTCCTCGGACAGTGGACGCACGGCATCACGCTCTACATCGGCGTCGACGGCACCGTGTCCTCGGCAAGTCCTGGCCCTGGGCAGGAGCTCACCGGTGTCAAGCTCTTCCACCTCGGCGACGACGATGCGCACGACCTCCTCGGCCTGTTCCGCGAGGCTGAACAACGCCCGCAACCCGCAGCTGCCGAAACCGCGCTCGAGATCAGCGCGAACGTCGTGCCCGCAGACCGGCCACCGCTGCAACTCCGGCTGCTCGGCACGCCCGCCCTGCGCTGGCCTGACGCCGAGCACGACGTCACCGCCACGATTCAACCGCGGCTACGCGAACTCGTCGTCTTCCTCGCGGTGCATCCCCAAGGCACAACTCGCGAGGCACTCGTCAACGCCCTGTGGCCGGCGAACACGTCGGACAAGGCAAACAACGCCCTCAACACCGCGCTCTCCCGACTGCGCAACGCCATAGCCAAAGCCACCGGAGGAACGATCACGGACATCGCGATCGTCGGAGGAGGTCGCTACCGCCTCAATCCGGACCTCGTCGAGGTCGACTACTGGCACCTGGACCGCGCGATCACCGCCCGCCGCTCGGCTAGCACGGCACAAGAGCGAACCGAGGCATACCGGCAGGTCGTCAGCCTCTACACAGGTCCGCTCGCTGAGGGGGTCGAGAGCGAATGGCTGGAGCCGTTGCGCGAAGCGGTGCGGCGTGACGTCATCGACGCGGCCGCCGCTCTCGCGCACGCGTTGCGCGACGTCGATCCGGAACAGACGCTCGAACTGCTGGAACTCGCACGAGCCTTCGATCCGCACAACGAGCTCCTGTACCGGGACATCATGCGGCTTCAGGGCCGTCTCGGCCGGCTCGAGGCCATCCCGCGCACTCTCGCTCTGCTCACCAGCAAGCTCGCAGAGATCGACGACAAGCCGTCACCCGAAGCGACCTGGCTTGCAGCCAACCTTCCGCGGCACCACGCCAAAGACCAACTGCCAGCGTCATGAAAGCCGCATTTCCCGAAAAGAATCTCTACCAGAACAAAAGAACCTTTTCCTGCAATTTCATTCCCGCCGGGCTCGACGCTACCGTGCATTTTGCCATGATCAAACACACCAACCTGTAGAGGGGAATCAATCCGGGGTTCAGCCCGAGATGCACCTGGAGGGCACCTCCAGAGTTGATCCGTCCGGCACGCACGTCACGCACGACAGCACGACCACAGCGGGATCACCTGGTGTCCCAGACTCGCTTGGCCACAAGCGGGAGGTCAAAACGGCGCGGCAGCAGGCCTGCGATTCCCGTATCGCCTGCACAGACCTGGCAAACCCACCTCGCCTCTGTCCACAGCAACTTCCCCGACCTGTTCAACTACCCCCCAAGCCGGACCCGGGCCGCTCGCCAGCGTTCCGCCCCGACAACACTCCAGTCACAACACAAACGCAAATGCGATTTGAATTCAATTTCCGCCACCGAGATAACATGGCAATCCCCACAAAAGAGTCTTGAAAAAGACCCCAAATGCACTGGAAATTGGCGTGCGGCGGAGTTATATTTGAATCACACCGGGAAACCGGAAACCACACCGAATACCACACCTGGCGCGAGCCATGTCTGCCGAACGGGGTCCATCATGTGTTACGCCGACACCATCACCGAAATCGACGGCACCGTTACCGCGTACTGCTGCTGTGGATGGGTCGAACACGAACACACCCCGGAATCGGCTGACATCGCGGCAGAAACGCACCAGAACACGCCCGACGACGAGTCGCCCATCGCGGCTGCCTGACCCCTGCAACTGGACCGAAAGGGAACCGCGATGACCACGCCCACCACGACCAGCACCCCCACGACCGGATCGGCAACCCGTCTGCGCAACGGCGAACTGCGCGCCATGGTCGCGCGCGTCCTGGCAGACGACCCCACCACGGGCATGACCCCGCGCGTCGTTGCCGCCAAACTCGGCGGACGATCATCGGGCGCCGTGGGCAACGCGCTGAAAGTGCTCACCGAATGCGGTGCCGCCGAAGTCGTACTGACCACGCCGCTGACTTACCGCGCCACCGCGACCACCGCCGTTGTCGCAGCAGCTGCGATCACCCCTGCACCGACACCCACCCCAAGCCCCCGCCGCAGGAAGTCACCAGCAACCACAACGGTTCCCGAACCCGCCGCACCCACCCCGAAACCCGCCGCAACGGCTGTCGTCACAGGACCGGTGACGCGCCCGAACGGCCTGACCTACCACCCCCGATTGCTGTCCGGCATGCCGGACGTGACCGCACTGCACCGGTTGCGCGACGCCGGGGTCGCCGCACTGCTGTACGGACCGCCCGGGACCGGAAAGACGTCGGTGGTCGAAGCCGCATTCCCGGACCTGCTCACGGTTCAGGGTGACGGCGACACCACGGTGGCCGACTTCGTGGGCGAGTACACGCAGACCGATGACGGCCGCTACGTGTTCGTACACGGCCCGTTGGTGCGTGCAATGCGCGCGGGTGTGCCGCTGTTCATCGATGACGCCACGTTGATCCCACCCACCGTGCTGGCCGTGGTCTACCCCGCGATGGACGGCCGCCGTCAGATCGTGGTCAAGGCGAACGGCGGTGAGGTCGTTGACGCCGCAGACGGGTTCTACGTGGTCGCCGGACACAACCCCGGTGTGCACGGCGCGATTCTGAGTGACGCCCTGTCGTCCCGGTTCTCAGCCCAGATCCACGTGTCCACCGACTACGACCTGGCCGCACAGCTCAAGATCGACAAGCGGGCCGTCAAGGTCGCCCGCAACCTGGCCACCCGTCAAGCCAAGGGCGAGATCGGCTGGGCACCGCAACTGCGTGAGCTGATCGCGTTCCAGAAGATCGCGGGCGTGCTCGGCGCCGAAGCCGCCGCCGGAAACCTGGTCGGCATCGCACCCGAGGAAGACCGCACCACCGTTGCCAGCGCTGTCCGAGACGCGTTCGGCACGACGGTCAAACCGCTGGCACTCGGCACCCGCATCTAGCGCGACCATCCGGAAAGGACACGGCCATGACCGCCCATCTGGTAGCTGACCCGGACGCAACGGGTGCCGCCATCTTCCCCGCGCGCCCGGAATGGCTGACGCTGTCCGCCGCACTGGCGGACGAAGTCCCAGTGATCGCGGACCGGGAAGACCTGTTGGTCACCATCGCACCCGGTGCGGGTGGCGGTGCCCCGGCATGTTTCTACCCCAACCGCGCTTTGATCGAAGTCGACGGTGACCACCTGGGAGTGGACCCTGCGACCGTTGATCCGGCGAACCTTTCCGACCGCGCGCGCTACCCCGTCACGTGGGGACTGCTGACCCATGAGTGCGCACACGCGAAGCACAGCGTGTGGGAACTACCCGACGACGTCCCACCCGCTATCGCGGACGCCGCGATGGTGTTGGAAGAGTCCCGGATGGAATCAGCGCACGTTCGCCGCCGTCCAGACGACCGGCACTGGTTGCGCGCTTCAGCGACGAACCTGGTTCTGGCCGACTTCGCCGGAAGCCCGACGATGACCAAGACGGACGCCGCCCGTGCTGCTGCCCTGGTTCTTGCCCGAGTCGACGGCGGCATCCTCACCGCCGCTGAAACCGCACCGGTCGCCGACGTCGTCAAGGACGTGCTCGGACCCGACACGCTGACCGAACTTCGGACGCTGTGGCAGGAAGCTCTCGCCACAGCCGACGATGACGCCAACACCATGGTCGATATCGCGAAGCGCTGGTGCGAGATCGTCGGCACCGAACCCGACGGCGAAACATCTGAGCCTGGCGAAGCGGGCGAGTCGTCGCCATCACCCCTCGCCGAAGCGATCGGCCGGACAGCGGCCAAGGTGGCACGCGCGGTGACGGACGAAGGCCCGCCAGAAGATCCGGCCGCTGTGGCGGCTGCAGCGAAGGCGGCCGAAGAGGCGGCTACCGATGCAGCTGAGGCAATCGCGCGGTCCGTGTTCTCCAGCAGCCGCCACCGTTCGCGCTACGGATCAACGACCATCTCAGGCACCCGCGAACCGACCACCGCCGAACGCACTGCTGCCCGAGCGCTGGCACGGGCGCTGTCGACCGCTGGCACACGCGAACGAGTCGCGGTGAGGTCGACTTCGCCGATTCCGCCCGGACGACTTCGGATGCGCGGCGCACTCGCCGCCGACGCCCAACGGGCTGCAGGTGCCGTGCCCACGGCCGAACCGTTCACCCGCACGACACGCCTGACCGTGCCGACACCGCCGCTACGGCTGGGAATCGCGTGTGACGTGTCCGGATCGATGCGCCACCTTCGCGGCCCGGTCGCGTCGACTGCGTGGATTCTCGCCCATGCTGGACGGCATTCCACCGTGCCCGCCGAAACAGCCGCCGTGATCTTCGGCGTGCACGTCCGGCCCATCACGCATCCCGGCAAGGTGCCCGCCGAGGTGACTGAGTTCGAGGCTGACGACGACTGGGAAAGCGTTGCCCTCGCCGTCGATTCCCTAGATGGCGCACTCGGTCTCTCCCGTCCCGGGGCCGCGCGGCTGCTGGTGATCGTGTCCGACGGGCACTTCAGCGGCGACGAACGCCCCGCCGGGCAGAAGCGCGTTGATCGGCTGCGCGCGTCCGGCTGCGCAGTGCTGTGGCTGACTTCCAAGACTTGGGACACCCCTTTCGACGGCGTGACCGTGCACCGACTCACGGACCCCGCTGCCACCGCTACCGCGATCGGCCATGCCGCGACCGCCGCACTGAAGGCAGCCGTCCGCTGACCTACATCGAACGCCCATTGGAGGTGCTTCCCATGCACAGCAGAGACAACACGACCCTCAGAGAATCGACGATCGGGCTTGCCGACAGGGCTGTTGGCGTCGCGCGAGCCCTGCGTGGCCCGTGCACCAGTGAGTTCCGCCGCCGCCACGACTCACCAGAACAGTGGAGTCGATGGGCGCGCCGTGCCCGCATCGCACGAACCGTTGCGGCAGCGCTGCAGCTACCCGCTGACAGCGTCACCGTCACGGACGACCCCGACCGCCAGTACCGCACACGCAACGGCAACGTGCCTGGCGACCTGATCACGGTCACAGACCCCGAAACCGCTCAACGGTGGCGACTGCTGACCGACTTCACCAGTCCCGGAGAGAGCTGGTTCGTCCTGGACCGGTGCCCCGGCTGCGATGCCGAGGTGCCCGTCGTGCGCATCGCCTGCCTCGCCGACCTCGGCGACTACCTCGACCCCGACACCGACGTGGTTCTCGCCGACGAGGCGCGGGACTCGTCGCTTCATGACCGTCTTTGCACACGAAGGGAACCTTGCGATGCCCTCTGACACGCACACCGAGACCGTCGTCCGTCGCTTCCGCGAGAGCGACTTCGAGGTGACCTCCGTCGTCGCCGATCCGGCCGACGCCCAACAGGTTCTCTACGGAACCGTCACCCGCAACGGTGTCCTCGTCGGGAGCTACTACTGCACCGACCGGATCCGCCAGTCAGGTTGGCGAGCCGTCACAGCGCACGGTGAACACCTCACCTTCGGCGACGAACCCGTCGAGCTCACGTACGACGGCGACGCGGTCTTCCTGCTGATGAAGAACGCCGAGTCGCCGGCGTAGTCAAAGAAGACCCAAGAACCAGGAGGCGTGGCATGACATCCACATTTCACAATGAGATCAAACTCGGCAACGTTGACTACAGACTTTCAGCAACCGTCGAGTCCGAAGATTCGCTGGTGCTTGACCTACTGGGAACGACCGAGTCGGGCGAAGTCGTCGCCGATGGGCGTCTGCGTCTGCCGGTCGAGGGCGGCAGCACGGTCGGCAAGCTCCTCACTTGGGTGCTCACCGCGCACACGCGGATGCAGGTCCGACCGGTCCGGTACGCGAACGCTACCCGCCCTGGCGGCGGGACCAACGGAAGCGCCGCGGTCTACGGCGCCCGCCGCCTCGCCGTCACCGGTGACCTCGTCGTGGTGGCGCCGAACTTCCGGCTGGGCATCATGAGCTGCTTCGGCTACCCGGGCCTCGCCGACGGCGGCACCTTCGGCATCCAGGACCAGCAAGCCGTCCTGCGCTGGGTCCGTCGGGAGATCGCGCACTTCGGCGGCGACCCGGACAACGTGACGCTGATGGGGGAGTCCTACGGCGCACTTCAGATCGCGGCGCATCTGGCCGCTCCCGGCTCGGCCGGGCTGTTCCGGCAGGCGATCCTGCAGAGCGCGTTCTCGGTGCTGGGCACGACACCCGCGCACACCTTCATCCCCGGCCTCCCGGAACTCCCGCCGAGGTGGGCCGCCGAGAATGAGCTCGAGGCGATCGGTGTCGCCGTCGCCGCCGAGCGAGGCTGGGTCACCGGCGACGGCGACCCGCTCGCGCAACTGCGGCAGGTGCCGGTGAAAGACCTGCTCGAAGTCTCGGGCGCGTTCATCCGCCCCGCTTTCGGAGGCGCGGTCCTTCCCGAGTCGCCCGCGGACGCGCTGCCCGCCGGACGTTTCCACCAGGTGCCCCTGATGCTGGGGACCACCTTGGACGAGGCCCGTTTCTTCGTCGGGCTCTTCGCCGACCTCGTCGGCAATCCGGTCACGGCCGACAGCTATCCGCGACTGCTGGCCGAGGCGTTCGGCGACGCCGCGGACGAAGTCGCCGCCCGCTACCCACTGGAAGACTACGGAACACCGAGCCTCGCCTGGGCGCGGATCTCCACGGACCGGGCCTGGGCGCGGCCGGCGTGGGAACTCGGCCAGGCCTTGGTGGCACACACCGGGACGTGGTTCTACGAGTTCGCCGACGAGGACGCGCCGCCGCTGTTTCCGGGATTTCCGTCCGGCGCCCAGCATTCCAGCGCACTGGTCTATCAGTTCGACTTCGAGGGCGGGCCAGAACTCCCGGCGCCCCAACGCGAACTCGCCGACCGGATGACCCGGTACTGGGCCGCCTTCGCCGCGAACGGCGACCCGGGATGGTCCAGTGTGGACAGTGAATACGTCCGATCCCTAACCCCCAAAGGGGTCAGTGGCACTGACTACGTCTCGGGACACCACCTCGATTTCTGGGCGGGGAAGCCCTAGTACTACAGCCGCAGGCCGTGATCTTGGTCGATGACCTGGCGGGGCTGTAAGACGGCCACCGTGATCAACTTCGAGGTGTGTTGGGACTCGAAGCGAAACGGTGGCCGCGTTGCGGATCTTAGACCTGGACGCGTGGCGGGCCGGGTTCGACGACCTGTTCGCCCGGTTCGCGGGCCGGTTCGTGCAGGTCCAGACCCGCCGACGGTCCAGGGCCTACCTACTGGGCCTGTTGTCGCGGACCGAACGCAAGAACGGCTGGACCCTGGCCGAGCAGGCGGGCGACGCCACCCCGGACGGCATGCAGCGCCTGCTCAACCATGCGGCGTGGGACGCGGACAAGGTTCGCGACGACCTGCGCGGGTATGTGGCAGACCATCTCGGGCATGAGCAGGCGGTGCTGGTCGCCGACGAGACCGGGTTCTTGAAGAAGGGAGTCAAGTCCGCTGGGGTGCAACGGCAGTACTCCGGCACCGCCGGGCGGATCGAGAACTGCCAGCTCGGGGTGTTCCTGGTCTACGCCTCTGCGCACGGCCGTGCGCTGATCGACCGCGAGCTCTACCTACCCCAGTTCAGCTGGTGCGCTGACCGGGACCGCTGCCGGGAGGCCGAGATCGACGACGAGGTCGAGTTCGCGACCAAACCGGAACTGGCGCGGCTGATGCTTGAACGGGCCGTCGACGGCGGGGTGCCGTTCTCCTGGTTCACCGCCGACGAGGCCTACGGCCAGAACCCCGGCCTGCGGTCGTGGTTGGAACAACGGGGCATCGCCTACGTCATGGCGATCCCGTGCAAGCAGGAACTCCCCACCGCGGCGGGGAAACGACGGGCCGACACACTGGTCAGGCTCGTGCCGAAATCAGCCTGGCAGCGCCGTTCGTGCGGTGACGGCGCCAAGGGGCCACGGCTGTATGACTGGGCACTGGTCGACGCCGGTGAACACCACAGTCTGCTGATCCGCCGCTCGCTCACCCTCAACACCAAGGGCATCCGCGAGCTGGCCTACTTCCTCTGCCACACAACGAATCCGGTCCCGCTGGACGTGCTGGTCCGGGTTGCCGGGAGCCGATGGGCAGTCGAGGAGTGCTTCCAGGCGGCCAAGAACGAGGTCGGCCTGGACCACTACCAGGTCCGCAAGTACGGCGCCTGGTACCGGCATATCACCCTCGCGATGCTCGCCCACGCCTTCCTCGCGGTCACCGCGAAGACGGAAAAGGGGGCTCTGCAGACCGCGATGACGGCCTGATCCCGTTGAGCGTCAACGAGATCAGGCGCCTGCACGCCGCCCTGACCTACACCCCGCACCCGCCCTCCCACGCCGAGGCCTGGTCACTCTGGCGACGACGCCACCAACACCGAGCCCGACAATGCCACTACCAGCGACGACTCAAAAATCACGGCCTGCGGCTGTAGTACTAGCGGACGTGCTGCCTAAAGGTTGTCCCGTAACGCCGTCTCGGCGCGATCGATGATCTTGGTGTGGAGCGGGTGATCAGTGCGGACCGGCCGGAGTGGGTGCCGGTGTTCACGGGCTTGTCGGTGCCGGTGTTCCGCAAGCTGGTGCGGGTCGTGGCCCGTCGGGGTGGCGAGCAGACCGGCAGCGGGCGGCGGTGGGGCCTGTCACTGGCGGACCGGGTGTTGCTGGTGGCGGTGTACTACCGGACGAACCTGACCTTCCGGCAGGTCGCCCTGCTGTTCGGGATCTCGAAGTCCGCGGCGGGCCGCGTGGTGGATCACCTG
>NZ_FOFR01000021.1 GCF_900110955.1 Lentzea xinjiangensis
AAGCACCGCAACTTCTCCGCGGGCAAGTGGTCGTGCTGGGCCACCCTGCCGGGCAACGCCAAGATCAAGGGCGACCCCGCCGCCGTCGTGTCCGACAACGGCAACCGCATCGACGTCTTCGCCCAGGGAATCGACAACCGCCTCAAGAAGCTGACCTGGATCGCCGGCCAGCAGTGGTACGACTGGGCCGACCTCGGCACCTACACCATCACGTCCTCCCCCGCCGTGACCATGCGCTACGACACCGGGTTCGACGTGTTCGCCCGCAACGCCGCCAACAAGATCGTCTACCGCCACTTCAGCATCGCCAGCGGCTGGGTCAACGACTGGGCCGCCATCGGTGACAACTGGAGCACCGTCACCGCCACCAGCGCGCCCGCGGCGGTCGCGAGCGCGGACGGCACCCGGATGAACGTCTTCACCAGCGCACCCGACGGCAGCCTGCTCACCCTGATGTGGACCAGCAGCGCCGGTTGGTACAACTGGGCTGACCGGGGACTGGCGATCACCGGCCGCCCGGCCGCGACGACGCGTGCCGGCACGAGCGTGGACCTGTTGCTGCGCCACTACGACAGCAGCCTGATCCAGTGGTACTCGCCCGACGGCGCGGACTTCACCACCTACAAACCACAGGACTTCGGCGGCTACATCGTCACCAGCCCCACCGCCGTCACCTGGGGCAACCAACGCATGGACGTCTTCAGCCGCAACAGCAACGGCGACCTCATCCAGAAGTTCTGGACCGCCACCAACAGCTGGACCCCCTACATCGGCCTCGGCCCCATCGGCGCCCCCGCCTGCTGATCGATGATCGCGGTTCGGCCGTGGCGGCTGCGGCCGCCACGGCCGAACCCGTCATCTCTCGCCTGGTCCGCACGCCCGCGTGCGATCCAGGCGTCCGCGACACCATCGCGTGCGTACCGGCCAACTCCGACGAGCCGATCCATCCGCTGTGGACGGTTGTCACCGCACGAGCGGCTGTCCTCCGCCACCCTCGCGGTGTCCGGGCCGCACTCCTACGCCTGGCGCGGCCAGCGCTCGTGGTGGTCGTCGATGCGGAACTCGTGGGCGTGCCGGTACACACCGCCCGCGAGGACCGCGTCGTGCAGGTGGTCGTGGCCCGCGTCGAGGTCGCAGTGCTCGTGCTCGACGACCGCGGGGTCGTGTCGCGGCCACAGCCGAAGTGCCGTCAGCGCGCCACCGGCGGTGACCACGCCGAGCACGAGGAACGCGGTGGTCGTGGTCGCCGCGCTCGCGACCCACCCGGCCAGCGGGTAGCAGAGCAGCCAGCAGGCGTGCGACAGCGCGAAGTCGGCGGCGAACAGCGCGGGCCGGTGCTCGGCGTGCGCCGACCGGCGCAGCAGCCGGGCGCCGGGGGTCGACGCCAGCGAGCACCCCGCGCCGATCACGGCCCAGAGCACCAGAACCGCCGGCCAGTGCCAGTCACCGAGCAGTGCCGCGAACGTCGCTCCGGCCAAGAGGGCCGCGAGCAGAACGGCGACCGCGCGCAGCACGACGTCCCGGTCACAGAACCGGTCCAGCAGCCTGGGCAGCGCCACGGCGGCGGCCAGGGAGCCCACTCCGTTGCACGCGAGCGCGATGGCGACGTCGGAGGCGCTGCGGTCCAGCACCTCGCGGACATAGGCGACGGTGTTGACCAGCACCATCGAGCCCGCCGCCGCGGTGGCGAGGTGCACGGCCAGCAGTCCGCGCAACCGCGGTGTGGCGAGGTAGATGCGGATGCCCCTGGTGGTCGCGGCGTAGCGGCTTCCGGTGCGCACCACCGGATCGGGACGCGGCACGACGGCCGAGACGACGAGGAGGGCGGAACCGGCGAACCCGATCGCCGTGCCGAGGAACAGGTCGTCGAAGCTCACCAGCACCAGCAACGCGGCGGCCAGCGCCGGGCTCAGCAGTCCTTCGAGGTCGTAGGCCATGCGCGACAACGTGATGGCGCGGGTGTACTCGCGTTCGTCCGGCAGGACGTCCGGGACGGTCGCCTGGAAGATCGGCGTGAACGCCGCCGAAGCCGCCTGCAGCACGAACATCAGCACGTAGACCTGCCACACCTGGTCCACCCACGGCAGCGCCACGGCGGCCCCTGCGCGCACGACGTCCAGCGCCACCAGCACGGCCCGCCGCGGCAACGCGCCGAGCAGCGCGGCCGCGATCGGCGCGACGCCGACGTAGGCCACCATCTTGACCGCCAGTGCCGTGCCGAGCACGGCGCCCGCGTCCGCGCCGGCGATGTCGTAGGCCAGCAGGCCCAGCGCGACGGTCGCCAGCCCGGTGCCCGTCAGGGCGACGACGTGCGCGCCGAACAGGTGGCGGTACGTGCGGTTGCGCAGGACGGCGAACATGCGTGGCACTATATGTGCTCATGTACGCACGCGACGACGTTGCAATAACGGACCATTGGCAACAGCTACCTTCTGGCGCTCACGTCAACGCTGCTGTCGACGGGTTCCGGATGCTCGCCGACCCAACGCGTTTCCGCATGTTGTGGCTGCTCTGCGGCGGTGAGTACGACGTCACGACCCTGGCCGCGGAGGTCGGCATCGCCCGCCCGGCGGTCTCGCAGCACCTCGCGAAACTGCGCATGACCGGACTGGTGACCGTGCGCCGCGAAGGCCGGCGAGCACTCTACGAAGCACGGGGCGGACACGTGCGGCGGCTGCTGTTCGAGGCCGTGAACGCCGCCGACCACCACCTCACCGGCACACCCGACCACGACTGAAGAGGAGCTGACCGCAATGGACCAGCGAGGACGCACAACCCGGATCGTGGCGGCCGTGGTGGTCGCGGCGATCGTGCTGACGCTGCTGTACGCGGCGGTGGCGAACTTCTGACGAGGAGGTCCGCCACCCGCCCGGAACAAGCAGTCCGGTCAGCCAACGGTTCGGTCAGACTGGCTGGCCGGCCTTGGACGCGTTGGCCTCGGTCCGGCGCGGCTCAGCCGGGCGCCACCGCCCCGCCGCACGCCGCCGAGGGACCCGGAACCCGCGCCGCATCGTCGTGACGCCCGAACAGTTCGACACCCGCCCACCCACCGCTTTCCGCGCCCGTCGTCGCTTACCGGTCACCAGCCGTCTTCCTGCGCCGTTGTGCGGGCAGGCTATGGCGGGCAGGAATGGACAAGAGATCGAGATCGTGAGTTTCGGTCAACTGTCGCGACGGGTGGCCGGCGCGGCGGCCCGGACGTTCGCGCTGAGGCGGACCGCGTCCCGGCGGGGCGGGTCACCGAACTGCCTGCGGTAGTCGCGGCTGAACTGGGCCGGGCTCTCGTAGCCGACCTGACGGCTGACGCCGGCGATGTCGCCGGGGCTCTCGGCGAGCAGCAACCTGGCCTGCTGCAGGCGGATCTGCTTCTGGTACTGGATGGGGCTCATCGAGGTGACGGCCTGGAAGTTGCGGTGGAACGCGGAGACGCTCATGCCCGCCCGCTGCGCCACCTCCTCGACGCGGAACGGCAGCGCGTGGTGGTCGCGGATCCACTGGACGGCCCTCGCGATGTGGCTGAGGCCGCTGCCCGGCTGGCCGAACTGGCGCAGCATGGCGGCCTGCTCACCGGTGAGCAGCCGCCAGATAATCTCCCGCTGGATCAGCGGCGCGAGCACGGGGATGTCGCGCGGCCGGTCGAGCAGGCGCAGGAGGCGGACGACGGCATCGAGCAGTTCGGCGGAGGCGGTGCTCACGGACAGCCCGGGCGGCACGCCGGGGCCGAGGTCGGGGAGCTCGCCGGGGTTCGCCGCCAGCAGCACCTCGGTGACGGCGGCCGGCCGCAGGTCCAGCCCGAAGCCGAGCGCGGGTTCCTCCGGGCTGGCTCGGACGAACTGCGCGGTCACCGGCAGGTCGACCGAGGCGATGACGTACTCCCCGGCGTGGTAGTCGTACAGGCGCTCGCCGAGCGCGAACCGCTTGGCGCCCTGGGCGACGACGGCCAGGACCTTGCCGTAGGTGGTCGGCGTCGGCGGGTTGGGCCGATCGGCGCGGAAGATGCGCACGGCATCGATGTCCGTGCTCAGATCGGGCCGGGCGTGCCGGGCCAGCAGGGCACGCATCTCGTCGAGCGACATGGTGATCATTCAATCACCACGCGACTCCGGGCCGCCGGGCCGCGGAGCGGTGGTGACGTCCACCCGTTGCGGCACAACGGGTTCTCCCCGCCCGCCCGCTCCTCCCCGGTGAGACGGATCCACAGGGGAGGAGCGAGCGGACGTGCCGTTCACCCGACGCCGACGGGTGCCCCGAGCGTCGAGTCGATGTGCCCGGCGAGCTCCGCCGGCGACGGGTGTGCCCACACCTCCGCCGGTGTCACCGCGATGTCCAGGTCGACCTGGAGCCTGCGGGTGAAGGCGACGGCGAGCAGCGAGTCCAGCCCGAGATCGGTGAACTTCGCGTGGGCCGCGACGGCGGCGGGCTGCGTGCCGAGCAGCGTGGCGAGCACGTGCACCACCGCCTCCTGCACCAGCCGCGCCCGTGCCGGTCCCGGTTCTTCGCCGCGCAGGTCGAAGGTCGCCGTCGCCTCCGGACGGCCCGCACCGGTGTGCAGGTCCGCCAGGAGCGGGCTGGCCAGCGCGTGCGGGAAAGCGCGGTACAGCAGTTCCGGCTGGTAGTCGAACACCCCCGTGTGCACGCGCCGGTGCCGCAGGAGCTCGGTGAGCGCGGCGAACCCGTCGGCGGTGGAGAGGGTGTCGAACCCGCGGGCGGCGAAGCCGGTGGCCCGTCCCGCCTCGCCCCAGGCGCCCCAGTCCACCGCCAGGGTCGGCAGTCCCCGGTCCTGCCGCCACCGGGCGAAGGCGTCGACCCAGCAGCCGGCCGCGGCGTAGTTCGCCTGCCCCGCGTTGCCGAGCACCGCCGACATGGAGGAGAAGACCACCAGCCAGTCCAGCGCCACGCCCTCGGTGGCGTGGTGCAGGTTCAGCAGGCCCGTGACCTTCGGGTGCCACACGCGGGCCAGCTTGTCGGGTGTCATGGCCACCAGCGGGGCGTCGTCGAGCACCACGGCGGTGTGCAGGACTCCGCGCAGGCCCGGTCCCGCCGCCTCGACCAGGCGGCGAGCCGTGTCCGGAGCCGTCACGTCGCCGCGCACGACCTCCACCGCGCAGCCGGTGGCCTCGACCGCGTCCAGCACGGCGCGAGCTCCGGGAGCGAGGTCGCCGCGGCCGCCGAGCACGACGCGGGCGGCGCCCGACTCGGCCAGCCACCGGGCCGCTTCCAGGCCGAGGCCGCGGGTGCCGCCGGTGACGATGTAGGCGGCGCCTCGGCGCACGGGGTGCTCCGGTGCGGGCGCGTGTGCGCGCACCCGCTCACCGGCTGCGGGGAAGGTCAGGGTGGTGCGGCCGACGAGGTCGCCGGACGCCAGCTTCCGGAACGCCTCCGCCGCCTCGGTGAGCGGCACGACCTCGGTGGGCAGCAGGGGCAGCGAGCCGTCCGCGATCCCGGCGAGCACCCGCGACATCGCCGCCCGGAACACGGCCGGCCGCTCGTTCGCGGTGAGCACCAGGTCCAGGGCGGTGTAGGTGTTGCCGTGCCGGAACTTGCCCAGGTCCACGCGCGCTCCGCCGTAGAGGTCGCGCTTGCCGATCTCGACGAACCGCCCGCCCGGCGCGAGAAGGTCCAGCGACGCCCGCATGGCGGCCCCGGCCAGCGAGTTGAGCACGACGTCGACGCCGCGGCCGCCGGTGGCCTCCAGCACCTGGCCGGCGAAGTCCAGGCTCCGGGAGTCGAACACGTGCCGAACCCCGTGCTCGCGCAGGTGGCGGCGTTTGGTCTCGGTGCCCGCGGTCGCGATGACCGACGCGCCCAGCAGCCGGGCGACCTCGATCGCGGCGAGCCCCGTGCCGCCCGCGGCGGAGTGCACCAGCACGGTCTCGCCTTCCCGCAGCCGCGCGAGGTCGTGCAGCGAGTGCCACGCCGTGACGTAGGTCAGCACGGACGGCACGATGCCGACCGGGTCGAAACCCGCGGGAATGCGCGCGGTCAGCTCGGCACGGGCCAGGCAGTGGGAGGCCATCGACCCGCTGCCGTCCGCGATCACGGCGGTGACCAGGTCGCCGGGCGACAGGTCGTCGACCCCCTCTCCGACGGCGAGCACCACCCCGGCGGCGTCGGAGCCGAGAGCGGGCAGCACCCCGTCGTCGGTGGGGTAGATGCCCAGCGCGATCAGGACCTCGCGGAAGTGCACCGTGCACGCGCCCGGCCGCAGCAGCACCTGGCCCGGTCCCGGTACCGGCAGCGGCTGCCCGGTCGTGACCAGGCGCAACCGGTCCAGGCCACCCTCGGGGTGCGCGCGCAGGACGAACTCGTCTTCGCCGACGACCGCGTCGACCTCACCGGCGGTCTGCGGCGGCCGCGCCGGCAGCGGCGCACGTGCCAGCCTCGCCGCGTACCGCCGGCCCGCGCGCCAGGCGACCTCCGGTTCGGCGGTGCCGGCGATCAGCTCCGCCACGACGTCCGCCAGGCCCTCGGCCGTGCCGGCGTCGCCGTCGACCCAGCTCATGGCCGACTCGGGTTGTTCGACGGCGGCCACGCGCAGCAACCCGCGCACGGCGCACACGCCGGGATCGACGCGGTCGCCGTCGAGCACGTGCCGCGCGTTGCGGCTGACCAGCCACAGGCGCGGCGGTGAGCTGCACCGCCCGTGCTCGCACAGGACCTCGGTCAGCCTCGTCACCCGCTCCAGCGCGTCGAGCTCACCGGTGGCGCACCACACGACCGACACCACGCCGGGATCGGGGATCGCGGCGACGTCGCGCACCACGGCAGCCCGCAGCCCGGCGCCGGTCAAGGCCTCCGCCACCCGCTCCGCGACGCCGTCGTGGTCGCCGGGCTCGCCGACCACGACCCACTCGCCGGACGGTGCCGTCACCGGCTCTTCCGCCAGTGGGTCTTCCGGGAGCGGGAGCTCGCGCCAGGAGATCTCGAACAGCCTGGAGTCGAGCCGCGTGTGCCCGGTCGCGGTCCGCGCGTTGCGGACCATGGTCACCTCCTCGAGCGCGCCGATCCACTGCCCGGTCTCGTCGTAGAGGTCGGCGCGGCCGGTCGCGGTGGTCCCGCCGTCGTGCGCCTCGGCGCGGACCCACGCGATGCGGCCGGGCCGCGCGCGCAGCACGACCTCGCCGATCCCGGTGGGCAGCCAGGGACCGCCGTCGCCGGGATCCCCGCCGCGGACCAGGCAGGCCGCCACCGACAGCAGACACCCGTCGAACAGCACCGGGTGCACGCGCGGCGCACCGGTGCGGACCTCCGCGTCGGCGGGCACCACGAGCCGGGTGACGCCGTCGGCGGTGGTGGCGGTGATCGAGTGGAAGGCCTCGCCGGTGTCCAGGCCGATCCGGCGGAACGCCGCGTACAGCTCGTCAGGTGGCGCCGGGGCGTCGGGCGGGCACAGCGCCGGGCGGAGGTCGGCCGGTCCCTCGCAGCGCACCGCCGTCGCCGAAGCCACCCGGTCCCAGTCCGCGCCCGCGCGCTGGACGACCTCGACCGCGACCCGGCGGCCGCTCCTGGTGGCCGAGACCTGCACGGGCACGGACCCGGCCAGCGGCAGCGCCCGCTCGAACCGCACGCCGGTCAGGCGAACCTCGTCCACCGGGCAGTCCAGCAGGCCGGTCACGGCGGCCAGGACCAGTTCGACGTGCGCGGCGCCCGGCACGAGCGGTGTGCCGTGCAGCCGGTGCTGCTCCATCCACCCGACCCGGTCGGTGCCGAGGTCAGCGCTCCACACGTGGCGCGTGCCCTCCTCGGCGTCGGCGTCCGGCACTGCGGTCCGCTCGCCCAGCCACATGTGCGCCGCCGTGCCGCGTGGCCCGTGCTCGTGCTCCTGCCAGTGGCGGGAGCGGTCGAAGGCCGTGGGCGGCAGGGTCGTCCGCCCGCCACCGCCGTTGACCGCTGCGAGGTCCACGGGCACGCCGGCCACGTGCAGAGCGGCGGCGGCACGGCACATCGCCTCCCGCCCGTCCAGGTCCCGCACCAGCGAGCCCGTCGCCACCACCGGCGCGCCCACCGCCAGCGCCGTCTCCTCCACCGCCTGCGTCAGCAGCGGGTGCGGCGACAGCTCCAGGAAGGCCCGGTGCCCGTCTTCGAGCAGTGCCCGGCACGCCAGGTCGAAGCGGACCGGGGCGCGCAGGTTGCGCGCCCAGTAGGCGCTGTCGAACACCACCTGCTCGCGCGGCCCGACGGCGGTCGAGTAGAACGGCACCGCCGCCGGTGCGCCCGACATCCACGAGGTGCGCGCGGCGATCTCGGCCAGGACGGGATCGACCTGCGGGGAGTGGGCCGCGACCACCACGGCGATCTGCTTGCAGAACACGCCGCGGTCCTGCCAGTGGTCCAGCAGCCGCGCCACCGCCGGGCCGTCACCCGCGACGACGGTGGACGCGGGCGCGGTCACGACGGCGACGGACACCCCGGGGATGCCCGCGATCTCGGCCTCGACCTGGTCCACGGGCAGCGCGACCACGGCCATGCAGCCGCCCGCGACCCGCTGGAGCAACGACGAGCGGGCCAGCGTGGCACGCATGCCCTCCTCCGGCGTCAGCATGCCCGCGGCCACCGCGGCGGCCGCCTCGCCCATCGAGTGACCCACCACGGCGGCCGGGCGCAGCCCCCGGTCCCGCCACATCTCCGCCAGGGCCGTCTGCACCGCGAAGATCACCGGCTGGACCAGGTCCATCCGCTCCAGGTGCTCGCCGGAGGCCAGCAACCGCCGCACCGGGACGCCCTGCTCGCTCGCCACGGCGTCGAGCCGGTCCACCACCGCGGTGAACGCGGGGTCGGAGCCGAGGAGGTCCCTGCCCATCCCCGGCCACTGCGCGCCGTGCCCGGAGAACACCCACACCGGCATGCCGGGATCGGCCGTCGGCCCCGTCACGACGTTCGGGTGCTCCTGCCCGTCGACCAGCGTGCGGAGTGCCCCGACCAGTTCGGCGCGGTCGCGCGCCACCACGCAGGCCCGCGTGGACAGGTGGCTGCGGTGGGCGGCGAGGGTGTGCGCGACGTCCGCCAGGTCGTCGGCCGAGGCCGCCACGTGGCCGGCCAGCCGGCGAGCCGTGGCGGCGAGCCCGCCCGGCGAGGCGGCCGAGACCGGGTACACCGCGGTCCGGTCCCGCACCGCTCCCGCGTCATGGGGCGGCGCCGGCGCGGGTGGCGGCTGCTCGACGATGGCGTGCGCGTTGGCCCCGGTGACGCCGAACGCCGACACCCCCGCGCGGCGGGGCCGGTCCCGGTCGTCCCAGGCGGTGGTGGCGGTGGGCACGAAGAAGCGGGTCCCGTCGGCGTCGATCCGCGCGTTCCACCGCGTGAAGTGCAGGTTCGCCGGGATGCTCCCCCGCCGCACCGCCAGCGCGGCCTTGATCAGGCCGAGCACGCCGGCCGCGCTCTCGGGGTGGCCGACGTTGGTCTTGAGCGAGCCGAGCGCGCAGGGCCTGCGGGACGTCCCGTAGGCGTCGGACAGCGCGGCGAACTCGATCGGGTCGCCGACCGGGGTGCCGGTGCCGTGCGCCTCCACGTAGCCGATGTCGTCGGCGGTGACACCGGCCGCGCGCATCGCCGTCTCGATGACCGCGCGCTGGGCCGCGCGGGAGGGCTGCGTGATGCCCTGCACCCGCCCGGCGTGGTTGACGGCGGTGCCGGTGATCACGGCGAGCACGCGGTCGCCGTCGCGCTGCGCGTCGGCCAGCCGCTTGAGCACCACCATCCCGCAGCCCTCGCCACGCACGAAGCCGTCCGCGCTCTCGTCGAAGGCCGCGCACCGCCCGCGCGAGGACAGCGCGCCGGCCCTGGCGAAACCGACGAGCCCGCCCCACTCCAGCTGCACCGTGGCGCCGCCCGCCAGCGCGAGGTCGGACTCGCCGTCGTGCAGCGAGCGGCACGCCAGGTGCACGGCGACCAGGGACGAGGCGCAGGCGCCGTCCACGGCCAGGGAGGGCCCGTTGACGTCGAGGATGTAGGAGATCCGGCCCGGCGCGCCGGAGGGGACCGCGGAGATGCCGTGGTAGACGTTGAAGTGCGCCAAGGTGAACCGCTTGGCGTAGTCGGCCCCCGAGATGCCGATGAACATGCCGGTCCGCGACCCCGCCAGCGAGCGCGGCGGCACACCGGCGTCCTCCAGCGCCTCCCAGGTGGTTTCCATCAGCAGCCGGTGCTGGGGGTCCACGCTGGCCGCCTCGCGCACCGGCACGCCGAAGAACCCGGGGTCGAACAGGTCGACGTCGTCGAGGAAGGACCCGCTGCGCAGGGCGGCCGAGTCAGCGAGGTCGGCGGGCACCACGCGCTCGCTCTCGGACCACCTCGTGCCGGGGCTCGACCCGGTCACGACGTCGCGCCGGTCCAGCAGCAGCTGCCACAGCTCGTCCGCCGAGGTGACCCCTCCCGGGGTGCGGCACGCCGTGCCGATGATCGCCACCGGCGTCTGCCGCCCGGTGCCCGAATTTCCTTCGTCCATCCCGTGATCCTTCTTCCGTGAGAGCTGCCCCGGACCCTCTGCGCCGGGGCGCGGGTGCCCGCGTCATCGGGGTCAGGCGAGCAACCTCGCCGTGGTGAGGGCGGCACGGGCGACCGGCGTGCCGAGCAGGGCCGGGATCGTGGTCTCGCCGCCGATGTAGGAGTCGAGACCGCGCCACACCGGGGGCAGGGCGGTGAGCGCGGTGTGGAACAGGCCGGGGCGCTTGGTGAAGACGTCCATGACCCGGCGGGAGGCGCGCATCTCGACCTCCAGGGTGGAGCGCACCGCGCCGGCGTAGGCGCCGATCGCCCGCTGGACGTCCCCCTGGTGCGACGCCCTGGCGACTTCGGCGGCCGCCGCACCGGCCCACGTGCCCGAGCGCAGCGCGAAGGAGATCCCCTCCCTCGACCACGGGTCGCACAGGCCCGCCGCGTCGCCGGCGACGATCGTGCGGCCGCGCGCCAGCGGCGAACCGGGACGACGGCACCTGGTCAGGTGGCCGGTGTCGTGCAGCGGGGTGCGGTCGGCGAGACCGTGGCGGCGCAGGAACTCCCGCAGGTAGGACTTCGTGGCCTCGCCCTGCCCGCGCGCGGCGACCACACCGGCGGTGCAGATGTCGCCCTTGGGGAAGACCCACCCGAACGAGCCGGGCAGCGGCCCCCACTCCATCAGCATCCGGCCGCGCCACCTCGCCGCGTCGCCCGGGCCGACCGGCACCTCGACCTCGAGCGCCAGGTCCACCTGTTCGCAGCTCACCCCGACGTGGCGGCCCACCCGGCTCGCGCTGCCGTCCGCGCCGACCACGGCGCGGGCGCGGATCCGCTCGCCGCCGCCGACGCGCACGACGACCTCGCCCGGCGCCTCCTCCAGCGCCGTCACCGCGGTCCGGTCCCGCACCACGGCGCCGGCCTCGGCGGCCGCCTTGGTGAGCGCGGCGTCGAGCTCGTCGCGGAACACCATCTTGCACCGCACCCGCGCGGTGGAGCCGAAAGTGCGCTCACGACGACCGTCCAGCCCGAACGTGACCGACTCGACCTCGTCGCGGACGGTGACGCCGAGGCCAGCGGGCAGGAACGCCTGCGAGCACCCGATCAGCCCGCCGCCGCAGGTCTTGTACCGCGGCACGGCCGCCCGTTCGAGCAACAGCACGGCACATCCGGCCTCCGCGGCCACTCGCGCCGCGGAGGCGCCCGCCGGTCCGGCGCCGACGACGACCACGTCCCACGACCGCCCGGCGGGGAGATCCGCTGACATCCGATCACCGTTCCTCAGAGGGCAGGCGGGCACGATCCGGTGCTCCGCAAGGAATTCGCGCCGGTGCCGCTCGTCGTCGAGCGATCGGCCGGACGCGGTCGGCGGTGACCCCGCCGGATGGTTCGAAGACTTCCCGAACGTAGCGACAGCGCGGCGCGGTGCGCGGAGCGACGAACGGCGATCAATCCCGTAGGGGCAACGACGTCGTCCGTCCTGGGAACACCGGCGCCACTCTGCGTGAAGTGCACCGGGGTACCGCGGGGTCGGACATCGACCGATCGGGGTGACCCGGCCGGAGATGTCCGTCCCCCTGCGACTGCGCACATCGGACCGACGGCGCCGAAGCGCGTGGCCGTTCGCCGGGGTGGCCCGGCGGAGCCCGGGACACCCCGGTCAGCTCAACCTCGCGGCGGGCAGGCGAACGTGACCGACGGCCCCGATGGTCCGCCACCGGGGGTGACCGCCACGACGCAGGCGCCGGGGACCATCGAGCCGGCGATCGCGCCGAAGTCGTACCGGTCGCCCACCGGTTCGGCACTCGCCGTCGGTACCAGCAGGACCATTCCCGCGACGACGAGACCGGCCACTTGTGCCATGCGTTTCATGCCATCTCCTCCATCCGTTCCACCGCGCCCTCCCGTGGGCGCGGGCTCTCGTGGCGCCCGGCCTATTCGGCCGTGGCGGTCGCCGTCCGGCATGGACGGCGGGGCCGGGCGGCGGGTGCCGGCGCGACCGGTGCGGGTGTGACAGGTGCTCGTGTGACAGGTGCCGGGGTGACAGGTGCCGGGGCGTCGGCGCACTCCGCGGGACATCGGGCGAGCTGTGAGCACAGGACCACCGGGCCGGTGAACGACCGGACCGCGATCGACCCGTCCGCCTGCCGCGTCACCGTGACCGCCGCCGGCTCGCCGGCCGCCGGGGCGTGCCGGGCGTGGTCCCTGGTGCGCCGGTGGAACGCCGCGAAGCCGATCACCGCGAACAGCACCAGCCACGCCACGCCGACCAGCGCGTGCCCCAGCGCGCCCCGGTCGGTGAACCCGGCCACCGCACCGGCCTGCATCGCGCCGTAGGCCAGCAGGTACCGCATGAAGTCCAGGTCGGACGACGGGTTGGTGATCGGGTTCTGCACCATCGCGTCGACGAGGCTGATCATGATGATCACGAACATGCCGGCCAGCTCGCTGGACAGCACGAGCCCCAGCACGATGCCCAGCCCGCCGTAGGTCAGCCCGCCGACGAACAGGCCGAATCCGAGCAGCCACGGCTGCACCGGATCCCAGAACACCGTCATCACCACGCCGGCGTACACGGCGACCAGGGCCGACACGAGCAGCAGCGCGACGGCTTTCGCCAGCAGCAGGCACCACCGCGGGTACCCGGCCAGCACGAGCCTCTGGTCGAAGTCGCCGGAGCGGCGCACCGACGCGAACATCATGAAACCGACGATCAACGTGACCGCGTTGATGCCACCGGTGATCATCGCCAGCTCGTTCGCGTCGACCCGCAGGACGCTGTCGAGCACCCAGGAGTGGAAGCCGATCGGTTCCGCCGGGATGATCGCGCACACCAGTCCCGTCCAGGACGGGATGAAGAACACGACCAGCGCCAGCGCCAGCCGGTTGCGGCAGTGCTGGGCGATCTCGAAGCCGATGCCCCTGAGCAGGACCGCCTGCCACGTCGTGCGCTCGTCCAGGGACAGCCACGCCGTTCTGGCCGCGTCGAGCAACGACCGCGCCGCGGTCACCTCGCCGCCACCTTCCCCGCCCTCGGCACCGGGAGCGGCGGCTCCTCCGCCACCACCCGGCCGGCCCGCAGGCGGTGGATGCGGTCGAACCGCTCCAGGTCGTGGGCGATGTGCGAGATGACCAGCACGGACTGGCCGCGGTCGCGCAGCTGTTCGGTGATCGACCAGAAGTTCAGGTAGTTGTCCCAGTCGAAGCCCTGGTACGGCTCGTCCATCAGCACGACGCCGGGGTCGTGCATCAACGCCAGCACCAGGTTGAGCTTCTGCCGCGTGCCGCCGCTGAGGGTGCCCGTCCTGGCGCGGCGGTACTTCCCGAGGTCCAGCCGTTCCACCAGCTCCTCGGCGCGCTCCAGGCCGGCGAGGTGGTAGGCGCTGCGGAAGTAGCGCAGGTGCTGCTCGACGGTCAGGTCGTCGTTGAGCACGATCCGCTGCGGGCAGTAGCCCAGCCGGTCGCGCCGCACCACCGTGCCGCGGTCGGGTCTCAGCTCGCCGGCCAGCGTCCGCAGCAAGGTCGTCTTGCCCGCGCCGTTCTCGCCGATGATCCCCATGATCTCGCCCGGCCGCAGGGCGAAGTCGACGCCGGCGAGGACCGGTCGCGAGCCGAAGGCCTTGTGCAGGTCGATCGCTCGCAAGGTGAAGTCTTCAGTGGACATGGAACCCTCCGGACGAACAGTGCCTTCCGCGGACAGCGCTCAACGACTCCCCCGGCTGGCGACGGACGTCGCCAGCTCGGTCAGCGCGCCCTTGACCGCGGGCGCCACCGGTGCGACCCGCAGCACGGCGAGCGCGCGTTCGGTGCGGATGCGGATCAGGTGCTCCACCCTCGCGTCCGCTCCGGTGTCCACGACGACCTGGCGCAGCCTGCGCGCCTCGCCGTGGTTGAGGCCGGGTTTGCCGTGCAGCGCCACGATCAGCTCGCGCTGGGCGCTCGTGGCGTGCTTCCACGCCAGGGCCATCAGCACCGTCCGCCGGCCCCGGCACAGGTCGTCGAGGTCCGGCTCCCCCGCCGCCCCGGGGTCGCCGAACACCCTCAGCAGGTCGTCGCGAAGCTGGAACGCCTCGCCGACCGGCCGTCCGTAGGCCCGGCACGCGTTGAGCACGCGCCGGTCGGCACCACCCAGCACGGCGCCGATCCGCAGCGGCAGCTCCACGGAGTAGCGCGCCGTCTTCAACCGGACCAGCCGCCACGCGTCGCGCAACGGGTTGTGCGACTCCGTCGTCAGGTCGAGGTACTGGCCCGCGATCAGCTCGGTGCGCATGACGTGCAGCAGCGCCCTGGCCTCGCGGCGGCGTTCCTCGTCGAGCCCCGCCTCGCCGAAGACCTCGTCCGACCACGACAGGCACAGGTCCCCCAGCAGGATCGCCGTGCTCACGCCGAACCACCTGGCCTCCTCCCAGCCGGCCGGCGCGGTGTAGTGCTCCGCGAGCTTCCGGTGCACCGTCGGCTTGCCCCCGCGCACTCCCGCGGCCTCCACGACGTCGGCGTGGATCAGGGCGAAGGAGTGGAACAGCTCGATCGCGGCGCCGACCCGCGCGGCGGCCTCCACGTCGGGCTCGTCGCCCCTCGCCGCCCACCCGCAGTAGAGGAACAACGGCCGCAGCCGCCTGCCGCCCTCGACGAAGTCCCGCAGGACGCCGATCAGCGGCGGCAGGCACGTGTCCAGCGCCGTGCGCACCTTGCGGTCCAGGAACCGGTCCAACGCGGTGTCCACCTGGTGACGAACCCACTGGAGGTCGAGCCGAGGAGCCCCCGCCAGGCCGGCGCACTGGTCGGTGAAGGGGCTGAGCGTCATGTTTCCTCCACTTTCATTGCCACGAATCTGCGGGACCCCGCAATGACTCCGCAACGCGAGCCGGAACCACGAAATCCCGCCGAACCGAGGCTTGGTGAACCGAGGTCTCCGAACAACCGAAAATTAACAGCGCCCGCCGGAGCGCCGCAATACGGATGCGCTTTGTTGCCCGTTCGAGTCACCGGAAACCGACCCGAACTGGACGTTCTCGCCCACACTCGCCCACAAGCCGTTGACGTGCGGGTTCCTCTCCACTCTGCGCTACCCGCCACCCGTTTTCACCTACCCCACACCTACCCATCAGTGTCACGGGGGACTCCCTATCAGCATGAAAAGCAAGGGACGGCTTGAGGAAGCCGCAGCGGTGTGGCAGCTTTGAGTAGACGTTTTTCCACGACCCTCTTTTACGCGGAATTGTCGTCACTCCGGCACCGGGAATCGTCATGACCAATGGCGTCACCGGGCCGGACAGCAGGCCCGGCCGCTTTTCACCCCACCCCGCGCGCACCTGTGGGCGGCGAGCGGACCGAGACGCCACGCGGCGGAGCGGCTTCGAGCGGCACCGCCGACCGGCCACCACCGGTGGCGGAGCCCACCACCTCACGACGCCCAGCACTCACGACACAAGGAGAACTCGATGAAACGTGCTGCGACCATCCTCGCCGCGGCGGTCGCCGTGGCGCTGTCCACGATGCCCGCCGCTGGCACCGCCTCGGCGAAACCCCCGTCGGATCCCGGCCCCGGCCCGGTCGAGTCCGATCGCGAGTGGCAGCGGTACCGGGACTACCCGAACCACTTCCTGTGTGAGAGCCACGGGGCTTTCGGCGTGGTCATCGGCCGCTGGCAGGACTGGCGGTGCGACGACGACGGCGTGCTCTGGGTCAAGGACTGACCGTTCGCCTCGGCGCTCCGCCCGTCGACCAGAGGTCGGGCGGAGCGCCGCGTTCGGCGCGGTGCCCGGTGAGTGGTGGCCGTCAGCCACTCACCGGGCACGTCGGTCCCGCACCGCGTCCGCCTGCCGGGCCAGGCGCACCAGGTCGCCGCCGGCATCGGTCAGCACGACGTCGCAGCCGCTGTCCGCGGACGTGCGCAGCAACGACTCCGCGCGGCCGCGGGTGGTCGCGCCGTGGACCGCCAGGTCGCACAGCCAGTCCACCAGGACCTGTCCCGCTCCCGCCACCGGCTCGGGCACCTCGCTGACGCACAGCACCTCGGGCCCGCTCAAGCGGTCGCACTCGACTTCCCCTGCCGGTTCCACCCCACCGGCACCTTCCCGGCGATAGCACGCGGCGGCACCGGCAGGTCGGCTGTCCGGGCGAACGGCCCGGCCGTCCGGGAGCGCTACCATCCGCCAGGCGAGATCCGAAGGATCAAGAGCAAGGCGGAGGAGCATGGACCGGGTTGACCCTCGAAGACCCGACGAGCTGGGCGACGGCCGGCCGGACCTGCTGGAACGGATCGACGAGGCCGCTGTCGCGCTGGAGGCCCTGCGCGGCGTGTTCGCCCTCGCCGAACCGCTCGGGGAGGTCCTCAAACGGGTTGCCGACAGCGCGGTGCTGGCCATCGCCGACGCCGACGGAGTCACGATCACCGTGGTGACCGACGACGGGGTGCACACCGCGGCGGCGACCGAGGAGCAGCTCGTCGAGCTCGACGAGGTGCAGTACGACGTCGGTCACGGCCCGTGCCTGGAAGCGGCCACCGCGCGGCAGGCCGTCCGCGCCGTGGTGGGCCAGCACCGGAAGCTGTGGCCGGAGTTCGAGGCGGCGGCCCACCGCCTGGGCGTCTGCGCGTACCTCTCCGTGCCCATGCTGGTCACCGCCACCGACGGCGAGAAGCTGGTGGGATCGCTCAACGTCTACGGCAGCACGGCGAGCGCCTTCGACCCGTTCGACGAGAGCGTGATGCGGCTGTTCACCACCGCCGCCTCCGCCGCGATCACCAACGCCCAGCTGTGGCGGGACACCCGCAGCCGGGTGACCCAGCTGGAAGCCGCCGTGTACTCCCGCGCCGAGATCGACCAGGCCAAGGGCATGCTGATGGCCGTGCACGGGTGCAGCGCCGACGAGGCGTTCTTGATGCTGGTCCAGCGCTCGCAGACCCAGAACGTGAAGCTCCGCGAGGTCGCGCGCGACATCCTGGCCTCCGTCAGGAAGGGCTGAGCGAAGACGGCCGGAGGTGCGGGATCGTCCCCGCGCTGGATCGTGCCGTTCGCCTACCCGCGGACGCGCCTGGGCTTGGGCCTGCCCGGCCACGGGTGCCGGCTCCAGTCGGCACCGCCCGGCCGGCTGTCGTGCCGACCGGGCGGGAGCGGCTGCCTGAGACGTTGTGGCCAGAGCGGGACATCGGGTTCACCGAGTCAGGTACTCGACCTCCCGGCGGAGCGTCTCCGGGTCGTTGAAGTGCGCCGTGTGGCCGACGCCGGGCCAGGTCAGCAGCTTCGATCCGGCGATCTGGGACGCCATCCCGACGCCCCACGAGTGGGGCGTGGCGGGATCGTCGGTGCCCGCGACGACGAGGATCGGCGGTGTGCCGCGCACAGGGATGCTGCCCCACGGGTTCGCGGGCTTGATCGGCCAGCCCAGGCATCCCGCGTGGACGTCCCAGGCCTCGATGTAGCCGCGGATCGTCGGCCCGGCTCGAAGCATCTCGGCCTGGCGCGCGGCGAACTCGGTGTACCCGATGTCTCCGGTCGGCAGGTCGTGACAGGTGATCACGCGGTACGCGGGGCTGGTCGGGGCGACGGTGGCGAAGGCCGCGGCGTTCGTGCCGGCGGCGGCGAGGTCTGCGGCCAGGCCGCTCCAGGCGCTGCGGAAGATCAGCCGTCCGTACGTGCCGAACCCGACCTGGTCGGCGGTCACCCCGGCGGGGAAGCCGTCGGCGTGCAGCGGTGCGCGGTCGAGGAGCGACCGGTACTCGGCCCTGACGTCGCGGCCGTGCAAGGCGCAGGCAGGATCGGACGCGCACCAGTCGGCGAAGAGCCCGAAGACGTTCTCCGCCGAGGCCGCTTCCTCCACCACCAGCCTGCGGGACCCCACGGCGTGGTCCAGCGGACCGTCCAGCACGGCGGCTCGCACCCGTTCCGGGTACAGCCTCGCGTAGGTCGCCGCGAGCAACGTCCCGTAGGACAGGCCGATCCAGCTCACCTGACGTTCGCCGAGCGCGCTGCGCACGGCGTCGAAGTCCCTGGCCGCGCTGATCGTGTCGACGTGGTCGATCAGCGGGCCGGTGGCTTCCCGGCACCCTCGTGCCAGGTCCCGGTTGTAGGAGATCAACCGGTCGAACTCCTCGCGCGAGCGGGGATACCTGGTGTGGTCCGAGGTCGGCTTCCGGCACGCGATCAGGGGCCGGCTGTCCCCGACGCCTCGCGGGTCGACCCCGACGACGTCGAAGCGGCCGAGCAGTTCGGCGGGGAAGGTCTCGGGCGCGGAGTCGCGGATGAAGTGCCTTGCGGCGTTTCCCGGTCCTCCGGGGTTGAAGAACAAGGTTCCGATCCGTTTCGCCGGATCGGCGGCACGGACTCGAGTCACCGCCACCGTGATCCGAGCACCTTCCGGGCGCTTCCAGTCGAGCGGCACGCTCAACGACGCGCACTCGGCTCCGGAATCACCGCAGGCCTGCCAATGCAATGCGGAGGGGGTGGCATTGGCACCGGTGACGGGGACGACAAGTGAGGCAGCGGTTGTTATGGCAAGTGCTATCGCAGAGAGCATGGATCCTCCTCGGATGAAGCAGGGCGAAGTGGATTGGCCGTGGCGGAGCGGTGAGATTCGGTGACGGTTCGCGGAAAACGCGAACAACCGGTTCGCAGGGCTGGATCCGCTCGGCCGCCGGGTCCCCGCCCGCGCCGATCACCGAAGTGGCCGCTTCCGCCCCGGGGAAGGCGGAAACGGCCACCGCATCGGCTAGAGCCGGACGAGCGAGGCCAGCGCCTGCTGCCCCTGCTGGTTGGGGTGGAAGACGGCCTCCGGTCCCTCCTGGCCCGGCGCCAGCGCGTCGAAGCCGCGCAGGAACGGGGTGCCGGCTTCGCACAGGGCGTGGCCGTCGAACGTGCCGGGGCGGGAGAACGGGCTGGCGTACGTGGCGTTGATGCCCTGCCAGCGCGCCGTGGCCACGGCGGAGCGGAGCGCGGCGTCGATGCCGTCCGCGACCTTGTTGCCCTCACGGCGTTCGTCGGCGGTGAGGACGGACTCGCTGCAGATCGGGTCGAGCGGAACGGCCGGCAGGCTGTCCGAAGCGGACACCTGACGGCCGTAGCCCACGACGACGATCCGCGCGTGCGGGCTGCGGTGGCGGATCTTGGCGAGCAGACCCGTGACGTTGACGGCCATCTGCGGCAGCTTGGCGAGGGTGGCGCCGGTCGGAGCGCCCGTGCAGTCGGCCTGGATGCACGTACCGCCGTACGTCGAGAAGTCGATGTCGTTGCCACCCGCGGTGAGCAGCACCAGGTTCGTGCTCCGCTTCAGGGCGTCGAGCTGCGCGGGGCGGTCCTTGAAGGGCTGCGCGAAGTCCGCGGTGGTGGCGCCGCTGCAGGTCACGTTGGTGAACGAGCCGAGCCGGCCGGCCGCGCGCAGTCGCGCCGCCACCTGTTCGCCGTAGGAGTTGCCGCTGCGCCAGCAGTTGCCGGCGGTTCCGTCCTGGTAGGAACCCGCGCCGGTACCCGAAGCGTACGAATCACCGAGTGCCACGAGCGAGATCGGTCCGGTCGCGTTGGCCACTGGAGCAATACCGAGCGTCGCCAATGCAGCGATAAAGACGGCGATCGATCTTTTCACTGATCCTCCGAAGTTGAACGAAATTTCGCCGCGACGCTACCGGCCTTGCCCGTGTCGATGCCGCCAAACGAGACACATCGATCTTCTCGCGCCTCTGCGACCTGCGTATTGCACCGCGAGGGGAGCGATTCTGGGCACTGAGGCACACCCGGCGGCGACGCCTGTAGTGCGCATTGGCCGCACGTTTACCGCGTCGTCTCAGGAGAAATTCCGGGGGGGCGGTGACGAAATTCGAACTTCCCGGCGGAATCTCCGAATTCTGCGTGGAGGGGCGGGAAGATGGCGGGCCACACCTGTTCGACGGCGTAGCCGTGGGGAACGCCGGCGTTCGGTGCCCCGGAGGAGCCCGCGGCCTCGGACACGTCCGCGGAGCAAGTCGTGTGACAGACGTGGCGGTGCCCTGCCGAGCACCAGCATGACGACCGGCATCGGACGGCACGGGAGGAAGTCATGAAGATCGGGAGCTTGGGCGCTGGAGCGATCGGCACCGCGATGGCCACTCGTTTCCTCGCAGCGCATGGCCGCGGTGCACCACCATCCACAGGTGCGGCGACTCGAAGACGCGGGCGTCGGCCTCGACGAGAGCCACGGCCGCGGCGTCCTCGGCCTTCCCGCAGCACGGCGCCACCTCGGTCAGGTCGCCGACGCTCATCCTCGCCAGCGGCGGGAGCACCCGGACTTGCCGGAGCTCCGCCCAGGGCCTCCTCGTACCGCTGGGCGTGGAAGGCCACCAGCCCGGCGGTCCACGCCGTCAAGGCCGCCTCGTGCGCCCTCGGCGTCTGCTTCGACAGCGGCCGGCTGCGGGAGCGACCTCACGAACGGCCGGCGCTCCGCCTCGGTCCCCTGTCCGGCGGCCTGGCGGTCAGAAGACCTTCACCCAGCCCATCACCGTCGAGACGGTGAAGGCCACCACCAGCAGCGTGAACACCACCACCAGCGTCAGCGTCACGATGGGGGCCGTGCGCGAGGGCATCGGCTGCGGGTGGGACAGGCCGGACGTCTGGCCCGCCTCGGGCGGGGTGTCGCCGGGCGCGACACCGCCACCGGCTTCGAGGCCGGGGGTGCGGGCGGGGTCGGCGTCGGGCGGGGTGTCGCGGGGAGCACCACCGCCCTTGGTGCCGGCGTTGATGTTCGGGTCCGGGTCGGGCGCGGTCGCGGTCATGACGCCGAATACCCCCACTCGGCCGACGTGAACACCTCCGCACCCCGCAGTGCCGGAACGCCCGGCGGACATCACGCTGCCGGGTGGCTCACCACCCCGAGCCTCCCCACCGGACGCCGGTGCTCCGGCGGCCGCGGGCGCCTGCTCAGCGACGGTCGAGCAGGGGCAGGGTGAGGCGGAAGCAGGCACCTCCGCCCAGGCTGGTGTCCAGCTCGACGTCACCGTCGTGGGCGCGGGCGAGCGCACGGGCGATCGCCAGGCCGAGCCCGGCGTTGGCCCCACCCGCGCGGGTGCGCGAGTGGTCGGCGCGGTAGAAGCGGTCGAAGACGCGGGCCGCCTGGTGGGCGGGCAGGCCAGGCCCACGGTCGGCCACTTCGAGCACGGCGCGGCCGTTCACCGTGCCGACGCCGATGCGGACCGCGGTGCCCGGTGGGGTGTAGGTGGCCGCGTTGCCGATCAGGTTCGTGACGACCTGGCGCAGGCGGTCCTCGTCGGCGTGGACGGGGGCGGGGCCGGGCGGCCCGGCGCCGGCGGGACCGGTGAGCTCGACCGGGCGGGACGGGTCCAGGCCGCGCAGGTCGTGGCGCGCGTCGTTGGCGAGGGTGCGCAGGTCCATCGGGGCGGGGTCGAGCTGGGCCTGCGGCGCCTCGTCCAGCCGGGCGAGCAGGAGCAGGTCCTCGGTGAGGCTGGTGAGCCGGGTGGCCTCGCGGTCGATGCGGAGCATCGCCTCGTCCACGTCGGCGCGCTCGGGCATCGCGCCCATCCGGTACAGCTCGGTCGAGCCCTTGATGCCGAACAACGGCGTGCGCAGCTCGTGGCTGACGTCCGAGAGGAACGTGCGCATGCGCGCCTCGGACGCGGCCCGGTCGGCGAAGGCCTGTTCGAGCTGGCCGAGCATGGTGTTGAGCGAGGCCGCGAGGTGCCCGACCTCCGTGGTGGGCGCGGCGAGGACGGGCACGCGCCGCGTGAGGTCGCCGTCGGCGATGGCGGCGGCGGTCTGCTCGATCCGGCGCAGTGGCCGCAGGCCCCGCCCGAGGGCGAACCAGCCGACCGCCGTCAGCAGCAGGAGCAGCACGGCCCCGCTGACCAGGCTCGTCGTCCGCAGCCGGGCGGTGGTGGCGTCGGCTTCCGCCAGTGACGCGGCCACGACGACCGTCCCGTCCCAGCCGGTGGTCGGCCGCGCGGTCGCGCGCCAGCGCCCGGACCCGTCCGCGGCGGGCAGGTCGACGGGCGCGCCACCGGTGGGCACGGTGCGCAGCTCGCCGGGTCCCGGCAGGGACGCGCCGTCGAGCCGGCTGGAGTGCAGGCCGCCCACCACCGCGCCGTCGGCGCCCACGTACACGAGGTAGGGCGCGCCGATCAGGCCGAGGGCGGGGTCGAGGAGGTCCGGTCGGGCCTCGGTGCCGACAGCGCCGACGGTGCCGAGCGGCCCGGTGGCGGGCACGCGGGCGAGGATCTCGCCGAGCGAGCGGAGCTGGGCGTCGATCCGGTCCAGCTGGTAGCGCTCGAGCTGGTCGGACACGACCGCGCCGACCAGTCCCAGCCCGGCGAGGAGCAGGCTCGCGGTGAGCAGCAGCAGCCTGGTCCGCAGGGACAGCCCGCCCAGCACGCGCCTCACCCGGCGGGCTCCCGCATCACGTACCCGACGCCGTGCACGGTGTGGATCAGCCTCGGGTCCTCGACGTCGACCTTGCGCCGCAGGTAGGAGATGTAGGTGTCCACGATGCCGGCGTCGCCGCCGAAGTCGTAGCGCCACACCCGGTCGAGGATCTGCGCCTTGGACACCACGCGCCCGGCGTTCTCCATCAGGTAGCGCAGCAGCCGGAACTCGGTGGGTGAGACGCGGACGGGCAGCCCGTCCCTGGTCACCCGGTGGCCCTGGGGGTCGAGAGCGAGCGCCCCCACCGTCAGCAGGCCCTCCCGGTGGCCGGAGGTGCGGCGCAGGATCGCCCGGATCCGGGCGATCAGCTCCTCCAGGTCGAACGGCTTGGTCACGTAGTCGTCCGCGCCCAGCGACAGGCCGGTGACCTTGTCGGCCTTGCGGTCCCTGGCGGTGAGGAACAGGACGGGGACGGGCCCGCGACTGCCCTCCGCTCCCCGGTCGCGCAGCCGCCGGACCACCTCGAACCCGTCGACGTCGGGCAGCATCACGTCGAGCAGCACGAGGTCGGGTGGTTCCTCGGTGGCCGCGGCGACCGCCTCGGCGCCGGTCGCCGCGGACCTCACCTGGAACCCCGCGAAGCGCAGGGTCGCGGACAGCAGCTCGCGCACCGTGTCCTCGTCGTCCACCACCAGCAGCGTCGTCACCCGGCCCGGTTCTTCCACGCGGGCAACGATACGGACGCCAACCTGAGAGCCCCGTCGACGAGCAGGCTGCCCGCGAGGCCCGCCGCGGCGCCACCGACGCTGCCCAGCGCCACCACGGCCAACGGGTTCGCTCCCGCCCACGCGTCGAGCACCGGCAACGAGAACCCGAACGCGCCGACGCCGATCTGCACCGACACCTGCGACAGCCACGCCAGGGCGCCCAGCCCCACACCCGCCACCGCGCCCAGCACCGCGCCGTTGCGCAACGCGCGGCGCAACGGCGTCCCACCGCCGCGGCCACCGGCCAAGGCGGCGAGGATGCCCAGGACCAGCAGCACGGCGACCGCGACCCACGTCAGCGGCCCGCCCGGTGCGGGTGGCGCGGCACCACCGAGGGCGCAGGCGAGCACGCCGTCCGCCTGGACCGTCCACGGCACGCCCAGGCCGAGCGACAGCACGCCGAACACGAGCAGCGGCAGCAGGAGCAGGACACCGCCCGCCACCACCGGGCCGCCCAGCGCCCACGCGGCGAGCAGGCACGCGGCGGTGAGCCCGCCGATGACCCACAGCGCGCCGCGCAGGGCGACCTGGAACCACGAGATCAACCAGCACACGCCGACGACGGCGAGCACCCAGCCGATCGCTCCGGCCGCCACCGGCCCGACGGGCACCGAGAACCCGACGCTGAACGCGTCGAGGGACACGCCGCGTCGGAGTGGCCCTACCGCGGGCAGTCCGCAGACGCCGGACATCCCACCCGCCGCACCACCGGACGGCGACGGCGTCATCCCCTTGGCCGTCACCGTTCCCCGTGCCGCCATCGCGACCGCCACCGCACCGGCCGGGAAGGCCACCGCCGCCGCCGCGCCGCGGACGAGCAGCCCGTCCCGGTGGCGGAGCAGCAGCCAGCCCAGCACCACGGCGCCGACCAGCACGACCCCCGCCGGCACCACGTCGACGCCGCCCCGCACGGCGAGCGGCACCTCACCTGACGGGACCGCGCCGAACTCCGCGGAACCACCTACGGCCAGGGCGACCACACCCGCCGTCAGCCGGCCAGGATCGCCGAACCGGCCGGCGTCGAGCAGCAGCAGTGCCACCGCCGCCGTCGCGGCCATGGCGACCAGGGCAGCGGCCGCCGCCGCCACGCCCCGCCACACGTCTCGCCGCGTCGTCATCACAGGTCACGGCGCTGGAAGACGACGAACGCGGCGGCCAGCACGGCGGCGACACCGAGGCACATCCCGCCCAGGTTCAGCCAGGGGTGCGGGAAGTCGGGACTCGGCACCGTCTTGAACACCGCGGCGGCGCCCATCGTCGGCCAGAAGTCGAGCAGGCCCTCCAGCCACGCGGGGAGCAGACCGGCGAAGCCCGGCACGAGGAACACGATGCCCACCAGCGTGGTGAGCGCACCCGCCGTGGCGCGCAGGATCGTGCCGAGGCCGATCGCGAGCAGTGCGATCGCGGCGAGGTAGAGCCCGCCACCCATGACGGCGGAGATCACACCGGGGTCGCCGAGCCGTGCGTACGGCACGTCTTGGGCGGCGAGGAGCGTCTGACCGATGAGGAAGGTGGCGAACATCAGCGCCTGGCCTGCCACCACGGCGACGGCCGCGGCCACCACCACCTTGGCCGCGAGGAGCCGGTGCCTGCGGGGCGTGACCGCGAGCGACGTCCGCACCAGCCCGGTGGCGTACTCGGAGGTGACGACCAGCGTGCCGAGCACCCCGATGATCAGCTGGGCGACGAGGTACGTGGTCAGGCTGAGCTCGGTCGGGTCCCACGCCAGCCGTTCGGCGGCCGACGCGCTCGCGTACCTCTCACCGGCCCGACCCGTCGCGAGGACCGTGATGCCGAGCCCGACCGCGAACAGGCAGGCGAGCGTGTACCAGGTGGACCGCAGGCTGCGCAGCTTCACCCACTCCGCGTGCAGCGCGTGGCCGAACCGGACCCGGTGCGCCAGGCTGCTCATGCGGTCGCTCCCTGGTACTCGACGGTGTCCTTGGTCAGCTCCATGAAGGCGTCCTCCAGCGAGGGCCGTTGCGGGGTGAGCTCGCTGAGCACGGTGCCGTGGTAGGCGGCGAGCTTGCCGATCTCCTCGCTCGCCAGGCCGGAGACGACCAGCGACGCGTCGGGGCCCTCCTTCACGGTGGCGCCGGTCGCGGTCAGCCGGAGCGCGAACTCGGCGGCCTCCGGCGTGCGGACGAGCACCGTGCCCTCGCCCCGGTCGCGCAGGAACTCCCCCATGCCCGTGTCGGCGATGAGCTTGCCGCGGCCGATCACGACGAGGTGGTCGGCGGTCTGCGCCATCTCGTTCATGAGGTGGCTGGACACCAGCACCGCGCGGCCCTCGCGCGCCAGGGAGCGCATGAAGTCGCGGATCCAGCGGATGCCCTCGGGGTCGAGCCCGTTCACCGGCTCGTCGAAGATCAGCACCCACGGGTCACCGAGCAGTGCCGCCGCGATGCCCAGCCGCTGCCGCATACCGAGTGAGAACTCGCCGGCGCGCTTGTGCGCCACGCTCTCC
Source organism: Lentzea xinjiangensis (assembly GCF_900110955.1). Classification (GTDB taxonomy): domain Bacteria; phylum Actinomycetota; class Actinomycetes; order Mycobacteriales; family Pseudonocardiaceae; genus Lentzea; species Lentzea xinjiangensis. The sequence continues at coordinate 26,007 of NZ_FOFR01000021.1, forward strand.
AGCCCGGTCCTGGCGAGCACCTCGTCCACCCGGCGGCGGGGCAGGCCGTTGCCGGTGGCGAGCGCCAGCAGGTGGTCGCGGGCCTTCCGCGCGCCGTGCACGGCGCCCGCGTCGAGCAGCGCGCCCACCTCGGTCAACGGCACGGGCAGGTCCCGGTAGCGGCGCCCGCCGACCGCGACGGAGCCGCTGGTGGGCGCGGCCAGCCCGAGGATCACCTTCATGGTCGTGGACTTGCCCGCGCCGTTCGGCCCGAGGAACCCGGTCACCTGCCCGGGCTCGACGGTGAACGACAGGTCGTCCACCACGGTGTCGAGGCCGTACCGCTTGGTCAGCCCCCGTACTTCGATCATCGTCATGGGACCGAGCCTGGCGACCCGGTCCGACCGATCCCTGGGAGTTCCTGGGAGAACCCGGGGAGTCCCGCTGCCCGGTCGTGGTCGTGGTGGCGCATTCCCAGGGAACGCCCAGAACCGGGACCGGCGGCCCGCGGGTTGCGACGGGAATGCGACGTCACGTGGACGGATCCCGCACACGGGCTCGCCAGAGTCGTCGTCATGACCGAAGTCGGTTCGATCGCCACCTCCCGGCAGCCGAAGCAGCACCTCGCCGCCTTGGACGGCCTGCGGGGTGTGGCGATCCTCGGGGTGCTGCTGTTCCACACCGGCCGGCTGGTGCCCGGCGGGTTCCTGGGGGTGGACCTGTTCTTCGCCCTGTCCGGGTACCTGATCACCGACCTGCTGCTGCGGGAGGCCGACCGGACCGGCACCGTGTCGCTGACAGCGTTCTGGGGCAGGCGGGTCCGCAGGTTGCTGCCCGCCCTCTCGGTGGTGCTGGTGGTCGTCACGGTCGTCGTGTGGGTGGTGGCACCGGACGACGTGGTGCGGACGACGCTCGCGGACGGTCCGTGGGTGCAGCTCAACCTGGTCAACTGGCACCTGCTCGCGGAGTCGGCGAGCTACTGGGACCGGTTCGCCGCGGACCGCGTGTTCGAACACCTCTGGAGCATCGCGGTCGAGGAGCAGTTCTACGTGGTGTGGCCGCTGCTCGTGCTGGCCGTCGCGCGGCGGGGACGCCGAGTCCACCGGCAGGTCGCGCTGACAGCGGCGCTGGTCTGCGCCGGTTCGCTCGCACTGATGATCGTGGTGCTGGACCCTGCCGATCCCACCAGGGTCTACACCGGCACCGACACCAGGGCGTTCTCGTTGCTGCTGGGCGCCGCGGCCGCCACCCGGCCGGTGCGGGACGTGCTGGCCCGCGCGACCGGCCGGTGGGCCGGAGCCCTCATGGTGCTGCTGGTGGCCGGGATCGGCACGACGTGGTTGCTCGCCGACGGCGTGAACTCGGTGTGGCTGTTCACCGGTGGGCTCTTCGCCCACTCGCTGTGCTCCGCGCTGCTGATCGCGCTGTGCGCGCGGAACCGGCACGCCCCGGTTGCCAGAACCCTGTCCTGGCAACCGTTGCGGTGGCTCGGGCAGATCTCCTACAGCCTGTACCTGTGGCACTGGCCCGTTTTCGTCCTGTTCGACCCGGAAGCGGGCTGGGGCCGCACCGCGCTGGCGTGTGCGGTGTCGATCGGTGTCGCCGCGCTGTCGAAGTACTTCGTGGAGGACCCGATCCGGTTCCGCGCCACGTGGGCGAGGGGGCGCACGGGTGTGCTCGCCTCCGGCGCGGTCATGGTGCTCCTCGCGCTGTTGTGGCTGCTGCCGGCACCCTCCCCGGCGACGATCGACCTCACGACCCTGGACTGATCACCCGGTCACCGGATCAACGGGCAGGTCCGCACCACGTCCGACACCGGGGTCGGCTGGACGAAGCGGACCTGCGCCTTCATGGTTCTCGCACCGCCGCTCTGCACGTGAACGCCCAGCGCCGTGCACACGATCTGGTCGATGCCCCGCGGCGTGACGTCCCCGGCGGTGAGCGGAACCGCCAGCTCGACGACCTCCGGGGTGGTCGTCACCACGACCCGGGTCACCGAGCTGGGCGCGATCTCCGTGCGCAGCCCCGAATGCCCCGCCCCGGTGAGCAGCAGGCCCACCGCCTCGGCGATCGTGCCGAGGCGGCCAGTCTCGCGCAACTGGGGCCGCAACTCGCCCCACTCGTCCAGGAAGTACAGCGTCACCCCCGGTGCCACGCCGGTGGGTGCCTCGCTGCTGTCCTCCACCGCGGACGGCTCGATCCCGCACGCCGCGAGCAGCAGCAACGCCAACGACCACGTCCGCTTCACCTGTCCCCCGACTCCCGTGGCAGCCGCAGCACGAACCGCGCACCACGAGCGCCGGTCCGGTTGCCCGCCTCGACGTCGCCGCCGTGGAGGCGGGCGTTCTCCAGGGCGAGCGCGAGCCCGAGCCCGCTGTCCGGGGTCCTGGTGCGGGCGGCGTCGGCTTTGTAGAAGCGGTCGAAGACGTGCGGCAGCACGTGTTCGGGCAGGCCAGGTCCGCTGTCGGTGACCTCGACCAGCACCTCGCCGCCGGACGCCGCGACGACCACGCGGACCGGCGGTTCGCCGTGCCGCAACGCGTTGCCGACCAGGTTGGCCACGACGACGTCCACCCTGCGGCGGTCCAGCCGCGCGGGAACCGCACCCGGAGCCACCAGCTCCACGCGGTGCGACCAGCCCCTCGCCCGCAGGCAGTCCCGCACGGCGCCGGCCACGTCCAAGTCCTCGACGCGCAACCGGGCGGTGCCCGCGTCGAACCGCGACACCTCCATCAGCTCCTCGACCAGGGTGACCAGCCGCCTGGTCTCGGTGATGGCGAGCTGCGCGGACTCCCTCGCGTCCGGCTCCATCCCGTCCGCCGACATCGACAGCACCTCGACCACCGCCGTCAGCGTGCTCAACGGCGTCCGCAGCTCGTGGGAGACGTCGGCGGCGAACCTGCGCGCGTCCGCCTGCATCCGCCGCAGAGCCGCCATCGACTCCTGCAGCGACCCGGCCATCTCGTTGACGGTCGCGGTCAGGTCCGCCAGCTCGTCCGCGCCACGCGGGTTCGACCGCGCACCGAGGTCACCGGCGGCCAGGCGGCGGGCGGTGTCGCGGAGATCCCGCACGGGCCGCAGCACGCTGCCCGCGGCCAGCAGGGCCAGCAGCACGGCCAGTGGCAGCGTCAGCGCCGCGGTGACGACGGCGGACCTCGCCATGCCGGCGATCTCCCGCTCCACACCGGCGAGGTCCCGTGCGGCGTACACCTCGATGCCGGACGGCGTCCGCGCACCGTCCGGCGCGGTGATCATGACCGGTGTGCCGATCAGCAGCCACGGTTCGCCGCCGCCGGTCGTCCGCTGCGTGACCATCCGGTTCCCGGTGCGCACGGCGGTGCGCAGCGAGTCGGGAACCAGATCCGCCGCGACGCCATCGGCCGAGCGCAGGCTCCCGTACGTCACCAGCGTGTTCGCGCCGGCCGCCGACCGCAGCCGCTCGAGCGCACCCTGGTCCGGCGGGTAGGCCAGGCCGGGGGTGACCGCGCCGATCTGCCCCGTGAGGGCCTCGGTGAGCCTCTGCTCGGAAGACGCCACCAGCGCGGCGCCGGCGGTCCCCGCACCCGACCACGCGGCCACCACCGCGCCGAGCACCGTCACCACCACGAACGCGACGAGCAACCGCGACCGCAGCCCGCGTGGCCACAGCGGTCCGCTCATACGGGCCCGAACCGGTAGCCGAAGCCGCGCACCGTCTGCACGAACTCCGGGGCGGCCGGACTGGTCTCGATCTTCGCGCGCAGCCGCTGCACGCAGTTGTCGACGAGCCGGGAGTCACCGAGGTAGTCGTGCTCCCACACCGCCTGCAGCAACTGCCGGCGGGTGAACACGCGGCCAGGAGCGGCGGACAGCGTCAGCAGCAGCCGCATCTCGGTCGGCGTCAGCGCCACCGGTTCGCCGCGCAGGGTCACCGTCAACGCCGTGGTGTCCACGTGCAGGTCGCGGTGGACGCGCACACCGCCGGGAACACCGGCCGTCCGGCGCAGCACCGCGCGGATGCGCGCGTCGAGCACGGTCGGCTGCACCGGCTTGACCACGTAGTCGTCGGCGCCGGCCGCCAGACCGCCCACGACGTCGAAGTCGTCACCCCGCGCGGTCAGCATGATGACCGGCACCTCGCTGCCGGTGCGGATGCGGCGGCACACCTCGAAGCCGTCGATGCCCGGCAGCATCAGGTCGAGCACCACCAGGTCCGGAGTGGACGATCGGAACTCGCGCAGCCCGTCCTCGCCGGTGTCGGCGGTGCGCAGGTCGTGACCGTGCCTGCTCAAAGCCAGCTCGAGACCGCGCCGGACCAAGGGGTCGTCCTCGATGAGCAGAATCGCCGCCACGGGTCGAGTATGGACACCGCTCCCCCGGTCCGCCGGTGACCGCGGTTCCCTGCGACACAACCGCGACAAAGCGGCGCGGTCACCGGGACACGCCACCGGCACCGTCGGACCCATGACCACGACACCACGCTTCGCAGCCGGGCTGATCGGGCTGCTCCTGCTCACCACGGCGTGCTCCGGCCAGCCGACGACGAGCGGCACGAGCGGCACGAGCGGTGCGACCGGCGCACCGGGGCTCGCGAAGGTGCTGTTCGCCGGCGATTCCGTCGCCGTGGGCGAGGCGCTGCCCTTGGCCGCCGCGTTCGAGGCGAGCGGCGTCGAGTTCCAGTCGATCGCGGCGGAGGGCGGCGGCAACGTCGTCGGGCCGTTCGCGGACAAGAACTGGGAGAAGCTGCCCGGGCAGATCAGCGCCGCCAAGGCCACCCTGGTGATCTACCAGCTCACCACGTACGACTGGGGCAGCGCGCAGGAGCAGCGGGCGGCCTACGAAAGGCTCGTGAAGACGGTGACCGGGACCGGCGCCGGGCTGGTGTTCGTCACCGCGCCCCCGATCAGGCCCGACGAGTTCTACCAGCCGCACCTCGCCGAGCTGGCCGGCGCGCCCGGCGCCGCGCGGGCAGCCGCGGAGGCGTTCCCCGGCCAGGCCGTCGTGCTCGACGCCACCGGGGTGTGGGGCACCACCTACCAGCAGACCAGGGACGGCAAGGCCGACCGCAGCGCCGACGGCATCCACACCTGCCCGCAGGGTGCCGCCCGCTTCACCAAGTGGCTGCTCAGCGAACTGGCCGAGCGGCACCCCGGTTTCACCCCCGCCGACCCGCGGGACTGGGCCAACACCGGCTGGGCGGCCGACGACCACTTCAAGGGCTGCTGACCTCCCGGCCGGGCGGTTCCGGTCCGGCGACGAGTGCACGCCGCGGCCCGGCCGGTGCCGGGCCCCGTTGTCCGGTCGCTAGGGCACCGACAGGATCCTCATGTTCCACCACAGGTCGAGCTTGTCCAGGGTGTTGATGTCACCCGGTGTCTTCAGCGCGCCGATGGTGAGAGCGCCGGTGTCGACCCACCAGACCTCGGCGCTGCCGTTGTCGAGGAAGCACGTGACGAACTCGCCGGGCCGCGCGCCGGCGGTGGAGCGGTAGTAGAGCGCGTAGTGGATGGGGTCGGACTTGGGCCGGCACCCCCCGCGCTCGTCGATCCGCGGGATGCCCCGGCTGGTCACGAGCGTCTGGAAGTAGGCGTCCTGGGTGGCGCGGTCGCCGAACAACCGGAACTCGGCCACCGTCGGCGGGGGGAACCTGGGGTCGTTGGGGGCGTTCGCGTTGGCGCAGCGGACGGTGGCGACCGCGCCGTTGTCCGAGGCGGCGGGCAGGCACGAGTTGGAGGTCCGGTAGGCGGTCGGCAGGGCGGCCAGCAGCGCGTCGACCTGCGGTGACTTGGTCGTCGCTGTGGTCTTGGCCGCGGTCGTGGTGCTGCGGCTCGTGGGGCCGGCCGTGCTCGTCGTGGTGCTGGTCGGCGTGACGCTCGACGTGCCCCGGCCGAACGACCTGTCGCCGTTCGTGACGATCAGCACCGTCACGACGATCCCCACCACGACCGCGAGGACGCCGCCGACGAGGGCGGCCCGTGACGCGGCGCCGGACCGGGTGGGCGGGTGCGCCTGCGGGTGCACGGGCTGGCTGGGCCGGGCGGGAGCGGGACCGGTCGGGACGCGCGGGAAGGCGGGCGGGGTCGGTGGGCCGTACTGGGCCCCGGGAGCCATCGGCGCGGGGAGTTGCGGCCGCCCCTGTGGTCCAGAGGCGGTGAGCCGCGGCATGCCACCGGGAGGGCTCGCCAGCGGGGACGGACCGGGCGGGAGCGGCCCGCCCGGCGGGATCGCGCGGGCGGGTGCGGTCAGGGCCCGGGCCGCCGCCCGTGCGAACGCGCCCGCGGTGGCGTAGCGGTCGGCGGGGTTCTTCGCCATGCCCTTCGCGATGACGTCGTCCAGCGCCACCGGGACCGCGGGGTTCAGCGGGGACGCCTTGGGCGGCGCCTCGTTCAGGTGCGCCCAGATCTGGGCGGCGGTGCCGTCCGCGGTGAACGGGCGCCGGCCCGACAGGCACGCGAACAGCACGCAGGCCAGGGCGTACACGTCCGCGCGGCCGTCCACCGGCCCGCTCTCGAAGCGCTCGGGCGCCATGTAGTCGAGCGTGCCGACCACCGAGCCGGACGCCGTCAGGCCCGTCACGGACGGCGAGACGCTGCGGGCGATGCCGAAGTCCACCAGGTACACGAAGTCGCCGGAGGTCATGAGGATGTTCGACGGCTTCACGTCGCGGTGCACGAGCCCGTCGGCGTGCGCGGCGTCCAGGGCGCTCGCCACCTGCTCGACGATGCGCACGGCCCGCGCCGGCTCGATGGTGGCCTCCCCGATGACGTCCGACAGGTCGGAGCCCTCCACGAGCCGCATGTCCAGGTAGAGCCGGCCGTCGATCTCGCCGTAGGCGTGGATGGGGATGACGTGCGGCTCGCGCAGCCGTGCGACGATCCGCGCCTCCCGGCTGAAGCGGGCGCGGTACTCCTCGTCGTCGTGGTAGCCGGGCGACAGCCTCTTGAGCGCCACGAACCGGTCGTGCGCCGTGTCGTAGGCCCGGTGCACCTCGCCCATCCCACCGCGGCCGAGCAACTGCTCGATCCGGTACGGCCCGAACGTCTCTTCCGTCATCGTCCTCGTGTCCCGAGCGCCTTGTCCGTCCGAGTCGACGCGCGCCGACCGCCGCGGGTTCCCCCGGCTGTCCCCCGCCGGTGGCAGCAGCCTACAAATCCGCAGATCGGCAGGTTCGCGGAGGACGCGGTGCCGCACCCAGGTGACAGGGCCCGGCGGTGGTTGAGGAACGACGGTCAGGTTCCCGCCTCGGGGCGGCCGGTCACTCCCCTGCCGCGCGTGACGGCGGCGTCATCGCGAGCCACTCCAGCTCGGCGGCGAGCACACCGAGCTGGAACCGCGACTGCACGCCGAGCATCGACTGCAGGCGCGCGATCCGCCGGTGCAGGGTGCGCAGGCTGACGTCCAGCTCACGGGCGATGGCGCGGTCGGTGGCGCCGGTGCGCATGAGCCGCAGCAGGTGCTGGGTGGCCTCCGTGGGCTCCCGGCTCGCGGCGGCGGGGTGATCAGCTTCGTCGCCGAGGCGATCACCTCGGGGATGCGGCACCACGACGGCGGTCAGGTCTCCCGCACGCCGACCGGCACGTGACGTGACAGGGGCGCTCATCGGCTTCCCCTACGAGGGCGCGTCCACCCAGCGGGGTGTACGACCACCGCCGGTGTAACTCGGGTCACAGACATGAGGCGACGGTAGGCAGGACTATTGGCGACTGTCAATCAAAAGTCGGCGCTTCGTCGTCAAATTGAGTCCGTCTTCAGATCGATCATCGCCATTACCTCCCCGCTCAGGTGGGGAGGACACCGCGTGACGATCAGGGCGTCGGTGGTCGACGAGCAGGCCATGATCCGCGGAGTGAGGCGCCGCAGCGCCGCGTCGTCGGGCTTGCCCGGCGCACGGCCACCCCCGCGGTTCTGGTGCTGCTCACCCAGTGGCGGTTCGGCCTCGCCGCGGCACTGGTGGCGCTGTGCGCCGGGTGGGTGTTCGCGCCGGTGCCGGGCGGCGAGGGGCAAGAACGGCTGTGGACACCGCCGGAGTCGTTGGCGGGCAACGCTTACGTGTTCGTCGCGCTGGCGGTGCCGGGGCTGCCGGGAGTTCGGCTGGTCCGTGCCAGGCAGCCGGCGCCACGGTGATCCGGCGCCACGGTGATCCGTTGCCACCCGCCCCCGCGGCAATCCGACCTCGCAGCGATCCGCACCTGCACCCACCCCTGTGAGCCCGCGCCGCGGCAGCCCGTCCTCGCCACCAGCCCGGACTCAGGGCCCGGTCATCGGGTGGCGTGAGAGGACAGCCGCACCTCGGCGGCGGAGCCCGCGGACCCGGCGGCGGCGACCTCACCGAGCCGCGCGTCCAGCACCTCCGGCGACAGCACGTGCCGCACCACCATCGCCGCCGCGCCCAGCGCCCCCGCCGTCACGCCGGCGCTCGACGCGACGATCCGCAGGTTCTCCGTGGCCAGCGGCAGCGAGCGCCGGTAGATGGACTCGCGCACGCCCGCCAGCAGCATCTCGCCCGCCTCCGCCAGCAGCCCGCCGATGACCACGAGCGAGGGGTTGAACATGCTCACGCACCCGGCGAGCACCTCACCGATGTCCCTGCCGGCCTGCCGCACGACCCGACCGGCCTCCAGGTTGCCCGCGCGGACCAGGTTCACCACGTCGGCCGTCGAGTGCGCGGGATGGCCGAGCTCACGCAGCTTCGCGGCCAGCGCGGGACCGGCGGCGACCGCTTCCAGGCACTCGGTGTTGCCGCACCGGCACAGCACCTCGGCGCCGTGCGGCACCCTGATGTGCCCGAGGTCGCCCGCCGCGCCCGCCGCGCCGCGGTGCAGCACGCCGTTGCTGATCAGGCCGGCGCCGATGCCGGTCGCCGCCTTGACCACGATCATGTGCCGCACGTCCGGGTGCGAGGCGGTGTGCTCGCCCAGCGCCATCAGATTGACCTCGTTGTCGACGAGCACCGGCACGCCGAACTCCGCCGTGATCGCCGCGGGCACGTCGAACCCGTCCCAGCCCGGCATGATCGGCGGGTTGTTCGGCCGGCCGGTGGAGTGCTCGACCGGCCCCGGCAGCCCGATGCCCACGCCGGCGATCTCCGCCGCGTCCACCCGCGACAGCATCGAACGCCAGGTGGTGACCAGCAGCGGCAGGATCGCCCGCGGCCCGTCCGCGACGTCGAGGTCCACCTGGTCGACGGCGAGCAACCGGCACGCCAGGTCCGACACGGCGACCGTGGCGTGGGTGGCGCCGACCTCGGCGGCCAGCACGAGCTGGGCGGTGGGGTTGAACCCGAACCGGCCGGCGGGACGCCCGCCGGTCGACTCCCCCGTGCCGCTGTCGCTCACCAGCCCCGCGGCCACGAGCAGGTCCAGCCTGGCGCGCACCGTGGAGCGGGCGAGACCGGTCGCGGCCACGATCTCCGCTCGGGTGCGCGGGCTGCCGTCCATCAGCATGCGCAGCACTGCGGCCGGCGATCCCGCCTCGACACCCAAGGTGCTCTCCATCGAACAATTGTCACATCGGAACCACGAGGCGGAGCGCGGCCGGGTCAGCCGCCCGAGCTGAAAGCGGCGTCGAACGAGGCCGATGGCGGGTCGAAGGCGTTGCGGCGGATGAACTCGAGCGCCTCGGGCGCGCCGACGAGCCGGTCCATCCCCGCGTCCTCCCACTCGACGCTGATCGGCCCGGTGTAGCCGATGGTGTTGAGCATCCGGAACGACTGCTCCCACGGCACGTCGCCGCGCCCGGTGGAGACGAAGTCCCAGCCGCGCCGCGGGTCCGCCCACGGCAGGTGCGAGCCCATCCGGCCGTTGCGCCCGTTGCCGACCTGACGGCGGGCGTCCTTGCAGTCGACGTGGTAGATCCGGTCGCGGAAGTCCCACAGGAACCCGACCGGGTCGAGGTCCTGCCAGACGAAGTGCGACGGGTCCCAGTTCAGGCCGAACGCCGGCCGGTGCCCGATGGCCTCCAGCGCGTGCACGGTGGTCCAGTAGTCGTAGGCGATCTCCGACGGGTGCACCTCGTGCGCGAACCGGACGCCGACCTCGTCGAACACGTCGAGGATCGGGTTCCAGCGGTCGGCGAAGTCCCGGTAGCCGGCGTCGATCATCGACTGGGGCGCCGGCGGGAACATCGCGACGGTCTTCCAGATCGACGAGCCGGTGAAGCCCACGACGGTGTCGACGCCGAGCTTCGCCGCGGCCCGCGCGGTCATCTTCATCTCCTCGGCGGCCCGCTGCCGCACGCCCTCGGGATCGCCGTCGCCCCAGTTGCGGGCGGACAGGATGCCCCGGTGGCGCTCGTCGATCGGGTCGTCGCAGACGGCCTGGCCGGTGAGGTGGTTGGAGATCGCCCACACCTCCAGGCCGTGCTCGGCGAGGACCGCGAGCCGGTCCGCGACGTAGTCGTCGTCCTCCGCGGCCCGCCACGGGTCGAGGTGGTCGCCCCAGCAGGCGATCTCCAGGCCGTCGTAGCCCCAGCCGGAGGCGAGCCGGCAGACCTCCTCGAACGGCAGGTCGGCCCACTGGCCGGTGAACAACGTGATCGGACGTGCCATCTCCGATTCCCTCCTCAGACCTGGTGCCACGTGCCGGACTCCGCGCTCGCCTCGACGGCCGCGAGGACGCGCTGCACCCGCAGTCCCTCGGCGAACGTCGGCGCCGGGTCCGTGCCCTCGGCGATCGCCCGCACCAGGTCGACGACCTGGTGCGTGAACGCGTGCTCGTAGCCGAGCCCGTGCCCGGCCGGCCACCAGGCGGCCACGTACGGGTGCTCGGGTTCGGTGACCACGATCCGCCGGAACCCCGCGGTGGACGAGTCCTCGGTGCCGTCGAAGAACTGCAGCACGTTCATGTCCTCGAAGTCGAACGCGAGGCTGCCCTTCGCGCCGTTGACCTCGATGCGCAGCGCGTTCTTGCGGCCGTTGGCGAAGCGCGTGGCCTCGAACGAGCCGAGCGCGCCGCTCGCGAACCGCGCCAGGAACAGCGCGGCGTCGTCCACGGTGACCGGCCCGGTCTCGTCGGAGGCCGTGCCGGACAGCCCCGAGTGGCTCGTCGCCAGCGGACGCTCCGGCACGAACGTGACCAGTGTGCCCATCACCTCGGTGATCGTGTCGCCGAGGATGAACTGGGTGGCGTCGACGATGTGGGCGCCGATGTCGCCCAGCGCGCCCGAGCCCGCCTTGTCCTTGTCGAGCCGCCAGGACAGCGGCGCGGCGGGGTCCACGATCCAGTCCTGGAGGTACTGGGCGCGGACGTGGTGGATCCGCCCGAGCCTGCCCTGCGCGACCAGGTCGCGGGCCAGGCCCAGCGCGGGCACCCGCCGGTAGGTGAAGCCCACCATCGCGCGCACACCGCGCTGTGCGGCGCGTTCGGCGGCTTCGGCCATGGCGACCGCTTCGCCGACGGTGTTCGCCATCGGCTTCTCGCACAGCACGTGCTTGCCCGCGGCCAGGGCGGCGATCGCGATCTCGGCGTGCGTGTCACCCGGCGTGCAGATGTCCACCACGTGCACGTCGTCGCGGTCGAGCACGGACTTCCAGTCGGTCACGGCCTCCGTCCAGCCGAGGCGGTCGGCGGCCGCCTGGGCCCGGTCGGAGTCGCGACCGGCCAGCACGGACATCACCGGCCGCAGCGGCAGGTCGAAGAAGTGCGGCGCGACCCGCCACGCCTGGGAGTGCGCGGCTCCCATGAAGGCGTGGCCGATCATGGCGATGCCGAGTGGCGGCGTCGCCCCGGAAGTCGGAGATGTCGTCACGGCGTGCGGTCCTCTCGGTTTCTCAGGACTCGAAGGCGGTCGGCAGGTAGCGGTCGACGTTGTCCTTCGTCACGACCGGGGCGTAGAGCTGCACCTGGCGGGGGACCTCCACCTCGACGAGGTCGCCGAGCGCCTTGCCCTGCACGGCGAGCCGCGCGAGCCGGACGCCGTCGGCGCCCTGCGTGGACGGGTAGATGACGGTCGCCTTGTGCGGACCGTTGTCCGCCTTGATCTCCCGCATCACGTTGGCCGATCCCGCGCCGCCGACCATGAAGAACTCGCTGCGGCCGGAGTTCTTGACGGCGGCGGCGACACCGACGCCCTGGTCGTCGTCGTGGTTCCAGACGGCGTCGATGCGGGGTGCTGCCTGGAGCAGGTTCGCGGCGGCCCGCTCGCCGCTCTCCACGGTGAACTCGGCCGCGACGCGGTTGTTCACCTTCAGCCCGCAGCCCGCGAGCGCCTGGGCGAAGCCCTTGCTGCGGTCCTGGGTCAGCGGCAGCGAGTCGATGCCGGCGATCTCCGCGACCACGGCGCCCGCCTTGCCCTTCAGCCGCTCGCAGACGTAGGTGCCCGCGGACACGCCCATGCCGTAGTTGTCGCCCAGCACCGTGGACCGCGCGGCGAACGGGCTGTCGAACTGGCGGTCGACGTTGATCACGGTGATGCCGGCCTTCATGGCCTTGAGCGCGACCGGGGTGAGCGCCGCGCCGTCGAACGGCAGCAGCACGATCGCGTCCACCTTGTCGTTGATGAACGTCTCCACCTGGCTGATCTGGAGGTTGACGTCGTTGGTGCCCTCGACGACGCGCAGCTCCACATCGGAGTACTTGCCCGCCTCCGCCTTGGCGGCGTTGCTGATCGCCGCCATCCAGCCGTGGTCGGCGGCGGGTGCGGAGAAGCCGATGACGACCTTCTTGCCGGGCTCGTCGTTGGCGACCTTCACACCGTCCTGGGTGCCGCCGCCCTGGTTGTTCTCGGGGGTGTTGCCGGTGCACGCGGTGAGCGCGACACCGAGTGTCAGCGCGGTGACGAGCAGGGTGGTTCTCTTGTGTGGCATGGCTTCTTGTCTCCTCGGGTGGCAGCGGTCGTGAGGTGCGGCGTCAAGCGCCGCTGCGTCGGGCCAGCCGCTGCTGGAGGAGGACCGCGACCACGATGATCGCGCCCTTCGCGACGGCCTGGGCGGAGATGGAGAGGTTGTTGAGGGTGAAGACGTTCGACAGCGTGGTGAAGATCAGGACGCCGAAGACGGTGCCCGCGATCGTGCCGCGGCCGCCGGTCAGCAGCGTTCCGCCGATCACGACCGCGGCGATGGCGTCGAGCTCGTACAGCCCGCCGTGGGTCGCGCTGCCGGTCGTGGTGCGGGCGATGAGCATGACGGCGGCCAGCCCGCAGCACAGGCCCAGCAGGGTGTAGAGCCAGACGGTGTGCCGCCGCACGTCGATGCCCGCCAGCCGGGCCGCCTCCGGGTTGCCGCCGACGGCGAACGTGCGCCGGCCGAAGGTCGTCCGGTTGAGCAGCACCCACCCGACGGCCGCGACCACCGCGAAGATCACCACGAGCACCGGTACCCCCAGCACCGATGCGTCGAAGAACGCGGCGAAGCCCGGCACGTTCACGATCTGCGTCTTGCGGTTGGAGATGATCTCGGCGAGACCGCGGGCGGCGGCCAGGCTCGCCAGGGTCGCGATGAACGCCACGACCCGGCCGTAGGCGATGAGCACGCCGTTGACCAGTCCGCACGCCCCGCCCACGAGCAGTGCGGTGAAGACGATGACGATCCAGTGCGTGTCGTTGGCGATCCCCTGCGTGGCGAGGGTCGTCGCCCACACCGAGGCCAGCGCGACGATCGCGCCCACCGACAGGTCGATGCCGCCGCCGGTGATCACGAACGTCATGCCGACGCTCACGACGCCGATCACCGCCGCGAGCCGCAGGATGGTGAGCAGGTTGTCGACGTCGGCGAACCGGTCGCCCGCGGTGACCACACCGCCCACGCACAACAGGACCAGTGCGACCACGAGACCGGTGTTGCGTCCCGCCGGGGAGCCGAGCAGACCCGAGAGGCCGCTCCCGGAGTCCTTCGCGACCGGAGCTCTCTGCTGCTGCGCGGCCACGGCGGCCGTGTCCTCGCTCATGCGGCGTGTCCTTCCATGACCAGGTCGAGGACCCGGGACTCGTCGATCTCGTCGGCCGGACCGTCGTGGACGACCCGGCCCTCGCGCACCACCAGGACCCGGTCGGCCAGGCCCAGGACCTCCTCGACGTCACTGGACACGACGACCACGGCCACGCCGGAGTCCGCCAGCGCGCGGACGAGCTCGTAGATCTCGCTGCGCGCGCCCACGTCCACGCCGCGGGTCGGTTCGTCGAGCAGCAGCACCCGGCACTCCCGCAGCAGCCACCGCGCGAGCACGACCTTCTGCTGGTTGCCGCCGGACAGCCCGCGCACCACGCGCTCGACACCGGCGGGCCGGACGTCCAGCGACTCGGTGAGCCGCGCCGAGCGGGCACGTTCGGCGCGGTCGTCCAGGAACCCGAACCGGGCGAACGACGACAGCGACGAGACGGTGATGTTGCGGTACACGGCCTGGTCCAGCAGCAGTCCCTGGCTCTTGCGCTCCTCCGGGCACAACCCCATACCCGCGCGCACGGCCGCGCCGACGCTCCCCCGCCGCAACGGCCTGCCATCGACCGCGACGGTGCCCTCGGCCGCCTTCCGCGCGCCGTAGATGGTCTCCAGGATCTCCGAGCGGCCCGACCCGACCAGTCCCGCGAGCCCGACCACCTCGCCGGCGCGGACCGTGAGGTCCACCCCGCGGAAGCGGTCGCCGTCGGCCAGCCCGCGCACCACGAGCACCTCCGGCGCGGCCGGGTCGACCGGTTTGCGGTCGGGGAACACGTTGTCCAGCACGCGCCCGGTCATCAACGCGATCAGCTCCGAGGTCTTCACCTCGCGTGCGGGCAGTCCCGTCGCGACGGTGCGCCCGTCCTTGAGCACGGTCACCCGGTCACCGATCTCCCTGATCTCCGCCAGGCGGTGCGAGATGTAGACCACGGCGACACCCTGGGCGGTCAGCTCCCGGATGACACCGAACAGGACCCGCACCTCGTCCGGGTCGAGCACGGCCGACGGCTCGTCCATGATCAGCAGCTGCCCGTCCAGCGACAGCGCCCGCGCCATGCTGACGACCTGCTGGTGGGCCACGGACAACCGGCCGACGTCGCGATCGGGCGAGATGTCCGGGTGCCCGAGCCGGTCGAGCAGCGCACGCGTCCTGCGCCGCGCCTCCGCCCGCCGGCTGAAGCCCGCCGTGGACAGCTCGTGGCCGAGGAAGACGTTGTCGGCCACCGACAACCCCGCCACGAGGTCCAGCTCCTGGTAGATGGCGGCCACCCCGCTGCGCATCGCGGCGGTCGGGTTGCCGAACGACACGACCTCGCCCCGCCAGCGGATCTCGCCCTCGTCGGGCCGGTGCGCGCCGGACAGCACCTTGATCAGCGTCGACTTGCCGGCACCGTTCTGCCCCAGCAGGCAGTGCACCTCACCGGCGCGGACGTCGAAGTCCACGCCCTGCAGGGCCAGCACCCCGGGAAAGCGCTTCACCAGCCCGCTGACCGACAGCAGTGCCGCGGCCGGGGCCGTCATCGGGTCGCTCCCGTCCACGGCCGACCAAGCGCGCGAGAACGCGCAGAGCTCGTCATTGAGTCCTCCGGGCCTCCGGCAACCGTTGTGCCAGAACGAAATTCGGCCTTACGGAGAGTGAAGCTAATGAGCTGGTCGCGGGCGGGCAAGGTGGCCGGGGTGGCACATATCGGCCATCTTTTTCCTTGACCGGCGGGGGTGTGGGCTTGCTCGCGACAGGCTGCTACTCGGTGGTGACGGGCCGACGTCTTGATCTTGCGGGGTCGTCTCGCGGTACTTTGGTGCGTCTACAGGCACTGCCTCGCCACATCTTGAGCATCCGGCGGAGGCTCGACCGGGAGAATGCGTTCGTGCAACGGCTCGCGGCCGGTGCCGGGAGGAACTCCACCGCGCACGCCTCACTCGCCGGCAAGCACGGGTCCAAGCAACACTCACCCGCATCATCAACTTGTGCTGATGACCGATGGGACAGCCATCCTCACTTTCGAGGATGGCTGTCCCATCGGCGCTAGAGCATCTCGACGGCCGCCGATAACGCTGTCATTCGAACGGCAGGCGCTCTGGGAGAACCCCTGACAGCAGTGCGTTCAGTCCTTCGACACCGGGCCCGTAGACCGCGATCCCGTCAATGAGGTCGTAGAGCATGCCGTCCTCATCGATCGCGAGCATATGCCTGCCACGGTCGATCTCCCCCAGCGGAAACATCGCCTTTCCGAGTTCCTGACTCCACTCTATGAACCCGTCTTCCTGGCCGACACACAACTCCGGATTCAGGTCGACGTCGACCCGATGGGTGTATACCCCGATCTCCCGCCACTCGAACGAGAGACCACCGAACCGGGACAAGAACTCATCTGCCGCCGGGGGCATTGGCACCCCTCTCGATTCGAACTCGCGCCGCCATTTCGACGTGTCAACCCGGCGCTCCGGCGTCCAGCCTGCCCTCTCCAACTCGAGCAGAACATCCTTTGACCACTCACTCACTGAGGTCCCCTCGGATCCCTCGTACGGAAGTTCAGGCCGAAATGTTGAACCACTGCGTGACAGCTTGGTTTACAGGGATCCATCTCGTTCAGGTAAGAGGGATGAGTCTGCGTTCTACCAATGAAGGCAGCGACTTCGGCGCCCTGCACCGCGCTCACCCCTTCACGGTAAATCGCATCCGACAGGCATGCGATCAGACCACATCGTCCATGGTTGCGCGACGGCTCGCCGGCCCTCGCCACGGCGTCAAGGACCGTCTGGACGGCGGGATGCACGTAAATGGGAGTCTTGCTGCTCCCGTTCATGTATACATTCCCGTTGGTGAGGCGGATCGCCTCGGATGCGCCGGGACGCGTCTTGCTCGAGTAAGCACCGGGTACGCCGAACGCCATGGCCTGTCCCCTGGCAGCGGTCACCACGTCGACGTCCAACCCAGCCGCGTAGGAGTTGTTCGGGCAGGTCGACGGCGGTTGCGCCTGGGTGTTGTGAACAAGTACGTCAGCGGTGGCGCCCCTGTCACCGGTCGCCCCCACGAAGTACGTGTGGATGGCGTCGACCGTCAGGTTGTAGACGAGCCTCGACCCGGTGAACGTCCGCTTCCCGAGAACAGTCGCCGGACGGTTGTCCCCTGTCGTGAACGTGTAACCGGGCTCGAGCTCCTCGGTCTCGACCCAGCGTCCCTTGTTCGCGACCCAGAACGGGTGCTCGTCCGTCGCGACGATCTTGCCGACGCCGGAGCTGCTCGCGACCTGGACCTCGTACACCTCGTGGTCGGTGCGGTACGAGCGGACGTCGCTGACCTTCTTGACCGCGCGTTCCCCGGTTGTGGGGTCGGTCGCGACGACCTCGTCACCGAGCTCGATGTCCTTGATCGGCTTGCGCGAGCCGTCGGCCATCAGCACCGGCGTGTCACCCGAGAAGCTGTTCAGGTCCAGCTGGACCGGACAACTCGCGCCTGCTGCGCCACGGCTCCGCTCGCCGGCCTCCTTCGCCTTTCCGTTGCCCCGCTTCTTCGACCCGCCCAGCAACGACAGCACATCGCCGACCCCGGGTACCTGGCTCGCGGCGAAGTCGGTCACCGCCTCCTCGGCCACCGTCTGGATGACCGACACGCCCGGCTTCACCACCGTGGCCTTGATGATGTCCCAAGTCTTGTTGACGTCCTGGACGTTCTCCGCCAGAGCGCCCACCTTGCGCGCCGGCAGGTTCGGTGCGGAGGACACCAGGTCCTTCGCGGCGATCTTCGGTGTGAGGGCGGCTTTCTGGATCGGCAACGGGTTGTGCTTGGCCGCGTAGGCGATGGCCGCCTTGGCGCGTTTGGTGATGGCCTGCATCGCCGCTATCCGGGCGGCTCTGGCCGCGGCTTCGGCCGCCGCCTTGCGCGCGGCGAGCTGGACCGCCTGTTTGGCCGCTGTCTTGGCGAAGTCGGCTACGCGTGAGCCCGCCCTCGCCAGGTCGTCGCCGTACCTCCGTGCGCCGTTGGCCAGGTCGTCGCCGTACCTGCGGGCTGCGCCGACGACGTCGTCGCCGTACCTGCGGGCACCGCCGATGACGTCGTCCGCGTACTTGACGAGGTACTTGCCCGCCTTCAGCAGCTTGCCGCCGGGGATGAAGTTCGACACCGCCCAGAAGGCGTTGGCCCAGCTCGGTTCGCGGATGAAGTTCGCGACGTCGTTGTAGCCGGAGACCTCCTTGACGACCTCCAGGCCGACCTTCGCGACGGTCTTGACGCCGTTCCAGACCTTGCCCCAGTCCGGCCAGTGGCCGTCCGGGTCGACCATGTCCAGCGGCCTGCCCGCGCCGTAGGTGTAGCGGTTGAACAGCACCGACGGGCCCGAGGAGGCCGACACCGAGTCGCGCGAGGCGAACGCGCCGGTACCTGGCTGGTACCAGCGGGCCCCCATGTTGACCTGCTTGGTGTCCGGGTCCGTCCAGTCACCCTGGTAGCCGACGGAGCGGGAGGAACCCGTGGTGGCCGTGCGGACGCCGAAGGGGTCGAACGCCGCCGAGTCCGCCACGCCCGAGGTGGCGGTCGGGTCGAAGCCGCCCACCACGTCGCCGTGCTTGTCCGACAGGGCGAGTCGCTTGACGCCACCCTCCGAGATGGACAGCAGCTCACCGGAAGCACCCCGGCCGTACAGGGCGTTGCCGTCGGACACCGGGTCGATGTCGAAGCCCGCGTAGGCGAACGACTTGGTACCACGGGAGACCACGCGGTCGGCGCCGTCGTAGGCGTAGGTGGTCTTGCCGACGGCGATCAGGCGGTCGAACGCGTCGAAGGAGAACTTCTCCTCCATGCCGGACGACGTGCGGGACTCCATCGTCCCGCGCGGTGAGTACCTGTAGGTGTAGTCGCCGTCCGACAGCAGCCGGTTCCGCTCGTCGTAGGCAGCGGTCTTGGCCCCGTTCTGCGTGCGGTTGCCGGACCCGTCCCACGAGTACGCGGTCGTGACCCCGCCGACAGTCCACGACTTCAGGCGGTTCGCGTAGTCGTAGGTGTAGGTGTGGTCACCGGAACCGGCGAGACCCGACGTGACCTTGCGGGTCAACGCGTCGTTGTTGTTGTACTCGTAGGAAGCGGACGACTCGACAGCGCCCGCGGCGGTCTTCAGGACGTCGGACTTCTGCCGGCCCAGCGCGTCGTAGTCGATCTCACGCGACCGCACCGACCCGTACTGGATCTTCTTGAGCTGGCCGGCCTCGTTGTACGTGACCACCTGGCCGACACCGGTCAGCGGATCGGTCATCGTGCTCAGGCGGCCGTGGGCGTAGGAGAACCGGGCCGTGCCCGCGGCGTCCGTCCGGGTCTTCAGGCGACCCTGCTCGTCGTACTCGAAGGACGACGTGCCGGACGGGCCCGAGGCGGACAGCACACCGCTGCGGTCGTCGTAGTCGTAGACGTTGCGCCCGCCGGGCGCGTCCATCTCCTTCAACCGGCCCGCGAGGTCGTACACCCGCTCCCGCGTCGACGTCGCCGCCGCGCCCGCACCGGTCTCGGACTTCAACCGGCCCAGGCTGTCGTACGCGGTCTCGCGCACCACGTTGCCCGGCGCGGTCATCCGCACCGCGTTGCCCGAGGCGTCGTAGACCGAGGTCCACGTGCGGTCGGCCAACGCCGGGTGAGCCGCGGTCGAGGGCTCGATCACCTTCTCCGGCAACGACCACGAGTTGTAGGTCGTGAGGAACCTGTTGCCGCGGCCGTCGGTGTACCGCGTGCGGTGGCCCGCCGCGTCGTAGCCGAACGAGGTGGTGATGCTCGACGTGTCCGTCACCGGCTCGACCTGCGAGACGATCCGGTTCAAAGCGTCGTACGTGTACGTCGCCGAGCGCTTCATCGCATCGGTCGCGGTCACGACGTTGCCGGCGTCGTCATGCGCGTATGTGCTGTTGCGCAGGATGTTGCCGGTGCCGTCGAGGCTGAACTGGCCGTTCATCCGGCCGAACGCGTCGTGCCGGACGTAGCTCGTCCTGCCCAGCGCGTCACGCTGCCACGACTGACGGCCGAGACCGTCGTAGCCGTACTGCGTGGTGACGTTGGCCGCGTCGGTCGTGCTGGTCCGCTGGCCGAGGGCGTCGTAGGCGAACTTGGTGATGTCGTTCGCCGGCGCCGGGGACGTCACCTGCTTGAGCTCACCGCCGTCGAAGTACTCGAACGTGGTGGTGAACGCCGCGGAGACGGGCTTGCGCTCGAGCACCGACTCGGTGATCTTGCGGCCCAGCTCGTCGTACGTGGCCTCGGTGCGCGCGCCCGTCGGGTCGGTCGCCGAGAGCTGCTCGCCCTTGTGCGTGTAGGTGTACTTCCAGACACCGCCGACCTCGGTCGGGGCGTCGGCCTTCGGGTCCTGCTGCTCGACCATCCGGCCCTGCTGGTCGAACCGGTAGCGCGTCACGGCGCCACGCGGGTCGACGACCTCGATCGCGTTGCCGACCGCGTCGTACTTGCGCTCGATCACACCGCGGATCGCCGCGGTGGCTCCGGGAGCCCTGTACTCCGGGGTCTCCGTGCGGGTCAGCCGGCCGATCTTGTCGTAGGAGTTGAGGACGACCTGGCCGTTCTCGTCCTTGGCCTGGACCTCCTCGCCGAAGGTGTTGTAGCCGACGAAGCTCTCCGGGGCGCGCGTGACGACGGTGGTCTCGCCCGCCTCGGTCGCGGTCTCCACGGCGGTGACCGGGTGCTTGACCGCGACCTGGCGCTCCGCCTCGTCGTAGCGGAACGTCGTCGTGAACGCCGCCTTGTCGGCCCCGGCCACGTTGCCGCGCGGGTCGGTCTCGGTCAGCTTCAGGCCGCGCTGGTCGAACGTGCGCGACGTGACGAGCGACTTGGTTCCCGAGGTCATCGTCTCGCTGACCTGGTTGCCGGTGTCGTCGTAGGCGTAGTCGACCACCCGCGACGTGTCGAGGTTCAGCGTCCCGGTGTTGGAACCCTTGCCACTGGCCGTGGTCTGCGTGACGTTGCCGTTGCCGTCGTACCGGTAGGTGGTGCGGCGGTTCAGGCCCGCCGGGTCGGCGATGGCCTGGTCGACGCGACCTGCCGCGTCGATCACGAACTCCTCGACCTTGCCGCCCGCGCTCACCTTGCGGACGAGGTGGCCGGCGCCGTCGTACTTGTTCTCCTCCAGCAGGACCCTGCGGGGCTGCGCGCCCTGCACCGGGATCTCCGCGAGCACCCTGGCCACGAGGCCGTTCGGGGTGTACTCGTAGATCGTCCGCCGGCCCATCGAGTCGACGCTGCGGATCAGCCTGCCGCCGAGGTCGTAGGTGTTGGCCTCCAGCACCAGCAGCCGGCCGGCGTCCTTCTCCTCCGCAGACTGCCCGATGCCGCCGGACACGGGCTTGCCGTGCCAGCCGCGCAACCGCACCTCGGCGACCTTGTTCCGCGCCGTGTACGCGTACTCGATCCTGGTGCCGAGCGCGTCGACGACGAACGTGCGGTTGCCGAAGTTGTCGTAGCCGTAGGAGGTCTTGTTGCCCTCGCCGTCGGTGACCGAGTCCTGGCGGCCGCGGTCGTCGTAGGTGTAGGAGATCGTGCGGGTGGCGTCCTGGCCGGTCAGGTCCGAGATCTCGACCTTCTCCGGCTGGCCGTCGGCGTTGAAGGTCGTCCTGGTGTGCTTGGTGTGGACCTTGCCGTCGACGGCGTTCTTCACGCCGGCGTCGGTCACCTCGACCGGGTGGTTGAGCCCGTCGTGGACGAACTTCGTCTCCAGCCCTTGCGGGTAGGAGTCCGAGATCTCCTTCTCGCTGGTCTTGCGGCCCAGGTTGTCGTACGCGTACTGGGTCCGCAGGCCGTTCGGCTCGACCTTCTCGAACAGGTCGCCGTTGTCGTGGTAGCGGAAGGTCGTCGTCTTGTTCCGGCCGTCCGTTGTGGACTTCAGCAGACCCATCGGCTCGTTGCCGACCGTCGTCTGCCCCGGCCGCGGCACCGCGCCGATCGCCGACTCGACGTAGCCGTGCACGACGGTCGAGCCGTCGGGCATCGTCTGCTTGGTCAGGTCGCCGCGGGTGTTGTACTCCGACTTGGTCAGGTACCTGTTGTCCGTCGGGCCGGATGAGCGGCCGTCACGCGCCTCGAGCTGCTTGTCGATGCGCGGGTCGGTGTCGTTGACGCTGCCCGGGGCGGGCTGGAAGTACGTGAAGTGCTCGGTGTCGCAGATGCCCGGCTCACGGCAGGAAGTGCGGGAGACGACGTTGCCGCGGGCGTCGTGGACGAGCTGGACCTGGTGGCCGTTCTCGTCGGCGATCTTGTGCTGGAAGCCGCTCTCGTCGTACTCGTAGCTGCGCACCCCGATGCCCTGCGCGGGACCACCGGCCCAGTCGGGTGCGCCCGAGCCGGGACCACCGCAGAAGCCGGGGCTGCCGTCGGGGTTGGGTGGCGGGACGCCCGAGCACGGCGGCGCCGACGTCGGCGTCGTGGGCACGGCGGACGGGTCCGCGCGGTCCTCGTGCCGGACGGTGGTGCCGAGCGGAGCGCCGAACCGGATGATCCGGCCCTTGACCGGGTCGTAGTCGAAGAAGTGCGGCCGTCTGCCGGGATCGGTCACCTCGATGGTGCGGACGAGGTTGCGGACGGTGCGGCCGTCCGGCTGCTGCTTCTCCGTGCCGGACACCGCTGGCACGCCCAGCTTCCACACACCGCCGTTCTCGTCGGTGTACTCCCGCAGCCGGTCGTTCACCACGTCGTAGGAGAGCCGGGCGGCGACGCGGCCGCTCGGCATGGTCACCGAGGTGAGCTGGTCGGAGTGACCACGGGCGAGGAAGTGCCCGCGGACGGTCTCCTGCCCCAGCGGGCGCTGGTAGAGCGCGACCTCGTCGATGTCACCGGCGAAGTGCTTCTTGCCCTCCCCCGCCCACCAGCCGGGCCAGAACTCGGGCACCAGGACGCGCGCCGCGCCGATCTGGCCGTAGTTCAGCAGGCTGTCGTCGATCTCGCCCTCGGTCGAGCCGACCTTGGCGCCGTCGAGGTACATCGACTGGGTCGCCAGCGATCCGGTGAGGACCACGTGGTGCCACTCGCCGTCGTTCACCGCGACGGAGGTGGTGATCGGGTCGTACCTGCCGTGCCAGAACTGGCCGCGCAGCTTGCCGTCCTTGTCGACGAACAGCGCGGGAAGCGCGCTGAAGTTGTCCGTCGCGTCGAACGGCTTGCTCTGGAAGCCGATCAGCGGCCCGCCGGACGTGGTCCTGAACCACATCTCGACGGACAGGTCACGGCTCTTCTTGATCGCTCCGGCGGGCAGCTTGACGAAGGAGTTGCTGCCGTTGAACGACGCCGCGGTGTCGGGGTTGTTCGCCAACGGCCCCGGCACGCCGAGGGTCGTGTTGTTGTGGACGCCCCAGTCCTTGTTGAGGTTGGTGGCCACCTGGCTGACCGCGTGCTCACCGCTGGGCTCGCCGAGGCGCCAGTACGAGTCGGGCTTGGCGTCCATGACCATGGACCGGTAGTGCGAGCCCTGCTCGTAGTTGTACTGGGTGCACTTGGCGTTGGGGTCGCACACCTTCTTGAGCTGGTCGCCGACGTACTCGTAGGTCCACCTGATCGGCGTGCCACCGGTGGCCGGCGCGTCGGTCTTGACCTCGGTGACGTGGCCGCCGGTCCAGGTGAAGTACAGCGTGCGGTTGCCGCTGGTCCGGCTGATCGCACGCTTGAGCTGGCCGTTCGCGTCGTAGTCGAGCTCGATGTTGCGGCCGGCGTTGTCGAAGTTCCTGATCACGCGGCCGTCGGTCTGGCGGAACCGGTAGGTGTTGTTCGCCTTGTCCACCAGGACGTACGGGCGCTCCGGGTCCGCCATGTCCTGGTAGAACGTCGCGAACCGGCCGGGCGGCGGCGAGAAGCTGCCGTTGTCCGGGTTCTTGCCGAACCGCACCGCCTGACCGTCCGGGTACGTCACGACGACGTTGCCCGAACCGTCGTTGTCCGGCACGACCCGCATGTCGAAGCGCGTCGACCAGCCCGCGCCGAACAGCCCGTCCTCACGCGGGTCGAGGCTGTTGTAGGTGCGGGCGATGGAGAGCTCGGGTCCGGTGACCACGACCGCCGCGTCGACCGCACCGGTCGTGTAGTTGCCGATCTGCGGGTCGAAGTCCAGGTCACCGGCGCTGTACGGCGCACCGCCCAGGTGCGAGGTGATGTCGGGCTGCGGCACCGACGTCAGCAGCGCGCTGAACGGCAGCGCCTCGCTGGGCTGGCCGGAGGGGTCGTACGCGGTCGAGCGCCAGTGGTAGGTCTGGCTCCACTTCAACCATCCCTTCGGGACGGTCCACGTCTTCGACTGCACCCTCGGCGAGGTCTTGCAGGTGTCGGCCGTGTCGTTGGGCGAGCCGTCGGTTTTGCTGGTGCAGACCCGGAACTCGTACTTGAGGGGCTCCTCCGGCGTCGAGTCGACGTCGACCGCGTCCGCCCACAGCTGCGGCGTCAGCGTCGGCGCGTTGTGCCCGGCCGGCGGGTACTGGCCCTTCACGATCGGCGGCAGGTTGAACACGGTCAACGACAACCGGGCGGGCGGGATCTGCTCGTCGGTGAAGTAGGTGTTGCCGTGCATCATGCTGAAGTCGAGCAGGTAGTCGCCCGGGTCCAGCCTGGTGATCTTCGCGTCCAGCGTGGCGGTCTCGCCCGGTGCCACCGCTCTGGGCAGCTCGGCGGCGACGTTCGAGGCGACCAGGCGGCCGTCGGTCCGGAACGCGCGGTAGGCGAACTTGTAGCCCGCCTCCTTGGTCCACGTGGCGCCGCTGCGGTTGGTGACCGCGATCTTGACGAAGCCGTCCTGCAGCCGGTGCACGGGAGGTTCCGGCATCCCGCGTTCGACGCGGTAGGCGGCGTCGTGCGGGGTGTGCGTGATGAAGAGCTTGGGCTGGTTCGCGCTCGCCCTGGTACCGACGAACGTCTTCCAGCTGCGCACGGCCTTCACCGCGAGACCGTTGTTCGCGGTCTGGCCCTTCACCCACCGCTGCACGAGGTCACGGCCGCCCTCACCGAGGTCGATCGACTCACCGGACTGCGGGCAGGCCGACTGCGACTGGCCGAGAGCGACGTGGCCGTGGGCGAACGACGCGCTGCCGAGCACGGCGGGGTTCGAGGCGGGGTGTCCGGAACCGCTCTCGCTCCACGCGCCGGTGACCTCGTGCACCGTGATCGGCTCGGGACGGCACGACGGGGCGTCGAAGTTCGTCAGGTAGAGCTGTGCGCCGAAGACCCGGTGGTTGGCCAGGTTCTGCATGCCGTTGGCGGTGAACTTCAGGTACATGACGGAGCCGTTGCCGATGGTCAGCTGGTCTCCGGTCACGCGCGTGCCGCCGGAGGTCGTCATGCCCTGGCTGGCGTTGGGACCGGTCACGGACGGGTCGACGGCGATCGGGAACTTCCTCGCACCGTCCCGGATCCAGTCAGCGTCGGCGGTCATCTTCAGCGCCTGGCCGCCGTTGTGCGGCACCAGCTCGTACTTGACGCCGGCGGAGTAGGCGCCGGCCGCGTCGACCATGTGCCCGGCGGGGATCGTCGCCGCGACGTTGCCCGCCCCGTCGGTCAGCACGACCGCGTTGTCGACGACCTTCGCCTGGAGACCGGCGAGCCGCAGGGGGAAGGTCCAACCGGTCTCGGCGTCGGCACCGGACAGGACGAGGGTCTCCTTGACACCGCCTGGGGTGACGTCGAGCCGCAGGTCGGTGTTCTTGCCGACGCCGGGGTAGACGACCGTGCTGCCGTTCACGCGCGCCGGGGCGGCACTCGTCCCCGCCAGGCCGAACGCGAACTCGCCGCCGTTGGCGAGCTTCATGGACACGAACGGGCTTTCGGAGGCAGTGCCCGCGAAGCGCGTGTCGGTCGAGTCGGCTGCGTTGCGCCAGCCGTTGCCGTCCTTGACGAGCTTCGTGTCGATTTCCGCCCACGAACCGTCCTGCTTGCGGTAGTTCGTCGGCGACTGCGAGTACTCGGTCGTCAGCGTGCCGTCCGGGTTGCCGAACGTCCGCGAGTTCTCGTCCCGTTTGGACGGGTCTTCCTTGCTGTTCGCGGCGTCGAAGCCCTTGAAGGTGCCGGGCGCCTCGACTTCGCGCACCGCGTTGCGCTTCGGCGCTTCCTCCGGGAAGCGCGGCTGCGGGTACCGGGAGAGCTCGGACCTGGCCTCGGCGCGGTTGACGTCCTGGCCGGCGGGCACGTGGCCCTGCGACTGGCCTTCCGCGCTGTTCCACACCTGGTCCGGCGCGAGCTGGCTGGGATCAAGTGCCGCGGCGGACATCCACTGCGGCAACAGCTGGATCATGGTCGGTGCTGTCACTCCGCCGAACATCAGCACCACGAGTGCTGCTATCGCGGCTGTGCGTCCTCTTCTCGACCGTAAGAACGGCAGGCGAGCACGCCGAACACGCCCGTTGGGCATGGTGGTCCCCCAGGATTCGGATGTGCGGGTACGAGGGGCCTCCCGTGGCGGGAGGCCCCTCGTCAGATCAACGCTTGGCGACGCCGCCGGTGAAGACCCGGCTCTCGACCTGGCCGCCGGTGCCGTACAGGGCGATCAGCTCGCCGTTCGGGGTTCGCCAGTGGATGGTGAACGAGCCGTCGGGCAGCAACGAGGCAGTCGGGTCCACGAGGGTCTCGTACGGCCCCTTCTCGATCTTCCAGGTGCGGTAGCCGGACTCGCCCGGCGCCACCTGGCCCGTCTGGTAGACGAAGTCGTCGGTACCGCGGACCGCGAGCTCGACGATGTCGCGCCCGGTCAGCACGGCCGCCGGCGCACCGGCCGCGACGAAGTCACCGACGGGCGACCACGCGGCCGGGAACGACGTCCCCGTCTCACGCTTGGTGTAGATCTTGCCGTCCGCGCGTCGCACGTAGACCTGCAGCTCACCGTCGCGCAGGTGCGACACCACCGCGGGCTTGCCGACAGCGCCGTCACCCACCGTGCGCCATGCGCCGAGCTCGTTCGTGATCTTGGCGGCCTTGACCGCGCCGTCCGCGAACCGCGCGACGATCTCGAAGTCCGCGCCCCGGCGCACCACGGTGAAGTCGTGCTTGGGGATGCCGGTGCCACCGACCTTCACCCACGGCATGAACCCGTCGTTGGCCCTCGCACCGGTCCGCCTCCACAGCGCGCCGTTCACGTCGATCGAGAACATCGACGAGACGTTGTTCGCGCCCGCCACGATCACGGGGTCGCCGGCCATCCAGCCTCCGTGGCGCAGCGCCTTGCTCGGCCACAGGCCTCCGGCTTCCGCCTGCAGGTGGCCGCGGACCTCGGCGTCCTCCGAGGAGTTCGCGACCGCCTCGATCCTGCCGTCCTGCCTGACCGCGACCGCCGGCGAGCCGGTGAAGCGCTGGTGGTCGGGCATCGTGGTGAAGTCCAGGATCTCCCGGTCGCCGTCGTTGCGCTGCTTGGCCACCGTCAGGCCGCCGTTGGGGTTGACGTAGAAGAACGACATCCTCTTGTTGACCTCGACCGCGACACTCGGCTGGTTGAGCCGCTGGGGGACGACCGGCCGCGTCGGCTCCGGGGTGCCGAGGAGCTCGCAGGTGTTGGTGATCGCGGACCACCTCATGCCGGTGGGGATGCCGGTGTCGACGAGCACGCGCGGCTTGAGGCTGCCCGTCTCCTTGTCGAAGCGGTACCACCACAGGAAGCCGTCGAGACCGTCGCGCGGCTCCACGCCGTAGAAGATGTCGCCGCCGGCCGAGAAGTACTGCCGGTTCGAGTTGGCGCCGTTGCCGCCGTTGACGTACCGCTTGCGCTCGATCCAGCGCTGCGAGTCGGAGTCGTACTCGTAGCGGTAGAGCTGCCCGTCGGCCTGCGGGTCCCGCACGAAGAAGACGCCGTCGCCCGCCGCGAAGATCGAGTCGTACCGCTCGGGCGCCCCGGTCTCGAGGATCCGCTTCTCCCAGGCGCCGTTCTCGTAGCGCTCCCAGGTGATGTCGCCGTTGGCGTTGATCTTGTAGAAGTCACCGCGCTTGTCGACGGTGACCTTGTTCTGGCTGAGGTTGGGGTCCCAGCCCTCGGCGATCTTCTCCGACCAGCCCTCGTTGTTGGGCGGGAACCGGTCCCACGTGGTGCCGTTCCAGTGGAAGCGGTGCAGGTTGCCCGTGCTGAGCACCTGGTAGACGTTGCCGCCGGTGCCCGTGAACCAGAGCATGTTCCAGCCGCCGCCGATCGCATCGGCGCCGGGGCGCATGCGGCTGCCGTTCTCCGGTTCGTCGTGCTGGTACTTGCGGAACTGGCCGTCGGCCAGGGAGGCGAACATCGTCACCGACGAGTCGCACCTCAAGGTTTCCGCTGCTCGGGCGGTGGTGGCGCCGATCGGGACGATCGTGCTCGCGGCCACCGCGGTGAGAGCGGCCAGCGCTCTTCGGCTGTACGTGCGCATGCGGAAGTACTCCCCCCAGGTCCATAAACTCATGTTGATGGGCAGCGTTTGCTCATCAACAGATACGGGTAGAGCATCCCCATCGGACGCGAGGTTGGCAAGTCTCGTTTTCCCGGAGGGCTCACGCGGGGCTGTGCCCCGTGTCACAGGTGATGACCGGGTGGTTCGTCAGCCCTTGGCCACCTCGTGCGACGTCGTGAGCCTCTACGAGGACGCCGGAGTCCCGCGGGACGGATGTCCACTCAGGACGGAGGTGGTCATCGCGCGGGCGCCGCCGAGGTACGCGGCGGGGTCGCAGAGCCGGTCGATCCGCTCGGCGCCGAGGCTCGCCACGACCACCGGGTGCGTCCGGAGCTCGGTGACCAGGTCGCCGCAGCACAGCAACGCCACGTCGGCTCCGATCTTGCCGACCGATCCGCCGATCGCGGCGAGCAGGCAGACGATCTCGACCAGGCCGTCGCGGGCGACGTGCCAGGTGATCTCCGGGTCGCGCAGGCCGAGCTCCGCTGCCAGTTCCGCGCGCACGCGCAGGCGACCAGCAGGCCCTTCCCGACCCGTTCACGGCTCGTGTCCTCACTTGGCGAGGGCGGCGACGATCGCGTCGGCCATGGGGGCGCTCGACGCGGGGTTCTGGCCGGTGAAGAGGTTGCCGTCGCGGACGGTGCAGGCCTGGTACGCAGGCCCGCCCGAGTGCAGCGCGCCCTTCTCCCGCAGGGTGCGGCCCAGCAGCCACGGAGCGTTCTCGGCGGTGCCGAACAGCTCCTCCTCCTCGTCGGTGAACGCCGCCATCCTGCGGCCCGCGAAGATCCACCGGCCCTCCGCGTCGACCGCGGACAGCAGCCCGGCGGGTCCGTGGCAGATCGCGCCGATGATCTTGCCCGCCGCGTCCGCCTCGACGAGGAGCCTGCCGAGGTCGGCGTCCCGGTAAAGGTCCACGACGGGACCATGACCACCGGGGAGCACGATGGCGACGTAGTCGTCCACGTCCACCCGGGAGAGTTCGAGCAACGGGCCGAACTCCCGCAGGGCGCGCTCGGCGTGCTCGGCGTACCGGGCGCACTCCGGCCCCGCGACCTCCGGGTTGGCGCTGTGCGCGTCGAGCGGCTGGAGGACACCGCCGGGCGAGGCGAAGTCGACGGTGTAGCCGGCCTCGGTGAACTTCTCGTGCGGTGCGGCGACCTCCTCCGCCCAGTAGCCCGTCGGGTAGGCCGAGCCGTCGGTGCGCTCCCAGACGTCGGCGGTGGACATGACGATCAGGATCTTGCTCATCTGCTGGTTCCTCTTCCGCGTCGATCGGGCAGGAGACGGGGATCAGGCGGGGAAGTCGCTCGCGGCGGCGGTCTGCGCGGCGGCGTCGAGGTTCGCTTGCAGGGCCTGGACCTTGGCGGTGGCGTAGGCGTGGGAGTCCGAGCCGAGGACCTGGCGCAGCGGGCCCCCTCCCGCCACGACCCGGTCGATCATCAGCCGGGCGCCCCTGACCGGGTCGCCGAGCTGGCTGCCCTGCAGCTTCAGGTGGTTCTCGGTCATCTCGCGGATGGCCGGGTAGGCGTCGGTGGTGCCGTCGGGCAGCGCGAGCGAGTCGGTGGTGAGGAAGTCCGTGCGGAAGTAGCCGGGCTCGACGATCGTGACCTCCACGCCGAAGCCGGCGACCTCGGCGGCCAGCGCCTCGCTCAGGCCCTCCAGCGCGAACTTGCCCGCGCAGTACAGCGCCCAGCCGGGAACGGAGGTCAGGCCGAGGACGGAGGAGACGTTGACGACGTGGCCGCTCCTCTGCTCGCGCAGCAGGGGCAGGGTGGCACGCAGCACGTTCCACACGCCCACGACCTGCACGTCGAGCATGTCGCGGACGTCGCGGCCGGAGGTCTCCTCCACCGCCGCGAGGAAGCCGTACCCGGCGTTGTTGACGACGACGTCCAGTCCGCCGAACCGCTCGGTCGTCTGCCGGACGGCTTGCGCGACAGCGGTTTCGTCGCGCAGGTCGACGGCGAGCGGCAGCAGGCGGGTGGTGTCGGCGGCGTCTTCCAGTGCCGCGAGGAGGCGCTGCGTCGAGCGCGTCGTCGCGGCGACGTTGTCCCCCCGCCCGAGGAGCTGCTTGACGAGCTCGAGGCCGAGGCCGCGGGAGGTGCCGGTGACGAACCAGGTCGCGGGACGATCAGTGGGGAAGCTCATGGTTGTCCTTCGTGCGGGGTGTGGGTGAGGAACGCGGTCCGGGCTTGGTCTCCGGCTCCCGCTGCACTCAAGACTGGCGCACGGAGAGGTCCTCCAAGGGCGCATCTCAGGCCCTGTGCGACCTCGGACTCGCGAACCCAGGACTCAGAGGTCCACTCGGGAATCCGGTCGCTGGGCGACAATGAACGCCATGTCAGGTGTCAATCGCGAGCTCGCCGACTTCCTGCGCCGAGCACGCGGCCAGGTCGACCCGTCCCGGGCCGGGCTGCCCTCCGACGGCAGGGTCCGCCGGGTGAAGGGCCTGCGGCGCGAGGAGGTCGCCCTGCTCGCCGGTGTGTCCACGGACTACTACGCCCGGCTGGAGCAGGGCAGGCGCATCACCCCGTCGCCGGCCGTCGTCGAGGCCATCGGGCGCGCCCTCGAGCTCGACGAGGCGGGACGCACGCACCTGCGGGACCTCATCGGGCTGCCCGCCGGTCCCGCACCGCGCCGGTCGCGTGCTGTGCAGCGGGTGCGCCCCGGTCTCCACCAGCTCATCGACGCGCTCGACGGGGAACCGGCGCTGGTGCTCGGGCGCCGCACCGACGTGCTCGCCGCGAACCGGATGGCGAAGGCCTTGTTCGCGGACTTCGACGAGATGCCGCCGAAGGAGCGCAACTACGCGCGGTGGATCTTCCTCGACGAGGACGCGCGGTCGTTGTTCGCCGACTGGCGGGACCAGGCCCGCGCCGCCGTCGAGAGCCTGCGGTTCGAGGTCGGCAGGGACCCCGGCGACGCCGCCACGACCGCTCTGGTGAGCGAGCTCCGCGAACGCAGCCGGGACTTCGACCAGTGGTGGGTGCAGCACCGCGTCCACCAGCGCACCTACGGTTCCAAGCGGCTGCGCCACCCGCTCGTCGGCGATCTCACCGTCGAGTACGAGTCGCTGGTGCTGCCGGGCGATCCGGACACGGTGCTGTACGTCTACACCACGGCGCCCGGTTCGCCGTCGAGGCAGGCCATGGACATCCTCGCGAGCTGGACGGTGGCGGGTCCCGGCGCGCGCCCCGGCCGGCCGAGCCGGTCCGGTCTCGACACCGAACCGGACGCGTGACGGACCGGCTCGGCCAGGGTGCGGTCACCCTCGCGCGCCGTCGAAGCGGCCGTCGAGCTCACCCGCGGGCAGGACCGCGGTCGAGTTGTGCTCGCGGACGATCCGCCACCCATCCGGCGTCCGGCGCCAGACCAGCGAGCTCGTGGTGCGGATGTCGGTGGTGCTGCCGGGCGTGGCGATCCGCGCCACGAACCTCAGGGTGGACGCGGCCAGGTCGTCGCCGGCGATGACGTGCGGACCGTCGTCGACGGCGTGGTGCGCGGAGAGCATGCCGCGGAAGGCCGGTTCCCAGATCGAGCCGTAGCCGGCCGCGGTCGTCGCCACCCGCTGCTCGGGGTCGAAGTCGTCGTACAGGCGGACGTCCGGCGAATCGAAGTCGTAGAACTCGCCGAAGGTGCGCCGGAAGTCGAAGGGCGCGTCCCCCTCGCGACGGTCCCAGCCGAACACCCAGCGCCGGTGCAGGTCCGCGATCATCTGCTCGTTGCTCATGACCACAACGCTAGGGCCGTGGGCGAGGAGTAGGCAGGGTCCCGCACACCCACCCTCAGGCTGTTGTACCGCAATGCTTTCCTACACACCGCGCCGGTGTCACCTGTCCGACGGCTGGCGGGCACTGTCCGGAATGGACCTCTTGCCCGGCGTCGAATCCGCGGGGTACTCGGCCGCGAGGGCACCGAGCAGGACGAGCGCCTGCCGGGTGCCCTCGTCCTCGGCCCGGTAGACGATGAGCTGCTGGTCCGCGATCCCGTTCACGGTCAGCGAGTCGTAGCTGAGGTTGAGCTCGCCGACCTCGTGGTGCCGGAACTGCTTGACCTCGCGCCGCTTGGCCCGCACGTCGTGCCGTGCCCACAGCGTGCGGAACTCGGCGCTGCGCACCGACAGCCCACCCACGAGCTCGTTCATGCGGGAGTCGTCCGGCCGGAGGCCGCTGGCTGACCGGAGCGCGGCGAGAGCGGACCGGGCGACCCGGTCCCAGTTGTCGTACAGCTCCCTGGCGGCGGGGTGGAGGAAGATGAAGCGGACGAGGTTGTCCTCGTTCGCCTCGACCATGCGGGCGTGCAACGCGCGCCCCAGCCGGTTGGCGGCGAGGACGTCCATCCGGTGACCGAGGACCAGCACGGGGGCGTGGTCCCAGCCCTCCATCAGCTGCAGCAGGCTCGGATCGGCCCGGTCACCGCCACCGCGCCGGGTGCCGGCCGGCGCCGCCTTGGCCAGCCGGTGCAGGTGTGCCGTCTCCTCGGCGTCGAGGCCCAGCGTCCGCGCCAGGGCGTCCAGGACCTGGTCGGAGGGGTGCCGTTCGCGCCCCTGCTCCAGCCGGGTGTAGTAGTCCGTGCTGACGCCGGCCAGCAAGGCCACCTCCTCCCGGCGCAGGCCCGGTGTCCGGCGGCGGGAAGCGAGGACGACGCCCGCCTGTTCCGGGTCCGTCCGTTCGCGTCGAGCTCGCAAGAAGGCGCCCAGTGCATTGCGCGTTTCCATGTCGCCGACGCTAGTGCGCGCGTGGCCGGGTTACCTGGCCGTGTCGCACCCACCCTCGACGGCCGGCCCGTCTCAGCCGAGCCGGGTGGGGATCACGGTCAGCGCGGCGACGTTCACCCTGGCGGGGAGCGCCACGGAGTAGGTGATGGCGTCCGCCGTGATCGTCTCCAGCGAGGACCGCATCGAGTCAAGGTGGTTCCTGGTGGCGTCGTGCGCCATGTCGGCGCTGAGCTCGATCACGGCGAAGCCCGGGGCGACCGACCGGACCCGCACGCCGCGTGGCCCGAGCGACGCGCAGGTTGCGGGTCAGCTGGGTGACCGCCGCCTTGGTCGCGCCGTAGACGGGGTAGTCGGCGAAGACGACCTCGGCCGCGATCGAACCGACGTTCACCAGGTCCGCCGGCCGCCCGGCGTCGGCGGCAGCGAACAGGTCCTCGACGAACGTCCGCCCGGTCGCGAGCAGCGCCCGCAGGTTCACGTCGATCATCCGGTCCCACTCGCCGGGGTCCGCTGCGGCGAACGGGGCTCCGAGCATCACCCCGGCGTTGGCGACGACGAGGTCGGGGCGGCCCGGCACGTCGCGGATCGCCACCGCGGCCGGGGAGGTCACGTCGACCGCGAGGGGAGGACCTCGGCGGAGCTGTCCTGCCGCAGCTCGTCGGCGAGCTGCTCGATCCGCTCGGCCCGGCGGCCGAGCAGGGCCACGGCGGCACCGGCGGCGAACCCGCGGGCGGTCGCGGCCCCGATGCCGGCGCTGGCCCCGGTGATCACGGCCACCCTCCCGTGCAGCGGACCGGCGGTGGCGGGGGTCTCGCGGGGAAGAGCTGGAGCGTTGGTCATGAGGTCAACCTTGGCGACCTGGGTGGTGAGCGGCCAGGCAGACGTTCTCCGGGGCGTGCCACGCCCTGGCTCCCGCCTGCCGCCGGTGGTTCCTCGCCACCAGCCGACGCGGTGGTCCCGCACCACCGCCGACGCGGTGGGCCCGCGCCACCAGGCAGGACGCAATGCCCGGCGACAACCTGGCAGGTCAGGCTGCCGGAGCCAGCACCACCGCCGAGTTGGAGCCACCCATCCCGAGCGACTACTCGACCGTCAGCCCATCGGCGACCGGATGTGCCACGCCCTGGCTCCCGCCGACGCGGTGGCCCGCCCCACCGCCCACGCGGTGCACCCGCCCCACCAGCCAGGACGCACGCGCCCGGCGACAACCTGGCAGGTCAGGTCGGCGGAGCCAGCACCACCGCCGAGTTGTGCCCACCCATCCCGAGTGACGACTTGACCGTCAGCCCGTCGGCGACCGGGGTGAGGCCGTCCAGCAGGGCCGGATGTCCCGGCGCGACCACCGGCGGCGCCGGGATCACCCCGCGGTCGTAGCCCATCGCGGTGACCGCGGTCTCGATCGCCGACGCCGCGCCCTGGCAGTGGCCGGTCAGCGGCTTGACCGAGTAGAGCGCGGTGTCCGGGCCGAACAGCCGCTCGAGGACGGCCGCCTCGGCGGCGTCGCACTGCGCGGTGCCGGGCCCGTGCGCGTTGAGGTAGCGCACGTCGGCCGGGCTCACCGCGGCGTTGTCCAGGGCGTCGGAGAAGCACGCGAAGACCTGCTCGAGGCGCGGGTCGATCGATGTCACGTGGTAGGCGTCGTGCGACATCGCGCCGCCGAGCGTGACGGCGTACGGGCGCGACGCACGCCGTGAGAGGACGAACGCCACCGACGCCTCCCCCATCACGAAACCCCTGCTGCCCTGCTGGAACGGGCGGCACACGTCGAGCGGCTCCGCGTCCGCGATCGCCACGCCGAGCCGGACGAAGTGGGCGACGTTCTCCGGGGTGAGGGACAGATCCGTCGCGACGAACACGACGTCGTCGACGATTCCCGCGTCCAGCCACGCCTTGGCGGTGATCATGCCCGCGTTGCCCGACGCGCACATCGCCGAGACGTTCATCGCGGGGCCGTGGAAACCGTATTCCTGCATGAACGTCGACATCGGCGTCGAGGGCATCAGGCCCAGGTAGTCGCGCACCGGCAGCTCGCCGCCGCGGGTGACGTAGAAGTCGCGCCACAGGTCCACCTCGCCCAGCACCACCGCGTGCAGGAGCCCGACCCGGCGGCCCGGCTGCCAGCCGCGCCCGCCCGCGTCCTCGATGGCCTCCCTGGCCGCGGCCCGCATGGCCCGCGCGAACCTGGTCGGCCCGTCCAGCGGATCACCACCGGCGCCGACGCGCGCCGCCCAGACGGTGTCGCCGGGGAATCCGCCCAGCTCGGGGACGACGGACGCGGCGGGCTTCCCGCTCGCCAGACCCTCCCACAGGAACTCTCGGCCCCAGCCGTACGCGCTGACCACGCCGATCCCGCAGATCCCCACATCCCGAGCGACCATCTCCGCTCCCCCACACCGAGGGCCGACACCTCTCCCACCAGGGTAACCGGCCCGGCCACCTCGCGGGACACCGATTCATTCGTCTACAATGGACACTGAAGCCGACCCTGGTCAAGCGGGCCGGTCCGGTTACCGATATAACGGCACACCATGTTCACGCCAGACGAATTCGGCTCTGGCCGGCTGTGCGGTACGACTTCACGATGGCCACGCCACCGCGAACACGAGGGACCGCTGGATCTGGGGGTCACGACGTGAGCGGCCTGATCGGTGACGCCGAGTTCGACCAGGAGCTGCTGTCGGGCCTGGTGGACTCGATCGGCGCCGCCGTGGTGTGGTGGTTCGACCTCGACGAGGAGCGGCTCGGGTGGATGCCCGGCCTCGACGCGGTGATCAGGGCGCCGGGGGCGGACGCCGGCACCGTGCGGGCCCGGCTGGCCGAGCTGGTGCGGCCGCTGACCGTCGCCGCGAAGGCGGCACCGGCCTGGGAGGACTTCGAGCTGGAGCAGCCGCTCGACACGCCGGGCGGCCGGCACCGGCTCCAGTTCCGCGCCCGCGTGTCGGCCCGCGGCTCCGCGCGGTCCCTGGTCGGCGTGGTCGCCGACGTGACCCGGCGGCACACCCAGCAGCAGGAGCTCGCGGACCTCGCCGACCGCTACCGGCTGCTGGTCGAGCTCTCGCCGGAGGCGATCGTGGTGCACGAGGGCGGCCGGATCGTGTACGCGAACCCGGCGGCGGTCCGGTTCGTGCGGGCGCGGTCGGACGCCGAGATCCTCGGGCGGCCGATCACCGACTTCGTCCACCAGGACTCGCAGGCGGAGATGCTGCGGCGGATCGCGAAGCTCAACGAGCCCGGCACGACGAGCGACCCGGCGGACGCCGTGCTCCTGCGGTTCGACGGCGGCACGACCGACATCGAGTCGGTGTCGGTGCGCACGACGTGGGAGGGCAGGCCGGCGTTCCAGGTGATCATGCGGGACGTCACCGAGCAGAAGGCGGCCGCGGCGGCGTTGCGCTACCAGGCGGCACTCGTCGCGCACGTCAGCGACGCGCTCATCGCTACCACCTCCGACGGTGTCGTGACCAGCTGGAACCCCAGCGCGGAGAAGGTCTACGGCCGCCGCGCCGCCGACGTCCTCGGCCGGCCGATCGACGAGGTGGTGGGCGCGCCGCTCGACCCGGCGGCGGTCCTGGAGGCCGGAGGTGTCGTCCAGGCGGAGCACCACCGGTCCGACGGCGAACCGCTCGCTGTGCGGGTCTCGGTCGCCCGGATGGATGACGGTTACGTGCTGATCTGCGCGGACGAGACCGCGCGCCGGCGCGCCGAGCGCCACTTCACGGCGGTGGTCGCCGCCATCGAGGAGGGTGTGCTCGTGGTCGGCGCCACGGGCCGCGTCGAGTCCGTCAACCCGGCCGCCGAACGCATCCTCGGGGTGAGCGCCCAGGAGGCGATCGGCGAGCTGGCCTCGTCGACCGAACTGCACGACGAGGCGGGCCAGCCCATCCCGCCGGAGCTCTTCCCGTCGGCCATCACCCGCACGACCGGCAAGTCGCAGCACGGGCGGATCGTCCGGGCGCTGCGCCCGGACGGCAGCCGCGTCTGGCTGTCGCTGAGCGCCCGCGCGCTCAGCCAGGACGGCAAGCTGCCGGCGGCGACCGTGGTGTCCTTCACCGACATCACCGAACGCCGCATGATCGACAGCCAGCTCGAGCACGAGGCCACGCACGACGCGCTGACCGGCCTGTACAACCGCACCGTGACGATCAACCGGCTCAGCCCGCTCGCCAGGGCGCACCGGTCGGGGCTCACGGCGGTGCTGTTCATCGACCTGGACAAGTTCAAGGTCATCAACGACTCCCTCGGCCACAGCGCCGGCGACGAGGTGCTGCGGGTCGTCGGCACGCGGCTGAGCCACAGCACCCGGCGCGGCGACGTCGTGGGCAGGCTCGGCGGCGACGAGTTCACCGTCGTCGCCTACGGCGTGGCCGGGCCGGACGAGGCGACCGCCATCGCGGACCACGTCCGGGCCGAGCTGAACCGGCCGATCACCGTGGACGGCCGGCAGCTCCACGTCGACGCGAGCGTGGGCATCGTGCTCGCGGAGGCGGGCGACCCCCGCGACGGCGCCGACCTGCTCCGCGACGCCGACCTCGCGATGTACGAGGCCAAGACCAGGGGCCGGGGCCGGATCGCGTTCTTCGACGTCGAGCTGCGCGACCGCATCCAGCGCCGCCTCCAGCTCGAGCAGGACCTGCGCATGGCGCCGCTGGGCGACGAGCTGTGGCTCGCCTACCAGCCGATCGTCGACCTCCGCACGAACAGGCGCATCGCCGTCGAGGGCCTGCTGCGCTGGACGCACCCCCGTTACGGCCTGATCTTCCCCGGCGAGTTCATCACGCTCGCCGAGGAGAGCGACCTGATCAACATCGTCGGCGCCCACATGCTCTACACCGCCACCCGCGAGATCGCCGCGCAGGCGCCGGAGCTCCAGCTCACCGTCAACCTCTCGGCCCGCCAGCTCGACGACCCGTGGCTCGTCTCCTCGGTCCGCAACGCCACCCACAAGGCGGGGCTCAACCCCGGCTCGCTGTGCCTGGAGATCACCGAGAGCGCCCTGATGTACGACCCCGCCCTGGCGGCCAAGACCCTCGCGGCGCTGCGCGAGCTGGGTGTGCGGCTCGCGATCGACGACTTCGGCACCGGCCACTCCTCCCTCGCCCAGCTGCTCACCCTGCCGCTGGACACGCTCAAGATCGACCGGTCCTTCACGGCGGGACTCGGCCGCTCCGACGAGGCGGAGGCGATCGTCACGAGCATCATCGCCATGGCCCACGCGGTCGACCTGACCGTGATCGCCGAGGGGGTCGAGCAGGAGGGGCAGCTCGAGATCCTGCGGGCCCTCGGCTGCGACCAGGCGCAGGGCTACCACCTGGGAAGGCCGGTCCCCCTGGCCGATCTGTGAGTTCCGGCGGCCGGCGCGGGCCGCCTACTCGGTGCCGATGTCGAGCACGGCCGTCGTGCCCTCCACCGCGGCGAGGGTGAACACGGCGGTCGGCCCGCCCGCGGTGCCGATCTTCCCCGTGCCGTCCTGGCCGAGCGACATCCGGGTGGACGGGGTGGTGAGCACCATCCCGCCGCCGCGGATCGACACCCTCACCGCCAGGTCGCCCACGACGACGTCGGCCGTCCCGGTGATCAGCACCTGGCAGGTGCCGGTCCTGCAGGCGGCGAGGTCGGTGCCGTCGCGCGCGGTCAGCGGCCGCTTCGGCGCCGCCGCGACGTCGCGCGGGACGCACGACGGTGCGAGGTCGTGGGACGCGGCGAGCGCCGCGCCGCGTCCGACGGCGGCGAGCAGCCCCTCGGCCTTCGGCTTCACCGCGGCGGCGGCCGCCTTGGCCAGGTCGACCCGCTCCTGGAGGGCGGCGTGCGGCCCTGGGGCGCTGAGCGAGTGGTCCTCGGGCAGCTTCGCGGCCTGGTCCCGCAGGGCGGCCAGCAACGTCTCGCGGAAGCTGTCCGCCTCCGCGACCCCGGTCGGCCCCAGTCCGGCGATCCGCGCGGCACCACCGCCGATCACCGCTCTCGTCGTGCTGAGGTAGCTCTCCAGCTCGAACGAGGCGAACCGGGGGTCCTCGCCCGCGACGCCGGCGGGGTCGGTGCTCAGCCCGGTGACGGAGGTGACGGTGGCGCACATCTTGTCCGCCCACGTGACGAGGTCCCGCGTCGGCGCGGGGCCGGGCAGCTCGACGGCACGCGCGGGCTCGCAGGCGGGCGTGAGGTTGTAGGACGTGAGCAGCTCGGGCGCGTTCTCGACGACGCCGACGAGCTGCTGCCGGATCGGCCCGAGGCCGGAGACCAGCTCCGCGACCTGCTTCTGCTTCGCCTGTGCGTCGGCCTCCGGCGCGGTCATCAGCGAGTTGTCCGTCGCGGAGGGAAGCTGTGACCGGACGGCTTCCAGCGCCTTGACGAGTCCGGCGACGTGTCCGTCCGCCGCCGCCACCTCCGACGGCTTCACCTTCTTCAGAGCCTTCGTCGCGTTGTCGACGCCGTCGACCACCGACCGCACGAAGAAGAAGGGGCTGGAGTCCGACGGTTTCACGGCGTCCTCCAGCGCCTTCACCTGGGTGCACACCACGCTCGCCCACTCGACCAGCGGCCGGGTGGGTGGCGGTGGCGGTGGCGGCTCCAGAGGCGCGGCCGGTCCAGCCGCCGAACACCCCGAGACCACGAGACCGATGGCGACCGCCGCGACGAGTTCACGCATGGGAGCCAGTCTCGGCGCGGACCGCCCGCTCCGGTCGCCGGTGGCAGCTTGCTGCCGTCTCCGCCGGCAACCTCGCCGGGGGAACGATGTTCGTGATCCACTTTTCTCGAGAGGCCGGGTCGAACCGGAGTCGACGCCGGGTCAGCGCAGGCCGCGAGGGTGGCGCGCACGTCGCGCACGAAGGCCTCGGGCTGCTCCCGGGCCGCGAAGTGCCCACCGGCCTCGCGCCACAACTGCGCCGAAATCCACAGTGGACCGGACAGCGCCCGCGCTCAGCCGGCCATGCTCGGCACCTGCACCGGGAGTGCCGACGCCGCAGGACCGGCGGCCAGGACCGCGAGTTCGCGCAACGCCTCGGCGGACGGTGATCCCGGTTCCGGGGTGTAGACGCCGAGCATCTGCTCCGGGTCACCCGTCGCCGTGAAGGTCTCGTACGAGAGGACCAGCTCGCCGACGACGGGGTGCCGCAACGCCTTGCTGCCGTGGCTCTGCCGGGCGACGTCGTTCACCGCCCACCACTGGTCGAACTCCCTGCTGCGGGAGGACAGCTCGGCGACGAGCTCGACCAGCCGCGGGTCGTCCGGCCACCGCCCGGCGTACAGGTGCAGCGCCGACAGCACCATGCGGGCGCCCAGTTCCCAGTTCTGGTAGATCGACCGGGCCCGCTCGTCCAGGAACACGAACCGCGCCATGTTCCGATCGCGTTCGGGCAGCGCGTCGAAGTCCGCGTACAGCGCGCGGGCGAGGCGGTTCGTCGCCAGCACGTCGAGCCTGCGGCCCATCACCATCGCGGGCAGGTCCGGCATGCCGTCGAGGATGCGCTGGAGCTCGGGGCGCACGTGCTGCGGTGGCATGATCGCGCGCTGGACGGGCCGGGCGATGGTGAACAGGTGATCGCGTTCGGTCTCGTCGAGCTGCAACGCGCGCGCCAGTGCGTTGAGCACCGCGTCGGAGGCCGTCAGCTTCTTGCCGCGTTCGAGGCGCACGTAGTAGTCGACGCTGACGCCGGCGAGCTGAGCGACCTCCTCGCGGCGCAGGCCCCGCACCCGCCGTGGCCCCGTGCTGCGCAGACCGGCTTCCTCCGGCGTGATCCGGCTCCGGCGGGACTGCAGGAACCGCCTGAGTTCGGGGTTTCGGCGATCGTCCATGCGGCAAGGCTAGGACTTCGTCCGCGACGCGGTTCGCGGTCGTGGTTGACCGATCCGCCGGTTCGCGCTAAGTGCGGCGGGTGACCTGCGGCAGGCTGCCGTCGCCGGAACGGGCTCCGTCCCCGATCGTGCTCCGCGGGCCGCCGGAAGCGGGTCGGCGCGCCCGGTGGCGCTGCCCGAAGGGGCGGACAACCGGGTCCCCCGGTACCCGCG
Source organism: Lentzea xinjiangensis (assembly GCF_900110955.1). Taxonomy (GTDB): domain Bacteria; phylum Actinomycetota; class Actinomycetes; order Mycobacteriales; family Pseudonocardiaceae; genus Lentzea; species Lentzea xinjiangensis. The sequence goes on from NZ_FOFR01000021.1 coordinate 66,917, forward strand.
GGCGCCGGTGTGGAGGGGCACTGGCAGACCCCCGGTTGCACCGACATCTGCCCGGCTCGGCCGAACCGGGATTCGATCACCTCATGAAACGCAGAACTCTGGGCGGTACGGGCATCTCGGTGAGCGAGTTCGCCCTCGGAACGATGATGTTCGGTGCGATGGGCAACACCGACCACGACGACTCGGTGCGGATCATCCACACCGCGCTGGACGCGGGGATCAACTTCGTCGACACGGCCGACGTGTACTCGGCTGGCGAGTCCGAGGAGATCGTCGGCAAGGCGATCAAGGGGCGTCGTGACGAGGTCGTGCTCGCCACCAAGTTCGGGTCGCCCGTCGGCATCGACGAGGCCAACCACCGGGGCGCCTCGCGGCGCTGGATCGTGCGCGCGCTGGAAGCGAGCCTGCGGCGGCTGGGCGTCGACCACGTCGACCTCTACCAGGTGCACCGGCCCGACCCCGACACCGACATCGACGAGACGCTGTCGGCGCTGTCCGACCTCGTGCGCGCCGGCAAGGTGCGGGCGATCGGCGGGTCGACCTTCCCCGCCGAGCAGATCGTCGAAGCCCAGTGGGCCGCTGACCGGCGCGGGCACGAGCGGCTGCGCACCGAACAGCCGCTGTACTCGATCCTGACGCGCGGGATCGAGGCATCGGTGCTGCCGATGACCCAGAAGTACGGCATGGGTGTGCTGACCTACGGTCCGCTGAACTACGGCTGGCTGTCGGGCAGGGTCGATCCGACGGTCAGCGCCAGGTCGGCCATGGCCGCGAGCGTCTTCGACCTCGACGTGCCCGCCAACCGGGCCAAGCTGGAGATCGTCACCGACCTGGCGGAGCTGGCGGCTGACGCCGGTGTGTCGCTGCCGCACCTGGCGACGGCGTTCGTGAAGGCCCATCCGGCCGTGACGTCGGTGATCATCGGTCCGCGCACGCAGGAGCACCTCGACAGCCTGCTGACCGGAGCGGACTTGGAGCTCGGCTCGGACGTCCTCGACCGCATCGACGAGCTCGTCCCGCCCGGCACCAACGTCAACCCAGCCGACCTCTGGCTCTTCAACCCCGCGCTGGCGGACAAGAGGCTGCGGCGCCGCTGACGGCCTGCTGCGCGCGAGGTGCGTGCTCTCGTCGAGCACGCACCTCGGGCCGGTCTGCTCCAACGGCGATCAGCGAACCTGCACAGGAACGTGGCTCAACGCGCCGACCGCGCGGCGAGGTTCCGTGCACCTTTCCAGCCGAGTCCGGCATGCCCGGACAGCACTGTCGACGCTCCCCGTCTCGGGATGCCTGCCGCCGAGCAGCCGCAACCGTTGCGGCTGCTCGGCGGCAGGTGAGGCGGTGGAAAGGTGGGGTGTTGACGTCATGTCAGACTCCCGTCCCCCACCACGCGAAGGCCCGTGTAGTTTCGACGGGCACGGCATGAACTCGATTGCCCAAGTGCGCGATGTTCTCGACAAATTGACTCCACACCGTTCAGAAATCTCCTCTGACGGCGAACATGTAGGTCAGGTACTCACATCTGATTCTCAGCATGCGCCAGGAATATTTCCTGATCACACCGGACGACATGGCGCGCACCGGTAACCGTGTACCATTGAGATATAAAGTCCCACTTCCTCCGGAGATGGCCTGACGCTCCATATCGGACCACTTGCTCGAACATCGCCCGGCCGCGGCACGCGACCGAGGGACGGAGTACCGGTATGAGCACCTCGGCACGAATCACCCAGCCCTTCACCACGCAGGCCGGTGGGCCGTCCAGCGCAACAGGGACGGTCATGTCATCGATGGTGCTGTTCCGCTCCCGCCGGTAGGCCTTCAGCCAGAACGTCCACGAGGTCTTCGCCGCCGTCGGTCCGGGAATCGCCCGCGCCGCCGACACCTTCCGGGACAACGGCATGCACTGGGTCGGCGTGACCGCCAAGGCCTTCGGCTCCGAACCGCAGGTGTTCCGCCTGCGGGCCGCCGATCTCGATCCGGCGGCGCCCCCGGCACTCCAGCCGCCCGACCTCAGCGGCGGCCGAGCAGCACCGTGCCACCGGCCGCGGCGCCTCCTCTCCGTTCCACATCGATCATCGGAGTTACTCGCATGTCCGTGTCCGAGCTGCACACCGGCGTATTGGCCGACCATCCGGGTTGCTCCGACACCGCCGTCGTCTGCGCCGTGTGCCTCCACCCGTGGCCTGAGCACGACCCGATCGGCGTTCGCTACTGCACGGCGACCACGGCGTCGTCCCGCGCTTTTGACACCGTCACGTCACGGGTATCCGCTTGGTGACCGCCTGACACGGGTCGCTCGCCCCCCTGACACCCGCCACATCCCCACACCGATCGCCCCGGCCCCCGGCGACGGAGCACGCACGCCGTTTCCGGAGGTACGAACATGAGCACGCAAGTCGAACCAGATGTCCGCCGAGTCGAGACCGCGCCGCAGCCCATGCTGGCCGGCGAGAAGTCCCCGGCCGAAATGTTCCTGGTCAAGTTGTTCGCCGTCATACCTGCGCTGGCACTGGCCGCAGCGGTTCCACTGGCGTGGGGCTGGGGCCTCGGCTGGGTCGACATCGGCCTCGCCGTCTTCTTCTACACCCTCACCTGTCTCGGGGTGACGGCCGGCTTCCACCGCTACTTCACCCACGGCGCGTTCAAAGCCAACCGCGCCTTGCGGATCGCGCTGGCGGTGACCGGCAGCATGGCCATGCAGGGCCCGATCATCGGCTGGGTCGCCGACCACCGCCGCCACCACGCCTACGCCGACCGCGAAGGGGACCCGCACTCGCCGTGGATCTTCGGCACCTCGGCCGGCGCGCTGGCCAAGGGCTTCTGGCACGCTCACATGGGCTGGATGTTCCAGCGGGAGCAGACGAACGCCGCCCGCTTCGCCCCGGACCTGCTCGCCGACGCCGACATCCAGCGCGTCAACCGCTGGTTTCCCGCGCTGACCGCCGTCACGTTGCTCGCACCCGCGTTGATCGGTGGGCTGGCGACCTGGAGCTGGTGGGGCGCGCTGACCGCGTTCTTCTGGGCTGGCCTCGTCCGCGTCGCCGTGCTGCACCACGTCACCTGGTCGGTCAACTCGATCTGCCACATGGTCGGCGACCGGCCGTTCGAGGCGCGCGACAAGTCCGCGAACTTCTGGCCCTTGGCGATCCTGTCGATGGGCGAGTCCTGGCACAACTCGCACCACGCCGACCCCACCTGCGCTCGTCACGGCGTCGGTCGCGGTCAGATCGACGTCTCCGCCCGGCTGATCTGGGTCTTCGAAAAGCTCGGCTGGGCGACCAGGGTCCGCTGGCCGAAGCCGGAGCGGCTGGCTCGCAACCGCAAGACCACCAGCTCTTCCTGACCCCGGTCACCCTCGGCGTCATCCGCTGCCGCCCCGTTCGGCGGCAGCGCTCCCGGCGCAGCTCGGTCAGGTTCGGCAACGGCGAGTCATGACCGATGGCCGCGTGTCCTGCATCGCGACGAGAAATCGCCGCGACTTTCGCGAAAGAATTCTTCTCACCACAGGGCCATTCGGGTCACGAGCTGTACAGGAACACCTCAGAGGAGTAGATTGCGAGTTGTTGCTCAGGACCTCGGTAACGCGTTGGACGCGAACCGAGGTCTTTTTCGTACGACAACTTTGCTCCAGGAATTGAAGCATCATGCGCAAGCTCCGCACGACTATTCACGCACTGATCGGAACCGTCCTCGTCATCGCGGGCTTGGCTGTGACCGCCCCGGCGGCACAGGCCATCACCATCCCCGTGGCGTGCGGCGAGAACGACCTTGTGGCGGCGGTCAACCTCGCCAACTCCACGGCCGCCGCGGACACCCTTGTCCTGGCGAGCGGCTGCACCTACGGGCTGACCTCGCCTCACGGTGGGCTGGCCACCGGACTGCCGGTGATCACCACTCGCATCGAGATGATCGGCCCTGCGACGATCACCCGCTCCTCGCTGCTGCTCTTCCGCATCGCCGAGGTCAGCAGCACCGGCAGCCTCACCCTCACCACGTCGGTGGCGATCACCAACGGCAACGTCGTCGGCAGTGGCGGCGGCATCCTCAACCGCGGCGCGGTGACCTTCACCAGCAGCAGCTTGAGCGGCAACGCGGCGACGCTCGACGGTGGCGGCCTGGCCAACGCCGACACCCCTTCCGGCACAGCACCGGCTGCGACGTTCACCAGAAGCCCGGTGTCCAACAACACGGCGCTGCTGCGTGGTGGTGGCGTCTACAACGGTTTGCGGGGCACCTTGACGACCACCGGCGTCTCCGGCAGCCCGATGGCGGTCATCGGCAACACCGGCTCGCAGGGCGGCGGTGTCGCGGCTGTCGACTCGACCGCGACCACCATGACCCAGACCGCCGTGTCCGGGAACCTCGCATTGCTGACCGCGGGAGGTGTCTACCGCGTCGGCGGGACCATGACCACCACCAACTCGCCGATCAGCGCCAACGCCCCGAACAACTGCGTGGGCAGCACCCCGGCGGTGCCCAACTGCACCGGATAGCCAGACCCGGGCACGACGTGCGGGCCTTCCTGCGGGAAAGCCCGCACGTCACCGGCGCGCAAGACGTAGTGTCGGATGAGCAAGCCCCCTGGCTGAAAGGGGGTATTCATGACCGATACGTGCCGTCGGGCCGTGCAGTCACAATCTTCCGATTCTGCCGGGTCGGCCGTCCCGAGCCCACGCCCTCGACGGCGGCGCTCGTTCCCCCGCACCATCCTGCTCACCCGAGCAGGAGCGGCCTGGGCGGGACCATCTTCTTCACCGCGCTGCCGGTGGTCACGGCGACCGCGGGATTCCCGCGGTCCCGGCAACGGCGACATCTGCTCCGGCCACCGCGGCCAGCGACGATCCACGAAGGGCTGATCAGCGAATGAACGAGAACTCCGACGACGCAGCGGTTGTCGCGCAGCGCCTGCACCTCGCCACCGGCTTCCTCGCGACGGAGCGCGGCTGGGTCGTGGAACGCCTCGCCGCACTCGGTCCGCGGCTGCGGTCGTTCCGCGACGACCAGATCGACCTGGAGATCAGCCTGAAGGACCGCCAAGGCGCCGAGCAGCGAGTCACCCTCGAGTGCTGGGTCAACCGCACTCCTCGCCTGCACCTCGTCGCCACGTCGTCGGAGCGGGACCTCTCCGCAGCGCTCAACGAGGTCCGCAACGAGCTCGTTCGTCAGGTCGACGAGGCCAAGACCCGCACCGAACCGCGCCACAACCGCGCGCTGAGGTCCGTCCCCAGGCTGTCCGAGAACGAGTAGCACTTCGTCGGCTCGGCGACGGTCCAACAGCTCCGCGGGCGATCCACAGCCAGGCTCCGGTTCGCTCGGGATCACAATGGCGAGGAGTGACCAGCATGGGCACGAATCGGCATCTCGACATCCTCAGGGTGATCAACGAGATCGCCAGGGCGGACCAGGAGCCCACGGGTGTCCACCACGTCTGCCTCGCCTGCCGGACCGGCCTGAAAGCGGTCGGAGTCGAGATCTACCTGGCCGTTGCCGCGCAACCGCTCGAAGTCGTCGGGGCGGCGGGCGAGGAGATCGCCGAGCTGCAGGTGACGGTGGGGGAAGGACCTGCGTCGGAGGCGATGCGGCAGAACCAGCCGGTGCTGGTGCCGGACCTCGCGGACGGGTGGAGTGAGCGGCGATGGCCCGCGTTCGCGCCGGCCGCCGTCGCGGCGGGGGTGGCGGCGATGTTCGTGTTCCCCTTGACGCTGGGGGCGATCGCGCTGGGTGCGCTGGAGATCTGCCGGGACGCCGACGGCCCGTTGTCGCCGGATGAGCTCGCGGACGCGCTGCTGTTCGCGGACACGGCGACAGCGCTGTTGCTCGGCCGCGCCACGTCGCAGGCTGCGCCGGAAGGCGATGAGTTGTGGGGTACCGAGCCGGAACGCCGCTGGGGCGTCGTGCACCAGGCCACCGGCATGGTGTCGGTGCAGCTGGGTACCGACCTCGGTGAGGCGTTCCTCAGGTTGCGGGCGCACGCCTATCTCACCGGCATCCGCCTGTCGGAGGTGGCGGCTGACGTGGTCGCGCGCCGACTGAGGTTCACCCCGGACACCGACCATGAGAAGCAGAGGTGAGTCACGTGTTGGACCGGCGGATCACTCAGACCTTCGTCGAGCTGGCGGACACGCTCGTGCTGCGGTTCGACACCATCCACTTCCTGCACACCCTGATCGAACGCTGCGTCGAGCTGCTCGAGGTGGACGCGGTCGGGATCCTGCTGGCCGACCAGCGGGGTGCGCTGAACCTCGTGGCCGCGTCCACCGACCAGGCCCGGATGCTCGAGCTGTTCCAGCTGCAGGACGAGGAGGGCCCCTGCCTGGACTGCTTCCACACCGGGCAGCCCGTGGAGTGCGCCCACCTGGCGCAGGAGCCGCAACGCTGGCCCCGGTTCACGGTCGCGGCGCGCGAACAGGGGTTCTCCGCCGTCCACGCGCTGCCGATGCGACTGCGCGAACAGGTCGTCGGCGCGCTGAACCTGTTCCGGATCTCCCCCGGCGCCATCCCGCAGGACGCGGTCGAGCTGGCCCAGTCCTTCGCCAACGTCGCGACGATCAGCATCCTCCAGGTGCGGGCGCTGCGGCACAGCGAGATGGTCACCGAACAGTTGCAGAACGCACTCAACAGCCGCATCGTCATCGAGCAGGCGAAAGGCATCCTCACCGAACGTTTCCAGATCAGTGTCACGGACGCGTTCTCCCTGATGCGGACCCACGCCCGCAACAGCAGCCAGCTGCTGTCGGACGTCGCACAGCAGGTGATCGACGGAGGCCGCCGGCCTGATGAGGGCCGGCAAGGACTGACACCGGTGCGAGCTCCGCACAGTCCACCGGCGTGAGTTGACGGTGCGTCGTCGACCTGGCCGGACGCGTCGATCGTCAGCTCATGGTGACCAGCAGTCGTTCCGCGCCAGGTATGCGCTGGGAGTGTCGCGACCGCTCCGGACCTCGGCGGCGCGTGCACGTCGTACGCGGACGCGCCGAGAAGTCCACGGAGATTCCTTCCACAGGAACAAAACAAGAATCGTCAGAAGTCCTCAATGGACAGACTGACGCGCGTACGCGCGTTGGTGGGAGGAGAACCCCGATGACGGGCCCAGCGACCTGGCGGAGGCGCTGGTCACGAGCGACGAAGTCCGCCCCGCGATCGAAGCACAGGCGCGCACATGGCACTGAACGCCGGCGCCAAGACCGCACGAGCGGCTGCGCCCGGCATCGATGTGACGACACACGTCGGCTGGTGGGGTGCGGCGACGACGCTGATCGAGGAGTCGTGCGAGGCCCGGCTGATGGTGCGCTCGGGGCACGAGAACTCGACGCCGCCAACGGTCTTCTCGCCGGTTCGACTGTGATCGCACTCGTGTCGCACGGCCAATGTCCGCTCGTGTGCAGCACACCGTCTCCCGGAGGGGCGGTAGTGGTCGGCGCGGACGGGTCGCCGACGAGCGAGGCGACGGTCGCCTCGCGGCTCGGGATCGACCGGCACCACGTCGAGACGGAGGAACGGGACCGGCTCGCCGGATGGCACGAGAAGCATCCCGAGGTGCAGGTCCACCGCGTCGTAGTACGCGATCGGCCCTACGGGTGTTACCCGGATCGGCGAGCAGCCGCGGCCGCGGAGGATCCGCCGGGATGCTTCTCGGCTCGACGGGTCGGACACCGGTCTGCCGCACACCCCGCCCGCTCGCGATCGCGCGGCCATGGGCACCACCCGGCGGCCCCGCCGAGGAGGCGCTCCTCGTCAACACGCTCCGGCAGCCGCCGGAGGCCGACGTCAGCACTTCACGAGGTGAGTTCATGAACACCACAAGCCCGATCATCGTCGGGATCGATGGAACACCGATGTCGGAGCAAGCGCTGAGGTGGGCGATGGACGAGGCCCTCGTCCGCGACTGTCCGCTGCACATCGTCCACGCGTGGACCTACGAGCCGCTCGTGGACTGGACGCAGGCGGACGCGAGCCGGGGACTCGCGGGATCCGAGGCGTTGCTGGAGAACGCGCTGTGTGCGGCCGCGGCAGGCCGCACCGACGTCCCCGAGGTCGTCCGGCGCAGCATCCGCGGCGCCGCCGGGGAAGTGCTGGAAGAACTGTCGGTGGGAGCGGCGATGCTCGTCGTGGCTCCGCACGGCGGGCGATGGCTGAACAAGACCATGCTGGGCTCGACCAGCGCTCATTGCGTGCGGCACTCGTCCGCGCCGGTCGTCGTGATACCCGCGCAGCGGGAGGCCAGGAGCCGGGCCAGCGGTGCCGCTGACCACGAGCCCCTCACCTCACCCCCGCAGCCCGTGGACCAAGGCGTGCGGCAGGCCGGCTCCGGTTCGGCCACCACGCCGTCCACACCGGACTGGCAGGACGGGGCTGGACGCACTGCCGTCCAGCCGAGGACCGAGCTGCCCGCACAGCGTCGATGACCTGGCGTTCCTGACCGATGATCACGGATCCGACAGGTCAGCTTCGACCCCGGTCACCGTCCGGTGGCCGGGGATCAGCCACCGCGCAGGCCGCGCCGGCGGTCACCGCTCGCGCATCGGCCCGGACGCCGCAGCCCAGACGCCGCAGCGCGGACACCGAGCCGGTCAGTTCGCGGCCCCGGATGACCGGACAGGGTCACTACCAGGCAAGCACGCCGTTCTCGTCCTGGAGGGTGCCCGTCGGGCCGTCCACGCCGAGAGTGGCCAGGCGCACGACGGTGCGCGCGCTCTCCCGCGGTGACCGCCCGATCCCGAAGGCCGCGGTCATGTCCGTGGCCGTGGTCCCCGGCTCCACCGCGTTGAACTTGATGCCGGGGTGGGCCTTGGCGTACTGGACGGTCAGCATGGTCGCCGCCGCCTTGGAGGCGGAGTAGAGGGCCAGCGGCAGGGTGAACTCGGGCCGCTCGGGGTTGGTCACCGCCCAGAACGACCCGGCACTGCTCGACACCGTGACCACGGTGGGGTTCGCGGACTTGCGCAACAAGGGCAGCGCCGCTTCGGTGACCCGCACGATTCCCACCGCGTTGGTGTCGAACACCCGCAGGGCCGCGGGGCCGCCGAGCGGCTCGTTGCCGAGGACGCCCGCGTTGTGCACCAGCACGTCGAGCCGCCCCTGCTCCGCACCGATCGTCGCGAGCGCATCGGTCACCGAGGCGTCGTCGGTGACGTCGAGCCGCACGAACGCGGCACCGAGCTCGGCCGCGGCTTTCGCGCCCCGTTGGGCGTCACGGGCACCGATGTAGACGGTGTGCCCGAGCTCCAGGAGTTGTTCGGCAGTCGCGTAGCCGATGCCCTTGTTGGCACCGGTGATCAGCGTGATGGTCATGGTTTCCTCTTGAGGTGCGTGGTCCGGCTGGGTCGTGGAGTGGTCACTCGGGGGGTGGTCGCTGCGTCAGCCGGCGAGTTGCCGGCGCAGCGCTTCGGCGTCGTGCAGGGCCGTCATGTGCACGAAACGCCCATCGCGGACCTGGTAGATCGCGTACTCGGTGATCTCGAACGAGGCGCCGGTGGGGGCCACACCGAGCCACTGCCGCACCGGCGTGCCGGTGTTGACCAGCCGCGCGGCCAGCCGATCACCGTCGAAGAGCAGTTCCCGGAGCTCCCAGTGCAGGTCGGGGACCGCTTCCACATCCGCCTGCTGCACGGTGATGAGGTCGTCCCGCGTGGCGGGCTCGCCGTTCAACGTGGTGCGGTCGTCGATGAACTCGTCCATCCGGTCGAACCGGTGGGCGTTGAGCTCGGCGAGGTAGCGCAGGTAGAACTCGCGCAGGTCGCTCTCTGGCATTCCGCTGTCCTCTCACGAGCGGATGGCCGAGGCCGACCCGCACAGTTATGCATCGATCGATGCGTAATTCGACCGTAGCACGTTCTGCATCGATCACTTCAGAAAGGTGCCCAGCGGTGGACCAGAGGCCGGCAGGCCTGCGTCAGCGAGGCGGCCAGGCCCGCACGGCGGCGTCGGCGACGGCCTGGAGTTCGTCGCGGCAGACACCGCTGGCGGCCTGCACGGCCATGCCGTAGCCCACCGCGGTCACGTAGCGGGCCAGCACGGCCGGGTCGGCGTCCGGAGGCAGATCGCCCTCGTCGACCGCGCGCCCGAACCGTTCCCGCAGGCGGGAGTACCCGTTGTCGCGCCACGCGACCAGGATGTCGCGGGCTCCGCGGCTGGAGTCACCGGTGGCCAGTGCGCCCTGGACGCCGAGGCAACCGTGGGGGCCGGCCGGGCGGGTGGTGGTCCGGACGACACCGGCGAACAGGGCGGTGACGACGCCGAGGGCGGTGGGTTCCTCCACCGCCCGCTCCAGGTAGGCGCTGGGACCCTCGGTGTAGCGCTCGAGGGCCTTGCGGAACAGCTCCTCCTTGTTGCCGAAGGCCCCGTACATGCTGGTGGTGGAGATGCCCATCGCGCCGGTGAGGGCGGCCAGGCTGGCGCCCTCGTAGCCGTGCTCCCAGAACACCATCAGAGCGCGCTCGAGCGCCTCGTCGGCGTCGAACTCCCGCGGCCTGCCGGCCGGGCGGCGTTGTCCAGTACCCACCCCGCCCACTCTACGCTTTTCCGCATCAATCGCTGCGGAACCGGTGCCGACGAGGCTCTCCTCGAGGCGGATTGCTCCATGACGGCACTGATCAACCGTTTCACGCACGGGTGTCGTGGGGGCGTGGCACTCTCCGAAGAGTGGTCGGGATGGCTGAGCGTCGCGTGCTCGCGACAGGCAGGCGGTTCGCGACCGTTCTCCGCACGGTGGTCCTGGCCAGCCTGGGGCTCGTCGCCGGCGTCGGCCTGACGGTCGCCGTGGCGGCGGTGCTGTGGAGCGCGCTGTTCGCCGCATTGGCTCCCCGGCGTGCCGTCGTGTGGGCCGATGCCGCCGTCATGTGCGCGTTGTGCTTGGCACAGACCTCGCTGGTGCAGCCGGAAGCGCTGGCGGACAGCACGAACTGGGTGCTGGCCGCGGCCTCGATCACCGCCGTGACACACCAGTGGTACCTCACGACCCGGGCGGGCGCGGTGCTCACCGCTGCCGTCGTCGTCTGCGAGGTCGCCGGTGGCGTGAGCGCGCCGATCGCGCTGTGGACCTTCGCGGAAGCGGCCATGTCCCGCGGGCTGGTCCTGTTGCTGCGCTCCGGTGCGCGGTCCGCCGACCAGGTGATCGCGAGCGCCGAGCGCACGCGGCGCGAGGCCGCGGTCGCCTCGGCGCGGCGAGCCGACGAGCGCGAGCAGCTCGCGGTCCTGCACGACACGGCCGCCTCGACGTTGTTCGTCGCGGGAAGCGGTGCGGTGCAAGGACGTGAGCCTTGGCTGGTCGAGCGCGCGGCCCAGGACGTCGCGGTGCTGACCACCACCGCTCCCACCGGTGACCTCGACCTGGCCGAGGCGCTGCGGGACGTGGTCAGGGAAAGCCCGCTCGACATCGAGATGCGGGCACCGGAAACCGTGTGCCTCACCGCGTCCGCCGTGGTCGCGGTCTGTCGTGCCGTGCGAGAGGCGTTGGTCAACGTCGTGCGCCATGCCGGTGTCGGTCACGCCGTGGTCAGCCTGGCGATCGGTGATCGGAACGTCGTGGTGGAGGTCGCGGACCGCGGTAGCGGGTTCGACCCGGCCGCGGTTCCCGGGCACCACCACGGCATCAGCAGGTCCATTGTGGACCGGATGGCGCGGGTGGGCGGCCGTGCCGAGGTCACCGGCGGCTCCGGCACAGTGGTGCGGCTGGAGTTGCCCCGTGCCTGAGTCCGCGCGCACGGTCGTCGCCGGACGGCTGTTCCACGCCGTCCTCCTCGCCACGCTGCTGATCAGCGCCGTGTCGCTGTTCGGGTTCGCGCTTCCCGTGCTGGTGGCCGCGGCGGACACGGCGGCCTACCGGTCGGTCCCCCGGCAGGTCACCGCGTTCGCACTGCTGGTCGCGGTCCTCGGCACGGCCGCGGTGCTCCTGGTGCGGCGGAGGCCGTGGGGGTGGTCGCGGTGGGTGCTGCTCGCGCTGGTCGGCGCTGCGTCCGCCCTGGCGGTCACCGGGGTGCACGAGGCGCATCTGGTGTCCGAGGCGGAGTGGTCCTACGGCGTGATCGGGTGGTTCGGCGTGCTGCTGCTGCTCGACCGCGGCGTGGCCGCGACCGCCGCCTTCCTCGGCGCGCACGTGGCGTTCTCGTTCGCCCACACCGCCGGGCAGGGGCAGGACGTCCGCGGGCTCGCCGTGGTGACGGTGCTCGTGCTGGGGTACCAGCTCCCGGTCGTCGCGGCGGCGGCCGTGCTGGGGCGGTTGGCGGCGGAGACCGAACGTGCCGCGCTGGACCGGGAACAGGCCGACACGGCCGAAGCCGTCGCCGTGCGCGTGCACGAGGACCGCAGGGCGCGGTACGCGGCGGTGCTGCCGCTGCTGGCGGATCTCGCCGACGGGCGGGCCGACCTGACCGACGACCGGGTCCGCGCCCGCTACGCGGTCGAGGCGGCGCGGATGAGACGGCTGTTCGCCGAGCACGACGACGTGCCGGATCCGTTGACGCACGAGCTTCGGTCGTGCGTGGAAGTCGCGGAACGCCGTGGCGTGTCGGTGCTTTTCGCCACGTGGGGCGAGCACCGCACGCCGCCGCTGCCGGTGCGCCGGTCGCTGGTCGGCGCTGTCACCGGCGTGCTCGCCACAGCGAGGACCAAGGCCAAGGTGACGGTGATGGGCTCGCCATCGGCGGTGACGGTGAGCGTGGTGGCCGATGGTGTCGAGACCTCCGTACCGGACGACCCGGGCACGGACGACCCGGGCACGGACGACCCGGGCACGGACGACCCGGGCACGGACGACCTGGGCACGGTGACCGTGTCGAGCATGACGGAGGCGGAACGGGTGTGGGTGGAGGCGACGTGGCATGTGACGGCGTGACGTCGGTGGTCGTGGTGGACGACCACCCCGCCATCACGGCGGGGGTGCGGGCGTGGTGCGCCGCCGCGCGGCCACCGGTCGAGGTGGTCGACATCGGCACGACGCCCGCGGTCGCGTGGGCGGGAGCGGGCGCCGGCGCGGACGTCGTGGTGTTCGACCTGCACCTGGCCGGCGAGGTGCCCGCGTACGCGGAGCTGCGCAGGCTCGTGGACGCGGAACGGCAGGTCGTCGTCTACACCATGCGGGAGGACCGGGAGACCGTGCTGGCCTGCCTCGAACTCGGCGCGTTCGCCTACCTCACCAAGGCGGAGGGTCCCGAACACCTGATCGCCGCCGTGCACGCCGCGCACCACGACCTGCCGTTCACCACACCGACGATGGCGCGGGCCATCAGCGGCGACCGCAGCTCCGACCGCCCCAAGCTCACCCCGCGCGAGATCGACGTGCTGGTGTGCTGGTTCGCCTGCGAGTCCAAGGAGATGGTGGCCCGCAAGCTCGGGCTGTCCGTGCGCACGGTCTCCAGCTACATCGACCGCGCGAGGATCCGCTACGCCAACGCCGGTCGCCCGGCCGCGACGAAGGCCGCCCTCGTGGCGAGGGCGGTCCAGGACGGTCTCATCGCACTCGAGGACCTGTGAGCGCCGGTGGCTCGGTCGTCCGGGCCACCGGCGCCCGTTCACCGCGCGGAGGTCAGGACGCGGTCCGGCAGGTGTCGGATCCGGCGTCGTTCACGCACACCCGGAAGACCACGAACTTGATGTCCCGCGGCCACTGGATGTAGGTGTTCCACGACGCGTAGCCGCCCTTGCAGCCCGACCTGTTGTAGTTCTTGTTCTTCATCCAGGTGGGCGCCACCGTGTTGGACACGTCCCACACACCCGCCTGGATGTAGACCGGGTGCGCGTCGCACTTGTTGTCCTTGACCGACATCTTCACCGGCTTGATCAACCGCTTGTTGACCACCGTGTACGTCGCGCTCCCACAGGCACCGTTGAAGCACGCGTCCACGCGGGTGGCCTGCGCCTCGACCTCCCCGCCCTCGGCCGCCGACGCCACCCCGAACCCGCCCCCGAGCAACGCCACCACAGCGGCGATGACGGCGAGCAACTTGGCTCCACGCATGAGAATCCTTCCCCTCTCCGAGGCGGTTCGCCCCGCCTCCCCTGTTCTGCCACGACTCAACGTAGGAGCGGCGGAGCGGCGGCGTGACGGTCGTTCAACCCACAATTCCGGGCGGGCTCCGGGAGGGTGGTGCCGAGGGGAACAGCGGGACGCGGTCACGACCACGCGGACGGCGTCACGCCTTCCGGAACGCCTCCGCCACGAGGTCGACGATCATCCGCGGACCGTCGACCTCACGGTAGGCCTCGGCCAGCTTCGCGACGGTGTCCCGGTAGGACGGCGTGGCGAGGATCTGCCGGACGGCGTCGCCCACCTGCTCCGGCTTCGGGTTCCGGGTCCGCAGGTCGACGCCGAGCCCGAGCAGCCCGACCCGTGCGGCGATGGCCGGCTTGTCCTCGGTCTGCCCGGCCACCACGACCGGGACGCCGGCGGCGAGCGCCTGTGCTGGGTCGCCGCGCAGCACAGCACCTGCACGCTGCTGGTGCAGGACTGCGGCTGGAGCTTCGAGGACTACGAGAGCGTGCTGCTCGAGCGCTTCCTGGAGCTGCTCGACCGGTGACGCGCTGCGCGGACGCGTCGGGGGCACCCCGCACCGTGCACGGCGGAGTGCCCTCGACGTCACCCTTCAGCGGTCGCACCGTCGCGGCGAGGCTCAGGCGATCCGCAGATACACCGGGTTGGACCAGCCCTGCCGGCAGGTGTGTCCGCCACCGAGATCGCACCCCTCGACGACGATCCGGTAGTCGCCCCAGGTGTAGGCGGGCAGCTCGACGCGCCCCCGGTTGGCCCAGACACCGGGGGAACCGTTGTGGTACTCGGGCTGGCCGACGTTCCAGCCGTACCGGTCCACCCGCACGAGCCAGCTGTCGTAGTGGAACGGGTCGGTCACACCCCAGTCCAGCCACATGCGCCCGTTCTGGACCCATGCCGCCTGCACGGACCGTTCACCGGTCGACGGCGACCACGTGATCATGCCGCGCTCGTAGCGCTGCACCTTGCCCGCCCCGCCCTCGTACGCGTTCTCCTCCGGCCCGATGGCGCACCCGAGCGGACCCGCGTTGCCGCCGAGCTGGTGGTGGCGTTCACCGATGTAGCCCCCGGTGCCCCAGCACGCCGCGGCGGTCGTGGCCGACGCCGGTGCCGTGACCGCGAAGAGTCCTGCGACCGTGAGCAGCACCGCCCACAGAACTCGCTTTTTCACTGCCTGCATGTTCTTCTCCCCTGCCATTCTCCGAAACCGATCATCGAACCGTTCCGCGCATTCCACGTGAACGGTTCGAACCACTGTCGCCACGCCCGAACGACGTGGTCAACGGCGTGGGAATCGTTGAGAACACATGAGAACCTGGATCCATGGAGCAACCTCGGCTGCCCGGTGATCCGCGGACCTGGCGGGAGTTCCGCGGCGCACTGAGAAAGTTGATGGAGCGTTCGGAGATGACCGCGCTCGCGGTCGAGCGGATGTCCGTGGACGCGGTGGCGCGGGACCGGGGCGCGGACAGCATCTCCGACGCCACGGTGGGCAGGAAGATCGCCGACAAGGAGGACCCGGTCGACGCCCGGTCCGTCCGGACCATCGTCCTCACCTGTGGCCTGGCGGCCCAGCGCCGGGGCGAGTCCTCGGCCGACGCGGACGTCCGGTCGTGGCTGCGGGCCCGCACCCGGCTCGTCGAGTCCGCGCAGCGGCCCGACACAGATCGGGAACCGGCCGAGCCCGCCCAGCGCGCCGAGGACGAGCCGGCGGAGCCTCCCGCGCGCCGGGCGTGGCTCGCCGCGGCGCTGGTCGCCGTGCTGCTCGGCGCGGCGGGCGCCGACGTTCGGCGCGGGGCGCCGGCCGACCCCGTCCCGATTACGGCGACCGACGACCTGACGTCCGGCGGGCCGCCCTGCCCCAACCCGCCCGACAGGACCGCGGGCGACGGCATCACCATGACCGCACCGGCGCCGGGAACGCTGCTGACCGGCGACGGCGTCGAAGCCCGCGGCACGGTCGAGCTGAGGCCGGGCGAACGACCGCCGTGGCTGCTGCTCTACGCCCCCGGGGTGTGCAAGTTCTACGTCCAGCAGCCCGTGACGGTGTCCGGCACCACCTGGTCGGGCACGTTGTACTTCGACCCGGTCCAGCCCGGCCGGTTCGTCGGCTACGTCGTGGTCGTCGACGCCGCCACCGACCGGTGGCTCGCCGAACTCACCAGCAGCGGCAAGTCCCCCTACATCGTGCGGTTGCCGCCGGGAGCCCGCGCGGTGCACGTGACCGTGCGGTGCTGCGGCTGACCCGAGGCACTAGACGACCGGTCTACTTACCGCTATCGTCACCACCATGCCCGCCACCACGCGCAGCACCGACACCCGTCGGAGCATCCTCGACGCCGCCCAGCGGATCATGGCCCACAAGGGCTACTCCGCGGTCGGGCTCACCGAGGTGCTCGCGGAGGCCGGCGTCCCGAAGGGCTCCTTCTACCACTTCTTCGCCTCGAAGGACGCGTTCGGCGAAGCGCTGCTGAAGAGCTACTTCGCGGACTACCTCGCGGACATGGACCGCGTCCTCACGCGGGCCGAACCGGCCGCCGAGCGCCTGATGGCCTACTGGGAGCAGTGGCGGCGGACGCAGAGCGTGGACGAGTGCCAGGGCAGGTGCCTCGCGGTGAAGCTGGGTGCCGAGGTGGCCGACCTCTCGGAGGCGATGAGGCTGGTCCTGAAGACGGGCACCGACGCGATCGTCGGCCGCATCGAGCGGATGATCGCCGCCGGCGTCGAGGACGGCTCGCTGTCGGTCGACAACGACGCCCGGACGACGGCTCAGGCGCTGTACGACATGTGGCTCGGCGCGAGCGTCATGGCCAAGATCCACCGCAGTCTCGCGCCACTGGACGTCACGATGACGGTGACGCGCCAGCTCCTGCACCTGTAGGCCCTCCTGACTGCACACTCCTGACCGGTCTTCTGACCGGCGCTAGTAGACCGGTCCAATGACGAAGGGAACACCATGAAGGTCCTGATCGTGCTCACCTCCCACGACGAGCTGGGCGACACCGGCCGCAAGACCGGGTTCTGGCTGGAGGAGCTGGCGGCGCCGTACTACCGCTTCGAGGACGCGGGCTGGGAGATCGTGCTCGCCTCACCGCGGGGAGGCCGGCCGCCGCTGGACCCCAAGAGCAACGAACCCGGCTCCCAGACCGACGAGACCCGGCGCTTCGAGGCCGACCAGGAGGCCCTCGCGGCGCTGGCGGACACCGTGCGCCTGGACTCGGTCTCGACCGACGGCTTCGACGCGGTCTTCTACCCCGGCGGCCACGGCCCGCTCTGGGACCTGGCCGAGGACGCGAACTCCGCGCGGCTGATCGAGACGACCCTGCGCTCGGGCAAGCCCCTCGCCCTGGTGTGCCACGCCCCCGGCGTCCTGCGCCACGCGGTCGGCGAGGACGGCGCGCCGCTGGTGCGCGGCAAGCAGGTGACCGGGTTCGCCAACTCCGAGGAGGAGGCGGTCCAGCTCACCGACGTCGTCCCGTTCCTGGTCGAGGACGAGCTCAAGAACCTCGGCGGCGTCTACTCCAGGGGAGAGGACTGGAGTCCTTACGTCGTGCGGGACGGTCTGCTGATCACCGGGCAGAACCCGGCCTCCTCGGCCGCGGCGGCCGACGCGCTCATCGAGCTGGCCGGCAGCGTCCGCGCGTAACCGCGTTCGGCTCTTCCGCGGGGAAGACGTCGCTCTACGTCGGCAGGTCGCTGAAGTCCGTCTGCCGCAACCGCCTCCACCACGGCATCGGGTCGCCCGGCGAGGCGGCCCGATCCGGCAGCACCACCGCGGACATCAGCTCGCGCCGGCCGGGCACGCCCACAGCGGCCGTGTCCCGGTGGGTGCCCGCGACCCACATGACCCCGGTGCCGGCGATGTTCGCGACGAGGTCGGGCGAGGGCCTGGGAAACCTCACCAGCGCCCGGCCTCCCGGCAGGTCCGCGATCCCGGCGACGTGGTGCCCGCGCCGCCACGGCAGCAACTCGGTCGGCACCGGCGTCCACTCCTCCGACTCCGCCACCGCCCTGACGAGGTGGCGCTGCCGACGGACGGCCTCCGCCACCTTGAACGGGCTGAGCCCCGGCATCAGCAGCGCCGCCGCGATCAGCCCCGCCGGCGCGAGCGGGGAGACGCTCAGGGCGACCAGGACGCCGATGACCACCACTCCCAGCACCGTCAGCACGCATGACAGGTGCACGAACGACCCCGTGAGCCGGAGCCCGTCCCGGAGCCGCTCGTCGTCACGGGGGCGGCCGGGCTCGCTATCGGCGGGCGGAGCGGGCGAGTACTCCCCCTCGTCGACCTCGGCCGGGTACATCGACGTGGAACCGGCGCCCCTGACGACCGCGCGCCCCCTGGCGTCCGGGCCGCACACGAAGACCTCCCGGCGGCTGCGCACCACGTCCGCCAGGTCGTTGAAGGCGCCCTTCAGCACCAGTCCGCCGAGCAGCAGCCGGTCGGCGTAGTCGTTCTCCGGCCGTTGCGCGACGTCCGCCGGGACGCGCCGCCACGGTTCGTCCAGCAGCCCTCGCCGCAACATCCGCCGCTCCGACCGGTGCACCAGCAACAGCGGCAGTGCCAGCAACACGTGCACACCGAGCACGATCCTCGCGGCCGTGTTTCCCGGCGTGGCCGGCAGGAAGAACGTCGCGACGAAGGTCAGGGCCGTGACGACCGTGATGAGGCGTTGCTCCAGCCCGATCCGCGCCTCCGCGAGCGCGAGTCTGGTGGACCAGTCGTCCTTCGCGGGCACGTCCGTGCGCGGCTCCAAGTACTTCAGCACCAGCCCCCCAGCCATGCCCAGCGGCCACCTCGGGGATCGCGAGTCCCGACGGCCGTTCCGGGGCAAGGATATGTCGGCAGGCCGGGCAACTGCGAGCCGGGTCCACCCGTCCATCGTGGAGTGAACGGACCCGGCTCGCCCCCTGGTCAGCTCGCGGCGTTCATGAGGTCCACCGCGCTGTGCTGGCGGGCGGCGTCACTGCGCTGGAACGGACCCGCCCACGGCTGGTCGTAGGCGTCGGCGCTGGAGCGGTCCCGCGAGTGGGCGGTGTCCGCCTGACGGCGCAGGTAGCCGGTGTACGGGCGGTCGGGCAGCGCCCTGTTCAGCGCGGCCAGGCCCCGGACGTAGGCCCCCTTGAAGGACGGGACGTCTCCCCCGCCGCCGTCGTCGAACAGGATGCCGCCGGGGTTGAGGAAGCTGCTCCCGGTCGAGGCGTCGGCGAGGCTGCGCGCCTTGGTCAGCAGGCTCGCGTCGCCGGTCGCCCGGTGCAGCTCGACGAGAGCGGCCAGCGGAACGCCCTGGTTGTAGCTCCACGGCGTGAAGTTGTTGTTGGCGCAGGTGGACGTGGTCAGGCCGTCGTTGACCAGGTTCGCGCTGTTGATCATCTTGCTGTTGGCGAACCAGGTCCAGCCCGTCCTGGCGCGCTGCAGGTAGGTCGTGTCGCCGGGGATCCTGTTGTGCAGGGCCGCGTTGAGCTGGACGTACAACGAGTTCGTGATGGCGTTCTTGTAGTTCTTGCTCGAACTCCACCACACACCGCCACCGCACACGGAGTCCCAGAACCGGAAGATGTGGTCGGCGCCGATCCGCGCGGTGTTGAGGTACCTGCTGTCCCCGGTCAGGTCGTAGGCGGCCAGCCACGCCAGGCCCCACCAGGCCACGTCGTCGTTGTAGTCGTTGATGAAGTTGCCCTGCCAGGCCCGCACGTTGAGGTCGTAGGTGCGGGCGATGGCGTAGCGGTAGCTGCTCATCCCGGTCACCCGGATGTTGTCGATGACCGCGGTGAGCGCGTTGGCCGAGTTCCACCACCCCGTCGTGTCGAACAAGCCGGTGCCGAGGTTGTAGCGCTCCATCAGCGCCGTCGCCGCGGCCGTCCGGCGTTCACCGGCGTTCCACGTCGTGCGGTACCAACTGGTGCACGCGATCGAGGAGGACCCGGCCGGTCGTCCGCAGGCCCGCAGCAGACCGACCCCGAGGTCGGCCCAGTCGTCGACGTTGAACATCATGGTGCGCCACTCGCCGAAGCCTGCCGGGGCCGCGGTGTTGCCCAGCCTGGACCCGGAGCCCCAGGTGACGCCGGCGTCGAAGGAGCGGTCCAGCCACACCTCGTCCCCCTGCTGGGCGGCGGAGATCACGGCCCATCCCATCGCGTCCGTGTCGTTGAAACGCAGGGAGACCTGCCGTCCTCCGACAGCGACGCTCTGGGCGTGGCGGTTCGACGGCGCGAGCGCGGGATCACGGGCATCGCAGTACTTGTTGCAGATCACCGCCATCGCGACCGGCGGGGCGCTTCCCGTCGACGGTGGTCCCGCGGTCGGCGGAGCACTGGTGCCGGGCCGGTAGGCGGAGCGCCGTGCGCTGAGGGGCAGGGAGGGATCGCGGTCGTCGCAGTAGTAGTCGCAGTCCACGGTGGCGCTCGGTGGCGCCGGAGCGTCGGCAGTGGACTCGGGGGGAACGGCCAGGACGAGCGTGGACACCAGCAGGGGCGCCAGGAACGCAGCTCTCAACATGAGACCTCCCGATGCAGGGCGGGTGGTTCGGCAATGTGTGAGAGCGCTCTCAAGGCCAGGCTAGGGTTCCGGTGTTTCGGCCGTCAATGTTTCTGACCGGTCAGGTTTCCGGTCATGCGTCGAGGCGGGCCTTGCTGCCTAGCGGTTCGCCGGTGTGTAGCGCAGCTGTCCACCGGCGGGCACGAGGTACCCGTTCCAGCGTTGTTCGGGCAGCACGCCGGCCAGTTCGGCGGCGCTGACGTAGTCGACTTCGAACCCGATCAGGCCGAGCCGGAAGTCGACCTGGCGGAACACCTGGCCCGCCACACCGGCCAGCCACGTGTCCAAGGACGCGCGCCAGGACAGCGACCGCGCTCCGCCTTCCGGACCGAACGGGAAGCCACCGATGCGCGGCTCCGCCACGGACAACGCGCCGAGCGGGAGGTACAGGGTCAACCAGTCCTCGGCGTCTTCGAAGCGCGTGGAGAAGCAACCGAACACGACGGAGCCACCGAACGGTGGCCGTGCGACACCGTGCAGGTGGCCGAACTCCTCAAGGGACGCGACGGTGACGGGTACCGCGATCTGGTCGGCCGGTTCCCGGTCCCTGCTGCTGTAGCAGCCGGTGATGGCGACTGCCCGCCACAGCGCCGTGAGCGCACGCTGAAGACGGTCGTCGTCACGATCGCCGACCTCTACCGAGAGTTCGTAGAAGCCGCCGGTCCAGTTCGCCGGTTCGGTGAACGCCATTGGGTCATGCACCGCCGCAGTGTGGCAAAACTGGTCGTCCTCGTCCCGCGGTTTCTCTCGGGGCATGCGCATCTGGCGATCACTGTCCGGCGAGGCGGATCGACCGCGCAGAATCGGTGACCGTGACGGTCACGCTGCCGGTGCCGGAAACGGAGTCCGGAGTCGCGCTGCGGCTGCGGCCGTGACGAGTCGACGACAGCGGCACGTGCGTGCCCGTCTGGGAGTGGACGGCCGGAATCGACGCTGTGGCTACGATCCCGGCATGCCCAGGACGCGGCTCGACCTCGACCGGATCCGCGCCGCTCGCCGCACGATCGATCCCGTCTACCTGGACACGCCGATGTACCGGTGCGATGCGCTGGGACGCCGGCTGGGCTGCACCGTGAGCATCAAGCTGGAAACGGCGAACCCGGTGCGCAGCTTCAAGGCGCGGGGTACCGAGCTCGTGGCCGGCCTGCTGGCCGAGCAGGGCCGCACCGCCGTGGTGTGCGCCAGCGCCGGCAACCTCGGCCAGGCGCTCGCCTGGTCGGGTCGCCGCCGCGGCCTCGGCGTGACGGTCGTGGCCTCGGTGCGCGCCCCCGCCGTCAAGCTCGATCGGATCCGGGCGCTGGGCGCGGAGCTGGACCTGGTGGACGGCGACTTCGAGATGGCCCGCGAGCGCGCTGCGCGCATCGCGCGTGAGCGCGGCATCCGGTTGCTGGAGGACAGTCTCGACATCGAGACCTGTGAGGGTGCCGCGACGATCGGTCTTGAGCTGGCGGGCGGGGAGTCCCCGTTCGACGCTGTCCTGATCGCGTTGGGTGGTGGTGCGCTGGCCACCGGTGTGGGGCACGTCCTGAAGACCTTGGTGCCGGAGACCGAGGTGATCTGCGTGCAACCCGCGGGCGCACCGGCGTTGACCCGCTCGTGGCACGAGCGCCGCGTCATCACCACCGAGTCGGCCGGCACCATCGCCGACGGCGTCGCCGGACGGTTCCCCATCCCCGAGGTCTTGGACGACCTGCTCGTTGTGGCGGACGACGCGGTCCTCGTCCGCGAGTCGTCGATCATCGACGGCATGAGGCTGCTCCTGGAGCACACGGGGCTGGTCGTCGAGCCCTCGGCAGCTCTCGGCGTCGCCGCTGTCCTGGAGGACCGCGACCGTTTCAGCGGCCGTCACGTCGTCACCGTGATCTGCGGCAGCAACGTCGACCTGGACGCTCACCGCCGCTGGGTCCACCCGTGACGGCACCCCCGCCAAGGCGCCGGACAGCCAGCCCGCCGCCCGAACGTCCTCTTCTGCCGATGAGAGGACGCAAGCCTCCTGGTTGCGACCGCGCGGTCCGGCCACGGACTGAGAGCCCGTTGTCTATACCTTGCTCGCCACCACCATGTAGTTCTCGGCCCCTAGGTTGAACGTGCTCATTTCCGTCTGGAGTCCGACCCGGTGCAAATCGACTTCGAGTTCTTCGTATCGGTAGGGCCAGCTCGACAGCAGTTCCGAGCGGGCAAGAACCGATCCAGCCGTATCCACTTGCGCGACCGCAATCTCGATGTGGTGCTCGTCCTCCCAATTCGGCGCAATGTCCCAGCGGTAGACCACGACGGCATCGCGACCGTTCCGGTGGACGAGTCGGTCACTGATGTCCAGACGGGAACCTCTGGCCCTCACGAGTTCCCACGTGCGGGAGGTGAGTACCAAGCGCCCGCCACGGCGCAGAAGCCGTGACATCGACTCCAGAGCAGCAACTCTGCCTCGCGCGCCCTCGGCATGGTGCAGCGAGTTGCCAACGCAGAACACCATGTCGAAGGTGCCGTCATCGAAATGGTCGGGCAACTCTTGCCAGTCCGCCCGCACTGTCCGGACAGATGCCCTGAACTGCTCGGACAACTCCGCAGTCCGACGAACCATCGCTTCGCTGGCGTCAGTTGCGACAACGTGCATGCCAAGACCGGCGAGGCCAACTGCCAACTGTCCGGTCCCGCACGAACAATCGAGGACGTGAGCGTCCGACGGCACGAGATCGAGGACGTCATCGAACGACGAAGCGAACTCGGCCGGAGTCAGCTTTGCATCTGAGATGAGCCACTCGTACACCTCGGCAAGCGCGTTATAGCCACTCACAACTACTACCTCCGTCACGCGGCAGACTCACGGTGGCCATCAGTACATCAGCGGGGCAAGTCGGTCACCAATGGTTTTCGCAAGGGCAACACGGCCGCGCATGCCGCAGAGCGTGTTGCTTAAGAGGCCTTAACGCAATGACTGGTGGCGTTGCAGGCGTCGCCAGCAGATGATCGAGCAGGCGAGGCTGAGGAAGGCCTCGTGGATGTCGTCGCGGTCTCCCACCGGATGCGCAAGCGGCGGAACCAATGCAGCAACGCCAGGGTTTGCTCGACAGCCCATCGGTGCACGCCCAGCCGGAGCCATGCTCGACGCCGCGGCGGGCGATGAGCGGCCGGATGCCCTTGGCACGGACCTGCTTGCGGTACTTGTCGTGGTCGTAGGCGCGGTCGGCGTAGACCTGGGCAGGTCTACGCTGAAGCTACTGACCTGCAGTAGAAGACACGAAATCTTGGTTCGCGCAACGGGGAAGACCGCGCGGGTTACCTCCACCGACGAGATTGCGCGCAAGTTCCACTGCCGAGGGTGAGTCGCCGCAGGTCATGACGCTGACAGTGGGGGAACTTGGCCCGGACAGGCCATGCAATGACGCGTCGCGCAACAGGATGCATGTCTGAATTCTTGTCCGCTGCGTTGATTCCCGATCGACCGTTGGGCTTCGCTCCACGCATCTTCGCCGACAGGCAGTTGTCGTCATGTTCGCGGAACTTCCGCACCTGCCGCCGACCGTGCTGGACGGCTGCGCGCCCATACGAGAAGCGGATGTCTTCCGAGTTCCTCTCCGCTGACCGGTGGCACGTGAGCAGAACCTGCTTGGGCCGAAGGTGTACCGCTCCGCGCCCGAACGCGGACCGATGCCGAGAGCGGAAGCACGGCGAATCAGCCGCCGATGACCGCCGCGAGGGCGGCGCCCGCGGTGGCGGTGCGACCTGTCGTGTGCTGGTAGCGGCGCACGATGTCGCGGTGGCGCGATCGTCGCCCGAGTCGCCGCTCGGCACGCAGGAGCGGGTTGCGGTGCGGTGGCGGGAAAGCGGCGGCCAGTTCGCCGATGAGCGCCGGGAGGTCGACGTCCGCGAGTGCCCACGCGACACCGGGGTCCAGGGCGAGCAAGGCGAGGGCGAGGTGTTCCTGCCGGTGCTCGCGTTCGCGGCGAGCGAGCGCCAGGCGCAGTGATGCCTCGTACGCCGCTTGGGCGTCCAGGCCCAACGGCGGGTTCAGCCGTGCGCACCGCTGTCTGGCCGCGGCCGCACCGAGCGGCAGCAGTGGTTCGCGCGCCGGCGCGCGGTCCAGCAACGCGATGCCTGCTCGCCGGGCCAACGCGTCGAGCTCGACACCCAGCACGGCCAGCGCCTCCCGATCCGCTGCCGCGCCCGCCCCGCTGGGCTCGGCGGCACGAGCCGCTCGTTCGACCACTGCTGTCGTCACGCCGTGCCTGCCGAGGATGGCGGCGACGGTGCCGTTGTCCAGGGTGAGAGCGAGGAGCAGGTGTTCGGCGCCGGTGCGCGGATGTCCGAGAGCGCGAGCAGACATCAGCGCCTCACGCACCACCCGCCCCAGTTCAGGGTGCTCGCCCTGGAACATCAGACCTCCACGTGACGGTGGTGCTTGCGGTGCACGGTCTGCTTGGTGACGCCGAGCCGCAGCGCGATGTCCCGCCAGGACCAGCCCGCACGCCGCGCGGACGCCACCTGTTCGGCCTCCAAGCGCTCCACCAGCTGACGGAGGCGGGCCACGGCGCGCAGCCCGGCGTCCGGATCGGGGTTGCCGACGGCCTGCTCCAGATCTGCTGCCAGCGACACGCCGTCAGCATATGCTGACGCCTGTTACGTCGTCAACACATGCTGACGGAACGCGCCACGCCGGGTTGTCCCGAAATCGACGATGGCCTGGCAGACCACTCTGCCCGGCGCACCGCCTCGGTCATGAGACGGGCTGCTGACCCGGCCCCTGCTGCTTCTGGATCAGCGTGAAGGCCTCGTCCACCGACTGGCACACCGGCAGCACCTGGCTCAGGGCGCTGGCCATCATGGGACGCACCGCCGCGACCTGGTTGGCCACGATCGCGAATCCCACACCCTCACGCTGTGCCCGGCCGTACAGCTCCAGCAGCATCGACAACGCCGACGAGCCCATGAAGTCCACGGCCAGCTCCACCACCAGGCCGGCTGGATCCTTGCCCACGTGGTCGAACAGGGCCGTTCCGACCGCATCGACGCTGACCATGTCGAGCTCGCCGCTGATCACAGCGACGAGCACGCCGTCGTGGTCGGTCGTCTGCATGCTGGCCGTCGACGCCGTCTCGCTCGAAGTCACTGAACACCTCACCAAGAAATCCGGACCTGTTCCTCTGAGCGATGTTACGAAGCGCGACGCCCCGCGGCATGATCACCGCGTTGCCGGCGTTTCGCCACTGCGCGTTCTCGACGTGCGGCAAGGGCCGTGAGCTGCGGACATGGTTCATCACCGCGTGTGGCACGACACACAGGTGTCCGGCAAGTTCGGCCGAACGCCTGAGCCCTGCCACGATCGTTCTCTTTCGGGTGGTCACGGCGTCGCGATGAAGATTCGCGCCCTCACCGGTTATTCCCGTGCGGTGATGCGGAACCCGTTTCCCGTCGTGACGACCGGCAGTGCTCCTGGCGGAGGACCGCACCTGAGCGGATGCCGTCGCGACTTCGGACGAGGCTATCCACAGAGGACGGTTGCTGTGCCGGAACATCGTGATTTCAAGCCTTCTGGAGCCGTCGCGGCCGGGTGGCGCACCCCGGCGCGGAAGCGCTGGTCCCTCGCCGTGGTGCTGTCCCTGCTCGTGACGGGCTGCACCGCCGGACCGTTCGGACTCACGTCCAGCGGCACGTCCGGCGTGGTGACGGCCCAGGTCGCCGCGCCATCCGAGAAGACCACCGTGCTGGACGCCGAGCCCGGCGCGGGGTCGGCGATCGCCGTGAGCTCCGCCCTGTTCCGCAGCTCCCCCGTCGTGGTGGTGGCCGCGGAGTCCGATCGCGAGGCCCTGGCCGGCGCGGGAGCGCTCGCGGAGCGGCTCGGGGTACCGGTGCTCCAGCTTCCCGCCTCGACCTTGGCGGAGCCGGGCACCGCGGCCGTGCGCGACGAGGTGGGACGGCTGTCACCGCAGGTGGTGCTCACCGTCGGCGCCGACGCGCGCCGTGAGGTCGAAGCGTGGGCTGGCAAGGCGAAGGTGGTCGGGATCGACGCGCCGGAGGGCGGTGCCACGACGACCGAACTGCCCGCCGGGCTGCCGGCCGTCGAGCCCGCCGGTCCCGTGGACGTGACGGTGCTGTCGGACAAGGGCCGTGACGACGCCGCCGCGGTCGCCACGGCGCGGGCGGCGGGGGCGCGGATCGTCTCGCTGCGGGGCGTCGACCCGAGGAGCGACGCGGCCGCGACCGACGCACTGCGCTCGCAGCCGTCGGCGGCGCTGCTGGCGCTGGGCAAGGACTTCGGCCCGCCGGACCGGCTGCGCAAGCGGGTCGACGCGGTGGGCCGGGGTGGTTCGCTGCCCGGCGGCGGGCAGGTGCTCTTCCCCGGCAGGATGCTGGTCTGCCTCTACGGCCACCCGGACGGGCCCGCGCTCGGCGCGCTCGGTGAGCAGGACCTCGAAGGAAGCATCGCCCGCGTCAAGGGGCTGGCCGCCGAGTACGACCCGCTCAGCGACGTTCCCGTCGTGCCGACCCTGGAGATCATCGCCACCGTCGCGCAGAGCTCCCCCGGCCCGGACGGCGACTACTCGAGCGAGACCGACGTCGAGTCGTTGCGCCCGTGGGTGGAGAGGGCCGGGCAGGAGGGCGTCTACGTGATCCTGGACCTGCAACCGGGCCGGGCTCGTCTGCTGGACCAGGCGAAGCGCTACGCGCCGCTGCTGGAGCTGTCCCACGTCGGCCTGGCCGTCGACCCGGAGTGGAAGCTCGGGCCCGGCCAGGTGCCGCTGCAGCAGATCGGCGGTGTCGACGCCGCGGAGATCAACGAGGTCTCGGCGTGGCTCGCCGACCTGACCGCCGCGAAGCAACTGCCGCAGAAGCTGCTCGTGGCACACCAGTTCCAGCTCTCGATGATCCGCGACGAGCAGGCGCTCGACACCACCCGCGACGAGGTGCAACTGCTGATCCACATGGACGGCCAGGGCACAACCGGCCAGAAGGTGTCCACCTGGGAGTCCGTGGTCGGAGCTCGGCCGGGCAACCTCCCGATGGGTTGGAAGAACTTCTACGACGAGGACAAGCCGATGCTCACCCCGCAGCAGACCATGTCCTACGAACCGAAACCGTCGATGGTCTCCTACCAGTGACGCTGCCTGCGGCACGGCGGGATCACGCCGAGACGTCGATCAGGACCTTGCCGACCGCACCGCCTTCCAGCGCTCGATGTGCGTCGGCGGTGCGGTCGAGCGGGAAGCGCAGCAACGGCAGCCCGTGCTCCTCGCCCACGGGCAGGGCGCCGTCGGCCACGGCGGCGGCGACGTCCTCGACGGCCGCGGCGAGCACCCGCGGTCCCGCGGTGTAGAGGACCAGGAACTGCAGGCGGGTGTTCATCACCATGTTCCGCCGCACGTCGAGATCGACCGGCTTGCCGCCGTCGTTGGCGTAGGTGGCGATCGTGCCGCGGAAGCGGAGGACGGCGAGGTCGAGTTCGAGGTTCGCGCCGAGGGCGACCTCCGCGATGATGTCGACGCCGTCCGGGGCGATCGCGCGGATCGCGGCGGCCGGGTCGCCCTCGCGGTAGTTGACGACGTGGTGGGCGCCGGCCGCGGTGGCCAGCCGGGCCTTCTCCGGCCCGCTGACCGTGCTGATGACGGTGGCACCCGCCCAGCGGGCGAGCTGGATCACGGCGTGCCCGACCGCACCGGCGCCACCCGCGGCCAGCACGACCTTCCCCGTGAGCGCACCCGGTCGCAGGCGCCGGGGTCCGTCCTCGGCGACGGTGAGCGCGCGGTGCGCGGTGAGGGCGGGGACGCCGAGGGCCGCGCCGGCGTCGAACCCGGCCCCGTCCGGCAGCGGCACCGCCCGGTCGGCGGGCACGACGGCGCACTCGGCCGCGGTGCCGGCCGGTCTGCCGGCCGCGGCCATGAACAGCCACACCCGCTGGCCGACGCGACCGCGGTCGACACCGTCACCGACCGCGTCGATCGTGCCCGCGCCGTCGTGGTGCGGGATGATCTCGGGGAAGTTCCGGGCGTGTCCGAGGCCGGCACGGGCCTGCACGTCGGCGGGGTTCACGCCCGACACGGCGACGCGGACGCGCACCTCGCCCGGACCGGGCGACGGCAGCTCGCGGTCGACGAGCTCGAGCACCTCGGGACCACCGTTGTCGCGGTAGATGACGGCCTTCACGGCAACGCCCTCGCTGTTCCTCATCCGATGGGGACCTCGCTGGAGCGCGACTCGACGGCGTCGAGGACGGCGAGCGTCGCGGCGTCGAACGCGATCTCCCCGACCGCCATGTTGGCCTCGAGGTGGGCGGCGTCGGCGGTACCGGGGATGAGCAGCACGTTCGGCGCGTGGTGCAGCAGCCACGCCAGGCCGACCTGGGGAGGCGTGACGCCCAGGGACTGCGCGACGGCGTGCACCGCGGGTTCGTCGGTCACCTTCGGCAAGCCGGGGAACGTGCCGCCGAGCGGGAAGTAGGGAACCCAGGCGATCCCCTCGGCCAGGCACAGCCGCAGCAGGTCCTCGTCGTCGCGGGAGACCAGGCTGTAGGCGTTCTGCACGCAGGCGACACCGGCGGGCAGGGCCCGGCGCAGCACGTCGAGGCTCACGCTGCTCAGGCCGATCGCGCCGATCTTGCCCTCGTCGCGCAGAGCGGTCATGACCGCGAGCTGGTCGTCGAGGTCGACCACCTGGTCGCCCTCCGGCCGCAGACCGGGTCCGGCGTCGAGGCGGCGGAGGTTCACCACGTCGAGCCGGTCGGTGCCCAGGCTGCGCAGGTTGTCCTCGACGCTCGCCCGCAGCTCCTCCGGTCGCTGCGCCGGCCGCAGCGGGAGCGGCCCCCGCGGGTTGGGGTCGGCGCCGACCTTGCTGACGACCAGAACGCCGTCCTCGCCGCGCACCGTCTCGCGGATGACGTCGTTGACGAACCCGAAGCCGTAGAACTCGGCGGTGTCGACGTGGTCCACCCCCAGCTCGACCGCGCGCCGCAGCAGCGCCACGGCGTCCTCGCGCCGGTCCCGCAGGCGTTCTAGCTGCATCGCGCCGTAACCCACCCGGTGGACGGCGCGGCCGTCGAACGACCCGGTCGTGCTGATCATGACGTGGTCTCCTCGGTGAGTGGGCGCAGCGCGGTCTGGAGCAGTTCGGCGAGGTAGAGGGCGATCACCCGGCGGGCGATCGGAGCGGCCCGCTCCCGTGCGGCGACCGGATCGCCGCCTTCGGCTTTGACCAGCCACGCCGTCGTGCAGTCGTGCACCAGCAGGCGCATCCGGTCGATCATGTCCTCGACGATGCGGCCGATCGCCGGATCGGTCGTCGCCTCGGCCCAGATCTGCACGCCGAACCTGGCCTCGACCGGATCGATCGCGGAGGTCATCCTGGCGAGCAGCTCGTCCGGATCGGGCGGGTTCTCCGCCCTGGCGTACTCCCCCAGCACCTCCGCGCGCTTGGCCAGCGTGGCGCGGGCGCTCGCCTGGACCAGCTCGGCCTTGCTGCGGTAGTGGGCGTAGATCGATCCGGTCGACAGCCCGGACTCGGCGGTGATGTCGGCGATCGACGTCCGCTCCAGCCCGCTGCGCCCGAAGCAGCGCACCGCCGCCTCGGTGATCTGCGCCCGCCGGAGTTCCTTGCGCGCGTCAGTGAGTCTCGGCACCTGCACCCCCACAAAAAGAGCCGCTGTTCTGCTTAGCAAGAGGCTAGCAGAACCACGGTTCTTTTTGCGGACGGTGTTCTCCAGTCGGAGGCGCGTGCGTCACCAGGCCGTCGACGTGCGGAAGGCCCGGTTGGCGGCGATCAGCTCGTCGAGCGAGTCACGGGTGCGGGAGAGCTCGGCGATGTGGGCGTCGAGCTTCTCCCGTTCCCGCGTCAGGCGGGCGAAGGCGGCGTCGGTGTTGTCGGGGGTGGGCGTGCTCAGGCACCACGGCAGCAGCGTGAGGATCGTCTGGCTGCTCAGCCCCGCCAGGTAGAGCCGTTGCAGGTACAGCACGCGGCCGACGTCTTCCTCGGTGAAGCGGCGATGACCTCCCGAGCTCCGGGTGCTGGTCAGCAGGCCCTGCTCCTCGTAGTAGCGCAGGGCGCGGGTGCTCACCCCGGTCCGCGCTGACAGATCACCGATGCGCACCGCTGCTCCCCTGGTCGTCGACGGACGTCGAGCCTAATCCGGCCGGGCTTCAGCGACGTGCGAACACGTACCGCTGAAGGGCGGGTTCGGCGGGCACGACCGGGGCGGCGGCGATGACGTCGGTGGCGGTCTTGAGGAACTCCGCCAGGTCCTCGGCGACGGTGCTCGGGTCGGCACCGGGCATGGTGTCCCGCGCGCAGACCGAGGCGGGGATCTCCGCCGGGTTCGCCGGACCGCGGCGGGTGATCGCGTTCATGGTCAGGGCGTGCGCGAGGGCGTCGCTGGTGCCGATGGTGATGTGGTCGCTCCGGTTGTCCGGGCAGACGTCCTGCAGCGAGATGTTCGCGACGCGGCCCGCGGGACCGCGCAGGTCCGTCGTGCCGACCGGGGTGACGAACTGGTCGTGGACGGTGGACAGGGAGGTGTAGGAGATGCCGGGGAAGGTCTCCTGCCGCGAGTTCACCGCCTCGACGAACTCGGCCGTCCTCTTGAGCTGCAGCGCGAAGGCGGGACCGTTGCCGTGGGGGTACAGCTCGTCGTTCTGGGCGCTGCCGTGGTTGACCGCGGCGAGGCCGATGTGGTCCGCCACCATCGCCCGCGTGTCCGGCCAGAAGCGCAACGCGAACCGCGAGCTGACACCGCCCTGGCTGTGGCCGATGACGGCGATCCTGCCGCGGCTGATCGCGTGGGCGTACCTGATGGCGTGCACCACGTACTCGGCGGAGACCTGCACGTCACCGACCGAGCTGCCGGGGAGGGTGACCGCGCAGTAGGGGTGGCCGATCCTGTCCAGGGCCGGGAACCAGTTCCAGGAGAACGCCTCGTCCGGCCCGACGCCCGTGCCCGGCACGAAGAGGGCGACCTCCCGGTGGGAGCCGTGGGCCGACGGCGTGCACCGCACGGCGGCCTGGAGGTCGGCGGCCGGTACCGAGAGCCGCGGGCCGGGCCGGTTCACGGGGGCGTAGGGCTCCGCCGACGCGGAGGCGGAGGCGACCGGGGTGGCGACGAACAGCAGTGTGGCGACGACGGCGAGCAGACGTTTCATGGTGCTCAACCTAGAATTTGACACCGGCGTCAAGTTCAAGCCTTCCAGCGCCTCGACTCACGTGAGCCGTGTCACTTCACACCGATGACGGCGCCGGCTCGGTGCGGGCCGGCAGTCCCTCGCGCGCCTGGTTCCGGTACCGCAGCGGAGACTGCCCCACCTCGCGTTTGAACGCGGTGCTGAAAGCGCTCTCCGACGAGTAGCCCAGTTCGACCGCCAGCGGCCCGATGCGGACGTCGCTGTCACGAAGAGCGCGCTGTGCCAGCAACATCCGCCAGCGGCTCAGGTAGGTCAGCGGCGGCATCCCCGCCACGGTGCGGAAGCGTTCGGCGAACGACGTCCGCGACATGGAACTGGCGCGCGCCAGTTCCGCCAGGCCCCAGGGCTTCCCCGGTTCGGCGTGCATGAGGCGCAGCGCCGGTCGCAGCCGCTCGTCGGTCAGCGCCTTCAGCCACCCGGCGGGCAGCTCGGTCTGGTCGACGTAGGCGCGCAGCACCTCCAGCAGCAGGAGCTGGCAATGCTGCCGGACGGCGAACGCGGACCCGATCCGGTTCCCGGTCGCCTCCTCGAACCAGCCGATCATCGACCCCGCCCGCGGGATGAAGACCCCGCAGCAGGGTGCCGCCACCAGCGTGTTCGCCGCGACCAGTCCGCTGCTCGCCGACATCGGCGGCGTTTACCTGAAGGACAACGACGTCTCACCGCTGGACACGCCGAGGCCCATCGACTTCGGTGCGGAGCAGGACATCCCGCCCGATGTCGTGCCTCACGCCGTCGATCCCGAGTCGGCGCAACGGCTCTGGGAGCTGAGTGAGCGGCTGCTCCAGGCATAGGCGCCCACCGCTGCGGTCACCTGGCTGCCGGGAACGACCTCTTATCGCACGGGGCTCTTGCCGGAGTGCCACGTCACGGCGTCGGCACTGTCCGCCCGCGCGGTGCGGAACCCGTTCACCGGGTGGGTGAGATCGGGGAAACCGAACGAGATCCCCACGACGACCCGCCTGGTGTCCGGCAGTCCGAAGTGGTCCCGCAGGAAGCCGGAGTAGCCAGCGAGCGCCGCCTGTGGCGCCGCCGCGAGACCGAGGCTCTGCGCGGCGAGCAGGAACGTGCCGAGGTAGAGACCGCAGTCGACGGCGCCGTAGACGCCCAGCGCGGCATCGGTGGTGATGACCGCGACGTGGGGCGCGTCGAACAGTTCGAAGTTGCGCAGCATCTGCCGTGCGGCGCCCTCGTGATCACCGCGCTCGACGCCGACGCTGGTGTAGAGCTGCTTGCCGCACTCCCGGCGGCGCTCCTGGTAGACGCCCGTGTACCGCACCGGGAACGGGAAGTCCGGCTCGCCGGGGTTGTCCCGCAGGTGTTCGAGCAGCCGGGTGCGCAGCAGCTCCGTCCCGGCGCCTTCGGTGATCTCCACCTGCCACGGCTGGGTGTTGCACCACGAAGGGGTCCGCTGGGCGAGTTCGAGCACCCGCTCGATGGTGCGCCTCGGAACCGGTTCGGGCAGGAACTGCCGGCAGGTCCACCTCTCCGCGAGCAGCCGGTGCAGCGCCCCGGGCAGGTCGCTGGACGGGTCGGCGGTCGTGCTCATCGGACACCTCCGGGCCAGTCTCTTTTCGAGACCGAAGCTAGCACGTCCGGTCTCGAAAAGAGACTGGCTTGGGGCTATGGTCGGCCCATGCGGTACGAACAGCTCGCCGACCTGCCGTGCTCGATCACCCGCCCGCTCGTGGCGCTGGGAGACCGGTGGACGTTGCTGGTCCTGAAGGAGGCGTTCGCGGGGGTGCGCAGGTTCAACGCGTTCCAGAGCAACCTGGGCATCCCGCGCAGCCGTCTGCAGGACCGGCTCGGCCGGTTGGTGGACCACGGCATCCTCGTGCGCCGGCCGGCCTCCGACGGCGAGCACCCGGAGTACCGGCTCACCCGCAAGGGGCACGACCTCTACCCGGTCCTGATGGCCCTCAAGGACTGGGGCGACACCCACATGGCCCCCGGCGGGCCGCCCGTGCACTACCGCCACCGCGACTGCCCCGGCGAGGCACGGGTCACGCTGGCGTGCGACCACTGCGGAGAGGTGATGACCGCGCACGACATCCGGCCAGAGGCCGGGGCCGGCCTCGTCGCGGCCGGCGCGGAGGACGCCTGACCACGCCGCGGCTCCGGCGAACCAGCCGGACAGCCGTTCGAGCCGGCGGTCAGGAGGTGACGCGCAGGACGAGCTTGCCGCGGGTGCGCTGGGACTCGCCGCGGGCGTGGGCCTCGGCGACCTGGTCGAGCGGGAACGTCTCCTCGACCTCGACCACCACCTCGCCCGCGTCGATGAGCTCGCCGATGCGGGTGAGCGCGGGCCCGTCCGGCTCGACCAGGAACGGCGTCACCCGCACGCCCTTCGCCTCGGCCTCCGCGGCGAGTTCCGGCGACGCACCGGAGGGAACGGCGACGAGCAGCCCGCCGGGGCGCAGCACCTCCAGCGACCGGGTGCC
Source organism: Lentzea xinjiangensis (assembly GCF_900110955.1). Taxonomy (GTDB): domain Bacteria; phylum Actinomycetota; class Actinomycetes; order Mycobacteriales; family Pseudonocardiaceae; genus Lentzea; species Lentzea xinjiangensis. Next base: position 101,039 of record NZ_FOFR01000021.1, read on the forward strand.
GGTGTCGTCGTGGGCGTCGCCGACCAGGTCGACCACGACGTCGACGCCGGACACGGCGTCCTCGAACCGGACGGCGGTGTAGTCGACGAGCTCGTCCGCGCCGAGCCCGGTGAGCCAGTCGTGGCGGCGGGCGCGGGCGGTACCGATGACGTGGGCGCCGAGGTGCTTGGCGAACTGGACCGCCAGGTGCCCGACACCACCGGCGGCGGCGTGGACCAGCACGCGCTGACCGGCCGTGACGTGTGCGGTGTCGACGAGGACCTGCCACGCGGTGAGCGCGGCGAGTGGGACGGCGGCGGCCTGCTCGTGGCTGAGCGTCGCGGGCTTGCGGGCGAACTGCCGCGCCGGGGCGGTCACGTACTCGGCGTAGCCACCGGCGGCCCGCGGGAACCAGGGCATGCCGTAGACCTCGTCCCCCTCCCGCAGGGTCGTGACGCCGAAGCCGACCTCGTCCACGACGCCGGAGACGTCCCAGCCCAGGATGAACGGCGGCTCGCCGAGCACGCCCGCCATCCCGCCGCCGGCGCGGGTCTTCCAGTCCACCGGGTTGATGCCGGCCGCGTGCACCCGCACCCGCACCTCGGTGGGCAACGGCTCCGGCCGGGGCACCTGCCGCACCGAAAGCACGTCGGGACCGCCGAGGGTGTGCTGGACGACGGCGCGCATCGATGAGTCGGACACGGGTTCTCTCCCTGGATCACTCGCTCGGAGAGACCGGGAACGATCTCTCGCTGGACGTTCAGGAAGGTATCTCCAGGGATATAGTTACCCGCAAGGGACAGTACTTCCCGTCGGGAAGCATTGAGGTGAGGAGCTTGCGATGGCCAGCGCGTGCACGACAGGACAGCACTCCGACCACGACGTCTACGCCTCGCAGTGCCCGTGCCGGGCGATGCTCGACCTGCTGGCGAACAAGTGGTCCGCACTGGCCATCGGCGCTCTCGAGGACGGCCCTCAGCGGTTCGGGCAGTTGCAGCGCCACCTGCAGGGCGTCAGCCCGAAGGTGCTGACCCAGAGCCTGCGCCGCCTGGAGGAGTTCGGCCTCGTCGACCGCACCGTCTACCCCGCGGTCCCGCTGCACGTCGAGTACTCGCTCACCGGCCTCGGCCGCAGCGCCGCGGTGCCGCTGCGGATGCTGCGCACCTGGGTCGAGGACAACATCGACAGCACCGCGGCGGCCGGGTCCTGTGCCGATGAGGTCCCGGCCGTCCGCTGAGCCCTCGGCCGAGGCGTTCCCGCGCACGCACGTCCCTGCGTGGTCGTCAGCGCCGGGCCACCGCAGCCACGGCGGAGGGCGGTGTGCGGGGCCTCCACGCGGCCAGCGCGGGCAACGACATCGCGACCACGGCGACGAGCAGCAGCATCACCGCCGGGCTCAACGCCGCCAGCGGCGCCCGCTCCACGTAGGGCAACGACTCCGCGAGCATCAACCCCCACTCGGGGGCGGGCGGCGGGGTTCCGAGACCGAGGAAGCCCAGCGAGGCCAGCGCCAGCGCGATGCCGGGCAGCCTGAGGACGGCGTTGCGGGCGACGGGGCCCGCGACAGCCGGGAGCACGTGGCGCAACGCGATCCGCGACGGTGCCGCGCCGAGCGCGCGATGCGCCTTCACGTGGGCGGAAGCCCGCGTCTGCTCCACCAGCGCGGCGGCGTGCGCGGCCAGGGCGGGCCACGACACCAGCGCGACGGCGAGCGAGGCGCCGATCGTGCTGGGACCCAGCGCGGCCGCGACGAGGATGCCGGCGATCACGGGCGGCACCGCGTTCGCCGCCTCCGCCGTGCCGCGGGCGACGTCCGGCAGGAAGCCGATGGCCACGGCGACCGCGGTGGAACAGGCGCAGACCGCGACGGCCACCCCGATCGTCGCCGGCGCGCCGTGCGCGACCCGCGCCAGGACGTCGCGGCCGAGCCCGTCCGTGCCCAAGGGGTGTGCCCAGCCCGGTGCCGCGAGCCTGGCGGCGGCGTCGATCCGCAGCGGATCGCGCAGCAGACCCCAGCCGATCACCACCACCGCCAGCACCGCCGCCCCCGCCGCAACGGCGACCCGCCGCCCGCTCGGCGGCCGGTGCGGGTGGGCGGGCAACGACAGCGCCGCGTCCCGCAGCGCGGGCCCCAGCAGGTACCGGCGGATCGCCTCGGCGATCGCGCCCACCAGCAGGCCCAGCAGGAGGAGCGCGAGAACGCAGCCCTGCAACACCGGCACGTCCTGCGCGCGGGCCGCGCCGAGCGCCGCGCGCCCGATGCCGGGGACCGCGAAGACCGCCTCCACCGCCACGGCGCCACCGGTCAGGCCGACCACCGCCAGGCCGGCCTGCGGCAGCAACGGCGGCAGCGCACGCCGGAGCGCTCCGCGGACGAGGACGGAACGCGTGCAGCCCCACGACCTCCACACCGCCACCCACGGTTCGCGGAAGACCGCGGGAAGCGCGTCGCCGAGCAACGTGCCCACCACCGCGCCCGCGGGGACGCCGAGGGCGAGCGCGGGCAGCACGAGGTGCCGGGGGCCGTCCCAGCCGTACGGCGGGAACCAGCCCAGCCACACCGACAGGACCACCAGCAGCACCGCGGCCAGCAGGAACTCGGGCAGTGCCGCGAGGGCCGCGCCCACACCCCCGGTCGTCGCGGCAGCGTCACCGCGGGCGCCGCGCAGCAGGGGCGGCAGGCACAGCGCCGAGGACACCACGAGCGCGACGACCAGTGCCGCGCTCATCAGCGTCAGCGAGACGCCGAGCCCGGACAGCACCGACGGCAGCACCTCGGCGCCGTTGATCCACGACCGGCCGAGGTCGCCCCGCACCAGGCCGGCCACCCAGCGCGTGAGCACGTCGGCGGGACCGGCGTCGAGACCGAGCTGCCGGCGGACCGCGGCCAAGGCCTCCGGCGTCGGTTCCTGCTCCGCCGAGAGCGCTCGCAGCACCGACAACGCCGGATCACGCCCGGACAACCACGGCAACAGCCCCACCACGGCGGAGATCAGCACGAGTGCGCCGAGCCGGGAGACCACGACCGCCGCCCGTCCGCGCAACGGCTCGGCCATCACTTCACGTGCGTGGCGGAGGTGATGAGCGCCCGCTCGCGCGGGTCCTTCACCGAGCCGGTGACGGACGTGGCGTCACCCTGGATCACGCGCTCGTGCAGCATCGGGATGGCGGCGTCGGTCCGCAGCACGGCCGCCTCGGCCGCGAGGATCGCCGCGCGGCGCCGGTCGCCGGCTTCGGCGGCCTCGGCCTCGCGCACGGCCCGGTCGACGGTCTCGTCGCACAGCCGCGCGATGTTGAACGAGCCGCCGCAGGTGAAGTCCGACTTCAGGTAGGCGACCGGGTCACCGGAGTCGAGCACGGTCGCGCGCGACAGGATGAACGCGTCGAACCTGCCCGCCAGCATGTCCTGCTCGATGTGCGCGTACTCGCGGACGACCTGGTTCACCCGGAAGCCCGCGTCCTGGAGCTGTTGCTGCACCAGGGAAGCGACCTCGGGCAGCTCGGCGCGGTCGGTGAAGGTCGCCAGGGTGATCGTGGCACCGTTCGCCCGGCCGGCGGCGACGCGGCCGGTGATCTCCTTGCGGCCCTGGACCGTCCACGGCAGTGCCGGTCCGAGCAGTCCCTTCGCGACGTCGGCGCGCTTTTCGTAGACGGTGCCGACGATCTGGTCGCGGTCGATCGCCTCGCGGACCGCGGCGCGCACGGCCGGGTCCGCGAACGGCCCGGACTTCGTGTTGAGGTACAGCGTGTTGGTGCGCGGCATCGGCACCTCGTTGATGGTCCGCGCATCGAGCAGCGCGGCCTGCGACACCGGGACCGCCTCGGCGATGTGCGCCTCACCGGCGCGGATCGCGGCCGCACGCGCGGTGCCGTCCGGCACGAACGACACGTCGATGCCCGCGGCCTTGGCCTTCTCGCCCCAGTAGCCCTCGTGGCGGTCGAGGGTCGCACTGGTGGTGCCGTCGACCCGTACTAGCCGGAACGGCCCGCTTCCGGTGCCCACCGGCGTGACCTTGCCGTCCGCGGCGTACGCGCTTTCGGCCAGGATGGACAGTTGAGGCGACGACAACCGCTGCGGCAGCAACGGATCCGGCGCACCCGTCGTGACGACCAGCTTGTCGCCCTGCACGGCGGCGGTCAGCGCGACGCCGTCGAGGATGCGCGGCTTCGGCACCGCCTTCGTCGCCCTGGTGAGGGTGTTCACGGCGACCGCGGGCGTCAGGGCGCTGCCGTCGTGGAAGCTCACGCCCTGCCGCAGGGTGAACTCCCAGGCGGTGTCCGACGTCTGCCGCCACCCGGTCGCGAGACCGGGGCGGGCGTCACCGCCGTCGTCCAGCGTCACCAGCGTCTCCGCGGTGGACCAGCGGGACAGCTTGAACGCGTCGTCGCTGAACGGCGACAGACCCGACCGCGGCGGCTGCATCATGGCGAGCTTGATCCTTGCCCCGCCGGACGTGCCGCTCTCCCCCGCGCTCTGGGCGAAGCACCCGGCGAGGAGGATCGAGGCAGCGGTCAGACCGGCGGCGGCCAGGGGCGCGCGGTGGTGCATGGCAGGGTCCTGTCGTCATGAGCGGTGGTGACGCACCGACGTTAGCTCATGACAATCATTTGCATCTATTTCGGGAGTTGCACGTCACGTGGCGCGGCGCCCGCTGCCGATCAGGGTGGTGGCGTCGAGCTCGGTGACGCCCGCGTCCCGCAGCGACGCGAGGTAGAGCTCGCGCACGGTGTGCAGGGCGTCCTCCGGCACCTTCGCCAACGCCCCGCGGAAGCCGGACCCCGTGATCACCAGCCACGCCACCTCGGGAGTCATCGTCAGCGCCATCTCGTGGACGGTCACCTCGACGTCGACGAGGTCGCGCCCGGCCAGCCAGGCCGCGTAGCCGCCGGGCTGGTTGACCCGGTCGACGAGGTGCGGCGGGCGCGGCGCGGGCACCGGGGTGTTCGTGGCCTCGGCGATGGCGAGGCCGAGGTGCCGGCCGGCCGCGGCCATCGACTCGCCGCGCCAGATGGTGAACACCGCCCGGCCACCGGGCCGCAGCAGGCTGACCAGGTGGTCGGTGCCCGCGGTCATGTCCGGGAAGAAGAAGATGCCGAGGGCCGACTGGACCACGTCGTAGCTCTCCGCCGTCCAGGTCGTGACGTCCGCCGCGTGGGCCCGCAACTGGGGCAGGCCCGCCGAGAGCCGCCGCAGCTCGTCGACCATCGGAGCGGACATGTCGACGGCGTCGACGAGGCCGTCGGGACCGACGAGCCCGGCGGCCGGGATCGCCGAGGCGCCGGTGCCGCAGCAGGCGTCGAGCACGCGCTCACCCGGCCTCGGCGCGGCGACCGCGACCGTCGCCGCGCCGATCGGCTCCCACAGGTGCCGCCCCAGCGCGGTGAAGTCCGCCGCCGCGGCGTCGAACGCGTCGCGGATCTCCGCCTGCCCGTCCTGAACCATGTCTCCTCGCTTCGTTCGCGCCGCACCGCACGTGCTTGCCGATCAGGGCTGATCCCGCTCCAGGTCCAGCCACATGACGCGGAGACCCACCTTGCCCGCGACGGGGTGGCGGAACGCTCCTGGTGCGACCCCGAGGGTGACGAACCCGAGGCTCTCGTAGAGGCGGATCGCGCTCGTGTTGGTGTCGACGACGGCGTTGAACTGGATCGCGTCGAAGGCGTTCCGCCGCGCCCACGTGATCATGTCGGTGGTGAGGGCACGTCCCACGCCCGCGCCCCGTGCGCGCCTGGAGACCATCAGGCTGCCGGAAGCGATGTGGTTTCCGGGGCCCGGCCGGTTGGCGTACATGTTGGCGGTGCCGAGGACCCGGCCGTCAGCGGCGGCGACGACCGTTCTGGCCGGCGGGGGCAGGAGCCAGATCTGCTTGGCGTCCGGCTCGGTCATCGCGGGGTCGTAGGGCAGGGTGTGCTGTTCGGTGATGACATCGCGCAGGATGGGCCAGATCTGCGGCCAGTCGTCGTCATGGGCTTCCCTGATCGTGACGGCCTGGATCGTGAAGTCCCGGATCGTGGAGGCTGGCACCGCGGGCTGCGCCGGGTCAGCCATGCGGTCCACCGCTGATGACGAGCGCGATACGTGGTTGCACGGCACCACCCTGTTGGCGCGGGCTCACGACCGCAAACCAATTACCGGAATGCGCCACGCCTCATGGAGCTGCGACCAGAACCAGTCAGATGTTGCAAACATCTGGATGTCTTGAGTATCTTGAAGCGATGGCCACCCGTCACCTCTACCTGGTCCGGCATGGTGCGGCGGATGCGTTCGGCGAGCTGACCGAGGCCGGGCGGCGGCAATCGGCACTGCTCGGCGAGCGGCTCGCCGGCGTGCCGATCGACACCGTCTGGCATTCGCCGTTGCCCAGGGCCACCGCGTCCGCGGAGATCCTGGGCGCGCACCTGCCCGGTGCCGCCGTGCGGGAGGCAGCCGAACTGGTCGACCACGTGCCGCACGTGCCCGACGAGATCCCTCCCGCGTGGGCCGGGTTCTTCGACGGCTACGACGCCGCCGAAGCCGCCGCGGGAGCACGCATCGCGGCGGAGCTGGTCGAGAGGTTCGCCCGTCCCGCGGACACCGAGACCCACGAGGTCCTGGTCACCCACGCCTACCCGGTGGCCTGGCTCGTGCGGCACGCCCTCGACGCGCCGCCGGCCCGCTGGCTGGGGCTGGACTGCGGGAACGCGGCGCTGACGGTGATCGAGCACCGAACCGGCCTGGCGCCGACGTTGGTGGTGTACAACGACATGAGCCATCTTCCGGCCGAACTGCGCTGGACGGGGTTCGGTCCCGGCGCGCGTCCCTGAGCGCCGGGCCCGTGCCGGCTACTCGCGCCGGCCCGAGGCGCCGCGAAGCACGGCATGAGCGGCGCCGAGGCGTTCGGACTCGGTGCGGCCGTTGTGGTCGCCCGAGACGTCGTCCGCCCAGCCGAGCAGCCTGCGCAGGTGGGCGTCCGCCGCGGGCGTGACCGTGCCGGGGTCGCCGAGCACGACCTCGCCGCCGGTCCCGTCGATCGTGACGAGGGTGCCCGCACCGATCGTCCGTCCGCCGGCGCTCACCGAACCGGCGTCGACGACGAGGTCCGCTACCCCCACGACGGCCGGCTTGCCCATGGCACGTGCGACCACCGCGGCGTGGCTGGCCGGTCCGCCGCGGGCGGTGACGATCCCGGCGGCCGCGGCCAGGCCGCGCAGGTCGTGCGGGGAGGTCTCCGGCCGCACCAGGACGACGGGGCCGTCCGCGGCCATCCGCACCGCGCTGTCCGAAGTGGTCGCCACCCGGCCGGTCGCGACGCCGGGGCAGGCGCCCAGTCCCCTGGCCAGGACGTCGGCCTCCCCCGCCACAATCCGCGGGGTGCGGACGTGCCGGAGGTGCTGGGGCGAGACGCGCAGCAGCGCTTCGCCGCGGCCGATCACGCGCTCGTCGACGAGATCGGTGGCGAGCCGCACGGCGGCGGCGCCGTCGAACCGGCCGGGCCGGGCCTGGAGCAGCCACAGCACGCCCGCCTCGAACGTGAACTCGACGTAGCACGCGTCGCGGTAGTGCCCCTCGATCCGGCTCAGGGCGTCGAGCAGGGCGGCCCACACCGCGGGCTCCCGGTCGGCGAGCTCGCGCAGGGGCCGGGTTCGCGAGCCGCCGGAGACGACCTCCTCGCCCTGGCGCCCGAAGAGCACTTCGCCGAACGGGACGTTCGCGCCGGTGTTCGGGTCCCGGCTGAACGCGACGCCGGTGCCGCTGCGGTCGTCGCGGTTGCCGAACACCATGGCCTGGACGATCACCGCAGTGCCGAGGTGGTGCGGAATGCCGTGCAGCTCCCGGTAGGTCTGCGCCCGCGGCGCGTCCCACGACGAGAACACCGTCCGCACCGCCAGCGCGAGCTGCCGGGCCGCGTCGTCGGGGATCGGACGGCCATCCCCGATCGCGGCGGCGAAGCCGGCCAGGAACCGCTCGCGCGAGGACAGGGCGAACCGCTCGTCACCCGTCTCGGCCGCCAGCGCGGCGGTCGACTCCGCGGTGAGACCCAGGTTGAGGATCGTGTCCATCATGCCCGGCATCGACACGCTCGCCCCGGAACGGACCGACACCGCCAACGGCCGCCGCACTCCGCCGAAGTCCCGTCCGGTGGCGGTTTCGAGGTCGCTCATCGCCCGGCGCAGCTCGTCCTCGAGCCCGTCGGGCAGGCACCCGTCGCGCAGGTACTCGCGACACGCCTCGGCGGTGACGACGAACCCGGCCGGCACGGGCAGCCCGAGCCGGTGCAGGGCCACGAGGCCGTGAGCCTTCCCGCCCACCACTTCCGCCGTCTCCCCGGTCTCGGCGGAAAGCCGCCGGATCCACCTCATCGCGGGATCCCCAGGGTCGCGAGCAGGTCTTCGTGCAACTCGGCCCAGACGGCGTGGTACGACGCGATGTCATCGGTCAGATACTCCGAAGCACCACAAGTGGCGCGTTGCAAGGCATCGGCCAGCCGGAACCGATAGCGGCCGAACCGGGGCAACGCCGCGGAAATCTCGTCCAGCACGACAACAGCGCGCCGGTGGAAGTCCGTGAACCGGTCGAGGACCCGGTCGTCGTAGGACTGGTCGCTGTGGTCGTTGGCGACGACCACGCCGTCGACGGAGCGGAGCTGCCAGGCCGTGCAGAGGTCGAGCAGCTCCGGGTTGAGCACCAGGAAGCCGTCGAACGCGGCCGTCAGGGCGGGACGGGCGGCCGCCGCCTCCAGCTCGCCGGTGATCCGCTCGGCGTCCGCGGCCCGGCCGGAGGCCGTCAGACCCCACCCGCCGAACTCGCCGGCCTGGTGCGTGACGAGACCGGTGACCGCGAGGTCGATCAGCTCGGACTCCGCGTCGGCCTCGCTCAGCCCGGCCGTCGCGGCGATGCGGGCGGTGCCGGCGAAGCCGATGCAGCGAAGGGTGTGCAGCACGAGGAGATCGGTCGCGAGGTGGGTCACCGGCCGGCCTTCCGCCGCCGTGACACGATCGCCGCGGCATGGCCTGCACCTCGTCCGGCGGCACGGGCGACGACCGTCCCGTCCTGGACGCGCACCGCGGCTTCGGTCTCGTCGCCGGCGTCCGCGAGTCCGAGCGCGGATGCCACCGCAGCGTCGTCGTCAATCACCAGACGCAGGCACGGCAGGGGATCCGCGGCGAACACGCGCCGCAGAGACGCCGTCAGATCGGAGACCCTCAGCCGCACGAGGCGACCGGTCTCGGCCGGATCACCCGTGACGACGACGACCGTCACCCGCTCCCCCTGCCGAGCGGAGCGGACGGCTTCCTCCGCCGCGGCGAGACGCCGCGCTCCCAGCACGACGACCACACCGTCGGCGCCGAGGTCCACCTCGGAACCGCTGATCCGGTCCACCAGAGCCGCGGGCGGGTCCCAGCCCTCCGCGCAGGACCGCGCCGGCTCCACGTAGGACAGGTGCGGCGGCGCCCAGGTGTCGGCGAGGTCCATCCCGGCCAGGTGCCGGCAGGCGAGCGCCAGGTCGAACGGATCACCCGATCCCGGCGCGGTCTCGGCCCCGTACCCCGCGCCGTCGAGCAGCGTCAGCACCAGCGAGGCCAGCCGAACCCGTCGTGCCGGTGCGCACGACTCCAGCGCGAGCCCGAGCAGCGTCGCCTCCAGCCGGGCGGCCTGCGCGAGCACCGCCCGCCCGTGGTCGTCGTCGAGGACGCCGACCAGCGAGCGCAGTTGCAACCGTCCTCCCCCCGCCGTCTCACCGGCGAGGGGCAGCCGCTCGAGCCACACCCTGGCGAACGAACCCAACGCGTCGGGCAGCGACGCCGGAGCGTTCGGCGGCTCCGCGACGGCGGCGCTTTCGACCAGGCTGATCAGCACCGCCAGGTACAGCGCCCGCTTGCTCGGGAAGTTCGAGTAGACCGCACCGCGGGTGAGCTCGGCCCGCTCGGCGATCCGGTCCACCTTCGCGAGGGCGTAGCCGTGCTCGGTGAACTCCTCCTCCGCCGCTGCCAGCACCGCCGCCCGTGTGCGTTCTTGCTGCTGCGCCCGCGTCAGCCGAACCATCGCCGCTCCGTTCGTGTTCTCACGGGCAGCTACGATACTCATAACATCCAGATGATCTCAACATCTGGTTTTGGAGCACGACGGCGCGTCATCCGGCAGCCCGGCACGCGAAGTCCTCTCCCGGCAGGGTGTGCACGACGAAGAGGCGGTCGAACCCCTCCTCGACGCCCGGCTCCTCCAGCCGCGCGAGCGTGGCGAACAGCGCGACGTCCGGAACACGTGCCCGGCCCGTCCGCGCGGCGTTGCGCGCGAGCAGCACGGGGAGGTCCGGCGGGAACCAGTACCCGGTCACCCGAGCCCCGAAGTCGCGGGCCACCGCGATGATCCGCTGCCGTTCCGCGGCGGAGGCGTTGGTGTTGTCGACCACCAGCGAGGCGCCGCGGGCGAGGGTGGTCGTGAGGAGGGCGTGCTGGCGCGCCTCCTTGCGGCTCCCGTTGCGCATCAGGTCCTTGCTGATGTGCACGTGGGTGCCGGCGAAGCGCTGCCGGAAGAACGTGCTCTTGCCGGACGCCTGCAACCCGACCAGCACGACCACCTCGGGTCCGGCGCCACTCATGGCGCCGGTGAGTCCTCCTCCTGGTCGCGGTCGGGCAGCGACGAGTCCTCCTCGCCGAGGCCTTCTTCCTGCTCGGTGGCGAGCTTCGCCTCCTCCGAGGCGTCATCACCGTGGGATCGCGTCATCTCGAAGCCGTACCCGTGGCACCAGGCACGAAACGCACCTCGAGCCGACGGCCTCAGGAGGAAGCCGCCACTTTGATGATGTTGGCGGTGTCCAGCACCAGCATCGTGCCGTCGGACCGTATGACCGGCACCCACGTGTGTGCGGTCTGCGGGTCCACCACGTGCGTTCCGATGACCACTCCACGCACGTAGACGGACGGGTGCATGACGTCGGGATTGAGATAGGTGACGATCGCACCGCGGCTGGGACAAGGCTTGGTCGCCATGGCGACTCCAGTGGGTTCGAAGCGCGCGCATCGGTCAAGAGGTGTCACGACCGACGCGCTCCGGGCATCGCCGACTGTTTGACGTCCCGGTCGGATAACCCGGGGCCTGTCGTCGAAACCACCCGTTCCGGCCGGTACCGGCATCGGTGCTCGCGAGCTGTTCCTCCACTCGCAGAAGTTTGTCGCCGCCGCGGGGTGGTATTCCAGCGCTCCTTCCGGCGGGCACAGGCAAGATCGCCGGAAGACATCTGGTCGGTCAAACAGCGTGCCGACGTCTCTGCGCGAACGTCCGCCCGGAGTGCGCGCCGTCCTCATGGCGCGTGGCGACGGTCTGCGGCCGGATCGCGTGCGGATCACCGGAGAACGTCGAGGTACGACATGATCCACACCCACCGCCCGCTCGCCGTGAACTCCGACCTGCCCACCCTGGGCGTCGAAGAGGAGTTCCTGATCGTCGACCCGGCCACCGGTCTGCCCCTCCCCGCGGCGGGCGAGGTGATCGACGTGGCCGGCGGCTTCGGCACCGACCTCCAGCGGGAGATCACCCGAGTGCAACTGGAGAGCAGCACCCCGGTCTGCCGGGGAATGCGGGAGGTGCGCGAGCATCTGCTGATGGCGCGGTCGGTGGCCGCGGCGGCGACGTTGCGGTCCGGCGGCCGGCTGCTGGCGGTGGGCGTCCCCCTGGCCGGGTCCACCGAGCAGCCGATCACCGACGACGACCGCTACCGGCGCATCGGGCGCGACTACGGGCTGCTGGCCGCCGAGCACGGGGTGTGCGGCTGCCACGTGCACGTCGCCGTGCCCGACCGGGAGACCGCTGTGCAGGTGTGCAACCACCTGCGGCCGTGGCTGCCGGTGCTGCTCGCGCTGACCGCCAACTCCCCGATCCACCACGGCGCGGACACCGGCTACGCCAGTTGGCGCTCGATGCTCATCAGCCGCTGGCCCTGCTCCGGAGTCCCGCCCTACTTCACCTCCGCCGAGCACTACGACGCGGTGGCGGACATGCTGGTCGACAGCGGGGCGGTAGTGGACCGGGCGATGCTCTACTGGGACGTGCGGCTCTCCGACCACCTGCCCACCGTCGAGGTCCGGGTCTCCGACGTGCCGGCCACGGTCGACGAGACCGTCCTGCTGGCGGCCCTCGTGCGCGCACTGGTCGTCACCGCCGTCCGCGCTGTCGGACGGGGAGAGCGCGCGCTGCCCGTCTCGGAGCAGGCTCTGCGAGCGGCCCGCTGGCGCGCCGCCCACGACGGTCTCCCGGGGCAGGCCATCGACCTGTTCACCAACCGCCGCGTCCCGGCCGCTCAGTTGCTGCACCACCTGCTCCGCCACGTCAAGCCGGTGCTGCGCGAGACCGGCGAACTGCGCGCCGTCACCGCGTTGCTCGCCAAGGTCCTGCAACTGGGCAACGGCGCCGTGCGGCAACGGCAGGCGTTCCAGCGGCGCGGTCGGCTGGAAGACGTGCTGGCGGTGCTGAGCCGCACCACCGGCCAGGACTGCCGGCCGGACACCGCGGCATGACATCACCTCCAGCCTGACCGGCCGACGACACGTTCTCGAGAACCCGCAAGCACACTCCGACGTTCGAGGAAGCCCACATGGATCAACAGACCGGCCACGACGCACCGGCCAGCGCGCACACCGCCACAGCGCACAACGGCATCCCCGTGATCCGCGTGGCGGGCGTGCTCGACACGGAGTCGAACCAGCACGTCGCGAACGAGTTCAGGGCACTGGCCGACACCCGGCCGGTGGCCATCGTGATGGACCTGCGCGACGTCAGCTTCATGGGATCGACGGGCATCGCGATGCTCATCAACGCCCAGCACCAGGCGAACAGACTCCACGTGCCTTTCGCGATCGTCGCCGACAACCACAGCGTTCTGCGGCCGTTGCAGGTGAGCCAGGTGCACAGCACGCTCGCCCTGTGCCCGACCGTCGACGAGGCCGTCGCGGCGGTGCGGCTCGCCTCCACCTGACCACGCCCGGATCGCTCGCCCGGTCAGGCGAACCCGACCGGGCGAGCGACCGAGGTGCCGCGGCTCAGCGACCGGCGGCAGCGGAGCGCGGGATCGGGCCGACGTGGGCGTGACGGCCCGGCAGCTTCGCCGCGTGCCGCTGCCCCGGACCCGGTCCCCGGCGGGCGGCCAGCGCATCGGCCACGGCTCCCGTGGCGAACGCGTAGACCGCCTTGTGCAGCACGTCGACCAGCAACTCCTTGCGGGGCCACGTCTGCGGCGGCGCGCCGACCCCGGTGGCGTTCTCCAGGATCTGGTCGTTGCTCAACCGCACCACGGTGAACATGGCGGAGGCGACCGGCCCCCGCATCCCCGCGTTCGCCATCAGCGACCGCACCACACCCGCCAGCGCACCCTGGCCGAAGTGCATGGCGAGGTTCACCGGTCGCGGCTGCGCACCAGGACGCTCCGCCATCCCGGTCAGCCGCTGCAGCACGCGGGCGGGCACGTGGGAGTTCCGGCGCCCGGTCAACCGCTGCTCGATCTTCTCGCCCACCGTCATCACGGCCGCTCCGGCCAGTCCCGCGGCCAATCCTTGCCACAACGCGCGTTTCACCATGGTTCGCGAATACCCGGGCACCTCCCGTCCAACCGCGCCATCGGTGCCGGTGCACCGCCGGCGGGAGCAGTGCCCTCCTCTGTGGACGGTCAGCCCGCCGGCCAGGCGATGGTGGACAGCAGCGCCAGCTCGGCCTGGCGGGAGTCGAGGCGGCTGTGCTGGACGACGACGGGAACGTCGCTGCGCAGCACCGTGGCGAAGTCGGTGTCGCGGGGAACCGGTTCAGGGTCGGTGAGGTCGTTGAACCGCTGGTGCACGGTGCGGCGCGCGGGCACGGTGACCTCGTACGGGCCCACCGGCTCGCGGTCGGAGAAGTACACGGTGATCTCGACGTGCGCGTCCGTGCCGGACGTGTTGAGGATGCACGCGGTCTCGTGGCTCAGCAGCGCCGGGCTGTCGCCGTGGCCACCGGAGGGGATGTGCCCCTCCGCGATCACCCAGGTGCGCTTGCCCAAAGCGTCGTCCATGCTCAGTTCCCGTCTGGTTGCAGCAACAAGGCTTGTTCGGGGAGGACCGCACCGGAGTGCGGTTCGCCCTCGCCCGCGCGATCACTGGCCACGAGCACGCGCCACCGCCCGTCCAGCGCCACGTCGACGGCGTGGTCGGCGAAGTTGACCGCGGTCACCCGCTCGTCGTCGTCGCAGCGTCGGCGGTAGGCGAGCACGTCCGGCGAGGTGTCCACCTCCTCGATCGCTCGAGTATCTCAAGATGCCGATTCGTGCGGTTGTCCAACCGCGGGACCGGCGCAGAGACGGAGCCGGTCGAGCGCGGGAGCTCCGGGGCGCCAGCACCCGATACCCACCTTCAGCCCGATTCCACATCTCAGCGCGCGGTGGACTGCCTAGGTCGGGTACCGGAGGTGGAACGGGCGGCTCCCGTCGAGTGTGCCGGTCACCGCTGTCACATCTGCTGTCCGGAAGGGCGCCCACTCGAGCCCGATCGCACGGCGCCGACCCGAGGGGTCGGCCACGACCAGCTCCGCCCGCGCCCGGTGGGAGGTTGTCACCGTGAGCCGGCCGGAGACGGCGGCATCCGCCACGAAGCGCACCCCGTCCAGCGTCACGGTGCCGGGACCGGGGAACTGGAGCGTGCCGCCGCGCAACCCCGGTTCCTCGGTCAGTCTGGAGGTGGCAGCCCCGTTGGGGTTGCGCCGTGCCAGCGCGTCCACGGCGGTGGCGACGGCCGCGGTGACCAGGGCCCGTTCCGGCCCGGCGAGTCCGCCCACCGGCACGCGAGGAAGGCTTTCGCTCGTGACCGGGAACGAGCCGACCGCCCGGTAGTTCTCGGCGGTGCAACCGTTGCGCTGTCGAAAGCGGTCCGGAGCCCGCAGGAACGACCGCATGGTCTCGGTCGCGCAGTCCCAGTAGGGACCGGTGAAACCGGCGACGGCGCCGAGCGTCGGGGTGTGCCCGCCGAACCGGTTCACAAGGCTCCTCCCGAGGGGGAAGCGTCGCGCGATGTCGACCGCGTTGGTCGCGGGCGTGGCAACGTCCAGTTCCCCGCCGATGGCCAGCATGGGCACCGCGGGATACCTGGGCTGCGCCGGCACGGGCGGGCTCTGCCGCGGCGTCGGCCAGTTCAGACACCACTGCGTTTCGTTGCCGTGGGTGGCGTTGAGCACCTCGTCGGTGCTGAACGGGGCGAACGGCTTCTGCTCGGCGTACACCGCGTCGAGTTGCTGTCGGCGTTCCTCCGGTGTGGCCGTACGGTCGTACGGGTAGACGGCGTCGCCACAGACGTAGGCGAGGTAGCCGGCGACCGTCGGATCCGGGGCGGTCTGCGGTTGTCCGGTCACCGCGCCGCCCGTGAAGGTTCGCGCCAGCCGGCGCAGGGGTGCGGGGTCCCCGGCCAGATACGCCGCGGCGGCCGCGGTGAGCTCCCGGCCGACCGCGGGTTCGACCGCCTGCTGGGGCAACCGCAGCAGGCTGAGCAGTGGCACGGCGGGGTCGGGGTGCTTGCGGAGGTGGGTCACGAGGTCGGCCCACGTCTGCTGCGGCACGCCCGGCAGGGCCCGGCACGAGCGCGATGGCCGGCAGACCACGTCCAGGTTTCCCAGATCCGGGTGCACCGGCCGGCCCAGCGGCGACCGCACGTATCCGTCGGCGCCGACCCGCATCACACCGTCCAGCAGCACAGCGCGCGTGCGGTCCGGAAACCGGGTGGCATAGGCGTGGCCCCACACCGTGCCGTAGGAGGAGCCGTACACACTGACCACGCGTACGCCGAGAGCCTGACGAACCGCGTCGAAGTCGGCGACCGCCTGGTCGGAGGTGAAGTACCGGGCACGGGATCCCACGTGCCGGGCACACTCCGCGATCGAGTCCGGCCGGCCGAGATCACCGGTCGGGCACAGCAGCGGTGTCGACTCGCCCAGTCCACGCGGATCGACGATCAGCATGTTCTGGCGGTCCAGCACCGAGCCCAGCGCCTGGCGGTAGAGCTCGGTCATGGGCAGCGCAGCCGTCGGTCCACCGGGGATGGCGAGCACGGTCCCCTCCGCCGGCCGGGAACGGTCGCGCCGCGGGAGCCAGGCGAAGGACACGCTGATCCTCGCCGAGCCGGGGTCGGTCCAGTCGAGGGGCACCTCGACTCGGCCATCACAGCGTTGGGTCGCTGTGGCGCACTCGTGGGCGACCGGCGGCACACCCGCCCCGGCGGGCGTCACCGCACCGATCGCGAACAACGTGACCGTCGCACCGAGAATTCCGGCAGTTGTGCTGCGCATGTCGTCCCCTTCGCCAGAGCCGATCTGCAGCGAGGCGCGGCGCCTGATCAGAGCGCGTACCCGTGTGCAGTCGAGCTTGCCGCCCACACTGGGAACTCGAACCCCCGATTCCCGGCGCCTTGTCGATGGTGCCACGGCTGAACGCGATCGCGCCCCTGTCCG
Source organism: Lentzea xinjiangensis (assembly GCF_900110955.1). Taxonomy (GTDB): domain Bacteria; phylum Actinomycetota; class Actinomycetes; order Mycobacteriales; family Pseudonocardiaceae; genus Lentzea; species Lentzea xinjiangensis. The sequence goes on from NZ_FOFR01000021.1 coordinate 117,456, forward strand.
GGTCGCAGACGCCGATTTCCCCGCCCGCCTGCTCCTGGCGGTTCCAGGACCACGGCCGCAGTTCGCAGTGCGCCTGTCCAGCGAAGTACTTCGCCGCCGTGCACAGGAAGATCCAGTTGCGCAGCGTCTCGTGGTCGCCCCTGAGGTCGTCGGCCACCGACTTGATCGTCGCGCCCGGCCGGGACCGGTGGAGCGCGACCGCCTCGACCCGGAACTTCGGCGGGTAGTGCTCCATCACCACCTGAACGGCACTCCTGTCCACCCGAGCCCTCGGGGGCCAGGTGCGTCCGGTGTCCAACATCCGGGGTCAAGGCCTGGGTGCGTGTCCGAAAGCCGGCTCCTCCTCCGCTGATCAACGCCCCCTCACGGCACGGGTGGTGCCGCGATGGAGCAACTTCTCCTGCGCCTCGCGTGCTCCGAGAAGGTTCCGACCGCGGTAGAGCGCGAGTACCCGAAGCCAGTGTTCACCAGCTTTCCCGTGCTCGCCCAACCGGTCGTGGACGTCGCCGATGCCCGCGTGGGCGGATGCCTGCTCCTGGCGGTGGCCGGCATCAGTGGCCACCGCCAGGGCGTTGCCGTAGTGGTCGAGGGCGTGGAGGAGAAGTCCCGCAGCTGCCTGGGCGGCGGCCAGCGAGTTGAGGTTTTCGGCGATCAACTCCGTGTCGCCGACGACGCGAGCGAGCTCCGTCGCCTCCTTGTGGAGGCGCAACGCCTGTTCGTGGTTCCCACGCCGAACGTGCACCACGCCCAGCATCCGGAGCGCATCACTTTCCAGTGTGCGGAACCCCGCTTCCCGAGCAAGGGTCAAGCCGAGCTGGACGTGGTCCGACGCGCTGTCGAGCCGGCCCGCGTGCAGGTCCACCCTCGACAGGCAGAGCAACGCGTTGCACTCAAGGTGCTTGGCACCCTTCTGCCTGCACAAGGGGATTATCGTCAAGAGGTGCGACAACGCCTCGTCGGCGCGGCCGAGGGCCACCAGATTCCGGGAGTGGTTGATGGTGACCGCGCAGTGCAAGTACCACCCGTCATCGGCGTCGGTCAAGGTGAGGGCTTGTTCGAACCACCGCCCTCCCTCGTCCAGTTCGCCCTTCTTGCTGTACACGCAGCCGAGGAAGCTGAGCGTGGCGACCTCGAACGCCCGTTCGCCGGTGCGGCGGAACGCGGCCAGCGCCCATTCCAGGTGGCCCATCGCGTCACCGTCGCAGCCCAAGCGGGACAGGGTGGCGCCGAGCACGCGTCGCGCTTTGGCTTCCGCGCACTCGTCCCCCAGCGCACGGGTGGCGTCGAGTTCACGCGTGTGCAGGGTCATCGCGTCGTCGTTGTAACCTCCGGTGTCGAGGTAACGCCAGATCGTCTGCGACAGGTGGATCACCGCCGCCGGGCCGCCATGCCGGCTGATCTCCACCAGGTTGGTCCGCTCGTCGTCGAGCCACTGCCAGGCGTGTTCGTAGGTCGTGAAGGACGGCGTTTCCCCGTCGAACCGAGGCGGCTCCGGCCTGCGGGCGTAGTCATCTCGAGCGATCACGTCCATCGCCTTCGAAGCCGTGAACAGGTAGCAGCCGACGAGCCGGTCCAGAGCGGCCTCCCGCTCGGCAGCGCTGTCAGTGGACGCCGCGAGTTCGGCCGCGTAGGCGCGTAGCAGGTCATGAAGCCGAAAACGGCCGTCGGAGGACGAATCGATCAGATGTGCCCGCCGCAGCGCCTGCAACGCGCGGCGCGTGTCCCGCAGTCCGGCTCCGGCCAATGCCGCCGTTGCGTATTCGTCGACGTCGTGCCCGGGGTGCAGCCCGAGCAGGCGGAAGGTCCTGGCCGTGCCGGGGTCGAGCTGCCGATACGACCAGGAGAACACCGCGCGCACAGCGGTGTGCGGATCACCGTCGATGTCCAGCACGTCCAGCACGGCCTGTTGAGCGGCGAGTTCGTCGGCGAATCGACCGAGACCGCGTCCAGGCCGCGACCGGACCAGCTCAGCGGCGATCCGCAAGGCCAGCGGCAGCCGGGCGCACCGCCGCACCAGCTCACGAGCGGCTTCGGGTTCGGCGTCCACCCGGTCGTCGAGCAGCATCTGGAGCAGGAGGTGCGCGTCCTCGTTCGGCAGCCGTTCCAGGTGCAGGCGGTGCGCACCCTCCCGGGCAACCAGGCCGGCCAGCGCGTTCCGGCTGGTCACCACCACGAAGCACGACGAACCACCGGGCAACAGCGGGCGCACCTGCTCCACGGTGCGGGCGTTGTCGAGCACCACCAACATCCGACTCCGCGCGGTCAAACTCCGAAACCGCGCGGCGCGCTCGTCGAGGTCGTGCGGAATCGCCGCACCGTCCAAGCCCAGTGCGCGCAGGAACCCGGCCAGCGCGTCCTCCGGCGTCACCGGCTGTTCGGGACCGTATCCACGCAGGTCCACGTACAGCTGGCCGCCGGGAAACCTCTCCCGCGCCCGGTGCGCCCACCGCACCGCCAAGGCCGTCTTGCCCACACCGGCGGTTCCTGCCACAGCCGTGATCACTGCACCCGGCTCGGTGACGAGCAGGCCGTCCAGTTCCTCGAGTTCAGCTTCCCTGCCGACGAACCCGAGGACGTCCATCGGAAGCTGGGCAGGCGCGGTCGCGGCTCCCCCACCGGCGCTCGGTTCGAACGCATCTCCGGCGAGCATGCGCCGGTGCAGCTCGCGCAACTGCGGCCCCGGCTCCAAACCCAACTCGTCGACGAGCGTGTCCCGCGCCGTGCGGTAGGCCTGCAACGCCTCCGCTTGCCGTCCCGCGCGGGACAGCGCGATCATGAGCAGGCCGTGCAGCCGTTCACGCAGGGGGTGCTGCCTGACCAGCTCGGCCAGTTCACCGGTGACCGCCACGTTCGGGTCGCAGGCCAACTCGGCCTCGTAGAGCGCCTCCAGCGCGGTCAGCTTGAGCTCGGCCAGCCGGTGTGCCCAGTCGGTCAGGACAGGGACGTCCACATCGCCGAGCGGTTCGCCCCTCCACAGCTCCAGGGCTGACCGGAGCAACGTGACCGCCACTTTCGGCTCCTCGGCCGCGACTTCTCGTGCCTCTTCGAGCCGCGACGCGAACCGCTGCGCGTCCAACTCCCCGTCCAGCACCGTCAACCGGTACCCCGCTGGCCCGAGCGTCAGCCGATCCGCCTCGGCGAAGACGTTCCGCAGCCGGTGCACGTGGAGCTGCAACTTCTGCCCGGCTCGGGGATCACGCCGATCACCCCACATCGTCTCCGTCAGCGCGTCCACCGACACCGGTTGGTTGGCGTGGTAGAGCAGCACGCCGAGCAGAGTGCTCTGCAACCGTCCCGGCGACATCGCGCCCCGGTTCCCCACCTTGATCAGCATTGGGCCCAACACCTGGAACTCCACCGCACACCCCCGCTGTCCGCCCCACGTCCAGTCTGGCGCAGCCGCCCAGGTAGTGGTGGTCCGAACAGACGTACGACGTTTGGCGCCGAAGGCCGCGACCGGACGGTCCGTCCCCGTCCGAACGACGCGCTCGCCCGGCACTTTCCCGGTCGTGAAACCGGGGTGAAAGCGCCGGGCCGGATCGTCACCGGCAGACGAGTTCCCGGATTCGCTCAGCAGGAGGTAATCGGATGAGGCGATTGCGCATCAGCGCGATGAGGCCGGCCGTGGCGGTGGCCGCCGCGGGCTCACTCATCGTCGCGGTCACCGGCGGCGCCCAGGCCACGACCCCGGATGTGAGCGTGCAGGCAGAGATCACGCAGGTGCTCGAACGGACCGCGGGAGGCGTGCAGATCAGCCCGAACCAGATCGCCTGGCAGGACGGGAGGGTGGTGCTCACCATTCCGCTTGCCGGCGAGAAGCCAGCCCGTGCGGCGGAGGGCTCCGTGGCACCGCTGGGAACGAGGAACTGCACCAAGTACTGGACCTGCCTCTACGAGCACAAGGACTATGAAGGACGCAAGCTGTCGTTCACGGAGTGCAACGAGATCCAGGACCTGAGCGACTACGACTTCAGCGACAAGACCTCTTCCTGGCACAACAACCAGAGTTCGGGCACCAAAACCCGCGTCTACAACTGGACCGGATCGTGGTCGGGGATCTGGACGACCGGTGGTGCGGAATCGTGGTCTTCCTACGTCGGTGCTGCGGACAACGACAAGGCGGACGGCATCAAGGCCTGCTGAGCGCCCCGGCGGCCGGTCGCCTCGCCGCGGGCCGGCCGTGAACCGCGCATCATCGTCCCGGAGGATCACATTGCGGAAGTGCGCAGTGAGTTCTTCTCGATGAAAGTCAGCGCCAGGTGATGCGGTGCTTGTGCTTCCCCGACCACCAGAGGCCGTGCCCGTTCGGTCCCTGGGGGAGCGATCGGCGGAGATGACGAGACCGTCGAGGTCGAGGCGTGGGAGGCCGGCGCTCGTGGCTTCGGGACACCCGACGCCATCACACGGCATCGCCGATCTTTACCGGAAAGAGCCAACGAGCCCACCGGTCGTCTCCCGTGCGATTTCACGGATCCGCCTGTCCGGCGGTATCCGGCTCACAGAACGAAGGGAGATTTTCCTGAGAGGTGAGGGCGAACCCATCACGATGTTCGTTGCAAGACGTCCTTGAAGTCGCGAGAGGAACTTGACATGCTCAAAACAAGGCAAAGAATCGGCAGTGTGGTTGCGATTGCGGCGATGGCGGCAGGAGCGGTGTTGTTCACCGCGACTCCGGCATCCGCACTGGGGAACAACCGCACCGTGGAGCGCAGTTGCGGCAAGAACTACGTATCCAGCGGGCACAACGGCAGTACCACAACAGGTCACAGCTGGGCGCAGACCAAACGGCAGTCGGGTACTTGCGCCGGCAGGCTCAGCGCTGCGCTGGAGCGCAACGACGGCTACTGGTCACAACGGACCTACGGTGACCGCAACGAAGCGTACGCCACAGCTCGGTTCAACAGCCGGGCCATGCACGGCTTGCATTGGGGCTGCGACGACTGCAACGTGACCCGGAGTTGACGTGCGACGGGCACTTCTGGTGATCGGCCTGCTGGTTGTCGTCGCGATCACGGCATGCGCCACGTCGGACGAGGGGCTCGGTGATCGGCGGGTGCCCGTCGGCGGTCCGCCCGCCGCGCAGTCCTGGGCACTGGACGATGACACGGTTACCGATGCGGAATACCGAAAGGCCGTGGACGACTTCGTCCTGTGCGTGCGCGCCGCAGGCTATGCCGTCACCGACCCCGCGCTCAGTCCGGTCGACGGCCTGAGCTTGATCTACAGGATCACGCCAGCCGGCGATCCGGCTGCCTACAACGACATCGTGCAGACGTGCAACATCGGCACTATGTCCCACATCGAACCCCGCTACGTTGAACCACGCCACCAGCGGATGGACAACAGGCTGCGCCCCGTTGTCGCCGGCTGCCTCCGCGATCGCGGTATCGCCACCAGCGGGCAGGAGGAGAACGTCGTGGACTTCGACGCGCGCACCGAGAACGACGACCTGCTCATGGAGTGCGTGCTCCACGCGGTGAACGAGGTCTTCCCGGAACTGCCTGATGTGATCACCATCCGAAAGTGACACCCGCTCGGTCCATCGACGACGTTCTGACCTGCGCCGCTTCTACTGACGGATGACGTTATTGGCCTTCACACGCCAGCCGCACTTGGCAACTACGTGCGTTTCCGCTGGTAGTGGCTCTTTCTGACACGGTAGTGGTGGCGGCGCCAGTGGGACCGGGGGCCTGCCCAGTTCTCGGTGGAAGGGCCCGTTTCCGAGCTTGAGCAGGTGAGAGCCCTCTGGTGCGCAGATGGGGGAACTCCTGGTAGATCGGACGCTGTCGCGGCGCCGCTCTGCCAGGAGTTCCTTGTTGTCGTGCTTGACGCCCGCGGACGGTGTCACCGCGAGTGCCCGATGTCAGTGGGCCGAGTTGGACCCGCTGTTGCCCGGCCTGGCGTGCCTGGCCGGGAGGGGAGGTCTGGACCGAGGCCGGTGTGGCCGCGGCTGCACGAGCCGTCGTCGGCGAAGTTGCGGTCGACGGGTCCGTTGGACTGGTCGCGGGCGGCGGTGGATTCCTCGTCGGTCAGGGCGGTGAAGGGCGGCTGAAAATCCGTCCGAGCCCGGTTGACCGTGCCCGGACGGGTTCGAAGCACCACCTGATCACTGACGACGGCGGTGTGCCGCTGGCCGTGACGCTGACCGGCGCCAACCGCGACGTCACCTAACTGATGCCACTGCTCGACGCCGTCCCGTCGGTACGTGGCCGACGAGGCCGCCCTCGGCGCAAACCTCACCGAGTCTGCGCTGACCGGGCCTACGACCACGACAAGTACCGCAAGCGAGTCCGTGCCAAGGGCATCCGGCCGTTCATCGCCCGCCGCGGCGTCGAGGGCGAAGATCGTCATGTGGTCGGAGAACGCGGCCTACGTCTCCGGCGCCGGTCTGCCCTCGCTCCTCTCGCAGGCACAGCGCGTCGCCCGCGAGGAGCAGATCTAGCTGCTCGTCGCCGACAACGTCTACCTGCCCACCCCGCGGGACAGCCGGGACGAAACCCACTTGACCGGCCCTGACGGTGCTGTCCTGTGGACCTACCAGAAGTCGCACCCGGTCCCGGGTCTGGAGCCGTACCGGCCCGGCACCGGCGTCGCCCCGGTCGTCAGCACGCCTTACGGCCGCCTCTCGAGCGTGATCTGCTACGACGCTCACTTCCCGTCGATGATGCGCGCCGATGCCGACATCATGCTGGTGCCCGGCGGCGACTGGCCGCAGATCGGTCACGTGCACTCCGAGATGGCCGGCCTGCGCGCCATCGAGAACGGCTACTCACTCGTCCGGCAGGACTACGTGTCGGCTGGTCGGTGGCGTTCGACAGCCAAGGCCATGCGCTGTCCTCTCAGAACACCTTGGTCGATCAGGACCAGTGGCTGGTCGACGTGCCGATCCACGGCGTCACCACCCCCTACCGCGTGATCGGGGACGCCTTCGCCTGGCTGTGTCTGGCCGGTGCGGCCGCCCTCGTCGGTTTCGGTGTCTTCCGGCGGCGGCCTCCGGCGTTCGCACCGCCGGAGCGCGCCACCGGGCGGGAGCCGGAATTCGTGGCACGTTAGGCGGCGGTGGGAACCCGCCACCACCACAGGCCGCTCAGGACAGCCGTTCGAGATCGAGAACAGTGCACTCCTGTCGCTCGGCGACGCGCGCGGTACCGCCTAGCGGTGCTGCGCGCGCCGCCGCCGAAGCCAACCGCGCGCAACACGATCGGGTGGTGCTTACGACCCGGCAGTCCGCTCCTCGACCCCGCTCCGGTGCCGATGACCGCTGCTCCGTTTGCCCTCGGCGCCGCCGGGTAGACCGCCGCCATGAGCACGAATGTCCGAGTGATGTCCATGGCCGATCACGAGTACGCCGCCGAGGTGCACGAAGGCGCGGAGACGACCACGCACCACGTCGTGCTGACCGAGGACTTCCTCGACGACCTCGCACTGCCGGAGTTCGACGGCGCCGCGCTGGTCGAGGAGATCCTGCGGTACCTGCTCGACCGGGAGCCGAACACGTCGGTGCCGCGCGAGCTCGACCCCGCCGCGCTGGTGGGCCGGGACGCCGAGTTCCTGCCGGAGCTGCGGCGCCGCATGGGCGCGGAGTGAGAACCTCGGCATGCGCATCAGCCGCAAGCCGACCGGCGCGAGGTTCTTCGAGCTCTTCGCCGAGATCGGGACGAACATCGGTGCCGGCGTGGAGGTGCTGCGCGAGTACGTGCGCGCGCCCCACGACCGGCGCCCCGAGCTGGCCGCGCGGATGCACGCCCTGGAGAACGTCGGTGACGACGCCACCCACGCGATCATCGAGCACCTGGACCGGTCGTTCGTCACGCCGTTCGACCGCGAGGACATCTACCGCCTGACGTCCAGGCTGGACGACGTGGTGGACCACATGGACGCCGCGATCGACCTCGCCACCCTCTACCGGGTGGGTGAGCTGCCCCGGGGCGTCGAGACGCTCGTGGACCTGCTGTGCCAGGCTGCCCGGCTCACCGCCGACGCGATGCCCCGGCTCGCCGAGCCGCAGCGGCTGACCGACTTCTGGGTGCAGGTGAACCGCCTGGAGAACGAGGCCGACCAGGTCTACCGGCGGCTGCTGTCGGAGCTGTTCGACGGGGAGCGCGACGCCCTGGAGGTCATGAAGCTCAAGGACGTCGTGGACGAGCTGGAGGCCGCCGCCGACGCGTTCGAGCACGTGGCCGACGCGGTGCACTCGATCGCGGTGAAGGAGTCCTGATGCTCACCGCCGGGCTGGTGCTCGTGGTGGTGCTCGCCCTGAGTTTCGACTTCACCAACGGTTTCCACGACGCCGCCAACGCCATCGCGAGCGCGGTCTCCACCCGCGCGCTCACCCTGCGCGCCGCGCTCGCCCTGGCGGCGGTGATGAACCTGGTTGGCGCGCTGCTGGGCACCGGCGTCGCCGTCACCATCGCCTCCGGGCTCATCGACACCCCGGTCGGCGACGACGCCCTGCACGTGGTCACCGCCGCGCTGGCCGGCGCCATCGCGTGGAACCTGCTCACCTGGTACTTCGGCCTGCCCTCGTCGTCGTCCCACGCTCTCGTGGGCGGTCTGGTCGGTGCCGCGCTCGCGTCCGCGACCACCGTGCACTGGGCAGGTGTGCTGGAGAAGGTCATCATCCCGATGGTGGTCTCCCCCGTCGTCGGCCTGCTGCTCGGCTACGCGGTGATGACGGCGATGATGTGGGCGTTCCGCAACGCCAACGCGCACCGCGCCGGTCGCCTGATGCGACGCGCGCAGGTGTTCTCCGCGGCGAGTCTCGCGCTGGGTCACGGCCTGCAGGACGCCCAGAAGAGCATGGGCGTCATCGTGCTCGCGCTGGTGGTGAGCGGGCACCAGGACACGTACTCCGTGCCTCTGTGGGTGATCGTTGCGTGTGCGCTGGCGCTGTCCGCGGGCACGTACTCGGGCGGCCTGCGGATCATGCGGACCCTGGGCAGGCGCATCTTCCACCTGACCCCGCCGCACGGTTTCGCCGCCGAGCTGTCGGCGTCCTCGGTGCTGTACCTGACCGCGTTCGTGTTCCACGCCCCGATCTCCACCACGCACGTGATCACTTCCGCCGTGATGGGCGTGGGCGCGACCACCCGCCGCTCCGCGGTGCGGTGGTCCGTGGCCGCCGACATCGCGAAGGGGTGGGTCCTCACCCTGCCCGCCTCGGCCGCCGTCGCCGCCGCGGCGTACGGCGTGGTGTCGTTGCTCTGAACCGGCACGGGAGAGAACCGGCCGGTGACAGCCGTGTCCCTCCGTGCCGGGTGTCCCGAGCGACTTCGACCTCAGGCCGTTGCCGGGGCGTCCGCGAACCGTTCCGGCGCGTCGACCAGCCGCCAGTCCTGCGGCAGGCCTTGGACCTCGGCCGCGGCACCGCGGGCGGTGATGTCCACAGTGGCCGGTCCGAGCCGCAGCTCCTTCAACCGGACCTCGCCCCACGCGGCCGGAAGCGCGGGGCGAAGCGCCACGGTGCGGCGCGGGACGTGCGGGTCCAGTCCGAGGAACGACCGGACCAGCAGCACCGGCGCCGCGCTCGCCCAGGCCTGGGGTGAGCACGACGTCGGGTAGGGCACCGGCGGCGAGAACTCGTCGCGGGAGAAGCCGCAGAACAGTTCCGGCAGCCGTGCGCCGAACGCGGCAGCGGCGTCCAGGACGCCGGTGGCCAGCCGATGTGCCAGCGGGACCGCGCCGTCCAGGTGCGCGTACCGCAACAGCCCGGCCACGGCGATCGCCGTGTCGTGGGGCCACACCGAGCCGTTGTGGTAGCTCATCGGGTTGTACGCGCCCATCGACGCCGACAGCGTCCGCAGGCCGTAGCCGCTGTCCATGTCCTTGCCCGCCAACCGTTCGATCAGCACGGCGGCGTGTTCGTCGGGCACGATGCCGGTCCACAGGCAGTGCGCCACGTTGCTGGTCAACGCGTCGACCGGGCGCTTCCGGCCGTCGAGCGCGATGGCGTACCAGCCCTTGTCCGGCAGCCAGAACCGGTCGGCGAACCGCTGCCGCAGCTCGTCCGCCGCGGCCCGGCAGCGCGCCGCCGTCGCGGTGTCGCCGAAGTGCTCGGCCATCTCCGCCCGCGCCCGCAGCGCCGCGTACACGTAGCCCTGAACCTCGCACAGCGCGATCGGGGTGTCGGCGATCCTGCCGGTGGCGTCGTTGACGCCGTCGAAGCTGTCCTTCCAGCCCTGGTTGGCCAGCCCGCGGTCGGTGGCCCTGCGGTACTCCACGAAACCGTCGCCGTCGCGGTCGCCGTACCGCTCGACCCACCGCAGGGCGGCGTCGGCGGCGGGCAGCAGGGACCGGACGGTCTGCTCCGGTGCGCCCCAGCGCCAGCACTCCGCCAGGAGCATCACGAACAACGGCGTCGAGTCCACGGTGCCGTAGTAGTGGCTGCCGCCGAGCACCCTGGCGCTGTCCGGCCCCAGGCGCAGCTCGTGCAGCACCCGGCCGGGTTCCTCCTCCGTGATCGGGTCGACCTTGGTGCCCTGCAGGTCGGCGAGCGTCTGCAGGGTGCCCAGACCGAGTCCCACGTCCAACGGCAGCGCCATCCACGCGGTGAGCAGGCTGTCGCGGCCGAACAACGTCATGAACCACGGTGCCCCGGCGGCGACGAACGGCCGGTCGCCGCGCGCCTGGTCGTGGATCTGGAGCGCGCCGAGGTCGCTTTCGGTGCGCTGCAACACTTGGGTGAGCACGGCGTCGTCCGCGGCGATCACCGTGCTGGCCTCGCGCCACTCCCTGATCTTGCGCGCGGGACCGCTGCTCTCCAGCCCTTCCCCGCGGTGGAACTGGGGCTGCACCCTGCGGTTCGCGAGCGTCGGCTGCGCGACGACCTCGGTCGTCCACCGCTGTTTCGCCGGAACGACCACCCTCCAGGTCAGCGCGCCGGGCGTGACCAGCGGGTCCGCCGTCGCGGACACCGACATCCCGCGCGCGCCGTTGCCGCGGTCGGTCAGCCGCAGCTCGTCGCCGATCACGGTCAGCTCGCAACCGCCGTGCCCCCGGCCCTCCTTGACGGCGAACAGGTCGGCGAAGTCGGCGTCGACGTGCAGCGTGATCGTCACGGCACTCGCCTCGCGCCCCAGGTTCTGCAGCGTGATCGTCTCGCGCAGCCCGTCGCCGAGCAGGCGTTCGCGCGTCACCAGCAACGTGCTGTCGGCGTGCCCGAGCTGGGGCGGGCGGCGCAGCACGAACCGGGACGCGAACGCCTCCTGCGCGATCACCGACAGCGGGTGCTGCGGCTGGCCGTCCAGCCGCAGCTCCCAGCGCGACACCACCCTGGCGTCCCGGAAGAACAGCCCCTGCGCCCCACCGGGGCGGATGTCGCCGGTGGGGTCCGAGATGCAGAACGTGCTGCCCTCGACCAGGGTGACGACACCCGCGCCGACGACCGGCACCGGCTCGGTGCCGTTGAACGCCTGCGGCGCCCCGTCCGTCATGCGACCTCTCCAGCGGCTTGCAGGCCGGCGCGTCCGCCGTCGTACACGCGGTCGAGATCGCGGTCCAGGGCCGGGTAGTCGCGGCGGAGCTGCTGCAACGACGACCCGGCGGAAGACTCGATCGCGGCGCGGTACGCCGCCTCGTACCCGGCGCCGAGCTCGTCGGTGCCGAAGTGCTGAGCCACGTGCTCGCGGCACTTCGCCGGGTCGATCGCCCGCACCGCCTCCAGCGCCGAGGGCAGCTCGCTCTCGTCGTCGAGCACCAGACCGGTGACCCCGTGGACGACGACTTCCGGCACCGCGCCGCGCCGCAGCGCGACCACCGGCGTGCCGCAGGCCATCGACTCGATCATCACCATGCCGAACGGCTCCTCCCACTGGATCGGGAAGAGCAGGCAGCGCGCCGACGCCAGCAACGCGCGCTTCTGCCTGGCGTCGGCCACGCCGAACACCCGGTCGTTCTCGGTCAGCCTCGGCCGGACCTCGCGCTCGAAGTACTCCTTCTCGACCGGCTCCGCGCACTTGCCGGCGAGCACCAGTGGCAGACCGGCCGCGTGCGCCGCGTCCAGCGCCAGGTGCGGCGCCTTGTCCGGGTGGAATCGGCCGAGGAACAACGCGTAGTCCTGCTTGTACGGGTCGAACGGCCAGTCCGGCACGCGCAGTGCGTTGTGGACGGTCGCGACCCAGTTGAGGTCCGGTGCGAGCTCGCGCTGGCGGTCGCTGATCGCCACCAGGCTCACGTCGTCGCCGAGCTCCCGGTAGAAGCGGTGCATGTCGTCGTCGACGGGACCGTGCACGGTCAGCACCGTCGGCAGCCCTGTCGCGCGGTGTCCGGCCGCGTTGAGCGCACCGCCGAAGGTGTGGTCGTGCACCACGTCCACGCCCTCGCGGCGGGCCAGCTCCGCCACCGCGCGGCGGCTGGCCAGCGCGTGCATGATCTCCGGGTACGGCTCACCCAGCCGTTCCGGCACCGTGCGGTCCCACACCGGGACGAACCCGGCCGAGGTGCCCGGCTGTCCGGCTCCGATCAGGGTGACGCGGTGACCGCGGTCGACCAGCGCGTCGGTGAGGTCGGCGACCACGGCCTCCACCCCGCCGTAGGCCTTGGGCGGGACGTCGAAGTAGGGCGGAACGATCATGGCGATCCGGAGCGGCCGGTTGGGCGGCGTCGGCGAGACGCCAGCGGAAGGCAGGCTGCTCAAGAGATCCTCCTCGAGCTACGAGCACACCACCATTAGCACTCTCTGGCATTGAGTGCTAACAAGAGTTGATCACGCGAGGCAAGTCGAAGAGACGGGCGTCACACCTTCGGGGCGTCCGGTCCCGCTTCCGGGGGAGCCGCTTGACACGTTTTCCGGTGCGCGCTAGACAAAAGTCGTCGCGGCCGGACGCCGGTCGGTCCGGAAGTGGTCGAGGTGCGTGGTGGCGCCACCCGTCCTTGCCGGTCCACTGTGGACTTCCGTCGACGAGCCGCCGGCCCGCAGCGGATCACCGCCCGCACGTGTTCCAGGAGGTTGGTCGTGGACTTCGACAAGCCCGTGCCGGACGCGCTGGACCAGCAGCGGTTCGCCCGCCCCCAGGACGCCGCCGAGGACGAAGAGCTCGAGCACCTCACCATCGGAGAGGCTGACCCGGCCGATGTCGTCGACCAGCACCGGGTGGCACCGGTGGAACGTGAGCCGTGGCCCTGACGGTGGCACCGCGCCCGGTCGACGCTCCGCACGCCTCCCGTCGCATCGCCGGGGCGGCCGTCAGCGGCTTCCCGGCGGCCGCCCGGCCGCCCGGGCGGTGGAGCGGCCCGGCCGCGAGGGTGAGGCGGTGTCCGTGTCGGCGCCGTTGTCGGCCTGGCGTTCGGTGCGGCCGATCCCGTGCCAGTCCAGGCAGAGCACGGTGGCGTCGTCCTGGAGGTGGTCGCGGCAGGCACGCCTGACGGCCCTGGTCGCCGCCCGCACCACCTCCCTGGGGTGCAGCGCCGCGGTGTCGCGCAGCAGGGCGGGCAGGTCGACGCTGCCGGCGTCCCGTTCGACCATGCCGTCGGTGAGCAGCATCAGCCGGTCCCCCGGCCGCAGGGCCAGCCGTTGCACCCGGTAGGGATGTGGCTTGACGCCGAAGAGCAGGTCGATCTCCAACACGAGCGGCTCCACCACACCGTCGCGCAGCAGCAGCGGTGCGCAGTGCCCGGCGTTGACCAGTTCGACGGCTCCGTCGCTCAGGTGCACGCGCACCAGCAGCCCGGTGGCCAGTGATCCCTGGCGGTGCTCCAGCAGGGCGCTGTTCGCCTGCCTGGCCTGCTCGGCCAGGCCCTCACCTGCCCGGCGGGCCCTGCGCAGCGCACCGACCAGCAGGGTCGCGGTCATCGCGGAGCCCACGTCGTGACCGACGGCGTCGGTCATCGACAGGTGCAGGACGTCGTGGCCCACGGCGTAGTCGTAGGTGTCGCCGCCGATGTCGTGGGCGGGCACCAGGGCGCCCGCGACGGTGAACTGGGCCGCCTCGCAGCAGGACGCCGTGGGCAGCAGCTGGTGCTGGATCTCCGCGGCCAGGCTCATCGCCGTGGTGCGCCGGCCGGAGTGGTAGAGGTCGGTGAAGCGGCGGTCGGTGACGATGACGTAGGCGAGTGCGTGCGCGGCTTCGCCCAGTTGCGCCAGCACCTCCTCGTCGAGCGAAGGCACGGTCACCTCCAGCACGCCGACGCAGTCGCCGCGGTTGGTCACCGGCAGCACCACCCGCACCCCGTCGCCGTCCGGCTCCTGCCACGGCCGCTGGGTGCGCAGCACCTCCTCGTAGGCGCTGTCCCGCAGATCGACGCTCTCCGCGCCGCCCGCGCCGAGCTCGCGCGTGGTCGAGGCCAGCCGCACGAGCTGCTCGTCGCCGACGTCGATCAGCAGGAACGACACGGCGAAGGCGTCGAACCGCTTAGCCAGATCGCGCGCGACCACCTCGACCGATTCCACCGGAGGTGCGCTCTCGGCCGCTGCCAGCACATCGCCGGGTCGTAGCAGGGCACCGTCCACGGCAACCTCCGAGCAGTCGGGGACACACCCTAACCGCACCGTCCACGTGGCCGGTCGCGACCAGGTCACCGACGGACGTCGGTTCCGGTCACCCGAGCCGGTCGCGGCGGCGCGTCAGCCAGGCGATCTCGGCGGTGTTGCCGGCCAGCTCGACGGCCCGGTCGTAGGCCGCGCGCGACTGCCGGCTGCGGCCCAGCCGGCGCAGCAGGTCCGCACGGGTGGCGTGGTAGGCGTGGTAGCCGGCCAACGGCTCGGCGAGCCGGTCGACGAGGGCCAGCGCCACCTCCGGACCGTCGAGCTCGGCCACGGCGACGGCCCGGTTGAGGGCGACCACCGGGGAGGGGTCGAGGCGGACGAGCCGGTCGTAGAGGGCGAGCACCTGCGACCAGTCGGTGTCGCGCATGTCGCGGGCGGAGGTGTGCACGGCGTTGATCGCGGCGAGGACCTGGTAGCGCCCTGGGGCCACCCCGGCGGCGGCAGCGGTCAGGCGTTCGCGCACCAGCCGGTGGCCCTCGGCGATCAGGTCCGCGTCCCAGGCCCCGCGGTCCTGCTCGTCGAGCGCGACCAGCTCGCCGCTCGCGGAGACCCTGGCGGTGCGGCGGGCCTCGGTGAGCAGCATCAGCGCCAGCAGCCCGGTGACCTCACCGTCGTCCGGCAGGAGCGCGCGGACCAGGCGGGTGAGGCGGATCGCCTCGGCGGTCAGGTCCTGCCGCACGGGGCCGGTGCCGGGACCGGTGGCCAGGTAGCCCTCGTTGAAGACGAGGTACAGCACGGCCAGCACGCCGGACACGCGCTCCGGCAGGTCCTCGGCGGACGGCATCCGGTACGGGATGCGCGCCGCCTTGATCTTGGCCTTCGCGCGGGTGATCCGCTGCCCCACGGCACCTTCGGCCACCAGGAAGGCGCGGGCGATCTCCGGCACGGTCAGACCGCCGACCAGGCGCAGCGTCAGCGCCAGGCGGGCTTCCGGCGCGAGCGCGGGGTGGCAGCAGGTGAAGAGCAACCGCAGCCGGTCGTCGTCGACGGCGCCGAGGGGCTCGGCCGGGGTGTCGCCGTGCACGATCCGCGCCTCCCTGTGCTTGTCGTCGCGCTTGCTCTCGCGCCGGATCCGGTCGATGGCCTTGCGGACGGCGGTGGTGGTCAGCCAGGCGCCGGGGCAGGGCGGCACGCCGTCGGCCGGCCACCGCTCCACGGCGGTCGCGAACGCCTCCGCGGCCGCCTCCTCGGCGATGTCGAGGTCACCGAACCGCCTGGCCAGGGTGGCGACCACCCGGGCCCACTCGCCGTGGTGGGCCCTGGTGACCGCCTCCGCGACGTCGTTCACAGGAACGGCCGGACCTCGATCTTGCGGTCGCAGACCCGCGACGCCTCGGCGGCGAGGGCGAGTGCCACGTCCAGGTCGGGGGCCTCCCACACCCAGAGGCCGGCGAGGTACTCCTTCGACTCCACGAAGGGCCCGTCGCTGACCACCGGCCGCTCGCCCCGGTTGTCCACGACCGTGGCGGTTCCGGTGTCGGCGAGCCCGCCCGCGAAGACCCAGTAGCCCTCGGCGATCAGCCGTTCGTTGAACGCGCTGATGGCGGGCCGGCGGTCCGTGCTGCCGGGGTTGCTCTTGTCGTCGATGACGGAAACCAGGTACTGCATCTGCGGATCATCCCCTGCGGTGTCGGGAAAGCACTGATCTGTGGTCGGGGACTTCAGGCTGTCGCGTACCGCGGCCGCCCGGCGGGCCGGTGGACCCCGATCGTCACGCCCTTCGAGTCCACTCGCGACTCGACCAGGTCGAGCGCGAGGTCGCGGCCGGTCTCCGGGAACAGCCTCGTGCCCTGGCCGAGGACCACCGGGACCACGATCAGGGTCATCTCGTCGATGAGGTCGTTCTCCAGCAGCCACCGGACCAGGACGCCGCTGCCGTGCACCTGCAGCTCACCTCCCGGCTCGGCCTTCAGCTCCCGCACGGCTGCCGCGAGGTCGCCGGTCAGCACGGTGCTGCGCGGCCACACCGGATCGGCGAGCGTGGTCGACGCGACGTACTTGGGCCTGGTGTTCAAGGCCCGCATGACGGGCTCCCAACCGGGGACGTCCTGCTCCGCCAGGGTCCCCCACCAGCCGGCGAACAGCTCGAAGGTGCGCCGGCCGAACAGGAACGCCTCGGCGCGCCGGTAGGTCTCGTTGATGAACGCCCATGTCTCGTCATCCCCCGCATTCCGCGCCCAGCCGCCGCGCTCGAACCCGTTCCTGCGGTCGTCGGACGTGGCACCGTTTCCCTGCATCACCCCGTCGAGGGTGACCTGGGTCATGGTCGTCAGCTTCACGGTCGTGGTTCCTCCGCTCGGCGCCGCCCCCGGTGGACGGTCTCACCCGTGCTACGAACGCCACCGCCCCGATCCGACACCCCCTCCCGAATTCGTTACCGGAGCCACCAGTCGCGCACGGGGTCTCCGGCGTCGCGGTGGTCGCTCGGACGGCGTCACGGCCTCGTCCGCGGCCGCCGGCGAGCGCGCGGCAGCGGGTGGGCCTCTCCTCCGGCGACCACGGTGGTGCTCAGCCGGCCGATGCCCTCCACGGTGAGGGTGACGACGTCACCGGGCCGCAGCGCGGGCCGGTCGAGGCCGCGTCCCCACAGCTCCGCCAGGCATCCGCCGTTGCCGCAGGTGCCGGACGCGAGCACGTCCCCCGGACGCACCGGCGTCCCGCGCGAGGCGTAGGCGGTCATCTCCTCGAACGTCCAGCTCATGTTCGACAGCAGGTCCGAGCCGACCACCTCGCCGTTGACCTCCGCGGTCAGCGCGAGGCGCAGCAGGCCTTCCCCGTCCCGCCGGGACTCGAGCTCGTCGGGGGTGACGAGCCAGGGCCCCAGGGTGGTCGCGCCGTCCTTGCCCTTGCACGGCCCCAGGCCCACCGCCATCTCCGCGGTCTGCAGGTCGCGCGCCGACCAGTCGTTGCAGATCGTGTAACCGGCGATGTGGTCGCGGGCCTGCTCGGGCGTGAGGTCGCGGCCCTCTCGCCCGATGACGGCGGCGACCTCCAGCTCGAAGTCGAACCGTTCGCAGCCCGGCGGCACGGGCACGTCGTCCCGCGGGCCGAGGACGGCGTGCGGGCTGGTGAAGTAGAACGTCGGTGCGGCGTACCACTGCCCGGGCACGCCCGCTCCTGCCCGCATCCCCTCCACGTGCTCCTCGAAGGTGACGAAGTCCCGCACCGACGGCGGCCGGAGCGGCGCGAGCAGCCGCACCGCCGAGACGTGCGGTCCCGGCGGTGCGGAGAGCGCGGCCGCGCCCGCGGCGGCCAGGTCACCGAGGACCTCGGCCAGCGATCCCGCGTCGACCGGGTGGAGCAGGTCGTCGGCGTCGAGCACACCGGCTCGTTCGTTCCCCTCGTACGAGTACGTCGCGAACCTCATGGCGTCACACCGGCGGTGCGACGAAGCAGCCGCGGTCGGGGTCGTTGAACGACTCCTTGGCGACCAGCTCGTTCATCGGGTTGGCCGTGCCCCACTGGTCGGCGACCTCCGGCTGCGAGAGGTCGTAGACGTGCGGGTGCCAGGCGTCCTCGTCCAGTTGCTCCAGCTCGGTCGTGTACTCGACCGTGTTGCCGTGCGGGTCGAAGAAGTAGGAGAACGTGTTGTCGCCCGCGAGGTGCCGCCCCGGCCCCCAGATCTTGCGGACACCGGCGCGCAGCAGGCGTCCGGTGCCGCGCATGTACTCGTCGATGCCGCGCATCTCGAACGAGATGTGGTGCAGCGAGGTGTGCGGTCCCCTCGCCAGGGCCAGGCTGTGGTGCTGCGGGTTGATGCGCATGAAGTGCATGAGCTCCCCCATGCGGGGCGAGCTGAGGGTGTCCGACAGCGCGAACGACAGGTGCTGTTTGTACCACGCGCGGGTGCGGTTGAGGTCGGGCGAGTTGAGGACGACGTGGGACAGCCGGACGGGGATGGCTTCCTTCTCCTCGATGCGGCGGTGCCGGCGCGTCTCCACCTCGGCGGAGACCTCGACCGTGCGCCCGTCGACGTCGAAGAACCGGAACCCGTAGCCGCCGCCGAGCGTGCCGAGCTCGCCGGGCGTGCTGATGAGCCGCACGCCCGCGGCGATGAGCGAGTCCGCGAGCGCGTCGACGTCGCCGGTGTCCGCGGCGCCGAAGGCGATCAGGTCGAGGCGCTTCTCCTGCGCCTTGCGCAGGCGGACCACGTACTGCTCGGGTGATCCCTCGGCGGCGAGGAAGCTCAGGCCCGTGTCGTTCGCGACCTCGGTGAGGCCCCAGACCCCGGCGTAGAACTCGCGCTGCTCGTCGTAGTCGGGCACCGCGAGGTCGACGTGCCTGAGGTGGGTCAGCAATCGCCTGGTCACCGGTTCTCCTCCAGGTTGAGCAGGGCGGCGGCGGTGCCACCGCGGATGGCGTGGAAGTCCGAGTCGGACAGGGCTGATGCGCGCAACGCCGCCACCGGGTCGTCGGCCCCCATGTCGAAGGGGAAGTCCGAACCGAGCAGCACGCGGTCCGGCCCGGCGACGCGCACGAGCTCGCGCAGCACTCCGGCGTCGTGGACGAGCGAGTCGAAGTACAGGTTGTGCCGCAGGTAGTGGCTGGGCGGCCGGGCGCAGCCCTGGGCGTCAGGCCGTGCGTGCCACGCGTGGTCGGCGCGCCCGATGTGGGTGGGCAGGTACCCACCGCCGTGCGCGGCCACCACGCGCAACCGCGGATGGCGGTCCAGCACTCCCGAGAAGACGAGGTGGGACAGGGCCACGGCGTTCTCGGTGGGCTGGCCGACGCTGTTGGACAGGTACCAGCGGTCGAGCCGTTCGTCCAAGGTGCACCCGAAGGGGTGCAGGAAGACGATCGCGCCGGTCTCCGCGGCCCGCTCCCAGAACGGCTCGTAGGCCGGGTCCGACAGCTCGCGGCCGGGAGCGTGGCTGCTGATCTCCACGCCGGCCAGTCCCGCGCCCAGGGCGTGGTCGAGCGCCTGCACCGCCTGGTCCGGGTGCTGCAACGGCACGAGCCCGAGGCCCCGCAGGCGACCGGGCGCCCGTGCGCAGTGCTCGGCGGTGGAGGTGTTCGCCGTCTCCCACACCGCTCGCGCCAGCTCCGGACCGGCCCAGTAGTGGTAGTGCGACGGCGACGGGCTGACGAGCTGCACGTCGACGCCGGCCGCGTCCATCGCCGCGAGCCGGTGGACCACGTCGGTCAGCAGCCGCAGCCTGTCCCTGACCATCGCGCCGCTGACGGACAACGCCTCGGGACCGTTGCGGCGGGCGTCGAGCTCGCGGGCCGCCGCGTGCCCCTCGACCCCTGCCACGAGGCGGTCCACCTCCGGGAGCAGGACGTGTGCGTGCACGTCCACGGTGGGCGCCGTCACGGTCGCGCCGCCAGAACCGCCATCGTGCGGCCGATGAGGCCGGGCACGTCGGCATCGCGGACGCCGTCGAGCAACCACTGTCCTAGTTGGACGGACGCGTCCACGACCGTGCGCACGCGCTCGTAACGGCGCTCCCGGTACGCGGTGAACACCTCGTCGTCCCACACGTCGTATGCGGCCAGCAGTTCAGCGAGGACCTGGCTGTCCTCCAGCGACATGGCGGCGCCTTGGGCGAGAGTGGGAGGGCAGGCGTGCGCGGCGTCGCCGACGAGCACGACGCGGCCGCGGTGCCACGGACCGTCGACCAGCAGGCGGTCGAACCACGAGTAGTTCACCACCGCCGGGTCGGTCAGGGATTCCTGGATCTCCACCCACGGCCCGCCGTAGTTCTTCGCGAGGGCCCGCATCTCCTCGGCGTAGGCGGACCTCGGGATGCCGGTCCGGTCGCGGTCGGCCTCCACGAGGTAGGCGTAGGCGGTGTCGGGCCCGGTCGGACAGCACCCCGCGATGAAGCACGGTCCGCCGTAGATCATCTGCGTGTGCTCCACCCCGGCCGGACGTGGCACCGGTGCTCGCCAGATGGCCATCCCGGTCGGCACCGGCACGTCGTCGATCCCGATCATGCGCCGGGTCGCCGAGTTGATGCCGTCCGCGCCGACGACCAGGTCGTACCGCTGCCGCACGCCGTCGGAGAACAGCACGTCGATCCCGTCGTCGTGCTGGTCGAAGCGGCTGGCCGTGAGACCGAGCCGGACCGCCGCCCCCGACGCGCGAACGGCGTCGATGAGGATCTGCTGGAGACGGGGGCGCTGCATCCCGCAGGTGGCGGGCAGCCCCGCCCCGCCGATGGGGGCGGTCGCCTGCACCGCGAGGACCGCGCCGGCCGGGTCGAGGATGCGCACGTCGTCGAACGGGAACCCGTCGCGCAGGACGTCGTCGAGGACGCCGACCTCCCGCAGGACGCGCAACGCGTTGGTCTGCAGGGTGATGCCGGAGCCCGCGGTGGCGTTCCAGTCCGGCTTGGCCTCCACGAGGTCGACGAGGTGACCGTCCCGGCGGAGCAGGACGGTCAGCGCGTTCCCGGCGGTACCACCACCGAGGACGAGGACGGTGCGGGGCATGGCTGCTCCTCGTTGTTGCTTGACGGCGTCACTTGACGGCGATCGGGTTGACCGGCGAGCCGACGGCACCGGTGATGGGCAGCGGCGCGGCGGAGAGCCAGAACTCGTGGACCCCGTCGCGGGCGCAGTCCTCCGCCAGCGCCTCCAGGTCCCACATCTCCCCCACCAGCAGGCCGATGTGCGGGATGACGACCTGGTGCAGGGGCTGGAACGCCTCGGCGAACTCGTTGGGCCGGACCTCGAACCCCCACGTGTCCGTGGCGATCGCCGCGATCTCGCTGCGGTGCAGCCACTCCGCGGTCGTGAACGACAGACCGGGCGCCGGACCTCCCGCGTAGTCGCCCCAGCCGTCGCGCTTGGCGCGGGCGAGCTGCCCCGTGCGGACGAGCACGACGTCACCGCGGCCGACCGCCACCCCGTGCGTCTCGGCCGTGGTCACGAGGTGGGCCTCGGTGATGGCGAAGCCGTCCGGCAGTTCGCCACCACCGACGACCCGTCCCACGTCGAGCAGCACGGCCCGGCCCGCGACGTGGGCCGCCATGTGCTCGATGCCGGTGACCAGGTCGCCTTGGGAGGTGACGGTGGTGGCCGCGTCCCGGCCGTTCCAGGCCCGGCCGTGGTCGAAGATGTGCCCGAGACCGTCCCATTGGGTGCAGCACTGCAAGGGCATCGTGATCACGTCGTCGGCGCCGCCGATGCCGTGGGGGAAGTCCTGCAGGCCCGCCGCGGCGTCGGTGCCCGTGTCGAGCATGGTGTGCACGGGGTTGGTCCGCCGCCGCCAGCCCTTCTGCGGTCCGTTCATGTCGAACGGCAGGGACAGCGAGAAGCTGTCACCGCGCCGCACCAGCGCTGCTCCCTGCCTGCGCTTGTCCGGCGTGAGGTGGTTCAGCGTGCCGAGCCGGTCGTCCTCGCCCCACCGGCCCCAGTTCGAACAGCTCCGCGCGGCGGCGGCGATGGCGCCTTCCGGGTCGTCGCGGTTCACCGCCGCTCCTCCCCGACGCAGGTGGTGCGCTGCGCGCCCAGGCCGGTGATGGTCGACTCCATGACGTCGCCGGCGCGCAGCAGGCGGCCGTGGTGGATGCCGTTCCCGGCCGGGGAACCGGTCAGCACGACGTCGCCCGGTAGCAGGCGTGCCGTCTGCGAGGCGTAGGAGACGATCCGCGCGACGTCGAAGATCATGTCCTTTGTGGACTCGTCCTGCATGACGACGCCGTTGAGGCGCAACGTCAGCCTCAGGTCCATCGGGTCGGGGACGAACTCGGCCGGCACCACGAACGGCCCCAGCGGGGTGAAGCCCGGAGCGTTCTTGGCGCGGAACCAGTCGGTGCCGATCTCCTTCATGTCCGGGCGGAACACGTGGTCGCGCGCGGTCAGGTCGTTGGCGATCGTGTAGCCGGCGACGTGCTCCAGCGCCCGGTCCACCGGCACGCGGTGCGCGGGCCTGCCGATCACCGCCACCAGTTCGAGCTCCCAGTCGGGTTGCGTGGTCCACGCCGGGAGGACCACGTCGTCGTACGGACCGGTGATCGCCGAAGGCAGGCCCGTGAACACGTACGGCTGGTCGTCCCGCGCGCGGCGGTCCATCAACGCCGCCGCGCGTTCGCGCGCCTGCTCCTCCGTCTCGGCCGAGTCCCCGGCGCGGTGCGCCACGACGAGGTCGATGACGTGCCGGCGGTAGTTCGCGCCGGACTGGACCACCTGCCGCGGCTCGACCGGTGCGTGCACCCGCAGGCCGGCGAGCGGCCGCCAGTCCCCGTTCCGGTCACCGGCCAGATCGCGCAGGACCGGCAGGACCTCGTCCCAGCGGTCCAGGACGGCGGTGGTGGAGGCGGGCCGCCACGCGAGTGCTGTGCCCAGGTCCAGCACGCGGTCCTCGACGACCAGGCCGGGGAACCGCGGCTCGCCGCCGTCGGAGAAGGTGCCCAGTGCGAACCGGACCGGTTGCGGGGGTGTTGCCATGACGTGTCCTCCCGTGGTGTGAGGACTACTGTGACCGGCGTCAAACAATCACGGAAATGAATGTTCTAGATGCTTTCCATCCACGCGGTGGATAACCGGAGGTCCGGTGAACCTGGCGAATCTCGACCTCAACCTCGTCGTCGCCCTGCGAGCGCTGCTCGAGGAGCGCAACGTCACCAGGGCGGGACAGCGCGTCGGCCTGACCCAGCCCGCGATGAGCGCGGCGCTGGCCCGCCTCCGCCGCCACTTCGACGACCCGTTGCTGTCCCGCACCGGCTCGCAGTACAGCCTCACGCCGCTCGGCGCCGTGCTCAGCGACCGCGCCGCGGCCGCGTGCGAGGTGCTGGAACGCGTGTTCAGCAGCCAGGCCAGCTTCGACCCGGCCACCGACACGCGCGAGTTCACCCTCTTCAGCTCCGACTACGGCGCCACCGTGCTCGGCGTGCCCCTGGCCCGCGCGCTGCACGAAGAGGCCCCTGGGGTCCAGCTCACGTTCCACCAGACCTCGCCCGCGTTGCTGGAGAACCCCGGCACGCTCCTGAGCACCGTGGACGGTCTGCTGCTCCCCCACGGCGTGATCGACGGATTCCCCGCGGTCGACGTGTTCAGCGACCAGTGGGTGTGCCTGGTGGCCGACGACAACCCGGAGATCGGCGACGAGATCACGCTCGACCAGCTCGCGCGGCTGCCGTGGGCGGTCTACCAACGGCCCTATGACGCACCGGTCACGCGCCAGCTGAGCATGCTGGGGATCAGTCCCCGCGTGGAGGTGTCGGTGCCCTTGTTCCACCTGCTGCCCATGCTGGTCGCGAACACCAGGCGGGTCGCGCTCGTGCAGAAGCGGCTGATCGACCTCTCCCCCGCTCCCGGCGTGCGCGTCCTGCCCTCCCCGTTCCCCTCCGTGCCGCTGCAGGAGGCCATGTGGTGGCACCCGGCGCACAGCCAGGACGCGGGCCACGCCTGGCTGCGCGAGGTGGTCGGGAAGGTGGGCCAGGCGGTCGACGGCTCATGACCGGCGTCCGGCGTCATCCCGATCGAGCGGCCACGTCACCGGACTCGGCTCGGGGCGTCACGGTGTGCCGTTCCGGCCAGCCCCCGCCGGCCCGGACCGGCGACCGGCGGATCACGCCGGACTGCATCACGAACTCCACCCGTGCGGTCGCGGTGATGTCGGTGAACGGATCACCGGCGACGGCGATCAGGTCCGCCACCGCACCGGGGCGGATCCGGCCGAGGTCGGGTCGCCGCAACAGGTCCGCGGCGACGCCGGTGGCGGCGCGCAGGGCCCGCAGAGGGCTGATGCCGCTGCGGACCAGCCAGGTGAACTCGCGCCAGTTCTCGCCGTGCGGGATCACGCTGGCGTCGGTGCCGAAGGCGATCGCCACGTCGCTGTCGGCGAGCTGAGCGGCGTTGGCGCGCAGCTCTTCGGCGTGTCGCCGGATCTTCTCCCGCAGGAAGGCGGGCCGGTCCCGCCAGTGCTCGTCGTCGTCCAGCTCGTCGACGAAACCGAGCTGGGCGTACAGGGTGGGCACGAGGAAGGCGCCGCGCTCGGCGATCAGCGCGAGCGTGGTGGCGGAGACCAGGCTGGCGTGCTCGACGGAACGCACCCCGGCGAGCACCGCCCGCCGGACCGCCTCGTCGTTGACGGCGTGCACCGCGCACGGCAGCTCCAGGTCGGTGGCCGCCGCCACCAGTGCGCGCATCTCCTCGAGGGTGTAGGTGACCTGCGTCGGCTGGTCACCCGCCGACCCGAAGCCGCCGCTGGCCGCGAACTTGATCCAGTCCGCGCCGTGGCGCGCCTGTTCCCGCACCTTGCGCACCACCTCCGCGGTGCCGTCGCCCAGCGTGCCGACCTCGATCCCGTAGCGCGCGGTCAGCTCCGGCTGCTTGTCGCCGTGACCTCCCCTGGCCGAGATCAGGTTGGGCGCCACGACCAGCCGGGGTCCTTCGACGACGCCGTCGGCCTGCGCCCGGCGCAGGTCGACCGTGATCGGCTGGTCGGCGCACCCCAGGTCGCGCACCGTCGTGAAGCCGTTGTGCAGCAACTGCCGCAGCACGGGCAGCGCGGCCAGGGCCTGGTGGGCGACCGAGCCGGTGGCCAGAGCGCTGTCCAGGACGTGGACGTGGCAGTCGATGAACCCCGGCAGCAGCGTCCGCGCGCCCAGGTCGACGGTCCGCACGCCGTCCCCGGCGTCGACCTCGCGGCCCACGTCGACGATCCGGCCGCCCCGCACCAGCACCTTCAGCCGGCCGGCCGGCCGTTCCGCCACCCCGTCCCAGACACGATCGGCCACCAGCACCACTTCGTCGTCGTGATCACCACGACGTGACTCCGTCGATTCAGGCACGCCCCAGGCTGCCCACCCACACCGCCACACCGCTCAACGACCACCCGGAAGCGTGAACTTGATCTCCAGTTAACTGGAGCTCCTAGGGTCCCCTCCAGGTAGCCGGTCGAGGTGGGGACGTGGTTGTGATGCGTGCTGTTCGTGTGCATGAGTTCGGCGGGCCCGAGGTGCTCGTCGCCGAGGAGGTGCCGGACCCGGTCGCCGGACCGGGTCAGGTCGTGGTCGGGCTCGTCGCCGCCGACGTGATCTTCCTCGACACCCTGCTGCGCCGGGGCTGGGGCCTCGAGTTCTTCCCCACGCACCCGCCCTACGTGCCGGGCGGGGGCGGCGCGGGACACGTGCTGTCGGTGGGCGAAGGCGTCGACCCGGCCTGGGTCGGCAGGCACGTGATCGCCCGTGGACCCGGTGGTTACGCGGAGCGGATCGCCTTCCCGGCGGAGGACCTCGTCGCGGTCCCGGACGGGCTGGACCCGCTCCGGGCCGCGGCCGTGGTGCACGACGGGGTCACCGCGCTGAACTTCGCCCGGCGGGCCGGGATCCGGGAGGGCGAACGGGTGCTGGTCGCGGCGGCGACCGGCGGCGCGGGCTCGCTGCTGGTGCAGCTCGCGCGCGATGCCGGCGCCCGCGTGGTCGCCGCCGCCCGCGGCGAGGAGAAGCTCGCGCTGGCCAGGGAGCTCGGCGCGGAACTGGCCGTCGACTACTCGTCCGACGGCTGGCAGCAGCAGGTCCGCGACGCGGTCGGAGGCGTCGACCTGGCCTTCGACGGCGCGGGAGGACCGCTCGGCAGAGCCGTGTTCGAGACCGTCGTGCCCGGCGGCCGCTTCCTCACCTACGGCACCTCGGACGGGTTCGCCGACATCGACCCGATGGCAGCGGAGCAGCGCCAGGTGCGCGTGGACACCCCGTTGGCGGAAGGGCCACCCAGCCCGGCGCTGGTGCGGGAGCTCCTCGCGGAAGCGCTCTCACTCGTTGCGCGGGGCCGGATCCGGCCGGTCATCGGCGCGACGTACCCGTTGGCACAGGCCGAGAAGGCGCACCGGTCGCTGGAGGAGCGCACCACGCTGGGCAAGTCCCTGCTGGAGATCCAGCCGGCCGAGCGCGGCACCTCGGCGTTCTAGGGGACGAACGAGGCGAGCTGCTCGTCCAGCCACGGGTAGAGCTCCTCGGCCTTCGTGTTCAGCCTCGACTTCAGGTACCGCGTGGAGTCGTCGGCCAGCACCTCGACCGCACCGTTCGCCACGGCGTCATAAGCCTGCGCGACAACGCTCTGCGGGCTCTCCTTCGGGACGTCCCAGCGCGCCGCCATCGGGGTGTCGACCATGCCGACGAGCAGGCCGACGACCTGCGTGCCCTGGCCGCGGAGCTCCGTGCGCAGCGCGTTGGTCGCGGACCACATCGCCGCCTTGGACGCCGCGTAGCCGGTCGGCACCGTGATCCAGGCCGCCGTGGACAGGATGTTCAGCAGCGTCCCGCCGCCGTTGGCGGCGAGCACGGGGATGAAGGCCCGCGTGACGCGCAGCGTGCCGAAGAAGTTCGTCTCGAACGTGCGGCGGAGTTCCTCCTCGGGCCCCGCGATGGAGTCTCCCGCGGGCGCCACGCCGGCGTTGTTGATCAGCAGGTCCACGTCGGGCGCGGCCTCGGCCGCCAGGGTGGCGTGAGCGGGGACCGTGAGGTCCAGGGTCAGCGGCCTGATCCGGTCGTCGCGCCACTGCTTCGGGCTGCGCGCGGCCGCGTAGACCCGCACCGCGCCGCGGTCGAGGGCCTGCCGCGCGAACTGCTCTCCGAGACCGCCGTTGGCACCGGTGACGAGCACGGTGCGGCCGTCGAGTGACTGGTTCACCTAGACTCCTTCCAAACTGGGGAGCGTCCCCGGAAGCAACTATGTGGGGACACTCCCCACATAGTCAAGGAGGAGTGTTCATGGCGACTGCCGGCGAGGCCTCCGGTCCCGCGAAGCGACCGATGCGGGCGGACGCACAGCGCAACCGGGACGCGATCCTCGCCGCCGCACGGGAGATCTTCGAGATCGAAGGGGTGCTCACGTCACTCGACGGCATCGCCCTGCGCGCGGGCGTCGGGAACGCCACGCTCTACCGCAACTTCCCCACCCGCGACGACCTGCTCGCCGCGGTCATGCACTCGGGCATCACCGCCGCGCTGGCCGAGGCCGACGAACTGGCACGCACCCGGCCACCCCGCGAGGCGCTCGCCGAGTGGCTCGTCCGGCTCACCTGGCGGCTGCGCATCTGGCACGACCTGCCCTACTGCCTCGCCACGGCCTTCGACGACGACACCTCCCCGGTGAAGCCCGCCACCGACCCGCTCATGACCCGCACCGGCACCCTCCTCGACGCCGCCCGCGCGTCCGGCGACGTGACCGGCGACGTCACGACCGAGGACGCGTACCAACTGGTACTGGCGCTGTCCTGGGCGGTCGACCGCTTCGGCGACGACGAGGCGGCCGCGCGGCGGCGGGTGGCGATGGCGACGGCCGGGATCTTCGCTTCCGCGTAGCCGGTTCGGCCGCGGCAGATCGAGGTGACCGCACACCGTCAGGCGACGATCGCGACAGCCCGGATCGCACCGAACCGCTCAGCCGCCGCACACCACCGGACCCACCATCCACAGTGGACCGTGCAGGGAGACCGCGCGGAACGCGCGCCCGCTCGACCTGCACGTGGAGGACGGGACGTACGTCCTCCGTGACAGCCCCGGCCTCGGCCTGCGCGTCGACGAGGAGGAGGTCGCCGCGTCGAGCCACCTGCTGCCCCACCCGCTGTCCGCCGGCCCGCACGTCAGGCCGGAGCGCGCCGGGCACCGCCTGCACGGCGGCGAGGCGGGTCAGGAAGCCGGGGTGACCGTCCTCAACGCATGACGAGCACCAGACGCCGATCCCGGGGAGATCACCACGGTGCACCGCCGTCGTCCGCAGCGTCCGAAGTGGACTTCCGTGCGACCGGCGGAGGTGACTTCCGGGCGGTGGCGGCTCACCCGGAGGCGTCCGCTACCGCGTGAGCCGCCCAGGATCCCCGCCGGCGGCACGACGCACGAGCCACGCCTCGGTGATGTGGGTGAACATGGCTTCCGCGGCGCCGGACCCGTCGCCGGCCGCGATGCGCTCGTAGATGCGGCGGTGTCCCTCGTTGGACGCCCTGCACATCTCCCGTCCGCTCCTGCCCTGGTACCCGGTCGTGTTGATGACCTGCCCCTCCAGGGAGCGCACCACACCGCGGGCGATGCGGTTGCCCGAGGACTGCATGATCGTGTCGTGGAACCGGCGGTCGTGCTCCTCGTAGGCCGCGGTGTCGTCGACGAGCTCGTCCATCCTGTCCACCAAGGCGCGCAAGCGGTCCAGGGTGTCCCGGTCGGCCGAGCGCGCGGCGACCTGCGCCATGTCGGACTCCAGCAACCGCCGCGTGACGACCACGTCGTCGAGGACCGCGAGGCTCTCGTCCTCGGCGATCACCGCGGCGAGCACCGACTCGTCGAGCATGTTCCACTGCGACTGCGGGGTGACGGTGGTGCCCGCTCCCTGGCGCACCCGGACCAAACCCTTCTCCTGCAGGATCTTCACCGCTTCGCGGATCACCGTCCTGCTCACCGAGAAGGTCTCGCAGAGCACCGGTTCCGGGGGCAGCGCGGAGCCGGGGGCGTAGCTGCCGCGCACGACCCGCTGCACGAGCTCCGCGGTCACCGCCGCGGTCAGGCTGGCGGGCCGGCGCGTCCACCCCGGGCTCGCGGACGCGCCGGGCCGCGGCTGCGGACGTGTCGCTGACATGGTGCCTCCGTTGCGCTGCACAGCCACGTTGACCGCGATTCGACAGTATAAGTACGACCATTGACGTCACACGTCATACGAGTTACGTTCGCGATGGTTTCCTGAAGCGGGTGTCACACCACTTCCTACGGATTTCGGCGCACCAGCCACCGTGGTCGACCTCAACCACCACGGCAGCACCACTGTCCATTAAGGACACGGTCCTGTCCCGTACGCCGCAGCGGGAGGGTGATCCAGCCACACACCAGGAGGTCCCTTGTCCACGTCCTCGTCCCCGTCCGCGCGCGGGCGGATCGCGTTGGCCGCCACCGCGGTGGTGATCGGCGCGCTCGCCACCGCAGCCCCGGCCACCGCCTCTGCCCTCCCCACCTCTGCGGCCACCGTCTCTGCGGCCACCACCCTGTTCGCCTCCCCCTCCGGCACGGGCACCGCCTGCACCGCGGCCGAACCGTGCGCGTTGCCGGCGGCTCAAGCCGCGGTGCGGTCGCGCACCGGCACGATGTCGGGCGACATCGTCGTGGAGCTGGCCGACGGGGTGTACCGGCTCGCGCAGCCACTGCGGTTCACCGCGGCCGACTCGGGCAACAACGGGTACCGGGTGCTGTGGCAGGCCGCCGCGTCGGCCCGGCCGGTCATCAGCGGCGCCAGGGCCGTCACCGGCTGGTCGGTCGCCGACGCGGGGAAGAACGTCTGGCGGGCGAACGTCGGCGCCGGCGTCGACAGCCGCCAGCTCTACGTCGACGGAGCCGTCGCCACCCGCGCCAGGACGCAGGTGAACCGGGCCGACTTCACGTTCACCGACACCGGCATGCGGTTCTCGAACAGCGCCCTGAACTACCTGAACAACCTCGCGAACCAGAACCGCGTCGAGGTGGAGAGCGTCAACTCGTTCACCGACCGCTACTCGCCGGTGCAAAGCATCAGCGGGAACTTCCTGACCATGCAGCAACCCGCGTGGAACAACAACACCTTCGGCTACGACACGCTCAGCAAGCCGCACCGGGCGGGCCCCCTCTACCTCGCGAACGCCTACGAGTTCCTCGACGCGCCGGGCGAGTGGTACGTCAACCCGGCGGCGGGCGCGCTGTACTACATCCCGCTCGCCGGGCAGAACATGAGCACCGTCACCGTGGAGCTGCCGGTGGTGCAGTCACTGGTCAACGTCGGCGGCACCTACGACGCGCCCGCGCGGGACATCACGTTCGCCGGGATCACCTTCAGCGGCACGTCGTGGCTCGGCCCCAGCAGCAACCAGGGATTCGCCGACCAGCAGACCGGCGCCTACATGGCGGGCAACTGGAACTGGCCGGCCGACCGGATCAACTCCTGCCAGAGCGGGTGCGCGCAGTTCGAGGCGGTGCGGCCGCACTGGTCCCAGATGCCCGCCGCGGTGCAGGTGTCGGCGGCCAGCGGCATCACCTTCACCGGCTCGCGGTTCCTCAACCTCGGCCAGACGGCGATCGGGATCGGCAACGACGCCAACGCGCACGCCAGCGGTGTGGGACTCGGCGCCTCCGGCATCACGGTCACCAGGTCGGAGATCGCCCGCAGCTCGGCGGGCGGCATCGTGGTCGGCGGCGTGCGCGCCGACGCCCACCACCCCGGCGACCAGCGGATGGTCAACAGGAACATCACGGTCAGCCACAACCGCATCCACGACCTCGGCATCGAGTACCGGGGCAACGTGTCGGTGCTGAACACTTACGTCAGCGGCGCGACGGTGGCCCACAACGAGGTCTACAACATGCCGTACTCGGGCCTGTCCCTGGGTTACGGCTGGGGCGCCAACGATGCCGGCGGCAGCAACCACTACGCCAACCGCGGGCTGTACAACTACCAGCCCCGGTACTCGACGCCCACCACGGCGTCCGGCAACCGGCTCATCAACAACTACGTGCACGACGTCATGCAGCAGATGACCGACGGCGGTTGCATCTACACGCTCGGCTGGAACCCGAGCTCGGAGATCAGCGGCAACCACTGCCTGCGCACCAACGGGTTCTTCGGCCTGTACTTCGACGAGGGCTCCAAGTACTACCGCGCCACCGGCAACGTCTTCGCCTCCACCGGCACGTGGGCGACCGCGAACTACTGGGGTGGCGAGAACATGGGCAACTGGACGCTCACCGGCAACTGGTCGACCAACAACAGCACCAACGTGACCAACGGCGACCGGGGTAACGTCGTCAACGGCAACGTCGTGGTCACCAACGGCAACTGGCCGGCCGGAGCCCAAGCGGTCATGGCCAACGCCGGGCCGTCCGGCACCGGTGGCGGCGTCCGGGAGAACGTCGCGGTCGTCGGCGCCCAGTCGAACCGCTGCCTGGACGTCGCCGGCACGAGCAACAACACCCAGGCACGGCTCTGGGACTGCGGCGGTGGCGCCAACCAGCGCTGGAGCCACACCGCCGGCAGGCAGCTCGTGGTGCAGGGCAAGTGCCTGGACGCGTCCGGCCAGGGCACGGCCAACGGCACCGCGGCGATCCTCTGGGACTGCCACGGCGGCGTGAACCAGCAGTGGAACGTCAACGCCGACGGCAGCATCACCGGGGCGCAGTCGGGGCTGTGCCTGGACGCCAGCGGGAACGGGACCGCGAACGGCACGCCCGTGCACCTGTGGTCGTGCCACGGCGGCACCAACCAGCAGTGGACGTTGCGCGGCTGAACCCAGGAGTGCGGGCCCGCTGCCGCCGGGCCCGCACTGCCCCTGCACAACCAGCCCACCGCCGGAACGACCGGGCGGCGGGCCGGCCGCGCGCGGAAGCGACGGAGTGGATCCGGGCGGTGGATCGGGGCACTCGAATCGGAGCAGTCGAATCGGAGCAGTCGTATCCGGGCCGCCGAATCCGGGTCAGCCCGATCGGAGGCGCCGAACCAGGGCGATCGAATCAGGCCCGGAATGAGCGGAAGACCAGGCCGACGGAGCTGCGGCGACGCGCTCCACAAGTGACCATATGTTAACGCTAACTTCAGTGGTTCACCGTTCGACGCAGCATCGCCACGAGGCATTCGACGAATTCGACGTGCGTCTTGGGAACGCTCCCTTCTTTTGCTCGTCCGTTCAGCCGAACCTCCACAGGAACCTGTCACTGTCGTCTTGTGAGCGTGAACAAGGTGGTGCCACACTCCTGTACGGCGCCGTCCCGACAAATCACAAACTTCGCAACGCCCGGCATTCGGGCAAGTCGTGGAAAGTGTGGAAGATGAAACTGACATCGAGGTCAGTGTCACTCGTTCCGATCATCGCGACGGTGGCCGCAACGGCTCTCGGAGCGACATTGATCGTGACCGCTACGGCGAATGCGGCGACGACTTTGGGGGCTGCGGCGGCGCAGTCGGGTCGTTACTTCGGCACGGCGGTGGCGGCGGGCAAGCTGGGTGACTCGACGTATGTGAACATCTTGAACACGGAGTTCACCATGGTCACTGCCGAGAACGAGATGAAGTGGGACGCGACGGAGCCCAACCGGGGTCAGTTCTCCTACTCGGCGGGTGATCGGATCCTCAACCACGCGGTGGGCAACGGCAAGCGGGTGCGGGGGCACGCGTTGCTGTGGCACCAGCAGCAGCCGGGCTGGGCGCAGGCGTTGAGCGGGGCGGAGCTGCGGCGGGCGGCGATCAACCACGTCACGCAGGTCGCGACGCACTACCGGGGGAAGATCCATTCGTGGGACGTGGTGAACGAGGCGTTCGCCGACGGGGGCAGTGGTGGGCGGCGGGACTCGAACCTGCAGCGCACGGGCAACGACTGGATCGAGGAGGCGTTCCGCGCGGCTCGTGCGGCCGATCCGGGTGCGAAGCTGTGCTACAACGACTACAACACCGATGGGATCAACCCGAAGTCGACCGGGATCTACAACATGGTGCGGGATTTCA
>NZ_FOFR01000019.1 GCF_900110955.1 Lentzea xinjiangensis
AGCCACAACCACCTCCCGCACTCGACATGCGGGACCAGCCTGCCGGTCCATCCAGACGATCGGTTACCGGGTCGACGTTGCGTGACGCGCCACTAAAGGTTGTCCCGTAACGCTGTCTCGGTGTGATCGATGATCTTGGTGTGGAGCAGGTGATCAGTGCGGACCGGCCGGAGTGGGTGCCGGTGTTCACGGGCTTGTCGGTGCCGGTGTTCCGCAAGCTCGTGCGGGTCGTGGCCCGTCGAGGTGGCGAGCAGACCGGCACCGGCCGGCGCTGGGGCTTGCCGCTGGCGGATCGGGTGTTGCTGGTGGCGGTGTACTACCGGACGAATCTGACGTTCCGGCAGGTCGCGCTGCTGTTCGGGATCTCGAAGTCCGCGGCGGGCCGCGTGGTGGATCACCTGGCGCCGTTGCTGGCGCTCGCGCCGGTGACCCGCAAGCACAGCCCGGACACCGTACTGATCGTGGACGGCACTCTGGTGCCCACCCACGACCGGACCATGTCCGCCTCCAGCAAGAACTACCGGTACTCGGTGAACATGCAGGTCGTCATCGACGCCAACACCCGCCTCGTTGTCGCGGTCGGCGACCCCACCCCGGGTAACCGCAACGACTGCCGCGCCTACACCGATTCTGGCGTGGATGAGCAGTGCCGGGGCGCGAACGTGATGGCCGACGGCGGCTACCAGGGCACCCCGGGGTGATCATGCCCTACCGCAAACCCCGCAAGGACCAACCGCCGCTGCCGCAATGGAAAGAAGACCTCAACACCGTCCACAAGAGCGTCCGCGCACGGGTTGAGCACGCTCTGGCGCACATGAAGTCCTGGAACATCCTGCGCAACTGCCGCCGCAAACGCGACGGCGTCTGGCACGCCACCCGAGGCGTCGCCCAGATGCGCAACCTGGCCATGACCGGCTGAACGACCACCGGCCGCAAGTGACACCGCTGTCACCCCCTTGCCCCGTCAACACTCTTGATCATTACGGGACAACCTTTAGGTCCGGACACCGCCAACTTCGGTCGGACACGACAAGTTGGTGTCCGGGCCGCCCCAACTCTTCGGATTCCGGACCTAGTTTTCGGGCCACGCTTCGAACATTGCGGATGTCTGGCGGGCGGCGGGCCGTCGCAGCGAACGATCCCGTGCACTAGGCGGCTGCGCTTGAGCCATGTCCGTCAGCAGCTCTCGTAGGCGGGTGAACTCCTTCTCCGCCCCGGCCGATCAAGTTAGTCGTCATCAAGCGATAACCGGGATCTCGTCGCCGTCGAAGGCGTCCTCGTGGTCGTCCTGCGCCTCTTCAATGGCCTCCTGGGCGTCCTGGTGAGCCTCCTGGTGAGCCTCCACGGCGTCCCCGAAGTCCGAGTGCAGCGAGGCGCTGATTGGGGTGAGGCCGATGGCGTCGGATGGCGGGGTGTCTTCGGCGGAGGCGGTGCCGGTGGCGGTCAGGGACAGGGTGGTCGCTGCGGCGAGCGTGGCCAGTGATGCGGCAATGCGATAACGCCTGTTCATCGTCTACTCCTATGTTCAGCCCTTGGAGGGGGATGTCGGAATGCGAACGGCGCGTGCCGTTCGCCATGAGGGTTGACGCCGGACGTGGTGAGCCAACCGGGGACACCCCTGAACCCGCCCATCGGGTGACGGCGTACACGCCCACGTGGCCCCAACACCCGAAAGCCTGGCCCGAAAACTAGGTCCGGAATCCGAAGAGTTGGGGCGGTCCGGACAGTTGTGTCCGTTCCGCTGGAACCTTGCGGATGGCCGACCATCGCTCAGCTTGCGCCGTGAGCTGCACCATCACGATGAGAATGGCTCAGCGAATGCGTACGGTGCGCGTAATCGTCGGCTCGTTGACGTCGCAACCGGTCCGGACGAGCGGACCAAGAGGTCGGAGCCGAATCGGCCCCGATGCCGGGCGATCGTGAACGTCCGCGAAATGGAGGACCAGCTCCGGTGCTGGCGTCCGAGCATACCGTCGGGTCGGGCCGGCGCCGAACCCCACACAGACCGCCGGTCGCCGGTGTCGAAGGCTGTTGCGCGGTTCATCCCCGTCGGCGGGTCAGGTCGTGGACGGTGTGGCCATCGAGCAGGGGGTTGTCCGGCCGCCCTTCGACGCAGGGGCCCCCGGTAGATGACCTTGCGGCGCCCAACATGCCTACGCCGGCTACCGGGTCCCGCCGTTCTACGAACTCGCTGTTGGCGAAGGTGATCGCACACGGCCGAACCGCGAGGACTTGCCTGCGGAGGATGGGCCGCGCCCTGGCGGAGTTCGACTGCGCGGGCCGTGTCGACCGACACGACATCCACCGCGGGGTAACTGGCAGACCCGAGCTTCCGATCCGGCGATTACGACCTGGGCCTGAGCCTGGGCACGACGCTCGCAGAAAGGTTCCTGCGCCATGAGACGACGGCGCGCCGAGGACGTGGGTCGAGTGGCTCAGGATGCACGCATCAGCTTGATGACCGCCTGGGTGCGGTCACTCACACCCATTTTGCAGAATATGGAATGCAGGTGGTTCTTCACCGTCCGTTCCGATATTGTCAAGGATCGGGCTATGCGTCGGTTGGACAGGCCTCCGATCAAAAGCCCGGCTACCTGCCGCTCGCGTCCGGTGAACTTCCATCTGGTGCGGACGAGGTGTTCGGCCGAACTGTCGTTGTCCGGTTTGGCGGAACTGATCTCCTCGGCCTTGGCAAGCAGATCCTGAGCGATCTCCTGGTGGATACGCGCTTGTCTGATCAATTCTTTCATCGTTGACTCCCCGGCGGTTCCGGCGGTACCACCGTTCACGGACACCTCCTGCGTCTTGACCAGCAGTCATGGCTCAGTAGCTCAGTGTAACCAATCTAGCGATCGCCCGGTGACCGCAACAGCGCCCAACCGGGCGTGGTTGACTGCACAAAGATCGCGCCTGACCGGGGGGCGAGGGGGCCCACGGACACTCCGGTTCCACCGGGCCAAGCCGCGGACGTACTGGCCGACGCGATCCAGGGCCATGCGAAAGCTGCGGCCGCGGCCCGCCCGTGCTCCCACGGGGAATACGACCCGAGAATCAGAAGGTGGGCCGAACGCAACAACGTCGAGCTCTGCCTCACCCCGACCTACGCCTCCTGGACCAACCCGATCGAAGCCCAGTTCGGACCGCTGCGCACAATCACGATGAGCAACTTCGGCCACTCCAACCGCACCGTGCTCGTCCGCAGAATCCAGGCATGCCTGCGATGGCGCAACGCCAACGCCCGCGACCTCGACGTGCTGGCCGCTCAACGCAAAGAACGAGCTCGCGTCCGCAGTGAACGTCAACAACGCTGGGCCGCCCACGGGCAGCCTGACCAACCAGGCGAACATGAGTAGGGGAGCCCGGAACCAAGTCGAAGTCCTTCGAATGCCTATCCTGGAATGCGGAGAGCCTCGTAGATCAATTTTCCCAGGTGTGGGCGAGGATGTCGGCGAAGGTATCCGCAGGGCGCGTCGGCGCGGCTCGGCGGAACCATATATAGTCGATGACGGAAAGCGCTAAAACGGCCAATCGTGTCCCCCGCTTTCGACTCTTTTCGCGCTGTCCGACCAATCGGTCACCGTCCGTATCGCAGTGGTGTCCCTGTTGGTCTAGTGAAACGGGTCGCACGATGATCTATCGCCCCGCTGCTTCGGCGGACACTTCGAATGCATTCCACCCGAAATCGGATCGATAAATTTCTACTTAGCCGGGATCCCTCCGCTCCGCTGTCCGCTTTTGGATCATGGCGCATGCTCCGAGGCTTGGGTTGCCGGGTTCATGTCCCGGATACCTAGAGTGCTGGAATATGGCTGCGTGCAGTACCGGCATCGCCTCCTGCGGCGATGCTGCGCTGTCGCAGTGGGACGAAGTCGGTTTTCTTTCGCGGGGCAGCCCGAGGAGGCCCGGTTGTGAGCGAATATTCGATATCGTCATGAATCTTGCTTCCTGCGGCCTGGTCGCAGGAGCAGAATCTAGATTCCTCCCTGTGTGGAACGCGGTCGGCGCGCCGACCGGTTCCGCTCATCGCGCGGTGGCTGTCCGCCGGATCGCGCGGTCCGTCCGCGCCAATACCCGGCGGAATGCATCTTGAAATCGCCGCAAATCTGCGGTACTGCCGGTGCGCCGAATGGGTGGCGAAGGTGGGAAGTGTGTCGGGACGTTGCTAGCGTTCGCCGAGGGCTGACATTCCGTCAGTTCGAGAAAGCGGCTCTATTCCCCCCTGATATGGAAAGGGATCGAATGTCCAAGCGTTCGACAAATCTCGGCCGACGAATCCGCATTGGCGCTCTGGCGCTGTTCACCGTCCTGTCCTCCGCGGCCGCTTCGACGGTCGCGCACCTGCCGGCGGCCTCCGCGCAGCCCTTGCCTTTGAACACCTGTGCCAGCAACGTCGACACCTACACCTTCGCGGCTGTGGTCACCCCTTCGAAGGGGATCAGGACATTCCCGCAGGACACGAGGTTCTCCGGTGACGGCGGGAACAAGGGCCGCTGCGTGACCGGGCCGCAGGGGGCGCAGCGGATCAAGCTGGAGTCCGCCTCCGGTCAAGGAGTGCTCGGCTGCGGGGTCAGCGCCGGCGTGACCGGTGACATGAAGTGGGGCTGGTACCTCGACGACGTCACACGGGTGGACACCAGCACCGTGGAGTTAGAGACGTTCGAGTTCGCCATCGTCGACCCCGGTGGCGGCGGCAGCGTGAGCAAGGTCGTCACGATCACCGGGCAGGTCACCGCCGGCGCCTACTCGCCCGGCCGCATGTCGGTGACCTACACCTCCTTCGCCGACTCGACGCTGTGCGAGTCCACCAGCGGCCTCGTGGTCTCCAGCGGCCCGGCCGACGAGGTCACTTTCACCGGCCTGTCGGCGTAACGACATCCCGCTGATCGGTCACCGATCGGGGGTTGTCCAGGCTGTCGGCCTGGACAACCCCCGATCCGGCTGCCCAAGCCACTCGTTCCCTGGCTTTCGCGGAGTCGCGTTACTGGATCTCATGCCACGATGAACGTGTTCTCGTATTCTATCGGGGTCGGCATGCCGAGCCTGCTGTGGCGGCGTTGTCGGGTTGTGGAAGATCTCGATGTAGTCGAAGATCGCATTCGCCAACTCGATGCGGGTGCGCCAGCGCTGGCGGTCAAGCAGCTCGAGCTGCATGCGTGACCAGAACGGGTGAAGTCGCGATTGACCAAATCCTTGGCGATCAGGTCAGGCTTGGCCCGCCGCCACTTCGGCCGGCCCATCACGCCGACGATTCCGGCGCGGCGCATCAGTAGTTCCACCGCGCCGTGGCCGACCACGATGCCCCGCGCCAGCCGGAGCTCCGCATGGACCCGGCGGGACCCGTAGATCCCCTGGGAGGCCTGGTGCACCTCGGTGATCAGATCGGTCAGCCAGGCGTGCCGGATCGACCGTGCCGACGGCGGCCGAGACAACCAGTCGTAGTAGCCGGAGACCGACACGTTCACCAGCCGGCAAGCGACCTTGACCGGGATCTCCTCGGCGGCCATCACCTTGACCGCCTCGAATCTCCTTTCGGGGGCACCACCTCTCGCACCAGCTCGATCGCCCGGCGTGTCGCCCGCAGCCCGGTCTCCAGCTCGATGATCCGGCGTTTCGCCGCGGTCAGCTTGGCCTTCTCGCCGCTGGTCAGCCCCTGCTCGAGTCCGCGGTCGATGCGATCTTGTCGTCGCCAGGTGTAGATCGTCTGGTCTCTGATCTCCAGGTCCCGGCCACGTCGGCGACCTTGCGGCCCGCCTCGATCAGGTCCAGCACCTTCCGCCGGGACTCCGGCGGGTATTCACGTCGTCCCATGCCATCCTCTCAGGCTGTCGTGGTGGAGACGCCGAAGCCGGCGCCGACCTCGGCGAGGGTCTCACCCTTGCGCAGGTACACCTGCACCAGCAGGGCCTGTCTGTCAACGCATCCCGACCAGGATGAAAAGCGTTCACTCGCGCACAGCGGTCTCGGTCAGGTCGAAACCCTTCGCGACCTGCGCGATCGAGCGGTCACCACGCTGGCACTGCTGGATGATCTCTGCCTGAACTCCGGGGTGAACGCACGGACAGGTCGTCGGCGCGCAGGAGACCGCCGGCGCGGGCGCGTTCCCCGTCACCGCGGCCATGGTCACCGAAACCCTGGCCACCGCGGTGTTCACCCGCACCGGCCCTGACCGGGTCGCGTTCGCGCATTCATCGTTCGCGGCGTTTCTCGCCGCCCGACACCTCGCCGCCCGCGCGGCCGGGCCAGCACCCATTCCTCGGCGTCAGCTGGAGAGCTTCTTCCTCGTCGATGCTCCCGACGAGGACACCGCAGCGATCCCTGAGCACCTGCGTGAACTGGCCGCGTGGCTGCTCGCGCACGCACCCGCGCGGACCCAGTGGCTGGCCGACGCCGACCCGGAGTCGCTCACCGCCCATACCTTCGTCGTCACAGACCCGCAGATCAGACGCATTCTCGTCGACGGCTTGCTGGTACGCGCAGAACGCATCGAACTGGCCGATCGTGCCTGGCAACACGCCCGGTGGAACCTTCACCATCCCGGGCTGGCCGATCAGCTCACCGCCGCGCTCACCACCGCTTCACGCGACCTGCACAGCCAGGACCGCCACCTCGACGAGCAGCACCATGAAGGCGGGCACTGGACGCAGCAGGCCCGCCTCACGCTGGCGCTGCGGCTATGCGCCGAGACCCGGCTGCCCGCTCTGGCCGACGCAGTGCTGGATGTGGTCGAGAACAAGGCCGTACCCGTGTCTTTGCGACAGCTGGCCGCAAGCACAGCGCTGACACTGGACACCACCCCGACCACGATCACGCGGCTGCGGGCAGTGCTGCGCGATCTGGCCGACGTCACTGACCGCCTCGGTGCGGCGGCGGTGCCCGGACACGTAGCCAACCACGATCGCGCGGCACCGACTGATGACAGCCCGCTCGAGCTGGTGGCGACGCTGCTGGGGCTGCTGTGGCCGGCCCATCTCGACTTCGCCGAGGCGGTGGTCCACCTCAGACCCGGCATGCCTAACCTCGGGATGCGCTATCGCGTCGAAGTGCATGCCTTCGCCGAAGGTGTGGCCGACGACGATGTGGCCATGCTGGTGGAGTTCACCGAGCAGACGCTGCGCGACTGGGGTGCCGTCGAGACCGACCACGACTTCGACGGGGGCCACGGCGCGGGCAGCGGCGGTGAAGGCGGTGACGGTGAGACCGCACCAGGATCGGCGGACTGGGTCTGGGTGCCGCAGCATCTGATGCACCCGACTGAGGCCGCCGAGCTGCGAACGTTCGCGCTGTCCGTAGCCGACCGCGCACTGCGTTCCCCGTCCGCCCGGTCCCTGGTCGGACGCGTCGCACGGATGCTGCTCTGGTTTCTGCGCAGCTCCGATCGGGTCCGGATCCTCGCGGTGATCGACGTCGTGCGCCAGGACGGCAGCGAGCCCGACGCGGTCCGGGACCTGCGCCGCTCCTTGGTCGAGGAGCTACTGCGCGCCGCATGCGCGGTCAGTCCCGCCTATCGCCCCTACTGGACCTACCGCGTGCTCGTCGGATGGCGCGACGCTATGCCGCAGCCGCGACGCGGCCTCGCCGACGGTCTGGAGTGGGGACACCGCAGGCGGCTGCTCGACCACGCTGACGCAGACTGGGCCTTCTCCCAGGCACGGCACCACCGGCCCACCGACCCGGTGCTGGCGGCGGCGTTTCACGACGCCGCCGAGACGGTGAGCACGCCACCCGAGCCCACGCCCGCCGAGAGCACCACAACTTGGGACGAGGCGGCCACGTTTGCCGCGGCTCAGCGCGCACGCCTCCAGCGGGCTGTCGCCGGCGACACAACAGCGTTCTGGACGCTGGTCAAACACCTGGGCGTGAACCCGGCGACCGGCCGCTGGGAACCGATCGTCGAACGCGACGTGACCGACTTCGTCGGTGCCGCTCTGTGGGACCCGCCCGAGCTCACCGCCCGCCTACGCGAGGCCGCCGCCCTCTACGTGACCCGCGAGCACGACCACCATCACAACTGGCTCGGCCTGGAGAGCCTGGACTGGCGCGCCTACGCCGGAGTGGTCGCGGTGACCGTGCTGCTCACACCGCCAACCGGAGCACACCACCACCGCCGGCACGACGCACCAGACGCACACGAGGAGCCCGACGTCCCGGATCACTGCTGGAGACACTGGGTGGGAGCACTGCTCGAGCATGCCGGCCGAGATCCCGACACCCAGCGGCTAGTAGGGCTTTGTTAGGTGCTGTTGACCTGTGGTTTCTGTGGGTCGGCTGTGGCCTGGACGGGTTGTCGGCAGGTGTGGCAGACGCCGGTCCAGGCCGCGAGTAAGATCTGCAGTTCGCGCAGGACGGCGTAGAGAGTCAGTCCTGCGCAGGGGCTTTTGGGGTGCGGCGCAGCTGTGTGCAGATGGCTTGCGCGACCGAGGCGAGGGTGACGTGGCGGTGCCAGCCCAGCCAGGAACGGCCTTCGAAGTGGTCCATGCCCAAGCCGTCTTTGAGTTCCCGATAGTCGTGCTCGATGCGCCAGCGGATCTTGGCGACCTTGACCAGGCCGCGTAGCCGGATGTCGGCGGGCAGGGTGGACAGCCAGTAGTCGGTGGGCTCCGGTTGGCCGGTCGGCCATTCCGCCAGCAGCCAGCACTCGGGCAGGCTGCCGTCGGCGGCGCGGGGAATGTTGCGGTTGGCCGGGTGGACCCGCAGCGCGACGAATCGCGAGCGCATGGCCGCGGCCGGGTTGCCGGCGCTGGTGCGGGAGCCGTGGCGCCAG
The DNA here is from genome assembly GCF_900110955.1 of Lentzea xinjiangensis. Lineage (GTDB taxonomy): Bacteria > Actinomycetota > Actinomycetes > Mycobacteriales > Pseudonocardiaceae > Lentzea > Lentzea xinjiangensis. The sequence goes on from NZ_FOFR01000019.1 coordinate 8,762, forward strand.
AGCACGAATCGCCCGGCTGCGCGCCCGGCCGCTGTCACGAGTGTCTTGGCGGTGACGGGTTTGTCGGGGTAGGTCGTCTTCGTCGGTGGGCGGCCGGTGCCCGACCATGCCGGCGGGACCGGGGCGGTGTCAGCGGGGTGGACGCTGGTGGAGGCCGAGACCGCCAAGGCGTAGGTCAGACCGCGGTCGGTCAGCCCTTGGCGGAAGGCGGTGGCGTCGCCGTAGGCGGCGTCGGCGACCACCAGCCGCCGTGACAGGCCCCAGCCGAGGGTTTCGTCGATCATGTCCAGCGCCAGGCGCCACTTCTCCCGGTGCCGCTGGTCATCCGGGATCGCGCACCGAGCCCGCTTGCGGGCGATCTGCGCCGCCGCGTGCTCCTCGGCGGCTTTGCGTTCGTCCCAGGACTCGGGCAGGAACAACCGCCAGTCTACCGCGGCCGAGGCCCAGTCGGTGACGGCGTGCACGCTGACCCCGATCTGGCAGTTGCCCCGCTTGCCCAACGCTCCGCAGTACATCCGCGCCACACCCGGCGACGACGTGCCGTCCTTCGGGAAACCGGTGTCATCGATGGCCAACGCGTCCGGATCGATGAACTCCGCCGCCCACACCGCCAGCCGACGGCGGACCTCGGTGTGATCCCAGGTCGAGGTCGTGACGAACTGCTGCAACTGCTGATGGTCGACGCCGAGACGCTCTGCCATGGGCTGCATCGACTTGCGCTTGCCCTCCAGCAACAGCCCACGCAGATACAGCTCGCCCTTGCCTCGCTGGTCACGACGAGCGAACCCGCCGAACATCTCCGCAGCGAAGTCCTCTATCACCGGGCGAACCAGCGCCATCTCCTCCGGCCTCACCCACCAAGAAGATCACACCCGCGACACATCCAACACACACCTAACAAAGCCCTACTAGCACTGCCACGGCGCTTGAGTGTGCCGTCGTGGATCATGTTGCGTCGGGTTGCGCTCCATCGCGCAGGAAGCGGCTGGCTTCCCGGGACGACGACGGCAGGCCATCCATCCGTCACATGCTCGCTCGCGATCGACGGGCAGCGTTCCGCCCGCTGATCCGCGAAGTCACTCCCCGCCTCCTCCGCCACCGCCACCGTCACCTCCGCCGCCTCCGCCATCGCCCAAGCCGCCGCCCCAATACCCTCCGTCGCCACCGCCGCCACCGCCGCCGTACCGATTGCGGCCGTACTCGTTGCGGCCGTACCGGTTGTAGCCGTACTGGTGGCTGATCGCCTGGGCTCGGGGCGGCGGCTCGGGAAGGCCGAGAGCTTTCCTGATCATGGAGTGGGTCGTGCCGAGGAAGTTGGCGGTCCAGCGGACGTCGTGGTCGTGCCGTTCGTAGAGCACACGCACCACGACCTCGATCCTCAGCCACGCGGCGTCGCGAAGGTGCTCTCGCTTCGCGGCGAGCTCTTGCGTGGCGCGAACGTCGGCATAGGCATCTTCGAGCAGAGCTGGGAAGTCGGCTCCGTGCTCTTCGCGGTAGGCCGCGTAGAAGCGTTGCGTTTCCGCTCGCACCGACTCTTCGACACAACGCCGCCGGTCGGGATCATTCTCGTATTCCCACCGCCTGCGATTCTGCGCCTCGGCTGCGAGCTGCCGGCGCCGACCGGGCCACCACGGCAGCCGGGGCAGCACCAGGGGGTGGGCGGTCACCCATTCCGCGTCTGCCCGCGTCCGGGCGGCTTCCTCCACCTCCCGGCGCTGCTCGGTCAGCCCGAACACCCGCTCCCGGGACTTCCTCAGCGCGGCTGCTTCACGGGCGGGAACCCTCGCCTGGCGCTGCATCACCACACGCTCGGCCTTGTACAACTCGCGGAGCCGATCGTCGGTTTCCCGGGCCAGTTCCCGGGCGAACTCCTCACCAGAGATCACCGGGATTCCGTCGTCGCTGGACAAGTATTCGCCGGCCATGCCGCCATCTTGCCGGAGATGGTCCAGCGCGCTATCACTCGAGCGCACCACGGCGGCGGTCGTCAGGGAGCTGACGGGCAGAACTCCGCTCCAGCACGGAGTCGACCGTGGTGAGGTCAGGCTTCGTCCGACCGACGTTCATGCCCGTTCCGATCAGCTGCTTTCCGTCACGAGTACCCGACAAGAAGGTCATCGCGCCGCTGATGGCGCTTGAGGACACCCTTGAACCGTTGCTCGAGGAGCAGTGACCGGTGGGTAGACCGGGTTGACGAGGTCGTCGAAGCTGGATTGGTGACCGGCAACAAGAAGAACGCACTTCTCGGAACCGTCTGGCCGAGGTGATCTGCCGGTGATCGCGTAGACCGCGGAGCCGGTCGTGGTGAACGCCGTGTGCGATGGGAGGCCAGGGATCCGCTTCGGCTCGGAGACCGAGATGGTGACGACTCCGACCGTTGCCCGCGCGGCTGACTGAGCTTGATCTCACCGGTGAGCGGTTCGCCGGCTGGGGATGTCGCGTACTCCATGGTGTTCGTCGATCGTCCGTAGGTGCCAAGAGGAAAGGTGCGGTCGATGACCGTGTACCGCGCTGATCGCCTGTTGGGCACTCACTCGGAATGCCTGGAGGAACTGCGGGGTCGGGACGAGGACTGTCCGCGTGCGCATCCGGGGCGGTGACGAGGCGCGATCGACCGCTTCCCCAGGCGGTTCCCCGGCTTGAGGAGGATGTCTTGACCGACGAGCTGTGGGCTTGACTGGAACCGTTGAACCTGGTGTGCCCGAGGTGTTTCCGCTGTCCGGGTTTGCAAGCGTGCGAGGATCGGGCCGCGTTGGAGGGCATTTCTACGTGGTGCGTACAGGATCGGGTGGACCGTCGTACGCGGTTGGACCGGACTGATCGTGCGGTGCTCGTGCGTTGGTGCGCCGCCTGCCTCTCATGCTGGGGGGAGCGCCGGTTGGTGACACCAGGCACGGTGTCGCGTTCGCCTCGGCGCTTGGTCGCACAGGAGTGGACACATCCGAACCGGAGCGGGCGTCCTCCGGTTGACGACACCGTGGTGACGTTGATCCTGCGGAGGGCGCGGGAGGACACCGCATGGGGTTACCGCAGAGTCCACGTGAACTGCTCGTGGCAGGTGTTGGTCGACTCGTTGTTCGTCGCCGGGAACGAAGGGCTGGCGCCGTGCGGCAGAAGATGTGGTCGTGTGTGCCTTCCCGATCGGCCGGGACCGATCTCAAGCCCGCACCAACGCGCCGGGGGAATACCGACGGCTTTCGGACCGACGGACACGCCTTGGAACGCCGTCTGCTGCCGCACTCCGCGCGTCGTGAGGGTTGTTGTTCACGGCCTGGCCGCTCGTGAACGAGCGGCGCGGAAGACACCACGCCGTATGCGGCCGGGCTTTCTGGTGCTGCCGTCGAGCGGCGTGCACCTGTGGCTTCCGACCGCGTCACTGCGGCGGCTGACCACCGAGCGGGTGGTCGGCGGGTGGCAGGCGCAGATGGCTGGCGAGCAGCGCGGCCTGCACGCGGTTGTCCAGCCGGAGCTTGGTCAGGGTGCGGGACACGTAGGTCTTGACCGTGGACACGCTCATGTACAGGCGTTCGGCGATCTCGGCGTTGTTCAGCCCGAGGCCGACGTGGCCCAGCACCTCGCGCTCCCGCTCGCTGAGCAGGCCGAGCCGTTCGGCGGCGTCTGGGAACGCGGTTCGCGCCGCGGTCTCGCGGGCGGAGAGGCGCCGCAGCATCCGGCGGCCGACCTCGGCGGTGAGCACCGACGCGCCGCCGCTCACCGCCCGGATCGCGTTGATCAGGTCCGCCGGCGTGAGCTGCTTGAGGAGGAACCCGTCCGCGCCCGCAGTGAGCGCGTCGATCATCAACTGGTCGTCGTTGAACGTGGTCAGCGCCAGTACGAGCGGCGGGTTCCGGTCCTCCTTCAACTGCGCGGTGGCGGTCACGCCGTCCACCCTCGGCATCCGCAGGTCCATCAGCACCACATCGGGTCGGCGCTCGCGGCAGACCGCGACCGCCTCGGCACCATCGCCCGCCTCGCCGACCACCTCGATGTCCGGCGCGGACTGCAGGATCGCCGTCGTCCCGGCGCGGATCAGGGCCTGGTCGTCGACGACGAGAACCTTGATCATGACGCCGATCGTCGCACGGGGCTGTCGCCACCGCGCGGCGGCAGGTCGGCCCGCAGCACGAACCGGGCCTCGTCCCGCACCGGCTCGGCCGTGAGGCTGCCGCCCGCCAGCGACGCCTCCTCGGCGAGCAGGCGCAACCCGCGGCCCGTCCCGGGCAGGGAAGGCCGATCGTTCGGTGCGAGCGGACTGGTCACGGTGAGCCGTGCGCCGTCGTCCCCGCAGCTGAGCCGGATGTGCACGCGCGGCTCGCCGGCGTGGCGCAGCACGTTGGCCAGCGACTCGCGGACGATGCGGTAGCACAGGTCCCCGGTGACGGGGTCGCACCCGTCGGCGGACTCGTCCAGCTGGCAGGACACCTCCACGCCGAGCGACCGGTAGTCGCGCACCAGGTCCTCGACGTCGACGATGCCGAACCGTGCTGCCCCGCCGTCCGCGTCCGGTGCGGACAGCACGTCGAGCACCTCGCCGAGCTGCCCGATGGCCTCCCGGCCGACCTCGGCGATCAACTCGCAGCGCCGTCTGATCGACTCGGTCGCGGCGGCGTCGACGCTGATCGCGCCCGCCATGGTCACCATGACGGTGACGTGGTGGCCGACGCCGTCGTGCATCATCGACGCCAGCCGCGCCCGTTCGGTCAGACGGCGTTCGCGCAGGGTGCTCTCCCACAGTCGTTGTTGCCGCTCCGCGGACTGCACCGCGTGCCGTTCGCGCTCGGCGAGAGCATCCTCGAGGCTGTTCTTGGCCAGTCCCATGACGAACGGCGCCGCCGCGGCGAGCGCCCAGTAGACCAGGCCGTTGAGCCCGTTCGCGGGCAGGCTGCGCTCGAACTCGAACAGACTCCCGGCGCCGGTCACCGGTTCGAACAGCGCCTGGTGGGCGGGCCAGACCAGCAGCAGCGCCATGCCCGCGAAGGCGGGCGGCCAGCGGCGTCGCCTGGCCAGCGAGTAGGTCATCACGTAGATCGGGTACGGGAGGTCCGTCAGGACGAACGTGACGCACGCGACCACTGTGGCGGCCCAGTCGAACTCCCGACGCCACAGCGCCAGAACGACTGCGCACAAGGCCGAGATCGTGGCAAAGGCGATCGGCGTCGGTGCCGGCGCCACGCGATGCAGGCCGGTCAGCAGCCCGATGGCAGCAGGACCGCCGATCACCAGCGCCACCATCGCGTCACGCGCCCGGCGTGAGCGGAACAGGTGCTGCCAGCGTCGCATCACTCACACCATGCAAGCAGCACGACCGCCGCGGGGCGACTCGCGAGGCACGATCGGGTGGCGCGTCAACCGGAGTCCACAAGGCGGCGCAGATCGTCACCGGCAGACGACGCGGCCGATGCCTCCACAGCGGTTCTCTGGAGAGGACCGATTCTCCCGGAGGTAACGATGACCACAGTCCTGCAGCGCCCCGAGCGCGCTGCCGTCCAGGCCAAGCCCCCACGTCGGCGGACTCCGGTATCAACGCCGCGTCCCGGCGGCATCGCGGTGGTCCTGGGAGGCCGGGCAGAGGTCTTCCGGCTGGCCCCGGTGCTCGCCGGGCTGGGTGATGCGGCCAGGGTGGTGCGCGCCGACCGGCGCCTGCCGTCCGTGCCGCGTGACCGCAGCTGCTCGATCGCCGCGACGATGGAGCGGCTGGGCCGGACGTTCGCCGCCGACCGCCCGGAGGCGGTCGTGGTGCACGGCGCGTCCGACATCGCGCTCGCCGGGGCGCTGGCCGCCGACGCGAACGACATCCCGCTGGTGCGCGTGGGCGCCGGGTTGCGCAGCCACGACCTCGACTCCACCGAGGAGCAGAACCGGGTGCTGATCGACCGTGCCGCCAGGGTGCTGTGCGCGCCCACCCAGGCCTCCGTCGCCAACCTGCGGGCCGAGGGACTCGAAAGCCGGGACGTCAGGCTGACCGGCAGCACCGCGGTCGAGGCCGCGCGCCACCGCCTCATGGCGGAGGTGCACCGCCTCGCTGTCGTGCGCCGGTGGGGTCTCGAGCCGGACCGGTACGCGCTGGCCACGATCGACCACCCGGACAACGTCGACGACGAGGAGGCGCTGTTCGGGATCATGAACCAGCTGGCCGGCCTGGTGGACGCCGGTCACCCGGTCGTGGTGCCCGCGCACCCGCGGACGAGGGCGGCGATCGAGCGCAGCGGCGTGCTGTCGTGCGGAATGCGCGTACGGGTGGTTGACCGGTTGTGGCACTCGGAGTTCCTGGCGCTGGCCGCGCACGCCGGACTGCTGGTCACCGACTCGGGCGCCGTGCAGAAGGAGGCGACGGTCCTCAAGCGGCCGCTGCTGGTCGCGCGGAGGTCGACGGAGTGTCCGGAGGTCCTGGAGGACTTCGGCCGAGCGGTCGGCCGGCACGACGACCTCACCGCACTCGCCCTGGACTGGCTGGCCGACGACGGTCGCCGCGCCCGCTTGGCGGAGCTGCCCTCACCGTTCGGTGACGGGGAAGCCGGCGCACGCATCGCGGACGCGGCTCGCGCCGTGACCCGGCCCGTGGTTCGCGTCGTCGGGTGAGGGCGGACCCTCGCCTCAGCCGGTGCTGCCGGTCTGCTCGGTGCGGCGTCGTCGTGCCACGAGGGAGACGATCACGTACACGACCAGCGCGATGTTCATCAAGGTCAACACCGTGGACAGCTGTGGGGCGTCCGCTGCCACCTGCACGGTGATCAACGCGTCGTGCAGGACGTGAATGGTGATCAAGGGCCACAGCAGCCGTCCCTGCCGGTACGCCCAGGCGCTCAGCAGTGCCCAGGGCACCTTCTCGATCACGGCGATTCCGTAGTAGGCGTGGAAGGACAAGCGCGCGACGACGGCGAGAACGTACATGAGCCATTTCGGTACGTTCCAGAGCTCACACGTCCGGATGACGGCCGCGTTGGCGATGATCTCTTCGCTGACGCCCGCCGCGATCGACCAGGTGATCCAGTGGGCCAGCTGGAGCCCGCGGTCCGCTTGGATCGAGCTCGCCGGAAAGTCGTGGCCTTCCGAGACGGCGTCGACGATGGCGCTGATCGGCGCCGACAACATCTGCGACACCACCCAGATGCCGGCGGCGTAGAAGGCCGGCCGCAAACCGCAGGAGGTGAGCCGACCTGCTGTGAGCGGCGCACCCGCTCCGCGAAACGTCGCGAGGACGGCCAGGGCGACGACGATCGCCAGGCCGTTGAAGAACATGCCGCGCCACAGGTCGGACGCGCCTGCCGAGCCTCCTGCGGCGGGTTCCGCCAGCCGCGAGATCGCCAGGTAGATCGGCCAGCCGAACGCCAGCGCATAGGCGCAGCACGCGACGGCCAGCAACAACACCTTTCGGCGGTGAGGGTTCCCTTCGACCGGGCGGAGGCGGGTGAACGGCCAGAACGCGGTCCCGGTGGACGGTTCGAATTCGCGGGAAGGTTGATTCGATCGCAATTGATTCCTGCCCTCGATTCCTGTTGCGACCGGTCGAACCGGGCAATGGGGGTCCGAACAGAAAGATCTGTGACAGCCGGTATCGGCAGCGTAGCGCTCCACTCAGTGCAGTGTTCGACCGCTGCATCGCACAATGGAGTGGTTTCATCGAGCGTAAGCAGGCGCTAAAGGTTGTCCCGTAATGATCAAGAGTGTTGGCGGGGCAAGGGGTGAGAGCTGCGTCGCCTGCTGCCTGTGGTCGTTCAGGCGGTCATGGCTAGGTTGCGCAACTGGGCGATGCCTCGGGTGGCGAGCCAGACGCCGTCGCGTTTGCGGCGGCAGTTGCGCAGGATGTTTCAGGACTTTATGTGCGCTAGAGCCTGTCCTCAAAGCCAAAGTGTGAGAGTGGCCAGGTCAATCATGGCTTGGTAGGACAGGGCGGTCTTGTCGTAGCGAGTGGCGATCGCGCGGAACTGCTTGAGTCGGTTGAAGCAGCGTTCGACGACGTTGCGGCGTTTATAGATCATCGGATCGAAGGCGGGCGGCCGGCCGCCCGCCTGGCCGCGGCGTGCGCGGCCGTCGCGTTGGTCGCGGCGTTCGGGGATGGTGGCCCGGATGCCGCGACGGCGCAGGTGAGCGCGGATGGCCCGGCTGGAATAGCCCTCTGCGGCCAGCAGCAGGAACCCCTGGGCGGGACGCGGCAACACCGCGCTGCGGCGCGCCCACGCCTCCACGACCTGCGCGTCAACGCGTACGCCTTCCACCGCGCCCCACCCGTCTGCCAGCGCTGCCGGGGTGGCTGCATGTGGCAGCGTCACCAGGGCGTGCAGGTTGCCGCGAGCCTCGGCCACCACCCGGTCGCGCACCCCGGGGTCCACCGGGCCGCGCCACCGGGCTTCCAGCAGAGCGGCGGCGTCCCTCTCGCCGAGGGTGGTCAGTCGCAGGCGCGGCAGGCCGTCCAGTTCGAGGTGCTCTTGAACGTCGCGCACGGCGAAAACCACCGCGCAGCGGAGAGCATCGATCCGGCGCGCGGCGAACGTCAGCACGCGCCGTGACGGTGCGTCCCACCAGCGCCAGTCGTCGGCCACGCACACCAACGGCGTGCGGCTCGAGCTGTGTGCCAGCAGCTCCACCAACGCCACCCCGACCCTCTGCTCGTCCACTGCGACGTCGGCTCCCCGGCAGGTGAGCAGGGTCAGCAGCGCCGAGCGCAACGGCTCGGCCAGCCGGTCCACCTCCGCGCGCAGCGGCGTGCACAGCCGGTGCAGCGCCGCGAAGGGCAGCGTCCGCTCGGACAAGGCGCCGGCGACCCGCAGCACCCGGACGTCCGCCGAGGCCGACAACGCGCTCTCCAGGAGTGCCGTCGTACCCGCACCCGCCTCACCGGCCATCACGAGCGCACCGCCCCGACCGGCGCGCGCCGCCGCCACGAGACGGGTCAGCACCGCAGCCTCCTCGTCCCGGCCAGTCAAGACCGGCCGCACCCCCTGGTCATCCACGGCCTACCGCGCTCCTCCCACACCCAGTCGGCACGTCGCCTTGATCTTGGGCCCTTTTTGCTGACGTGTCAACAAAGTATGTTCGGGTGGCTCTGTCCCCGCGGATGAGCCGGACGCAGCCGTTGTGCCGCGCACCTGCAAGATCCCGATCGCCACGGCGTCCTACGGGCCGGTTGCCCGTGACGTTGTCCACCGCCGGCGAGGAAGTCGTGGAGCTGAACCGTGCGACCCCGGCGCGGGGGGTGTCCCTATGGATCTTGTCAACCAGGAACTCGATCAGTTGTGGTCGGTGAGCCGGTTCGTGAGGTCGTCCAGGCACGTGGCGAGTTCCTGTGCGCTTGTGAGTTCATAGTGAACTGGGTCGACGACGCCGGTCGCGAGGTTCCCGGTGTCGAGTTCAGCCTCGCCGCTGGTCCACACGGTGAGCTGGCCTGCCATATCGCCGGTCTCGCAGGTGACCCAGGCGGCGGACTTGTCACGCTCGGGGCCGAACGTCAGCTGCCACTGGATCCCCGCGCGTTCCCACTGTGGCGCGTACGCGCGTACGGCCGCGGCGAACTGGGCGAGGTCGAGTTCGATCACGTTGGTGATGTTATGCGGCTGCGGTGGTCTCCGGCGCCCGGTAGAAGGTCTTGGTGCGCAGCATGGCGAACAGGACGTCGCAGCGGCGTCGGGCCAGGCAGATCAGTGCGGCATTATGTTTCTTGCCCTCGGCTCGTTTGTGGTCGTAGTAGGTCCTGCTGGTGGGATCGGACAGCGCGGCGAACGCGGCGAGGAAGAACGCGCGTTTGAGTTTGCGGTTGCCGGTGCGGGCGGGGTGTTCGCCCTTGATCGAGGAGCCGGAGCTGCGGGTGACCGGGGCGATGCCGGCGTAGGCGGCGAGGTGACCGGAGGACTTGAACCCGGTGGCGTCGCCGATCTCGAGCAGGATGCGGGCGGCGGTCCTGATCCCGATGCCGGGCATCGAGGTCAGGACCCCGGCAAGAGGGTGGGCGTCGAGTATCTCCTCGACCTCGGCGGCGACCTGTTTGCGTTGCTGGAGAACGGTTTTCAGGCTGTCGGCCAGCCGGGGCAGCACGCTGTCCGCCGCGGTGGCGCCGGGAACGGTGACGGTCTGCTCGGCCAGTGCTGCCATAATCGCCGCGATGAGCTTGTCGCCCATTCTCGGCGCGTGGGCGGACGCGATCGCGGTGAGCTTGCGGCGCCCGGCCTTGGCGATGCCGGTGGGGCCGCCGCAGCGGGACAGGATCTCCAGCACCGCCGGGTGGCTGATCTTCGGGCCGATCGCGCGTTCCAAGGCGGGGTGGATGCCGGTGAGCAGGCCGCGGATGCGGTTGGCGATCCGGGTGGCCTCGCCGGCCAGGTCGTCATCGAAGCCGACCAGCACGTCCAGCTCCGCCAGGGCGTCGTCACCGACATCGACTGGGCGCAGGGTATGCGGCAGCGTGCGGGCTGCGTCGGCGATGATGAACGCGTCCCGCGCGTCGGTCTTCGCGCGGCCGGGGTAGAGGTCGGCGATGCGGCGCATGGCCAGGCCAGGCAGGTAGGCGACCTGGTGGCCGGATCCGCGGGCCACCGCGACCGGCAACGCCCCGATCGTCGCCGGTTGATCGACTACAACCAACAGCGGTCCGTGCACGGCAAGCTTGTCGAACAGCGCCCGCAGCTTGGGTTCGCTGTTGGGCAGTGGCCCGTCGTGCAGTCGTTTGCCGGTCGGGTTCAGGCCGACGGCGTGGTGTTCGCCCTTGCCGACGTCCAGGCCGAGGAACACCCCGAAACCACTGGTCATCTGTTATGCCGTTCGTTCGTCGAGGGTGGTCGCCGGTCGAGCATCGAGCGCCGGCACCCACGTTACGACGAGACCTGCCTCATCGGCGGCCGTGTCCCTATCAGCGGTCCCTCGATGCCACCAGGTCCGGTGACACCACCCCCCGGATCATGCGTTCGACTGGGGGCGTTAGTCATGCCGGACCTGGCGACCACGACTCCTTGATCAGGAGCTACAAAAAAGGTAACGGGGGATCAGCGGTGTGCTCGGCATGTTCGCAAGCCTCGCGCCAGTTCATGAAGAAGTTGTTAGGACGCGGAACCTCGCCCTATCGTCGGAGCGGTGAGCCCACACGTGCTGGTCGCGGAGGACGACGTACTGCAGGCGGAGGTGATCCGCCGGTACTTGGAACGCGACGGTTACCGCACGACGTTCGTCCAGGACGGCCAGGCCGCGCTGAGTGCTGCCCGGCGGTTACGCCCTGACCTGGTCGTGCTCGACGTGCTCATGCCCACAGTGGACGGTTTCGAGGTGTGCCGGGCGCTGCGCCGCGAGTCCGATGTGCTGATCCTCATGCTGACCGCCCGGTCGTCCGAGGACGACATGCTGCGGGGCTTGGGCCTCGGAGCTGATGACTACCTGGGCAAGCCTTACAGTCCGCGCGAGCTGATGGCCAGGACGCGCACCCTGCTGCGTCGTGCCGGGCGCACCCCGGTGAGCGATGTCCAGAGCGTCGGCGACCTGGCCGTGAACCTCACCCTGCGGCGGGTGACAGTGGGTGATCGGGTGGTGGACTGCACGCCGGGCGAGTTCGAAATGCTGGCTGCGATGACCGCTCAGCCCGGTCGCGTGTTCACCCGTCGCCAGTTGCTGGAACGCGTCGGTGGTGGTGACCGCAGCAGCGGCGAGCGCACGGTGGACGTGCACGTGCGCAACCTGCGCACCAAGATCGAGCAGGATCCCAGGCGACCGGCGTACCTGGTGACCGTGTTCGGAGTCGGCTACAAACTGGATCCCGGACGTGACCGTGCGCCGTGAGGTCCCACTGCGGCGCAGCCTGCTGGTCCGTCTGCTGTCCATCTCGCTGCTGATCGTGGTCTGCGCCATCGTCACCGCGGCGTGGCTTGCGACGCGCGGCGCGACCAGGGCGATCGAGCAGGCCCAAGGCCAGGCGTTGTCCGACGACGCGCAGGTCTACGACACGCTCGTGGGCTACGCGGCGGACCACGCGTCGTGGGACGGGGTGGACGGGCTGCTCACCGAACTCGCCGGCAGCACGGGCAGACGCATCGTGCTCACCACGCTGGACCGGCGGTTGATCGCGCAGTCGTCGCCGTCCGACCAGCCCCTGCCCGCTCGGGCCTCGGCCACCGTCGACCCGCTGCGCACCGACCCGGTCCTGCGGCCGAGCACCTCCGAGACGATCGATGCCAGGGCAGTCGGCCCGTTTCGCCTCACCGCCGCCGAGCGCGACCAGTTGCACATCGATGCCCAGGCGATCGTGCGCTGCCTGGAGGGTCGGGGTGTCCGAGCAGTGGTCCACGACACCCCCAGCGGGCGTCCGGTGCTGAACGCCGGAGACGATCCCAAGACGCAGGAACACCTGAGGTCGTCGTGCAGCAGTTGGCTGCTGCTCAACCACACGCCCACGGAGGCGCGATCGTTCGCCGAACTGGACACCGCCGTCAACGATTGCCTGCGTGACCGCGGTCTACCCGGCGCCCAGGCGCTGGACATGTTCGTCTGGCGACCGCACGACGGCGCCATCGCTCCCAGCGCGGAGCACATCGACGAGTGCGTGGCCGAGGCCAGGCGACGGCAGCTTCAGCCGTTCGTCGCGCCCGCTGCCCTGTTGTTCACCCACAGTCCCAGTACGTCGTCGCGCACGGAGTTCGCCCTGTCAGACGACGACGTCGTCCGCATCATCGCCGCCACCGGCTTGGTGCTGGCCGTCGCCGTCGCTGCCACGACGCTGCTGGCGACCAGGCTCACCCGTCCGTTGCGCGCTCTCATCGCGGCCGTCCGCGGGCCGGATGGGCGATGGACGCCTGTGCCCGCAACCAGGCGTGACGAGATCGGTCTGCTCATCGCCGCCTTCAACGACCTCGCCGCACGCCGGGAACAGGCCGAGGAACGTCGGCACCGGATGGTCAACGATGTCGCTCACGAGCTGCGCACGCCGCTGACCACCATCCGCAGCTGGTTGGAGGCCACCCAGGACGGTCTGACCACGCCTGCCTCCGACCCCGCGCTGACCGCACTGCTGTTGAACGAGACCCTGCACCTGCAGTACGTGGTGGACGACCTGCGCGACCTCGCCGCCGCCGACGCGGGCAAGCTGAGGCTGAACCCGGAGCCGGTGCGCCTCGCCGACGTTCTCGAGGAGGTCGTCGCGGCGCATTCGGGCGCCGCGGACGCCGCCGACGTCACCGTCACCTGGTGGACCACCGGCTCGCCGGTGGTCACCGCGGACGCCGTGCGCCTGCGTCAAGCGGTCGGCAACCTGGTGTCCAACGCCGTACGCCACACCCCGCCCGGTGGCGACGTCACCGTTCGCGGGGGTGTGGACGCCGGTGAGGTGGTGATCGAGGTCGCGGACACCGGGACGGGGATTGCTCCGGAAGACCTGCCGCACGTGTTCGAGCGGTTCTGGCGAGCGGACAAGTCGCGCAGCCGCGAAACCGGTGGGAGCGGTCTGGGCCTCGCCATCGTGCGTCAGCTCGTCCGTGCCCACGGCGGTGAGGTCGAGGTGACCAGCACACCGGGGATCGGGTCCACGTTCACGCTCCGGCTGCCCGCCACGGACACGCCCGCCCCGTGACGACTGTCCGTTGTGGACGGCCTGCTCCACGCCTCCAAGGCCACCTCGCCGTCCGGTGTCGGCACGTGAAGTCGAGCCCACATCCGGGATGCGTCTCGCCCCCCGCGGGCGTCTGCGGAGTCGTCCGGACCGTCGCCCCGTACACGTCGTCGTGTACCGGATGATCTGAGCACACGGCGGCTGGGGTTGTCATCCTTGGAGATGATTCCCGACCGCGGTCGTTCATCCTCGCGTCCGATGCCGTCACGCGGACCGCGACCTAGCGTCGAGGTCGTCGTGGCGAGAGCTTCCGCGGTCCTTGCGCGGAGAACGACGGCAAACTGAACCATGTTGGGAGCTGGTATGTCCGACTCGATCGAGTGTCCTCATTGCGGCCGACGGTTCACCCCTGGTGATGGGCCGGAATCGACCCGAAAGGTCCACCCCACAGTGGTGCGATGGCTGACGGAGGAGCTGACGTGGAGCGGTGAGGAGCCGACCGAGCGGATGTACGCCAGCTACCTGTACTCCTTCGGTGAGGAACCCGTCTCCCGCAGCCGCTTCGTCGACGACCTCGCTCACCTCGGCGTGCCCGAGACGATCAACGCGCAGGGCATCGCCGTTCTCACACGCAAGTGAGCGGACGTCGGCACATTGGTCACCGGAACGGAAACTGAGGTGCTGTCCTGACACCTTCTTCATATCCGAAGAGGATGGTGGGACACATGAACGATTTCCCAGTCCCCGGACCAGGAGAGCGGACAGCCGTGCCGAACCGGCGTCGCTTCCTGTCCATGACAGCGCTTGGTGTGGCGGGCGTCGCGTTCGCGGCGCCGGCCGCGATGAGCGCTTCCGGCCAGGCTTCGGGCGTCGAACACTTCGACGAGATCTACCGGGCGCGGCGGATCCAAGGGCTCGTCGTCGTCGGACATGAACGGCACCTGCCGCCGCAGTCGGTGCTCATCGACGGCCGCCCCTTGCACGTGATGCGGGACGGCAACGGCTGCTTCACCAGCGCGGTCGACCACTACCGTCCGGTGAGGTCGTTGAAGGAGGTGGCGCGCAAGGCGGTGGACCTGCTCCAAGGCGCCGAGCTGCGCACTGGTCATCACGGGATGTGGAGTCGATGACCGGGAACATCCGCAAGAACCACACCGCCTTCACCGACCGTGAGCGCGAACGGTTCCTCAACGCGGTGTTCGAATTGCAGACGACCCGGTCATCGCGCCCGCACCCGAACAACGTCGGTGGCACTGTCTACGGCGACTTCGTGGCCATGCACATCGAGGCCACGTGGAGCGGACCTGCGCACGGCACCTCCAACTTCCTGCCGTGGCACCGGCAGTTCCTCGTCGAGTTCGAGATCGCGCTCAACCAGACCTCCGCCGCCCAGCGCGGACCGCGCGTCTGCCTGCCCTACTGGGACTGGACCGTCGATCGCCAGCCGGACCGCACCCCGTGGACCGACGAGTGGCTGGGCGACGACGGAACCGGGCTGCTGGGCCAGGTCCAGCGCGGCCGGTTCGGCGTGCCCGACAACGACCTCGAGCACTTCCTGTCACCGCAGACCATGGCGCGCTTGCGTGCGGCCGATGGCATCAGCGGGTTGCCCCCGGAGGAGATGGCCGCGGTCTGGCAGGAGCTGGACCGTCGGCTGGCCGATCTGCCCGGGGAGCTGAGGAACCGGTGGTTCGTGATCCGTGTCGTGGACAACAGGCCGTTCCTGAGTCGCTTCTTCGACCTGCCGCTGGCGCCGTTCCTGCCCTTTTGGGAACGCGAGACCGAGGAGCAGAAACAGCGGCGGCGGGAGCGGGAAGGCGAGTTCTTCCGTGACCGCGGAATGGGTGTGCTCGATGTGATGGACGAGACCGCCTACGACAAGTTCCGGCCCCGGCTGGAGCTGGACCAGCACGGCACCGTGCACGCCGAACTGGGCGGCCACATGGGCGGCAGCGGTTCGCCCAACGACCCCGTGTTCTGGCTGCACCACTGCTTCGTGGACAAGATCTGGGCAGATTGGCAGGCCAAGCAGGCCGCGCGGCACCCGGTAGCCGCCCCGTACCTGCCGTTGCAGGGCACTGAAACGGAACCCGGTTACCACCAACGGTTCGCTCCTTGGAACACGATGTCCGCAGCCGACCTGATCGACACCGCCCGCATCCGCCACCCGCAACACGGGCGAGTCGGATACGTGTACCGCTGAACGGTCCACCCGCGCTCACTGTCCTCTTGAGACGCTGCTCTTGAGTGCACCCCTCGGTCTGGTGCGGGGCGCCTGAGCACGACGTTCGAACGTCGGAACCGAGTCCACCGGCCAAGTCTCAGGGGGAATCACGCCGCCGTCCGTAGCCACGGCAACCTGGCCGCTGAGCACTTCGAGGAGCTGAACACGTTCCCGACCTTGCGCGCCTGCCCCAGGACGGCGGCAACCCGTGTGCCGCGTTCGACGGAGCGGGGGCACGTTCCCTCGACCACGCTGGTGGGGAGGCGAGTGCCAAAATCGCAATCGTCTTCATCCTCCCCGCCGGGCGATGACCTCGAGCTCGGATCTCCCCGTGGAATTGGCTTGTCCGGTTGATTCGGCCAGCTGACGGCGTCGTCGTTCACGCCGAAGAGCCGGCCAGGCAGCTCACGTTCGTCGCGCGCTTCCAGGTGTTCGAGGTGTGTGGCCGACGTAGTCGAAAAAGATCTGGCTCGGTCCCACGACCAGAACACCGCGGGTGCGCAAGTGCGGTCGGGGGTAGAGCAGGTAGGCGAAGGCTCCGCGTACCAGCCGGTCGAGGCTCGATTGGTGGAGCGAGCCGCTGGTCCACCACGGCCAGAACAGACCCGGAACAGTGTGGTTCGACGATGGGCAGGGCCGGTCGTTGTGGTTGGTGCGCGGTGTGCGTTCCGTAACGCAGCTACCGGGAACCGGTCTTCAGTTCGGGCTCGGCGGCTCCTGTCGGGCCAGTTCCTCCACGGATTCGCGCCAGCGGGTGTGAAGGTTGTCCATGCCGGGCAGGGCGCGGTCGGTGACGAAGCAGGCTGTGGACGTGGTTCGGTAGGTGGTGAGTGCGACGGTCAGCGGGCATCCCTCGGGCAGTGCCATCAGGGGCGCGACCTCCTCGACCAGGTCCTGGCCGAAGCGCAGCTCGTTGCGGAGCACCACGTAGGACACCCCGGGTGTGGCGCGGTCGGGGGTGATCAGGAATCGGGTGAGTCTCGCGTACACCCGTTCCGGGATCTTGTCGGTCAGCCACCGCACCGCCTCTCGCTCACCACCGGACTTGAGGGGGGCCGTGGCACGTGCTGTGCACCGGATGAGCTGGTTGGTGGGCAGTGGCCGTCCGGGCAGGGTGATTCGCACCGGTGCGACGTAGACGCCTGGGGCGCCCACTTCGCGCGGGTGGCGGAGGTTGAGCGGAACGGCGATGTCGATGTCCCGGCCTGCGGCATGCTTCCAGTGCTCGGCGGCCCAGGACGACACGGCGCGGGCGAACGCGGCGAGGTAGACGTCGTTGACCGAGCAATTCCACGCCCGCGCGGCATTGCGCAGGAGATCGGTCGGCACGCCGATCCAGCGGAAGTTGCGCTCGGACGAGAGCGGGTGTTCCGGATCGTCCCACACGGCGGTCTTGGTGGCGTTGCGGGCCAGGGCGCGGACGGCGTACAGGATCGACCGGGCGGGTCGGGGATGTGCCTGGGCGTGGGTGGCCACGACCGCGGATGACCGGAGCGTGGAGGCGTCGGCTCGGCCGAACAGCGTTTCCAGGGTGTGCACCAGACCTGCGCCGTCGTGCAGCGAGTGGTGGGTCCGGAAGAAGACGGCGTAGCGGTCGTCGGTGTAGCCGTGGATCAGGTGGACGTCCCAGCGTGATCCGCTCCGGGGCAGCGGGGTGCGGATGATCCGCTGCACCTGGTCTTCCGGGGATTGCCCGCGTGTCAGGAGGTGGTCGTGGAGGCGGTGGTCCGGATCCTGCTCCTCGATGTTCCACCGGTCCCGGCCGGGCGCGATGGTGGTGCTCAGGATGGGCAGGGCGGGCAGGTGCTGCCTCAGGTGGGTCAGCATCCTCTGCCTCAGCGACATCGGATCGCCCTTCACGCGGAGCAGGAGTCCTATGTGCGGTGCGGAATCCGGATGTCGGGCCGTCATGTCGTGCAGGAGGAGGTCCATCGGTCGAGGCCGCATGTGCGGTGGGCGCATGTTCTGTCCGATCGCTGTCGCCGGGGCGCGACGGGGATCACGTCGGTCGCGGTGGCGCAAAGCCGCCACGGTGCGTGGTTCCGGTTGCCCCGTCAGTGGTGTGCCGTGTCGCTCGATCCGACTCGTATGGTCGTTCCCGGCGTGGGCGAGGCCGCGTACCGTCCGGAACCGCGCGGTGCTCCCTGCCGGCTGTCGACTTCGAGTGGGGGACGATGACCACGGAACTCACGGTCGGGCGAGCAGGTTCCGCATGGTCGGCCCTGGGCGACCTGTCGGCGTTCCTGCTCGACCCAGGGCGGTATCTGACCTCGTTGGCGGCCCGCGGTGACCTCGTCGAGATCGGGTTCGGCAGCTGGACCGGGTATGTGGCCTGCCACCCGGAGCTGACCCAGCGGATCCTGCTGGACGACCGCACCTTCGCCAAGGGGGGTCCCCTGCTGGACAAGGCCCGCGACATCGTCGGCAACAGCCTCATCACCTCCCCGCGGCACGTGCACCGGCGGCAGCGGCGGTTGCTGCAGCCGGCCTTCCACCGAGACCACATCCCCCGCTACGCGGCTGTCATGACCGACCAGGCCGCGGCGGTCAGCGATTCCTGGCGCGACCGCGGCAACGTCGACGTCGTCGCCGAGATGAACGCCATCAGCGCCAACGTCACGCTGCGGACGCTGTTCTCCCGCCGGGTCGACGAGGCCGTCGTGCAGGCACTCGTGGGAGAGATCAAGAAGTTCTCCGAGGGGCTGTTCCTGAGCATGGTCCTGCCCGCCGCGCTGGACCGCCTGCCGGTACCGCGTCTGCGCGGCTTCCGGACGGCGCGCGAGCGCCTGCGGACCTTCACCGCGCGGGTGGTGGCCGACTACCGCGCGGACCCCAGTGCGCCGCAGGACATGCTGTCGCTGTTGCTGGCCGCCCGGGACGAGGGGATCGGCGTGGAGGACTCCGAGGTGATCGACCACGTCATCAGCTTCATCGTGGCCGGTGTCGAGACCACGGCCAATACCCTTGCCTGGGCGTTGCACCTGGTGGCCATCCACCCGGAGGTCGAACGACGACTGCACGCCGAGGTCGACGACGTGCTCACCGGACGACCCGCCCGGTACCCGGACGTGGCGAACCTCCCACTGACCCGGTGCGTGATCACCGAAACCTCAGGCTCTACCCGCCGGCCTGGGTGGTGACCCGGGTTGTCACCGAGGCCGTGGAGGTCGGCGGTGTCACCCTCGCCCCTGGCGCCACTGTGGTCTACAGCCCTTATCTGATGCACCGTCACCCGCGCTTCCACTCCGATCCGGAGTCCTTCGACCCCGATCGCTGGGTGCGGCAGGAAGCCGACGACCTGCCGCGGGGCTCTTTCGTCCCGTTCGGTGGCGGTGCCCGCAAGTGCATCGGGGAGACCTTCGGGATGACCGAAGCCGTGCTGGCGTTGGCGACCATAGCTGCCCGGTGGCGGTTGCTGACCGTCCGCCGTGGGCGTGTGCGGCCGGCGCTGCAGGCCACCCTGACGCCGAAGTCCTTGGTCATGCAGCCGGTTGCGCGCTGCTGACGGCCCTGTTCTCCGGCGAGGTCGGAGCACGACCTGTCTCCGCGGCGTGCTCACCGCTCCGACCGGGACAGAGAGGTGTCGTCGGGGGAGCCGACCATGTCGGTCAGGTCGGCAGACCCCTTCCGCAGTGCACCCCAGATGCCCAGCAGGTCGTCGATCATCTGAAGGCCAGTCCCGAGTGCCGTCCGAACTGCTGCAACCGCGCCACGGTGGCCGGATCGGCGCCGCCGGACATCGCGCCCAGCGCGCACGCGCACCCCAACAGGGCGCTGGTCTTGCCTTCGGCCATGGACAGGTACTCGTCGGCGCCCACCTCGTCGCGTTGCTCGAACTCCATATCGGCCGCCTGGCCCGCGAGCAGATCCGACAGCGCTTGGCCCAGGCAGCGGACGGCCGGCCCGGTGTCGAACGAGTCCGTCGCGGCCAGGACGTCGATGGCCAACACCAGCAGCGCGTCACCCACCAACGTGGCAGAGGGCACCCCGAACGCCGCCCACGCGGTGGGTCGGTGCCTGCGGATGGCATCCCCGTCGATGATGTCGTCGTGCACGAGGGAGAAGTTGTGCACCAACTCGACCACTGCCGCCGCGCGCACGGCCGCCGTCGCATCACCGCCCACGACCTCGGCCGACAGCAGGGTCAACGCTGGGCGCACACCTTTGCCATTGCGGCCCGCCACCGGGACCCCGATGGCGTCGAGCCAGCCGAAGTGGTAGCCGGCCGCCTGCGGTACATAAGTTTACTGTGGGTAATCACGGTTCCATGCGTCGCACCTCACCGTATGGGGTGCCTTTTCCTGCGGACACAGCCGTTCGAGTTGACTTTCCCCACTTCGTCGACGTCGCCTGTAGGGGCTGCCCGCACGGTCGTTGCAACACTGTGTAGTCATTCTGTGGCGTGTTGGACCGAAGCGGTAAGAGGCCGTCGGCACGCGCGTGAATCTCCTGCTGCCGCCGATCGTCGGGTGGATCGGCGATTACGATCACCCGAAGTCGGAGTCCACGGTCCCCCACGGCGATCCACCGGATCGGCCGTGACAACGCACGCCGCATCGCCCTGCGAGCCGCCCCGGCGGCCTGTGCCTGGACCGGGCAACGCGCACCGCCCGCACCGGACACTTGCCGCGGAAGTGGTCACTGACAGCCGACACGGCCTGTCTCGCCGAAGCCGACCGGGGCAGAGCAGGCGGTCCCGTTCACCGCCGCTGAAGACCCTGCCGAGGAGGCGAGATGTTCGACCGCCGCGAAGTCCTCGACCTGCGGCCCCATCTGGAACGGCGCTACCCGTTGAAACGCAGCGCCCACTACGACGACGGCTTCGCCGACGCCGTCACCGACTGGTTTCTCTCCTACGACCTGCTCCCCGGCGAGAGCGAACGCGCCACACTGCGCAGAACCAACTTCTCCTACGTGGCCGGCGTCTGCTGGCCGACCGCCGACCGGCGGAGGCTGTTCGACCTGGCGTGCCTCACAATGGCACTCAACGTGCGCGACCACGAGTTCGACGCCTACCACCGAGGCCGGGTGGAGGCCCTCACCAGCCCGTTCCTGGCCGACCTCGAAAACGGCTTCACCACCCGCACGGACCGCCGGTGGAGTCCCGTGTTCGCGGACATCCGCCACAGGTTCCATGCCTACCTGCCCGAACGATCGCTGCGCAGGCTCGACCACGCGATCGCCGAGTACCTGCACGGCTGCATCACCTACGACCGCAACCTTCTGCAACGGGGACGACCGCGCGACACCGAGCAGTACCTGCGGTGGCGTCACACGACCGTCGGCCAGCACATCGACCACCGCATGATCGAGATCAGCCTGGGCATCGACCTGCCGGACCACGTACTCGACGACCCTCGCGTGCGCGCACTGTGCGACCTCGACGTGCGTCGGACCATCCTTGCCCAGGACATCCTCTCGGTGAAGAAGGAACTGCTCGACCACGAGCAGGAGAACATCGTGGCGGTCATCGCGCTGTCCCGGCACTGCCCACTCCGGGACGCCCTGGACCACGCCACCATCCTGTACAGACAGAACATGGACCTCTTCGACCACATACACCGGGCGCTCGCGGGCTCCAGAACCTGCGGTCACGACCGAACCCGACGCTGGCTGGACGCCCTCGACGACTTCCACGCGGGCCTGCTCGACTGGAGCACCGGCTCCAGCCGCTACACCCTGCTGCCCGAGAGCACGTGGTCCACACCCGACATGATCGTCTGACACCGTCAGTCGTTGCCGGAATCGAGTCCTGCAAAATCGAGTCGATCTCCGCCCCGAACTCGGTGGCCCGAAGGATCGTAGCCGCGCGTCCATGGCTGATTCCGAACTCGACTGCTCTCGGCGGTCGACGATTCCGCCGCCAGTGGAGATCTGGGCGAACCGGGGCGCGGACCTGTCGTCCAGAACGGCTATCAGGGCAACGCTGGGCGTCCGCGCCCACTGCTAGAACCGGTCGCCGCCGTGGGTCGTGCCTGCCAGATCGCCGAACAAGGCACACCCGAGGTCCGGCGGAGTACCCACAATAACGGTGATGAACGCTTTCAATTCCCGACGGCTACGACTGGGACTTGGTACAATTTCGACCGGCGACGTACTGCGGGCTGTCAGCAAACCCCTCACGGCACTCATAATACGGATCACCAGCAATGTCCGACACGATGATGAACGGTTCGGTGAGAAGTCCGTAAAACGGCGGCCTGCACCTCGTACCCTGAACTTCACTCTGTTCGCCCTCGTGCACAGAGCCGCATTGGAACACCACCTTATGCTCATCGATCTGGCGGGCGTGAACAGTCGGGACCTGGACACCCGCCGGGGAAGCCAAAGCTGACGCGGGCATCGCCACCGTCGAAAGCAGAACCAGCGAGGCGCCGAATGTCAAAGCGCCCGCGAGAATCCGGCGAGCACGCAGCTTCATGTGTGCAATCATCTACGACTCCGATCTATGTGAAGACCGCGATGTGCCTGTGGCCTACAAGTTGCCGCTTGATCACATATCCCATGAACTGCAGCACCATGACACATCACCTCCACCGACAGGACAGCACGTCACTACGTCGACGGCCAGCGTCCACGGCAGGTGTCACCGCCATGGGCGAGCCCCATCACCCCGCCGTGCGGCCACCGCGACCCCATTGAGCGATTTCCCTGCGGAAGGTTTCAGCTCCGATTTCGCGTATCAAAAGCTACTTGGACCCGTTGATCATCGCCGTTCGGTCGACGTGCCAGCGGACTCGAGCAACTGGGTATGCACCTTCAGCGAGCCGGCCGGTGCTCGCCGATCTTCGAGGCGATCATGGTCAAGATTACCGGCAGCCCGATCGGAGTGCGGGGCAAAAGCGGCGAGACGCGTGAGGCATCCCGTGTTGTGGGGTAGCGCGCCGTTACTGCTAGCCTCCCGGCCATGACTTCTCGTGTTCAGATGAACACGGGATCAGTCCCGGGTCTGCGTGTTGGAATTGCACTACCGGGACGGAGTGGCGGTGCTGGTCGCAGCTGGTGGCAGTGGCTTCCCGGCGACGATCCAGCTGGTCGACGGCAGCGGAAAGCCCATCGTCAACTACGTCGCGAGTGGCCAGGCCCACAAGCCCGAGGTCAAATCGGGCACTTCCGACCAAGTGGTCTTCGTCCAGCCGCCCCACTCCGGCTGACTCCACGCAGGTGTGTGACCGACGGCCGCCGGTGGAGCAGGCCGATTAGAGTGCGTCTTCTTGATGGTCCCTCAGTTATCGATGGGATTGTCAACAAGTTGGACGGTTGCACCTGGCGACCGATCCATACCTGGGAGCAAGGAAGGCCGCTGGTGACGTCAGGGCTTGCAGGTGGGGTTGAGCCGTACAAGGAAGCCAGCGACGAGGAGTACATGGGCGTGCCGATGCGCGCGCACTTCACGAAGCTCCTCGACGCCTGGAAGGGCGAGGTGAGGCAGAGCCTGAGCCAGGCTGGCGACGAGGACGACCTCGAGGACCGCGATCGGAAGCGGAGGCGCATCTCGGAGATCGGCAAGGCTCTCCAGCGCATCCAGAATGAGGAGTACGGCTGGTGCGACTCCTGCGGGACCGCGATCGGTCTTCGCCGGCTGGAAGCACTCCCCACCGAAGAACTCTGCCTCGACTGCCGGGAGTTGGCGAGGCAGAAGGAGATGAGGATCGGCTAGGTGTAGGCCGGCCAGGTGGTCAGCGGCGAAACTCGGCGGTACGCGCCGTGGTCCACCAGCGTGCACGACGTCCGCACCACCACCCCACGCCCGCCGCCGCCCGTCCTTTCGACGGCGGATCCCGTCCTGGCCTCGCTACGCCGCGCCCTGGAACATCTGGTGACCGCCAGCGCCAGCATGGGTGAGCTGCTGCTGAAGGTAGCGCCGGCCTACCTCTCGGACGGGGCGGCCAAGTCAGCCTCGGCGCGCAGCAGGTCACCGGCCTGCAGATGGGTTAGCAGCTGCCCAAGCGTGTAGTCGCAAATGCCGCGGGCACGCGAGTGCTGTTCGGCTGGATGGCCAGGAAGAGCTACCGCGAGGAGACCCGCACCGTCGGCGGGGTGGCGGTGACGACCATCGAGACGGACTTCGACCGGTTGCCGATCATGCTCAACCTGTACATGCTCACCAGCACGGTCCAGATGGTCGGGCTCGACCAGCGCCCGCGGTGATGCTGGAAAGCCCACAGGGGTTCCTGTGTCCGAACCGCCGGCCACGACCGAGAGCTCCGATCGGGCGCAGATCTACGGCGAGATCTGCCTGGAGTACCGGCCGGACATCGCGCACGGGAAGATCACCGGCCTGACCACCCCCGACCGGCGGGGGTGGTGCGTGAAGTTCGCCAGCACCCGATACAAGCAGCTCGTCATCCACGACCTGGGCGTGACCTCGTGGACGGCAAGGCCGAGGTCACCGACAGGCTGCCATCAACGCCCTGCGCGGGCTTCCCAGCGGGCTGCGCGCGCCCCTCGGCCGTCGTCCTTCCATGCGGGGAAGGACGACCGGATGGAGACAAGCACGGAGTGAAGGAGCACACCGTCGAGCCAGGACCGGGTGCCGTCAGGCAGCCGCAGACCGCTTGACGGCCGATCAGCGCACGAGCTGAGTGATACAGCTCGCGGCGGCTTCCCGATAGGCGGCAATGTTCGTCTGGGGCGCGGACGCCACACACCGCGTCGTGGTGGCGATCTCATCCGCGGTGCGACTGGGAACCCCGGCGCACAGCGCTTGGATCTCCATACTCGACAGCGATCCGCCCACCTGCTGTGCGCATCGGGCGAGCTCGTCGACCACGCTCTGTTCCTCGGCTTGAGCGGCGACCGGTGCGGCGGTACTCAACACAGCGGCCAGCATGACCGCGCCAGTAGCCATTCGACGCATCATCAGATATCTACTCTCTTTGCAGACCGGCAGGACGATCACAGTGTGTCACTGTTCAGTTCCGAAGAGTCTTCACATCGCTTGGCGATCACCTGGGTCTTCTCGCCGATGCACCCTGCGATGGTGCGGCCCGCACGTCCGTACACGACGTTGAGGCTGTCGAAGACAGGACAGGCAATGATTTACATAACTACTCCCGTCCCGCTGGCGATGTGGCTGACGTGCAGATCCGCACCAAGGTGTAGCTGACCGGCGAGCAGCCGTACCGCGCGGCGGGTGTTGGTCGGCGACGCCTCGGCGATCATCCGTGCTCGCGTGCAGGACCTGCTCTACCCGCCGCCACTGCGCCGGGTGTGATCGCCACGGCGGTGTTGGGGCGCTGGCATCCCCACCGCACCGCAACAAGTCCGAGACGTCGGGCGGACACTCCCGCACCGGCGCGCACGAGGGTGGCGGACTCCATGCTTCTCGTTGTGTGGGGTCGGCCGGAGGTGCCTCGGTCAAGCTGTGTCCCGTCTCGAGTCTCGCAGGACAAGAGTCCAGTGATGGTTGGGTGACGTTGATCGCGTCTGGGATGGCGCGACAGGTCCGACTCGTGACGACGGGCCCCTATCGGGTTGCGGTTCGCCTCGGCGGTGAGGTCCGACGTGCCGCGATCGGGTGATGATCTCCGGGGGTGCGCCGTGTGGTCATGATCATGTGCGCATGGTGGACTGCGGAGCCGAGGGGCTCGTGCGCGTGCTGGGCTCGGACATCGTGTTCTCGGGCGGATATCCCTGTGTCAGCGTGCGGTGTTCGAGCCGGGGTCTGGCGGGGGCGTGTGGCGCGTTCGTCGGCGGGGCCGGTCGGGGATCGGCGAGGTGCCGGTGATGGCCGCGGAGTCCGTTGAGCCGATCGCGATCTGTGGCATGGCCTGCCGGTTCGCTGGTGGTGTCGACTCACCTGATGCGTTGTGGCGGCTGCTGGTCGACGGTCGGTACGTGACCGCGGAGCTGCCCCGGGACCGGGGGTGGGATCCGGACCTGTATGACGTCGACCCCGCCGCTGAGGGGCGGACCTATGTGCGGAGTGGTGGTTTCCTCGACGACGCCGCCGGGTTCGACGCGGCTTTCTTCGGCATCGGGCCGCGGGAGGCCGTGGCCATGGATCCGCAGCAGCGGCTGTTGCTGGAGGTGGTGTGGCAGGCAGTGGAGAACGCGCGCGTTGACCCTGCGCGGCTGCGCGGGTCCGCGACCGGTGTGTACGTGGGGGTGTGCGACAGCGACTACGGCAAGCTCGCCGGAACGTCCCGTCCCGGCCTCGACGGCTACCTGATGACCGGTACCGAGCTGAGTGTGGCCTCCGGCCGCATCTCCTACGTGCTCGGGCTGACCGGGCCCGCGCTGTCGGTGGACACCGCGTGCTCGTCGTCGCTGGTGGCGTTGCACCTGGCGGTGCGGGCGCTGCGGGCGGGGGAGTGCACGGCAGCGCTCGTCGCGGGCGCGGCCGTGATGGCGGGGCCGGAGCCACTAGTGCAGTTCGCCCGGCTGGGGGCGTTGACCGCCGACGGGCGGTCCAAGGCCTTCTCAGCCGACGCTGATGGGTTCGCCCCGGCGGAGGGGGTGGCGGCGTTGCTGTTGATGCCGCTGTCGCGGGCGCGGGCCGATGGTCGGCCGGTGCTCGCCGTTGTCGCGGGCAGCGCGGTCAACGAGGACGGTGCCAGCGCGGTGCTGACCGCGCCCAATGGTGCCGCCCAACAGGCGGTGGTGGCCGCGGCCCTGGCCGACGCGGGCCTGAGCGCGGACCAGGTGGACGTCGTGGAGGCGCACGGCACCGGCACGCGGGTGGGAGACCAGGTCGAGGCGCGGTCCCTGCACGACGGCTACGGGCACGGCCGGCCGGCGGACCGGCCGTTGTGGGTCGGTTCGGTCAAGAGCAACATCGGGCACAGCCAGGCCGCCGCGGGACTCGCCGGGGTGGTCAAGTCGGTGCTGGCGCTGCGGCACGAACGACTCCCGGCGACCCTGCACGCCCAGCGCCCCCTGGATGGTTTCGACTGGTCGGCGGGACCGGTGCGGCTGCTGCAGGAGCTGCGGCCGTGGCCGCGTGGCGGTGCGCCGCGACGTGCCGGTGTCCTGGCCTACGGCATCGGCGGCACCAACGCGCACGTCATCCTGGCGGAGGCACCCGCACCGCAGGAGGCCTTCACCGACCGGAGTCCCGGGGTCTTCGCACCTGGGGTGGCGCCGCGGGTGTGGCTGGTGTCGGGGAAGACCGACGCGGCCCTGAGGCGGAGCGCCGGACGGCTGGTCGCGCACGTGCGGCAAATTCAGGCCCCGGCTGTCGATGACCTGGCATGGTCGCTGGCCACCACACGCGGCGCCATGCCGCACCGAGCCGCCGTGCTGGGCACGGACGGGGAGGACCTGGCGGCACGGCTGGAGTCGGTCGCGAACGGGCAGGGCGGGCCTGGTGTCGTGCTGGGGATCGCGACGGCCCAGGAGCGTCCGGTGTTCGTCATACCCGGTCAGGGCGCGCAGTGGCGGAGCATGGGTGTCCGGCTGCTGCGGGAGTCGCCGGTGTTCGCCGCGGCCGTGCGCGAGTGTGCCGAGGCGTTCGCGCCGCACCTGGAGTTCGACCTGGCCCGCGTCGTCGGCGACGAGGATCTCCTGCAGCGGGCGGAGTACGTGCAGCCGGCGCTGTTCGCCGTGTACGTGGGATTGGCGCGGTTGTGGCAGGCGTGCGGTGTCGAGCCGGCGGCGGTGATCGGGCACAGCCAGGGCGAGATCGCCGCGGCCCACATCGCCGGGGCACTGTCCCTTGTGGATGCTGCCCGCGTCGTGGTCTTGCGCAGCCGCGCGTTGCGGGGCATCACCGCCCAGGGCGGCATGGTCGCGGTGGCGATGAGCGCTGCCGACGCCGAGGAGTTCACGCGCCGGTGGCGGGGTGAGGTGGAGGTCGCCGTCGTCAACGGCCCGGCGCTGAGCGTGCTGGCCGGATCGGTCGCGGCATTGCGGGAGGTCCTGGCCCACTGCGAGCGCGAGGGCGTCTGGGCGCAGCGCATCCCGGTCGACTACGCCTCGCACTGCTCGCACGTCGACCAGGTGCGCGACCGGGTCTTGGCGGACCTGGCCGGTCTGCGGCCCGGTCCAGCCCAGGTCCCGTTCTATTCCTGTGTCACCGGGGAACCGGTCGACGGGACGGCGCTGGACGCCGCCTACTGGTTCGCCAACCTGCGCCGCCCGGTCCGGTTCGACGCCGCCGTCTCGCGGGCCACGCGCGACGGCCACCGCACGTTCGTGGAGGTGTCCCCGCATCCGGTGCTCGCCGCGGCCATCGCCGATATCGCCGACGCCGCCGCCGATATCGCCGACACAGCAGCCGGCGGCGCGACCGTGGTCACGACGCTCGACCGCGGGCGCGACGGGGCCGACCGGTTCACCACAGCCCTCGCCGAGGCCCACACGCGCGGGATCGCGGTCGCCTGGGACAGGGTGCTGCCGCAAGGACGCGAGGTCGACCTGCCCACCTACCCGTTCCAGCACGAGCGGTACTGGCTGACGCCCCTGCCGCGGGTCGCGGACCTGGCCGCGCTGGGGATGCGCGCAGCCGACCACCCGCTGCTGGGCGCGGTCACCGACCTGCCCGACGGCGGCGCGGTGTTCACCGGGCGACTGGTCCTCGACCAGCACGCATGGCTTGCCGACCACGCGGTCCACGACGTCGTGGTCGTGCCCGCCACCGCGCTGTTCGACCTGCTCCTGCACGCGGCCGACTACGTCGGGTGCGATGCCGTGGAGGACGCCGTGATGCACGCGCCGCTGCTGCTCAACGGCCCGGCCGCGGTCCTGCGGCTCACGGTGGGCCAGCCCGACGACGGCGCCCGGCGCGCGGTCGCGCTCCACTCCCAGGCCGGCGACGCGCGGTGGACCCACCATCTGGACGCACACCTCACCACGTCGAGCACCCCGGCCGCTCCGCGCCCTGAACCGGGTGCCTGGCCGCCGCCCGGCGCCGAACCGCGCTCGGTGGCCGCCCTGTACGAGCGGCTGGCGGGCGCCGGTTACGGGTACGGCCCCGCGTTCCGCAACCTCACCTCCCTGTGGCGACGCGGAGACCTGCGCTACGCCGAGGTGACTTCACCCGGCGGGGATGGATTCTCGGTGCACCCGGCGCTGCTGGACGCCGCCCTGCACCCCCTGCTGCTGGACCTGCCACCGGGGCGCACGGTCCTGCCCTACGCACTGGGATCGCTGCGCCTGCACGCCACCGGCGCGACGGCCCTGCGGGTCACCGCGCACCGCACCGGCCCGGACCGCCACACCGTCGAGCTCACCGATCCCACGGGACGGCCCATGGCGACCCTGACCGACCTGGTGCTGCGCGAAGCCCCCGCCGGGCACCTCGCACCGCCGACCGCCCTCCACCGCATCGTGTGGCGGGAACTGCCTCCCAGCGAACCGGCACCCGCGCAACGATCCGGAGTGGCCGTGCTCGACCAGCGCCACAGCACCGGGGACCTGCGCGCACGGCTGGCCGGTGTGCTGGCCGAGCTCACCACGCTGCTCACCGGCGACGGCACGGCACGGGTCGTGGTGCTCACCCGGCGCGCCCAGTCCACCGGCCCCGCCGACCCTCCCGCTGACCCGGACGGCGCGGCGGTGTGGGGCCTGGTGCGCTCGGCGCAGGCCGAGTACCCCGGCCAGGTGACGCTGGTCGACCTCGACGACACCACGGACGCCACCCGAATCCTCGCCGCTGTGCTCGCCGCAGACCGGTCGCAGGTCGCCGTCCGCGACGGCGGCCTGTTCGTCCCCCGGCTGGTACCCGCCGCAGCCGAGGCCCTGGCGATCCCCCACGGCACCGCGTGGCGGCTCGAGCCTGACGGGACCCGTGCGGTGGATGGCGTGTGCCCGGTCGCCGCGCCCGACCTCGACGAACCGCCGGGCCCGGGACAGGTCCGCATCGCCGTGCGCGCCGCCGGCCTGAACTTCCGCGACGCCCTGGTCACCCTCGGCGCGGTGGACGGCGAGACGATCGGCTTCGAGGTGGCAGGCGAGGTCGTGGCGGTGGCACCGGACGTGCGCGCCTGCCGTCCCGGCGACCAGGTCATGGCCGCGCTTCTCGGGAACTCGAGGCCGGGCGGTTTCGCACCCGTCGCCGTCGTCGACCACCGGCAGGTCCGGCCGGTGCCGCCGGGCTGGACGCCTGAGCAGGCGGCCGGCACACCCACGGCGTTCCTGACCGCGCTGCACGCGCTGTGCGACCTGGCCGGGCTGCGACCAGGGGAGAAAGTCCTGGTGCACGCCGCAGCGGGCGGTGTCGGGATGGCCGCGATCCAGGTCGCGCGCGCCCTCGGGGCCGAGGCATACGCCACCGCGAGCCGGACCAAGTGGTCCGCGGTCGACCTGCCCGCCGACCGCCTCGCCGACTCACGCACGCTCGAGTTCGAGGAACGCATCCGCGCCGCCTCCGGCGGAGTCGACGTGGTGCTGGGCAGCCTGGCGGGGGAGCACGTCGACGCCTCGCTGCGCCTGCTACGCCCCGGCGGCCGGTACGTGGAGATGGGCAAGACCGACGTGCGCGACCCGGCCGTGGTCCGGCAGCACCACCCCGGCGTCGACTACCACGTGTTCGACCTGCGCGACGTGGACGCCGACACGATCGGCCGCCACGGGGACCGGATCATGGACCTGATCTCCCAGGGCGCGGTCACACCACTGCCGGTCACCAGCTTCCCGGTCCACCACGCCCACCACGCCCTGCGGCACCTGGGCCGCGCCCGCCACACCGGCAAGGTCGTCGTGCGCCATCCCGCGCCGCTGGACCCGGACGGGACCGTGCTGATCACCGGCGGCACCGGCACCCTGGGAGCGCTGCTGGCCCGGCACCTGGTCGTCAAACACCACGCACGTCACCTGCTGTTGCTCAGCCGGCGCGGGGAGAACGCGCCCGGCGCCGCCGAACTGGTGGCCGAGCTGCGCTCGCACGGCGCCGCGGTGCGGGTGGCGGCGTGCGACGCGGCAGACCGCGACGTCCTCGAGGCGGTGCTGTCCACCCTCGACCACCGTCACCCGCTCACCACCGTGGTCCACGCCGCCGGGGTGCTGGCCGACGCCACCCTGGCCACTCTCGGCACCGGGCAGCTGGACGTGGTGCTGCGCGCCAAAGCGGACGCCGCGGTCGCCCTGCACGAGCTGACCCGTCACCTGCCGCTGCGCTCGTTCGTCCTGTTCTCCTCCATGGCCGGGCTGCTCGGCACGGCAGGGCAGGCAAACTACGCCGCCGCCAACGCATTCCTCGACGCCCTGGCCCACCACCGCCGCGCACTCGGGCTCCCCGCCACCTCCATCGCCTGGGGACTGTGGGCCGAAGCCAGCGGCATGACCGGGCACCTGGGTGAGGCGGAGCTCGCCCGGCTGGCTCGCACCGGTCTGACCCCCCTGTCCACGCAGACTGCCCTGGCCGCCTTCGACGAAGCGCTGCGCCTGGACGAGCCGGTCGTTGCCGTCACAGGCACGCGTACTGGCAGCGCGACCCCGGAGATCCTCGAGGAACTGATGACCCCGCGTCGTCGAGGGAACCTCCGCCCCACGGCGTCGTCGTCCTCCACACCGCCCCGAATCGGCGTCGACGATCTGCTCACCCTGGTCCGCGCCCACGCGGCCCAGATCCTCGGCCATGCGAACGCCGACGCCGTACCCGCCGACGGCCCACTCCGCGAGGTCGGCTTCGACTCCCTTGCCTCGCAGGAACTCCGCTCCCGGCTCACCGCCGCCACCGGCGTCCGGCTGGCACCCACCGCGATCTTCGACCTGCCCACCCCACAGGCCCTGGCCCGCCACCTGACCGAACAGACTCGAGCCGAACCAACGGATACCGACAGCACCGTGACGGCTGGACCGACCTCCCGCGGCCCATCCGCGTTGTTCGCGCAGGCGTGTGCCGACGGCAGGCATGAAGCCGGCCTGGACCTCCTCGCCGCCGCCGCACGAATGCGCCCCACCTTCGACACCGACCACGCAGGCACCCCCGCACTGCTCACGTTGGACGAAGGCCCGGCGACACCCACCCTGCTGTTCGTACCCTCCTTCCTCCCGGACCCGAACGGCCACCAGTACCGGCAACTGTGCCGATACTTGCGCGAAGACCGGCACAGCCTGCTGATCCCGCTACCCGGCTACCACGACGACCAACCACTACCCGCCAGCCGCGAAGCGCTGCTGGCAGCGATGGCGCGACAGGTGTCGCAGGAAATCGGCGGCACACCGTACGTCTTGGTCGGTCACTCATCGGGCGGTTGGGTGGCACACCACCTGGCCACCCGGCTCCAGCACACCGACAACGCCCCCGCCGCTCTCATCCTCCTGGACGTCCCGGAGAAGACGGACGAGAACATGCGCCGCGACGCACTCGACCGGGCGGCCACCACCCTCGACCCATCCCAAGGCGACACATCGCTCACCGCGATGGCCGCCTACTCCCACCTCTACCGCGGCTGGGCAGCAGAACCAGCACCCCTGCCAACGTTGTTCCTGCACGCAGAGGACGACGGGTTCGGCGACCCTGGGCACGCGGGACGGACGATCCCGGGAAACCACTTCTCCATCATCGACCGCCACGCCGACACCACCGCCCAGGCCATCGACGACTGGCTCGACTCCATCGCCCGCTCCTCATCAGGTTGGAAGAACGTGACGCCGCTTGGGGCTGTAAAACGCGCGGCTCTGGCCCGGCTGTGAACTCGGCTGGTCCGGTCGTGAGGGCCCGAGTTGCCGGGCCCGACGGGATCGGCGGTGGTCGTAGTGGCCGTGTAGCGCTGCAGCACCGCCCGCAGGTGGTGTTCGTCGAGGATGAGTAGTCGGTCGGTGGCTTCCGCCTGACGGTCCCGACGAACCGCTCGGCGCAGGCGTCGCCCTCGTCGAACTCTTCGGCGGCGGCGATGGCCCAGGGCCTGTCGGCGGTCACGCGATCCGTGACCGCCGACAGCGTCCCGATTTCCGCGCGTCCCACTCGTAGACCGCGGCATGGTCTGTGAGTTGCGGGTCATCACTGACCCGGCCGGCTTGGCGAACGGGCTGTGGGTGAGGCACGGAGCACGGCTGGAACGTGCGGTGTGTCGGCTTGGCGCAGTACTTCGCGCCGCGGGTTTCGCGGCCCTTGCTACTGCTCCAGTTCGAGGGCGAGACCGACCTTGTGGCCTCCGACGCGTGTCTGGGGAGTGACTGCCGAAGGCATTTCCTGTGCCGCCGGCGAGGTCTCCCCGGCTGGCGTTTCCGGCTGCGCGACCTGCGACTGGGGCTGCTGTTCCTCGTTCATCGGACCTCTCCGGTTCAGGTTCGGTGTGGCGGAACCACGGTAGCGGTGGTGGCCTGTGCCGGTCAGTGTGGTGATCTCGCAGCAGCACAACCGCCGACGGTGAGCGGCGGGTTCGTGCTGCCCCCGGCGCGGCACCGCCGGGTCCCTTCCGCGCATGCCCGAGCAGGACAGCCCGTGGAGTCCGGTGGATCCGCCTGCGCGGGGAAGGACCCGCTGCGCGAGACCCCGCCGCACCCGCAGCCTGCAGTCGGCCATGTCGTCCGCCGGCTGTGCGGTTCCGTCTTGAGCGGGATGCGGGCGCCGCCGCGCCGGTGGCGAGGTGGCGGCAGCTCCCGCCCTGCTCGACCCGGCCGCGTCGAGTGGTTCGGGACAGCGGGGCAGAGTCCGCCGGTCGGCGTCGGTGAGCCTGGTGCACCGGTTCTTCTCGCTCGCGATGTGCTGAGGCAGCAGTGTCTCGTGCGTCAACGCTGACCGGAGCAGGTACCGGGACCGGTGTTGTCGGCGATCCCCGACTCCGAGTACACCCCGTTGCCCGACAT
Source organism: Lentzea xinjiangensis (assembly GCF_900110955.1). Lineage (GTDB taxonomy): Bacteria > Actinomycetota > Actinomycetes > Mycobacteriales > Pseudonocardiaceae > Lentzea > Lentzea xinjiangensis. The sequence goes on from NZ_FOFR01000019.1 coordinate 42,202, forward strand.
GGGCCGCGACCTGCCCGAAGCGCTGTGGCCGAAGCTAATCGACGGCATCATCGCCAACACAGAGCGAGCGGCCGACACCGTCGCGGGCAGCACGGTCGAATAGCCCGGCCACCCGCCGCATTGATAACCCGGTCCCCGTCGGAGCTTCTCCCGCCGCCACTCTGCGGCGTCGGCCGGTGCACGTCGCCGTGTTCGCCGCAGTCGACGCGGACAAGCCATTCGGGCTAATTGATGCCGCCGGATGGGTCTCTATGCTTTCTGTGGTTGATCTACTACTGAGAGTGAGTTTCGATGGGAACTGTTCGACGCTGCGCTGCCGCCTTGACCATCAGCGCTGTCATGCTCACCGGCTACACCGGGACCGCGTTCGCGCTCGACGCCGTAGGGGCCAGCGTCTCGCCGGGGGCTATTTCGGGCAACGTCATGCAAATGCCTGTAAATATCCCTGTCAACGCTTGCGGGAACACGGTGGACGTCATCGGCGCGCTCAATCCCGCATTTGGCAACGCCTGCGAGAGGGAGTTGGTTGGCGTTGACGTTGACATCTGATCGTCGGCGGCACTGCCGAACGTGGTGCGACGGTGCGGGCTCGTTTTGAGCTGACGTGCTGCGCGAAGCCTCGCTCAACCAGCCTCAAGCCGGCATCCATCTGCTAGCTGGAGGCCGGTTGGGCGGGAACGCGATGTCACTTGGAGGCGGCGCTCTGGGCTGTCGTCGTTGCCGGGATGGCGGGTAGGACAGCGGGATCGTTGGTGAGCCAGACCGAGAGGGTTGTGCCGGACGCAGGTGACAAGGCCGCGAAGGTCAGGCCCCAGCGGGCTTCCTGCGTGCGGGTCCACTGCGAGTCGGAAGTCTCGGAGACCTCCACGCGCGGGATGTATAGACGGTGGTTGTAGACCTCGGTAGTGCTGATCTACTCGACCAGTCCACGCACAGGGTGCGCTCGTCGACCTTCGGCACGGAGCTGATCTCCGCCCTGTACTTCTTCGAGCCCTGCGCGGTCTCCGTGAAGGTCATGCCGCCGAAGTACGCGCCGAGCACGATGCCGCGTGTCTCCTGGAAAACGCTCGCGACGGTGAGTTCCTGGGAGGTGTAGATGTAGCGCGCGGGGGTGAGCTGCTGCCAGTGTGGTGCCGGGCTTCTCGATGGCGCGGCGGATCGTCACGCGATCCTCAGTGGACAAGCCGAGGCCAGTCCAGGCAGCGGGCAGCGAGGTAGTGGCGTCGGCGGGTTATGGAGTGCCGGGTGGGGCGAGGGACAGTCCCCGGTGCCGGGACACGAACAGGGTGGGATGCAAGCTCAAGTGGGCGATGCCTCCAGGGTGTGGCCGGAGGTCGCTCGCACGGAGTCGTGCTCGAGCGCCTAGTTGGTCAGATGCCGCGGGTACGCGAGCACCTGGGTGAGATCCCTGCAATGCAATGAGGTTCGCGGGCCTGGTCATCTCACGATGATCGTCACCTTGCTCCCGGCGCCGGTCAAGCGCGCCGCGGCCTGGCCGTAGCCGAGTTCCTCGTCGGCCACGGCATCGACGAACCCGTGAGCTGGCAACCAACCCGCGAGCTGGCCGACGGGCTGGACCTGTCCGGCCCCGACCCGGACGTCCTGCCCGGCAGGTGCTGATCGAGTTGCTCGGTGCGGACCTGCCGCCTCGACCGCGGCTGGTCCATCTCCGCACTCGCCGTCCGCTACCAGGTCAACCGCCGCCGCATCCGTGTAACTCGCCGCCGCCTACGACATGTGGGTCGCCATCCGATACCGGGCGCACGGCTGGCGCGGTCAGCCGCCGATGAGGCCACCGCCGCCGGCACCGCCACCGAGAAGACCACCACCGCCGCTGCCACCCACGCCACTGTCACTGAGGAGACTGGTATTGAGGAGACCGGTATCGAGGAGACCGCCTCCGAGAAGGCCCACGCCACCGCCGAGAGGGACGAGGCCGTCGTCGGCGGAGGCGGTACCGCCGGTGACCAAGGCCAACGCGGCAGCGGCGGCCAGCACGGTCAGCGTCGCGGCGGCCCGTTCGCGAATGGACATTAGGTACTCCTGTTGTTCACCCTGCGGGTGATTCCGACTCGAAGACGATGAGCATCCTTACGCAAGGTATCTGCCACATGGCCTAGCAAATCGATGGTCCATACGGGTTAACATGCCCGCCGGACAATCGCAGGCCGGACGCGAGAGACGTGCCCGCCGAAGGCACAAGGCACATGTCACCTTGGTGCAAAGCTCCGACCTGCCAACTGCTGTTCCGGTCAGGCCTGCGCCGCGAACCGGACAGGTCCACCACCTAAACGGGATGAGCGCGACAGGTCCCCCCAAGCCATCCACGAGCCGTAGCAGCCCAGCCGGTGCCGGCGCTCGCGCCCGGCCGCAGGAGGCAGGCACGGCCCGGCGATCGAACCATGGCCTTGTCAAGCAGGTAGGGCGTACCCGAGAACAACACAGTGTCTCGCTGGCCTCGTTTGCCGCCTGGACTCCGTCGAGATGGACTGTTGGCCTGCATGTGGCAGCCGGTGTCGCTCGCGACCCATCCGGCCAGTCGTGATGAGCCTGGTTCGCGCTGGTCAGGATATTCCGCGAGATGTCCAGGAACCACGATCGGTGTTGCCGGTTACGCGGCGGCCGCGTGTTGGTGCAGCCAGTGCAGGAGTTCGGGGGTGTCGGTGGTGAAGAGTCCGAAGTGGGGGCCGAGGGTGCCGGCGTCGGCGGTGGTGGGGTGGATGCGGTAGGTGATGTCGTTGCCCAGGGCGGCGAGTTCGGGGACGAGCCGGTTGGTGTGGGCGATGGCGACGCGGGTGTCGTTCTGGGCGTGGGAGATCCGGATGGGGGCGGGGACGGGCAGGGCGGGGTTGGTCAGGTCGAGCTGGCGCAGGAACTCGCGCTGGTGGGGGTCGGGGTCGCCGGCGAGGTCGCCGCGGAACTGTTCGGTGCCGGGGATACCACCCCACAGCTCGGTGGTGGACAGTTCCACGCGGCAGCGGTCGCCGGAGGTTGCGAACAGTTCGTAGGCCCGGTCGGTGAGCACCTGGCGCGGGTCGATGACGGTGTCGCCGGCGGTGGCCCCGGCGGTCGAGCCGATGATCGCGCCGGTGAGCAGCATCGGGGTGAACGCCAGTCCCGGTGTGGTTCCGGGGTAGCGGCTGCCGGCGAGCACGTCGTCCTTGATGTGCGAGGCCGGTGCCAAAGCTGCGACCGCGCACAGGTCCAGTCCCGGAGTGCGGGCGGGGGCGTGATGGCCGGCGAACAGGGCGGCCTGCCCGCCCTGGGAGTGTCCGACGACCGCCAGCCGGGTGGAGATCTGCGGGTGCAGGTTGCGGGCGGCCACGGCGATGTCGAGCACGCCGTAGGCCTCGGACTCGCCCAGCAGGTAGGGGTGGACACCCCCGGTGCCCAGTCCTTCGTAGTCGGTCATCGCGACCGCCCACCCCGCCCGCAGCAAGGCGTTGAGCAGCACGTGCGGTGCCTGGTTGATCCGGTGATGCTCCGGCAGCCGCTCCGCCAGCTCCAGCGAGTCGCGCGACGGGGCGCACTTCTCGCCCAGCCCCAGGGTGCCGTGCGCCCAGCTCACCAACGGATAACCGTCCTGCGGGGCCGGGGCGGGAGGCAGCGCCACGATGCCCGACACCGCGATCGGGGTGCCGTCCACCGCGGTCGACCGGTACAGCACCAGATCGTTGCGCGACGCCGAGCTCAACGCGGCCGGCCCGGTCAACTGCCGTGACCGGATCACCTCGCCGGGCACACCGCCCAATGATGCAGACGACACGAAGAAGACATCCTCCAGCACCGACAACCCTCCGCACGCACGCCGTGCTCGGCACCCCCGTAGCGGCCGGGCGTGATCATGCCAGCAGCTGGCGCCGTGCGCCATGCCCGTCCCCGGACCGCTCGGTGTCCATCGTCCCATTCACCGCACTCGTCTCCGGTACAACACTGGCCGCTCAAGCGACGATCGGGCGGAGCACCCCCGTACCCATCTGCCGACCTGCGCAGGTGCCGTCGGCTGGTCGTGAGCGCGCTAGGGTTGATCTGGTGGTAGCGAGCCGAGCGCGGAGGGTGTCGTGGAGCAGAACCGGCGTCCTCGGCTCCACCGGCTGCTCATTGCCGATCGGTATCGTGACTCGGGCTCCATCGTGGCGCTCGTCTGCGCGCGGTGTGTGATGGAACTGTCGGTCACCGGCGCCAGCGCCACCGTGCTCAGCCACCTCCACAACGGTTCCGACGGCGCGACTCACCCGAGTCGGGGCTTGGTCCACGCGACGAACCCGACCAGCGCCGCGCTGGGCGACCTCCAACTCACCATCGGTGAAGGACCGTGTCTGGACGCGTTCGGCTCCGGCGGGTCAGTGCTGGTGGCCGATCTGACCGCCGAAGGTGCGCACTGGCCCGCGTTCACCCCTGGCGCGTTGGCGCTAGCACCGCGCCGGGTCACATCATCGAAGCGCTCGACAAGGTCGATACGACGCACACCTCGGCAAAGTGTTGGTCACGCTCGCGGGTCGCCGATGCTGAGCCCAGTGCCGGGTACCGGCAGCATCAATACAGCAAAGCGCAGCATGAATGCGCAACAACGCATGGCAATGCGTCGCCAGGCCCCGTGTATCACGAGGGGACTACTCTCAGCATTCCCCGTCGCTTCGCCATCCACACTGGCGTTGTCAATATTTCGAGGTCGCGGGTCCCGGCAACGCGAATCTACCCGCCGGGTGGCGGATGCCGAGCTCTTCCCCGGCGATGCGCTCAAGGTTTGGTTCCGTGCAACAACGGGTATACGAATCGCGCTAACGGGTTGAGGATGCAGCTCGGATCGGTTCGCTGTGCTCGTCGAAGGAGCCTTTCCGGTGAAGATTGCGATGGTCTCTCTCGACGCCAGTCCTGTGAACGCCGTCATCTGCTCACGCGGAGGTCATGTCGCCGCGTTGGCCGGCGCACTTTCCCGGCATCAGCACGAGGTGACCGTGTACACGGGCAACTCGGATCTCACCGCGGAAGAGCACATGAGCATGAACGGGTTCGCGGTCACGCACCTTCCCCCGACCGCAGCGGCGTTCGCGGACATGCTCGTCGCGCAGTGGCAGCGGGAAAGGCCTGATGTCGTGCATGCGCAATCGTGGGCATCCGGGCTGGTGAGCGCGATGAGTGCACGCCACGCCCAGGTGCCCTTGGTGCAGACAGTGGACGAACCGGACGGAAAGACCGTTCAGTCTCGTTCGGTTGAGCGAGGGCTTTGCCATGCTGCAAGCCGGATCGTCGTCACCAGCGAGCGCCGAGCCGCTGCGTTGATCAGAGCCGGTGCGCGGAGGGCACAGGTGTACGTGGTTCCGCCGGGCGTGGACACCGAACTGTTCCAGCCGGACAGTTCCGGTAGGTCCCGCTCGCTGCCACACCGCGTGGTGTGGCTGGGTGAACCGTTGTCGTTCAACAACATTGACGTCTCCAGCGTGGTTCCGAACACCAAGTTCGCGACCATCGGCGGCACTGCTCAGTTGTTGTCGGATCAGGATCGTGCGGCACTTCTGCGGTCTGCTGATGTCGCGGTGTGCGCGGGCTCATCTGCCGAGCAAGAAGCTCTGACGTTGCAGGCGATGTCGTGCGGTGTCCCGGTCATCGCGCTCATACCTGACGGACCGAGTGACATGGTGGTGCACGGCATCACCGGTCTGCACGTGCCGCAGGGCAGCGTGGCTGAGCTTCTCCGCACGCTGCGCGCACTGGTGGCTGACTCGACGAAACAGGACCTGCTCGGCACGACCGCCCGCGACCGAGCGTGCGTGCGGTACTCGTGGGGTCGCGTCGCCAGCGACCTGGTCCAGGCATACGACCAGGCGATCGGTTCGCGCCGCAACGACGCGGCATTGCACTAACTGGCCCTACCTCGCGCGTGATGTCATCGATGCGCCAACTCCAGCGCAATGCCGGTGACCTTCAGCAGCTGACCGACCCGAACACGGTCTTGCCACCGCCGGTTCGTCGCCTGGTCCCCCACCCCGTTTGCGCGACCTCGCGGTAGGTCCGGCCGCCATAGTAGGCCAGCACGAGCGCCTACGTTGGCAGCGGCTCAGCCCCCGGACGCAGTCGTGGACCCGGCGGCGTTCGGTATTGCCGATCGCCCACTCGGCCGCTTGGTCGAAGGGGCGACTGTAGTCCCGCGAACAGTCACCTAAGGGTCGTCACCATGCCGGGTGGTGTCGTGCCCGGTGCTGTGGAGAGACCGACTCGCTGTCGCGTCACGCTGCGGACGCCACGGCGTGAGATTGTCACGCCGGGGTGTCGGCGGCGACGATGGGGATGAGTTGGTCCAGGCCGCCGATGCGCAGGGCTTTGGCGATGTTGGCCGGCAGCGCGGTGACGGTCAGGGTGCCGCCGCGGGTGTGCAGGCGCCGCCAGATGCCCAGCAGGGCGCTCATGCCGGAGGAGTCGCAGAACCGGACCTGCGAGAAGTCCAGCAGCACGTGCACCCCTGGGGTGCTGTCGGTCCCGGTGTTGTCGATCAGGGCCAGGACGTCGTCGTGCATCCGGGCGGCGGTGACGTGGTCGATCTCGCCGCCCAGGGCGATGACGACGCGGTCGCGGTCGGCGGTGGTCAGGGCGACGGTGACGGGAGGCGGGGTGCTCACCTGTCCTCCTCCTTGCCGGCCGGGCCAGCGTCCGGGATCGTGCCGGGGTGTGCGTCCGTGGCCGGGGTGCGGGCCGGTGGTGGGCCGTCGGGCCGGTCCGGGCGAGGCGGCACGGTCAGGGCGAGCACCGCGACGTCGTCGGCCCGGTCGGGGTCGAAGCGGTCCAGCAGGGCGCTGACCCGGTCGGTCAGTTTCGCAGCGCGGCATCCGTGCTGGGCGGCCAAGAAGGCCTCGAGGTTGTTCTCGCCGAACTGCTCGCCGGTGTGGGTGCGGGCCTCGGTGAGGCCGTCGGTGTAGAGCAGCAGGGCGTCCCCAGGGCCCAGTCGCTGGGTGCCGATGGCGAACGGCGCGTCGGGCAGCATCCCCACCAGCGTTCCCGGCGGCACCTCGAACGGCCGCGCCCCGCCTGCGGCGGGCAGCAGGAACGGCGGCGGATGTCCCTCGGAGGCTACCGTCACCTCGAACCCCGCCCCGGCCCCGTCACCGGCCGGATTGCCTGGAGCGTCCGGGTGGCCTGGGGGCAGCGGGGTGAGCACGGCGAACAACACGGTGCAGAACTTGGGCATCGCGTCCAAGCTCTGCTCGGCGATCATCGCCGCGTTCAGCTCGGCCAGCACCGCCACCGGGTCGTCGTGGTGGACGGCAAGCGCCCGGAGGGTGTAGCGGATGAACGAGGTCAGCGACGCGGCCGGGGCGCCCTTGCCGCACACGTCGCCCAGGCTCACCGCCCACCGGCCGCCGGGCAGCGCAAACACGTCGTAGAAGTCCCCGCCCACCTCGCGCGTCGAGGCGGTGCGGTACAGCGCCGACATCTCCAGGCCGGGCACGCGGGGCAGCGCGGGCGGCACGAGGCTGCGTTGCAAGGTGGTCGCGAAGGACTCGATCTCGGTACGGTCGCGTTCGGCCTGCTCGCGCAGCTGGCGCTCCAGCCGCAGCCGGTGCAACGCCGACAGCCGCAGCTCCAGCTCGTCCAGCACCACCGCGGCCAGGTCCCGCAACGTGTCCATCCCGGCCTGGTCGATCCGGCGCGGCTTGGTGTCGATCACGTTCACCGTGCCCAGACGGTGCCCGTCGGCAGTGACGATCGGCGCGGCGGCGTAGAACCGCGCCCCCAGCTCGCCGGTGACCAGAGGGTTGTCGCACGCCGCTGATCGGTCACCGCGTCGGTGACCACGTAGGTGTCGTCGGACAGGATCGCCGACCCGCATAACCCCGGATCACGCCCGATCTGGGTGACCCCGTCCAGACCGTGCGCGGCCTTGAACCAGATCCGGTCGGAGTCCACGATCGTCACCGACGCGATCGGCACGTCGAACCACCGCGCGGCCAGCCGCGCGACCCGGTCGAACGCCCCGTTGGGCGGAGTGTCGAGAATGTTGTAGCGGCGCACCGCCTCGATCCGGGCGGCCTCCACCGCCGCCGGTGATGCGTCCCGGCCACCCGGCACCACGATCGGGGTCCACTCGCCCTCTGGCTGTGCGATCCCCATCGCGAATCCCCACCCCTCGCGCGAGCGTTTGCTCGCCTTCGTCCGCGAGCGCCGCACACCGCCCGGACAACCACCACCGGGGCCCGTGCCCGCTCGCGGTACGACCGTACCGGTTGGGCCGATCCGGCACACCACTAGCTAGCCCGATGGTGAAACCGTAGCCGTCCACACCCACTCCGCATCCCTGACCGAGTGGCGAAACGCTACTGTGCGCACGCCCCGCATACCGGACGAAGCCCACATCGCATCCATCACCCACACCCGGCGCTCCACCGGTTGTCCGGAAAGCCCAGCGGGGTGCGGACACGCGTGTCCGCACCCCGCCGAACAGCGATATGCGCCAGCTACTTGGCGGCCTGGTCCAAGTCCACCAGCGCCGCGGCAAGCTTGAAGTACTTGCTGGTCCCCAGGTCCCGCACGGTCTTGATCCCGAAGGCCGAGGCCAACTTCTCCGCGTCACCCTCGCTGACCCCGGCCAAGGCCGCGACCGGCGCGTCGAGGACTTCGGCCACGGTCAGCCCCTCGTACGCCTTGTCCAGCTGCTTGGCCAAGTCCACGGAAACAGCCACTGGTGACTTCCCCTCACGTTCGTAGTCGATCATGACCGCGCCACCCTATCGAGCCCGACCTCCGCCTCGGCGCCTATGACCGGATCGATACGCACGACCACCGGGATGGAGCATCGAGCCTCACACCCGGACGGCAAACGCTGCGGACACGCCGAGCAGCGGCAGTGGTCGAAGATCAACATATCGGTCGAATCGGCTCAGAAATCGCGCGACCGCTGGTCGCAGGTCGCACGCTCGCTCGATGTACCGCGCACTGCCCGACGATGAACACCCGAGGCCACCGCGACCGGTGCCCGTCCTCGGCGTTCTCCACGCCGGACATCATGTCGGACATCAGGTGCACTTCCATGATCGGGAGTTTTACAGTCCCGCACCCGGCAACAGAGTTGATCGGTGGCCGGCGCACCTACGTGTGCGTCACGCCGAAGGGAACCGCGGTTCGCAGGTGATCTCCGCCCAGACAGTTTTACCCTCAAGACCTGGGGAGACGCCCCAATCCTTGGCCAGCCGGTTGATGATGACCATGCCTCGGCCGCGATCACCGCCCAGCCGCGACGAGTCAAGGACGGGCATGTCCGCGCTGGCGTCGTCGACCTCGACCCGCACATGACACAGCTCGGCCGACTGGCACAGGCGCAGCACGTAAGGGCTCGTGCCGTGGTCGACGGCGTTGCTCACCAGCTCGGTGACGACCAGGAGAATGTCGTCCAGTTCGTCATCGCTCACATCGCGCAGCGTCTCGCGGGTCCAGCGCCTGGCCGCCGCGGCTTGGCCGGCGTCACGGGTGAACTGCAGGAAGCTCGTTATAGGGCCATCATCCGTATCGCTGGTGCGATGCACGTGCCTCACGTCCTCGTGGAAAGGTGGCAACGCTGCTCCGGCGCCCCAACCCGCCCAACCAGCACTCACCCTCATGATGCCCTGCTTTACCCCAAAACGACCATTTCTGACCATCAGCGCGGCTTCGCGGCGCGCAGTCTTCACCACCCCGGCGACCGCCATCGCCGCCGAAGAACAAGGGGTGGGATCAGCTGGCGGCTGCTTCATACGCCTGACCAGCGACCTTGACTGAGCCGCACTCGCCAGCACGGGTCTCCACCACCAAGACTGGAGACTCACGCTGACCCTGGTCAGGCGCAGTTCCGATGTCAGAACAGGTAGCGGTGCAGCGGACCGCAACCGGCGATCACGGCGTTCATGCTCTTGGCGAACCGCTAGCGAGCACGCTGCCCCCTCACAACGCCGGCAGCAAGGTGACCTGGTCGGTCGTGGTCCACTCCAGCATCAGCAGAGTCGCGTCGTCCTGCAGCGTCAGCGCGGTGAGGTATTCAGCCGCCGAGTCAGTCTTGGCGGCCCTTACGGCAGACGGAACCGGCTCGGTCGGCACGGGCTTGCCCACCGGGGCTTGACCGAATCCGTGTCCGCGCTGCCGTTGCTCCCGCGCCGTACAGGCTCGTAGGACTCGATGTCGGGGGCTTGCGCGGTGACGTGGTGGAGATCGGCCAGGGCAGGTGGCGGTTCCATGGGCGCCGGCTCCATGGGCGGGATGACCGGCGCGGCCGCGGGGGAAGTGCCGCTGCGTGACCCGTTGCGGGGCGCACCGTTCGCCGCGACGTCGTCGGTTGTAGTCGCACGGCTGGTGGCTCGATCCGGCGTCGCGGTGCCTTGCGGGTGGTTCAGCGACCTGTCCACAGCCGACAGGTAGGCGAGGTGGGTGTCGGCCATCGCGCTGGTAGGAGGCGTGCGTGGCGGCTGCCGGCCGGTGAACCTCCCGCACGGTCTCCCACCGGCCGGCCGGCCCCTGGACGGTCGGGATCTGGTCTGGTTCCGGCCGTCGTTCCGTCGGCCTGTGCGCTGGCTGCGGCATAACGGCTGGCACCTCCGGTGAGTGCGTGGCGTCGGCGGGCGGATAGGGCTTGCGGTGGTTGGTGCCTGTGATCAAAACCACGGCGGGGGATTTGGTCGGGTCGGGCAGTGGTTGCGGCGCGTGGTCCTCCCACAGCGGCGCGAAGTCACCGGCACACCCCGGGAAAGCGCCTGGCGATGCCGTCGTGCAGCGCGGTGAGGCCGTTCTTGCCCTGCTGGTCCAGTGCGATCGCTGTGTGCTCGCGGTGTCCGAGGTTCGCGCGCACCAGCCCGGTCAGGACCGAGCCGGGGCCGACCTCGACGAACGTCCGGACACCGTCGTCGTACATCAAGGTCACCTGGTCGGCGAACCGCACCGGGGACACCGGTTGACGGGCGATCCGCTCGGCGATCCCGGCAGAGGCGGCGGGGTACACGGCGGCGTCGGAGTTCGCGTAGACCGGGACCTTCGGCGCCGTGAACTCGAGTTCGCGCAGGTAGCTGTGCAACGGACCGGCCGCGTCCTGGACGAGCGGGCTGCGGAAGGCTGCCGACACCTCAGCGGTCGCGCACGGACGCCGCGTTCCTCCAGCTGCCGGGCGCGGCGAGGGACCGGCTCCCACCGGAGATCACCACCTGCTCGGGAGCGTTGTGGTTGGCAGTCCACAGGTCGCGGGCACCGACAGCGCGGATTGCGTGGTCGACGTACCGGACCGTCGCGTGTACGGCGAGCATGCCGCCGGATTCGCATGCGGCGTCGCGCATCAGCTCGCCTCGCCGCCGCGCCAGGCGCAGGAGGGAGGCGTCGCCGAGGACTCGGCGGCGTGCAGGGCGGTCAGACTGTGGTCGGCGACGCAGTCCGGGCGAATCCCCAGGGCGTCCAGGACGGCCAGCAGCGCCATGCTGTGCGCAGCCACGGCGGGCTGTGCCCATTGGGTGGCCGTCAGCCGCCCGGTTTGCGCTTCCCTTTCCTCGTCGCTGAAGGCGGTGCCGGGGAACACGACCCTGTGCAGTGGACGGTTGTCCATCTCGACGTCCGCGAGCCGGTCCCACAGCAGGCGGGCCTGCGGGACGTGCATGGCGACATCCGCGCCCATGTCCACGTACTGGCTGCCCTGGCCGGGGAAGAGGAACGCGATGCGTCCTGCGCCGGGCGAGCCGGCGCCGTAGTGCGTGCCATCCGGCGTGCTGAACGGCGTCTGCGGGGCGTTGTGAACGCGCGCGACGGCTTGCTCTGTCTTGCGCCTCAGCTCGTCGGTGTCGGTGGCCACGGCCGCGAGCCGCCGGTCGAGCACACGGACAGCAAGCTTCTCCTGGGATTCACGGGCGATCACGGACAGTGGCCGCCGGTCCTCGGTCACAGCGCGGAAGCTGTCGAGCAGGTCCTGCGGAGAGGCCCCGGCCAAGACGACCAGCTCCGAGGCAGCCGTGCGCGTTCGATACGGTTGGCGAGTTTCGTTGCGGGGGATGTGTTCCTCGACGGTGACGGTCCCGATCGGGGCAGTGGTCACCGGCCCTAGCATCGCTGAGCACTTCGAGGAGCTGAACACAGGACGGCGGGCAGCTGGTTCCAGCCGAGCCCACAGCTCGTCAGTCAGGACCTCCTCACGCAAGCCATGATCATGAAACGTCGTGCCTGCAAGCAAAGCTGACACACCAGATCATTTGAACTGATCACTAAAGAATCGAGAACTTGCCTTCGCGATCAGGATCTGCGGATCGATTCCCCTGACGAGGTGTGGGTACTCCAGCGGCTCGTCGGCGAGCAGCGCCTCGTCGTGGGTGAGTGCTGTGGCTGTCGGTGCTGTTGTCGAGCGTCGTCATGGTGATGTCCCCGAATTCAGGTGGGCGTAGGCATGGCTGCCAGCGTGGATGCGTAATTCGTTGATGGGAAGGGAATCAGATTCCCTGCGGCCTTGTGCCGTCGAGCGGAGCCAGTGGAGCGCCTGTGTCCAGCGACGCCGGTATCCGGTGGCGCAGGCTGCGGGGCGCCACCGGCCCGCTCCTGCAGCCCGAGCTCAACCCCGACGAGCTGCTCAACGCCGACCGCAAACGCAACGCCGATGCTCCATGAGCCCACCACGTCGACCGGCTCGCCCACGAACCCGACGCTTCCTACGCCGCCACCGACGCCGACCACACATCATCCGCGGCTACTTCCGAGCCCACACGCCCGCTACGTCATCACATGGGCAACCGGACACGGTCGGCTTGACATGCCGGTTCGTGACCTGCACAGCGTCGAACGACCCGGTCCGCTGATCCATACGGGTATATGTCGACGGATGAACGGATTGGCGTGCGTATTGGGGCCGGTTGGAGCGTCTAGCAGGTAGAGGGCCGACACACCGGCATGCACCGGTAGGTCCTCCGACCGGACACCACCCACGAGAAAGCCCTCCGGGCGTCGCGGCACACAACCCTGACAGGACACCGCGACACCCTGGGGCGGAAACGGACTTCCCATGAACCGTACCCGTCTGACCGCGCTCGCCGCAGCCGCACCCCTGGCCATCGTGCTCGGCCTGGGCGCCGGTACCGCCTCCGCCGCGCCGCCCGACAACTCCAGGAGCATCTACCTGCTCTGTGAGGCCGTTACCGCGACCCCCGTGGGATCGCTGTACAACGTGGCGGGCGTGCGATGCACTCTCAAGAGCGGTGAGCTGCCCCTCGTCGGCACCTACGAGAACGGCTCCATCGAACAGATCAACACCAACCTGGTCTACGTCTGCTCGACCGTCACCGTGGTCGAGACCGACATCCCCGGAACCAGCAACGTCGTCGGCACCGGCTGCAAGTGACACCCCTCGTCGGTCGGCGGCGGCCGAACAGGCGATGGTCGAGCCAGTGCGACCGGGGAAGGCCCAGTGAACGTCATCGCGGGTCGCCGGGCGACTGCGCGGGCGAGAGAGCCAGTGCAGCAGAACGAACACCTGCCCGGCCGCTCATCGGTGAACAGGTCGACCACAGCCGCACTCGACGCTGCGGCAGGGGATGCACGGCCGGGTGCTCTTAGCACGGACCTGGTCGCGGTAGTCGTCGCGGTCCTGGCCCCACTGGCGTCGAGCCGATCGGAGCTGTGTCGGCGGAGTTCTGCGTCGCTCGCCCACTGCGGCGAACCCTGTGGTTCATGCGTCTGGGCACGCTCTGGGCGCATGAACCACAGGTTCGGCCGGTGCGCAACGGAATGAGGCAGCAGCAGGTGGGGAACGATCGTCGTGCCCATGACGGGTTGGACGTCGTGGTGGTTGCGCGGCACGGTTGTGACCGTGCCGCGCGGCTTCTGCGTCCGCGAGGCGGCGACTCCGACCGTGGAGGCTGCGATGATGTCAACGGCCAGGTAGCTCTCGCCTGCCCGTTCAACGACCCGAAGGTCCAGAACTGGCTCCGGCGTATGAGCAGGTGCGCGAGCTCCTGACGCTGGTCCTGGCCCACCGCCCTACGGCGAATCCGCGTGGCTGGTCACCCGCTACGCGGATGCCCGGCTCGTCCTGGGCGACCCGCGCTTAGTACGACAACGACAGGTTGTTATGCGGGTTCGTGTTCTGGTAGTTGATCTCTGTGTCGGTGGAGTTGGTGGCGGGTTGGTCTGCGGGCTTCGATGCGTTCTTGGGTCGGTTCGCGGGTCGGTTCCCGCGTGTTGAGTCGCGGCGGCGTATGCGTTGGTATGTCAGCGGTTTGCTGTCCGAGGTGGAGCGGAAGAACGGCTGGACGTTGGCGGAGGCCGCTGGTGACGCCGGTCCGGAGGGCATGCAGCGGTTGCTGAACTTCTGCGCCTGGGATACCGATGGGATGCGTGATGATGTGCGAGCCGCGGTGGTCGAGGCGATAGGCGATGCCGGGAACGGTGTGCTGATCGTGGACGAGACGGGATTTTTGAAGAAGGGCACCAAGTCCGCCGGGGTGGGCCGTCAGTATTCGGGGACGGCGGGGCGGATCGAGAACTCGCAGATCGGGGTGTTCCTGGCCTATGCCTCGCCGCGCGGGCGGGCGTTGATCGACCGGGAGTTGTACCTGCCGAAGGACTGGGCCGAGGACCGGGAGCGGTGTCGTGCGGCGGGAATCGGTGACGAGGTCGGGTTCGCGACCAAGCAGATGCTCGCCCGGCGCATGATTGAACGTGCGCTGCAGGCGGAGGTGCCGTTTGGGTGGGTGACCGCGGACGAGGTCTACGGCAACGACACGATGTTCCGGCTGTGGCTGGAGAATCTGGACGTGCCGCATGTCGTGGCTGTGCAGAGGAACGCGGTGGCGGTGTCGTTCGAGTTGTTCAAGGTCCGCGTCCATCGCTTGATCGCCGAGCTGCCCGGCACGGCGTGGGAACGGCTCGCGGCCGGTGTGGGTGCGAAGGGTCCGCGGATGGCGGACTGGGCCGCGGTCGACATCCGTCCGCTGCGCAAACCGGGTTGGGGTCATTGGCTGTTGGCCAGGCGGAGCGTCTCCGATTCGTCCGATATCGCCTACTACATCTGTTTCGGTCCGGCCGACACCACTCTGCGGCGCCTGGTGGAGATCGCGGGAGCGCGGTGGGCGGTCGAGGAGTGCTTCCAGACCGCGAATAACGAGACCGGGCTGGACCACTACCAGGTCCGCGGCTACCAGGCCTGGTATCGGCACGTCACACTGTCCATGACCGCACTGGCCTTTTTGGTGATCACCCGTGAGATCGCCAAAAAGGGGGATCCGCATCCGGCGCTGCCCATCCGCTGATCCCGTTGTCGGTCAACGAGGTTCGCCGACTGTGGAACCGGCTCGTCGCCCGCCTTGCCCACACCGTGGATCACGTCCTGCACTGGTCGACATGGCGACGAACAAGCCAAACCCGTGCCCGGATCAGCCACCACAGAAAGCGCGGGTATCACGACCTGTCGTTGTCGTACTAAGGCGAGCTCTATGAATCCGGGCACGCTCAGCCGGGCCGATACCTGTGGGGATCGGCGCGCGCAGCCGGCGCGGAACGCGTCCTGCACGTCGCCATCACCGCTCATGCTGGCTTCCCGGACACCACAGCCGCACCGGAGAGCGTGCCGTCGACCCACTGGACGAACTTCAGCGGCGAGCCGCCGAAATGCACGCGGACACAAGCCTGGATAGCACGCACATCGTGACCAGGCAGGAAGTCCCAATCGGACTTCTCGCCTCAATCGCAGGCGCACGGCCGCAGCAGGAACGCCTTCTCCTCGGGCAGTTCGCAGTAGCTGACAGGATTCTGTGAGCCGTTGGCCACCGGTCCGGCTTGCCGATGTAAGCGTCGTAAACGGAGTGTCCGGCCTGCAGTGGCTGGCTCTCCAGCGCGATCATCGCCGTGCACAGTGACCGCGGTGATCTCGCCGAACGGACGACGGCTTCAGTCGTCGGTGCCGGCAACTTGACCGTCTACCGCACGGTGAGCAGAAGCCTCGCCGGTCCGGGAACACTTCGCGGTGAAGACGGCCGTCGCGGCGACGAGCTGCCAGGTGGTGATCGCGTAGACGGAGCCGCGTTCCTACGTGCCGTTGTCGAACAGCAGGGACGTCCCGGAGGCGGTGGTGACGCCGAGCGCGAGCAGCGAGGTGATGCCGATGCCACCCAACGTGAAACCGGCGAGCCGGGTGAAGCGGGCTACGGCGTGCTGGTGGAGCAGGAAAGCCAAGGCGACGGTGGCCAGGTTGCCGCCGAGGATCGCCATCACCGCACCGATGGGGTGGAGAGCGGCGGTACCGCCGTCCGCCGCTTGCTGACCACTGTGGAAGGTGGCGACCAGGACGTTGCCGACCGCGTGCGCGGCCGCCAGCGCAACGAAAGCAGTACGGCCCCGGCCGGCGGGCAGTGCCCGGGCCGCGAACACCGCGCCGAGCAGGAAGAACAGGCCTTGGTGCAGGAAGCCGAGGTTCATGACCTCCGCCAGCGGCGAGTCGACCGACCGCTCGTTCAGAGGGTCCTTCCGCACGGCGCCGAGATCGCTGATGTAGTTGCGCGCATAGCTGTAGTTCGGGAAAGCGGACGCCGCAACAGCCTCCGACAGCAGGTACCAGGTACTTCCCAACACCCACAGCGCCGCTGCGGTGATCAACGGCTCGCGTCTCAGCCCACCCGGCCACGCCATCCTGCTCCTCAACCGCACCGATCACCCCCGTTGGAATCGGGCATCGACGGCACCCTGATCGCCGTGCCAACCCGTCCCAGGCGCCGATGGAGGCCGCCTGGGACGAGTCTGCGCCGAAGCGCGCCTAAGGGGTGGGAAGGCACGCTCCGGCGCGTGTGGCTGGCTTGGAGATCAGCGGCGGCCGAGGCCCAAGTCCAGGTCGATGCCCAGGTCCAGGTTCAGGCCGAGCAGGCCGCCCTTCCACGTCTGGAAGGCGCCACAGGCGGCCGGCGAGGTGGCTTCCAGGGGCAGGGACGGGTCCAGGTCGCTGGGCGCGCTGCCGTCGTAGGCGCCGCTGCGGTTGGGGTCGATGCCGTGTACGACCAGTACTGCCGTGCCGTTGCGGATGTTGGTCGCGACGTCGGCGGTCACTGTGATGGTGCGCCGGTAGTTGTAGGAGGTGCCGTCGGGCGTCGGGAAGCGGTCGATGGCCAGGCCGCTGGCGGGGCTGGTGTCGCCGTTGGTGGTCAACGAGGTGCCGATGTGGCCGTAGAAGGGGTGGCCTTCGATGGTGTTGACGATGCCGTCACCGCTGGTGTCGGCGCGTTGGGTGGGGCAACGCCCCTGTGCGCCGATGTGGATGTGCTGCGCGTGCGGGGCGTCGGCGAGCACGCCGCGCACCCGGAAGGCGATGTCGACCTGGTTGCCGCGCAGGACAAGAGCTCCCTGCCCGAAAGCGCCGCTGTGATTGAGCTGCCGAAGCTGCACCTTGGCCACCGTGGTGCCACCGTCACGCCCGGATCCGGTGCCGTGATCGCCCTCGTGAGCCGAGGCCACCGCGGGCGAGGCGAGAGCCATCCCCAGCGCGAGCGCAGGAACCGCCGCACGCAGTGCCTTCGTCTTGAACGCTGTCATCGTTCGTTCCTTCCACAGGTGGATCGAAACGATCTGCCTTACAGAGTGCGTTCGGCGCCGAGCCCGCTCCAGATTGCCCCCAACCACGAGATAACCCGCCACCGCGGACGCCGCAGCGGGAGGACGGAGCTGTACCCACGGCCCGATGTTTGCCAGTCCCACACACGGGAACTCGGCTCGGGAACTGCCTGATCGGGCCGAGCAGGCGACCGGCCAGTAAATCCCGGCCTCAATGAAAGTGGGAACGGCAATGAACGTTCTGGGTGCCGTGGGCGTAGGACTGGCCGCGGGTCTAGTTGGCACGGCCGTGCTGACGATCTCTGAGACGGTCGAGGCGCGGCTGACGAAGCGTGAGGACAGCACTGTGCCCGGGCAAGTCGGGGCGAAGTTGTCCGGGCGTGGGGAAAACCCCGTAGTCGTGAAGCGGTTGAACGGGCCGGTGCACTGGGCGCACGGAATTACCTTGGGCGCGGTACGTGGTCTGATCGGACTTACCCCGCTGGGGCCGGTGTCGGCCACGATCGCGCACTATGCCGTGGTGTGGGGTGGCGACGTGCTGCTCTACCGCAGTCTCGGCATCGCTGAGTGGCCGTCGAAGTGGCAACGCCGGGAGCTGGTCACGGACCTGTTTCACAAGGGCGTCTACGCCGTCGCCACGGGGGTGGCATTCGAGTCGCTGCGACCCGCGGTCTCCTGACGGCAGGAACCGCTGTCGGATCACAGCCACGACTGTGCGCCGACAACGGCTCGAGCCAAGGGCCGCACCTGGTGACAGCACCTCACGCGAGGACGGCAGTACGAGCAG
This sequence comes from Lentzea xinjiangensis, assembly GCF_900110955.1. Taxonomy (GTDB): domain Bacteria; phylum Actinomycetota; class Actinomycetes; order Mycobacteriales; family Pseudonocardiaceae; genus Lentzea; species Lentzea xinjiangensis. Next base: position 60,506 of record NZ_FOFR01000019.1, read on the forward strand.
ACGAGCGTCGTCGGCCTGCGGGAACTTCGGGATCACGGGAAGACCGGCGATGCGAGCGACGCCGCGTACAGCAACGGGCGTCATTCCGGCCCGGTCGGCGACGGTGGCAACGCTGAGACATGGGCCGTGTGCTGTAACAACGTGACAGCGATCTGGGTGGGACCGCATCAGCCAGTCCCACCCAGATCGTAATCGCGCCGTACATGCAAGCACTGTGCACTCGCGGCTGGCCTGGGTCTGACGACGGTGTCCGCGTCAGGAGGGCGGGTACGGGGTGTCGCGCAGCAGACGGGCGAGGTGGGCGGCGTTGGCCGCGAGGGTCTTCGTGGCGGCGCCGGTGGTGTCGGGTTTGGGGCCGGCCCGGTCGTAGTCCAGGGTCTGCATCGCTTCGCCGACCCAGTAGGTGCCGCCCGCCGCGGGGATGGTGAACCCGACGTCGTTGAGCGCTTGAAAGACCTCGGCGGTGACGTGATGGGCCCCGTCCTCGTTGCCGACCACACCCAGGACCGCGACCTTGCCGTAGGTGCTCAGGCGTCCGGCGTCGTCGGTTTCCGACAGCTCCGCGTCCAGCCGTTCGAGCACCATCTTGCACACGCTCGACGGCTGCCCCATCCAGATCGGGGTGGCGATCACCAGGATGTCGGCCGCCATGATCCGCTCGTGCAACCCCGGCCAGCCGTCACCGTCGCCCTCGTCGAGGCTCACCCCGAACCGCACGTCGTGATCCACCACCCGGACCAGATCGCCGTCGACATCGTGATCGGCCAACGCGGCGAGAATCTCCCGCGCGATCAACTCCGAACTCGACCCGGCAGGCGACTTCTTCAACGAGCAACACAGCGCGAATGCGCGCAACGACATCTCAGGCCTCCATGAACGTAGGTCTCGATCGTGTCATCGACTCGACCGGTACGCCTGTCGACGAGCCTGGGGGATCTCGGTCTCGTGTTCCGGAGTACGGCGACCTGCGGCGGGGCGGGCTGAGCTACACGGCGAACACGAAGCACATGACCGACCGTCCCGGTGGTGGCCTAGGAAAGCGTGCCGGGCGCGCGGCCACGCAAAGACCTGCCCACTCGGTTTCACGGCACACGGTCGCGACACCGGCCGTGCGGGTGTCGGTTGTGACGGGCACGACCGGTGACGTCATGTGCTGTCCGGTGTCGGTCAGGGGCGGGCGTTGATCAGCGTGGCGTAGGCCACGATGTTGTCGCGATAGCTGCTGCGTGAGCTGTCGAATTCGCCGCCGCAGGTGATGAGGCGAAGACCTGCGTGGTCGATCGCCCCGTAGACCTCGTCGGTCGGGAACGCATCCTTCGGGTACTGCTGCACCGATGTCACGGCGAACGTGGCGGTGCTGTCGTCCTCGCGACGGACTTCGATCTGGTCGCCCGGCCGGAGGGCTCCGAGCCGGTGGAACACGCCGGGTTCGCCCTTCCAGTCGACGTGGCCCGCGATGACCGCCGGCCCCAGCGCACCGGGGGTCGGGGCGCCGGTGTACCAGCCGGCGTCTTCGCCGTTGACGGGAACTTCCATCGCGCCGTCGTTCTGCAGACCCAGGTCCACCAGCTGGGAGGACACCGCCAAGGCGGGAATGGTGATCTCGACCGGAGTGGCCGAGTCCATCAGCGGCCCCGTGGTCAAGGCGCGAGGTGCCTCGGGTGACGGCTGTGCTCGCGTCGAGGTGGTCGAGGTGGTTGATGTCGGTGGCGCGGCGGCTTGCCCGGCCGGTGCCGGCGGTGCCGCCGGACGGGCCAGCAGACCGAGCAGTAGCAGCACGACACCGATCACGGCGAGGCCGACGGCCGCCACCACGCCCCGGTGGGCGCGGCGACGGTCGCCGGAGGCTTGCAGGGTCATCACAGGGTGTCTCTGCTACTGCCGGCTGGTGCGTCGGCGCACCAGCGCCATCCCGGCCGCGCCGAGCAGCACGAGCCCGCCGGAGAGCAGCAGTGCCTGCCTGCCGGTGTCTGCGCTCGGACCGGATCCGGTCTCGACACCGCCGACCGGCACCGAGCCTGGAGCCGCGCCGGAGACCATGCCGCAGGTGGCCGGGTTGGTCGCCTCCTCCGGGATACCGTTGACCCCCAGCGACTTGGCGAAGGTCGACTCGCCGAGAGCTTCCATGTCGTAGGTGCCGTTGCCGTTGACGTCGATGCCGTGCTGCACGACATGCAGGTCCTTGAGGTGTTCGATGGTGCCGGCGGGCAACGCGCTCGCCTCGATGGTGCGCTCGTAGGTCAGCACGCCCTGGGCGTTGGCCATGGGCATGCGGTCCACCGCCAAGCCGCTGGCCTTGGTTGTGTCGCCCTGCGTGGTCAGCGAGACGAAGATGTCGCCGTAGGCGGGCAGACCTTCCTCGGTGTTGACGAACCCGTCGCCGTCGGCGTCAGCGGACTTGGTCGGGCACATGAAGTCGTGGCCCGACGCCGATCCGTGGATGTGCTGGGCGTGCGGCGAGTTGGGGGTCATCCCGCTCGCTTTGATCGACACCGTCAGCGCACCGCCGGCGGCCGGCGTCAGGGTGGCGGTGCCGGTGGCGCCGGTGCCGTTGAGGTCCTGCAACTGGATCTGGACCGCTTCCTGCTGGGCATGGGCGACAGGGCCGAACATCAACGCCAACCCCACCGCAGGCACTGCCAATAGAGCGTTTCGTGACTTCATCGTCGAAGTACCTTCCGATCGCTCGAGTCTGATACAGGTAGTTCGTCGTCGTCGGCGGATCGGTTCGGAGCAAAGACGGCAGGCACCCGGCCGGCGCCGCGACAACGCCTGGGCGCCAACCAACCCGACCGGAGCATCGAGTCGGGCAACCTTGGGGCGCTCCGCTCTCCCGCGCAGGGACGACCGGAGCGGCGGTACCACCCTGTTTCCGGCCACGCCGCCTGCGTCCGTGGCGCCGGGCACGTGCGCGTGAACACGGCAAGGCCGCTTTCGGGCGGACCGGCCGGCTCCGGCACGGGGAAAGTTGAAACTCTGCAGGAAGCGCGGCGGTTCGAGGAAGCCACGGAAGGACTGCACGCGTTCGGCGACGCGGCGGCCGGCGAGGGCGAAGATCAGCAGCGGGATGGCGGCGCCGACGGCGAACGTGAGCGTGAGGATGACGCAGATCCACGGCCACCACTCCTGACCCAGGCGTCGTGGAACGGGCGCTCTGGGTGCCGCCGGAGAAAAAGATGACGGGCAAACAAATAACGGAGTGCTCATGTGGCAGAAGTGCCTGCGACATAGAGGAGTGAGTCGCAGTGACTGTCGACTGTGGATGGTGGCTTTCCGGCGCGGTATCTGCCCTGTTCGCGCGTGATCCGCAATCTCGTTGTAACAGATCGATAACCAGACCCATCCGTTCTCCGAGGGGCGGCGAATCACGAGCAACAACCTCCCCCGTTCACTCCTTGGAGATGTCCGTCATGAACAAGACCGTCCGCAACACCGCTCTCGCCATCGGCACCGCTTCACTCGCGCTGTTCGGCGCGGCGTGCGGTTCGGGTGACATGGCCAGCAGCAGCTCCAGTACCGCGCCCACCTCGGCGACCTCGATGGCGCCGTCGTCCTCAGTGATGGCCGACCCGGCCTCGAACCTCGTCGGTCCCGGTTGTGCCGACTACGCGAAGCAGGTTCCGTCCGGTTCTGGCTCGGTGTCGGGCATGGCCGCTGACCCGGTCGCCGTCGCCGCGAGCAACAACCCGCTGCTGACCACGCTGGTGAGCGCGGTGTCGGGCAAGTTGAACCCGAAGGTGAACCTGGTCTCGACGCTCAACGGTGCTGAGTTCACGGTGTTCGCGCCGGTCGACTCGGCGTTCGCGAAGATCGACGCCGCGACGATCGAGAAGCTCAAGACCGACGACGCGCTGCTGACCAAGATCCTCACGTACCACGTCGTCCCGGGCCAGATCTCGCCCGACAAGATCGCTGGCGACCAGAAGTCCGTGCAGACCCGGCACTGTGAAGGTCACCGGTTCCGGCAACGCGATCAAGGTCAATGACGCCAACGTGATCTGCGGTGGCGTGAAGACCGCCAACGCCACCGTCTACCTCATCGACTCGGTCCTGATGCCCGCCTGACATCTCCAGGGCAGCAGTACCGCGACTCCGGGAACCGCGCTGTACAGGCGGTTTCCGGAGTCTTCATGTCTGCCGGTCGTCTGGGGGTTGTTGCTTGTGGACGGTCACGATCCCGTCGGAGGTGAAGATCGCGTGGTTCACCGGTTCGCGGATGACGACCACGATGAGGGTGTCGGGGTTGAGTGGCCGGACCGCTCTCGTGATCAGGAACGCGTTGAGGTCGTCCGGGACCGCGACGATGACACGATCGGCGATGTCGGCTGCAGCTTCGTCGAGAGCACATCTGTCTCGCCCATCACCGACCACCGCGGCGACACCGTTGGCCGTTGCCTCGACGGCGGCGAGAAAGTCGATGTCCAACACGGTCAGCCGCGCGTCCGACTGTGATGCCAGCACGGAGTTCACGGCGCTGCGTCCGGTGTCGCCGTAGCCGATGACGAGAATGTGATCGGTCACAACCGGGATTCGGCTTGCTGCTCGAACCGGATTGCGTCCGATTCAGCGAAGAGCGATGGTGAGAACCCGAGAGCCGGTCGGGCTCGGGGAACCGCCCGCCAGCTCGACGGTGAGAACGGCTTCGCCGGCCCCCTCGATCCCGCTCACGAACAATGAAGTTACATTGCCCGCCGGACGCGCGATGCCCGCTGATCGCGAACCGTGGTCGTCGATCAACCACAACTGGTAGACGCGGTCGCGCGACAGCGTGTGCAGGCCGTGTGCCAGGAAGAGCATCTCGTTGCGGCCGGGCGACATCGCCGCGGTAGCCGCCGGCTCTCCTGTCGTGACGAGCCGCAGGTCCGGCGCCGCCAGCAGATCACCGATCTGCGTGCGAGGAGAGGCGGCCACAGGAGTGATCGCTGACGTGGTCGCTGCGCCGTACGCACCGCCCACCGCCGCAGCGACCACGCAGGCAGCCGAGATGAGCATCGCGGCGCGTCGAAAGCTCTGGCGCGGCGGAAGAACTCTCTCGAGCTGAGGGGTCGGCGGCACCTGCCTCGCGCGCCGGATCGCGCGCAGCACCTCTGGCCGAAGGGCTGCGGGGACGACGTGGCCCACGGCGCTGCCAAGTCGGGCCGCGGTCTCAGCCAGTCCGGCCATCTCGGCCGTGCAGCCCGGGCATCTGTTCAAGTGTGCTTCGAACTCGGCTCGCTCGGAGTCTGGCAGCGCGCCGAGCGCGTGAGCACCGGTCAGCAGGTGCGGATTGGTCGCACGTGTCTCTCCCGGTTTCACGCATCCTCTTCGTATCCGCTGGCTGATCGGATTGCACACCACCTGTTCATGGCGAGCCTCATTGTCCCGATAGGACTGTCTTCGTAGGTAGGTTCACATGAGCGCAGGGCCGCAGCACTGATCAGCAATTCGCCTATCACTTCTGCGGCCCGCGCGCGGCTTTGAGAGCGGCTCACCCAATTGGTGTGACACACGACGGGCTCCGGTCGCTGTATCGGTTCTGTCAGTTCAGTTTGCGGGTGTCGGAGGGTAGGCCGCCGCCCGAGTAGACGTCCTCGGCGAGCTTGGCCAAGGCGGTGAGTGCGACGTTCTGGCTCCACGGCCCGTAGGACACGCGCGAGATGCCGAGCTTTTGTGCTGTGGCCAGGGGGATCGAGCCGGGGATGCCGATCAGGTTGACCTTGCGTTCGCCCAGCCCTTCGACCAGCCGCTCGACCTGTGTGGTGTCGAGCTTGCCAGGGACGAAGACGTTCGAGGCCCCCGCGTCGAGGTAGGCGCGGCCACGGGCGATCGCGTCCGTCAACACGTCCTCGGGGTCGCGGTCACCTGCTTTGACAAATGCATCGGTGCGGGCGTTGAGCACGAAGTCGACCCCGGCGGCCTGTGCGGCGGCGACCGCGGCCTCGACAGCCCGCACCGACTCGTCGAGCGGCTTCATCTGGTCTTCGAGGTTGGCGCCCACCGCACCGACGTCGATGGCCCTCGCGATGGTGCCGCCCGGGTCGTCGTAGCCGGCTTCCAGATCGGCACTGACCGGCAGGTCACCGGCTACGCGCACGATCAGCGCGATCTCGGCGATCATCTCGTCACGAGGGATCTTCTCGCCATCCGGATAGCCGCGGACGCCGCGATGCCATGGCTCGGCGTGGCCAGCGCCTGAGTGCCGGGCGCCTCGGCGATCACTTTCGCGGTGATCGCATCCCAAACGTTGACGACGAGCAACAGCTCCGGTGCCGCGTGCAGGGCCTGAAGGCGCGTGGCCTTGTCTGCCGTTGAGGTCATGTCAGCCTTTCTACAGTCACTTGGCCGGACGCGTCGGCTTGAGCGACCAGGGCGGCGTTGCGGCTGCGGTGGCGTTGGTGGACTTCACCGGATCGCCTGTGTGGTCCACATCGCGTTTGGCATAACGAGACCGCTCATGGCCAGTACTGCCCGTCGCCGATGGCCAGCGAGGAGAGCTGATCGGAGTCAAAGGACTCACCTACGAGCGCCTTAACGCGAATTTGACAACGATGATTCGGAACGCGTTCGCGCCTGGATTTGTGATCACTGTGCGTTGACGCGGTCGGGTAGATGACGTGTCGCAAAGTAGTCAAAAATACATGTTTCGAACTTTTTCACCTCGCTGATCTGCGACAACAGAAAACTTCCACTTTCGAGTGAACCGGCGCGGGAGTGGCTCCGAATAAGAGCATGTACGGGTGCTGATTCGTCGGAAGGGGGTGATTACATGAAGACGACGTGCTCTACAACGCTAAGGCGCACACTGGGTATAGCCGGCTTTCTCATCGGTTTCGGTCTGCTCTCGGCGGGAGTCGCGAGCGCTGATGAGGGCGACTCGCCCGGCTTGCTGGGTGGGGTTGGCGCGCTCATCTCCCCGGTGACCGACGTGGTGGCACCGGTGGCACAGCAGGTGGCGCCGGTGACGAGAGGTGTTGCGGCGGTGACCGATCCGGTGCTCAAGCCGGTTTTGAAGGCCGCCGCGCCGGTGACCGAACCGCTGCTGGCACCGCTCGCACCGGTCGTTGACACCGTGGTGCGGCCCTTGAACCCGGTGCTGGATTCACTTCAGCCCGTCACGGCGCCGCTGCTCGCCCCTGTGGTGGGCACGGTGCAGGACGTGCCGGTGGTGCCGCGGATTGCGGAACCGTTGGTGACACAGCGATCCGCTCCGGCGGATGTTCCGCAGCCGGCTCCTGTGCTCGAGGTTCCCGTTGGCGTGCCTGCGGTTCCTGAGGCGCCGTGGACGCCGGTCATCGCGCCGGATGCCTACGCTGTGGCGCTGCCAGACCGAGTCGCGGTGGCGATGTTCGATCAGCAGCAACAGATCTCCGCATCTGATGTGGTGCCACCGGCCGAGGCGCCGCTTCCACCGTCACCTGACGTGCCGTTCGCTTTGCCCGGCACGATGGGATCGGTGTCGTCGAGTGGATCGACGAGTCCCGCTGTCTCGGATCTCCCCGCGGGTTCAGGAGTTCGTCCGGACAACGGATCGCTTGTGGTGAGTGCAGATCACCAGGTCTACGGGTCGTGGTGCTACTACTACGGCCGAAGTCATCCCAGTTGATCAGTCCTGACAACCAAGCCGACAGATCACCAAGCTTGTTTGACAGGAAGGTTCGACAATGCACAGCTCTGTGCGACGCGGTCTGATGGCCGCAGTGTTCTCGGGAGGCTTCCTCCTGGCCGGCTCGGCAATCGCAAGCGCTGACACGGGCGGCAACGGCCTGCTCGGCGGCGTCGGCGATGTCGTGCACTCGGTCGTGAACGGTGGCAACGGCGGTAACGCGGGCAACGGCGGTAACTCGGGCAAGGGCGGCAACGCCACTAGCTCGAACAACGCCACGACCGGCAACTCGGGCAACTCCGGGAACTCCGGCGCCACCGGTGGCAACAGCGCCTACGGCGTCTGCGTGCTCGCCAAGTGCAACACCCAGGTGAGCTCGGGCAACTCCGGGAACACGGGCGCGACGGGTTCGACCGGCGACGCCTCCAACCACAGCAACACGGTGGGCGGCAAGTCCGGTGCGGCAGGCAACGGTGGCGACGCCACCGCGGCTGGTCGTTCGCAGAACACGAACGCGACCGCGGGCAACGGCGGTAACTCGGGCGACGGCGGCAACGCCACCAGCTCGAACAACGCCAAGTCCGGCAACTCCGGTAACTCGGGCAACTCGGGTGCCACCGGCGGCAATAGCGCCTACGGCCTGTGCGTGCTAGCCGAGTGCAACACCCACGTCACCTCAGGCGACTCGGGCAACACCGGTGCGACGGGTTCGACCGGTGACGCCTCCAACCACAGCAACACCGTGGGCGGAAACTCGGGTCCCGCCGGTGACGGCGGTGACGCGGCGGTCGTGAGCAAGAACCAGAAGTGGAACAACCACGGCAGGTCTGGTTCGGCTGAGGCGACCGCGGGCAACGGCGGTAACTCGGGCAAGGGCGGCAACGCCTCCAGCTCGAACAACGCCAGGACCGGCAGTTCGGGCAACTCCGGGAACTCGGGCGACACCGGCGGCAACAAGGCCGTTGTCCGCTCGATCGGCTCGGACAAGGGCCACGGCAAGTCCTGGAACAGCACCAAGTCCTGGACCACCGTCACCTCGGGTGACTCGGGTGACACCGGCGCGACGGGTTCGACCGGTGACGCGTCCAACCACAGCAACACCGTGGGCGGCAACTCCGGCCCGGCCGGCGACGGCGGCAACGCCTGGGCCGTGACCGAGCAGGGCAAGTCCTGGAACCACGGCAAGTGGAGCCACCGCAACAACAACTCCGGCTCCACGGACGCCACCGCGGGCAACGGCGGTAACTCGGGCAACGGCGGCAATGCCACCAGCTCGAACAACGCCACGACCGGCAACTCGGGCAACTCCGGGAACTCGGGCGACACCGGCGGCAACACGGCAGTGGTGAAGTCCGAGAACAAGAAGAACAGCTGGAACAACCACGGCTGGAAGCACGACGGCTGGAAGAACAGCTGGAAGCACGACAGCTGGAAGCACAACAGCTGGAAGAACCACGGCACCAAGTCCTGGACTGAGGTCACCTCGGGCAACTCCGGTGACACCGGCGCCACTGGTTCGACCGGCGACGCCTCCAACCACAGCAACACGGTCAGTGGCCACTCCGGTCCGGCGGGCGACGGCGGCAACGCCAAGTCCTGGACGCACGGGAAGCACTCCGTGAAGGCGTGACCACGAGGTGATCACAAAGGGCGGGGCCGGTGGAAACCGGCCCCGCCTTTCACATGCGAGCTGGAAACGTCAGCGCCGCGAGAACGTCGAGGCCAGCGTGATCATGCCGGTGGCGTCGCGCACGACGAAGCCGGACGCGTCCGAGCGCAGCACTGAGCTGTTCAGGTTGCAGTGCATGAGGTTTGCGCCGGTGCCGATGAACGAGCCTGCGGAGACTTCGGCGCCGTCGTTGCCGGTGACGGAGACCTGGTAGGTCTGCCCGGAGGCGAATCCCTGTCCGTCGAGTTTGATCTCCACTCCCCAGATGTGCGGGACGATGGACGCCTCCGCGGTCACTCCCGGAGCCTGCTGGACGAGCGCGACCGGTTCGAGTGGTGCGGCAGGGCGCAGGTACCACCAGGCCGCGCCCGCGATCACCACCGCGGCAGCGGCGGTGAGCAGAAACGTCGTACGCGTCCGCCGTCCGCGCCTGGCATCGATCCGCCGCACGACCAGCTCTTCTAGATGCGCGGGCACGGTGACGTTGTCGGCGTTCACGCCGGCCAGCGCGCGTGCCACAGGAGCGAGCTTGGCGACCTCGCCCTGACATTCCGCGCAGTCGTCGAGATGGTCCAGCACCGCCGCGAGCTCAGACCCCTCAAGGTGGTTCAGGACGTAGGCGCCAAGCAGTTCGGTTCGCCTCCGGTGCACGAAGTCGTTCACAGCCGCACCCCCATCTCCTCCATTGCCAGCCGCAGCGCCTTCAAGCCGAAGAAGACCCGGCTGCGCAGCGTCACCTGCGACACGCCCACCTCGGCGGCGACGTCCCGGTAGGACCGGCCGCGTAGATAGGTCTCCACGAGCGCCACGCGGTGGTTGTCGCTGATCCTCAGCAGCGCTTCCTCCACTAGGCGCTGATCGAGCACCGCGTCGGCGAAGTCGGAGATGTTCGTGGGCGGGTTTGCTGCCACCGCGTGGAGTCGCCGGTTGTGCCGGGCCCGCGCCCGCGCTTCGTCGATGACGACGTTGCGGGCGATCGCGAACAGCCACACGCGCAGGCTCGCCCGGCTCGGATCGAACCGTTCGGCGGACCGCCAGGCTCTCAGGAACACCTCCTGCACGGCTTCCTCCGCTGCCTGACCGTCCCCGAGCTGCCGGAGCGCGAAGCGATAGATCTCCGGGCCGTGCGCGGCGTAGACCTCCCGGAGGTCCAGATCCCCCCGCTTGCCAGTGATCGCCATGAGCTCCCCGTCGTCGCTCCTGAAAGCCAGTTCGGCGCCGAGGAGGGGTCGGATGGGTCTGAATTTGTTTTGTTGGCGCTTCAACATCGGCCATGGACGTTGCCGTATGCACCCGTGTTCCGCGTTCACAGCCCTGGGAGAAACCATGCGCATCGCTCGCACGACCGCCATCGCCGCAGCGGCAGCACTGCTCGCCGGTGTCCTCGGCGCGGCGCCGGCCTCGGCGTCCAGCGACCGGCTCCGCGTCCACCTGCTCACCGACGACGGCGTGCTCAGCACCCGGACCTGGGCGTCCCCGCTGTTCGCCCAGCACCGCGTCCGCGTCACCGGCCTGAAGGCCCACGAGCGGCTCGTCGGCATCGACGTGCGGCCTGCCACCGGCGTGCTCTACGCGATCGGGCGCTCCGGCCAGCTCTACACCCTCGACATCCGCACCGGCCGCGCCACCGCCGTCGGTGTCCCGATCACGCTCAACGGTACGGCGGTCGGCTTCGACTTCAACCCGGCCGTGGACCGCATCCGTCTGGTCACCTCGACCGGCCAGAACCTGCGTCTGGTCCCCGACACGGGCGCACTCGCCGCCACGGACGGCCTGCTCGCCTACGCGCCGGGCGACCGCGATGCAAGCTCCACGCCCAAGGTGTCTGCCGCCGGCTATACGAACAGCGTCGTCGGCGCGACGTCCACCACTCTCTACGACCTTGACAGCCGCAAGGACACGCTCGTTACCCAGGGCACCGGGGCTGGTGTCACCCCGGTCGTCTCGCCGAACACCGGTCAGCTGTTCACCGTTGGCAAGCTCGGTGTCGACGTCGACAAGGCCAACGGCTTCGACATCGCCACCGTCAACGGCCGACACCACGCACTCGCCGCCGTGCGGCCGAGCCTGTCGTTGCTGGGCGGGTCGCTGCTGGTGAAGATCAACCTGGAGACCGGCCGAGCCTCGGTCGTCGGACTCGCGGGCGGCGAGGTCGTCGGCGTCGCGTTCGCGAAGTAGCTGTCGAACTCCAGGAACAGCGCCACGACGCTGTTCGTGGAGTTCATCGGCTCGCGAAGGCCTGACGCAGGAACTCCAGCACGACGAAGCGCGCGGTCTGGGCGGAGATCGAGCGCCAGATCAGGTCGAAGCAGTGGTCGGCGCGCTTGAGAGCGACGAGCGTCGGGAGTTCCGGCGCCACCATGTACGGAGTGATCGTCTCCAGTGGAACCCACTGGTCGCGTGCCCCGGTGACGACACAGACGTGCGCGGGCGCGGACTCGACATGGGCGATGGGCGAACTCCACTCCCAGCGCTCCGCCACCTCGTGCGGTGTACCGCCGAGGAAATCCACCAGCGGAGACACCTCCCGACCGGCCCGGCTGATGCGCTTGCGGCGCAAGGCGTCGTAGAGCGACAGCAGATCTACCGGCCCGTACACCGACACGACCGCGCGGGGCCGCGGTTGTTCACCGAGACTCGCGGCGAGCAACGCCAGGTGTCCGCCCGCGGACGAACCGAACAACGCGATCCGATCCGGATCGACACCGAGTTCGTCGGCGTGCGTTTCCACCCAGCGCACCGCGTCGATCACGTCGAAGGGAGCGACGTCCCAGCGTGCCGGGGGACCCAGCCGGTAACTGATGCAGACCGCGCGATAACCGTTGTCCGCCAACCAGTTCGCGTACGCGCGCAACTGCCGCCAGTTCCCGCCCGCCCAACCTCCGCCATGCACGAGCACGACCGCGGGCCCTGTCTCCGTGCGATCGGCGGGATGCCAGACGCCAAGCGGAAGACGTGCGCCGTCCCGTGAGACGAGCTCGTGCGTTTCCGGCGCACGCGCGCGAAGGAACCCGGTGAGGTCGAAGAGTGCGGCGAACAACGACGGGCGCGCACCCATCGCTAGTGCTTGTCCCCACTGCGCTCCAGCCACGCAGACCTGTGCGCCTGCGGTGACCGCCGCAATGACCGCGAAGACGAGATATCCGTTGAACACGGCCACGACCGCCATCGCTGTAGCGAGAAGGGCCAGGGGAGGGGCCAGGCTCAGCGTCAGAGCGGTCGCGGGCTGATTCGGATGACAGCAGACACGACTGAACCCGGTGGGTGTGGCGCGCCGATGCTGGCTCCGTGAGCCGTTGGAGGCCAGCGGCGGCGGCATTCCCTCCTAGCGGTAGGTGATCTCGGTACGTGCCGCCGCCCTGGCCGGACCTCGGGGAGGGCACCACCCTGCGCGAGATCGTTGTGCGGAGGGCCGGACTTTGGGCGGGAGTACCAAAGGATGGGAGCAGTGCTGACCTGCGGTTTCGTATCGACAATCTAGTAGTCGAGTCGCGTTTCGAGTTGTCGTCGCATTCGTGACGGCCATCTGGGGCGGGACAACTGGCCCGCCCCAGATGGCAGGGTCGCCTGTCAGGCGGCCCGCGAGACGTCTTACGCCGCTTGTGTCCAGCAGTTGCCTTGGCGATCGCGCTTGCCGTGCTTCGTGTTCGTCCTGATCATGCCGCGCGGCGTGGCCCTTCGTAAGATCGGTGACAGGGACGGGTGCGGATTTCTCAGTGAGGTGTTCAGTGACTGCGAGCGAGACGGCGTCGACGGCCAGCGTTCAGACCAGCGACCGCGACGGCGTGCTTGTCGCGGTGATCAGCGGCGAACTGGACATGGTCACCGTTGATGCGATCGGAACTGCCCTGTTCGATCACTTGGGCAGTCATCCGGGCGGCTTGGTGGTGGAGTTGGCCGTGGATTTCATGGGCTCGTCGGCGTTGTCGATGCTGCTGGAGCTGTACGGGCGGGCACAGCGCGAGGGAGTGGGATTTGCCGTCGTTGCCGTGCAGCCTGCGGCGGTACGGCCCATGATGGCCAGCGCTCTGGGCCAAGTGCTGCCGGTATGTCAGTCGGTGGACGATGCCTTGAAGTTGATCCAAGAGGGGCGGGAGTCGGGTCAGCAGTCCGTTTAGTGATCCTGCGGTGGCGCAAGCCTGGACCAGTCGGTGCGGTGCTCCTGGTTCGCGACGGCCACGTTGCCCGCCTCAGTCTCCTCGTCCGGATCGACGACGGTGCCGCGTTCGGCAGCGGGTAGCTTGAACCAGCCTGAGCACCCGTTGACGCACGGGTGGTTCATCTCGGTCAAGGTCAGCGCGTCGTCAGGACCGGTCACCGGTTGTTGCCAGGTCATCGTGCCTGTGTCGCCGCACAGGTCGCAGGACGGATCTTGCTCCACGCGGTTCAGCGTGCCTCACAGTTCGACAAAATCCGAATCGTATCGCTGGAACGGGCTAACAACGACCTGCGTGCTCCGTTGATACTGCCGGCGTATGCGACGCATTACCGGGTACATGGTGGGGTGCCGCACCGGGGGTGCCCATCGGCACCAGGAGGCCGTGGCCCGCATCGAGGGCAGCGCGATGACCAGTCGGTTCTTTCAACACACACGCGTGCCCACCTTGCTGCAGACCGAGGCCTACCGGCTCGCGGTCCATGGAAACACGCCGGCGCGGGAGCAGGAAGCTGTGATCAACGCGCTGCAGGTTCGCCGCAGCCACATGGACGACCTCGGCAAGCGCTTCGTGTTCGTGCTCACCGAGGCCGTATTGCGCTGGCGGATGGGGCCTGCAGAACTGATGTGCGGGCAGCTCGACCATCTGGTCGAGATGTCACGACGACCGAGCGTGCTGCTCGGCGTAGTGCCGTGGTCGGTGAACATGGTCACGGTCGCCCCAGCGGTTTCCACGTATATGACGAACGTGTCGTCACGTTGAGCGTCCTGACCGGTAATGCCACCATCATCGACCCGCACGATGTAAGTGAATACCTCGCGATGTTCGCACGACTGGAACGGCTCGCGGTGCGCGGCGAGATACTGAAGGACTTGCTGGACCAGATCGCCAGAGACCACCGCAACCTCGGCTAACGATCATCCTATTCAGGCGCGGCGTGCCGACACGCGGGCCGCCGCCCGCTTGGGGCAGAACAAATCTGGACGTGTCGTGAACATTCGATCACACATGCCAAATAGGCAGGTAGTGAAAGGCTGGCCGACTGCCGCTTTGGCGGCGATCGCTCACCGGTACTTACTCATCACCAACCGCGAAGGAGTCGGTAACGATGCCCAACAGCGAGTCTGCCAAACGAACGGCTCTGGCTCGTAGTCGGTGGTGATGTGGAGTAGTTGCTCGCGATCATGATCTTGTGATGGCTGTCGATTCCCTTATGGGGGCTGTGTTCTCCGGTGCCAACCGAGTCACCGGCATCGCGCATAACGGCACCCAGGCCACAGGCGTCGCACCGTTCCAGCGGATGGGCGGCTTCCGCCGTGAGAGCTCAGGACGCTTCCTGACGGATCGCTCTCAGAACTGGTCGATGTTCCGACATGATCCTGCTGTGCACGGTCCTGCTGTTGCTCGTCGTAGCCACCAACCGTAGCCATGCCTCCCGGACTATCCATCCGGTCGTGAGCGATGGGTGGCGAGTGATGCCGGTGAGCCGGGAAGTCGGACCCGGTGTGCAGCGGTCCGGTCACCGACGCGGCCGTCCCGGGCGCCGATGGAGGGCGCCCGGGACGGGTTGGGCGCGGGAGCGCGGCTAAGGGGTAAGAGGACGCGCTCCCACATGTGTGGGAGGCTCGGGGGGTCAGCGGCGGCCGAGTCCCAAACCGAGGTCGATGCCCAGGTCCAGGCCGAGGCCCAGGCCGAGGTCACCGCCCTGCCAGGTGCGGAACGGGCCGCAGGCGGCCGGCGAGGTGGCCTCCAGGGGCAGGGACGGGTCCAGATCGCTGGGTGCGCTGCCGTCGTAGACGCCGCTGCGGTTGGGGTCGATGCCGTGTACGACCAGCACTGCCTTGCCGTTGCGGATGTTGTTCGCGACGTCGGGGGTCACCGTGATGCTGCGCCGGTACTTGTAGGAGTTGCCGTCCGGGGTCGGGAAGCGGTCGACGGCCAGGCCGCTGGCGGGGCTGGTGTCACCGTTGGTGGTCAGCGAGGTCCCGATGTGGCCGTAGAACGGGTGGCCTTCGGTGGTGTTGACGATGCCGTCACCGCTGGTGTCGGCGCGCTGGGTGGGGCATCGGCCCTGTGCCGATGTGGATGTGCTGTGCGTGCGGGGCGTCGGCGAGCACGCCGCGCACCCGGAAGGCGATGTCGACCTGGTTGCCGCGCAGGACAAGAGCTCCCTGCCCGAAAGCGCCGCTGTGATTGAGCTGCCGAAGCTGCACCTTGGCCACCGTGGTGCCACCGTCACGCCCGCCATCGCTGCCGTGGTCACCCTCGTGTGCCGAAGCCACTGCGGGCATCGCGAGCGCGAGTCCGAGCGTGAGCACCGGAACCGCCGCACGAGCAGCCTTGGTTGTGAACGCTGTCATCGTTCGTTCCTTCCTGAAGGGGTCGAAACGATCTGCCCTTGCAGGTGGCATTCGGCGTCCACTCCCATGCGGATTGCCCTCACCACGCAGTAACCTGATGATCCCGACGCCACGACGGGACGACGCACCTACTTCACCTCATCGGGTGATCTGTCGACAGCGTGAGTCCGAAGCCCGTCGTTGCTGGCTGACCAGCCTCGACGCGCGGGACTTGCCGACCAGTCGGCTATTGCGCACCGAGCGATCCGGAACGGCAGGAGCGCAGTCTTGGTTATCCGGGTTCTTCGAAGCAGGCGTTTGCCGACCTCACCCGATCCGGCACGCGCCTCCGGACCTGGTGTCCTTTGGACCGGACGATGACCCTGACCTGCTGAACAGGTCCGAAGCATCCAGTACGGCCCGGTGGGACTCACGCTGGACCCGGATGTGGCCACATCGTGTAGTCGTGGATCGAATGACGTGCATGCTCCGGGATGACGGCGAGACAGTGGCGGGTTGGTGGCGCAGCCGGTGCATCGCCGACAGCCGCAGCCATGGCGCCCTTCCGGAACGACCGTGGCCACGTTCGCGCAGGACGGTCGTGTCGGTGTCCGCGCCGCATCCGGGCGTGGGCGAGTCGGTGGTCGCCGGAGACCGGTGCGGCGGGAGTTTTGAGTGATCCGCACGGGAGAACCCACTACCGGAGGGTCTACTCGTCTGGAAGGCAGGCTCACATGACCACAGGCCTCACCTCCGCGACACGAGATCCTGCTACCCGGCGCGGCAGCGATTTCGCGCGCTTGACGCAGGAACTCAAGGACGCCGGCCTGTTGGACAGGCGGCGGGGCTACTACGCCCTGAGGATGGCGGTCAACGTCCTGTTGCTCGCGGCGGGCGGCTCGGTGTTCGTGCTGGTGGGTGACTCGTGGTGGCAGGTGCTGACCGCGGTGTTCCTGGCGCTGGTGTTCACCCAGTTCGCGTTTATCGGCCACGACGCCGGGCATCGGCAGATCTTCCGCGGTCGCCGCCGCAACGACCTGGTGGGGCACCTGCACGGCGCCGTCACCGGGATCAGCTACCAGTGGTGGGTGGGCAAGCACAACCGCCACCACGCCAACCCCAACCACGAGGACGAGGATCCGGACATCGAGATCCACGCGATCGCCTTCAGTCGCGAGCAGGCCGGCGACAAGCGGGGCCTGTACCGGTGGATCACCAAGTACCAGGCCTTCCTGTTCTTCCCGCTGCTGCTCGCCGAGGCCGTCGTGCTGCGCCTGTCCGGCCTGCAGGCCCTCCTGCGCGGCGAGCTCAAGCGCCCCTGGCGGGAAGCCGCGCTGCAACTCCTCCCGGCGGCCGCGTACCTGACTGCGGTGTTCTGGGTGCTGTCCCCGCTCAAAGCGGTCGTGTTCATCGCGGTGCACCAGGGCTTGATGGGCGTCTACCTGGGCTGCTCCTTCGCCCCGAACCACAAGGGCATGCCCATCATCGCCCAGGGGCAACGCCTGGACCACCTGCGCAAACAGGTGCTGACCTCCCGCAACGTCACCGGCGGCCGGTGGGTCGACGCGCTGCTGGGCGGCCTGAACCACCAGATCGAGCACCACCTGTTCCCGCACATGCCGCGGCCCAACCTGCGCCGCGCCCAGCCCATCGTCAAGCCTTCTGCGCACGGCACACCATTCCGTACAGCAAGGCGAGCCTGCGCTCCTCCTACGCCCAGGTCCTGCGCCATCTCCACGACGCCGGGGCACCCCTGCGCCGCCGCCGGACCGCGTAGAGCGCTGCCGCCGCGGCGTGTCGCCTTGCTCGGTGCAGGGAAACTTCGCATCCGGGAACTGCACACGGCGCGGGGCACATGCTCCAGCGGCAGCGCCCGGCACTCGCAGACGTGGCCTTGGTCGAGTGCCTGGGCTTCGGTCAGGCCGCTGAGGCGATTCGCGGGCTGGTCGCGATCGCGGTCGGAGTGGCTGTCGACGGGCTCGTGGTGATCCGGGAGTGCGGTGGCGTCGTCGCGGCATCGGCCCGGACCTGGGCTGCTGCCACCCTGTTCCAGGACCAGCACGGCTCGTGAGCCCACACATCGAGGACCGGGCGTCCGTTGTTCGGCCCGTCGTCGACCGCCGCGCCACTTGCCGCCGGTACGACGCGCGCGCTCGCCGTCGGCAACGGGAGCCGGCAATCGGCCGGACAGCCGTCTCGTGTCGTCGGCCGTCACGGAAGCGATACGACTTGGCCGGGCAAGTTCACCCATAGGTGTGACAACCGCTTCTCGGATTTCTCCGAAGTCAGGATGACTGGGGTGCAAAAGCTGCTTGTAGTGCTGGAGGCGACTGAAGACCGTAGCTACCCGCGCGTTCGACCGTAGCGGCCGTTATCGGGACGATGTGTGTGCTCGATCGCAGATCGTCATTCCGGCTGTGTCCCCAGGCTGGCGTTCGACCTGGGGCGCCGTCGGTGACTGACCACCCGGACCCCGTCCCCACGGTGTCGTCCGATCCCGGTGGGGTGCTTTTCGTGCTGGTGGAGCCGACCGGAAAGCTGGTGCGGCGCAGGGTGTCCGGCCGGGTGGTGGACGACGGGTGGGGCGGGAACTTCCAGCCGGAGCTGTGGGCGGCGGTCGCCGCCGCGGTGGATCCGCACCGGGGCCTGGTCAACGGCGTGGCGTTGGTGGAGGGGATGTGGGCGAAGGTGGTCGACGTCTCCGAGGACGCCGCCGCGCTGCTGTCCGACCTGTACCCGCCCAACCCGGTCGCTTGGACGATGCTGACCGCGCTCGGGCACCCGGCGCGGCGCTGGTTCGGCACGATCGCCCTGCTGGGCACCGAGAACGAGGACGGCGTCACCGCGTCCCTCACACCGGACCAGCTCGACCTGATCTCCATGCCCACCGCAAGGCCCTTCAACCCCGCCAGTGACCCGCACGGCGCGCCCGGCCCGCTCGTGCGGGGCGAACCCGTCGCGCAGCCCGACGGCCTCCCGCCGGCGGTCGCGTCCCTGGCCTCAGACCGCGGGTGACCGGCACGCGCCGGAGGACGCCGGTGGGGCCACCGCAGCAGGGTGCGCAGTTGTTCCAGTGCGGCGTGTACCCGGCTATTGACGGTGCCCAGCGGCACGTCCAGGGTGTGCGCGGCCTCCCGGTAGGTCAGGCCGCCGTAGTAGGTCAGCAGGAGCGCCTCGCGGTGGCAGCGGCTCAGTGCCCGGACGCACTCGTGGACGCGGCGGCGTTCGGTGTTGTCGATCACCGACTCGGCCGCCTGGTCGAACGGGCCGGTGTAGTCCCAGGCGGCCACGACGTAATCCCGCTCGGCGCTGCGCTGGGCGCTGCGGACCCGGTCGACCGCACGCCGCCGGGTCAGCGTCATCGCCCAGGTGGTCGCCGTGCCATGGTCGGCCCGGTAGCGCGGTGCGGTGCGCCACAGTTCCAGGAACACCTCCTGGGCGACCTCCTCGGCCTGGGCGTGATCACGCACCACCGCGTGGGCCAGCCCCAGCACCGACGGCGCCAACCGCTGGTAGAGCGCGGCGAAACTATTCCGGTCACCGGCGCCCACCGCGAGCAGCAACTGCTCCTGCGTGGTGGACGGATCCGACAGATCCCGCGCTGCATCCACACCGGGTAATCCTTTCGCACCGTCTGCCCCTCTGCCACTTGTACGGGGACCGATCGCGACCATCGGCCTACCGTCAGTCACCATGCTGGGCGGTCGGCGGGGATGCCGCCGGAGGAGGGGACGTGGGCGAAGAGCATCGATGTCTTCGAGGACGTCGATGCTCGGCTGCCGTCCTATCCCCGCTCAACCCTGCCACCGCGACGATGCCGACCGCACCGGTCCGTCCAGGCCGCCGCTGGTTCGGCACGACCGTCTCGGTCGCCAAGAGCTCGGCACCGAAGACTCCGACGGCATCATCGCCTCGCCCGACCTCGTCGGCTCGACCTGATCGCCCGCGTCCGCCACGAGGCGCTTCGAAACCGCGGATGACCTCCCGGCCGGACCGGTCCAGGGAACAGTCCTGTCGGCGGCACTCCGGCGCGGCACCGCCTCACCGGTCCGGTGGAGCGCGATGGTCACACCGGTGCTGTGCCCGGCGGTGACGGCCGCCGTCGCGGCCGTCGTGGTCGATTCCGACGGCCCGGTTGCCGCGGGTGCGTGTCGACCCTGGCGACGATCGCCGGCCACCCGCCGGTCCAGCCCGCGGAGGCGGACCCGGCGGGCGCACCCCGCGTCACCGGCCAAGAAGGCCGGGGTTCATGTCTGCGGTCGCGTGCGGGGCCGGTGGAGGACCGGCTCCGCGGGGTGGTGTGCCTGTCGCCTGTGGATGCCGGGCGCGCCGGGTCAGTGGTGTGAGGTCGCCCGCGCGTTCGCGGCCTTGCCCAGCACGAGCCCGACGGCGAGCATCCCGAGGCCGAGCACGAGGTGCAGCACGTTGTCGGCGGGGTTGAGCGGGACGAAGTTCGCCGGGCTGTCGTGGCCGATGACGAGCCCGTAGACGGTCAGAGCGAGGTAGATCGCGCCGCCGCCGATCAGGAACCACCGCGCGGCGTCGACGGTGCGTGCGGCGAGGACGCCGGCCACGCCGAAGAGCAGGTGCACGATGTTGTGCAGGACGCTGATCTGGAACAGACCCAGTAGGTGGGCCTCGGACTGGTGCCCGGCGAAGGCGAGCTCACCGAACTGGGTGGTGATGCCGGGGACGAACCCGAGCACACCGACGAGGGCGAATACCGCGCCGGTGAGCAGTGCGGCGGTCTGGACGGGGTGGCGGTTCTTCATCATCTCTCCTGGTAGGGGTGACGCGGTGACTCACGGTCGGGAGCTGTGGTGGAAGAGTTGGTGCGGCGGTGCTGAGGGCGCAGTCGTCGCCCGTCCACGAGGAGCGGAACGGGGCCGGCCTCAGCCGGCGTCCTTCTTGTCCGCCGGGAACAGGTCGGTCTCGGACTCGTGCCACACCGGGGAATCGGTGGCGGTCTCGACGTTGAACCCGTGGTCGTAGACCAGCGATCCGCCGATGGCCGCACCGATGCCGGTGAGCCCGGCCGCGACCAGGGACAGCACGAGCACCGGTGCGGGGGTGGCGGTCGCGTCGGCGTAGACGGTCAGACGCAGGGCGATGGTCGCCAGGACGACGAGGGTGACGATGGTCATCACCAGCGCGTGGGCGTTGACGGTGCGCCACGCCTGGGTGCGGCGCGGGGTCGAGCCCAACCAGTCGGCGACGCCGGTCGCGGCGGCGAGCAGGGAGACCGCGCCGCCGCCGATCAGGGCGAACGTACCGGCCCGGTACAGGTCAGCGGCCAGTTCCCCGCCGGTGAGCACCGAGATGACGTCGAACGCGGCGGCCAGCACGTAGGCGCCCACGGGGATGTCGGTCAGCGGCGGGTGCAGGGGCTTGCCGGCCAGACCGCGCAGCCCGTGGGCCTTGCGACCGCGGAGGGTGAAGGCGGGGCGGAACGAGAACAAGCGCATCGCGTCCTCCACAGGCACCAGTGATTTCCGACAACGCACATTGTCTAATGCCGGAACCGTCTTTTTGTCAACACTGGTTGTTAGAACGCGACGTGCGACCTACCGTGGTGACATGGAGCCAGGAGCGGACGACTTCAGCGCGCTGGGTGTGCTCGCCGAGCCGCAGCGCGCGCGCATCTACGCCCAGCTGGCCGCGGCGACGCAGCCGCAGACCCGGCAAGAGGTGTGCGAGGCGCTCGGACTGGGGCGGACACTGGTCGCGTTCCACCTCGACAAACTGCAGCGGGCCGGGTTGGTGCACGCGGTGCGCCCCGAGGCCGCGCCCGGCGCGCGGGGACGCCCGCCGCAGCGGTACGCGGCCACCGACCGCGAGGTGATCGCGACGGTGCCGCCGCGGCGCTACGAGCTGCTCGCCCAAGTCCTCCTGCGTGCCACCCGCGAGCAGGCACCCGGAGAGCCGATCCACGCGGCGGCCGTGCGGGCCGCGCGGGCCCGGGGCGTCGAGCTGGCCCAAGGGCTGGAGCCGGCCGGCGAGGACCACAGCGGGACCGCGGAGGACGCGCGGCCGTGGGAGGCGCTCACGCGGCTGCTGTCCCGGATTGGCTACCAGCCGCGCCGCGACGGGGACGCGCTCATCCTCACCAACTGCCCGTTCCAGCGACTGCGCGTCACCGACACCGAACTCGTCTGCTCGATCAACGCCGCCCTCAGCGCCGGCTACCTCGACGGGCTCGCGATGAACGAAGCGGTGACCCCCCGGCTGCGCCCCTGCCCGGTCAATTGCTGCATCGTGCTCGAACCAGCGGCATGAGCACAGACCACCCGACATGACAGACCACGACGCCACGAGCGCGATCTCCCGGTGATAGTGTCCCTAACCCCGCCGGTGGAGGCGCCGCGCCGTAGCGGTCAGCGCTGCCAGGACGCGGATGACGACACCCCGGCACGCTCACCGCCGCCTTCACCCGCCACGCCGCACACCGCCTGACCCGCGGTCGTCACGAACTCGGTCGGCCACACCGCACCCCGTCGACCCGATTCGGGCACGTCCGCATTTTCCGGTTACCACCGGAACCTCGGGGCCGACGCGACGGCGTGGCGTGCCCGCGACCGGTTGGTGCGCCCGGTGCCACGGCCTGGCCCTGTGTGGGCGCCGACCCTGTTCACCGACGGGACCCGCACCCGGCTCGCCGCAGCCAAGCTTCGCTGCACGTGCGGTTCCGCCGGTGTTGGCGACGGGAGTGGAAGTCTTGAAGGCTCGGCGGAGATTGTCCGCCGCGTGACAGTTGCCGGGTTGGCGGGTGTGCGGCGGGGAAGTCTGTGACCGATGGGACCGGGGGTCCCCGGCGGCCGTGCCGGTACCCCCACCGGGCCGCAGACAGGAGAGAAGTTCATGTCCACCCACAGCAAGCCCGCCACATCGTTCGATCCGAGGCGCACGGCGGTTCTGGTGATCGATCCCGTCAACGACTTCCTGCACGAGGACGGCGCCGCGTGGGAGATGACGAAGTCGACGGTGAAGAAGAACGACGTCGTCGCCCAACTCGCGCGGCTGGCCCGAGGCGCCCGTGAGGCGGGCGTGCCGGTGCTGTTCGGGCCCATGGCCTACACAGCCGAGGACTACGCCAACGAGGAGTTGCAGCGCCGCAGCGGTATCAACCGGCTGATGTTCGAGAACAGGATGTTCCTCGCCGGGTCCTTCGGCGCCGACTTCCACCCCGACATCCAGCCGCAACCGGGCGACATCATCCTCGCGCCGCACAAGGGCACCGACGTCCTGCAGACCGACCTGCGAGAACACCTCGACCGGCTGGGCACGACACACCTCGTCATCGCGGGGATGACCGCGAACCTGTGCGTGGAGTCCACCGGCCGCCACGCCACCGAGCTGGGCTACGACGTCACCTTCCTCTCCGACGCGATCGGCGCGGAGAGCCTGCCCGCCTACGAGGCGTCGATCCACCTGAACTTCCCGCTCATCGCCAACGCGGTGCTCGAAGTCAACGAATTCCTCGGCTCGATCGCGCCCGGGATCACCCCCACCGAGCGGGGTGTGCAGCCCGGCGACACCGTGTACGGCTCGGACCGCGGCGAGGTCGGCACCGTGGAGGACGTCGTCGCGGCGACCGAGGACGTGCCGGGGTACCTGGTCGTGCAACGGGGAGCCATCTTCGACAAGCACCTGTTCGTGCCGCTGGACGCCGTCACGCACCGCAGCGGAACCAGCACCTTCATCAACATCCCCAAGCTCGTGGTCTCCAAGCTGCCCTGGGACGAGCGCCCCACGGCACAGACCGCCGCCGCCAAGCTCGGCACACCGGCCGCCGAGATCGCAGCGCTCTACCGCAGCCACGCACCGACCGGCGGCTGAGACAGACGACTCGGACCGGCGCAATCCCACCGTGGCCGCATCCCGCTGCCCTCAGCTTCAGGTGATTGTCCGGATCTGCTCATCGAGATTCCCCGCAGTCTCGTGGCGCGGTGCCGGCGCTGATCCCTCGATGATCGGGCACACCGCCGCGTCGCTGTTCGGACCCGGCCTCACGGCACAGGCGGCTTCCAAGGCTGTCCGCAGGGCCAGCAGGTCCTCCACGGCCGCGTCGATCTCGGCGATCCGGGTACGGAGCAGTCCCCGCACCCCAGCGCACGGCGCGGCGTGGTCGTGCTGCTCGGTTACCAGGACGTCCTGGATCTGGGCCAGTGACATACCGAGTGCCCGTGCGCGGCGGATGAACACCGCGAACCGGACCGTTTCGGGCGTGAACAACTGGTAGCCGGTGCTCGTGTGGCCACACACGGTGAGCAGGCCCCGTTGCACCCAGACCCGGATGGCCTTGCGGCTCACCCCGGCCGAGGCGGCCAGCCTGCCGATCGTCAAGGTGTCCGTCGGCATGCATCCTCACCTCCTGCGGACCAGTGATGATCGTTCCGCTGGGGCACGGTTCTGGGGTCGGTCTTGTCCACATCGGATGGCAAGTGATGGAGGTGCGTGATGCCCTTGCGGGAAGGCGAGGTCTACCGCTGCCCGGACGAGGCGTGCGGATGCGAGGTCACCGTGACCAAGGGCGCCCCGGCCGACTGCGCCGGGCAACAGAACCCGACGTGCTGCTGCGGCCGGACCATGACCAAGATCAGCGCAGCGGCTGGAGCAGTGTCCGCGGGCTGACACTCGCGCTGCGCCCGGTCGTGATCCCTGGTGGGCTGGTGCTCACGGGTGGACCACGACCGGAAGCGGGTGCGGCGCATGACATCGGCAAAGCGGGATCGCGACGAGGTGTTCATCGAGTACACGAAGAGCATCTGCCCGGTGTGCAAGGTCGTGGTCGATGCTCAGGTCAACGTCCGCGACGACAAGGTATACCTGCGTAAACGCTGCCGCGAGCACGGGCGGTTCGAGGCGCTGGTCTACGGCGACGCACAGGCCTACCTGGCGTCGGCGCGGTTCAACAAGCCGGGCACGATTCCGCTGACCTTCCAGACGGTGGTCAAGGACGGGTGCCCGTCGGACTGCGGGCTGTGCCCGGAGCACAAACAGCACGCCTGCCTGGGAATCATCGAGGTCAACACCAACTGCAACCTGGACTGCCCGATCTGCTTCGCCGACTCCGGCCACCAGCCCGACGGCTACTCCATCACCCTCGAGCAGTGCGAACGGATGCTCGACGTGTTCGTCGAGTCCGAGGGCGAGCCGGAGGTGGTGATGTTCTCCGGCGGCGAGCCCACCATCCACAAGCACATCCTCGACTTCGTCGACGCGCGCAGGGGTCTGTTCCCCAAAATTGACCACACGCAGCACCAGAAGTCGCGCTGGTCAATTTAGGGAACAGACCCCTGCAGGGCCGTAAAGGTCCGATGACTCCCTTAGGGCTGGGAGCAAGCGTCGTTTGTCCAAAGCGTTGATCTCCGCAAGAGAGTCAACACCATTGTTGGCGCTCGGTTGTTGCCAGGCGAGGGCAGAGCTGGCTGAGGCCGCCCTCCTGCCGCGAGTAACGCTGGCCATGTGGCCTGCGATCCCGGTGAGTAAGTGATCCGCTGCGTGCAACTTCGCGATAGAAGGAGGTGAAGGATGGCACGGAGTAATCCCGCTGCCCGGTTTCTGGGCAACCTCAATCCTGCACATCTCGGTGACTCGTTGACCGAGATCGGCCTGTTTCGTGGTTGTTCAGCGCGCGGATCCGCTGGCCCAGTCGAGTGACCTCGGCCTCGACCGTGGAGTACGTCGGGATGACGGTGAAGTCGAGGTTTCCTGATCATGCGGGTGTTGCTGGCGCTGGCGCGGATCATGGCTCGGCTGCCGGCCGCGCGGCCGTGACCACTTCTGCGACGCAGCCGCGTCAGGCCCTCCAAGCCCGTCCGCGTAGCAATCGCATGCCATTGAGCGCCACGAGGACGGTGGATCCTTGGGCCTTGGGGCCGTGCATCGGTTCGGCCGCGGCGGCGCAATTCGGCGCGGCACCGCCGAGTGGGACGTCACGCGTCGGGCCACTCCTGCCGCCGCCCAGGCATTGGGCGTACCGGCCTTGGGGCGGTGGCCGGGGTCGGCTCGGAGTGTGGTGGTGTCAGGCGAGGTGGACGGTGATGATTTGGTCCAGGCCGCCGATGCGCAGCGCTTTGGCGATCTTGGCGGGGACGGCGCTGATGGCCAGGGTGCCGCCGTGGGCGTGCAGGTGTCTCCAGATCCCCAGCAGGGCGCTCATCCCGGAGGAGTCGCAGAACCCGACGCCGGAGAAGTCCAGCTGCAGGTGGATCGTGCCGCCGCTGGTCAGGGCAAGCACGTCGTCGTGCATCCGGTGGGCGGTGGCGTGATCGATCTCGCCACCGACGCCGATGACGACCCGGTCTTCGGTGGCGGTGGTGAGGGAGACCGTGACCGCGGGCTCGGGAATCATCCGTGGTCCCCGACTTCGGTGGTGGCGGTGGTCTCTGTCCGCGTGACGCCGTCGTGTGCCGAGGTCGGCGGCATGCTCAGGGTGAGCAGGGCGACATCGTCGGCGCGGCGCGGGTCGAACCGGTCCAGCAGCGTGACCAGGTGTCCGGTCAGCTCGGCGGCGCGGCATCCAGTGTGGGTGGCCAGGAATTCCTCCAGTGGCTGCTCGCCGAACTCCTCGCCGGTGTGGGTACGGGCTTCGGTAAGTCCGTCGGTGTAGAACACCAGCGCGTCGCCAGGACGCAGCCGTGCGGTGCAGGTGATGAACCGCGCGTCGGGCAGCATGCCGATCAGCATCCCGTGCGGAGTCGCCAGCGCCTGCGCGCCGCCGGCTGCTGGCAGCAGATAGGGCGGCGGGTGCCCGCCGGCGGCCACGACCACCTCGAACTCCGTCGGATCGCCGTCGTCGGGGTTCGGGGAAAGCACGGCGAACGCGGCGGTGCAGAACTTTGGAAGGGTGTCGAGACTCTGTTCGGCGATCATCGCGGCGTTGAGCTCCGACAGCACCGCGACGGGGTCGTCGTGGTGGGTGGCCAGCGATCGGAGGGTGTAGCGGATGAACGAGGTCAGCGACGCCGCCGCGGCGCCCTTGCCGCAGACGTCCCCCAGCACCACGGCCCATCGGCCGCCGGCCAGTGGGAACACGTCGTAGAAGTCGCCGCCGACCAAGCGGGCGGAGGCGGTGCGGTAGTGCGCGGCCAGTTCCAGGCCGGGGATACGGGGCAGGGCGGGCGGGACGAGGCTGCGTTGCAGGGTGGTGGCGAAGGATTCGATCTCGGCACGGTCGCGTTCGGCCTGCTCGCGCAGTTCGCGTTCCAGTCGCAGCCGGTGCAGCGCCGACAGCCGCAGCTCCAGCTCGTCCATCACTACCGCGGCCAGATCCCGCAGTGTGGCCATGCCTGCCTCATCGATCCCGCGCGGTTTGGTGTCGATCACGTTCACGGTGCCCAGCCGGTGCCCGTCGGCGGTGGCGATCGGCGCGGCGGCGTAGAACCGGACCCCGAGTTCACTGGCCACCAGCGGGTTGTCGCACGCGCGCGGATCGTTGACCGCGTCGGTGACGACATAGGTGTCATCGTCCAGGATCGCCGACCCGCACAGCCCGGGGTCGCGCCCGATCTGGGTGACGCCGTCCAGGCCGTGGGCGGACTTGAACCAGATCCGGTCCTCATCGACGATCGTCACCGACGCGATCGGCACGTCGAACCAGCGGGCCGCCAACCGCGCGACCCGGTCGAACGCGCCGTCCGGCGGGGTGTCGAGGATGTCGTATCGGCGCACCGCCTCCATCCGCGTGGCTTCCATCCGCGCGGCTTCCACCTGTGCGGCTTCCGCCGCAAGCGGCGAGGCGTCCCGCTGGCCCGCCACCACGCTCGAGGTCCACGACCCCTCGTGCCGAGCGATCCCCACCTCGAACCCCACCCCTCGCGAGCTTCCTCGGCTTCGCCGCGAGCGTCGCACACTGTCCGGTTACCTGCCAGCGCCGGTTCGTTTCCGCGCGCAGGACGACCGTACCGGCCGGGCCGATCCCGGCTAACGGTCCTTACCTGCACCAACCGTGCCGCAGACGCCATGCCGGGTCATCCGCCCCTGCCCATCGGCGGGCCGTGCTGCACCGCCACCTCGCCGCAGCCCGCGACGCCTAGATGATTGATTCCTGGATCTTCAGTGGTCATAGGCGATCAGTGAGCGTTTGACGGCGACCCGCGGGCCGACAAGTCGATGACCGAGGAGAAACGCCGGGACTTCTCGAACTTGATACTTCTGTGCGGCTACCACCACGAGGTCGTTGACGGTGAGGAGACCCGCGACGAGTACACGGTTGAGATGCTGACCGAGTGGAAGACCGCGCGGGAGAGCGAACTCGGAGTCGACCTCAGTCCTCTCAACGGTGTGCTCAACGAAGGCAACCTGGAAGCGCGCTGAAGGCCACGGTCACGAACGTCGTCATCCAGACAAAGACTGAGGTACTTGGGGCGATAGAGCGAGTTGAGGATCTCGGTCAGGAAAGCGTTCGCTTGCTGCGAGCCCTGATAGAAGAGGTCTTCGACCGGCCCTACATCGATCTCGACGCGGTTGCTTCGCTGGCCGAGTCGGCACAGCTGCTTGAGCATCTCCCGGCCACGGCCGGCGTGCTTCAGGAAACCTCGCGTTCCTTGAGTCACCTGCCGGACAGCGCAGACACGTTGTCGTCCTCGTCTACGCGACTCATCTCGACGACCGACTACATCGGGATGCTCAGCACCGCAGTGCATTGCCTGCCTGACTACACAGAGCAGCTGCGATCAGCCCTATCGCCGCTGCTGGACCTGTCTGATCACACGGGCAGCTTGGTGTACTTCGCCAATAGTCTCACCGAGACTCGTGACTCGATCAGCGACTCCATTCGCGAGATCAGTTCATCATGTTGGCGCGTTGGAGCTTACCCGACCGCATAAGTGACCTGTGGGACCGGAGTACGGCACGTCCTGCCCGCCTTCCTTTTGCGCCCAACTGGGGTTCGTTGCGATTGTCCTCGTTGAGGGAGTCGGTCGGCGCGAAATGACGCTTGTCGCCCTTCGTGGTCCTCTTGCGGATGGCTCGCCGGGCTGACCGGCGTGTGCCTTTTCTGGGCAGAAGGGCTCCCGCGTGCCATGGGTAGCGGAGGGGGCAGGGCCAGCCATGGTGGACGGCGTGAGGTTAGACCAATCCCTCTCCTGGAGGGTCTATTGTGGACGGCAGTAGCCGTCCACAATAGACTTCCCGGTGCATTCTGGGGGCATTTGACGTCGGGACCCAATGGGAATCTATGGGGTCTGACCAGGTATGACATGCCTGTGGGGCCGTTTTCGGAAGTTGTCCCGAAAACGGCCTCATCGTGACCCGTCAGGTCTGGCCGGCCCACCACTTCTGGCCGGCCTCGCCCAGCGTCGAGATCGGGTCGTAGTAGGGGTAGCGGCGGTCGAGCGCCTCGGGGTCTTCGAGCTCGATTCCGGTGCGGTAGTTCTTGGTCCAGTAGGAAATGCCCAGCTCACGGTCATATTCGGCGAGCTGGTGCACCCACCGCTTGCCCACGTACGGAACGTCGCACACGATCCGCGGCGTGGCATAACCGGGCAGGTAGCCCATGATCGCGTGCTGAAGCTCCTGGGCTTCCCAGACGGACACCCTCCAGTGCTCTGCGTTGGGGATCATGTCGCACATGTAGAAGTAGTACGGCAGGATGTTCGCTTCCCCTTGCAGCGCGAAGCAGAGGTCCAGCAGGTCGTCGGGTGTGGCGTTGACGCCCCTCATCAGCACGCCCTGGTTGCGCACGTCCCGCACGCCCACCTCGCGGGCGGTTCGCGCGGCCTCGGCGACCAGCGGGGTCACGGACTGGGCGTGGTTGACGTGGGTGTGGATCGCGAGGTTCACGCCGCGGCGTGCGGCCGTGCGGGCCACGCGTTCCAGGCCTTCGACGACGCGCGGCTGGAGCCAGTGCTGGGGCAGGCCGGCCAGTGCCTTGGTGGCCAGGCGGACGTCGCGGACGGTCTCGATGTCCAGCAGGCGCATCAGGAACGACTCGAGCTGCGGCCACGGCACGTTCGCGACGTCGCCGCCGGAGACCACGACGTCGCGGACGCCGGGGGTCTTCTTCAGGTACTCGATCATCTGGTCCTGGCGGTCGACCGGCTTCAGGGACAGCTTGTGCTTGTCGACCAACGGCGTGGAGTTGCCGACGAGGTCCATGCGGGTGCAGTGCCCGCAGTACTGCGGGCAGGTGGACACCATCTCGGCGAGGACCTTGGTGGGGTAGCGGTGGGTCAGCCCTTCGACCACCCACATCTCCGCCTCGTGCAGTGAGTCCCGCTGCGAGTGCGGGTGTGACGGCCAGCGCGGGTCGCGGTCGGAGGAGACCGGCAGCATGTAGCGGCGGACCGGGTCGGCGAGGAACGCCTCGGTGAACTCGCCGGGGGTCAGGGCGGCGTCGACGGCCATCGTGTTGACCATCTGCGGGGGGATCAGCATCGACATCGTCGCGAGCTTCTGCTGGTCCGCGGCGAGGTCGTCGTAGAACTCCTCGGTCAGCAGGTCGCCCGCGACCTTGCGGAGCTGCTTCACGTTCTTCACGCAGTTCACGCGCTGCCACTGGGCGTCGCGCCACTGCGCCTCGGTCACGTGCGCCCAGCCGGGGAAGCGCCGCCAGTCGGGTTCGACCAGCTCACGGCGGACGTACGTGTACGGCTGTCGGTCGAGCCGCTCCAGCGCGGTGGGGGCGTCGTGCAGCGCGGTCATCCGTACTCCTCAGCGTCGAGGTGGCGTGAAGATATCCTGTCACACCGCTAGGTCGCCGTAAATATTTCTGATCAAGCCCTGGTGGAGTCCTGGTCGGGAGCAATTCGGCGGGTCCGTGCGTTGTCCAGGCATGGCCCTCTTCGCGCTGCTGCTGCTCGGGTTCTTCGCCGAGGTCGCGGTCCTGGTCGCCGTCGGCAACGCCATCGGCGGGCTGTGGATGATCGCGCTGCTGTTGCTCGGCACCCTCGTCGGCCTGTCGCTGGTGCGCAGGCAGGGGGCGCAGACGATGGCCGCGTTCTCCGAGACGGTGTGGAAGCGCCGGCAGCCGCACCAGGAGATGGCCGACGGCGTGCTCATCGCGGCGGCCGGGGCGTTGATCATGGTGCCGGGCTTCCTCAGCGACGCGGTGGCGTTGTTCCTGCTGTTCCCGCCCACGCGCCGGCTCGTCAGCAGGCGGATCGCCCGCAAGGCCGAGGCGGCGGCGCTCAAGTTCGAGCACGAGCGGCGGTTCGGGGCCGGTCAGGTCGTCGAGGGCCAGGTGGCCGACGTCGACGCGGGTCCGGTGATCATCACGGAGCGGCGCGAGCTGACGTGATCCGCGCGTACCGGCCGGCCGATCTGGGCGCGCTCTACGACATCTGCCTCGACACCGGCGACGGTGGGCGGGGTGCACGTCATCTGTTCGACGACCCGCGGCTGCTCGGTCACGCCTACGTCGGGCCCTACGTGGCGTTCGAGCCTGATCTGGCGTTCGTGGTGGAGGACGACCTCGGCGTTTGCGGCTATGCGGTCGCGGCGTCCGACAGCGAGGCGTTCGAAGACCGCTGCGACCGCGACTGGTGGCCTGACCTGCGCATCCGCTACCCGTTGGGGACGAACGCGAACCGGGTCGTGCAGCAGATCCACCACCCGGTGCGTGTCGATCCTTTCCTGGTTCACGACTATCCGGCGCACATGCACGTGAACTTGCTGCCGCGCGCGAAAGGCAAGGGGTTCGGCCGTGGACTCGTCCGGACCGTGCTCGAACGCCTGGAAAAGGGCGTCCATGTGCACGTCCGGCGCCACAACACACACGCGCTCGGCTTTTGGGAGCACGTCGGCTTCCGTGTGATCGACTCCGCGGACGAGCTCGTGCTCGGGCTGCGCCTCTAGGCGAGCAGGTCCTTGAGCAGCAGCTCGAAGTCGACGACCTCGGCACCGGCCGGCACCGCCGCGTAGGTGGACCGCAGGAACCGGCGCAGCTCGTCGGCCGGCAGGTGGAACACGGCGTGCGAGTCCTCGGTGTGCAGCTCCAGCACGAGGACGTCCCCGTCCGCCGGCCTCAGCCGCACGTCGCCGAGCCCCGCGGGGGACAGCAGGCCGTTCGACAGCAACTCGCGGCCGACGAGCCACGTCGACTCCTGGTCGTGTGCGTGGAAGCGCATCGTCACCGCGTGGGGATCGTCCGACCGGTACTGGAGGTCGACGTCCATCGGCTCGATCGTGCCGTCCGGCCGGATGAACTCGACGACGGTGGCTGTGCCGACCCGGGTCTCGTTGAACATCGCCGTTCCTCCTCCGCTTCGAGGGTGCTGAGGTACACACGGACGTCGTCCCGGATCGGTTCAAAGCTTCTAAAACCGGCACATTGGGTACTGAAGGCGCATGACCGTCTACGGCATCCACGCATCACACGAGCAGATACACCCCACCGACCTGCTCTCCGCAGTGCGCAGGGCCGAGGAGGCCGGGTTCGGCGCGGCGATGAGCTCCGACCACTTCTCACCGTGGAGCTCGCGCCAGGGCCAGTCCGGGTACGCCTGGTCCTGGCTGGGCGCCGCGCTGCAGGCGACGAGTCTGCCGTTCGGCGTGGTCACGGCGCCGGGCCAGCGCTATCACCCGGCCATCAGCGCGCAGGCGATCGGCACGCTGGCCGCGATGTACCCCGGCCGGTTCTGGGCCGCGCTCGGCACCGGCGAGGCGAGCAACGAGCACATCACCGGCGACGGGTGGCCGCGCAAGGACATCCGCACGGCCCGTCTGCGCGAATGCGTCGACATCATCCGTGCGCTGCTTTCCGGCGAGGAGGTGAGCCACGACGGCCTGGTCACCGTCGACCGCGCCAAGCTGTGGACGTTGCCCGAGCAGCCCCCGTTGCTGATCGGCGCGGCCGTGAGCCCGGAGACCGCGCGCTGGTGCGCCTCGTGGGCGGACGGCCTGATCACCGTGAACGCCTCTCCCGACCGGCTGCGCAAGGTGGCCGACGCCTACCGCGACGCCGGCGGCCGGGGCAAGCTGCACCTGCAGGTGCACCTGAGCTGGGACCCCAGCGAGGACGCCGCGATGGAGATCGCGCACGAGCAGTGGCGCACCAACGTCTTCCGCCCGCCGGTGTGCTGGGACCTGGAGATGGCCGAGCACTTCGACGTGGTCGGCGAGCAGGTCAGCACGGAGCAGGTGGCCGAGGTCGTCAACGTCTCGTCCGACCTGAAGTGGCACGCCGAACAGCTCCACGCGTACGCGGAGCTGGGGTTCGAGGAGATCTACCTGCACCACGTCGGCCAGGAGCTGACGCCGTTCATCGATGCGTTCGGCGAGCACGTCCTGCCGGAGGTGACCGCGTGATCAGCACGTCTGACGTCTGGTGGAAGAACGCCGTCCTCTACTGCCTCGACGTGGAGACCTTCTCCGACAACGGCTTCCGCGGGGCCACCGAGCGCATCGACCACCTTCACTCGTTAGGCGTTACGTGT
Source organism: Lentzea xinjiangensis (assembly GCF_900110955.1). Classification (GTDB taxonomy): domain Bacteria; phylum Actinomycetota; class Actinomycetes; order Mycobacteriales; family Pseudonocardiaceae; genus Lentzea; species Lentzea xinjiangensis. The sequence goes on from NZ_FOFR01000019.1 coordinate 93,631, forward strand.
GTGTGGTTGATGCCGTTCTACCCAACCCCTGAGCGCGATGACGGCTACGACATCACCGATTACTACGGCGTCGACCCCCGGCTCGGCTCGCTCGGCGACTTCGTGGAGTTCGTGCGCGCGGCACGCGACCGCGGCATGCGCGTCATCGCCGACCTCGTCGTGAACCACACGTCCGACCAGCACCCGTGGTTCCACGACCCCGACAAGCGCGACTGGTACGTCTGGGTCGACGAGCCGCCGGCCGACGGTCCGCAGGGGATCACGTTCCCGGACGAGGAGAACAGCCTCTGGGAGTACTCGGAGGAGGTCGGCAAGTACTACCTGCACCGCTTCTACAAGCACCAGCCCGACCTCAACGTGTCGAACCCGGCGGTGCGCGACGAGATCGCGCGGATCATGGGCTTCTGGATGGAGCTCGGGCTGAGCGGCTTCCGCGTGGACGCCGTGCCGTTCCTGCTGGAGCACACCGACCGCCTGGACGCCGCTGCGCTGCCCGACCCGCACGACTACCTCACCGACCTGCGGGCGTTCCTCAACCGCCGCAACGGTGAGGGCGTGCTGCTGGGCGAGGTCAACCTGCCGTACAAGGACACGATGGCGTTCTACGGCCAGGGCGTCGGTGACGAGCTGACGATGTGCTTCGACTTCGTCGGCATGCAGGCGATGTACCTCTCGCTGGCGCGGCAGTCGAGCGGACCGCTGGTCAAGGCCCTGCAGGAACGCCCGGAGCCGCCCCGCGACGGGCACTGGGCGACGTTCGTGCGCAACCACGACGAGCTGACCTTGGACAAGCTGCCCACCGACGAGCGCCAGGAGGTCTTCGACGCCTTCGGGCCCGAGAAGTCCATGCAGCTCTACGGGCGGGGCCTGCGCCGGCGGCTGCCCGGCATGCTCAACGGCGACCAGCGCCGCATCCGCATGGTCTACAGCCTGCTGTTCACGCTGCCGGGCACGCCGGTGCTCTTCTACGGCGAGGAGATCGGGCTCGAGGAGGACCTGTCGCTGGAGGGCAGGCTCGCGGTCCGCGTGCCGATGGACTGGGAGGCCGTGGGCAAGCAGCGCCACGACCCCGACTCGCTGCTGGGCTGGATGCGGCTCATGATCCAGCGCTACCGGGAGTGCCCGGAGCTCGCGTGGGGCACGTTCCAGGTGCTCGACACGGAAGAGCCGTGCGTGTTCGCGCACCGCGCCGACTGCGACGGCGGCTCGGTGATCGCCGTGCACAACCTCGCGGACCAGGACGTGACCGTGCGGGTTCCGGCCGAGGGCGTGCTCGCGGACCTGCTGACCGGCGGCACCGTGAAGCCGGCGAAGAGCGGCGCCAAGGTGGACCTCGCTCCGTACGACTGCCGGTGGTACCGCCTGATCACCGAGTGATGCTTGCGGGATCTCCTCGGTTCACGTGAAGATATCTTCGAGACAGCGTCGTCGACCGAAGGATTTTCAGGTGAGCGCGTATGGACTGCACCGCGTCCTCGAGCCGGCGGGCGTGCTGCCCCAGCAGGCGTGGCGGCTGGACGCGGAACCCGTGCCCGCCGCCGACGAGGTGATCGTCGCGGTCGAGCGGCTCAACCTGGACGCGGCCTCGTTCCGGCAGCTGCGGGAGCAGCACGGCAGCGGCGACGCGGTCCGGCAGGCCGTGCTCGACATCGTCGGCGAGCGCGGCAAGATGCAGAACCCGGTCACGGGCTCGGGCGGCATGCTCCTCGGCACGGTCCTGGAGGTCGGGCCGTCCTCGCCGCTCGGGCTCAGGGCGGGTGACCGGATCGCGACGCTGGTCAGCCTCACGCTGACGCCGCTGAGGATCAACGACGGGTTGCAGGACTGGTCCGGCGAGGACGAGCAGGCGCCGTGCCGGGGGACCGCGGTGCTGTTCGGGCGGTCGATCGCGGCCGTGCTGCCGGACGACCTGCCCGACGAGCTGGCGCTCTCCGTGCTCGACGTGTGCGGCGCACCGGCACTGACCGACCGTGTGGTGAGGAAGCACCCCGGTGGGTCGGTGCTGGTGCTCGGCGGTGGCGGCAAGTCCGGATCGCTTTCTCTCGCGGCGGCACGTCAGGCGGGTGCTTCGCGCCTCGTGGCGTTGGTGCCCACCGAACGTGAGGCTGCGCAGGTCCGTGCGGCGGGTCTGGCTGACGAGGTCGTGATCGCCGACGCGCGCAATCCCGTGGCTGTGGCCGAGGCGGTCGGCAAGCAGGTCGACGTCACGGTCGTGTGCGTGGACGTGCCGGGTTGCGAGCACGGCGCCATCCTCGCGACCGCGGACGGCGGGACCGTGATCTTCTTCTCCATGGCGACGTCGTTCAGCGCCGCGGCACTCGGCGCCGAAGGGCTGGCGGCCGACGTGGAGATGCTGGTCGGCAACGGCTATGTGCCCGGTCACGCCCAGTTTGCATTGGACCTGGTCCGCACGCAGGCGGGTGTGCGCTCGCTGTTCGAGCAACGGCAGACTGCGTGACGTGAGTACGCAACTTTTGGTCGGCGGTCGCATCTACGCACCGGAGGCGACGGCGATGGCCGTCACGGACGGTGTCGTCGTGTGGATCGGACAGGACTCGGTCGGCCGTGCGCTGCACCCCGGCGCCGAGGTCATCGAGCTCGACGGCGCCTTCGTCGCACCGGCGTTCGTCGACGCCCACGTGCACGCGACGTCGGCGGGCCTGCTGCTGACCGGCCTCGACCTGACCCGCACGTCCTCGGTGGAATCGGTGCTCGACCGGATCCGCGCCGCCCCCGGCCCGCTCGTGTGGGGGCACGGCTGGGACGAGACGCGCTGGCCGGAGAACCGGCCGCCGACGCGCGCGGAGATCGACGAGGCCGCCCAGGGCAAGACGGTGTACCTGTCGCGCATCGACGTGCACTCGGCCCTCGTCTCGTCGAACCTGATCACCGACGAGGCCCGCGACGCCGACGGGTACTCGGCCGACGGTCCTCTCTCGCGGGCAGCCCACCACCACGTGCGCGGCACCGCGAAAGCAGCCATCACGCCTGAGCAGCGCAAGGCCGCGCAACTGGCGTTCCTGCGCCACGCCGCGTCGATGGGCATCGCGTCGGTGCACGAGTGCGCCGGTCCGGACATCTCCGGCGAGGACGACCTGCGGGACCTGCTCCAGCTCGGCGAGGGCCCCGAGGTCGTCGCGTACTGGGGCGCCCACGACCTGCCCGGGGTTCCCGTGCGGGGCCTGGCTGGTGACCACTTCGTCGACGGAGCGATCGGCTCCCGCACGGCCGCGCTGGTCGAGCCCTACGCCGACGCGGACACGTCCGGCGCGCTCTACCTGGACGGCCCGCAGATCGCCGACCACCTGGTCAGGTGCACGGGACTGGGGGTGCAGGCCGGGTTCCACGTCATCGGCGACGCGGGCATGGCCGCGGTCGTCGAGGGCTTCGAGATCGCCGAGAAGATCCTCGGCGCGCCGGCGCTGGCGAGCGCGCGCCACCGCCTGGAGCACGTGGAGATGGTCTCGGCCGACCAGGCGGCCAAGCTCGCCGCGTGGGGCGTCATCGCCTCCGTCCAGCCCCTCTTCGACGCCGAGTGGGGCGGCCCCACCGGCATGTACGTCCAGCGCCTCGGATCCGAGCGCGGAGTGGGGCTCAACCCCTTCTCCCGCCTGGCCGCGGCCGGCGTGATGCTCGCGTTCGGCTCGGACACCCCGGTGACCGCGATCGACCCGTGGGCCGCCGTCAAGGCAGCCGTGCACCACCGCACCGAAGGCCACGGCATCTCACCGCGGGCCGCTTTCACCGCGCACACCCGCGGCGGCTGGCGCGCGGCGGGCGTGGACGACGGGCTGACCGGCACGTTGCAGCCCGGCGCGCCCGCGACCTACGCGGTGTGGGAGACCGGCGACCTCGTGGTGGCCGCGAGCGACTCGCGGGTGCAGCGCTGGTCCACGGACCCGCGGTCCGGGGTGCCCGGGCTGCCCGACCTCACCGGTCCCGCGCCGGTCTGCGTGCGCACCGTCCTGAACGGCCGGACGATCTACGAGAGGAAGTGACTTCATGGCGTTGCTCGGCCTCGACCCGAAGGTGGTCGCCACCGCGCGCGAGCTCGCGGCGCGGGCGGCCGAACCGGTGGTGTCCATCGCGAAGGCGCACACCACCGTCGCCGTCGAGCGCGCCACACTCCGCCTGGCCGGCATCACCGGCGCGGACTCCACGCACCGCGCCGGTGACGTGCCCTGGGTCAACCGCGTGATCGACGCGGTCCGCGAGCAGTGCGGGCTGGAGCACGGCGTGGTGCTCCCGGCGTTCCACGCGCTCCGCCGGCACGACCTCGGCAGCCTCACCGAGCTCGCGGAGGCCACCGCGGCGGGCCAGGTCCGGTTCACGATCCCCACCGGCAAGGAGCTGACCGCGGCGAAGAAGGCAGCCACCGGTGCTGTCGCCAAGGGGATCAGGACGATCGACCGCAACCGGGTCCAGCGGGACAAGCTCGTCGCGAAGCTCGGCGACCCCGCGCAGCGCCCGTGGATCTACCTGATCGTCGCGACCGGCGACATCGACGAGGACGTGGTCCAGGCCCAGAACGCGGCGCGCGCGGGCGCCGACGTCATCGCCGTCATCCGCTCGACCGGGCAGTCGCTGCTCGACTACGTGCCGGAAGGCGCGACGCACCACGGTTTCGCGGGCACGTACGCCACGCAGGAGAACTTCCGGATCATGCGGGCGGCGCTCGACGACGTGTCGAAGGAGGTCGGCCGGTACGTGCGGCTGACCAACTACGCGTCCGGCCTGTGCATGCCCGAGATCGCCGTGCTCGCGGGCCTGCAACGGCTCGACATGATGCTGAACGACTCGATGTACGGCATCCTGTTCCGCGACATCAACCCGATCCGCACGTTCGTCGACCAGCGCTTCAGCCGGCAGGTCCACGCCCGCGCCGGGATCATCATCAACACCGGCGAGGACAACTACCTCACCACCGCGGACGCCGTCGACGCCGCGCACACCGTCACGGTCTCCCAGCTCCTCAACGAGCACTTCGCCCACGAGGCGGGACTGCCCGACCACCTGCTGGGCCTGGGGCACGCCTTCGAGATCAACCCGAAGGTGCCCGACTCGTTCCGCCTCGAGCTCGCGCACGCGCTGCTGGCCCGCGAGCTCTTCCCGGACGCGCCGCTCAAGTGGATGCCGCCGACCAAGCACATGACCGGCGACGTCTTCCAGGGCTACCTGCTGGACGGCTTCTTCAACCTCGCGGGTGTCCTCACCGGACAGTCCATTCTGCTCGTCGGCATGATGACCGAGGCCGTCGTGACGCCGTTCCTGTCCGACCGCGACCTCGCCCTGCGCAACGTCCGGTACGTGCTCGACGCGGCGGGCAGCCTCGCGGAGGACTTCCGCCCCGCACCGGACGGGCTCATCGTCAAGCGCGCGCACCAGGTGCTCGGCGAGGCCGTCGACCTGTTGGAGCGCATCGTCGCCGACGGCCTGCTCAACGCGATCGCGGACGGCACGTTCGGCCTGATGAAGCGCCCCGCCGACCAGGGCAGGGGCGCGGACGGCGTCGTCGAGAAGGCCGAGGCGTACTTCAACCCCGCGAGCGAGATGCTGGAGGCCGGAGCATGAGCAGGTACGTGAGGCCGTACGGCGACACGACCGGGGACGGCATGGTCCAGACCTCGTTCACGCTGCCGGTTCCCTTCGGTCCCAGGGCGGACGGCGCGGCGCAGCAGCTCGCGAACAAGATGGGCATGGACCCCGCGATGGTGGTCCACTCGCACCCCATCGGCGACGACTTCACGTTCTTCGTCGTCTACGGCTCGGTCAAGCACCTCGTGGACATGGACGAGGTCCGGGTCGTCGAGCGCGAGTACCCGTTGCTCAGCCCGGCCGAGGTCAACACGACGGTGAAGAAGGTGTTGCGGCGCAAGCTCGTCGTCGTCGGCGGCTGCATCGGCACGGACGCGCACACCGTCGGGATCGACGCGATCCTCAACATCAAGGGCTTCGCGGGCGAGAAGGGCCTGGAGTACTACCGAGAGCTGAAGGTCGTGAACCTCGGCGCGCAGGTCTCCGTGCCGGAGCTGGTCAGGCGGGCGCGTGCCGAGAAGGCCGACGCCGTGCTGGTCTCCCAGGTGGTGACCCAGCGGGACGCGCACATCCTGAACACCCAGGAGATGTCCGCGGCGTTCCGCGAGGCGATGGGGGACAGGCGCCCGCTGCTGGTCGCCGGCGGTCCGCGGTTCGACCCGCTGATGGCGGGCGAGCTGGGGGTTGACCGGGTCTTCTCCCGGGGTACCACGCCGGGCGAGGTCGCGAGCTACCTGGTGCACGCGATGCAGGAGAAAAAGGGGGTGGCCGCGTGAGCGGGGCTTTGGTCGAGGGTTTTCAGGTGACGCACCGCCGTTATGTGCCGCACTCGCACGCGCACTACGGCGGAAACCTGGTCGACGGTGCCTACGGGCTCGGCATGTTCGGCGACGTCGCCACCGAGCTGCTGATCCACACGGACTCCGACGAGGGGTTGTTCGCCGGGTACAGCTCCGTGGAGTTCGTGGCGCCGATCCAGGCCGGTGACGTCATCGAGGCCACGGCGACGTTGGCGCGCATCGGAAAGCGCTCCCGGGAGATCGAGTTCGAGGCGCGCGTGGTGTGCCGCTCGGCGCCCGAGCGGGGGCCTTCCGCGGCGGACGTGCTGGATCAGCCGATTGTCGTAACCCGCGCCCGCGGAACGGTGGTGGCGCCGAAAGCCGCCGAATAGCAAGGAGTTCCGCGCGGGCCCGCACGCGTTCGTTGCGACGGCGAGGAACTCGGCCCCAATCTCCGCTGATTCGACCGCAACCTCGGCCGCCCTGGTCCGTTGGTCACTGCAGAGGCAGTGATATGCCGGGGAGGACGGGGAAGCAGTGAAGATCGACCACCAGGGTGAGACACCTCCGTACGAGCAGGTGCGGGTGCACTACGCGCACGCCATCTCGAACCGAGAACTGCCGGTGGGCGCCAAACTGCCGACAGTGCGCGCTTTGGCGAAGGATCTGGGGCTCGCGGTCAACACGGTGGCCCGCGCCTACCGCGAGCTGGAGGAAGCCGGGCTCGTCGAGACGCGGGGCCGCGCGGGCACCGTGGTGAGCGCGAACGGTGACAGCAACCGTGAGCGCGTCCGTGCGGCGGCGGCCCAGTACGCGGCCATGGCCGCGGAGCTGGGTCTGTCGTCGCAGGAGGCGCTGGAGATCGTGCGGGCCGCGCTGCGGCCCTGACCGGCGTCGTCGCACGGGCGCATCGCGGCACCGCCGCGCCGCGATCCGGCCCTGCACGCGCACGCGGTGTCTCCGCCGCGCTGGTACCAGGCCAGCGAGAACGAGCCAGGTCAGCGAGAACGAGCTGGTCCACCTGATCGGGGTGCTCGGGCCCGTCCGCGGCGTGGACCGGCCCTTGCCCGCGGTTCCCGAGCACGCCGTGAACGAGCGGACGCGCTTGTCAACCCACCGATCGGCGATCTGTGGACAACCCTGCGTGTGCCTGTCTTCGCGCAGGCCTTGAGCGGCCTGTTCATCACCCGTTCGCGACCTTCCGAAACGTCCCGCCGCAGTTAGGCTCCCCGGTGGATCAGGAATAACTGACTCGTCAGTCAAACTAGGGGTGCGAGATGGGGCGGACCGTCCGCGACGGCCTGCGGCTCACTGCCGAACAGCAGCAGTTCGTCGAGCTCGCCAGGGACTTCGCCGCGAGGGAGATCCGCCCGCGGGCGCGTGCCGTCGACGAGGCCGACACGGAGTCACCGCTCGACGTCTGGGAGAAGGCGGCGGAGCTCGGGCTGACGAGCTTCATGATCCCCGAGAAGTTCGGCGGCGGTGGCGTCGGCGACCTGCTCACCCAGGTGCTCATCCAGCAGGAGCTCTGCCACGGCGACATCGGCATCGGCAACCTGATCACCTCCAACGGCTTCTTCAGCGCGCCGATCGAGCACCTCGGCACGCCGGAGCAGCAGGAGCGGTTCCTCGGCCCGCTCGCGACCGGGAGCCCGCTCACCGCCGTCGCCGTCACCGAACCCGGCAGCGGGTCGGACGCCGCGAGCATCCGGACCTCGGCCAGGCGCGCGGGGGACGAGTACGTGCTGAACGGCCGGAAGACCTGGATCTCCAACGCCCCCTACGCCGAGCACTTCGTCATCTTCGCCACCACGGACCCGGCCAAGCGCGCCAAGGGGGTGACGGCGTTCGTCGTGCCGCGCGACAGCCCGGGACTCGCGGTGGGGCCACCGTTCCCGAAGATGGGGCAGCGCGCGATCGTGAACGCCGAGGTGTTCCTCGACGACGTGCGCGTGCCCGCGGAGAACCGGCTCGGCGAGGAGGGGCAGGGGTTCGCCGGGCTCATGCGGACCTTCGACGCCTCGCGCATCCTCATCGGCGCGGCCACGACCGGGCTCGCCCGCGCGGCGCTCGACTTCGCGAACGAGTACGCCCGCGAGCGGACGCAGTTCGGGGTGCCGATCATCCAGCACCAGGCCGTGGCGTTCCGGCTCGCGGACATGGCCACTCGCGTGGACACCTCGCACCTGCTCACCGTGCGTGCGGCGACGTTGTACGACGGAGGGCACCCGGTGACGCAGGAGTCGGCGATGGCGAAGCTCGTCGGCTCGGAGAACGCGATGTGGTGCACGCACGCGGCGGTGCAGACGTTGGGCGGCTACGGGTACTCCCGCGAGTACCCCGTCGAGCGCTGGATGCGCGACGCCAAGCTCGAGGAGATCGAGGAAGGCACCTCGGACATCCAGCGCCTCGTCATCTCGCGCGGCCTCGGTGCGAGATGATCTTCTCCGATCCCGCCTCGGTCGCGGTCGTCGGCGCCAGCGACAACCCGGCCAAATGGGGTCACTGGCTCGCGCGCGGCGCGCTCGTCGGCCGTGATCGCCGCGCTGTGCACCTCGTGAACCGCGGCGGTGGCCCGGTGCTCTCCGAACCGACCGTCCGGTCCCTCTCCGAGCTGCCGGAACCTCCCGAGCTCGTCGTCTTGGCCGTGCCGGCGGCGCACGTGCCGGCGGTGGTCGACGAGGCGCTGGCGGTGGGCGTGCGCGGCTTCGTCGGCATCCCCTCCGGCATCGAGGACGGTGTGGTCACCCGGATCCGCGAGGCGGGGGCGCGGCTGCTCGGGCCGAACTGCCTGGGCGTGTTCGACGCGGCGACGTCGCTGCACCTCGCGTGGGGGCGGTTCCAGCCGGGCTCGCTGGGCGTCGTGTCGCAGAGCGGCCAGGTCGGGCTGGAGGTCGCGGGACTCGCGGCCTCGTCGGGCACCGGCGTCTCGCGGTTCGTCTCGGTCGGCAACCAGGCCGATGTGACGGCCGCGGAAGCGTTGCTGGAACTGGTCTCCCACGACCTCACCAAGGTCGTGGGCGTCTACCTGGAGAGCTTCGGCCCGGGGATCGTGACGGCCATGTCGGAGCTGCGCGCGGCCGGGAAACCGGTGGTGCTGCTGACGGTCGGTTCCTCGGTGGCGGCCAGGGAGGCCGCCCGCACGCACACCGGCGCGCTGACGTCCTGTTTGGACGTGGTGGACGCCGCCTGCCGGAGAGCCGGCGCGGTCAGGGTGGCGACCCCCGCCGCCCTGGTCGACCTGGCGGCGGTGCTGACGTCCGGAACGCCGCGCGGCCCGAGGGTCGGAGTGATCTCCGACTCCGGCGGCCAGGGCGCGATCGCGGCCGATCTCGCCGTCGCCGCCGGGCTGTCGGTACCGGCTCTGTCCGCTGTGGACGGGCTGCCGGAGGGCGCGGCGCGGCGCAACCCGATCGACCTCGCCGGCGCGGGGGAGCGGGACCTGCGGAACTACGCTCGCGCGGTCGAGGTCCTGCTGCGCGGGGGAGAGGTCGACTCCGTCGTGCTGTCCGGCTACTTCGGCTGCTACGGGCCGGACACGCCGTCGCTGGAGGTGCCCGAGGTCGCGGTGGCGCACCGGATCTGCGCCCTGGCGAGGGAAACCGGCGTTCCGGTGGTCGTGCACAGCATGCGCGAGGACTCGGCGGCCGTGCGGGCCCTACGAGCCGGCGGTGTGCCCGTGCAGCACACGGTCGAACGCGCGCTGGCCGCGCTGGGCGACGCGACCCGGCTCGGCCGGAGCTCGCCGGAGGTCGTCTCCGGCCGTGCGGCGACCACGACGCCGTTCCGGCCCGGCTACCTCGCCGCCCGGGAGCTCCTGGACTTCGTCAGGTTCCCCGCCGCGCACGCCGTGAGATCGGCGGCGCAGGCGCGGGCCACCACCCTGACCGGCCCGTACGTCCTCAAGGCCGACCGGCTGGCGCACAAGAGCGAGCACGGCGGCGTGCGGCTCGGCGTCACCGATCCCGCGGCGGCGTTCGAGGAGATGCAGGCGAGGCTCGGCCCCGGCACCTACGTCCTGGAGGAGATGGACACCCGCGAGAACACCGTCGAGCTGATCATCGGCGCGAAACGGGACCACTCGTTCGGCCCAGTGGTGCTCGTGGGGGCCGGCGGCGTGCACGCGGAGTTGTTCAGGGACACCGCGATCGAGCTCGCGCCCGTGACTCCCGCCACAGCGCGGGACATGCTGGCCCGCCTCGTCTGCGCCCCGCTGCTCACCGGCTGGCGCGGCGCCCCTGCCACCGACGTGACCGCGTTGGCCGAGGTCATCGCCCGGATCTCCGAGACGCTCGCGGCCCGCCCCGACCTCGCCGAGATCGAGCTGAACCCCGTGCGCGTGGGCCCGGACGGCGTGCTGGCCGTGGACGCCCTGATCGTCCCTTCGGGCGACGCTTTGAACGATTCCGGTGGCCTGTACGTGGCATGAGCATGATCCCACCTCGCATCAGCGGCGGTGACGCGCTGGTGCGCGCACTCGTCGCGCACGGCACCGAGCTGGTGTTCGGCATCCCCGGCACCCACAACCTCGGCGTCTACCGCGCTTTGGCCGAGCAAGGCGTGAAGCACGTCACCTCGCGCCACGAGCAGGGAGCCGGCTTCGCGGCCGACGGCTACGCCCGCGTGACCGGCAAACCTGGGATCTGCCTCACCACGAGCGGCCCGGCCGTGCTCAACGCGATGACGGCCGTCACGCAGTCCTATTCGGACTCCGTGCCGGTGCTGCTGATCTCCCCGGGAATGCCGCTGCACCACCCCGGCCGCGGCAACGGCACGCTGCACGAGGTGCGGCACCAGAGCGCCGCGCTGGAGGCGGCGATCGGCTACTCGATCCGCGTGCACAGCGTCGCCGAGATCCCCCTCGCCGTCGCCCAGGCCTTCGCGCACATGACCTCGGGCCGCCCCCGGCCCGCGCACCTGGAGATCCCGCTCGACCTCATCGACACCGTCGACAGGGTCAGCGACGTGCCCCCCGTCCTGGTGGCCCACCCGCCGGCGGACGCCGTCACGGTCGCCGCGGCCGTGAGGCGCCTGAACTCGGCCGAACGCCCCGGTTTCATCGTCGGCGGCGGCGCGAAGGGAGCCGCCGAGGAGCTCACCACCCTCGCCGAACGCCTGGGCGCCCCGGTCGTCAGCACCGCCAACGGCAAGGGCACCTTCTCCGAACGCCACCCCCTCTCCATCGGCGCCGGCCTGCACCTCAAGGCCGTGGCGGACTTCGTGGCGGAGTGCGACGTGGTCGTCGCCACCGGCACGGAGCTCGCCTCCACCGACCTGTGGCACGGCCCGCTCAAGTTCGCCGGCGACCTCATCCGCATCGACGTCGACCCGGCCCAGATGATCACCAACGCCCTCCCCGACTACCGCCTGGTCGGTGACGCCCAGGCCACCGTCGCGGCCCTGAACCAGCGCCTCGGCAACGGCAAGCCCGGCGAGGAGGCCGCCCAGCGCGCCGAACGCTGGCAACGGCTCTTCCGCAAGCACGCCCGAGCCCAGGGCGCCGCCTGGCTCCCCCTCGTCGAGACCGTGCAGGACGTGCTGGCCCCCGGCGCGATCATCGCCGGCGACAGCGCGATGGCCTGCTACTACGGCACTTTGTCCAACCTCCTGCTCGAACGCCCGGCAAGTTTCCTGTACCCCACGGGTTTCGGCAGCCTCGGCTACGGCCTGCCCGCGGCCATCGGTGCCAAGCTGGGCAGCCCCGACCGCCAGGTGGTCGCACTGCACGGCGACGGCGGCGTGATGTTCACCCTGCCGGAGCTGACCACCGCGGCCCAGGAACGCCTCGCCCTGCCCGTGATCGTCTGCGACAACGGCGGCTACGGCGAGATCCGCCGCGAGATGGTCGAACGCGGCGACCCCGTGCACGGCGTGAACCTGCCCGGCGTCGACTTCGCCAAGGTCGCCAAGGCGCTCAACTGCCACGGCGTGACCGTCAGCACCCAGGACAAGCTCGCCACCGCCCTGCGCAAGGCGTTCACGGCCGACCGGCCGACCGTCATCCACGTCGTGGGCGACCTGGCGGGCTCCTGAGTCCTTGTTTTGGCATGAAATGGGTCCCGCCGACGTGAGACCATGCCTCGATGGCGCGCGACGACCTGGACTTCACCACCGGCGACGTCAGCGGCACGGTGTTCCAAGCCAACAACGTCCACGGCGACGTGCACCTGCATGTGGGCAAGAGCGCGAGACCGGCCTACGACCCGCCGTCGACCTGGGCTGAGGCGCGGCAGCCCGCGCCGGAGATCCAGTCGTTGCTGTGGGCGCAGATCCAGGCGGCGCACGAGACCCCGTACCGCCTGCCGGGCGCCCGCAAGCCGTCGCTGGACACCATCTACGTCCGCCAGGACCTCGGCAACGCCGTCGACGAACCCGACGAACCGGACCAAGCACGTCAGGACCCCGTCCTGGACGACGAGGGCAGGCTGATCGAGGCCCCGGTCCGGCCGGTCGTGCGCTTCACCGTCCGCCCGCCGTCGCGCACGATGGCCGAGGCACTCGACGGTGATGCGCACCTCGTCGTCACCGGAGGCCCCGGTCTCGGCAAGTCGACCCTGACGCTGCGCCTGGCCGCGGACATCGCCCGGTACTGGAGCCATCGCGACGACGACGCCCCGTTGTCCGAACCGGTCGTTCCGCTCAAGATCACCGCTCGAGCCCTCGCCGTTCGCCTCGGCGTCCCCTTCGCCCAGGCGCTGGCCGACAGCGCCAACGCGGAGTACGGCTCGTTCCTGCGCGAACCCGTCGACAAGGACCTCTTCACCGGGCGCGTGGCCGGCTGCCGGTGGCTCCTCCTCGTGGACGGTCTCGACGAGGTCGCCGACACCGACCAGCGCTTCCGCCTCGTCGGTGCCCTCGCGGCCTGGGCGCAGGACGGCACCTACCGGATCCTGCTCACCACCCGTCCCACCGAGGGCGGCGCCCTCGCCCCACTGCACCGCATCGGCGCCGTCCGCTACGAGCTGCAGCCCTTCGACGCCGCCGCGCTGGCGCGTTTCGCCGCCAACTGGTTCCCCGAGGACGACGCCCAGCGCTTCCTCCGCCAGATCCGTGAAGCGCACCTGGACGAGCTCGTCCAGGTACCGCTGCTGGCCACGATCGCCGCGATCATCCACGGCGAGTACAGCGCCGAACCGCTGCCCGGCAACCAGTACTCCCTCTACGAGACCTACCTCGCCCACATCCGCCGCGACACGCCGGACCGGTTCGACCGCGAACGGCTCCTCGAGCACCTCGCGCGTACCCGCCTCGAGACCGACACCCCGTTGCTCGCCGCCGCCCGCGACTGGGTGGCTGGCCGCGAGACACCGCAGTCCCCGGCGTGGCAGGAGGACCTGACCGCTTACCTGCTCTCGGTCGGCCCGTTCGTGCTCCGCGGCGGCGACCTCGCGTTCCTCCACCAGAGCTTCGCCGAGCACCTCGCCGCGACCTCCTGCGCCAGGGAGCTGCCGGACGAGTTCTGCCCCGACGTCTTCGCCGACCTCCTGCACGCCGCCGACGCCCGCGAGTCCGGCCGGTTCGCTCGTGCCGTGCTGCTCCACCACACGCGCCTGCACCCCGGCGAGGCCGATCGCCTCCTGGACTGGCTGCACCGCGGCAACGCGGGCCAGCACCTTCTCGCGGCCCGCCTGCTGGCCCACCACCTGCCGGCCTCGGCGCCGAGGACGGAGGCATTCCTCGACACGGTCCGGGACTGGGCCATGACGACGCACTACAGCGCGGCCGACATCCTCGCCGAGGCTTCCCGGGCGACTCGGTTCCCCGACCTGGCGGCGTGGCTGCGCTGCCTGCTGGACTGCGCCGAAGCGCCGCGGTGGTCACGGGTCGAGGCCGCCACCGCCTTGGCGGTGCGCGTGCGTGGCCCGCACACCCCGGAGGCCCTGAGCTTCCTGCACCACGTCGTCGAGGACTCGCGGGCTCAGGTGTCCGACCGGCTCATGGCGGCAGAGGCGTTGGCCCAGTGCGGCGCCGGTGAACGTGAGGTCGCCGAGTGCGGCCTGCGTGCGGTGCTCACCGACCCGAACGCCTCGGGCGCATCCATCCGAGCCGCTGCGGTGATCTTGGCTGCGTTCGATGGCGACGCGCGCGCGTTCGCGGTCGACGCGTTGTCCGCCGCCTTGGCGGATGACGATGCCTCGCCGCTCCGCATCGTCGAAGCAGCAACGGGCCTTCTCGAGATCGACCCGGCTTCCGCCGATGTCTGTGCAGAGTTTTTCCTCTCGGTGCTCAGGAATCCGGCCAACACAGCTCTCGGGTGGTACGACGCTGCGATGGGGTTGGCCTCCATCGGTCCGGACCGCCTCGATGAGGCGGTCGTCGAGCTGATTGCACGCATCACCGAGCGTCTGAGAACTCCCGGTCGCCAGGTGGCCGCGGCGCGGGCTCTGCGGGAGCTAGGACTGCAGCACAGGCAGACGGCGGGTGAGTTGATTGCGGCGGCGGCCGGGTTCGCCGTTGGAGGGTTGAATCGCTCGCTGTTGCTCGGCCACCTGGTCACGTACGCATCCCAACGTGATACCGCGCTGGCCGGTCTGCGGAAGCTGATGGCCGAGTGCCATCAAAATTGGAACACCATCAGGCGCGCGGCCGTAGCCCTGGGCAAGGCGGGGCCTTCGTTCCGGGACGAGACGGCCGCCGCGTTGTCGAATTCCGGTGCGCCGGTCGGCTCCCATGACAATGTCACGATTCTCGACGCGCTCGTCGATCTTGGTGAGCCGTATCGCGCACAGGCATTGCGTGAACTGCACGGCTTGCTCGCAGACCCCGACGTGCACGTTGAGGTCCGGTGCCGCGCCGCCAACACACTGATCAGGTCTGGGCCTGATCACCACCCACAGGTGATCAGGCATCTCAGGCGAATCGCGACGCCGGACGCCTACCAGGAACTGGCCCGCACATGCGCCGGCGACGAGGCACTGGCAGCGCTCCTGGACTGTGCCCTTTCGCCGGACGCTCCCGACGACGCGATGTCTCTGCTGGCCAACGCGGTTTCAGGCCAAGACGCTGTAAGGGCGGAGGAAGCGGCTGAGGCGCTCCGCGCGGCTGCGCGTGATGCGCGACGGCCGATGCGGATTCGGATCACCGCCGCGAATGGGCTCTCCTCACTCGGCAGTCGTTTCGATCGCGAGTCAGCCGTGGAGCTGAGCCGCATCATCCTCGGCGAGCCGATGATCAATGATTTCCGCTATGTCGCCTTGCACCACTCCGGCAGCGGAGTCGGTCCGCGTCGGGAACTGGCCAAGGCGTTGCTGGACGTCCTGGCGGACGAACGGACGTCGGCTTTGCGGGAGTGGAAAGCCGTGGCGGTCCTGGATGAGTTGGGACATGGTGGTGACCACGAGGTCATCGCGGCGTTGCAGGGACTTGTAGACTTTCCCGGCCTCGCCGGTGATGAACGTGCCGCCGCGGCAGTCCTCCTCGCATCTCGGCTGCCGCACCAGCTCAACCGCGTTGCTGACCTGGTGGTCGCCGGGGCCGAGATCACTCCACTGGAGACGCTGAAAAGACACGTTCGAGACTTGCGATTGTTCGGCACGGACGTATCAGACAGGTTCCGCGCCAGACTGACGAGCGCTGACCGTAAGCCGATGGAAGTCATAGGCGCCGCGACTGTGCTCGGGGAATCTGGTGAACTGCGGAAGCTCGTGCAGGATGATCTGTTGCAGTTGTCGCGGCGATGCTGGGCGTACAACTGCCTGGCACTGGTGGAGCCGGCGGCGGTCAGTGAGGCGGTTGACTACTTGCGAGTCGTCATCCACGACGCCGACGCTCCTGCCGATGAGCGTGGAATGGCGGCCCTTAGGCTTGCTCACATCGATCGGGCAACCACTGCGACATCAGCCTCCACGCTGTGGCGTTTCGCCGAAGCCCCAAGCGCTCCGTTGGACGAGCGAGCGGCCGTTCTGATGAACCTGGACTTGCTTCTGAATCCGTCACCCCGGCGCTATGAGCAGGCGGTAACAGACATCTTGCGCAGACCGGAGGTGACCGCGAAGGCATGGCGGATGCTCATCAGCGTGCTGCCTCGGCCGGTGCGCACGGAAATGGAGCGAACACTGCTGCAAGACCGCTCTGTTCCGATCAAGGACAGGGTGCCGTCCGCGGACCAGTGGGACGATCTGCCTTTGCGTGATGAGGTGGTGGCAGCGATCCGTGAGGTGATCGCGGCGCCGGAGGAGTGTCCGCGCGAACGAGCGGATGCCGCAGCCGCGCTCTCCAGCGTGTCATCGACCTACCAAGCCGAGGCGGTCGCTGCTCTCGAGCAGTTGCCTCGGAACAGCGCCCGATCGGGTCTCGCGGGCATGAGCAGGGCGCACTGGTGGCGTGTGCACGATGAGGCGCTGGCCGAGGTCGCGGATGAAAGCCTGCCGTTTCGGCTGAGGTACACCGCAGCATGCCTGCTCGACGACATCGGCGCCGAACCTGGGGCTGCCGCGGTCGAAGTGCTGTGTTCGGCGCCTTCTTGGCGGCAGCGCCTCGACGGTCGGCTGACGTCCGGGAAGGTCGACGCCGTCCGGAGAACGCGGGACGACGTTGACGAACCAGCCGTGGTGCGGGTTCGGGCGGCGTGGAAGCTCAGGGCGTACGCGGTGGATGACCGAGCAGCCGGTGTCCGGGTGCTCGCGGACGTGGTCGGCGACAGGGACGCACGTCCCGCGCTTCGCCTGCGGGCGCTCAAGTACCTCGGCGATTTCGGTGTCGCGGGACGGAAGCTGGCGGCGCCAGCGGCGCGCGAGATGTTCAGCGATGTCGAGGTTCCCGTACTGGCCCGCGCCGGTGCGGCCGTGGTGCTGCATCAGGTCGAGCGGTCCGCCCGGCGCGAGGTGCTCACCTTCCTGACCGAACTCGTGCCTCAGGTAGCAGCTCTACGGCGAGTGCAGGTTCTGAGCCGTATCGGTCAGTTCGACTCGACCCGGGCCATGTTGCACCTGCAGGAAATGGGGAGGAGCGAGCCCAGTCCCGTGGTGCGGATGCGGTGTGCTCGGACCCTCGTGGAGATGCGGCGGGACCAGCGCGAGCAGGCATCGGTCATCGCCAGGGCCGTCGCCTGGGACGAGACGGCGCCGCGGCACGTCCGGCGCGGCGCTGCACGCGACCTCGCCCGGTGGAGTGAGCTGATGAGGGAGGACGCGCGGGCCTTGCTGGTCCGGTTGCGGGATTGCGGGGCTCGGTAGGTTCTCCTTCAGCGACGTGAGGAGGCCCCGGTGCTGGCTGTGGTGGTGCTGCTGGCCTTCCTCGTTCCGCCGCCCGGTCCCGTCACCATCGACGTCGAGAGCCTCAGCGGCTCCGGGTGCCCGGCCGGCTCGGCGACGGTGGCCATGTCGGGGGACAACCAGGCCTTCACGGTCACCTACAGCGACTTCCTGGTGCAGGGCAACGGCGGTGAGGCCAAGAAGAGCTGCACCATCGCACTCCGGATCACCCATGCCGCCGGGTACACGTTCGGCATCGCGGCCACGGACCACCGCGGGTTCGCGCACCTGGCTGAAGGCGTGAAAGGCACCCAGCGGAGCAGCTACCGGTTCCCCGGCTTCCCCACCCGGCACAGCACGCACGTGTACCAGGGGCCGATGAGCGACAACTGGCAGGTCACCGACACGCCCGACGTGACGCAGCACGGGCCGTGCAAGGACCGGAAGCCGTTGACCGTCGAGGCCGAGCTGAAGGTGGCCGGCAAGGGGAGCGCCAGCTTCATGACGATGGACTCGACCGATTCGAGCGTGAGCACCACGTTCCGGATCGCCTGGAAGAAGTGCGCGGAATAACGGGCGCGGTCTTGGCGTTGTCTGCTACAGTCCGTTCGTGACCGGCGGTGCGCCAGGTGGCGCACGTAAGTTCCGGCTCGCTGCTGGACCTCTCGACTCCGCAGCGACGATCCCCAGCATCTGACGCTGGCGGACCCGTGCAGATGCCCTCCCCACGAAGAGCATCTGGAAGCGCTCTCCCCCGAGCACGAGCAGTTCGCTCTGCGCACCGGGGTTGACGAGGCGCGTCTTCCACAACCTTCCCGAAAGGACACACCCGATGCACATCGGTGTACTCGACATACGCAACAACAAGGCATTTCTCGTTGACGGGCCGCTGGTGCCGCAGAGTCTCGTCAAGCACCACGACCTGCGCAGGGGTGACCGGATCAGCGGCGAAGCCCAGGACGACAGACTGGTCGGCGTCGACACGGTCAACGGGCGCGCGCCGCACCGGCGGCCCCGGTTCGAGGACCTGACGCCGCTCTACCCCAACGAACGGCTGCGGCTCGAGCACGATCCGAACGAGCTCACCAGCCGGGCGATCGACCTGGTCATGCCCGTGGGCAAGGGGCAGCGCGCGCTCGTCGTCGCTCCACCCAAGGCCGGCAAGACCGTTGTGCTGCAACAGATCGCGCAGGCGATCGCCAAGAACAACCCCGAGTGCCACCTGATCGTGGCGCTCGTCGGCGAACGGCCGGAGGAGGTCACGGACCTCACCGGCAGCATTCCCGGCGAGATGTTCGCCTCCACGTTCGACGAGCACCCCCGAGACCACATCGCCGCGGCGGAGCTGGCTGTCGAGCGGGCCAAGCGGCTCGTCGAGGACGGGCAGGACGTCGTGGTGCTGCTCGACTCGCTCACCCGGCTCGGCCGCGCCTACAACCTGGCCGCGCCGAACGGCGGGCGCATCCTGAGCGGTGGTGTCGACTCCACCGCGCTCACTCCGCCGAAGCGGTTCCTCGGCGCCGCGAGGAACATCGAGAACGGCGGCAGCCTCACGATCTTCGCGACCGCGCTGGTCGAGACCGGGTCGACGGCCGACACCGTGATCTTCGAGGAGCTCAAGAGCACCGGCAACGCCGAGCTGAAGCTCGACCGCAAGGCGGCGCAGCGCCGGGTCTTCCCCGCGCTCGACCTGCACCAGTCCAGCACGCGCAAGGCGGAACTCCTCGTCAGCAAGGAGGAGCTCGCCATCACGGACGCGATGCGCCGGGCCATGGCCGACCGCGACATCGACGTGCTCCTCGAAGGACTGCGCAAGACGCAGAGCAACGCCGAGTTCCTCATGCAGATGTCGAGGTGACGTCCCGCGCACGGGTGGGCGCGCCCAGGGCGTGGAAGAGGAAGCCGATGCCCGTCACGATCAGCAGCGGCACGACCTGCGACAACGTGTAGGAAGCGCGTTCTCCGGCGAAAGCCGCGGGCAGCTCCACCGGCCAGATCAGCACGACAACGGTGAACGCGACCAGGCCGGTCGTGAGGACCGTTGCCAGTACAGCGAAAGGCGCGCGGAACGGACGCGCGGCATCGGGCCTGCGGCGGCGCAGCACCAGCAGCGACGGGAACGTCAGCAGGTAGCTGATGAACGTCGTCGAGATCACCAGCGCGAGCCCGGCGGTGAAGTACTTCTCGGAGTCGCCGCCGGTGAGGTTCAACGCCGTCACCAGGACGACGGACGCCAGCAGTCCGGAAAGGACGTTCACGCGCACGGGGGTGCCGTGACGAGGGGACAACCGGCCCAGGTAGGCGGGTCCGGCGCCGTCGGCGCACGCGACCGCCTGTGCGCGGTGGGCGCCGATCGCCCAGGAGACCGCGGAGGTCAGCACGCCGACGATCAGGCCGGCGGCGCAGACGGCTCCGAGGACCGCGCCCGCGCCGGTCAGCACGACGGTCCCGTCCGGGGAAACGGAGCCGCCGTAGACGGTGAGCACCTGCTTGGCGGCGTCGATGAACCCGCCCAGGCCCTCGATCCGCGACGCCGGCACCACCAGCAGGATTCCCAGGATGGGCCCGCCGTACAGCACGAACGCCGTGAAACCGGCCCGCAGGACCGCGAACGGCACGGTGCGCTGCGGATCGGTCATCTCCTCGGTGGCGGTGGAGGGCAGCTCGAAGCCGACGTAGTTGAAGATCAGCACCGGGACCAGGGCGACGAACCCCGACCACGTCGGCACGAAGTCGGTCCCGGACAACGGTTGTACGCCGTTGCGCAGCGCGTACAGCACCACCGAGACCATGAAGAAGCCCAGCAGCGCGATCCGGGCGAACGCCCCGGCGATGGGCACCCACTTGCCGATCCGCAGGGAAGCGGCGACGGCGAGGACGCCGGCCCAGACGAACACCAGCCCGGCGACGTGCTTGCCCACCAGCCCCAGCGGCAGGAAGAACGCCTCGAACGTCGTCACCGCGATGATCGCCAGCGTGCCACCCGTCCACAACGGGTTGGACAGCCAGTAGAGAACCTGGTTGACCCCCGCCGCGAGCCGTCCGAACGCGAGCTTGGTCCACACGTACGGGCCGCCCTCGACGGGGAACGCCGTGCCCAGCTCGGTGATGAGGAGCCCGTACGGCAGGAAGAACACCACCGCCAGGACCACCATCCACACGAGACCCTGGGGACCGTGAGCGGCGGCGCTGCCGATCGTGTCCAGGCCGACGAGGGTGCAGACCAGGTAGAACGTCACGTCCGTCCGGCGCAGGGTCCGCCGCAGGTGGGTGCGTTCGCCCAGCCAGTTGCCGCTGAGAGGCTGTACCTGGCTCACTGGGCCTCACAAGCTGAAGTCGCGGGAAGGGTTCGATGAGTTTTCTGCAGGTCACCTGGACCGACCCGGCCACGGGCGCGCGCGGCTACCTCGTCATCGACCGGCTGGTGCGCGGGGTGAGCAGCGGTGGGCTGCGGATGCGCACCGGCTGCACGCTCGACGAGGTGCGCGGGCTCGCCGAGGGGATGACCGCCAAGGAGGCGCTCAACTACGACCCCGGGGCGCGGTACGTGCCGCTCGGCGGCGCCAAGGGCGGCATCGACTTCGACCCCCGCGACCCGCGGGCCGAGGACGTCCTCACGGCGTACCTGTTCGCCATGTCGCCCTACGTCGAACGGTTCTGGACGATGGGGGAGGACCTGGGCCTGCGGCAGTCCACCATCGACCGGGCGATCGCGAAGATCGGTCTGCGGTCGTCGATCCAGGCCGTGTACCCGCTGCTGGACGACGAGGACGAGGCCCGCCGGCGCCTGAGCGACGCGTTCGGGGTCGTCGTCGACGGTGTGGGCCTCGACGAGCTCGTGGGCGGCTACGGGGTCGCGCAGGCCGCGCTCGCCGGCATCGAGCGCCTGGGCCTGACCAGCCCGACGGCGGTGGTCCAGGGCTTCGGCTCGATGGGCGGCGCGACGGCCCGCTACCTCGCCCGGGCCGGCGTCGCGGTCGTCGGGCTCGCGGATGTCCACGGTGCCATAGCAAACCCTGATGGGCTCGATGTGGAAACCCTTTTGCTCTCCCGGGATCCGCATGGTGGCGTAGATCGCACCAAGATCAGGAGAACCGACCTCCTGCTCGACCGCGACGAGTGGCTCGACATCGAGGCCGACGTGCTCGTCCCGGCCGCCACGAGCTACGCGATCGACGTGGGCAACGCGCACCGCGTCCGGGCGCGGCTCGTCGTCGAGGCCGCCAACATGCCGATCACCGTCGAAGCGGAGGAGCTGATCGACGCGCTGGTCATCCCCGACGTCGTCGCGAACTCCGCCACCAACTCCTGGTGGTGGTGGACCCTGTTCGGCGACATCGAGCCCACCGCGGAGGCCGCGTTCGCCAAGATCGGCACGACCATGCGCCGGCTCGTCGCGAAGATCATCGGCGAGCCGTCACCGCGCGCCGCCGCCGCACGCATCGCCGCCGAGGCCGTCCGGGAGATCGAGCAGCGGTTCCAGCCCGCTGCTCTCACAGGGGATCGGCCTACCGGGTGCCGGTCCTGACGCCCGCGTCCCCGGTCACGGCCGGCGCAGCCAGGTGGCCCACCGCCACAGGTGCTCGAGCGGGCCGTGGCGGTGCGCGCGCAGCCAGAGGGCCGACCACAGCCACTGCAGCGAGATGATCGAACCAGTGACTGCCAGGAACACGGTCACGGGCCACGTCGTCGCGTCGCCGCCAACCAGCCGGGCGGCCGCCAGCACGAGGACCGTCGCGGTCAGGTAGTTGGTGAACGCCATCCGCCCGAGCGGTGCGAACACCGCGTCCAGGACGGGCCGGAGCGGTGTGTGGCACAGGAGCAGCAGGACGCACACGTACAGCCCGGCGCCCAGCAACCCGGCCGCTGTCAGCGGCAGGTGGTCGGCGAAAGGCAGCGACACGGCGAACGCTGCGCCCAGCACGGCCGGTACCCGGACGGACTGTTCCACCCGGTCGACCACCCCGTACCGGACCAGGGCCGCACCGAGGAGGAAGAGCCCGGAGACCACGACGAACCGGCTGTCGCCGGTGATGAGAGCCGTGGCGAGGAACGCCGCTCCGAGCCCGGCGACGGCCCAGCGCGGCAACCACGTCGACGGCAGCAACACCAAGAGGCCGACCACCGCGTAGGTGGACAGGATGTCGCCCCACCAGAGCAGCAGGTGCGCCGCCCCGGCCACCCCGAGCGCCAGCAGCCGGCGGAGCAGGACCAGCCGGGGCCTGTCGACGCGTGTCGCCGCGGACCGGTGGAGCAGCGCGAACCCGATGCCGAACAACAGCGAGAAGATCGGGAAGAACCGGCTGTAGACGTGCCCGAGCCACTGGTACTCCGCGCCGGGCGGGCCGGTGGTGGCGGCCAGGGTGGCGTGCGCGATCGGGTGGACGTTGGCGAGGAGGACCCCGCAGAGGGCGAAGCCCCGCACGATGTCCAGCGCACCGATCCGCTGCTGACCGGGAGAGGCGTCGGACATGGACCTGAGCGGTGTCATGGCTTGATCGTCTGGCCGTGCCGGTCACCCGGCACCGGTCGAAGGTGCGGTTGGAGCGGTTCTTCCGGCCGGTTCGGGCGACCAGTCCGTCGAATCGGTACTTTCGGCCAGTCCACGCCGCCCGTGATCATCCGTAGCCTGCCGGACGTGGATGAGCGAAACCGGGCCGGGATCGCTGCGGACGCAGGGCTCGGGGTCGTGTTCTCGGTGGCGGTCCTCGTGCAGGCGCTCGCGCTCGCGGACAGCTGGGGTGTCGGCTACTGGTGGTTCGGCGGCCCGGCCGCGGCGCTGGTGTGCGGGCTCGCGGTCGTACGCCGATGGCGCCCGGCGGTGCTCGTGGCGATCGTGGTCGCGGCGATCACCACCGTGGTGGCCAGGGTCGCGGATCTGCCCAGTGAGCCGGGGGTCGCGATGGCGCTGGGGTTGTCGGTGCTGGTCGGTGCCGCGGTGCGGACCTTTCCCGTCCGGTCGGCGGTCGCGGTGGCCGCCGGTGCCGCCGTGGTGGTCGCCGTCGGCTGGGTGGCCGCGCGGCCGGACGCCGCGGGTTTGCCGCCCGCGGTGGCGCTCAACCTCGCCGGGTGGCTCACCGCGCTCGTCACGGGCTTGTGCCTGCGGTTGCTCGACCTCCGCAGCCAAGCCGCCGCCGAGCGGGTGCGGCGTGACGAACGGCTGGAACTGGCACGCGAGCTGCACGACGTCGTCGCCCACCACGTCACCGGCGTCGTGCTCCAGGCACAGGCCGCACGGGTTGTTCAGCGCAAGCACCCGGAACGCCTCGACGACTCCCTCACCGGCATCGAGGCCGCCGGCACCGAGGCGCTGGCCGCGATGCGCCAGGTCGTCGGCTTGCTGCGGGACACCGGCGACGTGGTGTCCGCCGCGCCGGGACCGGAACCCCTGGGCGAGCTGGTAGGCCGCTTCCCGGGGCCACCGGTGCGGTTGCGGCTGCCCGCAGGCGAACCGGCGTGGTCGCCGGAGGTGACCGGCACGGTGTACCGGGTCGTCCAGGAGGCGCTGACCAACGTCGGCCGGCACGCGCCCCGCGCCCGCTCGGTCGCCGTCACCATCGCCGACGACGGGCAGGCGGTCACCGTGGAGGTCACCGACGACGGGCCTGCGCCGACCCGGTACCACCACCGCCGCGGGTACGGCCTGGTCGGCATGCGGGAGCGCGTCGAGGCGCTCGGCGGCACGCTGCGCGCTGGTCCGCACGGTGCGGGGTGGTCCGTGAGAGTGGTGCTGCCGGACGGGAAACGCCGGTGACGATCAGCGTTCTCCTCGCCGACGACCAGGCGATGGTCCGCAGCGGCATGCGGCTCCTGCTCGAGGACCAACCGGACATCCGGGTGGTCGCCGAGGCGGTGGACGGCGTCGAGGCGGTCGCGCTCGCCAGGCGGCTGCGGCCGGACGTGTGCCTGGTGGACGTCCGGATGCCTCGTCTCGACGGCATCGAGGTGACACGCGCGCTCGCCGGCCCCGGGGTCGCCCGCCCGCTGCGGGTCGTCGTGGTGACCACCTTCGACCTGGACGAGTACGTGTACGGGGCGCTGCGCGGCGGCGCGGTGGGGTTTCTCCTCAAGGACGCCGGACCCGCGCTGCTCGCCGAGGCCGTCCGCGCCGCGAGCGCCGGGGACGCGCTCGTCTCGCCATCGGTCACGATGCGGTTGCTGCGCCACCTCACGCCGGCGTCGGCCGCTCAGCCGGCGCGGCCACTGTCCGAACGGGAGTGGGAAGTCGTCCGCGCCGTCGCGAAGGGCCGCACCAACGCCGAGATCGCCGCGGAGCTGTTCATCTCGCTGAGCACGGTCAAGGGGCACGTGTCCGGCATCCAGACCAAGCTGGGCGTGCGCAACCGGGTCCAGATCGCCGCGTGGGCGTGGGAGAACCGGGTCGTGACGCAGTCGTGAACCCGTTGCGGCGGTGGCCGTTCACGGCTGTCGGACCAGACCGTCCCCCGCGCGGAAGACCCAAGCCGGCGAGATAAATGCGTTGCGCCCCGGACGGCCGGTTGGCCATCGTGGCGCACGTGAAGCAGTGACGTACGCAGCAGCTCACCCGCACTGTCCGGACGGTGCGGGTTTTCCCGTACGCCACTGACTCCTGGGGACTCGTTGAACCTGAGGGCTGACTTCGCCGACCGCAAAACCCTGTGGGTGGTCCGCGAACTGGGACTGCCGGCCATCGTCAAGACCTGCGTCTCGTGCCGGACCGCGCGGCACCACCCGACCGGCAAGATCCGGGTGAACGCGAACGGCAAGATCCTCGACGTCTGGCTGCTCATCGGCTGTGAGCGGTGCGGCCGCACCTCCAAGATCCCTGTGCACGAGCGCGTTCACGTGCAGACGCTCGACCACGAGCGGCTGGTGAGGTTCGAGGACAACGACCCGGCGATCGTGCGGCAGCTCGCGATGGACTCCGGCCTGATCGGGCACCGTCTCGACTGGACCGGCACGTGGGAGCTGGAGACCGGCATGCCGTTCTACGACGTCGTGAACGACCCGGAGCCGCTGGAGGTGGTCGTCACCTTCGAGCTCCCCGTGCCGATCCGGGTCGAGAAGCTGCTCGTGGCCGGGCTCGGCCTGAGCCGGTCCGCGGTGGCGGACGCGGTCGGCTCGGGCCGGATCCGGCTGCCGGTGGCGGCCGGCGCCAGGGTGCGCGCCGACTTCGTGTTCCTGATCGGCCGTCAGCGCTTCCGGCGCTGCGAGGGCGCGCCCACGTAGTCGGCCAGGTGCTCGCCGGTCAGCGTCGACCGGCCGGCCACCAGGTCGGCGGGCGCGCCCTCGAAGACGATCTTGCCGCCGTCGTGCCCGGCGCCGGGACCGAGGTCGATGATCCAGTCGGCGTGCGCCATGACGGCCTGGTGGTGCTCGATCACGATCACCGACTTGCCCGCGTCGACGAGCCGGTCCAGCAGGCCGAGCAGCTGCTGGACGTCGGCCAGGTGCAGACCCGTGGTGGGCTCGTCGAGGACGTAGATGCCGCCCTTGTCGGCCATGTGCGTGGCGAGCTTCAACCGCTGCCGCTCGCCGCCGGACAGCGTCGTCAGCGGCTGCCCCAGCGACACGTAGCCGAGGCCGACGTCGTCGAGGCGGCGCAGGATCGCGTGGGCGGCGGGCGTGCGCGCCTCACCGGAGCCGAAGAACTCGACGGCCTCGGAGACGGGCATCGCGAGGACCTCGGAGATGTCCTTGCCGCCGAACTCGAACTCCAGCACGGCCTGGTCGAACCGCTTGCCCTCGCACACGTCGCAGGGCGACTCGATGGTGGCCATGATGCCGAGGTCGGTGAACACCACCCCGGCGCCGTTGCAGTTCGGGCACGCCCCCTCGGAGTTCGCGCTGAACAGGGCCGGCTTCACGCCGTTGGCCTTGGCGAACGCCTTGCGGATGGGTTCCAGCAAGCCGGTGTAGGTCGCGGGGTTGGACCGGCGCGAGCCCTTGATCGGTGCCTGGTCGACGACGATCGCGCCGGCGTCGCGCGGCATCGACCGGTGGATCAGCGAGGACTTGCCCGACCCGGCCACCCCGGTGACGACGGTCAGCACGCCCAACGGGATGTCGACGTCCACGTCGCGCAGGTTGTTCGCCGACGCCCCGCGGATCTCCAGGACACCGGTGGCCTCGCGCACGGACGGCTTCAGCTCCGCCCGGTCGTCGAGGTGGCGGCCGGTGACGGTGCCGGACTCGCGCAGGCCCTCGACCGAGCCCTCGAAGCAGATCGTGCCGCCGCCGCGGCCGGCGCCGGGACCGAGGTCGACGACGTGGTCCGCGATCGCGATCGTCTCCGGCTTGTGCTCGACGACGAGGACGGTGTTCCCCTTGTCCCGCAGGCGCAGCAGCAGGGTGTTCATCCGCTGGATGTCGTGCGGGTGCAGACCGGTCGTCGGCTCGTCGAAGACGTACGTGACGTCGGTGAGCGCCGATCCGAGGTGCCGGATCATCTTGACGCGCTGCGCCTCACCGCCGGACAGCGTGCCCGCGGGCCGGTTCAGCGACAGGTACCCGAGGCCGATCTCGACGAACGAGTCCAACGTGTGCGCGAGCTTGTCCACCAGCGGCGCCACCGACCTGTCCCGCAGCCCGCGGATCCACTCCGCCAGGTCGGTGATCTGCATGTCGCACAGGTCCGCGATCGAGACGCCCTTGATCTTCGACGACCGCGCCGCCTCGGTCAGGCGGGTGCCGGCGCAGTCCGGGCACGTCCCGAACGTCGCAGCCCGGTCCACGAAGGCCCGGATGTGCGGCTGCAGCGCCTCGCGGTCCTTCGACAGCACGGACTTCTGCAACTTCGGGATCAGGCCCTCGTAGGTGAGGTTGATGCCGTTGACCTTGATCTTGACCGGATCCCGGTAAAGGAAGTCGTGCAGCTCCTTCTTGCTGTACTCGCGGATCGGCTTGGCCGGGTCGATGAACCCGGACTGCGCGAACGTCTGCACGGTCCACTGGTTGTCGACGTTGTAGCCGGGCACCTTGATCGCGCCCTCGAGGATCGACTTCGCGGAGTCGTAGACCTCGGTCAGGTCGATATCGGAGACCTGGCCGCGGCCCTCGCAGCGCGGGCACATGCCGCCGGTGATCGAGAACTCGCGGCGTTCCTTGACCTTCTGGCCGGCCTTCTCGATCGTCACGGCGCCCGCTCCGGAGATCGAGGCGACGTTGAACGAGAACGCCTGCGGGCCGCCGACGTGCGGTGTGCCGATGCGGCTGAACAGGATCCGCAGCATCGCGTGCACGTCGGTCGCCGTGCCGACGGTCGAACGCGGGTCGGCGCCCATCCGCTGCTGGTCGACCAGGATGGCCGTGGTGATGCCCTCCA
Source organism: Lentzea xinjiangensis (assembly GCF_900110955.1). Lineage (GTDB taxonomy): Bacteria > Actinomycetota > Actinomycetes > Mycobacteriales > Pseudonocardiaceae > Lentzea > Lentzea xinjiangensis. The sequence goes on from NZ_FOFR01000019.1 coordinate 121,443, forward strand.
GCAGGTACACCTCGGGCCGCGGCAGCGCCGGCATGAAGCCCTGGACGAACGCCGAGTAGGTCTCGTTGATCAGCCGCTGCGACTCCGCGGCGATCGTGCCGAACACCAGCGAGCTCTTGCCCGACCCGGAGACACCGGTGAAGACCGTCAACCGGCGCTTGGGGATCTCCACGTCGACGTCGCGCAGGTTGTTCACCCGCGCGCCCCGGACGCGGATCAGGTCGTGGGTGTCGGCCTCGTGCGCCGTCGGTGCTGTCCTGGTCATGGCGCAGAACCTAGTCCGGGCGCCTACGCCGTGCCTTCTCGATTCCGGATTGATTGCCCGCGGAGCCGGTAGTGGTAGGTGCACACCTCCCGGAACCCCGTCCGCTCGTACAACCGGAACGCCGTGGAGTTCGCCTTGTCCATCTGCAAGTACATGTGGTTCGCCTCCCGCGTGGCGGCCCACGAGGCCAATGCCGCGAGAACGGACCGTGCGGCGCCCTGACTCCGTGCCGATGGCAACGTTGTCATTCCGAACACGCCCGCCCAGCCCTGCTCGGCCACGGCCCGCCCGACGGCCACGACCTGACCGTCCACCCTGGCGCACGCGTACGCGCTCGGGTGCTCGACCCGGCTGAGCAGGTCGCGTTCGGCGCTCACGTCCCGTGTGGTCACCACCTGCCAGGCCGCCAGCCACTCGTCGCTCGCCCGCCTGGTCACCTCACCGGCGTCGGCGTCGGCCTGGCGCAGAACCTCCGCGGTCGAGGCGATCTGCAACGACATGGCGCGGCTGCGCTCGTAGCCCCGGCCGTCGAGCTGGGCGTCGAGCCCGTCGGCGCACACGCCGGGCGTGATCTGGAACCGCGCCGCGGACCCGCGTTCGGCGCAGAACTCCTCGGCGAGGTCCACCCGGTCCTCGCGGTCGTGCGGGAGCACCGAGCCCACCCACCAGGCGTCACCGGGGGAGTGGCGCAGCCACCAGCCACCGGCCTCCTCGACGTGGGCTGCGGGCTGGGCGCGCGCCGCGTACTCCTGCAGCGTCTTCAGCAGCACGTCAGTCCAACGACCCCAGCAGCCAGTTGCCCGCCTTCGCGGGGTCCTCGGAGAAGTAGAACTCCCGGATCGCCTCCAGCAGGGCGTGGGTGGACAGCAGCCCGTCCTCGTCGGACAGCAGGTCGTGGATCCCGCGCGCGTCGGCCTCCGAGAGGTTCATCAGCGCACCGGTCCACCTCACGTGCTCTTCGCAGGTGAGCTTGCCGTCGCCGTCCTCGTCGGCGATCGCCATCACCGCGTCCAGGAACGGCACGTACCCCGCGTCGAACGACTCCGGCGTCTCCAGCAGCCCGTCCGCGAACGCCTTCTTGTACTCGTCCAGGCTGATCCGTCCGCCTGGTTCCCGGTTCGTGACCGACGAGAGCTGGTCCCACAGCCCGATCAGCATGTCGTGGAAGCGGACGGCTTTCGGGTCGTCCGCGGCCAGGCCGAACGCCTTCGTCGTGCGGGTCCCCGCCTGTGTGAAGTCCTCGCGCTCGATGAACCCGTCGCCGTCGACGTCGTAGGTGCGAAACCGGCGAGCCAGCTTGCGGTCCAGGAAGGCGGTGATCTCCATGTGCTTCCTTTTACCGCATTCGGCACTGGAGCGACACGCCCGTTTTCACAGCGTGAAAGCGGGCTCTCGCAGGCGTCACCGCCTGCCCATGCCGGACAGCGCGCTGGCCACGACCGCCATCCCGACCAGGCTGATCACCGCCGCCACACCGCCGACCGCCGGTTTCGAGAGCTGCTGGGAGTGGGCGACCGGGTGCGGAGGAGCCGGCTCGGCGGGCGCCGGCACCGGCGGGGGCGGCGGTGAGGGCTGCCGCGGGGGCGGTGGTGCTGTCACCGACGCGATCCGCACGACGGCGCTCTCGCTGATCGCCTGCCCGGCGCCCGCGCCGGACACCGTCAGCCGGGAGTTCACCGGTGCCGTGACCTGGCACGTGTAGGTGATGCGCTCGCGCGGCCGCAGGAGGGGGAACGTCCGGCGGCACGCGGCGGGCTCGCCGCCGACCCGCACGTCCCTGATCTCGTGGTCCGACGGGTTGCCGACCGTGATCGTGACGGTGACCAGCTCGCCGTCCGCCGCGGTGTCCTTCGACCAGACGGCGGTGATGGTCAGCCGCGGGTAGACGACCACGACCCGCAGCGAGGCGCTCGCCTCGACCCTGCCGCCGATCCGGTCGGCGGCCGTGACGGTCGCGGTCAGCGCGCCGCTCTCGTCGCCCGCCGGCGCCGTGCAGTCCACGGTGGCGGCCGCGCCGGGGTCGAGCCGGCCCTGCATCGGGGCGCATCCGCCGGCCGCGCGGGCGCTGAGGTCGTGCAGCGAGGTGTCACCGGTGTTCGTGACGGTCGTCGTGAACTTCACGGTCTGCCCCGGCAGCGCGGTCACCGGTTCCGCCGCGGTGGCCGCGTGGAGAGCCGGGTGCAGCACGTCGACGGTGGTGGTCCTGCCCGCGGTGAGCGGGTCGCCCGCGAGACTGGTGCCGGTCGCCGTGGCGGTGGCCGGGTAGTCGTCGGCGGCGGCCGTCGACGTGCACGTGCGGCTCGCTTTCGCGTGCGGCGCGATCGTGCCGATGCTCTGACCGCACACCGACACGTCGGCGGCCGGCGCGGCACCGGCGTTGGTGACGGTCGCGGTCTGCTGGACGCTGTCCCCGGGGTGCGCCGCCGGTGCCTCCGGCTCGACGGCCAGCGTGAGCTCGGGCAGCGGGAACGACCAGGCGACGCTCTGCACCACGAACGCGTCGTCGTCCCTCCTGAACTGCAGTTCCGCGCTCTTCGTACCGGGTTGGAGGACGCCCTCGGCGAGGGTGAGGGTGCGCGCGTCGACGCTCATGTTGTTCGGGAGCGGGGATCCTTGCGCGGACGAGACGAAGGCGTTGCCGCCCGCGACGGACGTGCCGTTGACCAGCAGCTGGTCGCCCTCGGTCGCCCAGTCGCCCTCGTACGCGGTGACGCTGAGCTTGACCGGTCCGCCCGCGGGGTGCGTGGGCGCGATCGGCGTGGTCACGGCCGGCCGCTTCGTGGGGAGGCGGACGTGGCCGCCGTGCACCGCGACGTGCCGCTTGGCGGGTGCCGCCGGGGTGGCGTTCGCGAACTTCCACACGACGGTCAGCGACCAGCCGCCGAAGCAGTCGAACCCCTGGGGCGCCCAGACGTTGCCGACGGTGACGTCCGGGGTCGTGAGGAGGTGCGTGACGTCGGCTTCCGCGCTGTAGAAGGCGTTGTCGGTGGACGAGAGGCCGCCAGGGTCGTCGACGGCGAAGCGGCCGGGGGCGACGCGGGTGCCGTTGAAGGTGACCGGGTCCTGCGGCCTACCGGGGGCAGCGGTGGCGTCGTCGCAGGTCGCGCTGCCCGCCCAGCCCAGCTTGGCGTAGGCGACGGTGGCCCCGGCCGGGATGCCGACCCGGGCGCTGGAGGAGTTGAACGTCGCCGGGTCGGCGTCGACGTCGGTCCACGACATGCGGTGGACGTTGTTGCGCGCCGCGGGCCCACGGCCCTTGCGGTGCATCGCGTCCACACAGGACTGCGGCGGGTACTTGGGGTGCGGCCCGGCCTGCTCGGCCGTCGGGCAGGTCAGGACGGAGTTGCCGACGACCGCGACGTCCCCGTACACCGCCTCGTCGAACTGCGTGTGCCACACCTCGGCCGCCGCGACCGGCGGGCCCGGGGTGAACAGCGCGAGCAGCAGCACGACGGCGATGAGGGTCGGTCCACGCATGCCACGCCTCCGAGTCGAGTCGGCCCAGGTTGGCATGCCTGGTGGTGGTTGTCACCGCAGGTGGAACCCCGCGCCCTCACCCTCCGTGCAAGGCCGCGGGGGTGCGGTTCTCCCGTTCGTGTCGAAGGCTGTCATCGCTGGGTCCGAAATGGACTTTCCGTGCGGCTCAGCGGACACCGATTGCTCTCGATGGGCGGGTGAGACCGCCGGGAAGCGTGGTGTTGGTGGAGAAACGGTGGCCGCTGTGGGGAGATGGAGGTCATGTGGAACGTGTTGGTCATCGTTCTCGCGTCGGTGGCCCTGACCGCCGTCGCCTGTGTCCTGTTCGGACGCGCACGCGACCACGAGCAGGCCGACGACCGGGACGCCGACTCCCGCGGGTTCCTCGGCGCGGTGATCAGCGGCCTGTTCATCGTCGCGCTGGCGTTCTACGTGGTGATCGTCTGGGAGGAGAACGGCGCCGCGGCGGACAACGCCTCCCGCGAGGCCGCCGCCGTCGCGGACGCCTACTGGCAGACGTCGGTGATGCCGCAACCACAGCGCGACCAGATCCGCGGCCTGCTCAAGGAGTACCCGAAGCTCGTCGCGGACCAGGAGTGGCCGCGGCTGCAGGCGGGGGAGTCGGACGAGCGCACGACGGAGGCGTTGAACTCGCTGCACGCCGAGGTGCTGGGCCTGCCGTCGACCCCGGACGAGGTGAAGACCGCGCGCGAACGCTCGTTGGAGCGGTTGCGCGAGATCACCGACCTGCGGCGGGACCGGCTCGACTCGGCCGGCGGACTGGACGAGACCGGCAAGCTGATGTTGATCGGCACCATCGGCGGCGCCGTGGGAATGGTCTTGTTCCCGCTGTTGATCGGGTTCACGGCCCGTAAGCGGCACATCGTGCAGATCTGCATCACCGCCGCACTGCTGGCACTTGTGTGCGTGCTGTGTGCCGGGGCGACGCAGCCGTTCGACGGGATGTTGCGGGTCGAGCCCGACGCGTTCACGAGCCTCACGGAGGAGTTGGCGGGAATACCCGCCGAGGAGACCCGGTGAAGTCGTAGAAGGCTTCCACGCCTGCTACTTTCCGGTCATTTCGGCGCCGCGGAGTTGGAGGCGGTGGGAGGTGCGGCGCTAGTTTCCCCGGCATGCCAAAAAGAGTGTCCACTGTGCTGGGACGCGAGTTCGGCGCCAGCCTGCGGGCGACGATCGCCCGGACCGGTCTGAAGGAGGCCGAGCCGGCACGCAGACTCGGCTGGGAACACGCGAAGGTCTCGGACCTCGTCAACGGCAAGGGCGGAACGTCCTTGGAGGAGTTCTCCTTCTTGCTGGGGTTGTGCGGCGCCAGGCCGGACGAGTTCCAGTACCTGAAGGGGCTCTTCCTGGAGTCGCGGGAGAAGGGCTGGCTCCAGCTGTACGAATCGGCCCTGCCGCCGCATGTCCGAACACTGATCCAGCACGAGCGGATCTCCAAAGAGATCGTGCATTGGAGTTCGCTGTACCTGCCGGGTCTGCTGCAGGTCGAACCGTACACGCGCGCCCTCGTCGAAGATTCGCCCTTCGTCAAGCCGGAGGACGCCCCGAGCTGGATCGCGGCGCGGATGGAGCGGCGAACGATCGTGGCCGGGCACAGGAAGTTCGTGTTCTACCTCTACGAGCCGGTCCTGTACTCACCGGTCGGGGGTGCCGACGTGCTGGCCGAGCAGCTTCACGAACTTCTGCGGATGTCGGTGCGGCCGTACATCAGCCTGCGGGTCCTGCCCGCCGGGCGGGCGCTGACCGGTGACTTCACCTTGTTGAAGTTCGAGAAGTGGGAGCCCGTCGTCTACCAGGGCAGTCTGAACTCGGCCCTGTTCCTCGACGACAAGGCGTCCATCGCCATCTACCAGGAGGCGCTGAAGGTGATGGACCGGCTCGCGCTCGGTAGGGAAGAATCGAGGGAGTTGATCACCAGGATCGTGTCCTGAGGAGGGGCCTCGAATGGCGGAGTGGCACAAGAGCAGCTACAGCGCGACTGATTCCGACTGCGTCGAGGTCGGCCACCGCATCGGCATCCGGGACTCGAAGGCGCCCGCCGCCCACGTGCCGGTCAGCCCGGCAGCGTGGACGGCGTTCCTGCGGTCGGTCAGAAACCGCGGTCGGGCATGATCACCCAGAGCACGAGGTAGACGACGAACTGCGGTCCCGGCAGAAGGCAGGACAGCAGGAAGAGAAGCCGGACGGTGCTCGGCTTCCATCCCCAGCGCTGGGCGAGCCCCGCGCAGACACCCGCGATCATCCGGTTGGTCCTGGGCCTGCTCAAAGCAACTGTCGTGGTCATACACCCACAATGCGCCCTGAGGGCCGTGTGTTGCATCCGGGACCAACCCTGGTTTGACCCGGATGAGCTACCGCACAGAACCCCTAGCCGACGCTCGCGGTGGAGAGCTGGTCGACGAACCGCAGGCAGGTGGTGCGCATGGTGTCCACCGTCATGGCCCGCGAGCCGGCCAGCACCTGCAGGGCCAGGCCGTCGAGCATGCTGATCATCATGTTCGCCAGCTCGACCGGGTCGCCGGACGGGTGGATGTCACCGGACTCCTGGCCGTCGCGGAAGATGCTCGCCACGATGTCGCGCCATTCGCCGTAGAAGCGCTCGTTCAGCTCCTGCAGCTCCGGGTTGCGGATGGCCTCGACCCACAGCTCCACCCAGACCTTCCAGGCCTCGACGGTCTCCGCGCCCTCCGGCAGGTACGACTCGACGACCATGCGCAGGCGGGACAGGGGAGGCTCGTCGGACTCGAGGATCCAGCGGCGGCGGCTGACCGAGAGCTCGAAGCAGTGCTCGAACGCGGCGTCGGTCAGCTCGCGCTTGGTCTCGAAGTAGTAGTGGACCGTGCCGCCGGAGACGCCGGCGTCCTTGGCCACGTCCGAGACGCGGAGGTGGCGAAAGCCCTCGGCCGCGATCACCTTGCAGGTGGACGCGAGGATCTGCGCCTTGCGTTCGGCTTCCACGCTTGGACGGGGCATCCGTCACCTCCTGATTTATGCCGAACCATACCGAAACGGGCGACCCACCTTGCGATAGTCGGTCAATTTCCGTCTCGATTGGTGGCGGTCGGTAACCGGTTGGGACGCCTCTGGCCTGGTCCGGTTCACCCAGTTCGGTGAGTGTCGAATCGGAAATCCTGTCGAAATCGACATCCTGTCGAAACGTGACGAAATGCGGCGCGCATCGTCGGGTGCGGCATTCGGCGCAGTGTGCGCCGCCGCCCGGCACAAGATCGGCGCGGGCCGGTGCGCCGGAGGTGCCGCGGGGGCTCGTAGGCTGCTCGGGTGGCCGCACCCCCCATCGCGCCGGATTCGCCGGAACTGCCCGCTCGCAGGCGGCGGGTGAGCCGCCCGGTGCTGGTGCGCGCGGCCGTGGCCGTCGCCGGCGGCGCGCTGGTCTACCTGAGCTTCCCGCCGCGGCCGCTGTGGTTCCTCGCGCCGCTGGGGTTCGCCCTGCTGGCGCACGTCATCCACGGACGGCGCGCGCGGGCCGGGTTCGGGTACGGGCTGGTGTTCGGTCTCGGGTTCATGGTGCCGTTGCTGCGCTGGACCGGGGAGTTCGTCGGGCTGATCGCGTGGCTGCCGCTGGCGCTGGCGTGCGCGCTGATGATCTCCGTCGGCACGGCCGCGATGGCCTTCGCGTCGCGGGTGCCGGGGTGGCCGCTGTGGGCGGCGGCGCTGTGGGTGGCGGACGAGGCGCTGCGCGGGGTCTTCCCGTTCGGCGGGTTCACCTGGGGCAAGATCGCGTTCGGCCAGCCGGAGGGCTGGTACCTGCCGCTCGCGTCGCTTGGCGGGGCGCCGCTCGTGTCGTTCGCGGTGGTGCTGACCGGGTTCGGGCTGTTCTGGGTGCTGAGGAACTGGAAGCTGGGTCTGCCGCTGGTCGTCGTGCCGCTGGCGGCCGGGCTGGTCGTGCCGGTGGGCGTGGACGCGTCCGCCGGGACCGTCACCGTCGCCGCGATCCAGGGCAACGTGCCGCGCGCCGGGCTCGACTTCAACGCCCAGCGGCGGGCCGTGCTCGACAACCACGCCCGCAGGACCGTGGAGCTCGCCGCGGACGTCGCCGCGGGCCGGGAGCAGCAGCCCGACATCGTGATCTGGCCGGAGAACTCCTCCGACATCGACCCGTTCCGCAACGCCGACGCCGCCGCGGTGATCGACGCGGCCGCGGCCGCGATCAAGGCGCCGATCGCGGTGGGTGCCGTCGTGGTCGACCGCGGCGACAACCTGCCGCGCAACACGGTGGTGCTGTGGGAGCCGGGCAAGGGGCCGACGGACACCTACACCAAGCGCAAGCTGCAGCCGTTCGGCGAGACGATGCCGATGCGGTCGTTCTTCCGGCTGTTCACCTCCGACGTGGACCGGGCGGGGGTGTTCCAGCCCGGCACGGACCCCGGCGGTTTCGTCATGGGACCCGCGAAGGTGGCGATTGACACGTGTTACGAAGTGGCGTTCGACTCAGTGGTCCGCGACACGGTGACGGCCGGTGCGACGATCATCGCGATCCCGACGAACAACGCGACGTTCGGGTACACGGAGATGACCTACCAGCAGCTTTCCATGTCCCGCGTGCGCGCGGTGGAGCACGGGCGGGCCGTCGTCGTCGCGGCCACCTCGGGGGTCAGCGCGATCGTCGAACCTGACGGTTCCGTCACACGCAGGACCGGTCTCTTCGAGCCGGGTGCCCTGGTCGCGACACTGCCGTTGCGGTCACAGACTACGCTGGCGACTTGGCTAGGAGCCTGGCCCGAGTGGGTGCTGACCGCTGCGGGCCTAGTGGCGTTGGTGCTGGGCTTCACCCGACGACGGAAGGACTCGAATGGCGCAGCAGCCTGACCAGGAACTCGGGCAGGTGCTGGTGGTGATCCCGACCTACAACGAGCGGGACAACATCGGAAAGATCGTCAAGAGGCTGCACACGGCACTGCCCGACGTGCACGTGCTGGTGGTCGACGACGGCAGCCCCGATGGCACCGGGCAGCTCGCCGACGAGATGGCGGCCGCGGACGACCGCGTCCACGTGCTGCACCGCACCGAGAAGGCCGGGCTGGGCGCCGCGTACGTCGCGGGGTTCCAGTGGGCGCTGGAGCGCGAGTACGGCGTCGTGTGCGAGATGGACGCGGACGGCTCGCACGCGCCGGAGCAGCTGCACCGCCTGCTCGACGCGCTGCCGCAGGCCGACCTGGTGCTGGGGTCGCGCTGGGTGCCCGGCGGCGAGGTCGTCAACTGGCCGACGCAGCGCAAGCTGCTGTCGCTGGGCGGCTCGCTGTACTCGCGGCTCGCGCTGGGCGCGAACGTCCGCGACATGACGGGCGGCTACCGGGCGTTCCGCGCGGACACCCTGCGCAAGCTGAACCTGGCCTCCGTCGCGTCGGCCGGGTACTGCTTCCAGATCGACCTGCTCTGGCGCACGATCGAGCTCGGCTTCCGGGTGCGCGAAGTGCCGATCACGTTCCAGGAGCGCGAGTTCGGCGAGTCGAAGATGAGCGGCAACATCGTCCGCGAGGCGCTGATCCGCGTGACGAAGTGGGGCCTGCGCCGGCGTGGCACGCAGCTCAAGGAGCTGGTCACCGGCAAGAAGAGGTAGCGAGCGCGCCACAACGCCGGAACGGCCCGTGCTGGGCCGTTCCGGCGTTCGCCTATTACGATTCAAAATCGACGCGGCGGAGGTGAGTGGTGGAGTGGAGCGCGGGAGCGGTCGCGGGGATGCTCGGCATCGCCCCCACGACCCTGCGCACGTGGGACCGCCGTTACGGCCTCGGTCCCAGCACGCGGCACGAGGGCAAGCACCGCCGCTACAACGAGGACGACGTCGCGCGGCTCAAGCGCATGGTCGAGCTGACCGGCGCGGGCGTGGCCCCCGCCTCGGCTGCCGCGTCGCTGGTCGCGGAAGGCGATGACCTGGACTTCGTGGCCGCCGCCGAACGGCTCGACGCGGCCGGGATGCGCCGGGTCGCGGCCGCCCTGATCGCCCGCCACGGCGTCGTGCACACCTGGGACGCGGTGCTGGCGCCGTTCCTGGTCGAGCTGGGTGAGCGGGTCGCGTCGACGGCCGCGGGTGTCGAGGTCGAGCACGTCGCGAGCGGCAGCATCGCCGATGCGATGCGCACGTCCGGGGTCTCCGGCGGAACGCCCGCGGTGCTGCTCGCGTGCGCACCCGACGAGCAGCACAGCCTGCCGTTGGACGTGCTCGCGGCGGCCCTGGCCGAGAAGGACTGCGTGGCGCGCAACCTCGGTGCCCGCGTGCCCGCCGACGCGTTGGTCAGCGCGGTACGGCTGCTGATGCCGCGGGTGGTGCTCGTGTGGGCGCACGACCGGACGTACGCCGATCAGGTGCCGCTCGCCGATCTCGCCGATGTCCCCGTGCTGGTCGCGGGGCCGGGATGGCAGGAAGTGCCACTACCGGGCGGCGTCCGAGCGGTGGACACGCTGGAGACCGCTGTTGAAACGATTCTGAGTCGAATCTAGACTGACCGGCATGGGCCTCGCCGACCGCATGATCCGCCTCCTGTGGGCGGTGGGTGGCGAGGACGTGGCCGAGCGGGTCCTGCGCTCGCACTGGCGGGTGCTGCCGTCGGACGACCTCGCCGGGCGGGCGTTGCGGGGACGGCTGGTCGGGGAGCTCGCGCGCGAGCTGCCCGGCCGGCTCACCGCGATCCGCGAGGCCGTGCTCGTCGACGAGCTGTCCCTGCTCGACGCCACCGAGCGAGCCGCGCCGAGCCGTGCGACGGTGCTCGCCATAGTCCGCGCTCTGCCGGTGGGGAGTCCTTCATGAGCACGTTGTCCCTGAGCCGCGACCACCCCTTGCGGGTGCTGCTGGTGTTCGTCGCGGCCGTCGTCGTGACCGCCCTCGTGGGATCGCTGTTCTCGGTGTCCGCCGGCGACGAGTACCTCGGGCTGCGGCGGCCGGGGTGGGCACCGCCCGCCTGGCTGTTCGGCCCGGTGTGGACCGCGCTCTACGGGCTGATCGCGCTGTCCGGCTGGCTCGCGTGGCGCAACGGCGCCCAGCGCGGCGAGCTGGCCCTGTTCGGCGCGCAGCTCGTGCTGAACGCGGCGTGGACGCCGTTGTTCTTCGGGCTCGGCTGGTACGAGGCCGCGTTCGCCGAGATCATCGTGCTGTGGCTGACCGTCGTCACGCTGATCGTCGTCTTCTCGTGGCGCAGCAAGACCGCCGCGGTGTTGCTGGCGCCCTACTTGGCCTGGGTGAGCTTCGCGGGCGCCCTCAACATCTCGATCGCCGTCCTCAATTGACGGGAGACTTGCTGCGCGAGCGCTCGACCGCGGTGGTCGCGACGCCGAGCAGGATCATCACGGCGCCGAGGCCGAGGTGCAGCCAGTTGTCGGCGGTGTTGACGGGCAGGAAGTTCGCGCTGGTGTGCTCGCCGATCGCCGAGCCGTAGACCCACAGGAACACGTAGAGGCCACCGCCGACCACCAGGTACGCGCGGGCGAACTGGGACGACCTGGCCGCGAGCAGGCCTGCCGCGCCGAACAGCAGGTGCACGAGGTTGTGCAGGACCGAGACCGCGAAGAGGCCGAGGAGCAGGGCGCCGGAGTGGCCGGCGAAGCTCAGCTCGTCGTAGTGGGCGGTGATGCCGGGGATGAATCCGAGCACGCCGACGAGCAAGAACGCCGCCCCGACCGCCGCCGCCGCTTTTTGTACTGGTCGCATACCGGCGGATACCCGGCGGCGGACGGGATGAACGTGTGCTTTCAATCGGTTGGAAAACATCGCGCTTTCGGTCAGGGTAGTGCCATCAGCGCAGGTCAGGCGGTTCCGAATTGACCTGCGGCATGGTGGAGACGGGGCTGTGGAGCCTCGCCCGTCCGTAAAACGGGAGCCTCGCGCGAAGGCGGTTCGACTCCGTCCTCCACCACTCCCGCCGCGGCGGTTCCGACCCCGGCGACGACGTCCCGGCGGTCACGGCCTCGGCCCGCATCGGGCTCGAATCCCCGTCGAGCGGGCCCGCACCCCCGGTCGTGAGTTCGGACACGGGCTCAAGCGAGGCTGTGCCGAAGACCTGGTGGCTTGTTGGTTTCATACAAACCACGCTGCTCAACTCGCTTCGATCTAGCGGTTTTCCTACCGGTTAGTAGACGAGAGTGTGTACATCGATTGGGCGGCGACTGCCGCTGAGGTCGTTATGTCCGCGAGGAGCCAAGTCGTTGTTCAGTCGTGTAGCGATCGTCAACCGCGGAGAAGCCGCAATGCGGCTGATCCACGCCGTCCGTGAGCTCGCCGCCGAGTCAGGGGAACGGATCGAGACCGTTGCCCTGTACACCGATGTCGACAAGTCGGCGCCCTTCGTGAGGGAAGCCGACCTCGCCTACAACCTCGGTCTGGCGGCTGATCGTCCGTACCTCGACCTCGGGGTGCTGGAGACCGCTCTCGTCGAGACGAAGGCCGATGCCGCATGGGTCGGCTGGGGCTTCGTCGCCGAGATCCCCGAGTTCGCCGAGCTGTGCGAGAAGGTCGGCGTCACCTTCGTCGGCCCGTCGGCCGAGGCCATGCGCAAGCTCGGTGACAAGATCGGCTCGAAGCTGATCGCCGAGGAGGTCGGCGTTCCCGTCGCGCCGTGGAGCCGCGGCGCGGTCGAGAACCTGGAGCACGCGCTCAAGGTGGCCGAGGAGGTCACCTACCCGTTGATGCTCAAGGCGACCGCCGGTGGTGGTGGCCGCGGCATCCGGAAGATCACGTCTCCCGAGGAGATGGCGGAGAACTTCGACCGCACCAGCATGGAGGCCGAGCGCGCGTTCGGCTCCGGCGTGATGTTCCTGGAGCGCCTGGTCACCGGCGCCCGGCACGTCGAGGTGCAGGTCATCGCCGACGGCCAGGGCACGGCGTGGGCGCTCGGCGTCCGCGACTGCTCGGTGCAGCGGCGCAACCAGAAGATCATCGAGGAGTCGGCCTCGTGCGTGCTCGAGCAGCACCAGGTCGACGAGCTGAAGGCCTCGGCCGAGCGGCTCGCGAACGCCGTGGGCTACCGCGGCGCGTGCACCGTCGAGTTCCTCTACCACCCCGGCGAGAAGCTCTTCGCGTTCCTCGAGGTCAACACCCGCCTACAGGTCGAGCACCCGATCACCGAGATCACCACGGGCTTCGACCTCGTCAAGGCGCAGCTCCACGTGGCGGGAGGAGGCAGGCTGGAGGGCGCCAAGCCCGTCGAGCAGGGCCACGCCGTCGAGGCCCGCCTGAACGCCGAGGACCCGGACCGCGACTTCGCGCCGTGCCCGGGCAAGATCGTTCGCCTGGAGCTGCCCGCGGGCCCCGGCATCCGCGTCGACACCGGCGTGGCCGAGGGCTCGCAGATCCCCGCCGACTTCGACTCGATGATCGCGAAGATCATCGCGTACGGGCGCGACCGCGACGAGGCGCTGGGCAAGCTGCGCCGCGCGATGGCCGAGACGACCGTCATCATCGAGGGCGGCACGACCAACAAGAGCTTCGTGCTCGACCTGCTCGCCGAGCCCGCCGTGATCGACGGCTCGGCCGACACCTCGTGGATCGACCGCGTCCGCGCCGAGGGCGGCCTCGTCTCGCACCGCCACTCCGCCATCGCGCTCGCCGCGGCCGGCATCGAGGTGTACGAGGACGAGGAGCAGCTCAACCTCACCCAGCTCCTCGCGTCCGCTCGCGGCGGCCAGCCCCGCACGAACCACGAGGGCGCGCGCAAGCTGGAGTTCGTGCTGCGCGGTCAGTCGTACGTCGTGCACGTCGCCCGCGTCGGCGCCACGAAGTACCGCGTCGGTGTCGGGGCGGCGGACTCGGACACCCTGCTGGCCGGTGACGTCGACGTCGAGCGGTTCGACCACCACGTCGGCCAGATCACCGTCAACGGCACGCGGTTCCGCGTCGTCACCGGCACGCACGGCCCCGTCCACCAGGTCGAGGTCGACGGCGTCACCCACCGCGTCACCCGTGACGAGGGCGGTGTCCTGCGCGCGCCGATGCCCGCGCTGGTCGTCGCGACCCCGCTGGAGGTCGGCGCCGAGGTCGAGGCGGGTGCCCCGGTCCTGGTGCTCGAGGCGATGAAGATGGAGACGGTGCTGCGCGCACCGTTCCGCGCTCGCCTCAAGGAGCTGAACGTCGGGGTCGGCACCCAGGTGCCCGCCGGCGGCGCGTTGCTCAAGCTGGAGGAGGTCGAGGACGCGTCGGGTGCCGCCGAGCAGCAGAAGTCCGAGCCGTCGGTCGAGCTGGAGCTGCCCGCCCCGCGCACGGACGTCCGTCCGGAGGAGCTCGTCGCTCGCGGTCATGACGACCTGCGGGCCCTGCTGCTGGGCTTCGACACCACCGCCGCGGAGACCGAGCGGGTGCTGACGGAGTACATGGGGGCGCGGCACGACCTGCTGGAGCGGCCGCTGGTGCGGGAGGCCGAGCTGCTCGGCATCTTCGCCGACCTGTGCGACCTCTCCCGCAACCGCCCCGCCGGCGAGGAGACCAAGCCGGAGAACCACATCCACTCCCCGCGCGAGCACTTCCACACCTACCTCAAGACGCTCGACGCGGACCGCGCGGCGCTGCCGGAAGGCTTCCGGGCCCGCCTGCGCAACGTCTTCGGCCACTACGGCATCACCGAGCTCGACCGCACGCCCGAGCTGGAGCAGGCCGTCTTCCGCATCTTCGCGGCCCTGCGCCGCGGTGTCTTCGACGCCGCCGTCGCGACGACGCTGCTGCGCCAGTGGGTGCAGGAGGCGCCGCCGGTCGAGTCGGAGCGGGTCCAGATCGGCCTCGTGCTGGAGCACATCATCGCCGCGACGCAGGTCCGCTACCCGGCGGTCGCCGACCTCGCCCGCAGCGTCGTGTTCACGTGGTTCGCCCAGCCGCTGGTGCGCCGCAACCGCGCCCGCGTGCACAGCGAGGTCCGCAAGCACCTGATCCACCTCGACGCCGAGCCGCGGGCCCACGACCGCGAGGAGCGGATCGCGGCGATGGTCGCGTCCGCGGAGCCGCTGGTGCGCCTGCTCGGTCAGCGCATCGGCAAGCCCGGCGCGGACAACACCCCGCTGCTCGAGGTGCTGGCCCGCCGCTACTACACCAAGAAGGCGCTGGCGAACCCGCGCGTGAGCGGGGCGTTCTTCCTCGCGGAGAACGAGCCGGAGCAGACCCGGCTCGTGTCGACCGCGGTCGAGTTCTCGGCGCTGCCCGACGCCATCGGCGACGTCGTCAAGCACGGCGAGGGCAGCGCGGTGGTCGCGGACCTCTACGTCCACTGGGCCGACGGCCCGTCCGACCAGGACGAGATGGCCGCGGGCCTGGGCGCGGCGCTGGCGGCGCACCAGCTCCCGCCGACGATCACCCGCATCACCACCACGGTGGCGGGCCGTCGCGGCGAGTCGATGCACCACCACTTCACGTTCCGCCCGTCCTCGAACGGGTTCGCGGAGGAGAGGCTGGTGCGCGGGCTGCACCCGCGCATCGCCGAACGCATGCAGCTCGAGCGGCTGCGGGAGTTCGACCTCACCCGGCTGCCGTCCGTGGACGAGGACGTCTACCTGTTCCGCGCGGTGGCCAAGTCGAACAAGTCCGACGAACGCCTCGTCGCGCTCGGCCAGGTCCGCGACCTGACGCCGTTGCGGGACGACGATGGCCGCATCGTCGCGCTGCCCGCCGCCGAGGACGTCCTGGCCGCCTGCCTGGACGGGATCCGGCGGGCCAGGGCGCAGGCCGGTGGCCGCACGCGGCTCGCGACCAACCGCGTGGTGCTCTACGCGTGGCCGCCCACCGACCTGTCCTCGAAGGACCTCGACGCGATCGGTCAGCGCGTGCTGCCGACGACCACGGGCCTGGACCTCGAGGAGGTCCTGTTCCTGGCCCGCCGCAGGGACCCCGTCTCCGGCGAGCTCTCCGACATCGGTGTGCGGATCGCGCAGGACGCGGGCGCCGGCGTGCGGTTCTCGTTCGTGCAGCCGCCGGCCGAGCCGATCCAGCCGCTCGACGACTACCGCCAGAACGTCCTGCGCGCCCAGTCGCGCGGCACGATCTACCCGTACGAGCTGGTCGACATGCTCGTCGGCGACGGCGGCTCGTTCGTCGAGCACGACCTGGTCGACGGCGCGCTGGTGCCGGTGGACCGCCCGCGCGGCGGCAACAAGGCGGGCATCGTCGTCGGTGTGGTCACCACGCCGACGCCCGCGTACCCCGAGGGCATGAAGCGCGTGGTGCTGCTCGGCGACCCGACCAAGTCGCTGGGCGCGCTGGCCGAGCCCGAGTGCTCGCGGGTCATCCACGCCCTGGACCTCGCGACGGAGCTCTCCGTTCCGCTGGAGTGGTTCTCGCTGTCGTCCGGCGCGAAGATCTCGATGAGCTCCGGCGTCGAGAACATGGACTGGGTCGCGGCCGCCCTGAAGCGGATCGTCGAGTTCACCCAGGCCGGCGGCGAGATCAACGTGGTGGTCAACGGCATCAACGTCGGCGCCCAGCCGTACTGGAACGCCGAGGCCACGATGCTCATGCACACCAAGGGCATCCTGGTCATGACCCCGGACTCGGCGATGGTGCTGACCGGCAAGCAGGCGCTGGACTTCTCCGGCGGCGTCTCGGCCGAGGACAACTACGGCATCGGCGGCTACGACCGCGTCATGGGCCCGAACGGCCAGGCGCAGTACTGGGCGCCGAACCTGCGTGCGGCGTTCGACGTGCTGCTGGCGCACTACGAGCACAGCTACATCGCGCCGGGCGAGGCGGGTCCGCGCCGGGTGCCGACCTCGGACCCGTCCGACCGCGACGTCTCCTCGTACCCCCACGTGGTCGGCGACAGCCCGTTCACGACGGTCGGCGAGATCTTCTCGGTCGAGGCGAACCCCGACCGCAAGAAGCCGTTCGACATCCGCACGGTCATGCGCGCCCTGTCCGACCAGGACCACGACGTGCTGGAACGCTGGGCGGGCATGGCCGACGCCGACACCGCGGTCGTCCAGGACGTGCACCTGGGCGGCATCCCGGTGACGCTGCTGGGCATCGAGTCCCGCGGCGTCGCCCGCACCGGCTTCCCGCCCACCGACGGCCCGGACACCTACACCGCGGGCACGTTGTTCCCGAAGTCGTCGAAGAAGGCGGCCCGCGCGATCAACGCGGCCTCGGGCAACCGGCCCCTGGTGGTGCTCGCGAACCTGTCGGGCTTCGACGGCTCGCCGGAGTCCATGCGGGAGCTGCAGCTCGAGTACGGCGCGGAGATCGGCCGGGCGATCGTCAACTTCCGCGGTCCGATCGTGTTCACCGTGATCTCGCGGTACCACGGCGGCGCGTTCGTGGTCTTCTCCAAGGCCCTGAACCCGTCCATGAAGGTCCTGGCGGTCGAGGGCTCGTTCGCGTCGGTCATCGGCGGCGCGCCGGCCGCGGCCGTGGTGTTCGCCAGGGAGGTCGACGGCCGCACGGCCAACGACCCGCGGGTGAAGAAGCTGGAGTCCGCGGTGGCCGAGGCCTCCGGAGCCGAGCGGGCCGCTCTCACCGCCGAGCTGACCGCCACCCGGCAGTCGGTGCGGACGGAGAAGCTGAACGAGATGGCCGCGGAGTTCGACCGGGTGCACAGCGTGCAGCGGGCCGTGGAGGTCGGGTCGGTGGACGCGATCATCTCGCCCGCCGAGCTGCGGCCGGCGATCATCAAGGCGATCGAGGACGGGCTGGTCCGGTAAGGCCGTTCTCGGGGGAGGAGCCCGGTCACTCGGTGGCCGGGCTCCTCTTCGTCGGTGTGCGGACGGTCACCACAGGGGCAGGAGTTTTCTGGTACGGTCGTGCCAATGTACTGGGTCGTACTGGTGGCATCCGGGGTGCTGGAGGCGGTGTGGGCCACGGCGCTCGCGGCTTCGAAGGGCTTCCGCCGGCCGTGGCCGGTGGTGGTGTTCGTCGTGTCGACGACGTTGAGCGTCGTCGGGCTCGCGTGGGCGATGCGGGGGATCCCGGTCGGCACGGCGTACGCGGTGTGGGTCGGCGTGGGGGCCGTGCTCACGGTGCTCGTCGCGGTGGCACGCGGTGAGGAGAAGCTGGGGACCGCCAAGGCGTTGCTGCTGGTCCTGTTGATCGGCTGCGTCGCGGGCCTGAAGGTGGTGAGCTGATGCACTGGGGTGTGCTGCTCGTCAGCGCTGTGCTCGAGGCGGTGTGGGCCACCTCGTTGTCCCAGGGGAACTACGTGGTGTTCCTGCTGGCCGCTGCGGTCAGCATGGCCGGGCTTTCCTTCGCCATGAAGCGGATTCCGGTCGGGACCGCGTACGCGGTGTGGGTCGGTGTCGGTGCGGCGCTGACCGTGGCGTGGGCGATGATCACCGGGGAGGAAGCGGTCTCCGCGTGGAAGGTCGTGTTCCTCACCGGGATCATCGCCTGCGTCATCGGGCTGCGGTTCCTACGCGAACGTCCAGCGCTGGTTGGCGGTTCCGGCGCAGTCCCAGAGCTGGAGCCTGGTGCCGTCGGCCGAGCTGGGGCCGGTGGCGTCGAGACACCTCCCTGACGCCGCGTTGCGGAGCTGGCCGTTGGCCTCGGCGGTCCACTGCTGGTTGCCCGCGCCGGTGCAGTCCCAGAGCTGGGTCACCGCGCCGTTGGCGCTGCCGGACGCGTCGAGGCACTTGCCCAGAGCGCGCAGGGTGTTGCCGTTGCGGGACCACTGCTGGGCGTTGGTGCCGTTGCAGGTCCAGAGCTGCACCGCGGTGCCGTTGGCCGGGTTCGCGCCCGCCACGTCGACGCACTTGCCGTCGAGGCCGACGAGCGTGCCGCCGGTGGGCGGAGGGGTGCCGCCGCTCGCGGTCTCCCAGATGGCGTTGAGCAGGCTGGTGCTGCCGGTCGTGTCCTGGGAGAGCTCCCAGTTCATGACCCCGCCCGCGTTCGCCAACGCCCACTGCGTCTTGCGGCGGATCGTGGGCAGGCCGTTGTAGCAGTTGCCGTTGTAGCAGTCGCGGTTGGCGTTGGCCGGGTCCTGCGCGACGAGGTCGCGGTAGGAGATGTAGGTCGGCCGGCTGTAGAACGGCACGCCGAGGACCGCCTTGCTCGCGGGCAGGCCGCGGCCCTTCCAGAAGTTGACCGCGTTGATCGACCAGTCGTAGTTCGCGTGCGGGCTGCCTCCGTCGTAGGCCATGATGTTCAGCCAGTCGACGATGCCGAACACCGCCGGCTGCACGCCGTTCGCCGTGGCGCCCTCGGAGATGACGGCGGCGGTGAGCAGCTTGCCCCGGCTGTGGAGCTGGTCGCCGAGCTGGCGCATCAGCAGCGTGTAGTTGTCGCCCTCGACGCCGGGGTCCGGGTACTCCCAGTCCATGTCGACGCCGTCGAGGTTGTACTGGCTCACGAGGTTGAGCAGGGAGTTGACGAACGTCGTGCGGCTGTTCGCGTTGGCCGCCAGGATCTCGAAGTTGTCGTCGTTGCCGTCGTTCCAGCCGCCTACCGCGATCGAGACCTTGACGCCGTTCTGGTGGCCGAGGCTCACCAGCTGCTGGAGCTTGCCGGGGTCCGGCAGGCCTTGGAGCGTGCCGTTGGAGTTCGGCAGCACGAACGAGTAGTTGATGTGCGTGAGCTTGCTGTACTGGATGGAGCTGACGTTGCCGGCCCACGACGGCATGTAGCCGACGCTCTTGAACCCGGCGGGGTAGGCGGCCTGCGCGGCAGGCGCCAGAACGGTCAGGGTCGCCGCGGTTGCGGCCAGCGCTAGGCCGGCGGCACCGAGACGTGCGCGGAATGAACGCATTGCAGGGGGTTGCCTTCCACTTCGTCGTACGCCCACCGCGACGGTAGTGGTCTAGACCGATTGTCGGGAGATCGACCGGAGACCGGAACTGGTTCCGGTCGACCGGTCCGGCGATCAGCGCAGGTGGGAGGCCCCGTTCACATCCATGATCGCGCCGCTGGCCCACGTCGCCGCGGGGCTCGCGAGGAAAGCGACCGCGGCGGCGACCTCCTCCGGTTCGGCGACGCGCCCGAACGGGCTCTGCGCCCGGATCGCCTCACCCTCCGCGCTGTCGAGCAGCTCCGCGACCATCTCCGTGCGCACGAAGCCCGGCGCCACACCGGCGACCGCGATGCCCCGTGGCGCGAGGGACTGGGCCAGTGACTGGGTCATCGAGTGCAGGCCGGCCTTCGCCGCGCCGTACGCGGGAGCGTCGGGCTCACCCCGGTAGGCGCCGCGCGAGCCGACGTTGATGATGCGGCCACCCTCGGTCATGTGCCCGGCCGCGTGCCACGTGAGCTCCGCGGGACCGAGCAGGTTGAGCTCGACCGTGCGGCGCCAGGCCTCCCGCCACTCGGCGAAACCGGTCGTCGCGATCGGGTGGTGGAAGTAGGTGCCCGCGTTGTTGACGAGGACGTCGAGACCGCCGAGCTGCTCGACGGTCTCGGTGACGACCTGCTCCGCCTGGCCCGCGCCGAGGTCGCCCTGGACGGTGACGTGCCCGTCGCCGGGCAGGGCGTCCACCACCTGCCGGGCCCTGGCCGCGTCGGAGCGGTAGTGGACGGCGATCCGGTGCCCGTCCTGCGCGAGGGCGTGAGCGATGGCGGCGCCGATGCCCCGCGAGGCGCCGGTGACGAGTGCGAGTCGGGTCATGCGGGGATCATGCCTGGTTGTCGATCATCCACTTGCCGTTCTGCTGCACGAACGTGTACGTGTGCGTCTCCGTCGAGGCGACGGCCGAGCCCTGCAGGTACTCCACCGTCACGGTCACGACGTTGTTGCCCTGCGGCGCGAAGTTGGACAGCCGCACCGACGTGTACTGGCTCCAGAACGTCTGGTAGGTCTGGAAGGTCTGCTGGCGGCCCGCCTTGAACCTGTCGGTGAGCAGCGACCAGCCGGTCTGCAGGTCGCCGGGCATCAACGCGTAGTAGGCGGTGATCGCCTCCTGCGCGTTCTGCGGTCCGGCGGGAGGGGGCGGCGGAGCCGGGGTGGGGGTGCTCGTCGCGGGGTTCGTCTGCGACTGCGCCGGGGGCTCGGCCTGCGGCGACGACTGCGGTGAGGACTGCTGCGACGCCTGGGCCTGCGTCGAGGACTGGGGGTTCGTCCCCGGAGTGGGCGAGCCGCTCGTGGACGGGTTGTCGTTCGCCTGCGGGTCGTCGCCCTTGGGCCACAGGAAGAACGCGCCGACGCCCACCGCGATCACGAGCAGGACGACCGCGATCGGGACGAGGGGGATCCTGCGGCGGTCGCGCTCGGGCTCGGCGGGTGGGGGAGTCGGCGGGACGTCCCGCGGAACCGCCGCGGGAACGGGTGCCGGCGCCGCGGTGTCCGCGGGCGGGGAGGCTGCCTCGGGTGCGGGCTCCTCGACCGTGACCTCGTCGACGGGAGCGAGGACGACGGGTTCGGCGGCGGGTTCAGCGCGTGCGGACTGCTCGGCCGGCTTCTCCGCCTCGGGCTCGTGCGCCCCTGCCGCGTCTGCCTCCGATTCCGCGGCCTGCTCGGCCGCTCCCGGCTGCGCGGGCGGCGAGGTCAGTCCGGCGGCCTCGGTCGCGGCGGCGCCCGCGACCAGCCCGGCGGCGGCAGCGGCGGCGGTCCGCTTGGCCTTCTCCTCCGGCTGCGCCTCCTTCGGCAGCTCGACGGTGGCGGGGATGACCGCGGTCGCCTCGGCGTCCTTCGGCGACTCGTTCACCACGGCGGCCAGCAGGTGGACGGCCTCCTCCATGGTGGGACGGCGTTCGGGGTTGTTGGACATCAGGCGGAACAGCACCGGGGACAGCAGCGGCCCGGCGTTGGCGGGCGGCATGATCGACCCGCCGGCCACGCGGTGCAGCATCGCGAGGTTGTTGTCCGCCGTGCCGAACGGCGGCCCGCCCTCGACGGCGTTGTAGAGCGTGGCGCCGAGCGAGAAGACGTCGGAGGGCAGGCCGGCGTCCTCGCCGCGCGCGACCTCGGGGGAGAAGAAGGCGGGGGTGCCGACCGTGCCGGTCGCGGTGGCGGTGCCGTCGGCGCCGTCCGTGGCGCGAGAGATGCCGAAGTCCGTGATCTTGACTTCCTGGTCGCCGATCAGCACGTTGCCGGGCTTGACGTCGCGGTGCTGGATGCCGTGGCGGTGCGCGGCGGCGAGGGCGGCGGCGGTGTAGCACCCGATGCGGGCGACCTCGCGCGGCGGCAGGGTGCCCTGCTCGGCGATGACGGCGGCGAGGCTGCGGGAGGGCAGGTACTCCATGATCAGCCAGGGGCGGCCGTCCTCCTCCACGACGTCGTAGACGCGGATGGCGTTCGGGTGTTCGAGGCGGGCGGCGAGACGGGCCTCCCGCATGGCCCTGGCTTTCGCGCGCTCGATCGTGGCCGCGTCGAGGCCGTCCAGCACGAGCAGTTCCTTGGCCGCGACCACGCGGTGGAGCTGCTCGTCGTAGGCCTGCCAGACGACTCCCATCGCGCCCTGGCCGACCTTCTGCCTCAACCGGTAGCGGCTCGCGATGAGCCTGCTGGTCTCCTCCACGCGTGTGCTCCGTCCCCTTTGATCACTCACAAGTGTGACGGTTCGCGCAATCTCCGTTGACTGTAACCCCACTTGGGGGTACATATGGGGTTATGCCGAAAGTCAACGTGTACCTGCCGGACGACCTGGCGGACGCGGTCAAGGAGCTCAACCTCCCGGTGTCGGCGATCTGCCAGCGGGCACTGGAGGTGTCGGTGAAACGGCTCGCGTCGGTGCGCGGGCTGACCGTCGCCGACCTCGACGGGGAGCGCGGCGCCCAGCTCACCCGGCGCCTGCGCGACGTGCTCCGGCTCGCCGCCGGGTCCTCGGTGGCCGTCACCACCGCGGAGCTGGCGCGGGCGCTCGTCGACGAGGGCGGCAACCTCGCCCTGGACGTGCTGCGCGCGATCGACGTGGACCCGCGGACGCTGAGCTTCCCCTCGCAGGCCGCGCCGGGTGAGGGGTTCGCGGCCGACGCGGTCAACGCGCTGGAGCTGGCCGTCGTCGAGGCCATCGCGCTGGGCCACAACTACGTGGGGTGCGAGCACCTGCTGCTCGGGCTCGTGGCGGAGCCGGAGGGCAAGGGGGGCGAGGTGCTGCGCTCGGCCGGCGCGGACCTGAAGGGCACCCGCCGTGCCGTTCAGACGGCGCTGGCCGGCATCGTGCACCACCAGCGGCAGCAGCAGAACCAGC
Source organism: Lentzea xinjiangensis (assembly GCF_900110955.1). Classification (GTDB taxonomy): domain Bacteria; phylum Actinomycetota; class Actinomycetes; order Mycobacteriales; family Pseudonocardiaceae; genus Lentzea; species Lentzea xinjiangensis. The sequence continues at coordinate 144,238 of NZ_FOFR01000019.1, forward strand.
AGCAGGCGGGGACGGACGCGGCGAAGGTGCTGGAGATGATCATGGCTCGGCTGGACCGGCTGGAGGAGCGGGCCGGTATCGGCTGACCAGCTCGGCCCCGATCCGCGCGAGGTGGTCGCCGACTTCCGCTGACTCGACGGTCGCCGACTCGACGGTGACCAGGCCGCCCCAGCCGGCGACGTTGCGGGCGATGTCGAGCGGGCGCGGCGCCGTCAGCTCGACCCTGGTCCGCTCGCCCAGGTCCTCCACGACCGTGCAGTGGCGGCCGTGCTGGCGCCGGAACACGTCGAGGAACCGCGTGGGCACGAGGATCGACGCCGTGGTCCGCGACCGCCGTTCCTCCACCGTGTTCACGACCTCCTCCCAGGCGCCGGCCAGGTCGAAGTCCGGTGGCCGTGCGGCGGGCTCCCCGGTCGGGGTGGCGTCCAGGACCCGGTCGAGCCGGTACGTGCGCCGGCCCCGGGCCGTGCCGGCGACGAGGTACCAGGTGCCGTCCTTGTCGACGAGGCCCCACGGGTCGACCACGCGTGCGGACGGCGCCTCGCCGCGCTTGCGGTAGGTCAGCCGGACCCTGGTCTGCTTCACCACGGCTGCCTGCAGAACGGTGACCAGCTCCGGGCGGTCCTCCACGTCCTCGCCCCACCCCGCGGTGTCGACGATCGTCGCCTCGGCGGCGGCCTGCGCGTCGGCGCGGAACGTCCGCGGCAGCGCGCGCACCAGTTTGCGCAGCGCCGACTTGATCTCCGGGGCGACGGCGGCGGTGGGTCCGGCGACCAGGAACAGCGCCTGCGCCTCCGCCGAGGTCAGGCCGCTGAGATCGGTGCGCGCGCCGCCGATCAGCGACCAGCCGCCGCCCCGGCCCGGCCGGGGGTACACGGGGACGCCCGCCGCCGAGAGCGCTTCGAGGTCGCGCCGGGCGGTGGCCGGTGAGACCTCGAGCTCCTCCGCCAGTTCGGCGGCGGTGATCTGACCACGGCCCTGCATCAGCAGCAGGGTGGCGACGAGGCGGTCTGCGCGCATTTCTCCAGGCTTCCGCTGAAAGTGCTCACTGGATGAGCACTTTAAGGCCGAGGGTGGTGGACATCAGCCGGACGAGTTCAGGAGCCGAGATGTTGCGAGGAATGTCGACCGTGTCCTACTTCGCCGACGACGTGGCGCAGGCGCGTGCCTGGTACACGTCGTTCCTCGGGGAGGCCTACTTCGAGCGGCACGCGCCCGACGGCGTGCTGGCCTACGCCGAGTTCAGGATCGGTGACCACGAGGCGGAGCTGGGCATCGTGGACCGCCGCTTCGAGGTGACGCCGTCCGCGGGGCCGGGCGGGGAGGTCGTCTACTGGGCCGTGGACGACCTGGACGCGGTGTTGACCAGGTTGGCGGAGCTGGGCGCACGGGTGCACGACGAGCCTCGCGTGCGCGGTGAGGGGTTCGTGACGGCGTCCGTGGTCGACCCGTTCGGCAACATCCTCGGTGTCATGACGAACGCGCATTACTCGTCGATCGTGGACCGCCACCGCGGCTGAGCGAATATCCTGCGGTGATGACGACTCGGCTCGCCATCACCGGACATCGTGGCCTCTCCGCCGAGATCGAGGCGGAGATCGACCGCATGATCCGCGCCGCCGTGGCGGAGAGCGGCGACGTCGTGGGCGTGTCGTGCCTGGCGGACGGCGCGGACGCGGTCTTCGCGGAGGCAGTGCTCGACGCGGACGGATCGCTCATCGCCGTGCTGCCGGCCGTGGAGTACCGCGCCACGCTGCCCGACGCCTACCAACCCGTCTACGACCGGTTGCTGGCCCGTGCGGACGAGGTCGTGCAGCTACCGTTCGTCACGCCCGACCCCCACGCCTACATGGAGGCGGGCAAGCGAATGGTCGACGAGTCCGACTCGTTGCTCGCGGTCTGGGACGGGCTGCCCGGCCGCGGTGCCGGCGGCACGGCCGACGTGGTCGCCTATGCGCGGTCGAGGGGAGTGCCCGTCACCGTTCTCTGGCCCGAGGGGGCCCAGCGGTGAGGACGCGCCGGAAGGCGGCCGGGGTGAGGACGAAGAGTGGGGGTTCTCCGATGAGAACAGTGGAACTGCCCGACGGCGCTGTCGTCACCGGGCGCGGTCTGCGGAACGGCACGCTCGTGTCGCCGCACCCGGACTACGGGGTGTACTTGCAGCCGCGCGCCGTCGACGTGCCGTGGCCGCACGACTGGATCGACTGGCCGGACTTCCGCCTGCCCCGTGACCACGGCGCCGCCATCGCGATGATCCGCGCGTTGCACGCACGGGCGCTCTCGGGTGAGCGCGTCGAGGTGGCGTGCAGCGGTGGCGTCGGGCGCACCGGAACCGTGATCTCGTGCCTCGCCGTCCTGGCCGGTGTGCCGGCGGCGGAGGCCGTGGCGTGGACGCGGGCGCACTACCACCGGCGAGCGGTGGAGACGCCGTGGCAGAAGCGCTGGGTCAGGCGGTTCCCCGCCGGTTAGGAGTCGAGCGTGGTGCTCGTGCGCCTGTGCACGAGCTCGACCACCTCCGGCGGCACCGAGTCGCCCGCCTCCAGCAGCCTGGGCAGCAGGCCGGCGTCGGTGAGGAGAGCGCGGAAGAACAGCCCGACCGTGATGTCGTGGTCCGGCCGGTGCACCACCGCGATCTCGTCGCCGGTCGCGACCGAACCGGCCTCCAGCACGCGGAAGTAGGCGCCGGGCCGCTCCGCGCGCGTGAACCGCTTCACCCACCCGCGCTGCTCCAGGAACCCCGCGAAGGTCTTGCACGGGATGCGCGGCGCGGTGACCTCCAGCAACGCGGTGCCGACCCGCCACCGCTCGCCGACCAGGGCGTGCGTGTGGTCGATGCCCTGCGTGGTGAGGTTCTCGCCGAACTGGCCGTTGCGCAGCTCGGCGCCGAGCTCGCCCTGCCACCAGTCGAGGTCCTCGCGGGCGTAGCCGTAGACGGCCTGGTGGTCACCGCCGTGGTGGGCCTGGTCGGCGATCGCGTCACCCTCCACACCGCTGCCGGAGCTGCCCTTCGGGCCGGGTGCGCTCACCCGCAGCGGCCCCGGCACCGGGCGCTTGTCGATGCCGGTGGTTCCCACCTGGGCGTAGTCGACCGGGAGCGTCTGCTGGGCGATGTTGAGCGAGAGCACTACGGGCATGGTCCGAGGTTATGTGCCGACGGCGCCGGGGGCGATCGAATTGACGTAGTCCTGGTAGCGGCCCACCTTGCGGGTGATCAGGTCCAGGCACCCCTGAAGCCGCTCCATCCGCCGGCGGACGCGGTCCTGGTGCTCCTTGAGGATGTCCAGGCGCTGCGGCTCGTTGCCGTCGCCCTCGCGGACCAGCTCGGTGTAGCGGCGGATCTCCTGCACCGGCATCCCGGACATGCGCAGCATGACGCACATCCGCAGCCAGTCGACGTCCTGCTCCGTGTACACCCGGCGGCCGCCCGGTCCTCTGTGGACTTCATGGGCGAGGATGCCTTCTTTCTCGTAGAAGCGCAGCGCGTGGACGCTCAGCCCGGTGCGTTCGGCGACCTGCCCGATGCTCAACTGCATGCGTCCGAGCACAGGTGCGCGTCCTCGGCCACGGCCGCTCTTGGCCTCGAGTCCGGGGAGACCGTCGGCAAGCTCCTCAAGGGCCGCCGCGACGACGCCGTGCCGGCCACGAAGGTGCACTTCCCGCTGGGGAGGGCGCAACCGCAGCGGCAACTCGCGGCGCTACGTGCTCTGCGCGGTGGAGGACGGCCTGCGGCGCCAGGGCACCGGCTGGGTCGACGCCTACCGGGTGCACCGGCCGGACTACCGCACCGACGTCGAGGCGCACCACATGCCGCTCGACCGCGGGCTGATGCGGTTCCGCGCCGAGCAGCCGCCGTACTCGCTGCCGGCGCGCGGCGGCCGAGGCGTTCCGCGCGACGCTCACCCCGGAGCGGTTCGACGAGTCGCTGCCCGGCAACGTGGAACAGTTCGCCGCCGTGGAGCAGTTCGCTCAGCTCGCCGACGAGATCGTGCCGCCCGGCGTCGACACCTGCCACGTGCACGGGGTCTGGAAGCCCGCGTCGCCGGTGGACGTGCACCGGCGACGCAGGCCCCTCGATCAGCGCTGACTCACCACTGCTGGGTGCTCAGGCCGGTGCCCTGGTAGATCTGGTCGAACCCGTTGCCGTCGTTGTCGTCGGTGTAGACGACGGTGATGCGGCCCCACGGGTCGACGCCGACGGCGGGCTCGTCCTGCCTGCCGGTGGCGGTCGAGACCGTGAGCTGGGTGGTGGTGCCGTCGGGGTTGTAGACCTGCGTGTGGACGTCCTGCGCCTCCGCCGTGGTCACCGCGACGCCGAGCTGGTCGTCGATGCCGATCTGCGGGTCGGCGCCGGTGGTCACGGCGTCCGCGGTGCCCCGTGCCGCACCGGCGGCGGTGAACGACCGCGAGCGCACCCCGGACTGCTCCCAGGCGACCGCGAAGTCGCCGTTGAAGCTGGCCGCCACGGCGGGGCGCTTGCCCTGCCCCGTCGTGGTCTGCGCCTGCTTCACCCCTCCGGACGGGGTGACGATCTTGCGGGCCACGGCCGCGTCCGCCTCCCACACCACGACCGCGTTGCCGGCGGCGCCCATCGCGACCTGGGGCTTCGCGTGCGTGCCGCCCGCGTTGTTGAGCTGGGCCTCGTAGGACTTCGACGAGATGGACGCGAACATGCCGACCCGCACCGTGGACGGGCCGGTGCCCTGCTGGTCCTCCCACACGACCGCGAAGCCGCCGGTGTCCGGGTCCGCCGCGACGCTGGGGAAGTGCTGCTGGCCGTCGGCGCTGGCGTTGGCCCTGCCCGAGCCCGACACGGTCCCGGACGCGCTGACGGAGCGGACCGCGATGTTGTAGTAACCGTTGCCGTCCGCGTCCTCCGACCACACGACGACGGCGGTGCCGTTCTCGTGCAGCGACACGTCGGGCTGCCAGTGGCGCCAGTTGCCGGTGCCGCCGCTGGAGAGCTTCTTCTCGTAGACGGAGGTTCCCTCTTTGTAGAGCCGGATCCAGACGTCGGAGTGGAGCGGGTCGGCGGGGTCGGTGCTGTCCCGGTCGTCCTCCCACACGACGGCGGTGTAGCCGTTGCGGGTGGCCGAGACGGACGCGTTGTCCTGGTCTCCGGCCGACTCGCTGTTGACCGTGGACCACGTCATCGGGGCGGGGGCGAGCAGGAGGCTCGCGATCAGCAGTGTCTTCACGGTGCCTGCAATCCGGGGTTGTCCGCCTCGACGACGTAACTGCCGACGGTTCTTCAACTCGAGTTACACCGCTCGTTTGACAGACCCGGCATAGGAGCTAGGCCGTCATAGCAACCGGGACAAGGCGTTCGACCAGGCGATGTCGCAGCACATGGCCGAGCGCGTTGGTGCGGAGATCACCTACATCGCGGCGAGCCACGCCTCTACGCGACGTAACCCGGCGTCGCCGCCGAGGTCATTGCCAACGCCGCGAACACCGCCACCAGCGCCGGTTGACGTACGGCGATCTCATCGTGCCTCCGCACGAGTTGGCCCCGTGTTCCGGAGAGTGTTCCGAACGCCGATCATGCCCTTCCAGGTTGCGCTGTGGATCGAGCTGCTCGCGGCGGGACAGGGAGGCCTTCAAGGTGCTCTTCTCGCTACGGGAGAACGGCATCGACGCATCGACGTGCTCGGTGTCGTCGCCATCGGACTTGTCGTCTCGCTGGAGGCAGCCTGCTGCGCGGACATCGTGCTCGGCCAACAACCGGGAGTGCTCTGGAAGAACTGGTACCTGCTGGTGGTCGGCTGCGATCTTCGGCATGACGCTGCAGCCGGTGCTCGCACGAGTCGACTGGATGATCACAGGCCTCGACGCGGTGGAATTACTGTCGGCCCGACGGCCAAGATGGTCCCTGCAGGTTAGGTACTGCGAGGACACTTTTGTGATCTTGCGGAGTCCTGCTGGGTCGAGCATCATCCGGCTGCTCCGGCGCACATCCCGTGTGAATGTCTACGTTGTACTGTTGGCTGGTCTTCTTTGCCACGGACCAAATGTGCCGCCGGGTAGCCGACCTCACCGGTGTCACCACCTCCAGATGCCGTGGGCGAAATGCCGTGTCCAGTGCCGCAGCTTCTCTCCTCTCCTGGTCATGCGCCTGAGGCCATCTGGCGGCGCCTGGCATCCGAACGGGGGAGCGCGCGGCAGCGCCTTGTGATCCGCCAGGCGCTGGCCGATGCCCGGCTCACTCCGGCAGACGTCGACGTGGTCGAGGCGCACGGCACCGGAACTCCGCTCGGTGACCTGATCGAGGCGCAGGCCATCGCTGCCGTCTACGGCGGGTCGCGGCAACGGCCGCTGCGTCTGGGCTCGATCAAGTCAAACATCGGGCACACCCAGGCGGCGGCCGGTGTGGCCGGCGTGATCAAGATGGTGCTGGCGATGCGACATGAAATGTTGCCCAGAACCCTGCACGCGGAACGACCGCTGAGCCAGATCGACTGGGAGGCGGCCTCGGTGTCGCTGCTGACCGCGAGCGAGGCCTGGCTGTCGCAGGACCGTCCGCGCCGCGCCGCGGTGTCGTCCTTCGGCATCAGCGGCACCAACGCCCACGTCGTCCTCGAGCAGGCCGCGGGCAAGGCACCCGCTGACGAGCACGCCGGTGCCGTGCCGGTGCCAGTCCTGCTTTCGGCCCGGTCCGCCGGCGAGCTCGACCAGCACGCCGCCCGTCTGCTGGCCGCGATCGAGAGCACGCCGGAGCTGGGGGTCGCGGACGTCGCCGCCACGCTGGCCGGTCGCTCGACCTTCCCGCACCGCGCCGGGTTCGCCGCCGCCGACCGGGCAGAACTGTCGGCCGGACTGCGCTCCCTCTCCGGCCGGCACGCCGCCGGTGAACCCGTGACGGCCTTCCTCTTCTCCGGACAGGGGTCGCAGCGCTCGGGGATGGGCCGCGAGCTGTCCTGGCACCACCCGGTGTTCGCGGACGCGCTGGCCGAGGTGGCGGCGGGGTTCGGGATCTCGCCGAAGCGGTTGACCGGTGACCAGGTGCACGAAACCGATTTCGCCCAGCCCGCGCTGTTCGCGTTCCAGGTGGCGCTCTACCGCCTGCTGGAGTCGTGGGACGTCCGGCCCGACTACGTCGCAGGCCATTCCCTCGGTGAGATCACGGCCGCGCACGTGGCGAATGCGCTCACGCTCGACGACGCGTGTGAGCTGATCGCCATCCGCACCAGGTGGACGCAGCGGATGCCGGACGGCGGGGCCATGGTGTCGATCCGGTTGCCCGAAGAGCAGGTCCGGCCCCACCTGACCGCAGGCGTCGACATCGCCGCGGTGAACAACAGCCGATCGGTGGTGCTGTCGGGCGTCGAGTCCGAGGTGCGGGCGATCGTCGAAGTCCTCGGTGCGAAGCACACCAGGCTTCAGATCAACCGCGCCTTCCACTCGCCGCTGGTGGATCCGGTCCTGGACGGCTTCGGACGTGACGCCACCGGTGTCGTCGCGTCGCCGCCGGGGATCCCGCTGGTGTCGACGGTCACCGGGAAACTGGTGACGGGCGAGATGACCTCGCGGCACTGGGGCGAACACCTGCGTGGCACGGTGCGCTTCGCCGACGCAATGGCGGAGTTGGAATCGCTTGGTGTCACGACATTCCTGGAAGTCGGTCCGACCGCCGCACTCACGGCGACGGCCGACCTGCCCGTCATTCCGGTGTGCACGCGCGATCGACCGGAGGCCGCCGGATTCGCGGAAGCGCTGGCCCGGATGTTCGACCGCGGCGCACCCGTCGGCTGGAACGCCCGTGGCCGACACGTCGCGTTGCCCACCTACCCCTTCCAGCGCGAGCGGTTTTGGGCCGCGCGGTCCAGGCGCGCCGCGGGAGGCGCGCACCCGGTGCTGGGCACGTGGGTAAAGCTCCCCGACGGCAGCCACGCCGCCACGGGAACGATCTCGACCCGCGACCTGCCCTGGCTCGCCGACCACGAGGTGCAGGGCCGCACGATCCTGCCCGGCACGGCGTACGTCGACCTGCTCGCGTCAGCGGCGCGCCAGACCGGCCACCAGCGGATCGGTGAGCTGGTCCTGCACGCCCCGCTGGTCGTTCCGGACGGCACCCCGGTCACGCTGAGCGTCGTCGTCGCGGTCGACGGCGCGGTCGAGGTGCACGCTCGGGACGAACACGGCGAGTGGGCGTACCACGCCAGCGGAATGTTGCTGGAGAACGGGGTCGCGGCCTCCTCCGCGCCCCCGTGGCCGTCTACCGAGGCCCGGCGACAGGAAACCGACGGGTTCTACGACCGCCTCGGCGAGACCGGGTTCGGCTACGGGCCGGCGTTCCAGGGTGTGCGTGAGGTGTGGACCGACGACAGGCACGTCTACTCCCGTGTCGTGCTTCCGGTGGCCGCGGACGCCTTCGTGCTGCACCCGGCGTTGTTCGACGCGGCGTTGCACGCCGGGGGTTTCGCTGGACCGCCGCGCACACCCGCGGTGCCGTTCACCTTCACCGGGGTTCAGGTGTACGCCGAAGGGAAGGGCGAACTGCGCGTCCGGATCACGCCGACGAGCAAGGACACCTTCTCCCTGATCGCCACCGACCCGTCGGGTGCGGTCGTTGTGACGGTGGAATCGCTCGTGATGCGACCTGCCGCCGAAGCCGTGCCGGTCGCCGCCCCGCTCGTCCTCGACTGGGCGCCCCTGCCCCTGACCGAGGGCGCCGCGGTCGAGCACGAGGTCGTCCGGCTGGCGGCAGAGCCCCGGCTGCACGACGTGCTGCGTCTCGTCCAGGACCGGGCGCGGCGGCCGGAACCGCCTCTCCTGGTGGTGGTCACCTCCGGCGCGACGGGGATGGGCGGGAGCACTGCGGATCCGGCCGCGGCGGCGCTCTGGGGCTTGGTCCGCGCGGCGCGTGCGGAGCACCCCGGCCGCTTCGTGCTGGTCGACGCCGAACCCGGCGACAAGCTCTCCGCCGATCTCCTGGCTCGGATCGCGCGCAGCGGTGAACCCGAGATCCAGAAGGAGTCCCTCAAGAAGGACGTTGACAAGGTCACCGGCGGCCAGCCCGTGATCCAGTCGGTCGGCAACCCTGAGCACGAGGGTTTCTGGGACTGGGTCGAGCGCAAGGTCAACAGCATCGACTGGGCCGAGGTCGGTCACACGATTCTCGACGTGGTCGGCATGATCCCGGTGGTCGGCGAGATCGCGGACGGCATCAACGCCGTCTGGTACCTCGCCGAGGGCGACTACGTGAACGCGGCCCTGTCAGCAGCAGCGCTCGTGCCGTTCGCAGGCGCCGCAGCAACCGGTGCGAAGCTTATCGGCAAGGGTCTGCAGAAGTACGGCGACGAAGCCGCCGGCCTGGTCAGCAGCTGCATACGCACTAATAGTTTCGTCGCCGGCACACGAGTATTGCTGGCAGATGGTTCTACGAGACCGATCGAGGATGTTCAGCTCGGCGACGAGGTTCAAGCCACAGATCCGACAACGGGTGAGACAGGACCATATGCGGTTACCGACCTGGTGGTTGGCACGGGCGAGAAGACACTGGTCGAGGTCACCATCGACACGGACGGTGCAGTAGGAGACAAGGTCGAGGTAATAACAGCCACGGCTGGCCATCCATTCTGGATCGGTGACACAGGTGTGTGGCGCGAAGCGCGGGAATTGGCGCCAGGTGACGATGTTCGGACGGCAGAGGGTTTGTTGCTTGAGGTAGTCGCCACCGCCACTCGCGCTGAGTACCTGACTGTCTACAACTTGACAGTGGACGGCCTGCACACCTACTACGTTATGGCAGGAAACACGCCTGTCTTGGTTCACAACCAGGGTGCTCTCGGTCCTGGGCAGATCAACCTCTGGCGGGCAGTTCAAGAGCCGGAACTGGAAGCAATCCGTAACGGTCGCTCCTTCGTCAACCCGCCCGGTGTGGAGACAAAGTATTTCTCGTTCACTGAGCGCGGCGCGTCTGAGTATGCGCGGCGCGCATACAGTGCGTATCCGAGTGAAGGTCCCTACACTATCGTCCGCACCGTCGCAGATGAAGCAGACATTCCCAGGAGCAGCATCATGCCGTATACCGCTGACGTCGTCGACGGTGGAGCCGCGCTGCCGTCCGAAACGCTTGGAAAGCTGGGGCGACCCAGGATAATGCCAGGAATGAGCACTGGAATCGGATGTTGAGCGAAGGATCGTGGTCATGAGGTTCGTTGTGGCGTCGGCGCACGCGCACAGGCTGGAGGAGGTGTCGCGGAAGCTGAACGATGTGTTGCGGGTTGAGTTCAGGCTCGGGTCTATCCCGAACGCCGGATTCGATTGTAACGCAGGCATTGTTCACTACACCCTCGCTCATGATCGCTACGGCGGGCGGCCAGTTGTTGGTCGGGCGCAAGTGCTTCAGAATTTGCGTGGCGATGGGGCTCCTCTGGTTATTTTGGCCACGCCGCCTCTCGAGGACGACACTGGTCTGGGGCTCGATCGCAATGTGAAAGTTGAAAATCGTGTAATTCGCATGCTGGGAATGTGTATCGATGAATGGGTATTGTCCGGCGAGTCGGTCGGCACGGATTCGACCTGTTTGGTGCACATGGAGGGGTCCGGGCTTGACTTCGATGAATCCGGCGCGGTCGTCGCAGGTCTTGAGAGAATTATTGCTCAATATGTTTGAACTTGGTTTCAAAGATAAGGTTATTTAGGGTCTTCGGAGTGAATTCTGCAGCGGCGACACCATCCGCTGCAACTCCGATGCTGTTGGCTGGCTACTGGTTTCGGTGTGGATATGTGTCCTTACGGGACGGCCATTCCGGTGGACGCCGATTACATCGACATCTGCAAACCGGACAGCTGGGACGCTCTTGTGTAAGGGTAGGTCAGGCTGTTTGTTGACGGGATCCTCCACGGGCTCGTTGCCCCGCCTCCAGACTCCAGCGCAGGCGGGACTGCCGCTCTGAGTAGCGGAGCGAAAGCGTCGGTGAGGAAATCAACCACTACGGCCGCAACACGGATCCGGCCAAGGGCACCCCGTACGTCCGCATCGGATACCTAACGCGCATCGAATGAGGTGAGAGTGCCGTTCCGTGTCGTCGGCGGAGTGTCCTATCGGCGAGGTGCCCGCTTGCGCAGGGTCCGACGGATCAGGCTGAGGAGAAGGCTCACGCCCCATCCGGCGATGAGCAGTCCGCTGAGGAACATCGACCAGCCGCCACCGCTGCGCAAGTCGAGGACTCCGGCCGCGAGTACCACGGCACCTGCGGCCGCCGAGAGCACCGCGAGCGCCCACACCGGGGTGTTGAACCGCCTGGGCGCGTCCGCTTCATCGGTGGCCGGTGACCGGTTCCGGTACAGCCAGAGGTCCGTGCCCAGCACGATCACCACCAGTCCGAGGAACCAGCCCCCTAGCGCCACGCAGGCCAGCGATACAGCCTGGCGCTGGCCGCTGAACACGCCGATCGCGATGAACCCTCCGCCGAAGAGCGCCATCCCCAACCGCACCACGATTGGCTTCACGTGCAGGTGCCAGCGGTCCCCGGCGCCACGCCATTCTCTGACCAGCGTGGCAGGGATGGGGCTCAGCCTCCTGCTGGCGCGCAGAAGGCCCCATCCCAGCGCGCCGACGACCACCGCTGGGCCCGCGAGCCCCATCGCGTGGGCCACCGGGGCGTCCAGCAGCATCAACACGCCGAGCAGCAGCGCGAGTCCGCCGAGGCCAAGCAGCAATCCCCCGACCCCGCGGAGCATCACCCCGGCCCAGGCCCGTACGAGCGGCGTCCGTCGGTCAGGTCGTTCCATCAGCACTGGTCCCTTTCGCTGCCCCCAGCGGGTCGGTGACGAAGGCGGTGCCGTCCGGCCCGATCGCGACATCGTTGACCGATTGCGCGCCGGTGGGCTCGCCGGACAGGGTGATCAGCTGTTCGCGCTCGCCGGTGTGGAGGTCGTAGACAGCCAGCCCGAACCTCTCGGCGGCGGCCGGGTTGCCCGCCACGGCCACGATCCTGGCCCGTCGCTCATCGACCTCGAGACCGAAGAAGCCGCGCACCTCCGGGTCGCTGACGATGGTCCATGGCTCCCCGTCCCGGCCGACCGCCGAGATCGTCGGCACCGGTGAGGTGGGGCTGGCGAAGGACCCGACGAGCAGCGCCCGCCTGCTCGGATCCCACGCCGCCCCCTCCGGGAACAGGTTGGCCGCACCCGGTCGCAGCACGCCGGGGAAGCCGCAGGGCTCGGCCTGGGCAGGCGCAGCGCCCACCGAGCTCACGGCCAGGGATGCCGCAATCAAAAACGAACGTCGTCGCATCTACGTCTCCCCGGTGTGTGACCTTGTGCTCGGCGAATCAAGTTTGGCCGAGGGGACAGGGGCAACCGCGAGCCTGACAGGAACAGGACAAGCTTCTCCTGCACGGCGTGACGCTGGAGGACGCCGACTTGTCCGATCACCGACTCGACGGCATGTCCGTCGCCAACGGAAGCAGGCTTGTGCACTGTGCCTTCCGCAACGCAAAGGTGCGCGGCGGAGTTTGGGTGGAGGTTTCGAGCCGAGTTTCTACATCGGCTGTGTCTTCGACGGCCGGCACATCGATGGCCACTGGCAGACGTGCTCGACATCGGCGCCGGAGTGCTGCCTGCTCCATCATGGGGTGTACCTGGACCAGGCATCCACAGAACGCGGTCCGCCAGCCATTCGATGATGGCTGGCGAGGGTCCGGCGACCTCGTATGCGACCAATCCTCGCGGCCATCGCCACATGGCCTTCGCTGTACGTCCTGTTCGCCGTTGCGCGACGAACAGCGTGAACTCTCGATCCAGGGTCGGCGCGGGTTTGGCTACGACAGGCGCGGGTCGCGGAGGACTTCCTCGACGCGCTGCGCGGTATCGCCACGGACTGCAGGAGCAACCCATGACCACATCGCTGTCGCGCAATCGTGCCCACCGGTTGCTGTGGGCCGGCAGACCCTGTCCCGCGAGAACGTCGATGGCCCTGCGGGGCCACTTCGCCGTGGCAAACAGAGGCCGATCCCGGTATGACGGATGACGATGATCATGCTTGGGCGTCAGAAACTACGGTGCCCACGATCGCCCGCCTGGTCAGCGCACACGGGGACGACGCGCACGACATGGACCACACGTAGAACCAGTGAGCGCAGGCGGCGCTGGACCCCTCAGCGGGGTGCGAATTTCTTCGTGCTGAGGCAATCCGCATCGGGCCCGGCGCCGAAGAGTTCCTGTAGGGCAGATCGTTTCGACCCCACAGGAGGAACGAACGATGACAGCGTTCAAGACCAAAGCGGCACGTGCGGCGGTTCCGGTGCTCGCGCTGGGGATGGCTCTCGCCTCACCCGCGGTGGCCTCGGCCCACGAGGGCGATCACGGCACCGGAGCCGGGCGCGACGACGGCACCACGGTGGCCACCGTGCAGCTCCGGCAGCTCAACCGGAGCGGAGCTTCCGGGCAGGGAGCCCTCGTCCTGCGCGGCAACCAGGTCGACATCGCCTTCCGGGTGCGCGGAGTGCTCGCCGACGCCCCGCACGCACAGCACATCCACATCGGCGCACAGGGGCGTTGCCCGTCCCAACGCGCCGACACCAGCGGTGACGGCATCGTCAACACCACCGAAGGCCATCCCTTCTACGGCCACATCGGCACCTCGCTGACGACGAGCGGCGACACCAGCCCCGCCAGCGGCCTGGCCGTCGACCGCTTCCCGGCGCCCGGCGGCACCTC
>NZ_FOFR01000020.1 GCF_900110955.1 Lentzea xinjiangensis
CCACCGCCTGGCCGCCCTGCCCGGCTGGGTCCACAACTACAACACCCAACGCGCCCACACCGCCCTCGGCGGCCAGCCACCCATCACCCGACTGACCGCCTAGACGTCAACAACGTCACGAGTCAGTACATCTAGGCCTTGTCCTGGTGAAGCGCGTTCGTGCCGGACCGGCACGAACGCGCTCTCTCACTTGGCGTAGTTGTGGAACCCGCGGCCGGACTTCTTGCCCAGCAGGCCCGCGTCCACCATGCGCAGCAGCAGCGGCGGCGGCGAGTACAGCGGCTCCTTGAACTCCTCGTACATCGACTCGGCGATGGCCTTCGTGGTGTCGAGGCCGATCAGGTCGGTGAGGCGCAGCGGTCCCATCGGGTGCGCGCAGCCCAGCACCATGCCGTTGTCGATGTCGTCGGCCGAGGCGAAGCCGGACTCGAGCATGCGGATCGACGAGAGCAGGTAGGGGATCAGCAGCGCGTTGACCACGAAGCCGGCGCGGTCCTGCGAGCGGATGACCTCCTTGTGCAGGGTCGCGCGGACGAACGCCTCCGCCCGGACCTGCGTGGTGGCGCCGGTCAGCAGGGACGGCACGATCTCGACGAGCTTCAGCACCGGCACCGGGTTGAAGAAGTGCACGCCGATGACCTGCTCGGGCCGGTTGGTGGCCATGCCCAGCTTCATGATCGGGATGGAGGACGTGTTGGACGCGAAGATGGCGTCCTCGTCCTTCACGACCTTGTCGAGCGCGGTGAAGACCTCGGTCTTGACCTGCTCGTTCTCGGCGACCGCCTCGACCACGAACTGCCGGTCGGCGAACTCGCCGATGTCGGTGGTGAACCGGATGCGGCCCAGCGCCGCCTCGCGGTCGTCCTCGCTCAGCTTGCCGGCCTTCACGCCCCTGGCGAGCGAGGAGGCGATCCGCCCCTTCGCTGCCTCGGTCGCGTCCGCGTTGACCTCGGCGACGATGACGTCGAGGCCCGCGCGTGCGCTCACTTCGGCGATCCCGGAGCCCATGAGGCCGGAACCGACGACTCCCACACGTTGAATGTCACTCACAACGCCCGATCCTGCCACGACCTGCTCGAAGGTGAGTGGTTCCGCCGGGAACCACCCACCTCCGGCTCGGCCGGGTCAGTCCAGCTCGGCCTCCGCCTTGGCGATGGCCGCGAACTCCTCCTCGGGCGCGTCGGCCACCAGGTGGTGCCGGCTGTAGAACCAGTAGTAGGCGACCGCGATCAGCACGATGCCCGCCGTGACGGCAGCGGCGACCTCGTCCACGAAGAACGTCGCGATGACGGCAGCGACGGCCAACACCAACGCCACGCCCGTGGTCACCACACCGCCGGGGGTGCGGTACGGCCGAGGCAGGTCGGGCGCGGTCTTACGCAGGACGATGTGCGACACCATCATCAGCACGTAGGACAGCGCCGCACCGAACACGGCGATGTTGATGAGCCGCGCCCCTCCCGTTACCGGGTCGACGGTCTTCATCACCGTCGCCAGCACGAAGCCGATGGTGCCGGGCACGATCAGGGCGAGGTAGGGCGTCTTGCGCTTGCCCGTGCGGGACAGCCACCGCGGCAGGTAGCCCGCGCGGGACAGCGCGAAGAGCTGCCGCGAGTAGGCGTAGATGATCGAGAAGAACGACGCGACCAGGCCGGCCAGGCCGACGTAGTTCACGAGCTGCGCGAGGAACGTGTCGCCGCCGTAGGCCGCGCGGACCGCCTCCGGCAACGGGTTGCCGGAGGCCTCCAGGGCCTTCGAGCCCGCGCCGCCCGGCGCCACCAGCAGGATCGCGGCGGCGAACACCAGCAGCACCACCATCGCGCCGATGATGCCGCGCGGCATGTCGCGCTTGGGGTCGCGGGCTTCCTCGGCGGCCAGCGGCACGCCCTCGACCGCGAGGAAGAACCAGATCGCGAACACGATCGCGCCCCACGCGCCCGTCACCCCCATCGGCAGGAACGAGCCGTCGCCGATGTCGAAGAGCTTGTCCGCGGAGAACTTCGGGATCATGCCCGCCACGAACGCGACGAGCGCCACGACCGCGACGCCCGTGATCACGAACATCACCCGGAGCGCCTCGCCGACGCCCCAGAGGTGGATGCCCACGAAGATCACGTAGCAAGCCAGGTACACCGGCCACGTGGCGTCCAGCAGGCCCAAGGCCTTGACGTAGTCGCCGATGAACACCGAGATCGCCGCGGGAGCGATGGCGTACTCGATGAGAATGGCGATTCCTGTCGCGTACCCGCCCAACGGGCCGAGCGCGCGCCTCGCGAAGCCGTAGCCGGCACCCGCGACGGGCAGCGCGGAGGCCAGTTCGGCGAGGCCGAACACCATGCACGTGTACATCGTCGCCATCAGGATCGTGGCGATCAGCAACCCGCCCCAGCCGCCCTGGGCGAGACCGAAGTTCCACCCGGCGAAGTCGCCGGAGATCACGTACGAGACACCCAGCCCGGCGAGCAGGACCCAGCCGGCCGCCCCCCGTCTGAGCTGCCGGTGCTCCAGGTAGTCGCTGCTCACCTTCTCGTACTCGACGTGCTTGGCCATATGGACTCCCGGTAGTCCTTTGAGCAGTGGTTGAGGGTGGCGCTCGTCACCCGGTGGTGTCAAGATGGTGCGCCCA
This sequence comes from Lentzea xinjiangensis, assembly GCF_900110955.1. Taxonomy (GTDB): domain Bacteria; phylum Actinomycetota; class Actinomycetes; order Mycobacteriales; family Pseudonocardiaceae; genus Lentzea; species Lentzea xinjiangensis. The sequence goes on from NZ_FOFR01000020.1 coordinate 2,627, forward strand.
ATGGCTCGTATGCATACCTTTGGAGGAACGCGGATGCTGACCGTCGAGGAGTTGCGCGAGGCCGTGGACACCGGCGAGATCGACACGGTCCTGGTCGCGATCGTGGACATGCAGGGTCGTCTGCAGGGCAAGCGGTGCGCGGCGCGGTACTTCCTCGACGAGGTCCTCGGGCACTCCGCGGAGGGCTGCAACTACCTGCTCGCCGTCGACGTCGAGATGAACCCGGTCGGCGGGTACGCGATGTCGAGCTGGGACCGCGGGTACGGCGACTTCGTCATGAAGCCGGACGTCGGGACGCTGCGCCGGATCCCGTGGCAGGAGGGCACCGCGCTCGTCATGTGCGACGTCGTCTGGGAGAACGGCGACCCGGTCGTCGCGTCGCCCCGGCAGGTCCTGCGCAAGCAGCTCGACCGGCTCGCCGCGCTCGGGCTGGAGGCCTACGTCGGCACCGAGCTCGAGTTCATCGTCTTCGACGACACCTACGAGCAGGCCTGGAACGCCGGCTACCGCAACCTCACGCCGTCGAACCAGTACAACGTCGACTACTCGCTGCTCGGCACCGCGCGCGTCGAGCCGTTGCTGCGGGCCATCCGCAACGGCATGACGGGCGCCGGCATGGTCGTCGAGTCGGCCAAGGGCGAGTGCAACCCCGGCCAGCACGAGATCGCGTTCCGCTACACGACGGCGCTGCGGACGTGCGACCAGCACGCCATCTACAAGAACGGCGCCAAGGAGATCGCCGCGCAGCAGGGCAAGTCGCTCACGTTCATGGCGAAGTACAACGAACGCGAGGGCAACTCCTGCCACATCCACCTGTCGCTGCGGTCGGCGGACGGCGAGCCGGTCTTCGCCGAGGGCAGGGGCATGTCGGAGCTGATGAGGCACTTCCTCGCCGGTCAGCTCGCCGCGCTGCGGGAGTTCACGTACTTCCTCGCGCCGAACATCAACTCCTACAAGCGCTTCGTGCCGGGCTCGTTCGCGCCGACCGCGGTGGCGTGGGGCCGCGACAACCGCACCTGCGCGCTGCGCGTGGTCGGCCACGGCCAGTCGCTGCGGTTCGAGAACCGGGTGCCCGGCGGCGACGTGAACCCCTACCTCGCGGTGGCGGCGCTGATCGCGGCCGGGCTGCACGGGGTCGAGCGGGAGCTGGAGCTGGAGGACGAGTTCGTCGGCAACGCCTACGCCTCGGACCGGGCCACCGTGCCCACGACGCTCAAGGAAGCCGCCGAGCTGCTCGCGTCCAGCGAGATCGCGCGGGACGCGTTCGGCGCGGACGTCGTCGACCACTACCTCAACGCCGCGCAGGTCGAGCTGACCGCGTTCGAGGCGGCGGTCACCGACTGGGAGAAGGTGCGCGGGTTTGAGCGCCTCTGAGCCGGTCATCGGGATCAGCACCTACCTGGAGCGCACGCGCTTCGGCCACTGGGACGTGGAAGCCGCGGTGCTCTACCGCGGTTACCTCGACTGCGTCGTCCAGGCGGGCGGCACCCCGGTCATGCTGCCGCCGGTCGGCACCTGGACCTCCGAGACCATCGCGTTCCTCGACGGGCTGGTGATCGCGGGCGGCGCGGACGTCGACCCCGCCGCGTACGGGGCCGAGAGGCACCCGATGACCGGGGAGCCGCACCGCGACCGCGACGACGCCGAGTTCGCGCTCGTCGAGGCCGCGCTGAAGCTCGACCTGCCGGTGCTCGGCGTGTGCCGGGGGATGCAGGTGCTGAACGTCGCGCTGGGCGGCACGCTGCACCAGCACATCGAGGGCCACAACCCGGCACCGGGCGTCTTCGGGCACACCGAGATCGAGGTCGTGCCCGGCACGCGCCTGCACACGATCATCGGCTCGCGGACGACGGTGCAGTGCCACCACCACCAGTCGCTGGACCGGGTCGCGGACGGCTTGCACGTCACCGCCAGGGCGCCCGACGGCACCGTCGAGGCCGTCGAGCTGGAGGGCGCGCGGTTCGTCCTCGGCGTGCAGTCGCACCCGGAGCAGGACGTCGAGGACCTGAGGCTGTTCGGAGACCTCGTGGACGTTGCAAGGAGAAAAGCGTGACCTTTGACGTCATCAACCCGGCCACCGAGGAGCTGGTGCGGCAGGTCCCGCACACGAGCCTCGACGAGACCGACGCCGCGATCAGCAAGGCGCACCAGGCCTTCCAGACGTGGCGCGCCGTCGCGCCCGGTGACCGAGCGCGGCTGCTGCGCAGGTTCGCCGAGGCGGTCGACGCGCACAACGAGGAGCTGGCGCGGCTGGAGGTCGAGAACTCCGGGCACACCATCGGCAACGCGCGCTGGGAGGCGGGCAACGTCCGCGACGTGCTGCACTACTACTCGGCCGCGCCGGAACGGTTGTTCGGCAAGCAGATCCCGGTCCCCGGCGGTCTCGACGTCACCTTCCACGAACCGCTCGGCGTCGTCGGCGTGATCGTGCCGTGGAACTTCCCGATGCCGATCGCCGGGTGGGGGTTCGCCCCGGCGCTCGCCGCCGGCAACACCGTGGTGCTCAAGCCGGCCGAGGTCACCCCGCTGACCGCGATCCGCCTCGGTGAGCTGGCGCTGGCGGCGGGCCTCCCGGAGGGCGTGCTCCAGGTGCTGCCCGGCAAGGGAGGGGTCGTCGGCCAGCGGTTCGTCACGCACCCCTTGGTGCGCAAGGTGGTCTTCACCGGCTCGACCGAGGTCGGCAAGCAGGTCATGGCGGGCTGCGCGGACCGGGTGAAGCGCGTGACGCTGGAGCTCGGCGGCAAGTCGGCCAACATCGTCTTCGCGGACTCCGACCTGGAGCAGGCCGCCGCGACCGCGCCGTACGGGGTGTTCGACAACGCCGGGCAGGACTGCTGCGCGCGGTCGCGCATCCTGGTGCAGGCGAGCGTCTACGACCGGTTCATGGAACTGCTCGAGCCCGCCGTGAAGGGCGTGCGGGTGGGCGCACCGGGCGACGAGGCGACCGAGATGGGGCCGCTCATCTCCGCGGCGCACCTCGGCAGGGTGGCGTCTTACGTGCCAGACGACGCGCACGTCGCGTTCCGCGGAACCTCGCCGGAGGGGCCCGGCTTCTGGTTCCCGCCGACGGTGCTGACGCCCCCGGCGGACCACGTGACGGTCACCGAGGAGATCTTCGGCCCGGTCGTCGTCGTGCTGCCGTTCACCGACGAGGCCGACGCGATCAGGATCGCGAACGACTCCGAGTACGGCCTGTCCGGCTCGATCTGGACGCGGGACGTCGGCCGCGCGATCCGGGTCTCGCGGGCCGTCGAAGCCGGGAACCTGTCGGTGAACTCGCATTCGTCCGTCCGCTACTGGACGCCGTTCGGCGGGGTGAAGCAGTCCGGGCTCGGCCGGGAGCTCGGACCGGACGCGCTCGACGCGTTCACCGAGGTCAAGAACGTCTTCATCGCAACCTGAGCCAGGAGGACAAAGATGGTGCAGCGACTCGAGGGCCGCGTGGCCGTCGTGACGGGTGGCGGCAGCGGCATCGGTCTCGCGACCGTGCGCAGGTTCGCGAGCGAGGGCGCGAAGGTCGTCGTCGCCGATCTCGACCCGGAGAGCGGCAAGGCGGCCGCGGACGAGGCCGGCGGGCTGTTCGTCCAGGTCGACGTGACCGACGAGGACCAGGTCAAGGCGCTCTTCCAGACCACTGTGGACACTTACGGCAAGCTGGACGTCGCGTTCAACAACGCCGGCATCTCGCCGCCGGAGGACGACTCGATCCTCACGACCGGCATCGAGGCGTGGGACCGCGTGCAGAAGGTGAACCTCACGTCGGTCTACCTGTGCTGCAAGTACGCCATCCCGCACATGCAGGCGGGCGGCAAGGGATCGATCATCAACACCGCGTCGTTCGTCGCGACGATGGGCGCGGCGACGTCGCAGATCTCGTACACCGCCTCGAAGGGCGGCGTGCTGGCGATGTCGCGCGAGCTCGGCGTGCAGTTCGCGCGCGAGGGCATCCGCGTCAACGCGCTGTCCCCCGGGCCGGTCAACACGCCGCTGCTGCGCGAGCTGTTCGCGAAGGACCCCGAGCGGGCCGCGCGCCGGCTCGTGCACGTGCCGCTGGGCCGGTTCGCCGAACCGGCCGAGATCGCCGCGGCCGTGGCGTTCCTCGCCTCCGACGACTCGTCGTTCATCACGGCGTCGAACTTCCTCGTGGACGGCGGCATCGCCGGCGCGTACGTGACACCGCTGTAGAGATGCCGGAGCACGCACAGGAAGCGTTGTTCCGCCCGGTGCGGGCGGGCAACGCCTTCGAGGAGACCGTCGAACGGCTCATGCAGTCCATCCGCCTCGGCGTCGTCGCGCCGGGGGAGCGGCTGCCGTCCGAACGGGAGCTGGCCACCCGGCTCGGCGTGAGCCGGGTGACCGTGCGCGAGGCGATCAAGTCGTTGCAGGAGAACCACTACGTCGAGTCGCGGCGGGGCCGCTACGGCGGCACGTTCGTCAACGAGGAGATCCCGAAACCGGCTCCCGGCAAGCAGTTCGGCGACGTCGACGACGTGCTGACGCTGCGGAAGGTCCTGGAGGCGGGCGCCGCGGAGACGGCGGCGGGCCGGTCGCTGGGGCCGTCGGAGCGCCGCGGGCTCAGGGCGTGGCTCGACGAGGCGTCCACCGCGTCGCTGGGGGAGTACCGGCGCAAGGACTCCCGGCTGCACCTCGCCATCGCCGAGGCCACCGGGTCCGCGTCGCTCACGGCCGCCGTCGCCGAGTCGCGGATGCGCACCAACGAGCTGCTGGACCACATCCCGCTGCTCGAGCCGAACCTCGCGCACTCGAACGCCCAGCACGAGCGCATCATCACCTCCATTTTGGACGGAGACCCGGCGGCCGCCCGCCGGTCGATGGCCGAGCACCTCGACGGCACGGCGTCGCTGCTGCGCGCCTTCCTGGTCTGATCCGCCAGACCGCCGACCTGTCAGACCCCTGACAACATGAAAACGTTTACATCGTCGAAAGTCTCCTCGTCTTGCTCGTTCCGCACGGAACAGCCCTTGGCGTGAGCCTTGCGGACAGTTACCGTCCGAACACCTCGGGGGACTTGCAGCGCGAGGAGCTGTTGATGCCAGGGTTGCGCAAGGTGTTTCGCGACGCCGTGGGCCGGGTGCACTCACTCCGTGTCTTGTCCGCCGCGGGCATGGTGAGTCTCACGAACATCAAGATGTCCGTGCAGGCGCTGAGAGAGGTGCCGGTCTGGGGGCCGAACGTCACGGCGCTGCGCCGTTCCGTCCGGTTGAACCCGGACGGCGTCGCCGTCGTCGACGAACGCGGCTCGGTGACGTACGGGCAGCTCGACCGGCGTTCCGACGCCATCGCGCAGGGCCTGCGCGCGCTGGGCGTGCAGCACACGCACGTCGTCGCGCTGATGTGCCGCAACCACCGCGGCATCGTCGAGTCGCTGCTGGCGTGCGCGAAGCTCGGCGTCCGCGTGCTGCTGGTGAACACCGGGTTCGGCGCCCCGGTCGTGCTCGACCTGCTGCAACGGGAACGCGCGTCGGTCGTGATCCACGACGAGGAGTTCACGCCGCTGTTCCACCAGCTCCCGCCGTCGATCCCGCGCTGGCTCGCCTGGTCGCGCGACGGGCTGGACCGCCGCACGCCGACGCTCGACCAGTTGGTGGCGAAAGCCCCGCGCGGCGAGCTGGAGCCGCCGCGCGAGCCCGGCGTGGTCATCCAGCTCACCTCGGGCACCACCGGCACGCCGAAGGGCACGGCGCGCGAGATCAAGTCCGTGCTCACGGCGTCGGACTTCCTCGACCGCATCCCGATGAGGGCCAACGAGTCGACGTTCATCGCCGCGCCCATCTTCCACTCGGTCGGCTACTCGCACCTGACGCTCGCGATGTCGCTGGGCTCGCGCGCGGTGCTGCACCGCCGGTTCGACCCGCGCAAGACGCTGTGGTCGGTGCAGGGCCAGCGGTGCACGACGCTGGTGCTGGTCCCGACGATGCTGCAGCGGATCATGGAGCTGGACCGCTCGGTGCTGGACTCGTTCGACCTGAGCCACCTGAGCGTGGTGTTCTCCTCCGGTTCGCCGATCGCGCCCGACCTCGTGCAGCGCACCATGGACGTGCTGGGGCCGGTGCTCTACAACCTCTACGGCTCGACCGAGGTCGCCGTCGCCACCATCGCCACGCCGGAGGATCTGGCGGCCGCGCCGTCCAGCGTCGGCAGGCCACCGCACAACTGCGTCGTGCGCCTCTACGACGAGACCGGCAACCGCATCACGCGGTCGTTCGTGACGGGCCGGATCTACGTGCGCGGCTCGCTCACGGTCGACCTCTACACGGACGGCACGCAGAAGGAGTCGATCGACGGGCTGGTCGCGACCGGCGACCTCGGGCACTTCGACCCCAACGGCCGGCTCTACTTCGACGGCCGCGAGGACGACATGATCGTCTCCGGCGGCGAGAACGTGTACCCGGTCGAGGTGGAGAACCTGCTTATGACGCACTACCGCGTGCGGGACGCGGCGGTGCTCGGCGTGCCGGACCCCGAGTACGGGCAACGGTTGCGCGCGTTCGTGGTGCCGGTCGCGGGAACGCGGATCGACGTGCGGGAGCTGCGCGAGTTCGTGCGCACCAGGCTCGCGCGGCACAAGGTCCCGCGCGAGGTCGTGGTCGTGCCGAAGCTGCCGCGCAACGCGACCGGGAAGGTGCTGCGGCGGCAGCTCCTCGCGATCCGGATCGGACCGCAGTCACACGCGTGAGCGCGGAAGGAACGCACGGCACGGCAGAACGAGGGGGACCAATCCGGCCGTGCCGTGCGTTCCGGCGTAGGGGAGCGCACGACCCGCGTCGTCGGGGATCGGGCAGAAACGCGGGTCGTGCGCTCGTCGATCACCGCTCGAAGCGGTCGCCCTCACGGCCCTCGCCGAACGGGCCGCGCTGCTCGAACCGGTCGCCGCCGCGGTCGGGCCAGCGTTCCCCGCGGTCGTGCATCCGCACGTGGCCGGGACCGCGCTCGTCGAACCGGCTGGCCGCGACCGCTCCCACGACGCCGCCGCCGAGGACGAGCCCCAGCAGTCCCACGGCGACGAGCTGCGTGGCCCGGTGCCCGGCGAAGCGCCTCATCCGGCCGCGGGCCGGTACCGCGACCACGGGGGTGGCGGGTGCTTCCGCCGCCGGCCGCGCCGGGGCGGGCTGGTGCTGACCAGGCGCGGCCGGTGCGTCGGCGGGCGGCGGGGTCGTCACCTGGTCCGGTGCGGGCTGCGCCGCCCGCGGTTCGTCCTGCGGCGGCTCCTGCGGTGGAGGCGCCTGTCCCTGCTCGCTCATGTCCTCGACGATGCGCTGTCCGGCTGAGGCGGGGCTGACAGCCACCTGTTCGTTCCCTGAAGCCCGTCCCGGTGCCGCGCGGAGTTCAGCACAGGCCGGGAAGCGGCGAAGACGTGCCGCTGGTCGGCGTAGGTCGGGCCGAAGAGCTCGGGGTCGAGCACGCCGGTCCACACGAAGTGCAACGTGGTGCGCGTGCCGTCACGGGCATCGCGCCGGGCGTAGTGGTCGCGCAGATCGGCGTACAGCAGGCGCAGTTCGTCCCGGTTGGACGCGGTGAGGCGGACCGGGCATTCGACGACCAGGTCGGGCATGTCGGGCTCCATTCGGCGGCCGGGGCACACAGCCTGCTCGCGGCCACCGGCGAAGCGCATCCGGAAAACCACTCAGATGGGCTTGCGTATGAATCGTGTACTGCGGAAACCCGCTTGCGCCGACCCGCTTCAATCGACCCATGGAACTCGTACCGCTCCGCAAGGAGTTCGCGCAGGCGATGGCCGAAGGCGGTCCGCACGACGACGAGGTCAACCGCCTCACCGGTACTCATCAGACGTACTCGCTGGCGGATTACGAGGCGTACGTCGAGCGGACGTTGAACGACCCGAACCGCTACACCCGCGCGATCACCGAGGACGGGAAGTACCTCGGCGAGGTCGTTCTCACCATCAATCCGCACAACCGCTCGGCGGGCATGCGGATCGCGTTGTGGGACGGTTTCGGCAAGGGCTGCGGAACGCTCGCGATCCGGCACGTCCTCGACCACGCGTTCAAGGAGCGGAACCTCCACCGGGTGGACCTGGAGGTGTACGACTTCAACGAGCGGGCGATCCACGTCTACAAGAAGCTCGGCTTCCGCGAAGAAGGCCGGTTGAGGGACGCGTTGCTGTGGGACGGCGTCTTCCACGACGCGATCGTCATGTCCATCTTGAGCACCGATAACATCTGATCCGCACACCCAACACTGCCACTAGGAGTCACCGTGTCCGAACCGCGCCCGCAAGTCGCCCAGAACCCGCCGCGCGTGGTGGTTCCGGCTGGGACGACGGCGGGCACGGCCGTGCGCGAGGCCGGCCTGCCCGGCAAGGGGTCCGACGCGATCGTCGTCGTGCGCGACGCCGAGGGCCACCTGCGCGACCTGTCGTGGACCCCGCGGGTCGACGTCGAGGTCGAGGCCGTCGCCGCGGACACCGAGGACGGCCGCAGCGTCATCCGCCACTCCGCCGCGCACGTGCTGGCGCAGGCGGTGCAGCAGCAGTTCCCCGAGGCCAAGCTCGGCATCGGCCCGCCGGTGAAGGACGGCTTCTACTACGACTTCCAGGTCGAGAAGCCGTTCACGCCAGAGGACCTGCAGGCGCTCGAGAAGCGCATGAAGCAGATCATCAAGTCGTCGCAGCGGTTCTCGCGCCGCGTCGTCGAGTCGGTCGACGCCGCCAAGGCCGAGCTCGCGGCCGAGCCGTTCAAGCTTGAGCTCGTGGACATCAAGAGCGACGTTGACACCAGCGAGGTCATGGAGGTCGGCGGCGGCGAGCTGACGATCTACGACAACCTCGACCCGCGCTCCGGCGAGCAGGTCTGGGGCGACCTGTGCCGCGGCCCGCACGTGCCGACCACCAAGCACATCCCGGCGTTCAAGCTGACCCGCGTGGCGGCGGCGTACTGGCGCGGCAACGAGAACAACCCGCAGCTCCAGCGCATCTACGGCACCGCGTGGGAGTCCACCGAGGCCCAGGACGCGTACCTGGAGCGCCTGGCAGAGGCCGAGCGGCGCGACCACCGCAAGCTGGGCGTCGAGCTCGACCTGTTCAGCTTCCCGGACGAGATCGGCTCCGGTCTCGCGGTGTTCCACCCCAAGGGCGGCATCATCCGCAAGGCCATGGAGGACTACTCCCGGCAGCGGCACACCGAAGAGGGCTACGAGTTCGTCTACTCGCCGCACATCACCAAGGGCAGGCTGTTCGAGGTCTCCGGTCACCTCGACTGGTACAAGGACGGCATGTACCCGGCGATGCACCTCGACGCCGAGCTCAACCCCGACGGCACGGTCCGCAAGCCCGGCCAGGACTACTACCTCAAGCCGATGAACTGCCCGTTCCACGACCTGATCTTCAAGTCGCGGGGCCGGTCCTACCGCGAGCTGCCGCTGCGCATGTTCGAGTTCGGCGGCGTCTACCGCTACGAGAAGTCCGGCGTGGTGCACGGCCTGACCCGCGTGCGCGGCATGACGCAGGACGACGCGCACATCTTCTGCACCCGCGACCAGGTCCGCGACGAGCTGAAGTCGCTGCTGACGTTCGTGCTGGACCTGCTGCGCGACTACGGCCTGGACGACTTCTACCTGGAGCTGTCGACCAAGAACCCGGAGAAGTTCGTCGGTCCCGACGACGTCTGGGAGGAGGCGACGGAGACGCTCGCCTCGGTGGCCCGCGAGTCCGGCCTGGAGCTCGTGCCCGACCCCGGCGGCGCCGCGTTCTACGGTCCGAAGATCTCCGTGCAGGCGCGTGACGCGCTCGGCCGCACCTGGCAGATGTCGACGATCCAGCTCGACTTCATGCTGCCCGAGAAGTTCGAGCTCGAGTACACCGGCCCGGACGGCTCCCGCCAGCGCCCGGTCATGATCCACCGCGCCCTGTTCGGCTCGGTCGAGCGGTTCTTCGGCGTGCTGACCGAGCACTACGCGGGCGCGTTCCCGGCGTGGCTCGCCCCGGTGCAGGTCGTCGGCATCCCCGTGACCTCGGAGAACGACGAGCACCTGTTCGCCGTCCGCGACGTGCTGCGCAAGGCGGGCATCCGGGTCGAGATCGACGCCTCGGACGACCGGATGCAGAAGAAGATCCGCAACCACACCATGCAGAAGGTGCCGTTCATGCTCCTGGCGGGCGCCAAGGACGTGGAGGCGAACGCGGTGTCGTTCCGGTTCCGCGACGGCACGCAGATCAACGGTGTGCCGGTCGAGCGGGCCGTCGAGCAGATCGTCGAGTGGGTGGGCCGCCGGGAGAACGCCTCGCCCACCGCGGAACTGCTCTCGTGACGCCTGAGTACTCCGAGCAGGACGGTGTGGGGGTCCAGGACGCGTTGCAGCGCCTGTGGACCCCGCACCGCCTGTCGTACGTGCAGGGTGCGGGCAAGGCCCACGGCGACGAGCCGGAGGGCTGTCCGTTCTGCCGCGTGGTGGCGCTGGACGACGCCTCCGGGCTGATCATCGCGCGTGGGGCCGAGGTCTTCGCGGTGCTGAACCTGTACCCGTACAACCCCGGTCACCTGATGGTGCTGCCGTACCGGCACGTGCCGGACTACACGGACCTGACGACGTCGGAGACGGCCGAGTTCGCCGCGTTCACGCAGAAGGCGATGCGGGTGGTGCGGCACGTGGCGGCGCCGCACGGGTTCAACGTCGGCATGAACCAGGGCGTCGTCGCCGGCGCCGGGATCGCCGCCCACCTGCACCAGCACGTCGTGCCGCGGTGGGGCGGGGACGCGAACTTCATGCCGGTCATCGGGCAGACCAAGGTGCTGCCGCAGTTGCTGGGGGAGACCCGGCACCTGCTGGCGGACGGCTGGAAGGCCCTCGGCTGATCGTTCCACGCTCGGTATCTGTTGACTTTCGATAGATCATGAGCGATAGTCGATCCATGCTCCGGTTGTTGCTGCCCTTGGTCGCCTGCGTTGCCGTCGCCGCGCTGGGTGTCGGTGCCCTGCTGTACGCCCAGCACGACGACGCCCCCGGCCTGGGGCTCATCGGTTTCGTGCTCATCTTCGGCGCCATCGGGTTCGGTGTGCGCACGGTATTGCGTGCGCGGAAGTCGGTTTGAGGCACCCCGTCGGCTGAACGCAGCGTTTAGCCGACGCGGGTGTGATTGAACCGCGAACAAATTCGTGGACATAAGAGTGACAAAAACCACTCACGTTGTCCGCACTGGACAATCCGCCCGCTTTCCACTTCGCCAGGAATAGCGAGCACTACAACTTTCGGGTGCTTTTCCCCGGTGGATCGAGACGTAACGGCAGCACAAACCGATTCCAGGTAGGTGAGATCACCCACCTGGAGGTGTCAACTGCGAGTCAAGTCCCCGCCTATGGCCGATCGTCTCCGAGTGTGCGGATGGTTACGGTGCGAACATGACCGCACCTGAGCGTTCGCGATTAGCGAGAGAACGGCTTTCGCGTGAACTACGCCGGTTGCGCACCGAGGCGAAGATGACCGGCACGGCCACCGCCCGTGCCACCGGGATGAGCCAGTCAAAGCTGTCGAAGATCGAGAACGGCATGCTGCTCCCGTCCGTGGCGGATGTGGAGCGTCTCGTGGTGGAACTGGCCGCCGCGAGGGAGACGCGCATCGAACTGGTCGAACTCGCCAGGTCGCTGCACGCCGAGGCGGAAACCCGCCGCGTCGTGCTGCACCGAGGGGCGCACCGCCACCAGCAGACGATCAGCCGAGTGGAGGCGCGGGCGTCGACATCGAGGTTCTTCCAGGTCAACCTGGTCCCCTCGCTGCTGCAGTCCGAGGCCTACCTGCGCATCGTGCTGGGGACGATGCCGCCGTCGGAGCAGGAGGCCGCGGTGGCCGCCCTGCGCATCCGCCGTTCCCGGATGGACGACCTGGCGAAGCAGTTCGTGTTCGTGCTCTCCGAAAGCGCCCTGCGCTGGCGGATGGGCTCGCCCGAGCAGATGGCGGAGCAGATCGAGCACCTGGCCACGATGCAGCGCAGACCGAACGTCCGGCTCGGCGTCGTGCCGTGGTCGGCCGACGCGAACGTGGTGGCGCTGCACGGGTTCCACATCTACGACGAGCGCACCGTCACGGTCAGCGTGCTCACGGGCAACGCCACCATCACCGACCCGCTGGACGTGCGCGAGTACCTCGCGCTGTTCGGCAAGCTCGAGCGGATGGCGGTGCGGGGGGAGGAGCTGCAGGCGCTGCTCAAGCGGGTGGCCGAAGACCACCGGCGGCTCGGCTAGGGGGTCGAGGGGGTTCTCGCGGGGCTGTCGTCTCGACGGGCGGCGCCCGGCCCGGTTCTCCGCTGGGGCGAGGCGGGGGGTCTGTCGTCTCGGGCGGTTGGGCGGCTTGTTCGGGGGCTGGGCGCTGGGGTGGACGGCGCTGGCGCTCGGCTGTTGGCTTCGCGCTGCGGCTTGGCTGTTGGCTTCGCGTTGAGGCTTGGCTGCTGGCTTCGCGCTGAACGGTGATGTGGCGGTGTCCGCCGGCGCGGGGTTCACCGCTGCGCTGACTTCCGCGCAGGTTGCGTTGCCGCCGGTCGCCTGTCGCCCGGCCGGTGTTTGCCGCTTGCCGCCGCACCTGCCCGCCTCACCCGCGATGAGCGCGTTTCACCAGTCCAGCTAGGCTGCGACACGCCATGCTGAACATCTTCGCTCGCGCGTCCGTCTCGCGCGTCACCGATCCGATCGGGGCGTGGCTGCTGGCGCGTGGCCTCACGCCCAACGCCGTCACCGTCGTCGGCACGGTCGGCGCCGTGGCGAGTGCCCTGTGGTTCATCCCCCGCGGGCAGCTGTTCGTCGGCAGTGCGCTGGTGGCGTTCTTCGTGCTGCTCGACCTGCTCGACGGCGCGATGGCCCGCGCGCAGGGGCCGACGAAGTTCGGTGCCGTGCTCGACGCGACGTGCGACCGCATCGCCGACGGCGCCCTGTTCGCCGCGCTCACCTGGTACGCGTTCGACACCGGCAACAGGTGGACCGCCGCGGCCGGGTTCATCTGCCTGATCGCTTCGCAGGTCATCTCCTACGTCAAGGCGCGCGCCGACGCGACCGGGCTGAACGCCGACGGTGGTCTGGCCGAACGGGCCGAGCGCTTCATCGTCGCGCTGATCGGTGCCGGTGTGCAGGGGCTCGGGGTGCCGCACCTGCTGGACGTCGCGCTGTGGCTGCTCGCGGTCATGACGGTGGTGACGGTGCTGCAGCGGGTCCTGGCCGTCGCGAAGTCCGCGCGGGAGGCCGCGTGAACCTCGCGACCCTCGGGTACAGCGCCGGGTGGCGGCTGATCCGCCTGCTGCCGGAGTCGTGGGCGCGCGGGTTGTTCCGCGTGGGTGCCGACCTCGCGGCTCGGCGTGGTGGGGCGAGCGTCGAGCAGTTGCGCACGAACCTGCGCCGGGTCGTTCCGCGGGCCGGCGAGGAAGAGCTCGACGAACTGGTGCGCGACTCGCTGCGGTCGTACGCGCGCTACTGGTGCGAGGCGTTCCGGTTGCCGTCGATGGACTTGCGCGCCGCCTACGCGAAGCGCAGGTTCCAGGTGTCCGGCCAGGAGAACCTCGACGCGGCGCTGGAGAACGGCACCGGTGCGGTGGCCGCCCTCCCGCACAGCGGCAACTGGGACATGGCCGGGGTCTGGCTCGTCGGCCACTCCGGCACGTTCACGACGGTGGCCGAGCGGTTGAAGCCCGAGTCGCTGTACCGCAAGTTCGTGGAGTTCCGGGAGACCCTCGGCTTCGAGGTGCTGCCGCTGAGCGGCGGCGACCGTCCACCCGCGACTGTGCTGGCCGAGCGGCTGCGCGCCAACAAGGTCGTGTGCCTGCTGAGCGACCGCGACCTGACCTCGTCCGGCGTGCCGGTGACGTTCTTCGGCGAGCAGACCATGATGCCCGCCGGTCCCGCGCACCTCGCGGCCACGACCGGCGCCGCGCTGCTGCCGGTGGGCTGCTGGTTCACCGAGGACGGCTGGCACTTCCGCATCCACCCGCCGATCAAGGTCAGCACCGTCCAGGCCGCCACCCAGGCCATCGCCGACGTGTTCGCCGCCGACATCGCCGCGCACCCCGCCGACTGGCACATGATGCAGAAGCTCTGGCTCGCCGACCTGCCGGAGAGCCGCCGCGCCGCACTGGCCAGGAGGCTCGCGCGGTGAAGGGCGTGGCCAGGTGAAGGTCGGGATCGTCTGCCCGTACTCCCTCGACGTGCCGGGGGGAGTGCAGGCCCACGTCGTCGACCTCGCGCGCGCCCTGATCCGGCTCGGCCACTCGGTGAACGTGCTCGCGCCCGCCGACGACGACCAGGAGCTGCCCGAGTTCGTCACCTCCGCCGGCCGCGCGGTCGGCATCCCGTACAACGGGTCGGTGGCGCGGTTGTCGTTCGGCCCCGTCTCCTACGCGCGGGTCCGCCGCTGGATCGACGAGCACGAGTTCGACGTCCTGCACCTGCACGAGCCCACGGCGCCGTCGCTGTCGTTCCTGGCGCTGGTGGTAGCGGACGGCCCGATCGTCGCCACGTTCCACACCTCCACCCAGCGCTCCAAGATGCTGGCGGCGTTCCAGGGCTTCCTGCAACCGTTCCTGGAGAAGGTCACCGCCCGCATCGCGGTCTCCGCGCTGGCCAGGCGCGTCCAGGTCGAGCACCTCGGCGGTGACGCCGTGGAGATCCCGAACGGCGTCGACGTCGACTTCTTCGCCTCGGCGTCCACTTTGGACGGCTATCCGCGGCCGGGCGGCACCATCGGCTTCGTCGGCCGCTACGACGAGCCGCGCAAGGGCATGCCGATCCTGTGGGAGGCGTTCGGGCTGATCGCCGACGAGTTCCCCGACCTGAGGCTGCTCGTCGTCGGCCGCGGCGAGAGCCCGTTCGACGGTCCGTTCGCCTCGCGGGTCGACCTGCTGGGCCAGGTGAGCGACGAGGACAAGGCGAGGATGCTGCGCAGTGTCGACGTCTACGTCGCCCCGAACACCGGCGGTGAGTCCTTCGGCATCATCCTGACCGAGGCCATGTCCGCCGGCACCGCCGTGGTGGCCTCGGACCTCGACGCGTTCCGGCGCGTGCTGGACGACGGCAAGGCTGGCGTGCTGTTCCCCGTCGGCGACGCCGCCGCCCTGGCCGGGGCGCTGCGTTCCGTGCTGAGCGACAGCGCTCTGCGCGCCGAGTACGTCGACCTGGCTTCGCAACGGGTGCAGGCCTTCGACTGGTCCGTGGTGGCGAGCCAGGTCCTGCGCGTCTACGAGACCGCCATCGCCGCCGACCCCCGCCGGGTGGGCGAGGCATGACCACGGCACTGGTCGTGGTGGTCGTGGCACTGCTGCTGGCCACCTGGATCCTCAGGACCGCGAACCGCCTGGACCGCCTGCACGTGCGCACCGACGCCGCCTGGGCCGCCCTGGACGCCGCACTGGCCCGCCGCGCCGTCGTGGTGCGCGCCCTGCTGGACCCCGCCCTGTCCGCTGCCGCCTCCCGCGCCGAGTCGGCCACGCGCGCCGAACGCGAGCTCGCCGAGAACGAGCTCTCGGCCCTGCTGGGCACGCTGGACAGGTCCTCCCTCGCCCCGGCGCTGGCCTTCGAGCTGGCCGACGCCGAGGAACGCGTGATGCTCGCCCGCCGCGTGCACAACGACGCCGTGCGCGACACGCTGCTCCAGCGCCGCCGCCGGATCGTGCGCTGGCTGCGGCTGGCGGGCACCGCGCCCCAGCCGTCGTACTTCGAGATCGCCGAGCCCGTCGCGCCCTCCGACGCCGTGATGCTGACGCCGCGGCCGTCGGCCCGCGTGGTGCTGACGGACTCCTCCGGCCGCGTGCTGCTGTTCCACGGCTTCGACCCGGCCCGTCCGCAGGAGCTGTTCTGGTTCACCGTCGGCGGTGGCGTCGAGGACGGCGAGGAGCTGCGGGACGCGGCCGTCCGCGAGGCCTTCGAGGAGACCGGCGTGAAGCTCGCGCCCGAGTCACTGGTCGGCCCGGTGTGGCGGCGTCGCGCGGTGTTCAGCTTCGGTGGCACGACGTTCGACGCGGAGGAGTGGTTCTTCCACGCCTCCGTCGATGGGCTCGACGTGGACACCTCGGGGTTCGACGACGTCGAAGAGGCCAGCATCTCCGGCTACCGGTGGTGGAGCGCGGAGGAGCTGGCAGCCACCGAGGAGACCGTCTACCCCGCGCAGCTCTCCCAGTTGCTCTCCGGGCTGCTCTCGAAAGCGTGGGACGGGGAAACGCGCACCGTCCGGTAGCTCGTTCGCCGTGGGGAAGATCGAGGCAGAAGAACGGGCGGCGTCGCGGCAGAGAGCTGCCGGGACGCCGCCCATTCCTGGAGCGGCCTTATTCGAGCCTCTCGCCGTTCTTCTTGGAGCGTGCGGAGACGACGGTGGCGATGAGCACGGCAAGCGCTGCCACGGCGATCGGCACACCCACCAGAGCCGGTACCGGTGAGCCCTCGATCGTGGGCAGCATCGCCCCGAGACCGATCATCACCGCACTGGCGATGCAGATTGTCTTCTGGCGAGAGTTCAAGGTGCCGCCTCCTCGGGACTAGCCTTGACTTGCTTCAGCGACGCAACCGGCGATGTTCGCCTGAGTGACACCCGCTGCCGCAAGAATGCACAGCAGACATCCGGTACCGGCCGAGATGACGCACGCG
Organism: Lentzea xinjiangensis; assembly: GCF_900110955.1. Taxonomy (GTDB): domain Bacteria; phylum Actinomycetota; class Actinomycetes; order Mycobacteriales; family Pseudonocardiaceae; genus Lentzea; species Lentzea xinjiangensis. The sequence continues at coordinate 19,216 of NZ_FOFR01000020.1, forward strand.
GCAGAGCACGCGACGGCGATCGCGGTCACAACAGCCCATGGTATACCAAGCCCGGCAAGGCAATCGTTCAGCCTCTCCCAGAATCCGTCGGAAGCCGCGGAAAGGGTGGTCGCGGGAACAACGCCGGTGTCACGAACCTGTCCATCGGAAGATGCGATCTTGTTGAGGGACAGCACGCCGTTGTTCCAGACGGTCACGTGCGCGGAGTTGTTCTCCGCGCCGGAAATGACCATCTCGGTGGTGGCGACCACCGCGCCGGTCCTGGAGTCGAACGTCACCCCCAGCACGCTCGCCCTGGCCAGGTTCGTCCCGGCGAGGGGAAGGCGCAGGATCGATGGCCCGTCGCCGTTCTTCGGCGTGTAGGCCGTGGCTGAGGCGACGTCGAACTTGGCGCCGCTCGGGAGGTGCGTCGTGATGGTGCCCGACTCGACGGCCCGTCGGACGTGTTCCGTCAGCCGCTCGGTGAGGCTCAGGTCCCCTTTGCTGAACGTCTCCGAGAAGACCTGTGAGCTCTTCTCCAGCTTCCCGAGAGTCGCTTTCACCTCGCCGGGAACGTCTCCGGGCAGCGACATGAGGCCAGGCCCGGAATCCTGTGAAACAGGCGCCTCACCCGTCCTGGGCGTCGCGCTTGCGCTGTGGCCGACACTTCCGAATGCAACCGCTGTCACCAGCACGGTGGCCACCGTGAAAGCGTGGCGTAATCCGTGGTGGTCGCGGAACAGTGACTTCAAATCATTTCCCCCAGAGATTGGCGTGCGATACCGGCGATCTGGATGCCGACGGCCGGTCGAACACGCGTGGTGCGGATTTCCTGATCAGCTCGGGAGCGGGTTCCCACGCCCACTTCGCGCTTTGCGCAGGCTGAACTGGCGCACTTCTTCCTCGGCGTCGACGCGTCGCGGAAGAAGGCGGCGAAACTGATCCCCCATGCCCCCAGGCATTTCGCTGAACGGCGAAGCCGTGCAACTCGGGCTGATTCGGGCCCTGATGCCTTCGTACTCCTATCCGCACGCCCGCAGCACCGATTTGTGATCCGCGTCACAGCATGGGTCTGAATTTGTCCGATTAGGTCGTTCCGGCGCGGAACCTGCCAAATCCGGCGGTCGGCCGGGCGCGGAGGGCGCCACTTGTTGTGCCCTCGGTGGGCAGTGGCACCCCTTCGCGGTCCTCAAACCTGCGGTATCACGGCCGATCCGTACGCGTCGCGCGTCTTGTCCTTCTCGTCGTGCATCAGGTACAGCGCGAAGTTGTCGACGCCGATCTCCTTCAGCTCCTGCAACCGTTCGACGTGCGCCGACTCCGGCCCGACCAGGCAGAACCGGTCCACGATCGCGTCCGGCACGAAGTCCGTGGAACGGTTGCCCGCCCTGCCGTGGTGGGCGTAGTCGTAGCCCTCGCGGTCCTTGATGTAGTCGGTCAGGGCCTTGGGCACGACGCCGGAGTCGCCGTACCGCGCGACGAGGTCCGCGACGTGGTTGCCGACCATGCCGCCGAACCACCGGAGCTGGTCGCGCTGGTGCGCCAGGTCCGTTCCCACGTAGGCCGGTGCCGCCACGCACATCGTGATGGCCGACGGGTCCCGGCCGGCGGCCACCGCCGCCTCGCGGACCGAGCCGATCGTCCAGCGCGCGATGTCCGGGTCGGCGGTCTGCAGGATGAAGCCGTCGGCCTGCTCACCGACCATCCTCAACGCCTTCGGGCCGTACGCGGCCATCCAGATCTCGAGCTTCCCGTTGCGCACCCACGGGATCTGCACGGCGGTGCCGTGGTGTTCGACCGAACGGCCCTCCGCGAGCTCCTTGATCACGTGCATCGCGGAACCGAGGACCGCCAGGGAGGCGGGCTTCTGGCCGATCACGCGGCGGGCCGAGTCGCCGCGGCCGATGCCGCAGACCATGCGGTTGCCGAACATGTCGTTCAGAGTCGCGAACAGCGACGCCGTCACCGACCAGTCGCGGGTCGACGGGTTGGTGACCATCGGGCCCACGACCAGGTCGCGGGTGGCCGCCAGCACCTGCGAGTAGATGACGAACGGCTCCTGCCACAGCACGCAGGAGTCGAACGTCCAGCCGTAGCGGAAGCCGCAGTCCTCGGCGGCGCGAAGACCCGCCACCACGTCCCGCGCCGGCGGGTCGGTCTGCAGCACGATGCCGAAGTCCACGGATGACGCCCTTTCTCAGACGAGGTACTGGTTGAGGTCGCGGGACACGAACCGGCCGTGCCCCGTCGAGCCGTGGTAGGCGCCATCGGCGATCACCTTGCGGCCGCGGGAGAACACGGTGTCCACCCGCCCGGTCACCTCGAAGCCCTCGTAGGCCGAGTAGTCCACGGCCATGTGGTGGGTCTCGGCGGAGATCGTCTGCACCGCCGCGGGGTCGTAGACCACGACGTCCGCGTCCGCTCCGGGAGCGATCACGCCCTTGCGCGGGTACATGCCGAACATCCGCGCCGGGGTGGTGGAGGCGATCTCGACCCAGCGCTCGCGGGTGATCTCGCCCTTCACGACGCCCTGGTGCAGCAGGTCGACGCGGTGCTCGACGCCGGGCATGCCGTTGGGGATCTTGGAGAAGTCGCCGACGCCGAGCTGCTTCTGGTCCTTGAAGCAGAACGGGCAGTGGTCGGTGCTCACCACCGAGAGGTCGTTGGTCCGCAGCCCCCGCCACAGCGACGACTGGTGCTCCTTCGGCCGCAACGGGGGCGATGCCACGTACTTCGCGCCCTCGAAGCCCGGACGTGCCAGGTCCTCCAGCGACAGGTACAGGTACTGCGGGCACGTCTCGGCGAACACGTTCTGGCCCGTGTCCCGCGCGGCCGTGACGGCGTCCAGTGCCTGCGCCGCCGACAGGTGCACGACGTACAAGGGGGAACCGGTCACCTTCGCGAGCTGGATCGCCCGCGACGTGGCCTCGCCCTCCAGCTCCGGCGGCCGGGTCAGGCCGTGCTGGACCGGGTCGCCCAGGCCGTTCGCGAGCGCCTGCGCGACGAGCTGGTCGATCGCGATGCCGTTCTCCGCGTGCATCATGATCGTGGCACCGGTCTCGCGGGCCTTCTGCATGGCGCGCAGGATCTCGCCGTCGGTGGCGTAGAAGACGCCGGGGTAGGCCATGAACATCTTGAAGCTGTTCACGCCCTGCGCGATGCACGACTCCATCTCCTTGAGCGACTGGTCGTGCACGTCGGAGATGATCATGTGGAAGCCGTAGTCGACCGCGCAGTTGCCGTCGGCCTTGGCGTGCCACCTGTCCAGTGTGGACAGCAGGGAGCCGCCCTTGGGCTGCACGGCGAAGTCGACGATCGTGGTCGTGCCGCCCCACGCCGCCGCGGTCGTGCCGGTCTCGAACGTGTCCGCGGACTGCGTGCCGCCGAACGGCATCTCCATGTGCGTGTGCACGTCGATGCCGCCGGGGATGACGTACTTCCCCGCCGCGTCGACCTCCTCGTCCGCCCGCACCGAGAACCCCGGCGTGACCAGGGCGGCGATGTGCTCTCCCTCGATCAGCACGTCGGCGGCGTGCGAGCCGGTCGCGTTGATGACCAGTCCGTTGCGGATGAGCGTGCTCACGGCGTCACCAGACCCTCGTAGGTGTCCGGCCGGCGGTCGCGGTAGAACGCCCACGTGTCGCGCACCTCGGTCAGCAGGTCGAGGTCGAGGTCGCGCACCACGAGCTCCTCCTCGGTGTCGGACGCGGCGTCGCCGACGAGCTGCCCGCGCGGCGAGACGAAGTACGTCTGGCCGTAGAACTCGTTGTCACCCAACGGTTCCACGCCTACCCGGTTGATCGCGCCGACGAAGTACTCGTTCGCGACGGCCGCGGCGGGCTGCTCCAGCCGCCACAGGTACTCGCTCAGCGACCGCGAGGTCGCCGACGGGTTGAACACGATCCTCGCGCCCGCGAGGCCCAGGGCGCGCCAGCCCTCGGGGAAGTGGCGCTCGTAGCAGATGTAGACGCCGATGCGGCCGGCCGCGGTGTCGAAGACCGGGTAGCCGAGGTTGCCCGGCTTGAAGTAGAACTTCTCCCAGAAGCCCTTGACCTGCGGGATGTGGTTCTTGCGGTACTTGCCGAGGTAGGTGCCGTCCGCGTCGATCACGGCCGCGGTGTTGTAGTAGACGCCCGGCTGCTCCACCTCGTACATCGGCACGATCAGCACGATGCTGTGCTGGGCGGCGACCTCCTGCATCAGCCGCGTCGTGGGGCCGTCCGGGATCGCCTCCGTGTAGGAGTAGAAGTCCGCGTCCTGCACCTGGCAGAAGTACGGGCCGTAGAACAGCTCCTGCAGGCACAGCACCTGCGCGCCCTGCGAGGCCGCGGCACGGATGTGCTCGACCGCGTTCGCGATCATCGACTCCTTGTCGCCGGTCCACTTCTGCTGGACGAGCGCCGCCCGGATGATGTTGCTCACCTGGTCGTCTCCTTTGCCGTGTTGTCCTTCAGGGCCAGGAACACCAGGAAGCCGGCCGCGAAGCCGACCACCCAGTTGTAGTCGTAGAGCGGCTTGAGGAACGGAATCAGGCCGTCGGCGGGGAACGGTCCGCCGTGGGCGCCGCCCACCGCGAGCACGGAGCCCACGAGGGTCGCGAGGACCGCCCGCCAGTTCCAGCCGCCGTTGAACCAGTACGCGCCCCGGCCGTCGAGGTAGAGGTCGGTGAGGTGCAGCTCGGTCTTCCCGATCACCCAGTACCCGGCGACGAACACGCCGGCCACCGAGGCGAGCAGGCCGCCGTAGAAGCCGAGCCACGCGAAGATGTAGATGCTCGGGTCGGAGATCAGCCGCCACGGCTGGATCAGGATGCCGATCACGCCGGTGATCAGGCCGCCGACGGCGAACGTGATGCGCCGCGGAAACGCGTTCGAGAAGTCGTAGGACGGGCTCACGACGTTCGCCGCGAGGTTCGCCGAGATCGTGGCCAGCACCAGCGAGACCAGCGCGACGATCACGAGGACCGTGCTGTCGAAGCGGGACGCGAGGTCCGCGGGGTCCCAGATCGCCTCGCCGTACAACGCCTGCGCGCCGGACGTCGTCAGGATCGCGACGATCGCGATGAACGACATCGTGGTCGGCAGGCCGAGGACCTGCCCGATCGCCTGCTTGCGCTGCGACCCGCCGAACCGCGTGAAGTCCGGCATGTTCAGGCTGAGCGTCGACCAGAACGCGATCATGCCCATCAGCGCCGGGAAGAAGACCTTCCAGAAGTCCGGTCCCCAGCCGAGTGCGCTGCCGGTGTGCAGGATCGGCCCGAACCCGCCCGCCTTCACCAGCACGTAGCCCAGCAGGATCAGGAACCCGACGCTGACGAGCGGCGCCGTCCAGTTCTCGAACCGCCGGATCGCCTCCATGCCGCGCCAGATGACCAGCATCTGCACGACCCAGAAACCGAAGAAGCACAACCACAGCGTCCACGGCTGACCGCCCACTTCGGACGCACTGACCCACCCGTCGCCGGCCAGCCGGCCGACGATCACGTGCAGCGCCTTGCCACCCACCCACGTCTGGATGCCGAACCAGGCGCACGCGATGAACGCCCGCAGCAGCGCGACGAGGTTCGCGCCGCGGATGCCGTAGAACGCGCGGGCGAACACGGGGAACGGGATGCCGTACTTCGTGCCGGCGTGGCTGTTGAGCAGCATCGGAACCAGCACGATCAGGTTGCCCAGGGTGATCGTGAGGAACGCCTGCACCCAGTCCATGCCCAGTGCGATCAGGCTGGCGGCCAGCGTGTAGCTGGGGATGTTGTGCGCCATGCCCATCCACAGCGCGAAGAAGTTGTACGTCGTCCACGTCCGCTGCTCGACGGGCACCGGCGCGAGCTCGGGGTTGAAGAACCTGCTGCCTTCGATGGGACCCACGTCGCTCAGCTCGACGCGGCCGTCCGGTGTGACCCGGGGCGGCGAGGACTCAGCCGTCATCGTTCAACCCCCTGTTACGCTGCTGAAACACGGCGAACGCGGTCGTTTCCACCGGAGAATCCTCAGTCCGCTGCCGCGGGTGTGGCAGTGTCAGAGTGTCCACGCTTGTCATGATCGGCGCACATTGTGCTTCGGGAGTCGGTGGTATGGGGGTCACGCGGCGGGCGGTCCTGCTGGGCGGTGCGGGCCTGGCCGCGGCGGTGGGCGTCGGCGGCGCGCTGACCCCGCGCGGCCGCCGGCTCCTCGGCTGGACGGGTCCCGACGGCGTGGTCCCCGACGTGCCGCCGGTCCCCGTGCGGCCCGGGCCGTGGGGCGCGTGGATGGGCACGACGGGCCCGGTCGTGCTCGTGCTGCACGGCCGCGGCGGGAGCGTCCGCTGGTGGCAGGACCTCGGGCTGCCGCGGTTCCTCCACGGCGCGCCCCTGCGGTGCGCGGTTCTCGACGGTGGCGAGGACTACTGGGTGGACCTCGTGCCGCCCGTGCCGTTCGACGCCGCCCTGGGCGTGTCGATGGGCGGGTTCGGCGTGCTGGACATCGCGTCCCGGCGGCCGCTGGAGGCGGTGGCCGCGATCAGCCCCGCGGTGTTCCCGAGCTGGGAGGACGCCCAGCGGGTCGCCGGGTTCGCGTCCCCCGAGGTCTGGGAGGCCCACGAGCCGCTGCGCCACGCGGACCGCATCCGCTCACCCACCGGGATCTGGTGCGGCCGGGAGGACCCGTTCCACGAAGCGGCACGCGACCTCGCCCGCGCGGTGGGAGCCGAGGGGTCGTTCGAGCACGGTGGCCACGACGACGGCTATTGGCGCAGGGTCCTGCCGGAAGCGCTGCGGTTCATCGGCTCCCGGCTTTGAGGCGCACCACGGCCGTGCCCGACTTGCGGTCGTGCCACGTCCGGGTGCCGCGCAGGTCGAGCGACTCCACGGCGGACAGCACGAGCAGCACCAGCCCGCCCACCAGCCACAACGGCGCGAGCCACCCCGCGGAGACGACGGTCAGGTGCTCACCGGCCACGATCCGCGGCTGCTGCCAGCCCAGGCCCGCCGTCAGCGCCGGTTCCCGCCAGCCCAGACCGGTCAGCACGAGCACCCCGCCCGCACCGGGCAGCGCGGTCGTGACGAGGGTGCGGGCCAGTGCCCGCCGGAGGCTGAGGCCGGACGCGGGGCCCACGACCCGCAGCCCCGTCAAGGCCTTGCCGAGGGTGTTCAGGCGCAGCAGCAGTGCGTCGTACCCGGCGGCGCACAGCACGACCAGCACCGGCTCGTGGACCAACGGCCACACCACGACCAGCACCAGCAGCCAGTCGAGCAGGCGGGCGACCATCCGACGAACGAGCATGATTCACGCTAAGCGGCCGAAGTTCGTCATAAGTGGCCAGTTCATGGCCACTTAACGCACGAACTCCGCGACCCAGCGGCCCCCGTCACGGCGCACCGACCGCGCCGACAGCCCGTCGGTCCCGAACGCCTCGATCTCCGACGGCGTCAGCGGCCACGGCGGCCCGTCCGGCACCGGTCCCTCCTCGCGGGCGACGGCGAGCACCAGCAGCGTCGAGCCGGTCAGCGAGGCGACGCGCTCGGTGGCCGCCGGGTGCAGGTCGACCGGCAGCGCCTGCACCGTCATGTTCTCGACGACCAGGTCGAACGCGCGGTGCCACGCGGCGGGCGGGTCGAGCAGGTCGGCGACGACGTACGAGACCTCCGAGTCCGGGTAGCGCGCCCGGACGGTGGCGATCCCGGTGGGGGAGATGTCGAACGCGACCACGTCGAACCCCAGCGAGGCCAGGAACTCCGAGTCGCGGCCGTACCCGCAGCCCACGACCAGGGCGCGACGACCGGTGCCGTCGACGCCGGCGGCCCACTCGACGAGGTGCGCTTGCGGGTGCGGCTGGTCCCAGGGAACGGAGGCCGTGCCGGCGCGGGCCTCGGCGTAGAGGTCTTCGAACCACCCGGCCGGGTTCGCCGCTTGCAACCGGCGGGCGTCGTCGTCAGCGGACATGACCACACCTTCTCAGCTCCCCGGCCGCCTCGCCCCTCCGCCCGGTGGGGAAGCGGCGGGACCGGGCTCATCGGCGTCGTGCGACCACCCGGCCCGCCTGGGCCGCGAGGACGGCGAGGAAGACCAGCGCGCCGGTGGCACCGCCGCTCTTCGGGGCCTCCGGCTTGACCAGCTCCGTGGCCAGGCCGGCGAACCACACCGCGGACACGCACAGCAGGACGATGACGAGCGTTCTCGTGGACAGCGCCGCGAGATGGCGCGATGTCGTCCTGTCGAGCACCCACCCGAACAGCTCCGCGATGCCTCGGCCGGACAGCGCCGCCGAGATGCCGGCCGCGGTCGTCCCGAGGGCCAGGACCGCCACGACGACGAGCAGCCGCACGGCGATGCCCGCCCCGGCGGCGACTTCGTCGGCGACACCACCGACCGCCGCGGCCACGAGGAACACCGGCAGCAGTGAGGCCGCCCAACCGGCGACGGTCCTCGCCGCTGCGGAGCGGCGTCGTGCTGGGACACGCTGCACTGCCTGGACCAGCGGCACTGCTTGGACCAGCGGCACCGCCTGGACCGGCTGGACCGGCGGCGCCACGGGCATGGCGGGCGGCGGGACGGGCACGTTCACGTTGTAGTAGTGCACACCACCGTAGATCGCCCCTGCCTGCACGGCCTGGCCGCTCACGGTGCTGTTCTCGATGCCGTTCCGGACGTCGGGTGGTGGGTCCGGCGGCGGAGGTCGGGTCACGCGTGGCCTCCTGCTCTCGGAAGGCCTGCCAGCGTAGAGGAACAACGTTTGCGGCGAAACGCTCCACCGGATCATGTCGCCCTGACCGTCCGGGTCGTGTCGGCGAACCGGCGCGTGGCCCTGACCGCCCCAGCCCGACCGCACGGGTCGGCCGTCGGCCCGTGCCGGTCCGATCAGCTCTCGTGGACGGGGCAGCCTGCTCCAAAGTGGACCGGATCGGGCCCGTCGAGCGCCGGGACGAGCCGCGGCCGGGAGTCTGAACGGGACAGTTCTCATCGGACCTCCTCCCACGAGAGACCGAGCTGACGCAGCGACTCACCTGATAGAGGTGTTGAACGTCGGCTGGCGTGTACCAAGAGTGATCCGCACGCCGCGCGTCCCCAAGGGCCTCAAGGGAAGTCATGGCGCGGTGCGGGCCGCCGGGTCAACTTGCTTTGACCAGGTCACCGGAGTCACAGCGGGCCGTTGACGGTCGCAGGACCTCCTGTGGCGCGAGGTTCAAACCCGGACCACCCGATCGAGCGGGTCAATGTGCGAACCGAATCTGCCGATGGAAACGAAGATCGGTCCCCAAAACCAGATTGAGGAAAACTGTGTCTCGTTCCGGACTGTTCCGTGCCGCCGCTCTTCTCGCCGCCAGTGCCGCCCCGTTGCTCGCCGGCTCGGCCAACGCCGCGGAGGTGCCCCAGCTGAACAGCGGTCTGCCCGGGGTCGGCGCGGACCAGCTGCTCAACGGCGCCACGCCGCTCGGCAACCCGCTCGACGCCGCGGACACGCTCCAGCTCCCGACGGTCGTCGCGCCCGTCCTCGGCGACGTGCAGGCGCCCGCTCTGCCGTCCACCGCCGGCGCGCAGGAGCGCAAGGTTCCGCACCCCAACCTGGGTGCCATCGCGGGGCTGCCGGACCCCCAGTCGCTGCCGGGCACCGCGAACGTCGACAACCTGCGGCCGAAGCCGCCGGTCCTGTCCAACGTGGCCGGGGGCAACGTGGTGCCGAACCCGCACGTGATCACGGGCATGCTGCCCACGATCAACGGCTGAGTCGCACCCCTTGGACGATGGGCCCGTGCGCGCTCACGGGCCCATCTCGTGCACCAGCAGCGCTACGTGCAGGGAGAGCAGGGACTCCGGGTCTTCCAGCGAGACGCCGAGCACCTGCTCGATCCGCGCAAGCTGCTGGTAGTACGCCGTTCGCGACAGGTGTGCCGCCGCGGCGGCCGCGGACTTGTTGCCGCCGTTCTCGCACAGGCACCGCAGCAGTTCCACGAGCCGTGAGCCCTGGGCGGTGTCCCGCGCCAGCAACGGCCCCAGCTCGCGGTCGGCGAAGGCCCGCATCCGCTCGTCGTCGCGCAGCAGGTGCAACAGCCCGCGCAGCCGCACGTCGTCGAGCCGGTGGTAGAGCTGCGATCCCGGTGCCCGCAACGCGGCGCCGGCCACGTGCGCGGCCTCGCCCAGCGACCGCCGAACGTCCGATGTGGACGTCACGGTCGTGCCGACGGCGATCACCACGGGCGCCGCGGCCGTCCGGTGGACCTCGCGCGCGACCTTGCGCAGGACCCCTTCCACGCCCACGGTCACGGGCACCGACAGCAACGCCCGCACGGACGTGTCGTCGACGACGCCGACCAGTGCCGCGACCGTGACCCGCCGTCCGGCCAGTGCGGTCGCCTCGGCGAGGTCGCGCAGGACCTCCTGCGTGGCAAGCGTTTGCCCCTGGAGCACGGACACCGGCCGGACCGCCACGCCGATGAGCTGCCGCCGTTCCAGCGGCACCCCCAGCGCGGCCGCCCGCGCGCCCAGGTCCGGCGACTGCGGTGCCTGGCCCAGGAGCTGCGCGAGCAGCGTCCGGTGCGTCTGCCGTTCCAGTGACTCGCGGTCACGCGCCACGAGCCGATGCACGGCCAACGCCGAAGCAGCGCGCTCGGCGACCACGACGTGCCGGTGCGGCGGCGGCTCCGGTGAGACGAGCACGAGCCGTCCCCAGTCCGCCCCGCGCGCCCCGACGATGGTGATCAACCAGCCGGACGCCGCGTTGTAGGCGGTGCGCTCGGTCACCGTGACGGCCCGCGAGCGCGCCGCCCAGTCGTCGAGCAGCGCGACGGGGTCGTACCCGGCCGCGTCGTAGGCCAGGACGTCGTGGCCGAGCGTCTCCAGCACCACCGGCAGCCCGGACGTGCGGGCGACCTCGCGCAGCACCTCGGCGGGTTCCGCCCCGGCGACGGTCAGCGCCGTGAACGTCTCGTGCACCTGCTCGGCGGCCCGCAGCTCGGCGAGCTGGGCGTCCACGATCAGACCGACGACCGCCTCGGTCACGGCCACGTACTTCGTCTCCTCCGACAGCGTGACGAGCGGGAGACCGTGCCGCTCCGCCTCGGTGACCAGCGCGGCCGGCACGTCGTCGCGCCACCGCCGGCCCAGTTCGACGACCAGCCCCGCGCACCCGACGGCGGCCAGCTCCTCGACGTAGCGGGCGAGGCCGGACTCGGGCAGCATCACGCCGGTCGTGAGCACCAGCTCGCCTCCGCGCAGCAGCGGCGCGATGTCCGCGATCTCCGCCACGTGCACCCAGCGGACCCGGCGGGCCAGACCGGCCGATCCCGCCACCAGGCGTGGCTTCCCCTGCCGGATCACCGGCAGCGCGACCACTTCGGCGACCGTCGGGTACATGGACACAACGTAATGCCAACCAGCCGATCCAGGTACAGGTTGTGCATGGCGGTGGGCACCGCGCGCCACCACACTCCGCTGTACCGGTCTTCTTCGGCAAGGTGCGGGACCCTGGAGGACGTGATGGCCCACAAGGAGCTGCTGGCACGGCACCGCGCGGTGATGCCGGACTGGCTGGCCCTCTACTACGACGAGCCCATCGAGATCGCGAGCGCGAGCGGGCGGCGGGTGACCGACCGCGAGGGCACGACCTACCTCGACTTCTTCGCGGGCATCCTGACCAACGCCATCGGCTACGACGTCGCGGAGATCAGCGACGCGGTTCGCGCCCAGCTCGGCACCGGGGTCCTGCACAGCTCGACGCTCTACCTGATCCGCTCGCAGGTCGAGCTGGCCGAGAAGATCGCGGAGCTCTCCGGCATCCCGGACGCCAAGGTGTTCTTCACCAACTCCGGCACCGAGGCCAACGAGACCGCGCTGATGCTCGCCACCCAGGCCCGCCGCAGCGAACAGGTGCTGGCCCTGCGCAACAGCTACCACGGCCGCGCGTTCGCCACGGTCGCCGTCACGGGCAACCGCGGCTGGTCCGCGTCGGCGCTGTCGCCGATCAAGGTGAGCTGGGTGCACGGCGGCTACCGCTACCGCGGCCCCTTCCGGCACCTGGGCGACGAGGACTACGTCAAAGCCTGCGTCGAGGACCTGCGCGAGGTCATCGAGACCACGACCTCCGGCGACGTCGCGTGCATGATCGTCGAGCCGATCCAGGGCGTCGGCGGCTTCACCTCACCGCCCGACGGCCTGTTCCGCGCCTTCAAGGACGTGCTGGACGAGTACGGGATCCTCCTCGTCTCCGACGAGGTGCAGACCGGCTGGGGCCGCACCGGGGAGCACTTCTGGGGCATCCAGGCGCACGACGTGGTGCCGGACGCGATGACGTTCGCCAAGGGCCTCGGCAACGGCCTCGCGATCGGCGGCGTCGTCGCGCGCGGCGACCTGATGGACTCGATCAACGCCAACTCCATCTCCACGTTCGGCGGCAACCCGCTCTCCACGGCGGGCGCGCTCGCCACCGTGGAGTACCTGCTCGCCCACGACCTCCAGGCCAACGCGGCCAAGCTCGGCTCGCGGCTGCTCGCCGGGCTGCGCGAGCTGGCCGAGAAGCACCCCGTCATCGGCGACGTGCGCGGCAAGGGCCTGATGGTCGGCATCGAGCTCGTCGGCCCCGAGGGTGAGCCCAGCCCCGGTGCGGCGACCACGGTGCTGAACGAGTCGAAGGCGCTCGGGCTCCTGGTGGGCAAGGGTGGCCTGCACGGCAACGTCATCCGGCTCGCCCCGCCGATGACGCTCACCGAGGACGAGCTGGAAGAGGCGCTGGGGATCCTGGCGCGGGCGGTGGAGCGCGCATGATCGGGCACTGGATCGCCGGCAAGCCCTGGGACGCCGAGCCGGACCGGGTCGGCGACGTCTACGACCCGACGACCGGCAGGGTGGCGGCGCAGGTGGCGTTCGCGTCCGCGTCCGAAGTGGACGCCGCGGTCGACGCGGCCGCGGAAGCGCTTGCGTCCTGGCGCACCGCGTCGCTGGCGCAGCGCTCGTCCGTGCTGTTCAAGTTCCGCGAGCTGCTGGACGACCGCAAGGGGGACCTCGCCGGGATCGTCTCCGCCGAGCACGGCAAGGTCGTGTCCGACGCGGCCGGCGAGGTCCAGCGGGCGCTCGAGTCGGTCGAGTTCGCGTGCGGCATCCCGCAGTTGCTCAAGGGCGGCTTCAGCGAGAACGCCTCGACGCGCGTGGACGTCTACTCGATCCAGCAACCCGTCGGCGTGGTCGGCGTGATCTCGCCCTTCAACTTCCCCGCGATGGTGCCGCTGTGGTTCGTGCCGACCGCAATCGCTTGCGGCAACACGGTGGTGCTCAAGCCGTCGGAGAAGGACCCGTCCGCCGCGAACTTCATCGCCGGGCTGTTCGCCGAGGCCGGTCTGCCGGACGGCGTCCTGAACGTCGTGCACGGTGACAAGGTGGCCGTCGACCGGCTGCTGGAACACCCGGTGGTCAAGGCCATCTCCTTCGTCGGCTCCACGCCGATCGCCCGGTACGTCTACGAGACCGGCACCTCGCACGGCAAGCGCGTGCAGGCGCTGGGCGGCGCGAAGAACCACATGGTCGTCCTGCCCGACGCCGACCTGGACCTGGCGGCGGACGCCGCGGTGTCCGCCGGGTTCGGCTCGGCGGGGGAGCGCTGCATGGCCATCTCGGTGGTCGTGGCGGTCGGTCCGGTCGGCGACGCGCTGGTCGACAAGATCGCGTCGCGGATCGCGGACGTCGAGGTCGGTGCCGGCCCGTCGTGCGAGATGGGACCGCTCGTCACCGGGGCGCACCGCGACAAGGTGACGTCCTATGTGGACGCGGGCGTGGCCGAGGGCGCGGCGCTGGTGGTGGACGGCCGCGACCACCGGATCGACGGCGAGGCGAGCGGCTTCTGGCTCGGCCCGACGCTGTTCGACCACGTCGGCCAGGAGATGTCGATCTACACGGACGAGATCTTCGGCCCGGTGCTGTCCGTGGTCCGCTGCGACACCTACGACGAGGCCGTCGCGCTGGTGAACGCGAACAGGTACGGCAACGGCACCGCCATCTTCACCAACGACGGCGGGGCGGCGCGGCGGTTCCAGAACGAGGTCGAGGTCGGCATGGTCGGCGTGAACGTGCCGATCCCCGTGCCGGTGGCCTACTACTCGTTCGGCGGGTGGAAGGATTCGCTGTTCGGCGACTCGCATGCTTACGGGCCGCACGGCGTGCACTTCTTCACGCGGTCGAAGGTGGTCACCTCGCGGTGGCTCGACCCGTCACACGGCGGGGTGAACCTGGGTTTCCCGCAGAACACCTAGGGTGGCCCGGTGAGCACTCGCCGCTCGTACGACCTCGTCGCCGCGCGCTACGCGGCCGAACTGAGCGGCGAGCTCACCGGGAAGCCGCTGGACCGCGCTCTGCTGGACGTGGTCGTCGACCTGGCGGACGGCCAGGTCCTGGACGTCGGCTGCGGGCCGGGTCACGTGGCCGCGCATCTCGCCGATCGCGTGCCCGTCGTCGGCGTCGACCTGTCACCACGGATGTGCGCGCACGCCGAGGTGCCCGTGTGCGCGGGGGACATGACTGCCTTGCCGTTCCGCTCGCACTCGATGTCGGCGATCATCTGCCTGTACGCGGTCATCCACCTGGACACCGGGCAACGCGCGGCGGCGTACGGGGAGTTCGCGCGGGTGTTGCGGCCCGGCGGGCACGCGTTGGTCGCCTTCCACGTGCGCGATGCGGAAACCCCGGCCGGGCGGGAGAGAACGCTGACGCAATGGTGGGGCAACGAGGTCGAGCTGACTTTCCGCTTCCTCGACCCCGGCGCGGAGACGCGGGCGATGGCGGAGGCGGGGCTCGTGGTGACGGCCCGGCTCGACCGGGCGCCCGATCCGGCGGTCGAGCACCCGAGTGATCGGTGCTACCTGCTGGCGCGCGCCGAGTAGCCGGTCTCCGCGGGCGGTTCGCGGTCCCGCGGGCACCGCGGGAGGCCTTCGCGGCGGCGGAAGGCCCGCCCGCACGGCGCGGCTACCTCCCGGCCCGCGCCGCCATCGCCTCCGGCATCGGGTCGTAGCGCGCGAACCGGCGCGTGAACGTGCCGGTGCCGGACGTCAGCGCCCGCAGCTCGATCGCGTAGCGGAGCAGTTCGGACGACGGCACCTCGGCGCGGATGAGCGTGCGGCCGCCCTCGCCGGCCTCGGTCCCCAGCACCCGGCCGCGCCGTCCGGACAGGTCGCCGAGCACGGTGCCGAGGTGCTCGTCGGGCAACCGGATCGCGACCTCGTCCACCGGCTCCAGCAAGCGGGTGCGCCCGGCGGCGGCCTCCTTCAACGCCAGCGCGCCCGCGGTCTGGAACGCCGCGTCCGACGAGTCGACCGAGTGCGCCTTGCCGTCGACCAGGGTCACGCGCACGTCGACGACGGGGATGCCGTCGTGCAGGCCCTTCTCGAGCTGGGCGCGCACGCCCTTCTCCACCGACGGGATGAACTGGTTCGGGATCGCGCCGCCGACGATCCGGTCGACGAACTCGACGCCGGAGCCGTGGGGCAGGGGTTCCACCACGAGGTCGCACACCGCGTACTGGCCGTGGCCCCCGGACTGCTTCACGTGCCGGCCGTGGCCTTTCGCGGGTGCCGCGAAGGTCTCGCGGAACGGCACGCGCACCGGTTCGGTGTCGATCTCGGCGCCGCCGGCGCGCAGGCGGGCCAGCACGACGTCCGCGTGCGCCTCGCCCATGCACCACAGCACCATCTGGTGCGTCTCGGCGTTGCGGTCCAGGCGCAGCGTCGGGTCGCTCGCGACGAGCCGGTTCAGGTTGCGGGCCAGGTTGTCCTCGTCGCTGCGGGTGCGCGGGACGACGGCGACGGGCAGCAGCGGTTCGGGCATGTCCCACGGGGCCATCAGCAGCGGGCGGTCGGGCGCGGAGACGGTGTCGCCGGTCTCGGCGGTGGTCAGCTTGGTCAGCGCGCACAGGTCGCCGGCCACGCAGTACGGGACCTCCCGCAGGGACGCGCCCAGCGGGGAGTAGATGTGCGCCACGCGTTCGTCGGCGTCGTGGTCCTCGTGACCGCGGTCGGCCATGCCGTGACCGGAGACGTGCACGGGGCGTTCGGGGCGCAGGGTGCCGGAGAAGACGCGGACCAACGACACGCGGCCGACGTAGGAGTCCACGGCGGTGCGGACCACCTCGGCGACGAGTGGCCCGTCCGGGTCGGGGGCCATGCGGGGTTGCGGGATGCCGTCGACGGACGTCACGGACGGCACTTCGTGCTCCAGCGGTGACGGGAACGCGCGCGCGATGCCGTCCAGCAGCTCTGCCAGGCCCATGCCGGTCGCGGCGCACACGGGCATCACCGGGTGGAAGGCACCGCGTGACACGGCGGTCTCCAGGTCGGCTATCAGGGTGTCCTGATCGATTTCCTCACCCGCGAGGTAGCGGTCCATGAGGGTCTCGTCCTCGCTCTCGGCGATGATCCCCTCGATCAGCGCGGCGCGCTCGTCCGGGTGGTCCTCACCGGACGTCAGCAGGCCGACCAGCCGATCGCCCTCCGGCACGTACAACGGCACGACGCCCGCACCGAACGCCGCCTGGCAAGCGACCACTTCGGACGCGAAGTCCGCACGGTGGTGGTCGGTGCGTGTGATGACGACAGCGCGCGGCATGCCGACGAGAGCGCACTCTTCCCACAGCGCGATGGTGGCCGCGTCGACGCCCTCGAAGGCGTTGACAACAAAAAGGGCCGCGTCCGCGGCCCGCAACCCCGCCCTGAGCTCTCCCACGAAGTCGACGTATCCGGGGGTGTCGATCAGGTTGATCTTGATGTCCCCGTGCTGGATCGGGGCCACGGCGAGGCCCACCGATCGTTGTTGCCGCACGGCGGCGGGGTCGTGGTCGCAGACCGTGGTGCCCTCGGTGACCGACCCCGCGCGGGTCAGCACGCCGGTGGTGGCGAGCAGGGCCTCGGTGAGCGTCGTCTTGCCCGCGCCGGACGGGCCGACGAGCACGACGTTGCGGACCTTGGCCGGGTCGTCCACAGCGACCGCGCCTGCCGGTGTCCCGTTGTCGGAGTGCTTGCTTCCCATGACGACCTCCGTCAAGTCGTAGTGTCCGATCTCACACCCGTTCACCTCCAGGGACAAGTGCGGGGACCCGAGTGGACGCCTCCGCGCTCAGAACGTGCGTCGCGTTCGGCGCGAGTGGCACGGCTCACGACCTGCGGTTGATCGAGAAGTGGCCTTCTGGTTCCGGCCTCCAGTGGCTTGGGAGAGGTGGCCACGTCAGACATAGGATGAGTTCACCCAGACTTCCCCTCGTGAAAGGTTGCCCAGGTGAGCACTGATCAGGTCACGGGCACCGCCCGCGTCAAGCGCGGCATGGCCGAGATGCTCAAGGGCGGCGTGATCATGGACGTGGTCGACGCCACCCAGGCGAAGATCGCCGAGGACGCCGGCGCCGTCGCCGTCATGGCCCTCGAGCGCGTGCCCGCGGACATCCGCGCCCAGGGCGGCGTCGCGCGGATGAGCGACCCGGACCTGATCGACGGCATCATCAACGCCGTCTCGATCCCCGTGATGGCGAAGGCCCGCATCGGCCACTTCGTCGAGGCCCAGGTCCTCGCGTCGCTCGGCGTCGACTACATCGACGAGTCCGAGGTGCTCACCCCGGCCGACTACGCGAACCACATCGACAAGTGGGCGTTCACCGTCCCCTTCGTGTGCGGTGCGACGAACCTCGGCGAGGCCCTGCGCCGCATCACCGAGGGCGCGGCCATGATCCGCTCCAAGGGCGAGGCCGGCACCGGTGACGTCTCCAACGCCACCACGCACATGCGCAGGATCCGCCAGGAGATCCGCCGCCTGCAGAACCTCCCCGAGGACGAGCTCTACGTCGCCGCCAAGGAGCTCCAGGCGCCGTACGAGCTGGTCAAGGAGGTCGCGCAGAACGGCAAGCTCCCCGTCGTGCTGTTCACCGCCGGCGGCATCGCGACCCCGGCCGACGCCGCGATGATGATGCAGCTCGGCGCCGAGGGCGTGTTCGTCGGTTCCGGCATCTTCAAGTCCGGCAACCCGGCCCAGCGCGCCGAGGCCATCGTGAAGGCCACGACCTTCCACGACGACCCGGACGTCATCGCCAAGGTCTCGCGCGGCCTGGGGGAAGCCATGGTCGGCATCAACGTCGACGACATCCCGGAGCCGCACCGCCTGGCCGAGCGCGGCTGGTAGGTCTTTCCGCCGAAGCGGGCCGGAGGGCGCATCCCCGTTCGGGATGCGCCCTCCGCCGTTCGTGGGCGAGCCGGCGCCGGGTCGGCGAGCACCGCGAGCCGCGGAACGTCAGGTCGTCACGGTTGTGGCGAGACCGGACAACGCGGCCGGCAACGGGTCGTGGTGCAGCACGCCGAGTCGTTGGGTGGCGCGGGTCAGCGCCACGTACAGCTCGGCCGCGCCGCGTGGCCCGGCGAGGATCCGTTCCGGCGCGACGACGAGCACCGAGTCGTACTCGAGGCCCTTGGTCTGCGCCGGTGGCACCGTGCCGGGCACGCCGGGCGGTCCGATCACCACGCTGGTGCCCTCCAGCGCCGCCTCCTCGCGGGTGAACTCCTCGATCGCGGCGGGCAGCTCCGCGGCGCTGATCTGCCGCGCCCACGGCTGGACACCGTTGGAGCGCACCGACTCCGGCGCCCGCACGTCCGGCGCGAACTCGGCCAGCACCCGCGCGGCGACGGCCATGATCTCCGCCGGGGTGCGGTAGTTGACCGTCAGCGACCGGTACTCCCAGCGGCCGGGCACGTACGGCTGGAGCACCTCGTCCCACGACCTAGCTCCCGCCGCCGAGCGGCGCTGCGCCAGGTCGCCCACGACCGTGAAGGAACGGCCGGGGCAGCGGCGCATCAGCACCCGCCAGTCCATTTCGGACAGCTCCTGGGCCTCGTCCACCACGACGTGCCGGTAGGTCCAGCCGCGGTCCGCCAGCGCGCGCTCCACGAGCGTGCGCTGGTCGTGATCCTCGAAGCGCTCGGCCAGGTCCTCGGCGAACAGCATGTCGGTGGCGAAGAGGTGGTCCTCGTCGTCCATGTGGTCCGCGCGGTTGATGAGGCTGTCGAGCACCTCGGCGGCGTAGCGCGCCTCGGCCTGGCGTTCCGCGGTCGCGGCCTGGTCCGCGGCCTGCTCGGCGCCGTCGCGGCCCAGCAGGTCGTGCAGCTCGTCGAGCAACGGCACGTCCGAGACCGTCCAGGCCTCGCCGTCCGCGCGGTGCAGGGACGGGTCGCCACCGGCGGCCGCCAGGCGTTCCGGCGTCGAGTACAGCTCGCCCAGCAGCTCGAACGGCGTCAGCACGGGCCACAGCGCGTCGAGCGCCCCGATGAACGCTTCGTCGTCGGACAGGTCCTTGACCAGCCCGGAGCGCATGTCCTCCCAGGCCTGCTTGTCCGACCGGGACATCCAGCCCTTCCCGATGCGGCCGATCGCGCGTTCGGTGAGGACGTACGTGACGATCTCGCGGAACACCGCGCGGGCCTCGTTGTGCGGCAGGCCGCTGTCGCGCGCCTCCTGCCGGGCCCACTCGGCGACGTCCGGGGTGATCTGGACGACCACGTCCTTCATCGTGATCGGGATCGGCTCGACCGGCAGCCGCTGCCGGTCGACGACGGCGGCCTTGAGCACGTCCACCATCTTCAGCGAGCCCTTGAGCCGGGCGACCTCCGGAGCGTCCTCGGCCGTCACCGACAGGCCCGGCAGGAGGCCGCCGGTGGTCGTGAAGACCACGTCGGACTCGCCGAGCGAGGGCAGCACCCGCCCGATGTGGTCGAGGAACGCCGGGTTGGGGCCGACGACGAGCACGCCGTGCCGTTCCATGCGCTCTCGTTGCGTGTACATCAGGTATGCGACGCGGTGCAGCGCCACGACGGTCTTGCCGGTGCCGGGGCCGCCCTCGATCACCAGCACGCCGGGGTGGTCGAGCCGGATGATCGCGTCCTGCTCGGCCTGGATCGTGGCCACGATGTCGCGCATACCCTCGCCGCGCGGCGCGTTCAACGCCTCCAGCAGCGCCACGTCGCCCTGCTCCTCGCCGAGCCTGCCGAACACCTCGTCGGTGAAGCCGGTCAGCGCGCGGCGCCGGGTGAGGAACTGGCGGCGCCTGCTCATCCCCTCGGGGTGGGCGCCGGTGGCGGTGTAGAACGGGCGCGCGGCCGGCGCCCGCCAGTCGAGCAGCACCGGCTCGAAGTCGTTCTTCTCGTCGAGCAGGCCGATCCTGCCGATGTAGGACACGTCGCCGTCGGCGCTGTCGAGCCTGCCGAAGCACAGGCCGTAGTCGGCCACGTTCAGCCGCTTCATCTCGCGGTGCCGGGCACGCACCTCGTTGTCCCGTTCCATGGCGGTCTCGCCGGTGCCACCCAGCGCCGACCGGTAGGCGGCCTTGACCCGCGCGCGCTCGGCGTCGAGCCGCGCGTACAGGCCTGCCACGTACTCACGCTCGGACTGCAGTTCTTCTTCGTACCCCACGTGCTCCCCAAGCGCCTGAGTTGGCATAGGCCGATGATTCTGAGCTACGCCCGGGGCCTTGTGGCAAGGCCCCCTCTCTGCTATACGGTGGAGTGGGCGGGAGAGCAGCGCCACTCGTCCGATCGCGGCCTCAGACGGTGTGCTCCATGACCATCACCGCGGTCGTGCCCGGCTCCAGCGCCTTGCAGATGTGCGGCAGGTCGCCGGGGTAGACGATGTAGTCGCCGGGGCCCAGCTCGACCGGGTCGTCCGCGAGCCCCGCCAGGCACCGCCCCGTCGCCACCACCATGTGCTCGACGCTGCCCGGCACGTGCGGCAGCGACTCGCGCGCCCCGCCCGGTTCGAGTGCCAGCCAGTAGATGTCGTGCTTGGTCCCCGGACGGCACGCGGCCAGCAGGGTCGCGGAGTAGTGCGCGAGCTCCGAGTGGATGATCGGCCCCTCGCCGCGGCGGATCACCTGCACGCGCGGCACGGAGGGTTCGACGAGCCGGCTGAACGGGACGCCCAGTGCCACGCCGAGCGCCCACAGCGTCTCCACGCTGGGGTTGCCGGCGCCGGACTCGAGCTGCGAGAGCGTCGACTTCGCGATGCCCGCCTTCTTCGCCACCTCGGTCAGCGACATGCCGGTGCGGTCGCGCTCACGCCGGAGGTTGGCCGCGATGAGATCGAGTGGTGCGTTCGACACAGAAGTCCATCCGTTCGCCTTGACGAACACCCGTCTGATGTTCATCGTAATGGGTGATGCGTTCGATATGGCGAACTCTTGATGCTGTGCTTCTGCGTGACGTCACCGCAGTCGCACTGGGTGCCGCGGTCACCGGCGCTTCCTTCGGTGCGATCTCGGTGGGCGCCGGCCTGCCGTGGTGGACACCGGTGCTGATGTCGCTGCTGGTCTTCGCGGGCGGCTCGCAGTTCATGGCCGTGGGCATCGTCGCCGCCGGTGGCAGTCCCGCCGCCGCGGTGCTGGCCGGGCTGGTGCTCAACGCGCGGCACCTGCCGTTCGGCCTCGCGATCGGGGACGTGCTGGGCAAGAGCCCGCTCGCGCGGATCGTCGGCAGCCACCTGATGAGCGACGAGTCCACGGCCTTCGCGATGGCGCAGAAGGATCCCGCGAGAGCGCGTGCGGCGTACTGGGCGTGCGGCGTGGCGCTGTTCTTCTGCTGGAACACCGGTGTGCTCGCCGGGGCGCTCGCCGGGCAGGCCATCGGCGACCCGATGACGTTCGGGCTGGACGCGGCGTTCCCGGCGGCCCTGCTCGCGCTCACGCTCCCGGCGCTGAAGGACGCGGCCACGCGCAACGCGGCGCTCGTCGGCGCCGTGATCGCGCTGGCGACCACGCCGTTGCTGCCCCCTGGCCTGCCGGTGCTGCTCGCGCTCGCCGGGCTGGTCGCGTTCCGGACCAAGAAGGAGAAGCCGTGCCCGTCACCGCAATCCTGATCCTCGCCGTGGGGACCTTCGCGACTCGGTTCGTCGGTCCGTTGCTGCGTGACCGCGTCACCTTGCCGGAGAAGGCGCGTGAGCTGATGTCCGCGTCGGCGACCGTGCTGCTGCTGGCGCTGGTGGTGATCTCGGCGCTGACGAACGGCAAGCAGTTCGGCGGCTGGGCGCTGGCGATCGGCGTGCTGGTCGGCGGGCTCGCGGCGTGGCGCAAGCTGCCGTTCGTCGCCGTCATCGTGCTGGCGGCGCTCACCACCGCGGGGCTGAGGATGGCCGGGGTGGCATAGGGGTGATGCCTGCGCGATAGGGGGGTGATGGGCGCCCGCCCTCAGATGGGCGCATGGCGGCGAAACCTGGAGTGGTCGGGCGGGACCGGGAAACGTCCGCGCTGGCGGAGGCCCTCACCGCGGCGGCGGGGGGCGACGGGCACCTCCTGGTGGTCACCGGGGGACTGGGCACCGGCAAGACGGCCCTGCTCACGGCCGCGCGCGAGCTGGCAGCGCGGCACGGGTTCACGGTGCTGGCGGCACGGGGCAGCTACCTGGAGCGCGACCTGCCGTTCGGGCTGGTCAGCAGGCTCTTCGTCTGCGTGGG
Source organism: Lentzea xinjiangensis (assembly GCF_900110955.1). Classification (GTDB taxonomy): domain Bacteria; phylum Actinomycetota; class Actinomycetes; order Mycobacteriales; family Pseudonocardiaceae; genus Lentzea; species Lentzea xinjiangensis. The sequence goes on from NZ_FOFR01000020.1 coordinate 41,619, forward strand.
GGCCGGTGAGGAGGTCCAGCACCTGCCGCGCATCGCCGCCGCACTCGGCCAGTCCGACGTGCTCGCCGAACCCGGCCCGGTCACGCTGCCCGAGCTGCACGCCCTGCACCGCACGCTGGCGCGGATGGCGGCCGAACGCCCCGTCGCCATCGTCGTCGACGACGCGCAGTGGGCCGACCAGCCGTCGCTGCAGTGGCTCAGCACCGTCCCGCACCGCATCGAGCACCTGCCGGTCCTGGCGCTGGCGGGGGTCGGCGCGGGCGAGGGGTGCACCGCGCCGCAGACGCTCGAGGAGCTGCTCGCCGCCGGCGCCGGCGAGATCCGCCTGGACGAGCTGTCGTTCGACGGGACGCGGGCGCTGGTTGAGCAGGAGCTGCGGCGGCCGGTCGACGACGAGTTCGTCGCGCGCTGCCGCGCCGAGGCGGGCGGCAACCCGTTGCTGCTGCTCAACCTCCTGCGCGCCTACACCGACCAGGTCGAGGGGCTGGTCGCCCCGGCGTTGCTGCCGACCGTCAACGTCCGCCTCCGCCGCCTCGCCCCGCACGCCCTCGACGCGCTGCACGCGCTGGTCGTGCTGGGCGGCGAGGTCACGCTGCCGCGGGTCGCCGAGCTGATCGGCACCGAGGCGGGCGAGCTCGCCGGGACGATCTCCTCGCTGCACCGGATGGGCCTGCTGTCGGCGGACGGCGCTCTGCTGCACCCCGTGCTGCGCAACACCTTGCGCGAGGACCTGACCATCACCGAGCGGCAGGACCTGCACGCCGCCGCGGCGCGGTTGCTGGTCGAGACGGGCGCGTCGGCCGAGGCCGTGGCCGAGCACCTGGCGCAGACCCGGCCGCTGGGCGAGGAGTGGGCGACCGAGGTGCTGGTGGCCGCCGCCGGACGGGCCCGCACCCGCAACCGGGTCGCGGACGCCGTCCGGTTCCTGCGCCGGGCGCTCGGCGAGCCGGGATCGGCGCGGCTGCTCGCGCAACTCGGCGAGGCGGAGTCCTACGTGGACGTCCCGGCGGCCGTGGAGCACCTGGGCGAGGCCGACCCCGCGCACCCGGCGTTGCAGGGGCTGCTCGCGTTGCTGGGAGAGGAGCCGGCCGTCGAGCCGGACTCGGTCGGCGACCCGGACGTCGTGCCCGCGGCGCCTTCGGAGTTCGACCCGTTCCTGCGCGCGGTCGCCTCGGTGCGGCAGCGTGGTGAGTTAGCCGCTGCGTACGCGCGCGTGGACCGTGCGCTGACCGTGGCGAGGAGGTGGCAGCACCGGCCGTGCGTGGCGGCGGCGTTGACGGCGCGGTCAGCGTGCCTGCGGGACCTCGGCCGGTTGGCGGGCGCCGAGTCCGACGCCCGAGAGGCGCTGACGCTGCTGGAGGGCTGCGGCGCGGCACGGCTGTCCACGCCGGTCTTCACGGCACTGGCGGAGCTCGCGCTGGCACTGCTGGAGATGGGCGAGGTCGAGGCGGCCTCGCAGGTGTTCGACGCCGTGCCCGGCGAGGTGCCCGACCTGTTCGGGGCACCGGCGCTGCTGGCGGCGCGGGGACGCGTGCGGATCGCGACCGGGCGGCGCAAGGACGGCGTGCGCGACCTGCTGGACTGCGGTGAGCGGCTGCGTGCGCGCGGTCGCGACGGCTTGTCGTGGCGGCTGCCTCTCGGAGGGGAGCACCTCGCCGCGGAGGAGTGCCTGGCGCGCTCGACCGGCGCGGTGCTGCCGCTGGCCGCCGCGCTGAGGGAGCAGGGCGTGCTGCGCGGGGCGGAAGGCATCGCCCTGCTGGAGGAGTCGGTCGGTCTGCTGGCCCCCACCGGCGCGGTGCTGGAACGGGCGCGCAGCCACTTCGCGCTCGGCCGCGCGCTGCACCTGGCCGGCCGGGTCAAGCCGGCGCGCGCCGAGCTGCGGGTGGCGGTGGACCTCGCCGACGACTGCGGCGTCGAGGAGCTGGCGGAGGAGATCCGCCAGGAGCTGGCCGCCGGGCCCGCCGGCCTCACGGAGTCCGAGCGCCGCGTCGCCGCGCTGGCCGCCGAGGGCAAGATGAACCGGGAGATCGCCGCCGCGCTGTTCGTGCAGCTTCGGACCGTCGAGATCCACCTCACCAAGGTCTACCGCAAGCTCGGCATCGACGGGCGCGACCAGCTCGCGCGTGCTCTGCGCCTGGCCGGTTAGCTCGCACTAGTACTTGCGGACGTGGGAGAAGAGCAGGTTCGTGTGGACCTCCGTCACCTCCCGCCGGCTCGTGAACTTGTCGAGCACGAGCCGCTGGAGGTGGGCGACGTCCGCCACCGCGACGTGCACGAGGTAGTCCTCCGGGCCGGTCACGTGGGAGAGCGCGAGCGTCTCCGGCAGGCTCAGCACGTAGGCGGTGAAGGGGTCGACGATCTCCTTGGTGTGCGGGCGGATCTTCAGCGCGAGCATCGCCTGCACCGGCCGGCCGATCGCGGCCAGGTCCACCTCGGCGTGGTAGCCGGTGATCACGCCCCGCTCCCGCAGCGCGCGGTGCCGGACCACCGCCGTGGACTGCGCGACGTTGACACGTCCGGCCAGGTCCTTGTTCGGCAGCCGCGCGTCCTTCCGCAGCTCCCGCACGATGGCCTCGTCGATCGAATCCAGCACGGCTTCTCCTCGTTCCACCGAATCGGCTGCGGTTGTCCACCCGTGGTGCCGAGGAAGTCTCCACCATTCGGACCATGACGCGCATCGAGACCATCGCCGTGCACGGCGGCCGCGACGACCTCGCCGAGCTGGGCGTGCACGCACCGCCCATCGACCTGTCCACCACCTACCCGGTGCCCGACCAGGCGCTCGGCGGGGAGGCCCTGGGGGAGTGGGCGACCGGTGCCGCGCGGGCCACCTCGCCCGTGTACGCCCGGTTGCACAACCCGACCGTGGCGCGCTTCGAGCAGGCGCTGGCGGCGCTGGAGCACACCGAGGCCGCGGTGGCGTTCGGCAGCGGCATGGCGGCGGTGACCGCCGTGGTCCAGGCGGCGTGCGTGATGGCCGGAAAACCGCACGTCGTGGCCGTGCGGCCGCTCTACGGCGGCACGGACCACCTGCTGTCGTCCGGTCTGCTGGGCGTCTCGGTGACCTACGCCGAGGCCGGTCTGGTGTCCGCCGCGATCCGGCCGGACACCGGGCTGGTGGTGGTCGAGACGCCGGCCAACCCCAACCTCGACCTGGTCGACATCGCGCACGTGGTGCGGCAGGCGGGTCCCGTGCCGGTGGTGGTCGACAACACCTTCGCGACGCCGGTGCTGCAGAACCCGGCGCTGCACGGGGCGTCGTACGTGCTGCACTCCGGCACGAAGTACCTCGGCGGGCACGGCGACGTGCTCGGCGGAGTCGTGGCCTGCTCCGAGCCGCTGGCCGCGGCGTTGCGCCAGGTCAGGATCATCACCGGTGCCGTGCTGCACCCGCTGGGCGGCTACCTGCTGCACCGCGGGCTCGCCACCCTGCCGGTGCGGGTGGAGGCGGCCTCCCGGTCGGCCGCCGTGCTGGCGGCGCGGCTGGCCGCGCACGACGCGGTGGAGTTCGTGCGCTACCCCACCGCCTCGGCGCAGTTGCGGGGGACGGGCGCGATGATCGCGTTCGGCGTGCACGGCGACCCGGCCTCGGTCGTGCGGCGGCTCCGGCTGGTCACCCCGGCGGTGTCGCTGGGGTCCGTCGACACCCTGATCGAGCACCCGTCGGCGCTCACCCACCGCCTGGTACCCGGCGAAGAACTCCGCGCTTCGGGCGTTCCGGATAACCTCCTGCGCATTTCCGTGGGACTGGAGCACGTCGAGGACATTTGGGAGGACCTGAACGCCGCTCTCTGTGACGTCGCTTACGTTAAGCCTTCCCCAGGTGATTACTTGGTGATGACCGCGTCTCACTAAGGTCCGTTCGCATCAGCGCGTCGGGGCGCGGGAGGTTCCGACGCGAGCATTTTTCCGTTTCGGAAGGAACCTCTTCGTGAGTTCTGTGGAAACTGATGCGGACGGCTACACCAAGGCGCTGAGCAAGCGCCAGGTGCAGATGATCGCCATCGGTGGTGCTATCGGCGTCGGCCTCTTCCTGGGCGCGGGCGGACGTCTCGCCACAGCGGGGCCGTCGCTGATCCTCTCTTACGCGGTGTGCGGCCTCGCAGCGTTCTTCGTCATGCGCGCGTTGGGTGAGCTGGTGCTCCACCGCCCGGTCGCCGGCAGCTTCGTCGAGTACGCCCGCGAGTTCATCGGTCCGTGGGCGGGTTTCACGTCCGGCTGGATGTACTGGGTGAACTGGGCGATGACGGGCATCGCCGAGATCACCGCCGTGGCGATCTACATGCACAAGTGGTTCCCCGAGCTGCCGCAGTGGATCACCGCGCTGGTGGCGCTGTTCGTGCTGGTCGGCATCAACATGTTGTCCGTCAAGCTGTTCGGCGAGCTGGAGTTCTGGTTCAGCGTCATCAAGGTCACGGCCATCGTCGTGTTCCTGGTGACCGGCATCGGGCTCGTCATCGGCTCCGCGGACATCGGCGGCACGACGGCGTCGGTGTCCAACACGCTCGGCCACGGCGGCCTGTTCCCGGCCGGCTTCGGCGTCGCCCTGATGACGTTGCAGGCAGTGGTGTTCGCCTACTCGGCCATCGAGCTCGTCGGCATCGCGGCCGGGGAGACCAAGGACCCCGAGAAGATCATGCCGCGCGCCATCAACGGCGTGGTGTACCGGATCGCCATCTTCTACGTCGGTTCCGTGCTGCTGCTGACCATGCTTCTGCCGTGGCACCACTTCACGGGCACGGAGTCGCCGTTCGTCACCGTGTTCTCGGCATTGGGCATTCCTGCTGTCGGTGACATCATGAACGCGGTGGTCCTGACGGCCGCATTGTCGTCGTGCAACTCGGGCCTCTACTCGACGGGCCGCATTCTGCGGTCGCTGGCGCAGAAGGGCGAGGCGCCGGCGTTCACGGGCCGGATGAACTCCCGGCACGTTCCTTATGGCGGAATTCTGTTCACCGGCGCGGCTTACCTCTTCGGCGTGGTGCTGAACTACACCGTTCCCAAGGACGCTTTCGACATCGCCATCGCCGTCGCCTCCCTGGGGGTCGTGTCGACCTGGGCGACGTTGATCGTCTGCCAGCTCCGGTTGCGGAAGAAGGCGCTGGCCGGGGAGATCGCGCGGCCGTCCTACCGGATGCCCGGCGCGCCGTACACGTCCTACGGCACGCTTGCCTTCCTCGCGCTGGTGATCGTGCAGATGGCCTTCGCCGGGACCGCGGAGAAGATCGCGTTCTGGTCGATCCCGGTGCTCGCCCTCGTGCTGTTCCTCGGGTGGCGCTTCGTGTCGTCGAGGCAGCCGGTCGCGCCCGCGCAGGAGCGGCTGACCACCGTCGACTGACCCGCCGCCGGTGTCCCGCCCGGCCGTCGACCGCGCGTCGGCGGCCGGACGGGACGCCGGTTCAGCGGTGGCTCGCCGCCAGGGTCGTGAGGGCGTCGACGGTGGACCGGTGCGGCTGGTCCAGCACGGCCTCCGACTCGTCCGCGAGACCGGTCAGGCGGCTCACCTCGTCGTCGGTCAGCTCGGCCGCGATCTCGGCCGAGGCGACGTTGGCGCGCAGGTGGCCCGGGTTCCTCGTGCCGGGGATGACGACCACGGCGGGCGACCGGCGCAGCAGCCAGGCCAGCGCGACCTGGGCTGGCGTCACGCCGAGGCGCCGCGCGGGACCCGTCAGCTCCTCGTAGCTGGCGAGCTGCCCGGAAGCCAGCGGGAAGTACGGGACGAACATGATGCCCTGCGCCTCGCAGTCGGCGAGAACCTGCACGCCGCTGCGGTCGAGCAGGTTGAAGCGGTTCTGCACGGCGGCGATCGGCGTCATCTCCTGCGCACGGGCGAGCGCCTCCGGTGACGCGCCGGACAACCCGATGCGCCGGATGAGCCCCTGGTCCCGCAGCTCGACGAGCACGCCGAGCGAGTCCTCCAGCGGCACCTCGCTCTTCTGCGACAGGCCGTCCCCGTCGAGCCGCAGGTAGGTCAGCTCGCTGACCTCCGCGCCGAGGTCGGAGAGCGCCTCGTGCACCTGCGCCCGGACGGTGTCCGGGTGGTCGGCGATGATCCACGAGCCGTCCTCGCCGCGTCCCGCGCCGACCTTGTTGCCGACGACCACTCCGTCCGGGAACGGCCGCAGCGCTTCGCCGATGAGCTGGTTGACCGTCCGCGGCCCGTAGGCGTTCGCGGTGTCGAAGAACGTGACCCCCAGCTCGACGGCCAGCCGCAGCACCTGCCGCGCCGACTCGGGGTCGTCCGGCAGACCCCACACGTTGGGCCCCGCGAGCTGCATGGCGCCGTACCCCACTCGGTTCACTGCACTCTCCCTGCGCGTATCAGTGCCACGCGGAATTGCGTAGCACTGTTTGTAACAGTGATACGCTCAGTGCCGTAGCATTGCAACCCATGGACGACGCGAAGGCCCGCACCCGGCAGCAGATCCTCGAGGTGGCCGCCGGCATCCTGGAACGAGAAGGCGCCCAGGCGGTGTCCACCCGCTCGGTAGCCGCGGCGGCCGGCGTCCGGGCCGCCTCCCTGTACCAGTTCTTCGGCGACAAGGACGGCCTGCTCGCCGCCCTGGCGATCCACGCCTTCGACCTGTACCTGGCCGAGAAGCAGACCGTGACGCACACCGACGACCCGGTCGCCGACATGCGCGGCGGCTGGGACGTCCACGTCGGCTTCGGCCTGGCCCACCCGGCCTTCTACCTGCTGATGTTCGGCACCGACGTCCCCGGCCGCCGCGCGCCCGCCGCCGGGCAGGCCCACGCCCTCCTGCTGAGGTTCCTCGACCGGGTCGCCGCGGCCGGACGGCTGCGGATCCCGCCCGCCATCGCCGCCGAGCTGTGCATGGCCGCCGTCACCGGTGTCACGCTCTCGTTGATCGGCGCCCCGGCCGAGGACCGCGATCCGGGGATTTCGGCCAGGATGCGCGACATCGTGATCGACTCCCTGGTCACGGACCCGGTTCCGGCTGCCGGGCCCGGTCTCGCCCCGCTCGCGCTCGCCTTGGACACCGCCATCGCCGTGGGGGACAGGCTTCCGCTGCGGCCGGTGGAAACGGCTCTGCTGCGTGACTGGTTGGGGCGGCTTGCGCGCTGATCGGAGGCTGGCCGCTGGTCGTCGGGGTGGCGCGGTTGGCGTGTCCGCTGACCGCCAGCGCGGCGGCTCTGCCAGCGTGGCCGCCAGCCTGCCCCCCGGACCCGGCCCGGTCCCCGTACGGCCCGCCCCTCGACCCGACCCTCGGCCCGCCCGGCTCGCCCCGACCCGCCGCCCCCCGCTCCACCGGACCCCAACCGCCGACAGGAAGCCCGGCCGCGCTCGAATATGCTGGTGAGCATGGTCGTCGCTGCCCCTCCCGTCATCGGTGTGCTCGCCCTGCAGGGTGATGTCCAGGAACATCTCGTCTCGCTCGCTAAGTGCGACGTCACCGCCCGGCCCGTCCGCCGGGCCGAGGAGCTGGACGAGCTGGACGGGATCGTCATCCCCGGCGGCGAGTCGACGACGATGAGCAAGCTGCTCGACAACTTCGGGTTGCTGGAGCCCTTGCGGGCCAAGATCAAGGACGGCTTCCCGGCCTACGGGTCGTGCGCGGGCATGATCCTGTTGGCCGACAACGTGCTGGACGGGCGCGAGGACCAGCACCAGCTCGGCGGTTTGGACGTCACGGTCCGGCGCAACGCGTTCGGGCGGCAGGTCGACTCGTTCGAGACGGAGCTCGACCTGGCCGGTGAGAGCGTGCACGCCGTGTTCATCCGTGCGCCGTGGGTGGAGGCGGTGGGCGAGGACGTCGAGGTGCTCGCTACGGTGCCCGTTACGGCTGAGGCGGGCGATGCCGCCGGTAGGATCGTCGCGGTCAGGCAGGGCAGGGTGCTGGCCACGGCGTTTCATCCGGAGCTCACGGGGGATGAGCGCGTCCACCGCCTGTTCGTGGACATGGTTCGTGGTTTGACTGGTTCGGAGGAGAAATGAGCGGCCACTCCAAGTGGGCGACCACCAAGCACAAGAAGGCCGCCATTGACGCCAAGCGCGGCAAGCTGTTCGCGCGGCTGATCAAGAACATCGAGGTGGCCGCCCGCACCGGTGGTGGGGATCCCGACGGCAACCCGACGCTGTACGACGCGATCCAGAAGGCCCGCAAGAACTCGGTGCCGCTGGACAACATCGAGCGCGCCCGCAAGCGCGGTGGTGGCGAGGAGGCGGGCGGCGCCGACTGGCAGACCATCATGTACGAGGGCTACGGGCCCAACGGTGTCGCGGTGCTCATCGAGTGCCTCACGGACAACCGCAACCGCGCCGCCACCGAGGTCCGCACGGCGATGACCCGCAACGGCGGCTCGATGGCCGACCCCGGCTCGGTGTCGTACATGTTCAGCCGCAAGGGCGTGGTGATCGTGCCCAAGGGCGAGCTGACCGAGGACGACGTGTTGATGGCGGTGCTCGACGCGGGCGCCGAGGAGGTCAACGACCTCGGGGAGTCGTTCGAGGTCGTGTCCGAGGCCGGTGACCTGATCGCGGTCCGCAAGGCGTTGCAGGACGCCGGCTACGACTACGAGTCGGCCGAGTCGAGCTTCATGCCGTCGGTGACGGTGCAGCTCGAGGCCGAGGGTGCGAAGAAGATCTTCAAGCTCATCGACGCGCTGGAGGACTGCGACGACGTGCAGAACGTCTTCGCGAACTTCGACGTGTCGGACGAGGTCATGGCCGAGGTCGGCTGACCTCGCCCAACGGGAACGCACACAGCACAACGCCGGTCGCGCGCTCGCGCGGCCGGCGTTGTGCTGTGCGGGCTCACTTCGTGTCGATGCGCCCGATCGGTTCGGCGGTCTCCGCCAGCTCGGCCTGGACCTGCTTCCACGAGAGGTCGTCGACGCTGAGCGCGTCGCGCAGGAACGCCCAGGACGCGCGGCGGATCACCGCGACCCGCTCGGGGCTCTCGTCGGTCGTGTCAGTGGCGTTGTAGCCGTGGATCCCGCCGAGCGAGTGCTCGCCGCCGAACAGGGTGAGCAGACCGCGCGCACCGGGGCCGTGGTGGTAGACGTCGGTGAACCAGTCCGGGCCGCGGGTGCTGAGCATCGACTGGTCGTTGTCACCCGCGACGGCGAGGAACGGCGTGTCCATCCGCTCGAAGTCGGGGGACATGAACGAGCCGAAGTTCTCCCGCGCGAACGGCGTCAGGTCGTCGCCGCCGAACCCGGTCGCCGCGAACAGCACCCCGGCCTTGACGCGGGCGTCGGTCAGGTCGGGACCGGGCTGCCCGTCGGCGCCGAGGACGCGTGCGCCGAGGAACACGCCGACGGTCTGCGCGCCCCACGAGTGCCCGGCGAGGGCGAGGCGGTCGCGGTCGACGCGGTCCGCGAGGCCCGGGACCGCGCCCAGGACGACGTCGAGGTCGTCGAGCACGCGCCGGACGTCCTCGACGCGGAACCGCGAGATCTCCGGGTACCGCGGGTCGGCGGGCGTGAGGCCGAGGGTCACCGAGTCGAGGAACGTCGGCTGGATGACGACGAAGCCGTTGTCCGCCCAGAAGTCCACCAACGGGTCATAGGAGGACATCGACTGGCTGAAGCCGTGCGCGAAGACGACCACGGGCAGACCGCTGCCGGAGGCCGGTGCCGAGACGCGCACCTGGAGGTCGGCGCCGCGGTCCGGCGCGGGCAGCACGACCGGCTTGACGCTGATGATCGACGTGGTGAAGGCGGGCAGCGCGGTGCTGGTCAAGGGCATGGCAGGATCCTTCTGAACGGTGCGGGGTGCTGATAGGCTCCTAACCGGAGCGCGGTTCCGAATATACGGAGCAGTGTTCCGTTTGGCAAGTGTCGTGGTGGAGAGGAGTGCCGCGTGGGCGCAGGGGAGTCGACGACCGCGAAGCGCGCGGACGCGCGGCGCAACGAGAAGGCGCTGCTCGACGCGGCGGCGGCGGTGTTCGTCAGCGACGGCGTGGACGCGCCGGTGCGCCGGATCGCCGCCGAGGCGGGCGTGGGCATGGGCACGATCTACCGGCACTTCCCGACGCGTGCCGATCTCGTGGTGGCCGTCTACCGGCACCAGGTCGACGCCTGCGCCGAAGCCGGGCCCGCGCTGCTCGCGTCGGCGGAGTCGCCGTTCGCGGCGCTGCGGCAGTGGGTGGACCTCTTCGTGGACTTCCTGGTGACCAAGCACGGTCTCGCCGCCGCCACCCGCAACGACCCCGACGGCTTCGCCACCCTGCACGGGCTGTTCCTGGAACGGCTCCTGCCCGTGCTCACCGACATCCTCGCCGCGGCCCGCGCGGCGGGCGAGATCGTGGACGTGCCCGCGTACCAACTGCTCCGCGCGATCGGCGACATCTGCGCGGGGGCCGAACGGGTCGACCCCGACTACGACGCGAAGCTGACGATCCGGCTACTGCTCGACGGAATCCGCGGTTGAGACCGTCTTCAGCAAGGCCGGCCAGGCGTCCACGCTCCTGGGCGGGGTTCAGGCCCGATTTTCCCTGAGCCAGGTGCGCAGCGCGACCGACTTCGCGTCGTCGAACTCGGAGAGGATCTCGAACGCCTCTCGGGCACAGCGCCGGGCCTCGTGCTCCGCCTGGGGCCCGGACAGCTCACGGGCCAGGTTCACGAGGTTCTTGGCCAGCTTCCAGCGGTCACCCAACTGCCGGTGCGTGGCGGCGGCCCGGCGGTGGAAGTCGACAGCGTCCTCGTCTCGTCCGAGATCGCCGTAAGCCAGTCCGGCGCCTTCGACGGCCATCGCCTCCCGGCTGCGGTCACCGTTCTGCCGGCAGATGACCGCGGCGGCCTGGTAGGAGACCAGCGCTGAACCAGGCTGCCCGGCGGCTCGCTGGGCCTTGCCGAGGTACAGCAGAGCTGTCGCCTCCCACAAGCGGTTCGACATCTCGCGGCTGATGGAGACGGCCTCGACCGCGACGGTCAGCGACATGCCCGCATCGCCGCGCTCGCGCGCCACGTAGCTGATCGCGGTGAGCACCATGGACTCGTACAGGCGGCTACCGAGGTCGCGGAAGACGTCCAGAGACCTCGTCAGGTGTGCATCCGCCTCGTCCAGGACCCCGAGCTGTGCGCAGGTGTACCCGAGGCTGTACAGCACTGTGGCGAGCCACTCGCGGTCATCCAGTTCGCCCGCCACCGCCAACGCCTCCGAGAAGGTGACGCGGGCTTCGCGCAGGCGATGCCGGAACAGCTGCACCCAGCCGAGTCCGTTCAGGCCCTTCACGACGTTGGCCAGATCGCCGAGTTCGCGGTAGGTCGCCACCGCGGCGGCGTGGTGTGCGACGGCCTCGTCGAGCCGCATCGTCATGCGGCACAGCCTTCCGAGACTGTCGTGCATCGCGGCCTCCTCCGCGCGCAGACCCAGCTCCCGCGCGCAGTCCAGGCCGATCCGCGAGGTCGATCGCCAGTCGCTGAAGTGGTTGTAGGTGGCGTAGATCCGCTCCAGCACGGCGGCCAGCCGCCAAGCCGTGCGCGGTTGGCCCGTGCCGGCGGCTGCTCGGACGGCGGCCTCCAGGTTCAGCTTCTCCTCGGTGTACCACCGAGCTGCCTCGTCATGGCTGGAGAACCGGGAGGACCCGCTCCCGGTGTCCGGCAGCTCGAAGAGCAACGTCGTGTCGTGTGCGAGGGTGAGCGCGCAGTGGTACGCCGTGCGCAGGTACCAGTCGCAGACACGTTCGACAGCGGCGAGCTGCTCGTCCTGGGAGATCCTGGACTGCGCGCAATCCACGGAGTACGCCCGGAGGAGGTCGTGGAAGCGGTACCGCGCGTACCCCGTCCTCTCCAGCAGGCAGGCGCCCGCGAGCTGATCCAGAGCGGTGCGCACCTGGCGCCGGTTCCCGCCCGCCAGCGCCTCGGCGGCCGCCTCGCTGAAATCGGCGCCCGGATGCAGGCCGAGCAGGCAGAAGACCGACGCGGTCTCCTCTGGCAGCGCTCGGTAGGACCAGGCGAGCACCGTGTGCACGGCGTCGGCCTCGTCGATGTCGCCCGTGGAGAGCGTGTTCCACAGTTCCGACTCGTCGCGGAGGTCCGCGATGAGCTTGCTCAGCGGCATGGCCGGATGAGTCGCGGCGCGTTCCGCCGCGAGCCGGAGTGCCAGTGGCAGGTACGCGCACAGACGGGCCAGCTCGGCGACATCGGCGGGGTTGTCGCCGCTGCGGTACTCCCGAGTCGTCGTCAGCAGCAGCGCGACCGCCTCGGCCTCGGAGAGGGTGCCGAGAGTCCTGCGGACCGCTCCGTGCCGGATCGCCAGGCCGTGCAGGTGGCTGCGGCTGGTGACGATGGCGAGGCTCTGCCCGGAACCGGGGATCAGCGGGCGGACCTGTGCGGTGTTCGCCGCGTTGTCGAGGATGATCAGCATCCGTCGGTCGGCCAGCGCGGACCGGTAGAGGCTCGACTTGGCCTCGGTTTCGGTGGGCACCGCGGCCGCCGGCACGCCGAGCGCGAGCAGGAAGCGTTCCAGGGCCTGGTCCGGTGAGACGGGCAGGCCTGGGTCGTAGCCGCGGAGGTCGATGTAGAGCTGACCGTCGGGAAACTGGTCCCGCGCCCGGTGGGCCCAGTGCAGGGCCAGTGACGTCTTGCCCACGCCCGCGGTTCCGGAGATCACGTACACCACGAGGTTCTCGTCGTCGACGAGGAGCTCGTCGAGAGCGGCGAGCTCGGAGATCCGGTTGACGAACCCGCGGACACCCCGTGGAAGCTGCAGGGGGCGGTTGCCACGGCCGCCGGTCCCGTAGTGGAAGTGGATCCCGCCGGCGACGTCCCGTGCCTGCACGATCTCACCGGAGTTGCTGTGCACCTGCGAGTGGGTGCCGGGGGACTCGAGGTCCTCCTCTGCTGGACGGTCCGGCACGTCAACCACCCCGGAGGCAGAGGTGGATGTGTTGATCATGCCGCTGGCCTTCGCGGTTCGGCACCGTGCTCACCAGTGGAACTCGCCGAGCAGTTCTCTGAGCTCGGCGTCGCCGGTTCGTGCGAGCGCGGCCGTGAGCGGCTCGCCGGCGGGCACACCGCGTCCGCCGGTGTCGTTCCTGATCCACGACGGGACGTGTCCCAGCAACAACAGCGTCCGGTGTTCCGCATCGGCGGTGGACGGTGCCGTCCGGTGCCAGAGGCCTCCGTGGACGATGACCGCGTCTCCCGGTTCGAAGAAGAGCTCGACCTGACCGGCGTGGTCGCTGCGGTCGCCCAGCGGGATGCGCAGGTCCGTTCGCGTGTGCGAGCCCGGCAGCACCAGCAGCGCACCCTCGTCGGTGGACACCCTGTCCAGGTAGATGAGGCAGTGCAGTTGGTGGGGATAGCAGAAGAAGACGGGCAGAGGATCGGGGATGACCGGAAGGTGGTTGTGCCACGGCACGGCGATGCCCGCCGTGCCGGGGTAGTGCATGCGAGCTTCGAGGTCGATCCAGACTTGCGGCCCGAGGAGCGTTCGCGCGATCGACAGAACCGGCTCCAGACGGAGCAACTGGTGGAACTCCTCGCTCTTGTCGAGCAGTCCGCGCAGGTAGATGCTCTCGTGAGCAACCCATTCGGCGCCCGGCCTCCCCTCCTCCGCTCGGGCCAGATCGCGCACGCGCTCGCGAAGCCGGGCCACCGAGGCCGCTGGGAGCAGCCCGCGGAGCACGAGATGACCGGCCCGCACCAGGTGGTCGATCTCGGCGGCGCCGACCTGTGCGGTGATGACGCGGAGGGGGTAGCCGGCCGATTGGTCGTTGATCAGGAATTCCGTGCGAACCGATCCGTCGTCCAAGATCGTTTCTCGCTTTCGGCAGGTATGGCGAGCTCACCGCCTCTGATGCCGGCGAGGAGCCGGGCCAGCGGGAACGACCTGGCGTAGAACTCACGCCACGCCCTTCTCGCCTGCTCGACGCGCTCGGGGTGGTCGTTCCGGTTGATGTAGAGCAGCTCGCCTTCTTCGGTGTAGCTGAGGTCGACGACCACGGTGTCGTCGAACAGCCAGGTGTCCGTGTAGATGACATCCGGCACGTCTTCCCGGTAGATGAAGCGGATGTCCTCACCTGCGGAGCTGTTCACGGTGTAATACCAGTCGATCTCGAACCGCAGGTACGGGGTCAGCACGTGGTCGATGATGTGAACCCGGCCCATGTACTTGCCGTCGGCCACACATTTCCTGATGTTGGCCGCCCACTCCGCGTTGCGGTTCGCGGGCAGTGGCTCGCCCGCGAGGTAGAGTTCGAGCTGCTCGCGTTCTTCCTCGACGGTGTAGACCGGCAGCGTCTCGATCCGGGTGGCGGACCTCGTGAAATCGACGAAGAGCCTGCCGAACTGGTCCATGTTCAGAATCATGGCTCCAGCCCTCGTCTCGTCATCGGTTGAATGCGCGTTCGAGGATGTACCGAGGTATTTCCACCGCGCTTTCCCCTGGAGGTACTTCCAGGCCGGCTCGGTCGGTGTCCACGCTGAACCCCTGGATGACGATGGTGTCGTTCTCGGTCTCGTAGACCGCGGGACAAGGGCCGTTCCCGCAGCCGGATCCGCCGATCAGCCTGAGTTTCACGGTGCTCCCCGATGTCGTGGCAGTGCGAGGCAGGGTTTGAATCCTATCGATCGTTTGGGACCACGACAACCGAGGCCAGCCTCTTGTCGCACGCTCGAGACAAAGTGGTCAGCTATTGATGTTGCTCGATGTCCAATCGAGAGCGAGCCGCTCGCGATGTTCATCCGTTCGCGTCGAAAAAGCAGCCCAAAAGGGTGAAGGAGACATGCGATGCCTCCTTCGACCCAAGTGAATGCGAATTCTTCAGGTCATGACCGAAGCCGGCCGGTCGCCTGCTTCTTGAAGGCCGACCACGCCTCCGCGCTCACGGGCAGGTGGGTGGCCGGTGCCTTGCTGTCCCGGATGCCGACGCCGGTGGCGACCTCAACGCAGTTGTCGCCGGTGCCGCTGTAGCTGCTCTTGTGCCACTCGGTCATTGGAGGTCCTCCAAGATGCTGTTGATCACCGCCCTCGATTGTTCCTCATCGAGAGCGACGGCAGCGAGGTCCTTCAGGATGGCTTCGTAGGTGTCCACGGTCTCCTCGTCGTCGAAGAACAGACAGCACTTGAGGCTCTCGATGTAGACGACCGGTGGGTACTTCGGGAACTTCATCAGCCGGAAGTCGCCCGATGTGCCCGCGTGCATGCCGATCGCCGTGGGGATGATCCGGACGCTGATGTACTTGCGCACCGACATCCGCAGCAGATGGGCAAGCTGCTCCCGCCACACCTCCTCACCGCCGACCGGAAGCCGTAGTGCTTGTTCGTGCACGTAGAAGGTGAAGGTCCGGCTGTGTTCGAGGATGTTCGCGCGGGCAACCCGTGCGGCGACCACGGCCGGCATGTCATCGGCGTCGATGGGAGCTGCTTTGGTGACCTCGTTGACGTACTCCGGTATCTGGAGCAGGCCGGGCACGAGGACCATCGACCAGCAGGTGATCTCGTCGGCGTCCTTCTCCTGGTTGATCAGCGTGCGGACCTGGTCCGGCACGCCGTCGTCCGGCACCCTCAGGTAGACGTTCCCCGACTCGCGGTACAGCGCCAGCAGCTCTTCGCGTTCCTTGAGCGGTGTGCGGCAATAGGCCAGGAGCTCGCGGACCTCGGCCTCGTCCACCCCGCCCTTGCCGGCGAGCATGTCGCAGACCTTGGCCTCCTGCCAGCCGAGCAGCTCGGCGAGCCTGCGCTGGGTCAGGCCGGTCCGCTCGACCACCTTCCGGACGCCGTTGCCGAACTCGCGGCCCACCACGCTGGACGATCTCTTGGGCATGCGCGAACGCTAGGAGCAGGAGAGCCCCCGCCTCCATCGTTTCGCACCGAATGTGCCTGAAGGTGGGAGCCCTTGGAACAGCTCCAAGCAGGCCTAAGGCACAAAAACGGTGCCGTAGGCTGGAACGCGTGCTTTCCGACGAAGACATCGAGCTGCGGGCTCGCCTGCTTTCCGCGGCCGACCGGCACGGTCACACCAACGTCGTCGTGAACCCGGACGCCGAGGGCCCGGGGTACGTGTTCTCCGTGGGCGCGTGGCGGCGGTTCGGGGTGGCCGAGGCGGTGGTCATCGGGCTGCCGCAGGGCATGGGCGAGAACCTGGTCAACGCCTACGTGCAGCGGGCCAGCAAAGGTGAGCGGTTCGTGCCGGGGCAGCTCTACCACGACTTCTTCGAGGGCGTGCCGATCACGTTCGAGCGGGTCTACAAGGGGTTCTACCCGGAGTTCTTCGGCAGCGCGTACCTGCTCTACGACGGATCGGACTTCGCGGCGGTGCAGATCATCGTGCCCACGCCGCAGGGGCACTGGCCGTGGCAGCCGGACGCGCCGGAAGGGTTCCACGACCACCAGCTGATCCTCACCGAGAGCGGCCTGCCGGAGAGCTGGACGCCGGGGGTCACCGGGCCGTGAACGTCCACATCGGACCGATCGGGGCCGGTCACGCCGGCGAGGTCCTGACGGTCCAGCGCGCCGCGTACCTGCCGGAGGCGCGCCGGTACGGGGCGTGGGACCTCCCGCCGCTCGTGGAGACGCTCGACGAGATCCGCGACCACCTGGGTGACGGCACGCCCGCGTTCGGCGCGTTCGACGGGCCGCGGCTGGTGGGGTCGGTGCGCAGCCGGATCGACGGCGAGCGGATGGAGATCGCCCGGCTGGCCGTCGCGCCGGACGTGCAGGGCGGCGGCGTCGGCCGGAGATTGCTGCGGGCGGTGGCGGAGCACGCGCCCACGACGGTGAGCGTCGTCTGGCTGCTCACCGGGGCCGAGAGCGACGAGAACCTGAGGTTCTACGAGAGCGCCGGGTTCGTCCGGGCCCGCGAGCACCTCGACGCGGTCGGTATCAGGTGCGTCACCCTGGAGCAGAAGGTCATCTCACGTTCAGGGGCCGGACACGCGGGGCTGGCAGGGTCCTGAAGCGGTCCACCCACGACCGACCACCGGTGCGGACGTCGATCACAACTCGGCTGATCCGTCCGGCACCCGTCCGCCCCGGCGCATCCGGCGCCGGGGCGGACGCTGTTGCGGGCCCGACCGTTGTACGGAGAACGTTGTCCGGTCGGCGCGGCCCGACACCGGACAACGGTGAACCGGTAGAACTGCCGTGTGGCCACCGGTCCGGGGGGATCCAGTGGCGAGGGGGAGGAGCGCCCCGCCGCGCAGGGGTCAGGGGGATGCGCGGCGGGGCGCTTCAGGCTTCCCGGGCCTAGGGTTTGCGGCCCAGTAGTCCGATCAGCCTCGTTTGGTCGTCGGCGTCGGAGGCAACCGGTACAGGTGAGTCGAACATCGAGGAGCCGCTCCAGTCCTCGATGTTGCGTTCGACGTACCCCAGCACCGCCGACGCCAGGTCCGGGTCGATCCGCTCGTCCGCGCCGATCGAGCGCGCCAGGTCCCACGCGTGCACCGCGAGGTCCGCGGTCATCTGCCAGCAGTACTCCTCCGCGGGGATCGTCCCGGACGACACGCTCACGGTCTTCGACAGCGCGGACGGCTCCAGCCACGCCTCGCGCGCCGCCGCGGCCGCCACCACCCAGGACACGAGCGGGTCGTCACCCAGGTTGTCGTGGTCGAACCGGTCGCCGACCTGGTCGGGCGTGCAGCCGGCCAGCAGCTCGGGAGCCCAGAGCTGCTCGTGGACCAGATGACCGACGAGGTCTCTCACCGACCACTCCCGGCAGGGGGTGCCGAGCGACCACTGGTCGGGTGCGATCTCCCGCACCCGCCGGTCGAACTCCGTCATCGCCACACCGTGCGCCTGGATCAACTCCATCTCAGCAGTGCATCAAATCCCGCCCAGGTGCGCATCCCGGCGTGAGAGTTCGACCACTCGGACGCAACCTGAATTGCTAACCGTACGGACGTTCGGCGTAATGTGCACCGATCCGCCGTGACATCGTTGACACGAGAGGACGATGACGTGAGCGCCCCTAGCGCCAGCATCTCCGCACAGGACAAGGGATTCTTCGGGCATCCCCGGGGCCTGTCCACGCTGTTCTTCACCGAGCTCTGGGAACGGTTCTCGTTCTACGGGATGAAGGCCATCCTCGGCCTGTACCTGTGGACAGCCGTGTCCGAGGGCGGCCTCGGCGTCGACAAGGCGCTCGCGCTGTCCGTCGTCGCCATCTACGGCACCGCGGTCTACATGTCCGGCGTGGCGGGAGGCTGGCTCGCCGACCGCGTCTGGGGCGGCCAGCGCTCCACGTTCTACGGCGGCGTGCTGATCATGTGCGGCCACATCGCGCTGTCGCTGCCGATCGGCATCACGGGCGTGTACATCGGCCTGATCTTCATCGTCATCGGCACCGGCCTGCTCAAGCCGAACATCTCGACCGTCGTCGGCGGCCTCTACGACCAGCACGACACGCGTCGTGACGCCGGCTTCACGATCTTCTACATGGCCATCAACATCGGTGGCTTCATCTCGCCGTTGATCACCGGCGCGCTCGCGGACGGCATCGGCTACCACGCGGGCTTCGCGGTCGCCGCGATCGGCATGGCGCTCGGCCTGGTCCAGTACCAGATGGGCCGCAAGCACCTGCGCGGTTCCGCCGCGGTGCCGCCGAACCCGCTGCCCCCGGCCGAGAAGGGCCGCGTCTACGGCCTCATCGGCGGCGTCGCGGTCGCCATCGCCGGGCTGGGCGTCGTCTCGTACCTGATCGGTGGGGTCGAGGGCGTCATCCTGATGATCAGCATCATGTCGATCGTCCTGCCGATCGCGTACTTCACCGTGATGCTGCGCAGCAAGAAGACGCTGCCGCAGGAGAAGCCGCGCGTCATCGCGTACATCCCGCTGTTCGTCGCGGCCGCGATGTTCTGGCTGATCTTCGAGCAGAGCGCGTCGGTCATCGCCGAGTTCGCCGACTCGCACGTCGACAACCACGTGTTCGGCTGGGAGTTCCCGGTCGCCTGGTTCCAGTCGATCAACCCGATCATGATCATCGCCCTGGCGCCGGTGTTCGCGCTGCTGTGGGTGAAGCTCAAGGACCGCGCGCCCTCCACGCCGCGCAAGTTCGCGGGCGCCCTGGTGCTGGTCGGCCTGTCGTTCGTGCTCATGTACTTCGCGAGCAACTCGGCGGCCGACGGCAAGGTGACGCCGCTCTGGCTCGTGGTGATGTTCCTGATCATGACCGCCGGTGAGCTGATGCTCTCGCCGGTCGGCCTGTCGGTCACGACGAAGCTCGCGCCCAGGGCGTTCGCCTCGCAGACGATGAGCCTGTGGTTCCTCGCCACCTCGGCGGGCACCGGTGTGGCCGCGCAGCTCGTGAAGTTCTACACGACGAGCCCCTCGGCGTACTTCCTCACGCTGGGCGGCGCGGCCGTGGTGCTCGGCATCGCCCTGGCCGTCGCGGCACCGGCGATCCGCAAGCTGATGGCGGGCGTCGAGTAGGGCTCCGGACAAGGCGAGAGGGAGGCCCGTCGCGGCGGCGGTGCGGCGGGTCTCCCTCTCGCCTTCCAGCATGCACTACGCAGAAGTGTCATTGGGGCACGAACATTGCTCCAGCCGGGTGAAGTCGCGCACTCGCTGCGACGAATTTCGCCCGACGTCAGCTCGGGTTCACCGCGAGTGGTCGTTTGGTTTCGTTCGCTCGTACCGGAAGTCGCAACGCGCCGCGGATCAGCTTCGACCTCCTGCGCGCCACCGGGCCGTCCGGCGCGAGGCCCGGGAACCGCTTGAACAGCTCGTGCAGCGCGATGGCGCCCTCGATCCGGCTCAGACCGGCGCCGATGCAGTAGTGGATGCCCGCGCTGAACGCGAGGTGCTCGCGCGCGTTGGACCGCGTCGGGTCGAACTTCGCCGGGTCGGCGAACACCCGCGGGTCGCGGTTCGCCGCCGCCAGCACGAGCATCACCGGCATCCCCTTGGGCAGCGACACCCCCGCGAGCTCCAGGCGCTCCTTCGGCCAGCGGATCGTGTACTGGACGGGCGGGTCGAGCCGCAGGACCTCCTCGACGAACCCCTCGGCGTACTCGGGGCTCTGCGCGAGCGGCGCGACCGTGTGCGGGTTCTCGAACGCCTTCAGCACGCCGTTGCTGATCAGGTTCACCGTCGTCTCGAACCCGGCGAAGAGCAGCAGCCCGGTCGTGGCGACGAGGTCCTCGCGGCTGAGGTCCTCGTGCCGCGTCACCAGGTGGCTGACGATGTCGTCCTGCGGGTCGCGGCGGCGCTCGTCGATCAGCACGTCGATGAAGTCGTTGTACTCGATGATCGTCGCGTGCAGGTTCTTGAGCTGCTTGTGCGACCACACGCCGTCGAGCGTCTCCGCGAGCGCCGACCCCCACCGCGCGAAGGTGTCCTTGTGGTCGTCGGGCACGCCCAGCAGGTCCGCGATGACCTGGATCGGCACCTGCGACGCGAACTCCCGCACGACGTCGAACCGGCCGTCGAGCCGGTCGAGGTAGGTCGTGACGATCTTCTGGATGGACTCCGTGCGGTCCTTCAACGCGCGCGGCGTGAAGAATGGCTGCACGAGCTTGCGGAGCCGGGTGTGGTCGGGCGGGTTCATCATCAGGAACGAGTCCTGCACCGGGTTGACGATCTTCTGGCCGTCCTTGACCAGCGTGATGGGCACCATCGACGCCTCGTCGAACGTCGCGGTGATGAACCGGCTGTCCCGCAGCACCGAGTCGCAGATCGCGCGGGACGGCGTCACGTACGCGCCCATGCGGCTGCGGACCATGTCGCCCTTGGCGCGCACCTTCTCGTACATCGCGTACGGGTCGCGGTCCGGCGGTGAGGCCATGACACCCGCGTACGGGTCACCGAGGAGCGCGTAGCCGCGGACGAGCGTGCGCATCGCGAAGAGCTGGGCGGTGGTCTTCAGCGTGGACATGCGTTCACCTTGCGGTGTACGTGAAGAACCTTCAAGAGGTCCGGCGGTGCCTGCGCACGGTTTCCTCGACCAGGTCGAGCACCGGCTCCATGTCGTCGGCGGGAAGCCCCATCGCGAGGTGCGAGACCAGGCCTTCGAGGACGAGCTCCAGGAAGCTCGTCAGGACGGTCACGTCCACGTCGTCGCGCAGGTTGCCGGCTTCGCGCTGGCGGATCAGGCGCTGCCGGGTGGCCGCCGTGAGCTGTTCGCTGCGCTCGGCCCAGCGCGCCCGGAAGTCGGGGTCGGTGCGCAGCCGGCGCGAGACCTCGAGGCGCGTGCCGAGCCAGTCGGCCGCGTGCTCCTCGTCCCGCTTCTCCGGTTCGTCGAGGAGGTCGCGCATGACCTGGACCAGGCCCTGCGCGGCGACGACGTCGGCCATGCGGAGGGCGTCGTCCTCGGCGAGCGCGAGGAACAACGACTCCTTGTCGCGGAAGTGGTGGAAGATCGCACCACGGGACAGTCCGGTCGCCTCTTCCAGACGGCGTACGGTGGCACCCTCGTAGCCGTGACGCGCGAAGCAGGCACGCGCGCCGTCGAGGATCTGACGGCGGCGGGCGTCGAGGTGGTCCTGGCTCACCCTGGGCACCGGTAGATGGTGGCAGGGGGAGGGCGGGAAATCCAATCCGTACGTACGGATTGAACAGGTCCACCCGTGTGATCCTTTCGTGTGGATCACCGGCGGGGAATGTGGGTAGCCGCGCGACATCCCCCATATCCTCCGTCGTCATGGAGACCCAGCAGACCGTGGAGCTGTCGGCGCTCGTCGAGCGCCTCGGGTGGCGGCGGCGCGAGTCGACCGGCGTCCACCTGGTCGACCTGCTGCTGGGCCGCTCCGTCTCGGACCTCGTCGCCGCCCTGGCCGAGCACCGCGATCGGTGACACCGCCGGGGTGCGCGATCTGGGATCGTGACGCCTGCGCGCACCTGTGTGCACCGTTGCTTCACTTGTTCCGCAAGGATTTGAGGGCTGCGACCGCCGGATCCCGCGTGTAGCGTCGAACGGGTCAGACGATCACGGGGGTGTGAGACGTGACTCCGTTGCGCAACCAACCGGTGCCGGCGAGGTTCGCCGACCGCGCCGAGGCCGAGGCCTACGTCGCCTCGGTCTGCTTCAAGCACGGTCCTCCGAGGCTGTTCGGCGTGGAGCTCGAATGGACCGTGCACCACGCGGAAGACCCAGCTCAACGGCTTGACGAACGAAGACTGGCGGCGGCTCTCGGAGAGCACGCGCCGCCGACCCTGGTACCGGACAGTCCCCAGCGGCCGCTCCCGAGCGGCACTCCCTTGACCGTCGAACCGGGCGGGCAGGTCGAGATCTCGACTCCTCCCTGCTCCAGCCTCCCGGACCTCTTCCGCACGGTCGCCAGGACATCTCCCACCTCACCGCCATCCTGGCGGACCACGGCCTCGTGCTCGGTGACCGCGGCGCCGACCAGCACCGCGGCCCCGCGCGCATGCTGCGGGTGCCCCGGTACGCGGCGATGGAGCACGCGTTCAACCAGCTCGGCGACGACGGCATCTCGATGATGTGCAGCACCGCGGGCCTGCAGGTGTGCCTCGACTTCGGCGAGGAGAAGCACCTGGAGGACAGGTGGGCCGCCGTGCACGGGCTGGGGCCGGTGATGATCGCGTTGTTCGCGAACTCGCCGGGCATCGGCGGGCAGCACCGCGGCTGGGCGTCCGCCCGCATGAGGGCGCTCTACGGCACGGATCCCGTGCGCACCAGGCCGAGCGCCGTGTGCGCCGATCCGGCCGCCGCCTACGCGAGGCGGGTCGTCGACACCCCGGTGATCGTCGTGCGCGGGCCGGGCGCGAGCTGGATCCCGCCGCGGCGGCTGACGTTCGCCGAGTGGATCGACGGGGCGCTCGACCGCCCGCCCACGAGCGACGACCTCGACTACCACCTGACGACGATGTTCCCGCCGGTGCGGCCGCGCGGGTACATCGAGATCCGGTACCTGGACACGCCGGCGCCCGGCGGGTGGATCGCCCCGAGCGCGCTGCTCGTCGCGCTGTTCAGCGACCCGTCCGTCGTGGACGGCGTGCTGGCGGCGACGGAACGGGCCGCCGGGCGGTGGCTCACCGCCGCACGGCACGGGATGGCGGACGAGCGCATCGCCACGGCCGCGAGAGAGGTCGTCGCGCTGGGCATCGAGTCGCTGCACCGCACCGGGCTCTCCCACGACCAGATCAGCGTCATCAGCCAGGAGCTTGAGGGGAAGCTGTGACTGAAGAACTCCGCGAGCACGTGGCGGAGGAACTGTTGCGCTCGCGCGCGCGTTCCACCGCCTTGACCGACGCCGTCGACGAGCACGACCTCGTCCGGCAGCACTCGAAGCTGATGTCGCCACTGGTCTGGGACCTGGCGCACATCGGCAACCAGGAGGAGCTGTGGCTCGTCCGCGACGTCGGCGGGCGGGAACCCGTCCGCAGCGACATCGACGAGTACTACGACGCCTTCAAGTACAGCCGGTCGGTCCGGCCGGAGCTGCCGCTGCTGAACCCCCACGAGGCCCGGCAGTACGTCGGGGACGTGCGGGGCAAGGTCTTCGACGTGCTGGAGAAGGTGCCGCTGCAGGGCCGCCGGCTGGTCGAGAACGGCTTCGCCTTCGGCATGATCGTGCAGCACGAGCAGCAGCACGACGAGACGATGCTCGCCACGCACCAGCTCCGCACCGGCGAGCCCGTCCTGCACGCCCCGCTGCCGCCCAAGGGCAAGCTCGTCCCGGCGACGGAGGCGTTCATCCCCGGCGGGCCGTTCGAGATGGGCACCTCGGACGAGCCGTGGGCGCTCGACAACGAGCGTCCGGCGCACACCGTCCACGTCGACCCGTTCTTCATCGACACGACGCCGGTCACGAACGGCGAGTACGCCGAGTTCGTCCTCGCGGGCGGTTACGACGACCGTCGCCTGTGGACCGACGAGGGCTGGGAGCACCGGACCACGGCGAAGCTGCGGGCGCCGCGGTTCTGGCAGCGCGAGGGGAGCGCGTTCGCCCGCACGGTCTTCGGCGTGACCGAGCCGATCGTGGCGGACGAACCGGTGGTGCACGTGTGCTTCCACGAGGCCTGGGCGTACGCCACGTGGGTGGGCAAGCGGCTCCCGACGGAAGCGGAGTGGGAGAAGGCGGCCCGCTTCGACCCCTCGACGGGGCGGACCCGCCGGTGGCCGTGGGGCGAGGAGGACCCGACCGAGCTGCACGCGAACCTCGGCCAGCGGCACCTGCGCCCGGCCCCGGCCGGCGCGTACCCGGCGGGAGCCTCCGCGACCGGGGTGCACCAGCTGATCGGTGACGTGTGGGAGTGGACCTCGACCGACTTCGGCCCCTACCCGGGATTCGAGGTCTTCCCGTACCGCGAGTACTCGGAGGTCTTCTTCGGGCCGGACTACAAGGTGCTGCGCGGCGGTTCGTTCGGCACCGACAAGTCCGCGATCCGCTCGACGTTCCGCAACTGGGACTACCCGATCAGAAGGCAGATCTTCGCGGGCTTCCGCTGCGCCAGGGACGCCTGAGCGGTGTGCCGCCACCTGGCTTACCTCGGCCCCGCCGTGCCCTTGGCCGACCTGCTCTTCGACGCGCCGGACTCGTTGGAGCGGCAGGCCTACGCGCCACAGCGGATGCACGGTGGTGGCACGGTCAACGTCGACGGGTACGGCGTGGGCTGGTTCCCCGGTCCGGTCAGGTACCGCCGCGCCGGTCCGATCTGGGCCGACGCCAACCTGCGCCAGCTCGCCGGGACCGTCCGGTCGGCGGCCTTCCTGGCCGCGGTGCGGTCGGCCACCACCGGCATGCCGGTGGTCGACCCGGCGTGCGCGCCGTTCACCGACGGCACGTGGCTGTTCAGCCACAACGGGCGGATCTCCGGCTGGCCGGGCTCGGTCGCCGACCTCGCGCGGACGCTGCCGGTGACCGACCTGCTCACCATGGACGCGCCGACCGACTCCGCGCTGCTCTGGACGTTGGTGCGGCGCCGGCTGGAGACGGGGAGGAACCCCGCCGACGTCCTCGCCGAGCTGACGAAGGAGGTGGTGGCCGTCGCTCCCGCGTCGCGCCTCAACTTCCTGATGACCGACGGTTCGGTCATCGTCGGCACGACGTGGACCCACTCGCTGTGGGTCCTGCACGACGAGGAGAGCGTCACGCTCGCCTCCGAACCGCTCGACGGCGACGACGCGTGGCGGGAGATCCCCGACAACCACGTCGTGGTGGCCGATCCATCCACTGTGGAGGTTCGACCGATATGACCGAGCCGGTGCTGGACGTTCACCTCACCCCCGAGGACGCCGCACACGCGCTTCGCGCCGACGTGCGTGCCGGGCTCACCGCGGACCCGAAGTGGGTCTCGCCGAAGTGGTTCTACGACGCGGCGGGCAGCGCGTTGTTCGAGGACATCACCCGCCTGCCGGAGTACTACCCGACGCGGGCCGAACGCGAGGTGCTCGCCGGCCGCGCGGGCGAGATCGCGGCGACGACCGGGGCGCACTCGCTGGTGGAGCTGGGCTCCGGGTCGTCGGAGAAGACCCGGCTGCTGCTGAGCGCGCTGCGCGGGCACGGCACGTTGCGGGAGTTCGTGCCGCAGGACGTGTCGGTGTCGGCGCTCACCGAGGCCGCGCACGCGATCATGGCGGACTACCCGGGGCTGCGGGTGCACGGCGTGGTCGGCGACTTCACCCAGCACCTGTCGTTGCTGCCGGGTGAGTCACCGCGCCTGGTGGCGTTCCTGGGCGGCACGATCGGCAACCTCATCCCCGAGGAGCGGGAGAAGTTCCTGCGCACGGTCCGCGACGTGCTGGAGCCGGGGGAGTGGCTGCTGCTCGGGACGGACCTGGTCAAGGACGAGCGGACGCTGGTGCGGGCCTATGACGACGCGCAGGGCGTGACGGCGCAGTTCAACCGCAACGTGCTGAACGTGCTCAACCGCGAAGTCGGCGCCGACTTCGACGTCGAGGCGTTCGAGCACGTGGCGTTGTGGAACGCCGAGCAGGAGTGGATCGAGATGCGCCTGCGGGCCAGGCGGGCGGTGCGGGTGACGCTCGCGGACCTCGGCCTGACCGTCGAGTTCCGCGAGGGGGAGGAACTGCGCACCGAGGTGTCGGCGAAGTTCCGCGAGGAGGGAGTGCGCCGCGAGCTGGAGGAGGGCGGGTTCTCGTTGCACCGCTGGTGGACCGACGCCGCGGGCAGGTTCGCGGTCTCGCTGGCCCAAGCGGTGTAATCGGGGCACAACCCTCCGTTAGACGGTTCCGGGCGGCCCACCGTCAGTGATGGGCTTCGCCGATGACACCTGCAACTTCGCGGGCCGTGCGCGTGGCGCTCGTCAGCGCCCTCGCGCTCGGCACCGTCATCACCGGCCTGGGCACCGCGTCGGCCCAGCCAGGAGCCACGGCGGCCGCCAGACCCGCCGCGTGGGGGCCGTGCGCGGCGGACGTGCTCGCCGAGATCCCGGCGGCCGAGCGCACCAAGGTGAGCTGCGCCGTCCAGGAAGTGCCCGTCGACCACTCGCGGCCGCGCGGCGACTCCACGGGCGTCGTCATGATGAAGCGCCCCGCCGGCGACCCGGCGAAGAAGATCGGCTCGCTGTTCATCAACCCCGGCGGCCCCGGTGGCGCCGGCCTGATCTACAGCGCCTACGGCTCCAGCTTCTTCACCCCGGAGGTCCTGGAGAAGTTCGACCTGATCGGCTTCGACCCGCGCGGTGTCGGCCGCAGCGCGCCGCTGCGCTGCTTCCGCACCCAGGAGGAAGCCGAGGCGGTGAACGACGGCTGGTACGCGCTGCCGATCACCCAGGAGGAGATCGCGAGCTCGATCCGGCAGTCCAAGGCCTACACGGACTACTGCGGGATCAACGCCGGTCCGCTGCTCGACCACATGTCGACCGAGGCCGTCGCCCGCGACCTCGACCTCATGCGCGAGTCCGTCGGCGACCGGCAGCTCACCTACGTCGGCTTCTCGTACGGCACGCTGCTGGGCGCGACCTACGCGAACATCTTCCCGCAGCGGTCCCGCGCCCTCGTGCTGGACGGCAACGTCGACCCGAAGCTGCGGCTGACCAACGGCGCGCAGTACGACCGCGAGCGCGCTCGCGGCTTCGAGATCGCGCTGGACGCGATGCTGCGGCGCTGCGACACCGTCGGCGTCGAGCGGTGCGCGTTCGCCGGTGACGCGCGCAAGAAGTTCGACAACATCCGCGAGTCGCTGCGCAAGGCCCCGACGACGTTGCCGAACGGCACCACGGTCACGCTGACCGACGTCGTCGGCCGCACGGCGAGCAACCTCTACAGCCCGTCGACCTTCAAGTCCCTGGCCGCGTGGTTGCAGTCGATCCACGCCGCCCAGAACCCGTCCGCGGCCGCGCTGGGCGCGCAGTCCGTTGTGGACGTTCCGATGCTGAACAACCTGGCCGGCCGCGCCGACGTGCGGCCGCTGCCGGAGACCCCGTACACGAGCGACGACTCGTACTACGCGGTGAACTGCACGGACAAGCCGTTCGCCCGCACCACCCGCAACTGGGCCACCACGGCGGCCAAGTGGGAGCAGGAGTCGCCGACGTTCGGCCGCTACCAGGCCGCCTCCGACGCGCTGACCTGCCCGACGTGGCCCGCGCGCCACCCGGACCGCTGGATCGGCCCGTGGAACAGGCACACGAAGAACCCGATCGTCGTGGTGGGCAACTACTACGACCCGGCGACGCAGTACCTGTTCTCGCAGCGCATGGCCAAGCAGCTCGGCAACGCCCGGCTGATCAGCGTGGACGCGTTCGGCCACTGCATCCTCGGTGACTCGGCCGGCGCCGACGCGGCGGTGACGAGGTACCTCGTCGACCTCACCGCTCCGGTGCACGGCACGGTCTACCAGCCGAACACGCAGCCCTTCTAGCCCGGTCGGGGGTGGCGGCGCCTTCCCCGGCGCCGCCACCCCGGAACCCTCCGAAAGACGGGTACAAACGGTGCACCGACGGTGATGGGGTGCACCCGTGACGTCATCTTCTGCAACTGTGCGTGTCTTGCTCGCGAGCGTGCTCGCGCTCGGCACCGTCGTACCCGGTCCGGGCACCGCGTCCGCCCAGGCCGCCACCGGACCCGCTGCCTGGGGGCAGTGCGCGGCAGACGTTCTCGCCACGCTTCCCGCCTCGGTCACGCCCGAGGAGCGGGCGCGCCTGTCCTGCGCCGTGCAGGAGGTGCCCGTCGACCACTCGCGCCCGCGCGGGGAGAAGACCGGCATCGCCATGATGAAGCGCCCGGCGAACGACCCGTCCCGCAAGATCGGCTCGATCTTCCTCAACCCCGGCGGTCCCGGCGGCTCCGGCCTGCTCCGCGGCGCCGTCGCCAAGAACTACTTCCAGCCGGAGGTGCTCGACCGGTTCGACGTCATCGGCTTCGACCCGCGCGGTGTGGCCCGCAGCGCCCCGTTGCGCTGCTTCCGCACGCAGGAGGAGTCCGACGCGGTGAACTCGGGCTGGTCCGCGTTGCCGATCACCGAGGAGGAGATCGGCGCCACCATCCGCTCGGCCAAGGCCTACACCGACTACTGCCGGATCAACGCCGGTCCGCTGCTGAACTTCATGTCGACCGAGGCCGTCGCGCGCGACCTCGACGTCCTGCGGGAGGCAGTCGGCGACGAGCAGCTCAACTTCGTCGGCTTCTCGTACGGCACGCTGATCGGCTCGACGTACGCGAACATCTTCCCGCACAGGTCCAGGGCGATCGTGATCGACGGCAACGTCGACCCGCAGCTACGCCTGACCAACGGCGCCGAGTACGACCGCCAGCGCGCGCAGGGCTTCGAGATCGCGCTGGACGCGATGCTGCGGCGGTGCGACAGCGCGGGAGCCGAGAAGTGCGCCTTCGCCGGTGACGCCCGCAAGAAGTTCGAGGACATGAAGAAGGCCCTCGCCGGGGGACCCGCGACGTTGCCGAACGGCACCAAGGTCACGCTGGCCGACGTCGTCAGCCGAGTGGCGGGTGACCTGTACTCGGTGCCGAGGTTCGCCACCCTGGTGGCCTGGCTGCAGAGCGTCCACGTGGCGTTGAACCCCGGCCCGGCCACCTTCGGCGCCGCGTCCACTGTGGACCTGCCGGCGCCGCTGAACAACGGCGGTGGCCGCCTGGACGTCGACCCGCTGCCGGAGACCCCGTACACGGCGGACGACTCGTACTTCGCGGTCAACTGCTCCGACAAGCCGTTCGCCCGCACGAACCGCTTCTGGGAGCAGACCGCGGACAGGTGGGAGAGGCAGTCGCCGACGTTCGGCCGCTACCAGGCCGCCTCGGACCTGCTCGCCTGCCCGACGTGGCCCGCGCGCAACCCGGACCGCTGGATCGGCCCGTGGAACAGGCACACGAAGAACCCGATCGTCGTGGTGGGCAACTACTACGATCCGGCGACGCAGTACCTGTTCTCGCAGCGCATGGCCAAGCAGCTCGGCAACGCCCGGCTGATCAGCGTCGACTCGTTCGGCCACTGCATCCTGGGCCGCTCTGCCGCGACGGACGCGGCCGTGGCGCGGTACCTGGTCGACCTGGTCGCACCCGCGGACGGCTCGGTGTTCCAGCCGAACGTCCAGCCGTTCGCCTGATCACCTCCGCGGAGCGCACTTCCCTACAGGAGTGCGCTCCGCGCGATCAGCACCACGGCACTGACGCCCGCCACGACGAGCGTCGGCGTGCGGACGCCCCCGGCGTCGAACCGCTTGCGCAACGGCCCGGACGCCAGGAAGCCGGCCACCAGGAACGGGATCAGCAGCACCCCGCTCCACAGCTGGTGCGCGGTGACGTTGCCGGTGGCGGCGAGCCCGATGATCGAGGTGATGGAGCCCAGCGCGAAGAACGCCGCGAGCGTCGCCCTGACCTCGGGCCCCGACTGGTTCTGGTACAGCAGCGCGACCATCGGCCCGCCGATCGACGTGGCCGTGCCGAACGACCCGCTCGCCACCCCGGCCGTGACCAGCGCCGGCGCGGTGGGCTCCGGCCGCCACGACAGGACCGAGAGCACGACGCACGCGAGCACCGCCGCGCCGACGACCACGCCGAAGCTCCGCGGGTCGAGCGAGTCGACGATCCAGATGCCGACGACCGTGCCCGGCAGCCGGCCGAGCATCGCCCA
Organism: Lentzea xinjiangensis; assembly: GCF_900110955.1. Lineage (GTDB taxonomy): Bacteria > Actinomycetota > Actinomycetes > Mycobacteriales > Pseudonocardiaceae > Lentzea > Lentzea xinjiangensis. Next base: position 71,541 of record NZ_FOFR01000020.1, read on the forward strand.
GCCCACCCCGCGCCAGTCGGCGTGGCCGAACTCCCTGGCGAGCGACATGACCGCGTGAGCGCTCGCGACCACCAGCACCGGAACCGGCACGAGCGCCGGGTCCAGCAGCGCGAGCAGCGGCACGGCGACCAGCGCCAGGCCGAACCCGATCAGGCCCTGCAGCAGCCCTCCGGCCGCCACGACCACGCCTGCGACGACCAGCAACCCCCAGGACATGGTTAGCAAGGCTACCTATCTGCCGGGGTGGAGAGGTTCGCCCGGCGTTCTCCTGGCGTTGGGAAAGCGCATTTACGCTCCGCGCCATGACCCCCTCCCGTCGTTCCTTCCTGCTGGGCACCGGCGCGACCGCTGCCGCCGCCGCCCTGGTCACGCCCGGTTCCGCCGCCGCGGACAACGTTGCCGGAGCCGGCCGTCCCGACCCGGAGGCACGGCGGTTCACGCTCGCGGTGATCCCGGACACGCAGTACATGTTCGACCTCGACCGCGGCGACTCGGCGCCGTTGAAGGCGACGCTGCAGTACCTGGTCGACCACCAGAGGTCCGAGAACATCGTCTTCGTCAGCCACCTCGGCGACCTCGTCGAGAACGCGCTCCAGAGCGAGATCGACGACATCAGCGAGCGGTTCGAGGTGCTCGACCGGCGCAGAGTGGGCTACAGCGTGCTCGCCGGCAACCACGACGTGCCGGACTCGCGCACCGACGACCAGCGCGGCCGCACGCCGTACCTCGACAGGTTCGGGCCGCAGCGGTTCCGGCGCTCGCCGACGTTCCGCGGCGCGAGCCCGGACGGCTACAACACGTTCCACGTGTTCCGCGCGGCCGGCCGGGACTGGCTGGTCCTCGCGCTGGACTGGCGCATGTCCGCCCGCGGGTTCGAATGGGCGCGCTCGGTGTTCGCGAAGCACCCGAAGCTGCCCGTCATCCTCACCACGCACGAGCTGGCCCGCGAAGGCCACGACGGCGTCGCGCAGATGTCCGACTACGGCCGCAAGCTGTGGGACGAGCTGATCAAGGACAACGACCAGGTCTTCCTCACGCTGAACGGGCACTTCTGGCCGCCCGCCAGGGCGACGCTGCGCAACTCCGCCGGCAACGACGTGCACGTGCACATCACGAACTACCAGGACCGCTACTACGGCGGCGGCGCGATGATCCGGCTCTACCACTTCGACCTCGACCGCTCGACCATCGACGTGCGGACCCTGTCGCCCTGGCTGCTGGGCAAGAAGGCGCTCAACCCGCTGGAGCGCAAGGAGATCGAGCTGACCGGACCGGCCGACCGGTTCAGCGTGCCGATCGACTTCGAGCGGCGGTTCGCCCGGTTCGACCCGCCGGTGCTGCCGCCCGCGCAGCCCGTTCGTGACGTCCTCGTGCGCGGCACGGTCGCGTACTGGCGGCTCGGCGAGGGCCTGAAAGACCTGTCGGGCAACGGGAACGACCTGGTGCAGACCGGCACGCTGACCGCTTCCGACGACCACCACCGGTTCGCGCCGTCACACCGCTCGCTGTACTTCGGCAAGAACGGCCACCTGTCCACGGTGGACAACGCACCGCTGAACGCGCAGACGTTCGAGCGCGGCTACACCATCGAGCTGTTCCTCAAGCTGCCCGCGGACTTCAACCACCCCTGGTGCGGCCTGTTCACCAAGCTCGCGCCGGGCTCGGCGGCGGGCAAGACCGGTGACGACCCGAGCGAGCCGATCGCCACGCTGAACGTCGCGGGCGGCGGCCAGCTCCAGTGGGCGGTGTTCCCGCGCAACCTGCCGGGCATCTCCACGAACTGGGGCCACGAGATGGACTACGAGACGTGGTGGCACATCGCGGTCGTCAACGACGGCGTGCACAGCACGCTGTACGTCGACGGATCCCCGTTGCTGCGCAACCCGTCCACGCCCGCCCGCGGCATCTCCACCGCCGGTGACCCGTGGCTCGTCGGCGCCTACGCGTACGACAAGGTCGTCGAGAAGTCGTTGCACGGCTGGATCGGCGACATGCGGATCGTGAACCGGCCGCTCGACCGTTCGGAGTTCATGCGGTCGAAGGCAGCCCGAACCGCGGGAACAGACTGAGGTCGAAGAACGACGAGACGCGGGTGATCCGGCCGTCGCCGATCTCCAGCACCTGGAGGTTGAACGGCCGGAACACGCCGTCCTCCGCCCGCAGGTACAGGCCGTAGGCGGGCTGGCCGTTGGCCTCGGTGGCGATCATCCTCGCGCCGTGCGGCACCGCGGGGCACTGGTGGGTGAGGTGCCACGCGACCATCTCCCCGCCGTGGTACCACTGCGGGAACGGCGGCATCTCCCAGACGACGTCCTCGGCCAGCATCCCGATGATCGCCGGGATGTCCTTGGCCTCGAACGCCTTCACCCACCGGTCGAGCAGCGGCTTGGCGTCCGCGGGCTCGACGACCTCCTCCTCGCTGAGGTCCCCGAGCCGCGCGTGCGCCCGTTGCAGCGCGCTGTTGACGGCCGCCACGGTCATCCCCAGCTCCCCGGCGGTCTCCGCGGCGCTCAACCGCAGGACGTCGCGCAGGACCAGCACCGCGCGCTGCCTCGGCGGCAGGTGCTGCAGCGCCGCCACGAACGCGAGTCTCGTCGACTCGCGTTCGACGACGATGGCGGCCGGGTCCGTCGGGAACGGCTCCAGCCACGGGACCTCGTGGTCCCGGGTGAGCGGGTCGTCCTCGGTGGCGCCGCTCGTGCCGAGGCCGGACGGCAGCGGCCGCCTGCCGCGGCTGTCGAGCGCGGTGAGGCAGGCGTTCGTCGCGATCCGGTAGAGCCAGGTGCGCACCGACGAGCGGCCCTCGAACCCGTCGTAGGCCTTCCAAGCGCGCAGGTAGGTCTCCTGCACGAGGTCCTCGGCGTCGTGCAGGGAGCCGAGCATCCGGTAGCAGTGCGCGAGCAGCTCCCGCCGGAACGGGTCCGCCGCGGTCTCGAAGTCCACCGTCATCCTCGTGCCCCGATCGCGTTCTGCAGCCTGCCGATGAGCGTTCTCACGTGGTCGGTCAGCTCCTCCGGCTCGTGCACGGTGAAGTCGTGGCCGAGGAACATCAGGTGGAAGACGATCCGGTCGAGCGAGTCGGCGCCCGTGCGCATGAGGCAGGAGCTCTCGTCGATCGGCTCCAGCACCGCCGAGATCGGCGTGGTGCGTTCGGCGACGGCCCGCAGCGGCGCGTGGATCGTGAGCACCGCCTGGTAGGTGTAGACGTTGGAGGCGACCTGCCGGGACACGAACTCGCCGAGGCTCTCCGCCGGTGGCTCGCGGGGCGGGCAGCGCGCGGCGGGGGTGGGCTCGGTGGTGATGCGGTCCACGCGGAAGGTCCGCCAGTCCTCTTTGGACACGTCCCAGGCCACGAGGTACCACCTCCGGCCGGTGTGCACGAGGCCTTGCGGCTCGACCAGCCGCCGGGTGGGCTCGCCGTGCGTCGGGGCGTAGGTGAAGCGCAGCTGCCGGTGGTCGCGGCAGGCGGCGGCGATGGTCGTGAGCGTCTCGGCGTCGACGGTCGGGCCCGCGGCGGACAGCGCGGTGGTGTGCGCCTGGAGTGCCTGCACGCGCCTGCGCAGTCGCGCCGGCAGCACCTGTTCCAGCTTGGTGAGTGCGCGGACCGAGGTCTCCTCGATGCCCGCGACGGTGCCGTTCGCGGCGGTCCTGAGCCCGACCGCGACGGCGACCGCCTCGTCGTCGTCGAGCAGCAGCGGCGGCAGCTCCGCGCCGGCGCCGAGCCGGTAGCCGCCGGCCGCGCCGGGCAGTGACGTGACGGGGTAGCCGAGGCTGCGGAGCTTGTCGACGTCGCGGCGGATCGTGCGCACGTCGACGCCGAGCCGCCCGGCGAGCGCCGGTCCCGTCCAGTCGCGCCGCACCTGCAACAGCGACAGGAGCTTCAGCAGGCGTGCGGACGTCTCCAGCATGTGGCGGATTCTAGATTCCATTGCGGACAACGGCCGGTACTGGCTACTGTTTGCGCCATGACTGCCGGGTCGGCCTTGTGCCGTGAGCGGAACGGTTGCCCGGCCCTGACTTGATCAGGGCCCCTCCTGCCCCGCGCGTGTTCGTTCCAGGAACAGCGCGCCGGGAGAGGAGGTGATGCGCAATGCTTCCCGATGTTGGTGATGTCTTCTCGGGGAAGGTCGTCTCGACCGTTCCCTTCGGTTCGTTCGTCGAGCACCCCGCCGGTGCCCACGGGCTCCTGCCGGGCCAGCAGGCCGAGGTGGGTTCCTCGGTGCAGGTCAAGGTGCTCGCGGTGGACGCCGAACAGCAGCGGTTCAGCCTTGAGCTGGCCTGACGCATGAGTTCCACCGGACAGAGGCGCCCTGTTCGGTGGAACTCACGGCTTCCGGTAGTCCGCGCACTCCACGACCAGGCGGTCGTGCAGGTCCCTGCGGTGCCCCTGCTCCTTGGGCGCCGGGCCCAGCGCGTCCGCCGGGCTCGTGATGCCGTGCAGCAGGCGGTACAACACGACATCCGTTGCGGTGTGAAGCCAATCGTCGGCCTTGCCGGGCGGTGCGGCGGGTCCCAGCATGTTCTCGAACCACGCCGGGAACAGCAGGTCGCGCGCGACCGCGTCCTCGATGCGGTCGCGGATGGTCTGCCGCACCCGTGCGACGGCCTCGTTCCCCGCCGCCTTGGCGGCGGTGTCCCTGGCGTGCGTGTCGTCGTCCGGCAGCTCGGGCCGGTGCCGCCCGGTGATCGTCCGCCACTCCCGGTACTTCTTGCGCCACAACGCCTCCGCGTGCGCGGGCAGCGTGGTGAGGGCGTCGGCCGCGTCGATCGCGGCTAGGGCCGCCCGGTCGTACTCGGCGATGGCCTTCCGGGTGTTCTTGGCTTCCTGCTGCGTGAAGGTCTTGCGCGCGTAGGCTTCCTGGCCCGCGAGGATCGTGGCGACGAGGGAGTCCGGCACCTCCGGCCACGTGTCGAAGTCGGCCTTCTGCGTCTCGCTCGCCCGCACCTTGCGGTTGAGCGCCACCAGGAGGCGTTCCAGGCGGTGCACGCTCTCCGCGAGCTCGGTGACCCGGTCGCCGGTCCTGGTGATCTTGCGGTTGGTGTCGCGGAACTGGTTGGTGGTGCTGAGCTTCTGCTGCGCGGCGTCGGTCTGCGCGTTGTCGATGCGGATGCCGAGGGACTTGACGTCCTTCTTGAGGCGTTCGACCTTGTCGTCCAGGGCCTTGACCGGGTCGATGTCCTTCATCCGAGCGTCCTCCTGGCCCACCACGCGATACCCGCGGCGGTGATCAGGGCCGCCCAGCCGTTCAGGAGTGGCGTGAGCAGCACGGCGAGGAGCGCGGCCGAGATCGCCGCCGTCCTGGCGCGCGGCTCCCAGTGGGTGCGGCCGGTGGGGTCGACGAGGACGGCCGCGGCGGTGGCCACGGCCAGCACGAGGGACAGCAGGGACCAGGCGTCGAACCAGCCCACGGCGACGACCAGGGCGGCGACGCTGGTCCCGGCGGCGGTCGCGCGGTTCGGGACGGTCAGGCGGGCCGCCTCCACGTCTCGGCGTGCCTGCAGCACGGCTTCGACCTCTTTGTCGGTCGCCGCCAGCAGGGCGGGGAAGTCGGGGCTGCCGGGGCCTGCCGCTCGCAGGGCTCTCAGGGCTGTTCGCAGCGCGTGCTGACGATCGGCCAGACGAGCGAACGGTTCGGCTGCCATGCCCCGAAATCGTGATCAACGACGGTGTGGCGAGCTAGACCGGTGGGCGGAGTTGGTCCGGTTGCCGCCGAACTTCCCTCAGGTGGAGCAGTCGTCTCAGGCCGCTCGTCCCGGAAGGTGGCGCCGCACGGTGGCCGCGATGACGCGGTCGAGCGCGCGGTCGGGTAGCAGCCGGGTCAGGCGGGTGAGCAGGGCGGCGTCGCGGCCGACGGTGTAGCGGGCGCGGGGCCGTGGGGTCGTCACGGCCTTCGCGATGACCCGGGCGGCGGCGTCGGCGGTCACGCCCGACGAGGTGCCGGAGGCCATCAGCGAGTTGATCGCCTGGACCAGGCCGCCGTACCGCGCGTCCTGCTCGGGCGTCATCCGGGAGGCCAGGTCGTTCGCCGTGGCGATGCCGCGGGACGCCATCTCCGTGCGGACCCCGCCGGGCTCGACCACGACCACCCGCACGCCCAGCGCCGTGACCTCCCGGCGCAGTGCGTCGCTCACGGCCTCCAAGGCGAACTTGGCACCGGCGTACGCGCCGTAGGTCGGCATGGCGGCCTTGCCGCCGACCGAGCTGATGTTGACGACACGCCCGTGGGTGCGCAGCAACGCCGGGAACAGCGCCTGCGTGACCGCGACGTGGCCGAACAGGTTGACCTCGAACACGTGCCGCCACTGCGCCAGCGGCAGCGCCTCGACGGGCGCGTTCACCTGGATGCCCGCGTTGTTCACGACCGCCCGCAGACCGCGGTGGTCGGCGGCGACCCGTTCGGCGAGCGCCGCCACGTGCCCGGCGTCGGTGATGTCGAGGATGACGGGCTCGACGCCCGCCGCGCGGATGGCCTCGGCGTCGGTGTCGCGCCGCACGCCGGCCAGGACGTGGAAGCCCCGGCGAGCCAGTTCGCGGGCGGCAGCGGCGCCCATGCCCGTCGAAGCCCCGGTCACGACGACCAGTTCGGAATTTTCAGATGACGTTGTCACCTCAACCACGCTACACGCTGAGATGACACTGTCAACTGTAGGATGACCGACATGGTCACCCGCGCGGAGTCCGCCGCCGCCACCCGCCGCGCCCTGCTCGACGCCGCCGCAGAGCTCCTCGACCTCGGCGGCCCGGACGCGGTCACGCTGCGGGAGGTGGGCGCGAAGGCGGGGGTGACCAGGGGAGCGCCGTACCGGCACTTCGCGGACAAGGACAGCCTGCTGACCGCCGTCGCGTCCGAGGGCTGGGAGCGGCTCGCCGACCGGGTCCACGCCCTGCGGACCGACCCGTCCCGGCCGGCGTCCGAGAAGCTGCGCGACGCCGTGCGAGCACTCGTCGACCTCGGCCGCGCCCAGCCGCACCTGCACCGGATGCTGTTCCGGTGGAACGACAAGCGCCTCGGCACGCTCGAACGCCTGCACCGCCAGGTGTGCGGGCCCGCAGGCGACCCGGACGCGGCCGACCGCGCGGCGGGACGGTTCCAGGAGGAGTTCCTGGCCGTCGTCACCGCCGTCGCGGGGGAGCGCGGAGCCGGGCACCACGGCGCCCTGCTGCTGGCCGGCGCCCACGGAATCGTGGACATGGAGCACGGCGGCCACCTCGGCGCGGACCGGTGGCGCACGACCGCGGACGAGCTGGTCGGCACGCTCGTCCGCGTGGTCGTGGAGGCCGGTGAGCGCTAGGTGTTCCTGACCTCTCGGGTCAGAACACCTAGGACTTGCGGCGGGCCTGCGGGGGCCAGACCACCTCGATCGGCACGCCGGACGCCCGTGCCTGCTCCACCACGTCGGCCGTCCCGCCCTTGCCCTGCGCCGGGACGCCGTCCCACACCGCCACCAGCAGCTCGACCGAGGCGAGCATGCGCTCGTTGGCGGCGACGTACGCCTGGCGTCCGCTCGACATGTGCGGGAGCACGCTGACGACCGTGGCGGCGGCCCGCAGCTCGTCGTACTCGGCCAGCTGGTGCGGTTTCAGCCGGTCGCGGTAGTCCAGGGCGGGCAGGACGACCTCGACCTGGCCGCCGAGGTCCAGCACGGCGCGGGCGAAGACCTGGTCGGCGCCCGGCGCGAGGCAGGTGACGCCGACCAGGGGGTGGCCCAGGCCCGCGAGGACGTCGGAGATGGCCGCCTGGACAGCCGGGACGCACTCGGGGACCAGGTTGCTGTGCCCGGTGATGCCGACGCGCATCAAGCTGTCCGAATCGCTCTGATGGCGTCGCGGGTGTCCTGCACGGCGGGGATGTGGCGGTGCCGTGCCGCCTCCTTCGCGAAGTCCTCCAGCTTGCGCAGGACCCGGCCGGAGGAGAGCTTCGCCGCGGTGGGCAGGACCTCGTTGATCAACCCGCACGCCGCCTCCGGGTCTCCCGCCACCATCTTGGTGCGCGCCAGTCCGATCACGTCGAAGGCGCGGTTGCGCACCTTCGACGGGTCCCGCAGTTGCAGCGCCCGCCGGATGTGCTGCTCGGCGAACACGGCCTGGGCCGGGTCGTGCATCGCGAGGTCGCGGCACCGGGCGCCGATCACGCCCTCCAGCTCGGCCTCGTCGAAGCTGTGCAGGTAACGGGGCTCGTTGCCCTGCTCGCGCTGCGCGAAGCTGTCCTGGGCCATGCCGACGGCCTGGTGGAACTCGCGGGTCCTGCCCATCTGGGCGTAGGCCCAGGCCTCGCGGGTCAGCAGCAGGGCCTTCAGCACCGGCGTGCCCGTGCGGCGGGTGCCGTACTGGCCGAGCTGGACGAGCTCCAAGCCGTCCTCCGGGCGGCCGAGGTCGAACATCTGCCTGGCCATGGCCGCGAGGCACAGCGCCGCGAAGCCGTCGTTGTGGCCGGCCTTGGCCATGCGGACGGCCAGCACGTAGTAGCGCTGGGCCGCGTTGTGCAGGCCGGCGTCGAACGACATGCTCGCCGCCACCTTGGACAGCTCGGCGCCGATGAAGAACGCCCGTTCCGTCGTCGGGCCCGCCGGGGCGCGCTGCAGCCGCTCGGCCAGCTCGTCGAGCTGGCCCAGGACGGCCTTGCGGGCCAGCCCGTACCCGCCGCGGCCACCCCAGCCGCGCAGGCCGTCGGCCACTCGCTGCAGGGCCGCCAGCTCCTCCTCGCTGATCGCCGAGTGCGACGACCACTTCGACAGGTTCTGCAGCGGGTGCAACCACCGCTGCAGCGGCTCGACCAGTGCGGATCCCACCGTCACCGCGGCAGCCCCTGTGAGCGCCGCTCGTCTGCTGATCGCCAAGTCGCTCCTCGCCGTCTCCTCGACCGAACGGGCAATGCTCGTCGCCTCCCAGGGGGCGGCGAGCACATCCGGCGGGCCCGTCTTCTCGGATGAGCCCACCTGAGCTGGGATGACGACTCGGTCGAACCACAGTCGTTCGCCCGGCACACCGAGCACCAGCGCGAAGTGGCGCAGCCGGTCGAGCCGGTCGATCTGGTTCTCGCCCGACTCGTAACGCGAGAGCTGCGCCTGGCTGATGCCGAGCCACGCCGCCATGCGGTCCTGGGTGACGCGGCTCAGGTGCTGGGGGTGGTGCCGGTACGCGGAGATCAACGCCCCCATGTCGCGGTCTGCGCAGGCGGCCGCGATGGAGGGGTGGTCCCAGAAGTCGCCGGGGACCTCAGGGGGGCCGTGCACGCCGGAACGAGCGTTGCGGCGGCACCGGTGACAGAGCCGATCGGTGTTGTCGGCGGCGATGAACGCTCCACACGGGCAGGCTCGCCTGGATTTGGGTCTTGCGGCATCCATCGGCATCGCCCCCGTCACTGAGCGTTCTCCCAGTGTACGGAGCCGTGATCGTCAGTCCATCCATTCCATGCATAAGCCGTCATGGATTCGCGTGTCGCAGTCCCGGTGCCCCCGCGCGGCGGATGAGCTTCATGCGTCCGCTGCATGAAGCTCATGCAGCGGCCGAGTGGTGTTGGCGTGAGGTGCGACGCACCCTGCACATCGTCGGGGCGCGGGTAGATCCCCGTGGCCTGCCAGTGCCTGACCCACCAACGGGGAGGACAACCGCCGATGAGCCTCACGACCGCGGAGACCGGCACCGGGAACGCCGGGATCCCACAGAACAGGGGACACGAACGGGCGATCGGGGAGGCCGTTGCCGCCTACCGGCTGCTCGGCTGGCAGGTGAGCATCACCGAGCAGGGGGTGTTCCTGCCGCTCGGACCCGCGACCACCGCGCTGGCCATGCCGGCGCGCATCGGGTCGCGGGTGCTGGCCGACCTGAAGTCGCGCATGCTCGCCGGACCCGTCACCGTCATCCCCGGCCCCCGCGAACACTGGATCTTCCTCGCCGAGCTGGTCGCGTTGCTGCCGACGCACCTCAAGGCGCCGCCGGAGGTCCAGTTCGTCCGCTCGCCGCACCGCATCGCGCTGCCGCCGACGATGACCAGGTACGGGTCGCTGCGGTGGGCGAACCCGCCGTCGCACTCGCGGCACTGGTTCCCGCCGTTCACGGCCGTGCTGGCGCTGGCCCGGTCGGCGGCCGCGGAGGACCAGCGCCGATAATCGGTGCCCGTGGACCGTCGATCAGTGCTGTTGTGCGGGCTCGCCGCCGTGGTGAGCGCCTGTGGTGAGCCCGCTCCTCGCAAGACCGGCGGCACCGGGACCGCCCGGCCCGGCGACCGGGTGACGGCCGCGTCCGCCGTCCCCGTGAACGGCGGCGTGCTGGTGGACCTGCCCGGCAACGCCCAGCTGCTGGTCGTCCAGCCCCGGCCGGGTGAGTTCCGCGCGTTCAACCCGTCCTGCCCGCACGTGGGTTCACTCGTCAACCCTCCCGCCGGCGGTGTCATCACCTGCCCGTTGCACGGGAGCACCTTCGACCCCGCCTCCGGCGCGGTCCGCAAGGGACCCGCGGCCTCCGGTCTCGCCGAGGTCGCGATCACGCTTTCGGGCGAGGACCTGGTCCTCGCCTAGGACCTGTGCGTTTCCTATGCATCGGGCTTCCGGCTGAACTCCCTCCCGCCGTTTCGCGTAATGCTGTGGTGTGACCCCGAACACCCACCACCACGGAGGACCGGTCGTGAACACCGAAAGCCTGGTCAGCAGGCGAGCGGCGCTGTGCGGAATCGCGGTTGCCCTCGCCGTGCCCAGCGGACTCGTGACCGCGTGCGGCTCCGCGGGTCCCTCCGGCACCGGCTCCACGCCGACCCGGGGCGGCTCGGCGCCGACCGGGTCCACCGGCGCGTCCGGTTCCGCCGGCACCGCGCTCGTCGCGCTCGCCGACGTGCCCGAGGGCGGTGGCGCCGTCGTCGACGGCCCCGGCGGCGAGAAGATCGTCGTGGCGCGGGTGTCCGCCACGGAGGTCAAGGCCTACGACGCGACGTGCCCGCACCAGGGTTCGATGGTCGCGGAGCCCGCCAACGGCACCATCCTCTGCCCCTCCCACGGAAGCCAGTTCGCCGCCGCGGACGGCGCGGTGAAGAAGGGGCCGGCCACCACCGGCCTGCGCGCGGTCGCGGTGCGGGTGGACGGTGACCAGGTGGTCCTGACCTGACCCTTTCCGGTTTTGTCAGACCGCGTCGATAGTCTGGACGGCGTGGCAGATCCCTCGACGTACCGCCCGGCGATGGGCACGATCCCCGAGGCTCCCGGCGTCTACAAGTTCCGCGACGCCGGTGGCCGGGTCGTCTACGTCGGCAAGGCGAAGAGCTTGCGCAGCAGGCTGAACTCGTACTTCGCGGATCTCGCCGGGCTGCACCCGCGCACGCGGCAGATGGTGACGACGGCGGCCTCCGTCGAGTGGACCGTCGTCACCACCGAGGTCGAGGCGCTCCAGCTCGAGTACAACTGGATCAAGGAGTTCGACCCGCGCTTCAACGTCCGCTACCGCGACGACAAGTCGTACCCGGTGCTGGCCGTGACGCTGCACGAGGACTACCCGCGGCTGCACGTGTACCGCGGCCCGCGCAAGAAGGGCGTCCGCTACTTCGGGCCGTTCGCGCACGCCTGGGCGATCCGCGAGACGCTGGACATGCTGCTGCGCGTGTTCCCCGCCCGCACCTGCGCGGCGGGCGTTTTCAAGCGCCACCACCAGATCGGCCGCCCGTGCCTGCTCGGGTACATCGACAAGTGCTCGGCGCCGTGCGTGGGCAAGGTGTCGGCGGACGAGCACCGCGCGATCGTCGAGGACTTCTGCGATTTCCTGGCGGGCAAGACGGACCACATGATCCGCCGCCTGGAACGCGAGATGACCGCGGCCGCCGAGGAGCTGGAGTTCGAACGCGCGGCCCGTCTCCGCGACGACCTGGGCGCGCTGCGCCGCGCGATGGAGAAGCAGGCGGTCGTGCTCGGCGACGGCACGGACGCGGACGTGATGGCGTTCGCGCAGGACGAGCTGGAGGTCTCCGTCCAGGTCTTCCACGTGCGCGGCGGCCGGGTGCGCGGCCAGCGCGGCTGGGTGCTCGACAAGGTGGAGGCGGTCGACGACGCGGGGCTGGTCGATCAGTTCATCATGCAGTTCTACGGCGACAACACCGAGAGCACCCCGCGCGAGGTGCTCGTGCCGGTGCTGCCGGACGACGCGCCGGCGTTGGAGGACCTGCTGTCCGAGCAGCGCGGCTCCCGCGTCGTGCTGCGCGTCCCGCAGCGGGGCGACAAGCGCGCGCTGATGGAGACCGTGGCGCGCAACGCCGCCGAGGCGTTCGCCCAGCACAAGCTCCGCCGCGCCGGCGACCTCACCGCGCGCTCGGCCGCGCTGCAGGAGCTGCAGGACGCCCTGGCCCTCGACACCGCGCCGCTGCGCATCGAGTGCGTCGACATCAGCCACGTCCAGGGCACCGACGTGGTGGCCTCGCTCGTCGTCTTCGAGGACGGCCTGGCCCGCAAGTCCGAGTACCGCCGCTTCGCGATCCGCGAGGCCGCCGCGGAAGGCGACGTCGCCTCCATCGCCGAGGTGGTCCGCCGCCGCTTCCAGGCGATGCTGCGCGAGACCGCGTCCGGCGGCCCGAACCCCGGCATCGACCCGGACACGGGCAAACCCCGCAAGTTCGCCTACCCGCCCAACCTCCTGGTGGTCGACGGCGCCGGCCCCCAGGCCGCCGCGGCGGCCGACGTCCTCGCCGAGCTGGGCATCAACGACGTGGCGGTCGTCGGCCTGGCCAAGCGGCTGGAGGAGGTCTGGGTCCCCGGCGAGGCGGACCCGGTGATCCTGCCCCGCACCAGCGACGCGCTGTACCTGCTGCAACGCGTCCGCGACGAGGCCCACCGCTTCGCCATCGCCTACCACCGCCAGAAGCGCTCGAAGCGCATGATCGCCTCCGAGCTCGACGGCGTCCCCGGCCTGGGCGAGACCCGCAAAGCCGCCCTGCTCAAGCACTTCGGCTCGGTCCGCAAGCTCCGCCAGGCCACAGTGGACGAGATCAGCGGCGTCCCCGGCGTGGGTCGCCGCACCGCCGAAGCCGTGGTGGCGAGCCTCGCCACCTCCGAGGCCAAGCCGTGAGACCGGCGTCCCGCCCTCCGCGCGCCGTGCACGACGGCGCAGGGGCGCCGCTGGATCGCGTTGCGCCTCGATTGGAGGGTGGGGCGGAGGCCGGGACGTGCTGTCCGGCCGCGGGGTGAGCGCGATGTGCCGCCTGCTTGTGGCACGTGAGCCGCTCTTGCGCCGGGAGGGCGTAGAGGCGTTGGACGCGGTGGGAGTGTTCGGTGGCGTGTTGGCGGGGGTGTTCCGGCCTCCGCCGCCGACACGTGCCCATTGGGAGTGGGCTCGTGCCAACGGGATCTCACCCGCCGCTGCCGCGGGCGAGCCACCCGCAGGTGCGATGTCCCGCCTCACCGAACCGTCAGCCGCCGTGGTCCAGCCGCCGCCCCGGCCGCACTCCGCCCCGGCCGCGCCTTGCCCCGGCCGCGCCTTGCCCCGGCCGCGCCTTGCCCCGGCCGCGCCTTGCCCCGGCCGCGCCTTGCCCCGGCCGCGCCTTGCCCCGGCCGCGCCTTGCCCCGGCCGCGCCTTGCCCCGGCCGCACCCCGCCCCGGCCGCGCCTTGCCCCGGCCGCGCCTTGCCCCGGCCGCACCCCGCCCCGGCCGCGCCTTGCCTTGGCCGCACCTCGCTCCGGCCGCACCCCGCCTCGCCTCGGCTGCACCCCGCCTCGCCTTGGCTACGCCTTGCCTTGGCCGCACCCCGCCCCAGTCCCGCCTCGCCCCGGCCGCACCCCGCCTCGCCTCGACCACCGCTCCACAAGCCCCACCAGCCGCACCGCCCACAACACTCCCACCGGGCACCGAACCCCCACCGGCCACCCAGCCCCCACGAATCCCCGCCCATGCCCCGAAATGGGACGAAGGATCGTGACCACGACCACGGCACGCCCGCCACAACGGCCGAACCTGCCGCGCGCGAGGCCCGTTCCGGTGGAGACTCATCCCGGGCCCCGGCAAGTGGTGTGGCCCCCAGCAACCGAGCTAGCCCAAACGAGAGCGCCGATGCGCTCATGAACAGGTAACGGAGTCGTAGTCGTGAACGCGGAGAAGTCCGGCATCGAAGTCGCCGTGGTGACCGGGCTGTCCGGTGCGGGCCGCAGCACCGCGGCCAAGTGCCTGGAGGACCTCGGCTGGTTCGTCGTCGACAACCTGCCCCCGGAACTCATCGCCACGATGGTGGAGCTCGGCGCGCAGGCGCGTGGGGCCATCACCAGGGTCGCGGTCGTCATGGACGTGCGCAGCCGTGCGTTCACCGAGGACCTGGCCGCCATCATCAAGGACCTCGACGCGCGCGGGTACAAGCCGCGCGTGCTGTTCCTCGAAGCCACCGACGACGTGCTGATCCGCCGGTTCGAGGCCGTGCGCCGCGGTCACCCGATGCAGGGCGACGGGCGGTTGCAGGACGGCATCGAGGCCGAGCGGATCCTGCTCACGCCGCTCAAGCAGGAAGCCGACCTGGTGCTCGACACCAGCGCGCTGAGCGTTCACCAGTTGCGGGCGAAGATCGAGGACACGTTCGGCACGGAGGCCGCCAGCAGGACCAGGGTCACGGTGCTGAGCTTCGGCTACAAGTACGGCCTGCCGATGGACGCCGACCTCGTCATGGACGTGCGGTTCCTGCCCAACCCGTTCTGGATCCCCGAGCTGCGCGAGCAGACGGGCCTCGATGGTGAGGTGCGCAACTACGTGCTGTCCCAGGAGGGCGCCGACGAGTTCCTTGACCGGTACCACGAGTTGCTGCGGCTGATCGGCGCCGGGTACCGGCGTGAGGGCAAGCGCTACCTCACGCTCGCGATCGGCTGCACCGGTGGCAAGCACCGCAGTGTGGCCTTGAGCGAGGAGCTGGCCGCGCGGCTGGCGAGCGAGGACGGCATGGCTGTCAAGGTCGTGCACAGGGATCTGGGACGCGAGTGACGAAGTTGAAGGCTGTTGCACTTGGTGGTGGGCACGGGCTGCACGCGACGCTGACGGCGTTGCGGCGGATCACCGACGACGTGACGGCCGTGGTGACCGTCGCGGACGACGGGGGTTCGTCGGGACGGCTGCGCCGGGAGCTCTCCGACCTCCTGCCGCCGGGTGACCTGCGCAAGGCCCTGGCGGCGCTGGCGGGGGAGGACGAGGCCAGCAGGCTGTGGACGTCCCTGTTCAAGCACCGCTTCGGCGGCACGGGCGCGCTGGCCGGCCACGCGGTCGGCAACCTGGTGATCGCCGGGCTGCTCGAGCAGCTCGGCGAGCCGGTGGCGGTGCTCGACCACATGTGCAGGTTGCTCGGCGTCCGGGGCAGGGTGCTGCCCATGTCGAACGAGCCGCTCGACATCGAGGCCGACGTCATGGGCCTCGACGAGGACGCGCGGGACGTCCGGCGCATCCGGGGGCAGGTCGCCATCGCGACCACGCCCGGACTCGTGCAGCGCATCCGGCTGACGGCCCCGAACGGGCGACCTGTCGGCTGTCCGGAAGCAGTACAGGCTGTACTTGACGCCGATCTCGTGCTACTCGGCCCCGGATCGTGGTTCACCAGCGTGTTGCCGCATCTGCTCGTACCGGAACTGCATGACGCGCTGGTGCACACGCGGGCCAAGAAGGCGCTTGTGCTCAATCTTGTCCCCCAACCGGGGGAAACTGCCGGTTTCTCTCCGGAGCGCCACTTGGACGTAGTCTGCGAACACGCACCCGAGCTGAAGGTGGACGCGGTGATCGCGGACGTCTACTCGGTCCCCACCCCGGACCGGCTGACGCGCGCCGCCTCGGCGCTGGGCGCGCGTACGCATCTGGCGAAGATCGCCGCACCGGACGCCGTCGAACGGCATGATCCGGAGGCGCTCGCCGGTTGCCTGAGGCAGGTGGTCGCGGAGACCGGAGTGGGAGGGACAGACCCGTGGCGATGACGTCGGCGGTCAAGGACGAGCTGAGCAGGCTCGCGGTATCCAAGACCTGTTGCCGCCGCGCGGAGGTGTCCTCCCTGCTCAGGTTCGCCGGCGGCCTGCACATCGTGTCCGGCCGCGTCGTCGTCGAGGCCGAGCTCGACCTCGGGTCCGCGGCCCGCAGGCTCCTCAAGGAGATCCAGGCCCTCTACGGCCACCACGCCGAGGTCTTCACCATCCAGTCGAACGGGCTGCGCAAGGGCACCCGCTACGTGGTCCGCGTGGTCAAGGACGGCGAGGGGCTCGCCCGCCAGACCGGTCTGCTCGACCCGCGCGGACGGCCGGTCCGCGGCCTGCCCGCGCCGGTCGTGTCCGGTGGCGTGTGCGACGCCGAGGCGGCGTGGCGCGGGGCCTTCCTCGCGCACGGATCGCTGACCGAGCCCGGCCGCAGCTCCTCGCTGGAGATCACCTGCCCCGGCCCGGAGGCGGCGCTGGCGCTCGTCGGCGCGGCGCGCCGGATGGGCATCGCGTCGAAGTCGCGCGAGGTGCGCGGCGCCGAGCGCGTGGTGATAAGGGACGGCGACGCCATCGGGGCGATGCTGACCAAGCTCGGCGCGCACGACAGCGTGCTGGCCTGGGAAGAGCGGCGGATGCGGCGTGAGGTCCGCGCCACCGCGAACCGGCTCGCCAACTTCGACGACGCGAACCTGCGCCGCTCGGCGCGGGCCGCGGTCGCCGCGGCGGCGCGCGTGGCGCGGGCGCTCGAGATCCTCGGGCCGGAGGCGCCGGACCACCTGGCCGCCGCCGGGCAGCTCCGCCTCGCGCACCGCCAGGCGTCGCTCGAGGAACTGGGCCAGCTGTCCGACCCGCAGATGACCAAGGACGCGGTGGCCGGCCGCATAAGGCGCCTGCTGGCCATGGCGGACAAGCGGGCCAAGGACCTGGGACTGCCCGACACGGAGTCCGCGGTCACGGCGGAGATGCTCGAAGCCGAGGTCTGACGGCCCCAGTGGTGGTCGCGGCCCGGCGAAGGCCGCGACCACCACACCCGAGTGCTAGATCAGTCCCAGTCCGGTGAGCAACGGCGTCGCCAAGGTGCGCACGTAGGTGTTGGTCACGTGGTTGTTCCGGTACACCACGACGTTGCCGACCACCGCGGGGCAGACGTCGTCGCGGCAGTACCACGACGTCAGGTCGACGACCTCGACGCCGGAGACGCCCTCGGCCGCCGCCACGAGCGGGTCGCCCTCGCCCCGGAACGCCTCCGCCTGCGGCGTGCCGCACGCGGCCGGGTCGTCGGCGTTGCGTTCCAGGCAGCGCGGCACCTGGCTGTTCGGCCGGGGCAGGTCCTTGATCACCGCGACCGGGATGCCGGCGGCGGAGAACGCGGTCAGCATCTCCCGGTAGCCGCGCACCATGTCCTCGCGGGACTGCCACGTCCACTTCAGGTCGCTGACGTAGGACTCGCGGCTCATGCCGGACAGCACCACGAGGTCCGGCTTGAGGTCCCTGACGCGGTCGAGCACGACGCGGTTCTGGTCGGAGCACACCGTCAACGGCGTGCCGGCCTCCGCCGGGGGCACCGCGTTGAACGGGCAGCCGTTGCGGGTCATCGCCCGCACCTTCCACAGCCCCTTGCCCGCGCCGCGGGCGAAGTCGATCAGCGGGGTGCTGTACTGCGCCGCGTGCGAGTCCCCGAGCAGCACGACCGTCTTCAGCGCGGCCTCGTCACCCCACCAGCAGGCGGTCTCGGGGTAGTCGAGCCGGTAGACGTGGCAGTCGGAGCCGTCGGGGCTGGTGCCGTAGGGGCCGTCCTCGTTCGCGACGGCCGGGTCGGGCAGCAGCGGCACGCCGGTGGGCGCCGGCCGCGGTGACCGGGGAGCCAGCGCCATCGCGCCGGGGTGGTCGGCGTCGAGCCCCATGCGGGACAGGAGCCGGGTCCGCTGCTCCTGCGCGGTGTACCAGGGCACCGAGGCCGCGACCACGGAGACGACCACGAGGACGGCTCCGAGGAGGTACGTGCCGCGGCGGCCGACCCGGTCGCGGCGGAACGGGTCCTCGACGAAGCGCTTGGACAGCGCGGCCAGCCCGAAGCTGATGACCGCGGCGACGAGCATCTCCTTCTTCGACAACCTGTCCTCGCCGCTGAGCTCGAGGATCACCACGATGACCGGCCAGTGCCACAGGTACAGGCTGTAGGAGATGTCACCGACGTAGCGGACGGGGCGGACGCTCAGCAGCCTCGCCAGCGCCGTGCCCGCGCACGCCAGCATCGCCGCCGTGCCGAGCACCGGCAGGGCCGCCACCCAGCCGGGGAACTCCATGTCCGTCGTGTAGAGGGCGGTGGCCGCCAGCACGGCGCCGAAGCCCAGCCAGCCGAGCACCTCGCGGACCGCGCGCGTCAGTGTCACGCGGTGCAGCACCATCGCGGTCAGACCGCCGATGCCGAGCTCCCACATGCGGGTCGGCGTCACGAAGTAGGCGGCTCCGTGGTCGACGGGGGTGTAGTAGACCGAGAACGCGAACGATGCGACCGTCACCAGCGCGACGGCGCCGACGGCGTAGGGGACCGTGCGGCCGTTCAGCCGGCCGGCGAGCGCGGCGCTGGCGATCAGCAGCAGCGGGATGACGAGGTAGAACTGCTCCTCGACGGCGAGCGACCAGTAGTGCTGGACCGGTGACGCGCCGGCGGTGGCGTGCCCGTAGTCGTTGGACAGCACCGCGAGCAGCCAGTTCTGCGCGTTCAGCGCCGCCGCGACGACCTCGCGCAGGAAGCCCGGCCACCGCGACTGGGGCAGCAGCAGCACGACGGCGGCCACGACGGCGAGCAGGGTGGCGGTCGCCGCGGGCAGCAGGCGGCGGATGCGCCGCGCGTAGAAGTCGCGCAGGCTGATCGTCCCGCTGCGGCGCAGCTCGGTGGTGAGCGTGCCGATGATCAGGAAACCGGAGATGACGAAGAAGACGTCGACGCCCACGAACCCACCGGGCAGCCACGACGGCCGCAGGTGGTAGAGCAGCACCACGCCGACGGCGAGCGCCCGCAGGCCTTGGACGTCCCCGCGCAGGGCGTGCCGCGGCCGGGGGGTGTCGAGCACCTCGACAGGACGCTCGGTGAAGGTGACCGCCACGGATCGCTCCCGTCTCCGAAGGTTCACGGAGTACGTCCGTGTCAGCAAAGGCGCTGAGGATAACCAGGCGGGGCCCCCGTTTTCCGCTCCGGGGTGGTGGTCCCGCCGCTGCCGTCACGCACCGCAGCGCCGAGGCGGCGGAGGAGCCGAGCGCCTGCCTCCGGACGCCCTGCGGGACCCGCGGCCGAACGGCCTAGTCGGGGCCTGTTTGTCTGGCTCGATACAGAGATCCGCACTATCCCTGTGACCAGCGACGCAGTTCGGCAGATAGGGTGGGGCTGTACCTGCCAGTCGAACGCAAGGAGACCGTCGTGACGGTTCGTGTAGGTGTCAACGGGTTCGGTCGCATCGGCCGCAACTTCTGGCGCGCTGTGAAGGCCAGCGGCCACGACATCGAGATCGTCGCGTTCAACGACCTCGGTGACGTCGCCACCATGGCGCACCTGCTGAAGTACGACAGCATTCTCGGTCGTCTGGACGCTGACGTGCAGGTCACCGAGGAAGGCATCTCCGTCGACGGCAAGGTCATCAAGGCCCTGGCCGAGCGCGACCCCGGGGCTCTCCCGTGGAAGGACCTCGGCGTCGACGTCGTCGTCGAGTCGACCGGCTTCTTCACGGACGCCACCGCCGCGCGCAAGCACGTGGACGAGGGCGGCGCCAAGAAGGTCATCATCTCCGCGCCGGCCAAGGGCGAGGACCTGACCATCGTCCTCGGCGCCAACGAGGACAAGTACGACGGTTCGCAGACGATCATCTCGAACGCGTCCTGCACCACCAACTGCCTCGCGCCGCTGGCCAAGGTCCTCAACGACAGCTTCGGCATCGAGCAGGGCCTCATGACCACGATCCACGCGTACACGCAGGACCAGAACCTGCAGGACGCGCCGCACAAGGACCTGCGCCGCGCCCGCGCCGCCGCGCTGAACATCGTCCCGACCTCCACGGGCGCCGCGAAGGCCATCGGCCTCGTGCTGCCGGAGCTCAAGGGCAAGCTCGACGGCTACGCGCTGCGCGTCCCGGTCCCGACCGGCTCGGCCACCGACCTGACCGTCACGCTCAAGCGCGAGGTCACCGTCGACGAGGTCAACGCCGCGTACCAGGCCGCCGCCGAGGGCCCGCTGGCCGGCATCCTGAAGTACTCGACCGACCCGATCGTGTCGGCCGACATCGTCACCGACCCGCACTCCTGCATCTACGACGCGCCGCTGACCAAGGTCATCGGCAACCAGGTGAAGGTCGTCGGCTGGTACGACAACGAGTGGGGCTACTCCAACCGCCTCGCGGACCTGGTCAAGCTCGTCGCCTCCAAGATCTGATCCGGGAGCGGTGGGTTGAAGACTCTCAGCGACCTGCTCGCCGAGGGTGTCGCAGGTCGGCGCGTCCTGGTGCGCGCCGACCTGAACGTCCCCCTGGATGGCGACAAGATCACCGACGACGGCCGCGTGCGCGCGTCGGTGCCGACGATCAAGGCGCTCGCCGACGCGGGCGCCCGCGTGGTCGTCACCGCGCACCTCGGCCGCCCCAAGGGCGAGCCCGACCCGAAGTTCTCCCTCGCGCCCGCCGCCGCTCGCCTCGGTGAGCTGCTCGGCGTCGACGTGGCGCTCGCGGAGGACCTCGTCGGCCCGTCCGCCACCTCCGCGGTCGGCGGGCTGACCGACGGCGGCGTCGTGATGCTGGAGAACGTCCGCTTCGACGCCCGCGAGACCTCGAAGGACGACGCGGAGCGCGAGGCGCTGGCCGACGAGCTGGCGTCGTTCGCGGACGCGTTCGTGTCCGACGGCTTCGGCGTCGTGCACCGCAAGCAGGCCTCCGTCTACGACGTCGCGAAGAAGCTGCCCGCGTACGTCGGCGGTCTCGTCGAGACCGAGCTGGGCGTCCTGCGCAAGCTCACCGACGACCTGGAGCGCCCGTACGTCGTGGTGCTCGGCGGCGCGAAGGTCTCCGACAAGCTCGGCGTCATCGCGAACCTGCTCACGAAGGTCGACCGGCTGATCGTCGGCGGCGGCATGGCGTACACGTTCCTCAAGGCCCAGGGCCACGAGGTCGGCACGTCGCTGCTGCAGTCCGACCAGCTCGACCAGGTCAAGGGCTTCCTCGCGGAGGCGCAGCAGCGCGGCGTCGAGCTCGTGCTGCCGGTCGACGTGCTGGTCACCGCCGAGTTCGGCAGCCAGGAGCACGACGTCGTCGGCACCGACGCGATCCCCGCCGACCGGATGGGCCTCGACATCGGCCCGAAGTCGCGCGAGCTGTTCGCGTCGAAGCTCACCGACGCCAAGACCGTGTTCTGGAACGGCCCGATGGGCGTCTTCGAGATCGAGACCTACGCCGGTGGCACGCGTGCCGTCGCCGAGGCGCTCGTGAGCTCCGAGGCGTTCACCGTCGTCGGCGGTGGCGACTCCGCGGCGGCCGTGCGCGCGCTGGGTCTGCCCGAGGACGGTTTCTCGCACATCTCCACCGGCGGCGGCGCCTCCCTGGAATTCCTCGAGGGCAAGGAATTGCCCGGCATCAGCGTTTTGGAGTCCTGATGGCAGCCCGGCTCCCGCTCATCGCGGGCAACTGGAAGATGAACCTCAACCACCTCGAAGCGATCGGCCTCGTGCAGAAGATCGCTTTCTCCCTGCCGGAGAAGTACTTCGCCAAGGTCGAGGTGGCGGTTCTCCCGCCGTTCGTGGACATCCGCAGCATCCAGACGCTGGTCGACGGCGACAAGCTGCTCATCAAGTACGGCGCGCAGGACATCTCCCAGCACGACTCCGGTGCCTACACCGGTGAGGTGTCCGGCCCGATGCTCAAGAAGCTCGCCTGCCACTACGTCGTGGTCGGTCACTCCGAGCGCCGCGAGTACCACGGCGAGACGGACGCGATCGTCAACGCGAAGGTCAAGGCCGCGCTCAAGCACGAGGTCACCCCGATCTTCTGCTTCGGCGAGAAGCTCGAGACCCGTGAGGCCAAGGGCCACCTGGAGCTGGTGCGCCAGCAGCTCGAAGCCGGGCTCAAGGGCTTCACCGCCGAGCAGGTCGCCAGGATCGTGTTCGCCTACGAGCCGGTCTGGGCGATCGGCACCGGCCGCACGGCGTCCTCCGCCGACGCGCAGGAGGTGTGCTCGCTGGTCCGCTCGTTCGTCGCGGAGAAGTACGGCGAGGAGACCGCGGCCGTCGTCCGGGTGCTCTACGGCGGTTCGGTGAAGTCGTCGAACATCAGCGAACTGATTGCGCAGAAGGACATCGACGGCGCTCTTGTCGGCGGCGCGAGCCTTCAGGCGGACGAGTTCAGCAAGCTGTGCGCTCTGGCCGCCGGTGGCCCTCTACCCTAAGTTGATCTGGGTAAACCCTTCGTCCCAACTGGTTGCACACGTTCGGCAGTCGAACAGGTACTCTATGGCGTCGGCTGCCTGACAGCGAGGAAGAAATGATCCTGTTCCTGCAGATCCTGTTGATCGTCTCCAGCGTGCTGCTGGTGCTGCTCGTGCTGTTGCACCGCGGCCGTGGTGGCGGCCTTTCTTCGCTGTTCGGTGGCGGTATGCAGTCGAGTCTGTCCGGTTCCTCCGTTGTCGAGAAGAACCTCGACCGCCTGACGCTCTTCGTCGGCGCGGTCTGGGTCATCGCCATCGTGGGCATCGGGCTGCTGATCAAGCTCCCCGGAGCCTGATCAACCGTTCAGCGGCAGAAGCCCCTCGGGGCTTGGGGTAACCACTTGGTGGGGGTGTAACGGTCGATGTCCGGTGGTAACGCGATTCGCGGTACCCGCGTCGGCGCAGGTCCGATGGGCGAATCGGAGCGCGGCGAGTCCGCGCCCCGCCGTCGGGTGTCGTACTGGTGCGCGAACGGTCACGAGTCCCGGCCTTCCTTCGCGGTCGACGCGGAGGTGCCGGAGAACTGGGACTGCCCGCGCTGCGGCCTGCCGGCAGGTCGTGACGAGCAGACGCCACCCGCGCCTCCGCGCAACGAGCCGTACAAGACGCACCTTGCGTACGTGAAGGAGCGGCGCTCCGACGCGGACGGCGAGGCGATCCTCGAAGAGGCGCTCGCCAAGCTGCGCCGCCAGCGCGAAGAGCCGTAGGCTCTCGGCTCGAACGAGAACAACGCGAAATGCCCCCTCTGCTGCGGAGAGGGGGCATTTCGCGTTTCGTCTTCTTTCAGCGCCGCAGTCCGGCGAACTGGCGGCGCAGCATCGCGGCACCGACCAGGAGGAAGAACAGCAGCACCACGAGCGTGCCGGTCGTGCCGCCCGACGAGCTCGACAGCGTCACGTCGACGTTGCCGACCAGGGTGATGCCGCACTCGGCACGCACCTTGTGCCTGCCGGGCTCGATGTCCGTGAACCTCACCGGCGAGGTGAACTCGCCGTTCTCGTCGGCCACGGTCCTGCCCACGTCCTGGCCCAGCGACTTCAGCGTGACGTCCGCGCCCCCGGGGCAGCCGGTGCCGGTCGCGGTCAAGTCGTCGCCCGGCTGGATGTTCTCCTTGTCCAGCACCAGGACACCGGCGCCGGGGCCGGCCGGCTCGCTCGCGGAGGACGAGGGCTGCGACGAGGACGGCGGCGTGGTCGTCGTCGTGACCGGCGGAGTCGTGGTGGTCGTGACGACCGGGGTTCGCGTCGTCACCGGCGGGGCGGTGACGGGAGGGTTCGTGACCGGGGGAGGGGTGACCGGCGGGGTGGTCGTCGTGGTGACCGGGGCCGGCGTCACGCGGAACGTGCCGCGCGCCAGGCGGTTGCACTCGTCGCTCGCGGTGAAGACGTACGAGCCTTCCTTGGCACCTGCCGGGATCGTCGCGGTGACCGAACCGTTAGCCGCCCACGGCGCGGTGGCCAGTACGCTTCCGCCCCAGCCGATGCGCACGGTGCCCTTGCACCGGTAGAAGCCTGACCAGGTGAAAGTCGCGCTGGAACCGGCGGGGCCGCTGTTCGGGCTCGCGGTCACCGCCGGTGGTTGCTGGGCGGTCGCCGGTGTGGCGACCAGCACCGTAACACCGGCTGCCAGAGCCACGAGTAAGCCTGAAGACCGCATTCCAACTCCCGGATCAGAACCGAAGGTGTGCTAGTGAGACGTCGCTTGGCCGGTGCAGGTTTACTGCTGTGGTGCGGGATTATGCTGGCACCGCCGGCGGCCTCCGCAGAGGACGGGTCCGTGCTGCTCGAGGCCGATGTGGACGGCAGGCCCGTCGGGGTGGGCAACCTGGTGCTCGACCCCTCGGACACCGCCAAGGTGTCCGTTACGGTCCGCAACGGCACGGACACCGTGCAGCGCGTGAAGACCGTGCGGATCAGCGGCACCGCGCTGGCGTTGACCTTCTTCGCCTACGACACGACGGTCCCGTTCGACGTCCCGCCGCGCTCCGCCGAGACGCGGTCGTTCCCGCTCGACCCCTCCGACCTCGGCTCGCAGGCCATCGGTCTCCTGCCGGTCACCATCGAGGTCGTCGACGTGCGGCGGGAGACCATCGCGTCCGTCGGAACCACCGGGGACGTCAAGGGCTCGCTGTGGTCCGTGTACGGCGCGTTCGGGCTGGCGGTGCTGGTGCTGACGGCGTTGTCGTGGACCGCGGCCCTGATCGCGCTGGCGCGCCGCCGGCTGCCCGCGAACCGGTGGCAGCGCGCCATGCGGTTCCTGCCCGCCGGCATCGGGACCGGGCTCGTCGCGGTGATCTCGTTGTCGGTGCTGCGGCTCGTCGCACCGTCACCGGCGGCCGAGATCCCGTTCATCGTCGGTGCCGCCGCGGTGGCGTTGCTCCTCGGCTACGTGACACCGCATCCGGGTGAGCGGCGGGGGATGTCCGACCTGGACGCCGACACCGTGAGGATCCGGCTGTGAGCCTGCCGAGCGTGGTGGCCGCGCTCCCGCAGTACGCGGTCGGCGAGCAGATCGGCGAAGGCGGGATGGGGGTCGTCTACGGCGGCGTGCACCGGCAGCTCGGCCGGCCCGTCGCGATCAAACGGCTGCCGCACGCGGTGGCCGAGGACCCGCGGATGAGCGAGCGCTTCGAGCACGAGGCGCGGCTGCTCGCCCGGCTCGACCACCCGCACATCGTGCCGGTGTACGACTACGTCCGGCAGCAGGGCGAGCACCTGCTGGTGATGGAACGCCTCGACGGCGGCACCGTCTGGTCGCGGTTCTCCGGCGATGGACTGACCGCGCAGCAGTCGTGCGGCATTGTGCTGGCGGCGTTGTCCGGCCTGCACGCCGCGCACGAGGCCGGCGTGCTGCACCTGGACGTGAAGCCGAAGAACCTGCTCTTCACCTCGACCGGCGTGGTCAAGGTGGCGGACTTCGGCATCTCCCAGGTGGTGTCGGAGGGCGCCACGCTCGTGACGCACGGCGGCGCGGTGCTCGGCACGCCCGCTTACATCGCGCCGGAACAGGCGATGGGCAACGCGTTGTCGCCCGCGGCCGACGTCTACGCGACCGGCACGATGCTCTACGAGCTGCTGTGCGGCGACCTGCCGTTCGACCGCGGCGGCGGGCCGATCGCGATGATCCAGAAGCGGGTGCACCAGGACCCGCGGCCGTTGCCGACCGTGCCGGAGCCCCTGGCGGGCGTGGTGATGCGCAGCATCGCGCGGGCCCCGGAAGCGCGGTACCGCAACGCCGAGACGTTCGCGATCGACCTGGCGGGCGCGGCCGGCCACCTGTTCGGCCCGGACTGGCTGGTGCGCCTGGGGATGCCGGTGCACCTGGCGCCGCAGGTGTCGGCGTCGTCCGCGCGCCCGTCGTTGCGGCCGGTCGAGCGGGACACCGCCTCGCTCACGCACCAGCCGATCCGCGCCACGCTGGTGGACCCGGTGCCCGCCGCGCGGCTGGGCGGCAGCGGCACGCTGGTGCCCGCCGCGCGGGTGATCGCGAAACCGGCGACGCCGTGGGTGCTGTGGCTCGCGGCGGCGGTCGCCCTGCTCGCGCTGGTCGTCGTGCCGTTCCTGGCCTCCGGCCGGGAGCTGGCCGAGGTCGGCCACGACCTGACCGAGCCGGTGGCCGAGCAGGGGAACCAGCTCGTGGTGAGCCTCGCCGGGATCGAGCTCGCGAACGTGCGGCGCGGGCCGGACGGGTTCGAGCTGCCCGGCGCGGCGCGCTGGATCGTGGGCGGAGCGGTGACGGCGTCGGTGGACGGGCGGGAGTTCCTGCTCGTGTCGAACCGGTCGCCGTGGCTGAGCATCATGGGCACCGGGTCCGCGTTGCTGCTGCTCTTCACGCTCGCGTACCTGGAGTCGAACCTGCGGGCGCTGCGCCGGCGGCAGACCGGGATGGCCGCGGTGGTCGCGTCGGTGCCGCTCGGCTTCGGGCTGGGGCTGGCCGTGTGGCTGCTGGTGTCCGTACTGCTCAAGCACGAGCCGACGGCGGCGATCGCACTCACGTGCGGTGTGCTCGGCGCGGCGGCGGCGCTCAGCGCGTCGCTGGCTTCCCGGCGTGCTTGACGGCCTGATCGACCAGGTCGGCGAACTCCTTCGCGTGCTCGTTCCCCGCGTTCCGGCGGTTCACTCGCTGACCACGCGTTCCTTCGGGAACGACGCCGTCACCAGGAAGCCGCCGTCCTCGGTCGGTCCCGCCGCGAACGCGCCACCGAGCAGCGTGGCGCGTTCGCGCAGGCCGACCAGGCCGTGGCCACCGCTCGGCAACGACGACGACGGGCTGGACGCGGCGGTGTTGCGCACCTCGACCCGCACGTCGTCGTCGTGGGCGTCGATGAGCACGGTCGCGCTCGCTCCCACGGCGTGCTTGCGGATGTTGGTCAGTGCCTCCTGCACCGTCCGGTAGACGGCGCCGGACACCGGCGTGGCGAGGTCCTCGACCGGTCCCTTGAGCTGGATCTTCACCTCGAAGCCCGCGTCCGCCGCCAGGTCGGGCAGCTCGTCGAGGCCGGGCTGGTTGTCGTCGGTGGTGCGCAGGACCGACACGAGCTGGCGGAGCTCGTCGAGCGTGCGCGTCGACAACGTGCGGATGGTGCCCGCGACCTGTTTGTGCTCGGCGTCGGCGACGGCCATGCGCAGCGCACCCGCCTGCATCGCGATGAGGCTGACCTGGTGCGACACCACGTCGTGCATCTCACGGGCGAGCTTGGCCCGTTCGTCGGCACGGATGGCGTGCGCGTGCAGCACTCGTTCTCTCTCGCGCGACTCGGCCAGTTCCGCGATGCGGCTCGACAGCTCCTGCCGCGCGTGCGCCAGCAGGCCGATCGCGATCGGCAGGCCCGCCACCAGGAAGCCGTAGATGGCGGAGTGGAAGTGCCCCGACGCCGGTCTCTCGATGAGCTCCTGCGGCGGCCAGGCGACGAACCGGCAGAGCCACACGAGTGCCGCGGCGAGACCGGTCTGCCAGGCGCCGACGTAGCGGCGCGCCACCGAGTACAGGGCGATCATCGCGGCGAGCTGCGACCAGCCGACGAAGAAGCCGGGGATGGTCAGCACGAGGGTGACGAACGGGAACCGGCGGCGCAGCGCCAGCGCGCCGACCGCGATCCAGTTGAGCCAGACCTGGTACTGCTCGACCGCGGGCAGGCCGGGCACCGGATCGGCCTCGAGCCACAGCCCGTACAGCCAGACGTCGAGCACCGCGAAGGAGATCAGCGCCAGGTCGATCAGAACCTGGCGGTAGTCGCCACTCAGCGGCCAGCCCGAACCGGCCGCGGTCCCCTCCCGCCGTCGTCTGGCGGGGAGCAGCGTCGTGGTCAGGATCCGACCTCCCCTGTGAGCCTTCCGATCCCCACCGTACTGCGCGTATGCGGCGGTTGGCATTGGTTGCCCCTTTACCCCGACCTGCCCCGTCATGGGGGTAAGACGCCCTCACACGCGAATCGGTACGGCGCTCGGCTCACATATGTGCTACCGCACACGCTCGGGTGAGCGCGTGCGGTAGTCACAGCACTGCTACGGGCAGGTCTTCCAGCTGAACCGGTACGTCGTGTCGATGGCACCGTCCGTCGAGTCCATGGACACGAAACTCGTCGTGGTGGCCGTGTCGGACGTGCCGGGGTAGACGCGCAGCTCCGTGTTGATGTTGAAGTTCCGCTGCTCGCCGCAGGGGTGGTAGACGATCGCGGTGAGCTCGGTCGTGTCGGTCGCCTGCCACCCGTCGCTGTGCGGGCCGTTGTAGCGGTGGGTCGCCGCGTCGTTCTGCGACATGCCCTGGAAGTAGTAGTTGGCCTTCTGGACGGCGTAGGCGCCGCGTTCCAGGTGTGCGAAACCTCTGTAGTCGGCCTGGGCGATGCCGTAGGTGAAGCCCTGCGGCACGTTCACCCGCAGGTTGAGCTGGCAGTTCTTGCGGAAGTCGGTCGGCAGCGCACCGACGCCGACCTGGGCCAGGTAGTCGCTGTAGGTGACGGTGAAGGCCTTGTTGTCCTCCGACACCGCGACCGCCGCCGTCCCCGCCGGGCAGCCGGAGCCGTTGACCGTGACGATCTCGATGGTGAGGTGATCGGGCGGCGGCGTGGTGTTCGGCGCGCCGGGCGGGATGACGATGGACGAGGCGAGCAGGGCAGCGGCAACCGCGGTGAGCATGGGGCACCTTTCCGACGCGTCTCACGGGGTGGGTGGCGGCGGTGGCGGCCTTTACCGGAGAATCAGCAGCGCTTCCACGAGAACTGGTAGAGCGTGCGCACTTCTCCGCGCGTGTAGTCCATCGTCATGAAACTGTTCGCATTGGCGTCCGAGGTTCCCTTGTCAACGCGCAGGGAGCTGTTGACGTTGAGATTCTTCTTCTCGCCGCACGGGGCGTGGACGATGTCCGCGAACTCCGTTCGATGCTTGATCGACCAGTTGTCGTCGAACGGCCCGGCGAACGTGTGCTTCCATGTGTTGGTGGCCGATTGACCCTGGAAGTAGTAATTCACCCACTGGTGGCCCGTCGCTCCGCTTTCGAGGTGGGCGAAACCGGCGTAGGTCGCTTCCGCGATGCCGTACGTGAAGCCCTGCGGAACGTTGATCTGCAGGTGGAGCTGGCAGTTCTTGCGGAAGTCGGTCGCGGGAGCGCCCTTGCCGGCCTGGGCGAGGTAGTCGCTGTAGATCAACCAGAACGACGTGTTGTCCGGCGAGACGACCACTTCCGCGGTGCCTTGCCTGCACCCGGACCCGTTCACCGTCACCACGTCGACCGTCACCCGTTCCGAAGGAATCACCTCGGCGTGCGCGGGTGTGGACGACAATGTGAACAGCACTGCCAGAGCGGCTGCTGCCGTCGCTTTGCGCATGAAGTTGGCCCTTCCTGGTGCCTCTTTCTCAGCGTGGAGCGGCAGCGGTGCCGCGAAGGTTAGCGCAGACCCTCCACCAATGGTGTGACCCGAATGGCGGATGTCACGCTGATGGAGCAGCTCGTGAGGAATTCCCGTGAACAACCGGCCACCTGGTGCTGAGGGAACGAATAGTTTCCGGCATACTGACGCGCATGTCGCAAGCTGGGCTGGTGCTCGTGGTAGAGGACGAGGACCCCGTGCGGAGGTACACCGTCAGCCTGCTCGAGGAGCTCGGCTACGCGGTCCTGCAAGCCGGCGACGGGCAGCAGGCCATCGCGGTCCTGCGCGAGCGCCGCGCGGAGGTCAGCGCGATGCTGCTCGACCACAGCATGCCCGGCCTGTCCGGCGAGGAGGTGCTGGCCGAGCTGGAGCGCGAGGGCCTCACCGTGCCGGTCGTGCTGACCAGCGGCCACGACCGCACCGCGCTGGAGCGCCGGTTCGCCGGCCACGAGGTCGCCGGCTACCTGCAGAAACCGTTCCGGCTCGAGCAGCTCGACGAGACCGTGCGCGCCGCGCTCGCCAAGCGCGCTCAGGCGTCTTGACGCAGCACGTCGCGCACCCGTTCGAGCAGGTCGGACTCCGCGTACGGCTTGGTGATCAGCACCTCGTCGTCGAGGACCTCGTCGGTCGTGTACCCGGACATGTAGATCACCGCGGGCGCCGCGCCGGTCGAGCGGAGCAGCCGGACGAGCTCGGGACCGCCCATCTTCGGCATCACGACGTCGGTGAGCACGAGGTCGATGGTGCTGCGGTGCGCCGTCGCGAGCTGGAGCGCCTCCTGCCCGTCACCCGCCTCGATCACCGCGTAGCCCGCGGTCTCCAGCGAGCGCCTGGTCATGATCCGCACCTGCGCGTCGTCCTCCACGAGCAGCACCGTGCCGACGCCCCGGTGCGAGGTGATGCGACGCGCGCACGGCGCTTCGGGGGTGCCGTCGCGCTCGTGCGGCACCGGCAGGTAGACGTCGACGGTCGTGCCCACGCCGAGTGCGCTGCGCACCTCGATCTGCCCGCCGGACTGCTGCACGATGCCGAACACCGTGGACAGGCCCAGACCGGTGCCCTTGCCGACCGGTTTGGTGGTGAAGTACGGCTCGAACACCTGCGCCTGCACGTCCGCGGGCATGCCCGTGCCGGTGTCCTGGACGCGCAGCACGACGTACGCGCCCGGCCGCACGCCCACGATCCTCCCGGTGTCGCCCGCGCCGAGGGTGGCGTTCGCGATCGAGATCAGCAGCTTGCCGCCGTCGGGCATCGCGTCCCGGGAGTTGACGGCGAGGTTGAACACGATCTGCTCGACCTGGCCCGCGTCCGCCCACACCCGTGCGACGTCCCGCGGCAGGTGCATCTCCAGCTCGATGCGGTCGCCGACGAGCGTGCGCAGCATCGACCGGACCTTGGCCAGGTTCTCCCGCAGGTCGAGCGACTCCGGGTGCAGCACCTGCTGGCGGGTGAACGCGAGCAGCTGCCTGGTCAGGTTCGCGGCCCGTTCTCCGGCGTGCCGGATGTCCTCGATCGCCGCGCGCCGCGGGTCGTCCGGGAGAGTGCGCCGCAGCAGCATCTCGCTGTTGCCGTTCACGACCGTGAGGATGTTGTTGAAGTCGTGCGCGATGCCACCGGTCAGCCTGCCGATGGCCTCCATCTTCTGTGCGTGCCGTAGCTGCGCCTCTGTCTCGCCGACGCGTTCTTCGAGCCGTGCGCGCGCGTCCTTCAGTTCCTGCGTCAGCCGGATGCCGCGCAACGCGCTGCTGAGCTGTTGCTGCACGGCCTCGTAGATCCAGCCGGACGCCGGGCCCTCCTCGAAGATCACGTACCCGAGGTGGTCCTCGTCGGTGTGCAGCGGGGCGACCAGCGCGCTGAACGGCTCGGCCCGCCAGAACGGGTACGGCGTGAGGCTGGTGGTGGGGAACGGGGTGTCCGGCGGGGTCTTGAGCTCGTCGTTCTCGTAGCGGACGAGCACGCGCGCCGTGCCCGCGGTGTCGTACGCGATGACGTGGCAGCCGGGAATGCTCAGGCGGGGGAGTTCCTCGGTGAGGGCGTTCTTCAGCTCGTCGACGTCCCGTGAGGCGATGAGCCGTTGTCCTGCTTCACGGACCGTCTGGTCGTGGCGCTCGTGCGAGAGGTACTTGAAGCGTGCGTCCGTGGCGAAGGCATCACCCACGAGGAGCTGCACGCGCAGCCACAGGTTGTTGATGATCGTCGCGTCGCTGATCCGCGCCGTCACGAACTGATGCAGGTCGAACAGCGGTGGCCACCACCGCTCCGGTTCGCCGCCCGCGCGCGCACTCGCGCGGATGTACTCGGCCAGCAGTTCGAGGAACTCCGCGCCCTCGACCTCGCCCCGCCCCGCCGCCATCAGCTCGACGATCAGCTTCTCGGCCCATCCGTCCGGCAGCCGGGCCGACAGCGGGCCGAGCGAGCTGCGCAGGTGGTCGGCCACCGTGGCCGCGGTCGCCGACTCGGTGGTCCTCAGCCGGCCGTGCGCGGGCGCGTGACCGCCCAGCCCCGTCGGCAGGCAGCCGCACGACCGGCGCACGACCAGCTCGGTCGGCATCGTCTGCCGGTGCACCGCCGGCCGGCCCCCGACCAGTGCCAGCGCCAGTTCCGCTGCCCGGAAACCCATCTCGCGAAACGGCGCCCGCACAGTGGTGAGGTCCTGCGTGCGGACGTTCGCGTGGTCGCCGTACCCGACGACGGCGACGTCCTCCGGCGTGCGCAGACCCAGCTCCTCCAACGCGGACACCACACCGATCGCGTAGTCGTCGTCGGCGGCGGCGATGGCGTCCGGCGGCTCCCCGAGCGAAGTGATCATCTCGCGCACCGCGTCGGCCGGTTCCCAGATGATCGAGCCGGGCACCGTGACGAGCGCCGGGTCGACCGGGATCCCGTGCCTGCGCAACGAATCCACGTACCCGTGGAACCGCTCCTGGGCCCCGGCATGGGTTTGCGGCCCCCCGACGAACGCGATCCGGCGCTTGCCGTGCACCTCGATGAGATGGTCAACGGCCTGTTCCATGCCGTTGCGGTTGTCCATGAGGATGGTTGGCCACTGGGCAAGGGGCGTCTCGACGCTCACGATGGGCATGGGCGCGTACCGCTTGACGTACTCGCGCATACCTTCAGGCCCGATGAGCTGCCCCACGCGCGTGGTCCACACGACGAGCGCATCGATCCGGTTCGGCGAAATGAGGTCGTACACCGTGTTGGCACGACGCTTGTGCGGGTCCGGGTGGTCGAGCTCGCTGCCCACGAAGCAGACGAGGTCGCACCCGAGGTGCTGAGCGCCGTCACTGACGCCACGCCACTGCTCACCCGCGAGCTCGATGAGCGGGCCAGCGGTGATCATCCCGATGGTGGGACGTCGCCTCGCACTGCCGTTCGCCACAGAACCCCCGCTGCTCAACGCAATTCGGGATGATACGCGGTGTCGAGGGGAAAGCCCGCCGTGCTACCGGGGTGATTGGTGAACGCTGTACTGGACGGTCTGGCCGCGAACCCCGCCCTGCCTCCCCGGTTGGCCGACCGCCTGGCCGCCGTGCCCGGGGTGGCCCGCGAACTGGCCTGTCGCCCCGATCTGACGGCGGCGCAGGTGCGGGCGCTGCTGGCGCTGGACGACTGCGCGGTGGTGGCCGAGCTGCTGCACCGGGGCCGGGTCGCCCCCGCGGACGTGCCGGCCGCGAACCCGCGGGCCGCGCTGGTGCTGACCGGGCACCCGGACTGCGATCCCGCTCTGGTCCGCACCCTCGCCGCGCACCCGGACCCCGACGTCCGGGCCCAGCTTCCCGGGGCCGCCCGTTCGCTGCCTCCGGACGTGCTGGAAGAGCTGCTGCTCGATCCCGCGACGGCCGTCGAAGTCGTGCTGCACCACGCCTTGCCCCCCCTCGGCGGCCGGCTCGCTGAGCCGGCATCCGTGCCGGGAGGTGCGCGAAGCGTTGGCGGCCAGCCCTTTCACGCCTCCCGCCATCCTTTCGCGGATGAGCTCCGAGGCCGCGCTCGCCCGCGCACTGGCGTCGAACCCCGCCACACCCGCCCCGGTCGCCGCCGGCCTGATGCGCCACCACAGCGCCCGCCACTGCCTGGCCGCGCGCACGGACCTGCCCGCGGACCTCTACGAACAGCTCGCCTCGGAGGTCGAGCCCGGCGTTCTCGCGCGGCTGGCCCGCAACCCCGCCGTTCCCGGGCACGTCCTGCGCAGGCTCACCGGAACCCGCGCGCTGCGCCAGGAACTCCTGCGCACCCCGGCGCTCCCGCTGGACCTGCTCGCCGACGTGGCCGCGACCGCACACCCCGGCCGCTTCCCGGTGCCGCGCATCGCTTCCGCCACGCGGGCCGAGCTCCGGACGCTGGCCGAGTCCGGCACGACGCCCGTGCGCAGGCTGGTGGCGGCCCACCCCGGCCTGCCGCCGGACCTGGTCGAGAGGTTCGTCGCGGACGCCGATCCCGGCGTGGCCGGGGCCGTGGCGCCGACCCCGCAGGTGCCCGCCGACCGGCTGCGCGAGCTCGTCCCGCGGCACGGCCCCCGGCTGTGCCCGCGGGTGGCGCTGAACCCTTCCTGCCCACCGGAGTTGTTGCACCACATGGCTTTGTGCGTTTCGTCGTCGGCGGAGACGTACCGCGCGATCGCGCGGCATCCCGGCGCACGGGGCGAGACGTTGTTGCTGTGCCTGGGAGACGCGCAGGCCCGGCACCTGGCCGCGGCGCACCCGAACCTGCCGGTGGAGACGATCCTCGAGTTGCTGGGCAGTGAGTTCACGGCGGGGCCCGCGGCGGCCAACCCGTCGTTGCCGGTGCACGTGATGGAGGAGCTGGTCGACAGGAGCGGAGCGTGAAGTCGTTGGCGCGGACCAAGCCGCGAAGCGCATGAGCGCCAAGGCGCACCGCTCGACCTCCGGTGCTCCTCCCCGCAGAAGCAGAACGGCCCCCGAGCCGAAGCTCGGAGGCCGTCCCGTTGTCACCTCAAGCCAGCGGTGGCTTGAACAAAGCCGGAACCTTCGACGCGGCCGCCGTGTCCAGCAGCCACAACGTCCGCCGCCGCCCGGTGGCGCCGGCGGCGGGTAGCTGCACCTCACCCGTGCCGGTCAGCGCCATGGCCACCGCGGCGGCCTTGGCCTCACCGGTGGTCATCAGCCAGACCTCCTGCGCGCGCCGCACCGACGACAACGTCAGCGACACGCGCGTGGGCGGCGGCTTCGGGCAGTTCCGCACCGCGACGACGGTGCGCTCCTTCTCGTACACCGCGGGAGAAGCCGGGAACACCGACGCCACGTGCCCCTCCTCGCCGACGCCCAGCAGGCACACGTCGAACGTCGGCACGTCGCCGTGGTCCTCCGGGCGGGCCAGGGAGGCCAGCACGTCGGCGTAGGCCGAGGCGGCGGCCTCGGGGTCGTCGCCGAACTTGCCGTCCGACGGCTCCATCACGTGCACGCGGGCGGGATCCACCGGCACGTGGTCCAGCAGCGCCGCGCGGGCCTGGGTCTCGTTGCGCTCCGGGTGCCCGGACGGCAGGAAGCGCTCGTCGCCCCAGAACAGGTCGACGCGGGACCAGTCCACGGCGTCGCGGGCGCCGTTGCGGTTCAGGTGTTCCAGGACCGCGGTGCCGGTGCGGCCGCCGGTCAGCACGACCGACGCGGAGCCGCGGGCGGCCTGGGCGTCGACCATGCGGGTCACCAGGCGGGCCGCCGCGGCGGCGGCCAGGAGGTCGCCGTCGCGGTGGACCACTACTTGCGCGTTGCTCACGAACTCGCCTTCGCCTTGGACTTCTTCACCGGCGCCGCCTTGCCGTTGGCCGGCTCCGCGGCCTCCGCGGCGGGCTCCTCCGCGGGCTTCGCGGACGGCACGCGACCCTTCGAGACCTTCGACAGCGACTTCAGCGCGGCCGCGTAGACCTCGTCCGGGTCGAGCCTGCGCAGCTCCTCCGCGAGGCAGTCGCGCACCGAACGGCGTTGCAGCGCCACCCGGCGCGACGGCTGGCCCGGCTGCGACAGCGTGCCCACCTTGCCGTCCGGGCGGTGCAGGTCGACGTCACCGGACGCACGGCCAAGGCGGACCTGGACGATGCCCTCGCCGGTGGTCGCCTTGAAGCGCTTGGCCGGCACCTTCAGCCTGTCGGTCAGCCACGCGGCCAGCAGGTCGGTGGACGGCGAGTCGGCCTCGCCGGTGACCTCGGCCTCGACGATCTTCTCGTAGGGCGGCAGGTCCAGCGACGCCGAGAGCATGGCGCGCCACAGCGTCAGACGCGTCCACGCCAGATCGGTGTCACCTGGCGCGTAGTGCGCCCGGCGCGTCTCCAGGGCCTTGATCGGGTTCTTCTCGGCGGCCGCGTCGGTGATGCGGCGCTGCGCGAGCTGGCCGATCGGGTCCTTGGACGGCGACACCGGCGCGTCGAACGGCCACCACGCCACGACCGGGGTGTCCGGCAGCAGCAGCGGGACCACGCAGGACGCGCCTTCCTTGGCGAGCTCGCCGTAGAGCCGCAGGACCACGACCTCGGACGCGCCCGCGTCACCGCCGACGCGGATCTGCGCGTCCAGGCGCGGGGCGGCCTGCCGGGCACCGCGGGCCACGACGATCACGCGGCACGGGTGCTCGCGCGAGGCGTCGTTGGCCGCGTCGATCGCGGCGTCGGTGCGCTGGCCGTCCTCGGTCACGATGACCAGGGTCAGCACGCGGCCGAGGGTGGTCGCGCCACCCTCGTCCCGCAGCCTCACCAGGCGCGAGTTGATCTGGGACGTGGTGGTCGAGGGCAGGTCGATGATCACGGACGCCTCCAGTGCCTTCCGGTCCTGGCGGTCATCGCGTCCGCCGACGGCGGTCCCCAGGTTCCAGCCTTGTACTTCTCGAGCGCGGGTTCGTCCTTGCGCGCCCAGAACTCCAGCACCGGGTCGAGGATCTCCCAGGAGAGCTCGACCTCGTCGTTCTTCGGGAACAGCGACGGCTCCCCGAGCAGCACGTCCAGCAGCAGCCGCTCGTAGGCCTCCGGCGACGACTCGGTGAACGAGTGGCCGTAGCCGAAGTCCATCGTGACGTCGCGGACCTCCATCGTGTTGCCCGGCACCTTCGACCCGAACCGGATCGTCACGCCCTCGTCCGGCTGCACGCGCACGACGAGCGCGTTCTGGCCGAGCTCCTCGGTCGCGGTGTCGTCGAACGGCAGGTGCGGCGCCCGCTTGAACACGACGGCCACCTCGGTGACGCGGCGGCCCAGGCGCTTGCCGGTGCGCAGGTAGAACGGCACGCCCGCCCAGCGCCGGGTGTTGACCTCGCAGGTGATCGCGCCGAACGTCTCGGTCTTCGACTCGGGCGAGAAGCCGCCCTCCTCGAGCAGGCCGGGCACCTTCTGGCCGCCCTGCCAGCCGCCGGTGTACTGGCCGCGCGCGGTGGTCTCCTCGAACGGCTCCGCCGGACGCGTCGCCGAGAGGATCTTCACCTTCTCCGCCCGCAGGTCCGCGGGCTTGAAGGAGACGGGCTCCTCCATCGCGATCAGCGCGAGCAGCTGCAGCAGGTGGTTCTGGATGACGTCGCGCGTCGCGCCGATGCCGTCGTAGTAGCCGGCCCGGCCACCGAGACCGATGTCCTCGGCCATGGTGATCTGCACGTGGTCGACGTAGTTCGAGTTCCAGATGGGTTCGTAGAGCTGGTTCGCGAACCGCAGCGCCAGGATGTTCTGCACGGTCTCCTTGCCGAGGTAGTGGTCGATGCGGAACACCGACTCCTCGGGGAAGACCTCGTTGACCGTGCGGTTGAGCTCCTTGGCCGAGGCGAGGTCGTGGCCGAACGGCTTCTCGATGACGACCCGGCGCCACTGGTCGCCCTGCGCCTGCGCCAGGCCCGCGCGCTTGAGCTGGTTGATCACCGTCGGGAACGCGCCCGGCGGGATCGACAGGTAGAACGCGTGGTTGCCGCCCGTGCCGCGCTCGGAGTCGAGCGCGGCGAGGCACGAGGCCAGGTTGTCGAACGCCTCGTCGTCGTCGAACGTGCCCTGCACGAACCGGATGCCCTCGGCGAGCTGCGCCCAGACCGCCTCGTTGAACGGCGTCCGCGCGTGCTCCTTGACCGCGTCGTGGACGACCTTCATGAAGTCCTGGTCCGCCCAGTCGCGGCGGGCGAAGCCCACCAGGCCGAAGCCCGGCGGCAGCAGACCCCGGTTCGCGAGGTCGTAGATCGCGGGCATCAGCTTCTTGCGCGACAGGTCACCGGTCACGCCGAAGATGACCAGCGCGCTGGGGCCCGCGATGCGGGGCAGGCGCTTGTCGCG
This sequence comes from Lentzea xinjiangensis, assembly GCF_900110955.1. GTDB lineage: Bacteria > Actinomycetota > Actinomycetes > Mycobacteriales > Pseudonocardiaceae > Lentzea > Lentzea xinjiangensis. The sequence goes on from NZ_FOFR01000020.1 coordinate 109,018, forward strand.
CGCGTCCCGCAGCGGGTTGCGCCACTTGCCGGATGTGGTCACGAGCCGTCCTCCTGGACTGCCTCGACGAGCTGGGCCAGACCTGCGATCCGGTCCTGCAGGTGCAGCCGCAGCACCGGCCGGCCGTGCTCGGCCAGCACCTGACCGTCGCCGAGCGCCTGCGCGAGCTGGAGCTGCGCGAGCGTGTAGGGACGGCCGGGCACCTCCAGGTCGTCGCCGGACTCGCCGGTGATCTGGATGAACACGCCGTTCTGGTGACCGCCCTTGTGGTACTGGCCGGTCGAGTGCAGGAACCGCGGACCCCAGCCGAACGTGGTCTGCAGGTGCGTCCGCTTCGCGATCTCCGCGCGGAGCAACGCGAACGACGCGTCGTCGATCCTGTCCAGGTACGCCTGAACCGAGATGTAGCCGTGCTCGGGCGCCACCTCGACCAGCGCCGCGAGCGCTTCCGCGACGGTGTGCACCTCGCGCGGCGCCCAGCCGGTGCCGTGGCCCTCGACCGGACCGTCCACGAAGGACGGCGCGGTGGCCGCGACCGCCGGAGCGTCGAGCAGGGCGCGAGCGGCCTTCTTCGCGGCCTCGACGTCGGGCTGGTCGAACGGGTTGATGCCGAGCACCCGGCCGACGAGCGCGGTCGCGTACTCCCACAGCAGGAACTGCGCGCCCAGCTTGCCCTCGACCGCGACGTTCGCCGACCCGGTGGCCGGTCCGATGGCGACGGTCGTCGCGTCGGAGCGCGCGTTCACGAAGCCCTCGGCGCCGGGGCCCTCGACGACGACCGGCAGCAGGCCGGTGCCGTTCTTGCCGGTGGACTCGGCGATGAGCTGCTCGGCCCAGTCGCCGAACCCGGCGATGCCGGAGCCGGTGTCGGCGAACACGATCTTCTCCGCGCCGTTCGCGTGCGCGGCGCCGAAGATGGCCGCGAGCTGGACGGCGGGGTTGTCGGGCGAGTCCTGCGACAGGACCTCGGCGGCCTCCGCCGCGTCGTCGAGGAGCGACTCGACGTCGGCGCCCGCGAGGTAGGACGGCACCAGGCCGAACGCGGTCAGCGCCGAGTAGCGCCCGCCCACGTTCGGGTCGGCCAGGAACACCTTGCGGTAGCCCGCCTCCTCGGACGCCGACTGCAGGGGCGAACCGGGGTCGGTGACCACCACGATGCGCGACGCGGCGTCGATGCCCGCGTCGGCGAAGGCCTTCTCGAAGATGCGCCGGTGGCTGTCGGTCTCGACGGTGCCACCGGACTTGGACGACACCACGATCACCGTGCGCTCGAGGTCACCGGCGAGCGCGTCGGCGACCTGGGCGGGATCGGTGGTGTCCAGCACGACCAGGGGGACGTTCTGCGTCCGCGTGATCACCTCGGGGGCCAGCGAGGAGCCGCCCATCCCGGCGAGCACGACGCGGTCGACGCCCTCGGCGTGCAGCTGCTCGCGCAGAGCCTTCAGCTCTCCGAGCAGCGGGCGGGAGGTCTCGTGCAACGTCGTCCACGAGAGGCGGATGCTCGCCTCGGACTCGGCTTCCGGCCCCCACAGGGTCGGGTCCTGCGCGGTCAGCTTGCTCGGCACCGAATCCGCGACCAGGTCAGCAGCGATCGTGCTGACCTGGTCGGCGTTCGGTGACCTCACGATGTCGACGGAGGTCACTTCGTGATCAGCCCTTCAGTTGAGCCAGTTGGTTCGTCACCGTCTCGAGCAACTCTTCCCAGGACTTCTCGAACTTCTCGACGCCCTCGGTCTCCAGGGCGACGAACACGTCCTGCAGGTCGATTCCCACGGCGGCGAGCCGGTCGAAGACCTCCTGGCCCTCGGCGGCGCGTCCGGTGACCGTGTCACCGGTGATCTTGCCCCCGTCTGCGACGGCCTGCAGCGTCTTCTCCGGCATCGTGTTCACGACGCCGGCGACGACGAGCTGGTCGACGTAGAGGGTGGGGGAGTAGCTCGGGTCCTTCACGCCGGTCGACGCCCACAGCGGGCGCTGCGCGTTCGCGCCGTCCGCCTTCAGAGCCTCCCAGCGCTCACCCTGGAAAGTCTTCTCGAACGCGCCGTAGGCGATCCACGCGTTGGCCAGGGCCGCCTTGCCGCGCAGCGCCTTGGCCTCGTCCGAGCCGATCGCGTCCAGGCGCTTGTCGATCTCGGTGTCCACGCGGGACACGAAGAACGACGCGACGGAGTGGATCGTGCGCAGGTCGTGGCCGTTGGCCTTGGCCTGCTCGAGGCCCGCGAGGTAGGCCTCCATGACGAGCTCGTAGCGCTCGACGGAGAAGATCAGCGTGACGTTGACGGAGATGCCCTCGGCGATCACCTTCGTGATCGCGGGGATGCCCGCCTCGGTGGCCGGGATCTTCACCAGCAGGTTCGGCCGGTCCACGGTCTTCCACAGGTCCTGCGCCTCGGCCACGGTCTTGTCCGTGTCGAACGCCAGGCGCGGGTCGACCTCGATGGAGACGCGGCCGTCCACACCACCGGTCGAGTTGTAGATGTCGCGGAACTTGTCGCACGCGTTGCGCACGTCGGTCGTCGTGACCTCGCGGATGGTGGCCTCGGTGTCGGCACCCCGGTTCGCGAGCTCGCGGACCTGCTCGTCGTAGGACTCGCCCTTCGACAGCGCGCCCGCGAAGATCGTCGGGTTCGTCGTGACGCCGACGACGTTCCACTCACGGATCAGCTCGTCGAGGTTGCCGCTGGTGAGGCGCTCGCGGGACAGGTCGTCCAGCCAGATGGAGACGCCGGCTCCTGACAGTGCTTCGAGATGCGGCTTGCTCACTTGTTACCCCTCACTCGGTCAAGGGAACGGCGTGCGGCGGCGACGACGTTCTCCGTCGTGAAGCCGAACTCCTTGAACAGGACCTGGTAGTCGGCCGAGGCACCGAAGTGCTCGATCGACACGATCTCGCCGTTGTCGCCGACGTAGCGGTACCACGGCTGTGCGATACCGGCTTCCACCGCGACGCGCGCCTTAACCGAAGACGGGATGACCGACTCGCGGTAGTCGGCGTCCTGCTTCTCGAACCACTCGACGGACGGCATGGAGACCACACGCACTGCAACGCCCTCGCCCTGCAGAACCTTTCCGGCTTCCAGGGCGACCTGCAGTTCGGAGCCTGTGCCGATGATCACGATCTCCGGGTTCTCGTCACCGAAGAGCACGTAACCACCGCGCTTGACGCCCTCCGCGGAGGTGCCCTCCAGGATCGGCAGGTTCTGCCGGCTCAGCGCGAAGCCGACCGGGCCGAGCTGCTCGAGGGTGGCCTTCCAGGCGTACGCGGTCTCGTTCGCGTCACCGGGGCGGACGACCGCGAAGTCCGGGATCGCGCGCAGGGCCGCGAGGTGCTCGATCGGCTGGTGCGTCGGGCCGTCCTCGCCGAGGCCGATCGAGTCGTGCGTCCACACGTACGTGACGGCGGCCTGCATGATCGCGGCCAGGCGCACCGACGGGCGCATGTAGTCGGAGAACACGAGGAACGTGCCGCCGAACGGGCGGGTCGGGCCGTGCAGGGCGATGCCGTTGAGGATCGCGCCCATCGCGTGCTCGCGGACACCGAAGTGCAGCACCCGGCCGTACGGGTCGGCCTTCCACATGCCGGTGGAGATCGACTCCGGGCCGAAGGACTTGGCGTCCTTGATCGTGGTCAGGTTCGACTCCGCGAGGTCGGCGGAACCGCCCCACAGCTCGGGCAGGTGCTTGGCCAGCCCGTTGATGGCCTCACCGGAGGCCTTGCGGGTCGAGATCTCCTTGCCGCCCACCTCGTAGGCGGGCAGGTCGGCGTCCCAGCCCTGCGGCAGCTCGCGGGAGACCAGGCGGTCGAGCAGCGCCTTGTTCTCCGGGTTCGCCGACGCCCACGCGTCGAAGCCCTGCTGCCACTCGGCCTTGGCCTGCTCGCCGCGCTTCACGACCTCGCGGGCGTGGCTGAGGACCTCGTCGGCGACCTCGAAGGTCTGCTCCGGGTCGAAGCCGAGGATCTCCTTGGTGGCCTTGACCTCGTCGACGCCCAGCGCGGCGCCGTGCGCGGCACCGGTGTTCTGCTTGTTCGGGGCCGGGTAGCCGATGATCGTGCGCAGCAGGATGAACGACGGCTTGTCGGTGACGGCCTTGGCCTTCTCGACGGCCTCGAGGATGCCCTTGACGTTCTCGCCGGACTCCACGACCTGCACGTGCCAGCCGTAGGCCTCGTAGCGCTTCGCGGTGTCCTCGGACAGCGCGATCGTGGTGTCGTCCTCGATGGAGATCTTGTTGTCGTCGTAGAAGACGACCAGGTTGCCCAGCTGCTGCGTGCCGGCGAGCGACGAGGCCTCGGAGGTGACGCCCTCCTCGATGTCGCCGTCGGACGCGATCACGTAGATGTGGTGGTCGAACGGGCTCGTGCCCGGCGCGGCGTCCGGGTCGAACAGGCCGCGCTCGCGGCGGGCGGCCATCGCCATGCCGACCGCGGAGGCGAGACCGGAGCCCAGCGGGCCGGTGGTGATCTCGACGCCCTTCGTGTGCCCGTGCTCCGGGTGGCCCGGCGTCTTCGAGCCCCACTTGCGCAGGTGCTTGAGGTCGTCGAGCTCCAGGCCGTAGCCGGACAGGAAGAGCTGGACGTAGAGCGTCAGGCTGGAGTGGCCCGCGGAGAGCACGAACCGGTCGCGGCCGATCCAGTCGGGGTCGGCGGGGTCGTGCCGCAGCACCCGCTGGAACAGCGTGTACGCCAGCGGCGCGAGGCTCATGGCGGTGCCGGGATGGCCGTTGCCGACGTTCTGCACGGCGTCCGCCGCGAGCACCCGAGCGGTGTCGACGGCGCGCTTGTCGAGCTCCGTCCAGTCATCAGGCAGATCGGCCTTGGTGAGCCGGGTGATGTCGTCGGTCACGCTCACGGACTTACAGCTCCACTCTTGTCGCTAGGGCGGGCGGCTCGTGGGTGAATCGATCCCGAACGGCCTGGCCCGCGTCTCTCCCTCGTCCTCCGGCCAGCCTAGTCCTGAGAGATTCAGAAGGTGCTCTGAAAGGTCTCAGGCGGATGTGTGCCGAGGCACACCAGTACCCGAACGGGCTGTGAATTCTTCCCGCGGTTACCATCGGTCGCTGGATTTCCCCCCACTCGTGACACGAGGAGCGTTCCCGCGATGAGTGCCGACAGTCTCGTTGCCGAGGCCCCCGCCAGGTCGCCTCGCCAGGTTGTCGGCGCCTACGTCGCGCTCACCAAGCCGCGGGTCATCGAGCTGCTGCTGATCACCACGATCCCCGCGATGCTGCTCGCCCAGCACGGCCTGCCGCCGCTGTGGCTGATCGCCTGCACCCTGACCGGCGGCACCCTCGCCGCGGGGTCGGCGAACGCCCTCAACTGCTTCGTCGACGCCGACATCGACTCGGTCATGAAGCGGACGACGGCCCGCCCGCTCGCGCGCAACGCCATCCCGCCGCGCAACGCCCTGATCTTCGGCGTCGTGCTCGGCGTCGTCTCGTTCGCGTTCCTGTGGATCTTCGTCAACCTGATGTCCGCGGTCTTCGCCGTGGCGACGATCCTCTTCTACATCTTCGTCTACACGCTGGTGCTCAAGCGCCGCACCTCCCAGAACATCATCTGGGGCGGCATGGCGGGCTGCATGCCGGTCATCATCGGCTGGAGCGCGGTGACGGGCACCGTCGAGTGGCCCGCGCTGGTCATGTTCGGCGTCATCTTCTTCTGGACGCCGCCGCACACCTGGGCCCTCGCGATGAAGTTCAAGGAGGACTACGCCCGCGCAGGCGTGCCGATGCTGCCCGTGGTGGCCACAGCTCAGCAGGTGACGCGGCAGATCGTGATCTACAGCTGGATCACCGTCCTGTGCACCCTCGCCCTGGCCCCCGTCACCTCGTGGATCTACGTGGCCGTGGCGGCGCTGGCCGGCGTGTGGTTCGCCGTCTTCGCGCACAAGCTGCACAACGTCGTGCGCCGGGGCGGGTCCACGAACACCATGAAGTTCTTCCACATGTCGAACCTCTACCTGATGCTCGTGTTCTGCGGTCTCGCCGTGGACGCGGTGGTCGGGTTGCCGGTGCTGGGCTGGCCGTTCTAGCTGCACCTCCAGGCGTACGGCTGTGGCGCCCGTCGAGTTCACCGTCACCGGTGGTGAAGGCTCACCACTGGACTTCGTCGCGGCCCTGACGCCGGCGTCGTCGTTCGTCGTGATCACCGACCCCGGCGGGTGGGCGCAGGTCAGCCGGGGCCTGGCGGTCGGGTGCGCCGCGACCACCGCGGTCGCCACGCGGGTACGGCCACTGCGGTTCGCCGTCGTCGACCTCCGCCACTTCTCGTCGGCCGCGGAGCTGCCCTCGATCCCCGGCGTCCCCGGCGACCTGGTGGCGCTGCACGACACCCGCTCGTGGGACTCGGCGCCGCTGGTCACCGCGCTGCGCGCCCTCGGCCGGCCGGTCGTGCTCTTCACCGCCGTGCACACGTGGGTGCCCGGCGTGGACCCGGCGACGGTGCTGGTCGGGTGGAGCGCGCCGCACGTCGTGGTCGCGGTGCCCCGCGGCGCCGGCGAGGGCAGGGTCGAGGACGTGCTCTGGCAGTTCCGCGAGCTGGAGCGGCGTCGGATGATGACCTACACCGCGCTGCCGGCACCGCCCCCGCCACCCGACCGCGAGGTGGCGGTAGTCGTCGCGCTGCCGGGAGCGACCGAGGGCATCGCCGGTGCGCTGCGGCCGGGCGCGGACTACGAGGTGTGGGTGCGCGTCGGAGCCGGCGCCGCGCCGCTGCCGGCCGACCTGGAGCTGAAGGCCGTGCTCTGCATGAACGGACGCGCGGTGCAGTCCGAGTCGTTCGTGCTGCCGGCGGACGGCGCAGGCCCGTGGGTGAGCTTCCCGGTCACCACGCCGTACGCATCCGTGCCGTGGGGCGGTGAGCTGGTCGTCTACCGCGGCGTCGTGCCGGTGCACGTGCAGCAGGTGGTGCTGCCGGTCGGGTCCGGCGAGTCCCGGGCACGGCTGCGGTTCCGGCTGTCCCGGACGTTCGCCGATCTCGCGCCGCTGTCGTCGCGGACGGCCTCGGTCCTGGTGCTCGGCGAGCGGGCACTGGTGATGGCCGGGCACGAGCCGCACCGGGTCAGCCTCGGCCCCACCGGCGAGCTGCCTCCCGTGACCGGCCTGGACCCCTGGTACGGCAAGGGTTTTCCGGAGTTCTGCGAGGACCTCGCCGCGTTCGCCGTGCGGGGCGCCGCGCTGCACCGGCAGTTGTCCGGCGACGGCGCGGTGGTCCGGCGTGGCGGGGTGATCACGGTGGCCGGTTCGACACGCGTGCCGTGGGCTCACGTCTACGACCTGCCGTTCGCCGAGGGGCCTTATCGGCTGTGCGCGTCTGTGTCGCAGTTCGGCCCGTTCGGAGCCGGGGGAGAGGTGCCACCGCACTGCCCCGTGCCGGACCACAGTGGAAACGTGTTGTGCCCCTTCGGCTTCTGGGGGCTGTCGAGCGTGCTGGAACAACCACCGGGACCGCTCGCCTGGCAGGTCGCCCCGGCGCAGCGCCAGGTCCAGGTGGTGCTGGCCGTCGATCCCGCCCTGGACCGGACACTCACCCAGCGGCACGTGGCCGAGCTGATGTCGTTCCTGCCGCCGGACTCGATCTCCTCCGCGTACGTCAGCCCGCCGGACCTGTCGCGCGCGTTGTCGGACGAGCGCGCCGACGTCATGCACCTCGTCTACGACGAAGGTGCGCTGGAGGCCGTGGAGGTCGACGGCTGGCCGCACCGGCCGCTGGTCGTGACGACCTCGCCGGCGGCGCACCTGGTGGACGCGTTCGTCAACCGGGCGGGCGCCGCGGGCGTCGTCTGCCCGGAGGTGGCCGTCGACCAGGGCATGGCCGGCTGGGTGAGCGGCATGCTGCTGGCCAGGCTCGCCGGGGGGATGCCCGCCGGGGAGGCGCTGCGGCGCACGCGCTGGGAGATGCTCGGCCGCGGCAACGTGCTCGGCCTCGCCTACGCCCTGCACGCCGGCGCCGACCTGCGCCTGCGCTGACCTGCGCTTGCACTCACCTGCGCTGCGCCGACCCCACCCCTGCCGGTCCGCGCGGTGAGGTCAGGACGGCACCTTGGTCAGCAGGTCCTCGACGCACGGGTCGTCGAGCGACTCGACGATGCACCGCCACAGCGAGAGGTTGGCCTGCGCCCACTTGGTGTAGGTCGCCGCCGCCTCCGCGTCGTAGAAGTAGTAGCCCTCGTCGGCCTTGCCCACCTGTTCGCCCACGATCTTGTGCGCGAGCTCGCGCAGCGTGATGCCGTTCTCCTGCAGGTACCGGTGCGCGAGGACGACCGGTGTGACCGGGAGCGCCTTGAACAGCGTGTCCGCGTCCGACAGGGCCTGCGCCTCCAGCGAGATGTCGCGGTGGCGGGTGCGCATCTCGGCCTCGACGACGATCCGCTCGATCCACGCGATGTCGCCCTGGGAGACACCGGAGACGAAGAGGACCTTGCGGCGCAACGCCTCGCCGTCCGTGGGCAGCGAGTTGCGGCGGACCATGTAGTTCAGGTCGTGCACCAGTGCCGCGACCTCGACCACGTCCCGAGCGGCGCCGTTGCGCTCGGCGAAGTGCACGGACTTGTCTCGGACGAAGCTCACGTGGTGCCAGCCGTGGAACTGCAGCTTCGCGGCCAGGTCCTCGCACAGCCGCCTGACGCGCTGCTCCACGTCCGCTATGACAGACCTCGGGATCGTTGTGCGCGTGTGCATCATCAGCCCTCCCACCGGGTGGGCTGATGGTAAGCGTGCTCCGGGCGCTCCCGTGCGGCTTCAGAGGTGGTTCGTCAGATCCTCCAGACGGTCCTCGACCGGCACGTGCCGGTGGCTGATCCCGGTGTCCGGGTCGTAGCTGAGGCTCCACGGCGTGACGGCGCGCGACTTGACCAAGAACGTCATGGTCCCCTCCGCCGCCCGCGGGATGCGGTGGAACTCGTGCGCGAGCAACGTGCCGGTCGTGCCCTCGGTCCACTGGGCGCGGTTCGTGAGCTCCGTGCCGACGATCGTGCGGCCGCCGACGCCGAGCCGGGCGTCGAAGCGTTCGTGCAGGTACGCGCCGCTGAGGATCGTGGTGCAGAAGTGGTACCGGTGGTTGTGGACCGAGTCCGCGTAGCCGGTCCGCCAGTCGGCCAGCGGTTTGTACTCGTGCAGCCAGAAGGTGAACGCTTCGTCCGGGTCGTCCCTCAGGCACCACGCGAAGTGCGTCGTCGTCTCCCGGGAGTGCGCGATCACCCAGGTGGCCTGCTGCGGGGTGAGCCCGTCGATGTGCGCGCGCAGCTCTTTGCGCAGCTCCGGCCGGGCCGCCCACTCGCGGAACCACTCGCCGACATCGGGCCAGTGGTCCACCACGGGGAATTCGGCGCGTTTCACCCGAGCAGCGAGCTCCTCGAGCGCGGACAACCCGGTGAACTCGGCTAGCAAGATCGATCAGCTCCTCAACTGCGCGGCTGTGGAGAATTCGCGGCGGAATGCGTGGAACTTGTCTTCGAGCTCCTTGAAACCGTCGCTGGACAGGGTTTCGCCGGTGATCTTCTCGAACAACGCCAGGAAGTCGTTCCTCGACGTGCCCGGCGTGATGGCGAAGTGGTACCCGGCCTTGGAATTGCTGATCCGCAGGAACTCCGCCCGTTCCATCGCGTACAGGAACGAACTTTCGGTGAACCGCAGGGTCCGCGGATACGGTCTCAGCACTCCCGCGGTGTTGCTGTAAAGCGTCATCCACACGGAGTCGTCGAAGAGCTCCAACCGGTCGAGCGGTGGGTCCGAGATGATGGTGACGTCGATCCTCGAACACCGGCTCCGCGCCGTGTAGAGCCCGACGAGCCCTATGCCGATCTGTTCCTTGAGCTTTTTCTGGATCTCGTCGTAGTCGCCGTCGGCACCCTCGTTCCTGAGCAGGTACCGCGCCCGGCCGCTGAGCGCGTTGTCGTCGCGCGGGTCCGCCAGCACCGCCCTCAACTCGCACTCCGTCTGGCTCAGCAGCACTCTTCCGGCCGCGTAGCGCCCGGCGAACCCGCGGAAGCAGTACAGCCGCGTCCGCTCCAGGTCCTGCATCATGAGCTGGTTGAACACCGGGTCCGGGGTGGCCGTCGGCTCGAAGACGTGGCTGGGGAAGAACTCCCGGTCGAGCGCACGGTACTCCTCGCTGAGCTCCTTGAGCGCCTTGCGGCTCTCCTCGATCACCGGCGTGAGAAGTGCCCGCTGGGCCGATTTCGAGGTGATCAAGGTTTGGGTGAAGCTCACAACCGCGGAAATGAGCGTGCCCGTGCCCACCGCTGTCAGCAGGTTTCTCCCTGCCCCGGAATCCATTTGGCTGGAGATGGCCAGTGACGTGCCCGACGTCACCACGAGTATGAGGAGGAGCAACCCGGTCCGAGTCCAGAACAACTCCTGGATCAGGTTGCTGCGGATGCCTCCGGCCTCCGCGGACACGTGTTCCACCTCCTGGGTCACCTCTTCGGACGCGACCCGAACGGACGAATGCGGTCAGTGCCCGATCAAGTGCGAGGAGTTACTGTACGCGTCGGTCAAAAGATAAGGAAGCTGCTGTTCGTGCGATATTCCGGACCGGAATAATCGCCCTTGAGCCCAGTCGCCGGCCCGCATCCGTGCACTCCGGTGACACGCAGTCGCCCCGGCCCCCGAACGTGTCGGATGAGGGTGACCCACCCACCCGAACGCACCCACGCCGCGTGTCTTAGCCCGACCCGGCCCGGCCGGATGCGCCGTGCACCTGCGCCAGGGATCGGCCGGATGGTCGCGCCGCCACGCGTGCGCTCCGCCGCCACGACCACCTGCTACACCCGGCTAACACCACTCCGAATACCCTCACGCACCATGCGTAACGTCCTGCTCATCGCGTCCCTGGCGCTGGCCGCGGCCACCGGTCTCGCCGGTTGCGGCAGCTCGGCCCAGCCCTCGGCCGGGTCCTCCACCGCGCCGACGACCCCTTGCAAGGCCGACGACTTCAAGGTCACCGGCGACTTCGGCGCGGCGCCCAAGGTCGAGATCCCCGCGTGCAAGCCCACCGACGAGCTCGTCGTCAAGGACCTCGTGCAGGGCACCGGCGCCGAGGTGAAGGCGGGCACGACGGCCACGGTCAACTACCAGCTCACGACCTTCTCCGACAAGAAGGTGCTGGACAGCTCCTTCGGCAAGAAGCCGTTCGACGTCGAGAACGTCGGGCAGGCGCCGGTCATCGACGGCTGGAACGAGGGCATCGTCGGGCTCAAGGAGAACGGCCGGCGCCTGCTGGTCGTGCCGCCCGCGAAGGGCTACGGCCAGGGCGGACAGGGCATCAAGCCCAACGAGACCCTGGTGTTCGTCATCGACGGCGTGAAGGTCACCCCCGCGGGATGACGCGGGAACGCCCCCGGCGCATCGGCACCGGGGGCGTCCCCCGTGCCTCACGGCAGGAGCAGCAGCTTGCCGGTCGTGCGGCGCGACTGCAGGTCGGTGTGCGCCCGCGCGGCCTCCTCGAGCGGGTAGCGCCCACCGATCCGGACGTTCAGCGTCCCGGCCGAGATCGCCGTGAACAGGTCGCCGGCCCGCCACTCGAACTCGGCGCGGTCCAGCAGGTACGCGCCGGTCGACGGCCTGGTCAGGAACACCGACCCGGCCGCGTTCAGGCGCTGCGGGTCGACCGGCGGCACCGGTCCTGACGACGCGCCGAACAGCGCGAGCAGGCCGCGCGGCTTGAGCGACGCGAGCGACTGGTCGAAGGTCGAGGCCCCGACGCCGTCGTACACGACGTCGACCTTCTCGATCCGCGCCGCGAAGTCGTCGTAGCGCAGCACCTCGTCGGCCCCGGCCTCGCGGGCCAGCGCCTCCTTCTCGTCGGTCGACACGGTCCCGATGACGAAGGCGCCGCGCGCCTTCGCCCACTGCGTCAGCAGCAGCCCGACCCCACCGGCCGCCGCGTGCACCAGCACCCGGTCGCCTTCCTTGACCTCGTGGGTCGAGTGCGTCAGGTAGTGCGCGGTGATGCCCTGCAGCAACGAGGCCGCGGCCAGCTCGACGTCCAGCCCGGCGGGAACCTTCACCGCCGCCGTGGCCGGCACGACGACCTCCGTCGCGTAGCTGCCCAGCACGGACATCCACGCCACCCGGTCACCGGCGGCGAAGTCGGGCGAGTGGGAGGTGACGACCTCGCCGGCGCCCTCCAGCCCCAGAGCGGCGGGCAGCGGCAGCGGGTAGAGACCGCTGCGCTGGTAGGTGTCGATGTAGTTGACGCCCGCCGCGCCGACCCGCACCAGCAGCTCACCGTCACCGGGCACGGGCGCGGGCACGTCGGTGTGCTCCAGCACCTCCGGTCCGCCTGCCGAACGCGCCACCACTGCCTTGGGCATCTGTCCTCCTTGATCGGCTCCACCCGGTCAACCCGGGCCGCGGCCGCCATGTTCCCGCTCCCGCCGGGGAAGGATCCACCGAGGTCAGTCCTCGCCGAGCGCCACGCGGCGCGCGAGGCCGAGCGGCAGCGCGCCCGACCCCGCGATCCGGTCGTGGAAGTCGCGCACCGTCCCGAGTCCCGCCGCCAGGTACTCGTCGCGGATCTGCTCGATCTCCAGCGCTCCGGTCAGGTACGACGGTGCCTGCGTCGGCCACGCGCAGTACCGCTGCACCTCACCGGCGGCCGTGCCCGGGGTCAGGGCGGTGCGCGCCACCATGAACGCCTCCGCTTCCGCGGGTGTCATGTCGCCGCAGTGCAAAGACGTGTCGACGATCATCCGGGCGGCGCGGAACAGGCGCGCCTCGACGTGGCCCATCAGCGCCGCGGTGGTCGTGTAGTGGCCGACCGAGCGCAGCAGCTTCTCCGCGTACAGCGCCCAGCCCTCGGAGAAGTACGACGTGCGGAACACCTTGCGCAGCGGGTGCGCCGGGCCCTGCGCGGCGAGCCAGGCCGCGTGCCAGTGGTGGCCGGGGTAGGCCTCGTGCACGGCGATCGTCGGCAGTTGCGCCCGCGCGTTGGTGCGCAGGCGGTGCGAGATCTGCTCGTCCGTGGCGCCGTCGAGGGTGAACGGCACGAAGAGGTAGCCGGTCCGCCGCGACGTGAGCGGCGGTGGCCCGAGGTAGCTCGCCACCGACATCATCGCCCGCTCGAACGGCGGTGACGGCACCACGTGGCACTTCTCGCCCTCGGGCAGCGTCACCAGCGAGTGCTCGACCAGAGCGGCGCGCGCCCGTGCGGTCTCGGCCTCGTACTCGGCCCGCATCGCCGCCAGGGTCGGCGGGTGGTCGTCCTGCAGCGAGCTCATCGCCGCGCGCCAGTCGGAAGAGCCGGCGAGGCCGATCAGCTCGGCCTCCAGCTCGGCGTAGGCGTCCTGGCCACGCCGGTGCAGCTCCGGGGCCCCGTAGCCGAGCAGCTCCCTGTCCTGCAACAGGGTCGAGTAGAGCTGCTCGCCCATCCGCCAGTCGCCGGTGGCGCGCAGGGCGAGGTCGTCGAGGAACGCCGCGTGCCGGTCGAACGCCTCGGCGGCGGGCACGGCGGCCTCCACCAGTCGCGCGCGCTGCTCCACGGAGGACACCTGCCCCGGCAGCGAGTCCAGCACGAACGCCCGGCCCGTCCGCACCCGCCCGAGCGCCCGCCGCACGACCAGCGGCGAGGCGAGCGACGGGTCGAGGTTCGCCTCGGCGGCGGCGAGGACGGAGGGCACCTCGCGCAGCTTCGCGACGGCGGCGTCGACGAGCCCGGTCTCGGGCAGCAGCCGGTGCAGGAACGGCGCCAGCAGGCCGAAGAACACCACACCCGAGTACTCGGAGGGGTCGCGGCGCCAGGCGGGCCACGCCTGGAGCGCGAGCGATCCGCACAGCACCGACAGGGCGAGGTCGCGGTCCACCGACCTCGGCAACGCCTCCAGCCGCGCCCGCCACTGCCCGCTCTCCCCCGCCCGTCGCTCGAACGCCGTCGCGGAGAAGTCCCCGAACGTCGAGGAGTGCTCCAGCGAGCCGACCTGCGCCGCGTGGGCGGGGTGGTGCTCGAAGTACCACGAGAGGAACGACGCGAGCGTGTCGGTGGTCACCCGGACGAAGTTACCCGCTGGTTTTACAGTGTGGGGATGTCTGATCAAACGGCGCAGAAGCGCATCGCCGAGTTCGTGAAGGCCCACGGCAAGCCCGGTGCGGCGGTGAAGGCCGTGGTGGAGCCGATCGGCCGGGCCGGCGCGCGGATCGTGCTGGTCGGCGCGGACGGCGCCATGGGCGACGTGATCACCCCGGACGTCGAGTCGGCCACCCGTGCCGTCGAGGCCGCCGAGAACGTCGAGGCCGCCGAGTGGGACCGCGAGACCACCGCGGCCACCCGGATCGGGCCCGCGCACCGCCGCAAGATGGCCAAGATGCAGTCATGAAGGTCGTCCTCGCCTCGTGCGCCGCGCTGCCGGAGGGCGACGGCGACGAGGACGCGCTCGTCGCCGCACTGCGGCGCGACGGCGTCGGCGTGACGTGGCGGCCGTGGGGCGAGCCCGTCGACGCCGACCTCGTGGTGCTGCGCGCGACCTGGGACTACACCGAGAAGCTCGACGAGTTCCTGGCGTGGTGCGACAGCGTGCCCGCGCTGGCGAACCCGCCGCGGGTGGTCCGCTGGAACACCGACAAGGCCTACCTGGTCGAGCTCGCCGCACGGGGTGTCCCGGTCGTGCCGACCGCCGTCGTGGAGCCGGGGGAGGACCCGGTGTTCCCCGCGGGCGAGTTCGTCGTGAAGCCGGCGATCGGCGCGGGCTCGCGCGGGGCCGGTCGGTTCACCGACCACGCCGAAGCCAGGAAGCACCTCGAAGCTCTCGGTGTCAAAGCGCTGGTGCAGCCGTACCAGTCCAGTGTGGACGCGAACGGCGAGACGGCGCTGGTGTTCTTCGCCGGCGAGTACTCGCACTCGTTCCACAAGGGACCGATGCTGGCGCAGGGGCTCGCCGAGTCGGAGTCCGGTCTCTACCTGGAGGAGAGGCTGCGCGGCATCGAACCGGCGCGGCGCCAGGTCGAGCTGGCGGAGCGGGTGCTCGACGTGGCGGCCGAGCTGTTGTCGTTGCGGCGTGCGGACTTCCTCTACGCCCGGGTGGACGTCGTCGAAGGCGAGGACGGTGAGCCGCTGCTGCTGGAGCTCGAGCTGACCGAGCCGACGCTCGGCTTCAAGCACACCGGCGACGAGGCCGCGGCCCGGCTGAGCACGGCGATCCGCGCACTGGCCTCACGCTCCTAGTTCCGGTGTGCCGCGGGCGATCCCCGCGAGCACGTCCAGCGCCGCCGAGAGCCTCTCCGGCGGCGGGGAGGCCAGCGCGAGCCGCACGGCGTTCGGCGCCGTGCCCACCGCGAAAGCCGCCGCCGGGGTGACGGCGATGCCTTCCCGCGCGGCCGCGGCGACGAACATGTCGGCGCGCCACGGCGGCGGCAGCTCCCACCAGCAGTGGTACGCGCGGGGATCGGCGCGCACGGCGAACCCCGTCAGCCGGTCGGCGGCGATCGCCTGGCGTGCCGCCGCGTCGGCGCGCTTGGCCTGCTGGATCACCGCCGCGGTGCCGTCCGAGATGTGGTGCGCGGCCACGTCGACGGCGAACCGCGGCGCCGTCCAGCCACCGCCCCGCACGGCCGCTGCGATCCGGTCGGTCCAGCCGGCGGGCGGTACGGCGAAGCCGAGCGTGAGTCCCGGCGCGATCCGCTTCGACAGGCTGTCGACGAAGACCGTGCGGTCCGGGGCGAGCGCGGCCAGCGGGGCCTCGTCGGACAGGAACGTGTAGACGCCGTCCTCGACCACCGAGACGTCGAGCTCCTCCAGCACCGCGACGACCTCCGCGCGGCGCGCGGCAGGCATCGTGACGCCGAGGGGGTTGTGCAGAGCCGGCTGGAGGTAGACCGCGCGCAGCCCCGAGGCGCGCAGCGCGCCGGGGAGCACGCCGTGCTCGTCCATCTCCAGCGGCACCAGGGAAACCCCGAGCCTGCCCGCGATGGTGCGCACGACCGGGTAGGTGAGCGCTTCGACGCCGAGCCGCCCGCCGACCGGCACCAGTGCCGCGATGGCCGCCGCGAGCGCCTGCTTCCCGTTGCCGGTGAACAGGATCCGCTCCGGCTCCGGCCACCACCCGGTGCGCGCCAACAGTTCCGCGGCGGCGGAGCGGGCGCCGGCGGTGCCCGTCACGCCGCCCGCCCGCAACGCGTCCGCCAGCACGTCCGGGCGCAGCACCGCGGCCAGGCCGGCCGACAGCAGCGCCGCCTGCTCCGGCAGCACCGAGAAGTTGAGCTGCAGGTCCACCGGCGCCCCTCCGGGATCGGCCAGCGCGGGTTCCGCCGCGGGCGCCCGCACGAACGTGCCCCGGCCGACCTCGCCCGTGACCAGCCCGCGCCGCGCGAGCTCGCCGTAGACGCGCGCGGCCGTCGAGTTCGCGATGCGGTGGCGGCGGGCGAACGACCGTTGCGCGGGCAGCCGTTCCCCCGGCCGCAGCCGCCCGGCCGCGATGTCGGCGGCGACGGAGTCGGCGATCCGGCGGTAGTCCTCCACGGCATCCCCCCATTGCACCGAGAGCAATGTTTTTATTGTACCGAGGAAGAGTGCTGACTACGGTCGGATCATGACCACCACGACCGTCAACGGCATCACCATCGGCTACGACGACGAAGGCACCGGCGACGCGTTGGTGCTGGTCCACGGCCACCCGTTCGACCGTTCGATGTGGCGGCCGCAGGTCGAGCACTTCAGCTCACAGGGCTGGCGGGTGATCGCCGCGGACCTGCGGGGCTACGGCGAGAGCACGGTCGTTCCCGGCACCACGCCGTTGCCGGTGTTCGCGAGCGACATCGCGGCGCTGCTCACCCACCTCGGCGTCGAGGAGTTCGTGCTCGGCGGCCTGTCGATGGGCGGGCAGATCGTCATGGAGTGCGTGCGCCTGTTCCCCGAGCGGCTGCGCGGCCTGGTCCTCGCCGACACGTCGGCGGGGCCGGAATCCGAGGAGGTGCGCCGGTACCGGCGGGAGATGGCGGACCGGCTGCTGCGCGAGGGCATGGCGGGCTACGCCGACGAGGTGCTGTGGAAGATGGTGGCGCGGCACAACGCCGAGGCCGGCGCCCACGTCCGGAAGATGATGCACAACGCCCCGCCCGCCGGTGCCGCGGCGGCGTTGCGGGGCAGGGCGGACCGGCCGGACTACACCGCGACGCTCGCGGCGGTCACCGTGCCGACGCTGGTGGTGGTCGGCAGCGAGGACGAGTACACCCCGGTCGCGGACGCGGAGTACATCCGCGCGCGGGTTCCGGGTTCGGCGCTGGTCGTGGTCGACGGCGCCGCGCACATGCCGAACCTGGAACGCCCCGAAGCCTTCAACGCGGCGGTCGCGGACCTCCTAGCGCAGACCTGAGCCGATCCCGGTCAGGCCGCGGACCTCCATCTCCGCCTGCTTCTCCCGGTCGGCGGGCTCCCCGCCGAGGACCGTGCCGAGGAACCCGGCGAGGAACGACAGCGGGATCGACACGATCCCGGGGTTGCTCAGCGGGAAGAACGCGAAGTCGGCGTCCGGGAACACCGACGACTTCGAGCCGGAGATGGCGGGGGAGAACACGATGAGCAGCACGCACGACGTGAGGCCACCGTAGATGCTCCACAGGGTGCCGCGCGTGTTGAACCGCTTCCAGAACAGGGAGTACAGCAACGTCGGCAGGTTCGCCGACGCCGCGAGGGCGAACGCCAGCGCGACCAGGAAGGCGACGTTCTGCCCGTTCGCCGCGATGCCCCCGACGATGGCGAGGACACCCACGCAGACGGCGGTGATGCGCGCGACCCGGACCTCGTCGCGCGGGTCCGCCTCGCCGTGCTTGATGACGTTGGCGTAGACGTCGTGCGCGAAGGAGGCCGACGCGGTCAGCGTCAGACCGGCGACCACCGCGAGGATCGTGGCGAACGCGACCGCGCAGACGATGCCGAGCAGCACGGTGCCGCCGATCTGGAACGCGAGCAGCGGCGCCGCCGAGTTCTCACCGCCGGGGGCGCCGGTGATCTTGTCGGTGCCGACCAGCGCCATCGCGCCGAAGCCGATGACCAGCGTGCACGAGTAGAAGATCGCCATCATCCACGTCGCCCACACGACGGACTTACGGGCTTCCTTCGCGTTCGGCACGGTGTAGAAGCGCATCAGCACGTGCGGCAGCGCCGCGGTGCCCAGCACCAGGGCCAGGGCCAGGGACAGGAAGTCGATCTTCGACAGGTCGGTGGCGCCGTACTTCACGCCCGGCGAGAGCACCGCCTCGCCCAGCGGCGACTTCTGCGTCGCGCGGTCGAGCATCGCGGACATGTCGAAGCCGAACTTGCCGATCAGGAAGATCGTCAGCAGCGACACCGTCAGCAGCAGCAGGACCGCCTTGATGATCTGCACCCACGTGGTGCCCTTCATGCCGCCCACCAGCACGTACAGCACCATGACGATGCCGACCACCGCGATGATGATCGCCTGGCCGACCTTGCTGTGCACGTCGAGCAGCAGCGCCATCAGACCGCCGGCGCCCGCCATCTGCGCGATCATGTAGAACAGCGAGATCACCAGCGTCGCGTTCGCCGCGGCCGCGCGCACGGGGCGCTGGCGCATGCGGAACGCCATGACGTCGCCCATCGTGAAGCGGCCGGTGTTGCGCAGCCGTTCCGCGATGAGCATCAGGCCGATCAGCCAGGCGACGACCCACCCGATCGAGTACAGGAAGCCGTCGTAGCCGTTCACGGCGATGGCGCCGGAGATGCCCAGGAACGACGCCGCCGACAGGAAGTCGCCCGACAGCGCGATGCCGTTCTGGGTGCCGGTGAAGCTGCTGCCCGCCGCGTAGTAGTCCGACGCGCTCACGTTCCGCGTCGACGCGCGGTAGACGATGTAGAGCGTCAGCAGGACGAAGACGCCGAAGACGGTCAGGTTGATCGCGGTGTTCGCCCCGGTCACGCGAGCTCCTCGTCGGTTTCCGCCAATGCGCGGACCTTCTCGACCTGGGGGTCGAGCTTCCTCTTGGAGTAACGCGCGTAGGCCATTGTGATGATGATCGTGGTGACGAACTGGAGAAATCCCATCGTCAGGCCGACGTTCACCGTTCCGAACAGCGGGGTGCTCATGAAGCCGGCGGCGTAAGCCGAAAGCAATACGAACGCGACGTACCAGGCGAGGAACAGCAGCGTCGCCGGGAGAATGAATCGCGTGACCCGGCGCTTCAGCGCGCGGAAATCTTCGCTCGTTTGGATGGCACCGAAATCGGGCTCACCGTCACCGGCTATGAGCAATGAGTGACGGGGCTCTTCGAAGGTCGCGAAACCGGGGGTCGCCGGGCGTGACACGGAGGGCAGCGCCTTCGTCATCAACCGCTCGCATTCGTTACGGGGAGTGCCCGGCGAGCGCCTGCGCGGAGGCCGCGTCTCAACCGGGGGTGGAGGGCGCAAGCGTAACCACGAGTCGCGATGAGTCAATCCCCTGAACCGGCAGGAACACCCCATCAGGTTGGTTGTCACGCTCGGTGATCGCTCGCACACGACTCAGGTCGTTGTCGCGTCACGCTGTCTGGCCTACTATCCGCTCACACCCGATACGGCGGATCTCGATATCGAGCTGCGGGGGTGACTCGACTCGCGGGGATTCACCAGGCCAGGAGGTAGCCGAAAGTGGGGCACTTCGAGCGCGCCTTGGGGACCATTTCGTGAATGTCGAGTGGAGAAAGATCAGCGACTGGCGCAACTGGCGCCTGCCGGTCAAGCTCGGCGTCGTGCTGCTGGTGCCGGTCGCGGTGGCGGTCGGCGCGGGCGCGCTGCAGATCTCCGGTTACGTCGACCGGTCCAACGAGTACGTCGAGATGCAGGGCCTGGTCCGGCTCCGCGCCGATGTCGCGCCTTTGATCTCCAGCGTCCAGCAGGAACGCACGCTCGCCGCCCAGAGCTCGACCAGCGGTTCCGGCGTCGGCGCCTACCAGAACCAGATCAGCGCCACCGACAACGCCGCCGCGACCGTGCGCCGCCGCGTCGAGCGCACCGGCGGGCTCAGCGACGTCGCGCGCAACCGGTTCAGCGAGCTCGGCGGTCAGCTCGACACGTTGAAGAACCTGCGGGAGAAGGTCGCGCAGGGCGGCGACGGGGGCGACCCGTCGGGCGGCACGACCGGCTACACCGCGATCGTGAAGTCGTTGCTGGACTTCGAACAGGCGCTCATCAGCCAGTTCGGCGACGAGGTCATCTCCGGCACGGCCATGGCGCTGCACAACATGGTCATCGCGCAGGAGCAGGTCTCGCTGCAGCACGCGATCGTCCTGGCCGCGATCGGCCGCGGCAAGCTCCTCGGCCCCGAGGTCCGCACGCTGGAGCAGTCCGACATCCGGTTGCAGGACCGCCTGAACGACTTCCAGGCCATCGGCACGACCGAGCAGCGCCGCACCTACGACCAGACCGTGACCGGCGCCGCCGTCGCGAACCGCTCCGCCCTGGTGGAACGCGCGCTCACCCAGCCGGACGGCACGCCGGCGGCCGCCGCGCGTCCCGGCCAGCCCAAGCCGCCCGCCTCGTTCGGCATCGCCGTCGAGGACTGGAACAGGTCCTCCGGCACCACCGCCCGGCTGATGGAGCAGGTCGTCCGCCAGTTGCAGGACGAGCTCGCGAACACCGCCGCCGCGCTGCAGGACGACACGTCCAACAAAGCGGGCGCCGCCGCGGTCATCCTGCTCGCGATGCTGATCGTCGCCGGCGCGCTCGGCTTCGTCATCGGCCGCTACCTGCTGCGGTCGCTGTCCGAGCTGCGGCGCTCCGCGCTCGACGTGGCGCACCACCACCTGCCGGAGGTCGTCGCCGCGATCCGCGCCGACCGCCTGCCCGACACCGAGATCGAGCCGGTGCCGGTGCACACCAGCGAGGAGTTCGGCCAGCTGGCGCGCGCGTTCGACGCCGTGCACGAGCAGGCGATCCGCTCCGCCGTCGAGCAGTCGTCGCTGCGGTCGGGCATGAAGAACATCTTCGTCAACCTGTCGCGCCGCTCGCAGGGCCTCGTCGAGCGCCAGCTCAAGCTCATGGAGGAGCTGGAGCGCCACGAGGAGAACCCCGAGCAGCTCGCCAACCTCTTCAAGCTCGACCACCTCGCGACGCGCATGCGCCGCAACAACGAGAACCTGATGGTGCTGTCCGGCGCCGACGTCGCGCGCCGGTTCCACCAGCCGGTCCCCCTGGCCGACGTGCTGCGCGCCGCCGCGTCGGAGATCGAGCACTACCAGCGGGTCGTGGTGAAGTCGACGCCGTCGGTGGAGATCGTCGGCTACGCGGCCAGCGACCTCGTCCGCCTCGTCGCGGAGCTGCTGGACAACGCCACGGCGTTCTCCGCGCCCACGACCCAGGTCGTGATCGGCTCGCGGACCGACCCCCAGGGTTCGGTGCTCGTCGAGGTCGCGGACCAGGGCATCGGCCTCGGCCCGGCCGAGCTGGCCGAGGCCAACGAGCGGCTGTCCTCCGGCTCGGAGGACGACGTGCCCGTCTCGCGCCAGATGGGGCTGTTCGTCGTCGGCCGCCTCGCGGCCCGCCACGGCGTCACCGTCCGGCTGCGCGCGGCGGGGGAGGCCAGGGAAGGCCTGCGGGCGCTCGTGTTCGTGCCGGCGGAGCTCGTCCGCTCGCACGAGGAGGCGCCCGCGCCGTCCGCGCCGCGCCACGCCGCGCTGCCCCAGCCGAAGCAGGCCTCGAAGCAGCCGCACGTGGTCGTGAAGACCCCGAACCTGGCGCCGCCCGCCCCGGCCATCGAGCACCCGCGCGAGTCGGCGGAGTGGGCCCCGTTCCGGGGCGCGGCGATCGACGAGTCGCTGCCGCAGCGCAACCCCGGCACCGCCTCGGCCGTCGACAGGTCCGTGCAGGCATCCACACCGGCATCCACACCGGCACCCACACCGGCACCGAACGAGACGACGTCCTCCTGGTTCGCGGGCAGTGGCGTCACGGACGAACCGGACGGCGGGCACCAGCCGCCCGCGTCGTCACCCTCCGCGGTGGCGTCCTGGTTCGGCAAGAAGCCCGGCGGTACGGTCTGGGAGCAGGCCGGCGAGACCGCCGCGGACGCCGGCGAGACCGATGCCGGGTTGCCGAAACGGGCGCCACGCAGGAACCTGCTCCCCGACCTCGCCGAACGTCCCGGGAACGGCACCCGCCCTGCCGCGGGCCCCAAGCGCGATCCGGAACGAGCACGAGGCTTCCTCGCGAGCTACCAGACAGGCCTGCGCCAGGCCCCGCTGGGCGGCGGCGGGAACGGAAACGGCCAGGGGAACGGCCTGTGGAACGGGGAGAAGGCATGAGCACGCCTCAGTCGCACCAGATCGACCAGTTCGGCTGGCTGGTCACGAACTTCACCGATCGCGTGGCCGGTGTCGCCCACGCGATCGTGATCTCGGTGGACGGCTTGCTGCTCACCAAGTCGACGGGCCTGCCGCCGGACCGCGCCGACCAGCTCGCGGCCATCGCGTCGGGCGTCGCGGCGCTCACGATGAGCGCCTCGCGCTGTTTCGACGGCGGCGGTGTGTTGCGCACCGTGATCGAGATGGACTACGGGATCATGCTTCTCATGTCCATTCGAGACGGGTCCTGTCTGGCGGTCCTGGCCGCCCCCGACAGCGACGTCGGCCAGGTCGCCTACGAGATGACCGTGGTCGTCGACCAGGTGGGCCAGATCCTCACCCCCGAACTGCGGGCTCAGCTGCACAGCGTGAGGTGATCATGAGTTCGGCCGGTGACGCGCACCGACGACGCCGACGGGCCCAGACGCCCGCCGAGCAGACGTTCGCCGACCTGATGAACGGGTTCTCCCTGGACTCGGGTCGCAAGCGGACGCGCCCGCCGTCGTCCCCGATGCCGGAGCGGGAGCCGGCTCCCGTTGCGCCGCAGCAGGAAGCACCGCACTTCGAGGCCGTGGTCCCGGAGGTGCCGGACGCCTCGATCGTTCGTGCATATGCCTGGACGGGCGGGCGCACTCGGTCGAACATCAACCTCGAGATCGAGACACTTGTCTCCGCGAATGATCAGAGTCGGCAGTCTGCAGGTATCTTGCAGGCTGAGCACCAACACGTCGTCGAGCTGTGCCGCTCGCCGCGATCCGTCGCGGAGGTGGCCGCGCTGATGCGGCTCCCCCTGGGAGTCGCCAAGGTACTGGTCGGCGACATGGCGGAACGAGGTCTGGTGGACGTGCACCAGACCGCTTCCGCAGGCGGTGACACGCCGGACCTCGGGTTGATGGAGAGAGTGCTGAGTGGACTACGTCGGCTCTAGATTTCCCGAACTGGGGCCCCCTGGGCCGCCCGGTCGGGAGCTGACCTCGGCCAAGATTGTCGTCGCCGGTGGCTTCGGCGTGGGCAAGTGCACCTTCATCAGGTCGATCGTGGACAGCGACCTGCTGACCATGACGGCGCTGCCGCCGGAGCGCGCCGGTCTGGTGACCGAGCTCGTGCGCATCCAGTTCGGCCGCGTGTGGCTCGACCCCGGCCTCGCGCTGCACCTGTTCGTGGCTCCGCAGTGGCAGGACCCGCGCGCGGGCTGGAGCGACGTGGTGCGCGGCGCTGTCGGTGCCGTGGTGCTCTTCGACGTGATGCGCCCCGCGGACTCGGTGGACGCCATGCGGTACTTCGAGGACCACCACATCCCGTACGTGCTGGCGCTGAACAACGTCCACGCGTCCGTCCGGTCGGACGTGAAGGCGATCATCCGCGGGATGGGCATCTCGCCGGACGTGCCGGTCGTGAACTGCGACCCGCGCGTGCGGTTGTCCGTGCGCGAGGCGCTGATCACGCTGACCGAGCACGCGAAGCTCGACCGGTGGCGGCGTCGTCCCGGCCCGGACGAGACCACGCCCCTCGCGCCCGTCTGCTGACCTGGCCGGGGCAGGCAGGGAGGCTCAGCCCTCCTGGTGCCCCGTCGTCCCGCCGCCGCGCAGGTCGGCGAGCTGCCGGGTGTGCACGGGCACGTGGTTCTCGGCGAGGCCGTCGACCAGGCCGGCGAGCGGCACCGGCTGGTCCAGCAGGAGCACGTCGCCCGACATCAGCAGGGCCGGCACCAGCACCGCGGCGGCGTCCTCGCCCAGCCGGCCGGCGACGTCGCAGAGGGTGTCCGCCTGGGCGCGGACGTGCGCGATCAGCTCCGCTCTGCCGGAGTGCCCGGCGATGATCCGGTCGAGGTTGGCGGTGTCGAGGCACACCCGGTTGTCGAAGCTCGGCCGCACGCCGGCGACGACGCCGAGCGCGACCGCGGTCGTCATCGCGTCGACGCTGAGGACGTGAGCCAGCACCTGGTCGGCGTTCCAGCCCCCGTCGGCGGCCTCACCCAGGTCGGGGGCCGCCGCCACCTCGAAGAACTTCTCGTAGGCACCGCGCAGTGCGGTCGTGTCCATCGTTGCTCCCCGGTCCGCAGTCCATTCTGATATGCAACCAATGGTTGCACTTTGCGGACTCCGTTCGCAACTGTTGGGTTGCACATGTTGACAAGATCGCTACGATGATTTCAGTGTCGACCGAAGGGGATCACCGATGAGCGTGGGCAGGGAAACGCGGCTGTCGGCCTGGATCGAGCGGTTCGCGGCCCACTTCGCCGAGGAGGGCATCCCGCTGATCGGTGGCCGCATCCTCGGCTACCTGCTGGTCTGCCAGCCCGTCGAGCGCACCGCGGCGGAGCTCTCCCAGGAGCTGGAGGCGAGCAGCGGGTCGATCAGCACGAACCTCAAGTACCTCGTCAACGTCGGCCTGGTGACCAAGCGGACGCGGCGCGGCAGGCAGGCGGCCGAGTACCGGATCAACGAGAAGGCCTGGTCGGGGTTCGTGCAGCGCAAGCTCGACGCCATCGCGAGCGTGCAGGTGCTGACCGAGGACGGCATGCGGCTGCTCAGCGGCGACCCGGAGCGCGCGATGCGGCTGCGGACCGTCGACCACCTCTACGGTTGGCTCTCGGCGGAACTTCCCGCTTTGTGGGAGCGCAGGCCCGCGTCGCCGAAGTAGCGTGGGTGCCATGTGGCACCCGTTCCGCGACGACGTGGAGTACTACGAGGAACGAGCCAGGGGACTGCTCGCCTCCGCGTGGGACGGCGTGCCCGGCGCGCTCGAGGTCTTCGACGACGTGCCGCTGACGGACGAGGGCGCGCACACGGTGCTCGCCCAGGCCCACGGGTGCGCGGACTGGAAGGCGTTCAAGGCGCACATCCGCAAGCCGCGCCCGTTCGCCCGCGCGTACCAGGCCATCGAGATGCGGAACGCCGGTGAGCTCGAAGCGATCATCACGCGCGACCCGTGGCTCGTGCGGGCCAGCGGCACCAATGGCAACGACCTGCTCGGGCTCGCCGCCGCCAAGCACGACGAACGCCTGGTCGAGCTCCTGCTCACCGCGGGCGCGGACATCGACCACCGGAACGTCCACGGCTGGACCGCGTTGCACCAGGCCGCCTATGCGAACCTCCCGCGGCTCGCCGAGCTGCTGCTGCGCAAAGGCGCCCGCGCCGACCTCGAAGCGCGCGGAGAGGGCGGCACACCGCTCACCGTCGCGTTGTTCTGGGGCAACGGCGAAGTAGCCGAAGTCCTGGCACCGCACGGAGTCCACCCGCCGAACCTGCGCACGGCCGCCGGGCTGGGCGATCTGGACCTCGCCGCCGAACCGGGGACCGGTCGCGGCTTCTACCGCCCGCACAGCGGTTTCCCGCGCTGGTGGCCGACGGACGACCCGCAGGAGGTCCTCGACGAGGCGTTGTCCTGGGCGGCCCGCAACGACCGCACGGAGGTCCTCGGCGAGCTGTGCGGGCGCGGCGCGAGGATCGACGCGGACGTCTACCGCGGCACCGCGCTCGCGTGGGCGGCGTGGCGCGGCCTGGAGAAGGCCACCCGCGCGTTGCTCGACCTGGGCGCGAACCCCGACCAGCGCACGGGTTTCGGCGGTCCGCTGCACGGCGAGGGCGTGACGGCGCTGCACCTCGCGGCCGAACGCGGCCACCTGCCGGTCATCCGGATCCTGCTCGACGCGGGCGCCGACCGGACCATCACCGACGTGAACTTCGAGGCCACGCCCGCGAACTGGGCCGGCCACAACGACCACGGAGAGGCTCAGGCCTTGCTGAGCGCCTGATCCTCGGCCTCGGGCAGCTCGACCGCGTGCGTGCGCTCGCGGCTGGACGTCCACAGCGCCGCCGTGGCCACGACCACCGCGCCGGCGCCCAGCACGTGGATCGACACGAGCACCTCGGGCACGCCGGTCCAGTACTGCACCATGCCCAGCGCGCCCTGAGCGAGCACGACGCCGACGAGGGTCCAGTACGCGCGGGTGCGCGTCAAGAACCCGACCGCGATCAGCAGGCCCAGGAACAGGAACAGCAGGTCCGCGTGGATCTGGGCGAGCGTCTCCACCTCGACGCCCAGGCGCGGGGTCGACGCGTCACCGGCGTGCGGCCCGGCGGCCGTCACCCACGTGCCCGCGAGCAGCAACGCGCCCAGCACGGCCGCCATGACGACCTGGAGCCTCATCAGCGGCGCCGGCACGAGCAACCGCGCGGGGCCGTCGCCCTCGGACAGCGAGCTGACGAGCAGCACGGCCATCCACACCAGGCCCATCGAGATCATGAAGTGGACGGACACGGTGTACCAGGCCAGGCCGGTCAGCACCGTGATGCCGCCGACGACCGCCTGCACCGCCACGCCGACGAGCTGGACCAGCGAGAGCACCAGCACCCGCCTGCGCCGCGGCAGGTGGAACCACGCCGCCAGCACGCACAGACCGGCGATGACGCCGACGACACCTGTCAGCGTGCGGTTGCCGAACTCGACCCACTGGTGCAGCGCCGCGACCTCGGGGTGCTCGACCGGGACGACGCTGCCCTCGACGCACTCCGGCCACGTCGGGCAGCCGAGGCCAGAGCCGGTCACGCGGACGATCGACCCGGTGACCGCGATTCCGGCCTGCGCGATGACGACGGCAATCGCGAAGGCGCGCTGCCAGGACACGAGGAAGGCGGTCAGCTTCGACACGTGACCGATGGTAGGCGTGCTCAGGTCAGGCGAGTCGTCCGGGTGGCCAGTGCTCCGGCGGCAACGCCCCAGGCCACGAGCACGGCGACCGGTCCGGCGCCGGGCGCAGTGCCGTGCACCACAGAGGTTTCCAGCGCCTGCGCGAGAGCGGCCGACGGCAGCAGGTGCACGAACCCGACGGGCACGGTCAACGCCACGCCGCCGACCATCAGCAGCACGAACCAGATGATGTTCGCCAGCGCCAGCACGATCTCGGCGCGCAACGCGCCGCCCAGCAGCACGCCGAGCGCGCCGAACGTCAGCGTGCCCAGGACGATCAGCAGCACGACCCAGGGCAGGCCGGCGAGCGGGAACCTCCAGCCCAGTACCAGCGCCGTGACCGCCAGCAGGACGATCTGGAGCGCGACGACGACCAGCGCGCCGCAGACGCGTCCGGCGACCAGCAGCCACCGGGGCAGCGCGGAGGCGGAGAGCCGCTTCAGCACGCCGTAGCGCCGGTCGAAGCCGAGGGCGATGGCCTGCCCGGTGAACGCCGAGGAGATGATCGCCAGCGCGAAGATCCGGGCCGTGGCGGAGCCGACCCGCGGTTCGGGCATCGGGATGACCGACATCACCGACAGCGCCACCAGCAGCGCCAGCGGGATGATCACGGTGAGCAGGACCTGCTCGCCGTTGCGCAGCGTCAGCATGGCCTCGGTGCGGGCGTGCGCGAACAGCATCCTGCCCAACGACCCGCGGCCGGGCGCCGGTGTGAACGTGCCGGGGGGGAAGGTGGTCACGAGCGCAGCTCCCTGCCGGTCAGGTCGAGGAACACGTCTTCGAGGCTGCGCTTGGCCACCGTGAGCTCCTCGGCGAGCACGCCCTGCTGCGCGCACCACGACGTGACGGTCGACACGACCTGCGGGTCGATCAGGCCTTCCACGACGTACTGGCCCCGCGCCGCCTCGCGCACCTTCAGCCCCTCCGGCAACGCGGCGGACAGCAGCGAGAGGTCGAGGCCGGGCCGGGCGCGGAAGCGCAGCTGCTGGTCGTCGGGACGGTTCGCGGTTAGCTCGGCCGGCGAGCCCTGGGCGACGACCCGGCCCTCGTCGATGATCACGACGTCGTCCGCGAGCGTCTCGGCCTCGTCCATGAGGTGCGTCGTCAGCAGCACGGACACGCCGTCGTGCTTCAACGCGGTCACGAGGTCCCACACCAGGCGGCGGGCCTGCGGGTCCATGCCGGCGGTCGGCTCGTCGAGGAACACCAGCTCCGGCCGGCCGATCAGCGCGCACGCGAGCGAGAGCCGCTGCTGCTGGCCGCCGGACAGCCGCTTGTAGGGGGTGCGCACGGCGCCGCCGAGCCCGAGGACCTCGATCAGCCACTTCGGGTCGAGGGGGTTGGCCGCGCACGCCGCCACGAGGTTCAGCATCTCCTCGGCGCGGATGCCGGGGTAGCCGCCGCCGCCCTGCGGCATCACGCCGATGCGCGGCCGCAGCGCCTCGTCGCCGGGCGCGAGGCCGAGCACGCGCACCGTGCCGTCGTCGGCCGAGCGGAAGCCCTCGCAGATCTCGACGGTCGTCGTCTTGCCCGCGCCGTTGGGCCCGAGCAGGGCGAGAACGGCGCCGGGCTGCGCGATGAGGTCCAGGCCGTCGACGGCGGTCTTGGAGCCGTACCTCTTGACCAGCCCCGACACTTCCACCGCAGGCTGGGGATTCGGGCTCACGGTCAGGCAGCCTATTCGGTCCCCGTCCCCCCACACCGCTCGGGTCGCCCCGCCTTCCGGGGAACGCGGGGGCCCTGCGTTCCCCGGAAGGAAACGCAGGGCCCCCGCGTTCCCTGAAGCGAAGCTGAAAGAGGTGGGGCTGGCCCTACCCCGGCGAGTCAGGGACACCTCAGGGTTTGCTCGGGGGAGTTCCCCATTGGTTGATCACCGAGTTCGCCAGAGACTTCTGAGGTGCTTCAAGTGGGGGCGGAAAGACGCGGATTGGTGGTCGGGGGACTGGTGTTCTCACTGGTTCCGATTTTTTACCTGCATGTCGTGTCGGCAGGGCAGCTCGACCCGGTCGCGGACGTGATCAGCGACTACGTCTTCGTGCACAACGGCACGGGCTGGCTCGCGGCGACATCTCTTAGTTTGGCCGCCGTCTCGGCGTTGCTCGCCGTCAACCTGCGCGGTGTAGGCAGGTCAGCGCAGTGGCTGATCGGCATCTGGTCGGCAGGGCTGACCGTGTCGACGATCTTTCCCACCGACCCCACGGGAGCGCCGACGTCCGTGTCCGGCTACATCCACCGGTACGCCGGCGCGGTCATGTTCGTGGCATTGCCCGCCGCCGGACTGCTCATCGCCCGCACATTTCCGGCTCTGCTCGGTGTCGCAATAACGGCGAGCGTGTCGAGCGCGGCGTTTCTGGTCAGCCACGTTTCGTTCGCCGGTTTCGAGGCGCGCGGGCTGGCCGAACGAGTTTTGTTCGCATCCCTTTACGGCCTCCTTTTCGCCATAGCCGCACTCCAGGTGAGGCTGCCCGGATCAAGGACGTGGCGCACATGACCCTGCTCGCCGTCGCACTCGCCGTGCTCGGCGCCGTGTGCTTCGCGCTCGCGGCCCGCCTGCAGCACGACGCGGTCGCCGAGACCGGGGCGCGCGTGGGCGTCCTGAAGCAGCCGCGCTGGCTCGGCGGGCTCGCGCTGCTGGTCGCCGGGGCCGGGGTGCACGCGGCCGCGCTCGGCATGGCACCCCTCACCGTCGTCCAGCCGATCGGTGTGCTCGCCATCGGGATGACCGCGCTGATGGACCGCCGCTTCCGCGAGGTGCCGGCGATCCTGCTCACGACCGCGGGTGTGGGTGCGTTCGTGCTCCTGGCGTCCGGCAGTGCGACCGCGACCCAGGTCGCGCCGGATGCCGAACTCACCGCCGGACTGCTGGTCCTCGGCGCAATCGCGGTTCCTGGGGTCATTGCCGCTGTCACGACGAACGCGCGCATCCGCGCAGTGGCGTTCGCATCGGCCGGTGGCGTGGCGTACGGCTACGTGTCGGTGCTCATGCGCGCTGTCTCCCAGTCGGTCCAGCAGGGCGGCTTCGGGCTCTCGCACGTCGCGTCCGTCCTCGGCATCGCCCTCTCGCTCGCGGTCGGCGGCTGGCTCGTCCAGCACGCCTACGCGGGCGGACCCCCTCATCTCGCCGTCGCCTGCCTGACCGTGGTGGACCCGCTGGTCGCGGTCGGCATCGGCGCCTTCCTGCTCGGCGAGGCCGCGCACCTGTCCCCGTGGACCGGTGCCGGGCTGATCGCCTGCGCGCTCGCCGCAGTCGGCGGCGTGTTCGCCCTCGCTCGTCAACCACAACCGGTCAAGACTCGAACGGAGCTTCCCGTGAACACCTCCAGCGCGCTGCGCGTCGTCATCGCCGCTGACACGTTCCCCCCGGACGTCAACGGAGCCGCGCGGTTCGCGCAACGCCTCGCGACCGGTCTGGCCGGCAACGGCCACGACGTCCACGTCATCGCCCCGGACTCGCCCAGGGCCACGGAGATCCCCGGTGTGACGGTGCACCGGCTGCGCTCGCACCGGCTGCCGTTCTACCCGGACTTCCGGTTCTGCCTGCCGTGGCAGGTCTCGAAGGAGGCGGCGGAGCTGGTCAAGGCGCTCAAGCCGGACGTCGTGCACGTCCAGGCGCACTTCGTGGTGGGCAGGTTCGTCCTCAACGCCGCTGTCGCGCAGGGCATCCCCACGCTGGCCACGAACCACTTCATGCCGGAGAACCTGTTCAGCCACGCCCACGTGCCGGCGTTCCTGCAGGGACTGTCCCGCAAGTGGGCCTACCGCGACCTGGCGCGGGTGTTCGGCCGGGCCGACGTGGTGACCGCGCCGACGCCGCGCGCCGTGCAGTTGCTGCACGACAGCGGGTTCCCCGAACGCGCGGTGCCCGTCTCGTGCGGCATCGACATCTCCCGCTACCAGCGCGAGGTGACGCACAACGACCGGCCGACCGCGCTGTTCGTCGGGCGGCTGGACGAGGAGAAGCGCGTCGACGAGTTCCTGCGCGCCCTGGCCCGCGTGCCCGGCGCGGTCGGCGAGATCGTCGGCGACGGCACCTGCAAGGCCGAGTGGGAGCTGCTGGCCCGCGACCTCGGCATCACCGACCGCGTGCAGTTCCACGGCTTCGTGTCCGAGGACGAGCTGCTGGACGCCTACGCCCGCGCCGACCTGTTCGTCATGCCCGGTGTCGCCGAGCTGCAGAGCCTCGCCACGATGGAGGCGATGGCCGCGGGCAAGCCGGTGATCGCCGCGAACGCGATGGCCCTGCCGCACCTCGTGCACCCCGGCCGCAACGGCTGGCTGTTCGAGCCGGGCGACGTGAACCAGCTCGCGCAGCGGCTGCACACCCTCGTCCACGACGCGCCGATGCGGGCGCGGATGGGCGCCGCCAGCAGCGAGATCATCTCGCACCACGCGCTGGCGACGACCCTGGAGCGCTTCGAGGCGCTCTACGCGCGGGCGATGGGCCGCGCGGTGCCGGTCATCGCGCTGGCGGCCTGAGCTTCTCCTCGATCCGCCCGGCCACGACGAGACCGGTGCGGGAGAGGGTGAGCGACGCGGGGTGCTCACCCTCTCCCTCGATGAGGAACCGGTACAGCGACGCGTGCCCCTCCAGCCGTTCGCGCAACGTCTCGGCGATGTCGCAGTCCGCGGGGTAGATCGCCGGGATCGCCTCGTCCACGAGCTGCAGGCGGATCCGGCGGCGCTCCAGGCGGGGCACGTACCAGGACGTGATCAGCAGCAGCGTCAGGCCGAACACCAGCGCCGTGCCGATCACCGCGTGCCAGCCCCACCCCGCCGGCCCGAGCAGCAGCAGCACGTCGGCGACGACGAGGTAGCAGATGCCGTAGACGACGGCCCAGCCCGCGGTCGCGGCGGCGGGCGGTTCGGCCCGTTCCGTTCCCCAGACGCCCTCGACGCGGCGCCAGCGCTGCAGCGACTTGCCACCGGCCAGCGCCATCCAGACGCCGAACGCCGCGCAGAGCACCGAGGCGGGGATCACGAGCCACGGCTCGGTGTGCGGCTCGAACCGCCAGACCGCCCAGGCCAGGCCGGCCACCGCCAGCACGACGGCCGCCTTCTTCCAGCGGCGCTTGATGATCGCGAGTGGCTTGAAGTCCGCCAGCACCGCGAGCGGGGTGCGGATCGGTGAGGGCAGCGAGCCGAGGACCAGCAGCGCCGTGACCACCAGCGCGACGCCGGCCACGGTGACCGTGCCGGTCGTGAGCTGCGCCCGGTTGCCGGGCAGCCGGTCGACGGCGGTGGCCGCCAGCGGGATCACCGGTGAGAGCAGCACCAGCCCGTGCAGCAGCGTGCCGCTCCTGAGCGCCGCGTAACCGAAGGCGGCCAGGAGGCTGGCCGCGCCGATCGCGGCGCCGGGGCCCGCCGCCCACGCCGGCAGCATCCCGAACAGCGCCATGACGACGAGCGCGCCGCCGACCGCGAGGCCGAGCAGCCCCAGGAACTGCGCGAGCTTGCCGCCCCTGGTCAGGCCGGTGATCGTCCAGTAGGGCAGCAGCGCGGCGCCGCGCAGGGAGCGGGTGACCGGCCGGACCGCGGCGAGCCCCGACCGTTCGGAGTCGGCGACCGTGACCGCGACGGCCGCCGCCGTCGCCGCCGTGCGGATCATCTGGTCCGACGCGGCCTCCTGGGTGAGCGGCTCCCGGCCGATCCCCGCGCGGTCGAACGCGGCGAGCGCCGCCATGCCGGTCGTGACCGTGTGCTCCTGCGGGAACTCCAGGCGCCGCAGCAGGTCCGCGTGCTCCTCGAGGAACAGCTCACCGCGCGAGCGCCGGTCGGCGCCGTCACCGCGGTCGGCGATGACGGCGGCCCGCAGCCGGGGCAGCTCCTCGCAGATGATCCGCCAGTGCAGGCCCCACGCGGCGAGCTCGGCGAGCTTCATCGACGACGGCGACAGCTCGCCCTCCGCCCGGTAGATGCCGGCGAGCTCCCGCGCGGCCTCCTCGGCGCAGGCGGCGAGGAGAGCGGGCAGCTCCGGCCCGAACATCGCCTCGGCGACCTGGTCGACGACGGCCCTCGCGCGCTGCTCCGGCGTGCGGTCGTCGTCCCGCGGCCGCCCGAGCTGGTCCATCCTGCGCAGCCGCCGCGGGTCGAACAGCACCCGGCACAGCATCGTGGCGCCGTCGAGCCGTCCCCAGATCCAGTCGTTGACCCGCCACGACCGCTTGAGGAACCCGGAGAACCGCGACAGCGACGCCCCGCCCGCCTTGTCGTCCGCGGTGATCGACTGCTTGGCGAACGCGTTGCGCGTCTGCAGCGACACCTGCACCAGCTCGACCGGCGTGTCCAGGCCCGTCGAGGCGTCGTCGGACAGGCACGTGCCGGCGATCTCCAGCGCCAGCATGCGGCTCAGCCACCGCTCGCCGTCGCTCAGCCCCGCTTCCCGCGCCGCGGCCTCGGGTGCGAGCAGGGCGTGCCAGCAGACCAGCCCGCCGAGCTCGCGCCGGTGCTCGTCGAGCCCGTCGAGCACCTCGCGGGCGGCGCCGACGATCCGGGCGATCTCGGCGACCTGCGCCTTGACCTCGAGGCCGAGGTGCCCGTCGATCATGTGCTCGTGGTAGCTCGCGAGCCGGCCCGTCCAGTAGCCCTCGCCGAGCGAGCCGGACGGCTCCCACGCGAACAGCTCCTCCCGCAGCCGCCGCAGCTCCGCGCGGACCTGGTGGAGGTCCCGGCGCGCCGCGGAGGTGGCCTCGGCCGCGTCCTCGGGCACCACCCAGACGATCCGCTTGAGCAGGTCGAGGGCCGACGCGCCCAGGCGCTCGGCCATCGTGATGCCCCACTCCCAGCCCATGTCCTCGCGGCACACGGTGCTCGGCAGCTTCACGCCCGGCACGTACGGCAGCACGCCGTGCTTCGCCTTCCACTTGCGCTGCGCGGTCTCGGCCGCCCGCCGCGCCCGTTCGAACGACCAGTTGGCCGGGTTGCCGCCGGGCAGCGCGAACTGCTGGGCCGTCACCTGCCGGGCCGCGAGCCGGATCTCGACGTCCTCGTAGTGGCCGAAAAGCTTGTCCGCGAGCGAGTACACCTCGTCGACGACGTCCTCGCCGCCCTCGTGCAACCGCTGGAGCAACGCCATCCGCCCGCCCCGCGAGCTCGCGGCCCTGCGGTTGTGCTCCTCGATCTTCTCGACGTAGGTGCGGTTGGCCTGGCTCGACATCGCGCTCAGCAGCTTGGCGCCGGAGCTGACCGTCGTGAACCCCTGGTCGGAGGAGTCGGCCTGCGGCTCGGAGCCCAGCGGCTCGGCGTGCGGGAAGACCAGCAGCATGACCCGGCGCACCGGCCCGTCCGCCGGCATGCGGTCGATGGCCTCCAGCGCCTCCCTCGTCGGCGTGTTGACCAGCACGCCGCCGTCGACCGCGAACCGGCTCCGGTCGCCGCCGTTGGCCCAGCTCGCGACGTCCGCCATGTCGGGCCGGTCCGGCGTCGCCTGGCCGCCGACCGGGATGAAGCTCGGCTCGAACGCGAACGGGAAGCTCGCGGAGCTCCGCGCGGCGAGCGCGAGCTGGCGGACGCGGTCCGGCAGCAGCTCGGGCGTGAAGTCGTCCCTGGTCTCGTCGCTCACCCAGGGGTAGGGGTCGCGGCGGAACGAGAACGAGCCCTGGTGCACCGACTGGGTGAGCGGCTGGCCCAGGTCGTCGTAGCTGACGGCCGGCACGCCACCCAGCAGGGTGGTGGTGATCCTGAGGTCGATCGGGCGCTCGCACGCCTCGGTGGGCTCGAAGTCGGTGGTGAGGCGGTCCAGCGCCTCCTGCAGCCTCGGGTAGAAGAACTCGTCGCCCTTGAGCAGGCTCGCCGGCTGGCCGCGGAACGGCGTGCGCAGCAGCTGCTCCATCCGCCCCTGCTCGGCCCACAGGTCCCGCAGCCTGCTCAGGTCCGCCTGCTTGTTGACCTGCGACAACGCCAGCGCGGCGCCGTTGATGCCGCCCGCCGACGTGCCGGCGATGACGTCGGCGCGCGCGGTGCAGCCCACCAGGTCGAGCAGCGGCTGGTAGGTGCTGCCCGGCCTGGTCAGCCGGTCCAGCTCCAGCACCACGCCGCCCATCCAGACGGCCAGGCTCACGCCGCCGTTGAGCACGACGGCGAACCGGACCTCTTCCCGCGACATGGGTTGTTCGGTCATGCCGCACCACCCCCTCCGGCGTCGATCTTCCCCCTACCGAGGTACTCGTCCGGAGCAGGGAGGGGGTTACGCGGCCGGGTCGGACCTGAGGAACGGCCCCACCCGCTTGCGCGCGATCAGCACGCAGACGGCGAACGTGATCACCGCGCCCGCCACGGCCTGCGGGACCGTGTAGGCCCGGCCGTCGAAGGCGGACCCGGTGGGCGGCAGGATCACCGCGATCACCGCCGAGGTGCCCATGGCGAACATCCGGAACTTGGGCCCGACCACCGCGGTGGCCAGCGGGAGCGCCGCCCACAGCACGTACCAGGGCTGCAGCACCGGCCCGAGCACCAGGATCGCGCCCAGGGCGGCCCCGAGGCCGTTCATCGCCTTGATCCGGCCCTTGAAGCTGCGCCACAGCAGCCCGATCGTGATCACCACGTAGAGGCCCTGCCCGAGCAGGCGGGCCAGCGCGATCATCGACTCGGTGTGGTTGCCGAGGCCGAGCAGGATGCCGGTGCCCGCCCCCAGGAAGCCCAGCGCGGTGGGCGGCGACATCCAGGACTTCACGGTCGAGGCGACGTTCAGCGTCTCGACCCAGCCGAACCCGAACCCGGTGCCGAGGCAGATCACCACCACCCCGGCCGCGGCGATCACGGTCATGACCCCGGCCACCAGGGCCAGGTGCTTGAACCGGCCGCCGAGCTTGCGCG
This sequence comes from Lentzea xinjiangensis, assembly GCF_900110955.1. Taxonomy (GTDB): domain Bacteria; phylum Actinomycetota; class Actinomycetes; order Mycobacteriales; family Pseudonocardiaceae; genus Lentzea; species Lentzea xinjiangensis. The sequence goes on from NZ_FOFR01000020.1 coordinate 144,784, forward strand.
CCACCAGCACGCCGAGGAACCCGAGCGCGGCCATCGCGGGGATCTTCACCATCGCGCCGCACACGATGACCACGGAGCCCAGCGCGATCCACGACCACCTCAGCGGTTCCAGGCCGCGCATCGCGAGCTCCAGGCCGACCAGCATCAGGCCCAGCGCCAGGCCGTCGTTGTGCACGCCGATGACGATGTGGAACAGCACCAGCGGGTTCAGCGCGCCCAGCCACAGCGCGCCGACCGGCGGGACGCCGAACCGCGCGGCGAGCCGGGGCAGCGCCCACACGATCATCGCCAGGCCGCACAGCACCAGCAGGCGGTGCACGAACACACCGGACACCACGTGGTCGCCGGTGAGCATCGCGGTCAGGCGGCCGAACGCGAGGAACAGCGGCCCGTACGGCGCCGGCGTCTCCCGCCAGATGTTCGGCACACCGCGGGTCAGCACGTGGTCGACGCCCAGCGCGCCCGCGGGGCCCAGCTCGTACGGGTCGAGCCCGCGGGCCGCGATCTCGCTCTGCGCCAGGTACGAGTACACGTCCCGGGAGAACATCGGGACGCAGAAGACCAGTGGAACGGTCCACATCAGCAGCGTGCGGTCCATCTGGCCGCGCGAGATCAGCCGCGGCCGGCCGGGGCGCACGAACCGCCCCAGGGCCAGCCAGGCGGACACGATCATGAAGATGCCGGTCCAGACGACGCCCATCGCGACGCTGGGCATGCGCGAGAAGAGCCCGAGGACCGGCACGCCGTAGAGCGGCGAGTAGATCGGCGCGGCGCCGCCACCCAGTGACCCGACGGTCAGCAGCAGCGCGCCGATGGTGCCCCAGCGGCGGACGATGTCCAGCTGGCGACGCTCCCGACCGTTCAAGAGGTCGCTCTCTGGAGTGGTGGCTCCGCCGTTCGTGGGCATGGAGGCAGGGTATCGAGTGAGGTGGCGGCCGATCCCCGCCGCGTCTTCCACCGCACGAGCCGCGTTCGGCCGTGAGTCAGGTCACCCTGTGACCGCGATCTTTGCGACCTCCGGCGAAATACGCAACACTGGTGTTGTGAAAAACGCCGAGACCCACCTTGACGCCGTGCCGCAGCACGACGGCAAGACTCGGCGTGCTGTCGCCAGGCTCCTGCTGGAGCAGGGCCCGGTCACCGCGGCCGCTGTTGCCGAGGAACTGGGCATCAGCCCCACGGCCGTGCGCCGTCACATCGACGCACTGGTCGCGGACGGCGAGGCGATCACCAGGGACGCACCGCGGCAGACCCAACGCGGTCGTGGTCGTCCCGCGAAGCTCTTCCTGCTCACTGATGCCGGACGCGCCCGGTTCGGCCACGCCTACGACGACCTCGCGGTCGCCGCTGTCAGGTTCCTCGCCCAAACGGGTGGGGAAGAGGCTGTGCGCTCCTTCGCGCAGAGCCGGGTCGACGCGCTGGTGGACAGGCACCGTTCCGCGATCGTGGCGCAGGTCACGCCCGCCGAACGGGCGAAGGCCCTCGCCACCGCGTTGACCAGGGAGGGCTACGCTGCGGCGACGCGAAACGTGGGTACGGGCGAGCAGTTGTGCCAGCACCACTGCCCGGTCGCCCACGTCGCCGCCGAGTTCCCCCAGCTGTGCGAGACCGAGACGGAGACGTTCGCGAACCTCCTCGGCACCCACGTGCAGCGCCTCGCGACGATCGCCCGCGGCCACGCCGTGTGCACGACGCACATCCCGAACATTTCACGGATCCCAGATGATGGAGGGGAGCCCGCATGACTGCCGCTGCCGAGCAGCGCACGCCCACCACGGTGCAGTCTCCGCTCACGCAGGAAGAGACCATCGCGTCTCTGGGCAACTACGAGTTCGGCTGGGCCGACTCCGACGTTGCCGGCGCGAGCGCCCGCCGAGGCCTCAGCGAGGACGTCGTCCGCGACATCTCGGCGAAGAAGGACGAGCCCGAGTGGATGCTCGAGTACCGGTTGAAGGCGCTCAAGCTCTTCGACCTCAAGCCGATGCCGAACTGGGGCGCCGACCTCTCTGGGATCGACTTCGACTCGATCAAGTACTTCGTGCGGTCCACGGAGAAGCAGGCCACCTCCTGGGAGGACCTGCCCGAGGAGATCAAGAACACCTACGACCGCCTGGGCATCCCCGAGGCCGAGAAGCAGCGCCTCGTCGCCGGCGTCGCGGCCCAGTACGAGTCCGAGGTCGTCTACCACCAGATCCGCGAGGACCTGGAGCAGCAGGGTGTCCTCTTCCTCGACACCGACACGGCCCTCAAGGAGCAGCCGGAGCTCTTCCGGGAGTACTTCGGCTCCGTCATCCCCGCGGGTGACAACAAGTTCTCGGCGCTGAACGCCGCGACGTGGTCCGGCGGCTCGTTCATCTACGTGCCGAAGGGCGTGCACGTGGACATCCCGCTGCAGGCCTACTTCCGGATCAACACCGAGAACATGGGCCAGTTCGAGCGCACGCTGATCATCGTCGACGAGGGTGCCTACGTGCACTACGTCGAGGGCTGCACCGCGCCGATCTACTCGTCGGACTCGCTGCACTCGGCCGTCGTCGAGATCATCGTGAAGAAGGGCGGCCGCTGCCGCTACACGACGATCCAGAACTGGTCGAACAACGTCTACAACCTGGTCACCAAGCGCGCCAAGGCCGAAGAGGGCGCGACCATGGAGTGGGTCGACGGCAACATCGGCTCCAAGGTGACCATGAAGTACCCGGCCGTCTTCCTGATGGGCGAGCACGCCAAGGGCGAGGTCCTCTCGATCGCGTTCGCTGGCGAGGGCCAGCACCAGGACGCCGGCGCCAAGATGGTCCACATGGCCCCGCACACCTCCTCGACGATCGTGTCGAAGTCGGTGGCGCGCGGCGGTGGCCGCACGTCCTACCGCGGCCTGGTCCAGGTCAACAAGCGGGCGCACCACTCGAAGTCCACGGTGAAGTGCGACGCGCTGCTGGTCGACACCATCAGCCGGTCGGACACCTACCCGTACGTCGACGTCCGCGAGGACGACGTCGCGATGGGCCACGAGGCCACGGTCTCGAAGGTCTCCGAGGACCAGCTGTTCTACCTGATGTCGCGCGGCCTCAACGAGGACGAGGCCATGGCCATGATCGTGCGCGGGTTCGTCGAGCCCATCGCGCGCGAGCTGCCCATGGAGTACGCCCTCGAACTGAACCGCCTGATCGAACTGCAGATGGAAGGGGCCGTCGGCTGACATGGCCGCCCTGTCGACTCAACCTCACTCCCACGGAGCTGTCGTCCCGGTCGCCTCGCGCGCGGAGCACTTCACGTCCTACGACGTGGACGCGTTCGAGGTCCCGGGCGGTCGTGAGGAGATCTGGCGCTTCACGCCTCTCAAGCGCCTGGCCGGTCTGCACTCCGGCGCTGCGGCGACGGGTTCCGCCGCCGTTGAGGTGAACGCCCCCGAAGGTGTCACCGTCGAGACGGTCGGTCGTGACGACGACCGCCTCGGCAAGGCCGGTGTCCCCGGTGACCGCGTCGCGGCGCAGGCGTACTCGTCGTTCTCCGACGCCACCATCGTGACGCTGCCCGGCGACGCGAAGTCCGAGCCGGCCACCGTCACGGTGACCGGCCCCGGCGCGGGCGCCGTCGCCTACGGCCACATCCAGGTCAAGGCCTCGCAGTTCGCCGAGGGCACCGTGATCCTGGACTTCCGCGGTTCCGGCGCGTACGCGGAGAACGTCGAGTTCCTCGTCGCGGACGGCGCGCACCTCACGGTGATCGCCATCCACGACTGGGCCGACGACGCCGTGCACGTTTCGCAGCACCACATGAAGCTCGGTCGTGACGCGACCCTGCGCCACACGGTCGTGACGCTGGGCGGCGACGTCGTCCGGGTCACCCCGGTCGTGCAGTACGCGGGCCGCGGCGGCGACGCGGAGCTGTTCGGCCTGTACTTCGCGGACGCGGGCCAGCACCAGGAGCACCGGCCGTTCATCGACCACGCGCAGCCGAACTGCCGCAGCAACGTCGTCTACAAGGGCGCGTTGCAGGGCGACGGCGCGCACGCGGTGTGGATCGGCGACGTGCTGATCCGCGTGGCGGCCGAGGGCACCGAGACGTTCGAGCTGAACCGCAACCTGATCCTGACCGACGGCGCGCGCGCCGACTCGGTGCCGAACCTGGAGATCGAGACCGGTGAGATCGAGGGCGCGGGCCACGCCAGCGCCACCGGCCGGTTCGACGACGAGCAGCTGTTCTACCTGCAGGCGCGCGGCATCCCGGAGGAGCAGGCACGGCGTCTCGTCGTGCGCGGCTTCTTCCAGGAGCTGATCGCGAAGATCGCAGTCCCCGAGGTGCGCGAGCGCCTCGAGGCCGCCATCGAGGCAGAGCTCGAGGCGGTCGGCGCGTGATCCGGGTGTGTGCACTGTCCGAACTGGACAACCGCAAGCCGTTCGCCGCCAGCGTCGACGACGTCGACGTGGTCCTGGTGCGTGACGGTGAGCGGGTGCACGCACTCGCGGACCTGTGCTCGCACGCCGCGGTGTCGTTGAGCGAGGGCGAGGTCTCCCGCAAGGGGATCGAGTGCTGGTTGCACGGGTCGTGCTTCGACCTGGAGACCGGCAAGCCCTCCTCGCTGCCCGCCACCGAACCGGTCGACGTCTACGCCGTCGACATCCGTGACGGCGACGTCTTCGTCGACGTCACCGCCACCACGAACTGACTTCAGTTACACCACCAGGAGAACAGCAAGTCATGGCCACCCTTGAGATCAAGGACCTGCACGTCTCGGTCGTCAGCGAGGACGCTCCCAAGGAGATCCTCAAGGGCGTCGACCTGACGATCAAGGCCGGCGAGACCCACGCCATCATGGGCCCCAACGGCTCCGGCAAGTCCACGCTGTCCTACGCCATCGCCGGTCACCCGAAGTACACGATCACCTCGGGCACCGTCACGCTCGACGGCGAGGACGTGCTGGAGATGTCCGTCGACGAGCGCGCCCGCGCCGGCCTCTTCCTCGCCATGCAGTACCCGGTCGAGGTCCCCGGCGTCTCGATGTCGAACTTCCTGCGCACCGCCGCCACCGCCGTCCGCGGCGAGGCCCCGAACCTCCGCCACTGGGTGAAGGAGGTCAAGGGCGCGATGGCCGACCTCGACATCGACCCGGCGTTCGCCGAGCGCTCGGTGAACGAGGGCTTCTCCGGCGGTGAGAAGAAGCGCCACGAGATCCTGCAGCTGGGCCTGCTCCAGCCGAAGATCGCGATCCTCGACGAGACCGACTCCGGCCTCGACGTCGACGCGCTGCGCGTCGTGTCCGAGGGCGTCAACCGGTACAAGGCGAACGGTGAGGTCGGCGTCATGCTGATCACGCACTACACCCGGATCCTCAAGTACATCCAGCCGGACTTCGTGCACGTCTTCGCGGGCGGCCGCATCGTCGAGTCCGGTGGCCGCGAGCTGGCCGACGTCCTCGAGTCCGAGGGTTACGTGAAGTACACCGGTTCCAAGGAAGCCGCGACCCTTTCCTAGCGTTGCAGGTGTTGAGAGGAGGCGCTGTGACCACCACCGCAGCACCACTGGACGTAGCCGCTCTCCGAGCGGACTTCCCGATCCTGTCTCGCACCGTTCGTGACGGGAAGCGCCTGGTCTACCTGGACTCCGGCGCCACCTCGCAACGCCCGACGCAGGTGATGGACGCCGAGCGGGCGTTCCTGGAACAGCACAACGCTGCCGTGCACAGGGGCGCCCACCAGCTCGCCGAGGAAGCCACCGACGCCTACGAGGGTGCGCGCCAGCGCATCGCGGAGTTCGTCGGCGCCTCCTTCGGAGAGCTCGTTTTCACCAAGAACGCCACCGAGGGCTTCAACCTCGTCGCGTACGCGATGGGCAACGCCGCCACCTCGGGTCCCGAGTCGTCGCGGTTCGTGCTGAACCCCGGTGACGAGATCGTCGTGACCGAGATGGAGCACCACGCGAACCTCGTTCCGTGGCAGCAGGTCGCCCAGCGCACCGGCGCCGTCCTCAAGTGGTTCAGGCTCGGCCAGGACGGCCGCCTCGACCTGTCCGACGTGGACAGCGTGATCACGCCGCGCACCAAGGTCGTCGCGTTCACGCACCAGTCGAACGTGACCGGCGTGATCAACCCCGTCGACGTCCTGGTCGCGGCCGCGCAGAAGGTCGGCGCGCTGACCGTGCTGGACGCCTGCCAGTCCGTTCCGCACAGCACGGTCGACTTCCACGCGCTGGGCGTGGACTTCGCCGCGTTCTCCGGCCACAAGATGCTCGGCCCGTCCGGCATCGGTGTCCTCTACGGACGCCGTGAGCTGCTGGAGGCGTTGCCCCCCTTCATCACCGGCGGCTCGATGATCGAGCTGGTGAAGATGGAGGGCTCGACCTTCGCCCCGCCGCCCCAGCGCTTCGAGGCCGGTTCGCCGATGACGTCGCAGGCCGTGGGCCTCGGTGCCGCGGTCGACTACCTGAGCATCGTCGGCATGGAGCGCGTCCACGCGCACGAGCACGCGCTGACCGTCGCGGCGCTCGAAGGACTCCGCGCGGTTCCGGGCGTCCGCCTGCTCGGCCCGCAGGACGCGGTCGACCGCGGCGGCGCCGTGCCGTTCGAGATCGAGGGCGTGCACCCCCACGACGCGGGCCAGGTCCTGGACAGCCTGGGCATCGCGGTCCGCGTCGGCCACCACTGCGCGTGGCCGCTGCACCGCTGCCTGAACGCCCAGTCGTCCGTGCGCGCGTCGTTCTACCTGTACAACACGCTCGACGAGGTCGACGCTCTGGTCGACGGAGTCCGCGAGGCGCAGAAGTTCTTCGGGGTGGCCTGATGCAGCTCCAGCAGATGTACCAGGAGATCATCCTGGACCACTACAAGAACCCCCACGGCCGCGGCTTGCGCGACCCGTTCGACGCCGAGTCGTTCCAGGTCAACCCGACCTGCGGCGACGAGGTGACGTTGCGGGTCCACCTGGTCGGCGACCTGGTGAAGGACGTCTCCTACGACGGCCAGGGCTGCTCGATCAGCCAGGCGTCCACGTCGGTGTTGACGGACCTCGTCGTGGGTAAGCCCGTGGGTGAGGCGTTCGAGAAGATGGACGCGTTCGTCGAGCTCATGCAGGGCCGCGGCAAGGTGGAGCCCGACGAGGACGTCCTCGAGGACGGCATCGCCTTCGCCGGTGTCGCGAAGTACCCGGCGCGCGTGAAGTGCGCGCTGCTGGGCTGGATGGCCTTCAAAGACGCAGTAGCACGAAGCCAGGGAGCAGCATGAGCACCGAAGAAGTCGTCCGGGGAGCCGAAGGCATGCCGGTCTTCGAGCCCAAGGCTGACGTCGCCGCGCTCGACGACGTGGAAGAGGCCATGCGCGACGTGGTCGACCCGGAGCTCGGCATCAACGTCGTCGACCTGGGTCTCGTCTACGACATCCACATCGACGACAAGAACGTCGCCACCATCGACATGACGCTCACCTCGGCGGCCTGCCCGCTGACCGACGTCATCGAGGACCAGACCCGAGCCGCCCTGACCGGCGGCACGGGCGGTGGCCTCGTGTCGGACTTCCGCATCAACTGGGTGTGGATGCCGCCGTGGGGCCCGGAGAAGATCACCGACGACGGCCGCGAGCAGTTGCGGGCGCTGGGCTTCACGGTCTGAGTTCTCAGTTCCTGGAACGGCGCGCATCCGCGGGGTGCGCGCCGTTTTCCTTGGGTAGGATAATTGCGTTGCACGGCCGCGCGGCCGTCGCATAGCTTGATCCCATCGCAACCGCAGAGATCAACGGAGGAAGACATGCTTGCCAAGGCGGAGCTTGCGGGATGGCGAATTCTCGCCTTCATCGCCGGCATTCTGCTGGCGCTGGCGTGGGGCTCCACGCCATGACCTGATCCCCAGGTCATGACACCGGAGCCGCCCACGGGAAACGTGGGCGGTTTCTTTTTGCCCTGCGCACGAGCCGACGAGCTTCGGAAGCGGAACGGATTCCAAACCCGTTTCCCGAGGGTTCGACTCCTTCCGTCGGTGCCACCCGATTCCGCGGTACACGCGGTGAATCCTGGGGAAAGCACCGGTCTTCGTTCCCCGTCCCGTAGCTCAGTGGTGAGAGCGTCCGCCTGATACGCGGCAGGTCCCAGGTTCAAGCCCTGGCGGGACGACCACCGGCTCGGCGTACAAAGGTCCCGTGGATCACAGCAGCAGAGCGCTCTCGGCCGCCGGCGCGCTCTTCCTCGACCAAGCCGGGCGCGTCCTCCTCGTCGAGCCCACCTACAGGCCGCAGTGGGAGATCCCCGGTGGCGCGGTCGAACGGGGGGAGACCCCGGGCGAGGCGTGCCGGCGCGAGGTCGAGGAGGAGCTCGGCCTGGTCATCACGCCCGGCCGCCTGCTCGTCGTCGACTGGGCACCCCGCGACGGCGAGGACCGCGTCCTGTTCGTGTTCGACGGCGGCACGCTCACCGAGCACGACCACCTTCGCCTTCCCGCCGACGAGCTGAGGTCCTACGAGTTCGTGCCGCCTGAGGAAGCCGCCCGGCGCCTCGTCCCCAGGCTGGCCCGCCGGGTGGCGCAAGCGCTCGCCGCCCTGGCCTCCGGCGAGACCCGCTACCTCGAACACGGCCGGAGCCCGCAGCGGTGACCGGTCACACCGGAGCGGTCTGGGCGACCAGGAATCCCACCACGTCGTCCAGCCGGCCGCGGCGCGCGAACGCCCTGCGCTGCCGCGCCGCACCCGTGCCGTCGAGCAGCAACCGGTCGATGCCGTCGCTCACCATCCCGTAGTCACCGGCGAACTCCAGGGCCGGCCGCACCCACCGCAGCAACGACGCCGCGATCGTCGACGCGGGCGTCGGCGCACCGGTCACCGGGTCGATGCCGAACCCCTCCAGGCCGTCGCGCGCGGCACGCCACATCGCCACCTTCAGCAGGTGGGGCGGCAGCTTCACCGGCGGGGCGCCGGAGCTCAGCGCGGTGGCGGCGATCGCCCGCACCAGCGCGGCCATCAGCACCGCCTCCTCCACCGTCGGCGCGACGTCGGAGACCCTGAGCTCCAGCGTGGGGTGGCGGGCGGAGAGCCGCACGTCCCAGTAGAGCATCCCGGCGTCGATCGCCGCGCCGCTCGCGACGATCTCGTCGCGAGCCGTGCGGTACTCGGCCGCGGAGTCGAAGTGCGGCGGCACACCCGAGGTGGGCCAGCGGTTCCACACCAGGTAGCGCCAGCTCGCGTAGCCGGTGTCGCCGTAGAGCCAGTACGGCGAGTTCGCGCCCAGCGCCAGCAACGTCGGCAGCCACGGCCGCAGGTGGTTGCTCACGAAGATCTTCGACTCGTCGTCGGGCAGACCGATGTGCACGTGGCAGCCGCAGATCGCGAGGTCGTTGGTGAGCGCGCCCATCTCCTGCGCCATCCGGTGGTAGCGCGGGGAGTTCGTCAGCGGCGTCGGCATCGTGAGGCCCAGCACCGGCGTCCCGGTCGCGGCCAGGCGGGCGTCGTGGCGCGCCGCCCGTTCGATCAACGCCCGCCGCGCCGCCGCGAGCTCGTCCCGCAGCCGCCCCATGTCGGTGCAGATGCCGCTGGCCGACTCCACCTGGTACTGCGCGATCTCCTCCTGCAGGTCGATCTGGTAGCGGCCGGCTCCGGCGAGCACGTCCTCGGCGCGGTTGGCCAGATGACCCGTCGAAGCCTCGACGAGGACGAATTCTTCTTCCACCCCAACGGTGAGAAGGCCGTCCACGGTCGTGCGTTGCGCGGGTACCGCCTGAGTTCTGCTGCCGACCTGCACGCCGAACCTCCTGTGCGCTGAGTAGCGACCTCGATGCTATGAGTGATCGGGTCGCCGCACAGGAGGCGTTTGGTTGTACTTGTCAGCTCACCGCTCGTTGCGCGACACCACGCAGGACATCACGGCGATCGGTTCCCGGCCGGCCCATGACCCAGCTGGACCCGGTGAGCGACTTCGCGTGCTCCTTCACCGGCGCCAACAAGCGCGACACCTCGCGATACGACCCGACTGATCCCGGTGCACAGATAAGGGTCGCAAGAGAAAGGGTGATGTGTCGTCCCTCAGCCGTGTACGGCTTGTCGAGCAGACGCGCACTCAGCGGAACCGTCTCGTCGAGCCCGGCGAGGAGGAGGAAGTCGTCACCGCCGACGTGCCCCACCTGCACCCCGGGAAATGCCTGCGCGAGGCCCGCCAGGTCGTGCCCGATCTCGCGGATCAGGTCGTCGCCCGCCGCGAACCCGACCGTGTCGTTGACCGCCTTGAAGCTGTCGACGTCCAGCCACGACACGGCGAAGATCTCACCGGCCTCGATGCGCCGCTCCACCTCCCTCGCGATGGCATCGCTGCCCGGCAGGCGGGTGAGCGGGCTCAGCGCGGCCGCCTGCTCCACCTTGAGCTCCGCCACACCACGCACCACGTCCGCCACGCGCACGACACCCATGCACCGCTCGTTGTGGTCCACGACGATGAGGTCGTCGTTGGTGCGTTCACGATTCGCACCCGCCACCACGTCGAGCAACTCCAGCGCCGACGACTCGGTGCCGATGATGTGCGGCTTGTCCGCGAGCCGCGCCGCCTCGCGCTTGGCGTGCAGGGCGTGCCCGTACGGCCCGGTGACCGCGAGCAGGAACCTGTTGCGGTCCACCGACCACTTGGGGCGGCCCTCGTCGTCGACCAGCACGACGCCGGTGATCGAAGGCTGGATGGTGAAGACCTCGCGCACCTCGTCGCTCGTGGCGTGCTCGTGCAGGGTCGTCGCGGGGTGGAGGAAGTCGGTGACCCTGGGGCCGGTGCTGCCCCGGCGGATCTCCCCGGTCTCGGTGACGGCCTCCGGCGCGATGCGGGCGTTCACCGCCGGCCTCCGCTGCGGCGGCGCCAGGTAGTTGCCCTGCGCGTGCCCCACCCCCAGCCTGCGCAGGTGCGTGAGCTCCGCCTCCGTCTCGACGCCCTCGGCCACGACCTGGCCGCCCGTGTACTCGCCGAGGCGCACCAGCGACTGGACCAGCGCGCCCCGCGCCGCGTCGTTCGGCAGCGTGCGGACGATCTCGCGGTCGAGCTTCACGAAGTCCGGCGAGGCGCTCGTGAGGAGACCCAGCGGCACGTCGCCCTCGCCCACGCAGTCGAGCGCGATGCGGAAACCGTTGTTGCGCAACGTCTGCATCCCCCGCGCGAGGCGGGCGCGGTTGGCCCGCGAGTACGGCTCGCCGATCTCGACGACGACGCTGTCGGGGGAGCGCCGGGCGTCCCGGAGCGCACCGTAGAGCGGGCCCATCACCTCGGGCTTGTCCGCGACCGTGAGCGCGAGCAGGTTCACGTGCAGCGGCAGCATCAGGTCGAAGTCGGCGGCCGAGCGGATGGCCCGGCAGGCGAGTCCGACGTCGGCGTTGGCCAGCAGACCGGCCTGGAAGGCGGCCTGGAGGAGATCCTGCACGCTGCCGTCGTGCGGCCGGGCCAGGGCCTCCACCGCGACGACGCCCCCGGTGTTCAGGTTGAACAGCGGCTGGAAGGCGAACCGGACGTCATCCAGCAATGCGGGCACGACCCCGATCGTGCCGGTGCGAACGACCCCTACCAAGCGGGTTCACCAGGTGTTCACGAGGTTGGCGACGAGCCGCCACAGCGCGGCTGCGCTCGGTGACCCGGCGCTCACGCCGGGAGTTCGTCAGAAGATCAGCTTCTTCCTGAGCCGCAGCGGAGCCGCCGCGAACAGAGCGGTCATGGCCGCCGCCGTCCCCTTCACGTCGTCTCTGCCCGAGAGGTACGCGCGCTGCAGGTCCACGTCCAACCGGAAGAACAGCTCGAAGAAATCCCTCGTCTCGTCGGCGTTCAGCCGGAGCAGCGCTTCAAGACCCCGGCGGCGCAACGCCTGCACGATCCGCGCGCTGTGAGGCCAGATGACGCGCCGCGGGTCCTCCCCGGCCCGCACCGCCTGGGCAACCGCCGGCGCGAGGGTGAGGGACGTGGCGACGCTGTACCCCGTGCCGGGGTGGATGAAGCCCGCGCTCGCGCCGAACGCCAGACCACCGGACCGGGGCGCGTCGAGGGGGAAGCGCACACGTTCCTCGTGGGCACCGGGGGCGAGCCGTGCGTGCAGCCGTCGCCGGAGCTCGCTCAGCGGCATGCCGGGCCGCCGCGCCAGGCAGGTCTCCTCGACGAGGACTCTGTTGCCGCCCAACGGAACCTTGTAGAGAAACGTGTCACCGTCACGCCAGTCCATCAGCGTCGTCTCGGTGCTGTCCGATTCGATGACGGTCCCCACGGCCGTTTGCTCGGCACGGCCTTTGCGCGCGCCAGTGGCGTTGAAGGTGTAGCGCGCTTCGACCGGCTGCTTCAGCACCGTGACGCTGCTGGGGAGTTCGTGGAGCCGTGCGTTGTCGAGAACGACATAGGAGCGTGGGATCAGATGCTCCTCACGCGCGTAGACGCGAACCACTGTGCTGGTGACGGCTGCCGGTGCGTCCGGCGGGAGCTCATCGGCCCACGCGCCGTACGTCGCCGTCCACACGCGATGCGGATGACGATCGACGATCGCGGTGTGGAGACCTTCCTTTGCGCAAGCGCGGGCGAGCGCGCGGCCGGCCGGGCCGCCACCAATCACGAGGACGTCGTGCACAGCTCCATGATTGACGCTGCGGCCCGGACGTGCCGCGCTCCGCGCCGCCGGACCGGAAACCCGCTGGTCAGCGCGGCGCAGGCACTCGGGCGACCCCCCGATTTGGAGATCGAAACACCCCCGTGTAATGTTCTCTCTGCCAGCGCGGAACGGGCCGGAAATCACACCGGAACGAGCGGGGCAAAGCCGGAAGACAGAAAGCCTCTGAGAGGCCGATTTGACACCGGCGCGAAACACCGAATAAGCTTCAGCAACACAAGCCCCGAGTGAAACTCTCCGGAAACGGAGATTGGATCCGGTGAGCGCGTGTTCTTTGAGAACTCAACAGCGTGCCGAAACACAGCCAGTAATATGAATACCCCTCGTCGGGGTATTCCTTTGAGTAGATAGACCAGATTGCCAGACATATTCCGTCTGGAGCGATCACACAATCCTTATTGGAGAGTTTGATCCTGGC
>NZ_FOFR01000026.1:0-14620 GCF_900110955.1 Lentzea xinjiangensis
TGAAATCCCGCACCATGTTGTAGATCCCGGTCGACTTCGGGTTGATCCCATCGGTGTTGTAGTCGTTGTAGCACAGCTTCGCACCCGGATCGGCCGCACGAGCCGCACGGAACGCCTCCTCGATCCAGTCGTTGCCCGTGCGCTGCAGGTTCGAGTCCCGCCGCCCACCACTGCCCCCGTCGGCGAACGCCTCGTTCACCACGTCCCACGAATGGATCTTCCCCCGGTAGTGCGTCGCGACCTGCGTGACGTGGTTGATCGCCGCCCGCCGCAGCTCCGCCCCGCTCAACGCCTGCGCCCAGCCCGGCTGCTGCTGGTGCCACAGCAACGCGTGCCCCCGCACCCGCTTGCCGTTGCCCACCGCGTGGTTGAGGATCCGATCACCCGCCGAGTAGGAGAACTGACCCCGGTTGGGCTCCGTCGCGTCCCACTTCATCTCGTTCTCGGCAGTGACCATGGTGAACTCCGTGTTCAAGATGTTCACATACGTCGAGTCACCCAGCTTGCCCGCCGCCACCGCCGTGCCGAAGTAACGACCCGACTGCGCCGCCGCAGCCCCCAAAGTCGTCGCCGCATTCGCCGTAGCGGTCACGAGCAGCGTGGCGCCGAGAGCCGCTGCCGAGACCGTTGCCACCAGTGGGATCAGCGATGCCGACCTCGATGTCAGTTTCATCTTCCACGCTTTCGCGAGATCACCCCGTGATCGGGGTGGTGGGTGGCCGGGACGGTTGGCCGGACCCGGTGCGCCAGTGCCGGATCGCGGTGGGCCGCATGGATTGCCGGTCGTGTGCCGGGATCGCCCGCCGTTGCCGCCCAGGAGTGTGGCAGCCGCGTGTTCACGCTCACAAGCAGCCATCGTCGAATTCGACAGCAGGTTGACCTGATCGGCGTAGAAATGCGGGCGAGCACTACCGGTGTGAACGTCAAAACGTTTGAGCACGATCGTCGAACGCATTCGAGGAAATTCGGTGGTGGTCGGCACGAACGCTTCCGGCATTGACGCTCCGGTGTCGCGCGGCTACGTTGACCCCAACTCGTATTCGCTTTCCGCGGTGCCGGTCCGGTGTGGACCGGTCGTCCGACCATGCGACCGAGAAGTCGCCGCACCGCATGTGAGAGCGCTCTCGCGCACCGTGCGCGAACTCCTGCCCACCAGCAACGACGCTGCGAGGACCCGAATGAGAGCAATCGATCCGGCCCACGCCGGTACCCCCACGCCGCAACGGTCATCCGGCACGATGAGAGGAAGCAGCACGATGGCACGGTGGAAGCGGGGATCGGGCGCGTGCCTGCTCGCCGGCGCGGTCGTCGCCGGCGTCGCCACCCTGGTGGTCAGCGGCGGCACCACCGTCAGCGCGGCGGAGTCGGCGTTCTACGTCGACCCGGCGACGGCCGGAGCGCGGTGGGTGGCCGCGAACCCCGGTGACTCGCGGGCGGCGGTGATCCGCGATCGGATCGCCTCGGTCCCGCAGGCGCGCTGGTACACCACGACCAACACCTCGACGGTGCGCTCGGAGGTCAGCTCGTTCGTCGGCGCGGCGGCGTCCGCCGGGAAGATCCCGATCATGGTGGTCTACAACATCCCCAACCGCGACTGCGGTGGCGCGAGCGGCGGCGGAGCGCCCTCGCACGAGGCCTACCGGGCGTGGGTGGACGAGGTCGCGGCGGGCCTGGCGGGCCGGCCGGCGACGATCGTGCTGGAACCGGACGTGCTGCCGCTCATGACGAACTGCCAGAACGCCGACCAGCAGAACCAGACCAGGGCGTCGATGGCCTACGCCGGCAAGAAGCTCAAGTCCGGTTCCGCGCAGGCCAAGGTGTACTTCGACATCGGCCACTCCGCGTGGCTCAACCCGGCGGAGGCCGCGAACCGGTTGCGCGGCGCGGACATCTCCAACAGCGCCGACGGCATCTCGACCAACGTGTCGAACTACCGCACCACCTCCGACTCGGTCAACTTCGCCAAGGCCGTGCTCAACGCCGTCGGCGACAGCCGCCTCAAGGCGGTCGTCGACACGAGCCGCAACGGCAACGGTCCCGCCGGCAGCGAGTGGTGCGACCCGGCCGGGCGCGCGATCGGCACGCCCAGCACGACGAACACCGGGGACTCGAAGATCGACGCGTTCCTGTGGGTCAAGCTGCCGGGCGAGGCGGACGGCTGCATCGCGCCGGCCGGTCAGTTCGTGCCGCAGCGCGCCTACGAGCTCGCCGTTGCGGCGGGCCCGATCACCACGACCACGACGACGACCACGACGACCACGACCACCACCACGGGTACCAACCCCGGCGGTGGGTGCCGGGCGACCCACCGCGTGATCAGCCAATGGCAGGGCGGCTACAGCGCGGAGATCGTGATCGAGAACCGCGGTGCGGCGATCAACGGTTGGACGTTCACGTTCTCGGCTCCCGGTGTGTCCGTCCTCCAGGGCTGGAGCGGCACGTGGACCGACACGGGTGACGTCGTGCGGGTGGCGAACGCCGCCTGGAACGGCTCGATCGCGTCCGGCGCGCAGATGACCATCGGGTACAACGCCTCGTACGCCGGTACGCCGCCGTTCTCGTCGCCGGTGCTGAACGACGTCGCCTGCTCCTGAGGCGGTAGCGGTAGAAGCGGTTCCCCGTCACGGCATTGCCTGCCGTGGCGGGGAACCGCCTTTTCGTGCTGCCGTGACCGTCCCTCCACCCCGACCGGTTCGGCGGGAGGGTGTGTTCGCGGCTGTTTCGTGGAATCTTCAACGGGGACGCAGAGTTGAGCCCGTACAGCAGCGGGAGGCGGATCCCCGGTGGGACGAACGCGCGTGACCCTGGCCGACGTCGC
Organism: Lentzea xinjiangensis; assembly: GCF_900110955.1. Taxonomy (GTDB): domain Bacteria; phylum Actinomycetota; class Actinomycetes; order Mycobacteriales; family Pseudonocardiaceae; genus Lentzea; species Lentzea xinjiangensis. The sequence continues at coordinate 2,819 of NZ_FOFR01000026.1, forward strand.
GGCGGCGAGCGGGGTGTCGGTCACGACGGCCTCGCTCGTCCTGACCGGACGCGCGCGGGAGCTGCGCATCTCGGAGGCGGCCGAGCGGCGGGTGCGCTCGACCGCCCAGGAGCTGGGTTACCGGCGCGGCACCCTGGCGACGAGACCGCGGTCGGGGCGGTCGCAGACGATCGGGTTCGTGCTCGGCGCCGTCGAGTCGTCCGGCCTGGCGGGCGAGGTGGTCAAGGGCGCGGTGGAGGCCGCGTACCGGCACGGCTTCATGCTGTTCGTCGGCGAGTCCGGCGGCGACCCGGCCGTGGAACGGGCGCTGGTCGAGCAGATGCGGGACCGGCGGACGGACGGCATCGTCTTCGCCGCCGTGGGCACGAGGGTGGTCACCGTGCCGGACGGCCTGCGGCACGGGCCCGCCGTGCTCCTCAACGCCACCGCCGCGGCCCAGCCGGGCCTGCCGGCCGTGGTGGCCGACGAGGTGGAGGGCGGCCGCGCCGCGGCCCGCATCCTCGTCGAGGCAGGGCACGGCCGGGGCGTCCACCTGATCGGTGCGGGACCGGGCCCCTACGACGTGCCGCCGCACGGCATCGCGGCCGTGGAGCGCCTCATCGGGCTGCGCGAGGTGTTCGCCGCGGCCGGCATCGAGGTGGTCAGCGCCCACCGCTGTCCCAAGTGGACTCCGGAGGACGGCTACCGCGCCACCAGGGAGCTGCTGCGCCTCCACCGGCCCAAGGCGTTGGTGTGCTTCGACGACCGCCTGGCGTTCGGCGCCTACCAGGCGCTCGGCGAGGCCGGGCTGTCGGTGCCGGGTGACGTCTCCGTGCTCGGGTTCGACGACCACCCGGTCGCATCGTGGATGCGTCCCCGGCTGACGACGATCGCCCTGCCGAACCAGGAGCTCGGCGCGCGGGCGGTGGAGGTGCTGCTGGACGTCGTGGAACGGCGGCGGCTCGACGTCCGGCCTCCGTCGATCCAGCGGGTCCCGATGCCGGTGCGCGAGGGCGGTTCAGTCGCCAGACCCGGTGTTTGAAACGCTGTTGTTCGCGTTAACAGCCAGAACGCTCATGGTGCTGACTTGCGCATACCCGGAGCCCGAGGTGCTAAAAGTTAGCGCTCACATTTAGCTTTGACCGGGTGTGACGGGGTCTTCTAGCCTGGCTGTCAGCCGCCGCTGCCGCTGACCGCTCGACGACGAAAGGCTCATCATGCCGAGCCCGCTCAAAGCGCTGTGCGGTGCACTGGCCGCCACCCTGCTGGCGGTGTCACCCGCGGTCGCCGATCAGTCCACTGTGGATGGTGCGGCGCCATCAGCCGATCCGGTGCGCGTCATGCCCCTGGGCGACTCGATCACCCAGGGCGGCTCGATCGGTGGCTACCGGCTCGACCTCGGGGCGAAGCTGAGGTCCGCCGGGCGCACGGTCGACTTCGTCGGCTCGCTCGCGGACGGGCCGGGCTCGATGCCCGACCGCAACCACGAGGGCCACCCCGGCTGGACCATCGCGCAGGTCGACGGGAACGTCGTGAACTGGTTGCGGACGTACACACCGCGCACGATCCTGCTGCACATCGGCACCAACGACATGTACGGCAGCGACCCGGCCGGTGCGCCGCGACGGCTCTCCGCGCTGGTGGACAAGATCACCGCCCAGGCGCCGGGCGCGGACGTGTTCGTCTCGACGATCATCCCGATCCGGTTCGCCGACGCCACCGTCCGCGCCTACAACGCCGCCATCGTCCCGTTGCTGCGCGCGAAAGCCGCCGCGGGCAAGCGGGTGCACGTCGTGGACATGTACCCCGCTGTGCCGGTCTCCGACCTGCCCGACGGCATCCACCCGAACGCCGCCGGCTACAGCAAGATGGCGACGGTCTGGTTCAACGCCCTGTCGGCGGTGCCGGGCAGCATCGGCGACCCGCCCGCGCCCGGCGGCACCTGCACCGCGACGCCGCGCGTGGTCGGCAGCTGGGGCGGCGGCTTCCAGGCCGAGGTCACCGTCACCAACCCCACCGCGGCGGCCATCACCGGCTGGACCGTCCGGTTCGCCCTGCCGGGCGGTCACGCGGTGACGCAGCTCTGGGGTGGCACCGCCGACGGCTCGGGCACGGTCACCAACGCTCCCTACAACGGCACGATCAGCCCCAACGCCTCGGTGGTGTTCGGCTTCATCGCGTCCGGATCCGGTGCCGCGGCGGTGGGAACCGCCGACTGCGCCAGTGCGTGACCTCGCTCCCTCCGACGATGAAGGGTGATCATGTTCTTCGCACGAATGTTCACGTCCCGGCGAACCCGGCTCACCGCCGTCGCCGCGGTCCCGCTCATCGCGGTGGCCACGCTGACCGCCGTCGCCCACCAGCCCGCCGCGGCCGCGCCCGGCTGCTCGGTGTCCTACTCCGCACCGTCGCAATGGGACGGTGGCTTCACGGCGAGCGTCGCCGTTACCAACCTCGGTGACGCGATCGACGGCTGGACGCTCACCTGGAGCTTCGGTGCCGGTCAGCAGGTGAAGCAGGCCTGGAACGCCCAGGCGACCCAGTCCGGGGCGGAGGTGACCGCGCGCAACGTCTCCTACAACGCGGCGATCCCCACCGGCGGGCGGGTCGAGTTCGGGTTCAACGGCTCCTCCACCGGCACGACGAACCCGAGCCCCACGGCCTTCACGCTCAACGGCACCTTGTGCACCGGTGACGTCGGCCCCACCACGACCACGACCACCACGACGACGACGGGCAACCCGCCGGTCGGCAACCTGCCGTCGAGCTTCCGCTGGAACTCCAGCGGCGTGCTGATCAGCCCGAAGCCGGACGCCACGCACCCGAACGTGGCGGTCAAGGACCCGAGCGTGATCTACCACAACGGCAAGTACCACGTCTTCGCGTCCACCTACACCGACGGCTACAACCTGATGTACACCAGCTTCTCCGACTGGTCCCAGGCGTCGGCCGCACCGCACTACTACCTCGACCGCTCCGGCATCGGCGCCGGCTACCGGGCCGCGCCGCAGGTGTTCTACTTCGCGCCGCAACGCCTCTGGTACCTCGTCTACCAGACCGGGTCGAACGCGTCGTATTCCACGACCACCGACATCTCGAACCCCGCGTCGTGGTCCACGCCGAAGAACTTCTACGCCAACGGCATGCCGCAGATCATCCGCGACAACATCGGCAACGGCTACTGGGTGGACTTCTGGACGGTGTGCGACACCGCGAAGTGCTACCTGTTCTCCTCCGACGACAACGGCCACCTCTACCGCTCGGAGACCAGCCTCGCCCAGTTCCCCAACGGCTTCACCAACACGGTGATCGCCATGCAGGACAGCAACCGCAACCGGTTGTTCGAGGCGGCCAACGTCTACAAGATCGCGGGCAAGAACCAGTGGCTGCTGGTGCACGAGGCGATCGGCTCGGACGGCCGCCGCTGGTTCCGGTCCTGGACCGCCCCGTCGATCACCGGTCCGTGGACGGCGCTGGCGGACACCGAGTCGAACCCCTTCGCCCGCGCCAACAACGTGTCGTTCCCCGGCGGGCAGTGGACCCGCGACATCAGCCACGGCGAGATGGTGCGCACCAACGTCGACCAGACGATGGAGATCAGCCCCTGCAAGCTCAGCTACCTGTACCAGGGCATGGATCCCAACGCCGGCGGTGAGTACAACAAGCTGCCCTGGCGGCTCGGCCTGCTGACCCAGACCAACTCGACCTGCTGACCCACGGGACCACCGCCGCCGGGCACCTGTTCCGGCGGCGCCTTCCCTGCGAGGAGAGAGGGGCAACGATGCCCATCCGGTCCAGGAAACCGCTGTACCTCGCCGCCGCGCTGCTGGCGGCGGTCACGGCGGTCACCGCAGTCCCCGCCACGGCGCCCGCCGCTCCCGGCAGCCCGGCCCTGACCCCGCCGCTCGGCTGGAACAGCTGGAACAGCTTCGGCTGCGGCATCACCGAGAGCCAGGTGCGCCAGGCCGCCGACGCGATGGTGTCGTCGGGCATGCGCGACGCCGGCTACCAGTACGTGGTCGTGGACGACTGCTGGTTCGACCCGCAGCGCGACTCCGCGGGGAACCTGCGGGCGCACCCCACCAAGTTCCCGAGCGGGATGAAGGCGCTGGGCGACTACATCCACGCACGCGGGCTGAAGTTCGGCATCTACCAGGCCCCGAACGAGAAGACGTGCGCGCAGGGCACCGGCGCCCACCCCGGTTCGACCGGCAGCAAGGGCCACGAGGTCCAGGACGCGCGCACGTTCGCGTCCTGGGGCGTGGACTACCTGAAGTACGACTGGTGCTCGGGCGCCGGCACCCGCGACGAGCAGGTCGCCCGGTTCTCGATCATGCGCGATGCCCCGCGCGCCACCGGCCGCCCGATCGTCTACAGCATCAACCCCAACAGCTTCCACCCCATCACCGGCGACCGGTACAACTGGGGCGAGGTCGCCGACCTGTGGCGCACCACCGAGGACCTGCTCGACATCTGGCAGAACGGCAACGTCAACAGCTACCCGATGGGCGTCGGCAACGTCGTCGACGTCAACGCCCCGCTCGCCGTCCAGGCAGGCCCCGGCCACTGGAACGACCCGGACATGCTGGTGGTCGGACGCCCCGGCCTCACCCTCACCGAGTCCCGCTCGCACTTCACGCTGTGGGCGCTGATGGCGGCGCCGCTGATGGCGGGCAACGACATCCGCACCATGTCCGCCGACGTGAGCGCGGTCCTGCGCAACCAGCGCCTGATCGCGGTGAACCAGGACGGCCTGGGCGCGGGCGGCCGCCGGGTGCGCGACGATGGCGTCACCGAGGTGTTCGCCAAACCGCTCGCGGACGGCTCGGTCGCCGTCGGCCTGTTCAACCGGGGCAGCGGCGCGGCGACCATCGCCACCACGGCCGCCCAGATCGGCCTGTCGGGCAGCGCCTTCACGCTCACCGACCTGTGGACCGGTGCGACGTCCGGCACGTCCGGCGCGATCTCGGCCTCCGTCCCCGCGCACGGCGTCACCGCGTTCCGGGTGAGCGGGGGGAGCCCGCTGCAGAACACCACCTCGCGACTGCGCGGGGCGGGGTCGAACCGGTGCCTCGACGTGGAGAACGGTTCCACCGCCGCGGGCGCCGCGGTCGTGATCCAGGACTGCCACACCGCCGCCTCCCAGCAGTGGACCTCCTGGGCGAACGGTGAGATCCGCGTGTTCGGCGACAAGTGCCTCGACGCCTACGACCAGGGCACCGCGAACGGCACGCGGGTCATCAGCTGGCAGTGCAACGGCCAGGCCAACCAGCGCTGGACGGTGCAGGCCGACGGGTCGGTGCGCAACGCCAGCTCCGGCACCTGCCTGGACGTGGAGCGGGCCGCGACCGGCAACGGGTCCCGGCTGGTGCTGTGGACGTGCAACGGCCAGTCCAACCAGAGGTGGTCACGATCATGAGATGGGTTCCGGCCGCGGCGGCGCTGTCCGCCCTGACCCTGACGACCGCGGGACTCGCCGCGACCACGGCGGCGCAGGCCGCCCCCGGCTGCTCGGTCACCTACACCAAGACCTCCGAGTGGCAGGGAGGCTTCGGCGCGTCCGTGACGATCACCAACACCGGTGACGCGATCACCGGCTGGACGCTCGAGTGGACCTACGGCTCCGGCCAGCAGGTCGGGCAGCACTGGAACGCCGTGATCACGCAGAGCGGCGAGCAGGTCAGCGCGCGCAACGCCGCCTACAACGGTTCCGTTCCCACTGGCGGCAAGGTCGAGTTCGGGTTCAACGGCACGACCGGCGCGGACAACCCCGACCCGGCGTCCTTCCGGCTCAACGGCACGAGCTGTTCCGGCAACGGAGGTCCGACCACGACGACCACGACCAGCACGACCACGACCAGCACGACGCCGACCACCACGACGCCGCAGCCTTCGACGTTCACCAACCCGGTGCTGTGGCAGGACTTCGCGGACATCGACATCATCCGCGTGGGCGACGCGTACTACTACTCGGCGTCGACCATGCACTACTCGCCGGGCGCGCCGGTCCTGCGCTCCTACGACCTGGTGAACTGGGAGTTCGCCGGGCACTCGGTGCCACGGCTGGACTTCGGCGCCAAGTACGACCTCAACGGCGGCAGGGGTTACGTCCGGGGCATCTGGGCGTCGTTCCTGAACCACCGCAAGAGCAACAACACCTTCTACTGGGGCGGGTGCGTCGACTTCGCCCAGACCCACATCTACACCGCCGCCTCGGTGGACGCCCAGTGGTCCAAGCTGTCGACGATCAACAAGTGCTACTACGACGCCGGGCTGCTGATCGACGACAACGACACGATGTACGTCGCCTACGGCAACACCACGATCAGCGTCGCGCAGCTCTCCGCGGACGGGAAGTCCGAGGTGCGCTCGCAGCAGGTGTTCCAGACGCCGCCGAACATCGGGACCCTCGAGGGCGCGCGGTTCTACAAGCGGGGCGGCAACTACTACATCTGGCTCACCAGGCCCGCGAACGGCCAGTACGTGCTCAAGTCGTCGAGCCCGTTCGGCCCCTACACGGTCCAGCAGGTGCTGCTCGACCTGCCCGGCCCGATCCAGGGCGGCGGAGTGCCGCACCAGGGCGGGATGGTGCAGACGCAGAACGGCGACTGGTACTACATGGCGTTCGTCGACGCCTACCCCGGCGGCCGCGTGCCGGTGCTCGCACCGATCACGTGGACCTCCGACGGCTGGCCGCGCGTCACGACGGTCAACGGCCGCTGGGGCGTGAACTACCCGAGACCGAACCTGCCGACGCGCCCGGTCAAACCCATGACGGGGGTGGACACCTTCGACGGCACCTCGCTCAAACCGCAGTGGGAGTGGAACCACAACCCGGACACGACGAAGTACAGCGTCAACAACGGTCTGCGGCTGTCCACCGCGACCGTCACCAACGACCTCTACAACGCCAGGAACACCCTCACCCACCGCGTCCAGGGCCCGACCTCCACGGCCACCGTCACGCTGGACCTGACCTCGATGCGCGACGGCGACCGCAGCGGTCTCGCGATGCTGCGCGACTCGTCGGCGTGGATCGGCGTCAAACGCGACAACGGCCGCAACAGAGTCGCCATGGTCAACGGCCTGACGATGGACAGCAACTGGAACACCACCGGCACCGGCACCGAGATCGCGTCGGCGAACCTCACCGGGAACCGGATCTGGTTGCGCGCCAACGCGGACATCCGCCCGGGGAGCGGCCGGCAGGCCCGGTTCTCCTACAGCACCGACGGGGTGAACTTCACGTCGCTGGGCACCGGCTTCACGCTCAAGAACGAGTGGCAGTTCTTCATGGGCTACCGCTTCGGCATTTTCAACCACGCCACGCAGGCGCTCGGCGGCGCGGTCACCGTGCAGCGCTTCGAGCTCTCCACGCCGTGACGCGGGCCGGATCCCGCACCGGCGTTCGCGGTGCGGGATCCGGCGGCCGAGCAGGCGCCGGGCGCGCCTACCCGCAGAAGACCGCGCTGAGCGCGGCTCCGGTCACGGCGGCGACGAGCACCGCCGTGACCACCACCAGGCGCCTCCGCGCCGCCCTGGCCCGTGCGGGAGGCTCCACCACCGGGTTCACCGCGCCCTGCATCGACGGCGAGACCGCCCACGCCGCCGGCAGCCGCGCGAGGAGCCCCGCCGTCCCGGCGGCCCGGCAGACCTCGGCCTCGCACGACGGGCACCGCACGAGGTGCCGCTCGTAGGCCAGCCGGTCCGCCGGCGACAGCGACCCCAGCACGTAGGCGACGTCCCACTCCCGGAACGGGTCCGCCGGCGCGATCACAGTCCCGTCACCCCGTTCTCCCGCAACGCGAGCCGCAACGCCCGCAGGCCGTAGTGCAGCCGCGACTTCACCGTGCCCTGGGGCAGGCCCAGCGCGGCGGCCAGCTCGGCGATGGACTCGCCGCGGTAGTAGGCCCGCACGATCACCACCCGGTGCTCGGGGCTCAGCGTCGCCAGCGCGTCGGCGACGAGCCAGGCGTCGAGGGTGGCGTCGGTGTGGTCGGCCCGGGAGCGTTCCGGCAGGCGGGCCGACTCGACCTCCCGCCGGGCGCGGGCGCTGCGGCGCTCGTCCACGGCGTAGTTGTGCGCCACGGTGTAGAGCCACGCCTTGGCCGCCGAAGAACCTTGCGCCAGCACCTCGGGATGCCGCCACGCCCGCAGCAGCGCCTCCTGGACGACGTCCTCGGCGAGCTGTTCGTCCCCGGTGAGCCGCAGGGCGTAGCGCCACAACGCGGCGGCGTGCCCCTCGTAGAGCGCTCGCAGCAGCGTGACCCTGTCCTGGGCCATGGTGCACCTCGCGCCGGCGGCTGTCATGCCGCGGACTCCTGCCGCAACCCGTCCAGCAGCGACACCAGCGCCCGGCGGTCCACCTCACCGCGCTCCGTGGTCGGCAGCGCGTCGACCGGGACGATCAGCGCGGGCACGCAGTAGTGGGGCAACCGCCGGGAGACCGCGCGCCTGGCCGCCTCCGGTGCCGCGGTGGCGGGGCTGACGAACCCGACGAGCCGTCCGCCGTGCACCAGCGCCGTGGCGCGGTCGCAACCCGCCGAGCACTCCAGCGCCGCGATGACGGAGGCCAGCTCGAACCGGAACCCCAGCACCTCGACCTGGTCGCCGGCGCGGCCGTGGTGCTCCAGCCGGCCGTCGGCCGTCCACCGGGCGAGGTCGCGGGTGCGGAACATCAGGTGGTCGCCACCGAGGAACGGATCGGGGTGGTAGTGCCGGGCGGTCAGGTCGAGGTCATCCGCGTACCCGGCGGTCACGCCCGCTCCGCCGACCCACATCTCGCCGACCGCCCCGATGGGGCACGGTTGCAGGTCGTCATCGAGCACGTACACGGTCGTGTTCGGCACAGGTTCGCCGATGGTGAGCTGTCCATCACCCGGTTGATGGCGCTGCACGGTGTTGACGATGGTCGTCTCAGCCGGACCGAAGCCGTGGTAGAAGGCCACGCGGCGCGCCCACACGTCCGCCAGCGCCTGCGGGCAGCGCTCACCGGCGACCGCGACCGTGCGCACCCGCCGGCACGCACGCGGGTCCAAAGAGGCCAGCACGTCGGGCGTGGCGATCACGACGTCCGCGGTGCTCGCCGCCCGGCCGGCGTTGTCGCCGCGGAGCACCAGCGTGCCGCCGTTGGCGAGGGTGCCGAGGACCTCCCACATCGCCAGATCGCACGCGATGTCCAGCAGTTGCGCCACCCTGGTCCCCGGCGTGACGCCCAGCGATCCCGGTGCGGTGAGCAGGACGTTGCACAGGTTGGCGTGGGAGACCCGCACACCGGTGGAGCCGGAGGCGAAGATGACGGCGGCGATGCCGGAGTCGGCGGTGGGGGTGCGGCAGAACGCGCTGATGTCGGGCAGTGCGTCGATCGCGATGACCGTGGCGAGGTGGTCGGGCAGCTTGTCCGCGCTCGTGGTGAGCACCACGTCGATGTGCGCGGTGCGGACGACGTGCCGCAGGCGTGCCTCGGATGTGGTGCCCGTGTCCTGCGGCACGTAGGCCGCTCCCGCCTTGAGCACCGCCAGAACGCCCACCACCATGGAGATCGACCGCGTGAGGAACAGTCCTACGTGGTCACCCGGCCGCACACCGCTGCGGACCAGCAGCTCGGCCAGCAGCCCCGCCTTGGCGTCGAGCTCTCCGTAGGTCAGCGACTCGCCGAGGTGCTCCACGGCGGTCAGGTGCGGGCGCCGCGCCGCGTGCGTCTCGACGGCGCGGTGGACCTGGTCGAACGGGGGAGTGCGGATCGGCCCCGCGCCGAAGGCCTCGAACAGGTCGCGGTCGGCGGGGGACAGCTCCTGCAGGGCGGACTCCTGGAACACGGCTGTCACGACAGGTGCCCTTTCACGAGCAGTGCGGGTCAACCCTCTTGAACGAGACAGCCCGCCGGGAGGTTCACGTCACGTCGATTCGCCCGTCGATTCGAAGAACTCCCTGCGCCACAGGCACTTGTGCGGCACTCGCGCGGCCCGGCAGAGTCGGGCCGTGGACGAGGGAACGAACATCGTGATGGTCAACTCCGCCGGGCAGGTGCTGCTGTACCTGCGCGACGACAAGCCCGAGATCAGGTTCCCGGGGACGTGGTGCCTGCCCGGCGGCTACCTCGAGGACGGAGAACGTCCGCACGACTGCATCAGGCGGGAGATCGAGGAGGAGATGGGCGTCGTCCTCGCGCCGCGGGACGTGCGCCCGCTGTGCTCCGAGCGGAGGTCCTACGGCGTCGAGCACACGTTCTGGACGCAGGTGGACCTCGACCTCGACCGGGTGGTGCTCACCGAGGGCCAGCGGTTGCGGTGGTTCACCCGCGCGGAGATCGCGGCGCACGAGCTGGGCTACGAGGACAACGTGATCCTCGCCGAGTTCTTCGAACGCCGCGACCGGGACGGGCTCACCGCCTGAGCCCCGTCCCGGTCGCGCACGCCACGTGGATCAGTCCGCGATGGACAGCTGGAAGACCGTCTCCTGCTCGTAGACCTCGCCGGGCCGCAGCACGGTGCTCGGGAAGTCCGGGCGGTTCGGCGAGTCCGGGAAGTGCTGCGCCTCCAGCGCGAACCCGGCGCCGCGGCGGTACGGGCGTCCGCTCGTGCCGACCAGCTCCTCGGTGAGGAAGTTGCCCGAGTAGAACTGCACGCCGGGCTGAGTGGTCCACATCGTGAGCACGCGCCCGGACGCGGGGTCCACGGCCCTTGCGGCGAACGGGGACCCGGCGTCCAGCACCCAGTTGTGGTCGTAGCCGCCCGCGGCACCGAGCTGGGGGTGCGGCAGGTCGATGCGCTCGCCGATCGCGACCGGCAGCCGGAAGTCGAACGGGCTCGCCTCCACCGAGGTGGGGTCGCCCACCGGGATGAGCGTGTCGTCGACCGGGCAGAACCGGCTCGCGTGCAGCGTCAGCTCGTGACCGAGGACGTCGCCGCTGCCCTCGCCCGCGAGGTTCCAGTAGGTGTGGTTCGTCAGGTTGAGCACGGTCGGCGCGTCCGCGGTCGCGCGGTAGGTGATGCTCAGCCGGTTGTCCCGGTCGAGCCGGTAGGTCACCTGCGCGGTCACGGTGGCGGGGAAGCCGCTGTCGCCGTCCGGGCTCACCAGCTCGAGCCGCACGCCGACGCCGTCGTCGTCGCGCAGCTCGGTCGCGGACCACACCTTGGTGTCGAAGCCCGCCGGTCCGCCGTGCAGGCTGTTCGGCCCGTTGTTGAGCGGAACCCGGTGCTCGACGCCGTCCAGGGTGAACGTGCCCCCGGCGATCCGGTTGGCGTACCGGCCGATCAGGGCACCGAAGAACACCCTGGTGGCGTCGGGCAGCGTGTTCGCGACGTAGTCGTCGAGCGTCGAGAAGCCGAGCACCACGTTGGCCGGCACGCCGTCGCGGTCCGGCGCCTCCAGCGACTGGACCACACCGCCGTAGTCCAGCACTCGGACGGTGATCCCGCCCGGCGTGGCCAGGCAGTACCGGTGGACGTCGGTGTCACCGACCCGGCCGAACAGCTCACGGCTGAGTTCGGGTTCCCGCTGCGACATCGAACTCCTCGATCAGTTGTGCAGGGCCCGGCGGCGCTGGGGCCGGATCCGTTGTGGTGCGACGCTCTCCTGGACGGGTGGGGCCGCGGCGGTCACGCCGTCGCGGTCACACCTCACCGCGTCGATTGTGGTCTCCCGGCAGGCGCCGCCCCCATCGGGGGATGGGGAAGTGCCGGTGTGGGAGGTGTTGGCTGCGGGTTCCGGCCGGCTCGCTGGGGTTGGGGAGTGGTGGTGTGAGGGGGTGCCGGGCGCGGATTCCCGGCTGCCTGCGCCGGGGTTGGCGATGTGGTGGTGTGGGTGGTGCCGACCGCGGGT
>NZ_FOFR01000026.1:14670-120879 GCF_900110955.1 Lentzea xinjiangensis
GACCGCGGGTTCCCGGCCGCCCGTGGCGGGATGGGGGAGTGGCGGTGCGCGAGATGCCGGCCACGGGTTCCCGGCCGCTCGCGCCGGGGTTGGCGGAGTGCCGGTGCGCGAGGCCCCGCCCACGGGTTCCCACCCACCCGCGGCGTCCCGCTCCGACCGTCCACTCGCGACCGGTGCATCCCGGCCTCATCGCGGACCTGCGGTGCCGCTCAGCGCCGCCACCTCGGCGCCGGAGAGCGCGCGGTTGTGGAGGCGGACGTTCTTCATCCTGCCCAGGAACGGCTTGTCCGCCGCGTAGACCGATCTGCCGAGCTGGTTGGCCGTGGTGATGCCGCCGCCGAGGTCGGACGGCTTGGTGGTGACGCCGGTCTTGCGGGCGACCTCCACGCCGTCGAGGTAGAGCACCTCCACGCCGTTGCCGAGGGTCAGCGCCACGTTCTTCCAGACGCCGCGGGGCAGCGCACGGCCGGAGTTCACGCCCTGCTCGGTCGCCCAGTTGCCGGTGGCTATCGCGCCGCGGTAGCTGTCGCCGGTGCTGAACAGGTAGCCGTCGCCCGTCCCGTCCGGCGCGGTGTTGCCGAAACCGTAGAGGAAGTACGGCGTCTGCTGGCCGGGATCCACCAGCACGTCGGCGGAGACGGTGGCGGCCGCGGCGCCGGTCAGCAGGTTGTTCGGAAGCTGGACGTGCCCGCCCCGCAACAACAGCGATCCGTCGGACCACGTGGCGTTGCCGGCGAGCGCGCCGTCGTAGCCGTGACCGGTCGCGTCGGCCGCGGAACCGTTGAGCGGCCAGTGCGCGACGAGTCCCCGGCTGTCCGCCCTGACCGGCGCAGGAGGGGCGGTGAGGCGGTTCAGCTCGGCCTGGGTCACCGGGAGGACCGTGCCGTGCCTCGGTGAGGCGGGCAGCCTGGCGCCGGTCGACATCGTCCACTTCCCGGAGGCGAGGTCGGTGGTCTCGAACGGCACGTAGCCGCGGCCGCCGTACTCGTCGATGAACAGGTACCACTTGTTCTCGGTGTTGGACTTGAACCCGGTCGGGCCCTCGCCCGCGGAGAGGCCGGGGCTGGTCGAGGTGCCCTTGCCGATGCACTCGGCGACGAAGTCGTAGTCCGGGTCGAGCAGGTCGGTCGACTTCTCCGCCGTGATGAACTTGCTGCACGGCGAGGTCGACGAGTTGTTCCGCTCGTCCTTGGTGTAGCGGTAGTAGGTGCCGTTGTGCTCGATCACCGTCGAGTCGATGACCGAGTAGCCCGGGTCGATCCACACCTTCGCCGGGCTGAACGTCACGAAGTCACGCGTGGTCGCGTACATCATCCGGTTGTAGCTGTTGCCGGTGTGGCCGGGATCGTTCTCCGCGTACAGCTTCGATGCCCAGTACACGACGTAGCTGCCGCGCTTCGCGTCCCAGAAGGCCTCCGGGGCCCAGGTGTTGCCCGCCGTCGGAGGTGACACCTGGACGCTGCGCTGGCGCGACCAGTTCCTCAGGTCGGCCGACTCCCACACCATGATCGACCGGCTGCCGGTGCGCTGCGCCGCGTCCCAGCCCCGGCCGCCGTTGATCTTGAGATCGGTGGCGAGCAGGTAGAACCTGTCGCCGCCGGGGGACCGCAGGATGAACGGGTCGCGCACGCCCAGCTCGCCGAGGCTGGACCTGAGGATCGGGCGGCCGTTGTTGACCTCGGAGAAGTCCAGCGGGTTGTCGCCGTTGCTCGCGGCGGCGTAGATCTGCTCGCCGATCGCGCTGCTCTCACCGGTGAAGTAGAAGAAGCCGTAGCCCGCCAAGGGTTCCTCGACGGGCAACGGGGCGACGGTCGCGACGAACGCGCGGGTGGTGCTCCGGTGCCCGCGGCTCACCTCGGCCGTCAGCACGACCTTGGCGGGCTTGCCGCCCGCGGGCGGGCGGCTCACCTCACCGGTGGGGGTGATCACGTGGCTGTCGGAGGACCGCCACGTGATCGTCGTGCCGTTCTCGCCGGCGGTGGGCAGGGTGAGGTGGCCGCGGACGTCGCCGATGTTCGGCACGACCACCGCGTTCGCCGCGGTCCGCACGAGCGGTTCGGCGGCGGCAGGGGGAACTGGGAGCAGGGTGGCCGTCACGGCCAGGACGACACCGACAGCACGCAGGGATGGCAACACCGTTGTCCGCCTTCCGGGTGGGAGACCTCAGGCGCGTCGCTTGGTCCAGACGTCGTACGCGACCGCCGCGAGCAGGACGAGACCCTTCACGAGCATCACGCGTTCGCTGGGCGCGCCGATCAACGACATGCCGTTGTTGATCACGCCCATGATCAGGCCACCGGTGATGGCGCCGACCACCTTGCCGACCCCGCCCTGCACCGCGGCACCGCCGATGAACGCGGCCGCGATGGCGTCGAGCTCGAAGGCCGTGCCCGCGGTCGGACCCGCCTGGTTGAGCCGCCCGGCGAAGATCACGCCGGCCAGGCCGGCCAGCACGCCCATGTTGACGAAGACCCAGAACGTGACGGCCTTGACCTTCACACCGGATAGCGTGGCGGCCTGCAGGTTGCCGCCGATCGAGTAGATGTGCCGTCCGAACACGGAGTTGTTCGCCATCAGCGAGTAGCCGAGCGCGAGCGCCGCGAGCAGCACGAGCACCCACGGCAGGTTGCGGAACCGGGCGAGCTGCACCACGACCGCCATCACGACGACGGCCACACCCACGATCTTCAGCACGAAGACGGGCATCGGGTCGACGGTCTGGCCGTAGCCGAGCCGGGCAGCGCGCTTGCGCCACTGCGAGAGCCCGAACCCGGCCACGCACGCGACCCCGGCGAGCAGGCTCACCAGGTCGGCGCCACCGAGCGGGCCGAGGCCGATGTTGCCGAGGTAGCCGCCCGTGAACCCGTTCGACAGCGATCGGATCTCCTCGGGGAACGGCCCGATGCCCTGGTTGCCCAGCGTGGTGAGGGTGAGCGCCCGGAACACCAGCATGCCGGCCAGCGTCACGATGAACGCCGGGATGCCGAAGTAGGCGATCCAGTAGCCCTGCGCCGCACCGATGAGCGCGCCCGAGAGCAGCGTCAGCAGCACGGCCACCGGCCAGGGCAGTCCCCATTGGACGGTCAGCACCGCGCAGATGGCGCCGGTCAGCGCCACGGTCGAGCCGACCGAGAGGTCGATGTGCCCGCCGATGATCACCAGGATCATGCCGATCGCGAGGATCAGCACGTAGGAGTTCTGCACGATGATGTTGGAGATGTTCTGCGGCTGCAGCAGGGCGCCGTCGGTCAGCACCGTGAACAGCACGACGATCAGCGCGAACGCGACGTAGATGCCCGACTGCCGCATGTTGATCGAGAACCGTCGGGACGGAGCCGGGGGAGCGGCGGCCGGGGCTGGCGCGGTCTTCGTGGTCATGAGCTCTGTCCTCGCGTCATGTATTGCATCAAGCGTTCCTGCGTGGCCTCTGCACGGCTCACCTCGCCGGTGATGCGGCCTTCCGACAGCGCGTACACGCGGTCGCACAGGCCGAGGAGCTCCGGCAGCTCGGAGGAGATGACCAGCACGGCCCTGCCCTGGGCGGCGAGCTCGTTGATGATCGAGTAGATCTCGTACTTGGCGCCGACGTCGATGCCGCGCGTCGGCTCGTCGAGGATCAGCACGTCGGGGTCGGTGAACATCCACTTCGCCAGCACGACCTTCTGCTGGTTGCCGCCCGAGAGCGTGCCGGTCGGCGTCGACACGGTGGAGGTCCTGATGCCCATCGAGCGCCGGAACCGCTCCGCGACGGTGTACTCCTCGTTCTCGTTGACCCAGCCGCGGGTGGAGAGCTTGCCCAGCGCCGCCGCGGAGACGTTGCGCTGCACCCCCTCGATCAGGTTGAGCCCGTACCGCTTGCGGTCCTCGCTCACGTACGCGAGTCCGTTGCGGATCGCGGCGCGCACCGAGCGCGTGTCGATCTCCCGGCCGTCCTTGACCACCCGCCCGGAGATGCCGACGCCGTAGGAGCGGCCGAACACGCTCATCGCGAGCTCCGTGCGGCCGGCGCCCATCAGCCCGGCGAGACCGACGATCTCCCCGCGCCGCAACGACAGCGTGGCGTTGTCGACGACCTTGCGGTCCGGCTGGGCCGGGCTGTGCACGGTCCAGCCCTCGATGCGCAGCACCTCGTCGCCGATGTCGGGCGTGCGCGGCGGGAACCGGTGTTCCAGGTCGCGCCCGACCATGCCGGCGATGATGCGTTCCTCGCTGAGCCCGCGCGCGGGCAGCGTCTCGATCGTCTTGCCGTCGCGCAGCACCGTGACGGTGTCGGCGATCCTGGTGACCTCGCCCAGCTTGTGGGAGATGATCACCGAGGTGATGCCCTCCGCGCGCAGGCCGTCGAGCAGGTCGAGCAGGTGCTGCGAGTCGTCGTCGTTGAGCGCGGCCGTCGGCTCGTCCAGGATCAGGAGGCTGACCTCCTTGGACAACGCCTTGGCGATCTCGACGAGCTGCTGCTTGCCGACGCCGAGGTCGTCGACGGGGGTCGTCGGGTTCTCGCGCAGCCCCACGCGGTCGAGCAGCGCCTGGGCCTCGTGGTTCGTGCGGTTCCAGTCGATGAACCCGCGCCGCGCCCGCTCGTTGCCCAGGAACAGGTTCTCCGCGATGGAGAGCTGGCCGCACAGCGCCAGCTCCTGGTGGATGATCACGATGCCGCGCCGCTCGCTGTCGCGCACACCGTGGAACACGCACGGCTCGCCCTCGAAGAGGATCTCGCCGTCGTACGTGCCGTGCGGGTGCACCCCGGACAGCACCTTCATCAGCGTGGACTTGCCCGCGCCGTTCTCGCCGCAGATCGCGTGGATCTCACCGCGCCGCACGGTCAACGAGACCTCGTGCAGCGCGGTGACACCCGCGAACCTCTTGGTGATGCCGCGCATCACCAGGACGTCGTCGGACACCGGGCCTACCTGAGCTGGTCGGCGGTGTAGTAGCCGGAGTCGACCAGTTCCTTCTGGTAGTTCGACTTGTCCACGGTGACCGGCTGGAGCAGGAACGCCGGCACGACCTTGTTGCCGTTGTCGTAGTCCTTGGTGTTGTTGACCTCGGGCTTGCCGCCCTTGAGCACCGCGTCGGCCATCTTCACGGTGACCTCGGCGAGCTGGCGGGTGTCCTTGTGGATCGTGGAGTACTGCTCACCGGCGATGATCGACTTCACCGAGGCGACCTCGGCGTCCTGACCGGTCACGATCGGGTAGGCCTGGGCGGGGGTGCCGTAGCCGCTGCTCTTGAGCGCGGACAGGATGCCGATCGACAGGCCGTCGTAGGGGGAGAGGACTCCGTCGACCTTGGTGCCGCCGTAGGTCGAGGTGAGCAGGTCCTCCATCCGCTTCTGCGCGGTCGCCGGGTCCCAGCGCAGGATCGCGACGGTCCGGAAGTCCTTCTGGCCCGACTTCACCACGAGCTTGCCCTGGTCGATCAGCGGCTGCAGCACCGACATCGCGCCGTTGAAGAAGAAGGTGGCGTTGTTGTCGTCCGGCGACCCGGCGAACAGCTCGATGTTGAACGGGCCCTCGCCGCGCGTCTTCAGCCCGGCCAGCAGCGAGTTCGCCTGCTCCACGCCGACCTTGAAGTTGTCGAACGTCGCGTAGTAGTCGACGTTCGGGCTCTTGCGGATCAGGCGGTCGTAGGCGATCACCGGGATCTTCGCGTCGGCGGCCTGCTGGAGCTGCGAGGTGATCGCGGTGCCGTCGATCGAGGCGACGATCAGCAGCTTGGCGCCCCTGGTGATCTGGTTCTCGATCTGGTTGGCCTGGGTCGGGATGTCGTTCTCCGCGTACTGGAGGTCGACCTTGTAGCCCTTGCCCTCGAGCGCCTTCTTGATGTTGTCGCCGTCGTGGATCCAGCGCTCCGACGACCGGGTCGGCATGGTGACACCCACGACCGCGCCCTCGCTCGAACTGGTCTGCTGGTCGACCGTCTTCTCCGCCGAACCGCAGGCGGCGAGGGTGACGGCGAGTGCGGTGGTGACCGCGATCCGGGCAAGCCTCATCAGTTCTCCTCGATGTCACCGACAGGCAACAGTGCTGTAGGCGGCGAGTGTTATCGCTAACAACTTTCGCGTCAAGTTTCATCTGGATAACGCCAGGTAGTTCCTGTTAGCGCTCACAGGTCGAGGTCGGCGAGGCCGGAACGCAGGAGCGCCCGCCGCCACTGTCGTGGCGGCGGGCGCATCCCTGGTGCGGCCGGGTGGTCAGCCGGTCTTGCAGGTCCTGCCGTTCACGGTGAAGGCGGTCGGGTCGGTCCCGGCGCCGGAGGCGTTGAATCCGATGTAGACGGACTTGCCCGCCCCGACCTCGCTGTTCCAGGACGCGCTGGCCGCCGTCACGTCCTGCCCGGTCTGGCTCCAGGTCGCCGACCAGCCGGAGGTGACCCGCTGGGTGCCGGGCAGCGCGAACGCGAGCTTCCACGCGGGCCACGCGGCCGTGCCGGTGTTGGTGATCTTCACCTGCGCCGACATCCCGTTCTGCCACCGGTTGGCGGTGAAGCCGACCTGGCAGTCCGAGGCCGGGACGGAGGTCCCCGACTTCTCCGCGGCCCAGCCGGAGACCCACGCGAGAGCGGAGTTCCAGTTGATCGCCACCTCGTTCAGCGAGTAGGCGCCGATGTCGTCCACCCAGCACTTCTGCTGCGGGCAGCCGGCGAGCAGGCGCTGGGCCACCGGGTCCTGCAGGGCGCTGTTCGGGCCGCCGGACAGCGATCCGGGCGGCGCGATCGGCAGGGACGGGTCGTTCTGGTTCGCCCAGAACCGGTGGTGGGCGTTGCGCATCGCCTGCTCGCCGTAACCCGCCACGTACGAGGTGCTGAGCGGGTTGCGGCCGAGCACGTAGTGCAACGCCTCGAACACGCCGTCGCGGTACTTCGCCGCACCGGTGAAGTCGTGGGCGAGGGCGAGCACCTGCGCGTTGTTGAGGACCGCGGAGTTCGATCCCCAGACGTACCCGTCGACGCTGTTGTCGTACGGCGCCGCGTAGCCCATCTGCCCCATGGCCGCGAGGTGCTGGTCCGCGACCGTGGCGAACGCCGACTTGATCGCCGCCACGTCCGCCGCGGGCAGGCCGTTGGGCGCCAGGGCGAGCGTGATGTCACCCAGCGGCGCCGTGCCGCCCCAGTAGAAGCCGGCCCGGCTCAGCCCGGCCGCCCGGTAGTGCGGCGAGGCGGTCACGTCGGTCCGGTAGGCGGTGTCGCCGGTGGTCGCGTACAGCTCCGCCGCGGCCCAGTAGAACTCGTCGCTGACGGTGTTGTCGCTGTAGGCGCCACCGCCGGTGCCGTCGTTCGGGTCGGCGAGCTTGGCCGGGTTCGCCTTGGCCGCCGCGTACGCCTTGCGGGCCGCGGTGAGCAGCGTCGCGGAGTACGTGGCGTCGATGCCCTGCCACAGCCGCGAGGCCTGCGCGGCGACCGCGGCCAGGTTCAGCGTCGCGGCGGTGCTGGTCGCGGACAGCCGGCGCGGCTGGTCGTCCAGCTCGGGGCGGGTGGGCAGGGCCGTCCAGTTGGCATCGTGGATCTTGTGGTGGGCCATGCCGTCCGGCGCCTGCATCTTGAGCAGGAAGTCGGCCTCCCAGCGCGCCTCGTCGAGGAGGTCCGGCACGCCGTTGGCCTTCTCCGGGATGTTCATCGTGCCGTCGGCGAACGCCGACGCGTCACCGATCCGGACGGCGCGCTCGTAGGCGTTGAGGAGCTGCCACGTCGCGATGCCGCCGTTCACCACGTATTTGCCGTGGTCGCCGGCGTCGTACCAGCCGCCGCGCACGTCGAGCGTGTAGCCGCAGGCGAGGTCGGCCCGGCACGGCACGTTGTTGTCACCCTGGTTGGGCGCGACGTTGACGTGGCCGGCGGGACGCGCGTACTCGTCCCCGACGTACCGCGCCTCGATCGGCGTGCCGCTGCGCTGGTGGTAGAAGAACGCGAGCGAGTCGTAGCGCAGCCGCTTGACCGGGTCCGCGGAGATGTCGAACGGGAAGCTGCTGTCCTCGCCGACCGACAGCGTGTACCCGGTACCGGCCGTGTCGTACGACGAGAAGTCGATCAGGTGCACCGAGTCGCCGGACGTCGCGTCCGCGCCCTTGGGCGTGGTCTGCCCGGTGGCCACCGCGGCGCCCGCCGAGTTCTTGAGCGTCCACTGCTGCGGCGTCGTGGCCGTGGAGACGAGCGTCGCCCGCTTGGGCAGGCCCGGCACGTAGGCCGCCAGGTCGACCTGGACCTTCCTGGTGGGGTTGGGGTTCACGCCGCCGGGCGGCTTCACGCCGCCGACCAGCGAGACGTTGTCCACGCAGATCGTGTTGTCGAACGACTGGCCGCCGAGCTGGAAGGCCACCTGGCCGTTGCCCGCGTCCGGGAAGTCCAAAGTGGACGTGAAGGTGAACGTGAAGCGCTGCTTGGCGGGGGAGAGCGTGAACGTCTGGCTCGCGATCCCGCGGTACGGGCTGACGCTCTCGCCCGCCGCGGCCGTGACGGGCTGCGCCGTCGTGGCGTGGGCGTCGAACGAGAAGGTGTAGGACTGCCCGCTCTCGAACGGGACACCGTTCTGCCCGATCAGGGCGTCCCAGGGGTTCGCGGTGCCGCCGGTGACCGACGCGCAGAGCTCGCCGCCGGTGACCCGGTTCGTCACTCCGGCGCCGCTCCACCAGGGGTCGGCGGACCCGGTGTCGAACGCTCCGTTGAGCACGCGTTCGTACTCGGCCGCCGCCACCGCGGGCGCGGCGAGCGGGGACGCGGCGAGCGGGGACGCGGTGAGCGCCACGAGCAGGCTCGCGGCGAGCAGGCGTGGGGGTTGCGATCTCATGGTGATGAGGTTCTCCGTCCTCGTCGACGGTCGTTCTGGGAGCGCTCCCAGGGACCGTAAGGCGAGTCCGGCGACGGCTACAAGACCCGTTCGGTCACCGGTGCCGTTCGATGGTCGATTCGACTCGATTCGGCGGTGCCGGCGTGCTTTTCCTTGTCCCGCAGGACTTCGCTCCGCCGGGTGGTCAGGCCAGGAGCCGGTCGAGCAGGCCGTGCCACGCCGCCTCCACCCGTGCCGGGGACACGCCGTGGCCGCGGGCGAGGTGGTCGACCAGGACGACGTCCACCGACGACAGCAGCGTGTGCGCCAGCAGTTCGGCGTCGGCGTCCGGGAGGACGGCCGCCACCAGCACGGCCACGTGCCGGTGGCGCACCTGCCTGGCCGGGACCGCGAACCGGCGGGCGGCCGAGGGCTCTGCCGCCAGGTACAGGTCGTGGTGGGCGTGCTCGTGGCGCAGCAGCGCCGGGCCGAACGCCCGGAGCCTCGCCGCGGCCGTGGCGCCGGGCCCCAGCGGTGGCGGTCCGCTGAGGAACGACTCCTGGAACCGCCGCTCCGAGTGGTCCAGCAGGGCTTGCAACAGCCCGTTGCGGTCGCCGAAGCGGCGCGACACCGTGCCCTTGCCGACCCCGGCCGCCGCGGCCACCGCCTCCATCGTGATCGCCGCCGCGCCGCGTTCCTCCGCCAGCCGGGCCGCGGCCTCCAGCAGCAGCGCCCGGTTGCGCACCGCGTCCGCACGCAGGTGTTTCTCCGGCTCCGCGAGCGGCAGAGGTGTGCTCTCGATCACCTGGCCAGCCTAACCGGAAGATAACCGGGCCGCGTCCCGTTTACGTGGGGGATTGTTCCGCCACAGTCACGACACCAGGA
Organism: Lentzea xinjiangensis; assembly: GCF_900110955.1. Classification (GTDB taxonomy): domain Bacteria; phylum Actinomycetota; class Actinomycetes; order Mycobacteriales; family Pseudonocardiaceae; genus Lentzea; species Lentzea xinjiangensis. The sequence continues at coordinate 24,317 of NZ_FOFR01000026.1, forward strand.
GTCGCTCTCATGGCCGTCCGCATCCTCACCCTCGTCGGCAGCCTCCGTTCCGGATCGCACAACCGCAGGCTTGCTGAGGCCGCCGTCCACATCGCGCCGGAGCACGTCGAGGTGAGCCTGTTCGAAGGTCTGGACACCGTGCCGTTCTACAACGAGGACATCGACGCCGAGGGCAGCGTCCCGGCCGCCGCGGCGAGGCTGCGGGAGGCCACCGCCGAGGCCGACGCCCTGCTGCTGGTCTCGCCCGAGTACAACGGCACCATCCCCGCCGTGCTGAAGAACGCCATCGACTGGCTGTCGCGCCCCTACGGCGCCGGCGCCCTCAACGGCAAGCCGGTGGCCGTCGTCGGCACCGCGTTCGGCCAGTACGGCGGCGTGTGGGCGCAGGACGAGGCCCGCAAGGCCGTCCGGATCGCCGGTGCCGAGGTCGCCGAGGACCTGACCCTCTCGATCCCGAGCTCCGTGGTGCGCTTCGCCGAGCTCCACCCGGTCGACGACCCCGAGGTCACCGAGAAGCTGTCCGGTGTGCTCGAGGGCCTGGCCTCCCGCGCCGCCGCCACGGTCTGATCCGCAGTCCTCTCCGCCGCGTCTGACCCACCGGCCGCCGCGAGCGGCCGCGCGGGTCGGCGCGGCGGCGGCTCACGCGCTCGACCGGCGCACGAACGACGTGGGCAGCAGCATCGACAGCGGCAGCTTGTCCTCGCCGGCGAGCTCGGCGAGCAGGCGCCAGGTCATCGTGCGGCCGAGCTGCTCGACGTCCTGCCGCACCGTGGTGAGGGGCGGGGTGGCGGTCGACGCGAGCACGGAGTCGTCGAACCCCACCACCGCGACGTCGTCGGGGATCCGGTGACCCTGCTGCTGGAGCACCCGCAGCGCGCCGAGCGCCATGATGTCCGCGGCGACGAAGACCGCGTCGAGATCGGGCGCCCTGCGCAGCAGCTCCTCCATCGCGAGCGCGCCGCTCTCGGGCGTGAAGTCGCTGTGCACCACCAGGTCCACGGGCATGCCGTGCTCGGCGAGCCCGCACCGCCAGCCGCTGAGCCGGTCCATGCCGACCGCCATGTCGCGCGGACCGGCGATCGTGGCGATCTTCTCGCGGCCGAGCGAGATGAGGAACCGCACGGCTCCCAGCGCGCCGTTGAAGTTGTCGGAGTCGACGAACGGGACGGCGCCGCCCGCGAGCGGACGGCCGCCCACCACGATGGGCAGCCCCGTCTCGTGCAACGTCCTGGGCAGCGGGTCCTCGCCGTGCAGGCTCACCACGAGCGCGCCGTCGACGTGCCCGCCGGTCAGGTAGGCGACCTGGTGCTCGCCGTCGAGCGGCTGGTTCATCATCAGCAGGAGCTGGACGTGCCGCCCGGCCAGCTCGGCGTGCACCCCGCGCAGCACGCCGGCGAAGAACGGGTCGGCGAGCACCCGGCTGCCCTGCTCGGAGATCACCAGCGCGATGGCGTTCGCCTTGCTGCCCGCCAGGGTGCGCGCGGCGTGGTTCGGGCTGTACCCGAGCATCGCGATGGCCCGGTGCACCGACTGGCGGGACCGGTCGCTCACGTACTTCTCGCCGTTGATCACCCTGGAGACCGTGGACTTCGACACCCCGGCCACGCGCGCGACCTCCTCGATGCGCGGGCCGGGGCGTCGACTCCTGCCTTCCGTCATGAGGTGGCGACCAGCGCGTTGTCACGCGCCACCCTGCTGAACCACCTCGCACTCATCTTCGGCGTGCGGATCTGGGTGGCGTAGTCGACGTGGACGATGCCGAACCTCTTCGCGTACCCCTCGGCCCACTCGAAGTTGTCCAGCAGCGACCAGCAGAAGTAGCCGCGCAGGTCGACGCCCGCCTCGATCGCCGCGTGGGCGGCGCGCAGGTGCGAGGCGATGTAGCCGGTGCGGTCGACGTCGTCGATCGCACCGGAGCCGGTGAAGTCGTCGCGGAACGCGGCGCCGTTCTCGGTGATGTAGAGCGGGAGCCGCGGGTAGTCGTGGTGCACCCGCAGCAGCACGGCGGTGAGCCCGTCCGGCCGGACCTCCCAGTCCATGTCGGTCCTGGGGGCGTCACGGCGGGGGAACGAGGCGTGCTGCACGCCGACCCACGGCGACGGGCCCGGCTCGCTGCCGTTCGGCGACGAGCTGACGTAGTGCTCGGTGTAGTAGTTGACGCCGAGCATGTCCATCGGCCCCGAGATGATGTCGAGGTCGCCGTCGTGCACGTGCTCGCTGAACCCGAACGGCTCCAGGTCCGCCACGATGTCGGCCGGGTACTCGCCGCGCAGCAGCGGGTCCAGGAAGATCCGCTGCTGCAGCCCGTCGAGCCTGCGCGCGACGTCGAGGTCCGCCGGGTTGCCGGGGTCCACCGGGATGATCGGGTACATGTTGAGCGTGATGCCCACCTTGGCGTCCGGCTTCGCGGCGCGGATGGTGTCGGCCGCGAGGCCGTGCCCGAGCAGCAGGTGGTGCACCGCGGCGACGGCGGCCTTGGGCTCCGTGCGGCCGGGCGCGTGGACACCGGCCGCGTAGCCGAGGAACGCCGAGCACCACGGCTCGTTCAACGTCGTCCAGGTGCCGACCCGGTCACCGAGCGCCTCGACGGTGGCGGCCGCGTACTCGGCGAACCGGAACGCGGTGTCGCGCGACGCCCAGCCGCCCGCCTCCTCCAGCTTCTGCGGCAGGTCCCAGTGGTACAGCGTCGGCCACGGCACGATGTCGTGCGCCAGCAACGTGTCGATGAGCCGCTTGTAGAAGTCGAGCCCCGCCTGGTTCACCTCACCGCCGTCCGGCCGCACCCGCGGCCAGGCGATCGAGAACCGGTAGGCCTTGAGCCCGAGGTCCGCCATCATGGCGACGTCCTGCTCGAACCGCCGGTAGTGGTCGGCAGCGGGTTCGCCGCAGTCGCCGCCGACGACCTTGCCGGGCACCCGGCAGAACGCGTCCCAGATGGAGTCGGTGCGGCCGTCCACGCCGGTCGCACCTTCCACCTGGAACGCCGCGGTCGCGGCTCCCCACAGAAATCCCTGCGGGAAAACAATGTTCTCCATTTTCACCCCTTGACGGCGCCCTGCATCACACCGGCGACGATCTGCCGCCCGAGCACGAGGAAGACGATGAGCACCGGAACCGTCGCGAGCGTGGTTCCGGCGAGGACGAGCGAGTAGTCGACGTAGTAACCGCTCTGGAGCTTCTCCAGCGCGACCTGCAACGTCGGGTTGTCGGCGTTGAGCACGACCAGCGGCCACAGGAAGTCGTTCCAGGACTGCATGAAGGTGAACACGCCCAGCATCGCGGCGGCCGGCCGGGCGGCGGGCAGGGCGACGTGCCAGAACGCGCGCCACAGGCTGCACCCGTCCATGCGCGCGGCCTCGACGAGCTCGTCGGGGATGGCGTCGACGAGGTACTGCCGCATCCAGAACACGCCGAACGCCGTGACGAGGTTCGGCACGATCACGGCTTCCAGCTCGCCGGCCCAGCCGAACTCGGCCATCGCCATGTACAGCGGGATGATGCCGAGCTGGGTCGGCACCGCGAGCGTCGCCACCACGAAGAGGAACAGCACCCCACGGCCGCGGAACTTCAGCTTGGCGAACGCGAAGCCGGCGAGCGTCGACAGCAGCACCACCGAGAACGTCACGGTGCCGGACACGATGAAGCTGTTGGCCAGCGCCTTCCAGAACGGGACCGTGTCGAAGACCCGCGCCGCGTTGGCGAAGAAGTTGCCGCCGGGAACCAGCGTGAAGTCGCCGGTCAGCACCGAGTTGTCGCGGCTCGCGACGAGGAACGACCAGTAGAACGGGAAGGCGGAGCCGAGCACGAACGCGGCGAGGATGCCGTAGATCGCGAAGGACGGTCGTTTCATCATCGGACGGCCCTCCTGGTGAGGAAGAAGTTGAGGACCGCGACACCGATCACGACCAGGAACAGCACCCACGCGATGGCGGAGGCGTAGCCGAGGTCGAGACCCTGGAAGGCGGACTGGTAGAGGTAGAGCACGACGGTCTGGTACTGGTGCTCCGACCCACCGCCGCTGCCGCCGGAGGGCTCGAACAGCTTCGGCTCGGTGAAGATCTGCAGGCCGCCGATCGTCGAGGTGACGATCACGAAGATCAGCGTGGGCTTGAGCATCGGGAGCGTGATGCTGAAGAACCGCCGCAACGGGCTCGCGCCGTCCACCAGCGCCGCCTCGTACACGTCGCGCGGGATGGCCTGCATCGCGGCGAGGATGATCAGCGCGTTGTAGCCGGTCCACCGCCAGTTGACCATCGACGCGATGGCGACGTGGCTGCCGAAGGTGCTGGCCTGCCAGTCGATCGGGTCGATGCCGATCAGGCCGAGCACGTCGTTGACGAGGCCGTACTGCGGGCCGAACAGGTTGCCGAAGATGATCGTCAACGCCACGAGGCTCGCGACGTAGGGCAGCAGGACACCCATCCGCCAGCCGGTGCGGGCGCGCAGGTTGGCGTTCAGCAGCGCGGCGATCACCACCGCCACGATGATCTGCGGGACGCTCGAGAGCAGGAAGATGCTGAACGTGTTGAACAGCGCGTTCCAGAACTGGTCGTCCTCGAACAGCGTCCGGTAGTTCTCCAGGCCGATGAAGGCCGGGTCGTCCGCCCCGACCTCCCAGTCGAAGAGCGAGACGTAGGCCGTGTAGAGCAACGGGAACAGCCCGATCGCGCCGAACAGCACGAAGAACGGCGCGACGAACAGGTACGGCGAGACCTTGGCGTCCACGTTGGACAGCAGGTACCGCCGCGGAGGCCGCGGGCGAGCTTCGGGTGCTCGCCCGCGGTCCACCTTGGAGAGAGTGGCCGTCACTACTTGGCAGCCTTCTGAGCGCCCTCGACAGCGGCCTTCCAGGCTTCCTCGGAGTTCTTGCCCTGCTCGACCGACTGCAGCGCCGGGCTGAACACCGTCTCCTGGATCTGACCGTCGGCCGGGCCCTTGTACTGCGCGGCCTTGATCTTCTTGGCCTGCGTGGAGAACAGCGCGCCGGCCTTCACGTCACCGAAGTAGGCGTTGGTCTGCTCCAGCAGCTCCGGCGCGTCGAGCGCCTTGACCTGGCTGGGGAAGGTGCCCTTGGCCTTGAACGCCTTGATCTGCTGCTCCGGCGCGGTCAGCCAGGCGGCGAGCTCGGCGGCCTTCTTCGCGTTCTTGCTCTGCTTCGGCACGGTCAGGTACGAGCCGCCCCAGTTGCCGCCACCGTTCGGGAACGCGTCGGTGACCGCCCACTTGCCCTTGTTCTCGGGACCGGCCTGGGTCTCGACCACGCCGAGCATCCACGACGGACAGGTCTTGGTGGCGAACTTGCCGAGCTTGAAGCCGGTGTTCCACTCGGGGCTGAAGGCCGAGAGCCGCGCCGACTGTCCCTTGCCGACCGCGGCGGTCACCGCGTTCCAGTCCTTCTTGATGTCGGCGTTGGTGTCCACGACCAGCTTGTCGGACTCGTCGTAGTAGCCCGTCGCGAGCTGGTTGTGCATGGCGTTGTAGACCTGGGCCGCGCTGTCGAACCACGCCACGCCGGGAACCTTCGCGACGAACTGGTCACCGGCGGCGAAGTAGCTGTCCCACGTCGCGAAGAGCGCCTTCACGCCCTCCGGGTCGGACGGCAGGCCGGCCTGCGCGAAGAGGTCCTTGCGGTAGCACATGGCCAGCGGACCGATGTCGGTGCCGTAGCCGATCAGCTTGCCGTCCTTCGAGGTGATCGCGTCGGTCTTCCACTGCAGCCAGCGGTTGTCCTCGATCTTCGGGCCGATCTCCTTGAGATCGTTGAACTGCCCGGACTTCGACATCACCTGGCTGAGGTAGCCCTCTTCGACGCCCTCGATGTCCGCGAGACCGGAGCCCGCGCCCAGCTTGGTGAACAGGTTCTGGTGGTGCGGCTGGCCCTGCCCGGTCTTGCGCTGCGTGATCTTGACGTCCGGGTGAGCCGCCTCGTACTCCTTGAACAGCTCTTCGTAGCCGAACTCGTTGAACGTGGCGATCGTCAGCTCGGTCTTTCCGTCTGCGGACTGGCTGGCCCCGCCTGATCCGCACGCTGTGGTGGCGGCGGCGGACACGGCGGCACAGATCAGCACGCTGATCCAACGGTGTCGCACGGGAGAACTCCTCTGGTCTCGGCGGCGGGTTCTGGGAGCGCTCCCAGATGCAGGGGAGTGTCGTACTGGCTTCGAGAGTGTGTCAAGACACACCCCGCCGGGTACCCAGGGCTTTTGGGGGTCGTCGAACCCAGTGACCTCGCGATTTGCGGCTCAGGTCACAGTTGGGACAACTGGGAGCGTTCCCGGAATTGTGTCCTTTGGGTTAACACTGCGTGCTGCCTCCGGCACGGACAGCGCTAGGCGCTGGCGCGCCGGACCAGGGAGGTGGGCAGCAGCAACGACGGCGGCAAACCGGTCTCGCCGGCCAACTCGCCCAGCAGCCGCCAGGTCATCGTGCGGCCGAGCTGTTCGATGTCCTGCCGAACCGTGGTGAGCGGCGGGGTCGCGGTCGAGGCGAGTAGCGAGTCGTCGAACCCGACGACGGCCACGTCCTCGGGGACCTGCTTGCCGCGGGCGTGCAGCACCTGCAGCACCCCCACGGCGGTGATGTCGGCGGCGACGAACACGGCGTCGACGTCGGGGGCGCGGTCGAGCAGCTCGGTCATCGCGCGGGCGCCGCTCTCCGGCGTGAAGTCGGCCTCCGCCACGAGGTCGTCGGGCAGCTCCGCCTCGGCGAGGCCCCGCCGCCAGCCGCTGAGCCGGTCGATGCCCGCCGCCATGTCGCGCGGGCCGGTGACGGTCGCGATCCTGGTGCGGCCGAGTGAGACCAGGTGCCGCACGGCGTCGAGGCCGCCGGTGAAGTTGTCCGAGTCCACGAACGGCACGGCGCTGGCGCCGAGCGGACGGCCGCAGGCCACGACCGGAAGGCCGATCTCGTGCAACCGGCGCGGCAACGGGTCGTCGCCGTGCAGGCTCACCAGCAGCGCGCCGTCGGCGTGACCGCTCGCCAGGTAGGACAGCAGGTCGTCGTGGTCGCGGGGCTGGCTCAGCACGAGCAGCAGCTGGACGTGCCGCCCGGCCAGTTCCGCGTGCACCCCGCGCAGCATCCCGGCGAAGAACGGGTCGCCCAGCACCCTGCTGCCCTGCTCGGAGACGATCAGCGCGATGGCGTTCGCCTTGCTCCCCGCGAGGGAGCGGGCCGCCTGGTTCGGGCTGTACCTGAGGTGGGTGATCGCGGTGTGCACGGCGTCGCGGGCCTTGGCGCTCACGTACTGCTCGCCGTTGATCACCCTGGAGACCGTCGACTTGGACACCCCGGCGAGTCGAGCCACCTCCTCGATCCGCGGGCCGGGCCGTCGCTGCCGGTCAATCTCCGTCATGCCGCTCATCGTAGGAGTCAGCGAGCGTCAGACCGTACGTGCGGAACGACACGTGCCATTCCGTGAGAGCGCGTCCCCGGCACGCCGCTGTGCCGGGGACGCGGCAGGAGCCGGCCACTGGCCGGTGCTGGTTCGGCGCGGGACGCCTGAGCGCGCAGAACGTCCCGCCCCGATGTCTGTCAGGGCTCCGCGCCCCACGCGAGGGTGCCGCCGGTGTGGGCGGTGACCCGGTCGAAGTCGGTGAGGGCGTCGTTCACCCGGTAGCTGTGGTCGTCGGCCTGGTTGAAGGCGGACCAGTCGGACTTCGCGGCCCTGACCTGGATGTCGCCCGTGCTCGCCCCCGCGGCGAGGCTGCCGGAGGTGAAGGACACCTCCAGGTAGGCGTCCGCTCCGGGACGGGCGGTGGGCAGCCTGACCACCTTGGTCTGCACGGTGGCGCACCCGATCCGGGCCCAGTCGCACCACACCTGGTAGCCCGCCTGCGGCGCGTCGCCGGTGAACCAGTACCTGATCGTCGTCGTGGCGAGGCTGACCGGTGTCGTGCCGCCGTTGGTCAGCTGGAGCGTGGCACCGATCTGGCTCGACGTGGCCGCGCCGCTGCCCCTGTGCTGCACCGAGAGCGTGCTCGCGGGACCGGGCAACGTCCGGGTGGTGACCGGTGTGCCGGCGGCGGAGACGTTGCCCGCCGCGTCCCTCGCGCGCACCGAGAACGAGTACTGCGTGTCCGGGGTGAGGCCAGTGAGCCGCAGGCTGGTCGTCGTCGTCGACTCGGCGACGGTGGTCCCGGAGAGGACGTCGTACCCGGTGACGCCGAGGTTGTCGGCCGAGGCGGCCCAGCTCAGCGTGACGCTGGTGCTGCCGGTACCGGCGACGGTCAGTCCGGTGGGGACGGTCGGCGGCTCGCTGTCCTCGGCGCCGCCGGACGGCTCGGCGCCCCACAGGGTCTTCCCGTCCTGGCGCAGGACGATCCGGTCGGTCTGCAGGACGGTGTTGCCGCTGCCGAGGCCGGTGTGCGACCAGTCGTTGGACGGGTCCCAGGTGCCGGCGCTGGTGATCCGGAACTGGACCTCTTTGCGGTGGGCGGACTGCCCGGCCGGGGCCACACCGGGACACGGGATGTCCACGTAGTACACGGAGCCGCTGTGCTGCACCGGCGCGCTCGCCGCACCGCACTGGTTGTAGTTCGTGGTGACGGTGATCTGGCTCGGCGTGGTGGCGCCGTCGAGCGTGAAGTAGTAGCGCAACGAGCCGTTGAAGGTCCGCGCCGGCCAGGCGGTCTTGTTGAGCACGAACGCCTTGACCTCGGTGAACTGGGCGGCGCTCTGGTTCACCGACGCCTGGACGGTGAGCTCGGGACCGTCCGGGACCTCCGCCGGGGGGAAGCTCGCCAGCGGTGTGCCGCTGAACTCCCGGTAGAGCCGGGCGAGGGCGCCGGTGAAGCCGGCGTTGTAGTCGAGCGCGACCTCGTTCATCACGTAGTCGCTGCGGTTGTCGGTGTAGGCGTCGTTGTTGGTGCTGGGGCCGCCGACCAACGCGCCGTAGAGGACGTGCCGGCTGACAGCGGGCTCCTGGATGGTGTCGGCCCACGAGCCGTGCGCGGTGCGGTGGTGCGGGTTGCGCGGAGGGTTGGCGCCGAATCCGACGACGTAGCTCGAGTTGCGGGGGTTGTCGCCGAGGGCGTAGTTGATCTGCCGCACGCCGAAGTCGTGGTAGGTCCTGGCGCGTGCGCTGTCGCGTGTGGACAGCCAGTCCGAGTAGGTCAGCGCGGCGAACGCGGTGTTGGCGGCGTACCGCAGCGATCCCCAGCTGTCGAGCACCGCTTGGCCCCCGGGGGAGTAACGCACCCGGTTGCCGTTGTACCCGGTCGTCCAGAAGTCCAGCCAGCGGTTGGCATCGGTGATGTAGGTCTGCTCGCCGGTGAGCTGGGCCATCAGGACGTAGGCGCCGTAGGACTTGTCGTCCCAGGCGATGGTCCACCTGTAAGAGCGTTCCGCGCTCTGCGGTTCGGTGCCGAGCTTCTGGTACTCCGCCTTGGCCTTGTCCAGGTAGCTCGCGTCACCGGTGGCGCGGTGCAGCCAGATCGCGCCCCACACCAGCTCGTCCTGGTAGCCGCTCCACGAGTTGTAGAAGCTCGCGGCGTCGGTGATGCACGAGCTGTACTTGCCGCGGTAGGTGTCCGCGAAGGCGTAGAGCTGCTTGGCGTGCGTGAGCAGGGTGGCCGCGTAGGCGGGGTCGGTGTCCTTGAAGACCATCGAGGCCGACGCCGTCGCCGCCGCGTACTCGCCCGCCAGGTCCGAGCCGGGGCAGGAGGCGTCCACCTTGTACGACGGACGTGCCATCGGCATGACCTCCGCCGAGCCCCACCAGGCGTGGTCGGGGTTGCCCGCGCCGACCTGGCCGTAGACGACGTTCGGGGACGGGTGCGCCTTGATGATCCAGTCCGTGCCGTGCTTCAGGTTCGCCAGGAGGTGCGGGAGCTGGCCGGAGCTCGCGTACGCGTCCCGGTTCGCCACTGCGCCCCAGGCGAGCATCGACATGCTGAACGCGAAGGGCAGGCCGAACTTCACGTGGTCGCCGGCGTCGTAGAAGCCACCGGAGAGGTCGAGCCCGGCGTCGGCGCCGTCGCGCAGCGCGGAGTCGCCCCGCCAGCTCACGCGGTTGCCCGCCGGCAGCGCCCCCGACCGCTGGGCGTCATAGAACCAGATGGACTTCTGCAGCGCCTCCGCGTAGTTGAACGCGGGCGCGGCCGCCGAGGGTGACACCAGTGGGCCGGCCGTCGCCGCGAGCACGGCGGCGAGAGTGGCGGTCACAGCTCTGCGCAGGCGACTGTGCACGTGAGCCTCCGATGACGGGTAGGTGAACTGGGAGCGCTCCCAGAACCGGGACTGTAACGGTCACGAAACCCGTCCGACAGGGGGACGGCCGAATATGGCCGCAAATTCTGCTGTGAGGCAGCCGTTCGGCGGAATTTCCACGCCTGCTCACCGGGAGGCGGTTCCGGTGAGTGCTTGCAGTCATCGCTGAAATGTCGTACCCGTTCGAATGTTCGATGCACAGGTCGTGGTCAGGGCATGTGCGGTTCCGTGCCGACGTTGGGCGAAAAGCGTGAACTGGAACGATTCTCGGTGCTTACCGGCAGTGCAATGTGAGGTTCGCTCCGAAATCGACCACAGTTCGACAGTCGCTTTTCCGGATCATCGCCCGCTGGTTACAGTCCGCCGCGAAAGCTGGGAGCGTTCCCAGCTTCTCGGGAGGTGTGCTCATGACGGGTCGGCGCATTGGCGCGGTGGTGGCGGCTCTCGTCTCGATGGCCGCGAGCGTCGGCCTGGCGGTCGTGGCTCCCGCGGCTGCGGCACCGGGGTGCCGGGTCGACTACGCGGTGCCCAGCCAGTGGCAGGGCGGCTTCACCGCGGCCGTCACCGTGACCAACGTCGGGGAGCGGATCGACGGCTGGCGCCTGACCTGGACGTGGCCGTCCGGTCAGCGGGTGAGCCAGGCGTGGAACGCCACCGTCACGTCGTCCGGCGACCAGGTCACGGCGGTGAACGCGGGCTACAACGCGGTGATCGAGCCGAACGCCACCGTGTCGTTCGGCTTCAACGCGAGCTGGTCCGGCACGAACACCGCCCCGCAGTCGTTCGCCCTCAACGGGACCACCTGCACCGGCGATCCCGGCACGCCTCCGACGACGACCACGACGACCACCACCACGACGGGCAACCCGGTGCCGGGCGACGCGATGGCGCGGGTGGCGGCGATGCAGCCGGGGTGGAACCTCGGCAACACGCTGGACTCGACCGGTGCCGACGAGACGTCGTGGGGCAACCCGCGCGTCACGGAGGCGTTGCTGGACAACGTGAAGGCGCAGGGGTTCAAGAGCATCCGCATTCCCGTGACGTGGGGTCAGCACCAGGGCCCGGCGCCGGGTCACACCATCGAGGCCGCGTACCTGGCCCGGGTCAAGGAGGTCGTCGGCTGGGCCCTGGCGGACGGCTTCCAGGTGATGATCAACATCCACCACGACTCCTGGCAGTGGATCGCGGCCATGCCGTCGGACCGCGCCGGCGTGCTCGCCCGCTACAACGCGATCTGGACGCAGCTCGCGACCGCGTTCAAGGACTCGCCGGCGGAGCTCGTCTTCGAGAGCGTGAACGAGCCGCAGTTCACCGGTAGCTCAGGAGACGCCCAGAACGCGCAACTGCTGCACGAGCTGAACGCGTCGTTCCGCGACATCGTGCGGCGCTCGGGCGGCAACAACGCTCATCGCCTGCTCGTGCTGCCCACCCTGCACACGTCGTCCGACCAGGCGCGGCTCGACGAGCTGGCGACGTCGATCAGGGGCTTCGGCGATCCCCACCTCGCCGCGACCGTGCACTACTACGGCTACTGGCCGTTCAGCGTGAACGTCGCCGGTGGCACGCGGTACGACGCGACCGCGCAGAAGGACCTGACCGACTCGTTCGACCGCGTGCACAACACCTTCGTCGCGCGGGGCGTGCCGGTGGTCCTGGGGGAGTACGGGTTGCTCGGGTTCGACCGCCACACGGGCACGATCCAGCAGGGCGAGAAGCTGAAGTTCTTCGAGCACCTCGGCCATTACGCGCGGCTGAAGAACATCACCACCATGTTGTGGGACAACGGTCAGCACCTCGGCCGCACGTCGTTCCAGTGGAGCGACCCCGAGCTCGCCGCGCAGATCAGGTCGAGCTGGACCACCCGCTCCGGCACGGCGTCGAGCGACCAGGTGTTCAGCGCGCGGTCGAGCGCCGTCACCGCGAAGACCATCACGTTGAACACCAACGGAACCACGTTCACCGGCCTGCGCCACGGTGCCACCCAACTGGTCCGCGGCACCGACTACACCGTCCAGGGCGACCAGCTCACCCTGACCGCGCCGGCGCTGACCCGGCTGAGCGGGTCGCGCGACTACGGCACGAACGCCGTGCTCACGGCCCACTTCTCCGCGGGGGTGCCGTGGCGGATCAACCTCATCACCCACGACACCCCGCTGCTGACCGGTGCCACCGGCACGACGAGCTCGTTCGCGATCCCGACCGCCTTCCGCGGTGACCTGCTCGCCACGATGGAGGCGAAGTACGCGGACGGCTCGAACGCGGGCCCGCACAACTGGACCTCCTTCAAGGAGTTCGACCGGGCGTTCGCGCCGGACCACGCCACCGGCGTCACGAGGCTCACGCCCGAGTTCTTCGCCGAGGTCAACGACAACGCGCGGGTGACGCTGACGTTCCACTACTGGAGCGGCGCCACGGTCACCTACCACGTCACGAAGTCGGGCACCTCGGTCACGGGGACGGCGTGATCCGCAGCCCGCGGCGCAGGGCGTCCACCTCGTCGGCGAACATCCGGCGCGAGATCGCCGCGCTCTCGACGAGCGAGGAGCCGTGGAACGTGCCGGGGTAGAGCCGCAGCTCGGCGTGCACCCCGGCGTGCGAGAGCCGTTGCGCGTACTGGATCCCCTCGTCCCGCAGCGGATCGAACTGGCAGGTCGTCACGAAGGCGGGAGGCAGCCCGGCCAGGTCGGTGGCCCTGGCGGGCGCGGCGTACGGCGACACGTCGCCACCCGGCTCGGCGCCCAGGTAGCTGGTCCAGCTGAAAACGGCGTTGGGCCGGTTCCACAACGGCGTGTCGACGTACTCGCGCATCGACGGGGTGTCGAGCCGGTCGTCGAGCTCGGGGATTCCGAGGAACTGGAAGCAGAGCCGTGGCCCGCCGCGGTCGCGGGCGAGCAGCGCCACCGCCGCCGCGAGCCCACCGCCCGCGCTCTCCCCCGCCACGCCGAGCCGCTCCGGGTCGATGCCGAGGTCGCCGGCGCCGGCCGCGGTCCACAGCAGTGCCGCGTAGCAGTCCTCGACCGGCGCGGGGAACGGGTGCTCGGGCGCGAGCCGGTAGTCCACCGACACGACGACCACGCCGAGCTCGTCGACCAGCCGGACCACGTGCGCGTGGACCATGTCCAGGTCCCCCAGGACGAACCCGCCGCCGTGGACGTACAGCAGTCCGGGCACCGGGTTCCGCCGGCCGGCGGGGGAGTAGATCCGCACGGGCACGTCGGGAGCACCGGCGGGACCGGGGACCGCCGTGTCGCGGACGTCGACGGGACCGGTCGGCTCGTAGACCGGCACCAGGCCAGCCAGCTCCGCCTGCCGGGCCCGGGTGGCGAGCAGGCTTTCGCGGCCGGACAGGGACACCGCGGGCACCAGGTCGAGCCAGGGCAGGAGTTCGGGGTCGATGGCGTAGCTCATGAGGTGATCCTCCGGCCGGGGCGTGGCGGCGGGCACCCGACAGGTGGCGGGAAGTCCGGGGGTCGCGCTCGCCAGGTGGCGGACCGGCGGGGCGTTCGCGTGCCGGGACCGCCCTCCGCCGACGGCTATCGTGACGTCATGAAGGGCCTGCTGCTACGCCTGTCCGGTCTGGACGCCGACGCCAAGAACGCCGTCCGGGTGATCGGGTTCTTCGACCGCATGATCACGCAGCGCGCCGGCCTGGACGCCCTGGTGCGCAGCACGGCCGAGCTGGCCGGCTGTCCGGCCGGTCTGCACGTCCCCGGCCAGGGCCTGTCGCTGCGGGCCGCCGCGGGGACCGCCGTGACGGCGGGCCCGGTGCCCGCGCGGGCGAAGGTCCGCTCGACCGGGGGTGGCGTGGACGTCTGGATCGCGCGCGACGGCGCACCGGCCCCGTTGGACGACATGCTGCTGGAACGCTTCGCGATCGCCGCCGCCGTGCTGCTCGGCCATTCCAGCGTGCCGTTGCCGGAACTGGGCGACCCGGCGCTGGTCGAGCTCGTGCTCTCGGAGAGCGTCGGCGCGGCGGAACGGTCGCGTGCGCTGCACCTGCTCGGCATCGGCGCCACGACACCGCTGCGGGTGCTGGCGGCCACCGGTCAGGTCGCCGGGCGCTCCGCGGTGGTGGGCAACCTGCGGGCGGTGCTGGCGACGGAGGTCCCGGACCGCGTCGACGGGCGCCTCGGCGTCGGTCCGCTGCTGCCCGCCGTCGACGCGGCGGCGTCCTGGCGCGCGGCCCGCGCCGCGCTCCTGTGCACATCGGACAGCGAGCCGGTGGTCTGGCACGAGAGGCTCGGCGGGCTGGCGCTGATCGCGGACCAGCTCGACCACGCGACCGCGGGCGCGCTCCCGGACGTCCGGGCGCTGGACCGGCTGGCCGCGGAGCCGGACATGATCACGACACTGGACGCGCTGTGCGCGGAGGGGTCGGTGCGCAAGGCCGCCGCCGCGTTGCACCGCCACCACAGCACGATGCCCGCGCGTCTCGCGCGGGCGGAGGCGGTGCTCGGGTTCGGGATCGACTCGGCGCCCGGACGGCTCCGGCTGCACCTCGCGCTGATGCTGCGGCGGATGCGCGACAACGTGCTCCAGGGCTGATGTCCGCAACGACGACCAGCCGGGTGAAGCGGCTCCCGGACACCACGTCCAGCCAGTCCTACCGCCGGCGGGACTGGCTGACGGGGGCGAGCCACAGCCCGGTCAGGGCGTCGACGAGGCCGTCCGCCGCGTCGTGCCAGCTCGCCCGCGGGGTCGGGGTGTTCTCGGCGAGCGCGCGCTCGCGTTCGGCGATCATGTGCACGAGCAGCTGCCTGGCCATGTCGTGGCGCTCGGCGCGCACCTCGTCGGGCAGGCCGGCCAGGCACTCGTTCAGCCCGGCCAGGATCCGCACCTGCGACGGCGACGACCGCGTCTCCTCGACGATGATCGGGCGCAGGGTCGGGTCGGTCATCACCTGGGCGCCGAAGCGCGCGAACCAGGTGGGGCTGCCGGCCTGGGCGAGGTGCTCGGTCAGCGGCCGCACCAGGCAGTCCAGCCAGTCGCGGAGGTCGGGGGCGTCGCCGAGGTCCGCGACCATCCGCTGCCGGATCTCCTCGATCCCCGCCAGGTGCTTGCGGGCGATGGCGCGGACCAGGTCGGCCTTCGTGCCGAAGTGGTAGCCGACAGCCGTGTTGTTGCCCTGCCCGGCGGCTTCGCCGACCTGCCGGTTCGACACGGCCAGCACGCCGTGCTCGGCGAACAGGCGTTCCGCGGCGGTCAGGATCAGCTCGCGGGTGGCGTGCGCCCGGCCGGTCCTGGACGGGGTGGTGCCGACCTCGGTCATCGTCTTTCCCGGCGGTGGTGCGGTGACATCGGACATCGAGGACGTTCTACACCATGTCCACCCCGATGGTTTAAGTCAACTGACTGACTTAGACTCGCCGGGTGCTCCTCGGAGAAACGCGGCCCGTGACGCGGCCGAACGCCGTCGTGGCCGTGCTGGCGATGGGCGGCATCGTCGTCTCGCTGATGCACACGCTGGTCATCCCGCTCGTGCCGCGGTTTCCGCAGCTCCTCGGCTCGTCACCCGCCGACACGGCCTGGGTGGTCACGTCGACCCTGCTGGCCGGCGCCGTCGCGACCCCCGTCGTCGGACGGCTCGGCGACATGTACGGCAAGCGCCGCATGCTCGTCGTCAGCCTCGCGATGGTGGTGGCGGGATCGGTGGTCGCGGCGCTCAGCGGCTCGCTGGTGCCGCTGGTCGCCGGACGGGCGGTGCAGGGGCTGGCGGTCGGCGTCATCCCGCTCGGCATCAGCATCATGCGCGACGAGCTGCCCGCGGAACGGCTGGCGTCGGCGACCGCGCTGATGAGCGCCTCGCTCGGCGTCGGCGGCGCGCTCGGCCTGCCCGCGGCGGCGTTGCTGGTCGAGCGGAGCGACTGGCACCTGCTGTTCTGGACGTCGGCGGCGGCCGGGGCGATCGTGCTGGTCGCGGTCCTGGTCGTCGTGCCGGAGTCGCCGGTCCGCAGCGGTGGCCGGTTCGACCTCCTCGGCGCGGTCGGGCTCTCGGTCGCCCTGGTCTGCCTGCTGCTCGGCGTGTCGAAGGCGTCCGCGTGGAGCGGCGGCACCGTCGCGGGGCTGTTCGTGGCGGCGGCGGTGGTCCTCGTGCTCTGGGGCTGGTGGGAGCTGCGGTCGTCCCGGCCGCTGGTGGACCTGCGCACCACGGCGCGGCGCCAGGTGCTGCTGACCAACATCGCGTCGCTGGCGTTCGCGTTCGCCCTGTTCGCGCAGTCGCTGGTGCTGCCGCAGGTCCTGCAGCTACCGGCTGCCACGGGGCACGGCCTGGGGCAGTCGCTGCTCGTCACCGGTCTCGTGCTGGTGCCGTCCGGCCTGGTGATGATGGCGATGGCGCCGGTGTCCGCGCGGATCTCGAACGCGCGGGGCCCTCGGGTCACCTTGGTCCTGGGCGCGCTCGTGGTCGCGATCGGGTACGGCGCCGGTGTGGTCATGCTGTCCGCGATCTGGCAGCTCGTCGTCATCTCCGCCGTGATCGGCGCCGGCATCGGCCTGGGCTACGGCGCGATGCCGGCGCTGATCATGTCGGCCGTGCCGATGTCGGAGACGGCGGCCGCCAACAGCCTCAACACGCTGATGCGCGCGATCGGCACCTCGACCTCCAGCGCGGTGGCCGGTGTGGTGCTCACCGGGGTGGCGACCCCGGTCAGCTTCCAGCTGATCATGGGCCTGGGTGCCGCGACCGCGCTGCTGGCGTGCGTGATCGCGGGCTTCCTCCCCGCGGTCGGCCGGAGGAGCGCCTGATCGCGCGGGCGGCGGTGTCCGACGCCGGCCTTCAGCGGACGAGGCGGTAGGCGACAGTCGGCCAGACCGCGCCCTTGACGACGCGGTCCTCGTCGCGGTCCGGGTCGCGGACGAAGCCGGCGCGTTCGGCGACCTTGCGGGAGGCGGTGTTGTCGCGGTGCGTCCACAGCCTCAGCTCGCCGGCGAGGTGGTTGTCGAAGATCCACGCGACGAGCTCGGTGAGCGCCCTGGTCGCCAGGCCTCTGCCGCGGGCGTTGGCCGCGATCAGGTACGACACGTGGCCGACGCCGTCCTCGACCTCGACGGCGACGTTGCCGCAGCGCTCACCCGCGTCCTCGACGCAGAACGACGCGGCGGCCGGGTTGGCGGGCAGGGCCCTGATCGCGTCGGCGACCTGTTCCGCGGTGAGCGTGGGCGGGTCGGTGGTGTAGCGCTGGACCTCCGGGTCCCTGGTGGCTCCGGCGTACCAGGCGGCGTCCTCGACGGTCCACTCGCGCAGCCTCACCCGAGCTCCGCCGAGTCCGTCAGCCGCAGCTTGCGGCGGGCGCGCTGGTAGAACGTCGTCATCCCGAGCCGCACCACGCGGGCCGCGGCGGGACGGCCCCTCAGCGAGACCCGGTCGCCCGCCTCGACGTAGCCCGCGACCATGCCGTCCACCTCGACGGCGAGGCGGCCGCTCGAGGGCAGCAGGTCGAGCTCGACGTGGTCGTGGACCGACAGCACCACCCCGCGGCTGTACGCCGAGTGCGGTGCGGCCGGCGTGACCAGCAGGGCCTCGACGGACGGGCTGGTGATCGGGCCGCCAGCGGAGAAGCTGTACGCGGTCGAGCCGGTCGGGGTGGCGACGATGACGGCGTCGGAGGCGTAGCTGACGAACGGCTGGCCGGCGACCCTGACCGCCACCCTGGCGCTGCCCTCGCCGGGGATGCGGACGACGGCGATGTCGTTGAACGCGGTGACCTCCTGGTCGTGGAAGACCGCGTCGACGGCGAGGCGGGGCTCGACGGTGAAGTCGTGGGCGTCGATCGCGGACAGCGCCGCGGGCAGGTCGGGCACGTCGACCTCCGCCAGGAAGCCCAGCTTGCCGAGGTTGACGCCGAGGACGGACGCGCGCTCGCCGTCGGCGAGCCGCATGGCGCGCAGCATCGTGCCGTCGCCGCCGAGGCTCACGACCAGGTCGGCTCGCCGGCCCAGCTCCTCGGCCGTGACCGGGGTGGCCGCGCAGCGCAGGCGCTGGATCTCGTCCTTGATGCCGAGGATCTCGACGCCGCGGTTGGCCGCCCAGCCGAGCACGGCCTCGACGGCGGCGGCGGAGTCCCGTTGCGGGTGCAGCACCAGTCCGGCGGCGTGCACGTCAGTTCGTCCTCTGTCGGGTCACGACGCCAGTCTGCCCAATCGCGGCGGGTCGTGTGCGACGGGGCCAGCCGCAGAAGTCGGTGATCGTGCCGGTCAGGACGTCGGTGAGCCGGTCGGGGGAGGCCAGGTCGACGTGCTCGGTGGCCGCGTGGGCGCCCGCGCCGTCGACGCCGAACAGCAGGCACGGGATGCCGGCCCGGTCCAGCAGCGCGCAGTCGGTCCAGAACGGCTCCGCCCGGACGACGGGCGGTTCGCCGAGGTTCGCGACGAGCGTGCGGACGATCTCCGCGTCCGGGTCGGCCTCGAACGGGTCCCTGGCGAGGCCGCGGGTGAGCGTGGCGCGGAAGTCGGCTCTTCATGTCGAACGCGCCGCGGCCGTACATCCTGCCGTCCCTGATCCCGGGTTCCAGCGGGTCGCCGGCGTAGTTGGCGGTGCCGACCGTGTCGATGTGCCCGTTGAGCATCAACGACTTCCCGCCGCCGCTGCCCTTCCGCACGGCGACGAGCGAAGGACGGCCCGGTCGTCGCTCCAGGCGGTGGACCTCGAAGCCGTGAGCGGTGAACCAGGTGGCGCAGTGGTCGGCGACGGCGCTTTCGCCGTTGCCGCCGGGGACGAGGCCGGGGTTGACCGAGTCGATGGCGATCAACCCGGCCGAAATCGTCGCGGACGGCGCGAAGCCCGGCGAGCGACGCCGCGCCGCACGGTCCGGAGTGGACGTTGAGCGCGTGGAGGTCCGCCATCGCCTTCGCGCATTCCGCGTCGCTGACGGACACGGCGGCGTCGAGGCCGTTCCGCAGGAACGGCCAGGCGGGGGCGGACGGTGTGCCGCAGTTGAGCCCGGCCATGATCGTGTCGCCCGTGGGGATGGTCCTGAGCTCGTCCGCCTTCAGGCTTTCCAGCACGCAGGCCGCGGTGTCGGGCTCGACCGCGAGCAGCGCCGCGCGGAGCCGCGGCCGCGGTGGTGGGTGACGACGGCCTGGGCGAACGAGCCGACGCCGACTGGGATGACGACGAGGCCCGCCTCGGCCGGGAGCTGGTCGTCGACCTCGTGGCACAGCGTGCTGCAGCCCTCGACGATCCAGGCCGGGACCTCCTCGTAGCCGGGCCGGCCCACGTCCTGCACGAGGATCCCGTCCGCCTCGACGGCCAGCCGGACGGCGTCGTCGTAGGTGCCGTCCACGACGGTGACCTCGGCCTGTTCGTCCCTGATGGCGTCAACGGCGTGCTGCGGCACTGCGTTCGGAACGAAGACGTGCGCGCGTTGACCGTGCAAGTGCGCCATGCGGGCTACCGCACGGCCGTGGTTGCCATCGGTGGCGGTGGTGAGGGTGACCGGTCCGGGGTGTTCGCGCAGGACCCGGTGAACGGCCCACGATGCGCCGAGGGCCTTGAAAGCGGGCAGGCCGAGCCGGGAGGATTCGTCCTTGGCGAACAACCGGCCGAGCCCGAGCTCCGCCGCGAGGGCGGGGAGCTCCGCCAGCGGGGTGGGAGCGTAGCCGGGCAGGGTCCGGTGGAAGTCCCGAGCCCCGGTGGACGCGGGCGGACAGCTCCAGGTGCGGGCGTCCGGGCGGATGAACTTCATGTCGGACAGCGTGCGGTGGCGCCGATCACCGGTCCAGCGCGCGTTCCCGACGCGTACCGGTGGGAGAATCCTCCCGGTCGACCGGGAGGAGGTGGCCGTGACCGACGAGGAGCTGGTCGTCGAGTTCGCGCTGACCCGTCTCGACCACCCCGGCCTCGACCTGGAGGAGGTGGCCGGGCTCGTGGTGCGCCGGGTGGGGCCCGACCGCATGGTCGAGTTCGCCGGGGCCACGCTCGCGCACCGCGACGAGCTGCGCGGAGCGGTGTTCCCGGCCGCCGTCGAACACGTCCTGAGGGTGGTCCTGACGCTGCGCGGGCCGCGGGACTAGAACACCGCGGACCAGAACACTGTGGACGGTGTCCAGCACACGGCTTGAGCAGCACTCGATCGCAACTGCACGCGATTGTCAGGGGTGCCCGGTAACGTCCTGCCCATGAATGCTGCCGGGGACCGTGTTCAGGAGCTCGCCGCGCGGATCGTCGAGCTGCGCGCCGCGTACTACCAGGGCGAACCGCTCGTCGCGGACGCCGAGTACGACGCGATCGAGGACGAGTTCCGCGCGCTGGTGACCGAGCATCCGGAGCTCACGCCGGAGGACAACCCGCTGGACCACGTGGGCGCGCCGTCGGTGCTCCACGCGCCGGTGCGGCACTCGCGGCCGATGCTGTCGCTGGAGAAGGCGAACAAGCCCGAGCAGGTCGAGGCGTTCTTCGCCCGGTTCCCCGGTCAGCCGGTGGTCGTCATGCCGAAGCTCGACGGCCTGTCGCTCGCGCTGGTGTACGAGAACGGCCGCCTGGCGCGTGCCGTCACCCGTGGCGACGGCACGACGGGCGACGACGTCACGTTCCTCACCCGCGCGTTGTGCGACGGCGTGCCGGAGAAGGTCGACGCGCCGGGCCGCGTCGAGGTGCGCGGCGAGTGCGTGATGCTGCGCTCGACGTTCGACGCGTACAACAAGAAGAACCCGGACAAGCCGTTGATCAACCCGCGCAACGCGGCCGCGGGCACGCTGCGCGCCAAGGACCCGAAGGCGGTCGAGGGCCGGCGCATGCAGTTCTTCGCGTTCGACCTCACGACCGAGCCGGAGAGCGCCGACTCCGACCTGGACGCGGGTCTGCGCAAGCTCGGCTTCAGCGTGGCCGAGATGCGGCACTGCTCGTCCGCCGCCGAGGCGCAGGAGCTGATCAGCGGCATCGAGCAGGCCCGCAACGAGCTCGACTACGACCTGGACGGCGCGGTGCTGCGCCTGGCCAACCGCGACGCGTTCGCCGCCGCGGGCACCAGGTCGTCGTCCCCGCGCGGCGCCATCGCCTACAAGTTCGCCGCCGAGGAGAAGACGACGGTCCTGATGGACGTCGTCTGGGACGTGGGCAAGACCGGCAAGATCGCCCCGGTCGCCTGGCTGGAGCCGGTGTTCGTCGGCGGCACCACCGTCACCCGCGCCACCCTGGCCAACCAGGAGGTCATCCGCTCGCGCGGCATCAAGATCGGCGACACGGTCCTGGTCCGCCGCGCGGGCGACGTGATCCCGTTCGTCGCGGGCGTGCTGGACGAGTCGAAGCGCACCGGCGCCGAACGCGAGATCGTCGCGCCCTCGGCGTGCCCGTCCTGCTCCCAGCCGCTCACCGAGCAGGGCAACAGCCGGGAGCTGTTCTGCACCAACTCGGCCTGCCCGGCCCAGACCGTGCGCCGCCTGATCCACTGGTCCTCCCGCGCGGCCGCCGACATCGACGCGATCGGCCAGGTGTGGATCGAGCGCCTGGCGGAGACCGGCGACCTGGTGAACCCGTCGGACTTCTACACGCTCACCAAGGAACGCCTCCTCGAGTTCGACCGCGTGGGCGAGGTCTCCGCGACCCGCATGATCGAGTCCATCGACCGCAGCCGCTCCGTGGGCCTGCGCCGCGCGTTGATCGGCCTCTCCATCCCGATGGCCTCCGAGGGCACCGCGGCCCGCCTGTGCCGCGCGGGCTTCAGGTCCCTGGAGGAGGTGGCCGACGCGGGCGTGGAGAAGCTGGTGGCCGTCGAGGACATCGGCCAGAAGGTCGCCGAGTCCCTGAACAACCACCTGGCGCGCCTGCGCCCGGAGATCGAACGCCTGCGGGAGCGCGGCGTCTCGCTGGAGGTCCGCGAGGAGGACCTGCCACCGGTGGTCGTGGCCGGCGCGCCCCTGGAGGGCAAGTCCGTGGTGATCACGGGCTCGATCAGCGACCCGCGCTCCGGCGAGAAGGTCACCCGCCCGACGTTCCAGAAGATGTGCGAACGCGCCGGCGCCACCGCCGCGTCGTCGGTGTCGGCGACCACGGACATGCTGATCACCGGCGAGGGCGTGGGCGCGAGCAAGCTGACGAAGGCGGAGAAGCTCGGCGTCGAGGTCGTCGACCAGGGCGAGATCTGGGCGAAGCTGATCGCCGCGGGCGTGGCCTGACGTCACGGGGCCCGCAGAGCGGGGAAGCCCCCACGCTGCCTGGGGGAGGACGGCAGCGTGAGGGCGAGTTCGGTGGTCGCGTTGTGCCCGACGTGGCAACGGTGTCGGGCTCGGGGTGGGAAGGCCCTCAAGCCGTCTGGGGGTGGGGCGGCTTGAGGGCGTGGTGTGTGGTCGGTGCGGTGGTCGCCTCTCGGCGGTGTGCTCGACGCGGTTCCGGTTGAGCGGTGTTCCGCGAAGGCGATGAGGTGGGGCCCAGGGACTCGGTCCGCACCGACTGTCTTGTTCAACGCTGTGGGGATGCGTTGTGTTTCTTGGTGGTTTGTGCGTTCGCTCACCGGTGGGGGTTGTGTATCCCTTGCTGTTGAGCGGTTTGCCGGGGTGGGAAGGCCCTCAAGCCGTCTGGGGGGTGGGGCGGCTTGAGGGCGTGGTGTGTGGTCGGTGCGGTGGTCGCCTCTCGGCGGTGTGCTCGACGCGGTTCCAGCCGGACGGTGTTCCGCGAAGGCGATGAGGTGGGGCCCGGGGACTCGGTCCGCACCGACTGTCTTGTTCAACGGTGCGGGGATGCGTTGTGTTTCCTGGTGATCTGTGTGCTCGCTCACCGGTGCAACACGCGCATCCCCGGCTGCTGAACGGTTTCAGGCGGTCGTCGCGGCGAAGTCAGCGGACCGGCGGTGTGACCGCCTCGAACAGTTCGGCGGCGCTCTGGGCGGACCACCCAGGTCGACCTGCCCTTCGCGATGCTGCAGGAGTTCGCGCGGCTGGCCGGCGCAGGCGTCCTGGTCGTGCCGGTGGCCCGCACCTACCCGCTCGACCGGATCCGGGAAGCGGCCGCGCTCAGCCAGCCCCGCCGGCCTGGCGGCAAGCTCGTGCTCGTCCCGCCGACCGGTCGGAGCGAGCGCTGACGGAGAACGCGCGGTGGAGGTTGCCGACGCGGGATCCGTTGTGTCTCAGACCTTTGCGCAGCGTTTCGCGGGACGAGGACGCCCCCAGGCCGTCTGTCGGGGGGAGTATGACGACCTGGGGGCGAGCTGGGGAACGGCCGGTGCGGCGGTCGCCTCTCGGCGAGGTGCACGACGCGGTACCAGCCGAACGGTCTTCCGCGAAGGCGATGAGGTGAGGCCCGGGGGACACGGACCGCACCGACCACTCTGTACAACGGCATGGGAAGCGCCGGTGTTTCCGGGTGACCTGTGTGGTGTCTCACCGCCGGCGGGAGCAACCTCGGCGCCTCACCGCGGGCTCGCCCTGCGGCGGAACCGAGACCTACCCGCGGTCGGTGGCCCGCGGCACGACCAGGCCCGACTCGTAGGCGATGACCACGAGCTGGGCGCGGTCGCGGGCGTGCAGCTTGGTCATGGCGCGGTTGACGTGGGTCTTCGCGGTGAGCGGGCTGATCACCATGCTCGCGGCGATCTCGTCGTTCGACAGGCCTTTCGCCACCAGGACCACGGCTTCGCGTTCGCGGTTGGTGAGCCGGCCGAGCTGTGCGCCCGGCCGCAGCGGCTGGCTCACGTACCGGTCGATCAGCCTGCGGGTGATCGACGGGGCGAGCAGCGCGTCGCCGCGGGCCGCCACCCGGACGGCGTGCAGGAAGTCCTCCGGCTGCACGTCCTTGACGAGGAACCCCGCCGCACCGGCCTTGAGGGCGTGGAAGACGTGCTCGTCGAGGCCGTAGTTGGTGAGGATCACGACGTGCGTGCCGGCGAGGGCCGGGTCCCCGGCGATGCGCCTGGTCGCCTCGATGCCGTCCACCCCCGGCATCTGGATGTCGACGAGGGCGATGTCCGGCGCGTGCAGCCGGGCTTTCTCGAGCCCTTCCTCCCCGTTCGCCGCTTCGGCGACGACCTCGATGTCGTCCTCGGCGTCGAGGAGGGCGCGAAAACCGCTGCGGATCAGCGGCTGGTCGTCGACCAGCAGAACGCGGATCACGGCTGCGCCACCGGGAGCTCGGCCCGGACGGAGAAACCGCCCTCGCCGCGCGGCGCCGCCTGGAGGCTGCCGCCGAGCGCGGTGACCCGTTCGCGCATGCCGAGCAGCCCGACGCCCTCCGCCGACGTCTTGGGGGTCGCCGTGCCGTCGTCGTCCACGCTGATGAGCAGCGCGTCCGGCCGGTAGTCGATGCGGATCCGCGCGGTGGCCGCGGCGGCGTGCCGGGCGATGTTGGTGAGCGACTCCTGCACGATCCGGTACGCGGTCCGTTCCACCGCGGCCGGGACGTCGTCGTTGTGGCCCTCGATGGTGAGCTGCGCGTCGAGGCCCGTGGCCCTGGCTCGCCGGACCAGCTCCGGGACGTCGCCGATGCCGTGCTTGGGGTGGTCGCCGTCGTCCCGCAGCGCTTCGAGCGTCGCGCGCAGCTCCCTGGTGGCTTCCCGGCCGGCATCGCGGATCGCGAGCAACGCCTCGGGCACCTCCTCACCCCGCTTCCGCGCCAGGTGCACCGCGACCTCGGCCTGCAGCTTGATCACGGAGATCTGGTGGGTGAGCGAGTCGTGCAGCTCGCGGGCGATGTGCAGGCGTTCCTCGTCGGCGCGCCGGCGCGCGGTCTCCTCGCGGGTGCGCTCGGCCTCGTCGGCCCTGCGCTCGGCCTGCCGGAGCGCCTCACCGGCGGCCGCGGCGGCGATGAGCCACGCGATCTGCAGGACGTCGCGGGTCTGCGCGAACGCCTCGAAGGTGGTGAGGTCGCGCGGCGAGGCGAGCGCGGCGAGGGGCAGCGTGGCGATCAGCAGGAGCGAACCGGCCGCGGTGACGACGCGGTGGCCCGCTCGCATCGTCGAGTAGACGGCGAAGAGGAACGCGATCACCGGCACGTCGGCGCCTGTCGCCTGGTAACCCAGCGCGAGGAGTCCCGTCGCGGCGAGCACGGCGACCGGTGCCGTCCGGCGGGCCGCGAGGACCAGGCCGCTCGCGGCCAGCAGCACCTGGCCGAGGACGGTGGCGGGATGCCCGGCCACCACCAGGATCGCCGCGACCCCGGCGGCGATCACCCAGTCCAGCCGGTGCCTGCTCATGCGTTGCACCTTAAACCGACGCCGACGCCGGGAGATCGTCCGCCGGGAGGAGGTCGAACCTGCTGCGCCGGCAGTAGTCGCTGTCTGCGCTCGCACGACGACCTCCGGTGCCCGCCGGGACAGGCTTGGTGCCATGACACTCGTTGCTGCTGCTTATGAGATGACCGCCGGACGCCTGTGGTCGCTGGTGGCCGGCGCGCTCGGCGTCGCCGGCATCGCCGTACTGGTGCTGACGCGGGGACGTGGCGCCCTGGTGGCCGTGGTCACCGGTGGGATCGGGGCGGTGATCGGCGCGCTGGTCGTCGTCATGGCGCAAGGCGGCCCCGGCACCGGGTACGGCATCGTCGGCGGATACATCACGCTGGTGCTCGGCGTGGTCACGGCCGGTCTGGGCGTGGCGGCTGGGCGAAGAGGCGCTCGGGCTGCTGCACGGCGCGACGGGTGATGAGCCCGGCCGCTCCCCGCACGACCGCGAACTCGCCGAGCGGCGAGGCGATCAGCCTGGTGTGCCGCTCACCGCCCGCGAGCACCCTTCTGTCCATTTCGGACTGAACGGCGACGCTGAGGTGCTCGTGCAGCACGGCGTAGCTGCCGCCGAGCACGACCGTGGGCACGTCGAAGAGGTTCATCAGCGTGGCCAGCCCGACACCGAGGGCCTGCCCGGCCTGCCGCACGGACGTGAGGGCGCGTTCGTCCTGCGCTGCCAAGGCTTTGTGCAGCGAGTCGAGCCGGCGGCGCCCGGCCTGGCGGAGGATCACGTCGAGCCCCGCGTACCGCTCCACGCACCCGCGGCTGCCGCACGTGCAACGGACGCCGTCCCGTTCGATCACCACGTGCCCGAGCTCGCCCGCGAACCCGCTGACACCGCGGTAGACCTCGCCGTTGAGCACGACACCGGCGCCGATGCCGACGTCCGCGGACACGTGCACGAAGTCCTCGCCCGCGAGGTGCCGCGGCCAGAGGTGGGCGAGGGCGGCGAGGTTGGCCTCGTTGTCGAGCTCGACGTCGAGCGCGAGCCGGCGGCTGAGGCCGTCGGCGAGCGGGACGCCGACCAGGTGCGGCAGGTTCGGCGCCCGGACGACGACGCCGTCGTGCACGACACCGGGCACCGCGAGCCCGGCGCCGAGCAGCGGGCGGTCGCCGGTGATCTCGCGGATCAGGCCGGCGACGCGGTCGAGGACGTCGTCGGCCGAGGCCTTGCGGATGTCGGCGGGCACCAGGTGGCGGCGGATGGTCTCGCCGTCCAGGCCGAGGATCTCGACGGCCAGGTGGCTGACGTTGATCTCGGCGCCGACCGCGACCGGTCCGCCGGGGTGGAAGCGCAGGGGTTTGGACGGTCGGCCGAGGCCCGCGAGGGTGGCCGGTTCCTCGACGAGGATCCCGTTGGCCAGCAACGGTTCGGTGAGGTTGGAGAGGGTGGCCTTGGTGAGGCCGGTCCGTGCCGCGAGGTCGGCTCTCGAGCCCGGGCGGTCGACCAGGGCGAGCAGGACGGTGCGCAGGTTGCCCAGGCGGACCTGGCGCAGGTGGTCGACGGTGGTCATCGCACCCAGTATCGCCGCGGGGTGGAGGCGGGCCGCGCGTGGATCCGCGGTGCGGCCCGGAGGTGAGTGGCCGCGGGGAGAGTGGCTGCCGGGGGAGTGGCTGCCGGGGGAGTGGCTGCCGGGGGAGTGGCTGCCGGGTGGACGGCTGCCTGGTGGGTGGCCGCGGGGTGGATGGCTGCCGGGTGGGCGGTCGTGGGGTGAGTGGCCGTGGGGTGGGTGGCCGTGGGGAGAGTGGCTGCCGGGTGGACGGCTGCCAGGTGAGTGGCTGCCAGGTGAGTGGCTGCAGGGTGGACGGCTGCCGGGAGGGTGGCTGCCGGGAGGGTGGCTGCCGGGAGGGTGGCTGCCGGGAGGGTGGCTGCCGGGAGGGTGGCTGCAGGGTGGACGGCTGCCGGGAGGGTGGCTGCCGGGAGGGCGGTCGCGGAGAGGGTGGCCGCCGGGAGAGTGGCCGCCGGGTGGGCGGTCGCCGGACAGGTGGCCGCGGAGTGGGTAGCCGCGGGACAGCTGCGGGCCTGGGGCGTGCTGCGCGCGGCCCCAGTCGCCACCGCGATCGATCGCCTGGCTGTTGGCGACTGCGGCACCGCCTGGCCGCCCACGAACCCGATGGGCTGCCAGGTGGTCGGCGCCGCCGCCCAGGGGCCAGGGCGGGCGCGAGCCCTCGGCACGAGCGGTCGTGAAGTTGCCTCCACGACCACCGCGCCGCGTCCTCGCGCCACGCCCGGCCCCCGGCCGGTCATCGGTTCAGGTACTTCTGCGCCGCGTCCGCGTACCGGGCGCGGATCTCCGGCACCGCCACCGCCTCGTACCGCCGGCTCGCCGCGCCGCTCCACTCCGGCGGCGTCGCCGACCGCGTGAGCGCCCAGGCGGCCTGCCGTGCGGCGCCGTCGGCGACGTACTCGCCCGGCTCTGGCACCGTCACCGGCACCCCGAACATGGCCGGGGCGATCTCCCGGACCGCCGGGGAGGCCGCCGCGCCGCCGACGAGCCGGACGCCGCTGACGTCCGCGCCCTGTTCGGCCAGTGCGTCGAGTCCTACCGCGAGACCGCACAGCATGCCTTCGACGGCCGCGCGCGCGATGTTGGCCGGTGTGGCGTTGGTCAGGGTCAGGCCGTGCAGGGCGCCGGTCGCGTCGGGCAGGTTCGGGGTCCGTTCGCCTTCCAGGTACGGCACCATCACCACACCTTCCGCGCCGGGCGGTGCCGACAGGGCCAGGTCACTCAGCTTCGCGAGGTCGACGCCCAGCACGCGGGCGGTCGCGTCGAGCACGCGGGCCGCGTTCAGCGTGCACGCCAGCGGCAGGTACCGGCCCGTGGCGTCGGCGAAACCGGCCACGATGCCCGACGGGTCCACCGCCCGCACGTCGCTGGTGGCCGTCACGACGCCGGACGTGCCGAGTGACACCACCACGTCGTCACCGCCGACGCCGAGCATCGCCGCCGCGTTGTCGCCGGCTCCCGCGCCGAGGACCAGTGCGCCCTCGACGGACTCGGTGGGGCCCAGCACCCGTGGCAGGGCCACGTCGGCGCGGCCGAGCCCGAGCGAGAGCAGCTCCGGCACGTAGGCGTTCGCCGCCGAGTCGAAGTAGCCGGTGCCCGACGCGTCGGACCTGTCGGTCACCAGGTCGGCGAGGTCGCCGGTGCCGCGCAGCCGCCACGTCAGCCAGTCGTGCGGGAGGCAGACGGCGGCGGTGCGCGCGGCGTTGGCGGGTTCGTGCTCGGCGAGCCAGCGCAGCTTGGTGATCGTGAACGACGCGACCGGCACCAGGCCGATCCTCGCCGCCCACTCGGCCGCGCCCAGCTCGGCCACCAGGTCCGCCGCCGCGGCGGCGGACCTGGTGTCGTTCCACAGCAACGCTTCCCGCACGACGGCGCCGGCCTCGTCGAGGCAGACCATGCCGTGCTGCTGGCCGGCGACGCTCACGGCCGCGACGTCGTCGAGGCCGCCGGCGTCCGACAGCGCGGCCTGTAGCGCGTCCCACCAGTGCGACGGGTGCACCTCGGTGCCGTCCGGGTGCGTGGCGCGACCTTCCCGGACGAGCTCGCCGCTCTCCGCGTCGCGGATCACGACCTTGCAGGACTGCGTCGAGGAGTCGACGCCCGCGACGAGCGTCATGTCAGCGCGCCCCGGTGAGGTGCTCGAGCGCGAGCTGGTTGAGCCGGACGAAGCCGAAGCCGCGCTCGGCCGCCTTCTCCGGGTCGAAGCTGTCGTCGTTGATCAGGTCGTCGTAGGACTCGCCGCTGCCGAGGGTCGGCTTCTTGAGCTCGTCGACGCCCGCGATCCGGAGCGCCTCCTGCACCTCGGGGTCGGCGCGGAACGCGAGGGCGCGCTCCTTGAGCAGCAGGTACGTCGCCATGTTGGCCTTGGCGGAGTCCCAGACGCCCTGGATGTCCTCGGTGCGCGACGGCTTGTAGTCGAAGTGCCGCGGGCCGTCGTAGCCGGCCGCCTCCAGCAGGTCGACCAGCGCGAACGCGTTCATCAGGTCGCCGTGCCCGAAGACCAGGTCCTGGTCGTACTTGATGCTGCGCTGCCCGTTGAGGTCGATGTGGAACAGCTTGTCGTGCCACAACGCCTGCGCGATGCCGTGCACGAAGTTCAGCCCGGCCATCTGCTCGTGCCCGACCTCGGGGTTGAGACCGACCATCTCGGGCTTGTCGAGCGACGAGATGAACGCGAGCGCGTGGCCGACCGTGGGCAGCAGGATGTCGCCGCGCGGCTCGTTCGGCTTGGGCTCGAGCGCGAACCGCAGGTCGTAGCCCCGGTCCGTGACGAACTGCGTCAACAGGTTCATGGCCTCGCGGTACCGGTCGAGCGCGGCCCGCACGTCCTTGGCCACGTCGTACTCGGAGCCTTCCCGCCCGCCCCACAGCACGAAGGTCTTCGCGCCGAGCTCGGCCGCGAGCTCGATGTTGCGCAGCACCTTCTTCAGCGCGAACCGGCGCACCGCGCGGTCGTTGCTCGTGAAGCCGCCGTCCTTGAAGACGGGGTGGCTGAACAGGTTCGTCGTGACCATCGGGATGACCATCCCGGTGTCCTCCAGAGCAGCCTGCAGCCTGCTGATCTGCTGGTCCCGGTTCGTCGCCGCGAACCCGAACAGGTCGTCGTCGTGGAACGTGAGACCGTACGCGCCCAGTTCGGCGAGCCGGTTCACCGCCTCGACCACGTCCAGCTCGGGCCGCGTGGCGTCGCCGAACGGGTCACGACCCGACCAGCCGACGGTCCAGAGACCGAAGGAGAACTTGTCCGCCGGAGTGGGCGCAACCATGATCCACCTCATTCGTTCAATGCTTGAACTTAGTGCGGACAGTACGACGCGCGGGCCTTGATCGCAATCGGTCAGGCCTGGCGGGCGGCGGCGGCCTCCTCGACGGCGGGCGCGAGCGCCGCCGCGATCTCGCGGTAGCCGGCGGCGGACGGGTGGAAGCGGTCGGCGGCGAAGAGCGAGGGGTCCGCGGCGAACCGCGGCGTGACGACGCGCTCGACGTGGGCGACGACGCCGCCCGCCCGGATGACGGCCTGCT
Organism: Lentzea xinjiangensis; assembly: GCF_900110955.1. GTDB lineage: Bacteria > Actinomycetota > Actinomycetes > Mycobacteriales > Pseudonocardiaceae > Lentzea > Lentzea xinjiangensis. Next base: position 54,699 of record NZ_FOFR01000026.1, read on the forward strand.
GCTGCACGCGGGCGTAGTCCCGGCTCACCGCCGACACCACGTCGCGCAACGCGGGCGGCACGTGCGTGACGACGCTCATGTCCGGCGCCGTGGCGACGACGACCCCGGCGCCCGCCCGGCGCAGGTCCGCGACCGCGTCGTGCAGCAGTTGAGCGCCGACCTGAGCGGGGACGAACCTCGTCAGGTCGTTGGCCCCGATGACCACCACGGCGATGTCCACACCGCCCGCGACCGCGGTGCCGACCTGGGCGCGCAGGTCGGCGGAACGGGCACCCGAGACCGCGTGCACTCTCAGATCGACCTCGTGTCCCTTCGCGCGGAGGTGGGCGGCGAGCAGCGGGCCGAGGGTGTCCTCCCGGCGGGTGCTCCCGACGCCCGCGGCAATCGAGTCGCCGAGCAAGCAAAGGCGCATGACAGGTTCAACGGCCGGCGTTGTGGCGGTGTTCCAAGGGAAAACCGGTTTCACCGTGGCGCTGGTCTCTCTACGATTCACGATCAACACCACCGAGTGACGAGGGGAGACCGGCCGTGCGCACCGCCGCCGTCGTCGTCGTTCCCTCGTCCCGTTTCGACGTGATCCTCGTGTCCCCGCACCCCGGTCGCCCGCTGCGCGCCGGGCACCGGAGTGCCTGACGAACCCGAGACCGGGCTTCGTCGGGTCATCGCGCTGACCTGTGGTCCCTTTCGCACCGAAAAGGCACTGAACCATGCGCACGACCACGTTGAACGCCATCCGCAACCTCGGCATCCTCGCCCACGTCGACGCGGGCAAGACCACGCTCACCGAACGAATCCTGTTCGCCACCGGCACCACCCACAGGCGCGGCGAGGTCCACGACGGCACCACCGTCACCGACTTCGACCCGCAGGAGCGCGACCGCGGCATCACGATCTTCGCCGCGGCCGTGGGCTGCACGTGGGACGGGCATCGGATCAACCTCATCGACACGCCGGGCCACGTCGACTTCTCCGACGAGGTCGAGCGGTCCCTGCGCGTGCTGGACGGGGCTGTCGCGGTGTTCGACGGCGTCGCCGGTGTCGAGCCGCAGAGCGAGGCGGTGTGGCGGCAGGCCGATCGGCACGGCGTGCCGCGGATCGCGTTCGTCAACAAGCTCGACCGGGCGGGCGCGGACCTCGACGCGGCCGTCGAGTCGATCAGGACGCGGCTGGACGCGGTGCCGCTCGTCGTGCAGCTCCCGATGGGTGCCGAGGACGGGTTCACCGGCGTGGTCGACCTCGTCCGGATGCGGGCGTTGACCTGGCAGGACGAGCTGGAGGAAGGGCCGGTGCCCCACGGGCTGCTGGCCGAGGCACGACGACGGCGCCGCCTGCTCGAGGAGGCGGTGGCGGAGCTGCACCCGGACGTGCTGGAGGAGTTCTTCGAGCACGGCCTGTCCGATGAGACGCTGGAAGGCGCGTTGAGGGAGCTGACGATCCGTGGAACGGCGACCGTGGTGCTGTGCGGCTCGGCGTACCGGAACCGGGGCCTCGAACCGCTGCTGGACGCCGTGGTCGCGTACCTGCCGTCCCCTGTGGACGTTCCTCCGGTGCGCGGTGCCGGTGGTGAGGAGCGACCGCCCGACCCGGCCGCGCCGTTCGCGGCACTGGTGTTCAAGCTCAACGCCACCGCCACGGGACGGCTGGCCTGCGCGCGGGTCTACTCTGGCACCGTCCACAAGGGAGACACGATCCTGGTGGCGGGCAGGAGCGAGCGCGTCGGGCGGATCCTCCGGGTGCAGGCCGATCGGCACACGCCGGTCGAGTGGGCGGTCGCGGGCGACATCGTGGCGCTGGTCGGGCTGAAGTCGGCCCGGACCGGGACGACGCTGTGCGCCCCGGCGGCTCCGCTGCTGCTCGAACCGCCGGTGTCGGCCGACCCGGTCGTGTCGGTGGCGGTCGAACCGAGGACCGGTGCCGACCACGGGCGGCTCGCCGAGGCGCTCGCGCACCTGGCCGACGAGGACCCGTCGCTGCGGGTCAGGACGGACCCCGAGACCGGGCAGACGGTGTTGTCCGGCTTGGGCGAGCTGCACCTGGAGGTGGCGGTGGCGCGGTTGCGCCAGCGCGTCGAGATCACCGCGGGACGGCCGAGGGTGGCCTACCGCGAGACGGTGACCAGCGGTGTGACGGGGTTCGTCCACCGGCACGTCAAGCAGGACGGAGGTCAGGGGCAGTTCGCGCACGTGGTCATCGACACGGAACCGCTGGAGACCGGTTTCGAGTTCCGCTCGGCGGTCACCGGAGGGCGGGTGCCGCCGGAGTTCATCCGCGCGGTCGAGCAGGGCTGCCGGGACGCGCTGGCCGAGGGGCCGCTCGGCCACCCGGTGACCGGGCTGCTGGTGACGCTGACCGACGGGTCCACGCACGTCAAGGACTCCTCGGAGATGGCGTTCCGGACGGCGGGACGGCTGGGGCTCCGCGCGGCGCTCGCGGCCGGCTCGACGGCGTTGCTCGAACCGGTCGCCGAGGTCGAGGTCGTCGTGCCGGACTCGTGCCTCGGCGGGGTGGTCGGTGACCTGGCCGCCCGCCGCGGCCGGGTCGAGGGGTCGGTGGCCAGGGCCGGCACGACGGTGGTGACGGCGATCGTGCCGTTGGCGGAGATGTTCGGGTACGTGACGAGGTTGCGCAGCCGGACGCAAGGCCGCGGCACGTTCACCAGCCGTCCGGCCGGTTACGCGCCGGCGTAGAGCGCGCGGGCCCGCCGGAGCGGGCCAGGGGACCGGTCGAGCCGGCGAACGGGTGCCGGCTCGACCGGTCCCGCTGTGTCCGATCGGCGGAGACGGGGTGGGCCGTGCCATGATCAGTGGGGTGTCGACCTTGAACGTGATGTCGTTCAACCTGCGCTACGCCTCCGCCGCCGAGCCGAACTCGTGGGCGGCGAGACGACCGGCGGTGGCGCAGCTCCTGCTCACCGAGCGCCCGGCGGTGCTGGGCACCCAGGAGGGCCTCTACGGGCAGCTGCTGGACGTCGAGCACGACCTGCCTGACCACTACGACTGGATCGGGCTCGGCAGAGCCGGCGGCAGCCACGACGAGTTCATGGCGATCTTCTTCGACACCCTGAGGGTGCAGCCGCTCGAGTTCGACCACCACTGGCTGTCGGACACGCCGAACGTCATGGGCTCGCGGTCGTGGGGCAACAACGTGGTCCGCATGGTCACGTGGGTCCGGTTCGCCGACCGGGCGACGGGCAGGCAGTTCGTGGTCGTCAACACCCACTTCGACCACGAGTCGGAGAACGCCCGCCTGCGCAGCGCCGAACTCGTGCGCGACCGGATCAGCGGCCTGGCGCTGCCGGTCGTGGTCACCGGCGACTTCAACGACGTGCCCCTCTCACCCACCTACAAGACCCTGACCGACGGCGCGGGTCTCGCCGACTCGTGGCTGGCGGGCCCGCAGACGACGCCGGCGTACGGCACGTTCCACGGGTTCGGGCCGCTGGTCCCGGACGGTCCGCGCATCGACTGGATCCTCACCCGCGGCGCGACCGTCGAGGCCGCGGCGATCAACACCTACCAGCGGGACGGCCAGTTCCCGTCCGACCACCTGCCGATCCAGGCGTTGATCAGGATCTAGGTCGCGTCAACCGTGAACGGCAATGGTTCATACCAATTTCCGCTACGGTCCACGGGATGCGCCTGAATTCGACGCCCGGCCGCGTCGCGGTGATCGCGTGCGCGTTGCTGTTCACGTTCGGCTCCACGGCCGTCGCGAACGCCTCGCCCGGCCGTGAGTGCGACACCCCGTCCATCGACCGGTTGCAGCAGTGGCTCGCCAGCGGCGAGGGTGCCACCGAACCCGCGACCGGCAGCATCCTCGTCCCCCGCGGACGGCACGACTACACGGCGAAGATCAAGTTCCTGTCGAACGACTGGCACGTCATGGTCGTGTGGCTGGCCAACCGGTTCGAGGCCGAGGCGGACCTGACGGACTCGCGCGGGTTCTGGCTGACCTACCGCGCCACCGACGACCTGCACGTCCAGCTCCGACCGGCGTCGGACTGGAGCGGCGGGGCCAAGTGGGTCACCCGGATCCCGTCGACCGGCGGTGAGCTCGTCAAGCGGTTCTTCAGCTTCCGGCCCGACCGGTGGACCACCCTGCCGGAGCTGGGCGCGCCCGCCTACCCCCTCGACGAGGCGCTCGACGACGCCCGCGGCCTGGTCTTCGTCGGCAAGACGCCGAACGACCTCGAGTTCCGGGGACTGCGGATCGACGGTCACCGGCCACCCTGCGTTCACTGATCCCGGCTAGTGTGCCGGACCGTGAGAGCGCTCCCGGTACTCCTGGTCCCCGTCCTCGCCGCCGCGCTGGTGACTCCCGCGAGCGCGGCGGTGAGGGACGACACGAGGTACGTCGACCCGCTGATCGGCTCGGCGGGCGGTGGGAACACCTACCCAGGCGCCGTCCGGCCGTTCGGGATGATCTCGTGGAGCCCGACGTCGACGCGCGGCGACCAGACGAACACGGGTGCCGCCAACGGCTACGCCTACGACGCCACCAGGGTGCGCGGCTTCAGCCTCACGCACGTCAACGGCGCCGGCTGCCACCCCGGTGCCGCGGGGGACGTGCCGATCATGCCGCACGTCGGCGAGATCACCTCGTCGCCCACCGCCGACACCCGGGACGAGGTCTTCGCCAGCGACTTCTCGCACGCCGACGAGGTCGCCGAGCCCGGCCGCTACCGGGTCGGTCTCGCCTCCGGCGCCACGGCCGACCTGTCCGTGACGACGCGCGCGGGCATCGGCGAGTTCACCTTCCCGGTCAACGGTTCGCTGCTCTTCCGCACCTCGAACTCGCTCAACGGCAGCGAGGACGCGGAGGTCACCATCGACCCCGAAGCCGGCACGGTCACGGGTTCGGTGCTCACCGGCGCGTTCTGCGGCCGGCGCGCGAACGGTGGTGTGAACAACCAGAAGACGTACTACCGCCTGTACTTCACCGCGTCGTTCGACCGCCCCATCGCGGCGTACGGCACATGGGTCAACAGCGAGCTGCGGCCGGGCACCACCACCGTCACCGGTGGCGAGGGCTACCTGACCGGAAGTGCGCGCGCGGGCAAGGGCTCCGGCGGCTACGTGTCCTTCGCGGACGACCGGGTGCGGATGCGCGTCGGCATCTCCTACACCAGCCTCGACGCGGCCAGGCGCAACCTCGCGGCGGAGATCCCGAGGCGCGCCACCGTCGCCGACGTCGCCGCGGAAGCCCGCGAGCAGTGGGCGAGGCAGCTCCGCGCCGTCGAGATCGACGGCGGCACCGCCGACGAGCGCACGATCTTCTACACCGCGCTCTACCACGCCTTCCTGCAGCCGAACGTGACCAGTGACGTCGAGGGCACCTACCTCGGCAGCGACCGGCGGGTCCACCGGCTCGAACCCGGCCAGCGGGTCCAGTACGGCAACTTCTCCGGCTGGGACCAGTACCGCGCCCACACGCAGCTGCTGGCCCTGCTGGAACCCCGCGTCGCGGGCGACTACGCCCAGTCGTTGCTCAACCTCTCCCGCCAGAACGGCGGTGTCTGGGACCGCTGGGTGCACGTCAACGGCCCAACGCACGTCATGACCGGTGACCCGTCCGCACCGGCCATCGCGGGCATGCACGCCATGGGAGCCGGGAACTTCGACGTCCGGGCGGCGTTCGACTCGCTGCTGCGCCAGGCGACCGTCCCGCACCAGGACGGCCTGTCCGACAAGGGCTGCCCCGGCCAGTGCGAGGGCCAGCGCCCGAACCTCGCCGAGTACCTGCGCCTCGGCTACGCCCCGCACGACACGTGCCACTGCTGGGGCGGCGCGGCCGAGACGCTGGAGGACGCGGTCGCGGACCAGGCGCTCGCGGACCTGGCGCGCAGGCTCGGCCGTCCCGCCGACGCGCTGCGCGAGCGCGCGGGCTGGTGGCGCAACACCTTCAACCCCGCGACCGGCCACCAGCAGGCGCGCAAGGCCGACGGCACCTGGGTGACGCCGTTCAGCCCCGCGTCGGACCTGGGTTTCGCCCAGGGCAGCAGCGCCACCTACACGTGGATGGTGCCGCACGACGTGCCGGGGCTCGCGGAGGTCATGGGCGGCAACGACATCGCGGCGAGCAGGCTCGACGCGTTCTTCCACCGCGCGGACGGCTCGTGGGCGACGGGCGGCGACCCGCTGCGGTACGACCCGACGAACGAGCCCGGCATCCACACCCCCTGGATCTACAACGAGCTCGGCCAGCCGCGGAAGACCCAGGAGACCGTGCGGGCGATGGCCCGGCTGGTCTACCGCACGGGCCCGTCCGGCCTGCCCGGCAACGACGACCTCGGCACGATGTCGGCCTGGTACGTCTTCGCCGCGCTCGGGCTGTACCCGCGCACGCCGAGCAGCGCCGAGCTGCACCTGTCCAGCCCCCTGTTCCCGAAGGCCCGCATCTCCGGCCGGGGCATCACGATCCTCGCGCCCGGCGCTCCGGGGACCTACCTGCGGGAGACGCGGTGGAACGGCCGGAAGGTCGACCGGCCGTGGCTGCCGGAGGAGTTCGTCGCCCGCGGGGGAGTGCTGGTCTCACGCCTCGAAGGGTGACCCGGCGCGGCCGCGCCGGCCGGGGTGAGCCGCTCGCAGCGGCCGAGGGTCGTTCGCGTGCCGTGGGCCGGCTGTCCGGCACCCCGTCGGCCTCCAGGTCCTCGGCGTGAGGGCGGTGCGGTCGAAGGGGCCGCCGTGTGCCGCCGCGCGGGTGACGGCGTCGTCGGCTTGGCCGAGGTCGAACCGGGTCCTCGGGCCCGGCTCCCCGGTGCCGCCATGCCGGCGGTCACCGCGGTCATGCGGTCGATCACCTCGACCACCCTGCCGAGTCGACGACACGCCCGCGGGTACGGCCGGCTTTCGCCATCGGTGAGCCGGCCTGCTCGGTGCGGAGGAGGTGCGCGGAACGCGGACCGGCCGCGCCCAGCGGTCCACATCGGACTCGCGACGCGGCCACGATCGGTTCCCGGGAAGGCGGTTCGCCCGTTCTGCCGGCAGTTGCCCGGACGCCCTTTCCGGTGGACACGTGTTTGCGCCGGCCGTGCAGGGGAACCAGCCTGCAAACGGGAGGAGCGGAAACGTGAAGGCTGTCGTGTGGCACGGGAAGGGCGACATCCGGCTGGACGAGGTGGAGGACCCGCACGTCCAGGAGCCGACCGACGCCGTCATCCGGATCACCCGCAGCGCGATCTGCGGCACGGACCTGCACATGGTCCGCGGCACGATGCCGGACATGGTCGAGGGCACCGTTCTCGGGCACGAAGCCGTCGGCGTGGTCGAAGAGGTCGGTTCGGCGGTGCGCGGGTTCACGCCCGGCGACCGCGTGGTGGTGACCTCGACGATCGGCTGCGGCACGTGCTCCTACTGCCGCGCCGGGTACTTCGCCCAGTGCGACACCGCCAACCCGAACGGTCCCTCGGCCGGCACCTGCTTCTTCGGTGGCCCGAAGCCGACCGGGCCGGTCAACGGGCTGCAGGCGGAGTACGCGCGGATCCCGCACGCGATGACGACGCTGGTCCGCGTTCCGGACGAGGTCTCCGACGACCAGGCCATCCTGGTCTCCGACATCTTCCCGACGTCCTGGTTCGGCGCGCGGCTCGCCGAGGTGGGCGACGGCGACACCGTGCTGGTGCTGGGCGCCGGTGTGGTGGGCCAGTTCGCGATCGCCTCGGCCAAGCGCCAGGGCGCCGGACGGGTGATCGTCGTGGACGGCGTCGCGTCCCGGCTGGACATCGCCCGCGCGCAGAACGCCGAGACCGTGAACTTCAACGAGGAGGACCCGGTCGAGGTGGTCAGGGAGCTGACCGGCGGGATCGGGGCCGACCGCGTGATCGAGGCGGTCGGCATCGACGCCGAGAAGCCCGGCGAGCGGACCGGCGAGCAGTGGAAGCCCGGCGACGCGCCGCAGCTCGCGCTGGACTGGGCGGTCGAGCTCGTCGCGAAGGCCGGCACGATCGGCATCATCGGCGTCTACCCGCCGGGGTTCGACGACTTCCCGATCGGTGCGGCGATGAACAAGAACCTCACCCTGCGGATGGGCAACTGCAACCACCGCCGGTACGTGCCCCGCCTGCTGGACCTCGTGCTGACCGGCTCGGTGGACCCGCTCGCGTTCATCACCCAGCGCGAGACGCCGGAGGCCGCCGTCGACGCCTACAAGTCGTTCGACCTGCGGGAGGACGGGTGGCTGAAGACGGTGCTCGATGTCCGCTGACCGGGTGGTGGTGACCGGCGGCGCGGGGTTCCTGGGCTCGCACGTCTGCGAAGCGCTGCTGGCCGAGGGCGCGCAGGTCGTGTGCGTGGACTCGTTCCGCACCGGCTCGCGGGAGAACGTGCCCGACGGGGTGAACGTGGTCACCGCCGACGTGGCCCGCCCGCTCGACCTGCCCGGCCGCGTCGACCTGGTCCTGCACCTGGCCTGCCCCGCGTCACCGGCGGACTACCTGCGCATGCCCGTGGACACCCTGCGGACGGGCGGGTTCGGCACGTACCACGTGCTGGACCTGGCCCGCCGCAAGGGAGCCAGGGTCGTCGTCGCGTCCACCAGCGAGGTGTACGGCGATCCGGAGGAGCACCCGCAGCGGGAGTCCTACTGGGGTCACGTCAACCCGATCGGGCCGCGCAGCGTCTACGACGAGGCGAAGCGGTTCGGCGAGGCGATGACCGTGGCGTTCCGCGCCGAGCACGGGGTGAACACCGGGATCGTGCGGATCTTCAACACCTACGGGCCGCGGATGCGCGCGCACGACGGCCGGATGATCCCCACGTTCCTGCGGCAGGCCTTGGCGGGCGAGCCGCTCACCGTCCACGGCGACGGCCTGCAGACCCGGTCGCTGTGCTACGTGGACGACCTGGTGCGCGGGCTGCTCGCGATGGCGCGCAGCGACCACCCCGGCCCGATCAACCTCGGCAACCCGGCGGAGGTCACCGTGCTCGACGTCGCCCGGCGGACGATCGAGGTGACCGGTAGCTCGTCGGGCGTCCGGCACGTCGAGGCGATGACCGACGACCCCCGGCGCCGGCGGCCGGACATCACCCTGGCGCGCGAGGTCCTCGGCTGGCAGCCGCGGGTTCCGCTGGAGGAGGGCCTCCGGTCGTTTGCCCGGCATTTCGCCGGGTAGCCGCATTTCATGCGAGTTCTCGGAATCAACGCGATCTTTCACGACCCGGCCGCCGCACTGGTGGTCGACGGCGCTGTCGTCGCGGCGGCCGAGGAGGAACGGTTCTCCCGCCGCAAGCACGGCAAACGGCCGGTGCCGTTCTCCGCGTGGGAGTTGCCGGAGCTGTCCGCGCGCTGGTGCCTCGAGCAGGCCGGGCTCACCGCCGCGGACCTCGACGCGGTGGCGTACTCGTACGACCCCAGCCTCGTGGACGCCGAGTACGCGCCCTGGGAGGAGCTGCGCACGACCTACGCCCGGCGTGCGCCGGAGTTCCTCGCCACCGCCCTGCCCGGCCTCGACCCCGCCATCGTGCGGTTCGTGCCGCACCACGTCGCGCACGCCGCGTCGACGGGCCTCGCCGCCCCGTTCGGCGGGAACTGCGCGGTGCTGGTGGCGGACGGCCGCGGCGAGTGCGGCTCGCACCTCGCCGGGCGGTACGTCGACCAGGAGCTCACCACGTTCGCCTCGCAGCGGCTGCCGCACTCGCTCGGCCTGATGTACGAGGACCTCACCGAGCACCTGGGCTTCCTGCGCTCCAGCGACGAGTACAAGGTGATGGCGCTGGCCTCGCACGCGAAGCCGGTGCACCTGGACCTGATGCGCGAGCACGTGGTGGTGCGCGACGGCGGGTTCGAGATCCGGCCGCTCGACTGGAACACGCTGGCCAAGCGGCGCGCGAAGGACGAGGAGCTGACCGGGGAGCACGCGGAGCTGGCGGCGAGCGTGCAGGTGCGGCTCGAGGAGGTGCTGCTGGAGCTGGTGCGGTGGCTGCACGAGCGCACCGGCGAGTCCCGGCTGACGATGGCGGGCGGCGTGGCGCTGAACTGCGTGGCCAACACCAGGATCTTCGCCGAGGGACCGTTCGACGAGGTCTGGGTCCAGCCCGCCGCGGGGGACGCCGGCACGGCGCTGGGCGCGGCGCTGCACGCGAGCACGGACGTCGTCTCCCCGATGCCGGGCGCCGACCTCGGCCGGGGCTTCTCCGACGAGGAGATCGAGTCGGTGCTGCGCGTCGCCGCGGTGCCGTACACCAGGCCCGCGGACGTCGCGGCGGAAGTCGCCGAGGCGCTCGCCGCGAACAAGATCGTCGCGTGGTTCCAGGGCCGCAGCGAGTACGGTCCGCGCGCTCTGGGCCGCCGCTCGCTGCTCGCGAACCCCTGCTACGCCGAGAACCTCACCCGGCTCAACGACGTCAAGGGGCGCGAGCAGTTCCGGCCGGTGGCGCCGATGGTGCTCGCCGACCGCGCCGCCGAGGTGTTCACCCGCGGTCCGATCCCCAGCCCCTACATGCTCTTCGTGCACGACGTCCGTCCGGAGTGGACCGACCGCATCCCGGCGGTCGTGCACGTCGACGGCACCGCGCGCGCCCAGACCGTCGCGGACGACCCGTTGCTGGAGCGGATGCTGCGGTCGTTCGAGGCGCTCACCGGGGTGCCGGTCGTGGTCAACACCAGCCTCAACACGGCAGGCCGGCCCATGGTCGACACCCCGCGCGACGCGCTGGAGTGCTTCGGGTCCTCGCCGGTCGACCTGCTCGCGATCGGCCCGTTCGTGGTGCGCCGATGAAGTACTCCGTCGTGATCCCGACCGTGGGCCGGCCCAACCTGGACGTCCTGCTCAAGGCGCTGGTCGAGGGCGAGGGCCCGGAACCGTGCGAGATCCTGGTGGTGGACGACAGCGAGACGGGCCTGGGACCGGCGGCGGCGCGCAACACCGGCTGGCGGGAGGCGCGCGGCGACTGGGTGGCGTTCCTCGACGACGACGTCGTGCTCGCCCCCGACTGGAAGGCCCGGTTGTGCGCGGACCTCGAGGACCTGCCGGACGACGTCGGGGCGAGCCAGGCGCGGATCGTCGTGCCGTTGCCCGGCGACCGCAAGCCGACCGACGCCGAGCGCGGCACGGCCGGTCTCGCCACCGCCCGCTGGATCACCGCCGACATGGCCTACCGGCGTGAGGCGCTGGCCCGGTCAGGGGGCTTCGACGAGCGGTTCCGCCGCGCCTACCGGGAGGACGCCGAACTGGCGTTGCGCGTGCAGGACCTCGGATACCGGATCGTGCAGGGCGACCGGGTCACCACGCACCCGGTGAAGCCCGCGACCTTCCTGACGAGCGTGCAGCAACAGCGCGGCAACGCCGACGACGCGTTGATGCGCCGACTGGTGGGGCCGCGGTGGCGCGCCCGCATCGGCGGGCAGCGCGGGTGGTTCCGCTCGCACGTGGCGACCACCGCCGCCGGCGTCCTGTCCGTCCTCTGCGGCCTGGCCGGTCGGCGGCGGCTCGGTGGCGCCCTCGCCGCCGTCTGGGTGGGGCGCACCGCGTGGTTCGCGGTGGTGCGGATCGCGCCGGGCCCGAAGACGTGGGAGGAGATCGTGCGGATGGTGGTGACCAGCGCGCTGATCCCTCCCGCCGCCTGCCTGCACCGCGTGCTGGGCGAGGTGCGGTACCGGCGGGTGCGGTCGTGAGGGTGCTGGTGCTGCGGGCGCTCGGGCTGGGCGACCTGCTGACGGCCGTGCCCACGTTGCGCGGGCTGCGCGGGGCGTTCCCCGGTGCGGAGATCACGCTGGCCGCGCCGGCGTGGCTCGCCGACGCCGTGGCGCGGATCGACGCGGTGGACCGGCTGCTGCCGACCGGTGAGCTGGAGCCGATCGCGTTCGAGGAACCGGATCTCGCGGTCAACCTGCACGGCAGAGGACCGCGGAGCACCGAGCTGCTGGAGGCGACGCGGCCGCGGCGGATGATCAGCTATGCGCCGGAGGAGTGGCCTGCCGACCGGCACGAGGTCCTGCGGTGGTGCGACCTGCTGGAACGCGACGGGATCCGGTGCGATCCGGACGACCTCCTGCTGCCGGAGGCCGGCGGCCGGACCAACCGGATCGTGATCCACCCCGGCGCGAGCACCGGTGCGCGCAGGTGGCCGGCGGAGAGGTACGCGGCCGTGGCCGAGGCGTTGCGGCGCGACGGCGGGGAAGAGCTCGACGTCGTGGTCACGGCGGGACCGGGCGAGCTCGACCTGGCCCGTCGGATCACGCCGGAGCCCGTGGCCGGCTCGCTCGCCGAGCTGCTGGACCTCGTCGCCACCGCCCGGCTCGTGATCTGCGGCGACACCGGTGTGGCGCACGTGGCCACCGCCTACGGCACCCCCTCGGTGCTGCTGTTCGGCCCCATGTCCCCGCGGCTCTGGGGTCCGCGCACGGGCCCGCACCGGGTCATCTGGCACGGCCGGACCGGCGACACGTTCGCTGACGAACCGGACATCGGACTGCTCCGCATCACGGTCGGAGAGGTCCTCGACGCGGTGGGAGGTGTTCTGTGCGGATCGGTGTCATCGGCGCGGGTTACGTCGGCCTGACGACGGCGGCGTGCTTCGCCCACCTCGGGCACCACGTGGTGTGCGCTGACGTGGACGAGGCGAAGATCGAGGCGTTGACCGCGGGTGAGGTGACCCTGCACGAGCCGGGCCTGCGGGAGCTGGTCGCGCAGGGCCTGGCCGGTGGCGGGCTCGTGTTCGTGCCGGGCAGCGAGCTGTCCGATGTGGACTTCACCTTCGTCTGCGTGCCGACGCCCACCGGGGCCGACGGCGAGGCGGACCTGTCCGCCGTCGAGGAGGTGCTGGGCCGGTCGCCGCAGGGCGTGGTGGTGCTCAAGTCTACGGTGCCCGTGGGAACCGCCGCCCGCTACCCCGGCGTGGTGTCGAACCCGGAGTTCCTGCGCGAGGGCCACGCCGTCGAGGACTTCCTGCGGCCGCAACGGGTCGTGGTCGGTGCCCGCGACGAACGGCAGGCGCACGCGGTGGCGGAGCTCTACGCGCCGACCGGCGCGCCGACGGTGATCACCGACAACACGAGCGCCGAACTGGTGAAGTACGCCAGCAACTGCTTCCTGGCGCTCAAGCTCTCCTACGTCAACACGGTGGCGGAGCTGTGCGAGAACCTCGGCGCCGACATCGACGGCGTCACCGAGGGGATGCGGCTCGACGACCGGATCGGGGCGTCGTGCCTCGCACCGGGACCGGGGTGGGGCGGCTCGTGCCTGCCCAAGGACACCCTCGCCCTGCTGGCCACCGCGAAGGCCGCCGGGGTGGAGTTCCCGACCCTCGACGGGGCGATCACCACCAACCGGCACCAGCCGCGGCGTGTCGCCGACCGGATCCGCGCCGAGATCGGGTCGCTCGACGGCGCCCGCATCGGCCTGCTGGGGCTCACCTTCAAGGCGGGCACCAACGACCTGCGGGACTCGCCCGCGCTCGCCGTCGCGGAGGTCCTCGCCCGGGAGGGCGCCGAGCTGAAGGCCTTCGACCCGTGCGTGCGGGAGGACCGCCCCGGAATCGCCGTGGTGGAGACGGCGGCCGAGGCGGCGGACGGCGTGGACGTGCTCGTCGTGCTGACCGAGTGGCCGGAGTTCGCCGAGCTGGACTGGCCGGAGCTGGCGAGGCACGCCGGCACGCCGCTGATCTTCGACACCCGCAACGTCCTGCCGCGGGACAAGGTGACCGAGGCGGGGTTCCGCCTGATCACGACCGGACGTTAGGAACGCCGAGGTGGACCACCTTCGTGGTGGTCATCTCGTCGAGCAGCTCGGGGCCGTACCCGTACCCGGTGCCGGAGGCGCCCCGCGGCTGCGCGGCACCGCCCGGCGCGCCCCCGAACACGGCGTTGACCTTCACCGTGCCGACCGGCAGCGCCCGCCACGCGCGCTGGGCGTGCTCCATCGAGCCCGTCAGCACGGTGGCGGCCAGGCCGTAGTCGCCGGAACAGGCCTCGGCGAGGCCTTCGTCGAACGACGACACGAGCTGCACGGGCGCGACCGGGCCGAACGTCTCCTCGCACATCACCTTCATCGCCCCTGAGCAGTCCGCCAGCACGGTCGCGGGGTAGTAGGCGCCGGGGCCGTCCGGGATCGAACCGCCGACCAGCGCGGACGCGCCCGCTCCCACGGCGTCGGCCACCTGGGCGTGCACGAACTCGCGGTGCCGGGTGTCGACCAGCGGCTGCGGATCGGCGTTCCACGTGCGGGCCTGCTCGCACAGCGCCTCGATGAACGGCGTGGCGATCGCCTTGTGCAGGTAGATCCGCTCGACCGAGGTGCACAGCTGGCCCGCGTTCGTGAACGCCCCCAGCGCCGCCTGCTGCGCCGCCCACACCGGGTCCACGTCGTCGTCGACGAGCAGCGGGTCGTTGCCCCCGTTCTCCAGCAACAGCTTCGCGGTGGACGAGCCGGCGATGGCCCGGCCCGTCGCGGTGCTGCCGACGTGGGCGACGAGGTCGGCCTCGGCGGAGCTGACCAGCGCGGCGCCGATCTCACCGTCACCGACCAGCGTCTGCAGCACGCCGTCGGGGAAGCAGGACCGCAGCACGGTGGCCAGCAGCAGCCCGGTGTGCGGGCAGCGCTCGCTCGGCTTGTGCACCACCACGTTGCCGGTGACCAGGGCCGCGCCGAGCAGCCCGCACGCCACGGCGATCGGGTCGTTCCACGGCGTCAGCGCCACCACGACACCGCGCGGCTCCGGGACCATGAAGTCCACCGCCGAGCCGAGCAGCGACCGTCCACGGTGGACCGGACCGAGCTCGGCGTACTGCTCCAGCGTCGAGGCGCCCGCGAGCACGCCCTCGCGCGCCGACGCGAACGGCCGTCCTGTCTCGGTCTCCACCACGGTCGCCAGGTCGCTCGCCCGTTCGCGCACCGCGGCGGCCGCCGCCCTGACCGCCGCTCCCCGCTCCGCGGCGGGGGTGGCGGCCCACGCCGGCTGGGCGGAGCGGGCGGTGGACATCGCGGCCGCGACCTCGGACGCGGTGGCGGCGGGGAGCCAGCCGACGAGCTGCGAGTCGCGCGGGCTGTGGACGTCGATGGCGTGCATGGTCGTCATGCCTCGCGGGTACCCGTCGACGCAGGTCGAAACCCTGGAGGGAGACCCATGCCCGGACGCGAGGAACTGCCCAGCACGGTGGCGAGGTCACCGAAGAAGGCGCAGCGGACGTGGATCAAGGCGCACGACTCGGCCGTCGAGACCTACGGCGAAGGCGAACGCGCGCACCGCACCGCGTTCTCCGCGCTCAAGCACGGCTTCGAGAAGGTCGGCGACCACTGGGAGCCCAAGCGGGAGAAGGGGCCGTCGGACGAGCAGGCGGAACGCGGCACCCCGGCGCGGGGCGGTACCGCGGGCGGTGTCGACGCGAACGCGAGCAAGCAGCACCTCTACGACATGGCCAAGAGGCTCGGGATCGAGGGCCGCTCGCGAATGAGCAAGGACGAGCTCGTCGAGGCCATCGGCAAGGCGAACGACCGCGCGACCGCGAGGGCTCGATCGTGAAGGTGGTCGTCACCGGCGCGACCGGCAACGTCGGCACCGCCCTCCTGCGCAGGCTCGCCGCCGAGCAGGACGTCGAGGTGCACGGGATCTCCCGCCGACCTCCGGCGGACGCGCCGCCGTACCGCGGCGTGAAGTGGACGCCGATCGACATCGGCCGGCCGGGCGCGGAGGAGCCGCTGGGCGTCGCGTTCGAGAACGCGGACGCCGTGGTGCACCTCGCCTGGCTCATCCAGCCCGCGCGCGACGAGCGGCTGCTGTACCGCACGAACGTGGCCGGATCCGCGCGCGTCTTCGGCGCGGCGGCGGACGCGGGCGTGCCGCACCTGGTGCACATGTCCTCCGTCGGTGCCTACTCGCCAGGCTCCAAGGACCGCCGCGTGGACGAGTCGTGGCCGGTGAGGGGCGTGTCGTCGTCCTTCTACAGCAGGCACAAGGCCGCGGTGGAGCACCTGCTCACCCAGTTCGAGTCGCGCCTGCTCATCTCGCGACCGCGTCCCGGCCTGATCCTGCAGTCCGACGCCGGGTCCGAGATCCGCGACTACTTCCTCGGCAGGCTCGTGCCGAAAGCCCTGTTCCGGCACAAGATCCCCGTTCTGCCGCTGCCGCGCGACATCGTTCTGCAGTTCGTCCACGCCGACGACGTCGCCGACGCGTTGGTGCGCATCCTGAGGCAACGAACGGGTGGTGCCTTCAACCTGGTGGCGGAACCCGTCGTCACTCCCCGTGCACTTGCGGAGGTGCTGGGAGGCCGCCATGTCGCCCTACCGGCGAAGCTGTTGCGGGAGCTGGCGAACCTGAGTTGGCACCTCCGGCTGCAACCCACGCCGCCCGGTTGGGTGGACCTGGCCCTGAAATCGCCGCTGCTGGACGCGACCCGCGCACGGGCGGAACTGGGCTGGGAGCCCAGGTACGACGCGGAGGAGGCGCTTCAGGCACTCGTGCGGGGAATCGGGGAGGGTGGTGAGGTGCCAGCCAGCCCGGTGCTGTGAAACGCTTCGCCGAGTAGCGTTTCAAGCCGCTTTTCTAGGCTAAATCTCCTATATGGACCAGTCCTTCGACGCCGTGCTGTTCGACCGCGATGGCACTCTCATCGAGGACGTGCCGTACAACGGCGATCCCGCTCGCGTCACCCCCATGCCCGGAGCTCTCGAAGTGCTCCGCGACCTGCGCGCACAGGGCCTTCGCACCGGGGTGGTGACCAACCAGTCGGGCATCGGCCGCGGACTGCTGACCGAGGCGCAGGTCACGGCGGTGAACGCGCGGGTGGAGGAGTTGCTGGGCCCCTTCGGGACCTGGCAGATCTGCCCCCACCACCCCGACGACGCCTGCGCGTGCCGCAAGCCCGCTCCCGGCATGGTGCTGGCGGCCTGCGCGGCGCTGGAGGTCAGCCCCCACCGCACCGTCTTCGTAGGCGACATCGGGGCCGACGTCGAGGCCGCGCAGGCCGCCGGGGCGGTTCCGCTGCTCGTGCCCACGGCGGTGACCAGGCCCGAGGAGGTGCGGCGGGCGCCGCGCACCGCGTCCGGCCTGCACGCCGTGCTGGAGCTGGTCCGGTGAGGACGCTCGTGGCGCGGCTGGACAGCGACGGCGACGTGCTGCTGGCCGGACCGGCGGTGCGCGCGGCCGCGGCGGCCGGTGAGGTGGTGCTGCTGTGCGGTCCCAGCGGCGTCCAGGCGGCGGAGCTGCTGCCCGGCGTCACGCGGATCGTCGAGTGGGAGTGCCCGTGGATCGTGCACCCCGCCCCGGACGTCCGGCCGGTCGACATCGAAGCGGTCACGGCACTGGTGCACGGGATTCGCGCCGACGTGGCATTGATCCTGACGTCGTTCCACCAGAGCCCGCTGCCGCTGGCCCTGATGCTGCGGCTGGCGGGCGTGCCGAAGATCGTCGCCCGCTCGACCGACTACCCGGGGTCGCTGCTGGACGTGCGGCTGCGCGACGACCCGGACGTCCCCGAGGCGCAGCGGGCGCTGGAGGTCGCGCGCGCGGCCGGGTTCGAGCTGCCGGAGGGCGACGACGGCCGGCTGGCGGTCGTCGAGCCGCCGCCCAGCGGCCTGAGCGGTCCGTACGTGGTGGTGCACCCCGGAGCGACGGTGCCGGCCCGCACCTGGTCGCCCGACCGGTGGGCGAAGGCGGTGGTCGCGCTGACCGCCGCCGGGCACCGCGTCGTCGTGACCGGGGGACCGGGGGAGACCGAGCTGACCGGGCACGTCGCCGGCGCCTGCGGAACCGACCTGGGCGGGCGCACCACCTTCCGCGAGCTGGCCGGGGTCCTGGCCGGTGCCGGCGCGGTCGTCGTCGGCAACACCGGGCCCGCCCACCTCGCGGCCGCCGTCGGCACGCCGGTCGTGTCGCTCTTCGCCCCGGTCGTTCCCGCGAAGCGCTGGGCGCCGCACGGTGAGCACGTGCTCCTCGGCGACCAGAACGCGCCCTGCCGTGACACCAGAGCCCGTGAATGTCCTGTGCCCGGCCACCCGTGCCTCGACCAGGTCGACCCGGCGGAGGTCGTGGCAGCGGTCGCGGAGGTGACAGCGTGAGGATTTTGCTGTGGCACGTCCACGGTTCGTGGACGCATGCGTTCGTGCAAGGAGAGCACGAGTACTTGATCCCCGGGCCACCACACGGGATCGGCCTGGCCGGCCGGCCGTGGCGGGCCACCGAGGTCGATCTGTCCGAAGTGGACGACGTCGACGTCGTGGTGGTGCAGCGGGTGGAGGAGCTCTCGCAGGTGCCGCCGGGGGTGCCGGTGATCTACCTGGAGCACAACACGCCGAAGTACCCGGCGCAGGAGCACCCGCTCGCCGACTGGGACGGCACCCTGGTCCACGTCACGCACTTCAACAGCCTGATGTGGGACTGCGGCAGCACCCGGACCGTCGTGATCGAGCACGGCGTCGTCGATCCGGGACCGCTCTACACCGGCGAGCTCCCGCGCGTGGCGGCGGTGATCAACGAACCGGTCCGGCGGGGCCGGATCGTCGGCTCCGACCTGTTGCCGCGGTTCGACCCGATCGACGTCTTCGGCATCGCCACCGAGGAGATCGGCGGGCAGGGCGACCACGAGCTCGGCCGTCTGCACCGCGAGCTGGCCCGCCGCCGCGTGTACCTGCACCCGGCGCGCTGGACCTCCCTGGGGTTGTCGTTGCTGGAGGCCATGCACCTCGGCATGCCGGTCGTCGCGCTGGCGTGCACGGAGGCGGTCAGGGCCGTGCCACCGGAGGCCGGCGCCATCTCGGCCGACGTGGACGAGCTGGTGCGGGCGGCACGGGAGCTGATCGCCGACCCCGCTCTGGCACAGGAGAAAGGACGGCGGGCCCGCGAGTTCGCGCTGGCTCACTACGGACTCGACGCGTTCCTGCGCAACTGGGACGTGCTGTTGAAGGAGGTGACCGGATGAGGATCGCGATGGTGTCGGAACACGCCAGCCCGCTCGCGGCTCTGGGAGGTGCCGACGCGGGAGGGCAGAACGTGCACGTGGCCGCGTTGGCGGCGGCACTCGTGCGCAGAGGTCATGAAGTCGCGGTGTACACGAGGCGGGACGCCCGTGGGCTCGCGGATCGCGTTGGCACCTCTGACGGCTACGAGGTCGTGCACGTGCCGGCGGGGCCCGCGGAGCAGGTGCCCAAGGACGACCTGCTGCCGCACATGAACGCGTTCTCGGACTTCCTGACGCAGGACTGGCGCGACGCGCCACCGGACGTGGTGCACAGCCACTTCTGGATGTCCGGTCTGGCCTCGGTGCAGGCCGCGCGGCAGGACCGCGTCCCGGTCGTGCACACCTACCACGCGCTCGGCACGGTGAAGCGCCGCCATCAAGGAGCGCGGGACACGAGCCCGCCCGACCGGATCGCGGTGGAACGGCTCGTCGGCAACGAGGCGGCCGCGATCGCCGCCACCTGTGAGGACGAGGTCCAGGAGCTGCTGCGCATCGGGCTGAGGAGGCAGAAGATCTCGGTGGTGCCCTGCGGCGTGGACACGAAGTTCTTCTCCGGCGTGGGTGCGGTCGCGCCGCGAACGGCGCAGCGGCGGATCGTCTCGGTCGGCAGACTGGTGCGGCGCAAGGGATTCGACGACCTGATCGCCGCGATGCCGCTGGTGCCCGACGCCGAGTTGGTGATCGCGGGAGGCCCGCCGGAGGTGGAGGACGACCCCGAGGCCCAACGGCTGCTCGCCTGTGCGCAGGCCCGTGGCGTCGCGGACCGGGTGCACCTGATCGGACAGGTGAACCGCGCCGACATGCCCGCGCTGCTCCGCTCGGCGGACGTCGTGGCGTGCGTGCCGTGGTACGAGCCGTTCGGCATCGTTCCGTTGGAGGCGATGGCATGTGGCGTGCCCGTCGTCGCGTCCGCGGTCGGCGGGCTCACCGACACCGTGGTGCACGGCGTCACCGGTCTGCTGGTGCCGCCGCGCGACCCGAGGAGCCTCGGGCGCGCGTTGCGCAAGCTGCTCGCGAACCCGTCGCGGGCCATGGCCTTCGGCATGGCGGGGCAGGACCGGGTGGACGTCCGCTACACGTGGGACGAGGTCGCCACCCGCACCGAGGCCGTCTACCGGCGGGTGCTCGCGACCAACGGCTTGGCGGTGGCGCAGTGACGGTCGAAAGCCACCTCGCCGGCCTGGCCGAGACCCTGGACGGGCTGCGCGCCCAAGCCTCGCGCGTGCACCACTGGGGCACGCTGCTCGCCCGCCTGCTGCTCAACGGCGGCAGGCTGCTCGCGGCGGGCAACGGCGGGTCCGCAGCCGAGGCCCAGCACCTCACCGCCGAGCTCGTCGGCCGCTACCGGCACGACCGGGCGCCGTTCTCCGCGCTGGCGCTGTGCTCCGAGACCTCCAGCCTCACCGCGATCGCCAACGACTACGGCTACGACCAGGTGTTCGCCCGCCAAGTGGTGGCCCACGCCCGTGCCGGCGACATCGTGGTCCTGCTGTCCACGAGCGGCAGCAGCCAGAACCTGCTGGAGGCGGCGCACGCCGCCAAGAAGGTCGGCGCGACCGTGTGGGCGCTGACCGGCCCGCTGCCGAACCCGCTGGCATCGCTGGCCGACGACACCCTCGCGCTGCCCGGCGAACCGTGCAACGTGCAGGAGGCGCAGCTCGTGGCGGTGCACGCGTTGTGCGAGGCGTTCGAGGCGGCGCTGCCCTCGGCCTTCCGGAGGGCGTCGTGAAACTGGTCGTGGTGGGTGACGCCCTGCTCGACGTCGACGTGGAGGGCACCGTCGACCGGCTCTGCCCGGACGCTCCCGCCCCTGTGCTGGACGTCGTGGCCGAGCACCCGCGGGCGGGAGGAGCGGCGCTGGCGGCGACCATGGCCGCGCGCGACGGCGTGGACGTGACGCTCGTCAGCGCGTTGTCCGACGACTCCGACGGGGAGCGGTTGCGGTCGCTGGTCGGCGTTCCCGGCGTTTTCGGCCACGTGGACTCCGTGCCGGTGAAGACCCGGTTGCGCAGCGCCGGGACGTCGTTGGCCCGCATGGACCGCGGCGGCAGCTCCACGCCGCCGCGGGTCACCGACGACATGCTCGACGTCGTGCTGTCCGCCGACGTCGTGCTGGCGTCCGACTACGGCCGCGGCCTGCTCCGCGACGAACGGCTGAGGTCCGTGCTCACGCGCGTACCGGTGGTGTGGGATCCGCATCCCCGCGGTCCGGCCCCCGTGCCGGGGGCGCGGCTCGTGACCCCGAACCTGTCCGAGGCCACGGCGTTCAGCGGCACGTCCGATCCGGACGAGGCGGCGAGGACGTTGCTGGCGAACTGGCAGGCGCGGGCCGTCGTGGTCACCATGGGCGGCGACGGCGCGGTGCTCCACTGTGGAGGGACACCGATCGCCGTGCCCGCACCGGCCGTGGCGGTCGCCGACCCGTGCGGTGCGGGGGACCGGTTCGCCGTGACGGCGGCGGTGCGGCTGGCCGGTGGCGCGGCGCCGGACGACGCGGTGGCCGACGCCGTCGCGGCGGCGGCGGAGTTCCTCGCCCGCGGCGGTGTCTCCGGCATGCGCGCCCCGCTGCCGTCCACTGTGGACGAGGTGCGCCGGCGTGGCGGGGTGGTCGTGGCCACCGGAGGGTGCTTCGACGTCCTGCACACCGGGCACGTGCGGATGCTGGCCGCCGCGCGGGCGCTGGGGGACTGCCTGGTGGTGTGCCTCAACTCCGACCAGTCGGTGCGGCGCCTGAAGGGCGAGGGACGGCCGGTCAACCGCCAGGAGGAGCGCATCGAGGTGCTGCGGGCGCTCGAGTCCGTGGACGACGTGATCGTGTTCGGGGAGGACACCCCGGAGAACGTCCTGGGCCGGTTGCGGCCGGACGTGTGGGTGAAGGGCGGGGACTACACCGCCGAACTGCTGCCGGAGAACGCCGTCGTGCGGCGCTGGGGTGGGCGGACCGTCGTGGTCCCCTACCACCGCGGGCGCTCGACGACCGAGATCCTCGCGAGGAGGGGTTGATGCTGGGCAACGTGCTGGTGACCGGAGGTGCCGCCGGACTCGGAGCGGCCGTGGCGGACGCGGTGGAGCAGGCCGGCGGGACGCCGCTGGTCCTGGACAAGTCGGCGCCGTCGCGGGGTGACTTCGAACTGGTCGACCTCGCGGACGGCCGTGCCGCCGAAGCCGCCGTCCACGAGCTGGCGAAACGGCACGGCGGTTTCAGCGCCGTGGTCACCGCCG
Source organism: Lentzea xinjiangensis (assembly GCF_900110955.1). Taxonomy (GTDB): domain Bacteria; phylum Actinomycetota; class Actinomycetes; order Mycobacteriales; family Pseudonocardiaceae; genus Lentzea; species Lentzea xinjiangensis. The sequence goes on from NZ_FOFR01000026.1 coordinate 76,812, forward strand.
CCGGCATGGACCGGTGCGGAACGCTCGCGGAGGTACCGGCCGAGGAGTGGGAACAGGTCGTCAAGGTGAACCTGTTCGGCACGGCGTCGGTCATCCGGGCCGCGTTGCCGCACCTCGAGAACGGGCGTGTCGTGACGGTCGCGTCGACGCTCGGCCTGCGCGCCGTGAGCGACGCGACCGCCTACTGCGCCTCGAAGTTCGGCGTCGTCGGCTTCACCCGCGCGCTGGCGGCCGAGACCGCGGGGCAGATCGGTGTCACGCTGGTCGTGCCCGGTGGGATGCGCACGAACTTCTTCGACGACCGGACCGAGCAGTACCGGCCCAAGGACTTCGACAAGCTGAACCCGCCGGACCGGGTGGCCGCGGCGATCCTGTTCGCGCTGAGCCAGCCGAAGGACTGCGAGATCAGGGAGCTCGTCATCGCCCACGGCGAGGAGCCGTCCTGGCCCTGAGCACGCGACGCACCGCGCCGCCCCGCGTTCCGCACGGGAACGCGGGGCGGCGCCGTCCTGGTGCACCGGGGTTCCGGCATCGCGGCCGGCGTGACCGCGCGTGGAGGCCTACTGTGGCTACCGATCCCGGGCGTTCTCGCGCTGTGCGGGAGGAAGAGGGCCGCGCGACGGGCGCTCACCGCCGCCGCCCTCCCCATGCCGGTCGGCCACCTGGTCAGCCTGGTCGTGCACCGGCGAAGACCGCCGGTGGCGGACATGCCCGCGCCGGGCGTTGCCGGAACACCCGGCCTCCTCGTCGTTCCCGTCCAAGCACGCGGTGACGGCCGCCGCGTTCGGCACCGCCACCGCGCTGGCTCAGGCCGGGATCGGGCGCTCGGCGCGGGCCGGGGCCGCGGTCTCGAGCTGCTCCCCGTGGATGCGCGGCCACTCGTGATCCCGCCGGTCTCGGAGCAACCGGGCGGCTTCCCCGGGGTGCGGTTCAGCACACGGCACGCGTCAGGGCTGCCTCCACCCCTCGTCGGCGAGGAGCTGGCTCGCCTGCGGGCCCATCAGGGACATCCCGCCGTCCACGACGAACGACGCCCCGGTCACGTAGGACGAGGCGGGGGAGGCGAGGAACGCGACGACGGCCGCGACCTCGTGCGCGCTGCCCGGCCGCCCGAGCGGCACGCCGGGACGGGGCTGGGTGCGCGGGTCGACGTCCTCCTGACCGGTCATCGGCGTGGAGATCTCGCCGGGCGCCACGGAGTTGACGGTGATGCCGTGTTCGGACAGCTCGAGCGCGAGCACCTCGGTCAGGGCGCCGAGACCGGCCTTCGCGGCGCAGTAGGGCGCGGCGCCCACCCGTGGCAGGTGCTCGTGGACCGAGGTGATGTTGATGATCCGGCCGCCGCGCCCGGCGGCGATCATGCGCTTGGCCGCGCGCTGGCTGCACAGGAAAGCGCCGTCCAGGTCGACCGAGAGCACCTCGCGCCAGGTGTCGAACGACATGTCCACGACCTTCTCGCTGCTGCCGGTGCCGGCGCAGTTGACCAGGACGTCGACCCCGCCCAGCTCCTCGGCCAGCTCGTCCACGACGGCGGCCGCGGCGGGCAGGCCGGTGAGGTCGAGCTGCCGCACGGCGCACCGCGCTCCGGCTGCCCGCACCTGCTCGGCCGTGTCCGCGGCTCCGTCGGCGTCCCGGTGGTAGGTGATGCCCACGTCGAGGCCACCGCCCGCCAGTGCGACGGCGATGGCCTTGCCGATGCCGGAGTCCGCTCCGGTCACGAGGGCGTGGAGAGGTGCGTTCATGAGACGCGGGTACCCGTGCGCGTCGCCTGCAAGCGGAGCGAGAAGTGGTTCAGCGTCCTCGGCAGCGGGGCGTCGACGACCCGGAACGACAGGTGCTCGCCCAGCGCGTCGAGCATGGCGCCGCCGGTGGCGAGCACCAAGTCGCGGCCGGGGCACACGCCGGGACCGCCGCTGAACGGCACGATCGCCGGGTCGAGTGGCCGGTCCCAGATCTCCGGGGCGTACCGGTCGGCGTACGGCAGCCGCTCGGGGTCGCGGTGGAAGAACGGCGAGAACACGATGAACTCGGTGTTCTTCGGCAGCCACGTGCCGTGCCAGCGCGTCGGTTCCGTGCTCTCCCGCAGGATCACCGGGGTCGTCGGCCAGAGCCGCGCGGACTCGAGCACGCCGCGCGTGCCGCGGGCGCCGATGGCCAGCGCTCGCATCGTCACGATCCCGGCGGAGTCGAACGCGAACAGCCAGTGCGGCACCTGGCCGGAGAGGTCGCCCGGCTGGGCGGCCAGGCTGCCGTCCTCACGCCGCCGCAGGTGCTCGTCCAGCCGGTGCTGGAAGCGATCCCGCAGGCCGCGCCGCTTCGGGTGCAGGAACGCCCAGTTGGCGTTCTGGCGCAGTGCTTTGAGGTCGTCGACGAGCTGGTCGTCGCCGCGGGCGCCGTCGCCGAGCACGATCCTGCGCACGATCCGCCACCAGGTCTGGGCGAAGCCGTCCCAGGTGAGTTCCCCGGTGCTCATCACGTGCCGGATGAGCAGGTCGGCCTCGTCCCGCACGACCGCCTCCACCGGCACGTTCTCCGGGCGCAGCGCGCCTTCGTTGAGCTCGCGCAGCCGACGCCGCTCCTCGCCCTCGGAGATGAGCACCCCGTGCGGCTGGAAGTGCTCGAGCGCCGACTTCTTCTCCCTGGTGGCCAACGAGAACGGTGCCGGCGACTCCGCGAGCAGCCGGCCGACGTCGGCGGGGTCGACCAGCACGGCCACGCTGCGGCCGGTGATCCGCAGCCGCACCGGTTCCGGCCCGTAGCGGTCGCGCAGGTGCCGCAGGGTGTCGATCGCGGCCGAGTCGGACCGGGTCTTCTCGGCGAGAGCCATCACGCCCGGCCGGCGGACGATGACGCCTTTGGCGAGGGTGGGCAGCAGCACCGTCGCCAGCACGCGGGCGGTGTCGAGTCGTGAAGAAATCGCCATGCCCACGGCTACCCGGTGATCCGGGTGTGAACCACCCCGGCCGAGGGTACTCGCGGGTCAGCTCGAACCAGGAGGTCGTGATGCCAGCGGGATCGAACGCCAAGCGTGAACGCCAGTACGAGCACATCAAGGACTCGGCCGGCAGCCGGGGCGCCTCGCCCGAGCGGGCGAAGGAGATCGCCGCGCGCACGGTGAACAAGAACCGCGCTCAGTCCGGGGAGTCGAAGACCGCCAGCAGGTCGTCCACGAAGGACACGTCGCCGCAGAAGCGCGGCGGTCAGCGGTCCGGCACGAACCGGCCCAAGGGCCTCACGAAGGAACAGCTCTACAACGAGGCCAAGAAGAAGAACGTCAGGGGCCGCTCGACGATGACGAAGAAGGAGCTCGCGGACGTGCTGGGACGCTGACGTGCCGGAAGTGGACAAGACCTCGGCGCTGACGATCCTCACCACCGAGCACTACACGTTGCAGATGGTGCGCACCGCGACGATCACGGACGCGGCCAGCCGGGCGGGTCACCTGCTCACCACCATCTCCGCGTCGATGATCGCGCTCGGGTTCGTCGCCCAGGTCGTGCCGCCGCGCGTGCTGCTGACGCTGACGCTGGTCATCTGCGCCGGCCTGTTCCTGATCGGGCTCGCGACGCTCTTCCGCACCGTCGAGCTCACGATCGAGGACGTGCAGGCGGGCCTGGGGATCAACCGGATCCGGCACGTCTACGGCGACCTCGAACCGTCCACGAGGGACGTGTTCGTCCGGCAGATGCACGACGACACGACCGGTGTCGAGCTCGACGCCGGGCAGACCGGCTGGCGCAAGGCCAAGCGGCCCCGGCTGATCGGCACCGCGCTGGGCGTGTCCGGTCTCGTGAACCTCGTCAACGGGCTCGTCGCCGGCGTCACCGCCGGCGCGGCGGCGGGACTGCTCGGCACCGGCGTGACCTGGTCCATCACCATCGGCGCCGTCGTCGCCCTCGCTGTGATCAGCGGGTTCGGCGTGGCGCTCGCCCGCATCGGACGGCGCGGCCTCGCACCCATCACCACGCGCTACCCGAGGAACAACCCGAACTGAAGGAGAACCACCACCGTGAAGTACGACGTCGTTGACCTGATCATGCAGGACCACCGCGAGGTCGAGCGCCTGTTCGACGAGCTGACGAACCACCCGGAGAAGAGGCCGCTGCTGACGCCGGTCCTGTGCGGTCTGCTCGTCGCCCACAGCCGGGCGGAGGAGTCCGAGGTCTACCCGGCCGCGAAGCAGGAGGCCGACGAGTCCGACGAGGTCGAGCACAGCCAGGAAGAGCACGCCGAGGCCGAGCGCCTGCTCGCCGAGCTGCTCGACTGCGAGTACGACTCCCCGCAGTACGACGCCAAGCTGCGCGAGGTCGTCGAGGCGGTCACGCACCACGTCGAGGAGGAGGAGCAGAGCGTCCTGCCGGGCATGCGGACCCGCCTGAGCGACGAGCGCCGCCACGAGCTCGGCGAGAAGTTCGCGCACGTCCGCGCCGACCACCTCGGCGACATCCCCGGCCAGGCGAGCCGCGAGGAGCTGCTGACGCAGGCCCGCAACCTCGGCCTGGAGAACGCCTCCTCGATGACGAAGGCGCAGCTTCAGCGGGAGCTGCAGAAGGCCGGCTCCTAGGAGACCTCAGGCATCGTCGGTGCGGACCGTCTGGATGTGGACGGTCCGCACTCCTGTGTGCGCGTCCCTGCCGTGCCAGCAGCGGTAGTTGTCGAGCACCAGGACGTCCCCTTCGCCGAGGCTGAACCTCGGCACCGTCTCCTGCACCGCGGCCACCTCGTCGTCGAACCGGGCCAGCATCGCGATGACGTGCTCGCTGTCCGGGTCGCGGTGCAGGGGCGCGGCGCCGTCCGTGCGGCGGGTGATGCGCCTGCCGGTCCGCGTGTGCTCGATGTGCCTGCCCACCCGCGGCGCCGCAGGCAGCCCGCGGGTTCCCGCCCACCGCCCGTAGAGGTCGACGTCGGACCCGGCGAGGAACTCCCGCAGGTCCGGGGCGAGCGAGTCGGTGAAGGCGTGCGCGTCCAGCACGAACGACTCGCCGCCGCCCGGCGCCGCCGCGGCGAGCAGCACCAGGACGTAGTCCTCGTCGGGGTGCCTGCGCCGCACCGGTTTGCCCGCGATGTCGACGACGACGTCGAAGCTGTCCGCGTGCAGTCCCACCACGCCGCCGTCGACGGAGCGGCGGGTCCGGTACGGGTACAGCTCCCGCAACGACGTGCCGAAGAGCGACGCCGCGGCGACCGGGAGCGAACCGGGGGAGTTCGGCAGCCCGGTCAGGACCACCGCACCCGTCCCGGTGAGCGCCTCGCGTGCGGCGGGGTCGAAAGCGGGTACGCGCGCCACGGTCATCGGCGCGGCCCGAAGTCGCGGGACGACGGCACCACCGCGGCCAACGCCGGTGCGGCGAAGCAGATCACCGCGCAGGAGGCCAGCACCGCGGTCGCGCCGAACGCCGAGATCGCCGGGGCGATCAACGCCAGGCCGACCGGCGCCAGGCCGTACGACAGCAGGAAGTCCAAAGAGGACACCCGAGCCAGCTTCGAGGGCTCGACCTCGCGCTGCGTCGCGGTGAACCACGGCACGTTGAAGAGCTCGATCCCCAGTCCCGCGACGGCGTAGGCGGCGATCACGATGAACGGGTGCACCGGCAGCAGCAGGCTCAGCGGCGCGAACCCGTACAGGGCGAGGCCGAAGAGCGCGGTCCACCCGGCGGCGCGCGGCCGCCACCGCGCGATCAGCAGCGCGCCGGCCAGCGCGCCGAGCGTGTAGGCCGTCAGCGCGCCCGCGAGCACGGCCTCGGTGCCGTAGCGGTCGCGGCTCACGAGGGGCAGCACCACCCCGGTCGCCGAGTAGCCGGTGGCGATCACCGCGGTCAGCGCGCCCAGCCCGGCCAGGAACCACGGGTGCCGGCGGGCTTCGCGGACCCCCTCCCAGAAGTCGGCCACGAAGCCGGAGCCGCCGCCGGGCGCCGTGAGACCCGTCCCCGCGGGCGGCACGAGAGCGGCCACGAGCCACAGCACGCCGATGCCCAGCAGGAGGGCCCTGGTGTCGGCCACCATCGCGAGCAGCGCCGTCAGGCCTGGTGCGACCAGCGTGGTGACGCGCACCGAGAGGGTCATCGCGGCGTTGGCCTGCTGGCGCTGGCCGCCATCGACCACCTCGGCCGTCAGCGCCTGGAACGCGGGACGGCACGCGCCCTGGCCCGCGCCCATCGCCACCGCGGCGAGCGCCGCCACCACGAGCGAGCCGCCGACGAACGCGGCGAGGACGGGGGCGGCGAGGGCCGAGGTCAGGCCGGACCACAGGACGACCTGGCGGCGGGCGTAGCGGTCGGCCAGGACGCCGCTGACGGGCACGGCGGCGAGGAACCCGGCGGTGCGCGCGGCGAGCAGGACGCCCAGCTCCACGGCGGTGATCGACCGGGACAGCACCGCGAGACCGAGGACGAACGGCAGCGCCCAGGTCGCCATGCCGGAGGCGGTCGTCGCCGCCCACAGCCGGAGGAACACCGGGCTGCGCAACACCGATCGCGGCTTCGCGTCCGGGCGGACCGTGTCGTGGACCACGCTCGTCACCTTCCAAGAAGGGCTTGATTTGAAAATGGTTGTCGTTACAGTAGCGGACGCCGAAGTCGTCACGCACTGGAGGATCCGATGTCACACCCCGCCCGGCTCGGTCTGGCGCTCGTCGCCGCAGCGCTCGCCGCGGGCTGCGCCGCACCGGGAGGCGCTCAGGCGCCCTCCGCCCAGACGGTGGCGGTGGACAGCTGTGGCAAGCGGCTCACGTTCGCCGGCACGCCGCAGCGGGCGGTGGCGCTGGACCAGAACTCCACGGAGACGATGCTGGCCCTGGGACTGCAGGACCGGATGGTGGGCACGGCGAACCTGAAGACCAAGGTGGCGCCCGAATACGCGGCGGCCTACGCGAAGGTCCCGGTGCTCTCGCCGAAGGTCCTCACCTCGGAGCCGTTGCGCGCGGCGAACCCGGACGTGGTGGTGTCGAGCTTCCGCGAGCACTTCACGCCGGACCGCGCCGGGACGCGCGACGAGCTGGAATCCCTCGGCGTGCCCACGTTCGTGAGCGCGGTGAACTGCCCGGACGGCACGACACCGCCGTTCGAGCGGCTCTTCCGCGACTACGAGAACCTCGGCAAGATCTTCGGCGCGACCGACAGGGCGGACCGGCTCGCCGCCGAGCAGCGCGCGGCCGTCAAGGAGGTCGAGGCCACCAAGCGCGAGCCCGTCGAGGTCGTGTGGATCTACTCGGTCTTCAAGGGCGTCCCGTACGTGGCCGGCCGCGACGGCATGCCCAGCCAGATGAGCAAGATCGCCGGCGCCGTCAACGTCTTCGACGACCTCGGCCAGGAGTGGCCGGAGGCGTCGTGGGAGGAGATCGCCCGCCGCGACCCCGACGTCATCGTCATCGGTGACCTCTCCGAACGCGGCAACCCCGGCGACAAGGCGAGCGAGAAGCTCGCCATGATGCGCGAGCACCCCGTCGTCTCGCAGCTCACGGCGTTGCGGGAGAACAAGGTGATCGAGCTGCCCGGTATCGAGATGGACCCGTCGGTGCGCACCGTCAACGCGCTGCGCTCGTTCGGTGCCGGTCTCGACAAGATCGCCGGCCGTGGCTGAGTCGGCCCTCCTCGACCCCGTCGCGCTCGAAGCTCCGCCGCCCCGCCGCCGCGGCAGGAACGCGCTCGTCGTCACGGTGAGCCTCGTCGTCCTCGTGGTGTCGCTGGTGGTCGCCGTCCGCATCGGCGTCGGCGCGACCTGGGCGGAGATCGGCAGGGCCGCGGGTGCGCGGCTCGGGTTGCCGGTGGTTCCGCTGCCGCGGCTGCTCGACTCGCTGATCTGGAACCTGCGGCTGCCGCGGGTGCTGCTCGCGGCACTCGTCGGTGCCGCGCTGGCGGTGTGCGGTGCGGCGCTGCAGAGCGTCACCCGCAACTCGCTCGCGGACCCCTACCTGCTCGGGGTGTCGAGCGGTGCCTCGACCGGCGCGGTGGTCGTCGTGGTGCTCGGGTTCGCCGGTTCGCAGCTCGGCGTGACCGGCGGGGCGCTCGCCGGCGCGCTGGCCGCGTTCGGGTTGCTGATGCTGCTGTTGCGGCGCACCGGCTTGGACTCCATGCGGATCGTGCTCACCGGTGTGGTCGTGGGGCAGCTGTTCGCTGCACTCACGTCGTTGATCCTGCTGTCGTCCGGGGACGCGGACAGCATCCGCGCGCTCACGCACTGGCTGCTGGGATCGCTCGCGTCCGCCCGGTGGACGTCCGTGGTGGTGTGCGCGGTGGTGCTGGCGGCGGGTCTGCTCGTGGTGTGGCTGTGCTCGTCCGCGCTGGACGGGTTCGCCTTCGGCGCCGACACCGCGTCCTCGCTCGGCATCGACGTCCGCACGACGAGGGCCGTCCTGCTCGTGACGACGTCGGTGCTGACCGCCGTGGCGGTGGCCGCGGTGGGAGCGGTCGGGTTCGTCGGGCTGATCGTCCCGCACGGCGTGAGGTTCCTCGTAGGACCGTTGCACCGCAGGCTGTTGCCGCTCTCGGCCGTGGTCGGCGCGGTGTTCCTGGTGTGGACCGACGCCCTCACCAGGGTGGTCTTCGCGCCGCTGGAGGTGCCGGTGGGCGTGTTCACCGCGCTGCTCGGCGTGCCGCTCTTCCTCCTGGTGCTGCGCAGGAGGGGAGAGCTGTGAGGATCCAGGTGGAGCACCTGAGCTGGGGCGTGCCGGGCAAGACCATCGTCAACGGCGTGGACCTGGTGGTCGGCGACGGTGAGACCGTCGGGCTGATCGGGCCGAACGGCTCCGGCAAGTCGTCGCTGCTGCGGTGCATCGCCGGTCTGCGCACGCCGACCGGTGGCGTGGTGCGCTACGACGGCGCGGACATCGCGTCCTGGTCCGCTCGCGAGAAGGCGCGCCAACTCGCGTTCGTCGAGCAGACCGCCGACACCGACAGCGATCTGCGGGTGTCGGAGGTGGTGATGCTCGGCCGCACGGCCCACCGGTCGCGGTGGCGTGGCCCGGACGCCGCCGACCACGAGGTCGTGGCGGCCGCGCTCGACAGGCTCGGCCTCACCGCGCTGGCGGACCGGCCGTGGAAGCAGTTGTCGGGTGGTGAGCGCCAGCGCACCCACCTCGCCCGCGCCCTGGCGCAACGCACGTCCGCGCTGCTGCTGGACGAGCCGACGAACCACCTGGACGTGCGGCACCAACTGGAACTGATGGAACTGGCGAGCAGCACGCCGCAGACGGTCGTGGTCGCGCTGCACGACCTGGCGCTGGCCGCGCGGTACTGCGACCGGCTGGTCCTGATGCACGGCGGAACCGTCGTCGCCGACGGACCGGCCGCCGACGTGCTGACCGCGCCGCTGCTGCGCGCCGTGTTCGACGTGGAAGCCGAGATCGGTCGCGACAGCCTCGGCCACCTGGCCGTCGGCTACCGCGAGCCGGTCCGCTGAGAAGGGGGATTTCGTGACCACTGTGGACGACCTGATAGCCGAGGTGCTGGCGGGACGGCACGGACCCGACCCGCGGACCGTGCCCGCCACCAGCGTCTTCTGGGTGCACCACGGCACCCGGCTGGCCGGTGGCGGCACCACCTACCGCAACCAGTACGTGCTGGCCCGCACCGGGACCGCGTTCGGCGCGTGCGCGTTCGCGGAAGGCGAGGCCGACGCGGCGGTCTGCGCCGAGTACTCCGGAGCACCGATCGCCCGCCTGCTCACCGAGGCCCCCGCGCCGGTGCGGGTGGCGGCACTCGACGCCTACCTCGGCCACGTCCGTCCACATCGGACGGCCGAGGCCGAGCGCGTCGTGCTGCCGACGGGGACGCCGGAGGAACGGGCGCGAGCCCGCGACGCCGCGGTCGCCGGCCTGCTCGACGTCGCGCCCGGTGCGAAGGTCGCGCTGATCGGTGTGGTGAACCCCCTGGTGGCCGCCATCCGCGAGCGCGGCGCCGAGTGCCTGCCCTGTGACCTGTCGCTGCGCACCACCCAGTGGGGCGACCCGGTGACGCCGGACATGCGCGACGTCCTCGACGTCGCGGACGCCGTCGTCGCCACCGGCATGACGATCGGCAACGGCACGTTCGACGAAATCCTGCGCACGTGCCGTGAACGCGGTATCGGGCTGGTCGTCTACGCCCAGACCGCCGCCGCTGTCGCCCGCCACTTCCTCGGTGCGGGAGTCACCGCGCTGTCCGCGGAACCGTTCCCGTTCTCGCAGTTCAGCGCCGACGAGACAGCGCTGTACCGCTACCGGGCCCGAGCATGAGAGAAGACGTGGACCACCACATCGCCGACGCCCTCAGCCGACCAGCCCTGGTGCGCCTCGACTCCCGCACCGTCTGCCTGCGCTTCGAGACCATGAAGGTCGCCTCCGCCCTCGAAGCCGTCCGGTACCTCCTCGAACGCGGCACCATCGCGCACGGGGACACGCTGGTCGACAGCTCCAGCGGCATCTACGCCCACGCGTTGGCGCTGGCCTGCCACCGCTACGGCCTGCACTGCCACATCGTGGCCTCCACGACCGTCGACACGACGCTGCGCACGCAGTTGGAGATCCTCGGCGCGACCGTGGAACCGATGCCGCCGTCCGCGAGCCTGAAGCTCGACCAGAGCCGCCGGGTGGCGCGGGTGCGGGAGATCCTGCGCGACCACCCGCGGCACCACTGGATGCGGCAGTACCACGACGACGTCCACTACCGGGGCTACCGGCCGATCGCGGACATGGTGCGCGAGCACGTCGGCTGCGACCGGCTCAGCGTGGTCGGCGGCGTCGGCACCGGTGCGTCGACCGGCGCGCTGACGACGTTCCTGCGCGAGACCGACCCGAGCGTGGAGCTGGTCGGCGTGCAACCGTTCGACAGCGTCACGTTCGGTAGCGAGCACGTGCACGACCCGGAGATCATCATCGCCGGGATCGGCAGCTCCATCCCGTTCGGCAACGTCGACCACACGCTCTACGACACGGTGCACTGGTTCGGCTTCGACGCGGCGCTGAGCGGCAGCGTGGCGCTGTTGCGCGAGCACGCGATCTTCGCGGGGCTGTCGGCGGGAGCGGCCTACCTGGCGGCCCGCTGGGAGCAGCGGCTGGACCCCGACCGGCACGTGGTGGTGCTGGCGCCGGACACGGGGCACCGGTACGTCGACGCGGCCTACGCCCGGCACGCGCAGGCCCCGGCGCCGGAAGACCTGCGGCCACGCCAGATCAGCAGGCTCGCGGACATGGACCTGCCGTGGTCGCGCATGCGCTGGAACCGCGCGGAAGCGCCACCGAAGGCGGTGGTGACCCAACCGGTCCCGGTGGCGTCCTGAGGGGTCAGGGCGGCGGTTCGGTCCCGGTGGTCATGCCGCCGTGGTCCGGCTCGCCGCCCTGCTCGCCCGTCACGTCGGTGCTCTCGTGTTCGCTCGCGAGGTCGGCGTCCTGCTCCTCGCTCTCCGCGGTGACGGGGTCGATCTTCGGATCAGGCATCACGGCTCCTCGACACGTGCAGGCAGGCGGCGACGGTGAGCGCCAGCACCCCGGCGAGGGCGAAGGTCGTGCTCACCAGCAGAACGCCGAGACCGACGAGCAACGCCCCGGCCATCGCGCTCACGACGGCGGCCTCGTGCCGCCGCCGGGCGCCGTGCACCCGCGGCCCCTCGCGCAGCGCGCTGGCGAGGTCGGGCTCGGCGGCGTGGAACCGCCGCTCGATGTCGGCGAGCCGCTGCTGTTCCTCACGACTGAGCATGGGCAGCTCCCAGGTCGGTCCGGCTGTCGCCAGCGGCGAGTACCCGCCGTGGCACGCGCGCAAACGGCCGGTCGTCGCAGGTCTGGAGGGGTCAGAGCGGGTCAGGGCCGGGGCCGGGAGGCTGCGGTTGGTTCGGGTGGGGCTGGTTCGGACCGGGGGTCGGCGGGAGCAGATCGGGGTCCGGGCCGGGTGGCCTGGGCTGGTCGGGGCCAGGGGTGGTCGGCACGGGATCCGGTGGGGGTACTGGCTGGCTCATGCCTGCGGGGTACCCGCTGGTCGGTCCCGGCTCACCACGGTCTGTGGGCCGTCGCGTCCCCTCGGGATTCCCCGCCTCGGCTAACCCGGTCGAGCGGGGACCTCGCCTCCCGCCCGCGGTTCGCCACCGGCAGCGGGTCAGCGTTCGGCGGCGGGTCAGCGTTCGGCACCCAGCACCGGCTTGACGTCCACGACCGGTGTGCCGTCGAGGGCCTCCAGGCGGGCCACGCGCACCTTGAGCCCCTCCACGGCGAGGATCGTCACGCGGTGCACGCCGATGGGGTTCGGCCGGTCCGGTGAGCGGGTGGCGAACACGCCCGTCTCCGGCCGCCGCGGGTGCACGGCGAGCACCGACCGGTCCGCGCGGTCGAGCCAGGTGAGGACCAGGACGTCCTGGCCGGGCGCCAGCTCCCGCATCCCGCGCGCGTACTCCGGGGCGAAGACCAGCCAGGCTTCCGGCGCGCCCTCGTCGCCCTGCCGGGGCGCGGACGCGCGGTCGGTGAGGGGCGACTCGACGTGGCCGATCGGCTGCAGCTCCATCAGGTCCCGCAGAAGGTCTGGTACGTGGCGCTGAAGTCCTGCGGTGCCGGAGCCGCGTAGTGCTCCAGACCGGCACGCTCACCGTAGGGGGACGTCACGGCGTCCACCAGTCGTTCGAACGGGCCGAGGTCGCCGTCGGAGCCCGCTCGCAGGGCTTCCTCGACGAGGTGGTTGCGCGGGATGTAGACGGGGTTGACCCGGCTCATCGCGTCGGCGTCCGGGTTTTGCTCCCGCCACCGCGCGAGCCACGCGTCGATCCCGGCGAGGTCGAGGAACAGCGACCGGGCGGGCTCGGGGTCGCCGGCCGCCGCCTTGCCGAGGAGGTGGAAGAAGCTCGTGAAGTCGACGTGGTTGTCGTGCATGAGCGTGAAGAGGTCCTTGACCAGTGGCTTCACGTCACCCGACACCCCGAGCTTCGCTCGCAGGCCGTCGATCCAGGCCTGTTCGAACCGCTCCTGGAACGTGCCGAGCGCCTCCATGGCCAGTGCGACCGCCTTCTCCTCGTCGTCGGAGAACAACGGCAGGAGCGCCTCGGCGAGACGGGCGAGGTTCCACTCGGCGACGATCGGCTGGTTGCCGTAGGCGTAACGGCCGCGGTGGTCGATGGAGCTGTACTTCGTCGCCGGGTCGTAGGCCTCCATGAACGCGCAGGGGCCGTAGTCGATGGTCTCGCCGGAGATCGTCATGTTGTCCGTGTTCATGACGCCGTGGATGAACCCGACGAGCATCCAGCGGGCCACCAGGGACGCCTGCGCGGCCACGACCTCCTCGAACAGTCCCAGGTGGGTGCTGCCGGGGTGGTGGCGGGCGATGGCGTGGTCCGCGAGGCGGCGCAGCAGGTCGACGTCACCGGTGTTGCGGGCGTACTGGAAGCTGCCGACCCGCAGGTGGCTCGCGGCGACCCTGGCGAGGACGGCGCCCGCCAGCGGTTCCTCGCGGTGCACCGTCGCGCCGGTGGAGACGACGGCCAGCGAGCGCGTCGTGGGGATGCCCAGGGCGTGCATGGCCTCGCTGACGACGTACTCGCGCAGCATCGGGCCGACCGCGGCCAGCCCGTCGCCGCCGCGGGCGAACGGGGTGCGCCCGGATCCCTTGAGGTGCAGGTCGCGCAGGCGGCCCTCGGCGTCGGTCAGCTCGCCCAGCAACAGGGCCCTGCCGTCGCCGAGCCTGGGGGAGTAGCCGCCGAACTGGTGACCGGCGTAGGCCTGGGCGACGCCGGGGGCGTGGTTGCCGACGAGGAACCGCAGTCCGCCGGACCGCAGCCACGCCGGATCGAGGCCCAGTTCCTCCGCCAGCGGCTCGTTGAGGACGAGAAGCCGGGGCTCGGCGACCTCCGCCGCCTCCCACGGCACGGCCATCTCCGGGACGGCGGTGGCGAATTCGCTGCTCAGGCTGATGCTCACGCCTCCAACGGTACCGCGCGGCTCCGCGCGCCGGTGTGACCGCGCTCTCACATCGAACTCTTCTGAACCGTTTCGAGGGCTCCGCACGTGACAGGGGTGAACAGGTTGACGGAAGTCCACTCAGGAGTGAAACCCCATGCGTCGCAAGCAAGTTGGGATCGTTGCTGCCCTCATCGCGGCCGGAGCCGTTGCTCTGACCGCCTGTGGCCAGCCGGCCGCGCAGCCCGGCACCGCCACGCCGGCCCCGGAGCAGTCCCGGGTGCAGGAGACCGAGCGGGCTCCGGCCGGTGAGTCCGAAGTGGACTTCCTGCGCGGGTCGGCGAACTCCAACAACGCCGACAAGAACGCCGGTGACCGCGCCCCGGCGAACGCGGCGCCCGAGGTGAAGGTCAAGTGGGTGGAGCTGCGGGTCGCGAACGCGGGCGGCCTCGAACCCGCTGTGGTGAACGGGAAGGGGCTCAGCGTCTACTGGTTCAGCGACGACCCGGTGAACGGCGGGGTGTCCAACTGCAACGGTGACTGCGAGAAGACCTGGCCGCCGATCAAGGTCGCCAAGGGCACCAAGCTGTTCTTCCCCGGCATCAAGCGGGACAACATCGGCTTCATCAAGCGCAAGGACGGCAGCACCCAGGTCACGCTCGGCGGCCGCCCGATCTACCTGTTCTCCAAGGACGAGAAGGCGGGCGACATCAAGGGCCAGAACGTCGGCAACAAGTGGTTCGTGATCAACCCCGAGGGCAAGCGCGCCGTCGCCCCGGCCGAGGCCCCGGTCACCAAGCCCGTGGAGCCGGCCCCCGGCGTCCAGCCCGCCACCTCCGTCACCTTCTTCAGCGGCAAGAACTTCGACGACTTCAACGGCAACAACTTCTCCACCGGCGTCCGCGTCGAGGCCGCGTGCGGTGACCTGCGCGGCGGCTTCCAGTCGCTGTCCCCCGGCGGTGCGGTGAAGATCTGGTCCGAGCCGGGCTGCAAGGGCAAGTCGGCCGTCGTGAGCGACGACGTCCGCGACACGGCCGAGCTGGGCTTCCCGAACGGTGCGCGGTCCTACATCCGCCCCTGAGCCCTTCCCGTCCGACGAGCCGGGCCGCCACCGCGGCCCGGCTCGAACGCGTGCCGGAGACACCCGATCAGGTCAAAGAACCGGAACTGCCGTCACTTCGGCCGGGACGTGCCCGGTGGAGGGCTAGGGTGTCGGGACGTGCGCTACTCCGCCATCGTGCTGGCTCTCCTCCTGGCCGGGTGCGGTTCTCCGACGACGTCCGTGCCCACGATCACCCCGGTGCCCCCGTCGTCCTCCGCCTCGGTGCTGCCGGAGCTGCAACCCCGCCTCGACGCGATCGGCACGCTGCTGACGGCCTGCGTCGCCCGCCTGAGGGGCGAGCCCGTCGATCCCGCGGACAACTGCGTCCACGTCCTGCCGGACGTGGCCGGCGTGCTGGACGAGGTCGAGAAGCAGGCGGCCAAGCTGCCGCCCTCCGGCCAGGCCGCGATCGCGGACGCGCGCCGGCGGCTCACCGAGATCGCGCCCTGCGAGCCGTGGTTCGCCGCGGGCGGGGTGAGCGCCGACAGGCAGCTCGACGACCGGTGCGACAAGGCGTGGGACGGCCTCTTCCGCAGCTACAACGCCGTCCGCAACGCCGCCTAGCCGGAGGGCTCAGGCGAACCGCGCCGTCAGCTCGGCCGCGATCTCGTAGTGCCGCACCAGGAACGTGCGCTCGTCGAGCTTCTTGCGCCGCAGCCACCCGGTGACCTCGGCGTTGCACTTGCTGGCGTTGCACGACCCGCACGCGGGCACGACGTTGCCGAGCGTGTACCGGCCGCCGCGCGAGATGGCCTGGACGCAGTCCTTCTGCAACGAGGGCGCGGGAGAGCCGCAGTACGCGCAGCCGCCCCACGACGTCTTCAGCGCGTCCCACTGCGCGTCGGTGAGGTCGTGGGTGACGCGCGCCATCCGCTTCTTGCGCTTGCGGGCGGCGCGGACCTGGTTGCTACCGCCGGTCGGCACGGTGGGTGAGACTACGCGTCGCGATGGTCAACAGGTCGGAGGCCGGTCCCCGGGGTGTCCGCCCGGCCGGCCACACCGCCCGCAGCGCCCGGCGCAGGTCGAGGCCGGCGACCTCGACGCGGACCAGCGCGCGGGTGGCCAGGTCGGCCGCCACGGCGTGCACGCTGAGCACGGCGGGACCGATGCCGCCGATCGCGGCCGCCTTGATCGCCGTCGTCGACGACATCTCCAGCAGCGGCCCGGCGGACTCGGTGACCCCGGCCGCTTCCAGCGCGTGTTCCCAGGCCTGCCGCGTGCCGGAGCCGGGTTCCCGGCTGACCAGCGGAGCCGCGGCGGCTCCGGCGGCGGTGATCCGGCGGCGCCCGGCCCAGGGGTGACCGGGCGCGACCACGAGCACGAGCTCGTCCTCGGCGACGACCCGGCCGGTCAGACCGGCCGGCACGGCGGTGCTCTCGACGAACCCCAGGTCCGCCCGTCCCGCCAGCACCTGCTCGGCGACGTGCACCGAGTTGCCCGCCGTCAGCACGGTCGCGGTGTCCGGGCTGACCGCGCGCAACGCGATCAGCCACGTGGGCAGCAGGTACTCGGCCACGGTGAGGCTCGCGGCGATCTTGAGGTGGCTCTGCCGGTCGGCGCGCAGGCTGGTGATGCCGGCGTCGAGGTCCGCGGCCCGCGCCAGCACCGGGGCCGCCCACCCGGCGACGAGCTGCCCGGCCGTGGTGAGCCGCGCCCCGCGCGGGCCACGGTCGAGCAGCGGCACGCCGACGCGGGCTTCGAGGGCCCTGAGGCGTTCGCTGGCACTGGGCTGCGACATGCCGTGCGCCTTGGCGGCCCGGCCGATGCTGCCCAGCTCGGCCACGCTCAGCAGCAGGTCGAAGCTGGTCAGGTCGGTGACCCTGGACGGCAGAGGCATAGGCACAGCCTATGTGTCCATCGGTGATTGACGGCTACCGAGGTGGCGGCGGCGCGAGGATCGTCAGGTCGTGACCGCTCTCGCACCTCACCCACACCGTGCCCCCGAGGTGCGACGAGCGGCGCCCTTCGGCCCGAACCTCTTCGCGTCCGTGATGGGCACCGGGATCGTCGCCACCGCCGGGGCCTCGATGCCCGGAACGCACGTCCCCGCCACGGTCGTGTGGGCGTTGGACGCAGTGCTGCTCGCGGTCCTCGTCGTCGCCGCGGTCCGGCGCTGGACCCCGGCGACGGTCCGGGACCAGCTCGCGGACCCGGTGATGGCCCAGTTCTGGGGCGCGCCGCCGATGGCGCTGATGACCGTCGGCACCGGTGCGTTGCTGCTCGGCTCCGACTGGATCGGGCTGCCCGCCGCGCTGGCGGTCGACTGGACGCTGTGGACCCTCGGAACCGTGCTCGGGCTGGTGACCTCGGTGCTGGTGCCGGTGCGGATGATCGGCAGCGGGGAACAGGCGGCCAGCGCCTGGCTGATGCCGGTGGTGCCGCCGATGGTGTCGGCCGCGTCCGGCGCGCTGCTGGCACACCACCTGCCGGACGGGCCGTGGCGCCAGGCGATGGTGCTCGGGTGCTACGCGCTCTTCGGCGTCAGCCTGTTCGCGACGATGGTGATCGTGCCGCAGATCTGGCAGCGGCTCGTCCGGCACGGGCCGGGCGCGGCCTCCGCCGTGCCGGCGCTGTGGATCGTGCTCGGGCCGCTGGGCCAGTCGATCACCGCCGCCAACCTGCTCGCGGGCGTGCCGGTGCTGCCGGGACAGACCGCGTTCGGCGTCCTCTTCGGCACGATCACGTGGGGCTTCGCCCTGCTGTGGGCGGCGATCGCGGTGGTCGTCACCGTGCGGACCGCCCGGGGCGGCCTGCCGTTCGCGCTGACGTGGTGGAGCTTCGTGTTCCCCCTCGGCACCCTGGTGACCGGAACGAGCGCGCTCGCGGCCCGCGTTCCGTCGGCCGTGTTCACCGGCGTCGCGGTCGTGCTCTACGGCGTGCTCGTGCCGGCCTGGCTGACCGTGGCCATGCGGACGTTGCGGTTGTGGCGGTAGCACCGCCGCTGTCCTCGTGAACCGGTGGCCGATTGCGCAAGTGACCGATCTACGCAACGACCACCGACGCAGGGTCCCGCCACCCGGCGCGAAGGTGGTGGCGTGACAACACGGACCGACCACCGAGAACGGCCAGGGCGGTGGTCCTGGCATCGGCCACCCTGACGATCATGGCGGCGGCGGTCATCGCCCCGAGCCTGCCCGCGGTGGGCGGGGGTGTGCGGCGAACAGTACGTCACCCGATCGGCCCACAACCACAGGCGGATGCGTAGTCGCCGTGAGGCTGATGCGGCCGTGCGGAGACCTCCCTAGCCTGGCGCCCACGCGATCACGAGGGGGAACTTGTGAGAATCCGTGTCGCCGGCACCTGCGTGCTGGCCTTGACAAGCGTGGTCTTCGCCGGGGTGCCGGCCGTCGCGGCGCCGGGAGCGGTGCTCCTCGCCGACACCAGCAGGAACGGCACCGTCGACTGGGCCGACCAGGCGGGCAAGAACAGGTGGACGCCGCAGCGCGGCGCGATCTTCCTGCCGAACCTCGATGACGACGCCCGGCGCTGCGAAGTCACCGAGGAGGACCTCAAGGACCGGGCGATCGCCGTCGACGAACGGCTCGCGGCGTGCAACGACGCCCAAGATGAGGTCGTCAACGGGCCGCGGGACGCGGCGGACTTCGCGCCGCTGCGCACGATGCCGCGCGCCGTGAGCCAGGACGGCACGGTGTCGCTCGGCGCGGGTGAGGGCCGCTACGCCCGGCTGTGGGTCGAGCGCGGCGGCGCCTGGACGGCCCTGGGGGACAGCGGCACGCTCACCGCGGCCGAGCTGCGCGCGGGCGCCCGGCTGGCGCTCGAGGGCAGGGACGTCATCCGGGACAGGGCGGTCTGGAACGGCACGGTCACCGTGACGCTGAAGGCGGGCGGCACGGACTCGGTGCAGTTGCGCGTGGCGCCGCTGGTGCTGCAGAACGACCTGAAGGCGCCGAAGCAGGTCGTGACGTCCAAGCCGACGCGCCCCGAGTGGAGCGCCGGGTACGACGTGTTCGTCGCCGGTCTGCGCGGCGCCATGACCGCGGCGGGCCTGCCGGAGTCCGCGCTGACGGCGATCTCCAACGACGACCGGTGGTTCCAGGACATCTTCGAGCCCACGACGGCGGGCATGCCCGGACCCGGCGGCACGACGCAGGTCATGCACGTGCTGTTGCGCAGCGCCAACTACCGGGCCGGCACGGAGACCGCGCCGCCCGCGCTGAGGCAGGCCGGCCGCGTGGCGTTCAGCGCGTTGCGCGGCCCTGACGTCGGTGTCGTGCAGCAGTTCACCGACCAGCGGAGCCCGGCGGTCGACGACAGCCTGAACTCCACGGGCAACTACGAGAGCCTGCCGCCCCACCGTGGTCACGGCCTCGGCAGGCCGCTGTACGGCAGCACGCCCGAGCGCATGCCCGACCCGACGTTCACCACGCTGATCGGCTCGCAGTACGCGGACCCGGTCGTCATCGACACGTCCTGGCTCATCGTCGGCCACTCCGACGAGACCGTGCACGCGATCCCGGCACGCAACTCCCGCGGCTGGACGCTGATGGTCGCCGACCCGCGGCTCGCGCTCGACGTGCTGCGCCAGGCCGCGCGGGACGGGCACGGCGCCGCGGTGCTGTTCGAGGGCACCAGCGCTACCGAGAAGCCGACCGTCGACCAGGCGCTCGCCGACGCGGCGTTCCTGGAGCGCAACGAGAAGGCCGCCCGGCACATCGACACCCAGCTCGCCGTGCTCACCGCGGAGACCGGTCTCGCCGGCCACGAACTCGTCCGGGTTCCGGTGCTGTTCGAGGAGTTCACCTGGCGGCAGCTCGACGCGGCCACCGACCGGCTCACCGCGTCCGGGCAGCTCACCCGCGAGATGGTGGCTGACCTGCGCGACCGCATGAAGGCGGGAGCAGCGCCCGAGAGCCTGATGGTCGCGCAGTCGGCGGGCATCCCGAACGGCATCTCGCTCGGCGGCGGCGTCTTCGGCGCACCCGACCCGCACGGGCCGAAGGCCGGCGGCGTCGACCTGTTCAAGCGCACGACCGAGCAGGCGCTCGCCGGGACACCGGTCGAGGTGCGGTGGATCGAGGACTGGGACTTCCTGCACATGGGCGCCGGTGAGGTGCACTGCGGCACGAACACGTTGCGGGACCCGGCCCGTGCCGACTGGTGGCGTGCGTGACGGGCCACGTCGGCGGAAGTGGATCCAGGGAGGTGGAGCGACGATGGATCGGCGACTCGCGGGACGGGTGCGCGGCTGACGTGCGCGGCGCGCAAGGCCGCGCACCCGTGCGGCGGCTGAGCTGTCAGTCCGGCTGAGTGGTCAGTCCGGCGGCTCGCTCGGGTCCTGCGGGGTGTCGCCGACCGGCACCTCGGGTTCCGGGGTGTCCAGGTCGTCCAGGTCCGGCGTGCCGGGGGAGTGCGGTGCTTCGGGGTTCTGCGGATCGGTCATGCCGGGCGGGTTACCCCTCCTGCCCGGCCTCAAGCACCTGACCGCCGCGAAAGGAGGTGGCCGGTGCCCGCCCGGCACCGGCCATCCCCCCACTCACGCGGGTGCGGTCCACCTCTGGTTGGCGCCACCCGTGCAGGACCAGATCTGCAGCTTCGCGCCGTCAGCGGTGTTGCTGCCTATGACGTCGAGGCACTTGTTGCTGCCGGCGTTGACCAACGTGCCGTTGGTCGCGGTCCACCGCTGGTTCCCGCCACCGAAGCAGTCCCAGAGCTGGACCGGCGTGCCGTCCGCGGTGCCGTTGCCGGTGACGTCCAGGCACTTGCCGAGCCCGCGCACGGTCCCGTCGGACGCGAGCGTCCACGTCTGGTTCGGGCCGGGGTGGCAGGTCCAGAGCTGCGGCCGGTTGCCGTTGGCGGCCGAGCCGTCGGTGACGTCCAGGCACTTGCCGCCCAGGCCGGTGATGGCGCCGGTGCGCCCGGCGGGCTGGCCGGGGTCGAGCGTGCCGGGCCAGGTGAACGTCGCCATCGCGCCCGCGGGCAGGGAGTAGCCGAACGTCTGGCCGCCGTAGGAGACCCGGAACTCCTGCTGACCGCCGGTGTTCAGGGCCACCAGCACGATCCGGCCGTCCGGGTTGCGGAACGCGACGTTCTGGACGCCGCCCTCGCCGTAACCGGTGGAGTCGATCCGGACCGCGCCGGGCTGCACGAACTTCGACAGGTGGCCGAGGACGTAGTACTCGGCGTTGTACGTGACGTCGTTGCCGTTGGTCCTGACGACGCCCGTGCAGTTGGTGCAGCTGCCGATGACCGGTCCGTTGTTCTGGTCCAGGGCCATGTTCCACAGCGCCACGGTCCGCGCGTGGTTGCGGGTCGCGCCGATCGCGAGGTTCATGCCCTGCCAGCGCAACGTGTCGCGGAAGGTCGACGCGTCGTCGGCGGACCGCGTGCCGGAGCACTCGGTGAAGAAGATGTCCTTGCCCGGCTGGTTGTTCTTCACGACGGACTGGCCGCTCGGGTTGCCGCCGTAGCAGTGCCACGCCGAGCCGATCACGTTGGCGCCCGCGCCGTTGTTCACGGTCTGCGGGTAGGTCGTGTCGTCCCAGTTGTGGTCGTAGCCGAGCAGGCGGGCCTGCTGGCCCGCCGCGCGCAGCTTCGGCACCACCGTGTTGATGACCGCGACCTGCTGCTGCGCCGGCATCCTCATGCCGGGGTAGCCGGGCGGCTCGAAGTTCGGCTCGTTCTGCACGCTCAGGTAGTCGATCGGCGCGCCGGCCGCCTGGTAGGCCTGCGTGAACTTGACCAGGTAGTCGGCGTACACCCCGATCCGGCTGTCGTTCAACGAGCCCTGGATGAGGCTGTTGTTGTTCTTCATCCACGCCGGTGCGCTCCACGGCGTCGCCATGATCGACAGTTGCGGGTTGAGCTGCTTCGCCTGGCGGATCAGCGGCAGGATGTAAGCGTCGTCGTGCGCGGTGGAGAACCGCGAGAGCGTCGGGTCCGCCGCGCCGTCGTTGTAGGTGTAGAAGCTGCGCGAGAAGTCCGAGGCGCCGATCGGCTGGCGGAGGAAGCTCAACCCGATGCCGCTGGTCCGGTTGAACAGGTTCGTCATGATCTCGTCACGCCGCGGCGAGGTGAAGATGTTCCACGCCGCCGAGTCCGTGAAGGACGCGCCGAAACCGACCATCGACTGGTACGTCTGGTTCGGGTTGACGGTGATCGTCGAGCCACTGCCGCCCGAGCCGAACGCCACGTCGGCCTGCTGCCGCAGGAGGTTCGAGCGGTCGGCGGTCGTGAGCCACACGCTCGCGTTGGTCGCCGCGGTGGCGGCGGGGGACACCAGGATGCCTCCCGCCGCCACGACGGCCGCCGCGATCGCGATGCCGCGCAGGCGGTTCGTCGTCATTGACATCAGCGCTCCTTGCAGGGGTTGGGCGCATATCAGCTGATTTTCAGTTGTACAAGCGGAAATCTGCGATGCTCCACCAGTTGCTCGCGGCACCGGTGGACGTGATGCGCACGTACCGCGCGCTGGTGCGGCGGATGTCGATGGTCGTCAGCTGGCCGGTCCCGGCTCCACTCGCGACAGTGCGCCAGCCCTCGCCGTCATCGCTGACCGAGAGCGCCCAGTTGCGGACGTGGTCACCGAGGTAGCCGCCGGAGTCGACCGCGACGCGGCGGAACTCCTCGCGGCGGCCCAGGTCCACCAGGAGGTGGTGGCCGGCCGCCTGGGGCGCGCCGCTGGACCACCGGGTCGAGGCGTCGTCGTCGATCGCCGGTGCGCCGCCGGGGGAGGCGGTGGCGCCGGTCAGCGGCACGAGGTCCAGCCCGTCGCGGTGGCGGGTGGTCCAGGTGAACGTCGCCAGCGCGCCACCGGGCAGGGTGTGCTCGAACGTGCGCTCTCCGAGGTTGACCGCGAACGTGCGCGGGTCGTCGTTCTGGTTGTGCACCACCAGGGCCGTGGAACCGTCGGGGTTGCGGAACGCGGCGTCCATGATCTGGCCGTTCCAGCCCGTGGTGCCGAACGACGTGCTGGCGATCCTGCGTGCGCCGGGCTTCACGAACTTCGAGAGGTGTCCGATCGTGTAGTACTCGGCATCGGTCCGCACCGACCCGTCCGGCTGCGCGGTCACGAGGCCGGTGCACGTGCCGCAGCCGCCGAGGTGCGGGCCGCCGGTGCTGTCGAGGGCGATGTTCCAGTTCACCGCGCTGCGCGCCCAGTTGCGGGTGGTGCCGAGGACGACGTTGCGGGCGTGCCAGCGCAGGGTGTCGCCGAAGACCTTGGCCGGCGGGTCGGTGGCGCCCTTGGAGCCGGAGCACTCGGTGAACCAGATCCCCTTGTCCGGGAAGGCGTCGTGCAACGCGGTCTGCGCGCTCGGGTCGCCGTAGTAGCAGTGGAAGGCCGTGCCGGCGATCCACCTGGCCGCCCTGTCGCGCAGGACCTGGAACGGGTAGTCGGTCTCCACGTCGCCGTCGTTCGGGTGCGTGGCCCAGTTGTGGTCGTAGCCGAGGATCCTGGTGCGCGGGCTGGCCGCCTTCAGCCGCGGGCCGAGCGCCTCGATCACCTTCAGCTGCTGCGCCACCGGCATGTCCGTGCCGGGGTAGGCGTCGGGCTTCCGGTTCTGCGGCTCGTTCTGCACGGACAGGAAGTCGATCGGCACGCCGGCCCTCGTGTAGGCCTGGACGAACTTGACGAGGTAGCGCGCGTACGCGTCGTAGATCCTCGGGTCGTCCTTGAGCTGACCGCCGACGAGCGAGTCGTTGGTCTTCATCCACGCCGGCGGGCTCCACGGCGTGGCCATGACCTTCAGGCGCGGGTTGAGGCGCTTCGCCTCGCGCAGCAGCGGGAGGATCTTCGCCTCGTCGTGGCGGACGCTGAAGTGCCGCAGGGCGAAGTCGGTCTGCCCGGCCGGCACGTCGTCGTAGGTGTAGTGCTCCTCGGCCGCCGTGAAGTCGGAGGAGCCGACCGGCTGGCGCAGGAAGCTGACGCCGATGCCGTGCACCGGGTCGAAGAGCTTGCGCAGGGTGCCGGCGCGGACGGCGGGGGCGAGGCCCGCGAGCACCTCGGCCGAGGAGTCGGTGATGGACGCGCCGAACCCGTCGACCTCCTGGTAGCGGCGGTCCGGGTCGACCACGATCGTCGGGTGCGCCGACGCCTTCGTGCCGAACGCGATGGGCTCGCGTTCGTGCAGGAGTTCCGCGCGGTCGGGCGTGGTGACCCACACGCGCACCTGTGGCCCGTGCGGCTTCGTTGCAGCGTCGGCGGCAGGTACGGCGGTGAGGCCGAGCACCAGGGCCACGATCGCGGTTGTTCTCATCGCCGTCCTTCGGGATGTAACAGTGCTTCATCACTGTGAAAAGTCAGCTTTCAGAATGAAACACCCCGTTGTCGCCACCGTCAATGGCGCAGGACAGTTCCGGTACAGTGACCTGGTGGAACGCCAGGCCGAGAACGTGAAACAGCGGGCCAGCCTCCGGGACATCGCGGCGGAGACCGGCGTCTCGATCGCGACCGTCTCCCGGGTGCTCAACGACCACGTGAACGTGGCGCCCCGGACCCGTGACCTGGTCCTCCAGGCCGTCGAGCGGCGCAGGCGGGAGACGCCGGCCCGCACCCGCACGGTCCACCTCCGCTGCCCGTACGTGCTCACCGACTACTTCGGCCTGATCGTCTCCTCGATCGCCGAGACGCTGAAGCTGCACGGTCTGCGCCTGCTGCTGGACGCGGGGGAGTCCGGCCAGCACTCCGACGTGCTGCGCGGCCTGCCCGGCGGGGACGTCGACGCGGCGATCCTGATCCTGCCGCCGGAGGAGGGCGACGAGCTGGTCGCGCTGTCCCGGGCGGGTTTCCCGTTCGTGGTGGTCGATCCGCGCACCCCGCCGCCACCGGACATCGCGTCGGTCTCGGCCGCGCACTCCGCGGGGGCGCGAGCGGTGGCGGACCACCTGATCGGCCTCGGTCACCGCGACATCGCCGTGATCGCCGGTCCCGAGGAGTGGCTGGCGGGCGACGCGCGCCTCGCCGGGCACCGCGCCGCCCTCGCCAAGGCCGGTGTCCTGCTGACCCCGGACCGGGTGCGGCACGTCGAACCCACCACCGCGCAGGGCAGGAGCGCGGCGGGGGAGCTGCTCGGCCTGGGGCCCCGCCCGACCGCGATCGTCTGCTTCAACGACAAGGTCGCGGTCGGCACGGTGCAGGCGGCGCGCGAACGCGGGCTGAGGGTGCCCGACGACCTGTCGGTGGCCGGGTTCGACGACATCGACCTGGCCGAAGCCACCTACCCGCGGCTGACGACCGTGCGGCAACCGTTGCAGGAGATGGGGCGGATGGCCGTCACGCAGTTGATGCGCGTGCTGGACGGTCATCAGCCGGAGGCGTTGCACATAGAGCTCGCGACGACGTTGGTGGTGCGGGACTCGACTGCCGCTCCTCGGGTGGGCTGAGCGCTCGCCGCACCGCGCCGCGGTCCCTCGCACGCTGGGTTCCGTTGCGCATGGGCGCTGTTTCCACCGCCGCGGTCACGGGTAGGCAGTCGGCATGAGCGATGTGCGGTCCGAGAAGACCGAGGTGACGCTGCGGTCCAAGACGATGCACCTGGACTTCGCGGGTTCGGGTGAGGTGGAGCGGGACGGGAACGCGGTGCGGCTCACCGGCCTGCGGCTCGTGGCGGAGCTGCCGGACGCGGGCGGGCCGGAGGACGGCGGCACCGTGGTGCTGGAGCAGGCCGGTGACTCGGCGCAGGTGGGCGGCGAGGTGGCGGTCCCGCTGGCGGCGGTGGTCGAGCAGCCGGGTGCCAGCGTCCGGTTGCGGACGCTGGAGGACGTCCGGTGGACCGCGGGCGCGGGCGGAGACCTCGAGCCGGCGGACGACGAGGTGGGTTTCGTGCTCGTCGAGGCGCCGGAGTCGACGGTCCTCACCGTCCGCGGCCTGGCACTGCGGACCGGATCCTCCTGAGCGGTGTTTGGCCGACACCCGGGCGGGGTATTCGCGCGGGGCACACCCAGGGTGTTCGGCCGACGGAGGCTATGCAGGCATGGACCGCGAAATGCCCATCGAACTCGCCATCGATCTCGACACGGACATCGACTTCGACGTGGACTTCGACGACTCGGCCGCGCGCCGGGCACGTGGCTACGTCAGCGAGGTCGTCGTGGGTCTCGGGTTGCGTGGCGACAGCTCGTTCGTCGAGACGGAACCGCGCGCCGGCGCCTACGTGGCGCTGGAGGGCCGGTTGCCCGACTTCCCGCACCACGACGTGGCCCTGCAGTGGAACGAGCTGACGGGGTGGTCGGTGGCGGTGGAGGACCGGCTGGGACAACTGGTGGAGGTGGCGCGGCTGAGCGGCGACGCCTGGCCCGAGCCCTCCGCGGTGGCGCGCTGGGTCGGGAGCGTCCTGCGCCACGAGCGCGCGCACGAGCAGACCAACCGCGACTTCGCCGCGTTCGTGCCGTCGCAGCGCTCCAACGTCCTGTCCTGAGCACGCCGTCCTGGGTCAACCGGTCTGCGTGCCCTGACCTCCGTGCGGCCGGAGCTGTTCCTCGGCGTCCGTGGGGACCCGGTGCAGGAGGCCGTCGCGCTTTTCGCCGTACTGGCCCGTCTGCACCAGTGGCGGCGAATAGGCGTGGATGGTCACCGTGGGTCCGGCGCCTGGTTCGTGGCGCATGCGGTGGATGAAGGTGTTGTCGAAGCAGAACGACCCGCCGTCGCCCACCGCGGCACCGGCAGGGCGCTCACCGAGCCGCAGGTGCTCGTGGCGGATGCAGCCGCGGACGACGTGCACCGCGCCGCAGGACCTGTCGTGGTCGTGGAACCCCGTGTCGTGGTCGTCGGCCATCCACGAGATCGCCCACACGCCGAGGTGGTCGTTCGTGAACACCTCGGTGTACGTGCGGTCCTCCGTCGTCTGCGCCAGTCCGTCCTCCCAGAGCGCGGGCCGGTCCGCCACCGCTTTCGCGATGACGGCGAGCTCGTCGGGCGTCAGGCGGTCTCGCGGCGCTTCGAAGGGAAGTTCTGCCGGCATGCCGCTGGATTACCTCGCTCCGGCGGGATAAACGTGTTCACCGCGGCGCCACCCGGGTAGCCGATCGGCATGAGCACATCACCGCGGCAGGATTCCGAGCAGGAGTACGACGACGCGAGCCGCGTCTCGCTGGAGGAGTCGAGCGAGACCGACGACGCGGACACCGTTCCGGGGCGCAGCGGCTCCGGTTCCGCACACCCCGAACCGAACCCGACCGGGAACGTCGGGATCTCCGACTACTCGGTCTCCGACGACCCCGACCGGGGCTGAGTCAGGACGCCCGACTCGCGGATGGCGGCGAGGGACAACGTCTTGTAGCCGACGTCCTCGAACAGCACCATCATCCGGTCGTCCTCCTCCTGCACGACCGTTCCGCGGCCCCACTTCTCGTGGTGCACCGGGGTGTCCGGCGCGTACTCCGGCACCGGGCCGTCATCGGGCCGGACACCCTCGTCGCACCGGTCGCAGTTGCCGCACGGCTCGTCGAGCCGCTCACCGAAGTAGCCGAGCAGGAACCTCCTGCGGCAGCCGCGTGTGGCCCCGTACTCGCGCATGACCTCGACCCGCGACCGGTCGCGGCGCACCTGGCGTTCGGCCTCCTCGCTCGCCGCCTCGACCGCGTCCGCCGGCGGGGGAGCGTTCCGCACGTACCGCACGCCCTTCTGCGAGGTGCGCAGGATTCCGGCACTCTCCAGCAGGTTCACCACACCGGTGATCTTCCTGCGGGAACGGCCCAGCCGCTCCGCCAGGTCCGCGGTGGTGGTGGCGGACTCGTGCACCGCTTCCGCGACCGCGCGCACGCACTCGCGGTCGATCCTGCGGCCGGTCAGGAACCGGTGCAGCGCCTGGTCCTCCGGCCGGTGGAAGAGGATCACCTCCGCCGGGTCGCCGTCGCGACCGGCCCGGCCGACCTCCTGGTAGTAGGCGTCGAGCGAGCCCGGCGCCGCCGCGTGCGCCACGAACCGCACGTCCGGCTTGTCGATGCCCATGCCGAACGCGGAGGTGGCGGCCACGACGTCGACGCCGCCCCGCATGAACTCGTCCTGCACCCGCCGCCGCTCCGCCGCCCTCATCCCCGCGTGGAACGGCTTCGCCCGCACGCCCCGCGCCGCCAGGTCGGCGGCGTAGCGCTCGGCGTCCTTGCGCGTCGCCACGTAGAGCAGCCCCGGGCCGGTCCGTTCCGCGACCCACTCGACGACGGCACGGCCGCGGTCGTCCTCGTCGGTGCCCTGCCGCACGGTCAGGTGCAGGTTCGGCCGGTCGAACCCGGCGACGACGACCACCGGATCGCGCAGGCCCAGGTGCTCGCCTATGTCGGCGCGGACCGGTCCGCTCGCGGTGGCGGTCAGCGCGAGCACCGGCGGACGGCCCAGTTCGGCGACGACGTGCCGCAGCCGCAGGTAGTCCGGCCGGAAGTCGTGGCCCCAGGCCGACACGCAGTGCGCCTCGTCGACCACGAACAGCGACGGCTTCCCCGCGCGCAGCCGGTCGACGGCCTCGGGGTTCGCGAGCTGTTCGGGGGAGAGGAAGAGGTACTCGGTCCTCGCCTCGGCGAAGGCCTGCCACGCCTGGTCGTTCGCCTCGGCCGGCTGCGCGGAGTTCACGGCGGCCGCCGGTGGCGCGTCGCTGGCGCGCAGCGAGGTGACCTGGTCGCGTTGCAGCGCGATGAGCGGCGACACCACCACGGTCGGGCCGTCGAGCAGGATCGCGGGAACCTGGTAGATCGCGGACTTCCCGGCCCCGGTCGGCATCACGACCAGCACGTCCCTGCCGTCGAGCAGGTGCCGCATGGCGAGCAGCTGCTCCTCGCGCAGCTCGGTCCAGCCGAACACCTCCTCGGCCGTGCGGACCAGGTCGCGGGTGCTCATCCGGTGGGCCGCAGGTCGTAGCGGGCCGCCGCCCACTCGGCGAGCCTGGGCCGCAGCGCCAGGTAGACGTCCGGGTCGAGACCCATGCCGGTGTGCGTGCTGTGCACCTCCACGCACTCGGCCCACGGGTCGAGGCTCAACCGCCAGGGCACGATGCCGTCCGCCTTGGAGTACACCGACACCGCCGGGAGGCCGTCGGGCAGCGGAGCGGTGGCCGCCCGGACGTTGACCTCGTAGCAGTCGCCCTCGAAGCACTCGACGTCCATGAGGCCGGGGATCCCGAGGGCGGAGAGCCGGGCCAGCGCCTTGGCCGCCAGCAGCACGTGGGGGTGGGCGCCCAGCGGGTCGAGCAGGGGACTGCCCAGCATCACCAGGCCGCTCACCAGGTCCGGCCGGCGGATGGCGGCCAGCCGGGCGAGCCCGCCGCCGCGGCTCTGCCCGAGCAGCACGACCGGCCCGCCGGTGGCCTCCGCGTGCTCCTCCAGCCGCCGTTCGACGCGGTCCACCAGCTTCGACGTGCAGCCCACGTTGAACCCGACACCCGCGGAGGCGGGCACGTAACCGCGGTCGCGCAACCAGGTCGTGGCGAAGGTGAGACTGAAGTCGCCCGCGCCGAACCCCGGCACCAGCACCACACCGAGACCCGCGCCCTCGTCGGGGTTCGCGTCGCGCCACACCCGGTGCCGCAGCAGGCGGGGGATCGTGAAGGCCGCCACGGCGACGTGTTCCTTCGCCAACGATCGCAGCTCGCCGACAGTGCTCATCGTCGTGTCTCCGCTCAGTTCGTCCGAGTGCCGGGGAATTGACCCGCCGGCGCGGGAGCAAACCGCAAGCAGCGTCACACCTCCCGCGGCGCCTGCCACCGGTGCACACCGCCGCCCTGGGCGTAGGAGAGGTGACCACCGAGTGCGCCGCCCGCGCCGACCGCGGCCAGTCCCGCGAGGCTGAGCACCTTCCCCGCGCCGGGCCGGCCTCGCCGGCGCAGCGCGTAGGACGCGGCGAAGCACGACACGGCGGCGGTGTTGGCGAGGGCGTGCACGACACCGACCCTGCGCTGCCGCCGGTCGAGCCGGCTGTAGTCCGCGAGTCCCAGCAGGATCGTCGGCACCGCGGCGACGAGCCCCAGCGCGGTGAGCTCACGGGCCGCGTCCTCGCCGCCGGGGCGCGCGTCGAACACGGCGGCGGACGTCCACGCCCCGATGGGCACGGTGACCATCAAGGGGTGCAGCGGATGCCCCAGCCACGAGCCGCGCACCGCCCTGTCGACGCGCGGCGACCTCAGCGTCCGCCGCACCGCCTTCGCGAGGGAGTCCGCCGGCCGGTCGGCCGCGCGGAGGTCCTCGACCGCCCGCAACACATCGTGAACGCTCATGGCCCCGGTTACCCGGAGCCCGCTCGCCTACTCGGGCCCGCTCGTCGTCGCCCGGATTCGTTGCAATCGGACAGAGGTCTGGGCCCGGGCGCCGCGAATATTCCGACCGCGCCGCCGCTCTTCTGAAGAGGAACATCGTTGGTGCGCAACGGTTTCTCGAACTCGGCGGCCGTTCGGCGGTGTGCGTGGGGCGAAGATGGCCGTTTGCGGAGGATTTCGCCGGGTAGCTCGTAGTCCAGGACACGACAACGAGCTGAGGAGTCAGCCGTGACCGAAAACCAGATGGGTGGAGTGCGCACGGCGGCCCGGGACGAGAGCTCCGAGGTCGCCAAGCACGCCAAGGAGGCTGCCGGTCAGGTGCGCGAAACCGTCGCCGACCAGGCAGCACACGTGACGCGCGAGACGAAGGACCAGGCCCGTCACGTCGTCAACGACGTGCGGCAGCGCGTCGCCGCGGAAGCGGAGCAGCAGGCGCAGCGGGTCTCGCAGCAGCTCGGCCGCATCGCCGACGAGCTGGGTGAGATGGCCGGGTCCGCGCCGTCGGACTCGATGTCCGCTGGAGCGATCCAGAGCGCCGCCGACACCAGCAGGCAGGTGGCCCGGTTCCTGGACGACCGGGGCGCGCAGGGCCTGCTCGACTCGGCGCGGGACTACGCCAGGCGCAAGCCCGGCACGTTCCTG
The DNA here is from genome assembly GCF_900110955.1 of Lentzea xinjiangensis. Classification (GTDB taxonomy): domain Bacteria; phylum Actinomycetota; class Actinomycetes; order Mycobacteriales; family Pseudonocardiaceae; genus Lentzea; species Lentzea xinjiangensis. The sequence goes on from NZ_FOFR01000026.1 coordinate 107,599, forward strand.
CTGGGCGCCGCGGTGGCGGGTTTCCTGATCGGCCGCGTCGCGAAGAGCGCCACGGGCGGGGACCAGGGCCCCGCGCAGGGCGGGCAGCCGGACCTCCCGCAGGGCGGGGGCCAGGCTTTCGCGCAGGGCGGGGGCCAGGGTCTCGCGCAGAGCGGGGCCGCGCCGGTGGCGGCGCCCCGTCCCGACCTGACGCCGCAGTACGGCGCACCGCTGACGCCGAGCGCGTCGCCCGCTGTCCCCGCGGCGGGGGTGCCGCATGTCGAGCCCTGAGATGCCGGCACCGTCGCGAGTGGACACCCAGGGCGAGTCGCTCGGTGACCTGGTCAGCGACCTGACCAAGGACCTGTCCACGCTGATGCGGCAGGAGCTGGAACTGGCCAAGGCCGAGCTGCGGCAGGAGGCCTCCAAGGCGGGCAAGGCCACCGGGATGCTGGCGGCCGCCGGGTTCGCCGGGTACCTCACCACCGTGCTGCTCAGCTTCGCGCTGGTGTTCGCGCTCGGCGCGGTCATGCCGCTGGGCTGGGCCGCGCTGATCGTCGCCGCGCTGTGGGGCATCGCCGGTGCGGTGCTCTACACCTCCGGCCGCGCGAAGCTGCGGACCGTCAACCCCAAACCCGAGCGCACCGTCGAAACCTTGAAGGAGGACGCGGAATGGGCGAAACACCCGACCAAATAAGGCGTGAGATCGAAATGACCCGTGCGGAGCTGCGGGCCGACGCCAACCGGATCGTGGACCACACGAGTCCGCGCAGAATCGCCCAGCGCCGCGTCAGCGGTGTGCGACAGGGACTGGTCGCGATGAGGGAGCGAGTGATGGGAACCGCCACGCAGGCCGCCACGGCCGTGCGGGAGCAGAGCGCGCAGGCCGCGTCGACCGTGCGCGAACAAGGACAGGGTGCCGGTAGCGCTGTCGCCGAACGGGCGGAGCAGGCCGCGCAGGCGGTGCAGGAAGCGCCGCGCCGCGTCGCCCAGCAGACCCAGGGCAGCCCGCTCGCGGCCGGCCTCATCGCGTTCGGCGGTGGCCTGCTGCTGGCCGCCCTGCTGCCGCGCACCGATGCCGAACAGCAGGCGGTGCAGCAGCTCTCCGAGAGCTTCAGCGATGTGGTGGAGCCCGCCAGGGAAGCGCTGACCGAGTCGGCGCAGCACCTCAAGGAGGACGTGCAGTCCTCGGTGAGCGACGCCGCGAGCGAGGTCAAGCAGGTGGCGTCGGACGCGGCGCAGACCGCGGCCCAGCACACCAAGGAAGCGGCCCAGGACGTCGGCGGGCACGCCCGCGAGTCCGGCCAGCGGGTCTCCAACGAGGCCACCGGTCCGTGAGATGACGGGGTCGTTGCACTTCGTGGGCAACGCCACAACGGTGCTCCGGCTCGGGCCGTTCACGCTGCTGACCGATCCCAACTTCCTCCACAGAGGACAGTGGACGCACATCGGTCAGGGCGTGGTCTCGCGCAGGTTGCGGGACCCGGCGATCGAGATCGCCGATCTGCCCGAGCTGGACGCCGTGGTGCTGTCCCACCTGCACGGCGACCACTTCGACCGGGTGGCGAGCCGCGAGCTCGCCCGCGACCTGCCGGTGTTCACCACGCCGCACGCGGCGAAGAGGTTGTCCCGCAGGGGTTTCCAGGAAGCCGCCCCGCTGCGGACGTGGGAGACCGTCTCGCTGTCCCGCGGCGCGGCGAAGCTGACGGTCACCTCGTTGCCGGGCAGGCACGCGCTGGGACCGGTGGGCCGCCTGCTGCCTCCCGTCATGGGCACCATGCTCGAGTACCGGGAGGCGGCGGGCGCGCTCCCGTTCCGCGTCTACCTCAGCGGCGACACCCTGGTCCACCCGGCGCTGCGCGAGATCCGCGACCGCTTCGGCAGCATCGACCTCGCGGTGCTGCACCTCGGCGGCACGAAGGTGCTCGGCGTGCTGCTCACCATGGACGGCGAGCAGGGCGCCGACCTGGCCGAGCTGCTCGCCCCGCGCAGGACGATGCCGGTGCACTACGAGGAGTACGGCGTCATGAAGTCACCGCTGTCCGACTTCACCGCGGAAGCCTCGCGGCGCGGCCTCGACATCCAGGTGGTCGCACGCGGGGACACGCTGGCGCTGTGACGGTTCGGCGGTGCGGCGCGGGGTATGTCTCAAGTCCCGCAAGGAAAGGAGAACGCTGTGACCGAGCCTGAACACGACCACGTGGAGCGCGGTGCGGCCGAGGAGCAGAGCGGCACTCCGCTGACGCCCACGGAGGAGGAGGCGGAGAAGCACCCCGCGAGCGATCCCTCCTCGGGTCCCGGCGCCGGCCTCGACGGCGGCGGCCGCTACGGCGACGACGGCTGATCGTCATGGCCGTTCCGGTGGAGGACCTCAAATCACTGCTCCAGTCGACCCGCCCGGAAGCGACCCTCGTGCACGTCGCGGGCAGCTACGTGGTGGCGGGGGCCCCCGAGCTCGCCACGAAAGCACTGAGCGGCGCGCTGCCCGTGGTGACGAGGGACGAGCTGCTGGAGCACGTCGGCGGCTGGCCGGTGACGGACAGCGACCTCGAACGGGTGGCCGCGATGCTGAGCGCCGCGGTGGACAACCGGGGAGGCTGACCGTGCCCGCCACACCCGCGGTGGCCGCGTCGAGCACCTGGCGCGACGACGAGGGGATCCGGCTGCCGTCCGGCGACGTCCACGCGTGGTGGCCGGGTCAGAACCAGACGTTGTGCGGCGTGCCGCTCAGCCGCGCCAGGCTCGCCCGGTTCCCGCACGTGCTCTGGATCGACGCGCAGTGGCTCGACGACACCGCCGACACACCCGTGATGGAACTGTGCCGCCGCTGCACCGCCGCGACCCGTCCGAAGAAAAAGCGCTCGCCGCGTTTCGCGGCCAGGAGGCCCGGGTAGCCCGGACCGGCGTCAAGCAGCCGGCGCCTTGAGTCCCCACTCGTCCTCAAGGCGGCGACCATGCTGAAGCACCCTTCCCTCGACCAGGCGATCTGCGACGCGCTGGCCCTCATCCGCGTCACCGCGGGAACGGACCTCGCGCTGCAGGCCGAGCAGGCGCGCAAGTGCCTGACGAAGGCGATGATGGAGGCCCCGGACGCGCCCCAGCAGGCGCTGGCGCATGTCGCGGCCGCCGACGAGCACCTCGAGTACGGGGAGCTGATGGAGGCGCGGATGCTGCTGACCGCGGCGCGCGGGTTCCTGCCCGGACGACGTGCCGCGGTCGCTGCTCGCGCCTGAACGCGACGACGTCAGCCGGTCCGCGTGATGCGGGCCGGTTTTGTCGTGCGCGTCCTGCGGATCCACGCGTTGTGGTCAGCGGTTCCGCCGTGCCCGTCTCATCGGGACGGGTGGGCGATCTCATCAGTGCGGCTGGTAGGTCCGTGCCGGTGCACGCCGGCGGACCCCCACGGGCCCGCCGGCGCGCACGTCCAACCCGGACTCAGGTCCGATCCATCGCGCCCCGGCCCCCGTACAGCCACTCCTCCTGCCAGTCGTGGTGCGTGCGGTAGGCGTCGGCCAGCAGCCGCAGCGTCGCCTCGTCCTCCGTCTGACCCACCTCGGCCCTCAGCAGGGCGAGCTTCTCCCCGAACGGCACCCGGTCCTGCTCGGTCTCGGTCGGGCCCGGCAGCAGGAGCAGGCCCGCGCCGTCGTCCGAGCGCGCGATGCGCAGCTTGCCCTTGCTCTCGGCGTCGTCGAGCAGCGGCAGCTCGCCGGCGGCCAGGCGGCGCTCGTCCTCGTCGAGGCGGTCGATCACGAATCGGCGGAGCTCTTCGGTGTTCATGACACAGGGGTATCCGCTGCGGGGCTGGGTACGCCTGAGGCAGCCGCCCTTGGGAAAAGGAGTCCTCCATGCGCAGTCGCGTCCGTGCCGCGGGCCACGCCGTCCACCCCATCCTGATCGTGTTCCCGCTGGGCCTGCTGACCACGTCGGTCGGCTTCGACGTGCTGCACCTGATCACGGATCGGGTGAGCTTCGCCTTCACCGCCGCCCACCTCGTCGCCGCGGGTGTGCTGCTCGGGGTCGTCACCGCGGTGACCGGCTGGCTGGACTGGTGGCTCGTCGTCCCGCCCGGCACGCGCGCCCGCCGGATCGGGTTGCTGCACGGGCTCGTCAACGCCGCCGTGCTGGTGCTGTTCGCGCTCAGCTGGGTGCTGCGGCTCAGCGCGGACGAGTGGAACCCGACCTGGCCCGCGCTCATCGCGTCGTGGCTCGGTCTGCTCGCGGGCGGCCTCGGCGGCTGGCTCGGTGGCGAGCTGGTCGAACGGCTCGGCATCAGCGTCGAGGAGGACGCGCACCCGGACGCTTCGAGCTCGCTGAGCTCGTCCCGCCGATAACCGCGCCCGTCAGGACGACAGGCGCGACCCGTACCGCCTCGCCGCGCGGACGATCGCCGTCGAGGCCGGGGCGAGCACGACGTCGAGCACCCGGCTCACCGGGGAGAGGGAGCCGAGCCGCGCGATCTCCCACCAGCGCGGCACGGCCACGGTGCGGGACCTGCGCGCGGTCAGGCACTTCTCGACCTCGCGGGCGACGTGCTCCGGGGTCGCGCCCGCGGACAGCCGGTGCCGCGCCGAGCGCTCGGCCGGCCTGCCGGTCAGCTCGCGGGTCAGCCACTCGGTGCGGATCGGGCCGGGGCACACCGCGTGCACCCGCACCCCGCGCGGCACCTCGCGCCGCAGCCCGAGGGCGAGGCTCAGCACACCGGCTTTCGTGGCCGAGTACAGCGACAACGGTGGCGTCGGCACCCACGCTCCGATCGACGACATCATCACGACGTGCCCGCCGCGCGTGCCGAACAGCGGCAGCACCAGCCGCGTCAGCTCGGCGACCGCGGTGAAGTTGACCGCGACGAGGCTCTCCACCTGCTCCGAGCTGAGGTCGGCGAGCTTGCCCACCCGGCCCTGCCCGGCGTTGTTGACCAGTGCGTCGATCCGGCCGAACCGCTCCGTGACGGCACTGACGAGCAACGAGCGGTCGGCCGGATCCGTCACGTCGCAGCACATGCCCCACGCGCCGGGCAGCTCGTGCAACGCGGCGTCGAGCCGTTCCTGGTCACGGCCGCAGATCGCGACCTGCGCGCCCTGCCGGGCGAGCCGGCGGGCGGTGATCCGGCCGATGCCGGCCGAACCCCCGGTGATGAGCACAACCGAACCTGCCAGAGATCGCATGGTCACCTCGCGCGCAACAGCGTGATGTAGAGGGTCAGGCCAGGGCCGAACGCCATGGCCACCACCGGGTCGCCCGGCCGCAGCGCGACGCGGTCCAGCAGCTCGTCGAGCACCATCAGCACGGTCGGCGACGAGCAGTTGCCGTGCTCGCGCAGCACGTGCCGGGACGCCTCCAACGCCTCGGCCGGCAGCCCGAGCTCGTGGCCAACCGTGTCGACGATGCGCGGCCCACCGGGGTGCACCGCCCAGCCGCACACCTCGGGCACGGTCAGGCCGTGGTCGGCCAGCAGCCGTTCGACGGCGTCCCGGACGTGCTTGCCGAGCACGTCCGGCACCCGGGACGACAGCGTCATCCGGAAGCCGTGGTCGGTCACCAGCCAGGTCATGAGGTCCGCGGCGGAGGGGTCCGTGACGGCGCCGGTGGCGACGACCTCCAGCCCGCCCCGGTCCGGCAGCACGACCAGCGCGGTGGCGGCATCGCTGAACAGGGCGTGCGACACGACCTGCTCGGCGTCCGGTGTGGACGGCTGGACGTGCAGCGACGGAAGCTCCAGGCACAACAGCACAGCGGGCTTCCGGTGGACGGTGACGAAGTCCGCCACGGTCGACAACGCGGGTAACGCCGCGTAGCACCCCATGTGCCCGATGAGGAGTCGTTGCGCGTCGGGAGCGAGTTCCAGCGAGGAGGCCAGTTGCACGTCCAATCCCGGCGCCGTGTACCCGGTGCACGACACGACGGTGAGCTGGCCGACGTCGGCGGGGCCGAGACCGGCGGAGGCGAGGGCTTTCGTCACCGCCTCGTGCCCCAGGGGCAGCGCGTGCTCGTCGTACATGCGCATCCGCTCGCCGGTCGTGCACGAGGACACGTCGTGGTCCAGCGGGCTGACGACGGCGTGCCTGCGCTCCACGCCGGCACCGGCGAAGATCCGGCCCGCCACCCTGCTCCCGTGCAGGCGGTCGCGGAAGTGGCCGTCCCACAACGCGCTCTGCTCGACCACCGGGGGCAGCGCGGTGCCGATGGCGGCGATGCGCGCGGTCACCAGCGTGCCGTCTCGTCCGGGTTGTCGCCCAGCGCGCTCGCGCCGAGCCAGTCGGCGCACACGTCGGATGTGGCCGGTTGTAGCGCTCCGCACCGCGCGTCGCGGTAGAGCCGCTCCAGCGGATGACCCCGGCGGGTGGCCGACGCGCCCGCCGCCTCCAGCACGGAGAACGCGACGTCGGCCGCCGTGTCGCCGGCGGTCAGCTTGGCCCGCCACACCCAGCGGTTCGTCTCGGGGTTGCCGGGGTCCTCGGTCACGAGGTCCGCGGCCTTCCGCACGACCAGCTCGGCCGCGGTGACCTGGTTGTCGGCGCGGCCCATCCGGGCGCGGACCATCGGGAGGGTGTGCAGCCCGCGTTCGCGCAGGTGCTCGGCTCCGTGCCGCAGCACCGCCTGGGCCACACCGACGTAGACCGCGGCGTAGGAGGCGACCAGCCACTGCGGCATCACCTGGGCCAGCAGCAGCGCGGCGCCCTCGATGCCACCCACGAGCGCGTCCTCGCCGACCTCGGCGTCGATCCGCAGGTCGTGGCTCGCGGTGGCGCGCATCCCGAGCGAGTCCCAGGTCGGGACGACCTCCACGCCGGGACCGGCGGGCACCAGGAAGTAGGACACCTTCGGCTCCTCGGACGTGCTGTCCCTGGCGGCGACGAGGTAGGCGTCGGCGTGACCCGCGCCGGAGACGAACGTCTTGGCGCCGGTGATCCGGAAGCCCGAACCGGTGCGTTCGTAGGAGGTCCGCACCTTCGACAGCCGGGACCCCGTGCCGCGCTCGCTCATCGCCACGGCGTACAGGGCGCCTTCCGCCGCGGCCGCCAGCACGCGGTCGCGGGAGGCGAAGAAGCTCTCCGGCGCGCCGAACTGCCGCACCAGCTCGTCGGGCGTGTGCGCGAGCGCGCCGGTGACGGAGGCGTGCATGTTGAAGATCAGCGCGGTCGCCCCCGCACCGCTGCCCAGCCGCATCGCCACGTCGGTGTACTCGGCGAACGTGGCGCCGGAGCCGCCGAGCCGGCGCGGCACCATCAGGCCGAGCAGGCCCAGCTCGCGCAGGTCGGCGAAGTCCTCCTCGGGGAACTTCCCGGAAGCGTCGTACTCCGGCGCGCGGCCGGACATGCGGTCGGTCAGGGAGTGGAGGTCCACAGATCATCCGTTCTTGCGGCCGGCGCCCTGGAAGAGCACCGCGGTCGTCGAGGTGGGCACCATGCGGACCGGGCGTCCGCGTCGCACCGACCACGCGAGCAGGTCGGTCAACGACGGACGGATACCCCTCAACGCCACCCGCACACCGTGCCGGGCGCATTCCTCCAGCAAGACCCCGCGGTCGACGAACAGCGCGGGGTCGTGCACACCCCGTGGCGCCAGACCGGCCACGCGCTCCGCGATCCCGATCGCGACCAGGCGGCACAACGCGGTGTCGGCCAGCGTGTCCAGCACCAGCAGGCCGCCGGGCCGCAGCAGCCGGCACGCCTCGGCGACGGCTCCCCGCAGGTCGTGGACGTGCTCGAGGATCTCGCCCGCGACGACGACGTCGGCGCACTCGTCCGGCAGCGGCACCGCGAGCACGTCGCCGCGGACGGGGTGCACGCCGTGCTCCCGCGCCTGGCGCAGGGCTTCCTGCGAGAAGTCGACGCCGATGTGGTGGTAGCCCTCGACGTGCGGGGCGAGCAGCCCCGCACCGCAGCCGAGGTCGACGAGGACCGCGCCGGGACGTCCGCGCGGGATCAGCCGGGCGCGGGCGGCGGCGAGCCAGTGCAGCATGACGAACGGGCCGCGCGGCTCCCACCACTGGTCGGCGAGCCGCTCGTAGAGCGCGGGGTCGTTCGGTTCAAGATCGTTCTGCGGACCCCGTCCCGCCTGGCAGACTGGTGATCCATGGGCCGCATCGAAGCTCTCGCGCGTTCCTGTCATCCGCTGCCTTCCCTCGCGGTCACCGTCGTGGCCGTCGCGCTGGCCGCCATCACCGGCAGGTCACCGGGCGGTCTGGTGGCCGTGGCGGCGGCGGTGCTGGCGGGCCAGCTCTCGGTCGGGTGGCTCAACGACCTGCTGGACGCGGGCCGCGACGCGAGCGTGGGCCGCCAGGACAAACCCGTCGCCGCCGGAGCCGTGCCGAGAACGCTGGTGGCCGCCGCGACGATCGCCGCCGCGGTGGCGGCGGTGCTGCTGTCCCTGCTGTCCGGTGTGGACGCGACGCTGCTGCACGTCGTGATGCTCTGCTCGGCGTGGGCGTACGACCTGGGGCTGAAGGCCACCGCGTTCTCCGTTGCGCCGTACGCGTTGTCGTTCGGGCTGCTGCCCGCCTTCATCTCGCTGGGCGGGCCCGGCCAGCAGTGGCCACCGGTGTGGCTCATGGTGGCGGCGGCGACGCTGGGCAGTGCCGCGCACTTCGCCAACGTGCTCCCGGACCTGGCGGACGACGCCGCGACGGGGGTGCGCGGGTTGCCGCACCGCCTCGGCGAGAGCGCCAGCGCGGGCACGGCGGCCGCGCTGGCGCTGCTCACCGGAGTGGTCCTCGCGGTCGGCCCGCCCGGTCCCGTCACGACGGCGGGACTGGTGGCGGTGCCCGCATCCGCGGTGATCCTCGTGATCGGCAGGGTGCGCGGGCGCCGGCCGGGCTCGCGGGCGAACTTCAACGCCCTGCTCGCGGTGGCCGTCGTCGACGTCGTGCTGCTGATCATCACCGGGGGAGTGGAGCTGTAGGCCGGAGCCGTCAGACCCGGCGCGAACCCGCGTTGCGGCCGAGGGCGAACCCGAGGCCCATCATGCCGATGCCCAGCAGCAGGTGCAGCCAGTTGTCGGCGGTGTTGAGCGGCACGAAGTTGGCGGCGCTGTCGTGGTCGATCACCAGGCCGTAGAGCCACAGCAGCAGGTACACGATGCCGCCGCCGACGAGGTACCAGTAGGCCCCGTGGGCGGTGCGGGACATCAGGAACCCGACGACGCCGAACGCCAGGTGTACGAGGTTGTGCAGGATCGACACCATGAAGATGCCGAGCAGCATCGCCCGCGACTCGTGACCGGCGAACATCATGGTGTCGTAGTTGGTCGTGAGACCCGGGATGAAGCCGGCGATGCCGACGAGTGCGAACACGGCGCTGACGGCCAGTGCTGCCTTCTGCACGGGCGTGCGCACCGCTACGGGGGTGTGGGACATGACCACTCCAGGTGGGCAGGGGAACTCGCTTCGGTCGCGCCCCGGCTACCCGCGGCTTCGGCGGGCAAACAGGGCGCAACCTGGAGTTTCCGCCAGTGGCGTGGCCGCGGGAACGCCGACGGGTGGATGCTCGGCAGGACGGGCACGTCACGGCACCGCCCCCGCGTCCTCGTACCGACTCGTACGGGGTGCGGGGGCGGTGCCGCGAGGCGCACTGCCGGGAGTGGGTCACCCGGCCGGTGTCCTGGTCCGGCTCATTAGCTGACCGCGGGTCCCGACTCGCTCGAACCCGACAGCTCCTTCAGGAACTCGTGGCACTGCTTCGCGCGGGCGGAGTCCTCCTCCATGACCCTCCGGAAGAAGTCCGCGATGTCCTGGCGACCCGCGTTGTCGGCGTCACGGACGTACTGGCCGTAGTCGTGACCTGCCTTGAGCGCGTGGTACTGCACGGAAACCAGGTCGTAGGTGACGTCGTCGAAGCCGGTCTCACCGGTGGCCATCGTTACCTCCTCGTTCGGTTGTCAGCAGGGAGGTACCCATCCGGATCAAGTCGAATCCGCCTGTCCGGTTGTTCCCCTGGAACGCGGGTACTCCTGGCACTCCTGATACCCAGGGAAGGCCGAAAACATGAACACTGCGGGAAAAGCGATTCTCGCCGCGGGTGTCGCGGGCGCGGCCGCGATGGCGAGGCGGCGCGCACGCGGCTCGGCTGCCGCGGGTGAGGAGGCATCGGATCGCTGGCTGACCGTCACGGTGTACCGCGCGCCGGAAGAGGTCCAGCCGCTGCCGGACGAACTGGCGCGGTGGCGTGAGGAGATCGAGATCCGCGTCCAGCCGGCGGCGGGGGACAAGGGCACCGAGCTGATGGTGCGGCCGATCGGTGAGGTGTCGCGGCACGAGCTGAGGCTCGCGCTGCGCCGGGCGAAGTCGGTGCTGGAGGCGGGCGAGGTGGTCAAGCCGGACACGGCCCCGACCCACCCCGGCCCGATGGGCAAGGCGTTGCGACTGGTGACGAACCGAGCGGGAGGCGGTGGCCGGCTGTGAAGGCGTTGTGCTGGGAGGGGATCAACGACGTGCGCGTGCAGGACGTGCCCGATCCCCAGTTGCTGAACGACCAGGACATGATCGTCAAGGTCCGGCTGAGCACCGTGTGCGGCTCGGACCTGCACCTGCTCACCGGGCACATCCCGTTCATGCAGGCGGGTGACGTCATCGGGCACGAGTTCATGGGCGAGGTGGTCGAGGTCGGCCCCGGCGTCACCAAGCACCGGCCCGGCGACCGCGTGGTCGTGTGCTCGTTCATCGCCTGCGGCCGCTGCTACTACTGCAAGAACGAGCTGTACTCGTTGTGCGACAACACCAACACCAACCCGGCCATCACCCAGAAGCTGTGGGGCGCCGACCCCGGCGGCATCTTCGGCTACTCGCACGCGATGGGCGGTTTCCGCGGCAGCCACGCGGAGTACGTGCGGGTGCCGTTCGCCGACCACACCGCCATCCGGATTCCCGAGGCGGTGGACGACATGAGCGCGGTGTTCGCCTCGGACTCGGCGCCGACGGGCTGGATGGGCGCGGATCTCGGCGGCGTGAAGCCGGGTGACGTGGTCGCCGTGTGGGGCAGCGGCGCGGTGGGGCAGATGGCCGCCCGCGCGGCCCAGCTCCTCGGCGCGGAACGCGTCATCGTGATCGACCGGTTCGACTACCGCCTGCGGCAGGCGGAGCTGGCGTTCGGCGTCGAGACGATCAACTACGCGGACACCTCGGTCGGGGAGACCCTGCTGGAGGCCACGGGTGGGCGCGGCCCGGACGTGTGCATCGAGGCGGTCGGCTGCGAAGCGCACTCCACCGGCCCGCAGTACGCGTACGACCAGGTGAAGAGCAAGCTGAAGCTGGAGATGGACCGCCCGATCGCGGTGCGCGAGGCGATCTACAACTGCCGCAAGGGCGGATCGGTGTTCGTCCTGGGCGTGTTCACCGGGCTCGTGGACAAGTTCCCGCTGGGCGCCATGATGAACAAGGGCCTGACGGTGCGGGGCGCGCAGCAGCACGGGCAGCGTTACATCCCGATGCTGCTGGACCGCATCGCGTCCGGCGAGCTCGTCACGAGCCACTTGGCCACGCACGTCATGCCGTTGAGCGAAGGCGCGCGGGGGTACGAGCTGTTCAAGAAGAAGGAAGACGACTGCTTGCGGTCCGTCTTCACGCTGTAGCGGTTCACGCCGACGAACTCGTGCGTCCCCGGTGATACGCGTTCGAAGTCGAAGACCCGGTGTTCGACAGGCACGCGAGTGTCCTCAGTGGACAGACGGGTGGAGTTCCCGAACCGCGAACGTCAGGGGACCACGAGCACCGGCCAGTGCCCCGACCTGATGAGCCGGTTCGCGACGGACCCGGCGAAGCGGTGCCCGGCCCGCTGGGACGCACCGACCACCACCACGTCCGCCTGGCACCGGTCGGCGGCGTCCCGCAGGGTTGTGAAGGAGTCGCCGAACGCCTTCACGAACGTCACCGGCACGTCGAGCTCCTCCGCCGTCGCGCGGATCTGGTCGCTGAGCTCGGCGTGCAGGTGCGCGGCCGTCTCGTGTTCGAGCACCGACGCCGCGGCCGGGCTGAACGCCGCCAGGGAGGAGCGGCACGCCACGAACGTGACGACGAGCCGGGCTCCCTGGCGGCGGGCCATGCCGAACGCGAACGCCGCCGCGCGCATCGCGGTGTCCGAGCCGTCGACGCCCGCCAGGATGGTCCGCGCGGAGGGCGGGGGAGCAGGACCGAAGGAGTCCGCTGTGGACTCGAAGGCGGTGGGCCCGTCGTTCACGACTCCCCCTCGGCTAGCTGTACTGACCTGAAAGGTTCGGAACGCGGCTGGCGGGTGGCTGGCCTTTGAGTGCGGTGTGACCGCGGTGGTGATTGTAGGTGTGAAGCCACCGCGGGAACGCCTCGCGGCGCTCGGTTTCGGTGCGGTAGGGGCGGGCGTAAGCCCATTCGTCGAGCAGGGTGCGGTTGAAGCGCTCCACCTTGCCGTTGGTCTGGGGACGGTAGGGACGGGTGCGTTTGTGCGTGATCCCGGCGTCGGCCAGGGTGTCGCGCCAGAGCAGGGAGCGGTAGCACGACCCGTTGTCGGTGAGCACCCGCTCGACGGTGATTCCGCTGGCGTGGAAGAAGGTCTGCGCTCGCTGCCAGAACGCGACGGCGGTTTCCTTGGTCTCGTCGGGCAGGATTTCGCTGTAGGCGAGGCGGGAGTGGTCGTCCACGGCGTTGTGCAGGTAGCTGTAGCCGAGGTTGGGCCGGCCGCCGACCTTGCGGCGCCGGGCGGGGTCGCGGTGTGCGGAGCTGTTGCGCTGGCCGGCTTGCCTGCCGTGGATCTTGTGGCCGCCGCCGTCGGGGATGTTGCCCAGCTTCTTGATGTCGACGTGGACGAGCTCGCCCGGCGTGGCGCGTTCGTAGCGGCGCACCGGCTGCCCGGTGGCGCGGTCCACGTGGCGGAGCCGGGCCAGGCCGTAGCGGGTCAGCACCCGGTGCACGGTCGAGGGCACCAGCCCGAGCAGATACGCGATCCGCGCAGGTCCCCACCGCCGCGCCAGGCGGACCTTGATGATCCGCCGTTCGGTGCGCGTCGGGGTCCGGCGCGGGCACGCCAGCGGGCGGGAGGACCGGTCGGCCATGCCCGCCGTGCCGAGTTCGCGGTAGCGGCCGGCCCACCGCTGCGCCGTGCTGACCGACACCTGGAATCGCTCAGCGGCCCGCCGAACAGGCCATTCATCCTCGACGACACACCGGGCAAGACGTAGCCTGCCCAGCTCGGTCAGCGGTGCGTTAGCGTGAGTAATCGAGGGCCTCCTGGCTAGCCGGTGCAGATGTCGCAATCCACACCGAACCCGGAGGCCCTCCCTCATGCCAAGATCATCCGATCACGTGTCGGACCGTTCGCAACCTCGCTGGGCAGTACA
>NZ_FOFR01000044.1 GCF_900110955.1 Lentzea xinjiangensis
CACGTCACCGCGACAGGAATCCCGTCCGCGGCCAGCTCCGTCACGAACGGGTAGAGCCTTTTCCCGGCAGATTCGCCTGCGACAAGTACGCGGTCGCGCGGCGCAGGACCTCGTTCTCCTGCTCCAGCAGCGTGATCCGCTTACGCGCTTCACGCAGCTCAACCGACTCGGCCCGGCTCGCACCGGCCTTGGCGCCTTCCTCGACCTCGGCTTGGCGCAGCCACTTGAACAGCGTCATCGGGTGGACCCCGAAGTCCTTGGCGATCTGCTCGACGGTCACACCGGGTTCGCGGTCACGGGCGACCCGCACGACATCGTCGCGGAACTCCTGGGGGTAGGGCTTGGGCACAGCGACATCCTCCCAGCTCACCATCACGGCAAGCCAACTCAGATGTCACCAATCCGTGCAGCAGACCCTTTCGACAGCGCTTCTCGGGTTTCGCAGGCTGGCTTTCGGCCGAATCGATCAAAAGCTCAGGCGGTAGTTCCAGCCTGCAGAATGCAGGATTCGCTGATAGCCATCACAGTGATCAGCGAGACCCTTCGTCTTGCGGATCTGCCACATGCTCGTTACGACTCGTGCCACGTGGACTCGACGGCGGCCGCGTCGGTGTCGCGGTGTGCCCGGCGGTAGTGCTCGACGGCCTTCGTGAAGCAGTGCTCCGCGTAGGAGGGGTCGTTCAGGTGCTTGTGGGCCTGCGCGAGGTACCGGTAGATGTCGGCGAGGTAGGCGTCGCAGCCCGCTTCCTCATGCTCCGTCGTGGCCAACGCCGTGGTCAGTGGGGCGATGGCTTTCTGCGGCTCGTCGGCCGCGACGAACAAGGCGCCGGTTTCGGTGAGCACACGGGCGTGCGCGATGTGGTCACCGAGTTCGAGCATGGCGGCGGCTGCCCCGTCGAGTTCGGCGAGAGCCTCCTCGAAGCGACCCAGGCGGGACAGCACCGCGCCGAGGCGGCGCTTACCCAGGGCGATCCGGCGCAAGTTACCGAAGGCATCATCCAGCACACGGGCTCGGCGCAACTCCCGCTCCGCCTCCACCCAGTCGCCTGCGGTGTAGAGCAGCCAACCACGTCCACGCGCCACAGCGGCCAGCACTCGCACATCGGCGAGGGCGCGGCCGCGCTCTTCGGCTTCCTCGAGCGCCACCAGCGCGCCGTCCAGGTCACCGAGATTGCGCAGCGCCGACGCCAGCTTCATCTTGAACCGGGCGAACCGCAGGTCGTACTGGCGCGTGCGGTCATCGCTCTCCGCGTCACCGCCGATCCATCCAGGCTTCCAGTACAGGGCGTTGAGCGAGTGCACAGCGTGCGTTGCCGCATCCACTTGGTCCCGGTGGAGTCCGTTGTGGCCGGCGAGCCCGAACACCGCCTCGGCCAAGGTAATGCTCAGCTCGTACCACTTGCGGTCGACCAGATCGTTCAGCAGCGCCATGAACCACGAGTGATGTGGCGTGTACCAGGCCATCGCGTCGGCAGGCGTGCGGAACTTCGGCGCGCCGATCGTGTCGTAGGCGGGGGAGACCTTGGCGGCGTATCGATCGCGAGCGCGGTCCGCGGCCACGGCCTGATCGACGAACCAGCTGATCGCAGCCTTGACCGCGCCGGTGTCCGGACTCGCCGCGCCGCCGATGCCCGTCGCGAACTCGGTGAGCAGGTACCGACCTGGCGCGGGCATCACCAGCATGTCGTGCCGCACCAGTTCGGCGGCGACGCCCGCCGCAGTCGGCTCGTCAGCGTCGAGCACCGCGCGCAGCAACTCCACGCCGAAAGCCGGCGTACCGGCGGGAAGGCTCGTCAGCGCGCGCGTGGCTGTGCCGGCGAGAGGGGACAGGACAGACATCGTCGACTCCGATCAAGGTCAAGTCACGCGGTACGACGTGGGTCACGAGGACTCAGGCGGAAAGGCCGGGGAAGCGGGGCAGCCACGCGGCCGAGCAGAGCGCGAGCGCCGGCGAGGTGACCGTGCAGTATCTCGATGCGCCGCTGGTCAGTACTGGGATCGTTGATGCCAACAGCCGAGCAACCGAGCCAGTGCGCCGTCCACACCCGGTGCCGGCCCAGCGCCCCCGACCTCGGCAGGGAGACCACCGCGGTCGGCTAGCACCTCGTGGTGCCCGCCGCGGCGACGAAGATCTCGATCGGCCTGCGCGTTGCCGCCGGGTCCGGTGGCTTGCGCAGGCTCGACCATGCCGCGAGGTTGAGCAGGTGGAGCTGGTCAGCGATCTGCAGAAGTCCACGACATGCCAGGTTCCGCTCGCTGCGATGTGGATCGAAGTGGGGCGCAGGTGGCGCACCACAGCATGAGAAGTGCAGCCGGGTACCTCGAAGTCGAGGACGTGCGCGTCCGGATCGAGCAGGTGCACCTGCCTCCTGAAGACCCCGACCGCAGGCGCCGGTGGCCTTTCGATCACACGCCCGGCCCTCGCCCCTTCGCCAAGTGCGGCGCGAGCCGGTCGCTGGGGTGCGGCAGTACCAGAAACTCGTGCACGACCTCGATCAACGACCCCGCGAACTCCCACACGATCGAGTTGTCGCGGTCGGTCCGGATACCGAGCGCGTCGCCCTCGCCCTTGACTCGCAGCGAGTCTGTCCAGCCGCCCGACCACGTGTGAAAGCCGTCGAGGTAGTCGTGCCCCGGCTCCATCGGCAAGAACTTCCATCCGCCGTCCTTCAGGTCGATCAGGTGTTGGAGGACCGGGTAGATCGCGACGGGCGAGGCGCCGGGAACAACCAGGCTCATGACGCACGCTCCACGCACACGGTGCAACCACGTTCGCCGGCCGGGTCGGGGGTGCCGGTCGCCGGGCGGGGAGTAGGGAGCAGCGGCAGCGAGTCGGCGCCGCAGCGGGTGCGGAGCTCGTCCACGGTGACTCGGCCGGCCAGCGCCGCGCGGACCTTGTCGACCTGGCGTCGGCGCTGCGTCTGGCGGCCGACGTGCTGGCCGAGCCACCCCACCAGGCCGACGACGACGGCGCCGAGCGCCATCAAGATCAGCAAGCTCTGCACCATGCGATCAACTCCCCGTGTGCAACATCGGCGGCAAGCGCGGCATGATCAGTTTCGGCACGCCTGAGCTGCCACAACACAGCGGCGGAGAAGGACTTTCGAGCAGCTGGCGCGCGGTTCTCTGCCTGAAAGGCAGGGAACGTGTCTCGGAGCGTCACTAGGTAGGGTTCGGCGTCGTGGACCTCTTGCCGTTCGACGAGTACGCCGCCTCACTGAACCGCAAGCGCACCGCCGCCGGTGTGCTGTTCCGCGACGAGGCCTCGCGCGTGCTCTTGGTCGAGACGACGTACAAGACGTCGTGGGAGATTCCCGGCGGGTCCGTGGACGCCGACGAGGCGCCGTGGCGCACGGCCGTGCGCGAGGTCCGTGAAGAGGTCGGCTTCGACCGGCCGCTCGGGCGCCTGCTGGTCATCGACTACATCCCGCAGGATGGCCCGATGCCCGAGGGGCTCGCGTTCGTCTTCGAAGGCGGTCTGGTCACCGCCGATGAGGTGGCCGCGATCGAGCTGCGGGACCCTGAGATTCGCTCGGTCGGGCTCTACACGCTCGACGAGGTCCGTGGTCTGGTGAAACCGGTGCTCGCCAGGCGCATCATCGCCGCGATCGACGCCGTGCGGTCCGGGCAGCTCGCTCTGCTCGAAGCCGGTCACCCCGCCGTCGAGCAGCAGCACCGCTGACCCACAGGAGGCCGTCATGCCCGAACCCCTCGCTGAGAACCTGGCGCGCTTCCGCAGAGCGCGTGACCTCTCGCAGGAGGAGCTCGCGGCGGCGGCGTCCGTCGGCGTCGACACCATCGGCCGCATCGAGCGCGGCGAGCGGCACACCACCCGCCCGGCGACCGTGGCGAAGCTCGCACAGGCGCTGGGCGTCTCGCCGGAGACGCTGCTGGGCTTGCTGCCCGACAACCGCGGCGAGCACGCCGCCGAGGTCGCCCAGTTGCGGCACGCGATCACCGCGAGCTCCGAGATCCCCGGCCTCGGCGACTTCACCGACACCGACGAGGTGAGCACCCCGGCAACCCTCGGCGGCACCGCGCACCGGGCCTGGCAGGCCTACGTGGACGGCCGCCACGCGGAGCTGCTGCACACCCTGCCGATCCTGCTCGTGGACGCCCGCCGTCTCGTGCACCACACCACCGGCGACGACAACGCGACCGCGAACCGGCTGCTGTCCACCGCCTACCGGCTCGGCGCCGGATTGGCCGGCCGCCTGGAGCTCGACGACCTCGCCTGGACCTCGGCCGAGCGCGCGCTCGCCGCAGCACGCCAGTCGGACGCCGCCGAGATCGAGACGGCGATCTCGATGCGCTACCTCGTGTGGACGCTGGTCCGCCAAGGGCGCCTGGCGGACGCCGAACGCGTGGCGGTACGAGCGGCGGAGACCGTGGAGCCCCGGATGCTCGACCGCGACCCTGCCCGCGCCGGGATTTTCGGCAACCTGCTGTTCAACGCCGCGTCCGCAGCTCTGCGAGCGGGAAGCGGCAGCCGCGCCAACGACCTGCTGGCCATCGCTCAAGCCGCCGCCGTGCGCGCCGGACAGGACTCCGCGACCGAGGCCGCGATCTTCGGACCCCGCGTGGCGGCTTTCCAGACGGTCGACCACGCCGTGCGGCTCGGCGACCCCGAGACCGCGCTCCGGCTCGCCGAACGCATCCCCGACGCGCACGGAGCGGTGCCAGCATTCTGGGAGGCCGGCCACCGCCTGCACCTGGCATCTGCCGCAGTGCAGGTCCGGCGTGACCAGATCGCGCTCGGCCTCCTCGTCCAGGCGCGAGACCTAGCGCCCGACTGGGTCCGGCGGCAGCCCCTCGGCACGAACACGATGCGCACGCTGGTGGATCGCGCGTCGCGACGGCGAGGCGCGAGCTTCGCGGCGCTGGCGCGGCACTATGGCGTAGTGAGCTAGTGGCTCGTCGCAGATCGTCAACCCGCCGTCCAGTAGTCGACGTCGAGGGTGTTTCGTGCGACGTGCCTGCGGCGGCTACTTCCGCTGCAGGCACGCACCCGCGCGCCAACGCTCAGGCTCTGACCTGCTTGGTGATGTTCTGCACGGCGGTATGCGAAAGGCGGGCCCGGCTGGCGACGTAGCGGTCGCTGTCGCCGAACGCCTTGATCCTGCGGATGAGGTCGTTGCGCTTGTTCTCCAGTTCGGCGTACTGCTCGGCGACCTCTTCGAGTTCTTCGCGTACCTCGTAGCGCAGTCGCTCGCGCGCCGCTGCGAGGCACTCGTCGGTGTTGAACAGCACGGTGTAGACCTCCGGCTGCGATCCGCTCCTGCTCCGCGACTGGTCGAAGTAGGGCTGGTTGTCGCGCTCATGGTGTCGGCGAAGTGGGCCGCGCCAGTCGTAGGCGCGTTCTCAGTAGGCGTCTTGCGCAGCCAGTCCTCGACGTCGGACCGGGCAATCTCGATGTCGAGCCGTCCTGTCGCGAACCACCTCAACACTGCGAAGGGTTGAGGTGGTCACGCGTCTGAATGCCGTCTGGCAGGATTGGGCGGGGGAGCTCGTGGCTTGTTGTGCACACGCCAAGTCGATGACTCCGCCTCCTTCAACACCTGTTGCGTTGGGTTGAAGGGATCGATTCATGACGAACCTGCTGATCTACGGCGTTACCGCCACGTTCGCACTGCTCATCGGCTACTCGGGCTACAAGGCCATCGCGGCAACGGACGAGCAGCAACGGGCCGCCGCGTACAAGGTGCTCAAGCTCGTCCTGGCGGCCGTCACCGGTGCCGGCGTCCTGAGCCTGGCCGTGCTGCACCGGGCCGGTGTGCTGTGACCCCCGCACCGGTCGAGGTCTCAGGCCGAGGGGTGGTCCTTCGGCGGACGTTCACCTGCTTCCCGCACACCGAGTTCGGCGGGCAGGCTGAGCAACGCGTCCATCGTCGGCTTGTCAGATCTTCACCACGCAGCGCAGCGAAGCGGGATCTCAAGCCTCGATCGCCTGCCATGCTGTCTCCTGATGAGGCGGGGACCTCGTCATCTACGACAGCTCCCGGCATTCGAGGCGTGATCTGCCGTCTGCCAGGTGAATACAGACAGGCTCGCTGTGGTGGTCCGGTCTACTTGGTCGCTGCTGGCGGTCTGCGTCCAGTACGCGCAGTCAGGCACCAACCGAAGCCGGACCGATGATGTCTATCGGCACCGCTTCACCGCGGCACACGTACTCGCGTCGGAGGTGAGTTAAGTGCGGGCAATCGAGGTTGGTCTGAGTTGGTGATCCGTAGGCAGGTATCAGTCGTCGAGGCAGCTGCCATTGGGAAGCAGGCCTCCGATGAATCCGCCACCGGCTCCGCCTGGTAGTTCGATGATGTGCCCGACGATGCACGCTTCTGCGCCGATTTGCGCTGCGTAGAGCAGGCTTCCGACGGGCGCTGGGTCGTTGGAGCGGGCGATTCTGGCCGCGCTACCTGGAAAGCCTTCTCTGCTGAGGCTCTGGCGCGCTGACTCCGCATCGGCGTCGGTAGGGGGATGCTTGGCGGTCGAGCGGGAACACGATGCGACCGCTGTCGGCAGGCAGCTGGTACCTCTGGATATCGCGCGCCGGACTTCGTTGTGGGCCTGTTCTGCGGCCGTACGTTGCTCGGGAGACGGTGGGCGTCGGCGCAGTACGTTCTCGGTAACACGTTCGCAGTAGCCGTCGTCGTGAGGGGCCGTCTGTACACAGGAGAATGAGGCGCTTCCGTTGTTGGTGGTGGTGTCGGGCGTACGGTGTGAGTGAATCCACCATGCCAAGCACCCTGCGGCCAGAGCAGCGGCTGTGCAGGCAGCGATGATCATCGTACGTCGTTGAGTCGCTGACGTCGAATTCATGTTGCCTCCTGCCTCCATTCGTGAGCTTGCCGCATTTCGTCGCTGGTCGCCACCGGTCCATGCACGTGTACAGTCGATGTGATATTTGACGCAACATCGGGTAGTGGCCTAGCGGCATGCGCACTGAGTAGCGGCTGCGTGTTCAGGCTGGGCTAAACGGGTGGTAGGCGCTCTGGTGGGTGACGAGCCATTGGGTCTTCGTATAGCGTCCATATCCGCTTGAAGAATCTGCTCTGAGGGCTTGATTTCGATTAGGGGCGCGATGTGTGCCCTTCGAAAGGCAACTCATGTTGCCTGTGGGTCAGGTTCCTCGGAATCTGTGTTGGGGGAATTGTGCGAAGGTTGAAAACCGGCTATCTGTCTGCTGCGGTGATTTGCACCGGAGTAATGATTGTCAGCCAGGGACAGGCTTCTGGTGTTGGGCCGCTGTACGACGGGATGAAGCTGGAGACCGTCCGGGCCGCGCCGATGGGCACGGCCGACGTCGCCGACCTCGCTCGGAATCTGGGCCGGTCGGTTCCGGTTGATGCGCTCGAGCTCGGCACGAAGAAGAAGGTGGACGGGACGAAGCGCCGTGATCGAACCGCGGCGGAGTTGGCCGAGCTCGCACGTCCTGGTAAGTACTCCTTCGCGCCGGCTGAACCGTCAGGTGCCGCGCGGCTCGCGGACGAGGAGAACCGACCGGTGCGTGATCGCGTGAACGCCGAGGAGTGCCGCAACTTCTTCCGCGCGACTCCTCCGGAGGACACGCCGCCTTACTGGTTCAAGAACCGCTTCAACGCCTGCCATGGCATTACACTGCTGTCCGAGCACTACGAGGTGCGCAGTGGCCGTCCGTTCCTGACCGGAGCGATGACCGTGGACGCGGTCGTGATGGTGAGCATGAACGAAAACAGCCGCAGCGCCGAAGTCAGTGTGCGGCTGTGGGACTGGAACAAGATCGGCGAGTACCCGACGAACAAGACCTGGACCTTCGGAGCGGGATGCTGGGAGCCCGCCGCGGGTGGCAAGGACTGCCTGCCTGACTCGGTGACCCACTACGGCACGCCGGATCAGTGGGCGAGCAACCCGGAGCGCACGCAGAGCATCCAGTTCCCGACCGATGGTCAGACCATTCCGGAAGATCCGTCCCCGCACGGGATCGAGCAGCGTCAGATCTACGAGATCGATCCGTACGTCTACCTTCCGCAGAGCGTCGACCCGGCGATCACGTTCTACGACGCCCCGGCTGTTCCGCAGCGATGTGACCAGGGCCGGACCGCGGTGTCGGCGAACTACGTGCGTGGCAGTGACTGCGTGTTCCACGAACAGGCCGGCGTGTTCCAGTTGTCCGTGTCGGACGACCGAGTCGCCGAGTCTGCGCAGTTGATCCGCGACGCGATCGACAACATCAGCAGCACCAAGCCGGGCACCGCGGGCAAGCCGAACGCCTGGATCCCCGGCAAGTTCGGCACAGCACACCCGCTGCACCGGCTCTACCACGACCAGATCGGCCGCGACAACAACCGGGCCGCGGCGATCGAGGCCTGCAAGCAGCACTTCGGCCCGACCTACACCGAGCGCAACGACCCTGCTGACCCGACGGCGACCAACGACTGCGACGAGTACCCGTTCTCCACGACCTATCAGGGCGTGCAGTTCACCATCAACGACAACACCGACCGCAGCTTCGCTGTTCGACCGGTGCTCAGCCGCCAGAACCAGAAAGCGGGCGACCTGCTCGGTCAGTTCATGGCCAATGACCACGTCGGTGAAGAAGATCCGTTCTACGTGCTGATTCGCGACTGATAACGTGCCGTGGTGCGGCAAGGTGCTTGCCGCACCACGACCAGTAGATGAGGAGCGTCGAGATTGACTGCGAACATCACCAAGTCGGTGAAAGCACGGATTCCTGTCGAGTTTTCGCAGTTCGTTCTCTTCGACTACTTCGGCGACGCGAGCGTGTCCGACCTCGAGCGGCCCGCCAACGCGGACTGGGTGGGATGTGTGGGGCGTGGGGGAGCGGTGTTCCACGCCTCCGACCAGTCAATCGCGGCGCACATCGAGTTCGAACTGTGGTCAGAACAGCCGGCGGTCGACGATGCGGCGGGCGAACTTGCACGATTCGAAGGCCGCTTCACCGCAGAGTCGGGCCGCGTGATCCTGGCTAGCCTCACCGGATCGCCCAGCGATGTCACAATCGACCTGCCCACGGCGTCCTCCTTCGCAGTTCGCGCGACCAGGCTGGGCTCATCTGTCGACGACGAAGGCCGGCAGAACGAAGCATGGCGGCTGCTGGTGTGGCCAGTACCTGAGTAAGGCTGCTGGTGTCGGCTACGCAGGGGAGTAGCGCCACACGATGTTGGCTGGCCCGTCGGCGATCCACAGCGTGCCGTCCTGACCCGCCGCGATCCCGATCAGCCGGTCGGCGCCCGGTACGTCGTGCAGAGTGATCTCGCCGGACGTGGTGATCCGGCCGACGCGGCTCTGGTCGGTGCTGAACTACAGCCCGCCGTCCGGGCTAGAGCCTGTCCTCAAAGCCAGAGGGTGAGGGTGGCCAGGTCGATCATGGCTTGGTAGGACAGGGCGGTCTTGTCGTAGCGGGTGGCGATCGCGCGGAACTGCTTGAGCCGGTTGAAGCAGCGTTCGACGACATTGCGGCGCTTGTAGATCACCGGATCGAACAGGGGTGGGCGGCCACCCGCGCGGCCGCGGCGGGCCCGGTTGGCGCGTTGGTCGCGGCGTTCGGGGATGGTGGCCCGGATGCCGCGGCGGCGCAGGTGAGCGCGGATGGCCCGGCTGGAGTAGCCCTTGTCCGCGATCACCCGCGCCGGCCGTGTCGCGAGCCGGCCTGGTCGTGCCGGCGGGAACCACACGCCCGCCAGCACGGCGTCG
This sequence comes from Lentzea xinjiangensis, assembly GCF_900110955.1. Taxonomy (GTDB): domain Bacteria; phylum Actinomycetota; class Actinomycetes; order Mycobacteriales; family Pseudonocardiaceae; genus Lentzea; species Lentzea xinjiangensis. The sequence continues at coordinate 9,691 of NZ_FOFR01000044.1, forward strand.
AACATGGTGCAGTCGTTGATGTTCCCGCCGGTCAAGACGGTGGTCAGCGGGCGGCCGTGCCCGTCGCAGGCGAGGTGGATCTTGGTGGACGGGCCGCCGCGGGAGCGGCCGATAGCATGATCATCTGGTTCGGTCTGCCCGCCACACGACCCGCTCGCCCCCTGTGTGGGCACGCGGGCGGCGGCGGGCGCCGGCCGCGTGCTGATGGGCACGCACGATGCTGGAGTCGACCGAGACCTCACGATCGAGTTCGTCGATCGCTTCCGCGATCACCCGCACCTTCGCCACCAGCATGGTCAGGGTGCCGTTGCGTGACCACCGCCAGAAGCGGTTGTAGACCGTCTTCCACGGCCCGTACCGCTCGGGCAGGTCACGCCACGACACCCCGGTCTTGGCCTTGAACAACATCCCGTTGATCACACGACGGTCATCCACCCGCGGACGACCCTTCGCCCCCGACACCGGCAACAACGGCTGCAACGCCTGCCACTGCTCATCAGTCAGCTCATGCCTGCGCACCACGGCACAAGATCAAAGCATGTCAGAGCGACCAGCTTTGAGGACGGGCCCTAGTGGTCAGGTCGACGGCGTAGCGTCCTCGGGCACTTGGTGTTCGGTGAAGTCGCCGGTGGTGGTCAGGCGGCCGATGCCGCGGCCGGTGGTGAACCAGAGCGCGTTGTCTGGCCCGGTGACGATCCGGCAGGGTTCGGTCCCGGCCGGCAGCGGGAAGAGGCGGTGGGCGGAGCCGTCGACCGGCATCCGCCCGATAGCGGGCGCACTGGACGTCACGGTGAACCACAGTGCCTGATCCGGGCCAGTGTTGGTGCCGTTCATCTTGGCCAGGCCGTCAGTGATCGGGAGCGTGTGGTGTCACAGTGCGCCGGACGCGGTGATGCGGCTGCCTCGGTCCAGTGCGGGCCGATTGGCGCCGGTCAGCGTCACGACCGAAGGCATGCGGTCGCCGGCGGTGATCAAGTAGTGCTTGAGCTGTCCGATGGTCGACCCCTGCTGGCCACTGGGCCGGGACCGGTGGCAACGGGCGTCACTCGACGCCTGGCGAAGACGTTCAGTGTGTACTGCCCAGCGAGGTTGCGAACGGTCCGACACGTGATCGGATGATCTTGGCATGAGGGAGGGCCTCCGGGTTCGGTGTGGATTGCGACATCTGCACCGGCTAGCCAGGAGGCCCTCGATTACTCACGCTAACGCACCGCTGACCGAGCTGGGCAGGCTACGTCTTGCCCGGTGTGTCGTCGAGGATGAATGGCCTGTTCGGCGGGCCGCTGAGCGATTCCAGGTGTCGGTCAGCACGGCGCAGCGGTGGGCCGGCCGCTACCGCGAACTCGGCACGGCGGGCATGGCCGACCGGTCCTCCCGCCCGCTGGCGTGCCCGCGCCGGACCCCGACGCGCACCGAACGGCGGATCATCAAGGTCCGCCTGGCGCGGCGGTGGGGACCTGCGCGGATCGCGTATCTGCTCGGGCTGGTGCCCTCGACCGTGCACCGGGTGCTGACCCGCTACGGCCTGGCCCGGCTCCGCCACGTGGACCGCGCCACCGGGCAGCCGGTGCGCCGCTACGAACGCGCCACGCCGGGCGAGCTCGTCCACGTCGACATCAAGAAGCTGGGCAACATCCCCGACGGCGGCGGCCACAAGATCCACGGCAGGCAAGCCGGCCAGCGCAACAGCTCCGCACACCGCGACCCCGCCCGGCGCCGCAAGGTCGGCGGCCGGCCCAACCTCGGCTACAGCTACCTGCACAACGCCGTGGACGACCACTCCCGCCTCGCCTACAGCGAAATCCTGCCCGACGAGACCAAGGAAACCGCCGTCGCGTTCTGGCAGCGAGCGCAGACCTTCTTCCACGCCAGCGGAATCACCGTCGAGCGGGTGCTCACCGACAACGGGTCGTGCTACCGCTCCCTGCTCTGGCGCGACACCCTGGCCGACGCCGGGATCACGCACAAACGCACCCGTCCCTACCGTCCCCAGACCAACGGCAAGGTGGAGCGCTTCAACCGCACCCTGCTCGACGAATGGGCTTACGCCCGCCCCTACCGCACCGAAACCGAGCGCCGCGAGGCGTTCCCGCGGTGGCTTCACACCTACAATCACCACCGCGGTCACACCGCACTCAAAGGCCAGCCACCCGCCAGCCGCGTTCCGAACCTTTCAGGTCAGTACAGCTAG
>NZ_FOFR01000014.1:0-210651 GCF_900110955.1 Lentzea xinjiangensis
ACGGCCGCCCGCTCACAACCGTCCTGACCGGCGGCAACACCAACGACTGCACCATGTTCGAGACTGTGCTGGCGGGCGTGTGGTTCCCGCCGGCACGACCCGGCCGACTTGCGACGCGGCCGGCGCGGGTGATCGCGGACAAGGGCTACTCCAGCAAGGCCATCCGCGCTCACCTGCGCCGCCGCGGCATCCGGGCCACCATCCCCGAACGCCGCGACCAGCGCGACGGCCGAGCCCGCCGCGGCCGAGCCGGTGGCCGCCCACCCGCCTTCGATCCGGTGACCTACAAACGCCGCAACGTCGTCGAACGCTGCTTCAACCGGCTCAAGCAGTTCCGCGCGATCGCCACCCGCTACGACAAGACCGCCTTGTCCTACCAAGCCATGATCGACCTGGCCACCCTCACCCTCTGGCTTTGAGGACGGGCCCTAGGACTCCGTCTCGTCGTCCCGATGCGTCGAGGCGAGCGCCTTCTCGGTGGCCTCGTCCTTGCCCGCCCGGTGCTTCCCGGGGTGGGCCAGCGAGAAGTGCGCTTCCTCGCGCATCCGCTCGACCATGTGCGGGTAGTGCAGCTCGAACGCCGGGCGCTCCGACCGGATCTTCGGCAGCTCCGTGAAGTTGTGCCGCGGCGGGGGAGAGGTCGTGGCCCACTCCAGCGAGTTGCCGTAGCCCCACGGGTCGTCCTGCGGCGCCGGGTCGCCGTAGCGGTAGGAGCGGAAGACGTTCCACACGAACGGGAGCAGGGACGCGCCGAGCAGGAACGAGCCGATCGTGGAGATCGTGTTCAGCGTCGTGAAGCCGTCGGAGAACAGGTAGTCGGCGTAGCGGCGGGGCATGCCCTCGTTGCCCAGCCAGTGCTGCACCAGGAACGTGCCGTGGAACCCGAAGAACGTCGTCCAGAAGTGCAGCTTGCCCAGCGGCTCGTCGAGGAACCGGCCGGTCATCTTCGGGAACCAGAAGTAGATGCCCGCGTAGGTGGCGAACACGATCGTGCCGAACAGCACGTAGTGGAAGTGCGCCACCACGAAGTAGGTGTCCGACACGTGGAAGTCCAGCGGCGGTGAGGCCAGGATGATGCCGGACAGGCCACCGAAGAGGAACGTCACCAGGAAGCCGATCGAGAACAGCATCGGCGTCTCGAACGTGAGCTGTCCCTTCCACATCGTGCCGATCCAGTTGAAGAACTTGATGCCGGTCGGCACCGCGATCAGGAACGTCATCAGCGCGAAGAACGGCAGCAGCACCGCGCCGGTGGCGTACATGTGGTGCGCCCACACGGCCACGGACAGCATGGCGATCGCCAAGGTCGCGAACACCAGTCCCTTGTAGCCGAACAGCGGTTTGCGGCTGAACACCGGGAAGATCTCCGTCACGATGCCGAAGAACGGCAGGGCGACGATGTAGACCTCGGGGTGGCCGAAGAACCAGAAGAGGTGCTGCCACAGGATCACGCCGCCGTTCGCGGGGTCGAACACGTGCGCCCCGAGGTGCCGGTCCGCCGCGAGCCCCATCAGGGCGGCGGTGAGGATCGGGAACGCCAGCAGGATCAGCACGGACGTCACGAGGATGTTCCAGGTGAAGACCGGCATCCGGAACATCGTCATGCCCGGCGCCCGCAGGCACACCACGGTCGTGATCATGTTGACCGCGCCGAGGATCGTGCCCAGGCCGCCGACGGCCAGGCCCATGATCCAGAGGTCCGCGCCGACACCGGGCGAGTGCACGGCCGACGACAGCGGTGTGTAGGCGAACCAGCCGAAGTCCGCGGCGCCGCCCGGCGTCACGAAGCCGGCGACGACGGTGATGGCGCCGAAGAGGTACAGCCAGTACGAGAAGGCGTTCAGGCGCGGGAACGCGACGTCGGGTGAGCCGATCTGCAACGGCAGGATGAAGTTGGCGAACCCGAACAGGATCGGCGTCGCGTAGAGCAGCAGCATCACCGTGCCGTGCATGGTGAAGAGCTGGTTGTACTGCTCGTTGGACAGGAACTGCAGGCCGGGACGCGCCAGCTCGGCCCGCATGAGCAGCGCCATCACGCCGCCGATCATGAAGAACACGAACGACGTGGTCAGGTACATGATCCCGATCTGCTTGGGATCCGTGGTCTTGAAGAGCTGGAGGAAGTACGAGCCCTTCGGCCGGGCGCGGGCGGCCCCGGGATGGGGTACTACGGGCGTGGGCTTGATCGTGGTCATCGCGCCTCCTCCGTGCCGGGGACCATCGTCCTCCGGGTCAGACCGCGGGGCAATCCACGGCGAGCACCGCGGACGTCACCGGCACCACCGGAGCGCCCACCGAGATGCCGCTGACCTGCACGTAGTAGGCGCCGGGGGCCAATGCGGGGAAAGTGATCGACATGCTCTCGGAGATCGCCGGACTGCGCGCTTCGACCTGTTTGCCGTTCTCGTCGAGCAGCGCCACCTTCACCGCGCGGGGAGTGGTGTCCTTCAGCTCGACGGTCACCTCCAGCTCCTCGCCGGTGAGCACCAGGTCGGGCACGCTGACCTGCGGTTCGGGCAACTCACTCGGGCGGACCACCCTGTGCCGGACCACTGTGCGCCGGACCGTTCCCGGGCAGCTCGACGTTGGTGTTCTTCTCCAGGAACCTCAACAGCTCCACCGGGAAGGGCAGCACCAGCGTGGAGTTCTTCTCCGCGGCCACCTCCACGATGGTCTGCAGGAGCCGGAGCTGGAGCGCGCCGGGCGTGGACTCCATCGTCCCGGCGGCCTCGGAGAGCTTCCTGGACGCCTGCAGTTCGCCGTCCGCGGTGATGACGCGGGCGCGGCGCTCGCGTTCGGCCTCGGCCTGCCGCGACATCGAGCGCTTCATGCTCTCCGGCAGCGCCACGTCCTTGATCTCGACCCGGTCGATGTCGATGCCCCACTCCAGCGCGGGCGTGTCGATCATCAGCTCCAGGCCCTGGTTGAGGCGCTCGCGGTTGGACAGCAGGTCGTCGAGCTCGCTCTTGCCGATGATCGACCGCAACGACGTCTGCGCCACCTGCAGCATCGCGAACCGGTAGTCCTCGACGTTGACGACGGCCTTCGCCGGGTCCTGCACCTTGAAGTACACGACGGCGTCCACGCGCACCGTCACGTTGTCGCGGGTGATGCCGTCCTGCGCCGGCACGGGCAGGGTGACGATCTGCATGTTGACCTTGCGGAGCTGGTCGGCACCGGGGAGGAGCATCGTCAGCCCCGGCCCGCGCACGGCCTCCTGCAGCTTGCCGAACCGGAACACCAGTCCCCGTTCGAACTGCTTGATCACCCTGGCGCTCATCGCGAGGCCGATGCCTGAGAGCACGACCAGCCCGCCGAGGACTTCGAAGAAGACCATGAGATCCGCCCTTCACCGGCGAAAGCCCCTGACCTCTACCGTACGCCCCTACGCACAGGTCAGCGCCGCGTTCGCCCAGTCGGCGTGGTCGTTGCCGTTGCCGTCACCGGCGTCCGTGACGCGGAAGGTCAGCACCGCTGCTCCGGCCGTGTCGACGGTGATCGGCACGGCCGCGCTCCGCCCGGTGAGAACCGGGCTCGAGTAGACCGGCCGGCCGTCGGCGAGGACCTCGAACCGGACGCTGCCGCCGCCGTTCGTCTCGTCGTCGACACCGATGGTCGCGGTGAGCGCCGAGCACCTCCCGCCGGTGTAGACCTCGAACTCGGAGTCGGCGTGCGCGCCGACACCGCGGTCGAACCGCGCGCCCCGGATGCCGAGGGGACGGCCGTCGCCGGCGGCCTGCTCGCCGTTGCTGCGGTCCCGTTCGAGCGGGCCCCACCCGTTGCGCTCGGTGAGGAACTCCAGCGCGGAGATCTGCGCCTCGCCAGCCGGCGGACGGGGCGTGGCGGTGAAGTCCGCGGTCAGGGTGGACGTCGCCTTGCCGGAGACGACCTCGGCGAACACCGGGCGGACGCCGGTCTCGCCGCCCTCGCGCTTGATCGTCACCCGCGCGGAACCGCTCGTGAGGTCGACGGTCGCCGGGCTGACCGACCAGCCCTCCGGCGCACTGAGCCGGGCCGTCGTGGTGCCGGGGCACGGCGTCGTCACCACCAGTTCGGCCTCGACCTGCTCGCCCGGTTCGAGCACGGTGTCGGTGGCCCGCAGCTCGGCGGAGGGCGCGCAGTCGACCTGCCGGCCGAGCTTGCCCGTCGCCGCCTCCACGGGGGTGAGCGGGCGCAGCAGCACGGAGTAGGCGTACTCGGTGCCCGCTTCCACCTGGTACTGCGGCAGCGGCTCGTGGAACGTCTCGCTGACGCCCGTCACGCGGTGCGCGGCGTGCAGCGTGGTCCAGCCGTCGTTCTTCTTCAGCGCGAACGGGTACGCGGCCCGGTCCAGGTCGTCGTACTGGGACACCCGCACGTCGAGGTCGCCCGCGACGAGCAGGCCGGCGCGGCCGTTGGACAGCGTCGCCCAGCGCGTGTCGGCGTGGTTGCCGTAGTCCTGCGGCTTGTAGTAGTCGTTGAACTCCTTGTCCACAGTGGACTGGTAGACGCCGACGGGGTTGCCGGCCTTGCGGTCGTCGTAGTTCTCGCCGGGGCCGCGGCCGTACCAGGTGAACTTCCGGTAGTCCTGCGGCACCTTGAGCGTGAAGCCGATGCCGGGCAGGTAGCTCAGGTCGCGCAGGCCGCCGCGGGCGGCGACCCGGTGGCCGACGTGGATCTCGCCGTCACCGGTGATCCGGTAGGTGAAGGTCTGGCCGAAGGAGGCGTCCTGCACCGCCTGGGCGGTCGACTTCGCGGTGATGACCGCGTCCGCGCCCGACCGCGTGACCGTGACGCTCGACGGCGTGGTCCTCAGCCGGTCGAGGCCGTTGCGGTACCAGGAGTTGTCCTCGCTCATGAACTCGTTGGACAGCGGCGCGCGCCACGCGTCGAGCTCGGGACCGGTCTTGATCAGCTCGGTGCCGCGCACGCGCATCGACGTGAGCGTGCCGGAGGACTTGCTGACGACGTAGCGGAAGTCCTTGCCGGACACCACGATCTCGGCGTCGGTCTGGGTGGTGGTCAGCTCGCCGGGGAAGCCGGACGCGTGCAGGCCGGTGATCTGCGTGCCGCCCAGCGGGAACTGGGCGATGCCGACGTCATCGCCCCGGCGGTCGGTCGCGCGGACGGTCAGCAGGCGTTCGGTCGGCGCGGTGAAGTCGGGCAGCGTGATCGTGCCCGGCTGGAGCTTCCCGCGGTGCTGGGCGATCGTGCGGCCGTTGTCCTGGACCTGCCAGCGCAGCTCCAGGTCGTCGGTGCCGGTGAACTGGCGTTCGCTGACGGTGGTGAGCCGGTTGCCCGCGAACGAGAACCGGATGGGGGAGTGGACCGCCATCAGCTCGGCGGTCTCCGGCTGCGGCCTGCGGTCCGCCCACACCACGCCGTCGACGCCGCCGGTGCCCGCGCCGTAGGACTGGTGTCGGCCCTTGTCCTCCAGCTTCTCGAAGTCGAGCGCCAGCACGGCGGTCTTCGCCGGGTCCTGGGCCAGCTCGGACTCGGTCAGGGCACGGTGGTAGACGCGGACCTGGTCGACCGAGCCGTGCGCCATGCGCGTGCCGACGTTCTCCTGCATGGTCTCGGCGTTGCGGCCGATGTTGACCGGCCAGTGCGACCAGTCGATCGTGCCGGTGTGCTCGGCGGTGGCCACCTCGCGGCCGTCGATCAGCAGGCGCAGTTTCGTGCCGTCGAACGTGCCGGTGACGCGGTGCCAGTTGCCGTAGAAGCCCGCGGGGACCGTCGCGCGGACGGTGCGCCACGTGCCGCTGTGGATGAAGAACTCCAGCGTCGTGGCGTCGGACATCTTCAGCGCGTACTGGTGGTCGCCCTTGGAGATGACCGTGAAGTCACCTGTCCACGTGTCGGGTTTCACCCACGCGTCGAGCGTGAGGCCGTTGGTGACGTCGTCGAGCTTGCGGTCGCGGTAGACCTCCACGAAGTCGTCGAGACCGCTGAGCCGCAACGCCTTGCCGTGCGGTCCGTCCACCTGCGACGGTTTGCCGGAAAGCCAGCTCATGATGCCGTTGGCGCTGTCGGGGGTCGTGTAGAGCGGCAGGGCGATGTTCTGCTCGGCCCAGTCCCAGATGAAACCGCCCTGCACCTGCGGGTAGGCGCGCACGACGTCCCAGAACTCCCGGAAGTTGCCGAGGCTGTTGCCCATCGCGTGCGCGTACTCACCCATGATGATCGGCTTGGTGGTCGTCTTCGCCTTGGCCTCGAGGCTCGCGGGCGACGGGTAGCGCGGGCCGGCGACGTCCGCGAACGGCGCGTCGCCGTCGGGCACGTTCGGCTGGTGGTAGAGCGGGCGGGTGTCGTTCTTCTTCGCGTACTCGGCCATCGTGTAGTGGGCCTTGCCCAGGCCCGCCTCGTTGCCGGTGTCCCACATGATCACCGACGGGTGGTTCTTGTCGCGCTGCATCATGGCGACGAACCGGTCCTGGAAGGCGTCCTGCCACTCGGGGCGCTCGGCCAGGCAGTTGGTCGGACAGCCGTCGTGGTGGTGGGTCTCGACATCGACCTCGTCGGCGATCATCAGACCGTTGCGGTCGGCGAGCTCGTAGAAGTACGGGTCGCTCGGGTAGTGCGAGGTGCGCACGGCGTTGATGTTGAACCGCTTCATGAGCCGGACGTCCTGCTCCTGGTCGGCACGGGTGACGTAGCGGCTGCCGTGCACCGACGTCTCGGCTCGGTTGGTGCCGCGGAACAGCACGCGCTTGCCGTTGATCTTGAGCTGCCGGTCGGCGATCTCGATCTCGCGGAACCCGACGGGCTGCCTCCCGGTCTGGACCACCCGGCCGTTCTCGAGCAGCTCGACGCGCAGCTCGTAGACGTTCGGCGTCTCGTCGGTCCACTTCAGCGGGTTCGCGACCTTGCCGTCCGTGACGGTGACCTCACGGCCGCGCGGGTCGAAGAGCCTGGTCCGGACGGTGTGACCGGCCACGGGCCCGCCGATGCGGACGTCGGTGCTGATCGTCGCGTCGTGGTACCGGTCGTCGAGGTCGGTTTTGACGGTGACGTCCTGAAGGTAGGTCCTGGGCGTCGAGTAGAGCCAGACCTCGCGGAAGATGCCGGAGAACCGCCACTGGTCGTAGTCCTCCAGGTGGGAACCGGCCGACCAGCGGTGGACCTGGACCCTGAGGGTGTTCCTCCCGGCCTTGAGCTTGCCGGTGATGTCGAACTCGGCCGGGGTGTAGCCGCCCTGGTCGTAGCCGACGTACTCGCCGTTCACCCAGACGAAGTATCCGCTGGTCACGCCCTCGAACCTGACGAGCGTGCGGTCCCAGCCGGAGGGCAGGTCGAACGTCTTCTCGTAGACGCCGGTCGGGTTGACGTCGCGCGGGATCGACGGCGGGTCGTCCGGGTACATCTCGGTGGGGATGTTGCGGAACATCGGGTGGTCGAGGAAGTCGGTCTGCCACGTGTGGGGGACCTTGACCGTGCGCCAGCCATCGGGCGTGTCGCGGACGTCCTCCGGTTTGCCGAACATCCGGATCCGCCAGTCGCCGTTGAGGCTCAGCCGCCGTTCCGGCTTCAGGTCCGGGTGCGGCGGCTCCTGGTTCTCCCCGGTCATCCTGGGGTTCTCCAGGTACGCCAGCACGTCCGGCGGTGTGTCCGGTGGCGCGGCCGACGCGGTCGCGGGGGACAGTGAGAGCGCTACCAACGTGGCTACGACGACACGGAGCATGCTTTCGGAAGCTAGGGGCGCGCTGACAACGTCGTCAACGAATGTCCGCCCTTTCTGTCCGGAGGATTCGGAGGTGGTGGTTCCAACAGCCGGAAAGTGCACTCCGTACGGCGGCACGCGTTAATGTCGGATCCATGCAGACCTGGTCATCAATTCCTGTGCCGCGGGTTCCGGGGGACCCCCGCCCGCTGCGGCTGTTCGACACGGCTACGGGCGAAGTACGTCCCACGGCTCCAGGAGACACCGCCAGGTTGTACGTCTGCGGCATCACGCCGTACGACGCGACTCACCTCGGCCACGCCGCCACCTACCTCGCCTTCGACCTCGTGCACCGCGTCTGGCTCGACAACGGCCATAACGTGCATTACGTCCAAAACGTCACCGATGTCGACGACCCGTTGCTGGAGCGCGCTCTGCGCGACAAGGACGACTGGGTCGTGCTCGCCATGCGGGAGACGGCGCTGTTCCGCGAGGACATGGAGGCGTTGCGCGTCCTGCCGCCCCAGGACTACGTCGGCATCGTCGAGGCGATCCCCGAGATCGTCGAGGTGATCGTCAAGCTCGTCAACGACGGCGCCGCGTACCGCGTGGACGACCCGGAGTACCCGGACGTCTACTTCGCGCACAACGCCACCGGCCGCTTCGGCTACGAGTCGAACTACGACGCCGAGACGATGGTCAAGCTGCTCGCCGAGCGCGGTGGCGACCCCGACCGCCCCGGCAAGAAGCACCCGCTCGACGCCCTGCTGTGGCGGATGAAGCGCCCCGGCGAGCCCGCGTGGCCCTCCGAGCTCGGCGAGGGCCGTCCCGGCTGGCACATCGAGTGCAGCGCCATCGCCCACAACCGCCTCGGCATGGGCTTCGACGTCCAGGGCGGCGGCTCCGACCTGATCTACCCGCACCACGAGTACTCGGCGGCGCACGCCGAGGCCCAGACCGGGCAGCACCCGTTCGCCCGCCACTACGTGCACGCGGGCATGATCGGCCTCGACGGCGAGAAGATGTCGAAGTCGCGCGGCAACCTGGTCTTCGTCTCGAAGCTGCGCGCGGAGAAGGTCGACCCGAACGCGATCCGCCTCGCGCTGCTGGCGGGCCACTACCGCGCGGACCGGGCGTGGACGCAGGCTCTGCTCGACGAGGCGCTGGTCCGGCTGGACAGGTGGCGCCGGGCGGCCGAGATGTCGACCGGGCCGTCCGCCGTGGACACCGTGACGCGGCTGCGCGACCACCTGGGCAACGACCTCGACACCCCGAAGGCGCTCGCGGCGATCGACGCGTGGGCCGACGAGGCGCTGACGCACGGCGGTTCGGACAGGCACGGGCCTTCGCAGATCCGCACGGCCGTGGACGCGCTTCTGGGCGTGGACCTGTAACTGGTTCGGCTGGTGGCCGCCTGGTCGGCGGCCGCCGGCCCGCTGGGCCGGCACTGCTTGGAAACGCGTCGCACGGCGGGACGAAAACCATCCGGCACCGCCCCATCCATTGCGACGCGGCCACTGCGGACCGCACGGCCGGACGGGGAACCGCCCCCGAGGCGGAAGCACCGGGGGCGGTTCGGTCACCGCGGCGGGTTCACCCGCGGATCACCTCAGACGTCCAGCGTCCAGCTGTTCAGCGTGCCGGTGTCCAGGAACCCGGCGTCGCGCACGCGCAGCGTCCAGGTGCCGTTGGCCGCCTCGCCCGAGAGGTTGCGGGTGAAGGTCTCGTTGATGTTGTCGGCCGAGCCGCCGGTGCGGTTGTGCAGGTTCACGACCGTGCCGTCGGGTGCGACCAGGTCGACCACGAGGTCGCCCCTGTAGGTGTGCGTGATCGCGACCGTGACCGACGCCGTCGCCGAGGCGGCGCCCGAGCAGCCGGAGATGACGATCGTGCTGGTCACGGTCGACAGGTCGCCGATCGCGACCGGGGTGGAGTTGGTCTTGGCGTCACAGCCGCCGCCGGCCGCGTTGACCGTCCACGTGAACGTCGCGGAGCCGGTCTTGCCCGCCGCGTCGGTCGCGGTGGCGACCACCGTGTGGGTGCCCGCCGTGGTCGGCGTGCCGGAGATCGTGCCGGAGGCGGACGCCGACAGGCCGGCCGGGAGGCCGGTCACGGACCACGTGTACGGCGCGGTGCCGCCGGTGGCCGCGAGCTGCAGGGACACCGGGCTGCCGACCGTGGAGGTCTGGTTGCCGGGGTTCGTCACCGCGGGGGTGCCCGGCTGCTGGCCGCCACCGAAGAGGGTGTGGAGCAGCTTGTTCGGGGAGCCGGTGCCGGGATTGGTGATCTTGTTGGGGGTCGACGCGCCGTTCAGGCCCGCCCAGACGGCGGCCGGGCTGTCGGTCGGGTGGGTGGCGAGCCACAGGGCCGCGCCGCCCGCGACGTGCGGGGAGGCCATCGACGTGCCGGAGATGTTGTTCGTGGCGGTGTCGCTGGTGTGCCACGCCGACACGATGTTCTGGCCCGGCGCGAAGATGTCGGTGCAGGTGCCGTAGTTGGAGAACGAGGCCCGTGCGTCGGTGTTGGTCGACGCGTTGACCGTGATCGCCTCGGCGACGCGGGCGGGGGACGTCGAGCACGCGTCGGTGTTCGAGTTGCCGGAGGCGAGAGCGTAGGTGACGCCGGACACCACGGAGTTGCGGACGGCCGTGTCCAGGGCGGCTGCGGCGCCGCCACCGAGGGACATGTTCGCGACCGCGGGCTTCACCGCGTTCGCGGTCACCCAGTCGACGCCGTCGACGACGCCCTGGATGGTGCCGGAGCCCTGGCAGTTCAGCACCTTGACCGCGACGACCTTGGCGGCCTTCGCGATGCCGTACTCGGCGCCCGCGACGGTGCCGGCGACGTGCGTGCCGTGGCCGTTGCAGTCGCTGTTGTTGCCGTCGCCGGAGGTGTTGGTGCCCCACGTGGCGCGGCCGCCGAAGGTCTGGTGGGTGGTGCGCACACCGGTGTCGACGATGTAGGCCGTCACGTTCGACGCGGTCGTGTCGTACTGGTAGCTGTTGCTCAGCGGCAGGTCGCGCTGGTCGACGCGGTCGAGTCCCCACGACGGCGGGTTCTGCTGGACGTCGAAGAGGCTGACCTCGGCGTCCTGCTCGACGAACGCGACGTCCGGGTGCGCGGCGAGGCGGGCCGCCTGCTGGGCGGTCATCTTCACCGAGAAGCCGTTGAGCGCGTGCTGCCAGACCTTGCCGACCTGACCGCCGTACCGGCTCGCGAGTCCCGGAGCGGCGGCCCTCGACGCCGTTCCGGCCTTGAGCGAGACGATGTAGCTGTCCTTCACGACACCGGCGCGATCGGCGCCGAGAATCGTCCCCACGTTTTCTTGAGCGGATGCGGCGGGAGCCACGGCGGCTGCCAGACACACGGCAGCGGCGGCGGCAAGTCCCGTACCCAAGACTCTTCGCATTGCAGGGTTCTCCCTCGTGCAGGGAACAGGGTGTCCTGGACGCTAGCCCTGAACCGCAGGTCAGAGGGATCCGCCGTCGAGTGCGAACTGTTGACAGTTTTGACGTTCCGTATCAGCGGGAATGGTCGCTCTGCGTCACGGAATAGACCGGGAGAACGCATTTGGTTCCCCTATACCAACTCGAATGCCGATGGGTCCACCCGCCGATCGGCCCTACTCGCCAGTAGGCAGCACGACATAGCGTCGCCCGGACGGAGGAACGAACTGATCGGGCAGTTCGACCGCTTGGGGACGCCGTGCTTCCGGTGTCGTGCGGGCTGTGTCGCAGCACAGCCCATCTCCTCATCGCGGTTGCCCGGTCCGGCGTTACACCGGCCCTGCGAGTTGAAGATGACGAGGAGAAATGCCTATGAAGCGCATGGCTGTCACGGCGGTCGCCGTGCTGGCGGGTGCATTCGCGGCCACGGCAACCCCTGCCGCCGTCGCCGCGCCCGAACCGTCAGCCGGCCTGCTCGCCGCGATGCAGCGCGACCTGGGGCTCGACGCCGGGCAGGCGGTGCAGCGGCTGCGCCGGGAGAGCGCGGCCGCGGTCCTGCAGCGCGTCGCGGAGGGGTTCGCCGGCGACAGCTTCGGCGGCGCGTGGTTCGACGCGGCCACCGGCAAGCTCGTCGTGGGCGTGACCGACGCGGCCAAGGCCGACCGGCTCCGCGCGCTCGGCGCGGAACCCCGCACGGTCGCGCACTCCGCGGGTGAGCTGGACGCGGCCAAGGCACGGCTGGACGCCTCGGCGGCCCCGGCCGCGGTCACCGGCTGGTTCGTCGACTCGAAGGCGAACGCGGTCACGATCACCGTGCAGCGCGGTCAGGCGGACGCGGCGGCACCGTTGCTGGAGAAGGCGGGCGCGGTCGCGAAGGTCGTCGAGACCGACGAGGCGCCGCGCCTGCTCAAGGACATCCGCGGCGGCGACGCCTTCTACCTCGGCAACGGCGGCCGGTGCTCGATCGGCTTCGCGGTGCGGGGCGGGTTCGTCACCGCCGGGCACTGCGGGTCGCAGGGCGACAGCGTGAGCGGCGTCGACCGCACGGCGCTGGGCGCGTTCGCGGCGTCGTCCTTCCCGGGCAACGACTACGGGTGGGTCAGGGCGAACTCGTCCTGGACGCCCACGGCCAAGGTGAACCGCTACGGCGGCGCCGACGTCATCGTCTCCGGCAACGCGGAGGCCGCGGTCGGCGCGTCGATCTGCCGGTCCGGCTCGACCACGGGCTGGCACTGCGGCGAGGTCCAGGCCAAGGGCCAGACGGTGAACTACCGGGAGGGCTCGGTCGGCGGTCTCACCCGGACCACCGTGTGCGCGGAGCCCGGCGACTCGGGTGGCTCGTGGGTCAGCGGCACGCAGGCGCAGGGCGTCACCTCGGGTGGCTCCGGTGACTGCGCCAGCGGCGGCACGACCTACTACCAGCCGGTCAACGAGATCCTCTCGGCGTACGGCCTGACGCTCGTCACGGGCTGATCGGAGCCGATGAAGGGGGAGCTTCCGCCGGAAGCTCCCCCTTCGCGCTGTTCAGGCCTTGCGCTCGTCGAGCCACTTCTCGCGGTGCACCCGCCATCGGTCCAGCAAAGAGCCCAGCTCGCCGTGCACGAACCGGAAGAACTCGCGCGTCTCGTCCAGCCGCACCCCGGCCTCGGAGTCCGCGCCGAGTGCCTCGACGCCCTCGCTGAGCACCTCGTCGATCAGCACCAGCATCTGGTCCTTGCGGAACGTCGTCTCGTACCAGACGTTGTCGCGCATCCGGAAGACGTCGCGGCGTGAGCCCGGCTCCCGTTCGCGGCTGACGATCTGGACCGTGGTCAGGTAGCGCACCGCGCCCGACACCGCCGCGGGACTGATCTGCAGCAGCTCGGCGATCTCGGCCGCGGTGAGCCGTCCGGAGTCCGTCGTCAGCAGCGCCGCCAGGATGCGAGCCGGCATGCGCGGCACGCCGGTGTCCGCCAGGATCCCGCCGAACCGTTCGACGAACTGGCTCACCGCCTGCGTGTCACGCTCCGTAGCTCTCGTCACGGCGGCATCATCCCCTTTCGTCAGCCGATCGGGCAAAATTTACGCGCTTCACGAAGTTGTGAAACGAGCGTAGCTTACCCGCCATGACATCTGCGATATCCGTGTCGGGCCTGGTGAAGACCTTCGGCCCGACGCGTGCGCTGGACGACCTGAACCTGGACGTCCGGACCGGTGAGGTGCACGGCTTCCTCGGCCCGAACGGGGCGGGCAAGTCCACGGCGATCCGGGTCCTGCTCGGCCTGCTGCGCGCCGACTCCGGCACCGCGCGGCTGCTCGGCGGCGACCCGTGGAAGGACACCGCCGCCCTGCACCGCCGCCTCGCCTACGTCCCCGGCGACGTGAACCTCTGGCCCGGCCTGACCGGTGGCGAGGTCATCGACCTGCTCGGACGTCTCCGCGGCGGCCTGAACCCCCGGCGCCGCGCCGAGCTGCTGGAGCGCTTCGAGCTGGACCCGCGCAAGAAGGGCCGCACCTACTCGAAGGGCAACCGGCAGAAGGTCGCGCTGGTCGCCGCCCTGTCGAGCGACGTCGAGCTGCTGATCCTCGACGAGCCGACCTCCGGCCTCGACCCGTTGATGGAGGCCGTCTTCCAGGACTGCATCAACGACGAACGGGAGCGCGGCCGCACCGTGCTGCTCTCCAGCCACATCCTCGCCGAGGTCGAGGCGCTGTGCGACCGGGTGAGCATCATCCGCAGCGGCCACATCGTCGAGACCGGCACGCTCGCCGACCTGCGGCACCTGACCCGCACCTCGATCTCCGCGGAGCTCGCCGCCCCGCCCAACGGCCTGGCGCACCTCGACGGCGTCCACGACCTGGTCGCCGAGGGCAACCGGGTGAGGTTCGAGGTCGACTCGGACAAGCTCGACCTCGTCCTCGAACAGCTCGTGTCGACCGGCGTGCGGACCCTCACCTCGCAGCCGCCGACGCTGGAGGAGCTGTTCCTGCGCCACTACGAGGACGCGAAATGATCGGCACCTGGCAGCTGGTGCGGCTGGCGTTGCGGCGCGACCGGGTGCTGCTCCCGATCTGGGTGTTGTTCCTGGTCGGCGTGACCTATTCCACGACGACGGCCCTTGAGGAGCTGTACTCCTCGCAGGAGTCGCGGGCGATGCTGGGCATCACCGCGAACGCCAACTCCGCGTTCCTCGCGATGCTCGGACCTCTGCACGACTGGTCATCGCTCGGCGGCCTGGTCGTGTGGCGCTGGGGCGTGTTTTCGGGTCTCTTCATCGCGATCATGGCCATGCTGGTCGTCACCCGCCACACGCGCGCAGAAGAAGAGGCGGGCCGCACGGAGCTCATCGCCGCCACGGTCGTCGGACGGCACGCACCGCTGGCCGCCGCGGTGGTCGTCGCGGGCGGCACGAGCCTGCTGATCGGGCTGCTGCAAGCGTTCGCGCTGATCGGCAAGGACCTCGACGCGACGGGCGCCTTCGCGTTCGGCCTGTCCACGGCGAGCGTCGGGCTGGTGTTCACCGGCATCGGCGCGCTGACCGCCCAGCTGTCGGAGAACTCGCGCGTCTCGAACGCGATCGCGGGCGGCTTCCTCGGCGTCACCTACCTCTTCCGCGCGGCGGGCGACGCGGCGGGCGAGTCGGGCCCGCAGTGGCTGACCTGGCTCTCGCCGATCGGCTGGACCGAGCACGTGCGGGCGTTCGGCGACGACCGCTTCTGGGTGCTGCTGCTCCCGCTGACCGCGTTCGTCCTGCTCGTGGGCGTGTCGAGCTACGTCGTGACGCGCCGCGACGTCGGGCTCGGTCTGCTGCCCGCCCGGCTCGGCCCGGCGCACGGCACGATCGGAAGCCCGTTCGGCCTGGCCTGGCGGCTGCAGAAGGGCTCGCTGATCGGCTGGTCGACCGCGTTGTTCGGCGTGGGAGTGATCTACGGCAGCGTCGCTCAGGCGGTCGGGCAGATGGTGGAGGACAACCCGACGCTCGGGCAGGTCGTGCAGCAGATCGGCGGTGCCGACGCGATGGTGGACGCGTTCTTCGCGACCGTCACCCAGCTGCTCGGTCTGATCACGTCGATCTACCTGGTCCAGGCGGTGCTGCGGCTGCGGTCGGAGGAGACGTCGTTCCGGGCGGAACCGCTGCTCGCCACGCCGGTGTCGCGCTGGGGCTGGGTCGCGTCGCACGCGGTGTTCGCCCTGGTCGGCGGCGCGGTCGTGCTGGCAGCGGCCGGTCTCGGACTCGGGCTGGTCCACGGCGTGCAGGTCGACGACCTCGGCGGGGTGCTGCCGCGCATGGTCGGCACCGCGCTGGTGCAGCTCCCGGCTGCCTGGGTGGTCGCGGGCGTGGCGCTGGCGTTGTTCGGACTTCTCCCGCAGCTCACCGGCGTGAGCTGGGCCGTGGTGTCGGTGTCGCTGGTGCTCACGCTGCTCGGCCCCGCGCTGCGGCTGGACCAGTGGGTGATCAACCTGGCGCCGTTCACGCACGTCCCGAAGTACCCGGACATCACCTTCGGGCCGCTCGCGTGGCTCACCGGGATCGCGGTGGTGCTCCTGGCTGCGGGGTTCGCCGGCTTCCGGCGCCGCGACCTGACCACGTGACGATCGCGGGCACGACGACCAGCAACACCGCGGGCACCAGGAAACCCGCGAGCGGATGTGCCTGGTAGAGCGGGACGAACGCCAACGGGGCCGCGGCGGCGCCCATGAAGCGCAGTGACTGCACGACACTGACGCTGCCGCCCCTGTTGGCGTTGTCGCTCTGCAACACCAACGCGTTGATGCTCACCAGCACACCCTGCGCCGCCGCACCGGTCAGCGCCCAGGCGATGACCACCGCCGCCGCGAACGGCGTCGTGCCGGCCGCCGCGATCAGGCCGCCACCGAGCGTCGCGCCGATGACGACGGTGGTCGTGGCACCGAACCGGTCGATGGCCTTGCCGATGTGCCGCGCGGTCAGGAACCCGACGATGCCGAAGCCGGTGAGCAGCAGCCCGCGTTCACCGGCGCTGAGGCCGAACACGTCGTCCAGCCGGAACGCCACCAGGAACGACAGCCCGCCCAGACAACCCCAGCCGATGAACGCGATGATCGCGGGCCGCAGCGTGCTCGGCACGAACGCACTGCGCAGGCTCGCGTCCCGGTCCGGCTCGGCGTCGGTCTGCGGCACGCCCAGCACCGCGAGCCCGGCCGCCACCACCGCGATCACCACGAACGCCAGCCGCCAGTCGACCTCCGCGGTGAGCCCGCCGACGAGCGGGGCCGAGGTCTGCCCGGCCGCCTGCATCGACCCGAAGAGCCCCAGCGCCCGCCCGAGCTTCTCCTTGGGGGTCGAGGCGGCGATCACGGCCAGCAGCACCGGCGTGGTGAACGAGTTCGCCGCGCCCTGCAACGCCCGCGAGGCCAGCAGCACCTCGAACGTCCACGCGCACGCCGCCAGCACGGACGTGACCGCGTAGGCCACGTAGGCGATCCGCACCGTCCGTTGTGGACCCCAGCGCTGCGCGAGCGTGCCGGAGACGAGCATCAGCACCGCGAACGGCACGAGGTAGTAGGTCAGCGTCGAGGCCGCCGCACCGGGGGACCGGCCGAAGCTGTCCCCGATCTCCGGCAGGATCGACGTGGTGACGGCGCCGCCGAACGGCCCGATCAAGGCGCCTGCGTACAACCCGGCGCGTGCCAACCGTCCCACGGACACCTCCGCCACCCACCCTAATGCGGGTGAGCGGCGGATGGTTGCTGGAGCTAAGTTGTTTAGCGGAGATCACCGGGGTCGTGGGTGGTGCTACCGGTGGCGGTGTGCACGACGACCTTCATGCTGCCGTCGGCCAGGCCCCCTTCCGGACCCGGCCACCAGGCCGTCCACCAGCCGGAACCGGTGCCCGCGGTGATCACTCGGCCGTCGCGCAGGTGGATCTCCACACGCGTCACGCCCGCGCCCATCCGACCGACGACGCGGGAGTACACCTCGTCGCCGTCACCGCTGGAGCTCCAGGTCTCGGTCTTGACCCTGGTGGCGTCGAGCGGTGCGACCGGCCCGTCGGTGAGGCCCTGGTAGTTGAACACGTCGTCCCCGACGACCATGCACTCGGCGAGGCCGGCGCCCTTCTTCATGATCAGGATGGTAGCGATGCCGCGGGTCTCGGCGAGCACGACATCCGCCGCCGCCGGCGCGCCCGCCTGCCAGGACTCGGCGCAGGCGTTCGCCTGGGGGAGCACCTGCTCGTTCCCCGGCTGGCCGGGGGTGGCGGTCCACCTCGCGAAGGCCTCGTCGGTGGCACCCGGCACCAGGCTGATCCCGGCGATCATGGCCGCCGCGAGCGCGGTGCCGGCGAGCCCGAGCGTCACGGGACGGCGCCAGACCGGACGGCGGACGGGGTCGTGGGTGCCGGCGATCAGGCGTTCGACGTGCGCGGTGGACCTGACCCACTCCACGTGGCTGGGCTCGCGGCCCTTGCTGGGGTCCAGGTCGCGCAGGTTCTCCATGGTGTTCACGCTCGTGCTCCTGTCGGCGCGGTGGTCTGGGCGGGGCTGAGGGTCTCGTCGAGTCGTTTCCTGGCCCGGTTGAGCCGCATCGCGAAGGTCGTGCGCCGGCAGCCCAGCACCGTGGCGGCCTGGTCGGCGGTCAACCCGTCGAACGCCACCAGCGCCAGCACCTCGCGGTCCGCGGCGCTCAAGGTCCGCCAGGCGCGCACGAGGTCGATCCGTGCGGCGACCTCGGCCGACCCGTCCGGCACCAGGTGGTCCAGCGCCTCGGCGATCCGCACGTCGAGCGCCTGCCTGCGCAGCAGACCTCGGGTCTGGTTCGCCATCGCCTTGCGCGCGACGCCGAACAACCACGGCCTGGCGTCGTCCGGCACGTCGCGCAGCCGCCGCCACGCGGTCAGGTAGACGACCGAGACGACGTCCTCGGCCTCGGCGGGCGGTACCCGTCGCTCGACGAACCGCAGCAGGTCCGGATAGGTCCTGCGGTGGAGGTCCCGAAACCTCTCTTCCAGGGCGTTGCCGCTCATCTCGTCCTCTCGTCGGTGGCCCTTGCACCTCCTACCTGTCCGGCCGGGACGGACCTGTCACACCCGGAACCGAAAAATCCCCGCGGGCCTCGGCCCACGGGGATTCGTCTGGCAGCGTCAGCGCGGACCGGTCGACGGCCAGCCGGGCCCGCGCCCGCGCCGCCGCAGGTACCGCTCGAACTCCGCCGCGATGTCGTCGCCGGAGGCCTCGGTGATCTGGATGGCCGCGTCACCGCGTTCCTCCAGCGCGCGCACGTAGTTGCGCACGTCCTCGTCCTCGTCGGCCATCTCGCTGACGGTGCGTTCCCACTCCTCGGCCTGTTCGGGCAGCGCGCCGAGCGGGACCTCGATGTCGAGGACCTCCTCCACCCGGTGCAGCAGCGCCAAGGTCGCCTTGGGGGAGGGCGGCTGCGAGACGTAGTGCGGCACGGCGGCCCAGAAGGAGATCGCCGGGATGCCCGCCTGCACGCACGCGTCCTGGAACACGCCGACGATGCCGGTCGGGCCCTCGTACTTCGAGTGCTCCAGACCGAACTTCGTGGCGGCGTCCGGGTCGTAGGCGGTGCCGGTGACCGGCACGGGCCGGGTGTGGGGCGTGTCCATCAGCAGAGCGCCCAGCGTCACGACGGTCGTCACCCCGAGGGCGTCGATGTGCCCGAGCAGCTCGGCGGCGAACTTGCGCCACCGCATGTTCGGCTCGATGCCGTGCACGAGGACCACGTCCACGGAGGAGCCGGGAGGCCTGCACACCGAGAGCCGCGTCGTCGGCCAGTCGACCCTGCGGGTGACACCGTCCACCATGCGCACCGTGGGCCGCGTCACCTGGAAGTCGTAGTAGTCGTCCGGGTCGATCTCGGCGAGAGGGGTGGCGTCCCAGGTGAGTTGCAGGTGCTCGATGGCGGTGCTCGCGGCGTCGCCGGCGTCGTTCCACCCTTCGAACGCGCAGACCATGATCGGACTCGTGAGCGGTGTGCGCGGGTTCGAGGGGGCCGGGGCTTCCTGGGACGGATCGTTCACGGCGCAAGACTACGGCCTTCCTCAACCAAGTCATCGTAGGCTTGGCCCATGCCTGATCGCGGAGAGTCGCCGTTCCTGGAAGCGCTGGTAAACCGCGTCGTTGTCGCCGACGGCGCCATGGGCACCATGCTCCAGGCCGCAGACCTTTCCCTCGACGACTTCAACGGTCTGGAGGGCTGCAACGAGATCTTGAACGTCACCCGGCCGGACGTCGTGAAGTCCGTGCACCGCGGCTATCTCGAAGCCGGGGTCGACGCCGTGGAGACGAACACGTTCGGGGCGAACCTCGCGAACCTGGCCGAGTACGACATCCCGGACCAGATCTTCCACCTGTCCGAGCGCGGCGCCGCACTGGCCAGGGAGGCCGCGGACGAGTTCAGCACGCCCGACCGGCCGCGGTTCGTGCTGGGCAGCGTCGGTCCCGGCACGAAGCTGCCGACGCTCGGCCACGCCCCGTTCGCCACGTTGCGCGACGCCTACCAGGAGCAGTGCAAGGGGCTGCTGGTCGGCGGGGTGGACGCGATCATCGTCGAGACCTCGCAGGACCTGCTGCAGACCAAGGCGTCGATCATCGGCGCCAAGCGCGCGATGGCGGCGGAGGGCCGGGTCGTCCCGATCATCGCCCAGGTGACCGTCGAGACGACCGGCACGATGCTGCTCGGCTCGGAGATCGGCGCGGCGCTCACGGCGCTGGAACCGCTGGGCATCGACCTCATCGGGCTGAACTGCGCCACCGGTCCCGCCGAGATGAGCGAGCACCTGCGGACGCTGTCCAAGCACGCCCGCGTCCCGTTGTCGGTGATGCCGAACGCCGGCCTGCCCGAGCTGGGACCGGACGGCGCGGTCTACCCGCTGTCGCCGGAGGAGCTCGCCCAG
Organism: Lentzea xinjiangensis; assembly: GCF_900110955.1. GTDB lineage: Bacteria > Actinomycetota > Actinomycetes > Mycobacteriales > Pseudonocardiaceae > Lentzea > Lentzea xinjiangensis. The sequence continues at coordinate 19,963 of NZ_FOFR01000014.1, forward strand.
GCGCTGGCCGGGTTCGTGCAGGAGTTCGGCGCGCGGCTCGTCGGCGGCTGCTGCGGCACGACGGCCGAGCACCTGCGCCAGGTCGCCGAGGCGGTGAAGGACCTCGGCCCGTCCGCCCGCCGGCCGCGCCCCGAGCCAGGTGTGTCCTCTTTGTACCAGGCTGTCCCGTTCAAGCAGGACGCCTCGGTGCTGATGATCGGCGAGCGCACGAACGCCAACGGCTCCAAGGCGTTCCGCGAGGCGATGCTGGCCGAGAAGTGGGAGGACTGCATCGAGATCGCGCGCGACCAGACGCGCGAGGGCGCCCACCTGATCGACCTCTGCGTCGACTACGTCGGCCGCGACGGCGAGGCGGACATGCGCGCGCTGGCGTCCCGGCTGGCCACCGCGTCCACGTTGCCGATCATGCTCGACTCGACCGAGCCGGCCGTGCTGCAGGCCGGTCTGGAGTGCCTCGGCGGCCGGTGCGCCGTCAACTCGGTCAACTACGAGGACGGCGACGGCCCGGACAGCCGGTTCCAGAAGATCATGCGGCTGGTCTCCGAGCACGGCGCGGCGGTCGTGGCGCTGTGCATCGACGAGGAGGGCCAGGCCCGCACCAGGGACTGGAAGGTCCGCGTCGCCACCCGGCTGATCGAGGACCTGACCACGAACTGGGGCATGCGGGTCAACGACATCATCGTCGACTGCCTGACGTTCCCGATCTCCACCGGCCAGGAGGAGGTCCGCCGCGACGCCGTCGAGACGATCGAGGCGATCCGCGAGCTCAAGCGCCGGTACCCGGACGTGCAGACCACCCTGGGCCTGTCGAACGTCTCCTTCGGACTCAACCCGGCCGCGCGCCAGGTGCTGAACTCGGTATTCCTGCACGAGTGCGTGCAGGCGGGCCTCGACACCGCGATCGTGCACGCGTCCAAGATCGTGCCGATGGCCCGCATCCCCGACGAGCAGCGCGCGGTGGCGCTGGACCTGGTCTACGACCGCCGCCGCGAGGGGTACGACCCGCTGCAGAAGCTCATGGAGCTGTTCGAGGGCGTCACCACGAAGTCGACCAGCGCCACCCGCGCGCAGGAGCTGGCCGCGCTGCCGCTGTTCGAACGCCTGGAGCGCCGGATCGTCGACGGCGAGCGCAACGGCCTGGAAGCCGACCTGGACGCCGCCCTGGACGAGCGCCCGGCGTTGCAGATCATCAACGACACGCTGCTCGCGGGCATGAAGACCGTCGGCGAGCTCTTCGGCTCCGGTCAGATGCAGCTCCCGTTCGTGCTGCAGTCCGCCGAGGTGATGAAGTCCGCCGTCGCGCACCTCGAACCGCACATGGAGCGCTCCGAGGACGGCGGCAAGGGCCGCATCGTGCTCGCCACCGTCAAGGGCGACGTCCACGACATCGGCAAGAACCTCGTCGACATCATCCTGTCCAACAACGGCTACGAGGTCGTGAACATCGGCATCAAGCAGCCGATCAACGCGATCCTGGAGGCCGCGGAGGAGCACCGCGCGGACGCGATCGGCATGTCCGGCCTGCTGGTGAAGTCGACCGTGATCATGAAGGAGAACCTGGAGGAGATGAACTCCAGGGGCGTGGCCGCGCGGTGGCCCGTGCTGCTGGGCGGCGCGGCGCTGACCCGTGCCTACGTCGAGAACGACCTGACCGAGATGTACTTCGGTGACGTCCGCTACGCCCGCGACGCCTTCGAGGGCCTGCGCCTGATGGACGCGATCATGGCCGCCAAGCGCGGCGAGGCACCCCAGGTGGACCCGGAGGCGCAGGCCAAGGCCGCCGAGCGCAAGGCACGCCGCGAACGTTCGCTGCGCATCGCCGCGGCCCGCAAAGCCGCTGCGGGAGAAGAGGAAGCCGGCACCGGCCGGTCCGACGTGGCCGCGGACAACCCGGTTCCGACGCCGCCGTTCTGGGGCAGCCGGGTGGTGAAGGGCATCCCGGTCGCGGACTACTCGGCGTTGCTGGACGAGCGGGCCACGTTCATGGGCCAGTGGGGGCTGAAGGGCTCGCGCGGCGGTGGCCCGACCTACGAGGAGCTGGTGGAGACCGAGGGTCGCCCGCGCCTGCGCTACTGGATGGAACGCCTTGCCACGGAAGGTGTTCTTGCCCACGCCGCCGTCGTCTACGGCTACTTCCCGTGCGTGTCCGAAGGCAACGACCTGATCGTCCTGGAGGAGCCTTCGGTCGACTCGCCCGAGCGCTTCCGGTTCAGTTTTCCGCGCCAGAAAAGGGATCGGCGCCTCTGCCTGGCCGACTTCTGGCGGTCGCGGGAGTCCGGTGAGGTCGACGTGGTCGCGTTCCACCTCGTCACCATGGGTCAGCCGATCGCCGACTACGCCAACGAGCTGTTCGCCAAGAACGCGTATCGTGAGTACCTGGAAGTCCACGGACTGGGGGTCCAGCTCACCGAAGCGCTGGCCGAGTACTGGCACAAGCGGGTCCGCGAGGAGCTCGTGTGGCCCACGGGCGGATCGGTCGCCCAGGAGGACCCCGCCGACGTCGAGGAGTACTTCAAGCTCGGCTACCGCGGCGCGCGGTACTCGTTCGGCTACGGTGCCTGCCCCGAGATGGAAGACCGCAGGCGCATCGTCGACCTGCTCGACCCGGCACGCATCGGCGTCTCCCTGTCCGAGGAGCTCCAGCTGCACCCCGAACAGTCCACCGACGCCTTCGTGGCGCACCACCCGGAGGCGAAGTACTTCAATGTCTGACCTGCAAGCTGTCCTGTGGGACATGGACGGGACGCTGCTGGACTCCGAGAAGCTGTGGGACATCCCGCTCTTCGAGTACGCCGAGAAGCTCGGCGGCGTCCTGTCGCAGGAGACACGCGAACGCATGGTCGGCAGCAACGTGCCCACGACGATGCGCCTGCTGTTCGGCGACGTCGGCATCGAACCCACCGAGGCCGACATGGCCGACGGCGCCGCGTGGATCCTGCGCCGCACCGAGGAGGTCTTCCGGGCCGGCCTGCCGTGGCGTCCCGGAGCCCAGGAGGCCCTTAAGGCGGTGCGCGCGTCGGGCGTGCCGATGGCGTTGGTGACGTCCACCGAACGCGGGCTCACCGAGGTCGCCTTGGACACGATCGGGCGTGACCTGTTCGACGTGACGGTGTGCGGCGACGAGGTGGACGGCCTGAACAAGCCGCTGCCCGAGCCGTACCTGAAGGCCGCTCGCCTGCTGGGCGTGGACGCGGCCCGGTGCGTGGCGGTCGAGGACTCGCCGACCGGTGTCGCGGCGGCGGTCGCGGCCGGGTGCACCGTGCTGGTCGTGCCGTGTGACGTGGAGGTGCCGCCGGGGGAGCGGCGGATCTTCCGCGACTCCCTCGCCGGCGTCGACCTCGACGTGCTGAAAGCGCTTTAAGCCGGGCTACCGGCCACGCGTCCGGCCCGGGCCCGGCGCGTGGCCGGGTCGACCAGCAGGCCGAACACCACGCCGAGACCGACGTAGAGCGTGGCGAGCTGGGCCAGCGAGCTGAGGCGGAACTGCCACAGCACGGCCACCGGCACGTCCGCGGGGATCGTGTCCGGCGGCGCGGGGAACGCCATCAGCACCACCGCGACGGCCGCGACCACCGCGAGGAGCACTCCGGTGACCCGCACCGGCTGCGACTGCGCGCGCAGCCGATCGGCGAGCAGGCTCGCGCCCCACACGATCGCGAGGCCGGCCACCACCACTCCCAGGTAGAGCGCCGTCCGGTGGTCCACCGTCTCCGGGTCGCCCACGGCGGGCGGGTTGGCCGGGTACTTGAGCCACGGCAGCAGGGCCACGGCACCGAACACCGCGGCACCCAACGCGAAGCTGCGGCTGAACGGCGTGCGCTCGGTGAACCAGCGCTTCGACAGCGCGTAGGCCGTGGCGAACACCAGGCCCACCGCGAGACCGACGATCACCACGCCGAGCATGCCGCCCACGACCTGGACGCCGCGACTGACCACCTCTTCCTCGCCGTGCGAGTGCGCGTGGCCGTCACCGGCGGGTTCCCGTGCCTGTTCGACCGCCAGCGCGGCGCGGAGGGGGATCTCGGTGACCAGGAGCTGGACCAGCGCGGAGGCGGCACCCGCGATGCCGCCCGCCGCCAGCCCTCGCAGCGCGAGGGAGGAGTACGTCGTCATGTGCTCGACCGGGAGGCCGGATCAGTGGCACGGGACGCCGAGCGCGTGCCGCCCGTCGTGGAAGAACTCGTGCAGCAGCTCCGAGCTCGCACCGAGCGCGAGGCCGTTCTCCTGCAGGACCAGGTAGGTGACGATCAGGCCGAGCAGTGACACGGCGAAGGCCCATTTGGGCACGCGGACGGCGGACAGGCTTGCTGCGGGGCTCGTCATGACGGGCTCCTCCATACCTCGTGGAAGGTCAACTCTCCTTGCGGCGCCGCAGCCGGTCTCCTGACTCCCGGATCACCGCTGCCCCCGCGTCTTCCCAGCCCCTCGCGGGACCAGTGACGTGCTCGGCGGGGATCGCTTCCCGGTCACAGTGGCGAGGACCGCGCCGGATTCACACCGGCTTCCCGTCACTGCGGCGGATGCACCGTAAGTTGGGCGGCGGCTCAGGCACAACCGGCCATAAGAGTTGTCGTGTTCCTCACTTCACGAGTGGACAGTCCCCGCACTTCCCACCAGCGGCGACGCGGTAGTAGAGACAACAGCTCCTGCGCACGAACCCGACCTCGCCCGGGAAGCTGACGAATTCCCCCGCTCCCTCGAACGGAGGTGCGCTCATCAGCTGTTCGCCGCGTTCCCGTGCTTCTTCGGCGGTGAGCATCCGTGCGCGCACAACCATTTTCAGCGCGCCCGCGATGTTCGACATCGCGTTGCCCCACAACAACCCGCGTGCCACCGGCGTGACGGCCTGGATCGCCGCCACCACCGGTTCGAGCGCCTGCACGGCCGGCGGGCCCAGCCGCGGCTCGTCGATGCGGACGCTCAGGCCGTTCGCGGGGTCGTGGCGCCACCACAGGTTCTCCGGGCGCACGTCGATCGGCTTGTGCACGGCCGTGAGGGGGCTGAGCAGCCGGGCGGTGTAGCTGAGGAAGAACAGGCTCGCGGCGACGCGCGGTTCCTCCGCCCGGTACCGGACCGCGATGGCGTCGATCGTGGTCTTGAGGGCGGGGCCGGTCAGCAGCGCCGTCCCGGGCAGCCACGTGTCGTCCGGACGGCCCACGTCGAGCGCGAAGAACGGGTTGATGCCGCGCACCCGGCGCAGCGAGTCGAGCACCTCGGCGAACTCGGACATGAAGTTCACGCTACTGGGTGTCCATGCAGGACAGATCACGTCCAGGGCGTGGGACTGACCCGACCGCGGTGTGGACGGCGGGCGGGGAGATGGGAGGATGTCGTGTCGTGAAGACCTTCGACTCCCTGTTCGCCGAGCTGACCGAACGAGCCGCCACCAAGCCGGAGGGATCCGGCACCGTCGCAGCGCTCGAGGCCGGCGTCCATGCGCAGGGCAAGAAGGTCCTGGAGGAGGCGGGCGAGGTCTGGATCGCCGCCGAGTACGAGTCCGACGAGAAGCTCGCCGAAGAGATCTCGCAGCTGCTGTACCGCCTCCAGGTGCTCATGCTGGGCCGCGGCCTGACCCTCGAAGACGTTTACAAGTACCTCTGACGGAGACTTCCACATGCTGCGCGTAGCAGTCCCGAACAAGGGCGCGCTCGCCGAACGCGCCTCCGCCATGCTGACCGAGGCCGGCTACCGGCAGCGGCACGAGCCGCGCGACCTGACCGTGCTCGACCCGAACAACGACGTGGAGTTCTTCTTCCTGCGTCCCAAGGACATCGCCATCTACGTGGCGTCCGGCGACCTGGACCTGGGCATCACCGGCCGGGACCTCGCCGCCGACTCCGGCGCCGACGACAACGGCTCCTCGGTCGAGGAGCTGCTGGCACTGGGCTTCGGCTCGTCGACTTTCCGCTACGCGGGCCCGCGCGGCACCGACTGGAAGGTCGAGGACCTGGAGGGCAAGCGCCTCGCCACGGCGTACCCGAGGCTGGTGGGCCGCGACCTCAAGGCCCGCGGCATCAACGCGCAGGTGATCAGGCTCGACGGCGCCGTCGAGATCTCGATCCAGCTCGGCGTGGCCGACCTGATCGCCGACGTCGTGGGCTCCGGCCGCACGCTGCGCCAGCACGACCTGGTGGCGTTCGGCGAGCCGATCTGCGAGTCGGAGGCGGTCCTGGTGCACCGCGCCTCGTCCGAGCTGACCGCGGCGAAGAAGCAGCTGGCGGCCCGCCTGCAGGGCGTCGTGTTCGCCCAGCAGTACCTGATGCTCGACTACGACTGCCCGCGGTCGCTGCTGACCGAGGCCGTCGCCCTGACCCCGGGCCTGGAGTCGCCGACGGTGGCGCCGCTGGCGGACGACAACTGGGTGGCCGTGCGGGCGATGGTGTCCCGCAAGGAAGCGAACAGGGTGATGGACGAGCTGGCCGCGATCGGCGCCAAGGCCGTGCTGGCCTCGGACATCCGGTTCTGCCGCCTGTGATCCTGGAACACGCCGTCCTGGACGTGCTGCCGGGTAGTGAGGACGAGTTCGAGTGGGCGTTCGGCGAGGCGCGGGAGCTGATCTCCGCCTCGCCGGGCTTCCTCGGCCTCGAACTGCTGCGGTGCGTGGAGGCGCCGTCGCGGTACCTGCTGCTGGTGCGGTGGGAGTCGGTGCAGGCGCACACCGTCGGCTTCCGGCAGGGACCCTCCTACGAGCGCTGGTCCGCGCTGCTGCACCGGTTCTACTCGCCGTTCCCGGTGGTGGAGCACTACTCCAGCGCTCTGAGCACCTCCTCGTCCGTGGTCTGACGGGACGGCGAGGACCGGCGGCTGCCGCACGAGGGTCCGGTTCACAGTCCGGCTGACGCCACGCGTTTCTCGTCGGCCGCGGCCAGCCAGAAGAACACCGGCGGCAGCACCACCTCGAGCGCGATCAGCGGGAGCTGGAACCAGTGCGGCTGCCCGTGCACCGCGAGCGACAGCACCCGCCCGGCCGCCGACAGCGCGAACACGCCGGCCAGCCACCGGACGGCGGTGGCCGGGACCGGCCTCTGCCGGGCCGCCCAAATCCAGGCCAGCCCGTAGCCGAGGAAGATCGCGTTGTAGAAGCGCTCGCGGCTGTCGACCGTCGCCCCGGCGTCCTCCGCGCCCGGCACGGACGCGACGCCCAGCACGACGTGGTACGCCCCGATCAGCACGCACGCCACACCCATCGTCCAGGCGAGCGCTCGCAACGTCTTGGCCATCTCCGTGCCCCCTTGGTTGACACGTGTCTACTCCGACAGGTGGACACGTGTCAACTAAGCTCCCGGTCGTGAGGCTGACCCCGGAAGCACGCCGCTCGCAGCTCGTCGGCGTCGGCGCGTCCCTGTTCGCGTCGAAGCCCTACGACGAGGTGGCGATGGAGGAGGTCGCCTCGCGCGCCGGCATCTCCCGGGCGTTGCTGTACCGGCACTTCTCCAGCAAACGCGACCTCTTCGCCGCCGTGCACCAGCACGCCACCGACCAGCTGCTGACCGAGGTCGAGGACCTCGGCGACGGCACGCCCGCCGAGCAGATCGCCGTGGCCCTCGACGCGCACTTCGACTACTTCGAGGCCAACCGCAACCTGGTGCTGGCCGCGAACCGCGTCCTGGCGGGCGACCCGGTGGTGCGCGCGGTGATCACGGGCGGGTTCGCCGCCCTGCAGCGACGGCTGCTCGACGTGGCCGGGGTGGACGGTCCGCTCGCTGCCGCGGCGGTGCTGGCGTGGCTGGAGTTCGTGCGGGTGATGTGCGTGGAGTGGTTGGGGCGTCAGGGTTTCGACCGCATGGAGCTGCGCGACCTGTGTGTCCGCGCGCTGATGGGGGCGCTCGATCTCGGTGAGTGAGCCCGTGCTTGGCCTGGTTGGCGGGCCGGGTAACGGCGCCTGGTCGGGCCGTCCCGCGTCGACCGGGGTGGTGGGAGGGAACGGCGCCCTGCCCCAGGCGGTGAGGGGTGTGGCTAGCCGCGTTCGCGTACGAACAGCGCCTGTGCCGTCGTGCCGACCGGCCCCTGCACGTCGTGTACCACGCTGGTGGCCACCCACACCATTCGGCCGATGGTCGTTCGCGCGGTGCTGGTCGCGCTCGACCTCGGCGAGTGAGCCTATCGTCGGCCTGGTTCGCGCGCCGGGCAATGGCACCCGGTCAGACCGTCGGCGCATCGGCCGAGTGGCTGCGGCGAGGGTGCGGTTAGCCGCGTTCGCGCACGAACTGCGCCTGTGCCGTCGTGCCGACCGGCCCCTGCACGTCGTGTACCCCGTTGGTGGCCACCCCCGCACCGTCCGACCTCGACGCGTGAGCCCGTGCTCGGCCTGGTTCGCGCGCCGGGCAACGGCACCGGTCGGGCTGTCCGCGTCGCACGAACACTGCGGTGAGGGGTGCGGCTAGCCGCGTTCGCGCACGAACAACGCCTGCGCCGTCGTGCCCACCGGCCCCTGCACGTCGTGCACCACGCTGGTGGCCACCCCCACACCGTCCGGCCCGATGGTCGTCCGCGCGTCCATCCCGACCCACTCGCCGACGGGCTGCCGGTGCAGGTGGACGGTCAGGTCGGTGTTGATGGCGTACCACTTGCGGATGTCCACGCGGGACGAGACGCCGCTGGCCGAGTCGACCACCGAGAAGAGGCGTTCCAGCGGTGTCGGCTCGAAGCCCTCGACGACGGCCACGCGCGGACGGGCCCACACCTTGGCGTCGCCCGGCGTGAAGATGCCGCCGGACAGGGAAAGCCACTCGACGGCGGCCAGGTAGCCGCCGCTCCAGCCCTCCGGGATCTCCATGGGCGAGGCGGAACGCGGGGGAGCGAGGACCTCGCCGGTGCCGCCCGCCACGGCCGCGGTGTCCGCGCCGACGATGCGCCACGCACGCGCTGTCAGCACGGCACGGCCGTTGTGGGACAAGGAAGCTGCCACCAGTTCCACGGAACGGCCCTGGCGTTCCACCGACGTGGACACCGTCAGGTCGGCCACCGGCACCGGGCCGAGCACGTCGAACGTCACGCGCGCCAGCGAGGTCTCGGCGCGGTCCACGCCCAGCAGGGAGCGGACCAGCAGCGCCGACGGCGGGCCCAGGTGCTGGCTGTCCGGGCCCCACGGGCCGACGGTGTGCTCGGTGGAGCGGAACGCGCCGTCGCCCAGCGGCAGGTAGAAGGCAGTCATCAGTCGCGGTCCCGCAGCGCCTCGGTGTCGTCGGGCTCCGGCCAGCCGGGGTAGGGCGGCGGGGTGCCGTCGAACGCGGGGCAGAAGGCCTTGTGGTCGCAGTAGTCGCACAGGCGGCTGGGATTGGGGCGGAAGTCGCCGGTCGGGGCGGCCCGCATGATGGCCTGCCAGATCGCGTCCAGGGTGCGTTCGAAGCGGGCCAGCTCCGCCTCGTCCGGCGTGTAGGCCAGGGCCTGGCGGTCGGCCAGGTACATCAGGCGCAGCTGGCGGGGGACCACGCCGCGCAGCTTCCACAGCACCAGCGCGTAGAACTTCATCTGGAACAGCGCCTTCGCCTCGCCGATCTCGCGGGGCGCGGCGCCGGTCTTGTAGTCCACGACGCGGATCTCGCCCGTCGGGGCCACGTCCACGCGGTCGATGTAGCCGCGCAGCAGGACGCCGGACGGCAGCTCGGACTCGACCAGCAGCTCCCGCGACTCCGGCTCCAGGCGGCGCGGGTCCTCCAGGCCGAAGTAGCCGTCGAGCAGCTTGGTGGCCGACGCCAGCCACTCGGCCTCCTCCTCGCCGCCGGGAACCTCGAACAGCGTGGCGAACTCCGGCCGCTCGGCCTTCACGCGCTCCCAGGCCGGCGTGATCATCGACCGGGCCCGGTCCGGCACGCGCTCGGCGGCGGGCAGCGCGAACAGGTCCTCCAGCACCGCGTGCACCACCGTGCCGCGCACCTGCGCCTTCGTCGGCCTCTCCGGCAGCCGGTCCACCGCGCGGAAGCGGTACAGCAGCGGGCACTGCTTGAAGTCCCCCGCCCGGGACGGCGACAGCGCGGGCCTGCGCAACGTGGTGCTCATGCTTCGCACCCTAGGACAGGGGTCCGACAATTCCGTGGCCACCCACCAGACCGCGAGATCACACCACCCGCTCTACAGTGCTTGCGTGGCCGCGCGGACCAGCGAACGAGAGGGCGGCCTGCTGCTCTTCCGGGTGGCGGGCATCCCGGTCGTGCTCGCGCCGTCGTGGTGGATCGGGTCGGCGATCGTGGTGGCCTTCTACGCGCCGCTCGTCGACGACCTCGCGCCCGGCACGCCTCCGGGCGTCGGCCTGCTCCTCGCCGCGCTGTTCGCGGTCTTCCTGGGTCTGAGCGTGCTCGCGCACGAGCTCGGCCACTGCCTCGCGGCGCTCCGGCTCGGCCTGCCGGTCAGAAGACTGCGGCTGTACCTGCTGGGCGGGGTGTCCGAGATCATGCGGACACCCGGCAGGCCCAGCCACGAAGGCGTCGTCGCGGGCGCGGGCCCGGCGGTGTCCGTGGTGCTGGCGGTCTTCTTCGGCATCGGCGCCCTCGTGATGACGCCGGGCGACGTCGTGTGGGTCCTGGTCTTCCAGATCGCCGCCGCGAACGTCGCCGTCGCCGTCTTCAACCTGTTGCCCGGCCTGCCGCTGGACGGCGGACGGATCGTCAGGGCGGGCGTGTGGGCCGCCACGGGGCAACGGGCGGTGGGCACGCGTGTCGCCGTTGTCGGTGGCTTCGTCGTGGCCGGCGCGTTGGTGGTGTGGGCGCTCTACGGCATCGCGGAGGGCGCGGAGGACCGTTGGCTGCGCTTCGGCGTGTGTGCGTTGACGGCGTGGGTCGTGGTCGCCGGCGCGAGGAGCGAGCTCACCAGCGAACGCCGCCGGACCTGGCCCGTGGGCGTCACGCTCGACGACCTCATCCTCCCGGTGCTCCAGCTCCCGGCCGAAAGCCCCGTCAGGGACGCGCTGAGCACCGCCGCCGGCCGGGGCGTGGTGCTGGTCAGGGCCGACGGGGTGGCGGCGGGGCTGCTCGACACCGAGCTGGCGCGCAAGCTCGCTGCGGCGAGTCCCTTCGCGCCCGCGGAACAGGCCGCCGAGCCGATCCTGCCCGAGACCGTGCTGCTCGCCGACGAGCCCGGCGAGGAGATCGTGGAACGCGTCCGGGGCACCGCCGCGTGGCAGTTCCTCGTCGTCGACATGGAGGGGCGTCCGGCGGGCGTGCTGCGCAGGGAGGACCTGCGTGCGGCCATTGAGAAGGGCGTTTGACACCATTGCGCGGTGATTAGCGCGAGTGGACCGTTCCAACCGGGCGACCGGGTTCAGCTGACCGACCCCAAGGGACGGCACTACACCGTTGTCCTCGAGCCCGGCAAGGAGTACCACACCCACCGCGGCGCCATCCCGCACGACCTGCTGATCGGGCAGCCGGAGGGATCGGTCGTGGCGTCGGTGGGCGGCACGAACTTCCTGGCGCTGCGCCCGCTGCTGCCGGACTACGTGCTGTCCATGCCGCGGGGCGCGCAGGTGATCTACCCGAAGGACGCCGCGCAGATCGTCATGTACGGCGACATCTTCCCGGGCGCGCGCGTTCTGGAGGCCGGCGCCGGCTCCGGCGCGTTGTCGTGCTCGCTGCTGCGCGCGGTGGGCGAGAAGGGCAGCGTCCAGTCCTACGAGGTGCGCGACGACCACGCGGTGCACGCGATCCGCAACGTCGAGACGTTCTTCGGCGAACGCCCCGGCAACTGGTCGATCACCGTCGACGACGTGAAGAACCACGAGGGCGAGGTCGACCGGGTCATCCTCGACATGCTCTCGCCGTGGGACGTGCTCCCCACGATCGCGAAGAACCTCATCCCCGGCGGCGTCCTGGTCGTCTACGTCGCCACCACCACGCAGCTGTCCACGGTCACGGAGGCGCTGCGGGAGATGACGTGCTGGACCGAGCCCCACGCGTGGGAGACGCTCGTCCGCCCGTGGCACGTCGTCGGTCTCGCCGTGCGGCCCGAACACCGGATGATCGCGCACACGGCGTTCCTGCTGACCACGCGCAAGCTCGCGGACGGCGTGACGGCGCCCAAGCCGCAGCGCCGCCCCAGCAAGGGCTGACCGGACCAACGACGAGGGGGCCCGCACTGCGCGCAGTGCGGGCCCCCTCGTGCCAGGTCAGTTGGACTCGATCTTGTCGATGCCGCAGACCTTCCAGTCGCCGCCCTCCTTGGACAGCTTGTAGATGATGCTGCCGGAGGTGGTCTTGCCAGGGTTGGCCGGGTCGACGAGCCCGGTCAGCTTCTGCGTGAACGTGCCGCTGCTGCCCGAGGTCTTGACGCTCGCCACGGTGGCCGTCGCGGTCGGCTGCGCCTTGCCGGACTGCATCTTCAGCTTGGGGAACTCCGCCGCGCACACGAGGCTCTTGACGTCGTTCGGGTCGCTGCTGCCCGCCCGGACGCCCTTGAGCACGATCTCGGTGAACTCCTCCGCGACCTCCTCAGCCGCCGAGTCACCACCGCTCGACGAGCTCTTCGACGAGGGCGCCGTCGGCTTGCTGCTGCCGTTCGTCGGCTGCGAGCCGGCCTCGGAGCTCGACGCCGTGCTGGTGGTCGCCGGGTCGTCACCGGACAGCAGCACGGCCGCCGTGATACCGCCGCCGACCAGCACCAGCACACCGGCGACGACGCCGATGATCAGGCCGGTGTTGCTCTTCTTCGGAGGGGGCGGGCCGCCGTACCCGCCGGGCTGGCCGTACGGCGGCTGCTGGCCGTACGGACCGGGCTGGCCGTAGCCGGGCGGGCCCTGCTGCGGGAAGCCGCCGCTGGGCGGCCCCTGCTGGCCGTAGCCCGGCTGGCCGTACCCCGGTTGCGGGAAGCCGCCGCTCTGCGGCTGCTGGCCGTACGGACCCGGCTGCTGACCGTGACCCGGCGGCTGCCCGAAGCCGGGCTGCTGGCCGTACGGATCGGGCTGCTGGCCGTAGCCGGGTTGCTGCGGCGGCTGCTGCCCGTGAGGCCCTGGCTGCTGCGGCGGGTAGGTCATCGAATTCCCCCGATGGTGGTCATCTGATCTGTTGTGCGAGTGGTTCGGTCACCGAAGGCCCTGTCCGGCGGACGGGGCCCTTCCCGGAACTCGATCACCGGGTCGTCGGGACCTTGAGGTCCGGCAGCTTGACTTCCGGCAGCACGAGGTCCTTCGCGAGCGTGCAGAACTTCCAGTCGCCCGATTCCTTCTTGAACTTCACGGTGAGGTCGTAGGTCTTGCTCTCGGTGCCCATCGCCACGGTGGTGGAGACCCCGACGTCCGCCGTGTCGCCGGACACCTTCACGTCCTTGACGTCCACCTTCGGGGAGGGCATCTTCTTGAACTCCTCGGCCAGCTTGCGCTGGTCAGGCGTCAGCCTCTTCTCCGTCTCCTCGGCCTCTTCGAGGGCCTCGGCGCACATCAGCGACTTGGCCTTGCTCTCGTTCTTGGCGGCGCTCACGGCGTAGTACTCCTCCGCGACCTCCTTCACCGCGGCGGCCTGGTCACCACCACCCGAGCCGCCGTCGCCGGAGAGCAGGACGGCGGCGGTGACGCCACCGCCGACGAGCACCAGCACACCGGCGACGACGCCGATGATCAGGCCGGTCTTGCTCTTCGCTGGCGGGGGACCGCCGAACCCGCCGGGACCGGGCTGACCGTACGGCGGCTGGCCGTACTGGGGCTGGCCGTACTGAGGCTGCCCGTACTGGGCCTGGCCGTACGGGCCGGCCGGAGGCTGCTGGCCGTGGCCGGGCTGGGGGAAGCCGCCGCTCTGCGGGCCCTGCTGGCCGAACGGGTCCTGCTGCGGCTGACCGTACGGGCCCGGCTGGCCGGGCTGCCGGCCGTACGGATCGGGCTGCTGGCCGTAACCGGGCTGCGGCTGGCCCTGACCCGGTTGCTGCCCGTACGGCCCGCCGGGCGGCGGCTGCTGCCCGTGGGGACCGGGCTGCTGCGGCGGGTAGGTCATCGGAACTCCCCCGAAGTGGATGAGGTGGTCTTTCGCTGGACATTGTGGTGCGTCGCCGGGTCGGCTCGCGGGCGATTGGCGGCTATCGGCACCCGCGAGTGGTCCCGCACACCTCGTGCTGTTGCCGTCATGTCACGCGAAGGCCGTGTCTGATAACGATTGTGGCAACTCCACCGGGAATCGAGTGCGATGCACTGCGCTGTCGGGGTGGTGGGCCGAACGACCCGGCACGACCACCCGGTTGGCCGCACGCCGGCCGGTCGTACCTGAGCCTCGCTCGAGCGGGTGCTCCGGCGAGCGCGAGCGAGGGGTGTTGCGGTGCGTGACCACCGAACGGACCAACCGGTGGTCCACCTGGTGGGACAGTGGCGGATCGCCGCCCGTCGCCGGGCCGCGAGGCGCACCGCCCGTGCTCGCGGTCGTCCGAGGGGGTCGCGCGCGGTAGCGCCGCCGGTGGGCGCCCCGGTGCTCCCATGGTGCCCTCCTCGGACTTCTCGCAGGTCGGCGGCGTGTCGTGGAGCGAAACGCCGGTGGTGGATTCTGGAACGCACCGTAGCGGGTGGGTGGTTCCACCCGACACCGAGATGGAGCAGTGGACCGCCGCCGGAGGTCTTGCCGTTGCGGCGCGCCAACGATGATGATGTTGTGAGTACCCCATTTTGTCGGTGATCGCCGGTACCGTAATCGGTACGAACACGGGAGGAGGGTGCCGACATGCAGCACGGTCATCCCGGCAGCCAACCCGATGAGGGTGGCGAGCTGAACCAGGGCAACAATTCTGCCGAGCTGACAGCGCAGATCAGGTTCCTCGAGGACGAGATCGCGTCGTTGCGCCGCAAGCTGACCGAGTCGCCGCGCCACACGCGGTTGCTCGAGCAGCGCTTGGCTGAGGCGACTGAACGCGTCAGCCAGCTGACCGAGCGAAACACGAAGCTCATAGACACCCTCCGCGAAGCACGAAGCCAGCTGCTCGCGCTGCGTGAAGAGGTCGACCGGCTGGCCCAGCCGCCCAGCGGTTACGGCGTCTTCATGGCGCGGTACGACGACGGAACGGTCGACGTCTTCACGTCCGGCCGCCGGATGCGGGTCGCCGTGTCCCCGGCGGTCGAGCCGGAGAAGATCGCCTACGGCCAGTCCGTCCGCCTCAACGAGGCGCTGACGGTCGTCGAGGCGGGCGGTTTCGAGCGGTCGGGCGAGGTCTGCGCGCTGCGGGAGGTGCTCACCGAGGACGGTGAGGACACCATCGCCCGCGCGCTGGTCGTCGGTCACGCGGACGAGGAGAGGGTGGTCTGGCTTGCCCAGCCGCTGCTCGACTCGCCGCTCAAGCCCGGCGACTCGCTGCTGGTCGACTCGAAGGCGGGTTTCGCCTACGAGCGGGTCCCCAAGGCCGAGGTCGAGGACCTCGTGCTCGAGGAGGTCCCGGACATCGACTACAGCGACATCGGTGGCCTGTCCCGGCAGATCGAGCAGATCCGCGACGCCGTGGAGCTGCCCTTCCTGCACGCCGACCTGTTCCGCGAGTACGAGCTGCGCCCGCCCAAGGGCGTGCTGCTCTACGGCCCTCCCGGCTGCGGCAAGACGCTCATCGCCAAGGCGGTGGCGAACTCCCTGGCCAAGAAGGTGCGCGAGATCCGCGGCGAGACCGACAAGCAGGCCAAGTCCTACTTCCTCAACATCAAGGGTCCCGAGCTCCTCAACAAGTTCGTCGGTGAGACCGAGCGGCACATCCGCCTGATCTTCCAGCGGGCTCGTGAGAAGGCGTCCGACGGCACCCCGGTGATCGTGTTCTTCGACGAGATGGACTCGATCTTCCGCACCCGCGGCTCCGGTGTCTCGTCCGACGTCGAGACGACGATCGTGCCCCAGCTCCTCGCCGAGATCGACGGCGTCGAGGGCCTGGAGAACGTCATCGTCATCGGCGCCTCCAACCGCGAGGACATGATCGACCCGGCGATCCTCCGCCCGGGCCGGCTCGACGTGAAGATCAAGATCGAGCGGCCGGACGCCGAGGGCGCGAAGGACATCTTCAACAAGTACCTGACGCCCAACCTCCCGCTGCACGCCGACGACCTCGCCGAGTTCGGCGGGGACCCGAAGGCCTGCATCGAGGGCATGGTGCAGCACACCGTGGAGCGCATGTACGAGGAGTCCGAGGACAACCGGTTCCTGGAGGTCACCTACGCCAACGGTGACAAGGAGGTCCTGTACTTCCGGGACTTCAACTCCGGCGCCATGATCCAGAACATCGTCGACAGGGCGAAGAAGGCGGCGATCAAGTCGCTGCTGGACACCAAGCAGCCCGGCCTCTCGGTCCGGCACCTGCAGGCCGCCATCCTCGACGAGTTCGCCGAGAACGAGGACCTGCCGAACACGACGAACCCGGACGACTGGGCACGCATCTCGGGCAAGAAGGGCGAGCGGATCGTCTACATCCGCACGCTCGTCACCGGGAAGAACCAGGAGTCGGGCCGCGCGATCGACACGGCCACGAACACCGGCACCTACCTGTAGGGCAGCACCACGCCACCGCCCCGGCCGCTCCTCGCGGCCGGGGCGGTGCGCGTCATGCCGCGAGTGCCTTCCGCCTGGTGGTCACGGCGAGCACCGCGATCACGGCCGCCATCACGACCCAGCCCGGCCAGCCGCTCAGCCCCGTCGACCACGGGTCCGGCGCGGCCAGCTCGGCGGCGTCGGTGAAGGCGACGTTCACCAGGCCGATCACCAGCGTGTTGTTCGCGGCGTGCGCGACCGCGCAGGCCCACACCGAGCCCGTGCGCAGCCGCAGCTCACCCAGCAGCGCGCCGAACAGCACCGTGAAGACGGCGAACGGCACGAACGCGGGCCAGGTGGCCCGCCCGGTGTAGCCGGGCAGGTGCCAGACGGCCCAGATGAGCCCGCTCAGGCCGAACGCGCCCCACCGGCCGAACCGCAGCAGCCGCGGCAGCAGGAAACCGCGCCAGCCCCACTCCTCGCAGAACGCCAGCGGCAGCACCAGCCCGAACAGCAGCCCGCTGCGCGCCACCGCGGTGAGCAGCACCTCTCCGACCGGTCCACCGCCGTGGACCTGGTGCAGGCCGGAGAAACCGGCCAGGTCGAGCCGCAGCACGCCGGTCACGCCGCCGATCACCACGGCGAGCAGGGCCAGCCCCAGGACAGCGGCCAGTGCCGCCGCGACCTGCCACGGCGGTTGCCGGCGCAGACCGGTGTCACGCAGGCCGAACCGGCGCACGGTGACCAGCGTCGCGAGCCCGGCCGCGAGCATCCCTCCCGGCGCGATGACGTCGACGCCCGTTCCCAGCCGCAGCAACCAGAGCAGCCACGGGACGGTGAACGCGATCGCGAGGAACGTCCCGACGGGCCGGCTCACGACACCACCGCCTCCAGTGCCGCGATGACGTCCTCCGGCAGGCTCACGAGGAACTCGCCGTGGCCCTCCGTGCGGATCCAGACCGCCGTCATCCCGCCTCGGACGGCCACGAGCTGACGTCCCCCGCGGCCCCTCCAGATCCCGGACTTCACGGTGCCCGCGACTTCCGCGCCGACGACGCGCACGCCGTGCGGCCGGAGGAACGGGTGCCGTTCCCGCCGCACTTCGCGGACCGCCCCGAGCGGCACCTCGACGCGCCGCCGCCAGGTGAACACGCGCTCCCACGCGGTGAACTCGATGACCAGCCTGCCGTCGTGGATCGCTGTGTCGGCCATGACCACTCCCTCCCCAGATGAGCATCTGCTCTATAACTTGTATAACAGATAGAGTTGGTGTCGTGCTACTGACGATCGACCTCGACAGCGACACGCCGATCTACCAGCAGATCCGCGACCGGGTGGTGGAGGCCGTCGCCTCGGGGGTCCTGCGCGCGGGCGACCCGCTGCCGTCGACCCGGCAGCTCGGGGTCGACCTCGGCATCAACTTCCACACCGTGAGCAAGGCCTACGACCTGCTGCGCCAGGAGGGGCTGATCCGGATCAACCGCAAGAGCGGAGCGGTCGTGCGCCGGGACCGCACCTCGGGGCCGCCGGACGCGGGGTTCGCCGACGCGTGGCAGGCCAGGCTGCGCACCCTGCTCGCCGAGGCCGCGACGCAGGGACTCACCCGCGAGGACGTGCTCAAGCGCAGCCGGGACGTGCTCGACGGCTTCGAGGGGGAGAACCGATGACGGACCTCGTCTGGCTCGCGCTCGTCACGGCGGGCTTCCTGGTGCTGCCGTCGACGGCCAGGCCGACGCTGCCGTTCGGGGTGCGGGTACCGCGCGAACGCTCCGGTGAGCTGCGCCGGGTCCGCACGGGATACCGGGTGGTCGTCGCGGTGCTCGGTGCTGCCGCGGTGGCCGCGACGCTCGCCGGCGCCACCGGGCTCGTGCCCGTGCTCGTCGTCGCGTGCCTGCTCGCGCACTGGGCCGCGGCGGCCTTCGTCGCCAGGGCCAAGCGGTCGTGGCCGAAGGTCCGGCAGGGCGTCACCGCCGACACCGGCCTGCGCACCGATCCCGTCCGCCTGCCGTGGTCGTGGCTGGCCCCCGCCTCGGTGCTGCTCGCCGCCACCGCGGTGCTCGGCCTGGTCCGGCGCCCGCCGTGGGACGCCGCGTGGCCGGTGACCCACCAGGCCGTCGTGCTGGTGATCGCCGTGCTCGCGGCGGTGACGCTCCCACGGGCACGGCCTGAGCTGGACGCGGCACGTCCGGAGAGCTCGGCACGGTCGTACCGCGCCTACCTGACCGGAACGTTGCGCATCGTCGCTCTGCTGGCCACGTCCGTCATCGCCGCGCTGGCCGTCAAGGCGTTGCCGCTGTGGGGAGTCGTGGCGCCGGGAGCCGTCTGGACCGCGGTGACCGTCGTGCTGGTGGCGGTGCCGTTCGTCGTCGCGGTCGTGTGGCTGCTCCGCGCGGGTGACGCGGGGCATCGCCTGGACTCCGGCGGCAGCGAGGACACCGGTGTGGCGCAACGCGATGACGACCGCCACTGGCACGTCGGCGGTCTGGTGTACGCGAACCGCGCCGACCCGGCGTTGCTCGTGCACCAACGGGTCGGCTCGCGGTGGACGCTCAACCTCGGTCACCCCGCGTCGTGGCTGGCACTGGCCGCACTGCTCGTCGTGGTGCTGCTAGCCGGCTAGGCCGGACTCGTAGGCCGCGATCACGAGCTGCGCGCGGTCGCGGGCGTGCAGCTTCGCCAGCAGGTTGCCGATGTGCGTCTTCACCGTGCCGGGGCTGACGTGCAGCGCCGCCTGGATCTCCGCGTTGGACAGCCCGCGCGCGACCAGCAGCAGCACCTCCTTCTCCCGCTCGGTCAGCCGCTCCAGACCTCGGACCGGCGGCGACGAGGGCCGCCGGACGAACTCCGAGATCAGCCGGCGGGTGACCGACGGCGACAGCAACGACTCGCCGGACGCCACCACCCGGATCGCCGTCAGCAGCTCGGCCGGGGGAGTGTCCTTCAGCAGGAAACCCGAGGCGCCTGCCCGCAACGCGCCGAAGACGTACTCGTCGAGGTCGAACGTGGTCAGCACGAGCACGCGCGGGCCGTCCAGCAACCGGGTGGCCTCGATGCCGTCCATCACCGGCATGCGGATGTCCATCAGCACGACGTCGGGCTCCAGCTCCGCGGCCAGCGCCACGGCTTCGGTGCCGGTGCCCGCCTCGCCGACCACGTCCAGGTCCGGTTCGTTGTCCACCAGCAGGCGGAAGCTGGCGCGCAGCAGCGCCTGGTCGTCGGCGATCAGCACGCTCGTCATCGGTGCGGCAGCTCCGCGACGACCCGGAAACCGCCCTCGGCACCAGGTCCGGCGCTGAAAGTGCCGCCGTACACGGCCACGCGTTCGCGCATGCCCATCAGCCCGTGCCCCACGCCCAGCTCCCGCGCCCCGGGACCGTCATCGGTCACCTCGACCCGCACTGCAGACGGGGTCACCTCCACCAGCACCGCGCACGACGCGGGTGCCGCGTGCTTCACGACGTTGGTCAGCGCCTCCTGCACTATCCGGTACGCCGACAGCCCGATCCCCTCCGGCACGGCGGTGTCGCCCCGCACGTCCAGCGAGACGCGCACGCCCGCGAGCGACGCCCGGTCGGCCAGCTCCGCCAGCCCGTCCAAGCCGGGTGACGGCGCGAGGGCGGCGTCCGAGCGCAGGACGCCCAGCAGGCCGCGCATCTCGGCCAGCGCCGCCCTGCTGGTCTCGGAGATCACGGTGAGCGCCTCGTAGGCGTGCTCGGGTGAGCGCACGTGTGCGGCGTTGGCCGCCTGCACCGTGATCAGGGAGAGGTTGTGCGCCACCACGTCGTGCAGCTCGCGGGCGATGCGCAGGCGTTCGTCGGCCAGCGCCTGCTCGGCCCGCTGGGAGAGCTCCCGCTCCAGGAACGACCGCCGCAGCCGGGTCGTGTACCCGATGGCCCACACGGCACCGAGAGCGGAGATGACGACCAGCACGTTCTCCGGCTCGCCACCGGAGACGCCGGAGATCACGGCCACGGCGGCCACGAGCGCGGTCAGCGACCACGTCCGTGAGCGTTCGACGGCCACGGTGTAGAGCGCGAAGCACACCGCTCCCACCGGTGCCCCGAGAGCCTCTGCCGGCAGCACCCGACCGACCACCACCGCCGTCGCGGCCGTCGTCACCACCAGGGCGGGCACCGGCCACAGCCGGCGGACCGCGACCGGCAGCGCGACCAGGGCGGCGCCGGGCAGGACGAGCCACCACGGCTTGTCCTGGTGCTCCACCATCGCGTAGGCCACGAGCACACCGATCACCGCCGTGGCGGCCAGGTCGACCAAGTAGAGGTGCAGTCTCGCGATCACGAGGCCGACGGTAACGAGCGCACGGGCGCGGCGCCTCGGACCACGGTCCGATTCCGGGGTTCGGCCCGCGGTCCGATCCGTTCAGGGCCTGGCGGGCCGACTCTTCTCCGCATGATCGAGGTGCGGAACCTGACGAAGAGATACGGCGGGACGACGGCGGTGGACGACCTGTCGTTCACCGTCCACCCCGGACTGGTGACGGGCTTCCTCGGCCCGAACGGCGCCGGCAAGTCCACGACCATGCGCATGGTCCTCGGCCTCGACCGGCCCACCGGCGGCGAGGCGCTCGTCAACGGCAGGCGGTACGCCGACCTGGACCAGCCGCTGCGGCACGTCGGCGCGCTGCTCGACCCGGCCGCGGTCCACCACGGCCGCAGGGCGCTGGACCACCTGCGCTGGCTCGCGGCGAGCAACGGGATCAGCGGGCGGCGCGCGGTCGCGCTGCTGGAGCAGGTCGGTCTGGGAGGCGTGCGGGACAAGCGGATCAGGGCGCTGTCGCTCGGCATGAAGCAGCGGCTCGGCGTCGCGGCGGCGCTCCTGGGCGACCCGGAGGTGCTGATGTTCGACGAACCGGTCAACGGACTGGACCCCGAAGGCGTGCGCTGGATCCGGGACCTGGTGCGCGGCCTCGCGGAGGAGGGCCGCACGATCTTCGTCTCCAGCCACCTGATGAGCGAGATGGCGCTGACCGCCGACCACGTGGTGATCGTCGCAAGAGGACGGCTCATCACGGAGACCCCGATGGAGGCGTTGACCCGCAACGGTTCCCTGGAGGACGCCTACCTCGACCTCACCTCCGGGAGGGGACTGTGAAGAACGCGCTCGCCGCCGAGTGGACCAAGCTGCGGACCGTCCGCGCGCCCTTCGGCATCGTCGCCGCGATCGGCCTGATGGTCGTCGCCGGCGCGGCGCTGTCGTGGTTGATCGTGCGGGACTACGACGGGTCCCCCGCCGCCGAGCAGGCGGAGTTCGCCTCCGCCGACTCGAGCGTGGTGATCACGCCGGTCGTCCAGTTCCTCGTCGCCGCGCTCGGGGCGCTCGTCGCGACCTCCGATCCGAGGCTCACCGCGCTGACCGCGGTGCCGGACCGCAAACGCCTGCTGGCGGCCAAGACCGTGCTCGTCGCGACCGCGGCCGCGGTGCTCGGCGTCGTCGCGCTGGCGACGAGCACCGGCACGAGCCGGCTGGTCATGGGGGACCGGCCGCCGCCGATCGCGCCGTGGGACGGCCTGGGCGACGTGCTGCCGTGGGCGGGCGCCGCCGTGCTGTCGATCCTGGTGACGGGGCTGACCGGTCTCGGCATCGGGCTCGCGGTGAGGTCGACGGCGGTGACGGTCGTCGTGGTGGGCGTGCTGCTGTGGGGCGTTCCGGCCGTCACGCCGATGCTGCCGGAGCCGTGGGACGTCGACGCCTCGGCGGTGATGGTGCCGTACCTGGTGTGGGAGGTGGCCGGGGTCGTCGACGACCCGCCCCTGAGCCCGGCGGCCGCCGTGGCGTGCCTGCTCCTCTACGCACTGGTGGCGCTCGGTGCCGGAACGGTGGCTCTGCTGCGACAGGACGCTTGACTCCCTCCGGAGCCGGCTTTATGGTCGTCCATACCTTTAACGGTAAGGAAACTTACCTAACTAATCCGCCGCCGGCAGTTCCGAGAGGAGACGCTGAATGGCTTGGCAGAAGTCTGTGGTGGCGCTCGCCGCGGCAGTCGTGCTTCCGTTGACCGGCGTGACGGCGGGCAGCTCCGTCGCCGCCGCACCCGCGGGCGACGTCTCCGCCGCCGCGCTGCCGGCGGGTTCGCCCGCGGCGGTCAACGGCCAGCTCAGGGTGTGCGGCGTGAAGCTGTGCAACCAGAACGGCAAGCAGGTCCAGCTGCGCGGCATGAGCACCCACGGCATCCAGTGGTACTCCCAGTGCGTCAAGACCGCGTCCCTCGACGCGCTCGCGAACGACTGGAAGGCGGACATCCTCCGCATCTCGTTGTACGTCCAGGAGGGCGGCTACGAGAGCGATCCCCGCCGGTTCACCGACATGGTGCACGGCTACATCGAGGAGGCCACTAAGCGCGGCCTGTACGCGCTGGTCGACTGGCACCAGCTCTCGCCGGGCGACCCGAACCACAACACCACCCGCGCCAAGACGTTCTTCAAGGAGATCGCGCAGCGGCACAAGGACAAGACGAACATCATCTACGACATCGCCAACGAGCCGAACGGCGTGTCGTGGTCGCGGATCAAGTCCTACGCGGAGGCCGTCATCCCGACCATCCGCGCGGAGGACCCGGACAGCCTCGTGCTCGTGGGCACGCACGGCTGGTCCACCTTCGGCCTGTCCGACGGCACGGACATCAACGAGGTCAGCCGCAACAAGGTCAACGCCTCGAACCTGATGTACACCTTCCACTTCTACGCGAAGGACCACCGCGACTCGTACCTCAACGCGTTGCGCACGGTCTCGAGCCAGGTGCCGGTCTTCGTCACCGAGTTCGGCTCGCAGGAGGCGTCCGGTGACGGTCCCAACGACTTCACCATGGCGAACAAGTTCATCGCGTTCATGAAGGAGGCCAAGATCTCCTGGACGAACTGGAACTTCTCCGACGACCACCGCACGGGTGCGGTGTTCAGGACCGGCACGTGCTCCGGCAGCAGCTTCGCCGGTGAGGGTCCGCTGAAGGACGCCGGCAAGTGGGTGCGCAACCACCTCCGCACGGCCGACGACTTCTGACCCACCCGCGTCACCGGCCCCGGCGGGGCACGTGAACGGCGGTCCTCCGGGGCCGCCGTTTACCGTTGCCGCATGGCACAACTCGCTCTCGGTCTCGCGTCACTCGGCCGTCCCGCTTACATCAACCTCGGCCGTGAGGACGCGTTGCCCCGTGTGCGCGACGTCGACGCGATGCGCGCGCAGTGCCACCTCGTTCTCGACACCGCTTACGAGCTCGGCATCCGCTGGGTCGACGCGGCCCGCTCCTACGGCTTGTCCGAGGACTTCCTGTCGTCGTGGCTGCCGGGGCACGACGACGTGACGATCTCCAGCAAGTGGGGCTACGCCTACACCGCGGACTGGCGGCCCGACGCCGAGGTGCACGAGGTCAAGGAGCACTCGCTGGCGCGGTTCGCGCAGCAGTGGCGGGAGACCAGCGCGCTGCTGCCGCGCGTCGACCTCTACCAGGTGCACTCGCTGACGGCCGACAGCCCGCTGTTCGAGGACGCGGCGCTGCGGGACGCGATGACCGGGATCGGTGTCCCGCTGGGCTTCTCCACCTCCGGGCCGCGGCAGGCCGACACCATCCGCAAGGCGCTCGACCTCGGCGTCTTCCAGAGCGTCCAGTCCACCTGGAACCTGCTGGAGACCTCGGCGGGAGACGCGTTGCGGGAGGCGCACGACGCCGGGCTGCGCGTGATCGTCAAGGAGGGCGTGGCCAACGGCAGGCTGGTCGTGGACCCACCGCCCGCGGTGGCGGCGCGGGCGGAAGCGCTCGGCGTCGGTCCGGACGCGGTGGCGCTGGCGGCGATCGTGCGGCAGCCGTGGGCGGACGTCGTGCTCTCCGGCGCGGCGAGCCCGGAGCAGCTCCGGTCCAACGTGGACGCCCTGCGGATCGACGTGGACCTGCCGGAGCTGGCCGAGCCAGCCGAGCAGTACTGGCGGACGCGGGCCGGGCTCAGCTGGAACTGAGGCGCAGCCACTCGCGGCCGATCTCGCGGCCGTCCGGCACCAGCGGCCAGTCCGGGTCGTCGATCCTGCCGCGCAGCTCCTCCAGGTCCATCCACCCGCCCCAGGCCACCTCCTCGGGCTGGTGGGTGAACGGGCCGTCGGTGCGCGCCTCGTAGACCCACACGTGGTAGCGCGTGTGTTCGTCGACGTACCGGGACGTGAACAGCTTCGTCAGCGGCACGACGACGCCGAGCTCCTCGCGGAGCTCGCGCGCCGCCGCCTCGTCGGGGTGCTCGCCGGCGTCGATCACGCCACCCGCGGTGCAGTCGTAGAGGCCGGGGAAGACGTCCTTGGTGTCGGTGCGGCGGTGCACGTAGACCCGCCCGCCGTCCAGGGACCGCACGACGATCGTGGCGCAGCCGTGCCACAGGTTCTCCGCGCGCATGCGTTCGCGCGTGACCTCCCCGATCACGTTCGCGTCCTCGTCGTAGAGGTTGATCATCCCGCTGTCCTCCTGTGGTCGTACGCGAGCTTGCTACCCCAGTCCGACGCCCGCTGATCACCTCCCTTCCTACCTTCGTGACCGTCAGACGTGTCACCGAGGAGGATCCGTGTCCACTTCCCTGCGGCTCGGCGTCGCCGAGTTCCGCGCCCGGCCCGGCCGCGCGCTGCTGCCCGGCGTCGCCCTCGTGGTCGGCGTGGCGTGCCTGCTGGCCGCCCTGGTGCTCAGCGACGCGCTCACCAGGTCGGTCGACGAGGGCGCGCCGCTCACGCCGTCCGCGGTGGGCCACGTGGTCGACGTCAAGCCGCCGTCGTACGACGGCCCCGCCGCCGGGGAGCAGACCCGCCCGGCGCTCGACGACGCGCTGCTCGCGCGGCTCTCCGCTGTCGGCAGGGCGGTTCCGGTGCAGGTGGCGCAGGCGGACCTGCTCGACGCCGGCGGACGCGCGGGGCAGCACCGCGCCGACGTGCACGTCCAGCAGCCGGACCTGGTGCGCTGGCCGCTCGCCGAGGGCAGGCAGCCCGCGGCCGGCGGCGAGGTCGCCGTCGACAAGATCACCGCCTACGAGCGGGGGCTCAAGCCCGGCGACAAGATCGCGCTCGCCGCCGCGGACGGCAGGCCGTTCGAGGTGACCGTCAGCGGCGTCCTGAAGAAGGGCGGGGTGGACTCGCTGCCGGTCCTGGTAGCCGGCCCCGACCTCGCGCGCAAGCTCGACCTTCGGCCGGAGACCGAGCAGGTCTGGGTGATCGGCGGTACCCGGGAGGCCGTCGCCGCCGCGGCCGGCGCGTCGTACGTCGTGTGGACCCCGGCGCCCGACGCCGACAAGGTCGGCAACGACCTGATGTTCGTCTTGCTGCCGTTCAGCGTGCTCGCGCTGGCCACGGCGGTGTTCGTGGCGTCGGCGACGTTCCGCGCGGTCTACGCGCAACGCCAGCGGCAGACGGCGTTGCTGCGGTGCATCGGCGCCCAGCGCGGGCCGTTGGTGCGCCGCAGCCTGTTCGAGGCGCTGCTGACGGGCGCGATGGCGGGCATCGGCGGTGCGCTGCTCGGCGGGCCGACGGCGTGGATCCTGGCCAGGACGTTCGACGTCACCGGCATCTCCGCGCTGTTCGGCGCGGTGGAGCTGAGCCCGGACCTGCTGCCCTCGCTCGGGTACGTGGTCCTCGGCGTCGTCGTCGCCGCGCTGCTGAGCGTGACGGCCGCCGTCCGGCCCGCGATCAACGCCGCGCGGGTGTCACCCCTCGCCGCGCTGCGGGAGGCGGACAACGAGGTGCCGACCCGGTCCGTGCGCCGGCTGCGGCTCGTGTTCGGCCTGCTGTTCACCGGTGGCGCCGCGCTGCTCGCGGTGGCGGCGGTCGCCGCCAAGGGCACCACCGCCGCGCCGCTCGCCGTCACGTTCTCCGCGATCGCCGCGGTGACCGGGCTGTTCTGGGTCCTCGGCCCGGTGACGGTGCCGTTCCTCGCGCGGGCGTTCGGCAGGATCGGCGGCACGCAGTGGAAGCTCGCCGGCGCGGAGGTGCGCAGGATGCCGCAGCGCTCGGCGTCGGTCGCGCTGCCGCTGCTGCTGGCCAGCTCGATGGTGACGTTCTTCCTGGTCCTGCTCGGCGGCGCGCAGCAGATGTCCTACCAGTTCGCCAACGAGGAACGTCCGGACGCCACCGTGGTGGACGCGGGCGCGCGGCCGCTGCCCGAGATCCCGCAGCTGCCCGGCATGGCCGCCCGCGTCGTGCTGCACAAGGCCGAGAACGCCTCCGCCGCCGACCCGGAGGAGTTCAAGGCGTGGCTGAGGGCGCAGAAGGTGGGCGGCGCCGAGCGGTTCGCCGCGGGGACCGCGATCGTGCCCCTGCACTGGGGGGACCGGCCGTTCGTCGAGAGCGACGGCAAGCGGTACGAGGTCGTCGGAAACGTGTCCGGCACCCTCACCGGCTACGAGCCGGTCGTCGCCGGCCCGGCTGCGGGACCGGCGCAGAAGGTGCTGGTCGCGTTGCAGCCGGGCGTCGACCCGGCCCGGTTCCGGGCGGACCTGCAGGCCGCGCTGCCGGACAACCCGACCGTGATCGTGCGGACGGACGCCGACGAGCGGGCGGAGGCCGACCGGTACCTGCACCTCGGCACCGTGTTGATGATGGTGCTGCTCGGGCTGTCCGTGGCGGTCGCCGTCACCGGCATCGGCACCGCGCTGACCATCTCCGTCCAGGAACGCCGCAAGGAGCTCGCGCTGCGCCGCGCCTTGGGCGTCACTCGAGGCGGACTGCAGAGCGGGGTCGTCGCCGAAGCGGTCATGCTGGCCCTCGTCGGGGTCATCGGCGGTGGCGCGCTCGGGTTCGGCTACGCGCAGATCGCGATCCTCTCGACCGGCATCGACATGTCGCTGCCGGGCCTGGCCGTGGTGTTGCCGCTGGTCATCGGGGCGGCGGCGGTCGTGGCGCTCGCCGTGGTGGCCGCTTTCGGCCCGTCCCGCGGCGCCGCGCGGATCCGTCCTGCGGCCGGACTGGCATCCGGGTGAATAGGGTGAGGGGAGCTTCACCGTGAAGCTCCCCTCACGCTGATGCCGGGGTCAGGTCATAAGGTGTTGCACATGCGGCGGATCATGGGAACCGAGGTCGAGTACGGCATCGCGGTGCCGGGCGACGCGACCGCGAACCCGGTGCTCACTTCGACACAGGTGGTGCTGGCGTACGCGGCGGCGGCGGACATACCGCGCGCCCGGCGTGCCCGCTGGGACTACGAGGTGGAGTCGCCGCTGCGCGACGCGCGCGGGTTCGACCTGGGCTCGCCCGGCGGTCACCCCGCCGACTCCGACGTCGAGGACCTGGGCGCGGCCAACGTCATCCTCACCAACGGCGCGCGGCTCTACGTCGACCACGCGCACCCCGAGTACTCGGCACCCGAGGTCACCAACGCGCGCGACGCGGTGATCTGGGACAAGGCGGGGGAGCGGGTGATGGAGGAGGCCGCGCTCAAGGCCGCCACCGTGCCCGGCCAGCCCCGCCTGCAGCTGTACAAGAACAACGTCGACGGCAAGGGCGCGTCGTACGGCACCCACGAGAACTACCTGATGCAGCGGTCGACGCCGTTCACCGCCGTCATCGCGGGCCTCACGCCGTTCTTCGTGTCGCGCCAGGTCATGACCGGCTCCGGCCGCGTGGGCATCGGCCCGTCCGGTGAGGAAGCGGGCTACCAGCTCTCGCAGCGCGCCGACTACATCGAGGTCGAGGTCGGCCTGGAGACGACGCTCAAGCGCGGCATCATCAACACCCGCGACGAGCCGCACGCGGACGCGGACAAGTACCGCCGCCTGCACGTCATCATCGGCGACGCGAACCTGGCCGAGTACTCCACGTACCTCAAAGTCGGCACCACGTCCCTGGTGCTCGACATGATCGAGGCCGGGCAGCGGTTCGACGACCTGCGCCTGGTCGACCCGGTGCGCGCGGTGCACCAGATCAGCCACGACCCGACGCTGAAGACGAAGGTCGAGCTGACCGGCGGCCGCAAGTTCACCGGCCTCGACCTGCAGTTCGCCTACCACGAGCGGGCGACGGCGTTCGTGGAGAAGGAGGGCGTCGGCGACCGCGACGTCCTGCGCGTGTGGGGCGAGGTGCTGACCGACCTGGCCCGCGACCCGGCGCTGTGCGCGGACCGGCTCGACTGGGTCGCGAAGCTGCGGCTGCTCGAGGGCTACCGGCAGCGCGACGGCCTCGCCTGGGGCTCCGCGCGGCTCAACCTGGTCGACCTGCAGTACTCCGACGTCCGGCTGGACAAGGGCCTCTACAACCGCCTGGTCGCGCGCGGCTCGATGAAGCGCCTGGTCAGCGAGGAGGAGGTGCGCGCGGCCATCACCACCCCGCCGGAGGACACGCGCGCCTACTTCCGCGGCCGGTGCCTGGAGCGCTACCCGACCTCGGTCGCGGCCGCGTCATGGGACTCGGTGATCTTCGACCTGGGTCGGGAATCGCTCGTGCGCATCCCGACGCTCGAACCGCTCCGCGGCACGAAAGCCCACGTCGGAGCGCTTCTGGAGGCTTCTGACACCGCCGAGCAGCTCGTGGACGCGCTGACTCGCGGGTGATCGTCTACCCGAGTGGCTCAGGATTTTTGTCGGTGCCGCTGGGTAGTGTTCTTGTCAGGCGAGTGAGCGGGAGGCCGAGATGTCCCAGGAACAGAAGCAGCACCAGGGCGGTGGCGACGGCGACGACGGTGCCGATGGCGCTGCCGGAGCCGGTCAGGAACGCCGCGAGAAGCTCGGCGAGGACGTGGACGCGATCCTCGACGAGATCGACGACGTGCTCGAGGAGAACGCGGAGGACTTCGTCCGCGCATACGTGCAAAAGGGTGGTCAGTAGGCCTTCGGGGGCCTGTTGACCATTTCGGGACGGGAGAACAGCCAACACATGGACCACAGCTCGACCGGGCGTTACCCGGCCGCGGCGCTGCCCTCGGCGTACCTCACGCCGGGCTCGTCGTCGTTCACGGACTTCCTGCGGGCGCAGGCACCCGACATGTTGCCCAGCGCCCGGAAGCTCCCGGAGGGGGCCGTCCAGGCCCCGCACGGGACGACGATCGTCGCGGCCACCTACAAGGGTGGGGTCGTGATCGCCGGCGACCGGCGCGCGACGATGGGCAACGTCATCGCCCAGCGCGACATGAAGAAGGTCTTCGTGACCGACGACCACTCGGCCGTCGGCATCGCGGGCACCGCGGGCATCGCGATCGAGATCGTGCGCCTGTACGCGGTGGAGCTGCGGCACTACGAGAAGATCGAGGGCGTTCCGCTGTCGCTCGACGGCAAGGCGAACCGCCTCTCGGCCATGATCAGGGGCAATCTCGACGCGGCCATGGCCGGCCTCGCCGTGGTGCCCCTGTTCGCGGGCTACGACACGTCGGCCGCCGACTCGGACCGCGCGGGCCGCATCGTGTCCTACGACGTCACCGGTGGCCGCTACGAGGAGTCGCAGGGCTACCAGGCGGTCGGCTCGGGCTCGCTCTTCGCGAAGTCGGCGCTGAAGAAGCTCTACGACCCGGACGCGGACGCCGACGGCGCGATCCGCGCGGTCATCGAGGCGCTGTACGACGCGGCGGACGACGACTCGGCGACGGGCGGCCCGGACCCGGTCCGCCGCCTCTACCCGATCGTGGTCACGATCAACGGCGTCGACGGCGCCGTCGAGGTACCGGAGTCCCAGGTCCAGACGGTCGCCGACGCGGTCGTCGAAGGCCGCCGGTCCCGCCCCGCAGGCTGAGTCCCCCACCGGTTCGACGTCAGGAGCACCACCCATGACGATGCCGCTGTACGCATCGGCAGAGCAGGTGATGCGCGACCGCTCGGAGTACGCCCGCAAGGGCATCGCCAGGGGTCGCAGCGTCATCGTGCTGAAGTACGCGGACGGCATTCTGTTCGTCGCGGAGAACCCCTCCAGCACGCTGCACAAGGTCTCGGAGATCTACGACCGCATCGGCTTCGCCGCCGTCGGCCGCTACAGCGAGTTCGAGAACCTCCGGCAGGCGGGAATCCGGTTCGCCGACGTCCGCGGCTACCAGAACGACCCGCGCGACGTCACGTCCCGCTCCCTCGCGAACGTCTACGCGACCACCCTCGGCACCTACTTCACCGAGCAGATCAAGCCCTTCGAGGTGGAGATCTGCGTGGCCGAGGTCGGCGACTCCGCCGAGTCGGACACCCTGTACCGGCTGACGTACGACGGGTCCATCGTGGACGAACCGCAGTACATCGTGATGGGCGGCACCGTGGACGCCGCCAACACCGCGCTGAAGGAGTCCTTCGCCGACGGCTTGTCGTTGGCCGAGGCCGTTCCCGTCGCGGTGAAGGCCCTGTCCGCCGGGTCGTCGTCCACCGGCAGTGGATCCACCGAGCTGCTCCCGGCCGCCAAGCTGGAGGTCGCCGTGCTGGAGCGGGCCCGGCCTCGGCGGGCGTTCCGGCGGATCGCCGGGGCTGCTCTTGATTCTCTTCTGCCTGCGCCTACGAAGGACGGCAAGGCTGTGGAGGATGTCGAGCTGCCTGGGGCTTCTCCTGAGGAGGAGTCCAAGTAGGTTCGCGGTTGGTTCGAGGCCCTCGGCTTGTGCCGGGGGCCTTGTGCTTCAGTGGCTTGCTGGTGCGTGCTTTTCCTGGGGCGCTGCCCCCAGACCCCCGGCAATCTGATCCGGGGGCCAGCGCCGTTCGCGGGTTGACGGCACGCCTGTTGCCGTGGGCGGCTTGCTGTCGCTGTGGTGGTTGCGTTGGCGGAGCTGCGCTCCGGACGGCTCGCCTGCGGCATCGCGGTTGGGCTCGGCTTCGCCGTCGCGGTTGGTCAGGTGGCGTACTTCGCCAGCAGGTCCGCCAGTTCCTCCGGCTTGCTCAGTTGTGCGCAGTGCCCGGCGGCCAGTTCCACCGGCTCCACCCCGGGTAGGCGGTCCGCCAGCATCCTCCGCATGAACGACGGCACGAAGAAGCGGTCCTCTGTGCACAGGATGAAGTGCGTTGGCAGGTCGGGCATCGCCGGCAGGGGCCACGGCTTCGCCATCGCGTTCTCCGACATGCCACGGCCCCGCTGCTGCGCTTCCGCTGCCAGGTCCGCGGGCACGTCGTGCCAGAACGAGTTCTCCAGGCCCGCGTCCTCGTAGCCCGCGTTGGCCCACCAGTCGCCGGGTGCCTCGCCGGGGGCCGGCACCATCGCCGTCACCAGGACCAGGGCCGAGGCGTTGATGCGGTCGGCGACCAGAGGGGCGGTGAAGCCGCCGAACGAGTGGCCGACCACCACCACGTCCGAAGTGGACGGGAGGGCGTCGACCAGGGTCGACGCCCAGTCCTCCAGGTCTTTCGACTCGTCCTCGATGGGGAGGTCGGGGGCGACGGCGGTGTGGCCCTTGGCCCGCAGGGCCTGCACCACGAGGTGCCACGACCAGCCGACGTCGCCCCCTCCGTGCGCGATGGCGAAGGTGGTCATGGCGGCAGCCTATTCGCGCCGCTCCACCGGGAGGCGGGAACGGGTGAAAAGGGCCGCGCCGAGCATCGCGACCGCCGGAACCACCAGCAGTGACGTCAGGACGTTGGGCCAGGGGATGGTCAGCGGGTTGAGGGGCTGCTGGGGCCAGCGGGAGGCGTAGCCGACGTTGAACGCGGCCAGCAGGGCCAGGGCCGAGCCAACGCCTGCCGTGGTGCCGAGGACGCCGCCGATGCCGGCGATCACGCCCGCTTGGCTCAGCGACAGGAGTTTGCGCAGGGCCGGGGTGGCGCCCACCGCGGCGAGGGTGGTGAGGTCGCGGCGGCCGTCGGCGGCCGCGAGGCCGGTGGCCAGTGCTGCCGCCGCCAGGGTGATGAGGCCGGCCACCAGGGCGAGGACGCCCAGGTAGCGCTGGGTCGCCGTCTCGGTCGGGCGGTCCACGTGGACCTCGTACTCGCCTCCCAGGGCCGCGGTCAGCGCGTCCTGTTCGGCTGTGGTGGGCATGCGGGTTGTCTTGGCGTACAGGGTGAAGCTCGTGACCGGGAAGCCCAGGGCGCGGGCGGTGTCCTCCGTCATCAGCGCCAGTGGGGCCGTGGCGGCCGGGACGGCGTGGGCGGGTGCGGTGGTCGTCGCGGACTGCATCCGGGTGGCGATCAGGGCTGTGCCGTTCTCCAGGCGGTCCGGGGTGTTGACGACGACCTTGCCCTCCCGCATGGCGGTCTGCGCCTGGGCCGCGTCGGCCGGGGAGAGGCGGAGGAGCGTGCCCACGGCGTCGGGGGTGGTGACGGCCAGGAAGCCGGTCGTGGTGGTGAAGGCGCCGAAGTAGCGGTGGGCCCGGCCTTCGCCGTCGCAGCGGCGGTCCTGGAGGGCGGCTCGTTCCTCGGCTTCGGTGGGTTCCCGGCGCAGGACGTCCAACGAGTACGGGCACTGGCGGGCCGCCGGTGGGCGGACGTGGGCCATGCAGGCGCGGCCGTCGCACGAGAGCAGCTTGATCTCGTGGAGCTCGGCTGTCGGCATGGTGTCGCGCACGGCCGTCGCCACCGAGGGCGGGATCGCGGTCGTGCCCGCCTTCGCGAGGTCGTCCCGGGGGTACACCGACACGTCGCCGATGCTGCCCGCGAGCTGGCCCGCGGCCTGTTCCGCCTGGGAGGTCAGCACGACGCTCACCGCGACCGCGCCGATCACCGCCGCCATCACGGCCGAGATGGCGGGGGCCGCCGCCGTGCGGTTGCGGGAGGCGTCGCGCAGGGCCATGCGCAGGGCCACCGGGAGCCGGCGGCCCGCGCGCGCCAGCAGGCCGAGCAGGGCCGGGGTGCACAGGACGAGGCCCACCTCCGTGACGATCAGGGCCACGAGGATGCCGACGACCTCCACCTGGAGCGCGCTGAAGGCGCCGATCGCCACACCGGCCGCGACGAGGGCCAGGCCGAGGACGAGCCAGCGCCGGCGGGAGCGGGTGATGCCCCTGCGGCCGGCCAGGGCCGTCACGACGTCCTGGCGGGCGGAGATCCACGCCGGCACCACCGCCGCGAGCACACCGGTGACGACGGCCAGCAACCCCAGCGCGGCCAGGGCTTCCGGGTAGAAGCGCTGGGCGCCGAAGCGTTCCTCGAGAGCCCACTCGATCACGGGGCGGCCGGCGACCGCGGCGAGCGTGCCGAGTGCCACGCCGCCGAGAGCCGCGACCGCGCCGAGCACCACGCCGTCGGCCAGGACGATGCGGCGCACGTGGGACGGGGCGCCGCCCACCGCGGCGACGAGGGCGAGGTCGCGCTTGCGGCGGCGGGCGCCGACGGCGAGCGCGGAACCGGCCAGCAGCGCCACCTCCAGGACCGCGAGGCCCGCGATGAGCACCAGGACCTCGGTGCGCAGCTCTTCGGACTCGCCGAGCTGGGTGTAGCGCTCGGCGGCGGACGGCGGGTCGCGCAGCACCGCGCGGGACAGGGCGACGACGCCGGACTTGTTGAGCTCCTTGACCTCCGCCCAGTTCAGCGGGGTGGTCACGAGCCAGATCCGGTCGGCGCCGGGGAACGCGCCCGGCACGGTGACGATCGTGGTGTTCTCCAGCGCGCCGGGCTCCTCGACGAGTCCGACGACGGTGAAGACCCGGCCGTCCTCGGTGGTGATCGTGCCGCCGATCCGCGCACCCG
Organism: Lentzea xinjiangensis; assembly: GCF_900110955.1. Lineage (GTDB taxonomy): Bacteria > Actinomycetota > Actinomycetes > Mycobacteriales > Pseudonocardiaceae > Lentzea > Lentzea xinjiangensis. The sequence continues at coordinate 53,906 of NZ_FOFR01000014.1, forward strand.
TGCGGTCCATCGCCGTGCGCGACAGAGCTACTTCGGTGGTGCCGGTGGCCGCGCGGCCCTCGAGGACGGTGACGATGCCCTGGGTCAGGGGGTTGGTCATGTCGACCATGCGCACGCCCGCACGCCCTACGCCCGCGGTCGTGCGGATGTTGACCCCGGTGCTCTCCAGCGGGATCAGCTCGGCGCCGGGCAGGAGGGCCCTCAGGCCGTCCTCGGACGGTTCCGGGCCCGTGCTCTCACCGTCCGGGACGGCGAAGAGCTGGTCGGGCTGCTGGATGACGGGGCCGCGGTGCGGCCACCTCACCATCGCCTCGCTCGCGCCCATGAGACGGGTGGCGTCCTCGTCGGGGGTCAGCTCGGTCGAGTCGTGAACCACCGCAGCGAACGTCAGCGCGGCGACGGGGATGAGGATCATGGCGACGACGAGGGCGGAGCGGCCGCGGGAGCGGCGGGCCTCGCGCCAGGCGATGCGCAGTGCTGCGCGCCATCCGTTCACGGCGTGCTCAGCAGTTCTTCTGGCTGGTCGCGCTCGGACACGTCGGCCACGACACCGTCGCGCAGGAAGACGACCCGGTCGGCCCAGGCGGCGTGCCGGGCGTCGTGCGTGACGAGGACGGCGGCGGCTCCATCGTCCACTTTGGACCTCAGCAGGCGCAGGACCGCCTCGCCGGTGCGGGAGTCGAGCGCGCCGGTCGGTTCGTCGGCGAGGACGAGGCGGCGCTCGCCGATCAGGGCGCGGGCGACGGCGACGCGTTGCTGCTGGCCGCCGGACATCTCGTCGGGGAACCGGTCCGCGTAGCCGTCGAGGCCCACCTCGGTCAGCGCCTCCTCGGCCTGCCGGCGCGAGCCGCGGACACCGTCGAGGTCGAGGGGGAGCGCCACGTTCTCGGCGGCGGTGAGGCTCGCGATCAGGTTGAGGTCCTGGAAGACGTACCCGATCCGCTTGCGGCGCCACGCCGCGAGCTGCTTGCGGGACAACGACTGCAGGCTGGTGCCGTCGACGAGCACCTGGCCCCGCGTCGGGCTGTCGAGGCCGCCAGCGAGGTTGAGCAACGTCGACTTGCCGGAGCCGGACGGGCCCATCACCGCGACGAGCTCACCGGCGCCGACGGTGAGCGAGATGCCGTCGAGGGCGGTGACCGAGGTCGCGCCGGTGCCGTGGACGCGGTGCACGTCGCGCACTTCGAGGACGGTCATCGCGGCACCTCGACATCCGCCGGGACGGGGACGGCCTGGGGTTCGTACCGGACGAGGCTCGCCTCGCAGTGGTCGAGCCAGCGCAGCTCGGCCTCGGCCTGGAAGATCATCGCGTCGAGCACGAGCAGCCACGGCAGGTCGCCCGGCTGCGCCTTGAGCCGCGTGTACTCCTGCAGCGTGCGCATCGTGGACGTGCGCTGCGTCATCACGACCTTGGCGACGTCGACGCCCGGCGTGGTGATCGCGAGGGCGAGTTTGATCGCCACCTCGTCGCGCGGCCGGTCGCCGCGCTGGACCGGGGTGGTGAACCACTTCTTCAGCTCGTCGCGGCCGTGCGCGGTGATCTCGTAGGGGCGCTGGCCCTCGTTCTCGGGCAGCGCGGCCACGAGGTCGTCGCGCTCCAGGCGCGCCAGCGTCGTGTAGACCTGCCCGATGTTCAACGGCCACGTGCCGCCGGTGGCCGAGTCGAACGCCGCCCGGAGCTGGTAGCCGTACATGGGCCCGCGCTCCAGCAGCGCGAGCAGACCGTGTTTGACCGACATACCTACTGAGTATGCATACCGAGTATGTTCCTGGCAAACGGTGATGCGGAAACCGGCGTGCGGGCCAGGCCGCCATCGGGAACCCTGGGAGGTGCCGGAGACGTCCGGCTCACTGCGGTTTGGGGGAAGACGTGGTCGACGCCGTGCGGGGTCGAGCAGGGGGACTGCGCTTGCTGGGGGCCGCCGGGCCCGTGGTCCGGGACGCACCGCCGGAGTCCGGTCGGCCGGTGGAGGTCAGGGACTACGAGACGGCGGACGAGCCGTCGTGGCTGCGCTGCCGCGCCCTGGGGTTGCTGGACACGAGCCACGGCGACGAGGCCCGGCAATTCAAGGTTCGCACCGACCTGGAGCTCGTCGCCGCCGGCGACAACGTGGTCATCGGCTTGCTGGACGTGGCCGTGCCCGGTGCCGAGGCCACCATCGACGTGGCGGTCGTGCACCCGGACCACCGGCGGCGCGGTATCGCGTCGGCCTTGCTCGGCCAAGCGCTGCAACGGCTGGAGCGATGCGGCGTGCACACGGTCGACGCGTGGGTTCGCGATGACGAACCGGCGTTGGCGTGGTTCGCGCGCCACGGGTTCGTGGAGGCCGAGCAGTACCTGCGAATCCACGCCTCCGCGGAGGAGGTGGGCACCGTGCTGAGCGTGAAGCACGGACTGGAGCCGGTGGCGGCGGTGCTGCACGCCAGGGTCGAGCGGGAGACCGAGATGCGGCACCGGTTCGAGCGCGTGCAGGTGTGCCGCCGGATGGTCCGCGTGCTCGCCTGAAGGCGTGCTGATGGGGCCGAGCTGCGGGGAGCCGGTCGGCGGGAGCCGGTCTGGGGTAGTCGGACCGGGGGGGAGCCGTGCTGCGGGGAGGCTGGACGTTGAGGAGGTTGGGCCGCGGCGGAGGCGCTGGGCCAAGGGGAAGCTGGCGTGTGGGGGCGCTGAGCCGTGGGGAAGGCGGGCCGTGGGGAAGGCGGGCCGTGGGGAAGCCGCTCGCTGCCGCGGCGCGTTCCACGCGGCACCCGAGCTCGTCGGGCACCTCGTGGAACGCGCGACCGCGTCAGGAGGCGAGCAGCTCCGACACCCGCGACCGGACCTCGGGGGAGTCGAGGCCGCGCACCATCACGGTGGTGCGGCGGCGCAGGACGTCGTCCACCTCGGACGCCCACTCGGTGCGGCGGGCGTGCTCGACCTGCGCCCAGATGTCCGGGCCGTCCGGGTGCACCCGCTCCAGCAGGGCCGGGTTCTCCAGGCCGAGTGCGACGACCTCGTGCGACGTCGTGCCGTAGTGCGTGGCCAGGTGGCGCACCACGTCGTCGGGCAGGGTGTCCCAGGCGTGGCCCAGCACGGAGCCCACGGTGTCGGGGGAGGCGGAGCCGGGCAGCGCGACGCCGTCGAGCGCGCCGTCGAAGGTGCGGCCGAGTTCGGAGTTCACGCGGGCGAGCACGGTGGCGCCGATCTTGCGGAACGTCGTCCACTTGCCGCCGGCCACGCTGATCATGCCGCCGGAGCCCGCGGTGATCACCGTCTCGCGCTTGGCGTGCGAGGTGTCGCCGGGGCCGCCGGGCAGGACCCGCAGGCCCGCGAACGTGTAGGCGATGCGGGAGCGGTCCAGGCCGGAGACCGCGACGCCCGCCTCGCCCAGGATCTGGTCCACGTCGGCGTCGGTGCAGGCGACCTGGGCGGGATCGCCCTCGTACGCCTCGTCGGTGGTGCCGAGCAGGAGGTGGCCCTCCCACGGGATCGCGAACGACACGCGCACGTCGTCCACCGGGATGGTCAGCGCGGCCTTCCACTCCGACGACGTCCGCAGCACCAGGTGCGAGCCCTTGGACAATCGGATGGAAGGTGCCGCCGAGGCGTCCTCCATCCGCCGCAGCACGTCGAGCCACGGGCCGGTCGCGTTCACGACGACCTTCGCGTCCACACCGAACTCGCCCGACGAGTCGCGCAGGTCGACGCCGGTGACCTTGGCGCCGGTCTTGCGCAGGCCCACGACCGAGATGTGGTTGAGCAGCACGGCACCGGCCTCGGCGGCGGCGCGTGCGGCGGTGATCGCCACGCGGCTGTCGTTCATCTGGTGGTCGTAGTACATCGCGGCACCGCGCAAACCGTCGGCGCGCAGGTCAGGCACCCACTCCACAGCCCTGCGCGCCGACAGCACCTTCCCGACGCCGTCGCCGAAGCCCGACAGCGCGGAGTACAGCGTCACGCCCGCCCCGAGCACGAAGCGCGAGTGCGGGCCCCCCTTGTAGACGGGGACGAGGAACGGCAGCGGGCGCACCAGGTGCGGGGCCAGGCGGTCGCCCAGCGCGCGCCGTTCCTTGTGGTTCTCGTGCACCATCGGCACGGCCGACGGGCCCATCGCGAGGTAGCGCAGGCCGCCGTGCACGAGCTTGGACGACGCGGACGAGGTGGCGCCCGCGAAGTCACCGCTCTCCACCAGCGCGACCCGCAGCCCCGAGCGCGCCGCGGCCCACGTGGTCGCGATGCCCAGGATGCCGCCACCGATCACGACGACGTCGAACTTGCCGTGCTGCAGCTCTTCGCGGGCGCGTGCCCGCTGGGAAAGGCCGGAAAGGCCAGGAGAAAGGTCAGTCATCGTCCTCGTCCATCCACCCGACGGTCCGCTCGACCGCCTTCTTCCACTTCCGGTAGCCCCTGTCGCGGGCGGCCGGTTCCATCGACGGCTCCCATTCGGCCGCCTTGTGCCAGTTCGCTTTCAGGGCTTCGGCCGACGGCCAGTAGCCCACCGCCAGTCCGGCCGCGTACGCCGCGCCGAGGCACGTCGTCTCGGCCACGATCGGGCGCACCACCGGCACGTCGAGCACGTCCGCCAGGAACTGCATGAGCAGGTTGTTCGCCGTCATGCCACCGTCGACCCGCAACGTCGTGAGGTCCACGCCGGAGTCGGCGTTCATCGCGTCCACGACCTCACGGGTCTGCCAGGCCGATGCCTCCAGCACGGCCCGTGCGAGGTGTCCGCGCGAGATGTAGCCAGTCAGGCCGGCGATCACGCCGCGGGCGTCGCTGCGCCAGTGCGGCGCGAAGAGGCCGGAGAACGCGGGCACGAAGTACGCGCCGCCGTTGTCGTCGACCGTGCGGGCCAGCGTCTCGATCTCGGCCGCCGACGAGATCAGCCCGACCTTGTCGCGGAACCACTGCACCAGCGCGCCCGTCACGGCGATCGCGCCCTCCAGCGCGTACGCGGCGGGCTCCTCGCCGATGCGGTAGGCGACGGTGGTCAGCAGCCCGTTGGCCGACCGCACCGGCTGGTCGCCGGTGTTGACCAGCAGGAACGCGCCGGTGCCGTAGGTGCACTTGCCCTCGCCCGGCGCGAAGCAGGTCTGCCCGAACAGCGCCGCCTGCTGGTCGCCCAGCGCCGACGCGACGGGCACGCCCTCGTGGGTGCCGTAGACCTCGGCGGAGGACCGGATCTCGGGCAGCACCGCCGGCGGTACGCCCATCGCGGCCACCAGCTCGGGGTCCCAGTCGAGGGTCTCCAGGTTCATCAGCATGGTGCGCGACGCGTTCGTCACGTCGGTGACGTGGCGGCCGGTGAGGTTCCAGATCAGCCAGGTGTCCATGGTGCCGAACAGGACCTCGCCGCGCTCCGCCCTGGCCCGCAGCCCGTCGACGTGGTCGAGCAGCCAGCGCAGCTTCGGGCCGGAGAAGTACGTCGCGGGCGGCAGCCCCGACCGCTCGCGGAACAGGTCCCCGTCGAGCTGCTTGATCAACGCGTCCGTGCGCATGTCCTGCCAGACGATCGCGTTGTGCACGGGCTCGCCGGTCTCGCGGTCCCAGACGACGGTGGTCTCGCGCTGGTTCGTGATGCCGAACGCGGCGATGTCGGCGTGGCTCAGGGACGCCTGGGCGAGGGCGTCGCGCACGACGGCCCGCACGTTCGCCCAGATCTCGGTCGCGTCGTGCTCCACCAGGCCCGGCCTGGGGAAGATCTGCCGGTGTTCGCGCTGGGCGACCGACACGATCCCGCCGGAGGCGTCGAACACGATGCACCGGGACGACGTCGTGCCCTGGTCGATCGCCGCGATGTAGGCCACCGTGCACACTCCTTCGTGCGAACCGTCCGACCCTGTCCATTCGACAATGTCGAACGCTTCAACACTACTACCAGGAGAGGCCGCCCAGCTCCCTCGAAACGCTGCGAGCTGCCTCACGTACGTAGGACACGAGTTCAAGCCGCGGCGGCCGGTCCGGCGACTCGCACAGCCGCTCGACCGGTCCGGAGATGCCCACCGCGCCCACCACAACGCCACGCCGGTCGCGGATCGGCGCCGCGACGGACGCCTCGCCCTCGACCAGTTCGTGCAGGTCGTAGGCCCAGTCGCGGTCGCGGACCTCGTCGACGGCGGCGGCCAGTGCCGCGGCGTCGAGCGTGTGCCGGGTGAACGCCCGCAGCTCGCCGTCGGGCCACTCGCCGAACGCGACCAGCACCTTGCCCAGCGCCGTCGCGTGCCACGGCAGCAGCGCGCCGGTCTCCAGGGCCTGCCTGCTGTTGTCCGGCCGGAACACGTGGTGCACGACGAGCACGTGCCTGCCGTGCATCACACCGATGCGCACGGCTTCGCGGGCACGCATCGCCAGCGAGTCCGACCAGTTCAGCGCCTTCGCGCGCAGCTCGTTGCCGTCGAGGTAGGAGGTGCCGATCTGGAACAGCGCGGCGCCCAGGCGGTACTTGCCGCCCTCCACCTCCTGCTCGACGAACCCGACCTCCTGCAACGTCCGCAGGATGCCGTGCACCGTCGGCTTCGCCAGGTCGAGCGCGCGGGCGATCTCACCGACGCTCAGCTGGTGCGCGCCGCCGTGCGCGAGCAGCTTCAGGACCTCCGCCGCGCGGTGGATCGACTGGATGGGTCCGGGCACGCACCCCATTCTACCTGCGCTCGTTCGACAATGTCGAACGACGGAAGGATCAGGGCCGGTAGATGCCCAGCGCCGCCGCCCGCGACCGGAAGGCGAAGTGCGTGCTCCTGCCGCGCACCTCCCCGTCCGTCGCGATCGAGATGGGCGCGCCGTGCACCTCGACGTTGAGCGAGGCGACCTCGAGGTGCTTGTACGTCCGCGAGCGCTCCAGCGCCCCGAAGAGGGCGCCTATGAAGAACCGGGTCCGCGAGAACGGCCTGTCGGCGCGCACGTACCGCACGTCGAGCAGCCCGTCGTCGAGCCGCGGGCGCATCGTCGGCGCGAACCCCTTCGGCCGGTACGGGCCGTTGCCCACGAACAGGAACCACACGAGCTGCCTGTCGCCGTCGATCGTCATGTGCAACGGCTTGGCGCGTTGCAGCACGCGGAACAGCGCGATCCCGGCCGCCGGCCACTTGCCCCAGCGCCTCTCCAGCTTCTCGCGGATCCGCACCATGTCCGGGTAGCCGCCCAGCGACGCCGTGTTCACGAACCACTGCTCGTTGACCTTGGCCAGGTCGACCCGCACGCCCACACCGTCCGCCACCGCCTGAGCTGTGTCGTGCAGCCCCGTGATGCCCACGTCGCGCGCGAAGTGGTTCAGCGTGCCGGAGGGGATGAGCACCATCGGCAGGTCGCGCTCCGCCGCGATGGCGGCCACGGCGGCCACCGTCCCGTCGCCACCGGCCACCCCCAGCGCCTTGGCGTCCGGCAGCGAGTCCAGTTCCTCGACCGAGGCGATCTGCGCCTTCGGCCACTCCTCGACGATCTGCGGCGTCGGGTCGGGGCCGAGCCCCGACTGCGGGTTCACGACCACGACCAGCCCGTCGCCGTCCTGCAACGACGTCAGGTCGGCGTGCTCGTAGGCCGAGGCGGGCTCGTGCATCCCGAGCGGCCACCACCGGCGCGTCAGGAGGGCCGCCCCGACGCCCACGGCCGCGCCGGCCGCCACGTCAGTCGGCCAGTGAACGCCCGTGTGGACGCGCGAATAGGCCACGGCGGCGGCGATCGGCGCCACCACCGCGCCCGCCTTGGGTGATTCCATGGCCACCGCCGTGGCGAAGGCGGCCGCCGACGCCGAGTGGCCGGAGGGGAACGACGACGACGTCGGGCGCTTGGCGAGCCGCCGCGGCACGGCGAGCAGGTCGGCGGCGGGCCGCCGCCGCGGGAAGAGCGACTTGCCGACCAGGTTCGCGCCGGCGGACGCCCCGGCGATGGCCGCGAGGCCGCGCAGGGCGCCCCGCCGGGACGGGCCCTTCGCCGTGGCCAGCACCGCCGCCACGACGAACCACAGCAGGCTGTGGTTGGCGGTTTTGGAAAGCCGCTTGAAACCCGTGTCGAGCCTGCTCGGAGGCAGTTCGGCCGAGGAGCTCATGAGCTTCTTGTCGAGAGCGCTGACGCGTTTCCACACGCCTCGACACTAAACCGCAACCGGCGTGCCGCCCGAACGGATCACCCACCTCCGCCGGGGAGTCGCCTACTGTTGGGGTATGCAGCGGCGGATCTTCGGCATTGAGACAGAGTTCGGGGTGACCTGCACCTTCCACGGGCAGCGGCGTCTCTCCCCGGACGAGGTCGCGCGGTACTTGTTCCGCCGGGTCGTCTCGTGGGGGCGTTCCTCGAACGTCTTCCTGCGCAACGGCTCTCGGCTCTACCTGGACGTCGGCTCTCACCCGGAGTACGCCACGGCCGAGTGCGACGACCTGGCCCAGCTCGTCACGCACGACAAGGCCGGCGAGCGGATCCTCGAAGACCTGCTCGTCGACGCCGAGCGCAGGCTGGCCGACGAGGGCATCGGCGGCGACATCTTCCTGTTCAAGAACAACACGGACTCGGCGGGCAACTCCTACGGCTGCCACGAGAACTACCTGGTCGCACGGGCCGGCGAGTTCTCCCGCATCGCGGACGTGCTGCTGCCGTTCCTGGTCACCCGCCAGCTCATCTGCGGAGCGGGCAAGGTCCTGCAGACCCCGCGCGGCGCCGTCTACTGCCTCTCGCAGCGCGCCGAGCACATCTGGGAGGGCGTGTCGTCCGCGACCACCCGGTCCCGGCCCATCATCAACACCCGCGACGAGCCGCACGCCGACGCCGAGCGCTACCGGCGCCTGCACGTCATCGTCGGCGACTCGAACATGTCCGAGGTCACCACGCTGCTCAAGGTCGGCAGCGCGAACCTCGTGCTCGAGATGATCGAGCAGGGCGTCCAGTTCCGCGACTTCTCCCTGGACAACCCGATCCGCGCCATCCGCGAGATCTCGCACGACCTCACCGGCCGCCGCACCGTCCGGCTGGCGGGCGGCAAGGAGGCCTCGGCGCTGGACATCCAGCGCGAGTACTACGAGAAGGCCGTCGAGCACGTGGCCAAGCGCTCGCCGGACCCGATGGCGCAGCGCGTCCTCGAGCTGTGGGGCCGCACGCTCGACGCCGTCGAGTCGCAGGACCTGTCGAAGATCGATCGCGAGATCGACTGGGCCATCAAGAACCGCCTCATGGAGCGGTACATGGCCAAGCACGACATGGACCTGTCCAACCCGCGCATCGCCCAGCTCGACCTCGCCTACCACGACATCCGGCGCGGCCGCGGCGTGTTCGACCTGCTGCAGCGCAAGGGCCAGGTCGAGCGCGTGACCGACGACGGCGAGATCGAGGCCGCCAAGGACACCCCGCCGCAGACCACGCGGGCGAAGCTGCGCGGTGACTTCATCGCCGCCGCGCAGGCCGCCGGTCGCGACTTCACCGTCGACTGGGTGCACCTGAAGCTGAACGACCAGGCGCAGCGCACGGTGCTGTGCAAGGACCCGTTCCGGGCCGTGGACGAGCGGGTCGAGAGGCTCATCTCGTCGCTGTAGGGGCTGCCGGACGCGGGCGGGCGGGACTCCGGTCCCGCCCGCCCGGTCGTCGGAGGCCACTGCCGCGGGCCGTGTCCGGCCGATCGGCGGGTGGGAACGGGTCACCGCTTCGACCAGAGTGTCGGCATGAGGATCGTCGCGGCGGTACTCGCCGCATTCCTGGTTCTCCCCGGAGTCGCCTCGGCGGACTCCTTCTGGGAGCTGAAACCGACCGGGTCCGACGCGCGCCTGCGCGGCCTGTCCGCCGTGTCCGGTCAGGTTGTGTGGGTCAGCGGCGCGCAGGGCACCGTCCTGCGCACGACGAACGCCGGCCGGACCTGGGAGTCCGTCGGGCCGCCCGGCGCCGGGGCGCTGGACTTCCGCGACATCGAGGCCTTCGACGCGCGCACCGCGGTGGCGCTGTCGATCGGCGAGGGCGAGTCGTCGCGGATCTACCGCACCTCCGACGGCGGGAAGACCTGGCAGGAGGCGTTCCGCAACACCGACCCGAAGGCGTTCTACGACTGCGTGGCGTTCTTCGACCCCTTCCGCGGGCTGGCGCTGAGCGACCCCGTCGACGGCAGGTTCCGCGTCCTGCGGACCTGGGACGGCGGCCGGTCGTGGCACGTCGACGACCCGAAGGGCATGCCGGACGCGCTGCCGGGCGAGTTCGCCTTCGCGGCGTCCGGGCAGTGCGTCACGACGAGCGGCAACCACGCGTGGATCGGGACCGGCGGCGGCGCGAAGGCACGGGTGCTCCAGTCGCGCGACGGCGGCCGGAGCTGGACGGCCTCCGAGGTGCCGCTGCCCAGCGGCGCGGCGGCCGGGGTGTTCGCGGTGGCGTTCAAGACGCCGTGGCGGGGCGTGGCGATCGGCGGCGACTACCTCAAGCCGACCGATCCGACGCCGGCGTTCGCGACCACCGACGGGCGCGGCTGGAAGGCCGGAGCGCGGGCGCCGGTCGGCTACCGGTCGGGCATCGCCTACCGGGGCAACGGGCTGGTGGCGGTCGGGCCGTCGGGCACGGACACCAGCGGGGACGGCAGGAGCTGGGAGGTGGCCGACACCGGCAGCTTCGACACCGTCGACTGCGCCGGCTCCACCTGCTGGGCGGCGGGGGAGAAGGGCCGCGTCGGCCGCACCTAGTTTTCGCCGCCGTCAGCCCGGGTAGTCATCCGGTGTGTTCGAGGGATTCTCGTTGCGTCGCATCGATGTCGGCGAGGCCGTGTTGCGGGTGAGGACCGGTGGAGCAGGGCCACCGGTCCTCCTGCTTCACGGCCACCCTCGGACCCATACGACGTGGCACCGCGTCGCGCCGTTGCTGGCGGACGACCACACGGTCGTATGCCCTGATCTACGTGGTTACGGCGAGTCCAGCAAACCTGGCGACTACTCGAAACGAGCCATGGCGCGCGACTTCGTGAACCTGATGCGCGAGCTCGGGCACGACCGGTTCGCCGTCGTCGGGCACGACCGCGGAGCGGCCGCGGCGATCCGGCTCGCCCTCGACCACCCGGGCCACGTCACGGCGCTCGCCGTCCTCGACGGGCTGCCGATCGGTGCGCACCTGCAGCGGTGCGACGCGACGTTCGCGCAGGCCTGGTACCACTGGTTCTTCCTGGCGCAGCAGGACCTCGCCGCCGCGATGATCAACCAGAACCCGGAGCAGTGGTACGGCGGCCGCTACCGCGACACCCCGCTCGCGATGGGCGTGGAGAACTGGGCCGACTACCAGCGCGCGATCCACGACCCGGAGACCGTGGTCGCGATGTGCGGCGACTACCGCGCCGGGCTGGAGGTCGACCGCGCCCACGACGACGAGGACCGCGCCAGGGGACACCGGATCACGTGCCCCGTGCTGGCGCTCTGGGCGGCCAAGGACGACCTCGGCGACCTGTACGAGGACCTGCCCGCCATCTGGGCCGAATGGGCCGACGACGTGCGCGTACGTTCCATCGACTGCGGGCACCACATGGCCGAGGAAGCACCCGTCGAGCTGGTGCGAGAACTGCGCTCCCTGCTCTGAACGGACCGTTGACGACAGGTGTTGGTGAGGTTCCAGCGCGCGCAAGCGTTAGGGTTTGTCCCGTGGCCATCGCACGCGCCGAACGCCTTGTCAACCTGGTGCTGTGCCTGCTGTCGACCCGTCAGTACCTGACAGCGGAGCGCATCCGCGCCATCGTCCCCGGCTATCACGAAGCGCCGACGGACGAGGCGTTCTTCCGCATGTTCGAACGGGACAAGTCCGAGCTGCGGGACCTCGGCGTGCCGCTGGAGACCGGCAGGCAGTCGAACGCGGAGGGCGCGGAGGACGGGTACCGCATCGCCCGGCGCGACTACGAGCTCGGCGACATCGACCTCGAGCCCGACGAGGCGGCCGCGGTGGCGCTGGCCGCCCGGCTCTGGGACTCGCCCCAGCTCACCGGCGCGGTGCACGGCGCGCTGATCAAGCTGCGGGCCGCCGGCGTGGACGTCGACCAGGACGCGCCGGCCACCGTCGAGCCCAAGGTCCGGGCGAACGAGCCCGCGTTCCCGCCGCTGCTGCAGGCCGTGCAGGCCGGGCAGGTGGTGACGTTCGGCTACCGCAAACCGCCGCCCGGCGGGCACAAGGACCGCACGGTCGAGCCGTGGGGCGTGGTCGCGTGGCGCGGCAGGTGGTACCTCGTCGGCTGGGACCGCGACCGCAACGACACCCGCTGCTTCCGGCTCTCGCGCGTCGTGGGCACCGTCAAGCCGGTCGGCAAGCCCGGCGTCGTGAAGGTGCCCGAGGGCACCGACCTGATGAGCCTCATCGCGCGCACGGAGGCCGACCCGCACCACACGGCGCCCGCGCGGATCTGGGTGGCCAAGGACCGCGCGCAGGGCGTGCGGCGGCACGCGAAGGTCATCGAGGAACGCGACGGCGGCGACGTCGTCGAGATCGACCTGAAGTTCCCCGACTCGGCGGCCAAGTGGCTCGCCGGGTTCGGGCCCGACGTCGTGGTGCTGGAGCCCGAGGTGCTGGCCAAGTCGGTCCGCGACCGCCTGCAGGGCGCACTGGAAGGAGCGCGGTGACCGCGTCGAACGAACGGCTGCCGCGGCTGCTCGCCCTCGTGCCGTACCTGCTCAACCGGCCGGCCATCACGATCAAGGAGGCCGCCGCCGACTTCGGCATCACGCCCAAGCAGCTGCGCAAGGACCTCGAGCTGCTGTGGATGTGCGGCCTGCCCGGCTACGGCCCCGGCGACCTCATCGACCTGTCGTTCGAGGGCGAGACGATCACCGTCTCGTTCGACGCCGGCATGAACCGGCCGCTGCGCCTGACCGCGGCCGAGGCGGCGTCGCTGCTGGTCGCGTTGCGGGCCCTGGCGGACACGCCGGGCGTGGTCGACACCGACGCCGTGCAGCGGGCGCTGGCCAAGATCGAGGCGGCGGTCGGCAAGGCGCAGCCCGCGGGCATGGTGGTCGGGCTCGGCGCGTTCGAACGCGAGGAGACCGCGGAGATCCGCGCCGCCGTGCAGGACGCCGTGAAACGCGAACGGGCCGTGCGGATCCGTTACTACTCGCAGTCGCACGACGCGATGAGCGACCGAGTGGTCGATCCGATGCGGCTGCTGCTCCTGGAAGGCCGCGGCTACCTCGAGGCGTGGTGCCGCTCGGCGCTCGGGGTGCGGTTGTTCCGGCTCGACCGGATCGACGCGGTGGAGGTGCTCGCCGAGCCCTCCTCGCCCCCGCCCCACGCCCAGCCGACCGACACATCGGAGGGGTTGTTCCGGCCGCGGGACGACCAGAAGATCGCGGTCCTCCTCCTCGAACCGGACGCGCACTGGGTCGCCGAGTACTACCCCGTCGACCACGCGGCGGAGCTCTCGGACGGTCGCACGCGTGTCCTCATGCGCTACGACGACTCGTCGTGGATGGTGCGCCTGCTCCTCGGGCTCGGCGGTGACGTGCACGTCGAGCAGCCGCCCGAGCTGGCCGCCGAGGTGGTGCGCCAAGCGCGCGAAGCATTGCGCCGGGCAGATCACCTGCTGTCCACCTAAGCCGTATAACGTGTGTTCGTGCCGTCTACACCGACCCTGGCGCTGAGCGCGTTCGGCCTGGTCGCGCTGGTCGCGATCTCGGTCCGAGTCGTCCGATCCTTGCGCCGATTCGCCAGCGCCCGCACTCTGGTGGGGGACAGGGTCGGCGACCGTGCTGGCCTGCTGAAGGCGCGCAGTGCCGCGCTGAAGGTGGCCATCGCCGGTCGGCGGTCTTCGGAACAGGCCCGCACCAGGGCAAACCCCGCGTACGATCGACGTCGCGGGGCAGACAGGAGGACCAGCAATGCCTAACCTCGGACCCACCGAGCTGATCATCATCGCCGTGGTGATCATCTTGCTGTTCGGTGCGAAGAAGCTTCCTGACATGGCCCGGTCGCTCGGCAGGTCGGCGAAGATCTTCAAGGCCGAGACCAAGGGCCTGCGCGACCAGGACGCGTCCGACGACGCGACCGTCCAGCAGCCCGCGCAGCCGCCGGTGCAGCAGCTCCCGCCGGCGCAGCCCCCGGTCCAGCAGCCCGTGCAGCCCGTGCAACAGCCGCAGGTCGCGCCGCCCATCGAGCAGACCGCGCAGAACAAGGCCGCCAACAGCTGACCTTCCGGTCGCAGACATGTAAGGGACGGTTGGCGAGGTGGCAGGTCCGTTCCGGTGGTTCGCCGAACGCCGGGAACGCGGCAAGCGCCGTCGGGGCAACGCCGACGGCACGATGTCGCTCAAAGAGCACTTGTACGAGCTGCGGCACCGGCTCGCCTTGGCGCTGCTGTTCGTCACCATCGGTGCCGTCTTCGGCTTCATCTGGTTCGGCGTGAGGTTGGGGCCGGTCCCGTCGCTGGGCGACATCATGACGGCTCCGTACTGTCAGCCGGACCTGGCGCCGTACCGCGTCCAGTTCCCCGGTGAGACGAGCTGCAAGCTGCTGCAGACCGAGCCGTTCGAGGCGTTCATGATCCGGCTGCAGGTCGGCACCGCGGCCGGTGCGGTGCTGCTCAGCCCGTTCTGGCTGTACCAGTTCTGGGCGTTCATCACGCCTGGCCTGTACGCCAAGGAACGCAACTTCGCGCGCAGCTTCGTGTTCTTCGCGGCGATCTTGTTCGCGGCCGGTGCGGTGCTCGCCTACCTGGTGGTGCCGGAAGGCCTGCAGGTGCTGATCAGTTTCGGTGGCGACGAGTTCATCACGGCGCTGACCGGTGGCAAGTACATCTCGTTCGTGATCACGATGTTGTTCATCTTCGGCGTCAGCTTCGAGTTGCCGCTGCTGGTCGTCATGCTCAACCGCGCGGGCGTGGTGTCGTACGAGAAGCTGCACAAGTGGCGTCGTGGCCTGCTGATGGGCCTGTTCGTGTTCGCGGCGATCGCGACGCCGGGCACGGACCCGCTCTCGATGGTCGTGCTGGCGGTCGCGTTGTCGCTGCTGTTCGAGATGGCGATCCAGATCGCCCGCGTCCACGACAAGCGCAAGGCCAAGCTGCGCGCCGCCGAGGGCTGGGACGCGCTCGACGACAACGAGCCGGCCCCGTTCGACTACACGCCGTCCGACGCCGACGGCGAGCTGCCCGGTGAGAAGGCCGTCGCTTCGGAGCAGCCGAAGCGCGTGAACTACGACGACGCCACGTGACGCGGGCCGCTCTGCTGGTCTGCCCCGCGTCGGGCAAGGGACGCGCGGCCAGGATGGCGGGGTCGACCGCCGCGGCGTTGCGCCCGCACGTCTCGTCGTTGACGCAGCTCGTGGCGCACGACGCCGAGGGTGCGTTGCGGATGGCGCGCGAGGCCGTCGCCGGCGGGATCGACCTGCTGGTCGTGCTCGGCGGCGACGGTGCGGCCCACCTGGGCGTCCAGGCCTGCGCCGGGACCTCCACGGCGCTGGGCGTCGTGCCGGCCGGCACCGGCAACGACCTGGCGGCCGCGATCGGGTCCGCCTCGGTCGACGACGTCGTGCACGGCTCCCGCAAGGCGCTGGACCTGGGGCGGTTGTCGACGGGGCAGTGGTTCGCGACGGTGCTGTGCGCCGGGTTCGACTCCGCGGTGAACGAGCGGGCCAACGCGATGCGCTGGCCCGCCGGCCCGCGCCGCTACGACCTGGCGATCCTGGCCGAGCTCGCGTCGCTGCGGTCGGCGCCGGTGGTGCTGGCGACCGAGTCGGAGACCTTCTCGCTGGACGCGACGCTGGTGGCGGTGGGGAACACGGCGAACTACGGCGGCGGCATCCCCGTGTGCCCGGAGGCGGACGCCGGCGACGGCCTGTTCGACGTCACCGTCGTGGAGCGCGCGAGCCGCGCCGTGCTGGTGCGGATGCTGCCGACCTTGCGCACGGGCGACCACACCGGGCACCCGGCCGTGCGGACGTTCCGCGCGCGTGAAGTGACGTTGTCCGGCGGCAACGGCTGGATCGCCTACGCCGACGGCGAGCGCCAGGAGGCCCTGCCCGTCTCAGTTCGGACGGTCCCAGGCGCTCTCACAGTCGTGGGTCGCTAAATTGTAGGGTTGTTCGGTTCGTTTCGGTTTTCGGTGGGGATTCATGGAAACGCTGGAGTTTCAGTCCGAGGCGCGTCAGCTGCTGCAGCTGATGATCCACTCGATCTACTCGAACAAGGACACGTTCCTGCGCGAGCTGGTCTCGAACGCCTCCGACGCGCTGGACAAGCTGCGGCTCGAGTCCTTCCGCGACAAGGACATGCAGGTCGACGTCGACGACCTGCACATCGTGATCGAGTCCGACCCGGCCGAGCGCACGCTGACGGTGCGCGACAACGGCATCGGCATGACGCGGGAAGACGTCGTGCGGCTGATCGGCACGATCGCGAAGTCCGGCACCGCGGAGTTCCTGCACAAGCTCAAGGAGCAGCAGTCGTCGTCGGCCTCCGACCTGATCGGCCAGTTCGGCATCGGCTTCTACTCGTCGTTCATGGTGGCCGACAAGGTCACGCTGGTGACGAAGTTCCCGCACGCGGAGAAGGGCGTCCGCTGGGAGTCGACCGGCGAGAGCACCTACACGATCGAGGACGTCGACGACGCGCCGCAGGGCACCTCGGTCACGCTGCACCTCAAGCCGTCCGACGACGAGGACAAGCTGCCGGACTACACCGAGCCGGCCAAGATCCGCGAGATCGTCAAGCGCTACTCGGACTTCATCACCTGGCCCGTGCGCCTGGGCGGCGAGGAGATCAACTCCCGCAAGGCGCTGTGGGCGCGCCCGGCCTCCGAGGTGACGGAGGAGGAGTACGCCGAGTTCTACCGCCACATCAGCCACGACTGGAACGCGCCGCTCGAGACCATCCGCATGCAGGCGGAGGGCACCTTCGAGTACCAGGCGCTGCTGTTCCTGCCCGCGCAGGCGCCGCTGGACCTGTTCATGCGCGACAGCAAGCGCGGCGTGCAGCTCTACGTGAAGCGCGTCTTCATCATGGAGGACTGCGCCGAGCTGATGCCGGAGTACCTGCGGTTCGTCAAGGGCGTCGTCGACGCCGCGGACCTCTCGCTGAACGTCTCGCGGGAGATCCTGCAGCAGGACCGCCAGATCCAGCTGATGCGCCGCCGCCTGGTGAAGAAGGTCCTGTCCTCGATCAAGGCGCTGCAGTCGTCGCGTGCCGACGACTACGCGAAGCTGTGGCGGGAGGTCGGCGCGGCCATCAAGGAGGGCCTGCTCTCCGACTTCGACAACCGCGACGCGATCCTGGAGATCTGCTCGTTCGCCTCGACGCACTCCGAGGACGCGCTGACGACGCTGGCCGACTACGTCTCGCGGATGAAGGAGGGCCAGGAGCACATCTACTACATGACCGGTGACTCCCGGTCCGCGGTGGAGCACTCGCCGCACATGGAGGCGTTGCGCGCCAAGGGCTTCGAGGTGCTCATCCTGACCGACCCGATCGACGAGATGTGGGTCGACTCGGTGCCGTCGTTCGACGGCAAGCCGTTCCAGTCCGTCGCCAAGGGCCAGGTGGACCTGGAGACCGACGAGGAGAAGTCGGCCAACGAGGCCAAGGCCGCCGAGTTCGCCGACCTGCTGACGTGGATGGGCGAGCAGCTCGCGGAGGACGTCAAGGAGGTCCGGCTCTCCTCGCGCCTGACGACCTCGCCCGCCTGCGTGGTCGGCGACGCCCACGACATCACCCCGACGCTGGAGAAGATGTACAAGGCGATGGGGCAGGAGCTGCCGAAGATCAAGCGGATCCTGGAGCTCAACCCGGCGCACCCGCTCGTGGAGGGGTTGCACAAGGCGTTCGCGGACGGTGAACGCGACTCGCTGGCCGGCACGGCCGAGCTCATCCACGGGCTGGCGCTGCTCGCGGAGGGCGGCGAGCTGGCCGACCCGTCCCGTTTCGTGAAGCTGGTGGCAGACCGGCTGCAGCGCACGTTCTGAGGAAACCGCAGGCAGGGGGCGGTGTCGTGAGGACACTGCCCTCTGTCGTTTCAGTGTCGGTCGAAGTTAATCTATCTCGGCGGCGGTTGTCGGTGCGATGTGACAGCCTGAAGGGGTGTCACGTGCTTCGCGGTCCCCGGCCGAGGCCTACGCCGACTCTCGGCGTCGCGCTGAACGGCCCAAGCTGACCGACTTCGGCTCCGTCATCTCGTTCGAGCTGGACCCGTTCCAGCGCCAGGCCTGCGAGGCCCTGGAGGACGGTCACGGAGTGCTCGTCTGCGCCCCCACCGGTGCCGGCAAGACGGTGGTGGGCGAGTTCGCCGTGCACCTCGCCCTGAGCGAGGGCCGCAAGTGCTTCTACACGACCCCGATCAAGGCCCTGTCCAACCAGAAGTTCGCCGATCTCACCGCGCGCTACGGGGCGGAGAGCATCGGCCTGCTCACCGGCGACACGAGCGTGAACGGCGGCGCGCCGGTGGTCGTCATGACCACCGAGGTGCTGCGCAACATGCTGTACGCCGGGTCGTCCACTCTGGACGGACTCGCGTACGTCGTCATGGACGAGGTGCACTACCTCGCCGACCGCTTCCGCGGCCCGGTGTGGGAGGAGGTCATCCTGCACCTGCCGGAGCACGTGCAGGTCGTCGGTCTGTCCGCGACGGTCAGCAACGCCGAGGAGTTCGGCGAGTGGCTGGTCGAGGTGCGCGGCGACACGACGGTGGTGGTCGACGAGCACCGGCCCGTGCCGCTGTGGCAGCACATGCTCGTGGGCAACCAGATGCTCGACCTGTTCGAGGGCGACGAGTCGCACGCGCGGATCAACGCGCAGGTGCTGCGCAAGACCGAGGAACTGGTGCGCTACCACGTGCCGTTCAGCCGCGGGCGCAACCGCGGGGGCAGCGGCGGCGCGGGCCGCCCGCCGCGCAACACCGGCTACAAGCCGCCGTCGCGCATCGACATGATCCAGCGGCTCGACGCGGCCTCGCTGCTGCCGGCGATCGTGTTCGTGTTCAGCCGGGCGGGCTGCGACGCGGCGGTCGCGCAGACCGCGCGGGCCGGGCTGCGGCTCAACACGCCGGAGGAGACCGAGCAGGTCCGCCGGATCATCGACGAGAAGACGCGCGACCTGCCAGAGGCCGACCTGATGGTGCTCGGGTTCTGGGAGTGGCGCGAGGCGCTGGAGCGCGGCATCGCCTCCCACCACGCCGGGCTGCTGCCCGCGTTCAAGGAGACCGTCGAGGAGCTGTTCGTCCGCGGCCTGGTCAAGGTGGTGTTCGCGACCGAGACGCTCGCGCTGGGCATCAACATGCCCGCGCGCACGGTCGTGCTCGAGAAGCTCGTGAAGTACAACGGCGAGGCGCACGTCGACCTCACGCCGGGGGAGTACACGCAGCTCACCGGTCGTGCGGGGCGGCGGGGCATCGACGTGGAGGGCCACGCGGTCGTCGTCTGGCAGCCGGGGATCGACCCGAAGGCCGTCGGTGGTCTCGCTTCCACGCGCACGTACCCGCTGCGCTCGTCGTTCCGGCCCGGCTACAACATGGCCGTCAACCTCGTGCACCAGCTCGGGGCCTCGGCCGCGCGCGAGATCCTGGAGCAGTCGTTCGCGCAGTTCCAGGCGGACAGGTCGGTGGTCGGGCTGGCGCGCCGGATCGAGCGGAACAAGGACGCGCTCGAGGGCTACTCCGAGTCGATGACGTGCCACCTCGGCGACTTCGCCGAGTACGCGGGCCTGCGCAGGAAGGTCGCGGACCGGGAGAAGCAGCTCGCCAAGCAGAACACGAACTCGCGCCGCATCGAGACGGCCAAGTCGCTGGAGCGGCTGCGCAAGGGCGACGTGATCGCGGTGCCGTCCGGGCGGCGCAGCGGCCTCGCCGTCGTCATCGACCCCGGCATCGAGCCGCTGGGCGAGGCCAGGCCGCTGGTCGTCACCGAGGACCGCTGGTCGGGCCGCCTCACGTCGGCGGACTTCCCGGCGCCGGTCGAGGTGCTCGGCCACCTCCGGCTGCCGCGGCAGGTCGACGTGCGCTCGCCCAAGTCGCGGCGCGACCTCGCGGCGACGATCCGCAACACCGGGATCGTCGTGCCGTCGCGCGGCCGCAGGAAGACGACGGCGGACGACGACCCCGAGCTCGCGACGCTGCGCCGGGCGCTGCGCGCACACCCGTGCCACGGCTGCGACCAGCGCGAGGACCACGCGCGCTGGGGCGAGCGGTACCACCGGCTGCTGGCCGAGACCGAGCAGCTGGAGCGCAAGGTCGCGGCGACCACGCACTCGCTGGCCCGCCAGTTCGACCGCATCCGGGCGTTGCTGCGCGAGCGCGGCTACCTGTCCGAGGCCGACGAGGTGACGCAGGACGGCAAGCGCCTCACGCGGCTGTACAGCGAGTCGGACCTGCTGGCCGCCGAGTGCCTGCGCCACGGCGTGTGGAAGGGCCTCAGGCCGGAGGAGCTGGCGGCCGTGGTGTCGTCACTCGTCTACGAGGCGCGCCGGGACGGTCCGGTGGAGGCGCGGCTGCCCCAGGGCCCGGTGGCGGACGCGATGGGGAAGACCGTGCGGCTGTGGGCGGAGATCGAGGACGACGAGCGCCGCCACAAGCTCGAGCGCATCACGCGCCAGCCGGATCCCGGCTTCGCGTGGCCGGTGTACCGCTGGGCGCGCGGCGAGTCGCTCGAGAAGGTGCTGAGCGCGGCCGAAGCCGGTGGCAACGAGCTCGGCGCCGGCGACTTCGTGCGCTGGTGCCGCCAGGTGATCGACCTGCTGGACCAGATCCGCGAGGTGCTCGGCCGCAAGGACGCGGTCGGCGCGGCGGCGGCCAAGGCGGTCGACGCCCTGCGCCGCGGAGTTGTGGCGATGATG
The DNA here is from genome assembly GCF_900110955.1 of Lentzea xinjiangensis. GTDB lineage: Bacteria > Actinomycetota > Actinomycetes > Mycobacteriales > Pseudonocardiaceae > Lentzea > Lentzea xinjiangensis. Next base: position 74,620 of record NZ_FOFR01000014.1, read on the forward strand.
TGACATGGGCCTGACGAAGGTTTTGCGAGTCGGAGTAAAGACTGACGTCAGCGGTGTGATTGGATCTCGGCGCAACGTCGTACACACGGAGGTCGACAGATGAGCAGCCCGTACGGACCGTCCGGAGGGAACGATCCGCAGCAGCCCTGGGGCCAGCCGCAGCAGCCCTACGGTGGCGGTTTTCCTCCCGGCACACCGTCCGGCGGCTTCCCGGCCCAGAACCCCTACGGCCAGCCGCAGCAGCCCCAGCCGGGGCAGCAGCAGCCGTACCCCGGTTTCGATCCGTCCCAGCAGCAGACCCAGCAGTACGGCGTGCCGGGCCAGCAGCCGCAGTCGAACCCGTACGGCACGCCCGCGCAGGACCCGTACGGCCAGCAGACGCAGCAGTACGGCGTTCCCGGCCAGCAGCCCAACCCGTACGGGCAGCAGCCGGGCTACGGCCCGCCGATGCCGCCGAAGAAGAAGTCCAGCGCGGCCATCTGGGTCGCCGCGGTGGTCGTCGTCCTGCTCGTCGGCGGTGTGCTCTTCACCGGGTTCGTGTCGCCGGCCTTCTTCAAGAAGAAGATCTTCGACAACACCGCCGTGCAGAACGGGATCGTCCAGATCCTGAAGGACGAGTACAAGATCTCCGACGTCGGGGCCGCGACCTGCGGCGGTGAGAACGAGGTCAAGCCCAACACCTCGTTCGAGTGCAAGGTCCAGGTCGGCGGCAAGGACAAGAAGGTCAAGATCGTCGTCAAGACCGAGGACGGCGAGTACGAGGTCGGCCAGCCCACGGGCTGATCGCCCGCGCGAAAACTGAGGTGCGCCCGCGGTCGTGCTGAGACACGATCGCGGGCGTGACCGAGATCCGCGTTCTCACCGACGACGCGCAGTTCCGCGCCCACATGACGGTGTTCCGCCGTGCCATGCACTGGAGTCCGTTCAGCGACGAGCAGTGGCAGGTGGCACGCCCCTCCTACGAGCCGGGCCGCGTGCTCGCCGCGTTCGACGGCGACGAGATGATCGGCACCACCCAGTCCTACGGCTCCTCGCTCGTGGTCCCAGGCGGCGCGGTCGTGCCGCACTCCGCCGTCTCCCGCGTGGGCGTCCGCGCCGACCACACCCGCCGGGGTGTGCTGTCCGCCCTGATGCGCGAACAGCTCTCGTCGTTGCCCGATCCCGTGGCCACGCTGCGCGCCTCGGAGAGCCGCATCTACGGCCGTTTCGGCTACGGCCCGGCGAGCCGCTGGCGCACGGTGGAGATCGACGCCAAGCGGGCCGTGATCCCCGGCGAGATGACCGGCCGCGTGCGCATGGTCGACCAGGACACCGCGGACAAGCTGCTGCCGGAGCTGCACGAGGCCGTCGGCCTGGCGAGGCCGGGCCAGATCGGCAGGTGGCCTGGCTGGTGGGCACGGGCGCGCGACCGCAAGAGCGAGGCGGAGAACTCGGTCACCGTCGTCCACAGTGGACCCGACGGGGACGACGGCTTCCTGACCTACAAGGTCGCCGAGGAGAAGGGGTTCCGGCACCGGCTGTCCATCGAGGACTTCGAGTGGGCGGACGACGACGCGTGGCGCGATCTGTGGATCTTCGTCTCGCGCCTGGACCTCGTCGACCACATCGACATCGACCTGGCGCTCGACGACCCGGTCTCGTGGCTGTTCGAGGACCCGCGCGTCGTCCACACCCGGGAGATCTTCGACGAGATCTGGCTGCGGCTGACCGACGTGCCGCGCATGCTCTCCGCCCGCACCTACGGCGAAGCCGAGCCGGTCGTGATCGAGGTCCAGGACGGGCTGCTGCCCGCCAACTCCGGCTGCTACCGGGTGTCGGCGGACGGCGCCGAGCGCGTCGAGGAGCCGGCCGACGTCACGATCCCGGTCGGCCTGCTCGGCGCCGTGTACCTCGGCGACACGACCTTCTCCCAGCTCGCGGCCGTCAAACGGCTCTCCGGCAGCCGCCTGGCCGACGCCGACGCGCTGTTCGCCGTGCAGCGCAAGCCGTACTGCGGCACGTTCTTCTAGTCCGGGTGGCCGGGCGGCGGCGCGGACCGGCTCAGGCGCGCCGCTCCATCGCGTTCACCAGGCGCGGCACCGAACTGCCCAGCCCCCAGCGCTGCGTGAGCTCACGCAGCCGCTCGGGGTCGGCGGGCACGCGCGGCAGCTCGTCGTCGCGGTCGAGCACCACCGGGGCGTCGAGTGCGGTGCGGACGACGACGGGCGCCACCGCCAGGTACTCCTCGGCCGCGATGAGCGAGTTGCGGGCCTTGGTGGTGAGCTTGCGGTCCATCGGGTCGTGGACGGCCTTCAGCACGGCGTCGAGCGAGCCGAACTCGGTGATGAGCTTCGCCGCGGTCTTCTCGCCGATGCCCGCGACGCCCGGCAGGCCGTCGGAGGGGTCGCCGCGCAGCACGGACATGTCGGCGTAGGCGGAGCCCGCGTTCTCCACCGGCAGCGAGTACTTGGCTGCCAGCTCCCGCGGGCCGAGGACCTCCGCCTTGTTCCACCCGCGACCGACGTACACGACGTGCACGGGCGTGGGGTCCATGCGCACGACCTGGAACATGTCGCGGTCGCCGGTCACCACCTCGACGGGGGAGATCGTCTCGCGGTGGGCGAGGGCGCCGATCACGTCGTCCGCCTCGTGGCCGGCCGCCTCGCCGGTGCAGATGCCGGCCGCGTCGAGCACGTCGAGGATGATCGGGATCTGCGGCGTCAGGGTGTCCGGGACCTCCTCGGAGCCGTCGGCGGCGTCCTCGGCGACGCGGTGCGCCTTGTAGGACGGCAGCGCCTTCACCCGGAACTCGGGGCGCCAGTCGGCGTCGAGGCAGGCGACGAGCCTCGACGCGCCGCGGTCGGTGATGACGCGGGCGATCGTGTCGACGAACCCGCGCACGGCGTTCACCGGCGTGCCGTCGGGCGCCGTCATCGAGTCCGGCAGCGCGTAGAACGACCGGAAGTAGAGGCTCGCGGAGTCGAGCAGCACCAGGGGAGAGCTCACGATTGGACAAGCTACTAGGCTTTCCGGCATGGCAACGATCACCGGCCCCATCGACGTGTCTGCACTCCGTGCGAGGCTCGACCGCGCCTCCGAAGCCGCCGGGCGGGCGGGCGTCGACGCCCTGCTCATCTCTCCCGGCTCGGACCTGCGGTACCTGATCGGTGCCGGTGGCGACTCGTTCGAGCGCCTCACCTGCCTCGCGCTGCCGGTCGACGGCACGCCGACGCTGGTCGTGCCGAAGCTGGAGCAGCCGGGCTACGCGGGCATCCCGACCGACGAGCTCGGCGTCGAGGTCGTCACGTGGGTGGACGGCGAGGACCCGTACGCCCTGGTCAAGGCCGCGGTGAAGGGGTCGCGCGCGGCCGTGGCGGACATGATGCCCGCCCTGCACACCATCAAGCTCGGCACCGCGCTCGGCGGTCCGCAGTCCCTGGCCGGCCCGATCCTGCGCGAGCTGCGCATGCGCAAGGACGAGGCGGAGATCGCCGCCCTGCGCAAGGCGGGCGCCGCGATCGACCGGGTGCACGCGCGCATGGGCGAGTTCCTGCGCGTCGGCCGCACCGAGCGCGAGGTGGCCCGCGACATCGCCGTGGCCATCGTCGAGGAGGGCCACGCGGTCGCCGAGTTCGTGATCGTCGGCTCCGGCCCGAACGGCGCCTCGCCGCACCACCGCGACTCCGACCGCGTGATCGAGGCGGGCGAGGTCGTCGTCATCGACATCGGCGGCCCCGTCGCCGAGGGCTACAACTCCGACTCGACCCGCACCTACGTCATGGGCGAGCCGTCCCACGACGACGTCTGGGACACCTACGCCGTCCTGCAGGCCGCGCAGCAGGCCGCCGTCGAGGCCGTGAAGCCCGGCGTGACGTGCGAGGAGATCGACAACGTCGCCCGCGCGGTCATCGCCGACGCGGGCTTCGGCGAGTTCTTCGTCCACCGCACCGGCCACGGCATCGGCCTGGACGTGCACGAGGAGCCCTACATCGTCAGCGGCAACGCGCTGCCGCTGGAGGCAGGCATGGCCTTCAGCGTCGAGCCCGGCATCTACCTGCCGGGCCGGTGGGGCGCGCGCATCGAGGACATCGTCGTGGCCACCGCCGACGGCGTCGAGTCCTTCAACAACCGACCTCACGAACTGGTGGTGCTTTGACCCTCGAGCAGATCGACAGAGCGATACTGAAGGAACTCGCCTCGGACGGCCGGTGCAGCTTCACCGACCTGGCCGAGCGGGTGGGCCTGTCCGTCTCGGCCGTCCACCAGCGGGTGAAGCGCCTCGAACAGCGCGGCATCGTGAAGGGCTACGCCGCCCGCCTGGACGGCGCCGAGGTCGGCCTGCCGATGTCCGCCTTCATCTCGCTCTTCCCGATCAACCCGGCCGAGCCCGACGACTACCCCAAGCGCCTCGAGCACCTGCCGGAGATCGAGGCCTGCTACTCGGTCGCGGGCGACGCCTCCTACGTGCTGCGCGTGCGGGTCGCCTCGCCGACGGCGCTGGAGGAGCTGCTGCAGAAGATCCGCGAGTCGGCGAACGTGTCGACGCGGACCACCGTGGTGCTGTCGACGCCTTACGAGGACCGGCCTCCGGCGGTGTGAGCTCCGGCGGCCGGCACCACGAGCAACGGAAACGCGCGCGCCCGGAGAAGCCCGGCACCGGCCTCAGAGCGTGAACCCCTCCGGGAACGGGTCGGTGGCGTCGAGCAGGTACTGGCCCATCCCGGTGATCCACGCGCGGCCCGCCACCGTGGGCAGGACCGCCGTGCGGTCGCCGAGGGGCACCTCGTCCAGCAGCCGCCCGATGAACCTGGTGCCGATGAACGACTCGTTCACGAAGTCCGCGCCGATCCCGAGTTCGCCGCGCGCGTGCAGCTGGGCCATCCGGGCACAGGTCCCCGTGCCGCACGGGGACCGGTCGAACCAGCCGGGGTGGATCGCCATCGCGTTGCGCGAGTGGGCGCCGTCCCGGCCGGGCGCGGTGAACTGGACGTGCTTGCAGCCGCTGATCGCCGCGTCCACCGGGTGCACCGGGCGGTTCTCCGCGTTGATCCGGTCCATGATGGACAGACCGGCGGCGAGGATCCGGTCCTTCTCCGCCCGGTCGAACGGGATCCCGAGGTCCGCGAGGGGCAGGATCGCGTAGAAGTTGCCCCCGTACGCCATGTCGTAGCGGACCTGGCCGAGGCCGGGCACGTCGACGGTCGCGTCCAGCTCGTGCGCGTACGCCGGGACGTTGCGGATCGTCACCAGCTTCGTGCGGGTGTCGTAGTCGGCGAGCACCAGTCCGGCCGGGGTGTCGAGGCGGACGGTCGTCACCGGCTCGACCACCTCGACCATGCCGGTCTCCACCAGCACCGTCGCCACGCCGATCGTGCCGTGCCCGCACATCGGCAGGCAGCCCGACACCTCGATGTAGAGCACGCCCCAGTCCGCGTCCGGCCGGGTCGGCGGCTGCAGGATCGCGCCGCTCATCGCCGCGTGGCCGCGTGGCTCGTTGACCAGGAACCTGCGGAGGTGGTCGTGGTGCTCGACGAAGTTCAGCCGCTTCTCGGCCATGGTCGCGCCGGGGATCACCCCGGCCCCACCGGTGATCACGCGCGTCGGCATGCCCTCGGTGTGCGAGTCGACCGCGCTGAGGTACCGGGCGAACCTCATGACGTCGCCAGCTTCATGTCCGCGTCCACCTGCTCGACCTGGGCCTGCGACAACGGCCCGCGCGGCGGGCGGCACGGACCGCCGTAGCGGCCGACGAAGTCCATCGAGTGCTTGATCGCCTGCACGAACTCGGTGCGCGAGTCCCAGCGGAACGCCGGCACGAGCCGTTCGTACAACGTCCGGGCCTCGGCGAGCCTGCCCTCCCGCGCGAGGGTGAACAGCTCGGCGCACTCGGCGGGGAAGACGTTGGGGTAGCCCGCGAACCAGCCCGTCGCGCCCATCAGCAGGCTCTCCAGCACGACGTCGTCCGCGCCCGCCACGACGGTGAGGTGCGGGGCGGCCGCGCGGATCTCGAGCACGCGCCGGACGTCGCCGGAGAACTCCTTCACCGCCACGACCTGCTCGATCTGCCCCAGTTCGGCGATCAGGTCCGGGGTGAGGTCGACCTTGGTGTCGATCGGGTTGTTGTAGACCATGATCGGCAGCCCGGCCTTCGCGACCTCGCGGAAGTGGTGCACGACCTCACCCCGGTTGGCCCGGTACATGGTGGGCGGCAGGCAGAGCACGCCGTCCGCGCCGTCCTCCGCCGCCAGCTCGGCCCAGTGGCGGGCCTGGTGGGCGCCGACGCCGTGCACGCCGATGACGGCGATCCCCTTGCCCTTCACCGCCGCGATGGCCGTCCTGGCGACCTCGCGGCGTTCCGCGTCGGTCAGCGACGAGTACTCGCCCAGCGAGCCGTTCGGCCCGACGCCGCGGCAGCCGTTCTCGACGACCCACCGGCAGTGCTCGGCGAGCTTGTCCAGGTCCGGGCGCAGTCCCGCCGGTGCCGCGGGGTCCTCGGCGTAGGGCAGGGCGGTGGCGACGATGACGCCGTCGAGGCGTTCGCTCATGGCTGGTTCTCCTCCGGGAGTGCGGCGAGTTCGCCGAGGGGGATCGGGACAGCGATCACGCGGCGCTGCCCGTCGAACGGGACGCCGGTCAGCTCGGCGGCGTTGCGGGCGCAGATGCGGCCCTGGCAGCGGCCCATCGCGACCCGGCTGGTGAGCTTCAGCTCGCGCATGCCGGTCGCGTCGGGAAGGTCCCGCAGGCTCACCTTCTCGCAGCGGCACACGGTGGTGTCCTCCTCGAGCCACGTCCGCCAGCCGGGCTGGACGGCGTGCACCCTGGCGAGGGCCCGCGCGAACAACCGGCCCCTGCGCACGGCTTCGAGGGCTTCCCGGGGAGGGTCCCGGCGCGCCGCGGCGGCTCCGGCCACGACACCCTCGGCCGCGGCGAGGTCGGCGCCGCCGATGCCGGTGACCTCACCGGCCGCGAAGACGTTCCCGACCGAGGTGCGCTGGTGGTCGTCGACGTCGAGGAAGTCGCCGGTGCGCTCGGCGTGGGGCACGAGGTCCGTGCGGGGCAGGAAGCCGTAGCCGGTGCAGACGAGGTCGGCGTGCTCCGTGCGGTGGCTGACCGGGCGCCAGTCGCGGTCGAGCTTCGCGACCGTGACGCGGTCGCCGTGCTTGGCGACCACCGCCGTGCGGGTCTCCAGCCGGGCCAGCACCTTCCGGTACCCGGCCAGTTCGGCGATCTTGTGCCGGTTGGCGGCGACGGCCCTGGCCTCCCGCAGCCACCTCGTCGGCGAGGAGGCCTCGTAGACGCCGACGAGCGTGGCGCCGAGCTCCCGCAGCGCGGCGGCGACGGGCAGCAGGAACGGGCCGGTGCCCGAGACGATCACGCGGTGCCCGAGCGCGACGCCCTGCTTCGCGAGCGCCTGGGCGGCACCGGCGGTGATCACGCCGGGTCCGTCCCAGCCGGGGAAGGGCAGCGGCCGGTCGTAGGCGCCGGTGGCGACGACCAGCGCGTCGAAGCGCAGCCGCGCCGGACCGCGCAGGTGCAGCGTGCCGTCCTCGACGAGCCACGCCTCGGTGTCGGTCAGGTGCGTCACGCCGGGGTGCGCGAACCGGGCGCGGCCGCGCAGGAACTGGCCGCCCGCGGCGGGTTCCGAGTCGACCAGGACGACCTCGGCCCCCGCGCCGGCGGCGGTGGTGGCGGCGGCCATGCCGGCCGGTCCGGCCCCCACCACGACCACCCTCACGACTCGGTCCTGATCACGTCGCCGTCGCGCAACCGGTGGCGGCACGCGCGGACCTCGGGCACGCCGTTGATCTCCGCGACGCAGCCGAAGCAGACGCCGATGCCGCAGAAGAACCTGCCGGGCAGCAGCTCCGCGACGTGGGCCACCTCGCGCTGCAGGCCGTTGAAGCTCACCTTCACACCATCACCTCCGGGCGGTCGACGCGGAACGGGTGGGGATCCACGAGCGGCGTCTCGCCGGTGAGCAACTGGGCGAGCAGCCGCCCGGTGGCCGGGGCGAGACCGACGCCCGCGCCCTCGTGGCCCGTGGCGTGCCACAGACCGGGCGTGCGGGGATCCGCACCGATGATCGGCAGGTGGTCGGGCGCGTACGGGCGGAAGCCGCCGTACGCGCGCATGACCGGCACGTTCGTGAGCATCGGGAAGAGCGCTATGGCCCGGCGGGCCAACGCTCTGAGCACCTCGCTCTCGATCGTGTCGTCGAAGCCCTTGCGCTGCCGGCTCGACCCGATCAGGACGGTGCCGGCCCGCGTCGACTCGACGACACCGGACGTCTGCAGGTCCGCGTCGCCGCTCGCGACCGCGCCGACGTAGTCCGCGTCGTAGACCTTGTGCCGGATCGCGCCGGGGATCGGTGTGGTGACCAGCACGACACCGCGCCGGGGCAGCACGTTGACGCCGAAGCCGCGCGCCCACGGGCCGGTGGCGTTGACGACCGCGCCGCAGCGGATCACACCGCCGGAGGTCGTGACGCTGCGGCCGTCCGTCGTGGACACCTCGGCGCGGGTGACCGCGATGCCGCGCAGCAGGGCCCTGGTGGCCTTGACCGGGTTGAGCTGCGCGTCGCGCGGGTAGTGGACGGCGGCGGTGAGCTCCGGGTTGAGGTGCGGTTCACGGGCGAGCGCCTCCGCCGCGGTCAGCTCGCGGGCGTCGACGCCCGCTGCGCGTTGCCGCGCGGCGAAGTCCCTGAGCGGCTGGGCGGAGTCCCCGGTCGTGGCGACGACCAGGCCGCCCTTCTCCTCCCACTCGGCGTCCGCCGCCAGCTCCGGCCACAGCTCTCGGCTGGCCAGGGCGAGCTCCAGCTCAGGGCCTGGTTCCTTGTCGCTGACGAGGACGTTGCCCTCGCCGGCGGCGCTGGTGCCCGACGCGGGTCCGTGGCGGTCGACCACGAGAACGGTGAGCCCGCGCGCGTGCAGCGCCTGGGCGCACGCGGCGCCGATGATGCCCGCTCCGATGACCACGACGTCCGGCCGCATCACCACCTCCGTTCAATAGAATGAACGTTAGTGCTTCGGGTACTCCAGCACCAGCACCGAACTGACCTCGCCGTCGAGGGTCTCGTACAGGTGCGGCACCGAGCCGGGGAAGCACACGTAGTCGCCGGGGCCGAGCTCGTAGGGCCGCTCGGACGGTCCCACGCGCAGTCGTCCGCTCGTGACCAGCACGTGTTCCTTGCCGGGATGGCCTTCCGTGGACTGCGTGGCACCCGGCCGGACGCGCTGGTCGTAGATCTCGAGCACGGTGTCCCCGACGTCCATCCGCCGCATCAGCCGCAGGTCGACGGCGTTGCTGCTGAGCACCTCGACGTCGCGGGCCCGCACCAGCACGACGTCCGGGGCCGTCCGCTCGGTCACCAGCTCCGACACGGGCACGTCCAAAGCGTTCGACAAACTGAACACTGTTTCGATGGTCGGGTTGCCCGACCCGCTCTCGAGCTGGGACAGCGTGCCCTTGGCGATGGACGACCGCCGCGCGAGCTCCGACAGCGACAACCCGCGCTGCTCCCGGAACGCCCTGATGTTGGCGCCAAGCACCTGACCCGCACTCATAGCCGCTGATCGTTGCATAGGCTTGCGCCCATGACTGCGTACACGGAGGCGGAGGGGCAGACCCTCCGCACGGCCGTTTTCGGTGCCATGGTGCTGGTGTCCACGGCGGACCCCGGCTCGGTCGACGAGGAGAGCCAGGCCGGCGTCAGGGCCATGACCCTGCTCTCGGACGACCTCCGCGCCGCCATCGCGGCCGCGCCTCCGTCGCTGCCGAAGGGCTCGGCGTCCGATGTGGAGCAGGGCGTGCTGGCCGCGTTGCGCGACGCCGTGGCGATCATCGGCGCGCACGAGCCGCGCGACGTCGCGATCTTCCGCGCCGCCGTGGCGGAGATGTGCCGCTCGGTGGCCGGTGCGGATGGTGAGGTGGCCGCGGCGGAGAGGGCGATGGTGGCGCGCGTGGTGGAAGCGTTGAACTGAGAGGTGCCGGGCGGGGGCTGGCGGTCGCGGGCGGGGTGCTGTGTGGCTGGCGGTCTTGCCGGGTCTGGTTGCGCCCGGTGTGACGCGAGCCGGGCGGGAAGCTGTGCGGCCGGTGCCTCGGCGGGTCAGGTCGCGCTCGGCCGTGACGCGAGCCAGGCGGTGTGCTCCTTGCTGATCACGGCTTCGGCGTCGGCGACCGTCGCGGCCCAGTCGTCCTGCTCGGTGTAGGGGAGCCGCTGGTAGACGTCCGCGAGCTCGCCGGCCGCCGCCGCGTAGGTGACCCGCAGGTTCTCGTACTGCCGCAGCCCGATCCAGGCGGCGCCGCCCGCGACGGCCGCGGCCAGCACGCCGGACAGGTCGACGTCCCAGGCGCCGTTGATGCGCAGGGTCGCGAACAGGATCGCGACGAGCTCGCCCACGATCAGCAGCACGCGGAACACGGTCGCCCTGGTCTCGTTCAGCGCCGCCTTGTCGCGGTACCACGTGAGCTGCCGCAGCACGCGGTCCTCGCGGTAGGCCTTCTTGCGCTCGGCGAACGATGCGGCGCGCAGGGCGGCGACCACCCGGTCGCCCTCGTCGTTGGTGCTGGTGAGCAGCACCCGCTTGCGGTGGTCCCCCACCGCGTCGGCGATGGCGAGCTCGAACTGCTTGCGCGGGTCCCTGGTCGTGGCGGGGAACGGGTCGCCCAGCACGGCGTAGCGCCAGGCCAGCGACTTCACGCGTTCGGCGACGGTGCGGCCCGCGTTCCACTTCTGCTCCGGGTGCACGACCCACAGCAGGATCTCGCCGAACAGCGCGACGAGGAACCCGAGCAGCGCCACCCAGGCCCAGATGTCGACGCCCTCGCCGACCTTCCACTTGAACGCACCGCCGAGCGCCGCGACCACCGCGCCGAGCAGCCGCACCCTGCTGAACAGCAGCGTGAGGCGCTGTCCGCGCTGGGACACCGCCTCCGCGTCGTGGTAGAAGCCGGGAAGGTGCCTGTCGTCCATCCGCTCGCTCTCCCTCCCCGGCAACGCCGGTCATGCGCGGTCAAACGTGTGGTACCACGTGATCATCGCGGACAGGCCCTCGGTCCCGGGCGGCGGATGGGGCGTTCACCCGTACAGCCGAGAGCGGCTCTCCCTCCGAGCCGCTCTCGGGTGTGGCGCCCGGCGTCGATAGGGTGCCGATCCCATGGGGGACGGGTTCACCGCATTGCACCGGGCGGCGGCTTTCGGCACGGCGCGCGAGGTCGCGGAGCTGGTCGCGGAGGTCGACGACGTCGACGTGCTCTTCGACGACCGCACGGCGTTGTGGCAGGCGGTGCACCGGCGCAACTACGACAGCGTCGGCGTGCTGCTGGCGGCGGGCGCCGATCCGGCGCGTCCCATGATGTCCGGCTGGTCGCCCGCGCGGCTGAGCCTCACGACCGCGCACCCGATCGCGACCGGCGAGGTCCTCACGCCCCGGGAGCGAGCCGCGGTGGCGGAACGGGACCGGCTCGTCGCCGCCCTCGGGCGGTTCCCCGACGTGGACGGGTTCAGCATCGCCTGCGTCCGGGGTGTCGGCTCGGACGAGGCCGTCCGCCGGCTGGACGCCGAGGTGGTGCCGGACGACGAGGTCCCGGACCTCGCGAACCCGTGGGACGACCCGTTCGGCGACGACACCGAGGTCGTCGTGGGCGTCACCGACGTGCCGGGCGGGTGCGTCGTGCTGCAACCCTGGTCGTACACGGCGTCGATCCCGGCCATCACCCGCGCGCTGTCCGCCGGCACCGTGACCTGCGGCATGTACGCCAACCCCAAGAGCGGCAACCAGGGCAGCATCGACCGCGATGGCGAGACCGTCGACCGGGACCTCCACCCGGGCGGTTCTCCCGACAGCGCCGACAGCACGGCCGACGTCCTGCTGAAGCACCTCTACGTCCGTCACGCCGTTGCCTGCTGCTGCGCCTACGCGGGGCTGCGGCCGGAGGACGACAGGGCGTTCACCTCGCCCGCCCGGTGGGTGGTCCTGCCTGATCGCGTCCGCTGGGAGCTGTGATCCGGGGCTGCCGTTCCCCGGACGCGGCCACCGGGGCGCATGATGGAGTGATGCTGGAGGCAATGAGGCAACAGCTGAGCGAGGGCCTGTTCGAGCGCGTGGTGGGCCCGGACCACGAGAGACACGCGCGCCGCATCCACGAAGCGCCCGGTCCGCGCCTGTTCGCCGACGACCGCCCGATCCGCCACGTCCACGCCGACCACGCCATGTTCATCGGCGGTTTGCGCGCGTTGCTGCTGCAGTCGTTGCACCCGCTGGCGATGGCCGCCGTCGCCCAGCACTCCGACTACCGCACCGACCCGTGGGGACGGTTGCAGCGCACGAGCCTGTTCGTCGGTGTCACGACCTACGGCACGGCCGAGCACGCGCACCAGGCGATCGACCGGCTCGCCCGCGTGCACAAGCACATCCACGGCACCGCGTCCGACGGCCGCCGCTACCGCGCCGACGACCCGCACCTGCTGGCCTGGGTGCACGTGGCCGAGGTCGACAGCTTCCTGCGCTGCCACCAGCGCTACGGCGAGCACCCCCTCGCCGGCTACGACGGTTACGTCGCCGACATGGCGGTGATCGCCGAAGCGATGGGCATCCCGGACCCGCCGCGCACGACCGCGGAGCTCGAAGCGCGCCTGAACGCCTACCGGCCCGAGCTCAAGAGCACCCGCGAGGCGCGGGAAGCGGCGCGGTTCCTGTTGCTCAAGGCTCCGTTGCCGATGGTCGCGCGAGGGCCGTACGCGATCCTCGCCGCCTCGGCGGTCGCCTCGCTGCCGGTGTGGGCGCGGATTCCGCTGCGGCTGCCCTACCTGCCGGTCACGGAGGCGACCGGGGTGCGGTTCGCGGGCCACGCGCTGATGCGCGGCCTGCGCTGGGTCACCGGCTGAGGAAGTCCACCACCAGAGGAGTCGCCACCGAGGCGAACTCCTCGAAGTAGCCGTGCCGCGCGCCCTCGATGAGGTGCATCCGCGCGCCGGGGATCCGCTCGGTGATCAACGGAGCGTTCGCCGCCGGGTTGAAGACGTCGTCGGTGCCGTGCACCACCAGGGTCGGCGCGGTGATCGACGGCAGCACGTCCCACGCGTCGTGCTCCGCGCTCGCGAACAGGTGCCGCTTGCGCGCGTAGGGCGGCATGTCCGGATCGCCGAGCGTGTTGAACGGCCCGCGGTAGGCCGGCGTGTACATCAGCTCTTCGAGCGCCCTGCGCGCCTTCATCGGATCGGCTTGGGCCAGCGACCGGCGCACCTCGGCGCTGCGCTCGATCGCGTGCGGACCGCCGGGGGAGGTGCAGCCCAGCACGAGCCGGTCGACGCGCTCGCCGTGCGAGGCGGCGAGCCACTGCGCGATCCGGCCACCCATCGACGTGCCGTAGACGTGGGCCTTCGCGACGCCCGCGGCGTCGAGCACGGCGACGCAGTCCGAAGCGAAGAGCCGGGTGCTGTAGGGGATGTCCGGCTTGTCGCTGGCGCCGGTTCCGCGGTGGTCGGTGACGATCGTCGTGAACCGCTCGGCGAAGGCCGGGCGCACCCGCGACCACCAGCGGGACGAGTTCGACTGGCCCGCGATCAGCAGCAGGGCGGGGCCGGAGCCCTCGACCGAGTAGAAGAGCGCGGTTCCGTCGGCGGCACGGGCGTGGGGCACGGGGGTCCACTCTAGGCCTTCTGCCGCGGGGCCCCGCCCGCGGCTCTCGCCGGACTGATCCGCGGGAGAGGGGCCGGGACCTTGACGCGGCGATAGATGGTCTAGTCCAATTCGGGGTGACCCTGCCGGCCGCCACGCGTGGGATGGAGCAGCCATGCTGTTGTTCGCTCGAATATCCGCGGTCGCCGCACTGATGCTCGGCGCCGTGGTCGCCAGCCTCGCGCCCGCCAGCGCCGCCGGTGTCACGGCGACGTTCGCCAAGCAGACCTGGGCGAGCGGGTACACCGCGACGGTGACGATCAAGAACGAGACCAGCGCGCCCATCAGTTCCTGGAAGGTCGAGTTCGACTACCCCGCGTCCACCTCCGTCGGCGCCTACTGGGACTCGTTGCTCACCAAGAGCGGCAACCACAACACGTTCGCCAACCGCGAGTACAACGGCTCCGTCGCGCCCGGCGCCAGCGTCACGTTCGGGTTCAACGCCTCGGGCACCGCCGAGCCGGCCGGCTGCACGGTCAACGGCGCGGCCTGCGCCGGTGGCGGCACCTCGCCGACCTCGACCACCACCACGACCACCACGACGACGACGACCACCACCACCACCACGACCGGCCCGCCACCTACGGGCTCATTGCCGCGCAAGGTGCTCGTCGGTTACCTGCACGCGAGCTTCGCCAACGGCTCCGGCTACATCCGCATGCGGGACGTGCCGGACGAGTGGGACGTCATCAACCTGTCGTTCGCCGAGCCCACCAGCGCGACCTCGGGTGAGCTCAGGTTCAGCCAGTGCCCGGTGGCCGAGTGCCCGAACGTCGAGCCGGAGGCCGAGTTCATCGCCGGCATCCGCGCGCAGCAGAGCAAGGGCAAGAAGGTGCTGATCTCCATCGGCGGCCAGAACGGCCAGGTGCGGCTCGAGACCGCGGCGGCGCGTGACGCGTTCGTGCGCTCGGCGTCGGCGATCATCGACAAGTACGGCCTGAACGGCCTGGACGTCGACTTCGAGGGCCACTCGCTGTCGCTGAACCCCGGCGACACCGACTTCCGCAACCCGACCACGCCGGTGATCGTGAACCTGATCTCGGCGCTGCGGTCGCTGAAGTCCCGCTACGGAGCGAACTTCGTGCTGACGATGGCACCGGAGACGTTCTTCGTGCAGGTCGGCTACCAGTTCTACGGCGGCACGGGCACCGGTGACTCGCGCACCGGCGCGTACCTGCCGGTGATCGAGGCCATGCGCAACGACCTGACGTTGCTGCACGTGCAGGACTACAACTCCGGTCCCGTGATGGGGCTGGACAACCAGTACCACAACATGGGCGGTGCGGACTTCCACGTGGCCATGACCGACATGCTGCTCGCCGGGTTCCCGGTGCGCGGTGACACGTCGAAGGTCTTCGCGCCGTTGCGGCAGGAACAGGTGGCGATCGGCCTGCCCGCCGCGATGCACGCCGGCAACGGGTTCACCTCCGTCGCGGACGTCCAGATCGCGCTGGACTGCCTCACCAAGGGCACCCGGTGCGGCACCTACAAGCCGAAGGGCGTGTACCCGAACCTGCGCGGCCTCATGACGTGGTCGATCAACTGGGACAAGTTCAACAACTACGAGTTCTCCAAGGCCCACCGGGCCTACCTGCCGCGATAGAGCCGTGTGCCGGGGGTGGGGGCAGCACTCGCCGCCCCCGCCCTTTCACGCCAGCGTCGACCAGAACTGGAGCTCGTAGGCCTGCAGCAGGCGGCCGTAGCGCCACGCGTGCTTCGGCTGCCAGCCGCCGTCCAGCGCGGCCTGGACGGCGGCGACCGCGCGTTCCTCGAGCTGGGGCGCCGGGGTGGCGAAGAAGTCGACGAACGCGCACGCCTCGTCGTCGAAGCCGTAGTGCTCGCGCAGCCCCTTGGCCATGCGGGCGCAGTAGCCGCCCCACGCGGTGAAGTTGGCGAGGATGGCGAGCACCACGTCGGCCGGGTCGCCGTTGAGCGCCATCCACGCCTGGTACGCCGGGTAGGCCTGGCAGCCGGGGAAGGGCTCGTAGCCGTGGAACTTCTCCGCCGGCATGCCCGCGGCCCTGGCGAGGGGCTCCAGCATCGGCAGCACCAGCTCCTCGCCGCCCGCGAGCAGCGTGAAGAACGCCCGCGCGTTCGGCTCCTCCGCCTTGGCCGCGAGCACGAGGAACGTCCGCCAGTCCGACGACACGATGTGGTTCTCCTCCGCGGCGAACGTCGCGATCACCGAGCGCGGCGCTTCGCCGGTTTCGATCAGCTTGACCACGAGGTTGTCGTGCTCACCGGGGTGCAGCTCCGCCCGGATCCGCGAGACCAGCTCTTCTGCGTTCATGGCCGGGATTCTTCCGCACGCGGGAAATCGTTCGCCAGATCGGCGGCGGTTCGGGGACCATCTTCGCTCGTGGCTGAACACACCTACCGGGTACTCGTCCGCGGCCGCTTCGCGGAGCTGACCGACGAGCAGCGCGGGTCGTTGCGGGAGCGCCTGAAGGGCTTCGACTTCCTGCGCGACGCGGGCTTCAGCGAGGAGGGCGCGCTCAGCTACGACGAGAAGCTCGACTTCTTCAGCTACCGCGTCATCCTCACGGCCGCCGAGAAGCCGGACGAGGCGGGACTGCGGCGCGCGAGCACCGCGCTCGACGCGCTGGGGGTCGACTTCCGGGGCCTGAAGGCCAAGGTCACCGACGTGGACGAGATGAAGGTCAACCGGCCCAAGCGGCTGCGCTGACAGGACGGGCCCGCTGCCAGGGGGAGCACGGGCCCGTCCTGCCGCGACCGGGTGTTACGGGTTCGGGTAGTGCGCGAGGTAGGCCTCGGTGGACCCGGCGGTCGCCGTGCCGCCCGAGTTGTTGATGATCCGCTGGATGGTCCCGTTGCCGCCCAGCGACACCGTGACCATGCTGTGGAACTTCACGCCGGGCGTGTTCGGCACCTCGAACGCGCGATCGGCGGTCACGGCGGCGTTGTAGCGCATGTAGATGTAGCTGCCCAGCCCCCACGCCTCGTGCGTGGTGACGTGGTTGGCGACCTTGTAGGCCGCGTAGCCGCGGGTCGAGCCGTTCATCCACGCCGCCTGGTTGGGCGCCTCGTACGGCATCTCGTTCTGGTAGAAGTACGTCCGGCCGCCCTGGCCGTTCCAGATGGTCTGGTACTTCTGGTAGTGCTCGACGAAGAGGCCGTACATCGTCACGTTGTTGCCGTTGACGATCAGACCGGTGTCGGCCGTGTTCACGTCCCAGCCGACGCCGTAGGAGTGGTCACCGCGCCACAGCCAGAGGTGGTCGCCGATCACGTCGTGGCTGTTGACCACCAACGAGGTCGTGGCCCGTCCGATGGCCGAGCCGCCGATGCGCACGTAGAGGTCGTGCAGCGACGTCGGGTTCGCCTGGTGGCGCGCGGAGCTGCCCGGCGCGCCGACCTGCATCAGCAGCGGCGAGTTGGTCGGAGCAGCGTCGATCAGCAGACCGGCGACCTTCACACCGTCCACATCGGCCACGTCCAGCGCCATGGTGCCGTTGGTGGGCATGACGGTCGCGAGGCCGAGACCCATCACGACGGTGTCCGGGCGCGTGACGCGGATCGGCTCGCTCACCTGGTGGATGCCCGGGGTGAGCAGCAGGTGCTTGCCGGCGGCGAGCTGCTGGTTCATCGTCGCGGCCGAGGTGCCGGGCTTCGCGATGAAGAACTGCGACAGCGGGATGTTCGTGCCCTGCTGGGTGCCGCTCGCCCACGTGGTGCCGCTGGAGTTGGTGCGCAGCGCCGGCACGAACACGTTGTAGTTGCCGCTGCCGTCGACGTTCAGGAACGGCTTCTCTCGCACAACCGGGGTCTGCGCGACGTTCGTGTACGGCGGTTCCGGGAACGAGGTCTGCGGCGCGTTGCGCGCGCCGACGAACACCATGTTCCAGTTCTCACCGGTCCACGAACCCCACTCGGTGTTGCGCGACAGCCACTGCTGCTGCGAACCCGACCGCACCTGCCCGGTCACGACCGAGTCCGTGAGGAAGCCGCCGCTGGACCAGCCGCCGTCGTCGAGCTGCATGTTGCCGTAGGTCTTGGTGCGCCGCATGGCAGATGCCTGCGAGACGGCCCACGTGTTGGTGCCGCTCGGCGGCCGGATCGCGAGGTTCTCCGCGCCGCGCCAGAAGTTGTGCGTCGCGTTGCCCTGGAACCAGTCGGCCTCGACGTGCACCTGGCCGTTGATCGTCACGCCGTCCGGCAGCATGCCCAGGCCGAGCACCTGGGTGAAGAAGCCGATGTTGACGTCGACGTTGTAGTTGCCGGGCTTGAACATGATCGCGTAGCGCCGGGCGTCGTACTGGCCCTCCTCCTGCTGGCGGAAGACGTCGTCCAGGCGCGCCTGGATGGTGCTCGCGGGCATCGACGGGTCGAAGACGAGCACGTTGGGGCCGAAGTCGGGCTGGCCGGGATTCTGGTTCGCCGCGGACAACCGGAAGAGCTGCGCGTTGGTCCCGTTGCAGGTGTACTGGACCAGCTGGACGTCGTTGGTGGTCGCGGCGGGCACGTCGAGGCACTTGCCGCTGTGCCGGTTCACGAACCGGTAGGTGCCGGTGCCCACCTGTTCCGGGCGCCATTGCTGGTTGTTCGCGGTGAAGGACTGCCACATGTGGACCGCCGCGTTGTCCGCAGTGGACACGTTCGAGACGTCCCAGACGGCTCCTTCGCCGACCGTGTGGTAGCCGTCGCTCGTGGGCGTGAACTTCCAGGTCTGCCCGGAGCATCCTTGTTGGCGGAGCTGCGCGCCGTTGGCCGTTCCCAGCGACTCCACGCACTTTCCGCTGCCGACGTTTGTCACCTGATAAGCGGTTCCGGGCACCACGTCGGCCTGGGCCGCGACCGTCCACACGGGAACGATCGCCGCTGCTGCCAACGCTGCCACCAGCAGGGGGGTTCTCACGCGTCACAGGGTGCGGGCGGTTTGTTGCAACCGTCAACGAACTTACCTGTTTCCGGTCGCGTTCCGGTATTGACAAATGATTTTGTCAAATGGCACCGTGCCGGGGTGGAGCTGTCACCGTTGCGCAGGTCGTTGCTGGAGCTGCTGAAGACGACGCCCGCGTCGGCGACCCAGCTCGCGGCGGCGCTCGACCTGCCGCGGCAGCGGGTGAACTACCACGTCAGGGCCCTGGAGCAGGCGGGGCTCGTGGAGCTGGTGGAACAGCGGCAGCGGCGCGGCTGCGTCGAACGGGTCCTGCGCGCCCGGCCGGGCCGCGAGGTCGCCGCGGACGTCCAGGACCAGTTCGCCGCGACGCACCTGGTGTCGGTCGCCGAGAGCACCGCGCGGGAGGTCGAGCGCATGTCCGGCGCGGCCGCCGGTGCGGGGAAGCGCCTGCTCACCTTCACCGTGGAGACGACGGTCCGCTTCGGCGCGCCCGGCGACGTCCACGAGTTCACCGGCGACCTCGCCGAAGCGGTGCGGCAGCTCGCGCTCAAGTACGACACCGAGTCCGGCCGCCCGTACCGGGTGGTCGCCATGGGCCATCCGGGAGTTGCAGATGAGTGATGAGGGCGTGCGGATCGAGATCACCGTGGCCGCGCCGGTCGACGAGGTGTGGCAGTCGTTCCGCGACAGGGAGAAGCTCCGGCACTGGCACGGCTGGGACATCCCGGAGCTCGACGACGAGATCGACCACATCTACTTCCGGGACGTCGAGGAGGACGGCACCACGCTCGTCGTCCAGGGCCACGACACGTTCGCGCTGACGCCGGTCCCCGAGGGCACCCGCGTGGTGCTGACCCGCGCGCCCAAGGGCACCTCGCCGGAGTGGGACGAGTACTACGACGACATCACCGAGGGCTGGATCACGTTCCTGCACCAGCTCAAGTTCGCCCACGAGTTCCACCCCGGCGAGGAGCGCCGGACGCTCTTCTGGCCGGCCGAGGTCGACCTCGGCGTGACCGGCGAGCCGTTCTTCTCCTCGGCGCACCAGCGCGGCGTGGTGATCGGGGAGTGGGGTCCCGGGCTGCTGGTCACCAGCGCGAAGATGACCGTGGTGACGACCTACGGGTTCTCCGACGCCGAACTGGAGGCGTTGCGCCGGAAGGGTGAGGCGTCGTAATGGCGCAGGGCATGATCGCGATGGGAGTGCGTGGGCTATGAGTACGACGTCTTCCTGAGCTACACCCGCCGCGGAGGCGGTGACGTCTGGGTGAAGGAGCACTTCTACCGCGCGCTCAAGGAGTGGCTCGGCAACGAGATGGACAAGGACCCCGACATCTTCGTGGACTGGAACCAGGAGACCGGGGTCGCGTGGCCGACCAACCTCGAACGCGCGCTGCTGCGGTCCAAGGTGATGGTCGCCGTCTTCTCGCCGCCGTACTTCCGGTCGCCGTGGTGCCGCGCCGAGTGGGAGAGCATGCTGCACCGCCACGAGAAGCTCGGCTACGGCTCCGCCGACCACCCCCGGCAGCTCGTGCTGCCGGTGCGCTACGCCGACGGGCGGCACTACCCGCCGGAGGCGCAGGCGACGCAGCAGGCGGACTTCACGGCGTGGAACAAGCCGCTCGCCTACGAGGTCTACAGCCGTTCGGCCAGCTACGAGCACTTCCTCACGGCGGTGCAGCAGCTCGCGAAGGAGGTGGCGGAACGCATCGAGTACGCGCCGCCATGGGACCCGCAGTGGCGGGTGGTGAGACCGGCGCTCGACCCCGCGTCGCTGCCGCCCGGCCCGCTGCCGAGGCTGTGAGGGCCGCCGTGATCGTCACGTTCTACTCGTACAAGGGCGGCGTCGGCCGGTCCTTCTGCCTCGCGAACGTCGCCGTGCAGCTCGCGCGCTGGGGCAACCGCGTGCTGTGCGTCGACTTCGACCTGGACGCGCCGGGCCTGCACGAGTACTTCAGCCCGTACGCCGACGCTCCGGTCCGCGGCGGCCTGGTCGAGGTGATCGCCGGCGAGGCCGACTGGACGGAGGTCGTGGAACCCGTCTTCGTGCCGGACGCCGAGAGCCTGTCGCTGCTCGCCGCGGGCGCGATGACCCCCTCGTACGCCGACCGCGCCCAGACGTTGTCGTGGCCGGAGCTCTTCGCGGACCACGACCTCGGCTGGCGCTTCGAGAAGATCCGCGAGGAGTGGGCGGAGCACTTCGACTACGTGCTGGTCGACAGCCGCACCGGCATCACCGACATCGGCGGCATCTGCACCGCGCAGCTACCGGACGTGCTGGTCCTGTGCGTCGCGCCGAACCGGCAGAACCTCGCCGGAGCCCTGGAGGTGGCCCGGCGGGCGTCCGACGCGCGCGACAAGCTGCCCTACGACCGCGCCGGGCTGCTGTACCTGCCGGTGGTGTCGCGTTTCGACGGCAAGGAGGAGTACGAACGGGCGCGGTCGTGGCGGACCGCGATGGCCGAGCAGTTCGGGCCCCTCTACGCGAGCTGGCTGCCGGCCGACCAGCACGACGACCAGCCGGAGCTGGGGCTGGTCGAGCGGACGACGGTGCCGTACCTGCCCTACTGGAGCTTCGGCGAGGAGATCGCCGTCGTCGACGAACGCAGCGGCAGCCCGGACTCGGTCTCCTACTACATGGACAACATCGCCGCGTTGCTCGCCCATCGGCTCGCGGACGCGGATGTGCTGGTGAGCAACCGCGACACGTACGTCTCGGCGGCCAGGGAACGCGGGCGGCGGGAAGCCGGCCAGGGCTTCCGCTACGACGTGCTGGTGCACGGCACGTCCGAACGGGCCGTGCGGCTGACCGACGAGCTGCTGGCCCTCGGCGTGCGGGCGGTGCGCGGGCGGCTCGCCGAGCTGTCCATGGTGCGGCACTTCGTGGTCGTCGACCCACCGGCCCGGCCGTCGGCGGGAGTGCAGGAGATCCTCGACCAGGTGCAGCTCGACTCCGGCCGGCTGGTGATGGTCGTGGGGGAGGCGCCGAAGCAGCTCGCGGCCGCACACCCGCTCAGGAACGCCGACGCGGTCGAGGTCGTCAGCGCGCTGCCCGTGGACGACGCGAGGCCGGACTGGGCGGACGTGCTCGTGGCAGCCGCTCGCAGGCTGCAGGAACGGGGAGATCTGGCCGGTGCGCACGCCTTGGTCACCCGCACGGTGCAGGCGTCGAACACGCCGACGAAGTCGTTGCTGCTGCGCGGCGAGGTGGCCATGCGGCTCGGGCGGCTCGACGAGGCTGAACGCGATCTGCTCGTCGCGGTGTCGCATCCGGGCGAGGCGCCGCGAGCTCACCGGCTGCTGGGCGAGGTCTACCGCGACATGGGCGACCTGTTCCTCGCGGCCGAACACTTCCAGGAGGCGCTGGACGCGGGTGCCGACGAGCACGAGCAGGCCTTGGTGCACCGGGAGCTCGCGACCATGGAACTGCGGGCCGGGAGGCCGAGCGAGGCTTTGCGGCATCTGGCGACCGCGCGGGAACTCAGCTCGGGCGACGACGTGCTCGCGGCCAAGCTCGGCTTCGAACTGGGGTCGTTGCTGGTGGACCAAGGTGACCTGGAGGAGGCCGGGCGGCAGCTCGCCGAGGCCGTCGAGCAGAACACGCTGCTGCCCGGGGACCAGGTCAGCGCGCTGAGTCAGCTCGCGTACCTGGACACCGCTGCCGGTCGGTACCGCAGGGCGGAGGAGCACTTCCTCCGCGCCCTCGACCTCGCGGAGGGTTCGGTGGAGAAGGCCGACATCATCATCGCGCTCGCGAGGATGCAGGTCCAGGCCTTCGGACTGTCCCACGCGATCCACACGCTCTCCGCCGCCCTCGCCTCCCTCGACCAGCGCGAGGCCGGCATCGAGGCGAGGCTGCACGAGGCGGTGGGCGCCCTCCGCGTCGACAACGGCGAAGCGGTCCTCGCGGGTGACCCGTACCGCGCGGCGCTGAAGTCCTACCGCCGCCTCGGTGACCGCGCGGGGGAGGTGCGGGCGTTGATCGGTCTCGCCGCATCGGCCCATGACGCGGAGAGCGCCATCGGCATCGGGGAGGAGGCGCGGCGGTTGCTGGCGCGGCTGCGCGGGCCGGAGGCGGACCTCCTGCGCCGTCAGCTCGACTCGGTGGCACCGAAGTAGCGCGTGAGGAGGTCGTTGCGGAACACGCCTTTCGGGTCGTGCTCGCGCATCAGCGCCTTGAACGCGTTCCACTGCGGGTAGCGTGCCGCCAGCAGCATCGGTGGCACGGTGAAGAGCTTGCCCCAGTGCGGACGCGGCGCGATGGCCTCCTCCAGCCGCGGCAACAGCGCCAGCACCGCGGGGGTGTCCGGCACCCAGGTGAAGTGGATCGCGAGGCTGTCGCGGTCGTGGGCGGGGCTCAGCCACTGCGGTTCGGCCGAGATCGTGCGGATCTCGCAGGCCTGCACCAGTGGTGAGATGACCGTGGACATCTCGGCGAGCGCGCGCAGGGCCGTGACCGCGCGGGTGCGGGGCACGAAGTACTCGGTCTGCAGCTCCTCGCCCACCGACGGCGTGAACTCGGCCTTGAAGTGGGGGAGCCGCTCGTGCCACGGGCCGGGCACGCCGCCCTGGAGCGTGCAGCGCGAGGCGGGCTGGCCGGGCACCGGGTGGCGCGGGCCGTCGGCGGGGCGGCCGGGGAACGCGAACGGCTCGTCGCCCACGCGGTGCTTCGCCCACACCGTCGCACCGCCCTGCCAGTCGACGAACGCGCTGACGCTGTAGGCGCCCTCGAAGATCTGGTCGAGCCGCACGAGCAGGGTCGTCCAGGCGACGTCCTCGTAGACGGTCTGCTCGACCTCGAACGACGGCACCACGTCCAGCGTCACCGCCGTGACGACCCCCAGCGCGCCGAGCGAGACGGCGGCGCCCGCGGACGTCAGTTCGACGACCGAGCCGTCCGCCCGCATGACCTCGACCGCGCGCACCGCCCCCGCCAGTGACCGGCTGCCGGAGCCGTGGGTGGCGGTGGCGACCGCGCCGGCGATGGTGATGTGCGGCAACGACGGGAGCGTGTGCAGCGCCAGGCCGGCCCGGTCGAGCCGCGGGGCGAGATCGGCGAGCGTCATGCCGGCGCTGACCCGCGCGGTCCGCCCGTCGATCTCGCAGACCGGCGGCATGCCCGCGAGCGACACCAGCGTGCCCGTCGTGTCGGCGATGGGGCTGAACGAGTGTCCCGAACCGACGACGTGCACGGCCGACGAACCGCGGACGATCGCTCGCAGGTCGTCGGCCGAGGTCGGCTCGACGACCTGCGTCGCGGTGAACGTGATGTTGCCCGCCCAGTTGGTCCTCATACACACACGGTATGCGCACGGGCGTAGTTGTCGTTCTCCCTATTGCTTCAGTGTTGACAGAAACAAATCATTCGCTGAGAACGGCAATGCGTTCTTCGGCCTCAGCGAGGTCTTCGGAGGTGGGTGCGTCATCCTGGGTCAGCGAACGCCGCCAGTACCCGGCGAACTCGATGTCCTTCCTGGACACGCCGAGGCCGACGAAGTGCCTGCGCAGGGCGCGCACCGCGGACGCCTCGCCGCCGAGCCACACCCACACCGACTCCCCGGCCTCGACCGCCGGCATCGCCGACACCACCGAGACCAGGTCCTCGCCGGCACGGCGGTGCACCCACCGCACACCGGGGACGTCCTGCTCCTCCGCGGGATCCGCCACCTCGACGAACGCGGCGAACGACTGCGCGGCGGGCAGCAGCTCGAGCAGCGAGGCGATCGCCGGCAACGCCGTCTCGTCGCCCGCGAACACCAGCAGGTCCGCGGTGCCGAGCGGGCGGGCGTACTCCGGTGACGGCCCGAACCGCCCGATGACGTCGCCCACCCGTGCCCGGGACGCCCACGCCGAGGCGGGCCCGTCGTCGCCGTGCAGCACGAAGTCGACGGTCAGCACGCCGCCGGTCAGCGACCGGGCGGTGAAGCTGCGCATCCAGGGCCGTACCTCGTCGGGAACGGCGAGGTAGGCCTGGTACCAGGTGCCGGCGTCGGACGAGGCCGAGACGTCCACCGGCCCGCCCGGTTTCGGGAAGAGCAGCTTGAGCTGCTGGTCCGGCCAGGTGCCGATGTCCGCCAGGCCGTCACCGACGAACGTCACGCGGGTCATCCGCGGGGTCAGGGGCACGACGGAGGTGACCGTCAGCAGGCTCATGACAGGTACTCCTTCAGGTGCTGGGCGGTGAGCGTGCCGGAGTCCGACACGAGGTCGGCGGGCGTGCCGGTGAACACGACCCGGCCGCCGTCGTGGCCTGCTCCCGGGCCCATGTCGACGATCCAGTCGGCGTGCGCCATCACGGCGAGGTGGTGCTCGATCACGATCACCGTGCCGCCGGCGTCGATCAGCTGGTCGAGCAGGCCGAGGAGCTGGTCGACGTCCGCGAGGTGCAGGCCGGACGTGGGTTCGTCCAGCACGTACGTCGAGGCCTTCTCCGCCATGTGGATGGCGAGCTTGAGCCGTTGCCGCTCGCCGCCGGACAGCGTCGTCAGCGGCTGGCCGAGCGAGAGGTACGACAGGCCGACGTCGTGCAGGCGGCTGAGCACGGCGTGTGCCTGGCCGGACGGGAAGAACGAGCGCGCCTCGGCCACGGACATGCCGAGCACTTCGCTGATGTTCTTGCCCCGCAACGTGTAGCGCAGCACCTCGGGCGTGAACCGCTTGCCCTCGCACTTCTCGCACACGGTCGCGACGCCGGCCATCATGGCCAGGTCGGTGTAGACGAGCCCGATGCCCTTGCAGTGGCCGCACGCGCCCTCGGAGTTCGCGCTGAACAACCCCGGCTTGACGCCGTTGGCCCTGGCGAACGCGGTGCGCACCGAGTCGAGCAGGCCGGTGTAGGTGGCGGGGTTCGAGCGCCGTGACCCGCGGATCGGCGACTGGTCCACCGTCACCACGTCCGGCCGCCCGCGCAGCGAGCCGTGGATCAGCGACGACTTGCCGGAGCCCGCGACACCGGTGACGACGGTCAGCACCCCGAGCGGGATGTCCACCGAGACGTCCCTGAGGTTGTTCAGCCGGGCGCCGCTGATCGTCAGGAAACCGCGGGGGGAGCGGAACCGGGGCCGCAGCTTCGCGCGGTGGTCGAGGTGCCGTCCCGTCAGGGTGCCGGAGGCCCGCAGCCCGGCCACGTCACCGGAGTAGCAGACGTGCCCGCCGTGCACCCCCGCGCCGGGGCCGAGGTCGACGACGTGGTCGGCGATCGCGATCGTCTCGGGCTTGTGCTCGACGACGAGGACGGTGTTGCCCTTGTCCCGCAACTGGAGCAGCAGGGTGTTCATGCGCTGGATGTCGTGCGGGTGCAGGCCGACGGTCGGTTCGTCGAAGACGTAGGTGATGTCGGTGAGCGACGATCCCAGGTGCCGCACCATCTTCACGCGCTGCGACTCGCCGCCCGAGAGCGTCGCGGACTCGCGGTCGAGCGAGAGGTAGCCCAGGCCGATCCCGACCAGCGAGTCCAGGGTGTTGCGCAGCGTGGCCAGCAGCGGCGCGACGGACGGGTCGTCGATCGAGTGCGCGAACGCCGCGAGGTCGCTGATCTGCATGGCGCAGCAGTCCGCGATGTTCAGCCCGTTGATCCGGGACTCGAGCGCGGCCTTGTTCAGCCGTGCGCCCGCGCAGTCCGGGCACACCGCGAACGTCACCGCGCGGTCGACGAACGCCCTGATGTGCGGCTGCATCGACTCCCGGTCCTTGGCCAGGACCGTCCGCTGCAGCTTGGGGATCAGGCCGTCGTAGGTGACGTTGGTGCCGCCGATGTCCAGCTTGGTCGTCGGCTTGTGGAGGAAGTCGTCGAGCTGCTGCTCGGTGAACTCCGCGATCGGTTTGTCGGCGGGGTAGAGGCCTGAGTTCGCGAGCACCTGCCAGTACCAGGTGCCGACACCGTAGTTCGGGGCGTTGATCGCGCCCTCGTTCAGCGACTTCGACCTGTCCACGATCGCGTCGACGTCGATGGTGGTGACCTTGCCGAGTCCCTCGCACGCCGGGCACATGCCCTCCGGCAGGTTGAAGCTGAACGCGCCGGACGTGCCGACGTGCGGTGTCCCGAGACGGCTGAACATGATGCGCAGCATCGTGTGGGCGTCGGTGGCGGTGCCGACGGTGGAACGGGAGTTCGCGCCCATCCGCTCCTGGTCGACGATGATCGCCGCGCTCAGGTTGCGCAGCGCGTCGACGTCCGGGCGCCCGATCGAGGGCATGAAGGACTGCAGGAACGCGGTGTAGGTCTCGTTGATCATGCGCTGGGACTCGGCCGCGATCGTGCCGAAGACCAGCGAGGACTTGCCGGAGCCGGACACGCCGGTGAAGACGGTGAGGCGGCGCTTGGGGATGTCGAGCGACACGTCCGCGAGGTTGTTCTCCCTGGCCCCGCGGACCTGGATCAGGTCGTGGCTGTCGGCGACAGCGTTCACAGCTGTTTCCCCCGGGTTTTGTCGGGCATGGTTTCTTTATGCCGTAAACTATCGACCGACGAGGTTACTTTACGATGTAAGGAGTCGCAACCGTGGTGGTCTACGCCGGGCAGGGCGACCCGCGCCGCTCCATCGAGCTGCTGTGGCGGAGGCCGGTCGCGGAGCAGCGGCCCGGCCCGAAGCCGGGGCTGAGCGTGGACGCGATCGTCGACGCGGGCATCGCGGTGGCCGACGAGCAGGGCATGGCCTTCTCCATGCGCGCCGTGGGCGAACGGCTGGGCCGCACCGCGATGGCGCTCTACACCTACGTCCCGGGCAAGAACGAGCTGGTCGACCTCATGTACGACCGCACGATGGCCGAGCTGCCCACCTCGTACCCGCTCGCGGACGGCTGGCGGCCCGCTGTGACGCGGTGGGCGCGGGACATGTGGGAGCTCTACGTCCGGCACCCGTGGGTGCTCCAGGTCTCGCAGGCGCGCCCGGTGCTCGGGCCGCACGAGTTCGCCGTGATCGAGGCCCTGGCCGCGATCCTGGTCCCGACCGGCCTGCCCGGCCGGGAACTGCGCGGCATCGTCGGCGCGGTCAACTACTTCGTGCGCGGCGCCGCCCAGACCGTCGCCGAGGCCCGTGCCGCGGGCGGCGCGACCGGCGAGGCCGACGAGGAGTGGTGGTACGCGCGCTCGGCGGTGCTGATGGAGATCGAGCCGGACCTCGCGGAGAAGTTCCCTGCGCTGCACCTGCTGGAGAGCGACCGCGAGCCCGTCGACCCGGAGCTGCCGTACCTGGAGAACGACGCCGTGGAGAACTTCCGCAACGGGCTGCGGGTTCTGCTCGACGGTGTCGAGGCCGCGGTGCGTGCCGTGGCGAAACCGTGACGCGGTCCTGGTTCGCGAACCGGCGGCGCATCAACCGATCGGTTGAGCCACGACGAGACGTTGGGGGGACGTGCGTGGCTTCCGCCGCTGCCAGGGTGGACGGCGGAAGGGGGAAATTCCATGCTGAGGAAGACCGCGCTGCTCACCGCGGCGCTCGTGGTGCTGACCGCGGCACCTGCCACCGCCCGAGGTGGCGGCGACTGGCCGGGGTGGCAGAAGGACCTCGACGGATCCCGGCACAACGCCGCGGAATGGCGCATCAACCGGCACAACGCGGGCGAGCTCGAGCTGAAGTGGGCGTTCGCCTACCCGAAGGGCGAGTTCAACGCCGTCCGCAGCCAGCCGGCCGTCGTGGGGGACACCATCTACTTCGGTGGCCCCGACGGGAAGTTCTACGCCCGTGACGCCCGCACCGGCGACGCCCGGTGGGAGTTCACGCTCCCGCCGGCCAGCCGGTACGCGTACAACTCCGACGGGCCGACGGTGGCCGGCGGCAAGGTGTTCTTCGGTGACAGCGCG
Organism: Lentzea xinjiangensis; assembly: GCF_900110955.1. GTDB lineage: Bacteria > Actinomycetota > Actinomycetes > Mycobacteriales > Pseudonocardiaceae > Lentzea > Lentzea xinjiangensis. The sequence continues at coordinate 102,941 of NZ_FOFR01000014.1, forward strand.
AGCCGGTTCTTCGCGCTCGACCAGCGCACCGGGCGGCTGCGGTGGCAGGTGCAGCTCGACGACGGCATCGCCTCGCAGACGACCAGCTCGCCGATCGTCCACAACGGACTGGTGTACGTGGGCACGTCCAGCGCGGAGAACATGCTGCCGAACACGCACGCCTGCTGCACGTTCCGCGGGCACATCGACGCCTACGACGTCGACACCGGGGCGCTGGTCTGGCGCCACTACACGGTGCCGGAACCGGTCGAGGCCGGCACCTGGCCCAACGGCGCCAAGCGGTTCGAGCCGTCGGGCGTGGGGGTGTGGAGCTCGCCGGTCATCGACCGCCGCACCGGCACCCTCTACGTCGGCACCGGCCAGAACTACACGGGCAAGGGTGGCGAGTTCGACTCGCTGCTCGCGCTGAACGCCCGCACCGGTGCGGTGAGGTGGACCAACCAGGTCACCGACGCCGACACCTGGCGTGACGCCTGCAACCAGCCCGACGCCGAGGGGTACTGCCCCGGGCTCAAGGACGGCACCAACCTCGACTACGACATCGGTGCCACGCCGAACCTGTTCCGGGCGGGCGGCAGGCAGCTCGTCGGCGTCGGGCAGAAGTCCGGTGTCTACCACGTGTTCGACGCGTCGACGGGACAGGTCGTGTGGCGCCGGCAGCTCGGCGTGCCGCTGCCCAGCGGTGGCATCTCCGGCATCCAGTGGGGGTCGAGCCACGACGGCGAGCGCCTCTACATCGCGACCTACTACGCCGATCCCGGCAAGTTGTTCGCGGTGGACCCGGCGACCGGTCAGGTGCTGTGGGAGACCGCGGCGCCCGCGGACGGCTGTGCCACGGGCGGCGCGGCGGGGCAGCCGGGCTGCTGGCCCGCGCACGGCCTGCCGGTGTCGAGCTCACCGGGCGTGGTGTGGCTGGGTGCCGCCGACGGCAAGTTCCGCGCGTACGACGCGAGGACCGGCCGGATCATCTGGTCGCACGACACCATCCAGGACGTCCGCGGCGTCAACGGGCTGACCGGGCGCGGCGGCACGATGGCCGGTCCCGGCACGGGTGCGGTGGTGTCGGACGGCATGGTGTACGTGCAGTCCGGGTACCACTCGGACTTCGTGAACCCGCACGGGCACGTGCTACTGGCGTTCGGGCTGTAGCTTCGCGCGGAGGCGCTCGGCCGGCAGGCCCGCCTCCGCGTGCAGCCGCAGCGACGTCTGCCAGGCCTCGCGAGCGAGCTCGGCGTCACCCGCGGCCGCGTGGGTGTCGCCGAGCTCCTCGTAGGCGGCGGCCTCCAGCGGGCGGTCGCCGCCGAGGCGGAAGTGCTCGGCGGAGCGGGTGAACGCCTCCGCGGCCTTCTCGTGCTCGCCCAGGCCGAGGTACGCGGTGCCGAGGTTGTCCCACGTCTCGGCCTGGCCGATGACGTGGCCCATGGCCCGCCACTTCACCATGACGCGCTCGGCGTGCTCGATGGCCTTCCCGTACTCGCCGATCTTGCCGTAGCCCCACGCGAGCCCGGTCAGCGCGTTGGCCTGCCCGTACTCGTCACCGCACTCCTCGAACAACGCGAGCCCGCGCCGCGTGTACTCCAGCGCCTGGGGGATGCGGTCGTCCGGGCACAGCATCGCGATGTTCAGCAGCACTCCCGCCTGTCCGGCCGGATCACCCTCGTACACGTCGAACGCCCGCTCCAGCGCCGCCGTCGCCTCGTCGAGCCGGCCGACCCTGGCGAGGCCGCGGCCGAGGTTGATCAGCGTGCGGCCCAGGCCGTCGGTGTCGTCGAGCTGTTCCAGGGCCGCGAGGGCGAGTTGCTGCGAGGTCAGCAGGTCGCGGTAGTGCGCCTGGCGGTCGAGGACATCGGCGAGCGACCAGCCGATCAGCCAGGTCTGCGCCGGCGTGCCGTGCGGCATCGCCGCCATCAACGCCGGGTGCTCGCTCATCAGCCACGTCAACGCTTCCTCGTGCGTGTGGAACCGGGTGACCACCACTCCGGTGGCCGGTTCCGGCGTGGCGGGCCGGCGGCGGCTGGGGGTGAACACGACGCCCGCCTCGACGCTCGTCAGCGCGAGGTGGTCGAGCAGCCGGTGCAGGGCCTCGTCCCGTTCGCTGTCGAGGGCCAGCTCGGCCGCGTAGTCGCGCAGCAGGTCGTGGCAGGTGAACCGGCCCGTTTCCGGCTCGTCGAGCAGGTTCGCCCTGGCGAGCTCCGCCAGCAGCGCCTCGGTCTCCGGCACGGCGAGCCCCGCCAGCGACGCGGCGCCCGCGAGGCTGATGTCAGAGCCCGGCACCAACCCCAGCAGCCGGAACAGGCGCAGCGCGGCCGGGCTCAACGCCTTGCAGGAGTGGGAGAAGACCGAACGCAGGTCCGCCGTCACGTCATCGTCGTCGGCGAACGCGTCGAGGTCGGCCAGCTCGTCCGCCAGTGCCGCGAGGGGGAACTCCGGTTGTGTCGCGGCCCGCGCGCCGGCGACGGCGAGTGCCAGCGGGAGCCGGGCGCAGCGGCGGACCACGGTGTCGACCGCCTCGGGCTCGGCCCGCGCGCGGTCGTGGCCGATCCGGGAGGCCAGCAGCTCGCGGGCGTCGTCGGGCGGCAACAGCCCCAGCGGCAACGAGTGCGCGTGCGCTGGCTTGATCGCCGTCCGGCTCGTGATCACCACGTGCGCGTTCGGCGTGCGCGGCAGCAACGGCTCGACCTGGTCGGTGTCGGTGGCGTTGTCCAGCACCATCAGCACCCGCTTGTCCGCGAGCGCGTCGCGCAGCAGCTCCGACTGCCCGGCCAGGTCGTGCGGCACCTTCGCACGCGGCACGTCGAGCGCCGACAGCAGCCGCAGCAACGCGTCGCCGGGACTCACCGCCGCGCCGCTCGGCCCGAACCCGTGCAGGTTCACGAAGAGCTGCCCGTCGGGGAACCGGTCCGCGGCCCGGTGCGCCCAGTGCACGGCGAGCGAGGTCTTGCCGACCCCGCCGGTGCCGGTGATCACCACGACCCCGGTCGGCGCCCGGTCGAGCTGCGCGAGCTCCGGCGCCCTGCCGGTGAACGGCTTGGGCGGGGCTGGGAGCTGCCGCGGCGCGGAGGCGGACCGGAGCCTGCGGTGCAGGGCGGCCAGCGGGCGGGACGGCTCGGCGCCCAGCTCGTCGGCGAGCCGCGCCTTGACGACCTCGAAGTGCCTGACCGCCTCCTGCGTGCGGCCGCTGCCGTGCAGCGCCTCGATGAGCTGGGCGGCGACGCGTTCGTCCAGCGGGCGCTGCTCGGCCAACGCGCGCAGCTCGGGCACCAGCGCGGCGTGCTCGTCCCGGGCCAGCCGGTCGTCGACGTGGTCGAGCCGCGCGGCGAGCAGCTCGGCCGCGAAGCCCGCGCGGTGCTGCGCGGCCCACGGCGTGTCCAGGGTGGACAGCGGCTCGCCGGTGACGAGGGCCAGCGCCTCCGCGGTCCGTCCGGCCCGCACCAGGTGCCGGAACAGGTGCAGGTCGACCTCCAGCGGGTCGACCCGCACCACGTACCCGGCGCCGTCGCGTTCGACCAGGCCGGGCAGCGTCTGCCGCAGCCGGGTGAGCCACGTCCGCATCATCGCGCGGGCGCGGGCCGGCGGGGCATCGCCCAGGACGCGTTCCACCAGCTCGTCGGCGGTGACCACCTCGCCGGCGCCGACGAGCAGCACGCCCAGCAGGGCTCCGAGCCGCGTCGCGCCGAACTCGGTCACGCGGCCGTCCACCCGTGCCGAGACGCCGCCGAAGACCGTGAACCGCACGGTGATCACCGTAGCCGCTCCCGCCGGGACGACGCCCGGCCACGGGCCGTCCGCACCCCCGGCCGCACGCGATCACGTCACCGTCACCGCAGGAACGACTCCCGCAGGTCGCCGACCACCAGCTCGGGCACCTCCATCGCGGCGAAGTGCCCGCCGCTCGGCATCTCCGTCCACCGCACGATGTTGTGGTTGCGCTCGGCCATCCGCCGGATCGGCACAGCCAGGTCGTGCGGGAAGACCGCCACCGAGGTCGGTGTCGGCGACTCGGGTTCCAGCTCGCCCCACGTCTCGTCGCCCTCCTGGTAGTAGCGGGCCGACGAGCCGGCGGTCCGGGTGAACCAGAAGATCGACGCGTCGGTCAGCAGCGCGTCCAGGGGTACCCCGATCTCCGGGTCGCTCCACGTGTGGAACGCCCACTCGATCCACTCCAGCTGCGCCACCGGCGAGTCGGTGAGCGCGTAGGCGACCGACTGCGGCCGGGTGCTCTGCATCGAGGCGTACCCGAACTGCTCGAACTCGTACCGGTGCGCCTTCTCCACGGACCTGCGCTCGGCCTCGACGTCCATGTCGGCGGTCTCGGCCGTGACGCCCGCCGAGAAGATCTGGTTGACGTGGATCGCCCGCACCTCGTCCCGCATCCCGAGGTGGCGGGTCAGCGCGGCACCGAGGTCGTAGCCGTGCGCGACGTACCGGTCGTAGCCCAGGCGGCGCATGAGCTCGGCGACCACGCCGGCCACGCGGGGGATGGTCCAGCCGAGCTCCTCGGTGGGGCCGGAGAACCCGAAGCCCGGCACCGACGGCACCACCAGGTGGAAGTCGCGGCTCAGCGGCTCGAGCACCTCCTCGAACGCGAAGCACGTCCCCGGCCAGCCGTGCGTGAGCAGCAGCGGTTCGGCGTCGCGCCTCGGGCTGCGCACGTGCAGGAAGTGCAGCGTCGCGCCGTCGATCTCGGTGATGAATTGCGGGAGCTCGTTGAGCCGCCGCTCCGCCTTGCGCCAGTCGAAGTCCCGCCAGTGCCCCGCGAGCTCCCGGAGGTGGGCGAGGGGCGTGCCCTGGGCCCAGCTCGCGCCCGCGGGGGAGCCGGGCCAGCGGGTGTGGTCGAGGCGGCGGTGCAGGTCGTCGATCTCGGACCGGGGAATGGTGATCTCGAACGGCTTCATGCGGCCGACGCTAGGACGACTGCAGGACGGATATTGTCCTCCAGTGTCGTCCGCCCGGTTGCTGAAGTTGCTCGGTCTGCTGCAGTCGCGCCGGGAGTGGTCCGGTGCGGAGCTGGCGGAACGGCTGGGCGTCACCACGCGCACGGTCCGCCGGGACGTCGGCAAGCTGCGGCTGCTCGACTACCCGGTGCACGCGTCGATGGGCACGTCCGGCGGCGGCTACCGGCTCGGCCCCGGCGCGGCGCTGCCCCCGTTGCTGCTCGACGACGACGAGGCGGTGGCCGTGGCGGTCGGGCTGCGGACCGCGAGCGGGATCGAGAACATCGGCGAGACGGCGGTGCGCGCGCTGCTCAAGGTCGAGCAGGTGCTGCCGTCCGCGCTGCGGCACCGGGTGGCGGCGCTGGAGATCGCGACGGTGCCGCACACCTCGGGGCCGGTGGTCGAGGTGGGACTGCTGACGGCGGTCGGCTCGGCCTGTCGCGACCGGCGGCGGATCCGGTTCGCCTACGCCGGGCACTCGGGGGAGGAGTCGCTGCGCGAGGCCGAACCGCACCGGCTGGTGACCTGGGGCAGGCGGTGGTACCTCGTCGCGTGGGACGTGCTGCGGGAGGACTGGCGAACTTTTCGACTCGATCGAATGAATCTGCGGACCACGTTCGGTGCGCGGTTCACGCCGCGTGAGATCCCGGGCGGGGACGCGGGGGCGTTCGTGGCCGCGCGGGTGGCCGATCGATGGCCCGTCCAGGGGGTGGTGCGACTGAGCGTGCCCGCCTCGGAGGCCGACGAGTGGCGCAGTTACGGCGAGGTTGTGACTGTGGACGAGACGTCGTGCCACGTGCGGGTCGGTGGCGAGACGATGGACGACGTGGTGTTCATGCTCGCGAGCATCACGGTCGAGTTCGAGGTCGTGTCGCCGCCCGCACTGGCTGCAGCACTGGTCAGGGCCGCCGACCGGTTCCGCCGGGCGGCGGAACTCTGAAGGTTTTCTCAGGCCGGTGACAGCAGATTCCCAGCTCCGCACGGCTTAGTGGAGGTCAGGGAGGTCCGCCATGCTGATCGATCGCACCATGCCACTGGGCACCGCGCTCACCGTCACCTACGCCAGGGACCGCGGGCCGCGCCGGTACAACGCCGACGCCTACGCGGCCGGCCGCCGCACGTTCGTGGTGGTGGACGGGGTGGGTGACTCCGCTGCCGCCGCCGAGGCCGCGCACGCCGCGGCGCAGGCCGCGGCGCTGCTCACCGACCCGGCAGCCGCCATCCTGGCCGCCAGGGACGCCCTGCAGGTGCACACCGGGGACGCGGTGATCGTGGTCGCCGTGGCCCGGCCCGGCGGCGGCTTCGACGTGGCCTGGGCGGGTGACGCCCGCGCGTACGCCTCGAACGGGGACGAGCTCGTCCAGCTCACCACGGACCACACGGTCGCCGAGTACTTCCGCGAGCGCGGCGTGGTGCCCGGGCCGAAGATGGAGCACGTCGTCACGAACACCGTCCGGCACGCGACACCGGAGAACATCGGGCGTGCGGCCACGCGGGCCCCACGGCTGGTGCTCGCCTCGGACGGTGTGTACGGGCCGTTAGGCCACGAGGGCATCGCGGCGATCATGTCCGGGCAGGGCTCGGCCGACCGGCTGGTGCGGGCGGCCCTGCACGCGGGCGGGACCGACAACGCGACCGCGCTCGTCGTCAGCTAGCGGTCTTCTTGCCGCGCTTCTTCTTGCTCGCCTCGACGCTGCGCTGCAACGCCTCCATGAGGTCCACGACGTCCGTGGCCTCCGCGGGCTCGGCCTCGACCACGACCTCCCGGCCCTTCTGCTTGGCCTTGATGAGCTCGTTCACCCGTTCGGTGTACGTGTCGCGGTAGTCCTGCGGGCGCCAGTCGTCAGCCATCGACTCGACCAGCGACACCGCCATGTCGAGCTCCTTGCCGCGCGGCGCGCGACCCTCCGGCACCACGTCGAGCACGTCCTCGGGTTTCCTGATCTCGTCGGCGAAGTACAGCGTGTGCACCGCGAGGATGCCGCCGTCCTCCTTCAAGGCCGTCAGGTACTGCTTGCCCCGCATGACGAACATGGCGATGCCCGCCCGGTTCGTCTTCTTCATCGCCTGGGCGAGCAGCAGGTACGGGCGGGAGAACTCGGGCTTGGCCGGGCCGAGCCAGTAGGTCTTCTGGAAGTGGACCGGATCGATCTCGTCGAGGTCCACGAACGCCTCGATGTCGAGCGTGCGCGACCGGCCGGGGGCGATCTCGTCCAGCTCCTCCGGCTCCACGACGACGTACTCGCCGCTGTCGACCTCGTGCCCCTTCACGATCTTGTCGAACGGCACCTCACGTCCGGTGCGCTCGTTGACGCGCTTGTACCGGATCCGGTCCGACGTCCCGCGCTGGAACTGGTTGAAGTGGACCGTGTGGTCCTCGGTGGCGCCGTAGAGCTCCACCGGGATCGTCACCAGCCCGAAACTGACCGAACCGCTCCAGATCGCCCGTGCCATGGGCAAGATGTACCCGGTTCCGCCGCCGCCGAACCTCCTGTTGACGTTTGACGGCGTGCAACCCGATCTCCGCGGGACGAGTTTCCACCCATGATCGACGAACCTGTGGGAAGGAAGCGCATGAGAACCGTACTGGGGAGCCTGCTCGCGATCCTGGCGTTCATCGGCGGAGCCGGGGTGGCACAGGCTGATCCGCCGGCACCGCCGTACCCGACCGTGACGACGTGGCACGACGCGGAGGTCCGCACGTGCGAGGCGTTGTCGTGCCCCGTGTACCAGGTGATCCCGGCGGGTACCAGCACCATCGGCATCTGCTGGACGCGCGGCGAGACCGTCACCGCGCTCGGGTACAGCAACAACGTCTGGATCATGGTCAGCATGAACAGCGGCGGCCGCTACCTCGTCAGTGCCATCTACTTCGAGGGCAACGAGCGCGCGAACCTGCCCTACGAGAACGACTGCGGCCCGTACTGACCAGTTTGTTACGGTCGGACGCGTGAGAGTGGTCGTGCTGTCCGACACCCACGCGCCGCGGTTCTGGAAGCGGTGCCCACCGGCCGTGGCCGAACATCTGCGTTCCGCTGATCTCGTCCTGCACGGAGGCGACGTGTGCGTCGCTCCCGTGCTGGACGAGATCGCGCAGTACGCGCCCGTGGTCGCGGTGTGCGGCAACAACGACGGGCCCGACGTCGTGGCCTGGGGAGCGCAGGAGACCGCCGAGCTCGACGTCGAGGGGCTGCCGGTCGCGATGATCCACGACAGCGGTCAGAAGACGGGCAGGCTCGCGAGGATGCGGCGGCGGTTCCCGAAGGCCCGGCTGGTGGTGTTCGGCCACTCCCACATCCCGTGGGACGAGCAGGAGAACGGGTTCCGCGTCTTCAACCCCGGCTCGCCCACGGACAAGCGCCGCCAGCCGCACGGGACGATCGGGCTGCTGGACGTCGTGGACGGTCAGTTGCTGGACGCGCGGATCGTGGAGGTCACGCGGTGACCTCGCTGCCGGACCGGGCCCAGTCCGCGAGCCGCGGCCCGAGCACCTCGTAGACCTGCGGGTCGAACCCCATGCCGGTGTGCGTGCTGTGCACTTCGACGCACTCGGCGTACGGGTCCTGGCAGAGCTGCCACTGCACGACGCCGTCCGCACGCGAGAAGATCGAGACGGCGGGAACGCTCAGCGGCAGGGCCAGGCTCGGCATGTGCTCCTCGTAGCACGGTCCGCTCAGGCAGTCGTCGTCGAGCAGCCCCGGCACGCCCGCCGCCGCCAGCCGCGTGAGCCACCGCACGAAGCGCAGCACGTCCGGGTGCGCGCCCAGCGGGTCCAGCACGGGACACGCCATCATCACCAGCCCCCGGACCAGGTCGGGGCGCCGGGCGGCGACCAGGCGCGCGAGGCCGCCGCCGCGGCTCTGGCCGAGCAGCACCACCGGACGACCGGTGCTCTCGGCGAGTTCCTCGGTGTTGCGCAGCACCTTCGCCAGCAGATCGGCGGTGCAGCCGACGGTGAACCCGACGCGCGCGATCACCGGCCGGTAGCCGCGGGCGCGCAGCCACGCGGCGGCCGGCACGAGGCTCACCCGGCCCGCGCCGAACCCCGGCACCAGCACGACGCCCGTGCCGCCGCCCTGTCCGGGATCGGCGTCACGCCACACCCGGTGCCGCATCAGGTCGGGCACCCTCATCACCGCTCTGAGCACGCCTTCCCGTGTGCCCCAACGCGCGTCGTCCGCCATGACACAAGGCTTGCCTGCTACACGGCGGCTAAACCGCTCACTGAGATGGTCGTGAGGGACGCGTGTCCCGGCCGCCATCCGGTCGACACCGCCACGTACCGCGCCGTGGTCGCCGGCCCGTAGGTCCTGCCGTCCACGCTGTACGTGACGGTGTGCGGCGGTGGCTTGCCGTCCGTCCACTTCAGATCGACCTCGCGGATCGCGTGCAGGGCACCGAGGTCGACGACCATGCGCCCGTCACGCCCCGGCGTCCACGCGGTGCGCGGTGACCCGTCGACCGCGGCCGCCGGATCGCTCATGCCGGGTGGCAGGACCGAGCAGGGGAACGTGAGGCGGCCCAGCGCGAGGTCGTCGAACGGGTAGGCCTTCGCCCAGGGCATCGTCACCGTGCGCTCCGCCCGGCCGAGCACGACCGGCAGCGTGCCGCCGTCCCGGTGCGTCAGCGTGAACCGGGCGGGGCCACCGCGGAACGTCACGCGGCGCGCGTCGTGCACGACCGCAGTGATGCCCGGCGGGACGCCACGGGCGGTGAACCACGGGGCTTCGACCCGTGCGGTGGCGGCGGGCAGACCGAGCGCGTACTCGGTGCCGTCGGCCGTGGTGACCTGCGTGCCCCGGTAGAGCCGGAAGCCGGGCAGGCGCACCGTCGCGGTGACGTCCTCTGTGGACAGGTTGAAGAGGCTGAGGAACCCGTCCGCGGTGCTCGCCCGCACCGCCGGCGGGCACTGCGGCGCCGGCTGCGCCGCGATCGCCCGCAGATCGGCCCGCACGTACCCTTCGACCACCCCGGCCGGGACGGTGATCGTGTCGCCCTGCACGGTGATCGGGTCGGCCGACCGGGCGACGAACCCCGCCCTGCCGTCCACGTCGAGCCAGCCCGCCGTGCTGAGGTCCGGCCGCGGGTACTCGGCCACCGCCGTCCACACGGCACCGTCCGCCGACGTCTCGATCCGGTAGGCGCCCGCCGCCGCTGTCTCCCAGCGCAACCGCACGCGCCGCACCGTCGTGGTGGCGCCGAGGTCGACGGCGAGCCAGCTGTCGGCGCGGCCGCGGTCGGACCGGGCGACCGCCCAGCGCGTGGCCGGGTCGCCGTCGACCGCCCTGGAGGGCTCGAAGCCGGGGTCGGACGACGAGGCCGATGCCGTCAGGCCGGCCGCGCCGTCCACCTCGAAGTCGAACAGCGAGTAGCCGTAGGTGGGGTGCGGCCTGATGCCCACCATGCGGACGTGCCGCGCGGAGGTGGCCGGGAACGTCAGCTCGTCGACCCGGAACCCTTCACGCGCCCGGACCGTCACGCTGCCCGCCGCCCCTGTGTAGGTGCGCGAACCGGTGAGTCCCGGCATGCCCGCCATCGCGAGGTTGTGCACGTCCACACGCCCCGGGCGGGGGAGTGCGCACACGATCGTGCCGGTGGGCAGCGTGGCGGTGCCGGCGAACCCGTCCGCGAACCGCAGCAGGCTCGCGGTCGCGTCGAACCCGTCGCGGATCCGGCGGTAGGTCGCGGTGTGGCGGCCGGTGACCGCCGCGGGCGGCAACAGCATCGGGGTCGTGCCGCTGATCTTGAACAGCCAGTCGTCGTGCGCCGGTTGCCAGGCGAGCTTGGTGAAGCCGAGCTTGGTCACCGTGCCCGCCCACGCGGCCGCGGACTGCTGCGTCAGCAGGCCGGGCTCCGCGCCGTGGTCGATCGTGATCGCGGCGCGGGCGAAGAACTCCTGCTCCGGCACGGGTTCCACGGGTGGGCGCAGCTCGTGCAGCAGGTAGCTGATCGCGAGCTCGGCCCGTGCCTCCGGCTCGTACTTGGCCTCACCGGAGAACTTCGCGAGCCGGTGCACCGGTGGGTGGGCCTGGTAGGCGAGCAGCCGGGACGCGAGCGCCGCCTCCGCCCGTGCCGCCATCGGGTCGCGCAGCACCGTGGAGCGGAACGCGAGCGGGATGACGTCACGGCCGTAGAGGTGCTCGCGGTCGTCGACCATCGGCATCAGCGGCTCACCGGCGTCGCTCATGGTGGCCAGGATCGTGCGCCACAACAGCTCCCCGTTCGGCTGCTGGGTCAGCACCTCGGGCAGCGGTCTGCCCGCGAGCAGGAAGTGCACGGCGTTGCGGCCCGACGTGCGCCAGAGCTCCTCCTGGTAGTGCGGGCCGAACGAGCCGTGGTTCTCCACGATGAACGTGTCGTGCAGGTTCGTCGCGGTGTTCGCCGAGATCGGGACCCCGTCCACCGCGGCGGGGTTGGCGAGGTCGGCGGCCGGCAGCCCGGCCTCGTTGCGGCTCCACCGGCCGAACGCCTCCCGCCAGCCCGGCCCGTCGCCGTGCCAGGCGAGCCCGGGGGCGAGCGCCTGCGCGTAGACGCCCATCTCCTCCAGCTTGGTGTCGCCGCGGTACCCGCCGGTGAGCCCGTTCGGGCTCCAGCCGCCCGAGCGCGGGTCGTTCCCGGCGCCGAGCGAGACCGCGTAGTCGGCCTGCCCCCGCGCGATCGCCTCCACGTTCGCGCGGGTCGCCGCGTCCAGCTCCGGCCAGAGCAGCCGGGCCGCCAGCACGAAGTACGACTGGAACGTGGTGTCCCAGAACAGCGTCTTGCCCCACTCACCACCGCCGGCCAGCACGTTGCTCGCGGCGAAGTGCCGGACGGTGGCGAGCGTGTTCCGGCGCAGCACGTCCTCCTCGACGCCCGCCAGCGCCGCGTCGTAACCACCTCGGGTGAGCAGCACGGCGTTCCCGAGCACGACCGCGAACCCGAAGTCCGTGCGCCGGTACCGTCCCGCCGTGGCGTCGTACTGCGTCTCGGCCCACCGCGTGTGCCGCAGGAGCACCTCGTGGTAGACGTCCTTGAGCCGGGTGGCCTGGGTGGCCGAGACGCTCGGCGCGAGGGTCAGCAACCCCGTCGCGGCGAGGAAGGTCCTGCGGTTGATCAGCACGCCAGCGCCGCCTCCGCCCAGTCGGCGTGGTCGAAGTTGCGGCCGTCACCGCCGTCGGTGACGCGCAGGCTGAGCATCCGCACGCCGGTGACGTCGACGTCGATCGGGACCGCCGGTCCCTTCCCGCGCAGGACACCGCTGTCGTACAACGGCTTGTCGTCGCCGAACACCTGGAACGCCACCGAACCGGGCTGCTCGGTCTCGTCGTCGAGGCCGGCCTTCGCGGTGAACCGCTCGCAGCCCCGGCCGAGGTAGACCGACACCTCGGACGGGGCGTGCGAGCCGAGGCCCTTGGCGTAGGTGACGCCGCCGATGGACAGCACGTTGCCGTCGCCGCCGGAGCTCTCGCCGTTGGACCGGTCGCGTTCGACCGGGCCCCAGCCGTTGGTCTCGCTCATGAACGGCAGATCGCTGACCTGGGCGCCGTTCGCGGGCGTCGGCGGGGGCACGAACGCCTTGACCGCCTGCTCGACGTGCACGCCGGCGAACGTGGCGACGACGGGCACGTCGACCGGGCCGGTCGGGCCGCCCGCCCGCACCTGCCACCGCCCGCTGAGCGACTCGCCCGGCGCGAGCTTCCTGCGCTGCACCACGGCGCCGGACACCGTCCAGCCCTCGGGGGCGACGGCCGTCAGCGCGACGTCGCGGATCTCCCGGTCGCCGTTGGTGAACGTGCCGGTGACCTCGAACGCCGTCCCCGGCGTGGCGTCGACCGTCCCGGTGGGCGTGACCGTCAACGTCGTCTTCGGGACCTGGCGGACCGGCTGGTCGCACGTCTGCAGGCCGGGCCGGTTGCGGCAGACGACCGCGGCGAAGCCGCCGTTGCGCCGCACGGGCACGTCGAGGGTGTCGGTGCTGCGCAGGACCTGCCGGTCGCGGACGACGTCGGCCCTCGTGGCGGGGTCGCGCACGGTCTCGACGAGCCACTGGCCGCCGCCGAGGAACCCGAGCTGGGCCTTGAGAGTGCGCTCATCGGCCGCGATGCCGCCGATGAACCACCTGTCGCCGTTGCGGCGCGCGACCACGGCGTGCGTGTCCGGGTCGCCGTCGAGCAGCCTGGTCTCGTTCCAGACCGTCGGTAGCTGGTTGAGGAAGCGCAACGCCTGCGGGTGCCGGTCGTAGGCCTCCGGCTTGTCCGCGAAGTGCGTCCAGCCCGACTCGTAGACGACCGGCAGCGCGACCTCGTGCGCGATCGACGCCTCCTTGGTGCCGACCTCCAGCGACACCGGCGTGTAGTCCATCGACCCGGCGACGTTGCGGGTGAAGAACTGCACGGGGTTGTTGGCGGCGGGCGGGTAGTTCTCCGCGCCGCGCACGGCCTCCATGGTGAGCACGTGCGGCCAGGTGCGGGCGAGGCCGTGCGGGATGGTCGAGCCGTGGAAGTTGACCATCAGCCGGAGGTCGGCCGTCTTCTGCAGAACCGCGTCGTACCAGCGGTAGCGGTCCTGCGAGTCGGACTCCATGAAGTCGAGCTTCACGCCCTTGGCGCCCCACTGCTTGATCCTGGGCAGCACGGTGTCGCGCTCCTGCGGCGTGTCGAGGTCGCTCCAGCGCAGCCACAGCAGGATCTCCACGCCCTGCGCGCGGGCGTACCGGATCAGCTCCGGCACCCACGCGGCGCTCCAGCCCTCGTCGACCAGCGCGTACTCCCAGCCGTTGCGGGCGGCGAAGTCCACGTACTGCTTCTGCCGCGCGTAGTCGCTCGGGCTCGAGTGCTCGCTGAGCCACGACCACGCGACCTTGCCCGGCTCGACCCACGACGTGTCCGAGAGCTTCGCCGGCGTCGCCAGGTCGTCGACGAGCGTGGAGGTGCTGACGGTGGCGAGGTCGCCCACGATCGCGGTGCGCCACGGGGTGGTCCCGGTCGACTCGACCCGCTCGTCGGCCAGCACGACCTGGAAGCTGTCGGCGGTCTTGCGCAGCCTGCTGCCCGCGTACCGCCCGTCCACGTCGGACTCGGTGAGCAGCGCGAAGTCCTGCTGGTTCTGCAGCAGGGTCGGGTAGCCGAAGTCGCCGGTGGCCTCGCCCGCGGTCGTGCGCACGCGGTTGGCCTCGTACCAGGCGTTGTAGGGCAGCAGCCACGCCTTCGACTCCGCCGGGACGCGGAAGCTCGACGCCTCCGAGACGACCGTGGCCGGGCCGGGCAGCACGTAGCGGTAGGCGACGCCGTCCGCCGCGGCGCGCACGAGGAGGTCGAAGCTGCCGCTCGCGGTGCGGAAGCCGAGCCGGGTCTCGGTCATCCGGGCGGAGCGCTGCAGCCGTTTGCCGTGCGGCATGGTGTAGCGCTCCATGACAACGCGGTCACTGCGCCCGGTGAACGTCAGGTCCTTCGTGAGATCGGCGGCGGTGGTCGTCAGGCCGACCGGCGCGGGCTGGAGGACGGTTCGTCCTTGCCGCTGCACGGCGAGCGTCAGGTTTCCACCGGCAAGGTTCACTTTCGCGGTGACGTTGCCCGGTCCGGTGACGGTCCAGCCGGTCGGCGCGGCGACGGCGGGCACGGCGGGCAACAGCAGGGCGAGCACGATCACAAGCAGTCGTGACATCGTTGTCAGCTCCCAGGGTGAGACCGCTCTCATCGTGTGGGGGCCGCGCGCCCGCGGTCAAGGGGCTGATGATTATCAGTCGTGTTGCGGACAGCCGGTCACATGACGACGATCTCGATCTCCCGGCCGAGCTTGGCCCCGCCCAGCAGGTCCAGGTCGTCGCCGCTCCAGAAGCGGCCGGGGTCGTACCAGTTGGGCCTGCGCCGGGGCAGCAGCCCCATCTCCTCGTACGTCACCGCCACGACCTCCGCGCAGAACGCGCTCTCCAGCGACGCCTCGGAGCCGCGGCCCACCGGGACCCGCCCGCGCAGCCACCGCGAGGCGAGCTTCGCCGTCGACGGGAACGGCGTGCCGTCGAGCCGCGCCACCGTCCTGAGCGCGGCGTCCTCCATCTCGCGCGTCACGACGTGGTCGAGCTGCCGCAGCCACGCCCGCTGCCGGTACTTGTCGTGCCATGTCACCACCGCGTCGCGCAGGTCGTGCAGCTGGGCGCCGCGCTGGTGCGTCCCGCTCCACATGTCCTTGAGCGACTTGCCGAGCTCCGCGTGCCACATCAACGGCGGCAGGTCGTCCAGCACGATCGCCATGCCCACGTGGTTGACGGGGCTGTTCGTCATGGCCTGGATCGCGCGGTCCGCCGCACTGCGCCCGCGGAACACCCACACGTCCCCGGTGCGGGTCATCTCGACGGCTTCGTCCAGAGTTGTCGGCATAGCCCCGTACCCTATGGGGATGAAGCTCTGGAAGCTGCTCGGCATGGCCGCCTTCGCCGGTGTCGCGGCGAGCGGCGTGGTCGCCGCCCGCAACCAGCGCCGCCGCGCGGCCTACACCCCGGAGCAGATCAGGGAGCGCCTGCACGAGCGGCTGGCCGAGGCGTCCGGTTCCGCGTCCGCGCGCCCGGAATGAGCCCGCGGGCCACCCCGGTCACTGCCGGCCGCACGTTCTTCGCCGCCGGGCCGCGGTCCCGCCGACGGCGGTAAATCGATTCCGGCTGATCTCGCTCGCGGCGTGCTGATCTTATTCTCGTTCACTCTTCCGAGTGAACCGTGACCTGCGGCTGAGGTTTTTCGAGCGGGAGTTTCTTCGAACAGGCGGGACTGCCCGTTCGGTTTTGTCCGCCGAACGTTGTCAACCTCGCCAACGCTGACACCGGACAACGAAATCTGCGTACCGTCGGAAGTGGTTGCACTCCGGGGGGAAGCAAATGCCGATCGTGTTGTCCGAACCCGCGCCGAAGGGGCGCGGACTGACGATTCTCTTCGAGCTGGAAGATCTCGCGCGCACGCGGTTCGCGCCGGCGCCGCTGCCGATGTACGAGCTGGTGTTCACCGTGCACAGCGGTGACTGGGACCGCCTGCTGCTGCCGCAGATCCGCCCGCTCGCCGAGCTGGTCCGGCCGGGCCGGTTCATCCCGGACTTCTTCAACTCCGCGTGTCCCGACTTCGACGAGGCCGTGCGCCAGGTGCTCGACGTGTCCGCGGCACGCGTGCGCGACCAGATCGCGAGCATGCTGGGCACGACGTCGCCGTGGCTCCGGTCGTTCGCGGCCGGCACCCCGACCTCGCGCCAGGACCTGAACTCGGCGCTCAGGTCGGCCTTCCGCGAGCTGCTGGGACCGGACTGGCCGCAGACGCGGCAGGCGTTCGAGGCCGAGGTGCGGCTGCGGTCGGCACAGGCCATGACGCGCGGCCTGGGCGGCCTGCTCGGCGACCTGCACCCGTCGATCTCGTGGACCTCACCGGCGTTGCACGTCGAGCTGGGCTGGGACACCGAGATCTCCCTGCGTGGCACGGGGGTGCTGATCGTGCCGGTGCTGCACGGGCTGACCCGGCCGGCGGTGTCGATGTTCGCCGAACCGCAGCCGCTGCTGTTCTACCCGGTGGCGGCACCCCGGCCGGGCGGCGCGAGCCTCGAGCTGGCCCTCGGCCGCACCAGAACGCTGGTGCTGCGGGCGCTGACGTCGGAACGCACCACCACCGAGCTCGCCAAGCACGTGGGCATCAGCCTGCCGACGGCGTCGCAGCACGCCACCGCCCTGCGCACCGCGGGCTTCGTCTCCACCCACCGCAACGGCCGGTCGGTCCGCCACCGCCTGACCAGACGCGGCTGGGAACTGCTGAACTGAACCTGGGAGGCCCGCATGGCCGCGATGCCGCGGTACCGCACCGACCCGAGTCCTCGCGCGCTGGCCGCCCGTCTGCGTGCCCTGCGCACCGCCGATGTTCCGGTCGCCTGCGGTGTGTACGCCGGACTTTCCGCACCCGTCGCCACCTCCGCGCTGCACGCGCGGATCACCCACGCGATGGCGGAGGCGTTCGTGGCGGGCGCCGCCGCGGACGTGCCGCGGTTCGAGCCCCCGCCGTCGGCCCAGCTGCGGCTGCTGACCGCGGCGAGCTGGGGCCGGCTCGACGGCGTGGGCGCCGACATGACGACCTTCCCGGTCGATCTCGCCGCGAAGCTGTGGTGGCGGGTGCACGAGCGCTCGCTCGGCTCGTTGCGCACGCCCGAACGCCGGCTCGCCTGCGACCTCCTGCTGCGCCTGGGATACCCGCGGCGCGCGGCCTCGGTGATCGGGCTCAGCGTGATCGACGCGCGCACGCACGTGCTCTCGCCCGAGCTCGCGCTCGAACAGCTCGCCGTACTGCGCTGCCACCTCCCGGCGTCGGTGGTGGAGGCGATGGCGCTGCGGGGCGCCCGATCGACGCTCCCGCCCGAGACACGCCGGGACCTGGCCCTGTTCGTGGCGTTCCGCAACGCCGCCAGAGGCGCCGACTCCACGTCGCTGCGGGCCGCCGCAGCGCTGGCCACGAAAGCCTCGGCGGAGCTGCCCCGGCACGGGTTCGCCGGGGCGCTGCACCGGGCGCGGCTGCACCGGGCGCTCGCCGCGATCCCGTTCGCCCGGCGTGAAGCCCAGGAGACGCACCGGCTGCTCGGGCGGGCGCTGGAGGGCCTGGCGTCGCACCCGCCGGGCGAGGGCGTCCTCGCCCGGCTGGCGTGGGCGGACGAGCTCTACGCCCTGTGCTGCTTCCTCGTGCGGAGCCACCTCGCCGCCGGCCTGGCCCAGCGCGCCGTCGGGTACACCGGCGAGCTGGTCGAGCTCAGCCCCGGCGACGACCGGACGTGGGCGCTGCGAGGCGACGCCCTGGCCGCCGCCGGGAGGCTCGACGACGCGCTGGAGGCCTACGGCCGTGGGGTGGCGCTCGGCGGCTGGGGTGCGGCGCGGGCGGCTCACCTGCGCGGGTTCGTGCTCGACCGCCTCGGCCGGGTGGCCGAGGCGGCCGAGGACTACGTGCTGTCGCACCGCATCGACCCGACGGCGTCGGTGTCAGCGGGCGTCGGCCGTGACCAGCAACCTCAGGTGCGCGCCCAGCCAGGTGGCCGCGGCCGGGGCGTCGGCGAACGCCGTGACCCGGTCCGCCGCCGTGCGCAGACCGGTGCGCCGCAGGTGCGCGCCGACCTCGCGCACGCGGGCGAGGAGGCTGTCCGTCAGGTGGTCGAGGCCGCGGTGCGCGGCCTCGGCTAACACCGTCAGCGCGCTGTCCACGCTCGCGCTCACCGGGTCGGACGCGGTGGTGCCCGGCGGCAGTGGGCGCGGCGGCGCGTCCGCGGCCAGGTCCAGGACCACGACCCCCGCCTCGGTGCGCACGGCGAGCGGGTCGACGACCAGTCTGCCGCGGTGCCTGCGGACCGACCCGGTGATCGTCACCGGACCGGCGGCCAGCGCCGCCGCCAGCGCGTCGAGCGACCGCGGCGCCACCGCCCGGTGCGTCGCCTCCAGGACGCAGGTGGTGCCGGTCGGGCCGTGCAGCGTGGCGGTGAGGCGTTGCGCGGCGGGGTCGTAGGCCAGGTCGCCCACCCCGGCGACGCGGACCGCGCGCACCAGCTCCGCCTCGACCCGCGCGCGGACCTGGCGCGGCGGCAGCTCGGCCAGGTGCGCGGCCGCCGCGTCGTAGTCGTCGACCACCAGCGCCTGCGGCAGGTGGTCCCACGCCGTGCCGACCGGGGTGAGCGAGGTCTTGGCGACACGACTGGTCTTCAGCGTCACCGCACGGCTCGCGCTGCGGGCGGCCGACTCCGAGACGACGTTGGACGCGGCGAGCCGCTGGCCGGTGCGCAGGGGGGTGTCGCGCTGCACCAGCACCACGTCGCCCGACGCGAAGTAGACGTCGGCGGTGGTCTCGGTGCGCAGCCGTGCGCCCAGCGCCGTCAGCCGGACGCGGCGCAACGGCGTCTCCGCCGGTTCGTCGGGACCGAGCACCTCCGCGCGCGGCCCGGTCGCGGTGATCCGCGCGTGCAGTTCGGTCAGCAGCGCGGCGAACCGCTCCGCCTCGTAGTCGGCGCTCCTGCGCCGGTACGCGGACAGCTGGGCGAGCAGGTCGGTGACCACCGCCGCGGGCCAGTGCAGGCGCTGGGCGGTCAGGTCGCGGTGCAGGCGCTGCCACGCCACGTCGAGCACCTCGCTCGCGTTGGTGGCGCCGTCGAGCAGCAACTGCTCGACCAGGTCGCCGACCGCGGTCAGGTCGGCCGCGGTGGTGGGGGACCCGCCCACGTCGACGGTGTCGGTGCCCTGCTCGTCCGCTGCGCGGAACGCCCACACCGCCAACGCGGTCGCCTCGTCGCGGTTGACCGCGTCCGTGTGCACGTAGGACAGGTCACCGGGCACGAGGAAGGTGACCGTGCAGGTGGGCAGCTCCGCCTGGGCGGTCGGGTCGTCCGCGGCGGGACGGCGGAGCTTGGCGCGGTAGCCCGCCTGGAGGACGCGGCGGGCGCGGCGCAGCGTCCGCTCGCCCATCAGCGCCACCAGGTCGTCGTCCGTCACCGCGCCCGGTGACCACAGCTCGGCCGGGGCGGTGGTCTCCTGCGTGCGCTGGTACGCGAGGACGACGGCGATCCGGTGGCGGCACACGCCCGACGCGCCGCAGCTGCACGGCGCCGCCTCGAGCGCGGTGCCGGGCGGCAGCGTGGTCGTGGTGCCGTCGGGGAACTCGCCCCGGACGGCACCGGCCGGGTCGGTGCCGAGGGCGGGGACGACTCCCGCGTCGAGCTCTTTCACGGCGCGCTTCACCAAGCCGCGGTTGGCCAGCGCCGCGAGCGCGTCCGGGGTCAGCGCCAGCAGGTCGGATCGGGTCACCTGAGCTTCTCCGCGACGAACTCCGCGAGCTGGCCGGGGGTCATGGCGCCGACGTGGGCGCCGACGTTCGCGAGGCGCTGGCCCAGCGCCCGGTCGTAGTCCGGGTTCGCCTCCTCGTCCAGCGCCGCGAGGCACAGGACGTGGGTGCCCTGCTCGCACAGCTCCTTCACCGTGCGGATCAGGCGCGCCTCGCTGCCGCCCTCGTAGAAGTCGCTGATGATGGCGACGATCGCGCGGCGCGGGCTGTCCACGAGCCCGGCCCCGTACGCGACGGCCCCCGCGATGTCCGTGCCGCCGCCGAGCTGCACCTTCATCAGCAGCTCCACCGGGTCGGTCACGTCCGAGGTCAGGTCGACCACGTTGGTGTCGAACGCGACGAGGTGCGTCCGCAGCCCCGGCAGCCCCCACAGGCACGCCGCCGTGACGGCCGAGTGGATCACCGAGCTCGTCATCGAACCGGACTGGTCGACCAGCAGCACGACCTGCCACTGCTCGACGTGCCGTTTCGTGCGCGAGACGAACTTCGGGTGCTCGATCGCGAGCTTGCGCTCCTCCGGCTGGTAGCGCCGCAGGTTTGCCCTGATCGTCGCCCGGAAGTCGAAGTTGCGGGTGTTCTTGTGGATGCTCGGCCGCCGCGACCGCGTGCCGCTGAACGCCGTCCGCACCTCCGTCCTCAGCTTCTCCATCAACTGCCTCACGACCGCCTCGACGATCTTGCGCGCCATCGCGAGCACCGCGGGGTTCATCAGGTGCTTGGTCCGCAGCACCGCCCGCAGCAGGGCCGGGTTCGGCTCGATGCGTTGCAGCACATCGGGATCGGTGACGACGTCGGTGATCTCGTACCGCTCGACCGCGTCGCGCTCGAGCCGTTCGACCGTCTCCCTGGGGAAGAGGCTGTGCACCTCGTCCAGCCAGTCGACGGTCTGCAGCACCGAGTCCTCGTCGCCGCCCTTGCGCACGCCGCGTTCGGCGAGCTCGGGATCGCGCCCGTAGAGCCACTCCAGCGCGGCGTCCCTGCGCCCGTTCTCCCCTGTGAGCCCGCCGGTGCGGCGCGCGGCTGGTTCGCCCAGGATCAGCCGCCAGCGTTCCAGGTCCGTCATGCCAGCCCGCCCTTCACCAGCAACGCGTCCACGCGCTTCTCCACGGCCATCGCCTCGGCCACCACCAGCGGGTCGGCGGTGAGGCGGGTGATGCTCCTGGCGCTGCCCTCGACGCCGCGGTGGGCGAGGACGGTCGTCGCGATCGTCTCCCGCTCCCTGGGCGGGAAGTAGCCGAAGGCGAGGCGCAAGGCGGGCAGCGCCACCAGGAACTCGTCCTCGGTCATCGCGCTGACCAGCTCGTCGAGCACCCCGACCAGGTCAGGGCTCGCCAGCACCTCCTCGCGCGCCACGGCGAACAACCCGGCGAGCCAGTCGCCGAGCGCGTCGACGGCGCGCACCTTCCGCACGTCCGGTGTGCTGCCCAGCGCCCACGCGAGGCCGAGCGCCGCGCCGCGCAGGTCCGGCGGGGCCTGCGCGTCGTTGCTCACCCGCGTCGCCACGCCGGTGACGTCGGCGACGTCCAGTGACAGCGCGGCCTTCGCGTGCAGCACCGCGTCCCTGGTCGCGGCCATCGCCCGCAGCCGGTGCGGATCGGCCGGCGCCGGCCCGCCGTGCAGGCCTTCGACGAGCCACAGCACCCTGGCCGTCGCCTTGTCGATCACGCTGCCCAGCAACGGGTCGCGCTTCGTGCCGAACAACCTGTCGTGCCGCCACAGCCCGAGCACCGCGCCGAGCACGTGGCCGAGCGCCGGGAGGTCGCCGGTCTCGGTGATGCCTTCGCCGAGCGCGGCCTTGACCTTGCCGGACAGCGTCGTGATCCCGCACAGCACCGCGTCGAACAGGATCGCGGCCAACTGGTCCAGCCGGGCGTCGCGGGAGCGCCGCTCCAGTGCCACCCCGGCCGCCTCCTCGAGCGTGGCGCCGTTCTCCGCGGCCTCGATCAGCGCCGCCACCCGTTCGTCGACGGGCCGGAGCGTCCACTGCTCGTCGAGCTGCGGCGGCGCGCCCTCCGCCGGCCCGCTCGTGCGCTCGAAGCCGGGGATCCGCAGCACCCGCAGGCGGTGCAGGATCCTGCTGCGCTCGAGCCCCCGCGCGTCGGTGAGGTCGAGGGCGATCTTGCCCTCCCGGTCGAGGTCGTGCGCCCGCAGCAGCTCCTGCACGGCGTTGACCAGCGGCGGCGCCGGCGTGGCCGGGTGGAGCCGGCCGACCCGGTCGCCGCGCAGCGCCCCGATCATCTCGACCAGGGCCGGGTGCGCGCCGGGGTGCAGCGTGCCGCGCCGCGTCCACGGCGGCGGCTGCGTCAGGTCCTCGGAGATCAACGCGCTGGTCAGCCCGTCCAGCACGTCCGTGCGCGCCGGGTTCTCGTGCCCGCGCAACCGCGCCAGCGCCCCCGCCTGGGTGTGCGCCGCGATGAGGTCGGCCGTCGACACCGGCTGCTGCCTGCCGCGCAGCCGGGCCGCCACCGACTCGACCAGCCAGTCCGCCGCGCGCCGCACCCCGTTCTCCCAGACCTGCTGGTAGTAGCCGGGTGACGGCATGCCCGACTGGTAGCCGGTGAACGCGTCCAGCCGTGCGTGCGAGTACGGCACCAGGTAGCTGGCGCCCTTGTCGCGTTCGGGCACCTCCGGCCACTCGGTGCCGCCGTCGAGCTTGGCCTTGAGCGCGGGCGTGTGGAAGCCGCCGGTGACGACCACGACCGGCCTGTCGCCCGCGTCCCGCACCGCCGCCCGGACCCAGCGCGCCATGTACTCCTCGCGGGCCGAGTCGCCGGCGTCCGCGGTGGCCGTGCCGCGGAGCAGGTCGAAGTACTCGTCCATGCCCTTCGGCTCGGACTCGCACTCGAAGAGGTGGTCCCACAGCGCGTCGGCGTTGTCGACCGCGAACTCCCGGCACAGCCGTTCGACGACCTCGGCGTACCGCAGCTCCGCGTCGGCGTACCGGTTGCTGACGTCCCGGAAGGCCTCGTGCCACGCGGGCAGGTCGATGAACCTGACCTCCGCGCCGCACCGGCGCGCCTCGGTGATCGCCACCCACTCCGGCGAGTAGTCGCAGAACGGCGACCAGGACGCGTGCTCGTCGGAGTAGCTGAACAACGCGATCGGCAGCTCGTGGCCGAGCAGCAGCTCGTCGATGCGCTCGTTGAAGTCGGCGGGACCCTCGACGAGCACGTACGCGGGCTGCTGCGCGGAGATGGTGGCGGCGACCAGCCGGGCACAGGCGGGACTGTGGTGCCGGACGCCGACGAACACGGCCCCCATCAGCCGGGCAGCCGGTGCCGGGCCTGGTGCAGCTCCTGCCACTGCCGGCCCTTGCGGCGGGGCGCGTGCTGTTCGAGGTACCGGCGCAGCCGGGCGAGGTCCTCGGCGTTGTCCTTGGCCGCCGTGCCCGCGAGGCACTCGACGACGTCGGCCGCCGATCCGGCCTCACCGCGCAGGAACCACCCGCGCAGGCCCACCGCGTGCGCCACGGACACCGCCTCGGCCGTGCTCATGACGGTGGTGAGCCGGTCGTTGCCCTCCCGCAGGTCGCGGAACGTCCTGACCAGGACCTCCAGCACGTCCCGCTTCGGTGCGAGCTCCACGCCGGACTTCGCGAGCAGCTTCGCCGCCTCCTGCTCGACCAGCGCGAGCTCGGTGTCGAAGTCCGCGATCGGGAACACCGTCTCGAAGTTGAACCGCCGCTTGAGCGCCGCGCTCATCTCGTTCACACCCCGGTCGCGCGTGTTCGCCGTGGCGATCACGTTGAACCCGTCCTGCGCGAACACCATGCCGTCCGGGCCGTTCAGCTCGCCGATCGCCATCACGCGGTCGGACAGCATCGACAGCATGCAGTCCTGCACCTCCAGCGGGCAGCGGGTGATCTCCTCGAACCGCACGATCTTGCCCTCGGCCATGCCCCGCAGCATCGGCGCAGGCACGAGCGAGCGGGGTGAGGGCCCCTCGGCCACCAGCAGCGCGTAGTTCCACGAGTACTTGATCTGGTCCTCGGTCGTGGCCGCGCCGCCCTGGATGGTCAGCGTCGACTCGCCGCAGACCGCCGCCGCGATCAGTTCGGACAGCAGCGACTTGGCCGTGCCCGGCTCGCCGACGAGCATCAGCCCGCGGCTGGTGGCCAGCGTGACCAGCGCCCGGTCCACGAGGGACGGGTCGCCCACGAACTTCTTGGTGACACCGCGCTTCTCATCGCCCACCACGAACCGCCGCGCGGCCTCGAGGCTCAGCGCCCAGCCGGGCGGCTTGGGAGCGGTGTCGGTGTCGCGCAGCCGGGCGAGCTCGTCGGCGAAGCGGACCTCGGCCGGCGGGCGCTGCATCGTCTGGGTGCTGGTCATGACCGCAGGGACTCCAGTTCGCAGAGCAGTTCGGAAATCGTGACGGGGTCGATGTCGAAGGTGGGCGGCGCGTCCTTCGGGGCGGACCAGCCGCCGCGGCCGCCGGGGGAGAACCACGCACCGCTGAAACCGACCTCGGGGAAGACGTCGACGGCGCCGACCGCGATGCCGGGTTCGAGGGAGAGCACGAGCGCGCCACCGGCCGGGAACGGCCGGGTGATCCAGCACTCGACGCCGGCGTCCTGCGGTTCACCGCGGACCCAGCCCTTCTTGGTGAGGCCGAGGATCTTGCCGACCGGGTGCGGAGTGTCGCAGTACCCCTTCAGCCGGGTCAGCAGGTCCTCTCCCGGCGCCAGGAGGTGGAGCGGGCGGCCGAGCTGGGGGAACGGCTGGAGGATCTCGTAGTCCGCGAACACCTCGCCCCACGCCGCCGCCGTGCCCACCAGGTCGGCCGGGTGCGCCACCCGCACGGACGCGCCGCCGGGCAGCGCGACCTCGTCGTCGTTCGCGTCGGCCAGGCTGCGGTCCTCGGCGAGGCGGAAGGACGTGCCCTCGGCGGTGATCCAGACCAGCCGCCGGACGAGGTGCCACAGCAGCGGATGCGCGGCCAGCACCGAGTGGAACTCGTCGGCCGTCCACGTGCGCTGGTCGACCATGGCGCGTTCGAGCCGGTGGATCTGGTCGGACGCGATCGTGCGGACGTCCTTCTTCAGCGCCGTGAACCTCTTGTGCTCCAACGGGGCCCGCTCCTGGTCGTCCTTCACCCCCGGCTTCGGGAGGTCCTTGCGGCGCTTGCCGTCGGGGTCGAGGACGAACGGCTTGAGCTGTTCGTCGAAGCCGACCGTGAACCGGCGCGGCCCGTAGTCGATCACCAGGGTCGCCGCGTCGTCCAGGCCCAGGCGGGGGACGAGGCGGTCGGACAGCTGGTCGCGCGAGAGGCCGAGCTCGGCGGCGATCTGGCCGACCTTCTCCCTGGCGCGGTCCTTGAGGCCCTTGAACTTCACCTTCTCGGCGATGCCGTTGAGGTGCGCCAGGGCGACCTCGGTGCCGATGTCGGCGAGCACGTCGAGGCCCGCCACCGCCCTCGCGTGCTGGCTCTCGCCCGGCCAGGCGCGGATCAGCGGCGACAGGCGGCGCACCGTCTCGTCGTCGCCGAACCAGCCGAGCGCGGCGAGCGCCCAGTTCTCCTTCGACGGCGCCCCGGCCTGCTGCCACGCCTCGAAGACGGCCCACGCGAACGACGCGAGCGAGCCGCGGTCGAGAGCCTCGCGGACCACGGGCAGACCGGCGTAGACCTCGCCCGGCTTGGACAAGGCGGCCATCATGAGCAGGTGGCCCGCCGCCTCGGCGGGCAGCGCGTGCCCGCGGTCGCGCAGCAGCACCTGGGGGAGCAGCCGGGTGTCCGCCCACTCGCCGATCACCGGCAGCTTCGCGGGCAGCACGTCGACCGGGTCGACGGACAGCACGACGTCGATCGCGGCCCCCGCACCGCAGGACGCGGCGACGCCCGCCACGTCCACGCCGAGACCGTGCAGGTGGCGCACGGCCGCCTCGGCGTTGCGGCGAGCGGCACCCGCCTTGCCGGCGGCCGCGGGCACGAGCAGCCGCGCGGCCGTCTCGCGGTGGCGGGCGAGCCAGGCGAGCGCCCAGCGCCTCGCCTGCTTGGACCTGGTGAGCCAGTCGGCCATCGCGGCGGCCACCTCGGCGGTCGCGAACGGCAGCAGCACCGCCGCGGCCGTCCCCGGGACGGACCTGGCGACCCGCAGGAGGGCGGGGACGGCGTCGACGCCGAACCGGGCGGCGATCCGCCTGCCCCAGTCCTCGACGCCGTAGGGGTGGTTCGGCTGCCACGCCGCGAGCAGGTGCCGCACCTCCTCCTCGGGGGCGAGGAGGAACAGGTCGTTGTCGTGGTACCCGATCCTGCCCGCCTGGTGGTCGGCGAGCAGCCGGCGCCAGTCGAGGTGCTCGGAGATCCACTCGCCGCCGCACTCGAGCCACTGCTCGCGCTCGCCCGGCTCCCACGCGGCGGACGGCGCCGGCACCGGGAGGTCCGGCGCCACCACGGGTTTGACCGGCGAACGCCGCCGGTGCCACGGCGGCGAGACCAGCAGCGGCGGCAGCTCGTCCGCGCTCGCCTCCGGCAGCGTCGCGACGGCGGACTCGGCGAGCACCGCGGCCACGTCGGCGGGCACCTCGAGGGACGGGTTCGACAGCAGGTGGGCGTGCAGCAGTTGACGCGCGGCCGGGCTGGACAACGCCCGCTCCGCCAGCAGCCGGGCCGCCCGCGCCGGGAACGCCGCCATCGCCGACAGCACCGCGGGCCGCACGTGCTTCGCGTCGAGCCGGTCGAGCAGCAGGGTGAAGGCCTCGTCCGTCGGCAGCGCCGCGAGCACCTTCAGCACCTGCTTGCGCCCGTCGGTCCGCTGGTAGGCCGGATCGGTGTCGAGCTCCGCGGCGAGCAACGGCGCGATGGCGGGCCCCAGCACGTACAACGCCGTGCGGAGCACGAAAGCCGAGCCGGTCAGCGACTCGTCGGCCGCGGCGAAGCCCTCGACGTCGCCGGCGCTGCACGGCAGCATCCACCACCGGCCCGCCCCGTGCGACCGGCACGCCTCGGCGAACCAGTCGGCCCGCTCCGGGACGAGGTACGCCCGGAGCTGCTTCGTCGTGGGCGTGGCGCCCCGCTCGTCGAGCGCGGCCTCCACGGCCTCGCGCTCGGTGTCGCCGGCGACCGCGATGGCGTACCGGACGGCGGTGAGCATGCGGCCCTCGGTGTCGTCGACCGAGGCGTGGAAGTAGCCGCGACGGGGCAGCAACCGGGTGGCCGTGAACTTGTTCAGCCGGTTGTCCCAGTGCGGCGAGTAGTCCAGGCACAGGTACTCGACCACGGCGGCCGCGGCGAACGCGACCCCGTGGTCGGCGATCCACGCGTGCACCGACGTCTGCCCGGACGCCGTGATGGCCGCGATGGCCGCCGCGCCAACGGGGTTGTGCTGCCCGTCGAGGTGGGCGCGGGCCGCGAGCACCAGTGACTCGGCGGAGCCCTTCGTGGACAGTGCGCGTTCGATGCCCTCGGCCTGGTCGACGACCTGCTGCCGGGCCTCGGCCGCTTTCGCGGCGTCCACGGTGAACTCGGGTGCCGGGTGAAAGCCGCGCTGGCGCACGACGTCGCGCAGCCACGCTTTGGGCATGACCCAGGCGTCCTCGTCGATCGCGGTGGGGGCGGGACCGGCGGTGCCTGCCGAGCGCGGGGTGGCCCCGTGGTGGACGGTTGTGGGGCGGGCCGAGAGCGTGGCGGTGGCGACGTGGGGCTGGCCCGCGGTGGGCTGCGTGCCGGTGGGCTGGACGTCAATGTGCGGTGCCGCCGGAGGATTCCTGGCGGACGACTGCGCGTTGGCCGGTGACGGGGGAGCGGCGGGAAGCCCGGGCGTCGCCGAGCCGGTCCGGGGGCCGGCAGCCTGCGCCCCCTCGGTGGAGTCCACCGGCCGGTAGCCCTTCTTCTCCTTCTCCGCCACCAGCTTCGCGACGTGTGCCTGGGCCGCCTCGGCGGAGGCGAGCTCCTTGGTCTGGGTCTGGCCGCTGGTCCGCAACCGTCCGAAGCGGACGGTCACCGTCGTGCCGGTCCGGCCGATCTCCCAGAACTTCGCGGAGCTGTCCGCGACGAGTTCCCACCTGCGCACTGCCTTACCTCCTGGGGCCGGACGGGGAGTCGATGCCCGCGACGTTACCCAGGGGGTCTGACAATTCCCGGCGGTCAGACCCCCTGGTGGCGGATCAAGCTTGCAGTGACTCCAGTTCGGACAGCAGCTCCGACACCGTGATCGGGTCGGCCGCGGGCATGGCGGGGGCGTTCTTCGGGGCGGACCAGTCGCCTTCGCCGTCGGCGGAGAACCACAGACCGGTGAACTTCACCTCCGGGAAGATGTCCACCGCGCCCACCGCGATGCCGGGGTCGAGGGAGGCGACCAGGGCGCCGCCGCCGGGGAACGGGCGGGTGATCCAGCACTCGACGCCCGCGTCCTGGGGCTGGCCGCGGACCCAGCCCTTGTTCGTGAGGCCGAGGACCTTGCCGACCGGGTACGGCACCTCGTCGTACTTCGCGAGCCGGGCCAGGAGGTCCTCGCCCGGCGGCACGACGTGCAGCGGACGGCTCAGCTGCGGGAACGGCTGGAGGATCTCGTAGTCGGCGAAGACCTCGCCCCACGCCTCCAACGAGTCCCGCAGGTCCACCGGGTGCGCCACGCGGACGGTGGCGTCCTCGGGCAGCGAGAACTCGTCGTCGTTCTCGTCGGCGAGGGTGCGGTCTTCCGCCAAGCGGAAGGAGAGGCCCTCGTTGGTGATCCACACCAGGCGGCGCACGATGTGCCACAGCAGCGGGTGGCCGGCCAGGACCGCGTGGAACTCCTCGGCCGTCCACGTGCGCTGGCTGACCATCGCCCGTTCCAGGCGGTGGATCTGGTCGCCCGCCACGGTGCGGACGTCCTTCTTCAGCGCCATGAACCTCTTGTGCTCCAACGGAGCCTGGTCCTGGTCGTCCTTCGCACCGGGCTTCGGCAGGTCCTTGCGGCGCTTGCCGTCCTGGTCGAGGACGAACGGCTTGAGCTGCTCGTCGAATCCCACCGTGAACCGCCGGGGACCGTAGTCGATCACCAGGGAGGCTTCGTCGTCGAGGCCGAGGCGCGGCACCAGGCGGTCCGCGAGCTGGTCGCGGGACAGGCCCAGCTCGGCGGCGATCTGGGAGACCTTCTCCTGCGCGCGGGTCTTGAGCGCCTTGAACTTCACCTTCTCGGCGATGCCGTTGAGGTGCGACAGGGCGACCTCGGTGCCGATGTCGGCGAGCACGTCGAGGCCGGCGACCGCCCTGGTGTGCTGGCTCTCGCCCGGCCAGGTGCGGATCAGCGGGGACAGGCGGCGCACCGTCTCGTCGTCGCCGAACCAGCCGAGCGCGGTGAACGCCCAGCCCTCCTTCGACGGCGCGCCCACCTCCTGCCAGCGTTGGAAAACGGCCCACGCGAACTCCGCGAGCGAGTCGCGGTCCAGTGCCTCGCGCACCACGGGCAGGCCCGCGTAGACGTCGCCCGGCTTGGACAGGGCGGCCATCATGAGCAGGTGGCTCGCCGCCTCGGCGGGCAGCGCGTGCCCGCGGTCGCGCAGCAGGACCTGGGGCAGCAGCCGCGGCTCGGCCCACTCGCCGAGAACGGGAAGCCTGGTCGGCAGGACGTCGACGGGATCGACGGCGAGGAAGGCCCGCAGCGCGTCGGCCGCCTCGGGACCGGGCGCCAGCGCCACCACGTCGACACCCATGCCGTGCAGGTGGCGGATCGCGGTCTCGGCGTTGCGGCGTCCGGCGCCGGGCTTGCCCAGCGCGGCGGGAACGAGCAGCCGGGCGGCGGTCTCGCGATGCCGGGCGAGCCACGCCAGCGCGACCTTGCGCACCTGCTTGAGCCGCACCAGCCAGTCCGCCATCAGCGCGGCGACCTCGGGCGTGGCGAACGGCAGCACGACGACGGCGACGTTCACGTTCGACTCGACGAGCCGCAGCAGCGGCGGCAGGGCGTCGAAGCCGAAGCGCGCGGCCAGCAGCTTGCCGGTGGCCTCGGCGTTCCAGTGCAGGCGGGGCTCCCAGTCCGCCAGGAGGTGCCGGACCTCGTCCACGGGCGCCAGGGCGAACAGGTCGCGAACGCGGTACCCGACGCGGCCCTGGTGGAACTGCTCCAGCAGCTCTTGCCAGGTGTAGCGGCTGTTCCCGAGGCCGGCCTTCAGCCACTCCTCCCGCTCGCCGGGCTCCCACGTGATCGAGGACGACGGCAGCGGGAGATCCGGCACCACCACCGCCTTGAGCGGTGGCTTCCGGTTGACCCACGGCGGTGAGACCAGCAGCGGCGGCAACGCCTCCGGCGGGGCGGCCGGCACCCGCTCGTCCTCGATCGCGGTGAACCCCGCGGGCGCCTCCAGGTGCGGGTGCTTGGTCAGGTGCACGGTCAAGAGCTGACGCACCTCGTCGTCGCCCGCTGCGCGTTCGCCGAGCAGCCGGGCGGCCCGCGCCGGGAACGCCGCCATCGCCTCCAGCAGCGCCGGACGCACGTACTTCGCGTCGAGCCGGTCCAGCAAGATGGTGAACGCCTCGTCGGTCGGCAGCATCGCGAGGACCTTCAGCGCCTGCTTGCGCCCGTCGGCCCGTTGGTACGAGTGGTCGAGGTCTTGAGCGAGCAACGGCGCGATGGCCGGACCCAGCACGTGGATGGCGGTGTGCATGATGAACGCGGCGTTGGTCGGCCTGGCACGCGCGCGCTCGAACTCCTCGAACCTGGTGGCGCTGCAGGCGAGCAGCCACCACCGGGTGTGGCCCTGCTGCAACCGGCACGCCTCGGCGAACCAGTCGGCCCGCCCTGGCATGAGGTACACCCGCGCGAACTTCGCGGCGTCCTCGGTGAGCCGGTCGAGCGCGGCCTCCGCGGCGGCGTGCTCGGCGTCGTCCGCGATGGCCAGCGCGTAGCGGACCGCCGTGAGCATCCGGCCTTCGTCGCCGTCGGGGGTGACGTGCAGGTAGCCGCCGCGGGACCGGAGGCGCTCCTTGCCGTACGAATGCTGCTGCCGAAGCCATTCCCTGGTGGAGACCAGGCCGACGAACGCCATCGTCGCCTCGGCGGCGAACACCACGCCGTGGTCGGCGATCCAGGCGTGCACGGACTGCGGCCCGGTCTTGGCGATGGCCGCGATCGCTGCTGCCCCGACGGGGTTCGGACGTCCGGCTCGGTGTTCGCGCGCCGCCTGCACGAGGTCGGGTTCGGAGGTCGGCTCCGACAGCACCAGTTCGATGGTGGCGGCGTGCTCGTCCACCCGACGGCGGGCTTCGTCCGCCAGCTCGGGGTCGACGGAGAAGACCGGCGCCGGGTCGAAGCCGCGCCGCCGGATCACGTCGCGCAGCCAGACCTTGGGCATCACCCAGGTGTCCTCGTCGACGGGGGCGGGCCGGCCGGCGGGAGAGGTCGTGGTGGCCCGGTCGGCGACCGGCGCGGCACCGGCCCGGTCGGTGGTGGGCGTGGCGGTCTGAGTGGCCGACGCCGGAGCGGGTCGGCCGGTGGCGGGCCGGCCGGCGGTGGGATCGACTGCGGAACCGGCGGCGGGATCGGCTGCGGGGGCGGCGGACGCGCCCACCTCTCGGTAGCCCTTCTTCTCCTTCTCCGCCACCAGCTTGGCCACGTGCGCCTGCGCTGCCTCGGCGGAGGCGAGCTCCTTGGTCTGGGTCTGGCCGCTGGTCTGCAGCCGTCCGAAGCGGACGGTCACCGCGGTGCCGTCCCGGTCGATCTCCCAGAACTTCGCCGAGCCGCCGGAGACGAGCTCCCACCTGCGCACTGCCGTACCCCCTGCTGTCCGATCCGGAGTTGTCGAGGGGGACCGTACCCAGCCGGTCCGACAGTTTTCGTCGATCACGCGAAGTCGCAGCTCAGACCGGCATCCGGGGCGTCTGCGGGCGCGACGGGCGCCACCTGGGGGCGACCCGCCCGGTCGTCCGAACCGGACGGTCGGCGGGCACCGGAACCGCCCGGCCGCCGCCCGCAGCGCGAGGCCCCCTGGATGCGGTCCGGGCTGATGGGCCCGGGCCGGACCCAGGGGGCCGGGAGGGTGTCGTCGCTCAGGCGGACGCGGTGGTCAGAGCTTCCACCAGAGCGCGGTGTCCGGCGGCAGGAGCAACTGGCCGTCGCGCACGCCGTAGTACGACGAGGCCAGCAGGACCGAGCCGGGGTCGGGCAGCTCCACGACGGAACCGGACAGGTTCACCGCGCAGGCGACTCCGTCGCGCTCGAACCACAGGACGTCGGCCGGGCCGTCGACCCAGGTGAGCCCGGCGCCCACGGCCGGGTGCTCGCGGCGGACGCGCAAGGCGTTGCGGTAGAACGACAACATCGAGTCCTGGTCGCCGGCCTGCGTCTCCACGCTGAGCTTCGCCCAGTCCGCCGGCTGCGGCAGCCACGAGCCGCCGGTGCCGAAACCGAGCGAGGGGCCGGTCGCGGTCCACGGCAACGGCACGCGGCACCCGTCGCGGCCGCGTTCGGTGTGCCCGGACCGCTCCCACATCGGGTCCTGCAGCACCTCGTCCGGCAGGTCCAGCACCTCCGGCAGCCCGAGTTCCTCGCCCTGGTACAGGTACACGGATCCCGGCAACGCCAGCATCAACGCCAGCGCAGCGCGCGCACGCCGCACGCCGGTCTCGCCACCGCCGTACCGCGTCACATGCCGTTGCACGTCATGGTTCGACAGCACCCACGTGGTAGGCGCGCCCACCGGTGCGACAGCCGCCAGCGACGAGTCGATCACCGACCGCAGCGCCTCGAAGTTCCACTCCGCGGTCAGGTAGTGGAAGTTGAACGCCTGGTGCATCTCGTCGGGACGCAGGTACATCGCCGTCCGCTCGGCGGAGGGCGTCCACGCCTCGGCCACGAGCACCCGCTCGCCGGGGTAGGAGTCGACGACGGCACGCCACTCGCGGTGGATCTCGTGCACGCCGTCCTGGTCGAAGAACGGCAACGGCTCGGTGCCCAGCAGCTTGAGCTGGTCCGCGTGCCCGATGTCCGGCAGCCCCGGCGCCTTGACCATCCCGTGCGCCACGTCCACCCGGAAGCCGTCGACGCCGAGGTCCAGCCAGAACCGCAGCACGTCGCGGAACTCCGCGCGCACCTCCGGCAGCTCCCAGTTCAGGTCCGGCTGCTCCGGTGCGAACAGGTGCAGGTACCAGGACCCGTCGGCGACCCGCGTCCACGCCGGCCCGCCGAAGACCGACTCCCAGTCGTTCGGCGGCTCATCGCCCACGCCCTCGCGGAAGATGTAGCGCTCGCGGCCGCGCCCGGCCAGCGCCTCCTGGAACCACGCGTGCTGGTCGGAGCTGTGGTTCGGCACGATGTCGACGATCACCCTGATGCCGGCCGCGTGCGCGTCCGCCACCAGCTCGCGCACGTCGTCGAGCTCGCCGAACTGCGGGTCGACCGCGCGGTAGTCCGCCACGTCGTAGCCGCCGTCGGCCATCGGCGAGGCGTAGAACGGCGTGATCCAGACCGCGTCGACGCCCAGGTCGCGGAGGTGGGGCAGGCGCGAGCGGATGCCGGGGAGGTCGCCGACGCCGTCGCCGTTCGAGTCGGCGAAGCTGCGCACGTAGACCTGGTAGATGACGGCGTGCCGCCACCAGTCCTGGGACATGTTCATGCCTTCCGATGTGGTGTGTCAGCGGTCCAGGAAAGACGTTGCAAAAGTTTTCCGCAAGTCGGCTTGATGTTTACTGGCCGCGAAAGGCCTGATCTGCAAACTTTTGCAGCCCTGGATAATGCGTTGCGGCACCTGCGTGTCATCCGTCAGAGTGGATCTCGACGAACCGGAGGAGGGAGCAAACCGTGAGGCAACAGCACATGTGTCAGCAGCACGAGTGGTGCTCCCCGGTCCTGGCCTGACCCACGCCTCCGGGGAGCCGTCCCGTCGCCGTCGCGACGAGGCGGCTTTTTTGATGCCCGTTGGTCCAATCGGCACGGACGCCGCGCTCTGGACGCGGAGATCGAGGTTCGAGTCCTCGACGGGCAGCTGTGACCGAAGCCGAAGCAGTCGAGGCGCCAGGTCGTGGTCCTGGTCGAAGCCGGTGCGAGTCCGGTCGGTCACCCCAGTCGGTCACCACAGTCGCGCGGGACCCGGTGGTCACCTGGGCCTCATGAACCCGGGGTGCCTGGTTCGACACCAGGACGCGCGATGCCCGACCCACGTCACGACGGTCGTGGAACGCTCTGCAACAGCGTTGGCGCTGGGTTCGACTCCCAGGTGGGTCTCAAGGGGTGGAACGGGGAAGCCGGTCCCCGCCGAGGTCGTTGGCATGGTCATGAGCGGCTTCGCGGAGGACTGGCAGACCTGGAAGACGGAGCGGGAGAAGTCCCTGGCTGACCCGTACGGGTGGCTGGCACTGGTCTCACTCGATTGGCTGGAGACCGCCCCACGCGCCTATGACGGACTACCGGGCGTGTGGTGGCAAGACGACCAAGCGGCGTACTGGGAGAACGAGGGGGACCGGCAGCGGTTCGAACTCGTGCAGAGCGGTCCCGGTGCGCGGGTGAAGTCGGGGGACGTCGAGATCGAGGTCGCCCGCCGTGGCGGGTACCTGATCCGGGTGCACGACCCGAAGGCGGAGGTGCTCCGCAACTTCCGGGGTGTGCCGGCCTACGAACCCCAGGAGTCGTGGGTGCTCGAAGGCGTCTACGAACCGTTTGACGCACCCGTCCCCACGACCGTTGGTGCGGTCGTGGAAGGGCTTAGCCATGTCTACGAGGCACCGGGCCGTGTGCGGTTCCAGCACGACGGCGAAGAACACACGCTGACGGCGTTCAACGGGCACAACGGCGGACTGAGCATCCTGTTCACCGACGAGACCAGCGGTGTCACCACGTACGCGGCGAACCGGTCGCTGGCGGCGACTCCGCGGGACGGCGTGGTCGTGCTCGACTTCAACCGGGCGACGAACCTGCCGTGCGCCTTCACCGACTTCGCCACCTGCCCGCTCCCGCCCGCCGGGAACCACCTGCCGTTCGAGGTGCCGGCGGGGGAGAAGACGCCGTACGAACGGGGTCAGAAGAACTCGTCGAGCAGCCGGTACCACTCCAGCGCCGGCGGGTCGGGGGTGAGGCCGTAGGCGCGGTCGAACGCGGCCGCGGCTTCCCCGCCCAGTTCCCTGTGCGCCAGTGCGATGTCCCGGTGCCGGTCGGACACGCCCAGCCGGGACACGTCGATCAGCACGGTCGAACCGTCCGGGCGCAGCAGCACGTTCGGTGGGCAGAAGTCCCCGTGCGCCACCACGAGGTCCTCGTCGCGGGGAGCCGTGGCGATCAGGCGCGCGAGCAG
Source organism: Lentzea xinjiangensis (assembly GCF_900110955.1). Taxonomy (GTDB): domain Bacteria; phylum Actinomycetota; class Actinomycetes; order Mycobacteriales; family Pseudonocardiaceae; genus Lentzea; species Lentzea xinjiangensis. Next base: position 137,888 of record NZ_FOFR01000014.1, read on the forward strand.
CTCCCCGGGAGTGGCGCCGAGGTTGTCGTCGTCGAAGTCCTCCGGGTCCACCAGCCCGGCCTCGACGTTGCGCCGTGCGTGGTCCAGCAGAGCTGGAACCCGTGCGTCGTAAGGGCATGAGTCCACCGGCAGCGAGTGCAACGACCGCAGCACCGTGCCCATGACCGTCGCCGCGAGCACGGGATCGACCGACGCGAGCGAGGGTGCCCCGACGTCGGCGAGAACCAGCCAGCCGTCCGTGAACGCCCGGATCCGAGGTACCTCGAAGTGCTCGCCCAGCCAGCGCAACCGGTCGTGCTCGTCCGCGCCGCTCCGCTTCACCCAGCAGGATCCCGCCCGCCAGACCTCGCCGGACAGGCCTTCGTGGTCGTGGGACCACACGACGTCCGAGCCGACCGCACGCACCACGTCCTCAGGTAGCTCCACGTGCTCATCCTCGGCGGAAGGTGCCGCGCCGCCAAGTGAATTCCGGTACCGCCAGTCCTTGACGCGGTGGCGGGAGGAGCGGAAAGGTGCTGGCAAGGGGAAACTGGGGAGGAATCATGAAGAAGATCGCCGTTGTGCTGTGCGCTCTGGCGGGGTTCGCCGTCACGCCCGCCGCTCACGCCGCGCCGCCGGACTGCACCTTCACCGACGCGTTCTGCGCATGGGACCAGATCGACTACGAGGGCGCGAGGTTCAACGTCGCGCCGATCGGGGCCTCGGCGTGCGTCGACCTGGTCGAGCACGGCTGGGGCAACCGCATTCGCTCCGCCTACAACAACAGCACCAAGACCGCGTCGCTGTTCGCCAGTGACGACTGCACCGGCCGGCCTTACCCGATCGACGGCAAGACCGGCCAGCCGAACATCACGTTCCAGGCCGGAAGCGTGTTCGTCCAACGCTAGTCATTCGCAGGCGACGCCGTCCTTGTCGTGGTCCAGCCGGTAGATGTCGCTGCCGATGACGCGGATCGGGCCCGCCACGTACGCGGGCCCGTCCCCGCTGCCGCCGGCGCAGTCGACGTCCGACGCGACCGGCACGCAGCCGCTGTAGTTCGAGTCGCACGCGGGCTTCGGCTCGGGGGCGGGCACCGGCTGGGGGTTGGGCTTCGGCTGAGGTTGCGGCTGGGGCTGGGGTTGTGGCTGGGGCTGGGGTTGCGGCTTCGGCTGAGCCACCGCCGGGGGCGTGGTGGTGGTCGTCGTCGTAGTGGTCGTTGTCGTGGTGGAGGTCGTGGTCGACGTCGTCGTGCTCGCCGGCGACGAAACCGTTGTCGTGGTGGTGGGCGCGGCCGTGGTCGACAGCGCCGACGCCGCCTTGTCCACGCCGGCGGGGTCGCTCATCACCGCTGCCACGACGACGACCACCACGAAGAACGCGAAGAGGCTCGCCGCCGCGATCGCGATCGGCGGCACCCACGAACGGGAGCCCGCCACCGGAACCACGGCGCCACGCGGCACCTGTCGCGGCATTCGCAGCACGACCTGCAACAGCCCGTTGGTGCCGCGCCGGACTTCCGCCGAGCACCCGGTCGCCCCGCCGCCGGACTCGACGTGCATCAGCACGGGCGCGTACCGCTGCGCCATCAGGAAGGTCAGCTCGCCGACGCGCTGCCCGTCGAGCCGCACCTCGACGCCTCGCTGACCGCGGTACTTGCCCGCGGCGATCGTGCACCACGTCAGGTGCACGGCGACGTGCCGCGTGACGCCGTCCGGCACGGCGTACCGGGCGAGCACCTCCTGGTGGTGCTCCTCGCCGGTCACGGTCACCGCCACCTCGCCGGGCACCATCACCAGACCGGCGGCCGAGTTCTCGATCACTGTGGCAACTCCCTCGGGACGGGGTTCGTACGCAGACCATCGAGGACTCGCGCCGGGCGTTACCGAGAGTGCCGTCAAGTTGTACCGATCGGGTGAAAAGGGGCCAGATCCGTCACAAAGCGTCAACTGCCGCCGATGGAGTTCCTTCGGGCGTCCCAACTGAGACGCGATCTGTGGCGAGAGCGCTACCACGCTACGTTCGCCGGGCGTGCACCAACTTCACCCGAGGAGAGAAGCATGGCGCTGGACACGCCGTGGCGGGCGTAGGGAGAACCGGCCGACGGATTCCCGCGAGCACGGGGCGGGGCGAGATTCGGGTGGTCTGGTCGTGTCGCAACCGGGCCACGTGGCCGGGGATGAGCGGTCGAAGACCCTGACGGTCTTCGGCCAGGACGTCGTCGGAGGTCCGGAGGCCGGGTCCGGCCGACGCCGGGCCCGGCCCTCCCGCCTCCGGCGCACCTCGCCAGGCCACCGGTCGCCGCGCACGAGGCCCGGTCAGGCGCTCGCCCGCCTGATCAACGTCGTCGGCAGCAGCAACGACGGTGGCAGCCCGTCCTCACCCGCCAGCTCGGCGAGCAGCCGCCACGTCATCGTGCGGCCGAGTTCCTCGACGTCCTGCCGGATCGTCGTGAGCGGTGGTGTCGCGGTCGCGGCGAACACCGAGTCGTCGAACCCGACCACGGCGACGTCCTCCGGCACGCGCTTGCCCCGCGCGTGGAGCACCTGCAACGCGCCCAGGGCCATGATGTCCGCCGCGACGAACACCGCGTCGAGGTCGGGTGCCTTGCGCAGCAACCGTTCCATGGCCCGCGCCCCGCTCTCGGGCGTGAAGTCGCCGTGCGCGACCAGGCCGGTGGCGATCTTGGCCTCGCTCAGCCCGCGCCGGAACCCGCTCAGCCGGTCCGCGCCGACGGCCATGTCCTTCGGGCCGGCCACGGTGCCGATCCTCTTGCGCCCCAACGAGGCCAGGTGCCGTGCGGCCTCCAGCGCGCCGCTGAAGTTGTCCGCGTCCACGAACGGGACCGTCTTGCCGAGCGGGCGCCCGCCGGAGACCACGGGCAGGCCGATCTCGGCGAGCATCGGCACCAGCGGGTCCTCGCCGTGCAGGCTGACCAGCAACGCCCCGTCGACGTGCCCGCTGCTCAGGTAGGTGACGAGGTCCTCGGTGTCCGACGGCTGGCTCATCATCAGCAGGAGCTGCGTGTGCCGCCCGGCCAGTTCGGAGTGGACCCCGCGCAGCACCCCGGCGAAGAACGGGTCGGACAGCACCCGGCCGGTCGGCTCCGAGACGACGAGGGCGATCGCGTTGGCGCGGTTGCCGGCGAGCGCCCGCGCGGCCTGGTTGGGGGAGTAGCCCAGCTCGGCGATCGCGGCGTGCACGGCTTCGCGGGCCTTGGCGCTGACGTACTGCTCGTCGTTGATCACGCGCGAGACGGTCGACTTGGACACACCCGCGACCCGCGCGACTTCTTCGATCCGCGGGCCGGGACGTCGTTTCGCCGTCTCGGTCATGCGGTCATCCTAGGCTGCTTGGCCCGTCCATGATCTGCACACCCGCACCGGGTGCCGGCTCCGGTCCGTCACGGTTCCCCCTCCTCACAGCGGTGCGGGGGAAGTGTCGGAGATCGGCTGCACAAATTCCGCACAGGCGCCCCGAGTTCTGGCACCATGCGCTGCGAGGAGGGTCAGTGCGGTATCGGCTTCTTGGTCCGCTGCAGATCTCGCGCGGGGGCGTGGAACTGCGGCCGGGCGGGCCCCGGCAACGGGCGCTGCTGGCGGCGTTGGCGTTGCACGCCAACGAGACGGTCAGCTTCGAACACCTGAGCGAGGCGGTGTGGGAATCCCCGCCCGCGGCACCGGAGTCCAACATCCGCACCTACGTGGCCGCCTTGCGCAAGCTCGTGCCGGACGACGTCGTCACCGTGCCGGGCGGCTACCGGTTGGCGGTACCGGCCGACGAGGTCGACGTCGCGGTCTTCGAGCGGCTGTGCGCGGCCGGGGACGAGGCGGTCAAACGGGGCGACCACCGCGGCGCGGTGGGCAGGTACCAGGAGGCGCTCGCCCTGTGGCGCGGCCCCGCGCTCGACGGCCTCGCGGTCGGGGCGCGGCTCGAGGCCGAGCTGACGCTGCTGCAGGAACGCAGGCTCACGGTCGCCGAGCAGCACGCGCGCCTGGCGATCGAGCTGGGGCAGGGCGAGCGGCTCATCGCCGAGCTGCGCCGGCTGACGAAGCAGTTCCCGCTGCGCGAACAGCTCTGGCTGCAGCTCATGAACGCGTTGCACCGGGCCAACCGCCCCGCCGAGGCGTTGCAGACGTTCGAGGAGGTGCGGGTGCTGCTGGCCGAGGAGCTCGGCACCGATCCCGGCTCCGACCTGCGCGAGCTGCACGAACGGCTGTTGCGGGGCGACGAGCCGCGGCTCGCGCTCAACACGCTGCCCCGTGACGTCGCGGACTTCACCGGGCGCGCGGCCGAGATGGACCGGCTGATCGAGGCCGTCACCGGGCGGTCGGCGGTCGTGATCTCCGCGATCGACGGCATGCCGGGAGTCGGCAAGACGACGCTGGCCGTCCACTTGGCGCACCGGTTGGAGTATCCGGACGGTCAGCTTTTCATCGACCTGCACGCGCACACGGCGGGCCGTGCGCCCGTTGAACCGACAGACGCGCTGGACGTGTTGCTGCGCGCGCTCGGTCTGGAGGACATCCCGGTCGGCTTGGACGAACGGGCGGCGCTGTGGCGGGCCGAGCTGTCGCGCCGGCGGTTGCTGGTCGTGCTCGACAACGCGGCGAGCGCCGACCAGGTGCGGCCGCTGCTGCCGGGCGTGCCGGGCTCGCTGGTGCTCGTGACGTCGCGCGCGCGGCTGGTCGAGCTGGAAGGCACGTCCACGCTCACGCTGGACGTGCTCTCCGAGGCGGAGGCGCTGCAGCTCTTCGCGACGATCGTCGGCGACGAGCGCGGGCTGGCCGAGGAGGCCCGCGAGGTCGTCGAGCTGTGCGGCAGGCTGCCGCTGGCCGTGCGGCTGGCCGCCGGCCGGTTGCGCAGCCGTCCGACGTGGACCACCGCCCACCTCGCGACCCGGCTGCGCGAGGGGCGATTATCCGAACTGGACGCGGTGTTCGCGTTGTCGTTCGGCCAGCTCCCTGCCGGGCACCGGCGGCTCTTCGCCCTGCTGGGCCTGCACCACGGCACGGACTTCGACGTCGACCAGGCGGCCGCGCTGGGTGGGCTCGACCTGCTGGTCTGCGACGGGGTCCTCGAGGACCTGGTCGACGTCCACCTGCTCGAGGCGACCACGCTCGGCCGCTACCGGATGCACGACCTGCTGCGGCAGTACGCGCGATCCAAGGTGGACGCGCCGCGTGAGCCGCTGACCCGGCTGCTCGACCACTTCCTCGACACCGCGAACCAGGCGACGAGGCTGATGTCGCCCGCGGCCCGCCGCTACGAGGTCGACATCACCTACCGGCCGGCGTCGCGGCTGGTGCTGCGCGACTACGACCACGCGGTGGAGTGGCTGGAGACCGAACGGCAAACGCTCGTCGCCGCCGTGGCGTTGTCACTCGACGGTGGTTGGCGCACGCACACCTGGCAGCTCGCACGCGCGTTGACGTTCTTCTGCATGGTGCGCGGCCACACGCGTGACTGGGCCACGATCAACGAACTGGCGCTGGAGGCCGCCGCCGACAACCCCGCCGCGCTCGCCATCACCACGAAGAACTACGCGATGGTGTTCTGGCAGACCGCGCAGTACGCGAAGGCGATCCACCACAACGAACGCGCGATCGAGATGCTCCGCGACCAGGGCGACCTCCAGGGCGTCGCGGGCACGCTGAACAACCTCTCCCTGGTGTACCGGAGCATGGGCCGCCACGCCGAGGCCGCCGACCTGCTGGAACAGGCGATCACGGTGGCCCGCGAACTCGGCGACCGCCACCTCGAGTCGCAGGCGATGAGCAACGTCAGCAACATCTACAGCGCGCTCGGCCGCTACGACGAGGCGCTGCGGGCCTGCACGTCCGCCCTGGCGCTGATGCGCGAGCTGGGCAGCCGCCGCGACGAGGCCGACACCCGGAGCGCGCTGGGCATGATCCTGCACGCCATGGGCAGGCACGAGGAGGCGCTGGCGGCGTTGAGGTCGGCGCTGGCGGCGGTCCGCGCCATCGGTGACGTCACGACGGAAACGGTGGTGCTGAACTACCTGGGCGAGGTGCTCACCGCGGCCGGCCGCCCGGCGGAGGCGGTGGTGCTGCTGCGGGAGGCCCTGGAGCTGGCCGAACGCATCGACGACCGCCGCGAGGCCGCGAACGCGCACAAGCACCTGGCTCGCGCGGTGGCGGACCCGGCGGAGGCGGAGCGGCACCGCAGGGAGGCCGAGGAGCGGTTCGCGGCTTTGGGTGCCGGCTGATCGGGCCTGGCGTTCCGTTCCCAACCTCGGCCAGGCCGCACTGCACCCCGAAGGCGCGCTGAGCTCACAGCCGTCGTCGCGCCTTCGCGGTGGGCGGGGACCGACGGGCAGAACCTTCGTCGTTTCAGAGGATTTCCTCCGACGGGATGTAGACACGGCGTGCCCGGCTCCGACGTCTCACGCGAGGATGTGGCCGACCGGCTGCGTCCACGACGAAGACCAAGGGGCCGATGGTGAAGTACGTGATCATGATCCACTCCAACCCGCAGCCGTGGGGGCACCCGACCTCCGACTACCTCCCCGACTACCAGGTCATGCCGGACGAACAGCGGGAACGGCTGAACGCCGATTTCGAGGCCATGCTCGCGGACCTGCGGGAGAAGGGCGAGCTGCTGGGCGGCGAGGCGCTGGGAGCGCCCGAGTCGTCACGGCTCTACCGCTGGAGCGACGGCAAGCCTCTGGTTACCGACGGCCCGTACTCGGAGGCCAAGGAGCACCTGGCCGGGTTCTTCCTCGTCGACGTGGACAGCCAGGAGCGCGCGGAGGAGATCGCGGCACGGTTCGCCGGTCCGGGCGAGACCGTCGAGCTGCGTCCTGCGATGTGGCCAGGGGGTTCCGACCAGTGACCGCACAGGTGGTCGAGGACGTGTGGCGGCAGGAGTCCGCGCACGTCCTCGCCGCCCTGCTGCACCGGTACGGCGACCTGGGCGACTGCGAGGACGCGGCGCAGGAGGCAGCCGAGGCGGCGGCGCGGCAGTGGGACCGGGACGGCGTGCCCGACAATCCCCGCGGTTGGCTCATCAGGGTCGCGTCCCGGCGAGTGATCGACCGGATGCGAACCGACGACGCGCGGACAGCGCGGGAGAACGCTCTCAGCGCCGCACTTCCCTCCGACGCCCACCTCTCCCAGGCCGCCGGCCGGTCACCCCACGACGAAGCCGACGACACCCTGCGGTTGTCGCTGCTGTGCTGTCACCCGAGCCTGAGCCGGTCCTCGCAGGTCGCGTTGACGTTGCACGCCGTCGGCGGGCTGAGCACGGCGCAGATCGCCGCCGCGTACCTGGTTCCCGAGCGCACGATGACGCAACGCCTCACCAGGGCGCGCTCCACGTTGCGGGCGGCAGGTGCGGTGTTCACGCTCCCGGCCCGCGCCGACCTGCCCGCGCGCATCGCCGCCGTGCTCGACGTTTGCCACCTGATGTTCACCGAAGGACACACGCGTTCCACCGGTGACGCACTGGTCGACTCGCCGCTGGCCGAGGAAGCCATCCGCCTCACCCGGCAACTGCACTCGGTCGTACCCGACCACGACGAGGTCGCCGGCGCACTGGCGTTGATGCTCCTGACGCATGCCCGCGCGGCTGCCCGGACCGAGGACGGAAACCTCGTGCCGCTCGCGGAGCAGAACCGGTCCCGGTGGGACCACCGGCGGATCGCCGAAGGCGTGCGGATCCTGGAACGGGTGCTGCCGCGCGGGCACGTCGGCAGGTTCCAGTTGCAGGCCGCGATCGCCGCCGTCCACGCGGAGGCCGAGAGCTGGGAAGGAACCGACTGGCGGCAGATCACCCTGCTCTACGCCATGCTGGCGCGGGTGGCACCGAGCCCGGCCGTGACGCTCAACCAGGCGGTCGCGGTCGGGATGGCGTTCGGCCCCGAGGACGGCTTGGCCCTCCTCGGTCCGTTGCTCGACGATCCCGTGACGAGGCGGCACCACCGCACTCACGCTGTACGCGCGCACCTGATGGAAATGACCGGCGACCTGCCCGGTGCGCTCGACAGCTACCGCCAGGCAGCCCGTCTCACGGCGAGCCAACCCGAGCAGCGCTACCTCAACGCCCGGATTGGCCGTCTCGTCGCGACGTGAGGCCGGACGCCCACGAGGCTCCGGCGCCGACGAAGCGCTCGACCGCGCCCTGCTCACATGACACACCCTGCCGCGGTCACCTCGACGTTCGAGGTGACCGCGGCAGTAGGACACGACCAGCCGGGCCATGATCCAACTAGGGCCACTCCGCCGTCGGACGTCGACGGCACGTCACGCCTGTGGTAACTGACGTCGATTCGTGCCCACGGGCCAGCCACGTGCTCCGCGATCGTCTCCCGGTCAAGGCTCGTATCACGGGTAGTAGACGATGCCCTCGGCGTGGACGTACGGCCCGCCGGTCCCGCGGGTCGGGTTGGCTTCGAACTGGTAGTCCCCGCCACTGGTGTGCCAGATCAGATCGTCGGCGCCGTCACAGCCGTTGGCCGTCTTCGTGCCCAGGCTGTACCAGTAGACCCCGTTCCAGCGCCAGAGCGTGAAGTTCATCCTGCTGCACGGGCTGCCCGTGCTGAGGTCGTAGACCTTGTTGACCTTGATGTTGGTGTACCCCACCCCCGTCGAGGTCCACTGGCGCGAGTACTTGGAGAATGACGCCTCGACCCACCAGTCGAACCGGCCGGCCAGGATCCCGACCTCGTCCCCGGTCGTCCGCTCGGTCTTGCCGACGCCGGCCGGCCCGTCGTGGTGTGCGCCAGCGCCCGCGGACGGCACCGCGAGCGCGGTCGTCGCCGAACTCGCCATCCCCAGAACAGCCACTGCCGTCGTGATCATGGCGATCAGGACACGTTGTGCTGTTGGCACGATCCCTCCCTGGATGTGCGTTGCGTTCAGGTCGCGAAGGATTTCGCTTCCGTGGTTCCGACTGTCGGCCGCCTCTCGTGCGAAATGCTTGCTTTTTCCTGCTTCGGGCAGCTCAGGCCGGTGTGCGCGGTGCCTGGGAAGCAGGATTTGCCGTTGATCTCACGTGTCTGCTCTCCGTGGCCGGCGGCTGAACCGGGTGGCTGCGCTCCGGCTCGGCCGAGAGCGCGGCCGATTGTGTGAACCGCCTGTCAGTCGCCCACGCCACGCAGACCAGGCCGCTATTCATGGACGGGGGAGAGGAGGCGGCCATGGGGGTGGACGTCGGTCTGCTCGGCGAGGTGACCGCACAGGTCGATGGGCGGACGGTGGATCTCGGGCCTGCCAAGCGGCGGTGCGTGCTGGCGGCGCTGGCTGCCGATGCGGGCCGGGTGGTGCCGGCGGATCGGCTGGTGGAGCAGGTGTGGGGCCCGGACAGGCCGCGGCGTGCGCGGGCAGCGTTGCACAGCCACATCTCGCGGCTGCGACGAACACTGCTCGGGGCGGCTGGCGTGGGAATCGTCCTGCGCTCCGGCGGCTACCTCTTGACGGTGGACCATGCTGATCATCCGGTGGATCTGCACCGGTTCCGGGATCTGCGCACCCGTGCCCGCGACGCCGACGACCGGCAGGCAGTGGAGCTGTTGACCGAGGCGGTGGCGTTGTGGCGTGGGGAACCGTTGACCGGCTTGACCGGACAGTGGGCGGAGGCCGAGCGTGACCGGCTGCGGCAGGAACTGCTGGCGACCGAGCACGACCTGATCGACGCCCGGCTGCGGGTCGGCCAGGGCGAGGAGCTGGTCGTGGAACTCGCGGCGCGTGCTGCGCGGTATCCGTTGGACGAGCGGGTGGCTGGGCAGTACCTGCTCGCCTTGCACCGGGCCGGGCGGTCCGCGGATGCCTTGGAGTACTACCGGCAGTTGCGGGACCGGCTGGTCGAGGAACTCGGTGCCGACCCCGGCGCCCCGCTGCAGGAGCTGCACCAGCGGATCCTGGCCGCGGACTCGGCGCTGTCCACCCGGCCCGGCGGCGGCGTGACCGCGCCGGTGGTGGTGCCCCGGCAACTACCCGCCGCACCATCGCACTTCACCGGCAGGGAAACCGATCTCGCCGCGCTGACCGCCGCTTTGGAGCAGGCGGGGCGGGACCGGACAGTGGTGATCTCGGCGATCGGCGGTGCGGGCGGGATCGGCAAGACCTGGCTGGCCCTGACGTGGGCGCACCAGCACGCCGAGCGGTTCCCCGACGGGCGGCTGTTCGTGGACCTGCACGGGTTCAGCCCCACGCAAGAACCGATGCCCCCCGAGGTGGCGATCCGCGGGTTCCTCGACGCCCTGGGAGTCGATCCCGGCCGGATCCCGACCGATCTGCACGCACAGGCCGCGCTGTACCGGAGCCTGGTCGCGGACCGGCGGATGGTGGTGGTGCTGGACAACGCCGTCACCGCTGAGCAGGTCGTTCCACTGCTGCCCGGCAGCCCGGCCTGCACCGTGCTGATCACCAGCCGCTCCCGGCTCGCCTCGCTGATCGACCGGCACGGCGCCCGGCACCTGCGACTCGACGTGCTCACCCGTGAGGAGGCGCGCGCTCTGCTCGCCGCACGCATCGGCGCCGGCAACGTCGCCGCCGAACCTGAAGCCGTGGACGAGCTGGTCGAGTCGTGCGGGGGCTATCCGCTGGCGCTGTCGATCACTGCCCGCCACGCTGCCACCCGTCCCGGTCTTCCTCTGGCCGAGGTCGCCGCCGAGCTGCGTGAGCTGGGGTTGGAGATGCTCGACCACGACACCGACCCCGCCGCCAGCCTGCCCGCCGTCCTGTCCTGGTCCCTGCGCCGGCTCACCGACGAACACCGCACCGTGTTCGCGCTGCTGGGCATCGCCCCCGGCCCCGACACCACCCTGCCCGCCGTGGCAGCCCTCACCGGCCTGCCCCCGGCCCGCGCCCGCAAAGCGCTGTCGGCGTTGGAGGACGCGTCCCTGGTCGAACGGCGGCCGGGCGGCCGGTACGGGATGCACGACCTGGTCCGCGCCTACGCCACCACCATCGCTCGCCAGCTACCCCACGAGGTGCGGGACACGGCCCTGGTGCGAGTGATGGACTTCCACCTGCACACCGTCCACGCCGCCGACCACCTCCTGAACCCCCACCGCACGCACCCGCAACCCGGCCCGCCCGCACCCGGCGTCCACCCGCACCCGCTACCCGACGCCGCAGCCGCGACAGCGTGGCTGGAAGCCGAGCACGCCACCCTGCTGGCCACCCAGCGAACCGCCGCCGCCCTGGGCCGCCACCACGTCGTCTGGCACCTCGCCCGGGCACTGGACACCTTCCACTACCGGCGGGGGCACCTGCGCGACACGCTCGCCATGTGGCGGGCCGCACTGGACGCCGCCACCCACCTGCCCAACCCGGCCACCCGCAGTCGCACCCACCGGCACTTCGGTCACACCTGCGCCCGGCTCGGCCTGCACGCGGAGGCCACCGAGCACCTCGACCAGGCCCTCTCCCTGGCCATGCGCCACCACGACCCCACCGAACAGGCACACACCCACCGGGCGCTCGCTTACGCCTGGGAAGAACGGGGGGACGACCGGCGGGCCCTGGATCACGCCCGACACGCCCTCGACCTCTACCGCGCTCTCGGCCAGCCGGTGCGGGAAGCCGACGCGCTCAACGCGGTGGGCTGGTGCGCGGCGCGCCTGGGCGACTTCGACAACGCCCGCGCCTCCTGCGTCGCCGCCCTCACCCTGTACCGCCGCCACCACCATCCCGCGGGTGAGGCGACCACCCTGGACAGCCTCGGGTTCATCGCCCACCGCACCGGTGACCACCAGCAGGCCATCGACCACTACCACCAGGCCCTGACCCTGTTCCGCACCCTCGGCGACGCCTACCAGGCCGCGGACTCCCTCGACAACGTCGGTCACCCCCACACGGCCCTCGGCCAACACGAGCAGGCACGCCACGTGTGGCGGGAGGCGCTGGAGCTGTACCGGGAACAAGGCCGCCATGACGACGCCGAGCGGGTCCAGCGACAACTCGACGACCTCGGTCCGGCACAGGAGTCGAGCAGACCTTCCGACGCGGGCGACAACACGCAGAACGCGTGAAGCTCAGTACGCCGCGGGCAAATCACAAGCACGCCACTGACAGGCCCGCGTCACGGAGGGGCGTTGGCATCTACCCGAGGAAGTGCCACGGGAACCGAAACCCATCATCATTCCGAAGTGGACACCGGGTGCGCCGCGGCTACGAGATCGTGACGGGAATGCTCACCCGGACCGGCCCGGCGACCCCGCTGATGACGCCGTCCCCGGCCTTGGGGCCCGCCTGCAGCCGGGCCCGGAAGGTGATCGTCTGCCCCGGCGCGAGCGTCTGCCCGCCCTCGCACGTGACGGTGTCCTTGCCGGCCGGGCAGCCGACCACCCCGGCGGACGTCTGGCCCGGCCCGACTGTCTTGATCTTGTCCGGCATCGTCAACGTCAACGTTGGCACCGTGGTGGGCGCCGTGCCGTCGTTGGTGATGCTGATGTTCATCTCGTTGGGCGGGCCGTCGGTGGTCATGGCGATGCTGCCGGGGGCCGACCCCGACAGCTGGGCCGATCCCGCCGGGACGAACGTCGTGGTCGTGGTGGCCGTCGTGCCGGTGGTCCCGGCCGAGCCGGTGCCCGGCGCCGAGGGGTCGGCGGCCGGGCCCGCGGAGCTGCCCGTGGGCCCGCTGCCGGCGTTCTGGGTGGAGCCGGGCTGACCGGGGCTCTGCGGGGCCGCGGCCGTGGTGCCGGAGGTGACGTCCGGCGCGGCGCCGGGGGTGGTGGCGCCGGGACCGTCCGAGCTCACGACACCGGAGGCGGCGACGACCACGACGGCGGCGGCCGAGGCGGCGACGCCCAGCCACGACGTCGCGGTGATGCCCACCGCCGCTCCCTTGGTCGCGGTCGCGGCGGCGGCGAGGTAGCCGGCGGTGCCCGTGCCGAGCACGATGGGCGCGACCAGGCCGCGCAGCGCGCCGTTGACGTCGGCCAGCTCGTTGGCGAGCTTGCGGCACTCGGCGCAGTCGTCCATGTGCGCGTCGAGCTGGACCGCCTCCCGGCCCTTGAGGCCGCCGCGCGTCCACGAGCCGAGCTTGGTCACCGTGGCGCGGCAGCGATCCGCGGGTTCGCGGGCCACGTGCGCCTGCAGGAACGCCTTGCGCAGGCCCTCGCGGGCGCGGAACGCCATCGCCGAGACGCCGTTCGGGGTGAGGCCCAGCAGCGGCGCGATCTCGCCGGGGGACTGGCCCTCGATCGCGGTGTGCCACAGCACGGTCTGCCAGCGCTCCGGCAGCGCGGCGAACGCCGTGGCGGCCAGCGACTGGTCGAGGTCCTCCACCGCCTTGTCGCGGAACGGCACGCTGGTCGCCTTCGTGGCGCCGGGGACCTCCTCGACGTTGCCCGCCAGTTCGAGCCGCTTCTCCTTGCGGGTCCTGTCGTAGGCCGCGTGCCGCACCGCCGTGAGCAGGTAGGGCCGGAACGCCGCGCCGGGGCCGCCGCCGGAGCGCAACGCGGCCAAGACCTTGGCGAACGCGTCCGACACGAGGTCGTCGGCGTCCGCGGAGGAGGAGGACAGCTGCAACGCCAGGATGGTGGCTGATCGCACGTGGCGCTCGTAGAGCGTGCCGTAGGCCTCGACCTTGCCGTCGCGCACGGCGTCGATCAGATCCGCGTCCGACGGCGGTCGTCCACGCTGCCCGATCAAGAATGCCGCCTAACGTCATGCCTTGGAGTGATACGCGGACCCTATCGAGATCACTCAACGCGAACAATCCACGCATCCGAACCTGATGTAATAAAGACGTTGAGGGGGCCCGAATCTTGACCAACACTGGGCCTATCGGCCCTGGTGTGCACCTACGTCACGTGCCTGGCCGTCCGGCGGGGCCGGCGCGCGGGTGTCCGGAATCCGGACGAATCACGGCGGCGGACGAACCCCGAAGTCCACATAGGACTTGCCGCGACCGCTACGACCGCACCGCCGCCGCCAGCTCTCCCGCCGTGGCCCGCACCGCGGGAGTGTCGTACCGGGCGCACTCCGCCAGCGCGCCCCGCAGCGCACGGCCTGCGCGAGGTCTCCCGCGCCTCGCCGGACCGTCCCGCGTCCATCAGGACCAGCCCCCGGTTCTCGCCGATCAGGTAGCCGACGCGGCCGAACAGCTCGACGGACCGGCGGCCGAGCCGCAGTACCAGGTCCACGCCTCGGTCAGGGTGTCGCGGACCGGGACCGCCGCGGCCTGTTCGTGCACCGCCAGCGCCTCGTGCAGCGCGTAGAGCGACCACGACAGGTAGTTCCGCTGCTCGGCCGTGCTCCTGGCGTCGCCCAGCCGTCGTGCGGCGGCGGCATCGGCACCGAGGACTCGCGCCACAGCTCGCCCGCGCCAGCGCGAGAACGTGCTCGCCCTACGTGTGGCTGGCCGTCCTGGCGCTGGACTGGTGCGCGGTGGACGTGCTCAGGACCGCTCCGCGCCTCGGAACCACCCCGCTCCGATCCGCGGCGGCACCGGTGGCGGACCGCTCGTCGGGTCCGCCCGAGCGGCTCGGGTACCTTCGCTGGTCATGCCGGATGATCTTCCGTCGCGCCCGCCGGCCGACCGCCTCGTCCCCGGCCGGACCACGAGCACCCGACGGACGGCCGCGGTGGCCGAGCAGCGGCTGCTGAGGTTCGCGCCGCTGGTGCTGTGCCTGTCGGTCGCCGTCCACGCCTGGGTCCTGGGCGACCCGGCGGACTGGGGGATGATCGACCTCAAGGTGTACTGGAGCCTCGCCCCGAACGTCCTCGCCGACCGGCTCTACGCGATCACCATGCCGTTCACGGCCGACTTCCCGCTGCCGTTCACCTACCCGCCGTTCGCGGCGGCGGTGTTCCTGCCGCTGTCGGCGTTGCCGTGGGTCGTCGCGCGCGTGTTCTGGCAGGTGCTGTCGCTGGTCTGCCTGTGGTGGCTGGTGCGGACGGCGTTGGTGCTGCTGGCCGCCAGGGCCGGCCGGCCCTTCGACGGCACCTGGTCGCGCCGGGCGCTGCTGTGGACCGCGCTGTTCCTGTGGTGCGAGCCGGTGCGCAAGACCCTCGACTTCGGGCAGATCAACCTCGTCCTGGTCGCCGGGGTGTTCGCGGCGGTGGTGGCGGCCCGGCAGCCGATGGCGGGCCTCGGCGTCGGGGTGGGCGTCGGGATGAAGCTCACGCCGGGGATCTCGGTGCTGTACTTCCTCGCGACGCGCAGGTTCGCCGCGGCGGCGTGGTCGGTCGTGGGCTTCGCCGCCACCGTGGCGCTGGGCTTCCTCGTGTCGGCGCCGGACTCGTGGCGGTACTGGTTCGAGCTGCTCGGCGCGGCCGACCGCGTGGGGCCGGTGGGGTCGGTGATCAACCAGTCGCTGCGCGGCGCGTTGTCCCGCTCGCTCGGCCACGACGTCGGGATGTCGTGGCCGTGGCTCCTCGCGGTGGCGGTCTCCGCCGCGCTGACGTGGTTCGCCCTGCGCGCCGCGGTCAGGGCCGGCGACACGGTGGCCGCGGTGGTCGTGGTGCAGCTCTTCGGGCTGTTGGTGTCCCCGATCTCCTGGAGCCACCACTGGCTGTGGGTGATCCCGCTGGTGCTGTGGCTGGTCCACCCGCTGCGCGGCCCGGCGCTCGCCGCGGTGTGGGCGCTCGCGGTCGGTTCGGACCTGATCACCTTCCTGATCGACCTGCAGCCGTCGATCTGGGAGATCCCGAGGCCGTGGCCGCTCGCCGTGCTCGGCTGGGTGTACCCGGCGCTCGCACTGGTCACCCTGGCGCTGACGCCGAGGCTGCTGCGCGCCGAAGACCGCACCGCGCTCCACAAGACGTAGGGGCAGACCACATTGCACACGCTGGAACGGCGGCTGCTGGCCGTCGCACCGTGGCTGCTGGCGATCTCGGTGCTGGTGCGCGCGTGGGTCGTCGTCACCGGTTTCGGCAACGACTCGATCGACCTGCGCGTCTACTGGTCGCTGACCCCGCACCTGCTCGGCGGCGACCTGTACGAGGTGTACTCCCCGCACTCGCCGCCGGACTTCCCGCTGCCGTTCACCTACCCGCCGTTCGGGGCGCTGGTCTTCCTGCCCATGACGTGGCTGCCCTGGGGCGTGGCCCAGTGGACCTTCCGCGTGCTGTCGGTGCTGTGCCTGTACTGGGTGGTGCGCGTGGCGCTGCGGCTGGTCGCGGGCGAGGCCTGGACGACCTGCGCGCGGCCGTGGCGGCAACGGGCGGTGCTGTGGACCGCGGTGCTGCTCTGGATGATGCCGGTCTTCCACACGCTGGAGTTCGGCCAGATCAACCTGGTGCTGGCGGGCGTCGTGCTGGCGGCGATGGCCGCGCGGGACGATCGCGTGGCGGGGGCGGGCGTCGGCCTCGCGTCCGGGGTGAAGCTCGTCCCGGCGATCTCCGGCCTCTACCTCCTCGCCACCCGCAGGTTCGCCGCGGCGGCCTGGTCGGTGGCCGCGTTCCTGGTCAGCGTCGGCCTGGGCTTCCTGGTGAACGTCGAGCAGGCGCGACAGTACTGGTTCCTGCTGTTCGCCGACCCGGGCCGGGTCGGCCCGGTCGCGACCGCGCACAACCAGTCGCTGCGCGGGGCGTTGTCCCGCTCCTTCGGCCACGACGTCGGGATGTCGTGGCCGTGGCTCGTCACGGCGGCCGTCGCGGTAGTGATCGCCGCATTCGCGCTGAGAGCAGCGGTGCGCGCGGGCGATGCGTTGATGGGCGTGCTGTCGGTGCAGTTCCTCGGGCTGTTGCTGTCCCCGATCTCGTGGGACCACCACTGGGTGTGGGTCGCGCCGTTGCTGATCTGGTCCGTGCACAGGAAAATCGCGACCTGGGCACGTGCGACGCTGCTGGCGCTGTGGTGCCCTGTCATGTGTTTGGACGTGATCGCGTTCCAGTTGCACCGCCAGCCGACGATCTGGACGGTCAGCCGTCCCGGCTGGCTTTCGCTGATCGGGTGGGCCTATCCGGCGTTCGCACTCGTCACGCTGGTCGTGGTGGCGGTCGCGCTCAAGGCCTCGGCGCCGCGTGCGGGCGCTCGACCGGAGTGGGCGTTCGCACGTCGCCGTTCTCCTTGAGCAGCACGCGGGTTCCGGCGGCCTGGTCGTGCCAGCCGCGCTGGTCCCGCCGGAAGACCGGCACGACGAACGTCCCGACGACGACCAGCGTGATGACGGCGAGGTCCAGCGCGGCGTTGTCGATCAGCGGTGACACCACGACCGCGTAGGCCATGAGCCCGGTGACGCCGAGCAGCTCGCGCACCGCGAGCCGCAGCGGGTTCGCGGCAGAGCCGTCGTCGCGGCGAACCCGGTACCGCAGCAACCACCCGCCGGCCGTCGTCCCGCGGGCCACCGCGGGCACCACGACGCGCGCCACCGCGAGCGCCCCGAGCGCCCACCGCAGGTCGGCCGGCAGCACCAGCTTCGCGACCACGGCCACCAGCATCAGGTCGAAGACCAGCCCGAGCAGCCGCCGGGGCACGGTCGCGGTCCCGGTGGGCGCGGTCGCGTCGGTCGAGTCCGGCAGCCTCGGCACCACGAGCGCGACCGGTGCGATCATCCACCCCAGCAGGGACCCGGCGGTGTTCGAGATCAGGTCGTCCACGTCGGAGATCCGGTACGGGCAGGGGTAGTAGCCGAAGTTGCCGGTGTACTGGACGACCTCCACCGCCAGCGAGACGCCGAGGCCGATGGCGACGACGGCGAGAGGTCCCTTGCCGTAGGCCTTGCGCAGAACCACACCCAGCGGAACGAACAACGCGACGTTGAACATCTGCTGCAGGAACGCCGACGACGTCACCATCGCCGTGATGCCGGACTGCCCGCTGGCCGCCATGTTGTTGCGCATGTCGGTGACCCACTGGAACGGCACGGTGGAGAGCATCTGCTCGCCCTGGCACAACCGCGAGGCGTCAGCGGGGAACGGCAGGAAGATCAGTGCCAAGGCGACCAGACCGTAGGCCAGCAGGCCGTACAGCACGAACGCCCGGCGCGGCTCCACCCGCCCGAAACGCCAGTAGTGCAACAACACCAGGGGAAGGAGCGCCAACGCTCCCACGCCCACGAAAGCCAGGAATCCCGTTCGAGCGGTTTCCCAGTACGACGCCACCATTGCTCACCGCTCCGACCTCGTGTCCGCGCACTGAACGGTCCTATGCCCAAGGCGGCGTTTTCCCAAACCAAGATCGGCGAAGATGCGGCGGACGGCCGCAGAGCGTGCGACCGGCCGCCGCATCCGTCCACAAAGGACTCAACTGGACTCGGGAAGCGTCAGCGCCGAGTCCTCCGGCCGGGTCGTCGCCGGGGTGGTCGTGAGGTCGCGCAGGGCGGCGTTGCGCGCGGCCAGCGCCTCGGCGGTGCCGGGGAACAGCGCCGCGTCGCCCTCGTCGACCAGGCCCTGGTTCGCCTCGACGAACGGCCGGAGCCCGCGCTCGTACGCCTCGAACGCGGCCGGGTGGCCGGAGGCCGTGCCCAGGTGGCCCGCCAGCACGTAGGCGCCGACCAGGGCGAGGCTCGACCCCTGCCCGGTCGGGAACGACGCGGCGTGGTCAACGCCCCGGTGCGGCTGGCCGCTCATCACGAGGCGCCGCGGTGCGCCGAGGCCGACGTCCGCGGCTGACCGGTGGTCGTCGCCGGGCTACCGGGTGCCGGGCAGCACCGTGAACCTCGACGCCGGGATCGCGGCGGCGAAGGCCTTGCCGTACTCCGGATCGACGACGCGGTCGCTCTCTCCCCACACGACGTGGACGGGGACGCGCACGTCACCGGGTCGTGCCAGGAGAGCGCGCGGATCTGCGCGGGGGAGAGGCCCCTCACGTCGGCCGGGGGCGACCTCGACGCCGATCCCGTCCACGATCACGACCTCGCCGACCCGCGGGCTGGCCAGCAGGGCGAGCTCGGCGGCCACCCAGCCGCCGAAGGAGTTGCCGACCACGGTGATGCCGGTGAGGCCGAGCCGGTCGAGCAGGGCGGCGTAGGCGAGGGCCAGGTCCGCGACGCCGGTGAGCCCCGCCGGTTTCGGTGTGCCACCGAAGCCGGGGTGCGTGGGCAGCAGCACCCGCGCGTGAGCGCGTTCGGCGAAACCGGCCATGGTCGCCACGCCGCCACCGCCGTGCACGGCGTCCTGGAAACGTCGTTCCGCAACCTCTCGGCCCAGCAGCTCGACCAGCTCGGCGAGCTGCTGGACGTCGCGCTGGGCGCCGACCCGACCGCGTGACCGGTCCGCTCACCACCCGCGGTGACGGCTCCACGTCGCTTCGACGAGCGGATGGGCCGTACCGCGGACGACGTGGTAGCGGTCGTGCTGCGCGGCGGTGGCGCAGGCGTGGTTGGGCAGGATCCGCAGGCGGGTTCCGATGGGCAGCTCGGGCACCGGCCTGCCGTCCCGCGTGCTCAAGATCCCGTGCTCCTGGCTCGCTCCGGTCATGACGAGGTCGGGGATCAGGTCGCCCCGGAGGTCCGCGACGAGTCCGTAGCCCTGGTCGACGGCCTGCGCCTGGGTGCCCCGGTCCCGCGAGGTGGCCATCCAGCCGCCGTCGGTGATGACCCAGTTGCGGTCGCGCTGGTGGCCGATCACCGTGACGGCCACGGACAGGGCGAGGTCGTCGACGTCGCAGACGCCGATGCCCGCCATGACGAGGTCGAAGAAGACGTAGTTGCCCGCGCGGACCTCGGTCACGCCGGTCAGGTCGGTCGCCGCGTGCGCGGTGGGGGTCGACCCGACGCTGACGACCGGGCACGGCAGCCCGGCGTCGCGCAGGGTGGTGGCGGCGGCGACGGCGGTGTCGCGTTCGTTCCGCGCGGCCTGCCGCAACGCTTCTGGCGTGTAGGCGAAGTACGACTCGCCCGCGTGGGTGAGCACTCCGGCGAGGTTGCCGCCGAGCACCCGGCCGATCTCCACGAGGGCGGGGTCGGTGGACACGACACCGCCTCGGTGCCCGTCGCAGTCGATCTCGACCAGGGCCGGGACGCGGAGGTCCTGCTCGCGGGCGAACCGGGTCAGCGCTTCGGCCTGCACGAGCGTGTCGAGCAGGACCGTGAGGGTCACGCCGCGGCGCAGCAGTGCGGCGACGCGCGGCAGCTTGTGCGGGTCGATGCCGACCGCGTAGAGGATGTCCGGGTAGCCCGCGTCGGCGAAGTGCTCCGCCTCCGCGAGGGTGGACACCGTGATCGGCCCGCCCGCGTGGACGCGCTCGGCGACCTCGACGCACTTGGACGTCTTCACGTGCAGGCGCAGGGGCACGCCGAGCCCGCGCAGGTGGTCGCGGAGCCGGGAGGCGTTGCGGTCCAGCCGGTCCGCGTCGACCACGGCGAACGGCGTGCCGGGTGTGTCCAAAGTGGTCATCGGGGTTCTCCTGGGACGGCGGCGCGGCGGCGCAGCAGTGCGGCGGCGAGGGTGAGGTCCTGCAAGGCGAATCCGGAGCTGTCGAAGACGGTGATCTGCTCCCGCGCGGTCCTGCCGTCGGCCTCGCCGGCGAGCACCGCTCCGAGCGCTACCGGCGTGGCGGCCGTGGTGTGCTGGAACTCGCCGATGGCGAGCGACTGGTCCGGCAGGTCGCAGAACAGCGATGCGCGGTCGTAGAGCGCGACCGGCAGCTCCTGCTTGCCCGGGCCGTCGGCGCCCATGGCGGAGATGTGCGTTCCCGGTGCCACCCAGCTCGCGTCGAACAAGGGTTCTCGAGCGGTCGTGGCCGTGACGAGCACGTCCGCCGCGGCGATCCCGGTCCTGGCATCGGCGGGGTGTGCGGTCACCCCGGTCACGGCGGTCACCTCCGCGGCGAACGCCCGCGCCGCCTCGGCCCGTCTGCCGACGACGAGCACCCGGTCGATCGGCCGCACGCGGCTGACCGCGCGCACCTCGTGCAACGCCTGGTGCCCGGTGCCGATGACGGTCAGCGTGCGGGAGTCCTCGCGGGCCAGCAGGTCCACGGCCAGCGCGTCGGCGGCGGCTGTGCGGTAGGCGTTGGCGGTCGCGGCCTCGACCACCGCGCTCAGCCTGCCGGTGGCGGGGTCGAGCAGCACGATCGTCGAGCTGTGCCGCGGCAGGCCGGTGTTGCCCGGCCAGAAGCTGCCGATCTTCACGCCGACGAGGCCGTCCGCGCAGCCGGACTTGAGGGTGAACCTGGTGCCCGGCACCGGCGAACGCCCGATCACGACCGGGAAGACCGACCCCGTCGCGGTGGCGAGGAACGCCTCCCGCGCGGCGGCCAGCGCGAGCTCGTCGTCGACGAGCGCCGCCGACTCGGACTCGCCCAAGAAGGCAGGGCCGGGAACGGTGGGGCCGGGGAAAGCGCTGTCGGTCACGGCTTGTCCTTCTTCAGCTCGGCGAGGTCGTTGTAGAGACCGGTGCGGGAGATGCCCAGCCGCTTCGCGATCCGCGCGGGCGCGCCGCGCAGGCTGAAGACCCCGGCTTCGTGCAGGGACCGGACGAGCGCCAGGCGCTCCTCGCGTCCCAGCGCCGCGACGGGGACCGCGTGCTCCCGTTCGGCGCGCTCGACCAGTGACTCGACCACCTGGTCCAGGTCGCCGGAGAAGTTCGTCGTGGCGCCCGGTCCCGGCTCGGCCGGTGCCGACAGGCCGAGCAGGTCCGACAGCACGCCGGTGGCGCGGTTGATCGCCGAGAGGTCGATGTTGACGCACAGCGCGCCGATCAACGTCCCGTCGACGTCGCGCAGCGGCAGCGTCGTGCACTTGAGCACCCGGCCGTCGTCCTGCGCGCGGGTGACGTAACCGACCTCGTTGCGGGCGTCGGCGCCGGCGGCGAGCACGCGCAGGCCGATCTCGCTCATCGCGTCCCCGACCGCGCGGCCCGTGACCGCCCCCGCGACCGCGACGACCGACCGCTCCTGGTCGCGGTAGTCGTGCAGGACGACCTCGCAGCTACGGCCGAAAGTCGCCGCTATGCCCTCGATCACGGGAGTCAGCGCGGCGAACACCGCGTCCGCCGTGCTGCTGACGGCGGGTTGAGGCGTGTCTTGCACAGTGGCCTCCAGCTTGTGAACAAAATGTCAATCACTGGACAAAGTGTCACACACGGCCGGGCGACGCCGCTACTCGCTGTGCGGTGTGACGGCATACTGACCGTTCGTTCTGCTAGCGTTGCCGTGGTGGGGTACAACGTTCGAGGTCAGGTCTCCGAAGCGCGGTCGCGCCTGCTCGCCACCGCCACCCGGATCTTCTACGCCGAGGGCCTGCACTCCGTCGGGATCGACCGCGTCGTCGCGGAGGCGAAGGTGACCCGCGCGACGCTGTACCGGCACTTCAAGAGCAAGGACGAGCTCGTCGTCGCGTACCTCCGGTCGGTGGCCGGGATGGAGCGCGACCAGGTCGAGCAGGCCCGTACCGCCGGCGGCACGGCGGCCGACGTCCTGCGGGCGGTCGCCGGGTCCATCGCCGCGGGGATCTCCTCGGCCGGGTTCCGCGGCTGCGCCTTCCTCAACGCCGCGGCCGAGTACCCGGACCCCGCGCACCCGGTGCTCAGGACCGTCCTGGACCACCGCGAGTGGTTCCTGCGCACCGTGACCGACCTGTTCGCGCAGCTCGACGAGAGGTCGGCCGCCTCCGCGGGCCGGCACTTCGTCATGCTCCGGGACGGCGCCATGGCGGCGGGGTGCCTGACCGACGCGACGGAGGTCGGTGAGACTTTCCGCGCCGGAGTCGAGGGTCTGCTCCGGGCGAGCGCCACTTAGGGCGGTTCAGCGCCCGGCGAACGGGCCTCCGGGCGCGAAGGCGTACCGGGCGAAGCGCTCGCCGATCAGCTCGTGCGTGGCGGCGTCCGGGTGCAGCGCGTCGGGCAGCGGGTGCGTGATGGCGTCCTGCTCGCCGTAGAGCCGGGTGCCGTCCAGGTAGTGCAGCCGCGGGTCGTCCTCGCGGCGTTCGGCCAACGACCGCAAGGCATCGCGGATGATCCGCAACGTCAGCTGCGGCGCGGGGCCGTGCGGCCCGGTGGCGGTGAAGGCGACCTCACCCGCGGCGAGCGCGTCCGCGTCCAGCTCGCCGGGCCCCGGCGTGTCCTCGTGGACGCCGCAGAAGATCGGTGAGATGAGCACCAGCGGCGTGCCGGGGTGGCCGTCGCGGACCGTGTCCAGGAACCCGTGCACGGCCGGCACGAACGCGCGCAGCCGCATCGCGTCGAAGTTCACGACGTTGATGCCGAGCTTCACGCTGATCAGGTCGGCGGGGCGGTCGCGCATCACGCGGGCGACGAACTGGTCGGCCAGCGCGCTACCGCCGAAGCCGAGGTTGTGCAGCTCGACGTCGCCGTGCCGGGCCGCGACGGCGGGCCAGATGCCGGTCGGGGTGGCCGCGTTCGAGCCGTGGCTGATCGAGCTGCCGTGGTGCAGCCACACCCGGCGGGTGGGCTCGACCGGCCGCACCGGCGCGTCCGTGCGCAGCGCGACCAGCTCGACCGCCTCGTTGTGCGGCAGCCAGATCTCCACGGCCTTGTCGGCGTCCGCGAGACCGGCGAACCGGATGGTGCACGCCGGGCCTGCGTGGAGTTCCGACGTCCCGGTACGCAGGTCGGTCTCGACGTGATCGCCACCGTCGAGCTGCTCGGAGGCGAGCCGTTCGCCGTCGACGACGAGGTCGACGCTGCCGCGAGGACGGGAGATGCCCCGGTAGGTGGCGCGGGTGGGGTGCAGGACCAGCTCGACGGTGCGTGCGGCGGTGGCCATCACGAGCCGCACGCCGGAGGGCTGGCTCTCCGCCGCCAGCAGTTGCGGATCGGGGAAGCGGGTGCGCACCGGGGCGGGCAGGCGGTGTGGCCGCAGCCCGCGGCCGGTCTCCTCCAGCTCGGCGGCGCCGCGCACGAGCGCGCCGGTCAGCGGTGTGGTGATCATGGTCGGTCCGCCGGGGAGTCCACGGGCCAGGCCCGCAGCAGCGCGTCGAGCGCGACGACGGTCTTGTGCCAGGACACGTCGGGCGCGGGGGTGCTGTGGTCGAAGTTGCCGGTGCGTTCGAGGGCGAGGAAGCCGTTGATCGTGCTGCCCAGCAGCCGCACGGCGTGCACGTGCTCCTCCGGGGGCACCGGGTAGCCCCTGAGCACGGCACCGGCCTGCGTCGCCATGTTCCTGGCCGCGTCCGAGCGCACGACGGCCTCGCCGGCGCGGCGCTGCAGGGACTGCCACCGTCCCGGTGACTCGCGGGCGTAGGTCCGGTAGGCCGCGGCGTACGCCTCCAGGGCGTCCCGGCCCGAACGCCCGGCGACGGCCGCGCCGACCCGGTCGGCCAGCTCGCCGAGCGCCAGCGCGGTCACCCCGTCCCGCAACGCCTCCAGGTCGCGGACGTGCGAGTACAGGCTCGGTGCCTGCACGCCGAGCCGCCGGGCGACCGCGGACAGCGTGACCAGGTCGAACCCGGCCTCGTCGGCGAGAGCCGCCGCGTCGGCCACGATGACGGCCGCGCTCAGGGAAGGACGCATGAACACACCCTACACCTCATAGGCTCTAACCTACGGAGTATAGGTCCGATCAGAGCTCGGCGTCCGGTGCCGCCTCGACGGTGCGCCGGGTGGGTGGCGTGGCGCTGCGGAACCTTCCCGGCGACACGCCGTACTCGCGGCGGAAGGCCGCCGACAGCGCGAACTCGGTCGAGTAGCCGACCTTGGGAGCGATGCTCGCGAGCGGGGCGGTGGTCTCCTGGAGGAGCTGGGCGGCGCGGCTGAGGCGCCAGCCGGTCACGTAGCCCATCGGGGGCTGGCCCACCGCGGTGGTGAAGAGCTTCGAGAAGGCCGCGCGGGGCAGTCCCGCGACCTCGCTCAGCCGCCCCACCGTCCACCGCCGCTGCGGGTGCTCGTGGATCTCCCGCAGGGCGGCGGCGATCCCTGGGTGGGCGGCCTCCGGCCAGCCGGACGTGGCGTCCTGCTCCTGCCAGTGGCGCAGCACCTGCACGAGGACCAGGTCCAGCACCGCCCGCAGCGTCGCGCCCGAACCCGGCCGGTCCCCGGAGAGGTCCGCGGCGAGGAAGTCGACGAGGGACCGCAGCTCCGGGTGGCGGTCGTAGTCCGGCGACACCGCGATGAGGTCGGGCAGCGCCCGCAGGTACTGGGGTGTGCGGCTGTGTTCGAGCCGGTAGGCGCCGCACAGGTACTCGAAGGCCGCAGGGCTGCGGGTCACCGGTGGGCGCGGGCCCATCTCGGCGAGCGGGAGGTCCGGCAGCGCGCAGGGCGTCTCGCTGAGACCGTGCTCGGCACCGGCGGCGGCGAGCACGATGTCGCCGGGGCGCAGGGGGACCGGGTCGCCGTGGCCGATCAGCCAGCAGGTGCCGGTCATGACGATGTGGAACCCGCTGCCGTCGAAGGCGGCGAACCGGACGCCGCCAGGGGCGGTCTGCCGGACCAGCCGGGCGTTGGCGCTGCCGACCCGCACACCGCGGATCACCTCGCTGATCAGGTCCACACCGGCGATCCTAGTGATGCGCGCGGTGTGGCCGCGTATGAACCGGTGCCGTCGGCGCATGGCTCGGTGTGCGCGCCGGTGCTTGAGTTCGTGGAGTGATCGAACACGCGAGCGGGCGGACCGTCGAGGTCCTGCGCGCCCATGCCGAAAAAGTGGAGCAGGACGAGCGACCGGCCGCCGAGGGCCTGGCCGCGTTGCGCGAGGACGGTGTCTTCGCGTTGCGGACACCGCGGGACCACGGTGGGACGTGGGCGGACGCGGAGACCATCGCGCGGCGGCTGGCCGAGCTGGGACGTGCCTGCCCGGCCACCGCCTGGGTCGCCGGGACGTGCGTCACGGCGAAGAACCTCGCCGCCCGCGCCTTCGCCGGTGCCCAGGACCCGGAGTTCTTCGCGGACCCGGACGCGCTCTTCTGCGGCTCCGGGGTGCCCGGTGGCCGTGGCGAGGAGGTGCCGGACGGGGTGCGCGTCACCGGCCGCTGGCCGAACGTCTCCGGCTGCGAGGACGCGACCTGGGCCGTCCTCGCGGTGCTGGCCGGCGACACGTTCTCCTTCGCCCTGGTGCCGACCGCCGACCTCGTCGTCGACCGGACGTGGCGCATGGCGGGCATGCGCGGCACCGGTAGCCACACCCTGGTCGCCGAGGACGTGCTGGTGCCGGCCGAGCGGATCGTGGCGGCGACGCCCTTCACGCTCAACGACAGGATGCTGTTCGCGATGACGGTGCTCGGCCCCGTGGTGGGCGCGGCCCAGGGGGCGCTCGACGCCGTCAACGCGATGTTCGCCTCGGACCGCAAGCCGTTCATGACGGCGTACTCGCGCATGGGCGAGTCACCCGGTGCCCGGCACTGGCTGGCGGAGGCCACCCACCTCGTGAACCGCGCCGTGACGACGATGCTGGCCGTCGCCCGCGAGGCGAGCACGGCCGAGCTGTCCGCCGAGGACGGTCCCCGGCTGCACCGGGCGGTCGCGGACGCCGGCGCGGACTGCCGGGCCGCCGTGGAACGGATGCTCGACCTGCACGGTTCCGGTGGCTTCGCCACGGCGAACGTGCTCCAGCGCTTCTGGCGCGACGTCGCGGTCGGCAGCCGGCACCCGCACCTCAACCCGTACCTCGCGGTGGAGAACCTCGGCACCGCGCTGGCCGGCGTGATCGAGCCCGCCGGCCGGGGATGACGCCGGGGCCGGGCTCTGGCTCAGGTGGGGCTCCGCACAGCGCCGGTTTTCACCGGCTCTGCGCGGAGCCCGCCGCGTGTTCGAGCTCGTGACCTCCGGATGAGGTAGAACGTTCGGTATTGACTTCGTCGGCTCGAAGGCTCCAGGATGGGATGCGATAGAACGTTCGGTATCGCGAACCGTCGCGATCGAGAAGGGACCTCCGCCATGAGCGCACCCCTGTACGTCGGCATCGCCACCTCCACCGGGGACGGCAGGGCGGGAGGGCGCGCCAGGTCGGACGACGGCCTGCTCGACCTCTCGCTCGCGATCCCGCGGGAGATGGGAGGTCCCGGTGGCGCGACCAACCCGGAGCAGCTCTTCGCGGCGGGCTGGGCCTCGTGCTTCCACTCCGCGGTCAAGGCCGTGGCGGCGCAGCGGAAGATCGAGGTCGCGGACTCCGCGGTCGTCGCCGAGGTCGGAGTGCACCCGACGCCGGAGGGCGGCTTCAGCCTCAGCGCCGCCCTGCGCGTCGAACTGTCCGATGTGGACCAGGCGACGGCCGACGGGCTCGTCGAAGCCGCGCACGCCATCTGCCCGTACTCCCACGCGACGCGCGGCAACATCCCGGTGACCGTCGACGCGACCGTTGCCTGACGTGGCACGCGCCCACGCGTTGGAGCCGGGTCATCCACCTCGAACCGAAGGAAGTCCTGTGACCGCCACCAGTGCCACCGCGTCGTCCCTGCGGCGGTTGTACTTCGCCCGTGCCGCGTTCGCGCTCGTCTGGGCCGTCCTGATGGGCGTGACGGGATCCGGGCTCGGGCCGATCAGCACCGCGCTGGTCGTGCTCTACCCGCTGTTCGACGTGGCCGCCGCCGTCGTCGACGCGCGCGCGTCCCGGAAGTCGGAGAACGTGCTGGGCCTGTACGTGAACATCGCCGTCAGCCTGGCCGCCGCGGCGGGCATCGCCGTCGCCACCGCCACGAGCGGGATCCCCGGGGTGCTCCAGGTGTGGGGTGCCTGGGCTGTCGTCTCGGGCGTCGTCCAGCTCGTCGTCGGTCTCGCCCGGCGCGGGATGGGCGGTCAGTGGCCCGTGATCCTCAGCGGTGGCCTGTCCGTGGGGGCCGGCGCGTCCTTCGTGCTGATGGCGTCGGCGCCGGACGCCGCGCTCACCGGCGTGGCCGGTTACGCCGCGCTCGGCGGCATCTTCTTCCTGGTCTCGGCGATTCGGCTCGGAGCAGCCGCGAAGAAGGCTCCCGCGCCCACCGGGGCTGTCTGAGCCGGACCGGCGCGGGCCGGGACGGAGCGCCGCGGGCGGAGGCTCATCTGCCCGCGGCGCTCCCGCGTCGTTCCGGTCGGTCGCCGGCTCCGCGGCGCGCGTGGTGCAGGCCGAGCGGGCTGGCCGGGGGGAGGGGAACGCCGCCCGGCGAGGCCTCGGTGTCGAAGGCCTGGAGCAGGTAGGCCATCAACCGGCGGGAGAGGTCGTGGGCGTGCTCCGGCGGCGCGTCCCGGAGACCGCCGTTGGCCAGGACGAGCATGACCAGGTCGCTGATCGCGAAGTCCGGCCGCAGGCGCCCGCTGTCCTTCGCGCGGCGCACGAGTGCCTCCAGAGCGCTCTCGGCGTCCTCGCGCCGCCGCCGGTAGCCGGCGTCGCCGGAGAACGACGCGATGAACGCCTCGGTGAAGCCGCGGTCCTCGATCTGCTCGGCGCGGATGAACTCGAGCAGGCGGCGGAACCCGGTCCAGGGGTCCGGGTCGGTGACGGCGTCGTCGAGCAGGGCCTCGCAGTGCGCGATCTGCTCGGCGAACACCTCGGTCACCAGCGCCTCGCGGCTCGGGAACCGCCGGAACAGCGTCGCCACGCCGACCCCGGCGCGCCGCGCGATCGTGCTCAGGGGGACGTCGACGCCGCGCGTGCGGAAGAGGTCGCGAGCCGCCTCGACGATCTGGGCCCGGTTGCGCGCGGCGTCGGCACGCAGGTCGGTGGGTTCAGCCATTCCTCCAGTGAACAGGAATCGGAAACCGATTTCCAGTTGACGAAGTGAGTCGCCCGCGCGCGCGTTGATCTCACTTCCGGAAAACCGGACACCGTTTTCCACATAGCGGGCTACGGTGGTGACAAAGGTCGTCAGCCACCATTGAGAAGAGATCCTCCGCGGTCGAAACGCGCACTGGTTCGCCACTGCGGGTTCCGCTGGCCACGCGGTGTCTCGGCTGCGGCGCCTCTCTGGCGTGAGGGGAGATGCGCGTGGCATTTCCCGTGGTGTCGCACGGCCGGGTTTCGCTTTTCAATTCCGTTAACGGGTGGCGGCATTTCCGTCGCCCGGTGGTTCGTCATCGGGAGAATGCCGGATGAAGGTTCTGATGTTCGGGCGCGGCACGATCGCGTCGCTCTACGGCTGGGCGCTCGCGAGAGCGGGGCACCGCGTGGAGTTCTACGTGCGGCCGGGAAGGGCGGCCCAGTACGCGCCCGAGGTCGACCTGCGGATCCGGGACGGGCGTACCCGGCGGGGACCCGCCGTGCGGGAGCGGTGGCCGATCACCCTGCGCGAGGACCTGGACGCCGGGCACGACTACGACCTGATCGTCCTGAGCGTCAACCACGACCAGCTCGACGGCGCGGTCGAGTTCCTGAGCAGCCGCGTCGGCGACGCCACCGTGCTGATGTTCGGCAACGTGTGGGAGGACCCGGCGGCGGTGGTCTCGGCGCTGCCGGCCGACCAGGTCGTCTGGGGCTTTCCCGGCGGTGGCGGCGGCTACGCCGGATCCACGCTCTCCGGTGGCATCGTGAAGACCGTCTTCCTGGGGTTCTGCGACGGCTCCAACCGCGGCGCGAGATATCAGGCGGTGCGCGGGCTCTTCCGGAGCACCGGCTTCTCGGTGTCGGAGGTCCCCGACTTCCGCAGCTGGCTGTGGTTCCACTTCATCCTGGACGCCGGGATCCTCAGCCAGGCGCTGGCGGTCGGCGGGCACGCCGGCCTCGTGCGGTCGCGCGCCGCCATCGAGGAGGTCGTGATGCTCGTCCGGGAGATGATCCCGCTGCTGGAGGCCAAGGGTGGGACTCCGCGACTGGGTGCCGCTCTCGTGTCGCGCGTTCCGGCCCGGCTGCTGAGCTTCGTCCTGCAGAAGGTGCTCACCGGGGACAACATGCTCACCTTCCTGATGGAACAGCTGGACAGCGCCGGTCAGATGACTCCCGGCGCGGGCGGTGTCTACGCCAGGGACGTGCTGGCCGAGGCCCGGCGGCGCGGCGTGGCGCTGCCCCGGCTCGAAGCGCTGGAACCGTTGTTCTCCGCCGGGCGCCGTTAGCCGGTGCGGGGGACCGCTCGTGCTGAGCGGTCCCCCGTGGACCACGGCGCGGCCGCCCGGAGGAGGACACCGGCACCGCCGTCCCGCACGACGCGCGGGGTTATGGTGGATCTGGTGCGGTTCCTGTCGACACAGGGGGTTTCGTGACCACGGTAGCTCTTGCCCCGACCATGCGGATCGGTGAACTGGCCCGGCGGACGGGCGTCAGCGCGCGCTCGTTGCGGTACTACGAGCAACAGGGCTTGGTGCACAGCACGCGGTCCGTCGGCGGCCAGCGGCACTACGCGGCGACGGAGGTCACGCGGATCGAGATCATCCGGCGGCTGTTCGAGGCGGGGCTGAGCAGCCGGGTGATCGCCCGGCTGATGCCCTGCGTCGATACCGGCAGCACGGACGTGGCCGAGGACGCCTTCGCCACCATGCTCTCCGAGCGCGACAGGCTGACCGCCGACATCACCCGGCTCCTCGGTGCGAGGGACGTCCTCGACGAGCTGATCGACATCAACACCCGGTACCGGCGCGGGTTGGGCGGGGACGGCGGCTGAGCGCGGTCAGAGGCTCATGTCGATGACGAGCTTGCCCGAGGCGTGGCGCGACTCGACGAGAGCCAGCGCCTCTCCCGCCCGCGTGAGCGGGTAGGCCCCCGAGATGTGCGGGTCGAGCCGTCCGGCGACCATCAGCTCGGCGACGCGTTCGAGGTTCGCGCGGTCGAGGCGGCGGCGTACCTCGGCGCCACCGAGCTCGGCCACCGACGGGTCTCCCACGGCGATCAGCGCGTCCGGCTTCGCCGCCAGCGGGGCGACGTCGCGCAGGGACTGGCCGCCGACGGTGTCGACGACGGCGTCGAAGCCGTCCGGGGCGTGCGCGCGGAGCCGGTCGACCACCTCGCCCAGGGTGTAGTCGACGAACGTCGCGCCGGTCGCCGTCACGAGCTCGCGCTTGGCGGGACCGCCCGTGCCGGTCACGACCAGGCCGCGGTCCCCGGCGAGCTGGGCCAGCGCGATGCCGACACCGCCACCGATCCCGTTCACCAGGATCGAGGCCCCGGCGGGCAGGTCGAGCTGGTCGAGCACGTCCAGCGCGGTGGTGCCGGCGACGGGAACCGTCGCCGCCCAGGTCTCCGGCAGCGTGTCGGGGATGCGGGCCGTGGACGTGCCGAGCAGCAACGTCGTCTCCGCGTACGTGCCCGCACCGGTCAGCGCGAACCCGGTGACCCGGTCGCCGACGGCCAGTCCGGTCACGTCGTCGCCGACCGCGAGCACCGTGCCGGCCGCCTCCATCCCCAGGACCTGGGGGAAGGGCAGGTGGCCGTTCAGCGCCGGAACGTGGCCCGACCGCAGCAGGTGGTCGAGCGGGTTCACGCCGGCGGCGGCGACGCGGATGAGGACCTCGGCCGGACCGGGGGCCGGGTCCGGCCGCTCGAAGGACACCTGGACTTCTGGGCCGCCGAAAGCGTTGTACCCCAATGCTTTGCTCATCTCGGATGACTCCTTCACCGTCGGGCGCCGGCGGTCGGCGCGGACGGTGCGAAGCTATTCCGTGACACCGGTGTCAACTTCCAGCCGATGTGACCCAGCCGACAGAGAAGGCGGCCCTCGTCGAGAGGACCGCCTTGCGCTGGAGGGAGTCGCCGCTCAGGTCAGCAACTGGCCGCCGGTGACACCGAGGACCTCGCCGGTGATGTAGCTCGACTCCTGCGACGCGAAGAAGACGAAGGCCGGTGCCAGCTCGGCGGGTTGCGCGGCGCGTCCGATCGGCGCCTGCGCACCGAAGTCGTCCACCTTCTCCGCCGGCATCGTCGCCGGGATGAGCGGTGTCCACACCGGACCCGGCGCGACGGAGTTGACCCTGATGCCCTTGTCGATGAGGTCGGCAGAGAGCGCCTTGGTGAAGTTGACGATGGCGCCCTTGGAAGCCGCGTAGTCCATCAGCTCGGGGGAGGGCTGGAACGCCTGGATGGACGACGTGGTGATGATGGAGGCGCCGGGGCGCATCAGCGGCACCGCGGCCTTGCAGAGCCAGAACATGGCGTACACGTTGGTCTTGAACACCCGGTCGAACTGCTCGCTGCTGATGCCGAGCAGGCCTTCGCTCTGCGCCATCTGGTAGGCGGCGTTGCTCACCAGGACGTCGATCCGGCCGAACTCCTCCTCGGCCCGCTTGACGAGCTCCTGGCAGGCTTCCTCGGTCCGCAGGTCACCGGGCACCAGGACGGCCTGCCGGCCGGCGTCCCGCACGAGCTCGGCGGTGCGCTCGGCGTCGGCCTGTTCCTCCTCCAGGTACGACAGCACCACGTCCGCGCCTTCGCGGGCGAACGCGATCGCCGCGGCACGGCCGATGCCGGAGTCCCCGCCGGTGATCACCGCCTTGGTGTCGAGCAGGCGGTTGCTGCCGCGGTAGGTGCGCTCGCCGTGGTCGGGTTCCGGCCCCATCCGGCGGTCGGTGCCGGGATGCGGCTGCTCCTCGCCCTGCTGGCTACCGGGGCGCGGGTACTGCTCCCGCGGGTCCTGGCGGGTGTACTGGTCTTCGGACATGTGCGGTCACCTCGCGACGATAGATCTTGGCACCGCAGGTGTTCCCGTGCGGAGGGTGTTCAACCGCGTCACACGCGCTTCGTTCGATGCCTTCGTGTCGTGTGCAGGCACGCGCCCACCATGAGCACCAGCACACCGGCGAAGACGATCCAGAGCATGTCGGTGATCGCGCCGATCAGCAGGCTCGCCGTGCCGAAGAGGTGGATCGCGAGCCGCACCACCGGGCGGTTCGCCCGGCGGTGCACCGCGCCGGGCGCGCTGAGCGCCTCGGCCAGGTCGGGGTCGTTGACCGCGAGCCAGCGCTCGATCCGGCGGAGCTCACGGAGTTCGTCGGAGTCCACGGCGGCCTCAGTGCTTGGTCTCGCGGTCGGTCGGCGCGAGCACCTCTTCGGTGGTCTTGTCGACGCCCGCCGGCCCGGACCTGGTGATGGAGACGTGGGACTCCTCGCGCATGCGTTCGACCATGTGCGGGTAGTGCAGCTCGAACGCCGGGCGCTCGGAGCGGATCCGGGGCAGCTCGAGGAAGTTGTGCCGCGGCGGGGGAGAGGTCGTGGCCCATTCCAGCGAGTTGCCGAAGCCCCACGGGTCGTCCCCGCCGGCGGGTTCGCCGTACCGGTAGCTGCGCGCGATGTTGTAGAGGAACGGCAGGACCGACAAGCCCAGCAGGAAGGACCCGATCGTGGAGAAGGTGTTGAGGAACGTGAAGTTGTCGGAGGCCAGGTAGTCGGCGTAGCGGCGGGGCATGCCCTGGTTGCCGAGCCAGTGGTGGACCAGGAAGGTGCCGTGGAAGCCGATGAACGTGGTCCAGAAGTGCAGCTTGCCCAGCGGTTCGCTCATCATCCTGCCGGTGATCTTGGGGAACCAGAAGTAGATCCCGGCGTAGGTGGCGAACACGATGGTGCCGAACAGCACGTAGTGGAAGTGGGCTACGACGAAGTACGTGTCGGTGACGTGGAAGTCGAGCGGCGGTGAGGCGAGCAGGATGCCGGACAGGCCGCCGAAGAGGAACGTGACGATGAACCCGATGCTGAACAGCATCGGCGTCTCGAACGTGAGCTGGCCCTTCCACATCGTGCCGATCCAGTTGAAGAACTTGATGCCGGTCGGGATGGCGATGATGAACGTGGTGGCGGAGAAGAACAGCAGCAGCACCGCACCGGTGGCGTACATGTGGTGCGCCCACACGACCACCGAGTAGAGGGCGATCGCGATCGTCGCGTATACGAGGCCCTTGTAGCCGAACAGCGGTTTGCGGCTGAACACGGGGAAGATCTCGGACACGATGCCGAAGAACGGCAGCGCGATGATGTAGACCTCGGGGTGGCCGAAGAACCAGAAGAGGTGCTGCCAGAGGATCACGCCGCCGTTGGCGGGGTCGAACACGTGCGCGCCGAAGTGCCGGTCGGCCAGCAGCCCCAGCAGCGCGGCGGTGAGGATCGGGAACGCCAGCAGCACCAGGATGCTGGTGATCAGGATGTTCCAGGTGAAGATCGGCATCCGGAACGCGGTCATGCCGGGCGCGCGCAGGCACACGATCGTGGTGATCATGTTGACCGCGCCCAGGATGGTGCCCAGGCCGCCGACGACGAGCCCGGAGATCCACAGGTCGCCGCCGACACCGGGGGAGTGCGGGGCGCTCGACAGCGGTGTGTAGGCGGTCCAGCCGAAGTCGGCGGCGCCCGCGGGGGTGAGGAACGACCCCACGACGATGAGCCCGCCGAACAGGAACAGCCAGTAGGAGAAGGCGTTGAGGCGGGGGAAGGCGACGTCGGGTGAGCCGATCTGCAGGGGCACGATGAAGTTGGCGAACCCGAACACGATCGGGGTGGCGTAGAGCAGCAGCATCACGGTGCCGTGCATGGTGAACAGCTGGTTGTACTGCTCGTTGGACAGGAACTGCATGCCCGGCCGCGCCAGCTCGCCGCGCATGAGCAGCGCCATCACACCGCCGATCATGAAGAACGCGAACGACGTGATCATGTACATGATCCCGATCAGCTTGTGATCGGTCGTGTGGAACAGCCTCAGCATCGCGGAGCCCTTGCGGCCCCGCGCGGCCGCGGTCGGGAGCGGGACGGCCGGAATCGGCTTCAGCGTGGTCATGGTTCCCCTTCTGCGCCGCACGTCGACACGCCGCGTAGCGCGGGGGCTACCCCGCAGAACCTGCCGGACACCTGCTCGAACCCGTCTGATCGGGTGATCCTCCACGACCTGCGTCCGCGGGTGGTGGAGGTGCGAGGCGGGGGCGCAGCTGGCTCCACGCGAGGAGCGCGGCCAGGCCGGTCAGCCCGAACACCGCGGCCAGCCCGATGCCGGTGGCCGCCGCGCCGGCCAGCGGCGACGCGACCGTCTGGCCGGCGCCGAGCCCGGCGAACGACCACACGACACCGCGAGCGGGACGAGCGGGGAACAGGCGAGCGGCCCAGACGATGCACAGCCCGGTCAGCGCCATGTAGGTCGCACCGAACAGCGCGCTGGAGACCAAGGCGCCCGCCACACCCGGATCCGGCAGGCCCAGCAAGGCGGTGCCGCCCGCCGCCAGCGTCCACGCCCCGAGGTTCGCGGCTCGCAGGCCGAAGCGCTCCGCCGCTCGTCCGGCCAGGCCGCCGAGCAGCCCTGCCGCGCCGATGGTGAACCAGCACCAGGTCGTGGCGACCGGACCCAGGCCGGCCTCGGTGAGCCGGGAGCTGGAGAACGTCCAGTACGGCGCGCTGGTGATCCCGATGAGGACGGAGTTGACCAGCAGCGGAGCGAGCCCGTGCAGTGCCTCCGGTGCGGGCAGGGACCCCGCACCCGGCCGAGGCAACGTCCACCAGGCGATCGCTGTCATCGCCACGCCGAGAGCGGCGAACACCGACCAGATCGCGGGCCAGCCGAATGCGAGCAGCGGCGTGAACGCCGACGCGGCCAGCCCGAGGCCGGTCCCGGTGTTCGCCCAGGTCTGCGCACGGGTCCGGACCCGTGACCCGGTCGTCTCGCCGATCAGCTGGGCCACACCGGGCGAGACGAGGCCCGCGCCGGCACCCGCGAGGACGAGCCCGGCGCCGAACACGGCCACGCCCGCGGGCAGCGCCATGAGGCCGAGCCCGAGCGCGGCCAGCGCGGCGGAGCCCAGCACGGTGCCGCGCGCGGCCCTCATGGCGGTCCGCGCGGAGACGAGCAACCCGATGCCGTACCCCGCGGTGGACAGCCCGCCGAGCACGCCCACCGCGACCGTCGTGAGCCCGAACGTCTCGCTGAACCTCGGCACGAACAGCCCGTACGCGTAGCGCGCGAACCCGTAGCAGAGGGCGATCACACCCGCGCCGGTCGCGGCGGTCAGCCACCACCTGCCACGCACCCGCTCATCCATGTCGATCGCAGTTCACCTCACCGAACAGACCGGTCTGTATGATGGCGAGGGTTGCCGCTGCGGCCGCGGCCAAACCCGTGTGCCGACCTGCTCAGGGGAGATGTCATGGGCCGGACCCGTCCCGGTGGCGCGAGGGCGAAGGTGCTCGAAGCGGCGTCGGCGCTGTTCTACCGCGACGGCATCCACGCGGTCGGCGTCGACACGGTGGCGGCCGAGGCCGGCGTGACCAAGGCGGCCCTCTACGGCAACTTCGGCTCCAAGAACGGTCTGGTCGTCGCGTACCTGCGCGAGCGCGACCGGTTGTGGCAGCGGCAGGTCGACGCCATCACGGCCGGGTGCGCCGAGCCGCGGGACCGGGTGCTGGCCGTGTTCGACGCCTACGAGGCCTGGGTCGTCCGTGACGACTACCGCGGGTGCGCCTTCCTCAACGCCGCCTCGGAGTTCCCCGATCCCGCCGACGAGGTCCGCACCGTCGTCCACGACCACAAAACCGCGGTGCGCGACTACCTGCGGGCGCAGCTGGAGCGGATCGAGCCCCGGCACGCCGACACCCTCGCGGAAGAGCTGATGCTCCTGCTGGAGGGCGCCACGGCCATGTCCGTCGTGTCGCGGAGCGTGCGGCCGTTCCGCACGGCGAAGCGCGTGGCCGCGGCTTCGCTCGCCGCACCGGACGCCTGACCGTATCCCCGGCGCAACCGGAACAATCCTCGCGTCTGCGTCTCGTCCACAGTGGATCGTCGCGATCCCTTGGCCTGGCTGGGATTCGCCGTGGCACCTCGGCACTGCTGTCCGATGTGGCCGGAGACGCGACTGCCTGATGCCTGCTCGTGACGGGGTCATCCGATCAAGCGACCCTGTCCGGGAACGACGTCCCTGATCAGGTGTCTCCGGCAGCGGTGCAGGCGTAGCGCTTGTCGCCCAACCGGCTACCGAACCGCCAACAGGTTTTCCGGCTCCCGGCGCGGCTACTCCAAACGGCGTAGCCCGGCGTTCTGTTGGAGAGGGGAGGTGTGCTTCTGCGGAACGCCCCGGCTCGATGGTAGGCGGCAAGATCGACATCCCGGGTCATCCGCGACGGCGCGTCGCTGATCTCAGGATGCCGTCCCCGCCACCGCAAACGCCTCGCGTGGAGGCACGGCGGTCCCGCCCCTGGCGTCCGGCTCGTCTCCACGTCCGCGAATGTTGTTGTCAAGAAAGGAAGACCATGCGCAAGAAAGTCAAAGGCGGCCTCCTGGCCGCTGCCATGGCCGGTGGCCTCGTCCTGACGTGCGGCTCGCCCGCGAGTGCCGACGTCGACGCGTTCCGCTCCTTCTGGTCCGGTGGCCCTGGGCATCCGGTGAACGCGGAGCTGCTCGACCACTACGCCGAGGCGTCGGCGGTGGCCGGTCATGGCGCGCCTTCCGGCGAGGGCGGTGACGCCGTCAGTCACAACAACGCCGAGTCCGGTGACTCCGGCGACTCCGGTGACTCCCACGACGCCGATGACAACTCGCCCTGGGTGATGTGCGTCCAGCACACCTGTCTGACCAGCGAGGACTCCGGCGACTCCGGCGACACCTCCACTGGTGACACTGGCAACGCGCTCAACAACAGTGCCACCAATGGTGGTGACACGGGTAACGGCGGCAATGGCGGCAACGCGGCTGCCGCAGCGGAGAACTCCGCCGCGCTCACCTCGGACGACGACGAGGACGAGCACAAGGGCGGCGACGAGGACAGCGACGACAACGACGACCACGACGACGAAGACAACGACAGCGACGACAACGACGATCACGACGACGAAGACAACGACAGCGACGACAGCGACACGCACGTCGACGCTGACGCTGACGCCGAGGCGACCGCGGTGGGCGGGCACGGTGCGCCTTCCGGTGAAGGTGGCGACGCTTCCAGCGACAACGACGCGGAGTCGGGTGACTCCGGTGACTCGGGTGACTCGGGCGACACCGGGCACAACTCGGCGATGGTGATGTGCGTGCAGGCCACGTGTGTGACCGGCACGAGCTCCGGCGACTCGGGTGACACCTCGACCGGTGACACCGGCAACGCGGCGAACAACAGCGTTACCAACGGTGGTGACACCGGCAACGGCGGCCACGGCGGCAACGCGGCGGCTGCGGCGGAGAACTGGACCGGCGTCCACTCCGGCGACGACAACGACACGAACGTCGACGCTGACGCCGAGGCGACCGCGGTGGGCGGGCACGGTGCGCCTTCCGGTGAAGGTGGCGACGCTTCCAGCGACAACGACGCGGAGTCGGGTGACTCCGGTGACTCGGGTGACTCGGGCGACACCGGGCACAACTCGGCGATGGTGATGTGCGTGCAGGCCCACTGCGTGACCGGCACGAGCTCCGGCGACTCGGGTGACACCTGGACCGGTGACACCGGCGACGCCGCGAACAACAGCGCCACCAACGGTGGCGACACCGGCAACGGCGGCCACGGCGGCGACGCCGACGCGTGGGCTTCGAACGCCGGTGACGTGGGCGAGGGGGACGACGACTGATCGCAGTCCACTGAGCTGATCATCCTGCGGAACGGGTGGGATCGGGTTCTCCGATCCCACCCGTTGTGCGTGTCCGGCCGATCACGGCTTGGTCAGGCGGACCAGGAACCCGTCGTGGTCGGTGTGGGCCAGGCCGTACCTCGTGGTGCCGGCGAACGCGAGGTCGTTGGAGAACACCACGTGCTGCACGTCGCCGTCACCCTTGCGGGTGTGGCCGGGTGGGACGCAGTTCTGCGCGTTCTCCGGGTCGGCGGTGTCGTACTCCAGGTTGAAGTCGCCACCGACGACCGTCTTGCCGCTCACCGCCTCGACGGACCTGATGTGCGGGACCGCGTCGAACAACAGGGCCCGGCACTGGGCGAGGGCGACCGGCTCGCTGCTCGCCGACAGGTGTGTCGCGCAGCCCAGGTGGTGGCCGACGGCGTACGCGCACACGAACGTGCGTTGTTCGTTGCCGCCGTCTTGGGTCGTGTACCTGCCGCTCCACGCGTTCACGCCCCGGAAGCTCGCGGCGGGCACGCGCCCGAGCACGGCGTTGCCGAAGTCCTGGCCGTTGGCGCACTTCACCGGTGTGCCGGTGTCCCGTCTGATCGCCGGCGCGAACACGTGGTACACCCGGTCGCCCGGCCACGCCTCCGCCATGGACGGCGTGAGGCGGTCCGGCAGGTCGTTGGCGCAGATCTCGTTGAGCGTCACCATGTCCGGGCGCACGCGGCGGATCAGGTCGGCGGCCTCGGCGATCGACCGGCCCTGGGAGTAGCAGTCGACCCCGGGCACCCCGCTGTTGCACAGGTTCAGCTGGAGCTCCCAGAACCGGTCGGCGGCCGTCCCGGGCGCCGGCGGACCGCCGCGGACCGCGGCCTCCTCCGCCGGAGGCGCCACCACCGCGGTGATCCGCGCGTACTCGACCGGTGCGCTCCCGCCCTCCTGAGCGGCGACCGCGCCCGGCGGGGGAGCCACCACGCTCGCCAGCACCGCCAGTCCCACCGTTGCGAACGTCAGCTTCGTCTTCACGCCAGTCCGTCCATTCGTCGGCCGAGCCACCAGCATCCCGGCACCGCCGGCGGAGCACGGGTGGTTTCCGCGCGATTGGGCCACCGGGACCACAGACGTGCCGGTCGCGTTGTTCGTGAATCCTTGACGGCCAAACGAACCCTTGTAGACTCGAATGAGTAAGTGATCGACTACGCACAGTGAGAGCCTGGGGGCTCTCGCCTTCTTCCGAGGGTCACCCGGTCCCGCGCCGCCGTCGCGGCCGGTTGCCGTGGTGCACGCAGATTGGAGACGAGCGGCTGAGCCGGCTCACCAGCGTTTTCTGATGTCATCGGAGTGTTGGGGGTTTCGATGTCAGGCAATGTGGTGCCGTTGGCGGGCGGACGGCAGCGGGTGGGGATCGCCTCGCTGGTGCTGTCCGGCTCGCCGCGGCGGAGCGGGGTGGACGAGGAGCACGTCCGCACTCTGGCGAGCACGGACGACCCGTTGCCCGCGATCACCGTCCACCGCTCGACCATGCGCGTGCTGGACGGGGCGCACCGCGTGCACGCCGCGCTCCTGCGCGGGGAGACCCACATCGACGTCGTGTTCTACGACGGGAACGAGGCGGACGCGTTCGTCCTGGCCGTGAAGTCCAACGTGCGGCACGGGCTTCCGCTGTCGGCCGAGGACCGGATCAGAGCCGCGGAACGGATCATCGCCTCGCACCCGGACTGGTCGGACCGCGGCATCGCGTCGGTGTCGGGGCTCGCGGCCAAGACCGTGGCGGCGGTCCGGCAACGGGTCTCGCCGGAGGGCCGGCGGAGCAGAACGGGTCGCGACGGCAAGGTCCGGCCGATCAACTCCGCCGACGGGCGCCGGCGTGCCTCGCGCTTGATCAGCGAGAACCCCGGCATGTCGCTGCGCGAGATCGCCGAGAGCGCCGGCATCGCCCCGGCGACCGCGCGGGACGTCCGGGAGAGGATGCGCGCGGGCGAGGACCCGGTTCCGCCGCAGCAGCGCCGTCGCGCGGCCGTGCCACCGGTGACCCCGCCCGACCTGCGCAGCCTGCGGCGCGACCCGTCGTTGCGGTTCAGCGAGGCCGGCCGGGTGATCCTGCGGTTGATGGACACGCACACGATCACGGCCGACGGCTGGCAGCAGCTCGCGGACAGCGTTCCGTCGCATTGCGCCGACGCGGTGGCCGACTTGGCGCGCCTCAGCGCCGAGGCGTTGCAGGGGTTCGCGCATCAGGTGCGGCGGCGCAAGTCGCGGTGAGGCAGTGCTGTACCGGCGTGTCAGCCGTGGCACAGCGCCGTGCCCAGCGCGGTGCGCCGGTACAGCACCGCGTAGCTCACCCGGTGGGACGTGACCAGACCTGCGTCCCGCAACGCCGCCAGGTGTGCCGACGCGGTGGCGGCACTGACGCCGTGCTGCCTCGCCAGCGCCGTGGTGGACACCGGGTCGTCCAGGCCCAGCAACAGCTCCGCCCTCGTGCGGCCGATCAACCGGTGCAGTGCCTCGCCGGAGCGGGGCGGGGGCTGGTGCCACAGGTCCGCGATGCCTCGCGCGGGGTAGATCAGCGTCGGCTGCCACGGCGGTTCCACCACCACGGTGAGCGCGGGCCAGACGAACGCGCTCGGCATCAGCAGCAGACCCTGCCCGCCCAGGCTCTTCGTCAGGCGGTACGGGGCCGCGACCCGCAAAGTGCTTTCGTGCCAGTGGACCGAGGCGTGCAGGTCCTTGATCAACCGGCGCAGCCCGCCGTCCGCGAGCTGGCGCGACCGGACCGCGATGTCGTTGTCGAGCAGGTCGCGCAGCCGCGGCCACTGGTCGGCGAGCAACGCCGTCCAGCAGGTGCGCAGCAGGGCCACGAGCTCCCGCAGCGCCTTCGCCGGGTCGTCGAGCAGCCTGCGTGCGACCTCCGGCCGCACCCGAACCGGTCGCCTGCCGGCGAGGCTGTCGTGCAGCTCGCGTGCGACCTGCTCCAGCGGCGTGGCGGCGACGCGGTCGAGCTCGGCGGTCACGTCGTCGAGCGGGCCCGCCGGTGGTGGCGTGAGGAAGTCCGGCGTGTAGCCGGAGCTCGGCAGCAGCGCGATCAGCGGTGCGAGGTCGGCGTCGGAGAGACGGCCGTGCACCTTGCGCAGCCACGGCAGGTGGTAGGCCTGGCGGCGGGGATCGGCGAGCGTGCGCACGGCCGCGACCGTCTCCCACAGCGGGGAGAGGGCGAAACGGCAGCGCAGGAGGTCTTCGGTGCCGACCCGCAGTTCCACGGTCACGAACTGATTCGACCACAACCTAATCAGTTGGGCGAGGGAACCGCCGCCCGCGAAGCTGCCCGCCATGACGACGAGACAGGCCGGGCCCGGCGCGCCGACGTACGGCCGCATCCTGGCGATGCCGGAGTTCCGCGCGATCTTCCTGGCGCAGCTCATCGCCACCCTCGGCAACGTCATCGCCCAGATCACCCTGTCCGTGCTCGTCTACCAGCGCAGCGGGTCGCCGTTGCTGTCGGCGCTCACGTTCGCGCTCGGCTTCGCCCCCTACCTGCTCGGTGCGAGCCTCGTGTCCGCGGTGGCGGACCGGTACCCGTCCCGGCGGGTGCTCGTCGCGTGCGAGGTCGTCAGCTGCGCCGTCGTGGCGGTGATGGCGGTGCCCGGGATGCCGATCCCGGTGTTGCTCGGCCTGCTGCTCGTGCTCGGCACGGTCGCGCCGGTCTTCCAGGGCACGCGAGCGGCGAGCCTGCCCGAGGTGCTCTCCGGAGCGGGGTACGCGCTCGGCCGGTCGCTGTTGCGCATGGTGTCGCAGACGACCCAGATCGCCGGGTTCGGCGTCGGCGGGGTGGTGCTGATCTTCCTCTCACCGTCGCAGGCACTGCTGATCCCGGTCGCCGGGTTCGCGGCCTCGGCGTTGCTGCTGCGCTTCGGCACCCGGCCGCGGCCGGCGCGCCAGGCGGTGGCGAGCGCCTCGATCGCACGGGCATCGCTGTCGGGCGTGCGCGAGGTGTTCGCGGTGAAGGGCTTGCGGCCCCTGCTGTTCATGACGTGGCTGCCGCCGATGTTCGCGGTCGCGCCGGAGGCTCTGGCCGCACCCTACGCCGCGCAGTCCGGCGGCGGGTCCACCGCGCTGGTCGGCTTGCTGCTGTGCGCCGCGCCGCTGGGTTCCGTGGTGGGCGAGGTGCTCTCCGGCACGCTTCTGCGGCCCGCGCAACGGGTGCGGTGGGTCGTTCCCGTCGCGGCCGTCATGTTCGTGCCGTTGCTGGGCTTCGCCCTGCAGCCGCGGCCGCTCGTCGCGGCCGGGCTGATGTT
Source organism: Lentzea xinjiangensis (assembly GCF_900110955.1). Taxonomy (GTDB): domain Bacteria; phylum Actinomycetota; class Actinomycetes; order Mycobacteriales; family Pseudonocardiaceae; genus Lentzea; species Lentzea xinjiangensis. The sequence goes on from NZ_FOFR01000014.1 coordinate 180,316, forward strand.
CCTGTGCGGACTCGGCTTCACCTACGCCATGGGACTCGACCAGCGCACGCTCGACGTCGTGCCGGAAACCCTGCGGGGCCGGGCGCTGACCGTGACGACGGCCGGGCTGATGGTGGGCCAGGGCGTCGGTTTCGCCGCGGCGGGTGCGGCCGCGGAGTTCCTGCCCGCGCACGTCGTCGTGCTGTCCGCCGGTGTCGCCGGACTGGCGACGCTGGTGCTGTGCGGGCCCGCGATCTCGACGAAACGGAGTGCGGAATGAGGCTGTGCACCGGAAGCGCGACGGACGGTTCGCCGATCGCGCCCGACGGCAGTCCCGTCGGGCTCTACCGGATGCTGCCACCGGGGCGGGAACCGGAGATCATCACCGCGGTGTCGCCGCCGGGAGCGTGCGTTCTCGAGCTGGGCTGCGGCGCGGGACGGATCACCCACGCGCTGGTCGCCGCGGGCCATCCCGTGGTCGCCGTCGACCAAAGCGCGGACATGCTCGAACACGTGCGGGACGCGCGAACCGTGTTGTCCGACATCGAGTCCCTCGACCTCGGCGAACGGTTCCCCGTGGTCACGCTCGGCAGTTGCCTCGTCAACATGCCGGAGCTGGGCGAGGCGTTCCTGGACACCTGCCGCCGGCACGTCGACGACGACGGCATCGTGCTCGTCCAGCGCACCTCACCGCAGTGGGCGAGGTCCCTGCGCGCCGGGACCCGGCTGCGCGTCGGCCCGTTCGACGTCCTGATCACCGAAGCGCGCGTCGAGGACGGCCTGCTCACCGCGACGCAGGAGTGCACGGACGGCACGACCACGTGGACGCACTCGTGGACCGACATCGTCTTCGAGGACGGGGAGTTCGAGGAGCTGGTGACCGGTCGCGGGTTCAGCTCGCCGCGGTGGACAGCCGAGGAGTGGGCGTTGCTGCGGCCGTCGCCCCGCTGACCGGCAGCTCGCGCAGTCCGCGCAACGTCGCGTGCGGCCAGTGGACGGCTTCGCCGCACAGCCGGAGGCCGGGAACCCGGCGCAGCAGCGCGGAAAGCCCGACCGAGCAGGTGAGCCGGGCGAGCGAGGCGCCGACGCAGGCGTGCGGGCCCCAGCCGAAACCGAGGTTGTGGTTCGGCGACCGGGTGAGGTCGAGCCGGTCGGGATCCGGGAACCGCGCGGGGTCCCGGTTCGCGGCGGCGACGAGCAGGATCAGGTCGCTGCCCCTGCGCAACGTCCGGCCGCGCAGCTCGACGTCCCGCGCCACCACCCGTGCCACGGCCTGGACAGGACCCGAGTGGCGCAGCAGCTCCTTGACCGCGTCGTCGGAGACACCGTTGTGCCGCAACCGGTCCCAGTCGCCGGGGGAGCGCAGCAGCGCGAGCACCGACGACGACACGAACCGGCTGGACGGCGCGTACCCGGCGTGCAGCATCACCCGCAGGGTGTTCGCGACCATGTCGCGGGACAACGACTCCGCGGCCCCCATCCTGGCCAGGTCGGCGAGCAGGCCGGTCTCCGGCCCGGCGTCGATCCAGCCGGAGATCGCGCCGCTCAGCGCGTCGCGCGCCCGCGTGCCCGGTGGCGCCGCGGCAGGCGTCAAGCCGGAGTCCATGGCGGCCACGATCGCCTCCGACCAGCCGACGACCTCGTCCTCGTCGGTCAGCGGGATCCCGAACAGCAACGCCGACGCGGCGAACGCGAGCGGTGCCGCGTACTCGGAGACCAGGTCGAACGGACCCCCACCGACCAGCCCGCCGAGCAGCTCGTCGGCGTAGCGGTCGAGGCGCTCGCGGATGGCCGGGAAGTCCTGGTGGCGGTAGGCGTCCGTGAGGACCTTGTGCACCACACCGTGGTCCGGCGGGTCGAGGGTCTGGATGCTCAGGTAGTTCTCCGGGATGTCGATGCCGGCCCGGCGCCAGTCCGACGAGTAGACCTCCGGCGTCGTGAGGACGTGGTGGCAGTCGTCGTAGCGGGTCAGCACCCATGCCTGCAACCGCTCGTACCAGTGGACCGGATCCGCGGCGCGCAGCTCGTGGTACATCGGGTGCGGGTCGAGCAGGGTCGTCTCGTCGAGCGGGCGGAACAGGTCCATTTGCCACTTCCTGTGGTGTGCGGGTCCGACAACGCCGTGCTTGCGGCGCAGGGGCGGGCCGCGCTCGGCCCGCCCCTGCGGTCACCTGTGTTCCTTTCAGTGGAGGTAACGCATGGGTGCACCCCCTTTTCCCTCGCTGGATCGGGTGGTCCGGATCCGGCGGATCAGACCTGGGCCGGTCGCGTCACCTCGCGGCGCCGACGGCCCCGGCGCGTGTAGAAGGTGACCTCGGGCGTGTCGCCGAACAGGTTCAGCGCGAGACCGCGCTCCTCGGTCCACCCCTGCAGCAGGAATTCCGCGCCACCGACGTTGACGAGACCGACCGGTGGTTCCCCGTCGATTTCGAGGAGCAGCCTGCCGTCTTTCTCGGTGACCCTGGCCGGGTGGTCGGGTGCACCGTTCTCGGCGGCCGGGGAATCGAGCTGCAGAAACCACGCGGGAACCGCGGTCCGGCAGTGGAAATCGGCCAGTTCGCGCGGCAGGAGCGCGATTTCCGGCCGCGTGAACGCGACAGCGCTGCGCGGGATCGCGCTCTGGAACGGCTCGGGGTAGAGCGCCAGCAACTCCGGCGTGACCTGGCAGTCGACCACCAGGTGGACGCGGGCGTCGGTGCCGGTGTTGACCAGGCTGTGCGGCCGGCTGAAGTCGCCGTACCAGAGCGTGCCCGGTTGCCACCGGTGCTCGACACCCCCGACCGTGAGCACCGCGCCGTCGTTGGTGACGATCGGCACGTGCAGCCGCACGAAGCCGTAGTCCAGGCCGGTCGGCGTGTCCACGTGCTCGGGCACCCGCACGCCCGGCGCCAGCGACATCAGCCGCGCGCTGCGCAGAGGACACGGCAGCGAGGCGAGCACCTCGGCGAGGTACGGCGTCTGCCCGGCCAGGGGGGTCGGACCGAAGTCGTCGGTGCCGGGACCGCCGGGATCGGTGCGCTCGGTGCGTCCCCCCGGCGCCCGCAGCGGGATGACCTTCCAGTTCTCCGGCGTCGCCGTGACCGTCTGGCCCCTGTCGGCGAGCGTGCGCTGAGTCCCCCAGGAATCCGCGGTGATCCGGGCGAGGTCTGCCCGCAGTTCCTCCGCGTCGAACTCGCGGTCCAACCGGATCGCTTCCGGAAGCTCTTTGATCGGGTTGGGGATTCGTGTCATGAATTCACCTCGCTGGCCGGGTGCTGCAATCGAGCATTGAGGTTTTCAGGAGTTCCTGTCAACACCGCCGCAGGCCACTTGTCGCGCATTGGTGAACGTGGTAATTCCGGTTGTCCTGACCTGTTCGGCCGGGTGTTCAACCGGGTAGGTCCGCGGTTGAACGCAGGAACGCGGAACGCGCCATGTCCGTCCCGGCAGGACGGACGTGGCGCGCTCCGCGGTGACTCGGGTCAAGACAGGGCAGGCCGACGCGATCCGGCGCCCGTCACGCGTCTTGCCCGGAACCGTTCTGTTCCGGGGCGGGCTGACCGATGATGGTGGCGATGAACCGTTCTGCCAGCGCGTGGAGCTTGACGTTCTCGCGCTGCGACTGCTCGGCGAGCATGCGGAAGGCTTCGTCGGCGGTGATTCCGTGCACGGCCATGAGAACACCTTTGGCCTGGTCGATCACGGCGCGCGTCGTCAGTGCGGCGCGGAGCTGCCCGGCGAGCCGGAACGCCCGCAGGTACATGCTGTGGCTGCGCAGGGCCGTTTCCACGGCGGTGGTGTAGAGCGCCAGCAGCGGAGCGTCCAGCTCCCGGAAACCGTGGTCCTGCTTGGAGTAGCCGTTGATCGCACCGGAGTGCTTGTCGTCCACGGTCAGCGGCGCGGACAGGAAGCTGACCATCCCGGCGGCGCGGCACTCGGCGCCGAGAACGGGCCAGCGCTCTTCCACCTCGTCGATCGTCGCCCGCGCCACCCGGCCGGTCCTGGAGGCCTCCAGGCAAGGACCGTCGGCCAGGTCGTACTGCACTCCGTCCAGCCGGGCGACGAGGTCGCTCGTGCTCGCGGCGGTGAACGGCTTGCCGTCGTCGAGCAGGGTCACGGTCGCTTCGTCCAGCCCCGGCACCGCGCGTACGACCTGCTCGCACACCTGGTGCATCAGCTGCCGCAGGTCGTCCTCACGGCTGAGCGCCTCCGAAAGCCGCTCCAGCGCGGTGGTGATCTCGTCCAGGACGACAGGCAGCAGCGGATCCAGGTGCTTCGAAGCTGGCATGGTCGTCCCCTCGCCGAGTGACGGGAACTCCACGGCGAGGGCGCACGGCGGGTAGGTCCCGCCGGCTCTGGGCTGAACCGGACAAGTCGTGCGACGTCCGGTATCCCGTCCACCACAGATGTTTGTGGTGAGCGCCAGTTTTCGGCGCACGGAAGACCACAGACGACATCAGCTTAGCGCGGTCCGGCTTCTCCGGTGACGGCAGTGCCCGGTTTGACGTGGAACCTGCGGGGAAGCCCGGTGCACCGGTGCACGCCGTTCATCGGAGAAGGCAGCGAGCCGGCGCGGGAGGTGTGACTGCGGATGAACCACGACCTGCCGCTGGCGGACGAGCTGGCCGCCGTGTCCGCGCGGATGTCGGGTCTGTTGCTGTCCCGGGAAACGGTGGGCACGGCGTTGAGCCTGGTGACGTCCTTGGCCGGAGAAGCGCTTCCCGGCACCGCGGGAGCCGGTGTGACGTTGCTCGACGAGCAGGGCCGCAGAGCGACCGCGGCGGCCACCGATCCGATCGTCGACCACCTCGACGGGCTCCAGTACGAACTGGGGGAGGGGCCGTGCCTGCACGCGTGGGAACGGCGTCATGTGGTCAGGATCGACGACGTCGCCGGGGACGAGCGGTGGCCGCGCTGGATCGCTGCCGCCAGGAAGTCCGAGATGCGGTCGGCGTTGAGCGCACCGATGGTCGCCGGAGGCGACGCGCTGGGTGCCATCAAGGTGTACGGCCGCAGGCCGGGAGTCTTCGGGGAACGAGAGGAGTACCTGCTCACGATGTTCGCCGCGCAGTCCGCGATCCTGGTGGCCAACATGCGGTCGTTCGAGAACGCCAGAAGACTGAGCGAGGCGCTCACCGACGCGCTGCGCGGCCGCGATGTGATCAACATGGCCAAGGGGATCGTCATGGCCCGTGAACATGTCGACGAGGGGACCGCTTTCGCCGTGCTGGCGCGGCGCTCCCACGAGGAGAACAAGAAGCTGCGCGACTTGGCCGGCGCTCTCGTGCGCTCCACCGTCCGGCGCGACCGCTGATCGCCATGTCCTCCGATCAGCAAGCCTCGCAGGAAGATGAGCAGCGTCGCGCGCTGTGGCTCGCGTTCGGCCGGGCCGATCTGACGCTGGAGCAGTTGTGGACGCGGTACTTCGCCCTCGGCGGCGAGGCGGGCTTGGTCGAGGTCGAGGCGTACCTGCACGGCTTGATGCCGTTGCCCGCGGTGCAGCGGGACATGCTGGCGCACGCGATCAACGAGCGTCTTGACGAGCTCACCTGGCCGCACCGGGTGCCCTACACCTTCCCGGCCAGGCCCGGCCGCCCGCGGACCGGACCGCTGGCGAGTCTGGTGGACCTGCTCGACGGCATGCACCAGGCGCCACCGGAACAGCTCCCCGCCGCCGCGGCGCGCGCGGGCCGGGCGCTGGGACTGCGGATCGCGATCTACCTCGTCGACTACCAGCAGCAGGTGCTGCACCCGCTGGGCGGCCCGGACGACTGCGACCGCACTCCCGTGGGGGTGGACACGAGCCTGGCGGGGCGCGCCTTCCGCACGGTGCAGACGCTCGCCAGCACCACCGGCGGGCATCAGCGGTTGTGGGTTCCTCTGCTCGACGGGGTGGAACGCCTCGGCGTCCTGGACGTGACCCCGCCCGAGGGAACGGATCTGCAGGACCCGGACCTGCGCCTGCGGTGCCGCTGGCTGTCGGCCCTCATCGGCCATCTGGTCACCATCAGCACCAACTACGGCGATGGCCTGGACGCGGTTCGTCTGCAGCGGCAGCGGAGCCCGGCGGCGGACCTGATCTGGCAGCTGCTGCCCCCGCTCACGGCGGCGACCGACAACTTCGCCGTCGCCGGCGTGCTGGAGCCCTGCTACGAGGTCGGTGGCGACGCCTTCGACTACGCGTTGTCGCCGTCGACGGCGTCGCTCGCGATCTTCGACGCCGTCGGCCACACCCTGCGCGACGGGTTCGTCGCCGCGGCGGCACTGGCCGCCTGCCGCAGCAACCGCCGCGTGGGCCACGGCCTGTTCGACCAGGCAGGCGCCATCGACGAGACGATCACCGGCCAGTTCCCCGACGGCGCGTTCGCGACCGGTGTCCTCGCCGAGCTGGACCTGGGCAGCGGCCGCCTGCGCTACCTCAACGCCGGGCACCCGCCACCGCTGGTGCTGCGGTCCGGCAAAGTCGTCAAACGCCTCACCGGCGGACAACGGCCGCCGTTCGGGCTGGGGACCGGTGAGCTCACCATCGCCGAGGAGGTCCTGCAGCCCGATGACTGGCTCGTCCTGCACACCGACGGAGTCACGGAGGCCCGCGACGTGAACGGCGAGCTCTTCGGCGAGACCCGGCTGGCGGACTTCCTGGAACGGGAGGCCGCGGCCGGTCACCCACCGCCGGAGACGGCCCGGCGGCTGGTCAAGGCCCTGCTGGCGCACCAGAACGGCGCGCTGCGGGACGACGCCTCCGTCGTGCTGGCCCGGTGGATCAAGAGCGACGAGCTGGGGTTCTGAGCGCCACCGGCCGCCCGCACGCGCCGGAGGGGTGCTTGCTCAGCACGGCCGTGAGCGGTGCCGGCACGTGGCGTGCAGGCACGCACCGGCCATCAGCACCAGCGCGCCCCCGAAGACCAGCGTGAAGGTGGCCGTCCAGGCGCCGGCCACGATGCCGAGCACGCCGAGCAGGTCGACGGCCAGGCGGACGGGGCGGCGGTTCGCCCGCAGCCGCACGGTGTCGTCGACGGCGAGCCGGCGTTCGGTCTGCCGTTGCTCCGAGTGGTTCACGGTTCCCTTTCGTCGGCGGGCGGCAGGCGTACCGCAGCGGAGGGCTACCCGGCACAGCCTGCTTCACACGTCATCCGGTGATGTGCCGGTAGGCCCCGTGCCGCACGCGGTGGAGGAGCGGGTCGCCCCCGGCAGCCGGTTTAGCGCGCACGTGCGCAGCCGTTGGACCGTTCGTGGTCGTGATGACGGTTCCGGCGCACGTGGTGACCTTCGCGACGGGAGTCTCAAAAGGACGTACAGCGACGCAGATGACGTTTTGTGGACGTATACCAGGGAATACGACCAATGCCACTCGTGACGACGGGCGGTCGACCGCCGGTGAAGCAGGTGCCGGACCATCTCGGTGCTGTACGCGCCAAGGACAAGGCGGTGAGACGTGGAACAGGCACGTTCGTCCGATGTGTGGAGTCCGACTGTCGGTGTGGAGGAAGAATTCCTCCTGGTGCACCCCGTGACCGGGTTGCCGGTGAACCGGTCGGACGAGGTCGTCGCCGTCGCGCGGGAGTTCTTCGGGCTCGGCCTGGACTACGAGCTGACCATGGCGCAGGTGGAGACCAACACCCCGGTGTGCGGTGACGCCGAGCAGGTGCGGCATGAGCTGATCAGCACCCGCCGCGCGGTCGGGAAGGCCGCGCGCATGGCGGGCTGCCGGGCCATCGCGGTGGGTGCGCCGCCGCTGGGCGACGAGGTGGGCATGATCACGGACAGCCTGCGGTACCGGCGGCTGGCCCGCGAGTTCGGGGCGCTGGCAGCGCAACAGCTGATCTGCGGATGCCACGTGCACGTCGCCGTGCCCGACCGGGAGACCGCGGTCCAGGTCTGCAACCACGTGCGGCCGTGGCTGCCCGTGCTCGGCGCGATCGCGGCGAACTCCCCGTTCTCGCGGGGGAACGACACCGGTTTCGCGAGCTGGCGTTCGATGATCTGGTCGCGGTGGCCGGTGTCCGGTCCGCCGCCGTACTTCACGTCGTGGCAGCACTACGAGTCCGTGTGCGACACGGTGATCGAGGCGGGCACCGCGCTCGACCGCGGGTCGATCTACTGGGATGTCCGGCCGTCCGCTCACCTGCCGACCGTCGAGGTGCGCATCGCGGACGTCGCCGCGAGCGTCGACGAGGCGGTGCTGCTGGCTGCGCTCGTGCGCGCTTTGGTTGCCACGGCGGTGATGGACGTCGAACGCGGCGTGCTGGCCGTACCCGTTCCTCCCGAGATGCTGCGCCAGGCCTGCTGGCGGGCGGCCAGGGACGGGATCGCGGGCCGCGCCTGGGACGTGCTGTCCAGCCGGCTGCTGCCGGTGCGGCGGTTGCTGGACGACCTGGTGCGCCGCCTGCGACCCGTGCTCGACGCCAACGGTGATCTTCCGCTGGTGGAGCGTGGCCTGGAAGTGTTGCGGCGCAACGGAGGCGGCGCCGACCGCCAGCGCCGTGCCTGCGGTGGCGGAGTGGAGTCGTTGCTCGGCTTGCTCGATGTCGACGGGCCGGAGCGCTCGTCGGACGACAGCCTCGCCGCGGTGGGGATGTCCGGGGAGAGCGGGCATCGGGAACGACGGCGTGCCCGGACGGCGTTGCGGGGAGGCGTTGCCGGGCGGGCGTGAGGTCCCGCACGGCCGATGGCGGCGCCGAGTCCGGATCGCCCGCCGCGTGAGCCCTGAGGCGCGCGGCGGGCGATCTCGTGTGGCTCGCCGGACGGGCGTGGTGCCGCTGCCACCCACTCGGCCGCACCGACTCGGTCACCGGATCCCGGTGGACGCGGGCCGGTGCGGCCGCGGGCGAGTGGTGGCGCTCAGCCGATGCCGTGCTGCTGCAGCCACATCTCCAGCACACCGAGGTGCCACAGCGCGTTCCCGCCGGTCTTGGTGGTCTGGCCGTTCGGGTCGGCGAGCAGGGCGTCGACGTAGCCGGGGCGCAGCACGCCGCGCCGGCGGGCGGCGGGGGAGCTCAGGGCGGAGCGCAACAGGTCGAGGACCTCGCCGTCGAGCCGGGTCAGTGCGGGGACGGGGAAGTACCCCTTCGGCCGGTCGACCACGTCGACGGGCAGCACGTCACGCCCGATGTCCTTGAGGATCCCCTTGCCGCCCTGGGCGGACTTGAGCTCCGGCGGACACGCGGCGACCAGTTCGACCAAGTCCTGGTCGAGGAACGGCACGCGTGCCTCGACGCCCCAGGCCATCGCCATGTTGTCGACCCGCTTGACCGGGTCGTCGGGCATCAGCAGATGGGTGTCGGTGCGCAGCACGGCGTCCAGCGCCGTCTCCGCGCCGGGGGCGGCGAGGTGCCGGGCGATCAGGTCGCCGCTGACGTCGTGGCCGGGCAGCCGGTCCGGCTCGACGAGCCGCGCGAGCTCGTCGTGGCCGAGGTCGTGGAACGCGTCGCGGAACACCTCGGTCACGAGGTGCCGTGCCGCGGCGGCCGCGGGCTGGTGGTAGCGGTAGCCGGCGAACACCTCGTCGGCGCCCTGCCCGCACTGCACGACCTTGACGTGCCGGGAGACCTCGCGGCACACGAGGTGGAACGCGGTCACGTCGTGGCTGCCCATCGGCTCGCTCATCGACCCGACGGTGTGCTCGACCGCCGCGGCGATCTGCTCGTCGCCGATGCGAAGCTGGTGGTGGTCGGTGCCGAACTTCTGCGCGACGGCGTCGGAGTAGGCGAACTCGTCGCCGTCCACGCCGTCGCGGTCGGTGAACCCGATGCTGAAGGTGCTGGGCCGCTGTCCCTCCTCGGTGAGCAGGGCGACCAGGAGGCTGGAGTCGAGCCCGCCGGAGAGCAGCACGCCGACCTCGACGTCGGACACCGTGCGACGCCGCACCGCGACGCGCAACGCTTCGCGAACCGCGTCCTGCCAGTCCTGCGCCGTCCACTCCGCGTGCTCGGGCCGCCGCGTGTACGACGGCTGCCAGTAGACGTGGTCGCGGGGTGCGCGTCCCCGTTCGAGGACGCGCATCGTGGCGGGCGGCAGCTTGCGCACGCCGCGGAGGATCGTGTGCGGTGCCGGGACGATGGAGTGCCAGGTGAGGTAGTGGTGCAGGCCGACAGGGTCGAGCTCGGTGTCGACGCCGCCGCCGGCCAGCAGCGCGGGCAGCGTGGAGGCGAACCGCGTCCGCCCGCGCACCTCGGCGACGTAGAGGGGCTTGATGCCCAGCCGGTCCCTCACCAGCAGCACGCGGTCGCGCCGCCGGTCGACCAGCGCGATCGCGAACATGCCGACGAGGTGGTCGACGAACCGTTCGCCCCAGCGGTCGTAGGCCTTGAGGATCACCTCGGTGTCGCTTGTGGACGTGAAGCGGTACTGATCGGACAGTTCCGCGCGCAACTCCTGGTAGTTGTAGATGCACCCGTTGAACGCCACGGCGAGCCCGAGCTCGTCGTCGACCATGGGCTGGGTGCCGGCGTCGGACAGGTCGATGATGGACAGCCTCCGGTGTCCGAGCGCGACCCGGCCTTCTGACCAGTGGCCGGCGCCGTCCGGCCCCCGCGACCACAAGGATCGCGTCATGCGCTCCACCGCGCCGAGGTCAGGATCCGCCTGATCCGTCACCACCTCACCGGCGATACCACACATGACGTCCTCCTTGAGAGAGTTTCAGTTGACAAACGGCAAATACCCCGAACGTGGACGATCACGCGTGACGCGCGCGACTGCCGTGTGATCAAAAGCACGTTTGAGTCGGCCGTTTATGTCTTGACGTGGAAGCTTCGTGGCCTCGCAATGTCTTCATGCAGCTCCTGTCCGCCGGCGCACCGGCGATCGACGCCGGTCCGGACGTGGACCTCGACCTCGCCACGATCCCCCTGCTCGCCGGCCGGATGGCGGACGGCACCCTCAGCTCGGTCGAGCTGACCCGCGCCTACCTGCGCCGCATCGCCGCCGTGGACGGGCTGGTGCGGTCGGTGGTCGCGGTCGACCCGACGGCGCTGCGCCAGGCCGAGGAGAGCGACCTGAGGCGGGCGCTCGGGCGGTCGCGCGGACTGGTGGACGGCATCCCCGTCCTGCTCAAGGACAACATCGACACCGCGGGCCTGGCGACCACGGCCGGGTCCCGCGCGCTCGGCGTCCCGCCGAGGCGCGACGCGGAGCTGGTCACCCACCTCCGCGCGGCCGGGGCCGTGGTGCTGGGCAAGGCGGCCATGTCGGAGTGGGGCAACTTCCGCTCGCCGTGGTCGGTGTCCGGCTGGTCGGCGGTCGGCGGGCAGACCGTCAACCCGCACGTGCTCGACCGCAGCCCGAGCGGCTCGTCGTCGGGCTCGGCCGTGGCCGTGGCGGCGTCACTGGCCCAGGTCGCCGTCGGCACCGAGACCAACGGCTCGATCGTGTGCCCGGCCGGCCACACCGGCGTCGTCGGGTTCAAGCCGACCCGCGGCAGGATCAGCGGGACCGGGATCGTGCCGATCTCGGCCAGGCAGGACACGCCGGGCCCGCTGGCGCGGCACGTCGTGGACGCCGCGATCCTGACGGCGGTCCTGGAAGGACGCGAGGCCGATCCCGTCTTCACGCCTGCGTCCCTGCGGGGCGTGCGGGTGGGCGTGTGGCGTCGGACGGGGTTCGGCACCGAGACGGACCGGGTCGTGGAGTCGGCGGTGGAGCTGCTGCGCCGATGCGGCGCGGTGGTGGTCGACGTCGGGCTGTCCCACCTGGACCGGATCGAGGCCGCCGGGCGGCTCGCGGTGCTCAGCGAGTTCAAGCACGACCTGGAGGAGTACCTGCGCACCCGGCAGGGCGTGCCCCGCACGGTGCGCGAGCTGATCGAGTTCAACGAGGCGGACCCGGTCGAGCTGAGCACGTTCGGGCAGGAGCTGTTCCACGACGCCGAGAAGGCGCCGCCGATCACCGATCCCGCCTACCTCGCCCAGCGGCGCACGGCGACTCGCCTCGCGCGCCGGTCGATCGACGAGGTGCTGGCCGCCCACCGCCTAGACGTGGTCATGACGCCCACCAACGGGCCCGCCCGCGCCGTCGACGTCAGCGACTCGCCCGCACCGAGCACCGCCACGCCCGCCGCGGTCGCGGGCTACCCGAGCATCACGGTCCCCGCGGGGTTCGCGGGGCCGCTGCCGATCGGGATGTCCTTCATCGGCGGGCACGGCACGGACGCGGCGGTCCTGCGGCTCGCGGCGGCCTTCGAACACGCGGCGTCGGCGCGACGGGCACCCGCCTACCTGCCCACGATGCCCTCGGACCGGGCGTAGGCCCCGCCGCAAACACGAGCACGATCACGTTTCCGGCCCGGTGCGGGCGGTAGCCCTCCTGCAGGCGATGCCGCGAAGGAGGCTCCTGTGCCGCACGAGCAGCGACGACCCCGCCGTGAGCGGTGGGACGAGGTGTCCGGGCGGCCGGTGCGGAGCGTGGAGGCGGGCTGGGAGCGCACGCAGGGCCCGCTCGTCGTCATCGTGCCCGGCCTGGGGGCGCTGGGCTACCTGGTGGACACGGTGGACGCGTGTGCCGGCTGGGCGAGGACCGTCCTGCTCGACGTGCCCGGCTTCGGTCATCGCGGTCCGGGGGCGTGCGCTCCGGAGGTTCCCGCCATCGCGGAGACCGTGTCGGCGTGGCTGACCAGGGTCACCGAGGTCCCGGTCGTGCTGATGGGGCATTCCACGGGCGCGCAGGCGGCACTCCACGTCGCCGCGGCGCACCCGGACCGCGTCGCCGCGCTGGCCCTGCTGGGGCCGACCTTCCCGCCGGAGCAGCGCGTCCTGGCCGGAGCGGCGCAGGGCTTCGTCCGCAACTTCCTCCACGAGCCGCCCAGCCTCGTGCCGGCGACGGTGCCCGACTACCTGCGGGGAGGCCCCAGGGCGATCGCGCGGTTCGTGCGCTCCGCGCAGCACGACGAACCCGAGCGGACCATCACCGGTGTGAGGTGTCCCGTCCTGCTGGCTCGCGGCCAGCACGACGCCTTCGTGCCTCGGGTGTGGCTGGACCGGCTCACCGCGGCGGCACCCGACGGGCGGTCGACGACCGTGCCGGGCGCGCACACCTTCCCGTTCCGCCGGGGACAGCTGACCGCGGACCTCATCGCGAGCGCCGCCGCCCTGAGGCGGTGACCTCTCCCGGATCGGCGCAAGCGTGCGCGGCGCAGGACACCGGGGCCGCCGACCACTCGGTCGGGGCCCCGGCTCGACACCGCTCTCCTAGTCGCGCCCGCGTGCCGGCGTCTGCTCGTAGACGCCGTGCCGCAGCGGCGTGTTGCCGTCCGGCGAGTGCTCCGGTGAGACGGACGACCCGCCGGCCGCACCGCTGACCCGGGGTGCGTTGCGCTGGTCGCCCGGCGCCGGCTCGGCGCCGCGGCCGAGCTCGTCCAGCCGGGCCTCGATCACCTGGAGCACGGGGGTGCGGTTGCCGTGCTCGCGTTCGTGGTCGCGCACGCGTTGGAGCTCGTCCTCGCTCAGCGACCGGATGCGGTGCTTCAGGTCGCCCAGGGGGAGCTGGTCATAGTCGGTCAAAGGAAGTTCATCGGTCACCATGCTCGGCTACCCGGCCATTCCGGTCGCAAACGAACGCGGTTCACGCGGAACCGCCGTTGTCCGGTGAACGGTTTCGCGGGGGCGCTGGTCGGGGTGGATCAACTCGACCAGCACCGGGGCCGGAGCCTCCTCGGGCAGGGGCCGCAGCAGCGGCTCGGCGTCGGCCAGGAGCGCCTGTGCCGCGCGGAGCTCCCCGGCGAGGTGCTCGCGGTGCCGGCGCAGGACCTCCACGCGCTGCTCGGCCTCGGCGACGAGGTGGCGCGCCCGCTCGGTCGCCTCGCGGACGATCCGGTCGGCCCGAGCCTGCGCACTCCGCTGCTGCTCGGCGAGCGCCCGCATCGCCTCGCCCCGGCGCAACGCCATGGCCTGCTCGAAGTCCGCCTCGATCTGGCTGCGGACCCCGGCGGCCTGCTCGTCGAGCTCGCGGCGGCGGCGTTCGGCCTGCCGGGTCAGCTCGTCGACCTGGTCGTGTGCGCGGTTCATGAGCTCGCGGTGCTCGGTCTCCATGTCCGCGCGCCGCCGGTCGAGGTCGGCCACGAGGCGTTCGGCGCGGTGGCGCAGCCTGTCCGCTGCCTGCTTGGCATCGGCCCAGTGCTGCTCGGCGGCGGCCCTGGCCCGCGCGGTGATCTCCGCGGCCTCGCTGTGCGCGAGCTCGACCCTGCGTTCGAGGCGCTCGGTGAGCGCGTCCGGGGCGATCGGGGCGCGGCAGATCCGGTCGACGCGCGCACGCAGCTCCGCGTTCTCCGTGCGGGCGGCTTCCAGCTCCCTGGCAAGGGACTCCGCGTGCGCGAGGGCGGCGTCGCGGTCGGCGGCGAGCATCCGCAGCTCGTCCTCCGCACCTCGTACGTAGTGCTGGACCTGGTCGCGGTCGTAGCCGCGCCAGCACAGGTCGAAGTCGGTTCGCAGCGGCAACAACTCCACTCTCGTGTTCCTTTCAAGACACGGCAGGTGCTACTTGCTGTTGATGGGGGGATGCGGCGCGGCTCGGTCGCATCGGTCCTGGGCACGCGGACGGTGAGCACGCCGCCGGCCTTCCCGGCATCGACGTCGTGCGGCAGCGCCATGGCAACACCTCCCCTGAGAGCCAGTACGAACGCTCATCCGGAAGACGTGGTCGCGGCGCGGATTGTTCCCGGACGTGAGTCGTGGCAACCGAAGCAGCGCTGTGGTTCGCGCCACCGCGAAAGGCGCGAAGTTTGACGCGTGCGGGATGCGGGTAGTCGTTCGATCGGCGCTTCGACGTCCTACTGTGTGAAGGCGGCGATCACGGTGGACCACAGCTCACTCGACCATGCGATCCGCAAGGCTTCCGACCTCACTCGTGCCCGCTCATGACCAGGTGGCCGATCACGCTGCTGGTGGTCCTGCTCGTCGCGGGATGCGGTGGTCTCGGACCGAGCGCCGCCGATCAACCCAACACCCTCGTCACCATGGGCTTCGGCCTGCCCGATGAACACGCCACCGCGCGCGTGGCCGTGTTCAAGCAGCGGCGACCTGATGTCGATCTGCGGATCAACGAGGGTGTGTTCGACGAGCAGCAGTTCCTCTCGTCGGTCGCGGCGGGCGACCCGCCGGACCTGGTGTACGCGGACCGGCGCAAGCTCGGTGGCTACGCGGCCAGGGGAGCGGTGCAGGACCTCGGGCCGTGTCTGCGCAGCCGGCAGGTCGACCTCGGGCAGTACCGCGAGGCGGCGGTGCGGCAGGTGACCTACCGGGGCACGGTCTACGGCGTGCCGGACTTCTTCACCGTTCGCGTGCTCATCCTCAACAACCCGGTGCTGCGGGAGGCGGGCGTCGATCCGGCCGCGCTCCTGGCGGGGGACTGGAAAGCCCTTGCCGAAGCCGCGGCGGCACTGGCCCGCGTGCAGGACGGCCGGGTCCAGCGGATCGGGTTCGACCCGCGGATGCCGGAGTTCGTGGCGTTGTGGGCCAAGGCGAACGGCGCCGACCTGCTCGGCGACGAACCCCACCTGGACGACCCCCGCGTCGTCGAGGCCGTCCGGTTCGCCGCCGACCTGGTGCGCGCACAGGGTGGCTGGGCGTCGTTCAAGGCGTTCCGGGACACCTTCGACTCGTTCGGCGCGAACAACGAGTTCGTCAGCGGCCAGCTCGCCGCCATGGTCATGGACTCCTGGTACGTCAACACCCTCGCCGCCAACTCGCCGGACGTCGACGTCACGGTCGCGCCCTTCACCGACCGGCGGGGCGATCCGCTCACCGAAGCCGGCGGACAGGCCTGGGCCGTTCCCAAAGGCGCGCGGCACCCGGAGCTCGCCTGCGAGTTCATCGCGACGATGACGGCGGCGGACACGTGGGTCACCGCGGCGGAAGCGCGCCGTGACGCGCTGGCGAAGAAGGGCAAGCCCTACAGCGGAACGTTCACCGCGAACCGCGCCGCCGACGAAAGGATCTTCAACGAGGTGTTCGACCCGCGCGGCATCCGCGTGCTCCAGCAGGGGGTGGAAGTGGTGCGGTCCGTGCAGGACGAGGCTTTCGCGCTACCACCGAACCCGGCGGCCAGCGACCTGGTGCGCTCGTGGGAGTCGGCGGTCACCAGGGTGCTGTTCGGCCGGCAGACGCCGGAGGAGTCGATGGCGCAGGCGCAGCGCGAGGCGGACCGGGCGATCGTCCGCGTGGGGGGTCGTTGACGGTGAGCACACGCGAGGCACGCGCCGGTTGGCTGTTCGTGCTGCCGTGGGTGATCGGGTTCCTCCTCCTGACCGCCGGGCCGATGCTCTACAGCCTGTTCCTGTCGTTCACCCACTACGACCTGCTCAAGCCGGCGCGGTTCACCGGCCTGACGAACTACCGCGAGATCCTGCGGGACGGGCGCGCCGCGACCGCGTTGTGGAACACCGTCTTCTTCACGCTGCTGCACGTGCCGCTGCAGATCGTGCTCGCGCTCGGCCTGGCATCGCTGCTGCGCCGTGCCGGGCGGTCGGCCGGCTTCTTCCGCACCGTGCTGTTCCTGCCGACGATGACACCGCCGGTCGCGCTCGCCGCGCTGTTCCTGTTGCTGCTCAACGGGCAGAACGGCGCGGTCAACGCGATGTTGGGCTGGTTCGGCTTCACCGGGCCGCAGTGGACGACCGACCCGGCCTGGATCAAACCCGGCCTGGTGCTGATGAGCCTGTGGACCATCGGCAGCACCGCCGTGCTGTACCTGGCCGCGCTCACCAGGGTGCCGGGGGAGAGGTACGAGGCCGCGCGCCTCGACGGCGCGAGCGCGTTCCGGCAGTTCTGGCACGTCACGCTGCCCGGCATCAGCGGCACCGTGTACTTCACGCTCATCGTCAACACCATCGCGTCGCTGCAGGTGTTCACCGAGGCCTACACGATGTTCTTCGGCGCCCGCCCGTCCAGCCCGGCGGAGGGGGACGCGGCGCTGTTCTACGTGATCTACCTGTTCCAGGAGGCGTTCGGCTCGCTGCGCATGGGTTACGCGTCGGCGCTGGCCTGGGTGCTGTTCCTGGTGATAGCCGCGATCACGGCGCTGCAGGTGCGGCTTTCCCGCGACTACGTGCACTACGAGGACCGGGCATGACGCGCCGCGCTGCCGTCGTGCTGGCCCTCGCCGGGGTCGGCGTGCTGTTCGCGTACCCGTTCCTGTGGCTGTTGAGCGCGTCGCTGAAGGACCGCTCCCAGGTCTTCGACAACGCCCTGCTGCCCGAGGTGTTCCGGCCGGAGAACTACGCCGAGGTCTGGCGCGCCGTGCCGCTGCTCGCCTGGGTCGGCAACAGCGTGGCCGTCGGCGTCGCCGCGGCGCTGGCCGCCACCGTGTCGAGCGCGGTCGTGGCGTTCGGCTTCGCCCGCTTCCGGTTCCGCGGGCGCACCGTCCTCTTCGGGATCGTCGTCGCCACCATGATGCTGCCCGCCGCCGTGACGATGGTGCCGGTGTACCTGGAGTGGCACGCGGTGGGACTCGCGACGACGCAGGTTCCGCTGTGGGCCGGCAACCTCTTCGGCTCGGCGTTCTACGTCTTCCTGCTGCGCCAGTTCTTCCTCGGTCTGCCCGCGGAGGTGTTCGACGCGGCACGGGTGGACGGCGCCGGGCCGTGGCGGCAGTTCCGGTCCATCGCGCTGCCGCTGGCCCGGCCCGGCCTCGTCGTGGTGTTCGTCTTCGAGTTCAAGGCCGCCTGGACGGACCTGATCAGGCCGCTGATCTACCTGCGGGAGCCCGAGCTGTACACGTTGCCGCGCGGCCTCAAGGCGGTGCTCGACCGGTTCGGCCAGGGCGGCGAGGCGCAGTGGGAACTGGTGATGGCGGCGAGCGTCGTCGCCACCGTGCCGATGATCCTGCTCTTCCTGGTGGCGCAGAAGCACTTCGTGCGCGGAGTCGTCACCCAGCGGGTCGAGGAGTGAGTCATCGCGAGGTGGGGACCAGGACGAAACGGCTGCGGGGACGCGCCGGGATCCGGCTCAGCGAGATGGTCAGGTCCTGCTCCGGCACCCGGTAGTCGCGGTGCGCCAGCCGGGTGCAGAGCTCGGCGAGGATCGCGACGGTGAACGGTTCGCCGGGGCAGCGGTGCCCGGTGTGCGGGTCACCGGCGCCCTGCGGCACGAGCTCCCAGGGGCTGATCTCGCGGTGCAGGAACCGGTGGGGGTCGAACCGGTACGGGTCCGGCCACCACCGGCTGTCGTGGTTCTGGCCCCAGAGGTCCAGCAGGACGAGCGATCCGGCCGGAACGCGTTCTCCCGCGAGGTCGAGGTCCCGCGCGGCACGACCGCCGAGGAAGGGCGCGAACGGGTAGAACCGGCGCAGCTCGTGCGCGAAGGCGACGGCGAAGCCACCGCCGGCCTGGAGCGGTTCCCGGTGCTGCGGCCACCGGTGCAGCGCGTGCCCGGCGTAGGCGACGAACCAGCACACGGCGACGGTCGGCCTGATCACGTTGAGCAGCTCGACCGCCGCCGTGCGCGGGTCGAGCAGTTCGCCGTCGGCGTCCCGGTGCCGGGCGACGACGTCGAGCGCGGAGCCCTCCGGTGTCTCGGCCCTGCCGTCGCGCACGTCCTGGACCAGCGATCCCAGCCACGCCTCCCGCCGCGTGCGGGCCTGCCGCGCCCTCCAGTGGCGGGGCCCCGCCGTGGCGAACCCGTCGACCATCGCGACCAGGTCGGCGGCCAGCGCCGCGACCTCACCGGTCTCGAGCGGGATGCCCGCCCAGCGGCGCACGCCCGCGGTCAACGCCCGGCTCGCCTCGTCGAACAGCACGACCTCGCGGCCGGGAGCCCACCCGACGACGGTGTCCTCCCAGGCCGCCGCGACGCACTGGACCAGCGAGGCGGTCGACTCCCGCGTCACCAGCGACAGGAAGAAGGCCTTGCGCTGCCGATGCGCGTCACCGTCGAGCGTGTGCACCGCGCCGTGACCGAACAGGGTGCTCAGCACCGGACCGGGGATGGCGGTGTGGCGCCTGACGTTCTTCTCGTCGTAGAAGAACTGCGCGGCCTCCGGTCCGCACAGGGCCACGGCACGCTGACCCATCACACGGGTGTGCACCACGTCGCCGTCGATGCGGCGCCGCCGGTCGGGCAGCCAGGCGTAGCCCTTGGCCAGGGCCTGCAGTGATTGGTCCCAATGAACTCGGGGCGTTCGCATACCCGCCTTGTGCCCACCACGCCCGCTGCCAAACGCCGATGTGAGATCTTCGAACTCAGCGGGGAGGCCGACCGGCGGGCCACCAGCGCGCGTCGGTGGACACGGGGTAACCGCGCACGACCACCGGTGCGACCGTCCTGCGCGACGCCCGCACCAGCACGGCCAGCCACACCAGGCCGAGCGCCGAGATCACCGCCAGCCCGGTCCAGGTGAACACGGTGAACAGCTCGACCTGGGCGGAAGTCGGCTGGCCCGGGTAGCCGCTCGCGGGCAGCCGCTGGCCGGTCAGGACGAGGGTGACGACCACGGCGATGGTGTTCATCGAGTCCCAGAGCGCGTGCAGCAGCGAGACGCCCAGGTAGGCGACGAGCAGGCGGCCGGTGAGCAGGAAGTGCTCTCGGGTGCTGCGGGAGAACAGCACGGCACCGAGGATCGCCGTCCACAGGCCGTGCCCGAACGGAGCGAGCAGACCGCGCAGCAGTTCGGTGGTGACCAGGTCGATCAGCGACAGGCCGTTCTGGGTGAACATCGCCGTGAGCGCGTAACCCGCCGATTCGAAGGCGGCGAACCCGAACCCCACACCGGCGCCCAGCACGAGGCCGTCGCGGGCCGACTTGTGCGTCAGGTGCCGGGTGAGCAGCGCCAGCGCGGCGAGCTTCACCGCTTCCTCGATCAGGCCGACGCCGACGAACAACCACGGCGAAGGGTGCAGCAGGTAGCTCTCCAGCAGCGAGGCGCCCAGCACGCCGAGCACGCCGCCGACGGCGAAGGTGCGGAACACCAGCTCGCCGGTGACCTCGCCGGAGTGGCGGTGCCCGAAAGCCCACGAGACGAAGGTGGCGGGCACGAGGAAGCTGCCGAGCAGCACGATGGTGGGGATGAGGTTCGTGTTCTGCGTGACGTAGGTGATGACCACGGTGGCCACCCACAGCGCCAAGCCGATCAGGAACATGCGCAACCACGGCCGGGAGCGCGTTCCGGTGAGAGCCATCTGCCTTCGTCCACCCTCCGGTCGGCGATTCGCCGTAGGTCTTCCCTCCGGCCGTCGTCCTGACCGGGTGGCCCGCGTGTCCGGTGTGGCGAGGGCATCGGCGCGATGACGCGTTACCGGGTGCACCGTCGCACCGGACCGCCCCGGCGCTCTGCTGCTGCCCGCGTTGATCTACCTCTACGTCCTGTTCCAGCGCCCGGACGGCCACCGCGACCGCTCGGACGCCGGAACAGGGGGACGAGGACCGGTCAGACCGGGTCTTCGGGGGTGCGGGTCACGGCCGCGACCGAGCCGCCGGGTTCGTCCGCGAGCTGTCCGCGCCCGGCGGCCTCGTCCAGCACCTCCTGGTCAAGCTCCCCGGGAGCGACCGGCACGTCGGGCTGTTCCTCGGCGAGCCGGTCGGCCAGTGGACGCGGGTGGGCTTCCTCGTAGGGCGTCATGCCGTACTTGGTCACGCCGGTCCACCGCTCCGGCGGGTCCATGCCCGCTTCGAGCGGATCCAGCCGGATCCGGTCCTCGTCGAGGTCCTCGGCGCTGTTGAGCGCGGCGGGATCGGTCTCGACCGCATCAGGCGAGCCGGTGTCGTGGGGCGGTGTGTAGGACGCCTGGTCCTCGCCCGGATCCATGTCATGTGTCGCCATGACCGCGGTGTACCCGGTTGGCGTCGGCTCAACCGGTTCATCGTCCGGTCGAGCCGGTTCAGGCGGGAGCCGGCCGGTACCGTTGTGGTGCGGCGCAACGGCATCGTGGGCCGACGACCTCACGCCGTGGTCGCGGGCGGGCCACCCGTTCGCCGGCTCGGCTCCACAGTGGATTCACCTGTTCGTGCGTGCCGCCCGTCCGGTCGGCCGGTTGTCAGTCGGGTGGTTCCTGGTGGCCGGTCTCGTCGTCGATGTGCTCCTCGGCGGGCGTCTCCCGGGGGATCACCGGGTCCGGTACGTCGAGGTCGTCGAGGCTCGGCGTGCCGGGTGCGTGCGGAGCGTCGGGGATGAGCGGTGTGGTGTCGGGATCTGCCATGGCGGCCGGTTACCCGCGCGGACGGGCGTCAAGCACGACGTGATCGGGATGATTCGCCCGCGAGGTGCGAGGGGGTGACTGCGGTTCGTATCCTGGTGGTTCACACACTGCCGGCGCGAAGGGCCGAGAGTGGACGGGCAGAGTCGAGATCGGCTCGAGCGGATGGTCACGGACCGCACCGTGGGCTCCGACTGGCCGCCGGCGCTGTGCGCGGTGTGCGTCCGCATTCTGCCCGGCGTCGACGCGGCGGCCCTGGTGCTGCGCGGCGACGCGAGGGTGCAGGAGGTGGTCAGCGCCAGCGACGCGTGGGCCGTGCTGCTGGAGGAGCTCCAGTACACGCTGGGCGAGGGTCCCGCGGTGGAGGCTTATCGCAGCGGCGGCCCGGTGCTGGTGAGCGACCTGCACGCCGAGCGGGCCAGGTGGCCTGGATTCGCCGTCGCGACCGCGGAGGAGGGTCTCGCCGCGATGGTCGCGTTCCCGTTGCAGGTCGGTGGCATCCGGCTCGGCACGCTGGACCTGTACCGGCGTCGTCCCGGCAGCCTGTCCGCGGAGGCGGTCGCGGACGCGGCGGTGCTGGCCGATCTGGCGACGCTCGCGTTGCTGGAGAACGAACTGGCCGAGGACGACCACAAACTGCGGATGGAAATGTCCTATCAGGACGTCCACATGGCCACGGGTGTGCTGGCGGCGAAGCTGGGCATTGGCCTCGAAGACGCCTTCGCGCGGCTGCGCGCGCACGCGTTCGCCGAGCGGCGGTCGGTGCTGGACGTCTCGCGTGATGTGCTCGACCAGCGGATTTCCCCCGATCGACTGGTGGACTGATCGTTGCGGTACTTCGGCGGGCCGTATGCTGTGGGGGTGGCCGGTGTCCGAGACGAGGTTGTTCCCGCGTTGAGCGAGCTCACCGCGAGCCTGACCAACCGCCACGAGCCCGACGCGGTGCTGCGCCAGGTCACCGCCGCGTGCACGAGGTTGCTCGGCGCCTCCGCCATCGGCGTGATGCTGAGCGACCCGCGGGGCGGCATCAGGGTCGTGTCGGCCTCCGACGAGCGGTCGCGGTTCGTGGAACTCCTGCAGACCCAGGTCGACGAGGGCCCGTGCGTGGACTGCATCAAGGACGGCATCGCCGTCGCCAGTGAGAACCTCGCCGCCGACGACCGTTGGCCCGCGTTCCGGCCGGCCGCTCTGGACGCCGGTTACCGCGCGATCCGCGCCGTTCCCATGCGACTGGACGGGCAGACGGTCGGGGGGCTGAACCTGCTCTACCTCGAGCCCGTCACCCTGGAGCTCTGGCAACAGCGCCTGGGCGAGGTGCTCGCCGACCTGGCCGTGCCGGGACTGTCCCAGGAAGCCGGTCCGCCGCGCGTCCACCGGCTGACCGAACGCACTCTGACCACCCTGAACGACCGCGTGCAGCTCGCGCACGCCGTCGGTCTGGTCGCGGGCACGCTCGACATCCGGGTCGACGACGCACGGGACCTGATCGTCGACCACGCCCGCGAGCGGGGCACCAGGGTGCGCGATGTCGCCAGGGCGCTCACCAACGGTGAGCTCGATCCTTCCGCGGTGTCCGCGGCCCGTTAACCGGTGCGGGCCCGGCCACGGAGCAGCCGAGTGGCGGCAAACCCACCCGAGGCCTGAGGCAGGTCAGCGGGTCCTGTCCTTTGTGGACGCGACGCGGACGACCGCGCGCGGACCCCGCTGTTCCCCGATCAACAGGGGAACAGCGTAGAGTGGGGTCACCGAGGGTATGTCGCGCATCGGCGTTCAAGCCGGTGTCGCCTTGGGCGCATCAAGACATCCGGCCGGTTCGGCCGGAGGCGGGAGCGCCGAGATGATCTCGGACCTGCTCTGCACCACTGCATCATCGATCGGATCATCGGCTGCGCCGCGCGCCCTGAAGCCGGCGTGGAAGCCTGGTGCGACCTCCGGCGGGCACGTCACCGGAGGCTGGCGGCCGCTGTCGACCGATCCCGCCACCCGAGTGCCCCCGCTCGTGCCTCCGGCCGAGCGAGCCCGGTGACGATCGGGCCGGTCCGGCGGTCACCCCCATCGATCAGAGAGCCACTCGTGGACCAGCTCAGCCTCGGAGTCATCGGACTGTCGCGCAAGGAGAACGAGCTCCGGCTCCCGATCCACCCGCTGCACTTCGACCGGATCGACGCGGACCTGCGCGGCCGCATCTACCTCGAACACGGCTACGGCGACCGCTTCGGCGTCTCGGACGAACAGCTCTCCGCGTCCGTCGCGGGGTTGCGCTCGCGCGAAGAGCTCATCGCGACGTGCGACGTCATCCTACTGCCCAAGCCCCTCGCTCAGGACGTCGGAGAGCTGCGGGAAGGGCAAGTGCTCTGGGGCTGGCCGCACTGCGTGCAGGACTCGAAGCTCACCCAGCTCGCCGTCGAACGACGGCTCACCGTCATCGCCTTCGAGGCGATGAACCACTGGACCTCCGACGGTTCTTTCAGCCTGCACGTCTTCCACAAGAACAACGAGCTCGCCGGCTACTGCTCGGTGCTGCACGCGTTGCAGCTCGCCGGGTCGACCGGTGACTACGGCCGGAGGCTGAACGCCGCCGTGATCGGGTTCGGCGCCACCGCGCGGGGCGCCGTGACGGCTCTCAAGGCGCACGGCGTGCACGAGGTCAACGTCCTGACCAACCGGGGAGTCGTGGCGGTCGGCTCGCCGATCCACTCGGCGCGGATGGTCCACTTCGACCACGGCGACGACGATCCGCGGCGCAGCCACGCGTTCACCGACGCCGGGCGCGTCCCGCTGGCCGGATTCCTCGCGGAGCACGACATCATCGTCAACTGCGTCCTGCAGGACCCGGACAAGCCGCTGACGTTCCTCGTCGAGGACGACCTGCCCTCGTTGTCCCCCGGCACCCTCATCGTCGACGTGTCCTGCGACCGGGGGATGGGGTTCGACTGGGCCCGTCCGACCTCGTTCGCCGATCCGTCCTTCGCGGTGGGCGACGACGTCCGCTACTACGGGGTCGACCACAGCCCCTCCTACCTGTGGAACTCGGCGACCTGGGAGATCAGCGAAGCCCTGCTCCCGCACCTGCGCCCGGTTCTCACCGGGGCCTGGGACACCAGCGACGTCATCCGGCGCGCCATCGAGATCCGCGACGGTGTCATCCAGAACCCCCGCGTCCTGTCCTTCCAGCATCGTTCATCGGAGTACCCGCATGCCCATGTCTGAGCCGCTCACCACCGTCGTGGACGACCCCGCCCGCGCCGCCGGCCTCTGCGCCGCGTGCCCGCACCCGTCGCACGAGCACGATCCGCTCGGCGTCCGGTTCTGCGCCGCGACCACCGTGTCCGCACTGCCCCGAGGCTGCATCTGCCGATAACCGCCGGCGGCCCGCGCGGCCGTGGGAACAGGAGCACCGACATGAGCACATCGGCATCGACGACCACCGTGCCGGCCACCGAGCGGCTGACGCTGCGGCCTTGGACGGTCGACGACGCGGCAGCGGCACTGGACGTCTACGGGCACGCCGAGGTGACCCGCTGGCTCAGCCCCGACATGGACCAGGTGCCGGACACGGCCGCCATGCGCCTGCTGTTGCAGCAGTGGATCGCCGAAAGCGCCAGGCTCCCGGCTCCGGCGGGCCGGTGGGCGATCCAGCGCAACACCGACGGCCGGGTGATCGGCGGCGCGCTCCTGCTCCCGCTGCCACCGGGCAACGAGGACCTGGAGATCGGCTGGCAGCTGCGTCCCGACGCCTGGGGCAGCGGTTACGCCACCGAGGCGACCCACGCCCTCGCCGCCTGGGCGTTCAGCCAGGACGTGAACGAGGTGTTCGCCGTGGTCCGGCCCGGCAACGTCCGCGCGTCGGCCACCGTGCTGAACAACGGGATGCAGTGGGTCGGCGAGACCACGAAGTACTTCGGTGTCGAGCTGCAGGTGTTCCGCCTCCGCGTGGCGGACCTCGACCCGGCCGCGCCCGCCGGCCTGCGGCCGCCCGGCCGCAGCGGTGACTGACCCGCCCGCTCCTGCTCTGAGGGCAGGAGCGGGCGGCGGTCAGCTCGCGGAGTGGCGCAGAGGTGCCCCGGCGTCGTGCAGGTGGCGCAGCACCTGGGCGTAGGAGCGGCGCAGCGTGGTCTTGCTGTAGGGGATGCCGTGCCGGGCGCAGAAGTCCTCGACGAGGGGCTGCGCGTGCCGCAGGTTGGGCCGGGGCATGTGCGGGTAGAGGTGGTGCTCGATCTGGTGGTTGAGGCCGCCGAGCAGGGCGTCGACCCACCGGCCGCCGGTGACGTTGCGCGAGGTCAGCACCTGCTTGTGGAGGTGGTCGAGGCGCTGGCCCTCGGCGATGATCGGCATTCCCTTGTGGTTCGGCGCGAACGAGCAGCCGAGGTAGACGCCCATCAGCCCCTGGTGCACGGCGATGAAGACCACCGCCTTCACCGGGGAGAGCACGAGGAACACCGCCGCCAGGTAGCCGATCATCGGCAGGACCTGCATCGCGGACTCCCGCCACGGGTTGCGCAGTTCGTTGCGGCACAACGCGACGAGGCCGGAGATGCGCAGCACGGCCGCCTCGGCGAGCAGCAGCGGGAAGAACAGGAACGCCTGGTGCTTGGTGATCCAGCTGTAGATGCCGCGTTTCTCGGCGGCCTGCGCGCGGCTGAACGCGAGGGCGTGGATCTCGATGTCCGGGTCGTGGTCCTCGTGGTTGGGGTTGGCGTGGTGGCGGTTGTGCTTGGCCACCCACCACTGGTAGCTGATCCCGGTCAGGCTGCCGTGCAGGTGCCCGACCACGTTGTTCTTGCGGTGGCTGCGGAAGATCTGCCGATGTCCGGCGTCGTGCCCGATGAAGGCGAGCTGGGTGGAGGCCACCGCCAGGGCGGCGGCCGTGAGCACCTGCCACCAGGAGTCGCCCAGCAGCGCGAACGCCACCGCGATCGCGCCGAGCAGCAGCCCGTTGATCATCATCCGCACCACGTAGTAGCCGCGCCGGCGGTCCAGGAGCCCGGCGGCCTTGAGTTCCTTGGTCAGTCGCGCGAAGTCGCTGCCGGGCAGGCGTTTCGCCGTGTCGGTCGAGTCTTGGTCTGTGACGGTCATCTCTGCTCCGGGTTCACTTTGTCTGCTTCGGTGTCCAGGCCGGGTTCGTCCGGCCCCGACTCCTCCGGTTGGCTGGTGTGGACGTCGGCGGGCAGCACGTGCTCGTCGGCCTCGCTGCGCAGCGAGCGGATCGCCGAGTTGAGCACCGCCAGCAGCGGGACGGCGAGCAGTGCGCCCGCGATGCCCGCGACGAGCAGCCCCGCCGCGATGGCCAGGACCACCGCGAGCGGGTGCAGCTTCACCGCCCGTCCGAGCAGGAACGGCTGGAGGACGTGGCTTTCGAGCTGGTTCACCGCGATGACGACGATGAGGACGATCAGCGCGGTCAGGGGACCGTTCGCGACGAGCGCGATGAGCACGGCCACGGCGCCCGCCACCACCGCGCCGAAGATCGGGACGAACGCGCAGATGAACACCAGCGCGGCGAGCGGGACCGCCAGGGGCACGCGCAGCACGGCCAGTCCGATGCCGATGCCGACCGCGTCCACCACGGCGACCGCTCCGGTGGCGCGGACGTAGCTGACCAGCGCGGCGAGGCTGCGCCTGCCCGCGACGTCGACGCGCCTGCGCGTCCCGCCGGGAACGGCGCGGAGGAGGAACTGCCAGATCCGCGGGCCGTCGTAGAGGAAGAACGCGAGCGCGAACAGCACCAGCAGCATCTCGGCGAGGGTCTCGCCGACCGTGGCGACGGTGGCGATGGCGCCGGTTGTGATGCCGGACTGGTTGTCCTGCAGGGTTTTCATGATCCGGTCGACGAACTCGCTGAGCTGCGTCTGGCTGAGCTGCAACGGCCCGTTGACGAGCCAGCCGGTGACCGCGTCGACGCTGCGGGCCAGTTGTGCCGCCAGGTCGGGCAGGCCGTTGACGAAGGTCACCACGACGAACGTCAGCACGCCGCCGAGCACGAGCAGCCCGCCGACCAAAACCAGTGCGGCGGCGAGGCCCCGGGACACCCGATGTGCCATCAGGAAGGCGACGGCCGGTGCGAGCAAGGCCGCCAGCAGCAGCGCGATCGCGAGCGGCACGACGAGCGACACGAGCCTGCCGAACATGACGCCGATGACGTACAGCGCCGCCACCACGACCAGGAAGCGCCAGCCCAGCGCGGCGCTGACCCGCAGCACCACGGGAACCGCACTCCTCGCGGACCTCGCCGGCTCGGCGGACGGGCGTTCGTCGCCCGGGCTGCCGGTGCGAGCCGGCGGAACGGGCGGGCGGAGTCGTCGATCCGCGCTGGTGCTCACGACGTGCATACCTCCGGTGTCGATCTCCGACGCCGGGGTCCGGGGTCATCGGTACGGGGGCGATGGTCACGGCCCCTTGAATGGGGTTCCCGTCCACACCGGCGACAAACCCCTGAAGGCCCCCGTTCCGCCGGGAACCCGTCACAGGACGGTCGCCGCCGGCCCGGCCGCGAGGAGCGCTGTGCTGAGGACGGCGCCGAGCAGTCCGGCCGGGACCAGCCGTTGCCGGGTCTACCGGGACGAACGCCGCCAGGCCGACGCGAGCACCGGAAGATGTGCCACCGGGAGAACCGTCCACCCCAGCAGAGCCGCGCTCGCCTCCGCGACGCCGAACGTCTACGACCAGACCGGTCGCGGGGAGCACGAGGACGACCGCCATCACGGTGCCCGTCTGGAGCCGTCCGGCGACGCCGGTGCAGGCCGTGCGGGACTGCTCGCTGTCCGTCGAGTTGTCGATGTCTCCACGCTACGCCGCGGTCCTGGCCACCGCGTGACGATCGTCCACTGTGGATCTTCCGTCGGCACGGCGGGCCCGCCGTGCCGACGGAAGGATCGGCGGCAGAAGTATTCGGTGTCAGATCGGTTGATCGGGGCCGAAAGAGTGTAGTGTCGGTCCTGCCGAGAACATCCCGTACCTGAGCGGTCAAGCTCAGGTCGTACTCGGCGAACCTGAACCGGCCGCACTTCCGGCCGGAGACGGGAGTCCCGGCATGACGTCGGCTCCTCACCCCTCCATCACCCCGACGGCCGTCGCGGCCGACGAGCAGCTTCGGTGTCCGCTGCGATTGCGGTTGCGGCCGAAGGCGCTCACCACGGGGTACGTCGACGGTGCGTGGTGGCCGCGTTCGCGGGACCTCGCCGCCGAACTGCCCGCGCTGCTCGCGGTGCTGGCGGTTCGACTGGGCGAGATCCCCCGCGTGAGCTACAACCTGACCGAGTGGGACGCCACCCCGGCCCAGATCGCCGCCGACGGCGTCCGGGTCCGGCTGAGCGGGTTCTGGTCCAGGCCACCGCACACCGTGGACGTCATCGCGGGCGACCGGCGCCGCCTCAGGCTGCTGCTCGTACCGCCGGACACCGACCCGTCCGACGCCCACCGAACCATGATGTCCGCGGCGCTCCGCGACAACATCGACACCGTCGAGGCCCTGCTGCACGCGGAAGGTCCTCCCGCCACCGGGGAGACCCCAGGCGCGCGGACAGCCGAAGACGACCGCATACCCCAGCAGACCACGCGAGGAACTCGATGACCGCAATGACCCACACGTCCGCGTACGACCGCAGGCTCAAGATGGTGCAGGACGTGTTGTCCGGCCAGACCGAGCTCGGCGAGAAGGCCGCCCGCGACCTCGCGGTGCACGTGCTGCGCGCACTCGACCACATCCCGGAGCGGGTGCGCTGACTCCGCGCCGCCGAAGGCGCGGGCCACTTCCGACGCGGAGCCTCCGACTGCTCCGCGTCGGAGGTGCGTCCGCCTGAAGCCCCACGGGTTGCGCTGCTCCATCCACAGTGGACTTGACGGGTGGATCAGGGTGCCAGCGCGTGTCCGGGCTCGTCGTGGTTCCTCACGGCGGAAGGGGCCGCGGTCGTCGGAGCACCGCGCGCAGCGCTTCGAGCGCCTGGTGCTGCACCAGCCGCACCGCCGCCGGGGTGAGGTCCAGCGCCTGTGCCACCTGCTCGGCTGACAGACCGCGGACGACGCGGAGTTCCAGCACCGCGCGCTGTTCCTCGGTGAGCACCGCCAGGTGCCGCGGACCGGGCGTGGCCGAGCCCTTCACGAGACCGGCGGCGCTGGCGTGGCGGTGGTGCCGCAGGTTCGCGAACGATCGCACGGCCGGGCTGATCCGGCTCCTCCCGACGCTGCGGGCGCTTGTGGTCCGCTGTGCACGCTGACGTCGACCTCCCCTTGTCATCTCACTCGCCCGCCGTGGTGAGCGAGTGAGCGGTACTCCGCACGGAACGCCATCCAGCCTGCCACGTCGGCGAGCCGCACGGGCAGGCTCTCGATCATCCGGAGAAGAAGGCGAAACCGGGCGGCCGCGGTGGGCGAGCCGCCCCTGATCCGCGAAGTGCCCGGCACGCGAGCCGAGCTCGATCCGCCCGGATCGCCGGCTGCCGAGCTGTTCCGCCTCGTCTGCCCGCCGACTGTTTCTGCTGGTCACGCGCTTCCGTCGGATCGTTGGGTAACGGGTTGGTAACCAGACCCGTCCGTTCCCCGGGGGGTGACGAATCACGGGCAACAACTGCTCGTCCACTCCTGGGAGATGTCTCGTCATGAACAAGACCGTCCGCAACACCGTTCTCGCCACCGGCGCCGTCTCGCTCGCCCTGTTCGGCGCGGCGTGCGGTTCGGGTGACATGGCCGGCAGTGGCAGTTCGAGCACCGCGCCCGCCGCGCCCATGTCGGCGTCGTCGATGGCGCCGTCGTCGTCGTCGATGGCCGGCCCGGCCGGTGCCCTCGTCGGCCCCGGCTGTGCCGACTACGCCAAGCAGGTCCCGTCCGGTGCGGGGTCGGTGTCGGGCATGGCCGCCGACCCGGTGGCCGTGGCCGCGAGCAACAACCCGCTGCTCACGACGCTGGTCAGTGCCGTGTCCGGGAAGCTGAACCCGAAGGTGAACCTGGTCTCGACCCTCAACGGTGCCGAGTTCACGGTCTTCGCGCCGGTCGACTCGGCGTTCGCGAAGATCGACGCCGCGACGATCGAGAAGCTCAAGACCGACGACGCGCTGCTGACCAAGATCCTGACCTACCACGTCGTGCCCGGCCAGATCGCCCCGGACAAGATCGCCGGTGACCAGAAGACCGTGCAGACCGGCACCGTGAAGGTCTCCGGCTCCGGCGACGCGCTGAAGGCCAACGACGCCAACGTGATCTGCGGCGGCGTGAAGACCGCCAACGCCACCGTGTACCTCATCGACTCGGTCCTGATGCCCGCCTGA
>NZ_FOFR01000014.1:210661-211331 GCF_900110955.1 Lentzea xinjiangensis
CGTCATGAACAAGACCGTCCGCAACACCGTTCTCGCCACCGGCGCCGTCTCGCTCGCCCTGTTCGGCGCGGCGTGCGGTTCGGGTGACATGGCCGGCAGTGGCAGTTCGAGCACCGCGCCCGCCGCGCCCATGTCGGCGTCGTCGATGGCGCCGTCGTCGTCGGCGATGGCCGGCCCGGCCGGTGCCCTCGTCGGCCCCGGCTGTGCCGACTACGCCAAGCAGGTCCCGTCCGGTGCGGGGTCGGTGTCGGGCATGGCCGCCGACCCGGTGGCCGTGGCCGCGAGCAACAACCCGCTGCTCACGACGCTGGTCAGTGCCGTGTCCGGGAAGCTGAACCCGAAGGTGAACCTGGTCTCGACCCTCAACGGTGCCGAGTTCACGGTCTTCGCGCCGGTCGACTCGGCGTTCGCGAAGATCGACGCCGCGACGATCGAGAAGCTCAAGACCGACGACGCGCTGCTGACCAAGATCCTGACCTACCACGTCGTGCCCGGCCAGATCGCCCCGGACAAGATCGCCGGTGACCAGAAGACCGTGCAGACCGGCACCGTGAAGGTCTCCGGCTCCGGCGACGCGCTGAAGGCCAACGACGCCAACGTGATCTGCGGCGGCGTGAAGACCGCCAACGCCACCGTGTACCTCATCGACTCGGTCCTGATGCCCGCCTGA
>NZ_FOFR01000043.1 GCF_900110955.1 Lentzea xinjiangensis
TCGCTGACGACGAGCGGCGACACCAGCCCCGCCAGCGGCCTGGCCGTCGACCGCTTCCCGGCGCCCGGCGGCACCTCTTACGACTACCGGCGCAGCATCACCGTGACCGCCGACGTCGCGAGCAACATCCGCAACGGCAAGGCGGTTCTGGTCGTGCACGGCATCGACCCGAACCGCAGCGGCGCCTACGACGGCAGCGCACCCAGCGACCTGGACCCGTCCCTGCCCCTGGAGGCCACCTCGCCGGCCGCCTGCGGCTCGTTCCGGACCTGGCAGGGCGGCCTGCTCGGCCTGGACCTCGGCATCGACGTGGGTCTGGGCCTCGGTCGCCGTTGACATCCGAGCCACCACCCGCGTGGGAGTGGTCTTCTTGCCCCCTTGGCGCGCTTCCGCACCAACCCGTCCCCGAGCGTCCTCCATCGGCGCCTGGGACGGGCCGGTGCGGTGACCAGGGTGCCGTCGACACCTGGTTCACACGGTGACCAGTGCGGCTGAGGAGCGAGAATGGCGCGACCGGGCGAACTGACATGGGAACCGCTGGTCACCGC
This sequence comes from Lentzea xinjiangensis, assembly GCF_900110955.1. Taxonomy (GTDB): domain Bacteria; phylum Actinomycetota; class Actinomycetes; order Mycobacteriales; family Pseudonocardiaceae; genus Lentzea; species Lentzea xinjiangensis. The sequence goes on from NZ_FOFR01000043.1 coordinate 549, forward strand.
AGCGGTGCTGTGGGCGTTGGGAGGTACCTGGTACCTGCTCTCAGAGGCCGTCGCGGCGTCCGCGTTTCCCGGCTACAGCTATGCGCGCGACTACATCAGCGATCTCGGCGCCGTGCGGGAGAATCCCCTGGACGAGCGGTCGGTCGACTCGCCGTTGGCGGAGGTCATGAATCTCGGCTTCCTGCACCAAGGCTTGTTCTTCCTGCTCGGCGCGGTGTTCGCGGTCCGGGCCCTGCCCGCGGGGAAGGCACGTGCGGCTTTCTTGGCGCTGGCGGTCGTGCACGCCGTCGGCAACGTCCTGGTCGCCACCTTCCACAGCGGTCAGCAAGCGGCCGCCGACGGTACCGCGGCTCTTCATCCCGTCGGCGCGGTGATGGCGATCCTCGGCGGCAACCTCGCCACCGTCGCCGCAGCTCTCCTGCTCCGCCACCACGCGGCAGCGCGCTTCGTCCGGATCGCCGGTTTCGCGTTGGGCGGCATCGGCATCACCTCACTGCTGGCGCTCGGCCTCAACACCGCCTTCGGGACCACCCTGCTGTTCGAGAACGGCACCTGGGAACGCGGCTCCGTCTACGCGATCACCACCTGGCAACTGGTCGCCGCGACGGCCGTGTTCACCGCAAAGTGCTCACGGAGGGGCTCCGGCGTTCGTCACAGCATGTAGAAACGCTTCGTCGTATCGGAGGGAAGATCCGCTCTTTGAGACGAACCTAAACTTCGTGGAATCGTATCGCGCCCGTTATGCAGGCCGGTTTACCTACAGGCGGTTCGGGTTATCCAGTTGTGGATCGCAGGAGTTTCGAGCTCAATTGTCTTGGAGGACGCGATGTCCCGGGTCGAACACACTACGCGCACACCGGTGCAGCTGGCCGCACTGGTCGTTGGGGTGGTGTTCCTGCTGGTTGGCGTTGCGGGATTCATCCCCGGCTTGACGACGAATTACGACACGCTGGGGTTCGCGGGCCATCACTCCGAGGCTCTGCTGCTGGGTCTTTTCCAGGTGTCGATTCTGCACAACATCGTGCACCTGGCCTTCGGTGTCGCAGGCATCGTCCTGGCGCGCACCGTCCGCGGTGCCTACCTGTACCTGGTCGGCGGCGGCGTCATCTACCTCGTGTTGTGGCTCTACGGCTTGATCATCGATCATGACAGCGCCGCCAACTTCGTCCCGCTGAACACCGCCGACAACTGGCTGCACCTGATCCTGGGCATCGGCATGATCGGACTGGGCGTGGCTCTGGGCAAGCGAGCCCTGCCCACCCGTGCCTGATCACAGCAGCACGTACTACCCTCGTGGTGGCAGGTTCGCGAAAACCCATCTCTGGGCATCGTGAACCTGCCACCGTCGTTTGCAGACGCTCTCCCAGCCGCAACACCGCGATAACCCTTAACAGGGCGTACTCAACAACGCCGGGTTGAGGGCCGCACAACCGTTCACGTCAGACCGTCACTTTGCTGTCGTTAAGATACTCAGCGCGGTCACGTGAGGACCGGATCGCAGGACCTGAACCGGCCGTGTTCTGCAGAGATCGTTCGCTCGCGATCGGTGGCGAGGTGCAAAGCCAACCAGCCACGTGTCGGGGCTGCATCCGCCAGCTCGTGCAGCTGTGGAGCAATGCCGTGAACGAGTCACTACAGACACCGACGAGCACCGCGCCGGCCACATCGGCTGCAAAGTGCCGTGGCACAAGGACGTGAACGGCCTCGCAAAGCGTCGAGTCGACGTTCGTCCCGGCGGGAACGACGCGGGCTCCCGTGTGGTGTCCACGGTCGCTGCGTCGGCAGCCGAGGATGTCGCGGCAGACCAGGAACTCATCGGCGGTGCTGGGATCGGTGAGCACATCGAACTGGTCCAGAGATCGGTCTATCCGCTGTGTGCGTAGGACACGCCGCACAGCACGCATTCCGGGGGTCCAGTTCGTGGGGCGTGATCAGAGCGCGCCTTGCGCGTTCCCTGGTGACGAGGGGTGTTGTGCCGTAGCCGCACCGGCAGTACGCACGCCACTTCGACGCTGCAGAAGAGGCGGAGCCCCCTGCCAGGTGGACTACTGCCGACACGGGCAGCACCGCCGAGGACTGTCACACGGGGCCCCGGGATTGTTGGCAAGGGCCTGAAGCGCGCGGAACTTCTGGAGATTCCTCTGTCGGCCGTGATCACGAGGACTTCCTGTCATTGGCGTGGACGCGCACTGCCGACAGGGATTGTCGAGTGATGTCGTCGATTCTGACGCGGGGTGGTGGACATCGATCGTCAGGGTGAACTCGACGCCAGCTCTTTGCGCGAGACCCAGGCATCGGGTCGCTGTGGGTGGGGAGCCGCGAACGCAGGCCGCGTCTTCGCCGGCGCTGGCGGTGGCAGGTGTCGGTCCACGTGTGCTCGGATCGCTGGCAGTCGCTGGGCATGGTTTCGGCCACGCCGGCACATAGTCGTCGACGAGCCGCGATCACATCGCTGAGCCGCCGCTGTCGGACCAGGCCACCACCGGCCGGTCTGACCATCGCAGGCCCGACCGGTCGGGCCTGCGATGGTCAGCGTAGGGGGAGCCGTGCCCCGACGGTAGGGCTCGCGCGAACGTCAGTCTTTCACCAGCAGCGCACGTAGTGGATGTGCGTGAGATGAATCCACTTCTCCGTCTGGTAGCGCTGCCCCGAAGAATTGTAGAAGTTTCCGTATCGGAAGTCGCCGGAGAATCCGGTGACGTTCACGAATCCGTCGCTTGCCGTGTATCCCACCAAGTCATAGCCAGCACCGCTGCTGTAGATCGGCTTACCGTCATCGGTGTTGTACTGCCAGGTGGAACATGGGACCGGAGTTGCTTGCGCAGAAGTCATCAGAACTCCGGTCAGGGCAAACATCGCTATCGCGGCACTGATCAACTGACAAGTCTTCCTCATTGGCCGCTCTCCCGTCGACATGGCTAGTCGTATAACACCTACCGCATCCCGGCAATTCGGCGATAGTCGTCTACGGTTCTGCGGACGAAAGTTGATTGCACTTGCACCCTTTCGTCACCTGATGGGAGTAATGTAGCCGCCAAATGCGGCTACGACGGACTGGTGCTGCCAGGCGTCACGTCCATGTGCAGGTCGGCCAGCGCCAGCGGCAGCGGCTGCTCGCCGCCGTGCTGGATCCATCAACCGTGCACCCATCGCAGCACCGCGCCGGCGGAGCCGGAACTCGTCGGTGGCTGTCACCAGGAAGTCCTCGACGAAGTCCTCGCGCAGGTTGGCGTACAGCTCCTCGGCCCGGCCGCCGTCGAGCAGCGCCGGGTCGGGGTTGGGGGGCGTCGGCCAGGATCGCGGCCGCCATGGCGCTGGGCCCGTTGCCGTCGTATCCCCAGGTGAAGGCGTTGTGGCTGAACTCGGGCACTTTGCGCAGTGCCTGGGCGGACTGCCGTTCGGTGGGGCCGGTCGCGGTGAGCTCCACCAGTAGCCGACCTGGGTCGACCGCCCGGCCGGTGGTCTCCGGGTCCTGCTGGATGCCATGGTAGGTGCGGTCCAGCTCGTAGCCGGTTGAGGCCACGACGGCTGCTTGAGCTCGCGTGATCGCCAAGTCCAGACCCCCGAGTAGATCCGGCACGGCACACCCTCTTATCGCGGTTGGTCGATCAGGTGGCCGGCTCGAGGACCTGGTGCTCGGCATCGGGTCCGACGGCGGGTGACCACGAGGCCGAGGCGATCTCGCGCGACTGCCTGGATGCGGTCAATGCATGCCTGAGCGATACAGGATTTCGAGCATCGACGAAAAGATTGGTTACCGATGCGCGCAGTGGTTTGGTCGGTATCACGAAGTCATGAGGTGGCATGAAGGTGTGCTTCGTGATCGCCTGTTGGTCGCTGGGGGGACGCGGGCCCGAAGAGGGGAGTTCGGATGCGCAAGATCGTCAAGGCCGCCATAGCTGCGGTGTTCGCATGTGGTGTCGCGCTGGTTCCAGGGGGTGTGGCCTCCGCGGAGACCGCTGACGCGGATGCCATTTGCATCATGCAGGTGGACGCGCCCGCGTGGGGCGCGGGTGTTCTGCACCTCCGAAAGTGCAACGCGTTCCGGCACATCGCCTGGAACGCCGACGGTTCGAGGGAGGAGATCTTCGCGGTCCGGGTCGACGGAACGGTGTGGCATACCTGGCCCGGCAACAACGGGTGGTCCTTGATGCCAGGCAACAAGACAGCGGACGACATGATCAACCCTCCGTTTGACGGTCCAGACCCGGAAGGCAGGGACTCGGTGTGGTGGAGCGGGAGTACCCGCAACCTGTCGGTCTGGGCACCCGGTGGCACCGGGTACTGGTGCACCAGTGATCCCGGGGCCGGGTGGACCGGAGTCTGGCGCGACTGCTGACCGAGGCGGTATGTGCCGCGGGGCCGGGCGGGAACCATGCGACGTCCGGCCCCGCGCGGTACTCCCACCGCGAAAGCGACCGGGACGGTGCGCTGTTGGAGGCGAACCTCCAGACGATCGGCGAGCAACACCGGCGCTGATCACGACAGGTATTACCGTTGCTGAACCCGCGCCTCCATCCCGCTGGCGCCGTGCCCTGGCCCGGCTGCGCCCGACCCGCCCGCGACCGGAAGCCGACGGGCAGTTGCCGTGGACCGTGCCGGTGCTGGGCTTGGTCGTGCTGGTGCTCGCGGCCGGCGGGGTGCTATGGGCGACGTTGGAGTGGCTGGAGCGCGTCGCTGCGGTGAGGTGGACTTGAACGCGACGATCGGCGGCAAGGACTTGTGGTCGCGAAGCTGAACGTGCTGAAGATCGCGTTGAGCGTCGTCGCCGACGGCGGCGCGCTGTTCGCGCTCTACCTCGCCGGGCGCCGCCAGAGCACGCCAGGTCACCGAGCTCTACACCAAAGCCGCCGACCAACTCGGCTCCGACAAGGCGCCGGTGTGGTTGGCCGGCCTGTACGCACTGGAACGCCTCGGCCAGGACAACTCCGATCAGCAGTACACGATCGTCAGCCTGTGGTGCGCTACCTGCGGATGCCCCAACCCGCCACCAGCCGCCGAACCGCCTGCCGAGGGCTCCTCAAGGCAGCGGGCGGTGTATTCCGCCCTCTGCTGCGTTATCAGCGTCGACGAACTGCGCCTTGACCATCCGACTCTGCCTTCGAGCCGCCAGCCGATCCCGTGGCCGCGCACATCGAGGCCGTACCGGAACGCGACGTTCGCCTAATTAGCCAGCCGGGTGTCGGGCTATCACGACAACGGGTCGAGTGCCACGGCGGGCTGCGTGCTGGCCGACGTGCGCTCAACATGGCCCTCGTGCTGCTTGACGGCGGGCGAGTCGAGCGACCCTTACCGGCGCGCGGTGGCCGTCGGACCCAATACGATTGCGGCGGCGACCCGTACGAGTGATCTGCTGACGACCGGTAGTCGTTCGTGAGCGTGGTGGGTGTTAGGCGGCACGTCGCGGTGATAACGGCGCACCGCTCAGGGGCGATAGGCAATTCATAGAAGGTGAACGCGCCGGTGCCTGGGGGCGAAATGCTCAGGCCATCGGTGGGGTGTCCCGGGCCATCGTGGTCCACCTGGCATTGGCAGCTCCTGGATTCTGTGGCCTCGCGCTCCGCAGAAGGCAGGCAAACGCGGGCGTGCGCGGGAAGTGCACGGTGATCGAAAAGTGTTGGTGATGAGGCAGTCGGTGTACGACCAGATGAGAGTCCGTCTGTCGCACGAACGCGGAGAGTGCTGATGCGCATGCAGGTTGGTCCGTACTGCACGGTCTCGGTGGATGCTGGGCCGCAGGCAGGCGTGGAGGTGGTGCGGGTCGGCGGCGAACTCGACGCGGGCACGACCGATGAGCTGTGGCCGCTGTTGCGAGCACGAATCGAGCGGGCTGGGCACGCTGTAGTCGTGGATCTGACTGAGGTGAGTTTCTTCGGCTCCGCTGGCCTCAAACTGTTGATGGACGGCTGGCAGGCAGCGCGGGAACACCAGGTCGGCTTCGCGGTTGCCGCTGCGCACGAACAGGTGCTGAAACCGTTGCGGATCACCAAGGTCGATGGGGTCGTGCTGGTCCGCGTGGATGTGGACCACGCCGCCGTCGCGGCACTGCTGGACAGAATCGCTCCTGACCCTGCCGAGTATTGATCGTTCTATTAGGACGGCTTTGCGCGCGTCGGCGGCCAGGAGTGACGCGGTCGCTGGCCAGGATGGCTAGCCGCTTGGCACTGTGGCACGCAGTACAGGATCAGAGCGGTTCGCAGGTGATCTCGGCCCAGACGGTCTTGCCTCCAGGGCCGTGAGTGACGCCCCAGTCCTTGGCGAGTCGATTGACCAGCATCATCCCTCGGCCGCGGTTGCCGCCGAGTCGCGAGGTTCCCAGCGTGGGCGGGTCAGGTGAGGCGTCGTCGATTTCGACGCGCACGAAGCACGGCTCCATCGACCGGGACAGCCGTAGTCGGCGGGGACTGCGGCCGTGGTCGAAGGCGTTGCTCGCCAGTTCGTTGACGAGGAGCAGGATGTCTTCGGCTTCGTCCTCGGTGACAGCGGACAGGGCGTTCCGCGTCCAACGCCGGATCGTCGCGAGGGACCGGCCTTGGCCGTCCAGGTCGAGTGCCAGGGGTTTCGGAACGTCGTCCAACTGGCTGGTGAAGTCCATTCGCCTCAGGTCCTCCCGTTGCCAGACGCCCGCTTTGGCGACAACGCCCAACCAGCCTGCCGCCTAGATGCCACCCCACTCGGGATCACTGTGCAAGAACCTCGGCCGCTGGTGCAGGTGCTGCTGGTTGACCGGTATTCGCCGCGACTGGCCACCGGCCTGACGCACCTGCGTTACGGGTCGGCGAGCCGCGGGCGTCCCCGGTTCAGGCGCGACCGGTTCTTCTGCGAAGACCATGTCCGTCGATGCAAGGCAATTCACAGTCCGCCGCAGGTGCACGCATGAGCTCGCCGTCCCATGCCTGTCCAAGCAGCTCGCAGCCCGTGAGATGGTCAGGTCTTGGCGAAGAGCCGAAGCGCCATCTTCCGCTCCGTCTGTTGTGAAGATCTTTCGGAATCTATAGGTGCGGACGACTCGTTGCTGCGGGTGGCACGCGGCGACGAGGAGGCATCCGGACGACTGCATGACCTCGCGTCCGGCGTGATGTTCGGACTCGTGTCCTACGCGCTGCGCGATCACGCGCAGTCGGCGGAGGTGTTCCGTACCCTGAGATCGGCTTCCTTTGTGTCGGAAGCAGTTTCGACGAGTTGTGTGCTCTTCGCGCAGGCTCTGATCGATGGGCGAGAGTGCACGCGCGGAGGCCGGTCCTGGCTGCCAGTTGTAGCGAGAAGCCGACGGTGCTGCCCGTCGCAGCTTGGCGTGGAGGTAGGAATCGGCCGCACTGCGTCTTTGTTCCGGCGGAGCGTGTGGGAGATCTGCTCCATCGCGGCGATGTGACATGATCAACTGTCAGGCAGCCGCGACCGTCTGTCCGATGTCGTCTTCGAGGGCATCCGCAAGCTGGCCAGGCAGAAACTGCGGATGTGCCTGGCTGTGTCGCCGCACCACCCGGCCTGGGAGCCGGGAAACAGGCTGCGGAATGCCAACACCTCGCGTTGATGCACAACGGTGAGGTGCTGGTTTTCATCAGGACTTCGCCGTCAGAGGTGGGCCTCACACGAGTGACGGAGAGACGCCGGAGGCGGCACCACCGCGATGACCGGTGGTGCCGCCTTGTCCTGACGGACGCGTTGCGCCGCTACATCGGCGTCGACCCGTGCCAGGGGTGCGGGCCGGCGGGACTGCTTGTCGCGCTGTGCCTCGCTGTACGAGCCGTAGGGCGACGCACTCCTCGTACCTCTGCACCGGGTCGATATTCGTGCCGAACGGGCTTGTTCCGGCGCTGTCAGTCGGTGAGAGCGGGATAGTCGGTGTAGCCGGTGGCGCCGCCGCCGTAGATCAGTTCGGGCCGCAGCTCGTTGAGCGGGGTGTCGTTGAACAGGCGGTGGGGCAGGTCGGGGTTGGCGATGAAGGGACGGCCGAAGGCGATGGCGTCGGCCCAGCCGGCATCCAGGACGCGAGCGCTCTTGGTAGCGGTGTAGTTGCCGGCGGCGATGATGACGCCGTTGAAGGCTTCCCGGAGCTTGATGCGGAAGTCGTCGTCGAGCTCGGGCCCGTCGGCCCAGTCGGGCTCACACAGGTGGAGGTAGCCCAGTTCCCTGCGGTTGAGCTCGCTGGCGATGTGCAGGCCCATTTCCAGACCGTCGGAGTCGTCGAGCCCACCGAACTTGATCATGGGGGAGATGCGCATGCCGACGTGGGCCGCGTCCCAGGCGTCCACGACGGCGTCGACCACCTCGAGCGGGAACCGGGCGCGGTTGTCGATGCTGCCGCCGTACTCGTCGTCACGCTGGTTGCTGCTGGCCGACATGAACTGCTGCAGCAGGTATCCGTTGGCGCCATGGATTTCGACCATGTCGAACCCGGCGCTCCGGGCGTTGACGGTGGCGCGCCGGTAGTCCTCGACGATGCCGGGCAGCTCCTCGACGGTCAGTGCACGCGGGGTCGGGCAGGGGGCCGTGACCAGCTCTCCGTCAAGGCCTTGGATGGTGGTGGTGCCCCTGAAGGGAACGGCACTGGCGGAGACGCCCGGTCCGCCACCCTGGAAGACGGAGTGGGTGACACGGCCGACGTGCCACAGCTGCAGAGCGATCTTGCCACCCTTATCGTGGACGGCGTCGGTGATCCGGCGCCATCCGGCGATCTGCTCGTCGGTGTGGATGCCGGGCGTGGCGAAGTAGCCCTTGCCCTGAGGGCTGATCTGCGAGCCTTCGGTGACGATCAGGCCGGCACCGGCGCGCTGGGTGTAGTACTCGCTCATCAGGTCGGTGGGAACGTCGCCGGGCTGGGCGGAACGCATGCGGGTCATCGGAGCCATGAAGACCCGGTTGGTGGTGCTGAAGGCGGGCAGGGTGAGTGAATCGCGCAGAGCAGGCATGGCTGTCCCTTCAGGCGGCGTCGGCCGTCCGTGATCGGTGTTGATGCGAGGTTGTCGCCAGGCACTTCGTCGTGCCGGCGGCGCAGCGGCTCAGTGGATGCCGTGAACGTCGAGGAGCGCCTCGACCGCCTGCCGGATCGTGGCCGGGTAGCGGCCGGTCAGCAGCGCGTAGTCGGCGGCACCGGTGTGCAGCACCACGAGCTGTTCGGCCAGCGATTCCGAATCGTGTGCACCGGCTATGTCCGCCTGACGGCGGACATAGCCGTGCAACTGACTCTTGTGGAAACAAGCCTGCCGCACCGCGGGGTGCGACGGGTCCCGGAACTCGGTGGCGATGTTGACGAAGAAGCACCCGGAGAACTCCGGGGCCTCGCAGTACGCGCGCTGGGCGTCGAAAACGCCCAGCAGCCGCTCCCGTGGCGAAGCGTCATCGCTTTCGTCGGGGAAGTCCTGCACGGCCATGTCGCCGCAACGGTCCAGGACCTCCGTGAGGAGCTCGTCCTTGGACCGGAACTGCTTGTAAAGGGTCTTCTTCGAGATGCCCAGGTCCGCCGCCAGGCGGTCCACACCCACTGCGTGGAACCCCTCGCGGTGAAACAGATTGGTGGCGTGGGCGACCAATCGGCTCCTCGTGTCCTCGGCAGGCATGAAACCATGCTAGCACCGAGGAAACAGATCTGTTTCCAGTGTGCTGTGCATCTCCTCGGCCGACACGAAGGGCTGTTCGGGACGATGCCGCGCAGGAAGGCGGCCAACCGGTCCGACCACGTGGCCGTCGTCTGGGCCGATGGGGGCTGCTGGAAGGCGTGGACGTTCGGCCTGCTCGTGCGGATGCTCGCCCAGGTTGCGTTCTTCTCCCTGATCGGCGTGGTGGTGGGCGCGGACGCCGGGGGCATGCGGTTCCTGGTGATCGGCAACGCCATCATGACGTGCGTCATCGAGTCGACGATGGTGGTCGCGTCCTCGTCGTGGGAACGCTTTGCCGGCACGCTGCCGCTGCTCGTGGCCGCGCCGGCGCGGCTGCTGTGGGTGTTCGTGGGGTCGTAGTCTGCAGTGGCCGGTGAGCGGTCGGTCACCTCGCTGGTGTCCCTGCTGGTGATCGGGCCTCAACTGGGCGCCCAGCTGCCGTGGTGGCGGGTGCCGCTGCTCGCCCTGCTGGTGGTGCTGACCGCGTTCAGCGTCTACTGCGTCGGCGTCGCACTCGGTGCCGTGGTGCTCGCGGCGAGCTCACTGCGTAACATCTTTTCCAACGCCGCCTACCTGCTGGTGATGGCCGGGTGCGGGTTCGTCGTGCCCACGTCGTTCTGGCCGTCCTGGTTGGGCGACGTCACCTCGCATCCCTCTGATCCACGGACTGGCCGCTGTCCGCGGCCTCTACGAGGCACAACTCTCCTCGGCGGTCCTCGTGAACGCGGGCATGGCAGCAGGCACCGGCGCCCTTTGGCTGGTGGCGGCGCGTCCGGGCTGGCGGCACTGGTCGCCGAGACCAACGAGTGGCCCGACCATGCGTTCGACGAGCTGGTGGCCACGAGCCCGCTCGCCCTGCTGTGCGCGCGCCGCGGGTTCGACGCCGTCGGTCTGGCCGCCGCGTCGGGCTCGCTCCCGGCCGCGTCACCGAGGTCCTGTTGGGAGCGGACGTGACGCCGGCTGAGGCGGAGACGCTGGGCCGGGTGCTCGCGACCGACTACCGGGTGCGGCTGCCCGCACGGCTGGAGCACGACGTGGTCGGCAAGACGTTCTGCTCCATCGAGTAGAGCAGGGCCGGGATCCGCGACTTCCGCGGCTATCGGGTGGCGCCGCTCGCGGGTACCGCCCACCTGCCCGACCTGACCGGCCTGTACCTGCGTGTCAACGGCCGCGGGGAAGCGCTCTGCGAGCTGGGCGACACCCACTACCTGGTGCGCGGTGGCGAGGTCACGCTGTGGTGGCGCGATGGTCGTGAGGTCGTACTGCGCGAAGACGACAGCGCGTGGGTGGCGCCGTTCGTCGCGCACGGCTGGTCTGGAGACGGTGAGCTCGTGAAGCTCGGCAGCGGGCGACATCTGTCCTATGTGGACGTGATTGAGCTGTCGAGCACCTTCGGCGCGGCGGAGGTGCTGCGACGAGCCCGCCGGGATCGTCTCGGGTGGGGTTACGACGCGGGGGCCGGTGCGGTGATGCGGGTCGTGTACGGGATGGCGCTCTGTGGCCGGCCGCCGCCCTGATCCCGCCCGGCGGGACCCGCCGCCCCGAGAGGCCGGTCGCCAAGCCGCGGTTCTGGACCGAGTTCGCCGACGGCGTGCGGGAAGCACGTAGGCATCCGTGGTTCCTGGCAGGGCTGGGCGCGTTGACGCTGGCGATCGCCACCGGCTACTCGGCCACCGGCGTGGTGCTGCCACTGGTCAGCCACGACCGCTACGGCACCGAAGCCGTGCTCGCCGCCGCGGTGACCGCCTACACCGTCGGGGCGCTCCTCGGCGCCCTGCTGATCGCGCGCTGGCGCCCACGCGCCCAGGGGTGGGCCGCTCTGGCCGGACTCGCCCTCTACGGGTTCACCCTGCTCAGCCTGCTCCTGCCGGTGCACCCCGTCTTCGTCGTCGCCGCCTACGCGCTCGCCGGGGTCGGCATCGAACTGTTCAACGTCCCGTGGTTCACAGCGACCCAGCGCGAGGTCGCGCCGGACAAGCTCGCGAGAGTGTCCTGTGTGCACGGTGGTGTGCTTCGCCGCACCCGCGGTGGCCGCATTGGTGCCCTCTTCTCGTGAATTCCAGGTGCAACGATGAACGACTTCGCGATCGTGCCCGAGCGGATCAACGCCATCGATCCGCAGGCCCGGCACACCCTCGACGAGACCGGCGCGGTGATCCTCACGGACTTGCCCAGCCGTCCCGACTCACTCACCGTCGCGGCCGCAATGCTGTTCGGCACCGCGCTGCGGGAGCTCTACCCTCACCGCACCCGTCGTTCCGTTGACGGCACAACGGTGTCCTTGCACGCCGACAGCTTCGACATAGTCGTGGACATCGCAGGAAATCCGACACGGCGGCGGCATCCCGACGAGGATTACGTCCTCGTGCTGCTCGCCGAGCAGGCACCGTCCGGCGGAGAGTCCTTCTTGCTGGACGCACACACCTTCACGGACTCGTTGGCACCCGATCTGCGGGCATTCCTCGCCGAGACCGACGTCGACCTCTACGGCCGCTGGGCAGGCACACGTGGCCTTCCCTCGACGCCCAGAGCCGGCAGGCACACCGAATACACCCGTACCGGCCGACGGATCACCCGCCGCACAGACGGCGCGATCCCGCTGCACCGCGACCCCGACACCGAGCACATCACCACCATGCTCGCCCGCCTTGACATCGAGGTGGAGCGTGCGCAGCCGGCATTGCCCAGGGTTCGCCTCGATGAAGGGGAAATCCTCGTGCTCGACAACTACCGTTGCTGGCATGGCCGCGAAGCGCACACCGGTCAACGCACAGTCCACATCCAAACGCTGCGAACTGATAGCGCCAAGTAGCCAGGACAGTCGCCGGCACCGCCTGTTGACGGTCCGACGGGCGAAGGACTTCAGCTGTGTAGCAGCACCGCTGCCTTGGCCGGGGTCCGAGAGGTTCGCGGACTCAGTCGGGGGCCCAGGTTGCGATGACAGGAACTGGATCTACCGCATCAAGCTTGTCCGATTCGAGCGATCGGCTCGCCCGGGAGGTTCTTCGGCTGGGCATCCCCACTGATGGGCCAGGTGAACAAGAGCATCACGGCGGACCTGGCGCGCCTGCGGGCTCGGTTGGAACGGCCGTAGTTCCAGCAGTGGGGCCTTTGTGTCAGTGGCTACCGGTGAGTTCGCCGCTGAGGGTGCCGTGCATGGTCGCGCTCGGGGTGTTGAGGCCGATGATCTCGACGGCCTTGCCGCGGGCGGCGTACTTCGTGGTGATGGCGTCGAGCGCGGCGACGGAGGAGGCGTCCCAGATGTGGGCGGCGCCGAGGTCGATCACGACCCGGCTGGGGTCGTTCGCGTAGTCGAACTGGTAGACGAGGTCGTTGCTGGAGGCGAAGAACAGCTCGCCGGTGACGGTGTAGGTGACTCGCTCGCCGTCCGCGTCGAGCACCGGCTCGACCGTGACCAGGTGGGCGACGCGGCGGGCGAAGATGACCATCGCGGTGATGGTGCCGGCGATGACGCCGATCGCGAGGTTGTCGGTGGCCACGACGACGGCGACGGTGATGACCATGACGCTGATCTCGCCGGTCGGCATGCGCTTGAGCGTGGCCGGGGCGATGGAGTGCCAGTCGAAGGTGCCGAAGGCGACCAGCACCATCACCGCGACGAGTGCGGCCATCGGGATGTCGGACACGACCGGGCCGAAGACGATGCACAGGATCATCAGGAAGGTGCCGGCCAGGAACGTGGACAACCGGGTTCGGGCTCCGGAGGTCTTCACGTTGATCATGGTCTGACCGATCATGGCGCAGCCGCCCATGCCGCCGAAGAACCCGGTGACGACGTTGGCGATGCCCTGGCCGATCGACTCGCGGGTCTTGTTCGAGTGGGTGTCGGTGATGTCGTCGACGAGCTTGGCCGTCATCAACGACTCCATCAATCCCACCAGGGCGAATGCGATCGCGTACGGCAGGATCAACGTCAGGGTCGTCCAGGTGAACGGCACGTCCGGGACACCCGGAACAGGCAGCGACGACGGGAGTTTGCCCTCGTCGCCGACGGTGGGCACGGCGATGCCGGCGCCGATGGTGAGCGCGGTCAGCGCGATGATCGACACCAGCGGAGCGGGCACGACCCTGGTGAGGCGCGGGAACAGCACCATGATCAGCAGCCCACCGGCGAACAACGGGTAGACCGCCCACGGCACGTCGATCAGCTGTGGCACCTGCGCGAGGAAGATGAGGATCGCCAGGGCGTTGACGAATCCGACCATGACGCTGCGGGGCACGAACCTCATCAGCCTCGCCACGCCCAGCGAGCCGAGCACGATCTGGATCAGCCCGCCGAGGATGACCGTGGCGATCAGGTAGCCGAACCCGTGCTCGCGCGCCAGCGGTGCCACGACGAGGGCGATCGCGCCGGTTGCCGCCGAGATCATCGCCGGGCGGCCGCCAACGACGGAGATCACCACCGCCATCGTGAACGACGCGAACAACCCGACGCTGGGATCGACGCCGGCGATGATCGAGAACGAGATCGCCTCGGGGATCAGCGCGAGCGCGACCACCAGCCCGGCGAGGACCTCGGTGCGCAGGACCTTCGGCGACAGCCAGGAGGGACGCTTCAGCCGCGGCAGGGTGAACGTGGAGTTCGAAGACATGGTCAGCGATGTGCCTGTCGTGCTCAGGCCCGGTTCCGCTGGGGGAGCGGGCGGATTGATCAAGGTGCAGGAGGAAGGGCGAGCGTGCTCATGCCGCGCACGATGGCGGCGGATGCCGTGGCGCTGGCTGGTGCGGCTGCTACCCGGAGGTCTAGGGCGGGGGTGCGGGAAGCCGGCGACGCGGGGAAGAAGACACGCGGCGGCTCCTGGCTGGGATGATGGCGGAGGGGCGGTGCCGGTTCGCGATCCGCCTGGACCGCGGTCGACGTTGACCGGACTGCTCGGCACCGATCCAGACTCTACCCTTACGTTAAGGTAGGGGCAGTAGGGGATCGCCTGAGTGTGAGTGGTGACACCGCAGCAATGACCGAAATGGACACCGCATGACGGGCGAGCACATGCAGATCGGCGAAGTCGTCGCCCGGACCCAGCTGTCCCAGCGCACCATCCGGCACTACGACGAAGTCGGTCTGGTGGTGCCCTCGGCGCGAAGCCAGGGCGGGTTCCGGCTCTACACCGAATCCGACGTCGCCCGGCTCATGGTCATCCGCCGCATGAAGCCGCTCGGCTTCACCCTGGACGAGATGCGTGAGCTCCTGGCGGCCACCGATCGCCTCGACAGCGACGAGCCGATCGAGGACAGCGAACACAGGTCACTCATCACCACGCTGCGCGGGTTCGAACATGCCGCACAGCAGCGCTGCAACGAGCTCCGCACCCAGCTCGAACGCGCCGAGGAATTCGCTGGAACCCTTCGTCAACGGTTGAGCGCAGCGCAGACCGGCCCGGCACGGGCGTAGAGGATCACGTCCGGGGCACCGCAGCTGTCCGGCGGAGCGAGGGGACGTGATCAGCTGCCCTCGTCGCCGGCTGGGCGGTTCGAGGCCGGGTGCGTTGACGAACTCGTGGACAGCGGCCCAGTCTGCGACGCGATCGGCGAGCTGCTGCTCCAGCGCCGTCATCGGTCTTCGCCGCGCCGGTGCGACCAATCGCTGCCGTGATCGTGTCGGCCATCGCTCAATTCTCGCCGCCGCTACCTCCCGGCTCGGACGCACCGCCTCTGCCAGCGCCCGGCCAGCAGCTGACCCACCGACTCGCCCGGCTCTGACCTGGTCACCCGTGAAGCCCCCCGGCGGCATGGACGCTCGGTCCGCCGATTGCAGGACCGAGCTTCACCCACTTGCCCGGTAACTCTCGGCCAGAAGATCGCGAAAGACTCCATGTTATGGCCATCACTTGTTCCGGATGGACAGCCGCGGACCGCCTGAGCCACGAGCGGATCACTCGGGTTCACCGGCGTCCGCATCTCAGAACAGGAGCACCGTCATGACCAGGAACCGGATCGCCGCTTCGCTGAGTGCGACCGCACTCGCCGTGGGGGTGCTGTGTGGCGTGACCACGCCCGCGAACGCCGTGGGCGGTGGCGACGTCAATTGCGGGGGCACGCAGATCACCACGTACAACCCAGGTCTCACCCTCACCGAACGGCCGGTCCATGTGCACCTGACACGCCATTTCGCGCCGTGCATCTCCCTGAGCAACCCGCAGGTGACTTTCGGCGTGACCGAGGAACGACGTGTCACGACCCTGTCGTGCCAGACCCTGGCGGAGCCC
>NZ_FOFR01000012.1 GCF_900110955.1 Lentzea xinjiangensis
GACCGGTGTGCGGGCGGGGCTGCGGTGCGGACGTGAGCTGCGATCGGCCAGACCCGCGTCGCCTTCACAGCGGTGCCGGGCCAGCCACTTGTGCACGGTGGCACGGGAGATACCGAGCTGCTCGGCGATGCACGCCGGTGACCACCCGGCCGCGCGGCGGGTCACGATCAGCCTGCGGGCATGGATCGTGGTGCGGGCGTTACTGTGCACGCGAGGACCTCCGTGTGCCGATGGGATGCGTCAGACACATCCACTCCGCCCGGAGGTCCTCCCATGTTCAACCCGACACGCCGTCAACAACCTGATTAGTCACTACAGCTAGGGCGCCTCCCGTGAGTCTCGTCCGTGATAGTCGCGGCCGAGGGCCCGGAGGCGGCACGGCCGCAACGCCCGAATACGCCCGGTATGAGGGCGTCGCGGCGGCACCGCCTCCGGAACTCCCGCCCGTGACTCTCATCGAACGGACTCGCGGGACAGGCCCTAGGCGCCGGTCGTCGAGCCCGGCCGCAGGATCATCAGCACGGTGACCGTCGCCCACAGGAGGTTGAAGATCCCCGTGTACATCGCCAGGTGCTTGACGTCCTTGGTCCTGATGGCCTTCTCCTGGCCCGGCAGGACCTTCAGGGCCAGCACGAACGCCGCGGCGGTGGTGAGCGCGATCGACACGACCACCCAGGGGTGGCCGGTCACGCCCATCACGCCGGCCGTCGCGAAGCCGAAGACCGGCACCGAGACGCCGATCAGCGCGTAGACGCGGCAGATCCGGTGCAGCAGCTCGGGGTTGCCGCCGTCGCGGACGGCCTTGGGGAACATGCTGGCGGCGACCGTGACCGGGCCGATGGCGATGATGGCGGCGAGGACGTGCAGCGAGAGGAACAGCTTGCTCACGCCGCGCTCCAGACCGTGCCGCGGCGCTCGTGGGCGAAGACCTGCTCGACCTCGAAGGCCTTCCGGGAGCCGGACTCCCGTTCGACCAGCCACAGGCCCAGGTCCACGCCGGAGGTCACGCCGGAGGCCGTGACCAGGTCGCCGTCCACGACGATGCGGGCGGGGACCGCCGTGACGCCGTAGCTCGCGAGCACCTCCAGGCCGAGGTGGTTGGTCGTGGCGGTGCGGCCGCCGAGCAGGCCCGCCATCGCGAGCGCCAGCGAGCCGCCGCAGACGGTCGCCACGGTGAGGCCCCGCCGGTCGAGCGCCCGCCGCATCGGCTCGGCGAGGGTCGTCGCCGCCTTGGCGAGCAGGACGAGGATCTCGTCCTCCTCCCGCGCCGCCGCGCCGGGGACGAGCACGAGGCCGTCCCGCTCCGGGTCGAGCCGGGCCGTCGCCCGCAGGGAGATCCCGATCCCGCTCTCCACCTCGCGCGGCCCCTCGGCGGTCACCAGTTCGGCCCGCATCCCTCCCGCCAGCAACGTCTCGTACGGCCCGATCGCGTCCAACGGGTCGAACCCGTCGAACAACACCACCTGAGCGAACATCCGCCCCTCCTCCTGTCGTCGATCAAGACGGTAGGAGCGGCGGCCGTCGCACGGTACTGGCTGGAATGCCATGTTCCAACGGATTCTCGCCAGGTACGGTGGAGGTGTGCACGAGGTGGCCGTGGTGGCGATGGACAGCGTCGTCCCGTTCGACTTCGGGGTGCCGCTCGACACCTTCGCCTGGACCGGGCGGTACCGCGTCCGGGTGTGCGGTCCGAGGAGGACGGTCAGGTCCGAGCTGTTCGAGATCAAGGTCCCGCACGGCCTGGACCTGCTGTCCGAAGTGGACACCATCGTGCTGCCCGGTCACGACCCGGACCTGGCCGTGCCGAGGCAGGTGGTCGAGGCGTTGCGGCAGGCCGCGGCGAGGGGCACGCGGATTGCGTCGATCTGCACGGGCGCGTTCGCCTTCGCGGCCACCGGGCTGCTGGACGGGCTGAGGGCCACGACGCACTGGCGGGGCGCGCGGGAGCTGGCGGCGCGGTTCCCGTCCGTCGAGGTCGACCCGGACGTGCTCTACGTCGACAACGGGCAGTTCCTGACGTCCGCCGGTGCCGCGGCGGGGCTCGACCTGTGCCTGCACATGATCCGGCACGACCACGGCTCCGCGGTGGCCGCTGACGCGGCGCGGATGGCCGTCATGCCGCTGGAGAGAGAAGGCGGGCAGGCGCAGTTCATCGTGACGCCGCCCGCGACGCCCCAGGGGGCGGAGCTCGAACCGCTGCTGCGGTGGATGGAGGCCAACGCCGGGCGGGACCTGACGCTCGCGGACGTCGCGGAACACGCCGGCATGAGCACGCGGACGTTGAACCGGCGGTTCCGCGAGCAGACCGGGACGACGCCGTTGCAGTGGCTGCACCGGGCGCGGGTGCGCCAGGCGCAGCACCTGCTGGAGACGACCAAGGACTCGGTGGAGCTGATCGCGAGCAAGGTCGGGTTCGGGTCGGCCACGGCGTTCCGCGACAGGTTCAAGCGGATCGCCGGGACCTCACCGCAGAGCTACCGGACGGCGTTCCAGGGCTGCCGCAGCTAAGAGCTAGCGAACTAGGGCTGCGAGTGCTCGTGCAGCAGCAGGAGCGTGTAGGCGGCGATCGACTGGGCGTCGGTGATCTCGCCCTTGGCGATCATCGCCTCGAACTCGGCGCGGGGGAACCACGCCGAGCGCATGTCCTGCTCCTCTGGCTCCCGCTCGTGGAAGCCCTCGGTGAGCCCGGTGGCGAGGAACACGCGGCCGCGCTGCGACGTCATGCCGGGCGCGACGTCGAGGAGGCCGAGCTCGATCATCTCGCCGGCGCGCAGCCCGGTCTCCTCGCGCAGCTCGCGCCGCGCCAGCTCCAGCGGGTCGGAGTCGGCGCGGTCGGGTGCGGTGCCCTGGGGGAACTCCCAGCGGCGCAGCCCGAGCGGGTAGCGGAACTGCTCGACGAGGCGGATGCGCTCGCCGTCGAGCGGGATGACCAGTGCGTAGTCGGGCTTGTCAACGACGCCGTAGATGCCTTGAGTGCCGTCCGCGCGCCGGATCGGGTCCTCGCGAACGGTCATCCACGGGTTTGCGTACACCTGACGGGTGCCGAGGCTTTCCACGGCACGGACCGTACCTAACGCCCGCTCGCCGGACTCACCCCGTAGCCTGTCGCGGTGCGTCTCGTCATCGCTCGCTGCCAGGTCGACTACGTAGGACGACTCACCGCCCATCTGCCGATGGCCCAGCGCTTGCTGCTCATCAAGGCCGATGGCTCGGTGTCGATCCACTCCGACGACCGCGCGTACAAGCCGTTGAACTGGATGAGCCCTCCCTGCTGGCTCATCGAGGACCCGGACATCTGGACGGTGCAGAACAAGGCGGGGGAGAAGCTGATCATCACCCTCGACGAGGTGCTGCACGACTCCAAGCACGAGCTCGGCCCGGAACCGGGCCTGCGCAAGGACGGTGTCGAGGCCGACCTGCAGAAGCTGCTGGCCGAGCACGTGACGACCCTGGGCGACGGCTGGACGCTGGTGCGCCGCGAGTTCCCGACCCCGATCGGCCCGGTCGACCTGATGTGCCGCGACGACGCGGGCGCGTCGGTGGCCGTGGAGATCAAGCGCCGCGGCGAGATCGACGGCGTCGAGCAGCTCACCCGGTACCTGGAGCTGCTCAACCGCGACCCGCTGCTGGCTCCGGTGCGGGGCGTGTTCGCGGCGCAGCAGATCAAGCCGCAGGCGCGGACGCTGGCCGAGGACCGCGGGATCCGGTGCGTGGTGCTCGACTACGACGCGTTGCGCGGGATCGAGCCGGACGAGTTCCGCCTGTTCTGATCAGCCCTCGAACAGGCCGATGGCCTGGATCGCCGCCGAGAGCGAGTAGTCGGGGCGGGAGCTTTCGTAGGCGAGCTTGACCGCCCACATCGGCCTGCCCGCTACGAGCAGGTCCGTGATTTCCGCGAGCGTGTCGTCGGACAGCGACTCCAGCAACGCCAGCGCCGCGTCCTCGTGCTCGCCTCGCGGGGCGGACTCCGTCATGCCGTGAGTCTCGGTGAACCAGCGGTCCGCCGCACCCGATTTCCCGGCTCCGGCTTCAGCGAGCGCCCCAGCTCACACCGTGGTTTCGTGATCACGAACACGGGGTACGAACCGACGCACCCGGAGTAACGTTCCCTCCTGGTCGGTCATGTTCGACTTTGTTTGAGTCTTGGGAGGTGGGCGGTGTCGGTGTCGGTGGTGGCCGAGGCGGACCTGCGGCTTGACGCGGGACCGATCGACTACGCGTTGCTCGTCATCTACTTCGTGGTCGTGCTCGGCATCGGGGTGATGGCGCGACGATCCGTCTCGTCCAGCCTCGACTTCCTGCTCTCCGGGCGGTCGCTGCCGGCGTGGGTCACCGGTCTCGCGTTCATCTCCGCGAACCTCGGCGCGCTCGAGCTGATGGGCATGACGGCGAACGGCGCGCAGTACGGCATGGCGACTGTGCACTACTACTGGATCGGCGCCATCCCCGCGATGGTGTTCCTCGGTCTGGTGATGATGCCGTTCTACTACGGCTCCAAGGTGCGCAGCGTTCCCGAGTTCATGCGCCGGCGGTTCGGCAAGCCGGCTCACCTCGTCAACGCCATCAGCTTCGCCGTCGCGCAGGTCCTGATCGCGGGCATCAACCTGTTCGCGCTCGCGGTGATCATCGACGCGCTGCTCGGGTGGCCGTTGCCGGTGTCCATCGTGGTCGCGGCGGTCGTCGTGCTCGCGTACACGACGCTGGGCGGCCTGTCCGCCGCCATCTACAACGAGGTGCTGCAGTTCTTCGTCATCGTGGCCGCGCTGGCGCCGCTCACGATCGTCGGCCTGATCAAGGTCGGCGGCTGGCAGGGGATCGTCGAGAAGGTCACGGACCAGGAGCAGCTCAGCGCCTGGCCCGCGACGGAGCTGACCGGCATCAACAGTCCGGTGTGGAGTGTCATCGGGCTGGTGTTCGGTCTCGGCTTCGTGCTGTCGTTCGGCTACTGGACGACGAACTTCGCCGAGGTCCAGCGCGCGATGAGCGCCAAGTCGATGTCGGCGGCCAAGCGCACGCCGATCATCGGCGCCTACCCCAAGGCGCTGATCCCGGCGATCATCATCATCCCCGGCATCATCGCCGCGCTGATCGTGCCGGAGATGGCCCAGCTCAAGGCCGGTGCCGCCGGTGACGGCGTGGACTACAACGACGTGCTGCCGCTGCTCATGCGCGACCTGCTGCCCAACGGCATCCTCGGCATCGCCATCACTGGTCTGCTGGCGAGCTTCATGGCCGGTGTGGCGGCGAACGTCAGCTCGTTCAACACCGTCTTCACGTACGACCTGTGGCAGGACTACGTGAAGAAGGACCGCCCGGACGAGTACTACCTGCGTGTGGGCCGTCTGGCCACGGTCGGCGCGTGCGTGCTGGCCATCGGCACGGCGTTCATCGCCGCGGCGCTCGGCGGGTCCAACATCATGGACTACATCCAGGCGCTGTTCTCGTTCTTCAACGCGCCGCTGTTCGCGACCTTCATCCTCGGCATGTTCTGGAAGCGGATGACGCCGACCGCGGGCTGGGTCGGTCTGCTCGCGGGCACGTTCACCGCGATCTTCATCTACGTGATCTCGGAGCCGTCGTTCGGCATCGAGCTGCTGGAGCTGCCCGGCCAGGGCGCGAGCTTCCTCGGCGCGGGTCTCGCGTTCGTGGTCGACATCCTGGTGAGCGTCGCGGTCACCATGGTCACGCGGCCGAAGCCGGACAGCGAGCTGGTCGGGCTGGTCTACAGCTTGACGCCCAAGGAGGACAGGGCGCACTCCACCACCGGTGAGGACGCGGGCTGGTACCGCTCGCCCGCCCTGCTCGGCGGTGGAGTGCTGGCCCTGACGACCGTTCTCTACTTCATCTTCGGCTGAGGGAGGCCGCCATGAGGTTGTTCGACCTGCGATTGATCATCGCGTTCCTCTTCGGCCTGTACGGCGTTGTACTGGTCGTCGTCGGACTGGGTTTCACATCGGACGAGGACCTGCGGAAGGCCGAAGGGGTCAACATCAACCTGTGGGCCGGTGTCGCCATGGCCGCGCTGGCGGCGGTGTTCGCCGCGTGGGCCATGCTGCGGCCTCAGTTCGTGGACACGGACAAGCAGCCGCTCAAGGAGCTATGACTGCGGACGACCAGGGTAAACAGGGTTGAAGGCCTCGATCGTCCACGCGTCGAGCCAGCTGAATGCGCGGCGAATCCGGTTTCGCACGTCTCTCCTTCGGTCGGGGTCTTCACCCAGTACAGCGCCTGGATCTTCTGAATCGTTCCCGTAGCGCAGCGTGACATGTGCCACGGGCCAAGTCGGGGTACCGCCCACGAACGCGCGGAAAGGTCGCTACCGTGCACGTCGTGCCTCGTTTTCGTGCCGCCGCCGTGGTCGCCGCCGCCGCGTTGCTGATGGCCGGGTGCGCGACCGGCCCCGGTCTCGCCAAGACCAACTCGCCGCGCCGCACCGTGCAGGCGGGTGCGGAGGCGACCTCGACCGAACCGTCGGCCAAGCAGTCCACGCCCGCGCAGCCGGGCAAGCCGGTCGACCCCGCGTTCGCGGCGGAGCGACTGCGGCTGGTGAACCCGTGCGCGCTGATCGAGAAGGAGCTGCTGGAGACGGTCGGCACGCCGTCGCGGTACTCCAGCAGCAACTACACGCGCTGCTCGAACTACATGAAGGACAAGGCGGGCAAGTCGCTCAGCATCACGCTGGACATCGGCTACTCGCTGACGTCCACGGACCTGAAGAACGCGACCAAGACGCTCGCCGGGCTGAAGAGCGGTGAGCAGAAGCTGAGCTCGTCGTGCTTCATCACCGTCGTCACGCAGGAGAGCCCCGCGCAGGCCGTGCGGATCCAGGTGAGCACCGGCACCGGCAGCGAGGCGGCCGAGCCGTGCGCGCCGGGGCGCAAGGTGCTCGAGGGCGCGGTGCGCAAGCTCAAGGGCAACCCGCAGAAGTACAACCCGTCCAAGGGCTCGCCGGTCGAGGTCGATCCGTGCGCGATCGTGGACAAGGCGACGCTCGCGCCGGTGCTCGGCGCCTCGCCGCGGGCACTGCCGTTCGGCCTGCACCAGTGCTCGTGGACCGGGCCGAGCGCGCAGATGCAGCTCGACATCAAGACGGCGCGCATCCCGAAGGACGGCAAGTTCGACAGCAAGTCCGTCGAGGTCGACCTCGGTGGCGGCCTGAAGGGCTACCAGGCCTTCAAGGACACCTCGTACCCGAGCTGCGAGCTGATCATCGTGCGCACGAAGGACGCGAGCGACGCCGGCGAGGTCGTGGAGTTCATCGTGAGCGGCTCGAAGACGAAGGAGTTCGACCGCTGCCAGGCGACGCAGGCCTTCGCCAAGGCTGTTCTCCCCCGCCTGCCCGCTGCGTGAGCACGTCGCTCGGCGCGGCAGGGGCTGAAAGTTGTCCGGGTACGCGTTAGTGTCGGGGTTACTGGCGAGTACCTGGAGGGCCCCATGACGCAGACCGCTTCGGACAGCGCGCTGTCGGCCGATGGCGAGCAGCGGCGGTTCGCATCACTGGACCCGCGCACGGGCGAGGTCGTCGCGCACCACCCGGTCCACACGGCCGCCGAGGTCGAGGACGCCGTGGCCTCCGCGCGCGAGGCCGCCGCGTGGTGGGCCGGTCTCGGCTTCGAGGGGCGCAAGACCAAGCTCGACGCGTGGCGCCGGATCCTCGGCCGGCGCTCGGACGAGCTCATCGCGCTGATCAGCGCGGAGACCGGCAAGCCGGCCGACGACTCCCGGGTCGAGGTCGCGCTGGTGATGGACCACCTGCACTGGGCCTCGCGACAGGCCGGACGTGTGCTGAGCAAGCGGCGCGTGTCCTCGGGCATGCTGATGTTCAACCACAGCGCGACGCTGGAGTACCGGCCGTTGGGCGTCATCGGCGTCATCGGCCCGTGGAACTACCCCGCGCACACGCCGATGGGATCGATCTCCTACGCGCTGGCCGCCGGCAACGCCGTCGTGTTCAAGCCCTCCGAGTTCACGCCGGGCGTCGGCACGTTCCTCGCGTCGACGTTCACCGAGGCGGTGCCGGAGTACTCGGTCTTCCAGGTCGTCACGGGCTTCGGCGAGACGGGCGCGGCGCTGTGCGCGTCGGGCGTGGACAAGATCGCGTTCACCGGCTCCACCCGGACCGGCAAGAAGGTCATGGCCGCGTGCGCGGCGACGTTGACGCCGGTGCTGGTCGAGTGCGGCGGCAAGGACGCGCTGATCGTCGACTCGGACGCCGACCTGACCGCCGCCGCCGAGGCCGCGATCTGGGGCGCGGTGTCCAACGCCGGCCAGACCTGCGCGGGCGTGGAGCGGATCTACGTGGCCGAGGAGGTCGCGGACGAGTTCATCGAGATCGTCGTGCGGCGGGCGCGCAAGCTCAAGCCGGGTGGCGAGCCGAACGCGAACCTCGGGCCGATCACCATGCCGGCGCAGGTGGAGATCATCCGCGAGCACGTCAGGGACGCCCTGGACCGCGGCGGCAAGGCGCTGGTGGGCGGGCCGGACTCGATCCGGCCGCCGTACGTCGAGCCGGTGGTGCTCACGGACGTGCCGGAGGACTCGGTGGCGATCACCGAGGAGACCTTCGGGCCGACCGTCGTGATCAACCGGGTGCCGAACGCGCTGGAGGGCGTGCGGCTCGCGAACCGGTCGAAGTACGGGCTGGGCGCCGCCGTCTTCTCGAAGTCGCGCGGCGAGGAGCTGGCGCGGGAGCTGCGGGTCGGCATGGTGTCGGTCAACGCCGTGCTGACCTACGCGGCGATCCCGGGACTGCCGTTCGGTGGTGTCGGCGACTCGGGCTTCGGGCGCATCCACGGCGAGGACGGGCTGCGCGAGTTCACCTACGCCAAGGCCGTGACGAAGCAGAAGTTCGCGTCGCTGATCAACATGACGACGTTCGACCGCTCGTCCATGGCGGGCAGGCAGATGCTGCGGCTCGCGCGGATGCTCTTCGGGCGGTGAAGGGACCCGCGCGGGTCCTCAGGCTCCGAGCTGCTCGCGCAGGTCATCCAGGACCTCGTTCGCGGCGAGCACGCCGAGGCCGAGGAAGTACGTCTCGTCGAGGACCGGCTTGGCCTTGCCCGCCTTGACGGCGTTCAGGCCGCTCCACAGCGGACCGCCGAGGACCGAGGCCTGCGCGGTCTTGGCCGGGTCGCCGTAGGTGGAGTAGACGAGGAAGTCGGCGTCGGCCTTGCCGATCTGCTCCGCGCTCACCTCGGCGGCCAGGTCGTCCACCTGGGACGGCGTCGGCTGCGGGATCTTCGCGTCGACCAGGATCGTGCCGATGAAGGACTTCTTGGCGTACAGGCGGATGCGGCCGGGCATGAAGCGCAGCGCCGTCACGGTCGGGCGCACGCCGAGCTTCTTCTCGATGGCGGTGCCGGTGTCGTTCGCCTTGTTCGTGTAGTCCTCGAGCATCTTCGCGGCGTCGGCCTGGCGGTCGAGCGCGGCCGCGTTGAGCAGGAAGTTCTCCTTCCACACGTAGCCGGGGCGCACCGAGAAGACGGTCGGGGCGATGGCCGCGAGCTTCGGGTAGAGGGCTTCCGCGCGCAGCTGCGAGCCCAGGATCAGGTCCGGGTCGAGCTTGGTGATCGCCTCTAGGTTGAGGTTGTTGGTCGTGCCGACGTTCTCCGGCGTGCCGCCCTTCTCGCCGATGTAGGACGGCATGGCCGGCGAGCCGTCGGTGTAGGCGATGCCGACGGGCTTGATGCCGAGCGCCACCACGTTGTCGAGTTCGCCGGTGTCGAGCACGATCACCCGTTCGGGCTTCTTCTCGAGCTCGGTCTCGCCCATCGCGTGCTTGATCGTGCGGGGGAACTCGCCCGGCTTCGCCTGCGTGCCGAAGCCGTTGCTCAGCTCGTAGGCCTTGCCGAAGTCCTCACCGCCCTGGGCCACCGCGGGCTTGTCCGGCGTGCTGGAACCGCAGGCGGTCAGGGTCAGGGCGACTGCGACGAGCAGCGCTGCTCTCTTCGGCACGAGTGGTTCCTCCGCTACTGACAGTGATTCTGACCTGCGCTTCTTAGGGCCGCCTAACGGTACAGGGGTCGTTTGCCCGTTCCGAGTGTCAGACACCGGGAGTAAGAAGGAACACGGCACCGCTCTCTCGGAAGGGCTCTTCGATGAAGAAGATCATCAACGATCCGGAAACCGTCGTGCGGGACGCGCTGCGGGGGATGCAGGCGGCCCACTCCGATCTGCTGACCGTGCACCTCGACCCCGCGGTGGTGGTGCGCGCGGACGCTCCGGTGCGGGGCAAGGTCGCGATCATCTCGGGTGGC
This sequence comes from Lentzea xinjiangensis, assembly GCF_900110955.1. GTDB lineage: Bacteria > Actinomycetota > Actinomycetes > Mycobacteriales > Pseudonocardiaceae > Lentzea > Lentzea xinjiangensis. Next base: position 10,257 of record NZ_FOFR01000012.1, read on the forward strand.
GGAGCGGGCCACGAGCCGCTGCACGGCGGCTTCGTCGGGCGCGGCATGCTCGACGCGGCCTGTCCCGGTGCGGTGTTCACGTCGCCGACGCCGGACCAAGTGCTCGCCGCCGTGGAGCGGACCGACGGCGGCGCGGGCGCGTTGCTGATCGTGAAGAACTACACCGGCGACGTGCTGAACTTCGAGACCGCGGGGGAGCTCGCGGAGTCCGAGGTGCGCAGCGTCGTGATCGACGACGACGTGGCCGTGAAGGACTCGCTGTACACGGCCGGTCGTCGTGGCGTCGGCGGCACGGTGCTGCTGGAGAAGATCGTGGGCGCGGCGGCCGACCGCGGCGACGACCTGGCGGCCTGCGAGGCGCTGGCCCGGCGGGTGGTCGGGTCGGTGCGGTCGATGGGCCTCGCGCTGACCTCGTGCACGGTCCCGCACGTGGGATCGCCGAGCTTCGAGCTGGCCGACGACGAGATGGAGGTCGGCATCGGCATCCACGGCGAGCCCGGCCGCAGGCGGGTGCCGGTCGGCTCCGCGACCGAGATGGTCGCCGAGCTGCTCGACCCGATCCTGGAGGACCTGCCGTTCGCCGCGGGGGACCGCGTGCTGCTCTTCACGAACTCGATGGGCGGAACTCCGCTGATCGAGCTGTACTTGGCGCACGGCATCGCGGAACAGCTCTTGGCTGATCGGGGGATCACGGTGGAACGCAGGCTCGTCGGCCCGTACATCACCAGTCTGGAGATGCAGGGCATGAGTCTCACGCTGCTCCGGCTGGACGACGAGATGATCTCGCTGTGGGACGCGCCGGTGCACACGCCCGCCCTGCGGTGGGGGGTCTGAGATGGGGTGCACGGCTGCGGACGTCGTGGCGGCCCTGCGTGCCGCCGCCGCGGTGGTGCAGGAGCACCGCGACGAGCTGGTGCGCCTCGACCAGGCGATCGGCGACGCCGACCACGGCGAGAACCTGCGCCGCGGCTTCACGGCCCTGCTGTCGCGTTTGGACGCGGAGGAGCCCGCCTCTCCCGGCAAGGCGCTGAAGCTGGTCGCCACCACGCTGATCTCGACGGTGGGCGGCGCGGCGGGCCCGTTGTACGGCACGGCGTTCCTGCGGGCGTCGGCCGCGGTGGGCGACGCCGCGGAGCTCGACGGCGAGGCGGTGGCCCGCGCCTTGCAGGCCGCGCTGGAGGGCGTCGTGGCGCGCGGCAAGGCCGTGGTGGGCGACAAGACGATGGTGGACGCCCTGACGCCCGCGGTGACCGCCGCCGCGAGCGCGGAGGGCTCGGTGGCGGGGGTGTTGTCGGCGGCGGCCGACGCGGCGGCCGAAGGGGCGGAGTCGACCGTGCCGATGGTGGCGCGGAAGGGACGGGCCTCCTACCTGGGGGAGCGCAGCGCCGGGCACCTGGATCCCGGCGCCCGGTCGACGGCGTTGCTGCTGCGGGCGTTCGCGGATGCGGCGGCCGGGGCATGACCGCGGCATCGGAGACCAGCAGGGTCGGGCTGGTCGTCGTCTCCCACAGCGAGATGCTCGCGAGCGGTGTCGCCGAGCTCGCCGGCCAGATGGCGCCCGACATCGCCGTGCTGCCCGTGGGCGGCACGGAGGAAGGCGGTCTCGGCACCGACTACGGCGCGGTGGTGGAGGCCCTGGCGGACGCGGACTCCGGGGCGGGCGTCGTCGTGCTGTACGACCTGGGCAGCGCCAAGATGACCGCCGAGATGGCCGTCGAGTCGGCGGACGACCCGTCCCGCTACACCGTGGTCGACGCGTCCCTGGTGGAGGGCGCGGTGGCCGCGGCCGTCGCGGCACAGGGCGGCGCGGCGCTGGCAGCCGTGGCCGCCGCCGCGGAGGGGGCGTCCGGTGAGGCCCCGGTGGCCGTCCACGACAGGGCGGGGCAGGACAGGACCGGGCAGGACAGGACCGGGCAGGACAGGACCGGGCAGGGCCGGAGCGGGCAGGGCAGGCCGGCGCTGAGCATCGTGCCGGACGCGGTGTCGGCGGAAGTGTTGCTCACCAACGAGGTCGGGCTGCACGCGCGCCCGGCGGCCTTGCTGGCGCGGACGGTCGCCCAGCTCGACGCCGACGTCGTCGTCCGGTACGGCGACGAGGAGGCGAACGCCGCCAGCGTGCTGGCGTTGATGGGCCTCGGCGCGCCGGGCGGCAGGTCGATCACCGTGGTGGCCACGGGGAAGGACGCGGGCGAAGCGGTCCGGCGGATCGAGGAACTGGCGGAGAGGGGGTTCGACGACTGAAGCACCTGTCGTGCAGGCCATCGCGGCCGGAGCCGGTTGGGCATCGTCGGACGATGTTGTGGCGCCTGGGCGATTCGGCGGCCAATGCCGGTGGCGTACGCCGAGAGGTGCCCGTGCGCGGTCGCGTCCCGCTGTGCCCGACGAACCCGGATGGCGCAGCCGAACCGTTGCCCCACATGGGTTCATCAGGAGAAAGGCCGGGTCTAGGCGTTTTGCTGGACCGATAACTGTTTCGATCCTGATGGCGAAGCTCACGGCCGCTGCTCGCGCTGGGAGTGGCATAGTCGCCCGCAAGTTACTCCTTGGTAGCCCACGCTTAACCGCAGGAGGTCTGCAGTGGCGCGCGAAATCAACACCGTCGGAGTCGTCGGCTTCGGAACGATGGGCGCGGGCATCGTGGAGGTACTCGCGCGCACCGGGCTCACGGTCAAGGTGGTGGAAGTCGACGCGGCCGGCGTCGAACGCGGGCTCGGGCACCTGGAGCACTCGACGAGGCGGGCCGTCGAGCGCGGGAAGCTCACCGAGGACGAGAAGACCGCGCTGCGCGGCCGGATCACGACGAGCCTCGACCTGGGCAGCCTCGCCGACTGCGACCTGGTGGTCGAGGCGGTGCCGGAGAGCGTCGCCCTGAAGGCGCGGATCTTCCAGGAGCTGGACGACGTCCTCGCGCCCGAGGCGATCATCGCGTCGAACACGTCGTCGTTGTCGATCACCGAGATCGGCGTGCGCACCAGGCGGCCGGGCAAGGTCGTCGGCCTGCACTTCTTCAACCCGACGCAGGTGCTCAAGCTCGTCGAGGTCGTGCGCACGGTCGTCACGGAACCGGACGTCATCTCGGACGTGGTCGCGTTCACCGAGCGGCTGGGCAAGTCGCCGGTCGTGATCGGGGACAGGGCGGGCTTCATCGCGAACGCGTTGCTGTTCCCGTACCTCAACCACGCGGTCAAGATGCTGGAGTCGAAGTACGCGACGAGGGAAGACCTCGACGCGGCCATGCGGTACGGCTGCGGTTACCCCATGGGCCCGTTGGCGTTGCTGGACCTCATCGGTCTGGACACCGCGTACGAAATCCTCGACACGATGTACCACCAGTCGCGCAACCGCCTGCACTCGCCGGCGCCGCTGCTCAAGCAGATGATCACCGCGGGGTTGCTGGGCCGGAAGACCGGCCGCGGCTTCTACACCTACGACGGGCCGGACTCGCCGGTCGTCGTCGAGGATGCCCAGACGCCGTCCGAAGTGGACGCCGCCACGCAGACCCGTCAGGTCCAGCGGGTCGGCGTGATCGGCACGGGCACCATGGCGACGGGCATCGCGGAGGTGTTCGCGAAACGCGGTTACGACGTGGTGCTGCGCGCCCGCAGCCTGGAGAAGGCCGAGGCGGCCATCGGCGCGGTGCGCAAGTCGCTCGACCGGGCGGTGAGCAAGGGCAAGCTCGCGGAGGCGGACAGGGACGCGGTGCTGCGGCGGATCACGCCCGCGGTGGAGTTCGTCGACCTCGCGGACTGCGACCTGGTCGTCGAGGCGGTGGCCGAGGAGATCGGCATCAAGAAGGAGGTCTTCGCGGCGCTCGACGAGGTGTGCAAGCCCGGCGCGGTGCTCGCGACGACCACGTCCTCGCTGCCGGTCATCGAGGTCGCGGCCGCCACGAGCCGCCCCGCGGACGTCGTCGGCCTGCACTTCTTCAACCCGGCGCAGGTCATGAAGCTGGTCGAGGTCGTCGGCACGATCTCCACGAGCGCCGACGTGGTCGCGACGGCCCGCAAGATCTGCCTCGACCTCGGCAAGCACCCGGTGCACTGCGGTGACGTGGCAGGCTTCATCGTCAACGCGCTGCTCTTCCCGTACCTCAACGACGCGGTGAAGATGCTGGAGGCCCACTACGCCGAGGCCGACGACATCGACAACGCGATGAAGGTCGGCTGCGGCCTGCCGATGGGACCGTTCGCGCTGCTGGACGTCGTGGGCCTGGACGTGTCGCTCGCGATCCAGCGCACGCTCTACAACGAGTTCCGCGAGCCGGGCTTCGCGCCGGCGCCGCTGCTGGAGCACCTGGTCACGGCCGGTCGTCTCGGCCGCAAGACCGGCAAGGGCTTCCGCGACTACTCGTGATCCGCTAACAGGAGCACCATGTCCCGTCTGGCATGGTGGTGCCATGCGTCGACTGGTGCTCCTGTTGGCTGTCCTCGTGCTCGCTTCCGGCTGCGCCCGGACGACCGTCGAGGGCAGTCCGGCCGCCCAGGCGCCGCTCGACGCCGCGTCGCCGTTCGACTCCGGCCAGGACGGCTCGGCCGACCCGAGCGCCTCCGAGGAGCCGGAGGACCCCGAGACCGCGCCGATCGACGGCGAGATCACGCCGGTGTGCGCGAAGCTGAAGTGGACGGACCTGCCCTACCCCGGCGCCAAGGCCGACACGCCGCCGACGCAATACACCTACGACTCGTCGTTCGACGAGTCGTGCCGGTGGACGACGAAGGTCGACGGGGTCGAGGTCGGCGTCTCCCTGCGGTACCGCCTGAACAAGGCGATCACGATCGAGCGCACCACCGGTGACTGGGACGTGAAGGGCCGCAAGGTCACCTACCTGGACCGCTCCGACGAGCCGGAGGTCGAGCCGTCGTGCGTGCTCGTGCTGCCCTACGAGGGCGGCGGGCTCGGCATCATCGTCATCGACTCGACCGGCAAGTTCGGCACCGTCTGCGACCAGGGGCGCAAGATCGCCGAAGTGATGATCGACCGGGAGACGGCCTAACCGCAGCAGCCACCACCGCAGCACCCGCCGCCGCCGGCCGGTGCCTGCTGCGTACCGCCGATACCGGCCATGGACAGCAGCTTCACCGTGTCGGCGTGCCCGCCGGGACAGCTCGCGGGTGCGGACGACTCACTCATCGGACGCTGCAGCTCGAAGGTGTCGTCGCAGGTTCGGCAACGGAACTCGTAGGTCGGCACGGTTCGATTCTACGAGCGGTTACCGTTTTGCCGTGCCTCGTCGTAACCACCCCAAGCCGGAGAACACGCGCCCCCTCGGCGGGGGCGTCGGCTGGGCGCGCGCGGAGTCCGGCCCGGACGGTGACTGGCTGGTGCGCGCGATCTCGGGCGCGCAGGCGCAGAAGACCTACCGCTGCCCCGGCTGCGACCACGAGATCCGCCCCGGCACACCGCACGTCGTGGCGTGGCCCGCCGAGGAGAGCGGCTCGGTGGAGGAGCGCCGGCACTGGCACCAGGGCTGCTGGGACTCGCGCCGCCGCCGGGGCCCGACAGCGCGCCGCTGGTGACCCGGAGGGCTAGAGCCCGACCTGCGTGCGCCACCGCTCCAGCCGGGCGCGGAACTCGTCAGGCCGCTCGACGGGCGGCAGGTGCCCGGCGTCCTCGATGCGCTCGCTGGTGGCGTGCCGCAGCGTCACCGCGAGCTTGGCCGCCACGTCCGGGGGCGTGATCTTGTCGTGCTCGCCGACGAGCACCAGCGACGGCACGTCCACCGTCTCCAGCACGTCGGTGGAGTCGGGGCGCTTCGCCATCGCGCGCTGCCACCACGCCACGTCCTCGGCGCGCTGTTCCAGGACCATCGTGCGCACCGACGCCCGAGCCGTGTCCGAGGCGCCCGGTCCGAGCAGGTTGGGCAGCGTCGCCTCGACCAGCCACTCGCCGACGCCTTCGCGTTCCACCCGGTCCGCCATCGCGAGCCGGGTCTCGACCGCCTCCGGCGCGTCCGCGGTGTGCTTGGTGTCGACGAAGATCAGGCCTTTCACGCGTTCCGGCGCACGCCTGACCAACGCCATCGCGACGTAGCCGCCCATCGAGCAGCCGCCCAGCAGCACCCGGTCGAGCCCGCGCTCGTCCAGCAGGGCGAGGACCTGGGACGCGACCGCACCGAGGTCGGGCTCGCCGCTGCCGCGCAGGGACGGCGTCAGCGCGCCCGGCACGTCCCACATCCGCGCGTCGAGCGGGAAGGCGTGCAGCAGCACCAGGTCGTCCATCAGCTCTCCCATTCCGGCGCCAGCACCGACCACACCTCGACGTCCTGCCGGACCCCGCGGTGCTGTGAGTACGAGCGCAGCACGCCGTCCTTGCTCATGCCGAGCCGTCGCGCGACCGCGATGCTGGGCGCGTTCCGCGACGACACCCGCCACTCAACCCGATGCACGCCGCGCTCGCGAACCAGGTGGTCGACGAGGACCTTCGCCGCCCGCGTGACCAGCCCCTTGCCCACGGCCGCCGGTTCGAGCCAGCAACCGATCTCGGCGCGTCCCTGCGGGATCTCCGCCACCCGCACCAGCACACCGCCGACCAGCAGGTCGTCGAGCCAGATGCCGAAGATGCGCCCGGTGTCGGCGGCGGCCTTGTCCGCGTAGCTCCGCAGGAGCCCGCGTGCGCTGTCGAGGTCTCCGGCGGCGTCGGCGAACCCGATGTGCTGCCCGATGAAGTCGCGGCCGCGCTCCACGTGCGCGAAGAACTCCTCGGCGTGCCACGGTTCCAGCGGCCTGAGCTCGGCGCCGTCCGGGCCCAGCGGCCTCGCGAACATCCTGTTCCCCCAAGACGAGTGGTGCCGGGTCCGCGGCCCCGGGCAGCCGAGCACCCGGACGAGCACCGCGCGGACCGGGACTTCTGCCGCGCGGTGCCGATGCCGGTGAGCTACGAGGTCACTTCTTGGCCGGCTGCGGCCGCGTGATCTTGGCCGTGGGGCCGTCGACCGGGGAGGCCGCGGCGGGCTTGGCCGGTGCGGCGGGCTGAGCGGGAGCGGTCTGGGCCGCGGCGGGCTTGTTCGGTGCCGCGGTCTTGGCCTGCGCCCCGACGGGTTGGGCCGGAGTGGGCTGGGCCTGGGCGGGCTGAGGCTGCGCGGGCTGGGCCTGGGCGGGCTGGGCCGGAGTGCTCTGCGGGGCGGCCGGGCTCTTGGCCGCCGCGGCGGGCTGGGTCTGCGAGGGCTTGGGCGCCGGAGCCGCCTGGGCCCGAGCGGCCTGCCCGGGCTGCGCGGGCTGAGCCGGCGCCGGTGCGCCGCCCTCGGCTGAAGCGGGCGCGGGAGCCGAGGCGGGAGCCGGGGGCTTCTCCTCCTCGATCGGGTCGAGCAGCGGCACGACCTCCTGCAACGCGGTCCGCACGTTGTGCAGCTGGTGCGAGAGGCGGTTGCGCAGGGTGCGGAGCTGCTCGACGCGCTGCGTGGCGGCGGCCGTGCGGCGGTTGGCCTCCTCGGTGGCCTCGCGCACGCGGCGGTTCGACTCCTCCGTCGCCTCCTGGATGCGGGCGGTGGCCTCGGTGATCGAGTCGTGGCGGCGGCGGTTGGCCTCTTCGGTGGCCTCGCGCACGCGGCGTTCGGCCTCGGCCTTCGACGTCGTCTGCTCCTGGGCGATCGCGGCGCGGACGCGCGCGGCCTCCTCGGCCGCCTCGCGCACGCGGCGGTCCGCCTCGCCCTTGGAGGTGGCCTCCTGGGTCGCGAGGGTCGCCATCGCCTCCGCGCGGCGGGCGGCCATCGCGATCTCGAAGTCCTCCTCGACGGTCACCCGGCGCTGCTCGGACTCCTCGGCGATCTTGCGGGCGGCCGCCTCCGCCTCGGACACGATCTTCTCGGCCTCGTTTCGGGCCGTCTCCAGGACGCCCTTGTGCTCGGCCTCCATGGCGGCGCGGCGCTCGTCGAGCTCGGCGATGAGCTTCTCGTAGCGCTGGCGCAGCACACCCGCGTCGGCTTCCGCCTTGGCGCGGATGTGCCCGCCCTCCGCCTCGGCACGGGCTTTGATCTCGTTGGCCTCGTCCTGCGCCAGCCGCAGCATGCGCTGGAGGCGCTCGGAGAGCCCCTCCAGCGTCGTCGGCGGCAGCGACAGGCGCTCCACCTGGTTGCGCAGCTCGCTCATCTCCGAGCGCGCGGCTTCCAGCTGGCGAGCCAGGTCGGACGTCTGGGAGACGGCGGCATCGCGGTCCGCGGCCAGCAGCCGCAGGTCCGAGTCGAGGCGTTCGAGATGGTCCTCGACCTGGGCGCGGTCGTAACCGCGCTTGACGATGTCGAAGCCGGATCCCAGAGGGACGAGGTCACGGTCGTCGGCGAGGGGGCCCATGCCCCTCACGCTACCCGTTCGGGTCACCCCGGAAGGTCACACACCCCGGAATCGATTGATAGCTGTGAGGTGCTTGGCGCGCAGTTCGTGATCCAGCACACCAAGACCCTCTTCCGGGGCAAGGCACAGCACGCCGACCTTGCCCTGGTGCACGTTGCGGTGCACGTCGTGCGCGGCCTGGCCCGTTTCGTCCATTGAGTACACCTTGGACACCGTCGGGTGGATCTTTCCCTTGGCGATCAAGCGGTTCGCCTCCCACGCCTCGCGGTAGTTCGCGAAGTGCGAGGACAGGATGTGCTTGAGGTTCATCCACAGGTAGCGGTTGTCGTACTGGTGCATGTACCCGGAGGTCGACGCGCAGGTGACGATCTTGCCGCCCTTGCGCGCCACGAACACCGACGCGCCGAAGGTCTCCCGGCCGGGGTGCTCGAACACGATGTCCGGGTCCTCACCGCCGGTCAGCTCGCGGATCTTCGCGCCGAACCGCTTCCACTCGCGCGGGTCCTGCTCGTGCTCGTTCTTCCAGAACTTGTAGCCCTCGGCGGAGCGGTCGATGATCAGCTCGGCGCCCATCGACCGGACGATCTCCGCCTTCTCCGGCGAGGAGACGACGCAGATCGGCGTCGCGCCGCCGTTGAGCGCGAACTGCGTGGCGTAGGAGCCGAGGCCGCCGGACGCGCCCCAGATCAGGACCGTGTCGCCCTGCTTCATGTTCGCGCCGTTGGTCGACACGAGCTGGCGGTACGCGGTGGAGTTCACCAGGCCGGGCGAGGCGGCCTCTTCCCACGTGAGGTGCTTGGGCATCGGCATCAGCTGGTTCGACTTCACCAGCGCCAGGTCCGCGAGCCCGCCGAAGTTCGTCTCGAAGCCCCAGATCCGCTGCTGCGGGTCGAGCATGGTGTCGTTGTGGCCGTCCGGCGCCTCCAGCGGCACGTCCAGGCAGTGCGCGACGACGCGGTCACCCGGCTTCCACGCCGTGACGCCGGGACCGACGCGCACGACGACACCCGCGAGGTCGGATCCCACGACGTGGTACGGCAGGTCGTGGCGGCCGCCCAGCTTGCGGAGGAAGCCGAACGTGGACACGGGCTCGAAGATCGAGGTCCACACGGTGTTGTAGTTGATCGCGGAGGCCATCACGGCGACCAGCGCCTCGCCCGGCCCCAGCTCCGGCGTGGCGACCTCGTCGACGTGCAGCGACTTGCGCGGGTCCTTGTCGCGCGTCTCGAGGCCCGCGAACATGTCGGCCTCGTCCGCGTGCACCGTCACGCCCCGATAGCTCTCCGGAACTTCCAAGGAACCGATCGCGTCGAGCTCGTCGGCCAGGATCGCATCAAGGATCTTCTGCACGGCGGCATTCCTTCCCGGTGAGGGATAGTCGCAGGTGGCCGGAGGTTACTCATGGGTAAACGATCCAGAATCGCGCCTGTGAGGGATGCCACCCCGATTCGCGGAGGGGCTGTCCGCCACTCGGGCCTAGTGCGCGGCCGGCTCGACCAGCTCGATGAGCACGCCGCCGGCGTCCTTGGGGTGCACGAAGTTCACTCGGCTGTCCGACGTGCCGCGCCGCGCCCGGTCGTAGAGCAGGCGCAGGCCCTTGGCCCGCAGCGCGTCCGCCGCGACGTCCACATCGGACACCCGGTAGGCGAGCTGCTGCAGGCCGGGGCCGGAGCGGCCGATGAACTTGGCGATCGTGGAGTCCTCGGTCAGCGGTGCCAGCAGCTGGATCGCGGTGCCGCCGTGGTCGCCGGGCGCGTGCAGCATGGCCTCGCGCACGCCCTGCTCCTCGTTCACCTCTTCGTGCGCCACCTCGAGACCGAAGTTGTCGCGGTAGAACGCGATGGCCGTGTCGAGGTCGGGCACGGCGATGCCCACGTGGTCGACCGCGGTCACGAATCGAGCGAGTTCTGCGTTCATAGCGGGCAGGGTAACTACCTGATCGGTGCAGGTGTCCCTGTGCGGGGTCTCACACGATTACCGCCCGGTAACCCCAGGTATGGTGCCTAGTTAACGACCGTTCGCTCTTCCAATGGAGGCAGCTGTGTCCGGTTCCGTCATCGTCGCCGGGGCTCGCACCCCGATGGGCCGACTGCTCGGATCGCTCAAGGACTTCTCCGGCGCCCAGCTCGGTGGCGTCGCGATCAAGGCGGCACTGGAACGCGCGGGCGTGGCTCCCGAGCAGGTGCAGTACGTGATCATGGGGCAGGTCCTCACCGCGGGCGCGGGCCAGATCCCGGCGCGCCAGGCCGCGGTCGCCGCGGGCATCCCGATGAGCGTGCCGGCGCTGACCATCAACAAGGTGTGCCTGTCCGGCATCGACGCCATCGCGCTGGCCGACCAGCTGATCCGCGCCGGTGAGTTCGACGTCGTGGTGGCGGGCGGACAGGAGTCGATGACCCAGGCGCCGCACCTGCTGCCCAAGTCGCGCGGCGGGTTCAAGTACGGCGACGTGACGATGCAGGACCACATGGCGCACGACGGCCTGTTCTGCGCGTTCGACCAGGTGGCGATGGGCGTCTCGACCGAGAAGCACAACGAGCGCTACGGCATCACGCGCGAGGAGCAGGACGCGTTCTCCGCCCGGTCGCACCAGCTCGCGGCGAAGGCCGCCGGCAACGGCGTGTTCGACGCCGAGATCGCGCCGGTGGAGATCCCGCAGCGCAAGGGCGACCCGGTCCTGTTCAGCACGGACGAGGGCGTCCGCGGCGACACGACGGCCGAGAGCCTCGCGAAGCTGCGCCCGGCCTTCGCCGCGGACGGCACCATCACCGCGGGCTCGGCGTCGCAGATCTCCGACGGCGCGGCCGCCGTGGTCGTGATGAGCAAGGCCAAGGCCGAGGAGCTGGGCCTGGAGTGGATCGCGGAGATCGGCGCGCACGGCGTCGTCGCCGGCCCCGACGCCTCGCTGCACGAGCAGCCTTCCAACGCCATCAAGGCCGCCTGCGCCAAGGAGGGCATCGAGCCCGCCGACCTCGACCTGGTCGAGATCAACGAGGCGTTCGCGGCGGTCGGCATCGTGTCGACCCGTGAGCTCGGGATTCCCGAGGACAAGGTCAACGTCAACGGTGGAGCCATCGCACTCGGCCACCCGATCGGCATGTCCGGCGCCCGCATCGCCCTGCACCTCGCTCTGGAGCTGCAGCGGCGCGGCGGTGGCGTGGGCGCCGCGGCGCTGTGCGGTGGCGGTGGTCAGGGCGACGCTCTGATCATCCGCGTGCCTTCGAAGGCCTAGTGTCTTCTGGCGTGGCGAACGCTGGTGACGTAGCAGGACTGGTCGGCCGCGCGCGTGACGGCGAACCGCGCGCGGTCGCCAGGCTGATCTCCCTGGTGGAGCAGGGGAGTGCGCAGCTACCGCTGGTGGCGGCGGCCCTGGCTCCCCACACGGGCAACGCCCAGGTCGTCGGGGTGACCGGCGCCCCCGGCGTCGGCAAGTCGACCTCCACCAACGCCCTGGTGCGGGCCTACCGCGAGCAGGGCAAGCGGGTCGCGGTGATCGCCGTCGACCCGTCCAGCCCGTTCTCCGGCGGCGCGCTCCTCGGTGACCGCGTGCGGATGGGCGACCACGCGACCGACCCCGGCGTCTTCATCCGCTCGATGGCCACCCGCGGACACCTGGGCGGGCTGTCCTGGGCCACCCCGCAGGCGTTGCGCGTGCTCGACGCCGCCGGTTTCGACGTGGTCCTCGTGGAGACGGTCGGCGTCGGCCAGTCAGAGGTGGAGGTCGTGGCCCTCGCCGACACGACGCTCGTGCTGCTGGCACCGGGCATGGGCGACGGCATCCAGGCGGCCAAGGCGGGCATCCTGGAGATCGCGGACGTGTTCGTGGTCAACAAGGCCGACCGCGAGGGCGCCGACCAGACCGCGCGCGACCTCAAGTACATGGTCTCCCTGGGCCGCCGCGACCGCTCCGGCCCGTCGTGGCGCCCGCCCGTCGTCAAGACCGTGGCGGCCAGCGCGGAGGGCCTGGACCGCGTGGTGACGGCGATCGCCGAGCACCGGTCGTGGATGGCGGCGCACGGGGAGCTCGCCGAACGCCGGCTGCGCCGCGCGAGCGCCGAGATCGAGGCCATCGCCGTCGAACGCGTGCGCACCCGCCTGGGCCCGGCGGGCCACCTCGCCGAGCTCGTCGTCGGCGGTGAGCTGGACCCGTTCGCGGCCGCGGAGCTGCTGATCAGCGGTAACCTGCGGCAATGACCGCTTGGGGTGCACCTCCACCTGTCATCGTCGACCTCGGCAAGAGCGACGCCCGCAAAGTCCTGATCGGCGGCTCGGTCGCCGGCGCGCTGGGCGTACTCGCCCTGGTCGGCGCCGTGACGGCGTTCATCGACGGCGAGCCCGTCGGCGGCAGCATCGCGGCCGTCATCGGCCTCGCCTTCACCGGCATCGGCGTGATGGCCGTGGTGAAGTGGAAGACGGTCTCGCGCCCGCGCAAGCTCGTCATCGAACAGCAGGGCATCCGCCTGGACGACCCGCAGGGCATGCCGTGGGCCGTCGGCTGGCACGAGCTGGGCGCGATCTCCATCTCCCGCACCAGGGAACGCGCCGTGCAGCTCGCCGACGCCCTGGTCCCGCGCACGCTGGTCCGCGTCGACCTGCACCCGCGCGACCCGCGGTCGTTCCGGCCCGCGCACCCCACGATGGAACCGCTGTGGGAGTTCCACCGCGTGCAGAACGGCTACCGGCTGCCGCTCGGCGACTCGGCACCGATGATCGGGCCGATCGACCACGGGCTGCGGACGTTCGCGCCGCAGATCTACCGCGGGGTGATCGACGAGGGGTTCACGGTCGGGCTGCACTGAGGCCGCCGGACATCGCACTCGGGGACGGGCACCGCGCGCAAGCCTGCCACCGAGGTGCCACTGCACTGCCAAACGCTGGGAACGCGGGGCCCCTGCGTTCCGCTAAGGGGAACGCAGGGGCCCCGCGTTTCCTACGGACCCTCGGCGGTGACATATCCCGAGCGTGCCGTCAGCCAGCGGACGAGATCCGCCTCTAGGCTGAGTAGCCCCTGTTCTCACCGCTCGCAGTGACGGGCTCCCCGGTCACCACCCATCGGAGTTACGCTCAGTCGTTGATGCGGTGTCACTTCTCTCCCGCAAAGGGGTGAAGCCGTGGGCGGCAGTGCGAGCACGCAACAACGGGTGCTGGACGTGGTGCTGTCCTTCGCCGAAGACGACACCCTCCCCGATCTCCTCCGTCACGTCGTCGAGTCCGCGTGCGAGCTGGTCGGAGCTCCCCACGGCGCGCTCGCCGTGATCAACGGGCACCGCGAGCTGACCGAGTTCACCGCTCGGCAGGACGGACAGGTCCACGTCACCGAGGGCGATCCGCGCTCGATCGGCGCGGCGGACTTCCTCGGTGCGCCCGTCGAGGTCGGCGGCGAGGCCTTCGGCACCCTCTTCCTGTCCGGCAAGGCCGAGTTCAGCGACCAGGACCGCGCCGTCGTCACCGCGCTGGCCACGGCGGCGGGCTCGGCCATCGAGCACCTGTGCCGGTACGAGCGGGCGCGCCGGCGTGAGGTGTGGTTGCGCGCCGCCGCCGAGGTCACCAAGGACCTGCTGATGGGCACTGCCGGCCGGGACGCGCTCTACCTCGTCGCGACGACGGCGCGCAGGACGGCCAGGGCCGAGTCCGCCGCGCTCGTGCTGCCGGACCACAACGGCGACCTCGTCGTCGAGGTGACCGACGGCGGGGCCTTCGACGCCGAGGGCATGCGCGTGCACAGGGAGGGCACGGCCAGCTACCGGGTCTACGAGTCGGGGCGGTCCGAGTGCCTGGCGGAGGGCACGGTGCCGGCGGTTCCGGGGCCGTGCGTCGTCGTTCCGCTCAGAGTGGGTGACCGGACGATCGGCGTGCTGGTCGTGGCCAAGCCGAGGGGGGAGCCCGGCTTCGACGATCCCGAGCCGGTCGAGGCCTTCGCCGCGCAGGCCGCGCTCGTCCTCGAGTTCACGCGGGCGCGGGCCGACACCGAGCGGCTCGCGGTGCTGGAGGAGCGGGACCGGATCGCGCGGGACCTGCACGACCTGGTGATCCAGCGGTTGTTCGGGCTCGGCCTGGGCTTGCAGGGGCTGACCGGCTCCGGTGCCGGGCACCGGCTCACCGGGCGGATCAGCGAGTTCGTGGAGGAGGTCGACCGCACGATCCGCGAGATCCGCCGCAGCATCTTCTCGCTGCAGGAACCGCCGGCCGGGAGCACGAGCCTGCGCGGCCAGCTGCTCAACGCCGTGCACGAGTCCGCGCGGATGCTCGGGTTCGAGCCGGACGTGTCGCTGGAGGGGCCGCTGGACAGCGTCGTGCCGGACCCGCTGCGGCCGGACCTGCTGGCCACGCTGAGGGAGGCGCTCGCGAACGTCGTGCGGCACGCCAGGGCGAGGCACGTCGCGGTCGTCGTCAGCGTCAACCGCACGATGACCCGCCTGGAGCTCACCGTCACCGACGACGGCCGGGGCTTGCCGTTGGCTGACGATCCCGGCGGCGGCCCCCACCGCGCGGGCGGGCTCGCCAACATGGCGGCTCGGGCGCGGCGCCACCACGGGGACTGCGCGGTGGACTCGGTACCCGGCGCGGGGGTGCGCGTCACCTGGTTCGTCCCGCTGGAGCTGCAGGAGGTGACATGGCGATAGCGGTGCTCTTGGTGGACGACCACGAGATCGTGCGGCGCGGGCTGGTGCAGTTGCTGGCGCAGGCGAACGACATCACGGTCGTGGGGCAGGCGGACAGCGCGACGGCGGCGGTCGCGCAGGCGCCGCGGCTCAGGCCCGACGTGGCGATCATCGACGTCCGGTTGCCCGACGGCGATGGCGTCACGGTGTGCCGGGAGATCAGGAGCCTGGTGCAGCCGCCGCCGGCGTGCCTGATGCTCACGTCCTACTCGGACGACGAGGCGCTGTTCGGCGCGATCATGGCGGGCGCGTCCGGGTACATGCTCAAGGAGGTCTCCGGCAACGACCTCCTCGCCGCGGTCCGCACGCTCGCCGACGGCGGGTCGCTGCTGCACGCCGGCGTCACGGCGTCCGTTCTGCGACGGCTCAGGGGCGGGGCCGAGGAAGATCCGCGCTACGCCGCGCTGAGCCCGCGGGAACGCCGGATCCTCGACCTCATCGCCGAGGGCATGACCAACCGGCAGATCGCCAACCGGCTCTTCCTCGCCGAGAAGACCGTGAAGAACTACGTGTCCTCGCTCCTGCACAAGCTCGGGTTCGACCGCCGCACCGAGGCGGGCGTCTACGCGGCCCGGCGCAGGCGCGCCCACCCCGGCACCTGCTGAGCGGAAGGGGTACCGGCCGTCGTTCCGGCCGGTACCCCCGCTCGTGCTACCGGCTCACCAGCCGAGCCGAGCCGCCAGCTCCCTGGCCCGCTCCAGCGGACCGGCCTGCCGCTGACCCGGTTCCGGCAGCGGAACGCCGGGGCAGGACAGGTCGCCCGGCGGCGTCACGCGGTCGACGAGGTAGCGCTCGACGACGTCGTTGACGCAGGCGTTGTCGAAGCCGTAGATGCCGTGGTCACCCTCGTCCTGCACCGTCAGCATCCGCGAGCCCGCGAACCCGGCGTGCGCCTTGCGGGCGCCCTCGATCGGTGTCGGCGCGTCCCGCTCGGACTGCACCATCAGCGTCGGAGCCACGCCGATTCCGTTGGGGCGCTTGAGGTTGACGTTTGGGCGGTCCCAGTGGGCGCAGGGGCCCATCACCTGGTAGTAGCCCACCAGCGGCCACTTGGCGCCGTCCTGCGCCGCGTCGCGTTCCAGGTACCGGCGGCCACCGCGGAACGGCGTGTCGTTGCAGAGGATGGAGAGCTGCGTGGCGGTCGTCGCGTCGGGGTAGCTCGCCTGTGCGCCGAGCTGCGCGGGCACCGCACCTGCCAGCTCGGCCAGCTTCCGCGCGGCGGCGTCGAACGAGTACTTGCTGTAGAGGCCCTGGGCCAGCGTGAGGTCCAGGACGGGCGGGTAGTACGTGCCTTCCGGCAGCGTGACGGGCTGCTCGCCGAGCCTGGCCCGCGTCCGCTCGTAGGTCTGCCGCACCTCCTCCGCCGTCTTGCCGAGGTGGTAGACGCTGTCGTGCTTCGCCACCCACGGCAGGAAGTCGACGCGGAAGCGCCGCTCGAACCCCATGCCGAAGTCGCCGAACACCGTCTGCCACGGCGCGGTGAAGTCGACGTTGGAGTCGAGCACGATCTTGTCGAGCGTCTTCGGGAAGTAGGTGGCGTAGTAGGCGCCCATCCAGCTACCACCGGAGTAGCCGAGCCAGTCGACCTTCTTGTGCCCCAGCACCTGCCGCAGCAGGTCGAGGTCCTTCACGGTCTGCTCGGTCGTGACGTACCGGCCGAACTCGCCGGACTTGGTCTGGCAGAACTGGGCCTGCAGCTCCATGCCGCGGTGGATCAGGTCCAGGTTCGCCCTGCTGCGGTCGCGCGGGTCCGTCGCGCCGAGCGTGTCGAACCCGCCGCAGGTGACGTTGTTGCTCGCCCCCGTTCCCCGCACGTCGATGCCGTAGATCTCGGCGTTCTCGCTGAGCTTCGGCCGTTCGAGGTAGAGCAGCGGCATCGTGCGGCCCGCGCCGCCGGGACCGCCGGGGTTGGTGAAGACGGCGGTCTTCGCCTCACCGCCGCGGGGAACCGTGCGGCTGACGGCAATGGTGATGGTCTTGCCGTTGCCCGGGTCGTTCCAGTCCATGGGTGCGGTGAAAGTGCCGCACTCCAGGCGCTCGGCGCCGGGCGGGAAGCCGGGCGGGACCGGGTCGAAGCACCTCTGCCACCGGATCTCCTGCCGGGCGAACGTGCCGGCCTGCGCCTGCGGTGCGACGAGCAGTGAGGTCGCCGTCGCGACGGCCAGCGCCGCCGCGATCTTCTTGCGGTGCATGCTTTCTCCCTCCTACCAGCCGAGCTGGGTGGCGATCCGGTTAGCCTTCGTGAGCGGGTTGCCCGCGGTCTCACCGGGCGCGGGGAGCGGAACTCCCGGGCACGTCAGGTCCTTGGTGGGCGTGATGCCGTCGACGAGGTAGCGCTCGACGACGTCGTTGACGCAGGCGTTGCCGAACCCGTAGATGCCGTGGTCGCCCTCGTCCTCGACGGTGAGCAGCACCGAGTTCTTGAAGTTCCGGTGCGCCTGCCTCGCTGCTTCGAGCGAGGTCGCCGGGTCGCGCACCGACTGCACCATCAGCGTCGGCGCGATGCCGATCCCGGTGGGCTGCTTCAGGTTCACGTTCGGCCGGTCCCAGAACGCGCAGATGCCGGTGATCTGCGTGTAGCCGACGAGCGGCCACTTGGCGCCGTCGCGGGTGCCGTCGCGCTCCAGGTACCTCCGGCCGCCCCTGAACGGGGTGTCGTTGCAGAGGATCGAGTAGCCGGTGCCGGTCTGGGCGTCCGGGTAGCTCGCCAGCGCGGACATCTGCGCGGGTACCGCGCCGGCGAGCTCCGCGAACGTCTGCGCCGCGCCCGCGAAGGAGTCCTTGCTGTACAGGGCCGTCCGCAGGAGGAGGTCGAGCGCCGGACCGTTGTACACGCCCTCCGGCCGCGTCACGGGTTGTTCGTTCAGCTTCGCCCGAGTGCGTTCGTAGGACTGGCGAACCTCTTCACCGGTCTTGCCGAGGTGGTAGACGCTGTCGTACTTCGCCACCCACGGCAGGAAGTCGACGCGGAACCGGCGTTCGAAGGCCATGCCCCAGTCGTCGAAGTGGGTCTGCCACGGCGCGGTGAACTCGGCGTTGGAGTCCAGCACGATCTTGTCGAGCGTCTTCGGGAAGTAGGTGGCGTAGTAGGCGCCCATCCAGCTACCGCCGGAGTAGCCGAGCCAGCTCACCTTCTGCTTGCCGAGCAGCTGGCGCAGCAGGTCGAGGTCCTTCACGGTCTGCTCGGTGGTGACGTACCGGCCGAACTCGCCCGACTTGGCCTGGCAGAACTTGGCCTGCAGCTCCATCGCGCCGTAGAGCAGGTCGAGGTTGGCCTTGCTGCGGTCGCGCGGGTCGGCCTGCCCGTCGGCGGTGAAGCCGCCGCACGTGACGTTGCTGCTCGCGCCGGTACCGCGCACGTCGATGCCGATGATCTCGGCGTTCTCGCTGAGCTTCGGCCGTTCGAGGTAGAGCAGCGGCATCGTGCGGCCGGGACCGCCCGGCCCGCCGGGGTTGGTGAAGACGGTGCTCTTGGCCGTGCCGGTCGCGGGCCGCAGCCGGCTGACCGCGATGGTGATCGTCTTGCCGTTGCCCTGGTTGTTCCAGTCCATCGGCGCGGTGAAGCTGCCGCACTCCAGCCGTTCCACGCCCGGCGGTGCTCCGGGCGGCGGCGACGGGACGCACTGCTGCCACGCGATGTCCTGCGTGGTGAACGACGACTGGGCGTGAGCCTGCGGAACGACCAGCAGGCTCGTCGAGGCGACGACGGCCAGTGCGGCCGCCGCTTTCCTGCGGTGCATGTCGGTGATCCCCCTTCCGCCGGCCTAACCCGGCCGGCGACCCCACCTCATCGCGACACGGGGTGCCGGAACATCGGCCGTTGGGTGGCAACCGCCTACAACTCTGGTCTTACGCCGACCGCTCAAAACCCGATGACGTTCGTCATGCAACGCACCAGGGCCGCCCCTCGGGTGAGGGACGGCCCTGGTGCGCGGGTGCGCAGGACTGCTTGTAGGAGTACTTCGAGCCGGCCTGCGCGTCGTCCTTGGTGATCGTGATCAGGTCAGTCTCGATGTCGCGCTCGGTCTCCCTGCCCTCGATCGCGGCCAGGGCCTGCTCCACGCCCTGCACCTGCTTCGGCGAGGCGTCGAAGCCAACCAGGTTCACCGCGTCCGTCCTGCCCGCGTTGCGCAGGCCGGTCGCCGCGCCCCCACCGGTGTTCAGGTCAGTCGCGAACACCCCAGCGACACGACCTCGCCGGGGTACGCGGTGAACGAGGCACCGCGGAGAGCTTCCACGGTGCCGTAGTGCTCGACCAGCCCCCGCGCCTCGAGCAGCGGCTCGCTCACGGCGAGACGTCCTCCACGGCGGACAGGACGGGCGGACGGCAGCGGATCGCCACCAGGTCACCGGTCAGCCCCAGCTCGCCCGCCGCGTGCGGCACGACGACGGTGCTGCCCTTGCGGACCTCCAGCGCGCCGAGCTGGCCGGACCCCTCCAGCACCACGAGCACGGAGAACGACGGCTCCAGCGCGAAGGAGCCCTCGACGTGCAGGCGGTCGGCCTGGAAGAACGGGTTGGCGTCGTCGCCGAGCAGGTCGACCGACGGCGCCCACTTCTCGGACGTCTGCCGCACGAGCCGGTCGAGCCGGCCGCCCCAGCCGTGCCGGTCCACGCAGTCCAGCGCGACGTCGTAGCCGAGGCCGAGGTGGCCGATGTCGGCGTTGGCGAGGAAACCCTGCCACTCCAACGTCACCGAGAAGTCCGTGGGCTGCTGCAACTCGACGATGAACACGCCTTCGCCGATCGCGTGCGGCACTCCGGCGGGGACGAAGACCGTGTCGCCCGGCCGGACGCAGACGGGGTTCAGCGCCTGCAACATCGCCTCGGTGTCCTGGTTGGCGACCCAGTCCGCGACGGTCCGCGCTGGCACGTCGTCGCGGAATCCGATGTAGACGGTCGGGTTCTGGCCGGTCGTGCCGACCACGATCCACGCCTCCGTCTTGCCGTGGCGGCAGTTCAGGTGCGAGGACGCGAAGGCGTTCGACGGGTGGCAGTGCACCGGCAGGCGCTGGCCCGCGTCGAGCAGCTTGACGAGCAACGCCGTGTCGGCGCCGAACTTCGCCACGTGCTCGGGGCCGAGCCACCCCGCGGGGTCCGCCTCGACGGCCTCCCGCAGCAGGACGCCGTTCGGCAACGTGGTCAACCCGGCGTCGCTGCGACCGTAGAGCGTCGTCGTCGACGCCACCCAGTCCTCAGGGCCGAAGTCGCCGCTCGTGCCACCTCGCAACGCGGCGATCGCCTCGCCGCCGCGGTAGAACTGCTTCGGCTGGTTGGCCGGCAGGTTGACAGGCTGGTGGAGCACACCAGAACTCACGCGTGGACCTCCCCGGATCCTCGTGGCACCAAACGCACCGGCAGCACGACGCGGCGCGGTGGCGAGTTGTCGCCGTCCAATCGGGCGAACAACAAATCCGTGGCCGCCTTGCCGAGCGCGCTCGCGTCGTGCGCGATCACGGTCACCGGCGGCGACAGCAGGTCGGCGAGCTCGAAGTCGTCGAAGCCCACCAGCGCGGGCCGTTCGGCGGTGCCGGCGAGCGCGCGCAGGATGTGCACGGTGATGCGGTTGTTGCCCGCCACGACCGCCGTCGCGGGCTCACGGATGCTTTGCAGCCGCTGCAACGTGGTCGCCACGCTGCTCTCGTCGTGCGGCCCCATCGCCACGAGCTCCTCGTGGTAGCCGATGCCCGCCCGCACGCACCCCTCGCGGTAGCCGCGCAGGCGCTCGTTGGCGGTGAAGATGTCCGGCGCGTCCCCGAGGAACGCGATGCGGCGGTGCCCGTGCGAGGCGAGGTGGGTGACGGCCTCGACGGTGCCGCCGATGTTGTCCACCAGCACGGTGTCGGCCACGACGTCGCCCGCGGGCCGGTCCAGGAACACCACGGGCGTGCCCGCGCGCATCTCCGGCACCAGGTAGCTGTGCTGCAGCCCGGCGGGCACGATCAGCAGGCCGTCGACCCTGCGGCTGCAGAACTCCAGCGCGAGCTCCCGCTCACGCCCGGGATCCTCGTCCGACGACCCGGAGATCACCTGCCTGCCGCGCAAACGGGCGATTTCCTCGACAGCGCGCGTCACCCCGGAGTAGAACGGGTTGCCGACGTCCTCCAGCACGAGCCCGATCGTGCCGGTGGACGAGCCCCGGCGCAGGTTGCGGGCGCTCAGGTTCCGCCGGAACCCGAGCTGGTCGATGGCCGCGAGCACGCGCTCGGCGGTGGACGGGTGGACGCCCGGTTCGTCGTTGACCACGCGTGAGACGGTCTTGATGCTCACACCCGCCAGCCGCGCGACGTCGTTCATCGTCGCGCGACGGACCTTGCGCTGACCGGCCACCGGTCCGCTGGGGGACAACGTTGTCATAGTGGCCGTATCTCACCTCGGCTTTACGGCCTTGTCAACCATTTCGTAACCGGTCAAGCGCCCCTCGAACCGGACCTGGGTGTCCGGAACGAGACAAGTGGCGGCGGTGGCCTTGACCTCCACCGTGTGCTCTCCGCAAGGATCTGGTCACGGACAGCGTTGTCAGCTCGAGGGGAGCACAGCTCATGCGTGACCTGCCACGCCGCAGCGTTCTCAGCCTCCTCGGTGCCGCCGGGCTCGCCGGCGTCTCCGGTGTCGCTGCCGCTCGACCTTCCCCCTCCGCTCCGCCGCCGGGCTCCCCGGACGTGGCGGCTCCCTCCCGCGGCGCCACCGCCGCCGCGCCGCCACCGGGTGGCTGGCGCCAGGTGGCCGAGGACGTGCGCGCCGAGACCCGCTGGGCCTGGCGGTCCTATGTGGACCGCGCGATGGGGCACGACCAGATCAAACCGGTGTCCGGTGGGCACGAGGAGTTCTTCGTCCCCGGCCACCCGATGGGCCTCACCGTGGTCGAGGCCCTGGACACGTTGTGGCTCATGGAACTCGACGCCGAGTTCGCCGAGGGCGTCCGCTGGGTCAAGGCGAACCTGTCCTTCGACGTCGACGCCCCGTTCCAGGTCTTCGAGACCAACATCCGCATGCTCGGCGGCCTGCTCTCCGCCTACCACGTGAGCGGCGACGCCGCGTTGCTCGCACTGGCCAGGGACCTGGGCGACCGCCTGCTGGTCGCCTTCACCGAGTCGCCGACCGGGATTCCGTACCGCTACGTGAACCTGCGCACCGGCGCGGTGTCGTCCCCAGAGACGAACCTGGCCGAGACCGGCACCTACATCACGGAGTTCGGCTCGCTCTCGAAGTGGACCGGCGACCGCAAGTACTACGACGCGGCCAAGAAGGCCCTGCAGGTGACGTTCGACCGCCGCACCTCCTACGACTTGCTGCCGTGGGACGTGCACGCCGAGACCGGCGCCTGGCGCAACCGCTTCGCCACCATCGGCCCGCCAGCCGACTCCTACTACGAGTACCTGTGGGACGGCTGGCACCTGTTCGGCGACCGCGACCTCAAGCGGTGGTGGGACGTCCTGCGGCGGGCGATCCTGCGCCACCAGGCGGACGTCGTCGGCGGCCGGCTGTGGTTCGCCCAGGTCGACGCCTTCACGGGTGTGCGCGACTCCCGGACCCAGAGCGAGCTGGCGGCGTTCTTCGGCGGACTGCTCGCCGAAAGCGGTGACGTGGCGCGCGGACGGGCCTACCACGACTCGTGGACGGCCGTGCAGGACCGCTACGGAGTGCTGCCGGAGGGCATCGACTACACGTCGTTGCGCCCGACCTCGGTGGGCAACCAGCTCCGCCCCGAGTACGCCGACGGCGCCTTCTTCCTCTGGCTGGCCACGCGCGAGGAGGTCTACCGCGAACGCGCGTACCGCCACTACCGGGAGATGAAGCGGACCTCCCGCACCAACCACGGCTACACGATCCTCACCGACGTGACGACCGGCGCGCAGGGCGACTTCTGCCCCGGCTACTGGTGGTCGGAGCAGCTCAAGTACTACTGGCTGATCTTCGGCGACGCCCGCCGCTTCGACTACACGAGCCACTACCTGTCGACGGAGGGCAACATCTTCCTCGGCGCCCGTCGCTGATCGTCGGGCCGGACCTGGTCCGGCCACCCACCAGCAGACCCCCGGGCCGGGGTGCCGAGCGGCGGCGGAGGCACCCCGGCCCGGTCCCCGTCCTGAAGGTGGAGCCGAGCCGGGAGTGGCGCCACCCACCCGTGCGGCCGCGGTCCGCGCCGGACCACCCGACCGGACCACTCGCTCACCCCGGCACCACCCCCGATCCCCAACTAGGGTGAACCCGTGGACGCACTGGATCCCATCGAGTCGGTCAACACCTTCATCGGCACGAAGGACGAGGGCAACACGTTCCCCGGCGCGTCCATGCCGTTCGGCAAGGCGCACTCCAGTCCGATCGGCTCCCACTACGCCGGCTACCGCTACGACGACCAGGCGATCCGCGGTTTCGGCCACTTCTTCCTGTCCGGTGCCGGCTGCTGGGAACAGGGCGGCCTCGTCTCCATCCTCCCGGTCACCGCGCTGCCCGCCACCTTCGACCACAAGCGGTACGCCAGCAGGTACACCCACGACGGCGAGATCGGCAAACCCGGCTACTACAAGGTCAAGCTGGACCGGGACATCACCGTCGAGTGCACCGCGACGACCAGGGCCGGGGTGGAGCGGTACACGTTCCCGAGCGGTGTCGGCGGCACGCTGCTCGTCAACGTCGGCCAGGCCAACGACAGGGAACCGGTGTCCGCGAGCTCGATCAGGGTCCTCGACGACCGCACCATCACCGGAACCGTGGAGACGCAGGCGTTCTGCGGCGGCCGCCCCTACCTCACCCACTTCACCACCAGGTTCGACCGGCCGATCCGCGGCTTCGGCACCTGGGGCCCGACGGGCGCGAGGCCGGACCGGCGGGAGTCCGCGGGCGGTGCCGGTCTGCGCGGCGCCTGGGTCACGTTCGACCCCGGACCCGTCACGGCGGTGACCGCACTGTCCCATGTGGACGAAGAGGGCGCGACGCGCAACCTGGAAGCCGAGACCGGTGGCAAGACGTTCGACGACCTGCGCAACGAGGCGCAGGACGCCTGGCGGGCCGAGCTGGCCTGCGTCGAGATCGAGACGGACGACTGGGACGAGCGCGCCGTCTTCTACACCGCGCTCTACCACGTGCTGCTCCAGCCGCTGACCGGCAGCGACGTGGACGGCAGGTACCGCGGCTTCGACAACCGGGTCCACCGGGCCGACGGCTGGACCTACCACGAGTACTACTCGCTCTGGGACACCTACCGGGCCCACAACCAGTTGCTCGCGCTCATCCGCACGACCCGCTCCAAGGACATCGCGAGGTCGGTCCTCGCCATCCACGAGCAGGGCGGCTGGCTCCCGCGGTGGGCCTACGCGAACCAGGAGACCAACTGCATGACCGGCGACCCGGTCACGCCGTTCCTGGTCGACCTGTGGCGGTTCGGCCACCTGGAGGGCTTCGAGGAGCAGGCGTACCGGGCGCTCGTCCAGAACGCCGACGGCGTGCCGCCCGAGTCGTCGCCGTTCCAGGGCAGGTCCGGCAACCCGAGCTACCTCCGGCACGGCTTCGTCCAGTACGACAAGCGCTTCCCCAAGAAGGGGCAGGACACCGACCCGCACCACGGCGCGTCGGCGACCCTGGAGTACGCGCTGGCCGACGCCACGCTCGCGGTCATGGCCGAGGCGCTCGGCCACACCGAGGACGCGCAGCGGTTCCGGCAGCGCGGCCTCAACCACCGCGCCCTGTGGGACTCCGGCGTCTCCGACCGCGGCTTCACCGGTTTCCCGAGGCCCAAGCTCGCCGACGGCTCGTGGCTCACCCCGTTCACGCCGCAGGGGCCGGACGGGTTCCACGAGGGCACGGCGTGGCAGTACCAGTGGCTCGCGCAGCACGACGTGCCCGGCCTGATCACGGCGCTCGGCGGGAAGGCGGCGGCCGAGGCGCGGCTCGACGACTTCTTCGCCTACCGGGACCTCCTCCAGGATCCGGCGAGGACGGTCCGCGAGAAGTGGGTTGTCGGGCCGTACGACTACTACAACCAGTTCAGGTACAACCCGAACAACGAGCCGGACCTGCACGCGCCGTGGATGTACGCGCTCATCGGCAGGCCGGAGAAGACGTCGGTGGTCGTGCGTGCGGCGCAGACGTTGTTCGTCAACGGGCCGGCGGGGGTCACGGGCAACGACGACCTCGGCACGATGTCGGCCTGGTACGTCTTCAGCGCTCTCGGGATGTACCCGGCGGTGCCGGGAACCGGTGAGTTCGTGCCCCACGCCCCCAGGTACCGCAAGGCCGTGGTCCACCTGGAGAACGGCAAGGACATCGTCATCAAGGCCGACGCGGTGGACACCACGAGGACGCAGGTGGTGCAACGGGTCAGGAGCGGCTGGCTCGCGAGGTCGAGGGAGCGGATCGAGCTGGCCGAGCTGTGGTCGGGCACCACATTGGAGGTAGACCTCCACACACTTTCCAATTAAGACGCCGAAACGGTCGTAGGCTCGTGTGGTGAGCCCCTGCGCGAGCTGTGGCACGGTCTTCGCGCCCCGGCCGTCGCGGGCGCGGTACTGCTCGAACGCGTGCCGGCAACGCGCCTACCGCCGGCGTTCCGCCGGTACGTCCACTGTGGTCGCCGAGCTGCCCGTGCACGACGACGCGTTCGTCGGCAGGGAGCGCGAGCTCGCGGAGCTGCTGCCGTTGCTGCGCGAGCACCGGGTGGTCACGCTCGTCGGGTCGGCGGGGGTCGGCAAGACGCGGCTCGCGGTCGAGCTCGCCGGGCGCGCGCGGCGGACCGAGGTGCGGACGGTCGAGCTGGGCAAGCTGAGCCGGCCCGACCAGGTGGTGCAGGCGTTCGCGGAAGCCGTCGGGGTGTACCAGCGCGCGGGTGTCGCGCTGCGCACGACGTTGCTGGCCGAGCTGGGCCACCGCCGGGTCCTGCTGCTCGTCGACAACTGCGAGCACCTGCTCGAGGAGTGCTGCGACGTCGTGGACGCGCTGCTGTCGCGCTGCCCGAACGTGCAGGTGCTCGCGACCAGCCGCGAGGCGTTGCAGGCCGTGGGCGAGGTCGTCTACCCCGTGCACGGCATGGGGGAGGACGCCGTCCGCCTCTTCGCCGAACGCGCCGGGGCGCCGGTCGACCGGGACGCCGTCGCGGCTGTCTGCGCCCGGCTGGACGGGGTGCCGCTGGCGGTGGAACTGGCCGCGAAGCTGTCCGGGACCGTGCCGCCGCACGAGCTCGCGGACCGCCTGGACCAGCGGCTCGACCTGCTGAGCGACGCAGGGGAGCCCTCGCGCCACCGGAGCCTGCGCGCCGCCGTCGCGTGGAGCCACGACCTGCTGACGACGCCTGAGCAGGAGCTGTTCCGGCGGCTCGCCCTGCTGCCGGGCGGAGCCGGTCTGGAGATCGCCCAGGTCGTGCACGGCGGACCGGTGACCGGTCTGCTCGCGGCGTTGCAGGCGAAGTCGCTGGTGGTGCGGGACGACGGCAGGTTCCGGATGCTCGAGTCGGTGCGCCTCTACGCGGAGGAGCGCCTGCGTGAGCACGGCGAGTACGAGGTGACGGCCGAGCGGATCATCGCGTGGTTGTGCGAGAAGGGCGAACCCGGCGTCACGTCGTCGATCCTCGCGCCGGAGCAGGTGAAGGCGCACCACCAGGAGTACGACAACGTGGCGTACGCGTTCGCCCGTCTGGTGGCGCCGGGGGACGAGCGCCGGTTGATGCTCGCCACGATGTTGCTCCGGGTGTGCTTCGACCGCGGCTACTTCATCGAGGCCGGCGCGGTGCTCATGCAGGTGCTGCACCAGTCGGCGGCCGACGCCCGCTACCGGGTCATCGCGCTGGAGTACGCGTCGTTGCTGGCCGTGCAGGAGGAACGGTTCGACGAGGCGGTGAAGTACGCGCTGGAGGCCATCGCGGCAGCGGAGGAGAGCGGCGGGCACCTGGTCATGTGCCGGCTCTACCGCACGCTCGCGGCCGCTCACGACGGCGCGGGTGACATGCCGAACACGGTGTGGGCGTTGCGCCGGTCGATCGAGCACGGCGTGCGCAACGGCAACGAGGTGAGTGTCGCCGTGTCGAGCCAGAACCTCGGCTGGATGCTGCTGGTCCAGGGCGACGTCGACGGCGCGGGGGAGCTGGTGGACGGCGCGTTGCCGGCGCTGCGAAGACACGCACGGCCGGATGTGGTGTCCATCGCGGTGCACACGTCCGGCTGCATCGCCTTGGAACGGGGAGATGTGGCGACGGCCGGCGCGCGGTTCGCCGAGAGCGCGCGGATGTCGCAGAGCATCCCGCGCGCGATGCTGGAGTCGATCGAGGGCCGCGGCCTGGTCGCGATGCGGTCCGGACGTCACGAGGTCGGCGTGCGCCTGCTGGCCGCCTGCGAGCAGATGCGCATGGCGTGGGTCGTTCCCGCGGAACCGTGGTGGCGGCGGAAGATGACCGCGGCGCTCGACGACGCGCGGGAAGTCCTGCCACGGGCGGCTTTCACCAGGGCGTTGAACGCGGGCCGCGCGATGGACGTCCGCCACGCGCTGGAAACCGCGCTGGACGAGGAGATCGTGCGGGACGCGGTGCTCAGCGACCGGCAGCGCGTGGTCGTCGAGCTGGTGGCGCGGGGGCTGACGAACGCCCAGGTGGCGGCGAAGCTCGGCATCTCCCACCGCACGGTGGAATCCCACGTGCACAACGTGAAGACGGCGTTGAACCTCTCCTCTCGCGCCCAGCTCGTGGCCTGGGCCCGGTCGACCTGACCGATCCAACTGAGACGTAACGCTGCGGTTGATCCGGATGACTTCTCGTCCTCCACCGTTCATCGTGAGTACAACCGACGGAGGGGGCGACGTGGGAACGTTCCGCCTGCTGCACCCTGACCTCGTGCCGCAGCGGCGCGAGTCGGTGGTGCACGCCGCGTCGATGCTGGTCCGGATGGGGCTGGACGACACGGTGCTCTCGGCGTCGCCCGTGCACCGAAGACTCGCCAGGGTGGTGCTCACCAGCGACGTGATCGAGTGGAAGCCCGGCTACGCGGCGGGGACGCCCGCTCACGACGAGCGCCTCGGCGTCGTGCGGGTCGGCGGCGACCGCGGTGGCGTGCTGCTGTCCAGCATCCTGATCGCCTACCTCGACGTGCTGGAGAACGCGGCCAGGGCGGGCAGTTCGCTCACCGAGGACTCGTGGCGCACCCTGCTCTGGGCGCCGACCGCGCTCTTCGACCACGTGCTGTGCCGTCCCAGGGTCGGCATGACGGTGGTGATCCCCTGCCCCGGCGCCGAGCACCTGCCCCACGAGCGCGTGCTGGCGGGCCAGCGCCTCTACCTGGCGCTGATGCAGGCCGTCCGGTTCGCCGTCACCGGTGTCGTGCGCGCCCTGGACGACCAGGCGCTGGTCGAGGACTGCGTGACGCTGGCGACCACGTGCCTGCGCGCCGCGGCGGTGGCGCTCGAGTTCGCCTCGGACGGCGGCCTCGACGGGCCACCGTCGCCGCTGATCGTCGAGACCCCCGAGCACCGCTACCTCTGGCGGATGATCAGCGAGGTGCGCGCGGCCGTTCCGCGGGCCCGGTTCGAGCAGTTCGCGGTGGCGCTGCGGCGGCTCAACGACGTCCACACCGCGGGCCCGCTCCTCGTCGCGCGCGGTTAGCCCGCTTTCGTCTCGACTTCGCGCCGACTTTCGTCTTTCCACGACGCCGACCCGCAACCCCTGACCTACCGTCGTCGCCATGACGGGGGAACAGCCGGCGGTCGTCGTGCGGGACGTCCGCAAGAGCTACGGCGAGCTGAAAGCGGTGAACGGGGTCTCGTTCACCGTGGCGGAGGGCGAGTTCTTCGGCATCCTGGGGCCTAACGGCGCCGGGAAGACCACCACGCTGGAGATCATCGAGGGGCTGCGCCGCCCCGACAGCGGTGAGGTGCGGCTGCTCGGTGAGAGCCCCTGGCCGCGCAACGTGAAGTTGTTGCCGCGCATCGGTGTTCAGCTCCAGGCGTCGTCGTTCTTCGAGAAGCTGACCGCCGAGGAGCAGTTGCGGACGTTCGGCTCGCTCTACGGCGTCAGCGCGGGCACGGCCGCGGACATGCTGGAGCTGGTCGGCCTCGCGGACAAGGCGAACGAGCGGGAGAACAGGCTCTCCGGCGGCCAGCGGCAACGGCTCTCGATCGCGTGCGCCCTCGTGCACGACCCGGACGTCGTCTTCCTCGACGAGCCGACCGCGGCCCTCGACCCGCAGGCCCGCCGCAACCTCTGGGACGTGCTGCGGGCGATCCGGGACCGCGGCAAGACCATCGTCTACACCACGCACCACCTCGACGAGGCGGAGGTCCTCTGCGACCGCGTGGCCATCATGGACCGCGGCGAGGTGCTCGCCCTCGACCCGCCGGCGGTGCTGGTGCGCGGCCTGGACGCGCCGACGCACGTGACGCTGCAGAAGGGCGTGCTGCCGGTCGCCGAAGCCTCCGCGCTCGACGGTGTCGAGGAAGCCCACGAGGACGAGGTCTCGCTGACGATCTCCACGCGCCGCCCCGCTCCCGTGCTGTCCGCACTCGCCGAGCGCGGTGCGCTGGACGGGCTGCAGGTCCGCACGGGCACCCTCGAAGACGTGTTCCTCGGCCTGACCGGACGGGAGTACCGCGCATGACCGCGTTCAGGACGCTCTCGCTGGCGATGTTCAAGGGCTTCGTCCGGGACAAGGCCACGCTGTTCTTCACCTTCCTGTTCCCGTTGATGTTCCTCGTCATCTTCGGTCTCGTCCTGAGCGACGGAGCAGCGGACAGGACCAAGGTCGCGGTGGTCGGCGACGGCCCGATCGTCTCGGCGTTGCGCGACAGCGGCGCGCTGGAGCTGGAGCCCCACCACGACGAGGACGCCGCCGTGCGCAAGGTGCGGGACGGCGACCTGCCCGCCGCGGTGATCGTGCGCGGTCAGCGGCTGGAGGTCAGGTTCGCGCAGAGCGACCAGGTCGAGGCGGCGACGGTGGTCGGGATCGTGAACGGGTTCGTGGACAAGGCGAACCTCGCCGCGACGGGCCAGCCGCCGCGCTACGCGTTCGCCGCGGAGAAGGTCGAGGACGCCGCGCTCAAGCCGATCCAGTACCTGACGCCGGGCATCCTGTCGTGGGGTGTGGCCGTGTCGGCGGTGTTCGGGTCGGCGCTGACGCTGGTCTCGTGGCGGCGCAAGCAGGTGCTGCGCCGCATCCGGCTCGCGCCCGTCTCGGCGACCTCGGTGCTGTCGTCGCGGCTGCTCGTCAGCGCCGGCGTCGCGCTGGTGCAGGGCGCGATCTTCGTCGGCATCGCGGCGCTGCCGCTGTTCGGGCTGACGCTGTCCGGGCAGTGGTGGCTCGCGATCCCGTTGCTGCTCCTGGGAACCATCGCCTTCTTCGCGCTCGGCATGCTGGTCGGCGCGTTCGCGAAGACCGAGGAGTCCGCCTCCGCCGCGGCGAACATCGTCGTGCTGCCGATGGCCTTCCTGTCCGGCACGTTCTTCCCGGTCGACCGGGCACCCGCGTGGTTGCAGGCGGTGTCGCAGGCCTTCCCGTTGCGGCACATGAACGACGGCATGGTCGACGTGCTGGTGCGGGGCAAGGGGGTCGAGGCGCTGCTGGTGCCCGCGTCGGTCCTGACCGGGTTCACGCTCGTGGTCGCGGTGCTGGCCTCCCGCGTCTTCAAATGGGAGGAATAGGACAGGCCCGGTAGGTCTGTGCTCCCGGTCACGGTCCATGATGGGGAGCTATGACGTTCTCCAGCGCTGCCGGGCGGTTCCGCATCTTCGCGCTCGCCGAGGCGATCTCCTGGGCGGGCCTGCTGCTCGGGATGTTCTTCAAGTACGTCGTGGTGCAGAACGAGATCGGCGTCAAGATCTTCGGTCCGATCCACGGCATCGTCTTCGTCGGCTTCGTCCTCGTGACGCTGATGGCGAGGGAGCCGCTCAAGTGGGACGTCCGCACGCTGGTGCTCGGCCTGCTCTCCAGCATCCCGCCGTTCGGCACGGTGGTCTTCGAGCGCTGGGCCACGAAGACCGGCCGGCTCACCGAGCGAGCTCCCGAACAGCTCTGAGCTCCGCCTGCGGGTCGCCCTCGTGGTAGACGCGCTCGCTGGCCTCGATGTTGTCCAGGAACACCTGGTACTTCACCGCGTTGTGCAGGCGTGACGCGCGGGCGGCGACCTCGAGCGCTTCGAGCGGGCGGCTGTCCGGGCGGTGCGCGAGCCACGCCTCGCTCCACACCTTCCGGAAGTGGTCGCGGATCGCGGGACCGCCGTGCTCCACCGCCCGGCAGGCGTCGAGCGCCGGGTGGCCCCACACGGCGTCGGACCAGTCGATGACCGCTCCGCCGGTGCGCCAGTTGCCGGGGTGGAAGTCGCCGTGCGTCAGCGTGTCCGGCAGCCCGAACGACGGCATCGGCACCACGGACGACGACAGCCGCGGTTCGCCCGCCAGCGCGTGCTGCACGGCCACCCAGCGCGGCACGACCCGTTCGACCATCTCGGGCGTCAGGTGCCGGCAGTTGCCGCCCTCGGCCTGGCTCAGCAGCACCCGGCCCGGCGCGGAGGCGATCACCTCGGGGACCAGGGTGGGATCGTGCGCGGCGACCATCCTGATCACGGCGCCCTCGTCGGCGAAGAACGGCGGGACGGCCTTGAGCCACACCGGACCGTCCGCGGTGGGCAGCCGGTGGACGCTGGAGAGGTTCCACGTCCGCACCTGGACCGCCGGCCCGGTGCGGGTGATCACCCCGTCCGCCCAGCGGACGAGCTCGGCCGGTCCGCCGAGCCGTGCCCACGGCAGCCGGTGCTCGGCCTCCGGCGCGGGTTCTGGAGCCGGGGTGAGGTGGGGGCGGTCCGGTTCGCCGTGCGCTTCGACGTGGTAGGTGACGACGCCGCCGAACGGAACCCTGCCGCCGTCCACCGAGAGCAGGCGCAGCACGCTCGTCGGCACGCCGAGCAGGTCCTCCAGCACCGCGTTGACCGGCTCGACGTGGTTCCAGTTCGGTGTCTCGACCGGGAGCACCGGGGTGCGGCCGGTGAACCCGCCGGGGCAGCTGACGAGGGCGATGATCGACCGGTCCGGCCGTTCCCACTGCATGGGCTCATGAGGCCACAGGACGGCCCTGGCGCCCAAGCGGTTTTTTCAGTCCTCGAAGTCGCCGCTGGCCCGGCGGACCTTCGCGAGCAGGTCGGTGAGCTGCTCGGTCTGCCGGTCCGTCAGGCCCTTGAGCCCCAGGTTGACCTCGACGACCGCGGCGGTCGCCTGCTCGCGGCGCGCGAGACCGGCGTCGGTGATCTCCACCAGCGTGGTGCGGCGGTCCGTCGGGTGCGGGGTGCGGCGGACCAGGCCGTCGCTCTCCAGCCGGTCGACGATGTTGGTCACGCTCGTGGGGTGCAGCTGCAGGCGCTCGCCCATGACCCGCATCGGCAGCGCGCCCTTGCGGGAGAAGTACAGCAGCACCAGCGCCTCGTACCGGGCGAAGGTGAGACCGTGCGGCTTGAGGGCTGCGTCCACGGCGGACTGGATGATTTGCTGGACACGCATGACGCTCGTGACGGCGGCCATCGAGGTGGAGGAACCCACCCGCTCGTCCCACAGTTCGGCCGCGCGGGCGATCGGATCGAACGGCAGCGGTGTCATGGGCACCGAAGCTACCAGTCAGTACAACGGTGGATCACCAGGAGGCACGTGTGCTAGTCGCGTTCAGCGTCGCTCCGTCCGCATCGGACTCGTCGGGGAGCGTCGCCAAGGCGGTGGCCGAGGCGGTGCGGATCGTGCGGGAGTCCGGCCTGCCCAACGAGACCAACGCGATGTTCACCATGATCGAGGGCGAGTGGGACGAGGTGATGGACGTCGTCAAGCGCGCGACGGAGGCGGTGCAGGCCAGTGCCCCGCGGGTCTCGCTCGTGCTCAAGGCGGACATCCGGCCCGGTCACACCGGCCAGCTCAGCGCGAAGGTGCGCCGGATCGAGGAGCACCTCTCCGGCACGCCGTGACCCGGCCGGGTCCACGGATGGTCGAACGTGCTTACGCCGCCACGGTGAGTGGGCCCGTGCGCCGCCAGCCGCTGGGTTAGCGTGTCGGGCGTGGACGCGAGGCAGCTGTGGTTGAGGTTCGAGCCCTACCACGACGTCACGTACTTCACGCCCGAGTCCCGCGCCGCGACCGACGCGCTGGGCTGCAAGGGCGGCTGGATGGGCTATTTCGGCATGCGCGCCGCCCCGCTCGGCGCCGCGTCCCCGGAGCTGGTGACGGCCCTCTTCTACAACTTCGCGCCGCGGATGGTCCGCCGCGCCCTGCCCGACGCGTGGTCGGTGGCCTCGCCGCCCGAGTTCCTGCGGGCGCGGCTGGCGGGCGTCGACGGGGCCCTGCGGCGGTTGCTGGGCTCGGTCGACACCCCCGAGATCGTCGAGGCGGCGTCGCTGGCCCGCACCGCCGCGCTGGCCGCTCCCCTCGCGGGCCGTCCGCTGGCGGCCGCGAACCGGGCCCTGCCGTGGCCCATCGAGCCGCACCTCGCGCTGTGGCACGCCTGCACGATCCTGCGCGAGGCCCGCGGCGACGGCCACATCGCCGCCCTGGTCGCCCACGGAGTGGGGCCCTGCCAAGCGCTTGCGCTCTACGCGCGTGAGCATTCCCTCGACCCGGCATACATGCGGACCGCGCGTGGTTGGACTGTCGAGGAGTGGGAAGCGGGCGACCGGCCCGGCGACCTCCCCTCGGTCGAGCGGGCGACCGACGCCGCCGCGCTCGCTCCGTGGGAGGCGTTGGGCGCCGCCCGCACATCGCGGTTCATCGACCTGATGACACCGCTCGCTCTGCGCATCGCTTCGGCCAACGAGGCGATGCGCGTCAACCCGATGGCCCTGGACCCGGTCCGGGAACTAGCCGTGCCAGGATGGAACACGTGACAAGGCCTGATCCTCGCAAGACCGCCGCACTGTCCGCCGCGCTGTCGGGCGCCGTCGACCTGGGCGCCCTGAAGGCCCGGGCGGACGCCGCCCGCCAAGCCGCCACCGCACCCGCCGCCGCTCCCGGTGCCGCCTCGCCCGACAACGGCTCCGCGCCGTGGATCGTGGACGTCACCGAGGCCTCCTTCCAGGCCGTGGTCGAGCAGTCCCTGCAGGTGCCCGTCGTGGTGCTGCTCGGGGCGTCCTACAGCCCGGAGTCGCAGCAGCTCGCGTCGTCGCTGACCCGTCTCGCCTCCTCCTCTGGCGGTTCGTGGATCCTGGCGCGGGTCGACCTCGACCAGGCACCCCGCATCGGACAGGCGTTCGGCGTGCAGTCGGTGCCCACCGTCGTCGCCGTCGCCGCCGGCCAGCCGATCGACGCCTTCGCTGGCCCGATCGCCGACGCCGAGCTGTCGCAGTGGATCGCCCGGTTGCTCGACGCCCTGCGGGACCGGCTGCCGGGGATCCGGGCCGGGGAAGCCCGCGCCGGAGCCCCCGTCGAGAAAGAGGTCCCCGAGGACCCCCGGATCGTCGCCGCCGAGGAAGCGTTCGAGCGGGGCGACTACGCGGCCGCCCAGTCGTTCTACTCGCAGGTCCTGGCCAGCGAGCCCGCCAACGAGCTGGCCAAGGAAGGCCTGGCGCAGGCCAAGTTCGCCGAGCGGGCCGAGTCCGTCGACCCGGCGGTGATCGCCAAGGCCGACGCCGCTCCCGAGGACATCGACGCCCAGTTGGCCGCTGCTGACGCCCAGGTGGCGGTGCAGCAGGTCGAGGAGGCGTTCGCCCGGCTGGTCTCCACCGTTCGGCGGGTGTTCGGGGAGGACCGGGATCGGGTTCGGCAGCACCTCGTGGGGTTGTTCGAGCTGTTCCCGGCTGATGATCCTCGGGTTGCCGCTGCTCGGCGGAACTTGGCTTCGGCGTTGTTCTGAGGCTGGCGGATTTGTGATCTTGTCGGACCCCCTGAGTAGCGTTTGGGCTCAGGGGGTCTTCGTTTTGGGGGGACGCCTGCGGTCGCTTGCCCGGTGGGGTGGACGCGTCGGTGTTGTCTGTTGCGGTGGCGGGTGGCGGTGGCGAGTTCGTAGGTGGTCGGGTTGCTGGCTGCTGTTGCGGTGGGGTGGGTGGTGCTGGGGGCTCTGCCCCCAGGCCCCCGGCACTCCCAAAGGAGCCGGCCAGCGCCGCGGGTGGGCTGATGGCACGCCTGTTGGGTTGGGCGGGGTGCTGTTGCGTGGGTGGGTGCGTCTGCGGTGTGGCTCCCCCGTCCAGCGCACCAGAGGCAGCCACACCCGAGGGGTCAGGTCAAGTCGACGAAAAGCGTGTCGACTTGACCTGACCCCTCGGGCGCGGCAAAGGCTTCGGAGCGCTAGACGGGGGAGCCACACCGCCAGGTCGTGTTGCGGACGGCTCGCCTGCGGCATCGCCGGGGCTCGGCTTCGCCATCGCGAGGATGACGGCTCGCCTTCGGCATCGCGTGGAGGAGGCTCGCCTTCGGCGTCACCGGGGGTCAGGGGCGGCGGCGTTCCAATAGGACGGTGTCTCGCCATTCGCCGTGGTGCTGGGCGATTCGTTCCCGCAGGCCCACGGTGCGGAAGCCCGCCTTGTGGTGCAGGGCGATGCTCGCCCGGTTCTCCGGGAAGATCACGGCTTGCAGGGTCCACAGGCCGTCGGCATCGGCGGCGGAGACCTGGTGGTGCAGCAGGGTTTTGCCCACGCCTCGGCCCTGGTGGGCGGTGGAGACGTAGATCGAGGTCTCGGCCACGCCGGAGTAGCACTCGCGGGCGGAGACCGGGGTGGCGGCTGCCCAGCCCGCGATCGTGTCGTCCACCAGGGCGATCCAGCGGTGGGCCGGGAGCCACTTGGACTCCAAGGTCCGGCGGGACGGGACGTCGGTTTCGAAGGTCGCGTTGCCCGAGGCTATGCCTTCGCCGTAGATGCGGCGGACCTCCGGCCAGTCGGCGGTGGTCATGGCGCGGACGGTGACGCCGGGGGCCGGGCGGATCGTTCCCGTGGTCAGGGCGCCCATCACCGCGTCGGCGGCGTGGGGGAGGCCTGTGCAGCAGGCCGGGTTCACCGTGACCAGGGTGGTCGTGCCCTCGCGTTGGACGTGCAGGAAGCCGACCTCGGCCAGTTTGCGGACGTGGTGCGAGCAGGTGGACTGGCTCACGCCCAGCAGGGTGGTCAGGTCGCCCACCGTGACCGGGGCCTTCGCCGAGGCCACGTGGTGGAGCAGGCGGACTCGGGTCGGGTCGGACAGGGTCGCGAACCACGAGGCGTAGGTCGCGGCTTCATCGGTCAGCACCCGGCGATTGTCGACGAGCGCCGATCAGGCCGTCACACCGAGTACTTCTTCACGCAGAATGACAGGCCGCGGAAGAAGCCGTCGCCGAAGGCTTCGACGCGGGCGAAGCCGGAGGGGACGGCTTTGCCGTTGACGTCGGCGGCGATCAGGCTGTCGTCGGCCAGGAGCTCGGCCACGGCCTCGTCCAGGTCGCCGGGGGACAGGCGCAGGCCCGCCGCCGCGTCGGGGCGGTTCGTGAGGCCTGCCCAGGCTCCGGTCAGGCAGGCGGTGCGCTGGCCCGCGGCGTCGTCGTCGAGCTTGAAGCCCGTGGCGTGCTGGATCGACAGCGAGAAGCGGGAGGCGACCAGGGCGAACGCCGCGAAGTCGCCGATGCCGCCCTTGGCGCCCCTCTTCGGCGGCGTGCCGATCTTCACCAGGGACGGGAGGTCGAGCTGGATCTGGTTGACCGCCGGGCAGTAGGAGACGGGGGAGGTGGTCTGGGCGTCTGCGCACGGCTTGATGCCCGCCCTGTCGAAGGCCGGGAAGGACGCGCCGCTCGACTTGTAGGCGTCGCGCAGGGACTCCTCCAGTGCCTTGAGGTACTTGTCCTCGTCGACTCGGGCGTTGCCGCGGCCCTGGCCCTGGTCGGTGTCGGAGAGGTCGAAGGGGCGTTCGGTGATGCGCCTGCTGATCTCGGCCTCGTTGATCTCGGCGCAGCGGGCGGCGCCGCGGGTGAAGCCGAACTGGAAGGCCGAGACGCGGTCGAACGCGCTGCCGTGGGCGCCCTGCTTCTCGAAGGAGGTGCCGGCCGAGTCGCGGATGAAGAACATCGTCTGCAGGACCTGGTTCAGGCCCTCGCCGGTGGAGAGCTCGAAGTGCTTCGACCTGTTCTCGGCGATCCAGCGCATGAAGACGCCGGTGTAGCAGTCGGCCTGCTGCTCCTTCACGATCGACGGGGTGTTGGGGCCGATGTTGGAGGCCGGGCCGAGCTTGTACTGCACGGCGTGGCCCATCTCGTGCGCGAGGACCGTCACGACGGCCATCGGGCCGAACGAGTCGTCGAGCATCGGCAGGAGCTCGCCGCGGTCCCACGTGATGCTGTCGTCGATCGCGCAGTAGAACGCGTTCGCGACGCCGGTGGTGTTGAGCTTGCAGACCTCGACGCCCTTGCCGCCGGAGTCGTAGGAGAGCAGGCGCTTCACCGGTTCGAAGGTCTTGCCGGGGAACGAGCGGGGGAACTCGGCCTTCCAGAACTCCTGCACGTCGGCGAGGGTGTTGATGGCCAGGCGGTCCATCTCGCCGCCGTCGCCGTTCTCCACGCTGAGGTCCGCGTCGGGCACGCCCTGCTTCGGGCCGGACGGGCCGTTGGAGATCGTTAGGCCCGCGACCTTCGTGGGGTCGGGGCGTTCGCCCTTCGGCGAGCCCTCGACCGTGGACGCGCAGGCGGTGAGGGCTGCGGTCGCGGCCAGCGCGACGGCGATTCGTCCGATCCCCATGACCGGGAACACTACTCAGTGGGTTTCCACCGCCGGTGGCAAGGACCTGCGGCCAAACGTGAAACCTCCTCACCCTCTGGGGTGATTTCAAGACTGCCCGGGCTCGTTTTCGTTGTCCTGCCCGCGTGCCGGAGCGCACAGTCCGACCACGGAAGCCTTCGGCGTGGAAGGAGTTTGGCGGTATGGGTAGAACGCGCTGGGCACGGTTCGTCGGGGTGCTCGGGATCGGTGCCGCCGGTGCCAGTGCCCTGCTCTTCGGCATGTCCCAGGGAGCGCTGGCCGCCTCTTTCGCGGTGTCCGGCACAAACTTCAAGGTGGCCGCCGACAACTTGACGGGCCAGGGATTCGTCCAGTTCGGCGGCGTGGACGCGGGGGCGGGCAAGACCCACGTCGTCGCGGTCAGCGGCTTCAAGACGGCGAGGCTCGACAAGTTCTGCCAGTCGGTGTTCGTCGCCAACATGCCGATCGTCGGTGACATCACGATGCGCATCACCGCGGACAGCGTGGGGGGCATGTCGGCCGACAACCTGGTCGTCAACCTCACCGACCTCAACGGTGACCTCGTCCTCGGCAACCCCGAGATCGGCATCGACGCGAACAAGGTGACCAAGGGGCCCGACGGCCTGCGCGGTCTGCCGGGCTCGTTCGGCCTGCAGGCCGACTCGGCGAACATCACCGCGCTCAGGCAGACCGCCTGGGCCACGACGGCTCAGACCATCAGGTTCAAGGGCATGAACCTGACCATCCGCCAGGGGAAGCAAGAGTGCTTCTGAGGGCCTGGCGCGGCTTCACCGCGTGGCGGCGTGGCCGGCCCTTCTGGGCCGGCCTGTTCGTGGCCGCCGGCGCGCTCGTCATCCTGTTCCCGCCGTTCGTCGGCGTGCGGCTCGGCGACATGGTCATCTCGATCAAGACGATCGGCGGCACCTCGGCGCTGCTGATCGGCACGTTGCTGGCGATCTGCGCCGTGTCGCTGTGGGTGCAGCCCGGGTTCCGGCTGGCGGCGGGCATCGTCACGGTGCTGCTGTCGCTCGTCGCGCTCGTCGTGACCAACCTCGGCGGTTTCCTGGTGGGCACCGTCCTCAGCCTGCTCGGCGGCGCGCTCGCCGTGGCGTGGACGGACGAGCCCAAGCGGCCGAAGGAGGCCGGGCGCGCGGACCTCCCCGACACAGACGCGGACAGGGATGGAGTCACGGACGCGGGCACGGACGGGGAACCGGGCGCCGGGCCCGGCACCACGCAGAGGGTGCAGCCCACATGACCCGTTCACAGCCGCTGGCCGCGGTCGCGGTGGTCGCCGTGCTGGCGCTGCAACCGCCGTCGAGCTCGGATCCGGTGCCGCCGTCGAGCACGCCCAGCTCACCGGCTCCGACGAGCAGCAGCTCCTCACCGCCACCCAGGTCGAGCACCAGCGCCACTCCGCCTCCCGTGTCCTCGTCCTCGCCGACGGCTCCACCCGGCACGACCCCACCCGGCACGGCGCCACCTTCGACGCCGGCACCCCCGCCACCGGCCCCTGCACCGGTGGCGGGGGGAGGGCGCGAGTGGACCCTCACCGCCTCCCGGCTGGAGCTCGGCGGGCTCGACTTCGCCGGGGTCGTGGACGCCCTGGTGAACGGGCAGGTCGTCAAGGTGCTGAAGTTCACGGCCGGCGACATGAAGATCAAGGACCTGGTGCAGACCGCTCAGGTCGCACCGGGGGTGAAGCTCGTGACCGCCGCTCGGCCGGGCAGCACGTCCACGGTGTCGCCGGGCCGCATCGAGCTGTTCACCGTGCAGCTCAAGGGCAACCTCGACCTGCTGGGGATCAAGATCCCGGTCGACTACACGGCGGCGCACCCGCCGCCGATCAACGCGCCGTTCGCGGTCTTCACCGACGTCACGGTCCGCAACACGGACCTGATCGGCGGCACGCTGACGATCCCGGGAGCGCGGATCTCGGTCGTGCCGGACCAGGCCCCGGCCGAGAGGCGCTGATTGACTGGCTCCGCGCGTGGCTGTAGGTACAGGTGTGCCGGCGCTGTCCCGGGAGGACAGACGCCGGTCCAGGTCACCGAGCCGTGAGACGGAGAACATGGTGGGGGAAAGCCTCAAGGACCGCGTCCGCAGTTTCGACCACCACGACCAGTCCGTCGTACCCACGATCCACACCCTGCTCGCCGAGCTCAGGCAGGGCTGCCCGGTCGCGCGCAGCGAGGCCTACGACGGCTTCTACGTCGTGTCGAGGCAGGACGACATCGTGACCGTCGCGAAGGACGGCGAGACGTTCAGCGCGGCGGTGCAGGGGCTCGGGGCGGTGGCGATGGTGCCGGACGCCGAGACCACCCGCGCACCGCTGTTCGAGTCCGACCCGCCGGTGCACACGGGGTGGCGCAACGTGCTCCAGGGGTTCTTCGCCCGGCCCGCCGTGCGGGCGCACGAGCAGTTCATCCGGGAGGTGACCGACCAGGTCATCGACGAGGTGGCTCCGCGCGGGCGGTGCGAGGTGGTCGGAGACATCGCGGCGCGCATCCCGTCCGTGGTGATCGCCGAGGTCATGGGGGTGCCGCGGCACCGCCAGCAGGAGCTGGCCAGGCTGGCGCGCGACCTCGTCGCGCCGGCGTCGGTGCAGGACGCGCACCGCGCCGGTGCCGGTCTGGTCGAGTTCCTGCGCGGCGAGATCGCCGAACGCCGCGACCGCGAGGACACCGGCGGCGACGTGCTGACCGCGGTGGTCCACGCGGAGGTGGACGGGCGGCGCGCGACCGACGCCGAACTGCTCAAGTACGCGTTCCTGATGGTCAGCGCGGGTTTCCTGACCACCGTCGACACCATCTCCAGCCTGATGCTGCAGCTCGCGGAGGACCCCGCGACCCGCCGCCGGGTCGTCGCGGACCGCACGCTCGTGCCGGCGCTGATCGAGGAGATCGTGCGGCACGAGTCCGCGGTGGCCGCGACCGGGCGCACCGTGCTCGCCGAGACCACGCTCGGCGGCGTCGACCTGCACCCCGGCGACCGGCTGCTGCTGGCCTGGGGCTCGGGAACACGCGACGAGCGCTACGTCGACGACCCCGCCACCTTCCGGCTCGACCGGCAGCAGCGGGGACGCGACCTCGGCTGGGGCTCCGGGGTGCACCGGTGCCTGGGCATGCACCTGGCCCGCCTGGAGCTCGGCATCGTGTTCGACAAGGTCCTGACCGCGATGCCCGAGTTCGAGGTGGAACCCGGCACCGTGCCCGAACGCACGTACGGCGTGCTGCGCGGAGTGCGCCACCTCAACCTGAGGTGGAGCTAGATCCTCACAGGCCGCACTTGCGCGGGCCCTCGAACACGCCCTCGCGGAACCGCGCCACCCGCTGGAACCCGGGATCCACCGGGTTCTCGCCCTTCGCGTCACGGGCCGCGTAGTCGAACTGCAGCAGCACGGTCACGGCCTCGTCGAAGTCACCCGGCGAGAGCCCGAACCCGTCCTGCCGCTGGAACACCGCGCCCGTGTACGCGCCGGCGAGGCACAGGGCGGCCGCGGAGGCCTCCTCGCCCTCGGTCGGCTTGCCCAGCACGGCGAGCTCGGCCATCGCGTACCGCGTGGCGATCAACGTGCCGGTCGCGTAGTCGCCGAACTCCTTGTGCAGGGCCGGCAGCTCGTCCTGGGTGTCGATCTTGATCGTCTTGTCGGACGGGCAGTACGCGACGGGGCCCTGGTCGCCGGAGCAGGTCGGCTCGCTCTGGGCGGCCTCGGCGCGCGGTGAGGGCCACGTCTTGCCCGCCGTCGTCGCCAGGCCCTTGAAGTAGCCGTCGAGGTCCGGCGTCACGGACTCGAGCATCTGGGAGAACGGCAGGTTGCCGCCGTTCGCGCGGTCGGTGACGTTGGTGAACGCGCGCTGCGTGAACGTGCGGTTCTGCACGTTCATCGCGGCGCAGAACTTGGTGCCCTGCTCGAAGCCGTCCTGGAAGGCCGCCACGCGGTCGAACGCGCTGCCGTGCGCCTGCTCGTCCTCCGGCGAGGTGCCGACCGGGTCGCGGAACGTGATCAGCGCGCCCAGCGCCTTGTCGAGGGCGTCCGCGCCGATGTCGAGGCGCTGGGACTTGCCGTCGGTCACGTTGCGCACGAACGCGCCGGCGAAGCAGTCGGCCTGGGCCTCGGTGAGGATCGTCGGGTACTTCTCGGGCTCGCGGCGCTCGGCCTCGGGCGTGATGCCCATGCGGTTCTGCACCGCGTGGCCGATCTCGTGGGCGAGCACGACGACCACCGCGGCCTCGCCGAAGCGGTCCTGCAGCACGGGCAGCAGCGACGCGCGGTCCCACGCGATGGCGTCGGCGGCGGGGCAGTAGAAGGCGTTGCCCTCCACGTCCGCGGCCTTCTGCGTGCACGGTGGCGGCTTCGCGGCGGCATCGGCCGTGTCGACCGAGTAGAAACCGCCGGTCAGCGGCTTCCACTGCTTGTTGAACGTCTGCTGGAACGCGTCGTCCCAGAACTCGTTGATGTCGGTGAGGGCGGTGGCGGCCAGCTTGTCGATCGGGCCGTTGTCCGAGCCGCGCACCTGGATGGTCTCGGTGGAGGCCTCTTTCTTCACCACCTTGGCGGCACGGGGCCGCCCGGGGACCTGTGCCGTGCACCCCGCGGCGAGCAGGGCGGTGGCGACGATCAACGCGATGCTCCGGTGCCGCATGACCCCATTGTGCCTGCCGGGTGGCTCGGAGGGCGTCCTACTCGTCGAACTCAGGCGCATACCTTGGGCAACGTGTCGCGGGCCGGTCGGGTTCACCGGGCGCACCTGCTCTCCGGCGGCGCTCCCGCGGGGGGAGCGCCGCCGGAGGAGGTCAGTCCGCCTCGCCCAGCACGCCGGGCACCTCGGGCACCAGCCACAGCACCCCGGCGGGCGGGAGCTGCAGCAACGCCGACCACGGCCGCCCGTGCCACGGCCTGTCCTCCGCGTCGACGCCGCCGAGGTTGCCCACGCCGGAACCGCCGTAGACCGCGGCGTCGGTGTTCACGAGCTCCTTCCACCGGCCCGCCGACGGCAGCCCGACCCGGTAGTCGTGGTGCGGCATGCCGGAGAAGTTCGCGACGCAGACCAGTTGCGAGCCGTCCTCACCGATGCGCACGAACGACAGCACGTTGCCACCGGAGTCGTTCGCGTCGATCCACTGGAAGCCCTCCGGCGTCACGTCGTGCGAGAACAACGCGGCCGACGTCTTGTACACCGAGTTCAGGTCGCGCATCAGCTTCTGGATGCCCTGGTGCAACGGCTCCTGCTCGACCAGGTGCCAGTCGAGCGACCGCGACTCCGACCACTCCTGCCGCTGCCCGAACTCGCCACCCATGAACAGCAGCTGCTTGCCGGGGTGCGCCCACATGAACGCGAGCAGCGACCGCACGCCCGCCGCCTTGTTCCAGTCGTCGCCCGGCATCCGGGTCCACAGCGAGCCCTTGCCGTGCACCACCTCGTCGTGCGAGAGCGGCAGCACGAAGTTCTCGCTCCACGCGTACACCAGCGAGAACGTCATCTCGTTGTGGTGGAACGAGCGGTGGATCGGCTCACGCGACAGGTAGTGCAGCGTGTCGTGCATCCAGCCCATGTTCCACTTGAAGCCGAAGCCGAGGCCGCCCAGGTGCGTCGGTCGCGTGACACCCGGCCACGCCGTCGACTCCTCGGCGATCATGACGACGCCGGGGTGCCGCTTGTAGACCGTCGCGTTGAGCTCCTGCAGGAACCGCACCGCGTCGAGGTTCTCGCGGCCGCCGAACTCGTTCGGCAGCCACTGGCCCTCCGGCCGCGAGTAGTCGAGGTAGAGCATCGACGCGACGGCGTCCACGCGCAGGCCGTCGAGGTGGAACTCCTCGATCCAGAACAGCGCGTTGGCGACGAGGAAGTTGCGGACCTCGTTGCGCCCGAAGTCGAAGACGTACGTGCCCCAGTCGAGCTGCTCGCCGCGGCGCGGGTCGGCGTGCTCGTAGAGCGCCGTGCCGTCGAACTTCGCGAGCGCCCAGGCGTCCTTGGGGAAGTGCGCGGGCACC
This sequence comes from Lentzea xinjiangensis, assembly GCF_900110955.1. Lineage (GTDB taxonomy): Bacteria > Actinomycetota > Actinomycetes > Mycobacteriales > Pseudonocardiaceae > Lentzea > Lentzea xinjiangensis. The sequence goes on from NZ_FOFR01000012.1 coordinate 53,831, forward strand.
CAGTCGACCAGCACGCCGATGCCGCGCCGGTGCAGCGTGTCGACGAAGTGGCGGAAGTCATCCGGCGAGCCGAACCGCGAGGTCGGCGCGTAGTACGACGTCACCTGGTAGCCCCACGAGCCGCCGAACGGGTGCTCGGCCACGGGCAGCAGCTCGACGTGCGTGAAGCCCATGTCCTCGCAGTAGTCCGCGAGCTCGGTGGCCAGCTCCCGGTAGCCCAGGCCCGGCTTCCACGAGCCGAGGTGCACCTCGTAGATCGACATCGGCGCGTTCGCCCACTGCGTGGCCTCGCGCCGGGCGGTCCACTCCGCGTCGCCCCACTCGTACTCCGAGCGCGTGACGACCGAGGCCGTCTGCGGCGGGACCTCCGTGGCGAACGCCATCGGGTCGGCCTTCTCGTGCCACACGCCGTCCGCGCCGAGGATGCGGAACTTGTACCGCGAGCCCACCGGCACGTTCGGCAGGAACACTTCCCACACGCCGCTGGAGCCCATCGAGCGCAACGGGTTCGCGCGGCCGTCCCAGCCGTCGAAGTCACCCGTCACCCGCACGCCGCGGGCGTTCGGCGCCCACACCGCGAACGAGACACCGGTGACGTCGCCGTTGGCCGTCTCGTAGCAGCGGACGTGCGCGCCCAGCACGTCCCACAGCCGCTCGTGGCGGCCTTCGCCGATCAGGTGCAGGTCCAGCTCGCCGACCGTCGGCAGCCACCGGTACGGGTCGTCGACCTCGATCGTGTGGTCGCCGTAGGACACCAGGAGCCGGTAGTCGCCGGGAGCCTCGGGCAGCTCGCCCTCGAAGAGGGCGTCGGCGATGCGCGTCAGCTCGACCTGCTTGTCACCCCACGACACCGCGACCGACGTCGCGCCGGGCCGCAGCGCCCGCGCCACCACCTGGTCGCCGACGGCGTGCACGCCCAGCAGCGAGTGCGGGTCGTGATGGGCTCCTGACAGCAGTCGGTCCAGGTCGGCCTTCACGACTCACTCTCCTCCACTCGTCATCCGGGCGATCGACGACAACGGCACCGTCAGCCACTCGGGCCTGTTGGCGTGCTCGTACGCGACCTCGTAAACCGCTTTGTCCAGCTCGAACGCGCGCAGCAGCTGCACGTTGTCCCGCGGGTCCGCCGCCACCTCGGCGTAGCCCTCGCAGAACGCCGCCCTGTTGCGCTTCGTCCACTCCATCGCGCGGTAGGCGAGCTGGTCGTCGTCGGGCTGACCGACGAGCAGCTGCCGTGCCGCGTAGTCGAACGACCTCAGCATCCCCGCGACGTCGCGCAACGGCGACCGCAGCGCGTTGCGCTCGGCGACGCCCGCCGCCGGTTCGCCCTCGAAGTCGATGAGCAGCCAGCCGTGCACCGTCCGCAGCACCTGACCGAGGTGCAGGTCGCCGTGGATGTGCTGGATCGGGATCCGCCCGAGGTGCTCGCGCGCCTCCTCGAACGCGGCGCGCAGCGGCTCCTCGTACCTCGTGAGCTCCGGCACCGCCTCCACGACGGTGTCGAGGCGGCGCTGCATGCCCGCCACGGCGTTCGCCACCGCGTCGTCGTCGGCGATCCGCGTGCCGAGCGCCTGGGCGAGGTCGGCGTGCACCTTCGCCACCGCGTGCCCGAGCCGGCAGGCCTCGCCCGCGAAGTCGCCGCCGACCTCGGAGGCGTGCAGGTCGGCCTCGGCCATCAGGTCGCGCACCGAGGTCTTGGCCATGTCCCAGCCCTCGACCGCGTCCGGGAGGAACTCCTGCAGCATCGCGAGCGTGACCGGCTCGCCGTCCAGCTCGGTCGAGATCGACCCGAGCGGCAGCGCGATGTGCTCGCAGCCGACGGACCGCAGCGCCCGGTGCATCACCAGGTCGCGGTTCTCGCCGCGGGCGAGCTTGCGGAAGACCTTCAGGATGTACTGCTGGCCGTAGATCAGCGACGTGTTGGACTGCTCGACGCCGATCGGCCTGCCGCGCAGCGAGGTGCGCAGCTCCACCCCCTGCTCGTGGGCGAACCGGATGCCGTTCACGCTCTCGCCGGCCGCGATCTTGCGCAGCAGCAGGCCGTTGCGCTCGGGGTCGGCGGTGGCGTCGTAGCCGTCGGAGTGCTCGCTGATGATCAGCTGGTACTGCTCGGTGCGGCCCGGCTGATCGACCTCGACGATCACGTGCGCCACGTCGTCGTCGAGCGGCGTCGTCCGCAGTGGACGGACCGCCGTGATCGGACGGTCCTTGCCACCGAACCACCGCAGCGTGGGCAGCACGTCCGGCAGGGTGGTGACCAGCTTGTCGGTGAGCTCGTCGGGATCGATCACGCGCGATTCACCTCATCTCGCTGTCGTCGCCCGCCTCTACCAGCTGGAACCAGTAGAAACCGTGACCGGGAAGGGTCAGCAGGTACGGGAGTTCCCCGATCGCGGGGAATTTGACACCTCCGGTGAGCTCCAGCGGCGTGTAGTCGCGGTGCTCGGAGAGGTCCAGCTCGACGGGTTGCGGGAAGCGCGACAGGTTGTTCACGCAGAGCACGATGTCCTCGCGCCCGTCGGGCCGCTTCCAGAGCCGCTTGTAGGCGAGCACGCTCGGGTTCGAGCCGCCCAGCTCGGTGAAGTCGCCCTCGGCGAACGCGTGGTGCTGCTTGCGCACCTCGATCATCCGCCGGGTCCAGTTGAGCAGCGACGACGAGTTGTTGAGCTGCGCCTCGACGTTCAGCGCCTGGTAGCCGTAGACCGGGTCCATGATCACCGGCAGGTAGATGCGGCCGGGGTCGCAGGAGGAGAAGCCCGCGTTGCGGTCGGGGGTCCACTGCATCGGCGTGCGCACGGCGTCGCGGTCGGCGAGCCAGATGTTGTCGCCCATGCCGATCTCGTCGCCGTAGTAGAGGACGGGTGAGCCGGGCAGCGACAGCAGCATGGCGGTGAACAGCTCGTGCTGGTTGCGGTCGTTCTCCAGCAGCGGCGCGAGCCGGCGGCGGATGCCGATGTTCGCCTTCATCCGCGGGTCCTTGGCGTACTCCGCGTACATGTAGTCGCGCTCTTCGTCCGTCACCATCTCGAGCGTCAGCTCGTCGTGGTTGCGCAGGAAGATGCCCCACTGCGAGTTCTCCGGGATCGCCGGCGTCTGCGCCAGGATCTCCGAGATCGGGAACCGCGACTCGCGCCGCACCGCCATGAAGATCCGCGGCATCAGCGGGAAGTGGAACGCCATGTGGCACTCGTCGCCGCCGATCTCCGGGTCGCCGAAGTACTCGACCACGTCCGACGGCCACTGGTTCGCCTCGGCGAGCAGCACCCGGCCGGGGAACTCGTCGTCGACGACCTTGCGGCACCGCTTGAGGAACTCGTGCGTGCGGGGCAGGTTCTCGCAGTTCGTGCCTTCCTCCTCGAAGAGGTACGGCACGGCGTCGAGGCGGAACCCGTCGATGCCGAGGTCGAGCCAGAACCGCAGGACGTCGAGCATCGCCTCCTGCACTTCCGGGTTCTCGTAGTTGAGGTCCGGCTGGTGGCTGAAGAAGCGGTGCCAGAAGAACTGCCCGCGCACCGGGTCGTAGGTCCAGTTCGACGACTCCGTGTCGACGAAGATGATCCGCGCGTCGCTGTAGCGCGAGTCGTCGTCGCTCCACACGTAGTAGTCGCCGTACGGGCCGTCCGGGTTCTGCCGAGACTCCTGGAACCACGGGTGCGCGTCGGAGGTGTGGTTGAGCACCAGGTCGGTGATCACCCGGATGCCCCGCCGGTGCGCCTCCTCCAGCAGGTACACGAAGTCCTCGACGGTGCCGAACTCCGGCAGCACCGCGCGGAAGTCGCTGATGTCGTACCCGCCGTCGCGCAGCGGCGAGGCGTAGAACGGCGGCAGCCAGAGGCAGTCGACGCCCAGCCACTCGAGGTAGTCGAGGCGGGAGGCGAGCCCGCGGAGGTCGCCCGTGCCGTCGCCGTTGGAGTCGCTGAACGCGCGGACCAGCACCTCGTAGAAGACGGCGCCCTTGAACCAGCTCGGGTTCGCCGATGCCGGCTTGGCTGACTTGAAGTCCTCTGCCTGCGGCTCCACCAGGAAGCCGTCGTCGGTCATGGCTTCACCGGTGTGCGGTGTGCCGTCCAGCCCTAGAGCAGCGTCGGGACGGGAGTCGTCGACCATGGTTCCCACCTCGTCGGGGGTTGTGCGGGGGTTGATCAGCTGAAGCGGCGCTGCAGGCTCACGACGTGCGCGGTGGCACGCCACGGGTCGAGGCGGACGTAGTTGGCCTGTCCCCAGTCCCAGGTCTCGCCGGTGACCTCGTCGTGCGCGATGACGCGCTCGTGCCAGTCGAACCCGAGTTCGGGCAGGTCGAGGTACAGAGTCCCCTCCTGCGCGTTGTTCGGGTCGAGGCTGACCACCACCACGACCGTGTCACCCGTTTCCGGGTCCCGTTTGGAGTAGGCGACCAACGCGTCGTTCTCGATGTGCTGGAACTTCAGCGTGCGCATCTGCTGGAGGGCGGGGTGCGCCTTGCGGATGTGGTTGAGCTTGCGCAGCCACGGCTCAAGGCTCCGCCCGTCCGCCAGTGCACGGGCGTAGTCGCGGGGCCGCAGCTGGTACTTCTCGGAGTTGAGGTACTCCTCGCTCCCGGGCTTCACGGCCTCGTGCTCGAAGAGCTCGTAGCCGCTGTACACGCCCCACGTGGGGGACAGCGTGGCGGCGAGGGCCGCCCGGAGGCCGAACATCGCGGGGCCGCCGTGCTGCAACGACTCGTGCAGGATGTCGGGCGTGTTGACGAAGAGGTTCGGCCGCGCCTCGTCCCAGTGGTCGCGCAGGTCCTCGCCGAACTCGATCAGCTCCTGCTTGCTCGTCCGCCACGTGAAGTACGTGTAGGACTGGGTGAAGCCGAGCTTGGCCAGGCCGTAGAGCCGGGCGGGACGGGTGAAGGCCTCGGCCAGGAACAGCGTGTCCGGGTAGACCTCCTTGACCTTCCAGATCAGCCACTGCCAGAAGTCCGGTGGCTTGGTGTGCGGGTTGTCGACCCGGAAGATCCGCACCCCGTGCTCGGCCCAGTACAGGACCACGCGCAGCACCTCGTGGTAGAGGCCCTGCGGGTCGAGGTCGAAGTTGATCGGGTAGATGTCCTGGTACTTCTTGGGCGGGTTCTCCGCGTACGCGATCGTGCCGTCGGGCTGGGTGGTGAACCACTCCGGGTGCTTGAGCACCCACGGGTGGTCCGGGGCGCACTGGAGCGCGAAGTCGAGCGCCACCTCGAGGCCGAGCTCCTTCGCGCGCTCGACGAGCGCGTCGAAGTCCTCGATCGTGCCGAGCTGGGGGTGGATCGCGTCGTGCCCGCCCTCGTCCGCGCCGATCGCCCACGGTGATCCCGTGTCGTCCGGACCCGCGACGAGCGTGTTGTTGGGACCCTTGCGGTTGACCCGCCCGATCGGGTGGATCGGCGGGAAGTAGACGACGTCGAAGCCCATCGCCGCGACCCGGTCGAGCTCCTTGGTCGCCGTGGCGAACGTGCCGTGCACCGGCCGGCCGGTCTCGTCGACCCCGCCCGTGCTGCGCGGGAAGAACTCGTACCAGGAGCTGTACGCGGCCTTCTTGCGGTCGCACCAGATCTTGTGCGGCTTGCCCTTGGTGATCAGCTCGCGCACCGGGTGCTCGAACATGATCTTCTGGACGTCGGCGGCGAAGGCCGGCGCGACGCGTTCGGCGAGCGGCCGGTCCGCGTCCCGCAGCGCTGCCGCCGCGGTCAGGAGCAGTGCTCGCTCTTGCCTCCGATCGGGTCGCCGTGCCACCCGATCGAGTAGCTGGGCGCCGATCTCCAGGTCGTTTGCGAGATCACCGGGACCCTGTCCGGCCGCGATCTTCACCTCAACGGCGTGGTTCCAGGTGGCCCAGGGGTCACTCCACGCATCCACGCGGAACGTCCAGGCGCCCTCGGCGTCCGGAACGATGGTCGCGCCCCACCGGTCGAGACCGGTCCCGATCTCGTGCATGCGCGTCTGCCGGGCGACCCGGTCATTCGGGCCGCGCCACGTGACCGTGGCGGCGAGTCTGTCGTGACCCTCCCGCCACACGGTGGCAGCCACCGGAATGTGTTCTCCCACAACGGCTTTGGCTGGATACCTACCAGCCGAGACCACCGGGGATACGTCGTCGATACCGAGCCGTCCACTCATCGGCAGCGCCTTTCCGCCGTGTCGGTCCGCGTCGCCTGTAATCCTGCCCTGTTCGATCATGCTGCTTGTCAGCGGGTTGCCCCATGTAGATCCGTACCCCGCCCACGCCGATCGCACACCTTGAGCGGGTCGTGTGTCCAGGGTCTCCCGGCCACCGTTGCGGGAACTTCCAGTGGACCGTTCCTGTGATACCCACGGAGTTACGGCGGTGCTACGGGTACCGTGCCCGCGTGAACAAGCTTGGCGACCGCTACGTCCTCCTCGACCAGCTCGGCGCCGGCGCGATGGGCGTCGTGTGGCGTGCGCGCGACGAGCTGCTGCACCGGGACGTGGCCGTCAAGCAGCTGCTTCTCACCGAGTTGCAGCCGAACGAGTTCCACGAGGCCGTCCAGCGCGCGATGCGCGAGGGCCGCATCGCGGCACGCCTGCAGCACCCGAACGCGATCGCCGTGTACGACGTGGTCGTCGAGGACGGCAAACCCTGCCTGGTCATGGAGTATTTGCCGTCCCGCAACCTGTCGGCGATCCTGGGCGAGCGCGGCCCGCTGCCCCCGCTGGAGGCCGCGCGGATCGGCTCCCTGGCCGCGGGCGCGCTGGCCGCCGCGCACGACGCCGGCATCGTGCACCGCGACATCAAGCCCGGCAACGTCCTCATTGGACGTGATGGCACCGTCAAGATCACCGACTTCGGCATCTCGCGCGCTTTGGGCGATGTGGCCGTCACCAAGACCGGCATGCTGGCCGGTACGCCCGCGTTCCTCGCGCCGGAGCTGGCCCGCGGCGCCGAGCCCGCGCCGCCGTCGGACGTGTTCTCGCTCGGCGCGACGATCTACGCGATGACCGAGGGCGAGCCGCCGTTCGGCAAGAGCACCAACGACCTCGGCCTGCTCTACAAGGTCGCACGGGGCGAGACCCGCCCGCCGCTGCGCTCCGGCCCGCTCACCCCGCTGCTGACGCGGCTGCTGGCGAACGAGCCGTCGCAGCGCCCGACCGCGGCCCAGGCGGCGGAGGAGCTCAAGGCCATCGCGTCCGGCGCCGCCGTCCCGTCCACGAGGGTCATCCCGCCCCGTCCGATGACCCCGCCGTCCGGCACCGCCGTGATGCCGTCGTCGGGACCGGGCACCCAGGGCCCGCGCACGGTGCCGCCGCAGGCCCCGCGCACCGCACCGCCGCGGACCAGGCCACCGGTGCCGCTGCCGGAGCCGTACGACCCCGAACCGGAGCCGAGGAAGAACCGCGGCCTCGCCGTCGCCGCCGCCGTCCTGGGTGTGCTGCTGATCGCCGGCCTGGCCTACGCGCTCATCGAGAAAGCCGGCGACGAGGGCACCACGGCGAACCCCGGCGGCACCTCGACGCCGCAGACGACGTCGCAGACCAAGGCTCCCACCAAGCAGCAGCCGCCCGCCCAGGTGCCCGCGCCGACCAGCGAGAAGCCGAAGCCGCCGCAGAGCTCCCCGAGCCAGCCGCCCTCGTCCAAGCCGCCCGCCACCAAGTTCACCGCGGCGCAGGTCGTCCAGTTCGTGAGGCAGCACTACGGGAAGCTGCCGGCCAACGTCGAGGGCGCCCGCGGGGACTGGGAGCAGGGCCAGGCGCCGAGCCTCGCCTCGGAGAAGGAGTACTGGGGTGGCTTCACCAAGGTCGCGGTCCAGGGCAACCCGCTGGTGAACCCCGAGGACAACGGCACGTTCACCGTCACGACGGCGCTGGCGCTCACCGAGGCGGAGTCCGGCAAGACCACGACCGAGGAGCACACCCTCGAGATCTCGGGCAAGGGCGACAAGCTGCTGATCACGGGCGAGCAGAAGGGCTGAGCGGGCGAACCGGACGAGCGGGATCTCCGGTGCAAAATGGACAACGGCCGCACGGTCCACGGCTTCCTGTGCCGAATGGCGCCGCCGGGAACCGTCGAAGACCCGCCGCCGGCACCGCCGAGCCCGCGGGCGGCGCTCCCGCCGAGCAGCGGGCGAATGGCCGCCACCCGCGTCCGGCCTGTTCACGGGTCGTCGGCGTCTTGACCGGTTCTGCAAGTCGTTGCAGGTCTGGCCGGGAACGTTGTCAGCCCCGCGGGGGTGGCAGGTAAGTTGCCTCGTCATGCGAGCACTTCGCCGGTTCACCGTCCGAGCCAGCCTGCCGGAGCCCCTGTCCGCGCTGAGCACGCTCGCCACCAACCTGCGCTGGACGTGGCACCCGCCCACGCAGGAACTCTTCTCCTCGATCGACTCCCGCGTCTGGTCCGAGGTCGGTGGCGATCCGCTGCGCCTGCTCTCCGTCGTCGACGCGGGGCGGCTGGAGTCCCTCGCGAGAGACGAGCAGTTCCTGCTCAGGCTCCACGCGCTGGCGTCCGACCTGGAGCGCTACGTCGGGGGGCCGCGCTGGTACCAGCGCAGGCAGGAGGAGATCGCCCAGCGCCGCGAGCACGGGGCGCCGGACACCCCGCTGCCGACGAGCGTCGCGTACTTCTCGATGGAGTTCGGCGTGCACGAGGCGCTGCCGAACTACTCGGGTGGTCTCGGAATCCTCGCCGGTGACCACCTCAAGGCCGCGAGCGACCTCGGGGTCCCGCTGATCGCGGTCGGCCTGCTCTACCGGTCCGGGTACTTCCGCCAGTCCCTGTCGCTCGACGGGTGGCAGATCGAGCACTACCCGGTGCTCGACCCGCGCGGGCTGCCGCTCGAGCTGCTGACCGAGCCGTCCGGGCTGCCGCTGCTGGTCCACGTGGCCATGCCCGGCGACCGGATGCTGCGCGCGAAGGTCTGGAAGGCGCAGGTCGGGCGCATCCCGCTGCTGCTGCTCGACTCGGACGTCGACCAGAACGACGAGGACCTGCGCGGCGTCACCGACCGGCTCTACGGCGGCGACCAGAACCACCGGATCCGCCAGGAGATCCTCGCCGGCATCGGCGGCGTGCGGGCCGTGCGGACGTTCTGCGAGCTCACCGGGCACCCGCAGCCCGAGGTGTTCCACACCAACGAGGGCCACGCGGGCTTCCTCGGCCTCGAGCGGATCCGCGAGTACATCACCAACGACGGCCTCGACTTCGACCAGGCGCTCACGGCCGCGCGCGCCGGTGCCGTGTTCACCACGCACACGCCGGTGCCCGCCGGCATCGACCGGTTCCCCGTCGACCTGGTCCAGCACTACTTCGGCGCCGAGAACCTGGTGCCCGGCGTGAACACGCAGCGGATCCTCGCGCTCGGCGCCGAGGACAACCCCGGCATGTTCAACATGGCCCACATGGGCCTGCGGCTCGCCCAGCGCGCCAACGGTGTGTCCAAACTGCACGGTGAGGTCAGCCGGGACATGTTCCGTGGCCTCTGGCCGGGCTTCGACGTCACCGAGGTGCCGATCGGCTCGGTCACCAACGGCGTGCACGGGCCCACGTGGGCGGCGACGGAGATGAGCAGGCTCCTCGGGGATTCCGAATCCGACGCGGTCGACAACAGGGCGGGCCTCGGCATCGGGGCGTTCGAGCCGGTCACCGACGCCGGGCTGTGGGAGCTGCGCAGCACGTTGCGCGGCCGCCTGGTCACCGAGGTGCGGCGCCGGCTGCGCGAGTCGTGGCTGCAGCGCGGCGCGTCGGCGCTGGAGCTGGGCTGGACCGACTCGGTGTTCGACCCGGACGTGCTGACCGTCGGGTTCGCCCGGCGCGTGCCGACGTACAAGCGCCTCACGCTGATGCTGCGCGACCCCGAGCGGCTGCGGTCGCTGCTGCTGCACCCCGAACGGCCCGTGCAGCTCGTGGTGGCGGGCAAGTCCCACCCGGCCGACGACGGCGGCAAGGCGCTGATCCAGCAGATCGTGCGCTACGCCGACGACGCGGGCGTGCGGCACCGGATCGTGTTCCTGCCGGACTACGACATGTCCATGGCCCGGTACCTGTACTGGGGCTGCGACGTGTGGCTGAACAACCCGATGCGCCCACTGGAGGCGTGCGGCACGTCCGGCATGAAGGCGGCGCTCAACGGCGGGCTCAACCTGTCCATCCGCGACGGCTGGTGGGACGAGCTCTACGACGGCTCGAACGGCTGGGCCATCCCGACCGCGGACGGCGTCACCGACCCGGTCCGCCGCGACGACCTGGAGGCCAACGCGCTGTACGACCTGCTCGGTTCGCAGGTCGCGCCGCTGTTCTACGACCGCGGCGAGGACGGCGTGCCGACCCGCTGGATGTCGATGGTCCGGCACACGCTGGCCTCGCTCGGGCCGGTCGTGCAGGCCTCCCGCATGGTCCGCGAGTACGTGGAGACCTACTACGCGCCGGCGGCCGCGTCCGCGCAGAACGTCGTCGGTGAGGGCTTCCGGGGCGCGAAGGAGCTGTCGTCGTACCGGCACCGGCTGCGCGCGTCGTGGACGCGCGTGCGGGTGCTCGACAGCGATCTCGTGCTCGGCGGCTCGTCGGTGCCCGTCCTCGGCGCGCCGGTCGTCGTGCGGGCGCGGGTCGAGCTCGCCGGGCTGGAGCCGTCCGAAGTGGACGTCCAGGTCGTGCTCGGCAAGGTGTCGCACGACTCCGACGAGCTCAAGGACATCGTGTCGGCGCCGATGAACTACGCGGGCAACGGCAACTACGAGGTCGAGGTGCCGCTGCCGCACGCGGGCGCGCTCGGCTACACCGTGCGCGTGCTGCCGCGGCACGACCTGCTCGCGACGCCGGCCGAGCTCGGCCGGGTCGTGCTGGCCGGCTGAGCGCCCGCCCGGATCGACGCAGGGCATCCAGTCCGCCTCCCGGAGACGGACTGGATGCCCTGATTCGTTCATCTTCTTCGTGCGCCGATCACTGCTGGTAACTCGTCGCAGGCGTGGGTTCGTCCCAGGGACTCGCTCGGTCGGATGACCCTTTCTACTGGCGGGTGAATTCGTGATCTCCGCTGGTAGGGCCCGGTGAGCGGGCTTACGCTTCGTCTCGGGGGAATGCACCGCACCAGGATTTTCCGTTGGTGTTCCCGGTGCGCTCAGGCGAATTTCGCTTCGGGGAAGAAGGTGGCCGTGAAGAAGGCGATTACCGCGCTCTCGCTCGTCGCAGCTCTGTTCACCGCGTCCTCGGTTCCGGCCGCCAGCGTGGCGCCCGCCGCACCGGAACCTCCCGCCGCCTGTGCGGCCCTGATGGCGGATTTCGCCGAGAAGCTCAAGAAGGCCGTCGCCGGTCTGGTGCCCACTCCGAACGTGGGCGCCGTGTCACCCCTGGTCGGCGACCTGCTCGGACTGATCGAGGCCATGCAGAACGCGGGGTGCCTGCCGGCACCCCCGGTGACCGCACCCGGCGCCCCGGCGCCGGGGAAGGCCGCCGAGCACACCGCGCCGGCCAACGAGTGCCTGTCGGCGGTGCTGAAGCTGATCTCGTCCGTCGCCGCCCTCGGCGGCGCGATCTTCAGCCCCCAACCGGATCCGGCGAAGGTGAAGGAGCTGCTGACGGCGCTGCTCAAGAGCGCCAACGAGCTGCTGGAGAAGTGCGGCCTGCAGGCACCGCCCGGCGGCCTTCCCCCGCTGCCGGCGGGGACCGGCTGATCACGGCGAGGGGCGGGAAGGGCCCGTCACCGCGACCGGTGACGGGCCCTTCTCCCGCGGGGGACCGGTCCGTCAGCTGATCTCCAGCCGGGCGCGGGTCGCCGCCACCCGAGGGCTCCAGCCCGCGAGCTCGTGCGCTTCGGCCGCGAACTCGCGGGCCTTCGCGTTGTCGCCGTCCGCCATCCACGCCCGCGCGATGGTGATCAGCTCCTCGGCCCGCCCCAGCGCGTTCTCGCTCGCCGCGGCCGCGTGGCCCGCGAGCTGCCTGGCCTTCGCGGTGTCGCCCTCGACCAGCGCCATGACGGCGAGCGTCCCGTTCGCCCGGTGCTTCGGGTAGCCGGCCGCGTAGGCGTCGTCGAGCATGCCGCGGGCCGTCTCCAGCCCGACCTCGGCGGGGAACTGCCCGGCTTCCACCGCCAGCGCGGTGATCCCGGCGGTGGTGGCCATGATCAGCGCCAGCTCGCGCGTGCCCAGGTCCTGCCGCCCGTTCAACGCGATCACGGTCTGCAGCGCGTCGAGGTACCGCTCGCGCGCGCACGACGTGACGACCTTGAGCCCGGCCACGGTGATCAGGTCCGGGTGGTCCCGCACCAGCTCGGCGTGGACCCGCTCGGCCTCGTCGAGGTCGCCGCGCTGGTAGGCGTCCATGCCCGCGAGGACGCGCGGCCGCGCCTCCAGCTCGGCCAGCCGACGGCCGGTGAGCCGCGGCAGCGCGAAGACGAACCAGCCGAGGCTCGTGTGTCCGGCCTGCTCGGCTGGCACCAACTGGAGCAGGAAGCAGGCCGTCGCGGCCAGTGCCAGACCCTTGCCGAACGCCGAACCGGTCGTGAGCCAGGCGGCCGCCGCGAGCGCCGCGCAGAGGGCGACCGCGACCGCTCCGGTGAGGACGGTCCTCCTGCGCACGCCCGGCTTCAGGCAGGTGATCCCGATCGTGGCGAGCACCGGGATGGTCCGCAGCACGACCCGCCGGTGCGTCAGCGTCCACGACCTGAGCTCACCGCCGATGCCGATGATCACGTGCGTGATGCGCAGTCCGAAGAGGACCGCGCCGAGCGCGAGACCCGCCTGGGCCGCGGTGAGTTCGAGGAGCAGGCCGACCAGTGCCCCGGCGAGGCCGACGTACCACTCGGGGAGGGTCCAGGCGATCGTCCCGGCCACCACCAGGACCGTCACGACGCCGCGCACAACTGTCACGATCTCCAGACGCTACCGGCGTGGTAGCGGTTCCACGCCTGGATCCCCCTGGCTGTTCGTGCGGCGGCTTGCGGGCCGCCCTCCTGGATGGGCTGTCGTTCGCACGGTGGCTCGCGAGCCGCCGTCCCAGATGGCAGGCCGTTCACACGGCGCGGTCTGCGACCACCGGCCAGGACCGGCAGGCCGCCCGCACGACGGCCTCCGAGGCGTCCTCCCGAACCCCCAGGCCGCTCACACAACAGCCTGCGAGCCGCCCTCCCGGACAGGCAGGCCGGCCGCCCGCCAGCCGCGGTACCCGCCGACGAGGTCGGTGGCGTTCGGCAGCCCGATCCGCTGCAGGTCCCGTGCCGCCAGCGAGGACGCCCAGCCCTCGTTGCACACGACCACGACGGTCGTGTCCGCCGTGAAGCCGGGCAGGCGCCAGTCGCCGGCCGGGTCGAGCCGCCACTCCAGCACGATCCGCTCGACCGCCACGGAGTTCTCGATCTCGCCTTCGGCCAGCCGGTCGTGGTGCGGCCGGATGTCGACGACCAGCGCGTCTTCCAGCGCGTGCAGCTCGTGCGGTTCCAGCCGCCTCAGGTGCGACCTGGCCTCGTCGAGGATGGAGTCGAGCGTGCTCACGGGCCCTCCTGGTCAGCCAGCCGGCGCAGTTCGGACAGGGGCAGCCGGTGCGCGGGCAGCGGCGGGATCGAGTCGGGGATGTCGAGCAACGACGCGTACTCGCGCGTCGGCACCAGTGGTGGCGAGTAGGCGTGCACGGTCGCGGCCGGTCCGTCGAACGGGTTCAGCACCTGGTGCGCGCGGCCGGAGCCGAAGCCCAGCGCGTCACCGGTCGTGCGCACGGCCGACCGGATCGGTCCCGCCGGGTAGCGGTAGTCCTCCCGCAGGCTGCCGCTCAGCACGGTGAACGACCCGGCCGAACCGCCGTGGTCGTGCGGCTCGGTGCCCTGGCCGGGCAGCCACGACAGCAGCCACAGCTCCACGCCCTCGGTCAGGCCCAGCCGGGCCCACCAGCGGCGGTCCGCCGAGTACTCGAGGATCGACAGCAGTCCCGTGGTCAGCTCGCTCGCCACGAACGAGGTGAGGTCGCGCAGCTCGCGCGGCGTCCACAGGGATCGGGACGGGTGGATCACGTCTCGCAGCAACCGGCTGTCCAGCGCCGGGTGCAGGTCGAACTGGTCCTGTCCAGAGATGTGTTCGGCAAACGTCGAAGTCACCGGCTCGCTCCTGAAGGCCACGTCGGTACGGGGTAGCGATCAAGACGCGACGCAGCGGACCAGCACGGATCGGCGCGGCGGCGGATCAGCGCATGCGTCGCGTCGGGCTACACCCGCACGACGCCACGAGAACGAGGTCGATGGTGCGGTCAGTCCAGCAATGAACCAGCACGTCGGTGATGGTGCCAGACCTCGTCGGAGAGTGGCTAGAGCGTCCACGGGGTGGTCTGGTGACTTCCCTCGAACGTGCCGGGCCCCGTCACCCCGGCGGCCAGCGCCTCCCACCCGTGCACGGGTGGGAGGCCCGGGCGACGTCAGCGCGGCAGGCGGAACAGCAGCAGCGAGCGCCCCTCCACCAGCAGCTTCGCCCGCGGCCGCAGTGCGCCGGGCGCGGCCGGTGACCCGTCCGCCGTCGACGTGTCCAGGAACGGCTCGTACGACGGGCCGTAGCGCTCGTGCGGCAGCGTCACGGTGATCGGGTCGGCACCGGCGTGCATCAGCAGCAGCCACGAGTCGTCCGACACCAGCTCGCCGTCCCGCGTGCGCGACAGGCAGTTGGAGCCGTCGATGAACATGCCGAGGGTGCGGCGGCCCTCGTCGAACCAGTCGGTCTCGGCCATCTCCTGGCCGTCCGGCCGGAACCACACGAGGTCCGGGTTGCCGCTGGGCGTCGTGCGGCCCTCGAAGAACTCGGGCTGGCGCAGCGCGGGGGAGGAGGCCCGCAGCTCGATCAGGCGCTGGGTGAACCCGAGCAGCGCCTTGCCGGCGTCGGTCTCGGTCCAGTCGACCCACGACACGTCGTTGTCGAGGCAGTAGGCGTTGTTGTTGCCGCCCTGGGTGCGCCACATCTCGTCGCCCGCGACCATCATCGGCGTGCCGGTGGACAGCAGCAGCGTCGCGAGCAGGTTGCGCGCCTGCTTGGCCCGCAGCCGGAGGATCTCCTGGTCGTCCGTCTCACCCTCGGCGCCGCAGTTCCACGACCGGTTGTCGTTCGTGCCGTCGCGGTTCTGCTCGCCGTTCTCCTCGTTGTGCTTGTCGTTGTACGACACCAGGTCGCGCAGGGTGAAGCCGTCGTGCGCGGTGATGAAGTTGATCGACTGCCACGGCCTGCGCAGGTCGTCCGCGTACAGGTCCGACGAGCCGGAGAGCCGGTAGGCGAGGTCGCGCACCGACGTGTGCCCGCGCCAGAAGTCGCGGACCGTGTCGCGGTAGCGGCCGTTCCACTCGGCCCACTGCACGCCGAAGTCGCCGACGCGGTACCCGTCGCCCGTGGCGTCCCACGGCTCGGCGATCAGCTTGGCGCGGCACAGCACCGGGTCGGTGGTGATGGCCGTGAGCAGCGCCGAGTCGCGGTCGAAGAACCCGCCGCCCGGCCTGCCCATCGTCGAGGCGAGGTCGAACCGGAAGCCGTCCACGCCCATCTCGTCCGCCCAGTACCGCAGCGAGTCGGTGACCAGCCGCACGACCTGCGGCGACCCCGCGTCGAGGGTGTTGCCGCACCCGGTGATGTCGACCGTGCTGCCGCCGCCCGCGTGCAGGTAGTAGCCCGGCGCGTCGAACCCGCGGAAGCAGAGCGTCGGCCCGCCCGGTCCGCCCTCGCACGTGTGGTTGTAGACGACGTCGATGAGCACCTCGATGTTCGCCGCGTGCAGGGCGGCGACCATCGTGCGGAACTCCTGCACCTCGTTGCCGGGCTCGCTCGCGTACGCGGCGTGCGGCGCGAAGTAGCCGAGCGGGGAGTAGCCCCAGTAGTTGCACGAGCCCCTGCTCAGCAGCGACGGCTCGTCCTGGAACGCCTGCACCGGCAGCAGCTCGACCGTGGTGACGCCGAGCCGCGCGAGGTGCTCGATCGCCGCCGGGTGGGCGAGCCCGAGGTAGGTGCCGCGCAGCCGCTCCGGGATGTCCGGGTGCTTCTTCGTGAAGCCCTTGACGTGCATCTCGTAGATCACGGCCTCCTCGAACGGCACCTCGGGCTTCACGCCCGTGTCCGCGCCGCCCGGTGAGCTCACGACGCTCAGCGGCACGCTGCCGAGCGAGTCGACCGCCGACGGCGGCCCGTGCATCGGGTCGCCGACGTAGCCGAGCGAGGCCTCCAGGTCCGTGATCTTCCCGGTGATCTGCCGCGCGTACGGGTCGACCAGCAGCTTCGCCGGGTTGCACCGCAGCCCGCGCCCCGCGTCGTACGGCCCGTGGACCCGGAAGCCGTACTTCTGCCCCGGCGTCACGCCGGGGACGAGGCCGTGCCACACGCCGAACGTCCGTTCGGTGAGCTCGACCCGTTTCTCGGCGCCGTCCTCGTCGATCAGGCAGACCTCCACCGCGTCGGCGACGTGGGACGTCACCGCGAACCGGACACCACCCGCCTCGGCGTGTGCCCCCAGCGGGAACGGCCGGCCTGCCAGCACCTCGGACTCGGGTCGCGTAGCCATGCCTCTGATCTTGGCATCCACCACCGACAAAAAACTTGAGAGTTCACACAGGCGGCGCAGCGCCCGCGCGGATCCCGTGGGCCACCCCGATGGAGGACCCGCCGGTGGTCGTTCGGAACAATGGAGCCGTGGCGGACGTCGACGTGACAGATCTGGTCGTGCACATGGCGGGCGTATCGGTCCGTCGAGGGAAGAACACGCTGGTCGGCAACATCGACTGGAGCGTGGAGCTGGACGAGCGCTGGGTGGTCCTCGGCCCGAACGGGGCCGGCAAGACGACCCTGCTGCGGCTCGCCAGCGCGGAGCTGCACCCGACCAGGGGCAAGGTCCACCTGCTGGGTGAACGCCTGGGCAAGACCGACGTCCAGGAGCTCAAGCCCCGGATCGGCCTGTGCTCCGCGGCGCTCAACGGCCGCGTGCCCGCCGACGAGAAGGTCGTCGACGTGGTCGTGTCCGCCGGGTACGCCGTGCTGGGCCGGTGGCGCGAGGAGTACGGCGCGCAGGACACGGACCGGGCCCGCGAGCTGCTCGGCACGCTCGGCATCGAGCACCTCGCCGACCGCCTCTACGGCACGCTGAGCGAGGGCGAGCGCAAGCGCACGCTGATCGCCCGCGCGCTGATGACCGACCCGGAGATGCTGCTGCTCGACGAACCCGCCGCCGGCCTCGACCTGGGTGGCCGCGAGGACCTGGTGGCGAAGCTCTCCGAGCTCGCCCTCGACCCGGACGCGCCCGCGATGGTGCTGGTCACGCACCACGTCGAGGAGATCCCGCCCGGCTTCACGCACGCGCTGCTGCTGCGCGAGGGCTCGATCGTCGCCCAGGGCCTGCTGGAGGACACCCTCACCGAGGAGAACCTCTCGAAGACGTTCGGCCAGGACCTCGAACTGCAGAAGGCCGGGGACCGCTTCTTCGCCCGCCGCAAGGTCTGACAAGCTACTGCCGGGTAACGTGACATCGCCGTCGCGACAACTTTTGGAGGGCTGCGTGGCTGAGTTCGTGAGGCTCGAGGTCGAGGACGGGATCGGCACGATCCGGCTGGAACGGCCGCCGATGAACGCCCTGAACCGGCAGGTGCAGACCGAGCTCCAGGCCGCCGCCAAGGAGGCCTCCGAGCGGTCGGACGTCTACGCGGTCGTCGTGTACGGCGGCGAGAAGGTCTTCGCGGCCGGCGCGGACGTCAAGGAGTTCGCGCAGATCTCCCACGCCGAGATGACGCTGCGCGCCAAGGGCCTGTCCGACGCGCTCGGCGCGCTGGCCTCCGTGCCCAAGCCGACCGTCGCCGCGATCACGGGCTACGCGCTCGGCGGCGGTTTCGAGGTCGCCCTGAGCTGCGACCGCCGCATCGCGGGCGACAACGCGAAGGTCGGCCAGCCGGAGATCCTGCTCGGCCTGATCCCCGGCGGTGGCGGCACGCAGCGCCTCGCCAGGCTGATCGGTCCGGCCAAGACCAAGGACCTGCTCTACACCGGCCGCTTCGTCGGCGCCCAGGAGGCGCTCGAGATCGGCATGGTCGACGAGGTCGTCGCGCCGGACGACGTGTACGCGGCCGCGGTGCGCTGGGCCAAGCAGTTCGTGAACGGGCCGGTGCTCGCGCTCGCCGCGACGAAGGCGGCCGTGGACGGCGGTCTCGACACCGACCTGGAGTCGGGGCTGAAGCTCGAGAGCCATCTCTTCGCGGCCCTGTTCGCGACCGAGGACAAGAAGGCGGGCGTCGAGTCGTTCATCGCGAACGGGCCCGGAAAGGCGAAGTTCAGTGGCAACTGACCCGGCACCCAACCCGCACGCCACCGCGGAAGAGGTCGAGGCGGCCTACAAGGACGCCAAGCTCGCGAACGTCCTCTACCACGACTGGGAAGCGGGCACGTACGACGAGAAGTGGTCGATCTCCTACGACGACCGCTGCATCACCTACGCCGTCGACCGCTTCCGCGCCGCCGCAGGTGACACCGGCCCGTACGAGCACGCGCTGGAGCTGGGCTGCGGCACGGGCTTCTTCCTGCTGAACCTCATGCAGGGCGACGTGATCAAGAAGGGCTCGGTCACCGACCTCTCGCCCGGCATGGTCGAGGTCGCGCTGCGCAACGCCGAGCACCTGGGGCTCGACGTGGACGGCCGGGTCGCCGACGCCGAGCGGATCCCGTACGACGACAACACGTTCGACCTCGTCGTCGGCCACGCCGTGCTGCACCACATCCCGGACGTGGAAGCGGCGATGCGCGAGGTGCTGCGCGTGCTGAAGCCGGGCGGCAGGTTCGTGTTCGCGGGCGACCCGACGAACATCGGCAACTTCTACGCCCGCAAGCTCGGCCAGGCGACGTGGTGGCTGACCACCAACATCACCAAGGCCGTGCCCGCGCTGGGCGGGTGGCGCCGTCCGCAGGAGGAGCTCGACGAGTCCTCGCGCGCGGCCGCGCTGGAGGCCG
The DNA here is from genome assembly GCF_900110955.1 of Lentzea xinjiangensis. Classification (GTDB taxonomy): domain Bacteria; phylum Actinomycetota; class Actinomycetes; order Mycobacteriales; family Pseudonocardiaceae; genus Lentzea; species Lentzea xinjiangensis. The sequence continues at coordinate 72,718 of NZ_FOFR01000012.1, forward strand.
TGGTCGACCTGCACACGTTCGACCCGGACCAGCTCGAGGCCACGGCTCGCCGGGCGGGCGCGGTGGCCGTCCGCGCGGTGACCGACGAGCTGTCCGCCGCGCTGTTCGGCTGGCCGGTGCGCACGTTCGAGGCCGCCGTGCCGCGGGAGAAGCTGGGCTTCGGCTGGGCGATGTTCGCCTACCGCACCTGGCAGAACCTCTCATGGGTGGACCAGAACGTGCTGTCGAAGGTCCTGCCGCGCGAGGTCTTCTACAACGTGTCGATCACCGGCGAGAAGTCTTCCTGATCCGGTGTACGCGTTCACCTCGGACGACGTGGCGTTCCTGCGGTCCGCCGCCGGAGCCGCCGCGCTGGCCGAGGTGGACGCGTTGCCGTTCTCCGACGCCTCCCGCCTGCACGACGTCGGGGTGGCCCGCAAGCTGCTCGGGCCGTCTTCCGCCCCGGTCGTGGAAACGGTGCTGCTGCGGCGCCGTGCGGCGGCCAAGCTGGACTCCGCCGGGTCGTGGCTCTTCACCGACGACGCCCTGCAGCAGGCCACCGCGTCCGCGATCGCCCGCCACCGCGCCGCGCGGTTCGCCGGTCGCGACGTCCACGACGTCACCTGCTCCATCGGCGCGGACCTGCACGCCCTGAGCGCGGTCGCCGCCCGGTGCGTCGGTTCCGACCTCGACCCGGTGCGGCTCGCCATGGCGCGCAACAACGTTCCTGGTCAGCTCGTCGTCAGGGCCGATGCGCTGCGCCCGGTGTCGCGGGGGACGGCCGTCACCGCCGACCCCGCTCGTCGTGACTCCTCCGGCCGCCGGAAGTGGCACCCCGCGGACTTCGTGCCGCCGCTCGACTCGCTGGCCGAGGTCTACGCGGATGTCGACCTCGCGGTGAAGTGCGCTCCCGGCATCGACTTCGCCGTCGCGCCGTGGGCGGACGAGATCGAGGTCGTGTCCCTGGACGGCGCGGTCCGCGAGGCCTGCCTGTGGACGCGGGGGCTGGCCACCGCGGGGGTGTCGCGCCGCGCCTCGGTGCTGTCGGGCTCCGGCTCGTGGACCCTGACGGACGCGGAACCCGACGACTGCCCCGTCGCCGCGCCCGGCGAGTGGATCGTCGACCCGGACGGCGCGGTCGTGCGCGCCGGTCTGGTGCGGCACTACGCGGCCCGGCACGGCCTGTGGCAGCTCGACGAACGCATCGCGTACTTGAGCGGCTCCACGCCTCCGCCCGGCATCCGGGCGTTCCGCGTGCTCGAGCACGGCCACTACGCGGAGAAGGCCCTGAGGGCGCTGCTCAAGACCCGTGGCGTCGGCCGGCTGGAGATCCTGGTGCGTGGCCTGGACGTCGACCCGAACACGTTGCGCAAACGCCTCAAGCTCTCCGGTCCCGGTGATGCCACGGTCGTGCTCACGCGCGTCGGCTCACGGCCGGTCTTCCTGCTGTGCCAGGCTGAGCGCACCTAGCACCAGGTCGAGCCGGGCCTCGTGGTGGTCAGGCCGCAGCCTCTTGCCGTGCGTGAGCGTGGCGATGCCGTGCAGCGCGCTCCAGAACACCTCGGTCAGCGTTTCCGGATCCCGGTCTCCCGCGACGGGTTCGACCGCCGCGAGCAGCTCGCCGAACGCGTCGGCCAGCTCCTGCGGCGCCTCTGGTGTGCCGAACGGGATGTCGACCTGCTGCACGAACATCGCGTCGTAGAGGGCAGGCCTGTCCCGCGCGAACTCGAGGTAGGTCTCCGCCGCGGCCCGCAGCCGCGACCTGCCCCGGATGGCGCGGGCCTTCCTGAGCTGCCGGGCCAGTTCTCCCGCCCCCTGCACCGCCACCGCGCGCACGATCGCGTCCTTGCCCTTGAAGTGGCTGTAGAGCACCGGCTGGCTGTACTCGACCTTCTCCGCGAGCCGCCGGGTGGTGACCGCGTCCCAGCCTTCCTCCTCGGCCAGTTCGCGAGCAGCGTCGATGATCAACTGATGGCGTTCCGCGCGTTCGCGTTCACGCCGGTTCTGGATGCTCACCCGCTGAATCTAGCACTGCTAGACATTCGAGCACCGATCCTGTTAGCGTCGCTCCTGTCGCTAGCAACGCTAGATAGGTGTGGAGGGTGTCATGCGGTTCACCACGGTCATGGCCTGGCTCGTCGTGCTGGCGGGGTTCTACTTCGGGATGGGTTACCTGCTCAACGGGGACGGGGCGGCAGCCGGGTTCGGGATCGTCGACCCGGACGGCTACTACGTCGTGAAGGGGGTGCGAGACCTCGCGTACGCGCTGACAGCGCTGATCCTGCTGGTGATGGGCCATCGGAGGGCGCTGGGCTGGGTGGTCTTAGCGGATTCGATCATCCCGATCGGCGACTGCATCGCCGTGATCACGCACGGCGGAACGGTGGGCTACGCGCTCGCGGTGCACGGCTCCGCGGCCGTGCTGGTGCTGCTCACGGCTGCGCTGCTGCTCCGGGAGACAGCGCCCGCACAGCCCCGGCCAGCGCCGGGTCGGTGATCTCGGCGAGCAGCAGCCCGGTCAGCACGTGGAACGCCCGCCGCAGTTCGTCGAGGTCCGTGGACCGCGCGACCGTCCCGGCGAACGCGTCGGCGTCGCGCAGGTCGTCCAGTCCCCGCCCCTGCACGGCGTTGACGCCCTCGGCGAGGCAGCGCAACGACATCACGTGGTCGCGCATCCCGTTGATCATGTAGAGCGCCTGCCACCCCCGGCCGCGCGCGAGAGAAGACCGCGCGTGCAGTGCGTACAGCCAGGCGAGCCCGATGAGCTCGTCGCGGCCGGGCTGGCCGGCCTGCGGCAGCTCGTTGGCCTCGCCGAAGAGCAGCTTGAACGTCGGCCCGGTCGCGCCGAACTCCGCCGCGGGCCAGAAGGCGATGTCCACCTGCAGCGTCGAGCGCATCAGGAAAACCCGGAAGAGGACCGCGCCGCGCCGCACGTCGACGTGGCTGACGGCATCGCACGCGTACATGAGGTCGGTCCAGTCGGCGACCACGGCGTCCATCTCGCGGTCGACCGACAGCGCGAAGTCGATGTCCGACCAGCGGTCCTCCGCGCCCACGGCGGCCGAACCGGTCAACGCCGCCGCGACCACGCGCGGGTCGACCTCGGCGGCGTCGACGAGGTCTTGGCGCAACCGGTTGCGCTCGGAGACGGTGAACACGGGTTCAACCCTATTCGCAGGGTTCGCGGGGTGGTCTCCGCCGGTGCGACGGCGGAGACCAGCCCGCGCGGACTAGCCGAGCGCCACCGCGAAGACGTGCATGTTCACGTCGTCGGGCAGCGTCACGCTCGCGAGCGCCTTGCCTTCCGGCGCCACGTACGCCTTCGTCGCGAAGATGTGCGTCGCGACCTTCTCGTTGCCGCCGCCGAGCTGGTTGCGGTACGGCGTGGCGGCGACGACCACGTTGCCGTAGCTCGGCGTCTGCCCACCGCCGCCGAGCGTCCAGTCGCTGAAGCCGATCTCCACCGACGCCGTGCTGCCGTCCGTGAACGTCACGGTGGCGGCCTTCGCGCGGGCCCCGTTGGCCGCCGACCCGAGGAAGGCGAGGCGGGTCCCGGACAGCGACAGCGTCTGCTTCGCCGCGGTCGCGTTGTCGGGCCTGCCGGGAGGCGACGACGGCCAGGTGAACGTCAGGCCGTCGACGGTGCCGGTGCCACCGGGTGCCAGACCGGCCGTGGCGAGCGCCTCGCGCGAGTAGCTGTACCCGCCGCCGTCGAAGTCGCCCTCCCCGGTGGCGTCGGCCGAGGCGCCGACGTTGTTCACGGCGGCGAGCATGCTGCCCGCCGGCGCGACCTTCACCGTCTGCGGCAGCACCACCGGCTTGGCGGCGCCCTCGACCGTCACCGTGACGGTGAAGTCGTAGAAGCCCTGTGCCGTGCCGGCGTCGGCCGAGATGGTGAACTCCGACGGCACGGCGCCGGTGGTGGGCTCGAACCGGAGCGCCTCCGGACCGGTGATCGTGTACGTCGCCTTCGGGTCGCCGTCGTACAGCTTGACCGCGTTCACCTTCGCCGTCACGGACTTGCCGGGTTCCACCACGAGCTGGCGCGGCTCGACGGTGAGGTAGTACGGCTGGTCGTGCTTGATCGGCTGCTCACCCTCGCGGAACGACGGCGGCGCGTCGGAGGCGCCGGTGCCCCAGGAGGAGGGCGTCTTGCCGAGCACGAAGTCCAGCTTGCCGCCGCGCTCGACGAACGACTCGGGCAGCCACGTCTTCGAGGACGAGCGGCCGTTGACCTTCAGCGACTGCACGTACTTCGTGGCCGTGCCCGCCTGGGGCGCGGTGATCGTGATGTCCTTGCCGCCACCCCGGTTGATCTTCACCGACGTGAACAGCGGGCTGCTCAGCACCAGCTCGGCGCGCGAGGGCACCTGCGGGTAGATGCCCATCGAGGTGAAGACGAACCACGACGACATCGCGCCGAGGTCGTCGTTGCCGGGAATGCCGCCGGGGGCGTTCTTCCACAGCGTGGTGATCGTCTCGCGCAGCGTCTCCTGCGTCTTGGCCGGCTGGCCGGTGTAGTTGTAGAGCCACGGCACGTTCACCGACGGCTCGTTGTCCAGTTCGGACTTCGACCCGCCGTGCCCGGTCAGCGCCCAGCCGCCGTTCTCGTCGTGGAAGAAGTCGTCCAGCCGCTTGGTGGCGCGCTCCTTGCCGCCCAGCGACTCCACGAGCCCGGCGACGTTGTGCGTGACCATCCAGGTGTACTGGGCGCTGCTGCCCTCGACGAACCCGTTGCCGGTGTCCGGGGTGAAGTCCTTGACCCACGTGCCGTCGGCGTTGCGGTTGCGGATGTAGCCGCCGGTGCTGTGCGCGACCGGGTCGAAGTTGTTCTGCCACCACTGCGCGCGCTCGGCGAACGTCCTGGCGGTCTTCCGGTCACCGGTGCGCTCGGCGAGCTGGCTGATCGCGAAGTCCGCCGCGGAGATCTCCAGGGTCTCCGCCGCGCCACCCCAGGCGTTCGACACCGACGGCATGTACCGGTGCTTCAGGTACTTGTCGAGCGACGGCCGCTGGCCGACCGACATGACGGCCCAGCCCTCCTTGCTCAGGTCCAGCGCCGTCGGCACGGTCGCGGCCTTCACCAGCGACTTCAGCGACGACCTGACGTCGTACCCGGTGCCGCCGAACGCCGAGATGGCCGCCAGCGCGATGGGCGCCGGGTCGCCGTTCATGACGTGCGTGCCGCCGTTGTTGTGCGACCAGCGGTCCCAGACGCCGTTGTTCTGGTTGGCCTGGTTGAGCAGCGACTGCGCGATGTCCGACCCGATCTGCGGCTCCAGCAGCGTCACGAGCTGGAGCTGCGAGCGGTAGACGTCCCAGCCGGAGAAGGTGCCGTACTGCGCTTTCTGCCGGCTCCTGTCGATCCGGTGCACCTTGCCGTCGAACCCGGCGTACTCGCCGTTGACGTCGCTGAAGAGGTTGGGGTGCAACAGGGAGTGGTACAGCGCGGTGTAGAACTTGGTCCGCTCGTCATCGGAGCCGCCGCCGACCTCGATGCGCTTGAGCTGCTTCTGCCACGCGATGTACGCGTTGTCGCGCATGTCCTCGATGGACTGGCCCTTGTTCTCCGCCAGGAGGTTCTGCTTGGCGTTGTCCAGGCTCACGTAGGAGATGCCGACCTTGACGCCGACCTGCGAACCGGGCGCGAAGCCGAGGTAGGCGCCGGAACCCTTGCCCAGCACCGGCCAGCCATTCGTCCCGTACGTCGTGCCGCCCTGGGAGCCGGTGCCGCCGGGCGTGACAACGTTGTCCTGGTACGTGCCGACCTCGGTGAAGTCCTGGTCGAACTCCGCCACGAAGTGCAGCGTGTAGTAGCTGCGGCGGCCGGCCTGGTTGATGTAGCCGCAGAAGTTGCCGGAGGTGACGCTGCCGGTGATCGTCCGCTTGTCCTTGTCGATCACGGTCCGCGCGTCGCTGGAACCGACCTGCGACTTGGACGTGTTGATCAGCACCGTCGCCGGCTTGCCGGCGGGGAAGCTGAAGCGCGCCGCGCCGGTGCGCTCGGTGGCGGACAGCTCGGCCTTCGCGCCCGACTTCAGCGTCACGTCGTAGCGGCCGGGCTTGGCCACCTCGTCCGCGTGCGCGAACTCGCTCGCGTAGATCGCGTCCGTGGCGTCGGTGGTGGGGCTGCTCGTCACCGTGCCGACGTGCGGGAAGATCGGGATGTCACCGCTGCCGCCCGCACAGCCCGTGCCGGACATGTGGGTGAGGCTGAAACCGCGGATCTTCGTGGCGTCGTACCGGTACCCGCCGGGGGCCGCGGCGCGCAGGGTGTTGCCGCGCGAGGCCTCGGGGCTGAAGGAGAACATGCCGAACGGCACGACCGCGCCGGGGAAGGTGTTCCCGAGGTTGGTCGTGCCGATGAACGGGTTCACGTGCGCCGCGGGATCCGGCACCACCTGCACCTGGGGCTGAGCGGAGGCAGGGGCCACTCCGAACGTCATGGCCACCGCCACCGCAGCCGTCATGAGGACTCTTCGCTGCATGGTCGCGGACCCTACTTTCCGTGCCTGCCCAACCCCAGAGAGCGACGCGAAGTTGTCGTCAAACGGACAAGCGCTGCTCCATGAAGGCCCGCAACGCGGGCCAATCGGTGTCCTCCGCGACCTCGACCTGGTGGTTTCCCGCGACGAACGCGCCCTCGTCGTCGACGTCGAGGCTGTGGACCTTCGTGCGGAGCGTGCCGGGCAGAATCGCCTCGGCCACCGCGACCGCGTCGTGGACGTAGATGCCGGTGTTCTCGGACCGGTTGCTCAGGTACGCCCGGTAGGTGCCGGTGAGGTTGCTGAGCACCGGGTCGACCCTGGCGAGGAACTCGGTGTCGGCGATGCACCGGTGCGTGAGGTTGAGCGGCACGACGATCGGCTTGGCCTCGCGGACGACCGTCCGCGCGGCCTCCGGGTCGCTCCAGAAGTTGTACTCGGCCCGCTCGGTCGTGTTGCCGAGCCCGAGCCCGCCGCCCATGACGATCAGCCGTTCGAACCGGACGCCGGACTCCAGGGCCTCGGCGATGTTGGTGAGGGGCCCGATGGCGACGACCGTGGTGTCCTCGGTGACCGTGTCCGCGAGGAACGCGAGCGCGGTCCTGTGGTCCAGCCTGTCGTTCTCCGGCAACGTGAGCGCCTGCCCGCCGAGCCCGTCCTCGCCGTGCACGTCACCGGCCCGGCCAGGCCCCTCGGCGCCCTTCGCGACGGGCACGTCCACGCGCCCGAGGTGCGCGAGCAGCCGCTGGGCGTTGCGGGTGGTGAGGTCGAGCGCGACGTTGCCGAACACCGTGGTGAGACCGACGAGGTCCACCTCGGGACTGCGGGCCGCGAGCGCGATGGCGAACGCGTCGTCCACGCCGGGGTCGGTGTCGATGATGAGCCTGTGAGCCATGCGCCCAGGGTGCCTCAGGCCCGGCCACCCCGGTGACCGGCCCGTGCGCTGACGGATCAGCGGGTCCCGGACTCCATCGAGCGTAATTCCCGTCTTCGTGGCCCTTTGACGGCCTGGACGATCGATAAACAATGCTGGACGCACCGTTATGGATTGTGTGCCCGGCGACGGGAAAGATGGGTGTCCAGCTCCTGGTGGGAATCGCCGGGTGTGAGAAACCTGCTCATGGGTGAATTGACGCGAGGAGTGAAGAGGCGGATGCGATACCGATTTCTCGGAAGGTCGGGGCTGCGGGTGTCGGAACTGTCGCTCGGGACGGGGAATTTCGGCACGGGCTGGGGGCACGGCGCGTCGGCGCCCGAGGCTCGGGCGATGTACGACCTCTACCGCGAAGCGGGAGGGAACTTCATCGACACCGCTTCCAACTACCAGTCGGGCGAGGCGGAGGAGTACCTCGCGGACCTCATCTCCGCGGATCGCGAGGACGTGGTCCTGGCGACGAAGTACACGATGGGGACTTCGGCGGACAGCGGCCTCCAGCTGACCGGGAACAGCCGGAAAGCGATGGTCCAGTCCCTGGAGCAGAGCCTGCGCCGGCTGGGCACCGACCGGGTGGACGTGTTCTGGGCCCACGTCGCCGACACCTCCACGCCCATTGAGGAAATACTGCGATCGTTCGACGACCTGACGCGCGCCGGTAAAATCCTTTACGCCGGTCTCTCCAATTTCCCCGCATGGCGGGTGGCGACGGGAATGACCCTGGCGCGGCAGCGGGATTGGGCCCCTCTCGTGGCGATTCAGGCGGAATACAGCCTCGTCGAGCGCGGCGCCGACCGGGAGCTGATGCCGATGGCGGACGCGTTCGGCCTGGGCGTCCTCGGGTACTCGCCTCTCGGCGGTGGCCTTCTGACGGGCAAGTACCGGCGAGGCGGTACCGGGCGCGCGCAGAGTTCGATCAGCCAGTTCCTGCACGCGGAAGACGACCTCGCCAAGACGAACGTCCTGGATGCCGTCGAGAGCGTCGCCGAGGACCTCGGCACGACGCCGGACCGCGTGGCGATCAGGTGGTCGATGTCGAAGGGGGTGATCCCCATCGTCGGACCGAGGAACGTGGAGCAGCTCACCTCCAACCTCGCGGCCGCCGAGCTGGACCTCTCGCCGCGTCAGCTGGAGCTGCTGGACGAGGTGAGCGCGCCGCGGTTGGGATACCCGCACGGGTTGTGGTCGGAGGATGAGCGGGTGGAGAAGAACCGGTTCGTCCAGCCGTGAGGGGTGTTCATCGGACTCGCCGGGGCCTTCCTGCTCAGCGGCGACCGGATCGCGGTAGCGGAAACCAGCAGGTCAGGGCCAGGGTGCGTCGATCGCGCCGTCGGTCGAAAGCTAAAGTGCCCGCATGACTTCGATGTGGGGTGCTCCGGTGTGGACCCGGTGGCGCAGGTCGCGCCGCGACCCGGCCCAGGCGCGCTTCCTCACCCTGGCCTCCCTGCGCTGGGTCCTGCGCCACCGCGCCTACACCCCCTGGTACCTGGTCCGGTACTGGCGGCTGCTGAAGTTCCGCCTGCTCAACCCCCACGTGGTGCTGCGCGGCATGGTGTTCTTCGGCAAGCGCGTCGACGTCATGGCCCGGCCCGGCTACGGCCGGCTGGAGATCGGGCGCTGGGTGCACATCGGTGACGGCAACGCCATCCGGTGCCACGAGGGGTCGCTGCGCATCGGCGACAAGGTCGTGTTCGGCAAGGACAACACGGTCAACTGCTACCTCGACATCGAGATCGGCGCGTCCAGCCTCGTGGCCGACTGGGTCTACATCTGCGACTTCGACCACAGGACCGAGGACATCACCCTGCCGATCAAGGACCAGGGCATCGTGAAGTCGCCGGTGCGCATCGGCCCGGACTGCTGGCTCGGCGCCAAGGTGACGGTGCTGCGCGGCACCCGCGTCGGGCGCGGGTGCGTGCTCGGGGCGCACGCGGTGGTGCGCGGGGACGTGCCGGACTTCAAGATCGCGGTGGGCGCGCCGGCCAGGGTGGTGCGCGACCGGCGCGCCGACTACGAGGCGGATGCCCAGCGGCGGGCGGACATCGCGGACATGGCCCGCAAGGCCAAGGAGGCCTTGGCCAGGCGGGCCGAGGACGCTTCGGCCTGAAGCCGTTGTGCCGCGGGCGGATCCGGAGCACGGACGACTCGCGCGAGTGCTGATCGGCGCGAGGTGCGGTCGTCAGCCGGCGACCGGCGGGCGCAGGGACAGCGGCGCGAGCTCAGGGCGCTTCGGCCTGAACCCGTCCCCCGGCTGCCGCCCGATCAGCCTGTTGCGCGACCGCGAGTAGGCCACCGGCAACACCTGGTCGCGGAGCCACCGCAGGTGGTCGGCCACCGAGGCGGGCGCGGCCGATCCCTCCAGCGGCGTGAGCCAGGAGGCGTCGAACGGGATCTCCAGCGCCGACAGCAGGTGCCCGGCCAGTCGCCGATGCCCCAACGACGACAGGTGCAGGCGGTCCGGCCCGAAGTAGCGCGAGTCGTGCACGCACTCGTCGTCCGCCACGTCGACCAGGACCGCGCCGTAGCGGGACGCGGCGAGGCGCACGGCGTCGTTCAGAGCCGTGATCCGCGGTCGCAAGCGCCACCCGAATGGCATGCGGTGGGAGATGTCGCTCAACGTGAAGACGGCGACGGTGGGCGCGAAGGACGTCACCGCGCGCACGAGTTCGTCCACTCGGCGCGCGATCACGGCCGAGGAGGCCCCGGACATCACGTCGTTGCCGCCGCCGAAGATCACCACCAGGTCGGGCTCCAGCGCCGCGGCCGACGGGACCTGCTCCACCAGCATCTGGTCGAGGCGACGGCCGCGCACGCCCAGGTTGGCGTAGCGGAAGCCCGGCGCGTCGAGCACGGACGCGACCCGGTCGGCCCAGCCGCGGTACCGGCCGTCGGGGAGCAGGTCGTCCAGGCCCTCGGTGCAGCTGTCCCCGAGTGCCACGAAGCGTTGGTATGTCATTCAGTCCTCGGTCACCTCTTGTTAACGGGACCGGCGACTGTAACCGACTCAGGTGAACAGGTTGCCCGTGGCGATCTTGGGGCGGCCGAGGACGCGTGGTTCGCGCACGACGGCGGCGGCGTAGACCCCGGCCGTGTCCGCGGCGATCGTGGCCCAGTCGAAGTCGGAGGCCAGCCGGGCCTTGGCGGCGCGTGCCCGAGCCGCGGCCGACGCGGGATCGGACAGCACGTCGCGCACGGCGCGGGCGAGTCCGTCCACGTCACCGGGGGCGAACGACAGGCCGGTCACCCCGTCCAGGACCACCTCGCCCAGCCCGCCCGCGGTCGACGCCACCAGCGGTGTGCCGGCGGCGGCGGCTTCCAGGGCCACGATGCCGAACGGCTCGTAGCGCGACGGCAGCACGACCGCGTCCGCGGCTGTGAGCAACGCCGCCAAGGACCTGTCGGAGAGATGTCCGACGAACTCCACGGCCCGCAGCACGCGGTGCTTGCGCGCCTGGTCCCGCAGCCACTCGGTCTGCGAACCGCCACCGGCCACGACCACGCGCGTGCCGCGGTGGAAGCGGCGGATCCTGGGCAGGGCCGCGATCAGGTCCTGGATGCCCTTCTCCCACTCGATGCGGCCGAAGAACAGCAGCAACGGGTCGCCGTGCGGCGAGTGGGCGCGCCGGGCGGCGCCGACGTCCTTCGCCCTCACCTTCCAGCCGCCGGGCTCGATGCCGTTGTGCAGGACGGAGACCAGGTCGGTGTCCACGTCGAACAGGTGCGCCACCTCGCGCCGCATCGCCGACGAGCACGTGATCAGCGAGTCCGCGCGGTTGGCCAGCCACCACTCCACCGAGTGCACCTGCTGGTTCAGCGGGTGCGACAGCCAGCCGGAGTGCCGGCCGGCCTCGGTCGCGTGGATCGTCGCCACCAGCGGCACGCCGAAGGCCTCGGCCAGGGCCACGGCCGGGTGCGTGACCAGCCAGTCGTGCGCGTGCACGACGTCCGGGCGCCACGGCGCCAGCGCCAGGCCCGCGCGCGTCATCGCGTGGCCCATCGCGAGCGTCCACGCCACCAGGTCCTTCTCGAACACCAGGTGCGCGGGGTCCTCGGCGACGCGGATCAGCCGCACGCCCTCGGTCACCAGGTCGGACGTCGGGTGCGTGACCGCGTCGGTGCCGGACGGCTGCCGGCACAGCACGACGACCTCGTGCCCCTGCGCGGCCAGCTGTGTCGCGAGCGCGTGGACGTGCCTGCCCAGGCCGCCGACCACCACCGGCGGGTACTCCCACGACAACATCAGCACGCGCATCCCGTTACCTCATTCCTCGCGCGTCGAGCTGCCCGAACGGGCCGTCCACCGCGCGGAGCTCCGCCGCCCTCGCCCGTCCGCGACCGCCGCGCGCCAGCGCCGCGAGCTCGCTGAAGCGGTCGCTGTGAATCTTCGCGCGGTAGCGGGCGTAGTCGGCGGCCGAGTCCTTGGTGACCATGAAGGCCCAGTCGCTCGACAGCGCCAGCAGCGCCTCGCGCACCGCCTGGTCGAGCACCGGGTCGCGCACGTCGGACGAGAAGTCCAGGCCCAGCAGCTCCTGCTGCACCGAGGAGTTCAGCGAGACGATGTCCGACACCTGCGCGCCGTCCCAGACCCGCCAGTCCTTGCCGCTGCCCCACGACGACGCGGGCAGCTCGACCGGCGCGCCCACGTGCCCGGCCTCGACCGCGCCGCGCAACGTCGTCACGCGCACGCCCGCCTCCGGCAACGCGCGCAGCACGCCCTCCAGCCACAACGGACCCTCGTGCCACCAATGCCCGTACAGCTCGGTGTCGTAGGCCGCCACGACCAGGCCGCCGTCGATCGCTCGCAACCGGCGCACGACCGTGTCGACGAAGTCGGCCACGTGCCGATCGACCGCTTCACGCGCGAGCAACGGGTCGTACGGCCGCTTGTCCTCGGGCGCGACGTGCTTGCCGGTCACCCGCGACGGCTTGAGGCCCGTCGGGTGGTCGTAGGTGTGAAAATCCCGGTACGCGGCATCGCCCGGATAGCCCACCTTCGGCGACCAGACGCGGTACGAGACCTCCAGGTCGCGGCCGAACGCCAGCACGTCCGACGATCCGACGGGGTGCGCGGACGAGGTGTCGCCGCGCAGCGCGGGCCCGTCGACCAGGAACCGCCGCACGCCCGCCGCCGCGTAGCCCTCCTCCATGCCGGGCGAGTAACCGCACTCCGGCGCCCAGATCCCCTCCGGCGCCCGGCCGATCCGCAGCGCGGTGTCGTCCAGGCCGGTCCGCAGCGCGAACGACCGCACCCGCGGGTCCAGCAGCGGCTGGAACGGGTGCGTGGCGGGCCCGCCCAGCAGCTCGATCGTCGAGGAGTCCACAAGGGACCGGAGAAGGGGCGAGAACCCGTGCCGCCACTGGCTTTCGAACCGGTCGAGCGCCCACGCGGACGCGCGGTGCTCGTACGCCGACAGCTCCGGCAGGCGTTGCCCGGCGTGGTGCGAGCGCAGGTGCCAGTTGCCCAGCCAGTCGTGCGCGCCCCGCAGGCAGTACGGGTCGTCGAGCTGCGCGGCGAGCACCGGCGTGACGCCGAGCGTCAGGACGTCCGAGCGGCCCTCGTCGGCGAACCGGCGCAGCATGTCCACCACGGGCAGGTACGAGTGCGCCCACGCCTGGTAGAGCCACTCCTCGCCGACGGGCCACGCGCCGTGGTGCGCGAGCCAGGGCAGGTGGCTGTGCAGGACCAGGCAGAACGTCCCCTCGGAGGCCTTCGCGGTCACGTCCGCACCGCCACGGCCACGAGGTCGAGGCACGTGTCCATGTCGTGCGGCGTGATGTCGAAGTCCTGCACCGTCACCGACTCCACCGCCTCCTTCAGCTCGGCGGGCCACGGCGCGCCGGACAGGGCGACCTCGACCTGTGCGTCGATGATCTGTCCGTTGAGGAGCGTGTCAAGTCTCCTGCCGTGGCGCAGCCCTGTCAGTTCGTCAACGCGGAAACCTGCCGCGCTCAGCATCTCGTCCAGTTCGGACGGTGCGAGCTCCCTGGTGTGGAACGGGTTCAGCGGCGTGTCCTGACCCGGCGAGAACGTCAACCGGTTCGGTGTGGTCACGATGAGCGTGCCGCCGGGGCGCAGCACCCGCCGGCACTCGGCGAGAAAGCCCTCCTGGTCCCACAGGTGCTCGATGACCTGCAGGTTCGCCACGACGTCCACACCGGCGTCCCGCACCGGCAGCGCCGCGAGGTTCCCGCGCAGCACGTCCAGCCGCGGGTACGCGCGGGCGACGTGCCGCGCCGTCAGCTCGTCGTAGTCGAGCGCGACGACCCGGCGCGCGACCGTGCGGATGAGCTGCGCGCCGTAGCCCTCGCCGCAGCCCGCCTCCAGCACGACGGCGTCCGCGCAACGGCCGACGAGGTGCAGATACGCCGCCTCGTGGCGGCGGAACCAGTAGTTCTCCTCGGCGATGCCGGGCACCGTGCGTTCGCCGGTCAGGGGGAGGGTCACGCCCGCCAGGTTACTTCTCAGTAGTGACGATCAGAACGGCGAGACCGTCACGGCCAGCGCGCCGGGACCGACGTTCGCGCCGATCGCCGCGCTGACCTGCGTCAGGACGATGTCGCGGGCGTGCGGGATCCGCTTCTGCAGCAGCAGGAGGAGTTCGCGGCCCTCCTTCTCGGCGGCGAAGTGCTCCACCGCCAAGTCCACGTCACGTCCATAAGCGAGCGCCACGGCCTTGTCGACCAGTTTCGACAGTGCTCTCTCGCGGCCGACCACCTTGCCGAACGGCTCCACCTCGCCGTTGACGACTGTGAGCAGTGGTTTGACCGACAGCGCGTCGCCGAACAGCTTCGCCGCCGCGCTGACCCGGCCGGCCTGGCGCAGGTAGTGCAGCGTGTCGACGTAGATGAGCACGCGGGCGTCGCGGCCCCGACGCTCGGCGACGCTGCGCGCGTGCTGGACGTTGCCGCCCGTCTGCACGATCCGCGCGGCCGCGAGAGCGGCGAAGCCCAGCGTCATGCCCGACGAGTGCGAGTCGACGATGAACACCGGCACGCGCGACTTGGCGGCGGCGGCCTTCGCCGCGTCCGTCGCGGGGGAGAGCGTCGGCGTCACGTGCACCGACACGATCGTCTCCGCCCCTTTGGCCCACGCGTCCTGGTAGGCCCAGAAGAACGCGTCCGGCGCCGGCGGCTGGGTCGTGATCGGGATCTGCGCCTCCAGCGCCTGCAGCAGGCGGTCCGTCGGCACGTGCGCCTCGTCGATCAGCTCCGTTCCGATCTTGAGCTGCATCGGCACGGTGATGATGTTGAACCGCTCCACCAGACGGGCCGGGAGCGACGCGGTCGAGTCGGTGACGACGGCTACTCGTGAGGGCACGAACGATGAGGTTAACGGAGGGTGATCGCACTTACCACCAAAGATCGAAGGCGAATCGTGATCTCAGCTCGCGCGGTCGCTTTCCGTGCATGGCGGGTGCGCGGGGTGACCTCGGCGATTAAGACGGGCGGCTTGACACATTCGGGTGACTGACCGGCTCGGAAGTTTGATCTACGGTTGTCTTGTTGCCGCAGGAAACCCGCGTTATTCCACGTGTCAGGTGTACTCGCGCCGTCCGCTGTCAGCGCTGGTTGGGCCCACCGTCCGTGGTTAAGCTCGCTCAATCTTCGGCCTGGTTGAGCGAGTAGGTGACCATGGGTGCAAAAGAGCGGGAACTGGTTCCGCTGCACACCGCTTTCGACGTTGTCTACCGCGGTTTTCACCGGCGCCAGGTCATCGACCACATCGAGAATCTCGAGGAGCAGCTGCGCTTCACGAGTCTCGACCGCACCGAGGCGCTGGCGCAGGCCGCCGATTTGCGCGAGCTGCTGGAAAAGACGCGCCGGGACCTCGAAGAGGCGCGCGCCAGGGTCGAACGCCTGGAGTCGGCCTCCGGCTCGCACGTGGGCGCCACCGAACGGATGCACCGCATGCTCCGCCTCGCCGAGGAGGAGGCCGCCGAGCTGCACCTGAGGGCCGGGCAGGAGTGCGCCGACCTGCGCGCCCGGACCGAGGCGGAGGTGGCCGGCCTGCGGGCCGACGCCGAACGTGAGGCGGCGGCGATGCGCGCCGAGGCCGAGGCCGAGGTCCTCGCCGCGCGCCAGGAGTGCGCCGCCCGCACCGCGGCCGTGGAGCGCCGCGAGGTGGAGGCGGACCGCCGCTGCGCCGATCTCGAGGCCCAGCACCGCCAGCGCGCCGACGAGGTCGAGCGCGAGTGCGCGGAAGCCGTCGCCCAGGCCCAGGCCGACGCGGACGGGTTGCTGCGCGAGACGGCCCTGCGGTGCAACTCGCTGGAGGCCGACTCCGACCGCAGGCGCGAGGAGGCCCAGCAGGTCTTCGAGCTCACCGCGGCCAGGCGTCGAGACGAGGCCGAGCAGCACCTGCGGGAGCAGGAGGCCCTGGCGAAGGCCCGCGCCGGGTTCGTGGTGAGGATGGCGTGCCGCGAGGCCGACCGGCGGCTGGCCGAGGTGGCCGAACGCTCCGACGAACTGCGCGAGCTCCGCCGGGCCGTCCACTCCCAGCTCGCCGCCGCGCGCTCGGCGCTGGCCGCGGCCGCCGACCGCGTGGCACCGCCGATGATCCCGGAGCGGGTGGCCGCGTCATGAGGCGCTGGGTGCCGTTGACCGCCGGGGCGCTGGTGGTGCCCGCGTCGGTGACGGCGTTCGGGTTCGCCGTCCACGGCGAGGAGCTGACGCGGGCGCTGTCGCCCACGCCCGCCGAGCCGGTGCGTTCCGGCCCCGTCCCGGTGGCGGACTTCGTGGCGCCGTTGCGGATGGAACCCGCCGCGGCGCCGCCGGTGCCCGCGGCGGTGGCCCAGCAGGCGGTGCGCGAGGTGTTCGCGAAGCACTCGGTCAAGGGCATCACGTTCGCGCCGGGCACCTCGTTGCTGGTGGGACGCGGCGAGGACGTGCGGCGCAGCCTCGCGGTCGTCCTGCGCGACGTCATCGGCTCGGTCACGCTCGTGTCGCACGCGTGGAACGGTGAGACGGCGTCGCACCGCTGCGACCTGCTCGCGATGGAGAGGGCCGGCCTGGTGCGGCAGTACCTGGCCGAGCAGGGGGTGGACAGCGTCATCACCACCCAGGTGGTCGTGGACCCCGTCTGGGGCCCACCTTCGGACGGCGGACCTCAGGTCGACGTCCTCGTCGGATAGGCAGGAGCGTTTCGCATGGCAGGGGCCGTCGGGATCGTCTTCGGGTTGTGCGTGCTGTCCTTCACGATCGGGGCGGCCCTCATGTACGTGCTGGTGCGGCGCCGCGAGGACCGGGCCGCGGCGCCCTCGCCGTCCACCGGCTCCGCCGAGCCCGGTCCGGACGCCCCGGCCCAGCGGGCGTGGGTGGGCAAGCCCGTGGTCGTCGAGCCGGTGGACGACGACTACGACACCCGGCCGATCCACCGCAACCCGGTCGTGGGGCTCGCGCAGCTCGAACCGGCGCTGACGCCGGCCGAGCCGGTCGGGGAGCCCGCCGGGCCCGGCGACACCGCGGCCGGGGTGCCGGGAGCCGAGGTCGTCGGGCCTGCCGGAGCCGTCGGAGCGGTCGGAGCTGCCGAGGTTCCCGACGCCCTCGAAGCAGCCGAAGCCGTTGGGGAGGCGGCACTTCCGCCGCCCGCGCCACCCCGGCCGGCGGAGCGGGCGACGTGGGTGGAGCGCGAGGACTTCCGCGAGCGCTACCTGCGGACGTTCGACGAGGTGCGCCGCAAGGCCGGCAGCAACTGAGGCCGGACAGCCCGCAGGTGTCCGGAAGTCGCCGGATCCCGTCCGAAATCCGCCGGACCGCCGTAGGTGCGGCCTGATATCACTCGGACCATGACTTCCACCGCTGACCGCACGCAGCTCTTCCACGCCCTGCACAGGCCCGGCCCGCTGGTCCTGCCCAACGCCTGGGACGTCGCCTCCGCCCTCATCGTCGAGGCCGCCGGCGCCAAGGCCGTCGCGACCACCAGCGCCGGCGTGGCGTGGAGCCTCGGCGCGCCGGACGGCGACCGGCTGGACCGCGACCTCGCGATCGACCTCGTGGGCAGGATCGCCAGGGCGGTCGGGATCCCGGTGACGGCGGACGTCGAGTCGGGCTTCGGCGCGGACGCGCGGCAGGTCGGCGAGACGGTCGGCGCCGTCAGCGCAGCGGGCGCGTCCGGGGTGAACATCGAGGACGGCCGCGGTGGCTCGGTGCGCGACGCGCGGGAGCAGGCGGACCGCATCGCGGCAGCGCGGGAGGCGGCGCCGGGGATCTACATCAACGCCAGGATCGACGTGTTCCTGCGGGGGATCGGCGACGAGCAGGACCGCTTGCCGCACACGCTCGACCGCGCCAGGACCTACCTCGAAGCAGGTGCGAGCGGGATCTTCGTGCCGGGCGTGACCGACCTGGCGACGGTCGGGGAGCTGGCGCGGGGGATCGACGCGCCGGTGAACGTTCTCGCCGGACCTGGTGCGCCCGCGGTCGGGGAACTCGCGGCCGCGGGCGCGGCCAGGGTCAGCGTCGGTACCGCGCTGGCGTCAGCGGCCTACGCGGCGGCCAAGAGGGCCGCCGAGGAGCTGCTGGCCAAGGGCACCTACGACAGCACTGTCGACGGGTTGGGCTACGGCGAGCTCAACGCGTTGTTCGGTGCTTAGTGGCGCTTGCCGCCGCGGAACTTGCGCAGCAGCTGTTCGGCCTGGGCGCGCTTGCGCGGGTCCTGAGCCATCTGCCGTGCCTTGGTCTGCAGCTTCTGGCCCTGCGGGCTGCGCAGGAACCTGGTGATCTTGTCCATGAACTTGGCCATCGGTCCTCCAGGTGTCCGTTACGTCCAGTTCAACGGACGAAACCGTTCCCGGAGTTCCCGGACATCAGACCGGCGAAACGGTGATGCCCAGCGCACCCGGTCCCACGTGGGCCCCGATCGCCGAGCTGACCTGCGTGAGCATGAACTGGCGGACGTTGGGCACGCTCCGCCGGAGCTTGCGCAGCAGGCGGCTCGCCTTCTCCTCGGCGTCGAAGTGCTCCACGGCCACGTCCACGGTGTCGGTGCCCGCGCGCTTGACCGCGATGTCCAGCATCCGGTTGAGCGCGCGGTCGGCGCCGATCACCTTGTCCAGCGGTGTGATCTGACCGTCCGCCATGGTCAGCAGCGGCTTCATCGACAACACGCCGCCGACCAGTGCGGCGGCCGCACCGATGCGGCCGCCCCTGCGCAGGTACTCGAGCGTGTCGACGTAGATCAGCTCGGTGGACCTGTCGAAGCGGCGCAGGGCCGTCGCGAGCACCCGGTCCACGTTGCCGCCGGCCTCGGCCACCTTCGCGGCGGCCTGGACGGCGTAGCCGATGCTCATCCCGCAGGTGTGGGTGTCCACGACGTGCACGGGCACCCGGACCTCGGCCGCGGCGGCGCGGGCGGCCTCGACGGTCGCGGACTGGCGGCTCGACACGTGCACGGACACGATCGAGCGGACGCCCTGGGAGACCAGGTCGGAGTAGGTCCGGAGGAAGGCGCCCCGGTCGGGCGGGATCGTCGTCACGGGCACGTTGGCGCGCATGGCCGAGACGAGGTCCGGAACCGGGATGCGGGACTCGTCGTCGGTGTGGTCGCCGATCCGCACCTGGATCTGGACGACCTCGATGCCGAGTTGATCAGTCAGCTGCGCCGGGAGGCAGGCCGTGGAGTCGGTCACTACAGCTACTCGCCGGTACATGTCAGCGCAGCCTAGTGTCCCGGATGGGGTAGGTCTCAATTGGTGGCGTCAGCGGGTGACAACTGTCACGCTAGCGGGGTGCTTGCTACCGTTTGCAGCGGTGCTACTGGCGGGTAACATCCGGGTGATGGCAGGGTCGTGAACACCCGGCGGCGCGGTTCTGAAGTCCTCTGCGTAGCGTCGCCGCCCGTCCGCAGGAGGTCGAAGAGGACCTATGAACATTGTTGTCCTGGTCAAGCAGGTGCCTGACACCTGGTCAGAGCGCAAGCTCACCGACGCCGACCACACCCTTGACCGCGAGTCCGCGGACGCCGTGCTCGACGAGATCAACGAGCGCGCCGTCGAAGAGGCCCTGCTGCTGCGGGAGGCCCACGGCGGTGAGGTCACCGTGATCGCGATGGGCCCCGACCGCGCCACCGACGCCATCCGCAAGGCGCTGTCCATGGGCGCGGACAAGGCGATCCACGTCAGCGACGAGGCGTTGCACGGCTCCGACTCGATCGCCACGGCGAAGGTCCTCGCGAAGGCGATCGGCACGGTCGAGAACGTCGACCTGGTCATCGCGGGCAACGAGGCGACCGACGGACGCGCGGGCGCCGTCCCGGCCATCGTCGCCGAGCTGCTCGGCCTGCCGCAGGTCACCCAGCTGCGCAAGGTCAGCGTCGAGGGCACCACGATCTCCGGCGAGCGCGAGACCGACGAGGGCGTCACGTTCCTCGAGGCGTCGCTGCCGGCCGTGATCTCGGTGACCGAGAAGATCAACGAGCCGCGCTACCCGTCCTTCAAGGGCATCATGGCCGCGAAGAAGAAGCCCGTCTCCACGGTCACCGTGGCGGACCTCGGCATCGACGCGTCCGAGGTCGGCCTGTCCGGCGCGTGGACGCAGGTGCTCGAGGCGGCCCCGAAGCCGCCGCGCACCGCGGGCCAGCGCGTCGAGGACGGTGGCGACGGCGGTGCGAAGATCGCCGAGTTCCTCGTCGGCCAGAAGCTCATCTGAGGGAGGGGACACCATGTCTGAAGTTCTCGTTCTGGTCGACCACGTCGACGGCGAGGTCAAGAAGGTCAGCTACGAGCTGCTGACGGCCGCGCGTCGCCTCGGCACCCCGGCCGCCGTGGTCGTGGGCGCGCCCGGCACCGCGGCGAAGGTCCGCGAGTCGCTCGGCAGGTACGGCGCGGCGAAGGTCTACGCCGTCGAGTCCGACGACGCCGTCAACTACCTGGTGACCCCGAAGGTCGACGCGCTCGCCTCGCTCGCCCCGAACGCGTCCGCGGTGCTCCTGTCCGCGACCGCCGAGGGCAAGGAGGTCGCGGGCCGCCTCGCCGTGCGCATCGACTCCGGCTGGCTCGTCGACGTCGTGGACGTCGAGGCCGACGGCACCGGCGTGCAGTCCATCTTCGGCGGCGCGTTCGTCGTCAAGGCGAAGGTCAGCAAGGGCACCCCGGTCATCACCGTCCGCCCCGGCGGCGTCGAGGCCGAGGAGTCCGCGGCGGACGCCGTGCTGGACGAGTCGGTCTCGGTCTCCGTCGACCCCGCGAAGGCCGCCCGCGTGACGTCCCGCGAGGCCGTCGTCGGTGGCGACCGCCCGGAGCTCACCGAAGCCTCGGTCGTCGTCTCCGGTGGCCGCGGCGTCGGCTCGGCGGAGAAGTTCTCCGTCGTCGAGGAGCTCGCCGACTCGCTCGGTGCCGCCGTCGGCGCCTCGCGCGCCGCGGTCGACTCGGGCTACTACCCGCACCAGTTCCAGGTCGGCCAGACCGGCAAGACGGTTTCGCCGCAGCTCTACGTGGCACTGGGCATCTCCGGCGCCATCCAGCACCGCGCGGGCATGCAGACCTCGAAGACGATCGTCGCGGTCAACAAGGACCCCGAGGCCCCGATCTTCGAGATCGCCGACTTCGGCGTGGTGGGCGACCTGTTCGCCGTCGCGCCGCAGCTGACCGGCGAGGTCCGCAAGCGCAAGGGCTGAGCGAACCGGCCCGAGGCAACCGAAAGGGCCCCCTCCCCGACACCGTCGGGGAGGGGGCCCTTTCGCTCGTGCGGGGTCAGACCCAGCGCTGGTGCGTGTCCTGGTGGCACTCGAACTGGAAGATCGGCTTGCCCTTCTCGGTGAGGATGCCGTTCTCCAGGCACTTGTTCGTGAGCTTGTTGCGGAGCTGGAACTGGTTCGGGTTGTCCGCGAGCCGCTCGAAGAACCAGATCTGGTTCGCGTCGTAGTGGCACGGGAACACGGTGACCTGGACGTTGTTGTTGTAGTTCACCGCCATGTCGAGGCAGTTGCCGTTGAACTTGACCTTCAGGGCGTACTCGTTGTCGCCCCTCTTCTCCAGCGTGAACTTCTGGTTGTCCAGGTTGTTGCAGTCCCACTGCACGACGGGCGCGCTGTTGGCCTGGTTGAAGCTGAGCACGTCCATGCAGAGCCCGGACTGGACGTTCTTGAGGCTGATCACCACGGGGTTGACGATCGCGGAGGCGGGCTGGGCCAGCACGACGACCGCCGCGCAGGCGGCGAAGAACGCGACGAGTTTGCGGATCACGGTGTTTCCCCTCTACCGCTTGGTCTTCTTGACGGTGAACGACGGTGCCGGCGTGGCCGTGGCTTCCGCGGAGGCCGTGCGGGCCGCGACGGAGCTGCCCGACGTGGTGGCGTAGGCGACGAGGATCTCGCCGAACTCGTTGCGGTAGCTCAGGACCCAGTTGCCGTTCGACATCGCCACCACACCGGCGTCGGTCTCCGCGGGCTCGGGGAAGTCGCTGCCGCGCACCAGGTTCCACGTCCGGTAGATCGCGCCGCCCGGGGTGGTGGTGCCCGTCTCGTAGATGAAGCGGTCCGTGCCCCGCGCGACGACGAAGGTGGTGCCGCCGGTCGAGGTCAGGATCGAGGGCTGGCCGAGGAACGTGCGGTCGTGGATCTTGGTCCAGGCGCCCGTCCAGGAGCCGTCGGTGCCCTGGCGCTTGGTGTAGACGCGGCCGTCGGTGCCGCGGGCCGCGAGCTGGACCGTGCCGTCCCGGGTCAGCGTGGCGGACGCGGCGGAGGCCAGCGTGGTGCCGGTGGGCTGGCCGAGCGCGGTCCAGCCGCCGATGAAGTTGCCGTTGCCGTAGTAATTGGCCACCCACGGCTGGCCGTTCACGTCGGAGGCGATCACGACGATGGCGCCGTTGTCGGCGACCGCGGTCACCGCGCGGGCGGCGAACTTCGGCGTCGGGCCGGGGTTCGTGCCGGGGAACGAGGCGTAGCTCTTCGTCCACGGGCGGAGCTCGGCGTTCACGGTGTTCTGACCGCGGGTCCAGATCTCGCCGTTGCCGTCCACGATGAACGCGGACTGGAGGTTGTCCCTGCCCTTCACCACGGTCGGCGAGGAGGCGGTGAAGCCGCCGAAGTCCTTGCCCACTCCGAAGAGCGCGTCCTTCGTCGGCTGGAGGCTGCTCAGGATCGAGGAGTTCGTGCCGGAGGCGAGACCGAGCAGGCGGCCGTCCTCCTGCGCCGAGAGCGAGGCGCCACCGGTCAGGTTCTGCGACTGCGGCACGGTGTAGAGGTCCGTCGCCGTCGGGTCGACGAGGTCGCGCTGCTTCGCGTGGACCAGACCGCCCTGCGGGTCGACCCACAGGTGGTGGACGCGGCCGTCGGAGGTCTGCACGAGGCTGGAGGCGCGGTCGACGCCCTCGCTCAGGCCGGGGCGCTGCGGCACGGTGCCGCCGACCCACTTGCACGAGTCCGGCGCGGCGACGACGCGCCAGCCGGAGTTCCAGCCCCAGCCGTTGTAGGAGCCGCCCTGCCAGGTGTTGGTCTGCGGGGCGTAGCGGTACCAGATGATCTGGTTCGGCTCGCTGCCCGCCGGGTGACCGGGCCAGCCTTCGCCGTCCTTGGTCAACCCGTACAGCACGTCGGCGCCGGCACCGAGGATCCGCCAATGCATGTTCCAGCCGGAACCGTGCGGATTTCCGTACTGCAGCCAGCGCTGCGAGTCCGCGTGGTACTGGTACCGGTACAGGCGTCCGTTGGATTCACTCGGGTTCCGCGCCCAGATCACGCCCTCACCGGACGTCGTGACCTGGTCGTACTTGTTCCACCCGGTGTCCAGAACGCGCTTTTCCCAGGTTTTCGTCGATGCGTGGAAGCGGTGCCACCACAGCGTGCCGTCGTCCGTGACCAGGTAGAAGTCACCCTTGGCATCAGCGGAGACACGGAAGCGCGCAGGCGTGTTGTTCCAGCCGCCCCAGTCGGTCGCCACCACTTCCGGAGTGCCGCCGTTGTCCCACCCGGTGCCGTTCCAGCGACGCTTTTCGACCCGGCCGTCCTTGAGCGTGTAAATCAACCCGTCGGGACCGGCGACCATTGTCGCGTCAATTACCGCGCCACCGTGCTGGGTCGGGTCCCACTGCGGTGCGCCCGTTTCCGGCTCGCTGTGCTGGTACGCCCGGAAATGCCCGTCGTGCAGGCCCGCGTAAATGGGCGCCGAGCTCTTGCACTGGATGGTCTCCGCCGCCACGGCGGCGGGAGCCGACTGCACGACCGCCAGCGCAGAAGTCACCAGCGCGGCGCTGAGCAGCGCTGACGTGGTTCTGCGCGCATGACTGATAGCCATGACACCCCTCTGTCAGGTCATGTTCGAGATGGATCTACAAGGTTCGCGCTGCTGGCAAGATCGACATCTCGCCCCCAGATGCCCTGCGGCTCGAAGTATGACTCCTGTGTCAACTTCCGCGAATGAGAACAAGTGTGATCAGAGCCACCGGTGAATGTGTAACGCAAACCCGTGCTTGCGCCGGGGGCCGTCCGGCTTTACCTTCCACTTACGCGGCGGCACGTCCGTGCTAGTTCGGTCCGTCCTGGGGGAAGGTCCACCTGTGTCTAGGTTGCCGGGCGCTTTCGCGCGCCCTCATTTCGCACGCAACAAAAGATTCTTCGTCCTGTGTCTGCTCATGGCTCTGGTCGGGGGGATCGTCGGTCCGTCCTCCGGAGCGGTGCTCGAGGGCTGGTTCGCCCAGCGCGAGGCGCAGCGCCAGCTCGAAGAGGCGATGGCGGGCACTCCGCAGCAGGACTGGACCACCGCCGGCAAGGCCGCGGCCCGCCTGAAGCACCGCGACCACGTCGTCGAGGACGGCGTGGCCAACACCGCCGAAGCGCGGTCCGAGCAGGCGAAGTACCCGCCCATCTCGCGCACGGGGCCGTGGTCGCAGCCCTCCAGCACCACGAAGGTGCTCGACTCGCCGCAACCGCAGGTCAAGGGCTTCGACCAGAAGACGAGCCAGGAGCTGCCGGAGCGGCGCGAGGAGCACCGGTCGACCTACCGCAACGCCGACGGCACCGACACCACCGTCTACTCGCAGAGCCGGGTGAACTTCCGCGACGCCGACGGCAAGTGGCAGCGCGTCGACACCGGCCTGAAGCAGGACGGCACCGGCTGGCGCAACGCCGCCGACGCCGTGACCACCAGGCTGGCCGGTCGCGCCGACGCGTCGCAGCTCGTCACCCTGGAGCTCGACCGCGACCACTCGATGAGCTACCGCCTGCG
This sequence comes from Lentzea xinjiangensis, assembly GCF_900110955.1. Taxonomy (GTDB): domain Bacteria; phylum Actinomycetota; class Actinomycetes; order Mycobacteriales; family Pseudonocardiaceae; genus Lentzea; species Lentzea xinjiangensis. Next base: position 97,275 of record NZ_FOFR01000012.1, read on the forward strand.
GGACGCGGCGCCGGTCGCCGGCCGGGCCGACGGCAGCGCGGTCACCTACCCCGGGGTGCGCGCGGAGTCCGACCTGCGGATCACCGCCACGCCCGGCGGCTTCAAGGAAGACCTCGTCCTGCACAGCGCCTCCGCGCCGACGACGTGGTTCTTCCCGTTGCAGCTCAAGGGTCTCAGCGCGAAGGTCGTCGACAACGCGGTCGTGCTGACCGACGGGACGGGCGCCGAGCGCGCGGTCATCCCCGCGGGCTTCATGACCGACAGCAACGTCGACGCCAACACCGGCGACCCCGCCACCTCCTACGGCGTGCGCTACGAGATCGTCGACGGCACCACGCTGAAGGTCGAGCTCGACCGCGCGTGGCTCGCCGACGGCGCCAGGAAGTTCCCGGTCACGGTCGACCCGAGCGTCCTGGAGCGCAAGGCCGCAACCAGCATGTACGTGCAGCGCACCGGCAGCTCCAGCTTCAGCAGGTCCGACGGCCTGGAGCTCAAGGTCGGCCGCGCCTCCGGCGGCATCAACGCCACGACGTACCTGGCGTTCCCCGGCATCGAGAACGACCTGCGCAACCACCGGATCTTCGGCGCGCAGCTCTTCCTGCTCAACTACTACTCCTGGTCGTGCCGCCCGGCGCCGATGAGCGTGCACCCGGTCACGCAGGGCTGGACCGCGGGCGCCGGTCACACCTACCCCGGTCCCGCCGTCGGCGACGCGGTCGCGTCGAGCTCGTTCGCGCAGGGCTACATCCCGAGCGGCGCCAACTCCTCGGCCTGCCCCGCGACCGGCCAGGCGATCAACCTCGGTGACGCGGGCCGCGACCTCGTGCAGCGCTGGGTGAACCACAGCCAGGCCAACTTCGGCCTGAGCCTGCGCGCGTCCGAGACCGACGTGTTCGGCTGGAAGAAGATCGCGGGCCACAACAGCGCGGTCCCGCCGACCCTCTACGTCACGCACTCGCCGTACAACGCGACCTACCACATCGAGAACGGCGTCCCCGCGCCCCCGGTCACGCGCAACCAGGACGGCGTGATCAAGGTCAAGGTCACCAACCTGGGCAGGGACACCTGGCGGCCGGGCGAGTACTTCCTCGCGTACCGCCGCTTCGACGCCCGCGGTGGCTACCAGGCCGAGACCGAGTCCGCGCAGCTGCCGCACGACGTGCCGCGCGGTCAGTCCGTGACGCTGGACGCGAAGATCGGCAGGGTCGAGCCGGGGCAGTACAGCCTCGAGTTCACCATGGTGCACAAGGGCGTCAAGGTCTTCACCGACGAACAGGTGCCACCCGCGCGCCTGGGTCTGCAGGTGTTCGACGTGCCGCCGATCGTCACCGGTCAGTACCCGCCGAACGGGCACTCCGCGACCTCGCTCGCGCAGCAGCTGTGGGTCAACGCCACCGACGTCGACGCGCCGGGCGGGTCCCAGCTCAAGTACCGCTTCGAGGTCTGCGAGGCCGACCGGGAGAACAAGCCGGTCGCCGGCTCGTGCTTCGACTCCGGCCGCGTCGACCGTCCCACGTGGACCATCCCGGCCGGCAAGATCCGCTGGAGCAAGACCTACCTGTGGCGGGCCTTCGCGTTCGACGGCAGCTCCGAGAGCGAGGCGCTGCCGTTCAGCGCCCTGCTGACGAACGTGCCGCAGCCCGAGGTCACCTCGCAGATCGGCGCCGCGCCCTACAGCGGCGGTGACCGCGACTTCAACCCGGTCAACGGCAACTACACCTCGGCCGCGATCGACGCCTCGCTCGCCACCGTCGGGCCCGACCTGACGCTGGCGCGCACCTACAACAGCCTCGACCCGCGCCGTGACCTCGCGTTCGGCTCCGGCTGGGTGTCGCGGCTCGACATGCGCGTCGTCGAGGACACCGATGGTTCCGGCAACGTCGTCGTCACCTACCCGGACGGCCAGACCGTGCGCTTCGGTGCGCACCGCAACACCGACGGCACGTTCGACCGCACCTACGCGCCGCCGCCCGGCCGGTTCGCCACGTTCTTCCTGGAGACCATCGACGGCTCCCAGACGTACGTGCTCGTCGACAAGGCGGCCAACCACTACAAGTTCCGCAAGCTCGACGGCCGCCTGATCGAGATCCACGACGCGCACCGCCGGGGCGTGAAGCTCACCTACGGCCTGCCCGACGTCGGCCCGACCCGCATCACCAGCACGGTGAGCAACCGCCAGCTACGCCTGGAGTGGGGCACCAACAAGCACGTCAAGCGGGCCTTCATCCAGGAGTCCGAGAGCAAGGTCCTGGAGTGGAAGTACACCTACGACACCACGGACCCGCACAAGCTCATCTCGGTCTGCAACCCGAAGAGCGAGTGCACGACCTACGACTACGAGCAGGGCTCGCACTACCGCAGCGTGGTGCTCGACTCACGGCCCAAGCACTACTGGCGGCTCGGTGAGACCACCGGCGACAGCGCGCGCAGCGAGATCCTGACGAACCTCGGCAAGGACGCGGCGAAGTTCAAGGACGTCCAGCTCGGCAAGGCGAGCCCGCTCGACGGCAACCAGAACCCCGCCGCCGGCTTCAACGGCACGTCGTCGGTCGTGGAGCTGCCGCGCGACGCGGTGCGCCTGAGCCGTGACGTCGCCGTCGAGATGTGGTTCCGCACCACCGGCAACGGCCCGTTGCTCGGCTACCAGAACAAGGCGGTCGGCGAGGACGCCACCAGCGGTGTGCCGATGCTGTACGTCGGCACGGACGGCAAGCTGCGCGGCCAGTTCTGGAACGGTCGCGTCGCCCCGCTGACCTCGGCCGCCGCCGTCAACGACGGCAACTGGCACCACGTCGTGCTCACCGGCGCGGTCTCCAAGCAGCAGCTGTTCGTCGACGGCGTGCAGCAGGGCGGGGACCTCGACGGCGACATCGACCACGCGAACCTGAGCTTCGCGCAGGCCGGCGCCGCCTACGCCCCGGTCGAGGGCGACTGGCCCGGCTACGGGGCGGGCAAGCGCCGCTTCTTCACCGGTGAGGTCGACGAGGTCGCGGTCTACGAGCACTCGCTGGGGCTGCCGGCGGTCAAGGCGCACATCGCCGAGAAGGCGCAGGCGCCGCACCTGACCAAGATCACGCTGCCGAGCGGCCGGACGGCGAGCACCATCGCCTACGACCACGGCAACGACCGGGTGCGCGAGGTCGTCGACGCCGACGGCGGGAAGTGGAAGATCGAGCAGCCGGTCATGACCGGCTCCGAGGACAACCTGATCCGCACGGTCGGGGTCACCGACCCCGGTGAGCGGCCGCACAGCTACGACTACGACGCCAAGCGGTCGCGGATCCTGCGCTACACCTCGCCGATCGGCATGAGCACGCGGCCGGAGGACCGGCTGCCCCAGCCCGCGGCGCCGACGACGAACCCGAACTGCCAGCCCGCGTCCGGGGTGGAGGACGGCGCGCCCGTCTTCTGCGTCGGCAAGGGCGGCACCACGCCGCCGCAGATCGTCGACTCCACCGGCAAGACCCGCGGTGTGCGCAGCTACGACTACGACGCGTCCGGGTTCCAGAGCACCATCACCGACGAGCTGGGCAACCAGGTCAAGATGGTGAACGACGAGCGCGGCAACGTGAAGCAGACGACGACCTGCCGCCGCAGCGGCACGGACTGCTCCACGAGCTACGTCGAGCACTTCCTCAACCCGGCCGACTTCACCGACCCGCGCAACGACAAGGTGATCGGCGAGCGCGACGCCCGTTCGTCCGGGCCGGCCGACGACAGGTACCTGGACAGGTCCGAGTACGACGTCCACGGCAACCTCGTCACCGGCACCGCCGCGGGTGGCCAGGTCGTGACCCACCGCTACTCGACCGACTCGTCCGACCAGGCGGCCGACGGCGGCAACGTCCCGGCGGGCCTCGTGATGAGCACCCAGCAGACCGGCTCGGGCACGACGCTCTACAGCTACTTCCGCAACGGCGACCTGGAGTCGGAGACCTCGCCGACCGGCCTGAAGACGTCGTACAAGTACGACTCGCTCGGCCGCAAGACCGAGGAGACCGAGTCGTCGCCGTCCACCCCGCCGGTCACGACCAAGTACACCTACGACGACCTGTCCCGCGTCGTGGCGACGACCGATCCGGCCATCACCAACACGGTCAGCGGCGTCGTGCACACGAGGGAGACGCGCAGCACGTTCGACGCCGACGGCAACCGCACGAAGCTGGAGGCCGTCGACCTGACCGGCGGTGACGCGCCGCGCGTCGCGACGTTCGGCTACGACGACCGCGGCCGCCTCGCCGAGGAGGTCGACGCCGAGGGCAACAAGACGAGCCACGGCTACGACCACTTCGGCAACAAGATGTGGACGGTCAGCCCCGGCGGTGTCCGCACCGACTTCACCTACACGGCCCGCAACAAGATCGCCGAGGTCTGGCTGCGCGGCTACACCGGTGACCCGGTCGACCCGACGCGTCCCAACGAGGGCCAGAACGACCAGGACGACGTCGACGCGCCCACCAAGCCGGGCAAGGACTCGCTGCTCGTCCACAGCTACCTGTACGACCTCGCCGGCAGGCTCCACGCCGACGTCGACGCGATGGGCCGCACGACGAAGTACGCGTACTACCGGGACAACTCGCTGCGCGCGATCGTCGCGGTCGGCGCGGGCAGGGACGCCGACGGCAACCGCCGCGACATCACCGTGCAGGACAACGCCTACGACCCGGCCGGGCACCTGGTCCGGCAGGTCGTCGCGGGCGGGCTCGTCACCGAGTACGAGGTCGACGAGGCCGGGCGCACCAGGAAGACGGTGCAGGACCCCGGCGGCCTGGCCCGCACCACCGAGCTGACCTACGACGCGGCCGGGCAGGTCAAGCGGGTCGTGAAGACCGGCAACCCGTCCAACTTCCCCGCCACCTCCTCGGTCACCGAGGTCGTCGACTTCGAGTACGACGCGATGGGCCGGCAGACCAAGGAGATCGTCCACAGGGGAGCCGCCGACCCGCTCGTCACCGAGCGGACCTACGACGCCTACGACCGGGTCAGGACCGAGGTGGACCCGCGCGGTGTCGCGGACCCGGCCAGGCGGGCCGAGTACACCAACTCCTACACCTACGACGCGAAGGGCCAGCTCGTCCAGCTCACCGGTCCGCTGGTCAAGGCCGAGGAGAACGGTGCTCCCGCGCAGGACGCGCGTGCCAGGATCACCAGCGGCTACAACACCTTCGGCCAGGTGACGCACCACCGCGACGCGAAGAACGACGTCACCGAGACGACGTTCGACAAGCTCGGCCGCCAGGTCGCGAAGAAGTCGCCGGGCTACACCCCGCCCGGTGCGACCGAGGCGATCGTGCCGGAGGTGCGCACCGAGTACGAGCCGGACGGCAAGGTCAGCGCGGTGATCGACGCCGGCGGCGCGGTCACGCGGTTCCGCTACAACCAGCTCGGCCAGCTCGTGGAGAAGGTGCTGCCCTCGCCGGACGCGCCCACCCAGCCGGGAGCGAAGACCTCCTACGTCCACACGCGCACCGGTGAGCTGCTGACCACGACGGACCCGTCGGGCGCGATCACGAAGCAGGTCTACGACGACCTGAAGCGCCCGATCGCGGCTACGCAGATCGAGCGCAAGCCGCGGGCCGCCGTGTTCACGTCGACCTTCTCCTACGACGACGCGGGCCGGGTGCTCAAGTCGACCAACCCGGCCGGCGACGTGTCCGAGCAGGTCTACGACAAGCTCGGCCAGCGGATCCGCAGCATCGACCCGGACGGCGCGAAGACCGAGTTCGGCTACGACGGCGCGGGTCGCGAGGTCCGCACGGTCGACGGCATGGGCCGGATCACCGACCGCGTCTACAACCAGGTCGGCTGGCTCACCGGCACGCTGAACCTCGCCCCGGACGGCTCGTTCATCCGCGGTGAGCAGCTCAAGCACGACGCCGTCGGCAACGTGGTCGAGGAGATCGACGCGCTCGGCCGGTCCACGAAGTTCACCTACGACGCGGCCGACCGCCTGGTGAAGCAGGTGGAGCCGGTGTCGGCCACCGACTCGATCACCACGACGTTCGGCTACAGCGTCGCCGACCAGCGCACCCGCACGACGGACGGCCGGGGCAACTCGACCATCACGACGTACAACGCGCTGGGCCTGCCGGAGAAGGTGATCGAGCCGGCGACGACCGCGCACCCGAACGAGGCCGACCGCACGTGGACCACCACGTACGACAAGCGCGGCCTCGCGACCAAGGTGCAGGTGCCGGGTGGCATCACGCGCGAACGGACCTACGACGCGCTGGGCAGGCTCCGCACGGAGTCCGGTTCCGGTGCCGCCCACGCCACGCAGACCCGCACCCGCGACTACGACGAGCGCGGCCTGGTCGTGGGCGTCAACGCCCGCAACACCAAGAACGTCTACACCTACAACGACCGCGGCCAGCTCCTGACCGCGACCGGCCCGTCCGGGAACTCGTCGTTCGGCTACGACGCGGCGGGCAGGCTGACCACGAAGACCGACGCGGCCGGCACCAACACGTTCACGTACCTGAAGGGGCGCCTGTCGTCCATTCAGGACGGCGTGACCAACGCGTTGCAGTCCCTGGCCTACAACGCCGCCGGTGACCTCGACCGCATCACGTACGGACCGGACGCCATCCGCAAGTACGAGTACGACGACCTCGGCCGCGAGAAGGCCGACAAGATCGAGACGTCGACGGGGGCGACGATCGGGTCCATCACCTACGGGTACGACCTGAACGACCAGTTGACGTCGAAGGTCACCACCGGCACCGCCGGTGCGTCGACGAACACCTACGGCTACGACCACGCGGGTCGCATGACCTCGTGGACCTCCAACGGTGTCACGACCGACTACGGGTGGGACAAGTCGGGCAACCGCGTGCGCGCGGGCGACAAGGTCTCGACGTTCGACCAGCGCAACCGCCTGGAGAGCGACGGCGACTACACCTACACGTACTCGGCGCGCGGCACTCTGGAGGGACGCACGTCGTCGGGCCTGACCGACACGTACGGCTGGGATGCCTTCGACCAGGCCGTGTTGCGCGGCAGCACGACGTTCACCTACGACGGCCTGGGCCGCATGATCGGCCGCAACGGCGGCACGTTCGCCTACGCCGGCTTCGGGATCGACCCGGTGTCGGACGGCGAGTCGCTGTTCAGCCGCGGCATCGACGACTCGCTGCTGGCCGTCGGAACCGGTGACCAGAAGAAGCTGACGGTCAGCGACCGCCACGGCGACGTCGTCGGCACCCTGCGGCCGGGCGGTTCGTCCATCGAGGACTCCGTCGCCTACGACCCGTTCGGCAAGCGCGTCGCCGGCACGGGCCTGAAGGTGGGCTACCAGGGCGACTGGACGGACCCGGAGTCCGGCGAGGTCAACATGGGCGCCCGCTGGTACAGCCCGAGCACGGGCTCGTTCACCAGCCGCGACTCGATCGTCCTGCCGTCCTCCCCGTCCATCGCGATGAACCGCTACACCTACGGCGCCGGTTCGCCGATGAACTACGACGACCCGGACGGCCACTTCTTCGGCTGGATCAAGGAGAAGGCCAAGCAGGTCGGCAACGCGATCTCCGACGGCGCGAAGGCGGCGTGGAACTGGGCCAAGACCGACGGCCTGGAGTTCGTCAAGGAGGTCTCCGGCTACAACGACATCAAGGGCTGCCTCACCAACCCCAGCTGGGGCGGGTGCGCCATGGCCGCGCTGAACTTCATCCCGGCCGGCAAGGTCGTGAACCTCGCCGCCAAGGGCATCAAGGCGGGCGTGAAGGCGGTCAAGGCCACCAAGATCGGCAGGGCGGCCGAGAACATCGGCGGCGGCCTGAAGTCCGCGGGCGGCATCATGCGCGCGGCGGGCAAGGTCATCACCGAGGTCAAGTGGGTGAAGATCGGCGGCAAGCTCGTCAAGCAAACCGTCTCCCGCGTGGTCAAGGGCGCGGCGAAGTATGGGGCGGGAGCAGCGAGAGCGGTGGCCCGGTCAGCGGGCGACATCATCCGCGCGATGCCGGGCCACGCCTTCGCGAAGATGGCGGCCGAACAGGCGGCGAAGCGCATCCCGCCGTCCACGTTCGCGGCCCTGCGCAAGCCGATGGTCGCGGCCAAGGACCTGGTCGTCACCTCACCGTTCTCGCCCGCCAGCATCGTCAGCCACGCGCTCGACAACGTGGTGGACGGCGGCGCGGTCCTGGACTTCTTCCGCACGATGGTGCTGAAGAACACCGACGACGTCATCAAGGAGGCCCCGGCCGCGGCGCGGATGGGCTCCGAGGTGGCGCAGGGCGCCGGCGCGAAGCTCGACGACGTGGCCCGGCCGGGCCGGTCGGGCGGTTCGCGCTCCGACGACCTGGCGGACGGTGCCGCGGGTGCGGCCTGCTCGCTGGCGTCCCGCCTCGGGGTCACCAACAGCTTCGCGCCGGGCACGTTGGTGCTGATGGCCGACGGGTCGCGCAAGAAGATCGAGGACGTGCGGGCCGGCGACCGGGTTCTCGCCAAGGACCCGACGACGGGCAAGTTCGGTGCGCGCGAGGTCACCGAGGTCCGGTCGAAGGTGTCCGAGCGGACGATGGTCGAGCTGACCGACTCGTCGGGCGGCAAGATCCAGGCGACCGACGAGCACCCCTTCTGGGTGGAGTCGGAGAAGCGGTGGGTCAAGGCTGCCGACCTCCGGCCTTCTTACCGGTTCCTGACCGCGGACAACCGGTCCGCGGAGGTCACGGGGACCCGGTCGTGGAGCGGGGTTCAGCAGGTCCACAACTTCACTGTTGATGGGCTGCACACGTACTTCGTGGCTTCGTCGAGGGAGGCTGCCCCACTCCTCGTCCACAACGAGGGCAGCACCCCGCCGATCGAGTCGATGGGTGACGGGTGCGAGCTCCGCGACCCGTTCTCGATTCGGTTCACGCAGAAGACCGCGGGCTGGAACTACTCGAACGGCGGCAACATCAACGATTTCGTCCAGGCGATCCGCAGCGGGAACGTCGACTGGAGCCGGTTCGAGCCCGTTCGGCTGGTGCAGCGGCCGAGCGGCCTGTTCTCCCTGGACAACCGCCGCCTGGTCGCATTCCAGATGGCCGACGCCGCGATCCCCGCGGTGATGGCGCCCGACAACGACGAGACCGATGATGTGTGGCGCAAGCACTACAACACCCAAACCGATGGTGTGGGCATCTCGATCCGCAAGAACCGCAAGGACAAGGTAGGCAAGTGGTGGCCGGGCGTCAGAGGTGTGTCCCCTGACTGGGACATCACGCAAGGCCCGTGAAAGGAGGCGGTATGGCACTGGCCAGGCGTCCGGATGACGTGAAGAGCCGTGAGGATCTCTTCGACTTCATCACGGATCTCGCCGAGGAGTTCGAGACGGGCAACACCGCGGGTTGGCGAAACCGGACGTTGCCGGAGTATCTCGACGGGATGAGCAGTTGGCTGCTCGCTGCGGATGGTGCCTACCGCAACCTGAAGGGCACACCGGTGCCCGAGCAGCCGACCTGGGAGCTCGTCGCCTGGATGTTGTGGGCGGCGACCGACCACGAGTGAGCAACACGCGGAAGGGCCTCTCCGGCCGCGCCGGAGGGGCCCTTCCGCGTCCCAACCCCACCACATACCCGCAACCACCGGCGGTTAACCCACCTGCCACTGAGAGGTCATCGTTCTGACCTGCTGTCATTAGCCAACCCAGCATCACCCTGGTTCGCATGACGCAGCCGGAACTGCTTGTCAGCACCCCTGTCCAGCAGGACGGGAACGCCCCCCGCTACTCCCTCCTCGTAGCTCGCGACAGCGAAGAGGTCGTCGCCGCCCAGAAGCTGCGCTACGACGTGTTCGCCGGTGAGATGGGGGCGACGCTGCACACCGGCGTGCCCGGGCACGACGTCGACGAGTTCGACGAGCACTGCGACCACCTGGTCGTGCGCGACGACCGCACCGGCGAGATCGTCGGCGGCTACCGCATGCTGCCGCCGGAGCGGGCCAGGGAAGCCGGCCGCCTCTACAGCGACGGCGAGTTCGACCTCGGGAACCTCGACGGCATCCGGCACAGCACGGTCGAGACCGGGCGGTCCTGCGTTCACCCCGACCACCGCAACGGCGCCGTCGTCAGCCTCGTGTGGGCCGGCATCGCGCGGTACATGTTGTTGAGCGGGCACAAGTGGCTCGTCGGGTGCGCCTCGATCCCCTTGCACGACGGCGGAAGTCTCGCGGCCGGTGTGTGGGACGTGGTGCACGCCAAGCACTTCGCGCCCGAGCAGTACCGCGTCACGCCGCGCAACCCGTGGGACGTCGACTCGGTCGCCCGGCCGGAGAAGACCGTGGTGCCGCCGCTGCTCAAGGGGTACCTGCGGCTCGGCGCCAAGATCTGCGGCCGGCCCGCGCTCGACGCGGACTTCGGTGTCGCGGACCTGTTCATCCTGCTCGGCATGGACCACGTGGATCAGCGTTATCTCAAGTTCTTCCTGGGGGAGACGGCATGAGTCACGCCTGGATGCCCGCGTCGCCCTGTGGTGACGGGTGTGTCAGCACGGCTCCGCGGAGCGTCAGCTCGATCAGGCAGGCCTGGCGGGCGGTCACCGCCGTCACGGCGCTGCTGTGCGGCGTGGTGGTCGCACTGGCCCTGCTGCTGCCGCACCGGCAGCGGGAGAGCACCATCCGCCTCTGGTTCCACGCCGTGCTCCGCGCGTTCGGGGTCCGGCTGGAGGTCCACGGTGCCAGGAGGTTCCAGGAGATCCCCAAGCGCGGGGTGCTCGTCGTGAGCAACCACGTGTCGTGGCTCGACGAGCTCGCGATCGACTCGGTGCAGCCGATCCGGCTCGTGGCCAAGAAGGACATCAAGAGCTGGCCGGTGCTCGGCCGGATCATCACGGCGGCGGGCACGGTCTACCTCGACCGGGAGAAGCTCCGCGACCTGCCGCGGGCCGTCAGCGACCTCACCGCCACGCTGCGCGGCGGCAGCGCGGTCGGCATCCACGCCGAGGGGACGACGTGGTGCGGGCTCGCGTCCGGGCACTACAAGCCGGCGCTGTTCCAGGCCGCGATCGACGCCGGGGTGCCGGTGCGGCCGATCGTGCTGCGGTACCGGATCGGCGATCACGTCAGCACGCAGCCCGCGTTCATCGGCAGTGACACGCTCATCGACTCGATCCGGCGCGTGCTGAAGGTCAAGGGCCTGGTCGTGGAGGTGCACGTCCTCGACGAGATCGCTCCCGGCCGGGCGGCGACGCGCAGGGAGCTCGCGAAACTTGCCAAAGAGCAATCAAACCGCTTGACCTCGACCGAGCTGGAGATAGCACCATCAACGGGTGACTCTCACCGCGCCCGCCCCATCACGCCTCTGGTCGCCTGACCGCCGCTGGCCCACGACGGGCATCCTCCTGCTGGTCACCCTGCTCGCCTTCGAGGCGATGGGGGTCGGCACGGCGATGCCCACCATGGTCAGCGAGCTGAAGGGCGAGGCGCTCTACGCGTGGCCGTTCCTCGCGAACCTCGCGGCGAGCGTCATCGCCACGGTCTTCTCCGGCCGGCTCTCCGACCGGAGGGGACCGAGGCCGGCCGTGTTCGTCGGCGTGGCGCTGTTCCTCGCCGGGCTCGTGGTCGCGGGTGTCGCGGAGAACATGGCGGTGCTGCTCGCCGGCCGCGCCCTGCAGGGGTTCGGCGCCGGCTTCCTGATCGTCGCGGTCTACGTGCTGATCGCGGTCGCCTACCCGGAGAGCGACCGGCCCGCGGTCTTCGGCGCGCTGTCCGCGGCGTGGGTGGTGCCCTCGCTGGTGGGACCGGCGGTGGCGGGCTGGGCGACCGAGCACGTGACGTGGCGGCTGGTGTTCCTCGCGATCGTGCCGTTGGTGCTCGTCGGCAGCGTGTTGCTCATCCCGGTGCTGCGCGGGCTGCCTCCGCACACCGCGGCCCCTCCGCGGCGCAGGCACCTGCCGGCCGCCGCGGTGGCCGTCGGCGTCGGTGTGGCCGCGCTGAGCTGGGCGTTGCAGCACCGCACGTGGTGGCTGCTCGCCGTGGCGTTGCTGCTGCTGGCTCCCGCGCTGCGCGTCCTGCTGCCGAAGGGCACGCTGCTGGCCCGCCGGGGCCTGCCCGTCACGATCCTGGCGCGCGGCCTGCTGGCCGGCACGTTCTTCGCGGTCGAGGGCTTCATCCCGCTCACGCTGACCGTCGTGCACGGCTACTCACCCCTGGAGGCGGGCATCCCGCTGACGCTGAGCGCGCTCGGCTGGGCCGGGGCGTCGATGTGGGCGTCGCGGCACCCCGAGATCGAGCGCCACGCGCTCGTGAGGACCGGCTTCCTGTTCACGGCGACCGGCATCGCGGCCGTGACGCTCATCGCACCCGCGTGGGGCCCGGCCTGGCTGACGCCGGTCCTGTGGGCCGTGGCCGGCGCGGGCATGGGTATGGCGACGTCGAGCGTCGGCGTGCTGATGATGGCCGCATCACCCGAGGCCGACCGCGGTTTCAACTCCGCCGCGCTGCAGATCTCCGACATGCTCTTCTCCGGGACCATGATCGGACTCGGCGGCGTGCTGGTGGTGGCGACGGCGCCGACCGCGGGCGTGGTGGTGCTCAACCTGTCGATGGCGGCGTTGGCCGTGGTGGGAGCGATTCTGACGGGGCCCCGCATGCGGGCTACCCTGGAGTCCTGATGGCTTATCTCGACCACGCTGCCACGACCCCGATGCACCCGGAGGCGGTCGCGGCGATGACCGAGGCGTTGTCCACCACGGGCAACGCCTCGTCGCTGCACACCTCCGGCCGGCGGGCGCGGCGGGCGGTCGAGGAGGCCCGCGAGACCATCGCCGACGCCCTGGGCGCCCGGCCGTCCGAGGTGCTCTTCACCGGCGGCGGCACGGAGAGCGACAACCTCGCGGTCAAGGGCGTCTACTGGGCGAGCGGCAAGCGCCGCGTGCTGGCCTCCGCCGTCGAGCACCACGCCGTGCTGGACGCCGTCGAGTGGCTCGAGCAGCGCGGCGCCGAGGTCACCTGGCTGCCGACCGACCGCCACGGGCGGGTGTCGGCCGACACGGTCGCGGACGCGCTCGACGACGACGTCGCGCTCGTCACCACGATGTGGGCGAACAACGAGGTCGGCACCATCAACCCGGTGCACGACATCGCGTCCGTGTGCGCCGAGCGCGGCGTGCCGTTCCACACGGACGCGGTGCAGGCCGTGGGCGCGGTGCCGGTCGACTTCGCCGCGTCCGGCGCCTCCGCGCTGACCATGACCGGCCACAAGGTCGGCGGCCCGTACGGGGTGGGCGTGCTGCTGCTGGCCCGCGACGTGAAGTGCGCGCCGTTGCTGCACGGCGGCGGCCAGGAGCGCGACGTGCGGTCGGGCACCCTGGACGTGCCCTCGATCGTCGGGCTCGCCCGCGCCGTGCGGATCGCGGTGGACGAGCAGGAACAGCGCGCCGCCGAACTGGTGGAGCTGCGCGAGGAGCTGATCGCCTCGGTGCGCGCGGTGGTGCCGGACGTGATCGTGAACGGCGACCCGGCCGACCGGCTGCCCGGCAACGCACACCTGACGTTCCCCGGCTGCGAGGGCGACAGCCTGCTGATGCTGCTCGACGCGCGCGGTGTCGAGTGCTCGACGGGCTCCGCGTGCACCGCCGGTGTGGCGCAACCGAGCCACGTGCTGCTCGCGATGGGCGTCGAACCGGCGTTGGCGCGGGGCTCCCTGCGGTTCTCGCTCGGGCACACCTCGACGCGCGCGGACGTCGAGAAGCTCGCGTCGGTGATCGGCCCGGTGGTGGAGAGGGCCCGCACGGCGGGCCTGGCAGGCATGAGGCGTTCCCGGAAGGTGGTCAAGCAGTGAAGGTCCTCGCGGCGATGAGCGGTGGTGTCGATTCCGCGGTGGCGGCGGCACGTGCCGTCGAAGCGGGACACGACGTGACGGGCGTGCACCTGGCGTTGTCGGCCAAGCCCGGCACCCTGCGCACGGGCGCCCGCGGCTGCTGCACGATCGAGGACGCCCACGACGCCCGTCGCGCGGCGGACCTCATGGGCATCCCGTTCTACGTCTGGGACTTCGCCGAGCGCTTCACGGAGGAGGTCGTGGAGGACTTCGTCGCGGAGTACGCGGCGGGCCGCACCCCGAACCCGTGCCTGCGCTGCAACGAGCGGATCAAGTTCGAGGCGTTGCTGGACAAGGCGATCGCCCTCGGCTTCGACGCCGTCTGCACGGGCCACTACGCGCGGCTGGAGCTGGTGGACGGGCGTCCGGAGCTGCGCCGCAGCGCCGACCTGGGCAAGGACCAGTCGTACGTGCTGGCCTCGCTCACCGCGGACCAGCTCGCGCACGCGATGTTCCCGTTGGGGGACACCACGAAGGACGACGTGCGCGCCGAGGCCGCCGCGCGCGGCCTGTCGGTGGCGAAGAAGCCGGACAGCCACGACATCTGCTTCATCCCGGACGGCGACACGCAGAAGTTCCTCGCCGGGCGGATGGAGACCAAGCCGGGCCTGCTGGTCGACGACGAGACGGGCGCGGTGCTCGGCCGGCACGCGGGCGTGCACGAGTTCACCGTGGGGCAGCGCAAGGGGCTCGGGATCGCGGCTCCCGCCGCCGACGGCCGCCCGCGCTACGTGCTGGCGCTGGAGCCGGTGTCGGGCACCGTCCGGGTGGGCGCGGCCGAGAAGCTCGCGGTCACCGGGATTTCGGCGTCGAACCCCATCGCGCACGTGGACCTCGACGGACCGGTGGAGTGCGTCGCGCAGGTGCGCGCGCACGGCGGCACGGCTCCGGCGGTGGCCGAACTGGTGGACGGCGTGCTGCAGGTGCAGCTGCGTGAGCCGTTGCGGGGCGTGGCGCCGGGACAGGCCGTGGCGATCTACCGCGAGGACGCGGCGGGCGACCTGGTGCTGGCCAGCGCGACCATCGACGCGACCAGCTAATTCACTTGTAGCGCCGGTGGCGCGGACCTAGCGTTCGCCGTGTGACGTTCAATGACACGGGGTTCGTCGACACGCGGTCCGATCTCGCCGAGAGGGCTCGCAACGCGTTCCGGTGCTTCGTCGGTGCCGCGGACCGGCGGAGGTTGAACAGCCACCTCCACCGGCACGAGGTGCCGGTGTGGGTGGTGTCGCCGCTGCGGCGGCTGGCGAGGCCGTTCCGCCGCGCTAGCTGGGACGCCACTCCGAGTTCGCTCCGCACAGGAGCACGCAGGGCAGCTCACTCGACACGTCGTCCCTGAGGAACGCCGCGAACGCCGTGGCGCCGGCGGGTTCGACCGCGATCCGGAACTCCTCCCAGAGGCGGTCGCGCGCCGAGAGGATCTCCTCGTCGGACACCAGCGCCGAGGTGACGTTGTTGCGGCGCAGGATGTCGAGCGACAGCGAGCCCGCCCGCGTGGCGCCGAGCGCGTCCGCGGCGACGGACCTCACGGTGGAGTCGACTGGCGCACCGGCCTTCAGCGCGTGGTGCATCGCGCAGCAGTTCTCGGGCTCGACGGCGACGACGTGCCGTCCGCCTGACGCCAGTGCGGCACCTCCGACGAGACCGCCGCCGCCCACCGCGACGAAGATCGCGTCCACGTCCGGGGCGTCCTCGACGATCTCCTGGGTGACGGTGGCCTGCCCCTCGATCACCGTGAGGTCGTCGTACGCCTCGACGTAGGTGACGCCGAGCCCGCGCGCGGCGAGGGCGGCCTCGGCGTAGGTGTCGCCGTGGCGGATCAGCTTGGCGCCGAGCGCTTCGATGCGCCTGGTCTTGGTCTCGGGCGCGGTCACCGGGACGAACACGGTGGCGTGCGCGCCGAGGAGCTGGGCGGCCTGGGCGACCGCGATGCCGTGGTTGCCGCCGGACGCCGTGACGACCTCGGACACGTTCAGCGACAGCAGCTTGTTCACCGCACCGCGGATCTTGAACGAGCCGGTGAGCTGGAGGTGCTCGAGCTTGAGCACGAGCGGTCGCCCGTCGACGGACACGCGCAGGACCGGGGTGCGGCGGACGTACTGCGACAACGTTCTCATGTGACCAGCTTCCACAAGAACTGCGCGAGAGTCACGATGCCCAGCAGAAAACACACCAGGACGAAGGTGCCGCCGGCCATCACGAGCAGGCAGGCGCCCCAGGACGTCTCCTCGTCCGGTGTGGCCTCCAGCCGGTGCCGCAGTTCGACCCGAGCCTGGAGTTCCAGTGCCGCGAGGCGGGTGCGGGCGGTCTCGGTGGGGGCCTGGTCGATGCCGCCCTGCCATGAGAGCGCGACCAAGCGCGCCTCCGCGCGGCGGTAGGCGCGCTCGAACGCCAGCGTCTCCTCCGGATCGCGGTCGTCGGAGAGGTAGGTCCAGCGGCCCGCCTGGGCGGGCTGGCCGAGCACCCGGTAGACCTCGGCGAGCCGCTCGCGCAGGTCGAGCCGGTGCGGGTACGTGCCGACCAGGCCGGCGACGCGCTGACGTGCGCGAAGCACGCTCGCGAGGTCGCCGTGCCGCAACTCGTCGGCCGCTTTGCGGAGCGTCAGCTCTACCGGCATGCCGAGTAGTTTTGCAGGTGGGGCTAGCTTTGACCCGTGGTTGGCCTATTGCTGCTGGTCTCCGGTCTCGCCTGGTGGCTGGGGCTCTACCTGGTCGCCCGCGACCCGCGCAAACCGCTGCTGTGGTGGGCGGGTGCGGGACTGATCAGCTACGCGGTGGCGGTCGTCGCGCCGCACCCGGTGCTGCTCGGCGTGCCGGCGCTCGCCTGGACGGGAGCGGTCCTGCTGCTCGCCCGGCCCGAGCTGATCAGGTGGTGGCTGGTCGCGCTCGGCCCGTTCTTCGTGGCCTCGTTCTGGCTGCCATGGCTCGTGCTGCTCCCTTTGACCGTGTCGACCGTTCTAGCCATAAGAAGACGTTCTTACTTTTCACTCGTCGGGGTGATGTTCGGGCTGTCCGCCGGTGCCTTCCTGGTGCGGCTGCTGCCGGACGCGCTGACACTGCCGATGATCGGCTTCGACCTCGTGCTGTTCGGGGTGCTGGTGGCCGTCACCGACGCCGTCGAGGAAGGCGAGGCGATCCGCGCGGACATGCTGCGGTCGCTCGTGATCGCCGGCTTCACGGCGGTGCTGTTCGGGTCGCAGGTCGTGCTGTTCGGCGGTCCGGAGCTGCTGGCCCACACCACGGTCGCGGCGGCGATCGCGGTCCAGGTGCTCGCGAACCCGCTGGCTTCCGTCGTGGACCGGTTCGCGGTGCCCGCGGTCGCCGCCGAGCGCGCCGAGCTCCGCGACGCCGCGGAGGCCCTGCCGAAGCGCCGGCCGCTGGTCACCGAGGACGAGGCCGAGTTCGCGCGGCTGACCCGCAAGGCGTTGAGCCACTACGGCGACCTCGGCAAGCTCGTCGCGAGCCCGTTGATCGCGCTGACCGGTGAAGGCCCGCCGCTGGACCGGGCCGCGGAGCTGAAAAGCCTGTTGCTGGCGAGCATTCAACGGCTCAAGCCCGCCGGCGGCGATTTCGGCACGAGCGACGAATGGCGTCACTACAACGCCCTCTATTTCTACTACGTCAAGGGAATCCGCCCGTACTCGGTGCGGACCAAGCGCGAGGACCTCGATCCCGAGGACCGCAGGGCGTTGCAGTGGTTCGTGACCCAGGTGCCCGAACGCACCCTCCACAACTGGCAGAACGCGGCCGCACGCCTGGTGGCGGCCGACCTGCTGGCAGGAGTTGGCAGCGTTTGACGTGGTTTCGGCAGCTCCGGCGAGGCCATCGTCGGGCCATGTTGAAATTCGCCTTGAAACTCGACGGTGTCGCTTCGTTCGGCCTCGGTCTGCTGACCGTCCTGATCCGCCCGGAAATCGGAATGCCGGTGGGCTGGCAGGTCGGGCTCGGTCTTTTCTGCGTGGTCTACGGAGTGGGGGTGTTCCTCCTGGGCACCCGCCCCGGCCCGGACCGGCGGATCGTGCTGCTGGTCATCGCCGGCAACCTGGTGTGGGCCACCGACAGCGTTCTCACCGCGGCGGTGAAGTGGTTCCCGCTCACCACCGCCGGCGTCGTGCTGGTGGTGGCCCAGGGGCTCGCGGTGCTCGGGTTCGCGGTCCTGCAGTTCCTCGGCCTCAGGCGCGCAGCGTCCGCGAACGACCGCGGAACTCGGCCACGACCTCGGTCCCACGCCTGACCGTGATGTCGTAGATGCCGCTGCGGCCGAACCGGGTCCGTTCCACCGCCTCCGCCACCAGCTCGTCACCCGCGTGCACGGGCCGGATGAAGTCGATCTCGGCCGTGGCGGCGACGGTGACGGACCCGGCCCGGTTGCAGGCACAGGCGAACGCCGAGTCCGCCAGCAGGAAGACGTAACCGCCGTGCGCGATGCCGTGGCCGTTGAGCATCAGCTCGGTGACCGCCATGCGCAGCACCGCGTACCCGTCACGCAGCTCGACGGGCTCGATGCCCAGCGCGGTCGAGGCCTTGTCGGCGGCGAGCATCTCGGCAGGACCATTCATTCGTGGCAGCGTAATCACCCTGGCGGTGGTGTCACGCAGCGTTGGCCCCGACCTACTGTCCGAATGCTTGATCGCTCAAAAACGGAGGTGGTCATCATGGGTGGATGCTCTTGTTGCAGCTCGTGCACGGGTCCGAGCTGCGGGTGCTGCGGCTCCTGCTAGCAGCGGGCGAACGGACGGAGGCCGGTGCGGGTGGAGATCCCGCGCCGGCCTTTGCCTTGCGCGGGTGGGAGGTGGTGTGGGAACGCGGGGCGCGTCGCGTTCCCACACCACGTCTGTGGGCGTCTCACTGAGGGCGCCTGCTCGGTCACCGTAAGTGGCCTGGACCACAGGGTCAATGGGTCTAGACCTCTTCTGTCCGGCGGACAGTGGAACAATTCGCCGGGTGCGTGGAGCCACTGGAATCGGATCGCTGCCCGGAACCGACATCGACGAGGCGGCGAGGATCGTCGTCGGCGAGCTGCCGGAGCTGCCGCACGTGCCGGAGCTGCCGGCGCGGGGCGTCGGCGCGGACGTGATCGGCCGCACCGCCGGCCTGCTCGTCGACCTCGCCATCGAGGTCATCACCTCTGGGTACCGCGTCACCGCGCGGCCCGGCCGTGACCACCGCCGTGCCGTCGACCTGCTGCGCGGCGACCTGGACGCGTTCGACGAGGCGCTGGAGCGCGCCGGCGCCCAGCCGTCGACGGTGAAGGTCCAGGCGGCGGGACCGTGGACGTTGATGTCGAACATCGAGCTGATGCGCGGCCATCGGGTGCTCACCGATCGCGGCGCCGTGAAGGAGTTCTCCGAGTCGCTGGCCGAAGGCCTCCGGCAGCACGCCGCCGCGGTCGCGAGGCGCACGGGGGCGAAGGTCGTCGTGCAGCTCGACGAACCGGGTCTGCCCGCCGTGCTGGAGGGCCTGCTGCCGACGCCGTCGAAGCTCGGCACGGTGCCCGCCGTGCCCGGACCCGACGCCCGCGCCGTGCTGGCCACCGTGATCGGCGCGCTGGAGGGTCACGAGGTCGTCGTGCACTGCTGTGCGCCGCACCCGCCGTTGACGCTGCTGCGCGAGGCCGGTGCCACGGCGGTCGCGTTCGACGCGACGCTGGTCAAGGGGGCGGAAGCGCTCGACGAGATCGGCGAGGCGTGGGAAGCGGGCACGACGCTCGCGCTGGGCCTGGTGCCGAGCGTCGATCCGGGTGCGCCGGTGACGCTGAAGGAGATCGGGCAGCGGGCGTTCACGCTGGTCGACCGCCTGGGCTTCCCCCGCTCGATCCTCGCCGAGAAGGCGCTGCCCACCCCCACGTGCGGGCTGGCGGGCGCGACGTCCACCTGGGTGAAGCGCGCGTTGGGCCTGACCCGCGACCTGTCCTCCGCGTTTGTGGAGCCGCCGGAGGGCTGGTGATGTCCGGTGGGGGCGGCTAGTCTGCTGCGACCTATTAGGAAACTTTCTTAACTTAAGGCCACCGCCGCGGCCTGGAACGGGAGTTCCGAACATGCGCATCAGACGTGCGGCCCTCGTCGCCGCAGTGCTCACCGGTGTGGTCGCGGCGCCTGCTCAGGCCGCCCCCGCGAGCCACATCAGGCTGGACCAGGTCGGTTTCGGCACCGCCGAGGCCAAGCACGCGTACGTGCTCGGCGGCGCCGCGAACACCAGGTTCGCGGTGGTCGACAACCGCGGCCGGACCGTGCTGACCGGCAGGACGGGCGCCTCCACGGGCTCGTGGAGCGACCGGTTCACCTCGGTGCACCCGATCGACTTCTCGGCGCTGAAGACCACGGGCACCTACCGGATCAAGGTCGGCGCGGCGACCTCGCCCGCGTTCAGGATCGACTCCCTGGCCAGGCTGTTCTCGCCGGTCGCGCACAACACCGTCGAGTTCTTCCAGGCGCAGCGCGACGGCGCGGACGTCGTCCCCGGCCGGCTCGGCCGCCGGCCCGCGCACCTCGCCGACCGCGAGGCTTTCGTCTACGAGGAGCCGGTGTTCTCCGGCGAGGGCGGCGACGAGATCGCGGCGCCCCTGCGGCCCACCGGTGCGAAGGTCGACCTCGAAGGCGGCTGGTTCGACGCCGGCGACTTCGTGAAGTTCACCCACGCGTCGTCGTACTCGACCGCGTCGATGCTGCTCGCGTTGCGCGACAGGCACGATGGCGCGCTCTACGAGGAAGCGAAGTTCGGCCTCAGGTGGCTCGACAAGGCGTGGGATGAGCAGACCGGCACGCTCTACGCGCAGGTCGGCATCGGCACCGGTTCCGAGGAGTTCGGCTTCGTCGGCGACCACGACGTGTGGCGCCTGCCGGAGGCCGACGACCGGCTCGACGTGCGGCCGGGCGACCGCGAGTACTACCTCAAGCACCGCCCGGTCTTCCGCGCGAACGCCGCCGGCGAGAAGATCAGCCCGAACCTGGCCGGCCGCGTCGCGGGCTCGTTCGCGCTGGCCGCGCAGATCGAGGCGCGCCACCAGCCGCGCCTCGCCCGCGAGTACCTGGAGAAGGCCGCCGGGCTCTTCGCGCTCGCCAAGACCGAGGACGTCGGCCGGCTCGTGACGGCGTTCCCGCACGCCTACTACCCGGAACCGTCGTGGACCGACGACCTGGAGTTCGGCGCCACCCAGCTCGCCCTGGCCGCGAAGGCGTTGAACGACCCGCGCCACCTCCGGTTCGCCCGCGCCGCGACCCACTGGGCCAAGGAGTTCCTGGCGACGCGGGACCCCGACACCCTGAACGTCTACAACATCTCCGCACTCGGTCACGCCGACCTCGCGAAGCTGCTGAAGGCGGGGGTCCCCGGCGCCGAGGTGACCGAGGCGCAGGTCGTGGGCGACCTCCGCCGCCAGTTGCGGCAAGGGGCGGACGCGTCGGAGAGCTCGCCGTTCCGCACCGCCGCCGACGTCGGGACCTGGGACGTCGGCTCCCGCACGTTCGGCTTCATCACGACCGCCGCGCTGTACCGGAAGCTGACCGGTGACCGGACCTACGACACCTTCGGCACGCAGCAGCGCGGCTTCGCCCTCGGCACGAACGCCTGGGGCACCACGCTGGTCGTCGGTGTCGGCTCGAAGTTCCCCCAGTGCCCGCACCACCAGGCCGCGAACCTGTCCGGCTCGCCGGACGGCGGCTCGAAGGTGCTGGTCGGTGCCGTGATCAACGGCCCGAACGACGCCTCGCTGTTCGGGGACCTCGGTGAGATGCCGCCGGGTTCCGTGGCCTGCACCAAGCCCTACACGGTGGAGTTCGACTCCGCGAGGTCCGTGTTCGCCGACGACCTGCGCTCGTGGCCGAGCTCCGAGCCCGCCATCGACTTCACGGCGACGGGCGTGCTCGGCTTCTCGCTGATCGCCGGCTCCTGAGTGGCGCCTGCGCGGGCCCGGGTGTCCAATGAGGACCGTGCTCGGGCTCGCGCTGGTGGCTGCGTTGGTGATCGGCGTCGCGCCGGCGCACGCGCTGCCGTCGGACGTGACCTGCCCAGTGCCTGCCACGCACGACCCCGAGGTGATCCGGACGGTCCTGGCGACGGGTCTGTCGTTGCGCGTCAGCGACAAGGTGCTGCTCGCCGGGTTCGCCGCCGGGTGGGTCGAGTCGCACATGAACAACCTGCCCTGCGGCGACCGCGACTCGCTGGGCGTCTTCCAGCAGCGCCCGTCGATGGGCTGGGGCACGCCGGAGCAGATCATGGACGTGCCGCACGCGGCCCGGCGCTTCTTCGAGCGCGCGGTGGAGGTCGACCGGCCGGACCTGACGCCGGGACTGCTCGCCGACGCGGTGCAGCGGTCGTGTTGCCCGGAGCGCTACGACGAGGCCCTGCCGCACGCCTCGTCGCTCCTGCGGCAGGCGTGGCAGGGCGGACCGGAGGTTGTCGGCGGTGTCGTCCACGTGGTCACGGATGGCGACGTCTGGGCCGATGGCACGCGGCTGAGCACTTCCGGCGCGTTCGTGGGGCGTCCGTCGGTGGCCGGCCGGTCGGTGTTCGCACGGACTGCCCGCGGCGAGATCATGGCGTTGGCCGACGGGGTGTGGCGTCCGGTGGCCTCAGGGGTGGCCGGTGATCCCGAAGCCGTCGTTCGTGCGGACGGGACCGTTTCGCTCTACGTCGTTCTCGCCGACGGCAGCGTGGCGGAATTGTCGGACCACTCTGCGATGATCGGGATGGGGGCCGATCTCCCCCCAGGGGTCCGGCAGTCGGGATCGATTCCGCTCAGCCCGCCCGGCTTCGCGGCGGGCAAGCCGTCCGCGGTCGTTCACCCGGACGGGTCCGTGGCGCTGTACGTCAGGTCCGGCACCGCGCTCGTGGTCCGCGCGGCGGGGGTGTGGCGCGAGGTGGCCCAGGGCCTCGAGGCGTCACCCGAAGCGGTTCTCCGTCCTGACGGGACGGTGGTCGTGCACAGCCTGATCGGCGGACGGGTGCACCGCCTGGGTGCGAGGTGGGAACTGGTGGCCGAAGGCCGTTTCGTCGACACGGTGTCGGCACTGCCGGATGGCGCGGTCTACGCGCGCACGGCCGGCGGTGAGGTGCTCAAAGCCGGTTGAAGGGCTCCGCGTACCGGAACGCCCCGCCCGGAACCTCCCCGAACAACCGGGCCTGGAAGTGCGGCGCCCACTCGGCCACCGGCGGCGTGATCCCGAACTCCGAAGCCGGCCGGAACCCGAACCGCGAGTAGTACCCCGGGTCGCCGAGCAGCACGACGGCCCGTTCGCCCAGAGCCTCCGCGGCCCCGAGGACCGCGTGCATCAACGCCTTCCCGACGCCACGCCGTTGGTGTGAGGGAAGCACGCTGAGAGGCCCGAGCCCCAAGGCGGCCACCTGCCCGACGTAGCCGCGCGTGCAGACGACGTGACCCAGCACCTCGTCCGCGACCAGCGACAACTCGGGGATCCACCCCTCGTCCGCACGCAGTTGGTCGACCAGCTCGGCCTCGAGGCCCCGCGCGAAGGCCAGGTTCGTGACGGTCCGGATGGCGTCGATGTCTGCGGGCGTCTCCCGCCGGATCAGCATGACCGGCACTGTGGCGAACCACGTCGCCGCGCGCCACCCGGTTTCCGCTCCGGACGAATTCGGTGTTCGCTGTGGGGAGATGACGCTCTGCCTGAGGAGGGTGCGTTGATCTTCTTCGAGGATCCCGCGCAGTTCGACACGTGGTTGCACGAGAACGGCAAGACCGAGACCGAGCTGTGGATCAAGTACGCGAAGAAGGGCTCGGGACTGAAGTCGATCACTTACGACGAGGCGCTGGACATCGCGTTGTGCCACGGGTGGATCGACGGGCTGGTGCGGTCCGTGGACGACACCTACTACTCGCAGCGCTGGACGCCGCGCAAGCCGCGCAGCAAGTGGTCCAAGCGCAACTGCGCCAAGGTGGAGAAGCTGGTCGCGGAGGGCAGGATGCTGCCCGCCGGTCTCGCGGAGGTCGAGAGGGCCAAGGCGGACGGGCGCTGGGACGCCGCCTACGCCGGTCCCGCGACGATCGAGGTGCCGGACGACCTCCAGGAGGCGCTCAGGGCCAACCCCGCGGCCGCCGCGGTCTTCCAGACGCTGAACAGCCAGAACCGGTACGCCATCCTCCTGCGCGTCCACGACGCGAAGAGGCCGGAGACGCGGCGGAAGCGCATCGCGCAGTTCGTCGGCATGCTCGCCGAGGGCCGCAAGCTCTACCCTTGAAAATCATGAAGTGGTTCCGCCGCCGCAAAGCCGAAGACGTCGCACCCGCCCACCTGCCGAACGCCGAGGAGGCCGCGCACCGCTTCTGGGAGCGGTGGTTCGAGCTGGTGCCGGTCGTCAGCGCGGCGCTGGGCGACGGCGAGCCGCACCGCGTCGAGGGCGAGCTGGCGGACCTCGTCGCGACCCTGCACCCGGATCTGGTGTTCTCGCTCGAACAGGGCCACCTGGCGATGTACGCGCTGGTGGTCACCGGGCAGGAGGACCCGCGGCTGCGCCCGTACACCGACGCGTGGATCAAGGCCGCGCCGCCGCCCGACATGGTGTGGGAGTTCCACGACTCGGTGCCGCCGGTGCCGGACCCGACCGAGGTGGTCGTGAACCTCGGCGAGGTGAGGGTGCGGCTCGGCGACTACCGCGTGGTGGCGCAGGTGGACGGTGACGTCGTGGACGTCGCCGTCTACCACCCGGCGCTCGCGGAGCTGAGCGAGCAGCAGCGGCGGACGATGACGTTCCTGCCGCTGGACGTCACTCTCGGCGAGCGGCTGGCGGGGGAGCGGTTGCGCCGCGTGGAGACCGCGGAGCTGGAGCCGGCGGGCACGATCAGCTTGCTGGAGCTGCGTTCACTCGTTCGAACGCTCGCCGGGGTTTCGGAC
This sequence comes from Lentzea xinjiangensis, assembly GCF_900110955.1. Classification (GTDB taxonomy): domain Bacteria; phylum Actinomycetota; class Actinomycetes; order Mycobacteriales; family Pseudonocardiaceae; genus Lentzea; species Lentzea xinjiangensis. The sequence continues at coordinate 121,919 of NZ_FOFR01000012.1, forward strand.
GTCTGATTGTGTCGGACCTGGTCACTAAGCTGTCGGACGTGACCAGCGAGAGCCTTGAAGACGTCCCGGCGCAGGTGCGCGAGCGGCATGCCGTGCTCGCGGAAGAGGTGCGCTCGCACCAGTTCCGCTACTACGTGCTGGACGATCCGATCGTCACCGATGGTGAGTTCGACGCGTTGCTCAAGTCGCTGGAGGCGCTGGAGGCCGAGCACCCCGGTCTCGCCACGCCGGACTCGCCGACGCAGCGCGTCGGCGGCACGTTCTCGACCGAGTTCCGGGCGGTCGACCACCTGGAGCGCATGCTCAGCCTGGACAACGTCTTCACGCGGGAGGAGCTGTCGGGCTGGTTCGAGCGCGTGCGGAAGGAGGTCGGCTCCGGCACGCACTTCCTGTGCGAGCTGAAGATCGACGGCCTCGCGATCAACCTGCTGTACGAGAAGGGCAGGCTCACGCGGGCGCTGACCCGCGGCGACGGCCGCACCGGCGAGGACGTGACGCTGAACGTGCGCACGATCGCGGACGTGCCGGAGGTGCTGGAGGGCTCCGCCGAGTACCCGGTGCCGGACCTGGTCGAGGTGCGCGGTGAGGTCTTCTTCGCGGTCGAGGACTTCCTGGCGCTGAACGCGTCGCTGGTCGAGCAGGGCAAGCCGCCGTTCGCGAACCCGCGCAACACCGCCGCGGGCTCGTTGCGGCAGAAGGACCCGAAGGTGACCGCGTCGCGCAGGCTGCGGATGATCTGCCACGGCATCGGCAAGACCGAGGGCTTCGAGCCGGCCCGCCAGTCGCTCGCCTACGAGGCGCTGAGGTCGTGGGGCCTGCCGGTGTCCTCGCACACCGAGGTGCTCACCGACCCGGAGGAGATCCACCGCAAGGTCGAGTACTGGGGCGAGCACCGGCACGACGCGGTCCACGAGATCGACGGCCTGGTCGTCAAGGTCGACGAGGTGGCGCTGCAACGGCGCCTGGGCACGACGTCGCGCGCCCCGCGGTGGGCCATCGCGTACAAGTACCCGCCGGAGGAGGCCACCACGACGTTGCTCGACATCCAGGTCCAGGTGGGCCGCACCGGCCGGGTGACGCCGTTCGCCCTGATGGAACCGGTGAAGGTGGCCGGCTCGACGGTCGCGCGCGCCACGCTGCACAACGCGTCGGAGGTCAAGCGCAAGGGCGTGCTGATCGGCGACCGCATCGTCATCCGCAAGGCGGGCGACGTGATCCCCGAGGTGCTCGGCCCGGTTCTCGCGGCCCGGCCGGACGACGCGCGCGAGTTCGTGATGCCGGCCCGCTGCCCCGAGTGCAACTCCGTGCTGCGGCCGATGAAGGAGGGCGACGTCGACATCCGCTGCCCCAACGCCCGGACGTGCCCGGGGCAGCTGCGCGAACGCCTGGCGTACCTCGCCTCCCGCTCCGCGCTGGACATCGAGGTGCTCGGCTACGAGGCGGCGGCCGCGATCACCGAGTCCACCCTCTACACCAACGAGGCCGACCTGTTCGACCTCGACGCCGAGGCGTTGCGGCAGATCGAGCGCTTCCGGACGAAGAACGGCGAGCTGTCCGCGAACGCGCTGAAGCTGCTCGACAACCTCGAGACCGCCAAGTCCCGTCCGCTGTGGAGGGTGCTGGTCGCGCTGTCGATCCGCCACGTCGGCCCCACCGCCGCCCGTGCCCTGGCCCTGCAGTTCGGCTCCATCGACGCGATCACCGAGGCGGACGAGGAGGTCCTCGCCGGCACCGAGGGCGTCGGCCCGACGATCGCGGCGGCCGTCGTCGAGTGGCGCGAAACCGAGTGGCGGCAACAGGTCGTGCAGCGCTGGCGGGCCGCCGGCGTGCGGATGGAGGACGAGCGCGACGCGTCCATCACCCGCAACCTCGAAGGCCTGTCCATCGTGGTCACCGGTTCGCTGGCGGAGTACTCCCGCGACTCGGCCAAGGAGGCGGTCCTCGCCCGCGGCGGCAAGGCGGCGGGCTCGGTCTCCAAGAAAACCGCTTTCGTCGTCGTCGGCGACTCGCCAGGATCGAAGTACGACAAGGCCGTCTCCCTGAAGGTCCCCGTGCTCGACGAGGCGGGCTTCCGCGTCCTGCTGGAGCAGGGCCCGGACGCCGCGAGGGAGGTGGCGACCATCGGGGAAGAGGACGCGGATGGCTGATGTGACGGTCCGCCCGGCGCTGGAGTCCGACCTGGCCTCGATCGGCGCGATCACGGTCGAGGCCTACCGCGTCGACGGCTTCGTCGACGAGCACGACGACTACGCCACCACCCTCGCCGACGCGGCGTCCCGCTTCCGCGAAGCGGAGGTCCTCGTGGCCGTCGACAGCGCGTCCGGCGAGGTCCTCGGCTCGGTCGCGGTCGTCCGCCCCGGCACGCCCTACGCGGAGATCTCCCGGCCGGGCGAGGTGGAGTTCCGCATGCTGTCCGTCGCCACCGCGGCGCGCGGCAGGGGCGTCGGCGAGGCCCTGGTGCGCGCGGTGATCGGCAAGGCCCGCGGTGCCGGCGCGAGTGCCGTGGTGCTGTCGTCGTCGGAGAAGATGCAAGCGGCGCACCGGCTGTACCGCAGGCTCGGCTTCACCCGGCTGCCGGACCGCGACTGGCTGCCGGTACCCGGTGCCGACCTGGTCGCGCAGGCCTACAGGTTGCCGCTCTGAGCAACCCGGCCCGCGGTCGGGCGTCCACCGGACGGGGTGCGCGAATGAGACCGGCCGTCGTCCTGCTCCTGGTCCTGACCGCGGTGCTGCCGGCGGCCTCAGCCGCACCGGTGCACCTGCCCGGCCACGACCGGCGAGAGGTGGAGCAACTGGCGCAGCGCTACCTCCAGCACCGCGCCGACAAGGTCACCGCCGTGGCGCAGACCGCGGGGTTCGGCGTCCCCACGACCGACCGGCTCGCGGCGGAGCTCCGCACCGACGAAGCGAGGCTGGCCGCCCGCCGCGAGCGCCACGGCGACCTCCCGCACGGCGGCTACTCCCGCGCGGACGTCCGCACGTCCGTCCGCCGGCTCACCGTCGACCCGGACGGCAGCGTCGTCGCGCACGTGCGCGAGCTGACCTCGTTGTACTTCGTGAAGAGCAACGCCGTGCCGCACACGAGCTTCTCGATGTCCCACGTGCTGGTCTTCCAGCGCACCCGTGCCGGCTGGACCCTGGCCGAGGCGACGGTCCCACCCGGTGCGCAGTGCGGGATCCCGCCGGAGACGCAGTTCTGCGGCCCGGCGTCAGAGCGATGAGATGATCCGCGCCCGCAACTTGAGGTCCCTCGCCGCCTGCTCGTGCAGCAGGTCGCGCAGGACCTCGGCGGGCAGGGCTCTCAGCACGTCCTTGAGCTCCACGTCCTCGGCGTCCGGCGGCGGGACCGTCTCGCCGCGGTCCAGCAGCACCAGCCCGACGGCGACGCAGTGCTTGCAGAAGAACCCCTCCGACCCGTGCGGACAGGTACACGCCCCCACCAGATGCGTGCCGGACCACGACAGCTCCACCGCGTACGCGGCGTCGTCACCACCACGCACCCGCGCCGCCACGTGCCTGCTGTGCACCCGCAGGGACAGCACGGCGTCGCGGTAGGTCAGGCCGCGCCAGTACGACTTGGTGCCCGCGCGGTGCAGGAGCAGCTCGGTGGTGAGGGTCGTCGACACGGGGGTCATCCAACCGGGTGACCACAGAAAGGATCAACATGCTCGCGGCGGGCCCACCGCAACCCGGTGGAAGCCCGAGGCGCGCGACGTGAGCCGCGCTCGTCGAGGTGGTGCGGCGGTGAGCGACAACCGTTCGCCCACCGCCGAACCTCGCACTAGCGGGTGGTCGTCTCCAGGTCGAGCAGCGTCACGGCGGCCCGGAAGTACTTGTTGGTGCCCAGGTCGCGCACCGTCTTTATGTTGAACGCGGCCTTGAGCTTCTCCGCGTCACCCGCGCTCACGCCCTGGAGCGCGTCGACGGGGGCGTCCAGGATCTCGCTGAGGGGGAGGTTCTCGTACTGCTTGTCGAGGAGCATGTCGAGGTTCACGGTGACGGCCATGATCTTCATCCCTCCGGAAGTGGGGCGATCCGGGCCGATTCTGATGGCAGTTGGCGAAGCGCGCACCACGTAACGGCGGCCCGCGAAGCTCGTGCGGCGCGAAGAACCCCGCGGACCGCAACCTCGGCCGCTCCGATCACCGCCTCCGGCGCGTGACCGCGACGACGACCACGCCCGCCACCGCGAGCAACCCGGCCACCCCCATCACCCAATCGCCCGCCACGAGGTCGGGCTGGGCGAGCACCAGGGCCAGTCGCATGCCTCCAAGCTAGCCCTTGGAGCAACGCGCGCACGATGTATGTGTGGGACCGTGGGACTGTGCTGCAAGCCTGTCTGAACGGCTCCCGCACAGCCGAGGAGCACCCGGCCCTGCCGCTGTCCCCCGAGCGCCTCGCGGAGGACGCGGCCGATGCCGCCGCGCTCGGCGTCACGTCGGTGCACCTGCACCCGCGCGACGTCATCGGTCACCGGACGCTGGCCGGGCCGGAGATCGCCACCACGATCGCCACGGTCAGGGCCGCGGTGCCGGGCATCGAGATCAGCGTGTCGACGGACGTGCCGGGCAACCGCGGCAGGCAGATCGCCGGCTGGGCGGCGCTCGCGGCGGGCAGGCCCGACGTCGCCTGCGTGCACGTGGGCCGGCCCGGCTGGCGCGACCTCGCCCAGGCGGTGCACCGGGCCGGCGTCGGCGTCGAACTGGTCGTCGAGGACCGCGTCCGGCTCGGGCCGGTGCCGGAAGGCGTCGCCAGGATCGTCGTCACGGCGACCAGGGACACCGCGGAAAGCCTGCTGCAGCTCGTGGAACCGCTGGGTCTGCCGATCCTGTTGCACGGCAGGGACGACGACGCCTGGCCCGTGCTCACCTACGCCGCGACGCTCGAACACGACGTGCGCATGGGCCTGGAGGACACGCTCACCAAGCCCGACGGCAGGAAGGCCCGCAACAACGCCGAGCTGATCGCGATGGCCCGGCGCAACCAGCGCAGCAGAGCCCCCGGTTAGTCCGGCAGCACGACCGCGACGATGCCGGCCAGGTGCGCCAGGCGGGCCACCTCGGCCGCGCGGAACATCGGGCCGCCGGGACGGCCGACGACCAGCACGCGGTCCGGCTTGCCCAGGGGCGTGGCGGCCAGTTCGGTGCCCAGCTCGCGCCAGGTCTCCGGCACCCACTCCTCCTCGCCGTCGAGCACCGTCGCGCGCTCCAGCGGGAACCACGGCACGTCCGCCATCCGCGTCTCCGGCGCCGCGGAGGAGGCGGTCAGGCGGTTGATGCCGGTGCCCTCCGGGCCGACGACGACGGCCCAGCCCGCGCGGATGATCTTCGGGACGCCCTCGGTGAAGACCTCGAGGCCCTTGCGCGGCTCCTCGGCGATCTCCTCGACGAGCTCCAGCTCGCGGTGGGTGTCGAGGATGCCGGCGTAGGGGCGCACGGCGTCGACCTCGACGCCCTCGACGGACTCGGCCGCCGTGATCAGCGTGTCGGGCAGCCGGCCGGACGGGAGCTCCACCACCAGGTCGTCGATGGCGAGGCCGGAGCCGCGTTCCACCACGTCGACGCTGAGTATGTCCGCCCCGATCTCGCCCAAAGCCGATGCGACCGCGCCGAGGGTGCCGGGACGGTCCGGGAGCTGGACCCGGATCAGGAACGACAAGGTGAACGCCTCCATAGCTCGTGCACCGGACCCCGCGTCCTGTGCCGTTGCCGGTCGGTGATTCTCGCAGACGCATCGTCAACGCATGACCTGCTGTCCGCGTTGCGGAACGGTTAAGTTGAGACGTCGGTCAACGACCGGGGCGGTAACCCGTTCGAAGGCGCGCCTGACCAGCCCATAGACTCATGGGGTTCCCGATTCGAATCCCGACCCTACGGGGGTTGACAGGAGTGCCCAGCATCTCCCGCGACGAGGTCGCGCACCTGGCGAAGCTCGCCAGGCTGGCCGTCACCGAGGACGAGCTCGACTTGTTCGCCGGCCAGCTCGACGTGATCCTCCAGTCGGTGGCGACCGTGGGCGACATCGCCACGGCCGACATCCCGCCGACGTCGCACGCCGTTCCGCTGACCAACGTCTTCCGCGAGGACGTGGTCCGTCCGAGCCTCGGTCAGCAGCAGGCGCTCTCCGGCGCTCCTGAGGCCGAGGACGGCCGGTTCCGCGTGCCCCGCATCCTGGGTGAGGAAGCATGACCAACGACCTGATCCACGCCACCGCGGCCGAGCTCGCCGCGAAGATCCACAGCGGTGAGGTCTCCAGCGTCGAGGTCACCCAGGCCCACCTCGACCGCATCGCCGAGACCGACCAGGCCGTGCACGCCTTCCTGCACGTCGACGCCGAGGGCGCGCTCGCGCAGGCCCGCCAGGTCGACGCCGACGTCAAGGCCGGCAAGGTGGTCTCCCCGCTCGCGGGTGTGCCGCTGGCGCTCAAGGACGTCATGACCACCGAGGGCGTGCCGACCACGGTCGGCTCCAAGATGCTCGAAGGCTGGCTGCCGCCCTACGACGCGACGGTGACCCGCAAGCTCAAGGACGCCGGCGTCGTCATCCTCGGCAAGACGAACATGGACGAGTTCGCCATGGGCTCGTCAACCGAGAACTCGGCGTACGGCCCCACGCACAACCCGTGGGACCTCGACCGGATCCCCGGCGGGTCCGGCGGTGGCTCGTCCGCCGCGCTGGCCGCCCTGCAGGCGCCGCTCGCGATCGGCACCGACACCGGTGGCTCGATCCGCCAGCCCGGTGCGGTCACCGGCACCGTCGGCGTGAAGCCGACCTACGGCGGTGTCAGCCGTTACGGCCTCGTCGCGTTCTCCTCCAGCCTCGACCAGGCGGGCCCCTGCGCGCGCACGGTGCTCGACGCCGCGCTGCTGCACGAGGTCATCGCGGGCTACGACGAGATGGACTCCACCTCGATCAACGAGCCGGTCCCGCCGGTCGTCGCCGCCGCCCGGGAGGGTCTGAACGGCGACCTGACCGGTGTGCGCATCGGCGTGGTCACGCAGTTCAGCGGTGAGGGCTACCAGCCCGGCGTGCTGCGCAGCTTCCAGGCCGCGGTGTCGCAGCTCAAGGAGCTCGGCGCGGAGATCGCGGACGTCTCCTGCCCGAGCTTCGACTACGCGCTGCCCGCGTACTACCTCATCGCGCCGAGCGAGTGCTCGTCGAACCTCGCCCGGTTCGACGCCATGCGCTACGGCCTGCGCGTCGGCGACGACGGCACGCGCAGCACCGAGGAGGTCATGTCGCTGACCCGCGAGGCCGGCTTCGGCCCGGAGGTCAAGCGCCGCATCATGATCGGCACGTACGCGCTGTCGTCCGGCTACTACGACGCGTACTACGGCTCGGCGCAGAAGGTGCGCACGCTGATCACGCAGGACTTCCAGAAGGCGTTCGCGACCTTCGACGTGCTCATCTCGCCGACCACGCCGACCACGGCGTTCAAGATCGGTGAGCGCGCGAACGACCCGATGGCCATGTACAAGGCCGACCTGTGCACCATCCCCGCGAACCTCGCGGGCACCCCTGCCATGAGCGTGCCGAGCGGTCTGTCCGATGAGGACGGTCTGCCGGTCGGTCTGCAGATCATGGCGCCGGCGCTGCAGGACCACCGCATGTACCGCGTCGCCGCCGCTTACGAAGCCGCCCGTGGCGCGTTCGGAGGTCCGTCGCTGTGAACATCAAGAAGGCCAGGGGCCTGCTGGGTCTCGCCGGCGCCGTCGCGGGTGCGGCGGGCGCGTTCTCGGGCTTCCGGGCCGCACGGGCGAAGAACGACAAGCTGGCCCTGGCGAACGCGATCGCGAGCATCGCCGTGGCGATCACCGGCGCGGCTCTGGCCGTCCGGGCCCTGCGGAAGGACGAGTTGGCATGACCTCTCTGGTTGAGCTGATGGACTACGACGAGGTCATCGAGAAGTACGACCCCGTCCTGGGCCTTGAGGTGCACGTCGAACTGCACACCAACACGAAGATGTTCTGCGGCTGCGCCAACGAGTTCGGTGGCGAGCCGAACACGAACACCTGCCCGACGTGCCTCGGCCTGCCGGGCTCGCTGCCGGTGGTGAACGGCAAGGCCGTCGAGTCCGCGATCCGCATCGGCCTCGCGCTGAACTGCGAGATCGCCGAGTGGTGCCGGTTCGCGCGGAAGAACTACTTCTACCCGGACATGCCGAAGAACTTCCAGACGTCGCAGTACGACGAGCCGATCGCCTTCAACGGCTGGCTCGACGTGACGCTGGACGACGGCGAGGTCATCCGCGTCGAGATCGAGCGCGCGCACATGGAGGAGGACACCGGCAAGTCGCTGCACGTCGGCGGCGCCACCGGGCGCATCCACGGCGCCGAGCACTCGCTGCTCGACTACAACCGCGCCGGCGTGCCGCTGATCGAGATCGTCACGAAGATGATCCCGGGCACCGGCCGCCGCGCGCCCGAGGTGGCCCGCGCGTACGTCACCGCCCTGCGCGACCTGCTCAAGGCGCTCGACGTGTCCGACGTCCGCATGGACCAGGGCTCGCTGCGCTGCGACGCGAACGTCTCGCTGTCGCCGAAGACCACCGGCGCGCTGGGCACCCGCACCGAGACCAAGAACGTCAACTCGCTGCGCAGCGTCGAACGCGCCGTCCGCTTCGAGATGACGCGCCAGGCCGCGGTGCTCTCCTCCGGCGGCGAGGTGACCCAGGAGACCCGTCACTTCGACGAGTCCTCCGGCAGCACGTCCCCGGGCCGCAAGAAGGAGACGGCGGAGGACTACCGCTACTTCCCGGAGCCCGACCTGGTCCCGATCGCGCCGTCGCGCGAGTGGGTCGAACAGCTGCGCGGCACCCTCCCCGAGCTCCCCTGGGAGCGCCGCGCGCGCATCCAGAAGGAGTGGAACCTCACCGACGAGGTCCTGCGCGACCTGGTCAACGCCAACGCGCTGGACCTCATCATCGCCACCGTCGAGGCGGGCGCGAAGCCGGACGAGGCCCGCTCCTGGTGGGTGTCCTACCTCGCGCAGCAGGCCAACACCCGCGGCGTCGACCTGCCCGACCTGCCCATCACCCCAGCCCAGGTGGCGCGGGTGATCGAGCTGGTGAACGCGGGCGCGCTGACCAACAAGCTCGCCCGCGAGGCCGTCAACGGCGTGCTGGCGGGCGAAGGCTCCCCGGATGAGGTCGTCGAGAAGCGCGGCCTGAAGGTCGTCTCGGACGACTCGGCGCTGGAGAAGGCCGTCGACGAGGCCCTCGCGGCCCAGCCGGACGTCGCCCAGAAGATCCGCGACGGCAAGGTCCAGGCGGCCGGCGCCATCGTCGGCGCGGTCATGAAGGCCACGAAGGGCCAGGCCGACGCGGCCCGCGTGCGCGAGATCGTGCTCGCTCGCTGCTCGTAGATACACAATCGACAGCAAACTCACAAAGGGTCACCTGTTCGTGCAGGTGGCCCTTTGTGATCTTAGGCCGACCGAGTGGCTGTTAGCTAAATGAGACGTATACCTGTAGCCGTGTGTGCGAGCCTCTTCCTGCAACTCATCTGGGGGGATGAGAAGTATTAGTCCAAACGAGGGGGGAATCCTCATGACTGTTCAGCGCGAAGGCTTTCTGGGTGACATTCTCGACAAGGTCAAGGACCTGGTCACCGATGACGACCGCAAGGACGAGAAGCGCGAGGAAGACCCTCCGCTGACGCCGGCGTGCTGTGGTGGCACGCCGATCCCGCCGCTGGTGGGTGGAGGCGAGGGGCCGACCATGTTGCACGAGGTCACCTGCAAGAACTACAAGGCCTGATCACATTGCGTGTGCTGTCCGCTGGCTGAGCGTGTGCCTGGTTGGCGGACAGCGTCACGCGGGTGCATGTGGTGTGATGATCACATGCATGCCCGTGCTCTGGCCAGAGCGCGTGAGTTGTACCAGAGAGGTCTTGCCGAGCAAGCGAGGTTCCGCTTCCCGGCGGCCATCCGGCTGCTCAAGCGGGGCCTCGTGCTCTCCGCCCGCGCTGACGACACTCCGGAACGGACGGAGGTCCGTGTCCGAACCCTCGCGGTGCTGGGCACCTGTCTGGCCGAGACCAGCGGCCGGGACAGCGCCATCGAGGCCTTCGAGACCGCGCGTCGCGAGATCACGACGCTGAGACTCCCCGAACTGTGCGCCGAGCTGAGTGCCGCCATCGATCTCAGCCAGGGCGTCGTGGTCATGCGCACCGGCCAGCCCGAACAGGCGATCGAGTGGTTCACCCGCTACATCTCGTTCGTCGAGCGGGGCATGGGACAGGTCGACGGTGCTGACAAGTTCCCGCTCAGACTGGTCTTCGGTCTGATCAACCGTGCCTACGCGAGCGGTGCCGTGCGCAAGCGCGAGCGGGCCGTTGCCGATCTGGAGCGCGCGATCGCGGTCGCGCGCCGGTACGACCTGAGGCAGAGCTACCCGTACGCGATCCATGCCCTCGGCAACGTCCACAAGCAATGTGGCGACCTTGCCGAAGCCCTGCGCCGCTACGAGGAGGCGGAGCGCATCTTCCGCGCTGACGAGCAGGCCGCACCGCTGGCCCGCATGCAGATGGACCAGGCGGAAGCCATGCTCATGATCGGTCTGTCCGATGAGGCCGGTAAGCACCTCGACGAGGCACTTCCGGTGATGCGCAGGGAGAAGTTCGGCCAGGAGATCGCCGAGGTCGAGATGTTCCGCGCCTCCGCGGCGTTGCTGGACGGCGAGCTCGACCTGGCGCGGCGCATGGCCAAGGCGTCCCAGCGCAAACTCGAGAAGCGTGGCAGCACGTGGTGGATGATGGCCGCGCTGATCGAGCTCTGGGCGCACGGCAGGCGCGCGCTGCAGAACAACCGGGTGACGCAGTCGTTGGTGCAGAAGGCGTTGAGCTTGTCCGACGAGCTGGCGGCCAACCGGCTGGTCGACGAGTCGCGGTTCGCCCGGCTGCTCGCGGTGCGGCTGGAGGTGCGCAGGGGCAGGCTCGCCGCCGCTCAGGAACTGCTGCGCCGCCTGCCGGGGCCGCGGGCCGTCACGCCGATCGACCACCGCATGCAGCGCCGGCTCATCCTCTCGGAACTGGCGGTGGCTCGGGGGAACCGCCGGGCGGCGTTGCTGCACGCCCGGCTGGGGCTCGACGAACTGGGGCACGTGCGGGACCAGCTCGGCGGGTTGGAGCTCGTCTCGGCGACGGCGGTGCACGGCCGGGAGCTCGGTGAGCTGGCCATCCGCCTGGTGCTGGAGCGCGACGACGCGAGGCGCCTGTTCGCGTGGCTCGAGCGCACCAGGGCGCAGGCCTATCGGTACGAGCCGCTGGAGCACGTCGACAACACCGAGGTGGCCGCGCGCATCACCGAGGTCAGGGGCCTCAGCCGTGAGCTGATGCGTGCCGGCCTGGACGGCAGGCCGACCGCGGACCTGCGGGACCGGCTCGCCAAGGCGCAGCGGGAGGCCAACCGCCTGGGGTGGAACTCGCAGCGGTGGGGCGAGCCGAGGCCGGTCGCGAGGGTTGACGAGGTGATCGCCGAGCTCGGCCGGCGAGCGATGGTCAGCTTCGCCACCTCGGGCGGCGCCATGGTTGCCGTGGTGGTCGCGGGAAGCCGGGTGCGGATGGTCCGCCTCGGTAACGCACAGGAAGCGTTGGAGAGCGCGCAGAAGCTGCACTTCGACCTCAACGCGCTGGCGCCGGACCATCTCCCGGTGCCGTTGGTGGAAGTCATCGGCGCCTCTGCCCGCAGGCAGGCCGCTCGGCTCGACGAGCTGCTGATCAAGCCTCTGGCCGGCCTGATCGGCGAACGCGAGTTGGTCATGGTGCCGACCGGTGCGCTGTACGCGGTGCCGTGGGGCGTCCTGCCGAGCTTGCACGGTCGTGCGGTCACCACCGCGCCTTCCGCGACGACGTGGCTCGCCGCCGCGCAGGCGGAAGAACCGGGATCCGACCAGGTGCTGCTGGTGCGAGGGCCTGGACTGCAGTTCGCGGACGGTGAGGTCGACCGGCTGGCTGCCCACCACAACAAGGCAACGGTCCTCTCCGGCGAAGACGCGACCGCCGCCGAGGTCCTCGCCCACCTCGACGGAGCCGACCTCGTCCACGTCGCCGCGCACGGCGAACACGAGACCGAGAACGCCCTGTTCTCCCGGCTGGAACTGGTCGACGGACCGCTCTTCGCCCATGAACTGGGCAGGCTGCGCAAGCCACCGGCTCACGTGGTCCTCGCGGCCTGCGAGCTGGCCCTCAACCGCATCAGGCCCGGCGACGAAGCCCTCGGGTTCGCCGGCGCCATGCTCGCGGGCGGCACCAGAACGGTGGTCGCCGCCGCCAGCAAGGTCGGCGACGAGGCCAGCGCCGCCGCCATGGCCGACTACCACCGGGCGCTGGTCGCGGGCGCCGCGCCAGCCGTGGCGCTGGCCGAGGCGATGGCGAAGGACCCGTTCCGCCGGCCGTTCCTGTGCCTGGGGTCCGGCTAGACCGATCGAGTGGTCGTACGGCCCGTCAGCGAGCTGAACGGCCAGGTCAGCGGTGACTTGCGCCCTGGTGGTGCCGGTGGTTGGTGAACTTTTCTCGCTTTTGCGCGTGGTTCTGTGCCAGTCTCGTCGTGACCGAGGGGATGCAACGGCCCGCCTATCGGCTCTAGTCGGTGGGCGGGCCGTTGTGCGAGGAATGTCGGCATGCGCAGAACTCTGCTCGCTGTTCTCCTGGCGGTCGCCGCAGCGGTGGCGGCACCGGCCAACGGATCAGCGCAACCGTCGAGTACCGACCGAGAGCCCGGCAACGGGCCCGAGCGCAACGAGGTCGCCACGCTGGACAGCGCGCTCGGGGCGCTGTCCGTGCAGGCCCGGGGGGAGAACCGGGCCGACCGCAGCCAGGGCTACCCGCGCAGGACCACGCTGCGGACCTATCCCGAGAACCCCGCCGACAAGGCCATCAAGCTCGGCCTGGCGCCGTACCACTCGCTCGCGCCGAAGCTGAACGCGTTGCAGCAGAGGAGCAACAGGGTCTCGGTCGAGGTCGTCGGCCAGTCCGGGCTCGGCCGCGACCTGTACCTCGTCACGCTGACCGCGCCCGAGAGCCCGGCCGAGACCAGGGTCCAGGAGCGGTTCCGCGCCACCATCGAGGAGGGGCGTTCGGTCCCGGCGGGGCTCTACAAGGCGCCGATCTGGATCAACAACAACATCCACGGCGACGAGTGGGAGGGCACTGACGGCGCGTTGCGCGTCATCGAGCACCTCGCCACGAGCAACGACCGCGAGACCCAGGACCTGTTGCGGCGCAGCAGGATCTACTTCAACCTGACCGCGAACCCGGACGGCCGCGTCGCCGGCACGCGGGCGAACGCGGCGGGCTTCGACCTCAACCGCGACTTCGTCACGAGCTCCCAGCCGGAGAACCGGGTGATGCAGGACATCGTCGAGCGCACGCAGCCGCTGATGATGTTGGACCAGCACGGGTACGTGGCGAACACGCTCATCGAGCCGACCACGCCGCCGCACGGCCAGAACTACGACTTCGACCTCTACATCAAGCACGGCTACGAGGGCGGCCTGCTGATGGAGAAGGCCGTGCAGGCGCTGGGCCACCCGGAGGCGGCGAAGCCGGAGATCCCGTTCCGCGACTACCCCGTCGGCGAGTGGGACGGCTGGGCGCCGATCTACACCGCGCAGTACTCGATGTACCACGGCGCCATCTCGTACACGATCGAGATCCCGATGCGGGTCAACCGCGCCGACTACGACGCCCTGCCGGCGGCGGAGCTCCAGCGGCGATCGAAGATCAACACCGATGTCGTCGAGGCCACCATCGAGACGACGCTCGACTACGTGGACGACAACCGGCGCAGCCTGATCGCCGGGCAGACCGAGATGTTCCGCCGGGGCGCCGCCGGGGAGGCGCAGCGGTACATCCCGGACGGGTTCGTGCCCGGCTTCGGGCCGGAGGACCGCTTCCGCACCGAGTTCCCGCGCGCGTACGTGATCACCGGCGACCGGTCCGCGCCGGCCGCGGCGAGGCTCGTCGACCAGCTCGTCCGGCACGACGTGCGGGTCGAGCGCGCGGAGAAGCCGTTCACCCTCGGGGGCAAGCGCTACCCGGCCGGGTCGTACGTCGTCGACATGCACCAGCCGAAGCGCGGCCTCGCCAACGTGATGCTGGAGCAGGGCAGCGACATCTCCGGCAAGGCGCCGGTGATGTACGACATCTCCGGCTGGAGCCACCGCCTGCTCTGGGGCGCGTCCGTCGACGTCCACAGGTCCGGCCGGCTCCACTTCGACGGCGAGCCCGTCACCGCCGCCGCTCCAACCGGTGACGTCGGCGTCGCGCCGGGTGCCGACCTCGCGCTGACGCTGACCGACCCCAGGGACGTCAGCGCCGTCAACGACCTGCTGTCCCGCGGCATCGAGCTGCGCCGCCACGACGACGGCACGGTCGTCGTCCCCGCGGCGGAGAGGGCCGCCGCCAAGGAGGCCGCCGACCGCTACGGCGTCCGCTTCACCGCCGCCAAGCCCGGCGGGGTCGCGTTGCAGCGCAAGACGGTCGCGGCCGCCGTGTCCGCGGACGAGCTGCAGGTGCTGCGCGAGTCCGGGTTCGACGTCCGCACGATCTCCACGGCCGTGCTCAACGCGGGCTTCGACTGGTCGCGGATCGACGTCCTGTACGTGGGCTCCGGGCTGAACCACGCCCAGCTCAACGCCGCCGCCAAGGCGGGGCTGGACGCGTTCCTGCAGCGGGGTGGCGTCGTCACGCGCGGCGCGACGGGCAGCAGGTTCAACACCGACGCGAAGCTCCTGCAGGCCACCCCGGTCGCCGGCTGGGAGGACGCCAACGGCGTGGTGAACGTCGTCAACGGCACCGGTCCGGTCGGCACGGGCGCGCTGCCGCACTCGTTCGTCTACTCCCCGCAGTGGTTCACGGACCTCGGCGCCGGGGTGGCGGTGGAGCAGCGCTACGGCAGCACGGTGCTCGCCGCGGGCCACTGGCGCGCACGCGACAACGGCACGGGCGGCCAGGACGCTGCCGCGGGTCAGGCGGCGGTGGTGTCCGGTACCGCGGCCAACGGCGCGAAGGTGGTCCTCTTCGGCACCGAGCCGATGTTCCGCGACCACCCGAAGGGGCTCTACGCGCAGGTGGCGCGGGCCATTTTCTGGACCGGTACCCGGTAGGGGAGGCGGGGCGGGAAGGCCCGGCGGCCTTCTCGCCCCCGCTCGCCGGCGCGAGTCGTCAGTCCTTGGTGCCGCCGCCACCGTCCGGGCGCACGACGATGGCGACCCGGTCGTCGGAGGACACGGGCTGACCGCCGGCCTTGTTCACCGTGCCGACCAGCGACGCCGACTCGTTCAGCATCTCCATCGGCCCGAGCCGGCCGAAACCGCCCTCCTGCATCGACGGCTCCGGCTTGCCGGTGAACGCGCCGGTGGGGTTCATCTGCAACGACTGCAGGCCGGGCGTCTTGGAGGTCGCCACGGTGAGCATGTCCGTGTACGAGGAGCAGCCCAGCACGCCCGGCTTGTCCGGCCACGCCCACGCGGGCTCGCCGAGCTTGCCCGGCACGACGCGGTGGAGGACGTCGGCGTTCGCGGTCCAGTCGGTCACCCAGATCTTCTGGGTGTCCGCCGAGACGCACAGGCCGCCGGGCAGCCGCAGCCCGGTCGAGACGACCGCCGAGCCCGCGGTGGGGTTGCCCTGCGCGGGCTGGCCGGAGCCGTCGATGCGCAGCACCTTGCCGGCGAGCGAGCTCGGGTCGGCGGCCAGGGCCGGGTTGCCCGCGTCGCCGGTGGCCACGAGGAGCGCGCCCTTGCGGTCGCTCGCCAGCACGCCGCGGTTGCCGGAAGGGCCCTTCGGGATGCCGGTGAGGATCGGCTTGGGCGTGTCACCGGGCGCGATGCGCAGCACGCGGTTGTCCGTGGCGGTCGTCACGTAGACGTAGGCGAGCTGGTCCTCGGCGAACGTGGCCGACAGCGCGAGACCGGTCAGCCCGCCGTCGGACGACGCGTCCACCTCGACCTGGGCGACCACGACCGGGTCAACGTCCTTGGTGACCTTGAGCAGGCGCCCGCCGCGTTCCGCCGCGTAGGCCGCGACCCCGCCCTGGGCGTCCGCGCCGATCGGGGCGACGCCGGTGACGGTGTTCAGGCACGTGGCGATCACCGCGGGGTGGTAGTCCTTGCAGCCCTGCGGCGGCGGCACGCTCTGCTGGGGCTGCCCGCGGCCCGGTTCACCGGGGCTCGGCTGGAACTCGCCCGGCAGCTCCGGCCGCGGACCCGCCTGCGGGGTCAGCTGCGGTTGTGCGCTCCACGCCGTGGGGGCCGGCTCGTCAGGAAAGCTCGCGCAGCCCCCTGCCAGCAGGCAGGCGGCGGCCAACAACACGACGGAACGCACCACGAGTCCCAGGCTAGGTGCGTGACCGTGAACCCGAAGTGAACGCCTCAGCCGTGGCGAAGTCGACCGAGCGGACCCGCTCGAGCAGCAGGTCGAGCTCGGCGGAGACCACCTCCGGCGCCTCCAGCGGCAGGTAGTGGCTGCACGGCAGCACCCTGAGCCGGGCCTGGGGCAGGGCGCCGACGGACCCGGACATGCTCTCCGCCGTCGTCAGGACGTCGTCGCGGCCCGCCAGGAGTGTGACCGGGCACACGATCGTGCCGAGGTCCTGGCGCGGCGCCGCGCCCAGCGCGAGGGCCAGCGTGAAGTACCAGCGCCAGTCGTGCCGCAGGAACCGGCTGACCGCGTTCGCCACGGCCTTCGGGTCGCTGCTCGGCTTGATCACCCCGCTGTGCCGGAGCAGGAACGCCGTCACGTCCGGCGCCGGGACCCGGTGCAGCACGCTGTCGAGCACCGGACCGGCCTGCCGCAGCAGCTTCGTGGCGGTCAGTCCGACGAACCGGCGCACCGCTCCCGGGACCACCGGCAGCATGGCGTCGAACGAGTCCCCCGGCGCGCCCGCGACGAGCAGCAGGCCCGCCACCCGTTCGGGATGGCGCAGCGCGAGCTCGGCCGCGATCGTGACGCCCATCGACCAGCCCATGACGACGCACCGCTCGACGCCCGCGTCGTCGAGGACCGCGATCGCGTCCGACACGTGGTCGTCCAGCGAGATGTTGCGCTCGTCGACGGGCCGGTCGGACCCCATCGTCCCGCGCATGTACCAGCCGAGCAGACCGCCGCGGCCGGTGAGCGACGGCCACGACTCGGGACCGGACCCCACGCCGGGGCAGAGCAGCACGGGTGTGCCTCCATCCGCTGCCCGCCAAGTCCGGATCCTCGTGCCGTCCCAGGAGATGACGTCGTGCTCCCGCATGGCCGCCATTCTGACGTACGTTGCACCTGTGACGCTCATCGTGCTCGTGCCAGATGATCTCGGAGTTCAGGTGCTGTCCCGGGTGGACGGTGTCCGGCCGGTCCGCTACACGCCGGGGCAGCCGCTGCCGTCCGAGGGGCTCGGCGCCGAGGTCCTCGTCCCGAAGTTCCTCGCGGGCACCGACCCGGGCGAGGTGTTCGCGCAACTGCCGGACCTCAAGCTCGTGCAGCTGCTGAGCGCGGGTGCGGAGAACTTCATCGGCCGCGTGCCGGAAGGCGTGATGCTGTCCACGTGCCGTGGCGCGCACGGGGGCAGCACGGCGGAGTGGGCCATCGGCGCGTTGCTGGCCATCTACCGGGATTTCCTCGTCTTCGAACGCGCCCGCGCCGAGGGCCGCTGGGACTACCACCTCACGGACACGTTGCAGGGCAAGAAGGTGCTGATCGTCGGCGCCGGCGACCTCGGCGAGCAGCTGCGGCGCCGCCTGGAGCCGTTCGACGCCACCGCCGTGCTGGTGGGCCGCACCGCCCGCGACGGCGTGCACGGCGTGGACGAGCTGCCGGCGCTGCTGCCGCAGTTCGACGCGGTCGTGGTCTTCACGCCGATGACCGAGCAGACCCGGCACCTGGTCGACGCCGGGTTCCTGGCCGCGATGAAGGACAACGCCATCCTGGTCAACGGCGCCCGCGGCCCGGTCGTCGACACGGACGCGTTGCTCGCGGAGCTGACGTCCGGACGGCTGCGCGCCGCCCTGGACGTGACCGATCCCGAGCCGCTGCCCGCTGACCATCCACTGTGGACCGCGCCGGGCCTGCTGCTGACCCCGCACGTCGCCGGGAGCTGCACCGGTCACACGGAACGGGCTTACGCCGTGGTGGCGTCCGAGGTGACCCGGTACGTCGCGGGGGAACGGCCGCGCAACCTGGTGAACGGATCTTATTAGTTCTTCCGGGTGAAACCGGGCTGCCGTTCGGCCCTCGCGCGCCCGCGCGAGGCCCCCTAGCGTGCGGGCGTGGCTACTCACGACAAAGGCTCGAGCTCATCGAGCGCTTTCTCCGACGACTCGTTCTACTCGGGCAGCGGAGGGGGAGTGCACCACTTCGACGACGCCACGGGCAAGGCCGGGGGTGGCACCACCCAGCCGTACGACTCCACGACGAAGGCGTTCGACAACACGGGCTACACGCCGCTGGACCGGTCCGGTGTGGACTCGCCGGAGCACGCGGCCGACGACCCGTTCGACGACGAGCGCAAGAAGTTCGGCTGGACCGCGGGCCCCGACCTCGGCCTGCTCGGCCTGCGCGCGGTGCTCGGCGGCATCTTCGTGCTGCACGGCCTGCAGAAGGTCTTCGGGCTCTTCGGTGGCCCCGGCATCAACGGCTTCGCGCAGTCGCTGGAGAAGATGGGCTACCGCGAGTCGGTCGTCCTCGCCTGGGTCACCGGCGTGACGGAGCTGGCGGGCGGCGCCCTGCTCGTGCTCGGCCTCTTCACGCCCCTGGCCGCGGCCGGCCTGCTCGCGGTGATGGCCAACGTCATCGCGTTGCAGTACAAGGGCGGCTTCTTCGGCCCCAACGGCGTCGAGCTGGAGCTCGCGCTCGCGGGCATGGCGTTCGCGGCGTTGTTCGCCGGGCCCGGCCGGGCCGCGCTGGACTACAACCGGAGCTGGTTCCGCCACCCGCTGGCGGCCGGGTTCATCGCGCTCCTGCTCGGAGCGGGTGGCGCGGCCGTGACCTTCTTCGTCTTCCGGTAGACACGCACCCGTGACTCCTCGACTGACGGGCGCGCTGCTCCAACTGGCACTGCTGGTGATCGGGATACCGGTCGTCTACCTGGTGGCGTTCCCGTTCGGCCTCACCGCGAAGTCCCTGCTGCCACCGCTCGGCCTGCTCGCGGGCCTCGTCGTCGCAGGTCTCGTGGTCAAGAAAACGGACCAGCCCGTCAGCGGACCGCTGACGGGCTGGCTCGTGTTCGGCGCCTGCCTGGCGCTCGCGTTCGCTCTTTAGCGGCTCGGGTCGCGCACCGCGCCCGTCGACGCGTCCGTCGCCATCCGCGCGTACGCCCGCAGCGCGCCCGTGACCGGGCGGATGCGGTCGACCGGCTGCCACGGCCGTTCGGACGCCTCCATCTTGGCGCGCCGCTCGGCCAGCACCTGCTCGTCCACCAGCAGCTCCAGGCGCCGCTCGTGCACGTCGATCAGGATCCGGTCGCCGTTCTCGACGAGGCCGATCGTGCCACCGCCCGCCGCTTCCGGGGAGATGTGGCCGATCGACAGGCCGGAGGAACCGCCGGAGAACCGGCCGTCGGTGATCAGCGCGCACTTCTTGCCGAGGCCGGAGCCCTTCAGGAACGCCGTGGGGTGCAGCATCTCCTGCATGCCGGGGCCGCCGGACGGGCCCTCGTAGCGCACGACGAGCACCTCGCCCGCCTGGATCTCCTTGTTCAGGATCGCCGAGACGGCCTGCTCCTGGGACTCGACGACCCGTGCCGGGCCCTCGAAGTGCCACAGCTCCTCGTCGATGCCGGCGGCTTTGATGATCGCGCCGCGCTCGGCGAGGTTGCCGCGCAGCACGGCTAGGCCGCCGTCACGCGTGTAGGCGTGCTCGAAGTCGCGGATGCAGCCGCCCGCGGCGTCGGTGTCCAAAGAGGACCAGCGGTTCGACGTCGAGAACGCCTCGGTGGTGCGGACCCCGCCGGGGGCCGCGTGGAACAGCTCGACCGCCTCCGCGGACGGGTTCTCCGCCCGGATGTCCCACTTGCCGAGCCACTCGGCGAGCGTCGGGGTGTGCACCGACGTCACGTCCTCGTTCAGCAGGCCCGCGCGGTGCAGCTCGCCCAGCAGCGCCGGGATCCCGCCGGCCCGGTGCACGTCCTCCATGTGGTAGTCGGAGTTCGGCGACACCTTGGCCAGGCACGGCACGCGGCGCGACAGGTCGTCGATGTCCTGCAGCGTGAAGTCGATCTCGCCCTCCTGCGCGGCGGCGAGGATGTGCAGCACCGTGTTCGTCGAGCCGCCCATGGCCATGTCGAGCGCCATCGCGTTCTCGAACGCCTTGCGGTTCGCGATCGAGCGCGGCAGCGCCGACTCGTCGTCCTCGCCGTACCAGCGCCTGCACAGCTCCACGACCACGCGGCCGGCTTCGGAGAACAGCTCGCGGCGCGCGGCGTGCGTGGCGAGCGTCGAGCCGTTGCCCGGCAGGGAGAGGCCCAGCGCCTCGGTGAGGCAGTTCATGGAGTTCGCGGTGAACATGCCGGAGCAGGAGCCGCACGTCGGGCACGCCGAGCGCTCGACCTCGGACAGGCCCTCGTCGTCCACGGCGGGGGACGCCGACGCGGCGATGGCGGTGATGAGGTCGGTCGGCGCGACGGCGACGCCCTCGACGACGACGGCCTTGCCGGCCTCCATCGGCCCGCCGGACACGAACACGACGGGGATGTTGAGCCGCATCGCCGCGTTGAGCATGCCGGGGGTGATCTTGTCGCAGTTCGAGATGCAGACGATCGCGTCGGCCTGGTGCGCGTTGACCATGTACTCGACGGAGTCGGCGATGATCTCGCGGCTGGGCAGCGAGTAGAGCATCCCGCTGTGGCCCATGGCGATGCCGTCGTCGACCGCGATCGTGTGGAACTCGCGCGGCACGCCACCCGCCTCGCGCACCGCCTCGGCCACGATGTCGCCGAGATCGCGCAGGTGCACGTGACCCGGCACGAACTGCGTGTAGGAGTTGGCGATCGCGATGATCGGCTTGCCGAAGTCGCCGTCGGTCATGCCGGTCGCGCGCCAGAGGGCGCGGGCACCCGCGGCGTTGCGGCCGTGCGTGGTGGTGCGAGAGCGGAGCTGAGGCACTGCTCCTCCAGATTCAGTTCAAGAAAAAACGCGCGGGACGCGGGGTGAGGCGTCCACCAGTCTGGGAGCGGTACCTCAAAGGCTACTTGGGCGCAGGCTCGCCCAGACCAGCAGACAGGCCAGTGCGAGCGTGATCACGTGCACGGCGGTGCACCACAGGCAGATCTTGCCGATGATGAGGAACTCCGCCGCGACCAGGTAGACGACCATCAGCACGCCCACGCCCACCGCGCCCAGCCGGACCCACTTCAGCGCGTCGAGGCGCCATGCGAACGGGAGGCAGAGCACGGTGAGGAACGCGAAGAAGGCGAGCCCGAGGAACGCGACGGGGATGCCCAGCAGCTCCGACTGCTCGCTCGTGGTCACGGTCTCGCAGTCGACCACCGAGTCGGCCGAGCACACCAGCGCGCTCGCGTCGAAGTGGGTGTAGGTCAGGTAGGCCGAGGTCAGCAGGCCCGCGATGGACAGCAGCAGGCTCAGCAGCGGGACCCGCCGGATCACTTCTCGGACTCCACGGACTCCACGGACTCCACGGACTTCACGGGCTCGTCGGCGACGTCCGCGGTCGTCCCGGCGGCCTTGTCCTTGTCCTCGGTGGCGGTCACGTCTTCGGCAGCTTCGTCCTCGGCGGCCACGGCCTCGGCGGTCTCTTCGTCCACGGCGGTCGGGTCGGGCACGCGTCCGCCGCTCACCAGCGACAGCGCCGGCAGGTGCATGAACCGGACCGCGGGCAGGGTCACCTCGGTGTCGTCGTCCTTCACGGCCTTGAGCCAGCCCTTCCGGACCAGCCGGATCGCCTTCACCTCCGGCCACCTGACCGTCGTGGTGGCGAACAGGCCGCGGGCGACGATCTCGTCCTCGGTGACCGTCGTGCGGTTGCGGACGACCCAGTAGGCGTAGCCGAGAGGCAGGACGTAGAGCGCTTGCAGTCCGGGAGCGACCCACGCCACAGGGGTCACGCAGATGGCGATCAGACCCGCCGCGAGCAGCGCGGTCGCCGGGATGCGAAAGACCAGCTTCTTCACCCGGAGGATTCTCCCACGTCCACGATCCGGGAATTCCGTCTCGCAGAGTTGACGCACTCTTGCGCGAGGCGATAACGTCCGCCACATGCAGCGCACGCTCGTTCTCGTACTTCTCAGGCGCGTCGACGCCTGAGCCGAACAGCCTGCGTCGACGCGCGACCCTCGCACGACCCGTCTTCGGGTTGTCGAGGGTTTTTTCGTGTCCGGACCCCGATACCCACGAGGCAATGAGATGACCAGCGCACCATCGCGACAGGCTCCCGAGCCCACGTCGCCACGTCCAGGTCCGCGGCCGAAACCGGCCCCGCCCAGTGGCGCACCGGTTCGTGTAACCGGTGCTCAGTCGCTTGTGCGATCGCTCGAGGCGGTCGGGTGCGAGGTGGTGTTCGGCATTCCCGGCGGGACGATCCTCCCGGCGTACGACCCGCTGCTCGACTCCACGAAGGTCCGGCACATCCTCGTCCGCCACGAGCAGGGCGCGGGCCACGCGGCGACCGGGTACGCGCAGGCCACCGGCAAGGTCGGGGTCTGCATGGCGACCTCGGGACCGGGTGCGACCAACCTCGTCACCCCGCTCGCGGACGCGAACATGGACTCCGTGCCCGTCGTCGCGATCACCGGCCAGCAGTCGCGGCCGCTGATCGGCACGGACGCCTTCCAGGAGGCGGACATCTGCGGCATCACCATGCCGATCACCAAGCACAACGTCCTCGTGACCGACGCCGCGGAGATCCCGCGGGCGATCGCGGAGGCGTTCCACATCGCGGCGACCGGCCGGCCCGGCCCCGTCCTCGTCGACATCCCCAAGGACGTGCTGCAGGAGCAGACCAGCTTCTCGTGGCCGCCCGAGCTGCGCCTGCCCGGTTACCGGCCGACGACCCGGCCGCACGGCAAGCAGGTCCGCGAAGCCGCCAAACTGATCGTCAACGCGCGCAAGCCCGTTCTCTACGTCGGCGGTGGCGTCATCAAGGCGGACGCGTCCCCCGAGCTGCTGCGCCTGGCGGAGGACACCGGCATCCCGGTCGTCACCACGCTGATGGCGCGTGGCGCCTTCCCCGACTCGCACGAGCAGCACCTGGGCATGCCCGGCATGCACGGCACCGTCGCGGCCGTCGCGGCGATGCAGAAGTCGGACCTGCTGATCGCGCTGGGCGCCCGCTTCGACGACCGCGTGACCGGTCAGCTGAACTCGTTCGCGCCGGACGCCCAGGTCATCCACGCCGACATCGACCCGGCCGAGATCTCCAAGAACCGCCGCGCGGACGTCCCGATCGTGGGGGACTGCAAGGAGATCATCACCGAGCTGATCGACGCGGTCCGCGCCGAGCGCGAGACGGCCAAGGTCAGGGACCTCGCGCCGTGGTGGGAGACGCTGAACTCGATCCGCGAGACGTTCCCGCTCGGCTACAACTGGCCGGACGACGGCACGCTGTCGCCGCAGTACGTCATCGAGCGCATCGGTGCGATGTCCCCGGCCGACACGATCTACACGGCGGGCGTCGGCCAGCACCAGATGTGGGCCGCGCAGTTCGTGAAGTACGAGCACCCGCGCACGTGGATCAACTCCGGCGGTCTCGGCACGATGGGCTTCGCGGTGCCCGCAGCGATGGGCATCAAGGCCGGTGAGCCGGGCCGCACGGTGTGGGCCATCGACGGCGACGGCTGCTTCCAGATGACCAACCAGGAACTGGCGACCTGCGCCATCGAGGGCCTGCCGGTGAAGATCGCCGTGATCAACAACGGCAACCTGGGCATGGTCCGCCAGTGGCAGACCCTGTTCTACGGCGAGCGGTACTCCAACACCGATCTGGGGACGCACAAGCACCGCATCCCAGACTTCAAGCTCCTGGCCGAGGCTCTCGGGTGCGCCGGCCTGCGCGCCGAGTCCCGCGAGGAGGTGGACGAGGTGATCGCGAAGGCGCTGGAGATCAACGACCGGCCGGTCGTGGTCGACTTCGTCGTCGGCAAGGACGCGCAGGTGTGGCCCATGGTCGCGGCCGGCACCGGCAACTCCGAGATCATGGCCGCCCGCGACATCCGCCCCCTGTTCGATGAGGACCTGTGATGACCAGGCACACGCTGAGCGTTTTGGTCGAGGACAAGCCCGGTGTGCTCGCGCGCGTCGCCGGCCTGTTCTCCCGCCGCGGCTTCAACATCGAGTCGCTCGCGGTCGGCCGCACCGAGTACCCCGACATCTCCCGCATGACGATCGTGGTGTCGGTCGACGAGCTGCCGCTGGAGCAGGTGACCAAGCAGCTCAACAAGCTCATCAACGTCATCAAGATCGTCGAGCTGGAGCCGGCCGCGTCCGTCCAGCGCCAGCTCGTCCTCATCAAGGTCAGGGCCGACGCGACGGTGCGGTCGCAGGTCCTCGAGACCGTCCAGCTCTTCCGCGCGAAGGTCGTCGACGTGTCGCCGGAGGCGGTCACGATCGAGGCCACCGGCACGTCTGAAAAACTCGACGCGTTGCTGCGCATGCTGGAGCCCTACGGGCTCCGCGAGATCGTCCAGTCCGGCATGGTCGCCATCGGCCGTGGCGCTCGTTCCATCACCGCCACCGCGGTTCGTTAAATCCAGAAGGTAGGGAATTACTGTGAGCGTCGAGATCTTCTACGACGACGATGCCGACCTGAGCATCATCCAGGGCCGCAAGGTGGCTGTGATCGGCTACGGCAGCCAGGGCCACGCCCACGCGCTGTCCCTGCGCGACTCCGGCGTCGAGGTCCGCATCGGCCTGCAGGAGGGCTCCAAGTCCCGCGCCAAGGCGGAGGAGGAGGGCCTCGAGGTCGGCACCCCGGCCGAGGTCTCCGCGTGGGCCGACGTGATCATGATCCTGGCGCCCGACACCGCGCAGCGCCACATCTACGCGAACGAGATCGCCGCGAACCTCAACGAGGGTGACGCGATCTTCTTCGGGCACGGCTTCAACATCCGCTACGGCCTGATCACCGCGCCGTCCGGCGTGGACGTCGCCATGGTCGCCCCGAAGGGCCCCGGCCACCTGGTGCGCCGCCAGTTCGTCGACGGCAAGGGCGTGCCCGCCCTCATCGCCGTCGAGCAGGACGCCTCCGGCAACGCCCAGGCCCTCGCCCTGTCCTACGCCAAGGGCATCGGCGGCACCCGCGCCGGCGTCATCAAGACGACGTTCAAGGAAGAGACCGAGACGGACCTCTTCGGCGAGCAGGCCGTCCTGTGCGGTGGCGCGTCGGCTCTGGTCCAGGCGGGCTTCGAGGTGCTGACCGAGGCGGGCTACGCCCCCGAGGTCGCCTACTTCGAGTGCCTGCACGAGCTCAAGCTGATCGTCGACCTCATGTACGAGGGCGGCATCGCCCGCATGCGCTACTCGATCTCCGACACCGCCGAGTTCGGTGACCTGACCCGCGGCCCGCGCGTCATCACCCCCGCGGTCAAGGAGGAGATGAAGAAGATCCTGGGCGAGATCCAGGACGGCACCTTCGCCAACGAGTGGGTGGCCGAGGACGACAACGGCCGCGCGAACTACCGGAAGCTCCAGCAGGAGGGTGAGAACCACCCGATCGAGGCAACCGGCAAGAAGCTGCGCGACATGATGTCGTGGGTGGACCGCCCGATCACCGAGACCGCCTGAGGTCTTTTCCCCGGACAGGCCCGTGGAGCGCGTGTGGCGCTCCGCGGGCCTTTCCGCTCCCCGCTCCCGCCCATCCGCTAGCTTCAACCCCATGACCGACAGCGCGCCGATCTACGACGACAAGGCCCACGTGCGCGGCAACCTGGACCTGCGCGGCGCGCAGTGGAAGCGCCCGCCGGAGCCGGAGCCGGAGGACGGCCACGTCGAGATCGCCTTCGTCGAGCACACCGACGGCGCCACGTACGTCGCCATGCGCAACTCCAAGCAGCTCGAACCCGTCCTGGTCTTCACGATGGCCGAGTGGGACGCGTTCGTGCTGGGAGCGAAGGACGGGGAGTTCGACGAGCCGTGGTGAGGTTCGAGCGCCGGTCGACCGCCCGCCCGTAGCGTCCCAGGACGTGGGCGGTCTGAACGCCGCTGAACACCACGTCCGGGCTGGGGCCGTCCCATCCTGCAAGACGAGAGCGGTGACCTGGGCCACCCGCCGGAATCCCCGGTTGGGGCCCCTGTCTATGCTCGTTAACAGTCCGGACACATTGCGGTGCTCCGGTCGGCGCGGGCCAGCCGCCCCCGACCACGCCCGCGCCCCACGATCCGACCCTTCCTGGGAGCGATGTCCGTGAGCAACACGAGCCGACCTGTTGTCCTCATCGCCGAGAAGCTCGCGCCGTCCGTGCTGGACGCTCTGGGCGATGGTGTGGAGGTGCGCCACGTGGACGGCACCGACCGCCCGGCCCTCCTCGAAGCCGTCGCGGACGCGGACGCCCTGCTCGTCAGGTCCGCTACCCAGGTCGACGCCGAGGTCTTCGCCGCCACCCGCAAGCTCAAGGTCGTGGCCCGCGCGGGCGTCGGCCTCGACAACGTCGAGGTCCCGGCCGCCACGCAGAACGGCGTGATGGTCGTCAACGCCCCGACGTCGAACATCGTCTCGGCCGCCGAGCACGCGGTCGCGCTCCTGCTCAGCGTCGCGCGCCAGATCCCGGCCGCGCACGAGACGCTGCAGAACCACGAGTGGAAGCGCAGCAAGTTCAACGGCGTCGAGCTCAACGGCAAGACCGTCGGCGTGGTCGGCCTCGGCAAGATCGGCCAGCTGTTCGCGCAGCGCATCGCCGCGTTCGGCGTCGAGCTCATCGCCTACGACCCGTACGTCTCGGCCCAGCGCGCGGCCCAGCTCGGCATCGAGCTCGTCAGCCTCGAGGAGCTCCTCGAACGGGCCGACGCCATCAGCATCCACCTGCCGAAGACGCCGGAGACCAAGGGCCTCATCGGCGCGGAGCAGCTCGCGAAGGCCAAGCGGGGCGTCATCATCGTCAACGCCGCCCGCGGTGGCCTCGTCGACGAGGAGGCCCTCGCGGAGGCCGTGAAGGAAGGCCAGGTCGGCGGCGCCGGCATCGACGTCTTCAGCACCGAGCCCACCACCGAGAGCCCGCTGTTCAACGTGCCCGGCATCGTCGTGACGCCGCACCTCGGCGCGTCCACGGCCGAGGCGCAGGACCGCGCGGGCACCGACGTCGCGAAGAGCGTCATCCTCGCGCTCGCCGGCGACTTCGTGCCGGACGCCGTCAACGTCCAGGGCGGCGCGGTCGGCGAGGAGGTCCGCCCCTACCTGCCGCTGGTGCAGAAGCTCGGCACCGTGCTCAGCGCGCTGTCGCCGAAGGCGCCGACCAGCGTCACCGTCGAGGTGCGCGGCGAACTGTCCAACGAGGACGTCGACGTGCTGCCCCTCGCGGCGCTGCGGGGCGTCTTCGCGAGCGTCGTCGAGTCGCAGGTGACGTTCGTGAACGCGCCGCGCCTCGCCGAGGACCTCGGGGTCAGCGTCGAGCTCACCAAGGAGACGGAGAGCCCGAACCACCGCAGCCTCGTCACCGTCAAGGCCGTGCAGGCGGACGGCACCACCAACAGCGTCTCCGGCACCATCAGCGGCATCGCGCAGGTCGAGAAGCTGGTGAACATCAACGGCCGCAACTTCGACCTCAGGGCCGAGGGAACCGTGCTGCTGCTGGAGTACCCGGACCGCCCGGGCGTCATGGGCACCGTCGGCACGCTGCTCGGCGAGGCCGGCGTGAACATCGAGGCCGCGCAGATCAGCCAGACCGGCAGCGACGCCGTCATGGTGCTGCGGGTCGACCGCCCGGTCGACACCGCGGTGCTCGACCCGATCGGCGCCTCGGTGGGCGCGCGCACCGTCCGCAGCGTCGACTTCGGATAGTCACGACGAACCGGGAAGGGGACTGCGAAGTCCCCTTCCCGTGGACATCGGCGTTTCCAACTGACGGGGCAGCAGCCAACTACCCGTAGCCAACATTCATACTTTCGGGGCAATCGCACAGACACGATCAGCGATTAGCGTCCCCCCGAGGTTGACCCGGTGCCGTAGCGGACACGGCACTGATTCGGGTCGAAGGACACACCTCGGTTGGGGCAACGTTGTGAAAAGACGATCGAGTCTGGTGGTGTTCTCGGCCATCACCACCCTGCTGATCGCACCCGCCACGGCACAGGCACAGGGCGAACAGCTCGCCCAGCCGGTCGGGGGTGCACCGGGGATGGACGCGAAAGCGTTGCACCTCAAGGTTTCTCCCAGGCTCAAGAGCACCGGTGAGGTCACCGCGTTCGTCGCGCTGGACCGCAAGCCCGCCGTCGACGCGTTCGACGAGAAGAAGAGCCAGGGCAAGGAAGTCGCGAGGCAGCTGCCAGGCAGGCCCGCGCCGACTCCTCCGCCGCGGCCGATGCGGTCGTCGGCCTGCTCAGGGTGGCGGACACCTCCACCAGGGAGCTCTACCGCACGTCCAACGGCGTTCCCGGCGTGGTCGTGAAGGCCGACGCGCAGAAGGTCCGCGAGCTGGCGAACCGCCCGGACGTCGCCGCGGTCTACCCGGTCGTGCCGAAGAAGAAGCAGAACTCGAACGCCGTCCAGCTCACCAGGACGATCGACGTCTGGCAGCGGTACGGCAAGCTCGGCGACGGCGTGCGGGTCGGCATCATCGACACCGGCGTCGACTACACCCACGCGAACTTCGGCGGGCCCGGCACGGTCGAGGCGTTCCGCGCCGTCGACCCGCGCGTGCAGGACCCGAACTTCCCGACCGCGAAGGTCGTCGGCGGCTACGACTTCGTGGGCGAGGAGTACGACGGCGGGAGCGAGGACCCGGCGCTCAACACGCCGAAGCCCGACCCCAACCCCATCGACTGTGACGGCCACGGCTCGCACGTCGCGGGCACCACGGCCGGTTTCGGCGAGAACGCCGACGGCAGCACGTTCACCGGCGACCACGCCGAGCTCGACGCCGCGCAGCTCGACGGGATGAAGATCGGCCCCGGCACCGCCCCTAAGGCACTGGTCTACGCGCTCAAGGTCTTCGGCTGCTCCGGCTCCACCAACGTCACCTCGCAGGCGCTCGACTGGTCGCTCGACCCGGACGGCGACGGCGACTTCTCCGACCACCTCGACGTCGTCAACCTGTCGCTCGGCTCCGACTACGGCGCCCCGGACGACCCCGACAGCCTCTTCGTGAAGAAGCTGTACCGGGCCGGCGTCCTGCCGGTGTTCTCCGCGGGCAACGGCGGCGACCTCTACGACGTCGGCGGCTCGCCGGGCAACACGCCCGAGGCGCTGACCGTCGCGTCCGTGCGCGACTCGTTCGTGCTCCGCGACGGCGCGGAGGTGCAGGGCCTCGGCCAGAAGCCGGGCCAGTACAGCCAGAACTTCACCGGCTACCCGGGCTACGACAAGACGCTGCCGGTCGTGAAGCTCACGCAGGCCGGCAACCTCGACGGCTGCCAGCCGATCACGGACGCGGTAGCGGGCAGGTTGGTCTGGCTGGAGTGGGACGACAACGACGCGACGCGCCGGTGCGGTTCCGGTGCCCGCGCCGGCAACGTGCAGGCCGCCGGTGGCCAGGGCGTGCTGCTCTCGTCCGCGCTCAACAACTTCGCGGCGGGCATCGCCGGCAACGCGGCCATCCCGATGTTCCAGTTCACCGGTGAGGCCACGAACCAGGTGCGCCCGGCGCTGGACGCGGGCACGCTGACCGTCCGCCTCGCGGGGGTCCTGCGCACCTCGACGCCGACGCACGACCAGTCCATTTCGGACACGCCGAGCTCGTTCACGAGCCGCGGCACGCGCGGTCGGTCCATCAAGCCGGACGTCGCGGCGCCCGGTGACACGATCTCGTCGACCGCCGTCGGCTCCGGCAACGACCGCTCGGTCCTCTCCGGCACCTCGATGGCGGCCCCGCACGTCGCCGGCATCGCCGCCCTGGTGCGCCAGACGCACCCGGACTGGACGCTGGAGGAGGTCAAGGCCGCGATCATGAACACCGCGGGCGCGGACGTGCGGGAGAGCGGCAAGACCTTCGCTCCCAACCGCGTCGGCACCGGCCGCGTGGACGGCAGGTCCGCGGTCGAGAACCAGGTCCTCGCCCACGTCGAGGAGGACGACGGCCACGTCAGCGCGAACTTCGGCGTCGTCGAGGTCTCCAAGCCGGTCTCCAGGAGCAAGACGATCAAGATCGTCAACAAGTCGGCCAAGGCAGTCGAGTACGAGCTCGGCTACACCGCGGCCACGACGATCCCCGGCGTGAGCTACGTCCTCTCGCGGAACAGGGTGGGGCTGAGCCCGCGCGGCGTCGCCCGCGTCCAGGTCACGCTGCGGATCGACGACCCGAAGGCGCTGCGCAAGACGGTGGACCCGACCGTCGTCCCGACGCAGCTCGGCGAGCCGCGCCAGTTCCTCGCCGACGCCTCCGGGCGCGTGACCTTCACGCCGATCGCCGGCACCGCGGTGCCGCTGCGGCTGTCGGTCTACTCGGCACCGAAGCCCGTCGCGGACATCACCACCCCGGCCGCTCTGAAGTTCCCCGGCGGCGCCGGGCAGGCGGTGCTGAACCTGACCGGCCGCGGTGTCGACCAGGGCACGGGTCCGCAGGCCTACCGCTCGCTGGTCAGCGTGCTCGAGCTGCAGGCGCGGTCGCCGAAGCTGCGCGACTGCCGCCGGGACGTCACGGAGAACTGCGCGCTCAACGAGACCGCCAGGGGCGGCGACCTGCGCTACGTCGGCGCGACCTCCACGGCCCCGCTCTCGAAGGCCCAGGGCAGGCCGGAGGAGGCGCTGCTCGCGTTCGGTGTCGCGACGTGGGGCAACTGGTACAACCTCGGCGTCAACACGATCCCGTTCGTCGACATCGACACCGACGGCGACGGCACCGCGGACTTCGAGGTGTCCGCGACCCGCGTGACCGACACCGACCTGCTGGTCGCGTCCACCGTCGACCTCAGGACGGGGGAGACGGTCGACGTCAGGGGCGTCAACAACCTCTACGGCGACGTCGACGCGAACGTGCAGGACACCGACGTCGTGGTCCTGCCGGTGCTGCTGACGGCGCTGGGCATCGACCCGGCGAAGGACACGGCGCGCCTCACGTACACCGTCGGCACCGACGGCTACTACCCGGCGCCGGGCAACGCGAACAAGCTCGTCGACGTGATCGACCGCCCGCTGTCCTTCGACCCGCTCAAGCCGGGGCTGTGGGTGCGGGGCGGCGGCGACGCGGCGCTGTCGTACCTCGCGAAGCCGGGCACGGCGCTCGTCGTGGACAGGGACGAGGCGGCGCTGAGGGCCGACAAGTCCGAGGGACTGCTCGTGCTCAACCACCACAACGCGAGCGGCGACCGCGCCTCGGTAGTCGCGGTCCGCACCCCACCCCAATCCCCGCCCACGAACCACCGCTCCTCCGACGTTTCCTGACGTCACGCGGGGGCCCCGCGTTCCCCAGAGGGAAACGCGGGGCCCCCGCGTGACTTGTGTGGGCGGCGGGCGTCACCCCTTCACGCGACACCGTTCGTTCGGTCGAGTGACACTCGAAGGTGGGGAATGGGCCGTGTGGGTGTCCCGCAGTACGGGAGAGAACATCCCGAAGGGGTGTCCGGCATGCGGCGGGTGGCCACGATGCCGGTAGCCTTTCGCAAAGGAAAGTAGTCCCACCAATTGGGGACTGACACCTGGGAGGTGTGTGGATGCGGCTCGCAGTGATCCCAGGAGACGGGATCGGGCCCGAGGTCATCGCTGAGGCCCTGAAGGTCCTCGGCGAGGTCGTTCCGGCGGCCGAGATCACTCGCTACGACCTCGGCGCGGCGCGCTGGCACGCCACGGGAGAGTTGTTGCCCGAGTCGGTGCTGGGGGAGCTTCGCCAGCACGACGCGATCCTGCTCGGCGCGGTGGGCGACCCGTCGGTGCCGAGCGGAATTCTGGAGCGCGGGCTGCTGC
Source organism: Lentzea xinjiangensis (assembly GCF_900110955.1). GTDB lineage: Bacteria > Actinomycetota > Actinomycetes > Mycobacteriales > Pseudonocardiaceae > Lentzea > Lentzea xinjiangensis. The sequence goes on from NZ_FOFR01000012.1 coordinate 153,897, forward strand.
TGCGGCTGCGCTTCGAGCTCGACCACCACGTGAACCTCCGCCCCGCCCGTCTCTACCCCGGCGTCCGCAGCCCGCTCGCGGACCCGCCGGAGATCGACATGGTGGTGGTCCGCGAGGGCACCGAGGGCCCGTACGCGGGCAACGGCGGTCTGCTCCGCAAGGACACCCCGCACGAGATCGCGACCGAGGTCTCGCTCAACACGTCGTTCGGTGTGGAGCGCGTCGTCCGCGACGCCTTCGCCCGCGCGTCGGCCCGTCCGCGTCGCCACCTGACGCTGGTGCACAAGACGAACGTCCTCACGCACGCCGGCTCGCTGTGGTCGCGCGTCGTCGAGGAGGTCTCGCTGCAGCACCCGGACGTCACGGTCGCGTACCAGCACGTGGACGCGGCCACGATCCACCTGGTCACCGACCCGGCCCGCTACGACGTGATCGTGACGGACAACCTGTTCGGCGACATCCTGACCGACCTCGCCGCCGCCGTCACGGGCGGAATCGGCCTGGCCGCGTCCGGCAACCTGGACGTGACGCGCCGCAACCCGTCGATGTTCGAGCCGGTGCACGGCTCGGCGCCCGACATCGCGGGCCAGGGCATCGCGGACCCGACCGCCGCCGTGCTGTCGGTGGCGTTGCTGCTCGACCACCTCGGTGAGCACGAGGCGTCGCGCCGGATCGAGGCCTCCGTGGCGTTCGACCTCGCGACCCGCGACCACCAGTCGCCGGGCGCGACCTACGCGATCGGCGACAGGCTCGCGGCTCTCGTGTCGTCGAACGTGCGCACGGGCTGAGCCGGTCCTGTCAGACGTTTCGAAGCCCGGCCGGGGATCCCCGGCCGGGCTTCGACGTCCTCGGCGCTGATCGGCTCCTGTCCGCGCCGGTCAGAGCTGGCCGTTGGCCTCACGCCACGCGCGCTCCTTCTGGATCCACTCGTTGTCCTGCGGGAACTCGTCGATCGTCGGCACCCGGCGGATCTCGGTCTTGAACCCGGCCGCCTTGATCGGGCTGCGCTTGGCCCACTCGACCGCTTCCTCCTTCGACGCCACGTTGATGAGGTAGAAGCCGTTGAACAGCTCCTTGGCCTCGCCGTACGGGCCGTCGGTGACGATCGGCGGCTCGGCGGAGAAGTCGACGACGACGCCCTGCGCCGGGTCGTCCAGGCCCTCGGCGGCCAGCAGGACGCCCGCGCGGATCATCTCGTCGTTGAAGCGGCCGGTCAGCTCCATCATCTTCGCGAAGTCGACGTCGCCCAGGTTCGCCCACGCCTCGTCGGTCGCGCGCCAGATCAGCATGAACTTCACGGTGTGTCTCCCTGTGTCCCGCGTGGGCCGCTTCAGCCCCCGGCACCCCCAGGTCGAACGGGTCCGGCGCCGGATCGACACGGCGCCCGAACTTTTCGGAAGATTTTCTGTTGCCGCAGCTCAGGCGCGGTGAGGGCGTGTGGGGCGACCGCGGCCGCGTGCCGAGGTCCACGTCACTTGCGCGAACTTCCTGCAAGCCCTGTGCAGAAAGCGGGTTACAGTACGGGCGTCGTGCACGGGGGAAGTCCGGTCGAAGTCCGGCGCTGACCCGCAACGGTAGGTCCCCGAGGGGACGAGCCCGATCACCCGCACACGGCAGCCAGAGGAATCCGACTCCTGCCGTGGTCTGCGGGAAGGGCACATGTGATCGGGAAGATCAGCGCGCTCGTCGGCGTGCTCGCCGTCAGCATCGTCGCGGGCGTGGGGCTGGGCCCCGTCTCCGTCCCGTTCGACCTCACCCTCCAGTTGCTGCACGCGGCCGTCACCGGCGGCACGGTCCCCGCCGACCTCGCCGGGCAGTACCACATCGTCTGGGACATCCGGTTGCCCCGCGTCCTGCTGGCCGCCGTGGTCGGTGCCGGTCTCAGCACCGTCGGCGTGGCCATCCAGGCGATGGTCCGCAACGCGCTCGCCGACCCGTACGTCCTCGGCATCTCTTCGGGAGCAAGCGTCGGAGCGACAGCCGTGGCGACGATGGGCGTCCTCAGCGGTCTCGGCGTCTACGCGCTGTCGACGGGCGCGTTCCTCACCGGGCTCGGGGCGACCGCTCTCGTGTACATCACCGCGCGCACGAACCGGGGGCTGACGCCGCTGCGGCTGGTGCTGACCGGGACCGCGCTGGCGTACGGCTTCTCCGCCGTGGCGATGCTGCTGGTGTTCCAGGCGCCCCACGGGGAGGCCGCGCGTGCGGCGATGTTCTGGTTGCTGGGCAGCCTCGGCGGGGCGGACTGGAGGTCGTTGCCCGTCGCCACGGTCGTGACGGTGCTCGGGATCGTCTACCTGATGACCAGGGCGCGGCAGCTCAACGCGCTGGCGATGGGGGACGAGACCGCGACCACGCTCGGCGTCGCCGTCACCCGGTTCCGCACGCACCTGTTCATCGTCACGGCGGGCATCACCGGGGTGCTGGTGGCGGTCAGCGGCGCGGTGGGCTTCGTCGGGCTGATGCTGCCGCACCTCACCCGCATGGTCGTGGGGGCCGACCACCGCAGGGTCCTGCCGCTCGCCCCCCTCGCCGGCGCGAGCTTCCTGGTCTGGGTGGACGTGGCCGCCCGCATGCTCGCGGCTCCGGAGGAGCTGCCGCTCGGTGTCATCACGGCCGCGATCGGCGTGCCGTGCTTCATCTTCCTCATGCGCCGCAGGGCCTACGTCTTCGGAGGACGTTGATGCGCGCCGAGATCGACCAGGTGACCGTCCGCGGGATCATCGAGGGCATCACGCTGCACGCCGAGAACGAGGTCGTGGGCATCGTCGGCCCGAACGGCAGCGGCAAGTCCACCACGCTGCGCTGCGTCTACCGCGCGCTGAAGCCGGACGCGGGCACCGTGCTGATCGGCGGTCAGAGCGTCCACAGGCGACAGGACCTCGCCCGCGAGCTCTCGGCACTGACGCAGGAGTCGCAGGTCGAGTTCGACTTCACCGTCGCCGAGGTCGTGGAGATGGGCCGCCTGCCGCACCGGCGCGATCCCGCCCGCGACCGCCGCGTCGTCGCCGAGGCACTGGCCAGGGTGGACGTGGCGCACCTCGCCGGGCGCAGCTTCCTCAGCCTCTCCGGCGGCGAACGCCAGCGCGTGCTCATCGCGCGGGCGGTCGCGCAGGAGCCGGAGGTGCTGGTGCTGGACGAGCCGACCAACCACCTCGACATCCGCCACCAGCTCGACGTGCTGGCGCTCGCCCGCGGGCTGGGCGTCACCGTGCTGACCGTCCTGCACGACCTCAACCTCGCCGCGTCCTACTGCGACCGCCTCTACGTCCTCGACGAGGGCCGCGTCGTCGCGCACGGCACGCCGGAGGAGGTCCTGGTGCCCGAGCTCGTCGCCAAGGTCTTCCACGTCACCGCGCACGTCGTCCGGCACCCCACCACGGGAGTTCCCCAGCTCCTGTTCGACCAGGAGGTCACCCCTTGAGAACCGCTCTCGCCGCCGCCGCCCTGCTGCTCGTCTCCGGCTGCGGTGCCACCGTCGCGCAGGACACCTCCGCGACGGACCCGGTGACCGTCACCAACTGCGGTCAGCAGGTCACCTTCGACGAGGTGCCGTCCAAAGTGGTCACCAACGACACCGGCATCACCGAGCTGATGTTCGCGCTGGGTCTCAAGGACCGCATGGCCGGGTACGTCGTCGACGGCGACAACACGGTCGACCTCCAGACCTCGCCGTGGAAAGCGGACTTCGACAGCACGAGGAAGCTCGCCGACAAGATCTCCAAGGAGGTCGTGCAGGGCGCCAACGCCGACCTCGTGTTCGCCGGCTGGAACTACGGCTTCAGCGAGAGCACCGGCTTCACCCCGGACGCGCTGAAGCAGCTCGGGATCGGCAGCTACCTGCTCACCGAGTCGTGCCGCAACGGCGCGGGCAAGCAGCGCGGCATCATGCCGGCGCTCGACGCGCTCTACACGGACCTGCGCAACCTCGGCAAGATCTTCCGGGTCGAGGCCAAGGCCGAGGAGCTCGTCCAGAGCTACCGGCGGCGGATCGAGAACGCGGGCAAGCTCATGGCGGGCAAACCGCGGCCGAAGGTGTTCCTCTACGACAGCGGCCAGGACCAGCCGTTCACGTCCGGCAGGAACGCGGCGCCGCAGGACATCATCGGCAAGGCCGGTGGCGACAACGTCTTCGGCGACCTCGACGACAGCTGGACCACGGTCAACTGGGAGGCCGTCGTGCAGCGCGCCCCCGACGTCGTGCTGATCGTGGACTACGCCGACGGCGAGGCGAACACACCCGCGCAGAAGCAGGCGTTCCTGGAGGGGTTCGCGCCGCTGCGGAACTCACCGGCGATCAAGAACAAGCGCTTCTACTCGCTGCCGTACGCGGCGCTCGTCGAGGGCCCCCGCAACCCCGCGTCCGTCGAGGCCTTCGCGAAGTACCTGGCACAGGTGTGACCCCGTGACCAGATAGTGGGAGATTTCTTCCCGGCGCTTGGTACGTCGTGCTGAGCTGTGGCAGCATCCGAAGCATGGCTCAGCACCTCGCCACCATTATCGACGAGCGCGTCGGGTAGTGCCGCCCCTGGCACCCGACGCGCAGACCTCTCGCATCCGCGGGGGGTCTTTTTGTTTGCCCGGATGAGGAGATGACCCCGATGGCCGGCCCGAACGACGAGTTCCACGTCTACGACACGACGTTGCGCGACGGCGCACAACGCGAGGGCATTTCGTACTCCGTCACGGACAAGCTCGCGGTCGCGCGGCTGCTCGACGGGCTCGGCGTCGGTTTCATCGAGGGCGGCTGGCCCGGCGCACTGCCCAAGGACACCGAGTTCTTCGCCCGCGCGGCGGCCGGTGACCTGGAGCTCGCGCACGCGCAGCTCGTTGCGTTCGGGGCGACCCGCAGGGCGGGCGTCAGGGTCGAGGACGACCCGCAGGTCAAGGCGCTCCTCGACAGCCAGGCGCCGGTCGTGACGCTCGTGGCGAAGTCGGACCTGCGCCACGTCGAGCGGGCACTGCGCACCGACGCGGAAGAGAACCTCAGGATGGTGCACGACACCGTCAAGTTCCTGAAGGACCACGGAAGGCGCGTCTTCCTCGACGCCGAGCACTTCTTCGACGGCTACGCGTTCTCCCCGGACACCGCGCTGCGCGTGCTGGAGTCCGCTGTGGAGGGTGGCGCGGACGTCGTCGTGCTGTGCGACACGAACGGCGGCCAGCTCCCGCTGGGGCTCGCCGAAACCGTCGCCGAGGTCGTCGAGAAGACCGGTTTCCGGGTGGGGATCCACTGCCAGGACGACACGTCCTGCGCGGTGGCGAACACCATCGCGGCCGTCCAGGCGGGCGCGACGCACGTTCAATGCACCGCGAACGGTTACGGCGAGCGAGCGGGCAACGCGGACCTGTTCGCCGTCGTGGGAAACCTCGTGACCAAGCTCGGCATGGAGGTGCTCCCGACCGGGGCGCTGGCCGAGCTCACCCGCGTCTCCCATGCGTTGGCCGAGATCGCGAACATCGCACCCGACACCCACCAGGCCTACGTCGGGTCGTCGGCATTCGCCCACAAGGCGGGTCTGCACGCGAGCGCGATCAAGGTGGATCCGGAGCTCTACAACCACATCGTTCCGGAAGCCGTCGGCAACGACATGCGGGTGCTGGTCACCGAGATGGCCGGCCGGGCGAGCATCGAGCTCAAGGGACGTGAGTTCGGTCTCGACCTGGCCGGCCGGGGGACCGAGGTCGGCAGCGCTCTGCAGCGCGTCAAGGAACTCGAGTCGAAGGGCTGGTCGTTCGAGGCGGCCGACGCGTCGCTCGAGCTCCTGCTGCGGGCCGAGCTGTCCGAACTGGACGGTCCGCCGCCGTTCGCGCTGGAGTCCTACCGGGTCGTGCTGGACCACCGCTCCGACGGCGAGATCGTGTCGGAGGCCACGGTCAAGGTGCACGTGGCGGGGCAGCGGGTGATCGCCACCGCCGAGGGCAACGGTCCCGTGCACGCGCTGGACGCGGCCCTGCGCAAGGCGTTGCTGCCGCACCTGTCCTGGTTGGACACCGTGGAGCTGGCCGACTACAAGGTGCGCATCCTCACCGAGCACCCCAAGCAGGGCATGCACGGCACGGACGCGGTGACGCGCGTGCTGGTCGAGTCGACGGACGGCGAGCGCGAGTGGACCACGGTGGGGGTGCACGGCAACATCGTCGAGGCCTCCTGGCTCGCGCTGCGCGACGCCCTCGCGCACAAGTCGATGAGGGCGAGCACGCCGGTCTAGAGTTGGACCGTGCGCATTGCCAGGATTGCTCATCCCCAAGGCGTGGCCTTCGTCGCCGTTCACGGCGACGAAGCCGCGGAGATCGCCGAACACCCCTTCGGCACGCCCACGTTCACCGGCAGGAAGTGGCCGCTGGCCGACGTCAGGCTGCTGGCGCCGATCCTACCGACCAAGATCATCGGGGTGGGTCGCAACTACGCCGACCACGCGGCGGAGCTCGGCAACGAGGTCCCCTCGGAGCCGTTGCTGTTCTTCAAGCCGAACACCTCGGTGATCGGGCCGAACGTCGAGATCAAGATCCCGGCCGTCGCGGAGCGCGTCGACTTCGAGGGCGAGCTGGCGGTCATCATCGGCCAGCCGTGCCGGGAGGTGCCGAAGGCCAAGGCGATGGGCGTGGTGATGGGCTACACCATCGCCAACGACGTCACGGCGCGCGACCTGCAGAAGAAGGACGTGCAGTTCACCAGGGCCAAGGGCTTCGACACGTTCTGCCCGATGGGTCCCTTCATCGAGACGGAGTTCGACCCGTCCGACGTCCGGGTCGTCACCGAGGTCGACGGCGAGGTCAAGCAAGACGGACGTACTTCCTCGATGGTGCACGACATCCCGTCGCTCATCGAGTACGTCTCCGGGATCATGACGCTGCTGCCCGGCGACGTGGTCCTGACCGGGACGCCGGCCGGTGTCGGACCGCTGACGGCCGGTCAGACGGTGTCCGTGACGGTGGACGGCCTTGGCACGCTCACCAATCCGGTCGCAAATAGGTAGCCGTACGGAGCAATCCGGCGTCCGGCAGGTTACGCGCGGGGGTACCCGCTAGTAACTTCCCGGTGTCATGACGGACCTGGCGTCCACCCGTGTGCTGCTCGTCGACGGTTCGCAGCTCATCACCGAGGGGCTGCGGATCTCGCTGCACCGCACGCATTGCTTCCGAGTCGTGGGCATCGCCCACACCGTGGCCGATGCCGCGCGTTGTCTGCGCAGCGTGCTGGTGGACCTGGTCGTCACGGACTTCGACGTGCCGGGCGCCGGACCGCTGCGCACCGTGCGGGACACGGCGCAGCTCCGGCCGAACGCCCGTGTCGTCGTCCTGTCCAATGCGGACAGTTCGAGCTGGGCCCGCGCCGCGCTCGACGCCGGCGCGGTGGCCTACCTGCTGAAGACCTCACCCGTGGCCGAGCTGCTGCCGCTCATCGCGGCCGCCGTGCGGGGTGCTCCCGCCACGATCGACGCACGGGTGGGGTCGCTGGCGCGCCTGCCGGCGCGGATGCCCCCGCCCGCCGCGCTCGGCCGGCTGTCGGCCCGCGAGTTCGACGTGCTGGCCGAGATGGCGAAAGGGCTGGACAACGCCCGCATCGCCCAGCGGCTCTTCATCAGCAACGACACGGTGAAGACCCACGTCAAGGCGATCCTGCGCAAGCTCGGCGCGCGGGACCGCGCCCACGCCGTGGCGATGGTGCTCGGCGAGTCGTCCGAGGCCTTCGTCGCCACGTAGAGCTGTCACGACCTGGCGATGGTCTGCGGCTTCCTGCGGGCGAACCCGGGCGCGTGCTCCGGCCGGGGGCCGATCGCGACCAGGTATGCGGGCACCGCCTGCAGGAGCGGGAACCGCTGCGCCACCTCCAGCATGAACGGCGTGCCCGTGCTGGAGACCGTCTCGGTGCTGTTGAGCTTGCGGCCGAGGAACAGCCGGTGGATGAGCCGCTGCCCGGTCTGGATCACCAGCGTGGGGAACAGCCTGCGCCTGCGCACCTTCGCGAGCGTCGCGCCGGAGACCGCGCCCTCCCGCAACGGCTTCGCGAGCAGGGTGGCCGCCGCGACCGCGTCCTGCGCGGCCAGGTTGATGCCCACTCCGCCGACCGGCGACATCGCGTGCGCGGCGTCACCGATGCACAGCAGGCCGTCGACGTGCCAGCGCCGCAACCGGTCCAGCCTCACGTCGAGCAGCTTCACGTCGTCGAGGTCCTCGATGTGGTCCACGCGGTCCGCGAGCCACGGGACGAGCGTGCGCACGCGGTCGCGGAACTTCTCGACGCCCTCGGCGCGCAGCCGCCGGTCCGTCCCCTTGCGGATCAGGAACGCGCACTGGAAGTAGTCGCCGCGGGGGATGAGGACCAGCCCGCTGCCGGCGCTGAACCGTCCGGCGCCGCCCTTGACCGGATCGCTCTCGTTGCGCGGCAGGCGGAACCACCACACGTCCATCGGTGCGCCGAAGCGGTGGACGGGCAGGTCCACGGCGGCGCGCAGGATCGAACCGCGTCCGTCCGCCGCGACCACGAGGTCCGCCGCGATCTCGCCCTCGTGCCCGTCCACGCGGTCGCGGTACCTCACCCCCGTGACCCTGGCGCCGTTCCTGGTGATCGCCGTGACCTCGGTGTTCATCCGCAAGGTGAACGACGGTTCCAGCCGGCCCGCGTCGGCCAGCAGGTCCAGCAGGTCCCACTGCGGCACCATCGCGATGTGCTTGTGCGCGCCGGGAAGCCTGCTCAGGTCGGCGATCGTCGCCTTGCGGCCGCCGTCCAGCAGTGCCTCGAGCTTGTCCACGCGCTGCTGCGGCACCTGCTCGAACGCCGGCCCGAGCCCCAGCTCGTCCATCAGCGTGAGCGTCGACGCGTGCACCGTGTCGCCGCGGAAGTCGCGCAGGAAGTCGGCGTGCTTCTCCAGCACCGTGACCTCGACTCCGCCGCGCGCCAGCAGCAGCCCCAGCACCATCCCCGCCGGTCCGCCTCCGGCGATGAGGCAGGTTGTCCTCTCCATGACGATCCCCTCTTTTCAACCGCTGTTGAATAAAACCAGCATGCTCCCGATCGCCGAGCGCGTCAACCCGGTTCTCGGCGGCTGCTCCCGGCCGGCCGCTTGATCCACTGTGGACAGTCTGGGAAACCAGGCCTCGAAAGGGTTGCGACTGGGTGCACTGGCCGGGCGGCGGAGCTAGGGTGTCGCGCTCGCGGGACGATCCGGGCGAACGGAGGTGCGCACGTCGCGAAGCGACACTCGTCCGGGGGATTGCTTTCGGCGCCTGGAGGAGTGGAACTGGTTCGTTCGGGGCCTCAAGGTCTGCTTGATCGTGCAAGGATCTGGAGGAATCACCTCGTTAGCCGAATCGGACGAGGGCTCCGCGCACCTAGCCTCACGGGGTGACAACTGCGTCCCCGACTTTCACGCGTAAGAGAACCGGCGAGATCCGCGCTGTCTGCCTGGACGTCGACGACACACTTGTCGACTACAGCGCCTCTTCGCGCGCCGCGTTGGCCTCGATGGTCGGTAACGCCGACGCCTGGTCGTTGTGGCAGCGGATCACCGACGACCACGTCGCCCGCCAGCTCGCCGGCGAGCTCCAGTACGACCAGATGCGCAACATCCGCACCCAGGCGTTCTTCTCCGCCCTGGGCGAGGAGCTGTCCCTGGAGGAGGCCACCCGCCGTGAGCTGGGACGCCAAGAGGTCCTCTCGGCGGGCTGGTGCCTGTTCGCCGACGCGATCCCGATGCTCGACTGGCTGCGCGCCACGGGCCTCCCGATCGCCGCGATCAGCAACGCCTCCGGCCGCCACCAGCGCGTGAAGATCGCCCAGCTCGGCCTCGCCGAGTACTTCGACGCCGTGCTGATCGCCGGCGAGGTGGGCTGCGCCAAACCGGACCGCGTGATCTTCCACACGGCCTGCCTCGCCCTGGGTGTCCCGCCCGGCGACACCGTGCACGTCGGAGACCGCCTGCACGCCGACGCGATCGGCGCGCGGGACGCGGGGATGCACGGCGTGTGGATCAACCGGACGGGTCCGACCGGCGGAACGCTGCCCGCCGGGCTCTCCTCCATCACGACGCTGGCCGAACTGCCGGAGCTCCTCGTCTGCGAGCTGTCGGCCGCCACCGCGTGAGATCGCCCCGAGAGCGGCTCTCACCTGCGGGTTTGCCTGTGGGTGGGGGCCGATTTCACTTCTGGTGGGGACGTGGTCTAGTATTTCTCCCGGCAGCAACGAGGACCTCGGAACTCCCCAGGGACAACGAAGTCGATCGTGAAAGCCAATGGGGTATGGTGTAATTGGCAGCACGACTGATTCTGGTTCAGTTAGTCTAGGTTCGAGTCCTGGTACCCCAGCTGCAACGGAAGAACTACCGCTCTGGTAGGGTTTCGGAGCACAGCAGGACAAAGCAAGAAAATGAACTGAATAGCCGGATTTGGACCGGACAGAGCGATCTGATAAGGTTCACTCCAGCTAGAAGTTCTAGGGCCCCGTCGTCTAGCGGCCTAGGACGCCGCCCTCTCAAGGCGGTAGCGAGGGTTCGAATCCCTTCGGGGCTACAGAGGTGGGAGAGGCCTGTCAGCGGAAAGCGCTGACAGGCCTCTTTCGCATTGTCTTCTGGGGGCCGAGCCCCCAGACCCCCAGCCGGCGGGGCTTCGCCCCCCGGACCCCCGTAGGTTGAAGCCATTGCAGGGTGGGCTTCGCTTCGCTCGCCGGTCGGTGGGGCTTGGGTATTTGTGGCTGTTGTTTGGGTCACTTAGCCGGGTGCGTGTTGTTTTTCGGCCTGTTGTGCCATTGGTTGTGGGTAGAAAAGTGGCCGCGCTCTCGTGAGAGGCGGCCACTGGGTTATAGGCGGCTTTGCAGGGCTTCGGCTGCTGCCAGTAGGTCGGCTGCCCAGCGGGCGCCTGGGCGGCGGCCCATTCGGTCGATGGGGCCGCTTACCGAGACGGCTGCCACTACGGCGCCGGAGGAGTCTCTTACCGGGGCTGAGACCGAGGCGACGCCTGGTTCTCGTTCTGCCACGCTTTGGGCCCAGCCGCGGCGGCGGACCTCCAGGAGCGTGCGTTCGCCGTAGACGGCGTCGGCCAGCACCGCTCGTTGGGTGCCAGGGTCCGACCAGGCGGCCAGGACCTTGGCGCCCGAGCCCGCTGTCATGGGCAGGCGGGCGCCGATCGGCACCGTGTCCCGCAGGCCCGACGGCGGCTCGGCCGAGGAGATGCAGACCCGCTGCATGCCGTCGCGGCGGTAGAGCTGGACGCTCTCACCCGTGATGTCGCGCAGCCGGGGCAGCACCGAGGAAGCCGCGTCCAGCAACGGGTCCGTCGCGCCGCCCGCCAGCTCGGCCAGAGCCGCGCCGGGGCGCCAGCGGCCGTCGGAGCCGCGGCGCAGCAACCGGTGCACCTCCAGACCCACGGCCAGTCGGTGCGCGGTCGCTCGCGGCAGGCCGGTGCGATTGCACAACTCGGCCAGACCACACGGATCTTTCGCTACGGCGTTCAACACGGCCACTGCCTTGTCCAGCACGCCGATCCCGCTATGCTGTCCCACAAGCCGATACTAACTTCCCAGACAGTGAGAAGTCCAGATCTGTCGGCGCGTCCAGACTGTGGGAGATGTCGCGATGAGCCGCACGCTCGCGGAGAAGGTGTGGGAGGCACACGTTGTGCGCCACGGCAGTGGTGCGGAGCCGGACCTGCTCTACATCGACCTCCATTTGCTCCACGAAGTCACCAGCCCCCAGGCGTTCGACGGGCTCCGCCTCGCCAACCGCAAGCTGCGCAGGCCCGACCTGACGATCGCCACCGAGGACCACAACGTCCCGACCGTCGACATCGACAAGCCCATCGCGGACCCCGTGTCGCGCCTGCAGGTCGAAACGCTTCGCCGCAACTGTGCGGAGTTCGGCGTGCGGCTGCACCCGATGGGTGACCTGGAGCAGGGCATCGTCCACGTGGTGGGCCCCCAGCTCGGCCTCACGCAGCCCGGTATGACCGTGGTGTGCGGCGACAGCCACACGTCCACGCACGGCGCGTTCGGCGCGCTGGCGTTCGGCATCGGCACGTCCGAGGTCGAGCACGTGATGGCGACGCAGACGCTGCCGTTGCGTCCGTTCAAGACGATGGCCATCAACGTCGACGGAGCTCTCCAGCCCGGCGTCACGGCGAAGGACATCATCCTCGCGGTCATCGCCAAGATCGGGACCGGCGGCGGGCAGGGCTACGTGCTCGAGTACCGCGGCGCGGCGATCGAGGAGCTGTCGATGGAAGCGCGCATGACGGTCTGCAACATGTCGATCGAGGCGGGCGCGCGCGCCGGCATGATCGCACCGGACGAGACGACTTTCGACTACCTCAAGGGTCGTCCGCACGCACCGTCCGGCGCGGACTGGGACGCGGCCGTCGCGTACTGGAAGACGCTGCGCACCGACGACGACGCGACCTTCGACGCGGAAGTGCACATCGACGCGGACGAGCTGACGCCGTTCGTCACGTGGGGCACGAACCCCGGCCAGGGCCTGCCCCTGGGCGCGAGCGTCCCCGACCCCGAGCAGATCGGGGACGACAACGAGCGCGTGGCCGCCGAGAAGGCGCTGACGTACATGGGTCTGGAGCCGGGCACGCCGCTGCGCGACATCCGCGTCGACACGGTGTTCCTCGGCTCGTGCACGAACGGGCGCATCGAGGACCTGCGCGCCGCCGCGGACGTCATCAAGGGCAAGCGCGTGGCCTCCGGCGTGCGGATGCTGGTCGTGCCGGGCTCGATGCGGGTGCGCAAGCAGGCCGAGGAAGAGGGCCTGGACAAGGTGTTCCTCGACGCGGGCGCCGAGTGGCGCCAGGCGGGCTGCTCGATGTGCCTTGGCATGAACCCGGATCAGCTCGCGCCGGGCGAGCGCAGCGCGTCGACCTCCAACCGCAACTTCGAGGGAAGGCAGGGCAAGGGCGGGCGGACGCACCTCGTCTCCCCGCTCGTCGCCGCCGCCACGGCCGTGCGCGGCACCCTCTCGGCCCCCGCAGACCTGGAGAACTGACCATGGATGCCTTCACCACCCACACGGGCGTCGGTGTGCCGCTGCGCAGGTCCAACGTGGACACCGACCAGATCATCCCGGCCGTCTACCTCAAGCGCGTGACCCGCAGCGGGTTCGAGGACGGCCTCTTCGCCGCCTGGCGCGGTGACGAGCACTTCGTGCTGAACCAGGAGCCGTTCAAGGCCGGCAGCGTCCTCGTGGCGGGCCCCGACTTCGGCACCGGGTCCTCCCGCGAGCACGCCGTCTGGGCGCTGATGGACTACGGCTTCCGCGTGGTCGTCTCGTCGCGTTTCGCGGACATCTTCCGGGGTAACGCGGGCAAGCAGGGGCTCGTGGCGGCGCAGTGCAGCCAGTCCGATGTCGAGCTGCTGTGGAAGCTGCTCGAGTCGGAACCCGGCACGCCGGTCACCGTGGACCTCACCGACAAGACCGTTCGCGCCAAGGACTTGGTGGCGCCGTTCGAGATCGACGACTACACCCGCTGGCGCCTTCTGGAAGGCCTCGACGACATCGCTTTGACACTGCGCCACGAGGCCGAGATCAGCGGATTCGAGGCCAATCGCCAGACTTGGTTGCCCACAACGGATCCGCTTCAGGCGGTCTGAGAGGGGGCCGGATTCTCCCCTTGAGAGGGGCGAATCCGGCGCCCGGAGTCCCTCGAAGGGGCGCAATTAGCCACGCCACAACGAAAACTTTGGCGTGGCGATTGGTATTTCTCGCGATTTGGGCCTACCGTTGCGTTCTAGTCGGCCCGACGCTTAGGGCCGTGAGCGTCCTGGGAGGGACTGAAGGTGAACAAGGCCCAGCTCATCGAGGCGCTCGCCGAGCGCCTGGGAGACAAGAAGACCGCGGGTGCTGCTGTTGACGGCATCGTCGATGTGATCGTGCGGAGCGTCAACAAGGGCGAGAAGGTCAACATCACGGGCTTCGGCGTCTTCGAGAAGCGCGCCCGTGCGGCTCGCACTGCGCGCAACCCGCGCACGGGCGAGACCGTGAAGGTCAAGAAGACCAACGTGCCCGCGTTCCGCCCTGGCTCGACGTTCAAGGACGTCATCAGCGGTGCGAAGAAGCTGCCGAAGGCCGTGGCGGCCAAGCCGGCCGCGAAGCCCGCCGCCGCTGCCGCCGCGAAGCCCGCGGCTGCCAAGGCTCCGGCGACCAAGGCTGCGACCACGCGCGCCACCACGACGCGCACCCGTACGGCCGCTGCCGCCACCAAGGCGCCGGCGACCCGTCGCACCACCACCGCGGCCGCCGCGAAGACCACGGCTGCCAAGGCGCCCGCGAAGGCGACCGCCACGAAGACCGCCGCCGCCAAGACGACGACGGCTGCGAAGGCCCCCGCGGCCCGCAAGACCGCCGCCGCCAAGACGACGACGGCTGCCGCCAAGACGACGACGGCTGCGGCCAAGACCACGACGGCTGCGGCCAAGCCGGCCACGAAGACGGCGGCCGCGAAGCCGGCGGCTCGCAAGACGGCTGCCAAGAAGAAGTGAGACGGGCCTCCTTTGAGAGGAGGCTGCGTCACTTCGGTACTACACGCGGAAGGCCTCGGTGTGCGCACACCGGGGCCTTCCGCGTGTCCGGGGGAGGCCCCGGGGTGTTCGGGGGAGCTCCCGTTTCTTGGGGTGTCCGGTAGGGATGTCGGGGGCGGCGGAGGTGCTTGGCACGCTGGAGGGCCGGCACCGCCTTCGAGGCGACCGCTCGCCGCCGGGTGCCTGGCCTGCCGGGAGGCTCGCCGAGGTCGGTGGAGGTGCTTGGCGCGCCTGAAGGGCTTGTCAGCGCAGCAGCGCCGCGTGCCTGCCGACGGGACGCTCGGCCTGCCGAGCAGGTTCGCCGAGGTCGGCGGAGGCGGTTGGCGGGCCTGGAGGGTCTGTCGGCGCGGGGGCACCGCCCTGGAGGCGCGCCGCTCGGCCGACGGATTACCTGGCCTGCCGAGCAGGTTCGCCGAGGTCGGCGGAGGCGGTTGGCGCGCCTGGACGGCCTGTCGGCGCGGAAGCACCGTCCTGAGAGCGGGCTATCTGCCCACGAGGCACCTGGGCCTGCCGGGAAAGCCCATCGAGGGGCGGCGGAGGTGCTTGGCGCGCCCGGAAGTGCGCCCCATGAACTCCATCGACACTTCGTCGGCGCACTACACCGGTGACACAACGCCCTTCGAAGAACCGGCACCCCGGCCAGGAACGGCGATGCCGGAGAAGCGTTCACCCGCCGCCGGAAACCCCGTCCCGCATTGGGGCCGCACTCGCCGGAAGAGCGATTCCCCGGCCCAGCCGAACCGGCACCGCCCCCAATGCGCACAACGCCGCGGAAGCCCTCGAATCGCGCCGCCCGCCAATAGTCATAACGCCGGCACACCCGCGAACCTCTCCCCGGAGAAGCGAAACCGCCGCCTGCCGGCCCGACTTGGTTGCCAGAGGCGAACTGTCGTCGGAGCGGAAGGCGGCGGCGGAGAAAGGCCGTGAGCAGTTCCCCGGGACCCCGACAGCCCCTCAGGGGCGCGGCAGCGCCGAGGCCACGTAGTACGCCGACACCAGGGCTGGCCAGCGCGAAGGCGAGTCCGAAGTGGACCACGTGCCGAACGGCCTGGTGAAGGCCAGCAGCCACGTGCTGCCCTTCTTGCAGGGGATCTCGTCGAGCCTCAGCCCGCCCATCTCGGCCAGCGTCTGCACCATCGAGGGGATCACGCCGCCCTGCGAGGACACGACGGCCCTGCCTTCTTCGGTCGCGACCTCCAGCAGGCGCACCAGGCCCGCCTCCGGGTCGGGCCAGTAGCCCTCCTCCGACAGCCGCGGCTCCTCGACCAGCTCCACGGAGAGGTCCTCGGCCACGCCTCGCACCGTGTCCACACAACGCACCCTGGGAGCGGAGTGCACACGCGTGGGCGACCACAGCGGCAGCAACGAGCGCAGTGCCGCCGCCTGCCGCCAGCCGGCGTCGGACAGGGGCCGGAGGTCGTCGTCGCCGTCCCACTCGGACCGCTTGCCCGCCTTCGCGTGCCGCACGAGCAGCACGAGCGACAGGTCGGCCGGCAGGCGGGCGAACTCGGCGAGCACCTCGCGGTCCGGCTCGTAGGTCAGCAGCGCCGGTGCCTCGGCCAGCGGCAGCCACCGCAGCTCGTCGACCTCGTCGTTGACGGTGAAGGTGCCGGACACGGCCTCGGCGGCGAAGTAGTCCACCGTCTTGGCCGTGCCCCGGACCGAGTACGAGACCTGCCGCAGGTGGCGGCCGAGCACGCAGGAGAAGCCGGTTTCCTCCTCGACCTCGCGCACCGCGCAAGCCGGGATCGTCTCCCCGCGGTCGAGTTTGCCCTTGGGCAGCGACCAGTCGTCATAACGCCGGCGGTGCACCAGTGCGATTTCGACGTCACCGTCGGCCTCGCGCCAGAGCACCGCCCCAGCAGCTTTGATCACCCAAGAGCTCCGTGCCTGTGCAGCAGTTCCATCTGGTGGTCGCGGACGGAGGTCCCGTCGGACGGCGACGCTTCCCATTCTCCGTCGGAACGGAGGATCCAGCAGCGCGTGTGCGGGTCGAGCGCGGAGTCGAACATGTCCCCGAGCTGCTTGGTCAGGCGCGGGTCGGCCACGCGCACGGCCACCTCGACGCGCCGGTCCAGGTTGCGGTGCATCATGTCGGCGCTGCCGATCCAGTACTCGTCGCTCGCGACGAACCGGAAGACCCGCGAGTGCTCCAGGAACCGGCCGAGGATCGAGCGCACCCGGATGTTCTCCGACAGGCCCTTGATGCCGGGCTTGAGGCCGCAGATGCCGCGCACGACCACGTCGACGGGCACGCCGGCCTGCGACGCCCGGTACAGCGCGTCGATGACCTGCTCGTCCACGAGCGAGTTCACCTTGATCCGCACGCCGGACGGCTGACCGGCCTGCGCGGCCTCGATCTCGTGGTGGATGCGTTCGACGATGCCCTTGCGGACGCCGTAGGGCGCGACGAGCAACGAGCGGTACTCGTCCTGGCGCGCGTAGCCGGTCAGCACGTTGAACAGGTCCGTGAGGTCCGCGCCGATCGTCGGCTCGGCGGTGAGGATGCCGACGTCCTCGTACAGCCGGGCGGTCTTCGGGTTGTAGTTGCCCGTGCCGATGTGGCAGTAGCGCCGGATCGTCGAGCCCTCCTGGCGCACCACGAGCGAGGTCTTGCAGTGCGTCTTCAGGCCCACCAGGCCGTAGACGACGTGCACGCCCGCCTTCTCCAGCGTGCGAGCCCACTTGATGTTCGCCTGCTCGTCGAAGCGGGCCTTGATCTCCACCAGGGCCACGACCTGCTTGCCCGCCTCGGCCGCGTCGATCAGCGCGTCCACGATGGGCGAGTCGCCGGAGGTGCGGTACAGGGTCTGCTTGATGGCCAGCACGTGCGGGTCCGCGGCGGCCTGCTCGATGAAGCGCTGCACGGACGTGGAGAACGAGTCGTACGGGTGGTGCACCAGCACGTCGCCCTCGCGCAGCGTCGCGAACACGCTCTTCGGCGTCTCGCGCTCGCCGAACGCCGGGTGCGTCGCCGGCACGAACGCCGGGTCCTTCAGCGTCTTGCGGTCGATGCCGTAGAGCTGCCACAGGCACGACAGGTCGAGCAGGCCGGGCACGGTCACGACGTCGTGCGGGTCGACCTCCATCTCCCGCAGCAGCAGTTCGAGCATGTGCTCGGTCATGTCGTCGGCGACCTCAAGGCGCACCGGCGGGCCGAACCGGCGCCGCGCGAGCTCGCGTTCCAGCGCCTGCAACAGGTCCTCGTCGCGGTCTTCCTCGACCTCGAGGTCCGCGTTGCGCGTCACGCGGAACGCGTGGCACTCGATGACCTCCATGCCCGCGAACAGCTCGCCCAGGTGCGCGGCGATGAGTTCCTCCAACGGCAGGAAGGTCGCCGATGAGGACGACCGGTCCGCCTCGACGCGGACGAGCCGCGGCACGTTGTCCGGCACCTTCACGCGGGCGAACCGCTCGCCACCGCCCTCGGGGTCGCGCACGGTCACCGCGAGGTTCAGCGACAGCCCGGAGATGTAGGGGAACGGGTGCGCCGGGTCGACCGCGAGCGGCGTCAGGACCGGGAACACCTGCTCGCTGAAGTAGTTGGACAGTCGCAGCCGGTCGTAGTCGGTGAGATCGCCCCAGGTCACGATGCTGATCTGGTGCTGCTCCAGGCCGGGGCGGATGTGGTCGAGGAACGCGCGGGCGTGCTGCTCGACGAGCTCCTGCGAGCGCTTGGAGATCCCCACGAGCTGCTCGCGCGGGGTGAGCCCGTCCGCGCTGCGCACCGACAGGCCCGTCTCCGCGCGCCGCTTCAGGCCCGCCACCCTGACCATGTAGAACTCGTCGAGGTTCGAGGCGAAGATCGCGAGGAACTTCGCGCGCTCCAGGAGGGGCTGCGAGGAGTCCTCCGCCAGCGCGAGCACGCGGGCGTTGAAGTCCAACCAGGACAGTTCACGGTTGAAGTACCGGTCGTCCGGGAGGTCGGTCGGCAGCACGCTCGACGTCACCGCGGGCGGTGCGGAGGGCACGCCGCGCAACGGAGCGGCGGCCTCGGGGCCTCGCTCGACCTTCGCCCGCGTCGTGGACACCCGCCGGGTCGCCGCACGAGGCTGTTGGCGCGGGGTCGCCGGTTCGGCCTTCGCGCGCGGCGCGCGGCGTCGGGATGGGGTCGCCTTGCCGTCAGGGTTCTCCGTGCTCACATCCAGCATTGTTCCGCACGATCGCCGTGAGCGCCCCTGAGCAGGACGTCCGTTCGGTGAACTCCTCGTCACAGAACAGGCATGCGCAGGGCCGTGACGACCCCATCGGGGCTACGTTCGAGGGTCACCCGTTGCCCCGGACGCAGCATTCGCCAGCCACCCGCTGTGACGGCTTCCGCACTCACGTCCAGCAGAACGCCGTCATCACGCAGAACGGTTGCGGAGCCATCACTGTCAAACGTAGACACCGTCGCCTGCACGGAGCAGAAGCCTAGACGTTCGGACCTACAGCTCTCGTCCGCCGCGCTGCCATGGTCGGTCCATGAAGGTTATTGCCACGGTGACCGCGGCGACCCTGTTGGCCTTCACCACGGCAGGTCTGGCAACGGCCGCGTCGGCCGAACCCAGGACTCCGCAGGTGGACAAACCACGTCTGCAGGCGGCGGCGAAGAACGTCCGCCTGAAGGCCTCACTTCCCGGTACCGAACGCGCCATCTCGATCGCCTTCGCCCAGTACGGGCACCGCGACGTGGCGTTCGTCAGCATGGAGACCGGGCTGAAGACGTTCGACGTCAGCGACCTCGACCGGCCGCGGCTCCTCGACCACCTCACCAAGGAGGAGCTGGCGCTGCCGGGCGACGACCCGGCGAAGCGCTTCTGGGAGAACGAGGACATCAACGTCGACCCCGTGCGCAAGCTCGCGTTCCTCGCGCGCGAGGTCAACTCGTTCGGGCGCACGCTGCCCGGCGACCGCCCGACCGGCAACTACATCGTGTCCGCTGTGGACCCGGCCGACCTGAGGGTGCTCGGGTTCCACCGCCAGCACACCGGCCACACGAGCACGTGCGTCAACGACTGCCAATTCCTGTGGACGGCGGGGCTGGACCGGTCGGACGAGAAGACCGGGCGGATCTTCGTCACGGACATCCGCGACCCGAAGACGCCGCGGGAGCTGCCGGTGTCGGTCGACGTCCGCGGTGAGGCGGGCGAGGGCAAGATCACGCACGACGTCCAGGTCGACGACCGCGGGGTGGCGTGGGTCGCCGGTGACGACGGCACCCGCGGCTACTGGACGCGGGGCTGGCACCGCGACCCGGTGAGCGGGAAGTTCCGCGAGGCGACGGCGTGGGACCCGGTGCCGTACGCGGGCGGCGCCGTGCCGAAGGCGGACATGCCGACCTCCTTCACGCACAACTCGTTCCGCCCGGTCGGCCGCACGCTCGACGACGGACCGCGTCCCACGCGGGAGAACCCGGCCGGCTCGCTGCTGCTGCACACCGAGGAGGCGTTCGGGTCGCCCACCTGCAAGACCGAGGGCCGGTTCGTCATCTCCTCGTTGCAGGGCACGCACAACGGCGAGGGCTGGGGCGAGACCCCGAAGGAGATGAGGACGGTCGGCATCTGGAGCCCCGACGACCAGGAGGGCACGATCCCCGGCGACGTCACGTGCTCCGCGCACTACTTCGACGTGCGGAAGCGGATCGTGGCCTACTCCTGGTACAACCAGGGCACCCGGTTCCTCGACATCTCCGACCCCACCAGGCCGATCCAGATCGGCTACTGGCGGCCGGACACCGCGACGTCGTGGGCGCCGTACTGGCACCGCGGCACCGTCTTCGTCGCCGACATCTCGCGCGGCGTCGAGATCCTGGAGCTGGAGAAGGGCGCCTACGACGCGCAGGCGAGCGGGACGAACGTGACGCTCACCGAGCACCACGCACGGGAACTGGCCAGGGAGAGCGACCGGGAACCCGTGCCGCTCGCCCCGAACCCGTTCTACGGCTGGGCCTGCCCGATGGTCGCGAGCCGCGACGACTCGGCGGACTGCGGTGTGGGGGCCTGCGGCGCGCCCTGCTGAGACCCGGACTGGTGGGGCCCGGGCTGGTGGGGCCCGGACTGGTGGGACGCGACCGCGTTCCGCGCGCGCCGGCGGGCGATCACCCGGCGGCCGAGGTCGATCATCGGGATCTCGACCGCCCGGTACAGCGCGCTCGCCAGTGCGAGCCCCATCGCCGTGACCACCACGGCCTGCCAGGGGCCGGACAGGTCCGGCCAGAAGAACCAGATGATCGTCGCGGCGATCGTCTGCACGAGGTAGAGCGAGTAGGAGCGCTCCCCGACGAACTGCATCGGCTTCGTGGACAGCAACGTCGTGGCCGGTCCTGGTGCGACCAGCGAGGTGAGCAGCACCGCCGTCGCGACCGCGTACAGCGGGATGACCAGCACGTGACCGGGGATCCCGCCGGTGCCGTCGAGGAGCTCGGCCGCCGGTTTCACGCTCAGGTGCGCGCAGGCGAACCCGATCGAGACGACCACCTGCGCGGCCGGGGTGGTGAGCGGGCGCAGCAGCGCGAACCCGCGCCGGCTGTGCAGCGCGATGGCGAGCAGGACACCGGTCAGGATCGAGAAGTAGTGCAGCGGCCAGCCGGGGTTGCTGTGCTCACCGGTGAAGTTGACGACCACGACCGCGAGCACCATGCCGAGGGCGGCGGCGCCGGCGCGGCGCTTGAGCACGACGGTGCCCAGCGCGATCGCCACCAACGGCCAGACCAGGTAGAACTTCTGCTCGATGCCCAACGACCAGGACTGCCCGTAGGGGCTCGCGTCGGCGAACTCGTTGGTGAAGGTCAGGAAGTACTTCAGCGCCGGGCCGATGCCGTTGCTCGTGAAAGTGCCGTAGAGCGCCGAGGCGGCCGCTGTCACGAGCAGCACCACGAAGTAGACGGGCAGGATCCGGAACGCCCGCCGCAGGTAGAACTCGGGGAGCGAGATCCGGCCGTTCCTGCGCTCCTCGCGCAGCATCAGCGTGGTGATGAGAAATCCGCTGAGGACGAAGAACAGCTGGACCCCGGCCCAGCCCTGCAGCCGGTCAGGGCCGCCGTAGTGGAAGAAGACGACCAGAACCGCGGCGATCGCGCGCAGGCCGTCAAGAGCGGGAAAGCGGCGCAACGCCAGGTAGTCGGCGTGCGTCAACGACTTCATGCAGTACACCTCGGGGGCAACACGTCGGGGGGAACGACGTCGGGGACACGTCGTCGGCATCAGGGGATACGGGTGTGAAGGTGCCGGAGTTCCCCATCACGTTGCTCTGGCCAACACATTCGTGTCGTTCGTCACGGTTTCAGCAGCGCGGCAATGGTGAGAGCTCCGACAACGGCGCCGCCGCGGCGACGCGCCATCCTTGCTGGGTCAGCGCTCCACCGTGGACTTCCAGCCAGTACGCGCCATCCGCCGGGTGCGTGGTCGCACCGCTGCGGACGTCCGTGACGTACGACGACTCCGACTGCCACGACACGAAGTCGCCGCTGACCCGCGGGAACACTATCCCCTCGGTCCTCGGCTCCTTTCTGATCCCGGCCAGCTCGCGCGGTTCGGCCCAGCCGGGGCGCCAGCCGTGCAGCTCGTCGCCCTGCGTCCACACCACCGTGCGGCCGTCCGACGCGACGGCGTCACCGGGCCTCGCGCTCTTCAGCGGGTCCGGCAGCGCGCCCTCGGCGCGGAACCTGCCGTCCTGCACCCAGATGACCGCGTCGCCGAGGAACACCGGCGTCCTGCCCTGGCCGACGACCTTGTCCTTCTTCTTCGCGAGGTCGTAGACGTGGACGCCCTTGCCGTCGCTCCAGGAGGCCTTGCCGTTGTGCACCACGGCTCCGCCGGACCCGATGCGCACGGGTGCGCCGTCGTTGCGCGCGTCCCACGCGTAGGTCGTCGTCGTGCGGTCGGGCGAGCCCGATGTGGTGGAGAACGTGACCCAGCGCCCGTCGAACTCGACGCCGAAGAGCCGCGCGTCGTCCTTCACCGCCATGACCTGCTGGCGCTTGCCGCGGTCGCGTAGCACCAGCTCGGTGGTCCGGTTGCGCGTCGTCCTCACCAGCGTCGTGCCGGCGTCCCCGTTCGCGGCGACGATGACGACCTCCTCGTGGGAACCGGACTCCGTCCTGGTGCGGGACAGGCGTTCCTCCCAGTCCCGGGGCAGGTCCACCCGGCACGTCCCGAGCGTGCCCGGTGCGGTGTGGCCGGTCGGCCGGCCGACAGGAACGGCGGCGACGCAGCCGGCGATGGCCGTGATCGCCGCCAGCGCGATGAGCGCTCGCATCAGTCTCCCAAGTCGTGATCATCCAGCGACCGGGAAGACGCGCGGCAGGTGCTCAGGTTGTCCAGGCCGGCAGGGCGTTCCCGGTGCGCGCGCCGAGGCCGAGCACCCTGGCGAGCCGGAGGTCCTCCTCCGTGTCCACGTCGCAGCGCAGCGACGGCCACGGCCCGAGCAGCGCGACCGCGCCGGAGAGCCGGTGGTGTCCCGCCGACCCGACGCCGAACCGCGGGTCCAGCGCGCCGCCGGGCGCGGCGAGGAGCAGCGTGGTGCCGGTGCCCTGCCGGTCCGGGACGAACGCGCGGCGGCGCCCGGCGGCTTCGAGCGCGGCCTGGAGCTCGCCGGACTTGAGAGCCGGCAGGTCGGCCTGGAGCGCGCCGATGCGATCCGACCGCAGCGTGCGGGCCCCGTGCTCCAGCGCCGCGTTGAGCCCCGGCTCCGCGGGCTCCGGCACCGACTCGACGCCCAGCGCCGCCATCTCGGCCGCCACCGCCGGGTCGGATGTGATCGTGACCACGCGCCGCACGCCGGGGGTGGCGACCGCGGCGGTCACCGTGTCCAGGGCGAGCGCCAGCGCCAGTGCCGCGTGCGACACCGGATCTCCGCCGGTGGCGCTGGCCAGCCTGGTCTTGGCCCTGCCGAGGGTCTTGACCGGAACCACGAGGTCCACTTCATCCCGCACCTCCCCATGGTCCACGATCCGGCGACCGCCCCGTCGGCCACTCCGCCGGCCACTCCGTCCGCAGCCGCCTCGCCGGGACCCGGAGTCCCGGGCGGTCCCTCCACAGAGGGCGCCGGAAGCGGGCGAGGAGGATCGCGGCCGACGGACTACTGTGCTCAGGGCGCAGATACGTGCGGGTCCGCGAGTGAGGAGAGGGTCCACGTGGCCAAGGAGAAGGGCGGCTTCTGGGTCGGGGTCGCCGCGGCGATCCTGTACCCCATGTCGTTTGTGCTGGGCAGGCACCGGATCCTGCACGGGGAGCGCCTTCCGCGCCAAGGGGCGGCGCTGCTCGTGATGAACCACATCTCGCACCTCGACCCGTGCTACGACGCCGTGTTCGTGCACCGCAACGAACGGGTGCCGCACTTCCTCGCGAAGCACAGCCTGTGGAACGTGCCGATCATGGGCACGATCCTGAAGGGCGCGAAGCAGATCCCGGTCTACCGGGGCACCACCGACGCGCAGCAGAGCCTGCGCGCGGCGCACCAGGCGCTGGAGACCGGCCAGGTCGTGGTGATCTACCCCGAGGGCACGATCACCAGGGACCCCGACGGCTGGCCCGCGAACTCGCGCACCGGCGTGGCCCGGCTCGCGCTGCAGCACGACGGCCCGGTCATCCCGGTCGCGCGCTGGGGCACGCTCGAGCTCTACAACCACTACCGGAAGAAGTTCCGGCCGTTCCCGCGCAAGACGATCACGCACCTCGTCGGCGAGCCGGTCGACCTGTCCGCGTACCGCGGCCGGGAGGAGACGCTCCCGTTGCTGCGCGAGGTGACGGACCTGCTGATGGGCAAGGTCAAGGACCACCTCGCCGAGCTCCGGCAGCAGGAGGCCCCCGAAGGCTTCTACGGACCGAGGAAGGCCTGAGGAGCATGGCGATCGAACGCGTTGCGGTGCTCGGCGCCGGCTCGTGGGGCACGACGTTCGCGAAGGTCGTCGCGGACTCCGGGCCCGAGGTCGTGCTGTGGGCGCGCCGGCAGGAGATCGCCTCGGCGATCACCGAGACCCGCGTGAACGACGGCTACCTGCCCGGCATCGAGCTGCCCGCCAACCTCACGGCCACCTCCGACCCGGCGAAGGCGCTGGACGGCGCGGACGCCGTGGTGCTGGCCGTGCCCTCGCAGACGTTGCGGGCGAACCTGTCGGCGTGGAGGGAGCTGCTGCCGGCGGACGCGACCCTGGTGTCGCTGTCCAAGGGCGTGGAGCTCGGCACGCTGAAGCGGATGAGCGAGGTGATCCGCGAGGTCGCCGGCGTCGACGAGTCGCAGGTCGCCGTGGTGTCCGGGCCGAACCTGGCCAAGGAGATCGCCGTCGGGCAGCCGACCGCGACCGTCATCGCGTGCACGGACCACGACCGCGCGGTCGACCTGCAGCACGCGTGCTCCAACAGCTACTTCCGCCCGTACACCAACACCGACGTCGTCGGCTGCGAGCTGGGCGGGGCGTGCAAGAACGTCATCGCGCTGGCGTGCGGCATGGCGGCGGGCATGGGCTACGGCGACAACACGATGGCGTCGATCATCACCCGCGGCCTGGCCGAGACCGCGCGGCTCGGCGCGGCGCTGGGCGCGGACCCGCTGACGTTCGCGGGCCTGGCGGGCCTCGGCGACCTGGTGGCGACGTGCGCGTCGCCGTTGTCGCGCAACCGGTCCTTCGGCGAACGGCTCGGCAGGGGCGAGACCCTCGCGCAGGCGCAGGAAGCCGCGCACGGGCAGGTCGCCGAGGGCGTGAAGTCGTGCTCGTCGATCCGCGAGCTGGCCGCGGCGCACGGGGTGGACATGCCGATCACCGAAGGCGTGCACCAGGTGTGCCACGACGGGCTCAGCGTGCGCGCCCTCGGTGCCGCCCTGCTGGGCCGCGACCGGAAGCACGAACGCCAGTGAACGAGCTCGGTGACGGCACGCGGGTCGTGCACTCGGTCTCGGGCGCCCCGGGCGACCCGTTCGGCGCGCAGCCGGTGTTCGCGTCGGCGTACCACCTGGGCGGTCAGGACTACTACGGTCGCGCGGGCAACCCGACGTGGCGGGCCCTGGAGACCGCGCTGGGATCGCTGGAGGGCGGGGAGTGCGTCGTCTTCCCGTCCGGGATGGCGGCGATCTCGACGCTGCTGCGGACCGTGCTGTCCGCCGGGGACACCCTGGTCCTTCCGTCGGACGGCTACTTCCTGAGCCGCAAGTTCGTGTCCGGGATGGACGTCGAGGTGGTCGAGGCGCCGACCGCGGGGCCGTACCCGTCCTTCGAGGGCGTGCGGCTGGTGCTGCTGGAGACGCCGTCGAACCCGGGACTCGACGTGTGCGACATCGCGTCGCTGGCCGAGGCGGCGCACGCGGCGGGCGCGCTGCTGGCCGTGGACAACACGACCGCGACGCCGCTGGGCCAGCGGCCGCTGGAGCTGGGCGCGGACCTCGTCGTGGCGTCGGACACCAAGGCCGTCGCCGGGCACAGCGACGTCCTCTTCGGACACGTCACCGCCGCCTCCGCGGAGCTGGCCGACCGGCTCCGCGAGGCCCGCACGGTGAACGGCGCGATTCCCGGCCCGTTCGAGACCTGGCTGGTGCTGCGCGGTCTCGGGACGCTCGACCTGCGGCTGGAGCGGCAGGCGAAGAACGCCGAGGCGCTGCACCGGCTGCTCAAGGGCCGGGTCGCCGGTCTGCGCTGGCCCGGCGCCCCTGACGACCCCGCCTACCTGCTCGCGGCCCGGCAGATGCGGCGGTTCAACGGCGTGCTGACGTTCGAGCTGCCGGACGCGGCGGCGGTCGGCGACTTCCTGTCGCGCTCGGAGCTCGTGTCGGCGGCGACGTCGTTCGGCGGCCTGCACTCGACGGCCGACCGGCGCGCCCAGTGGGGCGATCCGGTGCCGGAGGGCCTGGTGCGCCTGTCCGCCGGCTGCGAGGACACCCACGACCTCGTCGCGGACGTGTCCCACGCTTTGGGACTGAATTGACGGAGGGTCCCGTTTTCGGGACCCTCTGCCGCATGTCCTCCACCGCACTGTGTTGTACCTGGCGATAGTCCCGCGTCCTCTTTTCGCGCATTCGCCACGGTTAGGACTGTTTTCCGCGATGTTCGCCGTTCCCGAGAACACCGTCGTTCTGCCTGAGACCTCCGCGCTGCTGCACCCCGTTCGGGTGGCTTTGTCGTGGGCGGCCGACCGGGACCGCTGGAAGCACCAGCTCCGGTACGACCCGGAGGAGCGCTTCTCGGCGTTGGTCGACCGCTCCGACGACCAGGAGGTCTGGCTGATGAGCTGGCTCCCCGGTCAGACGGCGTCGCTGCACGACCACTCCTCGACCACGGGCGCGTTCACCGTCGTCAGCGGTTCGCTGACGGAGGTGGTCACGACCCGCATCCAGGTCGTGCACTCGCTTCACGCCGGTCAGTCGCGCGTGTGGGGCCCCGGTTACGTGCACCAGGTGCGCAACGACGGGGTGGATCCGGCCGTGTCTATCCACGTGTACCGCCACGGCACGCGCTCCATGACCCCGTACCGCTACGACCCGGTCAACGGACCCGTTCGCTGACGTGCGGCGGGACGGCCTTGTCCGTCTCGTGCGCCACGGGCGCGCCCCACGACTGCACGAGCGGGACGTGCCCGGCCCACACCAGGTTCGCCGCCAGGTCCTCCGGCTCCTCACCAGGACCGCCCTCGCGCACCTTCACGCTGGCCTCGGTGAGGTCGATCTCCAGCGCGACCGTCGCGGCGAGCTCCTTGCGGGACGGCCGGCGCGCGTAGTCCCAGCTCCCCGGCGTGACGTGCTCGACGATCGTCCGCAGCGCGTGCTCAGGGTCGTCGGCGGCCTTCGCGGTGCCGTGGACGATGGCCGACCGGTAGTTCATCGAGTGGTGGAAGACCGACCGCGAGTAGACGACGCCGTCGACGAGCGTGACCGCGACGCAAACCTGCTTGCCCTCGAGCATGCTCCTGATGGAGCGTGACCCCGTGGAACCGTGCAGGAAGATGCGGTTGCCGTCGCGCCCGTACGCGGTGGGCACGAGGAACGGCGCCCCGTCGACCTCCACGGCGAGGTGGCACACCAGGCCCGCGTCGAGGATGTCGTAGAGCACCTGGCGGTCCTGGACGGCTCGCTTCTTGCCGCGGACGACGGTGCTGCGCGGCGTGGGGGAGAGCTGCACGTCAGTGGTCATACTGCCCACTGTGGCCAAGGAAGTGGCATCATTGAAGCGCCATTTCCAACCGATACGAGAAGGCCACTTTGGCTGAGACCGCACTGCCCGTCGCCCTGGACCGAGCGTCACCGGAACCGCTGGCCGTCCAGCTCGCCGACGCCCTGCGCTCCGCCGCCTCCGAGGGCAGGCTGCGCGCGGGCGACCGGCTGCCGTCCACCCGCGCGCTGGCCGAGAGCCTCCAGGTGTCCCGCACGGTCACCGCCGCCGCCTACGAACAGCTGCACGCCGAGGGCTGGATCGCGGGCAGGCACGGCTCCGGCACCTACGTCACCACGACACCGCCCGGCCCGCTGCGCAAGCGTTCGCGCAAGCCCGTCGTGCCCGCCATCACCGGCTTCGTCGACCTCGGCACCGGCGCGCCCTGGGCGGGCGGTCTCGACCGGGCCGCCTGGCGCCGGGCGTGGCGGGCCGCCGCCGACGCACCGCCGCTGTCCCGCCCCGAACGCGCGGGGCTGCCCGACTACCGCGAGGCCATCGCCGAGCACCTGCTGCGCCACCGCGGCCTCGTGGTCAACGCCGACCCGGTGCTGGCCACCGGCGGCACCACGGCGGTGCTGACCGAGATCGCGGTGGCGGTGCTCGAACGCGGTGACGCCGTGGCCGTGGAGGAGCCCGGCTACCAGCGGGCGGTGGGGGTGTTCCGCGCCGCCGGGCTGAAGGTCGTCCAGGCCGCCGTCGACGCCGAGGGCCTCCTGCCCGAGGCGGTGCCCGCCGGGGTGAAGGCCGTCTACTGCTCGCCCGCCCACCAGTACCCGCTGGGCGGCCGCATGTCCGCCGCGCGCAGGGTCGCGCTGGTCGAACGCGCCCGGAAGGACGGCTGGCTCGTCATCGAGGACGACTACGACGGCGAGCTGAGGTACGACGTGGCGCCACTGCCGTCGCTGGCCGCGCTCGCGCCGGACGTCGTGGTCCACCTCGGCACCACCAGCAAGATCCTCACCCCGACGCTCGGCGCCGGCTGGATGGTCGCGCCCGAGCACATCGCCACGGCCGTGCTGGAGCACCGCGACCTGACCGGCACCAGCCCGGCGGCGGCGGGGCAGCGGGTCGTCGTGGAGCTGGCCCGCACCGGCGACCTCGGCCGGCACCTGCGCAAGCTGCGGCGGGAGCTGTCCGAGCGCCGGGCGTTGATCGTGGCGACGTTCGCGGCGGCGGGCATCAAGATGCTCGGCGACGACGCGGGCGCGCACGTCGTGGTGCTGCTGCCGGGTGCCGACCAGGAGCGCGAGGTCATCCGGCAGGCCCTCGAACGGGGCCTGCGCGTCGACGGCCTGGGCCGCCACCACGTCAACCGGGCGAAGTTCCACGGGCTCGCGATCGGCTACAGCGCGTGCTCACGGGAACAGCTGGTCAGCGCCTTGCCCGTGCTGACCGAGCTGCTCAGCGTCCACAATCGCCCAAACGGGTAGGGTCGCCCGCATGACGCAGCGCAAGACGAGGGTGGCCGTGGTGTTCGGCGGCCGCAGCTCCGAGCACGAGGTCTCCTGCCAGTCCGCCAAGAGCGTCCTGCCCCACCTCGACGCGGAGCGCTTCGAGGTGGTGCCCGTCGGCATCACGCCGCAGGGGCAGTGGGCGCTCGGCACGGACCCGAACGCGCTGGAGGCGGGCGCCGGCAACCTCCCGACGCTGCGGGACAGGTCCGACCTCACCCCGGTCGAGCCCGGCCAGGCCCTGCGGGACGTCGACGTCGTCTTCCCGCTGCTGCACGGCGCGTGGGGCGAGGACGGCACCATCCAGGGCCTGCTCGAGCTCGGCGGCCTGCCGTACGTCGGCCCCGGGGTGTTCGCGAGCGCCGCCGCGATGGACAAGATCTTCGCCAAGAAGCTCCTCCAGGCCGAGGGCCTCGACGTCGGCCGGTTCGTCGCCCTCGACCGCACCGCCGCCACGCTCACCCTCGACGAGCGCGAGCACCTCGGCCTGCCGGTGTTCGTGAAGCCGTCGCGCGCCGGGTCGTCCGTCGGCATCACCAAGGTGAGCGACTGGGCCGACCTCGACGACGCGATCTTCGAGGCGCGCCGGCACGACCCCAAGGTCATCATCGAGGCCGCCGTGCCGAACGTCCGCGAGATCGAGCTCGCGGTGCTGGAGTTCCCGGACGGCCGCGTCGAGGCCTCGCTGCCCGCCGAGCTGCGCCCGGTCGGCGGGGGCGCCGAGTGGTACGACTTCAACGCCAAGTACGTCGACGACTCCTACGAGGCCGACATCCCGGCGAAGCTCGACGACGACGTCACCGACCGGCTGCGCGAGACGGCGGTCAGGGCGTTCCGTGCGCTCGACTGCCAGGGTCTGTCCAGGGTGGACTTCTTCCTCACCGAGCAGAACGAGCTCATCGTCAACGAGCTCAACACCATGCCCGGTTTCACGCCGATCTCCATGTACCCCAAGGCGTGGGAGGCGACCGGCATCGACTACGGCACGCTGCTGACCACGTTGATCGAGACGGCGATCGCGCGCGGCAGCGGTCTGCGCTAGGGCGAGGTCCTGATCGGCTGCTTCGGCAGCAGGTCGCGCACCGTCGTCGAGATGTCCTGCAACGGTCCGGTGCCCGCGTCGTCGGGCACCGTCAGCGCCACGTACGCACCGCGGTCCACGATCACCCACGTCGAGCTGCCGGAGCCGGGGAGCTGCAACCACTGCACGTCGGAGATCACCCGGAGCTGCGAGGTGGCGGAGAGTTCGGCCGGCCGGGGCAGACCACACCGCAGGACCACCGGATCGTGGCCGGCGTCACCCCACGCGACCGTGGCGGGCGGCGCGGGCGAGGCGATCTCCCGGCGCGGCAGCATGTCCTTCCCGGACGGCAGCCCCACCGGCAGCTTCTCCACCAGGCTCGTGCAAGGGGGAGAACCCGCGTCCGGTGCGTCGATCGAGACCAGCGCGAGGGGCCCCGTGCGACCGGGGACGTCCTCCGTCGGGTCCCCGGTGCCCAGCCACAGACCAAGCCCGGCGACACCAATGGCGAGCACGACGGCGAGCCCGACCGCCGCGAGCAGCGGCCGGGACAGCGCCGACGTGGTTTCCTGCTGAGTCACCCAGTTATGACAACACGAGCTAGAGATGCACCACCGGGCAGGTCAGGGTACGGGTGATGCCCTCGACGTTCTGGATCCGCGCGACCACGAGCTGGCCGAGCTGGTCGACGGTGTCGGCTTCGGCGCGGACGATGACGTCGTACGGACCGGTGACGTCCTCGGCGGTGGCCACCCCGGCGATGCCGGAGATCTCGGAGGCGACTGCAGCGGCCTTGCCGACCTCGGTCTGGATGAGGATGTATGCATGCACCACGGCGTGCCCCTTCGTCGCGACAGGTTGGGTCGGGGTAGGAACGTGTCACGCAACGTACCCCAGTTGGGGTTCCGAATGCTCAGATTGGGAGGCAACTTTGCGTCCGGAGCCGCCGCGCGACGCGGAGACGGTCGCCGAAGTGGGTGAGTTCCACCTCATCCACCGGGTGACGGCCGGTCGGGCGCAACCGGAGACGACCGTGCTCGGTCCCGGTGACGACGCCGCCGTCGTCTCCGTCCCCGACGGGCGCGTCGTCGCCTCCAAGGACCTGCTGGTCGAGGGTGTCCACTTCAGACTCGACTGGTCCACACCCGAGCAGGTGGGCCGAAAAGCGGCCGCGGTGAACCTCGCCGACGTGGTCGCGATGGGGGCCCTGCCGTCCGCTCTGCTCGTCGGTTTCGCCTGTCCTCCCGACACCCCCGCGGCGGTCGTCGAGGGGATCATGTCGGGGCTGTGGCAGGAGGCGGCGACGGCCGGCGCGGGCATCGTCGGCGGCGACATGGTCAGCTCGGGCACGCTGGTGATCTCGATCACGGCGATGGGCGACATGAACGGCCTCGAGCCGGTCACGAGGTCCGGGGCGCTCGTCGGCGACGTCGTGGCGGTCACCGGCCGGCTCGGCTGGGCGGCCGCGGGACTGGCCGTCCTCGGCCGCGGGTTCCGCTCCCCGGTGGGCATCGTGAACGCGCAGCGCACGCCGGAGCCGCCGTACGAGCAGGGGCCCAAGGCCGCCGAGGCGGGCGCCACGTCGATGATCGACGTCTCGGACGGGCTGCTGCAGGACCTCGGGCACATCGCCGACATGAGCGGTGTGGCGATCGACATCCGCACCGAGCTGCTGCCGTTGCACTCGCGGCTGCTCGACGTCGCGTCGGCGCTCGGTGGTGACGCGCGGCACTGGGCGCTGACCGGTGGCGAGGACCACGCTCTCGCCGCGACGTTCCCCGGTCCGAAGTCCGTTCCACCCGGCTGGACGACCATCGGCACGGTCCGGTCGGGTGAAGGGGTGACCGTGGACGGCAGGGTCTACGAAAAACCTCCTGGCTGGGAGCACTGGCGCGCGTAGAATTCCTCGATGTGGAACTATGCATCAGAGCGTATGATCATCCAGACGCCGCCAAGATGATCGCGGACCTCCAGCAGGTCTACGTCGAGCGCTACGGCGAGGCCGACATCACGCCGGTCGACCCGGCGCAGTTCGCCGCGCCGCTCGGGTACTTCGTGATCGGCTACCTCGACGGCCTGCCGGTCGCGTGCGGTGGCTGGCGGGTGAGCGACGAGGTCGCGGGCGCCGCCGAGATCAAGCGGATGTACGTGGTCGACTCCGCGCGCGGCAAGGGCTTCTCGCGGCTCGTGCTCGCCGACCTGGAGGCGACCGCGCGCGCGGCGGGCATCGAGCGGATGGTGCTGGAAACCGGGATCCGCCAGCCGGAGGCGGTCAGCCTCTACACGACCAGCGGCTACGAGCGGATCGCGAACTTCGGCGTGTACCGCGACCACCCGGACAGCCGTTGCTACGGCAAGTCGTTGTAGGTTCGGGCGCATGGCCATCTATGCGTTGGGGGACTACACGCCGGAGATCCACCCGGACGCGTACGTGCACCCGGATGCGACGGTGATCGGTGACGTGCGCATCGGCGCCTACTCGTCGGTGTGGCCGCAAGCCGTGCTGCGCGGCGACTACGGGCGCATCGTCGTCGGTGAGCGCACGTCCGTCCAGGACGGCACGGTGATCCACTGCACCGAGGTCCACCCCGTGCACATCGGTTCGTCCTGCGTCATCGGGCACAACGTGCACATCGAGGGCGCGACGGTTGCCGACGACTGCCTCATCGCGTCGGGTTCGGTGGTGCTCAACGGGTCGATCGTGGAGAAGGGCGCGATCGTCGGCGCCGGTGCGGTGGTCTCGTTCGACGGCCACGTCCGCGAACGCACGATGGTGCTCGGGGTGCCCGCCCGCGAACGGGCCGGACACGTTGTGCCAGAACAGGCTTGGGCGTTCATCGTCGAGAAGTACGTCCAGAACATCGCGTTGTACCGGGAGAAGCTCCGTCGGCTCGATTGAGTGAGATAGGGTTCACAGCCGTGGCTCGTCCTCTCAACGAAGTTGTCGAAGCCGGCTGGGCTGAAGCTCTCGCCCCGGTAGCCGACCAGATCGCCGCCATGGGTGAGTTCCTGCGCGCGGAGGTCGCCGCCGGCCGCACCTACCTGCCCGCGGGCGAGAACGTGCTGCGCGCGTTCAAGCAGCCGTTCCACCAGGTGAAGGTGCTCATCGTCGGGCAGGACCCGTACCCGACGCCCGGCCACGCGGTCGGCCTGTCGTTCTCGGTGGCCCCCGACGTCCGGCCGATCCCGAAGTCGCTGGTCAACATCTACAAGGAGTACTCGGAGGACCTGGGTTACCCGCTGCCGTCCAACGGCGACCTGACGCCGTGGTCCGAGCGCGGTGTGCTGCTGCTCAACAGGGCGCTGACCGTGCAGCCCGGCAAGGCCAACTCCCACCAGGGCAAGGGCTGGGAGGCGGTGACCGAGCAGGCCATCAAGGCGCTGGCGGCCAGGGACGCACCCCTGGTCTCGATCCTGTGGGGCCGCAACGCGCGCAACCTGCGCCCGCTGCTGGAACCGTTGCCCGCCATCGAGTCCGCGCACCCGTCGCCGTTGTCCGCGCACTCCGGGTTCTTCGGCTCGAAGCCGTTCAGCCGCGCCAACGAGCTGCTGGAGAAGCAGGGCGCCGAGCCGATCGACTGGAAGCTGCCGTAGTTCCGCGGGCTGAACGCGATCTGAGGTTGACGGCCGCGGGAGCGGCCGTCTCCGAGTTCGGCAACTCGTTGTCGCTGCTCGTCCTGCTCTTCTGGGCCACGCCGATCAGCCCGCTCCTGGTCGCGGCGATCCTCATCGCGGAGCTCCTGCCGTTGGTGCTCGGCGCACCGCTGGCGGGCGCTCTCGTCGACCGGCTGCCCAACCGGCGTCTGCTGATCATCGCGCTGTTGTTGCAGGGCGTCGCGATCACGGCCATCGCCCCGCTCATGGGCCAGCCCGCCTTGGTGGTGGCGCTGGTGCTCGTCTCCGGTTGCGGCCGTGCGGTCGCGCACCCCTCGACGTCCGCTCTCATGCCGCACATCGTGGGCGAGGAAGAAGCGACGCGTGGTTATGCGTGGCTGGCCACCGCGCGCAGTGTCGGCAACATCTCCGGCGTCACGGGTGGTGCGTTGCTCGCCGGGATCTTCGGTCATCCCACCGCGTTGCTCATCGACGGCTGCACGTTCCTCGCGTACGCGGCGTTGATGGCGTTCGTGCGGTCGGAACGCAGGCCTTCCGGCGAACACGCGGAACGGCCGAGCGCGCTCGCCGGCATTCGACACGTGCGCGGGGATCCCGTGCTGCTCGCGACCACCACCGGGCTGGCGTTCTTCGTCGGCGCGGTCGTGGTGATCAACGTGGCTGATCCCGCGTTCGTGCGGTTCGTGCTGCACGGCGACGAGTTCCTGCTGGGTGCCATGCAGGCGTGCTGGATGATCGGCATGATCGTCGGCAGCAGGCTGGCCGTGCGGCTGACCACCGTCCCGCGGGTCGCCCACGCGTTGGCGATCACCGGCGTCACCACGGGGATCGCGGTGCTGCTCCCGGCGATCTTCCCGTTCGTCCTGACCGCCGGGATCGGCTGGTTCATCGGCGGTGTGTCGAACGGGGTCGACAACGTCTCGATGAACGCCATCGTCCGGATGCGCACGCCCGAGGAGATGCGCGGGCGGGCGTTCGCCGCCGTCGGCTCGATGGTGACCGGGGCGAACCTGCTCGGCACCGCGGCGGCCGGTGGGTTGCTGCTCGTCATGGGGCCGCGGGCGGTGTTCGCGCTGGGCGGCACCGGTGCGCTGCTCAGCGGAGCGGCCTGCCTGGTCTTCGTGCACCGGGCCCTGAAACGCGGGAAGAGCCCGGCCGGAGCCGGGCTCTTCCCGAGATAACGAACTGTGGCGGTGATCAGCCGCGCACGACCTTGCCGGCCTTCAGGCAGGACGTGCACACGTTGATGCGCTGGCGCTGCGAGGCCGAGACCTTCGCGCGCACGGACTGGATGTTCGGGTTCCAGCGGCGGTTCGTCTTCCGCTGGGAGTGCGAAACCGAATGGCCGAAGCCCGGCCCCTTGCCACAGACGTCGCACACGGCAGCCACGTCAGCCACTCCTTCAGGTTCCTCAAGCGGTGAGTCTCGCGTCCCGGTGGGCGCGCAAGCGTGCACAAGCCTCAACCGGGCACGGCAACCCGATCAGGGTAGCCGGTGGCCTCACCTGCGACCAAACCGGGTGGATACTCTCGCCGCCATGCAGGTCATGGACGCGGTCGCGGTGCGCAGGTGGGCGGACGCCTGCGTGCGGACGCTGGACGCCAACCGGGAGTCGATCGACCAGATCAACGTCTTCCCCGTCCCGGACGGCGACACCGGCACGAACCTGCTGCACACCATGCAGTCGGCGCTCGACGCGCTGCTGCGCTCGCCCATGTCCTCGGTGGGCGACGCGCTGGGCGCGCTGGCCCGCGGCGCGCTCGCCGGGGCCCGCGGCAACTCCGGCGTCATCCTGTCGCAGGTGCTCAGAGGCCTCGCCGAGGCCGTGCAGGAGGTGTCCGTCATCACGGGGTCCGCGCTGCGCAAAGCCCTGCACCGGGCCGACGAGCTCGCGACCGCCGCCGTGTCCCAGCCGGTCCCCGGCACGGTGCTGACCGTGCTGCACGCCGCGTCCGAGGCCGCTCGCGACTGCCCGTCCGATGAGCTCGACGAGGTGGTGGTGGCGGCGTCGCGCGCGAGCGCGGTCGCGTTGGCCGACACGCCCCGTCAGCTCGCCGTGCTGGCCAAGGCGGGCGTCGTCGACGCCGGCGGACGCGGCCTGGTTGTGTTGTTGGACACACTGGCCGCGGTGATCACCGGTCAGGCCGTGGAGACACCGGCGGACACGCCGTTGCCGCCGCGCACGCCCGAGTCGCTGACGACCGAGCGCGAGAGCGGGTCGCCGGAGTTCGAGTACGAGGTCATGTACCTGGTCGACGAGACCTCCGAAGACCTCATGACCGGGCTCCGCTCCACGCTGGCCATGTTCGGCGACTGCGTGTCGGTCGTGGGCGACGGCGCTTCGTTGTGGACCGTGCACGTGCACTGCAACGACATCGGCGCGGTCATCGAGGCGGGTGTGCGCGTCGGGCGTCCGCACCGCATCACGGTGGCGCGGTTCGCCGACCAGATCACCGCACAGGCGTCCCGTTTCGTGCGCGACCGGGCGATCGTCGTGGTGGTGAGCGGGGCCGTGGACCTGTTCCGCGCGGAAGGCGCCACGGTGTTCGACCTGGCCTCTTCTTCGGCCACCTCAACGGATCTGTTGTCGGCCATCGTGTCGACGCGCGCGCGTCACGTCGCGGTGCTGCCCGGCGATCCGAGCATCCGCGAGGTCTTGGACGAAGCCGTGGCCTACGCACAAGCCGCAGGGCAGGACGTGGTGGTGGTGCCGACGTTCTCACCAGTGCAGGCGCTTGCGGCGTTGGCGGTGCATGACTCGTCGCGCCGCGCCGGTGACGACGTCGTGGCGATGGCCGAGGCCGCTGCCGCCACCCGGCGCGGCGAGCTCGCCATCGCCGCCGACGAGGCCATCACCTGGGTCGGCCGCTGCCAGCCCGGCGACCTGCTGGGCATGCTCGACGGCGAGGTCGTGCTGATCGAGGCCGGTCCGGCGACGCCGGAGTCGGTGATGGACCTGTCCTGCCGCCTGGTCGACCGGATGCTGGCGGGCGGCGGCGAGCTGGTGACCGTGATCCTGGGCGCCGAGTGCCCGGACGGCCTGGCGGACGTGCTGGAGGACCACCTGCGGGTCACCCATCCGGAGGTGGAGGTGACGGCGTACCCGGGTGGTCAGCCGGACGCCGTCATCTTTGTCGGTGTCGAGTAGTTCAATGGGGCGCGATGATCTCCTTCGACGACAAGCTGCAGCCGCTGCTCGGCAAGAAGACCGCCGACGCGCTGGAGACCGGCCTCGGCCTCACGACGGTCGGTGACCTGCTGCGCCACTACCCGCGCCGCTACGACGAGCGCGGAAAGCTCACCGACATCCGCTCGCTCGAGATCGACGAGCACGTGACGGTGCAGGCCGAGGTGCGCAAGTGCGTCAAGCGCCAGATGAAGGCGCGCCGCGGCCAGATGACCGAGGCCGTGATCACGGACGGCACCTCCGAGCTGCACCTCGTGTTCTTCGGCAAGGTGGCGTTCGTGGCGGAGCAGGAGCTCCTGCCGGGCACGCGCGCGCTGTTCGCCGGCAAGGTCGGCCGCTACCGGCAGAACCTGCAACTGGTGCACCCGGCGTTCGAGGTCCTCACCCCCGAGCAGGACGGCTCGTCGTTCCTGCAGGCCTTCCTGCCGGTCTACCCGGCGTCGCAGCACATCAACACGTGGAACATCGCCAACTGCGTGAAGCAGCTGCTGGAGATCTGGGACGGTGTGCCGGAGGACCCGCTGCCCGCCGCGTTCCGCGAGGAGCACGGCCTGATCGGCCTGGAGGAGGCGCTGCGGTCGATCCACCGGCCGGAGAGCTGGGCGCAGATCTCGGTGGCGCAGCAGCGGCTGAAGTGGGACGAGGCGCTGGCCGTCCAGCTCACCCTGGCCCAGCGCCGCAAGGCTTCCACGGCCCGTCCCGCGCCGTCCTGCGCCCGCCGGTCCGGCGGCATCCTGGACGCGTTCGACGCGCGGCTGCCGTTCACGCTGACCAAGGGGCAGGTGGAGGTCGGCGAGCAGATCGCCGCGGACCTGGAGTCGGTCGTGCCGATGAACCGGCTGCTGCAGGGGGAGGTGGGCTCGGGCAAGACCATGGTCGCGTTGCGGGCGATGTTGCAGGCCGTCGACTCCGGCCGGCAGGCGGCGATGCTCGCGCCCACCGAGGTCCTCGCGGCCCAGCACGCCCGTTCGCTGCGGGAGATGCTCGGCGACCTCGCCCAGGCGGGTCAGCTCGGCGGTGCGGAGGACGCGACCCGCGTGACGCTGCTGACGGGCTCGATGAACACGGCCCAGCGCCGCCAGGCGCTGCTCGACATCGTGACCGGCGAGGCGGGCATCGTCGTCGGCACGCACGCGATCATCCAGGAGAAGGTGGAGTTCCACTCGCTCGGCCTCGTCGTCGTCGACGAGCAACACCGCTTCGGCGTGGAGCAACGCGCGGCGCTGAGCGCACGGGGGGAGAAGGAGAACCCGCACGTGCTGGTGATGACGGCGACCCCGATCCCGCGCACGGTGGCCATGACTGTCTACGGCGACCTGGAGGTGTCGGCCCTGCGCGAGCTGCCCGGCGGCCGCTCACCGATCAAGACCTCGGTGGTGCCCGTCCGCGAGAAGCCCGCGTGGCTCGACCGCGCGTTCGCCCGCGTGCGGGAAGAGGTCGCCGCCGGCCACCAGGCGTACTTCGTGTGCCCGCGCATCGGCGACGAGGAACCGGCGAAGTCCGGCGACGACGAGAAGCGCCCGGCCCTGTCCGTGATCGACGTGGCGACCATGCTGGCGCAGGGCCCGTTGCGCGGCCTGCGCGTGGAGATCCTGCACGGCCGCATGCCCCCCGACGAGAAGGACGCCGTGATGCGCGCCTTCGCCGCCAACGAGGTCCAGGTGCTGGTCGCCACCACCGTCATCGAGGTCGGCGTCAACGTCCCGAACGCCACCGTCATGGCCATCATGGACGCCGACCGCTTCGGCGTCTCGCAGCTCCACCAGCTCCGCGGCCGGGTGGGCCGGGGCAGCGCCCCCGGCCTGTGCCTGCTGGTGACGGAGATGCCGGAGATGACGGCCACGATGGAGCGCCTGCGCGCCGTCGAGTCCACCCTGGACGGCTTCGAACTGGCCCAGCTCGACCTCGAGCTGCGCCGCGAGGGCGACATCCTCGGCGCCGCGCAGTCGGGCCGCCGCTCGGCGCTCAAGATGCTCTCCCTGCTGCGCGACGAGGACATCATCGCCGACGCGCGGGCGGCGGCTCAGACCGTGGTGGACGCGGACCCCGACCTGGAGCAGCACCCCGGGCTGGCGGGGATGGTGGCCACGCTGCTGACGGAGGAGCGGGCGGAGTTCCTGGAGAAGGCCTAGCGGGCGGGGCGTGCCGGGACGCGTCGAGGCGTCGGCGTTCCCGCGGCCACCGGTTGCCAGGGCCGGACGGCGCCCGGCTCACAGCCACGAGCGCGTCGAGCCACGCGAAACGGCGGCCGCCACGCAGATCGCGTGGCGGCCGCCGTCGTCCGTCTGAGCTCAGTTCTTCCGCTGCGGCTTCGGCAACTGCTCGGTCTTGGCCTCGCGCGGATCGCGGGCCGCGGCGGCGTCACCGGTACCGCGGTCCTTGCCGGACCTGTCGCCGGAGCGGTCCTGACCGGCGCCGTTCCCACCGGAGCGATCCCCGCCGGAGCGATCCCCGCCGGGGCGGTCCTGACCGGAGCGGTCCTGACCGGCGCCGTTCCCGCCGGAGCGATCCCCGCCCGAGCGGTCCCCGCCGGAGCGGTCCTGACCGGCGACGTCCCCACCGGAGCGATCCCCGCCGGAGCGTTCCCCACCGGAACCCTCGTCCCCGGAGCCGTCCTCCAACGGCTTCAACACCGACATGGCCGCCTCCACGGCAGCCTGCACGGCGTGGAACTGCGTGGCGAGGTTGTCGTGCGCCGACCGCAGCGAAGCTTCCTTCTCCGCCGCCGCGGCTGCCCGCTGGTCCGCCTCCGCCACGGCGGCCGCCGACTTCTCCTCGGCCTCGCGCACGAGCTTGGAGGTGCGCGTCTCGGCGTCGCGGACCAGTGAGGTGGCCTTCTCCTCGGCCGCGTGCACGGTCGCGCTCGCCTTGTGCTTGGCCTCCTCGACGGTGGCCTCCGCCTTGTCCAGGGCTTCGCGCAGGGCCGTCGCCGCCTTCTCCTCCGCGGCGCTGACCAGCGCGGTGGCCTGCGCGGACGCGTCGGAGGTGGTCTGCTCCGCCTTGGCCAGCGACTCGGCTTCGAGGTCGGCGAGGGTCTTCTCGGTCTCCGCGCGCTTCGCCTCGAGCTCGGTGTCGAGCTTGCTCAGCGCCTCGGCCCGCTTGGTCTCGGCGTCGGTGGTGATGCGCTCGGCCTCGGCCCGCGCGTCGGCCAGCACCTTCTCGTGCTCGGCGGTCAGCGTCGACTTGAGGCCGTCGTACTCCTTGTCCAGCTCGTCGTGGTACGCCTTGTACTTGGCGTCGAGCTCGGTGCGGCGGGCGTCCAGCTCGGCCGACTTCTGCTCGAACTCGGCGGTGACGCGCTCGTGGTCCGCGCGGAGCTCGGCGACCAGGGCCTCGTGGTCGGCGACGAGCTTCGCCTGCAACGCCTTGTGCTCGGCCTCCAGCTCGGCGCGGCGGGCGGCGAACTTCTGGTCCAGCTCGGCGTTGCGCTGCTGGTAGGTGAGTTCGAGCTGCTTGCGGCGGGCCTCGGTCTCGGCGAGCAGGCGCTGGTGGGCCTCGCGCTGCTCCGCGGCCCACTTCTCGGCCTCGCCGCGGGTCGCGGCGGCCTTGTCGAGGGCGTCCTTGCGGATGTCCGCGATCTCTTCCTCGGCCAGGCTCATCATGACGCGCACGCGCTCGGTGACGTTCGACGCGCTCACGGGGCTGTTCGCCAGGTTCGACAGCTGCATCTTGGTCTTGTCGAGATCGGCGCGCATGGAGTTCAACATCTTCGTGAGCTCCGCCACCTGCGCGGCGGCCGCGTCACGGGCGCGGTTCGAGTTCTTGAGGTCGAACTCCAGGCGGGTGACGCGCTCGTTCACCTGGCGTTGGTTGTATCCACGGAGGACAACGTCGAAATGCGGTGTGCGGGCAGTAGGCTGCCCGGCTCCATCAGCCCCGGCCATATGGCTCACCCTACCGAGATCACTCCCAAGATCGTCACTCGATCTGGTTAAACCCACTACCGGTCGGAGTCTGACCGGGTGGCGGGTGGCCGCTCGGCTCACACCACGCGAGAATCGGCGTGAGCAAGAACGATCAGGATGACACCCATCACGTGAGACAGTTCTCCCACCAGGCAAGAGTCGCGCGGTAACGTGCCGGAACTGACCGCCGAGCAACACCGGGAGGGCTACGGATGTTCCGCAAGGTTCTTGTCGCCAACCGCGGCGAGATCGCGATTCGCGCGTTCCGTGCCGCTTACGAACTGGGCGCGGGAACGGTCGCCGTCTTCCCCCACGAGGACCGGAACTCGCTGCACCGGCTGAAGGCGGACGAGTCCTACGAGATCGGTGAGCCCGGTCACCCCGTCCGGGCCTACCTCTCCGTCGAGGAGATCATCAAGGCCGCCCGCAAGGCCGGCGCCGACGCGATCTACCCCGGTTACGGCTTCCTCTCCGAGAACCCGGAACTGGCGATGGCCTGCCGCGAGGCGGGGCTGACCTTCATCGGTCCCGTGGCCGAGGTGCTGGAGCTCACGGGCAACAAGGCGCGCGCCATCGCCGCCGCCCGCGAGGCGGGGCTGCCGGTGCTGGAGTCCAGCGCGCCGTCCTCGGACGTCGAGGAGCTGCTCGAGGCCGCGAAGACGATGCGCTTCCCGGTCTTCGTGAAGGCCGTCGCCGGCGGCGGTGGCCGCGGCATGCGCAAGGTCGACGACCCGGCCGCGTTGCGCGAGGCGCTGGAGGCGGCCTCGCGCGAGGCGGAGTCGGCGTTCGGCGACCCGACGGTGTTCCTCGAGCAGGCCGTGGTCGAACCGCGCCACATCGAGGTGCAGATCCTCGCCGACGGCCAGGGCAACGTGATCCACCTCTTCGAGCGCGACTGCTCCGTGCAGCGGCGCCACCAGAAGGTCATCGAGATCGCGCCCGCGCCGAACCTCGCGCCCGAGCTGCGCGACCGCATCTGCAACGACGCGGTGAAGTTCGCCCGGCACATCGGCTACCGCAACGCGGGCACCGTCGAGTTCCTGCTCGACCCGCAGGGCCACTACGTCTTCATCGAGATGAACCCGCGCATCCAGGTCGAGCACACGGTCACCGAGGAGGTGACCGACGTCGACCTCGTGCAGTCGCAGATGCGCATCGCGTCCGGGGAGACGCTGGAGGACCTCGGCCTGTCCCAGGACACCGTCCAGCTCCGCGGGGCGGCGCTGCAGTGCCGCATCACCACCGAGGACCCCGCCAACGGGTTCCGCCCCGACACCGGCACGATCAGCGCCTACCGCTCGCCCGGTGGCTCCGGCATCCGCCTCGACGGCGGCACGGCCGGCGCGGGCATGGCCATCAGCCCGCACTTCGACTCGATGCTCGTGAAGCTCACGTGCCGCGGCCGCAACTTCGGCCTCGCCGTCGCCCGTGCGCGCCGTGCGATCGCGGAGTTCCGCATCCGCGGTGTGTCCACGAACATCCCGTTCATCCAGGCCGTGCTGGACGAGGCGGACTTCTACGAGGGCCGCGTCACCACGTCGTTCATCGAGAAGCGCCCGCACCTGCTGACGGCACGCCACTCGGCCGACCGCGGTACGCGCCTGCTGACCTACCTCGCGGACGTCACGGTCAACCACCCGAACGGGACGCGTCCGACGGCGGTCGACCCGCGCGAGAAGCTGCCGGTCGTCGACCTCGGCACCGAACCGCCCGCGGGCTCCAAGCAGAAGCTCACCGAGCTCGGCCCCGAGGGCTTCGCGCGGTGGATGCGGGAGAGCAAGGCCGTCGGCGTCACGGACACGACGTTCCGCGACGCCCACCAGTCGCTGCTGGCCACCAGGGTGCGCACCAAGGACCTGCTCGCCGTCGCGCCGCACGTCGCGCGCATGACGCCCGAGCTGCTGTCGCTGGAGTGCTGGGGCGGCGCGACGTACGACGTGGCGCTGCGGTTCCTCGCCGAGGACCCGTGGGAGCGGCTCGCGGCGCTGCGCGAGGCCGTGCCGAACATCACGCTGCAGATGCTGCTGCGCGGCCGCAACACGGTCGGCTACACGCCGTACCCGGAGGCGGTCACCAAGGCGTTCGTGCAGGAGGCGACGAACACCGGCATCGACATCTTCCGGATCTTCGACGCCCTGAACGACGTCGAGCAGATGCGCCCGGCGATCGAGGCCGTGCGCGAGACCGGCACAGCCGTCGCGGAGGTCGCGCTCTGCTACACCAGCGACCTGTCCGACCCCGGCGAACGGCTGTACACGCTGGACTACTACCTCAAGCTCGCCGAGCAGATCGTCGGCGCCGGCGCGCACGTGCTGGCCGTGAAGGACATGGCGGGCCTGCTGAGGGCACCGGCCGCGGCGCGCCTGATCTCCGCGCTGCGCAAGGAGTTCGACCTCCCGGTCCACCTCCACACCCACGACACCGCGGGTGGCCAGCTCGCCACCTACCTCGCGGCGGTCCAGGCGGGCGTGGACGCGGTCGACGGCGCGGCCGCGTCGATGGCCGGCACGACGTCGCAGCCGCCGCTGTCGTCGATCGTGGCGCTCACCGACCACACCGAGCACGCCACCGGGCTCACCCTGCAGAACGTGTGCGACCTCGAGCCGTACTGGGAGTCCGTGCGCAAGATCTACGCGCCGTTCGAGTCCGGCATCCCCGGCCCGACCGGTCGCGTGTACCACCACGAGATCCCCGGTGGTCAGCTCTCGAACCTGCGCACCCAGGCGGTCGCCCTCGGTCTCGGCGAGAAGTTCGAGGAGATCGAGTCGATGTACGCGGCCGCCGACCGCATGCTCGGCCACCTGGTGAAGGTGACGCCGTCGTCCAAGGTCGTCGGCGACCTCGCGCTGCACCTCGTGGGCGCGGGCGTCGCGCCGGAGGACTTCGAGGCGGACCCCGGCAAGTACGACATCCCGGCGTCGGTGATCGGCTTCCTGCACGGCGAGCTGGGCGACCCGCCCGGCGGCTGGCCGGAGCCGTTCCGCAGCAAGGCGCTGGAGGGCAGGCCCGCGCCGAAGCCGGTCGAGGAGCTCTCGCCGCAGGACGAGGCCGGGCTCGCCGACGACCGGCGGGCGACGCTGAACAGGCTGCTGTTCCCGGGGCCCACGAAGGAGTTCCTCGCCCACCGCGAGGCCTACGGCGACACGTCGGTGCTGCGCTCCAAGGACTTCTTCTACGGCCTGCGCCCCGGTGAGGAGTACTCCGTCGACCTGGAGCCGGGCGTGCGCCTGCTGATCGGCCTGGAGGCGATCTCCGAGGCCGACGCGCGGGGTGTGCGCACGGTCATGGCGACCCTGAACGGTCAGCTACGCCCGATCCAGGTCCGCGACCGGTCCGTGGCCGCGGACATCCCGGCCGCGGAGAAGGCCGACCGCGCCAACCCCAACCACGTGGCGGCACCGTTCGCCGGCGTGGTGACGGCGGCGGTGGCCGAGGGCGACACCGTCGAGGCGGGGCAGACCGTCGCGACGATCGAGGCCATGAAGATGGAGGCCTCGATCACCGCCCCGAAGGCGGGCAGGGTGCAGCGCCTCGCGCTGCGCGGCGCCCAGCAGGTCGAGGGCGGCGACCTGCTGATCGTCCTGGAGTAGCGGTTCCGCGCTTGCGGCGGCCCGGTCGTCCCCGTGACGGCCGGGCCGCTCGCGTGCGACCGGCGCGCCGCCCGGAACTCGGCGACGATTTCCCGCGTTGCACGAGCACGGGTCAGGGAAG
This sequence comes from Lentzea xinjiangensis, assembly GCF_900110955.1. Lineage (GTDB taxonomy): Bacteria > Actinomycetota > Actinomycetes > Mycobacteriales > Pseudonocardiaceae > Lentzea > Lentzea xinjiangensis. The sequence goes on from NZ_FOFR01000012.1 coordinate 198,419, forward strand.
GGTTTCGATCATGAAGAAGGCGTTGGCCGCTGTGCTCGGCCTGGCGGGGGTGGCGTGGGCGTTGCGGGACGTGCCCGCGCAGCTCGGCGGCACCCCGGATCCGCGGAGGATGGCGCGGTCGCCGCGCTACCGCGAAGGCGTGTTCCACAACGACCGCCGGGTCCGCACGGTGCCGGACCGGCAGGCGTTCTCCCTCGCCGAGTTCGTCTCGGGCGGCACCGGGCGCGCGCCGTCCGCGGAGGTGCCGCTGGTCGGACCCGCCGCGCCGGTGTCGGAGGGCCTGCACATCACCTGGTACGGCCACGCGTCGGCACTGGTCGAGGTCGACGGCGCCGCGGTGCTGGTCGACCCGGTGTGGTCCGACCGGTGCTCGCCGTCGTCGCGGATGGGGCCGAAGCGGCTGCACCCGGTGCCGCACCGGCTGGCCGACCTGCCCGCGCTGAGCGCCGTGGTGATCTCGCACGACCACTACGACCACCTCGACATGGACACCGTGCGGGAGCTGACGCGGACGACGTTCGCGAAGTTCGTCGTGCCGCTCGGCATCGGCGCGCACCTGGCGAGGTGGGGCGTGCCGGAGGACCGGATCGTCGAGCTCGACTGGGACGAGTCGTTCGACGTGGACGGGTTCACGCTCACCTGCACCGCGGCGCAGCACTTCTCGGGCCGTTCGGTGAAGCGCAACGTCACGCTGTGGGCGTCCTGGGTGATCGCCCGCGGCGGGCGGAAGGTGTTCTACAGCGGTGACACGGGCTACTTCGACGGCTACCGGCGCATCGGCGCGGAGCACGGGCCGTTCGACGCGGTGCTGATGCAGGTGGGCGCGTACAACGCGGCCTGGCCGGACATCCACATGACGCCGGAGGAGGGCGTCACCGCGTTCGAGGACCTCGGCGGCGCGCTGCTGATCCCGGTGCACTGGGCGACGTTCAACCTCGCCCTGCACCCGTGGGGCGAGCCGATCGACCGGGTGTGGCGCGAAGCCAAGGCGCGCGGGCTGGCGCTCGCGGTGCCGCGGCCGGGGGAGCGCGTCGACGTGGACGCCCCCGGTGAGGTCGACGGGTGGTGGCAGGCCCTCGCCTGAGGCACCTGGGACGATGGGCGGGTGACACGCATCGTTGCCGGGACCGCCGGCGGGCGGCGGCTGAAGGTGCCGCCCAAGGGCACCCGACCCACGTCGGAACGGGTGCGCGAGGCCCTGTTCAGCTCGCTCGAGTCGGTGCTCGACCTCGACGGCGCGCGCGTGCTCGACCTCTACGCGGGGTCGGGCGCGCTCGGGTTCGAGGCGCTCAGCCGGGGCGCCGCGCACGCGACGTTCGTGGAGTCGGACCGCCGGGCGGCCGAGGTGCTCAAGTCGAACGCCCGCGACCTGCCCTTCCCCGGCGTGCTGGTGGTGAACCGGAGCGCGGAGGCGTACGCGGCGACCGAGGGCGAGCCGTTCGACGTGGTGTTCGCGGACCCGCCCTACGCGGTCGGCGACGACGAGATCGCCGGGGTGCTCGCGGGGCTGGTGGGCGCGGCGCGGCTCACCGCCGACGCGGTGCTGATCGTCGAACGTGCTTCGCGCAGTGCCGAACCAGTGTGGCCCGAAGGCGTGGAACCCTTGCGTGCCAAGCGATACGGAGACACGGCCGTGTACTGGGGCCAGGTGCGTTCCGATGGGTGACGAGAACCACGGACACGCCTGGAGGCGTCCGATCGGGTGCTAACGTCCGCTCCATGACGCGTGCCGTGACGCCCGGCTCCTACGACCCGGTAACCAACGGTCACCTGGACATCATCGAGAGAGCGGCGCACCTCTTCGACGAGGTCGTCGTCGCCGTGCTGATCAACAAGACCAAGAAGACGCTGTTCTCCGTCGAAGAGCGGATGGAGATGCTGCGCGAGGTCACGGAGCCGTGGCCGAACGTGCGCGTGGACTCGTGGCACGGCCTGCTCGTCGACTACTGCCGCGAGAACGACATCAAGGCCATCGTGAAGGGCCTGCGCGCGGTCACGGACTACGACTACGAGCTGCAGATGGCGCAGATGAACCACCAGCTCACCGGGGTCGACACGCTGTTCATGCCGGCCACGCCCGCGTACTCGTTCCTGGCGTCCTCGCTGGTCAAGGAGGTCGCGACGTACGGCGGCGACGTCACGACGCTGCTGCCCGCGTCCATCGAGCAGCGGCTGCAGCAGCGCCTGGCCGAGACGCGCTAGAGCGCCAGCTTCATCCCCACGTGCGACGCGGTGAACCCGAGCCGCTCGTAGAACCGGTGCGCGTCCGTCCGTGACGCGTCCGTCGTCAGTTGCACCATCCCGCAGCCGCGTGCGCGCGCCTCGTCGATCGCCCACCTGATCAGGCGTTCGCCGAGACCACGGCCGCGCTGGTCGGAACGCACGCGCACGGCCTCCACGGTCGCGCGGGTCATGCCCAGCCGGGACAGGCCGGACGTGAACGTGAGCTGCAACGTGCCGGCGACCTGGCCCTCGTCGTCGACGGCGACCGCCAGGTACTGGTGCGGATCGGCGTCGATCACCTCGAACGCCCTGAGGTAGGCGGGGTCGCCCGGCTTCTCCCGGCCGGCGCCCAGCGGGTCGTCGGCGAGCATCGCCACGATCGGTCCGACGTCGGCGGCGGTCGCCCGCTTGATCGTGAAGGTCACGGGAAATCCTGACACGCCCTGCCGATCTCCCTCTTCCGGGGAGACGGGCAGGGCACACTTGTGGGTGGGATCCAAGGGGTTAGGGGAGTGAGACGTGTACCGGGTGTTCGAGGCACTCGACGAGCTCGTCACGATCGTCGAGGAAGCGCGCGGAGTACCGATGACCTCGGGCTGCGTGGTGCCGCGCGGTGACGTGCTCGAACTGCTCGACGACGTGCGCGACGCAATCCCCGCCGAGCTCGACGACGCGCAGGACGTGCTCGACCACCGCGACGAGGTCGTCGGCAAGGCCAAGCACGAGGCCGAGTCGGGGGTGTCCAAGGCGCGCGCCGACGCGGACCGGATGCTCGCGGAGGCGCAGGCCGAGGCGGAGGCGATGCTGTCCGACGCGCGGGCCCGCGCCGAGCGGATGATCGCCGAGGCCGAGGACCAGGCGGAGCGCACCGTGGCCGCCGGCCGCCAGGAGTACGACGACCTGGTGGGCCGCTCGCACGCGGAGGCCGAGCGGATGATCCAGGCGGGCCGGGCGAACTACGAGCGCGCCACCGAGGACGGTCGTGCCGAGCAGGCCCGGCTCGTCGCCGAGCAGGAGGTCGTCCGGGCGGCGCACGCCGAGGCGGCCCGCATCCTCGACGCCGCCCAGAACGAGGCCATCCGGCTGCGTTCGGAGTGCGACGCGTACGTGGACGGCAAGCTCGCGGACTTCGAGGACCTCCTCGCGCACACGCTCAGGTCGGTCGGCAAGGGCCGTTCGCACCTGCGCGGGCCGGCCGTCGCGGGCGCGGCGGCGCCGTTCGACTACGGCGCCTGACGAACCAGCGGGCTGCTCCGGCGCCTGAACGTGTGATTCGCGCTACGTCCGGCAGGTGCGATCACCTGCCGATTTCACGGGTGGGGGCGTCGTCCCGTACCCTGGAACGGCTGGACGTGGTAGGTCCCCGCCGGCAAAACCCGAAATCATGACTGAGCATCGTCACGCGTCCACGCGTCCCACAGCATCCAGTCCCTGGGTCATCGACACCAGGGACATCGGCCGTCGCGCCGGCCTCAGCCGACCCCTCGTGAGGTCGGTCCCAGGCGGAGGTGTCGGGCTGCGCGGGGTGATCGCGGTGCCCGAGGACGGGGAGATCGAGCTCGACCTCCTGATCGAGTCGGTCGTGGAGGGCCTGCTCGTGTCGGGGACGGCGTCCGCGAAGGTCGAGGGTGAGTGCGCGAGGTGTCTCGAGCCGCTCACCGATGAGGTTGAGGTCCGGATCACGGAGCTGTACGCGTGGCCGGACAGCACCACGGACGAGACCACTGATGAAGACGAGGTCAGCCGGATCGAGAACGATCTGATCGACCTCGAGCCTGTGGTGCGGGACGCCATCGTCCTCGCGCTGCCGCAGGCGCCGCTCTGCGAGCCGGACTGCAAGGGGCTTTGCTCCGAGTGTGGTGGCAGGTGGGCGGAGCTCGGGCCCGACCACGGGCATGAGACGATCGACCCTCGTTGGGCCGCGTTGCAAGAGCGGTTCAGCGATGACAACAACGAGGAGAAGTAGTCGTGGCCGTCCCGAAGCGGAAGATGTCGCGCTCGAACACCCGTGCGCGCCGTTCCCAGTGGAAGACGTCTGCCGTGCACCTGGTGGCGTGCCAGAACAAGGCCTGCCGTCAGCCGAAGCCGCAGCACGTCGCCTGCCCGGCCTGTGGTCAGTACGCTGGCCGCCAGGTCGCCCAGCCGGCCTGATCTCCTCGGTTTCGCAGTGGGGGGAAAGCCGCCGCGCGCTCCGCAAGCTGACCGCGCGACCTTGTCCGAAGCGCTCGGCGTCCAGTTGGACGCCGAGCTGCTCGGGCTTGCGCTCACCCACCGGTCCTACGCGTACGAGAACGGCGGACTTCCGCCGAACGAGCGTCTCGAGTTCCTGGGAGACGCCGTGCTGGGGCTGGTCGTCACCGACCACCTCTACCGCACCCACCCCGATCTCCCCGAGGGGCAGCTCGCGAAGCTCCGCGCCAGCGTGGTCAACATGCACGCGCTGGCCGGCGTGGCGCGTGACCTGGGCGAAGGCGGGCTGGGCGCACACCTGCTGCTCGGCCGTGGCGAAGAGCTGACCGGCGGCAGGGACAAGGCGAGCATCCTCGCCGACGGTCTCGAGGCCGTCATCGGTGCGGTGTACCTGCAGTTCGGTATCGAAACCGCACGAACGTTCGTTCACCGGCTGTTCGATCCACTCTTGGCCAAAGCTCCGCTTCTGGGTGCTGGACTGGACTGGAAGACAAGCCTGCAGGAGCTCACCGCTCAAGCCAGTCTCGGCGTCCCGGAGTACCGCGTGGACGACCAGGGGCCGGACCACCGCAAGGAGTTCACCGCCACGGTGCTCGTCGGTGGCCAGCCCTACGGCAAGGGTGATGGGCGCACCAAGAAGGAAGCCGAGCAGAAAGCCGCGGAAGCGGCCTATCATGTTCTGTCGGAGCGGGTCAAGGCCGAGCAGGAGTCGGTCCGATCCGCGAACGGACAGAACGGCGCCTCGGCGACGCCAGGGACCCTCCCATCCGAGGAAGACTGAGACACGCGATGTATGCCACCAGGTACCGCACCAACCGTCGTAGCCGCTCCGCTCGCGGCCCGGTGAACACCTCCCGCAGCGGAGGAATCCAGGGACTTGTGCTGGTCAGGGACACGAGCCGGGCGGGTGTGTGGGTGCTGAAGCCCACCAAGCCGCAGGCCGCCGTGCTCGAGGCGCAGCCCGTCGACGAGGGCAGGTCCGAAGCCTGACGTGCCCGAGCTCCCAGAGGTCGAGGTAGTTCGCCTCGGCCTTGAAGCCCACGTCGCCGGACGGGTCATCTCCTCGGTGGAGGTATTGCACCCGCGAGCGATTCGCCGGCACGACCTGGGCTCCTCGGACTTCTGCGCACGCCTGGCGGGTCAGCCGATGGCTGCCGCCAGGCGCCGCGGGAAGTACCTCTGGGTCGAACTGGCCGACAAGGGCGCCATGCTCGCGCACCTGGGCATGAGCGGCCAAATGCTCGTCCAGCCGTCCTCGGCACCGGACGAGAAGCATCTCCGCGTACGGTTCCGGTTCGCCGATGGCGGACCGGAACTGCGCTTCGTCGACCAGCGGACCTTCGGCGGTCTCGCGCTGGCCGAACTGGTCGAGGTCGACGGCACGCTGGTCCCCGATTCGGTCGCGCACATCGCGCGCGACCCCATGGACCCCCTCTTCTCCCGCGATGCTGCCGTGCGCGCGTTGCGGCTGCGGCACACCGAGATCAAGCGCGCGTTGCTGGACCAGACGCTCGTGTCCGGGATCGGCAACATCTACGCCGACGAGGCGCTGTGGCGCGCGAAGCTGCACGGCACCCGGATGACGGACAAGCTGACGAAGGTGAAGGCCGCCGAGGTCCTCGACGCCGCCGCCGATGTGATGCGTGAAGCGTTGGGGCAGGGCGGGACCTCGTTCGACGCCCTGTACGTCAACGTCAACGGTCAGTCCGGGTACTTCGACCGCTCCCTGAACGCCTACGGGCAGGAGAACCGGCCCTGCAAGCGGTGCGGCGCGGCGATCGTGCGCGAGCCGTTCATGAACCGGTCGTCGTTCTCGTGCCCGCGTTGCCAGCCTCGCCCGAGGGCTTGAGGCTTCCTCTCCCACAGCAGTTCTCCGCGGTGACAACCGGCGCACGAGTCCGGACGTCCTGTGATCGACCCCTCTCCGCCAGCCGTGGCACCTGGCAGGAATGACGCGTTGGACAGTACTGCGCGATGCGTAGTAGTGTTCACGGCGCAACAGCGGGTCGGAGGGGCCATGGACACCAGTCAGCTGCTCAAAGGGGTGCTCGACCTGGCCGTTCTTGCGGTTCTGCGCAAGGACGACGGGTACGGGTACGACGTGGTGCGCAGACTGCGCGCCGGGGGATTGAACGACGTGGGGGACGCGTCGGTGTACGGGACGCTGCGCCGGCTCTACAACGCCGGGATGCTGACCTCGTACGTGGTGCCGAGCGAAGAGGGGCCGCACCGCAAGTACTACAGCATCAACGAGACCGGGCGTGCGCGCCTGGCTGAGTCGAGGGAGACGTGGAGGTCGTTCGCCAGCACGCTGGACGGCCTGCTCGAGGAGGTCGCAGCATGAACACGCAAGCGCTCGGTGTCGAGCACTACCTGGCCGGGATGCGTGCCGCCCTCGACGACCTGCCGCCCAACGAGGTCGCGGAGATCATGGAGGACGTCGAGGCGCACGTCGCCGAGCTGTCCACCGAGCTCGGGGCGAACGAGTCCGTCGAACAGCGGCTCGGGCCGCCCGAGCAGTACGCGCGGGAGCTGCGGCAGGCGGCCGGGTACCCGCCGCGGACCGAGCGGTTGCCGGTCACGACCAAGAAGCAGTTCCTGAGCCGGCCTCGCGCCGCGGCGTGGGGACTGGCGGGCGGCACCGGCGTCACGTTGCTCGCGGGTGCGGCCGCGCTGCGGGAGCCCGCGGTGCTGCTGCTGCCGGTGGTGATCCTGGTGCTGAGCCTCGCGCTCGTGAACGACAGGGGCCCGACGCAGCAGGAGATCATGAACCTGCCGGAGACGGTCAGGCTCAAGAAGTGGCTGACGCCGGAGCCGGGCACGCCCGCCGAGCGGGCGATCACCTACCTCAGGTCGTTGCAGCCCGCGTGGTGGCTGGTCCGGGCCGGGTTGCTCGGGCTCGGTGCCGTGCTGCTCGCCGGCCGCGACATCTTCGGGTTCCTCGCCATCGCCGCCGTCGCCGTCGTGTCGGTGTTCGCCGGGCCGCGGGCCAAAGCCGACCGGCGGTGGCTGTGGTTCAGCCTGCCCGCGTCGGCGCTGGCGGTGGGGTTGCTGTTCCAGGTGATCGACGTGACCGCCGGGCAGCTCGGGTACAACGCCTCCCGGTCGTCGTATCCGGCGCCGATGATGGAGACCTACGAGAACATCTACGCGTACGACGAGAACGGCAAGTTGCTCACGAACGTGCTGTTGTACGACCAGGACGGCAATCCGATCAACGCGTCACGGCAGTACTACGGCTGCCGCACCGGAGATCCGGAACCGGTGATTCCCGCCAACAGGTATCCGCGGCCGAAGATCGACTACGAAAACGGGACCTGCTACACGGTGACACCGAGTGCCACCGCTCCGTCATCGGCACCGGCGAGTTCCGCACCGCCGAGTTCGTCACCGCCGAGTTCTGGGCAGCCGAGTTCTGGGCAGCCGAGTTCTGGGCAGCCGAGTTCCGGGAGCACGCCTTCGAGCTCGGTGCCACCCACTTCCGTGTCACCCAGCAAGTAAAACCTGGAGCGGGACCTGTCGGGGGGTCCCGCTCCTACTTGTTGTCCTGCGGGTCGGCCAGGTGGCGCAATACCGGCATGGCCGAGCGCAGGTGTTCTCGGTCTTCCGGCGAAAGTTCCGCCATTCTTTCACTCAACAGTTCGGCTTCGCCGTGAGCAAGCGACAGGATCGTCTCGCGACCGACTTCGGTGAGCACGACTATCGTGGCTCTGCCGTCGGCGGCGTCCGGCTCGCGACGAACCAGCCCGGTGGACTCCAGGCTGGTCACGACGGTTGTCGCGGTCGGCTGCGAACACAGCGCGCGCACCGCGATCTCGCCGATCCGCATCGGGCCGTGGGTGCTCAGTTCTGACAGCACCAATAACTGGGTGGGTTGCAAACGACGGGCCGGAGCGGCCTGCCGAAGACTTCGCACCAGCCGGTGCACGGCCACCACGAGTTGAAGTGCCTCGTGGTTGGTGACGGTGGTGGGCATCGTTTCTCCGCGCGCATGTGATTGTCCGAATTCGGACACGAACCCTGGAACTTTCCCTCATTCACGCTCCGCGCGCTATCCGCCAACTGCCGATAACCCATTCGGCCGTTGTGGTGACGCGAGGTGTCACACCATGCGTCCGAAGCGCTTGAATGCGCAGGTAAACGACGTAAAAAGTGCGCTGCGGCTCACTCGAACGGTCCCCGCGCTGAAGCATGATTCAGCGCGTCGGATCCGTCATCGGAACTGTGGGAAGGCACACGGGGGTGACCGGGTGGCCCAATGCGTACCCCCGAACAGTCCACGTGGGATCAGGGGTCAGACTGGGCCGGTGAGTGCGAAACCCAGGCGTGGCGAGCTCCGCATCTACCTCGGTGCCGCTCCCGGTGTCGGCAAGACGTTCGCGATGCTCGGCGAAGCGCACCGGCGGCGGGGACGCGGCACGGACGTCGTCGTCGGGTTCGTGGAGACCCACGGCCGCGTGAAGACCGCCGAACTGGTCGAAGGACTGGAAGTCGTGGCGCGCAGGCACTCCGCGCACCGCGGTGTCGACCTCACCGAGATGGACGTCGACGCGCTGCTGGCCCGCGCGCCCGAGGTCGCCGTCGTCGACGAGCTCGCGCACACGAACGTGCCCGGCTCCCGCAACGCGAAGCGGTGGCAGGACGTCGAGGAGCTCCTGGACGCGGGGATCGACGTGTTGTCCACGGTCAACGTGCAGCACCTGGAATCGCTCAACGACGTCGTGCACCGCATCACGGGCGTTCCCCAGCAGGAAACCGTGCCGGACGAAGTTGTGCGCAATGCGAACCAGATCCAGCTCGTCGACCTGACGCCGGAAGCGCTGCGCCGCAGACTCGCCCACGGCGACGTCTACGCCGCGAACAAGATCGACGCGGCCCTCGGCAACTACTTCCGCGTCGGCAACCTCACGGCGCTGCGCGAACTCGCGTTGTTGTGGGTCGCCGACCAGGTCGACGTCGCGTTGCTGCGATACCGGGCCGAACAGCGGATCACGGACACCTGGGAGACGCGCGAGCGTGTCGTCGTCGCCATCACCGGAGGCAAGGAGAGCGAGACGCTCATCCGTCGCGCGCGCCGCATCGCCACGCGCGCGGGTGGAGACCTTCTCGTCGTGCACGTGCTTCGCGGCGATGGCCTCGCAGGTGCAGATCCGCACGCCCTGCAGAAGTACCGCACACTCGCCGACGATGTCGGCGCCACCTTCCACACCGTCGTCGGCGATGACGTACCAACGGCGCTCCTGGAGTTCTCGCGCGGCGTCAACGCCACGCAGCTCGTGCTCGGCACGTCTCGGCGTTCACGGATCGCACGGGCGTTCTCAGCGGGTATCGGCTCCACGGTCGTGCAGGAGTCCGGCCCGATCGACGTCCACATGGTCACGCATCCGGCGACGACGAGCGGCTGGCGCGCACGGGTGGCCGCGAGCCCGCTCAAGCCGAGCCGGCTCGCTTGGGGGTGGTTCCTGGCGGTGGCGGGCCCCGCGCTGGTCACGGCGGCCGGTGCCTCGATGCGCGACAACCTGAACTTCTCCACGAACGTCATCGCGTACCTGCTGGTCACGCTCGTGGTGGCGATCGTCGGCGGGCTCGGCCCGGCGGTCGTGGCCGCGCTGGTCAGCGCGCTGCTGCTGAACTTCTTCTTCACCGAGCCCTTCTTCACGTTCACCATCGACGCGCAGCAGAACGTGCTCACCTTCGTCGCGATGATCATCGTGGGGGTCTCCACCGCGCTGGTGGTCGACCACGCCGCCCGCCGTGCGACGCAGGCAGCGCGCGCACGCACCGAAGCGACGCTACTCGCGACGTACGCGCGCACCGTGCTGACGGATCCCTATCCGCTCGCACGACTGCTGGAGAAGGTGAAGGAGAACTTCGGCCTGACGTCCGTCGCGCTGCTCGAACGTGCCGATGGGGAGTGGCAACGCGTCGCGTGCGTCGGCGGGAGCCCGTGCGACGAGCCCGACGAGGCGGACGTCGACATCGCCGTGACTCCGGACGTGCACCTGGCTCTGCGCGGCCGTTCGCTGCCCGCGTCCGACCGCCGCGTGCTGGAGGCGGCCGCCGGCCAGGCGCTGCTGGCCCTGAGGCAGCAGCGGATGGCCGAGCAAGCCCTCGAAGCCCAGCGGCAGGCATCCCGGACCGAACTGCGCACGGCACTCCTCAGTGCCGTCGGCCACGACCTGCGCACGCCGCTGACCTCGATCAAGGCTTCGGTGGGCTCCCTGCGCGATCCGGAGCTGCGGCTGTCCGAGCAGGACACCGCCGAGCTGCTGGAGGCGGTCGAGGAGTCGGCGGACCGGCTCGCGGGGCTGGTGGACAACCTGCTCGACTCGTCCCGTCTCGCGACGGGCGCGGTCGAACCGCAGTTCCGGGCGGTCGGCTACTACGAGGCCGTGGCGCGGGCGCTGGGAGGCCTGAACGGCGACATCGAGGTCGACGTCCCGGAGTCCCTGCCGCCCGTGCGCGCCGACGTGGGGCTGCTGGAACGGGTGATCGCGAACGTGGCCGGCAACGCGCTGCGCTACGCGGGAGCCGTGGCGCTGCGGGCGTCCGCGCACGGCGACGAGGTGGAGCTGCGCGTCGTCGACCACGGCAGAGGCCTGCCCAGGGGCGCGGCGGAGGAGGTGTTCGCCCCGTTCCAGCGCCTGGGCGACCGCACGCCGGGTGGTGTTGGTCTCGGTCTGAGCGTGGCGAAGGGCTTCACCGAGGCGATGGGAGGCACGATCGACCTGGAGGACACGCCCGGTGGCGGCCTCACCGTGGTGATCTCGCTCCCGGTCGATGAGAGGGTTCCGTGACGAAGGTACTGGTGGTCGACGACGAGCCGCAGATCGTGCGCGCGCTGCGGATCAACCTCTCCGCCCGCGGCTACGAGGTGCTCACGGCCCACGACGGCGCCACGGCCCTGCGGCTGGCGGCCGACGGCAAGCCGGACGTCGTCGTGCTGGACCTGGGCCTGCCGGACATGGACGGCACCGACGTCATCGCGGGCCTGCGCGGCTGGACCACCCTGCCGATCATCGTCCTCTCCGCCCGCACCGGCTCGGCCGACAAGGTCGACGCCCTCGACGCCGGCGCCGACGACTACGTGACGAAACCGTTCGGCATGGACGAGCTGCTGGCGAGGCTCAGGGCCGCCGTCCGCCGCTCGGCCGTGGCGGGCGGGGAGGACGAGCCGGTCGTGACGACCGCCTCGTTCACCGTCGACCTGGCGGCCAAGCGCGTGCTCAGGGACGGTGCCGAGGTCCACCTCACGCCCACCGAGTGGGGTCTGCTGGAGGTGCTCGCGCGCAACGCGGGCAAGCTCGTCGCGCAGCGGCAGCTGTTGCGCGAGGTGTGGGGCCCCTCCTACGAGAAGGAGACCCACTACCTGCGGGTGTACCTGGCGCAGCTCCGGCGCAAGCTGGAACCGGAGCCGGCGCGGCCGCGGCACCTGCTGACCGAGGCCGGCATGGGGTACCGGTTCGAGCCGTGACGGACGCGGGGGCGCGCCGTCAGGGCTTCGGGTCCGGCGCCGCGGAGCTCGGCGAGGAGGACGACGGCGGCGCGGTGGCCGACGACTCGGAGGACGAGGTCGTCGGCGACGGCTCCGTCCACGACGCGGGCGGGTTGCTCTGCGTCTCCGTCGGATCGGCCGGGTTCGTGGTCACCCTCGGCTGCTCCGGAGCGCCCGGCCGCGGTTGTGCCTGGGACTGCGCGGCCTGCTTGCGCTCCGGCGTCGCGGAGGACTTCGGCGCGGCGGACGACACGGTGACGACCACGGTGCTGGTGCTGCCGTCCGGCGCCACGCTCGTGATCGTGTGGACGACGTCCGCGGACGCGCGTTCCGGCGCGGCCTCCTCGCCTGAGGCGGCGAGCATGGACGCCACCGTGGCGAACAGGGTCGCCACCACCACGCCGCCCGCAGCCAGCATGACCGCCGTGCCCATGCGCTTCTTCTGAGCCGCCGGCTCGGCCGGTGACTGCGGATGTTCTTCCTCGAACACACCCATCTCCTCGTGGGAAACCCGGTCGGATGGACTTGCGTTCGAGTTATCGGCGGAAACGCACCAACGCCTCAGCGACGCCACACCTTCGTGTAGCTCTGCGTTACGGCGTGGTGACTGGCGTAACCCTACGGGCTCGTCGTCGTTGTAGTCGGGTCCGACGTGGTGGTCGTGGTCGACGACGACGTCGTGGTGCTCGTCGTGGTGGTGGTCGTCGAGGTCGACGTGTTCACCGGCGGCGGGTCATCGGTCGTCACCGTGGTCGTGGTGCCGTCAGGACGCGTGATCGTCGTGACGCGCGTCGTCTTCTTCGTCGTCGTGGTAGTGGTGGTCGTGCTCGCCGACGAGGACGACGACGAGGTGAGCTCCACGGAGGACGTCGGCGAAGACGTCGGCACGACGCTCAGGGCGTCGCGCACGGCCTCCTTGCGCGGAGGCTGGGTCGCCGGGGTCTCGGTGGCGGTGTCCGAGCCCGCGGCGAGCGAGGCGACGGCGGCGAAGAGGGTCGCCAGCACCACGCCGGACGCGGCGAGGACGACCTGCGGCGCACCTCGGAAGAGGCGCTGGCGCGAGTCCGGTTCCGGGCTCTCGTACACGAAGTTTCCCCTGCTCAAGACGTCAACGGCCGAAGTTCTGGGTCCAGTAGTTGCCGCGGGTGTCAAGACCCAGGCCCATGGTGGTGAAGCTGCAGTTCTCGATGTTCTCGCGGTGGCCGGGGGACTTCATCCAGCCGTCCATGACCGCCTTGGCGTCGCCGTAGCCCTTCGCGATGTTCTCGCCGCCGGGGTTCGGGTAGCCGGCCTCCCTCATCCGCTGGGCGAAGGTCCTGCCGTCCTGCGACGTGTGCGAGAAGTAGTTCTTGGTCGCCATGTCCGTGCTGTGCGCCTGCGCGGCGGTCGTGATGCGGTCGTCGACCACGAGGGCCCGGCAGCCCTTGGCGGCGCGGGCCTGGTTCACCAGCGCGAGCACGGCCTGCTCGGGGGACTGGCCCGCCGGCGGCGAAGGGGGCTTCGGCGAGCTCGTCGGCTTGGGCGCTTCGGGGGGCGTCGTCGTGGTGGTCGTCGCCTGGGACGAAGAAGAGGAGGGGGTGGCCGTCGTCGAAGAGGTGGTGGGAGCGGAGGACGACGGCGATGACGATGCCGTGGGGGTGCCGACACCCGTGTTGTTGTTCTCGGACGTCGTCTGCCTGCCGGGGGTGGCGGCGCTGCCCGTTCCGAACTGGTTCGCTGCTCCGGTGCTCTCCTGCTGCGCGGCGTTGGTGAAGCTGAGGCCGAGAGCGGAGGTGCCGGTGACGGCGAGACCGCCGACGCCGGTCGCACCGATCAGCAGGCCGAGTAAGAGGCTGCGGGCACTCACGGCTCGGGACGGTACCACTAATGGGTGACACCCGAGAGTGCGTTGCTAGTCACCTTGGGTGACTACGCAACCATTCAGGGGTGGACGTACGACTGAACGCCTGGGTGCGCGGACGGGTGCAAGGGGTCGGTTTCCGCTGGTGGACGCGAGCCAGGGCGCTGGAGCTGGGCCTCGTCGGCAGCGCCTCGAACCGGCCGGACGGCCGCGTCGAGGTCGTCGCGGAGGGACCGCGGGAGAAGTGTGAACAACTGCTGGTGGCTCTCCGATCGGGTGACACCCCGGGGCACGTCGAGTCCGTCGGTGAGCAGTGGTCCGCCGCCAGGGGTGGCCTGACCGGCTTCGCGGAGCGCTGAACCTTTCGAAACGAGGTGGCGTAGTAGGGGTCGTGGACTCCGCCGAAGACGTCCTCATCCAGCTCTACGACCGCTGGAGAGGCCCGCTGCTGCACTACGTGCTGCGGCTCGTCGACGGTGACTACCAGCAGGCGGAGGACGTCGTGCAGGAGACGCTGCTGCGCGCGTGGCGGCACCACGACGAGCTGAAACCGGACGACGCCGCGCCGTGGCTCTACACGGTCGCCCGGAACCTGGTCATCTCCGGGTACCGCCGCCGCAACGCGCGTGCGACCGAGGTGCCGCTCGAACCGGTGGACCTGCCGCCGGTCGGCGACGGGATCGAGCACGTCCTGCAGACGTGGCAGATCGCGTCGGCGCTGCGGGCGCTCACGCCCGAGCACCGGGCGGTCGTCGTCGAGCTCTACTACCGCCGCCGCACCGTCGCGGAGGCCGCCAAGACGCTCGGCATCCCGCCGGGCACGGTCAAGTCGCGCTGCTTCTACGCGCTGCGGGCGCTGCGCGACGCACTGGAGGAGAGAGGGGTGACCGAGGCGTGAGCTGCAAGCACACCGTCGACGCCGGCGCCTACCTCTTCGGATCGCTCGAGCTGAAGGAGCGGTCCGCGTTCGAGCGCCACCTCGGGACGTGCGAGGCCTGCCGGGCCGAGCTGCTGCGGCTGGCCCCGCTGCCGGGCCTGCTCGGGCGGCTCAGCCTGGCCGACGTCGAGAACCTCGACGTCCTGCCCGCCCGCCCGCCGGGACCGGACCGCCACCGCCGGGTGGTGCTGGTCTGCGCGGCCGTCCTCGCGGCGCTCGCGCTGGCCGGCGGGATCCTGTTCCTGCCGGCACCGGCGGCGCCCACGTGGGCGGCGGAGGACCCCGGCACCGGCGTGAACGGCGAGGTGGCGATGGTGCAGAAGTCGTGGGGCACGGAGATGTGGTTCAAGCTCAGCGACGTCAAACCGGGCGCGCGCTGCAAGGTCGTCGTGTTCGACCGGCGGGGCCAGCGCGAGATCGGCGGCTGGTGGGGCTCCGACCACGGGCCCGACGAGCGGATTCCCGGGTCCACGTCGTTCCGGGTCGACCAGATCGACCGGCTGGAGGTGTCGGACGAGAGCGGCCCGCTGGTCACCCTGCGCCCGTAGAAACGCAAGCCGGGACCCGCGTCCCGCGACCGGCGCAAGCGCTTGGGTACTCTGCGCGGCGTGCACCTCAAGAGCCTGACGCTGAAGGGCTTCAAGTCCTTCGCCTCGGCTACCACGCTGCGCTTCGAGCCCGGCATCACCTGTGTGGTCGGCCCCAACGGGTCCGGCAAGTCCAACGTGCTCGACGCGCTGCGCTGGGTCATGGGCACGCAGGGCGCCAAGGACCTGCGCGGCGGCAAGATGGAGGACGTCATCTTCGCCGGCACGTCCGGCCGCGCGCCGCTCGGCCGCGCCGAGGTGACGCTCACGATCGACAACTCCGACGGCGTGCTGCCGATCGAGTACACCGAGGTGTCGATCACCCGCCGGATGTTCCGCGAGGGCGCCACCGAGTACGAGATCAACGGCAGCTCGTGCCGCCTGATGGACATCCAGGAGCTGCTCTCGGACTCCGGCATCGGCCGCGAGATGCACGTGATCGTCGGTCAGGGCCAGCTCGCCGCGATCCTCGAGTCCAAACCGGAGGAACGGCGCGCGTTCGTCGAGGAGGCGGCCGGCGTCCTCAAGCACCGCAAGCGCAAGGAGAAGGCGCTGCGCAAGCTGGAGGCGATGCAGGCCAACCTGACCCGCCTCACCGACCTCACCGCCGAGCTGCGCCGCCAGCTCAAGCCGCTGGGCAAGCAGGCGGAGATCGCCCGCCGCGCCCAGGTCGTCCAGTCCGAGCTGCGCGACAGCAAGCTGCGGCTGCTCGCGGACGACCTCGTGACGCAGCGCGAGGCCATCGCCAGGGAGGAGCACGACGAGGCGAAGGCCCGCGCGCGCCGCGCCGAGGTCGAGAAGTCGTTGCAGGCGGCGCAGTACCAGCAGAACGAGCTGGAGGAGCGGGTCGCCGCCGACTCGCCGAAGCTGCAGGCCGCCCAGGACACCTGGTACCGGCTGTCCGCTCTGGAGGAACGCCTGCGCGGCACCGTGCGGCTCGCCGCCGAACGCGCCAGGCACCTCTCCGCCGAGCTGGACGCGCCGAGCAGGGGCCGCGACCCCGACGACCTCGACCGCGAGGCCGAGGAGACCGCCGAGATGGAGCTGGAGCTCCAGGAGGGCGTGACCGAGGCGCGCATCGCGCTCGCGGAGGCCGTGGAGACGCGCGCCGAGCTGGAGCGCATGGTCTCGCAGGCGGAGAAGGCGCACATGGCCGCCGTCCGCGCGATCGCCGACCGCCGGGAGGGCCTCGCGCGCCTGTCCGGTCAGGTGGAGGCGTTGCGCAGCAAGACGAACGCCACCGCCGAGGAGATCGAACGCCTCTCCGTCACCCTCTCCGAGGCCACCGAGCGCGTCGAGCTCGCGTCGATGGAGCTGGCCGAGGCGCGCGAGATCACCGGCACCGAGGACGAGGACGACCACGGCCTCGACGAGCGCCACCGCCAAGCCGTGCAGGCCAACGACGCGGCGCGGCAGCGCGTCGAGGAGCTGGTGAAGGCCGAACGCACCGCGGAACGCGACATCGCGTCGTGGCGTGCCCGCGTCGACGCGCTGTCGCTCGGCCTGACTCGCAAGGACGGCGCCGGCGCGCTGCTCGCGTCGGACGTTCCCGGCCTGCTGGGATCCGTCGCCGCGCTGCTCACGGTCGAGCCGGGTTTCGAGGTGGCGCTGGCCGCCGCGCTCGGCCCGATCGCCGACGCCGTCGCGGTGTCGTCCGGCGACGGCGCGCTGCGGGCGCTGAAGCTGTTGAAGGAGAAGGACGCCGGCCGCGCGGGCGTGCTGATCGGCTCGCCGGGGTCCGCTGTGGACACCTCGCGGTGGGGACAGCTGCCCCACGGGGCGAAGTGGGCGATCGACGTCGTGCACGCGCCCGAGGCGCTGCGTCCGGCCCTGGCTCGTGCGCTCGACCGCCTCGCGGTGGTGGATGACCTGGACACGGCCGCACGTCTGAACGTGCGCGCGGTGACCCGCGATGGCGACATCTTCGGCGCGGACTGGGCGGTCGGCGGCTCCGGCGGCCGCGGCCAGAGCGTGATCGAGGTCCAGGCGGCCGTCGACGAGGCACAGGAAGCCCTGGCGACCGCGGAACGCGCGCTGGAGCACGCGTCGGCGGCGCTGGAGGGCGCCCGCGCCGAGCAGCAGGCCCGCCGCAAGGTGCTCGACGCCGTCAAGGAGGCCGTGCAGGAGGCCAAGGTCCGCCAGGCCCGGTCCGGCGAGCGGCTGAACCGCATGGCCGCGGCGGTGCGCGCGGCGGAGGCCGAGGTCAGCCGCATCAGCGAGCAGCGGGCGAAGGTCGAGCGGTCGCGCGAGGAAGCCCTGCTCAAGCTCGGCGAGCTCGAAGAGCGGCTGCTGATGGCCGAGGAGGAGCAGACCCTCGAGGACGAGCCGGACACCGACCAGCGCGACGCGCTGGCCGCGGAGCTGGCTCAGGCCCGTCAGGCCGAAATGGACGCGCGGCTCGTGCAGCGCACCGCTGAGGAGCGCGCACGCGCGGTGCAGGGCAAAGCAGACGCACTGCGCCGTGCCGCACGCGCTGAGCGCGAGGCACGCGAACGCCACGCCCGCGCGACGCAGCACCGCGCGCGTGGCGCCCAGGTCGCCAAGGCCGTGGTCCGCGCCGGCGAGCGGGCGCTGGAACGCATCGAGATCTCGCTGGCCCGCGCCGCCCGTGAACGCGACCAGGCCCAGGAACGCCGCGCCCAGCACGAGCTGCTGCTGACCCAGGTGCGCAACCTGGTCCGCGAGATGTCCGGCGAGCTGGAGAAGCTCGTCGACGCCGTGCACCGCGACGAGGTCCTGCGGGCCGAGCAGCGCCTGCGCATCGAGCAGCTCGAGACCAAGATCGCCGAGGACTTCGGCATCGGTCTGGACGACCTGGTCAACGAGTACGGTCCGGACGCCATGGTGCCCGCGTCGGCCGCGGAGATGGCCGAGTACCAGGCCGCCAAGGAACGCGGCGAGCAGGTCTCCGAGCCGCAGCCGATGCCGTACGACCGCGACACGCAGGCCCGGCGCGCCAAGCGCGCCGAGCGCGACCTCTCGTTGCTGGGCAAGGTGAACCCGCTCGCGCTGGAGGAGTTCGCCGCGCTGGAGGAGCGCTACAAGTTCCTCTCGACCCAGCTCGAGGACATCAAGGACACCCGGCGCGACCTGCTGACCGTCGTGAAGGAGGTCGACGACAAGATCCTGGAGGTCTTCACGTCGGCCTACGAGGACGTGGCGCGCGAGTTCGAGGTCGTCTTCAAGGTCCTGTTCCCCGGCGGCGAGGGCCGGCTGGTGCTGACCGAGCCCGACGACATGCTGACCACCGGCATCGAGCTGGAGGCCCGCCCGCCCGGCAAGAAGGTCAAGCGCCTGTCGCTGCTCTCCGGTGGCGAGAAGTCGCTGGCCGCCGTCGCGATGCTGGTCGCGATCTTCCGCGCCCGCCCCTCACCGTTCTACGTGATGGACGAGGTCGAGGCGGCGCTGGACGACACGAACCTGCACCGGCTGATCAGCCTGTTCGAGCAGCTCCGGGAACGGTCGCAGCTGCTGATCATCACGCACCAGAAGCCGACCATGGAGATCGCGGACGCGCTGTACGGCGTCTCGATGCGCGGTGACGGCATCTCGCAGGTGATCTCGCAGCGGCTGCGCACCGGGGACGAGTCCGCACGGGCGGCGGCCGCCAAGGTGCCTGCCGAGCCCGCCACGGAGGCAGCAGAGGTCTCGCCGGAAGCGCCCGAGGCCGCACCGGGAGCTTCCGGGGCCTGAGAGGGCGGCCGGAGCGGGTGCCCAGGGCGTGAACCAGCCCCGGCCGCGGCCTCTGCTTCAGGCTGCGCCAGCGCGGCGACCTTCCTCCCGGTGAGGGAGGTCCCCCACATCGCCGAGCGGACGCAGCCCGGCGCCGCGAGGGGCGAAGCCCCCCAGTCGCACCTCACCGCTCGCGTGCGCAGAACCCACTCTGCCCGACGGGGCTTGTGAAAACCTTGTACCGCCTGGTCACCGTCCCGAGCGGTCCAGCTCCGCCGCTTCCTCCGGCGTCGGCGCGGTGCCGCCCAGGTGCCGCGGCGCCCACCAGGCGCCCGGCTCGGTCGGGTAGCCGGCCTGCGCGACGTCCAGCAGCTCCTGCATCCGCCGGCGCAGCAGGGCGTCCCCGGAGTCGTCCGGGGAGGCTTCGAACGGCTCGCCGACGAGGATGGTGATGGGCACGTGCCGCTGGGTGAGGTCCTTGGGGCGGCCCTTGGTCCAGAGCCGCTGGGTGCCCCACAGCGCGACGGGGATGAGCGGCACGCCGGCTTCGTGCGCCAGGCGGTTCGCGCCGGACTTGATGTCCTTGACCGTGAACGAACGGCTGATGGTGGCCTCGGGGAAGATCCCGACGACCTCGCCGGTGCGGAGCGCGGACAGGGCCTGCTGGTAGGAGGCCTGGCCCGCGCTCCGGTCGACGGGGATGTGGTGCATGCCGCGCATGAGCGGGCCTGCGATCTTGTTGGCGAAGATCTCTTGCTTCGCCATGAACCGCGTGAGGCGCTTCGAGGGGTGCGCTCCGTAGCCCGCGAAGATGAAGTCCAGGTAGCTGACGTGGTTCGACGCCAGCACCGCTCCACCGGTGCGCGGGACGTGGTGCGCCCCTTCGACGGTGATCCGCAGGTCCAGCACCCTGAACATGAGCTTTGCCGCGGCGATCACCGGGGGGTATACGCGATCCGACATGCTTCCGAACGGTAGCCGGAAAAGCTACTGGCCGGTAGCGGCCCCTTCGTGTTCTCGCATGACCCTTGGCACACCCGCCAGGTCCTCGTCGTTGCACAGCAACTTGAGGTCGTAGTACGGGTTGCCGTGGGTGTCGTCGTAGTCGAGGTGGACCGCGATGACGTCCACGGGCTCGCCAAGCCACTCCTGGGTCTGCCGCAGCCAGGCGGCGGCGCGCTCCAGGGCGGCGGGCAGATCATCGTCTCGGAATTCGACCGGCCGGTACGGAACTCCCTGGACGCTGTCCCGGTTGTTCGGCGGCAAGGGCAGGTCGACGGCCACCCCGGTTTCGTTGAGATCGAGTTGGATCGTTTCCTCACTCACCGTAGAAGAGTCCCTCACCCTCACCAGCCCTGCAAGCCCGAATCTGGGGGAGGTGCCGGTGGCCGTGCGCGACCGGGAGGCGGCATACCAGCGCCGAAGAGGCCATCTGTGTGAGTGTTGTCTCGCACGTCACACGGCGCGCTTCAGGAACTCGATGTCGCGCTTCACCCTGGTGATCCGGTGGTGGCTGGGCATGAGCACGCGCGACAGGGCGGCCAGCAGCCGCTCCAGCTCGCCGGCCGCGCCCGCGGCGTCACCGGCCGCGTAGCGCACGCTGGCCAGCAGCTGCCGGGTCTCCAGGACGTCCGGGTGCTCGGGGCCGAGCACCCGGAGCTGGTCGCGCAGCAGGGGCTCGCACACGCCGATGGCCTCGGTGTGCCGCGCCGCCGCGCCGAGCACCTTCGCGAGGTCCAGCCGGACGCCGAGGGTGTCGGGGTGCTCCGCGCCCGCCGCCTCCGTGCGGTCCTCGACCAGCGTCCTGAACTCGGTGACCGCTCGCCGGAAATCACCCGCATGGGCTCTGCCCTCGGCCAGGGCGCCCCGCGCGGACAGGGTGTCGGGGTGGTCGGCGCCGAGCGCGGCTCGCCGGGCGGCCACGAGCTCTTCCAGTTCTCGGACGGAGTCCATCCGCGCCATTCTATAGAGCTGTGCGCCCGGCCGCCCGTGGCTCGGGACGTCCGGAAAACTCCCTCGCTTCGAACGGCCGTGCGAGCAACCATTCCTCTTATGTACGACATCCGTTTCGCCGAACCTGGCGACCTCGGCGCCACGATGGCGCTGCTGGTCCGGCTCCAGGCCGACAACGCGCATCACATCGGTTACCTCGGTGAGACAGTCGAAGAGCTCCGCGCCGAGCTCGGCGAGTTCGAGCCCAGCTGGGCCGACTGCACCGTGGTGGCCGTCGACGCCGACGACAACATCACCGGCATGCTCAGCGTGGAGATCGACCCCGAACTGGGCCGCGCGTGGCTGCACGGACCGTTCGTCGACGTACCGGTCAACCACCCCGCGGGCAGCCGCATCTGGGACCAGACCGCCGACGCGCTGTTCCTGCGCGCCGCCGAGCTCCTCGCCGGCGTCACCGACCTCGAGCTCTACGGCCACACCGCCCACCGGCGGCTGGCCGCGTTCGCCGAACGCCACGGCTTCGCCGCCGGCAAGGCGAGCGCCATCCACGTCCTCGACAACGGGGACCTGCGCACGTTGCTGCTGCGGGACGCGAAGTGCCCCAGCGAGCGCGAGATGCGCGTCCTGCCGACCGATCCGTTCGTGCACGAGGCCGTCGCGGTGCTGCACGAGCGATGTTTCCCGCGGACGTACCTGTCCGGCAAGCAGCTCGTCGAGTCGAAACCGGAGACCCGCACGGTCGTCGTCGCGATGGACGGCCAGCGGGTGCTCGGGTACGCCGCGGGCAAAGCACAACCCGAGGAGTACTACGTCGACTTCGTGGCGGTGGAACCCGACGTCCGCGGTCAGGGCGTGGGCGCCGCCCTCGTCACCGAGCTGCTGTGGAAGCTCGCGGCGGACCACGGTGCACGACCGCAGGCCGCCGCGTCGATCTACTCCGGCAACGAGTCGTCGCAGCACATGTTCGCGCGCCTAGGCTTTCGCCTGCACGTCGAGCTCGTCGCGTACCGGCACACCGCGTGAGTGCCGCAGTGAGAGCAACCCGCCCACCACCAGGGTGACCGCCACGCCCAGAGGTGTGTTCCACCACCCCGTCAGCGACTTGCGCGTCGCGTCCGCCTTCGCGAAGTCGATCGTCGGCGTGCTGCCGGCGAACTTGACGCCGAGGATGACGAAACCGACCACCAGCACCGTCGTCACGAACGCGATGATCGCGTCCACCTGCGTGACGCGCTTGAAGACCAGGCCCAGGAGGAAGGCCCCGAGCAGCGCTCCGTAGGTGTAGCCGGCGATGCCCAGCGCCTGCACCACGATCGGGTCCGCGGTGGTCTTGTTCGAGGAGGCGAACAGGCCCGCGCACACGATCAGCAGGCCCGCCCACACCAGGGTCCAGATCCGGCCGTGGCGCAGGCGCTCGTCGTCGGTCATCGGGGTCTTGCGGACGCGCTCGTAGACGTCGGTGACCGTGCTGGAGGCCAAGGCGCCCAACGACGACGACAGCGCCGCGGCGAGGATGCCGGCGATGACGAAGCCGGACAGGCCGCTCGGCAGGTCGTTGACGATGAAGTGGGCGAACAGCTCGTCCTTGTTGCCCAGCCCCAGGTCCTTCACCGGGTCGACGCCGGCGTAGAACGCCCACATCATCACGCCGATGAACAGGAAGAAGGCGAACTGCAGGAACACCACGAACCCGGAGGCGATCAACGCCTTCTGCGCGGACTTCACGTCGCGCGTGGCCATGAGCCGTTGCACGATCAGCTGGTCGGCGCCGTGCGAGGCCATCGACAGCAACGCGCCGCCGAAGAACGCCGCGATGAACGGGTAGGCGCCCGTCAACGGTGACGAGGTGAAGTCGAAGAGCTGGAACTTGTTGACGTCGGCGGCCTTGCCGAGCCAGCCGTCCGGCAGCCGGCCGGCCAGCACCCAGATCACCACGATGCCGCCGAGGACGTACCAGAGCATCTGGATGGCGTCGACCCACACGACCGCGCGCACGCCGCCGAAGAAGCTGTACAACACGATCACGATGCCCAGTGCCAGCACGATCACCCAGTACGACGCGGTGATCCCGTACTGGGCGAGCACCACCTTGATCGGGATCGCCGTCGCGAAGAGCCGGATGCCGTCCGCGAGCAGGCGCGTGAAGAGGAACGTCACCGACGCCGTGGCGCGCATCCCGTTGCCGTAGCGCTTGCCCAGGAACGCGTACGCCGTGACGAGGTCGCCGGCGATGTAGCGCGGCAGCAGCACGAAGCTGACGATGATGCGGCCCACGATGTAGCCCAGCGCGAGCGTCAGGTACGTCATGCCGCCTTGCGCGGGCGTCGCCATGTAGGCGATCACCGGGACGCTCAGCACGGTCAGCGTCGACGTCTCCGCGGACACGACCGACAAGCAGACGACCCACCACGAGATGCGCTTCTCGCTGACGAAGTAGTCGGTGGACGACTTCTGCCTGCCGCCGATCGCCATGCCGAGCAACGGCATGCCGACGAGGAACAGGACGATGATCGCGAGGTCTAGTGCACGCACTTCGGTTCCCCCACTTCCAGCTTGGTCACCGGACCGGTGACGGGTTCGGGCAGCCGCAGCGGCCCGCTCCCCGGTGTGATGCTGCCGAGCAGCCGCGGCCCGGACGCGCCGGTCGCGGAGGGCGTGTTGCCCGGGATCCCGTGCCACGTCAGGAACCCGAGCAGAGCGGCGAGGTAGGCCTCCTTGCCGTCGCGCGGCAGGCCGAGCGAGTCGCTGATCCGCACCGGGATGGGATCGAGCGCCTTCGTGAGCGCCTCGACCAGCACCGGGTTGCGCATGCCGCCGCCGGAGGCGACGACGGTGCTCGCGTCGTGCGCGCGGCAGGCGTCCGCGATGGTGCGGGCGGTCAGCTCCACGAGGGTTCTGAGCATGTCCTCGGCCGGGACGGTGGGGAAGCCCTGGAGGTAGCCGGCGTTGAAGAGCTCCTTGCCCGTCGACTTGGGCCACGGCTTGGCGTAGTACGGGTCGGCGAGGAGCCGGGAGAGGACGTCCTCCCGCACCCGGCCGCGCCGGGCGATCTCGCCGTTCGTGTCCTGGCGGCGCCGGCCGCCCGAGATGACCTCCACGACGGCGTCCAGCAGCGCGTTGCCGGGTCCGGTGTCGTAGGCGATCGGCGGGCTGCCCGGACGCACGACGGTGATGTTCGCGATGCCGCCGATGTTCAGCGCGACGGCGGGCGCCTGCCCGGCGAGCCAGAGCGCGTCGAGGGTGGAGGCGAGCGGGGCGCCGTGCCCTCCGGCCGCGACGTCGCGGACCCGCAGGTCGGCGACCACCGGGACGCCGGTGCGCTCGGCGATCCAGGCGGGCTGGCCGAGCTGCAGCGTGCCGAGGCAGTCGCCGTCCTGCACCTCGTGGTGGACGGTCTGGCCGAGCGAGCAGATCAGGTCCGCTGGCAGGTACCCGGCGGCGACTTCGCCGAAAGCCTGCCCGAGCGAGGTGTCGAAGGCGCACACTTCGGCGAGGTCCCGCGGCGTGGCGAGCAGGTCGTCCGGGAACGGGTGCTCGGCGCACTGCACCGGTACGAGCTCGACGACGTCACCGTTGATCGACAGGTCGGCGACGGCGACGTCGATGCCGTCCATCGACGTCCCGGAAATCAGTCCGATCACCTTCACGACGTGTGGTCTATTCCACACCGTGGCCGGGCGCAAGAGCCGTGGTGAAATTTTCGCCGAATCGAGCACTAAGTGGTTGACGGGTCACATGACGGCTTGTGAAACCATGACCCCGTGTCGACGTCTTCCCTTGTCCTGATCCTCGTAGTCGTGGCGGTCGTGCTGACCGCCGCGCTGGTGACCGGTGTGGTGCTGACGCGTCGCCGTCGCATCAGCCTGACCCAGAAGGAGGAGCGTCCACGCCCCAGCGGCTACCAGGCGTCGTCCGGCATCTCGCTGGCCCCCGCCGCCCCCGACGCCACGGCGGGCGAGGCGGTGGAGTCGGCCGAGGTGACCGAGGCGCCGGTCGAGCACCCGGTCGCCGAGCGGACCGAGGTCGACGGCCAGCCGGGGGTCGGCGACGACGCCTCCGTGCCACGCGACTCGGTCAAACGCGGCTTCGTCGAGGTCGACCTGCCGGAACGGGCGTCCGAGGTCGAGGAGATCGAGCCGACCGAGGGACGCCTGGAGCGCCTGCGCGGCAAGCTCTCGAAGTCGCGCAACGCGTTCGGCACCTCGCTGCTGGGCCTGCTGGGCGCGGGCGACCTCGACGAGGACTCGTGGCAGGACGTCGAGGACACGCTGCTCATCGCCGACCTCGGCGCCGCAACGACGACCGAGATCGTCGGCACCCTGCGCACGAAGATCGCCGGCTCCGGCGTCCGCACCGAGGCCGACGCCCAGGCCCTGCTGCGCTCGGTGCTGATCGACGCCCTGCACCCGTCGATGGACCGCACCCTCAAGGCCCTCCCGCACGCGGGCAAGCCCGCCGTGCTGCTCGTCGTGGGCGTCAACGGCGTGGGCAAGACCACCACCACCGGCAAACTCGCGCGCGTGCTCGTCGCGGACGGCCGCACCGTGCTGCTCGGCGCCGCCGACACCTTCCGCGCCGCCGCCGCCGACCAGCTCGAGACCTGGGGCAAGCGCGTCGGCGCCGAGACCGTGCGCGGCCCCGAGGGCGGCGACCCGGCCTCCGTCGCGTTCGACGCGGTGAAGCGCGGCATGGACGCGGGCGTCGACACGGTGCTCATCGACACCGCGGGCCGGCTGCACACCAAGGTCGGCCTGATGGACGAGCTCGGCAAGGTCAAGCGCGTCATCGAGAAGCAGGCCGTCGTGGACGAGGTCCTGCTCGTCCTGGACGCCACCACCGGCCAGAACGGGCTCACCCAGGCACGCGTGTTCGCCGAGCAGGTCGACATCACCGGCATCGTGCTGACCAAGCTGGACGGCACGGCCAAGGGCGGCATCGTTTTCCAGGTGCAGCGGGAGCTGGGGGTGCCGGTGAAGCTGGTCGGCCTCGGTGAGGGGGCTGACCACTTGGCGCCGTTCGAGCCCGGGGCGTTCGTGGACGCGTTGCTCGGCTGAGGTGGGGTTGGTCGGCTGACGCGGGTTGATGGCACGCCCGTTGCTTCGGGCGGCTTGCTGTTTCGCAGTGTGGTTGCGTTGGGCGCGGAGCTGCGCTCCGGACGGGCTCGCCTGCGGCTTCGCGGCGGGCTCGGATTCGCCATCGCGGACGGCTCGGGAGTGCGGTCAGGCTGTCGCGGCCTGGTCCGCGAGCCTCTTCGCCACCGCCAGCACCTCGGGCAGGATGCGGGTGACCGCGTCCTTGGTGAGCCGTCCCTCGGGTCCCGACACCGATACCGCGGCCATCGTCGGTCCGCCCACCACCGGCACGGCGATGCACCGGACGCCCAGTTCCTGCTCCGACTCGTCCAGCGCGAAGCCGCGCTCGGCGATCTCGTCCAGCGAGTCCAGCAGCTCGGACGGGTCGGTGATCGTGTTCGGGGTGTAGGCGGGCAGGCCGGTGCGTTCCAGCAGGGCTCGGACGTCGTCTCGCGGTAGCTGCGACAGCATCGCCTTGCCCACGCCGGTGCCGTGCGGCAGCAGGCGTCGGCCGACCTCCGTGAACATGCGCATCGAGTGCTTCGACGGCACCTGCGCCACGTAGACGACCTCGTCGCCGTCCAGCACGGCCAGGTTTGCCGTCTCCTCGACCGAGTCGACCAGTTGCGAGAGCAGCGGGCGGGCCCACGTGCCGTACTGGCGGGAGGCCGTCTCGCCGAGGCGGATCAGGCGCGAGCCGAGGGTGTAGCGCCGGTTGCTGTTCTGGCGCACGTAGCCCAGCGTGACAAGGGTGCGGATCAGGCGGTGGATCGTGGGCAGGGGCAGGCCGGACGCTGCCGCCAGCTCGGACAGGGAGGCTTCGCCGCCCGCGTCGGCCAGGCGTTCCAGCAGGTCGAACGCTCGTTGCAGGGACTGCACGCCACCTGTGGACACGTGCGGCTCCTTCCATTGCAGTTCCGCAATGCAAAAACTATAGTCCACACAGCAAAACCGAGAGAGGTGGATCCAGGTGCAGGTCCTCACCGAAGAGGCTCTTGAGTTCGTCGCGAAGCTGCACGAGGCCCACGCCGCCCGCCGGGACGAGCTGCTCGCCCTGCGCAAGGAGCGGGGGGCTCTCGGGTTCCTCGAACAGACGCGCGAGATCCGCGACGGCGAGTGGCAGGTGGCGCCCGCGCCCGAGCCGTTGAGGGACCGGCGCGTCGAGATCACCGGGCCCACCGAGCGCAAGATGACGATCAACGCGCTCAACTCCGGTGCCGCGGTGTGGCTCGCGGACCTCGAGGACGCGAACACGCCGCACTGGGACAACGTCGTGCAGGGGCAGGTCAACCTCTACGAGGCCGCGCGGGAGACGATCGAGCACACCTCGCCGGAGGGCAAGGAGTACCGGCTCAAGGGTGGGCCGTACCCGACGATCGTGGTCCGGCCGCGCGGATGGCACCTCGACGAGCGCAACCTCCAGTTCGGGGGCCGGAACGCCGTCGGTGCGCTCGTGGACTTCGGTTTGCACTTCTTCCACAACGCCGAGTTGGGCAGGCCCTACTACTACCTGCCGAAGATGGAGTCGTACCTCGAAGCACGGCTGTGGAACGACGTCTTCACGACGGCGCAGAAGCTTCTGAACATCCCGTACGGCACCATCCGCGCGACGGTGCTCATCGAGACGATCCCGGCCGCGTTCCAGATGGAGGAGATCCTCTACGAACTGCGTGACCACGCGTCGGGGCTCAACGCCGGACGGTGGGACTACCTGTTCAGCGTCATCAAGTACTTCCGAGATGCGGGCGCGGACTACGTGCTGCCGGACCGCAACAGCGTGACGATGACGGCGCCGTTCATGCGCGCGTACACCGAGCTTCTGGTGAAGACGTGCCACAAGCGCGGGGCGTTCGCGATGGGTGGCATGGCGGCGTTCATCCCGAACAGGCGCGACCCGGAGGTCACCGAGAACGCGCTGCGCAAGGTCCGTGAGGACAAGACGCGCGAGGCGACCGATGGTTTCGACGGGTCGTGGGTGGCGCATCCTGACCTCGTGCCGATCTGCCGTGAGATCTTCGACGCCGTGCTGGGCGACAAGCCCAACCAGATCGACAAGCAACGGCCGGAGGTCAGCGTCACGGCCGAGCAGTTGCTGGACTTCAAGTCGGCGGGTGGCGCGGCGACGCGGGCGGGGCTGGAGTCCGCGGTCGACGTCGGGGTGCGGTACATCGCGTCGTGGCTGGGCGGCAACGGCGCGGCGGCGATCCACAACCTGATGGAGGACGCGGCCACCGCGGAGATCAGCAGGTCGCAGATCTGGCAGTGGGTCAACAACGGGGTCGTGCTCGACGACGGCACGCGGGTCACCGCCGACGTCGTCAGGGAAGTGCTGGCCCGCGTCGGCGCCGAGCTCGAAGGCCCGCACGTCGCGGCGGCCGTCGAGCTGTTCGACCAGGTCGCGCTGTCCGAGGACTTCGTCGACTTCCTGACGCTGCCGGCGTACGAGCGCATCTGATGTACCGGACATCGCTGTCCCCGGACGACGTCGCGCGGCTCACCGCCCGGTTGTCCACTGTGGAACGCCGTTGGCCGGTGGGCCGGCAGCCCGTGCACACGTGCTACGTGCCCGCCGGCCGCATCATCGCCTCCACGGTCGCCGACTGGGGCCGCGAGGCGCTGGCGTCGATCGACCCCGGTCTGCTGCCGGACCTGCCGGAGGGCGTGCTCGACCGGGTCGAGGCCAAGCTGAGGACCGAGCCGGTCGAGGACCTGCGCATCGACTTCGAGGACGGCTACGGCGCGCCCGAGGACGACGTCGAGGACATGGACGCC
Organism: Lentzea xinjiangensis; assembly: GCF_900110955.1. Lineage (GTDB taxonomy): Bacteria > Actinomycetota > Actinomycetes > Mycobacteriales > Pseudonocardiaceae > Lentzea > Lentzea xinjiangensis. Next base: position 227,160 of record NZ_FOFR01000012.1, read on the forward strand.
GAGAGCACGGCGCACATCGTGTCCCGCTGGCTCGAGGCGGGCACCGCGCCGCCGTCGTTCGGGCTGCGGATCAAGTCCTTCGACACCCCGGCGTCGCGCGAGCGCGGACTGCGCACCCTGGACATCTTCCTGACCGCGCTGGGCGAGGTCCCGCCCGGTTTCGTGATCACCTTCCCGAAGGTGACGTCCGCCGAGCAGGTCGAGGTGTTCGCGGAGGTGCTCGACCTCTTCGGCGAGCCACTGCGGTTCGAGATCCAGGTCGAGACCACGCGGTCCGTCGTGGACGCCGAGGGCAGGCTCGCGATCCCGCGGCTCGTCGCGGCCGGCGGCGGCAAGGTGACGGGCCTGCACTTCGGCACGTACGACTACACCGCCGACTGCGGGCTGTCCGCGGCGCAGCAACACCTCGCGCATCCCGCGTGCGACTTCGCGCGCCACGTCATGCAGGTCTCCGCCGCCGGCACCGGGGTTCGGCTGTCCGACGGCTCGACCAACGTCCTGCCGGTCGGTGACCAGAAGGAACTCGGCTGGAGAACGCATTACGAGTTCGTGCGGCGTTCCTTGGCGAACGGTTTCTACCAGGGCTGGGACCTGCACCCGGCCCAACTGGTGACGCGGTACGCGGCGGTGTACGGCTTCTACCGCGAAGGCCTGGAGGCGGACGCCGCGCGGTTGAAGGCTTACGCGCAGCGCCTTTCCGGCGGCGTCCTCGACGAACCCGCGACGGCCCAGGCGTTGTCGTCGTTCTTCCTCCGCGCGGTCGACTGCGGTGCGCTCGACCCAGCGGAGGTGCAGGTGGCGACAGGGCTGGACGAGCAGGCGCTGCGAGGCCTCGCCACGCGGTCTGGCTGATCGGATCGTCGCCCGTTCGTGTGGTTCTGCCGCCGTGCCTCGAAAGTCGCGGGGCAACAGGTGCAGGGTGGCTGGCATGAGCATGCGTGCCGGCCTTTGGACAGGGCTTCCCGATCTCGACGCGGCGGAGCACAGGTACCAGGTCGTCGCGTGCGAAGCGGATGTCGACAAGGTGATCGAGCTGCTCGCCAGGCCCGAGTGCAACGACGGGTCGCTCGACCACTTCGGCCGGGACGTCACCGCCGACGGCGACCAGGACCACAACGTCGTGCTCGCCGTGCGTGGTTCCTGGGGCTACCTGTACTACGTCGACAACACCTTCATGGGCTGGCCGAAGGGGTCCGCGGAAGCGCCGTACGTCAACGAGAAGTACACGGACTTCCCGCCCGGCGTCGGTGTGCCGCTGGACCTGTACCGGGAGCTGCTCATCGAGTTCATGACGACCGGCGAGCGCCCCACGGGCGTCGGCTGGTACAGCGAGGCCGATCTGTTCCACTCGTGGCGTGACCAGCAGATGTCTTTGCGCGCGACCGAAAACCGGTGACGCGCGGCCGACCGCTGGTTCAATGGGCCGATGAGGGCCGTGGTGGTAGGGAGCGGGATCGCCGGGTTGCTGGCGGCTCGCGTGCTGGGCGAGTCGCACGACGTCGTCGTGCTGGAGCGGGACAAGCTGTCCGACGAACCCGAGTACCGCCCTGGCGTGCCGCAGGGCAGGCACGTGCACGGGCTGCTCGTGCGCGGCGGCGAGGTCATGGAGGAGCTGTTCCCCGGTCTGCGCGCCGAGTTGGTGGCGGCAGGGGCGCCACTGGCCGACGCGGGGGACATGCGGATCCTCAACCCGCTCGGGTGGCTGGCCACGACGCACACCGGTCTGCCCCTGCTGTCGTTGAGCCGCCCGTTGCTGGAAACCCGCATCAGGCGGCGCGTCACCGCCGAGGTCCTGGACGACGTGCACGTCACCGGGCTGTCGTTCCGCGGCGGCGACGTGGACGGCGTGCTCACGCGCGACGGCAGGATCGCGGCGGACCTGGTCGTCGACGCGTCCGGCCGGTCGTCGAAGCTGCCGGCCTGGCTCGCGCAGGCGGGGATCACGGCGCCGGAACCCGAGGTGGTCGACTCCCGCACCGGGTACGCGACCAGGATCTACACCGCGCCGCAGGACTTCCCCGTGGCGTACGCCGAAAGCCTGTCGGCCCCGAGCATCTCGCGCGGCTGCGCGGTGATGCGCATCGAGGGCGACCGGCTGATGGTCACCGCGCAGGGTGCCGCCGGCGATCACGCGCCGCGGGACCCCGAGGGCTACGAGGAGTTCCTGGACTCGTTGCGGGTGCCGATCTCGGAGCTGCTCGCCGAGGCCGAGCCGCTCACGCCGGTCTACCTGTTCGCCCGCACCGCCAGCCGCCGCAACGCCTTCGAGGCCACCGCGAACTGGCCGGGCGGGCTGGTGGCGGTGGGCGACGCCGTGTGCGCGTTCAACCCCGTCTACGGGCAGGGCATGACCGTGGCGGCAATGGAGGCGCTGTTGTTCCGGCGGCACGACGACTTCTCCGCCGAGGGCTGCCGGGCGTTCCAGCGCGAGGTCGCGAAGACTGCGCGGGGGACGTGGGCGCTGTCCAGCAACGCCGACCGCGGCTGGGTGGAGGCCAGGCGCAGGGGCGTGCTCGGCTGGTACCTCAAGAAGTGGCAGGTCGGGATCGTGCACGACCCCGACCTGTTCCGCCGCTTCGTCAGGGTCGTGCACATGGTCGCCCCGCCGGTGAGCCTGTTCAACCCGGTGGTGTTCAGAAGGCTGGCAAAGTACTCCAGGCTCGGCCCGCGTCGGGCGCGTCGTCCCGCAGGACCGAACCCTCGATGAGGCCGTACGGGCGGTCCGCGGCGTAGAAGACCTCGTTGTGGTTCTCCAGGCCGAACGGGCTGAGGTCCACCGGGAAGTGGTGCTTGTTCGGCATGGAGAGCCGCACCTCGGCCACCTCGGGGTGGGCTTGCAGGACGGCCTCGCCCATCGCGTACAAGGTCTGCTGCAGCGACAGGGAGTGCTTGTCCGCGAACGTCTTCAGCATCACCGACCGGATCTCGGCGAACGACTTCGCCCAGTCGGTGTCCGTGCCGGTGTACCGCCACCGCGCGGTCACCGACGTCGCCAGGATGCGGTCGTCGGTCTCCTGCAACGTGGTGTACGGGTCCTTCGGGTAGCCGTGGAACTCCGACCCGGTCGACTTCAGCACCACCAGGTCGCGCACGCCTGACACGACCCACGCCTGCGAGCCCTCGATCGTCACGGCCGTGGTGCGCTTCTCGTTCGAGCCCTGCACGAACGCGTGGTCGTGGCCGTCGATGCGGTTCCAGCCGTGCTCGTCGACGAGGATCCGCGCACCCGTGATCGGCTCCTGCGAGCCCACGAAGTGCCGGCCCAGGCGCAGCGCGAAGTCCTCGATCTCGCCGACCGGGGCCTGCTTGGCGAAGGCGTAGACCGTGTTCTTCTGCGTGTCGGTGGCGAGCACCTTCGCGTTGTCGCCGGTGAGGTGGGTGTCGGCGAGGTCGCCGCGCAGCGAGGTGCTGACGGTCAGGTCCCTGATCGTGTGCACGGACCCGTTGCGCGACACCGTGACGAGGCGGTTCTCCGCCTTCCCGTACTGGTTGGGGCCCAGGACGATGGCCATGTTCTTCAGCTCCCGATCAGCTTCTGCAGCCGCAAGGCGGCGATCTTCGCGAGTTCGTCGTTGACGACGCGGAGCTCGACCTCCGGCGGGTTGTCCATGCGTGCGGACAGGTTGTCGAGCATCTCCGAGCCGCTCAGGCCGGTCGCGCACACCAGGTAGATGTGCCCGAACCGATCCTCGTACGCGGCGTTGGCGGCCGCCAGGCGGCCGGCCAGTGAACTGTCCACACCGGACTGTTCGGACCGCGACCACTGCGCCGACACCCCGCCGGTCCGCTGTCGTTCGCCGATGCGCGGGTGCCCGGCGATGGCGCCCAGCACCTCCTCGTCGGAAAGTCCCCGCGCGGCGGCGGAAGAAGCCGCCAGGAGCGCGTCCATCGACGCGTAGGGCCTGCCGGCCAGGACCGCGTCGACCCAGCGGGGCACCGCGAGGCACTCGGTGAGCAGGGGCCGGAGCTCGGCCTCAGGGGAGTTGTTGAAGCTCTCCACGATCCTCCAAGTTTCTGTATCGCGGAATCAAGTTTCCACATTCTTGACCCACGGTTCTCGGGATGTCTAGTGTCTCCGTAGTACGAAATACAACTTCCGCTATGTGGAAGGAACGGGCCCAAGATGTTCGACGCAAACCTGTCCATGCTCTTCACCGAACTGCCGTTGCTGGAACGCCCGGCAGCGGCACGGGCCGCCGGGTTCGACGCGGTCGAGATCTGGTGGCCGTTCGCGGATGCCGTACCCGAGACGCGCGAGGTCGAGGCGTTCGAAGCCGCGATCCGGGACGCCGGTGTGCGCCTGGTCGGCCTCAACCTCCACGCGGGCGACATGCCGGCGGGGGACCGCGGTCTCGCGAGCTGGCCGGGCCGGGAGACCGAGTTCCGGGCGAACGCCGAGGTCGCGACCGCCCTCGCGGCCCGCCTCGGCTGCCGCACGCTCAACGCGCTGCACGGCAACTTCGAGACCACCGCGCAGACCGTCTCCAACTACCGCTTCGCCGCCGACGTCGCGGCGGAGGCCGGCGCCCAGCTCGTGGTCGAGCCGCTGAGCGGCGCGCCGCGGTACCCGATCAGGACCGCCCGGCAGGCGTTCGACCTCATCGACGAGATCGACCGCGGCAACGTGAAGCTGCTCGCCGACCTCTACCACCTCGCCACGAACGGCGACGACCTCGACCTGCTCGCCGACCACGTCGACCGGATCGGTCACGTGCAGATCGCCGACGCTCCCGGACGTGGTGAGCCCGGCACCGGCGAGCTCGACCTCTTCGGGCACCTCGCGAAGCTCCGCGCGAACGGCTACGCCGGCTTCGTCGGCGCCGAGTACCAGCCCGTCACCCACTCCTTCGCCTGGAGGGACAACGCATGAGCAAGATCGGATTCATCGGCCTGGGCGTCATGGGCTCGCCGATGGCGGCCCACCTGGTGGCCGCCGGGCACGACGTGACGGGCTTCGACCTCAGCTCCGCGTCGCTGGAGAAGCTCACCGCCGACGGCGGCGAGGCCGCGTCGAGCGCGCAGGAGGCGGTGAGCGGCGCCGAGGTCGTCATCACGATGCTGCCGAACCACCCGCAGGTCGAGGCGGTGATCGACGAGGTCGTGTTCGACGACGGCACGTTGCTGGTCGACATGAGCACGATCCGCCCGTCCACCTCGATCGAGATCGCGAGGAGGCTGACGCACGTGCGCGTGCTCGACGCGCCGGTCAGCGGCGGCCAGACGGGTGCGGTCCAGGCGTCGCTCAGCATCATGGTGGGCGGCGACGAGGCCGACTTCGCCGCCGCCAGGCCGGTCCTGGAGGTCGTCGGCAAGACGATCGTCCACGTCGGACCGCACGGCGCCGGCCAGGTCGTGAAGGCGGCGAACCAGCTCGTGGTCGGTGGCATCTACGCGCTGGTCGCCGAGGCGATCGTGCTGCTGGAGGCTTCCGGTGTCGACCCGAAGGCGGGTCTCGACGTGCTCGCGGGCGGTCTCGCGGCGAACCGGATCCTCGACCTCAAGCGCGAGTCCATGATCGCGCGCGAGTTCCAGCCGGGCTTCCGGATCGACCTGCACCACAAGGACATGGGCATCGCCCTGGACGCGGCGCGGGCCGCGGACGTCGCTCTGCCGGTCACCAACCAGATCGCCGCGCTGGTCGCGGCGGCACGCGCGCAGGGTTACGGGTCGCTCGACCACTCCGCGCTGCTCAAGGTCATCGAGAACTTCGCGGGAAGGGCCTGACACATGCCGAAGATCCCAGTCATGCAGGCGGTCGTCGAGGTCCTCAAGTCCGAGGGCGTCGACACCGTGTTCGGCTGCCCCGGTGCCGCGATCCTCCCGCTGTACAAGGCGATGGAGCAGGACGGCTCGATCGAGCACCTCATCGTGCGGCACGAGGAGGGCGCCACGCACATGGCCGACGGCTGGTCGCGCACGACCGGCAACGTCGGCGTCGCGATCGGCACCTCCGGCCCGGCCGGCACGAACATGATCACCGGCCTCTACACCGCGCAGGCCGACTCGGTGCCGATCCTGTGCATCACCGGCCAGGCCGCGGTCTCCAAGCTGCACCAGGAGGCGTTCCAGGCCGTCGACATCGTCTCGATCGCCGCGCCCGTCACGAAGTGGGCCGTGCAGGTCAAGGAAGCCGCGCAGATGCCGTGGATCTTCCGCGAGGCGTTCCGGATCGCCCGCTCCGGCCGGCCGGGCCCCGTCCTGATCGACCTGCCGATCGACGTGCAGAAGCAGGAGATCGAGTGGGACGCGACCATCGACGAGCCGTTGCCGGTCGTGAAGAGCGCACCCGCTGACGCGCGGGTCGAACGGGCGCTGGAGATGCTGCTGGCCGCCGAGCGGCCGCTGCTGCTCGCCGGTGGTGGTGTCATCCTCGGCGAGGCGTCCGCCGAGCTGCTGGAGCTGGCCGAGTTCCTGCAGGTCCCGATCCAGGCCACTCTGATGGGCAAGGGCGCGGTCGACGAGGACCACCCGCTGTACGCGGGCATGACGGGCATCCAGACCTCGCAGCGCTACGGCAACGCGTCGTTCCTGGAGTCCGACCTGGTGCTGGCGCTGGGCGCGCGGTTCGGCGACCGGCACACCGGTGACCTCGCGACCTACCGAGGCGACCGGAAGTTCATCCACGTCGACGTCGAGCCCACGCAGATCGGCAAGGTGTTCGGGCCCGACCTCGGGATCGTCGCGGACACCAAGCTGTTCCTGAAGGCACTCCTCGACAAGGCGCGGGCACGTGGCCCGCGTGCCGCCGGCGCGTGGGTCGACCGCTGCCAGGAGCTCAAGCGGACCCTGCCGCGCCGCGAGGACTTCGACACCGTGCCGGTCAAGGCGCCGCGGGTGTTCAAGGAGATCAACGAGTTCTACGGCCCGGACACCTACTTCGTCACGGCCATCGGGCTCTACCAGATCTGGTCGGGCCAGCACCAGAAGGCGCACAAGCCCCGGCGCTACCAGGTGTGCGGCCAGGCGGGCCCGCTCGGCTGGGAGATCCCGGCGGCCATCGGGGTGAAGAAGGCGCTGAAGAACTCCCTGCCCGGCGCGGAGGTCGTCGGCATCGTCGGCGACTACTCGTTCCAGTTCCTCGTGGAGGAGTTGGCGGTCGGTGCCCAGTACGACGTGCCGTTCGTGCTGATCATGCTGAACAACGAGTACCTCGGCCTGATCCGGATGGCCGAGGACCACGGTGGCTACGACATGGTGTACGAGGTCGACATCCACTACGACACCACCGGCTCGGACAACGTGAAGATCATGGAGGCCTACGGCTGCTCGGGCATCCGCGTCGCCGACCCCGGCGAGATCCGCGCCTCGCTGGAGTGGGCGCGCAAGGAGGCCGACCGCACGCGGCGGCCGGTGCTCGTGGAGATCATGATCGAACGCGAGGGCAACACCGCGAACGGCACGTCGATCGCCGCCATACACGAATTCGAGCCCACCCCGTGACCCTCCGTGACGGCACGCGGGGGCCCCGCGTTTCCCTCCAGGGCACGCGGGGCCCCCGCGTGCCGAAAAAGCGAGTGGTCATCGCGCCGGACAAGTTCAAGGGATCGCTCACCGCCCCGCAGGTCGCCGCCGCCGTCGCGCGCGGCCTGCGGGAGGCGGTCCCGGACGTGGACGTGCGCCTGCTGCCGGTGGCCGACGGCGGCGACGGCACCGTCGACGCCGCTGTCGCCGCCGGGTTCGTGAAGGTGGGACGCTGGGTCACCGGGCCGGTCGGCAAGCCGGTGGCCGCGTCGTTCGCCGTCCGCGGCACGACCGCCGTCGTCGAGGTGGCCGCGGCGGCCGGGCTCGCGCTGCTGGAGGAGCCCGCACCGCTCGACGCCACCAGCCACGGCGTCGGCGAGCTGCTGAAGGCCGCGCTGGACGTCGGCTGCTCCACGATCGTGCTCGGGCTGGGCGGCAGCGCGTGCACGGACGGTGGCGCCGGGATGCTCGAGGCGCTGGGCGGGGCGTCGTTCGACGGCGTCGACCTGGTGCTCGCCTCGGACGTGGACAACCCGCTGCTCGGCCCGTCCGGGGCGGCCGCGGTCTACGGGCCGCAGAAGGGCGCGTCACCGGCCCAGGTCGACGTCCTGGAGGAACGGCTGGCCGCCTTCGCCCGGCGCATCGGCCTCGACCACGTGGACCGGCCGGGAGCGGGCGCGGCCGGCGGCATCGGGTTCGCCGCGCTCGCCGTGCTGGGCGCGCGGTTCCGGCCCGGTGCGGAGGTGGTGCTGGAACTCGCCGGGTTCGCCGACGCCGTCGCCGGGGCGGATCTGGTGATCACCGGCGAGGGGTCGCTGGACGCGCAGACCCGGCACGGGAAGGCGCCGTACGGCGTGGTCAAGGCCTCGGGTGAGGTGCCGGTGGTCGCGGTGGCCGGGCAGTGCTCGGTCGAGCCGGGCGAGCTGGGGCTCAAGGCCGCCTACGCGCTGCTGGACGTCGAGCCCGACCTCACCCGGTGCATGGCCCAGGCCGATGCGCTCCTCGGCGTGCTCGGCGGTCGCATAGCCGGGGAGTGGGTGTCACAGTGAGCGACATGGACCTGGTCTTCCGTGCCCGGAGAGTCGTCACCCCGCAGGGCGAGATCGCGTGCGACGTCGGTGTCATCGGCGGCAAGGTCGTCGCCGTCGAGTCGCACATCGACTCGCCGAACGTCGTGCACCTCGCGGACGACGAGGTGCTGCTGCCCGGACTCGTCGACACGCACGTGCACGTCAACGACCCCGGCCGCAGCGAGTGGGAGGGCTTCGAGACGGCGACCCGCGCGGCCGCCGCCGGCGGGGTCACCACGATCATCGACATGCCGCTCAACAGCGTCCCGCCCACGGTCGACGTCGCCGCGCTGGAGCTCAAGCGCAAGGCGGCCGCGTCGGTCTCGGTCGACGTCGGGTTCTGGGGCGGGATCGTCCCGGGCAACCTCGCCGACCTGAAGCCGTTGCACGAGGCGGGCGTCTTCGGTTTCAAGTGCTTCCTGCTGCACTCGGGTGTCGACGAGTTCCCGGCCGTCACGCTCGTGGAGCTGGAGACGGCGCTGAGGAAGCTGGCGACGCTCGACGCGTTGACGATCGTGCACGCCGAGGACCCGCACACCGTCCGCGAGTCCGAACCGGACTACGCCGGGTTCCTGGCGTCGAGGCCGCGCGAGGCCGAGAACAAGGCGATCCGCGACGTCGTCGACCTGACCCGCAGGACCGGCGCGCGCACGCACGTCCTGCACCTCTCGTCGTCGGACGCCCTCTCGACCCTGGGAGCCGCCAAGCGGGAGAGCCTGCGGATCAGCGCCGAGACCTGCCCGCACTACCTCACGTTCACCGCGGAGGAGATCCGCGACGGGCAGACGGAGTTCAAGTGCTGCCCGCCGATCCGCGAGGCGGAGAACCGCGAGGCGCTGTGGCGGGGACTGCGCGACGGCGTGATCGACCTGGTCGTCAGCGACCACTCGCCGAGCACGGCCGAGCTCAAGGAGGGCGACTTCGCCACGGCGTGGGGCGGCATCGCGTCGTTGCAGCTCGGCTTGCCCGCGGTGTGGACGGGCGCGCGGGAGCGCGGCTTCCACCTCACCGACATCGTCCGCTGGATGGCGACGCACCCGGCTCGGCAGGCGCGGCTGGAGACCAAGGGCGCCATCGAACCCGGCAAGGACGCCGACCTCGTGGTGTTCGCGCCGGACGAGACCTTCGTGGTGGACAGGGACAAGCTCCACCACCGCAACCCCGTCACGCCCTACCACGGCCGTGAGCTGCGCGGTGTCGTCAGGCAGACCTGGTTGCGCGGCAAGGAAGTGAGCACTACCCGAGGCAAGCTGCTCAGAAGAGGAGAAGCATGACGGAGTGGACCCGGCTGCCCGATCTCGCCTCGCGCGCGGTCGGGGGCGGTGTGGTGTGGGCGAACGACGAGCTGTTCGCCGAGCGGGAAAACCTGATCAAGCCCGCCGAGCCGGTCTACCAAACCTACACCTTCGGTCACAAGGGTCAGGTCTACGACGGCTGGGAGACGCGCCGCCGCCGCACGCCCGGCGTCGACCAGGCCGTGATCAGGCTCGGCATGCCCGGTGTGGTGCGCGGGATCGTCGTCGACACGGCGTTCTTCAAGGGCAACTACCCGCCGTTCTGCTGGGTGGAGGGCGCCCAGGCCGACGGCTACCCGTCCGCCGACGAGATCACCGGGTGGTTCCCGCTGGTCGAACGCTCCGCGCTCAAGGGCGACGAGAAGCACTTCTTCGACGTGCGCGACGGCCGTCGCGTCACGCACGTCCGCCTGACCATCGACCCGGACGGCGGTGTCGCCCGGCTGCGCGTGCACGGCGAACCGCTCGCGGATCCCCGGCTGCTGGTTCCCGGCATCGACCTCGCGGCGCTGGAGAACGGCGCCGTCGTCACGGGGTGCAGCAACATGTTCTACAGCTCTCCCAACAACCTCATCGCCCCCGGTCAGGCCACCGTCATGGGCGAGGGCTGGGAGACGGCGCGCCGGCGGGACGACGGCAACGACTGGGTGTCGCTGCGGCTCGCCGCCCCCGGCGTCGTGCGGCTGGTCGAGCTCGACACGAGCCACTTCAAGGGCAACGCGCCGGGCTGGGCGTCGGTCTCCGCGTGCGACGAGCGCGCGGACCCCGGCGCGTGGTTCGACCTGCTGCCGCGCACCCGGCTGCAACCGGACACGCGGCACCGGTTCGTGGTCCAGGAGACCGAGGCGACGGCTGTGCGGCTCGACATCTACCCGGACGGCGGGATGGCCCGCCTGCGCATCGTCGGCACCCCTACGAGTGACGGGCTAGTACACCTGCGAGGAGTGTGGGCCAAAACGACTAACTGACTGTGGTTGTACGACCACAGGCTGATTCTTCGCCATACCCACGACGGTTGTCTGCGTCACACGATCGGTGGAAGCGTTTCCTCCCGCAAGATCGGGGATCTAGGGAGGAAATCCATGCAACCGATGGTGCGTGCCTTCGGGGCCGTGCTCGCGAGTTCCGCATTGGTCCTGGGTGCGGGGCAGGTCGCGGTCGCGGCTCCGGAAGGGCAACCGGAGTTCAAGGTCGGGGCGATCGACTGGAAGCCCTGCGAGGAGGTGCCGACGGTCGACTGCGGCTTCCTCGAGCTGCCGATCGACTACGCCAAGCCGAACGGGGAGAAGTTCCAGCTCGCCGTGTCCCGCCGCAAGGCGACCGACTCGGATCGGCGCATCGGCGCGATGGTGATCAACCCCGGTGGGCCGGGTGGTTCCGGCGTCGACTTCGGCATGTTCGCCGACCAGTACTTCAGCAAGGAGATCTCGGACAGGTTCGACATCATCGGGTTCGACCCGCGTGGTGTCGCGCGCAGCCAGCCGATCAAGTGCTCGGCGGAGGTGCTCCAGCGGCAGCCGTCCGACTACCCGAAGACCGAGGCCGAGTTCAACCAGCTGGTCGCCTACAACAAGGAGCTGCGCGCGGACTGCCGCGAGCAGTCGGGGCCGATCTTCGACCACGCCTCGACCAAGGACGTCGCGCACGACATCGACTCGATCCGTCGCGCGCTGGGCGAGCAGAAGATCAACTACTACGGCATCTCCTACGGCACGATCATGGGGCAGCACTACGCGGAGCAGTACGGCCGCAACATCCGCGCCATGATCATCGACTCGAACATGGACCACAGCCTCGGCACGTGGAAGTTCCTCGAGACCGAGGCGCGTGGCGCGAACGACATGTTCAACGAGTGGATCAAGTGGAACGACCGGACGCCGTCCTCGCCGTTCCACGGCAAGGACCTTCGGGCGATCTGGAAGGACCTGCTCGCCAAGGCCGACCGCGGCGAGCTCGTCGACGAGACCGGCCGCAAGATCACGGCGGAGAACCTCGGCGCCGGCATCGTGAGCATGGGCTACGGCCCGGCGTTCAAGCCGTTCGCGGACTACATCGCCTCGCTCGTGCAAGGCGCTCCGGTGTCCGCGAAGGCGTTCACGGCGGGTGAGACGTTCGAGAACCCGTTCGCGGGCATCTTCTGCAACGACTACAACCTGCGCGTCGGCTCGTGGGGTGAGTACCAGGCGCTCAACGCGATGGAGAACCGCGTCGCGCCGAACACCCGTGGTTCGTCGATCGGCCACGGCGCGATGATGGGCTGCGTCGGGTTCCCGAAGGCCACGAACCCGCAGCACCCGCTGAAGATCAAGAACGCGCCGAAGATCCTGCTGACCAACGCCAAGTACGACCCGGCGACGGTCTACGAGTGGGCGGTCAACGCGCACAAGCAGTCCCGTGACACCACCGTCTTCGTCACCTACGAGGGCTGGGGCCACGGCGTCTACGACCGCAGCGAGTGCACGCTGAAGATCAACAACGAGTACCTGGTGTCGCTGAAGCTGCCGCGCAACGGCACCTCGTGCGCCGCCGTCGAGCCTCCGGCCGAGGCGTCGATCCAGACCGCGAAGCAGAGGGTGCCGGCGGGCCCGTTCTCGCTCCGCTGACCGGTGGTCCACGGGCCATGTCCCCGGCGCACATCGCCTGGGGCATGGCCCGTCGTCGCCCGAACGGGTGGCGCCCGGCGTCACTTCTCGTTACCGGTCCGGCGTCGTGAGGTGTCCGAACCGAGACCGTGAACGCCGCGAAACGCGGACGTAACACCTCCAGGTCGACAGTTCACTTCCCGGAAACCTCCCGCGCAAGCGCGCGAAACAGGACGTCCCGATGCTCCCTGCAACCGACGTGCAGTGGAGGTCGAAGTGGATACAGGGGACACCGCCTGGGTGCTCACCAGCGCCGCCTTGGTGCTGCTGATGACGCCGGGCCTCGCCTTCTTCTACGGAGGCATGGTCCGTTCGAAGAGCGTGCTCAACATGATGATGATGAGCTTGGGCGCCATGGCCGTGGTCGGTGTCCTCTGGGTGCTGTTCGGGTACTCGACGGCATTCGGCGCGGACGTGGGCGCGGGCTTGCTGGGCAAGCCGTTCGAGTTCTTCGGCCTGGACGGGCTGCTGGGCGCCGACTCGTTGTCGGGCAAGATCCCGAGCACGGTGTTCGTGGCGTTCCAGGCGATGTTCGCGATCATCACGGTCGCGCTGATCTCCGGCGCCATCGCCGACCGCGCCCGGTTCGGCCCGTGGCTGCTGTTCGCCGGGCTGTGGGCCACGGTCGTCTACTTCCCGGTCGCGCACTGGGTCTTCGACTTCGACGGCAAGGACGAGGCGGGCAACGTCGTCGACCCCGGTGGCTGGATCGCCAACAAGCTCCTCGCGATCGACTTCGCCGGTGGCACCGCGGTGCACATCAACGCCGGTGCGGCGGGTCTTGCGCTCGCGCTGGTGCTCGGCAAGCGCGTCGGCTGGCCGAAGGAGCCCATGAAGCCGCACAGCCTGCCGCTGGTCGTGCTCGGCGCCGGTCTGCTGTGGTTCGGCTGGTTCGGGTTCAACGCCGGCTCGGCGCTCGGCGCGAACGGCACCGCCGGTGTCACGTTCATCAACACGCTCGTCGCCACCTGCGCCGCGATGCTCGGCTGGCTGCTGACCGAGCGCATCCGCGACGGCAAGGCCACCACGCTCGGCGCCGCGTCCGGTGTCATCGCCGGTCTGGTCGCCATCACGCCGGCCTGCTCCGCGGTCACCCCGGTCGGCGCCATCGCCATCGGCGCGATCACCGGCGCCCTGTGCGCGCTGGCCGTGTCCCTCAAGTACCGCTTCGGTTTCGACGACTCGCTCGACGTGGTCGGCGTCCACCTGGTCGGCGGGCTCTCCGGCACGATCCTGATCGGCCTGTTCGCCAGCGAGGCGGCGCCCGCCAAGATCAACGGCCTCTTCTACGGCGGCGGGGTCGACCAGCTCTGGCGCCAGGCCGTCGGCGCGTTCGCGGTGCTCGGCTACTCGTTCGTCCTGAGCCTCGCCCTCGGTTACCTGGTGAAGTTCACCGTCGGGTTCCGCGCGTCGGAGGAGGCGGAGGTCGCGAGCATCGACGAGGCTGAGCACGCCGAGCGCGCCTACGAGTACGGCAGCCTCACCAGCACGCGGGGCACCGGCAAGCCGAGCGTGGCCGCGGGTGCGACCGCGGTCCTCGAGGGGAGCAACAAGTCATGAAGCTGGTCACCGCGATCATCAAGCCGTTCACGCTCGACGACGTGAAGGGCGCCCTCGAACAGCTCGGGGTGCTCGGCATGACCGTCAGCGAGGTGCAGGGCTACGGCCGCCAGAAGGGCCACACCGAGGTCTACCGCGGCGCCGAGTACTCGGTGGACTTCGTGCCCAAGATCAAGATCGAGGTCGTCGTCGACGACGGAGCCATCGAGAAGGTGCTGGAAGCGGTGGTCGAGGCCGCCCGCACCGGCAAGATCGGCGACGGCAAGGTCTGGGTCACTCCGGTCGACACGGTCGTGCGCGTGCGCACGGGCGAACGTGGAACGGATGCGCTGTAAACAACTGAAGGAGACGGTCCGTGGAGAACAACGAAACGGCCGTCGTCACGGCTGACGACCTGGTGCGAGCGCGCGAACGGCTGCTCGTGCCAGGTCGTCGTCGCTTGGCCGCCGAACCTCTGCGCGAAGCACTCGTGGACCTGCACGAGTTCTGGTTGACCAAACACGCTCAGGGAGCGGGGATATCCGGAACGGGTGTCGCGCTCGTGGCGGTCGGCGGGCTGGGGCGGCGTGAGCTCGTGCCCTACTCCGACCTCGACCTCGTCCTCGTGCACAACGGCGTCAAGAACATCGACGAGATCGCCGAGAAGCTCTGGTACCCGCTGTGGAACTCCGGCATCGGGCTCGACCACTCGGTCCGCACGGTGGGGGAGGCCCTCCGGGTCGCCGCCGGCGACCTGCGGACCGCGTTGGGGCTGCTGGACATCCGGCACGTCGCCGGCGACCAGGAGGTCGTGCAGAAGCTCGCCGACGGCGCGCGGCAGGCGTGGCGCGGCAACGTTCGCAACCGGCTGGACGAGATCGCCGAGTCGTCGCGGAAGCGGTGGGCCCGCAGCGGCGAGATCGCGCACCGCGTCGAACCCGACCTCAAGCACGGGCGGGGCGGGCTGCGGGACATCACGATCCTGGACGCGTTGTCCGTCGCGCAGGTGGTCGACCGGCCGTCCGCGGACGTGGCCGAGGCGCGCAAACTGCTGCTGGACGTGCGCACCGAGCTGCGCCGGGTGGCGAAGAAGCCTCGTGACGTGCTGCGGGCGCAGGACGGTGACGAGGTGGCGTCCGCGCTCGGGCTCGCCGACAGGTTCGCTTTGGCCCGTGCGCTCTCTTCGGCCGCACGCACGGTCGTCTACGCGTTCGACGTCGCGCTGAGGACCGCCAGGGCCGCCGCGCCGAAACGGGGGCTGGGGGCGTTCCTGAGAGGGCAGCCCCAGCGCAGGCCGCTGGACGAAGGCGTTGTGCTGCACGGCTCCGAGGTCGCGCTCGCGCGTGACGCGATCCCGAGCCGCGACCCGGCGTTGTTGTTGCGCGTGGCCACCGCGGCGGCTCGCAGCAAGCACCCGATCGCGTCCGGGACGCTGACCAGGCTCGCGGACTCGGCGCCGGAGCTGCGCCAGCCGTGGCCGCGCGAGGCCCGCGAGGAGCTGCTGGCGTTGCTGGGCAGCGGAAGCGGGCTCGTGGACGTCGTGGAGGCGTTGGACCGCACGGGTCTGTGGGGACGGCTCTTCCCGGAGTGGGGCGCGGTGCGGGACCTGCCGCCGCGCGACGCCGCGCACATGTGGACGGTCGACCGGCACCTGGTGCAGACGGTCGCGCACGCCGCCCGGCTCGCGACAACGGTGTCACGACCGGACCTGCTGCTGCTCGGCGCCTTGATCCACGACATCGGCAAAGGACGGCAGCAGGACCACTCCGAGGTGGGTGCCGCGCTCGCGACCCAGATCGGCGAGCGGATCGGGTTGTGGCCGCAGGACGTCGAGACGTTGTCCGCGATGGTGCGCCACCACCTGCTGCTGCCGCACACCGCGACCCGGCGCGATGTCGAGGACGAGGCCACCGTGCACCGGGTGGTGGAGACGCTCGGCGGCGACGCGGTGCTGCTCGAGCTGCTGTGCGCGCTGGCGGAGTCGGACTCCCTCGCGACGGGACCCGGCGTGTGGACGGACTGGAAGGCCGCGCTGATGGCCGACCTCGTCGCCCGCTGCCGCACGGCGATGGCGGGGGAGGCGCTGCCCAAACCGGAACCGCTGGACCCGTCGTTCGTGGCGATGGCGGAGGTCGTCGCGGAGTCGGGAAAACCGGAGGTGCTGCTGGAGAAGCAGGACCACGCCGCGGTCGTGACTGTGCTCGCGCCGGACCGGCCGGGCATGCTGTCGAAGGCGGCGGGCGTGCTCGCCCTGAACTCGCTGGAGGTCCACGCGGCGACGTTGCGCGCGCACGGCGGCGCGACGGTGGACGCGTTCACCGTGTCACCGCGGTTCGGTTCCCTGCCGGACGCGGCGCTGCTGCGCGAACAGCTCTCCAGGGCGATCGAGGGCTCCTTGCCGTTGGCGGACAAGCTCGCCGCGAAGGAACGCGACTACGGCGGCCCGCCGCTCGACCCGCCGCCCGCGAAGGTGCTGTGGTTCGACGACGAGGCGACCGGCGCGGTGGTGCTGGAACTGCGGGCCGCCGACCGGATCGGCCTGCTGCACCGGGTGGCGGGCGCGTTGGAGCAGTGCGGTGCCGACGTGCGGTGGGCACGGGTGTCCACGTTGGGCGCGACGGTCGTCGACTCGTTCAGCGTCGCGGGCGCCGACCTCGACCGCCGGCGGATCGAGCGAGCGGTGCTCGACGCGGCCGGGTAGCGGTTGAGTAGCTCTACGCACAACCACTCCGGGTGCTCACGCTCCTCAGCACTTCCGGAACCGGGCAGTCTTCGCGGTGTCCGGAAAGCGTCCTCGAGGGGTGGACCACTTCCCGGGCGGGTGAAGGCGGTGGTGACGGGTGACGGCGCCGGGGGAGGCACCGGGCACTCGCACCACCGCCGGAGTTCCTCCGCGCATGACAACGAGACAGCTTCCTGGACAACCTCCGCGCGGTCCGGGCAGGGTCGAGTTCTCGTTGTTCTGACTGGGGAGGAAGAACGTTGAGAACCGCAGTGGTGGCCGCCGTCGTCGCGGCCCTGGTGATTCCCGCTACCGCACAAGCGGCTCCGCTGGCCGTGGAGGACCTCGGCACGTTGCCGGGTGACGTCCGGAGCGCCGCGATCGACATCAACGACTCCGGCACCATCGCCGGCGTCTCCTACGGCACGGGCACCGCGCAGCACGCCGTGCGGTGGGACCGGTTCGACGGGATCAAGAAGCTCGCGGACCTCGGGTTCGACTCGTGGGCGGCGGCGATCAACCGCGACGGCGTGGTGGTCGGTTACGCCGTGAACTCCGCCAACCAGGCGCAGGCGGTGAAGTGGAACCCGTCCGGTGCGCTGGTGCAGCTGACCGTGCCGGGCGCCACGAACTCCGTCGCGTACGACGTCAACGACTCCGGCGCCGTCACGGGAACGGCGACGATCAACGGCGTGGCCCAGGCCGTGCTGTGGGACCCGATCGGTGGCGCCACGGTCCTGGGGCCTGGCAGCGGCCGGTACGTCACCGGTGCCAACTGGGTCGTCGGCACGGCCGGTGGCGACGTGGTGCGGTGGAACGCCTCCGGCGTGCGGACCGTGCTGGACGCGGGAGGCCTGCTCGGCGTCAACCAGCTCGCCGACGCGGCCGGCACCGCCGGTGGCGACGGCGTGCTGTGGCTGCGCAACGGCAGCCGCGTGCAGCTCGGCGCCGGCGCGCGGCCGTTCGACCTCAGCGACAACGGGTTCGCGGTCGGCGAGTCCTCGTCGCAGGCGGTCCGGTGGGACCTCTTCGGCGGCGGCACCGAGGTGCTGGCGCCCGCGCCGTCGAGCGCTCGCGCGGTGAACAACTCCGGTGTCGTCGCGGGCACCGCCGGCACGGCTGCCGCGACCTGGAACATGGCGGGCGCGCAGACGGTGCTGCCGTCGCTGCCGGGTGCCACACGCCACACCGTCACGGCGTTGAGCGAGGTCGGGCAGGTCATCGGCGTCGCGAACCTCCCCGACGGCACCTACCGCGCCGTCGTGTGGCGCTGAACCCTGTGCATTCGGTGATAAATCGGACCACACTGAACGAGAGGGAAGGCTCCGACGTCTTCTAGGACATGACCGCCGTGTTGAACACGCAGACGACCGTCGTCCGAGTGCGCCCGCGCTCGCTCGTCGTCCTCGCCGGGATCCCCGGCGCGGGCAAGACGACGCTGCTCACCCGGCTGAACGCGGACGAGCCGGTGACCGTGCTCGACTCCGACCAGGTGCGCGCGTGGCTGGAACCGCGGGTGCCCCTGCCCTACAAGTACTGGCGCGTGCTCGTGCACTTGACGCACCGCCTGCGGGTGTTCTGGGCGGCCTTCTTCCGGCCGGGCCTGCTGGTGGTGCACGAACCGTCCACCCGGCCGGGGACCCGGTTCATGCTGGTGCTGGCCGGCGCGCTGGCGGGGCGCTCCCGCCACTTCCTGTGGCTGGACGCCTCGGCGGCCCAGGCCCTGGACGGCCAGATCGCCCGCCGCCGGCTCGTCCGGGCCCACTCGTTCGAACGGCACGTCCGCCGCGGCTCGTCGATGCGCGCGGACTTCGAGGCGGGCTGGGTGCCCTTCGGCTTCGCGAGCGTGACGCTGCTCACGCGTGCGGGAACGTCGGGTGGTCTGCGCATCATGGTCCCGTGATCAAGGCTGTCCTCTTCGACTTCGCGGGGACCCTGTTCGGGCGCCCGACGTACCGATGGCTCTCACCGGCCCATCTCGCCGTGCTGCGCGCGCCCGCTCCCTACGTGGCACGGATGAACGCCGCCGAACGCGCCGTGTGGGACGCACGTGACCTGACAGCGCTCGCGAACCGTTCAGCCCACCGGACCCTGTTCCGGCTGGCGGGGCTCTCCATGACCGACGAGGTGTTCCAGCGGCTGCACAACCCGGCGTTCTGGCTGCCCTACCCCGACACGGCCGAGGCGCTGGCCGCCGCCCGGCCGTTGAAGGTCGGGGTGCTCAGCAACACCTCGTGGGACATCCGGCAGGTGTTCGCCAGGGAGTCGCTGCCGGTCGACGCCTTCGCGCTGTCGTTCGAGATCGGTGTCTCCAAGCCCTCGGCCCGTGCGTTCGAGGCCGCCTGCGCGCGGCTCGACGTCGCTCCGCCCGAGTGCCTCCACATCGGCGACGACCCGGTCGTCGACGGCGCCGCGACGGCCGCCGGGCTGCCGTTCGCGCGGATCTCCACGGCCCCGGTCGGGCGCCGTGAACCGGTGCTGCTGCGAGCGCTGGCGAGCCACGGCATCGGGTGAGCGCGAGGTTGGCTAGTCTGGGAGGCGTGTTCTCCACGCTTTCCGACCGGCTGACCGCAGTTCTCCAGGGCCTTCGCGGCAAGGGCAAGCTCAGCGACGCCGACATCGACGCCACCGCGCGCGAGATCAGGGTCGCCCTGCTCGAGGCGGACGTCGCGCTGCCCGTCGTGCGCGGCTTCATCGCCAAGGTGAAGGAGCGCGCCAAGGGCGCCGAGGTGCACCAGGCGCTGAACCCGGCGCAGCAGGTCGTGAAGATCGTCAACGAGGAGCTGGTCAACGTCCTCGGTGGCGAGACCCGCAGGCTGAACCTCGCGAAGAACCCGCCGTCGGTGATCATGCTGGCGGGTCTGCAGGGTGCCGGCAAGACGACGCTCGCCGGCAAGCTGGCCCGCTGGCTGAAGGGCCAGGGCCACACGCCGCTGCTCGTCGCGGCAGACCTGCAGCGCCCGAACGCGGTGACGCAGCTCCAGGTCGTCGGTGAGCGCGCGGGCGTGCCCGTCTTCGCCCCCGAGCCCGGCAACGGCGTCGGCGACCCGGTCGCGGTGTCGCGCCGCGGCGTCGAGGAGGCCAAGGCCAAGCAGCACGACATCGTCCTCGTCGACACGGCCGGCCGGCTGGGCGTCGACGAGGAGATGATGAAGCAGGCCGCCGACATCCGGGCCGCGGTCAACCCGGACGAGGTCCTGTTCGTCGTCGACGCCATGGTCGGTCAGGACGCGGTCAACACGGCCACGGCGTTCCGCGACGGCGTCGGCTTCACCGGTGTGGTCCTCACCAAGCTCGACGGCGACGCCCGCGGTGGTGCGGCGCTGTCGGTCCGCGAGGTCACCGGCCAGCCGATCCTCTTCGCGTCCAACGGCGAGAAGCTCGAGGACTTCGACGTCTTCCACCCGGACCGGATGGCCTCGCGCATCCTCGGCATGGGTGACGTCCTCACCCTGATCGAGCAGGCGGAGCAGCACTTCGACCAGGAGCAGGCCGAGAAGGCCGCGCAGAAGCTGCACACCGGCCAGCTCACGCTCGAGGACTTCCTGGAGCAGATGCTCGCGATCCGCAAGATGGGCCCGATCGCGAACCTGCTCGGCATGCTGCCCGGTGCCGGGCAGATGAAGGACCAGCTCGCGATGCTGGACGAGAAGCACCTCGACCGCATCCAGGCGATCATCCGCGGCATGACCCCGGCGGAGCGCGACGACCCCAAGATCATCAACGCCTCCCGCCGGCTGCGCATCGCCAACGGCTCCGGCGTCAAGGTCAGCGACGTCAACGACCTGGTCAACCGCTTCTTCGAGGCGCGCAAGATGATGTCGGCGATGGCCGGCCGGATGGGCGGCTACGGCGCCAGCAAGAGCCGCAAGGGCAAGAAGGGGAAGAAGGGCAAGGGCGGTCGCGGCCCGACGCCGCCGAAGGTCAAGGGCGGCTTCCCCGGCATGTTCGGCGGCGGCATGCCCGGAATGCCTCCCGGCATGCCCGGTCTGCCCCCCGGCGGTCTGCCGAACCTCGGCGGCGGCATGAACGAGCTCCCGCCCGGCTTCGACCCGTCGAAGTTCAAGTTCGACGGGGACGACAAGAAGAAGTGACCATGCACCTGCGCGGCGTCGTCCTCCCCGAGGGCGAGCCGCGAGACCTGTGGGTCGTCAACGGCCGTGTGCGCACCCAGCCGGTGCCGGGGGCGCAGACCGTCGTCGACGGCGGGTTCATCGTCCCCGGCCTGGTCGACGCGCACTGCCACGTCGGCCTCGGCCCGCAGGGCGGCGTCGAGCTGCCCGAGGCCGTCGAGCAGGCGCTGACCGACCGCGACGCGGGCACGTTGCTGATCCGCGACTGCGGGTCGCCGATCGACACGACGCCGTTGCAGGAGCGCCTGGACCTGCCGCGGATCATCCGCGCGGGCCGCCACATCGCCCGCCCGAAGCGCTACCTCCCGCACATCGGCGTGGAGATCGAGTCGGACCTGGCGACGGCCGTGGCCGAGCAGGCCGCGCACGGCGACGGCTGGGTGAAGCTCGTCGGCGACTGGATCGACCGCGGCGTGGGCGACCTCGCTCCACTGTGGACTGACGAGGAGCTGGTGAGGGCCGTGGAGGTCGCCCACGCCGCCGGCGCCAAGGTCACCGCCCACGTCTTCGGCGAGGACGCGTTGCCCGGCCTGATCAACGCCGGCATCGACTGCATCGAGCACGGCACGGGCCTCACCGACGACACGATCTCGATGATGGCCGCGCGCGGCACCGCGCTGGTCCCCACGCTGATCAACATCGAGACGTTCCCCGGCATCGCCGAGAAGGCCGGCAAGTACCCGGCGTACGCGAACCACATGCGCGACCTGCACGCCCGCGTCGCCACGACGGTGGCGTCCGCGATCGAGGCGGGGGTGCCGGTCTACGCGGGCACCGACGCGGGCGGCGGCATCGCGCACGGCCGCATCGTCGACGAGGTCGTCGCGCTGCACCGCGTGGGCATGAGCACGTCGGACGCCATCGGCGCCGCGTCGTGGGGTGCCCGCGCGTGGCTCGGCTTCCCGTCGCTGACCGAGGGCGCGGCCGCGGACGTCGTGGTCTACGACTCCGACCCCCGCGAGGACCTCGAGGTCCTGAGGACGCCGCGCATGATCATGCTCAGGGGCCGGGTCTGCTAGGCGCTGACCTGGGCCATCGCGCCGACCTCGTACGACCCGCCCTTCTGGCGCGTGATCACGGCCATCCGGTTGGCGGCGTTGATCAGCCCCACCAGGCAGACCAGCGCGGCGACCTGCTCGTCGTCGAAGTGCTTGCGGACGTCGTCCCAGGTCTTGTCGCTCACGCCCTCGCGCGTGAGCACCGTGCCCTCCTCGGCGAACGCCAGCGCGGCCTGCTCGGCCTCGGTGAACACCGTGGTCTCGCGCCACCCGGCCACCAGGTGCAGCCGCAACGGGTCCTCGCCCGCCGCCACGGCCTCCTTAACGTGCATGTCGAGGCAGAAGCCGCAGCCGTTGAGCTGGCTGGCCCGCAGGCTGACGAGTTCGGCGGTGAGCGCGGGCAGCGGTGACTGGTGCACCGCCTGGCCGAGGCCGGCGAAGCGCTTCGCGAGCTTGCCGCCGGTCTCGGTGCCGAAGAGGTTGAAGCGGGGTTCCATGGGTTTCCTCCCTCGTGGGCCTTGCCTGACGACCACGAGACGCCGCTGGTCCCGCGCCTGTGACACCGCCGCTTTGTGACTCATGCCACTGTCACAGATCCTCGTCGGGCGGTGTCTGGTGGACAGCCCCGTTCCAGGAGGAGACCCGTGCCGGACGTCGCCACCGACTCGTTCGTGAGCCACCGCAACCTGCTCTTCACCATCGCCTACGAGATGCTCGGCTCCGCCGCCGACGCCGAGGACGTGTTGCAGGAGACGTGGCTGAGGTGGGCGGGCGTGGAGCACGGCGCCGTCGGCAACCACCGCGCCTACCTCGTCCGGATCGTCACCCGCCAGTCGCTGGGCCGCCTGCGCGCGCTGAGCCGCCGCAAGGAGTCCTACGTCGGGTCCTGGCTCCCCGAGCCGTTGCTGACCGCGCCGGACGTCGCCGAGGACGTCGAGCTCGCCGACAGCGTCTCGATGGCGATGATGCTGGTCCTCGAAACCCTCACCCCCACCGAACGGGCGGTGTTCGTCCTGCGCGAGGTCTTCGACCTGGACTACGACGAGATCGCCGCGGCGGTCGGCAAGAACCCCGCCGCCGTCCGCCAGATCGCCCACCGCGCCCGCTCGCACGTGGCCGCCCGCCGGCCGCGCGAGGTGGTGACGCAGGCCGAGACCCGGGACGCCCTCGCCGCCTTCCAGCGCGCCACCCGGACCGGCGACCTGCAGGCGCTGCTCGACCTGCTCGCCCCCGACGTCGTGTTCCTCGGCGACGGCGGCGGGGTGAAGCAGGCGGTGCCGCGCCCGGTCGTCGGCGCGTCGAAGGTGGCGAGGATGCTGCTCGGCGGGCTGGCCAGGGTCACCGGCTGGTCGATGGAACCCGCTCAGGTGAACGGCTACCCGGCGCTGGTCGTCGAGTTCGCCGGCGAGCTCGACGCCGTGATCGCGCTGCGGATCGACAACGGGCTGATCAGCGGCCTGTACGCGGTGCGAAACCCGGAGAAGCTCTCGCACATGGGCCACGAGACGGTGCTGAGCCGGTGAGGTTTAGTGGCGGGCGTTGTGCGCCGATCCGTTCACCAGGAGGCAGGACATCCGGCGGGGACCCGATCTGACCATCTTTTGGCCAGGCGTTCGGCCCGAATTCCGCCGGTGCAGCAGGCTAACCTCGGATTCGGGGCGGCTGACCGCGGTTCCCACTCCACTCGTATCGCGAGGCCCCGGTCGAGCATCGGTGCTTCAGAAGCCGTCGATCGCGAGGTGAGCTGATCATGAGGGTGTCGCAGCGGGCCGTTCACCGGCAGGTAGCCGGAACGTGACTAGATTGCAGGGCGTGAGTGAGCCGGAGTCGGTGAAGCCCAAGCGAGGCTTCCTCGAGAGCGTGCGGGACATCAGCCGCAACCCCGAGCCGGAGCGGGTCGGCCAGCGCTGGGGGTTCGGCGCGTTCCTCCTGGTGGAGGCCGTCTTCATCCTGAGCGCCGTGTTCATCACCGCGGTGGCGAAGCAGTTCGGGGTGAGCCTGCTCGACTCGGTGCCGCTGGTGCTGGTCGGGTCGATCGTGCCGACGCTCCTGGCGGCGGGCACGGCCATCGTGATCACCTACGTCCGCGGCAACGGGCCGAAGGTCGACCTGCGCTTCAGCATGACCAAGGAGGACCTGGCCACCGGGCTCAAGCTCGGCATCCTCGGTCTCGTCCTCACCTACTCCGCCGCCACGATCTGGGCGAAGGTGGTCGGCGAGGAGAACGCCACGAGCGCCGTGGGCGACCTGCTGTCGGGCTCGAACCTGCCGCTCGCCGCCGCGATCACGATGTTCCTCTACGTGAGCCTCGTCGGGCCGGTCTGCGAGGAGATCATCTACCGAGGCCTGCTGTGGGGCGCCGTCGAACGGCAGGGCTGGAGCCGCTGGGCCGCGTTCGGGCTCACCACGGTGGTCTTCGCGATCGGTCACTTCGAGCCGCTGCGCACGTCGTTGCTGCTCGTGATCGCCATCCCGATCGGCATCGCCCGGCTGCTCACCCGCAGGCTCGGGGCGAGCATCGTGGCGCACGTGATGAACAACTTCCTGCCGGGGCTCACCCTCCTGCTCGTCTCCGTCGGGGTCATGTGATGGACCTCAACAGCGATCTCGGCGAGGGCTTCGGCATCTGGCGGCTCGGCGACGACACCGCGCTGCTGGGCGTCATCAGCAGCGCGAACGTCGCCTGCGGCTTCCACGCCGGTGATCCGTCGACCATGCGCAAGGTGTGCGAGGAAGCGGCGCGCAACGGCGTGCGCATCGGCGCCCAGGTGTCCTACCGCGACCTCGCCGGCTTCGGGCGGCGCTTCATCGACGCCGATCCCGCCGAACTGGCCGACGAGGTGCTCTACCAGATCGGCGCGCTGGACGCGTGCGCGCGAGCAGCGGGCGCCGAGGTCGTGTACGTGAAGCCGCACGGCGCGCTCTACAACGCGACGGTGCACCACGAGAAGCAGGCGCAAGCTGTCGTCAACGGCGTCAAGGCGTTCAAGGACCTGCCGATCCTCGGGCTGCCCGGCTCGCGGTTGCTGGCCGAGGCGGAGCGAGCGGGGCTCAGGCCGGTGCAGGAGGCGTTCGCCGACCGCGGCTACACCCCGGAGGGCACGCTGGTCCCGCGCAGTGCGCCGAACGCCCTGCTGACCAGCACCGAGCAGGTCGTTGAACGCGCCAAGAGGCTGCTGGACGGCGAGATCGTCGCGGTCGACGGCACGGTCATCAAGACCAGCGCCGAGTCGTTGTGCGTGCACGGCGACACGCCCGGAGCGGTCGAACACGCGCGGGCCGTGCGGGAAGCGCTCGGCGCGGTCACACCGTTCGCGTAGGCCCCGATTCGGATCCACCCGCCCCATCTGGCAGAATTGCCCGCTGTCCGCCGCGGTCGGCCCCTCTGCCCGGGCCGCGGCTGTGCGAAACACCAACACAGAGTTCGAGGAGTACCAGGCCAATGGCCGTCAAGATCAAGCTTCAGCGTCTCGGCAAGATCCGCCAGCCGTACTACCGCATCGTGGTCGCCGACGCGCGCACCCGTCGCGACGGCAAGGCCATCGAGACGATCGGCAAGTACCACCCGAAGGAAGAGCCGTCGTTCATCGCGGTCGACTCCGAGCGCGCGCAGTACTGGCTGGGTGTCGGCGCGCAGCCGACCGAGTCGGTCCAGCGCCTGCTGGAGATCACCGGTGACTGGCAGAAGTTCAAGGGCCTGCCGGGCGCCGAGGGCACCCTGAAGGTCAAGGAGCCGAAGCCGTCGAAGGCCGACCTGTTCGCCGCCGCGCTGGCCGCCGCGAACGAGGAGCCGATGACCGAGGCCACCACGCCGAAGGCGAAGAAGGCCCGCAAGGCCGACGACGCTCCCAAGGCCGACTCCGAGGCGCCCAAGGACGAGGCGTGAGTTTGTTGGCTGACGCCCTCGAACACCTCGTTCGCGGCATCGTCGACCACCCGGACGACGTCCGGGTGAACCTCGTCACGACCCGTCGCGGCCGCACCCTCGAGGTCCACGTCCACCCGGACGACCTCGGCAAGGTGATCGGTCGGGGCGGTCGCACCGCGACGGCTCTGCGCACCGTGATGGCCGGCATCGGCGGTCGCGGCGTGCGGGTCGACGTCGTCGACACCGATCGCTGAGAACGAGTTTCCAGGGCAATGGACGTAGTCGTCGGCCGTGTGGCCA
The DNA here is from genome assembly GCF_900110955.1 of Lentzea xinjiangensis. Taxonomy (GTDB): domain Bacteria; phylum Actinomycetota; class Actinomycetes; order Mycobacteriales; family Pseudonocardiaceae; genus Lentzea; species Lentzea xinjiangensis. Next base: position 253,188 of record NZ_FOFR01000012.1, read on the forward strand.
AGGCGCACGGGATCACCGGCGAACTCGCCGTTGACGTGCGCACCGACTCCCCCGAGATGCGGTTCGCGATCGGGGCGACGATGCAGGCCAGGCTGCGCGACGGCACGTCTCGAAGCCTCACCGTGTCAGCCGCCCGGCCTCATGCCGGGCGGCTGCTCGTGCGTTTCTCCGAGGTCGTGACGCGCGACGCCGCCGAGGCGTTGCGCGGCACGTTGCTGCTGGGCAGCACCGACGACCTGCCGCCGACCGAAGACCCCGACGAGTTCTACGACCACGAGCTCGAAGGGCTCACGGCGGAGCTCGTCGACGGCACGAAGCTCGGCACGGTCAAGGAGGTCGTCCACGGTCCCGGTGGCGAGCTGCTCGTCGTCATCCGTGACAGCGGCGAGGCGCTGATCCCGTTCGTGCGCGAGATCGTGCCCACGGTGGACGTGCGCGGCGGCCGTGTCGTGGTCGACCCGCCAGAGGGCCTGCTCGATGCAGATTGACGTCGTCACGATCTTTCCCGAGTACCTGGCGCCGTTGCGCGCCGCGTTGCTGGGAAAGGCGATCGACAAGGGCCTGATCAGCGTCGGCGTGCACGACCTGCGCGACTGGACCCAGGACGTGCACAAGGCCGTCGACGACAGCCCGTACGGCGGTGGTCCCGGCATGGTCATGAAGGCCGACATCTGGGGCCCTGCTCTCGATGACGTGTGCACGGACGAGACGCGTCTCATCGTGCCGACGCCGGCTGGGCGTCCGTTCACGCAGGCAGTGGCACACGAGTACGCGTCCGAGTCGCACCTCGTGTTCGCGTGCGGCCGCTACGAAGGCATTGACCAGCGCGTTGTCGATGACGCCGCCCGGCGCGTGCGCGTTGATGAGGTGTCGATCGGCGACTACGTGCTGGTCGGCGGTGAAGTGGCCGTGCTCGCGATCGTGGAAGCGGTCGCCCGGCTGCTGCCCGGCGTGCTCGGCAACCCGAAGTCGCACGCCGAGGACTCGTTCCAGGACGGGCTCCTCGAAGGGCCGAGCTACACGCGGCCGGAGGTCTGGCGCGAGCTCGCCGTCCCGGACGTGCTGCGGTCGGGCAACCACCGGCTGATCAACCGCTGGCGGCGTGATCAATCGCTCGCGAGGACCTTCCACAGGCGCCCCGACCTGCTCGAATCGCTGCCCGCGGAAGCGTTGGACAAGCACGACAGGGCTTTGCTCGCGCGCCTGCGCGAGGACGGCGAGTAGCCCGATTTCATTCCGGGGTGCCTGGTCTGGCACACTGGACCAGTTGCCGCAGCCGGTGGTCTTACCGGCGTGCGCTCCTAGCCGACCCCCATCATGTCGTGCACTGCCATGGAACATGCTCTGGGGAGTTCACAGACACACGTGAGGACGACCGATGAACATCCTGGACGCACTTGACGCCCAGTCGCTGCGCTCTGACATCCCGGCATTCCGCGCGGGTGACACGCTGAAGGTCCACGTCCGCGTCATCGAGGGCTCGCGCGAGCGCGTCCAGGTGTTCCAGGGCGTCGTGATCCGTCGCCAGGGTGGCGGCATCCGCGAGACCTTCACCGTCCGCAAGGTCTCGTTCGGCGTCGGCGTCGAGCGCACCTTCCCGGTGCACTCCCCGAACATCTCGGAGATCGAGGTCGTGACCCGCGGTGACGTGCGTCGCGCCAAGCTGTACTACCTGCGCGACCTGCGCGGCAAGGCTGCCAAGATCAAGGAGAAGCGCGAGGCCCGTCCGGTCTCCTGACCGGTGGCTTCGAGCCCGGAAGACTTCGAGGACGCCTCCGCACCGGACGAACCGGGACGGGGGCGTACTCGTGCCGGCAGAGATGTCCTCTACGTCGTCCTGACGGCCGTCGTGCTGACGGTGCTGATCCAGGCGTTCGTGGCGCGGGTCTACGTGATCCCCTCGGCGTCGATGGAACGCACGCTGCACGGCTGCACCGGCTGCGAGAACGACCGGGTGCTGGTCGACAAGCTCACCTACCGCTTCGGCGACGTCGAGGCGGGCGAGGTGGTCGTCTTCCGCGGCCCTGAGGCGTGGACCACGAACGACTTCCGGGTGGCGCCGTCGACGAACCCCGTCGCGCGTGTGGTGCAGAGCATCGGGTCGTTGCTGGGCGTCGCGCCCGCGAACGAACGCGACTTCGTCAAGCGCGTGATCGCGCTTCCTGGCCAGACGGTGATGTGCTGCGACGAGCAGCACCGTGTCGTCGTGGACGGCAAGCCGCTCGATGAGCCGTACGTCCATTGGCAGCCCGGCAGTTCGTCAGCGGACCACGAGCCGTTCGCTCCCGTGCGCGTGCCGGAGGGACGGTTGTTCGTGATGGGGGACAACCGGATGAACTCCACCGACTCGCGCAAACAGGGCGGCGGGGGAGCAGCGGGCACGGTGCCCGTCGAAAACGTCATCGGCAAGGCGCGGTACGTCGTCTTCCCGAAAGATCGGTGGAGTGTTGTGTCGGATCACAACCCCCAGCCCCTAGGCTGATCTCGTGGTTGACGTCGATCCTGAGCACAGCCCGTCCGGCGACGAGCCTTCGGACGCTTCGGGGAAAACTTCGAAGAAGAAGAAAAAGGGCAACTTCTGGAAGGAGCTGCCGGTCCTCATCCTGGTCGCGTTCGGCCTCGCGATCGCCATCCAGATCTTCCTCGGCCGCGTCTACATGATCCCGTCGGAGTCGATGGAGACGACGCTGCACGGGTGCACCGACTGCTACGGCGACCGGGTGCTCGTGGACAAGGTCACCTACCGCTTCACCGAGCCGGCCCCCGGCGACGTGATCGTGTTCCGCGGGCCGCCGTCGTGGCAGAACGACTTCATCTCCGCCGAGCCGGGCAACCCGATCTCGGAGGGGCTGTCGTGGCTCGGGTCGCTGATCGGGCTGCCGTCGGCGAACGAGGAGGACTTCGTCAAGCGCGTGATCGCCGTCGGCGGGCAGACCGTGAAGTGCTGCGACGAGCAGAACCGCGTGACGGTGGACGGCAAGGCGCTCGACGAGCCGTACAAGCACTTCGACGAGGGCGTGCAGGCCGAGCAGGAGTCGTTCGAGGAGCTCAAGATCCCGGACGGCATGCTGTTCGTGCTCGGTGACAACCGCAACCACTCGTGCGACTCGCGCTGCCAGGGCCAGGGCGGGCTCAACGGGCTCGTGCCCGTGGACAACGTGATCGGCAAGGCGCGCGTCATCGTGCTGCCCCCGTCGAGGTGGGGCGGGGTGTCGGACCACAACCCGCAGGTCGTCTCGATGGGCGCGCCGGGCTGGCAGGAGAACGTCCCGCTGGGCGTGGGTATCGTCGCGCCGTGGCCGCTTCTGCTGCTCGGACGTCGAGTGCGAGACCGATTCCGCCGATGACCATGCTTTTGCCGCCCCGTGCCGTGGTGCGGGGATCGACCGGGAACTGGGCGTTGCAGGGCACGCTGGAGCGCCGGGGGCTCGGGCCCGTCGCCGGGGTCGACGAGGCGGGCAGGGGCGCCTGCGCCGGGCCGCTGGTGATCGCGGCGTGCGTGCTGCGGCCGGGTGACGCCTCGCGGTTCGAGGGCTTGAACGACTCGAAGCTGATGACGGCGCCGGCCCGCGACCGGATGTACGACCTGGTGCTCAAGCGTGCCGTGGATCACTCCGTCATCGTCGTGCCGCCCGCCGACATCGACTGGCTGGGCATCCACGTCATGAACATCGAGGGCATGCGGCGCGCGGTGGCGCAGATGGCGACGCATCCCGGCTACGTGCTGACCGACGGCTTCAAGGTGCCGGGGATGCCCGCGCCGAGCGTCGCGGTGCTCAAGGGCGACCAGGCGGCGGCGTGCGTGGCGGCGGCATCGGTGCTGGCCAAGGTCACGCGAGACCGGATAATGGCGGATCTTCATGATCGTTATCCGGCGTACGGGTTCAACGTGCACAAGGGTTATTGCACGCCGGAACACACGGCGGCGTTGATGGAGCACGGCCCGTGTGAGGAGCACCGCTGGTCGTATGTAAATGTGGCAGCGGCGGCTGCGAAACACGGTCTCGCCGCGCCGCACAGGGTGGCGCGCAGCACGACCGCGCCGGCCGTGGTCCAGAATGATGCAGCCCCGGCTGATGCCGGGGAGCTCGCGACGAGGGAGGGCGCGGAGCAGATGACCCGCGCGGAGGCGTAATGAGTGCAGAGGATCTCGAGAAGTACGAGACCGAGATGGAGTTGTCGCTGTACAAGGAGTACCGCGACATCGTCAGCCAGTTCTCGTTCGTCGTGGAGACCGAACGGCGTTTTTACCTGGCCAACTCGGTGGACGTGCAGGTGCGCAACGCCGACGGCGAGGTGTACTTCGAGGTGCGCATGTCGGACGCGTGGGTGTGGGACATGTACCGGCCCGCGCGCTTCGTGAAGAACGTTCGCGTCATCACGTTCAAGGACGTGAACGTGGAGGAGCTGGACAAGCCGGACCTCCGCCTGCCGGAAAGCGGGCCGTTCCCCACGTAGCACACCCCACCGACGAATCCGTCGTTCCAAGATCGACAACGGCCGACTTGTCCACAGCCGTTGAGTTGTCCACAGATTCCGCTCGGCCCGGCCACCCGCCCCGCCCCACCCTGCAAGGTCGTACCCAACGACCCGCAGGGAGGCGAGGGCAGTGGTGGCACGGGCACTGGTCGAGACCAGGCAGCAGGAGCTGGGCCGGCAGGGCGAGGACCTGGCGTGCAGGTACCTGGAGGGGCAGGGCCTGGTGGTCCTGTCGAGGAACTGGAAGTGCCGCGACGGGGAGCTCGACGTCGTGGCCGTGGAGGGCGACCGCCTGGTCGTCTGCGAGGTCAAGACCCGGTCCGGTCCCCGGTGGGGCCGCCCGGACGAGGCCGTCGACGAGGACAAGCTCTCCCGCCTGCGCCGCACGGCCCTGCGCTGGCTGGCCGCGCACGGCGTGGGCTGGTGCGAGGTCCGCGTCGACCTGATCTCGGTCACCTGGTCCGGCGAGGGCGAAGCGCGCCTGCACCACCTGCGGGGAGCCTGAGATGGCTCTGGCACAGGCGTGGTCCGTCGCCCTCTGCGGAGTCGACGGCCTGGCCGTCGAGATCGAGGCCGACGTGGGCGTGGGCCAGCCCCGCACCCACCTCCTCGGGCTTCCCGACGCGTCGTTGCACGAGTCGAAGGAGCGCGTGAAGGCCGCTGTGCGCAACAGCGAGGAAGAGTGGCCGAAGCAGCGCATCGTCCTGGGCCTGTCCCCGGCCAACCTGCCCAAGGGCGGAAGCAGCTACGACTTGGCCATCGCGTGCGCCACCCTGGCCGCCGCGGGCTCGGTCCCGGCCGAGCGCCTGGCCACCACGGTCCTGCTGGGCGAGCTGGCCCTCGACGGCCGGGTGCGCCCGGTCCGGGGCGTGCTGCCGTCCCTGCTCACCGCCCGCCGCGCTGGTCTGCGCGCCGCCGTGGTGCCGGTGGACACGCTCCCGGAGGCGTCCCTGGTCGACGGCGTGGAGGTGCACGGCGCGCTGACCCTGGCCGAGGTCCTCGCCTGGCTGCGAGCAGAGGACGTGACGCTGGCGCGCCCACCGGCCGCGACCGACCCACCGCTCCCGCCGATCCCGGACCTCGCCGACGTGGTGGGCCAGCCGGAGGCCCGCTGGGCCCTGGAGGTGGCCGCCGCGGGCGCCCACCACCTGCTGCTGACCGGCCCGCCGGGCACCGGCAAGACGATGCTCGCCGAACGCCTCCCCGGCCTGCTCCCACCCCTGACCCGCGAGGACGCCCTGGCCGTGACGGCGGTCCACTCGGTGGCCGGCGTCCTGTCGCCAGGCTGCCCGCTGGTGGCGAGCCCACCGTTCGTCAACGTCCACCACACGACGTCGATAGCGGCCCTGATCGGCGGCGGCAGCGGCATGGCGAAACCCGGCGCCGCCTCCCAGGCCCACAAGGGTGTCCTGTTCCTGGACGAGGCCTGCGAGTTCGGCCAGAAGACCATCGACACCCTCCGCACCGCCCTGGAGGACGGCGAGGTCCGCATCTCGCGCCGCGACGGCATAGCCCGCTACCCGGCCCGCTTCCAGCTCATCCTCGCCACCAACCCCTGCCCCTGCGCCCCGCCCAAGGAGGTCGACTGCACCTGCACCGCCACGGTCCGCCGCCGCTACCAGTCGCGCCTGTCCGGCCCCCTGCTCGACCGCGTGGACCTCCGAGTCCGGATGAGAGCCACCACCGCCATGGCCAACGCCGACGCCACCCCACCGGAACCCACCGCGGTGGTCCGCGAGCGAGTCCTGAAAGCCAGGTCCCGAGCCGCCACCCGCTGGTCGGCCCACGGCCACACCTGGCAGGCCAACGCCCTGGTCCCGGGCCCGGCCCTGCGCCGCGAGTTCGCCCTGCCGCGCCACACCACCACCCTCCTGGACCGAGCCCTGGCCACCGGCACCCTGACGGGCCGAGGCGCGGACCGCTGCCTCCGAGTGGCGTGGACCCTGGCCGACCTCGCCGAAGCCGACCGCCCCACAGCCGACCACGTGGCCGCAGCCCTCCACTTCCGCGAACGCCGCGTCCCTTAACCCCGCGCCCCAACCCCAACCCCAACCCCGCAACTCGCCAGCCCCGACCGCGCCCCGCCACCCCAAGCCCGGTCATCCCCGCACTCCAAACAACCGAACGCGGCGCACTCCAGCGCCGACTCCGCGCCCGGCCCAGCCCAGGTGAGCCCGCGCTCGCCCACTCCACGCGCCGCGCAACCCGAAGCGCCCGGCCACGCTCAAGCGCCCAGCACCCTCCGCGTGCCGCTCACGTACCCCGGCAGCTCGCCGCCGGCAGCTCTCCATCTGGCCAGCTCTGCACTCCGACAGCCCGCCGACGCGACAACCCGCCCGACAGCCCGCCCGCCCGACAGCCCGCCGACGCGACGGCCCGCCCGACAGCCCGCCCGCCCGACAG
>NZ_FOFR01000009.1 GCF_900110955.1 Lentzea xinjiangensis
ACGGAGTCACAGTGCTGCGGGTGCTCACCGACAACGCCAAGGTCTATCGCGTCGGCAGCACCTGGCGAGCGGTCTGCGTCGCACTGGGCGTCCGCCGCCGCTTCACCAAACCCCGCTGCCCCTGGACCAACGGCAAAGCCGAACGCTTCAACCGCACCCTGCAAACCGAGTTCGCCTACGCCCACGCCTGGACCGGCAACACCCACCGCCTGGCCGCCCTGCCCGGCTGGGTCCACAACTACAACACCCAACGCGCCCACACCGCCCTCGGCGGCCAGCCACCCATCACCCGACTGACCGCCTAGACGTCAACAACGTCACGAGTCAGTACACCTAGCGCTGCGAGACCGGCCGCACCACGATCTCGTTGACGTCGACCTCCGCGGGCTGCGAGATCGCGTACGCGATGGCGTCACCGATCGCCGAGGCGGGCAGCGCGAGCTTGCGGTAGTCCCGCATCAACGACGCCGCGTAGTCCTCGGTGATGGTGTCCGCCAGCTCGGACTGCGTGACACCGGGCGAGATCACGGTGACCCGCAGGTCTTCGCGCTCCTGCCGCAGCCCTTCGGACAACGCCCACACCGCGTGCTTGGTCGCGCAGTAGACCGCGGCGGTGGGCATGACCATGTGCGCACCGATCGAGGCGACGTTCACGACGTGCCCGCCGTCGGTGAAACGAGGCAGCACGGCGGCAAGACCGTTCAGCACGCCCTTGATGTTCACGTCCACCATGCGATCCCACTCGTCGACCTTGAGGGAGTCCATGAGTGACAACGGCATCACGCCCGCGTTGTTCACCAGCACGTCGACGCGTCCGAACCGGTCGACGGCCGCGTCGGCGAAGGACTGGAACGACTCCCGCGAGGTCACGTCCAACGGCGCGTAGGCGCCACCGACCTCCTCGGCCAGCGCGGCCAGCCGGTCCTCCCGCCGGGCACCGAGGAACACCCGGTGCCCTGCCGCGGCCAGCACCCTGGCCGTGGCCTCACCGATACCGCTCGAAGCTCCACTGATCAGCACCACTTTGCTCATGGCTACGACGATCGTCCGTGAGGACGCCGCCAACCAGGACACCCTTCCCCCGGGTGTGCCGCACCCAGGTACAAGACGCCGCACGGGAACAGCGTGGAAACCGTGATCGGCGAGTTCCTGGAAGCTCACCTAGTCCGGCCACACGGGCGGCCGCTTCTCCAGGAACGACGCCCGGCCCTCCTTCGCGGACGGGGACTGCGAGGTCTGGGCCATGACGGCCAGCGCGATCTCGTACGCCTCGGCCTCCGGCCGGTCGAGCTGCGCGTAGATCGTCTGCTTGCCCACCGCCTTCGACGCCCTGCTCCCGCGCGTCGCCCGCGCCAGCAGGTCGTCGGTGGCGGTGTCCAGCTCGTCGAGCGGCACCGCGCGGTTGACCAGCCCCCACTCGACCGCCGTCGCCGCGTCGATCACGTCACCGGTGAGCACCAGCTCCATCAGCCGCTTGCGTCCGATCGACCGCGCCACGGGCACCGCGGGCGTGTGGCAGAACCACCCCGCCTTGCCACCCGGCAACGAGAACCCGGCCGTGTCCGCGGCGACCGCGAGGTCGCACGACGCCACGAGCTGGCAGCCGGCCGCCGTCGCCAGCCCCTGCACTCGCGCGATCACCACCTGGGGCACGGCCTGGATGGTTTTCATCAGCACCGTGCACAGCTCCAGCAGCAGCCGCACGCCCTCTTCGTCACGGGCGTGCACGTCCGCGAAGTCGTGCCCCGCCGAGAAAACCGGTCCCTCGGCGGCCAGCACGATGCCGGCCGCGTCCGACGAACCGGCCTCGCGGAACGCTTCCAGCAACTCCGCGAGGTGCTCCGCGGACAGGGCGTTGCGCCGGGCCACCCGGTTCATCGTGATCCGGACCACCGAGCCGGCACGCGTGACATCGACCATCCCGCGAATCTAGAGCCCTACCGCAGCGAGTGCACCTCGCGGATCACGGTGACGATCTCGTCCATGATCTCCGTCAGCTCGTAGTCCTTCGGCGTGAACACCCGTGCGACGCCACGATCGCGCAGCTTCCGGGCGTCGTCCGGCGGGATGATGCCGCCGACGATCACCGGGATGTCCCCGGCACCGGCCGCGCGCAGCCCGTCGACCACCGCGGGCACGACCTCGAGGTGCGAGCCGGACAGGATCGAGAGGCCGACGACGTGCACGTCCTCCTGCACGGCCGCGGCCACGATCTGCGACGGCGTCAGGCGGATGCCCTGGTAGACGACCTCGAAGCCGACGTCGCGGGCCCGCACGGCGACCTGCTCGGCGCCGTTGGAGTGCCCGTCGAGGCCCGGCTTGCCGACCAGCATCCGCAGCCGCTCGCCGATCTCCTCGCCGGTGCCGCGCACCCGGTCGCGCACGCGGGCGATCTCCGAGCCGGCCTCGCCGGTGGCCGAGGCGCCGGAGACCCCGGTCGGCGCACGGTATTCGCCGAACGTCTCGCGCAACGCCTGCGACCACTCGCCCGTCGTCACACCAGCGCGCGCACACGCCAGCGTCACCTCGACGAGGTTCTGGCCGGTCTTCGCCGCTTCGCGCAAAGCGTCCAAGGACGCCTCCACCGCGGCGTTGTCCCGGGAAGCGCGCCACTGCTGGATCGCCTCGACGGCGTGCATCTCGACGATCGGGTCGATGGTCTCGATCGCGTTCGCGCCCTCGGCCTGCAACGGCGACGGCTCGGTGGTGTCGAACTTGTTGACGCCGACCACGACCTCCTCGCCGGACTCGACGCGACGACGCCGTTCGGCGAGCGACGAGACGAGCTGCGACTTCATGTAGCCGGACTCGACGGCCGCGACGGCACCGCCCATCGCCTGCACGCGGTCGATCTCCTCCCGCGCACCGGCGAGGATCTCGTCCACCTTCGCCTCGATCACCGGCGAGCCGTCGAAGATGTCCTCGTACTCCAGCAAGTCCGTCTCGTAGGCAAGCACCTGCTGCATGCGCAACGCCCACTGCTGGTCCCACGGACGCGGCAGGCCGAGTGCCTCGTTCCACGCCGGGAGCTGGATGGCGCGCGCACGAGCGTTGCGGGACAACGACACCGCGAGCATCTCCAGCACGATGCGCTGGACGTTGTTCTCCGGCTGCGCCTCGGTGAGCCCGAGCGAGTTGACCTGCACGCCGTAGCGGAACCGGCGGTGCTTCGGGTCTTCGACGCCGTAGCGCTCGCGCGTGATCTCGTCCCACAACTGGGCGAACGCCCGCATCTTGCACATCTCTTCGATGAACCGCACACCGGCGTTCACGAAGAAGGAGATCCGCGCGACCACGTCACCGAACTTCTCGGCCGGCACCTGACCGCTGTCGCGCACCGAGTCCAGCACGGCGATCGCCGTGCACATCGCGTACGCGACCTCCTGCGCCGGCGTCGCGCCGACCTCCTGGAGGTGGTAGCTGCAGATGTTGATCGGGTTCCACTTCGGCACGTTCGACACGGTCCACGCGACCATGTCGGTGATCAGCCGCAGCGACGGTCCCGGCGGGAACACGTACGTGCCGCGGGACAGGTACTCCTTGATGATGTCGTTCTGCGTCGTGCCGGCCAGCGCCGACGGGTCCGCGCCCTGCTCCTCGGCCACCGTGACGTAGAGCGCGAGCAGCCACATGGCCGTCGCGTTGATCGTCATCGAGGTGTTGGCGCCGGCGAGCGGGATCTGGTCGAAGAGCTGCCGCATGTCGCCGATGTGGCTGATCGGCACGCCGACCTTGCCGACCTCGCCCTTCGCGAGCTCGTCGTCGGGGTCGTAGCCGGTCTGCGTCGGCAGGTCGAAAGCGACGGACAGGCCGGTCTGCCCCTTCGCGAGGTTCCGGCGGTAGAGGGCGTTGGAAGCCGCGGCCGAGGAGTGACCCGCGTACGTGCGCATCACCCAGGGGCGGTCGCGTTCCCGGTCAGCTGGGTACGGCACAGCAACCTCCCACATCGTCGTTCATCGGAGCGTACTGGCCGGTAACCCGTGCTGCGCGTGCGCTTGCTCACTGAATCGAGACCAGAAAGAGCATGATGAGGAGGTGACGGGGATCTACCAGACCGTGGTCGTCTTCGGCGTGCTCGGCCTGCTGGCGCTGTTGTTGCGGTACTTCGTGGGCAACGACAAGCGGCCTGTGCCGGATCTGGACGGCACCGACTTCGGGTTGCTCAGCGAGGTCGCGCTCGTGCCCACCGAGGAGGCGGCGAACGTGCTGGTGCGGAAGTTGAGGGCGAACGGGGTCCGGGCCACGCGTTCGCGGAACGCGCCTTACCGGGTGATGGTGTTCCCGGGGGACGTCGCGAACGCGCGGCTGGTGCTCAAGACCTAGGAGCTGACGCGCTCCACGTCGGCGCCGAGCTTGCGGAGGTTTTCCACGAACCCAGGGTAACCGCGCTCGATGTGGAAGATCTCGTAGACCTCGGTGGCCCCGTCGGCGCACAGACCGGCCAGGACCAGCCCGGCCCCGGCGCGGATGTCCGAAGCCCAGACCGGCGCGCTGGACAGCTTCTCGACGCCGCGGATCACCGCGTGGTGACCGTCCGTGCGCGCGTCGGCGCCCAGCCTGATCATCTCGTCGATGAAGCGGAACCGCGCCTCGAACAGGTTCTCGGTGATCATCGAGGTGCCCTCGGAGACCGCGGACAGCGCGATCGCGAACGGCTGGTTGTCCGTGGCGAAGCCGGGGTACGGCAGCGTCACGAAGTCGACGGCCTTCGGGCGGCCCTCCATGACGACCCGGAAGCCCTCGTCCTCGCCCTCGTAGACGGTCACCTCGGCGCCCGCCATCCGCAGCTTCTCGAGCACCAGGTCGAGGTGGTGCGGGTTCACGCCGCGCACCCGCACGTCGCCGCGCGTCATGGCGGCCGCGAAGCCCCACGTGGCGCCGACGATCCGGTCGCCGATGACGCGGTGCTCGGTGGGCTTGAGCTCCTCGACGCCGTGCACGGTGAGCGTGGACGTGCCCGCGCCCTCGACCTTCGCGCCCATCTGGGTCAGCATCAGGCAGAGGTCGATGATCTCGGGCTCACGCGCGGCGTTGTCGATGACCGTGGTGCCGTTGGCCAGCACGGCCGCCATCAGGATGTTCTCGGTGGCGCCCATGCTCGGGAAGTCGAGCCAGATCTGCGCGCCGTGCAGGCCCTCGGCCTCGGCGACGATGCAGCCGTGCTCGATCCAGGTCTTGGCGCCGAGCTTCTCCAGCCCGCTCTGGTGCATGTCCAGCGGCCGCGAGCCGATCGCGTCACCGCCCGGCAGCGCCACGACCGCGCGCTTGCAGCGGCCGACCAGCGGCCCCAGCACGCAGATCGACGCGCGCAGCTTGCCCATCGCCTCGGAGTCGGCGTGGTAGCTCAGCTCGGCGGGAGTGGTGATCCGCGCCACGTCACCGTCGAGCTCGACCTCACACCCGAGACTGCGCAACGCGTCCGCCATCAGCGGCACGTCGAGGATGTCCGGGCAGTTGGTGATGGTCGTGGTGCCCTCAGCGAGCAGGGCCGCCGCCATCAGCTTCAGGACGCTGTTCTTCGCACCGACGACATCGACCTCGCCGACCAGACGTGCGCCACCGTGTACCCGGAAATGCTCGCTCACGCGGCAATCCTACGTACGGGCCATAAAGTGCACGCATGGCGGTGCATCTCACCAAGATCTACACACGGGTCGGCGACGACGGCACGACCGGGCTCGGCGACTTCTCCCGCGTCCCGAAGACCGATCCCCGCATCGAGGCGTACGCGGACGTCGACGAGACCAACGCGTCGCTCGGCGTGGCACTGGCGCTGGGAGAGCTGGCCCCGGACGTCCACGACGTCGTGCGCAAGGTGCAGAACGACCTCTTCGACGTCGGGGCCGACCTCTGCACGCCGATCGTGCCGGACCCGAAGTACCCGCCGCTGCGCGTGACCCAGGCGTACGTCGACCGGCTCGAGGGCTACTGCGACTCGTTCAACGAGCGGCTGGGCAAGCTCGACTCGTTCATCCTCAACGGCGGCACGCCCGGCGCCGCCCTGCTGCACCAGGCGCGCACGATCGCCCGGCGCGCGGAACGGCGGGCGTGGGCGTTGGTCGAGGCCGACGCCGAGCGGACGAACGCGCTCACGGCGAAGTACCTGAACAGGCTCTCGGACCTGCTGTTCATCCTCGCCCGCGTCGCGAACCCGGACGGCGACGTGCTCTGGCAGCCGGGCGAGAACGCCTGAGCCGAGCGCGAAGGGCGCGTTCCCGTCGGGAACGCGCCCTTCGTCGTGCTCAGGAAGCCCAGGGGATGGAGCGGCCGGGAGGCGCCGACTCCAGCCAGGACAGGAAGCCCGTCAGCGCGTCGGGGCCCATCGCCATCTCGACCTCGCCCGACGGGATGCGGCACCGCAGCACCGTGGCTCCGGCCGGCATGGCGTACGCCTCCGGCCCCGTCGGCTCACGGCGCGCGTCGATCTCGAGCCCGTCCCGCGAGATGAGCTGGTCGGGCCCCGACCCGAGCGAGAGCACCCGGAACCAGGCGAACGAGTCGCCCCGGTAGTGCCCCACGCCCAGGTGCCAGCCACGACCACGATCGTCGAACTGACTGCGCAGCGCGACGTGCACGCCACCCTCACGCAGCAGCCGGATGCGGCGCCAGGCGAAGCAGGCGATGACGATCGCCACCACGAGAAGGATCAGGCCGGCGGTTTCGGTGATCCCCACGACTGCGCCCTCGCGCCCGGTCTCAGGCCGACTGTTCCACGGCCCGCACGCGCGCTGCCGCACGTGCGCGCTCGGCGTCGTCCGAGTCCTGCAGCGCCGACCGCGCCTCGTTCACGTCGATCTCGCCGGCGAGCTCCGCGTCCTCGGCGAGGATCGAGACCCCCGTGCCGGTCACGGAGAGGAAGCCACCGTGCACCGCGGCGGTGACGAGGTCACCGTCCGTCGTGCGGACCCGCACCACACCGCCTTCGACCAGCTGGCCGAGAACGGGCTCGTGACCGGGCAGGATGCCGATCTCGCCCTCGGTCGTCTGCGCCGAAACAGAGGTGGCCTTCCCGGACCACAGGCGGCGTTCAACGGCGACCAGTTCAACGGTCATCTCGGCCACGCGTATCTCCCTCGTCGTCTGGAGTCGAACTGAGTCTAAACGGTCGCCTGACAACCTTGCCGCCCCGCCCGGTGTCAGTACCTTTCGACAACCGCCGAAGGGGGGACATGCAGGACTTCGAGGACTTCGTGGCGTTGCGCTCGCAGGCGTTGCTGCGCACCGCCTACCTGCTGTGCGGCGGCGACAAAGGCGCCGCTGAGGACATTCTGCAGGACGTCCTCATGAACATGTACGGCAAGTGGCGCCGCATCAGAACCTCTCCTGAAGCGTACGCCCGCGCAGCGCTGGCCAACGCGGCGGCGAACCGCTGGCGACGGCGTTCCCGCAAGCCGGAGGCGCCGATGGGCGACGTGGAGGTACCGACGACGAAAGGTCACGAGCAACAGGTCGTGGACGCCGACAGCGTGGTGCGCGCGTTGGCGCTGCTGCCGAAGAAGATGCGGGCCGTTCTGGTGCTGAGGTTCTTCGACGACCTCAGCGAGGCCGAGACCGCCCGCGCGCTCGGCTGCGGCGTCGGCACGGTGAAGAGCCAGACCTCGCGCGGCCTCGCCCGCATGCGGGAGCTGATGGGTGAGCAGGTGCTGACGTGGAACTGAAGCAGGCGATGGAGACCGCCACGGCGGAGCTCGACGTGCGACCGGGATTCGTGGGGGACGTGATGGCGGGGGCACGACGACGGCACACGCGCAAGCTGGTGGTGGTCACCGCCGCGGTGGCGCTGCTCGGAGGAGTGACGACAGGCGTGGTGCTGACGCCCACCGCCGCCGGCCCACCGGACACGGGCGACCACCGGCTGACCGCCGCGCCGACCGGTGACCTGGCTGGCGACCGGGACTTCCTCGCGCAGGCACTGGCCACGTGGAACAACGGGCAGCGGCAGGCCTGGCGGTGGACCGAGCAGGTGACCGACTTCACCGCTCCGGCGAACGTCTTCTGGGCCGCGAACACGCCGAACGGCCCGGCCGCGCTGGTGGCGCAGGCGGTGCGGATGAACGGCGCGCCGGAAGCGCGCACCGTGGTCGGCCTCGTGTCCGGCGGCAACGTGGTGGAGCGCGAGGTCGACCACGGCCGGGAGGTCGGGCTCTTCCAGCTCGGGAAGGAGAGGTCGACCCACGTCGTGCTGGGCCTGGGCGAGGAGGTGTACTGGTCGGTGAACCCGGTCCGGGGTCCCGGGAACCGCCTGACGCGCACCTGGCAGCGGGCCGAGATGGAGCCCGGCGGGGCCGCGGTGGTCGTCGCGAAGCAGTCCGAGCTGCCGGTGTTCGTCCGCGGCGGCACACCTCCGGCGTCCGATGACTTCACGCGGGAACCGTTGCGCGCCAGGGGTGATCAGCGGCCGGACACCGCGTACGTGGCCCATCCCGGCCTCGGCTGGTCGACTCGGCAGTGCGCGTCGGACCCCCCTCCCGGGGTGCGGTGGCCGCCGGAACGGCCACCGTCGCCGGAGGACGACCTGCGGCGGCTCGCGCTGCTGGACTACGGGGTCGCCTGGAGCGCGGTCGGCGAGTGGCGCGTGTGCGCGTGGTTGCCCGACGGCCGGTACGCCGAGGTGTTCGAGTCGTCCGGCGAGCTGTACGGCGCGCTCTACCAGCCCAGCGGCGCGTTCAGCGCACCCCTGCGCGGCGGCGGGCTCTCGCGGGGCACACCGGTGGTGGTGCCGCTGCCGGACGGCCAGGGCACGATCGTCGTGTACTTCGGGGCCGTCATCGGCCCGCAGGAACGCCCCCACGCGTGGCTGGCTCCCGCGGGCACCAGGGAGGTGGCGGTGCGGCAGGGCGACTCGTCCACCGTCGTGCCACTGCCCTAACCGCCGTGCCAGGAGCGCCAGAGCGTCGCGTAGGTGCCGTTCCTGGCCACCAGGTCGTCGTGGGGTCCCAGCTCCACGACGCGGCCCGCGTCGACGACCGCGATCCGGTCAGCGTCACGCGCGGTCTGCAACCGGTGCGCGATCGCGATCACCGTGCGACTCCCCCGCACGGCCGCGATCGCGCGCTCGGCGTGCCTGGCCGTGGCGGGGTCCAGCGAGGACGTCGCCTCGTCCAGCACCAGCGTGTGCGGGTCGGCGACCTCGACCCTGGCGAGCGCGAGCTGTTGCGCCTGCGCGGGATCGAGCTCCAGGCCGCCCGCGCCGAGCCGGGTGTCCAGCCCGTCCGCCAGGTCGTCGAACCAGTGCGCGTCCACGGTGCGCAGCGCTTCGACGAGCCGCTGGTCCGGGGCGTCCGGCGCGGCCAGCGCCAGGTTCTCCCGCAGCGTGCCGATGAACACGTGGTGCTCCTGCGTCACCAGCACGATCCGCCGGTCGCCCGCCGCCGCGAGCTCCGCCACCGGCACACCGCCGACGCACACCGATCCCGACGACGGCCGGTCGACGCCCGCGATCAGCCTGCCCAGCGTCGACTTGCCCGCACCGGACACCCCGACGACCGCGAGCCGTTCTCCCGGCTGCACCACGAGGTCGACGCCGTGCAGCACCTCATGTCCGTCCACGTAGGAGTAGCGGACTCCGCGCACCTCGATGCGGTCGTCCTCCGGCTCACGTGCGGCGGGGACGGGTTCGACATCGGCACCGATGCCTTCGACCCGCGCAAACGACGCGGCACCACGTTGCAGGAACTCAACCCACAGCATGATGCGTTCCAACGGCTCGATGAGCCGCCACACGTAGAGGCTGCCGGTGACGACGACCTCGACCCGAGCGCCGTCGGTCGCGTAGATCAGCCCGCCGGCGAGCAGCACCAGCGCGGTCGGCACCGCGCTGACGAAGCTGACGACCGGGAACAGGACGCTCCTCAGCCGCAACGTCCGCACCCGCGCCCCGTACAACCGCGCGATCGAGGCGTGCGCGGTCGCCACCAGCCGGTCCCGCAACCCGTACGTCTCGATCGTCCGGCTGCCCTCGCCGACGGCGGCGGAGATCTCCGCGACGTCGCCGTTGGCCGCGCTCTCGGCCAGGTACGCGTCGCGCGCCCGCGCGAGGTACCAGCGGAGGACCCACGCGACGAACGGCATCCCGGCGAGTGCGGCCAGGCCGAGCACCGGGTCCAGCAGGAACGTGGCGGCCAGCACGACCACGAGGTGCACCACGCCCGTGAGCACCTCCGGCACGCTGTCCCGCAGCGCCTGACCGACGACGCCCACGTCGCCGGTGACGCGGGTGAGCAGGTCGCCGGTGCTCAGCCGATCCACCACCCTGGCGGGCAACGCGAGCGACCGGCTCACTGCCTGTTCGCGCAACGACGCCAGGAACCGTTCGCCGAGCCGCGCGGTCTGCAAGGCGCTGTAGCGCACCAACAGCAGATGCGCTACCGCGGCGCCGAGCACGCCCAGCGCGAACAAGTCCACAGTGGACACGGTCAGGGTGCCGCCCTGCACCCCGCTGACGATCTTGCCGAGCAGGTACGGCCCGACCAGCCCCGCCAGCGCCGTCAGCGCGGTGAGCAGCAGGACCACGGCGAGCGCGCGTCGTTCGCCGCGCAGGAGCCGCCCGGCCGCCTGCCGCACCGCGCGCCGGTCCGCGATCGGCAGCCGGTTCACCGGTTCTCCTCCAGGTGCACGACCTGGTCCGCCTGCCCCGCCCACAGCGGCGACGAGGACACGACCACCGTGGTCCGCCCCAGCCGGGCCCGCTTCACCCGCCCGGCCACGGCCGCCTCGGTCACCGCGTCGAGCGCCGACGTCGGTTCCACGAGCACCAGCACCTCCGGATCGCTCAGCAACGCCCTGACGAGCCGGAGCCGTTGCCGCTGGCCGCCGGACACGTTGCGGCCCTGCGACTCCAGGTGCGAGTCCAGCCCGTCCGGCAGCGCCTCCACGACGTCGGCCGCGGCGGCCGCCCGGATCGCCCGGTCCAGCGCGGCGTCGTCGTGCTCGGCGACCGACACGGCGTCGCGCACCGAACCGGCGAACAGGTAGTCGTCGTTGTCGGCCACGACCACCTGCCCCGGCACCCGTTCCACCGCTTCGCGCGCCCGCGCCGTGCTCGAGCAGACCACCACCGTCAGCGCGCCGCTCTTGACGTCCAAGGGCTCGGCGCCGGTGTCGCCCCGGTCCGGTTGCAGCCGGAGGAGGTCCACGACCCGTCGTGCCGACACCAACGCGCGCGGGATCGCGTCCGCGCCCTCCATGAAGAAGCTGACGGGCACCACCAGCGTCGTGACGTACAGGTAGACCGCGATCATCTCCTCGATCGAGATGGCACCGCTCACCGCCAGCCGCGCCACGATCCACGTGACGACCGCGAGGAACAACGCCGGCAGTCCCCACGTCAGCGCCTGCACCCAGCTCAGCCAGACCGACACCCGGTAACCGTCGTGCAGCACCTCGCGCGACTGCACGCGGAAGCGCTCCTCGAACGCGGGCTTGCCGCCGATGCCCGACAGCACCTTCAGCCCGGCCACGACGTCCCCCGCCCGCGAGCTCAGCTCGCCCTGACCGCGCCGGTAGCCGGCCTCCACGGCGTGCAGCCGGCGCATCACCGGCCCGGTGACCACCGCCAGCACCGGGACGCCGAGCAGCACCACCGAGGCGACGAGCGGCGAGATCCGCACCAGCAACACCGCCGTCACCGCGTACGCGATCACCGCCCCGACCCCGGGACCGGCGCTGGTGAGCGCGTGCGCGAGGCGCTGGGTGTCCCCGTTCTGCAGGTAGGTCAGCTCCCCGGTGGACAGCTTGCGCCGCACCACCCCACCGAGCCGCGTGACGTGCTCGATCACCACCTGCGCCGTCCGCAGCGCGGCGTCCGTCCGCACCAGCGTCATCGTGCGGTGCCGCGCGACCCCCAGGAGCGCCAGCAGCCCCACCACCACGACCAGCGCGGCGCACCACCACACCAGCGCCCCGCGGTCCCCGCCCCGCAGACCGTCCTCGACGGCCCTGGCGATGAGGTACGGCGGCAGGACCAGCCCGCACATCCACAGCGATCCCCACCACGCCCCGGCGAGGACCCGGCGGCGCTGCACGCTCACCAGCCACCACAGGTACCGCCAGGGCGATCGGAGGTCAGGCGTTCCCGGATCGTCGTACGGCGCATGTCGGGACATGACCCGACAGTGCCATCACCCGGTGTGCGGCACGACTGATTTCGCGCGCGGCCCGACAGCGGTCACCGCGACCGCTCCCAGCGCCGCCACCACGGCGAACGCGTAGAACCCCCACGGATGCGCGAGCCCGGCCGTCAGCAGCGCCCCACCGAGCAAGGGCCCGCTGATGGCGCCCAGCCGCCCGATACCCGCGGCCCACCCGATGCCCGTGGCGCGGTTCTCCTCGTAGACGCGCCCCGCGTACGCGTAGACCAGCACCTGCGCGCTGAAGACGAAACAGCCGGCGAGGAACACGGCCACGTAGACGCCGGCCCCCGGCAGCTTGACGCTGAGCAGCGCCAGGAACACCACCGCCCCCGCGAACCACCCGATGCCCGCCGGCCTGATGCCGATCCGGTCCGCCACCGCGCCGGCGATCAGCAGCCCGGCCACGGCACCGATGTTGAGCGTCAGCAGGAGCGCGAGCGCGGTGCCGAGCTCGTACCCGGCGCTGCGCATGATCTGCGGCAACCACGTGTTGAGCCCGTACACGAGCAGCAGCCCCATGAACGACGCCACCCAGAACGCGAGGGTGGCCCTGCGCAGCCCGGGCTTGAACAGCGACCCGACCGCCTCCCGCGCGGGAGCCCTGCGCGCCACCGTCTCCGGCAGGTGCTTGACCATCAGCGGCACCAGCACCAGCGCGGGCAACGCCCCGGCCACGAACAACGACCGCCACCCGAGGTCCGGGATCAGCACGATCCCGAGCAACGCCGTGATGACCGCGCCGACGTGGTACCCGGTCATGATCAGCGTGGTGGCCCGCCCGCCCTGCCGCGGCCGCGCCTCGTTGACCAGGGCGATGGCCGTGGGCAGGCACCCGCCGAGCCCCAGCCCGGCGAGGAACCGCAGGACTCCGAACACCGCCGCGTCCTGCGCGAACGCACAGGCCAGCGTGAACGCCGAGAACCCGGCCACCGCGAAGATCATCACCTTGCGCCGCCCGATGACGTCGGTGATGGTCCCGATGACCAGCGCCCCGAGCATCATCCCGACCAGACCGGCGGTGGACACCGCACTGGCGCTCGCCGTGGTGAGCACCCGCTCCTGCAACAGCACGGGGATCACCGTGCCGAGCACCACGAGGTCGAACCCGTCGAGCAGGACCGCGGTCCAGCACAGCGGCAACACCCATTTGTTCACGCGCGCTCTCCTCCTCGGCGAGGGGACGGTTGCCGAGCATGGTGAGGCGTGAGGCCGCACACCGGGGAGGCCGGTTTCCGCTGAACGGAAGACCGAGCTGGCTCCTGCCGCGGCGCGGGGCGAGCCCGCTCAGGCTCGGTTCACGGGGCGGGAGGTGCCGGAACAACCCGGAAAACCGGAGGGCCGTCCCTCCACAAAGGAGGAACGGCCCTCGGAGAACAGCAGTGGACTCAGTTGCCGGCCAGCTTCTTGGCGTTGGCCTCGACGTCGTCCAACCCGCCGCAGGAGAAGAACGCCTGCTCCGGGTAGTGGTCGAACTCGCCCTTGCAGACGCGGTCGAACGCCTCGATCGTGTCCTTGATCGGCACGAACGAACCGGGCTGACCGGTGAACTTCTCGGCCACGATGAAGTTCTGGCCGAGGAAGCGCTCGAGACGGCGCGCGCGACCGACGAGGACCTTGTCCTCCTCGGAGAGCTCGTCCATACCGAGGATGGCGATGATGTCCTGCAGCTCCTTGTACTTCTGCAGGATTCGCTTCACCTCCTGGGCGACCCGGTAGTGCTCCTCGCCGACGATCGACGGCTCGAGGATCCGAGACGACGACGACAGCGGGTCGACGGCCGGGTAGATGCCCTTCTGGGAGATCGGACGGGAGAGCTCCGTCGTCGCGTCCAGGTGGGCGAAGGTGGTCGCCGGGGCGGGGTCGGTGTAGTCGTCCGCGGGCACGTAGATGGCCTGCAGCGAGGTGATCGACTTACCGCGCGTCGAGGTGATGCGCTCCTGGAGCTCACCCATCTCGTCGGCCAGCGTCGGCTGGTAACCCACGGCGGAAGGCATGCGGCCCAGCAGGGTCGACACCTCGGAACCGGCCTGGGTGAAGCGGAAGATGTTGTCGATGAAGAGCAGCACGTCCTGGTTCTGCACGTCGCGGAAGTACTCCGCCATCGTGAGAGCGGACAGCGCGACGCGCATGCGCGTGCCGGGCGGCTCGTCCATCTGACCGAAGACGAGAGCGGTGTCCCCGAGAACACCCATCTCTTCCATCTCGAGCAGCAGGTCGGTGCCCTCACGGGTGCGCTCACCGACGCCGGCGAACACCGACGTGCCGGAGAACTCACGCGCGATACGGGTGATCATCTCCTGGATGAGCACCGTCTTGCCGACACCCGCGCCGCCGAACAGGCCGATCTTGCCGCCCTTGACGTACGGGGTGAGCAGGTCGATGACCTTGATGCCGGTCTCGAGGATCTCGGTCTTGCCCTCGAGCTGGTCGAAGGCGGGCGCCTTGCGGTGGATGCCCCACTGCTCGCCGTCGCGGCCGAGGCCGGGCGAGTCGAGGCAGTCACCGAGGGCGTTGAAGACGTGGCCCTTGACGACGTCGCCGACCGGCACCGAGATCGCGGCACCGGTGTCGGTGACGGTGGCGCCGCGGACGAGGCCGTCGGTCGGCTGCATCGAGATGCAGCGGACCAGGTTGTCGCCGAGGTGCTGCGCGACCTCGAGGGTCAGCGTCTTGGCGACCGCCTCGAAGGTGATCTCCGTGTGGCAAGCGTTGAACAGCTCCGGCACGGCGTCGCGCGGGAACTCCACGTCGACGACCGCACCGATCACCCGGACCACACGGCCGGTGCGGGTGGTGGTGGCAGTAGCACTCATGTCACTCATCACTTCCTGCGCCACCGGTAAGCGCGGAGGCGCCACCGACGATCTCGCTGATCTCCTGGGTGATCTGGGCCTGACGGGCCGAGTTCGCCGCCCGGCTGAGGTTCCGGACCAGCTCCGTCGCGTTGTCCGTCGCGGCCTTCATGGCCGTACGACGAGCCGCCGACTCCGAAGCCGCCGCCTCCAGCATGGCGGAGAACAGGCGGGTCTTCACGTACTTGGGCAGCATCGCGCCGAGCAGCGCCTCGGCGCTGGGCTCGAAGTCGTACACCGCACGCGGGCCCTGGGGGGCCTCACCGGTGTACTCGACGTCCATCGGCGCGATCCGCCTGGCGGTCGGCGTCTGGCTCAGCATGGACTTGAACTCGGTGTACACGACGTGGATCTCGTCCACGCCCTGCGCACCGTTCTCCGTGCCCTCCAGGAACGCCTCCACCAGCGCGTCGCCCGCCTCGACGGCGTTGACGTAGTGGGGAGTCTGGGAGAACCCGCTCCACGAGGCGGTGACCTCGCGGCGGCGGAAGTTGTAGTACCCGATCGCCTTGCGGCCGGTCGCGTACAGCACCGGCTCCTTGCCCTCGGACTTGAGCAGCTCGATGAGCTGCTCTGCGGCCTTGAGCACGTTGGCGTTGTAGCCACCGCACATGCCCTTGTCGCTGGTCACGACCAGGACAGCGGCGCGCTTCGGGTTCTTGCGAACCGTGAGCAGCGGGTGGTCGAGGTTCGCCGAGGCCTCGGCCAACGCGGAGAGCACGTTCGTGATCTCGTCCGCGTAGGGGCGCGAGGCCGCGACCCTGGTCTGCGCCTTGGCGAGGCGAGACGTGGCGATGAGCTCGTAGGCCTTCGTGATCTTCTTGGTCGAGTTGACCGTTCGGATCCGCTGGCGGAGCTCCCGAATCTGTGCGCCCATGGCTCAGATCACTTCTTGGTGGGCTCGGGCTTGTGGAGCTTCACCGATTCCTGGGCGACCTTGTCGGCGTCCATCGCCTTCTCGGGCGCCTCGTTGACGATCGTCGTGCCGTCCGAAGCGGTGAACTGCTTCTTGAACTCGGTCACGGCGGCGGCAACGCGGTTCTGCGCGTCCTCCGGGAACTTCTTGGTCTCGACGATGCTGCTCAGCAGGTCCGCGTGGTTGCGGCGCAGCGAGTCCTTGAAGTCCGCGACGAAGCGGCGGATGTCGGCGACGGGCACGTCGTCCAGGTGACCCTTGGTCGCGGCGAAGATCTCGACGACCTGCTCCTCGACGGGGACCGGCGAGTACTGGCCCTGCTTGAGCAGCTCGACCAGACGGGCACCGCGGTCGAGCTGGGCGCGCGAGGCGGCGTCGAGGTCGGACGCGAACGCGGAGAAGGCCTCCAGCTCGCGGAACTGCGACAGGTCGAGACGCAGCGAGCCCGCGACGTCCTTCATCGCCTTGATCTGCGCGGCGCCACCGACGCGGGAGACGGAGATACCCACGTTGACGGCCGGGCGGACACCGGCGTTGAACAGGTCGGACTCGAGGAAGCACTGACCGTCGGTGATCGAGATGACGTTGGTCGGGATGTAGGCCGACACGTCGTTCGCCTTGGTCTCGATGATCGGCAGACCCGTCATCGAACCGCCGCCGAGCTCGTCCGACAGCTTCGCGCAACGCTCGAGGAGGCGCGAGTGCAAGTAGAAGACGTCGCCGGGGTAGGCCTCGCGGCCCGGCGGGCGGCGCAGCAGCAGCGAGATGGCGCGGTACGCCTCCGCCTGCTTGGTCAGGTCGTCGAAGATGATCAGGACGTGCTTGCCCTGGTACATCCAGTGCTGGCCGATGGCGGAGCCGGTGTAGGGCGCCAGCCACTTGAAGCCGGCCGAGTCAGAAGCGGGGGCGGCGACGATCGTGGTGTACTCGAGTGCGCCCGCCTCCTCCAGCGCGGTCTTGACGCCCGCGATGGTGGAGCCCTTCTGGCCGATGGCGACGTAGACGCAGCGGACCTGCTGCTTCGGGTCGCCCGACTCCCAGGCCTTCTTCTGGTTGATGATCGTGTCGATGCAGACCGCGGTCTTGCCGGTCTTGCGGTCGCCGATGATCAGCTGACGCTGACCGCGACCGATCGGGGTCATCGCGTCGATGGCCTTGATGCCGGTCTGCATCGGCTCGGACACCGGCTGGCGCTCCAGCACGGAGGCGGCCTGCAGCTCCAGGGCGCGGGTGTCGTCCGCGACGATGTCACCGAGACCGTCGATGGGCTGGCCCAGCGGGTTGACGACGCGACCGAGGAAGCCGTCGCCGACCGGAACGGAGAGGACCTTGCCCGTCCGGCGGACCTCCTGGCCCTCTTCGATCTTGTCGAAGTCACCGAGGATGACCGCACCGATGTTGCGGACCTCGAGGTTCAGCGCGACGCCGAGGACGCCGCCGGGGAACTCGAGCAGCTCGTTGGTCATCACGCCCGGAAGGCCCTCGACGATGGCGATGCCGTCGTAGGTCTCGGAGACGGTACCGACCTCTTCCCGGCTGACCTCCGGGGAGTAGCTCGAGACGTACTTCTCGATCGCACTGCGGATCTCGTCCGACGAGATCGTCAGCTCCGCCATGTCGTTCCTGCTCTCACTTCTTCGTTCTTGGGAAAGGGCTAGGTGGCGAGATTGCGGCGCAGCGCCGCCAACCGGCCGGCGATGCTTCCGTCGATGACCTCGTCGCCGATCTTGATCTGGAGACCGCCGCCGAGCGAGGCGTCCACCTCGACGTGCAGCGCGATCGGGCGCGAGTAGATCGTGGTCAGCGTCGCGGTCAAGCGGTCGACCTGCTCCGCGGTCAGCGCCACCGCAGATCGAACGTGCGCGACCGAACGCTGCCGGCGCTTGGCCGCCAGGTCGGCGAGCTCGGCAAGTCCATCCGCCAGTCGCACTCCCCGCGGGTTGCGCACCAGCTGGTCGACCAGCGTCTTGGTGACCGTGCTGACCTTTCCCCGGATCAGGGAGTCGACCAGCGCGACCTTGCCGTCGATGGCACCAGCGGGGTCGGCCAGCAGGAGCTCGAGCTCGTGCGAACCCGCCACGATGCGGCCGAGCCGGAACAGCTCGTCCTCCACCGAGTCGAGCTGGCCGGCACCTTCCGCTCGCACCAGCAGCGCGGTGCGGGCGAGCGACTCAACGCCGTCCACGAGCTCGCGCGGGCTGGACCAGCGCGCGGTCGCGACGGCGGCCAGTACCTGCAGGGTCGCGTCGCTCACCTTGCCCGCGAACAGCCCGTTGAGCAGCTGCTCACGACCAGCTGCCTCGGACGAGGCGTCGGCCAGCGCGCCGCGAAGCGTCCGCTGCTCGATCAGCAGACCGAGCACGGCGAAGAGCTCCTCGCCGAGCTTGGCGAGCTCGTCCGTGGACGCGGTGGCGTCGGCCAGCTCCAGCAGCCGCAGTTCCGCGGCTGCCAGAGCTTCACGACTAGCGGCATGCAACGTCATCGGCTACCTCTACTTGCTCGCCGGCGCCGCGACGGCGTCCAGCTCGTTGAGGAAGCGGTCGACGGTGCCGCGACGACGGGTCTCGTCCTCCAGGGACTCGCCCACCACCTTGCTCGCCAGCTCCACCGCGGTACGACCGAGGTCGGCACGCAGCTCCGCGACGATCTGGGCGCGCTGCGCGTCCAGCTGATGCTGGCCCTGCGCGACGATGCGCGCGGACTCGGCCTGTGCCTGCTCGCGCAGTTCCTCGATGATCTGCAGGCCCTCGGCCCGCGCGTCGTCACGGATGCGCGCGGCCTCGGCGCGAGCCTCGGCCAGCTGCTCCTTGTACTGCTCGAGCAACTTCTGAGCTTGGGCCTGAGCCTGTTCCGCCTTCTCGATGCCGCCCTCGATCTTGGCGGTCCGCTCCGCGTACAGCGCCTCGAAGCGTGGTGCGACGAACTTCGAGATGATGAAGAGCAGGATCAGGAAGGCGACCAGGCCGAGGATGATCTCCGAGGTGTGTGGGAGAACAGGACTCGGCCCACCCTCCGCGCTCAAGATCAGGGTATTCACCACGACGGCTCCCTAAACGACTGAAGAACGTCAGCCGACCATGAAGAAGAGGACGAACCCGAGCAGAGCCAGGACCTCGACGATGGCGAACGTGGTCCACGCGAGACCGAGCAGGACGCCACGGGCCTCCGGCTGACGCGCGGTGCCGTTGATGACGGCCGCGAAGATCATCGCCACACCGAGGCCCGGACCGATCGCCGCGAGGCCGTAGCCGATTGCGGCAAGACCCGGGTTGATGCTCTCGGAGTTCTGCGCAAGAACGATAGCGCTCACTTGTGCTGTTCCCTTTCCAAATCGGTCCGCGAACTCTCGCGGATCGGAGGCTTTGTGAAATCCCTCAGTGCTCTTCCGCCAGCGCCATGCCGATGTAGTTGGCGGACAGCAGCGTGAAGATGTACGCCTGCAGCACCATGATCAGTGCCTCCAGGAAGGTCAGCGCGATCGCGAACAGGAACGCCACCGGCGAGACCAACTTGAGCAGGAAGTTTTCCTGCATGAGCAGGAACTCGCCACCCAGGGTGAAGACCAGCAGCAACAGGTGTCCTGCGAACATCGCGGCGAAGACTCGAATCGCCAGCGTCAGCGGGTTCATCACGAACTTCTGGGCGAACTCGATGGGGATCATCAGCGGCATCACGAACCACGGCGTGCCGGGCGGCAGCGTCTGGTGCTTCAGGTAGCCCACGAAGCCGTGCTTCTTGAAGCCGACGAAGTGGTAGACCGGGTAGACCACGAACAGGGAGATCGCCAGCGCGAATCCGATGTGGGACATCGTCGGGAACTGAATGATCGGCACGATGCCGAAAATGTTGTTCACGAGGATGAAGCAGAAGATCGTCAGCAGCAACGGGACGAACGGCTTGAAG
The DNA here is from genome assembly GCF_900110955.1 of Lentzea xinjiangensis. Taxonomy (GTDB): domain Bacteria; phylum Actinomycetota; class Actinomycetes; order Mycobacteriales; family Pseudonocardiaceae; genus Lentzea; species Lentzea xinjiangensis. The sequence goes on from NZ_FOFR01000009.1 coordinate 19,803, forward strand.
TCCTTGCTGCCGATCTGCTCGCGCGCGATGGTGTTGCGGCCGAAGTCGTAAATCGACTCCGCGATGAACTGGAACTTGCCCGGTACGGTGCTCAGCTTGCGCGTAGCGGCCAGGAAGAAGGCGGCAATGATGAGCACGGACAGGACCACGAGCACCATCGGCTTCGTGACCTCGCCGAAGATCGGCGGGAGGAAGAAGTCCTTCACACCGGGTGCGACGAACTCGCCCTCGGCTGCCAGCACCAGGTTGGTCACTGTGTTCCTTCCGGTTCTCCCGGCCGGCGTTCACTCCACCGGGGGAATCGTCACGATCTGGACTTAACGTACCTTACGGTTCGCAAGCGACTACCAGAGGCACCCCAACGATCGGGTGTCCCTGGTCTGAGCGGACCATATCAGCAGGTATCAGGCGTCACCCGAGGCGGGCACCACCATCTGACTACGGCTGTGCCTCGACGCCCTCGCCTCGAGGAACGACGTGACGACCGCCGTCGCCGCCAGAGTGATTCCGAGCGCCTTGGGTTCGAGCCACGTCTGCCCTTGCAACAAGATCACCACGCCCAGCAGCGCGATCAGCTTGCCCATGAATCCGCCGAGCGCGGCGATCATCACGAACATCGGGTCGAGCGCCGCGGTCTTGCGCATCAGCAACAGCGTGGCGAAGCTCGAACCGACGGCGATGACGCCACCGATCAATGACCCGAAGAGACCAGCGGTCCCCCAGATCACAGTCGACACGACGACACCGACGGCAAACGTGCCGAGCGCGGCCCAGGCGGCCGCACGGAACATTTCCCCGGCGAGCCGCTGAACGGTCAGCTCGTGCGTGACGGCCTTGTCCGCGTCGCTCATGCCCCGAAGTCTAGGAACCGGCTTTCCGGCGCCTGCGGGCAGCCCCTAGTCAACGGCGGTTAAGCGGACCCAAACAAGACGGAGCGCCGATTTCCCGAGCGCTCACGATCTCCCGGCGAACATCCGGTGAACAGCGCGGTACGCATCGGCGCGGGCGGGCGGAATGCCCAACCCGGCCGTTTCGTCACGACTTCCGGGCTTCCCTGAGCCGAGGGATCACCGACACCACGAACGTCACGATCAGCCCAATGACGAAGCACGTGGCCACGATGACGGGGTCGAACAACGTGAGCGCCACCGCGCCGAACGCCAGCACGCCCGCCCACAGGTAGATGAGCAGCACCGCGCGCCGCTGCGAGTGCCCGATCTCCAGCAACCGGTGGTGCAGGTGCATCTTGTCCGGCGAGAAGGGGCTCTCCCCGCGCCGCGTGCGCCGGATGATGGCCATCAGCAGGTCGAGCAGCGGCACGAACAGCACGGCGGCGACGACGATCAGCGGCGAGAGCAGACCGAGCAGGTCCACGGCGCTGCCGGTGGCCTGGTTGATCTTGCCGGAGGCGCTGGTCGTGGCGGCGGCGAGCATGAGGCCGATGAGCATCGAGCCCGAGTCGCCCATGAAGATGCGCGCGGGGTTGAAGTTGTGCGGCAGGAAGCCCAGGCACGCGCCGGCGAGCGCGGCGGCGATCAGCGCCGGCGGGTAGGCCTCGACCGCGCCCTGCCGCTCGACCAGCAGACCGATCGAGAACGCGCACGTGGCCGCGGCGGCGATGAGGCCGATACCGGCGGCCAGCCCGTCGAGCCCGTCGACGAAGTTCATCGCGTTGATCATGGTGACTGCGAGCAGCACGGTCAGCAACGCGCCCTGGTTCTGGTCGAGCGAGATGGTCGCGCCGCCGTCCCACGGCACCCACGCGATCATCCACTGCAGACCGAACAGCACGAGGATGCCCGCCGCCGTGACCTGCCCGGCGAGCTTGGTGAGCGAGTCGAGCTCGAACCTGTCGTCGATCGCACCCACGAGCACGATGACGCCGCCCGCGACGATGACACCCCACGGATCGTTGGAGAAGTCGAACGCCGCCCGCAGCACCGGTAGCTGGTGCGCCACGAACATGCCGCACAGCACACCGCCGTAGATGGCGACACCACCCATGCGCGGCATCGGCTGCACGTGCACGTCACGTTGCCGCGGATAAGCCACGGCCCCGAGCCGGAACGCCATCGCGCGCACCAGACCGACGAGCAGGAACGTCACGACGGCAGCGATCAACGCGACGAGCAGGTACTCGCGCACGGGAAGGACGAACGAGGATGCGGGCCCCACGGGCCTACCAATCAATCGGAGGTGTTCGGGGTGCACGCCACGGTACCCGCGGCGCCATGATCAATTCTGGCAGCCACGCCCTACCGCGCGACGTCCACCTCGATGCCGAGCACCTCGTCGACCTCCTCCTTGCTGACCGCGCCTTCCCGCAGGATCAGCGCGTCGGGCCCGGTGAGGTCGACGATGGTCGAGGCGATGTTCTCCCCGCTCAACCCGCCGTCGAGGTACACGGGCACCGCGTCGCCGAGCTGGTCGCGCGCCTCCTGCGCACTGGCGGCCGGCGCGTGCCCCGTCTTGTTGGCGCTGGACACGGCCATCGGCCCGACATCGCGCAACAGCTCGAGCGCGACCGGGTGCAACGGCATGCGCAGCATCACCGTCCCCCGCGTCCGCCCGAGGTCCCAGGCGAGGCTCGGCGCGTGCGGCAGCACGATGCTCAGCCCACCGGGCCAGAACGCCTCGATGAGCGCCCGCGCCTGCCGGGGAACGCTGAGGACCAGCCCGTCGACGGTCGTCCAGGACCCGACCAGCACGGGCACGGGCATGTCGGGCCCGCGCCCCTTGGCGTCGAGAAGACTCCGGACCGCCTCGGCGTCGAACGCGTCGCAGCCGATCCCGTAAACCGTGTCGGTGGGCATGACGACGAGGCGCCCGCTCCGCACCGCCCCGGCGGCAGCGGCAAGTCCCGCCGCGCGATCGTCCGGTTCGCTGCAGTCGTAGACCGTGCTCACCTCGATGAGCCTAGCCAGCGTCCTCGACCGGGTGACGCAAGCCCCGCCGCCAACCGCCGCACAGCCGGGCCGCGGTTCTCACCCAGCGCGTTCACATGCGGCCTGACCAGGGGATGTTTCGACCCGAACAGGTTTGAGTAGTTCAACTCATCCTCCGAATGGGCGCGCAACTGTAAGGTCATGGGCCGACCACAGAGCGCAATCGGGGAGGGTCGAGCTCCTGTGTCAGAAGAAGTCACATCGTGGGGGAAGCCCGCACGCGGCATGACCAGCAGGTCGGTGCAGGCCGTGCTGGGCACCGGCGTCGCGGACATCGCGGCAGCGAGCGCGGCGGTGGCGACGGCCACCGGATCCGGAACGTTCTCCGTCGATCCGGCCGTCGTCGACAGCATGGTCAGGAAGCTTCGCGACATGAAGGACGCGCTGACCGCGATCATGATCGCGAAGCAGGAGCTGACCGCCGACACCAAGCTCGGCGGCGGCTACGCGCAGACCATGAGCCAGCTCAACAAGCAGTTCGGCGAGTCCGCCACGGCGCAGCTGGTCGACATCGCCAAAGCCATCCAATCGCTGATCGACCAGGTGGAGAAGAGTCGCGTCTCCTACCAGCGCATCGATCAATCACACGCCGACTCGCTCGAGAAGCTGAACGGGAAACAATGAAGCGCACTTCACTCGCCGCTGTCATCGGCCTCGCCGCGCTGACCGCCGGGTGCACCGGAACGGCCGGCACTCCGCAACCCGGGCCGACCAGCGGCGGCACCGCCACCAACACCTCCACCGCGGCCTCCGGCCTCGGGTCCCTCAAGCCGTGCGACCTCCTCACCCAGGCCGAGGTGACAGCGCTCGGCCTCGAGTTCCCGGGTGAGGCGCAGAAGCTCGGTGCCGCCGACACCTGCTACTGGAAGGTCAGCGGCAACGGCGGCCTCAGCGCCGGCATCCGCACCGAAGCCGGGCTCAAGGACCTGAGCATCACGGGTGACAAGAAGTCGGATGTCAAGGTCGGCAAGTTCGACGCGGTCAAGGCCGAGGGTTTCGAGGGCGCCAAGAACAGCTGCGCCCTTTGGATCGCCGTCACCGGCAACTCGACCATCTCCGTGATCTCGGGGCTGGACCTGACGTCCGAAGACACGGCCGCGGCGTGTGACCGTGCCGCGAAGGCCGCAGACGACATCGTGGCCAAACTGCCGTAAGGCCGCACGAGGGGGAAATCTCATGGCGCCCGTCAAACCCACCGTCCAGCCGTCGACGGAGAACTACCCGGCTCAAGAGCACGACCACATGAAGAACCTGGTCGACCAGAACTACGACCCCAGAGCCGCGACGACCGTGATCGACGCGTGGACGAAGTTCGGCACCAAGTTCAGGGAGCTCGCCGCAGACTTCAACAAGATCGTCAACGACTCCCAGGCCGGGTGGAACGGCAAGGCCGCCGAGGGGGTCCGGCAGGCGCTGGCCAAGGTCGGCGCGTTCGCGGACGAGACGGGGAGCGCGTTCCACGCCACGGCCGGAGCCATCGCGGTCCAGCGGGACGCGGCGGTGCAGGCGCACAACGCGATGCCGACGCCGGTCGAGTTCAGCCCGTGGAAGATCGCCGGGAAGTGGGCGGGCGCCGCCATCATCGCGCCGCCGGCCATGGTGGGTGGCGCCGTCGAGATGTTCACCACCCACAACGAGAAGCAGGAAGCCAAGCAAGAGGCCGTGCGCGTCATGCAGCAGCGTGACACCACGATGATGTCCGCGGCGCAGTCCATGCCAGCCCTGGACACCACGCCCACGGTGACCAGGGACCAGGGCGTCCCGCAGCCGAGCAGCACCACGCACACGCAGAGCCTCAGCAACGTCAGCACGTTCCGGCCGCCGGCCAGCACCGGCATGCCCACCGTCCCGCCCGGCAGCGGCACCAGCACGACGAACCCGGCGTGGGTCGCCCCCAAGCTGACCGAACCGGGTCCCGGCACCGGCTTCACCCCGAACCCCCCTCCCGGTGGCACCCAGAACCGGCCGCCCATCGGACCTCCCGGCGTGCTCCCTCCCGGCATGCGCCCGCCGGGAGGCGGTCAGGGCAGGCCGCCCGGCGGCGCGCCGGGGATGCGCACCGGCGGCCCAGGTGGCGCAGGTGGCAGCGCCGGTGCGGGTGGTCGCGGCATGGGCGCCGGTGGCTTCGGCGGCATGGCCTCCGGCCGGGGCATGGGCAGCTTCGGCCCCTCCAACCCCGGCGGCAACGCCGGCGTCATGTCCCCGGTCAACGGCCCAGCCGGAGCCGGCGCCGGAGCCGCGGCAGGCCGCCAGGGCACCGCGGGCACCCCCGGCGCGGGCGCTGCCGGTGCCGGTCAGGGCGGCCAGGGCGCGGAGGACAAGGAGCACAAGTCGAACTACCTCGTCCCCACGGACGACTTCTTCGACGACGATCGCATGGTCGCTCCGCCGGTGATCGGCGGATGAGGCGGATCGCGCAGCTCTCCCTGCCCGCGTTCGACGTCCTCTGGGAGGACCTGCGGGCCGGAGGCGTCCCCTACCCCCTCGACGTGCGCCAGCACGGCGACACGCTCGACGAACGCGCCCGGATCAGGGCGGCCGTGCACGCCGACCTCGAACGCAGGGGTCTGGCCAGGCGCGGCAGGCCGGAGCCGGACCTCGAGGACGCGCTGAACCTGGTGGCGCGCCCCGAGCTCCGCGTCATCGCCCTGTGCCTGCCGGACATGAGCCAGGAGAAGCTGGTCCGCGCCTGCGTGGTGGCCCGCGGCGGCTACGCGGTGCTGGTGACCCAGGAGGACACCACCGTCACGTTGAACGCGGTGCGCCCCAACGAGATCGCCACCAGCCTGGCCAACGCCATGCCGCCGGGGCGACCGGGTCCCGGCAGGCCGGTGACGGTGCCGGGTGAGGCGTTCGAGAACCGGCAGCAGGAAGGGTTCCGCCAGGCGGTGCGCACGGCCGAGACCGACGACGTCCGCCTCGCCAAGAGGATGCTGACCGGGCCGGCCATCGGCAACGGCCACTTCCTCGTGCAGACGGGGCAGGGCCGCGCCAAGCGGGACCTCCCGCCCGTCACCTGGATCGACACGAGCCAGGGGCGCTACGCCAACGTCCCGGCCCGCGCGGGCTGGTTCACCATCAGCCCGGCCGACAACGCGGGCCTGGCACGACACCTCGGACAGGTACTGGCCATGACGAGTGAGCGATGAACCCGGAACAGATGATCGCGGACCTCGAGTCCAGGGCGCGGCAGCTCCAGCAGCGCTCGCAGCAGATGCAGGAGCAGATCCAGAACGCCGGCAGCACCGTCACCTCCCCCAACGAGGCGGTGACGGTCCGCGTGGCACCGAACGGCGCGTTGCAGCACATCGAGTTCTCGCCGGTGGCGATGCGTCTGACGCACATCCAGCTGAGCCAGCTCGTGATGCAGACCGTGCAGAAGGCCCACGTCCAGTCGGCCGAACAGGTCGCGTCCATTGTGGAGCCCGAGTTCGGCGGCACCGAGGCGATGGACTTCCTGCGCAGCTTCATCCCCCAGCAGGAGGAAGAGGAAGCTCCGCCACCGCCGGAGGACGGCTCGATCATGCGCGAGGCGTCGTGGGACGCCCCGGCACCGAAGCCGGTGCCACCGCCACCGCCGCGGCCTCAGCGCCCCGCGGAGGACGACGACGACGGCTTCGGGAGCGTGCTGCGATGACCGGCCCCGGCTTCGAGGTCGACGCGGCCGAGCTCCACGAGTTCGCCAAGGGCCAGCGCGCCCGGCAGGACGCCCTGGACGCCGCCGCCTCCAAGGCGGCGGGAGTCGACCTCGGCGGTGACACCTTCGGCCAGCTGCTGTCCTTCTTCGCGATCGGTGCGCAGCAGTTCGCGCAGGAGACCACGGCCGCCATCCGGGAACTCGCCGCGGCCGCGGGCAACGCCTCCGACGACACCACGGCGACTGCCCGGACCTACGAGTCCTACGAGGACGCGAACCGAAACCGGTTTGGAGGCCCGCGATGACCATGACCGGCTTCGGCGACAACGTCATGCACACCGACAACTACGCGGGGGGCGGCGTTTTCGAGTCGTTGGCGCAGACCCTGGACTCGGGAAAGCGCCTCGATGAAGGTGACTTCGCCGAGTTCGGGATGAACCTCGCGGCAACAGGTCTCGACGGGCTGGGTTTCGCGATGGATCCCGTCGGTGCGCTGGCCACCGCGGGAATCGGCTGGCTGATCGAGCACCTGAGCTTCCTGCGCGAGCCGCTGGACTGGCTCGCCGGCAACGGCGACAAGATCAAGGCAGCCGTCGGCACCTGGAACCAGGTCGCGACCGATCTGCACGGCATCGCCGAACAGCAGGACAAGGCGGTCAAGAGCGAGCTGCCGTGCTGGGAGCAGGGCACCGCCGCCGAGAAGTTCCGGCAGAGCCAGGGCGATTTCGCCAAGGAGGTCGAAGCCGTCTCCGGGTCCTGCTTCTTCGTGGCCGCGGAGATCGCCAAGGCCGGCACGATCACCGCGGCGGTTCGCGGCATGATCCGCGACCTCGTCGCCCTGTTCATCTGGGAGGTGATCCGCAACGCCGCCATCGCGCTCGCCTCGTCCTGGGTGTCGCTCGGCAGTTCGATCGCGGCGTTCGGAGCGTGGGCCGTCGGCCGGGGTGCCGTGGTGCTCGGCAAGATCACCCAGCAGCTTGCCAAGCTGGTCAAGCTCGTCATGCGGATCATGGGACGATTGAAGGGGCTCTTCAGCCAGCTCGGTGACGTGCTCAAGGGCCTCGGCCGGTTCGGCAGGGGTGGAGGTGCCGGCGCACCGCGGGCCCCGCAGGTCCCGTCAACCCGCGGAGACGGACTGGCGGACGCGGGCAAGCGCCTGGAGGACTGGGGCAACACCCGGCCGAGCCTCGGCGACGTCGGCGACAAGGCCAAACAGGCCGGTCGCGAGTTCAAAGAGGGGTACGGGGACGCGGGCAACGTCTGGAAGAACAAGTACGAGGAGCCGTACAGCAAAAAGGTCGATTGGCTACCTCAACAGGCCCAAGACGCGGCCGGCGCGTACACGCCCTACAAGCCGCACACGCGCCCGGACGGCACGGTCACACCGCACTCGATGCCAAGCGTCATGGACGGCGGTTGGGTCACCAAGGCCACGGCTGACCACCTCCGTGAGTGGTCGAAGTACGACGAGCTGAACAACGAGGGTGTGACCACGGTCGAGAAACCGAAGTTCCCGAGGTGGCAGGGGTCGTTGAACGAATGACCGAGCACAGGCCCGAAGTCCAGTCGAAGAGGCTCGTTCGTGCGAGTGTGCTCGCTCTGGCGATCGCTGCGGGCAGCTTCCTTATCCTGACCGTCGGCAAGGCGGTGATCGTCGTGGCCTTCGCGATCGCCATCTGCTGGATCTTCTACGTGATCACGCTGGCGAACTACCGGCCGGGACCGTCGAAGTGGGCGGGTGTCACCGCGATGGTGATCGGCATCGCGACCCTCTTCCCGGCGCACATCGGCGGCCACTCGCTGTGGCTCGCGACTTTCGGCGAGACCCTCCACTGCGACGTCGTCAGCGTCGAAAGCCACACCCATCGAACGAGCCCCACGACGTACAGCAACAAGCTGCAGTGCGGCGACCGGCAGTTGAGCTACCACCCCAGCATGTACCGCTCGACTCAGCAGCCCGGCACCAAGATGGACATCGTCGTGGACAGGACGGACGTGGTCCCCTACCTCGAACCGGACAAGGTCACCTTGGGGCACAGCCTGCTCTTCGTGCTCGCCCTGCTGATGAACGGCGTGTTCATCTTCCTGGTCGCCTGGCTGCCGGTTCGCGAACCCGTGCCGGCGGCGGAAGAGCAAGCGGAGTAGGCGCACACGCGGTCACGCGCGAGGCGGCGGTTCCTCGAGCGCGTGACCGCGTGCCCTCCCCACCGAGAACATACGACCATTCGGCCGCAACGCGGCTGCACGTCGCGTTATTGGCCAGGATTTGGCAAGTCCGCCCAGGACTCCACGACGCGCAGGCCGCTGCGCAAGGCGATGAGCCCCTCCCGGAACACCACCATGGCCCGGCGGATCGGCACGTCGGACGCTTCCAGCCGGTGCGTGCTCGTCAACAGCGCCTCCACGCCCGGCACCAGGTCGTGCAGCTCCGAGGTGAAGGGCGCGGTGAACGGCTCACCGGTGGTGCGCAGCGCGCGGTCCACCTCGAAGGCGCGGCGCTCGAACGAGCGGCCGGCATCGCGCAGGCGCGTGGCGCTCGGCCCCAGAGCGGACCAGTCGGCGCCCAGCAGGGTCTGGAACTCGCTCATGACGGTGCCGGTCACCCGGACCACCGCACGGACGTCCGCCGCGAACCGGTCCAGCTCGGCGGGGACGTCGGCCTCCACCGCGGGCACGCCGAGGAGCAACGCGCGTTCGGCTTCCTCGACGCGGTCGACGATCTCCGCGGCGAGTGCCAGCACCGTGCGCCGCCAGACCGCCGAGGAAGGTCCCTCGAGCCATGCCTCGCGGACGCTGCGGTACTGGCGCTCGACGACGAGCTGCACGGCCAGGTCCGGGTTGTCCTCGGTCAGGTGGCCCGCGCCCAGCAGGACGACGGGCAGGAACAGGCCGCGCACGCCGTCGACGAAGGCCTGGTTGTAGAAGAGGAACAGCTCCTCGCGGCAGTACGGCCGGTCGAAGTAGCGGCGGGTCAGCACGGGCAGGAAGACGGTCGTGCCGCGGACCGCGGCACGCAGGGTCGGCTGGACCAGGTCTCCCCAGCCGATGGACGTGCGGTCCAGGAAGATCTCCAGCGAGCGGCCGCGGTCGGCGTAGGCGTAGTGGCGCAATGACGACACAAAAGGCGACACGAAGTCCATGACCACGTCGTCCTGGCGGGCGTAGCTCAGGAAGCAACGGATCGGCGGGGCGTCCGGGAAGTGCGTCATCTGCCCTCGTTCGGCGCATTGACAATTCGCAATTTCAGCAACCTCCGCCAGGTTTCGATCAGATACGACTATTGTGCCAGCAACACGGCAGGAATTGCGTTGTTCGTCGTTTCACCACGGCCCTGACCAGCAGAAACGACCGGTGTTAGATTCAATGACAGAAAGTGGACAGGACAATGTCATCTCCGGCGGCGACGACGGGAAGCGATTCTCCGAAGTTGCGCGACGACACCACCCGCTTCCTCTGCGGAGCCGCTCACCGCGACGAGGACTTCGCGGACTCGGCCATTCGCGAGTACCTCGTGGAGGCCACCAGGTCGATTCCCCGCTCGCCCGGCGTCAACGCCGGCGCGGTGTTGCGGGAGGCCGTCGCCGCGCGCACCAGGCGCAAGGTGCGCGACAGCTTGCTGCTGGTGCTGGCGCTCGCGGTGCTGTTCGCCGCGAGCGGGACGCTGCTCGCGACGTGGCTGTTCATCGCCGTGGTCGTCGCGGTCGCGACCGGGGCGCGGCTGGCGCTCGCACGCCCGCGGCGCGTCTCGCAGCGCGGGCCGCTGGTGCTGGGCTCGCTCGCCGGCGGGATCGCGATCTTCTTCGTGCTGTACAAGCTCATCGAGTATCTCGACGCCGCCAGCACCTATTCGAGGTACAGGTACGACGAGTACGAGCAGGAGAGCAGCGGCGCCGGGGCCGCGATCGTGATCATCGCGATAGCGCTGGTCTTCGCGGTGCTGCTCGCGGACCGGGTCATCACCTGGCTGCTGGTCACGAAGAGCTTCCGGCGCACCGGTTTCCGCACCAGCCCCGGCGGGGAGGAGCTGTGGCGCAACGAGTGGACGATCCGGCGGCTCGGGCACTCGGGCTACGCGGAGGCGCTCGGCCTCTACCCGACGGAGGAGGACGGCACGCCTGACGACCCCGGCTCGGCGCAGGTGATCGTCTACCACGGCTACCGGCCGTTCGTGGGGTCGGGGACGATGTTCGAGCCCTGGTCGATGGCGTTGCCCCTCAAGCCAGCCGAGGGCAGGGCGCCCGACGTGCCGCTGCCCGGCTTCGCCCTGCCGGAGCTGTACGAGCACCTCACGAACGAGCTGCTCAAGACCGGCCGCTCGCCGTCGCTCTCACCCGGCCACCGGCTGCGCGAGCTGAGAGCCGGCGACCGGGTCGTCATCTCGTCGGTCGAGCTGATCGACCACATCGAGGACGCCGAGGCGCGGATCATCCTGCCGGACAACGACCACTCGCCGCAGCCGGCGGTCGACAGGTCCGTTGTGGACGATCTGATCGCCAGGCCGCTGGAGTGGATGCGGTACTTCCGCTCGTTCCAGGTCGAGACGTGGGACAGGGACGTCGTCGTGTCCACGTACCTGACGTTCGGGCTCGACGAGGAGATGCTCTACGTCGAGTGGACGCCGTGCATCCTGCACCCGATCGACCCGCGCTACCGCGAGATCGACGTCCTGCCGGAGCAGTCGCTGCGGCCGTTCGCCGAAGCGGTCGTCGACCTGCTGAAGTTCCCGGCGTCACTGCCGAAGCGCTTCGCCACGGCCGTGGGCTGGATGACCCCGATCCACCAGGCGGAGGGCACGTTCGTCGCGGAGCGCTACGGCGCCAGGACCAGCCTGCGCGAGCTCGCCGGCACGAGCGAGGTGGACAACTACTTCCAGCTCACCGACGTCGAGCGCTACATCAAGGTGCTGGAGTCGCGGCTGCTGCGCACGATGGGTGAGTTCCTGCAGGGCAAGGGCATCTCGGTCACCGAGTTCATGGAACAGGCCATGCAGGTGACGAACAACAACGTGCACATCACCGGCCCGGTCATCTCCAGCAACATCGGCACGGCCGGGAAGGCGCGCACCGGTACTGCCAAGGTCAGCACGGGCAGGGAAAGCTCATGAAGGAACGCGACTTCGAGATCCGCGGACCGGTGATCGGCAGCAACGTCGGCACCAGCGGACGCGCGCGCACCGGCGACGTCCACATCGGACGTATCCAGGACGTGAGCGCGGTGCTGCGGCTGCTCGACGAGCTCCGCGAGGACCTCAGCGCGGCCGAGGCGCCGGCCTCGACCATCGAGGCGGTCGACGACCTGCGGGCCGAGGCCCGCAAACCGAAGCCCAGCAGGGACGTCACCGGGCACCTGATCGACAAGCTCGCCGGCCGCGGCCTCGGCGAGCAGATGCAGGACCTGGCGAAGGCCTTCGACGCGTTGTTCTAGGAGACGATCCTGCGGGCGGTCGCGAACCGCGGCCGCCCGGCCAGGTCGGTGTGGTCGGTGACGTCGGTGAGCACCCGGCGCGCGGCCAGCAGCGCCGGCACCGACTCGCCCTGCGTGTCGTCGTGCTCGATCCCCACCGCCCCACCGGGTTTCAGCCACCGCGCGGCGGCCGACACCACGTGCCGGATCACGTCCAGCCCGTCCGCGCCGGAGAACACCGCGTGATGCGGGTCGTGCACGCCGACCTCGGGCTGCACGGGCGTCCCCTCCGGCACATAAGGCGGGTTGCACACCACGAGGTCCACCTGACCGTCCAGATCGGACAGCAGCGAGGGGTCCGTGGCGTCACCGGAGTGCAGCTTGATGGGCGTGTCCCCGGCGGCGACCCGCGCGTCGGCGTTGCGCCGGGTCCACGAGAGCGCCCGCGGGTCGATCTCGACGGCGTGCACCACCGCGTCGGGCCGGGCGGCGGCGATCGACAACGCCAGCGCGCCCGTTCCCGTGCACAGGTCCACGACCACCGGCGCGGACACGCCGGCGAGCGCCTTCAGACCCCACTCCACCAGCAGCTCGGTCTCCGGCCGGGGCACGAACACACCGGGTCCGACCTCGACCGTGATGTCCCCCATCGGCGCCCAGCCGAGGATGTGCTGCAACGGGATGCGCGCGGCCCTCCTGCGGACCAGCTCACGCAGCCGCTCGACCACCGGCGGGTCGACCAGCGGGATGAGCGGCAGCCGTCCCCGCGACACCCCGAGCACGTGCGCGGCCAGGAACTCCGCGTCGACGCGCGGGCTGTCCACGCCCGCGGCGGCGAGGGTCTCGGCCGCCTCGGAGAGCACGGGGCGGAGCGGCTGCCGGTCCATCATCGGAAGGGGAACCCGTCTCAGAAGTTGATCATGTGCCCGGCCAGGCCGTGCACCGCTTCCTTGACGGCCTCGCTCAGCGTCGGGTGCGCGTGGACGTTGCGGGCGACCTCGTGCACCGTGAGGTCCCACTGCTGCGCCAGCGTGAGCTCGGGCAGCAGCTCGGTCGCCTCGGGGCCGATGATGTGGCCGCCGAGCAGCTCGCCGTGCTTGCCGTCGCTGATCAGCTTCACGAAGCCGCCGGGCTCGGCGAGGCCGTGGGCCTTGCCGTTCGCGGTGAACGGGAACTTCGCGACCTGGACGTCGAAGCCCTTCTCGCGGGCCTGCTCCTCGGTGTAGCCGAAGGAGGCGATCTGCGGCTGGCAGAACGTCGCCCGCGGGATCATCACGTAGTCGAGCTCCATCGTCTCGGCACCCGCGATGGTCTCCGCGGCGATGATGCCCATCGACTCGGCGGTGTGCGCGAGCATCAGCTTCGCGGTGACGTCGCCGATGGCGAAGATGTGCGGCACGGAGGTGCGGCCGCGGCCGTCGATGTCGATCGCGCCGCGCTCGGTCAGCTTCACGCCGGTGTTCTCGAGGCCGTAGCCCTCGACCCGCGGCACGAAACCGATGGCCTGCATGACCTTGTCGGCTTCGAGCACCTCCTGCGCGCCGTTCTTCGACACGGTGACGCGGACCTTCGGGCCCGACTCGTCGATCGACTCGACGCGGGTGCCGACGCGCACGTCGACGCCCATCTTCTTGTAGCGCTTGAGCAGCTCGGCGGACACCTCGGCGTCCTCGAGCGGCACCATCCGGTCGAGGAACTCGACGATGGTGACCTTCACGCCGTAGTTGTGCATGACGTAGGCGAACTCGACGCCGATCGCGCCCGCACCGGCGATGATGATCGACTCGGGCAGGTCCTCGGTCATGATCTGCTCTTCGTAGGTCACGACGCGGTCGGACTTCTGCGTGTTCGGCAGCATCCTGGTCGTCGCGCCCACGGCGATGATCGCGTGACCGAACGTGATCGTCTCGTCCCCGACGGTCAGCGTGTGGTCGTCGGTGAAGTTGGCCCACCCGTTGTACTCGGTGATGCCGTTCTTCTTCATGAGGAAGTGCACGCCCTTGACGCGCCCGTCCGCGACCTTGCGGCTGCGCTGCCACGCCTGGCCGTAGTCGAAGGTGACCTTGCCCTCGACCTTGATGCCGAACGTCTTCTGCTCGTGCGTGAAGAGGTGCGCGAGCTCAGCGTTGCGCAGCAGTGCCTTCGACGGGATGCAGCCGACGTTCAGGCAGACGCCGCCCCAGTACTTCTCCTCGACGATGGCGGTCTTCAGCCCGAGCTGAGCCGCACGGATCGCGGCGACGTACCCGCCGGGACCCGCACCCACGACGACGACATCAAAGTGTGCGCTCATAAGCACACCCTAGGTCCCGAGCTGCTCCCGCAAGAACTCAACCGTCCGTTTCCAGGCGTTCGCCTGAGCGTGCGCGGTGGCCTGCGGAACACCACCACCCGAGAAGGTGACACCCGGTCCCGGGTAGGTCACGTCGGTCGCCGGCCGGTTCGGCGGGCCCGCGATCAGGTGTCCTGCCTCGGGATACACGACGTGCTCGTACGGGAACGGGTGGTCGTGGTCCTTCAGCCGCCGCAGCGCGACCTCGCTCAGCTCGGTGCTCGGCCACCCGTCGTCGCCGCCGGACGAGATGAGCAACACACCCCCGGCGATGTCCTCGACGCGGATCTCGGCCTCCTCGGGGATGCCGTCGGCCAGGTCGAACGCGAGCCGCAGCGGCACCGGCTCGCCGTTCACGATCGCGGCGCGGAGGTCCTCGCCGACGTAGTACGGCAGGTACGGCAGCGGCTCGCCCTTGAACGTCCACGAGGCGGCCTCGTGCTGCAGCTTCTGCAACAGGTTGGCGCCGGGCCCGATCGCCTGCGTCACCACACCGCTGCCGACGACGCTGACCACGGCCTCGACCCGCGGGAACTTCGAGCCGACCAGCAACGCCAGCTCGCCGCCGCGCGAGCCGCCGACGACACCGATCCGACCCGCGCGCTCGGCCAGGTGGTCGATCGCCGTGCCGAAGTACTCCAGCGGGACGTCCTCGAGGTGCTCGGGCAGACCGGCCATGCCGAAGTAGCCGAGCGCGAGCGTGACGAACCCGTGCCCGGCCAGGAGAGCCGCGTCGGTCTCGTGCAGGCCGCCCTCCGAGCCCCCCAGCACGATGACGCCCGGCAGGTCGCCTCCGCCGTCCTCAGGGGCGAACAGGGTGCCCACCAGTCCGCCCTCGCGGACCTCCTGCCGCTCCACGCCCTCGGGCACGCCGAGGCGCTCGATCTCGACCTCGCCGGCGCCGTCGACGGACAGGCACGCCGGCCCCGGCTTGCCGCCGGTGCGTTCGAGCGACCAGAACAGCCCCATCGGGTCGACACCGGAGTAGGTGCCTTCCTTCGGGGCGTGCCTGGTGAGGTCCACGACACCGCGTTCGTCGGCGATGAAGACGCCGTGGGACGCGCGGTCTCCTGTGGACAGTTGGACGGTGACCTCGCCGCCGGGCGGGAGCCCGGTCACGACGACGTCGACCTGCCGGTCGAGGGGCGCGGACTTCGGGTTCACCAGGATCTCGGCCACAACGCGCCCCTTCTCACGTCGGTCTACCCGCCAGCGAGCCGTTCTGCCCGGTCAGCGGCGGCCAGCGCGTCCACCACCGCGTCCAGGTCACCGTCGAGGACCTGGTCCAGGTTATGCGCTTTGTACCCAACCCGGTGATCGGAAATACGTGATTCGGGGAAGTTGTAGGTCCTCACCCGTTCACTGCGGTCGACCGTCCGGATCTGGACGCGCCGAGCGTCGCTCTGCTCCTGCGCCTTCTGCTCCTCCGCGAGCGCGGCGAGCCTCGACTGCAGGACCTGCATCGCGCGGGCCTTGTTCTGCAGCTGGCTGCGCTCGTTCTGGCAGGAGACGACGATGCCGGTGGGCAGGTGCGTGATGCGGACCGCGGAGTCGGTGGTGTTGACCGACTGCCCGCCCTTGCCGCTCGACCGGTAGACGTCGATGCGCAGGTCGTTCTCGTTGATCTCGACCTCGGCGGTCTCCTCGGTCTCCGGGAAGACGAGAACACCGGCGGCGGAGGTGTGGATGCGCCCCTGCGACTCCGTGACGGGCACGCGCTGGACGCGGTGCACGCCGCCCTCCCACTTCAGCCGGCTCCACACACCGTCGGGCGTGGTGGTCTTGGCCTTGATGGCGACCGTGACGTCCTTGAAGCCACCGAGGTCGGAGTCGGTGCCGTCGAGCATCTCGACCTTCCACCCCTGCCGCTCCGCGTACCGCGTGTACATGCGGAGCAGGTCCCCGGCGAACAGCGCGGACTCCTCGCCACCCTCACCGGACTTGATCTCCAGCAGCACGTCGTCCCCGTCGTGCGGGTCACGCGGCAGCAGCAGCTCGGTGAGCTGCTGCTCCAGCTTGGGGAGCTGCTGCTCGATCTGCTCGACCTCGTCCTGGAAGGACCGGTCCTCCGCGGCGAGCTCCCTGGCCGCCTCCAGGTCGTTCCTGACCTGCTCGATCTCCCGAGCCGTCTTCACGATGGGCCCGAGCGCGGCGTACCGCTTCCCGAGCTTGCGCGCGCCGGCCTGGTCAGCGTGCACGCTGGGGTCGGCGAGCTTCTTCTCGAGCTCGTCGTACTCGGCGAGCAGGCTGTCCAGCGACTGCGACACGGTTCTTCGACTCCCTGGTTGTGGGTCGTGCAAACGGCAACGGCGCCTGACCTCGGCGTGAAAGCCGAGGTCAGGCGCCGTGGAAGCAGCTACTTGTTGCGCTTGCCGTACCGCGCCTCGAAGCGCGCGACGCGACCGCCGGTGTCGAGGATGCGCTGCTTGCCCGTGTAGAACGGGTGGCAGTTCGAGCACATCTCGACCCGGACCTCGGAGGCCGAGGTGGTGCTGCGGGTCGTGAAGCTGTTGCCGCAGCTGCACGTCACCTCGGTAGAGGTGTACTCCGGGTGGATTCCAGTCTTCAAGATCTTGTCCCTTTCAAGGATGGCCGCCGGGTCCCAGTTGGTGAACGGGTGAACCGGAGCCGGACTCGACCGTTTAGTTTGCCAGACCGTTCAACACGTGCAAAAACGCGGTTGTTCCCGAGGACCGCCCATACCCCATGAGGTGGCTGAAGTCACAACCGCTTAACCCCCCTGATACGCCGTTCGGCGCAAGGTAGGCCCGTTCGACCAGATACGGCTCCATGTTGTTGGTGCGCGTCCACCAGACTATGTGCCGTGTTCTGCGCCGCCGATCGGCCAACGAGCTTCGGGACATGGCTCGCAGTGCCGTTCCTGTTCGCTGCCGCCGTGTTCGGCCTGATGGGGTCAGCAGGGCTGATCACCGCGTCCTGGACCACCGTGGCCCTGTCCCCGGTGGTCACCGGCGCGGGCGTCGCGGTGGCCGCGGCGGTGTCCGGCAACGTGCGCTGGCCCCGAGCCTGGCACCGCACCTGGCTGCGCTGGCCGTACCTGGCAACGGTGCTCACCCTCGGCGTGGTCGTCGGCGCGGTGGAGATCCCCGCCCTGCTCACGACGGTGGTGGGCGTGCCGGTGCTGCTGGCGCTGGTGTTCCAGTGCCTGATGCAGACCGACGAGGGCCGACCGGCCTCGGACTGCCGCTGGCCAGGCTTTTCGCAGGCTTCCGCAGGGGTCCCCTCGGATTCGGAGTCCCCCGCGACCCAACGTACCGAGCGGGTCTGACAGTTCCGCGGGGTTGACCGCGCAGGTCGACCCCCACAGCTGAGCCCACCACATTCATCGAGGTAAACCGACCGCGACGGCGAAGCCGAGCCGTCCGCGAAGCCGCAGGCGAGCCCAGCGAAGGCGAAGCCGAGCCGTCTTCCCTCACACACGAGGCGGGTGGCGTGGTCCCGGCACGAGTCGTGCCGAAGCCTTTGCCGCGCCCGAGGGGTCAGGTCAAGTCGACACGCTTCTCGTCGACTTGACCTGACCCCTCGGGTGTGGCTGCCTCTGGTGCGACTCGTGCCGGGACCACGCCACACCCCAAGCACCCACGCAACAGCAAGCCGCCCAAACCAACAGGCGTGCCACCAACCCGCCAACGGCGCCGGCCGGTCCTGGATCAGATTGCGGGGTCCGGGGCGGAGCCCCGAAGCCCTAAAACCGCAGCCCAACCAGCGCAACGCAACCCTCGGACACCCCCCGGACACCCCCGAACCCCACAGCTACGACATTCGAGTGAAGAAAGCGAAAAAGCCCCCGCTGACCAGCAGCGGAGGCAATTTCACGTGAAACTGACAAGCCCAGCTCAGTCCTGCTCGGCCCCAGGCGTCGTCTTGGCCACCTGCATCAAGAACTCGATGTTGGTGCGAGACTTCCGCAGCCGGTCGAGCAGCAGGTCGATGGCCTGCTGACCGTCCAGGGCGTGCAGCACCCGGCGCAGCTTGTGCGTGACGGCCATCTCGTCCGGCGACAGCAGCAGCTCTTCCTTGCGGGTACCGGAGGAGTCGACGTCGACGGCGGGGAAGGTCCGCTTGTCCGCGATCTTGCGGTCGAGCTTTAGCTCGGCGTTGCCCGTGCCCTTGAACTCTTCGAAGATCACCGAGTCGCCCGCGGAACCGGTCTCCACCAGCGCGGTGGCGATGACGGTCAGCGAACCGCCGCTCTCGATGTTCCGGGCGGCGCCCAGGAACCTCTTCGGCGGGTACAGCGCCGTGGAGTCGACACCACCGGACAGGATCCGGCCGGACGCCGGAGCCGCCAGGTTGTACGCACGGCCCAGACGCGTGATCGAGTCCAGCAGCACGACGACGTCGTGGCCCATCTCGACCAGGCGCTTCGCCCGCTCGATCGCGAGCTCGGAGATGGTCGTGTGGTCCGACGGCGGCCGGTCGAAGGTCGAGGCGATGACCTCGCCCTTCACCGAGCGCTGCATGTCGGTGACCTCTTCGGGCCGCTCGTCCACGAGCACGACCATCAGGTGGCACTCGGGGTTGTTCTTCGTGATCGCGTTGGCGATCGACTGCAGCACCGAGGTCTTGCCGGCCTTCGGCGGAGACACGATCAGGGCGCGCTGGCCCTTGCCGATCGGCATCACCAGGTCGATGACGCGGGTGGTGAGGATGTGCGGCTCGGTCTCCAGGCGCAGGCGCTCGTTCGGGTAGAGCGGCGTCAGCTTGGTGAAGTCCGGGCGGTTGCGCGCCTCTTCCGGGTCCAGGCCGTTGATCTTGTCGACGCGGACCAGCGGGTTGAACTTCTGGCGCTGCTGCTCGCCGTCGCGCGGCTGGCGGACGGCACCGGTGATGGCGTCGCCGCGGCGCAGGCCGTACTTGCGGACGAGCGAGAGCGAGACGTAGACGTCGTTCGAGCCCGCCAGGTAACCCGACGTGCGGACGAACGCGTAGTTCTCCAGCACGTCCAGGATGCCCGCGACCGGGAGCAGGACGTCGTCGTCGCGCACCTCGGTCTCGCGGTCCGGGCGCTCGCCGGCCTCACCGCGGCCACCGCGGCGGCGGCGGTCGCGGAAGCGGCCACGACGGCCGTCGCCGTCGTCGTCGTTCTGCTGGCCACCGCCCTGGCGGTCGCCGCGGTCGCCGCGCTCACCGCGGTCGCGGTTGCGGTCACGGCCGCTCCGCTCACCGCGGTCCGAACGCTCGGAACGGTCCGAACGCTCACCGCGGTCGGAACGCTCGGAACGGTCCGAACGCTCACCGCGGTCGGAACGCTCGGAGCGCTCGCCGCGGTCGGAACGCTCGGAGCGGTCCTGGCGGTCGGAACGCTCGCCGCGCTCGGCGCGGTCGGGACGCTCGGAGCGCTGCTCCTGCTGCTGGCCCTCGCCCGCCTCGGCGTTGCCGCCACCACGGCCGGAACGGCGGCGACGGTTGCCCCGGCGTCCGCCCTCCTCGGCAGCGGAGCCGGTCTCGGCAGGGGCAGCCGCCACGGGCTTCTCCGCTACCTCGAGCTGCTGCTGAACAGGCTTTTCGGCGGTCTTCTCGACCACCTTCTCAGCAGGGGTCTCGGCGGGGGCCTCGGCCTTGGCGGCGGCCTTCGCGGGCTTCTCCGCCTTGGCGGGGGCGCCGGAGCCCTGCTTCTCCTTGATGGCCGCGATCAGGTCGCCCTTGCGCAGGCCAGCGGTTCCGGTGATGCCAAGCTGGCCGGCGAGCTCACGGAGCTCAGCGAGGACCATGCCGGACAGACCCGCGCGGCGGCGCGGCGTCGTGCCGTTCGAAGGGGTGGACAGAGCGGTCTCCTCGGCTCCAGAACCAGAAGCAGCTGCGACATCGCTGCTCAGCAAATCGGTGTTGCTCACACATGTCCTTCCTGACCAGGCCCCGCCTCCTACGCGACCCAGCGGACCCGCCTTCCCGCTTCAACTGGGGAACGGCGGTCAGTCCGATGCAGACGGAAGCACACACCGCTTCCGGCAAGCACGGGACTTTTCTCAGGTCACACGGCGATCGGGTGCCTCTTTTGCGTCCGCCCCGCCCGCACGGCACAGGGCCGGAACACAAAAGGATTGCGACCCGGAACGAATGTCCGGGCGCGACACCGGCGCCCGTGCGCGCGGTGACTGATCGCCCCCGAGGGTAGACGCCGGTCCCCCGGCATGCAACAACCGGGGTCGGGCGTGTCAGTCCAATGGCCGAATGCGCACGCCGGCCCTGTCGACGTCGAGTCTCCGCACGTCGAAGCCGTGCACGTCCACCTCGGCCGGGATCTCCCCGAACGCGATCACGGTGGGTCCCGCTCCGGACACGCAGGCGGGAACACCGAGCTTGCGAAGATCGTTGATCACCCGAACGGTGTCGGGCCACGCGGGCTCGCGGTAGTTCTGGTGGAGGCGATCCTCAGTAGCGGCAAGGAGAACGGACGGATCGGACGTGAGCGCGTGCACCGCCAGGGCCGCTCGCCCCGCGGCGTGCGCGGCGTCGGCGTGCGGCACCTCGGCCGGAAGCAGGCCCCGCGTCGTCCTGGTGGACGACTCCTGCGACGGGATCAGCACGATCGGGCGCACGCGTGCGTCGGCGTCCATCCGGACCGCGCGGTAACGCTCCCCTTCGGACCACGCGACGACGACGCCCCCGAACAGCGAGGCGGCGGCGTTGTCCGCGTGCCCCTCGAACTCGGCGGCGATT
Organism: Lentzea xinjiangensis; assembly: GCF_900110955.1. Classification (GTDB taxonomy): domain Bacteria; phylum Actinomycetota; class Actinomycetes; order Mycobacteriales; family Pseudonocardiaceae; genus Lentzea; species Lentzea xinjiangensis. The sequence goes on from NZ_FOFR01000009.1 coordinate 40,804, forward strand.
TGCAACGCCTCCGTGTCCAGCTCGCGACCCGTCAGGGTGAACCCGGCTGCGACGCCCGCCACGATCGCGGCGGCCGACGAGCCCAGCCCGCGTGCGTGCGGGATGGTGTTCCGGCACCTCAGCGCCAGTCCTCCGGTGTAACCGGTGGCGCGGACGGCCCGCACGACGAGATGGGTCTCGTCGAGCGGGACCTCACCGGCCCCCGCGCCGTCCACGGCGATGGAGAGGCCGCCGGAGCCGTCCTCCGGGACGGCCACCTCGACGTCGTCGTACATGCCGAGCGCCATGCCCAGCGCGTCGAACCCCGAACCGAGGTTCGCGGTCGACGCGGGAACGGAGACGAGGAACTTCACGCGAGCTCCAGCGCGTGCGCGACGGCACCGGGGTCGACCGGGACCGGCTCGACCTCGGTCGTGCCGAGCAACGCGGTGTCGGGGTCCTTCAGGCCGTGGCCGGTGACCGTGCACACGACCGTCGAGCCCTTGGGCAGCCGGCCGTCCTCGGCGGTCATCAGCAGGCCGGCGATGGACGCGGCCGACGCGGGCTCGACGAAGATGCCCTCGCTGGAGGCCAGCAGCCGGTAGGCGGCGAGGATCTGCTCGTCGGTGACGGCGTCGATCAGGCCACCGGACTCGTCCCGCGCGGTGACGGCCCCCGTCCACGACGCCGGGCTGCCGATCCGGATCGCGGTCGCGATGGTCTCCGGTTTCGGCACCGGCTGCCCGCTGACCAGCGGTGCCGCGCCCGCGGCCTGGAAGCCGAACATCCTGGGCAGGCCCTGGTCGTAGGACGTGTAGCCCTTCCAGTACGCGGTGATGTTGCCCGCGTTGCCGACCGGCAGGCAGTGCACGTCCGGCGCCCGGCCGAGCACGTCGCACACCTCCCAGGCAGCGGTCTGCTGGCCGACCAGCCGCACCGGGTTGACCGAGTTCACCAGCGTGACCGGGTACTCGGCCGCGGTCTTGGACGCGAGCTCCAGGCAGTCGTCGAAGTTGCCGTCGATCTGGAGGATCTTCGCGCCGTGCATGACGGCCTGGGCGAGCTTGCCCATCGCGATCTTGCCGCTGGGCACCAGCACGGCCGCCGTCAGCCCCGCCTTGGCCGCGTAGGCCGCGGCGGACGCCGACGTGTTGCCGGTGGAGGCGCAGATCACAGCCTTGAGGCCGGACGCGAGCGCGTACGTCATCGCGACGGTCATGCCGCGGTCCTTGAACGAGCCGGTCGGGTTCGCGCCCTCGACCTTGACCCAGACGTCGCAGCCGGTGGCCGCGGACAGCCGCCCGGCGTGCACCAGCGGCGTGCCGCCCTCGTGCAGCGTCACGACCTCGGCGCCCCGCGGGATCTCGATGCGATCCCGGTAGGCGTTGATGAGTCCGGGCCAGCCGGCTCTCGCCGGGTTCGTTCCTCCTGGGCTCATTCCTCCTGGGCTCATTCCTCCTGGGCTCATTCCTCGCCCTCCACCCTCATCACGCTCACGACGTCCCGCACCACCGGGAGCCCGCCGATCTTGTCCACAGTGGACCGCAGCGCGGCGTCGGTCGCCGCGTGCGTGACGATCACCAGGCTGGCGTCCTCGACGCGGCCTTCCTGGCGGACCGCGGCGATGCTCACGTCGTGCTCGGCGAACACGGCGGCGACCTGCGAGAGGACACCGGCCTTGTCCGCCACGTCGAGGCTGATGTGGTAGCGCGTCGGCGTGTGCCCCATGGGCTGCGCGGGAAGCGCGGCGTAGGCGGACTCGCGCGGACCGCGTCCGCCCGCCACCTGGTTGCGCGCCACGGCGACCAGGTCGCCGAGCACCGCGCTCGCCGTCGGGGCGCCACCGGCGCCCTGTCCGTAGAACATCATCTCCCCCGCCGCGTCTGCCTCGACGAACACCGCGTTGAACGCACCGTTGACGCTCGCCAGCGGATGCGTCCTGGGGATCATGGCCGGGTGAACTCGAACGGCGACTGACTCCTGGCCTGACGGCGCGGTGACGCGCTCGCAGATCGCGAGCAGCTTCACCGTGCGGCCGAGGCCCCTGGCCGCCGCGATGTCGGCCGCGGACACCGCGCGGATGCCCTCGCGGTAGACGTCCGCGGCCGTCACCCTGGTGTGGAAGGCGAGGGACGCGAGGATCGCGGCCTTCGACGCGGCGTCGAAGCCGTCGACGTCGGCGGTCGGGTCGGCCTCGGCGTAACCGAGGCGCGAGGCCTCCTCGAGCGTCTCGGCGTAGCCCGCGCCCGTGGCGTCCATCGCGGACAGGATGAAGTTCGTCGTGCCGTTGACGATGCCCATGACGCGCGTGATCCGGTCTCCCGCGAGGGACTCCCGCAGCGGGCGCAGCAACGGGATCGCGCCGGCGACGGCCGCCTCGAAGTAGAGGTCGGCACCGGAGGCGTCGGCGGCCTCGAAGAGGTCCGGGCCGTGCTCGGCGAGCAGCGCCTTGTTCGCGGTGACGACGGACTTGCCCGCCCGCAACGCGTCCAGCAGCAGCCCGCGCGTCGGGTCGATGCCGCCGATGACCTCGACGACCACGTCGACGTCGGCGGAGGTGACGAGCGCGGCGGCGTCCGTGGTGAGCAGGTGCTCGGGCACCTCTCGGTGCTTGTTCGGCCTGCGCACGGCGATGCCCGCGAGCTCGACCGGCGCGCCGATCCGCTGGGTGAGGTCGTCGGCCTGGTCCGTCAGCAGCCGGACCACCTCCGTGCCGACCGTGCCGCAACCGAGCAGGGCAACGCGAATAGGTTTCACAGCGTTTGGCCCCTCTTTGCCAGGCACCGTCCTACACCTCCAGGCGGAACAGGTCGTCCTCGGTTTCGCGGCGCAGCACGAGCCGCGCCTCGCCGTCGGTCACCGCGACGAGCGCGGGCCTCGGAAGTCGGTTGTACCCGCTCGCCATCGAGTAGCAGTAGGCCCCGGTCGCAGCGACCGCCACCAGGTCTCCCGGCGCGAGGTCGTCCGGCAGCCAGCAGTCGCGGACCACGATGTCACCGGACTCGCAGTGCTTGCCCACGACGCGGCACAGCACGGCCGCCGCGTCGGGCGCCGCGGCCCGCGAGACGAGCTTGCAGTCGTAGACGGCGTCGTAGAGCGCCGTGCGGATGTTGTCGCTCATCCCGCCGTCGACGCTGACGTACCGGCGGCGGGCGCCGCCGTCCAGCTCGATGTCCTTGATGGTGCCGACCTCGTACACGGTGACCGTGCCGGGCCCGACGATCGCGCGGCCCGGCTCGACCGCGATGCGAGGCATCTCGAGGCCGTTGTGCTCGCACTCCTTGCGCACGATGTTGTGCAACTGCCGCGCGAGCTCGGCGGGCGGGGGCGGGTCGTCGTCCGGCGTGTAGGCGATGCCCAGACCACCGCCGAGGTCGACGACGCCCAGCGACGGGATGTCGCCGTGCTCGGAGCGGATCTCGGCGAGCAGGCCGATCACGCGGCGGGCGGCGACCTCGAAGCCGGACGCGTCGAAGATCTGCGAGCCGATGTGGCTGTGCAGGCCGACGAGCTCGAGGCCGGTCGCCTTGAGCACGCGGCGCACCGCCTCGGCCGCGTCGCCCGACGACAGCGAGAAGCCGAACTTCTGGTCCTCGTGTGCGGTCGCGATGAACTCGTGGGTGTGCGCCTCGACGCCGACCGTCACGCGGATCAGCACCGGCTGCACCACCCCGCGTTCGCGCGCGATGTGGTCGAGCCGCGCGATCTCGTGGTACGAGTCGACCACGATCCCGCCGACGCCCGCCTCGACGGCCGCCGTCAGCTCGGCGACGCTCTTGTTGTTGCCGTGCAGGGCGATCCGCTCGGCCGGGAAGTCCGCCCGCAGCGCGATGGCGAGCTCGCCGCCGCTGCAGACGTCGATCGAGAGGCCTTCCTCGGCCACCCACCTCGCCACCTGGACGCTCAGGAACGCCTTCGAGGCGTAGTGCACGAGCGTCGGGTCGCCGAACGCCTCGGCGTGCTCGCGGCAGCGTGCGCGGAAGTCCTGCTCGTCCATGACGAACAACGGGGTGCCGTACTGCTCGGCGAGCCCGCGCACGTCCACGCCGGCCAGTTCCACGACGCCCGCGTCGCCGCGCCGGGCGTTGCGCGGCCACACGTTCGGGTGCAGGTGGTCGAGCTGCTGGGCGGTGGAGGGGCGGTCGCCGGCGGTGTTGCCGGGGATCATGACGTCGGCGTGCCGGGGTCCGGCCGGGTGCGCGCGCATCACATGCGCTCCGGGGCGGTCACGCCGAGCAGGCCGAGGCCCGCGGCGAAGACGCGCCTGGTGGCGTTGACGAGCTGAAGCCTGACCTGGTGCAACGGAGTCGTCTCCTCGTCGCCGCGGGGGAGGACGCGGCAGTCCTGCTGGAAGCGGTGGTACGTGCCCGCGAGCTCCTCGAGGTAGCGGGCGACGCGGTGCGGTTCCCGCAGCTCGGCGGCGGTGGCCACCACTCGCGGGAACTCGCCGATGGTGCGGATGAGGTCGCCCTCGCGCTCGTGGGTGAGCAGCGCGAAGTCCTCGCCAGGGGTGATGCCGAGGTCGGCGGCGTTGCGCAGGATCGACGACGTGCGCGCGTGGGCGTATTGCACGTAGTAGACCGGGTTGTCGTTGCTGTGCTTGCGCAGCAGGTCGAGGTCGATGTCCAGGCCGGAGTCGACGCTCGACCGGACCATCGCGTACCTCGCGGCGTCCACGCCGACCGCGTCGACCAGGTCCTCCATCGTGATGACGGTGCCGGCGCGCTTGCTCATCCGGACGGGCTGGCCGCCGCTCACGAGGTTGACGAGCTGGCCGATCAGCACCTCGACGCTGTCCGGGTCGTCGCCCAGGGCGGCCGCGGCGGCCTTGAGGCGCGCGATGTAGCCGTGGTGGTCCGCGCCGAGCATGTAGATGCACAGGTCGAAGCCGCGGCCGCGCTTGTCGACGAGGTAGGCGATGTCGCCCGCGATGTAGGCCGGGTTGCCGTCGCTCTTGATGACGACGCGGTCCTTGTCGTCGCCGAAGTCGGTGGACCGCAGCCACCAGGCGCCGTCCTGCTCGTACAGCGAGCCGTTGGCCTTGAGCTTCGCCACCGCCTCGCCGACGCGGCCGCTGCGGTGCAGCGAGTCCTCGTGGAAGAAGACGTCGAAGTCGGTGCCGAAGTCGTGCAGGCTGCGCTTGATCTCCTCGAACATCAGCCCGACGCCGATCCTGCGGACGGTCTCGGGGTCGCCCAGCGCCCCCGGCTCGCGGCGCAGCACCTCGGCGGCGATGTCGCTCACGTACGTGCCCGCGTAGCCGTCCTCCGGCACTGGCTCGCCCTTGGCGGCGGCGATCAGCGACCGGACGAACCTGTCGATCTGCGCGCCCGCGTCGTTGAAGTAGTACTCGCGGGTGACCTCGGCGCCACGGGCGCTCAGGACCCTGCCGAGCGCGTCGCCGACGGCCGCCCAGCGCGCACCGCCCAGGTGGATGGGGCCGGTCGGGTTCGCGGAGACGAACTCCAGGTTGATCCTCTTGCCGCTCAGCTCGGCGCCGGTGCCGTAGCCGTCCTCCAGCGCCGCGCGGACGATCGCGCCCTGGGCCTCGGTGGCGATCGTGAGGTTCAGGAAACCCGGGCCCGCGACGTCGGCCCTGGCGATCGCGTCCTGGCCCTGCAACGCCTCGGCGAGCCACGTGGCGAACTCGCGCGGCGCGACCCCCGCCTTCTTCGCGAGCTGGAGCGCCACGTTGGTGGCGTAGTCGCCGTGCTCGGGGTTCCTCGGTCGCTCGACCGTCACCTGCTCGGGGAGCGCGGTGGTGTCCAGACGCCGGTCGGCCAGCAACTGCGCAACCGTGGTCCGGACGAGATCGGCGAGCACTTCAGGGGTCACGGGAGATGAGTTTAGAGAAGCGTTGTCGCAGGTCTCGACCGGGTTACCGGGTCTCGGAGGGTGAGACGGCAAGTGTTAACGCGCACGTGGTATCGCCCTGCGCTGACAGCGATCCGACACGGAGTCCCTACACTGGCGCCGGTTGACCAGGACGACATCTGAGGCGGACATGGTAAGCGGCAAGAAGACGAAGGCGACGCGCAACAGCGTGGCCGCGGCCCGTTCCTCGGTGGTGGCGAGCAAGCCCAAGCCGTGGGGCACGATCATCGCGGTCATCGCGGTGCTGGGCCTCGCGGGCGGTGTTTTCGGATACGCGTACTCGCAGATCCACGCGAACAACGTCAAAGAGGCCGCCCTGGCCAAGTGGAAGCCCTCCGACACGAACAAGGACCCGTCGGCGCAGCTCGCGGGCATCGTGATCAAGGAGTACAAGGGCTCCCGCCACGTCGAGCCGACCCAGCGCGTCGCCTACGACCAGACCCCCGCGTTCGGCGGCCCGCACGACGCCCAGTGGGCCGACTGCACCGGCGTCGTCTACGACAAGGCCGTGCGCACGGAGAACATGGTCCACGGCCTGGAGCACGGCGCCGTGTGGATCGCGTACAACCCGGACCAGGTCAAGGACGACGCCCTCACGAAGCTCAAGACGCGGGTCGAGGGCATCCCGTACATGATGCTGTCGCCGTTCCCCGGTCTCGACAAGCCGATCTCGCTGCAGTCCTGGGGCCACCAGCTGAAGGTCGACAACGCCGACGACGAGCGCATCGACCAGTTCATCTCGTCGCTGCTGCGCAACGCGAACACCTACCCCGAGGTCGGCGCGTCCTGCGAGAACCCGCAGTTCCTGTCGAACCCGGCCCCGTTCGTGGCCGAGAAGCCGGGCGCCGACGCCGTGCCGATGGACGGCGGCAAGGACGACTCCGTGACCGAGGGCCAGCCGCAGAACCCCAGCACGCCGCCCGCGTCGGGCTCCGCCTCGACGCCGCCGTCGAGCTGATGAGCTCTCCTTCCGCCGACGAGGCCGAGCGCCCCTCCGGGGTCGCTCGGTACCTCGTGATCGGTGCCGCCGTGCTGGCGGTCCTGCTGCTCGGCGCGGCGGTCGGCCTCCTGGTGAAGCTGCCCGGTTCGACCTCCTCGGCCACGGCGCCGGCCTCCGGTTCCGCGGACGTCGGGTTCTGCCAGGACATGTCCGTGCACCACCTGCAGGGCATCCAGATGGCCAACACGGCGCGCGACCGCTCCACGGACCCGGAGATCCGCCAGCTCGCGTTCGACATCGCCTCCACCCAGCTCGAGCAGGTCGGGCGGATGAAGGGGTGGCTGATGATGTGGAACGAGCACGAGCAGAACATCTCCGGCGTCTACATGGCGTGGATGAACGACTCGGGCGTGCACGGCCACGGCGCCACCACGCCCGAGGCCGGCAAGCCGCTGATGCCCGGCATGGCCACGACCGACGAGCTGACGAAGCTGCGGACGATGCCGCCCGGCCGCGACTTCGACGTGTACTTCCTCCAGCTCATGCTCCGCCACCACGTGGGCGGGGCGCCGATGGCGGAGTACGCCGCGACGCGGGCGGGGCAGCCGTTCGTCCGGACGCTGGCCGACAACATGCTGAAGTCGCAGTCTTCCGAGACCGAGCTGATGAAGGACTACCTGGCCAAGCGCGGAGCCGCACCGCTGCCGTAGCCGGAAGCGATTCCGCAGGGCCGTCCCGCACGCCGGGGCGGCCCTGTCGCTTTTTGCGCGTCACGACCGGACCGGTGTGGCGGGCCGTGCGGGTTCACTCCGCGAGCCGGTGGACATCGGCCTACCCCTGAGTAACGTGGGTCACACCCCTACTCGGAGGTAACCATGACCGTCGACGAGCGCGCGGCCAGACAGGTCGCCGAACAGGCCCGGGAAACCCGCTGGCAGCGACCGAGCTTCGGCAAGGAGCTCTTCCTCGGCCACTTCCGCCTCGACCTCATCCACCCGCACCCGAGCGGCAGCGCGGAGGACCGCGCGCGTGGCGAGGCGTTCCTCGAGAAGCTCCGCGAGTTCACCGAGTCCCGCATCGACAACACCGTCATCGAACGGGACGCGCAGATCCCCGACGACGTGCTGAAGGGCCTCAAGGACCTCGGCGCGTTCGGCATGAAGATCAAGCCCGAGTACGGCGGCGTCGGCCTCACCCAGGTCTACTACAACAAAGCCCTCATGCTGGTCGGCAGCGCGAACCCCGCGGTCGGCGCGATGCTCTCGGCGCACCAGTCGATCGGCGTCCCGCAGCCGATCGCGATGTTCGGCAGCCCCGAGCAGAAGCAGGAGTTCCTGCCGAGGTGCGCCAAGGGCGAGATCACCGCGTTCCTGCTCACCGAACCGGACGTCGGCAGCGACCCGGCGAGGCTCGGCACCACGGCCGTCCCGGACGGCGACGACTACGTCCTCAACGGCGTCAAGCTCTGGACCACCAACGGTGTCGTGGCCGACCTCCTCGTCGTCATGGCCCAGGTGCCGGAACGGGGCATCACCGCGTTCGTCGTGGAGGCCGGCGCCGAGGGCATCACGGTCGAGAACCGCAACGCGTTCATGGGCCTGCGCGGCCTGGAGAACGGCGTCACGAGGTTCCACGACGTCCGCGTCCCGAAGAAGAACGTCATCGGCAAGGAGGGCGCGGGCCTCAAGATCGCGCTCGCCACGCTCAACACCGGCCGCCTCAGCCTCCCCGCGCTGTGCGCCGGCAGCGCCAAGTGGTGCCTGAAGGTCGCCCGCGAGTGGAGCACCGAACGCGTCCAGTGGGGTCTGCCGGTCGGCAGGCACGAGGCCATCGCCGGCAAGATCGCCTACATCGCCGCGACCGCGTACGCGCTGGAAGCCGTGCTGGACCTGAGCTCCGAGCTCGCGGACGCCGGCGAGCACGACATCCGCATCGAGGCCGCGCTCGCCAAGCTCTACGCGAGCGAGAAGGCCTGGCTGGTGGCCGACGAGCTGGTCCAGGTCCGCGGCGGGCGCGGCTACGAGACCGCGCAGTCCCAGGCCGCGCGCGGGGAACGCGGCGTCGCGGCCGAGCAGGTCCTCCGCGACCTGCGGATCAACCGGATCTTCGAGGGCTCCACCGAGATCATGCACCTGCTGATCGCCAGGGAGGCCGTCGACGCCCACCTGTCCGTGGCGGGCGACATCATCGACCCGGACGCCGACCGGCAGGCCAAGATCAGGGCCGCGGCCAAGGCGGGCGGGTTCTACGCCAAGTGGTTCCCGACCCTCATCGTCGGCAAGGGGCAGAGCCCGGCCGGGTACACCGAGTTCGGCCCGCTCGCGAGGCACCTGCGGTTCGTCGAGCGGTCGGCCCGCAAGCTGGCGCGGCAGACGTTCTACGCCATGTCGCGGTGGCAGGGGAAGATGGAGCGCAAGCAGCGGTTCCTCAGCCGGATCGTGGACATCGGCGCCGAGCTGTTCGCCATCAGCGCCGCCTGTGTGCGGGCCGTGCAGGACCGGAACCCGAACTCGCAGCAGCTCGCGGACGCGTTCGCGAAGCAGGCGCGGATCAGGGTCGACGAGCTGTTCGAGAAGCTCTGGAAGAACACCGACGACAGCGACCAGGTGGTCGCGAGGCAGGTCCTCGACGGCAACTACGCGTGGCTGGAGGACGGCGTCGTCGACGTGTCGATCCCGGGACCGTGGATCGCCGACTCCACCCACCGCGCGTCGACGGCGGCGAACGTCCACCGGCCGACACCGCGTTAGCCCGTTGCTGCACTGGGCAGGCTGATGGTGGTGCGGCGCGGCACCTGCCCAGTGCACGGCCGGTAGGGGCTACGTCCCCCGCATCCCCTACCGGCTCCCCTTGCAACGGAAGGACACAACTTCCTCCAGGTGGAGGTTCCGTAACGCTATGCCACAAAACACCGTTAACAGTTACGACAATTGAGTGAATGAGCAGGTAGGAGGCACTCAACTACTCTCAGAGAGTAACTCCTCACACTGCCATCAGAATGCGGCCGCGCCCTCTCGACACAGCTCTCCCGCCGTCCACTTCGGACGCCTACCCCGCGGCCGAGCGGCAGCCCCCGGACGGCGCAACCGGACCACGCGGGCAACCGCGGAGAGGACAGGTTCCGCGACAACTTTGACCCGGTCTCTTGACAACGATGTCAGGTGCAGAAACGCTCCCTCGCAAATGGGGCAGGCGGCGGAAGGGTTGCAATGAGGCAACTGCGGAAGAGACGACCAACAACTCTGTTGAGCGTTGCGATCACTGCGACACTGGTGTGCGGCATCACCAACGGCTTCGCGGCCGCCGCACCAGAGGAGTCAGGCGTGGGCTTTTCGTCGTCCTTTGAGGACGGTCAACCGCAACCATCGTGGTCCAACGCGGTCGAGACCGACGCGGCGGGCAAGCCGAAGTCGGCGGGTGTGATCGGCTCGGACGGCACCGGCATCCCCGGCAACGTCTCCGACAAGGTGCTCGAGGTGAGGGCCAACGGTGAGAACGCCGACTCGGGCGAGGTGAAGGAGAACCTCGTCGACGGCAGCGTCAACACCAAGTGGCTGGTCTTCGCCACGACCGGCTGGGCGACGTTCCGCTTCGGCGAGGCCCAGACCATCAGGAGGTACGCGCTCTCGTCGGCGAACGACTCGCCCGAGCGCGACCCGAAGAACTGGACCCTGCAGGGGTCGAACAACGGCACCGACTGGACCGTCGTCGACACCCGCACCGGCGAGGCGTTCGCCGAGCGCTTCCAGACCAAGACCTACGACATCGCCTCGCCGGCGGCGTTCACCCACTACAAGCTCGACGTGACGCTGAACAACGGCTCCACGAACATCGTGCAGCTCGCCGAGGTCCAGCTCTCCGACGGCTCCACGACTCCCCCGCCGCCGAACATGCGCAGCGTCACCGGCAACGGCCCCACGGGCGGCTACACGGCCAAGGCGCGGGTCGGCTGGACGGGTGTGAAGGCGTTCCGCACGCAGGGCCGCCACACGACCGAGGGCCGCGCGTACAGCTACAACAAGGTCTTCGACGTCGACGTCAAGGTCGGCGCCAAGACCGAGCTGTCGTACATGATCTTCCCGGACTTCGTGACCGACAACCTGAACTACCCGAGCACGTACTCGTCGGTGGACCTGGCGTTCTCCGACGGCACGTACCTGAGCGACCTCAAGGCGGTGGACCAGCACGGCGCGGTGCTGTCGCCGCAGGGCCAGGGCGCGGGCAAGTTCCTGTACGCCAACCAGTGGAACAAGGTGGCGGCCACGATCGGCGCGGTCGCGGCCGGCAAGACGATCAAGCGGATCCTCGTCGCCTACGACGGCCCCAAGGGCCCGACGGAGTTCGGCGCCTGGTTCGACGACATCCGGATCGGCGACGTCGTCACGAAGCAGTACGCCAAGCCGTCGGACTACGTGCTGACCACGCGCGGCACGAACTCGAACGGCTCGTTCTCGCGGGGCAACAACTTCCCGGCGACCGCGGTGCCGCACGGCTTCAACTTCTGGTCCCCGATGACCAACGCGGGCTCGATCTCCTGGTTGTACGAGTACCAGCAGCGCAACAACGCGCAGAACCTGCCGACGTTGCAGGCGTTCACCGCCTCCCACGAGCCCAGCCCGTGGATGGGTGACCGCCAGACGTTCCAGGTCATGCCCTCGGACAAGGCGCCCACCCAGGACCGCGCGCTGCGGTCGCTGCCGTTCAAGCACGACAACGAGGTCGCGAAGGCGCACTACTACGGCGTGACCTTCGAGAACGGCATGAAGACCGAGATCGCGCCGACCGACCACGCGGCGGTCTTCCGGTTCACGTTCGCCGACAGGGGCGAGAAGAACCTGGTGTTCGACAACGTCAGCAACCTCGGTGGTCTCACCCTGGACGCGGCCAGCGGCGTCGTCACGGGCTACTCGGACGTCAAGAGCGGCCTCTCGACCGGCGCGACCCGCCTGTTCGTCTACGGCAAGGTCGACAAGGCCGTCACGGCGAGCGGCAGGCTGACCGGCGCGGGCCGTGACAACGTGGGCGGCTACTTCTCGTTCGCCGACAAGACCGTCGAGCTGCGGATCGCCACCTCGCTCATCTCGGTGGACCAGGCTCGGGCCAACCTCGAGCAGGAGGTCAGCGGCTCGGACACGTTCGACTCGGTGCGCGACCGCGCGCAGGCGGCGTGGGACGAGGTCCTCGGCATCATCACCGTCGAGGGTGCGTCCGAAGAGCAGCTCATCACGCTCTACTCCAACATGTACCGGCTCTACCTCTACCCGAACTCGGGCTTCGAGAAGGTCGGCGACAAGATCCAGTACGCGTCCCCGGTGGCGCCCGCGGTCGGTGAGAACACGCCGACCAGGACCGGCGCGAAGATCGTCGACGGGAAGATCTACGTCAACAACGGCTTCTGGGACACCTACCGCACGACCTGGCCCGCCTACAGCCTCTTCACCCCGTCCAAGGCGGGTGAGATGGCCGACGGCTTCGTCCAGCAGTACAAGGACGGCGGCTGGATCTCGCGCTGGTCCTCCCCCGGCTACGCGGACCTGATGACCGGCACGAGCTCCGACGTGGCGTTCGCCGACGCCTACCTCAAGGGCGTGTCGAACTTCGACATCAAGGCGGCCTACGACGCCGCGGTGAAGAACGCGTCCGTCGTGCCGCCGAGCAACAACGTCGGCCGCAAGGGCATGGACCGGTCGATCTTCCTCGGCTGGACCGGCAACGACCAGCTCCACGAGGCGTGGTCGTGGGCGATCGAGGGCTACCTCAACGACTTCGGCATCGCGTCGATGGCGAAGGCGCTGCACGAGAAGACGGGCGAGAAGCGGTACGCCGAGGAGCACGAGTACTTCCTCAACCGCGCCCAGAACTACGTGCTGACCTTCGACAAGCGGATCGACTTCTTCCAGGGCCGCAACGTCGACGGCTCGTGGCGCGTCGAGGACCCGGCGAAGTACAACCCGCAGGACTGGCGCTACGACTACACCGAGACCAACGGCTGGAACATGGCCTTCACGGTGCCGCACGACGGGCAGGGTCTCGCGAACCTGTACGGCGGGCGGGACAAGCTGGCGCAGAAGCTCGACCAGTTCTTCACGCTGCCCGAGACGGCCAAGTTCCCCGGCGGCTACGGCGGCGTGATCCACGAGATGATCGAGGCGCGGGACGTGCGGATGGGCCAGTACGGCCACTCCAACCAGCCGTCGCACCACATCGCCTACATGTACAACTACGCGGGCCAGCCCGCGCGGACGGCCGAGAAGGTGCGCGAGATCCTCTCGCGCCTGTACGTGGGCAGCGAGCAGGGCCAGGGCTACGCCGGTGACGAGGACAACGGCGAGATGTCCGCGTGGCACCTGTTCTCGTCGCTGGGCTTCTACCCGCTGCAGATGGGCAAGCCGGCCTACGCGATCGGCTCGCCGCTGTTCACCAAGGCGACCGTGAAGCTGGAGAACGGCAAGAAGCTGGTGGTCAACGCGCCCAAGAACAGCGCGAAGAACATCTACGTGCAGGGTGTGAAGGTCAACGGCAAGACGTGGAACAAGACGTCGCTGCCGCACGACGTGCTCGCGGCCGGCGCCACGATCGACTTCGACATGGGCCCGAAGCCCTCCGCGTGGGGCACCGGCGCGAACGACGTGCCGGACTCGATCACCACCGGCGACGCGGTCCCGGCGCCGTTGCGCGACGTCTCCTCCGGCGTTGCCACCGGTGCGCTGGTGGACAACAACTCCGGCACCTCCGCGGTGGTGAGGTCGTTCGACTTCAAGGCCGCCGACGCCAAGGAGAAGGCGGAGTTCTACACGCTGACCAACGCGAAGACGGGCACGTCCCCGTCGGCGTGGGAGCTCAAGGCCTCCTACGACGGCAAGACGTGGGCGACGGTCGACAAGCGCTCCGGTGAGAACTTCCAGTGGCAGCAGTACACCCGGTCGTTCAAGATCGCCTCACCGGGTCGCTACAACTTCTACCGGCTGGAGTTCTCCGGCGACGTGGCACTGGCCGAGTTCGAGCTGATGGCGAAGCCGCTGCCCGCGCCGGCCACCACGGTGACCGGCACCGTCAACGGTCCGCTGCAGGTCAAGGGCGTGACCTATGTGGACGGTGCCACGGTGAGCGGTCCGGTGACGGTCGCGCGCGGCGCCACGCTGTACGTCTTCGGTGGCGAGATCAAGGGCCCGCTGTCGGCGGCGGACGCGGCCTCGGTGGTGCTCGTGGGCACCCGCGTGGCCGGTCCGGTGACCGTGCACGGCTCTTCGACCGAGGTCGCGCTGGAGAACACGTCGGTCAGTGGCCCTGTGTCGCTGACGTCGAACAAGACCCGGTCGGTCGTGGCGTTCTCCACGGTCGGGGGCCCGCTGTCCTGCACGGGCAACACCCCCGAGCCGTCCGGCAACGGCTTCACCAACGACGTGAAGGGGCCGAAGGCAGGACAGTGCGCTGGGCTGTAACGCCCAACTGATCCTCTCGCGGACAGGAAAAGCCGCGTTCCGTCACGGAACGCGGCTTTTCCCATTCACCTGAAAGGATCTATCCCCTTCGGACATACTCCGATGAGATCTTGACGAATCACGTTGTGGTGACCGGGAGGCTCTAGTGGTGCCGTTCGAACGAGGCCGTGTCCGAGTCGCGGTGCCACACCCGCGGACCCCGGTCGTTCCGTCACGAACGGGAGCGCCGTCGACGAAGGACGGGATCCGCGACCTGCCCGCCTCACCACGAAAGCTCGCGGCACCGCTGCGCTGACGAACCGCCCTCGACCTGCAACGTCGCGTGCTCGATGTGGTACTTGCTCGCCAGCAACGCCTGCGCGGCCTTGAGCACGGCCTCGTGATCGGCGTCCGGCGCGGTCGTGAGGTGAGCGGAAGCCACCTCCATGCCGCTGGTGAGCGTCCACACGTGCAGGTCGTGCGCCTCGGTGACCCCGGGGATCAGCGCGAGGCTCTTCTGCATCTCGGTGACGTCCAGCCGCTCCGGCGCGTGCTGGAAGAGGATGTGCAGCGCGTTCCTGGCGAGGCCGTACGTCCGCGGCAGCACCCACAGGCCGATCAGCACACCCATGATCGGGTCCGCGTACTTCCAGCCGGTGGTGATGGTGACCAGCGCGGAGACGAGCACGCCCACCGACCCGATCAGGTCGGCCAAGACCTCGAGGTACGCGCCCTTGACGTTGATGCTGTCCTTGGCGCCCTCCTTGAGGACGCCGAAGCTGACGAGGTTGGCCACGAGCCCCAGCACCGCGGCCACCAGGACGGGCCACCCTGGCACGCTGGGCGGGTCCTGGAACCGCCCCACCGCCTCGTAGACCACGTACCCGGCCACCCCGAAGAGCAGCACCGCGTTGGCGAGCGCAGCGAGGACCTCGGCCCGGTAGAACCCGAACGTGCGGTTCCGGCCGGCCTTGGCCCGGCGGGCCACCATGATCGCCGCCAGCGCCATGCCGACCCCGAGCACGTCGGTGAGCATGTGGGCGGCGTCCGAGATCAGCGCAAGCGAGGACGTGGCGAACCCGACCGCGAACTCCACCACCATGAAGACCGCGCCGATGCCGAACGCGATCCACAACTTGCCGGTGTGCTGCCCGCCGGCGGACGCCGCTCCGTGTCCATGGCCGTGACCCATGCTCCGGAACATATAGCGACATGCGCATGAGTGCAATCCGGGATATTCCCCACCACGCGTTGTCGTGACGCAGGCCACCCGCGGGACGGGTGGCCTGCGACGACTCACCTGCGTGACGCCTGAGCGACCACGCGCTGCACCGCCTGCACGGCGACCTCGGGCTCGTCCAGGTAGACGTAGTGGCCACTACCGGCCGCGGTGCCGAGCGCGGCGCGGCAGGACAACCCGAGCCAAGCGCGCTGCCCGCGCCCCCACGCCTGCTCCAGAGCGGCCCCGTACTCCGGCACCTCCGCGAGGTACGGCTGACCGTGCTGCACAACCTCGACGGGAATGTTCCCCGCGGACCGCACCGGTCCGTCATCGATGACGAGCCGCTCGGGGTTCTCCCCGCGGAACACGGCCAACGACTGCGCCCGCAGCTCCGCTCCGACTCCGGTGGCGTTCTCGGGAACCGCCCGCTGGAGATCGGCGATCATCGTCGGCGAAGTGGCGTCCATCAACACGACCCCGGCGACCTCCCGCCGGTGGTCCGGCGCGTAACGCGCGGCGATCAACCCGCCCAGCGAGTGACCGGCCAGCACGACCGGCCTGCCACCGGACACCTCCCGGATCACCTTGGTCAACACCGCACCGGCGCTACCGAAGGTCTGCGGCCCGTCCGGCTGGTCGCTGCGCCCCTCCCCGAGCCGGTCGTAGGAACACACCCGGTTCGACCCGCTCAACGCCTCCTGCAACCCCGCCATCCGCTCCAGCCCGTCACCGAGGCCCGCCATCAGCAGCACGACCGGCTTGCCCTTCTGCCGCACCCCGGAGCACGAAACGTGCACCGACCGCCCGCCGACGCTGACCTGCGCGCTGGACGGCTCCTGGCCGGCCATCGCGACCCCGCCGGAAGCGGCGGTGGCGAGCAGGGCGATCACGGCGGACTTCTTGAGGTGGCGGAACATCGGGTCTCCCAGCGGGTCTGCGACTTGTGTTCTCTGACGCCGCCAACGCTATGGACTTCCCTGCTCCGGATCATCACCGCGCAGTGGACACCTGGCGGTAGCTCTTACGGGGGACATGTGCCGCTTTCGACCTCGCTACCAGCGCAAACGCCTTCGTGGGGGGTGCGTGCGCAAATGCTTCGCGCGGATGCGCTAGGATCTTCCACGTAGCTACGGCCCCCGTAGCTCAGGGGATAGAGCACCGCCCTCCGGAGGCGGGTGCGCAGGTTCGAATCCTGCCGGGGGCACCACGCTTGAACAGCACGAGCAGAGCTTTGCTTCGAAAGGGCCGCGACCGCCTCGGTTGCGGCCCTTTCTGCTGCCCCGACCCTGTCTCCGGTCAGGGTGATGCGGCGTTCGCAGTCGTAGTGGATCGCGTTGCCGAACAGCCGCCGGTGGCAGTGCATGCAGGACGTGTGGCTGCACAGGCGGTAGACCCGTCAGATCGCGTCCAGCGGAGAAGGCTCGCAGCCGCCGTTCTCTCGGAGCTGGCAGGATGTGGCGCAGGGAGTCGCGCCTGTCGGACGCGCGTTCCCTTTACCGGCCCGAGGATTGGACGCAATGGGACGCTCGTCGGTGTTCACCTTCCAGTACATCGCGATCGACACGGAGGCTGGTGTCACGCCGGAGGAGTTCGAGACCTTCGTGCGTGCTGAAGGCGTTCACCTGCCCTTGTACCCGGGGTGGCGGTGGACTCTGCTGCGCGGGTTGCGCGGCGAGCGGACCGGGCAGTACCTGATGTTGTACGAGATCGAGAGCGCCGAGCAGCGCGACCGCTACGTCACGGCCCGGGGTGAGCAGACCGAGCTGGCCCGGCAGTTCTGGGCGCAGCACCCCGAGGCGGAGGCCGTGCTGGCGCGATGGCGGCGGCTGGGCACGTTCGGTGAGCTGCCGACGTTGTTCACCGACTACCGGCTGCTGGCCGACAATCCGCGGAGCACGGTCACGCCCGGCCCCCGCTACCGCAACCGCCCCGGGGAGGAGCCCGTCGCCCGGGTCATCGGTATCCACAACCTGGCGTTGCGCGCCGGTGTGACCGAGGAGATGTTCGACCGCTTCATCGCCGAGAACCACCACCGGATCGACGACTACCCGGACTGGCGGTTCCACGTGCTCAAGGGCGAGCGGGGCAACCGCCTCGACCAGTACGTGATGATGATGGAGATCGCGAGCCTGGACGCGCTGGACGTCTTCTACCCCGAGCCCGACATCGCGACCGGCGAGGCCGCGGAGTTCGCGGCCGCCCACCGCGACACCAAGCAGATGTACGAGGAGTGGAAGCAGCTGGCCTCGTTCTCGGGCTCGCCGCAGATCTACACGGACTACCTCGCCGTCGCGGAGAACCCGGCGTAGCCCCGCACGACCGGGGCGGGCCCGGGATCAGGTGGTGGGTGCGGAGCCGGTCGCGCATGGCGGTGGTGATCTCGGCGCGGGGTTTCGTCGATGATCTCGTGGCGGGCGTGCCGGCAGGTGACGACGGTGCAGCCGGTCCGAGCCCGCCGTGACTCACGGCCAGGAGCGGCGCGCAACAGCGAGGATTGCGTTGACGACCTCGTCCAACGGCCTGGTGCCATCGACGATCGTCGCGCCGATCCCCGGTAGGCGGACTCGACGCCCTCGTTGTGCGCAAGTGCCGCCGCCAGTTCCTCTGGGTGCTTGCCGAACGCGTTCGTCGTGCGGGTCAGGAGGCCCTGGTCGTCCTGCCGCCGCGAGGACGGGGGCGATGGCGTGCTCGTGCTCGCCCCACCGACGTGCGGAAGACCCTGTTCGCCGATCACCTGCCGGACGCGCTCGTCGAGGCGTTGGCCCGGCACAACCGCGTCCACCCGCCACAGGAGCGAATACGGCTGCGGCTCGCCCTGCACGCAGGTGAGATCAACTACGACCAGCACGGCGTGACGAGGTCCCTCGCTCACCCACGCGTTCCGGCTGCTCGACGCCGACGTCTTCCGCGACGCCCTCAAGTGCTCGACGGCCGTGCTCGCGGTCATCAGCTCGGACTGGTTCTTCGACGAGGTCATCCGGCACAGCGAACTGAGCCGCGCCAGGACCTACCGGCAGGCGGGCGTGGCGAACAAGGAGACCACGACCCTGGGGTGGGTGCGCCTGCTCAGGCCACCCGCCGGACGCCACCCGCGGCTGCGGCCGCCGAGGAGCAGCCAGAACTGACGACGACCGCTTCCACAGCACGACAAGAGCGCCTGGTCATGGATGACCAGGCGCTCTTCGTCCGCCGGTGACAGGTCCGGCTCACGGCTCGTCGTCGTACTGCCACTGCAAGCCGTAGCTCAGGCCCTGTTGCAGGTCGTGGAACTCCAGGGAGACGTCTCCCAGCCGGTCCACGGTCAACTGGTCGTCGCCGGGTACGAAGTCCTCGTAGGCTTTCGACGGCAATCCGCTGATCCGCCACACCTTTGCTGGAGCGTTGTGCGTGCCGTACCGCACGCGCACCGAAAACTCCTCACATCGGCGCAACGGCGTGAAGACGTAGTAGGGCCGCATCCACTGCCTCGGGTACGAGATGAACTGGATGCTGTAGTTGTGCGTTTGTCCCAGCGTGAGCGGGGAAGGCAGCCGCACGACGAACCTCGAGTGGGACGAGGAAACGCGTTCCTCCGCCACGATTTCGCCGCCGTAGACCATCTCGGCCCGGATCGCGTACTCGTCCCCGGCCCTGGGATCCCTCGGCGCGCTCATGGAGAGGATCAGCTCGTCGAGATCGTCCACCGCGGCGACGATGCGCCTTTCCTCGGTGAGCGTGGGCAGCTCCAAGTCCATCCGCAGGAACCCCCTGAGCGACTCCACGTACCAGCCGTCCGGCGAGTAGGAACCGGACTTCCGGTCTCTCATGCCCGCGTCGTAGAGCAGTTCCGCGAGCATCTTGAACGCGTTGTCCACGCGCCGCCGCGCGGTGCGCGGATCGCGGTCGTAGGTGTTGGCCAGCCAGGCGATGCGCTGGTCGAGGAACTCGCCGGCCGCGTCCTGGTGCAACCCGAGCGCGACCGTCGCGGCCAGGTGCAGGTCGCTCGGCAGCTTCGCGCTCAGCTTCGTCAACTGGAGGATGATCTTCCGCCTGATCAGGGCGGGGTGGTCGAGGTCGGTCACACCGCACGCTGTGCACAGCGCCAGACCAACGCGCTCGTGCAGGTCGTCCGCCCTCAGTCCGCGTCCACGGCGAATTTCCTTGAGCTCGTTGACCATCTGCTGGCCGTCCACCAACCACCACCGCCTCTCTCACCGCGGGAACCGCGGTTTCTCCTCACAGTGCCGACAACCTTGGCGTGTCAGAAGAACAACGCCAACAGCGACATCACGATCTCGACAACGACATGGCTTTCCATTTCGCACAACCTCTCCGCGAAGAACCGCAGCGTCGATCCGCCGGAGAACTCCGCCCGTCTCCAGAACAGGTGACCTACAGCGCGGCACCGATGAAGAGGCCGAGCAGGACGCCGACGACGAACGCCGAAGCGCTCATCTTGAACAAGGTCCTCACCGACATCCAAAGAGTCATCGCTTCCCCCCTCAGTGCTCGCACCACGAGAATGCCCCGGCCTGCCGGCCGGGGCATCGACGCGTGGCGTGCTCGCTACCTGCCATCTGGCGGGTAGCCGGCGAGGGCGCGCAGCACGTCGGGACGACCGATCACCACTCTCGCCCTGGTGCTGGTGACGATGCCGCGGTCGCGCAGCACGGCGAACGCCCTGGCGACGGACCGCGCGGACGCGTCCACCTGACCGGCCACGTCCTGCTGGCTGAGCCTGATGCGCAACGCGATCCCGTTCGCGACGGGCACTCCGTGCAGCTCCACCAGCCGCAGCAGGCAGGCGGCGACTCGCCGGGTCACGTCGAGCGGGGCGAAGAGCATCCTCGTCTCGCCCAGCTCGACGAGTCGCGCGGACAACTGCTTGATCATCGCCATCGAGATCGCCGGCTGGTCGCGCAACAGGTCGACGAACCGTTCCCGGCGCAGTTGCACGACGCGCACGGGTTCCAGCGCGCGAACACTCGCCGTGCGGTCCGTGCCGTGCACCGCGGCCAGATCACCGACGACCTCGCCGGGACCGCGGAACGCGAGCAGCAGGTCACGCCCGCCTTCGGTGGAGGCCGACACGCGCACCCACCCGCTCAGCAGCACGAAGACGTGGTCGGTCGGATCACCCTGGCGCAGAAGCACTTCGTTCGACGGGAACTCGCGGCGCGCACCGGCCTCCACCACGATTCTGTGGTCGACCTCGGACAAGTGGTCGAAGATCGACCCCGGCACCCATGACCGGCTCATCAGGCCCCCTGACCTACTGCTGGTCGAGCCACGAACCCGCGTCGCTCGTCCATTGGGACACAGGTGTCACGCATCCATCAAGTCCCGGCGCGCAGGTGTTCGTGTTCCACAGCAAGAAGAGCACGAACACGACCGCGATCACGAAGAGCCTCGGCTTCCGCTGGAGCCAGCCGAGCACCTGCACCAGGACGGCGGCCGAGGACTTCACCGCCGTGTTCGCGGCGTACACGGCGTCGCCGTAGAGGTAGATGACCGATGGCAGGGACAGCCGAAGCCTCGTCAACGTCCAGGTGACCGCGAGCTCCGGCAGCAACACGAGCACCATCGCGAAGTCCGCCAGCAGGTCGACCACGGGGCGCACCACGCCTTGCAGCAGCGGAAAACCCCTGCGCACCAGCAAACTCGTCGCGACGTAGAGCAGCGACGCGATCAGGAGGAACTCGCCGGTCCGTGCGAGCCAGGCGTCCACCCCCGCGTCCAGCAACGCCCTGTCGAGCAGTTCGACGAGCCAGCCGAGGAGGGGCAGCTCGACCAGCGGGCTAGTCGTCGTCATCGTCATCTCCGTAGTACGGAGGCGGGTCGAGGAGGATCTCCGCGGTGATCGGTGCCGACGCGGTGCTGTCCGGAACCGCAGCCGGGCGGGGCGGGGGCGGAGGGGCGGCGATCGGAATGCCGCCGGAGGGCAGGCCGACCGACGCCCTCGACAGCTGGCTCGCGATGACGGTGGACGCCTGGCTCATGATGCCCTGCACGTCGCTGTGGTTGACCAACCGGTTCTCCAGCAGGGAGCTGAGCAGCTCCTTCGCCGTCTCGAAGTCCATCTGGTCGCGCTGCATGAGCAAGGCGAGCACGTTGTTGACCTCTCCCGGGCTGCTGGCGAGCTGCAGCGCGATGAGCACCTCCTGCCCACCTTCGAGCGCTTGACCGTAGAAGTCCATCCGCCGTTTGGTCAGGCGCAGCTGGTGTTCGGCCTCAGCCCTTTCACGCGCGTGCCGGTTCGTTTCCTGTGCCTCTTCGAGCGCGGCGTTGCGGTGGATGGTCGTGTTCTGGCGCTCCCACTCCTTGGCGTTCCACTCGTGCTGTTTGCGCTTGCGCAGCTCTTCGAGCGCGGGCCCGTCCAGCGACAGCGACACCGAGCAGTGGACCAGGAGCACCCCCTGGGGCAGCGGCAGCGGGCCCTGGTCGGAGAAGTAGCGGATCATCGCCCGCTCGGCCGCGGGACGTTCCTCGATCGCGTACGAGGTGCTGATCTCGCGCAACGTCTGCTTCAGGTACGGCGCGAGCACCTGCCCGGCGTCGGACAGGCTCGTGCGCACCGCCTCGCAGGGGTCACCGACCCGCCACCGCGCCGAGACCTCGGCGTGGAACGGGAAGGCGTCCTCCTGGGCGGGCAGGTCCAGGGCGAGGGTGAACGGGTGGACCGCGGTGTCGACCAGGTACACCGTGCGCGGCTTGTTGATCGCGATCTCACCCGCGGTCAGCGGCCGGTCGGACTGGTAGAGCCCGCCTTTGCGGTCCAGGTACACGGTGGCGCGCTCGCCTCCGGGCATCGGGCGGTCCCGGAACAGGTCGGACCTGCTCGGCTCCAGCTTGGTGATGAGCGAGGCGGCGGCGGGGCGCTGGTGTGGCTGGTTCACGGTTGGTAGTCCTCACGGTCGAGTACGGCGACCAGCTCGGCGACGGCGTCGACGGGACCGCGACGGCCCTCCGCCCAGCGGGTCAGGTTGTGTCGCAGGGTTCTCCGCCTGCTGGGGTTCCTGCTGGCGTCGGCGAGCAACGCCCCCAACGGCTCGCGTTGCGCCGCATCGCGTTGCGCGATGAGCACCCAGCGCCGGATGACCTCGTAGGTCTCCGGCATGAAGAACGGGGCCTCCATCGCACGGGCGAGCAGCGTCACGACGGCGTCGCGGTGCTCGCCCTCGGCGACCCACAACAAGCCGGGCCACGGTTCCGCGCTGCCCTCGACGCCGGCTTCGAGGAACGAGCACAGCTGCAGCACGCAGGTGAGCCCGACCGCGCGCACACCGATCGGCCGGGCCCGCGTCCAGCGCTCCAACGCCTCCAGCACCAGCCCGAGCCGATCCGGGTCGAGGGCCAGGTTCGTGATCGAGTCGGAGATCGCGATGACCATCGCGTCCTCGTCGGTGTCGGCCGCCTTGCGCAGCAGCTTGAGCACCCGCGCCGGTTCCACGATCGGCAACGTGCCCAGGATGGCGACCGCGGCGATCCGGCGACCGGTGGCCGTCTTGCCGCGCAGCCACGACGTGACCATCCGGTTGATCAACGGCTGGAGCTCCGGCTGCATCGTCGGCAACCGCAGCGCGCCGATCACCGCCTGGCGCTCCCAGTCGTGCCGCACGTCTGCCCACGGTTCGAGCACGTGCCGGCGCACGTGGTCGAACTCCGCGAGGCTCAGCAGGCCGGCGGCGACCCCCGCACGGGCCCGCACCTGCCGATCCGGTGAGCTGCCGAGGTCGCGCAGCCAGGTGCGCACCACCTGGTGCGCCTCGGGGTACTCGCACCAGACGTGCTCCAGCACCCGGCGGGGCCTG
Organism: Lentzea xinjiangensis; assembly: GCF_900110955.1. Lineage (GTDB taxonomy): Bacteria > Actinomycetota > Actinomycetes > Mycobacteriales > Pseudonocardiaceae > Lentzea > Lentzea xinjiangensis. The sequence goes on from NZ_FOFR01000009.1 coordinate 64,030, forward strand.
CGCCGGTCCCGGTACCGCACGACCTGCACCGTCAGGCTGCCGAAATCGCTGTCCTCCACCGATGTGGTGAGCTCGGCGTGCACCCGCTCGACGAGGCTGAGCCTGCGCACCGCGAAGACCTCGCGCACGCGCGCTCGGCGATCGGGGATCTCGGCTGCCTGGATGGCTTTCGCCAGCTCGGTCGCGGCCTCGGACACGACCTGCACCGGCATGCCGTCGAACACCGCCAACGCGATCGCGAAGGCCCGCTGCTCGTTGTCTCCGAGGCCGTCGAACCACTCGCGGAACCCCGAGTCGGCTGTGCGCGTGTAGCTCTGCCGCAGGTCCTCGATGTCCCGCTGTCCCAGGACGATCTGCGACAGGCCCCGGCCGAACTCGGCGAGGTCCTGTGCGCGCGGGGTGGTGGCGACGACCTCGTCCACCAGCTCACCGAACTCGGGGTGGTCGTCGAGCTGCTGATCCGTCCTCCCGGCGAGCTTCAGCTGCACCTGGAAGTGGCTCGCCACCACCGCCTTGCCGTCCGCGAGCTGTGCGGTGTCCACGAGGTAGTGGGCGAGCTCGCTCTCCCGCATCGCGGTACCGGCGTCGACCAGGACGATCATCCGGGCGCGCGCGCTCTCGAGCTGCCGCTGCCACAGGCCGAGGCTGTACTCGGTCAGCGACGCCGCCTGGTCCAGCTCCAGCGACTCCAGCAGGTAACCGCGGTCGTCGCGCAACGCCAAGGCGTCCGACGGCGACCGCAGGCTCGTGTCCGGGTTGAGCTTGTCGATCCCCTCGGCGCACTCGCTGCTCAAGAGGTTCAGCGCGGTCGCCGTCCGGCCCGAGCCGGCAGGTCCGCGCAGCAGCACGATCCACTGCTCGCGCAACCGCTCCCGCAGCGCCACGTAGCTGGCCGGAGCCACGAAGGTCGCGGTCACCGACCGGATCACCTCCGCGGAGATCGGCCCGCTCGGCACGGCGCGGTAGGACCCGGCGCCGGACTGGCCGATCACGCCCGCGTCGACGAGGCCGATCGAGCTGTTCATGAAGATGGTGCCGATCGACCGTTCGCCGAGCATGGCCGCCACGGCGTTCTCCACCGCGCGGGCGTCCTGGCCGAGCTTGCGGGCGTTCCGCGGGTCGGAGGCGTTCCTCTTCGCGTCCGGTGGCTCCTCCTCGCCACGGGCCTTGTTCGGCTGCTCCTCCTTGGTCTTCTCGGGCTCCTGCTGGGGTTTGGCGTCCCCGCCAGCGCCGGGTGAGCCGGACGGAGGCGGCTGCTGCGCCGGTTCGGGCGCGGCCGGCGGCGCGGCGGCCGGTGCCGGGTCCACCGGGTCCGCGAGCTTGGCCTGGCCCGCGTCACTCATGGCGTTTGCCGCCGAACCGGCTGCGCGCGTCGACCCGGTCGATCGAGCTGCCGCTGATGAGGGTGCCCACGGTGGCCTGGCTGAGGTCCAGGTTCCCGCCGGAGACGCCCGGTGGCGACGACGGCGGCGGTCCGGGCTCCGCGGGTGGCTGCGGCACCGGCGGGCTGCTGTAGCCGGGCACCCGTGCCCACGCGAAGCCGCTCCTGATCTCGCGGAAGCTGTCCCGCGGCAGCCCGCGGTAGCGGTGCTTCACCACGGTCTCGTAGACGTGGTCGGAGACGATCACGACCGCTTGCCCCCGCTGCGCCGCCTCCAGCGTCAGCTTCGCCTCGGGAGCATCGCAGATGCGGAACGTCCGGGTCAGCTCCTCACCGCTCCAGCCGCGGAAGTCGCGGTGCACCAGTCCGGAGTGGACCGCGATGCGCAGCCGCAACCAGTCCGTGGGAACGACCGTCGCGTTGTACCGGGTCAGCTCGTCGACCAACGTGTCCGTCAGCGATACCAGAACGTCCAGCACGCTCGCGTCCGCGACGACGAGGAACCCGTCGCCCCTGTCCTCGACGGCGGCCTTGCCACCCATCAGCTCGGCGGCGCTCATCGCCTTGTTCAGCATGGAGTAGAGCTGACGGCGCAGCAGCGCCAGCTCCTCGTTCCCCCGGTCGCTCGACTTCTCCACGTCCACCACCAAGAACGTCCTGGTGACCGGTTCGCTCATGTCATCTCCTCTCACGGCAGGTCTCCTCGGGTGCACACGTGGTCGAGCACAGCGGCGATCCCGTGGCGCACAACGGCTTCGCGCACGAGGCGATATCCACCGCCGTACACCGGATCAGGGTTTTCCAGCGCGGACCGGCGGAGCTCGTCGGCGAACGGCGTGCCCTGGCGCTTGAGCCAAGCACCGGCGAACAACTCGCACACGCCCTCTTCCAGGGTGTGGTCGAGGCCGACCGCGCCGCGCTGTGCGAGCCAGGCGTGGCCGATCTCGTGCACGACCGTCGCGCAGAACTGGGTTTCGGTGAGGCCGCCGGCGACCTCGATGCCGAGGACGTCCGTCACCGAGGTCTCCACCCAGACGCGTTGCAGGGTCCGGCCGAGGCACAAGGTCCGGCTGCCGAGGTTGATGGCGTCGGGGTCGACCAGGGTGACCCGGACCCGTTGTGCCAGAGCGATGCCGAGCGCCGCCATGTCGGCGCGCACTCGCGGGATGTGCCTTCTGGCGTGTTCCTGGGTCTCCACCGCGGCGCGCACGCAGGTGGGGCAGCGAACGGTCGTCGCGGTGAAACGGGCCCAGCTCCGCTCTCCGGAGTGCCGCGGCCGCACGCACAACGCGCACCTGTCCGCGACCTGGTGCGTGACGCAGGTCGCCTCTCCGTGCAACGAGATCTCGTAGGTGTTCGCCGGCGGCCGTCCGCAGACCGTGCAGGAGATCATGTGGCCTGCACCCACCTCTTGGTCCTCGGGTCGCGCTTCCAGCCCGGGGTGGACGTGGCCGCGGGCGGGGGAGGCGGCGGAGTGCTCTGCCGCCGGGGTGCGATCAGCAGGCCGTCGAGGTAGCGGCCCCAGTCCTGGGCGGTCGGCCGGTCGGCCGGACGCCGGCTCAACGAGGCCCGCAACAGCTTGCGGCCTTCCGGCGCGAGCACCGCGTCGGCCCTGGCCGGGTCACGGGACACCGAGGCCATCGGGCCGGGGCCGAGGCACCGCAGCACGAACAGCCCGAACTTGTAGAGGTCGGTCGCCTGGCTCAGCGTGTCCTCCGGAGGCTCCCAGTCTGGGGCGTTGAGCTGCCGGACGACCGCGGCCGCTCCCTTGATCCGGATGGCGTCGCAGTCGACGATCACCACGCATGGCCGGGCGTCGAGCCGGAACACCGCGTTCTTCGCGTTGATGTCACCGATGACCAGCTCGTTGCGGTGCAACAGGTGCAGCGCGGCGGCGAAGTCCCGGCACACGGTCAGCCGCTCGGCGTCCGTCGGTGCCGGCATGCCGAGCCGGGCGGCGCGGCCGGGATCGATGAACAGGTGCTGCACCTCGCGCAGCGTCCGCTTGGGCTGCCCGCTGGGCAGCACCCGGTTCTCGAAGAACCCGCTGGGGATGAGCGGCATCAGCACACCGCTCACCGCCCCGCCCTGCTCCACGATCCGCACCGGCCACGCGGCGAGCCGATCGAGCCGCGACCGCGTCATGACGTCCATCCGCAGCCGTCGCGCCACGACGGCGCTCAACCCGTGCGGCGGCTCGTGGCCGGGCTTGTACTGCTTGTACACCAACGGTCCTGCCACGTCGTCGAGCGTGATGGCCGGCGCCAGGAAGACCTTGGCCTGACCACCAGCGCCGATCTGCCCGCCGAGCGGGCCGACCTCGTGCAGTCCGATGGTGTGGGACCTCACCGACCGTTCACCGGCCACACCGCCACCACCGTGCGATCGTCGTCGAAGCTCTTGCGCGCGAAGCCGATCTGCCCCGCGAACTCCAGCCCGGACGCGGGCGGGCGTTCCCAGACGTCGGCGAGGAACCGGCCGACCGGACCCGTGCCCTGCCCGAGCGGGTCGCCGATGCCGTCGGTCATCAGCACCAGCGCCTCACCGGCGCGCACGGTCGTCCGCACCGGCACCGGTTCGGTGGCGGGTGGCAGCGGAAGGGCGTGCACGGTCGGCGAGAACACCTCGGCCCCGTCGTTCTTGACCGCCTCCTGCGGTTCCCACCGGCCGCCCTCGCGCAGCACCCACGCCGAGGTGTCGCCCACCGTCACCACGTGCACGGCGTGCGTGCCGTCCACGGCGTGCAAGTCGATGACGGCGTACAGCACGGTGGTCGCGAGGCGCTGCGCCACCTCGCGGACGTCGCACTTCTCCGCGTCCAGGTCGTCTCTGCCGCGCAGCAGCTTCCGGCCGTTGCGCTCGATCATGACGGCGACTCCCCTGATGAACTGCCCCCAGGGCAGGTCAGCCGGTTCGGTGCGGTCCAGGAGGCCGGCGAGCCACCTCGCGCCGCCCTTCGCGGCGATCATGGCCGCCTTGTGGGACAGCTCGCCCGAGGAGACCCCGTCCGCGACGCAGACCACCAGGTACCGCCCGTTCGCGGTCCGGCGGAACCCGTACTCGTCCTGCCGCACCTTCCCGTAGGCCCGGTGCGCCAAGCCGCGCACGCTGGCGGCCCGCACCTCGACGATCCGCGCCCGCCCTTCGCGCAACGCGAACGCGTCCAGCACGGTGTCCTTGCGGTCCCACGCGGACTCGTCGGGCAGGGGCACCACGCCCGCGGCGGCGCGGCCGGGGTCGCCCACCACGAACGGCTCGACGTACCCCTGCCACTTCCCCTCCGGCACCGGTCGCACCGGGCCCTCTTCCGGCGCCGCCATCAGACGAAGTCGTCGGACGAGTGGGCGCTGATCCCCGCGGGCAGGTCCTGCTTGGCCGGGAGGATCATGCCCGAGCTGCCCTGCGCCATGCTCTGCCCCGAGGCCAGCATGCTGGAGATGAGGATCTCCGCGATGGCCGCGATCGCGTCCGCCGGGTTCTGCCCCTTCTCCATCAGGTACATCTGCATCTGCTTCGGCCCGGAGGCCGGGTGGATCAGCGTCGCGAGCGTCCTCGGGTTCGCCGAGTCGACGCCGCAGGGCACGAAGTTCGGGTAGGTGGGGAAACCCGCCGTCAGGTCCTGGAACGCCGTGCGCCACTCGTGCTCGGGGTCGGTCGGCTCGCCGTCGCTGATGAAGAACACCGCCGGCCGGTGCACGAGGTACCCGTCGGCCTTCAGCTGCTTGACGTTGACCTCGATCTCCGACCGCAGCAGGCGGAACGCCGCCGCGTACGACGTGGCACCGCGAATCGTGAGCGACGGCAACGAGCTGTGCTGGTCGAGCACGTCGCACAACGGCAGGCGCACCTGCGCGTCGGAGCCGAAGTCGATCACGCAGAACCGCACCTTGTCCGCGAGGATCGGCGCCTCGGCGAGGGCGTCGACGACCTGCGGCATGATCCTGTTCGCTTGGTCGAGCTTGTCCCCCGACATCGACGCCGAGACGTCGATGAGGACGTAGAACGGGAGGATCTTGGCTTTCTCGCTCTCCATGGGGAGCTTCTCCTGTCAGGGGTTGGGGGTGGGGGTCGAACCGTTGACACGCCGGACGATCGGCATGGTGGCGTTGGGGTCGGCACCGGCGGGGACGTGGAAGGTCGCGCCGTTGGGGTGCGCCGCGTGCCTCGGCCGGCCGATGCCGTGCCCGGTGCTCACCGGCCCCTGGTGACCGACGTTCGCCTTGTACCAGTCGTCGAGCTCCTCGTCCGCCCGCAGCTTGGCGAGGTCGCTCCACACCTTGATCGCGTTCATCGCGATCTTGAGCTGTTCGTCGGCGACCGCCCGCGACGTCTGCGCGCGCATCGCCGCCTGGCCGGCCAGCCGTTGCTGCTCCTCGTCGAACCGGTACTTCGCCTGCAGCAGCGCGATGTCGCGGTCCCTATCGGCCCACGCCTCGTCGTCGACGTCGGCGCCCTCGTCGGCGCGGCGAGCGAGGCTGTCGTAGAGCGACTCCTTGCCGAACAGGCTGAGCAGCTTGACGATCACCGGGAGCAGCTCGATGCTCAGGAACAGCAGGAACAACATGAAGTCGGCCTTGCCGCCGCTGTCGCGGTTCGCGGTGATGCGGTCGAGCGCCTCGAGCCGGGCGAGCAGCCCCGTGTCCCCCGCGGCGGCCTTGAAGCCCTGGTCGGTCAGGTTCTCGGCCTGCTCGCGCAGCACCGCCAGCTCGCCCTGCACGCCCGGCAACCGCCGGCTGGCGGCGTCGGTGGCGGTCGACGCTCCGTCGGCGATGCGCTTGTTGACGCGGGCGGTCGTCTCGTCGAGGTCCTTGACGGCCTTGTCCAGCTTGGCCTTCGCCTCGTCCGCGACGGCCTTCTTCTGCCGGTAGGCCTCGCCGTCGCCTTCCTTGCGGGTACCGCAGCTGCCGTCGTACTCGCACTGGGCCAGCCGGGCCGCCTCCGTGTAGGTCTTCTCGGCGTTGTCCCGCACGACCTGCGCGGCCTTGACGTCCGGGTCCTCGGCGGCGGTGGTGACGGCACGGCCGGAGAGGACCTCGAGCAGCCCGCGCTCCTCGTCCTCCAGCTCCTTGATCTTCTTCAGCGCCTCCTCGGTCCTGGCCTGGTTGCGCTGGACCGACTCGACCTGCATCACGACGAGCTCGTTGCGGATCTCCGGTTCGAAGATCTTCAGCACCAGGGGCACCGAGATCACCGTGCCGATGACGACCGCGAGCGCGACGCGCGGCAGTGCGACGAAGAAGTTGAGCCACTTGCTGTTGTTGCGCGTCATCGTCACGACGAGCATGCGGTCGAGGTTGAAGACGACGAGGCCCCAGCCGATCGCGACGGCGACCGCGACCGCGATCGGCAGCTCGAGCTGGGAGGTCATCGCGAAGTACGCCGACAGCGCGCCGACGGCGGCGGTGCTCAGCAGCACACCGCCCATGGCGGCGTGCTTGCCGAGATCGCCCGGCGCCTTCTGGAGGATGTCCGCTCGTGCACCTGACAGCCGCGCGAGCCAGCGCATCACGCTCATCGTCCTGACTCCTCATCGAACTCGTACGTGGGGACGTCGGCGAAGAAGCCGCCGAAGTCGATCGGGAACCGCGCCGCGCCGACTCCCGGCAGCGACGGCCACTCGAACGCCTTCCGGTCCGCCGACGGCACCAGGTCGGCGCGCGGCGGGGGGATCCCGAGGACCGGCATGCTCACGAGGTCGAGGCCCTGTGGGGCGGGAACGTCGACCAGCAACGGCGGCAGCTCCGGCATCGGCACCGGCAGCGGGTGGTGCACCGGCGGTTCGACCACGTCCACTGGTCCCGCCGAACGGTGGTCGACGCCGAGTGCGTTGACCGCCGACACCTCGATGACCGCGGTCTCCCGAGGTGCGATGGAGGTCGAGCCGCGGTCGTGGGCACCGTTGGCCTTGACGACCTCCACACAACCGGGTCCCGCGGAGATCCTGACCTCCGTGGCCTCGAACGCCTCCCAGTCGACGACCACCGGCTGTCCTTTGAGGACGATCGGTCGATCGACGGCGACCGCTCCCACCTTCGGTGGAGCGATCGGCTCGCCGAGCGCGCGGCGCAGGTAGACCTCCCACTCCGCGGCGAGCGGGCGGCGCTCGGGGACCGCGCCCAGCGCACGGCGCAGCATCGCGACGCCCTGCGAGTCCAGTGCTCCGCCGATCGCGTCGGGGTTGGTGCGCACGGACGCCAGAGGTCCGGGGGTGAGGCAGCGCAGGATGAACAACCCGAGCTTGTACAGGTCGGAGGCCCGGCTCAGCAGCCCACCGTCCGGTGACACCCAGTCCGGGGCGTCGAGCTGCGTCACCGTGGCCTTCACGCCCTTGGGCCGCACGCCGTCGCAGTCCAGGAACATCACCATCGGGGTGTCGTCGAGCCGGAAGACCTCGTTCATCGCGTTGATGTCCCCGAACACGACGCCGAGGGTGTCGTGGAGGAAGGCCAGCACGCCCGCGAAGTCGCGGCAGATCCGCAGGCGTTGCTCGCCGTCGGGCGTCGGCCTGCCCAGGCCGGCGGCGCGATCGGGCGGGATGAAGAGGTTCTGCACCTCGCGCAGCACGAGCTTCGTCCCGCCGGTGCCGAGCAGCGTCACCCGGTCGAAGTACGCGTCCGGGATCTTGGGCATCACCACGCCCAGTGCGTGACCGCTCTCCTCGACCACCCGGACCGGCCACACGGTGACAGCGTCGAGCCGGCGCCGTGCGGGCAGGTCGAGGTCGTTGCGGGTGGCCACGACCCGGCGCAGGCTCCCGAACTCGCTGTGCGGCTGGTGGTACTTCTTGTAGACCAGCTCACCCGTCACGTCCGGCAGCTCCAGCCCCGGCAGCTCGATCACCGTCGCCTGACCGCCCTTGCCCAGCTGGCGGCCGTGTTTGCCGAGGTCACCAGGCGCAATGGACATGGTGGTGCCAGACGAGGATTTCTCCACGTTTGCCTCTCCTTGTATGCGGATGACGACATTCGGCGGTCGGCAATAAACATGGGGAAGGTAAACTGGCGACACCACGAACGCAGGCAGGCATCGCAGTTTGACCATCATCTGTCAACCGCCGGTCGTCCTCCTCAGCCGTCGCGCCCCCGAACTGCCCAGTCCAGAGGCACTATGCGTGGTCAATCGACGATCAAGGGCGGACCGTTACGACCCGAACCAACTATTTTCGGCGCGGGGTCCGGGCGGAGTTGACAAAAAGTGGACACAATCCACGCGCGCACAAAGAGAACCCGTCCGTTCCGATGTGACGGCTCGCCGGCTCTCACCAAAGGTGCGTCAGAGCTGGTCAGTGCATGAATTCCAACAATTGGACGGCAGCACCCGCACCGAGGCGAACAGCGGCGTTTTTCGAGGAGCCGACGGCTTCCGCGCCGGCGCGTCGCACACGGGCTGACGGCCGGCTAAGGCGTGCTCGCGGCGATGTCCTGCACGGCCTGGCAAGCGCTTGGCACCGGATCCAGCTCGTCCACGTGACCCGCCAGGCGGCGGAGCAGCGCCTTGAACGTCGCCCGGTCGACCGCCGGCAGACCGGAGAGCACGTGCGCCTCCGCGTGGCCGAGCCGCTCGTCCAGCTCGCTCAGGCGGGCGCGGCCCACGTCGGTCGCCACGACGAGGCGGGTGCGGCGGTCGGTGGGCGCCGGGCGGCGGACCACCAGGGAGGCGCGTTCCAGGTCGTCGAGCAGGTAGGTCATGACCGTGCGGTCGATGCCGAGCTGCTGGCAGAGCGCGGACTGGCTCTCCGGCTGGTCTCGGGTGGCGGCGGTGAGGACCTGGTAGCCGCGGTGGCCGCCGGGGAGGTCGCCCACGGCCGCGTTCGTCGCCTTGACGTAGGCGCGGAAGACCACGCCCAGGGTCCAGCCGAAGTCGTCTTCCAGAGCGGTCACCTGGCAATGGTAGCTCGAACAGAACGTCTCGTCGCAGAATCTCTGTAGAACAGAACATATTTATGGCATACTTTCGGCATGACAGATTACGGCCACCCGCTCGAGTTCGGGGTGTTCCTGCCTCCCGCAGCGGAGCAGTTCGGGGAGACGTTGCGGCTCGCACAGGCCGCTGACGTGCTTGGACTCGAGTTCGTCAGCCTTCAGGACCACCCGTACAACGCGACGCACCTCGACACGTGGACGTCGTTGTCGGTCATCGGGGCGTCTACCAGCAACGTTCGTGTGTTTCCCAACGTTGCCAACTTGCCGTTGCGGCCGCCTGCGGTGCTTGCGCGCGCGGCGGCGAGTCTGGACGTCATCACCGGTGGGCGGGTTGAGCTGGGGCTGGGGGCCGGGGCGTTCTGGGACGCCATTGCCGCCATGGGCGGGCCTCGGCGCACGGCCGGTGAGTCGGTTCAGGCGCTCGAAGAGGCCATCGCGGTCATCCGGGCGTTGTGGACGCCGGGGCGCGGGGTTCGGCTGCAGGGCGCTCACTACTCGCTCGACGGGGCGCGGCCCGGACCGTTCCCGGCGCACGACATCGGGATTTGGCTCGGTGCCTACAAGAAGCGGATGCTCCAGCTCACCGGGCGCGCGGCGGACGGGTGGTTGCCGTCCAGCCCGTACGCGCCGCCCGAGCAGCTCAGGAGCATGAACACGATCATCGACGAGGCGGCCGAGGAGGCCGGCCGTTCGCCGAAGGACGTCAAGAGGCTCTACAACATCACGCCCGGCTTCACGGCCGAGCAGCTCGCCCGGCTCGCGCTCGACGAGGGGGTCAGCGGGTTCATCCTGATGGTCAACACCGACGACGAGCTGCGCGTGTTCGCCGAGGAGATCGCGCCGGCCGTGCGGGAGCTCGTCGCGAAGGAGCGCACTGCCGTCCCAGAAGCGCTGGGCGTGACTCCCACGCCTGACGACGGCACGCGGCTCTCCGCCACCCGCCTCTGGGACGAGGCGCAGCGCCCAAAAGGCCCGGCGCCTGACTCGGACGCCGTCTACACCGCGTCGGGCCGGGCGCTCAGCCGGCAGCTCATCGGTGTGCACAACCACCTGCGCGAGGAGCTGGCCAAGGTCCGCGAGATGGTGCGCCAGGTCGCGGACGGGGTCATCGACGTCGGCCAGGCGCGGTCCGCGATCAACACGATGACCATGCGCCAGAACAACTGGACGATGGGCGCCTACTGCGAGAGCTACTGCCGGCTCGTCACCATCCACCACACCCTCGAAGACCGGAGCCTCTACCCGCAGCTCCGGGACGGCGACGCGCGCCTCGGGCCGGTGCTGGACCGGCTGACCGAGGAGCACCACGTCATCCACGACGTGCTGGAACGGCTCGACGCGGCGCTGGTGGCGACGGTCGCGGAGCCGAAGCGCATCGGAGAGGTGCAGGACGCGGTCGACCTGCTCACGGACACGTTGCTGTCACATCTGTCCTATGAGGAGCATGAGCTGGTGGAACCGATGGCACGGATTCCGTACCACCACTGATGCTTGCCGCTCCGGGCCGGCGACCGCCGGCCCGGAGCGGTCGTCGCTAGCGTCCCACCACCGTGCAGGTCGCGGTCGCGGACTTGCCGGGGTTGCTCTCGGACACCGCCGTGAGGGTCACCTTCGACACGAGCGGTCCGCCGTCACGCCGCGCGTGCACCGGGACGTCGACGCGGTTGCCGAACCCGGCCGTGGCCAACGCGTTCGGCACCGACACGGACCAGCCGTTCTCCGCCTTCGCCGTCACGCGGTACACGTCACCGCCGAGGTACTGGTCCACCGGCTCCGGGTGCTGCCCCGCGGGCGCGGCCGCACGACCGGTGTTGTGCAACGGGAACTTGCACGTCGCCACGCCGTTGGAACCGGCGCGTGCGGCGGTCGGCGTGACCCGCACGCCACGTTGCTGCGGTCCGGCGCCGTCCAGCGATCGGATCGCCACGGTGTAGGACAGCACACCGCTGGAATCGCGCTGCACGTCGAGAACGTAGAAGTGCAGCCTGTTGGCCTCGTCGACGAACTCGTACTCGCTGCCCGAGTTCGTGCCCGCGTGGAACAGGGCGTCGGAGAGCTGGCGGTAGTCGCCGACCGTGATCGGGACCTTGGTGCCGTCGGGCAGGACGTAGTCGGTCATGCCGATGTCCTGCGGGTTGGCGTCGATCACCCACGTGAACGGTGCCGCGTCGACGTACTTGGTCTTGGCCAGCAGCACGCCCGCGTCCGGCGTGAACGAGTCGGCGCCCATCCGGTCGACGACCTCCAGCGTGTAGTTGTGGTAGCCGCCGCCGTCGCAGAACGGGTTGGTGGCGACGTCGCACGCGGGCGTCTGGTCGCCCGTGCCCAGAGCGAGGTTGATGCCGGTCAGGCCGGAGGCGCCGGGGTTGACCTCGCGGGCGGTGATCTTCGCGACGACCGTCCCCGAACCGGCCAGCGCCTCGCGCGACAGGCGCAGCACGTTCCGCTCGTCGACGATCCCGAGCTTGATCTTGTTGCGCAACGTCTGCTGGGCGCCGAGCGAGCCGCCGCCGGTCGCGGGGATCGTCCAGCGGGAGTGCGGGCCGCCGGGACCGTTGAACGAACCGCGCGAGAGCATGTCCCACGGACCGCTGTAGTCGCGGCGCGGCGGGTTGCCGTACGGGTTGTTGTAGTTGTCGCCGATGCCCAGGATGTGGCTCAGCTCGTGCGCGTACACGCCCTGGCCGGAGCTCTCGGCCTGGGTGGACGAGCCGCCGCCCGCGTTGGGCCAGATCGCCGAGCCCGCCGCCCACGACGTCCAGTCGACGTACCGGGTGCGCGAGAAGTTCGGCAGGGCGGGGTCGGGCGGGCCGAAGTCGTCGGTCACGTCCTCCTTGGTCCGGAACTTCATCATCCCGAACTCCTGCCACGTGCCGGACTCGTCCTGGCCCGCGGACAGGTAGTAGATGAAGTCGTAGCCTGTTGGCACCTCCGCGCCGACGTCGGCCACCCACGCGGCACGGCCGTCGGTGCGGATGTTGCGGTTGCACGTGTCGCCCGCGGGACAACCGGTTCCGCCCTGGAACTCCATGGCGTACTCGTGGTCCTTGCCCGGCATCGTGTACGGGCCGAACGCCTTCAGCTCGACGCCGTAGCGCCCGCCGGAGGTCTCCATCCAGTACTCGTGCACGGTGTGACCGCGGTTGAGGGCGTTCGGCTTGTTGAGGAAGTCCTGGTAGAACTGGCCGACCCGGTCGCGCGGGACGCCGCTCGCCTCGGCGCTCGGGTTGCCGAAGACCGTCGAGCGCTCGGGCTGCGTCACGACGAACGGCTGGTTCGGGTAGTCCAGCAGGACCAGCGCGCCCTTGAAGGTGCGCACCGAGCCCTTGACCGCCGGGTCGGCCCAGTCGGTGCCGGGGATCTTCTTGTAGTCCCGCTCCCACGTCATGTGGTCGGGGTTGACCCAGTTCTGCGGGTCGACGGGGCCGGGGAAGCCGGACTGCGCCAGCACGCGCGCGGAGTCCCTGGACTGCTGCCACGGCTGTTGCTGGGGCCAGTGGTCGTACTGCCAGTGGGGTGACGACGGCTCGTCGGGGGCGGCGGCCGAGTTGCCGGCGGTGAACATCGCGACCGAGAGCAGCGCGGTGATCAGCAGGGCAGGGCGCCGATGTGTGCGGTCCATCCCACCACCGTGGTGCAGAGCCGCCCTCGCGAACCACCGTCGATCGTCTGCCGGTCACCGCATTTCCGGCAGCGTTCGGCGCAGTCACTCCTGGAGTGCCGCGCGTGAACCTGCGCCGAAGTCCGTTCCTGCCCGGCAGCTCCCTGCCGGGCAGGAACGCGATCCTCAGGCCCGCGGCCGGTCTCCGGCCGCGGGAACGCTGACCGGCGTCTCCTCGACACCGCTCACCTCGTCGTGCCTCGCCTCGTCGAGGAGCCCGAGCACGCGACGCACGTGGTCCCTGTCGGCACCGAACATGAAGCACATGCCGTTGACGCTAGGCGCGCCCGCGGTCCTGGGCTTCTCGATTCCTGCTCGCCAGCCGCGCGCCGATGCCGAACGCCACGAGCAACGCGCCGAGCACGCCCAGGCCGAGCACCGAGGCACCCGTCTTGGCCAGCACGGCCCCGGCGGACGGCTGCGGCGCCGGGCCCCCGGGAGCGGCGGGGCTGCCGGGAGCGGCCGGGTTCCCCGGAACGGGCGGGCTACCGGGACCGTGCGGCCGACCGGGCACCTCCGGTGCCGGCGGCCACGGCTGTTTCGTGTCGTCCGGCACGAGGAGGATCTCCCGGAACATCTCCTGATCCCCGAGGACCTTGATGTTCGCCTGGCTCTCGTAGCGGATCTTCCACCGCCCCTCGACCGAGGCCTTGTACGGGCCGGCGGGCACGCGGGGCATCGTCACCACGCCGTTCGCGTCCGGCACCGCCTCGGCGACCTTCGCGTCGCCGAACCAGCTGCGCAGCACGAACTTGACGTCCGTGACGCCCTTGCGGCCACCGGCCTCCGTGTCGTGGAAGAGCGGGACGCGCACCGAGCCGAACGCACCGGGCACGCTCGCCCAGGCCCGCGCCTCGGCGTCGTCCTCCCTCCGCGGTCCCGGGCCGAAGTGGCAGAGCGCCTGGAACTCGCCGATCTGCCGCGCCTGCTGCGGCACCTCCGCGACGACCGTGAACGTCCTGGTCTCGCCGGCGGCCATCGTGACGCCGCGGGCGTTCGGGGCGAGGTCGCCCCACGCCGGTCCGTCGTCGAGGTAGCTCTGGTCGTACCCGGTGCAGTCGGCCGTGACGCCGACGATCGGGCGGTCACCCGCGTTGGTCAGCGTGACCGCGAGCGAGGCGGACTCGTCCGGCTGGTAGGAGGCCCTGTCGAAGGTCATCGTGGGCTGGAGCACCGCGGAGGTCGCGCGCTCGGCGCGGACCGAGAGGTCGAGCCCCTCCGGTGTCACGAGGATGTCGTAGGTCGCGGGGTGGCCGGGCAGCGTCCACCCGTCGATCTCGGCGCGCAGGTTCCAGCCCCCGGCCGGCGCGTCCTCGAACAGGAACCGGCCCTCGGCGTCCGTCGTGCGCGTCGCCGAGTACCGCGGCCGGCCTCGGGCGATCGTGACCTCGGCCCCCGCCAGCGCCTCACCCGGGTCTTGCACGCCGTTGTGGTTCTTGTCGCCGTACAGGACACCCCGCACGTCGCCCTCGACGAACGTGATCACGGTGCTGGCGCTGAACCAGTCCTCCTTGTTGTCCTTGCGCCCCGTGTAGTCGAGGAACTGGGACACCGTCAGCGTGACCGGCTCTTGCTGCCAGTCGCTGATCGGGCTCACGGCGACCACGGTCTTCGTCTCACCCGGTGCGATGGTGAGACCGGCGGCACTCGGGCCGATGGGGCCGTAGTCCGTCGGGTCGGTCCTCGGGTTGCCGATCATCTCCAGCGGAAGGCGCACCTTCTGCGCCGTCTCCTCGCCGACGTTCGTGATCGTGAACGTCATCCGCATGGTCTCGTAGGAGAGGTAGTTCGGCTTGTCGAACGCGACGGTCGTCCTGAGCGCCGCCTTGGACGCCGGCGCGGGCACCATCGTGTAGGTCGAGGTCGACCCCGGGTTGAAGACGTAGACGTCCTGCGGGGAACCTCCCCTGTTGAACGCCCACGGCGGTGAGGCCACGGCCTTGTAGTCGCCCGGCTGCACGTCCGTGAACGCCACCTTGCCGGCGGCGTCGCTCTCGGCGACGGCCACCTCGGCACCGCTCGCGCCGTCCAGCAGGGTGATCTTCACGCCGTTGATCGGCTTGCCGCCGCCGTCGACGAGGAGCATCGTCTTCGTGCCCTTGCCACCGGTGACCTTCACGCGCTGGAGGACCGACACGCCGTAGTTGTCGGCGACGTTCGGCGCGAAGACGCACGAGAGCACCGCTTCACCCCTGTCGCGGGATGCCTCCGGCAGGGCTTCGTCGATCACGATCGTCCGCTGTTCGCCGGCGGCGAGCGTCACCCCGGCACCGCGCAGGACGTCCCACCCCGGCCCGGCACCGAGGTGCTCACCGCTGGTGGTGCCGCTGTCGCAGCCGGCCTGGAGGTTGGCGATCGGGTAGGCCCCGGTGTTGGTCAGCGTGACGGTGATCCGGGCGGTGGCCGGGTAGGCGTAGGTCTGCCGGTCGAAGGCGACGGCCGCGGTCAGGCGCTCGTGGAACGGGCGTTCGGCGGCGGCCGTCAGCGTCAGCGTCTTGTTCGCCTCGACGGTGACCTGGTTCCCGCCGGGCGGGAAGTAGACGGTCCAGCCGGCGGGCGGTTGGAAGTGCAACCCGTACCGGCCGACCGGGATGCCGGTGAACAGGACGCGGCCGGAGGCGTCGGTGAACTTGCGGTGGTCGTCGGGAGTGCTCCTCCTCCAGAGGGAGACCAGCGAGTCCCCCAACCCCTCGCCCAGGTCGACCACGCCGTTGCGGTTCGCGTCGACGAAGACCGTGACGCTGACGTTGCCGGTCTCGGCCGCCTGTCCCGCCGCGCTCGGCGTTTCCGCCGGTGCGGGTGCCTCGCTCGTCGCCCGCGGCTGCGCGGGGGCCGGTGGTTCGGTGGTGGCCGGTGGTTCGCTGGTCACCGGTGGCTCGGTGGTGGCCGGTGGCTCGCTGGTGGCCGGTGCGGACGGGTCCGGGACCGGTGGGTCCGCCGACACCGGTGGTGGCGCGCTGGTGGTGGTCTCCACCGGTGGCGGTGACGCCGATGCCGACACGGATGCCGGCGGATCGGCCTCCTGGGCCGCGGCGGTCGTGGCGACGCCGCCGAACGCGAGCATCGCGGCCGTGGTGAGCACCCCGAATCTGCGCAGGGCGAGGCCGAGAGGTCTGGGCAACACGGTGCTTCCCCCATAGGTCAGTCTTCTCGTGCACCCTCAACGCACCTTCCGGCCGGTTTGTTGAGCTCCGCGGGCAACTCGTGCCGAAATTTGCACGCGCACCAAGCGGCACGGGGTCTCTCGTGCTGGGATTTGCGTCCGCAGGTGGAACCAGGAGGTGCGCGATGGCCGATCGCAGCGACCGGATCGTGGGTGTGCTCGAGGACGCGTTCTCGGGGTTGATGTCGGCCGACCCGGCCGCGTTCCGGCACAAGTTCCGCAAGATGGCGGCCGAGCCGTTCGCGTTCTACCGGGGCAGCGCGTGCCTGTTCTACGCCGACATGGCCGAGCTGCCCGACGAGTGGGTGGACGAGCGCACCAGCCGCATCTGGATCCAGGGCGACCTGCACGCGCAGAACTTCGGCACCTACATGGACTCCGAGGGCACGCTGGTGTTCGACGTCAACGACTTCGACGAGGCCTACCTCGGCGCGTACACGTGGGACGTTCGCCGGCTCGCCGCCTCCATGGCACTGCTGGGATGGCGCAAGGCGTTGCCGGACAGCGTGATCACCGACCTGATCCGCGCCTACGCCTCGGCCTACGTCCACCAGGTCCGCAGGTTCGCAGAGCACCCGGAGGACGAGCTGTTCAGCCTGCGCCTCGACAACACCGAGGGCGCCCTGCACCGGGTGCTGCAACGGGCGCGCCTGGCCACCCGGATCGGCCTGCTGGAGGAGAGGTCCGTCGTCGTGGACTACGACCGCAGGTTCCGCCGCGACCGCGACGGCATCCACGAACTGCGGCCGGAGGTGCGCGCGAGGGTCGAGGAGGCGTTCGAGTCCTACCTGGACACGATCCCCACCGGCAAGCGCGCGAACAGCCGCACCTACACCGTCAAGGACGTGGTGGGACGCAGCGGCTTCGGCATCGGCTCCGCCGGCCTGCACGCCTACAACATCCTGGTGGAGGGCCGCACGCAGGCGCTGGAGAACGACGTGGTGCTGTCGATGAAGCAGGCCAACGTCGCCGCGCCGAGCCGGATCGTCCACGACGAGGGCATCCGCGAGTACTTCACCGACCACGGCCACCGCACGGCCGTCTCGCAGCGGGCCCTCCAGGCCCACGCCGACCCGTGGCTCGGGCACACGCGGATCGACGGCGTCGGCTACGTCGTGTCCGAGCTTTCGCCCTACGAGGCCGACCTCGACTGGTCCGACCTCACCGAGCCCGCGGACATGCTGCCGGTGCTCGGCCAGCTGGGCCGGGCCACCGCGAAGATGCACTGCGTCGCCGACGAGGACTCCGCGCAGACCCTCGTCGACTTCCAGTGCGAGGAGGCCATCGCGGCGGTGATCGGCGACCGCGAGGAGGCCTTCGCCGACTCGGTCGTGGCCTTCGCGCTCGACTACGCGCGGCAGACCCGCGAGGACCACCGGCTGTTCGTGGACGCGTTCCGGGAGGGGCGGATGAGGGGCGTCGGCGCCACCGCGTCGTGATCACAGATTCGTTAGATGAGTACTCTGATGAATATGCGCATCCTCTTCTCCAGCGTTCCCCAACACGGCCACCTGCTGCCGCTGTTCCCCCTCGCCCGCGCGTTCCGGGACCGCGGGCACGAGGTGGCGGTGCTGACCGCCGTCGGCATGGCACCGGTTCTCGCCGCTCAGGGCCTTGCCCACCTTCCCGCCGGGCCGATGCCGGACGTGCTGTTCGAGGAGATCACCCGCCGCACCGGCACCGATCCGGCGCACTCGCCGACGCCCGGCTCGGTCGCCGAGTTCTTCGCGGGCACTCGGGTCGACCTCACGGCGGACGAGGCCTTCGAAGCAGCCGGGAGCTTCGAGCCGGATCTCGTGGTGGCCGAGCTGTGCGACTACGTGGGGCCGCTGGTGGCGGCCGCGTCGGGGACGCCGGTCGCGACCCTGGCGTTCGGGCCTCCGTATCCCCCCGCGTTCACCGAGGCCATGGACGCCAAGGCGCGCACGCAGCACGAGGCGCGCGGCCTGCCGTGGGAGCCGCGGCGGTGGCTGCTCGACACCTGGCCCGCGTCGATGCGCGCCGACGGGTGGCAGCAGCCGGAAGGCTGGTTGCCGTTGCGGCCGGAGGCCTTCCGCGAGCCCGGCGCCGTCGCGGCGGAGCTGCCGGCGCCGGAACGGCCGCGGGTGCTCGTGACGTTCGGGACGTTCTTCGGCGAGCCCGCGAAGCTCAGCCCGTTGCTGCGCGCGCTGTCCACTCTGGATGCGGAGGTCGTGGTGACGCTGGGGCTCGCGTCGCGTCGCGAGGAGTTCGACGTCGACCACGAGCGGATCACCTTCGTCGAGTTCACGCCGATGGACGACCTGCTCGACGGCGTTGACGTGGTGGTGACGCACGGCGGTGCGGGCACGACGGCGGCCGCGTTGATGAAGGGGGTGCCGCTGGTGGTGCTGCCCCAGGGCGCCGACCAGTTCTTCCAGGCCGAACGGGTGGCCGCGGCACGGGCGGGCGTCGCGCTCGACCCGCCGGCGCAGACCCCGGAGGCCCTGGTCACCGCGGTCAGGGCGGTGTTGCAGGATGTGGGCATCCGGGAGAACGTCGCCACCATCGCCGGGGAGATCGCCGCGATGCCGGACGCGAACGAGGTGGCCGCAACACTGGAAGCTGGTCGATGACGAGGTCCTACCACTCTCCCCGCCGCGCGCAGGACGCCGCCACCACCCGGCGGGACATCCTGCGCGCGGCCGTGGAGTTGTTCTCCGCCAACGGGTACGCGCGCGTCACGGTGGCGGACATCGCCAAGCGCGCCGGCGTCGCGCCGCAGACCGTCTACTCGAGCGCGGGCAGCAAGTCCGAGATCCTGCACCGGATCATCGGCGAGGCGGTCGCGCACAGCGACTCGGCCACGACGACGGAGGCGGTCCGGCAGACCCACGACCTGGCCGAGGCGTTGAGGTTGCTGGCCAAGGGCACCCGCCAGGGCAACGAGGGCGGGCAGCAGGTCGTCGAGGTGCTCTTCGCGTCGATCCCGGTGCACGAGGACGGAGCCGCGCTCTGGGAGCAGAGCACCGGCGCCTACCGGGAGGCCCTCCGGGAGGTCGCGCACCACCTGCGGGACGAGGGCCTGCTCGGCATGGACGTCGAACGGGCCACCGACGTGCTGTGGTTCTGCTTCGGCTTCGGCGCCTGGCGGACCCTGGTGAAGGAGTGCGGCTGGAGCTGGGACGACGCCGAGCGCTGGCTGGCGGCGCAGGCCATCACGATGTTCAGCCGCTGAACCGGGAAATATCCGCCGGGCCGGATGCTTTGTACCGGGCGTGAAGCTCCTCTACGTCTTCGACGCCTACTGCGGCTGGTCGCACGCCTTCTCCGGCACGCTCCAGGCGGTCACCGCCCGCCACCCCGAGCTGCCGGTCGAGGTGGTCTCCGGCGGCCTGTTCACCGGCGACCGCCGGGTGCCGATCCGCGAGTTCGGGTTCATCAAGGACGCCAACGTGCAGGTCACCGCGCGGACCGGGGCGAGGTTCGGGGAGGCGTTCACCGCGCTGCTGGACGAGGGCACGTTCGTGATGGACTCCGAGGCCGCCGCCCGCGGCCTGATCGCGCTGCGCCAGGCCGCCCCGGAGCGGGCGGCCGAGCTGGCCGTCGCGATGCAGAGCGCGTTCTTCCACGACGGGGCGAGCCTGTCCGACCCGCGGACCTACCGGACGATCGCCGAGGACTTCGGCCTCGACGCCGACGCCGTCGTGGCGGCGTTCGAGACCGCGACACCCGAGGCGGACTTCCAGCTCGCCGCGCGGCTCGGTGTGACCGGGTTCCCGACGTTGATCGCCGTCCGGGGGTCCGAGAGGTACGCGCTCGCCCGCGGGCACGCCTCCGCCGACGAGGTCGAGCAGCGCCTGGCCGCCCTCGGCCGGTAGCCGCTCTAGTGGATCACGCCGTGGTGGCGGTTCGTCCACGCGGCCACGGCCGGCAGCACGTCGGTGATCCACTCGCGGGCCGCGGCGGTGAGTTCGTAGCGCGCGGCCCGGCGGAGCACGAATCCGTTGTCCTGCAAGCGTTCCAGCGTCAGCACGACCTTCGGGCCGATCGTGCCGACGAGCTCCTCCATCGCCTTGGCCCCCTCCGACAGCGCGACCAGGACCTGCGGTAGCTGATCGCTGCTCATCAGCTCCTGCAACGCGATCAGGTGGTGCAGGGCCGCGGCGTCGGTCTTCCGCTCGGTGGCGAACGCGCTCGGGTCGTGCACCTGGACGCGGGCGCGTCCGTTGCGCTTCGCCCGTTGCAGCGCCGCGTCGGTGTCGCGGACGAGGTCGATGAGCGTGTCCTCGACGCCGGGCACGTGCGATGCGACGCCGATGGACGCGGTCTGGTTGTGCAGCGTCAGGTGGTGGCCGTCGTTCGTGGTGACTTCGCTTTGCAACGCGCGGATGCCGCGCAGGATCCGTTCCGCGACAAGGGCCGCCTCACCGCTCGTGGTGCGCGGCAGCAGCACGAGGAACTCATCGCCGCCGTAGCGGCACACGAGATCTGTCGGGCGTGTGTGCGCGGCCAGGACGTCGGCGACATCGCTCAGCACCACGTCGCCGGCGGGGTGGCCGTAGTCGTCGTTGATCTTCTTGAAGCGGTCCAGGTCGACCATGAGCAGCGCGACCCGCTCCCACCGGCGCTGCGCCCGCCGGTACGCCGCGGGCGCCTGGTCGTCCCAGCCCCAGCGGCCGAGCAGGCCCGTGAGGCGGTCCGTCGCCCAGGCGCCGACCGGTTGCGCGCACGAACCGCATCGAGTTGGAGCGCTCTCATCGTGCAAGCGCAGCGAAACCTGGTCCACCGGAAGCCCCATGAGTCCCCCCAGACTTCAGCTCTGACCGGCCCGATCTGCCTCTTTCAACTGAAGTGACGTCGTTCGGATCAAACGCGACACATCAGTGCAAGCGGCGGAGTGTGATCATAGGACTACGGGCAGGTGGATTCAACCCCTGTGATGTCATATGCTCTCTTGGTTCCACAACAGTGGAATGATCGCTGGCCAGGAGTCGCTCCAGCGGAGGTGTGGCGTGAGGCCATTCGCCGAGGTCCTCAACGAGCTGTGCAACAACCCGCCCGACGGCCGTGGCAAGGTCACCAACGTAGCGCTCGCCGCCGCGGTCAAGGCGCGGGGTGGGGACATCGGGCACGGCTACATCTCGCAACTGCGGCTCGGCGTGAAGGACAACCCGACGTGCCAGGCCATCGTCGACCTCGCGGGCGCGCTCGGCGTGCACCCGGCGGCGTTCCTCGGCGGCCGCGCCGACCTGCACCCCGGTGAGCGGCCCGGATGGAGGGCCGGTGCGCTGGCCACCCTCTTCGAGGCCGTCCACCCGCCCGATCGCGGGCCGTGGTCGCCGGAGGAGGTCGCGGCGGCGATCAGCTCGTCCGGCCGGTTCGGCAGCATCTCGCCGAGCTACATCCGCGAGCTGCTCAGCTCGGCGAGCGACAACCCGCGGCTCAAGCACATCCTCGGCCTGGCCGACCACTTCGGCGCCGATCCCGCCTACTTCTTCGACGACGACCTCGCCGCGCGGGTCGACGCGGAGCTGACCGACTTCCTGGCGCTGCGCGAGCTCGGCGTCGTCGAGTTCGTCACCCGGCTGGCCGAACGTACCGGCGAACTGTCCCCACAGGCCCGTGCCGCTGCGGTAGAAGGGTTCCGGCAGGCGCTCGAGGTCGGCGAGGGCTGGTCGTTCCCGCTCAACAGCCGCCGGGCCGCTCCGGACCGCACCTGATGACGACACCGGCGTGAAGTTCTCCGCGTGGGCCGCTGCAGACGACATCGAGAGGAGGCGACGGGTGAACCGCAGGAAACTGCGCAGGCTGGTCGACGAGGTCGCGCGCGACCTGGACCTGCCGCCCGACGCCACGCACCGGGACGCGAGCCGCCGGGTCTGCGAGCTGATGAGCGAACGCCTGGGACGCCGGGTCGACGTGCGCTTCGCCGCCATCACGAACGCGGTGTGCCTCAGCGGCGCGACCGCGTTGCTCGAGAACGGCACGTACCTCGTGATCTGCGCGGACTCCCCGTCCTGGTACCACCGCCTGCACGTGCTGCTGCACGAGTTCGCGCACGTGCTGCTCGCCCACCAGCCCGTCGCGCTGAGCCGCGACGAGGGCATGCGCAGGCTCGCGCCGCACCTGCTGCCGCGCATGGCGAAGATCATCGCCGGCCGGACGACGCTCACCGAGGACGAGGAGCGCGAGGCGGAGAACCTCGCCGACCACCTGCTCGAACGCCTGACCGAACACCGGGTGTGGGCCGACACGGCCGCTTCCGAGGAGCCCGCGCACGTGCGGCGGGTCGCCGAGTCCCTCGAAGGAAGATCCCGCTGGGTGCGTCGTGGCGATCTTTAACCTGATCTACCTCTCGTGCGGTGTGGTCGGCCTGCTCCTGCTCGCGTACAAGATCCGCGCCCTGCGGGCCGGCTGGGGCAGCCCGCGAGTGGTCGCGTTGATCTCCACCGTGTTCTTCTCGGCGTTCGCCGTGCTCCTCGCCGCGCCCGCGAACGTCACCTGGATCAACTGGGTCAGCGGCATCCCGAACTTCGCCGCGTTGCTCGTCTACAGCCTGGTGGTGTGCTTCGCGGGTGCGTCGTTCGCGCTGGTGCTGTACTGGCGCTACCCGGCCGCCCAGGCGTGGCAGCGGGTCCGGCTGATCCTCGTCGGCTACGGGTCGATCGTCGCGGCGATGGTCGTGCTGTTCTTCAAGTCCGAGGTCGGGGAAGAGCGGCAGGTCGACTTCGACACGTTCTACGCCACGCAGCCGACGGTGGCGGTGTTCCTGTTCGTCTACCTCGTGGCGACCGGCGTCGGCTGCGGTGGCCAGGCGTACCACTGCTGGCAGGGCGCGCGCGACGAGGCGATCTCCGCACGGCCGTGGCTCGCGCGCGGCCTGCGCTGGTACTGCTTCGCCGGGCTCTTCCCGGTGGCGTTCGCGGTCATCAAGCTCTTCGTGCTGTTGATGGACTGGGCTGGCGAGCGCAGCTTCGACGTGCTGAGCCTGACCGCGCCCCTGATGGCGTCGCTGTCGATCTTCCCGCTGGTGATCGCGATGGCGCTGCCGGTGTTCGGGCCGCGCCGACCGTCGCCCTCGCTGTGGCTGCGGCGCTGGCGGACCTACTTCGCGTTGCGGCCGCTGCACAGGGCGCTGGTGCACGTGAACCCCGGCATCGTCCTGGTGGCGCCCGGCAAGTTCCTCAACCCGCACCACCGGGTGCGCCGGCAGATCATCGAGCTGAACGACTGGCGCTGGGCGCTCACGCCGTACTTCGACCTGAGCGTGGGCGAGGCCGCGACGTCACTGGCGCGCCAGGCGGCGCTGCCCCAGGACGAGGTGGCCGCGGTCGTGGAGGCCGCGCAACTGCGGGCGGCGGGCACCTCCGGCGGGCGGTCGCGGCCCGCCCAGCGCCGGCCGGCCGCGGAGATCGTCGACGGCACGGACCTCACCGCCGAGCACGACAGGTGGGTGCGGATCTCCCGCGCGTACCGGCACTCGCCGATCGTGGACGCCGCCGTCGCCGACGCGGCCCGCGCCGAAGCAGCAGGGGGAATCGACTAGATGGCACCCACACACGCCGTTGTCCTGGGCGGAGGGCTCTCGGGCATGCTCACGGCGTCCGTCCTCGTCCGGCACTTCGACGAGGTCACGGTGGTGGAGCGGGACAAGCTGCCGGACGGGCCGGCACCCCGGTCCGGCGTGCCCCAGGCCCGGCACGCGCACCTGCTGATGTCCGGTGGCGCGCGGGCGATCGACGCGCTGCTGCCCGGCACGCTGGACGCGCTGGTCGCCGCCGGCGCGCACCGGATCGGGGTGCCGAACGACCTGGTGTCGCTGAGCGCCCAGGGATGGGTGCCGCGGTTCCCGGAGATGCAGTTCATCGTCTCGTGCAGCCGCACGCTGCTGGACTGGGTGGTGCGCAGCCAGGCGTTGCGGGACAACAAGATTTCGGTGCTGACCGGGACGGAGCCGGTGTCGTTGCCCGGTGACCGGCAGGCGGTGACCGGGGTGCTGGTCGAGGACCGGATCTCGCGCGAGCGGATCACGCTGGAGGCGAACCTCGTCGTGGACGCGACCGGGCGGGGCTCGCGGCTGCCGTCCTGGCTGGCCGAGCTCGGCCTGCCCCCGGTCCACTCCGAGTCGGTCGACTCCGGACTCGCCTACGCCACGCGGATCTTCCGCGCGCCGCCGTCGGCCGCCTCGGGTTTTCCGATCGTCAACGTGCAGGCGAACCCGCGTGACCCGCATCCGGGGTGCACGGCGACGCTGCTGCCGATCGAGGACGGCCGCTGGCTGGTCACGCTGTCCGGGACGCGCGGCGGTGAGCCGTCGACCGACGAGTCGGAGTTCGTGGCCTTCGCGCGGTCCGTGCGCAATCCCGTGGTGGGTGACCTGATCTCCTCGGCGGAGGCGCTCTCACCGGTGTACGGCTCGCACAGCACCGCGAACCGGCGGAACTTCTTCGAGCGCGCGAAGTCCTGGCCCTCCGGGCTGCTGGCGCTGGGCGACTCGGTGGCGACCTACAACCCCGTGTACGGGCACGGGATGTCGATCGCGGCGCAGAGCGCGCAGGCGCTGGACGCCGGTCTCGCGGCGGGCCACGGCGCGCAGCGGATCCAGCGCGACATCGGCAGGGTGGTCGACGGGGCGTGGGCGATGGCCACGAACCAGGACATCCTCTACCCCGGCGCGGTCGGCAAGCCGCTGCCGTTGCTGGGCAGGGTGTTGCAGCGCTACGTGGACCGGCTGGTGCGCACGGCGACGACGGAGGCCCCGGTGACGCGGGCGTTCATCGACGCGTTCACGCTGTCCGCGCCGATGGCGAACCTGATGAGCCCGAAGGTGGTGTGGGCGACCATGCGCGGGCCCCGGAGGTCAGCGCCGCCGGAGCCGACGCTGACCGCGGCCGAGCGCGAGCGGGTCACCTCCGCGGAGTGAAGTCCACGCTCTGCACGTAGTTCATGGCTTCCTGGAACGCCGGATCCCCCATCCTGGCGTTCATCTCCTCGCCCGTCGGCTCGGCGACGCGCTGGTGCAGCCACCACAGGTTGCCGAACGGGTCGGCGAACCGGCTGACCCGGTCACCCCAGAACAGCTCGGTCGGCTCGGTGACCGTGGTGGCGCCTCTGGCCGTGGCTCTGGCGAGCGTCGCCGCGTCGTCCTCGACGTACAGGCGCAGGAACGCCGGGGTGGCCGGCCAGTCGGGCTGGTCGAACAACATCACCACCGAGTCGCCGATGCGCACCTCGGCGTGGCCGATCCGCGGCGCCTCGCCGACGCGCCCGATCTCGGTCGCGTCGAAGACGCCGACGATGAAGTCGATCAGTTCGGCCGTGTGGCCGCGGGTGATCAGCCACGGCGTCACGGTGTGGTAGCCCTCGGGTACAACGTTCATCGGTCTCTCCTCTTCTCCTGGCGAGACCGTAGGACCGATGTAGGACGGCTCCGGTCCTACATCGGGCCTAGGTTGGTGCCATGAGTGATGCGGCCCGGTTGTTGCGCCTGCTGTCGTTGCTCCAGACGTCCCGGGAGTGGCCCGGCAGCGAGCTGGCCGACCGGCTGGGCGTCACCTCGCGCACCGTGCGCCGCGACGTCGACCGCCTGCGCGACCTCGGCTACCCCGTCGAGGCCTCGATGGGCGCGCTCGGTGGCTACCGGCTCGTCGCGGGCACGGCGATGCCCCCGCTGCTGCTCGACGACGAGGAGACCGTCGCCGTCGCGGTCGGCCTGCGCACGGCAGCCAGGCAACCGGTGGCGGGCATCGCCGAGGCGTCCCTGCGGGCGCTCGCGAAGCTCCAGCAGGTGCTGCCGCCCCGGCTGGCCCGGCGGGTCTCGTCGCTGACGTCGGCCACCGCCACCTCCGCGGCCTCGTTCGCCGCGCTGGTCGACCCGGCGCAGCTCGCGGTGATCGCCGCCGCCGTGTCAGCCCGCGAACGGGTGCGGTTCGCCTACGTGACGAACGAGAACGTGGTCGCGAAGCGGCACGTCGAACCCGTGCGACTGGTAGCGCTCGGCCGGCGCTGGTACCTCCTCGCCCATGACGTGGACCGTGATGACTGGCGCATCTTCCGGCTGGACCGCATCTCCTCGGCCCTGGCCACCGGGACGCGGTTCCCACCCCGCGTGCCGCCGGGCGGGGACGCGACGGAGTACGTGACGCAGAAGATGTACGACACGGCCCCGACCTACCGGGCCCGCGCGACCCTGCGCCTGCCCGTGGAGCTGGCACGGGCACGACTGGCGGACTTCGTCGGCGACCTGACCGCCCTCGACGACGGCTCCTGCTCGTGGCACAGCGTCGAGGACACCATCGAGTACCTCGCGTTCCGGCTCACCCTGCTGGGGTGCGAGTTCACCGTGCACGGGCCGGTCGAGCTGGTGGACCACCTCCGGGAGCTCGGGCAGCGGATCGGGCGGTCGGTGGGATAGGGACGGCTTCTCGGCGGTTCAGCGGGGGCCTGGGCACGGAAGGTGCCGGGTGGTGCGAGGGTGGCCGGCCAACGGTGAGCGGGCCGGTTCGACGAGGTGCCAGAGCCGATCGGCACCCACTCGCGAGGCAACTCCTCAACGCAGCAGCAGAGCCGATGTGCCCGCGACCCGACCAACCAGGACACCGCTCACCCGCACCGCGCCGACATCCCGTCTCCCGTGGGAGCACCCGGCCGCGCCCTGGCCCGCAAGCCGATGCCGCCCATGAGCCGACCGCAGAGGCGAGGCCCCTCCCGATGTGACCAAACCCCGCCCCGGCGCCCCTCACCCGCCCCGCCGCCCAGCCCTCACGCCCAGCACCGGCTGCCCGCCCGGCACTCCGGCGTAGTCGCGGTCCCAGGGCCACCGCCCGCCCTCATCGGCGTGCACGAGCTGCAAGGCGTCGATCCCTTCCCCGTACAACCGCGCGGACACCAGCAGGTGCGCCCACGGTCGCGCCACCCGCACGACCTCCAGCAACGGCCCGCCCGGCAGGCTGAAGCGCTGTCCCGCGGACGGCACGCAGGTGTGGACGAGGTGTTCGGCCGTGTCGTCGAGGAGGCGGCCCGCCGCGAGAACGGCCATGCCCGTCACGACCAGCTCGGGCAGGCCGCGCGGGGTGAGGCCCACGGTGTAGGCCCAGGGCGGGTGGGCGCGGTCTCGTTCCACGGCTTGGACGGCCCAGCCCCGCGCGTCGATGCAGCGGCGCAGCGTGGCCAGGTGTTCTTCCACGCGGCTGGCGGGGTGGTCGCAGTCTGAGCACATGGTGGTCTCCTCGGATCGGTGGTGGACCCAGTGTGCCGACGAGCACCGACAAGATCGTTCGGGCGATTCGTTGACAGAAAGTGGACAAACGATTTGTGGGCCGTCTGGATCGTTAACCTGCGACGCACGGAGGAGTGTCCATGCGCCGATCGAGCACCGCCGAGCGCATTCCGCGCCACCGTGACACACCTGTCCACGCTGGAGATTCGCGACGTGACGGCGGACCGGATGGAAATCGGGCCAGGCACGCCCCTGGCGAAAGCGATCAAGGCGGCTCGGTCGGCTGCCCTGCGCGGCAACGTGCTCGGGGTCGACCTCGCCTACGCGAGGGCCGCGAAGATCAGCCCGGCCGTCGCCCACGACCACTGCGCCGCCCTGCTCGCGCTCGGCGCGCTCGGCAGAGCCGCCCAGCGCTGCGACGAGTACCTGATCAGCAGCGACGACACCGAGCTCAGGATCCTCAGGGCCCGGATCCGCAGTGCCGCGACCGACCACGCCGCGGCGGCGCAGGAGGTTCGCGAGCTGCGCAAGCGCCGGCTCACCGAGCTCCAGCAGGCGGTGCTCGCACGGGTGGCCGCCCTGGCCGCCGCGGACCGCTGCGACCACCCGACGGCGGAGAGCGAGCTGGACGCCGCGGAACGGCACTTCCGCCGGGCCGGGCGCCGCGAGCACCTCGAAGACGTCGGCAGGGACCGGCTCCTGCTGGACGTGCGCAGGGGCACGCGGGTGCCCCAGATCGAGGGCCGGTCCCCGCGCACCCCCGCCGAGTACCTGCACCGGGCGGCGGCGCTGCGGCGGGAGATCCGGTACGACGAGGCGCTGGCGCTGATGACCAGGTGCGCCACCGCCTACCAGGTCGAGCCCGCGCTGCGGTTCCCCGTCCTGCACGAGCTGACCGTCCTGCTGGTGCTGACCCGGCAGGCGGGCGCGGCGCGCAAGCTCTTCCCGCTGCTCGTGGCCACGGCGGGACCGGAGGTGATCTCGAAGCTCCCGGACGGCACCCGCGCGCTCGGCCTCGAACGCCGCCTGCTGCACGTCCGCCGGTTGGTCGCCGACGGCGAGCTGCTCAAGGCGGAAGGCCTGCTGGGTGAGGGGAACTCCGCCCTCTGGCACCTCACCGCGGCCGAGCTCGCGTACGCCGCGGGCCTGCTCGACCGGGCCGTCCACCACTTCCGCACCGCCGCGAGCCGCGCGGACCACGCCGAGCTGAAAGCGCTGGCGCTGCGCAAACTCGGTGACGCGCACGCCGACATCGGCGACGAAGACCAAGCCGTGCGGCACTGGATCGAGGCCTACGACCTGGAGAAGGACATCGCCGGTCAGCAGCACGGCCCGAGCGCCAGGCTGCGGATGCTGCGCGCCGCGCCGGACGAGGACGACGGCCGCGTGCTCGCCGCGGTGCGCCGATTACGGCGTGACGGCCGGAAAGCGTTGGCGGGGCTGGTGGTCGCGATCGAGGCCGCACGTGGCGGATCCGAGGACCTCCCGCGGTTCACCGACCTGCGCGCGGCCAGGCGGTGGCTCGGCAAGACGACCAGGCACCTGCCCCGCGACCAGGCCGTGTGGATGGTGCACGCGACACCCGGCCAGCTCCACCACGTGATCATCAGCCGCCGGACGACGACTCACGTCACGACCGACGTCCACATCAGCGACCTCACCGCCACGATCCGCCGCCTCAGGACCTGGAAACCCCGGTACGACCAGGCGGTCCTCGGCGCGCTGGTGATCGAGCTGACCGCGTTGATCGCGGTGGAGGACGTCGTCGCGGCCCTGCCGCCGAAGACCACCCGGATCGCCGTGGTGGTGGGCGAGCTCCTCGCCGGCCTCCCGCTCGCCGGCCTGCCGGTTCCCGGCACCGACCACTTCCTGGGCGTCACGCACGCGCTGTCGACCTTGCCGCGGCTGTCCGCGCTGCCGGTGCTGAAACGCCGCTCCCGCAAGCAGAGGGGCGACGAGTCGGCGACCTTCGCCGAGGCCGCGGACCTGGCACGGGCCTTGAGCGAACACCGCTTCCACCGCGTCCGCATCAACGCCCGCAGCGCGCACGACCACATCAACCGCGATCAGTCGTGGCTGGAGTTCGGTGACACGCGGGTGTCCGAAGAAGCGTTGGCGGACATGGACTTCAGCACTTGCGGCACGGTGGTGCTCGGCGCGTGCGAGGCCGGCTTCGCCCGCGCGGCCATCACCGCGGGCGCGGGAGCGGTGCTCTCGGCGCGCTGGGCCGCCGATGACGACGCGGCGGGGAAGGTGCTCGCCGCGTTCGACCGGCACCTGGCCGCACTGCCCCGCGACCAGGCCCTGCAACGCGCCCTGGGCGAGGTCTCCGACCGGCACCCGGCCGACTGGGCGTGCTGGTCCCTGCACGGCGACGCGGGCGTTCAGACAGCAGCGGGCCCGCTCCGCAGAAGACTCAGGAAGATCGGAGAACCCGTGCCGCTCGAAACCCGTCCCAAGGTGTTCCTGTCGTTCGCGGGCGAGGATCGCGCGCACGCCGAGAAGCTGCGCGCCGACCTGGAGGCCCGCAACGTCAACGCCTACCTCGACGAGGACGGGACAGCACCCGGCGACATGGCGGCCGCCACCGTCGCCGAAGCCTTGGCGCCCTCCGACTACCACGTCCTGCTGTGGTCGGCGAACACCGCGCACCGCAGGTTCGTCACGGAGGAGTGGACCACGGCCTTCGCGCTCGAGCTGACCCGGCGGCGGGCCTTCCCGTTCATCGTGCGGCTCGACGAGGAACCGCTGCCGCCGCTCCTCGTGCCGCGCAAGCACTTCGACCTCTTCGACGCGGCCGAGCGGCTCGTCGCGACCTGGCGCGCGGACCGCAAGTCGGAGCTACCGGTGTTCCCGCAGCCAGTGCCGCCCGCGCCGCACGGCCCGGCCGTCGCGATCTCGGTGCGCAGCCACGACCTCGGCGTCACCCACATCGTCATGACGCCGCTGCACGTGACGGGCGCCGAGCTGTACCGGACGGTGTTCGACGCGTTGCGGCTGCCGACCGAGCAGGCCACGTTCGACGGCACCACCGGGATGCGCTTCTCCTACGAGCTCTACCGGCAGAACGAGTCGATCCCGGCTGACGAGTCCGTTGTGGAGCTGCCATCCGGCGTGGTCGACATCGCCGTCCGCGTCGAGCCGCTCGGCCACACCGGCGAGGAGCCGCACCCGGACGACGAGGACGGCGAGGGGTTCGACGTCGACCGGCAACGCATGTTGCTCGTCGCCGCGTTCCGGCACCTCCTCCCCTGATAGCGCCGATCGGGTGAACGTGCGTGTCGGACTCAGCCTTTCGCGGCTTCAGCGCCTGTCACCGGTGAAGGTCGCCTGAGGGCGGTGAAGGACACCGGCGGACGTTGAAGGGGAAGGCCGTTGAGCGCATCGGAGCCGGACCAGGGCTTCGCCGAGTTCTTCCGCCGCCTGCCTGCCCGTCCTGACCAGGACGTTGACGGCGCTGACCGGTGACACCCGCGCGGTGGACGACGTGGCGCAGGACGCGCTGGTGATCGCACGGCACCGTTGGGCCGACATCAGCACGTACGACAAGCCCGAGGCGTGGGTGCTGAAGGTCGCCATCCGGCTGATGCGCCGCTGGCAACAGCGGTACGAGCGCGAAACACCGCTGGTCGCGATGCCCGACGTCGCCGAACCCGTGCATAACTTGGAGGCGCTGCACTCCGCCCTGCGCGAGCTCTCCCCGAGGCACCGCGAGGTGGTGGCCCTGCACCACCTGCTCGGCTACTCCGTCAGCGAGATCGCCTCGGTGCTCGTGGTCGGCGAGTCGACCGTGCGGACGCACCTCACCCGCGGCCGGGCCGAGCTGCGGCGGATTCTCGGAGGCAGTGATGAGTGACCTGCTGGCCCGGTTCGAGCTCGACGAGGCCGTCGAGCGGATCTACCGCCTCGGTGAGGCCGCGGAGGGCGCCGGGAACCCGCGCGAGGCCGCCCTGCACTTCCGCGTCGCCGCCGACCAGCACCTCGGTGACGCCGCCGTGCGGCTCGCGCGGGCGCTGTTCGCGCTCGGCGAGGTCGCCGAAGCCGAGCACTGGTGCTCGGTCGCCGTGGCCGACGGCTTCCCCGAGGCCGCGGAGCTGGTGCAGGAGAACGCCTCCGCGCGGCAACGGTTCCTCGAGCACGCGGCCCGGATCACGGTGGGCGCACCCACGTTCGACTGGCTGCCCGCCGGGATGCCGGCGAGCCGCATCGAGCCGTCGGCCATAGCGGCACGCACACGAGCGCTGCGCGCGCTGGACCAGCAGTACGGCGGGGTCGCCTGCCACGGCTCCGTTCTGGAGCACCTCGCCCTGGTGGAACCGATGATCGTCATCGGTGACGAGGAGATGTGGACGGCCGTCGCCGAGGTGCACGAGCTGGCGGGCTGGACCGCGTTCGACAGCGGCCTGCCCGGCACGGCGCTGCCGCACTTCGAGCGCGCGCTGACCCTGGCGCGGCAGGCGGAGAACGAGGCGCTGATCGCCTCCGTGCTCACGCGCGCGGGCCGGATGTTCCTGCACCACAACGCACCCGACGACGCGGTGAAGGCGTTCCAGCTCGGACTGGTGGCCGCGCACAACTCGTGGGCCGACCGGCGCGACCTGAGCGAGCCCGAGCGGGCCATCGCCTCGCTCACGACGAAGGTGAGCACGTACGGCGAAAACCGCGTCCGGGCCCGCACGATGACGTTGACCGCGTTGGCCCGCAACCACCTCGCCGTCGGGAACACGGCCGCTGCCAGGGCATTCGCCGAAAGCGCGCTGGCCGGTGCGGTGCACCTGCGTTCGGTGCGCGCCGACGACCAGCTCCGGTGGCTCGCGGACGAAGCGCGGGTCGCGGGCGCCTCGGTCCTGGTGGAACAGATCTCGGCCCGTTTCGCACGATCCGGCTGACGCACATCACCCGATCCGAGGCGCCACACGCCTGCGCGCACACGGGTAGGTTCTCCCCCATGTCCGAGCCTTTCTCTTGGGTACCCGCCGGGATCAACACGGACGTGCCGAGCGCGGCACGGGTCTACGACTTCCTCCTGGGAGGTGGCCACAACTTCGCGTCGGACCGCGCGGTCGGCGAGAAGGTGCTGCAGATCCTGCGCGACGGCCGCGCCATCGCCTCGTCGAACCGCTCGTTCATGCGCCGTGCGGTCCTGCTGATGCTCGAGCAGGGCATCACCCAGTTCCTGGACCTGGGTTCGGGCATCCCCACGGTCGGCAACGTCCACGAGATCGTGCAGCAGGAGAACCCGGACGCACGGGTCGTCTACGTCGACCACGACGAGGTGGCGGTCTCGCACAGCCAGCTCATCCTGGAGGGCAACGACAACGCGGGCGTCGTGCAGGCGGACATGTGCCGGCCGCAGGACGTGCTGGCCGACCCGGTCGTGAAGGACCTGATCGACCTCTCCCGGCCCGTCGGCCTGCTCATCGTCGCGGTGCTGCACTTCGTGCCGGACGCCAAGGGCCCCGCCGGGATCGTCGCCCGCTACCTCGACGCCATGCCGTCCGGCAGCCTGGTCGCGCTCTCGCACCTCACCGCCGACTTCAAGCCCGAGGAGATGGGCGGCGTCGTCGAGGCCATGAAGCACAGCAGCGACCCCATGTACTTCCGTTCGTTCGCGGAGTTCGAACCGATGTTCGCGGGCATGGAGGTGCTCCAGCCGGGCATCGTCCCGGCGCCGAAGTGGCACCCGGAGCTCGGCCCGGCGGGAGAGGGCGGTCCCGAGGACGTCTACGTCGGGCTCGGCCGCAAGCTCTGAGCTCGGCCGAGGGAGAATGCCCGGCGTGGAGCCGCTCGAGACCGCGCCGGGCGTGCGGGCCCGGATGAGCAAGCAGAAGACCCGCGACACGCGGATCGAGGTCGAACTGCGCCGGGCGCTGTTCGCCGGCGGGCTGCGCTACCGGGTGCACCGCAGACCGGTGCAGGGCGTGCGGCGGGAAGCCGACATCGTCTTCACCTCGGCGAAGGTCGCGGTGTTCGTCGACGGCTGCTTCTGGCACGGGTGCCCCGAGCACGCGACGTGGCCCAAGAACAACGCCGAGTTCTGGCGGACGAAGATCGAGACCAACCGCCGGCGCGACCTCGACACGGACCGGAAGCTGGCAGACGCCGGCTGGCTGGCCGTGCGCGTGTGGGAGCACGAGAGCCCCGCGGTTGCGGCCGCTCGCGTGCACGAGATCGTGCTGAGCAGGCGGACGACATAACCAGTGTGACCCAGGCCACAGAAGTCGATGCAGCGAACCGAGGCAGCGAGGTGGTTTCCCGAACCGCACACGACCACGAGAAGAAGGGGGCGGCGTGGGGTTCGACCAGTTCGTCGCTGATCGGCTGGACCGGCTGCTGAGGTACGCCACCGCGATCACCTGCGACAAGCACCTGGCACAGGACATCGTGCAGAACGTACTCATGCGCGCGCAGAGCAAGTGGGAGCGCATCGGAGCGATGGATGCTCCCTACCTCTACGTGAAGCGCATGGTGACCAACGACTACCTGTCGTGGCGTCACCGCAAGGCCGCGCGTGAGATCGCCGTGGAACGCGCTGAGCTGGCCAGGCACGTGCCGTCGATGGCCGATCCGGCTGACGCGCACGTTGAACGCGAGGCCATGCGCGCACGGATCGCCGTGCTGCCGCGCAAACAACGTGCCGCGTTGGTGCTGCGGTTCTACGAGGACTGCGGTGACGCGGAGATCGCGCAGGTGCTCGGGTGCACGGAGTCCACTGTGCGCAGTCAGCTGTCCCGGGCGCTGCAGACGTTGCGCGCCCACGAACTCGCCCGGTCCACCACCCTGGGGGTGCACTCGTGAACGACCTGATCCGCCAGGCCATCGCCGCCGAGGCCGAGGAGCGCGCCGACGCCGGGACCGTGCTGGCCGGGCTGCGCGAGCGCCGGAAGAGCCGCAAGCCGTTCGGGCTGATCGTCGGCGTCGCGACGTTGACGGTGGCCGCGGCGGCCGCGGCCGTCATCGTGCCCACGACGCTCAGGAAGACCGATGCCGCGCCGGCGGGGCCGCCTCCGGCCGGTCCGCAGAACGTGCTGCTCATCGGCACCGATGACCACGACAACACCGACGCGCTCGTGCTCGCGCGCTTCGGCGGTGACGGGTCTGTCAGCGCCGTGTCGCTGCCACGCGACATCCAGGTCGGCGACGGCAAGCTCAACTCGCTGTTCCGGCAGGACCCGCGGCGGCTCACCGCGGAGGTCGAGCGGCTGACGTCGGTGCGCGTCGACCACTACGCCGCGGTCAGGATGGCCGAGTTCGGCCGGATCTCCGAGCTCGTCGGCGGTGTCGACGTCTGCCTGCACGCCGCGACGGAGGACCCGCTGACCGGCGCCTCCTTCCCCGCGGGGCGGCAGACGCTCTCGGGTGAGCACGCGCTCGCGTTCCTGCGCCAGCGCATGGGCCTCCACCAGGGCGACCTCGACCGGGTCCGGCGGCACCAGGCGTTCCTGATCGGGCTGGCGGCCAGGATCAGCAAGGACAACGCGCTGGCCCTCGCGGCCGAGGTGGGGAAGTCCGTCCGGGTCGACGAGGGGTGGGACGTGCTCGCCTTCGCGCAGCGGTTCCAGGGGCCGGTCGAGATCCGCACGGCGACGCTGCCGGTCGGCGACCCCGTCGACACCACGAGCGGTCAGGGGCTGTCGGCCGATCCGGCGCAGGCGAGGCAGTTCGTCGAGAAGCAGTTCGGCGGCGAGGGGAGCACCCAGACCGGGTGCGTGGCCTGATCTTCACCCCGATGCAGCATCAAGTCGCCCGGTTGCACCGTCGATGACCAGCTTGAAGGCCGCCGGATGGCCGCTACGATCACTCCGTGCGCGAACCGCTGGAACGAGACGACGAGATCGCGCACATCCGCGAAGCTCTCGACGCCGCCACCCGTGGTGAGGGCCGCGTCGTCGTCATCGAGGGCCGTGCGGGCATCGGCAAGACCAGGCTCGTGCACGAGTGCCGCGAGCTCGCCAAGCAGCGGGGTTTCGGCCGGTTGCAGGCTGTCGGCGACGCCCTGGAGAGCGCGATGGCGTGGGGCGTCGTCCGGCAGATGGTCGAACGGTCGGTGTCGCGGTACTCCGGCGAGATCCGCGAGAAGATCCTGGCCGGGCCGTCCGGGGCGGCGCTCAAGGCCCTGGACGACGCGGCGCTCGACCAGAGCGAGGCCGAGCTGGCCCGCACGCTGCACTCGCTGTGGTGGGTCGCGGTCGACCTCTCCTCCACCCGCCCGTTGCTGATCACGGTGGACGACGCGCACTGGGCGGACCACTCGTCGCTGCAGTTCCTCGTCTACCTGTCCCGCCGGATCGCCGACCTGCCGATCGCGCTGGTCGTCGCGACCAGGCCACCCGCGGACAACTCCGGGCCGCTCGCGGCGCTCAGCGTGGCCGCGGACCGGCTGCTGCCGCGCCCGCTCACCGCGGCGGCGCTCGGCGCGCTGGTGGGCGGGCACCCCGAGGTGATCACCGCGCTGCACGCGGCCAGCGGCGGCAACCCGTTCCTGTCCGGCGTGCTGGTCGACGAGCTGGCGGCGCTGGGGCTGCCGCTCGACGACGCCTCGACGGCGCGGAAGGTCGGCAAGCTCGGTCCCAGCACCGTTTTCCGCGCCACGCTCGGGCGGTTGCCCGCCCAGGCCGTCGCGCTCGCGGGCGCCGTCGCCGTCCTCGGCACCCACGCGGACCCGTGGCAGGCGGCGGAACTGGCGGAGGTCGGCGATCTCCCGGCCGCGGTGGAGGCGTTGACCGCGGCGAACGTGCTCGTCACCGGTGAGCACCTGGAGTTCGTCCACCCCGTTGTGCGCGAAGCGGTGCTGACCGGTCTCGGACCGATCGCGCGCGCCTCGCTGCACGCGCGTGCGGCGAAAGCGCTGTGGGAGTCGCACGCGCCGGCCGACCGGGTGGCGGCGCACCTCATGCACGCTCCCAAAAGGACACTGCCGAACGCGGCCGAGGTGCTGAGGAAGGCCGCGGCGCGGTTGCTCGCGGCCGGCGACGCGCGGACCGCCGCGGCGCACCTGGGCAGAGCGGTGGACGAGAAGCCGAACGACGCCGGGCTGCGCGCCGAGCTGGGCCGGGCGTTGCTGCGCACCGGCGACGCGGTGAACGCCCACCGGCACCTCAAGGCGGCGGCGCGGGGGCTGCCGGACGCGGAGCTGGTGGCGGCGGCCGCGTCGGCGACGGCCGCGCTGGAGGGCCCGGCGGCGGCGATCGCGGAGCTGACCGAGGCCATCGCCGCCCGGCCGGACGGCGAGTCGCGGCTGCACCTGGAGGCACGCCTGGCGGTCTTCCGCTCCTTCCTGCCCGACCAGCGCCAGGTCGCGTCCGCGCACCTCAGCGGTTACGCCGGACTGTCGGGCAGCACTCCGGACGAACGCACGTTGCTCGGCCTCCTCGCGCAGATGGGGCGCTACGAGGTGTGGCCGCACCACGAGGTGGCGGCCACGGCGACACGGGCGTTGGCGAACGGTGCCTACCTCGACGACGCCACGGGCAGCACGGACGCGATGGTGGCGTGGCTGGTGGCGTTGCTCGCGCTGATGGCGGCGGACGGCGTGGACACGGCGCGGCACGAGATCGAGCGGGCCCGGCTGAAGGTGCGGGCGCACGGCTCGCCGATCGAGTTCGCGATGGTGGCCAACGCGTCGCTCTTCCTGAACTGGCGCGTCGGCGACATGCGGGCGGTCGAGGCGGAGGCCGAGGGCGCGCTGGCCGCCGTCGCGCACGAGGACCCGGTGTCCGAGGTGATCAGCCTGCGGGCGACCTCGACGCACTTCGCGGTCTACGCGGCGCTCGAACGGGGCGACGTCGCCGCCGCCGCCGGGTTCGTGTCGGCGTTCGACGGAGCACACGCCCATGCCCGGCCGACGATGCCGACGATCTGGCTGCACCAGGTGCGGGCGCTGATCGCGCTGGCGGAGGGCGACCCCCGGCGCGCGATGGCCGAGGCGTACCGGCAGCGCGATGCCATGCACCACGTGCACGTGGACCCGCCGACGGTGCCGTGGCGGGCGCCGGCGGTGACGGCGGCGTTGCAGCTCGGCGAGCACGAACTCGCGCTGGAGCTGGCGGCCGAGCAGCTCGAGGTGGCGCGCAGGTGGGGAGCGGCGACGGAGGTCGGCGCGGCGCTGCGGTTGCTCGCGCACGCGAGCCCCGAGTCGAGGGTGGACCTGCTCACCGAGTCGGTGTCGGTGCTGGAGGGCTCCCCCGCACGGCTGGAGCTGGCCCGCTCGCTGACCGACCTGGGCGAGGCGCTGCGGGTGGCACGGCGGCGGACGGACGCGCGCGAGCCGTTGCACCGGGCCATCGACCTGGCCGGGGAGTACGGCTCGGCGGCGCTGGGCACGCGGGCGGCCGAGGCGGTGGAGGCACTCGGCGACCGGCCGAGGCGGCAGGTCGTGCTGGGCGCGGAGGCGCTCACGGCGTCCGAGCGGCGGGTGGCCGACCTCGCGGCGACGGGCAGGGCGAACCGGGAGATCGCGCAGGAGCTGTTCGTGACGCCGAAGACGGTCGAGAACCACCTCGGCCGGATCTACACGAAGCTCGGGATCGCCGGTCGCCGGGACCTGGCCCGCGTTCTCGCCTGATGCGGAGCGACGTGGGGGTGTCCCTGATACACCCAACTTCCCCGCGGGAGGGTTGAGGGTCCGTCCCTCATGCCCTTGGGGGTCCGCCCCGGCGAACCTGGTGTCACCACAGGGAAAGCCAGGAGGGGACACCGAAATGATCCGCAACGCACTGATCGCCGCCGTCGCTCTGACCGCCGTCGTCGCTCCCGCCGCCGCGGCGGCGGACCCGGTCATCGGAGCGCCCGCCCCGTGCGTCGGCGCCGCTGACCTGACCGGTCCGGAGTTCAACGTCAAGAAGTGCGGCGTCAGCGACGTGGACCAGCACCGGGCCGGTCTCGAGAGCAACGGCGGCGCGTACTGCGGCCCCGCGTCGCTCTACAACGTCCTGCACTACTGGGGCCACCAGAAGGCCGCCCCGGTCGGCTGGCTCACCACCAGGGTCGGCAACCTCGACCCGAAGGACCCCGCCGACTACAGCGTCGTCGGCAACTCGATCTGGCGGATCGGCGTCGACGCGAAGTACGACGGCGGCACCAACCTCACGAACCTGCGCACCGCGTGGAACATCGCGACCAAGCCCGCCCGCGATGCCGGCTGGACCACCTCCACGGGCGTGGTGAGCACCAACAACGTGCCCGACTTCGCCGGTGAGCTCGCGAAGAAGCTCAACGAGGGCCCGCTTCAGCTCGTGTACGGCCGCTACAAGGCCGGCCCGGCGGCCGGTTCGCTGCAGCGCGGCGGTGGCCACATCGTCACGGTGGTGTCCGCGACCGGCTCGTTCAACGGGTCGACGATCCAGCTCAAGCTCGCCGACCCCGGCCGCGCGGCCGACAGCGGCCAGGGCGACTACCTCTACACGCAGTCGCAGTACGAGTCGCTCGACGTCACGCTGACCAAGAAGGTCCTCAACGAGTACGTCCCGGTCAAGGACGACGAGAACACCCGCGAGGACGAGTCGCAGCAGCCGGGGACCTACCGGACCGTGACGCGCTGGGAGCTGACCGGCCCGCGCTACGTCAGCGACACCACCCGTCAGATGGTCGAGGGCTTCAACTGGTTCGACATGGCCAAGTGACTACTCCTTCCGGGGGCCGCACTCTTCAGGGGTGCGGCCCCTTCGCCATAGCCTGGCCGCATGCCCAGCCGCGATCGGGAACGCACCCGCCGCCGCTTGCTGGACGCCGCGTTCGTCGAGTTCGCGGCCTACGGGATCGCCGGCGCGCGGATGGAGCGGATCGCCCGGATCGCCGGGTGCTCCGCGGGACTGGCCTACACCTACTACGGCGGCAAGGACGAGCTGTTCGACGCCGTGCAGTCGGAGGTGGTGGACGCGGCGGCGGTGGAGTTCGACGCCCTCGACCTGCCGGGCTACGCGGCCCGGCTGTACGAGCTGCACCACCGGCACCCCGAGTTCGCCCGGCTCGCCACCTGGCGGCGGCTGGAGCGGCGCGGGACGGTCAACCGGGCGGGAGACGTCGAGGCGATCCGCGAGGCGCAGTCGCGCGGGCTGGTGGCGGCGCGGTTCTCCCCGGAGCACGTGCTGCAACTGGTGCTGGCGGTGGCGTCGATGTGGTCGAGCGCGCCGGCCACCGGATCGGACCACGTGGTGCGGCGGCGGACCGTCGAGGACGCCGTGCGGCGGCTGGTCGAGCCGTAGCCCGGTCGGTTCCGCGTCAGTGCTCGACGGCGGCCGCGGTGAGCAGTCGATCTCGTTCCACGGGCGCGGCGCAGCGGGAGTCCGGCGCCCGCTGTGCCCGCGCGCATGTGGTTAACCTGGTCGTATGCGTGTTCTCGTGGTTGCCGCGCCTTTGCTGGGTCACGTCTTCCCGTTGGTGCCGCTGGCCCTGGCGTTGCGCGACTCGGGACACGACGTGGTGGTCGCGACCGGCGGCGAGGCGCTGCGGGTCCGCGACTCCGGGCTGGCCGTCGAGGACGTCGTGCCGTCCGACGTCCGGTTCGGACGGATCGCGCTGCGCATCATGCTCGCGCACCCGGTGGTGGCCAGGAGGGAGCTGCGCGGCAGCGGCAGGCTGGACTTCGTGTCGCGGATGTTCGGCGCGGTCGGCAACGCGATGACCGGACCGCTGCGGGCGCTCGCCGAGAGGTGGTGCCCGGACGTCGTGGTGCACGAACCGCTGGCCGCCGCCGGGTCTGCGCTCGGCGTCCCCTCGGTCATCCACGACGTGTCGCTGTTCGACGGGGTGGAGCTGACGGCCGCGGTCGGCGCCCGGATGAGAGCCGCGGTGCGTTCTCCCGCGACGGTCCTGCGCACGGCGCCACCGTCGGTCGCGGAGTTCCTGGGTGGCCGGCCGATGCGGTTCGTCCCCTACAGCGGCGACGGCGAGGTGCCCCGGTGGCTCGCCGAACCCGCGGGCAAGCCGCGCATCCTCGTCAGCCGCAGCACCGCGCCCGGTCCCGGTGCCGGCCGGATGATGGCGGCGGTGACCGAGGCCGCGCGGGAGGTCGACGCCGAGTTCGTGCTGGTGCGGCCGGAGAGGGCGGACGGCCTGCCGGACAACGTGCGCACGGTCGGGTGGGTGCCGCTGCCGCGCGTGCTGCCGTTCTGCGACGGGATCGTGCACCACGGCGGTGCCGGGACGGTGCTCGGCGCGCTGGCGGCCGGGGTGCCGCAGCTCGTCGAGCCGGGGCCCGGCGACCGCACGGCCCACGCGACCGCGATCACCGCACGCGGGGCCGGGCTGAGCGCCGCGCCGCGGGAGGTGACACCGGAGCTGCTCACGCGGCTGATCGAGGACCCGAAGCTGCAGCGGGCGGCCGGCGAGGTGAGCGAGGAGATCGCCGGGATGCCCTCGCCGGCGGAGGTCGCCGAGCGGCTGGAGCGCTTCGCGGGCTGGGGCCGGGATTGAGAGGATCGCCTCCCGGCGTATTGGAAAAGCACCTAATGTGATCGCGTGCGCATTCTCTTCTCGAGCTTAGGCTCGCACGGACACGTTTATCCGATACTCCCGCTCGCGATCGCCGCCCGCGAGCAGGGGCACGACGTCCTCTACGCCGTCGACTCGGGATTCCACGCCACCGTGGAAAAGCTGGGGCTCACGGTGGTCGACGCGGGCGTGAGCATCTGGGACGCGTTCCGCCAGGCCAACGAATTGCACGGCACGTCGCAGTTCCGGCGGGACATGTTGCGGCAGACCGCCGTCGACGCCTTCGGATCTGTGCTGCCCAGGGCTTTCGTCGCCGACCTGGAGCCGGTGCTGGAACGGGACAAGCCCGACCTCGTGGTCTTCGAGCTGATCAATCCCGGCGCCGGGCTCGCCGCCATGCGCGCCGGCATTCCCGCCGTCTGCCACGGGTTCGGCAAGATGGACGGCACCCTCGTCCCGGAAGCGATGAGCGACCTCTTCCTGGAGTACGTCGCCGAACTGGGCATCACGTTGCCGAATGGGCATCATTACGGACTCGGATCGCCTTATGTCGACGTCTTTCCGCCCTCTTTGCAGGACCTCGGGTTCCTCTCCGACGTCGAGCGGATTCCGATGCGGCCGGTCCCGTTCGCCGAACCGGGCGAATTGCCCGGATGGGTCACCGAGCACGCGAGGCCGCTGGTCTACCTGACCTTCGGCACCGCGTTCTCGAACCCGGACCTGCTGCGGACCGCGATCGCCGGGCTGTCCGGCGTGGACGCCGAGGTGCTGGTGGCGACCGGGCCGCAGGTGGAGCCGTCCGCGCTGACCGACGTGCCGGGCAACGTGCACGTGCTGCCGTGGGTGCCCCAGGCGGATCTGCTCGCGCACGCAGATCTCGTCGTGCACCACGGTGGCGCGGGCACGACGGTGAGCGCGATGACGCACGGCCTGCCGCAGCTCGTCCTGCCGCAGGGGGCCGAC
The DNA here is from genome assembly GCF_900110955.1 of Lentzea xinjiangensis. Taxonomy (GTDB): domain Bacteria; phylum Actinomycetota; class Actinomycetes; order Mycobacteriales; family Pseudonocardiaceae; genus Lentzea; species Lentzea xinjiangensis. The sequence continues at coordinate 105,730 of NZ_FOFR01000009.1, forward strand.
CAGTTCCGCAACGGCGAGATCGTCGCGGACACCGGACTGGGCGCACACCTCGTCGCCGACCAGTTCACCGCCGACGCCGTGCGGGAGACCGCGGGAAAGCTGCTGCGCGACCCCGGCGTGCGAGAGGCGAACGCCCGGATCGCGGCCGAGATCGCCGCCATGCCGCACCCGCACGACGTGGTGCCGAAGCTCGTAGAACTGGCGGGGTGAGTCGCGCGCGGGTGTGGCCGCGAGGCGGCCACACCCGGTTTTCGCGAACAGGAACTCGCGCCGCGGGCCTCAGGCCTTCGCCAGCGCGGACAACGCCTCGTCGACGGAGTCGTACAACGACAGCACGTCCGCCACGCCCGTGACCTGAAGCGGTCTTTTCACGGCGCGATGCGGTGCGACGACGTGGAAGTCCTTGCCGTACTCCTCAGCGAGCTCGTGGGCTGTGATCAACGTCGAGATACCGGTCGAGCCGAAGAAGCTGACCTCTGTGAGGTCGGCCACCACGGCGGGGCCGTCGGAGGCGAAGCCGAGGCGCAACGCGTCGAGCACGACATCCGCCGTGTCCACGTCTATCTCGCCTTCCACCGTCACGACCGCCACACCGGCGACGTCGGAGGCACGCACTGCGAGCAGCGGTGACTCATCGAACAGATCTTCGTTCACCAGTACTCCCCGGTGGCCGAAGCAAGTGAAACCCGGACTCCGAGCACGCTGTTGAACCCGGTTACCGTGTCGACGTTACGGGCGTTGCTTCCTCACCACAACCTGTCGCGCTCCCAAGCGCCGGACGGCCGCGACCAGTTCGGTGTTGCGGACGCCCTTGGCGAGGTAGTCGCTCACCCCCGCCCGGCGCATGTCGTCGACGGTGCCGGGGTCGGTGTGGGCGGAGAACGCCAGGATCCGCGTGGCCGGCGCCCGGCGCAGGATCGCGCTCGCCGCGTGCGGGCCACCTCCCCACGGCATCCGCACGTCCAGCACGACCACCGCGGGCGCGTGCTGCCCGGCCAGCTCGACGGCCTCGCGGGCGTCGGTGGCGACGGCCACCACCCGCAGGTCCGGCTCGTCGTCGAGGACGTCGCGCAGGACGTCCCTGATCAGGGGATCGTCGTCGGCGATCAGCACCCGGACGATCACGGCCGCACGTCCGGCAGCCAGAGCTCGACCACCGTGCCCCGGCCGGCGCCCGCGGACACCGCGCACCAGCCGCCCGCGGCCTCCGCGCGTTCGCGCATCTCGGCCAGGCCGAAGTGGCCGGCGTCCGGGTCGAGGCCGGCGAGTCCCACGCCGTCGTCGGTCACCGTCACGAGGAAACCCCGGTCCGCGGTGGACATCTCGACCACGACCGAGGACGCCCGCGCGTGCCGCCGGACGTTGGTCATCGCCTCCTGGCAGATGCGGAAGATCGTGACGGCCGCGTCGTCCGGCGGCTCGCGTTCGAGCGTGCTGCGGACCTCGCCCGCCAGGCCGGTCTCGGCGAGGTGGCCCCGCAGCGCCTCGGCCAGGCCCAGGCGGTCGATGCCCGGCGGACGCACGCGGAAGACCAGGTCGCGCAGCCGGCCGATGGCGTCGCGCACGGTGTCGCCGAGCTGCTCGACGTCCGCCTGGCGTTCCGGCGGCAGCCTGCGGGCGAGCAGCTGCAACCGCATGTCGACGGCGACCATGGCCTGGATGGTGTCGTCGTGGACGTCCCACGCGATGCGCCGGCGCTCCTCCTCCTGCGCCGCGACCAGGCGGGCGAGCAGCCGGCGCCGGTCGGTGAGCTGCTGCTCGGCGCGCCGCCGTCCGGTCATGTCGCGCGTGACCTCGCCGTACCCGCGCAGCTCGCCGGCGTCGTCGCGGAGTGAGGTGATGATCACGTCGGCCCAGAACCGGGTGCCGTCCTCGCGCACCCGCCAGCCCTCGTCCTCCACCGAGCCCTCGGCCCTGGCGGCGCGGAGCTGCCGCTCCGGCTTGCCGGACCTGACGTCCTCCGGCGGGTAGAACGCCGAGAAGTGGCGCCCGATGACGTCCCCGGCGGTGCAGCCCTTGATCCGCTCGGCGCCCGCGTTCCAGCTCACGACGTGCCCGCCGGGGTCGAGCACGACGATGCCGCAGTCGCGCACCCCGCGCACCAGCAGGCGGAGGAGGTCGCTGTCCCACCCCGAGTCCGGCTGCACGGCCCCATCATGGTGGTCAGACCGTCAGCTCACACCAGGCGACGTTCTGACCAGCCCGTTCGACGACGCCCCAGCTCTGGCTGAGCCGGGCGACGAGCTGGACTCCCCACCGGTCGGCGCACTGGCCGAGGGGGGTGGCGGCGTCGTCGGCGACCTCGACCCACATCCGGTCCTGGCTGGCGACGAGTCGCACGATCGGATGACCGCTGCCGTGGCGGACGGCGTTGGTGGTGAGCTCGTTGACGACCAGGACGACGTCTTCGAGGCTGCCGAGGTAGCCGCAGCTCAGCGCGGTGTGGCGGGCGAAGTCGCGGGCGAGCGCCACGCCGCCGCGCCGGTCCGTCTCCGGTAGTGAGAACACCGCTTCGGTGAGTGAGGTCGTGGCCACTGCCCCACAGTGCACCAAGCGACGGCGAGCGCGCAGACGCAACCAACCCAACTCGACTGGTGCGGTTGCATCAGTCGAGCAGTCCTTCGCGGCGCGCGATGGACACCGCTTCCAGCTTGGAGCTGGCCCCGAGCTTGTCGAGCACGCGCTGCACGTGGTTGCGGGCGGTGTTGCGGGCGACGCCGAGCCTGCTCGAGATCTGGGCGGTGCCCGCACCGTCCGCGAGCAGCAACAACGTCTCCTGCTCGCGTGCGGTGAGCGTGGCGCCCGCGACCCTGATCCGGCCGGTCAGCCGGTCCAGCACGCCCGGCAGCATCTTGGGGTCGAAGACGACCTCACCGTCGGCGACCCTGCGGACCGCCTCGACGAGCTCGTCGAGGCGCGCCGACTTGAGGATGAGGCCCGAACCGCCGGACTCGGCGACGCGGGCGGCGATCGACGCGGTGGCCTCGCCGGTCAGCACCAGGACCCTGGCGCCGCCCGCGACCAGCTCCCCGATCACCGCGGTGCCGTCGCCGTCGGGCAGCCTGCGGTCGAGGAGGACGACGTCGGGATCGGCGCCGAGGCCCTCCGCGAGGGCCGCCGCGACGGTGGCGGCGCGGCCGACCACCTCGATCCCGGCGCGTTCCAGCGCCATGGCTATCGCCTCGGCGACCATGTCGTGGTCCTCCACGAGAACCACTCGGGTCATACCGTCAGCGTACGGCGTACCTGAAGTTCCGCGACCGTCCCGCCGCGAACGACCGCACCTCGTCGAACACCCGCGCGTGCTGGTCCTCGACGCCGACCAGCGGCGAGATCACCTTGAGCAGGTGGGTCGCCGCACCACCGAGCGCGCCACCGAGCGGGAGGAGACCCAGGAAGATCGGCACCTCCGCGGCGGCGGCCTTCTCGCGGACGCGGTGCAGCACCTCCAGGGGAAGGCCGTTCAGCAGCACGTTGTCGCCCTGGTAGGCGTGCGGCGGCAGTGATCCGCCGACGGCTCGCGCGAACGGCTTCACGCCGGCCTCGTCGCTCAGCCGCGGAGCGACCCGGAGGGGGCCGGCGTCGAACGGCCTGGTGCTCGCGCAGGTGACGCGCACGACGTCGCCGAGGGTGGTGAGGGCCGGCGTGACGTGCTCGGGCAAGTTCCACGCGTGGAAAGCGCCGAACACCGCCTCCGCGTGCACGGCGTCGAAGTGCAGCTCGGCGACGTGCACGTGCGAGACCTCGACCAGGTCGAACTCCAGCGCGGTGACGACGTCGCCGACGGCCTCCACCTCGCGCACCCGGTCGCTCGCCAGCCCGAACTCGCGGGCCAGCAAGCCGTGGCCACCACCGAGCGTGTAGCCCACGACACCGACGTCGCTCGCGTCGCCGCTCAGCGGAGCCAGGCCGTGCGGTGCGGCTTTCTCGATCACCTGCTGCCACACCGCGCCCGCCTCCGCCCTCGCGGTCCTGGTCCGCGGGTCGACCGTGACCTCGTTCATGCGCCCGGTGGAGATGAGGACGCCGGTCGTGGTGCTCGTCAGGCCGTGCCCGGTGGCCTGGACCGCGTAGTCCAGGCCGTGGGTTTCCGCGTGGCGCACGGCTTCCTCGACGTCCCGGGCGGTCTCCACGGCGAAGATCACCTGGGGTTCGTGGCGCAGCCCGGTCTGGAAGCCGCTGCGTTCGTCGTCGTAACCGGCGTCGCCGGGGTGGAGAATGCGCATGTCTTCAGCCTGGTTGAGCTGCTTTTATATGTCCAAGAGATGTTCATGCTCGCTCCTATAATCACCGGTTATGGAACTTCGGCAGCTCGAGTACTTCGTCGCGGTCGCGGAGGAGTCCTCCTTCACGCGCGCGGCGGAACGGGTGCACGTCGCGCAGCCCGGCGTCAGCGCGCAGATCCGGCGGCTGGAGCGGGAGCTCGGGCACGACCTGCTGGACCGGTCCGGCCGGACCGTCACGCTGACCGAGGTGGGGGCGGCGGTGCTGCCGCTGGCACGGACCGCCCTGGCCTCGGTGGAGGCGGCCCGGCGCACCGTCGAGGAGATGGCCGGGCTCGTGCGGGGCGTGGTGCGCGTCGGGATGGTCGTGTCCTGCGGGATCATGGACCTGCCCGAGCTGCTGTCCTCGTTCCACTCGCGACACCCCGGTGTCGAGATCACGTTGGTGGAGGCCAACTCCGACGCGCTGATCTCGTCCCTTGTGGACGGTGGGCTGGACTTCGCGCTCATCGGGTACGCCGGTGCGGCACCGGACGGGCTGGCCACCCTGGTGCTCGCCGACGAGCCGCTCGTGGCCGCGGTCGCCGCGTCGGATCCCTGGTGCGGCAGGGAGTCCGTGTCCGTGGCCGAGCTGCTGGAGCGCGGGCTGATCAGCCTGCCGCCCGGCACGGGGTTGCGCGGTGCGCTGGACGAGGCCTGCGGCGCACGCCGGCCGCGCATCGCGTTCGAGGCGTCCGCGCCGCCGATGGTGATCACCCTGGCGCGGCGCGGGCTCGGACCGGCGGTCTTGGCGTCGTCGATGGCGGAGGAGTTGCACGCCGTGCGGATCACCGACCCGGTGCCGCGCAGCCGGCTCGCCTTCGCCTGGCGCGCGGCGGGTCCGCGCAGCCCGGCCGCGCGTGCGCTGGTGGAGCTCGCGAAAAACCAGGTGACAGCGCAGTAGTGCGCTGTCACGATCATCGGCATGTTCCTGACGGCTGAGCACAACACGTTCGCGGGTGTTCCCGCGGGCGCGCTCGCCGTCGCCTCGGCACAGCAGGCCGGCGCCCGACTCTGACCCTTCCCCAGTCCTTCCCCCAGGACCGCTGGGGAGGGGTGGTGGCAGTACCCGGTTCTGGCCCCAGCCGCTCCCCGAGGAACAGGAAGATGAAGCAGGAGTTCGTGCGCGCCAAGCCGCACCTCAACATCGGCACCATGGGTCACGTCGACCACGGCAAGACGACGCTCACCGCGGCCATCACCAAGGTGCTGTCCGAAATGGACCCCGCGGCCACCACCTTCACGGCGTTCGACCGCATCGACCGCGCGCCGGAGGAGCTGGCCCGCGGAATCACGATCAACATCGCGCACGTCGAGTACGAGACGCCCACGCGTCACTACGCGCACGTCGACATGCCCGGCCACGCCGACTACGTGAAGAACATGATCACGGGGGCGGCGCAGCTCGACGGCGCGATCCTCGTGGTGTCCGCGGAGGACGGCACGATGCCGCAGACGCGCGAGCACGTGGTGCTGGCGCGCCGCGTCGGGGTGCCGCACGTCGTCGTGGCGCTGAACAAGGCCGACGCGGTGAGCGACCCGGAGCTGCTCGACCTGGTGGAGCTGGAGATCCGCGACCTGCTCTCCCGGTACGGCTTCGACGGCGACGCCACGCCGGTGGTGCGGGTGTCCGGCCTGCGCGCGTTGCAGGGCGACCCGGTGTGGGTGCGGTCGGTGGTGGCGTTGCTCGACGCCGTCGACGCGCACGTCCCGGAGCCGTCGCGCGACCTGTCGGGGCCGTTCCTGATGCCGATCGAGAACGTCATGACCATCACCGGCCGCGGCACCGTCGTGACCGGCGCGGTGGAGCGCGGCGTGCTCGGCCTCGGCGACGCGGTCGAGGTGATCGGCCTCGGCGACGCCGTGTCGTCCGTGGCCACCGGCATCGAGACGTTCGGCAAGCCGATGCGGCAGGCCAGGGCGGGGGACAACGCGGCGGTCCTGCTGCGCGGCGTCCGGCGCGATGAGGTCCGGCGCGGCCAGGTCCTGGCCCTGCCGGGCAGCGTCGCGCCGCACACCCGGTTCCGCGCGTCGGTGTACCTGCTGTCGCACGCCGAGGGCGGCCGGCACACGCCGATCGCGTCGAACTACCGCCCGCAGTTCCACTTCCGCACCGGCGATGTCGTCGGCGTGGTGGAGCTGCCGGGGAACGCCCCGGCGATGCCGGGTGACACCGTCGAGGTGACGGTGGAGCTCGGCAAGGCGGTGGCGATGGACACCGGCCTGGGCTTCGCGATCCGCGAGGGCGGCAAGACCGTGGGCGCCGGCACGGTCGGCGAGATCCTCGCCTAGGCGGCGGTGACGGCCCGAGAAGGTGGTCGCGCCGCCTGTGCGGGAGGCGTGGCGGACGAGCGTCCCGCCACGCCTCTCCGTGCTGCGGGGACTAGCCGGACTCGTCGCTGACCGAGTGCGCCGTCCCCACCGGCTTCGACTCGGGCGAGCCCCGCTGGCGCAGGTAGACGCTGAGGAACGCCATCGACGCGATGGCGAGGAACTCGGACTGCCAGTTCTGCAGCGACCGGTTCCAGAAGTCGGCGCTCAGGAAGTACTGGAAGAGACCCATCTGCTCGGCCAGCGGATCGGAGTTGTTGGCGTACCAGCCCGCGACCCACTGCATCGACCAGGAGAGCAGGAACAGCACCAGCATCGCGAGCCCCAGCGACCTCGAGAACAACGCGGTGCGCCAGCCGCCGGTGCTCGCCCACTTCGGTGAAGACTCGTCCGCGTACCGGCCGACCTGCTGGTCCTCGTCGGTGCCGCGGCCGGCCTCACCCGCCGGCTTGGACTCGGGCGAGCCCTTCTGGATCAGCCAGACGGTGGCGGTGACGTACAGGAAGAACTGGAGGTACTCCGACTGCCAGTTCTCGACGACGTCGACCAGGAAGTCGGCGGAGAACAGGTACGAGCCCAGCGGGAGCACCGGTTGACCGAGCGCGGCCTGACGCTCGTTGTGGTCGGCGTGCCCGGCGAACAGCTGGCCGACCAGCGCCGCGAGGAACAATCCGGCGAAAACGAGCGTCAGGCTGTGCTCGCGCAGGAATCTCCTCATAGGAGCGGATGCCCTGCGCCTTCCGGCTCAAACATCGAGCAGCGGCACGACCTCCTTGGCCCAGAACTCGAAGAACTCCTGCTGGTTGGTGCCGATCTGCTGCACGTGGACCTCGTCGAAACCGGCCTCGGCGAACTCCCTGACCTTCTCGGCGTACCGCTCGGGGTCCGGCCCGCACGGCATGGAGTCCCTGATCATCTCCGGCGTGACGAGCTGGGAGGCCTGCTCGAAGTGCTTCGGGCTCGGCAGCACCTGGGCCAGCTCACCGGGCAGGCCGTCGTTGGGCCACAACCGGTGCGCGGTCGCCACGGCGGCCTCCTCGGTCCGGTCGTAGCAGACCTTGAGACCGCTCTGGGCCGGTCCGCGACCGCCCTCGGCGCGGTACTTCTCCACCAGCTCACCGGTCGGGCCCACGCTGATGTAGCCGTCGCCGCAGCGGGCCGCGAGCTTGACGGCCTTGGGGCCGAACGCGGACACGTAGATCGGCACCGGGCGCTCGGGCACGGTGTAGACGCGGGCGTTCTCCACGGTGTAGTGCTTGCCGTGGTGGGTCACCTCGTCGCCCTGGTGCAGCGTGCGGATGAGGCCGATGGCCTCCTCCAGCATCTCGAGCCGCACGTCGGCGGAGGGCCAGTGCGTGCCGAGGATGTGCTCGTTCAGCGCCTCACCGCTGCCGACACCGAGCACGAACCGGCCCTCGCACTGCACCGCGGCCGTGGCCGCCGCCTGGGCGATGACCGCCGGGTGGATGCGCAGGGTCGGGCACGTCACGGCCGTGGTGATCGGCAGCGACACCCTCTCCGACAGCGCGCCGATCGTGCCCCAGACGAACGAGGACTGGCCCTGCTCGTCGTTCCACGGGTGGTAGTGGTCGGAGATCCACAGCGACTCGAAGCCGTGGTCTTCGGCCATCTTCGCGTGGCGGACCAGCTCGCGGGGCCCGTGTTCTTCCGAGGAAAGGAAATAGCCCAGCTTCACGGCAGCAACTCCTGGATCTTGGTCTGCAGGCCGCGGCGCAGGACGCCCCACGCGTCGGGATCGCCCCGCAGCACGGCCTCGGTCATGTCCTTGATCTGGTCGAACGTCGCGTGCGGCGGGATCGGCGGCACATCCGGGTCGCAGCGCACGTCGAGGACGGTCGAGCCGTCGAACGCGAGCGCGGTCTCCCAAGCCGTGCCGAGCTGGTTCGGGTCGTTGACCTCGATGCCCTGCAAGCCGATCGAGCGCGCGTACGACGCGTACGACACATCCGGGAGCGACTGCGACTCCTCGAACTTCGGCGCGCCGCCCATCGCCCGCAGCTCCCACGTGACCTGGTTGAGGTCGTTGTTGTGGAAGACGCAGACCACGCACCGGACGCCGTAACGCCGCAGCGTCAGCAGTTCCGCCATGCCGTTCATCTGCATGGCGCCGTCGCCGACCAGCGCGATCAGCGGGCGGTTCGGCTGGGCGAACGAGGCGCCCAGCGCGTACGGCACGGCGCAGCCCATCGTGGCCAGCGTGCCGGACAGCGACGACCGCACCCCACCGCGGATCTTGAGCAGTCGCGCGTACCAGTTCGTCGCCGAACCCGAGTCCGCGGTGACGATCGCGTTGGCGGGCAGGCGCTTCGACAGCTCGGAGACGATCCGCATCGGGTTGACGGGGTCGGCGGGCACCTGCGCCTGCCGTTCCACGAGGTCCCACCAGCGCTCGACGTCCGACTCGATCTTCTCGCGCCACGAGCGGCCGGTCTTGCGCTCCAGCAACGGGATCAGCGAACGCAGCGTCTCCCGCGCGTCGCCGACCAGGTTGACCTCCGTCGGGTAGCGCATGCCGATCGCGCGGCCGTCGACGTCGATCTGCACACCGCGCGCCTTGCCGTACTGCGGCAGGTACTGCGAGTACGGGAAGTTCGAGCCGACGATGAGCAGCCGGTCGCAGTCGCGCATCATCTCGTACGAGGGCCGCGTGCCGAGCAGCCCGATCGACCCGGTCACGTACGGCAGGTCGTCGGGCAGGACGTCCTTGCCCAGCAACGCCTTCGCCACGCCGGCGCCGAGCAGCTCGGCGACCTCGCCGACCTCGGCCGCCGCCCCGCGGGCGCCCTGTCCGATCAGGATCGCGACCTTCTCGCCGGAGTTCAGCACGTCGGCCGCGCGCCGCACCTCCTCGGTGGCCGGCACGACGGTCGACGAGGGACGCGACGGCGGGCTCGACGGGATGTACTTGAACTCGTGCTTCGGGGCCTCGTAGTCCTGCTCCTGCACGTCGTTCGGGATGATCAGCACGGCAGGAGCGCGGTCGGCCCGAGCCGTGCGCATCGCCCGGTCCAGCGCGTTCGGCAACTGCTCGGGCACCGTGACGTCGACCAGGAACGAGGCGACGTCGCGGAACACCGAGTGCAGGTCGACCTCCTGCTGGTAGCTGCCGCCCTGCGCGGTGCGGGCGGTCTGGCCGACGATCGCGACGACCGGCACGCGGTCGAGCTTCGCGTCGTACAGGCCGTTGAGCAGGTGGATCGCGCCGGGACCGGAGGTCGCGAGGCACACGCCGACGTCGTCGCTGAACTTCGCGTACCCCACGGCGGCGAGCGCGGCCATCTCCTCGTGCCGGGTCTGGATGAACTTCGGGTCGTTCTCCGCCTTGCCGAACGCCGCCACGATCCCGTTGATGCCGTCGCCGGGGTAGGCGAACACCTGCTTGACTCCCCAGTCCCGCAGGCGCTGGACGACGAAGTCCCCGACGGTCATGAGCCGTTCCCTTCCAGCACGTAGACCGTGTAGGCGGAACGGATGATGGGCTGCGCGACGTTGCGGACCCGCACGCCGCCCGGCGTCATGCCGTGCTCGGTGCCGAAGTGGGCGTGGCCGTGCACCGCGAGGTTCGTGCCGGTCGCGTCGATCGCCTCGCCCAGCAGGTACGAGCCGAGGAACGGGTAGATCTCCGGCGGCTCACCGCGCAGCGTGTCCGGCACCGGCGCGTAGTGCGTCAGCGCGACCTTGACGTCGGTGTCCAGCTCGGACAGCGCGCCCTTGAGGTTCTCGGCGATGTCGCAGGTGTGCTGGATGAACGCCTTCATCTCGCGTTCGCCGAACGCGCTGCCGCACTTGCCGGCGAACCCGCCGCCGAAGCCCTTGACCCCGGCGACGCCGATCGAGCAGCCGTTCACCCGGTGGGTGAACGTCGTGCCCTCCAGCACCTGGATGCCCTTGTCCTGGAGGGTCTTCGTGACCTCGAGCGGCTTGTCGTCGTGGTGGTCGTGGTTGCCGAGCACGGCGACGACGGGCACCGGCAGGTCGGCGAACTCGTCCGCGACCACCTCGGCCTCGGCGACTGTGCCGTGCCGGGTCAGGTCACCGGCCAGCAGCAGGATGTCCGCGTGCTCGCCGACCTTCTCCAGCGCGGGACGGAGGTGGCCACGCATGTCCTCGCCGAGGTGCACGTCCCCGACGGCGGCGACGCGGATCATCGCAGGTCCTCCTCACCCTCCGGCTCTCCCGCCGGAGTCACCCGCACGTCGTTCAGGATCTTGAGCTGCGGCGCGGCCTCGTGCAGGACCTCCTCCAGCACGGCGCGCCGGTCGGCGCAGGCCACGTCGCCGGAGAGCATCACGTTGTCACCGCGCACGGTGATCCGGATGCCGAGCTCCGCGGTTCTGGGGTCCTCGGCCACCGCCCTACGCAGATTTGCCGCCAGGTACTGCTCGGATTCCATTGGTGCCCCTCCCGATGATGTCCAGGCGCTCGATCAGCAGCAGGAACGCCTCGGCGTACGGGGAGTGCTGCGTCTCCTCGCGCACCTGGTCCCAGTCGATCTGCTCGCGCAGCGCCCTGGCGAACGGCAGCAGCTCGCTGAAGTCGCACCGGTGGCCGTCGAGCACGAGCAGCTTGCTGATCAGCACGAAAGTCGCCGGCATGACGGGCAGCATCGCCGACCCGACGGGCATCTCCTCGGCCATCGCCAGGATCTCGTCGGTGACCGGGCGCTCGTTGGGCCGGAACAGCAGGTCCACCAGCGAGTCGCCGTCGTAGACCTTCAGCAGCCAGTCCTCCGGCGGTTCCGCGGCGCGCAGCCCGCGCTGCACCAGCACCCGCACGGCTTCGGTCGCGTCCTGCTCGCGCACGAGGAGGTCGACGTCGTGCTCACTGGTGGGCCCGCCGCGCGCGTAGCCCGCACACCCGCCCGTCAGCGCGAACGGAATTTCCGCACTGCGTAACGCGGTGGCGACTTTGGTCAACGTCCGCAACAGCTCGTCTTGCACGTCGCTCATGCACGCCCGGTTACCCACCTCAGCGCAACGAGAACCACCAGCCGTGCGTCAATGGGTGAAACGACCCCAGGAGCACACATGGTCATCTTCGGCTGGCGGACGACGATCGAACAGCTGCGGATGCTGACGCTGGTGTGCGGCCACTGCCACCACCAGTCCGCGCACAACCTGTTCCGGCGCTACACGAAGCCCACGATCTTCTTCATCCCGCTGTTCACGATCAGCAGCAGGTACGGGCTGCAATGCACGTTCTGCGGCGTGTCCTACGACATCAGCAAGATGCACGCTCACCAGCTCGTCGGCTGACGGCACGCCGAGCAGCCGGGCGCGTCGTCATCGGTGGTGACGCGCCCGCAGCCGGGGCAGACCAGCTCAAGGAGGCAGGCAGGCTCTGCCTCGGGGACGCGACCGAGGTCCACGGCCACCCGATCGTGTTCATCACCGCGAGCCATCCACCGAGTTTACGCGCGACTCGCCAACGGTCCCTCCGACAACTTTTCTAGTCAAGACTAGTTTCGCCGTCTTGACTAACAGAATCTTCGGCAGCAGGATGGGGCATCCACCGAGCCGGCAAGGGAGCACCGATGGGCCACGCGTTCGAGAGCACCGACGAGTTCGAGGTGCCCGCCTCGGCCGAGGAGGTGTGGGAGGCCATCGCGACGGGACCCGGTATCGACTCGTGGTTCATGGGCCGCAACGAGGTGGCGAACGGGCAGGTCAAGCTCGCCTTCGGCGGGTACGAGCCGACGAGCGGGATCACCGCCTGGGACCCTCCGCACCACTTCGCGCACGACAGCGGCAAGGCGCCGGACGGCCGGTTCATCGCCTACGAGTTCCTCGTCGAGGGCCGCGAGCACGGCAGCACCGTGCTGCGCATGGTCACCAGCGGCTTCCTGCCCGGCGACGACTGGACCGACGAGTTCGAGGCCATGCAGCTCGGCGGCGCGCTGTTCCGGCGCACGCTGGCCGAGTACCTGCGCCACTTCACCGGCCGCACGGCCCGTCCGCTCACGGTCTTCGGGCCGGTGGTGAGCGACTGGGACACGGCGTGGCGGCAGCTCGACGCGGCGCTCGCCGACCGGCTCCCCGGCGCCGTCGAGTACCACCGCAACAGCCACACTCTGGGCCTGCGCACCGAGCGGGGCATGTACCGCTTCCTGCGCGGGTTCGCCGGCCCGATGATCGCCGCGCACCACGTCTTCGAGGGCGCCGAGTCCGAGCAGGACTGGCAGGCCTTCCTCGACACGACCCTGGGAGAGACCCGATGACCCGCTTCACGACCTCCGCCGACGGCACCGGGATCGCCTGCTCGACCACCGGCTCCGGCCCCGCGCTGATCCTCGTGGACGGCGCGATGTGCCACCGGAGGTTCGGCCCGTCCACCGAGCTCGCGTCCGTGCTGGACAAGAACTTCACCGTCCACACCTACGACCGGCGCGGGCGCGGCGAGACCGGTGACGGCGCCACGCCGTGGTCCCTGGAGCGCGAGGTCGAGGACATCGACGCGCTCATCCGGGAGGCCGGCGGCAGCGCGTTCGTGTTCGGCGTCTCCTCCGGTGCCGTGCTCGCGCTGGAGGCGGCGTCACGGCTGCCGGGCATCAGCGGGCTCGCGATCTACGAGGCGCCGTTCGTCGTGGACGACACCTACCGGCCGCGGCCCGCGGACATCGTGCGGCAGATGAACGACCTGCTCGCGCGCGGTGACCGCTCGGGGATGCTGTCGAAGTTCATGAAGATGGTCGGCGCGCCCGGCATCGGCGTCGCGGTGATGAAGCTGACGCCGATGTGGAAGAAGCTGAAGCAGGTCGCGCACACCCTGCCGTGGGACCTCGCGATCCTCGGCGACGACGGCCGCGGAACGCCGCTGCCCACCGGTCGCTGGAACGTCCAGGTGCCGACGCTCGCCATGGACGGCGGCAAGAGCCCGCAGTACCTCCGCAACGCCATGAAGAACGTCGCGGAGGTCCTCGGAGCGAACACCGAGCACAGGACGCTGGCGGGTCAGACGCACATGTACAAGCCGTCGGTCGTGGCGCCGGAACTGGTGGAGTTCTTCTCCCGGGTCCAGCGCACCGCCGGCCCCGTCGCGTAGCCGGTGACGGCGGAGAGCCCGCCGAGCCGGTGGCGCGCCGGGTACCCGGATCGGCCCTGTCGCCGACCTGGGGCAGTGCCGCTCCGCTGGGCCGCTCGGGAGGACCGGGCGCTTCTTTCACGGGTGCATGCGAGCACCCTTGAAGATCTTGTCGACGGCGTTCTTCTGGCCGTGCACCGCGATCCCGACCAGGTCGAGGTCCTGCGTGTGCACCTTGCGGACGGCGGCGCGGTTGTCGGCGTCGTTGCCGGTCGCGAACAGGTCGGCGGTGAAGATGGTCATCGGCTGGTTGCGGCCGAGCGCGCGCTCGTGAGCCTTCTTGACCAGGTCCTTGTCGCCCTGCAGGACCACGACGGGCTGACCGAACATCGAGAGGTACCGCACGTCGTCAGCGTCCACGTACGGCTCGCCGCGGAGCGTTTCGGGCAGCCCGCTGACGAGGAAGGCGGTGACGTTCAGCGCCTGCCAGCCGGCCAGGTCGTCCCGCAACAACACAGCGATCTTGGTGTCGAACATGGACCCACGATCGCGAACGCGCGCGGGTCGCGTCTTGTACGTTTTTGACATGAGCACCGCGGCCTGGAAACCGGCGGTGGAAGGCATTCGGGAGGTCTTCCACGCCTCCTTCACCACGCACGTCTACCCAGCGCACACGCACGACGCGTGGACGTTGATGCTGCTCGACACGGGTGCCGTGCGCTACGAACTCGACCGTCACGAGCACGGCGCTCTCGTGGACGGCGTCACGCTGTTGCCGCCGCACGTGCCGCACGACGGCCGGTCCGCTCACCCGGCCGGTTTCCGCAAGCGCGTGCTCTACCTGGACGACTCGGTCCTGCCCGCCGAGCTGATCGGCAAGGCGGTGGACACGCCGATGCTGGCCGACCCGCTGCTGCGGCAGCGCGTGCACCAGCTCCACCTGGTGCTGGACGAGCCGTTCGAGGCGTCCAGCCGGCTCGCGCTGATCACCGAACGCCTGACGCACCACTTCGCGGGGACCGCGCCCGCACGGCACGCCGACCCCACGCTGGCCGACCGGCTGCGGCAGCTCCTGGACGCCTCGCTGCCCGGCGGCGTGACCCTGAGCGCGGCCGCCGCCGAGCTGCGCACGAGCCCGACGCACCTGGTGCGGGCGTTCACCCGCCGCTTCGGGCTGCCACCGCACCGGTACCTGACCGGGCGGCGCGTGGACCTCGCCCGCGGGTACCTGGTGGAGGGGCGGCCGGCGGCCGAGGCGGCGGTGCTGGCCGGGTTCCACGACCAGTCCCACCTGACGCGCCACTTCCGCCGTGTGCTGGGTACGAGCCCCGGCCGGTTCGTACGCTGACGCCGTGCACGTCGGCATCCTCGGTCCCGTTGAGGCGCACTCCCCGGACGGCAAGATCGCGGTGGGTGGCCCACGTCCGCGCACCCTGCTGGCCGCGCTGGCGCTGCGCGTGGGCGAGATCGTCCCGCTGGACCGGCTGATCGACGAGCTCTACGGCTCGGAGCCGCCCTCGGACGCCGCCAACGCCCTGCAGGGCCAGGTCTCGCGGCTGCGCCGGGCACTGGGCGACGCCGGGCTGGTCGAGTTCCAGCCCGCCGGGTACCGCCTGGTCCTCGCGGCCGAGCAGGTCGACGCCCACCGGTTCGCGGCGCTCGCGGCGGACGGGGAGCGGGAAGCGGAGCGGGGCGACCCGAGGGCGGCGGAGTCCCTGCTGTCCGAGGCGCTCGGGCTGTGGCGCGGGCCCGCACTCGCCGACGTCGCCCTGGCGGACCACGCGACCCGGCTCGAACAGCAGCGGGTCTCCGCGGTCAGCGCGTTGATCGCCGCGCGGGTCCGGCTCGGCAGGGCCGAGGTGCGGGAGATCCAGGACCTGGTGCACCAGCGGCCACTGGACGAACGGCTGCGCGGCTTCCTGGTGCTCGCGCTGGCCCAGCAGGGCCGCCAGGCCGAGGCGCTGCGGGCGTTCGAGGACGCGCGGGCGGTGCTGGCCGACGAGCTGGGCGCGGACCCGTCCCCGGAGCTGCGGGCGATCCACCTGCAGGTCCTGCGCGGCCAGGCGCACCGCGAACCGCCCGCGCAGCTCACCGGTTTCGTGGGCAGGCAGGAGGAGCTGCGGCGGATCGCGGGGCTGACGTCCCGGCTGGTCACGCTCACCGGTCCCGGCGGGGCGGGCAAGACCCGGCTCGCCCTGCGGGCCGCGCCGCCGTCCGCGATCTTCGTCGACCTCGCGCCGGCCAAGGACGTCGCCGCGGCGACCCTGCAGGCTCTGGGGCTCAAGGAGACCGTGCTGGCACCGGAGGACCGGCTCACGCTCGCGCTGCGCGACCGCGACGCGACGCTGGTCCTGGACAACTGCGAGCACCTCGTCGGCCAGGCCGCCCGGCTGGCGCAGCACCTGCTCAGCACGTGCCCCTCGCTGCGGATCCTCGCCACGAGCCGGGAAGCGCTGGGCATCACCGGCGAGGCGCTGTGCCCGGTGCCACCGCTCGACCCCGAGCAGAGCGCGGCGCTGTTCACCGACCGCGCCCGCCTGGTGAACCCCGCGTTCGTGCCGGACCGGCACACCGCCGACATCTGCCGCGGCCTCGACGGGCTGCCGCTCGCCATCGAGCTCGCCGCCGCCCGCACGCGGACGCTGACCACGCGCGAGATCGCCGACCGGCTGGGCGACCGCTTCCGCCTGCTCGGCAAGGGGAACCGCGCCGCCGCGCCCCGCCACCGGACGCTGCGCGCCGTCGTGGAGTGGAGCTGGGACCTGCTCACCGACGACGAGCGTGACCTCGCGGCGGCGCTCGCCACGTTCAATGGCGGGGCGACGCTCGAAGCCGCGGAACAGGTGGGCGGGCACGCCGTCGAGGTGCTCGAGGCGTTGGTGGACAAGTCCCTGGTGGAGGCCTCCGACGGCCGCTACCGGATGCTGGAGACCATCCGCGAGTTCTGCTCGCAGCACAGCCGCGCCGACGCCGCGCACGCCGCCTACTTCCACGCGCTGGCCCGGCGCGCGGACCCCGAGCTGCGCGGGCGCGACCAGGTGGAGTGGCTCGCACGCCTGTCCGCCGAGCACGCGAACCTGTTGCAGGCCGTCGAGTGGACCGTCGCGCACGACCCCGCTCGCGCGCTGCGGCTCATCGGTGACCTCTCCTGGTACTGGTACCTGAAGGGCAGCCGCACGGAGGTCGGGGACCTGGCCCGCGCGCTGCTGGCGCGCGTGCCGGAGGAGTCCACCGAGGAGTACGCGATCCTGCTGGCCCTGGCCGCGCCCGAACGCGTGCAGAGCAAGCTGCTGGAGCTGCGCGGCCCGATCCGCCAGCCATTCGTGCTCATCGCGTGGGCCATGCTGGCCGGTCCGCCGGACCCGTCCACCCCGCGCATCCGGCTGCACGACGAGGTCGAGCGCAGCGAGGACCCGTGGGTCCAGGGCCTGATCGCGTTCAGCACCGCCTACACCGGCTGGATGACGACCGGCGACCGCGAGACCGCGGTCCGCCAGTCCAGGGAGGCGTTGCGCAGGTTCCAGGACCTGGGCGAGCGCTGGGGTTCGGCCCAGGTCCTGGACGTGCTCGCCACCATCACCGAGGACCCGCGGGAAGCCCTCGCGCTGACCGAGGAGGCGCTCCTCGCCGTCGAGGAGCTGGGTGCCGAGGAGGAGCTCGCCGAGCTCCGCGCCCGGCGGGCCGACCGGCTGCTGGCCCTCGGCCGGGAGGAGGAGGCCGAACGCGACTACCTCCAGGCCCTGGACCTCGCGACCACGGCCGGCCTCGCGGCCACCCGCGCGCTCGCCGGCGCGGGCCTCGCCAGGACGGCCCACCGCAGGGGCGAGCAGGCCCGCGCGGACGAGCTGCTGCGGGAGGCCCGGCGGGAACTGGGGTTCGGCTGGCAGCACACGGCGGCCAGGCAGCACGTCGAGGAGCTGCTCAGCGAGCTGGCGCGTACTCGGGAAGCTTGATCGCGGTCGCCGCCCTCAGGTCCATCCGGGCGAACACCGGCATCTTCGGCAACAGCGCGAACACCCGGTCCCGCAGCCACATCCCCGGCCTGGTCGCCGGGACGAGGAACGGCCCGGGGTTGCCCTGGCAGCCGCGCGCGTACGGGCCGATCAGGGCTTCGTAGCGGCGAAGGCGTCGCCGCCCGCCGCCATCTCCCCCGCCAGCACGTAGGCGGAGACGACCGCGAGCCCGGTTCCCATGCCGCCGAGCGTCGACCCGTACCCGGCGTCGCCGATCAAGGCGACCCGGCCGGAGCTGACCGACGGCATCCGGACCCTGCTGACCGAGTCGAAGTAGACCCCCGGCGCCACCAGCGAGTCCGGCATGAGCTCCGGCGGCACCGGGGACCGGTACATCAGCCACCCCGGCGCGCTCACGACGCCCGGCGAGCACGTCAGGTCGTGGTCGTCGCCATCGGCGTCCCAGATCGCGAAGTAGTAGCCCTGGAACTCCGGCCGGTACCGCGGGAAGACCAGCCGCCGCACGCCGGAGCGCATCCCGTCGGCGCCGATCACGAAGTCGAACCGCCGCGAGGGCCCGTGCGCGAACGTCACGTCCACGCCGTCCCCGTCGTCGTGCAGCGACGTGACCCAGTCACCGAACACGTACTCGGCGTCGGCCGCGCTCAGCTCGTACAGCAGGCGCGAGAGGTCGCCGCGGAGGATCTCCACGTCCCCCGCGGTGAACGAGCCGGGCAGCCGCGCGCGTTCGCGCCCGTCGAGGCCGCGGAACACCATGTCGCGCGGTGTCGTGCGCGCTGCCAGCACCGCGTCCAGCACACCCATCCGCCGCAGCACGGACAGGTGCGCCTCGCCGCGGAAGTCCACGGGCTGACCGCCGCCGCGCAGCGACGGCGCCCGTTCCACCACGACCGGTGAGAAGCCGAACCGCGCCAGCCAGTGGGCGAGCGCGGGCCCGGCGATCCCCGCTCCCGAGATCAGTACGTCCATGGGAGCAGACAACGCCGGGCCGCTGACCGGACGCCTACGATCCGCTGATGGCCTTCAGCATCTGCGAGACCTGGCCCTGCCGGGTGCTGACCACGCGCTCCGCGTAGGACGTGGCCTCCGGGTTCATGCCGTCCTTCTTCTCCGCGAGGGCCATCTCCACGGCAGCGCCCTGGTGACCGGCCATCAGGTTGAGGAAGGAGAGGTCGAACTCGGCCCCGTTCTTGTTCTTGGTGTCGTCGATGACCTTGTCGTCGAGCAACGGCTGCCCTCCGTGAGCGGCGTGCAGGTCCGCACCACCGCCTTCCGGTTTGCCCCAGAGCTTCAGCCACGACTTGAGCATCGAGAGCTCCTCGCGCTGGGTCGCGTCGATCGCGCCCGCGAGGTCCTTCGCCTCCTGCTTGGTCGCCTTGGCCAGCGCGACCTGCGAGAGGCTGACGCCGAGCTGCAGGTGGTCCACCATCATCTGCACGAACATCACGTCCGCGTCGTTGAACCTCGCGCTGGCGGCGGGTACGGGTGGTGCGGTGGAGGACGCGCCGTGTCCGTGGGCTCCCTGGCCCCGCGGCACGACCGCCTCTCCCCCGCACCCCGCCAGCGCCAGGACCGCGACCGCGATCACCAGGCGCTTCATCGGATCAGATCCGCTCCCACAACGACGCCACGTTCGGCGGTTCCCAGCCGGTCAGCGAGGTGTGGGCCTGGCGGCACCGGTACGTGGAGCCGCCGTAGGTCACCGTCGCGCCGACGGCGTAGGAGGTGTTCGGCGCCCACGTCCCGCTCGCCGGGGGCTGGGAGGTCGGCGGGTTCGTGGTGGGCGGGGTGGTCGTCGGCGGCTTCGTGGTCGTGGGCGGGGGCTGGGTGCCGCCACCGTTGATGTTGACGTCGATGCAGGAGTAGAACGCGGCACCCGTGTCGGCGATGTTCCAGATCGCGAAGATCTTCTGCCGGCCGGAGAACCCGCTCAGGTTGACGGTGTGCCGGACCGGGTCGACCGGTGCCGCGTTGTTGCCGTTGACGTACCCGACGCGCGTGCCGTTGATGTAGTACTCGTAGTCACGCGTCTTGTGCCGGGCGGTGAACGTCCAGCCGACCGACAGGGTGGTGCCGGTGTCGGTCGCCTTCCAGCCGAAGTTGTCGTTGTTGAGCACGTCGAAGTCGCCGCGGCTGCCGTTGCAGTTCATCATGCCCTTGGGGCCTTCGGCGCTCTGCGGCTCCCACTGGGGAGCACCGCAGTTCTGCACGGCCCCGGTCGCACACTGCGCCGCACGGCTGGGCGGCGACGAGACGTAACCATGCGCGCTGGCCGAACCCACCGGCGTGATGAGGATGATGGCGGGGACGGCGGCCATGACCAGCGCCGCTTTGCGAGAGAGTTTCATCTTCCGAACTCCTTGGATCGTTCCCAGGCAGGGTGGCCCCAGGCAGGAGGGGCGGGAACCGGGAGCGCTGCAGATCGCTCACCGATCCAGTTTCGGTATGGTCTAGACCATAAACCGGGACTCGGAAAGTGGTCAAGCGATCACCGGGCACCGACCTGGAATCGGTGGCTGCCAACAGGTCCACCCGCACGACTGGTCCTGTCCACGTTCGGGCGACAGCGCCGCTCAAGCCATTGGTGCAAACCTGTCGGCAGTGGGTATCCGGTGGCATGCGTGATTTCGACGAGCCCAGCAGGGCGACAGGCCCCGGCGTGGTGGCCGACGGACCGGCAGGAGCCGCAACGGTTCTCGTGATCGATCCAGCAGGCGAGGCCGTGCACGACGAGATCCCCGCGACCTGGCGCGAGCTGACGGACCGGCTCCGCATCGTGTGGCTGCGCGTGCCCGCCGCCCCGAGCTGGAAGTCCACAGTGGACACCGTCCTCACCAGGCACCGCGACGACGAGGCCCAGCCCGTCCTCGACGTGGTGGCCAGCGGCCCGATCGCCGCCGACGTGGCCGACCTGGTGCGAAACCACGAGGGCCTGGTCCGCTCGCTCCTCCTGGTGGACCCGGAGGTCGAGGTCGACGAGCCCTGGATCCGGGTCGTGACCCGCACCGAGGACACCCCGGCGGAGGACGCCCGCATGCCGGCGCCGCTCCCCCTGGGCCACCCCGACGTGGTCTCCGGCGTCCTGAAGGCGCTGAGCGACCTCGACGGCACCAGTTAGGCCCGCGAACTTCCGCTGAACCGGACACAACGGCCACCCGTATCCCTCGTCAGGGAACCGAGACGGGAGGCTTCATGCGTGCGCGTCTGCTCATCATCGTGCTAGGTCTGCTAGCGCTGACGGGCTGTTCATCGGTCGGCGGCGGCAACGCCGGCGAGCCAGCGGCCAACGAGGCGGACGCGACGTTCTCGTTGCGGATGATCCCCCACCACCGCCAGACGATCGACATCGCCAAGGTCGCCATCGAACGGTCGAAGGACCAGTTCGTGGTGAACGTGGCCGACAAGATCGCCACGGCGGAGGCGGGCGAGATCGAGCAGATGGCGACCTACCTGCGCAGCTGGAACATCCAGGTGCCGGGCGACGACGCCAACGCCACCCACAAGATGGCGGGCATGATGACCGCGAAGGACGTCGAGACCCTCAAGGCGGCCCAGGGCAAGCAGTTCGACGACCTCTTCCTGGCCACCCTCTCCCGCCACCTCCGCAGCGGCGTGGACATGGCCAAGGACGCCCAGGCCAAGGGCGAGCACATCGGCTCGAAAGCACTGGCCGGCAAGATCATCGTGTCGCAGACCGAGGTCCTGGACCAGATCAGCGCCAAGCAGAAGTCCTGACGCCGCACACGTCAGCACCAAAGCACTCACACGTCCGCTGCGTCCGCAGTGGACGTGTCGGCGTTCGGGAGCCGCCCGCCCACACCGACCGGCGTGCCATCAACCCGCGCAGGGCGCTGGCCCCCGGAGCGGATCGCGGGGTCTGGGGCAGCGCCCAGGGGGAAGAGCACGCACCGCGAGGTCGCGGAGCAATCCGGGCACCTACGACCAACCGCAGCCCACAGGGCCCTCGAAAAAGGCCGAGCACCACAACCCCGGCCTCCAATACCCTCCCCCACCATGTACTCAAAGGTGGAGCCCTACGCCCGAGGAATGCTGGAAGTAGGCGACAACCAGCGAATCCACTGGGAAGCGAGCGGCAACCCGAACGGCAAACCGGCCTGCGTCTTCCACGGCGGCCCGGGAGCGGGCTCCAACCCGCGGTGGCGCGAGGACTTCGACCCGAGCCACTGGAACCTGGTCCTCTGGGACCAGCGCGGCAGCGGCCGGAGCACTCCGCCGTTGAGCGACCCGGCCACGAGCATGGAGCACAACACCACCCAGCACCTGGTCGACGACGCCGAGAAGCTGCGTGAGCACCTCGGCATCGACAAGTGGCTGCTGCTCGGCGGTTCCTGGGGCTCGACTCTGGTCCTCGCCTACGCCATCGCGCACCCCGACCGCGTCAGCGAGATCATCATCCCGGCGGTCACCACCTCCCGCCCCGAGGAGCACGCGTGGATCACCCGCGGGCTGGGCATGTTCTTCCCCGACTACTTCGAGGCGTTCCAGAACGGCGTTCCCGAGGAGGACCGCGACGGGAACCTGGCTCTCGCCTACAACAAGCTCCTCAACTCACCGGACCCGCGGGTGCGCGAGAAGGCGGCGTGGGACTGGAGCAAGTGGGACCTGTCGACGATCACCGGCGGCGACAACGACTTCACCGGCACCAGGTACGAGGACCCGGTGGAGCGCTACCGGCTGGCGCGGGCCGTGACCCACTACTGGGGCAACGAGGGCTTCCTCCCGCCCGACTACATCTTCGACAACCTGCACAGGTTGAAGGGCATCCCCGGGGTGCTCATCCACGGCCGCAACGACTTCGGCGGGCCGTTGCAGACGGCGTGGGAGGTGGCGAAGAGGTGGCCGGACGCCGAGCTGGTCATCCTGAACGACGCCGGCCACGTCATCGCGGAGGGCAACAGCATGGACAAGGCCATCACCGCCGCCATCCACCGGTTCCGCTAGGGCGCGACGGGTCCGGGCCGGTGGTAGAGGTCCTCACCGGCCCACCGGATCCGGTCGGAGAACCCGAAGCCGGGTGCCGCCACGAAGTTCGCGGCGTCGTCCACGGATCCTGAGCCGTCGTACCTGGCCCGCAAGGGGTACGGGAACACCGGGCGGGTGCGCACGACGTTGCCCTCGGCGTCGACGCCGGACGCGACCACCCGGTCCGGCGCCTTGCCGCCCTCGACCCACGAGACGAGCGCGGGCAACGGGTCGAAGGAGGTCAGGGTGTCGCCGCCGTCGCAGTGCCACATCGACGGCACGACGAACAGCCTCGCCCAGTCCGGGGTCTTGCCGCCGGTCAGGCGCGCCCAGTAGTCGAGCGTGCTCTCGAAGGGGATGCCCTGGTCGCCGGCGCCGTGCCAGATGAGGAGCTTGCCGCCTGATCGCCGGAACTCGCGCAGGTCCAGCGACAACGAGTTCGCCTTCGCGGTCTCCGGCACCAGCCGCCGGAACTCGCGCAGGGTGAACTCGAACGTCTCCAGCGACGAGTGCGGCTTGCCGATCGGGTAGACGAGGTGCTTCAACGCGTTGTCCGCGAGGCTGGCCGCGATGGACTGGCCGAGCTCCGGTACCGGGTTGAGCCAGAACGTCCACGACAGCTCCGAGCCGTGGGCCTGACCGCCGGGGTAGAGCCGCACGCCCTGGTCGGACGGGCCGGCGTACAGGCGGCGCACGCGCGCGATCTCGTCGTCGGTCAGCCGGCCCGCGAGCGTCCCGGGATCGAACTCGCACAGGCGCGGGTCGTCGATCTGCCCGTCCACCAGGCCGTCGAGTCCGTCGCACGCCGCCATCACCGCGTCGTGCAGCACGACGATCTTGTCGTTCGGGATGGCGTTGCGCGCGAGCCAGGCCTGGTAGGCGATGACGCCGGTGTAGTGGGCGGCCGGTGCCGCCGCGATGATGCCGTCGAAGTCGTGCGGGTACCGCTGGGCCAGCAGCAGTCCTTCGCGGCCGCCGTTGGAACAGCCGTTGAAGTACGACTTCGTGGGCGCCTTGCCGTAGAACACCGAGATGATGTGCTTGGAGACCTTCGACAACGCGTGCGGTGCGCGGAAGAAGTAGTCGTCGCGGGCCTTCTGGTCGTTGATGGCCCACGTCGTGTCGAAACCGTTGCCCGGTGGCGTGGCCTGGTGACCGTCGTCGGTCGCCGCCACCGCGGCGTCACCGAAGGCCGGACCGCAGCCCCGCGGGAAGTCCGGCTCGTCGATGATCCCGCAGAACCCGCCGCAGCCGTACTGGAGGTAGCGGCCCTGGTAGCCACTGGTCGGCAGCTTGAGCTGGAAGCCGATCGCTGGTTCGATCGTGCCGCGCACGTCGCAGAACTCCGTGGGCCCGGACACGACCGCGGCCGACGCGACACGGGTGCGGGCATCCGGCACGTCGAACGAGCGCACGAGATCCGCGCACGAACGCACCGGCCGGGTTTCCGGCTCGTGTGCCACGGCGGGAGCGATCCCCGCCGCGACCGTCGCGACAGCGACGGACGAGATCAACAGCTTGCGGAACATGTGTGGCGTCCTTCCCCCTGTAGACGGACGTACAAGGGGAAGTCTGGCAGTTATCCGACGTGCACGCGTGGGCGTCGGGACGGATCCTCTTCGGCCGAGCGGATGATCTCGCGTACGACCGGCGGCGTGTCACCGCGCCCCAGGATCAGGTAGCGGAACAGGTGGCCCAGCGGGTTCCCCTCCGACCACTCGAAGTGCGCGTGCGGGAGCACGCCGGTGGAGTCGCGCAGCGCCAGCAGGATCGCCGCGATCGCGTTCGGCGCCGCGGGCGCGGAGGCGCGCAGCACGCGGTGGCCGTCGACCTCGACGCCCCGCACGCACAGCACGTCGCTGAACGCCGACGGGTCGACGATGTCGATCTCCAGGAAGATCACGTCCGCCGTGCCGGGCACCGGGTTCATGCCGCGCTGCTCGGACTCCTTCTCGTCGTACTCCGCCTTGTCGCCGAACTGGCGGCGGTGCGCGATCAACGTGATCAGCCCGTCGTTCGCGATGGTGTCGGTGATGAACCTCCGCGCGTCGTCGTCGAACTCGATCCGGTCGACGCGCAGCTCGGTGGTGCGCGAGATGCGCGACACCAGCGAGATGACCACGATGCCGAGGATGAAGCCGAAGGAGATCGTGATGCCGTCCGGCTTCTCGATCACGTTCTCCACCAGGGCGTACAGCAGGACCAGCGTCAGCAGGGCGAAGCCGGCCCTGGCGCCGCGCTGACCCTTGCGCCACGCCGACACCGTGACCGCGAACGAGCCGGACACCATCATCGCCAGGATCCCGGTGGCGTACGCGCCGGCCTGCGCGTTCACGTCGGCGTTGAAGATGACCGTGATGATGATGCAGATCACCGTGTAGACGAGCACGACGGGACGGACGGCACGGCCCCATTCCGGCGCCATGCCGTACGACGGCAGGTAGCGCGGCACGATGTTGATCAGGCCCGCCATCGCGGACGCGCCCGCGAACCACAGGATCAGGATGCTGCTGATGTCGTAGGCGGTGCCGAACGCCTCGCCGAGCAGCTCGTGGGCGAGGTACGCGAGCGCACGGCCGTTCGCCGGACCACCCGGCGCGAACTTGTCCTGCGGTACCAGCACGGTGGTGATGAACGACGTCGCGACCAGGTACACCGACATGATCAACGCGGCGGTGGTCAGGAGCTTGCGGGTGTTGCGCACCCGGCTCTCCAGGCGCTCCTCCCGCGTCCGGCCGGAGGCCGCGACGAGCGGCATCATGCTGACGCCGGTCTCGAAGCCGGACAGACCGAGCACCAGCAGCGGGAACGCCAGGACCGCCGGTCCGGCGACACCGAGCAGGCCGTCGCCGTGCGCGCCCAGCGCCGACACCCAGCGGTCGAGCGCGTCCGGTGCCGAGAAGACCTCCACGAGCCCCACGACGGCCAGGACGGCGTTCAGGGCGAGGAACACCGCGACGAGCGGGATCGCGACGCCCACGGCCTCGCTGAAGCCCATCAGGAACACGCCGCCGAGGATCAGCAGCAGCACGATCGTCAACGCCAGCTCATGACCGTGCAACGACTCGGGGACGTACGGGTTCTCCAGCGCGTGCACCGAGGCGTCGGCCGCGGACAGGGTGATCGTGATGATCCACGAGGTCGCGACGAAC
Source organism: Lentzea xinjiangensis (assembly GCF_900110955.1). Classification (GTDB taxonomy): domain Bacteria; phylum Actinomycetota; class Actinomycetes; order Mycobacteriales; family Pseudonocardiaceae; genus Lentzea; species Lentzea xinjiangensis. The sequence continues at coordinate 131,473 of NZ_FOFR01000009.1, forward strand.
CCGAGCAGCACCAGCACGAAGACCTTGCCGCGCCAGAACGGCAGCAGGTCCTCCAGCATCGCGACCGAGCCCTGGCCGTGCGGGCTCTCCCGCGCCACCCGCCGGTACATCGGCAGCATCCCGAGCAGCGTCAGCGCGACGATCAGCAACGTCGCCAGCGGCGACAGCGCGCCCGCGGCGAGCGCGGCGATGCCCGGCAGGTACGACAGCGTGGAGAAGTAGTCGACGCCCGTCAGCGTCATGACCTTCCACCACGCGTGCGGCTTGGCGTGCGCCTCGCGGCTCTCCGGCCCCGAGGGCGCCACCCGGTCCGCGAGCAGCCACCTGCCCACCGGACCGCCGGGCGCGGCCGGTCGTGCGGGGCTCGGCACCTCGGCGGGGATGGCGTACTCCGTGCTCATGGCCCAGAGCATGCCACCGCCAGGTGGTCAGGGCCGGAACTCGGCCGGGAAACCAGCCTCCTGAATGGACAATCCGGACGGGCGGAGCATTCCGATGGTGCCCTGGGTGTGCAGGTCCAGGAACATGTCCACGACGTCCGGGTCGAACTGCTCGCCCCGGCCGGCCCACAGCTCGCGCCGCGCCCGCTCCTCGCCCAGCGCGGTCTGGTGTGGACGGTTCGACCTCATCGCCGCCCAGGCGACGCAGACGGACAGGATCCGCGCCTCGGCGCGGATGTCCGCGCCGCGCAGCCCGTCCGGGTAGCCGGTGCCGTCGTAGCGCTCGTGCTGCTGCCTGATCACGTGCGCCACGCCCGCGAACCCCGGCACCATCCTGGCGAGCCGGTAGCCGAAGTCGGGGTGCTGGCGCAGCAGCCGCCACTCCTCCTCGGTGAGCGCGCCGGGCTTGGTGAGCACCACCTCGGGGATGATGATCTTGCCGATGTCGTGCAGGCGGCCAGCGAGCTGCGCGACCCTGATCGTCGGCGCGTCGAGCCCGAACTCGCCCGCGGCCACGCCCGCCCAGCGCGACACCGACCGGCTGTGGTCGTAGCGCTGCAGCCACCCGTCCACCCGGTCGGCGACCTGGCAGAGGAACTCCGCCATGGCGCCGTCGGTGTCCGGGTCGACCGCGGGCAACGGCTCCGGGCCGACCGCAATGCGGTTGCGGCCCGCCGCCTTCGCCGCGTACAGCGCGCGGTCGGCGATCACCACGATGTCGTCGGGGCCGTCGCCGTGCGTCGGGAAGCTCGCCGACCCGACGGACACCGTGACGGACAACGGGATGTCGTCGTTGCCCGCGTTGACCGGGATCGGCTTCTCCGCCACGCGTTCGCGCAGCCGGTTCGCGATCACGGACAGCCTGCCGGGACCGGCCTCCGGCACGAGCAGCGCGAACTCCTCGCCGCCGTAGCGCGCGAGCACCTCACCGGAGCGCGAGGCCGCGCGCAGCCGGGCGGCGACCTCCATCAGCACGTCGTCGCCCGCGGGGTGGCCGTAGTTGTCGTTGATCGACTTGAAGCGGTCGACGTCGATGATGAACACCGCGACCGAGCCGTCGTTGCGCCGCGCGCGGGCGATCTCCAGCGGGAGCTGGGCCTCGAAGAACCTGCGGGTGTGCAGCCCGGTGAGGCTGTCGGTGATCGCGAGCTTGCGCTGGTCGGCCACGAGGCCCGCGAGCCGGGCGATGATCAGCAACGACAGCAGCGCGCTGCCCGCCGCGATCACCAGGACGTCCTGCGACGACTCGCCGACGTCGTGCACCAGCATCAGCACCGGCGCGGCGAGCGCGGCCGACGACAGCGCGATGATCCGGCCGCGGCTCAGGCCGACGTCCTTGACGTGCCCGCGGTCCACCAGCCGCGCCATCGTCGGGTGCAGCGCGGCGGCACCGATGCACAGGTTGGCCGACAACCAGATGGCGTCGAGGAAGTTGCCCGCGTGGTAGCTGCCGTCGAGCCGTTGCAGCACGTAGATCGTGTCCGCGGTCAGGATGCCGAGCAGGTTGCCGGTCAGCAGGATGAACGCGCGCGGCCGCGGACCGGCTCCGAAGATCAGCCGCAGCGCCACCACGAAGAGCGCGAGGTCCATCATCGGGTAGCCCAGCGACGCGATCTTCACCAGCACCGGTGACGTGAGCCGCGCCTGCGGGCCGATCACGTAGAGCCAGGAGGCCATGCCCGCGACGACCGCGAGCACCGCGGCGTCGAGCAGGCTCGGCAGGTCGAGCCCCGGGGTGCGGCGGCGGATCAGCAGGATCACGCCCGCCACCATCAACGGGTAATGCCCGAGGTAGAAGATGTCCGCGTACGAGGGGTAAACCGTGTGCTCGAAGATGTAGTGCGAGGCGTAGAACGTGAGGTCGGCGATCGCGTAAACGACCTGGCTGAGTGCGAGGAACACCCACGGCCGCCGCCATTGGGGGCGGTTGCGCTTGACACCGGCGAAAGTCGCGACCGCGGCCGAGGCGCTGATCGTGCAGTAGAGCACCACCCGTACCGTTTGCCCCGTCGTTCCCGCAGGGCTGACCGGAATCAGGTAGTAGACGCCCAGCAGCAGGTGACCCACCACCAGGTACATCCACCACGCTCCGGTCCGGCCGGCACGGAAGATGGTCACACGAGACCCCTCGTTCTACGACTTCGTCGAGCCAGGTGATGATGCCCGACTTGGGATGATCGCGGCACCGCCGTTACTCCAATGAGGTGACCCACCAATACTGACGCTACCGCAGAGCACTGTTCTGTTTTCCGCGTGAAAGAAATCCGAGTGCCACTGCGGCAACCGGGTGCGCGGACCCTTCCAATCCGCCTGCGGGCGTATCAGGCGGCACTACGACGACTTGATGCCGGACGTGTCGCCGATCCTCGCCCGCGGGCGGTCCCCGAACGATTTTCGCACGACTTTTTGCCGCTTGACGGTCAATCGCGCACCTTGTGCGCGAAAGAGGTGGCTCCGGGTGCACCTTCGGCCTGTTGGCGTACCCCGGACGAGGTGGTGGGACACCCATCTGTCGCTTTCGCACGACCGATCCGTCTCGTTTCAGCGCTCACCGCCACCACCGAGCACCGGCTGCCCCGGCGGTCACTCGCGCGCGACCCGCCTGGCTATCGTGAGAACCGTGGACGGCGTTCGGTTCGGGGTGCTCGGGCCGCTGCTCGTCACGCACGGGCAGCGGGTCGTGCGCGTTCCCGCCGGCCAGCCCCGCCAGGTCCTCGTGCTCCTGCTGCTGCACGCCGGCCGGACCGTCGGCGTCGACCACCTGATGTCGGTCCTGTGGGACGGCGATCCGCCCGCCAGCGCCCGCAAGGCCGTCCAGGTGCACGTGTCACAGCTCAGGAGGGCGTTGCGGGACCTGCCGGGGGTGAGCCTCGGGTGGTCGCGGCAGGGGTACCGGCTCGACATCCCCGACCGCTCGCTCGACCTCCAGCTCTTCCGCGAGGCGGAGGACCCCGACGAGGCGTTGAGCCACTGGCGCGGGCCCGCGCTGGCCGAGCTGACGACGGACACCCGGCTCGCGAGCGAGCTGGAGGAGGAACGGCTCGCCGCGGTCGAGCGCAGGGCCGACAAGGCGATCAAGGAGGGCCGGTACCACGAGGTGATCGGCGAGCTGACCCGGCACGTCGCCGAACACCCGACCAGGGAGCGGTTGCGGGGCGCGCTGATGATGGCGCTGCACCGCGGCGGGCGGCAGGCGGACGCCCTGCGGACCTACGACGAGGGACGGCGCCGGCTCGCCGAGGAGCTCGGCCTCGACCCCGGCCAGGAGCTGCGGGACCTGCACGCCGCGATCCTGCGCGGCGACGTCCCCGCCGTCCCGCGCGAGCTGCCGAAGGCCCCGGAGCCGTTCGTCGGGCGGCGCGCGGAGATCGAGCTGATCACCACCTCGGCCGACCCGGTGATCGCCGTGCACGGACCCGGCGGGCAGGGCAAGAGCGCGCTCGCCACGGCGGCGGCGCACGCGGTGGCCGAGCGCTTCCCCGACGGTCAGCTGTACGCGGACCTGCACGGCGCCACGCCGGGGCGGTCACCGCTGTCCCCCGCCGAGGTGGTCCGGCGGTTCCTGCGCGCCCTCGGCACGCCACCGCTCGCGGTGCCCGCGGACGTCTCCGAAGCCGCCGCGCTCTACCGGTCGACGCTCGCCCGGCGGAAGGTGCTGGTGCTGCTCGACAACGCGGTGGACGCGGCGCAGGTCGCCCCGCTGCTGCCGGGGCAGCCGGGCTCGGTGGTGCTGATCACGAGCCGGCGGATGCTCGCGACGCTCGGCGCGCGGCACGTGCGGCTCGGCCCGCTTCCCGAGGACGACGCGCTGCTCCTGCTCGGCGACGACAGCGCGGCGGCGAAGCAGATCGCGCGGGCCTGCGACCACCTGCCGCTGGCCCTCACCATCGCGGCCGCCCGCCTGCGGGCGCGGCCGGACTGGACGACGGCGACGCTCGCGAGGCGGCTCGCGGACCGGCGGCACCGGCTGGACGAGCTGCACTTCGACGACCTCGGCGTCAGGTCGAGCTTCCAGATCGGCTTCGAGGGCCTGGCCGAGCGGTCGACGAGGGCCTTCACCCTGTTGTGCTGCCTCAACGTTCCGACCGTGAGCGAACGGACGGCGCGGGCGTTGCTCGGGCAGGACGACGTGGACCGCGTGCTGGACCCGTTGGTGGACGCCAAACTCGTCGAACCGTGCGGCGCACAGCGGTACCGGGTGCACGACCTGCTCCGGCTGTTTGGCGCCGAGCGCGTGGGTGACGAGAAGCACGAGGCACTCGCCCGAGCGCTCACGCACTACCGCGAGACGCTCGCCGCGGCGCTCGGGCAACTGCGCCCGCACGCCTACGGCGCCCTCACGGACCTCGCCGCGCAGCAGCACATCGACGAGCCGTTGCGGTGGTTGACCGACGAGGCCGAGAACCTGCTGGCGGCGGCCAGGTCGACGATGGCGGAACCGGAGCTCGCCCACCACGCGCTGGCCATCGCGCACATGCTCTACCCGCACCTGTTCAAACAGGACAGGGTCGCCGACCTGGTCGAGCTGGGCCGGGTCGCGGACCGGGCGGCGCGCACGGTCGGCACCTCGGCCGCGGTGCAGACGGCGCTGCTGGTGCAGTCGGCGGCGAACCGCCGGATCGGCTCGTTCGAGACCGCCCGCGCACAGCTCGAAGAGGTGCTCGAGGCACGTGCCGACGACCCGTTCGGGCAGGGGCGCGCGCTCGTCGGCATCGGCACGATCCACCGGGAGCTGGGTGAGCTGGAGCTCGCCGAGTCGGCCCTCGTGGCGGCGCTGAAGCTCACCACCGAGCACGGACCTGCCGGGGCGCAACGGGTCCCGCTGTCCGCGCTGGCCCAGGTGCACCAGGTGGCCGGCCGGTACGGGCAGGCCCTCGACGCCGCGGTGGAGAGCCTGGCGCACGCCCGTGCGCACCGGGACACCGCCGGAACGGCGTACGCGCTGGCCTCGCAGGGTCAGGCGCTGTTCCGGCTCGGCCGGCTGGACGAGGCCGAGGAGGCGCTGACCGAGTGCATCGGCCTGTGCCGGGTGACGGGCGAGCACAACGACGAGTGGCAGGCCCTGCTGTGCCGGGCGGAGGTGCGGCTGGCCGCGGGGAGGACCGCGCAGGCCGTCGAGGACGCCGAGCGCTGCCTGGAGATCACCGGCGCCCGCGGCGACCGGTACGGCGAGGGCGTCGCGCACCTCGTGCTCGCCGGGGCGGGCCGGGAAGAACACGCGGACCGGGCGGCCGAACTGCTCGGCACACCCGGTCTGCGCAGGGACAACCTGCTGGACAGCCTGATCAGCTGACCAGTTCGCGTTCGATCAGTCGCCGTACGGGTTCTGGATCGACACGTGCACGTGGTCGTAGTGACCACCCGTCACACCGCTGCCGGCGGTGTAGGTGCGCCACCCCTCGGACGAGCGGGCCACGCTCCAGATCTTGCCGTCCCAGATCACGTAGCGGACGTCGAGCGCGGCGGCGTGCTGGCGCAGCCAGTTCGCGAGCTTCCAGCCCTGGGCCTCCTGGGCGGCGTTCGGGTACTGGCCGATCGCGTCGGAGATCGTGCAGTCGAGCGCGTTGCCGGTGTTGTGGTTGCTCGTCGACGGCTCGCCGGGCCGGTAGTCGCCCACGTAGCACTGCGTCTCACCGGTCAGCTGGGCGATCTGCGTGTCGACGAACTGCGTGCGCGCGCTGGCCTGCGGTGCGCGGACGGCCTCCTCCGGGTGCGGGTTGTTCGGCGGAGCGGGGTAGGGACCGGGGTCGCCGGGGTCGGGGTCCGGGTCGCTGCCACCGCTGTCACCGATGCGGTGCGAGGCGTTCTCGTTCTTCAGCCCGGTCTTCAGGTTGCCCTTCGCACCGGCGGGGAACGTCTGGCTGGTGCCACCGTAGTTGCTGTTGAAGTAGACGGTCACCGGCTTGCTGGTGCGGTTCCAGACGGAGGCGGCGTTGTTCTTGACGCACAGGCCCTGGCCGTTGCCGGCGCCCTTGAACTCGTAGCAGCTCGGCTGGCTGTCGCCGTAGTTGGCGACCGAGGTCTCGAAGTCGGACACCGAGCCCGCCTGGTCGCTGTTGTAGTACAGGCAGAACTCGTCGTCGTGGCAGACGCCGTCCCGCGCGTCGGCCGGAGAACCGATGCGGTGCGAGGCGTTCTCGTTCTTCAGCCCGGTCTTCAGGTTGCCCTTCGCACCGGCGGCGAACGTCTGGCTGGTGCCCGCGTAGCCGCTGTTGAAGAACACCGTGACCGGGCTGCCCATCCGGTTCCAGACCGCGGCCGCGTTGTTCTTCACGCAGACGCCCTGACCGTTGCCGGCGCTCTTGAAGTCGTAGCAGGTCGGCTGGCTGTCGCCGTAGTCGGAGATGGAGGTGTTGAAGTCGGAGACCGAGCCGGCCTGGTCGCTGTTGTAGTACAGGCAGAACTCACCCGACTCGCAGACGCCGTTGCGCGCCGTCGCCGCGGATGCCGGAGAAGTACCGAAGAAGACGCTGATCAGCGCACCGATCATCGCCACGAACGTCAATCTCTTCAACACCGTGAGCCCTTCTTCTTGCCGAGTCCCGGAAATTCAGGCGCAGTGCTCTTGCCGGTCACGGCTCAGCACCGCTGGTCCGTGGCCGCGTAACCCTCGCCGCTCGACCACTCGAGCTGGCCGTAGGCCTTGGTGCACACCGAAAGCGTGTTGGCGCCGGAGGACCACACCTCCTTCTGGTGGTTGCCGCCGCACTTGTAGTCGGCCAGGCCCGAGCTGGTGGAGACGCCGGAGCAGGCCCACCAGGTGCCGCTGTGCGAGTTGCGGAAGCCCTCCCACACGTAGGTGTAGGCCCAGTTCTTGTTGCACCCCTTGAACTGCTTCACCGATGCGACGGTGGTGCCGCCCGACTTGATGTAGGCGGTCTCGCCGATCTGCGTCACCTGCGAGCAGTTCGGGTTGGTCTCGGCGTTCGCCGGCGAGGCGATCCCGAGCAGGGCGCCGACGACGAGCGCCGCGGTGCCGACCGAGCTTGCGATCTTGACGAACATGCTTCTCCCTCTGGAAAACAGCGGTGGTGCGAGACGGAGGTCAGTCGGTGATGTAGCCGGTCACGGCACGCCCCCTCAGCAGTCGCTCGACTGGAGCCGGGCGGTGTGGTGGGCGCCGTCGCGGTCGACGTAGGCCACCTCGCCGCGGGCGCAACCGGGCGCGTACACCATGTTTCCCCAGTGGTTGCCCGGCGTTCCCGGCGCGACGAAGCCGACGCGGTCGCTGCTCGTCCACACGGTGATGCGCAGTGCCGAGTCGCCGCCGGAGTAGTTCGAGATCCGCACCCAGTTCGTCCGGCACGCGGGCGACCAGCGCAGCTCGGCCGTGCCGGACGTGAACATCGCCGCGGTGTCGGCGACCGTCGTGCTACCGGCGCACCCGGCGGCGACGGGGTCCTCGCCGTTGCACCCGCGTCCGCTGCACGACGCGGCTTGCGCGTCCGGCGCCGCCAGGAACAGGAGCGCGGTCGCGGCGATCAGGGCTGTCGGCTTCATGGCGCTGACCCTGCCGGGGTGCGCTCACAGCGACCTGACAGCTACACCCCGTCAGGTGTCAGCGGGGTGTCAGAACCGCAGCACAACGCTGTTCCGTCACCGTGCACAGCCCGGACGCGGCCGCCGGGCCGCCTTGCCCGGGACGTCAGCGAGCGGTGCGTGAGCGGTAAGCGGTTGTTGTGATCGTGGCGCCATGACGTGGTTGCGCAAGCCTTGGGTGGGCCCGTTGGCCTTCGTGGTGGTGGCGTTCGTGGCGTTCTCGCTGCCGCCCTACCTCACCGGTGACCGTGTGCAGGCGCGCGTGCAGTCGGACTGGGGACCGCACTACCCCCTGCTCGTCGTGCACGTCGTCTGCGGGGCGGTCGCGATTCTGACGTGTGTGGTGCAGATCTGGCCGTGGTTCCGTGGCCGCTTCCCCGCATGGCACCGCCGCATCGGCCGTGTCTACGTGTGGGGCGGTGTGCTCCCCAGCGGTCTGGCCGGGCTGGTCGTCGGCTGGATGACGCCGTTCGGGCCGGTCGCGGCGGTCAGCAACGTGATGCTTGCCCTGCTGTGGCTGCTGTTCACCTCACTGGCGTGGCGTGCGGCGCGGCGGCGGCAGTTCCGGGACCACCGCAAGTGGATGATCCGCAGCTTCGTGCTGACCGTCTCGATCATCACCAACCGGATCTGGGGCGTGCTCGCGTTCCTCTTCCTGGCGGGCAGCGTGCCGGAGGAGGAGCTGCCGAACACGATCGCCGGCATCTCGACGTGGACCGGCTGGGTGGTGCCGCTGCTGGTCTCGCAGTGGTGGCTGGAGCGCAGGCCCGCGCAGCGCCCCGCGGCGGTCGAGCAGCGGGAAACCGTTCCCGTGTGAGGGTCGTGGCGGCTACGGTCGGCACCCATGAGGCTACTGCTCGCTGTCTTGATGATGGTCGTCCTCGCCCCGGTCGCGTCCGCCGAGCCGCTGACCAGGCCGCCGACCGCGAAGTGCGAGTTCATCCCGACGCCGGAGAACCCGGCGGCGCGCCCGGTGCCGGTGCCGTCCGCCGTCGTGCCGGCGAAGGGCACGGTGAAGGTCACCATCGTGACGAACTACGGCGTGGTCGTGGCGAAGCTCGACCGCGCCAACGCGCCGTGCGCGGTGGAGAACTTCGCGCACCTGGCGCGGCACTGGTTCTACACGATGACGCAGTGCTGGCGCCTGACCGACACCGCGCGCCTGGGCGTCCTGCAGTGCGGTGACATCTACCGGGCCGAGGAGGGCGGCCCCGGCTACCGGTTCGCCGACGAGGTGACCGGCGCCGAGACCTACCCGCGCGGCACCATCGCCTACGGCAACCAGGGACCCGGCACGAACGGCAGCGAGTTCTTCATCGTGCACTCGTTCGCCAACATCCGGCCCGTCTACACCGTGATGGGCCACGTCATCCACGGCATGGACACGCTGGACCGGATCGTCGAGGCCGGGATCGTGCCGCAGCCGGACGGGACCCTGGACGGCGCGCCGAGGAAGCCGGTCAGGATCCTGCACGTTCTCGCAGGCTAGCCAGGACCTTCCCGACGATCCCGGACGGGAGCATGCCGAGCCCGTCCAGCAGCTCGGGACCGCGCTCGCCGGCCAGGACGCGCCGCAGCGCCCGTGCCAGCGGCGCCGAGTCGGCTCCGCGCTCCAGGCCGGCGAGCGCGGTCTCGAGCTGTCCGGTCAGGTCCGCGGCGCCGGACGCGTGCAGCACCACCGCGGTCATGACGGGCGTCCAGTCCCGCATCGCCTCGCCCGCCCGCTCCATCGCGCGGTCGACCACCTGCTGCAGCTCGTCGGGGACCTCCTGCGGCAGGCGGTCGAGCAGCTCCCGCAGCCGCACGCCCCCGGTTTCCCCCGCCAGCGCGCAGATGTCGTCCAGCGCGATGCGTTCCGGCAGGCCGAAGGCGAACGCGAACATCGCGATCATCTCGATCTCGGCGCCGAGGGTCGGCGCGTTCGTCCTCACGGCGATCAGCGCCGACGCCAGGTAGTGCGCGAGCACCGCGGGCGACGCCCTGTCCAGCCGGCCGAGCAGCACGGCGAAGTCGTGGTGGCCCGTGCCGATCTCGCCGGGATCGCCTGCCTCGTAAGCCCGGCGCAGCGCCTCGGCCTTCGCCTCGACGGCCCGGTCGTGCCGCCCCAGCCGGTCCTCGAGCGCCGCCAGCTCGTCCCACCGGCCGAGGCGGCGCAGGTACGGCGCGGCGTGCGCGAGCAGACCGGGCTTCTCGACGTCGGCGGCGACCTCCAGGGACGCGATCCAGTTGGCGGCCCACTCCTCGGCCACCGCCCGCGCGAACCCGGGATCCACCACCGCCCGGCCGGCCTGCTCGGCGGCGGCCAGCAGGCGCACCCGCTGCCCCTCGAACTCGACCAGGCCGTGCTCGGCCAGCACCGCGAGCTGGTCGTCGGCGTCGCGGAGGAAGTACCGGTACCGGTCCTGCTCCTCCATGCAGCACAACCTGAGGAACACCTGCTGAGTCCGCGCCGGCAACTCCACCCGTGCAGCTTCGAACGCGCCTGCCCCGCCGTCAACACCCGCGTCGGCACCCGGCCGGTCGCGCGCGGTTGATCGACCGGCCGGGTGCCGGCGGCGCGCTGAGTTAGTGTGTCTCGGTGCGAAAGATCCTGGTCATCGGTATCGGCGCGGGCAACCCCGACCACCTGACGGTGCAGGCCGTCAAAGCGCTGCAGACGGTCGACGTGTTCTTCGTGCTGGACAAGGGATCCGTGAAGCAGGAGCTCGTCGACCTGCGCGCCTCGATCCTGGCGGAGCACGTGACGCGCCCGTACCGCTGGGTCGAGGGCCGCGACCCGGAGCGCGACCGCACCCCGGCCGACTACGTCGCGACGATCGACGCCTGGCGCCGGGCCCGCGCGGACGTGTGCCTGGAACTGCTCGCCGAGCTGGGCGAGGACGAGGTCGGCGCGTTCCTGGTGTGGGGCGACCCGTCCCTGTACGACTCGACCCTCGCGATCCTCGACGACCTGCTCGGCCGCGGCGTGGAGTTCGACGTCGAGGTGATCCCCGGCGTGACCTCCGTGGCGGCGTTGACGGCCGGTCACCGCGTGGCGCTGAACCAGGTGGGCAAGCCGGTGCAGATCACCACCGGGCGCCGGCTGGCGGCCGGGTGGCCGGCCGGAGTGGACGACGTGGCCGTGATGCTGGACGCCACGTACTCGTTCGAGGGCGTCGACCCCGACACGTGGATCTACTGGGGCGCCTACCTCGGGATGCCCGACGAGGTCCTGGTGTCCGGGCGGGTCGGGGACGTGGCCGCGCGGATCCGTGCCGTGCGCGAGGAAGCCCGTGCGCGCAAGGGCTGGATCATGGACACCTACCTGCTGCGCAGGACCTGATCCCCGTTCCGGCGGCGAGACGGTCCACAAAGGACAGAGTGCCTCGCTGAACCGGTGGCCGCCACCACCGCCGCACGGAGCGTTCGACGGGCTGACGGGTCGCGCAGCCGGGCGTGCCGCGGACCTCCCCGGCCGCGGCCCGGCCGTCCCGCGTCGCGCATGTTCGACCAGGTACCTTCGATTCAGATCACCGAAGGGAGTCGTGTGCACCAGGGGCTGTCGCCGGAAGCCGAGGAGCTCTACCTGGCGATGCTGTGCGGATCTCCCGCGGAACCCGGCCCCGCGCACGACGAGCTCGTCCGGGTGGGGCTGGTCAGGAACGACGCGGTGCGGCCGCCGCGGTCGGCGCTGGCCGCGATCGCGTCGAGCCACGAGGCCGCTGCCGCGAGGGCCAGGGAGACCGCGGAGGTGCTGGCCGCCGCCTACGCCGAGCACGGCGCGAAGGAGGTCGACTTCGTCGAGGTGCTCACGGAGGCGGACGAGGTGATCAGCACGTTCGAGGAGATGCAGGGCCAGGCCAAGTGCCAGGTCCGGGCGCTCGACCCCGGTTCGTACCTCAGCCCGCAGCCCGAGGCGAGTCCCGCCCAGCCTCCCGCGCTCGCCCGCGGTGTCGCGTACCGGGTCGTGTACGACTCCGGGCTCCTGCAGACCGAGGCCGGGTTCGCCTCGGTCCAGGAGAGCATCGCGGCGGGCGAGCAGGCGCGGACGTTCCCCGGGGTGCCGCTCAAGCTCGTGATCGCCGACGCGGACCGGGCGTTGATCGCGGTGCCGACGGTCACCGGCGGGAACGTCGTCGCGCTCCTCATCCACCCGTCCGTGTTGCTGAGCGCGTTGATCGAGCTGTTCGAGGCGTTCTGGCGGATGGCCGTGTCGATCACGCCGGGCGGCCACGCGGACACCGTCGAGGAGCCGACGACGGCGACCCGGAGGTTGATGGCGCTGCTCAGCGCCGGTTTGACGGACGAGTCGATCGCGCGCGAGCTGGGCGTCAGCGAACGGACCGTGCACCGCCGGGTGAGCCGGCTACAGCAGTTGCTCGGTGCGCAGACCCGGTTCCAGCTCGGCGTGCAGGCCTCACGACGCGGCTGGCTCTAGTTACCCCCAGTCACGACCATCGCGGGTGTTCATCACTCTGCGAACCCTTCCGGTGACAGTTTCCGGACATGGCGACTTCCTGCCATCACCCAGGAGTGTCAAACGGCGGCTTCCCCCTTCTCCCCAGTTGCAAGCGCGGCCTCACCGGCCGTGCGGGGGCAGATAGGGGATCCACCAGTGAGGAAGTACTTCAGAGGCGGTGTCGCCGCGCTGACCGGGGCGCTGGCCGCGACGAGCCTCGTGCTCACGCCCGCGGCGGGCGCGGCGCCGGCGCGGGAACCGGACACGGCCACGCTCGCGGGTGCGCTGACCACCCAGGCCGTGCAGTGGGAGGAGTGCGCGTTCCCCGGCGTCGACGAGGCGACCGTCGCGAAGTTCAAGACCGTCAAGGGGCTCGCCTGCGCCACCGTCCAGGTGCCGCGCGACTGGCACAACCCCGCCGACGGCAACACGATCGGCATCCGGGTCTCCAAGACCGAGACCGCGTTCAAGGGCACCAGCCGCCAGGGCATCGCGCTCGTCAACCCCGGCGGTCCCGGCGGCTCCGGCCTGCCGTGGGGCGCGGCGATGGCCCTGCGCTCCCCGGTGCTCGCCGGCCAGTACGACTTCATCGGCTTCGACCCGCGCGGTGTCGGCCTGTCCACGCCGCTCACGTGCAGCTACACCGTCCCGAACAGCACCGACGTCAACGTGCTGAACAAGGCGAAGGTCGACGGCTGCCTGGCGAACCCGCTGACCAAGTTCATCAACACCGAGCAGACCGCCTACGACATGGACTTCATCCGCGTCCTGCTCGGCGAGAAGAAGATGAGCTACATCGGCTACTCCTACGGCACGTGGCTCGGCACCTGGTACGCCGCCACGTTCCCGGGCAAGGCGCACCGCTTCCTGCTCGACTCGGCCGTCGACGCCTCGCAGCCCACGCTCGAGAAGACCTGGGACCTCCAGCCGCGCACCCGCGACCGCCAGTTCCAGGAGGCGCTGCTGCCGTTCATGGCGCGCAACGACGCCGACTACGGCCAGGGCACCGACCCGATGGAGATCCGCCGCAAGTGGGAAGAGGGCGGTGGCACGCGGGAGTTCGTTGGCCAGCTCTTCGTCGCGTGGTTCGTGATCCCGGCGATGTACGACACCTCGCAGTACCCCACCGCCGCGGCCGCGGTCGCCGCGGTGATCGCCACGGCGACCCCGGCGGGCACCGACTCGGAGCGGGTCGAGCAGATCGTCGCGAGGATGCTGGCGGTCCCCGGCCTCACCGACGAGAACAAGGCGTTCATCGCCAAGGGCAAGCAGAACGCGCTCGCCGCGATCGCCAAGAAGGAGCGCGTCGCGGTGAAGACCACGACCGCCGCCGCGGAGGTCGAGTCCTGGGACGCGTCGTTCGAGGCGATCCGCTGCCAGGACGGTCAGTGGAACCAGAACCTGCACTTCTGGAACTACTGGCTGGCCGACCTGACCATGAACGCGCCGTTCATCGCGCCGTTCATGAGCACTCCGCTGTGCGCGTACTGGCCGGCCACGATCTCGATGCCGAAGCCGGACAAAAAGACGTTCCCGCGCCTGCTGGTCGCGCAGAGCGAGCTCGACGCCGCCACCGCGTACGAGGGTGGTCTGGCCACGGCGAAGGCGCTGCCGAACGCGAAGATGATCAGCGTCGACAACGAGGGCTCGCACGGCCTGTTCCCGTACAACACGGACTGCGTCGACGACCCGATCGTCTTCTACTTCCAGACCGGTGCGACCCCGCGCAAGCAGTTCACCGGCTGCCAGGCGCTCCCGCTGCCCGGTGAGGACAAGACCTACGACGTCGGCGGCAAGCTGGCCAACGGCAAGGTGAAGATCAAGATGATCACGCCGGCCGTCAAGGAGGCCAACAAGATCGTGAAGGACCTGCTCAGCGGTTCCGCCACGGCGGCGGCCGACGAGTCGGGCATGCCGGCCAACCTGTAACACCCGTGATGAGCCACGACCCCCCGGCGCGTCGCGCCGGGGGGTCGTTCCAGTTCCCTAGCGCTGCCACCACTTCTTGCGGACCACGTCGACGACCACGCAGGTGATGTTGTCCGGGCCGCCGTTGCCGTTGGCGAGCGCGACGAGCTGCCAGGTCGCCTCCGTGCCGTCCTCAGTGGACAGCAGGATGTCGTGGACGTCCTCGATGTCGGTGTAGTCGGTGAGACCGTCGCTGCAGATCAGGTAGCGGTCCTCGATCCTCGCCTGGTGCCAGGAGAGGTCCGGCTCGTGCGAGTTGCCCGACTGCAGTGCCCGCAGCACGTACGCGCGGCGCGGGTGGACGAGTGCCTCCTCCGGCGTCATGCGACCGGCGTCGACGAGCGCCTGGACCATCGTGTGGTCGTGGGAGATCTGGCGCAGCTCGCCCTCCCTGAGCAGGTACGCGCGGGAGTCGCCGATGTGGGCGAGCTGGAAGGCGAGGCCCTCCCAGCGCATCGCGGTGAGCGTGGTGCCCGCCCCCTGCGGGACCTCCGCGTCGAGCCGGCGCGCGATCTCGGCCACGGCGGGGCCGAGATCGCCCCGCCACTCGGCGAGGACGTTCACCGCGAGGGCGCTCGCGAGCTCGCCGTGCTCGTGGCCGCCCATGCCGTCGGCCACGGCCTGCAGGTCCGCGCGGACGTAGACCGAGTCCTCGTTGTGCTCGCGCACAAGCCCGGAATCGGTCGCCACGGCGATGCGCAGCTCGTGAGTCATGGCTTCAGTAGAACACTTGTGAAGTCACTTCACAAGCAATACGGTTGTGAACGTGGATGAGACGGTCAACGCCGGTGACATCGCGCGCCTCGCCGACGTGGGGCGGGCGGCCGTCTCGAACTGGCGACGGCGGTTCGAGGACTTTCCGGCGCCGGTGGGCGGGACGGCCTCCAGTCCGTTGTACCTGCTGCGCGACGTGGAGGCGTGGCTGCGCCGCAACGGCAAGCCGTTCCGGGTCTCCCCCGCCGAACGGCTCTGGACCCGGCTGCGCACCGTCGACGACCTGAAGCTCGGCGAGGCCCTGGCCGCCGTCGAGGCCGACGCGGCGACGTTCGAGTTCCTGCACGAGCGCTACCTGGAAGCCCACTCGCGCCTGGTCAACCCCACTCCGCCCGAGGTGGTCGACATCGTGCTGGCCACGACCGACGGCGACACGGTGATCGATCCGGCGTGCGGCACCGGCAGCCTGCTGAAGGCTTCCGCCGCCCGCCGGAAGATCGGGCAGGAGCTGGACCCCGTGTCCGCCGCCATCGCGCGCCGGCGCCTGCCCGGTGCGCGGATCGTCACCGGTGACTCGTTGCGGCACAACGGCATCGACCACCGCGCGGACGCTGTGATCTGCGACCCGCCGTGGCACGACCGCGCGTGGGGCCACGAGGAGCTGGTCGGCGACCCGCGCTGGACCTACGGGCTCCCCCCGCGCGGCGAACCGGAGCTGGCGTGGGTGCAGCACTGCCTCTCGCTGGCCAAACCCGGCGGCCTGGTCGCGGTGCTCCTGCCGTCGGCGGCGGCGTCCCGGCGGCCGGGCAAGCGGATCCGCGGCAACCTCCTGCGCGCCGGCGCGCTGCGCGGGGTGGTGACCGTGCAGCCGGGCCGCGACCTGTGGCTGCTGCGCAACCCGGTCGGCAGGGCGCCGGACCACATCGCCCTGCTGGAGCGGCCCGGCCCGGTCGAGCCGAACACGCGGGTCATCGACCTGCTCGACGACGACGTCGACCTCAGCCCGTCCCGGCGCAGCGGCACCGACGTGTCGGCCTACCTGGAGGCGCAACCGGCGTTCGCCGTCCCGCCCCTGCCGCGGCTCCTGCCGCAGGCCGGCACTCCGATGACCACGATCGGCGACCTGGTCCGCTCCTGCCCCGGCCCGCACGTCGTCGTGGCCCCCACCGGCGCGACCTACGGGATCGACCCGGCCAGGCTGGACCCCGACTTCCTCGAGGGCCTGCTGCGCGCCGCGTTCGCCCGCACCCCGACCGGCTCGACCCGGCTCGACGTGCGCCGCACCCAGGTGCCGTCGCTGCCGATCGCCGGGCAACGCCGCTACGGCCGGGCGTTCGCGCAGCTCAAAGCCCTCGAAGCCAGCTTGGAGGAGGCTGCCGCGCTGGTCCGTCTGGGCTATCATGGGCTCCTCAGCGGACAGATCGAGCCGGCGTGACCGCACCAGGTTCACCCGATCGAGATGCCCTGAAACGTTGTTACCGATCCCTCGCTGTACGAGGAAGCGCGCGGGCCGGCGAACGGGGACCTGCGGTTAGGCTTCGCCCGTGCTGATCGCCGATCGCTACGAGCTCGACGACCTGCCGCTGGGGCGGGGTGGCATGGGTGCCGTGCACGAGGCCAGGGACCTGCGCCTGGACCGGCGGGTCGCGGTGAAGCTCCTGCGCCTCCCCGGCAGCGACGACGAGGTGCGGCACCGCTTCACGCGCGAGGCGCGGATCGTCGCCAACCTGGAGCACCCCGGCGTCCCGGTCCTCTACGACTTCGGCACCTACGAGCAGCGCCTGTTCCAGGTGATGCAGTTCGTCGACGGCGTCACGATCGCCGACCTGGTGGGCGAGTTCGGCCCCCTGCCGGAGGCGTGGGCGGCCACCATCGCCGCCCAGGCCGCCGCGGTGCTCGCGGCCGCCCACGAGCGCGGCATCTGCCATCGCGATCTGAAGCCCACCAACCTGATGCTGTGCCAGGACGGCGCGGTGAAGGTGCTGGACTTCGGCCTCGCGCTGCTGCGGGAGAGCGACGTCGCGCCGTTCAGCCGGGCGGGCCAGATCCTCGGCACGCCGTCGTACATGGCCCCCGAGCAGATCCAGCGCGGGACCGCCGAGCCCCGCAGCGACCTGTACGCGCTGGGCTGCGTGCTGCACGAGATGCTGACCGGTGAACAGCTGTTCACGGGCCCCACGGCGTACGCGGTGTTCGACAAGCACGTCAAAGAACCGCCGCGGCGGGTGGCGAGCCCGCTCGACCCGGTGGTGCAGCGGTTGCTGGCCAAGGACCCCGCCGACCGGCCGGCGACGGCGTTCGAGGTTTTCGGGGCCCTGCAACCGTTTGCGCAGGACCCGCCGCCGCTGCCGGGCTTCGTGCGCGACGGGTCGGCGGCGGCGATGTACGCGAGCGTGCAGCTCAGACCGGGATCCGGTTCACCTCGTGGTCACCGGTCGCCCACAAGTGCTGCACCGCGTACGCACGCCACGGCCGCCACGCCTCCGCACGCCTGAGCAGGGCCGCCGGTGTGACCGGCAGCCCCAGGGCCTCGGCGGCCAGCTTGATGCCGAGGTCGGTGGGCAGGAACGCGTCCCGGTCCCCCAGCGACCGCATCAGGATCGACTCCACCGTCCACGGCCCGAACCCGGGCAGCGAGGTCAGCCACTCCCGCGCCACCGCCCGGTCGGCGCCCGGCGACAGGTCCAAACCGGACCGCAGCGCTCCCAGCAGCGCGGCCATCGTGCGCCGGCGCGACTCGGGCATCGCCAGCTCCGCGGGGTCGAACTCCAGCGGGAACAGGAACAGGTCGCCCACCGGCGTGCCGTGCCGCGCCACGAGGCGCGCGGCGTGCGTCCGCGCGGCTTTCGTCGACACCTGCTGCCCCAGCACCGCGCGAATGGCGAACTCCGCGCCGTCCACCGTGCGCGGCACCCGACGACCGGGTGCGGCGGAAACCAGCGGTGCGAGAAGCGGGTCAGCGGACAGCACGGCATCGACCTCGGCCGGATTCATGTCGAGGTCGAGCAGAAATCGGCAGAGGTCCAGAGCTTTGTCCAGATCTCGCTCGTCGGACAGTTCCACAGTGCACGCGATGTGGTCCGGAAAAGGTTGCAAAGCCGCGATGCCACAACCGGAAGGAAGTCGCAAGTTGCGCCGGTAGACACCGTCGCGCCACTCCTCCACGCCGGGAACCGCGGTGGCGATGAGGTGGCCGAACAGGTTGCCGGGATGCAGAGGTGCTTGAAATGGCAAGCATTCCGAGAACGTGTGCAGCAGCCGCATGGACCAAGCATGCCCGGATTCCAACCGAGACGCTGGCGGGAATACGACCTCATTCCGGACGGGGCCAACCGGGTGATCTGCTTCGCAGCCGGAAAATCCGTGGCTAGGCTGGTTCTGCGCCGTTGCGGGAGGGCCGGTTCAGCAGGGAAGGGCGGCGTCGCGTGCGATGAGAGCGGCTTGGACGCGGTTGTCGCACCGCAGTTTGGTCAGCAGCCTGCTGACGTGGGCCTTGATCGCCCCTTCCGAGAGGTACATGAGCCTTGCGATGCGCGCGTTCGCCATGCCCTGCGCCAGGTACACGAGCACTTCCTGCTCGCGCCTGGTGAGCAGGCTGATGCGGCTGCGCGCGGCGTCGCGGCGTTCGGAGTCGGCGCCGGTGAAGTGGTCGACGAGAGCGCGGGTCGCGGACGGCGAGAGGACGGCTTCACCGGCGGCGACCGCGCGCACGGCGTTCACGAGCGCGCCGGGTTCGCCGTTCTTGAAGAGGAATCCCGCCGCTCCGGCGCGCAACGCCGGGAAGAGCACCTCCTCGGTCTGCGGGGTGCACAGCACGACGACCTGGGTTCCCGGCGCGTGCCTGCGGACCATCCGCACCGCGACCAAGCCCTCCATGCCGGGCATGGCGGCGTCCACCAGCAGCACCTGCGGACGCCGGCGCCGCACGAGCTCCACCGCGCCACCACCATCGCTCGCCTCACCGACCACCACGAGACCGGACCGCTCCAGCACACCGCGGACGCCGGCGCGCAGCAGGACCTCGTCGTCCGCGATGCCGACGGTGATCGTGCGCGGCTCGTCCACCAGTTGCAGACCTGTGCTCGCCCACGAGGTGCTGGGTGTCAACGTCATGCGCGCTCCCTGTCAGACCGGACCAGTCACCAGTTTGTTCCCGAACGAGCCACTGGGGAAGGCAGGCATAACGACCAGGTCGCGACCCGTCTCGCGCACGCGGAGGCGCAACGGACCGCACGCGGCAGGTCATCGGCCCCGACCTGCGCGTTCGCCGCGGCGCGACGGGGACGGCCCGCCGTTACGGCTGGAGGAGAAGGACTCATGACCAGCACCGGACGATGCGCCTTGTGCGCCGGCGCGCTGCCTCCCGCCACCTCCGGACAGCGCAGGTCCTACTGCTCCAACGCCTGCCGCCAACGGGCCTATCGCCGCCGCACCACCGTTTCCGCGACGACGGCCGCAAGGCAGCACCCGCGCGTGCTCTCGAACCTGCCCGCCGCGCGCGACACGTTCGTCGGGCGCCAGCAGGAGCTCACGAAGCTCGACCAGTTGTTGCGCAGGCACCGCCTCGTCACGCTCGTGGGCAGTGCGGGCGCGGGCAAGACGCGGCTCGCCCTGGAGGCCGCGGGACGGCTGCGGCGCGGGCGGACGGACCGGGTGCTGCTCGTCGAGCTCGGCGAGCTGGGCCCGCACGACGTGCTGCCCGCGGTGGCCGGAGCGCTCGGCGTGACCGCGCAACCGGACGAACCGTTGCGCGACACCGTCATCGAGACGCTCGTCAACATGAGGGTGGTCGTGGTCCTCGACAACTGCGAGCACCTCCTCGACACGTGCGCCGAGCTCGTCGACCTGCTGCTGAACCGCTGCCCCGGGGTGCGGGTGCTGGCCACCTCGCGGGAAGCGCTGTGGATCACCGGCGAGGTGAGCTTCCCCGTCGAGGGGTTGCCCGTTCCCCCAACGGATCGGGACCTGGTCGCCACGGCCGCGCCGCGCTCCGAGGCGGTGAGGCTGTTCGTCGACCGGGCCCGGGAGCGCGAGCCCGGCTTCCGGTTGACGGCGGGGAACACCGCCGCCGTCGCGCTGCTGTGCGCGCGGCTGGAGGGCATGCCGTTCGCGATCGAACTGGCGGCGCGGTGGGTGCGGTTGCTGCCGGTCGCGGACATCTGCGACCGCGTGGACGAGCCGCTGGAGCTGCTGACGCTGGGCTGCCGCAAGTCCCCGGCGCGGCAGCGGTCGCTGCGCGAGGCGATCGAGTGGAGCTACCGGCTGCTGGAGCCGGCCGAGCAGTCCGCGCTGCGGCGGCTGAGCGTGTTCGACGGCGACTTCGACCTGGTCGCGGCCACGGAGGTGTGCTCGTCGCGGCAGTCCGCGGAGCCCGTGCTGGACGTGCTGTCCCGGTTGCAGGCCAAGTCGTTGCTGACGGCGGTCCCCGGCACGACCCGGTTCCGGCAGCTCGAACCGGTCCGGTTGCTCGCCAGGGAGAAGCTGCTGGCGGCCGACGAGCGGGACATCGCCCACGAGGCCTTGGCCCGGTGGTTCACCGACCTCTCGGACGCGCTGATCACCGCGCCCCTGTCGGTGTCCGCCGAGGTGCAGCACCGGCTCGACGACCACGCGGACAGCCTGCTCGGAACCGTCGAGTGGGCGGCGGACCGGGCCGACGAACGGTTGCTGTTGCTCACCTCGGCGCTGGCCGACTGCACGGCACGGCGCGGAAAGCTGGGCCTGGCGCGCGCGATGCTGCGCGACGCGTTGCGCCGACCGTCCACTCGGGACGATTACCGGTGCGTCGCGCTGAACCACGCCGCCCGGCTGGCGGCCGAGCAGGGGGACCACGGCGAGGCGGCCGAGCTGTCCGGTGAGGCGGCGCGGCTGGCGCGGGACATCGGGCAACCGGCGTTGGCGATGAGCTGCCACAGCACGCTTGCGGCTGTGCAGCAGTCATCCGGCGAGTGGGAGGCGTCGGCCAAGAACAACACCGAGTGCCTGCGGGTCGCGGAGTTGCTGGGCGAGCCGCTGGCTCGTGCGACGTGCCTGGTGGATCTGGCTCGCACGGCGTTGTCGATGGGCAAGCCGGAACGGGCGGAGAGGAACGTCCTGAAAGCGCTGCCGCTCTCACGTGCGTCGGGTGCTCCCGCGCGCATCGCCTCGGCTTTGAACACACGCGGCGCCGTGGCGTTGGTGCAGGACGACCCGGACGAGGCCATGCACGCCTTCCAGGAGGCCCTGCGGATGGACGGTTTCAACCCGTTGACCGCGCCGGACGCGCTCGAAGGCTTGGCCGTGGTGGCGTCGATGCGAGGTCGGGCCGAGCGCGCGCTGCGGCTCGAAGCCACCGGACGGGCCATGCGACGTTCGGTCGGGGTGGTGCCGAACCCGTTCTGGGCGGAGAAGGTCGCGGGGGCCATGCGCACCGCACGGCGGATACTGCCTGCCGCACGCGCCGAGGCCGCCTCCACGCCGTTGACCGCCGCAGAGACCGAGGCGCTCATCCAGGACGAGGTGTGGCTGGACCGCACGGCCGCCGATGACTCGCTGGACGACCACGAGCGACGGCTGATCGCGCTGCTCACCTCGGGCCTCACGAACAAGCAGATCGCGTACCGGCTCGCGGTGTCCGTGCGGACCGTCGCCTCCCGGCTGCAACGGCTGCGGGACAAGCTGGGACTGCGGAGCCGCGAGGACGTCGCGGCCTGGGGCGCGGAACGCGCCATCGGCTGAGCGCGCCATCGGCTGAGCGCGCGGCCCGTGGCCGACGGGTCTCCCCGGCTTGCCACAGGTGTTCGAAGGAGGTGCCCGGCCGGAACGGGCGGTCCGCGGACATCCGCGGTCACCGGATCCGCGGGCCGGCGCACCGAAGGTCGCCGGAAGGCGGTCGTGCTCCTCCGGCTGCACGCGGCAGGAACTCAGCCCACGCCACGCAGAACGCTTTGGCATGGAACGAAGTCAGGGCTGTCGTCCCCTCCTCCGTCAGTGATCCGCACCGGACTCGACCGGGAGGGCTGCCGTCTCGGCGCCCCTCCAATGGTTAACCAAGTAGACAAAAATGGACAGCCCCGGTTTCGGAACCGATCACGGACTGCTCCATTCGAGTGACGGCAGAGGTCTAGACCTTGACCGGGAAGTGGTCTAAACCACATCGTTCCCGGTACCCCCTGCGACTGAGGAGACCGATGTCCAAGTTCCGATGGCATCTAGCTGCTCTCTTCGCGGCCGTCGCCGCGATGGTCCTCGGCATCGTCGTCGTGCCCGCTGCTAGCGGTGCCGGTGGCGTGTCCGCCACGTTCTCCAAGGGTTCGGACTGGGGAACGGGCTTCGAGGGCAAGTACACGATCACGAACAACTCCACGGCGGCCCTGACGTCGTGGACCGTCGAGTTCACGCTTCCCGCCAACCACCGCGTGACCTCGGTTTGGGACGGTAGCTACACCACGTCCGGTCAGACCGTCACGGTCAAGAACACCTGGAACGGCAACATCGGCGTCGGCGGGTCGGTGAGCTTCGGCTTCAACGGCGCGTACACCGGCACGTTCGGTGCGCCGACCAACTGCAAGCTCAACGGTGGTTCGTGCGAGGCGGGCGGGACGAACCCGACCACCACGACCACGACGTCCACCACCACCACGACGACCACGACGACGACCACGACCGGTCCGCCGCCGCCTCCAGGGAAGATCAACCTGGGTTACTTCGCGGAGTGGGGCGTCTACCCGGCTCGCAACTACCAGGTGAAGAACATCGACACCTCCGGTTCCGCGAGCAAGCTGACGCACATCAACTACGCGTTCGGCAACGTGACCAACGGCCAGTGCACCATCGGCGAGGCGTTCCCGGCCATCGAGAAGGCGATGACCGCGGCGGAGAGCGTGGACGGCGTCGCCGACACGTGGGACCAGCCGGTGCGCGGCAACTTCAACCAGCTGATGAAGCTGAAGAAGAAGTACCCGCACATCAAGGTCCTGTACTCGTTCGGTGGCTGGACCTGGTCCGGCGGCTTCGGCCAGGCCGCGCAGAACCCGGCGGCGTTCGCCGAGTCCTGCTACAAGCTGCTCGAGGACCCGCGCTGGGCGAACCTGTTCGACGGCATCGACATCGACTGGGAGTACCCGAACGCCTGTGGTCTGACCTGCGACACCAGTGGTCCGGCCGCGTTCAAGAACCTGTCGCAGGCCCTGCGGGCCCGCTTCGGCTCGAACTACCTCGTCACCGCGGCGATCACCGCTGACGGCTCGGCCGGCGGCAAGATCGACGCGGCCGACTACGGTCCCGCCGCGCAGTACCTCGACTGGTACAACGTCATGACGTACGACTACTTCGGCGCGTGGGCGGCTCAGGGCCCGACGGCTCCGCACTCCCCGCTCACGTCGTACAGCGGCATCCCGACCGCCGGCTTCAACTCCGAGGCCGCGATCTCGAAGCTGCGCAGCAAGGGCGTTCCGGCCAGCAAGCTCCTGCTCGGCATCGGCTTCTACGGCCGCGGCTGGACGGGTGTCACGCAGGCCGCCCCCGGCGGCACCGCGACGGGTCCGGCTCCCGGCACGTTCGAGGCCGGCATCGAGGACTACAAGGTCCTGAAGACCAAGTGCCCCGCCACCGGCACGATCGCGGGCACCGCCTACGCGTTCTGCAACGGCGAGTGGTGGAGCTACGACACCCCGCAGACGATCACCAGCAAGATCCAGTGGGCTCGCAGCCAGGGTCTCGGCGGCGCGTTCTTCTGGGAGCTCAACGGTGACACCCCGAACGGGGAGCTGATCACCGCGATGAAGAACGCCCTCGGCTAGCCGGGGTAGTTCTTCCACAACACCGGGAGGGGAGCTGGTCAGCCCAGCTCCCCTTTCGCGTGCCCTCGACCAGATCAGCGATCAGCAGAAGACCTCGTCGAGGAGCTTGGCGAAGGCGTCGCCGGGGTCACCGGAGGTCGGTGCGCTGGTGGCCGACAGCTCCAGGCGCTTCTTGGTGTCCGGCGTCGACAGCAGCTCCGTCGAGTAGCCGGGGATGCCGCCGCCGTGGCCCCACACCTTCGTGCCGCAGGGCAGGGTCTGCACGGCCAGGCCGAGGCCGTACTCCGGGCTGACCTCCGTGGTCCTGCTGATCTCCTGCTGCTGGGCCGGCTTGAGCAGCCTGCCGCTCGACAGCGCCACGATGAACGTGTCCAGGTCGCGGGTCGTCGAGATCATCTCGCCGGCCGCCCACGCCACCGACGGGTTGAGGCGGGTGATGTCGGTGGGCTTGCCGTTCACGGTCCAGTAGCCGTGGGCGTGCGGACCCCTGATGTTCGGGTTGTCGCCCGGCACCTCGGTGTCGCGCAGGTGCAACGGCTTCAGGATCCGCTGCTCGACGGCCTTCTCGTACGGCTTGCCGGTCAGCTCCTCGACCAGCAGGCCCGCCACCACGTAGTTGGTGTTGGAGTAGCTCCACCGGGTACCGGGCTCGAAGTCGAGCGGCTTGGCCGTGGAGATCGCGAGGAGCTCCTGCGGCGACCAGTGCTTGTAGCGGATCTTCTCGAACTCGTCCGGGCTGAGCGGCAAGGCGTTGGTGTAGTTGAACAGGCCGCTGGTGTGCTGCAGGACCTGCCGGACGGTGATGCGGTCGTCGATCAGACCGGGCAGGTAGCGCACGACCGGTGCGTCCAGGTCGACCTCGCCCTCGCCCGCGAGTTGCAGCAGCACCGTCGACACGAACGTCTTGGTGATGCTGCCGACGCGGAACCGGCCGTCCAGCGGCACCGGCCTGGCGCTGTCCAGCTCCGCCTTGCCGGACCGGGCGGTGAATCGCTCCCGCCCGTCCGTGACGCGGGCCTGCACGCCGAGCGCTCCCCCGCTGCGCGTGATCTGGTCGAGGGCCTGCTGGACGACCTGGCGGTCGGCGTTGCCCACCTCCGCCGACGCGACGCCCGCCGTGGTCAGGACCAGCAGGCTCGCCGCGGTGACTGTGGCTGTCAATCGAATCCCCATGCCCCCACCCTGGCCGGGCGCGGAGCCGTCCGCATCCACCCTGAGTCGCAACACGTCTCGGGGTTTGCCCTTGGGACGTTCAGCGGGGCGTTCAGCAGAAGATCTCGTCGATGAGCCGGGAGTAGCCCGGTGAGGGGTCACCGGTGCCGAGCCCGGCGGTGGCGGAGAACTGGGCGCGGCGCTGGAGGTCCGGCGTCGAGTAGGCGTAGCTGACGAAGCCGGGCACGCTGCCGGGGTGGCCGATGATGGTGGTGCCGCACGGGGCCTTCTCCACGAAGACACCGAGGCCGTAGTCCGGGCTGACCGGGGTCGTCCTGGTGAGCTCCCGCTGCTGGGCGGGCTTGAGCAGCCTGCCGGTGAGCAGCGCGGTCTGGAAGGTGTCGAGGTTCCGGGTGGTCGAGATGACGTCACCGGCGGCCCAGAAGACGGACGGGTTCCAGCGGGTGGTGTCGACCGGCCGGCCGTTCACCAGGCCGTACGAGCGGGCGTGCGCACCGCGGATACCGGGGTCGTCGCCGGGGAACGTGGTGTCGCCGAGGCGCAGCGGCTCCAGGACGCGGTGGGCGACGGCCTCCTCGTAGGTCTTGCCGGTGACCTTCTCGATCAGCAGGCTGAGGACGACGTAGTTGGTGTTGTTGTACTCCCACGCGGTGCCGGGCTCGAACTGGAGCGGCCTGCTCGTGGCGAGCGCGACGAGCTCCTCCGGCCGCCACTGCCGGTAGCGGATCTCCTCGAAGCCCTGCGGGTTGAACGGCAGGGCGTTCGTGTAGTTGAAGAGGCCGCCGGTCATCTGGAGCAGGTGGCGGACGGTGATCCGGGGGTCGACCAGGCCCGGCAGGTGGCGGTCGACGGGCTCGTCCAGCGAGACCCGGCCCTCGCCGACGAGCTGCAGCACGACGGTCGAGGTGAACGTCTTGGTGATGCTGCCCGCGCGGAACCGGCCGGTGACCGGCACCGGGCGCGGGTGGTTCAGCTCGGCGGTGCCGGAACGCGCCGTGAAGCTGTTCCGGCCGTCCGTGACGCGCAGCTGCACCCCCTGCGCGGCCGCGCGCGTGATCTCGTCCAGCCCCTGCTGGACGATCCCGCGGTCCACCCGCTGGTCGTCGGCGACCGCGGTGCCGGTGAAGAGCAGCCCGAAGGCGGTGATGGTGGCGAGCAAGCGTTTCCCCATGCCACCACAATGCGTCAATAGGGGCGTTTCGCTGCATTCATGGCCGAAACGAGCATGGGCCGCACTTTCGGCCAATGCACGCTCTGCTGGCACGAGTACAGCGGGACGAAACCACCGCATTCGCCCGTCTGGGCGCCGATCTCCCACACGAAGCTCGGCACGCCCAGGTCGTCGTACACCCAGTCGTCCGTGGCCCCGGAGGCGTTGTAGAGCAGTTCACCGGGCTGCCCGGCCCGGAAGCCGGACTGCGCGGCCATGTCCTGCGCGATCCTGCGCAGCGCGGCGTCGTTGCCGGTCTTGCGGGTGCTCCAGCCCCACGGGAAGAGAACGTAGTTGCCGTAGCTGTGCATGGAGATCACCGCGCCGGTGGTGTCCGGTGTGGCCGCCGCGGTGTCACCGGGCGCGCGGGTGTCGCGGTAGAGCTTGCGCCACAACGACTGCAGTGCCTGGAGCTCCACCTCCGAGTCGGCGTGCGGGCCGCGGTAGACCTCGCTGCACTTGTTGGTCGACGAGCCGGCCTCTCCCCAGTGCGAGCCGGCGTTGCGGTTGAGGTCGACGCCGCGCGGACCGGAGGTGCAGGTGCCGTTGGCGTTCTTGCGGTGCAGGACCGGGACGTCGCCACCGGACTCGACGATCTCGACGCCGTCGGGGTTCGCGATCGGGACGACCCAGACCTCCACGTCGCCCAGTGCCGCGGTGAGGTCGGAGCCGACCAGGTCGTCGATGAACCGCCACGCCATGTCGCCGGTCGTGATCTCACGGGCGTGGAGCTGGCCCATCACGAACAGGCGCGGTTTCGGCGCGGTGGGCGTCAACGCGCAGTCACCGGGACTTTTCCGGGTGATGCAGATGGCTTTGAGGTCGTACCCGCCGGCGCCCTGGGTCTTGCGCCAGGAGTCGCCGTAGTCGACGACGGTGGCGAGATCGGGGTGCGCGGCGGCCACCTCGTCGAGGTGGGCGAGGTGCGCGGTGATGGTCCGGTAGCCGCCGTAGTACGTCGAGTCCGCCGGAGAACGCGGCGCCCACTGGGACGGGGGCACCACCTTCTCGACGGAGGACCGGAAACCGTCGGCGCGCAGGTCGTCCGCGGTGTCCGCGTCGCCGAGGACGAACAGGTCGTCGCCGTCGCGTTGCTCCAGCACGTCGTAACCCCGGCCGAGCAGCCGCTGGGCGGAGTCCCCCAGCGGGGCGGGCACGCGCAGCACGAACGTCGCTTGTGGACCCTCCGCCGGAGCCGGCGCGGGGCTCAGGACCAGGGCGAGTGAGGCGAGCAGGGCGACGACGATCCGCATGATCGACGATCATGGGACGTCCCGGCGCACCGCGCCAGTCGGTTCGACCGACCGGATGATTACCGCCCGGTTCACGGGACCGGGAAAGCGCCACTTGGCAGACTGTGACGAAAATCAATAGGATTTTCCCCAGCACCGCAGCGGTTATTGTGCTGACAGGCCGAAACCGACTCGACGGACAGCGAGGACCGCACACACCAGTCTCGGGAAGAAAACGGGAGCGCGAGCCATGGACCACCTCTACAACGACGGTGTCGCTGAGATCTCCTACCACGGGTCGCCGGACCACCTGTACTTCCCCTGGCGCGGTTCCCTCACTGACGACGACGAAGGTCTGGAGCCGACCATCGTCCGCAGCATGGACTGACGAAACCCGGGGGTCCCCCATGTCCGGCCTGTCCACCGTCGTCAAGGGCACCGGCCCGGCCCTGCTCCTCGTGCACGGCGCGGGCGGCAGCATCCAGGCCAACTACGGCCCGGTCCTCGGGACCCTCACCCAGCACTTCACCGTCATCGCACCGGACCTGCCGGGATCGGGCGGCTCCCCGAAGGCCGCGGGAGCGCTCGACCTGGACAAGCTCGCCGACGACCTCGTCGACATCGCCGTGCGGGCCGGGCACGAGTCGTTCTTCGTGTCCGGCTACTCGATGGGCTGCGCGGTCGCCGTCACGGCGGCGGTGCGGCACCCCGACCGGGTGCGCGGGCTGGTGCTGAGCACCCCGTTCGCCAAGATCGACGCCGCGACCAAGGCGAAGATCGACGAGTGGAAGTCGCTGCTGGACGGGTCGCGCGCGGTGCTGTCGCGGTTCATCCTGTCGGTGATGTGCAGCAAGGAGTACCTGGCCAGGCTGACCCCGGCGCAGGCGGAGGGCTTCGCCGAGCTGATCGGCGCGAGCGTGCCGACCGGCTCCCCCGCGCACGTCGACCTGATCCTGAAGATCGACCTGACCGGCCTGCTGCCGCGGGTCACCCAGCCGACGCTGGTGATCGGCGCGTCCGGCGACCAGCTCCTGTCCCGCGAGCTGGGCAAGGAGGTCTCGGACCTCATCCCCGGCTCGAAGTACACCGACATCGCGTGCGGCCACGCCATCGCGCTGGAGGCGGCGATGCCGTGGTCCCGGCTGATCACGGACTACCTGACGTCCATCTGAGCGGTGCGGAGGCGGTGGGCCAGCGCCGTGTGGCGGCGGCCCGCCCCCACCGTCCGGACGGCCTGGCCGATGGCCCGTTTGCTGCCGACGAGGACGACGAGCTTCTTCGCGCGCGTGACGGCGGTGTAGAGCAGGTTGCGCTGCAACATCATCCACGCGCTGGTCGTGATCGGGATGACCACGCACGGGTACTCGCTGCCCTGTGACCGGTGGATGGTCATGGCGTAGGCGTGGCTCAGCTCGTCCAGCTCGGAGAACTCGTAGTCGACCTCTTCGTCCTCGTCGGTGCGGATCGTGAGCTTCTGCTCGACGGGGTCGAGTGCGATGACGATGCCGAGGGTGCCGTTGAAGACGCCGTTGCGGCCCTTGTCGTAGTTGTTGCGGATCTGCGTGACCTTGTCGCCGACCTTGAACACCCTGCCGCCGAACCGCTTCTCCGGCAGGTTGTCGCGCGACGGGGTGAGCGCTTCCTGGAGGACGGTGTTCAGCGCGCCGGCGCCCGCCGGGCCGCGGTGCATCGGGGCGAGGACCTGGATGTCCTTGCGCGGGTCGAGCCCGAACCTGCGCGGGATGCGGTTCGCGACCACATCGACCGTCGTCGTCGCGGCCTCCTCCGCTTCGTCGGTGCTGAAGAGGAAGAAGTCCGGAAGTCCCTGCACCAGCGGGTAGTCGCCGCTGTTGATGCGGTGGGCGTTCGTGACCACCCCGGACTCCTGCGCCTGCCGGAAGATGTGCGTGAGGCGGACGTTCGGGATCGGGCTGCCCTGCGCCAGCACGTCCCTGAGCACCTCGCCCGCGCCGACCGACGGGAGCTGGTCGACGTCGCCGACGAGCAGGAGGTGGGCGCCGGGCGGGACGGCCTTCACGAGCTTGTTGGCGAGCAGCAGGTCCAGCATCGACGCCTCGTCGACGACCACCAGGTCGGCGTCGAGCGGGTGGTCGCGGTCGTACGCCGCGTCGCCGCCGGGCCGCAGCTCCAGCAGCCGGTGCACGGTGCGGGCCTCGTGCCCGGTCAGCTCGGTGAGGCGCTTGGCCGCCCGTCCGGTGGGCGCGGCGAGGACGATCTTGGCGCCCTTGGCCTGGGCCAGCCGGACGATCGAGCGGACGGTGAAGCTCTTGCCGCAGCCGGGGCCGCCGGTCAGCACCGCGACCTTCCGCGTCAGCGCGAGCCGCACGGCCTCGGCCTGGTGCTGCTCCAGGTCCGTGCCGAGCCAGGCGAACGCCTTGTCCCAGTCGACGGACGCGAAGGCCGGCATGCGGTCGGTGTCCGCGTGCAGCAGCCTCTTGAGCTGGGACGCCATCGAGATCTCCGCGCGGTGGAACGGGACCAGGTAGATGGCGACCTCGTCGTCGGGCAGGTCCTCGCGGACCACGCCCTCCTCCTCGACGAGCTCGGCGAGGCAGTCGATGACCAGGCCGGTGTCGACCTGGAGGATCTTGACGGCCTCCGCGATCAGGGCCTGTTCCGGCAGGTAGCAGTTGCCGTCGGTGGTGGCCTCGGACAGCGTGAACTGCAGACCGGCCTTGACCCGCTGCGGGCTGTCGTGGGGGATGCCGACGGCCTTCGCGATCAGGTCCGCGGTCTTGAAGCCGATGCCCCAGACGTCGCTCGCCAGCCGGTACGGCTCCTCCTTCACGACCTCGATGGCCTTGTCCGCGTACTGCTTGTAGATGCGGACGGCGAGGCTCGTGGAGACGCCGACGCCCTGGAGGAAGACCATGACCTCCTTGATGGCCTTCTGCTCCTCCCAGGCGTCCGCGATGAGCTTGGTCCGCTTCGGGCCGAGCTTCGGGACCTCGACCAGGCGCTCGGGCGTGTGCTCGATGACGTCCAGCGCGTCGACGCCGAAGTGCGTGACGATCCTGTCCGCGAGCACCGGGCCGATGCCCTTGATCAACCCGGAGCCGAGGTAGCGGCGGATGCCCTGGATCGTGGCGGGCAGCACCGTCGTGTAGTCGTCGACGTGGAACTGCTTGCCGTACTGCGGGTGCGAGCCCCAGTGGCCGCGCATGCGGATAGACTCGCCGGGCTGCGCGCCGAGCAGCGCGCCGACGACCGTGACCAGGTCGCCGCGGCCGGTGTCGACCTTGGCGACGGTGTAGCCGTTGTCCTCGTTGGCGTAGGTGATCCTCTCCAGGACCGCTTCGAGGACGTTCATGCCCCGAACCTACATCGGCCCGTTCCCGGTCCGCGCCGGACGACCGCGCGGCTTCTGCACACGATCTTCACAACTTGTCCCGGCGTCCTCCACGACATGCCCATAAAGTCGCCGTCATGACAGGTCAGCGCCGGGTCCTCGTAGTGGAGGACGACATCACGATCGCCGAGTCCGTCGCCGCGCGGCTGCGGGCGGAGGGCTTCGTGGTGTCGGTGGCCCACGACGGGCCGTCCGGGGTCGCCCAGGCCGCTTCGTTCCTGCCCGACCTGGTGGTCCTGGACGTGATGCTGCCGGGGTTCGACGGCCTCGAGGTGTGCCGGCGGATCCAGGCGTCGCGGTCGGTGCCGGTGCTGATGCTGACCGCGCGGGGGGACGAGACCGATCTGCTGGTCGGCCTCGCCGTGGGAGCCGACGACTACCTGACCAAGCCGTTCTCGATGCGCGAGCTGGCGGCACGGGTGCACGTGCTGCTGCGGCGGGTCTCGCGGGCCGCGTCGTCGCGGTCGCTGGAGCTCGGCGACCTGGTGATCGACCTGGCCTCGCGCCGGGTGTCGCGCTCGGGCACCGAGGCGCACCTGACGCCGACCGAGTACGACCTGCTGGTGTTCCTGGCCGAGCGCCCGTCCGCCGTGCAGTCGCGGGAGCGGTTGCTGGCGCAGGCGTGCGGGTGGCACGAGGGGGCCTCGTCGCGGACGGTCGACAGCCACGTGAAGGCGCTGCGGCGCAAGCTCGGGGCCGACCTGATCCGGACCGTGCACGGGGTGGGGTACGCGCTGGAGGTCCCGCGCGAGGAGGTGTCCCCGTGAAGCGGGTGCTGGAGCTGCTCGACATGCTCCCGCGCCCGCTGGACTCGGTGCGGTCGATCAAGCTCAAGCTCGGCATCGTCATCGTGGTGTCGGGGTGCGTGTCGTTCGCGTACTTCCGCTACGTCACGGGATGGCTGCCGCCGCGGACCACGTTGATCGCGCTCGTGCTGGGACTGCTGACCTCGCAGCTCCTGGCGCACGGCATGACCTCTCCGCTGCGGGAGATGACCTCGGCGGCGCGGTCCATGGCCTCCGGGGACTACTCGCGGTCGGTCAGGGCCACCTCGTCCGACGAGGTCGGGCAACTGGCGGAGGCGTTCACCGTGATGGCCGCCGACCTCGCCGCCGCCGACCGGCAGCGGCGGGAGCTGATCGCGAACGTCTCGCACGAGCTGCGGACCCCCATCTCGGCCCTGCAGGCCGTGCTGGAGAACGTGGTCGACGGCGTGGCCGCGGCCGACGCGGCGACCATGCGGACCGCGCTGGCCCAGACCGAGCGGCTGGGACGGCTCGTGTCGGAGCTGCTCGACCTGTCGAGGATCGACGCCGGCGTCCTGTCGCTCAACCGGGAGCCGCTGCCGGTGTCCTCGCTGGTCGCCGACGTGGTGGCCGAGGCGGCCGTGGCCGCTCCCGCCGCGTCGTTCTCGATCGACGTCCCCGCGGACCTGACGGTGCTCGCCGACGGGGAACGGCTCCACCAGGTGCTGGTGAACCTGGTGGACAACGCGGCCCGGCACGGACCCACCGGGGGGTTGGTGTCCGTGTCGGGCCGTGCGGCCGGTGACTCGGTCGTGCTGGAGGTGCGCGACGAGGGGCCGGGCATCGCCCTGGCCGACCGGTCGCGGATCTTCGAGAGGTTCACCAGGGGGGAGCGGGCGGGCGGTGGCGGGACGGGACTCGGTCTCGCCATCGCCCGGTGGGTGGTGGACCTGCACGGCGGGACGATCGCCGTCGTGGACCCCGGCTCGTGCATCCGGGTGACCTTGCCCCGCTGACTTCTTCGGTTCGCACTTCTGCTCGGTGTGACGGTGACGCGCGCCCTTTTCCGGCGCCAGGGAGAGAAGAAATGACCGACTCGACTGATTCGACCGACTCGACCGGCCCCGCGGGGGCCTCCTCGCCGGAGGGGACACCGCGGTCGCGGTACCGGCACTTCCGGAAGGTCGGGTACCGGCCGGTGGCGGCGGGCTCGCCGGAGCGTTCGGTGGCGGCTGAGGAGACCTCGGGCGCCTCGGCGGAGAAGGCCGCCGAGGCTGGTGGAGACCGGGAGGGCGCCGAGGGCGCGCGGCTGGCGGACACACCGGCGTCGCGCTCCACGGCCGCGGAGGCCGCGGAGGCCGCGGAGGCCGCGCTGCCCGCGGGTACGACGGCGCCGCGGCAGGTGACCGCAGGGGCCACCGAAGGCCCGCAGCACGCAGACACGACGGCGCCACAGCCCACGACCGCGGAGCCCGCCGAAGCCTCGCGGCCCGCGGGCTCAACGGCGCCGCGCCAGGCGACCGCAGGGGCCGCCGAAGCCCCGCGACCCGCAGAAACAACGGCGCCACAGCCCACGACCGCGGAGCCCGCCGAAGCCCCGCGGCCCGCGGGCTCAACGGCGCCACAGCCCACGGCCGCGGAGCCCACCGGGGCCCCGCGGCCGGTGGGCACACCGGCACCGCAACACGCGACCCCAGAGCCCACCGGACGGCCCGCCGAAGCCCCGCGACCCGCGGGAGTGGCCACCGCGACCCTGCCACCGCCCTCGGCGTGGCAGAGCCAGCCGCGCCACCTCGCCCCGCCGGTGGTCGTGCCGGCCCCCGGCGTCCCGCTCCTGCCCTGGTGGACCCCACCCGCGGCGGGCGCTCCCGGCAAGGTGCTCGTCGCCGGACTCGTGGCGGGGCTCGCGGGGGCCTTCCTCGCCCCGCCCGGCAACGGCGTCGGCTGGTTCCTCGCGGGCCTGGCCGGTGTCGGCGGCGTGCTGGTCGCCACGGGCAGGCCGACCGCCGAGCGGGCGCTGTGGCTGGCCGCGGCCCTCGCGTTCCTCGCGATGGGCTTCCTGCGCGCGGCCGAGTGGATCTTCCCGCTGTGCGTCCTGGCGTCCATCGCGTGCGGCTCGATCGCCGTGGCGGGCGGCAAGACGGTGCGCGGGCTGCTGTTCGGCGTGGTCGGTGTCGGGCTCGCCGGGTTCCGGTCGATCCCGTGGGTGGCGAAGGGTCTCGCCAGGCGCGGGCCGATCGGCGTCCGGCCGTTCGCCTCCGCCGGTGTGGCGCTGGTGCTGCTGGTGGTGTTCGGGTCGTTGCTGGCGGGGGCGGACCAGGCGTTCAACGACTTCCTCGAGGGCCTGGTGCCGGACCTCGAGATCGGCGTGTACGTGCGGATGGGGTTCTACGGAGTGGTCGCGGCGCTGGGCGCGCTGGGGGCGTGCTACCTCGTCGCGGCGCCGGCGACCATCGACGAGGACGCCGAGGTCAAGCCGGGGTCGTTGCGGCTCAAGGACTACGGGCTTCCGGTCGGCGTACTCGTGTTGCTGTTCACCGGGTTCGTGGGGACGCAGCTCGCGGTTCTGTTCGGTGGCGAGGCTTACGTGCTGAGGACGGCGGGTGTCACGTTCGCCGAGTACGCGCGGTCGGGCTTCTGGCAGCTCCTGTGGGTGACGATCCTGACGCTGGGCGTCATCGCGGGCGTGGCGCGGTTCGCGGCGAAGAAGACCGCGCGGGACCAGCTCTGGCTGCGGCTCCTGCTCGGGGCGCTCGCGGTCCTCACCTTGGTGATCGTGGCGAGTGCGTTGAGCCGCATGTGGTTCTACCAGCAGGCGTACGGGTGGACGGTGCTGCGGCTGCTCGTCGCGTCGTGCGAGGTGTGGCTCGCGGTGGTCTACCTGATGGTGATCGCGAGCGGGATCACGTTGCGCGCCAAGTGGTTGCCGAAGGCGATCGTCGGCACCGGGGCGGCGTTCTTCCTCGCCGTGGTGGTGCTGAACCCCGAACGGGTGGTCGCCGACTACAACGTGTCGCGGTTCGAGGCCACGAAGAAGATCGACACGGCTTACCTGGCGCAGCTCTCGGAAGACGCGGTGCCCGCGCTGCTGCGGTTGCCCGAGCCGGAACGGTCGTGCGCCTTGCAGTGGGTGCGGAACCGCACGTTCGAACAGGACTGGCGGGAGTTCAACCTGGCGCGCCACAACGCCAGGAGGTCACTCGAAGGTGTCCCGGTGACTGGGCTCACCTGTGAGTCGTCCTACTTCGGAGAGCGGTAGTCCGTGAAGCGCGGGTAAAGTTGTCGGTCTGCCAGTTGCCGAGAGGGTGAGAAGTGACGCTGTCGTGACCATTGCGGCCGAACCCGTTGTTCTTCGATCGATGTTCACGGCAGGGGGTGCGCCCACCCCGCGCACACTGCTGGACATCCTGCGCGCGAGTGCCGAACAGCACCCGGACGCGCCGGCCGTCGACGACGGCACCACCGCGCTCACGTACCGCGCGCTGATCTCGGAAGTGCTCCAGCTCAAGGAGAAGCTCGCCGCCGAAGGTGTCGGGGTCGGCGACCGGGTGGGCGTTCGCGTGCCGTCCGGGACCGCCGACCTCTACGTCTCGATCCTCGCGACCCTCGCGGCGGGCGCGGCCTACGTGCCCGTCGACTTCGAGGACCCCGACGAGCGCGCCGAGCTCGTTTTCGGTGAGGCGCAAGTGAGTGCGGTGCTCGGCGAAGGCCGATCCCTTGCGCTGCACGGCACTCCGCTCGGCGTGCCCGGCGAGCCCGGCCT
This sequence comes from Lentzea xinjiangensis, assembly GCF_900110955.1. Classification (GTDB taxonomy): domain Bacteria; phylum Actinomycetota; class Actinomycetes; order Mycobacteriales; family Pseudonocardiaceae; genus Lentzea; species Lentzea xinjiangensis. The sequence goes on from NZ_FOFR01000009.1 coordinate 166,846, forward strand.
GGACGACGACGCGTGGATCATCTTCACGTCCGGTTCCACCGGCAAGCCCAAGGGCGTCGCGGTCACGCACCGCAGCGCCGCCGCGTTCGTCGACGCCGAGGCGCGGCTCTTCCTGCCCGACGAGCCGATCGGGCCGGAGGACCGGGTGCTGGCGGGACTCTCCGTCGCGTTCGACGCCTCCTGCGAGGAGATGTGGCTCGCCTGGCGCCACGGCGCCTGCCTGGTGCCCGCGCCGCGCTCGCTGGTGCGCACCGGCATGGACCTGGGGCCGTGGCTGGTCGAGCAGGAGATCACCGTCGTCTCCACCGTCCCGACGCTGGCCGCGCTGTGGCCGGTCGAGGCGCTGGACGACGTGCGGCTGCTGATCTTCGGCGGCGAGGCCTGCCCGCCGGAGCTGGCCGAGCGGCTCGCCGTTCCCGGCCGCGAGGTCTGGAACACCTACGGCCCGACGGAAGCGACCGTCGTCGCCTGCGCCGCGCGGATGACCGGCGACGGTCCCGTGCGCATCGGCCTGCCGCTGGCCGGCTGGGAGCTCGTCGTCGTCGACGCCGGGGGCGAGGTCGTGCCGATGGGCGAGCCCGGCGAACTGGTGATCGGCGGCGTCGGCCTGGCGCGCTACCTGGACGCCGAGAAGGACGCGCAGAAGTACGCGCCGCTGCCCTCGATGGGCTGGGACCGCGCGTACCGCAGCGGTGACGTGGTCCGCGCCGAGCCGGAAGGCCTCGTCTTCCTCGGCCGCGCGGACGAGCAGATCAAGCTCGGCGGGCGGCGCATCGAGCTGGGTGAGGTCGACGCGGCGCTGGCCGCGCTGCCCGGTGTCGCCGGTGCCGCTGCCGCCGTGCGCACGACGCGGGGCGGCAACCAGATCCTCGTCGGCTACGTGGTGGCCGGCGAGGAGTTCGACCAGGAGGCTGCCGTCGAACGGCTGCGGGCCGAGCTGCCCGCCGCGCTGGTGCCGCTGATCGCGGTGGTCGGCACGCTGCCGACGCGCACGTCCGGCAAGGTCGACCGCGCCGCGCTGCCGTGGCCGCTCGAGTCGATGGACACCGCGGGCGTGGTGTTCTCGGGCCTCGAGGGCTGGCTCGCGGAGCAGTGGGCCGCGGTGCTCGGTTCCGGGCCTTCTTCCGAGGACGCGAACTTCTTCTCCTCCGGCGGCAGCTCGCTGGGCGCCGCCCAGCTCGTCTCGATGGTCCGCACGCGCTACCCCAGCACGTCGGTGTCGGACGTCTACCAGAACCCGACGCTGCACGGGCTGGCGCGACGGCTGGAGTCGTACGGCGAGGCCGCCGAGGTGCACGAGGTCGCGCCGACGCCGCGCTGGACCGGCGTGCTCCAGACGTTGCTGATGATCCCGCTGCTGACCGTTGCGGGCGCGCGCTGGGTCGTGGCGCTGACGGCGCTGTCGAACGTGCTGGGCTGGACCTCGGTCTCGTGGTGGTGGGTCGCCGCCGGAGCCGTGGTGTTCCTCAGCCCCGCCGGACGGCTGGCGATCTCCGCCGGCGGCGCGCGGCTGCTGCTGCGGGGCGTGAAGCCCGGCGAGTACCCGCGCGGTGGCTCCGTCCACCTGCGACTGTGGACGGCCGAGTTGCTGGCGCGGATGTCGCGCGCGACCGACCTCTCCGGCTCGTGGGTCACCCACTACGCGCGGGCGCTGGGCGCGAAGATCGGTCCCGGTGTGGACCTGCACTCGCTGCCCCCGGTCACCGGCATGCTGAAGATCGGGCGCGGCGCCGCCGTCGAGCCCGAGGTCGACCTGTCCGGCTGGTGGCTCGACGGGGACCGGCTGCGCATCGGCCGCGTCCGGATCGGCGCCGGTGCGACCGTGGGCGCGCGCAGCACGCTGTTCCCCGGCGCGCGGATCGGCAAGCGGGCCGAGGTGGCGCCCGGTTCGGGTGTCGTGCGGTCCGTGCCGACCGGTCAGCGCTGGGCGGGCGTTCCGGCGACCCGCGAGGGCAAGGCGGCGCGCTCGTTCCCGGCACGCCGCCCGCAGCGCTCGCGCTCCTGGAACCTCATGTACGGCGTCTCGTCCGGCCTGCTGGGCGTGCTGCCGCTGCTGGCGGCGGCTCCGGCCCTGCTGTACGTGCTGCGCCGGCCGGTGACGCTCACGTCGGCGTTGTGGGACGTCCCGGTCGCCTCGGCGATCTGGTTCGGCTCGTACGCGCTGCTGGTGCTGGTCTGCGTGCGGTTGCTGGGCATCGGCCTGCGCGAGGGCCACTACCCCGTGCACAGCCGCGTGGCGTGGCAGGCGTGGACGACCGAGCGGTTGATGAACAACGCGCGCTCGGCGCTGTTCCCGCTGTACGCGTCACTGTTCACGCCGGTGTGGCTGCGGCTGCTCGGCATGAAGGTCGGCCGCCACGTCGAGGCGTCCACCGTGGTCGCGCTGCCGAAGATGACCCGCGTGGACGACGGCGCGTTCCTGGCCGACGACACGATGGTCGCGACCTACGAGCTGGGCGGCGGCTGGCTGCGCATCGCCAACGCGCGGGTGGGCAAGCGGGCGTTCCTGGGCAACTCGGGCATGACCGCGCCCGGCCGCAGCGTGCCGAAGGGCGGGCTCGTCGGCGTGCTGTCGGCGGCTCCGAAGCGGGCCAAGGCCGGGTCGTCGTACCTGGGCATGCCGCCGATGAAGCTGCCGCGGGCGGCCGAGGTGTCCGACCAGTCGCGCACGTTCGCCCCGCCCAGGCACCTGATGTGGGCACGGGCGCTGGTCGAGCTGTGCCGGTTCGTCCCGGTGATGCTGAACGTCGCCCTGGTCGTGCTGGTGCTCTTCGCGCTGAAGGAGTTCGGGCTCCGGTGGTCCGGCGTCGTGCTGCTGGGTGCGGGCGTGGCCGCGTGCCTGGTCGCGGTGATCGCCAAGTGGGTGCTGGTGGGCCGTTTCAAGGTGCGCGAGTACCCGCTGTGGTCGGCGTTCGTGTGGCGCAACGAGCTGGCGGACACGTTCGTCGAGGTGCTCGCGGTGCCGTGGCTCATCGGGTTCTCCGGCGGCACGCCGCTGATGAACCTGTGGCTGCGCTCGCTGGGCGCGTCGGTCGGCCGTGGCGCGTGGTGCGAGTCGTACTGGCTGCCCGAGGCCGACCTCGTGTCTCTGGGCGCCGGAGCGACGGTCAACCGCGGCTGCGTCGTGCAGACGCACCTGTTCCACGACCGGATCCTGCGGATGGACCGCGTGGAGCTGGGCGCCGGTTCCACCCTGGGCCCGCACGGCATCGTGCTGCCCGGCGCGTCCGTCGGCACCCACACCACGATCGGACCCGCCTCGCTGGTCATGCGCGGAGAGGATGTACCGTCGGGAACCCGTTGGCTGGGCAACCCGATCTCCGCGTGGACATGAGCTTCTCCGTACACCATTACGCGCTAGAGCTTGACTACAAGCCGCACTCCGCGCGCCTCTCCGGGCGCGCGGTGCTGCAGGCTTCCTGCGCCTCCCTGAGCTCGTTCTCGCTGTCCTTCGGCCCGTTGCGGATCTCGAAGGTGCTGGTGAACGGCACACCCGCGCGCTACGGGCATTCCGGCGGCGTGCTGAACGTGCGCGCGGCCGTGCGGGGGTCCTTCTCGGTCGAGGTGCGGTACTCGGGCACCCCCGTGCCGGTCTCGACGCCGGAGTGGGGCGACCTCGGCTGGGACCAGCTCACCGACGGCGCGATCGTGGCCTCGCAGCCGATCGGCGCGCCGTCGTGGTTCCCGTGCCTGGACGAACCGCGGTCCAAGGCCTCCTACCACCTGGAGGTCACCGCGCCCACCCCGTACACCGTGGTGTGCAACGGGGTGCTGGTGGACGGCAAGGTCTCCGGCAGCACCACGCGCTGGACGTACTCGATGGCCGCGCCGATGGCGACCTACCTCGCCACCGTCCAGATCGGACAGTACGTCGAGGCGCTGCCGGACGTGTGGGCGCCCGCCCGGTTGCGCCGGGCGGTGGCGCACGACTTCGGGCGCCAGAACCAGATGATCTCGTTGTTCTCGTCGCTGTTCGGGCCCTACCCGTTCGCGAAGTACTCGGTCGTGGTGACCGACGACGCGCTGGACGTCCCCGTCGAGGCCCAGGGGCTGTCGACGTTCGGCGCCAACCACGTCGACGGGCGCAGGGGGTCGGAGCGGCTGGTGGCGCACGAACTGGCGCACCAGTGGTTCGGCAACTCCGTCGGGATCGCGGCCTGGGAGCACATCTGGCTGAACGAGGGCTTCGCCAGCTATGCGGAGTGGTTGTGGTCCGAGGCGTCCGGCGGCCGGTCCGCGGACGCCTGTGCGGCCGGCGCCAGGGACCTGCTGCGGCGGCTGCCGCAGAACATCGTGATCGGACAGCCCGAGCGGGCCGAGTGGTTCGACGACAGGGTGTACAAGCGCGGGGCCCTGGCGGTGCACGCGCTGCGCCGCGAGATGGGCGACGACTCGTTCTTCGCCCTGCTGCGGGAGTGGTGTGCGCGCAACCGGCACGGTGTCGTGACGACCGAGGACTTCCTCGCGCTGGCGGGACATCGCGACCTGCTCACCCGCTGGCTGTTCAAGCCCGAGCTGCCGCAGCGCTAGCCGGTCCGGAGCTAGCCGGTCCACTTCCACACCGACGGCGGACGGCCGCCCTTGGGCAGTGCCGCGGCGTGCTCGCTGGTGCGTTCGAGACCGGGCACCCGGTCCATCGTGCGGCCCAGGTTGGCCGGGTAGGGGCGGTCACCGGTCAGGGACTCGGTCACGTCGAGCGCCTGGGCGGTGGTGAACTCCGGCCCGAGCAGCCCCGCGGTGAACGCCACGTCCCGCCAGAGCTTGTCCGCCAGCAGCGGCCGGCAGTCGGCGACGATCCGGTTGTGGTCGAAGGCGAGCGCGGGCACGTCGTCCAGCCGGCTCCAGACGGCGAGGCCGCCGGTCGGGCGGGCGACCGTGGCCCACAGCGCGACCGACAGCGTCGGGCCGCGCGGGTCGCGCGAGGGCTCGTCGAAGGTGGCGAGCTGACCGGTCGCCGTCACGGACTCCGCGGCGAGGCCCAGTTTCGCGGTGACGGCCCTGGTGCTCGCGTCCCGCAGCCGCTCGCCCCTTCCCAGCAGGACACCGGGGAGCGCCAGCTCGCCCGCGAACGGCTCCAGCGCGCGCGGGGCGACGCCCAGCAGCACCGCGCGCGCGTCCGGGTCAAACCGGAGCACGACCACGTCCACCGACACCAGCGTCGACTCGATCATGCCGTGGATTCTCCCGCACCGCGTAGTCCGCCCTGGACGGGCCCGCCCCGGTCACGAGCACCTCGACGCCGAGCAGATCTTCCAGGTACGCCACGGGATCGGGCAGGTCCTCCAGCACCTGACCGGCGGCGACCTGGAGGCCGTCGGCGTCCAGGTGCGTCACGGCCAGTCCGTCGATGCCGCCGCAGCACCGCACGGCGTAGCGCAGCAGGTCGGCGTCCAGGTGCCCCGCGCGCCACGCGCCCTGGAACTCCCCCGTCCCGTTGTGCGCCTCCGGGAACCGCTCCAGGACGCCCTGGTCCTCCGTCGGCAGCGGACCCGCGCCGTGCCGCGTCTGGTAGGTCCTGGTCACGCCGAGCACACGGGCACTTCGGCCGCCGAGCAGCGCACGGGCGTTGCGCGGGGTCGTGGTGGACCAGGTCGTGTGCGGGTGGAAGCCGTGGGTCTCGTCCAGGAGGACGCCCTGCGCGCCCTCGAAGACGAGCCGTCCGGCGGCGGCGAGCCGCCCCGCCTCGTCCCCGGTCGTGATCCGGACGGCGTCCGCGAACGAGCGGTACAGCTCGACCAGCTCGTCCACGCTCGTGCCGTCGCCGGCCAGCGGCTCGTAGAACCGGGCGAGCACGTCCAGCCGGCGCCTCAGCTCGCGCGGGTCGCGGCAGTCACCGACCCTCGGCGCGGGGCCCGGCTCGCCGAGCACCCGCTGCTCCTCCACCACCTCTCCCCGCCGCGCGCCCCGCTCGCCGAGCAGGCCGTACCAGACGGTCTCGCCGATCCCCTTCCCGCACGACCCGTGCCGGTCGCCGCCCCTGGCCCGCTCCCGCGCCCGGTTCGCGGCCACGTGGAACGGCGTCGTGAGCAGCGCGCCCGCGTCGACCGAGAGCAGCGAGAGCGGGTCGGCGACGCCGATGGCCTCCAGCTCCCGCGACTCGGCCGCCAGCGCGATCGGTTCGACGAGCACGTGCGAGGAGAGCCAGGTCGGCACGCCCGCGAGCGTGCCGGACCCGAACTGGCTGAAGGTGTGGTGCCGGCCGCCGGCCACCACGTTGTGCGCGGCCTGCGCTCCCCCGTTGAACCGCACCACGGCCGACACCGGCCCGTCGGCGCACAGCGCGTCGACCACCGCTCCCTTGCCCTCGTCACCGAACCCCAGCCCGACGACGATGACGTGGTCCTCGTCCGCCATCGTCAGCTCAGCGCCACGTCGTCGGGACCGTCGATGCCCAGCGGGGCGGCCGAGGCGGTCAGCGACCGCGTGCCGACCGCGGCCAGTGCCCTGCCGACGGCCTGGCTCTCGGCGGCCGACCCGACCTCGGCGAGGTCCACCAGGGCCTGGCCGAGGTCCACCACGCTCTCCTCCACACCGATCGTCGCGGCGATCAGCTCGCACACCGCGCCGGGGTCGTCGAGCTTGAGGAAGTTCTGGCCGAGGATCGCCCGCCAGTGCTCACCGATGGCCTCGTCGTGGAAGTACGACGACTGGTTGGGCAGGATGAAGTACACGTGCCACTTGCGGGCGAGCTCGCGGTAGACCGACACCGGGTCGATGTCCTGGGCGATCTCGTCACCGATGACGCGGCGGATGTGCCTGGCCTCCAGCCGCGGCTTGTTCAGCTCGTCGCCGATGATGAACAGGTAGCCCTTCCTGCCGCGCTTCTGCCAGGCGTCGGTGACCACGTGCCGGGCGATGAAGTACGCGGCCAGCTCGTAGGACTCGCTCTTCTGCCCGCCGCCGCCGCCTTCGAGGAAGATGTCCCGCAACTGCTCGTCCATGCGGTTGTCCGACTCGAACTGGCCGACCTGCAACGGGACGCGGTCGCTGTCGGCGTCACCGATGCCGCCGAACATCAGCTGCGGGTCGGTGAGGTACCCCTTGCGCTGCAACAGGCCGTGCAGCTTGCCGAGCTTGCCCTGCATGATCCGCGGTACGCTGCCCATCGACCCGGTCACGTCGAACAGCACCGCGATCGGTGTCGAGTCGGCGTGGTCGGGCGAGTCGCGGCACTCGCGGAACCCCACGCCCAGCGGGTCGAGCGACGGGGCCGCCTTCCAGCTCGCCGCGGGCTGCGCCTTGACCGAGGCGGTGTAGCCGAAGTCCGCGATTCCCTTGGCAGCGCGGAAGGTCTTGGCCGCGGCGTAGGCGTTGTCGTCCCACTTGCCGTGTCCCATCGTCATGCTCCTGTCGTCTTGGGGAGGACGAACGGGCGGAAGACCCGTGCGCCGTAGAGGTCGTCGAGCAGTTCGTCGTACTCGCCCAGCAGGTCGACGGTGTCAGGCCGCCGGGACGGGCGTTCCTGCACGCACCCGCGCGCGAAGGCGATCTGCCGATGTTCGTCGTGCGCCAGCAGGTCGAGCATCAGCGTGTGTGCCATGTGGACGTCCGTCGCGGCGGTGACCGGTTCGCCGGCGAGGACCTCCGGCGGGTAGGTGATGGCGCGGCTGGTCGCGAGGAGCCGCTGTCCCGGCTCGACGGCGAAGGACCAGCCGGCCAGCACGATCCCGTGCTGTTGCGGGTGCACCATGACGTTCTCGGCGGTGACGGCGCCGTGCACCAGACCGGCCTGGTGCGCGCCAGCCAGTGCTTTGAGCAGCCTGCGGTGCATCCACGCGTAGTCGCGGCCGTCCAGCCCCGCGGGGAACGCGCGCCGGACGTCGGCGAGCGTCACGAAGCCGTCCAGCAGGGGATCGAGCACCGTGAAGGCGCGCGAGCCCTTGGCGACCTCGCCCGACGTGTCGAGCAGACGCGGGTAGTAGGGGCGCAGCCAGTGGTGCCGGTCGGTGAAGCGCTCCAACGACCGCAACGCCTGCCATTCGCCGTGCAGCAACGGGTTGAGCCCCGGGTTGCGCACCACCTTGACCACGTGTGGACCGTCCGATTCGTACAGGTTGGCGACGCTGCCCACCGCGAACGGTTCCCCGATGCGGTAGACGCCGGTCCTGGTCCTCATCTCGACGGTCGCGCCGTGGGTCCACTCGTGGTGCAGGCGGGTCAGCACGGCCGACGCCGCGTGTGCTCGCGTGTTGCCCGGTCCGACCACATCGGGGTGCAGGACCGAGGCCAGCGCGCGGTAACGGCGGCGCGCCTCCCTGCGCTTGCCGGGGTCGGCGGTGCGGGGCCCGAAGAGCCCTTCGGCCGTTGCGGCGCGTTCGACCAGCTCCAGCGCCTCCGATGTGGTGAACATGGTTTGAGTCTATGTAACTCAAACCTGGAAGGCAACGGCCCCCGCCGAATTGCCCGGCCCGCCGGGACTGGCCACAGTGGCGTCCGTGAGCGGGCTCATGGTGTTCCTCCGTTGAAACGCCGGGTACCCGGTCTTGATCCGAAAGGAGGAAACGTGCTGTTCGTCGTCATGGGCTGTTCCGTGGCTTTCGCACTGCTCGTGGTGGAGGTGATCCACCGGCTGGTGCGCCGCTTCACCCACAGCGGCAAGATGTACCGCCCCGGCCAGTTGTTCGGGGCGCTGCTCGCCGCTCAGATAACCCTCAGCGTGTACCCGGTCGACCTGCCGGTCGTGCTGCACGTCCTCGGGATCGCGCTGATCCTGGCCGGCGCGTGGCTGCTGGCCGCGCTCATCAGCACGTTGGTGGACATCTCGCTGTCGCGGATCCGCACCGACGTCACGGACAACCGGCACGCGCGGCGCGTGCACACGCAGGTCATGCTGGTCAGGCGCCTGGTGCTGGTGGTCATCGGCGTGCTGGCCGTCGGCGCGATACTCATGACGTTCCCCGGCGCACGCGCCGTCGGGTCCACCGTGCTGGCCTCCGCCGCCGTCATCGGCGCCGTCGCGGCGTTCTCCGCGCAGTCCCTGCTGGGCAACCTCATCTCGGGCCTGCAGATCGCGTTCAGCGACGCGGTGCGGCTCGACGACGTCGTGGTGGTCGAAGGCGAGTGGGGCCGGGTCGAGGACATCACGCTGACGTACGTCGTGCTGCACCTCTGGGACGACCGCCGGCTGGTGCTGCCGACCTCCTACTTCCTCAAGACGCCTTTCCAGAACTGGACGCGCACGCAGTCGGCGCTGCTCGGGACCGTGGAGCTCGACCTGGACTGGACGGTGCCGGTCGAGGCGATGCGGCAGGAGATGCGGTCCATGCTGGAGGGGAGCGACCTGTGGGACGGGCGCGTGTCCGTGTTGCAGATCACGGAGGCCACGCACGGGTTCGTGAGGGTGCGGGCGCTGGTGAGCGCGGCTGACGCCGGCAAGCTGTGGGACCTGCGCTGCCTCACGCGCGAGCACCTGGTCGACTGGGTGCAGCGCCAGCACAGTGGCGCGTTGCCGCAGGTGAGGACGCGGGCGGTGACCGGGGCGAAGCGGCAGCAGCCGGCCAGCGACCACCACACGGACGCACGCGTGTTCGGCGAGAGCGCGGACGGCGCGTTGCGGGAGCAAGCGTTTGCGGGGCCGAAGCAGTGACGGCAACCCGCACACTGGTCGCATGAGGACTGGGGACCAGGTCGTCCAGGGCCTGCCGTGGCGGTGGCGCGCGCAGGGGACGATCTTCATCATCGGCGGGCTCGGGTTCCTGTTCGACGCGTGGGACGTCACGCTCAACGCGTTCCTGATCCCGCTGGTCAGCGCCGAGTGGAACCTGTCGCTGGCCGAACGCGGCTGGGTCGGCACGGCGAACCTGATCGGCATGGCCGTCGGCGCGTTCGCGTGGGGCGCCATCGCGGACACCATCGGGCGCAAGAAGGCGTTCAGCCTGACGATCCTGATGTTCTCGGTGTTCACCGTGGCCGGGGCCGCGTCACCGGACTTCGTGACGTTCTGCGTCTTCCGGTTCCTGGCCGGCGTCGGGCTCGGCGGCTGCATCCCGGTGGACTACGCGCTGGTCGGCGAGTTCACCCCGGCCAAGGTGCGCGGGCGGGTGCTGGCGGCGATGGACGCGTTCTGGCCGCTCGGCGCCACGCTGTGCGGGCTCACCGCCGTCTACCTCACCGACCTGGGGAGCTGGCGGCTGCTGATGCTCACGATGGTGCTGCCCGCGCTGCTGCTGTTCTGGATCCGGCGCTCGATCCCCGAGTCGCCGATGTTCCTCGTCGCCAAGGGCCGGCCGGACGAGGCCAAGAAGGTCATCGACGACCTGGTCGCGCGGACCGGGGCACCGCGGGAGGAGTGGCGGCTCCCCGACCCGCGGCGGCTGCAACGGCTCTCCCCCAAGGTGATGTTCACGCAGCTCAAGGACATCTGGCGGTACGACCCGCGGCGCACGGCGGCGTTGTGGCTGCTGTTCCTGGCGGTGTTCCTGCTCTACTACGGCGCTGTCACGTGGCTGCCGAGCATCCTGAAGGCCCAGGGCTACGGCACGTACGCGGCGTTCATGGTCACGACGCTCACCGTGGCGGTGGGCATCGTCGCCGCGCTGGTCAGCGCCTGGCTGGTGGAGGTGTTCGGGCGCAAGTGGGTGATCGCGATCAGCGCTCCGCTCGCGGCCGTGGCGCTCACGCTCTTCGCGCTCCAGCTCGACGTCGACTTCGCCGCCAGGGCGTGGATCACGCTCTTCGGCGTGCTGATCCAGGTCGCGATCCCCGCGCTGTACGCGTTCGCACCGGAGCTGTACCCGACGCACCTGCGGGCCAGCGGCTTCGGGTGGGCGTCGACGATCAGCCGGGTCGGGGCCGGGTTCGTGCCCGTCCTGTTCGGAGCGCTGTTGTGGCCGAACCTGGGGCTGGCCTGGACTTTCGCGGTGATCGGGGCCGTGGTGGTGGTCGCCGTGACCGTGATGATGTTCCTGGTGCCGGAAACCCGCATGCAACCGCTCGTGGAGCCCGTTCCGTCCTAGGTCCATGAGAAGACCGCTCGCCGTCGCGTTTTGCGCGCTGGCTCTCGCAAGCTGTGGTGCGAACGGGGTTCCAGCCGTGCCGAACGCGGAGGTGCCCGTCGTGCCCACGGCGAAACCGGACAGGAACCGGATCGAGCAGGCGAAGCGCGACGGCCACCTCACCGTGCCACTGATGATCTCCGTGCGGCCGGGACGCGACGAGGAGGTCGAGCAGGCGTTGACGGCGCTGGGCGCGACCGTCGAGGCGCGGGACCGGAGGATCGGCTACCTGCGGGCCGAGGTGCCGGTGGACAAGGTGGAAGACGCGTACCTGGTGACCGGCGTGTCCAAGGTGGACGTGGACGAGCCGCTCGGCAACCGGCTGCCGGAACCGTAGAAAGCCCCAGGACCACGTGGGTCCTGGGGCTTTCCGCGTTCATCCGGTCAGACGTCAGCCGACGGACTGGACGATCACGGCGCCACGGCCGACGGCGGTCTCGTCCGCCGTGCGGACCTCGAGATCACCGCGCAGCACGCGGCCGGCACCGGGCTGGCCGAGCGGCGTGAGGACGCCCGTGGCGTTCCACGTCGCACCGGCGGCGCGGGCGGCGTTGGCGTCGGACACGGTGAGCGTGCCGAGAGCGGCCGAGGTGTAGACGTCGAAGTAGTCGTACGCCGTGGTGCCCTGCGGCACCGCGTAGCCCTCCACCTGGACGCGCCACAGACCGGCGGCCGGCTTGGTGAGCGTCACCGACTCCTCGGAGTCGGCGTCAGCCGACGAAGTCGCGACGAAGCACGTGCCGGTCGTGCAGTCCAGCAGGGCCAGGTCGAGGTCGGCGCCCTGGTCGGCGGTGTTGCCGATCGTGGCGGTGATGCTCGACGCGCCGGCCGGGACCTGGATGTCGAAGAACTTGCTCTCCAGGTTCGCGATCGACGGGCGGTCCTGCTTCGCGCTGCCGACCGCGCCCGCCGCGAGCCGTCCGGTGAACGCGGCCTGCGTGTTCGTGACGGTGTAGCCGCGCTCGACCGGGGTGCCCAGCGCCGCGGACGCGATGACGTCCGGGGTCGGGCTGATCGACGTGCCGAGGACGGACGCGGTCACCGAGTACGGCGCCGTGTCGGCGTCGGAGGTGCGGCGGGCCTCGACCACGACCTCCCACACACCGGCGATCGGGTTGGCCACCGTGCGGCTGGTGGGGCTGCCACCGGCACAACCGGCGCCCGCGTCCGGGTTGTAGCAGTTGGTCGAGCTGGTCACGTCCAGCGGCACACCCTGCGGGGTGAAGCGCAGGAAGCGCACCTGGCCCTTGCCCGCCTCGGCGCCACCGGCGGCCATGTCGACCCTCAGCGCGGTCGTGCCCTTCGGCACGTTCACGAAGAGGCTGGTCGACTGGTTGCGCGCGATCGTGCCGGACTTCGTGACCGAGAACTTGTTGGCGGCGGTGAAGTTCTCCGCCGCGAACACGGTGTTCAGCGTCTGCACGTCGACACCGGGGGTCTCCGGGTTGTCGAGCTGCAGCACGGCGCTGTGGACGCCCGCGGTCTTGGCCTTGACCTTGACCGGGAACAGCACCGGCGTGTTCAGCGGCAGGCTGACCTTCTTCGGCGCGGTGAACGTGCCGTCGTTGCCCTTCCAGGAGACCTTGTAGTCCTCCTGGTCGTGGCCCGTGGTGCGGGTCAGCGTGTAGGTGCGGGTGTACTCCTGGCCCGCCGTCACGCCCTCGCGGTCGTGGATGCCGACACCGACGTTCGGGGTGGCGAGCTGTCCGCTCTGGACGGTGCTGACCTGCACGGCCGTGGTGACCTGGTCCGGCACGGAGTGCTTGTCCAGCAACGACCAGGCGGCGTTGGTGTTGAACAGGCCGGCGCCCTGCTCGTAGGCGCCCAGGGTGTCGACCCACTTGGCGCTGCGCTGGATCGCGTAGCGCAGCTCGGCGCTGGTCGGGCGCTGCCCGTTGTGCGTGGCCTTGAACGCGCTCACGAGCAGCGCGGCCGCGCCGGTCGCCTGCGGTGCGGCCATCGAGGTGCCGTTGAACTGCGAGTACCCGGCCGGGAGGGCGTAGGTGCCCGCCACCGGGCCACCCGGCTGCCAGCGCGGCGTGGTGGAGATGGCCGAGCCCGGTGCGACGATGTTCGGCTTGAAGCCGCCGTCCTCACGCGGGCCGCGCGACGAGAAGCCGTGCAGGCCCTGCTTCTGCGCGGTCTTCGAGCCGTAGTTGGAGAGCCAGGTCTCCTTGGTGATGTACGAGCCGACGCTCACCGCGTCCGTGGCGACCGACGGGTCACCGACGGTGTTCGCGCCCGCACCCGAGTTGCCCGCCGAGATGAAGATCTGGACGTTGTACTCGTTGATCGTGCGGTTGTAGAGCTCGGCGCGCGCGTTGTTGCCGTCGTTGAGCGACGGCAGGCCACCGATGGAGATGTTCACGACGTCGGCGCCGTTGCGCGCGGCGTAGAGGACACCGTCGATGAGGCCGGAGTTGGTGCACGACGGCGTGGTGAGGCAGGCCTTGATGGCCATCAGCTTGGCACCGGGCGCGGCACCGGCCATCTTGCCGTCGAACATCTTGTGGGCGGCGGTGATGCCGGCGACGTGGGTGCCGTGGGCGGCCGAGATGCCCAGGTTGACGTACGGCGTGCCGGCGTTGTCGTAGATCGAGCGGTCGGTCTGCACGACGAACGCGATGCGGTCGATCACCGGGGTCGCGGGGTTGTCGGTGCCGAAGAAGCCGACGTCCTGCTTGACCTTGTAGTCGAGCATCCGCTTGTTGTTGGTGAAGTTGCCGTCACCGTCGGTGTCGACGAAGACTTCCTTCGTCGTGATGTCCTGGATGACGCCGAAGGTGTCGACGCGGTCGCCGTCGCGGTTGATGTCACCGCCGGTCTCGCTGTTGGCCAGGTTCAGGTCGCCCGCGGTCTCGCGGAACAGGCCGAACGAGTAGGGGCCACCGGTCGCGGGCGCGGTCCACTCGCGGCCGGAGTCGGTGAACTTGCCGACGCGGCCGGTCTTGGTCATGGTGACCCAGGTGCCGTCGCCGGAGTTGGTGGCGTTCGCGTTGTACCAGTCGATGATCTTGCGCTCACCGGTGCTGGTCGTCTGCAGGGCCGGGGTGTCGAGGTCGATGCCGGAGTCGATCACGGCGATCGTGGTGCCGCGGCCGTCCCACTTCGGGTGCGCGGTGGCGAACTGCGCCGCCTGCGTGTCCTGCGTCGGCATGTACGGGTTGGTGCGCGGCGTCTTCGAGTCCGGCGCCTTCTGCGGGGCCGGGTTCTCCATGCCCTGCGGGCGCGGGTCGTCGAGCGCGATCAGCCCGTCGACGTCGATCGTGGTGACCGAGGCGAGCTTGGCGGCCTTCTCCGCGTTGTCGCGCGGGATGGTGACCTTGACGTAGTCGACGTCCTTCTCGGTCTTCTGGACCGTGGCGCCGAGCGCCTTGAGGTCGTTGACCGCGGCGTCGGTCCTGCCCTCCTCGGCGGCGACGAGCAGGTCGACGGTCGGCTTGCCCTGGCGGGCGGCCTCGTCGACGAGCTCGCGGTCCTTCTTGTCCAGCTGCTTGTCAGCGGCCGGCTGCTCTTGCGGAGCGTTCTGCGCGATGGCAGGGGTGGCGGCGAAGCCGAACCCGGTAGTGCCCAGCACCGCGGTCAGCAAGACCGTTCCGGTGCGGCGTCTCCAGTTCTTCACGGCGCATGTGCCCTTCGTGGGGTAAAGAGTGCCCGAAGCACATCTCTTCGCCTCGCGAACGACAATCGTCGGAGTGGAGCATTTTCCGGATCCACATTGGACTGTTCAGGGGCTTGAAATCGCACGCCTGAAATGCTGCGCGTTTCCCTTTGAACGTGGAACGAGCAGGTGTCCTCCAGTCAAGGGCTGATGGAGGGGAATGTCAAGGGATCTGTCAACGGTGAAATCGGTTGGCCTGTAACAGGGTACTCGTCCGAGACGATGGACTGTTCGCTGTTTCAGCGCAATAGCGAACGCAATCGGGACCGCACCCGAGCCACGAGGCCCTGGCCGGTCGCGAGCGCTTTCGGCTGCGCCCCGCACCTGCCGCATTCGCCGCGGTGCGCTTCCAGCGCCCGCTGGAGCTCGGTGACCTGACGCGCGGTCCGTTCGGGCACGACGTCCTTCCGGACCGAGAGCAGGCTGAGCTCCGCCAGCGCCTCCCGGCCCCCGCGCACCCGGACGGCGGGCGCGATGGTGTGGAAGAAGATCAGGTTGCGCCGGCGCGCGGGTTCGACCGCCCGGACGTCGCACCACGGGATCGTGGCCTGCCGGTCGAGGCTGCGCGAGGTGATGCCCTCGGCGGTGAGCTTCGTGCCCATGCCGAGGCTGCGCCACGCCACCGTGCCGCCCATCAGGGACCACATGCCGCCGAAGACGTAGCCGTACCACGGGCCGCCCGCCATCGCGACCGGTCCGCTCGCGGCGACCGCGGCGCCGAGGCCCACGAGTACCCATCTCCACCTGGTGTGCATCTCTGCCGTCCCTCCTCTCCCAAGGACGTGCGAGGCCCTCCCCTCGTTGAGTGACACCGTTCCGCAAGACTGGAGGCAGCTCAGGCGCTACCTTGCGCGCATGGACCTGAAGCCGGTCGCCGACGAGCTCTACGGGCTGCCCCCGAAGGAGTTCACCGCGGCTCGCAACGCCGCGGCCAAGCAGACCGACGACAAGGACCTGGCCAAGGCCATCGCCGAGCTGCGCAAGCCCACCGTGGGCGCCTGGGCGGTCAACCGCCTGGTCAGGGACGCGCCGGAGGGCCTGGAGGAGGCGCTGGGCCTCTCGACCGCGCAGCTCACCATGCGGGAGCTCGGCCACAAGCGCAAAGAGCTGATGGAGGCGCTGGTCTACCGCACGCTGGAGCTGACCGGCCCGCTCGCGGACGACGCCGTCACGCAGGTCCGCAACACCCTCACGGCCGCGATGGCCGATCCCGAGTGCGCCGAGCAGGTGCGGCAGGGGCACCTGACCAAGGCGCTGGAGTACTCGGGCTTCGGGTTCGCGCTGCCGGTGCCGGAGCCGGAGGGGGACGACGGGGAGGACCCGCTCGCCCGCAAGCGCCGGGAACGGCAGGAGCGCAAGCGCGCCGAGGCCCGGCAGGCCCTGGACGAGGCCGAGCAGGCGCTCGGGGAGGCTCAGGCCGACCAGCTCGCGGCGCAGCGGGCGTTCGACCGGGCCGCGGAACGGCTGGAGGACGCCAAACGGGTCACGGCGGCCGCGGAGAAGGCCCGCAAGGCCGCGGAGCGCAAGCTCACCGACCTGAGCTAGAGCGGTCGAGCGGGCCCCACTCCTCGGACCGCTGGGCGCTCACCAGCTCCTCGCACTCGGTCAACGCCTCGTCGGCCACCCAGGCGAGCGGCTCCTGACACGTGACCAGCGGCTCGTTGTCCGGGCCCCGGCCCACCTCCTCGCCCCTCAGCACCCACGCCCGGACGTCCGGGCCGCGCAGGTCGCGCAGGTGGCGGTAGTCGAAGAGCCGGCGCGCCACCCACAGTTCGCGCGAGCGGTCGCCCCACCACGGCTCCACCCGCAGCGGGCTCGCGGACAGGCCGGGCAGCTTCACCCCGGTCAGCGAGTCGTTCGACGTCGTCGCGGCGTCCGCCTCTGGGCCTTTCGACCAGCGCACGTAGACGTCGTCGCCCATCACCTCGACCAGGCCGGCCAGGTTCGTGATCGTCGGGAGTCGAGATGTCACGTCAGGTGACGTACCCGCCCGCACCTGAAGGAAACCTGAAGGAGTTGAGCCTGGTCACAGTGAAAGCCGACCGGAACACGGACTGCCGGTTGTACGTTCAACAATGTGGTTGGCCGCTGGCGCTCGAGCTGCGCGCCAGGGCGATCCGACACCCCCAGGTCGGAAAAGCCCTTCCGCAGGCGCTGCGTGCTCGCGCCGCGGTCAACCCGCCGTCGACCGGCACTCCGGAACCCCCCTCACCGGTGGTGGCGGTCGGCGGCACCCTCAACCAGGCAGGTTGTACTGGTCGTGGCGGGCGTAGAAGGCCTCCAGCTCCTCCGGTGGCAGGTCCTTCGCCCGCCCGATCTCCAGGAAGAAGTCCTCGCGGGCGATGCCCGGCGTGAAGAGGATCAACATGCGCACGGGGGCGTCGCTGTCGTTGCGGAACGCGTGGGGGCGGTTCGGCGGCACGTAGAGGAAGTCGCCCTCGCCACCCTTGATCCACTCGTCGCCGTCGAAGAGCGTGATCTCGCCTTCCAGCACGTAGAACGACTCGGAGAAGGTCTTGTGGAAGTGCGGGCGCGCACCGGGCTGCCGCGCCTGCATCCGCCACTCGAACAGGCCGAACTCGCCGTTCGTCACCGATCCGGGTGCCACGAACCGGGCGGTTCTCGTGCTGAAACCCACCTCGGCGGCCGGTCGGAAGCTCATGCGTTTCTCCCCAGAAAGTGAAGTTGATTCAGGTCTCGTGCGTGACCAGCGGTGGATCTAGACTCGCCCGATGGCACATGACGCGGATGTCATCGTCGTCGGCGCGGGCCTCTCCGGTCTCGTCGCGACCGCAGAGCTCGCGGACGCGGGTCGCAAGGTCATCCTCCTCGACCAGGAGCCGGAAGGCTCGCTCGGCGGTCAGGCCTGGTGGTCGTTCGGCGGGTTGTTCATGGTGGACACCCCCGAGCAGCGCAGGCTGCGGGTCAAGGACTCGCACGACCTGGCGTTGCAGGACTGGCTGGGCTCGGCGGCGTTCGACCGGGAGAGCGACCACTGGCCCCGGCTGTGGGCGCAGGCCTATGTGGACTTCGCCTCCGGCGAGAAGCGCTCCTGGCTGCACGGCATGGGGATGCGCTGGTTCCCGTTCGTGCAGTGGGCCGAGCGCGGCGGCTACCTGGCCGACGGCCACGGCAACTCGGTGCCGCGGTTCCACGTCACCTGGGGCACCGGGCCGGGCGTGGTCGAGCCGTTCGAACGCCGCGTGCGCGAGGCCGTGGCGAAGGGGCTCGTGACGCTGAAGTTCCGGCACCGCGTCACGAACCTCAACGTCACCGGCGGTGTGTGCGACGGCGTGTCCGGAGAGGTGCTGGAGGCGTCGTCGGTGGCGCGCGCCGAACCCAGCTCCCGGGCCGTGGCCGGCGAGTTCTCGCTGAGCGCCCAGGCGGTCGTCGTCACCTCCGGCGGCATCGGCGGCAACCACGACCTGGTGCGCAGGAACTGGCCGGAGCGGATGGGCACGCCGCCGAAGTTCATGCTGTCCGGCGTCCCCGACTTCGTGGACGGGCACATGCTCGAGGTCACGCAGAAGGCCGGTGGCGCGATCATCAACGCCGACCGCATGTGGCACTACCCCGAGGGCATCGCGAACTACGCGCCGGTGTGGTCGCGGCACGGCATCCGCATCCTGCCCGGCCCGTCGCCGCTGTGGCTCGACGCCGACGGCAAGCGCCTGCCGATCCCGCTGTTCCCCGGCTTCGACGCGCTGGGCGCGTTGCAGCACATCACGACCCACGGCCACGAGCACTCGTGGTTCGTGCTGAACAAGAGGATCATCGGCAAGGAGTTCGCGCTGTCGGGCTCCGAGCAGAACCCGGACCTCACGGGCAAGGACACGCGCGCGGTGCTGAAGCGCGCGATGCCCGGCGCCGTCGCACCGGTCGAGGCGTTCGCGCGGAACTCGAAGGAGTTCATCCAGGCGGGGACCGTCGCGGACCTCGCGCGGGGCATGAACGCGCTGACCGGTGACTCGCGCATCGACGCCGCCGCCCTGGAGAGGACGATCGTCGAGCGCGACCGGCAGGTGACCGCGGGCCTGAGCAAGGACATGCAGGTCAACGCGATCCGCTCGGCCCGCCACTTCCTGACGGACAAGCTGATCCGCGTCGTCGAGCCGCACCGGCTGCTCGACCCGAAGGCCGGTCCGCTGATCGCCGTGCGGTTGTCGGTGATCACCCGCAAGACGCTGGGAGGCCTGCACACCGACCTCTCCTCGCGGGTGCTCGACACGTCCGGCCGGCCGCTGCCGGGGCTCTACGCCGCCGGCGAGGCCGCCGGGTTCGGTGGCGGCGGCGTGCACGGCTACCGCGCGCTGGAGGGGACCTTCCTCGGCGGCTGCCTGTTCTCCGGCCGGGTGGCGGGGCGTTCGGCGGCCGACGCGGTGTCGTAGCAACGACTTCCGCGCCGTTCTCGCGTGGTGGACGCGGGTTGACGGTCCCCCGGCTTGCGGCTGTGCTGGAAGGCATGACGCAGATCGGTGTTCTGGCCGGCAACCCGCGGCCCGCCTCGCGCACCCTGCAGGCCGCGCTGACCCTGCGGGAGGCGCTCGCCTCGGCGCTGGGCGTGCCCGTCGACGGGCCGGTGGTGGACGCGGCGGAGCTGGCGCCGCAGGTCTTCACGGAGCCGGACGCGGTCGGGGCGGCGCTGGAGGCGCTGGGCCGGGCCGAGGTGCTGGTGGTGGCCACGCCGACGTACAAGGCCGCGTACACCGGGCTGCTCAAGGCCGTGCTGGACCAGGCGCCGGCGGGATGGTTGCGGGGCAAGGTGGTCGTGCCGCTGCAGGTCGCCGCGTCGGACCGGCACGCGCTCGCCGTCGAGGTGCACCTGCGGCCGGTGCTGACCGAGCTGGGCGCGCTGGTGCCGCAGGCGTTGTTCCTCAACGAGAGCTCACTGCCGGCACGCGTCACGGACTTCGCACTCGACTCGGGCGTGCGTGTTCGGCCGCGCGAACGCCGCGAACGCCTTCCCCGTCGTGTAGGGGCCGACGGCGAAGCGGAACGGGTCCTCCTCGCCCCTCTCCTTGATCAGCCGGCCTTCCGCGGAGACGCGCACGAGCCCGGCGGCGTCCTCGGAGACGTCGCCGACGGCGCGCAACGACCGCAGCACCGGGTCGGCCGTGCGGGAGAGGGAGTGGACCGGCAGGCGGGCGTCGATCAGACCGTTGGCGCGCACCACGTCGGGCGTCGTGGTGCTGCCCGCCAGGAGCGCGCCGTCGACCGCCTCGACCCACATGTGGGCGCCGATGACCCGCACGATTCCCGCGCGGGACAACGCCAGCAGCTCCTCCAGCCGGTCCGGTGGCGGACCGGAGGCGAGGTAGCTGAAGTAGCCGTGCCACCAGCCGTCGAACGGCATCAGCCCCGCGAGCTGGCCGTAGACCGACAGCAACGCGAGGAACGCCCCCAGGTCGGCGCTGTGACGGGGGTCGGAGCGGCGGCGCAGGTCCGCCTCGACGTAGGACCGCAGGTACTCCTGGAACTCCTCGCCGGACGCGAAGGTCAGGCCGGCCAGCGGCCGGTCGAGGCGCTCGAAGTCGATGCGGTCGGCGGGATCGGGCACCGCGAGCGCCTCCAGCGACGTCTTCCCGTGCAGCAACCGCGTCCGAACGTGTCGTTCGGCGGCTCCTCCCCCGCCGCCTACGCCGCGGGCGGGGCGGAAGCGGACATCTTCTGCCTGTGGGGCGAGCCGCTCGCCGAGACCGCGCAGCAGATCGAGTCGGTCAAGCAGGCGGCGAGGGACGCGGGCAGGACGGACGTGCCGAGGATCCAGGTCGCGTTCCGGCCGATCATCGCGCCCACCGAGGAACTGGCCTGGGAGGAGGCGCACCGGACGGTCGAGCGGATCGAGGCGCGCAAGGCCAACGCGCCGCTCAGTCTCAGGCACTCGCCGTCGAACCCGGAGAACACCGGCTCGCAACGGCTCCTGGCGGTCGCCGAGCGCGGCGAGCGTTCGACCGCGCGCTGTGGACGCCGACGGCGAAGGCGACCGGTGGCGCAGGCAACTCCAACGCGCTGGTCGGCACTGCGGAGACCGTCGCGCAGGCGTTGCTGGACTACTACGACCTCGGCGTGGACATCCTGTCGGCACGCGGGTACGACCTGCTCGGCGACGCCATCGACTTCGGCCGGTACGTGATCCCGCTGGTGCGCGAGGAGGTCGCGAAGAGGGACCGGGCCAAGGCCGCACGACCACGCTCGAAGTGCGCCGGGTCCGGCAGCCGGATCCGGCCGCGGCGCCGTTGGTGGCGGAACTGACGTACGAGTACACGTCCCGCTACGGACTCTCCGGTGCAGAGGAGATGCAACGGCCCGCGGACGTTTTCGAACCACCGCACGGACAATTCCTGCTGCTCGTCGAAGCCGGTGAGGCGGTGGCCGGTGGCGCGTTCATGCGCCATGACGCGGAAACCGCTGAGCTGAAACGAATCTGGACGCATTCCCGGCACCGCCGGCGCGGGTTGGCGCGGCGCGTGCTCGCCGAACTCGAAAAGGAGGCGAGAACGTTTGGGTACAGGCGAGTTCACCTGACGACCGGACCACGTCAACCCGAGGCCAGAGGGCTCTACCTGGCGACCGGGTACACGCCGTTGTTCGACGTGGGGACAGACCCGGTGACAATTGGTCCGCTCGTCTTCAGCAAGGAGATTCATTAGGACGAACGAGTGAATTCGTGGTGGATCCGCCGGTTCTCGAACGGGAATCCGGATTTCGTTGGACAGGCCGGAGCAGGTCAGTAAGCTGGACGCGGTTGCGCAGGCGCGCCGATTGGCGTCCGACGATCGATCAGCAGATCACACCGGTCCCCACGAATGGCCATCCGAGCTGAATGAACACGGTCGACAACCGGGAGCAAGCCGTGCGCTGGGCGGCGGCGATCTCCGGCACGCACCTCGCGGGCTTCGCGCGGGGAAAGCTCGAGCTGCTGCTCGCCGGTTACGTGGAGCAGCTCCTCGGCGGCGGCGTGGACGCGGCCCGGCAGGTCGGCCGGTCGATGGTGCGGAACGACTTCATCTCCCCGGCCACGCTGGAGCAGACGCTCGCCGTCCTCGGTGAGCACACACCGCCGGCCCAGCTCGGCGCGCTCGCCGCCGGGTACGCGGAGGGGCTCCGCGAGCGCACGCTGGACCGGCGGGAGGTCACCCGCACGGCCGCGATCACCGCGATGCGGCGGGCCGAGAGCGCGGTCAGGGCGAGCGAGGCCAAGTTCCGCGCGGTCTTCGAGAGCTCGGCGTTCGGGATCATCGTGAGCGGTCTCACCGGCGAGCTCGTCGACGTCAACGAGGCGTTGCTCGTGATGCTCGGCTACACCAGGGCGGACCTGCCCGCGCTGAGCGGCCGCGACCTGGTCCACCCCGACGACAGACCGGGCCTGCGCGAGCTCGCGAAGCGGCTGATCGCGTCCGGCTCCGGCGACGTCCGGGTAGAGAAGCGGATGATCCGCAGCGACGGCGAGACGATCCAGACGCACATGGCGATGTCGCTGGTGCGCGGGGAAGAGGGCTCGTCGCCGTACTTCGTCACGATGGTCGAGAACATGAACGAGATGCGCGCGTTGCAGACGCAGCTCGTCCGGCAGAGCCTCAACGACATGCAGACCGGCCTGCCCAACCGCGCGCAGTTCCTCGGCTGGCTCGAGGGCGCGGCCGGCTCCAAGGGCCCGGACGCGCTCGCGCTCGTGCAGGTCGACATCGACGGGTTCCGCGGCGTGAACGACGCGTTCGGGCACGACGCCGGCAACCGGGTGCTGATGCACGTCGCGACGCACCTGCGGGCGGTCTTCACCGAGGACGTCGGCAGGGTGGCGCGCATCGGCGAGGACGAGTTCGGCGTCCTGATCAAGGACCCGCGGGACGTGCGGAGCGTCGTCGCCCTGGTCGAGGACTTCACCGCACGGCTGGAGGAGCCGATCTGGATCGCCGGGAACGGCGTCGGGGTGACGACCAGCGCCGGCATCGTCGTGCGGGCGGCGCGCGGCGGCGACGCGGGCGAGGTGCTGCGCGCGGCGGACGTCACGGTCGGCTGGGCCAAGCGCGACGGCAAGGCGCAGTGGGCGTTGTACGACAAGGAACGCGACCAGCGCGACAGGGAGAGGTACGCGCTCGCCGCGTCCATCCCCGGCGCGCTGGAGGAGGGCCGGTTCCGCGTCGACTACCTGCCGGTGCGCTCGCTGGCCGACGGGGCGGTCACCGCCCTCGAAGCCAAGATCGTCTGGGAGCACCCCGAGCGCGGGGTGCTGTGCCCCGGCGCCTTCCTCGACCAGTCCTCCGCCAACGGCATGGTCGTGCGGCTGGTGCGCTGGGCCCTGGAGGACGCGTGCCGCCAGGCGGGCGAGTGGTACGCGGCGCTGGGCCCCCGGATGCCGGCGCTCACGATCGACCTGCCGCCGCGCCTGTGCCAGGAGCCCGAGCTCGTCGCGGAGGTGGCGCGCGTGCTGGAACGCACCGGGCTGCCCGCGTCGTTGCTGCGCTTCGAGCTGCACGAGCACCTGCCGGCGTTGCTGACCGACGAGCAGCTCGAGGAGCTGACGATCCTCGCCGAGCGCGGTGTCGGCCTCGTGCTGGACCAGGTGAACGGCGGCAACGTCGGCGTCGACCGGTTGCGCCTGCTGCCGTTGAGCGGCGTGAAGTTCACCGGTGCCGTCGTGCACGGCCTGGACGCGGACGCCAACCCCGTCGACGAGAGCGCGTCGGTGGCGTTGCTGACGTGGGCGTCGGCTCTGCGGGTGCCGCTGTACGCCGAGGACGTGCGCACCGAGGCCGAGGCCGCGCGGCTGGCCGAGCTGGGCGTGACGGGCGCGCAGGGACCGCACTTCGGGCCACCACTGGCGGCCGCGGAGGTCTCCTCGCTGCTTCTCACCTGATTCTTATCAGGGTTTGCACGGCTTTCCGCACAGCTCGTTCACATGATGGCGGTCCATCGTGGAGCCATGACCGAGCAGAGCTTCCCCGCGATGAGCGGGACACTGGTGGAACCGCAGCCCGCCGTCGCGCCGACGCCGAAGTTCTGGCGCCGCACGGCTCCCGCGCTCACCGCGGCGGCACTCGTCGCCGGGTTGTTCGGAGGTGTCACCGGCGCCGTGGTCGCCTCTCCGGACGGCACTTCCGCGGGGTCGTCCGTGGTGGCGCAGACGGTGTCCAGCTCGTCCGCTCCGGACTGGTCGGCGGTGGCCTCCACCGTGCTGTCCTCGGTCGTCCAGGTGAACGTCGGCGACGGCCTCGGGTCCGGCGTCGTCCTCACCGCGGACGGCAGGATCCTCACCAACAACCACGTCGTCGCCGCGGCCGGCGGCCAGGTCACCGTGACGCTGAACGACGGCCGCCAGGTGCCGGCCACCGTCGTCGCCACGGACCCGGCCTCGGACCTGGCCGTGCTGCAGGCCTCCGGCGTCTCCGGCCTGACCCCGGTCAAGTGGGCGGACTCGGCCTCGGTGAAGGTCGGGGACGCGGTCATGGCCATCGGCTCGCCCTCGGGCCTGCAGGGCACCGTGACCACCGGCATCGTCTCGGCGCTGGACCGCAAGGTGACCGTGCCCGGCGAGACGCGGCGCGCGCAGCCGGTGTCGTACCAGGCGATCCAGACCGACGCGTCGATCAACCCCGGCAACTCCGGCGGCGCGCTGGTGAACGCGGCCGGCGAGCTGATCGGGATCAACTCGGCGATCTACTCACCCGCGTCGAGCAGCGGTGAGGCCGGGAGCGTCGGGATCGGGTTCGCGATCCCGTCGAACCAGGCCAAGCAGATCGTGGACCGGCTGAGCTGAGGCAGCGGCTGAGCGCGCCACCCGGCCGTGGGCACGCAGCCGCCTCTTCGCCGGAGCACCGCGCCCACCAGGGCTGCTCACCACCGCGGAGCGGGTGCCGGCCACCCGCTCCGCCCGGTTCAGGACAGCCGGATCTCAGGACAGCCAGTCCGGCCGCAACGGCATGTGCGAGGCCGTCCCGTCCAGCCGCACCCCGAGGACCTGGTGGAGCTGGATGTCGTTGCGCTCGAACCCGAGCCGCGACGCCGCCAGGTACAGCCGCCACACCCGTGCCCTGGCCTGCCCGACCTCCTCCACGGCCTCGTCCCAGTGCGCCTCCAGGTTCCGGCCCCACGCCGCCAGGGTCAGCGCGTAGTGCTCGCGGAGGTTCTCCTCGTGCCGCACCTCGAACCCGGCGTCGTGCACCTGCGACACGACGTGACCCGGCCCGACCAGCTCACCGTCCGGGAACACGTACCGGTCGATGAAGGGCCCGGACAGCGCCCGCTGCTTGTTGTCGGGCCGGGTGATGCAGTGGTTCAGCAGCCGGCCGCCCGGCTTCAGCTTGCGGTACAACGACGAGAAGTAGGCCGGCAGCTTGGCCTTGCCGATGTGCTCGGTCAGGCCGATCGACGACACCGCGTCGAAGCCGGACTCGTGCACGTCGCGGTAGTCGAGGTGGCGCACCTCGGCGAGGTCGGACAGGCCGGCCTCGACGATCGCCTTCTGCGCCCACTCCGCCTGGTTGCGCGACAGCGTCACGCCGATCGCGCGCACGCCGTACTCGCGCGCGGCGTGCATGACCATGCCGCCCCATCCGCAACCGACGTCGAGCAGCCGCATGCCGGGGCGCAGCCCCAGCTTGCGGGCCACCAGGTCGTGCTTCTCGAACTGCGCCTCCTCCAGAGTGGACTCGAGCGACGGGTACACCGCGCAGGTGTAGGCCATCGACGGGCCGAGGATCCACTCGTAGAACTGGTTCGAGACGTCGTAGTGGTGCGCGATGGCCTGCCGGTCGCGGGCCTTGGAGTGCCGCAACCCGCGCAGGCGGGTCTCCTGCGGCGGCGGGGACACCTTGTGCGACAGGCGGACCCGGCCGAGGAAGCGCAACAGCTCCACGCGCTGCGACCACGGCAGCTCCCGCAGCGAGAAGTCGGAGAGCTGGGCGAGACCCGCGTGGACGTCGCCGACGATCTCCAGGTGACCGGTCACGTAGGCGCGGGCGAGACCCAGCTCACCGGGCGCGGAAGCCAGGTAGGACAAGGCTTCCGGCGTCTTGACGTTGATCGAGACGGCAGCCGAGGACGGACCGGCGGTACTGCCGTCGTATGCCTCGAAGCGAACGTCGCTGCCACCCGTGATGCGCTGGAAAATGGAGGCCAACCGCATTCATCGTCCCCTGACACACTTGGCGTACAGATCAGGCAGGCGGTTCGTCCGGTCGTACCGGGACTTCACGGACCGGTAGTGCGAACCGTTGTAGTGCCGCCAGAACTCGTCCTCCTCGTAGTAGGAGTCCGAGTACAGCGACTTGTGGCCGCCCAGCCGCGCCACCTCGCGCTCGATCAGCCGGTTGCGGTCACCCATCCGTTCTCCCGGCCGCACCGGGACCTCCGACCAGAACCCGACGTTCACGTACAGCACGTCCGGGTTCATCGGGTACAACGGCCAGCCCGTGGTGTCGCGCAGGCGGACCGGGCACAGCCACACCGGCGAGATGCCGATCTCGCGGTCGAAGAAGTCGAGGAAGTCCGGCAGCGCGGAGACCGGGATCTCCACGTCCTGGATCACCGGCTCCACGTCGACCCTGGGCCGCAGCCGCCGGTGCTTCGCGACGAGCTTGCGGTACACGTCCGAGCGCAGGTACCGCTTGGGCCACAGCCGGCGCACCACGGGGTGCTGCGCCCCGAACGCCCGGGAGCACCAGAACCAGTCGGTGTCCCAGCGCCACAGGTAGTCGTGGATCGTCAGGTGGTCCGTGCGCCGCTTCTGGATGGACCGGTAGTAGATCTCGTTGCCGGTGTAGTCGGACGTGTAGGGCGCGATGTCGGCGTAGTGGCCCAGCGTCAGGTACATCTCGCCGCGGGAGAACACGGTGCCGTCGACGAAGTCCGCCGAGCCGTCCTCGCACACCTCCTCGATGACGGCGGCGCACTCGGCGAACGACCCGAACGGCACGTGCCGCAGCCGCACGAACGGGCGCACCGGTTCCAGCTCGACCTCCAGCCGCAACGCGTACCCCAGCGTCCCGTAGGAGTTGGGGAACGCGCGGAACAGGTCGTCGTCCGGTTTGGCCACCACGACCTCGCCGTCGCCGGTGAGGATCTCCAGCTCCCGCACGGACTCGTGCGGCAGTCCGTTGCGGAAGGACGTCGACTCGATGCCCAGGCCCGCTACCGCACCACCGATCGTGATGGTCTTGAGCTGCGGCACCACCAACGGCATCAAGCCGTGGCGCAGTGTCGCGGCGACGAGGTTCTCGTACGTGGTCATGCCCTGCACCTGTGCGGTGCGTCCGGCCGGGTCCACCGACAGGACCTGGTCGAACCTGCCGACGTCGAGTCCGCCCGCCTGATCGGGGCGGAAGCGGAAGAGGTTCGACGTCTTCTTCGCGAGCCGCACTGGCGCACCTTCGCGCATCGCGGCGTACTGCGCGGTCAACGCAGCCACGGCCGTGCTGTGCCCTTGGTCCCTCACGCCGACGACGTTATTCCTCGTCACGGCCGTTGGCACGTCCAAAAGCCCGAATGGACGTGCGATCTTTCGCCGCACCCTGCCCAAAGTTACTACTCAGTAGTAACGTGCGGGGCATGGCTACGCACGAGGTGACCAACCAGGTCCCGCCGCTGAGCGGTCACGACGTCGCGGACGACCCCGCCCTGCTGACCTGGGTCGACAACGCCGAACTGCACGAGCTGGGCAGGCTCGCGGGCAGCCACGAGTGGCAGGAGCGCGGCCGGCTCGCGAACGCGTACCCGCCGGTCCTGCACACGCACGACCGGTACGGGAACCGCATCGACGAGGTCGAGTTCCACCCTGCCTGGCACGAACTGATGAACGTGGCCGTTTCGCACGGATTGCACGCCTATGTCGACGGTGAGCACCTCGAGCGGGCCGCCAAGTTCTACGTGTGGTCCCAGGTGGAGGCGGGCCACGGGTGCCCGATCTCCATGACCTGCGCGGCGGTGCCCGCGCTGCGCGTCTCGCCGGAGCTGGCCGCCACCCACGAACCCCTGCTCACCGCGCGGACCTACGACTTCGGGCTCCGGGCACCCCTGACGAAGTCCGGCCTGATCGCCGGCATGTCCATGACGGAGAAGCAGGGCGGGTCGGACGTCCGGACGAACACGACGGTCGCGCGGCCGGTGGCCGACGGGTACGTGCTCACCGGGCACAAGTGGTTCACCTCGGCGCCGATGTCGGACGTGTTCCTGACGCTCGCGCAGGCACCCGGCGGGCTGACGTGCTTCCTGGTGCCGCGGGTGCTGCCGGACGGCACGCGCAACCGGTTCTTCCTGCAGCGGCTGAAGGACAAGCTCGGCAACAGGTCCAACGCCTCCGCCGAGATCGAGTACGACGAGGCGTTCGCGCACCGGGTCGGTGACGAGGGCCGCGGCGTGCGGACGATCATCGAGATGGTCAACTCGACGCGCCTGGACTGCGTCCTCGGCACCGCGGCGGGCATGCGGCTCGGCCTCAGGCAGGCGGCGCACCACGCCGCGCACCGCACGGCGTTCGGCGCCCGCCTCGTCGACCAGCCCGCCATGCGCAACGTGCTGGCGGACCTCGCGATCGAGTCGGAGGCGGCGACCACGACCGCGATGTGGCTCGCGCGGCACCGATCGCGGCTCGGGCTCGCGGTCACCAAGTACTGGGTGTGCAAGCGCGGTCCGGCGCACGCGGCCGAGGCGCTGGAGTGCCTGGGCGGCAACGGCTACATCGAGGACAGCGGCATGCCCAGGCTCCTGCGCGAGTCGCCGCTGATGTCGATCTGGGAGGGCTCCGGCAACGTCGCCGCGCTCGACGTCCTGCGCGCGGTGCAGAGGGAACCCGAGTCGGTGCGCGAGTTCCTCGACACGGTCACCGGCGTCGACCGGCGCATCGACGACGCGGTGGCCGTCCTCGGCCCCGCGCTGTCCGATGTGGACGAGTCGCAGGCGCGCCGGGTCGTCGAGAGGATGGCGCTGGTCCTGCAGGGCGCCCTGCTGGTCAGGCACGGCCACCCCGCCGTCGCGGAGGCGTTCCTCCGCTCCCGGCTCGGCGGTGACTGGGGCGTCGCGTTCGGCACGCTCCCCCGGTCCACCGACTTCGCCACGATCATCGAGCGGGCCGTCCCGCAGCTCTAGGCCGGACACCCGTCCGGCCGGCGCGGCGAGTCCGGTCCGTACAGGTCACCGGTGAGGTAGACGCACACCGGCTGCTGCCCGAAGTCGTGGATGTCGGCGATCTCCAGGATCGTGAAGTTGCGCGTCTCCCCCACCCGCGACG
This sequence comes from Lentzea xinjiangensis, assembly GCF_900110955.1. Classification (GTDB taxonomy): domain Bacteria; phylum Actinomycetota; class Actinomycetes; order Mycobacteriales; family Pseudonocardiaceae; genus Lentzea; species Lentzea xinjiangensis. Next base: position 195,725 of record NZ_FOFR01000009.1, read on the forward strand.
CCTTGAAGTTCGTGCGTCCGGTGGCACCGAAGAAGTCGAGCTCGCGCAGCTCCCCGCCGATCGCACCGCGGTGCGGGGTGTGCCCCTCCAGGCGGAGCTGGGCGTTGCGCACGGCGTCGAGGAAGAGCCCGGCCGCGTCGTAGGCGACGGCCAGGTGCTCGCCCGGCCACGGCTTGACCGGCTTGTCCTCCGGCGGCAGCGCGGAGCTCTGCACCTCCCCGGCCAGCACGCTGTACCCGGCGCAGAAGGTGTTCAACGGCAGCCCGCCGCGGACCTGCTGGTCCGGCTTGCCGTCCACGCAGGACCGGCCCGCGATGGCCACCAGCCCGGCCATGCTGACGTACGACACGCGCATCCCGGCCAGCGAGTCGTGCGACCGGCTGCCCTTCTGCGCGATGAACCGGATGATCGCGTCGTCGGCGAGGATGCGCGGCAGGCGGTTCTTGTCGTAGCAGTCCTTGCCGACCGCCCGCAGGAACTCGCCGAAGTGCTCTTCCCGGCCCGCGAAGAACACCATCTCGCGGGAGTGGTCCTCGGCGCACTGCGACGGCACCTCCTGCGGGCCGTTGGCGTACTCGTCGGTCTCGTAGTGCACCTTCGACCTGGCGAGCTCCTGGCCCAGCACGGTGACCAGGTTGTCCAGGTACACGTCGTCCCGGCCCAGCTTCGGGTGGTGGATCGTCACCTTGGTCACGCCGAGGTGCTGGGCGAACCGCCGGACGAGGTCGGCCTGCCGGACGTTGCCGGGGATCAGCTGGAAGTACGTCGCCGACAGGCTGGGCAGCGACGCCTCGGTGAGGGTGGTGCCGATGGTGGGCACGCCGAGCGAGCCGAGCAGGGCGATGACCCGCTGGGTCTGCGCGACGCTGCGGTCGAGCCCGATCACCCCGATGATGCTCCGGTCCTCCTCCAGCAGCGGGGTGAGCATGTTCGTCAGGACCTCGTGCGCGCGTTTCATCGTCGCGCCGCCGTTGGCGACCACGATGCGCAGCAGCGGCCCCGAGTTCGACTTGTCGTTCTGCTGCCGTTGCTTGAGCAGCATCCCCTCCAGCTCCTCGGCCCTGGAGTGGTCGGCGTCGGGGTTGGTGTCGGGGTGGGTGAGGCTGGAGAAGTAGAGCAGCGACACGAGCGGGCGCCTGGTGTCCGCGGCGCGCAGCCGTTCCGCCTCCTCGTTCTGCGCGAACACCGCCTGCTGGGTCCACCGCAGCCGGGGGTTGGAGCCGAACACCTGGCTGCTGTTGTCGCTGTAGCCGACGCACTCGACGTGGCCGTCGACGTCCATGAGCCGCGTCGACACGCCCCGCGAGATCGCGGAGCCGACGATCGAGCAGTTCGCCTCGATGTGGTTCTGCACCGTCACGAACCCCGGCAGCAGCAGCACCGCGGCCGCCGCCGCGATGATCGCCTCCAGCCGCCGCGACCGCGCGAGCCAGCGCACCGGCGCCGCCCGGAAGGCGGGGGCGTTCTTCCACTTCTTCTTGTCCGGGCTCGCCGACGGCAGTTTGATCATCAGGTAGCGGGCGTCCGGGGCGAGCATCTGCCGTTTGCGCGGCAGCTCCTCCTTCCACGTCGCGAGCGCCTCCTCGGTGTCGTCCGGCGCGACCGGCGTGGTCCCGAGCCGCTGCGAGAGCGCCGGCTGCACCGAGCTGGCCGCGATCACCAGCAACGGGTCCAGCTCGCCGGTCTCGTTGCGGACGTCGTTGATCAGCTCCAGCAGCTCCCAGCCGCCGTTGTCCTCGGTGACCCCGTCGAGCAGCACCGGGATGTAGGCGGTGCGCCGCCAGCCCGCCCGGCGCGGCAGGAACCGCCGGCGCCGCCGGTACGCGATCCGCAGGTCCTCCAGGAACGCGTGCACGAGCAGGAGCTTGATCTGCTCCTCGTTCTCCGACTCGCGCCTGCCCAGCGTGAGCCGCTCGGCGAACCCGAGGAACTCGATCGAGTGGTTGGGCAGCGCGAAGTTCTGCCCGCGCATGAACCACTTCGACTCGCGCGCGAGACCGGGCACCCGCTTGCCGAGCCACCGGAACCCCGCCTTGCTGCCCACCCACGCCACGAGCCCGAGCCCTAGCCGCGTCACGAGGTTCGGGATGAACGCGTCGACGGCCCGGTTCACCGCCTCGCCGTTCTCGGAGGTGCGGCCCGTCCACTGCCGCAGCAGCTCGATGACGCTCGCCCGGTCGTCGCGCCCCGGCTTGCGCGGCAGCCGCTTGCTCGTCAGCCAGTCGACGAGCCGGTAGTGGTCGAACCGGGTCAGCCGCTCACTGCCGACGTGCACTCCCGCGAGCTGATGGCACAGCACGTCGAGCAACGGCAGCAGCGGCGGGGTCTCGCGCGCTTCCGGTGGCCATCTTTTGTCCACTTCCGCGTTCACCGCGGACAGGTCGACATAGGCGTGCGGTATTGCCGGACGACCCTCGTCGAGCTTCTGCTCCAGAGTGCGCAGAAATGCCGTCGGGCTCTCTTCGCTCTCCAGGTAGAGCAGCGGAAGCGGCTGGTCACCGACCACTTCCTCGGTCTTGCTCCGGTAGAAGAACCCCGGCCGGTCGCACAGCTTGCTGATGACCTCCAGGAGAACTGACAATCCGGGGAAAACCGGTTCCGTCCGGCTACCTGTCATCTGCACCCTCACACACTCGTGCGGAAGGCAAACGACGGTAGCCGGACCCGGTCATTCGGACCCGTGTTTTCCGGACGATTAGGTGGAACGGGCTACAGGCCGAGTTCGCGGGCGATCAGCATCTTCTGCACCTCGGAGGTGCCCTCGCCGATCTCCAGGATCTTCGCGTCGCGGTAGAAGCGGCCGACCGGGTACTCGTTCATGAAGCCGTAGCCGCCGAAGATCTGCGTGGCGTCGCGGGCGTTGTCCATCGCCGCCTCGGACGACACGAGCTTCGCGATGGCCGCCTGCTTCTTGAACGGCTCGCCGCGCAGCATCCGGGACGCGGCCTCGTAGTAGGCAAGGCGCGCGGTGTGCACGCGGGCCTCCATCTCGGCGATCTTGAACTGGATGGCCTGGTAGGTCCCGATCTTCGCGCCGAACGTCTCCCGCTCGTGGGCGTAGCGGACCGACTCGTCGACGCAGCCCTGGGCGAGGCCGACCGACAGCGCGGCGATGGCGACGCGGCCCTCGTCGAGGGTGCGCAGGAACTGGGCGAAGCCGCGGCCGCGCTCGCCGAGCAGGTTCGCGGCGGGCACCCGGCAGTCGGCGAACGACAGCTCACGCGTGTCCGAGGCGCACCAGCCGACCTTGGAGTACTTCTTCGACACCGTGAAGCCCGGGGTGCCGGACGGGACGATGATCGACGAGATCTCCTTGCGGCCGTCCGGGCGCGTGCCCGTCACGGCGGCGACCGTCACGAGACCGGTGATGTCCGTGCCGGAGTTCGTGATGAAGGCCTTGGTGCCGTTGATGACCCACTCGTCGCCGTCGAGGCGCGCGGTGGTGGCGAGGGCGCCCGCGTCGGAGCCGGAGCCCGGCTCGGTGAGGCCGAAGGCGCCGAGCATCGCACCGGAGGTGAGGGACGGCAGCCACCGCGCCTTCTGCTCGTCGGTGCCGAACCGGTAGATCGGCATCGCGCCCAGCGAGGTGGCCGCCTCCACCGTGATCGCGACGGACGAGTCGACGCGCGCGAGCTCCTCCAGCGCCAGGCACAGGGCGAAGTAGTCGCCGCCCATGCCGCCGTGCTCCTCGGGGAACGGCAGGCCGAGCAGGCCCATCTGCCCCATCTTCGCGACGATCGGGTACGGGAACTCGCCGCGCTCGTAGTACTCGCCGATGACCGGGGCCACCTCGTCCCGAGCGAACTCCTCGACGGTCTTGCGCAGGTCCTCGTACTCGCTCGGGAGCCTGAAGTCCAACATGGGTGTCACTCCTCGTGAGAGACGACGAGAGCCAGCACCTGGTCGAGTGCGACCTGCTGGCCCGCTTGCACGTTCACCTCGGCGAGCACGCCGTCGACCGGTGCGGTCACGGTGTGCTCCATCTTCATGGCCTCGACCACGAACAACGCTTGACCGGCGGTCACTTCCGCGCCCTGCTGCGCGCGCACGACCAGCACGGTGCCGGGCATCGGCGACTTGACCGGACCACCCGAGGCAGCGGCGCCGCCGGACGCCCCCACCAGGAACGCGGCCTCGGTCAACGCCCAGGACGCCCCGTCGTGGCCGAGCCACAGCACGTCGCCGTCACGGGCGATCGCGTACCGGCGCGACCCGACCAGCAGGTCACCGCCGTCTCGCCGCGCGCGTGCCTTGACCGGTTCTCCCGCGCCCACGACGACCTCGTCGCCCCGCACGCGCACGTCGACGTCGTTGATCCGCCACGTCGTCCACGCGTGCTCGCCGACGCGCCAGCCGGAGAGCTGGTCCCACGGGTCCTCGCCGCGCGGCTCCAGGGAGCGTTCCAGGCCCGCCGCCACGTAGACGTCGTCCGGGATCTCCGCCGACGTCAACGCGGCCAGCTTCCGCTCGACCAGGCCGGTGTCCAACGCGCCGGAGCGCACGTCCGGGTCGCGCAGCAACGCCCGCAGGAACGGGATGTTCGTCGTGACACCGAGCAGCACCATCTCGCCGAGCGCGTGGTCGAGGCGCCGCAGCGCCTCCTCGCGCGTGCGGCCGTGCGCGATCACCTTGGCGAGCATCGGGTCGTAGTCCGAGCCGACGACAAGTCCCTCGTACAGCCCGGAGTCGACGCGGACCGACGTGGGCTCGCGCAGCGCCAGCACCCGGCCGCCGGTCGGCAGGAAGCCGCGCGCCGGGTCCTCGGCGTAGACGCGCGCCTCGACCGCGTGGCCGTCGAGCCGCACGCCGAGGTCCAGCACCTCGCCGGCGGCGACGCGGAGCTGCCACTCGACCAGGTCGACGCCGGTGACCATCTCGGTCACCGGGTGCTCGACCTGCAGCCGGGTGTTCATCTCCATGAAGTAGTAGTCGCCGGAGGCACCGTCCACGATGAACTCGACGGTGCCCGCGCCCACGTACCCGACCGAGCGGGCCGCGTCGACGGCGGCGGAGCCCATCGCCTCGCGCACCCGCGGCGTGAGCAACGGCGACGGCGCCTCCTCGATGATCTTCTGGTGCCTGCGCTGGAGGCTGCACTCGCGCTCACCGAGGTGGACCACGTTGCCGTGCGCGTCGGCCAGCACCTGGATCTCGATGTGCCTCGGGTTCGTGACGAACCGCTCGACCAGCAGCGTGTCGTCGCCGAACGACCCGCGCGCCTCGCGCCGGGCCGACTCGATCGCCTCGCGCAGCGCGGACTCCTCGTGCACGAGCCGCATGCCCTTGCCGCCACCGCCCGCGGACGGCTTGAGCAGCACCGGGAAGCCGATCTCCAGCGCCGCGCCGACGATCTGGTCGTCGGACATGCCCTCCTCGGTGCGCCCCGGTACCACCGGCACGCCCGCCGCCGACACGGTCAGCTTCGCGCGGATCTTGTCGCCCATCGCCTCGATCGCCGACGCGGGCGGTCCGACGAACACGATGCCCGCCTCGGCGCAGGCCGCCGCGAACGCCGTGTTCTCGGCGAGGAAGCCGTAGCCGGGGTGGATCGCCTGGGCCCCGGTGGACACGGCGGCCCGCACGATCTTCTCGATCGAGAGGTAGCTCTCGCCGGCCGCCGCCGGCCCGATCCGGACGGCCTCGTCGGCCATGCGGACGTGCAACGCGTCGGCGTCCGCGTCGGAGTAGACGGCGACGGAACGGATTCCGAGCGACTTGAGGGCGCGGATCACCCTGACCGCGATCTCCCCGCGGTTCGCCACCAGCACGCTGTCGAACATGATCACATCCGGAAGACGCCGTAGGAAACATCGTCGAGGGGGGCGTTCGCCGCGCTGGACAACGCGAGCCCGAGCACCATGCGGGTGTCACGCGGGTCGATCACGCCGTCGTCCCACAGCCGCGCTGTCGAGTAGTACGGGTTGCCCTGGTCCTCGTACTGCCGGCGGATCGGCGCCTTGAACGCCTCCTCGTCCTCCGCGGACCACTCGTCGCCGAGCTGGTCGCGCCGGACCGTCGCCAGCACCGACGCCGCCTGCTCGCCGCCCATGACGGAGATGCGGGCGTTCGGCCACATCCAGAGGAACCGCGGCGAGTACGCCCGGCCGCACATCGAGTAGTTGCCGGCGCCGAACGAGCCGCCGATGATCACGGTGAACTTCGGGACGCGCGCGCACGCCACCGCCGTCACCATCTTGGCGCCGTGCTTGGCGATGCCGCCCGCCTCGTACTCGCGGCCGACCATGAAGCCGGTGATGTTCTGCAGGAAGACCAGCGGCACGGAACGCTTGTCGCACAACTGGATGAAGTGCGCGCCCTTCACGGCGGACTCGCCGAACAGGATGCCGTTGTTCGCGATGATCCCGACCGGGTGGCCGTGGATGCGCGCGAAGCCGGTGACGAGCGTCTGCCCGTACTCCTCCTTGAACTCCTGGAACTTCGAGCCGTCGACGATCCGCGCGATCACCTCGCGCACGTCGTAGGGCGTCCGGGAGTCCGTCGGCACCACGCCGTAGAGGTCGTCGGGGTTGACCACCGGGGCCTCGACCGGCGCGACGTCCCACGGCCGCGGCGCCCGCGGCCCGAGCGTGGAGATGATCGACCTGACCATCTTCAGCGCGTGCGCGTCGTTCTCCGCCAGGTGGTCGGTGACGCCGGACGTGCGCGAGTGCAGCTCGCCGCCGCCGAGGTCCTCGGCCGACACGACCTCGCCGGTCGCGGCCTTCACCAGCGGCGGGCCGCCGAGGAAGATCGTGCCCTGGTTCCGCACGATGATCGCCTCGTCGCTCATCGCCGGCACGTACGCCCCGCCCGCGGTGCACGACCCGAGCACGGCGGCCACCTGCGGGATGCCCTTCGCGGACATCGTGGCCTGGTTGTAGAAGATCCGCCCGAAGTGCTCGCGGTCGGGGAACACGTCGTCCTGCTTCGGCAGGAAGGCGCCGCCGGAGTCGACCAGGTAGATGCACGGGAGGTTGTTCTGCAGCGCGACTTCCTGCGCGCGCAGGTGCTTCTTGACCGTGATCGGGTAGTAGGTGCCGCCCTTGACCGTGGCGTCGTTCGCGACGATCACGCACTCGCGGCCGGAGACCCGCCCGACGCCGGTGATGATGCCCGCGGCCGGCGCCTCGTCGCCGTACATGCCGTTCGCGGCCAGCGGCGACAGCTCCAGGAACGGTGAACCGGGGTCGACCAGCGTGTCCACGCGTTCGCGCGGCAACAGCTTGCCGCGGTCGACGTGGCGCTGACGTGCTTTCTCGGGACCGCCGAGCGCGGCGGTGGCGAGCTTGCCGCGCAGCTCGTCGACGAGCGCGGCGTGCTCCTTGGCGTAGCGGTCCGACGGCTCGGCTGCGCTGCGCAGGACAGGTGCGTCCATGCTCCCCAGACCTCAGGTTAGCGGGCGTTAACAGCGCTATGTTAACGCCCGCTCACCTGACGGTCCACCAGTGCCGCTCAAGAGCGGACCGAACGCAGGTCACCCCCCATTTCGGGGACTCCCAAGTTCCGGAACGACTCAGCCGACGACGCTCCGCAGCGCGGGCAGGTAACCGCTCTGGTGACCGGCCCGGTTCGGGTGGTAGGACTCCTCGACCGGCCAGCTCAGGCTGTTGAGCCACCAGTCGGACGAGCAGATCTCGTGCCCGGTGAACGCCCCGCGCACGTCGACGTAGGTGAACCCGGCGGCGGCGGCCCGCGCGCTGATCGTGGCGTGCAGCGCGTCCGAACCGGAGTTGATCGCGGCCCGCTTGGTGTCGCTCAGGCCGACGTTGCAGGTGCCCGGCACCTTGTAGATGCGCGGGTAGCCGAGCACGACGACGCGCGCCGACGGGGACTTCGACCTGATCGTGCCGTAGACGTTGGTGAGCAGCCCGGGCAGCGTGTTCGCGGCGTAGGCCTTGGCCGTGTTGACCCGGTTGACGCAGTCCTGGTCGGAGCCGAAGGTGCACGTGGTGATGACGTCGGTGAAGCCCGCGTCGTTGCCGCCGACCTGCACGGTGACGAGGTTGGTCGCCGTCGTGACGGCCGCCGCCTGGTTGACGACGTCGCCGGTGCGCGCGCCGGAGCAGGCGACCGACCGGAAGCTCGCGGGCGCCGTGGCCGCCGCCCACAGGGCCGGGTAGGCGAGCGGGCCGCGCTTGCAGCTCCCGCTGGTGCCGTCGTACGAGCCGGTGCCGAGGCCGGAGGCGTACGAGTCGCCGAGCGCGACGTAGTTGACGGGTGCCGCGCTCGCGGGGTTGGCGAGCGCGATGACCGCCGCGGCGGCGGTGACCACCGAGGCGATGAAGTGACCAGGACGCATCGAAGACTCCCGGAGGGGCCGCAGGGATGATGCCTTGCACGGCAATGGTTGCTCACGCGTGAGAGCCGTGTGAAGTATTGGTCAATAGTCAACACTTGGGGCTTGTACCTGCGGAAATTCCACCCATCGGACGACCCGCGCCACACCGTGGGGGTGACCGGCGGTGCCGGAAATCCACGGGGATGGCGCCAGGTAAACGCCTGCTAACCTCCCCGTGTGGCCGAGAAACCCTCACGTCGGGACCAGATCCTCAACGCCGCGGCCGAGCTCTTCGCGCGGCACGGCTTCCACGGCGTGGGCATCGACGACATCGGCGCGGCCGTCGGCATCTCGGGTCCCGCGCTCTACCGGCACTTCCGCAGCAAGGACGCGATGCTCGGCGAGATGCTGACGTCGATCTCCGAGCGGCTGCTCGACGGCGGCCAGTCCCGCGTCGACGCGGCGACGAGCGCCGAGGAGGCGTTGCGGGAGCTCATCGGCTGGCACGTCGACTTCGCGCTGGACGACCCGGCGCTCATCACCGTGCAGATGCGCAACCTCGCCAACCTGACCGACCCGGACCGCCGGCGCGTGCGCGCGTTGCAGCGGCGGTACGTCGAGGTGTGGGTGGAGACGATCCGGCGCACGGTGCCGGACTTCGACGAGCCGACCGCGCGGGCGGCGGCGCACGCGGTGTTCGGGTTGATCAACTCGACCCCGCACAGCGCGCACCTCGACCGCGACCAGATGGCGTCCCTGTTGTCGCGCATGGCACTCGCCTCGCTCACCCCGGCCGTGGTGACGTCCTAGCGCGATCGGCAGGAGCCGAGGTCCGGTGCGGGTCCGCCTCCCACGGCCTGGGCGGGTCCGCGCGGAAGCGATCAGCAGGAGCCGGGGTCCGTCGCGAGCCGCCCTCCGGACGGGAACGGCCCGGCACCGGGTTCGCCGCGCACCCCGCGATCCACCGGGCGGCGGGCGACGCGCGACTGACCTGGTGAATTGGCGGGCAGCCGAGACCCTTCCGTAACCTTGCCGGTCAATGGGCGCGCGCAAACTCCTCCTCCGGCTTCCCGCCTGGTTCCGGTTCACGGTGATCACGCTCGCGGTGTTCGTCTGCGGGGTGATCGCCTCCCGCCCGGTCACCGGGGACAACGGGGTGCCGCCCAGCGGTGACGTCATCGCCGCGGCCAACGCCGTCGAGGCGTTCGTCTCGCCGTCCCCGACCCACGACCCGCACGTCAACCTGCCGTCGGACTTCGCGGGGCAGACGGGCCGCAACCCCGTGACGGTGAAGGCGCCGGACGGGACGTTGCGGGTGGTCGACGCCTCGGGGGGCTGCTCGGGCCCGGCCGGTGACACCGAGTGGGACTTCGGCACCGCGTGCCGCGCGCACGACCTGGGCTACGACCTGCTGCGCTACGCCGACCGCAAGGGCGACCCGCTCGGGCAGCACGCGCGCAAGGCGCTGGACGACAGGCTCGCCGAGGACCTCCACGCGCAGTGCCGGCTGAACCCGCGCGGCGCCGAGGGGAGCTGCCACGCGGTCGCCGAGGCCTACGCCCTGGGGCTGAAGTTCAACTCGTGGCGGCAGCGGTGGGGACCGCCCGGTCACGAACCCGTGGTGGCGTGGGCCTTCGGCAGTGCGGTCGTGGTCTTCCTGCTGCTGGCACGTCTGCACGGCCGGCGGCGCGACGACTCGTTCGCGGGCACCGCGAGCCCGCTGCCCGCGGCGCTGGCGCACGCCGAGCAGGACCGGTACGCGACGTTCCTGCGGCTGTTCAGCCTCGCCCTGCTCGTGCTCGGTGAGACCGTGGCGATGCTGGCGCACCTGAGGGGCTTCGGCACGCCGTGGCTGTGGGCGTTGCAGGCGGTGCCGCTGTTCTTCTTCGCGGGCGGGCACGCGAACCTGCGGAGCTGGCAGGCCCACGAGGGCGGGTTCGGCTGCTGGGTGTCCAGCCGGACGTCGTGGCTGCTGCGGCCGGTGCTCGCGTTCGTGCTGCTGTGGGTGGTGCTGTTCGCCGCGCTGAACCTGCTCGACGTCGAGGTGGACGCGTACAGCAGGCTGATCACCCACCCGCTGTGGTTCCTCGGGGTCTACCTGGTCGCGGTGGCCGCGACGCCCGCCGCCGCGTGGCTGCACGAGCACTTCCGCCGCACCACCCCGTTCGTCCTGGTGCTGGTGACGCTGTTCGTGGAGGTCGCGCGCACGTCGACGGAGTGGCGGACCGGTGGGTACGCGAACCTGATCGTCGGCGCGTTGCTGATGCAGCAGGCCGGGTTCTTCTACGCCGACGGCACGCTGACGTCGCTCTCCCGCAGGATGCTCGCCGCACTGGGCGCGATCACGTTGCCCGCCCTGGTGTTCTTCAGCGGCTACCCGCGCTCGATGATGGTGCTCGGCCTCGCGCAGGTGTGCCTGGCGCTGCTGGCGCGGGACCGGGTCACCGCGTGGCTCAAGGGCAGGTCGTGGCACGTCGTGCAGTTCGCGCGGCGGGCGCCGATGACGGTGTACCTGGCCTACCTCGCCTGCGTCGGCGCGCTGGTCGGGCTGCTGGGGCTCACGCAGGCGCCGATCTGGCTCGTGCTCCTGCTCGTGCCGCTCATCCTGCTGTTCCACCGGTTCGAGCGGCGCCTGGTCCGGTTCCCGCGCCTGTCGCACGAGTCGCACCGCACCCGGCTCGCCACCGGCACGGGCGTGGTGTTCGGGACGCTCGGCGTGCTCGGGTTCGTGGTGAGCGGGTTCCTCGGCGACGGGGTGCTGGTGCTGCTGCCGGTCGACCCGCTGCAGAACGTCATCCACCTCCTGCTCGGCTGGTACCTGGTCCACACCGCGCGCACCGGGAGCTGCGACACCCGGTTGCCGTGGCTGCTCACGGCGCTGGCGTGCGTTCCGCCGATGCTGGCGCTGGACCCGGCTCCCGCCGTGGTGGTGCTGCACGCCGGGGCGATCGGCCTCGCAGTGCTCGCAGCCATCCCCAGGTCACTGCCGCGCACACCGGCAGCCACAGCAGCCGCTGCCACACCCAGCCCGGATGCTCTGGTGGCTGCTGCAGCCCCGGCAGCGGCCCCCACGCGCTGACCGCCAGCGTCACGGTGACCAGCGCGCTCTGGTGCGCCAGGAAGATCCCGAGCGCCTGCCTGTTCAGCCACGTCACGGCGGTCAGCCCGCCGAGCCTGGTCAGCGCCGGCGCGATGGTGAGCACCAGGCCGATCTGGGCGAACGCCAGCGCGAGCGTCGCGTGGTTCGGCGGGTTCAGGTTGGACACCGCCGCGCCGGGGATGCCCACGGCCGACACCGGGTAGCCGCCGAACGACGTCAGCAGCGCGTACCCGACCACGCCGGCCACGAGCAGTGGCGGACCGGGGATCCTCCTGCGGGCCAGGGCGTGCCCGAGCTGCCAGGCGGCCCACCAGACCGCGTACGGCACGATGAACACCAGCACGACCGGCACGAGCACACCCCACGAGTGCTCGTCCAACTTGCGCACCACCGGTCTCATGGCCAGCAGGACCAGGTAGACCCCGAAGAACCACAGGGGTGTCGTGACCAGGAAACCGATGTTGTAGACGGTCCCCTGGTCGACGCCGCGCACCGACAGTCCGAACAGGACAGCCGCCCACGCGCCGAGCACCAGCAGCGTCGGCACGGCGAGCTGCCTCAGCCGGACGAGGAACGGGGTCCGCGAGTGCGCGGCCGCGTAGCCGCCCACGAAGAAGAACAGGCCGAGCGTCTGCAACACCCAGGAAACGGGCGTGAGCTCGGCCAAGTGCCTGAGCGGGCTGTCGATGTACATACCGGTCGGCGTGTCGACCAGCGCGGTGACGAGCCAATGGCCGAGCACGACGGTGACGACGGCAATGGCCCGAACGGCGTCTATGAACGGATTCCTCACAGTTTCTCCCCCGATGCGATCCGCACTAGCGCGCTCAACGTCTCGCTGCCCGGCTCGTAGTAGGTGTCGTGCTTGCCGCCCTCGAACCGCAGCACGGTCGCGCCGAAGCCCTCCGACGCCGGATCGGTGCCGTGCCCGAGGTCGCCCAGCCGGACGTTGGGCACGAACCGCATCCAGTCACCGCCGGCGCGGATCGCCCACACCCGCGCGCTCGTCCCCAGCTCGGACACCGAGCGCACCCGCACGCCGGGGCTGCCGGTGAACACGATGTCGTCCACGTCCAGCTCGGGTGCCGCCAAGGCGACGACGACCGAGCCGTAGCTGTGCCCGAAGACGTGGATGCGCGCGTTGGTGTGCAGTGCCCGCACGAACTCCACGAGCGCGACCGCACCCTGACGGGCGAGCGACCCGGTCGTGGCGTCCACCCCGAGCCCCTGCGGCGTGCGGTAGCCGAGCCACGCGATCACCACGAGGTCGTCGCGGCGTGCCTGCTCGTGCAGGTTCGTCGCCATCTTCCCGATGGTGCGGTCGAACCGGTCGACGTCCACGTCGGACCCCGGCACGACGATGACGACGTCGCGGGCGGTCGCGAGGTCGCCGACGACCGCCACCCTGCGGGCGACGTCGGACCTCCACTCGGCGACCGGCGGCACGACCGCGGGGACGGCGATCAGCAAGAGGAACAGCACGGCTCGGCGCATGCACCGAAGCTAGGAGGACCACGCCGTCGAGATCGTCCCGCTGGCGTGCCGTTCCGCCGCTGCTACCCCGGTACCACGAGCCCGCTCTCGTACGCCGCGATCACGGCCTGGGCGCGGTCGCGGAGACCGAGCTTGGTGAGCACCCGGCTCACGTGCGTCTTGACCGTCTGCTCGGCGAGCACGAGGTGCGCGGCGATCTCCGCGTTCGACATGCCCTGCGCGACCAGCACGAGGATCTCGGTCTCGCGTTCGGTGAGGACGGTGAGCCGCGCGGGCCGCACGCGTTCGGTGCGGCGGGACCGCACGAAGTCCTCGATCAGGCGCTTGGTGATCGAGGGCGCCAGCAGCGCCTCCCCGGCGGCCACCACGCGCACGGCGTTGAGCAGCTCGCGCGCCGGGGCGTGCTTGAGCAGGAACCCGCTCGCGCCGGCCTGCAACGCCTCGTAGACGTAGTCGTCGAGGTCGAACGTGGTCAGCACGAGGACCTTGACGTCGTCCGCGTCGTCCGCGCCGCCCAGCAGCAACCTCGTGGCGGTGAGGCCGTCCATCTCGGGCATGCGGATGTCCATCAGCACGACGTCCGGTCTGACCGTACGTGCCAAGGCCACGCCCTGCACGCCGTTGCCCGCCGCGCCCACCACCTCGATGTCGTCCTGCGCGTCGAGCAGCGCGGAGAAACCCTCGCGCACCATCTCCTGGTCGTCCACCACGACCACCCTGATCACTTGTCCCCCAACGGAATCCTCGCGCGCACCAGGAAGCCGCCGTCCTCGGTCGACTTCACGGTGAGCGTGCCGCCGTGCACCGCCACGCGTTCCCGCATGCCTATCAGGCCCTGCCCGCTGCCACCGCCCCTGGACGGCCCTCCGGCGGTGTTGGTCACCACCACGTCGAGCTGCCCACCGCTCTTGTGCACGCGGACCGACGCCCTGGAGCCGGGCGCGTGCCTGGTGGCGTTCGTGAGCGCCTCCTGGACCACCCGGTACGCGGTGAGGCCGACCGCCTCCGGCACGTCGTCCACGTCGACCTCGGCCTCGTCGCCGGGCCGCGCCAGCTCCGGGATGCGGCTGATGCCGGGCTGCGGCTCGCGCTGCGGCGCCTCGCCGTTCGTCCTGAGCACGCCGAGCAGGCGCTGCATGTCGGTGATGGCCTCCCGCGCCGCGTCCCCGACCTCGGCGAACTCCCTCTCCGCCTCCTCGTTGAGCCCCTTGATGCGGTAGGGCGCGGTCTCGCACCTCACGACCACCATCGACATGTGGTGCGCCACCACGTCGTGCATCTCGCGCGCGATGCGGGCCCGTTCCTCCAGCGCGGCCTTGGCGTCGCGCTCTTCCTCCAGCTCGCGCTCCGCTCTGCCGCGCGCGCCGAGGAGGTAGACCACCGCGGCGATGATGGGCACGAAGAACGCCATGTCCGCGGCCTGCGGCTCGGAGAGCGCGATCAGCGCGGTGCTGAGCACCGTGGCCGCGATGACGATCCCCCGCGAGTAGAACGCCGCGACCGCGACGAACAGCGGCGGCGCGGTCCAGTACTGGGAGGCGGCGGCGCCCTCGCCGTCCATCAGGACGCTGACGAGGTAGAACCCGGGCACCGCCAGCCGCCAGGCGAGCAGCGGGGAGCGGATCAGCAGCGCGTACGGTCCGAGCGTGGCGAGGAAGATGGCGACCCACCAGCCGTCCGAGTCGCTCTGGCGCACGTACGCGACGCTCGTGACGACCGCCCAGACGAACGCATAGATGATCAAGGCGGCGAAGGCCGGCAGCCGCCACCGGCCGAGCGCTCTGGGGAGAACCCGCGTGTGGTCGGGGGCGAGGACCGTCCGGTACAACGTGCGGAACACCACCCGATGCTAGGTGGGTTCCCCGATTCCCACATTGACCTGCGGAGTGACGTACCCCGGTAGCGGTCTGATCAAGATGGGGCATTGCGAATGCGTGACACCGCGCGGTAGGCAGTACCAGTGAGACCACCACAGGACCCAGATCGCTGGTCACGGCTGACGGCCGTGGCCGGTGAGGCCCTGGCCGCGGCCAGGGCCGGTGAGGACGCTGTGGCGGTGGACCTCGTGACCGGTTACCTCAGCGGGTCCCCCGAGGGCAACGAGGAGATCCGCGAGCTGGTGCTGCTGCTCTTCGCCGAGTCCAGCAGCATGGTCGGCGCGCTCGGGTCCGGCGGCGCCACGCCGGTGAAGATGCAGGTCTTCGACGAGGACGGCAACGAGGTCCAGATCGACGACGCGGACCCGCCCGTGCGCACCGCGATCCGCGCGCTGCTGGCCGAGGTGCACGGCGACCAGGAGGCAGCCGCGGAGCAGATCGAGATCGCCCTGGCCAACGGGGCACCGCAGGAGCTCGCGACGGTCGTGCTGCAAGCCCTGCGGTGGACCCTCAAGCTGGCGGTCGAGTGCGAGACGCGCGACCTGCCCGTCGCGCCGTGGATCACCGCGTCACTGGACGACCAACCCTGACGTGCAACAGCGCGTCCACCCCGGTCATGAGGTGCTGGTCGAGCGGGAAGTAGCCCATCTCCGGCGTCGTGTCGGTGCGGGTCTCGCCCGCCGGCATGTCCGCGGTCAGGCCCCAGGTGGTGAACCGGCTCTGGAGCTGCCCCTCCAGGGTGCCGCTGTCCGGTTCACCGAGCCCGAAGGTGTCGTTGCGGCCGAGCGTTCCGCCGATGACCGTGTACTGGTCGCCGAGGATCGGCGCCACGAGCGCGCCGGCGGAGAACCACTCGATCCGCTCGCCGGCCATCTCCATGGAACTGCTCGTGCGCTGCAGGTGGGCGTTGTGCGCGAAGACGAACGTCGGCCCGCGCGACGCCTCCGCGCGCCGGATCTCCAGCAGGTTGCGGGCCATCACGCCGTCCCTCATCTGGCAGAGGCGGTTGAGGCGCACGCCCAGCGGGTTCGGCTCGGCGCACTCCCGGTGGTACTGGAGCAGGCTGAGCCCTGCCGTCAGGTGCGTCTCCGCGCGGTACCAGGCGTCGTCGACGGTCCTGCGCTCGTGCAGCCGCCTGAGCATCCCCGTGCCGATCTCGCGCAGCCTGATCGCTTCCTCCGACCGTCCCGGCGACTTCGTGAGGTCCATGACGGCCTCGTCGCGACTCCACTTCTCGTCGTCGGTCGTCAGGTCGACGTCCTCGCCGAGGTAGTCGCGGGCGTGTTCGAGGTAGGGCCGCGGGCTGGGCGCGCTGGTCGTCTCGGTCTGGAAGTCGAAGCCGTGGAACGCGAGGCGCTCGTGCTCTGGCCGGTCGGCGTTGTAGTCGCGCATCCACGCGACCAGCTCGCGGTTGGCCGGCCAGTTCTCGCCGAAGGTGTGGGAGAAGCCCTCCTTCATCACCTCGTCGAGGTCACCGGGCCCGCCCCGGACGTAGTCGTTGACGAGCAGACCGCGCACGCGGCAGGTCTCCAGGGCGATCGAGCGGAAGCCGGCGGCGGTGAGCTGCTCGAACAGCTCGTTGCGGACCCAGGTGTGGGCGTGCTCGCGGTGCGTCGGCTCGCCGAAGCCCAGGAGCTCGGTGAAGGGACTGATGAACTCGTGAATGTCCTGGCTCATGTGGTTCAACCGTAACATTGAAAGCTCTGTTGAGACTTTTACGCCGAATACCTGCTTTATGCGGATAAAGTCTCAACGGTGCGTCCAGCCGACCTAGCGCGTGAGCACGGCATCTCGACCCAGGCCGTGCGCAACTACGAGCAGTCTGGGTTCATCCCGCCCGCGGCGCGCACCGAGTCCGGGTACCGCGTCTACACCGAGGTGCACGCGGCCGCGTTGCGGGCGTTCATCGCGTTGATCCCCGCCTTCGGGCACGCCCGCGCCGGCCAGATCATGAACTCGGTCCACTCCGGCCGGCTCGACGACGTGCTGGTGGCCGTCGACCGCGGCCACGAGCAGCTCCTGCGCGACCGCGAGACCCTCGACTCGGTCAGCGGGGCCGTGCGGGACCTGGCCGGCTTCGCACCGGTCCTCGAGCCGCGCACGATCGGCGAGCTCGCGCGTCGTCTCGGCGTCACGCCGGCGACGCTGCGCGCGTGGGAGGAGGCGGGCGTCCTCACCCCCTCCCGCGACGCCGCCGGCCACCGCACGTTCCGCGCGGAGGACGTGCGGGACGCCGAACTCGCGCACCTCCTGCGGCGCGGCGGTTATCCGTTGGCGCGCATCGCGTTGGTGGTGCGGCAGATCCGCACCGCGGGCGGCACCGACTCGCTGGGCGCCGCCCTCGCCGAGTGGCGGCGGCGCCTCACCGCGCGGGGCCTCGCGATGCTCGCCGCCGCCGGGCGGCTCAACGAGTACCTGACCGCACGCGAACCAGTTCCGTGACGAGCGCGCCGACCTGCTCGCTCTCGATCAGGAACGCGTCGTGCCCGTGCGGCGAGGTGATCACCCGCAGGTCGTCGGCCCCCGGGATGCCCGCCGCCAGTTCGCGTTGCTGCACCAGCGGGTACAACCGGTCGGAGTCGACGCCGGCCACGATCGTGCGCGCCTCGACCCTCCGCAGGGCCGCCGCGACGCCGCCGCGTCCGCGCCCGACGTCGTGCGAGTTCATCGCCTCGGTCAGCGCCACGTAGCTGGCCGCGTCGAACCGCCGCGCGAGCTTCTCCGCGTGGTGGTCCAGGTAGGACTCGACCTCGAAGCGCCCGTCCTCCTGCCTGCGCCGGCCGAACCGCGCCTGCAGCTCCCGCTCGCTGCGGTAGCTGATGTGCGCGATCCGGCGGGCGATGCCCAGTCCCCGCACCGGATCGGCGTTGATGGCGTGCACCTGGGCGGACGCGAGCCCGATCTGCTCGGCCGACGCCGCGGCCGCGGTCGCGAGCAGCAGCAGCGACTCGACCCGGTCCGGCTGACCGACCGCCCACTCCACCGCCCGCATCCCGCCCATCGACCCGCCGAGCACGGCGGCCCACCGGCCGACGCCCAGGTGGTCGGCGAGCAGGACCTCGGCCGCGACCTGGTCCCGGATGGTGAGGGCGGGGAACTCCGGGTACTGCCAGGGCCCGGTGCTGCCCTGGCAGCCGCCCAGCACGTTCGGCGCCACCACGAAGAACCCGTCGAGCGGACGGCCGGCCCCGATCAGCGCCTCCCACCAGCCCGGCGTCGGGTGACCCGGCTCCACACCCCCGGCGACGTGGCTGTCACCGGTGAGGGCGTGGAGCACGAGCACCGCGTTGGAGGCCTCGGCGTTCAAGGTCCCCCACGTCTCGTACGCGAGCTGGAAACCAGGCAGTCCCGCGAACGGCGCGGCGTGGGTGAACCACTTCCGCCGGCCGTCCGGATCACCGAACCGCCAGCCGCCCACTACAACTCCGACTTCGCCGCGCGGAAGCCCGCCTCCAGGTCCTCCTTGAGGTCCTCCAGCCCTTCCAGGCCGACCGACAACCGCACCAGACCGGGCGCGACACCCGCGACGAGCTGTTCCTCCGGCGTGAGCTGGCTGTGCGTCGTCGACGCCGGGTGCACGATCAGCGACCGCACGTCCCCGATGTTCACGAGCTGGCTGAACAGGGTCGTGCCGTCGACGAACGCCCGTCCCGCCTCGACCCCGCCCCGCAGCTCGAAGCTCACGACCGCGCCGGTGCCCCTGGGCAGGTACTTCCGCGCGTTCGCGTGGAAGGGCGACGACGCGAGGCCCGCGTAGTGGACCTTCTCGACCTCGTCGCGCGCCTCCAGCCACTCGGCGAGCGCCTGGGCGTTCTGCACGTGCCGCTCGACGCGCAGCGACAACGTCTCGATGCCCTGGATGACCAGGAAGCTGGTCAACGGCGCGATGGCCGCTCCGGTGTCCCGCAGCCCCTGCACCCGCAGCTTCGCCGCGAACGCCCCGTGCCCGAGCACCGGCCAGTACCGCAGCCCGTTGTAGCTGGGGTCGGGCTCGTGGAAGTCGGGGAACTTCTCCGCCGGGTACTCGAACTTGCCGCCGTCCACGACCACGCCGGCGATGGCCGTGCCGTGCCCGCCGAGGTACTTCGTGGCGGAGTGGATGACGATGTCCGCGCCGTGCTCCAGCGGCTTGAGCAGGTACGGCGTGGGCACCGTGTTGTCGACGACCAGGGGCACCTGGTTCTCGTGCGCCACCCGCGCCACGCCCTCGATGTCGAGCACGTGGCTGCGCGGGTTGGCGAGCGACTCGCCGAAGAACAGCTTGGTGTTGGGCCGGACCGCCGCCTGCCACGCCGCCAGGTCGTCCGGATCGTCCACGAAGGACACTTCGATGCCGAGCTTGGGCAGCGTGTAGTGGAACAGGTTGTAGGTGCCGCCGTACAGCGACGCGCTGGACACGAGGTGGTCGCCCGCCCGCGCCAGGTTCAGGATCGCGGCCGTCTCCGCGGCCTGCCCCGAGGCGAACGCGACGGCGGCCACGCCGCCTTCGAGCGCGGCGACCCGCTGCTCGAGCACGTCCTGCGTGGGGTTGTTGATGCGGGTGTAGATGTTGCCGGGCTCGGCGAGGGCGAAGAGGTCCGCCCCGTGCTGCGTGTCCCGGAAGACGTAGGAGGTGGTCTGGTAGATCGGCGTGGCGCGAGCACCGGTGGCCGGGTCGGGCGCGGCGCCCGCGTGGATCTGAGTCGTTTCGAAGGACCAGGACATGGCTGTGCTCCAGTTCCGTGCGCTGACTGAGTGGGCTCTGGATCAACGGAGGCGACGACAGGCCATGCTCGTGACGCGGACGTAGTCCACGTGGCGCCGGCGGACGAGCAACGTGCTCATGGTCACCGACCGTAGGGGTCCGGATGGCCCCGCCGACAGTCCGTCCACCAGGTGAGAACGCTTAGGCTGATCTCCATGCGCACAGCTCTCGTCGGCTACGGACTAGGTGGGGCCGCCTTCCACGCACCGTTCATCGCGGCGACCGAGGGCCTGGAGCTCTCGGCGGTGGTCACGGCGAACCCGCGGCGCCGAGCCGAGGTGGCGCAGCGCTACCCGTCCGCCCGCCTGCTGTCCTCTCTGGACGAGGTGTGGACCGGCGGCTTCGACCTCGTGGTGATCACCACCCCGAACCGCTTCCACGCGACCCACGCCCGCCAGGTCCTCGAACACGGGCTCAACGTGGTGGTCGACAAGCCCTTCGCGGCTTCGGCCGCGCAGGCCAGGGCGCTGGCCTCGCTCGCGTCGGCACGGGGCCTGCTGCTCGTCCCGTTCCACAACCGCCGCTGGGACGGCGACTTCCTGACCGTCCGGAAGCTGCTCGCCACCGGCGCCCTGGGCGCGGTCCACCGCTTCGAGTCCCGCTTCGAGCGCTACCGGCCCGAGGTCAAGTCGTCGTGGAAGGAGTCCGGCGAGCCGGAGGACCTGGGCAGCATCCTCTTCGACCTCGGCACCCACCTGGTGGACCAGTCGGTGGCGCTGTTCGGCCGCCCCCGCTCGGTCCACGCCGAGATCGCCACCGTCCGCCCCGGCGCCAAGGCCGACGACGACGTCTTCCTCTCCCTGACCCACGACAACGGCGTCCGCTCCCACCTGTGGATGAGCGCACTGGCCGCCGACCTGGGCCCGCGCTTCCGCGTGCTCGGCCACGACGCCGCCTACGTGAAGCACGGCATGGACCCCCAGGAGGAGCGGCTCAGGGCCGGCGAGGTTCCGGCGGGTCCCGGCTGGGGCGAGGAACCGGAGTCGGCCTGGGGCAGGCTGGGCGGCCGTCCCCACCGCACCGAGCCGGGCGCCTACCAGGACTTCTACGCCGCGGTGGCGGCCGGAACGGCGCCCGTGTCCCCCCAGGACGCGGTGACGGGCCTCGAGGTGCTCGAGGCGGCCGAGCAGTCCGCGGCGACGGGCGAGAGCGTCCGCCTCTGAGCGCGCCGCCGGGGGACGGGCCTCAGCCCCGCACCAACGGCGGGTGCAGCACCGCCGCGTCCCCCCGCCGGTACAGCGCGGCCGGCCGTCCCCCGTCCCGGGCGGTCGTCTGCCCGGTGGCGGTCAGGAAGCCCTCCGCCCCGGTCACCTTGCGGTGGAAGTTCCGCGGGTCCAGCGAGACGCCCCAGACGATCTCGTAGACCCGCCGCAGCTCCGCCACCGTGAACTCCCGGCCGCAGAACGCGGTTCCCAGCGGCGTGTACTCGAGCTTGGCCCTGGCCCTCTCCACGCCGTCGCCCAGGATCACCGAGTGGTCGAACGCGAGCGACGACACCTCCGAGACCGGCACCCAGGACGCGGCCGCGGCGTCGGTCCCCGCCACCGGCACCGGCAGGTCGGGCGCGAGCGCCAGGTAGGCGACGGACACCACCCTCATCCGCGGGTCGCGGCGCGGTTCCCCGTAGGTCCCCAGCTGCTCGAGGTGCAGCCCGGACACCCCGGTCTCCTCGGCGAGCTCCCTGGCGGCGGCGTCGTCCACGGACTCGGCGATCCGGACGAACCCGCCCGGCAACGCCCACCGCCCCCGGAACGGCGCCTCTCCCCTGCGGACCAGCAGCGCGCACAGCGCATCGGAGCGCACGGTCAGCACCACGAGGTCGACCGTGACCGCGAAGGGAGGGAAATCACCTGGCGAGTACACGCCGGCGAGTATAGGGTTATCGTCAGATCGACGAGAAGACCCGACCGAGGAGCCGCGACATGGCCGACATCAGCACCTACCCCGGACTCCGCCACCTGCGGGGAGCCCCGACCGTCCACATCAGACACATTAGGAAGGGTGAGGTGGTCCACGAGGGCACCGGCCTGAGCTTCTGGTTCCGCCCCAGAACGGCGGTGCTGAGCGAAGTCCCGGTCGACGACCGGGAACTGCCGATGCTCTTCCACGCCCGCACCGGGGACTACCAGGACGTCACCGTCCAGCTGACGGTCACCTACCGCTGCACCGACCCGGAGACCGCCACCTCGAGGATCGACTTCTCGATCGACCCCGACACGGGCACCTGGCGCCGGGACCCGCTGAGCCAGATCGCGAACACCCTCACCGAGAGCACCCAGCAGCACGCGCTGGAGGTCCTCGCCACCCTGGACCTCGACACCGCCATCCGCACCGGCGTCGAGCGGGTCAAGCAGCAGGTGGCGGAGAACCTCACCGCGGACCACATCGGCCTGCGGATCACCGACGTCCGGGTCGTCGCCATCCGCCCCGACGCCGACATGGAGAAGGCGCTCCAGACCACCGTCCGGGAACGCGTGCAGCAGGAAGCCGACAAGGCCACCTACGAGCGCCGCGCGATCGCCGTGGAACGCGAGCGCGCGATCGGTGAGAACGAGCTGCAGAACCAGATCGAGCTCGCGAAGCGCGAAGAGCTCCTCGTCGTGCAGCGAGGGGCGAACGCCCTCCGGAAGGCGGAGGACCACGCCAGGGCCAGCCGGGTCGCCGACGACGCCAAGGCCGAGAGCATCCGCAAGCTCGCCGAGGCGGAGGCGGCCGGCGAGAAGGCGCGCCTCGACGCCTACCGGGAGGTCCCGCAGAGCACCCTGCTGGCGCTCGCGGCCAAGGAGCTCGCGGGCAACCTGCCGGAGATCGGCAGCATCACGCTCACGCCGGACCTCGTCCAGCCGATCCTGCAACGGCTCGCGCGATGAGCCTCGCACCGCGAATCGTGCTGGTGCACAGGCGCACCGAGCTGACAGAGTTGCTCGCACGACATGGCACCCGCGGCCAGGTCGAGTTCTTCCTGAAGTCCCGCGGCAGAACCCTGGACGAGGTGGTGCACCGTGACCAGCAGACCCGGAAAGCGCTGGGAGACGTCAGCGCCGCGATCCCGCTCGACTGGCGCCGCGGCGTGGTCGAGAGGGAAGACCTGTCCCGGTTCCTGTTCGCGCCCGAGGACGTAGTCGTCATCGTCGGGCAGGACGGGCTGGTCGCGAACGTCGCGAAGTACCTCGACGGCCAGCCCGTGATCGGCATCAACCCCGAGCCGGGCGTGCTCGCGAAGCACGCCCCGCGGGACGCCCGGGAACTGTTGCACAGCACCGACGACACCGAGGACCGCACGATGGTCGAGGCCCGCTCGGACGACGGCCAGGTTCTCCTCGCGCTCAACGAGGTCTACGTCGGGCACCCGAGCCACCAGACCAGCCGGTACCGCGTGCTCGGCGAACGCCAGGCGTCGTCGGGCGTCCTCGTCGGCAGCGGCACCGGCGCGACGGGCTGGTGCGGCTCCGCCCACCGGGAGAGGGCGAGCGCGACCAGGCTGCCGGAACCCGCCGAGCGCAGGCTCGTCTGGTTCGTCCGGGAGGCGTGGTCCTCGCCGGGCACCGGCATCGCGCACACCGAGGGCGAGATCACCGGCAAGAGCCTCGACATCGACGTCGAGTCCGACGGCCTGGTGGCGTTCGGCGACGGCATCGAGAGCGACGCGCTACGGCTGCACTGGGGTCAGCGGCTGAGCATCGGGCTCGCCGCCCGCCGGCTCCGCCTCGTGCGCTGAGCCGATCACCAGCAGGCAGGTGCCGGACAGCACCGCGCCCGCGATCAGGTAGAGCGCGATGGCCCAGGTTCCCGTGCGCAGCAACGACTGCGCGACGAGCGGGGCGAGCCCGCCACCCAGCACCGCGCCGAGCTGGAAGCTCAGCGCCACCCCGCTGTAGCGCACCCTGGTCACGAAGAGCTCGGCGAAGTACGCGGCCGACGGGCCGAACAACGCCGCCGAGCCCGCGAACCCGAGCACCATCGCGAAGGTGAACCAGCCCGAGTCCGTCAGCCAGAACAACGGGAACGCGAACGCGGCCTGGAAGACCGCGCCGCCGAACATCACCGGCAACCGCCCGACCCGGTCCGACAGCCGGGCGAACGCCGGCACCGCGACCACCTGTGCCAGCGACCCCACGACGGTCGCGACGAGCAGGTCGTCCGCCGAGATCCGCAACGCCGTGCGGCCGTAACCGATCATGAACACGCTCAGCACGTAGATGAAGACCGTGAAGCCCAGGTTCACACCGGCGCCCAGCAGCACCACGCGCCACCGGGTGCGCAGCACCTCGGCGATCGGCAACCGCGACCTCTCCACCCGCGCGAACCGCGGGCTCTCCGACACGCGCAACCGGATGTAGAGGCCGATCCCGACCAGCACGAGCGAGAACAGGAACGGCAGCCGCCAGCCCCAGCTCAGGAAGTCCGGTCCGGACGCGCGCGACGACAGGTACATCGCCAGGTTCGCCAGCACGAGCCCGACCGGCGAGCCGATGAACACCCAGCTGCCGTACCAGCCCCACCGGCCCGGCGGCGCGTGCTCGACGGCCATCAGCGACGCACCGCTCTGCTCGCCGCCCATGAAGAAGCCCTGCACCAGCCGCAGCACCACCAGCGACACCGGAGCGAGGATGCCCACCTGCGCGTACGTCGGCAGCAGGCCGATCATCGCCGTCGAGACACCCGTGACCGACAACGTGATCACGAGCATCGCCCGCCGCCCGACCCGGTCGCCGAGGTGCCCGATCACCGCGCCGCCCAGCGGCCGGGCGAGGAAGCCCGCGCCGAACGTCGCGAACGCGAGCAGCACCCCCACGCGCGGGTCGAACTGCGGGAAGAAGATCTTGTCGAACACGAGCGCAGAAGCCGTGCCGTAGAGCAGGAAGTCGTACAGCTCGATCGCGTTGCCCGCCGCCGATGCCGCGGCCGCCTTGCGCACCCCCGTCATCGTTCCAGCCTGGTGGAGGGATTGACAGTGCGCAATGGTCCGGCCACCCTTCGTCCTACGCTCCTACTGCTCAGTAACGAGGTAGCAATGACGCGCCGAGTGACTGTTGTTTCCCTGCTCACGGCCATGATCGCCACCCTGCTGGCACCACCCGCCGGCGCCGCCCCGAGGTATCGCAACTACGTCTCGCTCGGGGACTCGTTCGTGTCGGGACCGTTCATCCCCCTGCAACGGCTCGATCCGTTGAGCTGCTTCAAGTCCACCCAGAACTACCCGTCCGCCCTCGCGAGGAGGCTCGGCATCGCGAACTTCACCGACATCTCCTGCGGTGGAGCGCAGACCAAGGACATGGCGGGCGTGCAGAGCGGCGTTCCCGGCCAGTCCGTGCCCCAGTTCTCCGCCTTGGAGGCGGACACGGACCTCGTCACCATCTCCATCGGCGGCAACGACATCGGCTTCTCCGACATCATCCTGACCTGCGCCGGCAAGAGCGTGCTCGACCCTGGCGGCGCGCCCTGCAGGGCGAACTACGGCGACTCCCTCTCCCAACGCGTCGCCGCGACCGCGCCCAAGGTCGCCGAGGTGCTCAGGGGCATCAAGCAGCGCTCCCCCAACGCCAGGATCGTCGTGGTCGGCTACCTGCGGATCCTGCCCCCGGCCGGTGGCTGCTGGCCGGTCGTGCCCATCTCCCGGGGCGACGTGCCGTACCTCGACGACGTCCAGAGGCAGCTCAACGCCATGCTCGGCGCCCAGGCCCGAGCCGCCGGCGCCACCTTCGTGAACCCCTACGACATCAGCCTCGGCCGCGACACGTGCGCGGCGCCGTGGGACAAGTGGGTCGAGGGCATCATCCCGACCAGCCCGGCCTTCCCGGTCCACCCGAACGCCGGCGGCATGGCGGCGGTCGGTGCCCAGGTGGCCGCGGCGCTCGCGGGGACGGAGTCCGCGGGCGTGTAGTTGCACGCGGTTCCGGCGGTTTACACGATCCGGTGTTACCGCCGAGTTGGTTGGAGATCCGGGTCCTCGCCGCGCCAGAGTGGTGGCATGGCAAGGACCCGACTTCTTTTTGCCTGCCTCGCGCTGGCCGTGCCGCTCGTCCCCGCGACGGCCTCGGCGTCACCCCTGGCAGCGCCCCTGCACGCATCCGGCCTGGTGCTGTCGGTGCAACCGGAGAGCGGCCCGCTGCGCACCACGCAGCTCAACTGCGAGCCCTCCGGTGGGCTGCACCCCCACGCCGAGCAGGCGTGCGACCAGCTCACCCCCGTCGAAGGCGACTTCCGCAGGCTGGAAGAGACCGGTGCGATGTGCACGATGGAGCTGAACCCGACCAAGGCGACGTTGCGCGGCAAGTGGCGCAAGAAGCGGATCGACTTCCAGCAGGTGTACTCGAACCCGTGCGTCGTGCGCGCGTTCACCGGCAAGGTCTTCGACTTCTAGAAGCCGCGCCACCGGTGTTCCAGCGCACCGCCGTCGCGCTGGAACACCGGTGGCGTTCCACCCCCGCCCTCCGCCGATGCGCTCCGGGGCCGGCGGTTCCGCCGATCTTCCGCGACCGGCCCCCTCGCGCCCGAGAGCCTGCCTAGGCTGCGGATCATGGGGGATTTCCTGGTCCACACGGTCGCCTTCCCGATCACGTTCCTGCTGCTGGTCCTCGGCATGTCGTTGGCAGCACGCCGGATCCTGGGCCTGCGCATCGGCCTGCTCCGCACCGCGCTGGCCTGCCTGCTGGCGATGTCGATCGCGTCGGGCCTCTTCGGCGAGACGAGCGCGACACCGTCCTCGGCGCTGACCACGATCCAGCTCGGGCTGTCGCTGCTGGTGGTCATCGGCCTGCTGGCGTTCGCCGAGGTGGTCGTGCCGACCGGCTCGATCCCGCCGCCGACGGAGTGGTGGGGCATGCTGCGCCGCCGCGTCGCCCGCACCCGCCGGTACTCGCGCATCACCGCGATCGCGTTCCGGCACGGCCTGGGCCCCTACCTGCGCGGGCGCGAGCGGTCGTCCACCGGGCTCGCGCGGTCGCTGCGGCTCGCGTTGCAGGACGCGGGCGTGACGTTCGTGAAGCTCGGCCAGGTGCTGTCCACGCGGGCCGACCTGCTGCCGGAGGACTTCGTCGACGAGCTCAGCCTGCTGCAGGACAAGGTGCCGCCGGCGAAGTGGGACGAGATCCGCGCGGTGCTGGAGTCCGAGCTCGGGCCCGGCACGTTCCTGGAGGTCGACCCCGAGCCGCTCGCGGCGGCCTCCATCGCCCAGGTGCACCGGGCCGTGCTGGCGTCCGGGGCCGAGGTCGTGGTGAAGGTGCAACGGCCGGACGTGCGGGCGGTGGCCGAAGGCGACCTCGACATCGTGTCGAGGCTCGCGGAGACGTTGCAGCGCACGCGGTGGGGCTCGGCGCTGGGCGTGCGGGACCTCGCGGCCGGGTTCGCGGCGGCGTTGCGCGAAGAGCTGGACTTCCGGGTCGAGGCGCGCAACATCGCGGCCGTGGCGGCGGTGGCGGACACGTCGGTCGGACTGCCGCACGTGCACCTGTCGACTCCGCGCGTCCTCGTGATGGACCGGCTCGACGGCGTGCCCGTGCGGGCAGCCGCGGCGGACGACGGGCTCGCCAGGACGTTGCTGCGGTTCGTGCTGCGGCAGGTGATGCTCGACGGCGTCTTCCACGCGGACCCGCACCCAGGCAACGTGCTGCTGCTGTCCGACGGACGGCTCGGCCTGCTCGACTTCGGCTCGGTGGGGCGGATCGACTCGAGCCTGCGGTCGGCGCTGCAACGGCTGCTGCTGGCCATCGACCGCGGCGACCCCGCCGGGCTGACCGACGCGTTGCTGGAGCTGACCTCGCGGCCGGAGGACATCGACGAGCAACGGCTGGAGCGCGCGCTCGGCCAGTTCATGGCACGGCACCTGGGCGCGGGCATGCGGCCCGACGTCGAGATGTTCGGCGACCTGTTCGCGCTGGTGTCGCGGTTCGGGCTGAGCGTCCCGCCCGAGATCGCGGCGGTGTTCCGGGCCCTCGCGACGCTGGAGGGCACCCTGGGCGTGCTCTCGCCGGGCTTCAACATCGTCGTGGAGTCGCGGGCGTTCGCGGCCGAGCAGATCTCCGAACGCCTGTCACCGGAGTCCGTGCGGCGCACGATGACCGAGGAGCTCCAGGCGGTGCTGCCGATGCTGCGGCGGCTGCCGCGGCGGGTCGACCGGATCACCGGCGCGCTGGAGCAGGGCCGCCTCGGGATGTCGGTGCGGGTGTTCGCCGACGAACGCGACCGCTCGTTCGTCACGGGACTGCTGCACCAGGTGATGCTGACGGTGCTGGGCGCGACCGCGGGCGTGATGGCGGTGCTGCTGCTCGGGTCCTCCGGCGGACCGCGGGTGGTGCCGGACGTCGGGCTCCACCAGGTGTTCGGCTACAACCTGCTGATCGTCAGCGTGCTGCTGGGCCTGCGCGTCGTCGTCGCGGTGTTCCGGCCGCGTTCCTAGAACCGGACGCGACCGGCGTGTCGTACCGGCCGGCGGATTGTCCGGCGGATCGCGGTGGGCGACCATCACCCGATGAGTTATGAGACAGGCGTCCGGTGGAAGTGGATCCCGGCCGTCGTGCTCGGCTTCGTGCTGCTGAGCTGGATCGTGTTCGAGGCGCTCGACCTCATCGACTTCGACGGGGTCGTGACGTGGGTGCGCGGCATCGACCCGCTGCTGGCCGCGGCGGTGATCCTCGGCCTGCTCGTCGTGGACGTGCTGCTGCCCGTGCCGTCGACGCCGCTGATCGTGCTCGCGGGAACGGCGCTCGGCCTGCCCCTCGGGCTGGCGCTCGCGGTCGTCGGCTCACTGGGCTCCTCCGCCGCGGGGTACGCCCTGGGCAGGTACGCGGGACCGGTGCTGGTGCGCAGGGTCGTCACCATCGAGGAGCTGACCGAGATGCGCCGGTGGGGCCGTCAGTTCGGGCCGTGGTTCTTCGGGGTGGCGCGCGGAATCCCGATGATGGCGGAAACGGTCTCGGTGTCCGCGGGCGTGTCGCGGGTGTCGTTCCGCACCTTCATGCTCTTCACCCTCGCCGGAACCGTCCCGATCTGCGCCGCCTACGTGTTCGCGGGGTCGCAGGCCGACACGGTCGAGCAGATCGTGATGATCAGCGCGGTCGGTTTCCTGCTGACCGTGGGCCTGTTCTACCTCCTGCGCCGGCTCGTGAAGACGGCGCCGTAGGAAAAATCGCTGGCGCGACGTGGTTGTATGAATGTGCGCCCGGTGCGCAGCGGAGGGTTACTTCTGGCGATCACTCAGGTTCGACTCCTGAGGCCGGCCCCGGCCGGTCTCGCTCACCCCGGTGAGCAGTCACCTTCCGCGACCTGACCTCGGGCGTCCGCACAACTCCACCTCCGCCGAAATCAATTCGCTGGCGCGGGGTGGTTGTGCGGGAAACAGCACCCGGTGCGAAGCAGAGGGCTACTTCCCTTTCCCGGAAATGCCCTTCGGGGCATTCACCTTCTGCGACACCGATCTCGGGAGCGCACAACTCCACACGTGTCCGGTGCGAAGCAGAGGGTTACTTCCACTGCAAATGGGCGGGTTGCGGGTTCGAGTCCCGCCAGCCGGAAACCGGCTGTAGCTCAACCGGCAGAGCAGCAACGTACCTTCCGCGACCTCGATCTCGGACACGCGTGGAGTCCGTGAGCTCCCCTTCTTCTTGCTTCGAGGGGGAAAGAGCCGATGGCGAAGTTCAACGTCTTCCGCGCACGCCCGGCGGGCACCAGCCCGGTCGCCACGGCGCGGGCGCCGTCCGGCCGCACGTACGAGGGCGGCGACGGCTACGCCCGTGACACGAAGTCCGAGCTGTTCCTGCTCGCCGTGTCGAACATGGGCGGCGAGGACACCTTCTACGAGTCCGGTGCTCGGCGCGACACGCGCTTCGCCGACCTCGTCCACCAGGCCGCGCTCGCGGATCCCGAGTGGACCGCGCGCCTGCTGAAGTGGCTGCGCGGCGAGGCGAACATGCGCACGGCCTCGCTGGTCGGCGCGGCCGAGTTCGTCCTGGCTCGGCTCGCCGCCTCCTCGGACGCGGGCGTCACCAACCGGGCGGTCGTGGACTCCGTGCTGCAGCGCGCGGACGAGCCGGGCGAGCTGCTCGCCTACTGGACCTCCCGCAACGGCCGGCGGGTGCCGAAGCCGATCAAGCGCGGCATCGCGGACGCGGTGCGACGCCTGTACGACGAGCGCGCGGTCCTCAAGTGGGACAGCGACGCCCGTGGTTTCCGCATGGCCGACGTGCTGAACCTCGCCCACCCCTCGCCCGCCGCTCCCTGGCAGGGCGCGCTGTTCCAGCACGTCCTCGACCGCCGCCGCTGTGCCGACGTGGCGGTTCCGGACGAGCTGCGCACGATCGCGGCACGCCGTGCGCTGATGGCGTGGCCGGTCGAGCAGCGGCGCGCGCTCTTCACCCGTCCCGACGCGGCGGACGTGCTGCGCCGGGCCGGGATGACGTGGGAGGCCGTGGCCGGGTGGTTGCAGGGTCCGCTGACGAAGGAGGTGTGGGAGGCGCTCGCGCCGTCGATGGGTTTCATGGCGCTGCTGCGCAGCCTGAGGAACTTCGACCAGGCCGGCATGTCCGACGAGGTGGCGGCGACCGTCGCGGCACGCCTGGCCGACCCCGGCCAGGTCGCGCGCTCCCGGCAGTTCCCGTTCCGCTTCCTGTCCGCCTACGAGGCGGCGCCGAGCCTGCGCTGGGGTCACGCCCTGGACCAGGCGTTGCAGGCGTCGCTGGGCAACCTGCCGGCGCTGCCGGGCCGCTCGCTGGTCCTCGTCGACACCTCGGCGTCGATGACGCACGGCGCGATCTCGGCGAAGTCGAAGGTCACCCCGGCCAAGGCCGCGGCGGTGTTCGGCGTCGCGCTGGGCGCGAAGGGCGAGCAGGTCGACGTGGTCGGGTTCGCGGACGGCACGTTCCGGCACGACGTTCCGCGCGGGGCGTCGGTCGTCCGCGAGGCCGACCGGTTCCTCGAGCGGATCGGCGAGGTCGGGCACGGCACCGACATCGCCGGGGCCCTGAGGCGCTCCTACCGTCGCCACGACCGCGTGTTCGTCATCTCGGACATGCAGACGGTCTCCGGACACCACGGGACGAGCGTCTCGGACGCCGTGCCGCGGCACGTGCCGATCTACGGGTTCAACCTCGGTGGCTACGGGATGGCCGCGTACGCGACCGGTGGGGGGAACCGCCACGAGTTCGGCGGCCTGTCGGACGCGACGTTCCGCATGGTCCCGCTGCTCGAGGCGGGCCGGAACGCGGACTGGCCGTTCTGAGGCGTGAGGGCTCCCTGACCGGGAGAGCCCTCACACTTACTATCAGTTAGCGTTATGACCAGCTATGATGCCGATATGGAGTACAACGTGTTCGCGAAGGCGTGCCCGTCACGTCACACGTTGGAGCACGTCACCGGCAGGTGGGGCGGCCTGACGATGGGCGTGCTCGTGGACGGTCCGCTGCGCTTCAACGAGTTGCGCCGCCGGGTCGACGGCATCAGCGAGAAGATGCTGTCGCAGACGTTGCAGGCGCTGGAGCGCGACGGGCTCGTGCACCGCGAGGCGCAGCCCACGAACCCGCCTCGCGTCGACTACAGCCTCACGCCGCTCGGCCGCGAGACGGCCGAGCGGCTGCTCGCGCTGATCCACCACCTGGAAGCGCGGATGCCGGAGGTGCTCGAGGCGCAGCAGGCGTACGACACCCGCTGACTCAGCACTCGATCACGTTCACGGCCAGGCCGCCGCGCGCGGTCTCCTTGTACTTCACCGACATGTCCTTGCCGGTGTCGCGCATGGTCTTGATGACCTTGTCCAGCGACACGAAGTGCGAACCGTCACCGCGCAACGCCATCCGCACCGCGGTGATCGCCTTGATCGACGCGACGGCGTTGCGCTCGATGCACGGGATCTGCACCAGTCCGCCGATCGGGTCGCAGGTGAGGCCGAGGTTGTGCTCCATGGCGATCTCGGCCGCGTTCTCGACCTGTTCGGGAGTGCCGCCGAGCACCTCGGCCAGCCCGCCGGCCGCCATGGAGCACGCCGAGCCGACCTCGCCCTGGCAGCCGACCTCGGCGCCGGAGATCGAGGCGTTCTCCTTGAACAGCACGCCGATCGCGCCCGCGGTGAGCAGGAAGCGGACCACGCCGTCGTCGTTGGCCCCCGGCACGAACCTCGTGTAGTAGTGCAGCACCGCGGGCACGATGCCGGCGGCGCCGTTCGTCGGGGCGGTGACGACCCGGCCGCCCGCCGCGTTCTCCTCGTTGACGGCCAACGCGAACAGCGTCACCCAGTCCATGACGCGCAACGGGTCGGTGGCGAAGTGCTCGCTCTCCAGCCGCTTGCGCATCTCGGCGGCGCGCCGGCGCACCTTCAGGCCGCCGGGCAGGACGCCGTGCTCGGTGCAGCCGCGTTCGACGCACTCCTGCATGACGTGCCAGATGTGCAGCAGCCCTTGGCGCACCTCGGTTTCCGACCGCCACGACAGCTCGTTGGCCATCATGATCCCGCTGATCGACAGGCCGGTCTCCCGGCAGCGCGCGAGCAGCTCGTCACCGGTGAGGAACGGGTGCGGCAACGGCGTCGAGTCCGGCTTGATCCGGTCGGTGCCCGTGGCGTTCTCGTCGACGACGAAGCCGCCGCCGATCGAGTAGTAGACGGCGCGCTCGACCGGCTCGCCGGCGCGGAACGCCTCGAAGCTCATCCCGTTGGGGTGCAGCGGAAGCGACTTGCGGCGGTGCATGACGAGGTCGCGGTCGTGCGCGAAGGCGATCTCGTGCTCGCCGCCGAGCCGCAGCCGTCCGCCGGAGACGATCTCCTCGACGCGGGTGGCCGCGACCGCGGGGTCGACCTCCTCGGGGAGGTTGCCCTCGAGCCCGAGGAACACGGCTTTCGGGCTGCCGTGGCCGTGCCCGGTCGCGCCGAGCGAGCCGAACAGCTCGACGTGCACGCGGTCCACTTCGCGGGCGCGCGCACCGAGCTTCTCGACGAACATCGCCGCCGCGCGCATCGGGCCGACCGTGTGGGAGCTGGACGGTCCGATGCCGACGGAGAACAGGTCGAAAACGCTGATCGCCACTGATCAGTCCTTCGTGGTGGTGGAGCGGTCGGTCCGGCCGGTTTCAGTCACTTGGAGCCGCATTCAGCCACTCTGGGTGAGTTCCGCGTACTTGGCCGCGGTGAGCAGGTTCTCCGCCGACTCGACGCGGACCTTGAACAGCCAGCCGGCGCCGTACGGGTCGTTGTTGACGATCGCCGGGTCGTCGACGACAGCGCTGTTGACCTCGATCACCTCACCGGTGACGGGCGAGAACAGGTCGCTGACGGACTTGGTGGACTCCAGCTCGCCGCAGACGGAGTTGGTGACGACCTGCGCGCCGACCTCGGGAAGCTGGACGTAGACGATGTCGCCGAGCGCGTCCGCGGCGTAGGAGGTGATGCCGCAGGTCAACGGGTCCTGGGTGCCCGGCGTCCAGTCGACCCACTCGTGCTCGACGGTGTAGAGCAGGTTGTCGGGGAACTCCACGGCGACTCCTCTGGCTGTGACGGATCAGGACGAAATGCGCCCCCTCCGCCGTGCAGAGTTGCCTACCCCGGGTGGTCTTGCTGCCTGAGAGTGTGCGGGAGCTTGCCCCTTCGGCGCCCCGACTGGCACGTCGAGGTCTCTCCCACTCGGGTTCTGGTGCCCCACGGGCACCGCGGCCGGTCTTCAGTTCTCGGGCCGAACGCTATGTGCGGTCACCGCCGGGTGTCAACGCGGGACGGTCGAGCGGCACGCGGGCGTGGCGCAGGTCGCTCTGTTTCAAGTGAACAACCAGCGGGGTATTCGATAGTGCCACCTGCACAGTGACATGACCTTCCCCCTGCTCCACATTGTGAGATGAGAGCCAGCCGAACGGAGGAGTCATCGTGCGGATCGCAGTTCCTCGCGAGATCAAGAACCACGAGTACCGCGTCGCCCTCACGCCGGCGGGTGCTCACGAGCTGACCAGCCGCGGTCACGACGTGTACGTCGAGCAGGGCGCCGGTCTGGGCTCCGCGATCACCGACGAGGAGTACCTCGCCGCGGGTGCCAAGGTCCTCGCGACCGCCGACGACGTCTGGGCGGAGGGCGACCTGGTCCTCAAGGTCAA
This sequence comes from Lentzea xinjiangensis, assembly GCF_900110955.1. Classification (GTDB taxonomy): domain Bacteria; phylum Actinomycetota; class Actinomycetes; order Mycobacteriales; family Pseudonocardiaceae; genus Lentzea; species Lentzea xinjiangensis. Next base: position 229,282 of record NZ_FOFR01000009.1, read on the forward strand.
GGAGCCGATCGCGGAGGAGTACCCCCGCCTCCGCGCCGGCCAGACCCTCTTCACCTACCTGCACCTCGCCGCCGACAAGCCGTTGACCGAGGCCCTGCTCGCGTCCGGCACGACGGCGATCGCCTACGAGACCGTGCAGCTTCCGAACCGCGCGCTGCCGCTGCTCGCCCCGATGTCCGAGGTCGCGGGCCGGCTGGCCCCGCAGGTGGGCGCGTTCGCCCTGATGAAGCCCTCCGGTGGCCGCGGCGTGCTGCCCGGTGGCGTCCCCGGTGTCGCCCCGGCCCGCGTGGTCGTGATCGGCGGCGGCGTGGCGGGGCTCAACGCCGCGACCATCGCCGTCGGCATGGGTGCCGACGTGCAGATCCTCGACACCAACGTCGACCGCCTCCGCCAGATCGACGGCCAGTTCCAGGGCCGCCTGCGCACGCTCGCCTCCACCTCCTTCGCGATCGAGCAGGCCGTCCGCGAGGCCGACCTGGTCATCGGCGCCGTGCTGGTGCCGGGCGCCGCCGCGCCGAAGCTCGTGTCGAACGCGCTGGTGGCGCAGATGAAGCCGGGCTCGGTGCTCGTCGACATCGCGATCGACCAGGGCGGCTGCTTCGAGGACTCCCGCGCCACCACGCACGCCGAGCCGACCTACGAGGTCCACGACTCGGTCTTCTACTGCGTGGCGAACATGCCGGGCGCCGTCCCGCGCACCTCGACCTACGCGCTGACCAACGTGACGCTGCCGTACGCCGTCGCGCTGGCCGGGAAGGGCTGGGAGAAGGCGCTGAAGGACGACCGTTCGCTGGCCCTGGGCCTCAACGCCCACGCAGGGCAGCTCACCAACGGCCCGGTGGCCGAGGCGACCGGCCTCGCGCACACGCCGCTGGAGAGCGTGATCTGAGAGCCAACCCGATGAATGAGGCCCCCGCACGCGACGCACGCTGCGGGGGTTTCGCCTACTTCAGCACGTTGACGCGCGCTTTGATGCCGTCGAGCACGCAGTCCAGGCCGAACTCGAACTGCCGGTCCAGCGACCACAGCTCCGGCTCGTTCATCATCTCGACGTAGCGGGGGTACCTGTCGCGGTACAGGTCGGCGAACCTCGCCACGTCGGGCGGCGGGACGTCGAGCCGGCCCCTGTCGCCGAAGTTCACCTCGGCGAGCGCGAACCCGATGACGAAGCTCGACAGCGTGGACACCGACTGCGAGGCGTCGACCGCCGAGAACCCGGCGTTGCGCATGGGTTCGAGCATCGCGTCGGCGGTGCCCACCGCGTTCGGGCCGATGCTCATGTACTCGCCGATGGTCTTCACCCACCACGGGTGCCGCAGCGCGAGATGACGCATCGAGTGCATCATCCCGCGCAGCGCGGTCTCCCAGTCGACGTCGGGGTCCGGCGGTTCGAGCTCGCCGAACACCTCGTCGAGGCACAGCTCCATCAGCGCGTCCTTCGTCGGCACGTGCCAGTACAGCGACATCGGGGCCGCGCCGAGCTCGGCGGCGAGCTTGCGCATGGACAGCTTCTGCAACCCGTGCTCGTCCAGCACCTGCAGGGCCTTGCGGACGATCGCCTCCCGGCTCAGGCCGAGTGGCTGGCCACCGCTGGGCCTGGGCTTGCTGAACCACACGCTGTCCACGTCGACGATCCTAAGCACGCCTGAGCAGAACGCTGGCGACAACACCTCCCAGGAACACGGCGATGGCACCGATCACCAGGCTCACGCCCATGCCGGTGGAGAACGCCTCCCGCACGACGGTGACGTCCGCGCCGCTGTGCAGCGCCTCGCTCAACGACCGCCCGGGCACGCCTTCCGGCAGGGAGGCCACGAACCGCGCGGACAGCACCGCGCCCAGCACGGCGATGCCGAACGACGAGCCCAGCTCCGACAACGTGCTCGACAGACCGGACGCGATTCCCGCGCGTTCCGGCGGGATGGCGCCCATCAGCGCGTTGACCGCGACCGGTTGCGCCACGCCGACTCCCACGCCGATGAGGATCAACCCCGCCAGCGTCGGCGGGTAGGTGGTGCCGACCGGCAGCAGCACCACGCCGGCCGCGACGATCGTCATGCCGAGCAGCATCGCCTTGCCGGCCCCCAGCCTCACCACGAGCTGGCCCAGGGTGTTGCTGGTGACGAGCAGGGCGATGGCCATCGGCGCCACGCGGACACCGGCCTCCAACGGGCTGTAGCCGAGCACGCCCTGGAGGTGTTGCGTCAGCAGGAAGAGCGAGCCCGCCATGCCGAACGCGGCCAGCACGCCCGACGCCACGGCGCCGGTGAAGCGGCGGTCGGAGAAGAACCCGAGGTCGAGCATCGGCTCCGCGGTGCGCCGCTCCCACAGCGCGAACGCGGCCATGGTGACCAGGCCAAGCGCCACCGGCACGCCGAACTCCGGCGAGCCGAACCCGTGCTCCGGCACCTCGATCACGGCGTACACGATCGACACCATGCCGATGATCGACAGGATCGAGCCGACGACGTCGGGCTTGCGCACGGTCGGGTCCTTCGACTCGGGCACGAGCACCGCGACGGCGGCGATGGCGAGGACCGCCACCGGCACGTTGATCAGGAACACCGAGCCCCACCAGAAGTGCTTGATGAGCGCGCCGCCGATCACCGGCCCCGAGGCGAAGCCGAGGCTCGTGACGGCGGCCCAGATGCCGATGGCCTTCGGGCGTTCCTTCTCGTCGAACAGCTGCATGAGCACGGCCAGCGTGCCGGGCATCAGCACCGCGGCGCCGACGCCCATGAAGCCGCGGGCCGCGATCAGCGCTTCCGGCGAGGTCGCGTAGGCGGCCACGGCGCTCCCCACGCCGAACAGGGCCAGGCCCGTCAGGAGCGCGCGCTTGCGCCCGAACCGGTCGCTCAGCGAGCCGGTCGTGAGCAGCAGGCCCGCGAGCGCGAGCGAATAGGCGTTGATCATCCACTGGATGTCCGCGGTGCTCGCGCCGAGACCGGTGGAGATCGACGGGATCGCCACGTTCAGCACGGTGTTGTCCAGCACCACGACCATCACGGCCAGGCAGAGCACGCCGAGCACGGCCCAGCGCTGGGGGTGCGGGCGCACCCCGGCCTCCTCGGTCGTCGAAGTCATCTCTCGTCCCCCTTACGGTGTACGAGCAACTTACACCGTACGAGAGATGGGGGCGCAAGAGGATTTCGCGCAGAGCGCGACCACGTGCGGGGGGAGGGAGAAAGTAAAGGGCGGCCGCGCTCAACCAGCCTGGGGGTCACTGGGAGCGGGGCCGCCGTCACCAAATATAGCGGGCTCCGGACGGGCGCGCCCAGCACCCCCGCCCAAACGGGACCGAAATGTTTCCCGGCCCGACCACCGCCCTCCTCGCCGCGGTCGGGCAAACGAGTGAATTACCGGACGCGCGGTGCGGCGAGCAGGGACGACAGCCGATGAAGACGGAGTCGGGTGTCCCTCGAATGGAGATTCCATGGCTGAACCACAGGGATGGATCCACTGCCACGACCCCTTCGGCCGGGACAGGTCGATGACCGTTCTGGTCGAGGACGACCGGGTTCTGCTGGTCACGCCACCGGGCCAGACGGCTGTGATGTCCGCCACCCAGACCCGCCGGCTGGGCTCCCTGCTCGACCAGGCCACGGCGAAGATGTGATGGACGAGACCCTGCGCGAGGCGGTGCTGCGGCGCCTGGCACTGCTGGAGGAAGCGGCCGAGGACGGCGAGGCCGAGGCGCTGGTGTCACTGGCCCGCGCGGAGATCCACCGCCTCGCGGACGGCTGGCGCCTGGTGCTGGCGGTGCACCAGCCCGGCGAGGACGGCCGCTGCAAGGCCTGTCCCGGCTGGCTGCGGCGCCGCCGGTGGCCGTGCCAGGTGTGGAACACGGCTCACCGGCACCTCATCGGCGAAGGGCTGCCGCACCGCGAGCGGCGGCGGCCGTTGCGCAACCCGTTCACCCGACCGGGTGCCGTCGAACCGCCGGGCGGAACACCGGCCGGGACGACCACGAAGCTGCCGATCTTGAGCGACGACCCGCCGGTGGTGCACCGCGCGCCCGTCGTGTCTCGGCCCAAGCACGCCTTGCCCGAGTGACCTTTCAGGCAGGATGGGCCGCATGCATGACGGCAGCGGCCTCATCGCGGTGCAGAACCTGACCAAGCAGTTCGGTCCGGTGACCGCGGTGCAGAACCTGAGCTTCACCGTGTCACCCGGCAGCGTGACGGGCTTCCTCGGCCCGAACGGCGCCGGGAAGACGACGACCCTGCGCATGCTGCTGGGTCTGGTGAAGCCGACGGGTGGCACGGCGACGATCAACGGACGACCGTTCCACCAGCTCGGCCAGCCCGGCCGCGTGGTGGGCGCGGTGCTGGAGGCGCAGGGGTTCCACCCCGCCCGCTCCGCCCGCAACCACCTGCGCGTGTACGCGGCGGCCATCGGCGTGCCGGACGCGCAGGCCGACCAGGTGCTCGGCCTGGTCGGCCTGGGCTCGGCCGCCGATCGCAAGGTGGGCGGGTTCTCGCTCGGCATGAAGCAGCGGCTGGCCCTCGCCACCGCGCTGCTGGGCGACCCGCAGGTGCTCGTGCTGGACGAGCCGGCGAACGGCCTCGACCCCGAGGGCATCGCGTGGCTGCGCACGTTCCTGCAGTCGTACGCCCGCATGGGGCGCACGGTGCTGATCTCCAGCCACCTGCTGGCCGAGGTCGAGCAGACCGTCGACCAGGTCGTGATCATCTCGCGCGGCCAGACGATGTTCTACGGGCCGCTGGAGCAGTTGCGGCAGTCGCAGCAGAGGCGCGTCCTCGTGCAGCCGTCGGACCTCAACGCCCTCGCGACCGCCCTGCGGGCCGAAGGCGTGCAGGCGATCGAGCAGCTTCCCGACGGCAGGCTCGCGGTGTCCGGCGTGGACTCGAAGCAGGTCGCGGACAGCGCGTTGCGAGCGGGCGTGTCGATCTACGGCATCCAGGAGGAGCAGGTCGACCTGGAGCGGCTGTTCTTCCAGCTCACCAGTGGCCAGTACGCCGGGTACGCGCCGGCCCCGGCCCCGTTCAAGCAGCAGGGTGGTTGGGCCTGATGGGCAACCTCGTACAGGCGGAGCTCCGCAAGACGACGACGACCGGGCTGTGGTGGGGCCTGCTCATCCCGACCGCGGTGCTGGCGCTCGGCTGGGGGCTCGCGACCGGCCTGCTCGGGCAGTTCTTCGTGGACTTCGCCTCGACCAGCGACGTCGACGACGTGTCGGACTTCCTCGGCGTCACGCCGGACCAGTGGAAGGTCTCGCTGTTCGGCATCGCGCGGGCGATCAACATCTCGACGATCTTCCCGATGGTCTTCGGCGCGATGGCGGTCTCCGGTGAGATCAACCGGCGGACGATCACGACGACGTTCCTGACCTCGCCGTCGCGCATGCACGCCATGCTGGCGAAGATGCTGGTCTACGTCCTGTGGGGAGCGATCTACGGCCTCGTGATCATGCTGTTCATCGCTGTCGGCGTGGTGTTCACCAGCGACTCCGGCCAGCTCCCGGACGCGGGCGGCTGGGCGATGCTGACGCTGGTCTGCGTGCTGTCGTCGATCCTGATGACGATGCTCGGCGTCGGGGTCGGCGCGCTGATCCCGAACGTGGCGGGAACCGTCGTGCTCCTGCTGCTGTACTTCCTGGTGATCGAGAACGTGCTGCACCTCGTGCTCGCGTACCTGGAGGTGCCGTCGGTCATCGGGTTCCTGCCGAACGGGTCGATCAACGGGCTCACCGGGTCGGTCGCGGTCGACCTCTTCCTGTCGTCGGCGGGTGTGGTGCCGCCGGAGATCGAGGACGTGCTGCGGGCGATCGCCGGTGCCGGCGGGGCGCTCGACTGGTGGTGGTCCGGCCTCGTGTTCCTCGCCTGGTCCGGCGTCGTCTTCGCGGGCGGCTGGGCGGTCACCCAGTCCAAGGACATCACCTGAGCTGCGGTAACTGAGATCACCCGGCTCTGTCAGACCGCATCCGTACTGTGGTCTGCGTGATGAAGGGCTGGATCCGCCGACTGTTCGCAGCGTGCTGGCAGCACCCCCGCCTGGTGGTGCTGTCGGTGGCCGCCGCGGTCGTCGGCGTGGGGCTTCAGGCGGCAGGGCCGCTGCTGCTCAAGACGGCGGTCGACGACTCGGCGGCCGGCCGCACCGACCGGCTGTGGCCGCTGATGGTGGCGCTGGTCGTGCTGGAGCTGCTCACCTTCTGCTCGGCGTTCCTGCGGCGGTACCTGGGCGGGCGGCTGGCCCTGGGCGTGCAGCACGACCTGCGGCTCGGCGTGTTCTCGGCCGTGCAGCGGCTCGACGGCGCGAAGCAGGACGAGCTGCGCACGGGGCAGATCGTGTCGCGGTCGATCACGGACCTCCAGCTCGTGCAGTCGTTGCTGATGATGGCGCCGCTGGCCGTGGGCACGGTGGTGTTCGCGCTGGCAGCGCTCGCCGCGATGCTCTACCTGTCGCTGCCGCTGACGCTGATCGCGCTGGTCGTGCTGCCGCTGGTGGCCTGGCTCGCCGGGCGGACGCGGCTCACGCTCTTCCCCGCCACGTGGTCCGCGCAGCAGCGGGCCGCCGACCTCGCGCAGCACGTCGAGGAGACCGTCACCGGGGTCCGCGTGGTGAAGGGCTTCGGCCAGGAGGCGCGCGAGGTCGCGCGGCTGGAGGAGCACGCGAAGTCGTTGTTCGCGGAACGGATGCGGGCGGCGCGGCTGTCGTCGAAGCCGCTGGCGACCGTGACCGCGCTGCCGCTGCTCGGCCAGGTCGGCGTGCTGGCGCTGGGCGGCTGGCTCGCGCTGCACGGCCAGGTCACCCTGGGCACGTTCCTCGCCTTCACGACGTACGTGGCGAACCTGGTCGGGCCGACCCGCCTGCTGTCGAGCCTGGTGGTGACCGCGCAGCTCGCGCGGGCCGGTGTGGAGCGGGTGTACGAGCTGATCGACTCGCAGCCGGACGTGGCGGACGGTCCGGGCGAGGTGCCGGCCGGGCCGCTCGGGATCTCGTTCTCGGGGGTGACGTTCGGGTACGCCCGCAGCGAGCCGGTGCTGCGCGACTTCTCCATCTCGGTGGAGCCGGGCGAGACGCTGGCGCTGGTCGGCACCGCGGGTTCGGGCAAGTCGACGGTGTCGCTGCTGCTGCCCCGGTTCTACGACGTGCACGCCGGTGCCGTCCTGATCGGCGGCGCGGACGTGCGCACGTTGCGGCTGGAGTCGCTGCGCGGTGCGGTGGGCGTGGTCTTCGAAGAGGCGTTCCTGTTCTCCGACACGGTGTTCGCGAACATCGCGTACGGCAGGCCCGGCGCGTCGCGGGAAGAGGTCGAGCGCGCCGCGAAGGCCGCGGAGGCGCACGACTTCATCCAGGCCCTGCCCCTCGGCTACGACACGGTGGTCGGCGAACGCGGCCTGACGCTCTCCGGCGGCCAGCGCCAGCGCGTCGCGCTGGCCCGTGCCCTGCTCTCCGACCCCCGCGTCCTGGTGCTGGACGACGCGACCTCCGCGGTCGACAACGCGACCGAGGCCGCGATCCACGCGACGCTGGCGTCGGTCACCGCGAACCGCACGACGTTGCTGGTCGCCCACCGCCGTTCCACGCTGTCCCTCGCCGACCGGATCGCGGTGCTGGACGCGGGCCGGGTGGTCGATCTGGGCACCCACGAGGAGCTGACCTCGCGCTGCGCCCTCTACCGCGACCTGCTGGCGGGGCCGGGCGAGGCGATCGAGTCCACCGCACCGGTGACGACCGGCGAGCTGTGGCCAGAGCTGTCGCGGGAGGACCTCGACGAGCGCCTGATCGCGGAGGCCAAGACCTCGGCTCCGGCGGCCCCCGGCCGCCGGGGAGGCGGTGGCGCGGGCGGCGGTGGCACGGCCGCGCTGGCCGGTGGCCCACCGACCCCGGAGCTGCTGGCGCAGGTCCGTTCGCTGCCACCCGCCACCGAGGTCCCGGTCCTGCACGGCGAGGACCCGCGCGCCCCCGATCCCGGTTTCCGCCTCGCCCGCCTGCTGCGCCCGGTCCGCTGGGCCCTGGCCGGCGTGGCGGCCCTGGTCGTGCTGGACGCGCTGGTCGGCATGGGCCTGCCCGCGCTGGTGCGCCTGGGCGTCGACGGCGGCGTGACGACCGGTGCCGAGTCCGCGCTGTGGCTGGCCGTCGGCCTGGGCGCCGGCCTGGTGGTGGTCGGCTGGCTGACGACGGCCGGCAGCACGGTGTTCGCAGCCCGCCTGGGCGAGCGCCTGCTCTACCTGCTGCGCGTGCGCAGCTACGCCCACCTGCAGCGCCTCGGCCTCGACTACTACGAACGCGAGATGGCCGGCCGCATCATGACGAGGATGACGACGGACGTCGACGCCCTCTCGACGTTCCTGCAGACGGGCCTCGTCACGGCGATGATCAGCCTGATCACCGTCCTCGGCATCACCGCGGCCCTGGTCCTCACCGACGTCTCCCTGGCCCTGATCGCCCTGTCGGTGCTGCCGGTCCTGGTGGTCGCGACCGTGGTGTTCCAGCGCCTCTCCTCCACCGCGTACGCCGAGGCCCGCGAACGCGTCAGCGCCGTCAACGCCGACCTCCAGGAGAATGTCTCCGGCCTGCGCGTCTCCCAGGCCTACACCCGCGAACGCCACTCCGCGGAGGCCTTCGCCGCCCGCAGCAACGCCTACCGCCGCAGCCGCCTGCGCGCCCAGCGCTACATCGCGACCTACTTCCCGTTCGTGGCGATGCTCTCCGGCGTGGCACAGGCGGTCGTCCTGGCCGTGGGCGCCCACCGGGTGGCCGAAGGCAGCCTGACACCGGGCGTCCTGCTCGCGTTCCTGCTGTACCTGGGCCTGTTCTTCAGCCCGATCCAGCAGCTCTCCGGCGTCTTCGACGGCTACCAGCAGGCCAGGGTGGGCCTGCGCCGCATCGCCGACCTGCTCCGCACCCCCACCGCGGTCGAGCCCCCTGCCGACCCGGTGCCGGTCCCGCCCCGCCTGCGCGGCGAGGTGGAGCTCCGCAACGTCACCTTCAGCTACGCGGGAGCCGACCGCCCGGCCCTCGACGACGTGAGCCTGCACGTGACCCCCGGCGAGACCGTCGCCCTGGTGGGCGAGACCGGCGCGGGCAAGTCCACCCTGGTCAAGCTGATCGCCCGCTTCTACGACGCCACCGAGGGCCAGGTCCTCGTCGACGGCACGGACGTCCGCGAGTACGACCTCTCCGCCTACCGCCAACGCCTGGGCGTGGTCCCGCAGGAGGCCCACCTCTTCGGCGGCGACGTGGCCGGCAACGTGGCGTACGGCCGCCCCACGGCCACCGAAGCCGAGATCGAGCAGGCCGTGGACGCCGTCGGTGCCCTCCCGATGGTCGCCACCCTCCCCCACGGCTTCCGCCAGCCGGTGGGCGAACGCGGCAACCACCTCTCCGCGGGCCAGCGCCAGCTCGTGGCCCTGGCCAGAGCGGAACTGGTCAACCCGGACCTGCTGCTCCTCGACGAGGCCACCGCGGCCCTCGACCCGGCGACCGAGTCGGCGGTGCTGGCCGCCAGCGACCACCTGGCGGGCGCCCGCACCACCTTCGTGGTGGCCCACCGCCTGGCCACAGCGGCGAGGGCGGACCGGATCGTCGTCCTGGCCGACGGCCGCATCGTCGAACAGGGCACCCACGCCGACCTCCTGGCCGCCAACGGCACCTACGCCCGCCTGTGGCGCCACGGCACCTTGGAGGCCGCCTGACCCCGCGACCGCGCTCCAGCGCCACGACCGCCTCCCGGCCGCCGGAAGCCCGCGGTCCCGCAGGCGGGCAGGACAGGGCTGTGCGGCTGAGCAGCGGTGATCAGGTGGCCGACTGCCTGCGACCGTCGGGAAGCGGCGATGCCGTGCCCACGCGCCGAGCAACCGAGCAAGCCGAAAGGCAACGAACCGCGACGCCACACCCACCCGCCGCACCGCCACGAGACAGCGATGCCGCGCCCACCCGCCACCGCCGCACCGCCGCCGAACAGCTATGCCGTCCCCACGCGCGTCAAGCACCTAAGCGACCAACGCGGCCACCGCACCCCGTAGCCCCCAGGCCACCGCACTTCGTGGCCCCCGCCACGAACCCTCGTCCCCACCCCGCGGCATGACGTAGAAACCAACTCCGGGACCAGCCAGGTCGAAGGAGCCCCATGCCCCCGAGCCGCCCCAGAATCCTCTACGTCTCCCACCTCACCTACCCCGCCAGGGGCCGGCGCTACTGCGACGAGGACATCTACCTGACCGCGCGACTGCGGTCCCACTTCGACCTGGCCATCGCGCACCCCGAGGACGCGGCGGCCCTGATGCCGGGCTTCGACGCGGTCGTGGTCCGCAACAGCGGCCCGGTGATGGACCACCCGCAGGCCCACGCGGACTTCCGCGCCAGGGCCGAGGCCACGAACCAGCGCGTCTACAACCCGCTGACCGGCAAGGCGGACATGGCCGGCAAGCAGTACCTGATCGACCTGACCGACCGGGGCTACCCGGTCATCCCCACGATCGACGACCCCGCGCACCTCGACCGCCTCGGCGAAACGACCGAGTACGTCGTGAAGCCGAAGGCGGGTGCGGACTCGCACGGCCTGGAGTTCACCACGAGGGACGATTTGAAGGTCAAAGCGGGCACACTGATCCAGCCGAAGATCGATTTTCGGTACGAGGTGTCGTTCTACTTCGTGGATCACGACTTCCAGTACGCACTTCACGCACCTGACCCGGCGCGGCGCTGGGAACTCACGCACTACGACGCCACGGCCGAAGATCTGGAATTCGCGCAGAAGTTCATCACCTGGAACGACTTGCCCTACGGCATCCAACGGGTTGACGCCTGCCGCACGCAGGAGGGAGAACTCCTCTTGGTCGAACTGGAGGATTTGAACCCGTACCTCTCGCTGGACCGCACGACGGACGAGATCAGGGCGGACTTCGTGAGCGCCATGACGAGGTCGATCCGACGATCACTCACATAGCAAGATCAATCTGTGCGGCACTCCCGTGGTACCTATCGTGAACTGGTCACTGCGTTCCGTGCGTATACCTGACCGGCAACTCGGTCGACATTGCTCTAAAGGGGGTGACGTAGCGCGACGCACATCAAGAAGTGCTCAACTGCGGGTGACGCGAGGGCCGTCCTGATCGATCCTGTGACCGAGCACTCCTTGCCAGGTGCCTCCAGCGTGTGAAGGCCCGCGCCGGGGGGACTAGCCTGACTACCGCATGAGTCAACACCAAGAGCGAGATGGATAGAGGCGAGCGCCAGCCGTGTCCAGCAGCAGTCCTGCGTCACAATTCGGGCCGAACGAGTGGCTCGTCGAGGAGATGTACGAGCAGTTCCTCGCGGACCCGTCATCCGTAGACCCGGCATGGCATGACTTCTTTGCCGACTACAAGCGTGCGGGCGGCAACGGCAGTACCGCCACGGCCAGCGCGGGTGGCTCCACGGCCACCACGACCGCGACCGTGACGCCGCCGGCCGCCGACACCGGCAAGGCCGCGCCCGCCGCCACCACCAAGCCCGCCGCGCAGCCGCAGCCGAAGTCGTCGGCCTCGCTGCCGTCGACCGGCAAGCCCGCGCCGCAGCAGGCCGCGAAGGCCAAGCCGGTCACGCAGAGCGCGCAGCCGGAGCAGAAGCAGCTGCGCGGTGCCGCCGCCGCGATCGCGAAGAACATGGAGCTCTCGCTCACCGTTCCGACCGCGACCAGCGTGCGCGCCGTGCCCGCGAAGCTGCTGGCCGACAACCGCATCGTCATCAACAACCACCTGAAGCGGACGCGCGGCGGGAAGGTCTCCTTCACGCACGTCATCGGCTACGCGGTGGTGCGGGCGCTGCAGGCGTACCCGAACATGAACCGGCACTACGCCGAGGTCGACGGCAAGCCGTTCGTCGTCACGCCGGAGCACGTGAACTTCGGCCTGGCGATCGACCTGCCCGGCAAGGACGGGCAGCGCACGCTGGTCGTCGCGTCGGTCAAGGGCTGCGAGAACATGACGTTCACGCAGTTCTGGCAGGCCTACGAGGACCTGATCCGCAAGGCCCGCAGCGGCTCGCTGACCGCCGAGGACTTCGGCGGCACCACGATCTCGCTGACCAACCCCGGCACGATCGGCACGAACCACTCGGTTCCGCGCCTCACGGCCGGTCAGGGCGCGATCATCGGCGTCGGCGCCATGGAGTACCCCGCGCACTTCCAGGGCACCAGCGAGCAGGCGCTCACCGACATGGGCGTCAGCAAGATCATCACGCTGACCAGCACGTACGACCACCGCATCATCCAGGGTGCGGAGTCGGGCGAGTTCCTCAAGCGCATCCACCAGCTGCTGCTCGGCGAGGACGGCTTCTACGACGACATCTTCGCGTCGCTGCGGCTGCCCTACGAGCCGATCCGCTGGGTCGCCGACATCCCCGAGGGCGCTGTCGACAAGACGGCCCGCGTCATCGAGCTGATCGACGCGTTCCGCACCCGCGGTCACCTGATGGCCGACACGGACCCGCTGAACTACCGCCAGCGCAGCCACGCCGACCTGGACGTGCTCAGCCACGGCCTGACGCTGTGGGACCTCGACCGCGAGTTCCCCGTCGGCGGCTTCGCCGGCAAGGAGCGGATGAAGCTCCGCGACATCCTGGGCGTGCTGCGCAACTCGTACTGCCGCACCGTCGGCGTCGAGTACATGCACATCCTGGAGCCGGAGGAGCGCCGCTGGATCCAGGAGCGCGTCGAGGTCCCGCACGAGAAGCCGCCGGCCACCGTGCAGAAGTACATCCTCAGCAAGCTGAACGCCGCTGAGGCGTTCGAGACGTTCCTGCAGACGAAGTACGTCGGCCAGAAGCGCTTCTCGCTGGAGGGCGGCGAGACCGTCATCCCGCTGCTCGACGCGGTGCTCGACAAGGCCGCCGAGCACGAGCTCGACGAGGTCGTCATCGGCATGCCGCACCGCGGCCGCCTCAACGTGCTCGCGAACATCGTCGGCAAGCCGATCTCGCAGATCTTCCGCGAGTTCGAGGGCAACCTCGACCCCGGCCAGGCGCACGGCTCCGGCGACGTGAAGTACCACCTCGGTGCCGAGGGCAAGTACTTCCGGATGTTCGGCGACGGTGAGACCAAGGTGTCGCTGACGGCGAACCCGTCGCACCTCGAGGCCGTCGACCCGGTGCTCGAGGGCATCGTGCGCGCCAAGCAGGACCTGATCGACCGCGGCGGCGACGTGTTCCCCGTCCTCCCGGTCGCCATGCACGGTGACGCGGCCTTCGCCGGTCAGGGCGTCGTGGCCGAGACGCTGAACCTGGCGCTCGTGCGCGGCTACCGCACCGGTGGCACGGTCCACATCGTCGTCAACAACCAGGTCGGCTTCACCACCGCGCCGGAGCACTCGCGGTCCTCGAAGTACTCGACCGACGTCGCGAAGATGATCGGTTCGCCGGTCTTCCACGTGAACGGCGACGACCCCGAGGCCTGCTACTGGGTCGCGAAGCTGGCCGTCGACTACCGCCAGGCGTTCCACAAGGACGTCGTGATCGACATGGTCTGCTACCGCCGCCGCGGCCACAACGAGGGCGACGACCCCTCGATGACGCAGCCGGCGATGTACGACGTGATCGACCAGAAGCGCTCGGTCCGCAAGACCTACACCGAGGCCCTGATCGGCCGCGGCGACATCACGGTCGAAGAGGCCGAGAAGGCGCTGCAGGACTTCTCCAGCCAGCTGGAGCACGTCTTCAACGAGGTCCGCGAGCTCGAGAAGCACCCGGTGACGGTCAGCCCGTCGGTGGAGGCCGAGCAGCAGATCCCGGCGAAGCTGCCCACCGGCATCTCGCGCGAGGTGCTGGAGCACATCGCCGACGCGCACGTGAACCTGCCCGAGGGCTTCACCCCGCACGCCCGCGTCAAGCCGGTGCTCGAGCGCCGCGCGAAGATGGCGCGCGAGGGCGGCATCGACTGGGCGTTCGCCGAGCTGCTCGCGTTCGGCTCGCTCGCGCTGGAGGGTCGCAAGATCCGCCTGGCGGGCCAGGACTCGCGCCGCGGCACGTTCGTGCAGCGCCACGCGACCCTGATCGACCGCAAGACCGGCGAGGAGTACACGCCGCTGCAGAACCTGTCGCCGGACCAGGGCAAGTTCATGGTCTACGACTCGGTGCTGTCGGAGTTCGCCGCGCTCGGCTTCGAGTACGGCTACTCGGTCGCGAACCCGCAGGCGCTGGTGCTGTGGGAGGCGCAGTTCGGCGACTTCGTCAACGGCGCGCAGCCGATCATCGACGAGTTCATCTCGTCCGGTGAGGCCAAGTGGGGTCAGCGTTCCGACGTCGTGATCCTGCTGCCGCACGGCCACGAGGGCCAGGGCCCCGACCACACGTCGGGCCGCATCGAGCGCTGGCTGCAGCTGTGCGCCGAGGGCTCCATGACCGTCGCGGTGCCGTCGACCCCGGCGAACTACTTCCACCTGCTGCGCCGCCACGCCCTCGACGGCGTCGACCGCCCGCTCGTGGTGTTCACGCCGAAGTCGATGCTGCGGCTGAAGGCCGCGGTCAGCGGGACGGACGAGTTCATCAACGACCGCTTCCAGTCGGTCATCGACGACCCGACCATCAAGGACCCGAACGCGGTCACGAAGGTCCTGCTGTGCAGCGGCAAGATCTCCTACGAGCTGCACGCCGAGCGCGAGAAGCGCGGCGGCGGCGACGTGGCGATCGTGCGCGTCGAGCAGCTCTACCCGGTCCCGGCCCGCAAGCTGACCGAGACGCTGGAGCGCTACCCGAACGCGAAGGACGTCCGCTGGGTGCAGGAGGAGCCGGCGAACCAGGGCGCCTGGCCGTTCTACGGCCTGGCCCTGCCGGAGCTCCTCCCGGAGCACCTCGGCACCGTCCGCCGCGTGTCCCGCCGCCCGATGGCCGCCCCGTCGGCCGGGTCGAGCAAGGTGCACGAGGTCGAGCAGCGCGAGATCATCACCCGCGCCTTCGAGTGATCGGCGCGTGACCGCGGACGAGCCGCCGGACCTCCCCTGGTCCGGCGGCTCGTTCTCGCCAGGCCCACAGGAGTTCTGCCATGTACTTCACCGACCGCGGCATCGAAGAGCTGGAGAAGCGGCGCGGCGACGAGGAGGTCACGTTCGCGTGGCTCGCCGACAAGCTGCGCGCGTTCGTCGACGCCAACCCTGACTTCGAGACGCCCATCGAGCGCCTGGCCACCTACCTGGCGCGCGACGACGACGATTTCGAAGACTAACCCCGCCACAACCACCATCGGTCCACTGCCACCCGCCCATTTTGACCGCACGTGGGGGCCCCGCGTTTCCCAGAAGGAAACGCGGGGCCCCCGCGTTCCGCGAAGAAGGCGGGGGAGGGTTACCAGGCGTAGGCCTCCGGGGCCGGCTTGGACCCGTTCGGCGCCGGAGCCGGGAACAGCTCGTCGAGCTTGGCCAGCACGTCCGCGTCCAGCTTCAGCTCGGCGGCGCGCAGCGAGTTGTCGAGCTGCTCGCCGGTGCGCGGCCCGATGATCGGCGCGGTGACCCCGTCCTGGTGCAGCAACCAGGCCAGACCGACGTTGGCGGGGTCCTCGCCGATCTCGGCGCACAGCTTCTCGTAGGCATCGATGGTGTCCCGGTGCTTCTCCAGCGCGTCCGAGGAACGCCCGGAGGCACTGCGGGAGGCGCCTCCCTCCCGCTGCTTGCGCAGCACACCGCCCAGCAGGCCGCCGTGCAGCGGCGACCACGGGATCACCCCGAGCCCGTAGTGGCGGGCGGCGGGCAGGACCTCCAGCTCGACCCAGCGGGTCATCAGGTTGTAGATCGACTGCTCGGACACCAGCCCGAGGAACCCGCGGGTGCGTGCGGCCTCCTGGGCCTGGGCGATGTGCCACCCGGCGAAGTTGGACGAGCCGAAGTAGATGACCTTGCCCTGCTGGCGCAGCACGGAGAAGGCTTCCCAGATCTCGTCCCACGGCGTCTCGCGGTCGACGTGGTGCATCTGGTACAGGTCGATGTAGTCGGTTTGCAGGCGCTTCAACGACGCGTCGGCGGCGCGGCGGATGTTCAGGGCCGAGAGCTTGGTCTCGTTGGGCCAGTCGCCCATGCTGCCGTAGAGCTTGGTGGCGATGACCGTCCTCTCGCGACGGTTGCCGCCCTGGGCGAACCAGCGGCCGATGATGTTCTCGGTGACGCCCTCGCCCTGCTTCCAGCCGTAGACGTTGGCCGTGTCGAAGAAGTTGAGGCCGTGCTCGTGGGCGCGGTCCATGATCGCGTGGCTGTCGGCCTCGGACGTCTCGGGACCGAAGTTCATCGTGCCGAGGCACAGGCGGGAGACGGACAGGCCGCTGCGGCCGAGGTGGGTGTACTCCATGCCCACCACCCTGCCCCGCGGCGCGGCGGCGTGCCACGTGGAGCTGCTCCAGCTACTCCCACTCCCACTTGACGCCGTGGACGTGACCGGCCTGGGCCTCGGGCACCACCAGGTGTGCCGCGCACGTGGTGCCGATCCACAGCTCGCCGGTCTCGACGTCCGGCGCGTCCGGTCCCGGCCGGGTGAAGCTGTGGCAGCGCACGGGGACGGCGCCGGGGTGGAACTCGACCTCCAGCACGTAGTTGCGCAGCGTGCGCAGGAACGTGCGGTCCGCGGAGGCGCTGTCCGCACCGGGGTCGGAGATCAGCCGCAGGTCCACGAGCGCGGTCTCGCCCGCGCGCAGCACCCGGTCGAGGATGATCTCGGCGACGAGCAGCTTGTGGTCGTCGTCCCTGCGCACCCTGCCCACGCGGCACGACTTCTCGGCGACGATGTCGCCGGGAGAGCGGTCGGTGTCGTCGGCCGTCTTGGCGATGAGCATGCGGTCGACGCCGTCCTCGAACGCTTCGATCACCGCGCTGCTGCGGATCTCGACCTCGCGCCGGTCAGGGCCGATCACGGCCTGGTCGCGCACGCTGAGGTACTTCGCCGGGGCCGGCAGCAGCCGGTTGACGCGGGCGATCTCGCGGCCGAGGTCGATCGCCGCGTCCCCCCAGATGCCCTCCAGCGCGGTGGCGCGCTCGACCCAGCGGCCGCGCGGCCGCCTGCCCCCAAGGCTGCCGGTCAACGCCCCCGGCGCGAGTCGCAGGATCTCCTCCAGGGCGGCGACGGCCTGCAACGACTCGGGGCGTTCGGGACGGCTGCGGCCGCGGCGCCAGTAGCTCAGCGTCGACAGGCTCACCTGCACGCCGCGCTGTTCGAGGTGGTGCTGGATCCGCTCCAGGCTGAGACCGCTCGCCTCGACGGCCCGTGCCAGCGCCTCCGCGAACTCGGCCACGAGCGAATGCTACGACCGGTGATCGACTCCGGCGCACCGCGCGTGCCGCCACAGTTTTGACAGTTTTGACGACTGAAGTTTCGAACCTGTCATCCGGTGCACGGATCGCGTTAGTTTTCCGGTGTTCCCGAGTTCATCCCCACCGGGAGGAACGAGCCGGTGAACGCCCGGAACCTGCCGTCGCCGCACCCCTGCAGCGGCGACGGCCATCCTGGCGCCCCTGATGCACAGGCCGAATGCGGCTCGGCCGACCGCATCTTCTCGACGGGGGCGCTTGCGGTGGGGGTGGGAGCGAGGCCTACTCCCACTCCCACCGCACTCCGTAGATCCCGGGCTTCGAGTTCCGCACGTGGATGTGCGTCGACGCCGTCGTCCCGATCCACAGGTCGCTCAACGCGGTCTCCGGCTCGTGCAGCGACGGCCTGGCGAACCGGTAGCACCGCGCGGGCACGGCGTCCGGGTGGAAGTCGATCTGGAGCACGTAGTCGCCCACCGGCCGCAGGAACCGCCGGTCGCAGACCTCGCTGTCGGCACCGGGCCTCATCCGGACGGTGTAGTCGACGAGAGCGGTCTCCCCCGCCCTGAGCACCCGGTCGAAGAGGACCTCCGCGACGAGGAAGCCGGTGGCGTCCTCGCTGCGCACCCGCCCGAGCCGGCACGGCGCGCCCGCCTCGATCGTCGCCACGCCGAGGTCCGCGGCGTCGGCGAGCTGGATGGCCAGGAACCTGTCGACGCCGTCCTCCAGTGCCTGCACGACGCCGGTGCAGTGCATCTCGACCTCGCGCCGGTCCGGCCCGATCACCTGCCGGTCCTTCACGGTGAGGTACGTCGACGCCGTCGGTTGCAGCCGGTCGATCCGCGAGATGACCTCACCGAGGTCGGTGGCCCGCGAGTCCCACATGTCCTCCAGCGACATCGCCTGGCCGACCCACCGCCCGCGCGGCCGCCGGTCGCCGAGCCGGTCGGTGAGGAAGCCGCCGTCCAGGTGGAGGAGCTCCTCCAGCGCGGCCACGACCTTGAGCGACTCCGGCCGCTCCGGCCTGCTGCGGCCGCGGCGCCAGTAGCTCAGCGTCGACAGGCTCACCTGCATGCCGCGGGCGGCCAGGTGGTGCTGGATGCGTTCGAGGCTGAGCCCGCTGTCGTCGACGGCTTTCGTCAGCGCTTCGGCGAAGTCGACCACACCGGGCACCGTACGGCCGCACTCCCCTGCGCCGACAGGCCCACAAGGAGGGTTGACGAACCGGCGGCCTCACACGACGCGTGCACCGCCACGCCAGACGGCGTGGGTCAGCGGGACGCCGGGGCGGTAGGCCAGGTGGGTGATCGACGGCGCGTCCAGCACGTGCAGGTCGGCGCGTGCGCCAGGCCTGATCGCGCCGACGTCGTCGCGGCGCAGTGCCCGCGCTCCGCCCGCCGTCGCCGCCCACACGGCCTCCTGCACGGTCATCCGCATCTGCAGCACCGCGGTGGCCACGCAGAACGCCATCGACGAGGTGTAGGACGAGCCCGGGTTGCAGTTGCTCGCGAGCGCCACGGTCGCGCCGGCGTCCAGCAGCGCGCGGGCCGGTGGCAGTGCCTGGCGGGTCGACAGGTCGCACGCCGGGAGCAGCGTGGCGACGGTGCCGGAGGACGCCAGGGCGTCGACGTCCGCCGCGGACAGGTAGGTGCAGTGGTCGACCGACGCCGCGCCCAGCTCCACGGCCAGCCGCACGCCGGGACCCTCGCCGAGCTGGTTGCCGTGGACGCGCAGGCCCAGGCCCTTGGCCCTGGCCGCCTCCAGCACCGCCTTCGCCTGGTCGTGGCCGAAGGCGCCCTCCTCGCAGAACACGTCGGCCCAGCGCACGAGGGGCGCCACGGCGTCGAGCATCTCGCCGCGGACCAGCTCGACGTAGGTGTCGGCGTCGGCACCGGGCGGGACGAGGTGGGCGCCGAGGAACGTGACCTCGTCGGCGTGCTCGGCCGCGACACGGGCGGACCGCACCTCGTCGGCCACGGTGAGGCCGTAGCCGGTCTTGGTCTCGACGAACGTCGTGCCCTGCCGGAGCGCCTCGGCGACGTGCTTGCGCACGACCTCCGACAGCTCTTCGTCGGTCGCCCGCCGGGTCGCGTCGACGGTCACGGCGATGCCGCCCGCGGTGTAGGGCTGACCGGCCATGCGCGCACCGAACTCGGCGGTGCGGTCACCGGCGAAGACCAGGTGGGTGTGGCTGTCGACCCAGCCGGGCAGCACCGCGCGGCCTTCGACGTCGACGTGCTCGTCGGCGGCGGGTGCGCGCCGGGACGACCCCACCCACGCGATCCGCTCGCCGTCGAGCACCAGCGCGTCGCCGGTGGCGTCGCTGTTCGTGGTCAGCTCGCCGATGCCGGTGACCAGCACGCTCATGCCCACAGCTCCTCGATCGCGTCCGCCAGCAACCTGCCGACGTCTCCCAGGGTCTCGTGCACGCCGCCGGAGGCGACCACCCGGCCGGCCACCACCACGGTGTCCACGTCGGCCGCCGTCGCGGACAGCAGCACCTGCCGGGGCGACGACCCCGCGGTGCGCGGCGTCGAGCTGCTGATCGCCACGAGGTCGCACGGCGCACCGGGCTCGATGCGCCCCGCCTCCGGCCGGCCCAGCGCGGAGTGGCGCGTGGCGGCGGCGAGCAGCTCGGCCGGGGCGAAGCGCCCGCGTTGACCGGTGCGCAGCCGTTCGCCGTGCTCCAGCGCGCGGGTCTCCAGCAGTGGGTCGATCACCGCGTGCTGGTCGCTGCCCAGCGACAGCGGGCAGCCGGCGTCGGCCAGTTCCCGAGCCGGACCGATGCCGTCGGCCAGGTCGGCCTCGGTGGTCGGGCAGAAGCACGCACCCGTGCCCGTACCGCCCAGGGTCGCGATGTCCTCCGGCGTCAGGTGCGTCGCGTGCACGGCCGTCGTGCGCGGTGACAACGCACCGGCTTCGTGCAGCAGGCCGGTCGGCGTGAGGCCGTACGCGGCGAGGCAAGCCTCGTTCTCCGCGGGTTGCTCGGAGAGGTGGACGTGCAGCGGAGCGTCCGGGAACGCCTGTGCCACCACCGCCAGCTCGGCGCGCGGGACGGCGCGGACGGAGTGGATCGCCGCGCCGACGTTCATCACGTCGTCGGGCTCCAGCTCGGCGACCCTCGACGCCCACGCCTCGGCGGTGCCGTCGGAGAACCGCCGCTGGAGCTCGTTCACCGGCTGGCCGATGCCACCCGCGAGGTAGCAGGTGTCGAGCAGGGTGAGCCGGATGCCCGCGTCGGCCGCGGCGTCGCGCAGGGCGTAGCCGAACTCGTTCGACCTGTCGTGCAGGTAGTGGAACTCGCCGACGGCCGAGACGCCCGCGAGCGCCATCTCGCCGTAGACCGCGCGGGCCAGCCGGTAGTAGGACTGCGGGCTGAGCTTGCCCGCCAGCGCGTACATGCCTTCGCGCCAGGTCCAGAACGTGCCGCCGCCGTCGTGCGTGCGGCCGCGCAGCGCCCGGTGGAACGCGTGCGAGTGGGCGTTCGCGAAGCCCGGCACCACGACGCCGTGCAGCCGCCGCACCCCCAGCGGAATGGTGTCCACAGTGGACACCGTCGTGATCACGCCGTGCTCGGCCCTGACCAGCACGCGTTCGGCGAGCCCTCCGGGCAGCCAGGCCCGCTCGCACCAGAAGTTCACGAGCCGAGGTGTTCGATCGTGGCGGCCAGGGCCCGGACGCCCTCGTCGACGTCGGACTGCTCGGCGAACTCCTCCGGGGCGTGGCTCACGCCGGTGGGGTTGCGCACGAACAGCATCGCCGTCGGCACGTGCGCGGCGAGGATGCCCGCGTCGTGGCCCGCGCCGGTCGGCAACGCCGGAACGCCGCCGAGCGCGCCCGCGATGTCGTCGCGCAGCGCCGCGTCGAAGTGCACCGTGTCGCCGTACGACTCCTCGGTGATGGTCACGACACACCCCTCTTCCGCGGCCGCTTCCCGCGCCGCCTCGGAGATCTCCGCGACCATCGCGCGGGTGCGCGCGTCATCGCTGTCGCGCGCGTCCAGCCAGACGTCCACAGTGGACGCGATGACGTTGGTGCCGCCGGGGTTGGGGACGAGCCTCCCGACGGTGGCCCGCCCACCGTCCCTGGCCGCCCTGCGGGCCGCCAGGACGAGGTGCGAGGCCGGCAGCATCGGGTCGCGGCGGTCCTCGATCAGCGTCGCGCCCGCGTGGTTGCCCTCACCGGAGAACGTGAAGCGCCAACGGCCGTGCGCGAGAATGCTGCTCGCCACGCCCACCGGCACCGTCAGGCCACGCCCTTGCTCCACGTGCAGCTCGACGAACTGCCCGATGCGGCTCAACGCGCGTTCGTCCCTGCCGACCAGGTCCGGGTCGTAGCCCGCGGCCTTCATCGCCTCGGCCAGGGTGGTGCCGTCCGGGTCCTTGAGCCCCAACGCCTTCTCCGGGGCGATGGCACCGGTCAGCAGCCGGGAGCCGAGGCAGGCCACGCCGAACCTGCCGCCCTCCTCCTCGGCGAAGACCGCGACGGCGAACGGCCGGCGCGGCGTGAACCCACTGTCCCGCAGCAGGTCCACGGCCCGCAGCGAGCTGGTCACCCCGAGCGGGCCGTCGAACGCACCGCCGCCGGGCACGGAGTCCAGGTGGCTGCCGGTGACGAGCGCGTCGTCGCCGGGCGCGCCCCACCAGGCCCACAGGTTGCCGTTCCGGTCGGTCTCGACGTCCAGGCCGCGCCGGACGGCCTGCTCGACGAACCAGTGCCGCAGCTCCAGCTCGGACTTGTCGTACCCGTGCCGGGAGTAGCCGCCGCGCTTCGAGTCCCGGCCGACGTCCGCGATCTGGTCGAGCATCACGCCACCCCCGGCAAGCTCACGCGGGGGTCCCCTCCAGGGGGTCCCCCGATTTCCATTCTCCCAGCGAGGTCTGACAATTCTCAGCCCTCCATCGGGATCGGCACGCCCTTGGCGGCGGCCACCGCCCTGGCCTTGTCGTACCCCGCGTCCACGTGCCGGATCACGCCCATGCCGGGGTCGTTGGTCAGCACGCGCTCGATCTTCTGCGCGGCCAGCTCGGTGCCGTCCGCGACCGTGACCTGACCGGCGTGGATCGAGCGGCCGATGCCGACGCCACCGCCGTGGTGGATCGACACCCACGTGGCTCCGGACGCCGTGTTGACCAGGGCGTTCAGCAGCGGCCAGTCCGCGATGGCGTCCGAGCCGTCGGCCATCGCCTCGGTCTCGCGGTACGGCGAGGCCACCGAGCCGCAGTCGAGGTGGTCGCGGCCGATGACGATCGGCGCGGACAGCTCGCCGGAGGCCACCATCTCGTTGAACCTGAGACCGGCGAGGTGCCGCTCGCCGTAGCCGAGCCAGCAGATCCGGGCGGGCAGGCCCTGGAACTCGACGCGCTCCCCCGCCATCTTGATCCACCGGGCGAGCTGCTCGTTCTCCGGGAAGAGCTCCAGGATCGCCCTGTCGGTCTTGGCGATGTCCTCCGGGTCGCCCGAGAGCGCGGCCCAGCGGAACGGGCCCTTGCCCTCGCAGAACAGCGGCCGGATGTAGGCGGGCACGAAGCCGGGGAACGCGAACGCGCGGTCGTAGCCGCCGAGCTGGGCCTCACCGCGGATGGAGTTGCCGTAGTCGAACACCTCGGCGCCGCGGTCCAGGAACCCGACCATCGCCTCGACGTGCGCGGCCATCGAAGCGCGCGCCCGGTCGGTGAACTCCTCCGGCTTGGAGGTGGCGTAGTCCTGCCAGTCCTCCAGGGCCACGCCGACGGGCAGGTACGCCAACGGGTCGTGCGCCGACGTCTGGTCCGTCACGATGTCGACGGGGACCTCGCGGCGCAGCAGCTCGGGCAGGACCTCCGCCGCGTTGCCCACGACACCGACGGACACGGCCTCACCGGCGGCCTTCGCGGCCAGCACGCGCTCGATCGCCGCGTCCAGGTCCTCGGCCACCTCGTCGAGGTAGCGGGTCTCCACCCGGCGCTGCGCGCGCTGCGGGTCGACCTCGATGCACAGCGCGACGCCCTCGTTCATCGTCACGGCCAACGGCTGCGCGCCACCCATGCCGCCGAGGCCCGCGGTCACGGTCAGTGTGCCCTTGAGCGTGCCGTTGAAGCGCTTGTTCGCGACCGCGGCGAACGTCTCGTAGGTGCCCTGGAGGATGCCCTGGGTGCCGATGTAGATCCACGAACCCGCGGTCATCTGCCCGTACATCGTGAGGCCCTCGGCCTCCAGGCGGCGGAACTCCGGCCAGTTGGCCCAGTCCGGCACGAGGTTCGAGTTCGCGATCAGCACGCGCGGCGCCCACTCGTGCGTGCGCATGACGCCGACCGGACGCCCGGACTGCACGAGCAGCGTCTCGTCGGCCTCCAGGTTCGCGAGCTCGCGGGAGATCGCCTCGAACGACGGCCAGTCGCGCGCGGCCTTGCCGGTGCCGCCGTAGACGACGAGGTCCTCCGGGCGCTCGGCGACGTCCGGGTCGAGGTTGTTGTGGAACATCCGCAGCGCGGCCTCGGTCGACCACTGCTTGGCGGTCAGCTCGGTTCCTCGGTCAGCGCGAACAACCATCACAGGGCTCCACTTCGGATGAGGGCTTCGGCGGCGGCGATCTCGGGCGCGAGGTGGCGGTCCGGGCCGGGGCCGGGGACCGTCTCGCGCAGCTTCGCCACGGCGGCGGCCGTCGCGGGGGCGGGCTTGAGGGGCGCGCGCAGGTCGAGCGCCCGCGCGGCGGTGAGCAGCTCGACGGCCAGCACGGTGGTGAGGCCGTCGACGGCCTTGCGCAGCTTGCGTGCGGCGGACCAGCCCATCGACACGTGGTCCTCCTGCATCGCCGAGGACGGGATCGAGTCGACCGACGCCGGCACGGCCAGGCGCTTGAGCTCGGAGACGATCGCGGCCTGGGTGTACTGGGCGATCATGTGGCCGGAGTCGACACCGGGGTCGTCGGCGAGGAACGGCGGCAGGCCGTGCGAGCGCGAGACGTCGAGCATGCGGTCGGTGCGGCGCTCGGCGATGGACGCCACGTCCGCGACCGGGATGGCGAGGAAGTCCAGCACGTAGGCGACGGGGGCGCCGTGGAAGTTGCCGTTGGACTCGACCCGGCCGTCCGCCAGCACCACCGGGTTGTCGACCACCGACGACAGCTCGCGGTCGGCCACCGTCGCCGCGTAGGCGACTGTGTCCCGCGCCGCGCCGTGGACCTGCGGGGAGCAGCGCAACGAGTACGCGTCCTGCACGCGGGTGCAGTCGGGGCCGCGGTGCGAGGCGACGATCTCGGAGTCGCGCAGGAACGCGAGCATCCGCGCGGCCGAGACGGTCTGGCCGGGGTGCGGGCGCAGGGCGTGCAGCTCGGGTTCGAAGACGCGGTCGGTGCCCAGCAGGGCCTCGACGCTCATCGCGGCGGTGAGGTCGGCGACGTCCAGCAGCCTGGTCAGGTCGATGATCGCGAGCGCCAGCATGCCGAGCATGCCGTCGGTGCCGTTGATCAGCGCGAGGCCTTCCTTCTCGGCCAGCCGCACGGGCTCGATGCCGGCCTCGGCGAGCGCCTCGGCGGCGGGGACGAGGTCACCCCCGGCGTTGCGCACCACGCCCTCGCCCATCAGCGCCAGGGCACTCGCCGACAACGGCGCGAGGTCGCCGGAGCAGCCCAGCGAGCCGAACTCGTGCACCACCGGCGTGATGCCGGCGTTGAGCATCCCGGCCATCGCGTCCACGGTGGAGAGGCGGACGCCGGTGTGGCCGGTCGAGAGGGTGCGCAGCCGCAGCAGCATCAGCGCGCGCACGACCTCGCGCTCGACCTCGGGACCGGAGCCGGCGGCGTGCGAGCGGATCAGCGACCGCTGCAGCTGGGCCCTGCTCTCCGGCGGGATGTGCCGGACGGCGAGCGCGCCGAACCCGGTCGAGACGCCGTAGGTGGGGCGTTCGGCCGTGGCGAGCCGGTCGATGTGGCCGCGGGCGGTGGTGACCGCCTCCCTGGCCGCCTCGGTGATGGCCACCGGGGCGCCGTCGCGGGCGACGGCATGAACGTCCTCGAGGGTCAGCGGCTTGGGACCCAGCTCCACCGGTTGTCGCATGCAGACATCACAGCGCTCCGGAGGCCGCTCAGCGACCCCGGAGCGCGTGATGGTGTCTGGTGTCCCAGACAGCCGGGCCTACAGGCCCTTGCCGATCCAGTTCGTGTCCGGGTGCTCCATGTGCTGCAACGACACCCGGCCCGCGGTGTGGACCAGTTCGTCCGTGCTCAGCGAGCCGCCCGACACGGTGAGCCACAGCCCGCTGTCGCGGACCACGAGCGTGTCGCCGGCGATGGCGCCCTCCTTGCCCCGGACGGTCACCGGCGTGCCACCTGCCTGCGCCGGAGCGCTCGTCGAGAGGGTCACCACGACCTGCTCCGACCGCCACTGGGCCGTCCACCGGTTCAGCGTGCTGCCCCAGATGTCGCTCGCCGGCTTGCCGTCGAGCGTGAACGGCGCCAGGTACCTGATCTTCGCGTCGGCGCGCACCGAGTCGGCGACGCGCATCGCGGTCTCCTGCCCGTTGCCCTCACCGCGCACGGACACGCTGAGCACCTCCTGCGCCCGCCACACCAGTTCGGTGGTCGTGCCGAGCGACTGCCCCTGGACCGTGCGCACCCACGCCTTCAGGCCGCGGACGCTGGTCTCGGCCCAGCCGGCGAGGTCCGGCAGGCTCCGCAGGTTGCGCAGGCTGACCCGCGCGGCACCGGTCTGCTGCGTCGGGTCCTGCTCCTTGGCGCTCGCCGGCACCCAGACGCGGGTCGTCTCGTCGCCGACGCTGCGGAACGTCTCGACGTAGCCGTTCGGGAGCCAGTGCGGCGTGTACCTGATCTCCACGCCCTGCGCGCCGGAGTTCGTCGGCATGAGCGCGGCGGCCGCGTCGTTGTGGGCGGGCGGCGCGTACCTGTCGCTGGCGACGACGCCCGCGAAGATCAGGACGGCGACGGCGGCCACCCCGGCGGTGGCGATGAGGAAGATGTTGTTCCGCTGCCTCTTGCGCTTGCGCCGCAGGGCGTTCAGCGTCGGGCCCGGATGCGGGGTGCGTTCGGCGAGCTGGCCGAGCGCCTCCTTGATGAGCTGTTCGGTGTCGTTCACGACAGGCCCTCCCCGAGCCGCAACCCGACACCAGCGGGCTGCGGCGTGTGTTCCATGCGGAGTGTGGCCAGCGCACGTGAGATGTGGCTGCGCACTGTTCCCTCGGCACAACCGAGCATCTGTGCGATCTCCGAGTCCTCGTAGTTCTCGTAGTAGCGGAGCACGATCGCGGCCCGCTGTTTGCGGGGCAGCTTCGCGATCCGCTGCAACATGGCTTCCCGCTCGTCGTAGTGGTGCGTCGTGTCCGAGACGGGCGGGGTGACGGACTCCAGGGTCGTCATGCAGAGGGCGACGTCCTTGGCGGCCCTGCGTCTGCGCCACGAGAGGTACTCGTTGGTCACCATGCGCTTGACGTAGGCGTGAGGGAGGTCGACTGACCCGATGCGGTCCCACTTCTGCTGCGCGCGCAGCAGCACTTCCTGGACCACGTCCTGGGCCAGGTGCGGGTCGCACGTGAGCACGGTGGCGTAACGCAGCAACGGGGTCACCTGTTCTGCCACGAAGTCATCGAAACTCGGTGTCAATCCCGACCCCCTTCAAAACCGTCACACCCCTACGACGCGCTCGCCCGCCGTTCTGTTGAGTGTGCCCTGATGGAGGAACGGCGTGGGCTGCATCACGTGGGAAAATCACCTCGTGGGCAGCAGCAGTGACGTTCCCGCGCTGCGGCGGGGGCTGGCGGTCCTCCGGCTGCTGGCGGGCAGACCGGGGCCCGTCTCCGCGGCGTCGGTCGCGCGCGAGCTGAACCTGCCCAGGTCGACGACGTACCACCTGCTCTCGGAGCTGACCGAGGCCGGCTTCGCCACCCACTTCCCCGAGGAGAAGCGCTACGGCCTGGGCGTCGCGTCGTTCGAGCTCGGCTCCGCCTACCTGCGCCACGACCCGCTGGAACGCCTCGCGCGCCCTCTGCTGCGCAAACTCGCCGACCGGATGGAGAAGGTCGCGCACCTGGGTGTCCTGCACGGCCCCGAGGCGCTCTACCTGGTGCGCGAACAGCCCCGCCAACCGCAGACCATCGTGTCCGACGTCGGCGTCCGCCTGCCGGCCCACCTCACCGCCTCCGGTCGCGCGATGCTGGCGCACGTGCCCCCGGCGCAGGTCAGGGCGTTGTTCCCGTCCGTGGCCTCCTTCGTCGACCGGACCGGGCGCGGTCCGCACAACCTCCCGGCGCTGCGCCGGTTGCTCACGGCGGAGCGCCGTCAGGGCTGGGCGGTCGAGGACGGCTTCGTGACCGTCGGGTTCGCCTCGGTGGCGGCGCCGGTGTTCGACCACGGCGAGCGCCCGATCGCGGCCATCACCCTGACGTTCCGGCACCTCTGCGACACACCCTGCGGCCAGACCTGGCCCGAGCTGGCCGAGGAGGTTCGCAAGGCCGCGGAGGAGCTGACCGCGCGGATCGGCGGGCACGCGGCGCCGGGGTAGCCGGACGCGGTTGCCCACGCACGACGCGGGAACTTGCTTGAATCGGACCGGTGGAAGTTGAGGAGCTCGATTTCGCGCACGCGTCCGAAGACGACCGGCACGGACTTCACCACGTGGTGTCGGCCTGGGTGGCGGAGGGCGACACCGACCGGGACCCGCCCCCTTACGAGGCCTGCGTCATCCGGTGGACGTCGCGGGACGAGCTCGGTTTCGGACCAGCGCGGTTCGTCGTGGCGCGGGACGGCGGCAAGATCGTCGGCCACGGGCAGGTGAACCTCTCCGAGGCCGAGGCCAACGCGCACCTCGCGCTGGCCACCGTCGTCGTCCATCCACACCACCGGCGTCGCGGCATCGGCACCGCGCTGCTGCGCGCTGTCCCGCCCTTGCTGGACGGGCGAACCGTCGTCGAGTCCTGGAGCGTGATCAAGGGCAACCCGGGCGAGCAGTTCGCCGCCGCGCGCGGGTTCCGCGTCGTCACCACCATGACGAGGCAACGGCTGAAGATCACCGAACTGCCGGAGGCCGGCGAGGTTCCCGCCGGGTACGACCTCGTCACGTGGAAGGGCGCGGCACCGGAGGAGTTCGTCGCGGCCTACGTCGACGGCCTCAACGCGATCGCCGACGCGCCCTTCGGCGAGACAACCCTCGACGACGCGCACAGGACGGTCGAGAGCATCCGCGAGGACGAGGCCGCAGCAGTCGCCGACCGCTGGGTCGTGCTCCTGCTGCACGGGAACGAGCCGGCGGGCGTCACCGTGGTGGAGCGGAACCCCGTGGTCCCCACCATCGCCGAGCAACTGCACACCGTGGTGCTGCCGGCACATCGCGGCAAGGCGCTCGGCAAGCTGATCAAGGCCCGCATGCTGCACGAGCTGGACGGCGTCGAGCAGATCTTCACCCGCACCAGCAGCGACAACGAGCACATGCTCCGCGTGAACCACTCGCTGGGCTACACGGACCAGTACACCTACATGGCCGTACAAGCGAAAGCCGCTGACCTGCGGCCGTGAGCCGGCAGGTCAGCGGCTTTCCACTGATGGTCAGATGCCCGCGGAGGACAGCCATTCCTTCGCGACCTTCTCCGGCTCCGGCTTCTCCGGTGCCGCGAGCTTCTGGTTCAGCTCCAGCAGGGTCTTCGTGTCGAGCTTCTTCGAGATGGCGTTGAGGGTGT
This sequence comes from Lentzea xinjiangensis, assembly GCF_900110955.1. Classification (GTDB taxonomy): domain Bacteria; phylum Actinomycetota; class Actinomycetes; order Mycobacteriales; family Pseudonocardiaceae; genus Lentzea; species Lentzea xinjiangensis. Next base: position 258,174 of record NZ_FOFR01000009.1, read on the forward strand.
CGCGGACCTGCTGCGACGCCTTCTTCTCGTTGATGAGCGGCACCACGTTCTGCGCGGCGAAGACGTTCTTCGGGTCCTCCAGCACGACGAACTCGTTGGCCTTGATGGCGTAGTCCGTCGTGAACAGGTCGGCCGCCTGCACCGTGTTGTCCTTCAGGCCCGCGACGGTCACCGGACCGCCGACGTCGAGCGCCTTGAACTCCTTGAACTCGCAGTTGTACTTGGCCTTCAGGCCCGGCAGGCCGTCCGGGCGGTTCTGGAACTCCGGCGGGCCGCCGAAGACCAGGTCCTTGCAGTACGGCACGAGGTCGTCGAGCGACTTGAGGCTGTACTGGGCCGCGACCTGCTTGGTGACGACGACCGCGTCCTTGTCCTCCGCGGCCGCCTTGTCGAGCACGACGAGGCCCTGCGGCAGCGCCTTCTTCAGCGCCGCGTAGACCTCCTCCGAGCCGACCTCGGGCGCCTCCTTGTTGACGTGCTTGAGGAGCACGCCCGTGTACTCGGGGATCAGGTCGATCGAGCCGTCCTGCACGCCCTTGAAGTACAGCTCGCGGTTGCCGATGTTCATCTTCTTCGAGACCTTGATGCCCTTGGCGGCCAGGGCTTCCGCGTAGATCTCGGCGAGCAGGCGCGACTCCGGGAAGTTCGCGGAGCCCACGACGATGGTGTCGGTCGGGGCGGGCTCGTTGCCGCCGCCGCTCGACAGCGGGTCACCACCGCACGCCGACAGAAGCATCACGGCAGCGACAGCCGTGGCGATGCGCTTCATCTCTTTCCTCCGGTTCCCACTGGACGCAGGCCTGGCGAGACCGTCAGCCGTTGCAGGCCGGCGAACGCCAGGTCGACGAGAACGGCGAGCAGTGCCACGAGCACCGCGCCGGCGAGCATCTGTCCGAACTCCTGCAGGGCGAGGCCGTCGAAGACGAGCCTGCCGAGACCACCGGCGCCCGTGTAGGCGGCGATGGTGGCGGTGGCGACGACCTGGAGCGCGGCGCCGCGGAAACCGCCGTAGATCAATGGAAGCGCGTTCGGGATCTCCACCTGGAGCAGCACGCCCGACTCGCGCATGCCGACACCCCGGGCGGCGTCGACGATCACCGGTTCGACCGCGCGCACGCCGGCGTAGGTGCCCGCCATGATCGGCGGGACCGCCAGCAGCACCAGCGCGACGTACACCGGGAAGTCACCGAGACCCGCCCACAGCACGACGAGGATCAGCACGGCCGTCGTCGGCAGCGCCCGCAGCGCGTTGGAGAGCCCGACGATCAGGAAGCCGCCCTTGCCGGTGTGGCCGACGAACGCGCCGAGCGGGATCGCGATGGCCGCGGCGATCAGCAGCGTCGCGAACGTGTAGAGGGCGTGTTCCAGCAACCGCACCGGGATCCCGGTCGTGCCGGACCAGTTCGCGGGGTCGAAGAGCCAGCCGAACACCCGAGCCTCACCTCCCCACTCGCGCCCACGGCGTGAGCACCCGTCCGAGCAGCAACAGCACACCGTCGGCGAGCACCGCGAGCACGACCGTCCCGATCAGACCCGCGAGGACCTTCTCGGTGTGGTCGGTCTGGTAGCCCTCGGTGAAGAGCTGGCCGTAGCCGCCGAGGCCGACGAGGGCGCCCACGCTCACCATGCTGATGTTCGAGACCGTCGCGACCCGCAGGCCGGCGATCGTCACCGGCAGCGCCAGCGGGAAGTCGACGGTGAGGAACCGCCGCAGCGGCCGGTAGCCCATCGCGGTCGCGGCGGCGGTCACGTGCCCCGGCACCGCCGAGAGCGCGTCCGCGACCGAGCGCACCATCAGCGCGACCGTGTAGACCACCAGCGGCACGATGACGTTGATCTCGTCGAGGATCCGCACGCCGATCAGCACCGGGGTGATCACGATCAGCGCGATGGACGGGATCGTGAACAGGACGTTGGCCAGCGGGAAGAGGACCGCGCGCGCCTTCGGGGACCGGCTCGCCCACCAGCCGAGCGGGATGGCGAGCGCGAACCCGGCCAGCACCGGCACGACGGAGAGCCGGAGGTGCACCGCGGTGACTTCCCAGAACCTCTCCCAGTTCTCGAGGATCCAGGTCACCTCGGGACCTCACCCGCCGCGCGTGCCTTCGCGAGCGCCTCGACCACGTCGCCCGCCTTGACCACTCCGGTCACCGCGCCGGCCTCGTCCACCACCACGCCGAGCGCGGACGGCGAGCTGAGGGCCGCGTCGAGCGCGCCGCGCAACGAGGTGCCGTCGTAGAGCGAACCGCCGGAGATCAGGTCCTGCTCGCTGACCTCGACCTCACCGTCCACTCCGGACAGCCAGCCCCTCGGCCGGTTCTCGTCGTCGACGACGAGCGTCCAGTCCGAGACGGTGGTGCGCTCGCCGAGCTTCGCCGTGGTGACGGGGTGCACGGGCACGTCGGCGTGCAGGAACGTGAGGGTGCGGTAGCCGCGGTCCCTGCCGACGAACGATGCCACGAAGTCGTTGGCGGGCGCGCTGAGCAGCTCCGCCGGCCGCGCGTACTGCGCGAGGTGTCCTCCCTTGCGGAACACCGCGACGAGCTCGCCGAGCTTGAGCGCCTCGTCGATGTCGTGCGTGACGAACACGATCGTCTTGTCCAGCTCCGCCTGCAGGCGCAGGAGTTCGTTCTGCAGGTCCTCGCGGACGACCGGGTCGACCGCGCTGAACGGCTCGTCCATCAGCAGCACCGGCGGATCCGCCGCGAGGGCGCGGGCGACGCCCACGCGTTGCTGCTGACCGCCGGAGAGCTGCGCCGGGTACCGCTTGCCGAACGCCGGGTCGAGCCCGACGATCTCCAGCAGCTCCGCGGCGCGCGTGCGGGCCTTGCGTCTGTCCCAACCGGACAGCAGCGGCACGGTCGCGACGTTGTCGAGCACCGTGCGGTGCGGGAAGAGCCCCGCCTGCTGGATCACGTAGCCGATGCCGCGCCGCAGGGTCGGCGGGTCGACGGTCGAGACGTCCTGGCCGTCCACGAGGATCGTGCCCGACGTGGGGTCGATCATGCGGTTGACCATGCGCAGCGACGTCGTCTTGCCACAGCCGGAAGGGCCGACGAACACCGTGATGGTGCCCGCCTCGACCGTGAGGTCGAGCTCGTCGACCGCGATGGTCCCGTCCTCGAACCGCTTGGTGACGGCCCGGAACTCGATCACCCGAAGATCCCTCCGGTCGTGACGGCCACCCCGTTCGGACCGCCCTGGAAGTAGATCCCAAAGACCTTAACTCGTTCGGCGTACCCCGGCACAACGTTCCACGATGTGGCAGGCCGTATGGTTTACCGCTTGTGACGATCGAGCAGGTTCGGCGGTTGGTGGCGGAACGCGGAGTGCACGCCCGCAAGCTCCGCGAGGTGTTGTCCCTGCTCAGTGAGGACTGGCACCCGCTGGCGGACCTCGTGCGCCTGCCCGCGGTGCCCCGCCGCACGGTCCAGGACCTGCTCAGGGCGCTGGGGGACGACGCCGAATCTTCAGACGACCGTTACCGCATCGCCCCTGGTCTGGTGGCGTCCTACCGCGCCGAGTTCGGCGTCACAGGTGTCCGCGACCACACCGATGTGCTGCGGCAGATCCTCGTGGACATCGCCGACGTCCCACCGCCGTTGTCCTCGTTGGACCACGTGCAGGCCACGGCTGAGACCGCTCTCAACCGCGCGGTCTGGCTGGACTCCACGTACGACCTCGCGGGCAAGCGCTTGCTGTGCCTCGGCGACCACGACCTGACCTCGCTCGCGGTGGCCGCGGTCAACCCCCACGTGTCGATCACGGTGGTGGACCTGGACGAACGCCTGCTGGAGTTCATCGACTCGCGGGCCTCCGCGCGCGGGCTCGACATCCGGACCTTGCACTGCGACATGCGTTTCGGGTTGCCCACGTCGGTTCCGGAGTCCGCCGACCTCGTCTTCAGCGACCCGCCCTACACGCCGGAGGGCATGGGCCTCTTCGCCGGACGCGCCGTGGAGGCGCTGGCGGACATCGCCACCGGACGCGTGCTGCTGGCCTACGGCTTCTCCGACCGCACACCCGCGCTGGGGCTCAAGGTGCAGCAGGAGCTGCAGAAGCTCGGGCTCGTGTTCGAGGCGATCCTGCCCGCGTTCCACCGCTTCGACGGCGCGCAGGCCATCGGGTCCGCGGCCGACCTGTACGTCTGCCGCCCGACCGGACGGCGTGCGGTGGCCGGCGGCACGCGGATCTACACGCACGGCGCGCAGTCCGTGGAGTCGTCCGGCCCGGCCAAGGAAGCCCTGGCCGCCCTGTCCGACCTGGCTCCGCGGCCGGAGTCCTCGCCACCGCCGAAGCCGCGGGCGGCGGGCTGGGCCGAGCCGGTGGGCAAGGGCGCGGCGTCGCTGGCCGTCGACCTGTCGGCGGATCCGGGACCGTGGCTGCTGCGGACGCTGCTGTCGTCGTCGCCGGCGCGGTTGGCCTGCCTCGTGCCGAACAACCACCCGGCGGTGTCGTCGGAGGCGGGGCAGAAGGAGCTCCAGGAACTCGTGGCGACGCGGTTCAAGCTCAAGTTCCTGCGCAACAACCCCGACGCCAAGACGACGATCGTCGTCGCCGACCAGGTGCTGACCGGCACGCTGTCGCTGGGCGAGCGCACGGTCCGCGAGGTGCTGATGAAGGCGCACGGCAAGCTGCGCAACGTGTGGCGCGAGGCGTTGATCACGGCGTCGCAGGGCTTGCTGACCAAGAAGCAGGCGGCGGAGATCATCGACAACGCCGAGGTGGCGTCGGACGACCTCGAACTGCGGCTGGTCGACCTGCCGAAGCACCGGATCGCCGCGCTGCTGCCCGAGATCTCAGCCAGCGCGCGGTATGTGGAGCGGCCCGAGGGCTAGCAGCGCGCGGAACTCCTTGGGCGGCACCGGGCGCGAGAACAGCCATCCCTGGTAGGCGTCCACGCCGACCCCGCGCAGCACGTGGAACTGCGTGGCCGTCTCGACGCCCTCGGCCACGCACTTGCGCCCCATCGCCCTGGCCATGTCCACGACGGCGCGGGCGACGGCGAAGTCCGAGGAGTCGTTGCCCACCCCGGAGACGAAGCGCCGGTCCACCTTGATGATCTGCGCCGGCAGGTCCTTGAGCCGCGCGAGCGACGAGTAGCCGGTGCCGAAGTCGTCCACGGCGAACTGCACGCCGCGCTGCACCAGCTCGTCCATCGACTGCCGCACGCGCGAGGGCAGGTCGACGAACGCGGTCTCGACGAGCTCCAGCACCACGCGTTCCCACGGGACGCCGGACTCCAGGATCGCGTTCGAGACGATGTCGACGAACTCCGGGTCGCCCGGCACCAGACCGGCCAGGTTCACCGCGACGGACACCGGGCGGCCGTCGGGCGCCGGCCAGGTCGCGGCCTCCTTCAGCGCCGTCCGCAGCACCCACCGGTCGAGCTCGCGCATCAGGTCGCCCTGCTCGGCGACGGGCAGGAACACGTCCGGCGGCAGCAGGCCGCGGTCGGGGTGCGGCCAGCGCACCAGGGCCTCGGCGGTGAGCACCGCGCCGTCCACGCCGACGACCGGCTGGAAGTGCAGCGCCAGGCCGTCGTGCTGCAAGGCGTCCCGGAGCTGGCCTTCGAGGTGCACCTGGCGGTCCGCGGAGGCGATCAACGCGGCCGAGGCGAGCGCCACGCGCCCGGCGCCGTTGCGCTTGGCCTCGAACATCGCGGCGTCGGCGAACCGGAGCAGGTCGGCGCCGTTGGCCCGCGAGCCGTTCGGCACCGCGGCGCCGATCGAGGCCGAGACCCGGACGAGCTGGCCGTGCACGGGAACGGCGGTCCGCAGCAGCGACGCGACCTTGGTGGCGAGCGCGTCGACGCCGCCGACCGAGTCGATGTCCTCGCAGATGATCACGTACTCGTCGCCGGACAGCCTGGCCGCGGTGCAGCCGTCGGGCAGGCCGCCCTCCAGCCGCCTCGCCAGCGCCACGAGCAGCTCGTCGCCCGCGTCGTGGCCGAGGGAGTCGTTGACGCGCTTGAAGTTGTCGATGTCGCAGAAGAAGACGGCGACCTTGGCGCGGCCGGGGCCCTCGAGCAGCCTGCCGAGGATCTCCTTCACCAGCGCGCGGTTCGGCAGACCCGTCAGCTCGTCGTGGGTGGCCTGGTGGCGCAACGCCTCGGCGGCGCGGCGGCGTTCGGTGATGTCCAGGAACACGATCAGCCAGAAGCGGCGGCCGTCGTCCTGCACGGACAGCGCGATGTGCAGCTCGCAGTAGACCTTCTCGCCGTCGGGGCGGACGAGGATGCGTTGCGGGATCTTCTGCGTGCGCTCGGCGGCCCACTGCAGGCCCGGCGAGGTGTCCTCGGGGTGGGTGAGCTGCTCGGCGGTCATGCCGCGGAGCTGTTCCAGCTCCATGCCGAGCAGGTCGCACAACGCGTCGTTGGCGTCGACCAGGCGCTCGCCCTCGTCGAACAGGCCGATGCCGACGGGCGTGACGGAGACCAGGTCGGTGAAGCGCTGCGAGGACCGCTTCATGCGGGCCTCTGCCGCGCGCTGCTCGGTGACGTCCTGGGCGGTGCCCACGGCGAGCTGCTTGCCGCGGTCGTCGTGGACGATCATGCCGTGGCAGCGGAAGATGCGCGTCGAGCCGTCGCGGCGGATCACGCGGTGCTCGCACTGCACGGCGACCTCGTCGACGGGGAGCTGGCGCCACAGGTCGTCGACCCAGCCGCGGTCCTCGGGGTGCACGAGGTCGAGGTAGTACCGGTAGGAGCCCGCGACGTCGGCGGGGATGTCGTAGAGCTCGCGCAGCATGTCCGACCACACGACGTCGCCGGTCGCCGGGTCCCACTCCCACATGCCGAGGCGGGCGGCCTGCTGGGCGTCCGCCAATCTTCGGCGGTCCTCGCGCATCTGGCGTTCCAGCGCGCGTGCCTCGGTGACGTCCTGGATGGTGCCGTGGTAGCGCTCGATGCGGCCGGACGGCGCCAGCTCCGCGCGGGCCCGGCACATGTAGACGCGCTCGCCGAGCTCGCTGCGGACCTCGACCTCGACCGGGGCGTCGTCCTTGGTGTGCAGCAGCCGGTGGCGGAGCTCCTTCACGGCCTCCCGGTCGTCGGGGTGCACGCCGCTGAGGAGGTCGTCGTCGGGCGTCATGCCCAGCTCGGCGTACATCTCCAGCAGCACCTCGCTGCGGTGCACGGCGCGGGTGCCGGTCTCGTACGCCCAGCTCCCGATGCGGGCGATGCGCTGCGCCTCGAGCAGCCGCGCCCGTTCCTGAGCGAGCTCGCTGGCCGCGCGCTTGGACTCGGTGATGTCGCGGATGTAGCCGGTGATCTTGTCGAGCTGGCCGCCGTCGGTGAGCCTCGCCTCTGCGACGCCGCGGATCCACCGGAGCTGGCCGTCCGGGCGCACGATCCGGTACTCGATGTCGATCGGGTCGCCGGTGATCTCGCGGCCGTGCCAGTACGTCGCGACCATGTCGTAGTCGTCGGGGTGCACGACGTCGAGGACCGCCTGCGCACCGGGCACGACCGCGCCGCGGTCGACGCCGAGCAGCTCGTAGTGCGTGTCCGACCAGACGGTCAGGCCGGTCTCGGGGTCGTACTCCCACGAGCCCAGCTCCGCGACCCGCTGGACCTTGCGCAGCCGGCGCTGTTCGTCGCGCAACGCGTCCGCGGCGGCGGCGAGGTCGGAGACGTCGATCAGCAGGACGGCCTGCAGGCCCGTCCCCGCAACGGCGTGGCGGGCGACGCGCACCGGCAGCGCGGTGCCGTCGGCGCAGGCGAGCCGCAGGTCGGACTGGTTGCCCAGGAGCAGCTCGCCGAGCGGGTGCCCGACGAGGTCGTCGGCTCCCTGCGCACCCGCGAGGTCCACGGCCGCGGGGTTCGCCTGCATGACGACGCCCTTCGCGTCGACCAGCAGGGACGGCGCGTCGGGCAAGGTCAGCCCGTCCAGCGTCACCGGAGGCTTCCCCAACGCGGGCGCGGCCGTCCGTGCCCGGCCGTTCACCACCGTCGCGCGTCCTACCCACTTGGGCACCGACCCACCCTCTCCCGCATCAGCCGCCCGCGGCAATTCGGGTGGGCACGACAACGGCACCCGAACGGCGGCAAACACGAACCCTCTCCCCGGGTGTTCTCCCGAGGAGAGGGACGGTAGCGCTTCGGAGCGTCATCGCCCACCCCTGCACGGGTTAACGAAAAGCCACGTTCGTGGTTCCGGTTCCCGGCAACTTGCAAAAGGGTGGCAAATGCGGATGCGGGTCAGGCGACGCCGTCGGCCTTCGCCGCAACCGCCACAGCTGCGGCAACCTCGGGCCCGACGCGCGGGTCCAGGGCGGACGGAACAATTCGGTCTGGGCCCAAATCATCTTTCGCGACGGCCAGAATGGCATCCGCGGCCGCGAGTTTCATGCCTTCGGTGATCCGTCGCGCGCCCGCGTCGAGAGCCCCGCGGAAAATGCCGGGGAACGCGAGCACGTTGTTGATCTGGTTCGGGAAGTCGCTGCGGCCGGTCGCGACGATCGCGGCGTGCCGGCCGGCGACCTCCGGGTGCACCTCGGGGTCGGGGTTCGAGAGCGCGAAGACGATCGAGCCGGGCGCCATGTTCGCGATCAGGTCCTCCGGGACCTTCGACGACGACACGCCGATGAAGACGTCCGCGCCGCGCAGGGCGACGTCGATGCCGCCTTCCAGCCCGCTGTGGTTCGTGATCGCCGCGATCTCCTCCTTGACCGGGTTGAGCCCGGCCCTGCCGGTGCGCACGATGCCGCGCGAGTCGAGCAGCGTGACCTCGCCGGCGCCGGCGGCGATGAGGATCTTGGCGATCGCGATGCCCGCGGCGCCCGCACCGGAGATGACCACCCGCTGGTCGCCGATGCTCTTGCCGAGGACCTCGTTGGCGCCGTTGAGCGCGGCGAGCGACACGACGGCGGTGCCGTGCTGGTCGTCGTGCATGACGGGGCAGTCGAGCGCCTCGATGAGCTTCCGCTCCAGCTCGAAGCAGCGCGGCGCGGAGACGTCCTCCAGGTTGACCGCGCCGAACGACGGGCGCAGCCGGACCAGCGTCTCGACGATCTCGTCCACGTCCGTCGTGTTCAGCACGAGCGGGATGGAGTCGAGGCCGCCGAACGTCTTGAACAGCGCGGACTTGCCCTCCATGACGGGCAGCGACGCGCTCGGGCCGATGTCGCCGAGACCGAGCACCGCGGTGCCGTCGCTCACGACGGCGACCAGGCGGTGGGCCCACGTGTACTTGGCGGCGAGCGAGGCGTCCTGCGCGATGGCCTGGCTCACCCGCGCGACACCGGGTGTGTAGGCGATGGACAGCGCTTTCGGGTCAGCGAGCGAGGCGGTCGCACCGACCTCGAGCTTCCCGCCCAGGTGCGCGTTGAAGATCTCCTCGTCCGTCAGCTTCGTCGGATCGGAGTTCTCGGTACGGGCTTCGTTCACTGCTGTCACGGCGTCCCTCCTGCGGTGCGGGCGGCGTAGTGGCCCGAAGTGGGCTCATCACCAAACGGCGCACCGGCCCAGCGTTGTCACGCCGGGTGCACGGGGCCTGGAGACTCGGTCGACGACCTCCGACGAGTTGTGCCGGAGGACTGCCCGAGTGATGCGGGTGGAGCGAAGTGTGGCAGGGTCGCGCTCCGCTGTCTGCGGCGGGGATCACACTTTTTCCGCAGGTCAGAGGGCATGTAGCAAGACGTCCGTCCGGTTTTCTGAACCGACCGGTCAGTTTCCGCAGGCAGGAAGCACCCGATCGGTCAAGAAACTTTGACGCCTCAGAGTGACGACGCACGGGCGAGTTCGCTCAAAATTGACGGCGCGTTCCAGTTCGTTCCCCGGACTTCATCCCCTGAGCCCCGGTTCCGTCCGCCAGGGGACGGATTTCCTGCCCTTGCGGGCCGAGTACGCCTCTCGGCCACGGCGTGGGCGTGTGAGGGTGTGCCGCGACGCCCCTCACAGCCTGATCCGGGGCCGCGGCCACAGCCGCGCCCTGACGACTCCGAGCACCTCGGCGGGCCCGAGCTGCCCGGAGTCCGTGCTCGCGTAGGGGTTGTCCCCCACCACGTGCCAGCCGCCGTCCACTTGATGAGAGGCACGTTTGACGGACAGCTGATCCGGTCTGCCCGCCCACCTGACCAGGACGACGTCGTTGGGCCGGGGCTGCGCACCCCACCTGACCAGCACGATGTCCTCGTCGCGCAGGGCAGGCGCCATCGAGGGCCCCCTGACGAGCACCGTGGAGAGACGTGGTCTCAACGATCACCTTCCGCGCGGCCGGAGTAGGGTCCTTCTTGTCGGAGCATCCACTGTTTTCATTCTGGGAGGAACGATGCGACTCGTGTCGCGCATTCTCCGCCCGCGCGTCGAGGCAACCGCGCACTGCGACCTGCCCTGCGGCGTCTACGACCCGGCTCAGGCCCGCATCGAGGCCGAGTCGATCAAGGCGATCCAGGAGAAGTACCAGGCCAACGAGGACCCGGAGTTCCGGGAGCGCGCTGTCCTGATCAAGGAGCAGCGCAGCGAGCTCGTCAAGCACCACCTGTGGGTGCTGTGGACGGACTACTTCAAGCCGCCGCACTTCGAGAAGTACCCCGAGCTGCACGACCTCTTCAACCGCGCCACCAAGGCCGCGGGCGCGGCGGGCACCAAGGGGTCGATGGACCCGGCCGCCGGCCAGAACCTCCTCGACCTGATCGCGCAGATCGACAAGATCTTCTGGGAGACCAAGCAGGGCTGAGCTCAACGCCCTGAAGACGACACTGGCCTGCGAAAACTTCTTTCGCAGGCCAGCGTCGTTCTGGTTCTTGAGGGGTTGCTCGACGGCTCCGGACGGCCCAGGTTCGTCCTATCACCAGTTCAGACCAGCCAATACGGCTCGCTGGCAACCCTCCGGGTTGGTCGACGCCGTCAAGACGTCGAGCTGTCCGTGAGCCGGTAACCGAGCGCCGTGCCCAACTCGATCAGGCCAGCTACTTCAGCGCTCTGCCCGAGCCGGTTACGGCACCAAGTCAGCCAAGTCGACAGAGACACCAACGGGACCAGGTAGCACAACGTGCATGTCACCATCGCGCGGGATCACTGGCGTCCGGTCCCGGTAGATCCCGCCCACTAGCTCATAGGTTCGTACCGACGGCGCACGGCCGACCGAATGGAGTTCAACCGTCCAGAGATAGGGCACGCCGGCGTTGGCGTATCCGGCGACCTTCGTCTCCCGCTCGTGAGCACTGTTGCCCGGTGACCAAACCTCGACCGCCAGCACCAGCGCTGATGCAGGAAAGCTCGTAGCTACGGGCGGTGTGTTGAGTACCGCAACATCCGGGATCAACCCAGTGCGGATAGCAGTGGAGATCTCCACTGCTACTGCGGGTACCGCATGGAACCTGTCGTTACCCCTTAGCGCTTGCCGCAGGGCGAAGTACAGAGCGCCTGATGCGTGCTGATGAGGACCACCCGGCGCCGGAGACACGTGGTAGTAACCCCAGATCAGCTCAAGTCGAGATCCATCGGTGGGATGCTCGGCGGTCCGCCAGTCATCAACGGTGTGCGGACCGATCGGATGCGCGAAAGCGGCAGCGGCGGTCACACGCTCACCTCACCCTAGCAGAACGGCATGAGCGCATGGCAGACATGCCAGACGTTCCTGCTGACGCGCTTACCTTATCACCCCACCTGGCGATTTGACGACGACACCACCTCTTAGCAGCTATTCCGGCCCAGTGAATTTTTGATCATAGGTTCAGCAGCTCAACCAGCTATCTGGTATCTGGGCTGGGCGCACCGAGCCCGCAGGCATCGTCCCGACGAGAATTCGATCTTGCACAGGGGCGAGAAGGTGTTTCCGCTTTGACACCGTGCCGCTGACGTGGTCGATCATGGCATCCCACGGGGATGCCGGTCGTGGCCTCGTCCGTTGCAGACAGTCCCGGTTACCTCGTCGGCGCCGAGGAGGGCCGCCGGGCCCGCTTGGAAACCCGAATAACACCTTCAGTGGATCAGGCTCCGCGATGGATGCGGAAACGAAGTACCAGCGCCCCCGGCAGGGGCCGCTCGCCGAAAGGCGCCGCTCCCCTGCCGGGGAAGCGGCGCCTTTTTCGTGAGCCCCGGACCGCGGCCTAAGCGGCGTCCGTCACCTCACCGACCACCTCGAACTCGACGCCGGTCGGCGCGATCCCCTGGAACCGCATCCGGAGCTGCTCGAGCCCCTCGGCCTCGGTGTCGGCGATCGTGGGCACCGAGAGCTCGAACGAGGTCTGCCCCGGCGGGAAGACCGCGTAGACGCCGTACTGTGTGGAGGACAGCGGCCGGGACGGCAGCGCCTCCTCGCCGGAGTTCTCCAGCAGCCAGGCCGGGTCGACGTCCGTCGTGGACAGCTCGGTGGCGCCGGTGGGCGGCACCGGCAGCCCGACGAGCACGTACGCGGAGTCGACCGCCTCGGACAACGTGAAGGTCCACTTCAGCGTGCCGCCCTCCGCGACGCTCCCGGCGGCCGGGGTCACGGTCAGCTTCGGTGCCGGCTCGTCGTCGCGCACCAGCAGCCCGCCGACCGCGGCGCCGACGAAGGCGTTGGAGATCGCCTGCACCGCGACGGGAAGGGTGACGTCGCCGTTCCACTTCGTGTTGGAGGTGAAGGTCACCGGCACCTCGGTGCGGTTCTCGCCGGGGTTCAGCGTCACGAGCTTCGTGACGGGCTGGTTGTCCGGGGTGCGGTAGAAGAGGCGGATGACGCGCGTGCCGTTGCCGCCGGCGGTGACCGCGATGTTGTGGGTGTGGGTGCCCGAGTCGCCCTCGTCGACCGCCGTCACGGTGGCGTCGACGCGAGGCAGCCGGGTCGGCAGGACGGGGACGAGGCCCTCCCTCCAGCCGTGCGCGTCGATCAGCCACGCCTCGCCGGACGCCGACTCGGGAACCAGCTCCAGCGAGGCGACCCGGCCGAGGCCCTCGGACAGCGGGACCCGGACCTCCTGCGCCCACGAGGCGCTCAGCCGCGCGGTGCCGGGCAGGCCGGTGACGGACACCGAGCCGAGCGGGTGCTTCTGCCCGCTGTCGTCGGTGACCGAGACGCCGAACCTCGTCGCGGGAGCGTTCGGCGGAACCGCCAGGCGCAGCGCCAGTTCGCGGGAACCGTGCAGCGACACCGGTTCGGCGGGGGTGACCACGGCCGCTTGGCCCGCCTCCGACCACTTCAGGGCGACCGCCACGCGTTCGGGCTGCGACGAGGCGTAGCGGAAGCTGACGAAGTGCGGCGAGCGGTGAGTGCCGCAGACGCCCGAGGGGTCGGTCGGGACCTGCTGGCACACCCGTGCGCTGCCGGACGCGCCGGTGGAGGGGTTCGGCACGACGAACGGTTTGCGCGCGCCGCCGACCGCGTGCGACAGGACGCGGGCCGGATCGGCCGACGGGGCGCGGACGCCCGAGCCGTCGAGCAGCGGCAGCACCGAGGAGTCGCGGGCGAGGAACAGGCGCGCGGACGCCGCGATGTAGGTGGCGCCGGCGGCCTGTTGCTGGTCCGCGGTCAGCCGGGTCGGGGTGCCGGGCGTGCAGACCGGGTCCGGCGGCTGTCCGGGCGAGAAGTCGTCGAACGCCGGCGCCTCCGCCTGGCCGGGCGTCCACTCGCTGTTGAAGTAGTTGTGGTTCGCGCCGATCATGTACAGCGCGCTGTGCAGCGCCTCGCCGCGGCTCAGGCCGCGCGTCTGGTCGAGGAACATCTGGCCCTGCAGGTCGGCCACGTCGCCGTCGCACCCCGGCAGGAACGTCACCGACGGCACGTCCGGGGCCGGGTTGTGGCCGAAGATCGTGGGGCCGATCAGCACGTCACCGCGGATGTTCCAGCGCACCGGGCCGGTGAAGCCGGTGTCGCCGGCCGGTGGGGTGGTGCTGTCGATCGCGGCGCGGTTGACGCCCTCGCCGCCGCGCGAGTGGCCGACCAGCAGCACCTCGGACATGTCGGCGGGCGCGGCTTCGACGACCTCGGGCGCCCCTTCGCCGCCCGCTGACCAGTCCGCCCACTTCGCGAGGTGGTGGCGCACCAGCGACGAGCGCCCCTGCGCGCCCGCGTCGACGGTCCGCGCGTCCTGGGCGTTGATGCCGTTGGCGGAGATCGACACCGTCACGTAGCCCTGCGAGGCGAGCAGCTCCTGCGCCTTCAGGTAGCCGCGGTGGCTCGGCACGGCGGTCAGGCCGTCGCGGCACGGCCAGTCGATGGTGACCTGGTTGGGGTTCGTCTTGCTGTAGCAGGTGAAGTGCCTGCCGTGCAGGAACAGCGCGAGCGGCCGCTTGCCCGGCGCCCCCCGGGGTGCGACGACGACGGCCTCCATCTCGACGGGGACCGCGTACTCGGGCAGCGTGACCGGGTCGAGCCGGTACTCGCCGCGGGTGGTGGTGTACGGGCCCGGCGTGCCGGGGTCCACCTCGGCCTCCGGCTGCGGCGCCGGCGGCGCGGGCACGGCCAGCGGGGCCGGCGACGTCTCGACGACGTCCACCCGCTTGCCCGCCGACCGCACCTGGAGCGCGGCGGGGTTCTTGAGCGGCGCCCTCAGCGTGAACGTGCGGAGGTTCGCCGACTCCCGGGCGAGGCCCAGGAAGGTGTCGCCCTCCCAGAACTCGACGCCGGCGTCCGACAACGGGATCGGCGCGGGAGCGGTCCAGCGGATCACGTCCCCGGCGACGGTCCAGCCGGGGCTCGACGGTGGTGGCGGTGCGGCCGACGCGGGCAGCGCCGGTATGACCGCGGTCAGCAGAACGGGTATCAACAGCGCGACTGTGCGACGCATGTGCGGGTCCCCCTCGGAAAGGACGATCCATTCCGTTCTAGCGGCACCACACAGTTCACGCACCGATTCCGGGCGCAATCCGCCAAACAAAACCAGGACTAGACCGCAGTACTAGTCCATTCGGCCTGGCTGTCAGACGGATGACGGGTTGACGCAGCTCACGAAGCCTGTCCCATGACGCGGGAAATTGATCGGGAGCACAGCGCGACGTCCTGCGAAATCAATTTGCCCGAGCGCGGGCGCGGGGCCGTCACCGGCCTCTGAAGTCGGTGTCCCACTCGTTCTGGCTCAGCTTGTTCCACGTCGAGGTCAGCTCCGTGCGGATGCGCGCGACGCGGACACCGAAGGCCTCGCGGATCTCTCGGGCGTCAACCTCGTCCGGGGAGCCGTGGTCGGGGTGCTCGGTGGTCATGGCCCTGCGGATACCTCCGGGACGGACACCTCCAAACGTGGCGGCGGTCACTCCTTAGGATCGAACGGGTGAGCACCCACCTCTACCTGCTGCGCCACGGCCAGACCGAGTGGTCCGAGAGCGGCAGGCACACGGGACGCACTGACATCGAGCTGACGCCCGAGGGCGAGCAGCAGGCACGCCGGGCGGGCGCCACGCTCGCCCGGCTGAGGGGCACGGACCAGGCCCCGGCGCTCGTCCTGACGAGTCCGCGGCGCAGAGCGACCAGGACGGCCGAGCTGGCCGGGCTGGAGATCTCGGCGACGACCGAGGACCTCGCCGAGTGGGACTACGGCGACTACGAGGGCATCACCACGCCGCAGATCCGCGAGCGCGTGCCGGGGTGGACGGTGTGGTCGCACCCGATGCCGAACGGGGAGACGCACGCGGAGGTGCAGGACCGGGCCCGCAAGGTGCTCGCCGAGGTGCGCAAGATCCTGCCCGGCGGCGACGTGGTGCTGGTCGGGCACGGGCACTTCAGCCGCGTGCTGATCGCGGCGTGGCTGGGCCTCGCCCCCGACCAGGGCGTCCACTTCGGACTGGACCCGGCGGGCACCTGCCAGCTCGGCGACGAGCGGGGCGACCCGCAGGTGCGCAGGCTGAACGTGCCTGCCTGGGAGGCGTGATGATCCGCCGGGTGGAACCGCGTGACGTCGACGCGGTCGTGCAGCTCGTGCACGAGCTGGCGCTCTACGAACGAGCGCCGGAGCAGTGCCACCTCACCGCGGAGCAGTTGCACACCGCGCTGTTCGGTGACAGCCCGGCGCTGTTCGGGCACGTGGCCGAAGTGGACGGTCAGGTCGTCGGCATCGCCTTGTGGTTCCTCAACTTCTCGACGTGGGACGGCGTGCACGGCATCTACCTCGAAGACCTCTACGTCACGCCGGACCAGCGCGGCAACGGCATCGGCAGGAAGCTGCTGGAGGCACTTGCCCAGGAGTGCGTGGCCAAGGGCTACACGCGCTTCCAGTGGTGGGTTCTCAACTGGAACGAGCCGAGCATCGGCTTCTACACCAAGCTCGGCGCCGTCCCGATGGACGAGTGGACGGTGATGCGGGTGTCCGGCGAGGCGCTGCGGGAGCTGGCCGCCGGCCGCTGAAGGTTGACGGAAGGTCTCGAAAGGCTCACGAATCCGCTATTCCACACGGGACGGGTCCGCCGTGCTGGCAGCGTCCCCGCTCGCCGATCCCCCGGCACCCAGCAAGCGTGGAAAGAAGGAAAGATCGTGGGCACTGACCCGACCACCGTCGACCCGGCCTCGACCGGCATCGGCATCTTCGGCGTGATCCTCTACGTGGCGTTCCTCGTGTTCGCCGTCGTCGTGATGTGGAAGGTCTTCACCAAGGCCGGTCAGCCGGGCTGGGCGGCGATCATCCCGTTCTACAACATCTACGTGTGGCTGAAGGTCGCCGGCCGTCCTGGCTGGTGGCTGATCCTGATGCTGATCCCGATCGTGAACATCGTCATGTCGGTCATCGTGTCGATCGACATCGCGAAGTCCTTCGCCAAGGACGCGGTGTTCGGCGTCGTCGGCCTGTGGCTGTTCAGCCTGATCGGCTACGCGATCCTCGCGTTCGGCGGCGCGCAGTACCGCGGCCCGGCCGCGCTGGCGGGCCAGCAGGCCGCTTACCGGGGCTGACCCCGGTCGCGCACGTCCAGGCCGGGCCGGAACCACCCCCTGTGGCTTCCGGCCCGGCCTTCGTGCTGTCCGGGGTGGTCGGACGGCGGGTGGTTGGACACCAAGGCGACCAGACACCGAAGTGGTCAGACGCCAAAGCGACCAGAAACCCGGAGCGACCAGACATCCGGAGCGGTCAGACGAGGCCGACCGCGCCGTAGGTCGAGGAGTCGGCCTCGGCGGACGCCCCGGGCAGCTCACCGTCCGCGCGCCAGTGGGCGGCGAGCACCAGCCCCGGCTCCAGCAGCCGCAGGCCGCAGAGGAACTCCTCCACGTCCTGCTTGGACCGCGGCACGAGCGCCGACCCCATGTCGTCCGCGAGCTCGACGAGCTGCTGCACGAGCTGCGGCTCGACGTCCCTGGTCAGGTGGGTGAGCGCCAGGACGCTGTCCTCGCACAACGCGGCGCGGTAGCGCGCCACGACGCCGGCGGGCTCGTCGACGACGTACGGGAGGATGCCGACCATCAGCACCGCGGTCGGCCGGGTGAAGTCGATGAGCCGGCGCGTCTCGGGGTGCCGCAGCACGGCGCCGACGTCGGCGATGTCGGAGTGCACGATGGCGGCGTTGAGGTTGTCCCGCAGCATCGTGCGCGCGTGGGCGACGGTGACCGGGTCGTGGTCGACGTAGACGACGCTGCACGACGGGTCGATGGACTGCGCCGCCTCGTGGACGTTGCCCGCGGTCGGGATGCCGCTGCCCAGGTCGAGGAACTGGCGGATGCCGTGCTCCTCGACGCACAGCCGGACCACGCGGCGGGAGAACGACCTGATCGTGCGGGCCATCTCGGCCACGGGGAACTTCTTGATGGTCTCCTCGGCCACCTCGCGGTCAACCGCGAAGTTGTGCGCTCCACCGAGGTAGTAGTCGAAGAGGCGAGCGACGTTCGGGCGTTCGGAACCGCCGTGTGCCGTCACCCGCGTCGAGCCGTCCTGCACTGCGCACCTCACCCTGCTCCCGAGCGGCGCGAACGCTGGCAGCACGGTAACCGGCTACTCCGTTCGTGTCCATCCACCATTCGTGAACACGCAGGGTGATGGCCCCCGGCCGGAGCCGGGGGCCATCGCAGGGTTGAAGCTGGTGGAGCGGGGTGGTCAGACGCCCGCGTACTGGCGGATCCAGGAGCGGTAGACGCCGACGTGGGTGTAGTTGGACCGCGTCGAACGGTCCGACGTCGAGGCGACGCCGACCTGACGGCCGTTGGAGAACATCGGGCCGCCCGAGTCGCCACCGGCGGCGATGCCGTCGACGCGCGTGACGGCCACCGCGGTGCCGCCGCGGTAGTCACGGCCGTTGACCGACGTGACGCGGGTGTTCGCGACCTTCAGGTAGCGCGACTGGCAGTTGATCTCCGGCTGGTTGGTGCAGGTCGCGCCCCAGCCGTAGAGCTGCACGGTGTTGCCGTTGGCCACGTCCGACGTCGTGCCGAGCGGGGAGAACGGCGCGGTCAGCGTCGTGCCGACCCGCGCCAGCGCGAGGTCCGCCGACGGGTGCTTGATGATCTGGGTGGCCGTGACGAGCTGGCCACCGGAGGTCTGGTCCAGGCTGCCCGCGCGGAAGGTGTAGGTGCCGCTGCCGGACACGCAGTGCTCAGCGGTCAGGATCCACTGAGGCGCGATCTTCGTGGCCGAGCAGTTCTCCCGGCCGTTGAAGAACAGGCGGGCGGCGTAGGGGAAGTTCTGGGCGTAGCTGCCGCCGATGATCATCGGCGACATGCCGGGCTCCTCCGGAGCCGCTGTCGCGGTGGCAGGAGCGAGGGAGAGCGCCGCCAGGAAGGCGCCCGCGATCGCGGTCATCAAACGCATGGTTGGTCACCTCGTGAGTGCAGGGAGTGGTTAAGCAACCACGCACAGCTTCACTCGGTCGTGTGAGTCTGGCCACCCTCCGTTAGTCGGCTTTCCCGTCTTCGGCGGAGTCGTGGCCCATCGCCCAGCGGCGGCCGTCGGTGGTGAACAGCAGCACCAGCACCACGACGCAGTAGATGCCGCCCAGTGAGCCGAGCAACTGCTGCTCAGAGGGGCCGTACGCGTACCAGGCGCAGCCCAGCAGCAACAGCTGCGTGACGATCACGGGCGTGCGCGAGCCCTGGTGACCGCGGAACATCATGATCGACGCCAGGACCACCGCGCCGAACCAGATCACGAGCACACCGGCTGCCCCGAGTACCGGACCGGGTGACGGGGCACCCTGGAGTACGCGCACGACGAGCGCGACGGCCAGCGCGATGCCGCCCAGACCCTGCACGAAGGTCATCACGGCGGCGGCGCGCACCGCGGAGGGCGGGGCCGGGGTCGCCGGGTTGTCACTGATCACGGGGACCGTTCCTCACGTTCTGTACTGGTCACGGATCGTAGGCCACCCGGTTGGAGGTCTCACTTGGCACGTCCGACGAGGGAAGATCAAGGGGCCTTCAGCGAGCCGGCGGTCGTCCGGGGTGCACTCGCCTGCGGGCCTGCGCTGCGCGAGCGGGAGGGAGATCTACGCCACTTTCGTGAGGCCGGGACCACCCTGAGGAAGGACATGCGCACCGCTGGCGGTCACGCACTGTCTTACCCTCAAGTGGTGCGCGCTCTTCTCGTGGTGAACCCGCAGGCGACTACAACGACGCCGGCGGGTCGTGACGTGTTGGCGCACGCCCTGGCGAGCGACCTGAAGCTCGAAGTCGTGCAGACCTCGTACCGCGGCCACGCCGCGGACGCCGCCGGCAAGGCGGCCGAGGAGGGGTTCGACCTGGTCATCGCCCACGGCGGCGACGGCACGGTCAACGAGGTGGTCAACGGCGTCCTGCGCGGCGGCCCCCGCCCGGACAAGCCGATGGTCGGCGTCGTGCCCGGCGGTTCGGCGAACGTCTTCGCGGGCGCCCTGGGCATCCCGCGCGACCCCGTCGAGGCGACGCACGTCCTGCTCCAGGCGGTCGAGCACGGCACCAGCCGCCGCATCGGCCTGGGCCAGGTCTTCGCCGACGTCACCGAGAACGGCCGCTGGTTCACCTTCAACGCGGGCGTGGGCCTCGACGCCGACGTCGTCGCGGGTGTCGAGCACAAGCGCGCCAAGGGGCACAACGCGAGCCCCGCCCTTTACCTGAGCGTCGCGTTCAAGGCGTACGCGCAGAACGTGCGCAAGCCGCAGCACTTCACCGTCGAAGTTCCCGGCGAGGCGCAGTTCGACGACGTCGGCATGGTGTTCGTGTCGAACACCGACCCGTGGACGTACTTCGGCGACAAGGCGATTCAGCTCAACCCCAGCACGTCGTTCGACGGCGGGCTCGGTTTGAGTGCGTTGCGGACTTTGCGGGTACCCACGGTCGGGCGGTACATCGCCCAGGTGCTGGCGACGGGGAACCCGAAGGGCGGGAATCTCGTTCGTCGTGATGACGTGGGTTATGTCAGGGTGAAGTGCGAGGAACCGGCGAACCTCCAGGTCGACGGAGACTTCCTCGGTACGACCACGGCGGTGGAGTTCCGGGCGATCCCCGACGCGCTGACTGTTGCCGTATAAGCACCTTGACAGTCCGTGATCGGTTCGTGACCGTCTCGGTACCCACCCGGGATGTACTGCAGTCGAGTGACAGCAGAGCGTGAAAGCCCAGGTGAACGCTGTCGATCTTTTGGGTGAGTTCACTCACCGGGTCAGTGCTTACCCCTTGACATCCCAGCCGTTCGTGAAAGCATTCACAAGCACCCCAAAACGACCGCTGACAACCGGCGTGCCTTTGTGCGCGCCTAGGCTGAGGAGTAGTTCCAATGGACTGGCGCCACCGCGCGATCTGCCGCGACGAGGACCCCGAGCTGTTCTTCCCCGTGGGGAACAGTGGTCCCGCGCTGCTTCAGATCGCCGAGGCGAAGACCGTCTGCCGCCGTTGCCCCGTCGTCTCCGACTGCCTCGCGTGGGCGCTCGAGAGCGGCCAGGACGCCGGCGTCTGGGGCGGGATGAGCGAAGACGAGCGCCGCGCTCTCAAGCGCCGCAACGCCCGCACGCGGGCTCGCAGCAACGCCTGATAGGTGCGTTAGAGCTGCGCGAACGCAGTACTGCACAAACGTAGGACAGAGAAAGAGCCCGACACCGTGCCAGGTGTCGGGCTCTTTTCTTGTTTGCACACCCTCCCGCATGACCACGTGAGACCGCTGAGGTTGGCCATCACGTGTGCACAACGCCAGTTTACCGCCGACCTCTGAGCGGCACGCGCAGGACCGCCTCTGTACCGCCTCGGGGCCTCCGCCGCAAGCTCAACGAGCCTCTCAATTCGGAGTCGACGAGGGTCCGGACGATCTGCAGACCGAGACGATCGGTGCGCTCCAGGGAGAAACCGGGCGGAAGCCCCTTGCCGTCGTCGGTGATCGACACGTCGAGCCACTTCGCGGACCGCTCGGAGTGCACGACGACCTCTCCCCGCTGGCCAGGGGCGTAGGCGTGCTCGAAGGCGTTCTGCACGAGCTCGGTCAGCACCATCACCAGCGGGGTGGCGATCTCGGCCGGCACGATCCCGAACCCGCCCTCGCGGCGCACGCTCACCTGGGTCTCGGTGACCGCCACGTCGCTCATCATCGGGATCACCTTGTCGACCACGTCGTCGAGGTCGACCCGCTCGTCCACCGACATCGACAACGTCTCGTGGACCAGTGCGATGGACGTCACACGGCGCACCGACTCGGCGAGCGCCTCCTTCGCCTCCGGGTTGCTCAACCTGCGGCTTTGCAGGCGCAGCAGCGCCGCGACGGTCTGCAGGTTGTTCTTCACCCGGTGGTGGATCTCGCGGATCGTGGCGTCCTTGGACATCAGCGCGCGGTCCCGCCGGCGCACCTCGGTGACGTCGCGGCAGAGCACGATCGCGCCCGCGGCCTGCCCGCGCGGCCGCAGCGGCAGGGAGCGGAACAGCACCGCGGCGCCGCGCCGCGACTCGGCCTCCATGCGCATCGACGGCTGCCCGTCGAGCGCCTGCCGGATGCGCTGCGCGACCTCGGTGGCGTCGAACGGGTCACCGATCAGGCTGCGGGTGAGCGGCGCGAGGTGCACGCCGACGAGGTCGGACGCGTGCCCCATGCGGTGGTAGGCCGAGAGCGCGTTCGGGCTCGCGAACACCACCGCGCCGGACGGGTCGAGCCTGATCAGGCCGTCGCCGACGCGCGGGCTGGTGTGCACGTCCGGGGACGGCTCGGGCGCGGGGAACGTGCCGTCGGCGATCATCTGGCACAGGTCGGCGGCGCTGCCCAGGTACGAGATCTCCAGCGGCGACGGCACCCTCGGCACGGCCAGGTTCGTGCTGCGGCTCAGCACGGCGATGACCTGGGCGCCCAGCCGCACCGGGATGGTCTCGCGGCGCACCGGCACGCCCAGGTGCCAGCGCGGGTCCTCCTCGCGGCAGATGCGCGACTCGTCCATCGCCCTGCGCAGCTGCGGGTGCTCGTCCGAGGTCACCTCGCTGCCGACCACGTCCTCCGGGTGGGCCGTGGGCGCCGTCGTGGGACGGGCCTGGGCCACGCAGAGGAAGTTCTCGCCGGACGAGTCGGGACCGTCGAGCGGAACCCACATGAGGAAGTCCGCGAACGACAGGTCGGAGAGGAGTTGCCACTCGGCGACGACCAGTTGGAGGTGGTCGACGGCGGCGCCGGAGAGCTTCGTGTGCTCGGCCAGCAGATCCGTGAGCGTGCTCAGAACTCCTCCATGAGAAACTGACGGGTGAAGCAGTTCTGATCCTAGGAGACACAGATGTCGAAGCGTGCTCGCAAGCGCCGCGACCGCAAAAAGGGCGGCGCCAACCGAGGCAAGCGCCCCAACGCCTGAGTGCTGCGAAAAGGCCTGGACACCATGACGGTGACCAGGCCTTTTCGTCGTTCTGGGCGAGGGCGTCAGTCCTCGGTGCGGATCTGGACGATCGTCGCCCGGATGCGCGCCTTCAGGTCGGCGGGGGCGTAGTCACCGCCGCACTTGCGCGCGAGCAGCGCCTTGAGGTGCTCCTCCAGCCCGAACTGCTCCAGGCACGGGTGGCACTCGTCGAGGTGCGTCTGCAGTGCCTCCCGGCGGGACTGGTCGCATTCCTGGTCCAGGAACAGCCAGACCTCGGAGAGCACCTCGGAGCAGTCGGTGTCGTGGGGTTCGCCGCAGTTCATGACGCGTCTCCGTTGCTGCCTCGCAGGAAACCACGGTCGCGGGCGACGTCCGCCAGCATGTCGCGGAGCTGGCGACGGCCCCGGTGCAACCGGGACATCACCGTGCCGATCGGGGTGCCCATGATGTCTGCGATCTCCTTGTACGCGAAGCCTTCGACATCGGCGAGGTAGACCGCGATCCGGAACTCCTCCGGCAACCGCTGCAATGCTTCCTTGACGTCGCTGTCGGGCAGGTTGTCGAGTGCCTCGACCTCGGCGCTGCGCAGCCCGGACGAGGTGTGGCTCTCCGCCTGTGCAAGCTGCCAGTCCGTGATCTCCTCGGTCGGCTGCTGGATCGGCTGGCGCTGCTTCTTGCGGTAGCCGTTGATGTAGGTGTTCGTCAGGATCCGGTACAACCAGGCCTTGAGGTTCGTGCCCTCCGAAAAGGACGCGAACGCCGAGTAGGCCTTGAGGTACGTCTCCTGCACCAGGTCCTCGGCGTCCGCCGGGTTGCGCGTCATGCGCAGGGCGGCCGAGTAGAGCTGGTCGAGCATGGGCATCGCGTCGCGCTCGAAGCGCGCGGCACGCTCCGCCGTCGTCTCAGTCGTGCCGGTGGCGGGCACCGCGCTCCCTTCCCACAGGTTCTGGGTCGGTGCTGACTCTACGCGGGGCCGCTCGAGCATGTTGGTGACCACGTCCCCGTCAACAACGGAAGTGCTGGTAGTAATTCCGCATGGCCGGACGTGGGACCCCCGCCACAGCGTTGCTGGACAAGCAGCGGGTGGCGCACACCTTGCACTCGTACGAGCACGACCCCCGCCACGAGTCGTACGGACTGGAGGCGGCCGAGGCGCTCGGCCTGGTCCCGCAGCGCGTGTTCAAGACGCTCGTGGCCGAGGTGGACGGCAAGCTCGCGGTCGGCGTCGTACCGGTGACCGCGCAGCTCGACCTGAAGGGTCTCGCCGCCGCCCTGAAGGGCAAGAAGGCGAAGATGGCGGCGGTCGCCGACGCCGAGCGCGCGACCGGTTACGTCGCCGGCGGGATCTCCCCGCTCGGGCAGAAGAAGCGCCTGCCCGTGGTGCTCGACGCGTCGGCGCCGGAGTTCGAGACGATCTTCTGCAGCGCCGGCAGGCGCGGTCTCGAGGTCGAGATCGCGCCCGCCGACCTGGTGCGGCTCACCGGAGCGGTGGTCGCGGGGATCAGTGCCTAGCTGGCCGGCCAGCCGATGTTGCCGAAGCTCACGGGTGAGCCGATCCACGACGGCCACGCC
This sequence comes from Lentzea xinjiangensis, assembly GCF_900110955.1. GTDB lineage: Bacteria > Actinomycetota > Actinomycetes > Mycobacteriales > Pseudonocardiaceae > Lentzea > Lentzea xinjiangensis. The sequence continues at coordinate 282,370 of NZ_FOFR01000009.1, forward strand.
GTGGTGATCCGGGCACCGAGGCTGCCCTGGCCGGGCAGGTCGAACTGGATGAACGCGGGGGTCGCCCGCGGACCGTCGATCCGCGAGCCCGCGTAGGCCACGGCGTGGTAGTACCCGTGGACGGTCGCTTCGCGGTACTCCCCCTGGCCACCGGTCAGGGAGACGTTCATGTCCTGCCCCTCGGCGTCGAGGAACCGCACGTTGCTCAGGCTGCCGCCGATCGTGCAGGTGACGCCCTCGGCGGCGGCGAACCTGATCTCATGCCCCTTGAACACGGTGCCGTGCGGGCGCATGTCGTGGGCGCTGATCACCAGGTCGTCACCGGTGCACCACGGCGCATCGGACGGCGTGCCGGCGGCTTGCGCCGCAGATGTCCCGGCGAGAGCCAGGGCGGCGGCGGCGACCAGCGAGCCGATGGTCGTGGACTTGCGGAGCCTCTTCAAGTGTTCTCCCGAATGCGAAGCGATTGTGTTCTCTTGCTAACCAGGTGACGCAATCGCTTCGCGTTCGGTTGTCGCCGGGGAGATTTCCCGTACTTCCGGCCGATCCCCGTCGTGGCGGGTATCGGCCTATTCGCCGATCCGGCCGTCGACGGCCTCGCGGAGCAGGTCGGCGTGGCCGTTGTGGCGGGAGTACTCCTCGACCATGTGGGTCAGGATCCAGCGCAGGCTCACCTTCCGGCCGTCACGCCACGGCGCGCGCTTGGCCGGCTGCCCCAGGTCGCCGTTCCCCAGCGCCTCCTCGACCGCTTCGCGGGCCCGGGCCACCTCGCCCTGCCAGAGGGTGAGGAGCTGCTCGGGCGTGTCGTGGGCGGCGGAGTGCCAGTCCCAGTCGTGGTCGGCCTTCCAGTCGACGCTCGCCCACGGCTCCAGCGGCTCGCGGTCGTGCAGCACGACGTGGAACCACTGCTGCTCGACGTAGGCGAGGTGCTTGACCAGGCCACCGAGGGTCATCGACGACTTCGCGGTGGTCCGGCCGAGCTGCTCGGCGGTGAGGCCGGCGGTCTTCCACGCGAGGGTGGCGCGGTGGAACTCCAGGAAGCCGGTCAGGGTGGCGAGCTCGTCGCCGTCCAGCGGCGGTTCCGGGCGGCCCTGCTCGTCGAAGTCGCTCATGCCCGGCAAGCTAGTCGAGCGGGCGCAGCACGCGGTCCAGCCACTCGCCGACGTACCTGCCCACGTCCGCCACGGACGCCTTCAGCGAGTGGTCGTCCTTCAGCAGCACCACTTCGCGGTGGGGAGCGTGCACCGGCTGGCCGAACGGGTCGTTCTCCCCCTGCACGACCAGGGTGGCGACCTCGACACCGTCCAGCTCGGCCATCCGGGACTTCTCCGGCTTGCCAGGGGGGTGCACCGGGAACGCGAGGCACAGCACCGCCACGGCCTGCCCCTCGACCGAGGTGCGGCAGGCCACGCGCGCACCGGACGACCGGCCCCCGAACACCAGGGGCAGGCCGTCGAACCAGCGCTCGCCGAGGTCGTCGACCACGGAGAGCCAGGCGGTGTCGAGCTGCTTGGCGGGCGCGGGGGCCCGGCGGCCCGCGACGCGGTAGGGCTGTTCGACCAGGGCCACGTGCACGCCGACGGAGTTGGCGGCGCGGCACGTGGCGACCAGGTCGGGGGCCTCGACGCCACCACCGGCGCCGTGGCCCAGGAGCAGGGCGGCACGCGGTTCGTGGGCGCAGTGCAGCGAGGCCCTCGCGGGGCCGTGCGGCGTGTCCACCAACAGCGTCGTCACGACAGCTCGGACAGGGTGGGCGCGGGCTTCTCGGCCTCGGTGAGCGAGACGCGGTCCAGCAGGGAGGGGTTGTTGTTCTTCACGCTGTTCACCGCCGTGGACACCGGGCGCAGTTCGAGCGCCTCGACGATCGAGGGGTCCGGCACCAGGAGCTCGCTCGGGTCCGCCGAGGCCGGGTCGAGCCACGCCGACCAGCGGTCCCGCGGCAGCAGCAACGGCATGCGGTGGTGCACCTCGGTCATCGCGCCGATGGCGTCCGTGGTGAGCACCGCGCACGTGACGGTCGGGACGTCGTCCTTCCACCACACGGACCAGATGCCCGCCATCGCCAGAGAAGCGCCATCGCCCAGGGTCATGAAGTACGGCTGTTTGCGCCCCTCGCCCGGCTGCCACTCGTACCAGCCCTCGGCGGGCAGGATGCAGCGGCGCTTGATGGCCGACTGCTTGTAGGCGGGCTTGGTCAGCACGGTCTCGGCGCGGGCGTTGATCATCTTGGCCGCGCCGGACAGGTCCTTGGCCCAGTGCGGGACGAGCCCCCAGCGCATGACGCGCAGGCTGCGTTCCACCTCGTCGGCGTCCTCCGCCGGCTTGCGCTCGACCACGGCCAGCACGTGCTTGGTCGGAGCGATGTTGTAGTCCGGTCCCGGCGCCTCGTCGCCGGTTCCGTCCACCGCGTCGAACTCGGCCGCCAGCAGCGCCGGGTCCTTGGTGGAGGCGTACCTACCGCACAAAACCGATCACCTCCGAAGTCGTCATCGTCGCACGTCGGGAGCACCCGTGCGACCTTGCGCGCCGTCGCGGGGCCGACCTTCGCCCCGGCGCGGGCTGGTGGTCACCGCACCAGTGCCCATGCGGGATCATTCAGGGCATGACTCAGCACTGGTCAGCCCCCGGCGCAGCAGGCCCAGTCCACTCGACGGTGCCGGTGCCCGGCTCGAAGTCGATCACGAACCGCGTTCTGGTGCTCGCGGCACTGGCTGATGAGCCGTCCACGGTGCACGCGCCGTTGCGCAGCCGCGACACGGTGCTGATGGCGTCCGCGCTCTCCTCGCTGGGCGTGCTGTTCGCCGACCGGGAGGACGGCGGCTGGGACGTCACGCCCGGTCTGCTGCGCGGACCGGCCGACGTCGACTGCGGCCTCGCGGGCACGGTCATGCGGTTCCTGCCGCCCGCCGCCGCGCTGGCCGAGGGCGAGATCCGGTTCGACGGCGACCCGCAGGCGCGCACGCGGCCGATGGGCGCGGTGCTGGACGCGTTGCGCGGGCTGGGCGCGGAGGTCGACGGCGACGCGCTGCCGTTCACGATGCGCGGCACCGGATCGGTGCCCGGCGGCGAGGTGACGATCGACGCGTCGGGCTCGTCGCAGTTCGTGTCGGGACTGCTGCTCTCGGGCGCCCGGTACGACAAGGGCGTGACGGTGCGCCACGCGGGCAAGCCGGTGCCGTCGCTGCCGCACATCGACATGACGGTCCAGACGCTGCGGGCGGCCGGCGTCCGGGTGGACACCGGCACGGCCGACGTGTGGCACGTCGAGCCCGGCGTGATCGGCGCCCGCACGTGGCACGTGGAGCCGGACCTGTCGAACGCGACGGTGTTCCTGGCGGCGGCCGCGGTGACCGGTGGCGAGGTGACCGTGCCCGGCTGGCCGGCCGTGACGACGCAGCCCGGCGACGCGGTGCGCGGCATCCTGGAGCGCATGGGATGCGAGGTCGCGCTGTCGGACGCGGGCCTGACGGTGCGCGGCCCGGAGAAGCTGGCCGGCCTGGACGTCGACCTGCGCGACGAGAGCGAGCTGACGCCGACCGTGGCCGCGCTGGCCGCGCTGGCCGAGGGCCGCACGGTGATCCGCGGTGTCGCCCACATCCGCGGCCACGAGACGGACCGGATCGCCGCTCTCGTGAACGAGATCAACGCGCTGGGCGGCAATGCGACCGAGACCGAGGACGGCCTGGTCATCGACCCGGCGCCGTTGCGCGGCGGGCTGTGGAAGGCCTACGCCGACCACCGGATGGCGACCGCGGGCGCGATCATCGGCCTCGTGGTGCCCGGCGTCGAGGTGGACGACATCGGCTCGACGACGAAGACGATCCCGGACTTCCCGGGCATGTGGGACGCGATGCTCACGGGGGCGCGTTGACGTGAGCAAGCAGGACTGGCGCAAGCTCGACGAATCGGACGTGCGCGTGCGCCCCGGCAAGGGGACGCGGCCACGCAGCAAGAGGCGCCCGGAACACGCCGACGCCGAGAGCGCGATGGTGATCGGCGTGGACCGCGGCCGCTGGACGTGCGCCATGGAGTCCGGCGCCGTCGTCACGGCGATGCGGGCACGCGAACTGGGCCGCACGCCCGTGGTGGTGGGCGACCAGGTCGGCATCGTCGGTGACACGTCGGGCCAGCCGGACACGCTGGCCCGCATCGTGCGCGTCGAGGAGCGCACCTCGGTGCTGCGCCGGACGGCCGACGACACGGACCCGTTCGAACGAGTCGTCGTCGCGAACGCCTCCCAGCTCATCATGGTGGTGGCGCTGGCGGACCCCCCGCCGCGCACGGGCTTCATCGACCGGTGCCTGGTCGCCGCGTACGCCGGCGGTCTGGAACCGGTGCTGTGCCTGACGAAGGCGGACCTCGCCTCCGCCGACGACCTGCTGGCGCTCTACACCGAGCTCGACGTGCCGGTGATCGTGACGCGCTTCGACGAGGAGCCCGCCGAGCTGCGCGCGCGGTTGACCGACACGGTGTCGTGCCTGATCGGCCACTCCGGCGTGGGCAAGTCGACGCTGGTCAACAAGCTCGTCCCGGACGCGAACCGCGCGGTGGGCGTGGTGTCCGGCGTCGGCAAGGGCCGGCACACCTCGACGCAGGCGGTGGCGCTGCGCCTGCCCGGCGGCGGCTGGGTCGTGGACACCCCGGGCATCCGCTCGTTCGGCCTCGCGCACATCACCCCGGACGACATCGTGAAGGCGTTCCCCGACTTCGCGGAGGCCGCGGAGGAGTGCCCGCCCGGTTGCGGCCACCTGGGCGCGCCGGAGGACCCCGGCTGCGTGCTGGACGAGCTGGTGCCGGACGCTCCCGGCCGGCTCACGTCGCTGCGGCGGCTGCTCGCGTCACGTGCCGGGCTCGACGACTACACCGACTGAACGGATGACCGTGACCAGGCCTTACCTCGGACCGGCGCTGCTGCTCGGCGTGCTGACGGCGTGCACGGCACAACAACCGGCTCCCCCGGCGTTCGAGGACACCGATCCCTGCACGTTGCTCGCGGCGGGCGACGCCGGCGCGCTCAGCGGCACTCCGGCCAGGACCGAGCGGGCGTGCGACTACCCGTTCGACTCGTTGAGGGCGCGGCTGACCCTGGAGACCGGGGAGTTCGCGGACGCGTCGCAGGAGCTGCTGGCCGGCGGCGGCTACGGCGCGGTGATCGGCGACCGCCCGATGACCCGGCGCTGCGATGTCGATTCGGGCGGGGACGAGTCGGGCGAGGTGACGTGCGACGCCGTTGTCGAGGTGCGGGACGGGCAGCTGATCCGGCTGAAGGTCGTCCAGCGCAGCCATGACGCCAACGCGGTCGGACAGGTCACCCAGTCACTCGCCGGCAAGGCGCTGGGGAGGGTGCCCGTCACGTCTTGAGGCGCTGTCTCGTCCACTGGTCATGAAGGTATTCGTGATCGGTGCGACGGGTGTGCTCGGACGGGAAGCGGTGCCGCGGCTGCGGGCGGCGGGACACGAGGTCGGGGTGCTGGACCGGCGCACGACGTCGATGTTCGACGCCGGGCAGCTCGCCGCGGCGCTGACGGGCTACGACGCCGTCGTCAACCTCGCCACCCGCATCCCGCTCGGCGCGAAGGCCGTGCTGGCCGGCGCCTGGGCCGAGAACAACCGGATCCGCACGGAGGGCAGCGCGGCCGTGGCCGAGGCCGCGACCAGGGCCGGTGTCGGGCGGATCGTGCAGGAGGGCATCTCGTTCGTCTACGCGGACGGCGGCGACCGGGAGCTCGACGAGGACGCGCCGCTCGACCCGGTCGGGCACGTCGCGAGCTCGGTGCGGGCCCAGCACAACGTCCTCGCCCACCCCGGCGGGGTGTTCCTGCGCATCGGGATGCTGATCGGCGGCGAGGCGCAGCCGCCGCCGGTGCTCGTGGGCGACGGCTGGATGTCGGTCGTGCACCCCGGTGACGCGGCGGCCGCGGCGGTCGCCACCCTCGACGCGCCTCCCGGGGTCTACAACGTCGGGACGCCGGTGCTGAAGCGGGACACGGGCATCACCCGGTTGCCGGGGTTCGTGGGCAGGGCGACGGCGTCGTTCGAGGTCTTCTCGCGGTCGCAGCGGGTGGTGAGCAGGAAGCTGACCGAGGCGACGGGCTGGACGCCGCGGGCCTAGCCCATGTGCGGGTACCTGTGGCCGGTCGGCGGCACCAGGGTCTCCTTGACGACGCGCGGGCTCGTCCAGCGCTGGAGGTTGTAGATCGAGCCCGCCTTGTCGTTGGTGCCGGAGCCGCGCGAGCCGCCGAACGGCTGCTGCCCCACGACCGCGCCGGTCGGCTTGTCGTTGACGTAGAAGTTGCCCGCCGCGAACCGCAGGGCCTTGTGCGCCTGCTCGATGGCGGCGCGGTCACGTGCGAAGATGGCACCCGTCAGCGCGTACGGGGTGGAGGTGTCGATGATCTCCATCATCTTCGGGAAGTCCGCGTCGTCGTAGACGTGCACCGCGAGGATCGGGCCGAAGTACTCCGTGGTGAAGATGTCGTGGTGCGGGTCGGTGCCGAGCAGCACGGTCGGGTCGACGAAGTAGCCGACCGAGTCGTCGCAGGAGCCGCCGGCCAGGACCTCGACCGAAGTGGACGCGGAGGCCATCAGCAGGGCCTCCGAGTGCTTGGTGAACGCGCGGCGGTCGATCACGGCGCCGCCGAACACCGACAGGTCCGTGACGTCGCCGTAAGCCAAGGACTTCGTGACGTCGAGCAGCCGTTCGCGCACTTCTCTCTCCCACAACGAACGCGGGACGTACGCCCGTGACGCGGCACTGCACTTCTGGCCCTGGTACTCGAAAGCACCACGGACGAGGCCGGTGACGAGCGCCGCCGGATCGGCGGAAGCGTGTGCCAGCACGAAGTCCTTGCCGCCGGTCTCCCCGACGACGCGCGGGTAGGCGCGGTAGTTGTCGAGGTTGCCGGCCATCGTCTGCCACAGCGCCTTGAACGTGCGGGTGGAGCCGGTGAAGTGCAGCCCGGCGAAGAACCTGTCCCGCAACGCCACCTGGCTCACGGCCTGGCCGTCGCCGGTGACGAGGTTGACCACGCCCGGCGGCAGACCGGCCTCCTCCAGCAGCCGCATGGTGAAGTGCGCGGCGAGCTGCTGCGCCGGCGACGGCTTCCACAGCACGGTGTTGCCCATCAGCGCGGGCGCGAGCGGCAGGTTGCCGGCGATGGCGGTGAAGTTGAACGGCGTGATCGCCACGACGAACCCGTCGAGTGGCCGGTGGTCCATCCGGTTCCACGCGCCGGCGCTGGAGAGCGGCTGCTCCTCGAGCACGCGCCGCCCGAAGTGGACGTTGAACCGGAGGAAGTCGATCAGCTCGCACGCCGAGTCGATCTCGGCCTGCTGCACGGACTTCGACTGCCCGAGGATCGTGGCGGCGTTGAGGGTGTCGCGCCACGGCCCCGCGAGCAGGTCGGCGGCACGGAGGAAGACGGCGGCGCGCTCGTCGAACGGCAGCTCCTGCCAGCCGGGCGCGGCGTGCTGGGCGGCCCGCATGGCCTCCGCGACGTCGGAGTTCGTGGCCTGCGCCGTCACCCCGAGCACGTGCCGGTGGTCGTGCGGCTGGACGACGTCGATGCGATCGCCACCCGCCATGCGCTGCCGACCGCCGATGGTCATGGTCAGCTCGTGGGAGGCGCCTTCGAGCTCGGCGATGCGCGCCTGCAGGCTGGCGCGTTCGGCACTGCCGGGAGCGTAGGTGTGCACCGGCTCGTTGACCGGTTCGGGTGCAGACGTTACGGCGTCCATTCCCCCATCGTGGCACGCAGTAGTAGGGTCCGTCGGGTGGCGCGGGTGACTGGCATCGGCGGGGTTTTCCTGCGTTCCCGGGACCCCGTGCGCCTGGCCGCCTGGTACCGCGACAACCTCGGTGTGCCGATGAGCGAGAAGGGCACCGTCACCTTCCACTGGCTCGACACGGCGACGTCCGAGCACCCCGGCACGACGACGATGGCGTTGTTCGCGCAGGACACCGACTACATCGGCGAACCCCACCAGCGCACCATGCTGAACCTGCGCGTCGACGACCTGGTGTCGTTGATGGCGACGCTGAAGGCGCGCGGGGTCGAGGTGCTGCCGGAGACCGAGGACTCGGAGTTCGGGCGGTTCGGCTGGTGCGTCGACCCGGAGGGCAACCGGATCGAGCTGTGGGAGCCCGCGGAGGGCATGTGAGCGGCTCCCCGATCGCGCCACCGGTCCCGGGGTTCGGTGCGGACGACCACCGCACCCCTTCCCGAGCCGGTCCACCGGCCTACATGAGCTCCAGCACGAACGGGAGTTCCTGAGGCGCGTACCAGGCCAGTTCGTGGTCCTCGGCGCTGCCCAGCGCGAACTCCGCGTCCGGGTCGCCGAGGTCGGCCGCGTCCACCACCTCCGCCGCCGCCCGCACGTCGTCCTCCGCCTCGGCCGTGTCGAGGTGCACGGCCGCGACCGCCTTCAGCGTCACCGGGCCGGAGATCTTCACGACCGAGAAGTCGAGGTCCGGGCGCAGCTTCACCTCGTCGACGTCCACCGAGACCACCGCGCGGCGCGGCTCGGCCTTCTCGTCGCCCGCCAGCAGCCGCAACGAGGCGCGGGCCGCGTCGAGCATCGCGGCGTACTCCAGCTCCTCCGTGTCGCCGGCGGCGTAGGACTCGCGCAGCGCGGGCGTCAGCGCGAAGGCCGTGCCGCCGACCGCGGTCAGCTCGCCGGTGTCGGCGAACTCGCGCAGCATCGCCACCGTGGCCGGGATGTAGACCCTCATGCGCTCGCCGTCCCCATCAGTTCCTCCACCGACTCCTCGACCATGCTCGCGAGAACGTCCACATCGGACATGGCGTCGCGGTCGCCGTTCAGCCCGAAGTACACACCGCCGTCGTACGACGTCACCCCGATGGCCAGCGCCTGGTTCTTGGCGAGCGGGACCACCGGGAAGATCTCGGTCATTCTCGCGCCCGCCGCGTACAGCGGCACCTGCGGGCCGGGAACGTTCGTGACGATCACGTTGAACAGCCTGCGGCTGAACGAGCTGGCGGCCCGCGCGCCGAGTGCGTGCAGCGTCGGCGGCGCGAAGCCGGAGACCTTCACCAGCGCGTCGGCGGCGACGGACCGGCCGGACTCCTGGTGCGCGCGCATCGCGTGGCTCACGTGGTGCAGCCGCACGACCGGGTTCGGCTCGCCGACCGGCAGGTCGACGAGGTAGGCGCTCACGTTGTTGCCGGAGTCGGGGTCGGCGTCGCGCACGCTCAGCGGGGCCATCGCCCGGATCGTGGTGCTGCCGGTGACGTTCTCGCCGCGGCTGAGCAGCCAGTTGCGCAGCGCGCCGGACAGAGCGGCGAGCACGACGTCGTTGACTGTGCCGCCGTGCGCCTTGCGGATGGCGCGCAGGTCGTCGAGCTGGGCGCGCGCCACGGCGAAGCGGCGCTGCGGAGAGGTGATGCGGACGTTCAGCGGGGTGCCGGGTGCGGGCGTGGCCGCGGTGCGCACGGCCGACGCGAGGACGCCGAACGCGCTGAAGACCTTCTCGACCGTGTTGACGGTGTCGAGCGCGGCGCTGCGGACGTTCTCGACGAGCTCTCCCGGGCGCTGCACGATGTCGGTGACCGCGTCGGCCACGAGCTGCAGCGAGCTGGGCTCCGGCTGCGGCATCCACAGGTTCTCGACGTTCGTGCGCGGCGACGGCGACACGTCCAGCATGACCTGGCCGATCTCCAGCGACGCGATGCCGTCGACCATGGCCTGGTGGGTCTTGGTGATGACCGCGGTCTGGTTCTTCGCGAGACCCTCGACGAGGTAGACCTCCCACAGCGGGCGGGAGTGGTCGAGCGGGCGGGACATCAGCCGCGCGACGAGGTCGTGCAGCTGCGCCTCGCTGCCCGGCTTGGGCAACGCCGAGCGGCGCACGTGGTAGGTGACGTCGAAGTCCGGGTCGTCCACCCAGACGGGGCGCGCGATGCGGCCGGGGACCTGGACGACCTTCTGCCGGTAGCGCGGCACGAGGCTCAGGCGTTGCTCGATGAGGTCGACGAGCTTGTCGTAGTCGAAGCCGGCCTTGGGCCGCCGGAACACCGCCACGCCGCCGACGTGCATCGGCGTCGTGGAGTCCTCCAGGTACAGGAACGAGGCGTCCAGCGCTGACAGGCGGTCCGGCATGCCACCCAGCCTAGTGGCGCTCGCGGTCCATCAACTTCCGCAGAGCCTCGCGTTCCCGCGGATCGCGGTCGTGGCGTTCGAGGCGGATGCGCGCGGCCTCCGGGATCGCCTCGACCGCCTTCGGGTCCACATTCGCCATGAACGACCTGAGGAACCGCCACCGCGTGAGCTTCTTGACCGGCGCGAGGCGGGCCACGGCGAGCGACACCCAGCTGAGCGCGACGTCGAGCCGGCGGTCGCCCTTCGTCGCGGACGCCCAGTCGAGCACGACGGGACCTTCCGGGCCGAGCACGACGTTGCCGGGGTGCAGGTCGAGGTGCAGCAGGTGGCCCTCGCCGCTGAGGAAGTCGGGCGCCGCGATGGCGTCCAGGCGGCGGTGCAGGTCCGCGAGCTCCCTGCCGAGGTGACCGGCGAGCCACGGCCTGCGGCCGATCTCCTCGGACATCCGCGGGCCGGGCACGTACTGCATGACGAGCTCGTCGGCCGTCACGTCGTGCACCCGCGGGACGGGGATGCCGTAGCCACTCAGATACGTCATCATCTCGGCCTCGCGCCGCAGGTCACGACCCGTGCGGGTGCGTTTGACCAGCAAGCCGTCGGACCGGATGAAGACGTCCGAGTCCTGGCCGCTCGCGAGGTGCTGACGATGCGCGACGCTGCGCATACCTGCCGTCATGTGACGATCATCATCGATATGATCCGGAGCACAAGGGCCGAACGGCTCTAGTCGTGCTGTTCACCCGTTCGAGCCGGGTGTGCCGACCGACAGGGCCGGGAACGCCGTCTGGCACCCTCTTGCTGTGGAAATCTCGCCCAAGGACCGCTTCGTCACCGTCTACGGCCGCAAGCCCGTGCTGGAGGCGCTGGACGACCCGGCGCTGTCGGTGGACAAGGTGGTGCTCGCCGACACGGCCCGTGGCCCGGCGGCGCGCGAGATCCTCGACGCGGCCCGGTCCCGCGGCGTCGCGGTGCAACGGGCGACCGCGCAGCGCGTGAAGGTGCTGGCCGGCAACGGCAAGCAGGACCAGGGCGTGCTCGCCGACGTGGTGGCGCCGCGGATGAAGCCGCTCGCGCTCGCGCTGGAAGAGGACTCGCTGCGGTCCGTGCTGGTCCTCGACGGCATCACCACGCCGGCGAACGTCGGCATGATCCTGCGCACCGCGACCGCCGCGGGCATCGACGGCATCGTGGTGCCGCGCCGTGGCGTCGCGTCGATCGACCCGCTGGTGGTGAAGGCCTCCGCCGGGGTGGCCTTCCGGGCGCCCGTGCTGCGCTGCGGCACCGCGGCGGAGGCCTCGGCGTTGCTGCGCGCGTCCGGCTACCCGCTGTACGCGCTGGACTCCCACGCGTCCGACACGATCTACTCCGCGGCCTTCGGCGAACGCGCCGCCTTCGTGCTGGGCAGCGAGACGTCCGGGATCACCGACGACGTGCGCCCGCACATCACGTCGTGGCTCTCGATCCCGATGGCGGCGGGCGTGGAGTCGCTCAACGTGGCGTCAGCGGCGGCCGTGCTCTGCTTCGAGCTCGTGCGGCGCGCTCAAGACCGATGACCCGGCTTCTGCTCAGTCGCGGAGCGCGATTCCCAGCAGGATCTCCAGCTCGTCGATCGTGGACCGCGCCGACGTGTGGTGGACGCCGACCATGCCCGCCTCCGCCGCGCCCCTGACGTTGATGGCGAGGTCGTCGACGAAGACGCACTCCGCCGGTGCCAGGTCCAGCTTGGTGGCCGTGAGCAGGTAGATGCCGACATCCGGCTTCGCGAGGCCGACCTCGCCGGAGAGGACCGCGACGTCGAGCAGGCCCTGGAGGGCGGCGGGCGGGTGCCACCAGCCGTCGGCGTTGGACAGCAGGGCGGTCTTGAGGCCGTGTCGCCGCGCCCCGCGGAGAGCCGTGAGGAGCGGCGGCTCCGCCGGGTTGTCCTCACCGGGGTCGGTCAGCACGCCGCCGTAGTCGAGCACCAGGGCTTTCAGCACGCGTGGACCGTACCCACTTTCGGGTGGCACGTGTCCTGATCCACGGGTTGACGCGCCTGGTTGGCATGCCCCCAGTCGTCCGCCGCCTCGCTCCGTACGAGCCCCCGGCCGGGGTGGCCGTCATCCCGCGGCCCCGTCCACGGCCCGTCCCGCCGCCGGTTCCGGAGCCGCCGTCGCCTCCGCTCGACGCCACCCGGCTGCTCGGCGTGGTGCTGGAGGTGCTGGACGGCCGGCGGCCCGCCCGGCTGCTGCGCCAGGTGGCCGTGCCCGGGCTCGCGGCCCGGCTGGGGGCTCTCGTGCGGGCCAGGAGCACGCGGATGGTGCGGGCGCCCCGGATCTGCCACCCGTCGCGGTTCGTCGCCGAGGTCTCGGTGACCGTGCGCCGGGAGGGGCGGGTCCTGGCGGTGGCGGCTCGGGCGGAGCACCGGGGTGGGCAGTGGTGGCTGACCGCGTTCACGGTGCTGGAGTGAGGCCGGTGGAGCGGTGCGGGCCATGCGGGCAGCGCGGACCGTATGGGCCACACGGGCCGTGCGGGCTACGGGCAGGGCGCTGGGGTGAAGGCCCGGAAGCGGAGTACGCCGCATCCGCGGTGCTGGAGCGAGGCCTCGCAAGCTGCGCAAGCCGAGCTCTGCCCTCTGCTCCAGCCCCGCCCAGCCCTGCCCTCCCGGCTCCAGCTCCTGACCCGGCCCCGGCCCGAAGCACACCCCCACGAACCACGTAAGCCGCGCCCCGCCCTCGGCGCGAAGCCCCCGAAAGCCGCGTGGGCCGCGTTCCAGGAGGAACGCGGCCCACGCGGTGCGGTGCTGAGCGGTCAGCGGTGCTTGCGCTGGTTCTTCGCCGCCTGACGGGCCGCCTCGCGGCGCTCCTTGCGGGTGCCGCCCTGCTGGCCCCCGGCGCCGTTCGGCTCGCCGTGCTCGTCGACGCCGCCGTCCTCGGCGGGGCCGCTGTAGCTCAGGTGCTGCTGGCCGGGGCCGCCCAGGCCCTTGCCGCGCAGGGCGGGCGGGATGGCGTTGCCGGCGGAGAGCTGGGCCATGGCCGGGCCGGAGGGGGCCTGCGCCTGCTGCTGGGCCTGCTGCTGGGCCGCTGCCGCCGCCCGTGCACGGGCCCGTGCGCCGCCTGCCTGCTGGGTCTGCTGGGTCTTCGGCAGTGCCTGGGGCGCCGCGCTCAGGGTCACGGGGACCTCGGGCTGGGCGGGCTCCGGCTCGGCCGCCTCGACCTGGAGGTTGAAGAGGAAGCCGACGGTCTCCTCCTTCAACGCGTCGAGCATCGCGTTGAACATGTCGAAGCCCTCGCGCTGGTACTCGATGAGGGGGTCGCGCTGCGCCATCGCGCGCAGGCCGATGCCCTCCTTCAAGTAGTCCATCTCGTAGAGGTGCTCGCGCCACTTGCGGTCCAGGACGGACAGCAGGACGCGGCGCTCCAGCTCGCGGGTGGCGCCTTCGCCGACCCTGCCGTCGATGTCCGCCTCGCGGGCGCGGTAGGCCTTCAGGGCGTCCTCGACCAGGAGGTCGCGCAGGTACTCGCGGGTGATGTCCTCGTCGGACTCGAGGAGCTCCTTCGGGTCCAGCGAGATCGGGTAGAGGGTCTTGAGGGCCGACCAGAGCTTCTCGAAGTCCCAGTCCTCGGCGTAGCCGTCGGCGGTGGCGCCGTTGACGTACTCCTCGACGACGCTCTCGATCATGTGCTCGACCTGCTCGCGCAGGTCCTCGCCCTCGAGGACGCGGCGGCGCTCGGCGTAGATCACCGTGCGCTGGCGGTTCATGACCTCGTCGTACTTGAGGACGTTCTTGCGGATCTCGAAGTTCTGCTGCTCGACCTGGGTCTGCGCGCTGCGGATCGCGCGGGTGACCATCTTGTGCTCGATCGGCACGTCGTCCGGCACGTTCAGGCGCGTCATGACCATCTCGACCATGGACGCGTTGAAGCGGCGCATCAGCTCGTCCTGCAGCGACAGGTAGAAGCGCGACTCGCCGGGGTCGCCCTGGCGGCCGGTGCGGCCGCGGAGCTGGTTGTCGATGCGGCGCGACTCGTGGCGCTCGGTGCCGAGCACGTACAGACCGCCGGCCTCGCGGACCTCGTCGGCCTCGGCCTTGCCCTGGATCGTCAGCTCCTCGACAACCTTGGCCCAGGCGGCCTCGTACTCCTCCGGCGTCTCCACCGGGTCGAGGCCGCGCTCGCGCAGCTCGTGGTCGGCGATGATGTCCGGGTTGCCGCCCAGCACGATGTCGGTACCGCGACCGGCCATGTTCGTGGCGACCGTGACGGCGCCCTTGCGGCCGGCCTTGGCGATGATCAGCGCCTCGCGGTCGTGGTGCTTCGCGTTCAGCACCTCGTGCGGGATTCCCCTGCGCAGCAACAGCTTAGAGAGGTACTCGGAGCGCTCGACGCTCGTCGTGCCGATCAGGACCGGCTGGCCCTTCTCGTGCTTCTCGGCGATGTCGTCGGCGACCGCGTTGAACTTCGCCTCCTCGGTCTTGTAGACGAGGTCGGGCTGGTCCCTGCGCTGCGGCGGGCGGTTCGTCGGGATCGGGACGACGCCCAGCTTGTAGGTCTGGTGGAACTCGGCCGCCTCCGTCTCGGCGGTACCGGTCATGCCGCCGAGCTTCTCGTAGAGGCGGAAGTAGTTCTGCAGCGTGATCGTGGCGAGGGTCTGGTTCTCCGCCTTGATCTCCACGCCTTCCTTGGCCTCGATGGCCTGGTGCATGCCCTCGTTGTAGCGGCGGCCCGCGAGCACGCGGCCCGTGAACTCGTCGACGATCATGACTTCACCGTTGCGGACGATGTAGTCCTTGTCGCGGTTGTAGAGCTCCTTCGCCTTGAGGGCGTTGTTCAGGTAGCCCACCAGCGGCGTGTTCGCGGCCTCGTAGAGGTTGTCGATGCCGAGCTGGTCCTCGATGAACTCCACGCCGAGCTCGGTGACGGCGATCGTGCGCTTCTTCTCGTCGTACTGGTAGTGGTACGACTTCGACTTCTCCTCGACGACCTCGAGGCGCTCCTTCTGCGAGAGCGTCGTGACGTCGATGCCGCGCATCCGCGGGACGAGCCGGGCGAACTCGGTGTACCAGCGCGCCGACTGCTCGGCGGGACCGGAGATGATCAGCGGCGTGCGGGCCTCGTCGATGAGGATCGAGTCGACCTCGTCGACGATCGCGAAGTAGTGGCCGCGCTGCACGCACTCGTCCAGGCTCCACGCCATGTTGTCGCGCAGGTAGTCGAAGCCGAACTCGTTGTTCGTGCCGTAGGTGATGTCCGAGTTGTACGCCGCACGACGCTGGTCGGGCGTCATCTCGGAGAGGATCGCGCCGACGGACATGCCGAGGAAGCGGTGCACGCGGCCCATCCAGTCCGCGTCGCGCTTGGCCAGGTAGTCGTTCGTGGTGATGACGTGGACGCCCTTGCCGGCGATGGCGTTGAGGTAGACCGGCATGACCGAGGTCAGCGTCTTGCCCTCACCGGTGCGCATCTCGGAGATCTGGCCGAGGTGCAGCGCGGCGCCACCCATCATCTGCACGTCGTAGGGGCGCTGACCCAGGGTGCGCTTCGCGGCCTCGCGGGCGACGGCGAAGGCCTCCGGCAGCAGCTCGTCGAGCGACTCGCCGTCGGCGTGGCGCTTCCTGAACTCCTCGGTCTTGCCGCGCAGCTCGGCGTCGGAGAGGTCGACCACGTCATCTTCTAGGCCGTTGATGGCGTGTGCGATGTTGCGGAGGCGCTTGAGCATCTTGCCCTCGCCGGAGCGGAGCAGTCGGGACAGCACCATCTGGATAGACCTCATCACCTGTATCGCGGCGCGCCCACGTCGGACGCCTTTCCCCTGCCCATCGTAGGCAAGTCGCCAAGATGTGTGCACGGACACAGGCGGATTGGGACAACTGACCTGGTATACGCAGGTCAGCTGGCATTTCTGCGCAGTCCCACGAGCCGCCCGTCGCCGTGCGCCCCAGCTCGGCTACTGAAGTGGAGAACGCTCGGGGCCCGTGGGAAGGTTCCTGGTCCGGCCAAGTTCACCTTGACGGTGAACGCGGGGCGCGGAATGGCTCCGCCCGGCGGTGGACGCGAGCCGCCGTCCCGCACACGAGGGGTGCGGGACGGCGGCGGTCGGAGGTTGGTGTGGGTTACCGCGTCAGGCCAGCCTGATCACGCCGTAGTCGAACCCCTTCCGGCGGTACACGACGCTCGGGCGCCCGCTGTCGCTGTCGGCGAACAGGTAGAAGTCGTGGCCGACCAGCTCCATCTCGTAGAGGGCCTGGTCGACGGTCATCGGTTTGGCGGCGTGCTCCTTTTCGCGTACGACGCGTCCGGGCAACTTCTCGTCGAGGCCGTCGTCCCACCGCTGCGCGGGCACTTCCGCCATGCCCTCGTAGTCGGCCTCGGGTGCGTCGAGCACCGCGGTCTTCGCGCGGCGCGACGTCATGCTCTCGCCTGCGGAGGGGATGTCTCCCAGTCCGCTTGTCGCTTCCGCCACCGAGATCGGGGCGCGGGCCCCGTGGTGGACGCGCCTGCGGTCGTGCGACCGGCGCAGGCGGTTCTCGAGCTTCGCGACCGCGGCATCGAGTGCGGCGTAGAAGTCACCCGCACAGGCTTCGGAACGGACCACGGGTCCACGTCCCTTGCCGGTGATTTCGACCCGCTGGCAGTTCTTCGACTGACGGCGGTTCGGCTCGTGGAAAAGCTCCACGTCGAAGCGGATGACCTTGCGGTCGTAGCGCTCAAGCCGGGCCAGCTTTTCGGCAACGTGCACCCTGTAGTGATCGGGCACCTCGACGTTGCGGCCCTTAACGACGATGTCCATACACGACCTCCCTCGCTTTGCTGCGAGCATTGGCTGGACTGGATTCTCGCGCCGTGGCGATCTTCTGATCGCGGGTGTGTCGCAGAGGGTCGTCCTCCGCAGGTCTCACGGCGCCAGGGTCATGGGCTCTTCGCCTCCTCCCCGCGGGCCGGGAACGCTGATAGCGGTGCACGTTAGCTTGGGATTCACCGTCGCGTAAGCCCCCTTGCCGGGGGAACGACGGAATTTTTCCTCGACTACGCAGCGCGACAACGGCGCGTCGCCAGTCGTATCCCGAGCGTGCCACGAACCGCGCTCACCGGCACCTCGCTCACCCGAACGGCGCAGGCCAGGACCGGCACTCGACGGCAGCGTCGCTGCGTCGAACGGGTCCGGTCGCGGCCTCATACCCAGCCAACGGGCGACCTCCGCGTCATGTTCCCGAAACGT
This sequence comes from Lentzea xinjiangensis, assembly GCF_900110955.1. GTDB lineage: Bacteria > Actinomycetota > Actinomycetes > Mycobacteriales > Pseudonocardiaceae > Lentzea > Lentzea xinjiangensis. Next base: position 299,683 of record NZ_FOFR01000009.1, read on the forward strand.
GGAAGAGATCGATTCCGAACCACTCCGCCACCCCCGGCGGCAGTTCTCACCGCGGAACTGATCGGTGCCGATGCCCGATCACGGCCCAGTCACGGGCGGCTGAACGGCGGATTTCGCCCAATGCCGGACAAGTCGGTTGATCACGTTCAGCACCGGACATGAACACATTTCAATGAATAACCGCTGGTCAGCTCAGCATGTGAATAATCGTTAACGCCGGAGGCGTGTGACGGGCGCCCGCACGGGTCACCCAGGGCGGTACGGCCGGGCAGCACGTCTCGATAGGACGGTCGCCCTTCACGCGGACGTCGCGGTTCGGCAATCTCCGCTCAACACGGCCCGACACAAACGGGTCAAAACGAGTGAGCGATCTTGGCAGATCGCGCCGGAACTACCGGTCCACGCGTCTCAGCCGGCCCAGCGGAGATCGACAACATAATCAGAACTTCACTCGTGTGGGCGGTGCCGAAAGACCCCCTGCCCGCGCGACCGGATTTTCTGTCAGACCCTCCCGCCATCCTGGTCCCATGACAGCTCTCGACCTGCTCCTGCCGTCGACGTGCGCCGGCTGCGGCCGCCGCGGCACCGCTTGCTGCGCCAGGTGCCTCGCCGGCTTCGGCCCTCCGCAGCCGGTCCGGGTCCCCGGTGTGGGGCCTCCCGTGTGGGCGCTGGCCGCCTACCACGGCGTGGCGCGGGAGCTCGTGCTCGCGTTCAAGGAGCGGGGCGCACGGGAGCTCGCGGCGTGGTTCGGGGCCTTGGTGGCGGCGGCTCTGGTGTCGGTGGGGCCCGCGCCGTGGACCCTCGTGCCCGCGCCCTCGCGGCGCAGCGCCGCACGAGAACGCGGAGGTGACCACATGCTGCGCATCGCGCGGGAGGTGGAGATCGCCACCGTCGCGCCGGTGCTGCGCCTGAGACCCGGCGTGGCCGACTCGGTGGGCCTGAGCGCCGGGGCACGGCGGCAGAACCTCGCCGGCCGCGTCGAGGTGTGCGGCCGGCCGCCGCCGGGCACCACCGTGGTGCTCGACGACGTCATCACCACCGGGGCGACGGCGGCGGCTTGCGTTCGCGCGTTGCGGGGAGCCGGGGTGCGGGCTCGCGGCGTGGTGGTGCTGACCTCGGCTCGGCCGCACCAGGCTGGGATGTGAGCGTCGGCCGGGTGCTGCCCTGCCGGGCTGCGGTGCGGGGCTGATCTCAAACCCAGTCGGCTGGGCCCAGTCGGTGCGGGCCCAGCCGACTGGGCCCGCACCGACCTCGGGCACACCCGCCCCGGGAAGCCGACCAGGCATGCAAGGGAACGCGGGGGCCCCGCGTTTCCCTCAGGGGAACGCGGGGCCCCCGCGTGGCGGCTGGGGGACGGAGGTGTGGATGGCCTGACTTGGTGCAACGGCCTGTGTGCTCGCTGGCGTGCGGCCTGCCTGGCGTGCGCTGAGGCCACGACTGCTCCTGGCGTGCGCTGAGGCCACGACTGCTCCTGGCGTGCGCTGGGGCCACGACTGCTCGGCCGGCGATGACGACCAGGACGTCGGCGGCTCCAGCAAGCGAGGCGGCCCACGTCTCGAGCCGACGGCCGCCGACGCAGCCGGCCAAGCCGCGGCCAGCCGGACAGCCGGCACCGGCGCCCGTCAGCCCGGGTAGAAGACCAGCGCGCCCGAGGACACCCGGATCCCGCTGGACCGCCACACGTCGGTGATGTCCGAGGCCGACCACAGCCCGGAGGGGTCGATCACCTGCACCTGACGCGCGGGTGCCGCCGCCACCGGTCCCACCGGCACGGTGAGGTTCGACTGGCTGTAGCGGTCGAGCTTGTAGCCGTCCGCGTAGACCTTGGTGACCGGCAACGACGGCAGCGAGGAGGAGACGACCAGCACGTCCTGGGACAGCCAGTCGAGCGACTGCACGGCCGCTCCCAGCGTCGCGGGCTGGACCTGGCGGGGTGAGCGCAGGGCCACGTCCTGGTTGTTGCGCACCACGGACGCCACGTAGAGCTTGCCCGCGATCACCAGTGCTGCTCTCGTGCCGTCGCGCGAGAGGCGGAGTTCGCTGATGGGGCCGAACGGCAGGACCTCGGTGATGTTGACGCCCTTGGCCGTCCAGCCGCCGTTGTCGGAACGGGTGACGCGGGCGACGGAGGTGCCGTCGACCGCCGTCCAGACCTCGGTGGCCGGTTCCTTCACGCCGCTCGACAGCAGCCAGGTGGGGCGCGACAGCGTGGTGGCGCGCTGGTCCACTTCGGACAGCTCCTGCTCCAGCTCCCCCACGCGCAGGCGCATCCCGCCGGCCGCTCTGGTCACCACGGCCAGGCGCGAGCCGTCGAGCGACTGGGCCGCGCTGACGACGTTGTAGGTGCCGTTGCCCGCCGGGCCCTTGATGGGGCTGCCGTCGCTGAGCGAGCGGATCGTGCCGTCCACCACGAGCATGCCCCGGAGGTCCGCGTTCAACGCCAGCAGGTCGTCGCCCGCGGTCGCCGACACGTCGGCGGGGCGGTAGTCGCGCTGGTCCGGCAGGATCTGCTGGCCGTCGACCAGCACCCGCACCCGCGAGGTGGTGACGCCGGAGTACGACTTCACGACCTGGGCCACGATCTGCTTGCTCTTCTCGGGCGTCAGGTCCTTGCCCACCTTGGTGAGGTTGACCTCCAGCGCGCCGTCGTCGGCCTCCTTCGTCTCCGAGAAGACGTCGGTGTCCGGGCCGAGGGCGCTGACCAGCGTGTCGCGCACGGCGTCGCCGGGGCCCTTGATCAGCAGTTCCGTGACCCTGGTGGGGATGCTCGTCGCGGGCGGGATGACGACGTAGCGCGGGTCCGGCACCAGCACGGTGAACTCGGGGTTGTAGAAGTACAGCGTCACCCGGCGGTAGTTGTTGTTGAACAGGCTTTGCGGCATGTAGACGCCCGGCGGCGGCTCGGAGATGCGCCACTGGTTCTCGCTGTTGCGCTCCAGCCTCACGGCCTGCTGGACGTCGCCGAGGCGCGGCACGAACGAGTTGTCGTTGCCCAGCCGGCCGACGTACTTGCCTTGCAGCAGAACGGTTTGCGTCTTGTCCTGCGGCGCCTGCGTGGCCGGGGTGGGCGGCACCGTGGCGAACGTGGTCTCGATGATCGTGGGGTTCTTGGTGTCCCACTTCTGGTTGGCTTCCGGCGTCAGGTAGGCGCGGGCGGCCGCGAAGTCGCTGTCCGGGTTCGAGGTCGCGTCGATGAAGTCGCGGACCAGCATGAACGGGTCGATGTTCTGGCGCGGCTCCGGTGCCTTGACCGTGTTCGTCGCCCTGCTGTCCTTCGACCCGATCGGCTTGGGCTGGGTGTTCGTCGGGATCGCGGCGCACCCGGACAGCGTCACGAGGACGAGCACCAGCAAGGAGAGCCGCTTCACCGCACTTCCTCCGAAACCTCTTCCGACGACCTCTCCGCGGGAGGCCCGTCGACGGGCTCCGCGGGCTGCCAGGTGATCTCCTCGGGGGTCAGCTCGACGACGCCGTGCTCCTCCGCGGCCGGTTCCTCCGCCACCGCGACGGGGTGGCTGGAGATCGCGGGCGCGAGCGGCAGCGGGCTCTCCCGCACCTCCTCGCCGTGCCTGCGCGGCAGCGTCAGCCGGAACACGGCGCCGTGGCCGGGTTCGCCCCACGCCTCCAGCCAGCCGCCGTGCAGGCGCGCGTCCTCCAGCGAGATCGACAGGCCGAGGCCCGTGCCGCCGGTGCGGCGGTTGCGGGAGGGGTCGGCGCGCCAGAAGCGGCTGAACACGAGCTCCGCCTCGCCCTGCCGCAGGCCGACGCCGTGGTCCCGCACGGTGATGGCGACGGCGTCGTCGTTGCCGCGCATGGTGAGCTCGACCGGCTGGCCCTCGCCGTGGTCGATGGCGTTGGCGAGCAGGTTGCGCAGGATCCGTTCGACGCGGCGGGAGTCGAGCTCCGCGGTGAGCTCGGACTCGGGCAGGTCCAGCACCACGGGCGAGTTGGCGTTCGTCGCGATGGCGCGCACCGAGTCGTGCGCGCGGCGGGCCAGCACGCGGATGTCGACCTGTTCGGCGGTCAGCTCCTCGACGCCGGCGTCGAGCCGCGAGATCTCCAGCAGGTCGCCCAGCAGCGACTCGAACCGGTCGAGCTCGTCGACCAGCAGCTCGGTGGAGCGGGCGAGACCGGCGGGGAACTGCTCGCGCGAGGCGTGCAGGACGTCCGCGGCCATGCGCACCGTCGTGAGCGGTGTGCGCAGCTCGTGCGAGACGTCAGAGGTGAACCGGCGCTGGAGCTGGCCGAACTCCTCGAGCTGCTTGAACTGGGCCTGGATCGACTCGGCCATCTCGTTGAACGACTCGGCCAGGCGCGCCACGTCGTCCTCGCCGACGACGTGCATGCGCTCGTGCAGGGTGCCGTCCGCGAACCGCTCCGCGACCTCGGCCGCCTGCCGCACCGGCCGCACGACCTGGCGCGTCACGAGGTTCGCGATGAGCGCGAGCAGGACCAGCAGCACGATGCCGCCGACCACCAGCGTCGACTGCACGACCTCGGCGGTGCGCTGCTCGGAGGTGAGCGGGAAGATCAGGTAGAGCTGCATCGAGCGGGCGGACGTGCTCATCGGCAGGCCCACGACGAAGAGCGTGGTGTGCGCGTTGCCGCGCTGCACCGTGTGGATCTGGGTGCCCTCGTCGCCGTTCTCGACCATCTCGCGCAGGCCGCGCGGCACGTCCTCCAGCGGTCCGACCGACGGCACCCGCCCGGCGCCGCTCGACCCGAGCCCGTCGGCGAGCACGGCTTCGAACGCGCCGGCGCCCGCCGTCGTGGCGTCCGTGCCGACGCCGCCGACGGCGAGCTTGTTGATCGCGCTGGTGAACCGCGTCTGGACGCTGTCCGGGCCGGGGTTCAGGCCGACCAGGTCGGACTGGATCAGGTTGCGCGAGGCCATCGCCTGGCGCACCGCGGCCTCGTCCTTGGTGCTCAGGAGCTGGTTGGTGATCTGCATCTGCAGCACCATGCCCAGCACGAAGACCACAGCGGACGACAACGCGAGCGTGGACACCACGACGCGCAGTTGCAGCGAACGACGCCACAGGTCACCGAACGCGGCCCAGCGCTTCCGCGCCTCCTCGGCGAGGAACTGCGCCTTCGCGACGACCGGCCGAACGAACTTCATAAGTCACCTGTCACGGAGGGCCGGCTTTGTACCCGACACCGCGGACGGTCAACACCACCTCGGGGTGCTCCGGGTCCCGTTCGACCTTGGAGCGCAGCCGCTGCACGTGGACGTTCACCAAGCGGGTGTCGGCGGCGTGGCGGTAGCCCCACACCTGCTCGAGCAGCACCTCGCGGGTGAAGACCTGGCGCGGCTTGCGGGCCAGCGCGACGAGGAGGTCGAACTCCAGCGGCGTGAGCTGGATGGGCCTGCCCTCGCGCAGCACCTCGTGACCGGGGACGTCGATGGTGAGGTCGCCGATCTGCAGCACCTCGGACGGCTCGGCCTCGGTGCGGCGCAGGCGCGCCCGGATGCGGGCGACCAGCTCCTTGGGCTTGAACGGCTTGACCACGTAGTCGTCCGCACCGGACTCGAGGCCCAGCACCACGTCGACCGTGTCGCTCTTCGCGGTGAGCATCACGATCGGCACGCCCGACTCGGACCTGATCGCCTTGCAGACGTCGATGCCGTTCATGCCGGGCAGCATCAGGTCGAGCAGCACGAGGTCGGGCTTGAGCTCGCGCAGCGCGGGCAGGGCACGGGCACCGTCGGCGACCACCGCGGTGTCGAAGCCCTCCCCGCGCAACACGATCGTCAGCATCTCCGCCAGGGCGGGGTCGTCATCGACGACGAGCACGCGTGCCTTCATACCCAACATCGTCCCACTGCCGGTCGCGCGTTCGCGCACCGCCCACGTTCCGTTGCCGCTGGTGGCGGTGTGCGGTCGTTCGGTAACCGGCCGGAACCCTCGCTCCACGTGCCCCACCTCGCCCCGATTTGGCCTGTTCGTCGCGGGAGTTACCGCGCGACGGTCACCTTTCGTTACCCGGGGGTTCTCAGGCCGTGCGGGTCGCCGAGGCCAGCCAGATGCGCGCGTCACCCACCTTCCGCGGGTCGGTGATCGCCGGAACCGCGCGGTCGTGCCGCGCGGCGAGGTCGACCTGGTGGGTCACGGTGGCGTGCCAGCCGTAGCCGTCGAGCCACGCGACGGGGTCCTCCACGTCGGACTGCCAGCGGGCGTCCATGGTGCCGAACCGCTCGTGCACCGCCCGCATCTGCGGCAGGTCGCGGAACTCGCGGTTGACGTGTTCGAGCGCGAGCGTGCTGTCCTGTGCGGACAGCGCGCTCACCAGGTACATGACCTGCTCGCCCACGTCGGGCGGCAGGAACATGAAGAGGCCTTCCAGCAACCAGGCCGCGGGCCGGTTCGGGTCGAACCCGGCGCGGATCAGCGCCGTGGCCCAGTCGTCGCGCAGGTCGCAGGGAACGACGACCCGTTCGCAGGAGGGCTCGGCGGCGAGGTCGCGCAGGACGTCCTCTTTGAACCGGAGCAGCTCGGGTAAGTCGAGCTCGAAGAGTCTGGTGCCCGGAGGCCACGACAGCCGGAACGCTCTGGTGTCGAGGCCCGCCGCCACGAGCACGACCTGGGGCCGGGCCGAGGCGAGGAGCGCGTCGTCGAAGTAGCGGGTGCGCAGGACGAAGTGGTCACCCGCGAGGGTGCGGACGCCGTTCAGGTCGCTCGCGGAGCCGGCGGCCCGGACGAGCCCGGCGGCCAGCGGGTCGTGGAAGAGGGGGTGGAGGCGGTGTTGCTCGGTGGCGCGGGCGGCAGCGATCAGGACCGCCGTACGGGCGACTCCGACCGGGGGGCGCTGCAGGACACGCTTCAAATTGTGCCCTCCTATTCACTCACAGTTACGTACCGGACACACGATCGTGTCAACGGGTACGCACGTGAGCGACCACTCAAGGAGTGAAGAGCGGTCCCAGAAGCGAACGAAAGTTCACGTTTGACCGCCCGTCGACCACTTGCCACGGGGCGAGCCAGCCGATGTTCGCCAATCCGTCGTAAACGACCCCGCACCGCGCCTGCAGCCCGCCGTCGGACTCGTAGATGTCGCGAGCGCGGGCGTCGTCGTCCTGCTCGCGTTTCGCGGCGCGTTCGGCCGCCACCTCCACGGGCACGCGGAGCAGCAGGTGCAGATCGGGAACGGGCAGCCCGAAGCGCTCGATCTCGAGCTCGCGCACCCACTCGACGAACTCGCCGTGCTCGTCCTGGTGCAGCCGCGCGGCGTTGTAGGCGGCGTTGGAGGCCACGTAGCGGTCGAGGAGGACCACGTCGTGCTCTTCGAGGTCCTTGCGGATCTCGTCGGCCGCGCCGCGCCGGTCGAGCGCGTAGAGCACGGCCATGCCGTAGACGGAGTCGCTGAGGTCGCCGATCTTGCCGTAGAGGGCGTCGCGGACCAGGTCAGCGTGCACGCTGATGCCGTAGCGCGGGAACGCGTGGCTCGCCACGGTCCGGCCCTCGGCGTTGAGCGCTTCGGTCAACCCGGTGGCGAGCGTGCGCTTGCCGGCGCCGTCCAGACCTTCGATCACTACGAGCTTTCCCACGCACGCACCCTAATCGGAACCGGTTCCAGCCACTCACACGGCCGCACCGCATCCCCCACACGGCGGAAATCCGATCTTTCGATCACCAGAACGAGTGACTACGGTGAACAGTCACACGGCGCGTGTGTGAAGGGTAGGTGCCGCGGTGGCCGCGGATTCCGGGCACGCCGAGTCGGTCGACGAACCGCTCGGTCACCCGACCGGGGGTTTGCCGACCCCTCTCGCCGAGACGCTGCGCTACGGGCCGTTCCACCGCGCACTGCGCGAGGCGATCGCCCACCGCGGCCTCTCGCTCGCCCGGCTGCGCGCCCACCTCGAACAGCTCGGCGTCCAGGTCGGCCAGTCGACGCTGTCGTACTGGCAGCGGGGCCTGCGCCACCCGGAGGTGCCGCGCGCCATCACCACAGTGCGCGCGCTGGAGTCCGTGCTGCGCCTTCCGCCATCGTCCTTGTTGGACCTCATCGGACCACGCACCGGCAACACCTACGCGTCCCGGCCGGTGGCGACCTGGCCGGAACCCGCGCCGTTGCTGGCGACTTTCGACTCCGTGCCGGAGGCCGCGCGCGGCAACGCGGATCTCGAAGTGCTGTCCGTGCACGACACCGTCCAGATAGGCATGTACCGCGAACAGCGCTCCATCACCACACGGCTGGTCGTGCGCGCGCTGCGGCAGGGGCCTGACCGGTACCTGGCGGTGCACCACGGCGACGACGGGTCGTTGATCGAGAATGCCGCGGTCAGGGCCGGTGAAGGCTGCCGGCAGGGGCGGCTGCGCCGGGAAAGCGCTTCCCGCAACCTCGCCGTGGAGATGCTCTTCGACCGGCGGCTCTCGGCCGGCGAGGAGCACGTCTTCAGCTTCACCATCTCCGACGACACGGGCAGCGCGACTCGCGGCACCCACCGGACGTTCCGCGGCGTGTGCGGCTCCTACCTCGTGCAGCTCTCGTTCCACCGGCGCGCGATGCCCGCGCGGTGCATCAAGCAGTTCCGCGCCTCGGCCGACGCCACACCGGTCGACGTCGAGGAGCTGGTGTGCGGGCTCGGCGGCGTCGTCAGCGCGTACTTCGGCGACGTGGGGCCGGGGATCGCGGGCATCGCCGTCGAATGGAGCTAGCCCGAAGCTGGGTGCGAGGAGAGCGAGGGGGCTAAAGACCAGCGGTCCGAAGACCCGCCTGGTTCCAGATTTAGCAGGAAGCCCCTTCATGGCCTCGCACCGACCACGGTAGCAGCGAACCCGGTTAGTCCGACAGCAGTTTCCCGAGCTCCGCCACCGTCGTGACGGTTCCGCCCGCGTCCTGCGCCAACCCGACGCGGATCACCGGTGCGTCCTCTGTGGACTTCTTGCGCGCGAACAGGTCCCTCAGCCTCGCTACCGTGAAGTACCGGCGCCGCAACGCCGCCGCGGCGATCAGCTTGACCACGTCGCGGTTCTCCTCGACGCGGTTGCCCCACGGCGTGCCGCGCAGGTACAGGTGCAGCCAGGTGCCGACCCAGGCGTCGCCCTGCCGTTCGAACATCGCGGGCAGCGCGACCTTGCCCCTGCCCCGCATGGCGGAACGCGCCCGGACCGTGCTCGGCTCGAACGGCTTGCCCTTCCGCGCGCGGTCGCGGCTCATGAACCCGAACATCGACTCGGCGACCTCGTCGAACCCCTCGCCGGAGTAGATGTTCACCTGCGGCACCACGTACCTGGCCTTCACCGCCTTCCGGTGCAGGTCGATGAACTCCGTCGCACCGTCGGGCGCCTCGGTGACGTCGCCCGAGTACTCGGCGCCGCCGAGCTTGAGCCGCGTCCACGAGACGTGGCCCTGGTACTCGAACTCCTCGTTCAGCAGCAGGGCGGACAGGTCGTAGTCGGTCCGCTTGGCGCGCTGCCGCCAGTGCACGAAGAACCGCAGCACGTCACCGTCCAGGGACAGCTTCGACCCGCGCGGCAGCACGCCGAAGCCCTCCTCGGTCCCGGAGACCGGCACGACGACGTCCAGCACCTCGTCGTCGACGACCAGCTCGGAGTAGGCGGGCAGCCTGCGGACCAGCTCGTTCTCGACGACCTCGACGATCTCCGCGACGGAGCCGGGGTCGAGCGGCGGGCGCGTGTCGTCGGCGATCCACACCCGGCGGCTCCTGCTCGCGAACACGCGGGCGGTGTCCGGCGTCGTGCGGTTCGCCAGGTGCTCCAGCACCGAGACGAGGACGCGGCCGGACACCTCCGGCACCGCCGCCTCGACGTGCCCGGCCAGGTCCGCGGCACCGTTGCGGAGGAGCCGGTCGAGCTGCCGCAACAACATGCCCGGCGCGTTCGAGAGGACCCGCACGGCACGCTCGACGTCGTTCTCCGCGAACGCCATCTCGACCTGCCCGGCGAACGACCGCGCGACCTTCTCCCCGCGCGCCACCGCGAACACGTCCCGCGCCTGCTCGAACGGGTGCTCGTGCGGGTGCAGCCGCTCACCGAGCCGCTTCCACGCCTCCCGGTTCTGGTGCACGTCCCCGAGCTTGCTCGCCGCCACCCCGTCCAGCGCCCTCAGCAACGCCCGGCGTTCGGGCCGGCGGAACGACCGGAAGCGCGTCGGCTCGGCGAGCGTGACGTCTCCCCCGGACGCCTCCGCCGCGAGCCGCAGCACGTCGGTGACGGTGTCGATGTCCTCCAACGGCCTCTGCGCGACGAGCCGGACGGCGTTGAGGATGGCGCGGTTCTCGCGCACCGGAACCTCGACCTCGACGTCCGGGCAGAGCACGGCCAGCTCACCGAGCAGCGCCCTGTCGGCCTCGGCCAGCGGGATCGGGCTCGACGCGAGCTCCTCGAACAGCCGCCGCACCTCCTCGTCGAGCGTGCCACCGAGGTGCACGACGGTGATGCGGTCCTTGAGCGACGGGATCAGCTCGTCGTGCGCGCGCAGCATCTCCTCGTAGGTGTGCTGGACGCGCCCGTACTTCGGCAGGGCGAGCAGGTTGTTCGTGGGTTTCACGCCCTGCGCGACCGCGTCGCGCAGGCACTCGCGCCAGAAGGCGAGCGTGTCCGGCACGTTGTGCGGGAACTCCTTGAAGTACGGGTTGTGCTGCCCCCGCGCGCCGATCAGCTCCTTGACCGCCCTGACGACCTCGGCGGCTCGCTCCTCGGCGTCCGCGACGCCGCCGATGTGCTCCAGCAGATCACGCGAGGTCTTGAACCCGGAGCCGAGCAGCGCGGCGTCCAACTGGCGCGCGACCGCGGCGCCGTCGCCCGGCGCACCGTCCGAAATGGGCACGCGCAGGGTCTTCTTGATGATGGTCGTCCGCACGTGGCCAGTAAAACCCGGTCGTCAATCACGATTCCACCCGTTTGGTCACGATGTTGGCTCTTCTCCATCACTTAACGTCGGTGGGCATGAACGGCGATCCGTCCACTCCCTACAGCCGTGACCTCGGCGACGAGCTGCGACAGGTGCGGGAGCGCTTCACCACCTTCCGCGGGCGCAAGATCGCCCGGATGCTCGGGTGGGACCCGGGCAAGGTGTCGAACATCGAGAACGGCAAGGTGCGCGCCACCGAGATCGACCTCGTCCAGTACCTGGGGCGGTGCGGGCGCAGCCAGGTCTTCATCGAGGACTTCCTGAACAGGTACCGGTCGGCGTTCGACCACTACTTCGTGCAGGTGCCCACCAACCTGCGCACGATGTCGATGGCCGAATCGGCCGCAGACAGGATCACCAGCTACGACATGATGACGATTCCTGACTTGTTGCAGTCCGAGGAGTACGCGCTGGCGCTGTACCAAGCCCGTGGCGCGCTCACTCCGGAGCTGATGGAGGCGGCTGTCCGCTTCCGGATGGAACGGCAGTCGATCCTGCGCAAACACGACCGACCGGAATGCACCTTCTACGTCCACGAGAACGCCCTACGGCTCAAGGTCGGCAGCGACGAGGTCATGGAGGACCAGCTCATGAAGCTGCTCTTTCACACCCACGTCATCCGGATCGTGCCGTCAGCCAGTGGTCCGGCGGGCGTCATGATGGCCAACTACATGCTGTGGCAGTACGAGAAGCGCGGCAGCGTGGTTTTCACGGAGTCCGACGTCGCTCAGGTGTTCGTGCAGGACGAGGTCGGCGTCAAGCGCTGCGAGTCGATCTTCGCGCACCTGGATGCACTGGCTCTCGGTGAGGAACAATCGCGAACGATGGTGGCGGATCTCGCCAGCCGATCGCGGGAGGACCTCAATGGCCGGAGACTGCACCTGGCGTAAGAGCAGCTACAGCGGCGGCGACTCCGTCGACAGCAACTGCGTCGAAGTGGCGTTTTCCCAGGTCGTCCGCGTGCGCGACTCCAAGAACACCGCGGGTCCCGAGCTGAGCTTCAGCGCCGAGACCTGGCAGGCGTTCGTGAGCGGTCGCTAGCGGACCTGGAACGTCAGTCCTTCCGGGCTGCTCAACCGCCCACGGCGAGGACCGGATGCGTCGGCCTCGACCGCGAGCTCCCACTGAGGAGCGGTGGCGGGTCCGGAGGTGGCGGCGAAGTCCGCGTGGGCCAGAGGGGCACCGGCCACCTCCCGGTAGAAGCGACGGGCGTCAGCAGGCTGGTCGCAGGCGAGAACCATGCGGCCGGGCGGGAACCTCCACCCGGTGAAGGCGCGTGCCCGCCACAGCGAGAAAGCGGCACCGAACGGATCGATCAACGTCGCCGTGCGGCCCTGGTCACCCGCCTCGAAGGGCGGCACGACGAGGCGGGCGCCGTTCGACACCGCCGCTTCCACACGGCGGTCGACGTCGTCGACCGCCAGGTAGAAGGCGATGTGGGCGGGCGTTCCCGGCGGGTAGACCGGGTTCGCCAAGTCGCTCACGCCGCCGATCGGGTGGCCGTCGGCGTAAATCTTGGTGGCCTTGCGCCAGTCGTCCTCGTCCACCGCGAAGCGCCAGCCCAGGGCGCGTGCGAAGAAGGCAGCGGTGCCGGTCACATCACGGGTCTTGAGGTCCATCCAGCAGAACTCGGTCATCAGATCAGGGCCTGTCGTCACCCTCCGATCTTCGGCGTTCCCGCAAAGGATTTTCAGCCGGTGCTCACGTCGTACGGCACCGGCAGGTCCAGTGCGGCGAGGAACCTGGCGGTCTTCACCTCGACGAACACGTCGCCGTCGTCGATCTCGTCGACGTCCTCCGACTCGTCCCACTCGAAGCCGTCCGGGTTCTCGTCCGCGGCCAGGTACGCGAGCAGCTCCGCCTGCTTGGCCGCGGCGTCACCGGAGGGGCTCTGCGACGCCCACCACGCCGCCAGCCCCGCCGCCTCGCGCAGGACGTCGGTGGGGTCGGAGGCGTTCGGGTTCTCGAAGTAGGTGCGCGGCGTCAGGCCGAGGTAGGCGACACCGCTGCCCACCCCCGCCGGCGCGTAGACGACCGAGGTGATGTCGCTGTCGTGGATGTCGATCCACAGGAACGGCTCCTCCAGGGGCGGCAGCTCGCCCTCGGACAGCGTCTTCCAGGAACCGTGCTCGTAGGCGTAAGTGCCGAAGAATCCCACGGCGACATGAAAACAGGGGTCCCCCGCCACGAAGCGGGAGACCCCTGTCAGAACGGCTCAGTAGCGGTAGTGCTCGGGCTTGAACGGGCCCTCGACGTCGACGTCGATGTACTCGGCCTGCTCCTTGGTGAGCTTGGTCAGCTCGCCGCCGAGTGCCTCGAGGTGGATGCGGGCGACCTTCTCGTCGAGGACCTTGGGCAGGCGGAAGACCTCGTTGTCGTACTCCTCGTACTTGGTGAACAGCTCGATCTGGGCGATCACCTGGTTGGAGAAGGAGTTCGACATGACGAACGACGGGTGCCCCGTCGCGTTGCCCAGGTTCATCAGCCGGCCCTCGGACAGCACGATGATCGTGCGGCCGTTCGGGAAGACCCACTCGTCGACCTGCGGCTTGATGTTGTTGCGGCGGATACCGGGGTAGCGGGCCAGGCCCGCCATGTCCAGCTCGTTGTCGAAGTGACCGACGTTGCCCAGGATCGCCTGGTGCTTCATCTGCGCCATGTGCTCCACCGTCACCACGTCCTTGTTGCCGGTCGTGGTGATGATGATGTCCGCGATCGGCAGCACCGACTCCAGCCGCGCCACCTGGTAGCCGTCCATCGCCGCCTGCAACGCGCAGATCGGGTCGATCTCGGTGACGATCACCCGCGCGCCCTGGCCGCGCAGCGACTCCGCCGAGCCCTTGCCGACGTCACCGTAGCCGCAGACCACCGCGACCTTGCCGCCGATGAGCACGTCGGTGCCGCGGTTGATGCCGTCGATGAGCGAGTGGCGGATGCCGTAGCGGTTGTCGAACTTCGACTTGGTCACCGC
>NZ_FOFR01000001.1:0-418399 GCF_900110955.1 Lentzea xinjiangensis
CCGCGAACGCCGCGGAACGCCGTCAACAGAAGATCGACAAGCTGAGGATCGCCGGCTCCGCGAACGCCGCGGAACGCCGCCAGCAGAAGGTCGACAAGCTGAGGACCGCTGGCTCCGCCAACACCGCGGAACGCCGTCAGCGGAAGATCGGCGAGCCGAACAAGACCATCGTGGAACGCGTCGCGGAGAGCTCGTGGAACGACAGCCGCGATCCAGCGAAGATGGGGCTGGCCGTGGTGGACGGCATGATCGGCGTGGCGGCTGACAGCTACCGGACCGCGAGCGCGAACTCGCTCTCGCGCGGAAAGGACGCCGCCTGGCAGGCGAGGCTCGCGTGGGCTGAAGAACAACGGCGCGTCGCCCGCCTGGGCAACGCCGCTACCGCGCAGGACCGAGCGCGGGTCGCGCAGCGGTACGACGCTGTGAGGAGCCTCGACAGCTCCGTGGACAGGTCGCTCGATGCGAACGCTTCTGCGGGAAAGATCATGCGGCGGGTGGTCGCGGGTTCGACCGGCGTCGGGACCGCGGTCGGAGTCGCTTACGACGTCAACGAAGGCAAGCCGTTGGACGAGGCGATCGCAGGTGGTATCGGCGGCGTCGGCGGCGGCATCATCGGCGGCGCGGCGCTGGGAGCGGCCGGGGCACTGGCCGGCGGCGTGGGGGCCCCGGTGGGCGCCTTCGTCGGCGGGGTCGCCGGCGGTACCGCCGGCAGCGCCCTCGCCGAGGAAATGTACAAGGACGTGAAGGAGTCCTTCACCGGCTGACCCACCCGCACGGGTCGGCTCCGGCCGGGTCATCACGCTGGAGGACGGCTCCGCGCTGCGCCCCGGCTCGATCAGCGCCAGGTTCATACGGCTGTACGAGGCAGCAGGCCTGCCGCCGGTCCGGTTGCACGACCTCCGGCACACGGCCGCGACGCGCTCGGACACCCATCGGACACCCACAAGATCCACAGGGCGGGTGCGGGGGTTTGGCAGAAATACTCAGGGCACAACAAAGCCCCAGCCAGACCGAGGTCTGGATGGGGCTTGTGTGGCGCGCTCGACAGGATTCGAACCTGTAACCTTCTGATCCGTAGTCAGATGCTCTATCCGTTGAGCTACGAGCGCAAGCTATTCAATTGTAACCGATCCCCTAGAGGCTCGGCCTTGCGGAGGCTCCGGGATTTGAACCCGGGATGGGGGGTTACCCCAAACCGCATTAGCAGTGCGGCGCCATAGACCAGACTAGGCGAAGCCTCCCGGGACCATCCTTGGCCACGACGCATAGGTTACACAGGTCCTCAACCG
The DNA here is from genome assembly GCF_900110955.1 of Lentzea xinjiangensis. Taxonomy (GTDB): domain Bacteria; phylum Actinomycetota; class Actinomycetes; order Mycobacteriales; family Pseudonocardiaceae; genus Lentzea; species Lentzea xinjiangensis. The sequence goes on from NZ_FOFR01000001.1 coordinate 1,290, forward strand.
ACTTGCAAAACGCCCCCCTCGAAGCCTGAACACCGCAGGTCAGAGCCCCTGCGGAGGGCTCGAAAGGGGCGTTAAACGCCTGTTCACCGCCGCGGAAGTGATCTAGATCATCCCGAGGCGAGTTCCAGGAACGGTTGGAGCGACTCGGGATTGCGCAGGGCTCCGCGCGACACGGCCCGGTCCACGTCCATGCCGGCGAGGATCTTCTTGACCGGGACCTCGCACTTCTTGCCGTTGAGCGTCCGGGGGATTTCGGCCACGGCCACGAAGCGGTTCGGGACGTGGCGCGGGGACAGGGAGGAGCGCAGTTCCTTGCGCAGCACCGGTTCCACGTCGGCCAGGGAAACGCCGTCCAGCACGACGAAGCAGAGCAGCTCGCCCTCGGTGGCGCCGGACGTGTCGATCACCAGGGAGTCCACGACGCCGTCGACGGACTCGACGACCCGGTAGAACTCCGCGGTGCCCATGCGGACGCCGCCGCGGTTCAGGGTCGAGTCGGACCGGCCGTAGATCACGGCCGAGCCGCGCGGGGTGATGCGGATCCAGTCGCCGTGGCGCCAGATGCCGGGGTAGGTGTCGAAGTACGCGTCGCGCAGGCGGGAACCGTCCTCGTCGCCCCAGAAGAAGACCGGCATGGACGGCATCGGCTTGGTGATCACCAGCTCGCCCACGGCGTCCTCGACCGGGTTGCCCGCCTCGTCGTAGGCCTGCACGGCGGCGCCCAGGGCCCGGCAGGACAGCTCGCCGAGCCACACCGGGCGGTCGGGGGAGGCGGCCACGAAGGCGGTGCAGAGGTCGGTGCCGCCGGAGACCGAGGCGATCTGCACGTCCTCGCCGACGGCCGTGGCGATCCAGCGGAAGCCTTCCGGGGACAGGGGGGCGCCGGTCGAGCCGACCACCCGCAGGCCCGTCAGGTCGTAGCGGGCGGACGGGTCGAGGCCCTCCTTCAGGCACGACTGGACGTACGGGGCCGAGGTGCCGAAGTAGGTGACCCGGTGCTGTTCCGCCAAGTGCCACAACGTGTTCAGCGACGGGAACGCGGGGCTGCCGTCGTACAGGACGATCGTCGTCCCGACCAGCAGACCGCCGACCAGGTAGTTCCACATCATCCAGCCGGTGGTGGTGAACCAGAAGAAGCGGTCGCCGGGGCCCAGGTCGCTGTGCAGGCCCAGCATCTTCAGGTGTTCCAGCACGATGCCGCCGTGGCCCTGCACGATGCCCTTGGGCAGGCCGGTGGTCCCGGACGAGTAGAGCACCCACAGCGGGTGGTCGAACGGCACCGGCGTGAACTCCGGCGCGGCGCCCTCGTGCGCGGCCATCAGCTCCGCGAACGACAGCGCGTCCGGCAGCGTCGCCTCGACACCGAGGTAGTCGATCAGGACGGTGGCGCGCAGACCGGGTAGCTGCGCGCGGATCTCCTCGACGACCGGGCGGCAGTCGAACGACCGTCCGTTGTAGACGTAGCCGGAGACGGCGACGAACACCGCGGGCTCGATCTGGGTGAAGCGGTCGGCCACGGCCCGCGCGCCGAAGTCCGGGGAGCAGGACGACCACACCGCACCCAGCGAGGCGGCCGCCAGGAAGGCGATCAGGGCCTCGGGGGCGTTCGGGACGAGTGCCACCACCCGGTCGCCGGCGGAGACGCCCAGAGACGCCAACGCGGCCCGGAAAGCGGCCACCCGCGAGCGCAGCTCGCCGAACGTCAGGGACGACGCGGCGCCGTCCTCGCGGTGGAAGAGCACGGCGAGGTCGTCGTCGGCACCGCGGCGCAGTGCGTGCTCGGCGTAGTTCAGGGTCGCGCCGGGGAACCACCGCGCGCCCGGCATGTCCGAGGAGCCCAGCACGCGGTCGTACCCGGAGTGGAACCGGACGTCGAAGTACTCGGCCGTGGCGGCCCAGAACCCCTCGAGGTCCGAGACCGACCACTCCCACAGCGACTCGTAGTCGGAGAAGTCGTGGCCGCGGTCACGGAGCCACGACCGGAAGGCGGTCATCCCGTTGTCCCTCGTGGGGTCCGGGCGCCACAGCAGTTCGACGTCGGTGTCGGTCATGCCCCAATGTCTAGTTGAGGCGCATCCGCACGTCCATGTGTGATTGGCGGACAGGGCGTCCCCCGGTGGTGTGGCACCACCCCGTGTGGAACTACCCCGCCACCAGCAGCTCGTCGACGGCGTTCGTCAGCCGTGCCGCGTCCGTGGGGGCGAGCACGAGCCAGCCGTTCTGCTTGCGGAGGAGGTACCGGCCCTCGCGCGTGTCGAGCCACGACACCGAACGGCCCGTCGGGCGGGGGACCCCGTCGCGGTTGCGGGCGGTCAGGCCGAGCTCGCCGCCGCCGATGCGGGACGTGACGATGCGCATCAGCGTGTGGGCCTCTGGTTCGCGGACGCCGGCGTCGCGCAGGACCTCCAGGAAACCCTGCTTGCCCTCCTGCTCCCCCGCCTTGCCCGCCCGGACGTAGTCGTCCCAGCGCACGTTCACGGCGCGGCCGGCGCCCGGCGCGAGGGCCGGCAGCGACGACACCGTGGCCGAGGCGAGCGACGTCGGCCGGAACGGGTACAGGTGCACCTGGTCCTTCACGCGGGCGGCGAACGCGCCGCTCCAGCCAGCGCACGCGATGCCGCGGGCCAGTTCGGTGCCCTTGAAGTACGCGATCTCGAGCGCGCGGTCGAACTCGCCGAGGCCCGCGACCAGCGCCCGCAGCTCCGGGTCGGGACGGTGCACGGTGCCCAGGCGGCGGGCCTGCAGGGTGCGCGAGCTCTCCTCGACGAGGCGCTCCCGCGCCGCTCGGGTGGCCCCGAAGTGGGGCGTGCCGAGCGGCACGACGCGGTCCTCACCGTGCACGGCTTGCCACAGCAGGAAGAACTCCTGCGAGCTCACCGTGAACTGTCTGTCGTTCACTGGCCGATCACCGGCGGGGCGGCCTTGCGGTCCAGGCCGAAGACGTTGTCGTCCTCCTCCAGGTAGCTCGCGCTCTTGTGCTCGCGCTCGTCGTCGCGGCCGCCCGCGCCGGGAGCACCGGCGATCGGCGCGGCGCCCATCGCGAGCGGGTTCTGGAACGCCCTGGTCTGGTTGCCGGTCGCCGCCGACGAGGCCGCCGCGGCCGCACCGGCGCCACCGCGCGAGCCCTCGCTCACGCCGGCCGCGCCCCCGGCGACGCCGGGACCACCGGCGCCACCGCCACCCCCGGCGCCGCCCTGGCCGCCGGAGCCGGGCGCGAACGGACGGGCCATGCCGCCGCCGAACCCACCGCCGCCGCCACCACGGCCACCACGGCCACCGCCGGAACCGCCGCCACCGCCGCGCGAGGACGTGGTCGTGCCGCCGCGGTTCTGACCGGGCGCACCGGGCGGCACCGGGGCCGCCGCGCCACCACCGGTCGTGGTGTCCGGGACCGGCGCCGGCGTGCGACCGCCGAGCTCGGGCCCGGCCGGCGGCGTCGGGTTGATGGGGTTGACCGGAGGCGTGAACTGCGAGGGCACGGTCTGGTCGACCGCGGCCGAGTTGCGCTGGAACGCCGCCATCACGTCCGCCGCGCGGCGGTGCGAGGCGTCGTTGGCCGCGAGGGTCTCGACGGGGCTGGAGCCGACGGCCTCGAAGCCCGCGAACTCGCCCGTGGTGGTGTGCTGGCGCTGGTCCCGCACCGCGCCGAGCCCGTCGGCCTGCTCGGCCAGCGCGATCCGGTCGGCCGGGCGCAGGACCGTCCTCGGCACCGCGCCGTCCGCCACCGGCGGCTCGGGCGCCTGCGGGGGCGGCGGCATCGCGGCGCGGGCGGCCTCGACGTTGTCGGTCTCGGTGGCGATGGCCGCGGAGATCTTGTGCGCGTAGGTCGCGGTGTCGTCGACCCAGTTGGTGACCTCGGTCAGGCCGTCGCGGGCGAGCCTGGCCGACTCGCTGTCCCAGCCGACGGTCGAGTCCTCGACGGCCTTGAGCAGGCTGGCCCGCACCCCGGCGATGTCGTCGCCGATCTTCTGCCAGTTCGTGGCCGCGGTCTGGGCACCGGCGAGGTTCACGCCGGTGTGGACCATCTTGTAGAGCTGCTCGTGGGTGTACGTCATCCAGTCGACCGGCTCATGCAGGTCGTTGCGGTCGTACTTGCCGTCGTGGTGGTGATGGTGCGACGAGCTGTTGCCCCTGTTGCCGTTGCCCCTGTTGTTGTCGTACGACCCCTGGCTCACCAGGACCCCCCGGCGTTCTTCATGGCCTTCTCGGACTCGTCGTCGGCTTCACGGGTGGTGTCGCGGTTGCGCTTGAGCGCGTCGCTGATGTCGTCGAGGACCTTGAAGAGGTCCAGCAACGCCTTGGCGGCACCGGAGTCCTCCCCGACGGCGAGCTCGGAGAACCGCGCGCTGATCGCCTTCGCGACGGGGTTCTCACCGAACTGCAACGGCGTGGCGAGCTGGTCGGTCGCGCGCTTCCACAGGCCCATCACCTGGTCGCGCGCGTCGTCGACCGCCTTGATCAGCGCGTCCGCTGCGTCGACGTCGAGCGTCAGCTTCCCGTCGTCCGCGGCCTGGTCGAGCTTGGCCGCGGCGTGGCTCGCCTCCGCCTTGTCCACCAGCATCTGTTGCTGGAGCACGGGTTTCGCCGCGGCGAGCTGCTCCGCGGTGATCGGCGTCGTCGTCGCCGTGGAGACCTCGGGGGTCACCGGTGGTGTCCCCGCCGTCGCCGTTCCAGTCGTCTCAGAGCCTGTCCCAGTGCCTTCAGCCATTCCTCATAACCCCCTGCACTGCCTAACTCGTCACCGCAGCACTGGGTGTTACCTGCAGCTACACCCAGACAGCCGTCCGAAGCACCCCTTAGATGTACCTGGGCGACGGTTCGGTTCCAATCCGCCGTAAAGACCCTTACCTCAAGTGCGCGTCGACCCAGTTCAACGCGCGAGCCCACGCTTCGTCACTCGAGACGTCGAAGCGGATCACATCTGACGCGGTTTCCGAGGAAATCACCGCATCACGAAGCTTGCTCACTTCTTCCGAGTCGTCGTCGCGGTAGATGCCGAGCCACGGGCACGAGAGGTCGGCCGCCACGTCGACCAGCGCGGGCAGCCCGTCGGAGAGCGGCTCGAGGATGCCCGGCCCCTGCACGGTGACCGCCGCGCCGATCGTGCGGCTCGCGGCGACCACCATCGCGACCGTGCCGCCGATGTCGAAGCCGACGACACCCATGCGGTCCGCGCCCACGCCCCGCTGGCCCAGCCACACGAACGCGACGTCGGTGTCGGCGAGCAGCCGGTCGCCGGAGAGCTTGCTGACCCGGTCCCTGATGTCGTCGCCGTGCACGCGGTCCTCGTCGTAGAGGTGCGGCGCGATGGCGAGCCAGCCCTCGTCGGCCAGGCTGCTGACGAGCGTCCGCACCCCCGTGGTGATGCCGCGGGCCTCGTGCAGCACCACGAGTCCGCCCCGCACGGCGGAGTCGGGTTCGGCGATCGTCACCCGGAGCTCGCGGCCGTCGGTGAGGGAGAGCGTCTCGACGCGGGTAGTGGTCATGTTTCCACCCTCGCACGCCGGGGTGAACTCCAGTCAACGTGACCAATCGGACGGAGCAATGCGAGGATCGGGGACATGACCGTGCGAACCCGTGCTGACCTGGCGTCCCTGCCGTCCTACGTGCCCGGCAGGACCATCCCCGGCGCCATCAAGCTCGCGAGCAACGAGGTGTCCGCCGGACCGCTCCCGAGCGTCGTGAAGGCGATCGCCGACGCGGCCACCGCGATCAACCGGTACCCGGACTCGGGCTGCACCGAGCTCACCGCGAGGCTCGCCGACAAGCTCGGCGTCCCCGTGGACCACCTGGCGCTCGGCTGCGGCTCGGTGACCCTGTGCCAGCAGCTCGTCCAGGCGACGTGCACCGAGAACGACGAGGTGCTGTTCGCGTGGCGGTCGTTCGAGGCGTACCCGATCGTCACGCACGTGGCCGGTGCCCGGCAGATCCGCGTGCCGCTGACCCCGGAGCACGGGCACGACCTCGACGCGATGGCCGCGGCGATCACGCCGGACACGCGCATGGTCTTCGTCTGCAACCCGAACAACCCGACGGGCACCGCGCTGCGCACCGAGGAGATCGAGGCGTTCATCGCCAAGGTCCCGCGCGACGTGCTCGTGGTGCTCGACGAGGCCTACAAGGAGTTCGTCGACGACGCCCACATCCCCGACGGGGTCGAGCTGGCCAAGCAGTACTGGACCACCGGCCACAACAACGTGGCGGTGCTGAGGACGTTCTCCAAGGCGTACGGCCTCGCGGGCCTGCGGATCGGCTACGCGGTCGCGCCGCCCGTGGTCGCCGACGCGCTGCGGAAGGTCTACGTGCCGTTCTCCGTGAACGCGCTCGCGCAGGTGGCCGCGATGGCCTCGCTGGACGCCGAGGACGAGCTGATGGTCCGCTGCCGCGCGATCGTGGCGGAACGCACCCGCGTGCGCGGCGAGCTGCTGGCGATGGGCTACGAGGTGCCGGAAACCCAGGCGAACTTCGTGTGGCTGCCGCTGGGCGAGCGCACGGCCGCGTTCAACGAGCACTGCCTGACGCACAAGGTCGTCGTGCGCGCGTTCGCGGGCGAAGGCACCCGCGTGACGATCGGCGAACCGGACGAGAACGACGCCTTCCTGGCCGCCGCCCGCGCGTTCACCTCCTGAACGGCTACCTGGTGAGCAGCTGAACGATCGCCGCGACTCCCACCACCACGATGACGCCGCGCAGCACGGCGGGTGGGAGCTTGCGGCCGATCTTGGCCCCGATCTGCCCGCCGACGACGGACCCGGCGGCCAGCAGCAGCACGGCGAGCCACGCGACGTCGGCGATGAAGATGAACAGGACGCCGGCGACCAGGTTCACGAACGCGGTCAGCACGTTCTTCAGCGCGTTCATCCGCTGCAGGTGCTCGCTGACGAGCACCCCCATGATCCCCATGACCAGCACGCCCTGCGCGGCGCCGAAGTAGCCGCCGTAGACGCCCGCGGCGAACACACCGAGCCACAGCAGGACGCCGCCATCGTTGTCACTGCGCCGATCGGCGAGCTTGCGGTTGAGCCACGGCTGGATGAGCACGAGGACGAGTGCGATGACGATCAGCACCGGCACGATCGCCGCGAACGCCTTCTCCGGCAGCGTCACCAGCAGGACCGCGCCGACGACAGCGCCGAGCACCGACGCGGGCAGCAACCGCTTGATCCGGTCCGCCTGCCCCTTCAGCTCCTCGCGGTAGCCCCAGGCGCCGGACAGCGAGCCGGGCACGAGGCCGAGGCTGTTGGACACGTTCGCGACCACGGGCGGGTACCCGACGGCGAGCAGCACCGGGAAGGTCACGAGCGTGCCGCTGCCGACGACGGTGTTGATGCCGCCTGCGAACACACCCGCGATGACCACCGCGATGGCTTCCCAGACCGTCATGTCACCCCCTGGTACCCGATGGCTAGCGACGCTAACACCCCGTTCGGACCAGCGAAGTGTGGCGCTGATGACAGCAGGGCCGGCACTCAGCGCGAGTGCCGGCCCTGCTGGTCGATCTCCGGTTACGCGGTCCTGCGCTGCCTGCCGAGCAGGCTGGCCCCGAAGCCGAAGGCCACGAGCAGCGCACCCACGAGGCCGAGGCCCAGCACGCTGGCGCCGGTCTTGGCCAGCGCGTCACCGGGACCCGCGTCCCCGGCACCACCGCCGGCGGCGGGCGCGGCGGGCGGCGGGGTGGTGCTGTCGTCGCGGACAGGAGCCGGACCCGGCACGACCGTGAAGCTGACGTTCCACTCCCTACCTGCGAAGACCAAGACGTGGCCGTCCCACTCGCCCTCGAACTTCCACGGACCGTCGATCCAGGCCCAGTACTCACCGGCGGGAACGCGGTCGAAGCGCACGTTGCCCTTGTCGTCCGAGAACGTCTCGGCGACGTCCACGTTCCGCTCGCGGTCGCGCAGCACGATGCGGGTGTTGCCGATGGCCTCGCCGGCGTCGACCGTCCAGTTGCCGTTGCGGTCGTAGTAGAGCTCGCCGGTCAGTGAACCGAACCCGCCCGGGACGCGAGCGGTGTCGGAGGCCTCCGCGGCGTCGGTGTTCCACCCGGCGTACGGCGCGAAGCCGCAGGACGCGATGACCTTGCCGTACGCGTGGGCACCCGGCGGCACCTCCTCGGTGGCGACGAACGTCCTGGTCTCACCGGCGCCGACGGTCACACCCTTGCCGGGCGGGATCAACTCGCCCCAGCCCGTGAGGTCGGCGCCGCCCGGACGGCCGCCGAGCTGGTTCTCGTCGCCGATCCGGTTGCACCAGGCGAAGATGTTGTCGAGCGCCCGGTCACCCGAGTTCGTCAGCGTGATCGTGATCTTGGCCTGCTCGCCGACCTGGTAGACGTCCTTGTCGAGCGCCAGGGTCGCGCTGAGCGACTCGTGGTACGGGCGCTCCGCGCGTGCGACCAGCTCGACCACCGCGCCGGGCTGCACGCGGGGCCTCGAGCCGGAGTTGTCCGTGTGCACGATCCAGCCGTCGGCGAGGGTGTAGCCGATGTAGTAGTCACCCGAAGGGATGTCCTTGAACGAGTAGCGGCCATCGGCGTCCGTGGTGGTCTTGAAGTAGCCGTACGGCGCGCCGCCGTTGGCCTCGACCACGGCACCCGCGGCGGCCTCGCCCGCGTCCTGCTGCCCGTTGCGGTTCTTGTCGGTGTAGACGACACCGTTGACGGCGCCCTTGGTCTGCACGACCGCGACCTCGCCGCGGTAACCGCTCTGGTGCGGGTTCGGCCGGCCCTCGAAGTCGAAGGAGCCCCACAGCACCAGCTTGCCGTCGCGGAACTCGCGGATCGTGCCCGAGCCCTCGAAGGTGCGGGACTCGCCGGGAGCGAGCCGGATGCCCGCACCGTGGTACGAGAAGTCACCCCACTCGTCCTCGGGCATGTCCACGTCGAGGATCGGGAAGCTCAGCTTGACGCGCTCGGCCGTCGCGCCGCCGACGTTCGTGACGGTCAGCCAGAAGCGCACGGTCTCGTGCGACTCGTAGCTCGGCTTCTCGAACCACAGCGTGCCGCGCGGACTCGGCAGGGCGGCCCCCGGCCTGAGCCAGAGCGTCGTGTCCGCGCCGGACTCGGTGACGAACGCCTCGAAGCCGGCGCTGCCGTCGGTCAGCGTCCACGCGGGGTCGACCGTGACCCAGTACCTGCCGACGGGAAGCCCGGTGAACTCGGCCCGGCCGTCCGCGCCCGTCGCGCGCTCGGCGACGACGGCACCGGTCTGCTTGTCCGTGAAGGCGATCCTGAGGCCGTTGACCTGATCGCCCGGCTCGACGAGCCAGTTGCCGTTCTTGTCGTGGACGGCCGTGAACCTGTAGCTGCCCACCGCGGCGGGGTCGCCGGCCTCGTTCTTCGGCTGCTCGGAGGCGGGAGGCGGCGGCGTGCTCGGCGACGTCGAGACGGGCGCCGACGACTCGGTGCTGCTCGGCGGCACCGAATCGGTGGTCGACGGAGGCGCCGAGTCCACCGTGGACGGCGGCGCGCTCGACTCGCTCGTCGGCGTCGACGGCGGCGTCTGCTCGACGCTCGTCGAAGCCGGCGTTTCCGGCTCGTCCTGCGCCAGCGCACCGGTGGTGGCTCCGCCGAACGCCAGGACGGCAGCGGTGGTCAAGGCCCCGATTCTGAGCAGGGCACGACTGACCGATCTTCCGGACAAAATTCCCCCATAGACCCGTGGATGGTGGTCCCGCCGACGTCAAGCCCCCGCACGCGTCCAGCAGACTTCGCGCAAGCTACCCGACCTGGAGCGCTGCTGGAAAGACCCTTTTCAACATCGAAATCCACTGTGGACGTGATTCCGCCGACGACGCGTCGCCCCGGTGGCATGCTGGTCACCGTGACCCCGGAGGACCTGGCGCACCTGCGCCGGGCACGCGACCTGATGGACCGCGAGTACGCCAGACCGCTGGACGTGCCCGCGATGGCCCGCGCCGCCCTGATGTCGCCGTCCCACTTCTCCCGCCAGTTCCGCGCGGCCTACGGCGAAACCCCGTACAGCTACCTGATGACCCGGCGCATCGAACGCGCCAAAGCCTTGCTGCGCCTGGGAAAGCTCCCGGTGACCGAGGTCTGCGTCGAGGTCGGCTGCACCTCGCTCGGCTCGTTCTCCGCCCGCTTCACCGAACTGGTCGGCGAGTCACCGTCGGCCTACCGCGCCCGCTCGCACACCGCCCTGGCCGCCGTGCCGGGATGCCGGCTGAAGGGCCTGACGCGGCCGAGCAGGTTTCGAGAAGCGCCGGGTCCGCGGGCTACCTAGGGTTCGGCCCATGAAGCTCTCGCACACGTTCCTCTTCGTCCACGACCAGGACGCCGCGCTCGCGTTCTACCGCGACGTGATCGGCCTGGAGGTCCGCACCGACGAGTCCGTCGAGGGTTACCGGTGGCTCACCGTGGGCCCGGCCGCCCAGCCGGACCTCGAGATCGGCCTGTCCCTCATCGGCCCGCCCGTGCCACCGACCGACCACGAGGCGCTGAACGCACTGCTGGCCAAGGGATCCCTGCAGGGCCTGATCTTCGAGCTCGACGACGTCGACACCAAGTTCGAGCAGGTCCGCGCGGCCGGCGCGGAAGTCATGCAAGAGCCGATCGACCAGTTCTACGGCGTCCGCGACTGCGCGTTCCGCGACCCGTCCGGCAACATGATCCGCTTCTCGACCCCGCGCTCCGTCGCGCCGTAAAAGCATTTCCGGCCTCGGTCCCGGCGTGGTTCAGTAGCACTTCCAGGCGTACTCACAGACAAGGTCGATGCCATGGCAGCCCCGGACACACCGGGTGCCCTTGCCGTGCCCGGTGACACCCGCACTCGTTTTCGCGCGATCACCAGGAGCATTCGTCTTGACTTGGTACACCTCGTTCTTCACCGACCTCGCCAACTCCTTCTGGCGCGGTGCGGTCCACCCCTCGCAGACCTCCGCTGAGGTCGACTTCGTGACCGGCCTCGGCGCCGGACCGCGCGTGCTGGACGCGCCGTGCGGCAGCGGCAGGCACAGCATCGAACTGGTCCGCCGTGGCTACGCGGTCACCGGCCTCGACATCTCCGCCGAGGCCATCGCCCACGCCCGCGAACTGGCCCCGTCACTCGGCTGGCGGCAGGGCGACTTCTCCTCGCTGGGTTCGTTCGGCTTCGCCGCGGACCTGGCGCTGTGCATGGGCAACAGCTTCGGCTACCTCGACCACACCGGTTCACTGCGCTTCCTCGCCGACCTGGCGGCGGTCGCGCCGGTCCTCGTGATCGACTACGGGTGCGCGGCCGAGTCGTTGCTGCCCTCGCTGCCGGGCGAGATCCGGATGTCGGCGGGCGGCGTCGACATGGTCGCCGTCAATTCGTACGACGTCGCCTCGGGGCGGCTGCTGATCGATTTCACCTTCACCGACGGTGAGCGGACTCAGCGGTCCGTTTGCGTGCAGCACGTCTACACGGCCGGTGAGCTGAGCCGGATGTTGCTGGGCGCCGGGTTCGCGTCGGTCGAACTGTTCGGCGACACCGATGGGAGTGCGTTCCGCGTGGGCAGCCACCGGCTGCTGGCGGTGGCTCGACGCTGAGGGTGGGCGGTTGGTGCGTCGAAGTGGCGTGCCGCCCGTCGACAGTTCGAGAACCGGAAGCATTGATCGCTGAAAGATCGACGCCTTCTTCATCGGCAAAGCGACTCTCCGGACAGTCCTTTGCACGTGCTGAACGACCTCGTTCACGCAGACACCCTGATGCAGCAGAGACACGCCGCGAGCACGCCCGCGGGTTCTGAGCGGCTCATCGTAACCTTCACGGATGCATCTGGACGGGACGCGCAGGGAGTCTCCATGGCCGAGGACATGACCGTACTCGCGATATTTGTCGATGTACGAGGGTTCACCAAGTGGTCAGAGGCGAACGAGGTTTTCATCAACCTGGACAGCTTCGTCGAGGGATTCTTCAACGTACTGCGCAGACGCTTCAGATTTCCCGAGTTCCAGCTGAAGCCCTTGGGCGACGGCGCACTCCTCGTTCGCCAGATTCCCGATGACCTCAGCAGCAAGGACGTAACACGGCTGCTCGGAAGGGCTTTGAACGTCATAGGCCAAGTAGAAAAGGACTTCGCGCGGCACTGCACCGAGTTCTCCGGCCGAGTGGGACACGCAGCCGACCTCAGCCTGGGCTGGGGGATCGTGCGCGGAAAGGTCATCAAGGTCGGCGAGGACTGGGCAGGCCACAACCTGAACAAGTGTTCGCGACTGTGCAACGAGGCTCGTCCATTCGGAATAGTCGTCGATCGCGACGACTTTCCCGAACTCCCTCCGGAAGGAAAGAGCCTGATCAAGCAGGTGAGACGCCTTCGGGGTGTTGGCGACGTGCCGGTGTGGGTGTCCGCCGAAATAGCGTCACAATTCATACCGCGCGAGCGCCTTCGCGAAGAGCCGGAAGTGCACGTCGCGGGAACTTGCGTGAACGAAGGCAGCAACGGCGAGCTGAACCTCATCTTCGCACGCCGCTCCAGCGAGCGTCGCCTCTTCCCCGGAAAACTGGAGGGCTGCGGAGGGCAGTTGCGACACTCGGAGAGCTTCACGGACGGAGTTCGCCGCCACTTCAGACTGGAACTCGGAATCGACGTGGAAGTACTACAAGATTTTCACACCCTGTACGAGATCCGGGAACCGAACGAGCCACTCATCCCCGGGCTGCGGTTTCTCTGCAAGCAAATCGACAGCAGAGAACCAGCCAGTGCGAATCATTCCGAGATAATTCGCGTCTCGGAGAAGCAGTTCCGCGACATGTCCGCGAGCGACTTCGTAGGCGACTTGAAGCATGAGGTCATATCACTTCTGGACAGGTACAAGGCGACAGACCACAACCTGCGTCGCTGAAGATGCAAGACAGGAAACGAGGTCCTCGCGGACTCGTCCATCGCAGGGAAGCTGGAACGGGCTCCTCCGGGCACTTGAATGAGACCGGACGCGACAGGGGTGGCTCACCGACTGGTGAGCCACCCCTGTTTGTGCTGGTCACACTGCGGAAGCGGAGGGATTTGAACCCCCGGACGGTTGCCCGTCTCCCGCTTTCAAGGCGGGTGCATTCGGCCGCTCTGCCACGCTTCCCAGACGCCGCGGCGTCCGCCGAGAAGCCTAGCCGTTCGTCTCCCGCAGGTGTGTCATGACCCGGTCGAAGACCTTGGCCAGCACTTCGCTCTCCTCCGGGGTCAGCAGGTCGACGATGTGCTCGCGGACGCCGCGCAGGTGGGTGGGGGCCGCTTCGACGAGCTGGGCGAGGCCCTTCTGGGTCAGCTCGGCCAGGACGCCGCGGCCGTCCTCGGTGCACTCGCGGCGCAGGACCAGGCCGGCCTTCTCCATCCTGGCCACCTGGTGGGAGACGCGGGACTTCGAGGAGGCGACGTCTTCTGCCAGCTGGGTCATGCGCATGCGGCGGTTCGGTTGTTCGGAGAGGCGGACCAGGATCTCGTAGTCCGCCAGTGACACTCCGTGGGTGTCCTGCAGCTCTCGGTGCAGGCGGTCCATGAGCATGGAGGAGCCGTTCACGTAGGCGCGCCACGCGCGCATCTCGCCCTCGTCGAGCCAGTGCGGCTCCTGCTCACTTCGTGTCACGGGAACAAGGCTAGACCGGCGGATGACGATCCAGTCATTCCTCTGGAAAACGCGGGCTTCGGGAGGCAGACTCCTCCGCCGTACACGCGCGTTAACCACGCCTCGAGAGGCTTCTAACCCATGAGTTCGTTCAGACGGCTTTCCGTTCTGGCGATCACCGCCGCCGCGGCCGCTGCCATCAGCGCCACCGGGCCCGCCCAGGCCGATGTCCAGTCACTGCGCGGTCGGGGCACGGTTGACGTGCGCCTGATCGGCATCAACGACCTGCACGGCAACATCGAGCCGCCGACCGGGTCGTCTGGACGTGTGATCCTGCCGGACGGCACGACGGTGGACGCCGGTGGCGCCGCTTACAACGCGACGCACATCAAGAACCTCCAGCAGGAGGTCAAGAACTCCGTCATCGTCGGGCAGGGTGACCTGATCGGCGCGAGTCCGATCGTGTCCGCGCTGTTCCACGACGAGCCGACGATCGAGGTGCTCAACAAGGTCGGCATGGACACGACCGCGGCGGGCAACCACGAGTTCGACGAGGGCTACCAGGAGCTGCTGCGGATCCAGCGCGGTGGCTGCCACCCGGTGGACGGCTGCCAGTTCCGCGACAAGTACAAGGGTGCGGACTTCCCGATCCTCGGGGCCAACGTCACGCACGCCAAGTCCGGGCTGCCCGCGCTGCCCCCGTTCTGGGTGGAGATCCGCGACGGGATCCCGATCGGCTTCATCGGCATGCCGCTCAAGGACGTGCCGATCCTGGTCGACCCGAACGGCATCAAGGACCTCCAGTTCGGCGACGAGGTCAAGGCGGCCGACAAGTACGCCAACCTGCTCGACGCGATCGGCGTGAAGTCCATCGTGCTGCTCGTGCACCAGGGCGACCAGGTGACGTCGTCCGGTGGCGGGCCCAACGCGTGCAACGTGGCGCCGCAGAACCCCGGCAGCTACATCGCGACGAACGTCAGCCCGAAGATCGACGCGGTATTCTCCGGTCACAGCCACCAGCACTACAACTGCGTGGTCAAGGACCCGGCCGGCAACCCGCGGCCGTTCATCGAGGGGCTCGCCTTCGGCCGTGAGCTCAGCGTCGTCGACCTGAAGATCGACCGCCGGACGCGCGACGTCGTCCGCGGTGAGACCAAGGCCGACAACAAGGTCGTCACGCGCACGGTCGCGCCGGACCCGACCGTCCAGGCGATCGTCGACCTGGCCAAGCAGAAGTCCGGCCCGATCGCCAACAAGCCGGTCGGCACGATCAGCTCGGACATCCTGCGGGCGCAGAACGCCGCGGGCGAGTCGCCGCTGGGCAACCTGATCGCCGACTCGCAGCTCGAGGCCACCAAGGGCAACGGCGCGGTGCTCGCGCTGATGAACCCCGGTGGCGTGCGTGCGGACCTCACGTTCGCCAGCTCGCCCGCGGGCGAGGGCAATGGTGTGGTCACCTACGGCGAGATGTTCACCGTGCAGCCGTTCGGCAACATCCTGCAGACGATCACGCTGACCGGCCAGCAGCTCAAGAACGCACTGGAGCAGCAGTTCACCGCTGCCAGGACGTTCGTGCTCCAGCCGTCGGCCGGCCTGAAGTACACCTGGTCGGCGGAGGCGCCGTTCGGGTCGAAGGTCTCCGGCATCACGCTCAACGGTGCCGCCCTCGATCCGGCCGCGAGCTACCGCGTCACGATCAACAGCTTCCTCCAGGGCGGCGGTGACGGCTTCAGCGAGTTCACCAAGGGCACCGACATCACCGGTGGTGGCATCGACCTGGACGCGTTCTCCGCGTACCTGGCGGCCCACCCGAACCAGGGCGCCCCGGCGCTCGACCGGATCACCAGGCAGTAGGACCGCGGAGGGCCATTCCGGTGACGGTGCGTCGCCGGGATGGCCTTTTCCGTGTCCGGCTGCTCCGTTTGTTCTAGGGTGAGGGCCGATGTCGTGGTTGCGTCGGCTCCTGCTGCTCGCCGGTCTGGTGACCGGCGCCTGGCTGCTGGGCGGCTCAGGCGAGGCGCGCGCCGACATCAGGATCGAGGTCGACCGGCTCGCGATCGACCTCCCGCTCCCCCTCGCGGACGTCGGCCTCGAAGTCGAGACCGGGCTCGCCGCGCGGCAGCCGGAAGTTCCCCCGCCACCGCCGCCGGAGCCGCGCGCCGAAACCCCCGCGCCTGCCGCACCGGCCGTGGCGGCCCCGACTCCCCCGGCGCCGCAGTTGCTCCAGCCGGTCCCGCCACCACCACCGGCGCGCGTTCAAGCCCAGGCGGAGGCGCCGCAGCAGCACACGCCGTCGTCGGCCACGCCGCCGGCAGAGCCCGCTCCCGTCTCCCCGCAACCGCGAGCGGAGCCGCCGATCACCGGCACGCTCCCGCAGAGCGGCGCGGGAACGTCCTCGGGCACCCAGCTCCCGGCGGGCACGCTGCCGCACGCGTCGCGGCCGCCCACCACCACGGCGTCTCTCGTCAGCCCCGAGCAGCACGAAGCACCGCGCGCCGTGCGCGCGGAGGAACCGACGTTCTCCCCCGATTGATCCCGTGCCGCGCCTCCAGGGCAACGCACAGGGGATCCGTCATTCCACTCCAGGGAGAACAGCCATGCGCAAGAACCTCAACCGCACCATGTCCGCGGCACTGCTCACCGGTGGCCTGCTGGTCGCGAGCGCCGGGTGGGCCCAGGCCATCCCGCTGCCGATCAACGTCGACGAGGAGGTGCGCATCGGCAACGTGGTGAGCGTCCCGGTCAGGGTCTGCGGCAACGCGATCAACGTCCTCGGCACCGCCGACGCCACGTGCGAGGAGAAGCCCGCCGCGCGCGCCCAGGCCGACAAGGCGATCGTCTCCGCTCCCGTCACGGTGTGCGGCAACTCGATCGGTGTCGCCGGTGGCGGCGCCGGGAGCTGCGGCACCGCCAAGCCCCAGCAGGCCAACGGCACCGTCGAGGCGCCGGTCACCGTCTGCGGCACCAGCGCGGCCGTGCTCGGCACCGCGAGCGGTGACTGCGGCAAGTCCGAGGTGCCGGAAGAGCCCCAGCCGGAAGAGCCCCAGCCCGAAGAGCCGGAGCAGCCGCAGCCCGAGCAGCCGGGCGAGAACCCCGGCGGCGACAACGGCGACAACTCCGGCGGCGGCAACGCCGGTGACGACACGGGCGCGGGCACCCCGCAGACCGGCAACCAGGCCTCGCAGCAGGCGTCGCCGATCCCGAACCTGTCCAGGACCGGCGCCGACCCGCTCGAGTTCCTGCTGGTGGGTCTCGGCCTCATGGGAGCGGGCGTGATGGCCCGGCGCGGTGCGCGCCGCACGACCGCATAATCGATTTCCGATCATTTTTCACAAATCGCCCGGCGAGCCCGTTCTCGCCGGGCGATTGCTGTCCGCGCAGTCGATCTCCGCAGGTCACCCGTCCGACTTCACCAATTCAGGTTTCGCGTGAGGTGTTGTGCTAAATGGCGATCAAGCGCATGCTCGATGACGAGCTGGCAACCGGATTGTGAAGGAACGAGGCCACCGGGAGCCACGCCCGGAAGGGGTAGGTGGTGCCGTGCAGGTAACTCCTCGCTGTGGCGAAACGCGGTCTGTCGCATCCCCGTGAACGGACTGGACGTGACCGGTCCGGTCGCGACTGCGTAGCGGCGGACACGAGGTTTCGGGTGCCCAGGCGCCGTCGGGCGTCGCTCGGTGCACTTCGACGCTGTTGAGCTCGGCATCGGTGTCGTCTCGTGGCGCCACCGGCTGAGCACCACGCCAACCTCCGTGGGCCGTGGTCGTCACAACCACATGGGAAAAACCCTCGGTGCGGTGCCCTGACGTCGGGCTCCGCGCCGAGGTGTGTTTGGTGCTTTATCGTTTGCGGCACCCATGGGGTCCTTAACAGGAGGATTGCGGTGCAGTTCAACGAAGGCGCGGATCTCGATCTCTCTCAGGTTTCGGACCAGCGGGGCGTGGGCGGGCGCGTCGCCGGCGTCGGCGGCGGTCTCGGCGTGGTCGGTCTGATCATCTACTTCCTGGTGCAGCAGTTCACGGGCATCCAGCTTCCCGCGGGCGGCCTGGAGGGCCTGGGCACGAACACCCAGGTCGAGTCGGGTCAGCTGGCCGAGAAGTGCAAGACCGGTGCCGACGCGAACCGCGACAGCGACTGCCGGGTCGTCGCCACGATCAACTCGATCCAGGCGTTCTGGCAGGACCAGTTCGCCCGTTCCGGCAACACCTACCAGGTCACCAAGACCAACTTCTTCCGCAACAGCGTGAACACCCGCTGCGGCAACGCCACGTCCGCGGTCGGCCCGTTCTACTGCCCCGCGGACTCCCAGGTGTACATCGACCTGGACTTCTTCAACGAGCTGCGCACCAAGTTCGGCGCGACCGGCGGCCCGTTCGTCGAGGCCTACGTGCTGGCCCACGAGTACGGCCACCACGTGCAGAACCTGCTCGGCACGTCCGACCGGGTCGGCCGGGAGACCGGTCCCACCTCGGGTTCGGTGCGCCTGGAGCTGCAG
This sequence comes from Lentzea xinjiangensis, assembly GCF_900110955.1. Classification (GTDB taxonomy): domain Bacteria; phylum Actinomycetota; class Actinomycetes; order Mycobacteriales; family Pseudonocardiaceae; genus Lentzea; species Lentzea xinjiangensis. Next base: position 19,322 of record NZ_FOFR01000001.1, read on the forward strand.
GCCGACTGCTACGCGGGCGCCTGGGGCAAGGCCGCGACGACCGTGCCGAGCTCGAACGGGCAGCCGCTGATCTCGAACATCACCCAGGAGGACATCGCCGCGGCCCTGGACGCGGCGGCGCGCATCGGTGACGACTTCATCCAGAGCGAGCTCGGCGGCGGGCGGGTCGACACGACCCAGTTCAGCCACGGCAGCTCCGCGCAGCGGCAGAAGTGGTTCACCACGGGCCTGGAGACCGGCGACCCGGCCCGCTGCAACACGTTCGACACGAACAACCTGGGCTGAGCGGCCGACCGGCCGAAATTGTCAGACCTGTCTGAAAAATGGAAGCAGGGGTCCCCTTGGCGGGGGACCCCTGCGTCAGCTCGAGCTGCTTACGCGACGGCCGCGGGTGAGTGCGCGTGGTCGTCGTGCGCCGACAGCGACATCTTGGCCGCCGAACGTGCGTCAGCCCGCTTGGTGCGCGGCGGCACGCCGTTGACGTCCTCGGTCGAGACGCCGTAGGCCGCGGTCACGAACGCGATGGCGCCCGCGTTGCGGCCCAGGGCAGTGCGGTCGACGTTGCCGAGGTTGTCGCACGCCGAGTGGTAGCACGGGTCGTAGGCGATGCCCGCCGTGCCGCCCCATTTCGCCGCCTGGGCAGCGGTCTTGACGCCCTCGGCGCCGGTGAACAGGCCACCGGCCGGGATGCCCTGCGCGATGAACTCGCCGTAGTCCGAACGGCCGGAGAAGTCCGTGCCCTCGGTCGGGATGCCCTTGGCCGCGAAGTAGTCGGCGAAGGCCTTCTCGATCTGCGCCGAGCCGAACGGGCCTGCGCCCGCGCCCACGCCGTCGGAGTTGTCGCCGTCGTAGATGAAGTACGCGGCGTTCGGCGAGCCGACCATGTCGAAGTTCAGGTACAGCGCGATGTCGAGCTGCTGCTCGAACGACAGCGAGCGGACGTACTCCGTGGAGCCGATCAGGCCGCGCTCCTCCGCGCCCCACCAGGCGAAGCGGACCGCGTTGTCGACCTTCGGGCGGGAGCCGAGCTGCAGCGCGGTCTCCAGCAGGGCGGCGGAGCCGGTGCCGTTGTCGTTGATGCCGGCGCCGACCTCGACGCTGTCCAGGTGCGCGCCCGCCATCACGACGTTGTCCGCGCGGCCGGTGCGGGTCTGGGCGACGACGTTGCGCTCGGTGCGGGTCTCGGTGTGGAAGCGCATGTCGACCGTGACGGCCGAGCCCGCCTTCGACGCCAGCGCGGTGCCGTCGGCCTGGGAGACGCCACCGGTCGGGATCTTGCCGGGGTTGGTCAGCGTCACGTTGGTGAGCGGGCCGGCGGTGTTGTTCGAGACCAGCACCGCGATGGCGCCGGCGGCGAAGGCGTTGAGGTGCTTCTGCTCGAACGTGCAGCCGCCGCGGCGGATCAGCGCGACCGAGCCGGCGAAGCTCTGCCCGGCGAAGTCGCTCGCCTCGCAGCCGGTGGTGGCGTCCTCGGGGACGACGCGCAACGGGCCGGTGACACCACCGGCCGGGGTCTGCGGCGACTCGCTCAGGATCAGCGCCTGGTAGTTCACGCCGTCGACGCGGGCGGACTCCGCGTCGGTGACCTCGATGTCGTAGCTGAACGTCGGCGTCGAGACGATGAAGCCCTCGTCGCGGAGCTTGCCCGCGACGTAGTCGACGCTCGCGTCGTAGCCGGGGGTCAGGGCGGCGCGGTTGCCGCCGTTGCGGTCGGCGATGCGCTGGAACGCGATCAGGTGCCGGTTGGCACCCTCGGCGGTCACCTTCCTGGCGAGCTTCTTCGCGAGTGCGGGACCTGCGGGTTCGGTTGCGGCGGACGCGGTGGCGGTGGGGGCTGCGACCAGTGCCGAAATGGCGAGCACGGTCGCCAGCTTGGATCTGCCGGACATGTGAACGTCCCCTTCGTTCGAGGTTGCTGAACCCTCACAAGAAGGCGGCCCGAGGCACAATCCGGCAGACGACGGGTGTTCAGGTGGTGACGAGCTGAACACACTCAGCGAGCCCTTCGACGGCCACGTTCCACGCCGGGCGCACGAAGTTCGCTTCGTCCAAACGCAATCGCACGTGCTCAAGACGTTCACCGCGCGGTGCGGCGCCGATCGTGCCGTCGTGCACGTAACCGAGCTTCTCGCTGACGCGGTTGGAAGCGCGATTTCCCAGCCATGCCGCCGAACGAGCGATGCGCGCACCCAGGTGGTCGAACGCGAACTGCAGCACGGCGATCCGCATCTCCGTGCCGAAGCCGTGGCCCTGGAACTCCCGGCCGAGCCACGAGCCCGAGTTCACCTCGCGCAGCACGCCGAAGTCGCGCGCGCCGATCTCCTGGATGCCGATGGCCCTGCCCTCGTGCCGGACGATGAAGCAGATCGCCCAGTCGTTGGCGGCGAACTTGGCGCGCTGGCCCCAGAAGTGCTGGACCATGCCGACACCGCCGTCGTCGGGCAGGGTGTCGGTCCACGGCACGTAGAACGGCATCTCCGCCGGGTCGTGCACACCGCGTTTCGCCACCTCGACGAGCTCGTAGAGCCCTTCGTCGTCGTCGGGGCGCAGCTCCAGGCGCGGAGTGCGGAGAACCAGGTGTCGCAGCGGCCAGGCGTCCATGATCCGATGGTGCCGGAGCTGTCGAACGGTATTACGGTCGACTGTATGCGTGCCATCACTGTTCGCGAACCCGGCGGCCCGGACGTGCTCGAGTGGACGGAGGTCCCCGACCCCGCCCCCGGACCGGGTGAGGTGCTGATCGACGTCGCCGCGAGCGCGGTCAACCGCGCGGATCTCCTGCAACGGCAAGGGCTCTACCCGCCGCCGAAGGGCGCGTCGGACGTCATCGGGCTGGAGTGCTCCGGCACGATCGCGGCACTCGGCGAAGGGGTGGCGGGCTGGAACGTCGGCGACGAGGTGTGCGCGTTGCTCGCCGGCGGTGGCTACGCGGAGCAGGTCGTCGTGCCCGCGCCGCAGGTCCTCCCGCTGCCTGCGGGCGTCGACGTGGTGACGGCGGCCGCGCTGCCGGAGGTAGCGTGCACGGTGTGGTCGAACGTCGTAATGGACGGCCGGCTCAAGCTAGGCGAGACGTTCCTCGTGCACGGCGGCGCGGGCGGCATCGGCACGCACGCGATCCAGGTCGCCAAGGCGCTCGGCGCGACCGTCGCGGTCACCGCCGGGTCCGCTGAGCGGCTCGCGAGGTGCGCGGAGCTGGGGGCGGACATCACCGTCAACTACAGGTCCCAGGACTTCGTCGCCGAGGTGGGGCAGGCCGACGTGGTGCTCGACAACATGGGTGCCGCCTACCTGGGCCGCAACATCGACGTGCTCGCGCCGGACGGCCGGTTGATGATCATCGGCATGCAGGGCGGCGCGAAGGGCGAGCTGCCGATCGGCAAGCTGCTCACCAAGCGCGCGATGGTGATGGCGACCGGGCTGCGCGGGCGGTCGGTCGAGAGCAAGGGCGCGATCGTGGCCCAGGTCCGCGAGCACCTGTGGCCGTTGGTCGGCAGCGGCGCGGTGCGGCCGGTCGTCGGCGAGGTCGTGCCGATGGCGGACGCGGCACGGGCCCACCGGCTGCTCGACGAGGGCGACGTCTTCGGCAAGGTCCTGCTCAGGCGAGAGCGGTAGCGGCAGCCAGCGAGGTCCGGGGAGCCGTCCGGAACTCCAGCCCGAACTCCTCGGACCACCGCGTCAGCACGGCCTGCTCGTCGGGCCGGTCCACGTCGTCGGCCAGCACGGTCGCGCCCGGCGCCAGCACCCCGCGCAGGACGGGCAGCGCGGGGTAGCGCGAGTCGCCGAGCCCCGGCCCGTCCACGAGCAGCAGGTCCACCAGACCGAACCGGTCGACGTACGCGAGCACCTCGTCGTACACCTGCTGCGGCGCGTACCACTGGCCGTGGCGCGACAACGCCGCCGGATGCCGCGACAACGGCGCGTGCACGACGCGGGCGACCGACCCCAGGCCTTCCCGGCGGAGCTGCGAGGCGACGAATGCCGCCGTGCGTTCGTCGTGCTCGATAGACAGCAGGTGGCCGAACCCGCGCTGGTGCAGCAACCGGGCCAGCAGGACGGAGGAGGAACCGCAGCCGAGCTCGACCAGGACGGTCCGGGCACCGAGCACGACCTCGTCCATCACCGCGGCCAGCGCCGCCGGCCGCAGGTCGCCGGGTGTCGACGGCAGGTACTCCGTGTCGAGCGAGCCGAGGCGCCGCAGGGCCGAGAGATCAGCGAGCTCGCGAGCGAGCGAGTCGTCCAACGGGTGATCTCCCAGAGTTCTCGTGGCGGGTGGCCCGGGCGTGCCGTGCGAAGTCGCGGTCATGAGGACGTGCCGTGAGGCCGTCCCCGCGTCTTCTTACCGGGCGACGCCGCCGCGAGCGTCCTGCCGGGCGTGAATTCACCGCCAACCTTCCGGGTCGCACCACTAGCCCAGCTCGGCCACCGCTCGCACGAGGTCGTCCACCTCGACGGCGTTCGTGTAGTGCGCGAGCCCGACGCGGATCGCGCCGCCGACCTCGCCGACGCCCAGCACGGAGAACACCCCGTACCTGCCGGGATCGGCGAACGCGCAGACACCTCGCGAGGCCAGGTGCTCGACGCCGTCCTCCGCCTTGACCCCGGCGATCGTGAACGCCAGCGCGGGCACCCGGCGCATGGCGTCGCCGATCACCATCACGTGCCGCAGCGAGCGCAGCTCGTTGATGAGGTTGGCGAGCAGCCCGGCCTGGTAGGCCTTCACCGACCCCAGCGACGTGAGCAGGCGCTCCCGGCGCGTGCCCGTCGCGGCGTCGTCCAGGTCCGCGAGGTACTCCACGGACGCGACGAGACCGGCGAGCATCGGGTACGCGTGCGGGCCGAGCTCCAGCCGCTCGGGGCCGCGGGCGGTCGGGTCGACCGAGCACGACGGCAGCCGCTCCAGCATCGCCGGGTCGCGGAACACCAGCGCCCCCACCGGCGGGCCACCCCACTGGCCGGCGGACAGGGCGACCACGTCCGCGCCCATGCCAACGATGTCCAACGGCACGAAGGGAGCCGCCGAGGACGCGTCCACCACCATCAACGCACCGTGCGCGCGGGCCACCGCGGAGATCTTGCCCAGGTCCGGCCGGGTGCCCACGACGCCGGACGCCGCGGTGATGGCGATCAGCTTGGTGCGGTCGGTGACGAGCTCGTCGTACTGCCAGCTCGGCAGCTCGCACGTCTCGATGTCCACCTCCGCCCACTTGACCGCGCTGCCGGTGCGCTGGGTCGCGCGCAGCCACGGCGCGATGTTGGCCGGGTGGTCGAGCCGGGACACGAGGACCTCGTCGCCCATGAACCAGTCGTCGGTCATCGCGTCGGCGAGCCGTTGCAGCATCACGGCGGACGACGGACCCAGCACGACACCGGCCGGGTCGGCGCCGACGAGGTCCGCGACGGCTCTGCGGGCCGCGTCCACGATGCCCTGGGCTCGCTGGGAAGCCGGGAAGATGCCACCGGGGCCGGAGACCGGGGCGCGCAGCGCGGTGGAGACGGCGGTGGCGACCTGTTCGGGCACCTGCATGCCGGCGGGTGCGTCCAGGTGGACCCAGCCGTCGCCGAGCGCGGGGAAGAGCCCTCGTACCCGTGCGACGTCGAACGCCATGCCCCACACCGTACGTATGAATGCAAACACGGTGTCAGCCAGCCCCCACCCGGCTAACCCACGAAGGCACGAACACGCGAGGATGGAGACCATGAACCAGGAGCAGCCCGTCGTGATCGTCGGTGGCCAGGACGGCGACATCACCGACATGGTCGAGCAGCCGGCGAAGGTCATGCGGATCGGCACGATGATCAAGCAGTTGCTGGAGGAGGTGCGGACGGCGCCCCTGGACGAGGCGAGCCGCAACCGCCTCAAGGAGATCCACAAGAGGTCGATCGAGGAGCTCGAGGACGGTCTCGCGCCGGAGCTGCGCGACGAGCTGGAGCGCCTCTCGCTGCCGTTCACCGAGGAGGGCACCCCCTCCGACGCCGAGCTGCGGATCGCGCAGGCCCAGCTCGTCGGCTGGCTGGAGGGTCTCTTCCACGGCATCCAGACGGCGTTGTTCGCCCAGCAGATGGCGGCGCGGGCGCAACTGGAGCAGATGCGCGGCCGCGCGCTGCCCGCCGGTGGTGCCGGCGAGGCGCACGAGGGCGGCGTCGGCGGCAAGGGAACGGGGCAATACCTCTAGACGTCTCGGCACGATCGGGTGAAGGTGGCTCTACGATGCGCTGAACTTTCGGAGAGGAGCCGCCGTGCTCGAGCGTGTCCGCCGTGGCCTGCGAGCCAAACAGCTTCGCCACAAGCTGCGCGTCAAGGCGATCGAACTGGTCCAGGACGCCATCGCGCCGCAACGCGAGCAGATCGAACGCCTGCAGGTGCAGCTCGACGGCCTGCGCGACGAGCTGGCGCACCAGGCGAACCGGATCGTCGACCACGCCGTGGCGCAGGAGGTGCGGACCCGCCGCGACATCGTGTTCGCCGCCGACCAGGAGGCCGCGCTGCAGAGCGCCCGGTTCGTGCGGGAGCACATGCCGCGGGTCCCGCACTTCGGCACGCCGCAGCAGACGCTGGAGCACGCGCTCGCCCACGCCCCGCGGGAAGGCATGGCGCTCGAGTTCGGCGTCTACACGGGCGGCACGCTCAAGATCATCGCCAACGCCCGCGACGGCGAGGTCTACGGCTTCGACTCGTTCGAGGGCCTGCCGGAGGACTGGCGCAACGGTTTCCCGGCGGGCACGTTCACCATGGACGGCCTGCCGGACGTGCCCGGCGCCGAGCTCGTCCCCGGCTGGTTCGACGAGACGCTGCCGGAGTTCCTCGAGTCCCACCAGGGGCCGGTGACGTTCCTGCACGTCGACTGCGACCTGTACTCCTCCACCAAGACCGTGCTCGACCTGGTCGGACCCCGGCTGGTGGCGGGCAGCGTCATCGTCTTCGACGAGTACTTCAACTACCCGCAGTGGCAGGAGCACGAGCACAAGGCGTGGATGGAGCACGTCGAGGCGCACGGCATCGAGTTCGACTACCTCGGGTACACCTACGACCACGAGCAGGTCATCGTCAAGGTGACCGCGGTCTGAGCCAGGTGACCGCACCGTGACCCACCGGTGAGCAAGACCCGAAACTGACGCCGGTACGCTCAGTCCTCGTGCAAGCCACCAGTACGCCCGAGCACCCCGAGGCGCCTCCTGCCACGAAGTCGCGCAGCTTCAAGCGCGCGTTCGCCGATGTGCGGGAGGCGTGGGACCACCGCGAACTGTGGGGTCACCTCGGCTGGCAGGACATCAAGCAGCGCTACCGGCGCTCGGTCATCGGACCGTTGTGGATCACGATCTCGATGGGCACCACCGCCCTCGCGCTCGGCCTCCTGTACTCGGTGCTGTTCAAAACCGAGGTCTCGACGTTCCTGCCGTACGTGACGGTCGGCTTCATCGTCTGGAACTTCATCGTCGGCTGCGTCACCGAGGGCACCGACGTGTTCATCGCGAACGAGGGGCTCATCAAGCACCTGCCCGCGCCGATCACGGTCCACGTCATGCGGATGGTGTGGCGCCAGGTGCTCTTCCTGCTGCACAACCTCGTGGTCTACGCGGTCGTGCTCGCGATCTTCTTCACCTCGCTCAACCACGAGTACCGGATCAGCGAGAACGGCCCGGTGCACCCCGGCCTGAGCTGGACCGTCGTCCTCGCGATCCCCGGCTTCGTGCTGCTCGCGGTCAACGCGGTGTGGATCTCGCTGCTGTTCGGCGTCATCAGCACCCGCTTCCGCGACATCCCGCCGGTCGTGAACAGCTTCATCAACCTCGTGTTCTTCATGACCCCGATCGTGTGGGACGCGGGTGTGCTGCAGCGCGTCACCGGTGGCAGTGGCGGCGACGGCGACTGGCGCATCCTCATCGCCGAGCTCAACCCCGTGTACCACTTCGTCGAGGTCGTCCGGGCCCCGCTGCTCGGCCACGCGGTCGACTGGCACCACTGGGCGATCGTCGGCGGCTTCACCGTCCTCGGCTGGCTGCTCGCGATGGTCATCCTGCGCAACTACCGCGCCCGCGTTTCCTACTGGGTCTGAGAAGGAGGTCGACGAGGATCATGGTCAGCATCGACGTCTGGAACGCATCGGTCGACTTCCCGATCTTCGACGCGAAGTCGAGGTCGCTGAAGAAGCTGGCGCTCGGCAAGGTCGGCGGCAAGATCGGCTCGGAGGGCCGGGTGCCGATCATCGAGGCGCTGCACGACATCTCGCTGTCGCTCAAGGACGGCGACCGCGTCGGCCTGGTCGGCCACAACGGCGCCGGCAAGTCCACGCTGCTGCGCCTGCTCGCCGGCATCTACGAGCCGACGCGCGGCCGCTCGCGCATCGTCGGCAAGGTGGCGCCGGTCTTCGACCTCGGCGTGGGCATGGACCCGGAGATCTCCGGGTACGAGAACATCATGATCCGCGGCCTTTTCCTCGGCATGAGCCGCAAGCAGATGGAGACCCGCGTCGACGACATCGCGGAGTTCACCGAGCTCGGTGACTACCTGCAGATGCCGTTGCGCACCTACTCCACCGGCATGCGCGTCCGCCTGGCGCTGGGCGTGGTCACGTCGATCAACCCCGAGATCCTCCTGCTCGACGAGGGCATCGGCGCGGTCGACGCGGCGTTCATGGCCAAGGCCCGCGACCGGCTCAAGGACCTGGTGGCCCGTTCCGGCCTGCTGGTGTTCGCGAACCACTCCGACGAGTTCCTCGCGGAGTTCTGCGACACGGCGATCTGGATGGATGAAGGCCACGTGAAGATGCACGGCGGCCTGCGCGAGGTGCTCACCGCGTACAAGGGCTTCGACCCGTTCGAGCGGATGCACGTGCACAACGAAACCCCCGTCCTCAGTGGAAATGGCGGCGAGTAGACCGTGAACCTCGAGGCACTGCCCAAGGGCTCCGTCGTCGCGGTGGTGGTCACCCGCCACCGCAGGGAGCTGCTGGCCGAGTCGTTGAAGGCACTCGCCACGCAGACGCGCGTCCCCGATCACCTGGTCGTCGTCGACAACGGGCCCGACCAGCCGGTGGACGACCTCGTCGAGCAGTGCCCGCTTCCCACGACCTACCTGCCGTCGCACCGCAACCTCGGCGGCGCCGGCGGTTTCGCGCTCGGCATCCTGCACGCGCTCTCGCTGGGCGCGGACTGGGTGTGGCTCGCGGACGACGACGGCCGCCCGGCGGACGAGAACGTGCTGGCCGTGCTGCTGGAGGAGGCCGAGCGCCGCAAGCTCGCCGAGATCTCCCCGGTCGTCACGAACATCGACAGCCCGGACAAGCTCGCGTTCCCGCTGCGCCGCGGCCTCACGTGGAAGCGCTCGGCCGCCGACCTCGGGGCCGACTTCCTGCCGGGCATCGCCTCGCTGTTCAACGGCGCGTTGTTCCGCGCCTCGACGCTCGACGTGGTCGGCGTGCCGGACTACCGGCTGTTCTTCCGCGGCGACGAGGTGGAGATCCACCGCAGGATGGTCCGCTCCGGCCTGCCGTTCGGCACGTCGCTGCGGGTCGCCTACGTCCACCCGGACGGCTCCGACGAGTTCAAGCCGATGCTGGGCGGCAAGTTCCACGCGCAGGACCCGGAGAACCCGGTCAAGCGCTACTACACCTACCGCAACCGCGGCTACCTGCTGTCGCAGCCGGGGATGCGCAAGCTGGGCGCCCTCGAGGTGTTCCGGTTCGGCCTGTACTTCCTCGCGGTGAAGCGGGACCCGAAGGCGTTCGTCGAGTGGCTGAAGCTCGTGCGCCTCGGTCAGCGGGAGCGCTTCTTCCGCAAGTGATCCGACGAGAAAAGGGCGGTCCCGCTTCGGCAGGGCCGCCCTTTTTTCGTGCTCGTCAAGCTTCCGCGACACGGTCCCGCACTTCGGGTAACCACTCGCGCACCGCCGGTGATCGGAGTAAGACGGGACGCGTGATCTCCCGACGCAGACTTCTTTCGCTGGCGGGCGCGAGCGCGTTGCTCGCCGCGTGCGGCTCGAACACCGGCAGGGGCGGCGACGGCCAGGCCCTCAAGCAGTGGTACCACGCGTACGGCGAGCCGGGCGTGCAGCAGGCGGTGGAGCGCTACGCCAAGGCGTACCAACGAACCCCGGTCGACGTGCAGTGGAATCCCGGCGACTACGACTCCAAGCTCGCGACGAGCCTGCTGTCCGACGGCGGGCCCGACGTCTTCGAGTCCACCCCGCAGATCAGCGCGGTCCGGGCGGGTCAGCTCGTGCCGCTCGACGACGTGGTCGGCGACGCCAAGAACGACTTCTCCTCCTCGATCCTCGCGACGCACACCGTCGACGGGAAGATCTACGGGATCCCGCAGGCGGTGGACATGCAGATGCTGTTCTACCGCAAGAGCCTGTTCGACCGGGCCGGCGTGCGGCCACCGACGACGGTGGACGAGCTGATCGACGCGTCCCGGCGCCTCACCCGGGACGGCGTCAAGGGGCTCTTCGCCGGCAACGACGGCGGTGGCGCGGTGCTGGGCGGGCCCGCGCTGTGGTCGGTGGGCCTCGACTACGTGCGCGACCACCAGGTCGGGTTCGACGACCCCCTGGCGGCGACCGCGATCGGCAAGCTCCGCGAGCTCCACACCAGCGGCAGCCTGCTGCTGGGCGCCGTGAAGGACTGGGCGGAACCGGACGCGTTCACGCAGGGGCTCGTCGCCATGCAGTGGACCGGGCTGTGGGCGGTGCCGGCGGTGCAGAAAGCGCTCGGCGACGACTTCGGGGTGCTGCCGTTCCCGAAGCTCACCGACAGCGGCAGGCCGAGCGTGCCGGTCGGCGCGTTCGGGGCGATGGTGAACGCCAAGTCGAAGCGGATCGACGAGGCCAAGGAGTTCGTGAGGTGGCTCTGGATCGAGCGGACCGACTACCAGGAGGACTTCAACCTGAGCTACGGCTTCCACATCCCGCCGCGCGAGAGCATCGCGGCGAAGGCGTCGAAGCTGACCTCCGGCGCGGCGGCCGACGCGGTGAAGTTCGTGCGGGACAACGCGAAGGCGTCCAACCCGCCCGACTGGACGCAGGTGATGCGGACCGCGTTCAACGACGCCGTGTCACGGGTGGTGCGTGACGGCGCACCCGCCGGGCAGGAACTCCGCGGTGCGGCGCAGAAAGCGCGCGACGAGCTGAAGCGCCTGTACGGATGAGGAACGGACGCGCGTTCTGGCTGTTCGTCGGGCCGTTCGCGGTGGGGCTGCTCGTGTTCGTGTACGTGCCGATCGGGTGGAGCTTGTTGCTGTCGTTCTTCGACGCGCGCAACACGGTGACGCCCACCGAGTTCGTCGGGCTGCGCAACTACGTCGACATGCTGACCGACGGGCCGTTCCTGAGCAGCCTCGGCACGTTCAGCGTGTTCGCGGCGTTCATCGTGCCGCTGACGTTCGTGCTCGCGCTCGCACTCGCGTTGCTGGTGAACCAGATCGGCTTCATGCAGTCGTTCTTCCGGTCGGTGTTCTTCCTGCCGACGGCGTGCTCGTACGTCGTGGCGTCACTGGTGTGGAAGCTGTCGATCTTCAACGGCGTGCGGTTCGGGCTCGCGAACACGGTGCTGGGGTGGTTCGGCGCCGAGCCGGTCGCGTGGACGGTGTCGACTTCGCCGCCCTGGTACTGGCTCGTGCTCGTGACGCTGCGGCTGTGGCTCCAGCTCGGGTTCTACATGATCCTGTTCATCGCCGGGTTGCAGCGGATACCGCAGCACCTGTACGAGGCGGCGTGGATCGACGGAGCCCGGCCGGGCTGGCAGACGCTCCGGTACATCACCATGCCGCAGCTACGCACGACATCGGTGGCCGTGCTGCTGTTGCTGCTCATTGCCGCGTACCAGGCGTTCGACGAGTTCTACAACGTGCTGGGCACGGACCGCGGATACCCGCCGTTCGCGCGCCCGCCGTTGATCTACCTCTACTACACGGCGCTGGGCTCCGGCGGGCAGGACTTCGGGCACGGCAGCGCGGGCGCCGTCATCCTCACCTTGCTCATCGCGGGAGTGACGTTGGTGCAGGGCAAGGTGATCACGCGATGAGGGCGGCCCGGTACCTGGCGCTGTCGATCGCCGCGGCGCTGTTCCTGGTCCCGTTCTACCTGGTGCTGCGCAACGGGTTGGCGAGCGAGCAGGAGATCACCTCGCCGTCGTGGACCTTCTGGCCGGGCGAGGTCCGGTGGGAGAACTTCGCGGACCTGTTCGCCAACCCCGCGGTGCCGCTGGTGCGCAGCCTGGTCAACTCGGTGGTGGTCGCCGTGCTGCAGACCGCCGGGCAACTGCTGTTGTGCGGGCTGGCGGGCTACGGCCTCGCGCGCATCCCGTACCGGTACGCGAACGCGGTGCTGTACCTGGTGATCGCCACCCTCATGATCCCGGCGGCGGTGACGTTCGTCCCCACGTTCGTGGTCGTCTCGACGCTCGGCTGGATCTCCGACCTGCGCGGCCTGGTGGTCCCCGGCCTGTTCAGCGGGTTCACGACGTTCCTGTTCCGGCAGTACTTCCTCACCTTCCCGAAGGAGGTCGAGGAGGCCGCGCGGGTGGACGGTCTCGGCCACTGGGGCACGTACTGGCGGGTGGTGGTGCCGAACTCGAAGGGGTTCTTCGCCGCCCTCGGCGTCATCGCCTTCATGACGAGCTGGAACCAGTTCCTCTGGCCGTTGGTGATCGCGCAGGACCGGGACTCGTGGACGGTGCAGGTGGCACTGTCCACATTCCTCACGGCGCAGTCGACCGAGGTGGGGCAGCTCTTCCTGGCCGCCGCCGTGTCCGTCGCACCGCTGGTGATCGTGTTCGTCGCGCTGCAACGGTTCCTGGTGCGCGGCGTGGTGGAGACCGGCATGAAGGGGTGAGGAAGGAGAAGGCCTCCCGCGCGCCGGAGACGCGCGGGAGGCCTTCCGCCGGGCGACCTCGGCTACGAGCGGCCACGCAGGAGCTGTTCTTCGGCGTGGGTCACGCGCTCGTCGAGCTTCGCGCGCACGTCCTCCAGCTCACAGCGCAGCAGTGCGATCTCCTCCACCGTCGTGCGCACCTCTTCTTCGAGGTGGCCCACCTCGCTGGAGAGTTGCAGCACGACGAAGAGCAGCACGAACGCGGCACTGGCGAGCACGAAGTTCGCGGCGAGCTGGAAGCCGACCAGGTCGGAGAGCATCGTCGGCAGCCCGGGGATCACGCCCAGCGAGACCACGCCCAAGCTGACGAACAGCCACATCGCCGCGTACTTCTCACGAAGCTTTCGACGCCGGAGCATCTCGATCACGACGATGAACACGAACGCCGCGATCAGCACCGCGAACAACCGGAACTCGGACACTGCAACCCCTCAGGCGGCTTCGATGACGTTGATCCTGGGCTTGCGCCGCACGATGGCGAGCACCAGTGCCAGAGTGGCCCGCATCAGGTAGACCGCGGACTTCACCGGAGACGTGGAGGGCGTGCCGCCCGCCCGCATCCGCATCGCCACCGGCACCTGCGTGATCTTCAGGTCGGCTCGCACGGCCATGACCAGTGACTCGAGCGTGTCGCCGAGGTACTCCGCCGGGTAGTGCTGGGCGAAGAGCCGCACCGCGCGGGGACCGGCTGCCTTGAAGCCCGAGGTCACGTCGGTGAGCTTCTCCCCCGACAGCGCCGACAGCACGAGCGCGAACACCGTCATCGCCCACTTGCGCGGGCCGCGGGCCTTGTAGTCGCCCTTGCCGGCGAAGCGCGCGCCGATCACGAGGTCGGCGTCGTCCAGCCTGCGCAGCAGGTCCGGCACGTCGGCCGGGTTGTGCTGGCCGTCCGCGTCGACCTGCACGACGATGTCGTAGTCGTTGCGCACCGCGTAGCGGAAGCCCGTGCGCATCGCACCGCCCACACCGAGGTTCACGGCGAGCCGCGCCACCTGGGCACCGCTTTCCCGCGCCCGCAGGGAGGTGCGGTCGGACGAGCCGTCGTCGACGACGAGCACGCCGACGCCGGGCAGGGTTGCCTTCACCTCGGCGATGATCTTTTCGATGTTCTGCTCTTCATTGAGAGCCGGCAGAACGATCAGCACTCGCCGGTAGTCGACCGAGTCAGACACGAGCACCAGCCTAACCAGTCACGTACGAGCCACGGGAACCAGCCTGACGAACCAGCCCAAGCGCCGGGAAAACGCCCATTGTGGACGTCCTGAGCAGGAAAAACACGTTCTGCGACACCAGGTGACCGGCTGTGAGCGCGGGCACCGGCGGCCACGTCTCCATGACGCGACCGAGCGGTGCCCGCGGGCCGTCGAGCAGCCGCTGCCCGGCGCACGGGCAGCAGGACCACCGGGCGGCTGTCAGCTCTGCTCTTCGAACACCTTGCGCCACGACTCGGTGGCCGTGAGCTCCGGCAGCGCGGCCCGGTAGACCCGCTTGAGCTGGTCCCACTCCTGGCCGAGGCGGCGGTAGTTGCGCGCCGCCCTGGCCGCCAGCGCGCGGAACTCCTTCGGGTCGCGCTTGTAGAACGCCACCGCGGTGCCGTCGGCGGTGGAGACGGTCGCGCTGTCGAGGTTGCCGAGCAGGGACCAGCGGGCGCTGAGCGCCGGCACGTTCATCTGCGGCCTGCCCGCCGCGTCGGGCGCGGGCTCGCGGAGGTTGTGCAGCAACGACTTCGCGGCCCGCTTGACCGTGGTGATCTTCGACGTCGACGGCCGCAGCATCGCCTCGGCGTGCACCTGGTCGAAGGTGGGCGGCGGGAACTCGCGGGCCGACGGCAGGGTCTGCGCGTCGGAGTACTCGGCACGCAGCCTGCGCACCTCGGGCAGGGCCGTGCGCAGCGAGTCGAACAGCAGGGAGGGACCCGCCATGAAGTCCTCGATCGCCTTCTGCTGCAACGCGACCGTCGAGTACTCCATCGACAGCAGGTGCCGCAGCGTCTGCTTCAGGCCGTGCTTCACGATGCCGGCCTTGACGTCGTACGGGCTGTGCAGCGCCGCGAGGATCAGGCGGTTGCGCGTGTGGAAGTACGCCTGCCAGTCCGTCGAGTCGTTCTTGTCGGTCCACGGCATGTGCCACACCGCGGAGCCGGGCAGCGACACGGTCGGGAAGCCGTGCTCGAGCGCCCGCAACGAGTACTCGGCGTCGTCCCACTTGATGAACAGCGGCAGCGGGTAACCGCTGCGGCGCACGACCTCACGCGGGAACAGGCACATCCACCAGCCGTTGTAGGTGGCGTTGAGCCGCGGGTGCAGCGCCGCGGTGTCGCGCAACGAGTCGGTGGAGAAGTCGTGGTCGGTCACCGCACCCGGCGCCGCGCGCCAGAAGCACGTGTTGAGGTCGACGATCTCCGCGAAGCTGTGCAGGCGCGCCCGCGAGTGCAGGTTCAGCATGTGGCTGCCGACGATCACCGGCTGGGCGGCGGCGCGGGCGAAGGCGTTCGACCTCAGCACCGCGTCCGGCTCCAGCCGGATGTCGTCGTCCATCAGCATGATCTGGTCGGCGTCGGTGTGCTCGATCGCCTCGAACATGCCGCGGGTGAAGCCGCCGGAGCCACCGAGGTTGTCCTGCTCGATGACTTCCAGCTTGTCGCCGAGCAGGGCCGCCGCCTCCGCGAAGCCCTCGGTGTCGCGGACCTTCACGGCACCCTGGTCGGCCACGAAGACCTTGCCGAGCACGTCGAGCACGGCCGGGTCCTCGCCGAGGGCGCGCAACGCGATCACCGCGTCGACCGGGCGCATGGTCGTCATGCCGATGGCGACCTTCTGCGGCGGCAGCGGTTCACGCACCGTCCACGCCGCCTCGCGGATCTCCAGCGGCGCGTCGTCGGTGAAGACGTCGAACCAGATCCAGCCGCCGTCCTCGAACGGCTTGAGCGGCACCTCGAACTCGACGTCGGTCCACTCGTCCGCCTCGCGGACGTACCGGCCCGCGACGTGGATGATGTCGCCGGACGGGCGGGAGCGGTAGACGTCGATGCGGCCGGTGCCGCGCACGACCATCTTCAGCACGACCTCGTCGACGGTCGTCCAGCGCTTCCAGTACGAGGCGGGGAAAGCGTTGAAGTACGTCGCGAAGGAGACCTTCGCCGACGGCGGGACCGTGGTGCTGCGACGGGACGCGACGTGGCAGTGCACCGCGTCCGCTTCGTCCAGGTAGAGCGGCCTGACGTCGAGCGGGTCCTCGTCCCTGGGCAGGATCACCCTCTGCAGCACGCAGTTCTGGTCCACTGACCGTCCCCTATCAAGTGGCCGGGCGGCCCGGAAACCCGGACCGCCCGTGAGAAACGTCGAAAGAACTCAGAGGTCGTACAACCGCGACCAGGTCTCGCGGCTCGTGAGCTGTCCCATCGCGTCCTTGTAGGCCCGCTGGAGCTCGGGGGCCCTGCGGTACAGCTCGCGGAAGACCTTCGCACCCTGCTTGGACAGGCGCACCGCGAGCTCCTTGTCCCGCTTGCGCACCCGCACGCCTTCCTGCGACGCGTCGGTCACGACCGCCGTGTTGAACAGCGAGA
Source organism: Lentzea xinjiangensis (assembly GCF_900110955.1). Taxonomy (GTDB): domain Bacteria; phylum Actinomycetota; class Actinomycetes; order Mycobacteriales; family Pseudonocardiaceae; genus Lentzea; species Lentzea xinjiangensis. The sequence continues at coordinate 35,752 of NZ_FOFR01000001.1, forward strand.
CGTGCCACCAGGCGGCGTCACCGGCGGGAACGGTGCCCGCGTCGTGCACGGACTTGCCGAGGAGCTGGTTGACGAGGCGCTTGACGAACACCGGCGCGATCAGCTTGGGCGACGGCGCGGCGCTGATCATCGGCAGGCTGCCCGGCTTGAAGCCGGGGATCTCCGACGCGGGGTGCCGCACGGTCTCCGGGAACTCGGCGCGCAGCTTGCGGATGTCCGCCGCCGCCTGCACGCCGCCGTCGGCCAGGAAGTCCGGGCCCTCGAGGAAGTCCTGGATCGCCTTGAGCTGGGTGGCGGCGAGGCCGTACTGCATGCCCAGGATGTACGTGGCGAACTGCTTGGCCATGCCGCGCACGATCATCTTCGGGTCGAAGCGGCTGTGCAGCGCGGAGGTGATCAGGGCGTTGCGCAGGTTGAAGTACCTGTGCCAGTCGTCCCAGTCCTTCCAGTGGAAGTCCGCGTGCCACACGCCGGCGCCCGGCAGCGAGACGGTGGCGAAACCGTGCTCACGGGCGCGGTAGCCGTACTCGATGTCGTCCCACTGGAAGAACAGCGGCAGCGGGTAGCCGATCGCCTTGACGATCTCCGACGGGATGAGGCACGACCACCAGCCGTTGTAGCCGGCGTCGACGCGCTTGTCCTGGACGTTGCGCTTGCCCGTCTCCTCGTCGTAGCCGGTGAGGTCGGCGTTGAACAGCGCGCCCTCCACGACCTGGCCCGGCGCGAGCGTGTCGAGGTTCGCGTACTCGGCGCCGACGTGCAGGAAGTTCGGGTGCAGCAGGTAGAGCATCTGCCCGCCGACGATCGTCGGGTGGGCCGTGCGGTTCGCGAACGCGGTGAGCCTGATGATGATCTCCGGCTCGCACAGCACGTCGTCGTCCATGAACAGGACGTTCGCGTGCTCCGCGTGGTCGATCTCGGTGACCTCGTAGAGACCGCGGGTGAAGCCACCGGCGCCGCCGAGGTTCGGCTGGCGGATGTAGCGCAGCTTGGCCCCGAGCTCGGCCGCGACCTCGGCGAACCGCGGGCGCGACTCGACCGGGTCGGAGCCCTGGTCGACGACGTACACGGTGTCGACCAGCTCGAGCGGCTGCGAGTCGGACGCGATGGCGGCCAGCGTGTTCAGGCAGTCGTCGACGCGGTTGAACGTGCAGATGACGACCGCGGTCGGCCGCACGGTCTTGGGCGGCGCGACCGTCCAGCGGACGTTCTCCACCGTGAGCGAGTCGTCCCCGGTGACCACGTCGAACCACAGCCCACCGCCGTCGGTGAACTTGTCGATCTTGGTGCTCAGGCGCACGACCTGCGCCTGGGCCTCCACGACCTTCTCCGCGGACACCGTGCGGGTCTCGCCCTCCGAGTCGGAGGCGACGAGCGAGAGCTGGCCGGACCCCGTCACCTCGAGCTCGAGCTCGACCTCGGGGCTCACGCACCACCGCTGCCAATACGATGCGGGGAAACGACCGAAGTAGGTGTTCATCGAGACGGTCGCGTTCGGGTGCACCACCAGGCGGTGCCGCTCCCGGTCCGCGATACCGCGCCTCACCTCGGCGTACAGGTCCTCCGAGATGATCGGCGACGGCCCTGCGAACAGACCGCGCTGGGTCAGGAGTTTCTCCGGTGCCTCGTGTTCCACGAGGTTGGATTTCCCCGGCATCGCCATCTCAGTCCTCCAACGACCCGTCCAGCGCCTGGCCGGACGCCAGGTGCGGAGCGATCTTGTTGTCGAACACGCTCAGCGCCGAACCGATGGCCATGTGCATGTCCAGGTACTTGTAGGTGCCGAGGCGGCCGCCGAAGATGACGTTGCGCTCGGCGGCTTCCTTGCGGGCGAGCTCGCGGTAGCGCTCCAGCTTCGCCCGGTCCTCGGCCGTGTTGATCGGGTAGTACGGCTCGTCGTCCTTCTCCGCGGCCCGCGAGAACTCCCGGACGATGACCGTCTTGTCCGACGGGTACTCGCGCTCCGGGTGGAAGTGGCGGAACTCGTGGATGCGCGTGAACGGCACGTCCGCGTCGTTGTAGTTCATGACCGGCGTCCCCTGGAAGTCGCCGATCGGCAGCACTTCCTGCTCGAAGTCGAGCGTGCGCCAGCCGAGCCAGCCCTCGGAGTAGTCGAAGTAGCGGTCCAGCGGGCCGGTGTAGACGACCGGCGTGCCCGCCGGGATGTCGTCGCGCACGTCGAAGAAGTCCGTGGACAGCCTGACGTCGATGTTCTCGTGAGCCGCCATCTTCTCGAGCCACGCGGTGTAGCCGTCGACCGGCAGGCCCTCGTAGGTGTCGTTGAAGTAGCGGTTGTCGAAGTTGTAGCGCACCGGCAGGCGGGTGATGACCGCCGCGGGCAGCTCCTTCGGGTCGGTCTGCCACTGCTTCGCGGTGTAAGCCTTGATGAACGCCTCGTACAGGGGACGGCCGACCAGCGAGATCGCCTTCTCCTCGAGGTTCTTCGCGTCCTTGGTGTCGATCTCGGCGGCCTGCTCGGCGACCCACGCCTTCGCGTCCTCCGGCGACATGTAGCGCCCGACGAACTGCGAGATCAGGCCGAGGCCCATCGGGAACTGGTACGCCTGGCCGTCGTGCATGGCGAACACGCGGTGCTGGTAGCCGGTGAACTCGGTGAACTGGTTCACGTACTCCCACACGCGCTTGTTCGACGTGTGGAACAAGTGGGCACCGTAGCGGTGCACCTCGATCCCTGTCTGGGGCTCGGCCTCCGAGTAGGCGTTGCCACCGATGTGGTCACGCCTCTCCAGCACCAGCACCCGCTTGTTCAGCTGGGACGCGGCGCGCTCGGCGACCGTGAGGCCGAAGAATCCGGAACCGACGACAATCAGGTCATAACCTGCGAAGCTCACGACCACGAGGGTAACGCCGCCGGGTACCTGTGCCGCCAACCACCCCCGGCGGCGCCGGACGTCTCGGGCGAAGCGCAAGCCCACGATCGGCTGACCGTAGACTTCCGGCGGTTCCGCACCTTATGCGCGGGCAACGCGGCCGTGCGCGCCTGTCAGGACCCGGCGTGCCCACTTCACGCAGGCGATATCACTGTGAGGAAGCAGGACGATGAGTTGGTTCGAGGCTTTGCCGGCCGCGCTCGTGGCCGCGGCCTGGTTGATCGGGCCCGGCGTGGCGCTGGCGTACGCGCTGGGCCTGCGCGGCCTCGGCGCGTGGGGCATGGGGCCGACGCTGAGCGTCCTGCTGGTGTCCTTCGCCGCCGTGGTCATGCAGAAGGCCGGCGTGACGTGGTCGGTGCTGCCGGTCCTCGGCGTCACCGCGGTCACGTGCCTGGTCGCGGTGGTGCTGTCGGTGTTGTTCCGCCGGATCGCACCGCCACGCCGCAACGACCCGATCCGCACCCAGTGGGTCGCCGCCGCGGCCCTGGTGCCCGCCGTGCTGCTCGGCGCGTACGTCGTGGTCAGGGGCATCGGGGAGCCTGACCGGCTCAACCAGACGTTCGACGCGATCTACCACTACAGCGCGGTCAGCTACGTCCTCGAGTCCGGCTCCGCCTCGTCGCTGACCCTGGCGCCGCTCGGGAACCCGCAGATCCCCGCCGGCTTCTACCCCGGCGCGTGGCACGGCGTGACGTCCCTGGTCGTGCTGAGCACCGGCACGACCATCTCGGTGGCCGCGAACGCGGTGGCCTGGGCCATCGCCTCGGTGGTCTGGCCGCTGAGCATGCTGCTGCTGGTCCGCCAGCTCGTCGGCAGGAACACGGCGGCCATCGCCGTCACCCCGGTCCTGGCCGTCACGTTCACCGCGTTCCCGTGGGGCCTGCTCGGCTTCGGCGTGCTGTGGCCGAACCTGCTCGGCCTCGCCCTGGTCCCCGCGGGCCTCGGCGCCGTGCTGGCCGCGACGTCGCTCGCCAAGGAGGACATCCTCGGCCGCCGCAGGTCGCTCACGATGGCGGCCCTCGTGCTCGTCGGCACCGGCTTCGCCCACCCGAACGCGCTGTTCAGCCTCGCGGTGCTGGCGCTGTTCCCGTTCCTGATCGCCGTCTTCCGCTCGGGCCGCAAGCTCTACGCGGGGGGCAGGAGGTGGCAGGGCGTCGCCGTCGTCGGCGGGACGCTCGCGGTGCTGTTCGGCCTCTGGGTCTTCGTGTCCCGCCTGAGCATGTTCAAGCCGGTGCGCGAGATGTACTGGCCGCCGTTCGAGACCCCGCCCAGGGCCGTCGGCGAGGCGCTGCTGAACGCGCCGAACGGCAAGCCGGGCCTGTGGGCGCTGTCGGTGCTCACCCTCGTCGGGCTGGTGCTCGCGTGGCGGATGAAGGAACACCGCTGGTTGATCGGGGCGTTCGCCGCCGTGACGTTCCTCTACACGCTCGCCGCGTCGATCAACCGGCCGGACACCAGGAAGTTCACCGGCGTTTGGTACAACGACTCGTTCCGCATCGCGGCCATCGCCCCGATCGTGGCGGTCCCCCTCGCGGTCATCGGGGTGCTGTTCATCGCGGCGAAACTCGCGGCGCGCGTACCCGCGCTGACCAGGGCTCCGGCGCTGCTGCGCACGCCGACCGCGCTGGCGGTCATCGTGATGCTGGCGTTGCTGCCGTTGAGCCGCGGCTACTACGCGGGCACGAACATCGGCACGATTCGGGGCGTCTACATCGACAGCAACCCCGCGGAAGGGGTCCTGGTCGACCGGTCCGAGCTCGCGTTCCAGGAGAAGCTCGACCAGGTGCTGCCCGAGGACGCGGTCGTGGTGAACAACCCGTGGGACGGCTCGGCGATCATGCTCGCCGACATCCGCCGCAAGGCCGTGTTCCCGCACGCCGACCTCCCGTGGGGCGACGAGCAGCGGTACCTCGCGCAGCACCTCGCCGACGCGGCGACGGACCCGAAGGTGTGCACGGCGGCCGAGAAGCTGGGCGCGCGCTACATGCTGCTCGCGAACAAGACGTTCTGGTCGTGGGACAACCGCACCAAGAGGTACCCCGGCATCAAGGAGCCGAGCACGCCGGGTGCGTTCGAGCTGGTCGCGTCCAGCGGCGCGATCAAGCTCTACAAGCTCGACAGGTGCGGCTCGGCCTCACCGAACCGGTAGCGGCCCAACGCGAAAGCCCGGTCCCGCGAGTCGCGGGACCGGGCTTTTTCGCACGATCGATCAGGCCAGTGCGGCGCGCGCCTTGAGCGGCTCCCACCAGTCGCGGTTGTCCCGGTACCAGGCGACGGTGCGGGCCAGGCCCTCGTCGAACGGCACCCGCGGGGCGTAGCCGAGCTCGGTGGAGATCTTGGTGATGTCGACCGAGTAGCGGCGGTCGTGGCCCTTGCGGTCGGTGACCTGCTCCACCGACGACCAGTCGGCGCCCATCGCCTCCAGCAGCCGCTCGGTCAGCTCGCGGTTCGTCAGCTCGGTGCCGCCGCCGATGTTGTAGACCTCACCCGCGCGGCCGCCCTCGACGACGAGCTGGATGCCCCGGCAGTGGTCGTCCACGTGCAGCCAGTCCCGGACGTTCAGGCCGTCGCCGTAGAGCGGCACCTTCTTGCCGTCCATCAGGTTCGACACGAACAGCGGGATGACCTTCTCGGGGAACTGGTACTCGCCGTAGTTGTTCGAGCAGCGCGTGATGCACACCGGCATGCCGTACGTGCGGTGGTAGGACCGGGCGATCAGGTCCGAGCTGGCCTTGGCCGACGAGTACGGCGAGTTCGGCTCCAGCGGCTGCTCCTCGGTCCAGGAGCCCGACTCGATCGAGCCGTACACCTCGTCCGTGGAGATGTGGACGAACTTGCCGACGTTCGCCTCCAGCGCGCCCTGCAGCAGCGTCTGCGTGCCGAGCACGTTGGTCACCACGAACTCGGCGGCACCGGAGATGGACCGGTCCACGTGCGACTCGGCGGCGAAGTGCACCACGACGTCGGTGCCGGCCATCAGCTTGCCGACCAGCTCCGCGTCGCAGATGTCACCGCGGACGAACTCCAGCCGGGGGCTGTCCGCCACCGGCGCGAGGTTGGCCTCGTTGCCCGCGTAGGTCAGCTTGTCCAGCACGACGACCTCGGCGTCGGCGAACGCCGGGTAGGCGCCTCCGACGAGCTGCCGCACGTAGTGGGATCCGATGAATCCCGCACCACCGGTGACCAGAACCCGCATGTTGCCCCTCGCCGCACCTGTCTGTCGGGCGTTCGTCGTTTCGTTCACTTGGTGGCGCCCGCCGAGCGGGCGACCTCCATCACGTACTGGCCGTAGCCGGACTTGGCGAGCTTCTCGCCGAGGGCGTAGCACGCGTCGGCGTCGATGAAGCCCATCCGCAGCGCGATCTCCTCGAGGCAGGCGATCCGGATGCCCTGCCGGTGCTCGAGCACCTGCACGTACTGACCCGCTTCGAGCATCGAGTCGTGCGTGCCGGTGTCCAGCCAGGCGAACCCGCGGCCGAGGTCGACCAGCTTCGCGTTGCCCTGCTTGAGGTAGACCATGTTGACGTCGGTGATCTCCAGCTCGCCGCGAGCCGAGGGCTCGAGCCCGCGGGCGATCTCCACGACCTGGTTGTCGTAGAAGTAGAGACCGGTGATGGCCTTGTTGGACTTCGGCAGCGCCGGCTTCTCCTCGATGGAAATCAGGTTGCCGTCCGCGTCCACCTCGCCGACGCCGTAGCGCTCCGGGTCCTTGACCGGGTAGCCGAACAGCACGCAGCCGTCGATCGAGCTGGCGTGCTTCTGCAGCACCTTGGCGAAGCCCTGGCCGTGGAAGATGTTGTCGCCGAGCACCAGCGCCACGTCCTGGTCGCCGATGAAGTCGGCACCGATGACGAACGCCTCGGCCAGGCCGTTGGGCTCCGGCTGCTCGGCGTACTCCAGGCGGATGCCGAACTGCGAGCCGTCACCGAACAGGCGCCGGAAGTTCGGGAGGTCCGTCGGCGTCGAGATGATCAAGATTTCCCTGATGCCCGCGAGCATCAGCACCGACAGCGGGTAGTACACCATCGGCTTGTCGTAGACCGGCAGCAGCTGCTTGGACACGGCCTGCGTGATCGGGTGCAGCCGGGTACCGCTGCCGCCGGCGAGAATGATCCCTCTCATCGTCGCGCGTTCTTCCCATCCGGTTGGAGATAAGGACACTCGTCGAGCGCGTACACGGAAGTGGTCCGGCTGCGCGCCGTCACACGCCGTTGGCGCGGAGCTTCTCGTAGTAGGCGAGACAGTCCTCGTACCGGGGGAGGATATCGGCCGCTTCGGCCTCGGCGAGGGTCGGGGCGGCGAGGTCCTTCTCGGAAAGCACCTGCTCAAGATCAGCGGGCCACGGCAGGCCGAGCGCCGGGTCCAGCGGGTTGACGCCGTGTTCCGCGCTCGGGTTGTAGGCCTCACCGCACAGGTAGCTCATGACGGTGTCGTCCTCGAGGGCCACGAACGAGTGACCGAGGCCCTCGGACACGAACAGCGCGCGGCACTCGGTCGAGTCGAGCCGGACGGCGTCCCACTGGCCGTAGGTCGGCGAGCCCACCCGGATGTCGACGACGACGTCCAGCAGGGACCCCCGCGGGCAGTAGATGTACTTCGCCTGGCTGGGGGGCACGTCGGCGAAGTGCACGCCGCGGATGGTGCCCTTGGCCGAGATCGAGTGGTTGCTCTGGGCGACGCGCATCGTGCGGCCGGTCGCCTCGAGCAGCGCCTGCTCCTGGTAGGGGCTTGCGAACATGCCGCGGTTGTCACCGAAGGTCCGCGGCACGAACTCGTACGCTCCGGCGATGGTCAGCTCACGAATTTGCACGATCGCAGAGGATAGCGGCGTGAGCACCGGCCCATCCTCACGGACCGGGCCCGGCCAGGTAGGGCATCATGCTCCCCAGCCGACGAGGAGAGCCCCAGCACCATGACGATGATCGATATCATGCTGCCGTACTACGGCGACGTCTCGCTGATGCAGGCCGCCGTGCAGAGCGTGCGCTCGCAGGCCGATCCCGGCTGGCGGCTGACGGTCGTCGACGACACGACGGAGCCCACCGTCCCCGGCTGGTTCGAGTCGCTGGCCGACGAGCGGATCCGCTACTTCCGCAACGAGCGCAACCTGGGTGTCACGGGCAACTTCAACCGGTGCCTCGACCTCGCCGAGCACGAGCTGATGACGATGCTCGGCGCGGACGACCTGCTGCTGCCCAACTACGTCGGCACCGTGCTCGCCGCCTACCGGGCGCACCCCGGCGTCGGCATGATCCAGCCGGGGGTGGCGGTGATCGACGAGCACGGCCAGCCGGTCAGGGCGCTGGTCGACGAGGCCAAGAAGCGGCTGTACGCGCCGCGGGTGACCGACCGGCGGCTGATGGGCGGTGAGGACCTGGCGGCGAGCCTGCTGCGCGGCAACTGGCTGTACTTCCCGTCGATCGCCTGGCGCACCGAGGCGATCAAGGCGGTCGGCTTCCGCACCGACCTGCGCACCACCCAGGACCTCGCGCTGGAGCTGGAGCTGATCGAGCGCGGCGAGCAGATGCTGGTGGACAGCACCGTCTGCTTCCAGTACCGGCGGCACCGCGGGAGCGTCTCGTCGAAGATGGCGCTGGACGGGGGCCGCTTCACCGAGGAGCGCCAGTTGTTCCTCATGATGGCCGACCGGATGAAGGCGAGGGGCTGGCGCCGTGCCGAGCGGGCCGCGCGCTACCACTCCGCGTCCCGGCTGCACGCGCTGACCCTGCTCCCGACGGCCGTGCGGGACGGGCAGCGCGACGTCGCCCAGGCGCTGGCCAAGCACGCCTTCGGCACGCAACGCCCCAGGTGAGCCCGGCCGCCACCGGGATCAGCGGCCGCGGTGGTCCGGCCTGACCCGGCCACGGCCGGTGCGGGTGCTCAGGACCCCGCGAGCGCGCTGCCGGCGGGCAGGTAGTCCTTGCTGGTCCTGCCCCTCACGCCGTCCCGCAGGCCGTGCCACATCGCGCGCAGCCGGGCACCGCGCGGCTTCTCGTACAGCGCCGTCAGCAGCACCCAGCGCCCCATGATGAGGACGGACGCCAGGCACCACGCCGGCGAGCGGAGCAGGTTCTCCTTCACCAGCAGCACGCCGTTGCGGATCACCCAGTACAGCCGCCACCTCGGGTGGTGGGTGACGCGGACGTGCCCGATCAGGAACCGGTGCTCGCGGACCTCACCGAGCGAGTGCGGCAGCTTGACCCGCTTGTCCTGCACGATCCGCATCCCGGTGCGCCGCAGCCGCAGGCAGAAGTCCTGGTCGACGCAGTCCACGAAGAAGTCCTCGCGGAACCCGCCCAGCTCCTCGAGCAGCGAACGCCGCACCACCATGCCGGAGGTGATCACGGCGTCCCGGTCCGCGACCTCGGGCCGCAGCACCGTGCGCGGGTCGATGTAGGACTCGCGCACGGCGTCCCAGGGCGCGGGAGCCGCGGCACCGATGGTCGGGTCGGCCAGGTACGCGGCCAGCCGGCCGACCACCTCGCCGGAGAGCACCGAGTCCTGGTCGAGCAGCAGCACGGCGTCGGTTCCCGGCGCCATCTCCCGCACCCCCAGGTTGAGCGCGCCCGCGAGACCGAGGTTGCCCGCCGGGCGGAGCACGCGGACCCCCTCCGGCAGCTCGCCGTCGAGCAGCTCGGCGCCGCCGGGGGTGTTGTCCACCACCAGCACCTCGACGCAGGACGCCCGTGCGGCCTCGATGACGGCCAGCAGCCGCTGGTCGGGGTGGTAGGCCGTCGCGATCGCGGTGATCTTGTCGGTCATCGGGTGGTTCGCTCCCTGAGTTCGGCGGGCGCCGTCGCCGGCGCGTCGTCCGGGGGTGTCTGGTGGTGGCCGCCGCCGGTCGCCCGCAGCAGGACGACGGCCATGACAGCCATGACGGCCACCGGGCCGGCGGACGTCGCGAGCACCGCGGTGGTGGTCGGGTCGACCGGCAGGACGAACGTCAGCGTCATGGCCGCCACGCCGGTCAGGGACGCCACCAGCACCGTCCGGTGCTTGCCGAGCGCCACCAGCGCGGGCTGCGTGACGTTCGCCGCCATGAGGAAGACGGTCCCGATGCCGAGCGCGGCCAGGGTCGCGTTGGACAGGCTCGCGGGCCTGCCGAGCAGCAGGGCGAGCAGCTGGGGCCCCGCGGTGGCCAGCAGCACGATCCCGAGCAGCCCCAGCGCCGCGCACACCGCGACGGTGCGGAGGGTCTGCGTGCGCACCGACCTCCGGTCACCGCGGGCCGCGCTCGCGGTCAGCCGCGGCAGCAGGGTGGTCTGGAGCGGGACGAACGCGAACATCGGCAGCCGGGTCAGCGTGATGGCCCCGGCGATGGCCGTCGCGACCTCGGGCTGCGCGATGGCGTTGATCACCACCGGCGGCAGGTTGACCACGGCCTGGTTGGTGAGGCTCGCGACGGCCAGCAGCGCCAGGCCCGCCGAGATGCCGAGCCACATCCGGCCGGAGCCCTCGACGCCGGAGGCTGGTGCGGTGGACGACACCTGGCGCGGGCCACCGGCGCCGGTGAGCCAGAGGCCGCCGACGCCGAGCAGCGCCGCGAAGACCTGGCCGAGGACGAAGATCACGGCGAACAGCCACGCGGAGCCGACCTGGAGCAGCGCCAGCACCGCCCACGGCACCAGCCGGGTCAGCCCCTCCGTGGCGAGAGTCGCCGCGTACAGGCCGAACCGCTCGGCGCCCGCGAGGGCTCCGCGCACGGCGGAGGCGCAGGCCGTGGCGAACACGCCCACGACGAGCGCGGCGAGCAGCTCCCAGTGCCCGTTCATCGTCCGATCGACCAGCAGCGGGGACAGCACCGCGATCAGAGCGCCGATCAGCAGGAAGAGCACCACGGCCTGCCGTGCCACCAGGCGGGCGACCGGCAGGACGGGACGGCCGAGCGCGCGTTCGCGGCTCACCGCGCGCGACATCTCCTGCTCGACCCCGGAGAACGCGCCGAGCGCGATGGTGTTGACCAGGAAGTAGAGGCTGATCAGCGCCGTGATGCCGGACTCGTCGACGCCCGAGCGCGTGATCAGGGGGATGAACGTGAAGCCGGAGAGGACGACCATCCCCAGTCCGATGCCCATCAACGCCATCGGACTGCGCAAGAAGCGCAAGCGGTCCATGCACCAGCCTCATGCTCTCCAGGGGAACGAAATCGAGCCTAACGGACGCCCTCGGAGCCCCCGGCGCACCTCTGTAGAATCGGCCACTCACGTGCGACGACCCCTCGCGCCGCCTCGATCGCACCGTGTCGTCGACCTCTAGGAGTCCCGGAACCGATGACCGATCCCGTCATCACGGCTGTCGTCACCGCCTACCACCCGGACGAGCGGCTCTCGGCGGTCATCGACGCCGCGCTGGTGACCTGCGCCGACGTCGTCGTCGTCGACAACACGCCGACAGCGGAGAGCTCCTCGACCGAGGGCCTCTCCGACCCGAGGGTCCGCGTGCTCCGGTCGGGGCGCAACGGCGGTCTCGCGGGCGCGCTCAACGACGCGGTCCGCGCACTGCGGCCGGAGACCGAGGCGGTCCTCGTGCTCGACCAGGACTCCGCGCTCCCGGAGGGGGTGGTGGCCGCGCTCGCGGCGCACCTCGCCGACCCCTCCATCGGCGTCGTCGCCCCAACCCCGGTCGACGCGGCGGACGGCAGCACGTACGAGCGGTTCTCCCCCCGCGGCACCGGGCTGGTGGACCAGGACACCGTCATCACGTCCGGCATGCTGGTCAGGCGCACCGTCCTGGAGGCGGCCGGCCCGTTCCGCGACGAGTTCTTCGTGGACTGGGTCGACAACGACTTCTGCCTGAGGCTGCGCCGCGACGGCGTGCGGATCGTGCAGGACCTGGCGACCCGCCTGCCGCACTCGATCGGCGACCGGCGTGAGCACCGGATCGCCGGTCTCACGGTCAAGGTGCTGCGCTACTCGCCGTGGCGGCACTACTGGATCACCCGCAACGGGCTGGTGATGATCCGCGAGAACCTCGTCCGCCACCCCCGCTGGTCGCTGATGGCCGTCCTCTACATCGGACGGCAGGCGGTGACCACCGCCCTGTTCGAACCGTCGCGCGGGGACAACGTCAAGGCGATCCTCAGCGGTGTCCGCGACGCCCTGCGCAACCGCGTGACGCCGAGGTACCTGCCCGCCGGCGCCGACTACCGGTCCGGTGCCCAGCGCTCGGAGGCCGGGCTGTGAAGGTGACCGCACTCGTCACGGCGTACCACCCGGACGACCGGCTCGCGGCCGTGGTCGAGTCCGCGCTGGTCACCTGCTCCGAGGTGATCGTGTCGGACAACACCCCCTCGACGTCGGCGTCGGCCGCCGAGAAGCTCGACGACCCGAGGGTCACCGTGCTGCGCAACGGCAGCAACCTGGGCCTGGCCGCGGCGCTGAACTCGGCGGTCGGCGAACTGCCGGCCGACACGGACGTGGTGCTGTTCCTGGACCAGGACTCGGTGCTGCCCCCGGACCTCGTGCCCTCGCTCGCCGCGCACTTCGCCGACGCCTCGGTGGGCGTCGTCGCGCCGACCCCGTGGGACGCCACCCACGGCGAGTCCTACGAGAAGGCCGCCCGGTCCGGTCCGGCGCTCGCCGACCGGGACGGCGTGATGACCTCGGGCATGCTGGTCCGGCGCTCCTGCCTGACCGCGGTCGGCCGGTTCCGCGAGGACTTCTTCGTCGACTGGGTCGACTTCGACTTCTGCCTGCGGACGCGCGAGCACGGGTTCCGCGTCGTGCAGGACACCACGGTCCTGCTGCCGCACTCGCTGGGCGACCGGCGCGAGCACAAGGTCGGCCCGCTGCGGGTGCACGTGCTGCACTACCCGGCCTGGCGGCACTACTGGGTCGCGCGCAACAGCACGGTCCTGGCGCGCGAGCACCGTGCGAAGAACTGGCGCTGGTCGCTGTCCGCCGCGCTCTTCCTGGCGCGGTGGACGGTCAACACCGCGGTGTTCGAGCGGCAGCGCCGGACCCACGTGCCGGCGCTGCTCGCCGGTTTCCGCGACGGCTGGACCGGGCGCGCCCGGCAGGAGTACGTGCCGGCCGGCGCCCAGTACTCGGCCGCGCGCTGATCGGGCGGTGCGGGAAGCACCCCGCACCGGTCTCGGCGTCGGCCGTGCGGCCTGCGAGGCGTCCGGGCCTCAGAACCACCGTTCCAGCACCATGGCGACGCCGTCCTCCGAGTTCGGGCCCGTGACCTCGTCCGCGGCGGCCTTCGCGTCCTCGTGGCCGTTGGCCATCGCCACGCCGTGCCCGGCCCACCGGAGCATCTCCACGTCGTTCGGCATGTCCCCGAACGCGATGACGTGCTCGGGCTCGACGCCGAACCGCTCCGCGACGTCGGCCAGGCCGGACGCCTTCGTGACGCCGTGGACCGCGGCCTCGACGAGGCCGTTGTTCGTCGAGAAGGTCAGGTCGACCTCGCCGTGCAGCACCTCGCCGATCGCGGCCGTCATCTCGGCGCTGGTCATGGCGGGGTTGCGGATCAGCAGCTTGGCCGCGGGACGGCCGAGCGCCTCCGCGCGGCTGAGACCGCTGTGCGGTCCCTCCGGCCAGGGGTGGGTGTAGCTGAGCTCGGCGACGAAGGTCAGGTCGTCCTTGGGCGTGCCGACCAGTTCCACCGCGTACGTGCAGTCGTCGAGCACGCTGTCGACCGCGGCCGCGATGTCGTGCAGCTGCACCGGGCTGAGCGTGCGCGCCCAGACGATCTCCTCGCGGCCGATGTCGTAGAGCACCGCGCCGTTCGCGCAGACCGCCAGCCCGTCGAGGCCCGCCTCGGCGGCGATGCGCGGAACCCAGCGCGGCGGCCGTCCGGTGGCGAGCACGAACGGCACCCCTGCCGCGAGCACGCGGCCGACGACCTCGGCCGTGCGCGGGCTCACGGACTCCAAGGGGCTGAGCAGGGTTCCATCGACGTCGGAGGCGACCAGGCGCGGCTGTTCCACACCGACATCTTGCCTCCTCCGTTGCGCGAGCCAAGTTCGTAAGGAGCTGAACAGCTGGTTACCGTACGTACCGTGCGCGCAGGAATCGTCATTCTTCCGGAACACCGATGGTGGATCGCCGAACCCAAGTGGCGCGCCGCCGAGGAGTACGGGTTCCACCACGCGTGGACCTACGACCACCTCGGCTGGCGGACGCTGGTCGACGGCCCCTGGTTCGGCGCGGTGCCGACCCTGACCGCGGCCGCGCTGGTCACCTCGCGCATCAGGCTCGGCACGTTCGTCGCGAGCCCGAACTTCCGCCACCCCGTGCCGTTCGCGCGCGAGCTGCTGACGGTCGACGACGTCTCCGACGGGCGGTTCACGCTCGGTGTCGGCGCAGGTGGGGCCGGGTACGACACGGTCGTGACCGGCTCGAAGCCGTTGCTGCCGGGTGACCGGACGGCCCGGTTCGGCGAGTTCGTCGAGCTGCTCGACCGGCTGCTGGTCCAGGACCGCACGACGTGGCACGGCGAGTTCTACTCGGCCGAGGAGGCCCGCAGCGCGCCCGGCTGCGTGCAGCGGCCGCGGGTGCCGTTCGTGGTGGCCGCCAACGGCCCGAAGGCGATGGCCGTCGCGGCGCGGTTCGGCCAGGGCTGGGTCACCACGGGGCCGTCGACCGAGGACCACGAGGCGTGGTGGCGCGGCGTGGCGGAGCTGTCCGAGCGGTTCACTGAGACGTTGGCCACGCAGGGCCGCACGACGCGGGTGAGCCGCTACCTCAACCTCGACTCGGCGCCGGTGTACTCGCTGTCGAGCGTGGAGTGCTTCGTCGACGCCGTGGGCAGAGCGGCTGAGCTGGGCTTCACCGACGTGGTGGCGCACTGGCCGCGGCACGACGGCGTCTACATGGGCAGCGAGCAGGTCGTGGAGAACGTCGCGGCGGACGTTCTGCCCACGCTCGACCGCCACCTGTAACGGCGTGGTGCTGAACTAGATTCCGTCACTGTGCGCTCTGTCGTGGTGATCGGTGGCGGAATCGTCGGGCTCGCGGTGGCCGCCGAGCTGGCCTCGCGCGGTGACCGCGTGACGGTGCTGGAGAAGGAGGGGCGCTGGGGCGCCCACCAGACCGGCCACAACTCGAACGTCGTGCACGCGGGCCTGTACTACCGGCCCGGTTCGCTCAAGGCCCGGATGTCCGTGGCCGGCAACGCCTCGATGATCGCCTTCGCGCGTGCGCACGGCGTGCCGGTCGAGGTGTGCGGCAAGCTGGTCGTGGCCACGTCCGCCGACGAGGTGCCGAGGCTGAAGGCGCTGGCCGAACGCGCGGAGGCGAACGGCGTGCCGGCGAAGCTGATCTCCGCTGCCGAGGCGCGCGAGTACGAGCCCGAGGTGGCGTGCGTCGCGGCGTTGCGCGTGGAGAGCACGGGGATCATCGACTTCCCCGCCGTGTGCGACGCCCTGGCCGGGCGGCTGTCGGAGCACGACCTGCGCCTGCACTCCCCCGCGCTGGCGATCCGGCCGGCGCCCGGTGGCGTGGAGGTCGCGACACCGGGCGGTGTGGTGAGGGCGGACGCGCTGGTGAACTGCGCGGGCCTGCACAGCGACCGCGTGGCGCGGCTGGCCGGCCTGACCCCGGCGGCGCGCATCGTGCCGTTCCGCGGGGAGTACTTCGAGCTGCGGCGCCCGTCCCTGGTCCGGGGCCTGATCTACCCGGTGCCGGACCCGACGCTGCCGTTCCTCGGCGTGCACCTGACCCGCATGCTCGACGGCAGCGTGCACTGCGGCCCGAACGCCGTGCTGGCGCTGCGCCGCGAGGGCTACCGGTGGCGCGACTTCTCCCTGACCGACGTCGCCGACGTGGCGCGCTTCCCGGGCACGTGGCGGCTCGCGCGCAGGTACGCCCGCACCGGCGCGGAGGAGGTGCTGCGCTCGCTGTCCCGCAAGCGCTTCGCCGCCTCGCTGGCCCGCCTGGTGCCCGCCGTGCGCGAGGACGACCTCGTCCGGGCCGAAGCAGGCGTGCGGGCGCAGGCGATGCTTCCGGACGGTTCGCTGGTGGACGACTTCCTCATCGAGACCGCGGACCGCCAGGTGCACGTGCTGAACGCGCCCTCACCGGCGGCGACGGGCTCGCTGGAGATCGCGAAGCACGTCGCCGACCGGCTGGGATGACTACCGGGGCGTGAGGACGTCCGTGCCCATGAACGGCCGCAGGGCCTGCGGGACGGTGACCGAGCCGTCGGCGTTCTGGTGGTTCTCCAGGATCGCGACGATCCACCGGGTGGTGGCCAGCGTGCCGTTGAGCGTGGCGGCGATCTGCGTCTTGCCGTTGTCGTCCCGGTAGCGCACGTTCAGGCGGCGCGCCTGGAACGTGGTGCAGTTCGACGTCGAGGTCAGCTCGCGGTACTTCTGCTGGGTCGGCACCCACGCCTCGCAGTCGAACTTGCGGTGCGCCGACGTGCCGAGGTCGCCGGTGGCCGTGTCGATGACGCGGTACGGCACCTCGATCTTGGCGAGCATCTCCTCCTCCCACCCGAGCAGCCGGGCGTGCTCCGCCTCGGCGTCCTCGGGCTTGACGTAGGAGAACATCTCGACCTTGTTGAACTGGTGCACGCGGATGATGCCGCGGGTGTCCTTGCCGTACGACCCGGCCTCGCGGCGGTAGCACGACGACCAGCCCGCGTACCGGCGCTCGGAGTCGAGGATCTCGTCGGCGTGGTACCCGGCGAGCGGCACCTCCGACGTGCCGACGAGGTACAGGTCGTCGTTGGGCAGGTGGTAGATCTCGCTCGAGTGCGCGCCCAGGAAGCCGGTGCCCGCCATGATCTCCGGCCGGACCAGCGTCGGTGTGATCATCAGCTCGAAGCCGTTGGCCGTGGCCTGCGCCGCCGCCATGTTCAGCAGCGCGAGCTCGAGCTGCGCGCCGACGCCCTTGAGGAAGTAGAACCGGCTGCCGCCGACCTTGGCGCCGCGCTCCATGTCGATCGCGCCGAGCTTGGTGCCGAGGTCGAGGTGGTCCTGCGGCTCGAAGTCGAACCGGCGCGGCTCGCCCACGGTCTTGATGACGCGGAAGTCGTCCTCGCCACCGACCGGCGCGTCCGGGTGCACCAGGTTCGGGATCCTGCCCAGCAGCTCGTTCACCTCGTCGGCGGTGGCGTGCTGCTCGGCCTCCGCGGCCTTGACCTCGGCGGCCAGCTCCTTCGCCTTGACGAGCAGCGCGGCCTTCTCGTCGCCCTTGGCCCTGCCGACCTCCTTGCCGAGCACCTTCTGCTCGGCGCGCAGGGTGTCCGCGCGGGAGATGGCACTGCGCCGGCGCTCGTCAGCGGACAGCAGGGAGTCGACGACGCCCTCGTCCTCGCCACGGGCACGCTGCGAAGCGCGCACGATCTCCGGGTTCTCGCGCAACACCTTGAGGTCGATCACCCTGGAAAGGGTAGTCCCCGCCTGCTCAACGCCTCATCCGGCCATCCGTTCGCCAGCCCGGAACGCGGGGGCCCCGCGTTCCCCTCAGGGAAACGCGGGGCCCCCGCGTGGCTTCCGCGAAGCGGAAAAGTGGGCTAGTAGATCGCGAACGCCACCACGAGGCCGAGCGCGACGTGCGCGGCGGCCACGACGACGGACGCGGGCGCGAAGCGGTCCGACTCGATGATCGAGCCGATGTCGAGCTTGGTCACCCACTCCAGCAGCCGCACGGCCGCGACCTGCACGATGATGCCGACGATGCCGTAGATCAGCGAGGTGAGCAGGCCCTCGTCGAGCTTGCCGACGGCGCTGAGGATGGCGACGACCACGATGAACGCCATCGAGACGAGGCCGGAGGCGGTGACGATCACGGCGTTAGGCGCGCCGTTGCGGACCAGGATCGACAGCTTGCCCGGCGTCGTCCAGTCGATCGCGTAGAAGCCGAACACCATGAGGACCAGACCGACGACGGCGTACAGCGCGATCGCGCCGATGCCCCGGCCGATCGCCGAGCCGAAGCCGGGGTCCAACGCGAGCTCGTACATGTGCTGTTCCCTTTCGAAGTCTTACTCAACAATTCGATGCGGCACGAACGCCGCGCCATCGTCGGTCACCAGACCGACCGTTTCCCGGATGCCGAGGCCGGCCGACGTGTCGCCGACGACCCAGGCGCCCAACGCGGGGCGGTAGCCGTCGAAGTCCGGAAGCGGATCGAACAGCTGGTAGACGAAGCCTTCTTTGCCGTACACACCGCCGGTCTGCGTCTCGTAGCCGGGGGCGACGATCTGGATGTTCGCCCCTTCCCGGCCGAGCAGCGGCTTGCGCACGTACTCGGTGAGCATGCCGGGGTCGTTGAGGTAGGCGGGGAGCAGGTTGGGGTGGCCGGGGTGCATCTCCCACAGGACCGCGAGCAGCGCCTTGTTGGAGAGCAGCATCTTCCACAGCGGCTCGACCCACAGCGTGCCCGGCAGCGACTCGACGGCGTGGCGGCCGAACTCCTCCTCGACCACCCACTCCCACGGGTAGAGCTTGAACACCGTGCCCATCGGGGCCTCTTCGAGGTCCACGAACCGGTTGAGCAGCGTGTCCCAGCCGATGTCCTCCATCGCGATGCCCACCGTGTTCAGGCCGGCCTCGGCGGCCGTCTCCTGCAGGCAGGCGATCGTGAGGTGGTCCTCGCCGGACGGGTCGGCGCTCGACCAGCTGAAGTGCAGCTCGCCGGACGGCAGCTTGGCGCCGATCTCGGCCCAGCGCTCGACCAGGCGCTCGTGCAGGGAGTTCCACTGGTCGTCGTCCGGGAAGACGTCGGTCTTCCAGTACCACTGGACGTAGGCGGCCTCCAGCAGCGACGTGGGCGTGTCCGCGTTGTACTCGAGCAGCTTGGCCGGACCGGAGCCGTCGTAGCGCAGGTCGAAGCGGCCGTAGACGTGCGGGTCGCGGCGGCGCCACGACTCGGCGATGTGGGGCCACACCCACTCGGGGATGCCGAAGTCGCGGTACCGCTCGGTGAGCACGACGTTGTCCACCGCGTCGAGGCACATGGAGTGGAGCAGCTCGACGTCGGCTTCGAGCGAGAGGATCTCGCTCATCTCGAACACGTAGTGCACCGACTCGTCCCAGTACGGGCGGTCGGCGCCGTTCGCGTACTTCGCGGGCAGGCCGAAGACCAACCCCTGCTCCGAGACCGTGCGCTGCCAGTTCGGCCGCGGTTGCGAGGTGTCACGACGCAACTGCTCAGCCCCCGCTGCTCTTCGAGCCGCTGCTGACGCCGAAGCCGCCGCGCTGGATCGACGTGCCCGACTTGGTCGTGACGTTCGCGCCCTTGGGAACCGTGTAGCTGCCGCCGCTCACCCTCTGGCCGACCGCGCCCGAGCCGCCGTAGTTGTAGCGGTACGAGCTGCCACCGATGTAGATGAACCCGCCGCTCGAGTAGCCGCCGTGGCTGCGGTAGTACGACTCGTCGCAGTAGTCGTCGTCGACGATCACGTTGTTCGAGTCGGTGCACTGCGCCGTGACGTTCTTCGGGCTGGCGGCCGCGTACCAGATCGCGACCAGCGCGACCACACCCACGGTGACTCCACCGCCGATGAGCAAGCGTTTGCGGGTCTTGCGGCGTTTCTCGAACGCGGCGGACTCGGCGGCGAACCGCTCCTGCTGGGCCTTCAACGCGGCCGCACGAGCGCGCTGCTCGGCCACCGACGGCTGACGCGCCTTCGTCACGCCGGCCTGCTGCTGGCGCACTTGGCCCTTGACGGGTTTCTGCTGCGCCGGCTGGTTCTGGCCGGGCTGCGGCTGCGCCGGCTGGTACGGCGGCGGCTGTTGCGGCTGACCCGGCTGTGCCGACGGTGACCCGGGCTCGGGCGTCGGCCGGCCAGGTCCTGGCAGGTTGTTGTCAGTCATCACCACTCCCGCGGGCAAGGTACCTAGCGACACGGCGGAAACACGGCCGATTCAGTGACGAGTGTCCTAATAGCAACACTCGACCCAACCCGGCGCACAGCCGCCTCACACGGCACGGGCATCATGGATGAGATGTCTCCGAGCGCCGGTTGGTTGAGTCGATCAGGTCACATCCGCGACACGCGGCTTGTGATGGTCGGTGCTTTCGTGGGCGCGTTCATGCTCCTGATGGTGTCCGCGTTCACCTCCGTCTTCAGCAGCGGACCGATCGGGACCAAGCGCGAGCTGGTCAACGCGGCCTACCAGGCCGTCCAGGGCGAGTGCCTGAACTGGGAGAAGGCCGACCTCTCCGACGCGCAGAAGGTCGACTGCTCGGCGGCCCACAAGTTCGAGGTCACCGGCACGGCGGACATCACCGCCGCGTACCCGAGCCAGGCGCCGTTCCCGAACGCGGAGGCGTGGGCGAAGATCGCGCAGGAGCACTGCGCCCAGGCCGCCACCAGCTACATGTCCGGCAAGCTCGACCCGAAGGGCAAGTACGGCGTCAGCACGCTGAACCCGGACGAGAAGCGCTGGTCGGACGGCTACCGCCAGCTCAGGTGCGGCCTGCAGGTCACCGCGCCCTCCGGCGCCGCCCTGCCGTCGTACGGCAGCGCGAAGACCCAGGACCAGTCGAACGTCTACGACCCCGGTGTGTGCGTCGCGCTCGGCGCGAACAACACGGTCGGCGACCCCATCGACTGCGCCGAGCCGCACGCGTTCGAGATCGTCGGGGTCGTTCAGCACCCCGAAGGCCCGTTCCTGCCGCTCGAACAGCAGGACAAGGTCATGTCCGAGAAGTGCGCGGCGATCGCCGCCGAGTACACCGGCGGCGCCGACCTCAAGGCCAAGGGCCTGCTGGTCACCTGGGACACGCGCGCGGAGGAGAGCTGGGCCGTCGGCTCCCGCAAGGCCAACTGCAAGGTCGGCGCCGTTCCCCAGGGCAACAACCTGGTGGCGTGGAAGGGCAGCGTCCGCAACCCCAACGGCGCCCCGCTGACCACCTCGAACCCGCCGCAGACCACCTCGGTCAAGCCGCAGGCGGAGCCGACCGGCGCCCCGCTGCACTCCGAGTCCGGCGCGCCCTCCGGCAGCAACCAGCCCTCCGACTCGGGCAAGCCCGACAAGCCCTCCTCCAGCGCGCCCACCACGACGTCGGAGAGCGGATGACCGTCGAGATGACCAGGGCCCGCTTCGACGAACTGGTCGAGGAGGCGCTGGACCTGGTCCCGCCGGAGTTCGTGCAGGCGATGAACAACGTCGTGGTGCTCGTCGAGGACCGCAACCCCGACGAGCCGTCCCTGCTCGGGCTCTACCAGGGCATCGCGCTGACCGAGCGCAACACCGACTACGGCGGGGCGCTGCCCGACCACATCTTCATCTACCGCGAGGCGATCCTCGACATCTGCGACAGCGAGGACGACGTCGTGGAGGAAGTGATCATCACCGTGGTGCACGAGATCGCGCACCACTTCGGGGTGGACGACGCGAGGCTGCACGAGCTGGGCTGGGGCTAGCCGGCGCGGGCCTCAGACCTCGACGCCCGCCCACGACCGGCACACCCAGCCGTCGCCCTCGGTCTCCAGGACCACGACGCCGGTGTTCGGCAGCAGGTTCTCGGCGAGCTCGACCGGCACGTTGGACGCGAGCGCCAGCGCGCCCATCCGGCCGGCGCCGCCGTGCGACACGACCATGACCGTGCCGTCCCGGCGGATCGACTCGATGGCGGCGAGGAACCGGTCCAGCACCTGCTGCCCGGTCTCGCCTCCGCCCGGGAACGCCACGTCCAGCGCGCCCTCCGCCCACTGGACCACGGTGTCGAGGTAGGTCTGGTACGCCTCGGGGTCGTTGCGGCCCTCCAGCTCGCCCACCTGGATCTCGTGGACGCCCTCCAGGACCTGCACGGGCAGGCCGAAGCGCTCGGCGGTCGGGGCGGCGGTCTGCTGGGCGCGCAGGCCGATGCTCGCGTAGACGGCGGAGATCTCCTCGCCGGCCAGCGCGTCGGCCAGTTCGCGGGCCTGCTTGTGGCCGAGGTCGGTGAGCGGGGGACCCGGCATGGCCGTGTCCAGCCTGCGTTCGATGTTCGACGCCGTCTCACCGTGCCTGACCAGCAGCAACCTCACCCGCGCTCGCCCTTTCTGACAGCATCGACCCAAGCGGCTGCTGCGGCGAACTCGTCGTCGCGGGCCTCGGTGGGCTCGTGGTCGGCCATCGGGAAGGACCCGAGGAACCGGATCTCGTGCGAGTGTCGGTGCAGCGCGGCCAGCGCGTCACCGATCCTCGGTTCTGCGATGTGCCCCTCGACGTCGATGTAGAAGCGGTACGTGCCCAGTTTGCCCTTCGTGGGACGCGATTCGAGGCCGGTGAGATTGATCCCACGCAGCGCGAGCTCGGTGAGCAGCTCGGACAGCACCCCCACGCGGTCCGGGGTGGTCACCACGACGCTGGTGCGGTCGGCCCCGGTCGGCTCGGGCAGCCGGCCCGGCCGGCGCAGCAGCAGGAACCGCGTGCGCGCGTCGGCGACGTCCAGCACGTCGGTCGCGTACTCGTCCAGCGCGTAGTGGTGCACGGCCACCGGTGCCGTGACGGCCGCGTCGAACTCGCCGCGCTCCACCGCGGCGGCGGCAGCGGCGGTCGACGAGGTGGCGATTGAGGTGACGCCGGGCAGGGTCGCGGCGATCCAGTCCCGGACCTGGGCCAGCGCGTGCGGGTGCGACGCGATGGTCCTGATCTCCGCGGTGCCCGGCCGGACCAGGACGCTGAACCGGACGTCCAGCACCGTCTCGGCGACGGCGATGACGGGCTCGTCGCGGATCAGCACGTCGAGCGTCGCGGGCACGGCGCCCTCGACGGAGTTCTCGATGGGCACGCACGCGAAGTCGGTCTCGCCCGCGCGGACGGCGGCGACGGCGAGCGGGATGGTCTCGACGGGGACGAGCTCGCCCTCGAACCGCATCGCTGCCTGCTCGGTGAAGGTTCCCTGTGGGCCGAAGTACGCAATGCGAGGCACCCGCACACACTAGTGCGGCCGAGTGGGGCGCGGATCACGCCAGGGTCGGCGCCGAACCTGGGTTCCGCAGGGGCCGTTCGAACTGGAATGCTTGGGCCGTGCCCGCTCTAGCGCCAGAACTCGTGTTGTGCGCGGTCGACGAACCGATGGCGAACGCCTGGCTCGCCGTCGCGGCCGGCCGCACAGGGGTGCGGGTGCACCGCGGGTCCGTGCTGGACATCCGGGCGCAGGCCGTCGTCAGCCCAGCCAACTCGCAGGGCTGGATGCGCGGCGGCATCGACGCCGTCTACGCCACCGCATTCCCCCAGGTCGAGAACAACGTCCGCAGCGCGGTCCTGGCGCTGCACGGCGGTGAGCTCCCCGTGGGCGAGGCGCAGATCGTGCCGACCGGCGAGACCGAACCGGCGTGGCTCATCAGCGCGCCGACCATGCGGCTGCCCGGTGAACGGCTGCCGGTCGACACCGTCCACCCCTACCTCGCGGCGCGGGCGGTCCTGCGGCTGTGGCTCGACGGGCGCCTGGAGGACGGCACGCCGGTGCGCGACGCCGTCCGCACCATCGCGATGCCGGGGCTCGGCACCGGGGTGGGCGGCGTCGCGCCGTCCACGTGCGCGCACCAGGTCGCCGCGGCCTGGGACGAGTCGTTCAACTCGCTGCGCGTCTGACTCCGCCCACTCCTCGCGCCCACCCCTCGCGCCCACCCCTTGTGCACAACCCTGTGGACAGAGCTGTGGACAGCTGTGGACTACTGCCGCGGCGCGACCCATCGTTCCAGGTCGACCTCGTCGGTGATGGGGATGCCGAACTCCCCCACCGCCGGGATCTCCGGTTTGAGCTTGCGCGCCTCCCGCACGGCGTCGGGCCTCAGCGCCGTCAGCTTGAAGCCGCGGCGCTGGTAGAAGCGCAACGCGTCGAGGTTGTCGTTCGTGGTCGTGAGGCGCACCCGCGAGCAGCCGAGCGTGCGCGCCTGGCGGACCGCGGCGTCGACCAGCGCGGTACCGACGCCGCGGCCCCGTCGCAGCGCGTCGATCGTCACGATCTCGAGCTGGTGGTTCGCCACCGCGTAGGTCAGCATGCCGAGCACGTGGCCCTGTCTCTCCACCAGGAATCCCGGCAGACTCGCGGGGAAGAACACCTCGCCGTGCGCGACGGCGGTGTGCGCGCCCCATAGCTCGAGAACCAATCGGGCGACAACTATGCGATCCGCTTCCTCGATCGGCCTCACCGAGCCTTCTGCCATGACAAGAACTGTCTCAATCCGAGTGACGCTCAGGAACAGCCATTCGACGTACGGTGGATTCGTGCCAGTGCGCGTTTTGTTGGTTGACGATCACGAAGTGGTGCGCAGAGGACTGCGCGAGATGCTCGACGACGAGGAGGACATCTCGGTCATCGCCGAGGCGGGTTCCGTCGACGAGGCGGTGACCCGTGCCAGGGCGACGGGGCCCGATGTGGCCGTCGTGGACGTTCAGCTGCCCGACGGCAGCGGTGTCGACCTGTGCCGGTCGTTGCGCGATCTGGGCATCCGCTGCCTCGTGCTGACGGCGTTCGACGACGAGGAGGCGCTCGTCGGGGCCATCATGGCCGGTGCGTCGGGCTATCTGCTCAAGCAGGTTCGCGGTCAGGACGTCGTGACGGCCGTGCGCGAGGTCGCGGCAGGACGGTCCCTTCTGGACCCCGCGACCACAAGCCGGGTACTCGAACGGATGCGCAATCCGGCCCCGGTTGGCCTCACCGATCAGGAACAGCGCGTGTTGGAGCTCATCGGTGAGGGCCTCACGAACCGCCAAATCGGTGAACGGTTGTTCCTCGCGGAGAAGACCGTGAAGAACTACGTCACGTCGGTGCTCTCCAAACTCGGCATGGAACGGCGGACGCAAGCCGCCGCCTGGGTGGCTAAACGGGGACGGACCAGGTGAGCGTCGTCCCGTTCGGCGAACTCACGACGCGGAAATCGCCACTCGCGGCCTTCGCCCGTTCGGCGAGGTGCCGCAATCCGCGTTGAGTCACGCCGGACGGGATGCCGCAACCGTTGTCCGCGACACGCAGCAGCAGATGCTTCTCGTCTCGCCGTACGTCGATCTGGACGTGCGTGGCGCCTGAGTGCCGTAC
The DNA here is from genome assembly GCF_900110955.1 of Lentzea xinjiangensis. Lineage (GTDB taxonomy): Bacteria > Actinomycetota > Actinomycetes > Mycobacteriales > Pseudonocardiaceae > Lentzea > Lentzea xinjiangensis. The sequence goes on from NZ_FOFR01000001.1 coordinate 60,575, forward strand.
GACGTTCGACAGGGCCTCGCGCAACGCCGCCCGAGCGTCGTCGGCGTGCGGGCGCGGCACGTTCGCCAGGTCGCCCGCCACGTGCAGGCGCGGGGCGAACCCGAGCAGCTCACCGGCCGTGCGGACCTCGGCGTTGATCGAGTCGAGCAGGTCGGCGGACTCCGCGGGATCGGTGTTGCGCAGCTTGCGGACGGTCGCGCGGACCTCCGCGATCGTCTCGTCGACCAGCTCGACGGCCTCCGCGATCCGCGCGCGCTGCGAGGCGTCGAGCTTCTTGCCCATCCGGCGTTCCAGCAGGTTGAGCTGTACCCCGGCGCCGTAGAGCCGCTGGATGATCACGTCGTGCAGGTCGCGGGCGATGCGCTCGCGCTCCTCGTAGACCGCGACGCGCTGCCGTGCGGTGAAGCCCTCCGACAGCACCACGGCGAGACCGGCCTGGGCGGCGAACGCCGTCAGCACGTCCACCGTCTCCTGCGTGAACGGCGGCTTGTCGCGCCTGCGGTAGACGGCCAGCGCGCCGATCTTGCGGTCCGAGGTGCCGAACGGCGCCACCGCGAACGGCCCGTAGCTGCGCAACGCCTGCGGCACGTACGGCGCCGTGCGCGGGTCGCTCGTCACGTCGTCGGCCATGACCGGGACGCCCGTGCGCGCGGCCTTGGCGGCGGCGCTGCGGGGGCTGAGCGTGGCGACGACCGGCTCACCGCTGGACGCCTCGATGGTGAGCGTGCCGTCGTCGTCGGCCGTGGCGAGCATGGCGAGCCCGAGGTCGGCGTCCGCGATCTCGGCGGCGGCCTCCACCACGAGCCGCAGCACGTTCTCCGGGTCTTCCAGCGCCGCCGAGGTGATCTCGGTGGACGCGACGAGCACGCGCCGCGCCAGGGAGGGGTCCATGGTCCTCAACGGTAGGCGGGCTTGCCGAGGTCCAGCACGAGGTCCGCCCGTGCCGCCTCGTCGGGCCGGTGGGTGATGTGCAGGACCGTCCTGCGGTCGCGCCTGAGCTGCTCCAGGAGCCGGCGGGCGGTCGGTTCGTCGAGGTGCGCGGTGGGCTCGTCGAGCAGCACCACGTCGGCGTCGTGCAGCAACGCCCTGGCGAGCGCGAGCCGCTGCGCCTCGCCGCCCGACACCTGGTCGGGCCGGATCACCGTGTCGAGCCGGTCCACCCAGTCCGGCAGGCACGCCTGGCGCAGCGCCTCGCGCAGCCGCTCGTCGTCGTGCGGGCCCGACATGCGCAGGTTCTCCCGCACGGTCGTGCTGACCAGCATCGGCTCCTGCGGGCACCAGGTGGCGCGCGGCAGCTCGGCGATCCCCCGCTCCGGCTGGAGGAAGCCCAGCAGCAGCGCGAACAGCGTCGACTTGCCGCTGCCGGACGGGCCGACGATCGCGACGTGCGTGCCCGGCTCGACGTCGAGGTGCAGGTCCGTCAACGTCGGTTCGGTGGCGCCGGGCCAGCGGACGTCGACGTTCTCCAGCCGGATCCGCCTGCCCCTGCTCGGCTGCGGGCGCTGCGGCGCGTCGAACTGGAGCCGGGCGCTCGCCTCGCGCAGTGCTCGCCGCTGCTGGGCCGCGAGCGGCAGGGCGGCGAGCGGTTCGGCGAGCGCGAGCGGCACCAGGCCGAGCACCGGGTTGCCGGTCGTGGCGCAGAAGAGAGCCGCCACACCGGTCGCGAGCAGCACGATCGCCGTGGCCGCGCCCGTGCCGAACGCCTGCCTGCGGGTCTGCGCGGCGAACTCGACGTCCTCGGCGTGGAGCCGCGCCAGCAGGCGGTGGTGGGCGTCGTGCGCGATGAGGTCGGGTGCGGCGGTGAGCGCGTTGATCGTGTCGCGGGCGACCTTGCGGCGGCCCCTCGCCAGCTTCGTGCTGGCCCTGCGCTCGGTCCAGACGGCGACGGCGGGGGCCGCGAAGCCCGCGACCAGCAGCAGAGCGCCCAGCACGAGGGCGGCGGCCGGGTCGATGAACGCGAACAGGACGGTGGTCGCGATGCCCGCGCCGATGGCCACGACCGGCGGCACCAGCACGCGCGGCACCAGGTCGCGCACGGTGTCGGTGTCCTCCACGAGTCGTTGCAGGCCGTCGCGGCGCTGGGTCCGGACGAGCCGCAGCCACAGCTCGGCGCGCAGCTTCGTCGCGAGCTCGAACGCCTCGTGGTGGGTGACCAGCCGCTCGACGTAGCGCAGCACGCCCTTGCTCAGCGCGAACGTCCGGACGCCCACGACCAGCACCGACAGCGTCAGGATCGGCGGCATCTCGGCGGCGCGGGCGATCAGGTGGGCGGCCAGCGCAGTCAGCGCGATGCCGGCGAGGGTCGCGAGCACGCCCAGCCCGGCGCCCTTCCACGGGATCGGCAGGCGCTGGGGGCGTTCGGGCTGCGGTTCCTCCGTGACGACCCTGGCGAACGTCTCGTCCTCGGTCGCCTCCTTCTGGCGGTGCGAGGCGAGGACGACGGCCGCCGTGGCACTGGCTCGCTCGATCGCTTTGTCGACTTTGCGACTTGTCACCGGGTCGAGGTGCGCGGTCGGTTCGTCGAGCAGCAGCACCGTGGCGCCGTGGCGGACCCTCAGCAGAGCGCGCGCGACCGCGATGCGCTGGCGTTCGCCGGTCGAGAGGTCGGTGATCCGGCGGTCGAGCAGGTGGGTGGCCGCGACCTCGTCCGCGACCAGCTCGACGTCGTCCGCGCCGGGGACCGTCAGCTCCAGCTCGGCGCGCGGGGTGGCGGCGGCGAACGCGGGCCGCTGCGGCACGTAGGCGATGTCGCCGGCGACGAACGCGGTGCCGTCGGTCGGCTCCAGGAAGCCCAGGAGCACCTGGAACGTCGTCGACTTGCCCGCACCGCTCGCGCCTTCGAGCCGGTGGACCTCCCCCACCCCCACGTCGAAGCTCACGCCGTCCGGCGCGAACCCACCCCGCCGCAACACCCGCAACTCCCGCACCCAAACCCCGCCGCCCTGGGAACGCGGGGGCCCCGCGTTTCCCTGTGGGGAACGCGGGGCCCCCGCGTTCCCGTCAGTGGTGGTGGTGGTGGCGGCGGCGGTGGTGGTGGCGGTGACGGTGACGGTGGCTACTCGGCGGACGGCTTCCAGGCCGTCCTCACTGGCGTGGTGGGCGGCGCCGGCCGCGCGCAGCGGCAGGTAGCACTCCGGCGCCAGGATCAGCACGACGAGCGCGGTCATCAGCGTCATGTCGCCGTGCACGAGCCGGACGCCGACACCGACCGCGATCAGCGCAACGGAGAGCGACGCCGCGATCTCCAGCACCAGCGCGCTCAGGAACGCGATCCGGAGCGTGCCCATCGTGGCCCTGCGGTGCTGGTCGCCGATCTGGCGCACGGCGGCGGCCTGCCGCTCGGCACGGCCGAAGACGGTGAGCACCGGCAGCGCCCGCAGCAGCTCCAGCAGCTGCGCCGACAGCAGCTCGGTGACGTCGGCGGCCTTCTTGACGCGCTTCTCGGTGTACCAGCCGATCAACGCCGCGAAGACGGGGATCAGCGGCACCGTGATCGCGATCAGGACCGCCGACGGCCAGTCCGTGAAGAGGATCCACGCACCGGCCAGCGGCGGCACGACCACCGCGGTGACCAGCGCGGGCAGGTACCGGGTGAAGTAGGCGTCGAGCGCGTCGAGCCCCTTGGTCGCGAGCACCGACAGCTCGGCCGTCCCGCGGTCGGCGATCCAGCCGGGGCCGAGGTCGAACGAGCTGGCGAGCAACTGGGTCCGCAGCTCCTCCTTGGCGCCGGCGGCGGCACGGGCGGCGGCGGACTCCGTCGCCCACGACAGACCGGCGCGGGCGACCACCGCGACCGCGAGCAGCGGCAGGCCACCGTTGCCGGTGATGACACCGGCCAGCGCGACCGCCTGGGCGACCAGCGCGAGGGCGTTGAGGAACGCGAGCGCGCCGACCCCGGCGAGGGCGCGCCTCGCGGTCTTCGAGAGCCGGGGCAGAGCCCCCAGCGGGCCGCGGCTCATCAGTGCGCCGCCGGGATGTGCCGGACGCCGATGCGCTTGCGGAACACCCAGTAGGTCCAGCCCTGGTAGACCAGCACGGCGGGCGTGCCGAACGCCGCCACCCACGTCATCACCGTCAGCGTGTACGGGCTCGACGCGGCACCGGCGACGGTGAGGGAGTACGCCGGGTCCAGGGTCGAGGGCAGGACGTTGGGGTAGAGCGAGGCGAACAGCACCGTGACGGTCGCCGCGACGGCGAGCCCCATCGCCGCGAACGCCTGGCCTTCCCGGCCCACCCACAGCCGCCACAGCGCGAGCCCGGCGAACGGGAGCACCGCCAGCGCCCACACCCCGGCGACGTGGAGCAGCAGCACCACCAACGGCAGCAGTGCGACCGGCGACATCGTCAAGGCCATCCGGCGCGCCCGGTCGCGGATCTCGCCCTCGGTCTTGAGGGCGATGAAGATCGCGCCGTGCACGAGTGCGTAGCCGGCGACGGCCAGCGCGCCGAGCACCGTCTCCAGCCGGACCGCGGCGAACGGCGAGCCGACGCGGTCACCGTTGGCGTCGATCGGCAGGCCGAGCACGGTCGTCGCGATGATCAGGCCCACGCCGAGCGCGGCCACCCAGGACCCCACGAAGATCACGGCGTCCCAGACCCGGCGCCAGCGCTCCGAGTCGACCTTGCCGCGGTACTCGAACGCGACACCGCGCCCGATCAGCGCCAGCAGGAACAGCGTCAGTGGCAGGTACGCGGCGCTGAAGAGCGCCGCATACCAGCCGGGGAACGCCGCGAACGTGGCACCGCCCGCGACGAGGAGCCACACCTCGTTGCCGTCCCACACGGGACCGATGGTGTTGATCATGACCCGGCGTTCGGTGTTGTCGCGCCCGAGGAAGGGCAGCAGCATGCCGACGCCGAAGTCGAAGCCTTCGAGGAACAGGTAGCCCAGCCACAGCAGGGCGATCAGGCAGAACCAGAGCGTTTCCACAGCTTCTCCCCTAGTACGCGAACGCGAGCGCGCCGTCGTCGGTCTTCGCGGGGATGACCCCGGCGACACCACCGCGGACGTACTTGCGGATGAGGTAGACCTCGACGCAGGCCAGCAACCCGTAGGTCGCGGTGAGCGCGATCAGCGAGGTGAGGATCTCGCCGGGGGTCGACGCCGAGACCGCCTGCGCTGTGAACATCCAGACGCCGTCCACACCCGATGGGTTGGGCACGACCACGAACGGCTGCCGGCCCATCTCCGTGAAGATCCAGCCGAAGCTGTTGGCGAGGAACGGCGTCGCGATGCCGGCGAGCGCGGTGATCGGGAACCACCTGCCCTGCGGCACGCGGCCGCCACGGGTGAGCCAGAGCATCAGCAGCCCCAGTCCCGCCGAGATCGCCCCGAAGCCGATCATCAACCGGAAGCCCCAGTACGTCACGGGCAGCGCGGGCACGTAGTCGATCGGCTTGCCGCTGAGCTCGCCGAGCCGTTCGTCGACCGGGTAGTTCGTGCCGTACTTCTCCTGGTACAGCGGGACGAGGTCCTGGATGCCCTTCACCTCGCTGGTGAAGTCGTTGTGCGCCAGGAAGCTCAGCAGCGCGGGCACCGTGATGCTCTTGACGTTCTCGCAGTCGGGCCTGGTGAGGTCACCGATCGCGAAGACGGAGAACGCGGCGGGCTCCTCGGTGTGGCACAGGGCCTCCGCCGCGGCCATCTTCATGGGCTGCTGCTCGAACATGAGCTTGCCCTGGACGTCGCCGCTGACCGCGAGGACGCCGAACGCCACGACGCCGACCCAGGTGCCGAGCTTGAGCGAGCTGCGCCAGACCCCTTCGTCGTCCGACTTCTTCCACAGGTGCCAGGCGCCGATGCCCACGAGGAACGTGGCGGCGACCGCGAACGCACCGGCGATCGTGTGCGGGAAGGCGGCGAGCGTCGTGTTGTTCGTCAGCACGGCCCAGATCGAGGTGAGGCGAGGGCGGCCGTCGTGCATCTCGATGCCGACCGGGTGCTGCATCCACGAGTTGGCGGCGAGGATGAAGTACGCGCTGGCCATCGTGGCGAGGCTGAAGGCCCAGGCGCACGCGAGGTGGACCTTCTTCGGCAGCTTGTCCCAGCCGAAGATCCACAGGCCGAGGAACGTCGACTCGACGAAGAAGGCGACGAGCCCCTCCATCGCGAGGGGAGCGCCGAACACGTCGCCGACGAACCGCGAGTAGGCGCTCCAGGCCATGCCGAACTGGAACTCCTGCACGATGCCCGTGACGACACCCATGGCGAAGTTGATCAGGAGGAGCTTCCCCCAGAACTTCGTCATCTTGTAGTAGCGCTCATCGCCCGTACGCACCCACGCGGTCTGCATCGCCGCGACGAGCAGCGACAGGCCGATCGTCAGCGGCACCATCAGGAAGTGGTAGACGGTGGTGATGCCGAACTGCCACCGCGCGAGCTCGAGTACGTCCACGTCAACGAGCGTATGGACGGATCATGGCTCTCATCAGGTGCGACGGTCCTGTCCCCGCTCGGGACCAAGGTCCCGTGCGCGAAGTCACCTCGGGCCGGTGACGTGCGTCGGATAGGATGGACGCGCCAGAGGGGAGTAGTTCCCGCCGGAGCTCGCAGCCGGTGGCGTGGAGATCGACACACTGGTCCGCCTTCGAGCGAACCCGGTCCCACACCCGTCTTGTACGGGCGAACGAGACCTCCGGCCGGGTTGCAGCATGCCCGGTCGGGGTCTGTTGCGCCTCCGTCCGGGTCCGTATTCGGACGTGGAGGACCTCGTGGCCACCCCCCTGCTCGCGTTCATCACCGCCTTCGCCGTGGTGTTCCTCGTCGAGCTACCCGACAAGACCATGGTCGCGACCCTGGTGCTGACCACGCGCTACCGCGCCTGGCCGGTGTTCACGGGCGTCGTGCTGGCCTTCGCCGTGCAGAGCGTGGTCGCCGCGGCGTTCGGGTCGGCGCTCACCCTGCTCCCGGACCGCGTGGTCTCCTGCGTGGTCGCGCTGCTCTTCGGCGTGGGCGCGTTCCTGCTGCTCAAGGAGGGCTTCTCGCGTGACGAGGACTCCGCCGACGAGGCAGGCGTACGCACCGACGTGCCGTTCTGGCGGGCCGCCCTGACGTCGTTCGGCGTGCTGTTCGCGGCCGAGTGGGGCGACGCGTCACAGCTCGCGACCGCCGGGATCACGGCTCGGTACGGGACGCCGTTGATGGTCGGGCTCGGGGCCTGGCTCGCGCTCGTCGCGGTGGCCGGGCTGGCGGTGCTGGTGGGGCGCAAGCTCGCCGGGCGCCTGCCGACGCACTGGATCCAGCGGGTCGCGGGCGTGCTCTTCGCGGGGTTCGCGCTTGTGGCGCTGTGGCAGGTGTTCTAGCGGGCCGAGCGACCTCACCACGTGGGCGCACGCCGACGGGCGGGCGGCCGATCACGCCGCCCTGGTCGCCGGATGGCCTCCGGATTCGATCAGGATCGCCGTCGGTGCGCACGCCTGCGATGTGTGCCGAGGCTGAGCCTGCCGGCGACATCGGATCGGCGTCTGGAGGGGATGCATGGGTCGTCGTGGTGATCCCGGCATGGTCGTGACCGCCCGCGTCCTCCCTCTTGCCGTCCTCGTGTTCAGCAGGTACTCCGACAGGGAGTTGACCCGGCATCGCGGGACGCTCACCGCACTGGCGCATGGCGCCGAAGTCTCCGACCAGGAAGTCCACGACTCGCTCGTCGAAGGCACGCAGGGGCTCAGCGGGCTGACGATGCTCGGCGGACTGCTCAGCGCGCTGTTCATCTGGGTGTCCCAGCGCGCGGCACATGTCCCGATGGCCGTGCTCACGGCGATGAGCGCGGGAATGATGGGATTCGCCGGCGCCCTCGCGGCGACGTACGGTGCCCGGCTGACGTGGCGCAGGCCTGCCTTGCGGCCGCGGCGAGCCGATTTCCGGGTGGCTCTCGCAGTGGGTCTGCTGGTCGCGGCCTGGGTCCTGGCGGGCCGGTTGACCGCGTGACACGCGGAACCGTCGATGCGCCCGCGCGTCGACGACCTGTGCCAGAGCCCTAGTTGCCGGGAGAGCCCTTCTCCGGAGGTTCCGCCGCGGTGTCCGGAACCTGTTCGCGCAGGTCGTGGGCGATCTTCTTGGCTTCGTCGATGAGGTGCCGCGACTCGTCGAGGCGCTCTTCGTCCGGTGCGGTGAGGCGGTGTTCTTCAGGTGCGGTCACGGCTGGGGGATCGCCGGTTCCGGCGGTCGTCAAACTCAGGCCAGCAAGCTCCGCACGTGCGCGGCGAGGCGCTCCGCGATCTCGATGTCCCACTCGTCGCCGGCGGCCGGTGCGGCGGTCTGGCCCGCGACGACGCGTTCGCCGAGCAGGCGCCGCTCGGCGGGCGTGAAGTCGGTGACGGCCCGGCGGAGCAGGGGCAGCGCGTCGTCGAACGCCTCGCCGCGCAGGCCCGTCAGCCACTCGTCGATGAGACCGAAGAGGCGGGGGTCGGCGGCCAGCAGGGTCGCCGAGCCGCGCAGGAACCCCGCCACGAACGCGGTGGCGACGCTGCGGTGCAGGCGGGCGGCGACGTCGTCGCTGGTCAGCTCACCCGCCTCCCAGAGCAGCCGGGTGGCCCTGCCCGTCGGCAGGCCGTGGGCCTCTGCCTTCACCAGCGCGTGGAGGGCTCGCCACCAGGTCTGCTGGTGCTCCTCGTCGGCGGCCAGGCGGGTGGCCTCGTGGGCGCCGTCGACCGTGGCGAGCGCGTTCTCCGCGGTCTCGTCGTCGACGTTGCGGCAGGCCAGCGGGAGCCCCACCGCGCCGCGGGTGAGCAGGCCGTGCAGGGCCACGCGCAGCAGTTCCGGGTCGGTGCCGCGCACCGAGCCGTAGCGGACCGTACGGGCGAGGTCCGGCAGGGCCGCGAGCAGTTCGAGGGCATCGGTGGCGAGGGCGGCGCAGCGGTCGAGGGCGTTGCGGGCCTCGGCGACGGCCTTGGGCAGCTCGCAGCCCACCGACTTCGTCAGGGCGGCCGCGGCGTCGGCCACGCGGGTGGCGTCCCCGGCGGCCTGGACGAGGACGTTCTCTGCGGCGGTGTGGACGGTGGTGCCGTGGCGGGCGGCCACCGCGACGGACACCGCGAAGACGGGGTCCCAGCGCAGTTGCCAGACCTCGGCGAAGGTGCCGAGGGAGTTGGAGCGGTCCGGCTTGCCCCAGGGCACGCCGAGGACCGCCAGCCGTTGCAGGAGCTTCGAGCGTTCGCGGTCGGTGTCCTTGCGGAGGTCGAGCTTGAGCTGCTTGGGCGTGACGTCCGCGGGCAGGCGCAGCCTGCGTTGCAGCCGCTGGAGGTCCGCCGCCAGCGGTGAGCGCGGGACGGCCTCGCCCACCTCGCCGAGGCGCTCGCCGACGACGAGCTTGCGGTGGACGAGCCGCAGCGGGACCTCGTCGCCGCCGCAGAGCACCGCGAGCGCCGCCTCGTTGACCTCGTTCAGCCCGGCGCTCGGGCGTTCCCGCAGCGCCGCGAGGGTCTCCGCGAGCCGGACGGCCTCCACCGCGCTCGCCGTGGAGGCCGGCAGGTCCTCCTCCCTGAGCACGGCCGCGGCTTTGGCGAACCACCGCGGGACGACGTCGTCGCGGTGCTGCCAGAGGTGCGCGTACCAGCCGGGCGAGTCGACACCGGCGCCGTAGCCGGACTCGGCGGCGAGCTGGCCGTGGCTCCACGGGACCCACGTGCCGGAGATCTTGCGGCGGCGCAGGCCCTTCAGCAGCGCGGTGTCCGCGGCGACCGTCGGCTTGCTCAGCAGCGCCGGAACGTGCCACGCGCCGCAGACGACGACGATCGTGCCGTCGGTCTCCTTGCGCGCCTTGCGGATCGTCTGGCGCATGAACGCTTCTCGCCGGAGCGTGCGTTCGCCGACCTCGTCCTCGAACTCCTCCCGCACGGCGACCATGGCCTCGGCGATGGCGTCCGCGAGCTCCAGCGGGTCCGACGCGCTGTGCTCGACGACGTCCTCCCACCAGCGTTCCGGGTCGTCGAAGCCCGCCGCCTCGGCGAGCAGGCCGATGGGGTCGACGTTGCCGCTCGGGCCGTCGTCGCCGATCGAGGCCGCCGCCGGCAGGTCGAAGAAGCGGACCGCGGTGCCGTTCTCGTCGGCGTAGCGCAGCGCCTGCCACTCCGGGGAGAACTCGGCGAACGGCCAGAACGCGGCGTTCTCCGGTTCCGCCTCGTCGTGCAGCAGGATCGCGACCGGCGGGGTGAGCGCGTGGACGTGGTCGAGCAGCGCGTCCGCCTCCGGCGGCCCCTCGATCAGGATGAGGGCCGGTCGCGTCTTCTCCAGCGCCCGCTTGACCATCCGGGCCGAGCCGGGACCGTGGTGGCGGATGCCGAGGAGGACCGGCCCGCGGTCCGGCTCAGTCACCGCTCGCGTCCAGGCAGGCCCGGTACAGGTCGCGCCACTCGGCGCGCTCCTTCAGCACCGTCTCCAGGTACTCCTGCCACACCGTCGCGTCCGACACCCTGTCCTTGATGACCGAGCCGATGAGCCCGCTCGCCAGCTCGTCGGCCCCCAGCGTGCCGTCGCCGAAGTGACCGGCGAGCGCCATCCCGTTGGCGACGACCGAGATCGCCTCCGCCGTGGACAGGCTGCCGCTCGGCTTCTTCAGCTGCGTGCGACCGTCCACCGTGGAACCGTTGCGCAGCTCCCGGAAGATCCGCACGACCCGGCGCACCTCGTCGAGCGCGGGCGGCTCGGCCGGCAGCTCGAGCGCCTTGCCGAGCTGCTGCGCACGGGTCACGACGATCTCGACCTCGGCGTCCTCGGTCGCGGGCGGCGGCAGCACGACGGTGTTGAAGCGCCGCGCAAGCGCCGACGACATCTGGTTGACGCCGCGGTCGCGGTCGTTGGCCGTGGCGATGACCGTGAAACCGGGGACGGCCTGCACCTGCGAGTTGAGCTCCGGGACCGGCAACGACTTCTCGCTCAGCACGGTGATGAACGAGTCCTGCACCTCGGACGGCATGCGCGTCAGCTCTTCGACCCTGACCACCGAGCCCTGCCGCATGCCCTTCATGACCGGGCTCGGCACGAGCGCGTTCTCGCTCGGCCCCTCCGCGATGAGACGGGCGTAGTTCCAGCCGTAGCGGACCTGGTCCTCGCTCGTGCCGGCGGTGCCCTGGACCACGAGCGTCGAGTCGCCGCTGATCGCCGCCGCGAGGTGCTCGGACAACCACGACTTCGCCGTGCCCGGCACCCCGACGAGCAGCAACGCCCTGTCCGTGACCAGCGTGCCCACCGCGACCTCGACCAGGCGCTTCGAGCCCACGTACTTCGGGGTGACCACGGTGCCGTCGGGCAGCGTGCCGCCCAGCACGTAGGTGACCACCGCCCGCGGGGACAGCCGCCAGTTCGGCGGCCGCTGCCGGTCGTCCTGGGCCGCGACGGCGTCCAGCTCGGCGGCGTACTGCTGTTCGGCCGTCGGCCTGAGCACGGCGGTCACTGGGCCTCCTGGGTAGGCGCTGGCTGGGTGGGCGCTGGCTGAGTCGACGCTGGCTGGTCGGGCTCGGGTGGGGCGGGCTCGGGTGGGGCGAAGGACTCGCGCAGCCGGATGCGCAGCCGCAGGACCTCCAGCTCCAGGGAGTTCTCCGGCCACCGGCGGGTCAGAGCCTCCCAGTTGGCGCCGAGCAGGTCGGCGTCACCCCTGGCCAGCAGGACGGCCGGCGGCCTGCCCGCTCGCCAGCGCGGGTCGGGCAACGCGGCGTACCGGTGCAGCAGAGCGCGGGTGGTCTCGGCCGACCACGGCGCCGGGAGCTGGGCGCAGGCGTGGTCGAGGAGGTCGTAGTGCCAGTTCACGGACACGGCGACCACGGCCTGCTCGGCGACCGCGGCGGGAAGTGCCGCCAGCATCTCGAGCTGTTCCATGCCGGTGAGCGCCTCGGCGGCGGCCACCGCCCACGGCCGCGGGTCCCGTGCCGCGGCGAGCTGGTCGGCGACGCCCCTGAGCAGGGCTGCGGCCCACGGCCCCCGGCGGAGGACCTTCGCGGCCCCGGCGTCGTCGGCCCGCAGCCTCCCGGTCCAGTACGACGGCGGCACGCTCGCGGCCGCGGCCCGGATGCGCCCGGCCACGCCCTTCTCGGACCCGTCGCGCATGAGGTCGCGCTGCTCGGCCTCGTCGGGCGGCGCGGTCCACAGCTCACCGGCCCGGACGTCGAGGTCCTCGGTCAGCCCGCGCCCCAGCCGGTCGGCCGCCCTCGCCGCGAGGGCGGAGCCGGGCAGCTTGCGCAGCAGCCGCAGCGCCTCGTCGTGCACGGCGGCGGCCCGGTCGTCGAGCGCTGTCTCCAGCAGTTCCTCGTCGGCCGGACCCAGCGCGGTTTCGAGGGCGCTGACGAGGACTTGTCGGTCGGTGGAGCGCCGCGAGGCCTCGAACTCGGCCTTGATGAAGCCGCCCGTCCCCTCCGGGTCGCCCTTGCGCCGGCGGCGCAGGGCGCGGACCCGCTGGGCGCTCGGCAGGTCGAGGATCTCGTCGAGCGGGACCTCCTGCGCGAGCGGTGCGGCACCGCTCGCCCAGGACCAGCCGGGCCGGGTGCCGGCGAGCCAGCGGCCCCGCGTGCCGAGGACCTCGACGACGGCGGGCCGCAGCCCCGGCCGGGCGGTGCCGAGGGCGAGCAGGGCGGGGAGCATGCGGTGCTCGGCCACGACGCCGCCGGCCTTGGCGAGAGCGCACCACTCGGTCAGGAGGACCTCGTCGTCGAGGCTCATGATCGCCTCCAGCACCGCGCGGGCCGCGGGGCGGGGAAGGGCGGCCGTCTCGGGCGGGGCCGGGGGAAGCGGGTCGGCCTGCGCCTCCAGCGGGAGGGTGGCGCCGAACGCGGCCACGCCCAGGGCCGCGCAGTCCGCGAGCAGGACCGCCGGGTCACCGCCGCCGCGGGTGGTGCCGATGAGGAGGTCTTGAACGGTCTTGGACCACTCGGCCTTCACGCCACCACCTCCAGGGCGCCGTCCACCGCGATGGCGCCCAGGCGCACCGCGTGCCCGTCCCACAGCCCCCAGGCGTCGAACGGCACGCCGCCGGTCAGCGCCAGGGCCATGTCCAGCCCCGTGTCGTCGCGCACGGGCAGGCCGCGGCCGGAGGCGTCGACCAGCGAGGTGCCGCACAGCCGGACGGAGGCGCATCCGAGCGGGAACAGGCGTTGCCACGGGTCGGCCACCAGCATCGGCTCCAGCGACGCCAGGGCCGTGCGCCAGGACGGTGGGGCCGGGACCGGGACCGGGGCTCGGGAGCCGGTCAGCTCGCCCAGCGCCACGCGGTCCGAGCCGGGGTACTGGTGGACCAGCGCGGAGGACTCGAGGCCGTGGGGCAGCAGCGGGACGGGGGCTCCCACGGCTGAGTGGCGGATTGCGACCACCCAGCGGCCCGTCTGACGGCCCCAGCACCACTGCCGCACGGTGCGGACCCGGCCGTCGTCGGTTTCGAGGCGCAGGAGGGCCACCCAGCGGTCGGACACGCCCGGCGAGGCGCGGACGGTCTCCTCGGGCACCGTCACGCCGAGGCGGGAGCGGGGCTGGACGTGGCAGAGCAGGTGGAGGCCGCCCAGGCGGTCGGCCACGTCGGAGGTCCAGCGGGGGCCGGAGCGGGCGACGATGTCCTGGACCTCCGCCACCGCCGAGGCGACGCCGGGGACCTGGGCGTCGATCATGCGGGCGATGAACGCCTGCCACCACGACGCCGGGCGGCCGGGCAGGGACGCGATGCCCGCCGAGGCCACGTCCAGCAGCCAGTCGCGCAGGCCGTCGATGCCGGAGGACATGGCCAGCGCGCGGTTGGCCGCCGTCTTCTCGCGGGAACGCGCGCGCCGCGCCACGGCCTCGGGTGAGGTGTCCAGCTCGCGGGCCGCCCTGCGCTGGGTCCACTCCTCGACCCAGTCGGGCGGGAGGGCGTCCGGGATGTCGAGCTCCTGCAGGCTCACGGCGTGCTTGCAGGGGAACTTGCGGGAGGGGCACGTGCACTTCGCGGAGCCCGCGGCCAGGTCGACGCACACGCGGTACGGCGCGGAGCCGGAGCCCGTGTAGAGGCCCCACAGCACCGGCAGGGCCTTGCCCAGGCCCTGCCAGCGCGTCGGAACGGCTCGTGTCCTCACGGAACCAAACTAGCGAGGCCCCCCGACAGAAAATCAGGCCGGACCGCGACGGGCCCACGTCCACGCGTAGGCCGGGTCCTCACAGGCCTCGGCGGCCTCGCCCATCTCCAGCGGCCGGAAGGTGTCCACCATGACCGCGGTCTCGTCGAAGTAGTCCACGCCCAGGGAGGCCTCGACCGCGCCGGGCTGCGGGCCGTGCGTGCAGCCGGACGGGTGCAGCGACATCGAGCCGATGCCGATGCCGGAGCCCTTGCGCGCCTCGTAGTTGCCGCCCACGTAGAACATCAGCTCGTCGGAGTCGACGTTCGCGTGGTTGTACGGCACCGGCACGGCCAGCGGGTGGTAGTCGACCTTGCGCGGGCAGAACGAGCACACGACGAAGTTCGGGCCCTCGAACGTCTGGTGCACGGGTGGCGGCTGGTGCACGCGGCCGGTGATCGGCTCGAAGTCGCGGATGTTGAGCGCCCACGGGTACAGGTGGCCGTCCCAGCCGACGACGTCGAACGGGTGGTTCGCGTAGGTGAACCTGGTGAGCCCCGCGCGGTGCCGCACGAGCACGTCGACGTCGGTGCCCTCGGCCAGGAGCGGCTCGGAGGGGCCGCGGATGTCGCGCTCGCAGTACGGCGAGTGCTCAAGGAACTGGCCGGCTTTCGACAGGTACCGGCGCGGCGGCCCGATGTGCCCGGTCGCCTCCAGCACGAGCAACGACATCGGCGACGACGGCACGACCCGGTAGGTGCACGAGGTCGGGATCACGACGTAGTCGCCGTCGCCCACCTCCAGAGCGCCGTAGATCGTCTCGATGACACCGGAGCCGCCCTGCACGTACAGCAGCTCGTCACCGGAGGCGTTGCGGTACAACGGCGAGGGCGCGGAGGCGACCACGAAGCCGATGGTCACGTCCGGGTTGCCGAACAGCTTGCGGCGGCCGGTGACGGCGTCGACGTCGTCGGAGGGCCAGGTCAGGTCCTGCGTCTTGAAGTGCCGCGGCTTGAGCGGCAGGTTCGGCGCGAGGGAGCCGCGCTCGTCCTTCACCGTCTCCGCGTTCACGATCGCCGTGGGCAGGTACCGGTGGTAGAGCAGGGCCGAGTCGGCCGAGAACCCCTCGACTCCCATCAGCTCTTCCGCGTAGAGCCCACCGTCCGGTTTGCGGAACTGGGTGTGGCGCTTTCGGGGGATCTCCCCCACCTGGCGGTAGTAGGCCATGACGTCTCCGGAGCGTTCGACTATCGGACATCTTTGTTCAGTTGCCGGTACACGGCTAGCGTGTCAGCCGTGTCAAGCGCTGTCGAACTCCGTGCGCCCGGTCCGCGCGGTACTCCGCCCCTGCTCGCGAGGCTTGTGGACGATGCCGCGCTGTTCCCTCCGGGGAACGCGCCGATGCCCGACGCGGTGCGCGGCCACCTCGACGGACGAGTCGGCGAGTGGTCCGGCGTCATGGGTCTTTTCCTGTGCCCCGCCTCCCGGCTCGCCGAACTGATCACCGAACTCATCAAGGTCAAGCCGGCCAAACCGGTCGCGCTCAGCCTCGTCATCGACACCGGCCTCGGCGGCGTGCCGAAGGCGGTGTCCATCGTCGAGAGCCGCAGCGAGCTCCTGGCGCTGCGCATGGTCGAGATGCCGGCCCCGTCCGATGTGGACGAGGTCTGGCTCGAGCGCGTGTCGGAGTTCGTCCCCGAGGACGTCATCCGCGTCGTGGAGCCGCGTCGCGGCGGCTCCGAGTGGCTCGACGGCGTCCGCCGGGTGATCGAGCACGGCAGCTGGCCCAAGCTGCGCTGCGGAGGTCTCTCCCAGGAGAACTTCCCGAGCGTCGACGAGGTCGCGGACTTCCTGTCCGTCGTGAGCGGTGGTGGCGTCGCGTTCAAGGCGACCGCGGGCCTGCACAAGGCCGTCCGCCACACCGACGAGCAGGGCTTCACCCACCACGGCTTCCTGAACCTCCTCGTCGCGACGGCGCGCAGCCTGAGCGGCCGCGACGTCCGCGAGGCACTCGCGAGCACCGACGCCGAGGCGCTCACCGCCGAGGCCAAGGCGCTCAGCGACCAGGCCGCGCACGCCGTGCGCGGTGTCTTCGCGAGCTACGGCTCGTGCTCGCTGGCCGAACCGATCGCCGACCTAGAGGAGCTTGGACTGCTGTGAGCTGGATCAGCGACCCGAACTTCAGCGAGGACCAGCCGTTCGGACCGCAGACCCTGCCCTACGGCATCGTCGACGGGGGCGTGGCCGTCCGCGTCGGCGACCGGGCGCTGCTGTTGCGCAGCCTCGCCCTGGGCAAGTGCGGCGAGTACGTCCAGGGCGACTCGCTCGACCCGCTGCTGCGGGCGGGCAGGCCGGTCTGGAGCGCGCTGCGGGCCAAGCTGAAGGAGATCGTCAGGGCGAGCTCCGCCCCCAGGGGCGCGGAGCTCGTCGGGATCGAGACGGCGAAGCTGCCGTTCACGGTCGGCGACTACGTGGACTTCTACTCGAGCAGGCACCACGCGGAGAACGTCGGGCGGATGTTCCGCCCCGACGGCGACCCGCTCACCCCGAACTGGACGCACCTGCCGATCGGCTACCACGGCCGCGCCGGCACGGTGTACGTCTCCGGCACCGACGTCGTCCGCCCCAGCGGCCAGAAGCGCGGCAGCGAGGGCCCGAAGTTCGGGCCCTCCGAGCGCCTCGACATCGAGGCCGAGGTCGGGTTCGTCTGCGGTGGGCCGCAGGCGGCCAACGTGTCCACGAGCAGGGCCGCCGAGCACGTCTTCGGCGTCGCGCTGGTCAACGACTGGTCGGCGCGCGACATCCAGGCGTGGGAGTACCAGCCCCTCGGGCCGTTCCTCGCCAAGTCGTTCGCGACGTCGATCAGCGCGTGGATCACCCCGCTGGAGGCGTTCTCAGTTGCACGCGTCCCGACGCCGCCGCTGCCGAACAAGCTGCACGACTACCTGACGTGCGATCAGCCCTGGGGCCTGGACATCACCATCACGGTGGAGCTCAACGACACGGTCGTCGCGCGGCCCCCGTTCCGGGAGATGTCGTGGTCATTTGTGCAACAGCTGGCGCACATGACCGTGAACGGCGCTACGGTGCGCCCTGGTGATCTGTTCGCCTCCGGCACGGTCTCCGGACCGGACAAGCACGAGCGGGGCTCGTTCCTCGAGCTCAGCTGGGGTGGAAAAGAACCGTTCAAGCTCGACGACGGCACCACGAGGTCCTTCCTGGAGGACGGCGACACGGTCAGGCTGACCGCGACGGCACCGGGTGAAGGCGGCTCCGTGGTCGGTCTCGCCGAGGTGGTGGGCACAGTTCGGAGTGCGTGATGGTCGGAGCGACGAAGGAGAGCTCGCTGACCCTGGAACGGGGTCTGGCGCTGCTCCAAGCGGTCGCGGAGGCGGAGTCCGAGGCACCGTCGATCTCGGAGCTCGCCACGGCCATCGGCGCGTCCAGGGCCGCCGTCTACCGGCTCCTCGTGCCGTTGCAGGCGCGCGGGCTCGTGCGCCGGGAGGGCTCGAAGGTCCGGCTGGGCCTCGGCGTGCTGCGGCTCGCCTCCAACGTGCTGCCCCAGCTCCGGATGGCGGCCAACCCCGCTCTGCGAGAGCTCGCGGAGAAGGTCGGCGCCACCGCGCACCTGACCGTCGCGGACGGCGGCGAGGCCCAGGCCGTCGCGGTCGTCGAACCGTCGTGGACCGCTTTCCACGTGGCGTACCGGGTGGGTTCCCGCCACCCGGTGCACCGCGGGGCGGCGGGCAGGGCCATCTCGCAGCCCGTGGACGACTGGGTCGTCTCCACCGGTGAGCTGCAGCCGAACGCGTACGGCGTCGCGGCGCCGGTGCGCGGCGTCCCCGGCCTGCGGGCGTCGGTCGGCGTCGTGGCGCTGGAGAAGCTCGACGCGGACGTCATCGGCCCGCACGTCGTGCGCGCGGCCGAAGAAGTGGCGGCGGCGCTCAAATGAGCGAGGAACGGCTCAGGCGGTGGCGGTTGCTCCTGGGACCGAGCGCGGAGGACGTGGCGCAGCTCGGCGATGACGACCAACGGCGCGACAGCGCGCTCACAGGCCTCTACGGCGGCGGTGGCGACCGCGGCGCGGGCCTCGGCGCCAGCTCCCCGCAACTGCACCGGTGGCTGGGCGACGTCCGCAAGTACTTCCCCACGTCCGTCGTGCAGGTGATGCAACGCGACGCGGTCGAGAAGCTCGGCCTCCGGCAGCTCCTGCTCGAACCCGAGCTGTTGCAGGCCGTCGAGCCGGACGTGAACCTCGTCAGCACCCTGCTGCAACTTTCCCGCGCCATCCCCGCCCGCACCCGCGACACCGCGAAGGCCGTGGTGCGCAAGGTCGTCGAGGACATCGAGCGGCGCCTGGCGGACCGGCTCGTCGAGGCGGTGCGGGGCGCCGTCGACAGGTCCAGGCGCACGCACCGGCCGCAGCTCCCGGACGTCGACTGGGCGAGCACGATCAAGGCGAACCTCAAGAACTACCAGCCGCGGCACCGGACGGTGATCGTCGAGGACCTGATCGGCCACCGCAGGCGCAGCCGGGCCGCGGCGATGCGGGACGTGGTCCTGCTCGTCGACCAGTCGGGCTCGATGGCGGACTCGCTGGTGCACGCGGCGGTCCTGGGGTCGGCGCTCGCGTCCATCCGCTCGGTCTCGACCAGGCTCGTCGTGTTCGACACCGAGGTCGCGGACCTGACCGACCAGCTCAGCGACCCGGTGGAGCTGCTGTTCAGCGCCCAGCTCGGCGGCGGCACGGACATCAACCGCGCGGTCGCCTACGCCCAGACCCTCGTCCGCCGGCCCACCGACACGGTCGTCGTGATCATCAGCGACCTGTACGAGGGCGGGTCGGAGACCGACCTGCGGCGCCGGGTCCGCGAGCTGGTCGCGAGCGGTGTCACGGTGGTGAACCTCCTGGCGCTCAGCGACTCCGGCACGCCCGCCTACGACCACGAGCTGGCCGCGCAGCTCTCGGCGCTGGGCGCGCCCGCGTTCGCCTGCACGCCGGACAAGTTCCCCGAGCTGCTGGCGGCGGCGCTGCGCAAGGACGACCTCACGCAGTGGGCCGAGGCCGAGGGCATCGCGACGGGCCGTTAGGCCAGCGCGTCGGCGAGCGCCGCGACGGTCCTGGCCAGCTCTGGCAGCAGCTCGGCGGGAATCCGGTCCAGCACCCGGTTCCGCGCGCTCGCCAGGTGAGCCGGCTGGGCCGCGCGCAGGCTCGTGCTGAGCGAGTGCTACCTGCCGGGGTTCGGCCTGGAGGAGCACCTGGCGCCGCTGTGGCACTTCGGCTTCCACGGGCAGAGCGAGTTCGCCGCCCGGCTCGTCGAGGACCGGGAGGAGCAGTACCTGTCCTAGTGGTTCGCGGCGGCCGGGGCGGGCACGCCGGTGTTCTACGGCGACGTCGCCAAGCGCTGGAGCTTCGTGCACGTCGACGACCTCGCCGAGGCCTACGTCCGCATCCTCGACCGGCCCTCCGCCGTGGACGGTGAGGTGTTCGTGATCGCCGACGACCAGCGCATGCCGGCACTGGAGGTGCAGCGCGTGGCCGTGCGCGCGGCCGGCTACGACGGGGAGATCGCGCTGGAGACCGCGGAAGCGGGCGGGATGATGCAGATGGCCGCCGACCAGGACGAGCTCGTGTCGAGCGCCAAGGCCCACCGGCTGCTCGGGTGGCGGCCGCGGCACGCGTCGTTCACCGACGCGCCCGAGCGGCACCACCGGGCGTGGCGGGCGGCCGGGCTCTAGCGGTCCACCACCCGGCCACGCGTGAGGAACGCGAGGCCTCGCGTCATCGCCACCACGCGCCCGCGCTCGTCCGGACCCGCGATCCACACCCGGCCGGTGTGCCGGACGAGCACCCGCGCGCGCTCGGGCATCTCGGGGAGCCGCAGGTCGTTCTCCGAGCCGTCGACCCGCAGGTAGGCCTGACGTCCGATGCGCTTGCCCGGCACGAAGCTCACCTGGACCGGGCGCCACGGGAACCGCTCGATGAGCTGGACGGTGCCGCGCCGGGTGAAGAAGTGCCGCAGCCCCGGCGCGGCCAGCTCCAGCACCACCGGCACGGACAGCACGGTGAGCCAGATCCAGTCGATCATCAGCACGAGACCGAGGGCCACGAGCGCGAGGAAGATGTGGCCGACGGCGCGCCGATCCGCCCGCGCGAGGCAGGTGTCACTCCACGCCGTGGTCACGTGCACGTCCACTGGCATAGCCTGTCAGATGATCATCGAAACACTCGGGCGGGAATCAATCGGGGGACACCGCGGAAGGTCACGACGGTGTTGCCCGCGGCGTCCGGCGGCACGAACCACACGCGCCGGTGCCGTGCGATCCGCCCGCGCAGGAACGGTCCCACGCGCAGGGACAGCAACAACGGCGGCTGCGCCAGCACGACCAGCCTGCCGCCTTTCCACTCCGCGCGCGCGAAGATCCACGGCTGCCCCTCCGGCAGGCGGACCGGCCGCCGCCGCGTGACCGCCCAGAGCACGGCCGCGGCGAAGAACAACAGGACGAGCGCCACCGGTGAGGACCACGACCACACGAGGACCAGCACGAACTGCAGCACGAAGGCCGCGGCGGCGAGCACCGTCCACAACAGGGCGCGACGGCTCGCCCGGTCCACGCAGTGCAGGGTCCACCGATCGTCGAGCGCCGTCACCTCGGTGGACGGCTTGCTGGGCACGACCACCCGTCCACCGTACAGGTGACGCTTCCTCCGCGGGCAGCACTAAGTTAGGCTTGCCTAACCTTCGAGGAGGTGGAGCGGTGACCGACACCCAGACCAGGCGCCCACCGGCGCCGCACGCCGCTGAGCGCGCCCGCACGATCGCGGCCCGCGGTGGTCAGGCCGCACTGCTCCCCCAGGCGGGCACCCGCACGAGCCCGTTGTTCCACCACGTGCACCCGTGCGGGACCACGATCCTGCTGCTGCCCGACGAGCACCCGCTGGTCGGGCAGCTGTGGCAGGCCCCGCGGACCGAGGTGACGGCGATGCTGGAGATCGCCGACCAGGCGCCGGTGGCGTTGCGCGAACCCGTCCGCGGCCTGCTCTGGCTCACCGGCTGGGTCGCCGCGCTCGACGACCGGGAGGCGCGCGAGGAGGTCCTCGCGGTCGCCGACGTGCGGCCGGACCACCGGCTGCTCGACGCGGGCCACGGCGCCTCGGTGCTGCGGCTCACCCCCGCCTCGATGGTGATCGCCGACGCCGAGGGCACGGCGTCGATCCGGCCGGAGCAGTTCGCGAGCGCGACGCCGGACCCGTTCTGCCGCAACGAGGACCACTGGCTGCGGCACCTGGAGGTGGCGCACCGCGACGTCGTCGGCCAACTGGCCCGCCACCTGCCGGAGGAGCTGAGGAAGGGGCACGTGCGGCCGCTCGGCCTCGACCGGTTCGGGCTGCGGCTGCGGGTCGAGGCGGAGTGCGACGACCACGACGTGCGGATCGCGTTCTCCAAGCCGGTGAGCACGCCGCAGGAGCTGGCCGCCGAGCTGCGGCGGCTGATGGGTTGCCCGTTCCTGGCCAGGAGCTGAGTCCGCGCCGGCGGTAGCGTCACGCGGGTGACCTTGATCCCCGACGCCGAGAAGCGCGGTTACCAGATCGAGCTGCTCATCGTCTTCGGCATGACCCTCGGGCTGTCCGGCCTGCGCAGCCTCGTGCGGCTGGTCGACAGCCTGTTGCAGCCGGCCCCGCTGAACGAGCAGTCCGTCGCGATCAACGTCCCGCAGGCGCGCGCCGACCTGCTCGACCTGGTGGCGCAGCTACTCGGCGTGCTCCAGCTCGCCGCGTGGGGCGGCATCGGCCTGTACCTGTTGTGGCGCACCGGGATCAAGCTGCGCGTCATCGGGCTCGACGGCACCCGCAAGCGCGCGGACGCCCTCGGCGCGCTGGGGCTGGCGGCGATCATCGGCATCCCCGGCCTCGCGTTCTACTTCGCCGCCTGGGCGCTCGGGCTGAACCTCGCCGTGCAGCCGTCCACGTTGGACGACCAGTGGTGGATGAGCGTGGCGCTGGTCCTCGCCGCCGCCGGCAACGCGTGGGCGGAGGAGGTGCTCGTCGTCGGGTACCTGATCACGCGGTTGCAGCAGCTCGGCTGGCGGCAGTACCCGGCGCTCTTCGCGGCCGCCGTGCTGCGCGGGTCGTACCACCTCTACCAGGGCTTCGGCGGGTTCGTCGGCAACCTGGTCATGGGGCTGGTCTTCGGGTTCTACTGGCAGCGCACGAAGCGGTTGTGGCCGTTGGTCGTCGCGCACACGATCCTCGACGTGGTGGCCTTCGTGGGCTACACAATGTTGCGAGGCAAAGTGAGCTGGTTGCCCTAACAAGTCGGTAGTGAAATTGGGATCCACCCGCGATTCGTTGCGGATTTTTGCTCACAAGCGGCGATTTGTGCTGTTCAGCGTTACGCTCGTCCGGTGACTGCGCACACGATCGCCGAAACGGAAGCACTCCCCGACGCCGCGCCCCGCGTGGACAGCGAGGTGGGCCCGTTGCGCACGGTGCTGCTGCACCGGCCGGGCAACGAGCTCAAGAGGCTCACCCCGCGCAACAACGACCAGCTGCTGTTCGACGGCGTGCCGTGGGTCGGCCGGGCCCAGGAGGAGCACGACGCGTTCGCCGCGACGCTGACTTCCCGCGGTGTCGAGGTCCTGCTGCTGTCGGACGTCCTGGTGCAGGCGCTGGAGGACAACCGCGCGCGCATCGCGGGCGTCCACAGCGCCGTCAACGAGCGCCGCCTCGGCATCGACCTCGCCGACGCGCTGCGCAGCCACCTCACCTCGCTGCCGGCCCCGCAGCTCGCGCAGGTGCTGATGACCGGCATGACCTTCGAGGAGCTGCCGGCGGCCGAGGGCGCGTCGCTGGTGCGCAGGATGCACCTGCCGATCGACTTCGCCGTCGACCCGCTGCCGAACCTGCTCTTCACCCGCGACTCGTCGGTCTGGGTCGGCGACCGCGTGGCCATCACCTCCCTCGCGCTGCCCGCCCGCGACCGCGAGACGACGCTGACGGACCTGATCTACGCCTACCACCCGCGGTTCCGCCGCACGGGCCGCGCGTACGGCGCGCACTCGGCGCCGCTGGAGGGCGGCGACGTGCTGCTGCTCGCGCCGGGCGTGATCGCCATCGGCGTCGGCGAGCGCACCACCCCGGCGGGCGCCGAGTCGTTCGCGCGGTCCGCCCTGGCCGACGGCCTCGCACACACGGTGCTGGCGGTGCCGATCGCGCAGGAGCGCGCCACGATGCACCTCGACACCGTCTGCACGATGGTCGACCGCGACGCAGTGGTGATGTACCCGGCGATCAGGCACAACCTGACGGCCTACCCGCTGCGCGCCGACGGCGAGGGCGGCGTGCGCGTGGACGGCCCCGTGCCGTTCCTGGAGGCGGCCGCCGAGGCAATGGGGATCGAGCGGCTCCGGGTGATCGACACCGGTCTCGACGTCGTCACCGCCGAGCGCGAGCAGTGGGACGACGGCAACAACACGCTGGCGGTCGGCCCCGGTCTGGTCGTGGCGTACGAGCGCAACGTGGAGACGAACGCACGCCTGGAGGACGCGGGCGTGGAGGTGCTGCGGATCGCCGGTTCGGAGCTGGGCTCCGGCCGCGGCGGCCCGCGGTGCATGTCCTGCCCGATCGACCGCGCGCCATTGGTGTGACCTGTGAGGAATGCCTAACCTTTGTTTGGATTACCTTTCCGAACAAAGGTTAGCTTTTCCTTGAATGCAAATGCCACGGCGTTGGGCTAACGTACCGCTCATGGCCTCGAACGTGAAGAAGCTTTTGTCCGGCAAGTCGAAGTTCCACGAGCTCCTGCAGGCCCAGGTCGGCAACGAGTTCTCCGCTTCGCAGCAGTACATCGCGCTCGCCGTGTGGTTCGACAACGAGGACCTCCCGCGCCTCGCGTCGCACTTCTACAAGCAGGCCCTCGAAGAGCGCAACCACGCCATGATGATCGTGAAGTTCCTCATGGACAACGATCTCGAGGTCGTCATTCCCGGCGCGGAGACGCCGATCAACGAGTTCAAGGCGCCGCGCGACCTCGTCGACCTGGCCCTGCGCCAGGAGCAGCAGGTCACCGACCAGATCGTGGCGCTCGCCAAGGCCGCCCGCGAGGAGGGCGACTACATCGGCGAGCAGTTCATGCAGTGGTTCCTGAAGGAGCAGGTCGAGGAGGTCTCCTCGATGAAGACGCTCCTCACGATCATGGACCGCGCGGACGGCAACATGTTCTACGTGGAGACTTTCCTCACCCGCGAAAGCGTGGGCGACGAGGGTGCCGACACCAGCGCCCCTTCCGCCGCCGGTGGCGCGCTCTGAGTTTTCCCCCGCACGCTTGAGCGCCTGCACACCCGAACCCGTCCGGTCTCATCGACCGGGCGGGTTTTTTCGGGCGTTCAACCGCGCCGCCTGGCGGGTGAGGTATTCCCGTTCGGCCAGGTTCGCCGCTTTTTCGGCGGCCTCGGCGTAGAGCCGCGCGGCCTTTTGCGGGTCGCCGTCGCGCTCGTGGAGGTAGGCCGCCACGGCCGTGTGACGCGGCAGTGACCCGTCGAGCTCGGCGAGTGCTCGCAAGCCGGCGCGCGGCCCGTCCGCCTCGCCCACGGCCACCGCGCGGTTGAGCCGGACGACGGGGCTCCCGGTCAGCGCCAGCAGCTCGTCGTACCACTCGACGATCTGCACCCAGTCGGTCTCCTCGGCGGTGGGCGCGTCCGCGTGCAACGCCGCGATGGCCGCCTGCGCCTGGAACTCGCCCAGCCGGTCCTGCGCGAGCGCCGCCTGGAGGACCTCCACGCCCTCGGCGATCATCGCCGTGTCCCACCTCGCGCGGTCCTGTGCGGCGAGCGGGACGAGGCTGCCGTCCGCCGCCGTGCGCGAGGCGCGCCGGGCGTGGTGCAGGAGCATGAGGGCGAGCAGGCCGGCCACCTCGGGGTCCTCGATCGCGGCCGCGAGCTGCCGGGTGAGCCGGATCGCCTCGGCGGCGAGGTCGACGTCGCCGGAGTAGCCCTCGTTGAAGACGAGGTAGAGCACGCGCAGCACGGTGGCGACGTCGCCGGGCCGGTCGAACCGCACGCCGGCGACCGTCTTCTTGGCCCGGCTGATGCGCTGGGCCATCGTCGCCTCCGGCACCAGGTAGGCCCGGGCGATCTGGCGGGTGGTCAGGCCGCCGACGGCCCGCAGGGTGAGCGCGACCGCCGACGACGGCGTCAACGACGGGTGCGCGCACAGGAAGTAGAGCCACAGCGTGTCGTCCGTGCCCGGCACGGGTCCCGGCGCCGGTTCCGCGTGCACGAGGTCCTCACGCCGCCTGCGCGCGGTGTCGGTCCTGGTCGCGTCGAGGAA
The DNA here is from genome assembly GCF_900110955.1 of Lentzea xinjiangensis. GTDB lineage: Bacteria > Actinomycetota > Actinomycetes > Mycobacteriales > Pseudonocardiaceae > Lentzea > Lentzea xinjiangensis. Next base: position 85,911 of record NZ_FOFR01000001.1, read on the forward strand.
CTTGCGCCAGGCCGCGGTGACCAGCCAGCCCAGCGGGTCCCGCGGAGGGTTCCGCGGCCACCCGCGGACCGCCTCGGCCAGCGCCTCCTGCACGGCGTCCTCGGCCGCCGCGAAGTCTGCTCCGCGGCGGACGAGGATTCCGAGCACCTTCGGCGTGAGGCTCCGCAGCAGGGCCTCGTCCACCGTCATTCGGTGATGGTCGGCGCGTTGCCGTAGAACGGGCGCAGCTCGAGCCACTCGTGGATCGGCTCGCCGTCCTTGCCCGGCGCCGCCGACAGCTCCCCGGCCAGCTCGACCGCGCGCTCGTAGCTGTCGACGTCGATGATCATCCACCCGGCGATGAGGTCCTTCGTCTCGGCGAACGGGCCGTCGGTGACCGGCGGCTTCCCCTCACCGCCGTACCGGACGAACGTGCCCTCCGGCGCGAGCGCCTGGCTGTCGACGAACTCGCCGCTCGCGCTGAGCCGGTCCGCGAAGTCGCGCATGTACCGGACATGGGCCGAGATCTCGTCCTCGGTCCACTGGCTCATCGGAACGTCGTTGACCGCCTTCGGGGCGCCGCGGTAGTGCTTGAGCAGCAGGTACTTGGCCATTCCCGGTCATCTCCTCGGTGTCGTGCCGTCCATCCTGGTCACTTCCACCGCTGGGACGGAGCAGGATCGGCCTTTTCGACATCCTGCTCGCCGGGGGCGGGCCGTTCAGGGGAACGCCATCGGGCAGACCACCTCGCTGGCGAGAGTTGGTGCCTGGGTGAGCCCGCTGCACGTCCGCGACGGTGGAGCCAACACCGATTCCCCTCGCGCACGGGCGCGGAACGGTTGCCTCACCCGATCACAGAACGGCAACGTTCTCCGGCAGCACGAACGAGCCGTCCGCCTGGCACGGGAAGTCGTGGACCTCCGTCACGGCGTGGACCGGGATCGGGCCGTAGACGTGCGGGAACCACAACGGCGAGTCGGCCACCGCCTCCCACCGCACCGGGACGTCGAGCAGCCGCGGGTCGATCACGAGCAGCAACAGCCCGCTCTGGCCGTGGAAGAACCTCCCGGCCGTCACGTGCACGACGCCCCGGTCGGAGCAGTGCACGAAGTCCTCACCCGCGGCGGGTGTGATGGATCCGGCCGACTGAGCAGCAGCCCAGCCGGCCGTCGAGATGATGTGCAGCAGCACTTATCCACAACTTCCTGTGGACAACGTTGTGGACAACACTGTGGACGGACTACCGCAGGGTGATCTGACGGCCCCGCAGGCCGTCCCTGGCGCGCCGCTCGGCGTCGCTCAGCGGCTCGTCGGAGGCCAGCGCCTCCAGCAGGCGCTTGCCCAGCGCCTCGGCCGGGTCGGCCCACTCGCGCGCGTGCATCTCGCGGTCGAGGTCCCAGACCGGCACCAGCAGGCCGTGCGCGCGGAACGAACCGGCGTAGCGCGAGCCCTCACCCAGGTCCAGCTCACCGCGGGCGGCCAGGCGCGCCATCGCGGGCAGCAGCTTCTCCTCCGGCTCCGGCCGCACCCAGCGCAGGTGCGCCTTGTCGCCCGCGTCCACCCAGTACGCGGCCTTCACTCCGGGCGCGTCCACGCGCTCGGTCGGCAGGATCGCCGCGTTCGCGCGCTCCAGCGACAGCGCCACCTCGCCCGTGGGCTCGGTGCCCTCCGGCATCCACCAGATGAAGTCGGTGTGCAGCACCGGGACGATCTCGGCCTCGGGGTCGAGCAGGTCCTGCAGCCGGCCGGGGTCCTCGCCGTTGTCGGGACCGACGACCGCCAGCACGTCACCGGCCTTCGCCCGCTGCGCCCACTGCAGCGCCCGCGCGAGGTCGCGGCTGATGTCACCGGAGCGCGTCTGCACCTGCAGGCCCACGAACGGCACGTCGTCGCCGCGGATCAGGCCGGCGGCGGCCATCGGCAGCACCGTGGCGAGCGTGACCTCGCGACCGTCCTTGACCGGCAGCTTCGCGATCGCCGACGGCACGAACTCGCGCAGCGCGATCAGCTCGCACTCGGCGGCGAGGCCCTCGAACGGCCGGGACACGATCACGTCGGTCGCGCCGCCGGGCGCGCCGTGGCAGGCCTTGTAGCGCTTGCCGGAGCCGCACGGGCAGGGCTGCTTCGGGTTGATCCCGTCCTTGGGTGCGTCCTTGACCGCGGTCCGCTTGGCCACCTCGGCCCCTCCTCGTGACTCGGGCTTGTCAGGCCGCCAAGTTAGCCGCCAGCAGGTGGCGGGTGTTCGCCGGGGCGTTCGTCGCGAGGTAGCGGACCCCCAGGTCACGGCACAGCGCGATGTCCTCGGGGCTGTCCACCGTCCACACGTACGTCTCAAGCCCCGCCCGCCTCGCCCGTTCCACGTAACCGGGGTCGTTGCGCAGCAACCGCACGTTCGGTCCGGTGCAGTGGGCGAACGACGGCATGGCGCCGCCTCGGTACCAGCTCACCAGTTGCACCGTGCGGACGTCCGGCGCCATCTTCCGGAACACCCTCACGGCCGCCGCGGAGAACGACATCATGACGATCTGCTCGTCCAGCCGGTGCCTCTTCAACGCCTCGACGAGCTTGCGCTCGACCTCGTTGCGGTAGCGGACCGGGTGCTTGGTCTCGACGAAGAGCTGCACGCCGGTGCCCTTGACCAGGTCCAGCAGCTCGTCGAGCACCAGCAGCCCGGCGGCCTGCCCATGGCGGTGCCAGGTGCCGTAGTCGAACTTCCTCAGCTCTTCCAGCGAGAGCGCGCTGACCCTGCCACGGCCGTTCGAAGTACGGGAGAGCGTGCCGTCGTGCACACACACGATCTCACCGTCACGCGATAGACGGATGTCGCACTCAAGCCCGTCGGCGCCCTCCTGGAGGGCGAGTTCGTACGCGCCGATGGTGTGCTCGGGTCGGTCGGTTGACGCGCCCCGGTGCGCGATGATCGAAGGCGGTTGCACGAGCAGACAAGATAGATCCCGCACAACAATTTGAGTCATCAATCAAATGAACGTGGACGAAACGACGATCGCGACTTACCGTCCGCCCTGTGACGTTCGACCAGCGCGATCCCGCGTTCATCGCCGACCCCTACCCGGCCTTCGCCGCCCTGCGCGAGGCCGGTGAGGTGCACCACCACGAGCGGCTGGGCGTCGCCGTCGCCGTCTCGCACGCCGCCTGCTCCACCGTTCTGCGGCACCGCTCGTTCGGGCGAATCTGGTCGGACGTGAAGCCGGTCGAGCAGTTCACGGCCTTCAACCTGCTGCACCGCAACTCGCTGCTGGAGAACGAGCCGCCCACGCACACCCGCCTGCGCCGCCTGGTCGCCGCCGCGTTCGGCCGCGGCCACGTCGAGCGCCTGCGCCCGTGGGTCGCCGAGCTGGCCGACCGCCTGGTGGACGAGCTGGTCGCGAAGGTCCACGACCAGGGCCAGGCCGACCTGCTGGCCCACGTCGCCGCGCCGCTGCCGGTCGAGGTGATCGCGGAGCTGCTCGGCGTGCCCGGCCAGGACCGCTACCTGCTCCAGCCGTGGTCCAACGCCATCGTGAAGATGTACGAGTACGGCCTGCCCGCCGAGCAGCAGCGGGCGGCCGAACGCGCTGCCGCGGAGTTCGTCGCCTACCTGCGCGAACTGGTCGCGCTGCGGCGCGTCTCGCCCGGCGCGGACCTCGTCTCCGACCTGGTCGCCGTCACCGACACCGACGGCGCCAAGCTCACCGAGGACGAACTCGTCGCCACCGCGGTCCTGCTCCTGATGGCGGGCCACGAGGCCACGGTCAACGTGATCGGCAACGGCGTCTACGCCCTGATGCGCCACCGCTCGCAGTGGGAACGCCTCTCCCCCGCGCTGATGCCCACGGCCGTCGAGGAGCTGATCCGCTTCGACTCGCCCCTGCAGCTCTTCGAACGCACCGCCACCGAACGCGTCGAGATCGCGGGCCACGTCGTCGAGCCCGGCGAGAAGATCGCCGCCCTCCTCGGCGCGGCCGCACGCGACCCGCTGGTCTTCGCCGACCCGGACATCCTCGACGTCGGCCGGGAGAAGAACCAGCACCTCGGCTTCGGCATGGGCATCCACTACTGCCTGGGCGCGCCGCTGGCCCGCATCGAGGTGGAGGCGGCGCTGTCCTCGTTGCACCGCAAGCTGCCCGGCGCCGTGCTGGCCGCCGAACCCGAGCGGCGCGCGGAGTTCGTGATCCGCGGCCTGCACTCCCTGCAGCTCAGCGCGGGATAGCGGGATACTGCTTCGGCAGCTTGAAGCCGCGCTCCCGCATCACGGTCCTGAGCCGGTCCGGGTAGTCGGTGATGATGCCGTCCACGCCGTCGTCGATCAGCTTGTGCATCGTCGCGGGGTCGTTCACCGTCCACGGCACCACCTTGAGCCCGTGCCGGTGCGCGTCCCGGACCAGTGCCTTCGTCGTGAACGGGACGTAGTTCGGGTCGCCGACCTTCCCGTTCTGCGGGTTGCCGTGCACCGGCGACAACGCCTTGGCGCCGAAGGACTTCACGGCCTTCGCCACGCTGCCGCCGAAGTCGTCCAAGTTCAGCCCGCCGGTCCACGGCGAGCCGGGGCGCAGGAACTCCGGCTGGGTGAGCGCGACCAGCGGGATGCGCGGCTCGACCCGCCTGAGCAGCATGAGCGTGCCCCAGTCGAAGGACTGGACGGTCACGTTCGGCAGGAAGCCGGACCGCCGGATCTCGCTGACCGCGCGGTGCACGAACTGCTCGCGCGGCGCGGTCTCGTGCGGCGCGGCGGCCTCGACCTTGGTCTCGACGTTGAAGCGGACGCCCCACGCGCGGCGCTCGCGCACCAGGTCGAACAGCTCGGCCAGGGTGGGCATGCGGGCGCCGGGCGAGAGCTCCTGCTCCGGGTACTGCGACCACCGCGTGCTGCCGCAGTCGAGCGTGCGGACCTGGGCGAACGTCAGGTCCTTCACGTACTTGCCGGCGTAGGGGAACTCGGGGTCACCGGGGAACGCGGGCGTGGTGTCGAGGCACTTCGCCGGGTTCGTCCTGCGGTCGTGGGTGATGACCTCGCGGCCGTCCCTGGTGATCTGGAGGTCGAGCTCCAGCGTCGTGACGCCCAGGTCGAGCGCCTTGCCGAACGCCTTGAGCGTGCTCTCGACCGTGAGGCCGATGCCGCCGCGGTGCGCCTGGAGGTCGAAGCCGGGGTGGGGATGGGCCTGGGCGGCGCCTGGGATGGCCATCGCGATCACCAGTGCCCCGATGAGTGTCCGCATGCCCCTCAACCTGGCACCCGCGTCCGGCCCCCGAAAGGGCCTGGCGCACGAACGTCGGTTGAACAGGTTCAGCGCGGCGAGCCGGAGGCCCGGATCGGCCGCAGCGGCGGTTCGGGAGCGTCCTTCACCTCGACCACGCGCATCAGCCGCACGGACGCGGCGTCCACCGGCAGCAGCAGGGTGGTGATCCGCCGGACCACCAGCGCGGTCGTGATCGCGACCCCGGCCAGCGCCAGGTCGGCGAACGCGTGCAGCAGCACCCCGTCGGCCAGGGCCTGGGTGCTGTCGCGGAACGACCACAGCACCGAGGTCGTGAACATCAGCGCCGAGGCGATCCACAGGCCCCACCACCAGCGCAGCAACCTCGACGGCCGGGGGCGTTCGCCGGCCGGGCGGCGCGCCACCGCGTGTTCGAGCTCGGCGAGCACCGAGCCGGGCACGACGAGGTTGAGACCGGGCACGAGCAGACCGGCGACCGCGGCCGTGTCCGAGCGGGACGGGCCGTAGCCCGCCAGCGTCGCGGCCACGTTGCGCGCCCGGCGCACCCACAGCAACGTCAGCACCAGCGACAGCACGCAGCCGGTGACCATGATGGCCGACGACGACACCACCATCGCGTCGGACGCGCTGACCACGCCGGCCGACAGGGCGCCGAAGCGGCTCATCGCGACCAGGACGTACCGCCAGACCTCGGACAACGCGCCCCAGACCGCGACGAAGCCGAGCAGCCACAGCGAGTTCTGCGCCGTGCGGCCCAGGCGGCGCACGCCGTCGACCGAGTCGGCCCGCCCCACGGCGCCGGGCACCGCCGTCGGCCAGCGCCACGCCAGCAGCGGGAAGCCCCAGCGCGGCGGAGCCGGGTAGCGCGGCGGGCCGCCGTAGGACAGCCGCTGCGGGCGGGACCGCGGCTGCGGGTGGGCACCGGGTGGCGGAGTCGCCACCCAGTCCACGCGCATCGGCTGCAGCGGCTGCACGGTCAGATGACCTCGGGGGCCATGCCGTCCGCGCCGCCCTCGAGCGGACGGCCGGCGGCCTCCCAGTGCTGCATGCCGCCCTCGACGTTGACGGCTTCCCAGCCGTTCTGGTTGAGGTACTGGGTCACTCGGGCGGAACGGCCACCGGCGCGGCAGACGACGTAGAGCTGCACGTCGTTCGGCACCTCCTCGAGCCGGGCGGCGATCTCACTCATCGGGATGTGCAGCGCGCCGGGCGCATGGCCCGCGTCCCACTCGTCCTGCTCGCGCACGTCCAGCAGGACGGCGCCTTCCGGCAGCACGGCGGGGACTTCAGCGATCTCCACGCTTGGAACAGTCACGCCGTAGATGGTGCCATGCCGGAGGTTGCACGGACGTGAACCTCCGGCACGGCACCCCCCGGTCCCTACTCCGCGAAGACGGGACCGAGCCTCGAGAACTGCTCTTCGGACAACGGCAGCGTCGGACGACCGGCACCGGTGCGCCGCGACGCACCGGGGTTCTGCGGGTCGTCGGCGAGGTAGTCCGGGCTGCCGAAGTTGCGCAGTTCGACCTGGATCAGCGAGGTGTCCACGCGGTAGACCCTCAGCACCTGCACCAGCGACTGGAAGGGCTCGTACGGCCGGACGCCGTGCAGCTGCGCGATCGAGCCGTCCGACTCGAGCCGCCGGGCGGGCTCGCAGTCACCGGTCTCCCACAGCGCGTCGTTCGCGGCCGCCAGCGGGGTGCCGGTGAACCTGCCGACGGTGATCCTGATGCTGCCGGTCCCCCGGGAGTCGGACACGTCGGCCTCGTAGCTGGTGCTCGTCGCGTTGGGCGTGGCGGCACCGACGGTGACCTCCGGCAGCACCTTGCGCGCGTCCTCGAGCCACTTGTCGACGGCCTCGGGGTTGAACGCCACCGCGCCCACGTCCGTCTTGGCCGGTCGATCCGTCGGCTTGATGAGGCAGAGGGGGATGTCGACCGCGGCCCGGCCGGGAGGCGGCGGAGCGCTCGCGGCGGGCGACCACGTCTCGTACGGGATCCGCGGCGCGGTGGCGACCCTGGGCCAGGCCGCGGTGTGCTCCGCGGTGTGCTCCACCGTGGCAGGTCCGTAGTCCGGCCGGTCCGCCGGCGTGGGGTCCGGTGCGGCGTGGTTCAGCGTGGTGGCACCGATGCCGATGCCCGCCACCACGGCGACCACGCCGAGCACCGCCCCCGCGCGCTGGGCGAGCACCCGCCGCCGGCCGCGCTTGAGGACGACGTCCAGCGTCGTCGTGGGAGGGGGTGCGGAGACGTCGAGAGCTCCGCGCAGCTCTTCTTCGAGGTTCATCGAGCACACTCCGAGTTCATCGGCTCGCCGTACGCCTCGCGGAGCGCAGCCAAGCCCCTGGCCGTCTGACTTTTGACGTTGCCGATCGAACAGCCCAGCTCAGCCGCCGTCTGCTCGATGGACAGGTCGTGCACGAACCGCAGCACGAGCGCTGCCCGCTGCTTCGGCGGCACCTGCAGCAGCGCCGCGTTCAGCCGGGCGTCGGGGTCGGAGAAGCCGCCGCCGACGCCGCGTTCGGGCAGGTCGGCGAACGGGCGTTCGCGTTCGCGGCCACGACGCCTGCCGTCGAGGAACAGGCGCGTCACGATGGTCCTGACGTACGCCTCCGCTGTTTCGCGCCGGATGACCGGCCACTTCGCGTACGCCTTCACGAATGCGTTCTGCGCGAGCTCTTCGGCTTCCGACCAGTCCCCGCACAGCGCGTACGCCGCGCGGCGGGCCCAGTCGAACCTGCTCGTGAAGAACTCCGAGAACTCCTCGTCCCGTCGCACTCCGGTCCCCCAAGTTTGTGCTGCGTCCGCGTTCACTACGCGGTCAGCACCGGCAGGGTTGCACGCACGGAAAACGGGCCGCCCCCGGAGAGGGACGGCCCGTTCGCGGAACTGCCGCTAGTGCGCGATGGCCTTCTCGGCGCCCGCACCGGTGAGGGAGCGGACCTCCATCTCGGCCTGCTTGACGGGGTCGGCCTTGTCCTTCGACAGGATCGTGCCGACGTAGCCGAGCAGGAACGCGACCGGGATCGAGACGATGCCGGGGTTCGACAGCGGGAACAGGTCGAAGTCGGCGTTCTTGAACATCGACGTCGGCGTGCCGGAGACGGCGGGCGACAGGACGATCAGCGTGATCGTCACGGCCAGACCGCCGTAGATGCTCCACAGCGCGCCCGAGGTGTTGAACCTCTTCCAGAACAGCGAGTAGAGGATCGTCGGCAGGTTCGCCGAGGCGGCGACCGCGAAGGCCAGCGCCACGAGGAACGCGATGTTCTGGCCGTTGGCGATGATGCCGCCGCCGATGGACACGAGACCGATCACGATCGCGGTGATGCGGGCGACCTTGACCTCGGAGTCCTTGTCCTCCGCCTGGCCCTTCTTGATGATGTTGGCGTAGATGTCGTGCGCGAACGACGCCGACGCCGTGATGGTCAGACCGGCGACCACCGCGAGGATCGTCGCGAACGCGACCGCCGCGATCAGGCCGAGCAGGATCGGGCCACCCAGCTCCAGCGCGAGCAGCGGGGCGGCCGAGTTGGCCTTGCCGGGTGCCGCGTTGATCCTGTCCGGACCGACGAGCGCACCGGCGCCGTAGCCCAGGACCAGGGTGAACAGGTAGAAGATGCCGATCAGCCAGATCGCCCACACCACCGAGCGACGGGCTTCCTTCGCCGTGGGCACGGTGTAGAAGCGCATCAGGATGTGCGGCAGACCCGCGGTGCCGAGCACCAGGGCCAGCGCCAGCGAGAGGAAGTCGAGCTTGCTGGTGCCGGTCTTGCCGTACTGCAGGCCGGGGCCGAGGAGCTTCTCGCCCGCCTTCGGCGCGGCGTCGACCGCGGCACCGAGCACGGAGGAGAGGTTGAAGCCGTACTTGCCGAGCACCCAGACGGTCATGATGCCCGCGCCGGCGATCAGCAGGACGGCCTTGATGATCTGCACCCAGGTGGTGCCCTTCATGCCGCCGATGAGGACGTAGGCGATCATCAGGGCGCCGACCACGGCGATGACCAGCGCCTGGCCCCCCGCGCCCGTGATGCCGAGCAGCAGGGCGACGAGACCACCGGCACCGGCCATCTGGGCCAGCAGGTAGAAGAACGAGACGGCCATCGTCGAGGTGGCGGCGGCCGCGCGGACCGGGCGCTGGCGCATCCGGAAGCTCAGCACGTCGCCCATCGTGTACTTGCCCGTGTTGCGCAGCAGCTCCGCGACCAGCAGCAACGCGATGAGCCACGCCACCAGGAAGCCGATGGAGTACAGGAAGCCGTCGTAGCCGTTGAGCGCGATGGCGCCCGCGATGCCGAGGAACGACGCCGCGGAGAGGTAGTCACCGGCGATCGCGATGCCGTTCTGCGGGCCGGTGAACGCGCGGCCGGCGGCGAGGTAGTCCGCGGCGGTCTTCGTGTTGCGGCTCGCCCGGATGACCACGAACAGCGTGACCAGGACGAAGACGCCGAAGATGCTGATGTTGAGGATCGGGCTGGACTCGTTCACTTGCCGCCTCCCTCGATCTCGTTGCGGAGCTTCTCCGCCAGCGGGTCGAGGTTCTTGTTGGCGTGCCGCACGTACAGCGTCGTGATGACGAAGGTCGACACGAACTGCAGCAGGCCGAAGATGAGCCCGACGTTGATGTTGCCGATCACCTTCGTGGACATGAAGCCGTGCGCGTAGTCCGCGAGCAGCACGTACAGCAGGTACCACGCCAGGAACAGGCCGGAGACGGGGAAGACGAACTTGCGCAGACGGCTCTTCAGCTGCGCGAAGTCGTCGCTTGCTTGTACTTCGACCCACTTCTGCGCATCGGGCTCTGATTCGCTCGGGGTGTGTTCGACAGTGCTCACAGTCCCCTCCTCGCGGTACTGGTCGTGGGTGTCAGCAACGTGACGTGCACGTAATGCCTCCAGGTGCGGTCCGTTCTTGGTCACGAACCGTATGGAGACTTGAGTCACTCAGGTAAGGCTCTGTTCGAGGCGTTGCGCCCAGCAGTCGGGTGATGCGACGAACGGTCAGTATGCGTAGACGAATAGCACTCTGCGTGACGGCAAGCACCGTTCACCGATTCGAGTGGCCTAATTTCACCCATTCGAAACAGCGACTACCTACCGTGTCCGCCCAGCTCCCCTGTGCTTGTCGTCGGTCAGCCGGGCCTTCTCCTCCGGCGTCCCGAAGCGGGCGACGTCGCGGTCGCGGATGAAGCCCAGCGGGTCCGGCGCGTGCAGCCGCAGCATGATCTGGCTGACGTCCGCGGGCGCGCGCCTGCGGGTCGCCTTGCTGACGACGATCATCGTCATGAACGCGAGCGGCACCGTGATCAGCGCGGGCTGGGTGATGAACGCGGGCGCCCAGCGGCCGGTGTAGGAGCTGACGACGCTCACGACCTGAGCGCCGATCACCAGACCGCCGCCGACCACGAGCCCGCACACCGCGCCCACCCAGGTGAGCCCGCGCCACCAGATGCCGAGCACCAGCAGCGGGCAGAACGTCGACGCGGCCAGCGCGAACGACATCGCCACCGTCAGCGACGCGTCGGAGCGCGGCAGCAGCAGCGCGAGCCCGATCGCGACGAGACCGGTGAACACGGTCGCCCACCGGAAGTCGCGGACCTTGCCCGGCATGATGTCCGTCGAGACCACCCCGGCGACCGACACCACGAGTCCCGACGAGGTCGACAGGAACGCCGCGAACGCGCCGGCGGCGACGATCGCGCCGAGGATCTGACCGCCCAGGTTGGGCACCATCGTCTCCGGCAGCATCAGCACCGCCGCGTCCGTCTTGCCGTTCACCAGCAGCTGCGGCAGGAAGAGCCGCGCCAGCACGCCCAGCACCGTCGGGAAGATGTAGAACAGGCCGAGCAGGTAGAGCACGTGCAGCGCCGTGCGACGGGCCGCCTTGCCGTCCGGGTTGGTGTAGAAGCGGACCAGGACGTGCGGCAGGCCCATCGTGCCGAGGAACGTCGCGAAGATCAGCGAGTACGTCCTGACCAGCTCGGAGACGCCGCCGGTCTGCGGCCGCGTCCAGTCGTAGTTCGTCGTCGGCGAGCCCTCGACCACCGGCACCGGGCTGCCCGCGGCGAACTCCATCGTCGTGCCGGGGGTCAGCTCGTAGACGCCGCGGCCCCAGAACACCGGCCCGTCCGCGGTCCTGCCGTCGACCTGGCCGCGCACCGTCAACGTCAGCGGCTCGTCGACGCGGACCTTGACGACCTGCTCGGCGACCGTGACCGTCTCGGCGTGCGGGAACCTGACCGCGCCGTCGTCGCTGATCGGCTGCGTGCCGCGGCTGGGCGAGGCGAGGAACACGACGAACAGCACGAACGTCGGCGCCGCGATGGCGAAGAGCTTGCCCCAGTACTGGAACGCCTGCACCAGCGTGATCGCGCGCATGCCGCCGCCCAGCACGTTGACCACCACGATCGCCGTCACGACCAGGCCGCCGAACCACGCGGGCAGGCCGGTGATCGTGGTCAGCGTCAGGCCCGCGGACTGCAGCTGCGGCACCAGGTACAGCACGCCGATGCACACGACGAAGAACGTGCTGAAGTGCCGCACGTTCACCGACCCCAGCCGGGCCTCGGCGAAGTCCGGCAACGTGTAGGCGCCCGACCTCCGCAGCGGCGCGGCCACGAACAGCAGCAGCGCGAGGTATCCGGCGGTGAAGCCGACCGGGTACCACAGCGCGTCGACGCCGTCCTTGAGCACGAGACCGGCCACGCCCAGGAACGACGCCGCGGACAGGTACTCGCCGGAGATCGCGGCGGCGTTGCGGGTGGCGGGGATCGCCCGGCGGGCCACCAGGAAGTCCGGGGTGGTGTTCGCCTTGCGCGACCCGACGTACCCGAGCAGGAACGTCACGGCCGCAACGGCGACGATGGCGCTGAGGCTGTAGATGGTGGCGTTCACGTCAGCGGTCGACCATGTTCACGAAGTCGCGCTCGTGCCGTTCGGCCTGTCTGCGGAACACCCACCCGACGCCGTAGAGGATCGGGAAGGGCGCGACACCGAGCACGAGCCACGGTACCGGGATGCCCAGGACCTCCAGGTCCCCGACCTGCGGGGCCAGGTAGAAGGTGATCGGCAGCAGGCACATGCCGATCAGCACGGCGAACGCGAGGCCGAACGCGGACTTGAGCTGCTGCTTGATGAGGTCGCGGACCAGCTTCTCGCCGACGCTGGTCTGCTCCTCCAGCTCGATGATCGTGCGCAACGCCTTGCCGCGCGACTTCGTCGAGTCCGCGAGCACGACCCTGCGCCTGCGCGGCTTGCGGGCCTGCTCACCGAGCCACGCCTCGCGGGCCGGCGGCTCGGGCTTTCCCGCGTCGTGCCTGCTCACCAGCCGCTCTTCGGCGGTCGCACGATCCGTTCCTTGAGCTCCTTGGTGTGTCGGCGGCTCACCGGGAGTTCCTTGGCGCCCTCTCCGGTGCCGATGACGACCGCGTAGCCGTTCGCCGTCATGCGCAGCTCGCTCACCAACGGCAGCGCGACGAGGTACGACCGGTGGATGCGCACGAACCCCGCGTTGGCCCACCGCTCCTCGAGCTGGGCGAGCGGGATGCGCACGAGGTGGCTGCCGTCCTGGGTGTGCAGGCGGGCGTAGTCGCCCTGCGCCTCGACGTACCGCACGGACGCGCGCGGCACGAGCTTGATCGTGCCGCCCAGCTCGACGGGGATGACCTCGTCGTCGCTCGGCTCCGCCGCGTTCTGGGACAGCGACGCCGACGACGTCTGCGGCGCCGCCGTGCGGCCGACGCGGTCCGCGACCCGCGAGATCGCCTTGAGGACGCGCTCCTCGTTGATCGGCTTGTTGATGAAGTCGAGCGCACCGACGTCGAACGCCGTGACGAGCGCGTCGCGCTCCTCGACGCCGGTCACGAAGACGAGCGCGGGCGGGTAGCGGAAGGCGCTGAGCACCCGTGCGAGGTCCATGCCGGACAGGCCGGGCATGTTGATGTCCGCGAAGACCGCGTCGACCGGCGGCAGGCCGGCCTTGGTCCTCGCCATGACCTCCTGCTCGTAGTCACCCCTCAGGATGCGCAGGGCCTCGGCGGCGTCGAAGGCGGTGAGGACGCGCCGGATGTGAGGACTGCTCTCGAGCAGGAACTTGATCTCGCTCAGGCCGGGAGCCTCGTCATCGACTGCGAGGACGAGGAGACCGGCGTTGTCGGGCAGCATTCTTTCTGGGGTACTCACTGTGTCGGGCATCTTGCCCACCAATGTGCGGTCGTGTCTACGCCGGGGGCCGGCTCGACACGCCCGGTGAAACCGAACTGATGCTCACAGCCCGAATCGGGACCAGCGCGCACGTTCCTCGACGCTCGCGAGCACCTGCGCCACGAGATCGCCCGATCGGGTGGAAGCTCCGGCCAGGCCGAGCTTGGCCAGCAGCGGCTTGCGCGGCTCGGCGATGGTCAGCTCGGCGTTGGGGAACCGCTTGGCGATGACGCTGCGGATCGTCCCGATGCCGTCGACGAGACCGAGCTGCTGGGCCTTCGCGCCGGTCCAGACCTCACCGCTGAAGAGGTCCTCGCCGGTGGCGAGCTTGGCGCCGCGGCGTTCGGTGACCCACGCCTTGAACTGCTCGTGCAGGTCGGCGTGCAGCCCCTTGAGCCACTCGACGTCCTCGGGCTTCTCGGCCTGGAACGGGTCGAGCCGCACCTTGTTCTCACCCGCGGTGTAGACGCGCCGCTCGACCCCGGCCTTGTCCAGCAGGCCGTTGAGCCCGAACCCGGCGCTGACCACCCCGATGGAGCCCACGAGAGAGGTGCCGTGCGCGTAGATCTCGTCACCCGCGCACGCCAGCCAGTACCCGCCGGAGGCCGCCACGTCCTCGCAGAACGCGAGCACCGGCACGTGCTTCTTCGTGGCGAGCTCGCGGATCCGCTCGGCGATGAGCGCGCTCTGCGTCGGCGCTCCGCCGGGCGAGTTGATGAGCAGGGCCACGGCGATCAGCCGCTCGTTGTCGAACGCGCGGTTGATGGCCGATTCGACGTTCTGCAGGTTGATCGTGTTGCGCGCGACCGGCGAGGACTGCGGGGTGATGACCCCGTGCAACCGCACCGCGGCGACGACCGGCGGCCGCTCACCCCGGTCCATGACCCTCGGCAGCCGGGCCGCGATCTTGTCCGTGACGCTCATGTACCCGACAGTACGTGCGTTTCGCGGTCACGCGGGAACAGGAACGCGCGAGGTTGCTCCCGCGTGACTTTGAACACGTATTGTCCGAAGGGTGACGTTCAACCCGATCCGCTGGCTCGAACGCTACGTCGAGTGGTGGGACGACCGGGGCAGGCAGAACGCCGCCGGCCCGACACCCATGCACATCTACTGGATGTGGGTGAGCTGGGGCGTGTGCGCGGTCGTGCTGATCACGACCCTGGCGGTCGCGGCACGCTGACGGCTCTCAGCACTTGCAGCCGGAGAGGCCCTTCGCGGTGCACTTGATGCAGACGCGGACGCGTTCGGGTGCTTGTTGTTCCTGCAATTGACGTTGCCCTTAACTCGCGGCCGGCCACTGTTCGCTCAACGACCGGCTGTTCATTGGTCAACACCACAATCGGCAGGTTGAGCTTCCGGGTTGAGCATGGTTGCGCATGCAAGTTGCCGGCGGACCGAGCGGGATGATCACCGCAGGTCAGGCGCGCACCACGGGCTGCTCGCCGGTGATCGGCTCGTCGGTGAGCTGAGTCCCGATGTTGAGGTTCGGCAGCACGTTCCTGGCGAACTTCGGCACCTTCAGGATCACCTTGGTCCCGGCGTTCGGCGCCGTCTCGACCACGAGCGCGTACTCGGCGCCGAACACGGTCCGCATGCGGTCGTTGATGTTGCCGATGCCGACGTGCGCGCCGGTCTGGTGCGCGTCCTTGATGTCGTCGAGCCGGTCGGGGTCCATGCCGACGCCGTCGTCCTCGACGCTGATCAGGGCCTCGCTGCCGTTGTCCTCGGCGGTGATGGTCAGCATGCCGCCGCCGGGCTTCTTGGCGAGGCCGTGCCGGACCGCGTTCTCCACCAGCGGCTGCAGCACCAGGAACGGCAGCACGACCTGCAGGACCTCGGGGGCGATCCGCAGCCGGACGTTGAGCCGGGAGCCGTAGCGGGCCTGCTCGATGGTCAGGTAGCGGTGGATGTTGGTGAGCTCGTCGGCGAGCGTCGTGAACAGGCCGTCGGTGCGGAACGAGTAGCGCGTGAACTCCGCGAACTCCTGCAGCAGCTCGCGGGCGTGCGACGGGTCGGTGCGGATCAGCGACGAGATGGTGTTCAGGGCGTTGTAGACGAAGTGCGGCGAGATCTGCGCCCGCAGCGCCTTCACCTCGGCCTGGGCGAGGGCCTGCCGCTGCTTCTGCACGACCTCCAGCTCGAGCTGGGTCGAGACGAAGCGGGCCGTCTCCTCGGCCATGCGGATCTGGCGCTTGGAGGCGACGCCGGACACCACGATCAACGTGCCGGCCACGTCGCCCTCGACGACCAGGGGGACCACCACAACGCTGTGCAGGGAGCACGGCCCCTGCAGCTCGCAGCCGAGCTTGCGGTGGTCGACGTGTTCCTTGTGGCAGTTGTTGATGGCACGGGCCACCGTGTCGCGGAGGTACTCGTAGTGGTCGTTCGCGCCGCCGTCCCACGACAGGACGGTGCCCTCTTCGTCGGTGATGGCGACCGCGACGCACCTGAGCATCTCGCGCAGGTGCGGGGTGGCCTTGTCGGCGGCCTCCTGGGTCAGGCCCGCTCGCAGGTCGCTCGACGCCTTGGACATGCGGTCGAGCATGTCCATCACAGCATCCTCGACGGAGGTGCTGACTCGTCGAGCGCGGCACAGCATCACGAAGAGGCCGAGAACGGCCAGGGTCGCGATGACACCGAGCACCGCGCGCTCGGTCAACAGGTCGCCCACAAGGCACATGCTGTGCCGTGGGGCACCCCTATAGCAAGAGGCACGCCTCGCGTACGCCCGTACGGTCCACCGGCCCAGTAGACATCCGATGAATTTGGGGGGAGGGTGTGCGGGTGAAAGTGGCGCTGTTCGCAACCTGCCTGACCGACACGTTCTTCCCGGAGACGGCACGTGCCGTGGTGCGCCTGCTGGAGCGGCTCGGCTGTTCGGTGGAGTTCCCGCTCGACCAGACGTGCTGCGGGCAGATGCACTTCAACACCGGCTACCGGGAGCACTCGAAGCCGTTGGCGCGCAAGTACACCGAGGTCTTCGGGGGTTATGACCACGTGGTCGTGCCGTCCGGGTCGTGCGCGGGGATGGTCAGGGAGGTCCACCCCACCCTGGGCGAGTCGCCGCCGCGCACGTTCGAGCTCGCGGAGTTCCTCGTCGACGTGCTCGGCGTCACGGACGTGGGCGCGTGGTTCCCCCACCGCGTCACCTACCACCCCACGTGCCACTCGTTGCGCATGCTGGGGGTCGGCGACAAGCCGCTGGCGCTGCTCAGGTCGGTCAAGGCGCTCGAACTGGTGGAGCTGCCCGGCTCGGCGCAGTGCTGCGGCTTCGGCGGCACGTTCGCGGTGAAGAACGCCGAGACGTCCACGGCGATGCTCGCGGACAAGATGCGGTGCGTGCTGGACACCGGCGCCGAGGTGCTGTGCGCCGGCGACAACTCCTGCCTCATGCACATCGGCGGTGGTCTCTCCCGGCTGCGGGCGGGCGTGCGGCCGGTGCACCTGGCGGAGATCCTGGCTTCGACGGAGGAGGACCCGTGGCGCGCAACCCCGTGACGTGGCTCGGCAGCCCCACGTTCCCCAAGGCCGCGCACACGGCGCTCGCCGACACGCAGCTACGGCAGAACCTGCGCAAGGCCACCGGGACCATCCGGGCGAGGCGGGCCGCGGCCGTCGCCGAGATGACCGACTGGGAGATGCTGCGCGTCGCCGGCGAGCAGATCAAGGACGACGTCCTGGCCCGCCTGGACACGCTCCTCGTCCAGCTCGAGGAGTCCGTCACGGCCCGCGGCGGCGTCGTCCACTGGGCCCGTGACGCAGAAGAGGCCAACCGGATCGTGCTCGACCTCTGCCGGGCCGAGAACGCGCGGGAGGTCGTCAAGGTCAAGTCGATGGCCACGGCCGAGATCGGGCTCAACGAAGCCCTCGAAGCCGGTGGCGTGCAGGCGGTCGAGACCGACCTCGCCGAGCTCATCGTGCAGCTCGGCGACGACCGGCCGTCGCACATCCTGGTGCCCGCCATCCACCGCAACCGCTCGGAGATCCGCGAGATCTTCCAGCGCCGCATGGGCGTCGAGGTCTCCGACGAACCGGCGGACCTCGCCGAGGCGGCCCGGACCTACCTGCGGCGGAAGTTCCTCACGACGAAGGTCGCGATCTCGGGGGCGAACTTCGCCGTCGCCGACACCGGGTCGATCGTCGTGCTGGAGTCCGAGGGCAACGGCCGGATGTGCCTGACCCTGCCGGAGACCCTGATCACCGTCATGGGCATCGAGAAGCTCGTGCCGTCGTGGCAGGACCTCGAGGTGTTCCTCCAGCTCCTGCCGCGCTCCTCCACCGCGGAGCGGATGAACCCGTACACGAGCGTGTGGACCGGCGTGACGCCCGGCGACGGCCCGCAGAAGTTCCACCTCGTGCTCATCGACAACGGCCGCACCGCCACGCTCACAGACTCCGTCGGACGCCAGGCGCTCCGGTGCATCCGCTGCTCGGCGTGCCTCAACGTCTGCCCGGTCTACGAACGCACCGGCGGTCAGTCGTACGGCTCGGTCTACCCCGGCCCGATCGGCGCGATCCTGACCCCTCAGCTCGTCGGGGACCTGACGGACCCGCAGGCCGCCTCACTCCCCTACGCCTCCTCGCTGTGCGGCGCGTGCTTCGAGGTCTGCCCGGTGCGGATCGACATCCCGTCGGTCCTCACGCACCTGCGCGCCGAGGTCGTCGAAGCCAAGGGACGCACGGCGGAGTCCGTCGCGATGGCCGCCGCCGCGTGGGTGTTCCGGGAGTCGTCGCGGTACGAGAAGGCCCAGAAAGCCGGTTCCCTGGCCCGGTTCCTGGCCAGGGACGGCCGGATCACGTCGTTGCCGTGGCCCGGGTCGAGGTGGACGTCCTCACGTGACGTGCCCGCGCCGCCGGCCGAGTCGTTCCGCGCCTGGTGGAGGAAGAATCGTGGCTAGTGCCAGGGAAGAGATCCTGCGGCGGATCAGGGCGGCGCGGGTGCCGCGGGCCGCCCCGGTGGTTCGCGGTTACCACCGGGAGGGCCCCGGCGGCGTCGAGCTGTTCGCGGAACGGGTCGCCGACTACCGCGCGGTCGTGCGCACCGTGCCGGACGTGCCGGAGGCGCTGAAGGCGTTGGCGGGCAAGCGGATCGTGGCCCCGGCGGGCGTTCCGCGGGAGTGGCTGGTCGGCGGGGTCACGTGGCTGCGCGAACCGCTCACCACCGAGGAGCTCGACCGGGCCGACGGCGTGCTGACCGGGTGCGCGGTGGCGATCGCGGACACCGGCACGATCGTGCTCGACGGTGGCGAGGCGCAGGGACGCCGTGCGCTCACCCTGCTCCCGGACTACCACGTGTGCGTCGTGCGGGCCGACCAGATCGCGGGGTCGGTGCCGGAAGCGTTGCAGCGACTGGAGCCCACGCGGCCGTTGACGTTCATCAGCGGTCCGTCCGCGACGAGCGACATCGAGCTGAACCGGGTGGAGGGCGTGCACGGCCCGCGGACCCTGGAGGTCCTGATCGTCACTTGAGCAGGCGCGACAACCGGCGGTCGGCCAGCGGCTTGCCGCCGGTCTGGCACTTCGGGCAGTACTGGAACGCCTTGTCCGCGAACGACACCTCGCGCACGGTGTCACCGCAGACGGGACAGGGCAGCCCGGTGCGCGCGTGCACCCGCAGCCCGGACCGCTTCTCACCCTTGAGCCGGGCCGCGTCCTGCCCCACCGACCGCGCCACCGCGTCCGTCAGCGTGGTGAGCATCGCTTCGTGCAGCCGGTCGAGCTGTTCGTCGTCCAGCTTGCCCGTCGTGGCGTAGGGCGAGAGCCGGGCCAGGTGCATGATCTCGTCGGAGTACGCGTTGCCGATGCCCGCGATGAGGCTCTGGTCCGTGAGCGCCGTCTTGAGCCGCTCGGTCCGGTTGGCCAGCAGGTCCTCGAGCTGCGTGCGGGTGATCCCCACCGCGTCGGGACCGAGCCGGGCGATGCTCTCGATCGTCCGCGGGTCGCGCACGATCCACGCCGCGAGCCCCTTCTTCGTGCCGGCCTCGGTCAGGTCGAAACCCGGCCCCTGACCGGGCGGGCCGAGGTGCACGCGCAGCGCCAGCGGACCGCGGCCCTGCTTGGGCGGCGCCGCGGCCATGGTGTCCGCCCAGCGCAGCCACCCGGCGCGCGCGAGGTGGACGACCAGGTGCAGGCCGTCCGCGACCTCCA
This sequence comes from Lentzea xinjiangensis, assembly GCF_900110955.1. Classification (GTDB taxonomy): domain Bacteria; phylum Actinomycetota; class Actinomycetes; order Mycobacteriales; family Pseudonocardiaceae; genus Lentzea; species Lentzea xinjiangensis. The sequence continues at coordinate 105,456 of NZ_FOFR01000001.1, forward strand.
CGTCGATGTGCTTGCCGTGCCGCCGCGCGGCCACGACCTCCTGGCCGTGCAGCGCGGTCCACGGTGGGTCGAACGTCTTGAGCACCTGCAGTGACGCCACGTCGACGCGGTGCACCGTGCGGCCCACCGCGTGCTCACGCAGGTGGTGGACCAGTGCTTCTACCTCGGGTAGCTCGGGCACCGGTCCAGTGTGCCTCAGTCGACGGGCTGCAGCGGGCCTTCGACGTCGGGCAGCGAGTGCATCTCGATCGTGCGAGCGACCCTGCTGGCCTCCTGGCGCACCGCGAGCGGGCCCCTGACCGAGCCGATCCACCGCTCGGGCGGCAGCTCGTCGGCGGTCGCCTTGCTCTCCGCCACCAGCGTGTGCGGCCGGCGCAGCGCCCAGCGGACCGGGAAGAACAGGAACAGGAAGATCAGCGCGAGGATCAGCCACGCGGGCACGACGACCTGCTCCGGCGTCCAGGCGATCAGCACGACCGCCATGACGACGAGCATCCCGGCCATCATGATGCCGGGCAGAGCGCCACCGCTGACGTCGTGCTCGAAGTCGTCGGACTCCACCGGGTTGCGCCACTCGATCCGGCTGTGGACCGTCCACATCCGCCCGTCCGCACCGCGCACCAGCCGCGTCATGTACCCGTCTCCCACGCTCGGTCGGTCTTGGTCAAACCGTACCTGGCGCGAGCCGAGCCTTGTGGGTGAACTCGGCCGTACTTGATCGTCACCGTCAGTTCTGAACGGGCTTGGTCGGGTAGAGCGTGGCCGTCGTGACCGTGGTCCGCGGCGTCGAGCACGGGTCGGACGTCACCGAAGGCACCTCGGTCTTCGCGGACGGCGTGTTCATCGAGTTGATGTCCCGTGACGGCGCAGGCGCCGACGTGACCACCTCGGAGGTGACGACCGGATCCTCGACCGGCTCCGCCCGCTCGACCGGCGGCTCCCGCCGCACGTCCGTCGTCGGCGTGGACGACGACGTCCGGTGCGTGGTCTCCTTCCGCTGCCCCGCGGGGTTGACCACGTTCTGGCGCGGCTGCTCCTGCTGCTGCTGCTGCTGCTGCGCGGGTGGCGGCGGCGCGACCACGAGCTCCTGGCTGTGCTCCGAGCTGGAGGTGCCCGAGCTGCTCAGGGCGATCACCGGGTTCTGGTCCGGCTGCAGCACCGCGAAGCCGGGCTCGCCGGTGAACACCGAGGCCATCGTCCCGAACAGGCCGACGGTCGCCACGCTCGCCGCGGCGACGGCCATCTTCGCCTTGGTGAACAGCACCTTCCCGACGAACGCCAAGCCCAGCGTGGACGGCACGACCAGGAACGCCGCGTTGGCGCGCAACGCCGCGCACACCTCGTTCAGCTCGGCGTGGAGCTGCGAGCAGGACGAACAGGTGTCGAGGTGGGCGCGGATCCGGCGTTCCTCGACGCCCTGGACCCCGCCGGCGGTGTAGGTGCCGAGCTTCGACCGGATCGCCGCGCACGACGAACGCCCGTCGTCCGCAGCCAGGTGCGCCTGGAGGTACGCCGCACGCAGACCCTCGCGCGCACGGCGGGCCAACGCGGACATGGCGTTCGGAGAGAGACCGAAGTGCGGTGCCACGGAGGCGGGGCGCTCGCCCTCCACCTCGACGCGCCACAGCACGACCCGCCACCGCTCGGGCAGGCTGGAGAAGGCCCTGGTGATGAGGTTGTGCTCGACCCGGCGGTTCGCGTTGTCCGCGACGGGCTCGACGCGGCGGCTGAGCTCCTCGTCCTCCACCGGCACGTCCCGGCGGCGGCCGCTCCACTCCCACGCGACGCGGCGGGCGACGGTCAGCAGGTAGGTGCGGACGTGGTCGGTGGGGCCGCTGCCCCGGCGGATCGCCTGGAGCATGCGGAAGAACGCCTCGGCCGTGAGGTCGTCCGCCTCGGCCGCCTCGCGGACGTGCCTGAGGGAGAAACGCCGGACCGCGTCCGCATGCCGGGAGAACAGTTCGCCGTAGGCCGAGTCATCTCCCTCGCGCACTCTGGCGAGCAGGTCCCGGTCGACCTCGTTCTCGTCGACCATCACGCGCTTCAACATGCCACAAGGGGCCAGACCTGCCCCTCGCCGACAACAGGTCGATACACAAGACCATCCATTAGTAGTGGGCTGATCAGCGCAACGCGATCGGTGACGAGACGGTCACAGGTGGGCGTCGGACGGTCGGCCGAAGAAGATCGAGCGACTATCGTCACGTCCGTGGTGGACTGGCGGGAACGTGCTTCATCCCTCGTGCCCGAACTTCGTGCTGTCGCCGAGACCGAGGAGTGGTCCTGCCACGTCTTCTTCTCCGAGCTGTCCCAACTGGCGATGGAAGCGCACCGCGAGCAGGACGACGACGTGCTGCGCCGCGCGTACGGCTTCGCGCACTGGTGCTTCCACCAGCCGGAGCAGTTCCTGGAGAACGCGGCGCTGATCAGCTTCTACGAGCACGTGTTCGACGACTGGGACCTCCGCGAGGAGGTGGCGGCGTGGCTGCCGGTGGACGTGCTGGCGAAGGTCCGCGCGCTGTGGGAGTGGCGCTGGCCCAAGGAGCAGTTGTCCGAGGTAGATCAACTGCTGGCCGGTTTGGCACCCCCCTCGCAAGACGCCGTCTGAGGCGTGTTGTATAGTTCTTCCCCGTAAGGCAGTGCGGATGTAGCGCAGTTGGTAGCGCATCACCTTGCCAAGGTGAGGGTCGCGAGTTCGAGTCTCGTCATCCGCTCCACTCGGGAAGGCTCATGCTCATGGAGAGCATGAGCCTTTTCGTTTCGCCGTGGTTCTGGGGGGACGACCCCCCACCCCTGCGTGAGCCGAAGGCCGGTGTCCCCAAGACACCGGCCTTATTTCATTCCTGTGTTGTCCCGCCCTTTCCCGGCTTCTCGAGGTGATCTCCGAGCGCAGCCGTGAAAGGGTGGTCGTGTCCGCTCGGATCAACCTGATCGAGCACCGTTCGACAAGGACCTGGAGATCATGGCCATCACTCAGACGGCAAACGCGCACTGGGAAGGCTCCCTCGTCGAGGGCAAGGGAAACGTCAGCCTCGACACGTCCAAGAGCGGCAGCTTCGAGATCGACTGGAAGGCGCGCGCCGAGGAGGCGGGCGGCAAGACCAGCCCCGAGGAGCTCATCGCCGCGGCGCACTCCGCTTGCTACTCGATGGCGCTCTCGCACGGCCTCACCGGCGCGGGCACGCCGCCCACCTCGATCGACACCAAGGCCGAGGTGAAGTTCCAGGCGGGCGTCGGCATCACCGGCATCCACCTGACCGTGCGCGCCAACGTTCCCGGGCTCACCCAGGAGGCCTTCACCGAGGCCGCTGAGGGCGCCAAGGCGAACTGCCCGGTGTCCAAGGCCCTCGCGGCCGTCGAGAACATCACGCTGGACGCCTCCCTGGTCTGAACCGCACCGCGCCGGGGCTGCTCGACCACCTCGGTCGAGCAGTCCGAGCCGCGCCAGCCGTCCGACGCGCGGCGTTGGGCGACGAGAACATCGAACCGTTGCCCCGGTGGGCTCGTGGGGTCTTCCCCTTACCGGGACGATGGGGGCGTGGACCGGGACCGCACGCTCGCGCACCTGAGCGACGACGACTGGCGCAGGCCTGACTCGTCGTCCACCCAGCTCTACCGCGACCTGTGCGCGCTGCGCGACCTGCCGGTGCGGCAACTGACCCCGACCTCGCTGCACCTGCTGGTCACGCACCAGGTGGGCCTCGACGTGACGGCGCTGCTGGCCCTGGAACAGGTCGAGCGCGACCCGCTGCGGTCGGTCGCGCTGTACCCCGGCGACCTGCTCGCGGCCCTGCTGAGGGTGGACCACTCGTTCTGGGCCGATCACCCGGATCTGCTGGCCAGGATGTCCGCTCTGCTGGACCGGCTGCGGACGCTGCCCGAGGGCGACTGGCACCTGCTGGTGTCCGCGGCGGAGCAGTTTCCCGGTTGAGACCTCCCGCCCTGACGTCACGCGCCGTCGTCACAGCGCGTGGTCAACGCGATGTCCCAAGGGCACGGCCAGGGAGAAAACGTTCGTATTGCTTGACCCAATCGAGTGAACGAGATAGGCAATCGGAGTGCTGGCGGCGATGAGTGGGCCGGGGCGGCTCGCGACGGGAGCGCTCCTGGGTGCGGTCGTCGCCGCGTTTTACGTGCTCGCGCCGCATGTCGGAACTTTCGCGTCGGGCGATCCGACGGCTCCGGGAGGCGGCGATCCGGTCCGCGTCTCGCTGATCAACACGCCTTCGCTGCTGCCGACGCCCGTCGAGACGTCATCACTGACTGTGTCGTCCAGTTCGTCGTCCGCGCCGTCGTCGTCATCGTCGTCCTCCTCTTCTTCTTCGCAGACAACGACTACGACGACAACGACCAGCACGACCACGGCCGTGGTGACCACGACGACGACCAAGCCGCCGGTCACGACCACCACGACCACCACGCCGCCACGGCCGACCACCACGACCACGACGACGCGGCGGTGCGGTCTCTTCGTCTGCTGATGCGCTTCTCGTAGCCCGGCAAAGCCGATTTCGTTTCGCGCTGCCCCAGCGGAAGCTTCCACCTGCGGTTTGTCGCGTCTGAATCCCGCCGCACGACCGAGATCCCGGCGAGAAGCGCCACAACCAGGTCACGACTTGAGAGGCCCGCACGAACGGATTACAGGGCACGGGCACAATGTCCGAGTCTCATGTTCGCGCGGAAGGGGGTGCCAGGGGTGACCTGGCAAGACGAGCTGCAGAAGCTCGACAACGAACTCGCCTCTGGTCGGATCTCGGCTGACGACTACCGACGCCGCCGGGACGAGGTCCTCTCCGGTTCGGCCGGCGGTGGGCCCGCCCAGAGTCCTCAGAGCGGGCCTTTTGCGCCGCCGTTCAAGTGGGAGGCGCAGCCGCCCAACACTTCCGACCGCACTCAGGTCGTCAACGTGCAGGGGGCGCCACCGCAGCCACCGCAGCCACAGCCGCAGCAGCCGCAGAACCCGAACGCCGACGCCACCCAGGTGGTTCCCGGCGGTCAGCGCGGAGGCGACGCCGACCGGACGCAGTTCGTGGCGCCCGTCCAGCCCGGTCCCGGTGGGTGGGGCCAGCCGCAGCAGCAGCCCGCGCCGCCGCCGTGGGTCGGCGGTGACTTCGACCAGATCAACCAGCCGTCGCCGAGCTGGAGCCACGGGCCCGAGGTCTTCGACGAGTCGAGCGGCGGCGGCAAGGGCAAGATCTTCGCGATCATCGGTGTCGTGCTGGTGCTCGCGCTGATCGGTGGCGGCATCTGGTGGTTCACCGCGGGCAGCAAGTCCGGCGGCACCACGGCGAACAGCAACACCGCCCCGCCGCCGTCCACGACGTCGTCGAGCGCCGGGCCGAAGCTGCCGCTCAACGGTCTCGCCGGCGCGGTCGACGCCGCCAACACCGGTCCCGTGACGGTGGACAAGGCGTCGAAGGAGAAGTCGCAGTTCAGCCCGGACGAGGCCGCGCTGCTGACGACGTGCGGCGCCGAGTCGGGCATGTCCCAGGTGCTCTTCGCGGACGACTGGTTCACCCAGGTCCACATCTTCGCCTGCACCGACGGCGCGGCGGCCAAGACCGCGGCCGACGCGCTCGCCGACCTGCAGAAGGGCTACGGCTTCGCGGCCACCACCGGCCCGAAGCAGCTGCCCTCGATGGTCTCGGAGAAGGCGACCGACGTGCCGGACGCGCCGTTCGACTCGCGCATCTTCTACGTCTCGGACAAGTCGCTGGTGCGGGTCGAGGTCCGCGGCAAGACCAAGGCGGCGATGGACGGCGGCGCCGACAAGGTCGTCACCGCCATCGAGAAGAACTACCCCGCCAAGTGAGAGGTGCCGGCGTGCCACCGCCACGCGGTGGCGAGGATCTCGGGAAGACCGAACCTGGCACGCCAGCCCAGCACCTCGAAGGCACGGGCAGGATCCGCCCACACCACGGGCGGGTCCCCCGGCCTGCGGTCGCCGAAGGTCACCGGCAACGGCCGGCCCGCGACCTGCTCCAGCCCCCGCACGACCTGTAGCACCGAGTACCCGGTGCCGGTCCCCAGGTTCAGCGCCGCGGAAGCACCGCCGTCGCGCAGGTGGTCCAGCGCCAGGACGTGCGCCTCGGCCAGGTCCACCACGTGCGTGTAGTCCCGCACGGCGGTGCCGTCCTCGGTCGGGTAGTCGCTGCCGAACAACGTCACCGGTGGACGCGCTCCCAGGGCGGCCTTCGCGAGCAACGGCACCAGGTTGTGCGTCGGGCCCCAGTCCTCGCCGATGCTGCCGTCGAGCGCCGCTCCGGCCGCGTTGAAGTAGCGCAACGACATCCAGCGCAGGCCGTGCGCGTTCCCGTACGCCTCGATCATCCGCTCGCCCACGAGTTTGCTGTGGCCGTACGGGCTGATGGGCTGCAACGGGCTGTCCTCGGTGATCGGCAGCTTCTCCGCGGCGCCGTAGACCGAGCAGGAGGACGAGAACACCAGATCGCGGACACCGGTCCGCACCAGGGCGTTCAGCACGGACAACGTGCCGGTGGCGTTGTGGTGGAAGTACAGGCCGGGGTCCTTCATGGACTCGCCGGGGTTCTTCAGGCCCGCGAGGTGGATGCAGGCCGTCACACCGTGGTCCTGAATGACCTGTTCGAGCTTCGCCGTGTCGGTGACGTCGATAGTGTGTACGGGGGTGCCGGACGGTACGGCCGCGGGCGAGCCCGTGCGCATGTTGTCCACCACGACCACGCCACGCCCGGTCTCGGTCAGCGCGTGCACGACGTGCGAGCCGACGTAGCCCGCACCGCCGGTAACCAGGATCGTCACCGCTTGTCCTCCGTTCGACGGCGACAGGCTATGCCAGACCCACGAGGGGATTGATGTCGACCATGACTCGCCAGGTCGTGTACGTAGTCCCGGACGTCACCGAGCCGTCCGGCGGCGTGCGCGCCATGTACCGGCACGCGGAGCTCGCCGGGCGCACCGGTTTCGACGCCAAGGTGTGGCACTTCGCCGAGGGGTTCCAGGTCGGCTGGTTCTCGTCGTCCGCGCAGGTCATCAGCGGGGAGACCTGCGAGCTCGGCCCCGACGACCTGCTGGTCGTGCCCGAGGTGATGGTGCTGGACGGCTTCGACCCGGCCCCCGGCGTGCGCAAGGTCGTCTACAACCAGAACCACTACTACACGTTCGACAACTTCAGCGGCACCGACTACCCGGCGTGGAAGCCCACGCCGCAGGTGTGGGCCGGTTCCACGGCGAGCGTGGACGTGCTGACGGCGCTGCACCCGAAGCTGAAGGTGCAGCTCGTGCCCTACGTGATCGACACCGAGCTGTACCGCTTCGCCGAGGAGCGCAAGCGCAAGGTCGTGCTGCTCCCCCGCAAGCGCCCGCGCGAGGCCGCCGTGCTGACCGCGCTGTTCCGCAACGACAAGCGGTTCGCCGGTGTCGAGGTCGTCTCGCTCGACGACGTCACCGAGCAGGAGGTGGCCGACGAGCTGGCGGACGCGTCGGTGTTCATCGCGCTCGGCCGGGACGAGGGCTTCGGCCTGCCCGTCGCGGAAGCGCTCTGCGCGGGCTGCGTCGTCATCGGCTACCCGGCGGGCGGTGGCGCCGAGCTGTTCGAGGCGCCGGGCGCGCACGCGGTCGAGGACGCCGACGTGCTGGCGGTCGTCGAGAAGGCGGCCGCGGTGCTCGCGCAGGAGCCGCCGATCGAGGAGCGCCGCTCGTACCGCGCGTGGATCGCGGAGCGGTACTCCGAGGAGTCGCTGGTCAAGCACCTGCAGACGGCGGTCGCGGCGGCCACGAGGACCAAGGCGAAGGGCGGCACGGCCCGCCACCCGCTGTCCCAGGTCGTCGTCCCCGAGGCCGACCCCGCCTCCGACCAGCTCGAGCGCAGCCTCCGGTTCGCCGAGGAGCAGAAGGCCGCCCGCGAGCGCGCCGAGTCGGTCGCGACCGGCCTGGAGGACGCGCTGGGCAAGGCCCTCGCCGAGCTCGACGAGTCGCGCCGCCGCGAGTACGTGGTCTCCCAGGAGCTGCACGACCTCAAGAACGAGTACAGCGAGCTGGCCAAGGCCGCCGAACGCCTCACCGCGCTCGACGAGGCCACGACGCTGCTCGCCGAGTACGCGCGCGACAACGACCGCCTCAACCGCAGGCTGGACGAGGAGATCCGCGAGCACCTGCACTGGCGCACGACGTTGCAGGACAGGATCGCCGACCTGGAGCGCTCCACGTCGTGGCGCGTGACGGCGCCGCTGCGCAAGGCGACCGGCGTGATCAAGGGCGGCCGCAATGCCTGACCAGCGCACCGACCTGCGGCTGCGCGTGGTCCAGTCGCGGTTCCAGAACGCGTTCTTCCACGAGCTGGCGGAGGCGATCGTCGACGAGGCGACCCGGCTGGGCGTGCCCGCCGACGTCGTGACGTCCGTCGTGGACACCGAGCCGGACGACGTCTTCGTCCTGCTGCCCACGCACGAGTACGCGGTGCTGGAGGGCGGGCAGTTCCTCGAGGACCCGCGCCTCGCCAAGCGCTGCATCGGCATCACCGCCGAGCAGCCGTCGTCGTCGCACTTCGACACGAACGTCTACTACGGGCACAAGCTTGGCGCCGTGTTCGACTTCAGCACGCTGTCGGTGAAGCGCTACCGGGCGCAGGGCATCGCGGCGGAGCACCTGCAGTTCGGCTGGACGCCCACCTGGGACGAGTTCGACGCGAACGCCGACGCCCACGAGCTCGACGTGTTGTTCATGGGCTGCGCGACGCCACGCCGTGAGCACGCTCTCTCGAAGATCGGCCGGCAGCTCTGGTCGCGCCGCAGCCGGTTGATCCTCTCGGACAACGCCGCCCCGAACACCGGCGACCACGCGGCGTTCGTCACGGGCGAACGCAAGCGGAAGCTGCTGGCGGGCAGCAAGGTCCTGGTCAACATCCACCAGGCCGACGAGCCGTACTTCGAGTGGCTGCGCGCCGCCGAGGCCGCGCACTGCGGCGCGGTGATGCTGTCCGAGACGTCGCTGCACACCGAGCCGTTCCGGCACGACGAGCACCTCGTGTTCTCCGCGCTGTCGTCGCTGCCGCACGCGCTGGCCGCGTTGCTGGAGGACCCGGACCGGCTGAAGGCGTTGCGCCGCAACGCCTACGAGCTGATCAGGGAGCACCCGTTCTCCGCCGGCGTCGAGAAGCTGCTGTCGGTGGCGCGGGACCTGCGCAAGACCCACGACGGCCACCGGTTGCGCCTCGGCCCGAGCCGCACGCAGCCGTTCCGCCAGCAGATCACCCCGGCCTGGGAGCGCGAGACCGACAGCGTCGACGCGGTGCGGCAGGCGATCCGCGAGATCCGCCTCGACATCATCGACCTGCGCCGGCGCGTCTCCACGGACCCCGCGATCGACCCCACGCCGGTGATCGACCACCGCACGCCCGCGTGGGACCGCCGCACGCCGCGCGTCTCGGTGATCATGGCGCTGTACAACCACGAGCCGTACGTCGTGGAGGCGCTGGAGTCCGCCGCGTCCGGCACGTACAGCGACCTGGAGATCATCGTCGTCGACGACTGCTCCAACGACGGCTCGAACGCCACCGTGCGCAAGTGGATGGACAAGAGCCCGCACGTCCCCGTGACGCTGGTGCGGCACCCGGTCAACCGCGGCCTGCCGCGCTCTCGCAACGAGGCGTTCCGGCACGCCCGCGGCGAGCTCGTGTTCGTGCTCGACTCGGACAACGCGATCGTCCCGACGGGCCTGGAGCGCCTGGTGGCCGCCATCGACGCCGACCCGGAGGCGTCGTTCGCCTACGGCGTGCTGCAGCGGTTCGACTCGACCGGTCCGGTGGGGCTCATGGGCGTGTGGCCGTGGGAGCCCTGGCGGCTGCGCTACGGCAACTACATCGACGCGATGGCGTTGATCAAGCACGAGGCGCTGGAGGAGCTCGAGGGCTACACGCTCGACCGCCGTCTGCACGGTTGGGAGGACTACGAGCTGTGGTGCCGGGTAGCCGAGAGCGGTGGACACGCAGCGCACGTGCAGACGATCGTCGGCCGCTACCGGCAGTCGGCGACCTCGATGCTCAGCCTCACGAACATCTCCCAGGACGCGGGCTTCGACGCCGTCCGGGAGAGCTGCCCGCGCCTCATGTCCGGGGCGCTGGAGCTGCAGGTCGACGCCCTCGGCGACTGGCTGTCCCGGGTCCGCGGCGAACGCGAGGCACGTGACGTGTGGCTCAGCAACTGGGAGGCGCAAAACGCCTAGGCCTGGACCTTTCGTAGCCTAGGTTTCACTCGTTCGTGTTGTTCGGTCCTGGGGGAGGGGTTGGTTCACGCCATGCGCGCAGTGGTCACCGGTGGTGCAGGGTTCATCGGATCGCACCTGGTAGACGCGGTGCTCGACCGCGGCTGGTCGGTCGTGGTGGTGGACGACTTCTCCTCCGGGCTCACCGAGAACGTCACGAGGTACGCCGGCGAACCGCGCTTCGAGTTCATCGAGGCCGACATCTGCGGCGACTGGACCGTGGAGGGTCCCGTCGACCTCGTGCTGAACTTCGCCTCCCCCGCTTCGCCGCCGAGGTTCCTGGAGCGTCCGCTGGAGACGCTGGAGGTCGGCTCGACGGGCGTGAAGAAGGTCGCCGAGATGGCGATCGAGAAGGGCGCGCGCCTGGTCCAGGCCTCGACCAGCGAGGTCTACGGCGAGCCGCAGGTGCACCCGCAGCCCGAGGAGTACTGGGGCAACGTCAACCCGATCGGCCCGCGCAGCGTCTACGACGAGTCCAAGCGCTACGCCGAGGCCCTGCTCGGCGCCTACCACCGCCTGGGCCTGCTCGACGTGGGCGTCGTGCGCATCTTCAACACCTACGGTCCGCGCCTTCAGGCCACGGACGGCCGCGTGGTGTCGAACTTCGTGCACCAGGCGTTGAGCGGCAAGCCGTTGACGGTCTACGGCACGGGCCGGCAGACCCGCAGCTTCTGCTACGTCGGCGACCTGGTCCGCGGCATCCTCGCGCTGGCGGATCTCGAGGGCGAGCTCGGGCCGGTGAACCTCGGCAACCCGCAGGAGATCACCGTCCTGGAGCTGGCGCAGGTCGTCGGCGACCTGACCGGCGTCTCGGTGAGCCTCGAGTACTCGGACCTGCCGACCGACGACCCGACGCAGCGCAAGCCCGACATCAGCCGCGCGCGGGCCCTGCTGGGCTGGGAGCCCGAGGTCAGCCTGCGCGAGGGCCTGCTCAGGACGATCGAGTGGTACTCGGCGAACGCGCTACCGGCCGACGCCGTGTGACGTGAGGCCGGCGCGCGTCAGGACGTCGACGTCGAGCAGGTTGCGGGTGTCCACCACGACCTGCCCGGTCATCGTCCCGGCGAGCGCCGCCCAGTCGAGCGAGCGGAACTGCGGCCACTCGGTCAGTACGACGAGCGCGTTCGCGTCCTTCGCCGCCTGCTGCACGTCGTCCACCACCGTGACGTCGTCCGTGACGCCCTCGACGGCCTGCGTGATCGCCGGGTCGTAGGCGACGAGCTCGGCGCCCTCCGCCTTGAGCATCTTCGCGATCTTCAGCGCCGGGGAGTCCCGCAGGTCGTTCGTGCCCGCCTTGAACGCGAGGCCCAGCAGCCCGAGCTTCTTGCCGGACAGGTCGCCGCCGACCGCCCCGGCGATCTTGCGGATGATCAGCCGGCTCTGCTTCTCGTTGGTGTTGATCGTGGCGGTGAGCAGCTCGAAGTCGTGGCCGGCCGCTTCGGCGATCTGCAGCAGCGCGTGGGTGTCCTTGGGCAGGCACGACCCGCCCCAGCCAGGCCCCGGCTGCAGGAACGACTGGCCGATGCGCTGGTCGAAGCCCATGCCCTCGGTGACGTTCGCGATGTCGGCGCCGAGCCGTTCGCACAGCTCGGCCATCGCGTTGACGTAGCTGAGCTTCATGGCGAGGAAGCAGTTGGCGCTGTACTTCACGAGCTCGGCGCTGGCGGCGTCCATGAGCACGGTGGGCGCGCCCAGGCGGGCGTAGAGGGCGCTGACCCGCTCGGCGGCGTTCTGGGCGTCCGACCCGACGACGATCCGGTCGGGGTGCATGAAGTCCCTGACCGCGCTGCCCTCGCGCAGGAACTCCGGGTTGCTGGCGACGAACACGTCGTCGCGTTCGAGCAGTTCGAGCACGCGGGCCGCCGTGCCGACCGGGACCGTGGACTTGTTGACCACGACGGTGCCCGGCGCGAGCAGGTCCTTCATCTCGGCCACGGCCGCCTCGACGGCCTTCAGGTCCGCGGCGCCGCCCTCGCCCATCGGCGTCGGCACGCAGAGGAAGACCACCTCGGCGTCCCGCACGGCGTTGCGCACGCCGACGACGAACTCCAGGCGGCCGGCGGCCAGTCCCTCCTGGACCAGCTCCGGCAGACCGGGTTCGAAGATCGAGACCTGCGCCCCGCGGAGCTGCTCGACCTTCTTCTCGTCGATGTCCGCGCAGATGACGTGGTGCCCCAGCGACGCGAGGCAGGCGGCTGACGTGAGCCCGACGTACCCGGCCCCGACGACCGCAACCCGGCGAACGAACATCCCCGAACCGCCCTTGATCAGCACGACCAGATGAGCGCCGATCGTCGCACAGCTCCCGCGCGCGACGGGGCGGTTTTCACAGTGGGCGTGAGATCTCTCGCAGCGGTTGTGTCAAGAACGCGGGTCGGTGCGGCTTGCAACCGCCGAAGAGTGCTACACGTCTACTACGGGTGTAGGTCACCACTCGGAGGCGACGAATGTGGATCACCGTGACGTTAGTCACATTGGGCGGTGTGGCGTTCCTGACGCGAACCGTAGTGACCGTCCTGGCCGTTTCCTCGGCCAAGAAGACAGGTGATTACCCTGAGCCACAGACGTCCACCAATTGAGATACTCTTTCGGACTACGGCTTACGGACGAACGTTGACTTACCGTACGATCCTTTCGGGTCGTATGACTGAACGGTCACTCCAAAGGTGACCCCACAGGGGTAGGTGCGCCATGGACCACGCACTGAGCAAGGTCATCGAGCTGCGCGAGAACGGGTTTCAGTTCCTCCACCTGAGGGACGACGCCGGGCAGCTCGACCGCATCATGGCGTTCAAACAGCGCAGAGGATTCATCGACTCGATCCTGTTCTGGTCCGAGACCGAGGCGCGCGCGGGACGACTGCCCGCCGTCCGCGACTCGGCCCGGCCGGCCCAGGCGGTCTGGATCTACGAGGGCCCGCTGGTCGAGGCCGTCGACCGGCTGCTCGACCTGCCGGAACCGGGCGCCCGCAACGCCCCGTCGCTGATGAAGGCGACCGCGTCCGACCTGGCCGTCGTCACGACGCTGCCGTTCAAGCTCAAGCTGCCGCCAGGGGCGATTGCCTGACTCACGGGTCAATCTATTTCGAGCCGCCGCGTTTTGCGGCGGAGATGAACGCTGCCCCGTCCAGCGCGACAACTGCGCAATTCGCCCGATTTCCGGACACCGGGACGATCCGAGGCGTCACCGCTCGAGTTCGACCACGGTCCAAACGGTACGGATGCGATCCGGAGTTCGAGATTCCGGACGCGACTTTGCACCGTCGAACTGGAGTGGTTTCCCTCCAAGGGATGAAGAAGTTCCCTCGCCTGAGTTACGCAGCTTGATGTAGAGGGTCCGATTGCGACACTTTCGCGCCTATGAACCTCAGGAAGACCGTCGCGGGGGCCGCTGTTGCCCTCGGCAGCGCCACCGTCATGCTCGGCCTGGGTGGGATCGCACACGCTGACACCGCGGACGCCACCGCGCACGCGCGGCCCGACTTCGGTGGCGAGCTCGGTGAGCTCGCGACCGTCGGCGACCTCGCGAAGGTCGACACCGCGGACGCGGGCGGCAAGCTCCAGGCGCTCAACGGCCAGCGGCCGAACGTGGTCGCGCTCGTCGACGACGTCGACGCGAGTGGCAGCGGTCTTCCCGTCGCCTCGCTGCTCGGTCTCCACCAGCGGCCGGCGGAGTCGGCGAGCGGCTTCGCGCACGTCGACATCTGATCCAACCAGCACTTCCTGGCCGGGGCGGCGCCCGATTCCCTCCCCCTCGAATCGGGCGCCGTTCCACTTCCCCGTGTTCTCCTAGGAGCGAAACGCCTTGAGCATCAAGAAGATCGTCGCTTCCGCCGGTATCGCCGCCGGCGCGTTCGCCGCACTGGCGGGCACCGCGCAGGCCGCACCGCAGCTCCCGCAGATCGACCCGATCGAGCAGCTCAACACCGTCACGCGTGCCGTGAGCGTCAACGCGCTGAAGCACTCCGGCGGCAACGTGGGAACCGTGCAGGACGGCGCCGGGACCATCAACGGCTAGCTAGGGCGCGTCCCGTGAGTCTCGTCCGCGATAGTCGCGGCCGAGGGCCCCGGAGGCGGCACCGCCGCAACGCCCGAATACGCCCGGTATGAGGACGTCGCGGCGGCACCGCCTCCGGAACTCTCGCCCGTGACTCTCATCGAACGGACTCACGGGACAAGCCCTAGCGGCCTGCCGCGTAGCCCTGCGCGCCGCGCGGGTTCGCGCCCGCGCGCAGCAGTCCGTCCGCGGAGTCCCTCCCCACGGCCGACATCCGGCCGAGGGTCCACTCGCCGGCGTCCACGACCTGGTGGCCACGCGCTCGCAACGCAGCCAGGACGTCCACGCCGGCGCGGGACTCGATGACCAGCTCCCCCGGCGTCCAGGCGCGCGGGTAGAACGAACTCGGGAACGCGTTCGTGTGCCACATCGGCGAGTCGATGGCCTCCTGCAGGTTCAGGCCCGCGCGGTGCGCCAGCCAGAAACCGAGCTGCCACTGGTCCTGCTGGTCACCGCCGGGCGTGCCGAACGCCAGCGCCGCCTCGCCGCCCCGCAGCGCCATCGACGGCGACAGCGTGATCCGCGGGCGCTTGCCGGGGGCCAGCGAGTTCGGCACACCCCTGTCCAGCCAGAACATCTGGGCGCGGCTGCCCAGGCAGAAGCCGAGCGACGGGATCGTCGGCGAGGACTGGAGCCAGCCGCCGGACGGGGTCGCGGACACCATGTTGCCCCAGCGGTCCACGACGTCCACGTGCACGGTGTCGCCGCGTGTCGCACCGGTGCGTTCCACCGTCGGCTCACCGATCGCGCCCATCGCGTCGAGCGGGGCGCCGGCCGAGGCACCGCGCAGGATGTGCTGGGGCAGCACCGGCTCGCGGCCGTCGGGCGAGCCCGGCCGCAGCTCGAAGGACGCGGTCTCGGAAATCAGCGCGCGGCGTTCGGCCGCGTACTCGCGCGAGACGAGGGTCGCGAGCGGGACGTCGTCGACGTCGCCGTACCAGGCTTCCCGGTCGGCGAACGCGAGCTTCGCCGCTTCGACGGCGAGGTGGACGGTCTCCGCCGTCGGCTTGCCGTCCACGTAGGACAGGTCGTACCCCTCCAGCAGCCGCAACTGTTGCGCCAGAACGGGTCCCTGCGTCCAGGCGCCGGCCTTGACGAGTGACCACTCGCCGAAGTCGACGACCAGCGCGTCCTCGTAGGACGCCTCCCAGGTCGCCATGTCGGCGCCGGTCAGCACCCCCGCGTGGGCGCGGCCGGAGTCGTCGCGGAACTCGGAGCGGCAGAACTCGTCGATCTGCGCGGCGACGAACCCCTGCGACCAGGCCCTGCGCCCGGCCTCGATCTGCGCCTCGCGGTCGGAGCCGGCGGCCTCGGCGGCGGCGAGCAGCCACTCCCACGTGTCGGCGAGCTTCGGGTTGCGGAAGCGGCGACCGGGTGCCGGCACCGCACCACCGGGCAGCCACTGCGCGGCCGACGTCGGCCAGTGGTCCCGGAACAGGTCCTGCACCAGCGAGATGGTGTGCGTGGCCCGCTCCACGAGCGGGAAGCCGTCGCGGGCGTACCCGATCGCCTTGTCCAGCACGTCGCGCAACGACTTGGTGCCGTGGTCACGCAGAAGAGTCAGCCAGCCGTCCCACGCCCCCGGCACGGTCGCGGCCAGCAACCCGCTGCCGGGCACCATTTCCAGGCCGAGCCCGGTGTAGTGCTCGATCGTCGCGCCGGCGGGTGCCACGCCCTGGCCGTTCAGCACGCGCGGGGCGGCGCCGGCCCTCGCGAACACGATCGGGACCTCGCCGCCGGGGCCGTTGAGGTGCGGTTCCACCACCTGGAGGACGAAACCCGCGGTCACGGCGGCGTCGAACGCGTTGCCGCCGTCCTCGAGCACCGCCATGGCCGCCGCGGAGGCCAGCCAGTGGGTCGATGCGACCATGCCGAAGGTGCCGACGAGTTCAGGGCGCGTGGTGAACACCCCATAAAGGTATGCGACGCTAACTAAATTGCGTGACTCCGAGTGATGCACGCCCCACGCCCGAATGGCTCAGCCCGGCGCGTGCCAAGGCGTCGGCGTCGAGGTGGTTGCGGGCGTCGACGACGACGTGGCCGTCCATCAGCTCCGCGACGCGCGTCCAGTCGAGTGTGCGGAAAACGGGCCAGTCGGTGAGCAGCACCGCGGCCTGCGCGCCCTTCACGGCCTGGTACGGGTCGTCGACGAGCAGCATCCCGGCGATCGGCCCGGTCACCCCGGGGTCGTACGCGGTCAGTTCGGCGCCTTCGAGCACGAGCTGCTCGGCGACGGCCAGCGCCGGCGAGTCGCGCAGGTCGTTCGTCCCGGCCTTGAACGCGAGTCCCAGCACGCCGACCCGCACGCCGGCCAGCGAACCACCGCAGGCGTCGCGCACCTTGTCAACGATCCGCAGCTGCGCCCGGACGTTGGCCTCGATCGACGACCGGACGAGTCCGAAGTCGACACCGACGGCCTCGGCGATCTGCACCATCGCGTGCGTGTCCTTCGGCAGGCACGAACCGCCCCAGCCCGGTCCCGGCCGCAGGTACGACTGCCCGATCCGCCTGTCGTGGCCCATGCCCTCGGACACCGACTCGATGTCGGCGCCCAGCAGCTCGCACAGCTCGGCGACGGCGTTGACGTAGCTCAGCTTCATCGCGAGGAAGCAGTTCGCGGCGTACTTGACCATCTCGGCGCTGGCGGCGTCCATCAGCACCGTCGGGGCGCCGAGCTTCGCGAACAGCGCCGCCACCCGTTCCGCCGCCTGCGGCGAGTCCGAGCCGACCACGATCCGGTCGGGGTGCAGGAAGTCCTCGACCGCGGTCCCCTCGCGCAGGAACTCGGGGTTCGACACGACCGCGACGTCCTCACGGCCGAGCAGCGCGCGCACGCGTGCGGATGTGCCGACGGGAACTGTGGACTTGGTGACGACGACCGTCCCGTACGGCAGCACACCGGAGATCTCCGCGGCCACCGACTCGACGGCGCTCAGGTCCGCCGCGCCGCCCGCGCCCATCGGCGTCGGCAGGCACAGGAAGACGACCTCGGCCTCGGCCACCGCGGCGGCGGCCCCGACCACGAACTCCAGCCGTCCCGCCGCCCGGCCTTCGACGACGAGCTCGGCGAGTCCGGGTTCGAGGATGTCGACCTGCCCGGCGCGCAGCCGCGCGACCTTGAGGGAGTCGACGTCCGCGCAGACCACGCGGTGTCCGAGAGAGGCCAGGCAGGCTCCGGTGGTCAACCCGACGTAACCGGTCCCCACCACGGCGATCCGACGCGCGAACATGCGGGTGACCCTGACATGCCCAGTTGGCGTCCCGGAGAACGCCGTACGACTTTCGTCGTAGCTGACCGTGACAGATCTCCTCCCAGAGGTCTACCGGCGCGGCCGATGTTTCGAACAGCCTCGAACGGCACAGTTCAAGGCATGGGAATCTTGATGACTGCGACGATCTTCATCGGCCTCGCGCTGCTGGCGGCGGTGCCGCTGGTGGCGCTGCTGCACCTCGCCGACCGGTCGCCCTCCCGGTTCTGAAAGGGCCGGGCACCGAGTTCGGGTAACGAGCGTTAACCTCCTCGCGAGCAGTTCGCTTCGAGGAGGGTGAAGGCATGGAGATCTCGGGTACCGCGGCCATCGTCACCGGTGGCGCGTCCGGTCTCGGCGGCGCGACCGCACGTGCGCTGGCGGCGCGGGGGGCGCAGGTGTTCGCGCTCGACCTGCCCGGTGCCGTGGAGCAGGCCGAGACCGTCGAGAACGTCACCTACCTGGCCGCCGACGTGACCTCGGCCGAAGAGGTCCAGGCCGCCGTCGACACCGCCGCCGGTTCGGGCGCCCCGCTGCGCATCACGGTGAACTGCGCGGGCATCGGCCCGTCGTCCCGCACCGTCGGCAAGACCGGCCCGCACGACCTCGACCTCTACCGCAAGGTCGTCGAGGTCAACCTGATCGGCACGTTCAACGTGCTGCGCCTGGCCGCCGCCGCCATGGGCAAGACCGAGGAGCTGGAGCACGGCGCCCGCGGCGTCATCATCAACACCGCCTCGATCGCCGCGTTCGACGGCCAGATCGGCCAGGTCGCCTACGCCTCCTCGAAGGGCGGCGTCGTCGGCATGACCCTCCCGGCCGCGCGCGACCTCTCGAGCGTGGGCATCCGCGTGCTGACCATCGCGCCCGGCATCGTCGACACCCCGATGCTCGCGACGGTCTCCGACGAGTTCCGCGCGGGCCTCGCCGCCGGCGTGCCGTTCCCGAAGCGCCTCGCCCAGCCGGCCGAGTACGCGCAGCTCGCCCTGTCGATCATCGAGCACGACTACCTGAACGGCGAGGTCATCCGCATGGACGGCGCCCTGCGGATGGCCCCCCGCTAGAGATCGCCCGCGTAGGGCAGCTTGGACATCGCGTCCGAGGTCATCCACTCGCGCAGCCGGTGGGTGGCCCGGACGTCGTCCTCGTTGTACTCCAGCAGCCGCCGCCGCTGCTCGACGTCGAGCTCGTCACCGTTCAGCCCCACGGCGGCCCGGTACCAGCGCATGGAGTTCTCGCCGCCGGCCTCCGGGTCGCGCCACTGGAAGCCCGCGGCCGGCGCGATGATCTTCAGGCCCTTGCCGTGCGCGCACAGGAACTGCTCGCGGACGATCCCGAACAGGTCCACCCACGCGTCCGAGCCGATGAACTCCTTGACCTGGGCGACCGTGGGGATGCCCGGCTTGCCCGCGAAGCGCTCCGCCGACGCGAGCAGCCAGCGGTTCTCCGCCAGCTCGTTGTAGCAGTAGGCGCGGAACGACAGCCCGCGCGCTTTCGCCCGCAGCCGGATGCCGGTCAGCCACGTCCAGAACTCGGCGAACGAGCGCGCCTCGTCATCGCACGGCAATGCGTCCCACGTCACGAACGCGCGGTAGCCGTACTCCTCGTCGATGTCCTTTCCGGACAACAGGCAGCCCCACATGTACGCGCCGAGATCGCCGAAGCTCTCCATGTCGACGTCGACCTCGACGTCCGCGCGCGGCACGTCCATCTCCGGCACCCGCCGCACCAGCGCCAGGTCCCGCAGCCACGCGCGCGCCAGCACCACGGCGTCGCCGAACGGCATGCCCACCAACTGGACCGGGCCCTCCGCCGCGGGGTCCAGCTCGGCCAGCGCATCCACTGTGGACAGTCCAACCTTGCGCAGCGCCACGGCGTCCTCGCCGCGCACGACCAGGCTGACGTCCCGGCCCTGCTTGAGATCGCTGTCACACGTCGGCCACCACGGGCAGGTCTTGCAGTCGACGATCCGCGACGGCCTGGCGAGCGGGTCCTTCTGGTTGACCGCCGCGAGCGCCACCGAGAGCCGGTCGCTGAACCGCGCGTCGTACTCGGCCAGCGCCGTCCTGCCGCCTGGCCACGTCGGCGCCTCGAGGTCGTGCCACAGCACCACGTCGGCGTCCATGCCGATCACGCCACCGGTGGCGCGTCCGCTGCGCGCGTACCCGGCGGCCTGCAACTGCCGTTGGGCGTGGGCCAGCCTGAGCTGGTCGCGGGGCTGCGGCCGCACCTTGCGGTGCGGGTCCGTGCGGCTGCCGCCGGGCAGGGGCATGGTCAACGGGCTGGTGCGGGCGCCCTGGCCGGGATCGGTGATCTTGTGTCGCACCACGAGCACCGGCACGTACCCGGTGGAGTCCTTGACCAGCAGGTCGATGCCACCGCGCCGGCCGCCCCGCGGGTCACGCGGCAGAGCCGCGCCCCAGATGTACGGCGCGCCCATCTCCATCGCGGCGAGCGTGACGCGTTCCCGGTCGGCACTGCGCACGTCGGGTCCGCTGGGCACCTCGAAGAGGTCGGAGCCGACGATGCGGCCCAGGGCGTCCGCCACCGCGCGGCGGTGGTTCGCCGCGTCCGCTTTCCGTTGTTCCGAAGCCGGATCCGGCGCCGCTTTGGGAGCGTCGCGCATCTCCGGATCGTTTTCGAGGTGCACCCGCCGCCGACAACGAGTGACCACGCCGGCGTCGAGCTGCACCTGGGAAGTCACGGATGCAGCGTATGTCGCGCGTCGGTGAGATGTGTCGGCAACCTGGGCAGTAAGTTCCACGTGACGGAGGAGGTGTACCCGAATGGCGCGCAAAGCGAAGGCCGGCTTCACGCCCAGCAGGGCGAAGAACCTGGTCGGTGTCGCGAAGGTGGTGGCGCCCGCGCTCATTCCGGTGCTGGCCCCGGTGATCGCTCGCGGAGCCGGTCTGCTGAGCGAGCGGTACGACCGGTTCCGGGCACGCCGGCTCGGCATCGACGTCGCGGACATCGGGAAGTACTCCGGCTACGGAGCCCGGTTGCACGCGCGGATCGTCGGCTTCGCGGAGTCGCTCGAGGCGGTGCGGGCCGCGGACTCCGACTGGGCCTCGAAGACCGAGGCACGCCTGGCTCAGCTCCTGGCCGCCGTGCGCGCCGCCGAACGGATGCCGGCGGCCCGGCGCAAAGCAGCGCACCGGGCCGTCTCGACGGATCTGGAAATGTTGGAGCAGGAACTGCTCAGGCGCCTGAACGTGCGGTGACCTCCGGGGTCTTCCCGGTGACCTCGGCCACGGCCTTGACCGCCGCCGCCTCGACCACCTGACCGGGGTCGAGGTGCGCGGTGACCTCTTCCATCACCTCGGCGACCCGCTCCTCGCGCCTGATCATCGGGTCGGACCGCAGGTCCTTCGCCAGCGACACGCACAACCCGACCATCACGACCATGAACGGCAACGCCGCGATGATCGTGAGGTTCTGCAGTCCTGTCAGCGCGTTGGACCCGCCGACCAGGAGCATCACCGCGGCGACCGCACCGGTCAGCACACCCCAGAAGACCACCCCCGGCTTCGTCGGCTGGATCGTGCCCCGCTGGGAGAGCGTTCCCATGACGATCGACGCGGCGTCCGCACCGGACACGAAGAAGATCGCCACCAGCACCATGACGATGACGCCGGCGACGGCCGCCAGGGGGAACTGGCCGAGCAGCGCGAAGAGCTGGGACTCCGGGGTGGCTTGTCCCGCGAGGTCGGTCCCCGACCGCTGCTCGAAGATCGCCGTCCCGCCCAGGACCGCGAACCACACCAGCGACACCGCGGACGGCACCAGGATCACCCCGGCCACGAACTGCTTGATCGTCCGGCCGCGCGAGATGCGCGCGATGAACATGCCGACGAACGGCGTCCACGAGATCCACCACGCCCAGTAGAAGATCGTCCAGCCGGACAGCCACGTCTCCGTCGCGTCGCCACCCGAGGCGGCGGTCCGGCCGGCCATGTTCGCGAGCTCGCGGAAGTAGTCGCCCAGCGCGGTCGGCAGCAGGTTCAGGATGAACACCGTCGGGCCGACGACGAACAGGAACAGCGCCAGCACCACGGCCAGCACCATGTTGGTGTTCGACAGCCACTGGATGCCCTTGGCCACCCCCGACACCGCGGACGCGACGAACGCCACGGTCAGCACGGCGATGATCGCGACGAGCACGCCCTTGCCGACGCCGCCCGTCCAGCCCGCCGCCTCCAGCCCGCTGCCGATCTGCAGCGCGCCGAGCCCGAGTGAGGTGGCCGAGCCGAAGAGGGTCGCGAAGATGGCCATCACGTCGATGGCACGGCCCCAGCCGGACGCGGCACGGCGGCCCAGCAGCGGCGCGAACGCGGAGCTGATGAGCGAGGACCGGCCGCGGCGGAAGCTGCCGTACGCGATGGCGATGCCGACGACGGCGTAGATCGCCCACGGGTGCAACGTCCAGTGGAAGAGCGTGGTGGCCATCGCGGTTTCGAGGGGATCCCCGTCGGTGCCGGGCGGCGGCTTCACGAAGTGGGTCAGCGGCTCGTTCACGCCGTAGAACATGAGCCCGATGCCCATGCCCGCGCTGAACATCATCGCGACCCACGAGACGGTCTTGAACTCGGGCTTCTCGTCGTCGCGGCCGAGCGGGATCTTGCCGTAGCGGCTGAAGGCGAGCCACAGGGCGAAGACCACGAACCCGGAGGCCGAGATCACAAAAGCCCAGCCCAGATTCCGGATGATCCAGCCCAGCGCCGTCTTCGAGGCGGACGCCAAACTGTCTGTCCCAACGATTCCCCAGGTCACGAACGCAAGCGTGAGACCTGCGGCAACGCCGAACACGACCCGGTCGGTACGGCCCGGCTTGTCGCATTGAACGGTCATGCGGCCGCGAATACCCGCTGATGGACCTCGGCAAACTCCTCCGATTACCCTCAGCGCTGTGAGCACCCGGCCGAGTGAGTTGCGCACCCTGCGGGGTGCCGCGCTCGCGCTGACCTCGGCGGCGCTCACGATCGCCGCGCACGGGCTGGGCGGCGGTGAGCTGCCGGAGTTCATCCACGCGTTGCCGCTGGTCGTGCTCATCGCGTTCGCCGCGGCGAGTCTCGCGGACCGCCGCACCGGCAAGCTCTCCGTCATGGCCGGCCTCGGCACGGCGCAGCTCGCGCAGCACCTGCTGCTCACGTGGGTCAACCACGAGCACACGAACACCCTCACCGGGCAGATGGTCCTGGCGCACCTCGTCGCCGCGGCGCTGACCGGACTGCTCCTGTTCCACGCGGAGAACGCCCTGTTCCGGCTGTTCGCCGCGGTCACCCGCCTGATCCCCCGCAGGCTCACGCCGCTGCCGGTCACCACGCCGGTGCGGACGTTCGACAGCACGCCGTACACGAGGCACGAACACGCGGTCCTCCACACACGCGCGCACGGCCGACGAGGCCCACCCAGCAGCTCCTGATCACCCGATCCCACCCCTCTGGCAACCAGGAGTCACAACTTCATGTCGACCAACCGATTCGGCGTGCGCACGCTCGCCGTCCTCGCCGTCGCCGGGATCGCCGTGCTCGGCACTCCGGTCACCGCGTCCGCGCACGTCACCGCCCAGCCCGCCGAGTTCACCCAGGGCGGCCGCGCCACGTTCGCGTTCCGCGTCCCGAACGAGCGGGACACCGCCGGCACCACCAAGATCGAGGTGACGCTGCCGCAGGACACCCCGCTCACCTCGGTGCGCACCAAGCCGCTGGCCGGCTGGAAGGCCGAGGTCGTCAAGGGCAAGCTCGACAAGCCCGTGACGATCGCCGGCAAGGAGGTCACCGAGGCCTTCAAGACGATCACCTGGACCGCCGAGCCCGGCGTGAAGATCGGCGTCAACGAGTACCAGGAGTTCTTCGTCGCGCTCGGCACCCTGCCAGAGGGCAAGGACACGCTGCTGCTCCCGACCAAGCAGACCTACGAGAACGGCGAGGTCGTGGACTGGTCCCAGGCGTCCGCCGACGGCAAGGAGCCGGAGCACCCGGCGCCCGCGCTGAAGCTCGCCCCGAAGAAGGCGGGCGACGACGGCCACGGCGGCCACGGCACGACCCCGGCCGCGAACAGCACCGACACGCACGAGGCGGCGGCCGCCGGTTCCGACCAGACGGCCCGCTACCTCGGTGGCGCCGGTCTGGCCGTCGGCGCGCTCGGCTTGGGCTTCGGCGTCGGCGCGATCCTGCGTTCGCGGCGCAAGGCATGAAGCGCGCGCTCATCGCGTGCCTGATCGCAGGTGCGGCCGTGCTCGTCACGGCCGCCCCCGCGGCGGCGCACAACACGCTCATCGGCAGCGACCCGAAGGACAAGACGTCGCTGGAGACCGGCCCGTCGGCGGTGACGCTCACGTTCGACCAGGACGTGCAGGGCGGCGAGGGCATCAACACGATCTCCGTCGTCGACGCGAACGGCGGGCACTACGAGGCCGCGGGCGATCCGACGATCAAGGACAACGCCGTCACCGCGAAGGTCAACGCGCTCGGCAAGGCCGGGCAGTACAAGATCGGCTACCGGGTCCTGTCGGCGGACGGCCACCCGGTGTCCGGTGAGCTGACGTTCACGCTGACCAAGGACGGCACGGGCACCCCCACCACACCGGCGAACCCGACCGCCTCGGGCGACAGCGGCTCCGGCGGCGGCCTGCCCGTCTGGGTGTGGGTCGTCGGCGCGGTGGTGCTGCTCGGCGGTGGCGTGTTCCTCGCCCTGCGCGGAGGCGGCGCGAAGGCATGAGGGGCGTCCGGACCGCCGTCCCCACCCACCACCGCGTGCTCGCCGGGCTGGTCCTCGGCGCGCTCGCGGGCATCGCGCTCGGCCTCGTGCTGGCACCACCGGTCGTGGTCGCCGGGGTCGTCGACGCCGGGGTGGCGGTCCGGTACGGCCTGCCGGTCACGCGGGTGCTGCTCGACGTGTCGGCGACGGTCGTCGTCGGCCTGTCGATCCTGCCGAAGCTGCTCGGTTTCGACCGTCCCACGCACACCGAACCGGTCATGCGCGTCGCCCGGCCGGCCGCGGTCGTCGCCGCCGCCGTCTGGGTGGCCACGGCGCTGACCGCCATCGTGCTGCAGGCCGCCGAGCTGCGGCCGGGCAGCAACGTCAGCGTCGGCAACGCCCTCGATTACATCGCGGACGTCGGCGCGGGCAAGGGCCTGCTGTTCAGCGCCGCCTGCGCGTTCGTGTACCTGTTCATCGGCGTCATGGCCGTGCGCGGCGGTGAGTCCGTGCCCGCCGAGCTGCGCATCCTCATCTCGATGTTCGGCCTGCTGCCGATCCCGGTGACCGGGCACGCCTCCAACTGGGAGTACCACGACTACTCGATGGTCTCCATGGAGCTGCACGTGCTGGGCGCCGCGGCGTGGACCGGCGGGCTCGGCGCGTTGGTCGCGCTGGTCGCCCACCGCAAGGGCCTGCTGGCGGTCGCGCTGCCGAAGTTCTCCAGGATCGCCACCGCGAGCCTGGTCGTGGTGACGGCGACGGGCCTGTTCAACGGGCTGCTGGAGCTGATCCTCAATCCGGTCGTGCCGTTCCCGCGATCGGTGTTCACGACCGGCTACGGCCTGCTGTTCGTCGGCAAGGCCGTGTGCGCGGTGCTGGTCGCGGTGCTCGGCGCGCACATCCGGTGGCGGTTGCTGCCGCGGATCGCCCGGCACGAGGTCACGGCGATCGTGCAGTGGGCGGTGCTCGAGGTGACCGTCCTGGGCGTCGCCTTCGGTCTCGCCGTCGTCCTGAGCCGCGCGCCCGTCAGCTGAACCCCGTCGCGACCCTCACCAGGTCGGCGAGCGCGCGTGACCGGCTGTGCGGCGGCCAGGCGATCACCGTCGTCACCCTGGGCGCGTCGACGACGGGCACCGCGACCAGCCCTTCGGCCAGTCCCGCGCGGACGAACTCCGGCATGACCGCGACGGCCCTGCCGAGCTCGATCATCTGGAACAGCTGCGTCAGGTTGCGCACCTCGATGCCGGGACCGTCCGGGTAGGTGCCGTCCGGACGCGGCCAGCGGACCTGGTCGCTCAGGTCGCTGATGTCCGCCGTCCGCAGCCCGGGCGCTCCCGCGAGCCGGTGCGTCGCCGGCATGACCGCGACCTGCCCCTCGGTGTGCAGGACCTCCACGTCGAGGCCGGTCGTCGGGTCGTACGGCTCGTGCAGCAGCGCGACGTCGGCCCGTCCGTCGAGCAGCGGGAGGTGGGTGTTCGACTCGCACAGCAGGAGGTCGACGGGGACGGCGCCGGGCTCGGCGGCGTACGCGTCGAGCAGCTTCGCCAGCACCTCGCCGGAACTGCCGGCCTTCGCGGCCAGCACCAGCGACGGCCGGTCGGCGGCCGCGCTCCTGGTCCGGCGCTCGGCCGCCACGACCGCCCCGAGGATCCCCCTGGCCTCGGTCAGCAGGGTCGCGCCGGCGCCGGTGAGCGAGACCCGGCGGCTGGTGCGGGTCAGCAGCGCGACACCGAGCCGGTGTTCGAGCTGGGCGATCGTCCGCGACAGCGGTGGCTGGGCGATGCCCAGGCGTTCGGCGGCGCGGCCGAAGTGCAGTTCTTCCGCGACCGCGACGAAGTACCGGAGCTCTCGGGTCTCCACGACGTCCACGGTATCCATACCGGCCGGGTATCGCTGCGACACCGGAACGGTGTTGGTCTCGAACGCTCGCCGGACCACGATCGAATCCATGAGCGAACAGACGATCGCGCTGGTCACGGGCGCGAACAAGGGCATCGGCCACGAGATCGCGGCAGGCCTCGGCGCGCTCGGGATGAGCGTCGGAGTCGGCGCGCGGGACCGTCGGCGCGGCGAGGAGGCGGCGGCGAAACTGCGGGCGAACGGCGCCGACGCGTTCTTCGTGCCGTTGGACGTGACCGACGACGAGAGCGTGGCCTCCGCCGCGTCACTGGTCGACGAGCGGTTCGGCCGCCTCGACGTGCTGGTCAACAACGCGGGCATCGCCGGGCAGTGGCCGACTGCGCCTTCCGCCGCCACCCCGGAGCTGCTGACGAAGGTGCTGGACACCAACGTGATCGGCGTCGTCCGGGTCACCAACGCGGTGCTGCCCCTGCTGCGGCGGTCGGCACGGCCGCGCATCGTCAACCAGTCGAGCCACCTGTCGTCGCTGACCTTGCAGAACTCGCCGGAGGTGGACTTCGTCGACGTCGACGGGGTCTACATGCCGTCGAAGACGTTCCTGAACGCCGTCACGGTGCAGTACGCCAAGGAACTCACCGGGATCAAGGTCAACGCCGTGTGCCCCGGTTACGTCGCCACCGACTTCAACGGTTTCCAGGGGCACGAGACCCCGGCGAACGGCGCCAGGATCGCGGTCAGGCTGGCCACCCTGCCGGACGACGGCCCGACCGGCGGCCTGTTCGACGACGCCGGCCCGGTGCCCTGGTGAGACAGATGTTCAACGTGAAACATCCGCAGCTCCGGACCCAGTCGACGAGTGGTCCGATCGGCACGACGAGCTGCGCGCGAACGGCCTAGTCGGTGATCAGTCGAGCCGAAGATTCCTCGCGCATCCGCGCCAGCCGGTTCATCGTCCGCTGACCGCGGCGGTCCAGCTCGCGGCTGTCGATCCAGCCGTTGGCGTAGTAGCGGTAGTCCTGCGCCAGCGCCACGAGCTCGGCGAGGTAGTCGGCGGACCGGCGTCGCCGCTCCTCGTCGAACGCCGCCAGCAGCGGTAGCTGGGTGTCCACCACCTCGTCGAGCAACTGCGCGGATCGCAGCGCTCTCCTGGAACGCCACCTCCGTGTAAGGCTCACGCGCCGCACCTCGTCCTCCGCCCGACCTGCCGCACCCTAGGCGTGGATTGCACGCCCGTCGATGCTGCATTCGTGTGCGAAGGCGCTGGCGTTACCGGTTCGTGTCCCACACCATCCGAAAGGGATGCTATAGGACCCAAACGAGATGGGATCAGGCGGCGGTGTCGGCGCCGGTGAACCGGGCGACGCGGTCGGCCAGCTCGCGGGCCTCCGGGTTGTTGCGGCGCTTCTCGGCTTCCTGGCGGAGCGGCTCCATCCGCTGCTTCGTGCGCACCGACTTGAGGCTCTCCGACAGGTCGACGGCCTGCCGGCCGATCTTGGCGCCGTGGTCGATGTCGCCCTCGAGCAGGTGGTTGATCGCCATCGAGGTCAGGTTGAACGAGCGGCTGCGCGCGTACTCGTCACCGAAGTTGTTGATCGCCTTGGACAGGGCGGGGATGGCCGTCCGCGTGTACTTGGCGTCCACCGTCTGGGCCAGCTCCGTGTGCACCGTGCCGATCATGGAGGAGAGGTCGATCTCGTTGAAGAACTTCGCCCAGGCGGGAGCCTCGGCGACGTTCGCGCGGGAGAACTCGTCGCGCGCGCGGCCGAGCAGCTTGAGCGCCTGCTCGTCGGAGCCCATCTTCGCGTAGGCCCAGGCCTCGTTCGCGCACAGGATGCCCACCGCGAGCTCGGACCCGGAGTTCTGCGCCGCCAGCTGGCCGAGCTGGAACACCTTCAGCGCGTCGTCGGGGGCGTTCTGGTGCAGGTAGACGCGGCCCATGCGGTACAGGATGTTCGCCATCAGCGCCTCGTTCTCGCCCTGCTTGGCGAGGTCGAGGGCCTGGCCGAAGTGGTTGCGGGCCGAGTCCATCAGGCCCGTGTCGAACGACGTCCAGCCGGCGAGGTTGTGCAGGTCGGCCAGCGCGACGTAGAGGCGCTGGCGGACGATGTCCGTGGAGCTCGCACCGAGCATCTGCTGTCCCCAGGACAGCTGGGCGACCACGGCGTCGCGGCAGGAGCCGCCGCCGTACTGGTAGTCGAGGGCGCGCAGAGCCCGCGTCGCCGCCTCGACCTGACGCACGTCGGTCATGCCGATGCGTCCCGGAGCCGGAGTCTGTGTGGGGTGTGAGACCCACGACCCGGAGTCCGCTCCGAACACGGCCGCGCCGACTGTCACGGCGGCGGCGTGCGCGAGGAACTTCCGACGCTTCACCGACTCGTCCTCCTCAGGATGGGGTGAGTCCGCGGTCGCGGCCACCCTCACTGCCGTTGTCTCGTCATAGGCGAGACCCATGTATCCACGTGGGACACCCAGACCCATGGCGATCCTCGTGAGGACGTCGTACGCCATCACCTGGCGTCCCTTGAGGATCTCCGAGACCTCGGACTGCGACTGCCCGGTGAGCGCCGCGATCTGGCGCTGGGACACACCGTGCCTGCGGAGCAGCCGGTAGACCGAGCTGATCTCCCGCCGGGCCAGTGCGTCCCGCATCTCCTGCTGGTCCCACACGTCGGCGGGGATAGGAGAGCCCTGGGAGCTCATGGTGTTCATCGCGCACCCTCACAGTCCGTTGGGCGTCATCGGCAGACTAGGGGCAGGTCCCCGAGCCGGAGAAGTCCTCTTCGGCGAGGCTGATCGGCCCTGCCGAACACCGCTTACCGCTCACCGTAGGAGTCACACCGGTCAGCGCTGTGACATCCCGTTCCGACATGAATCATCGCAATCTGGACTCCGGTAAGCGAGCGAGCACGGAGAGGAACGACCAATAGATGGACAGCTCCTCCACGTACTCCACCTCCATTGTGGAGACGGGTGACACCGGCTCCACATGGCGCGGCACGACCGGGCAGCGTCGGACGTGGCAGATCAGCTGCGGCGACGTGGTCGACCGGGACCGCCAGCTCACCGTGAAGGTCGTTCAGGGCCGAGTGGTCCTGGTAGGCCCTCCCGGGGAGACGGCAGTCTTGTCGCACGACCAGCTCGTACAGCTCAGGGCCGCGCTACGCGAAGCCGCCGACCAGGCGGAAAGGTGATGGTGACGTTTCGATGGACGCGATCCTCGGACAGGTTCTTCGCAACGCTGTGTGGGAACGTCTCGACCTGCTCACGGAGCTGGCGAGCCGGGCCGACGCCCCGTCCCTCCTGTCGGTGGCTCGATCCGAGCTCCCTCGGCTGACCGAGGGATGGCGTGCTCTGCTGGCAGCGCACGAGCCGGACGAGAAGGGCAACTGCCCCGAGTGCTCCGGCCGCTGGCGCCAGCAGAAGTCACCTTGCTCGGTGTGGCGCGCCGCGTACGAACACCTGGTCGCGGGCGGACTCGCCCCGCGCCCGGCTCGCCACCTGCGCGAGGCCCCGGTGACCCCTCCTGTCACCCGGTCCCGCCGCGCGGTGGCTCGAGCCCACTAACGGGCCTTTGCGACCGACCTGGCGTCCCCCCGACACGTCCAGGTCTGCAAATGGCCTACTGACCGGTGGTCCGCGATGCGCGAACCCCCGACCGCGACATCGCGGACCCCGGTCAGCTACAACTCCACGGATTCCCGCGGGCCGGTGCCGTGCACCTTCCCTCCCCGACCGGCGCCGGTCCGCGGTCACCAACCACGGCCTCTGTCCGCACCTCCCGCGCGGGCAGAGGCCGTTTTCAGCGTTCGGCCAGCTTCTGCTCCGCCGAGCGGGCGACCAGGATCGGCAGGAACGACTCGACCTTCGCCTGGTCGTGGATCTCGTCGTAGGCCTCCCGCACGGCGGCCTGGACCTGCTGCTCCTCGTACTGGTCGCCGACCCGGCGGTGCACCTCGGCAGCCGCCTGCCTGAGCTGGTCCTCGGTCTCCACGCGCAGGCTGTGCGGGTCGCGGACCTGGTGGCCGTCGATCATCTCCGTCATGTGTCCTCCCTGGGCCGTTGTGCCGGGAGGATGCCCCGGCTCAGCGGTGCGTACCCGTCTTCCAGGCGAGGTAGGAGGTCAGGCCGGGGAAGAGCCGGCCGCTGATCTCGAAAGCCTTGAGCTGCCACGGGAAGAGGTGCTCGGCGCGTTCGCGCTCCACCGCGTCGACGATGGCCTTCGCGCAGCGCTGCGGCGTCACCGAGGGGATCAGCCGGGCGATGGCCGGGATCCGCTCCTCGGCACCGGGGTTGTTGACGAAGTACTCGCTGGACACCTTGCCCGGCACGACCTCGCTCACCCCGACGCCGGTTCCGCGCAGGTCGAGGCGCAGGGAGGCGGTCAGCCCCCGCAACGCCCACCGCGCCGACTGGTAGCCCGCGCAGCCGGGGATCGGCAGGCGCGACACCGGCGAGTTCACGTTGACGATCCAGCCGGAGCCGCGTGCCCGCATGGCGCCCAGGTACTCCCTGGTCAGCAGCAACGCCGCCAGGTAGGGCACCGCCGTCATGGTCCGCAACTCGTCGGCGGACGTCTCGTCCAGGAAGAGCCAGCGGCCGGCGCCCGCGTTGTTGACGAGCACGTCCGGCGTCTCGACCTCTGCCGCGAGCGCGCGGATCAGCTCGGCGTCCGCCAGGTCGGCCACGTGGGCGGACGCCGAGCCGCCGAACTCGGTGATCCGCTTGACCTGCAGATCGAGCAGTTCGGCGCTTCGAGCCACCAGGTGGACGTGCGCGCCGTGCGCCGCGAACCGGAACGCGGTATCGGCGCCGATCCCCTGGGACGCTCCCGTGACCAGGACCCTCTTGCCCGCCAGTTGCATCAGACCACCGATCGCACTCGACTCATCAACACCGCCGCCAGCACCGTCGCCAGCGCCGACACCGCGAACAGACCGCGGTAGCCACCCAGGTTCGCGAGGATCACCGCGGCCAGCAAGGGGGCGATGACCTGCGGTAACGAGTTCGCGACGTTGAGCACGCCCAGGTCCTTGGCCCGGTCGGACGCCGCCGGCAGGACCTGGGTGAGCAGGGCTATCGCGACCGCCCAGTACGTGCCGAAGCCGACGCCGAGCAACGGCGCGGCGACCAGAGCACCGGTCCACGTCGGCCAGACGACCAGCACCAGCGCGGCCAGCGCCATGACCGCGGCGGCGAGGTGGACGTACGGCTTGCGGCGGCCGGATCGATCACTCCGTGCGCCGAACAGCACCGCTCCTGCGGCGAGCGCCGCCCCGTAGAGCGCCATCAGCACCAGCAGACCGTCCTCGGGGGACTCGTGGCGGACCACGTCGCCGAGGAAGAAGAGCAGGTACAGCGTTCCGAACGCGTTGCCGAGGTTGATCATCAGGTGACCGCTCCACGCCCACGCGAAGTCCGGGTGCGCCCGCGGGGAGATCCACAGCGTCGGCCTGACCGGCTTCACGACGAGCTGCGTGTCCGGCGTCTTGAAAACGAAGAAGATCGCGCCCGTCACCACGATGACCGCACACGCCAGATAGCCAGCCGACAGTCCGCTGACCAGCAACGTCACGACGACCGCGCCCAGCACGGTGCCGAGCATCTGGCTGATGCCGATGAGCCCGCCGACCTGCGCCCGTTGCGCCACGGGCACCCGGTCGGGCACCGCGGAGGTGAGCGCGGCGAGCATGCCGCCGATCCCCGCCTGCACCAGGCACCAGCCGATGGTCATGACCAGCACGGTCGGCGCGCCGGCGAGAACGCCCAGGCCGGCGGCACCGATGGCCGCGCCGCCGAGCGTCCACGGGTGACGACGGCCGAACCGCGAGGTCGTGCGGTCGCTGAGGACGCCGATCAGCGGCACGACCAGCAGCGACACCAGAGCGCCGGCACCGGTGACGACGCCGAACACGAACTCCTTGTCCGCCTTGTCCAGCAGCTCGGCCTGCTGCGGCAGCAGGACCTGGATCGGCGCGTAGACGGCGAGCCACAACCCGAGGTTCGCGGCGAACAGCCAGGCCATCCACCCGCGTCTGACGGGGACGACCGGTTCGGCCAGCGCCTCATCCACCGCTGATCACCTGCCGGTACCAGTGGAACGAGTCGCGCGGCGTGCGGACCTGCGTCTCGAAGTCGACGTGGACCAGGCCGAACCGCTGCGAGTACCCGGCCTCCCACTCGAAGTTGTCGAGCAACGACCACACGAAGTACCCGGAGACGTCCGCCGCCAGGGCGGCCTTGAGGTGTCCGTCGAGGTAGGAGATCCGCTCGGGGTCCTCGATGGCGTGCGGGAAGCTGCACCCGCTCTCGGTCACGTGCACCGGCGGCAGCGACGGGTGGCGCTCGCGCAGCCGGGTGATCATCTCGGTCAGCCCGGCGGGAGCGATCGGCCAGCCGAAGCCGGTGCGCGGGTACTCGTCGATCTCCACCAGCTCGAACGGCAGCGGGTTGCCCTCGGAGGGGAGCTTGAGCCGCGTCGGGTTGTAGTAGTTCACGCCGTAGAAGTCGAGCGGCTGGTGGATGGTCCGCAGGTCGCCCTCGGCGATCGGCAGGAGGTCGGCGACCGCGTCGGGATACCGGCCCGACAGAACGGGGTCCGCGTACAGCCAGTTGTGGATGTCGCTGTACGCCTCGGCGGCCGGCAGGTCGTCCGGCGTGGCGGGCCAGGCCGGAGTGTGGTTGTTCGCCGTGCCGACCGCTTGCGCGTTGTGCGAGCGGAGCACCTCGACCGCACGGCCGTGAGCCAGGTTCAGGTGGTGGGCGGTCGGCAACGCGTCGAAGAGCAACGTCTTGCCGGGAGCGTGCTCACCGATCGCATAGCCCTGCAACGTCACCATCGCGGGTTCGTTGACGGGGATCCACAGCTTCACCCGGTCGGCGAGCCGGTCCGCGACCAGCGAGGTGTAGTCGGCGAACCGGTCGGCCACCTCCCTGTTCAGCCAGCCGCCCCGCGCTTCCAGCTCCAGCGGGGTGTCCCAGTGGTACAACGTCGCGACCGGGGCGATGCCCGCGTCGGCGAGCGCGTCGACCAGGCGGTCGTAGAAGTCGAGTCCCTCGGCGTTGGCGGGTCCCCGGCCGGTGGGCTGGACGCGCGGCCACGCGATGGAGAACCGGTAGGCGTTGACCCCGAGCCGGGTCATCAGCGCGATGTCCTCCGGCCACCGGTGGTAGTGGTCGCACGCGACGGAGGCGTTGTGGTTCTCGTGCACCGGGGTGAACTCGTCCCACACGGAAGGACCTCGACCGCCTTCGGCGAACGCGCCCTCGATCTGGAACGCGGACGTCGACACTCCCCACAGGAAGTCGCTCATCGATCCTCCGAATGTGAAACTTGTTCGGATCGTAGGCGTGTTGACAGGTTCAGGGAAGTGGAAGAGCCGGGCAACGGGCAAGATGGAAGTACCCGAACTACTGGGAGTCGCCGTGACGAGCACCACCCCGCTTCGCCGTCAGCCCGTCCAGCAGCGCAGCGCCAAGCGCGTCGAGCGGATGCTCGAGGCCTGCGCGACTCTCATCGACGAGGTGGGCTACGACGGCGTCACCACTACGTTGATCGCGGAAAGGGCAGGTGTGGCGGTCGGTTCGCTGTACCAGTTCTTCCCCGACAAGAGAGCCGTCGTGCAGGCGCTGACCCTGCGCAACGTCGAGAAGTTCTCCCGCGGCATCACCGAGCGGCTCGAGCAGGCGACGCTCGAGCACTGGTGGGACGCCGTGGACACGGTCTTCGACGTCTACGTGACGATGCACCGCGAGATCCCCGCGTTCGGGAAGGTGCACTTCGGTGACGTCGTCGACATGCGGCTGCTCGACGAGCGCCGCGACAACAACGCCGTCATCTCCGACAAGATCTCCGAGCTGATCTCGGGGCAGTTCGGCATCCCGATGAGCGAGGTCCAGTTGCCCATCGCGATCGCCGTCGAGGCGGCCGACGCCGTGCTGAAGCTCGCGTTCCGCTCCAGCACGACGGGCGACCAGGCGATCTTGGCCGAGGCGAAGGCCCTGGTCAGGGGCTACCTGTCGTCGCGGCTGCCGGCCTAGGGCGGGTCAGCCGAAGTTGTGCCGCTCCCCGCGGTAGGTGGGCACGGTCCGTTCGACGTGGTCGCCGCGCACCAGGTGCACCTCGTCGAACCGCTCGAACAGCTCACCGGCCTTGGCGTGCCGCATCCAGACGCGGTCGCCGATCGCGAGCTGCTCCGCCGCCTTGCCCGTGACGGGCGTCTGCACCTCGCCCGCGCCTTCGAGGCCGAGCGTCCTCAGCCCGGCCGGCAGGTACGGCGACGGCTGGCGGTCGGGCGTCGGCGTGCCGGAGGCGATGTACCCGCCGGCGAAGAGCGTCGCCACCCGCTTGGTCGGCTTGCGCACCACGGACAACGCGAACAGCGCCGCGGGCTGCGGCGTGAACGCCCGGTAGCCGTCGAAGAGGGTGGGCCCGAAGAGGCCGCTGCCCGCGGCGAGCTCGGTGACCGACGGGTCGGAGCCCGTGAGCTCCAGGCTGCCGGTGCCGCCGCCGTTGACGAACTCCAGGTCGGCGACCTGCCGGACCGCGCCGACGGCGGCGGCGCGCCGGGCGATCAGCTCGGGCCCGGACCTGCGCTGGATGAACCGGATCCCGGCCGCGCGCAGCGGCTGACCGGGAGGGTTGTCGCCGAGACCCGCGATCTGCCCCTCGTACGCCATCACGCCGACGAGCGCGAAGCCCCGCCGTTGCGCGATCTTGGCCGCGAGCGCCTTCGCCTGGGCCGGCGTGTGGACCGGCGACCGGCGCGGCCCGATGTGCAGACCGGGCAGCGGCCGCCAGGAGACGTCCAGTTCGAGGCACACGCGGATGTCCGAGTGCGGCCCGATCGCCGCGTCCACGAAGTCGAGGTGCCCGACCGAGTCGACCATGATCGTGACGCGCCGCCGCGCGACGTCGTTGGCCGCGAGCTTCTGCAGGCTGGCGCGGTCCGCCGTCGGGTAGGCGACCAGCAGGTCCTCGCTCACGTCCTGGTCGGACAGCCACAACGCCTCGGCCAGCGAGTAGCACATGACCCCGGCGTAACCGGGCCGGTCGAGCGCCCGGCTCACCAGCTCGCGCACGCGAATCGACTTGCTCGCCACCCGGATCGGATGACCGGCAGCGCGACGGGCGAGGTCCGCCGCGTTGTGGTCGAAGGCGTGCAGGTCGACGATCGCGAACGGAGGATCCAGGTCCTTCGTCGCGGCGTCGAGTCGTGTTCTGCGCATGCTCTGACGGTACGTTGTGAACCCTTGAAACGTGAAGAGGTTTCATTTACGTTGCTGTGAGGGCACATCTCCGTGGAGGTTCGCGTGTGGACGAACTGGGCTAGAACCGCCTCCTGCAGTCCCACCCGCGTGATCCACCCCACCAGCACGGACGAGATCGCCGCGGCGGTCGTGTCCGGCGGCCGCGTCCGGGCGCGGGGCAGCGGCCACTCGTTCAACGACATCGCGGTGGCCCCGCAGACGGCACTGGACCTCGACCGCTGGACGGGCATCGTCCGCGCCGACACCGAGACCGGCCTGGTCACCGTCCGCTCCGGCACTCCCCTGTGCGCGCTCAACGCCGACCTGCACCGGCTGGGCCTCGCGATGCCGAACCTCGGTGACATCGACGCCCAGACCGTGGCCGGCGCCGTCTCGACCTCCACGCACGGCACCGGGGCGAAGCTCGGCGTGCTCGCCACGACCATCGCCTCCCTGGAACTGGTCCTCGCCGACGGGTCCGTGGTCACGTGCTCGCGGTCCGAACGCCCCGACCTGTTCAACGCCGCCCGCGTCGGCCTCGGCGCGTTGGGCGTCATCAGCACGATCACGCTGCAGTGCGTGCCGTCGTTCGTCCTGCACGCCTCCGAAGGGCCGGGCCGGCTCGACGACGTGCTGGAGCGGTTCGACGACCTGTGCGCGGTCGAGGACCACGTGGAGTTCCACTGGTTCACCCACTCGGACCGGGTGATCCTCAAGCGCAACAACAGGACCGCCGAGCCCGCCCGCCCGCTGTCGAAGATCAGGCAGAGGTGGGAGTACGACGTCATGGAGAACGCCGCGTTCGGCGCGGTGTGCAAGGTGGCCCGCACGTTCCCGCGCCACACCCGGCGCCTCAACGAGTTCTGCGGCTCGATGATCTCCGGGCGGTCCTATTCGGACTACTCCCACCACGTCTTCGTGTCGCCCCGGCGGGTGCGGTTCGTGGAGACCGAGTTCTCGGTCCCGCGCGAGAGCCTGATGGACGTCATCGCCGAGCTGCGCGCGGTGGCCGCCACGCTGGGCGACCGCGACGCGTTGATCGTGCCGTGCGAGGTGCGCGTCGCCCAGGCCGACGACATCTGGCTGTCCACCGCGTCCGGGCGCGACACCGCGTACATCTCGATGCACCAGGCGCTCGGCATGCGGTACAAGGCCTTCTTCGACGCCTACGCGCGCATCGCGGCCTCCGTGGGCGGACGACCGCACTGGGGCAAGATGCACGACCTCACGGCTGACGAGCTGCGGCCGCTGTACCCGCACTTCGACGACTTCCTGCGGGTGCGCGACGAGGTCGACCCAGGCAGGACGTTCACCAACGCCTACCTGGACCGGGTGCTCGGCTAGAGGATCGCCCGGACGGCGTCGGCGACCGGCGTCTCGCCGTTCACCAGCTCCAGCGTCTTGCCCGCGGTGTTGCGCGCACCGAGCAGCTCGGCCAGCACGGCGGCGACGTCGGCCCTGGTGACCGAGGCCCGCGGCAGCCGGGGCTCGGCCAAGGTGACCAGCCCGGTGGCCGGGTCGTTCACCAGCGGTCCCGGCCGCAGGATCGTCCAGTCGAGATCGCGCTCCCGCAGGTCCTCCTCGGCGCGCTTCTTCGCCTTGAGGTACACCGCGAACGAGGGGTCCACGTCCGGCGAGTCGGCTGCTTCGATGCCCACCGTCGACACCTGCACGAACCGCCGGACCCCGGCCTGCACGGCGGCGGCGGCGAACAGGGCGGCGGCTCCGTGGTCCACGGTGTCCTTGCGGGCGGGCCCCGAACCGGGCCCGGCGCCGGCGGCGAACACCGCCGCGTCAGCGCCGTTCAGATATTCCGCGACCGAGTCCAGCTCGGCGGACTCGAGGTCGCACAGCACCGGAACGGCTCCGGCTTCCTGCACGTCGGCGAAGTGATCGGGGTTGCGGACCAGTGCTGTCGCCGCGTCTCCACGGGTGGCCAGCTGCTGCTCGAGGAGCAGCGCGATCTGCCCGTGTCCGCCGGCTATGACTACTCGCATGGTCCGACCGTAGATCAGGAAGCGGTGGCGAGCACCTGCTCGTAGACGAGCTCGTTGACCCAGCGGGTGATGGCGGTGTCCTCGGCGGGCGCGTTCTCCTGGCGGCCGGACACGTCGACCGAGAGGTCCTTCTCGTCGTCGGCGAGCAGCACCGAGACGCCGTAGCGGCGGACGCGGGGCAGGCCGTTCGCCAGGTAGTCGTGCGAGAAGGCGACCGACTCGGGCAGGACGACCGCGGCGTTGCCGTAGCGCGCGAAGGGGACCGCGGACGCGAGCGCGGTGCGCCAGTGGCGGGCGACGGCGAGGACGCCGACGATGCGGACGGCGGCCGGCGGGACGCGGCCTTCCATCTCCGGCCACACCCACGTGGAGACGGTGGTCTTGTCGGCCTCTGGCCCCGCTCCCACGCAGACGCGCTCGGCGTGGGCGTCGGCCAGGAGCTCGGCCACGACGACGACCTTGCGGCCCATCAGGACCATCTCGGGCAGGACCACGCCGTGCCAGCCGAGGCGGATCACCGCGGCGGCTGCCAACTCCTCGACGGACGCGGGCAGTTCCGGAACCGGGACTGCGGTCGTCGACAGTCCGTTCGAGCTGTCGAGGGCCGCGATCCTTGCTGGGGTGCTGCTCACGCCAGTGCCTCCTCGTCACCCGCGGCGGGCGATCCGCCGCGTTTCGACTCGTGCTCTGGATAAGGATTAGCAGGAAGCGCCCGGCCCGCCCCCGGGTCGCGGGACCCCCTGCGATCGACGGCGCCGACCGGTCGGTGACCGGTCGAAGAGCGGCGCGGGGAGTTCAGTCCTACGGTGCTGCCGTCTGGGTGACGGCAACCCGGATGGACGCAGCGAAAGTCCTGATCAGAGTGGGTGTGTCAGGCGTACCGGCGAACCGCCGGTGAGCGGCGGTCCGCGCCGCCCGCCGACCGCTCACCGCGCCAGAACGACCACCTACATGACGATGACGGTTTTGCCAGGCCCGCCACCTGCGAAAACACCGGCGGCACCGCGCAGCGGCACCCGCCTGGCGATCGGCACCTCCAGGTCGCCGGCCTGCACCATCGAGGCGAGCCGCGCCAGCATCTCCCGCGAGCCCTTCATGCCGAAGTTCTGCGCCGGATCGCTGGAGAGGTAGTTGGTGTTGAAGGCCAACGGCGCGTAGCGCGCGTTCGCCTCGAACGACGGGCGGTCGGTGCTCGCGAGGTCGATCAGGGCGTCGGCCTCGACGAGCGAGTCGCCGCGGCCGACGGGGATGACGCGCTTGCCCGCCGCACGGGCGATCTGCACGGCGAACGACCCCACGCCACCGTTCGCGCCGACGATCAGCACGGATTCCGCCGCCCCGAGCGACTCGACCAGTTGCAGCGCCGTCATCCCGGCGGTGGGCAGCGCGGCGGCGACGGCGGGGTCGAGGTCCTCCGGCAACGGCGCCAACGCGTTCTCGGCCGGAACTGTGACGTACTCGGCGTATGTTCCGGTGCCCACCGGGTGGTGGAAGAACGTTCCGAAAATCCTCTCCCCGGAACCGGTGACCTCGCCGGCGCCGTCGGTTCCGGGAACCAACGGGAACACGTGCGGGGCGGAACCGCGGAGCATGCCGTTCACGACTTTGCGGTCGAACGGGTTCACGCTCGCGGCGAACAGCCGGACCAGGAGCTCCCCCGGACGTGCCACGGGCTCGGGGAGCTCGACGAGCTCCAGTTCCGCGCCGTAGTCCGCCGCCGCTATCGCCCACATGCTGGCCCCCGAACGAGTGACAGACATCACCTGTTGGATCACGGAATCCGATATGACCGATCAACGAAAGAACCCCCCTCGCGATTCCGCGAGAGGGGTTCTCCCTGTCTTTCGATGGGCAAGGGGGGAGTTGAACCCCCACGTCCTTTCGGACACACGGACCTGAACCGTGCGCGTCTGCCATTCCGCCACTTGCCCCTGGAGACGTTGGAAACACTAGCACGCGTCCAAACCAGGTTCCTAATCGCCCCCTGTAGGCGTGGTCGCACCCGGATACGATCGGTGCGGGAGCCCGTCCGAGCGGAAGGAGTCGACATGGGCCTGCAACGCTTCGAGCGCAAGCTGGAGGGTCTTGTCGGCAACACCTTCGCGCGCGTGTTCGGCGGCAGCGTGGTGCCCCAAGAGGTGGCACAGGCGCTGCAACGTGAGGGTGACAGCAACATCCGTGAGCTCGCGGGTGGCAGACTGCTAGCCCCCAACCACTACAAAGTGTTGCTCGGACCCCAGGACCACGAACGTCTTGCGGGCGACGAGCAGGATGAACTACGCATCACCCAGCTCCTCGCAGAGGGCCTGCGAGAGCACCTGGCCGAGTCCGGATGGGATACCTATGGTGACGTCGTAGTCTCCCTGGAGCGCTCCGAGGCGCTGCACACCGGACAGTTCCGAACCAGCTCGTCCGTCGACCCCGACGTGAAAGCGGCCAGCCGACGGTCAGCACCACCTCGCACCGCAGGAGACCGATCCATGAGCCAGCCACCCGGCTACGGACAAGGACAGGGCCAGCCCGGCCAGGACCCTTATGGTCAGGGCGGCTACGGCCAGCAGGGATACGACCAGCAGGGCTACGGCCAGCAGCCGGCCTACGGTCAGCAGGGTTACGACCAGGGCTACGGCCAGCAAGGCGGCTACGACCAAGGCTACGGCCAGCAGGGCGGCGGCTACGGCGGCGGCCAGCAGGGCTACGACCAGGGTTACGGCCAGCAGCCGGGCTACGACCAGCAGGGTTACGGCGGCGGCCAGCAGGGCGGCGGCTACGACCAGGGCTACGCCGGCGGCCAGCAGCAGGGCTACGGCCAGCCGGCCGGGTACGACCAGGGCTACGGCCAGCCGGCCGGGTACGACCAGGGCTACGGCCAGCAGGGCGGGTACGACCAGGGCTACGGCCAGCAGGGCGGCTACGACCAGGGCTACGGCCAGCAGCCCGCCTACGGTCAGCCCGGCGGTTACGACCAGGGCTACAACCAGGGCGGATACGCCGCACCGGCCACCCAGGGCGCCAACCGCCAGCTCAACGCGACCCTGCACCTCGACGACGGTTCCAACCGCACGTACAACCTCAAGCAGGGTGGGAACGTCGTAGGACGTGGGCAG
The DNA here is from genome assembly GCF_900110955.1 of Lentzea xinjiangensis. Taxonomy (GTDB): domain Bacteria; phylum Actinomycetota; class Actinomycetes; order Mycobacteriales; family Pseudonocardiaceae; genus Lentzea; species Lentzea xinjiangensis. The sequence continues at coordinate 145,911 of NZ_FOFR01000001.1, forward strand.
GAGGCCGACTTCCGCCTCCCGGACACCGGAGTCTCCAGGCGCCACCTGGAGATCTCGTGGGACGGGCAGAATGCGATGCTCGCTGATCTCGGTTCGACCAACGGCACCACGGTGAACGGCACGCCAGTGCAGACTTGGCAGCTCGCGGAGGGCGACGTCGTCCGCATCGGCCACTCGTCGCTGGTCTTCCGCACCGCGGGCTAGAGGCCGGGCACGGGCGTCGGTAAGCAACTCAAGGCAGGAGCGGTTACAACCGGTGCAAGAGCTGGTGATGCAGCTGACCAGAGCGGGTTTTCTCGTACTCCTCTGGCTCTTTGTGCTGGCCGCCCTACGTGTGGTCCGCTCTGATCTCTACGCAGCCTCAGGGCTCCGGGCGTCCAGTCTGCCCGGGTTCCGGAGGTCCGAGAAGCCGGCGAGGGGGAGCAAGGCGCCGCGGCAACTCGTGGTCACCCACGGGGCGCTGACCGGCACCCGCATCTCGCTCGACGGCAGGCCGATCCTCATCGGCCGCGCTGACGACTCCACGCTCGTCCTGGACGACGACTTCGCGTCGACCAGGCACGCGAGGCTGTCCATGCGCGGCACCGACTGGTACGTGGAAGACCTCGGCTCCACGAACGGCACCTACCTAGACCGAGCCAAGGTCACCGCACCCCTGCGCGTACCTCTCGGCACCCCGATCCGCATTGGCAAAACGGTGATCGAGCTGCGCTCATGACCTTGGTTCTTCGATACGCGGCCCGCAGCGACAGGGGCCTGGTCCGTTCCAACAACCAGGACTCCGTGTACGCGGGTCCCCGCCTGCTCGCGGTCGCCGACGGCATGGGTGGCCACGCCGCCGGTGAGGTCGCGAGCAAGGTGGTCATCGCCTCGCTGGCCCACGTCGACGACGACGAGCCCGGCGACGACCTCCTCGGCAAGCTCCGCGACGCGGTCGCGGCCGGCAACGGCGCCATCTCCGAACTGGTCACGAGCGACCCGGACCTGGAGGGCATGGGCACCACGCTCACGGCCATCCTGTTCGCGGGCAACAGGCTCGGGCTGGTGCACATCGGCGACTCGCGCGCGTACCTCCTCAGGGAGGGCACGTTCGCGCAGATCACGCACGACGACACGTTCGTCCAGTCGTTGATCGACGAGGGCCGGATCACCCAGGACGAGGCGGCCACGCACCCGCAGCGCTCGTTGCTGCTGCGCGCGCTCACCGGCCACGACTTCGAGCCGAGCCTCACGGTGCGCGAGGCGCGCGTCGGCGACCGGTTCCTGCTCTGCTCGGACGGCCTGTCCGGGGTCGTGAGCATGGAGACGCTCGACGAGGCGATCCGCATCCCCGACCCGCAGGCCTGCGCGGACCGGATGATCGAGCTCGCGCTCAAGGGCGGCGGCCCCGACAACGTCACGGTGATCGTGGCGGACGTCGAGGACGTCGACTTCGGCGACGACTACCCGATCCTCGGTGGCGCGGCGGGAGACGGCAGCGAGGAGCACAACACCCCGCCGGACTCCGCGGCCTCGCGGGCGAGCGCGCTCACGCAGCAGCGCCCGCCGACGCCGCAGCGCATGGAGGCACCGCCGCCACCGCCGCAGGACCCGAAGCGCAAGAAGCGCAACGCCATCAAGGCGTTCGCGATCATCTTCGTGCTGCTCCTGCTGACCGGTGCCGTGGCGGTCGGCGGCAAGCTGTGGCTCAACACCCAGTACTACGTGGGCGCCACCGAGAACGGCCAGGTCGCCATCTTCCGCGGCCTCAACGGCTCCGTGCTGGGCTTCAAGCTGTCGTCCAAGATCGAGGACTCGTGCCCGCCCGGCTCCACGGGCTGCACCCCGATCACGCTGAACGACCTGCAGGAAGCCGGGCGCAAGACGATCACCGCCGGCATCCGCAGCGACAACGGCCTGGACGGCGCGCGCGCCGCGGTCAGGTTGCTGCGCACCGAGCACATGCTGCCGTTGTGCAAGGACACGTCGGCGACGTCGAGCACGCCCACGACGCCGACGACTCCCACCACGCCGTCGAGCACCGCGTCCAGCTCGTCCACCGCCTCGAGCACGCCGCCCGCGAACGGTTCGCCGGACGCGGGAACCGGCACGCCCGAGCCTTCGCTCACCCCCTCCCAGCAGAAGCTGGGTGTGGAATGCCGGGAGGGTCCGTAACTGATGGGCTCGCCCGTCCCCACCGGGGAAGGCTCACCAGGCGCGTCGGTGGCGTCGAGCACGTCACCGGGGCTGCGACCGCCCACGCGGCGCGGCACCGAGCTGGTGATGCTGTCGTTCGCGGCCGGACTCGTCACGCTGGCGCTGATCCTGGTCGAGCTCAACCAGGAGCGGTCGCTCAGCCTGAGGATCCTCTACCTCGGCCTCGCCTACCTGGGCCTCTTCGCCTGCGCCCACCTCGCCGTGCGCAGGTGGGCCCCGTACGCCGACCCGGTGATCCTGCCGTGCGTCGCGCTGCTCAACGGGCTCGGCCTGGTGGTCATCCACCGGATCGACCTCGCCATGGAGGGCACCGTCTTCCTGGACGGCTCGACGTGGGATCCGATGGCGTTCAAGCAGGTCATCTGGACCGCCATCGGGTTGTTGCTGTTCGCGGCCACGTTGAAGTTCCTGTCCGACCACCGCACGCTCGCACGGTTCGGCTACACGTTCGGCCTCGTCGGCCTCGTCGCGCTGATGCTGCCCGGTGTGCTGCCGGGCTTCATCGCTCCGGAGATCAACGGCGCGAAGATCTGGCTGCGCATCGGCCCGTTGTCGATCCAGCCCGGTGAGTTCGCCAAGATCCTGCTGATGGTCTTCTTCGCCGCTTTCCTGGTGTCGAAGCGGGACCTCTTCACCGTGGCGGGCCGCCGGTTCCTCGGCATGGACCTGCCCCGTGCCCGCGATCTGGGCCCGCTGTTCGCGGCCTGGGGCGTCACGGTCGCGGTCATGGTGCTGCAGAAGGACCTCGGCTCCTCGCTGCTGTTCTTCGGCATCGTGCTCGTGCTGCTCTACGTCGCCACCGAACGCGCGGCGTGGGTCGTGCTCGGCCTCGGCCTGTTCGCCGGCGGCGCGGTCGTCGCGTGGAAGCTCTTCGGGCACGTCCAGCAGCGCGTGGCGAACTGGCAGGACCCGATCGCGCGCTACGAGGTCGTCGGCGGCGGCTACCAGATCTCGCAGTCGCTCTTCGGCCTCGCGACCGGCGGAATCGGCGGCGCCGGCCTCGGCGCCGGCCGTCCGGAGATGATCCCCGAGGCGAACACCGACTTCATCACCGCCGTGATCGGCGAGGAGCTCGGGTTCGTCGGCTTCGCGGCGCTGCTGCTGGTCTACATGGTCTTCGCGCTGCGCGGCCTGCGCAGCGCCATCGCCGTGCGCGACAGCTTCGGCAAGCTGCTCGGCGGCGGCCTCGCGTTCGCGGTCTGCTTCCAGGTGTTCATCGTCGTCGGCGGTGTCACGAAGCTGATCCCGATGACCGGTATCACCGCGCCGTTCCTGTCCAAGGGCGGTTCATCGCTGCTCGCGAACTACATCCTGGTCGCGTTGCTGCTGCGGATCTCCGCCGCGGCGCGGGCCCCGCAGCGGGCCACGAAGCCGAAACCGCAACAGCCGGCTATCGCCGACCAGCACACTGTGATGGTGGAGCGTCCCAGATGAACACACCGCTCCGCCGCGTCGGCATGGCCATGATGGTCATGATCCTGCTGCTCCTGGGCAACGCCACATGGGTGCAGGTGATCAACGCCGACGAGTGGCGCAAGAACGCCTACAACCGCCGCGTGCTGCTCGACGAGTACGCCCGCAAGCGCGGTCTCATCACCGTCGCCGACGGCACCGTGATCGCGGACGTCAAGGAGACGACGGACCGGCTGCGGTACCTGCGCACCTACAACGCCGGCCCGGTCTACGCGCCGGTCACCGGCTACCTGTCGGTCACCTACGGCACCTCCGGCATGGAGCGCGTCGAGAACGACCTGCTGAACGGCTCGGACGACCGGCTGTTCGCCCGCCGCGTCTCCGCGCTGATCACCGGCCGCGACCCGGTCGGCGGCAACGTGCAGCTCACCCTGAACTCCAAGGTGCAGCAGGTCGCGTACGACCAGCTGACCGCCAAGGGCTTCACCGGCTCGGTCGTCGCGATCAAGCCGTCCACCGGCGAGATCCTCGCGATGGTGAGCACGCCGTCCTACGACCCGAACGCGCTCGCGAGCCACGACGTGAACGCCCAGGCGGCGGCGTGGAAGCAGCTCACCTCCAAGGACGCGAACGACCCGCTGATCAACCGCGCGACGCAGGCGCTGTACCCGGCAGGCTCGACGCTGAAGGTCCTGGTCGCCGCGGGTGCGCTCGCCGACGGCAAGAACAAGGACACCCAGTACACCGCCGCCGGCACCATCAAGCTGCCGAACACGCAGACGGACCTGCCGAACTTCAACGGCACGCCGTGCGGCCCCGGCCCCACGGTGTCGATGGAGACCGCGCTCGCCAAGTCGTGCAACACGGCGTTCGGTGAGATGGCGGGCCAGCTCGGCGCGAACAAGCTGCGCAGGCAGGCGGAGAAGTTCGGCTTCAACGAGTCCGGCCTGCAGGTGCCGCTGCCCGTCGAGACCTCGACGCTCGGCCCGATCCCGGACGACGCGGCGCTCTACCAGACCGGCATCGGCCAGCGCGACGTGCAGATCACGCCGCTGGAGAACGCCGTGGTGGCCGCGACGATCGCCAACAACGGCACGCGCATGCAGCCGTACCTGGTGTCGAAGATCCTCGGCCCGGACCTGAAGTCGATCGACGACACCGAGCCCGACGAGGTCGAGGACGCGATGAGCCCGGCCAACGCGGCCGCGCTGCGCGACATGATGATCCAGTCGGAGATCAACACCGGCGGTGAGGGCCGCCTGCAGAACGTGCAGGTCGCGTCGAAGACCGGTACCGCCGAGCACGGCGCGAAGCCGCTCGAGAACAAGCCGCACGCCTGGTACATCGCGTTCGCGCCGGCGCAGAAGCCGGAGATCGCGATCGCGGTCATCGTCGAGGACGGTGGAGATCGCGGGCTGGGCGCCACCGGTGGCAAGGTCGCCGCCCCGATCGGGCGCGCCGTGATCAACGCGTACCTGGCGGGTCGCTGATGCTGACCACGGGCCAGCTCCTCGCCGACCGCTACCGCCTCACCAGGCGGATCGCGGTCGGTGGCATGGGCGAGGTCTGGGAAGCCGCCGACGACCGCCTCGACCGCCGGGTCGCCGTGAAGGTGCTCAAGGCCGAGCTCTCGGGCGATCCTGAGTTCCTGCACCGGTTCCGCACCGAGGCGCGGATGACGGCGTCGCTCAACCACCCCGGCATCGCGTCGGTGCACGACTACGGCGAGACGGCCTCCGTCACCGACGGGCCGGAGGACACGGCCTACCTCGTGATGGAGCTCGTCGAGGGCGAGCCGCTCGCGACGATCATCTCCCGCGGCCGGCTGACCGCCGAGGTGACGCTGGACCTGCTGGAGCAGACCGGGAACGCGTTGCAGGCGGCCCACGAACGCGGGCTCGTGCACCGCGACGTCAAGCCGGGCAACATCATGGTGACGCCGTCGGGCAAGGTGAAGATCACCGACTTCGGCATCGCGAAGGCCGTGGACGCGGCTCCCGTGACGCGGTCCGGCATGGTGATGGGGACGGCGCACTACATCGCACCCGAGCAGGCGCTGGGCGCCGAGGCCGAACCGGCGAGCGACGTCTACTCGTTGGCGGTGTGCGGCTACGAGTGCCTGGCGGGGCACCGGCCCTTCCTGTCGGACAACGCGGTCACCGTCGCGATGATGCACATCCGCGACATCGCGCCGCCGCTGCCGCCGGACGTGCCGCCGGGTGCGCGCGCGTTGATCGAGGCGACGCTGGTGAAGGACCCGCGGCAGCGCTACCGGACCGGAGGCGAGTTCGCCGCCGCCGTCAGCGCGGTGCGGGTGGGCCAGCCGCTGCCGACGCCGTCCGGGTTCACGATGCCGCAGGTGGTGGTGCAGCAACAGGTTCAGCAGGTGCCTCCGCCTCCGCAGGTCTCGCAACCGCTGCCCGTCCCCCCGCAGATGGCGCACCACCCCGGGGCACAGGGACGTCCCGGTACGCATCCGGGAATGCAACCCGCGCACCAAACCGGCACGTTCACCCCCATGCCGACGCCACCGGGGAGAAACCGGACCGCCCTCTGGGTTATGGTCGCTCTTCTGGTGACCGTGCTGCTGGTGCTCGGCGTGGTCGTCCTGTGGAAGTTGACCGTGCGGTCGAACGGCAGCGGGCAAGGTGGCCTGCCGGCCACCTCCACCTCGGTGAGCCAGAACCCGCCGGCGAACGGGCAGGCGAAGCCCGACTCCGCCGACCGGATCCCGGGCAACGCGCCGACGCGGATCGACGAGGACGACTACATCGGTCGTTCCGGCGACGAGGTCAGGACCGAGCTGATCGACCACGGCCTGGAGCCCAGGGTGCAGAGTGCGCAGGGCTCGTCGCCGGGCGACTTGAAGAAGTGCCGAGTCACCGCCATCGCGCCGACAGGCGAGGTGCCGGCGGGCTCGCAGGTGAGGGTGACGTGCGCGCCATGAGCAAGACCAGAACCGAGTTGGGAACACCGTCGACGAGGAGCGGGACGAAGCACTGATGAGCACTCCACGACTGCTCTCAAACCGCTACGAACTGGGTGAGACCCTCGGGTACGGCGGCATGTCCGAGGTCCACAAGGGGCGGGACGTCCGCCTCGGCAGAGACGTGGCGATCAAGGTGCTGCGTGCCGACCTCGCCCGCGACACCCAGTTCCAGGAACGCTTCCGGCGCGAGGCGCAGAACTCCGCCGCCCTGAACCACCCGGCGATCGTCGCCGTCTACGACACCGGTGAGACCCAGACGGAGTACGGCCCGCTGCCGTACATCGTGATGGAGTTCGTCGACGGCCGGACACTGCGCGACATCGTGAAGACGCAGGGCCCGCTGTCGGGCAAGCGCGCGATGGAGGTCATGGCCGACGTGTCGGCCGCGCTCGACTTCAGCCACCGGCACGGCATCGTGCACCGCGATGTGAAGCCGGCGAACGTGATGATCACCAAGTCCGGCGCCGTGAAGGTGATGGACTTCGGCATCGCCCGTGCCCTGCACGACGGCCAGGCCGCGGTAACCCAGACCGCCGCGGTGATCGGCACGGCCCAGTACCTGTCGCCGGAGCAGGCGCGTGGCGAGTCCGTCGACGCCCGTTCCGACGTCTACGCCGCCGGCTGCGTGCTGTTCGAGCTGCTGACCGGCGAGCCGCCGTTCACCGGCGACTCCCCCGTGGCGGTCGCGTACCAGCACGTGCGGGAGGACCCGAAGGCTCCGTCGCAGCTCAACCCGAAGGTCTCGCCGCAGCTCGACGCGATCGTGCTGAAGGCGATGTCGAAGGGCCCGGCGAACCGCTACCAGTCGGCCGCGGAGATGCGCGCCGACCTGGTGCGCGTGCTGTCGGGCCAGCGCCCGTCCGCACCGGCCGTGATGACGGCTGAGGACCGCACCGCCGTGATGAACGAGCAGGCGGCGTCGCGCAACCAGCGCACGCAGGTGGTGTCCGGTGGCCGGCACCGCCCGGCGGCGTTGAGGTCGGAGCCGGAGGACGACTACGACCCGATCGCCGACGAGGAAGAAGAGCGTCGCGCGAAGCGCAAGAAGGCCATCATGGTGACGCTGGTGGTCATCCTGTGCGTGGCCGTGCTCGGCCTCGCCGCGTGGATCACCGCGAACGTGATGAACTCCGGCAACGAGACGACGGCGGACAAGGTCGGCGTTCCGTCGATCGTCGGCCTGAGTCCGTTGGAGGCCAAGGAGAAGATCAGGGAAGCGGGCCTGGTCGCCACGCAGCAGGACGTCGCCTGCGAGCCCGGCGCGAACGGCGCGGCCGCCGCGTGCACCGCCGACCAGATCAACAAGGTGATCGGCACGAACCCGCCGGAGGGCACCCAGGTCATCAAGGGGTCGCAGGTCACCATCTCGGTGGGCGCGCCTCCCGGTGAGGGCACCGTGCCGGACCTCGTGGGCAAGAGCCCGTCGGAGGCCCAGGCGGTCCTGGACAAGGACCCCAACGGCTTCAAGCTCCAGCAGGCCGCCGACGCCATCGAGGTCGACGACCCGAACAAGGTCGGCAAGGTGGCGACCCAGAACCCGGCGACCGGCCTGAAGCTGAAGAAGGGCGGCACGATCAGCATCCAGCTCGGCCGTGCTCCGGACAAGCAGAACGTGCCGAACGTCGTGGGCGACGACGTCGACGACGCCCGCCAGACGCTGATCGGCTCGAACTTCAAGGTCCAGGTCGAGGAGGTCGACAGCGCCAAGCCGCAGGGCCAGGTCCTGTCGCAGACGCCGGCGGGCAACAGCAAGGCGGCCAAGGACACGACGGTGACCCTGAAGGTGTCGCGTGGCAACCAGCTCGAGATGCCGGACCTGACCGGCCTCACGCAGAGGGAAGCCGAGACCAAGCTCAAGGCCCTGGGCTGGAACGGCAACCTCAACGTCGAGGAGCAGCAGGTCACCAACCCTCAGCAGAAGGACAAGGTGCTGACGCAGAACCCGGCGAAGGGTCAGCAGATCACCAAGGGCTCGACGGTGACGATCACGGTCGCCAAGTTCGGCATCATCACGAGCTGACGGACGCGTTGTGCAGGGGCGGCTTCCACCGGGAGCCGCCCCTTTCGTTCACCGGCGGGCTGCCGCCGCGAGCGTGCGCATGCCGTTCTCGAGCTGGGCGACCGTCGCCTCCGGCACCTCGAAGCCGCAGACCCCCAGCCAGTTGGCGAGCATCCGGTGGCCGCCGTCGGTGAGCACCGACTCCGGGTGGAACTGCACGCCCTCGACCGGGAGTTCCTTGTGGCGCATGGCCATCACGATGCCGGTCTCGGTCTTGCCGGTGACCTCGAACTCCGCGGAGATGGTCTCCGGCAGCACCGTCAGCGAGTGGTAGCGCGTCGCGATGAACGGCTGCGGCACGCCCGCGAGCACACCCCTGCCCTCGTGGAAGACGATGCTCGTCTTGCCGTGCAACAACTCGGGCGCGCGGTCGACCGTTCCGCCCCACACCACGCCGATCGCCTGGTGGCCGAGGCACACACCGAAGACGGGCTTGCCGGTGTCGGCACACCGCTTGATGACGTCGATGCTCGCGCCGGCCCGTTCCGGTGTCCCGGGACCAGGACTCACGAGCACGCCGCCGACGCTCTTGATCTCGTCGAGGTCCACCTCGTCGTTGCGCCGCACGACGCACTCCACGCCCAGCTGGGCGAGGTACTGGACGAGGTTGTAGACGAAGCTGTCGTAGTTGTCGACCACGAGCACGCGCATGTGGAGAGCCTAGTCGGTGGAGTCGAGTGAGTTAGCTCTCGTCTTCGTTGAGGTAAGGCTATCCTAAAATAGGTGTTATGAGTCGCCCCTTGCGCGTCGCGGTCGTCGGCGCCGGACCGGCCGGCGTCTACGCCGCCGACATCCTGACCAAGTCCGACGTCGACGTGCAGATCGACCTCCTCGAAAAGCTCCCGGCCCCGTACGGCCTGGTCCGCTACGGCGTGGCCCCGGACCACCCGCGCATCAAGGGAATCGTCGGCGCCCTGCAGAAGGTGCTCGACAAGCCGTCCGTCCGCTTCTTCGGCAACGTCGAGTACGGCGTCGACATCAAGCTCGACGACCTGCGCCAGTTCTACGACGCCGTCGTCTTCTCGACCGGCGCCTCGTCGGACCGGCCGCTGGACATCCCCGGCATCGACCTGCCGGGCAGCTACGGCGCCGCCGACTTCGTGTCCTGGTACGACGGCCACCCCGACGTGCCGCGCACCTGGCCGCTGACCGCCTCGTCGGTGGCGGTGCTGGGCGTGGGCAACGTGGCCCTGGACGTGGCCCGCATCCTGGCCAAGACCGCCGACGAGCTGCTGACCACCGAAATCCCCCAGAACGTCTACGAAGGCCTCGCCTCCTCACCGGTCACCGACGTGCACGTCTTCGGCCGCCGCGGCCCCGCCCAGGCGAAGTTCACGCCGCTGGAGCTGCGCGAGCTGGACCACTCCCCCAACGTGGAGGTGATCGTCCACGCCGAGGGCATCGAGTTCGACGAAGCCTCGATGCACGCGATCAGGACCAACAAGCAGGTCGAGATGATCGTGAAGACCCTCCAGGAGTGGGCGATCCGCGACGTGGGCAACCGCCCGCGCCGCCTGCACCTGCACTTCCTGGAAGCCCCGGTCGAAGTCCTCGGCACCACCGCGGTCACGGGCCTGCGCACCGAGACCCAGGAACTGACCGGCGACGGCAACGTCCGCGGCACCGGCGTCTTCACGGACTGGGACGTCCAAGCCGTGTACCGCGCCGTCGGCTACCTCTCGACGCACCTGCCCGACATCCCGTTCGACCACGTCGCCGGCACGATCCCGCACCTCGCCGGCCGCGTGCTGGACCTCGACGAGGTCCCGATGCCGGGCGTCTACGTCACGGGCTGGATCAAGCGCGGGCCGATCGGGCTCATCGGCCACACCAAGGGCGACGCCCTGGAAACCATCACGAGCCTGCTGGAAGACGCCGCTTCGCTCACCCCGGCACCCCTGCCGTCACCCGACGCCGTCGTCCAGTTCCTCTCGCAGCGCGGCGTGCCGTTCGTGACCAACGAGGGCTGGCAGCGACTGGACCTGCACGAGATCGCGCTGGGCGCCGCTCAGGGACGCGAGCGGGTCAAGGTCGTGGCCCGCGAGGAGATGACCTCGATCTCGAACGGCTGATCCGCGGGATCTCGGCTTGAGCGGCCTGGCGCCGTTCCTCGAGGAAGCCGCCATCGCGTGTGGGCGCGATGGCGGCTTCGCTTTGCCACCGGTGGTTCGGCGCTGGGCGGCTCGGTGGGCCGGTGCCGCTGGGCGGCCCGGTGGCGCGATGTCCCGCTTGTTCCGGTGGTCCGGTGCCGCTGGGCGGCCCGGTGCCGCGTTGTCCCGCTCTCCCTGGTGGTCGTGCCCTGGGCAACTCGGTCGTCCAGCGCCCCGCTGGTGCCTGGTGCCCGGTAGCGCTGATGCCCGGTGCCCCGCTGGTGCCCGGCGGGCCGGTGGCGGCCGGTGGGCCGGTGGTGCCCGGTGGGCCGGTGGTGCCCGGTGGGCCGGTGGCGGCCCGCCGCTGGTCTCGGTGCCCCTGGGCGGCTCGGTGCCCCTGGGCGGCTCGGTGCCCTGTGGCCTGGTGGCCGGTGCCTTGTGGCTCGATGCCCGGCTGCTGCCCCGTCGGTGCTCGACGCCCGTGGGCGGCTCGGTGGCCCGATGCCCTGCTGGTGCCCACATGTCCCGCTGGTAGCCGGTGGCCTACTGGCCCGGTCTCGCTGGCCCGGTCTCGCTGGCCCGGTCTCGCTGGCCCGGTCTCGCTGGCCCGGTCTCGCTGGCCCGGTCTCGCTGGCCCGGTCTCGCTGGCCCGGTGCTCGGTCGCCCGATGAAGACTGCCGACCTGTGGGCTTCCGTTGATCAGATCCCGACAGCGGGACGTCGACTCACTGCCCGCTGCCCCCGCGCGCTTCCTCATGCGCAACGACGACGGCGGATTCCAGGTTCCCGCGACTCCCGAATTCCTGTGGACAACTCACCCGCCCACCGCTCAAGGCTACCCCGCCAACACCGCCAACCTGCGGAAACAGCCAGAGCACGCCCCATGATCGCCCCTGAATGCAACCCGTTCAGGTGACCGGTAGCGAACGATCACGAGGCGCTGCCGAAGCCGGGCTCACTCGGTGGTGACGTTGTTGAAGGGCAGCTTCGGCTCCGCCCACGGGAACACGACGAACATCAGCAGCGCGACGACGCCGGCCACCAGCACCACTGCCTCGATGATCCGCAGGAACAGCGGGCCCGGCAGGTGCCGCCAGATCCAGCCGTACATCAGCCCTCCGTCATCTCCGGCGGCACGAAGTTGTCGGCCACCGGGTAGCTCTTGGTCTCGATGGCGTGCACGATCAGGCGCTGCTTGTCGGAGAAGCGCGGGTGGCACGTCGTCAGGGTGAGCAGGCGGGCCTGCTTCTCGGGCGGCACGGTGGCGTTGACCTGGTGCGGGATCGGGGCGATGACTTCGCCCTGGCTCGGGGCGACGATCTCCTGGCCCACCGTCTTGGCGTAGGCGTCGCCGAGGGTGGTGGAGAGCGGGGCCACGCCGGCGCAGGCCGGTTCCTTCGCCTTCGGGTTCGCGGCCCAGCCGGCCACCTCGTTGCGCATCGGGAGCACCCGGTAGACGAACCACTGGGTCTGCGTCTGCACGACGATGGCGTTGCAGGACTCGAGCAGGTCCAGGTCGTTGAACGGGGCGCCCTTGCCTACGCGGTGGCCCGCGATGGAGAAGTTGCCCGCCTCGCCCGGCTGCGCGGTGTCCTTGTAGTGGCCGGGGCCGATTTCCAGGTGCTTGTCGGTCGTTCCCTCGACCACGGAGAACTTCCAGTCGTTGCCGAAGACCGGGATGTACATCTTCGCGAAGGCCTTGCCCTCGATCAGGTTCAGCTTCGACTGGCGGTTCGGGTCGGCGGGTGGGGGCGTGACGACGTTCGAGCTCCATTCGGAGTCGAGCGCGGCGGTGGCGTCCTCCTGCTTTTCCGCGGAGAGGAGGTCTGTCACGTAGACCTCGTAGACGACGAACAACAGCACGACGAGGCCCAACGTGATGAGGGCTTCGCCGATGCCGCGGACCGTCTTGTGCGCGACGCTGTCCGGAGGAGGAGCGGGCTTCTCCTCCTCGTCGTCGTAATAGTCGTCGTCGTAGTACTCGTCGTCGTAGTCGTCCTCGACGCGCGGGATCACCTCGGTGGGCGGGTCGACCGGGCGGGGACGGGGTGGGCGCGGCGGCATTCCCCGCGGAGGCATCCCCTGGGGCTGCATCCCTGGATGCGGCATCGCGTGGGGAGGTGCTGGCCGGGGTGGCGTTCCGCGTGGTGGCGCGCCCAAGGGCAGCCCGGGGGGCGGCGTTCCGAGAGGCAGTCCCGGAGGTGGTGTTCCGAGCGGCAGGCCTGGAGGTGGCGTCGCCGGGGGCATGCCGCGCGCGGGGGTGCCCGGCGGCGGGGCCATCGGGCGGCGGGGCGGGGCCCCGGCCGGGGGCAGGCTGCCGGAGATCGCGTTGGTGAACTGGGTCGCTTCGGGTGGCGGCAACGGGCGTGCGGAAGGTGTGGCCCGCAGGTGCTGCAGGTCATCACGACGGGGTGCAGGGCGCCGTGGGGGCGGCTGCTGCGGTCCCGAGTTCACCTGAGAACCTCCGCGCGGACTGTGAACTGAAAACAACTGCGTCTGCCAGGTGGTTCGCTCACCACCTTCGCTACGTTAACGTGTCTCCTGAGTAGTGCACGTAAACTCGCGTCACTCACGGATATCCACGTCAGGCGAGGACAGCATGCCCAAGTCGAAGGTCCGGAAGAAGGCGGCTTACACCGCACCCACTGACCGGCGCACCCCGGTCAAGGTCAAGGCAGCGGGGCCGTCACACCCGGTCTACGTCGTTGTCATGCTCGGCTTCATGCTGCTGGGCCTCGCGTGGCTGGTCGTCAACTACCTCGCGGCCGAGAAGATCCCGTTCATGCTGGAGCTGGGCGCGTGGAACTTCGCCATCGGCTTCGCGCTGATGATCATCGGTCTGCTGATGACGATGCGCTGGCGCTAGTCACGCGCCAGATTCGGCAGGTCACAGGTCGTGAGGCCGGCCCGGACGTCACACGTCCGGGCCGGCCTTTGTTCGTGCCGCGTTCACCGGGTTCATCCCAGCGTCACGGAAGCACACGGCTGTAAGTCATCCCCATTGGGGACAAGTCCTGTGGACAACTTTGCACCAAAATGCACAAGCGCCGGTTCTCCCTCATCCGGACCCGTTCGATCGTCCGCATTTCATGAGGGACACTCGACGGTGTGACTCGCACCTGGTCCACCCCGCCCGCGCTCGTCGCCGTCGCGTGGGTGCTCGCCCTCATGCTCGCCGTCGCGACGATCCTCGCTGACGACAACGCGGGCCGTCTCCTCGTCGGACTGGCAGCGCTGCTGGTCACGTACCTCGCGGCGTTCGCGACGATCGCGCGGCCGAGGCTCACCGCGGACGTCGACGGGCTCGCCGTGCGCGGGTTCGCGAGCACGACGCTCCTGCCGTGGCACGAGGTCAAGGTCAAGTTGCAGACCTCGCGCCGGCTCGGCAGGGAGCAGCAGACGTTGGAGCTCGACGCCGACGACCGTCTCGTGGTGCTCACGAAACTGGACCTCGGCGCCGATCCCGAAGAGGTCGCCGGCGTCCTGCACTCGTTGCGCCCTTAATTCGGGCGGCAGGTCCGCGCGATCTCGAGAATGACCTCCGCGTCCGTGTCGAGCGCGCCGGCGCGCAGGGCGAACATGCCGCCGAGCAGCACCACCGCGGCGACCATCGCGGCGATTTGGTAGAGGTTGCGGTTCTTCTGCGGTGCCCTGACCATCGCGAGTGCCAGCAGGCCGCCGATGACGAACCCGCCGAGGTGCCCGAGCAGCGAGGCGTTGGTGAAGAGGTTCGACACCAGGTTGATCGCGACGACCACGACGATCGTCGAGATGTCCCGCCGCTTGCGCTTCCACACGATGAGCAGCGCGCCCATCAAGCCGAAGACCGCGCCGGACGCGCCGGCGAGCTCCTGGCAGACGGTGCCGAAGTAGAACGCCGCCGCGCTGCCGCCGAGCAGCGACAGGAAGTACACGGCGCTGAACCGGAGCTTGCCCAGCTCCTGTTCGACGTGCTGTCCCACGACGTAGAGCACGGCCATGTTGAGCGCCAGGTGGATCAGGCCGAAGTGCATGAATCCCGACGTGAGGATCCGCCACCACTCACCCTGCGCGGTGAGTTCGGGGATCATCGAGGTCGCGGTGAACAGGCCCGACCTGTCGTTGTTCATGGGGCTGCCGGACTGGAACACCGTCACGACGTAGGCCAGGACGTTGAGCGCGATCAGCACCGGTGTGATGATCGCGCGGCCGTTCGACACCTCCGCGCCCACGAGCGTGCGGGCGCGGCGGACCGACCGCTGTCCCTCGTTCACGCAGTCGACGCACTGCATGCCGACCGCGGCGTCGCGCAGGCAGTCCGGGCACGCCGGACGCTCGCACCTGGTGCAGCGCAGCCGGGTGGGCCGATCGGAATGACGTGCGCAGACCGGGGTCTCCGGCTGCGCTCCGACCGGCCCGTCCGGTGGCACGAGTGCGTCGCTCACGCGCGTTCGATCGTGATCCGCTCGATCTTGATGTCGTTCACGGGGCGGTCGCCCGCACCGGTCTTGGTGTTGCCGATCGCGTCGACGACGTCGCGCGACTCCTGGTCGGCGACCTCACCGAAGATCGTGTGCTTGAAGTTCAGCCACGTCGTCGGCGCCACGGTGATGAAGAACTGCGAGCCGTTGGTGTTGGGGCCGGCGTTCGCCATCGCGAGGATGTAGGGGCGGTTGAACTGCAGGTCGGAGGTGAACTCGTCCTGGAAGCGGTAGCCGGGGCCGCCGCGGCCGGTGCCCGTCGGGTCACCGGTCTGGAGCATGAAGCCCGCGATGACGCGGTGGAACAGGGTGCCGTCGTAGAACGGGCCCGAGTTCGTGCCGCGCGCGTTCGCCTCGGTGTAGTTCGCGGTGCCCTCGGCGAGCCCGACGAAGTTCGCCACCGTCTTGGGGGCGTGGTCGGGGAACAGGTTGAGCCGGATGTCGCCCTGCGTGGTGTGCAGGGTCGCCGTCACCTTGGTCCCGACAAAGGATTCGTTGCTGTCAGCCACCACTCCATCGTGCCATCCACGGGCGGGGATGTTCAGGAAGGGGCGCGATGGGGTACTTCCAGCACATAACCGGACGACAACGTGTGGAGCACAGAATGGACGAGGTGGACGTCATGACCCGTGCCGGCGAGTCCGTGGGCAAGGCTGTCGGCACCGGTCTGAAGGCCGCGCGCCAGGGTGTCGTTCGCGCTGGTCACGTCGCTGAGGTGAAGCTCGCGGAGCGTGGGATCACGGCTGACCAGGTGCGTGGCACCCTCGTCGAGCGGGCCGACACGCTCATGGGCAAGGCAGAGGACTGGGAGAAGCAGACGCGCCGCTCCCGCAAGCGCCTCGCCAAGAAGAGCGCGAAGACGCGCGCTGAGCTCGTGAGCAGGGCCGAAGAAGTGCGCAAGGAAGTTCGCAAGGCCGCCAAGCAGGCCCGCAAGGACGCGAAGTCGCGTGCGAAGGACCTCCGCAAGGCCGCGGCGAACCTCGGCGCGGACGCGCCGAAGGCCCGCAAGTGGCCGTGGGTCGTGGGGCTCCTGGTCGCGGCCGCGGTGGCCGGGTACGTCGCGCTGACGCGCAAGCCGGAAGAGGTTCACCTGCACGAGGAGAACGAGGAGGCGCAGGCACCGTTGCCCGAGCCCGTTCTCAACGGGCAGGCGCCCTCCCAGAAGGAGCCGGCGAAGTAACTCGCACGAACGCGGAACGGGTGGTCTCCCACGTGGGAGACCACCCGTTCGCGCGTCTTCAGAGCTTCAGGCCCTTGACCGCTTCCTCGGCGATCCGGCGGGCTTTGATCGACTGCTTCTGGTTGCTCGTCACGACCACGGCCGCGTCGGCTTTCGAGACGGCGTAGACGACACCGGTGCCGCTGCTGACGTACCCTCCGGCCCACCCGGTGGGCGCGGTCGCGGGCTGCGAACCGTCCGGCGCCGCCTCGTTCACGATCAGCTTGGCGATCCGCTCGTCGCCGACGTAGACGCGCACGGTCAGCTGGATCTCCGTCGCCGTGGCGTAGAAGAAGCAGGCCGGGTGGGGCTTGTCCGTTGACAGTTTCACTTTGGGCACGCGCTGCCCGTTCGCCTCGGCGACGAAGCTCGTCGCGAGGTAGGGGCAGGTGCCGTCGCTCGCGGGCTGGGGCGCGGGCGGCACTGTCGGAGTCGCGCTGGTCGTGGTGGTGGCCTGCTGGACCTGGGTCGTGGGCACCGGCACGTTCTGGGCGACATCGGTGCCGCACGCGGCGAGTAAGCCGAGCAGGGGCAGCAACAGTGCTCGTTTCATAGGGGCAACAGTCAACCAGATACCAGGAGCGGCTCGAGCGGGACACTCTAGATTGGTCCATACCTTTTGTGCCCTGACCTCTGCCCCGAGCCCTGGAAGGACCCTGACCATGGAGTTCCTGGAGCAACGACGAGAGCACGCCCTGGCGCTCTTCCGCATCGTCATCGGACTGTTCTTCGTGATCCACGGTGTGCAGAAGGTCTCGAAGGGAATCGACCTGCTGGCCTGGCCGGCGGGCCCGGCGGCCCTCATCGAGCTGATCGGCGGCGGTCTCGTCCTCATCGGGCTGTGGACGCGGTGGGCGGCGCTGATCGCGTCCGGCGCGATGGCCTACGCCTACTTCGTCGTGCACCAGCCGAAGGGACTGCTGCCGATCGAGAACGGTGGCGAGTTGGCGGCCGTCTACTCGTGGGCGTTCCTGCTGCTGGCGTTCACCGGCGCCGGCGCCTGGAGCATCGACCACCTCCGCCGCAAGTCGTCGAAGAAGTCACTCGCCGGCGCCTGAGGTGGCCCGCGAACGCACTGAAGCCCTGTTCGCTGCGGCGCGAACAGGGCTTCAGTGGGAGCGGATGGAGACGAGGGGAATCGAACCCCTAACCCCCGCCTTGCAAAGGCGGTGCTCTGCCAATTGAGCTACGTCCCCAAGATCCGGGGCGGCAGGCCGCCCGCGAAATCAGTCGGTGGGAGCGGTGGCCTCGCGCCACAGGTCCGCGTCGGCCTTGGCCGAACGGCTGCGCTTGACGAAGAACAGAACCGCACCGGCAACGGCAACAAGTGCGATGATCTTCTTAGCCACTTCGAATCCTCCCAAGTCTGCTGACGCACGACCCCACTACGCTACAGGATTCCGAGCGATCATGATGGGGGTCCGGGGGCTCGCCCCCGGCAGGGGGTCTGGGGGCTTGGCCCCCAGAAGAAAAGACGATGATTCGGGAAAGGTCGACGCTTTCCGTCGACACAGAAAGCCACCGAATCGAGTGGGCCTAGGAGGACTTGAACCTCCGACCTCTTCATTATCAGTGAAGCGCTCTAACCGCCTGAGCTATAGGCCCTCGATCGTGTTACCCCCCTGGGGGGCGACGAGGAGAACCTTACAGGATCGTCCTCGCCGCTCCCAAATCGGGGGTCACTCCCGCTCGGAGAGCGTCAACTCCAAGCCGCCGGCCAGATCCGCGGACACGTTGTAGACGAATGCGCCGACGGTCGCGAGGGCCGTGAACAGCACGATGTTGACGGCGCCGATGATCGCCGAGACACCGAAGACGCGGCCGGCGCTGATCAGCGGTTCGCCCGGCTCGTTGGCCTGGAGCAGGTCGTTCGCCGTGCTGTTGATCTTGTCCCAGACGCCCATGCCGTGCAGCACACCGTAGAGCACGCCGACCGCCACGAGCCAGACGAAGAACAGCGCGACGCCCAGCACCAGGGCGAGCTTGAGCACCGACCACGGGTCGACGCGCTTCACCTGCAGTGAGGCGCGGCGCGGGCCACGGCCGGGGCGGCGGGCCGACGGCCCGGCCGCGGCGGGACGGGCTCCCCCGTTGCCGAGGTTCACCGAGGTGCGGCTGCTGCCCAGGCCCACCGGTACCGCCGCGCCCGCGACCACGGGCTTCTGCACCTTGACGGTGTCCGGGTCGGTCGACGGGAACGCCGGAGCCGCCGAGTCCGACGACGGCACGGGCGGTGCGCCCGGTGCCACGTACGCCTCGGTCGAGTCGTGGTGGGAGGACTCCGTGTCGCTCGTCACGCGCTGCCAGGGCGGCGGCGTGGAGACGACGACCGGTTCGTCGCCGGCGTGCGCCGCCGTCTCGGGCTTGTCGCTCGAGGCGGTGGTGTCACCGGCCGGGGTCTCGGCGGACTTGGTGGCCTCGGCCGCCTTCTCCGCCGCCACCGGCTTTGTCCTGTCCTGCGCGGTTCCACCCGAGGAACCGGAGGCCGCGGGAACGGCCTTCTCCGCCTTCTCCGGGTTCTGCGCGGAACCCTGCGGAGTCGGCTTGGTGATGACCGCGGTCTTGTCCGCGTCCCGGCCTTCGCGGTTCTCGGGTGGAGTCACGAGCTGTCCTTAACCTCTCGCTAGCAAGTTCCGACTTACTCGGCCGAGTCGGTGGGGATGGCTGCCTGGTCGGCAGCAGACTCCTCCGCGGCAGACGTCTCACCGTTAGTGACGTCGCTGGGCTCGTCCGCGTTGCGTGCGACGGCGATCAAAGTGGTGCTCTCGCCGAGGTTCATCAGTCGCACGCCCTTCGTCTGCCGTCCAGCCTTGCGCACCTGCTCGGCGCGGGTCCTGATGACCCCGCCGCTCGAGGTGATGGCGTAGAGCTCGTCGTCGACGTCGACGATGAGCGCTCCGACCAGCCTGCCACGTCGGCGGTCGTGCTGAATGGTCAGCACACCCTTGCCGCCCCGGCCCTGGACCGGGTAGTCCTCGATCGGGGTTCGCTTCGAGTACCCACCGTCCGTCGCGACCAAAACGAAGAGCCCCTCCTGGACGACGCCCACCGACAGCAGCTCGTCGTCGGCGTTGAACCGCATGCCCTGCACGCCCGACGTGGCGCGACCCATCGGCCGCAGCACGTCGTCCGTCGCGTGGAAGCGGATCGACTGGCCGTCCGCGGACACCATGAGCAGGTCGTCATCTGCCGAGCACAGCACGGCTCCGACGAGTTCGTCGTCCTCACGCAGGTTGATGCCGATTAGTCCACCCGATCGGTTGGAATCGAAGTCGGACAGCTTCGACTTCTTCACCAGTCCCTTGCGGGTGGCGAGCACGAGGTACGGCGAGACGTCGTAGTTCTTGATCTGGATGACCTGCGCGATCTCCTCCTCCGGCTGGAACGCGAGGAGGTTGGCGACGTGCTGGCCGCGGGCGTTGCGGTTGGCCTCGGGCAGCTCGTACGCCTTCGTGCGGTACACGCGGCCCTTGTTCGTGAAGAACAGGATCCAGTCGTGCGTCGAGCACACGAAGAAGTGCGCGACGATGTCGTCCTGCTTGAGCTGCGCTCCCTGCACGCCCTTGCCGCCGCGCTTCTGCGCCCGGTAGAGGTCGGTCTTGGTGCGCTTGGCGTAGCCGGTGCGCGTGATCGTGACGACCACGTCCTCGACCGCGATCAGGTCCTCCATGGACACGTCGCCGTCGAACGGGATGATCTTCGTCCGGCGGTCGTCGCCGAACTTCTCCACGATGGCCGTGAGCTCGTCGCGGACGATCTTGCGCTGCCGCTCCGGCTTGTCGAGGATGTCCTTGAGGTCGGCGATCTCCAGCTCGATCTCGGCCAGCTGGTCGATGATCTTCTGGCGCTCCAGGGCCGCGAGGCGGCGGAGCTGCATCTCCAGGATGGCGTTGGCCTGGATCTCGTCGACGTCGAGGAGCTCCATCAGGCCCGTGCGCGCGATGTCCGGCGTCTCGGACCGGCGGATCAGCGCGATGACGGCGTCGAGCTGGTCGAGCGCCTTCACCAGGCCACGCAGGATGTGCGCGCGTTCCTCGGCCTTGCGCAGGCGGAAGCGCGTGCGCCGGACGATGACCTCGATCTGGTGCTTCACGTAGTGGCGGATCATCTGGTCGAGCCGCAGCGTGCGCGGCACGCCGTCGACCAGCGCCAGCATGTTCACACCGAACGAGTACTGAAGCTGGGTGTGCTTGTAGAGGTTGTTCAGCACGACCTTCGCCACCGCGTCGCGCTTGAGCGTGATCACGATGCGCATGCCGATGCGGCGGTTCGACTCGTCCGCGATGTTCGCGATGCCGGTGAGCTTGCCGTCACGCACCAGCGCGGCGATGTTCTCGACCAGGTTGTCCGGGTTGACCTGGTACGGCAGCTCGGTGACGACCAGGATCGTGCGGCCCTTGGCGTCCTCGTCCACCTCGATGACGGCGCGCATGCGGACCGACCCGCGGCCGGTGCGGTACGCGTCCTCGATGCCGGAGGTGCCGAGGATCTGGCCGTACGTCGGGAAGTCGGGGCCCTTGATCCGGGCGATCATCGCCTCGAGGGTCTCCTCGTCGGAGGCCTCGTAGTTGTCCAGCGCCCACACCACGGCGTCCGCGACCTCGCGGAGGTTGTGCGGAGGGATGTTGGTGGCCATGCCGACCGCGATGCCGGAGCTGCCGTTGATCAGCAGGTTCGGGATGCGCGACGGCAGGACGACCGGTTCCTGGATGCGGCCGTCGTAGTTGTCGCGGAAGTCGACGGTCTCTTCCTCGATGTCGGCCAGCATGTGCATGGCCAGCGGGGAGAGCCGGCACTCCGTGTAGCGCATCGCGGCGGCCGGGTCGTTGCCCGGCGAGCCGAAGTTGCCCTGCCCGTCGATCAACGGGTAGCGCAGCGCCCACGGCTGGGCGAGGCGCACCAGCGCGTCGTAGATCGCCGAGTCGCCGTGCGGGTGGTAGTTGCCCATCACGTCGCCGACGACGCGGGCGCACTTGTTGAAGCCGCGGTCGGGGCGGAAGCCTGAGTCGAACATCGAGTACAGAACCCGCACGTGGACGGGCTTGAGCCCGTCGCGCACGTCCGGCAGCGCACGACCCACGATGACGGACATCGCGTAGTTGATGTACGAGTTCTGCATCTCCTGCTGGATCTCGACCGGCTCGATCCGGTCGTGCTGCGGGGGCAGAGTCGTATCGGTCACTGTTCTCTTTCCTTCTCGCCAGAAACGCCAGGGTGCCTAGGAACCAAGACCGGACTCAGATGTCCAGGAACTTGATGCTCTTGGCGTTACGGGTGATGAACGAACGACGTGCCTCGACGTCCTCGCCCATGAGCACGCTGAACAGCTCGTCGGCGGTGGCCGCGTCGTCCATGGTGACCTGCCGCAGGATCCGGTTCGCCGGGTCCATCGTGGTCTCCCACAGCTCCTCGGCGTTCATCTCGCCGAGACCCTTGTACCGCTGGATGTTGTCTTCCTTGCCGAGCCTCTTGCCGGACGCGATGCCGTCCTTGATCACGGCGTCGCGCTCGCGGTCGGAGTAGGCGTACTCCGGCTCGGTGCGCTGCCACTTGATCTTGTAGAGCGGCGGCTGCGCGAGGTACACGTGGTTGTGCTCGATGAGCGGCTGCATGAAGCGGAACAGCAGCGTCAGCAGCAGCGTGCGGATGTGCTGGCCGTCGACGTCGGCGTCGGCCATCAGCACGATCTTGTGGTAGCGCAGCTTGCTCAGGTCGAACTCGTCGTGGATGCCGGTGCCGAGCGCGGTGATCAGCGACTGGACCTCGGTGTTCTTCAGCACGCGGTCGATGCGCGCCTTCTCCACGTTGATGATCTTGCCGCGGATCGGCAGGATCGCCTGGTACATGGAGTCGCGCCCCTCCTTGGCCGAGCCGCCGGCGGAGTCGCCCTCGACGATGTAGAGCTCGCAGCGCTCCGGCTCGGTCGAGCGGCAGTCCTTCAGCTTGCCGGGCAGGCCGCCGATGTCGAGCGCGCCCTTGCGGCGCACCAGTTCGCGGGCCTTGCGGGCGGCGATGCGGGCCTGCGCCGACGACACCGACTTGGTGACGATCGTCTTGGCCTCGTTGGGGTGGCGCTCGAACCAGTCGGCCAGGTGCTCGTTGGTCGACTTCTGCACGAACGACTTGGCCTCGCTGTTGCCCAGCTTGGTCTTCGTCTGGCCCTCGAACTGGGGTTCCTTGAGCTTCACCGAGATGATCGCGGCGAGACCCTCGCGGATGTCGTCACCGGTGAGGTTGGTGTCCTTCTCCTTGAGGAGCTTCTTCTCGCGCGCGTACTCGTTGACGACTCGCGTCAGCGCGGCGCGGAAGCCCTCCTCGTGCGTGCCGCCCTCGTGCGTGTTGATCGTGTTCGCGAAGGTGTAGACCGAGGCCGTGTAGCCGGTGTTCCACTGCATGGCGACCTCGACCTGGAGGTCCTCGCCCTGCGCCTCGAAACCGATCACCTTCTGGTGCACGGCCTCGCGGGTGTGGTTGATGTGGCGGACGAAGTCCTCCAGGCCACCCGGGTAGTGGTAGACGCGCTCCTTCACCGCGGCCTTGTGGCCCTCCGCGTCGGCTTCCTCGTCCTCGGCCGAGACCCGCTCGTCGCGCAGGACGATGGTGATCCCCTTGTTGAGGAACGCCATCTCCTGCAGGCGGCGCGCGATCGTCTCGACGTTGTACTCGGTCGTCTCGAAGATCTCCGGGTCGGCCCAGAACGTGACGGTCGTGCCCGTCTCGTCGGTCGGGTCGCCCTGGCGCAGGTCGTGCGCGGGCTTCGAGTTCTCGTAGCGCTGGGTCCAGACGTACCCCTGGCGCTTGATCTCGACCTCGACGGCGGTGGACAGCGCGTTCACCACCGAGATGCCGACGCCGTGCAGGCCACCGGACACCGCGTAGGAGTCGCTGTCGAACTTGCCGCCCGCGTGCAGCGTGGTGAGCACGACCTCGACGGTGGGCTTGCCCTCGACGGGGTGGACGTCGACGGGGATGCCACGACCGTCGTCGATCACCCGGACGCCGCCGTTGGCCAGCAGTGTGACGTCGACCGTCGTCGCGTAGCCGGCCATCGCCTCGTCGACCGAGTTGTCCACGACCTCCTGGACGAGGTGGTGCAGACCGCGCTCGCCGGTCGAACCGATGTACATGCCCGGCCTCTTGCGCACTGCCTCGAGACCCTCGAGGACGGTGATCGAGGACGCGTCGTACTCATTCTTCTTAGCTGACACGGGCCTGGAGTCTCCTCGCTGATGCGGGCGGGGCCCGCACGGTGTTCCCCTACTTCTGGGACGGGGTGAAGCTCTCCTGTGATTCTACCGGGGCACACCGACAGAACGGGGGCAAGGACACCTTTGATTCGGTCACAGAGCGCCTCACGCGGCTCCAGCCGGGTCAGGACCGCCGAAAAGGGGGTTCAAATCCAGAGGTGAACGCTCAATGAGCCACAGAACGGCCGCTGAGCCCTTGACAGAACCTCACCCGTAGGTGTCACGCGGACCGCGCCCCGGAACGTGCCTGGGGCCGTGTCGCCAGTTCGGGGCGTCCGGGCCCTTGATCTTGAGCCGTTTCACGACGCCGTGGCCGACGCCCGCGGCGATGCGCTTGATCAGGTCGCGCTGCAGCAGGCGCAGCTGGGTGGCCCACGCCGTCGACGACGCCTGGACCGTCAGTTCCCCGTCACTGAGCGCGATCGGTTTCGCGTGCTCGGCGACGTCCTCACCCACCAGTTTCGCCCACCGGCCGAAGACCTGACCACCCTGGAGCTGCTCGACCCAGCCGCGGTCGGCGGCGAGCCGGGAGGCGATCCGGCCGAGCGGCTGGGGGTCGCGGTCGTCGGGTCCCGGCCCCGACCAGCGGCGTCGCCGGCGGTTGACCGGACGGCCCTTCGACTTGCTCCCCGGCACCCGGCCGCGGGCCTTCGCGCTGGCCTTCGCGGCCTCCAGAGCCGCCCGTGCGAGATCGGAACCCTTCAGCTGCTCACCCTCAGGTGTGAATGAACCTGTGGACAAGTCGGGTTTTGTGACGGAGTTATCCACACCATCCACAGACTTGTCCCCAGATGTGTGGGCCGACACAGCCGATCGAGCTACATGTGGGGGGTTTGAACCCCCAGCGTCATGCGTTGCGTCAGACACGTCGCACCTCCCCGCCGTGCACCTCGAACCGGGCACCGCTGAGCTCGTCCGGAACGTCCTCCGCCACCGCCGCGGTGACGAACACCTGCTCCGCACCGGCTGCCACCTTCGCGAGCTGCCGGCGGCGGCCGCGGTCGAGTTCCGCGAAGACATCGTCCAGCACGAGCACCGGTTCGACGCCGTCGACACGCATGAGCTCGTACCCGCCGAGCCGCAGGGCCAGGGCGAAGGACCATGACTCTCCGTGACTGGCGTACCCCTTCGCGGGAAGTTCGCCGAGCGTCAGATCCAGGTCGTCCCGGTGGGGGCCGACGAGACACACACCGCGTTCGATCTCCTGCCGGCGCACCCGGTCGAGCTCGGCCAGCAGGAGGTCCTCGATGCTCTCCCGGTCCTCGGGCAGGTCGCCGACGCTCGACCGGTAGGAGATGAGCGCCGGCCGCGACTCCGGGGCGACCTCCGCGTACGCCGAGGTCACGTGGTCAGCCATGTCGCGGACCAGCTTCATCCTGGCGGCCAGGAGCTCCGCGCCGTGCTGGGCGAGGTGCCCGTCCCACACGTCGAGCGTGGACAGGTCCGCCGATCTGCTGTGCTTCACCGTCTTCAACAAGGCGCTGCGCTGTTTCAGGACGCGGTCGTAGTCGCTGCGGACGCCGGCGTACCGGGGCGCGCGCAGCACGAGCATCTCGTCGAGGAACCGCCGGCGGTCGCTCGGGTCGCCTCGCACGAGGGAGAGGTCTTCCGGGGCGAACAGGACGGTGCGCAGGATCCCGAGCACGTCGCGCGGGCGCGGCACCGGGCCGCGGTTGATCCGCGCCCGGTTGGCCTTGCCCGCCGTGATCTCGAGCTCGACGAGCAGTTCGCGGTCGTCGTTGACCACGGCCGCCCGCACGACGGCGCGCTGGGCACCGTGCCGGATCAGCGGTGCGTCCGTGGCGACGCGGTGTGATCCCAGCGTCGCCACGTACCCGATCGCCTCGACCAGGTTCGTCTTGCCCTGGCCGTTGCGCCCGACGAGCACCGACACCCCCGGCTCGAACGCCAGGTCGGCGAGCTCCCACGAGCGGAAGTCGCTGACCTGGAGGTGTCTGACGTGCACCCCGGCTAGCCCTGGGTGCTGCCCGCGCCGGACGACGGCCCGGCGAGGTGCACCGCGTGACCGCCGAACTGGTTGCGCAGGGCGGCCACCGCGCGCATCGCGGGCGAGTCCTCCTGCCGCGACTGGAACCTCGCGAAGAGCGCGGCGGAGATCACCGGCAGCGGCACCGCGTTGTTGATGCCCTCCTCGACGGTCCACCGGCCCTCGCCGGAGTCCTCGACGTAGCCGCGCAGGTCGTCGAGCTCGGGGTCGGACGCCAGCGCGCGCACCAGCAGGTCGAGCAGCCACGACCGCACGACGGTCCCGCGCTGCCAGGCCGAGATCACGGCGGGCACGTTGTCCACGACGTCGGTCTTGTCGAGCAGCTCGAAGCCCTCGGCGTACGCCTGCATCAGGCCGTACTCGATGCCGTTGTGCACCATCTTCGAGTAGTGACCGGCGCCGACCTTGCCCGCGTGCGCGAAGCCTTCCTCGCGCGGGCCCTCCGGACGCAGCGCGTCGAAGATCGGCATCGCCTGCTCGACGTGCCGCGCGTCGCCGCCGACCATCAGCGCGTAGCCGTTCTCGAGGCCCCACACGCCGCCGGACACGCCGCAGTCGACGTAGCCGATCTCCTTCTCCGCCAACAGGTCCGCGTGGACGCGGTCGTCGGTGAACTTGGAGTTGCCGCCGTCGATCACCAGGTCACCGGGCGACAGCAGCTCGGAGAGCTCCTTCACCGTGTTCCTGGTGATGTCGCCCGCGGGCACCATGACCCACACCACGCGCGGTGCCTCGAGCTTGGCCACCATGTCCGCCAACGACTCCGAGTCGCTGACCTCCGGGTTGCGGTCGTAGCCGATCACCTCGTGACCGGCTCGGCGCACCCGCTCGCGCATGTTGAAACCCATCTTGCCGAGGCCGACGAGTCCGAGCTGCACGGTGTTCTCCCCTAAACGTCTTCTTGTTACCCGGTAAGAGGTTTTAGCCGGGCAGGCGAACGGGCATCAGGAGGTACAGATAGCCCGGAGCCACGTTGCCATCCTCGTCCACCGGCTTGAGCAGCGCCGGTCGGCTCGGTGTGGTGAAGGACAAGTGGACACGGGGCGTGCGGACCGCTCCCAGACCGTCGAGGAGGTACCCGGGGTTGAACGCGATCGTGACCGCGTCGCCGGTGTACTCGACGGGCAGCTCTTCCTCGGCCGAGCCCTCGTCGTCGCCACCGGCGGACAGGCGCAGGCCGCCGTCGACGAACTCGAGGCGCACCTGGGTGCCCCGCTCGGCGACGAGCGAGACGCGCTTGATCGCCTGGACGAGCGTGTCGACCTCGATGATCGCCGCGGCGGAGTGCTCGGTCGGCAGGAGCTGGCGGTACTTCGGGAAGTCGGCGTCGAGCAGGCGCGTCGTCGTGCGCTTGCCGGAACCGGACAGGCCGAGCAGCCCGTCGTTGGCCGCGAGCGACATCTCGACCTTGCTGCCGGACGAGCCGAGCGTCTTGGCCGCGTCGCCGAGCGTGCGGGCCGGGACGAGCACGGCGACCTCGCCGAGCGACGCGTCCGGCTCCCACGGGAACTCGCGCATCGCGAGCCGGAACCTGTCCGTGGCGACGAGGGTCAGCTTGCCCTCGCCGATCTCGACGCGCACACCGGTGAGCATCGGGAGCGTGTCGTCCTTGCCGGCCGCGACGGCGACCTGGCCGACCGCCTCGCCGAAGACCTCACCCGGGAGCTCGCCGATGAGCTGCGGCATCGACGGCAGCGCCGGGTAGTCCTCGACCGGCATCGTCGGCAGGCTGAACCTGGCGCTGCCGCAGGTGATCATCATGCGGGCGCCGTCGACCGCGATCTCGACGGGGTGGTTCGGGAGCGCCTTGGTGATGTCGGCGAGCAGCCGGCCGGAGACCAGCGCGCGACCGCCGTCGGCGATCGTGGCCGGAACGCCGACCTGGGCGGAGACCTCGTAGTCGAAGCCGGAGACCGTCAGCGAGTCGTCCGACTCCGCGTCGAGCAGCACCCCGCCCAGCACGGGGACCGGCGGACGGGACGGAAGGCTGCGGGCGACCCAGGCGACAGCGTCGGCCAGGCCGTCGCGTTCGACGCGGATCTTCATGAGGCGTCCTTTCCTCGACAGTCGACAAGCCCGACCACGACAACGTGCCAGTGGGGGTCAGGGAGCCTCGACCCTCGGCTTCCCGAGGTGCGGAGCAACCACGTTAGAGCGTCCTGGCCCTTCCCGTCACTTCGGGGTTCGGGCACCGATCCCCGGGAGCTGTCCCCCGCTGTTTTGCTTTGAAGTTCTTCCTGGAAAAGATCCAACAGCAGTAACAGTAAGGGCTGTGGATTGTGTGGACTGCTGTTGAACGCGCAGGTCGGAGCACCTCCGGCCATGTGGACTAAGGGGGGATGGCACCCGGGGACAGATCGGCGCACCCGGGGACAGCCGGTTGTGCACAGGTCTCGATCCACAGATCGTCCACAGTTGTCCCCGGGTGCGTCCCCGGGTGCGGGGCAGTTGTACCCGGGTGTTCAACAGGCTTCCGTGGCCGGATCGTGGCCGGGGCCACAGACTTTTCCAGTTGTCCCCACCCCTTCGAGTGCCGGTGGTGAACAGAAAGCCTCGCGGCGCGGCCCGGCACCCTCGGCTTCACCCGGGTTCGAGCGCGCGCGTACGTGCCGTGCGCTGGTCGTACGCCGTTGGGTTCCGTTGCGCGCGCACGAAAAAGGGGCCCTCCGTGTTGGAGGACCCCTTGGTTGCCACCCGGGGAGGCTCAGGGAGCGTGGCGGGCGCGCTGCTTGATCCGCGACGTCAGTTCCTGCACCTGGTCGTAGATCCGCCGGCGCTCGGCCATCTCCTTGCGGATCTTCTTGTCCGCGTGCATCACCGTCGTGTGGTCGCGGCCGCCGAACGTCTGGCCGATCTTCGGCAGCGACAGGTCCGTCAGCTCGCGGCACAGGTACATGGAGATCTGCCGCGCCTGGGCGAGCGCCTTCGTCTTGCCGGGGCCGCAGAGGTCGTCTATCGACACGCCGAAGAACTCCGCGGTGACCGCCATGATCGTCGGCGCGGTGATCTCCGGCGCGTGCGAGTCGGGGATGAGGTCGCGCAGCACGATCTCGGCGAGCTGGATGTCGACGGGCTGCCGGTTGAGCGACGCGAACGCCGTGACGCGGATGAGCGCGCCTTCGAGCTCGCGGATGTTGCGCTCGATGCGGGAGGCGATGAACTCCAGCACGTCGGCCGGTGCCGCGAGCCGGTCCTGGGCCGCCTTCTTGCGGAGGATCGCGATCCGCGTCTCCAGCTCCGGCGGCTGGATGTCGGTGATCAGGCCCCACTCGAACCGCGTGCGCAGGCGGTCCTCCAGCGTCTCCAGCCGCTTGGGCGGCCGGTCGCTCGACACCACGATCTGCTTGTTCGTGTTGTGGAGCGTGTTGAACGTGTGGAAGAACTCCTCCTGCGTGCCTTCCTTGCCCTCCAGGAACTGGATGTCGTCGACGAGGAGCACGTCGATGTCCCGGTAGCGGCGCTGGAAGGCGACCTTGCGGTCGTCGCGCAGCGAGTTGATGAAGTCGTTGGTGAACTCCTCGGTCGACACGTACCGCACGCGCATGCCGGGGAACAGGCGCTGGGCGTAGTGCCCGACGGCGTGCAGCAGGTGCGTCTTGCCGAGGCCGCTCTCACCCCAGATGAAGAGCGGGTTGTACGCCCTGGCGGGAGCCTCGGCCACCGCGACGGCGGCGGCGTGCGCGAACCGGTTCGAGGCGCCGATGACGAACGTGTCGAAGTTGTACTTCTCGTTCAGCCGCGTCTGCGACGGCGACGGGTTCGCCGGCCGGGTGTACGGGAGGTTGGTGTTCGGCGTCGCGGCCGCCGCCGTGTTGGCGGTGTTGAAGGTCGGCCAGATCTCGGTGACGGCGGCGAGCGCGTCGCCGGCTTCGTCGACCTCGTCCGAGTCGGACCCGTCCTCACCGTTCGCGCCGGTCGTCTCATCCGCGAGGACGGGCGTGTCGCCGTTGGGGACGACCGGGACCGGCGGCACGATCCCGACCGCCTGGACCGGGATGGGAGTCGTCGGGGGGTTCAGCGGTTCCGGCGAGTCGACCTTCACCGCGAGGGAGACCGAGCGGCCGAGCCTGCGCGACAGCGCGGCGGTGATCGGATCGCGCAGCGCGCGCTCGATCGCCTCTTTCGCGAAGTCGCTCGGCGCCGCGAGCAGGGCCGTTCCGTCGAGCAGACCGATCGGACGGGTGACCCTCATCCACGCGCGCTGCTGAGGGGACAGGTGGCTCGTGGCGAGTTCCTGCACCACCTCGGCCCACACGAGACCAAGGTCGACCTGCTGGTTGGACACCTCCGCGCTCCCCTCCCCTCCGCCGGAGCCGATGACTCCACTTGTGGACACGGAGAATAGAGGCATCCACAGAGTTATCCACAACTGTGCACTAAATGGTGCGTTGTGTTGCCGGTACGGTGGCGGCTCCCAAGCCAGCTCCGGCACGCGCGAGGGGAGAACGGTAACAAGGCCCGCCACGCGTCACAAGACGTGGCCTCGGCCACCCCGATTTGGTCGCCGCACCCGGGCATGCGTACCCTCGTACGAGTCTCCCGCTTGCGACGGGCGCCTTTCGCGCGCCTACGTCCACCGCTGTCGGGGACGACCACACAGGCTTTGTCAGCAGTGAAGCACCGGGAGACCGACCGTGAGCAAGGGTAAGCGCACCTTCCAGCCCAACAACCGCCGCCGCGCGAAGACGCACGGCTTCCGGCTGCGCATGCGGACCCGCGCCGGCCGCGCCATTCTGGCCGCGCGCCGCAGCAAGGGCCGTGCCACGCTGTCCGCCTGATCGCGGCTGGTAAGCGCAGCGTCGTCGTGCTACCACCGGCCGCCCGGCTCACCCGCAGCCAGGACTTCGGCCTGGTGGTCCGCCGGGGCCGCCGCGCCGGACGGCCCCGGTTGGTCGTCCACGTCTTGAAGCCCGACGTGCCCACCTTGGATTCGTCCAAGGTGGGCTTCGTCGTGAGCAAGGCAGTTGGCAACTCCGTGGTGCGCCACCGCGTGTACCGCCGGCTCCGCCACATCGTCCGCCCGTGCCTCGCGGACATGCCGCCGGGAACTCTGGTGGTGGTGCGGGCGTTGGCACCGGCAGCCGAGGCGTCGAGCGCGGAGCTCGCCGCCGATTTCTCTTCCGCTCTGCGCAAGGTGCTGCGATGACCACGTTGCCCGCGAAGGTCGCGCTGCTGCCGGTGCACTTCTACCGGCGCTTCGTCTCGCCGCTGCTGCCGCCGACCTGTCGCTTCTACCCGAGCTGCAGTGCGTACGCGGTGGAAGCGCTGACCGTCCACGGTGCGCTGCGAGGAACCTGGCTGACCATCCGCCGGTTGCTGCGCTGCGGACCCTGGCACCCTGGAGGCCTGGACCCCGTTCCGCCGAGGCGGCAGGTCCCCGACGTATCCACCGAGGAGTAGTCCGTGCTCAACTTCATCTACTACCCGGTGTCCTTCATCTTGTGGTGTTGGCACTGGGTGTTCGGCAAGGTCTTCGGTGAAGCGAGCGGGTTCGCCTGGGCGCTGGCCGTGATCTTCCTGGTCTTCACCCTCCGCGCCATCCTCTTCAAGCCGTTCGTCGGCCAGGTGCGCTCCATGCGGCGGATGCAGGAGTTCGCCCCGGAGATGCAGAAGATCAAGAAGAAGTACCCGAACGACCGCCAGCGCCAGGCTCAGGAGATGCAGAAGCTCCAGTCCGAGCACGGCGTGAACCCGCTCGGCGGCTGCCTGCCGATGCTGGTGCAGATCCCGGTGTTCATCGGTCTGTTCCACGTGCTGCGCTCGTTCAAGCCCGGCTGGGGCGAGGTCTACTTCTTCGACAAGCAGGGCGTCGACTCGTTCGTCAACGCCAAGCTCTTCGGCACCAACCTCTCGACGTTCATCACGATGCCGGCCGACCAGCTCGAGCAGTTCGGCACCGAGCGCCTGAACGTCATCCTCGTGTCCGTGCCGCTGATGATCGTCGCGTCCATCGCGACCCACTTCACGGCCCGCCACTCGGTCGCCCGCCAGAACCAGGCCGCTCTGGACAACCCGCAGACGGCCATCATGAACAAGCTGACGCTCTGGATCTTCCCGGTGGGCGTCCTGGTCGGTGGCTTCTTCTTCCCCGTCGCGATCCTGCTGTACTGGCTGTCCAACAACGCGTGGACCCTCGGCCAGCAGCACTTCGTCTACAAGCGCATCGACGCTGAGGAAGAGGAGAAGAAGACCACCGCGGCCACCACCCGCCAGGCCCTCGCCCCGAAGCCGGGCGCGAAGCCGGTGAACCCGAAGAAGCCGGCGCCGGGCGCCAAGCCCGCGAACGGCGCCAAGCGCCAGCCGACCGCGGGCCCCGGCGGCTCGTCGTCCCGCCCGGCCGCCACCAACGGCTCGTCGGACACCGCGCCGAACACCGAGATCCCCGGCCTGACCCCAGGCCGATCCACCAGCAAGAAGCCGGGCAGCAAGAAGCGCCGTTGATTTCGGGCGTTGCCCCGGAGAGGAGACATCGTGTCGGAGACCTTGCAGGCGACCGACGACGTGGAGGCGTCGACGCCGGCCGAGGCCGGGACCGAGGCTGAGCCGCAGTCGCAGAGCAAGACCGAGGACCTGCTCGTCCAGGAAGGCGACATCGCGGGCGACTACCTCGAGCGCCTGCTGGACCTGCTCGACTACGACGGCGACATCGACCTGGACGTCGAAGGCGGCCGTGCCGTCGTCAGCATCGACGGCGGCGAGGACCTGACCAAGCTGGTGGGCCCCCGAGGCAACGTCCTCGAGTCGCTGCAGGAGCTGACCCGTCTCGCCGTGCAGCAGGAGACGGGCGTCCGCTCCCGCCTGATGCTCGACATCGCCCAGTGGCGTGCGGGCCGCCGCGCCGAGCTGGCCGAGATGGGCCGCTCGACGGCGGAGAAGGTGCTCGCTTCGGGTGAGCGGGCGCGCCTGCACCCGATGACGCCGTTCGAGCGCAAGGTCGTCCACGACGCCGTCGCCTCGGTCGCCGGTGTGCACAGCGAGAGCGAGGGTGAGGAGCCGCAGCGGCGGGTCATCATCTTCCCCAAGCCCTGACGCCGTTCGGTTCGGGCACCACGGCCCCTGGTTCCGGTTGGAGCCAGGGGCCGTTTGCTGTCCGGAACGAGAACGCGCCGCGCTGGAGATCAGCGCCGCCGCAGCGTCACTGTTCCACGTGAAACGGACGATCCCGAGAGACCCACCAGTCGGCCAGCCACATCTCCTGCTCCCCCGTGTCCGGCACCGGGAACCCGCGCGCCGCCGAGATCAACCGCCAGGCCGCCTCCGGCTCCACCCCGTCCATCCCCAGCAGCAACGCCGCCAGCAACGACGACCGGCCGATCCCGGCCCAGCAGTGGAACACCACGTGGGCGCCCGCCCGGTAGAGCGCGTAGATCGATGCGACCGGTTCCACCACCTCCATCCCGAGGGGTGCGGTGCGGTCCTCGATCGGCACGCACATGAAGTGCAGTCCGGCCGCCTCCGCCAAGGCGGCTTGGTCGGACAGCTCGCACTCATCGCGTTCCGAATCCGTCTGAGCGGACACCAGCACGTCCACCTCGAGCCGACGCAGTCCGTGGAGATAGGGCAGCAAGAGGGCTCCGCCCGGCGGGTGGGCCATCGTCGACAGCGTGCCGGGACCGGGGTGGGAAACGGTGTAGATGCTCGGGCGCAACTTTCCCCCAAAGTTTCACGTGAAACGGCGCTCAGGATTTGGCGGAGCGAGTGGTCAATCCGTCATGATGGTGCCCTGGCAATCGCCAGCTTTTCCACCGGCCGCCGGAACTCCGCCGCCGCGTGGTTTCACGTGAAACGCTCACGGACGGAGAACATGGCCGGGGAGTTGCCCGACAACGCGAAGCTCGTCTTCGGTGAGCACGTCGACCGTGCCGCCGAGTTCGTCCGGCTCCTCGCGGAGCACGGAGTCGAGCGGGGGCTCATTGGGCCCCGCGAGGTCGACAAGATTTGGGATCGGCACGTGCTCAACTCGGCGGTGATCGAGGAGCTGTTCCACCAGAACGAGCGCGTCGTGGACGTGGGCTCGGGTGCGGGGCTGCCCGGTGTGCCGCTCGCCATCGCGCGTCCCGATCTGAGGATCACGCTGCTGGAGCCGATGGCGCGTCGCATCGCCTGGCTCGAGGAAGTGAAGGAACGACTCGAACTCGACAACGTCACCGTGCTCAGGGGACGCGCCGAGGAAGGGCCGATCCGGGCGCAGTTGAAGAACTGCGACGTGGCGACGGCGCGAGCCGTGGCGCCGCTGGAGAAGCTGACGAGGTGGTGCCTGCCGTTGCTCAAGGGCGGCGGTCGGATGATCGCGCTCAAGGGCGAGCGCGCGCAGGAAGAGCTCGACCGCGACGGGGCTGCGGTGCTCAAGGCCGGTGGCGCCAACGCCGAGGTCGTCGTCGTGGGAGCGGATGTGCTCGAGGTGCCGACGACGGTGCTGATCGTCGAGCGCCAGACGAGGAAGGACCGGTGAGCGTGTACCCGGAGTTCCACGCTGCCGATGTTCCACGTGAAACCGATCCTCAGCCCAAAACCAAAGCCAAGCCGACCAACAACGGAGATGACAGCGCCGTGGTGTGGACCCCGATTGCAGAAGAGGCGGCTCGTGCGGCAAGCGTGCTGCACCCCGACGAGTCACTGCTCCCCCGTCCGACTCATCGCCGGGTGATCACCGTCGCCAACCAGAAGGGTGGCGTCGGCAAGACGACGAGCACGGTGAACCTCGCCGCGGCGCTCGCGATCCACGGGCTCAAGGTGCTCGTGATCGACCTCGACCCGCAGGGCAACGCCAGCACGGCGCTCTCCGTCGAGCACCGCTCCGGCACGCCGTCCGTCTACGAGGTGCTGATCGGCGAGATCTCCATCGCCGAAGCGGCTCAGGTCAGCCCGACGTCGCCGAACCTCTTCTGCGTGCCCGCGACGATCGACCTCGCCGGCGCCGAGATCGAGCTCGTCTCGATGGTGGCCCGCGAGTCGCGGCTCAAGGAGGCGCTCTCCCCCGAGGCGCTCGACCAGTTGCAGCCCGACTACGTCTTCATCGACTGTCCGCCGAGCCTTGGCCTGCTGACCGTCAACGCGATGGTCGCGGCACAGGAGGTGCTGATCCCGATCCAGTGCGAGTACTACGCGCTGGAAGGGCTGAGCCAGCTCCTGCGCAACATCGAGCTCGTGCAGCAGCACCTCAACCCGGACCTCGCGATCTCGACCATCCTCCTCACCATGTACGACGGCCGCACGAAGCTCGCGGACCAGGTGACCAACGAGGTGCGCGGCCACTTCGGCGACGTAGCCCTCCGGACGGTCATCCCGCGGAGCGTGAAGGTCTCCGAGGCGCCGGGCTTCGGCCAGACGGTGCTGACGTACGACCCCGGATCGCGCGGGTCGATGAGCTACCTCGACGCCGCGAAGGAGATCGCGATCCGCGGGGCCAGGAGGCAGGGCGCATGACGGAGCAGCGCAAGGGCGGGCTGGGCCGCGGCCTGGCCGCACTCATCCCGCAGGGGCCACCGGCCGGTGCGCCCAGCACGATCCGGCCCGTCGCGGCCGGCAACGGGACGGCGACCAAGACCCAGCTCCCGCCCGTCAGCGAGGTCGCGGGGGCGGTCTACCGGGAGATCCCGGTGACCGCGATCAAGACCAACCCCAAGCAGCCGCGCCAGGTGTTCGACCCGGACGCGATCAACGAGCTCTCGTTCTCCATCAAGGAGTTCGGGCTCATGCAGCCGATCGTGGTGCGCGAGCTCACCGAGGACACCTACGAGCTCGTCATGGGCGAGCGCCGGTGGCGCGCGACGCAGCAGGCCGGGCTCAAGACCATTCCGGCGATCGTCCGTCAGACCGCCGACGACGTGATGCTGCGGGACGCGTTGCTGGAGAACATCCACCGCGTCCAGCTCAACCCGCTCGAAGAAGCGTCGGCCTACCAGCAGCTGCTGGAGGAGTTCGGCGTTACGCACGAGGAGCTCGCGGATCGCATCGGCCGCAGCCGCCCCGTCGTCACGAACACCATCCGGCTGCTGAAGCTCCCCCTCCCCGTGCAGCGGAGGGTAGCCGCCGGCGTGCTGAGCGCCGGGCACGCGCGGGCACTCCTCGGTCTGGACGACGCCGGGGCGCAGGAGGACCTCGCGGCACGGATCGTCGCGGAGGGCATGTCGGTCCGCGCGACCGAGGAAGCGGTGACGATCGCCAAGAACGAGAAGCCCGCGAAACCCAAGCAGGCCCCGCGCAAGCAGATGCACGCACCCGGTCTGCAGGAGCTCGCCGAGCGCCTCTCGGACAACTTCGACACCCGCGTGAAGGTCGAACTCGGGCAGCGAAAAGGCCGGATCGTCGTCGAGTTCGGGTCAGTTGACGATCTTGAACGCATCATCGGCATGATGAGCCCAGAAACGACAATTCGGACATCGGAGTAGGCCCATAGGATCACCCACGGGCCTTATGTCACGGTGACGATGACGCCCCGCAGCTAAAAGGCTACGGGGCGTCACCTATGAACAGAGATCAACGAGCGACGGCACGCTCGATCAAACCGGCGTAAATCTCGCCCAACGACTTGCCCGCCGCCTCGACGGCCATCGGCAGAAGCGACGTCTCGGTCAGTCCCGGCGACACGTTCACTTCGAGGAAGTGGACGGTCCCGTCCTCCGCCACGATCGCGTCGGTCCGCGAGACGTCCCGCAACCCGAGCAGCCGGTGCGCCGCCACGGCGAGCTCCCCCACCGCCTTCGCCGACGCGGCGTCGAGCCGGGCAGGTGCGTGGAAGTCAGTCAGCCCCGCCGTGTACCGAGCGGTGTAGTCGTACACGCCGGTCTCCGGAACGATCTCGACCGCCGGCAACGCCGTCGGGCCGTCGTCGCCGTCGATCACCGCGACGGCGACCTCCACGCCCGAGACGAACTGCTCGGCCAGCACGGTGTCGCCGTACGCGAGGCACCCGACCATCGCGGGCGGCAGCTCCGCCGCGTCCCGGACCACCTGGGCGCCCAGCGCGGACCCGCCCTGGTCCGGCTTCAGCATCAACGGCAGTCCCAGCGTCGAGACCATCGCGTCGAGCACCGGCTTGGCGCCCAGCTCCCGGAACGTCGCGTGCGGCAGGACGACCCACTCGGGCGTCGCCAGCCCGGCACGGGCCAGCTCCGCCTTCGCGGTCGGCTTGTCCCACGCCCGGCGGCACGCGCGCGAGTCGGTGCCCACGTACGGCACGCCGACCATCTCCAGGATCGTCTGCACCGACCCGTTCTCACCCTCGCCGCCGTGCAGAGCGACGACGACGGCGTCCGGGCGGTGCTCGCGCAGCCGGGTCAGCAACGAGGCGTCGGCATCCCACTCCTCCACGGTCACGCCCACCGATCGCAAGGCAGCCGACAACCGGCGGCCCGAGCGGATCGAGACTTCGCGTTCGTGGGAGAGCCCACCGGACAGCACAGCGACCATGCGGTCAGCCACAGCACAACTCCAAGGATCAGGCGGTGTCAGGCGACGGGGCCTGGGGACCGGACAGCTGACGGCCCGGCGTCGCCCCGAAGGTCGCGGCGAGCTGCATCTCGTCCTCGATGACGTTCGCCAGGCGGCGGACGCCCTCGCGGATGCGCTCAGGCGTCGGGTAGCAGTACGAGATCCGCAACTGACGGGATCCGAAGCCGTCCGCGTAGAAACCGGTGCCGGACGCGTAAGCCACGCGAGCCGTCACGGCGCGGGGAAGCATCGCCTTCGTGTCGATACCTTCCGGCACCGTCACCCAGACGTAGAAACCGCCGTTGGGAATGTTCCACGTGGAACCTTGCGGCATGTGCTGTTCCAGCGCCGAGATCGCCGCGTCCCGGCGTTCCCGGTACGCCTCGCGGTAGGTCTTGATCTGACCCTTCCAGTCCTGGGTCGACAGGTACCGCGAGACGACCATCTGGTTCAGCGTCGGCGGGCACAGGGTGGCCGACTCGGCCGCCAGCACCAGCTTCTCGCGCACCGCGTGCGGCGCCAGCACCCAGCCGACCCGCAGGCCGGCGGCGAACGTCTTCGAGAACGACCCCAGGTACACGACGTTGTCCGGGTCCATCGACCGCAGCGCCGGGTACGTCTGACCGTCGAACCCGAGGAGTCCGTACGGGTTGTCCTCCACCACCAAGACGCCGTACGAACGGCAGATCTCCAGGATCTCGGCCCGCCGTGACACCGCCAGCGTCACACCGGCCGGGTTGTGGAAGTTCGGGATCGTGTAGAGGAACTTGACGCGCTGACCGGCGCGCTTGCAGGCCTCCAGCGCCTCACGCAGCAAAGACGGCACGAGCCCGTCGGCGTCCATCGCGACGTGCACGACCTGCGCCTGGTACGCCGTGAACGACCCGAGAGCGCCCACGTAGGAGGGGCCCTCCGCGATCACCACGTCCCCGGGGTCGCAGAAGATCCGGGTGACCATGTCGAGGCCCATCTGCGAGCCGACGGTCACCACCACGTCGTCCGGGTGGCCGTTGATGCCTTCCAGCGCCATCACGTCGCAGATCTGCTCGCGCAGCAGCGGAACGCCGTGCGCCGAGCCGTACTGCAGCGCCACCAGGCCCTCGGAGGCCACGAGCTGGCCGATCTCCGCGGACAGCGACTCCAGCGGCAACGCGGCCAGGTGTGGCATGCCGCCGGCCAGCGACACCACCTCAGGCCGGGACGCGACCGCGAAGAGTGCCCGGATCTCCGACGCCGTCATCCCTGCCGTGCGCGCTGCGTAACGGCGGAGGTGGGGGTCAAGGCTTCTGGGGCCCTGCTTTGCGGGCTGTCCGGGCATCGTCATGAGGGACTCCTGAATGGGAAATGTCCCGAGCGAGTGTAACCGTCGTCCCGTTCAGGGCACTTGCCTTCCCGCTTCCGTCACATTCGCCTACCCTCGTATGGGTTCACTGTGTGTGTTAATGGGTGGAGGTCGGGGTGTCCCGTCGCGTCGTGGGCGTCACGCTGGACAACCTGGAGCATCTCTCCAAGCACAGCAGAACGTGCGTGTTCTGGGAGCTTGCTCCTCACCTGCGTGAACAAGCCGAGGAGTACGGCGACACGGAGTTCGAGAAGGAAGCCTGGGTTTCCAGCGTCCTGCTCGAATGGGGCTCGTGCGGCCGTCTCATCTACTGCGACGGCATTCCCGCCGGTTCCGCCTTCTACGCGCCACCGGCCGCCGTTCCGCGCAGCGCCGCCTTCCCCACCTCTCCGGTGAGCCCGGACGCGGTCCTCATGACGTCGCTCGACGTCCTTCCCGAGTTCCGAGGGGGAGGACTCGGGCGTGTGCTCGTGCAGGCCGTGGCGAAGGATCTGACGCGTCGCGGCGTGAAGGCCGTCGAGGCGTTCGGCGACATGCGCCCGGACGACGACGAACCCAGTTGCGTCACTCCTGCGGAGTTCCTCCAGAGCGTCGGCTTCAAGACCGTGCGGCCGCACCCCCGCTGGCCCCGGCTGCGCCTGGAGCTGCGCAGCGCCATCACGTGGAAGGAAGACGTCGAGGCGGCGCTGGAACGCCTCTTCAACAGCGTCACCGTCTCCACCGCGGAACCGAGCTTCCGCCCCGTCTGAACAGCAACGCGGGGGCCCCGCGTTTCCCTGAAGGAAACGCGGGGCCCCCGCGTTACGTCTGAAACGTCAGCTCTTCGACATCTCGTAGCGCAAGAGGTCGTTGAACGTGAACGTGCCCGTCGGCTGGTCGTCCTTGCCCAGCAGGTAGAGCCGCTTCACGGCGACGAGGATGCCCTCGGCCACGATGTCGCGGAAACCGGGCGTCGCCAGCCGGGCGCGGTCCTCGGCGTTGGTCAGGTAGCCCACCTCGACGCGGACGGCCGTGCAGCGGGTGAGCCGCAGCAGGTCCCACGTCTTCGGGTGCGACCCGCAGTTCGACATCGTCGTGCGGGCGGTGACCTCGCGCTGGATGAACCCGGCCAGTGCCTCGCCCACGGTCGACGACGTGCCGTGGCCCGTGCCGTAGTGGAACGTCGCCACGCCTTGCGCGTGCGGCGACGAGTTGCCGTCGCTGTGCAGGGACAGGATCAGGTCGGCCCCGGCCTCGTTCGCGAACCGGGCCCGCTCGGCGTCGTCCGGGCAGTTGTTCGGGCCGCGCGTGAGCAACGCCTCCATGCCGGTGGCGGCCATCTTGCCCTCCAGCCGGCGGGCGAGGTCGAGCATCAGATCGGCCTCGGACAGGCCGTCCACGACCACACCGCGGTCCTGGCCGCCGTGACCGGGGTCGATGACGATCCGCTTGCCCGACAGGCGCGAACCCGCGCTGCGGACCCGCTCCTGCTCGCGCAGCAGCACCGGGCGGCCACCGCGGACCTTCGGCTGGAGCTGGCGCAACGCGCGCACGGTGTCCGGACCGCACATGCCGTCCACGATCAGGCCGTAGTCGCGCTGGAAGTTCCTCAGCGCCTGCTCGGTCTGCTGGCCGAACACGCCGTTGGCGCGACCGGCGTCGTAACCGAGCTCCAGCAGGCGGTCCTGCAACATCAGGACGTCGTCGCCGGTGGTCGGCTGCGACATCAGGTACGCGAGCGGCCGGTCCCCCAACCGGAACGTCGCGTCGCGCAGCGCGCGGTAGGTAGCCGGGCCGACGATGCCGTCGATGATCAGCCCCCGCTGCTGCTGAAACGCGCGCACGGCGTGCTCGACCTGCTGGTCGAACTCCGGCGGCGCCTGTGGGTCGGCCGGCGGAAGCAGTCCGAGCCCGGTCAAGGTCGACCGGATCTCGGCAACATCACTTCCGACGTCCCCGCGGCGGAGCAGCTGCATGCACCCTCGCTCGACTAGGGCGCCGATCTCGTCGGCGCGGTAGGTGGGAAGTCCTCATTGTGCCCTGCCGCGCTCAGTGATCGATGCAGGGCTACTCACAGTTGTACCGGGATGACGTTCCCGGTACCGAACGGACGTGACCCGCCCGTCTTATCGATAGACGGGCGGGTCACGTTGCGCGTTGCACAGGACTTTTCGTCCCGGGCGACGACCTGGGTCAGGCCAGGACGTCCTGCAGGTCGTTCAGCAGCGCCGCCTTGGGCTTCGCGCCGACGATCTGCTTCACCGGGCGGCCGCCCTGGAACAGGATCAGCGTCGGCACGGACATGATCTGGTAGTCGCGCGCGATCGACGGGTTGGCGTCGATGTCGACCTTGGCGATGGTGATCTTCTCGCCGTGCTCGGCCGCGATCTCCTCCAGCACCGGCGCAACCATCTTGCACGGTCCGCACCAGGTCGCCCAGAAGTCGACCAGCACGGGCTTCTCGCTGGTCAGCACGTCGTCCGCGAACGACTTGTCGGTCACCGTGACGGTGGCGCCTGCCATGTTCGTCTCCTCAACTCGCCGAAACTTCAGATGCTCTTGCCGTAGCCGCCACCGACCGCCTCGGCGGCGATCTCGGCGTGTTCCTCGCCGTGTTCGGCGAGCCACCGCTCCGCGTCGATCGCAGCGCTGCAACCGGAGCCGGCGGCGGTGATGGCCTGGCGGTACTCGTGGTCGACGAGGTCGCCTGCCGCGAACACGCCGTCCAGGTTCGTGTAGGAGGACTTGCCCTTCGTCAGGACGTAGCCCTCCTCGTCCAGGTCGACCTGGCCCTTGACCAGCGCCGAGCGCGGGTCGTGGCCGATCGCCAGGAAGAAGCCGGTGACCGGCAGCTCGGACTCGGCACCGGTCTGGGTGTCCCTGACCTTGATGCCCGACACCGTGCCGTCCCCGAGCACGTCGGTGACCTGGGTGTTCAGCTGCCACTTGATCTTGTCGTTGGCGCGGGCGCGCTCGAGCATGACCTTGGAGGCGCGGAACTCCTCGCGGCGGTGGATGACCGTGACGGACTTGGCGAAGCGGGTGAGGAACGTCGCCTCCTCCATCGCCGTGTCGCCGCCGCCGACCACCGCGATGTCGTGGTCGCGGAAGAAGAAGCCGTCGCACGTCGCGCAGGCGGACACACCGCGGCCGAGCAGCTCCTGCTCGCCGGGGATGTTCAGGTACCGCGCGGCGGCGCCCATCGCGAGGATGACGGCCTTCGCCCGGTACTCGACGCCGTTCGCGACGACCTTCTTGACCTCACCGGTCAGCTCGACGGACTCGACGTCCTCCGCGCGCAGCTCGGCGCCGAAGCGCGTGGCCTGCTCGCGCATCTGCTCCATGAGCTCGGGGCCCATGATGCCGTCGCGGAAACCGGGGTAGTTCTCGACCTCGGTCGTCGTCATCAGGGCGCCGCCGTACTGCGAGCCCTCGAAGACCAGGGGCTCCAGCTGCGCGCGTGCCGCGTAGACCGCCGCGGTGTAGCCCGCCGGTCCCGATCCAATGATGATCACGTTGCGCACGCTCACGGCTCTGCAACTCCTCGATCTCGTCGTCTGACTGGCTCAACGGATCGTAGGTGCAGCTAATTCCGTGACCTGACCGACTACCTCTGGCCCACGGTCTCGTCCTCGAGAACGCCCTCCGGCTTGTCCGGCCCGCAGGTCTCCGGGTCCAGCACGACCAGCCGGAACTGGCCGAGCCCGGCGGGCAGAATGGCCATCACCGCGTTCTTGCCCTCGAGGTTGATCGGGCTGATCCCGAGCGGCTTGCCGGAGCTGGTGATGCCACCGCCCTGAAGACAGCCGGCCAACCGGTCGGGCGTCTCCAGCGGGCCGTAGTTCTGCGCCTTGAGCACCTCGCCGACCGCGGAGCCCAGCTCGTCGCGCTGCAACGCGAGCGGCGGTTCCGCGGTCACGGCCGACGACGTCGAAGCCGGGGGCTGGGCGTTGTTCGAGGGCTGCTGCCGGGTCTCCGGCGACATGACCATCACGATGCCGAACGCCGCGGCGGCCGCGACCAGCACGCCACCGCCCAGGCCGAGCCTGCGGTTGCGGCGCTTGCGGGCCTCGGCGAGCGAGACGACCGGCGCGGCGGGACGGGCCTCGGCGGCCAGTGCGGCGTCGATCCTGGCCGCGACGTGGTCGGGCATCGGGATCGGGGGCAGCGACCGCAGGTCCTCCAGCGTGGCGTCGAGCGCCTGGAGGATCTCCCTGGCCTCGGCGTCCGCCTCGACCCGCGGGCGAAGCTGTGCGGCAACCTCAGGGGGCAGCACGCCCGCGTGCAGATCCGCGATGAGGTCCACAGACCACGGCGGACCCATCGGCACGCGCTCCATGCCGGTCATCGGCCCTCCCACTGACGTTGCTCTTGCACATTCACACCGTCAGCTGGGACGTTCGCATCTGCGATTCGGTTCCTGAGGTGCCCGAGAACTTTGGCGAGCTTGGCGCGCCCGCGCGCGCACCGGCTCTTGACCGTGCCTTCCGCGATGCCCAGCATTTTCGCCGTCTCGGCGACGGAGTACCCCTCGACGTCGACCAGCACGATGGGCGCCCGCTGCTCTTCCGGCAGCTCCATCAGCGCTTTCTGCACGATCAGACTGGTCTCTCGGTCGCTCATCGCGTCCCGCGGCGCCACGGGCTCACCGGGACCCGCCTCGGGCAGCGGCACTGTCGGTCTTGTCTGCCGGCGTCTCATCCGGTCGAGGCACGCGTTGACCACGATCCGGTGAAGCCACGTGGTGACCTGCGACTCCGCGCGGAACGACGAGGCCGCCCGGAAGGCCGAGATGAACGCCTCCTGGAGCGCGTCCGCCGCCTCCTCCGGGTCGCGCAGCGTCCGCAACGCCACCGCCCACATCCGGTCGCGGTGCCGTTTCACCAGCTCCGAGAACGCGTAGGGGTCACCTGCGGCGTGGGCCGAGATGAGGTCGGCGTCCGAGCTGGCTGCGGCGGTCACCGGCCGAGGATAGCGAGGACGATCACGATGTCGTCGGGCGCTGTGTTTATTGGCCGCTGGCGCGGCGGCGAGGTCGTCGGGGAGTCGGTCGTCCGGCCGAATCGTCCGTGCCGAAATGGGCTTCGCCGATTTCGGCACGGACGGTTGACCGGACGACCGACACGACCTCGCGTCATCCGGCGAGCTGACGAGGGTGGCGAGTCCATGCCGATCGCGGGACCGTGCCGGTGGCGGGGCGATGTTGGTCGCGGGTCCGAGCCGGTCGCGGGCCGATGCTGGTGGTGGCGGGACCGTGCTGATCGCGGGTCGATGCTGATCACGGAGACCGTGCTGGCCGCAGGTCCGTGTTGGTGGCGGGACGATGTTGATCGCGGGACGATGTTGGTCGCGGGGCGGTACCGGTCGCGGGTCAGTGCTTATGGCGGACCGCGCCGATCACGAGTTCATGCTGGTCGTGAGTCGATGTCGGTCGCGGGTGCGGGCAGGTAGCAGGCCATGCTGGTCGCGGGTCCGCGCCGCCGCAAGCCCACGCTGTTCGCGCTTCCATGCCAGCTGCGATCCACCGAGATCGCGCGTCTACCCCGATCCGCGCGTCCACCCGATCCGCGCGCCCACCCGATCCGCGCGCCCACCCGATCCGCGCGCCCACCCGATCGCGATCCACCTCGATCGCGAGTTCGTGCCGGTCGTCCGGTCACCTCTTCGGGTCAACCGCCGCAGGCGATTCGGCCCGAAGCGGTGGCCGGACGACCGGCTTCCCGACGAACTCGCCGCCGCGCCAGCGGCTCATGTCACAGCTCGGGTGTACTGGACCTCTCGGATCTCCGACTGGTTCTTGCCCCCGTCGGCATCGGCTAGCTGGGTGATCCAGATCAGCACGTGGCCGGTCGGCTCGTGCTCGTTGAGCTGGATCTGCGTCTGCCCGTCCGAGAGGTCGGCGACGCCGATCACCTTGGTCTCCTGCAGCGGGGCGTCCAGCGAGGACGCCACCCTGATCTCCACCTTCGTGCCCTTGCTGGGC
This sequence comes from Lentzea xinjiangensis, assembly GCF_900110955.1. Taxonomy (GTDB): domain Bacteria; phylum Actinomycetota; class Actinomycetes; order Mycobacteriales; family Pseudonocardiaceae; genus Lentzea; species Lentzea xinjiangensis. The sequence goes on from NZ_FOFR01000001.1 coordinate 190,329, forward strand.
GAGGTGATCGTGATCGAGGCCAGCTTCACCGGTTCGGCGAACGACGCCATCAGGCCGATGCCGGGTTTGAGCGCCGGGAACTGCTGGAAGTAGTTGTCGGTCCGCCAGAACGTGCCGGGGTTGTTGTCGACCGCCCGGCTCGCCTGGTTGGCGTTGTCCGGCTGGTTGGTCACGTCGTAGACGCCGATCTGGCCCGGCTGCACCGGGCCGGCCGGCGCGGGCGCGGGGGCGCTCTGGCCGTTCGACCCCGGCTGGTTGATCACCACGGTCGGGCCGCCGCCCTTGGACGGCTCGTCGCTGAAGAACCCGACGATCTGCACGCTCAGCCACACGATCACGGTCAGCGTGGCGACGGCGAGCACGCCGACGCTGATCCACAGCTTCTTCTTCTGCTGCTTGTCCTGCCGTGGCCGCTGTGTCGTCCACACGACCTGGTCGTCGTCATCGCCGCCTGCCGCCACGGCCGGGATCAGCGCCGTTTCCGCTTCCTCGGCGGCGATCTGGTCGAGGACCTGAAGGATCGCCGCGGACGTCCGGATGCCACCGACCGAGGTGTCCTCCAGCGACCGCACCGCGACGGACGACAGTTCGTGCGGCAGGTACGGGTGCAGGGCGTTCGGTGCCACGACGGTCCCGTCCGGGCCGGTCGGGGCGGCCGGCACGCCGCTCGGGCCGCCCGGCAGCGCCCACCGGCCGGTGAGCAGCAGGTACAGGATCGCGCCGAGGCCCTTGACGTCGTCGCGCGCGATCGCGTCCGGCCGCGGGCCGGGGAACGCGAGGCGCAGGCGGCCGTCCGAGGTGACCCGGATGCGCTGCGGATGGTCGGCGCCCAGCACCAGACCGGCGTGGTGCGCGCCCTCGATGGCGGCGCCCAGCGGTTCGAGCAGGCGGGTCGCGGCGCCCGCAGGCAGCGGGCCCTCCGCGATGAGGTCCATCAGGTCGGTGCCCTGGGTCCACTCGGCGACGACCATGCCGAGGATGCCCTCGTCCGGGCGGATGCCGGTGCCGGGCGTCAGCACGTCGATCACCCTGGAGACGCCGGGGTGCGTGAACGACGCCGCGTGCATCGCGCGTTCGACCGTCCGGCGGGCGCGGGCGGCGGCCTCGTTGTCCGCCAGGTCGCCGAGCAGCACCGTCAGCGCCACGTCCCGGTTGAGCTGACCGTCGCGCGCACGCCACAGCTCCGCGTTCGACCTGCCGTCCGCGCCGGATTTCGCGAGCAGGCGGTAGCGGCCATTGCCGATGACGCCGCCGGGAACCAGGGCGGCGTGGACTCCGCTACTCACGGAAACGAGGGTACGGGACGACGGTCACGGGCTGGAGTCACCGTCGCCGCACCAAACGGTGGATCTTCTCGATCGCCGGCTTCATCTCGGGCACCCGGAACGCGGCCAGCAGGCCGAAGGCGAGCGGCAACCCGATCACCGTCACCAGGACGACCTCGACCCAGGCGGCCACGACCGGGTTGCCGAACCCGATCGCGCCCTGGACCAGCAAGTTCACCGCCTTGGCCGCGGCGAAGGCCAGTGAGGAGGCCACGACGGTGAGGCAGATCGTCCAGATCGTGAAGCCGGTGCGCAGCCGTCCGAGGCGGACGCGCAGCCAGATCTGACCGACGACCGCGCCGAAGACGAAGCTGAGCGACATGGCGAGCGACACGCCGACGGCGAGCTGCGAGGCGTCGCCCGGCGCGGACACGTCGAGGAACAGGTAGAGCAGCCCGATGCGGACGGCCACGATCAACGCCTGGATCAGCGTCGGCGTGCGGGCGTCCTTCATCGCGTAGAAGACGCGCAGCTGGAGCAGGGTGATCGCGTAGGGCACCAGGCCGAACGCCGAGAGCGCGAGCGCCAGGCCGATCCTCGTGCCGCCCTCGGTGCCGGAGTTGCCCCAGGCGAACGCGGCGAGGCCGATCGCCAGACCGGAGACCGTCATCAGCGCGGCGAACGGCATCAGCAGGATCGCCGACATGCGGTTGCCGAACAGCAGGTCGCGGACGATCGAGTCGTTGTCGTTGTGCGCGGCCGCCCGGCTCATCTTCGGCATCAGCGCGGTCAGCAGCGAGACACCGAGCACGCCGTAGGGCACCTGGGCGATCAGCCACTGGTAGTTGAACGCCACCAGGGCGCCCCTGGCGCTCGTCGCCACGTTCGTCAGCACGGTCATGCTGGCCAGGCCGAGGCCGACGTAGAGCAGCACCCAGAACGCGAGGCCGCCGAACTCCGACAGCCGCGAGTCCCAGCCGAACCGCCACTTGAAGTGGAAGCCCGTCTTCTTCAGCGCCGGGAACAGCACCGACGCCTGCACCAGCACGCCGAGCGCGGTGCCGAGGCCGAGCACCAGCAGGTGGGTGTCGGTCATGCGGACCGGGTTGAGCGTCAGCTCGCCCGGCAGCATCGCGTAGACGGCCAGCACGACGATCACGACGACGTTGTTCAGCACCGGCGCCCAGGTGGGGATGCCGAAGACGTGCCGCGCGTTCAGCACGGCGCTGAGCAGCGCGGTCAGGCCGTAGAAGACGATGCCCGGCAGCACCAGGTAGGCGAACGCGGTGACGAGCTCCGGGTTCGCGTCCGGCGAGTCCGAGATGTAGACGTCGGTGAGCAGCGGCGCACAGGCCATGGCCACGACCGTGCCGACGCCGAGGAGCAGCGTGCCCATGGTGATCAGCCACTGGGCGTAGGACTCACCGCCGTCGCCGTCCTCCTTCTCGGCGCGGACCAGCAGCGGGATCGCCACGCTGGTGAGCACGCCGCCGAGGAGCAGCTCGTTGATCATGGTGGGCAGCGTCGACGCCGCCTGGTAGGAGTCACCGAGCGTCTCGGCGCCGACCACCGCGATCAGCAGCACTTTCGAGAGCAGGCCGGTGACGCGGCTGACGATGGTCGCGATCGCCATCGAGCCGCTGGCCCTGGCTACCGACGGCGCCTGGCTCCGCTGCCCTGGTTCGGTGGTCGTGGCTGTCTCGCTCACGCGCTCGACTTCTCCGGTGTCACGTTCTCGATGGACGGTGCGTCGCCGTTCTCGCCGTTGCGGGCGCGGACCCGCTTGTAGATCCGCCGCCCCGAGAGCAGGACGAGCGCGATCCCGGCGATCACGGTGACGATCACCGTGATGGTGCCGTACGCGGACGACGACACCTCCAGCTTGACAGTGTCACCCAGAGCGACGCCCTCGGGAGTGGTCAGGCGGACGTTGACCGGGAACCGGCCGGAGCGCAGCACCTCGACCGGCACCCGCACGACGCGTTCGCCGCGGGCGGGAAGCACCTGGTCGGCGAGGTCGAGCTTCCGGATTCCCGGCGTGTCGGCGAGCGTGATCCGGACGGTCATGCGGACGTCGAGCCGGTTGGTGATCGTGACGGGGATCGGGCTGTCGCCGGAGCCGAGCAGGATCGGGCTGTTGGGCTGCGTCACCCCGACCATGCCCGTGAGCGCGTCGAGCTCGCTCTGGCTGACCTCGGCCGCGGACCGGGCGCCCTGCTCGTTCGACCGCCACGCGCCGGACATCGCGCGCAGCAGGCCGAGCCACAGCGGGTCGGCCAGGTCGGCGGGCGAGGCGTGCTCGCTGTCCTCCTGCTGCATGGCCGCGACCACACCGTTGAGCTGCACGCTCTGGGCCGTCACGGAGTTCGCGACGATCGGCGAGATCTCCCGCGCGCCGGCCTCCGCCGGGTAGGCGATCCTGGCGTTCGCCACGGCCGGGGTGGCGCTGGTCAGCTCACCGAGCCCGGTCTGGGCCGCGTACCCGCCGGCGAGCAGCTTCTGCGCGGCGGTGAGGAACTCGGTCATCTCCGGCAGCGGTGCGTTCCACCGGCGCGGCGGCGCGACCAGCACGTTGCGGCCGTCGCCCTGCCAGCCGGCGCGGAACACCAGCACCGACAGCGCGTTCTGCACGGACACAGGCTGGCTCTCGACCGGCGCCGCCACCCCGGACAGGGTGCGCGGGCGCGAGTCGCTGCCCTGCAGCGCGTCCGAGACCATCGAGTCGATCTTGACGGCGGTCACCGGGTGCTGGCCGGCGATGCCGACCGGCGCGGTGCCCTGCGCGTCGGTGAGGCCCGCCGGGTCGAGCAGCAGCGACTTCACGCCGGGGTAGCGCCGGTCCGGCTGCGGGGTGACCAGCTCGTCGAACGTCGGCTGGTCCAGCACGCCGTCCTCCGGCCACACCAGGTCGGGCAGCGGCTGCACGGACAGGACGTCCTGGATCAGCCTGGGCCCGTCGGTGACCGCGAGTGTCCGCATGGTGCCGAGCTTCGCCCTGGTCAGCGCCACGAGGTCGGCGTCGGCGGACGGCAGCGCGACGACGCACCGGCCCGTGACGGCGAGCTTGAGCCGGTCGAGCCACAGCTTCGCCTCGACCTGGCCCTTGCCGTCCGTGCCACCGCGCACCTTGTACCCGGTGCTCATGGCCTGGACGGTGCGCAGCAGGTCGGGGTCGATGGCGAGGCACATGGCCGTGCTCATCGAGGAGATCGCCTGCTCGTAGGCCTGCAACAGGCCGTACAGCCGCCCGTTGACCGACAGCGACGTGGTGAGCTCGTCGTCGATCAGCTCCGACTGCCCGCCGCCGGCCAGCCGGACGAGCCGGGGGCGGTCCGCGATCGGCCAGAGCACGGTGAGCTTCGCGGGCGCGCCCTGCTTGCCCTTCGTCTCGCCGCCGGGCACGCCGAGCACGGGCAGCAGCGTCGACAGCGCCGCGAGCCGGGCCTGGCCGCCGAAGTCCGGTTTGCCGTTGACGTTGGCGAGGATCGGGTAGATGCCGGGCTGCTCGACCTCGAGCGAGGTGGGCTCGGACCCGCGCAGCGGCACGGTGAGGGAGAAGTCCGCCTGCTGGCCGGGCTCGAGCGCGCCGGCGACCGGGGTGAACCTGGGCTGCACGGCCTCGGCCGCCGCCGGTTCCCTCAGCGCCTTGCGCAGCTCGTCCTCGGTGGCGAGCGGCTGGCCGCGCTCCAGGCGCAGCACGATGTCGGAGACCTTGCGGTCGCCGACGTTGACGATCTTGCCGGTGATCGTGACCGTGGCCGGGGAGTCGCTGGTCACGAACCGGGGGGTGAGCTGGGCGATGTCGAGCCGCAGGAACTGCGGCTGCTGCTGGCCGGGCTGGGCGGAGAGCGATCTCGTGGCCCACACCTGGGTGGCGGGCGCCGGCAGGAACGGCAGCGCGTCGACCTCGTCCGGCTGTGACTGCTCGACGGCGCCCGCGGGCGGCGTGGCGATCACCAGGAACGCGGCGACGGCGGCTGTGCAGACGAGCTTCCTCAGGCTCACGCCGACTCCGCCCCGTTCGGGCAGGGGTCTGCGAGCAGTTCGGCGGCTCGGCGGACCAGACGGCGCTCATCGGCGTACGCGAGTCGCTCGTCCAGCTCGCCGAGTGGCACCCACGCCACCTCGGTGACCTCCACGTCTTCGTCGGAAAGCTCTCCCCCCAGCGCTTCGAGGAGGAAGTGGTGAACAGTCTTGTGCACCCGGCGGTCGTCCGCGACGAACCAGTAGTCGATCGACCCCAGCGGGCGCAGCACCCTGCTATGAATACCGGTCTCCTCGGCGACCTCGCGCACCGCGGTCTGTTCCGCGGTCTCGCCGGCCTCGATGTGACCCTTGGGCAGAGACCACAGCAACCGGCCGCGCCGGTCAAGTCTCCCGATCACCGCGGCCCGCTGCTCGCCGTCGAGCACCAGGCCACCGGCCGACGTCTCGTCGACCGTCTTGAGCCTCCTGCCCCGGCGCCTCCTCCGGCGCCCCGGTGCGGGGCCTCCGGAACGTGCGGCTGACTGGGGCATACGGCCGATCGTACTTACGAACGTTGAGTACGCTGGTTTCCCGTGTCTCGATCGCTCCAGCAGAATGCGGTGGTGGAAGAGCCCGCTATCACACCAGTCGTCGCCGAGCTCGCCGCTCGGTTCACCGCCGGGGGCAAGCGCCTCTACCTCGTGGGCGGGAGTGTGCGCGACGCTGTGCTGGGGCGCCCGACGAACGACTTCGACTTCACCACCGACGCGCGTCCCGCCGAGGTCCAGCGGCTGCTCAAGGGCTGGGCCGACGCCCAGTGGGACACCGGGATCGCGTTCGGCACGGTCGGCGCCTCGAAGAACGGCGAGATCATCGAGATCACGACGTTCCGCGCGGACGTCTACGACGGCGTGACCCGCAACCCCGAGGTGACCTTCGGCGACACGATCGACGGCGACCTCGTGCGCCGCGACTTCACGGTCAACGCGATGGCCTTCGACGTCGCCGCCCGCGAGTTCGTCGACCCGACGGGTGGTCTGGCGGCCGTCCGCGAAGGCGTGCTGGACACACCGGCGACCCCGCAGGAGTCGTTCGGCGACGACCCGTTGCGGATGCTGCGCGCCGCGCGGTTCGTCTCGCAGCTCGGCTTCACCGCGGCGCCGCGGGTGGTCGAGGCGATGCGGTCGATGGCAGGCGAGCTCGCCCGCATCACGCCGGAGCGCGTGCAGGTGGAGCTCTCGAAGCTCCTGTGCGGCGCGCACCCGCGCCGCGGCATCGAGCTCATGGTCGAGACCGGGCTGGCCGACGTCGTGCTGCCCGAGCTCACGGCCATGAAGCTGGAGATCGACGAACATCATCAGCACAAGGACGTCTTCCACCACTCGCTGGTTGTCCTGGAGCAGGCGATCGATCTCGAAGATGATGATCGATCACCCGATCTGGTCCTGCGGATCGCGGCGTTGCTGCACGACATCGGCAAGCCGGCCACCAGGAGGTTCGAGCCGGGTGGCGGGGTCTCGTTCCACCACCACGAGGTCGTGGGCGCGAAGATGGTCCGCAAGCGCTTGCGAGCGTTGCGGTACTCGAAGGAGATCACCGAGGACGTCGCGAAGCTCGTCTACCTCCACCTGCGCTTCCACGGTTACGGCAACGGCGAGTGGACCGACTCGGCGGTGCGCCGGTACGTGACGGACGCGGGCGACCTGCTGACGCGGCTGCACAAGCTCGTCCGGGCCGACTGCACGACCCGGAACAAGCGCAAGGCGAACCTGCTGCGGCGGACCTACGACTCGCTGGAGGAACGCATCGCGCGCATCGCCGCCGAGGAGGACCTCGCGCGCGTGCGGCCCGACCTCGACGGCAACGAGATCATGAAGCTGCTCGGCCTGCCGCCGGGCCCGCAGGTCGGCGCCGCGTGGAAGTTCCTCAAGGAGCTCCGGCTCGACCAGGGACCGCTGGACCGCGACGAGGCCGAGGCGGCACTGCTCGCCTGGGCGCGCGAACAGGGGCTCACGCCGCCCGCTTCGTGACGCATAGTGAGTGGATGGAATCCCCGCGTTAGCGATCTGTCAGCGCGGGGATGCACCATGGGTGTGCGCAAGGGGTGCGCATGGGGGTGGTGCAGATGTTCTCCTGGGGACTTTCCGCAGGTCCCGCCACACACGACCTGGACGTGCTGACCGACGACCAGCGGGTCGTGCTGAGGTGTCTCGCCCGTGGCCACGAGGACCACGAGATCGCGCGCGTGCTCGGCGTCGGGCTCCAGCAGGTCGTCGACGAGGTCGCCGACATCCTGCGGCGCCTCGACCTACCTGATCGGGTGGCTGCCGTCGTCTTCGCGCACGAGGCGGGGATGCTGCACCTGCCCTTTCCGCGCTAGCAGCAGGTAGGCGCCCAGACCGGCCAGGTAGAGGCACGCGGCGGTGACGATGAGACCGGGCGAACGCCCGTCCAGGGGGACCACCGTCGCGGTGAGGGACACCGCGGTGACCTGCGTGATGTTGAAGAGGGTGTCGTACAGGGCGAAGACCCGGCCGCGCACCTCGTCGCCGACGTCGTGCTGCACCGCGGTGTCCACGCAGAGCTTGACGACCTGACCGGCGAAGATGATCACGAAACCGGCCGCCAGGACGGTGGGCAGCGTCATCGGCAGCCCCAGCCCGACCTGCGCGACGGCGGCGAGCAGCAACGCGCCGCAGATCGTGCGCCTGGTGCCGAACCTGTCGACGATCCGGTCGGTGAGCACGCCCGCGAGCAGGATGCCCGCACCGCCCGCGACGGCGATCTCGCCGAGCCCGCCGATGCCCGCCTTGAGGAAGCCGACGTCCTCCAGGCTGTAGCGCATCAGCAGCAGCGTGACCATCAGGCTCACGGCGAACCCGGCCCGGTGCGCGAGCAGCGCCGCGAGCCCGGCCGTGACGCTCGGGGTGTGCAGGGTGGCCTTGCCGCCGTCGAGCAGACCGCGCGCGACGGCCGTGACCGCGTTGTGCGGCTCGTCGACCTCGTCCGGCCCGAGCACGCCCGCGGAGAACCGGCTCGCGATGAACGCGCCGAGCAGCAACCCCACGACGGCGGTGCTGGTGGTCCACCCCGACCCGCCGTCGCCGGCGCCGAGCACCGTGCGGAACCCGATCGCGCAGCCCGCGCCGACCACGGCCATGATCGCTCCGGCCGTCGTCGCCAGCGCGTTGGCCTCGACCAGGTGGTCTTCCGGGACGACGTGCGGCAGCGAGGCGCTCAGCCCGGCCCCGACGAACCGGCCGATGCCCATCACGACGAGCGCCGAGACGTAGAGCGGCAGCCCGCTCAGCCCCGTCGCGACCGCCGCGGCGGTGAGCAGCACGAAGACGGCACGCAGGACGTTCGCCGCGACGATGACGCGCTTGCGGTCCCACCTGTCCAGCAGCGCGCCGGTGAACGGGCCGATGAGCGAGTACGGCAGCAGGAGCACCGCGAACCCGGCCGCGATGGCCAGCGGATCGGCCTGCCGTTCGGGGTTGAAGAGCACAGCGCCGGCGAGCCCGGCCTGGAAGACCCCGTCGCCCCACTGCGACGCGAGGCGGGTGGCGAGGAGCCTGCGGTAGTCGGGGATGCCGAGGAACCGGCGTGATCCCCAGTGGTGCCTTTCCACCGCGAGCCTTGTCACCGTTGCACTGTATGCGCGCACCGGCGAAAACCACGAAAGCCGGACCTCACGGTCCGGCTCCCCTGGATCGGATGCCAGGTCGCCTCACGGCGCGATGCACTACGCGGCTCCAGCCGAACGGTATTCCGCGAAGGCGGTTGTCTGTTGAGCCCGGGGGACACAAAGACATCCGACACCTCAGTCTAACGGGACGCGGGCCTGAGTTGTTCCGGCGATCACGGGTGATTTCATGGTGACGTGCGTCCCGATGCCGAAGTCGAGCCAGGCTCCCTCTTGGTTGCCGCTCCGAGCCTGAACGACCCGAACTTCAAGCGCACGGTCGTTTACATCATCGACCAGCGTCCGGAGGGGACCCTCGGTGTCGTGCTGAACCGTCCCTCCGAGGTGGCGGTGCACGACGTGTTGCCGCCGTGGGGTCCGCACGTCAGCAAACCGCAGTGCGTCCACATCGGCGGTCCCGTCGAGCAGAAGACGGCGCTGTGCCTCGCGGCGCTGAAGGCGGGCACCGATCCGTCGACCGTGGACGGCCTGGTCGGGGTGCAGGGCCCGGTGGCGCTGATCGACCTGGACGCCGAGCCGGACGACCTGCTGCCGCTGGTGCGCGGCCTGCGGGTGTTCGCGGGCTACTCGGGGTGGGGCGAGGGGCAGCTCGCGGGCGAGATCGAGCGCGGCGACTGGATCGTCGTGACCGGACTGGCCGACGACGTGCTCGCCGGGGCGAACACCGACCTGTGGGGACGGGTGCTGCGCCGCCAGGGGATGCCGCTGGCGCTGCTGTCGACCTACCCGGCCGACGTCCGCACCAACTGATTCACGTGAAACGTCGGGCTAGAGCCCGGCGAGCGGGGAGCAGCCGCCACCGCCGCACGCGCAGCCGCCGCAGCCCTTGGGCTTGACCGGTTCCGGCAGCATCGCGGCCGCGCGGTGCCCCATCACGCCACCGGCGGCGGCGATGACGAGCGCGCCGACGAGACCGATGATCCCGGCGGTGACCGCGAGGTCGACCATCACGAACGCCATCGCGCCGGACACGACGGCGACGGCACCGGCCGCGACGTTCGGCACGCCGGCGACCCGGTTGGCCAGGGCGAACGTCTCCTCGTCCCGCAGGGCCGCCGCCGTGCGCACCCCGGCGAACCGGTTGCGCCGCAGCTTGCCCTGCAGACCCAGCAGACCGACCGCGCCGAGAGCGACGCCGAGCACACCGAGGACGACCGACAGCACGATGTTCACCCCATGAGGGTAGGCCTCGACCCGCGTTCCTCCCACGGTCACCCCGGCCGGGTGTGCTGCACGCCATGCCCGGCGCCTCGCCCACGCCTCCGGAGCGACGCAGGTCACCCCGTTCATCGAGCTTGCGGTGCGCTGATACCGTTGAGGACATGAGCACGGCCCGCCTGCTCCTTATCTAGCCGCGGCGACCTGATCGGAAGACGGTCGGCGCGGCAGCCCTCCATGCCCATCTGGGCTGGGGGGTTTCGTCATGTCAGGGGCAGGATCGATGTGAGAGGGACGCCTGAGATGAGCACGGACGCGGCGGAGATTCCCGCCTACCGCTACACCGCCGAGCTGGCGAACCAGATCGAGGAGCGGTGGCAGCGGTACTGGGAGGAGCACGGCACCTACCACGCGCCGAACCCCGTCGGCCCGCTCAAGGGCGACGTCCCGGACGACAAGCTGTTCGTGCAGGACATGTTCCCGTACCCGAGCGGCGCCGGCCTGCACGTCGGCCACCCGCTGGGCTTCATCGGCACGGACGTGTTCGCGCGGTACCACCGCATGAACGGCCGCAACGTGCTGCACACCATGGGCTTCGACGCGTTCGGCCTGCCGGCCGAGCAGTACGCGGTGCAGACCGGCCAGCACCCGCGCAAGACCACCGAAGACAACATCAACACGTACCTGCGCCAGATCCGCAGGCTGGGGCTGGGCCACGACGAGCGGCGCCGTATCTCCACGATCGACCCCGAGTACTACAAGTGGACCCAGTGGATCTTCCTGCAGATCTTCAACTCCTGGTACGACCCGGAGCTGCGCAAGGCCCGTCCCATCGCCGAGCTGATCTCGCAGTTCGAGTCTGGCGAGCGGGACGTCCCGGGCGGTCACAAGTGGTCTGAGCTGTCTTTTGCCGACCAGCAAAGGATCTTGGGCGAATTCCGGCTGGCCTACATGTCGGAGGCGCCCGTCAACTGGTGTCCGGGACTGGGTACTGTACTGGCGAACGAAGAGGTCACCGCGGACGGTCGCAGTGAGCGTGGCAACTTCCCGGTGTTCAGGAAAAACCTGCGCCAGTGGATGATGCGCATCACCGCGTACTCGGACCGGCTGATCGACGACTTGGACCGGCTGGACTGGCCGGACAAGGTCAAGGCCATGCAGCGCAACTGGATCGGGCGCTCGCATGGTGCCCGTGTCCGATTTGCGGTGGGAGACGAGAGCATTGAGGTCTTCACGACCCGTCCGGACACGTTGTTCGGCGCGACCTACATGGTCCTGGCACCGGAACACGAGCTGGTGGACCAGATTGCGGCGCCCGATCGCGTGGCAGACATCGCCGCGTACCGGCGCGCCGCGTCCCTGAAGTCCGAGCTGGACCGTCAGGAGAACAAGGAGAAGACCGGCGTCTTCATCGGGGCGTACGCCACGAACCCGGTGAACGGCAAGGAGATCCCGGTCTACATCGCCGACTACGTCCTGATGGGCTACGGCACCGGCGCGATCATGGCCGTGCCCGGCCAGGACCAGCGCGACTGGGACTTCGCGAAGAAGTTCGACCTGCCGATCGTCCGCACCGTCCAGCCGTCGGAGGGCTTCGAGGGCGAGGCCTACACCGGCGACGGACCCGCGATCAACAGTCGCCAGGAAAATGGACTCTGCTTGGACGGCCTGACGATCGACGACGCCAAGAAGGCGATGATCGGCTGGCTGGAGGACAACGGCCACGGCCACGGCACCGTCCAGTTCAAGCTGCGCGACTGGCTGTTCAGCCGCCAGCGGTACTGGGGCGAGCCGTTCCCGGTCGTCTACGACGAGAACGGCACCGCCATCGCGCTGCCGGAGTCGATGCTGCCGGTCGAGCTGCCGGACGTCGACGACTACTCGCCGCGCACGTTCGACCCGGAGGACGCGGACACCGAGCCGTCGCCGCCGCTGTCGCGCGCGACCGACTGGACGACGGTCGAGCTGGACCTGGGCGACGGGCTGAAGACCTACCGCCGGGACACGAACACCATGCCGAACTGGGCGGGTTCATGCTGGTACCAGCTGCGCTACGTCGACCCGGTCGAGACCGAGCGGTTCGTCAACCCGGAGAACGAGCAGTACTGGCTGGGCCCGCGCACGGCCGAGCACGGCCCGACCGACCCCGGCGGCGTCGACCTGTACATCGGCGGCGTCGAGCACGCGGTGCTGCACCTGCTGTACTCGCGCTTCTGGCAGAAGGTCCTGTTCGACCTGGGCCACCTGACCGGCGACGAGCCGTACCGCCGCCTGTTCAACCAGGGCTACATCCAGGCGTACGCGTACGTCGACCCGCGCGGCGTCTACGTGCCGGCGGACGAGGTCGTCGAGGTGGATGGCAAGTACATCTACAACGGCGAAGAAGTCCGTCGTGAGTACGGGAAGATGGGCAAGAGCCTGAAGAACGTCGTCACGCCGGACCAGATGTGCGAGACGTACGGCGCCGACACCTTCCGGTTCTACGAGATGTCCATGGGCCCGATGGACGTGTCACGTCCGTGGGCGACCAAGGACGTCGTCGGCGCGCAACGGTTCCTGCAGCGCCTGTGGCGCAACCTGGTCGACGAGACCGACGGCTCACTGCGCGTCACCGACGAGGAGCCGTCCACTGAAGCGTTGCGGCTGCTGCACAAGACGATCGCCGGTGTGCACGACGACTACGCGAACCTGCGCTACAACACGGCGGGCGCGAAGCTGATCGAGCTGAACAACTACGTCACCAAGCACTACGCCGCCGGCACGCCCCGCGCGCTGGCGGAACCCCTGGTGCTGATGCTGGCTCCGCAGGCCCCGCACGTGGCCGAGGAGCTGTGGGCAAAGCTGGGTCACGACGGCACGCTGGCGCACGGCCCGTTCCCCAAGGCCGACGAGCAGTACTTGGTCGAGGACACCGTCGAATACCCGATCCAGGTCAACGGCAAGGTCCGCGCACGGGTCGTGGTCGCGGCGTCCGCGTCGCAGGACGAGATCAAGGCCGCGGCGCTGGCCGAGGAGAAGATCGCCGAGCTGGTCGCCGGTGGCGAACCGCGCAAGGTGATCGTCGTGCCCGGCCGCCTGGTGAACGTCGTCCTGTAACGACCGCTCGGAGCCGGCGCGGCTACGACCGCGCCGGCTCCGGCCACACCTCAGGGGCCGGGCCGAACGCGCGCCGGGCGGCCCGGACGGCCAGGGTGGCCATGGCCGCGTTGGCCCCACCGCCGATCAGCGCGCCGATGCCGAACGGGACCGCCCGGCCGAGCACGACGATCCCCTGCCTGGTGCCGTACTTGGTGATGAAGTTCCTGCCCAGGACTTTGTTGATCTGCTTCAACGTGGCGGTGGGCACCGCGCCGACCAGTTGGCGGGCCCAGTGCCGGCCGGTGCGCTCGGCGATCTTGCCGATCGTCTTGGAGCTCGACTCGCCGAGCAGGATCCCCAGGACGAGGGTCCGGCGGCGTTCGATCTCGTCGAGCGGAACTCCGTGGACCTCGGCGAGCGAGAGCACGTACAGGGCGCTCAGTTCGAGCGAGGAGAGCGCCTCGCCCGCCGACAGCGCCAGTGCGACCCCGGTGCCGACGCCAGGTGCGGCGGCGGCTCCTCCCACCGCGGCTCCCGTGCTGGTCAGGGCGCTGACGTACATCTTCTCCAGGGTGCCGATGACTTCCGCCGGCGTCGCCTCCGGGTTGCGCTGGCGGGCGCGGGCGATGTTCTTGCGCACGAGCGGTGCCTGCAGCCCGATGGCCTTGTCCAGCAGATCGAGGACCGCCTGGCCGGGGCCACCCGGCGAGACCGGCTCGTCCGGGGCGGCGGGAGGTTCGGCTGGAATCGCGGGGTTCTCGGTGTCGGCCACGGGTCGTATGTCGCCGGACGCCCGGACGGCGCTACATCACCGCGCCGTCGGGTCGTCCTCGTGGAACCCGATCTCCTCCAGCATCTGGTCCAGCATGGAGTCGAACATCGGTTCCGGGTTGCTCACCGCGAACGGGAACCGCCCGAACACCTCCAAGGCCACGTGCCCGTACAGCCGCACCCAGGACTGGATGACGTGGTAGATCTTGCCGAGGTTGAGCACGTCGTCGCCGACCGTGACACCGTGCTCGGACACCGCGCCCATCAGCACCTGCTGGAACCGGACCAAGTCCTCGTGCAGCGCCGCGGGCACCTCCTCGTCCACGTGCTTGGCGTCCTGGTTCGACGCGATCAGCGGCCCGGCGAGCTGGAGGAACACCGAGCCGAACTGGTCGGCGCCCAGCGGGTCGCGCGGCGAGGCGAAGACCAGCGCGAACTCCTGCGGGTGGGCCAGCGCCCAGCGGCGGAACGCGTGGCACACCGCCCTGACCTTGCAGTTCACCTGGCCTGACGTCTCGGCGGCGAGGTCCGCGTACAGCGCCTCCGCCATGTCCGCGCAGATGTCGTCGCAGAGCTGCCGCAGCAGCGCGTCGTGCGAGTCGTAGTAGCGGTACAGGGCGGGTGCGGTGATGCCCAGTTTGCGCGCGATGGCACGCAGGGTAACCGCGTCGCGGCCGCTGTCCACCAAAAGTGCGCGGGCCGCCTGCCGAATCTCACGCTCGGTTTCTGCGCGGAGTCGTTCTCGGCGAGTGGCCTCGGTCATATGTCACTCCATCGGGTTGTAGACCCTGTCCACGGCCCCGTACGGTTTCAGTGAACGGTGTTTACGCAAGTCACGGGATTGGCAGCACGGTAACCCAGGAGGCCGTCGTCGATGTTCGCGAAGTGGGGCTCGATCGCATATCGCCGCCGATGGGTGGTCCTGGTCGCGACCGTGCTGCTCGCCGTGGTCGGTGGCGTCTGGGGCCTGGGCGTGTTCGACAAGCTCAGCCAGGGCGGGTACGAGGCTCCCTCCAGTGAGGCGGCGCGGGCCGACAAGGTAGCCGAGGAGGCGTTCGGGCGGCAGAACGGTGACGTGATCGTCATTTACCGCGGCGACTTCGCCAACCCGCTCGAACTGAAGAAGATCGCCGACCACGTCAGCGGTCTTCCCAAGGACGACGTGCTCAAGACCGTCGGGCCGGTGCCGTCCGACGACCGGCGGCAGGCTCTCGTCGCCATCACGCTGACCAGCGGTGACTCGAACGAGCAGATCAAGCAGTTCGAGGACGTGCAGAAACTGCTGCCGATCGACGGCTTCGACCGGCAGGTCGGTGGGCTCGTGCCCACCCAGAAGGCCATCAACGACATGTCGCAGGACGACCTGACGCGCGCGGAGATGTTCTCGCTGCCGCTGGTCCTGCTGCTGCTCGTCGTCATCTTCGGCGGCCTGGTCGCGGCCAGCCTGCCCGTCGTCGTCGGCGGCCTCGCGATCATGGGCGCGCTCGGCGTGCTGCACGGCGTCGCGATCTTCACCGAGGTCAACTCGTTCGCGGTCAACGTCGCTTCGCTGCTCGGCCTGGGCATGGCCATCGACTACGGCCTGTTCATGGTCGGGCGGTTCCGCGAGGAGCTCGCCGCGGGACGCACCACCGAACAGGCCGTCGGCCGCACGGTCGCCAGTGCCGGACGCACCGTCGTGTTCAGCGCGACGCTGCTGGTCATCGCGCTGGCCGGGCTGCTGCTCTTCCCGCACGGCTTCCTGAAGTCCCTCGCGTACGGCGGTGTCGCGTCGGTCGCGATCGCCGCGCTGGTCTCGCTGACGCTGCTGCCCGCGCTGCTCGGCGTGCTCGGCCACCGGGTCGACAAGCTCGCGATGCCGTGGCGCAAGAAGGAGCCGAGCGAACGCGGCTGGCGCAAGCTGAGCGGCAACGTCATGAAGCGGCCCGTGCTGGTCGCGCTGCCGATCATCGGCGTCCTCGTCGCGCTCGGCGCGCCGTTCCTGAACGTCCAGTTCGGCCAGGTCACCGAGAAGGTGCTGCCGGAGGGCAACGCCGTGCGCGTGGCCACCGAGAACATCAACGAGAACTTCTCCGCGCTCTCCAACACCGGCTTCAGGATCGTCGTCAAGGGCGGTGACCAGGCCGCGGTCCAGGAGTTCCTGGGCAAGGTCAAGGACGTCGACGGCGTCGGCGAGGTCCAGCCCACCGGGGCGGACAAGGGCGTCACGGCCGCGTCCGCCGGTCTGGAGGACGACGCGCTCAGCGAGCGGTCCAAGCAGGCGTTGAAGGACGTCCGCGCGCTCCAGCCGCCCGCCGGCGCCGAGGTCCTGGTCGGCGGCAACACCGCCATGGTCAGCGACTCGCTCGACGCCATCGCCGAGGGGCTGCCGTTGATGATCGCGCTGCTGGTCGGCGCCACGCTGGTCCTGATGTTCCTCGCGTTCGGCTCGGTGTTGCTGCCGATCAAGGCCGTGGTGATGAGCGCGCTGTCGCTGTCCGCGACGTTCGGTGTGCTGGTCTGGGTGTTCCAGGAGGGTCACCTCGCGGGTCTGCTCGGCGTCACGCCGGGGCCGCTCGAGTCCGGCATCGTCGTGCTGATGGCGGCCATCGTGTTCGGCCTGTCGACGGACTACGAGGTCTTCCTGCTCTCGCGGATGGTCGAGGCCCGCAGCAGCGGCGCGACCACCGAGGAGGCCGTGACCACCGGCCTGGCCAAGACCGGCCGGGTGATCACCTCGGCGGCGCTGCTGCTGATCGTCGTCACGGGCGCGTTCGCGTTCTCGCAGGTGGCGATGATGCGGTTCGTGGGCGTCGGCATGATCCTCGCGCTGGCGCTCGACGCCACCGTGGTCCGCATGCTGCTCGTGCCGGCCGTGCTCAAGCTGCTCGGCGACGCCGCGTGGTGGTCACCGGGCCCGCTCAAGCGGATCCAGGAACGGCTCGCGCTTCACGACGAGCCGGTCGACGACCTCGATGACGAGGTGCGCAAGCCGGTCGCCGTCGGCTGACCGGGCGGGAAGGCGATCAAGGCCGCGTCGAACTGGCGCGGCCTCACCTCCCCCAGCCCCGCCGTGACCATCCGGTAGGTGGCGAGGACCGTGTCCGAGCTGTCCAGCACCGTCGTAGTCGGACCGGTCGCGAGGAAGACCCGCGGGTCGCCCTGCGCGATGGCGACGCCCAGCGCGTGGATGGGCAAGCGCTTGCTCACGGTCATGGTCGCCGTGTCGACGACCGCGACCGACCTCTCCTTCGGCAGTGCCAGGTAGGCCGTGGCGCCGTCCGGGGTGACGGCGATACCGCCCGCTCCCCTGCCGACGTCCAGCGCGCCGGCGACCTGGTTCGTGGTCGTGTCGATCACCGACAGCGTGCCGGGCGTCCCCTGGCCCAGGTGCATGGCGCTCACGTAGAGGCGCTTGCCGTCCGGTGAGATCGCGAGGTGCTGCGGCAGCCCGCCCACCGGCACCGCCGAGGTCTGGAACGCCGTCGCCGTGTCGACCAGGCCGACCGTGCCGTCCTGGGCGTTGGCCACGTAGAGGACGTGGTTGTCCGGGTGGACGGCGAGGCCCTGCGGCTGCCCGCCGGTCCTGACCACGGCCACCAGCCGGAACGTCCGCGGGTCCACCACCGCGACGCCGCCGGCGGCCGAGACGTACAGGCGCTCGCCGTCCGGGCGCATCACCGCCCGCGACAGCGGGATCCTGGTGAAGAGCCGGTCGACGACCTCACCGGTGGCCGGGTCGACCTCGGTGACCACGCCGGTCCACCCGTTGACCACGAAGAGACGCCGGCCGTCCGGGGACACGGCGACACCCGTCGCGTGGCCCGCTGTGTCGGCGTGCGCGAGCACCGTGCCGGTCGCCGTGTCGACGATCTGGACGAGACCTGTCGAGTCGACGACGTACGCGCGCGGGACCACCGACGCGGAAGTCATCGTGATGTCGTGCCGTTGCTCGACACCCATCGCCGCGATGGCCGCTGAGAGTGCCAGCACCGCGGCCACGAGGCGTGGCTTTGCCATGCGGGCGATGGGACCACTTCCGGGTGCTTCGCTCCACTTCGGTCACTCGGACGAGGGAAATCTTTGTCCTCCAGTGGGACTACTGCGGAGTTTTCGCCCCGGCCACCAACTTGGCGTAACGAGTGCCGGCGGTCAGCAGCACCAGACCGGCGCCGAGGAACGCGAGCACGCGGGCCACCCCGTCGAGCGCGGAGAGGTCGAACGTCACCAGCTTCACCACGGCCGCGGCGACCAGGATCAGCCCCGAGATCCGCAGCGCCTTGTTGTTGATCCCCTTGACCAGCAGGAACAACGCGACGACGGTCCACGACACGGTGACGACCGAGTGTCCGAAGAGGAATCCGGTCTCGTCCGGCGACACCAGCAGCGCCGCGCACAGCACCGCGCCCGCCGCGCCGTACAGCAGCACCAGTCCGGAGAGGACCCAGGCGAACGGGTGCCTGGCCGGTTCGCGCAGCACCCGCATCTTCAGCGCGGCCCACGGCGCGGTGGCCGCGTAGATGCCGAGCACCACCGCCGTCACCAGGCCCGCCGCGTAGTCGCCGGCTCCGGCGCGGACGTAGCGCGGCTCGTCCAGCAGCCACGTGATCGGCACGGCCTGGACGACCGCCATCAGGAACCCGACGACGCCGAACGCGATCGACCCCACCAGCGCGCTCTTCCTCGTCAGCCGCGCCGCGAGGAACGCCAGCAGCACCGCCTCGGCCAGCACGATCGCCGTGCGCACGTTGCCGTCGAGCGCGATCACCGTGGTCTGGAACAACGCGAGCATGCCCGTCGCGCCGGCCGCCGTCGTGAACGCGCGCGGCAGGTCGGGGACCATCCAGATCGCCAGCAGCACGGCGGCCACGGCACCGGCGAGGATGGACGCGGACGGCTTGTCCAGCAGGGTCGTCGCGAACATCGCCGGCAGCGCGGAGCCCGCGACCAGGGCGACCGCGACGATGTCCGCCGGCCGCTTCCTGATCGTGAGCAGCGCGACCACGAGGCCGGCGACGGTCGTCGCCGCGGCCACCCCGACCACGGTCCACTCGTAATCGCGCGGGATCGCGCTCGCGGTCGTGAGCAGCGAGGCGAGGATCGGCCCGAAGCCACCGGCGATCGCGAGGCCCGGCCAGTTGCGGTGGATCTGGACCGGCGTGCTCGCCATCTTCAGCACCAGCAGGAAGCCGACCAGCAGGACGGTGAATCCCCCGGTCATCACCGGCGAGCACAGCGCACACGCCGCGACGACGCCGACCGCGAGCGTTTGCGAGTCCCACCGCAGGGCGAGCGCGACACCGGCCGCCGCGACGACGAGCCCGGCGACGAGGCCGGCGGCGGGAGGCAGGTACCCGTAGAGGCTCGTGGCGGCGACGACGTCCAGGTACAACCCCGCGAAACCGGTGGCGGCCAGGGCGAACGCACCGGTGCGCCCGGCCGGGTTGCGGTGCAGCCAGACGCCGATGCCGACCAGCGCGCCGCTGAACACCGCGCCGCCGACGACGCGCGGCATCGGGCCGAGCCAGCCGCGCTGGATGGCGAGGATCAGCAGCAGCACGAAGCCGAGCACGGTGATCGCGCCGCCGACCCAGGCCAGCAGCTTCGAGCCGGCGCCGTCCTTGCCGAGCTTCTCGAACAACCCTTCGCGCGGCTGCGGCGCAGGCCAGTACTGCTGCTGCGGCTGCTGCTGCGGCTGCTGCGGCTGCTGGGAACGCGGGGGCCCTGCGTTCCCCTCAGGGAAACGCGGGGCCCCCGCGTTCCCTTGGAGCCAGGGGGCGGGGGGGTGGGGCGGCCACGGTGTGGGGGGCGCTGGTTGCTGCGTCGGGGGTGGGGGTTGGAGTGGTACGGCGGGACCTGGAGTGGCTTGGGCCGGCGGCGACGGTGCGACGGCCTCGGCGGCGACCGCGGTCGTCGCCGACTGTGCCCGCATCTCCGTGCTGATCGTCACCAGCCGCTGGCCGATCGCCGCGAGTTCCAGCGCGAGGCGCTGCTCGTACCCGAGCCGGTCCTGTCCGTCCATGTGCTCAGCGTGAGGCAGGACACGCCCGGTGACATCCGTACACCTACTCATCCGCTTGACTGGACGGCCGTGTAATCGATTAACTACTGCGCCGTGACGACCATGAAGGACGTCGCGCAGCACGCCGGCGTCTCCACGGCCACCGTGTCGCGCGTGCTCAACGGCCACGCCGCCCCGACGCCCGAGACCCGTGAGCGCGTGCTCGCCGCGATCGAGGAGCTCGGCTACCGGCCCAACGCCCTGGCGCGATCCCTCAGGACCACCAGCACCCAGACCCTCGGGCTGGTCATCAGCGACCTGCTCAACCCGTTCTTCGCCGAGATCGCCAGGGCGGTCGAGGACGAAGCCCGGTCGCACGGCTACTGCGTCGTGATCGGGAACGCCGACGAGAGCGCCGAGCAGGAGGCCACCTACGTGCGCACCCTGCTCGACCGCCGGGTGGACGGCCTTCTGCTGTGCCCCGCGACCGACGACCCCGGTCTGGTTCGCGAGGTGAGCGCGGGCGGGGTGCCGCTGGTCCTGCTCGACCGGACGGTCAGGGGCGCCACGTGCCCCGTCGTCCGCGCTGACGGCAGCGAGGCGTTGACCGCGCTCGCCCGGCGGCTCGTCGGCGCCGGTCACACCCGCGTCGGGGTGATCGCGGGTCCACCGGACACCTCCACCGGGAGAGAGCGCACCGACGTGTTCACCGGGGCGCTCGGCGGCCTGGCGCAGGTCGTGCACGGCGACTTCCGGCAGGAGAGCGGCAGCCAGGCCGCCGCGAAGCTGATCGACGACGGCGCCACCGCGCTGGTCGCGATGGACAACCTGATGGGGCTCGGCGCACTGGCCGAGATCAGGGGCCGCGGCCTGCGGATCCCGCACGACATCGCGCTCGCGGTGTTCGACGACCAGCCGTGGTTCCCGCTGCTCGACCCGCCGATCACGGTCGTCGCGCAGCCGACGGTGGAGATGGGCCGCGCCGCCGCCCGCAGCCTGCTCGCCCTGATCAACGGCCAGCAGCCGGACGACGTCCGGCTGACCGCGAAGCTCGTGCTGCGCGGCTCGCTCGGGGAGGCCGAGCTGTGAACGCGCTGATCACCGCCCGCGGCATCACCAAGCACTTCGGCCCGACGAAGGCGTTGGACGGCGTCGACCTCGACATCTTCGCGGGCGAGGTCCACGTCCTGCTCGGCGAGAACGGCGCCGGCAAGTCCACGCTGGTCAAGGTGCTCGCCGGGATCCACGGCCCCGACGCGGGCACGATCGAGGGCAGCGCGAGCCTGGCGGTCATCCACCAGGAGCTGGCGCTGGTGCCCGAGCTCAGCGTCGCGGAGAACCTGTTCCTGAACCGGTTGCCGCGCAGGTTCGGCTTCGTCGACCGCGCCGAGGCGCGCCGTCGCGCCCCGCGGCTGCTGGAGCGCGTCGGCCTGGACGTCGACCCGGACGCGAAGGTCAAGGACCTCGGCATCGCCCAGCAGCAGATGATCGAGATCGCCCGCGCGCTCGACAAGGACGCGGGGGTGCTGATCCTCGACGAGCCGACCGCGGTCCTCACCGACACCGAGACCGACCGGTTGCTGGAGATCATGGCCCAGTTGCGCGGCAACGGCGTGGGCCTCGTCTTCATCACCCACCACCTCGACGAGATCCAGCGCATCGCCGACCGCATCACGGTCCTGCGCGACGGCCGGTCCGTCGGGGTGCTCGGGCCGGGCGTCAGCACCCGGCACATGATCGAGCTGATGGTCGGCCGCCCGATCGACGAGCAGTACCCCCGCGCGCGGCAGCGCCCCGGCAGGCCGTTGCTGAGCATCTCGCACCTGAGCAGGCGCGGTGCCTTCCACGACATCACCATCGAGGTCCGCGCGGGTGAGGTCGTCGGCATCGCGGGCCTGGTCGGCGCGGGCCGGACCGAGGTCGCGCGAGCCGCGTTCGGCGTGGACGACTACGACGAGGGCTCGGTCGAGGTCGACGGGAAGCCGCTGCGCCGCAACGACGTCCAGGCCGCGATCAAGGCGGGTCTCGGCCTGGTGCCGGAGGACCGCAAGGGCCAGGGCCTCGTCCTCACCGCGACCGTCGGCCAGAACCTCGAGCTCGTGACGCTCGGGAACCGCGACCGCGAGCGCCTGCACGACATGGTGGGCAAGCTCCGGGTCAAGGGCAGCGTCGAGCAGCCGGTGAAGGAGCTGTCCGGCGGCAACCAGCAGAAGGTCGTCATCGGCAAGTGGCTGCTGGCCGACCCGAAGGTGCTGATCCTCGACGAGCCCACGCGCGGCGTCGACGTCGGCGCCAAGGTCGAGATCTACGAGCTCGTCAACCGCATGACCGCTCAGGGCCGGGCCGTGCTGCTCGTGTCGAGCGACCTGCCCGAGGTGATCGGGATGAGCGACCGCGTCGTCGTGATGGCACACGGCCGGGTGGCCGGTGAGCTGCCGGGTGGCGCGACCCAGGACCAGGTGATGGCACTCGCCGTGCAGGAGATCTCCGCATGACCGCAATCGGCAACCGCAAGCACGCGCCCAAGAAGTACCTGGCCGAGAACGGGGCGCTGGCGGGGCTTCTCGTGCTCGTCGTGGCGATCGCGGTCGCGCAGCCGGCGTTCCTCACCGCGCAGAACCTGCTCAACGTCGGCGTGCAGGCCGCGGTCATCGCGATCATGGCGTTCGGCATGACGTTCGTGGTCGTCGCCGGTGGCATCGACCTGTCGGTGGGCAGCATCGCCGCGCTGGCCGCCATGGTCGGCGCGCTGACCGCGGGCCCGGCCGGCCTCGTCGTCGGCGCGCTGTGCGGTCTCGTCAACGGCGCGCTGATCAGCTACGGCAAGCTGCCGCCGTTCATCGCGACGCTGGCCATGCTCAGCGTCGCCCGCGGTCTCACGCTGGTGATCTCCGAGGGCCAGCCGCACGAGACCGACGCCGTGGTCACGTTCCTCGGCTCGAACCTCACGCCGGTGGTTCCGCTGCCACTGCTGCTGATGCTGCTGTTCTTCGGCGTCACCGGCCTGGTGCTCACCCGCACCAACCTCGGCCGCCGCATGTACGCGATCGGCGGCAACGAGGAGGCGGCGAAGCTCAGCGGCATCGACGTCCGCAGGCAGAAGCTCTGGATCTACGCCCTGTCCGGCCTGTTCGCCGCCGCCGCCGGCCTCGTGCTCGCGGGACGGCTGGCCTCCGCCGGTCCGCAGGCGGCGGCCGGCTACGAGCTCGACGCCATCGCCGCTGTCGTCATCGGCGGTGCGTCGCTGTCCGGTGGCGTCGGCCGCGCCACCGGGACGTTGGTCGGCGCACTCGTGCTCGCCGTCCTGCGCAACGGCCTCAACCTGCTGCAGGTGCCGCCGTTCTGGCAGCAGGTCGTCATCGGCGCGGTGATCGCTCTTGCCGCGTTGCTCGACTCACTTCGCCGTCGCTGAGAAAACCCCGCAACAGGTAAGGAAGACCCCAATGAAGGTGACCCGACGGATCGCGCTGACCCTCGGCGCCGCGGCACTGCTCGCGGCCGGGTGCGGTGGAACTGGGGCGTCGTCCGGAGGCCAGATCACCATCGGCCTGGCGGTGTCCACGGTGAACAACCCGTTCTTCGTGGAGCTGCAGCAGGGCGCCCAGGAGATGGCGGACCAGCTCGGCGCCAAGCTGACCGTGGTCGACGCGCAGAACGACGCGACGAACCAGGTCAACCAGGTGCAGACGCTGGTGACCCAGGGGGTCAAGGCGATCATCCTGAACCCGGTCGACTCCAAGCAGTCCGCGCCCGCGGCCAGGGCCGCCGAGATGGCGAACATCCCGCTGATCGCGGTCGACCGCTCGGTCGAGGGCAAGATCGCCGCCGAGGTCACCTCGAACAACGTGTCGGGCGGCAGCCTCGCGGCCATCGAGCTCGGCCGCGCCACCTCCGGCGAGGTCGCGCACCTCAGGGGCATCTCGGGCGCGTCGGCGTCGCGCGACCGCGGCCAGGGCTTCGAGCAGGGCCTGAACAGCGGCAACATCAAGGTCGTCGCCACCGCCGTCGCGGACTTCGACCGCGCCAAGGGCCTCAACGAGA
Organism: Lentzea xinjiangensis; assembly: GCF_900110955.1. GTDB lineage: Bacteria > Actinomycetota > Actinomycetes > Mycobacteriales > Pseudonocardiaceae > Lentzea > Lentzea xinjiangensis. The sequence goes on from NZ_FOFR01000001.1 coordinate 214,294, forward strand.
CCACGAACCTGTTGCAGGGCCACCCGACCATCAAGGGCATCTTCGCCGAGAACGACGAGATGGCGCTCGGCGCGATCAAGGCTCTCGGCGCCCGCGCGGGCAAGGACGTCGTGGTCGTCGGCTTCGACGGCACGCCCGACGGGCTCAAGGCCGTGCAGGAGGGCACGCTCGCCGCCACCATCGCGCAGCAGCCGAAGCTGCTCGGCTCCAAGTCCGTCGAGCAGGCGGTGCGCGCGGCGAAGGGCGAGTCCGTCCAGCAGGTCGTGGACGTCGAGGTCAAGGCCGTCACGAAGCAGAACGTGGCAGAGTTCATCAAGTGACGAACGAGCTGCTGGTCCTCGGGTCCGCCAACGCCGATCTCGTCGTCGAGGTCGGCAGGCGGCCCGCGGGCGGTGAGACCGTGCTCGGCGGCGACACCGTCGTGCTGCCCGGCGGCAAGGGCGCGAACACCGCCGTCGCCGCCGCTCGCGTGGGCGCCTCCGTCGCGCTCGTCGGCGCGGTCGGCGACGACGGCTACGGCTCGGTGCTGCGCGAGTCGCTGGAGTCGGCCGGCGTCGGCACCTCGCTGGTGAAGACCTCCGCGCGGCCGACCGGGATCGCCTACATCACCGTGACCCCGGACGGCGAGAACTCGATCGTGGTGTCGCCGGGCGCCAACTCCGACGTGGCGCCGTCCGATGTGGACTCCCTGTCGTTCGACGGCGTCCGCGTCCTGACGTGCTCGCTGGAGGTGCCGCTGGAGACGGTGGTCCACGCGATCGGCGTCGCGGCACGGGCGGGCGTCCGGCCGGTGCTCAACCTGTCGCCGGTCGCCGAGCTGCCCGCGGAGGCGTTGCGGCAGCTCGACGTCCTGATCGTGAACGAGCACGAGGCGGCGCAGCTCGCGCCGGACTGGCGCGGCCTGCTCGGGCTCGGCCCGGCGTCGGCGATCGTCACCCTGGGCTCGCGCGGCGCCGCCGTGGTGACCCGGTCCGGGGTCGTCGAGGTGCCGTCGATCGAGGTGCCCGAGGTCGTCGACACGACCGGCGCCGGTGACGCGTTCGCCGGTGCCCTGTCCGCGCGGCTGGCGCAGGGCGACGATCTCGTGCAGGCTGCCCGCTACGCGGTGAAGGTCGCCGCGCTGTCCGTCACGAAGGCGGGCGCGCAGCCCTCGTACCCGACCGCCGCCGAGGTGCGCTCGCTGACGGGGTGACCGCCGCGCCGCGACCCGCCGGTGGATTGGTCGCACTGCGCTGTTGGCGGTTCACAGCGGAAGGGTATGGTCTAGACCATGTCGAGCACGCGGCTGAGCGGTGTCGGTGTCAGCGGTGGCCGGGCTTCCGGCCCTCTGGTGAGGGTGGCCGAGCCCCTTCCTGAACCTCCCGCGGGCCCGCGACCCGCGGACACAGCCGCCGAAGCCGCTCGGATCAGGCCGGCGACCGAGGTCGTGGCGCAGCGCTTGATGGAGCGCGCGAAGACCGTCGACGGCGATGCCCGCGCCGTCCTGGAGACCACGGCCGCGATGGCCGGGGACCCGTCGCTGATCAAGTCCGCCGAGCAGCTCGTCGTGAACGAGTCGCTGCCCGCCGCCCGCGCGGTGCACCAGGCGGCGCAGAAGTTCGTCACGGCGTTGCAGGCCGCCGGTGGCTACATGGCCGAACGCGCTCGCGACGTCCAGGACGTCCGCGACCGGGTCGTGGCCGAGCTCCTCGGCCTGCCCGCGCCCGGCGTGCCCGACCTCGCGTCGCCGGCCGTGCTGGTGGCGCGGGACCTGGCGCCCGCGGACACCGCGGGTCTCGACCCGGCGAAGGTCCTCGCCCTGGTCACCGAGGAGGGCGGTCCCACCTCGCACACGGCGATCCTCGCGCGGTCGCTCGGCATCCCCGCCGTCGTCGCCTGCCGCGGCGTCCTGGCCTTCGAGGGGTCCTCGCTCGACGTCGACGGCGACACCGGTCAGGTCCGCGAGTCGGACGGCAAGGTCCGCGCGGCCGGCACCGGCAAGAAGGCCGAGTGGAACGGCGTCGGCGTGCTCAAGGACGGCCACCGCGTGAAGGTCCTGGGCAACGTGGGTTCCCCCGCCGACGCGGCGGCCGCCGCGGCCGCGGGCGCGGAGGGGGTCGGCCTCTTCCGCACGGAGTTCTGCTTCCTCGACGCCGCGGAGGAACCGACGGTCGCCGAGCAGACCGCGGCCTATGAGGCCGTGCTGGCCCCGTTCGCGGGCAAGCCGGTCGTGGTGCGCACCCTCGACGCGGGTGCGGACAAGCCGCTGGCGTTCCTGAGCCCGGACCCCGAACCCAACCCGGCCCTCGGCGTCCGCGGCCTGCGCGTCGCCTTCGACCGCCCCGAGGTCCTCGACCGCCAGCTCGAAGCCATCGCCGCCGCGGCCAAGTCGTCGGGTGCCGACGTCTCGGTGATGGCGCCGATGGTCGCCACCGCCGCCGAGGCCGCCTGGTTCGTGGAACGCGCGCGCAAGGCGGGTATCGACCGTGCGGGTGTCATGGTCGAGGTCCCCTCGGCCGCGTTGAGCGCCCGCGAGATCCTCCAGGTCGTCGACTTCATCTCCATCGGCACCAACGACCTGGCCCAGTACGTCTTCGCCGCGGACCGCCAGCTCGGTGGCGTGGCCGCGCTGAACGACCCGTGGCAGCCCGCGTTGCTGCGCCTGATCTCCCTGGTCGGCGAGGCGGCCACCGCCACCGGCAAGCCCGTCGGCGTGTGCGGCGAGGCCGCGGCCGACCCGCTGCTGGCGTGCGTGCTCATCGGCATGGGCGTGACGTCGCTGTCGATGAACCACACGGCCCTGGCCGACGTGGGCGCGCGCTTGGCGACGTCGAGCATGGACATCTGCCAGCTCGCGGCCCGCGGCGCCCTGGCCGCCGCCGACCCCGCCGCCGCCAAGCTCGCCGCCCGCGCCCCGCACTAGCCGATCGCCGTCACGCGGATCTCGACGCGCATCCTCGGGTGACCGAGGGCGGTGACCCCGCTCTCGGTCCAGATCGGCGCTCGATCGCCCATCCGCCGGCGGAACTGCTCGACCATCACCCGGTTGTGCTCCTCGAAGCCGTCCTCCAGCACGTGGTACGAGTTCACGTGCACGACGTCGGCCCACGTCACCCCGGCGGTCCGCAACGTCCGCTCGACGTTGTCGAAGGCCTGCACGATCTCGGCCTCCAGCGTCTCGGGGAACTCGAAGCCGTCGTCCCAGCCGCCCTGCCCGGACGTCTCGACCCGGTCACCGATGCGCACCGCCTGGCTGTAGTGCATGTTCTCCAGTTGCGTCTCGCCGTAGCCCGGTGTCGCGAAGAACTCGACCTTGCTCATCCCTGCCTCCAATGACTTCACGCTTGAAGTCAACCGTACACGACTTCAAGCGTGAAGTAAGCTGGGCGGGTGGAGTGGCTGAACGCGGAGGAGAAGGAAGCCTGGACGGGGCTGGTCTCGTTGCTGCTGCTCATGCCGGGCAGGCTGGAGGCGCCGCTGCAACAGGAGTCGGGCCTGAGCCTCTTCGACTACCTGGTGCTCAGCCACGTCTCGGAGGCCCCCGACCGCCGCATGCGCATGAGCGAGCTCGCCCACCTGGCCAACGGCTCGCTGTCGCGGCTGTCCAACGTGGTCAAGCGCTTCGAGCACCGCGGCTGGGTGGTCCGCCACCCCGACCCCGACGACGGCCGGTACACCCTCGCCTCGCTGACCGACGAGGGCTTCGAGGTGGTCAGGGCCGCCGCCCCCGCACACCTGCGCTCGGTCCGGCAGTTCGTGCTGGATCCGCTCACGGGCGAGGACCGCCAGGCGTTGACGCGCATCGCGGCCAAGCTGCGCGTGTCGATCCCGCCGCCCTAACGCGCCGCCCGCAGCTCGTCGAGCACCGCCCTGACCAGCGGGTGCTCCTCCGACCCTCGCCGCACCGCCGCCACCACCCGCCGCAGCGGCGCCACCCCCGCCACCGGCATCCCGCGCACGGCGTTGCGGGGAGCCAACGCCACCCCCGCCCCGGCCGCGACCAGCGCCTCGATCGCCCGGAAGTCGTCAGAGGTGTGCCGGATGCGCGGCGTGAACCCGGCCTGCGCGCACGCCATCTCCACCACGTCCCGCAGCGGGTTGCCGGGCAGCGTCACGACCCAGTCCTCGTCGGCAAGCGAAGCCAGGTCCACCGGCCCGGCAGCCTCCCGCCCCGGCGGCAGGACGACGTCGAAGGGCTCGGTGTAGAGCGGGAAGCGGCTCATCCGGTCGGTGGTCCGGTGCTCTTCGGTGATCGCCACGTCGATCTCGCCGTCCAGCAACAACCGCACGCTCTCGTGCCCCTCGGCGTCGCGCACGCACAGCTCGATCGACCGTTCTTTCAACGCCGCCAGCGCGGGCGCCACGACCTGGGTGATCGCCGAGGAGAACCCGGCGACCGCCACCTGGCCCGCGGACCCCGCGGCCAGGGCGTCCAAAGTGGCCTGTGCGCGTTCCAGCTCCGCGGCGACGACGTGGGCGTGCGCGACGAGCAGCGAGCCGGCCGGGGTCAGGGACACCCGGCGTCCCTTGCGCAGCAGCAACGGGTGTCCCGCCTCGGACTCCAGGGCGGCGAGCTGCTGCGACACCGCTGACGGCGTGAGGTGCAGTGCCGCGGCCGCCGCCGTCACCGTGCCGTGGTCGGCGAGTGCGCGCAGGACGCGGAGCCGTCGTGGGTCGATCACCGCTCAATGATGGGGGATTCCACCGGACCGTTCACGGGGACGTCCTGCGGCACGATCGGCTCGAAGTCCACCTCGTCCAGCAGGAGGTACTCCTCGTTCGAGATGGGCACACCGGCGGGCAGGCCGTACTGGGACGTGGTGATCACGTCCCGCCTGATCACCGGCAGACCGGTCTCCTCGTCGACGACCAGTTGCGCCTCGACGTCGGTGAACTGGAAGGTCGGCGGCGCGCTGACCGCCACACCGGTGCCGCGCCGCGCCTCCCCCACCTGCACCTCACCCAGGACCCGCGCCCCGTCGAGCGTCTTGAGCAGCTCGAACGCCGCCCGCCGCTGATCGTCGCGGATGTTCGAGGCCATCAGCTCCATCACGAGCGTCGCGATCCGGTAGGTGTCCTTCCCGACGATCGTCTCCAGCGCCTTCCCCAGCTCCCGCGGATCGGCGGGCAGCGAGTCCAGTGAATCCAGGCGCACCTGGCTGTGCGCGGACATCTGGAGTCCGGACACGGTGGTCTTCTGCACAGACGGCTTCATCGGCCCCATGCGCACCGAGCGGCTCCCACCGACCAGGGGCGCGACCTCCGGCTTCCCCGCCGCCTCCCACCCGTCGTACTCCCTGGTCAGCGGCATGGGCGTGACGCTGCCGTCCTTCTGGACGACTGAGATCCGGCTGTCGGTGGTCATCCACTGCTCCGACATGGAGCTGAAGTACGCGCCGTACGGCTTCGCCGGGTCACCGACGATCATGATCGAGTGGATCCGCGTCAGCACGTGCCACCAGCGCGGTGCCGCGGCAGGTTGCACGGGCTGAGGGGGCGCGGGCAGCAGGACGACCGCAAGAACGATCACCGCGCCGATGACCAGCAACGGGGCGTACCGCCGCACGAACTGGATCCGCGCAGGCCTCTCTCGCGGCAACGAAGTGATGCGCGCGAGGTCGCGTTCCATCCGGTCGCGGTCGACCTCGGGAGTGGGCGGCTTGGCCTGGGCCAGGTCCTTCAGGAGGTCTTCCATGACTCCCTCGCACTGTCGAATTTCGGAGTCCACAGAGCAGCCTGCAGTCGCCGCCGAGCCCGGTGCAGCCGCACGAAGAACGTCGCCGGCGTGCACCCGAGCACCTGCGCCGCCTCCGCCGCCGCCAGCCCGTGCCACGCGATCAGGGTGAGGACCTCCTGGTCGGCCTCGGACAGGCTCGACAGCGCCGCCCGCAGCTCGATCACCGCGAACTCGTCCTCGGCGGGGAAGTCCGTCAGCTCGTAGTGCGTCGTCTGCCGACGGGTCTCGCGCACCAGGTTGCGGGCGATGCCGAGCAGCCACGGCAACGCGTTCGACGGCATCTGAGCGGACTTCCGCCAGGCGATCGTGAAGGTCTCGCTGGTGATGTCCTCGGCGAGTCGCGCCCCCGCGTGGCTCGCGGCGTAGGCGAGCACTCGCGGGTAGCACTCGCGGTAGACCGTCGCGAATTCCTCCACGCCGAGTAGTGCGCTGGCCGCGCCGATTCTTACCGTTGAGTGACGCGGGTCACATGTTGGAGGAACGCGGACCACGCCTCACCCGAGACCGGCACGTGCGCGGCGGGGGCCTTGCTGTCGCGGATGCCGATGCCGCGCCCGACCTCGACGCAGTCGCTCGAGTTCGGACTGTGGGAGCTCTTGCGCCAGGTCGACATGCGGAACGCCTCCTCAGACCAGGATGCTGCTGATCAGCCTCTTCGATTGTTCCGGATCAAGAGCTTGAACGTCGAGCAACTTCAGCACCGAGGAGTAGACCGCGAGCGACTTCGTGTCTTCCAGGAAGAGACCGGAGGTCTCGCCTTCGAGGAAGATGACCGGCTCGAACTTCTCGTAACCAAGCCTGAGGAATGATCCGGAAATTCCGGCATGTGCCCCGATGGCGGTAGGAACGACTCGCACGGTGATGTAGTCGCGCTGCGCCATGCCCAGGAGGTGGAGGTACTGGTCCTTCATCACATCCGGCCCGCCCACCGGCAGGCGCAGAGCCTGTTCGTGGATGTAGAACAGGAACGTACGGCTCCAATGGAAGAGCTTGCGGCGTTCAAGCTTCGCGGTGATGACTTTCTCGTAGTCAATCGACTTGGAGCGAGCCACTCGGTCGATGGCGGCACGCATGTAGTCAGCGGTCTGGAGGTGGCCTGGGACGAGATTCGTCGACCAGACAGTGATTTCGTTGGCGAGACGCTCCTGGTTGAGCAGCACGGGGACCTGGTCCGGTGGTCCGTCGGGGATCTTGAGATAACCGCTCTCGCGCGTTTCCCGAAACAGGGCAAGCAAGTAATCGGCCTCAAGCGGCTTGACACGGCAGTAGCCGAGCAGCCGTTCCAGGTCGGCCTGGGTCACGCCGCCCTTGCCGCGCACCAGGTCGGAGAGTTTGGCTTCGTCCCAGCCGAGTTCTTCGGCGAGCTTGCGGTGGGTCAGCCCGGTCCGCTCGATGGCGTTGCGGACGCCCTCGCCGAACTCCCGTCCCACCACACTGGACTTTCGTCGTGGCATGTCGACGAAACTAGAAGAAAGTCTCGTACCGGCTCCATCTTTTACTTCCAAATGTCCCTGAAGGAAGTAGTTTTTGGAGCCGGTCCAAGTCCTACGGTTACATCTTCGCCCGTGCGGCCACAAATGCGTCCACGGCACGATTGACGTCATCGGCCGTGTGTGCGGCGGACATCTGCGTGCGAATGCGCGCCTTGCCGTGCGGCACGACGGGGTACGAGAAGCCGATCACGTAGACGCCCTGTTCCAGCAGCAGGTCGGCGAGCCGCGAGGCCTCGGCCGCGTCGCCGATCATCACCGGGATGATCGGGTGCTCGCCCGGCAGCAGGTCGAAGCCCTCCTCGGTCATCCGGCGGCGGAACAGCTCGCTGTTCGACCGCAGCCGGCTCAGCAGCTCCGAGGACGACGAGAGCATGTCCAGCGCGGCGATCGAGGCTGCCGTGATCGAGGGCGCGAGGGAGTTCGAGAAGAGGTACGGGCGCGAGCGCTGGCGCAGCAGTTCGACGATCTCCGCGCGACCCGACGTGTACCCGCCGGACGCGCCGCCGAGCGCCTTGCCGAGGGTGCCGGTCACGATGTCGACGCGGTCCTGCACGCCGAACAGCTCCGGCGTGCCGCGGCCGGTCGGGCCGGTGAAGCCGACCGCGTGCGAGTCGTCGACCATGACCAGCGCGTTGTAGCGGTCGGCCAGGTCGCAGATCTCGTCCAACGGCGCGAGGTAGCCGTCCATCGAGAACACGCCGTCGGTCGCGATGAGGCGGTAGCGCGCGTCGGCCGCGTCCTTGAGCTGGCGCTCCAGGTCGTCCATGTCGCGGTTCTTGTAGCGGAACCTGCGGGCCTTGGACAGGCGCACGCCGTCGATGATCGACGCGTGGTTCAGCTCGTCGGAGACGATCGCGTCCTCGGCGCCGAGCAGCGTCTCGAACAGGCCGCCGTTCGCGTCGAAGCACGAGCTGTAGAGGATCGTGTCGTCGGTGCCGAGGAACTCGGAGAGCTTGCGCTCCAGCTCCTTGTGCGGTTCCTGCGTGCCGCAGATGAACCGCACCGAGGCCATGCCGAAGCCCCAGTCGTCCAGCGCCTTCTTCGCGGCCTCGATCAGGCGCGGGTGGTCGGCGAGGCCGAGGTAGTTGTTGGCGCAGAAGTTCAGCACCTCGGCACCGGAACCGACCCGGACGGCGGCGTTCTGCGGGGTGCCGATCACGCGCTCGGACTTGTAGAGCCCGGCCTCCCGGATCTCCCCGATCGTGGAGACCAGGTCGTTCTTCAGCTCGCCGTACATCAGGCTCCCGTCCAGTCGAGGATGACCTTGCCGCACTTGCCTTCACGCGCGGTGGCGAACGCCTCCGCGTGCTGCGTGTGGTCGTACCGGTGCGTGATGACCGGTGCGAGGTCGAGGCCGCGCTGGAGCAGCACGGTCATCGAGTACCAGGTCTCGAACATCTCGCGGCCGTAGATCCCCTTGACGTGCAGCATCTTCAGCACGACGCTGCTCCAGTCGACGGGGAACTCCTCCGCGGGCAGCCCCAGCATCGCGATGCGACCGCCGTGCGCCATGTTCGCGATCATGTCCCGCATCGCCACGGGCTTGCCGGACATCTCCATGCCGACGTCGAAGCCCTCGGCCATGCCGAGCTCGGCCTGCGCGTCGGCGATCGTCCGCTCGGCGACGTTGACCGCGAGGTCGACGCCGACCTTGCGGGCGAGGTCCAGCCGGTGCTCGGAGATGTCGGTGATCACGACGTTGCGCGCGCCCGCGTGCTTGGCGACGGCGGCGGCCATGATGCCGATCGGGCCGGCACCGGTGATGATCACGTCCTCGCCGATGACGGGGAAGCTCAACGCGGTGTGCACGGCGTTGCCGAACGGGTCGAAGATCGCGGCCACGTCCAGGTCGACGGGCGTGCGGTGCACCCACGCGTTCTGCTCGGGCAGCACGACGTACTGGGCGAACGCGCCGTTGGAGTGCACGCCGAGACCGCGGGTGTTGGCGCAGAGGTGACGGCGGCCCGCCTTGCAGTTGCGGCACGTCCCGCACACGAGGTGGCCCTCGCCGCTGACCAGGTCGCCGACCTTCACACCGGTCACCGAGCCGCCGACCTCGACGACCTCGCCGACGAACTCGTGGCCGAGGACCAGCGGCGCCTCGATGTTGGCCGCGGCCCAGTCGTCCCACGAGTCGATGTGCAGGTCGGTGCCGCAGATACCGGTGCGCAACACCCTGACCAGCACGTCCGCCGGTCCCGGAACCGGGTCCGGGACATCGGTCAGTTCGAGACCAGGCCCAGCGGCGACCTTGACGAGAGCCTTCATGCGGGAAGTTTCACCCTTCGCTGCTTGTGCAGTCCATCAGGACTTTCTGAAGTTCTTGTGCAGCTCAGCTTCATTGACGATGTTGCGCACCATGCCGCCGAACACCACGCCGTGGAAAGGCCAGACCACCGCCCAGTAGAGGTGGCCGACGAGCCCCTTGGGCACGAACACCGCGCGTTGGCGGTAAGTGGACCCGCCGCGCTCACCGTCCGCCACTCGAAGCTCCAGCCAGGCCTTCCCCGGCACCTTCATCTCCGCGCGCAACCGCAGCAGCCTGCCGCGTTCGACCTCCTCCACCCGCCAGAAGTCGAGCGCCTCGCCCACGTGCAACCGCGCGGGGTCGCGCCTGCCGCGACGCAGGCCCACCCCGCCCACGAGCCGGTCGAGCCACCCGCGGATCGCCCAGGCCAGCGGGAACGAGTACCAGCCGCGCTCGCCGCCGATGCCCTCGATGACCTCCCACAGCCGTTCGGGCGTCGCCTGCGCGTGGCGTTCGCGTTCGTCGGTGTACACCGAACCGCCGGACCAGCCGGGGTCGGTCGGCAGCGGCTCGCTCGGCGCGCCCGGCACGGAGGCGCCCGACCACCGGGTCTCCACGTCGGCGTCCCGGATCTTGTCCAGCGCGAGCTCGACCGCCCGGTCGTAGCCGACGTTCTCGCCGGGCAGCAGGTCGCGGATGTCGTTCTCGCGGCACACCACCTCGTGCACCAGCGACTCGATCAACGGCTTCGCGATCGACCCCGGCACGGGCGTGACCAGGTTGACCCAGTGCGAGGACAGGCCGGGCGTGAGCAGCGGCACGGGCAGCACGCGGCGCCTGGGCAGCCCGGCCACCCGCGCGTACCGGAGCATCATCTCCAGGTAGGTGAGCACGTCCGGCCCGCCGATGTCGAACGTCCGGTTCGCGTCGAGCGTCGTCGCGCCGACGAGGTAGCGCAGGACGTCCCGCACGGCGATCGGCTGGATCCGGTTGTGCACCCAGCGCGGCGTGACCATGACCGGCAGCCGTTCGGTCAGGTACCGCAGCATCTCGAACGACGCCGAGCCGGACCCGATGATCACCGCGGCCTGCAGCACCACGGCGGGCACCGGCGAGGCCAGGAAGACCTCGCCGACCTCCTTGCGGGAGGCGAGGTGCGGCGACAGCGGCACGTTCTCCGGGTGCAGCCCGCCCAGGTACACGATCCGGTGCACGCCGACGCGTTCCGCGGCCCTCGCCACGTTCACGGCGGCCTCGCGGTCGGCGTCCGCGAAGTCCTTCGAGTGCAACGAGTGCACGAGGTAGTGCACGACCTCGACGTCCCGCATGGCCTCGTCGAGGTCGCCGAGCACGTCACCGCGGACGATCTCGACCCGGTCCGCCCACGGCACGTCGCGCAGCTTCTCCGGCGACCGCACCAGGCAGCGCACCCGGTGCCCCTCGGCGAGCAGCCTGGGCACGAGCCGTCCGCCGAGGTACCCGGTCGCACCGGTCACGAGGCATCGCATGCCTCGATCCTGCGGGCTCGGCGGGGAGGTCGCAGATCAGCGCTTCCGCTTGATCACCACGGTGCCGCCGCGCACCGCGCCCCTGAGCTGGAAGTGCGGGTTGCCGACGGCGTTGTGGACCTTGTCCTTCAGCTCGCCCGCGGTGATCTCCACGGCGTTGACGTCGACCGACGACCCGGCGGGCAGCAGCAGCTTCACCGAGCCCAGCGACACGTCGAGGTCGACGGTGACGACCGGCGGCACGTCGGCCGCGGTGAAGTCGAGGTTCGTGCTGCCGAGGGTGTTGCGGATGACGAGCTCGCTCGGCACGATCCAATGTCCTTTGCGGACCGTGGTGCCCATCGTGTTCTTCAGCTCGGTGCGCGCGTGCGCGAGCTCGTTGTTGACCATGCCGGGCAGGTCGAGCAGCACGGCGTTGAGGTCGGCCCTGGTCACGGCGCCCAGCGCGGTGTCGGTGCGGGTGGTGAACTCGTCGAGCGTGAGCATGCCCCTGCCGACCGCCTTGTTCAGCAGGCTGACGACGTGCTCACGTTCCGCGTCGGACACGCGTAAGTCCCTGGGATCGGTCATCTCTGTGCCTCCGGTTCGCTGTCGAGACCGTGCTCAATGGCATAACGCGCCAGCTCCACCCGGTTGTGCAGCTGGAGTTTGCGCAAAGTCGACTGCACGTGGTTCTCGACCGTGCGGTGGGAGATCACCAGGCGGTTCGCGATCTGCCGGGCGGTCAGGCCCTTGGCCACGAGCCGCAGCACCTCGGTCTCCCGTTCGGTGAGCTGGGGCTTCTCCTCCGCGGAGTCGCCGGGCGCGGCGGCCATGCGGCGGTACTCGCCCAGCACCAGTCCGGCGAGACCGGCGGTGAACACGGCGTCTCCGGCGGCGGTGCGGGACACGGCGTCGACCAGTTCCTCCGCGGACGCGGACTTCACCAGGTAGCCGGACGCGCCCGCCTTCACGGCCTGGAGCACGTCGTCGTGCTCACCGGACGCGGACAGCACCAGCACCCGCGTGCCGGGCAGCTCGCCGGTGATCAGCAGGGTGGCGTCCACCCCGGACAGCTCGCCGAGGTTGAGGTCCATCAGCACCACGTCCGGCCGCACGGCCTTCGCGATGCGCACGGCCGAGGCGGCGTCACCGGCGGTCGCCACGACCTCGAAGCCCCGCTCCGCCAGGTCGCGCGCGACGCCTTCGCGCCACATCGGGTGGTCGTCCACGACCATCACCGAGACCGTCATCTTGCCGCCCCCTCCCTGAACACCCGGACCTCCCACTCCGTGCCCTCCCCCGGCCCGGTCTGGAGCTCGAGCGCACCCCCCAGCGCCTCCACCCGACCTTTGATCGACTTCTCGATCCCCATCCTGCCCTCCGCCGCGGCGGAGGCGATGCGACCGTCCGGGATGCCGGGACCATCGTCCCGGACGCTCAGCACGACCTCGTCGCCGAGGTCTTCCAGCAGCACCCACGCCCGCGCGCCCGGACCGGCGTGCTTGTCCACGTTGGACAGCGCCTCGCGGACGAGCGAGGTCAGCTCGCCCGCCGTCGCGGCGGCGAGCATGACCTGCGTGGCGGGGGTGGACACCTGGACCCTGGGCGTGGCGAGGAGCTGCAGGCCCGGCCGCAGGTCGACCTCGCCGTCCACAGTGGAGTCGGCGGGCGCGGCGGCCACCAGGTTGCGCAGGGCCACCTCCTGCTCGCCGGCGAGCTGGGCCAGTTCCGCCGCCTCGCCACCGACCTCCAGGCCGCGCTTGCGCACGCGGGCGAGCACTTGGAGCACGCTGTCGTGGATCGAACGGGCGAGCCGTTCCCGTTCCGCCGTCGCCGCTTCCGCGCGCAACGCCTGGGCGAGCCGCACCGCCGAGCGCCGCGCGGTGGCCGAGGCCATGCCGACGATCATGCCGGCGCCCGCCAGCAGCACGACGTCGCGCAGCAGGTCGAGACTCGGCACGCCCTTCGACAGGTAGGTGAAGAGGCCGACGGTCAGCCCGCCGACGAAACCCGCGGCCGCCCCGCCGAGCGCGCCGAGCGCCACCGCGGGCACGGACGCCCAGATCGTGGTGATCAGCGGGACGTTGAGGGTCAGGAGCTGGTGGTCGGACATGATCAGCGGTGACAGCGACATGAGACCGCAGGTCAGCGCCAAGTCGGCCAGCACGACCGGCCACCGCCTGCCCCACGTCGTGCTGTAGGCGCGGCTGGTGAAGACCGACCACAGCGCCATCACCCCGAGCGTGGTCCACGCGAGCCACGGCCGCTCGTAACCGGGTTGGCCGGACTGGTTCGCGATCACGTTCGCCGCCGCGAACAGGAATGTGACTATGCGTAGCGCGATCGCCCCGCGCCACAGGGGTGTGGCCGGGTCGTCGATCATCTTCGTCACACGTTCGGCAGGCTCGTCGGGCACGCTGTGCTCCTTTCAGGCACCATCCTGCCGCGAGAACGTGTGCTGGCTAACCCCCAGGTGGCCGTCTTCTGCCAAACGGAGGAATGTGCGACGCTCTCCGGGGTCAGGGTGGGGAGGGCGTACAGGTGCGCGACTGGCCGTTGTGGACGTTGCGGCGGCCCGCGCTCTGCTACTGGTTGCTCGTCGACGCCGCCGCGCTGGCCACCGTCGTGTACGCGATCGTCTCCTCGGCGACGCCGTCACCGTCCGAGATCGCCAGGTTCGCCGCCATCGCCGGCACCGCGGGCGCGGTGATCATCGGCAGTTCCATCTACAGCCACCGCATCGGCGAGACCGAGCGCAACCCGTGGGCGGCCCACCTGTCCTACCTGACGGCGGGCATCCTCGCCCTGCCGCCGAACCTGCTGGTGCTGCTGCTGTTCGGACCGGCCCTGCACTGCCTGCTGGAGCAACGCCCGGAGACCTACCGCTGGGTCTACACCCTGAGCGCGACGGCGCTCGCGGTCTTCGTGACCCGCTCCCTGCTCGGCTGGACCGACCCCCGGGCGAACCTGCTGCTCATGGTGATCGGCGCGACCGTCCTGCTGGCCCTGCGCGCGGCCCTGATCTCGTTCGGCATGAAGCTGCGCAGGCCGTCCTCCACCTTCGAGGAGAACGTCGGCGAGCCCATCGACGTCGTGCTCGGCATCGTCGCGGTGTCGATCGGCGGGCTGATGGGCTGCGTGACGGAGACCAACGCCGTGCACGCCCTGATCGCCGGCCCGTCGCTGGCCCTGCTGGAACGGGCGGCCCAGCTCCCGCAGTGGCGCCGCTCGGCCCAGCACGACGCCAAGACCGGCCTCGCCAACGCCGTGCACTGGGACAGCCGGGCCCGCTACGAGCTGGCCAAGGGCGCCGAGCGCACCCGGCCGATGGCCGTGATGCTGCTCGACCTCGACCACTTCAAGAGGGTCAACGACGAGGTGGGCCACCTGGCGGGCGACGCCGCCCTGGCCGCGATCTCCTTGCTGCTGCGCGGCACCGTCCGGCGCGGTGACCTGGTCGGGCGCTTCGGCGGCGAGGAGTTCGTCGTGCTGCTGCCCGACGCCACCCCCGACGAGGCGGAGTCGGTGGCCGAACGGGTGCGCAAGGCCGTGGCCGCGCTCCGGGTGCCCACGATGGCGACCGACGGCAAGCCGCACGAGCTGCACGGCCTCACGGTGTCGATCGGCGTGTCCTGCACGACCCGGTTCGGCTACCAGCTCCCGGACCTGCTCGTCGCGGCCGACGCGGCGTTGCTGGCGGCCAAGGCCTACGGCCGCAACCTCGTCTCGATGGCCTAGCACCGCGGTTTCGCGATCGATTCGGCCTCATCGGCCGGGGTCACGTGTCACGATCACCGCATGGGGGAGACCACCGCGCAGGCGCTCATCACCGTCCACCGCCCCGCCGCCGTGTGGCGCGACCGGGCCCGCGCGTACTGGATCGAGGTCGACGGTGTGCGCGTGGTCCGGATCGGCGCCGACGAGCAGCTCGACCTCCCGGTCCCGCCGGGCGTGCACGACGTCCGTGCCGCGATCGACTGGACCGGCAGCCCGGTCGTGCGCGTCGAGGTGGCTCCCGGCGGCAGGGCGCGGCTGACCGTCCGGCCCGCCGGCAGCTCGCTCCAGTTCTGGCAGGCGTTCACCAGGCGGGGCTACCTGGAGCGCACCGCGGACTAGAGCTCCTGGACCCGGTCGCTCCTGTCGTCCTTCGGGGCCGTGTCCTGCGGGTCGAGCACGTCCACCTTCTCCGGCTCCTGCACGGCGTCCGCCTCCGACACCAGTGACCGGATCCCGGAGTTCAGCACCGCCAGCAACGGCACGGCGAGCAACGCGCCGGCGATGCCGCCCACGACCAAGCCGCCCGCGATCGCGAGCACGACCGCCAGCGGGTGCAGCTTGACCGCCCGGCCCAACAGGATCGGTTGCAACACGTGCGACTCAAGCTGCATCACGCCGATGAGCACGGCCAGCACCACCAGTGCCGCGATCGGGCCGTTGGTCACCAACGCGATCAAGACCGCCACGGCGCCGGTGAACACCGCGCCAATGATCGGGATGAACGCGCCGAGGAACACCAACGCCGACAGCGGCACCACGAGCGGAACACCGATGATCGCCAGTCCGATGCCGACACCGACGGCGTCGACGACCGCGACCGCGGCCGTTGCGCGCACATAGGAAACGAGAGAGCTGAACCCGCGACGACCGGCGACGTCGACGCGCTGACGCACATCGCGGGGCACCGCGCGGGTCACGAAACGCCAGATGCCGTCACCGTCGTGCAAGAAGAAGATGAGGGTGAACAGCGCGAGCAGCAGGCCCGTCAACGCCTCGCCGACCGTCGCGGCCGTGGTGAGCGCGCCGGAGGTGATCTCGGCCTGGTTCTCCTTGATCGTGTTGACGATGTCGTTGAGGTAGTTCTGCAACTGCTGGTCGGACAGGTGCGCGGGCCCGTCCTTGAGCCACTGCTGGATCGTGTCGAGCGACGCCCCGACCTGGGTCTGCAGCTCGGGAAGGCCGCGGGAGAACTCGCTGATCACGAACGTCAGCACGCCGCCGAGCACGCCGATGCCGATGATCATCATCACGGTCACCGCCACACCGCGCGGGACGCGCCACTCCACGAGCTTCGAGACGCCCGGCGACAGCAGGGCGGCGAGCAGCAGGGCGATTGCGACCGGGATCACTATCGACGCGAGGAAGCCCAGCACGTAGGCGACCACGTACAGCGCGGCCACCACGACGACGAACCGCCAGCTCAGCGCGGCACTCACCCGCAGCAGCGAAGGGACGCGGCTGCTGATCTGCGACTCCGGTGTGCTCACAGGACTCACGTTAACTGTTCAGCCCCTCGCCAAGGTGGAAGCTCATTGGGGATGATCCGATTCGTCAGGGGAGGACGAGAGTGATCAAGCCGGAAGACTTGACCGAGGTCGAGCGCCAGGTCGCCGGGGCCTACGCGGGTGGCACCGAGATCGACCTGACCGGGCAGAGCGTGCGCGGCGAGGTCCTCACCGGGTTGCTGACCGGCATGTACCGGGTGCCGCGCAAGGGATTACCCGCCCTGCGCATGCGAAACGCGCGGATCACCGGCAGGTTCGAGCTGGAGGGCACCCGCGTCACGCGGGTCATCGACCTCACCCACTGCGCGTTCGAGGAGTCGCTCGACCTGCGCATGGCGCGGCTGATCGGGCTGCGCCTGCGCGGCACCCGCGTCCCGGGGATCCAGGGCCGCAACCTCCGCGTGTTCAGCGACCTCGTGCTGGAGGCCGGATTCACCTGCACCGGCACCGTCGACCTCACCGACGCCGCCGTCGACGGCACGCTGCGGCTCGCCGGCTCGGTGCTGCGCTCCGGCACCGAGCACGCGCTCCTCGGCGCGCGGCTGCGGGTGAGCGGATCCGTCCAGGCCATCGCGATGCGGGCCAACGGCGAGGTGCGGCTGCGCGGCGCGATGATCGGCGGCAGCGTCCACCTCGGCGGGGCCCGGCTGATCAACACCGGCCGGGACGCGCTGGAGGCGTCCGGGATCGTGGTGTCGGGCAACGTCTTCTGCAACGCCGAGGGCGGCCGGTTCACCGCCGACGGGCGGGTGCTGTTCGACGGCGCGCGCGTCGGCGGGAACCTCGAGTTCACCGGCGCCCGCCTGCACTCCGCGCACCGCGTCGACAACCAGGTCCTGGTCCTGCCGCACGGACTGGCCGACGAGGCGGCGACGCTCGTGGCCGACCGCATCCGGGTCGAGGGCAACGTCGAGCTCGACGACGGCTTCACCAGCACCGGCACGGTCCGGCTGCCGAACGCGAGCATCGGCGGGTACCTGCGCCTGTCCGGTGCGGTGATCGGGCCGCGCGACATCGCCGAGGAGCTCGCGGGCGACGTCACGAACCGCATCCCGGTCGCCATCCACGCGGACGGCATGCAGGTCCGCGGCGACGTCGAGGCGCGCAGCGCGCTCAACGGCGCGGGCGCCCGCTCGTCGCCGTTGCAGACCTACGGCCAGGTCCGGCTGTCGAACGCGACGATCATGGGCAGCGCCAGCATGTCCGGGGTGTCGCTGCACGGGCCCGGCATCGACGTCCTGTTCGCCGACCGCCTCCAGGTCGGCGGCACGCTGTTCCTGCGCGAGCTCAGGGCCAAGGGCTCGGTCCGCCTGCAGAACGCGAACATCGGCTCCACCCTCGACCTGTCCGGGGCCGAGCTGACGCTGCCGCGGCTGCGCGCGAACGGCACGCAGAAGCCGTCGCTCGACGCCCGCGCCATCACGATCGGCAAGGACCTGTTGTGCAGCCGCGGGTTCACCGCGGTCGGCGGCGTGCGGATCAGGCTGGGCGAGGTCGGCAAGATGGCGACGTTCAGCGACTCGCACCTCGGCTCGACCGCCGCGGACATCGCGCTCAACGCGTACGGGCTCACCGTGCACCAGTTCCGCCTGCACATCCCGCAGGGCCAGCAGCCCAAGGGGAAGGTCGTGCTGAGCAGGCTCAAGGCGGTCTCGGTGACCGACGGGCCGGGCCTGTGGGACGCCGAGGGCGGCGTCGCCGTCGACGACTTCACCTTCGAGGGCATCACCGCCGATCCCGACGTGCCGGTGCAGACGCGGCTGAAGTGGCTGCTCAAGGTGCAGCCGGACTTCGCGCCGGGACCGTACGAGCAGCTCGCCGCCGTCTACCAGCAGGGCGGCGAGGAGGAGCTCGCGCAGAAGGTCCAGCTCGAGAAGCAGCGCCGGCGCTACGCCGAGCTCGGCAAGGCCGGCCGGGTCTGGGGCGCGGTGCAGCGGTGGACCGTCGGCTACGGCTACCGGCCGTGGCTCGCGATCTGCTGGCTCGGCGTGTTCTGGCTGGGCGGTGCGCTCTGGTTCAACTGGCACCCGATGGTCAAGCTCAACGCCGACGAGGACCCGGTGTGGAACGCCTGGCTCCTCGCGCTCGACCTGCTGATCCCGATCATCGACTTCGGCCACGACGGGAAGTGGCAGTTCACCGGTGCGTCGCAATGGATCTCGGCGACGCTCGTCGCCGTGGGCTGGGTGCTCGCGTCGACCGCCGCGGCGGGAGCGGCACGGGTGCTCAAGCGGCTGTGACGGCGCCGGTGTTCACACGATGTAGTTAACCGAGCGCTCAGAGCGTGCGTTCGGGGTGGCCGGATGGCAGAGTCGCCGACGTCGACTTGATCAGACGATCGTCGGCGAATCCCTTGAGCGCCACCGAGTAGCGAGGTTCCCGCGTTGTCCTCTGCCGATCTGCGAGCGAAGACGGGAGCGAACGGCATCCGCCGGTTCGCCACCCGAGCGCTGCTCGCCGTCGGTGGTGCGATCGCGGGTACGGCCGTTGCCTGGGCGCTGTCCACGTCTGCGGCCACCGCGGCCGAGACGGTGCCCGCGGGGGACGGGCAGCAGTTCGACGTCGTCACCAAGATCGTCTCCATCGACGAGAAGCTGCCGGTCGTCGTGCCCGCCGCCAACGCGGTGCACAAGATCGATGAAACGCTGCGCGCCGAGCACCAGAAGGCGCGCGAAGCCCTGCCGGAGGTGCAGGTCTCCCAGGCGGTCGAGAAGATCGCCGAGCGGATCCTGCCCCAGGTCACCAGGACCGGTCAGTCCCCGGCCGCCGCCACGGCGCGGTCGGTGGACGTCACGTTCCCCGAGGACGTTCCGGCAGCCACCACCCCCGAGGCCGGACAGTCGCCGGTCACGCGGGTGACCTCGCACCTCACCGGCCCGTCCGGTGCCTCGTGGACGGACCTGCTGGAGCACAACGACCCCGTCGTGCCCTCCGAGCAGCACCCGTCCCTGCCGACCACCCCGTTCCCGAAGCTGCCCGTCCCGGCCCCCGCGCCGGTGCACTGCGCTTCGTGCTCCGACGGGTCTGGTACCGGCAACAGCGGCAAGTCCGCCGCTTTCGCTGCGTCCGGCAACGCCCACGGCACCTCGGTGACGCGCGCTCTCGCGCCGTCCACCGACGAGGTGACCGTGACGCCGGGCAAGCAGCCCGGTATCAACCCCGACTGATCTCAGCGCGCGGTCCGCGGCAGCCACCTCCCCTGGCTGTCCGGAAGTCGACCGTCGCGCTTTTTTTCTGCGCTCCTTCCGGTCGATCACCGCGTGCGACTCCCCCGGTGATGACGCGCCCTCCCCCGCGCGTCACGGCCCCACCCCCGTGAACCCCCCTGACAGCAGGGGAATTTGGAAGGAGACCCAATGCAGACCTGGGCAAAGCGCGGACTTCAGACCGCGTTTGTCACTGGTGGTTTGCTGATGCTCGGTACGGGCATCGCTTCTGCCCAGGAGAACGTCGACCCGGACGCCGCCCCGTCGGCGGTCGACGTCGCGGCTTCTATTCCGGTCAAGGCCGACCAGAACACGATCGGCACCCCGGCCAGGGAACTGAACGTTCCCAAGATTGACCGCACGGTCAGCACGGACCGCGTCACCAGCGCGGTGCCCACCCGCACGGCAGCGCCCGTCGCGAACCCGCTGATCCGCCAGACCGGTGAGCGCCTCAAGGGCACCGCGCTGCAGAACGTGGTGCGGGGCAACAGGATCCAGGGACACCTCGACGTCCCCATCAACATCTGCGGCAACGCGATCGCGGTTCTCGCGGACGCCGAGGCGTCCGGCGACTGCTCGCAGTTCACCCACCGCGACGGCAAGATCGCCACCAACGGCGGGGACCAGGCTCTCGCCGGCAACGTCGTCGCCGCCGGCCACGCCCTCCCGGTCCAGCTCACCGGCAACGCGTTCGGCGTGGGCGGCAACGCCACCACCTCGGGCAAGGCCGAGCAGGTCTCCACGACCGGTGGCGACATCACCACCAGCGGCCGCAAGGGCTCCCTCTCCGGCAACGTCGTCGCCGAGCAGGGCGCGACCCCGGTCCAGGTCACCGGCAACGGTGTGGGCGCGGCCGGCATCGCCGAGGCCAACTCGACCGCCGACACGTTCGCCTCCTCCGAAGGCGACATCACCACCGGTGGCGCCCGGAGCTCGCTCTCCGGCAACGCCGTGCCGGTCCCGGTGGCCCCGCTGTTCGAGGTGAACGGCAACTCGGTCTCCGGTGCGGGCAACTCCACCACCGACTCGGTGCAGACGGGCGCCGCCTACGCCGGCGGCAAGACGGCGACCAGCGGTGACCCCGGAACGCTCGCGGGCAACGTCGCCGCTCCCGCGCTCGCCGGCCCGATCACGGTCGACGACAACGCCGCGGCCGCGGTCGGCAACTCGACCGCCACCAGTGACACGTCCAACGAGTCGATCGCCGGCGGCGAGACCTACACCACCGGTGACGGCTCCACGGCGTCCGGCAACGTCGCCGGGGCACCCATCTCGCTGCCCGTCGCCGCGGGTGGCAACGGCGGGGCCGTCGTCGGCAACGCCCTCACCAACCACGCGAACAAGGCGACGTCGACCGCCGGCGGCAACGTCTTCACCCTGGGCGACAACTCGGTCCTGTCGGGCAACATCGCCGACGTCCCGCCGGCCACCGCCGTGGACGTGTGCGGCAACGGCCTCTCCGCCGCCGGCCAGTCGCTCGGCACGTGCGAGAACGACGTCAAGTCGACCACCGGCGGCTACCAGGGCACGCTCGGCAACGACTCCGTCGGCTCCGGCAACGTGGCGCAGACCCCGCTCGCCGCCCCGGTCGAGGCCTACGCCGTGGCCGGCACGGTCGCGGGCCAGGCCACCGGCACGGCCGACGAGGTCAAGGACGTCCGCTCCAGCGCCAAGCCGAACGCGCAGGACGACCGCGGCACGGTGTCGAGCAACATCGTGACCGCGCCCACCGCCGTCGCGCCGCAGGTCTTCGCGGTCACCGCGGGCGTCGTGGGCAACACCACGTCGGACGCGTCGAACGACACCTCGGTCACCGCGGGCGACGCTCCGGTCGCCTCCGGCAAGAAGAGCTCGGTGGCGGGCAACATCGTCCAGGTCCCGACCTCGACGCCGGCCCAGGTCTTCGGCGACGGCGTCACCGTGGTGGGCAACAACAACACCACGGCCGCCAACGCGACCGACATGAAGGCGGGCGGCGAGGCTCTCACCACCGGTGAGCGCGGCTCCATCGCCGGCAACGTCGTCTCGGCCCCGGTCGCCACCGGCACGCAGGTCGTCGGCTGGGCGGTCGGCGGCGGCAGCAACGTGGACGCCATCGCCACCAACGACCTCGACTCGGTCGCCGGTGGTGACGTCCACAGCAACGGTGACCGCGGTTCGGTCTCCGGCAACCTGGTCGGCGCGCAGCCGGCCGTGTTCCCGGCGGTTCCGGGCGACAGCGTCGCCGCCGGAGGCATCACGAACTCCGACGTGCTGACCGACACCAGGGTCGTCTCCGGTGGGGACAGCGCGTCGACGGCCGACGACGCCTCGGTCTCCGGCAACCTGGCCCACGCTCCCGCCAACGTCGCCGGCGGCGTGTACGCCGACGCGGTGGCGGTCGCGGGTAACGCCTCGACGGTCACCGAGAAGGTGTCGCACACCGAGGCCGGTGGCGACATGGCCACGAACGGCAGCGGCCCGTCGTCCGCCCGCGAGATGACCGTTCCGGTCGAGGGCGTCGCCAAGTTCGCGCGCGTCCCCGTCGAGGTCGTCGGCCAGGCGACCACGCTGGGCACGAGCGACGACGCCCAGCTCACCGGTGAGGAGGAGCCGGGCGCCATCCGCGCCTCGCAGCTCAAGGGTCTCGAGCTGCCCAAGGGCGTCGACCGCCTGCTGAAGGCCAACGAGGTTCCGGCGTTGAACGGCCTCGACAAGCTGCCGATCAACACGCTGCCGAACCCGGCCGCGCTGACCGGCATGGCGGGCCAGCTCCCGCTCTCGGGCCTGCCCATCTCGGGTCTGCCGACGTCGGGTCTGCCCCTCTCGGGCCTGCCCGTCAAGGGGCTGCCGACGAAGGGCCTGCCCACCCAGGCGCTGTCGGTCAAGGGCCTGTCCACCCAGGCGCTGCCCACGAAGGGTCTGCCCACGAAGGGTCTGCCCACGAAGGGTCTGCCCACCAAGGGTGTGCCGACCAAGGGCCTGCCCACCAAGGGGCTGCCGACCAAGGGCCTGCCGACCAAGGGCCTGCCCACCCAGGCGCTGCCCACCAGGGCACTGCCGACCCAGGCGCTGACCGGTGTCGCCAAGAAGCGCTCCGCTCTGCCGCTGAACGGTGGCGTCGCCAGCGTGACCCCGAACGTCCAGGGCCTGCCCCTGGCCCAGGTGCTGAAGGCCGCGCAGGGCCTGGTTCCCGGCGGTGTCACCCCGCGCTCGATGCCGACGGTGCCGTCCCTCCCGGTGACCGCCCCGGCCCTGCCGGTGCCGGTGCAGCTCCCCGCGCTGCCCACCGAGCGTTCGCTGCCCACGCTGCCCGTGGACGGTCCGGCCTCCATCTCGGGTCTCAACCTGAACCCGACCAAGGGCCTGACCCCCTCGCGTGAGCGCGCCCTGCCCGAGGTGCCGCTGAACGCCCCGGCGCTCTCCCTGATCGAGCCGGCCAACCAGTTCGACCGCGTCACCGGCTCGCTGTAACACCCGCTGGTTGTAACACCCTCCTCCGGTAAGAAGCCGAGCCCCGGCGACACGACGGTGTCGCCGGGGCTCGGTGCCGTTTCGAGGTGCCGTTTCACGGGGTCAGCGACGCTCGGCCGTCGCGATCACGTCCTCGGGACCGGTGTCGCCGTCGCTCGTCACCCAGTGGATCCGCGGGCTCTCCCCGACCAGTTCCCTGATCAGCGCCGCGATCGGGGAACCGTCGCCGAAGTCGTGCTCGGCGAGCACGGCCAGCACCGCGTCGTGGTAGCGGGCGACGGTGAAGTCCGGGCGCAGCCCCGTGCGCAGGGCGCGGGCCGCCTCCGGCAGGGAGCCCGGAACGGCGACGAGGACGAGCGTGACCAGGGTGCCGCGCGTGCGGGCGCGGATCAGCGACTGCCCCAGGCGATCCAGCAGCAGCGCGTGTCCGGGCAGGCCCGTGAGCGGGTCGTGCAGCACAGTGCGTGTCTAGCCGAGGCGGTTCTCGTTCACCAGCACCGCCACGTCATCCGAGTGCGTGGACGTCACCCTCCTCGCCGCCGCAGCGGCCAGACCGTCAGTCGCACGCCTTGCTCAGCAGGATGCCGCGCGGCCCGAACCCGGCGCCCGAGTAGAAGGCGAGGGCGTTCTCGTTGCTGGCGAAGATGTTCGCGAAGACGAGCGAGACACCGTGCTCCGCGGCCACCCGTTCCGCAGCCGCGACGAGTGCCGTCCCGACACCCCGGTCCCGGTGACCGTCCAGGACCACGGTGTGGATGTCCGCCGCACGGCGGGGCGTGAGGATCTGGTGGTCCGGCGGATCCGCGAGCGGCACCACCTCCGCCATCCCCACCACTTCGCCGTCCACCTCTGCGACCAGGATCAACGCGTGGCCGACGACGGCCTCGAAGTGCCGCCGCACCGCCGCCTCGTCCGGTACCCGGAAGAGGTCGGGCGCCAGTTCGACGTGCCGTTCCGCGTTGGCGAGGCGCAGCCGGACGAGAGCGGGCACGTCGGCGCGCCCGGCCCGCCTGATCAAGTTCTCCACCCCCTCAGCATGGCCCGGAGCTCGGGGCGGGCACGGCCTTTCTCGGCGGCGCGGCTCGTCGTCCCACCCCGCCCAGGTGTCCATCCGGCGCCGCGAGATGTCGAAGGCGAGGTCGTAGACCGTGCTGCCCAGCAGCAACCGCAACGGCGGCTCGTCACCCGCGACCAGTTCCAGCACCGCCTCGGCGGCCAGCCGCGGTTCGCTGTCGATCGACCCCTCGGCCCACTGCCGTTCGAGCTCCGCGCGCAACGCCTTCACGGGTCCTCCACAGCTCTGAGCCGACCGGGTGCACTCGGGCCGGAACGGTGAGGACGCGGGCACAAGCCCTGGCACGCTCGGGTGCATGACCTCGTTCGTGTGCCGGGTGAACATCGGCGGCACGGTGAAGTCTGTGACGATCACGGTGAAGTCGGCGAAGGGCGAGTACGAGGTGGGCCGGCCCACGAGCTGACCGCTGACCGTGGTCAGTGCTACAGCGTTTCCTCGGATGAGATGAGATCCAGGTGGTACAGCGGTACGAGTACTTCGCCATCGTCACGCCGGCCTGTCCACGACCGGAAGAACCCGGGATCATGCTCCGGCGCTGGGTGGACGAGAACGGGCAGGTGCACGAGGAGTCGTTCGTGTCCGACCTCGCCTGGGTGCCCAGCGCGGTGCTGACCAGTGCCACGTTCAGCAGCTCCGACGTGTACCGGGTGGACGAACAGGCGGCGGTGCGGTTCGAGAACGCGGTGCGCGACCGGGTGCGCCGCGGCGTGACCTTCGACGGTCGGCCGTACTCCTACCTCCTCCTGATCGACACGGGCGACACCGCGGACGATCCGTCCAGGCTGCTCCGCACGTGGACGAGTGCGAACGGCTACCACGAAGAGCAGCAGTACCTGCCCGGCACGGGCTGGCGGGGCAGCTACATCCGCGAAGACTGGCTGCGCGGGCGTTACGACGGCACGTTCCAGCCGATCGACAAGGCCGCCGCCGACCGGATCGTCGAACGCTGGGAGCAACAACGGCGTGCTGAGCAGGGCTGACGGAAGCTGCCCTCAGACCTGGGAGGTGTCGTGCGAATCGGAGAACAGCCCATGCCGCTCGCCGATCCGGTGCGCCGGCTCGCCATGCCGGCCGAAGCGCAACGCGCCTACCTGGAGGCCATCGGCACCGCGCCGTCGGCGGACGAGCTCGCGCTGGAGTTCGACGACGTCCGGCCCCACCTGATGACCCTCGACGCCGAGGCAGTCGCGCTGACCGGACGCATCGACGCCCTGCTCGACGCCATGAGCGGTCCGAGCCCCGTCTGGCACGTCGACGCCCTGGCCGTCTTCCCGCAGTGGGCGTCGCTCCGCGAGCTGGCCGCTGAACTCCTGCGGCTGCTGCCCTTCGACGGCCCGCGCCCGCTGGCCCCGTCCGAACACGCCGTGCTGGAGCGGGTCCTCGCCGTGGAGCTCCCCGGCGCCGCCGCCCTGCGCGCCCAGCTCGGCCACGTCCGCGTCCTGAAGCACTGGTACGAAGGCTCGGCCAGCCTCGACCTCAGCACGGGCGGCCCTGCCGCCGAGGTCGCCGACGGTGTCCTGCCGGTCGACGCCCGGGTGCACGAGGCAGGTGAGCCGGTCGGCGAGATCCTGCTGTGGATCGCAGACGGCCGGCTGTCAGCGATCGAGTACGCCTGGGTGACCGACGAGCCGCCGACGAGGCTGCCGCCCGCGGACCAGGTGACAGCACGGCTCCGGTGACCGGCGCGCCAGGCCTGGCGGTCTGGCCGGTGAGCGGTGGCGCTAGGCCGTTCGGGTCGGCGACCTGGTCTGGCTCGCGTCAGCGAACGTGGTGGCGGAACACACCGTCGTCGAACGTCAGCCACGCACCACTGCCGACCGGGATCACGCCGTACGCGTCCTGGGTGTGCGCGTCGAAGATGCCGAGGTGCGCGCCGGTGCGCACGTCGATCAGATGATGGCGGAACCTCTCCTCGTCATCATCCTCACCACCGGCGACCACAACCGCGGTGTCGGCGTCGAGGTAGCCACCCGCCCACTCCAGCCACGCGTCCTCGTCGTACCCGAGGTCTGCCACACCTACCCGGATGACCACTTCGCCATCCGGGTAAGTGTGGAACGCAACATCGTCCTGTTCGTGGTGGACGGTCATGAATTGGTGACCGTCCACCGCCAACGCCACCAGCACGCGGTTCTTCCACGAGTACGGGGCCACCTCGAGCGTGTCGCCGATGAGCCTGCCGCGGAACAGGGACGACCCGTCCTGCCCCTCGCCCACGTCGAGCAGCACGTCGGTGCCACCGGGATGGACGTGCTGGTGCCCACCGTGACCGGCGGTGTCCAGGTCAGCGCTGGCGATCACCGCCCCGGTAGCCGCGTCCAGCACGTGCCAGGTGTCGTTGCTGTCGTTCCAGTGCCCCATCGCGTCGGGCCGGAAAAGCCACACAGTCTTCCCGTTGAGCGAGAAAACGCACCCCGCCTGGACGTTGCGCGCCTTCTCCTGGAACGTGCCGAACGCACGCCGCCACCGCACCACACCAGCGCGGTCCACACACAGCAGTTCGTTGTCCGTCGTGTAGACCGCGCTTGTGAGGTCCGGCGCGACCGCCTGCTCTCTCGGCGCGACTGCGACGGGGAAGGAGATGCCGCCTGGAGCGAGGATGGCACCACCGCTGTACCTGGCCGGGATGATCATGTCCGCACGGTAGTAGAGCGACTCCGCCTGGACAGCCGAGTTGCACATCGACTGCACAAGCGCAGGTGCGGTGCAGCTCCGTCCGGGAAAGTGCTGCGGGGTTCGCGACCCCGCAGCGGCAGGCTCAGGTCTGGGCCAGGTCGGTGAAGCGGGAGTAGTGCAGCTGGTGCGCCACGGTGATCGTGGCGGTCGGGCCGGCGCGGTGCTTGGCGATGATCAGGTCGGCCTCGCCGGCGCGCGGGTCGTCGCGTTCCCAGGCGTCCGGGCGGTTGATCAGGATGACCATGTCGGCGTCCTGTTCCAGCGAGCCGGACTCGCGGAGGTCGGAGAGCATCGGCCGCTTGTCGGTGCGCTGTTCCGGGCCTCGGTTCAGCTGGGAGATCGCGATGACCGGGACTTCCAGCTCCTTCGCGATCAGCTTCAGTGATCGGGAGAACTCCGAGACCTCCTGCTGGCGCGACTCGGACTTCTTGCCCGACGACATCAGCTGGAGGTAGTCGACGACCATCAGCTTGAGGTCATGGCGCTGCTTGAGGCGACGGGCCTTGGCGCGGATCTCCATCATCGTCAGGTTGGGGCTGTCGTCGACGAACAGCGGTGCCTCGCTGATCTCGCTCATGCGGCGGGCCAGGCGGGTCCAGTCGTCGTCGCTCATCTTGCCGCCGCGCATGTCGCCGAGGCGGATGCGCGCCTCGGCGGAGAGCATGCGCATCACGATCTCGGTGCGGCTCATCTCCAGGCTGAAGATGGCGCTGGTCAGGCCGTGCTTCACCGAGCACGAGCGGGCGAAGTCGAGGCCCAGCGTCGAGTTGTGGGTCGGGATCATCGTCTCGCCCGCGAGGTACAGGTGGTCGTGGTTGTCGACCTCCACGCACCGCACCGGCACGGACGCGACCGGGCGCACCGCCACGACCTCCACCCGGTCGTGGTGGCCCAGGCCGGCCAGCAGCTCGTCCACGTCGCGGCGCAGGCGGGCGAAGCGGCCGTCGATCCGCAACGCCGCCAGCAGCTCCTCGCGCTGGCGGCGCGAGGAGCGCAGGTAGGCGGCGGGGATGTGCGGGTCGTCGGCCAGGCCCAGCTCCTTGGCCACGCGCAGCTCGTCGTCCGTCAGCTCCAGGTCGCCCAGACCGGACAGGAACTGGCCCAGCGCGCGGGGGGACAGCGGCAGCTCGGCCGCGGGCAGCTCCCAGGCGGCGGACATGCGCACGAACATGCGGCACAGGCCGACGCGCTCGAAGAGCTGCGTCGTCGTGCGGATCGCCCAGAAGCCGCCGGTCTCGCTGCGCGACTCCGTGAGCCACTGGTGGTCGGCGTCGGCCACGATCACCGTGCCGTCGGAGAACTCCACCTCGAAGCACGGGCGGCCCGTCATCACCTCGGTGGCGGCGACCACGCGGGTCGGGCGGCCGTCGGCGCCCATCAGGTACGAGCCGACCTCGACGGCGCCCATCGTGGTCCAGCCGGACGGGGTGGGCAGCGGGGTGTCGAGGGCCAGCGCCTTGCCGACACCGGGACGGGCGGCGACGATGATCATCTGGCCGCCGTGCAGGCCGTTGGTCAGCTCGTCGAGGTCGGCGAAGCCGGTGGGGATGCCCTGCGAGATGCCGCCGCGGGACGCGATGGCGTCGATCTCGTCCATCGTCGGCTGGAGCAGGTCCTCCAGCGCCACGTAGTCCTCGGTCGTGCGGCGGTCGGTGACCTCGTAGATCGCGGCCTGCGCGCGGTCGACCACCTCGTCGACGTCCGCGCCCTCGGCACCGTTGTAACCGAGCTGCACGATGCGCGTGCCCGCCTCGACCAGGCGGCGCAGCACGGCCTTCTCGGCCACGATCTCCGCGTAGTAGCCGGCGTTCGCCGCCGTCGGCACCGTCGCGATCAGCGTGTGCAGGTACGGCGCGCCGCCCACGCGCAGCAGCTCGCCGCGCCGTTCGAGCTCGGCGGAGATGGTGATCGGGTCGGCGGGCTCGCCGCGGCCGTACAGGTCGAGGATGCAGTCGTAGATCGCCTGGTGCGCGGGGCGGTAGAAGTCGTTCGGCGCGAGCGCCTCGATGACGTCCGCGATGGCGTCCTTGGACAGCAGCATGCCGCCGAGGACCGACTGCTCGGCGGCGAGGTCCTGGGGCGGCTGACGCTCGAAAGAGGGCTCCGCCATACCCCGGTCGTCCACCAGCGCCACTGCCAAATCACCCCTGCGAAGAGTCGAGAGCCGGTGCCATGTCCCCTAGTTGTACTCCGCGGCACCGACAATTCCGGGCGGCCACGCTGTGCGATGACGTCGCCCGAGTCGCGACGCTAGAGGGACCCGTCCGGAGCAAGCAAACCAGCGTGTGGATCGTCCTGTGGACAACTGGGGGACAACCTGTGGATGGTTGCCCACAGGGACGGAGACGCTGGGGACAACCTGTTGACAACCGGTGGAGTGACGGAAGTAACTCCAGCTCAGGGGCTGTGTACAACTTGTGGAAAAAGTTGTGGGCCACGTCCCCGGCGTGTCGCGTGAAACACCCTCTTCGGCGTGTCGCCAGTGGGGTGGACGTTCCGTTTATCCACAGGAAGTGGACAGCCGGGACTGGTCCGAACGAGCGAAAGCGCCACCCTCCCGGAGCACTCCGGGCAGGCGGCGCTTTCGCGTTCCGAACGAGCCGAGCTCGCTTCCGCGGTGACGCGGCGAGCAGGGCTGACTACTCGGCCGTGGTGACCTCGAGCGGCAGGGCGACGGTGACCTCCGGGTGGAGGCGAACCGTGACCGAGTGCTTGCCGGTGGTCTTGATGTGACCCGGCAGCTCGATCGCGCGCTTGTCCAGCACCGGGCCACCGGCGGACTTGACGGCAGCCGCCACGTCCGACGAGGTGACCGAGCCGAACAGCTTCTTCGAGCCGGCGGCCGCCTTGGCGGTCAGGGTCACGCCACCGAGGCCCTCGAGAGCGGCCTTGATCTCCTTGGCGTGGTCCAGGTCGCGCACGCGGCGGGTGTCCTGCGCGCGGGTGATGACCTGGATCTGCTTCTGCGCACCGCGGGTCGCGACGATCGCGAGACCGCGCGGGAGCAGGTAGTTGCGGCCGTAACCGTCCTTGACCTCGACGATGTCGCCGGGCGCGCCCAGGCCGGAAACGTCAGCGGTGAGGATGAGCTTCATCGTTGAGTCCCCTTTCCTTAGCGAGCGGTCGAGGTGTAGGGCAGCAGGGCCATCTCGCGGGCGTTCTTCACCGCAACGGCGACGTCGCGCTGGTGCTGCGAGCAGTTGCCGGTGACGCGGCGGGCACGGATCTTGCCGCGGTCGGAGATGAACTTCCGCAGCAGCGTCGTGTCCTTGTAGTCGATCAGGTTGGCGCTCTTGTCCTTGCAGAAGGCGCAGACCTTCTTCTTGGGCTTGCGCACAGGCGGCTTGGCCATGTGTCTCTAACTCCTGGAATACGCAGTGATCAGGTTCTGGATGACCGGTGCAGCGGTCTAGAAGGGGGGCTCGTCGGCGAAGCCACCCGAGCCGGCCGGCGGGGCGGAACCCCACGGGTCGTCCGCGGGCGCGCCGCCGCCACGAGACTGCTGACCGCCGCCGCCGCCGAAGCCGCCGCCACCGCCGCCGTCTCCACGGCTGACCTTGTTGACCTTCGCGGTCGCGTAGCGCAGCGAGGGGCCGATCTCGTCGACCTCAAGCTCCACGACGGTGCGCTTCTCGCCTTCCTTCGTCTCGAAGGAACGCTGGCGCAACCGTCCGGAGACGAGCACTCGCGAACCGCGGGTGAGCGACTCGGCCACGTTCTCCGCGACCTGCCGCCACACGTTGCACCGCAGGAACAGCGCTTCGCCGTCCTTCCACTCGCCGGACTGGCGGTCGAAGGTGCGGGGCGTGGAGGCGACCGTGAAGGACGCCACCGCGGCACCGCTCTGGGTGAAGCGGAGTTCCGGGTCGGCGGTCAGGTTTCCGACCACCGTGATCGTCGTCTCGCCAGCCATGTCTTGGGAGCTCCCCTAATCGAGGTTCGTCAGGCCTTGGCGGCCGACTTGGCGGGCTCGCGGCGCAGGACCTTCGTCCGGAGCACCGTCTCCTGCAGACCGAGCTGGCGGTCCAGTTCCTTCACCGCGTCCGGCGTCGAGGTCAGGTCGAGCACCGCGTAAATGCCTTCGGTGTTCTTGTTGATCTCGAAGCTGAGACGGCGCTTGCCCCAGACTTCAACCTTCTCGACGTTGCCGCCCGACGTCTTGATGACGTTGAGGAACGTGTCGAGGGACGGCGCGATCGTGCGCTCGTCGAGACTGGGGTCGAGGATGACCATCACTTCGTAATGACGCATGAGGACCACTCACCTCCTGTGGACTCGCGGCCACGGGCTCTCCGTGGCAGGAGGGTCGTCGCGTCAGCAACTGACAAAGGTTAACAGAGCGCGTCCGGCGGCTACGCAGGGGTGCGGCGGAGCACCCAGGTCCGCACCAGCGCGCCCGTCACCAGCGCCAGCATCAGCACCGCGACCAGCACCGGCGCGCCGACACCGCCGGGACCGCCGAGGCGGGGCAGCGCCGTCGCGCGGCCGGCGGCCTGCACCGAGTCGCCCTCGATGCCGTTGCCGTTGGACGCGCGCGGCACCTGTGAGCCGTAGCGCACGCCGGGCGACGGCGAGTACAGGCCGGGCATCGCGAACGGCAGCGAGCCGTAGCTGAACAGCGGCACGCGGCCGAAGTTCGCGCCGACCGGGTAGAGCGAGAAGTCGCGGTTGCTCGGCGCGCCCGCGCCGACGCCGGGGACACCGGGGGTCACCCCAGGCTGCTGACCGGGCGGGGTGCCCGGCTGCGGCTGGGGCTGCTGGCCGGGCGGCTTCGGCTGACCGGGCAACTGGGGCGTCCGGGCCTGCGAGTTGTCGGCGATCGCCCTGCTGCCGTCCTGGACGGGCGCGGCCACCTGGTTCACGCCGGTCACGACCACCTCGCACCCGCTGCTCAGCGTCGTGCGCACGGTCTTGTCGAGGGTGCCGAGGATCGGCCCGAGCAACGGCAGCTTCTGCAGCTCGGCCATCACCGCGTTCGCGATCGTGCCGCCGGTGATGGTCGTCGTGCCGACCTGCACCGCGCCGATCGGGATGGGCTTGGCCTGCGAGAACGCCTGCTTGAACGGCTCGGCGAGCGGCGGCCCGAGCACCGGGACGGCGCGCACGAGGTCCGTGATGGGCTGGGTGACCGCGGCGGGACTGAGCGAGACGGGTGTGCCGGGCGCGCCCTGGACCGACGTCGCACAGCTACCGACGACGATGGGCTCCGCGGCCACGGCCGGAGGCGCTCCCACCCCGGCGGAGGCCAGCGTCAGAAGCGTCGCGGCGGTCACGCTCAGCAGTCGCATGCCAACCCCTTCCCTACTCTCAAGTAACGACCGTAGGTCCTGGTGGTGACGCGAACCACCCCCAGTTTTCGCGATTACTCCTATCGGCGGCGGCTGCGGTCGCGTTGCGGACGCCGACTACCCTCCTGTTCCATGCGCATCGGGGCCCATGTACGCGACGACGACCCGGTCGGCGCCGCGGCCGAACGCGGGGCCGAGGTCGTCCAGTTCTTCCTGTCCGATCCCCAGGGCTGGAAGAAGCCCCAGCCCCACCCGCAGGCGGAGGCCCTGCTCGCCTCCGGCCTCGAGGTGTTCGTCCACGCGCCGTACCTGATCAACATCGCGTCGCTGAACAACAAGATCCGGATTCCGAGCCGGAAGAACGTGATCCAGCACGCGGAGGCCGCCGCCACGGTCGGCGCGAAGGGCCTGGTCGTGCACGGCGGGCACGTCACGAAGGGCGAGGACCCGGCGGAGGGCTTCGCGAACTGGCGCAAGTTCTTCGAGCGGCAGACCGCCGAGGGCGGCTTCGCGGTTCCGGTGCTGATCGAGAACACCGCGGGCGGCGACAACGCGATGGCCCGCTCGTTCGACAACCTCAAGCGCCTCTGGGACGCGGTCGGCGAGTTCGGCGCGGGCTTCTGCCTCGACACCTGCCACGCGTTCGCCGCCGGTGAGGACCTGGCCGGCGTCGTCGACCGGGTGAAGGCGATCACCGGCCGGATCGACCTGGTGCACCTCAACAGCTCGCGCGACGAGTTCGGTTCCGCGCGCGATCGGCACGACAACATCAAGACTGGCACCATCGACGCGGACCAGCTGGTGGCCGTCGTCGCCGGCGCCGGGTGCCCCGTCGTGGTGGAGACTCCGGACGAGGGCCAGGCCGACGACATCGCGTTCCTGCGCGACCACGCCGGCCGGTGAACACCGTGCACGAGGTGGTGAGCGTGACGTCCGAGCGACGCGACGCCGGGCGTTTCGCGAACCGCTTCGGCAGGCCAGCCGCTGCCGTGCTCGTGCTGCTGTGCGGCCTCACGCTGCTGCTGGGCTTCGTCAACAAGGACCGCTGCACCGGTCCCGCGTTCGACCAGTGGGGCCGCACGCAGCCCGACTACGACGAGCGCAACAAGGAAGAGGTCTGCTACTCCGACATCCAGCACCTCTGGATCGGGCGCGACATCGACCGGCACGTCTTCCCGTACGTCGACGGCGGCATCAACGACAAGGGCATCCTCGTCGGCGGCTCGGTCGAGTACCCGGTCCTCACCGGCCTGCTGATCTGGGCCGGCGCGATCTTCGCGCACAACGACGCGCAGTACCTGCTCTTCTCCTCGCTGCTGATGGTCCCGTTCGGCCTGCTCACGGGCTGGCTGCTGGGCAAGCTCGCCCGCTGGCGCGCGCTGCTGTGGGCGATCGGGCCACCGCTGGTGCTCTACGCGTTCCACAACTGGGACCTGCCGGTCGTGCTGTGCTCGGTCGCCGCGGTCTACGTGGTGCACCGCTGGAACCGGCCGCTGGTCGAACGGGCGACCGTCGCCTCGGTCCTGCTCGGGCTGGGCTTCGCGTTCAAGGTCTACCCGGCGATCTTCGTGCTGCCGCTGATGCTCTTCGTCGCCACCGGCGGCTGGCGCGGCCGGGAGCTGCCGGCCAGGCTCCGGGGAACCGGCAAGAAGGCCGACGTCGCCGGCGCGGTCAAGGTCGGCCTCGCCTCGATCGTCACGGTCGTGCTGGTCAACCTGCCGTTCGCCTTCGCGGGCTACGACGGCTGGCTCGCCTCGTTCGAGTTCCAGCAGCTGCGCAGGGTCGACATCACCACGAACTCGATCTGGTACTGGGGCCTGCGGCCGTTCATCGGCGACGACCCGATGCAGTCGCTGGTCAGCGTCCTCTCCCCGATCACGATCCTGATCTCGTTCGCGGTCGCCGCCGGCTACGGCTGGGTGCGGTTCCGGCGCGAGGGCAGCTACCCGTGGATCGCGGTGTCCGGCGCGATGCTGTGCGGCTTCATGCTGCTGCACAAGGTCCACTCGCCGCAGTACACGCTGTGGCTGGTGCCGTTCCTGGTGCTCCTGCGCGTGCGGCTGGTGTGGGCGTACGCCTACTTCGTGGCCGACCTGGCGATGGGGATCGGGATCTTCCGCTGGTTCTGGGCGATCGAGTTCGGCCAGCCGGCCGGGATCTACGACAGCTTCTCCGCGCAGGCCGTGATGATCGGCGTGTGGGGCCGCGCCGCGCTGCTGGTCGCGCTGTTCGTGGCGTTCCTGAGGGCCCGGGACGTCACCGAGGACGACCACGAAGATCTGAAGTTCATCCGCGGAGCAGTAGCCGCGAAGGGCTGATCGCCGCACACTTCACCTGTGAGGGTGATCATCGTGCTGGCGTTGTTGCTGGCCTGCGGTGCCTCCGGTCTGCCGGCGCGGTCGGAGGCGATCCGCTGGCTGCCCGTGTGGCAGGCCGTGCCCACCCTGCCGGCCGGCGTGCCGGACCACGTGGTGCGCACGACGGTCGACCTCACCGCCGGCGGCACGTCGGTCCGGGTGCGCCTGTCGAACTTGATGGGCATCAAGCCGGTGCGGGTCGAGCAGGTCACCGTCAAGGCCGGCGGCGAGACGCGGCAGCTCACGTTCGGCCGCTCCGGCGCCGTCACGATCGGCGCCCGCGACGAGGTCTACAGCGACGCCGTCCAACTGCCGGTCACCACCACGCTGGAGATCAGCACGCACGTTCCGAACGGCACTCCGTGCCAGGCACGCGCGTGGAACACCATCACGTCGGCGCGCGCGTACGTCTGCCTGATCTCGGCGGTCGAAGTCGCCGGGTTCACCGCGCCGGGCGCGGTGGTGATGCTCGGCGACTCGATCACCGAGGGCTACATGGAGGGCAGTTGGCCGTCGTTGGTCGAGACCGACCACGCCGTGCTGAACGCGGGCATCAGCGGCAACGGCGTGGTGTACGGCGACGCGTCGATGGTCACCCGCCTGCACCGTGACGTCCTCCACAGCCGTGAGGTGCGCAAGGTCGTGATGCTCGGCGGCATCAACGACCTCCAGAACGACGTCAGCGCGGAAGCGGTCATCGCCGGCATCCGCACCGTGCAGCTCAGGTGCCGGAACGCGGGTGTGCAGTTCGTCGTCGGCACCATCACGCCGTGGCGGGGCTGGATGAACTGGACCGACGACCGGGAGCGGCAGCGCCAGGCGGTGAACGCGTGGATCCGCGCCACCTTCCCCGACGCGATCGACTTCGACGCGGCCCTGCGCGACCCCGCCGACCCGCTCAGACTGCGTCCGGAGTTCGACTCCGGTGATCATCTGCATCCGAACGCGGCCGCATTCGGTGCGATGGCCCGCCTCGTGCGGGTGTGAGGATCCGCCGGTCCGGTGCATCGGCCATGACGCCCGCCAACGGGTCGTCGCCCGCCAACCGCACGAGGTCGCGCTCCGGACGGTAGATCTCCTTCACGATGAGCACGCACAGCACGATGACGGCCGCGTCGCGCAGCAGCACCGCGCCGAGGAACCAGTCGATCGGCAGGCCCTTGTTCTCCGTGCCGAGGTAGAAGTACATGCGCGGCACCCACACCAGCGCGTCGACCGCCATCCACGCCAGCAGCAGCTTCCAGCGCGGCAACGCCAGCACCGCGAGCGGCACCAGCCACAGCGAGTACTGCGGGCTCCACACCTTGTTGGTCAGCAGGAACGCCGCCACGACGAGGAACCCGAGCTGCGCGAGCCGCGGCCTGGTCGGCGCGGACAGGGCGACGTACGCGATGCCCGCGCAGCACGCGAGGAACAGCACCGAGCTCACGGTGTTGAGCACCGTCGGCGGCTGCCCCTGCGTCAGGCCGGGGTCGAAGCCCTGCCAGCCGGTCCACTGCACCAGCACGTTGTAGATCGTGTCCGGGTCCGCGTTGCGCTCGGTGTTGAGGCGGAAGAACTCCTTCCACCCCGTGTGCGAGGCCGGGTTGAGTGCGATCGGCGCGTTGACGAGCGCCCACGCCCCGACGGCCGACATGGTGGTGGTGAGCCCTGCCTTCAACCGGTCAGAACGCCAGCACAGCAAGAGCAACGGCCCGAGCAGGAACAACGGGTAGAGCTTCGCCGCGCCACCGAGACCCAGCAGCACGCCGGCGAGAACCGGTTTCCTCCGCGCCCACGCCAGCAGACCGGCCGTGGCGAACGCGGTCGCGATCGTGTCGAAGTTCGTGAACGCGTGGACGACCACCAGCGGCGACACCGCGACGAGCGCCGCGTCCCACGTCCGCCTGCGCGCGATCCTCGCCACCGAGAACACGGTCACGAGCCAGGCGATGGCCAGCCAGAACGCCGTGACGTTGAAGTACACGATCACCGTCATCGGCAGGCCGGGGACGAGCGCCACGAGCCCCTGCGCCACCCGCGCGTTGAGCCACTGGAAGATCCCGGTGACCACCGGGTACTCCATGTACCGGACGTGCTCGGTCGGCTTGCCCTCGTCGTCCTTCCACGACGTGATGTACGGGAAGGAACCGCGCTGGTCGAGCCGTTCCGCGGTGTAGAGCGGCACGGTGTCGGAGTAGCAGAGCGCGGTGAACTGCTTGCTGCCCCGCCAGTCGAGCTGCACGACACCCTTGTCGTCGGTGTACTGCTGGATGCACGGCGACTTCTGCACCCAGCCCGCCAGCAGCGTCAGCACGGCGAACAGCAGGACCACCCGCAGCGCCGTCCAGAAGTAGTTCCTGCCGACCAGGGCGTGCTCACCCAGCGGGCCGCCGAACGGTCTGCTCAGGGTGCGGGCGAGCGACTCGGTCCACGTGGGCGCGACCCGCTCCGCGCGGGTGAGCGA
Organism: Lentzea xinjiangensis; assembly: GCF_900110955.1. GTDB lineage: Bacteria > Actinomycetota > Actinomycetes > Mycobacteriales > Pseudonocardiaceae > Lentzea > Lentzea xinjiangensis. Next base: position 251,024 of record NZ_FOFR01000001.1, read on the forward strand.
GTCGGTGTCCTCGGCGAGGTCCGTCGCGGTGTCCTCGGCGCGAAGCTCGGCAGGGCTGCTGGGCACCTCGCGGATGTTACGGCCATGACCGTTCCGCCGTGGTCAACATCCCTGGACCGGTGCGCGGCTCCCCGGCCCGGACAAGCCGAAGGGCCCGGTGCTCGTGCACCGGGCCCCTCAGCTCGTTCGGTTACGTGTCTCCGGGATCTCGCCCGTTACCGTTCCCGGGACCCGGCGGGGTGCTCGGGTCCGGCGTGTCGGACGGCGGGCAGATCAGCTGACCGCAGCCGGTGGGCCTGGTCGGCCTGGTGCTCGACGGCTTCGACGGCTCCGAGCTGCTGGTCTGCGGAACCGACGGCGGCGGGCTGGACGGCGGGACCGACGACGGCACGCTGACCTTCACCGGCGGGTTGTACTGGTTGAGCGGCTTGGCCTTCGGGAACTTCTCCATCTGCGTGCCGGCCAGCGCCTTGTTCATGAACGCCTGCCAGATCTTGCCCGGCACGCCGGAGCCGAAGATGTTGGCGCCGGACTTGTCGCGGATGGGCTGGTTGCCCTCGTTGCGGCCGACCCACACGGCGGCCGAGATGGACGGCGTGTAGCCGACCATCCAGGCCTTCGAGTTGAGGCCCGCACCCTGGCCGGCGCTCTCGGACAGCTCGTGGGTACCGGTCTTGCCCGCGCAGTCGCGGCCACCCGCGCACGGGATCTTGGAGTTGCCGGGGATCTCCTTGAGCACGTCGGTGACGTTGTCCGCGATGTCCTGGCTCTTCGTCTGGTCCGGGTCGAAGGCCGAGATCGGCTTGTCCGCGTGCTGGTAGAGCACGGTGCCGTCCGGTCCGGTGATCTTCACGATGAAGAACGGCGCGCGGTAGACACCACGGGCGGCGAACGTCGCGTACGCCGACGCCATGTCGAACGGCCGGACCACGGCCTGGTCACCACCGAGCGCGATACCGCCGTTCGGGGTGCCGCCGTCCTCACCGACCAGCAGCTTCTTCGGGCCGTTGCCGATGTTGACCTCTTCGGGGATGCCCGCCTGGTGCGCGGCCTTGACGGTCTTCGGGACACCGACGTCGTTCACGACCATGTCGTAGAACACGGTGTTCAGCGACTTGATCATGGCCGTGCGGACCGGGCACTCCTTGCCGCACGAGTTGTCGTTGCCGGAGTTGCGGATCGGCGTCGAGACGCCGGGGAACGTGCGGGGCGAGCGGCCGTCGTAGATCGTGCCGAGGCCCTTGCCGTCCTGCAGCGCCGCGACCAGGTCGAACGGCTTGAACGACGAACCGGGTTCCTGCAGCGTGCCCTTGGCGTAGTCGAAGGAACCGCGACCGTCCCGGCCGCCCCAGTAGGCGCGGACCGCACCCGTGGTCGGGTCGATGGCCGTCAGCGACGTCTTCAACGCCTCCGGCTGCGCACCCTTGATCATGATCTCGTCCACGGCCTCCTCGGCCGCGGTCTGCATCTTCGGGTCGATCGTGGTCGTGATGGTGACGCCGGTCTTCTGCGCCTGCTCGAACGAGACACCGGTCTGCTCGGCCTCGAGGGCCTCCTGGACCTGGTCGACGATCAGGCCGCGCGGGCCCTCGAGCGACTTCGGCTGGGTCTCGGCGAACGACAGCGGCTTCGGGAACTGCTGCGCGTCGACGTAGGCCTGGTCGACCCAGTTCTTCTGGCGCATCTGGTCGAGCACGAACTTCCAGCGCTTGGTCGCGTACTCGGTGTCCTCCGACCAGGACGGCGTCTGGATCATGCCCGCGATCAGCGCCGCCTCGGACGGCGTCAGGTCCTTCATGTCCTTCTTGTAGTAGACCTGCGACGCGGCCTTGAAGCCGTTCGCGCCACGACCGAAGTACACGGTGTTCAGGTAGGCCGTGAGGATCGTCTTGTGGTCCGACTCGTTGCTCATCTTGTAGGCCTTGACGAGCTCGGTGAACTTGCGGCTGATCGTCGGGGCCTCGTCACCGGTGGCCTTCTTGATGTACTGCTGCGTCAGACCGGAACCACCCGAGCTGCCGCCCGTCGCCTGGATCCAGACGGCGCGCACGATCGCCTTGACGTCGAAGCCGGGGTTCTCGAAGAAGTTCGCGTCCTCGGCCGCGAGCACCGCGTTCTTGACGTTGTCGGGGATCTCCTCGTACGTCAGCATCGTGCGGTTCTCGCCGGGGGAGGTGATCTTGGTCATCTCCTGGCCGTCGGCGTAGTGCAGGGTGATCGTCTTGTTCTGGGTGGCCGCGACGTCTTCCGGCTTGGGCCAGTCGACCAGCGGGTAGGCGACGGCGATGGCGATCACCGGGCCGAGGAACATGAGGGCGATCGCGACGAAGGCGCCGATCCGGACGCGCTTCCAGATCTTCTTCTTGCGCAGTCGGCGCTCCTCCTCCTGGGTGAGCTCCGGCTCGTCGTCGTAGTAATCGTCGTCGTCATCGTCGATCGGCGCGCCGGCCAGGAGGAACTCGTCGTCCGGCTCCCTGTGCGTGATGAGCTCGGGCTCGCGCTGCGTCGGCCGGTTCACCGGCGGCAGCTGCGTGGTCCGCTCCTCACCGGGCTTGCGCGGAGGCACGGCGGGACGGCCGGGGCCGCCCTGGGGGCCACCGGGACCGGTCGGACCACCGGGACGGCGGCCACCGGGGGGCGGTGCCATCGGCACGCCACCGGGAGGCGTCAGGGGACGGCCGCCGGGACCACCCGGTCCGGCGGGGCCGCCCTGGGGGCCGCCGGGTCCCTGGGGACGCGCCGGGCCGCCAGGAGCGCCCTGAGGTCCGCCCTGAGGTCCGCCTGGTCCGTTCGGGCGGCGTGGGGGCTGCTGCTGTGGGAAACCACCGGGTGGCGTGCCACCCTGGGGAGGGCGCACGAAACCGCCGGGCGGTGTGCCCGGTCGTGGCTGATTCGGGACATCGCGCCTCGTGCCGCCGCCGTCCGGGTCGTCCCCGGTCGGCCACTGCGGCTCGCCTCCGCGCTGCCGGTCATCATGCTGGTCGTTCACGTGAAAAGGCCTCCCAGACCGGCGTGCATCAGCACGCGGTTCGGTGGTCGTACTTCATTCGGAGCAGTGTCACCTGTCGGTCATTCCGCTGCGGTCCTCCTGCGTGGCTTCTCCAGCCCACGCTTCCCCAGGACGTATGACTGCACCAGGTGGTTCCAACTGCACGTGCGACAGACTTCTACGACGTACACCGTGAACTCGTCGAAGAGGGTTGCCATCTTCACCAGTTCTTCAGGTGCCCGCGCGGAGCCGGTCGCGTGCTTGAGCTCGTCACCGTAGACCCACGACACGTGCGTGAGCGGTTCCTTCCGGCACACCGGGCACGGCACCTCGGTCTGCGTCCCGTGGAACTTCGCAGCTCGCAACAGGTACGGGGACGCGTCGCAGACCTCCATGGTGCCCGTGCGGCCGGCGTAGACCTCCGCCAGCAGCGCACGCCGCTGCAGCGAGTAGTCCACCATCTGCCGTTGGGTCAACACGTCACCAGAGTACGTGCCGACCGCTTTGGCGAGATGGGCCGTTCAGGGCAGCGAGGTCCGACGCGGTATCACGGTGTGCCACATCCCACAGTGAAGAGGGGACACCGATGTATCGCAGCGATATAATCACCTTACCTATCGGTGCAGGCGCGAGGAGGTGACTCGTGTTCGAGTTCGCGCTGCTCGGCCTGCTGCACGAGGCGCCAATGCACGGCTACGAGCTGCGCAAGCGCTTGCATGACCTGCTCGGAGCGTTTCGCGCGTTCTCCTACGGATCGCTGTACCCAACATTGCGGCGACTCCAGCGGGCGGGCCTGATCGTGGAGGAGGGGCCGGAGGAGTCGGCTCTTTCTTGGGGACGTCGGGCGCGCAAGGTCTACAAGCTGACCCCGGAGGGGAAGGAGCGGTTCGCCGACCTCCTCGCCAACGCGGGCCCGCAGACCTGGGACGACGACTCGTTCGGAGTCCACCTGGCGTTCTTCTCACGCACGCCGGCCGACGTCAGGATGCGCATCCTGGAAGGCCGCCGGCGGTGTGTCGAAGAACGCAGGGAGGGACTTCGCGAGCGGCTCGCGAGAACGGGTGAGCAGATCGACCGCTACACCCGCGAGCTGCACAGGCAGGGCCTGGAGAGCACGGAGCGCGAGGTGCGGTGGCTCAACGAGCTCATCGCCCACGAACGGTCCGAGCAAGACGAGTAGCACCCAAAAGTTGATCAAGGAGGACTCGGCAATGGGCGAAAACCGCCGCACCGTTCGAGTGGCCATCGTCGGGGTTGGCAACTGCGCGGCGTCGCTGGTGCAGGGCGTCCACTACTACCGGGACGCCGACCCGAGCACCCGCGTGCCCGGCCTGATGCACGTGCAGTTCGGTGATTACCACGTGCGCGATGTCGAGTTCGTCGCGGCGTTCGACGTCGACGCGAAGAAGGTCGGTGTCGATCTGGCCGAGGCCATCGTGGCCAGCCGGAACAACACGATCAAGATCGCGGACGTGCCGCCGCTGGGCGTGGTCGTGCAGCGCGGGCACACCTTCGACGGTCTGGGCCGGTTCTACCGGGAGACCATCGAGGAGTCCGACGCGGAGCCGGTCGACGTCGTCGCCGCGTTGCGCGAGGCCGAGGTCGACGTGCTGGTGTCGTACCTGCCGGTGGGCTCGGAGGACGCGGACCGCTTCTACGCCCAGTGCGCGATCGACGCGGGTGTGGCGTTCGTCAACGCCCTGCCGGTCTTCATCGCCTCGGACCCGGAGTGGGCGGAGAAGTTCCGCGCGGCCGGGGTGCCGATCGTGGGTGACGACATCAAGTCGCAGGTGGGCGCGACCATCACGCACCGCGTGCTGGCCAAGCTGTTCGAGGACCGCGGTGTCCAGCTCGACCGCACCATGCAGCTCAACGTGGGCGGCAACATGGACTTCCTCAACATGAAGGAGCTGGAGCGCCTGGAGTCCAAGAAGGTCTCCAAGACCCAGTCGGTGACCTCGCAGCTCTCGCGGGACATCGGCAAGGACAACGTCCACATCGGCCCGTCGGACTACGTCGCGTGGCTCGACGACCGCAAGTGGGCCTACGTCCGGCTCGAGGGCCGTGCCTTCGGTGACGTGCCGCTGAACCTGGAGTACAAGCTCGAGGTCTGGGACTCGCCGAACTCGGCGGGCATCATCATCGACGCGGTCCGCGCGGCGAAGATCGCCCTGGACCGCGGCATCGGCGGCCCGGTCCTGTCGGCGTCGTCGTACTTCATGAAGTCCCCGCCCGAGCAGTACTCCGACGCCGAGGCCCACGAGGCCGTCGAGGCGTTCATCCGCGGCGAGGCCTGAGTTCGCGACGGGCCGCCCTCCCCGCGGAGGGCGGCCCTTCTCGTCAGCGCTCTTCCTGGCAGCGTTTCTGTCGTCAGCGCTTGGAGAGCCGCAGCTTCTGCCAGCTTCCGTCCGCGGTCCACCCGCCGTCGACCGGCAGCGCGACCCCGTTGACGTACCGCGCGTTGTCGCTCGCCAGGAACCGCACGGCCTGCGCGATGTCGTCCGGCGCCGCGAACCGGCCCGCCGGCACGTGGTCGGTGATGTCCTCGTCGACGTAGTACCCGCCGGCCTGCGACTCGACGTCCATCTCGGTCTTGACCCAGCCGGGGCACACGGCGTTGACCCTGATCCCCCGCCCACCCCACTCGACGGCGAGCGTCCGGGTGAGCCCGATCAGCCCGTGCTTCGTGGTGTTGTACGCCGCCCGGTCCGCCACCCCCCGCAGCCCGGCGACGGACGCGATGTTGACGACCGACCCCGACCGCTGGTCGAGCATGACCTTGCCCAGCGCCTGCGTGAGCAGGAACGGCCCGGTCAGGTTGACCGCCATGATCCGTTCCCACTGCTCGAGGGTGGTCTCCTCGAACGGCACGATGCCGGCGATCCCCGCGTTGTTGACCAGCACGTCCACCCGGCCGTGAGCGCGGGTGACGTGATCGGTCAGCCGCTGCACGTCCTCGGCGTCGGCGACGTTGCCGACGATCCCGCCTTCGCTCTCCTGGAGGTCGAACCCGACGACGGTGAACCCGTCCTCGCGCAGGACCTCCGCGATCCGCAGCCCCATGCCCTGCGCCGTGCCGGTGACCACGGCAACTCGTTGCGTCATGGGCGCCACGCTAGGCACAGTTCCGGCGCGGCGGGAGTCGTCCTTTCCGGTTCGTGCCCGGCATCAGCCCTGGCGGCAGAGAACGCAGGTGTCCCAGTCGAACGTGCCCGGCGCCCTCGTGTCGACCCGTCGCCCGATCACGAGACCGGTGACCCGCGCCGCACCCGCGCGTCGGAGCGCGATGGCCGATGACTGGAGGCTCGCCCCGGACGTCCACTGGTCGTCGACGAGCAGGATCCGCTCGCCCGCGACATCGGCGTGGACGACGTACTCGTCCGGCCGCAGCAGCCGGGTGTTGTCACCGGTCGTGGCGAGCACCTCGGCGAAGGCGGAACTGGTGGTGGTGAGGCGTCGTCCGAGGACGTCTGCCAGCGGATGGCCGTCCTTGCGCTGCTTGGTGCCGGGAACGATCGTCACGGTGTCGAACTCGCCGAGACAACGCCGGTGCCTGGCCAGGAAGGTCGCGAGAACGCCCGCCAGCTCGTTGGTGAACTGCCTGCGCACCGCTGGGTTCCTGCTGTACTTGTAGTTCCGGAGCACGTGGACGAGCTGACCGCTCTCCGCCGCCATCGAGATCGGCACCACCTCGTCGGCCAGCTCCGCGCCGCACGACTGGAAGTGCTGGTTGCATTGCCAGCAACGGGAGAACCCGCTCGTGGTCCTGCGGCAGACCAGGCACACGTCCGGTCCACGCGCTGGTGGAGGGACGAGGATGTTGCGGTAGCTCTCGGAGATGCGGCTGAGCGGGGTCACGTCAGAGGTCGATCAGGTCCGGGACTCCGGCGCGCAGCTCGTCCAGCACGCCCAGCAGGTGGTCGGGATCCCGGAGGACCGTCGTGTTCGGCCGCTCCGCCATCTCGCGGCCCCACGTCGTGCCGGAGACGACCTCGGGAAGCAGGAAGACGTGCCTGCCGTGTTCCAGCGCGAGCCGGGCCTGGATCCGGGTGCCGCTGCGCTCGCCGGCCTCCACGACGACGGTCGCGACGCTGCAGCCGCTCATGACGGCGTTGCGCATCGGGAAGTGGTGCTTCGCGGGGCCGGTGTCCGGCCAGAACTGGGACAGCACGGCTCCGGTCCTGGCGATTTCCTGCTGCAGACCGGCGTTCTCCGCCGGGTAGCAGCGACGCAGGCCCGTGCCGACCACGGACACCGTTCGTCCACCGGCGTCCACGACGGCCTGGTGCGCCGCCGTGTCGACGCCTGCCGCCAAGCCGCTGTAGACCGTGATGTCGTGCTTGGTGAGCGTCGTCGCGATCTCCCGGGTGATCTGCAGCCCTCGTGCGCCGGCGTGCCTGCTGCCGACGACGGCGACGCCGAGCTGGTCGGCCGGGTCGAGGAAGCCCTTGCACGTCAGGAAAGGTGGGCGCTGGTGCACCATGAGGAGCTGGACGGGGTACTGCTCGTCGAGCACGGTGACGAGGTGGATGCCCTCGCCGGCCCAGGACTCGATCTCCTGCTCGACCAGTTCCAGCCGGCCCGCCGCGTCGAAGGGCGTGTGGTCCAGCGTGGGCTGGTCGGGGGTGAACAGCGAGTCCAGCACGGCCAGGGCGGAGCCCGCCTCTTCGACGGCGTTCGTGACGTCGGCCCAGCCGCGTCCGCTGTCGCGCAGTGCGAGCAGGAGCGCCGCCTGTTCACGCCGGTTCACCATCGTCACATCCTATCGAACACAGGTTCGACACGCCGGTCCGAATCGCGCGGAAGTGGGCGAGTCTAGCCGGGGCGAAAGGGGTGCCCGATCACGTGACCGGCTACGCCAGCGCGTCCGGCAGGTCGGCGATCGACGACAGCACCCGCACCTGCGCCAGCACGTCCGCGGCGGGCGGGAAGTGCGGGTTCGGCACCGCGAGCACGGTCATCCCCGCGGCCAGCGCCGCCTTCAGCCCGTTGGTCGAGTCCTCGACGGCGTAGCAGGAGGCCGGAGGCACTCCGAGCCGCGAAGCCGCCAGCAGGTACACGTCCGGGGACGGCTTGCCCGCGGCGCACTCCTCGGACGACACCGCGACGGGCACCGGCAGCCCGGTCACGTCGAGGAACACCTTGATCAGCACGGCCGGCGCGGACGAGGCGATCGCGACCGGGTAGCGAGCGGCCACGGCCCGCACCGCGTCCACGGCGCCGGGGATCACCGGCAGGTGGGAGGCGTACGCCCGCTCCATCTCCGCAATCACACCCGCCGACGCCTCCGCGGCGGTCAGCCGGACGCCGACGGCGGACACGAGGTACTCGCCCCACTCCGGCGTCGACATGCCCTGCATGGCCCGTGTCGCCTCGGGGGTCCACACGCCGCCGTGCGCCGCGGCGAACGCCTGGCGCACCTCGTCCCACACCTGCTCGGAGTCGATCAGCACGCCGTCGAGGTCGAAGATCACCGCATCCACGCGGGCCACCGTACCTTGTGGCGCACGATACTTCGTGATGCTAACCAAAAGAGGTTAGGGTGGCTAAGTGAATGTGAAAGCTCAGCCCAAGCAGGTGTGGATCACGGCGTTCGCCGCGGTCATCGCCTTCATGGGGATCGGGCTGGTGGACCCGATCCTGTTGTCCATCGCCGAGGGTCTGCACGCGACGCCCTCGCAGGTCACCCTCCTCTTCTCGTCCTACCTCGGCGTCCAGGTCGTGGCGATGCTCTTCACGGGCGCCGCGACGGCGAGGTTCGGGGCGAAGCGCACGCTCGTCGGAGGGCTCGCGCTGATCGTCGCCGCGACGCTGGCGTGCTCCGCGGCCGGGAGCATCGGGCAGCTCGTGGCGCTGCGGGCCGGGTGGGGGCTCGGCAACGCGTTCTTCATCGCCACCGCGCTCAGCGTCATCGTCGGCGCGGCCAGCGGTGGGCAGAAGGGCGCGATCCTGCTCTACGAGGCCGCGCTCGGGCTGGGGCTGAGCGTCGGGCCGCTGCTCGGTGCGCTGCTCGGCAGCTTCTCGTGGCGCGGGCCGTTCCTCGGCACCGCGGTGCTGATGGCCGTCGCGCTGGTCCTCTGCGCGACGTTCCTGGCGAAGGACTCGCACCAGGAGCGTCCGAAGATCGGCGTCCTCGACCCGCTCAAGGCCCTCGGGCACCCGGCGCTGCTGCGGACCTCGATCGGCGCCGCGCTCTACACGGCCGCGTTCTTCACGGTTCTGGCCTGGTCGCCCTTCGTCCTGCGGTGGGGCGCTGTCGAGATCGGCCTCGTCTTCTTCGGCTGGGGCCTCTGTGTCGCGGTCTCCAGCGTCCTGCTCGCGCCCCGGCTCGCGGACCGCGTCGGCGAGAAGCGCGCGATCATCGGCTCCGTTCTGGCGTTCGCCGTGCTGATGCTGCTGATGGCCGTGCCGAACAAGGCGTCGCTGGTGGTCGCCGTGATCGTCAGCGGGCTGGTCAGCGGCCTGTTGAACACGCTGTTCACCGGTGCCGCGATGAGCGTGAGCGACGCGCCGCGACCGGTCGCGAGTGCCGGCTACAACTTCCTGCGCTGGCTCGGCGGTGCGCTGGCGGCGACGTTCGTGAGCCACCTCGCGCAGCCGTTCGTCGTGGCCGCTGTGCTCTGCGCGCTCGCGGCGGTGCTGCTCGCGTTCAACCGGGGCGACACGCGCGAGGTACCGACGGAAGTCGTGATTGCCGGCGAGCAGCTAGTCGGTTAACGCATGGTGAACTACGGTCGGTCGCGGTTCCCCACCGACCGTAGGAGGCCACCACATGATCCCCCTGCCGCTCGCCAACCACCGGATCGGCAGAGCAGCGGTGACCTGCGAGTACCGCTGCGGGGACGCGTGCTTCCACGACGTCCCCAACACCTCCGGCAACCCCTACTTCGGCGACCTGGTCAGCCGCCGCACCGCGCTCAAGGCCGGCGCCGTCGTCGCCGCCGCGGCCGCGTTGCCGGCCGGGACCGCGGTCACCGCCGCCGCCGAACCCGAGTCCCACGCCCGCCCGCCCAGGGGTCTCGACTTCACGCCCGTCGAGGTCAACACCAAGGACGAGGTCGTCGTCCCGGAGGGCTACCGGCAGGGCGTCGTGATCCGCTGGGGCGACCCGCTCTTCCCCGGCGTGCCGGAGTTCGACTTCGACGACCAGACCGCGGCCAAGCAGGAGAAGCAGTTCGGCTTCAACTGCGACTTCGCCGCGATCCTGCCGTTGGACCCGTTGGAGCTCAGCGGGATCATGGTCACGAACCACGAGTACACCAGCGAGCCGTTCATGTTCCGCGGCTACGACCCGAACAACCCCACCGAGGAACAGGTGAAGATCGCCTGGGCCGCGCACGGGCTCTCGGTGTTCATGATCAAGCGGTCGCTCTTCTCCGGCCACTACCGGCCGCGGTTCAGCCGGTACAACCGCCGCATCACGCTGCACACGCCGTTCGAGGTGCGCGGGCCGGTGGCGGGCAGCGACCTGCTCAAGACCTCCGCCGACCCCACCGGCCGCCGGGTCCTGGGCACGATCAACAACTGCGCCGGCGGCGTCACGCCGTGGGGCACGATCCTGTCCGGCGAGGAGAACTTCAACCAGTACTTCGCCAACGCCGCCGGCCGCAACGATCCGAAACTCGCCCGCTACGGCGTCACCGGCACGGCGACCACGCGCAAGTGGGAGCGCTTCGACAAGCGCTGGGACCTCGCGCAGGAACCCAACGAGGTCAACCGGTTCGGCTGGATCATCGAGCTCGACCCGCACGACCCGGACTCCACGCCGGTCAAGCACACCGCGCTCGGCCGGTTCAAGCACGAGACCGCGAACGTGCGCGTCGCCGACGACGGCCGCGTGGTCGCATACTCCGGTGACGACGAGCGGTTCGAGTACATCTACAAGTTCGTCTCGAACGGCAAGATGAAGCCCGGCAACAGCAAGGCCGCGCGCCGCCACAACATGACGCTGCTCGACGACGGCACGCTCTACGTCGCCAGGTTCACCGGCGACAGCCCCGCGGCGGAGATCGACGGCACGGGAAAGCCGCCCGGCGACGGCAGGTTCGACGGCACCGGCGAGTGGATCCCGCTGGCCGCGGGCAACCGGTCCTTCGTGCCGGGGATGACCGCCGAGGAGGTGTACGTCTTCACGCGCATCGCGGCGGACAAGGTCGGTGCGACCAAGATGGACCGCCCGGAGGACATCGAGTGCCACCCGCGCACCGGCACCGTCTACTGCGCGCTCAGCAACAACGTCGAACGCGGCGTCACCCCCGGCAAGGAAGGCGCGACCGAGCCGAACCCGCGGGTGAACAACCGGCACGGGCAGGTGCTGGAGCTCGTCGAACGCGGTGGCGACGCGCTCGCGCTGACGTTCGACTGGGGGCTGTTCCTGGTGTGCGGCTTCCCGGACGACCCGGGCACGTACTTCGGCGGCTACGACAAGTCGCAGGTCAGCCCGATCTCCAGTCCGGACAACGTGGCGTTCGACCGGCACGGCAACCTGTGGATCTCCACCGACGCCGACGGCAAGCTCGACGGGCTCAACGACGGCCTCTACGCCGTGCCGCTGGAAGGGCCGGAACGCGGGCACCTCAAGCTGTTCCTCACGGTGCCGCGCGGTGGTGAGACGTGCGGTCCGATCATCGGCGAACGGGTGGTCACCGTGTGCGTCCAGCACCCCGGCGAGGTGGACGGCGCGAGCGCCGACAAGCCGGTCTCGAACTGGCCGGACCGGGGCACCTCGCGACCGCGCCCGTCGGTCGTCGCGGTGTGGCGCGAGGGTCGTCGTCAGCTGGGTGAGATCGGTTGATCACCCAGCGTGCCGCGATCGTTGGGGAGTAGTACGAGTTCGCCTGCCGTTCACCTGCTGGACGGCAGGCGAACTCGTTGGGCTCTTAGGTTCGGCCAGTTCCCACACTGACCGATCTCGGAGGCCTGCGTGTCCTCACCCACCGATCGGGGCCGCCGCCTGCTGCCCCTGCTCCCGACGAACCACCCGCTCGGGCGTCAGGCCGTCACCTGCCAGTACCGCTGCGGCAACGCGTGTTCGCACGACGCTCCCAACACCTCGGCCAACGCCTACTTCGGCGACGTCGTCAAGGAGGTCGTGAGCCGCCGCGGCATGCTCAAGGCGGGAGCCGTGGTCGCCGCGGCCGGCGCCGGTGCGCTCGCCTTCTCCGGTGCGGCCGCCGCCGCTCCGGCGCACGCGGAGGCCGACCTCGACGCCGACCTGGACCTGCGGCTCGGCCGTGACCGCGACGGGCTGAACTTCGAGCCGGTGCAGCCCAACACCCTCGACGAGCTCGTGGTGCCGAAGGGCTACCAGTCCGACGTCGTCATCCGCTGGGGCGACCCGGTGCTGCCCGACGCGCCGAAGTTCGACTTCGGCAACCAGACCGCCGCCGCCCAGGCGAAGCAGTTCGGTTTCAACAACGACTTCTGCGGTCTCGTGCCGTTGCCGGGCTGGGACCGCTGGCTCATGGTGAGCAACCACGAGTACACGTCCGAAGAGTTCATGTTCTCCGACTGGGACGCGAACAACCCCACCGAGGAGCAGGTCAAGATCGCGTGGGCCGCGCACGGCCTGTCGGTCGTCCAGGTCGAGCGCGACCACCGCACCGGCAAGCTGGTGCCGTCCAAGGACCGCCGCAAGTACAACCGCCGCATCACGATGACCACGAAGTTCGAGGTGCGCGGCCCGGCCGCCGGCTCGAAGCACCTCAGGACCTCCGCGGACCCGTCCGGCAAGGTCGTGCTGGGCACGCAGAACAACTGCGCGGGCGGCGTCACGCCGTGGGGCACGATCCTGTCCGGCGAGGAGAACTTCAACCAGTACTTCGCCAACGCCAACCAGGTCGCGGACGCCACGACGAAGGCGCGCCTGGCCCGGTACGGCATGTCCGGCGGTGCCACCACCCGCAAGTGGGAGCGGTTCGACAAGCGCTTCGACCTCGCGCAGGAGCCGAACGAGGCCAACCGCTTCGGCTGGATCGTCGAGGTCGACCCGCTCGACCCGACCTCGACGCCGGTGAAGCACACCGCGCTCGGCCGCTTCAAGCACGAGGGCGCGAACGTCATCGTCGCGCGGGACGGCCGCGTCGTCGCGTACATGGGTGACGACGAGCGCTTCGACTACATGTACAAGTTCGTCACCGACGGCACGTACCAGAAGGGCGACTCGAAGCGCGCCCGCGAGCACAACAAGCGCCTGCTCGACTCGGGCACGCTCTACGTCGCCAAGTTCACCGGTGACAGCCCGGCCGCGGAGATCGACGGCACCGGCAAGCTGCCCTCCGACGGCGAGTTCGACGGTTCGGGTGAGTGGATCCCGCTGGCGCACAACGACAAGTCGTTCGTCGAGGGCTTCACCGCCGAGGAGGTGTACATCTTCACGCGCCTGGCCGCCGACAAGGTGGGCGCCACGAAGATGGACCGTCCCGAGGACGTCGAGCCGTCGCTGAAGAACCGCCGCGTCTACGCCGCGCTCACCAACAACACCGACCGCGGCAAGGCGGGCAAGGAAGGCGCCACCGAGGTCGCGCCGCGGCTGGGCAACAAGCACGGCCACGTGCTGGAGCTGGAGGAGCGCCGCGGCGACAACACGGCGACCACGTTTTCGTGGAAGCTGCTGCTGGTCTGCGGTGACCCCAACGACCCCGGCACCTACTTCGGCGGGTTCGACAAGACGCAGGTGAGCCCGATCTCCTGCCCGGACAACGTCGCGTTCGACTCGCAGGGCAACCTGTGGATCTCGACCGACGGCAACGCGCTCAAGTCCAACGACGGCCTCTTCGCGGTGCCGGTCGAGGGCAAGCGGCGCGGCCAGGTGAAGCAGTTCCTCACCGTGCCGCTCGGTGCGGAGACCTGCGGCCCGGTCATCACCGACGACTTCGTCCTGGTGTCCGTGCAGCACCCCGGTGAGATCGACGGCGCGTCGGCGAGCAACCCGGCGTCGCACTGGCCGGACGGTGGCACCTCGCAGCCGCGCCCGTCCGTCGCCGTGGTGTGGCGCAAGGACCGCCGCCGCATCTGCGGCTGACCTGAGCGCAGACGCCCCCGGCGGGGATGAACCCGGTGCAGCCGCCCGTTCTCGAACGGGCGGCTGCGCCTCTTCCGCCTGGCCTCACGCACAGCACCCGTCATCTCACTTGGCGAGGTCGTTTGAACCGGCCGCGCGACCACGCCGTATGCCCAGGTGGCTGCACCGCGGACAGCCGAGACACGTCGCACTGTCTGTCCACTTAGGAGCAAGTGATGATGAAGCGTGCTGGTCTCGTGCTCGTCGCAACGGCTTTGCTCGGCCTCGCCGCCGGAGCGGCGGGTTCCACGGCCGCGCCGACGCCCGCGGTGATGAACGGCGGTGATGCCCAGGTCGCGCCCGCCGTGCAGGTCCCGGCCGGCCACAAGGTCGTCGCCAAGCTCCAGGCCAAGGGCGTGCAGACCTACACCTGCGCCGCGGGGGCCTGGAAGGGGCTCGAGCCCGCCGCCACCCTGTCGGACCGGCTCGGCAGGGCCGTCGGCCTGCACTCGCGCGGTCCGATCTGGGTCTCCACGCTCGACGGCAGCGCCGTCGAGGCCGCCCCGGTCGACGGCGCCCGCAACGACGTCGCGGGAGCGGTTCCCGAGCTGCTGCTGAAGGCCAAGTCCACCAGGGGCGAGGGCGTGTTCGCCGGCGTCACCTACGTCCAGCGCCTCGCCACCAAGGGCGGCGTCGCACCGGCCGGCGGGTGCCAGGAGGGCGCCCAGACGTCCGTCCGCTACGAGGCCCTCTACACCTTCTCCGCGCCCGCCCTCTGAACCAGGGCGACCACGGCCGCGCTGACCATCGTGACGCCGACGACCCAGAGGCCCGTCTTCTGGGTCCCGGTGAGGTCCTGGAGCCAGCCGGTGACGTAGGGCGCGGCGAACCCGCTCACGTTGCCCAGTGAGTTGATCAACGCGATCCCGCCCGCCGCCGCCGTGCCGCCCAGGAAGCTCGTGGGAAGCGCCCAGAACGTGGGCAGCGCGGCGCAGACCCCGATGGCGCAGACCGAGACGGCCACCATCGCCGCGACCGGGTGGTCGAGGTGCAGCGCGACCGGGATGGCCGCCCCGCCGAGCAGCATCGGCGCGGCGACGTGCCACTTCCGCTCCCCGGTGCGGTCACCGTGCCTGGCCCACAGGACCATGGCGACCGCGCCGAGGACGTACGGGATCGCGTTGATCAGCCCGCGTTCGACGGCACCGGCCTGCGGCGCCAGGCCCTTGATGATCGTCGGCAGGAAGAACCCCAGCGTGTAGAGCCCGTACACGATTCCGAAGTAGACGAAGCTCAGCGCGAGGATCCGCGGGTGCGTCAGCGCCTTCCTGAGCGGCCAGTGCTCCTCGCGCGGCTGCTCGACGGCTTCCGCCGGCTTGTCCGGCAGCCAGAACCACGTGACGAACGCCAGCGCGATCGCCGGCAACCCTTCGACGAGGAACATCGTGCGCCAGTCCGTCCACTGGATCAGCAGCCCGCTGAACGTGGCCCCGAGCGCGGTCGAGATCGGCACCGCCACCATGAACAGCGCGACGATCCTGGCCCGGTCCTTCTGCGGGTACCAGTACGTCAGGTACAGGATGATCCCGGGGAAGAAACCGGCCTCCGCCACGCCCAGCAGGAACCGCAGCACGATCAGCACGGTCCCGTTGGGCACGAAGGCCATGGCCGTGGCGACGATCCCCCAGCTCACCATGATCCGGGCGATCCACCTGCGCGCTCCGAACCGGTGCAGCGCGAGGTTGCTGGGCACCTCGAGCAGCAGGTAGCCGATGAAGAACACCCCGGACGCGAACCCGAAGACCGTCGCCGACAGCCGGAGCTCCTCCGACATCCCGTTCGGCCCGGCGAACCCGATGTTGACCCGGTCCAGGTAGTTGATGAAGTACAGCAGGCACAAGTACGGCAGGACCAGCTTCTTGGGCACGGTTAGAGTTCCCCCATGAGTGATCGTCCGGTCGCCCTGGTCACCGGGGCATCCAGCGGAATCGGCTCGGCCATCGCCAGGAGTCTGGCCCCGACGCACGACCTCCTGCTAGGCGGCCGCGACGAGACCTCCCTGTCCCTGCTGGCAGCCGAGCTGCCGGGCGCGCAGCCCTGGGCCTTCGACCTGACCAACCTCGCCTCGGCCGACACGACCCACATCCCCCGCCTGGACGTGGTCGTGCACAGCGCCGGCGTGGCCCTGCTCGGTCCGGTCGGCGAGGCCTCGGCCGACGTCTGGCGCCGGACGTTCGAGCTGAACGTCGTGGCGGTCGCCGAGCTGACCCGCCTCCTGCTCCCGCAGCTCCGCGCGGCCTCCGGCCAGGTCGTCCTGCTCAACTCGGGCGCCGGCCTGCGCGTCAACCCGGGCTGGGGCGCGTACGCGGCGTCGAAGTTCGCGCTGCGGGCCTACGCCGATGCCCTGCGCGCCGACGAGCCGTCGCTGCGGGTGACCTCGGTGTTCCCGGGGCGGACGGACACGCCGATGCAGCGCGAGGTGCGGCGCCAGGAGGGCGGCGAGTACGACGCCACGCGGTACCTCGACCCCGCCTCGGTGGCGCGCGCGGTGGTGTCGGCGGTGCTGGCGACACCGGACGCGCACATCACCGAGATCGTCGTCCGTCCACAGCCCAGGTGAGTTGTCCACAGGCTGATCAACAGCCTGTGGCCAGGTGCTGACGGACGGTAAAATTGAAACTGGGGGAACCCGGCGCGCACCCTGCTGCTGCGTGCCGCCATCGCCCTTTTGCGCTGCTACGGCTCTGTGTACCGCCATCGTGCTGTGCGGCGCCACGGCCTGTGCAACGCCAGCCCGATGCAGACGCCATCAGCCCTCATGCGCTGCGCAGCCGCGCAGCCACGGCCGTGACGCCCGCCTGCGCCTCCCGCCGGTCCACCCTGGTGGACTCCCCACCGGCGACGACGTGGTCGCCGGCCACCCACACGTCGGTGACCCGGCGGGCCCCGGAAGCCCACACCAGGTTCGCCAGCAGCTGCGAGTCCGGCGCGTCCACCCCGGTGGCGAACGCGGGGTCGTCGACGTCGACGTGCACGACGTCCGCCCAGCGCCCGGCCTCCAGCGCCCCGATGTCGTCGCGTCCCAGGGCCGCTGCCCCGCCCCGCGTGGCCATCAGCAGCGCCTGAGCCGCGCCGAGCACCGTGGCGTCCATCGTGGACACCCGCGCGAGCAGACCGGCCAGCCTGGCCTCCTCGAAGAGGTCGAGGTCGTCGTTGGAGGCGGGCCCGTCCGTGCCCAGCCCCACCGCGATCCCGGCGGCCAGCATCTCCGGCACCCGTGCGATGCCCGAGGCGAGCTTCATGTTCGACCCGGGGCAGTGCGCCACGCCGACGCCGAACGACGCGTACAGGGCGATGTCGTCGTCGGACAGGTGGACCGAGTGCGCGGACAGCACCCGCCCGCCCAGCACGTCCGCGGCCTTCAGCAACGCGGGCACCGACCCGTGCTCGGCGCGCTGGGCCTCGTCCTCGAACGGCGACTCGGCGACGTGCACCATCAGCAGCGCGCCGCGCTCCCGCGCCTCGGCGGCGATCTCGGTGAGCTGGGCGGGGGAGAGCGTGTAGGCGGAGTGCGGCCCGTACGCCAGCTCGACGCGTCCGCCGGGGCCGGACACCAGGCCGTCGGCGTCGATCCAGGACGAGATCTCATCGGTCTGGGACCGCCACGACATCCCCGGCACGTCGAGGATCGCGCCGCCGAAGACGACCCGCGAACCGGCCGCGAGCACCGAGGACACCAGCTCGGGGCCGTGGAAGTACATCTCGGCGGACGTGGTGACGCCGTGCCGCAGCATCTCGACGGCGCCCAGCAGCATGCCCGTGCCGATGTCGGCCGCGGTCATCCGTGCCTCGTTCGGCCACATGTGCTCCTGCAGCCACCGCAGCAGCGGCAGGTCCGAGCCCAGGCCGCGCAGCACCGTCATCGGGCTGTGGGCGTGCGTGTTGACGAGGCCGGGCAGCAGGATCCCGGACAGCGAGCGCACCTCGCCGTCGAAAGCGGGTGCCGAGGCGGCCTCACCCACGTAGGTGATCCGGCCGTCGACGACGTCCACGACCGCGTCTCGCAGCACGGAGCAGGTCGGGTCGCAGGGCAGGACAACCGGGGCGTGCAGGCGGAGTGACATGCGGAGAATCCTGCCATTGTGACGCCAGTCACATTCATGCATAGGTCGGCGGCGGGTGGGCATCCTGGCTCCGTCGGGCGCGGGCCGACCCCCAGGGTCCGCCCCGGCCTAAAACTCCTCCCCAACCAAGGGGCCCGTCGTGCACGCCTCGATGGGCCCTTTGTGCTTTCCGGGCAACCACGACGAGAGCAAGGACGTCACTTGATCATGTCGAAGAAGCCGTGCACGTCCAGTGGAGACTTCCGGCGCGCGCAGAAGCCCGCGACCCCCAAGCCGCCGACCCGGCGCTGAGTTGGCATGATCACAGCCCACGGTACGGGCGTGATCACGCGGAGGCAGCAGTGGCCGACATCGACCCCCAGAACGACGACCAGTTCAGCGATGTCGAGATGACGCAGGAGTTCGACGTCATCCGCGACGAGCTCTAGGCGATCGGCAGCTCGGCGCGGACCGTCCACCCGGTCGGTTCGCGCCGGCCGGCGGAGAACGTTCCGCCCAGCAGTTCCACGCGCTCGCGCATGCCCACGAGCCCGTAGCCCCCGGAGCCGCCGACGGGGACACCCGAGGCCACGCCGTCGTCGAGCACGACCAAGCGCAGCAAACCGTCGCCCGAGGACAGTTCCAAGTCCACAGAGGACACCGACAGCGCGTGCTTCCGGGTGTTGGTCAGCGATTCCTGCACCAGCCGTAGCACCGAGCGGGCCAGTTCCTGCGGCACCGCGTCCCGCAGGTCGAACGACAGCCGCACCGGCAGCCCGGACTCCGCCGCCAGTGACCGCACGTCGTCCATCAACGACGAGGAAGCGGCCGGACCGGCGGAGTCCCCGTCCCGCATGGTGCCGACCAGACGCCGCATCGCCGTGAGCGCCTCGTTGCCCGAAGCGGCGATGACCGGCAGCACGTCCGCGTCGCGGTTCATCTGACCGGCCTGCGCGTGCACGACGATCGCCGTCACGTAATGCGCCACCACGTCGTGCAGTTCGCGCGCCAACGCCATCCGCTCGGCGTTCTGCGCCGCCGCGACGGATGCCGCGAGCTGAGACGCGCGTTCGGCGTCACGGGCGCGGAAGTACAGGCCGGTGCCGACGGCCAGCACGAGCATGATGCACGCGCCGAAGAGGTACGACGAGGGATCAGGTTCCCAGTCGCGGTACTCGACGGCCGAGACGACCGGCCACCCGAGGACCTCCGCGGCGATCATCGCCCCCACCACCAGCAGCGTGCCGATCACCGCTCGCCAGCGCGAGGACTCCCGCACGAGGACCGCGATGGTCGCCATCGCGGCGCCGGTGGTCGAGATGTTGGCACCGCTGATGAAGAAGTGCGGCTCGAACGCCACGCCGAGGAAGCGCAGGTAACCGGCCACGCAGGCGATCGAGAACGCCACCGCGAGCGCCGCGTCGAACGGCCGGCGCGGTGCCAGCACCGCGATCACGCAGATGACCAGCACCCCGGGGACCTGCCACCAGCCGGACGCGGTGTCGATCGACCCGGCCTCCGCCACGACGATCCCGGCGAGCGAGAGCGCCAGCGGCCACTGGCGCTTGGCGAGCAGCCGCCAGTCCAAGTCCGTGCTCTCCACGCGGGCAACAGTAGAGCCGGAAGGCCCACGGCGCGTCCGACTCGGGGATAACCCGGCATCAGCCGGAAGGCTGAGAGGGCGACCTGCGGAAATACCCTCCCGGCGGATGCCGGATCACGCGCCGGTCACGGACTCTGGAGGAGCGGAAGTCGGGAAACGGAGGACGCCATGTTGTCAGTTGTGTTCACTTGGGCCGCCGCTGTGGTCGGCCTGCTGGTCCTGGCGCTGATGGCCCTGTCGGGCGTGATGATCGACTCTCAGAGGTAGTTCCGGAACCTCGGGCCAGCGTGTGATGGGGAAGTCAGGCGCTGGTCAGGGCGTGTTGCTGGCGGAGCAGCTCCGCCAGCCTGCTCGTCGGCTGCGGCCGGGTCTCGTCCACCGCGGCGGTGAAGCGCGCCGGAGCACCGGTCCGCGCCCGCGCGGCGGCGGCGGTGTCGAGCCGGAACGCCGGACGCGCCGGTGACGGGCGTTGCCGGGAGCGCAGCCACGCGAGGCGGTGCAGCGCCTCCGCGTGGTGGTCCGTGATGGTGACGGCCGCCTTGTCGAACGAGTGCAGCACTGCCGCGTTCAGGTGAACGGTGGCGAAGTCGCGCCACAGCGTGCGTTCGGACGAGGTGTCCAGCCCCAGCGCTTCGGCGACCTCGCGCGCCACGCCGTAGGCACCTTCCTCGGCCAGTGACCGCGTGCCGATCTCGGCGCCGACGAACCACGAGTTGAACGGCGCGGCCGGGTAGTTGACGCCACCGATCGACAGCCGCATGTTCGAGATGACCGGGACCGCGTGCCAGCGCAGGCCCATCTCACCGAACCACGGCAGGTCCGGGTGCTCCAGCGGGACCTCGTGCACGATCTCGGGCGGCAGCGTGAACAGCCGCGGTCCCTCGTGCTGCGTCTCCACCACCAGCGGCAGCAGGTCGAAGCGCGACCGCCGCGCCGGCGGCCGCCACCCCATGCCCTGCATCGTCTCGGTGAACTGGGCGTACCGGCGGTCCCCCGTCCCGTCGGCGTACCCGGCGTACCGGATCAGCTGCTCGTTCCAGATCACCGGGCCGGGTGACCCCGGCGCGTCCGGCGCGAACACCGTGACGAGCGGCCGGATCTCACCGCCGTTGGTCGCGAGCCGCAGGTGCTCCACGCACTCGCCCGCGACGGCGGCGGCGTTGCGGTAGCCGCGCAGGTCGCGGACCTTCAGCCGGCGCCACGGCACACCCGAGGTGCACCAGCCGGAGTCCCGCAACGCGATCCGCGCGCCGTACGCGAGCTCGTCGGTGGTGTGGCGGTAGGTTCCGGTCTCGGCGATCTCGGCGCGCACGTGGGCGATGCGGGCGGACAGCGAGCCTGCGTCGGAGTGCGCCGCGTGGAACATGCGGACGAACTCCTCCGCGACGGGGAGGACGTCGGGGGTCACGGAGCGGAAACCTAAGGCCGGAGCGGCCTCACGCGTCACTGCCACTCGGGGCATTTCGGGTGATCAACACCTGCCACTCCAACGAGTGAAAGCCAGACCCGCAGTGGCGGTGGTCCCCGCTTGAGACCTCGATCAGGTGAGGTCGTTCCGCTTGAACATCAGGTCGTGCGAGACGCGGCCCTCGTTCACGGCGCGCTGCTCGAACTTCGTGACGGGCCGCCAGTCCGGTCGCGGCGCCCACCCGTCATACATGTTGGTCAGCAGCCGCTCGCCCGAGCACACCTCGAGCATCTGCTCGGCGTAGTGCTCCCAGTCCGTCGCGAGGTGCAGCACGCCACCGGGCTCCAGGCGCGAGGCGACCAGCGACACGAACTCCGGCTGCACGAGCCGGCGCTTGTGGTGCTTCTTCTTCGGCCACGGGTCCGGGAAGAAGATCCGCACGCCGTGCAACGACGCGGGCGCGATGTGGCCGGTCAACAGGTCGACGGCGTCACCGCGCAGCACGCGCAGGTTGTCCAGGCCGCCGAGGTGCTCGGCGCGCAGCAGGAGCTGGGCGAGGCCGGGCTTGTAGACCTCGACGGCCACGTAGTTCAGCTCGGGGGCGGCGGCGACGAGCTGCGAGGTGGTCTCGCCCATGCCGGAGCCGATCTCCAGTAGCACCGGGGCGGAGCGGCCGAACCACGACGAGAAGTCCAGCGGGCCCTCGGGCAACGACTTCACGTCGTTGCCCATCTTCTCCCAGTACGTGTCCCAGGCGCGCTCCTGCCCCACGGTCATGCGCTCGCCGCGCTGCACGAAGCTGACGATGGAACGGGGGAACTCAGGCCTGGTCACGACCGGACAGCCTACGCAATGAGTTCGATGTCCTCGATCTGAGCACGCAGGTCAGCGACCGTGAAGTCGATGGGCTGGGGGTCGCCGGGCCCGCGGTGCGCCGGGACGAGGTGGATCCAGCCGCGGTGCGAGTCGGTGAACTGCACGGTCGTGGGGGTGGCGGGCCCGTAGACACCGCTTTCGGAGGGCACGAACTCCCAGTAGCCCGTCTCGCCGAAGTCGGCCCACGGCACGAAGACCCAGCCGGGGCGGGACGACAGCAGGTCGGTCACCGCGTCCTCGACGGCATGACCTTCGGCGCGCGAGCGCAGCCGGCCGCGGTCGAGCGCGCGCAGCCACCAGGGCGCGGGGGCGTCCTCCACGGAGCGCACCGCGCGGTACATCTCGAGCACCTCGCTCTCGTGGGCGTGGTTCACCCAGGAGCGACGAGCTTCCGCCGGCGTGTTCACCAGCACGGCGGAGTTGGGGGCTTCGAGGGCGTCCGCCCACTCGAGGCCGAGCATTGCTTCGACACGGACCACTGGCCACCTCCGGCACCGGGATAACCCAATTGAACGCGAAGTCAAACGCCATGGATGTCCAATTTGCCCTTTTTCACGGCTTGTTAACAGCCCTCTTACTCAACTTGTGACACCGGGCACGTTGCGCTGTGACGTGGAAAAACGATGTAGGGAGCGTGCCTTTGCTGCCCGCGCTCGCCGTCGCGCTGCCGTTGCTGCTCGCCGCGCAGACGATCGAGGAGCAGGAGTGGCACCTCGACGCGCTCGACGTCCACTCCGCGCAGGCCCGGGCGCGCGGGGACGGCGTGATCGTCGCGGTGATCGACTCCGGGGTCGACGCGCGGCACCCCGACCTCGCCGGACGGGTCCTCCCCGGCACGGGTTTCGGCAGCTCCAAGGGCACCGACGGCACGACGGACACCGACGGCCACGGCACCGGGATGGCCGGGATCATCGCGGCGACCGGGCGCAACGGCGGCGCGCTGGGCATCGCGCCCGGCGCCAAGATCCTGCCGATCGCGAGCTCCGAGCAGGAGCAGTTCACGCTCGACGTGGTCGCGGAGAGCATCAGGTGGGCGGCCGACCACGGTGCCAAGGTCGTCAACATGTCGCTGGGCTTCTCCAGCTCGATGACGCCCAGCCTGGTCAGGGCCGTGAACTACGCGATCGAGAAGGACGTCGTCCTCGTCGCCGCCACGGGCAACGAGGGCGAGGAGGTCTCCGCGCCCGCCAACATCCGCGGCGTGGTCGCGGTCACGGGAACGAACCGCGAGGGCAAGCCGTGGAAGTCGTCCAACGTCGGCGCGGACACGGTGCTCGCGGCGCCGGCGGAGGGCATCGTCACCACCGCGCCGGTGAGCGTCTACGCGAGCGGGTACGCCGAGATGGACGGCACGAGCGCGGCGTCGGCGATCGTCGCGGGAGTGGCCGCGCTGGTGCGCGCGAAGCACCCGGCGATGCCCGCCAAGGACGTGGTCAACGCGCTGGTCAAGACCGCGAAGGACCTGGCGGAGCCCGGCCGTGACGACACGACCGGGTTCGGCATGGTCAACCCGGTGGGCGCGCTCACCGCGCAGCTTCCGCCGGTGGAGCGCAACCCGTTGCTGCCGCCCCCGGCGCCCTCGACCGCGCAGACCGCTCCCACGCTCGCCGCGAGCCGTCCCGCGCAGCCGGCCGAGCCGATCGAGGACCGGCTGCCGTTCGTCGCCGCCGTCGCCGGTGGCACCGCGCTGATGACCGGACTGCTGATCGCCCTGCCCGCCATCAGGTCCAGGCGCCCCGAGCCCGTCAGTGCGCGTGATACTCCACCGACTCCTTGGTGAGCTGCATGAAGGCCTCCTCCAGCGACCCGCGCTGAGGGCTGAGCTCGTGCAGCACGATCTGGTGCTCCGCCGCGATCTCCCCGATCTGCTCCGCCGGGATGCCGTGCACCACGAGGGCCCCGTCCACCGCGTCCTCGGTGATCGTCGCGTCGGCGGCGAGGATCTCGCGCAGCTTGACGGCGTGCGGTGACCGCACCCGGACGTGGTCCTTGGTGGCGTCGCTGATGAACTGCTCGGTGGTGGTCTGCGAGATCAGCTGCCCCTTGCCGATCACGATGAGGTCCTGCGCGGTCTGCGCCATCTCCGAGAGCAGGTGGCTCGACACGAACACCGTGCGGCCCTCGCCCGCGAGCCGGTGCATGAACTGCCGGATCCAGACGATCCCCTCGGGGTCGAGGCCGTTGACCGGTTCGTCGAACAGCAGCACCTCGGGGTCGCCGAGCAGCGCGCCCGCGATGCCGAGCCGCTGCGACATGCCGAGCGAGAAGCCACCGGCGTTCTTGTGCGCGACCTCGCTCAGGCCGACGATCTCCAGCACCTCCGCGACGCGGCTGGCGGGGATCTTGTTGGAGACCGCGAGCCACTTGAGGTGGGCGCGCGCCGAACGGTTGGGGTGCACCCACTTCGCGTCGAGCAGCGCGCCGACCTTGCGCAGCGGCTCCTTGAACTCGGTGTAGTGCTTCCCGTCGATCTTGACGTCGCCCCCGGTGGGGGTGTCGAGGCCGAGGATCATCCGCATGGTCGTGGACTTGCCGGCGCCGTTGGGACCGAGGAACCCGGTCACGCGGCCGGGCCGGACGGTGAACGACAGGTCGTCGACGGCCTTGGTCCGGCCGTAGTGCTTGCGCAACCGCACTGCTTCGATCATGGCCTCTGCTCCCGTTCGCTCAGAAGAACCGACCGGGACGCAGGTCATCCCCCCGAAGGATGACCTGCGTCCCGCTCCCCCTTTATTCGGAACAGGTCACGCGTCCCGCCGCTTCGCGACGATCAGTGCGACCACCAGCAGCGCCACCGCGATGCCGGCGAAGTAGGCCAGCGACCCCCACTGGCTCAGCTTGAAGTCGATGCCCGCCGCCATCCCCTCGCCGGGGTCGCTGCCCGCGGGCAGGGCGAGGAAGTTGTTGGCGTTCTGGAAGGGCAGCCACGCCTGGATCTTGGTGCCGACCTTGGGGATGATTCCGATCAGGCCTTCGAGCAGCATGTTCCACACCAGCAGGATCGCCACGGCGCCCGCGGTCTGGCGGACCAGGATGCCGACCGCGATCGCGAGGACCGCGCCGATGCCGTAGAGCAGGCCGATGCCCGCCACGTGCCGCCACTCGCCACCGGTGTTGATCGCGAGGTCGGAGGCCGGCGAGAGCAGCTTCGCGACGCCCCACGAGCCGAACGCGATGATCTCGCCCAGCACACCGGCGATGAACGCGACCACGACGGTCTTGGCGACCAGCGCGGACGTCCGGTTCGGCACCGCGAGGAACGTGGCGCGGATCGTGCTGAAGCGGTACTCGGTGGTGACCGCGAGGGCCGCCATGACGAGCACGACGGACAGCGCGAGCTGGCTGCTGCCGAACTGGGTGACGCCGATGGACAGCTGGCCGTCGTCGGTCGAGGCCGCGATGATCGCGGTGAGGCCGACGCCCAGGACCAGTGCGAGCGCGCTGCACCAGTACGGCGAGCGGGTCGAGAAGAGCTTGATTCTCTCAACTGCCAACAGGGTCATCAGACTCACTTCCCGATCTCTGCGTGGTACTCGACAGCATCGCCGGTCAGCTGCATGAACGCCTCTTCGAGCGAGCCGCGCTGCGGGCTGAGCTCGTGCAGGACGACCCCGTTGGCCGCGGCGACGTCACCGATCTGGTCGCTGGTGGCGCCGGACACGGTCAACGCGCCGTCCGCGCCGTCGTGGACGGTGAAGCCCTTGTCGACGAGCAGCGGGCCGAGCTTGGCCAACTGGGGACTGCGCACGAGAACGGTGTTACCCGTTGAGCGGTCGATGAACTCCGAGGTGGTGCTCTGCGAGATCAGCTTCCCCCGGCCGATCACCACGAGCTCGCTGGCCGTCAGGGCCATCTCGGACAGCAGGTGGCTCGACACCAGGACCGTGCGGCCCTCGGCGGCGAGGTTCTGCATGAACGTGCGGATCCAGACGATGCCCTCGGGGTCGAGGCCGTTGACCGGCTCGTCGAACAGCAGCACCTTCGGGTCGCCCAGCAGTGCCGCGGCGATCCCCAGCCGCTGCGACATGCCGAGCGAGAACCCGCCGGCGTTCTTCCCGGCGACCTGAGTCAGGCCGACGGCGTCGAGCACCTCGTCCACGCGCTTGGCGGGCAGGCCGTTGGACTTGGCGAGCCAGCGCAGGTGAGCGCGGGCGGAGCGGTTGGGGTGCACCCACTTGGCGTCGAGGAGCGCGCCGACCGTCCGCAATGGACGGTGGAGCTCGGCGTAGGGCTTCCCGTCGATCAGCACGCGGCCTGCCGTCGGACGGTCGAGCCCCAGCATCATCCGCATCGTCGTGGACTTGCCGGCGCCGTTCGGACCGAGGAACCCGGTCACCCGTCCAGGCTGGACGGTGAACGACAGGTCGTCGACCGCGACCGTCCTGCCGTATCTCTTGGTGAGGCCGATTGCCTCGATCATGAGCTTTCCCCTCTCGCTGACGGGGACAACTCTCCTGCTCCGAGGGGGTCCGGCACATCGCCCTGGAGTCTGCGATCGGCGTCAACTTCCGTCGCCCGGTGCCGCTACCTCGGTCGTAGTTGAATGAGCCACATGGGATACACGGAAGCTCCCGAAGGCTGGTGGCGCGAGTTCGTGCTGGCCACGCCCGCCCGCACCGGCAAACTGGCCGTCACCCGCAAGGACGGTTCACCGCACGTCGCACCGGTGTGGGTGGACCTCGACGGCCCCGACGTCGTCTTCCTGACCTCGCGCGACACCGTCAAGGGCAGGTCGATCCTGCGCGACGGCCGGGTGGCCCTGTGCTTCGACGACGAGACACCGCCGTTCCACTTCGTGACGATCACCGGCACGGCGGTGGTCGACGAGGACCCCGAGCAGCTCAGGTACTGGGCCGGCCGCACCGCCGCCCGCTACATGGGCGCCGACCAGGCCGACGTCTACGCCGAGCGCAACGGCGTGCCCGGCGAGATGGTCGTCCGGGTCAAGGTCGGCAAGGTCATCGCCAAGACGAACGTGGCGGACTAGCGGTACTAGGCCGGGAAGATCCGGTCCAACGCCTGCGCGGCACCGTCCTCCAGGACGGTGCCGGTCACCTCGTCGGCCGCCGCCTGCACGACCGCCGGTGCCTGCCCCATCGCGATCCCCCGCGCCGCCCACCGCAGCATCTCGACGTCGTTGGACCCGTCGCCGATCGCCAGCGTGTCCTGGGCGCCGATTCCCAGCGAGACGCGCAGCTCCTCCAACGCCCAGCCCTTCGTGACGCCCGCGGGCACGACGGTGAGCCAGGCCTCGGTGTGGTCGACGTGCCACGAGACACCGGGCAGTTCCAGCTCCCGCACCGCGAACGCCAGCTCCGCCGGGGTGTGGTCGAGCCAGCGCATCACCAGTCGCGGGGTCGGGGTGGCGGCGAGTTCGTCGAACGTCGCCTCGGTCGTCTCGCCCCACAGGTCGTGGGGCAGGAAGCGGCCGAGCGAGAGGTTGCCGACGCCGGTCCGCTCGACCGCGAACACCGAGTTCGGCAGCAGGGCCTGGAGGGTCTTGACCGTCGGGCCGGGCTCGAAGGTCGTGCGGCGGGTGACCTCGCGGGTCTCCGGATCCCACCACACCGCGCCGTTCGAGCACAGCGCGAGCGAGACCGGCAGCTGCGGTGCGACCGGGGTGGTGCCGATGAGGCTGCGTCCGGTGCACAGCACGATGTGCGTGCCGTGGCCGGCGGCTCGGGTGACGGCCGCCCGGACAGCGGGTGAGACATCGTTCGAGCCGACCCCGGTGAGGGTGCCGTCGATGTCCAGCGCGACCAGGCGCGGTCTCCAGTTCACGTGGAGCCACCCTATGCGAAGGTTAGTGAATTGTGATTCACTAACGGTGTGGCACGGCCTCGCACGATCTCCGACGAACGCATCCTGACCGCGGTCGCGACGGTCATCGACCGGCGTGGGCCCGAGTTCACGGTGGCCGACGTCGCCGCGGAGGCCGGGGTGTCCGTCGGCGCGGTGGCGAAGCGGTTCGGGTCGAAGAGCGGTCTGCTCCAGGCGCTCACCCGAGCCGGCACCGAGGAGGTCGTCAGCCGGATGCGGGCGGCGGGCAGCGTCCGCGCGGCGCTGCTGACGTGGTTCGACCGCCTGGCCGACCCGGTGGTGGCGACGAACAACCTGGCGCAGCTGGGGGTCGACCTGATCGACCCGGAGCTGCGGGCGTTGCTGGCCAGGCACTACGCCGGGATGGAGGCCGAGCTGGAGGTCCTGTGCGCGGCCGAGGACCTGCCGCCGACCGCGGCGCGCGTGCTCGCCGCGCTGGTGTACGGGACCGCGATGGACTGGTCGGTGCGGCCGCGCGGAGAGCTGTCGGCACGTATGGAGGAAGACATCGACCTGGTGTTGAGGGGGATGCGCTGAATGGCAACCTGGGCGGAGTTCGCGGCCGAGCAGCCGGAGCTGGCCGCGTTCGTGGAGGGCCGGTTCGCCGCTGACCGGCACGCGTTGATCGCGACGCTGCGCAAGGACGGCGCACCGCGGATCAGCGGTGTGGAACCGGACTTCGCGCGCGGTCAGCTGTGGGCCGGCATGATGCTCGACTCGCTGAAGTCGCGCGACCTGCGCCGCGACCCGAGGTTCTCGTTGCACTGCAACACCACCGTGGCCTCGATGACCACGAGCGGCGACGCGAAGATCAGTGGGACGGCCGAGTTCTGGACCGACAAGGAGGACTACCTGAAGGACCTGTACGACCGCACCGGCTGGATGCCGGAAGGCGGTGAGCTGGACCTCTTCCGTTTCGACGTCAGCGAGGTCGTGTCGCTCACCGTGGAAGGGGACGGCATGGTCGTCCTGTCGTGGCGCGAGGGAAGGGGAGTTCGTCGTGTCACCAAGAAGTGAGCCGGACCTGAGCGGGAAGGTCGCCGTCGTCACCGGCGCCACGCGCGGCGCCGGCCGGGCGATCGCGGTGGAGCTGGGCGCGGCCGGCGCGACGGTGTTCGTCGGCGGGCGGACCACCCGGTCGCAGCGGTCCGAGATCGGGCGGTCGGAGACCATCGAGGAGACCGCGGAGCTGGTGGACGCCGCCGGTGGCAAGGGGATCGCCATCCGCTGCGACTTCACCGTTCCGTCCGAAGTGGACGCTTTCGCGGCGCGGATCGACCGGCTCGACGTCTTCGTCAACGACGTCTGGGGCGGCGAGAACCTCGTCGAGTGGGGGAAGTTCTGGGAGCACGACCTCGACCGGCAGCTCCGCATGTGGCGCAACGGCCTCGAGTCGCACCTCGTCGCGCTGCACCGGTTGATGCCCCTCGTCCTGCGCTCCGACGACGGGCTCGTGGTCGAGGTGACCGACGG
Source organism: Lentzea xinjiangensis (assembly GCF_900110955.1). Taxonomy (GTDB): domain Bacteria; phylum Actinomycetota; class Actinomycetes; order Mycobacteriales; family Pseudonocardiaceae; genus Lentzea; species Lentzea xinjiangensis. The sequence continues at coordinate 280,298 of NZ_FOFR01000001.1, forward strand.
GGAGGACGGCGAGGCCTACTTCGTCAACCTCACCTACGACGCGGTCAAGTCGTCGGTCCGCCGGTTCGGCGAGGTGCTGGCCAAGGACCTGAAGGACCACCCGAACGTGACCGCCGTCTCCGCCACGCCGGGGTTCCTGCGGTCCGAGCAGATGCTGGAGGAGTTCGGGGTCACCGAGGCCAACTGGCGCGACGCCATCGAGAAGGTGCCGGACTACGCGTTGTCCGAGACGCCTCACTACCTGGGGCGCGGGCTCGCGCACCTCGCGGCCGACCCCGGGCGGCGGCGGTTCGCCGGGCAGTGCCTGTCGTCCTGGCGGCTCAAGCGCGAGTACGGGTTCACGGATCTGGACGGGTCGCAGCCTGATTGGGGGCGGTGGTACGAGGAGGTCGTGAAGCCTCGGATGGGTGGGGCTGTGGTGGAGGCTGATCCGGAGGAGTACCGGTAGGTCTTGGGGTTGCGTTTCGCTGGTCGGGTTGCGGTTTCAGGGCGCGGGGCTCCGCCGATCTGATCCAGGACCGGCCAGCGCCGTGGGCGGGTTGATGGCACGCCTGTTGGTGTGGCGGCTTGCTGTTGCGTGGGTGTTCGCGGTGTGGCGTGGTGCCGGCACGACTCGTGCCGGGACCACGCCACCCGCCTCGTGTGAGGAAAGACGGCTCGGCTTCGCCGTTGCCCTCGTCAGGCGTCGCCGGGGCGGACCAGGCCCGTTTCGTAGGCCAGAACCACGGCCTGGACCCGGTCTCGCAGCTCCAGCTTCGCGAGGATCCGGCCCACGTGGGTCTTCACCGTCGCCTCCGACAGGAAGAGCTTGCGGGCGATCTCGGTGTTCGAGAGGCCCTTCGCGATCAGCACCAGCACCTCGCGTTCCCGTTCCGTCAGCACGTCCAGCACGGTGGCGTCCCGCAGCTCGCCACCGCCGTCACCGAGGAACCTGCCCAGCAGGCGCTTGGTCACCGAGGGGGACACCACGGCGTCGCCGGAGGCCACCGCGCGCAGTGCCGAGACCAGGTCGGAGGGCGGGGTGTCCTTCAGCAGGAATCCGCTGGCTCCGTTGCGCAGTGCCGAGAGGGCGTACTCGTCCATGTCGAAGGTGGTCATGACCAGGACCTTGGACGTGTTCGCCTCGGCGATGCGCTTGGTGGCTTCCACGCCGTCCAGCACCGGCATGCGGACGTCCATCAGGACCACGTCGGGGCGCAGCTTGTCGGCCATCTGGACGGCGTCCAGGCCGTCGGCTGCCTCGCCGACCACGTCGATGTCCTCTTGCGCGCCCAGCACCATGCGGAAACCCATGCGCATGAGTTCCTGGTCGTCCACCAGCAGCACCCGAATCACCTGATCACCCTATGCGGCCAGGGGGAAGGTCGCGCGGACCCGCCAGCCCCCGCCGGGGTTGGGGCCCGCCTCGAACTCGCCGCCCAGCACCGCTGTCCTTTCCCTCATGCCGATCAGCCCGTTGCCGCCGGACACCTTGACGACGTCGTGCGGTGTGCCGAAGCCGTTGTCGATCACTTCCAGCCGCAGCTCTTCCTGGGTGCGGGCCAGGCGCACCAGGGCGGTGGTGCCCGCTCCCGCGTGCTTGATGGTGTTCGTCAGCGCTTCCTGCACGATCCGGTAGATGCTCAGGCCGACGCCCGCCGGGAGGTCGTCGACGTCGCCGGTGATCTCCAGGCGGACGGGGACGCCGGCGGCCCTGGTGTTCTCGGCCAGTTCGACGACGCCCCTGACGTCCGGCTGCGGTGCCCACTGGGTCTCGGCGTCCTCGCTGCGCAGGACTCCGAGCAGGCGGCGCATCTCGGTCAGGGCCAGGCGGCCGGTCTGGGCGATCGTGCGGACGGCGTTCTCCGCCACCTCCGGCTGCGACCTGATCGTGTAGGCGGCGCCGTCGGCGTGGACGATCATCACGCTCACCGCGTGGGCGACCACGTCGTGCAGTTCGCGGGCTATGCGGGAGCGTTCCTCGCCCACGGCGAGCTTGGCCTGCTGGTCCCGTTCGGTCTCCAGCAGCTTGAGGCGCTGTTCCAGCTCGCTGTGGTAGGCGCGGCGGGCACCGACGAACTCGCCCATCGCCCAGCTGAAGCCGAAGATCACGAAGACCATGAACGCGAGGAAGACGGCCTGGATCTCGCCGATCTGGAAGATCGCCCACAGCAGCGTGCCCGCGAGCAGCCAGCCCGAGTAGACCAGCGCCGCTTTGCGGCCCGTGTACGCGACGAGCGTGTAGAGGGCGATGGCCAGGGCGAAGTCGGACATCCGCACCGGCACGCCCTCGTTGCCGCCGTGGGTGAAGAGCTGCAGGAACGCGCCCGCGAGGATCAGGTAGGCGGAGCCGAGCGGGTGGTAGCGGCGGAACGGCAGCGGTCCGAGCATCAGCAGCGTCACGGCGAGGAACGCGGAGAACGACACGCCGCGGTCGAACGCGGACACCCCGACGCCCATGTCGAAGATCAGCAGGAGTCCGGCGATCAGGGAGTCCCCGAACGCCGGGTGAGCCTTCATCCACAGGCTGAACCTCCGCACCGGACAAGGTTAGGTGCGAACCGAACTTCCGCGCGTCGCGCCACGGGCTGACCTCGCGTACGACTTCAGTGTGAGTTATTGTGTCGAGTGGTTGGTACAAACTTCGGGGGGCTGCCATGAGCGATCGCGTGGCCGCGGTGGTCGCGTTCGTGTTCGTCGGGCTGATGCTGCTCGTGCTGTTGTGGCCGACCGCCGCGAACGGCAAGCGGTTGCTGAGGAAGTGGGAGGTGCCCGATCCCGCGGAGCCGCAGGTGCAGGACGCCGTCCGGTACCTCAAGCGCCGGCGGCTGCTCTACCCGTGGCTCTACCCGGCGATCGGCTACTTCACCCCGCTGGGCAGCGGCAACGGCGACCTGGTGGCCACCGTGCTGGTGGGCACCCTGCTCGCCGAGCTGCTGGCGCTGCGGCCGCCGCGGCACGCCCGGCGCGAAGCCACGCTCGCACCGCGGGAGCTGCGCGGCATCGCGTCCAGGTACGTGTTGCTCACCTACGTCGTCCTGGTGGTGGCGGCGGCGGTCTACCACGTGGTCAACCGGGACTGGATGGCCGCGGGCGTGCTGGGGTTGTCGGCGGTGGCGGTGGCCGTGATCATCTGGGCGGCCGTCGCGCGGCCCGCGAGCGGTGACCACGTCGTCGACATGGCGTTGCGGACGCGCAGCGTGCACGTGTCGGCGGGGCTCGGTGCGGCGGTGGCCGGGGTGTCGGTCGCCGGGTGGCCCGGCTTCATCGGCATCCTGGCGTGGGTCGCGATGGCGAACACCAAGCCGCCCGCGGCGACAATCGTGCGGTGAGCGCTCCGAGGATCGTCGTCGACGTCGACAACGGCGTCGCCCCCTGGCGTCAGGTCCGCGACCAGCTCGTCCGCCTGATCGGCGGCGGGGTGCTGCCGGTCGGTTCCCGGTTGCCCGCCATCCGCCAGCTCGCCGCCGACCTCGGGCTCGCCGCGGGCACGGTCGCGCGGGCGTACCGCGAGCTGGAGACCGAAGGCGTGCTCATGACAGGACGAAGGCAGGGCACCGTGGTGGCTGCCCTGCCTTCGCATGCACCGGACCCGCTCTCCGCCGCAGCGGCGGAGTTCGTCGCCATCGCTCGGTCGCTCGGCGCCAGTGAGGGGGAGGCACTGAACGCCGTGCGGTCCCACTACGGGGCTGAGTAAGGCGACTCGATCTTGGGCGCGGGTCGCGGTTCGCCGACGTGCGCGTGGCGTTCCTCGTAGATTCGGTGCTCTTCGGCCATCTGGTCCGCGAGCTGCTGCTGCATCTGACGATCCCGGATCCTGGCCAGGATCGCCATCGTCACGCCGTGAGCCAGTGCCAGCAGCAGCAGCACGATGCCCAGCTTCACGACCACGTTCTTCACCGGATCGCCGGTCTCGACGTCGACGATCGACACCAGTGCGAGCAGGCCGAGCACGACGAGGTGGAACAGCACCGCCGTCAGCTTCATCATGCCGCCGGCCTGCTCGTCGTCGTACGCAGCGCGCTTCAGGTATCCCTTGCCGCTGCGGTAGATCAGCTGGCCGTCGACCACGACCAGGACGATCCCCAACACTAGGAACGTCACGTAGCTGTCACCCATGAGCTGTGGCTACCCGCGCACGAACAGCCACAAACCGTGGCAGGATTCGGCCGTGACGGCGTTGCAGGGACAACAACTGGCCGGGCCGTTGTGCGCGGCGGTGGCCAACCTGTGCGTTGCCCTCCGGCCGCAGGTCTCGCCGCAGACGGCCGCCGGTTTCCAGGAGGTGCTGCGCCGGCTGCACGCGCCGTTGCAGGTGGCGGTCGCCGGTCGGATCAAGTCCGGGAAGTCGACGTTGGTCAACGCCCTGATCGGCCGCCGCGTCGCGCCCACCGACATCGGTGAGTGCACCCGGCTCGTCACGCGTTATCAGTACGGAACGGTCGACCGCATCGAAGTCGTCCTCCAGGACGGCCGGCGGCAGGTGCTGCCGTTCGACGCGAACGGCATGATCCCCGCCTCTCTTGGCGTGGAGGGCATTTCCCACATCGAGGCGTATCTGACGAACGCGGTGCTGCGCGACTTCACCGTCATCGACACGCCGGGCCTCGGTTCGCTGGACGCGGCTTCGGTCGCGCGCACCGAGGAACTGCTGGATCCCGTGTCGCGCAACGCCGTCGCGGGTGCCGAGGCCGTTCTCTACGTCGTGACGCAGGGCGTGCGCGCGGACGACCACTCGACCATCGCCGCCTTCACCGCCGCGACCGCGTCCCGGGAGGCGGGCCCCGTCAACGCCATCGCCGCGTTGAACAAGGTCGACGCCGTGGCGCCGGAGACCGTCGAGGGCTCGGACGGCGACCTCTGGCGTGCCGCGGAGATCCTCGCGGCGAAGCAGGCCCAGCTGCTCAAGCCGCGCGTCGCCGACGTGCTGCCGGTGATCAGCCTGCTCGCCGAGTCCGCGGAGACCGGCGAGTTCACCTCCGCGGACGCGGAGGCGTTGCGGCAGCTCGCGGCACTGGACCCGGACACCCGCACGATGATGCTGATGTCCGGCGACCTCTTCACGTCGTGGGACTGCGCCGTCGCGGCCGGCGTCCGGTCCCGGTTGCTGGAGAAGCTCGACCTCTACGGCATCGGCCGCGCGCTGGCGGCACTGGACGCCGAGCCGGGGCTGACCGCGGGCGCGTTGCGGCGGGTGCTGTTCGACGCCTCCGGGTTCGCGGCCGTGCGCGGACGGCTCGACGCGGTGTTCCGCGCGCGGGCGGACGGCATCAAGGCGGCCGCCGCGCTGGCGTCGGTCACCGCACTGGCCTCGGGCGACCCCGGCGAACGGCAGCGCGTGCACGACGCGATCGAGGTCCTGCTGGCCCGGCCGGAAGCGCACCAGCTCCGGCTGCTGGAGGCGTTGACGCTGATCTCGTCCGGCGCGGTCGAGCTGGCCGCCGACCTGACGGAGGAGGTGCTGCGCGTCGGCAGCACCCCGGACGTCGCCGATCGGCTGGGACTGCCCGGCCGTCCCGTCGGTGAGCTGGTGGCGCACGCGCTGGAACGGGCCGGCTGGTGGCGTTCGTTCGCGTCGTTCGGTGCGACGCCGGCGCAGGCCAGGGTGGCGCACGTCGTCCACCGGGCGTACTTCCTCATCTGGCAGCGACTACGTGCTGGGGGGCACCGATGAGCCTGAACGGAACCGATCCCACTCATCTGGCGTCGGACGACGGTGTGGAGACCATTGCCGACGAGCTGCTCGACCAGGCGTTGGCGGAACGCCGAGCGCTGGTCCAGCTGTGCCTGTACGCGCTGGACCGCGCCAGTGCGGGCGTGGTCCAGCGCATCGAGGAAGGCCTGTCGTCCATAGGGGTTGTCGCGATGCGGGCCGACGGTCAGCGCTTCGACCCGTCCCGGCACGAGGCGGGCGGGACCGTGCCGACGGACGACCTCTCGTTGCAGGGCCTGGTCGCCGAGACCGAGGTGCCCGGCTTCTGCGACCGCGGACGCCTCCTGCGGGCTCCGATCGTGACGGTCTACACGGCCCGATGAGCAACCTCTCGCAGACAGTCCGGCAGACGCGCGAACGTCTGACCTCCCTCGTGCGCGAGCTCGACCCGTCGATGGCCGACTGGGTCGCGCGCCGATCAGCGCAGGAGGTCTCGTCCGTCGTGATCGTCGGCGAGACGAACCGCGGCAAGTCCTCGCTGGTCAACGCCTTGCTCGCCACGCCGGGCCTGTCGCCGGTCGACGCCGACGTCGCCACCTCGACCTACCTGGTCTTCCAGCACGGCCCCACCTGGGCGGCCCGCGCCTGCTACCCCGGCCTGCTCGCGCCGGTGGCGTTCCCGCTGCCGGCTCTGATCAACTGGGTCTCCGCGGCGCACGAGCTGCCCGAGGGCGAGCTGCCCCCGCGCTACGTCGAGGTCGACGCGCCGATCCCGCTGCTGGAGCGCATGTCCATTGTGGACACACCGGGCGTCGGCGGTCTGGAGTCGGTGCACGGCGAACTGGCCCTGGAAGCCGTCACCTCGGCCACCGCCCTGGTCTTCGTCGTGGACGCGTCGGCGCCCTTCACCCGCGGCGAGCTGGACTTCCTCAAGCGCGTCGGCGACCGCGTGGAGACCGTCGTCTTCGCCCTGACCAAGACCGACCAGTACCGCGGCTGGCGGCAGGTGCTCGACGCGAACCGCGCCCTGCTCGGCGAACACGCCCCGCGCTTCGCCGACGCCCCCTTCCACCCGGTGTCGTCGCGCCTGTTCGACCTGGCGGCGCAGGCCCCGAACCCGGACGCCGCCGCGATGCTCCGCGAGCGGTCCGGCATCGCGTCCCTGCAGACCGCGTTGCAGGAACTGGTCGCGGGCCGCGCCGGCATGCTGGCCGAGGCCAACGCCCTGCGCGCGCTGTCCACGGTCCTGGCCGAGCTGACGGTCCGCCTGGAGCACGAGAAGCGCGCCCTCTCCGTCGGCGAGGACGAGGCCGCCGTGCTCAGGGCCCGGCGCGAGGAGCTGCAGACCGAACGCCGCTCGTCCACCCGCGGCTGGCAGGTCCGCCTGCGCGGCGAGGTCCAGCGCGCCCGCGTCGAGAACTCCCACGAGATCTCCCGCCAGATGCGCGACCTGCAGACCTGGTACCGCCACGCCATCGACGCCGCCGACCGCACCACCCTCGCACTGCTGCCGCAGCAGGTCGACACCGCGCTGCAGGTGGTGTCCGGCCGCATCTCCACGGCCCTGTCCGTGCGCCTGGCGCAGGTCACCGACGCGGTGCTGGCCACCCTGTTCAGCGCCGAGGAGCTGACCCTGCTCCGCGGCCAGTTCGCCCGCGGCGAGCAACCGCCGGTCGTCCTGCGCCCCAAGGAGAAGCGCCCGCCGACAGCCGAGGACAAGCTGCTGGTGTTCATGGGCGTCTCCGGCGGTCTGGGCGCGGGCAAGCTGGCCGTCATGCCGCTGGCTGGCCTGGGCATCGCCGTGCTGAACCCGATCGTCCTGCCGGTCACCATCGCCCTGGGCCTGGGCGCGGGCTGGTGGATGGCCAGGACCCGCACCCACACCGCCGAGAAGCAGCACGTCAAGCAGTGGCTCTCCGACGCCATCGCCGACGCGCGCTCCACAGTGGACCAGCTCGCCGCCGAGCAGCTGATCGAGGCGGAGCAGGCCCTCTCCCTCGCCCTGGACGAGGCGCTGGCCAAGCGCATCGAGGCGATCGAGGCCGAGCTGCGCGAGGTCGACCGGGCGCTGCGGATGGAGGCCGGGGAACGCGGCCGCGAGCTGCAGGCCGTGACCCGGCAGCTCGCCGAGGTGGAGTCGGGGCACGCGAAGGCCGAGGAGCTGCTGGGCCGGATCAGGTCGGTGCGCGACCGGGCCTAGGCATCCCGCCGCAGCCGGTGTTGCGCTTGGCGGGGGAACCGAACCGGCATAACGTGGGTCATACCGGTACATGAGCAGGCAGGAGGTGTGTCCCGGTGTACATCGACGAGAACGGTGCGGCCGACGCCGAGCTGAAGGTGACCGTCGAGGACGAGGAGTACACCGCCGACGTCACCTTCGACCTCGACGAGGACGGCGTGAACGACTCCGCCGTGGTCGAGACCGATGACGGTGGTCACCTGGCGTTCACCGACACGAACGGCGACGGCGACGCCGATCTGATGAGCACGTTCGACAAGGACGGCAATCTCCTCAGCCAGGCGCGGTTCGAGGAGAATTCGGGCGAGTGGGTCGCCGTCGACCCGAGCGATCAGCAGCGGGAAAAGACGAATTCGTCGCCCGAGCAGTCGATTGTTGTGCCGACCGGCGAAGGTGAGCGAAACGTCGGGCAGGCGACCGAGGACACCGACGGGGACGGCAGGGCCGACACCGCCGTCGTGCGCGACGAGCAGGGCGACACGTGGCTGTTCACGGACAAGAACGGCGACGGCAAGGCCGAGGTGGCCACCGAGATCACCAAGTCCGGCGAGGTCACGATGTCGGAACACCGCGGTGACGACTGGGTCGAGGTGGAGCACGGGCACATCGAGTCCGACGGCCGGTACGTGACGGACTCGAAGAGCGGCATTTTGGACGACTCGGACGACTGGTTCGAGGAAGAACGGTTCGACGGGGTCGTCCGAATCGATTCCACGACCGGGCAGTGGATCAGCCCGAACTGAAACGCACGTCACAGGCCCCGGTGTGGTGAGAACCGCACCGGGGCCTCTTGTGTTTTTCCCGCCTTGCGCCGTGCCTAACTCCGTCCGAGTGCTGAATCGATTCCAGAATCGGTTTTGTGAGAGAAGCGACAGGCTGGGGGTGCGTTACCCGCCATTCACCGGGCTAACCTCGGTCCATCCCCTTCACGTACGCCCGGCCCACCCCGGGCGTCTGGAGCTATTCCCGAGGACGACGAAGTCCTGAACGGACCAGCTACGTCCTCGGTCGGCCGAGGCGTTTTAGTCAGGAGACGAGACGAGATGACGGCAGTGACCATTCCCGGTCTCGAACACGCACCTACCAACCACGCGCGCTTGCTCGCATGGGTTCAGGAAGTCGCTGAGCTGACCTGCCCCGACGAGGTTGTTTGGGCTGACGGGTCCCAGGGCGAATGGGACCGTCTCACGAAGAAGCTCGTCGACGCCGGCACGTTCGTCCCGCTGAAGAAGAAGCCCAACTCGTTCTGGGCCGCCTCGGACCCCACTGACGTGGCCCGCGTGGAGGAGCGGACCTACATCTGCTCGGTGCGCGAGGAGGACTCGGGCCCCACGAACAACTGGATGGACCCTTCCAAGATGAAGGCCATCATGACCGAGCTGTACCGGGGTTGCATGCGTGGCCGCACGATGTACGTGATCCCGTTCTGCATGGGCCCGCTCGACGCGGAGAAGCCGATGCTCGGCGTGGAGATCACCGACTCCGAGTACGTCGTCGTCTCCATGCACATCATGACCCGCATGGGCACCAAGGCCCTCGCGCTCTTCGGCGAGGACGCCGACTACGTCCCGGCGCTGCACTCGCTCGGCGCCCCGCTCGAGCACGGCCAGCAGGACGTGCAGTGGCCGTGCAACGAGACCAAGTACATCTCCCACTTCCCGGAGACCCGCGAGATCTGGAGCTTCGGCTCCGGCTACGGCGGCAACGCCCTGCTCGGCAAGAAGTGCTACTCGCTGCGCATCGCGTCCGTGATGGCGCGCGACGAGGGCTGGCTCGCCGAGCACATGCTGATCCTCAAGCTCACCTCGCCGGAGAACAAGGCGTACTACATCGCGGCGGCGTTCCCGTCGGCCTGCGGCAAGACGAACCTCGCGATGCTCGAGCCGACCATCCCCGGCTGGAAGGTCGAGACGCTCGGCGACGACATCGCGTGGATGCGCTTCGGTGCGGACGGCCGCCTGTACGCGGTGAACCCGGAGAACGGCTTCTTCGGCGTCGCGCCCGGCACGGACTACCACACCAACCCGAACGCGATGCGCACCATCGCCAAGGGCAACTCGCTGTTCACCAACGTCGCGCTGACCGACGACGGCGACATCTGGTGGGAGGGCATGGGCGAGCCCCCCGCCCACCTGACCTCGTGGAAGCACCAGGACTGGACGCCGGACAGCGAGGAGCTGTCCTCGCACCCGAACTCGCGCTACTGCACGCCGATCGAGCAGTGCGACATCAAGGCGCCGGAGTGGGACGACCCGAACGGCGTGCCGATCTCGGCGATCTTCTTCGGTGGCCGCCGCGCCACGACGATCCCGCTGGTCACCGAGTCGCGCGACTGGCAGCACGGCACCTACATGGGCGCCACGCTGTCGTCGGAGACCACGGCCGCCGCGGTCGGCAAGACCGGTGTCGTGCGCCGCGACCCGATGGCGATGCTGCCGTTCATCGGCTACAACGCCGGCGACTACTTCCAGCACTGGGTCGACCTCGGCAAGCGTGCCGACGCCGACAAGCTGCCGAAGATCTTCTACGTCAACTGGTTCCGCCGCGGTGAGGACAAGCGCTTCCTGTGGCCGGGATTCGGCGAGAACTCGCGCGTGCTGAAGTGGGCCATCGAGCGCATCGAGGGCAAGGCCGCCGCGCAGGAGACGCCGATCGGCTACGTGCCGACCGCCGAGGACCTCGACCTCGAGGGCCTGGACGCGTCGCGCGAGGACGTCGAGGCGGCGCTCGCCTTCGACGCCGACGAGTGGCGGGCCGAGATCCCGCTCGTCGAGGAGTGGTTCGCCAAGATCGGCGAGAAGGTCCCGACCACGCTCCGCGACGAGCTGGCGGCCCTGAAGCAGCGCCTGGGCTGATCCCTTCCAGGTGTGTGGTGACCCAGCGGTCAACGGCGACCGCTGGGTCACCTTTTTGAGGTACTACTGGTGGCGTGACGCAGGACGAGGACTTCCTCGGCGGACTCCACCACGACGGCTCGCAGCGCGATGTCGAGCTCGGGCCCGCCAGGGGCATCGTGCGCTACTACCCCGTGCCGGCCGCGCCGCCGGCCCCCGCGCCGTGGTGGCGCTACCTGGCCGTGTTCATCGTCGGACTGGCGCTCGGCGTGGCTGTCGGCGTGGCCCTGTGCAGCAATTTTCTCTGAGTCGGCGCAGCTCACCGTCCTCTTGAGACGAAGTTGTCCACAGGTGTGGACGAGTCTGTGCACATGTTGTGGATAGCTGTGGACAGGCCTGTGGGCACCGCAGCCGGGCGCTGGCCGTTGCCCTTCTCGGACGTCCGTGGAACGCTCTCGGCCGCGAACCGCGTCCTGATCGGACTTCTTCACGATCCGGCAAAACGGTCATGCTCCGGGAATGAACCCGGCCCCTTCCGGGAACGTCTTGAGTACGTGACGGCGATCACAAAGATCGTCACCGGAATGGAAGGGGAGGTGTGCCGTGGGAATCGCAGGAATCGCGATGCTGGTGCTTTCCCTGGCCGCCGTGCTGATGGTCGTGGTGGCGGGGTCAGTTCGGGAGCGGGTTGTCCCTGATGCCGAGGAGAGTCCCGCTGAAGGGCTTGGTGGCCTCCGCGTAGCAGACGGCGTTGGTCCATCCCTCTGACCAAGCCTGGGAACCGGGGTTGCGCCACGCGGGGAAGACGTCGGTGCGCTTGCTGGAACCCAGGTAGTCGTGCACGGCCTTCGTGCACTTGTCGTTCGCGATGGCGTTCATCTGCTCCTTGGACGGAGCCGGGTCGCTCGACTTGCCGAGCGGCACCACGCCGGCGGGCACTGCCTCCGCCAGGTGCGCGGTGTTGCACGCGACGACCTTGACCTCCTGGTCCTTCGAGGGCGAGCCCTGGGTGCACGTCTGGAACGTGCTGAACCCGCTGCCCTTGAGACCGTCCCGCACAGAACCCTTGCGCGGCAAGGGCTTCTCGTCGGGGCTGATCTCCACGACCGTGCACAGCCGCCAGCGCTGGCCGTCCTTCCAGCCCTGCTCGTTCGGCCAGAACGCCCAGACGCGCAGGCGCGTCGAGTCCGCGTCCGCACTGCCCAGGTACTCGTTCAGCACCTGACGGCACGGCGGCAGCGCGGCCTTGCGCAGCACCTGCATGTCCGGGTACGTCGTCGGGAGGCCGGTGAGCTCACCGATGCTCATCACCTCCGCCTCGTGCGAGTCGGCGCATTGCAGCACCTTCAGCTCGTAGGCGTTCATGCACTGGCCGGTCTTCGGCAGCGTGGGTGCGGAGGCGGAGGCGGTCGACGGCATCGGTCCGGGGACCGCCTGCCCGCCCACCTGGATCGAGCACGCGGACAACGTCAACGTGCTCAGGACAATTGCCACCGCCAGCCGCACACGAGTCACACCACAGAGACTAGAGCCCGCACCTGGTCGGCGATGTCCCGACGCTGACTTTCGAACGCCGCATCGGTCAAAGCGGCCGGGTCGGCGGGCTGCCCCAACACCGGCGTGTGCAGGTGTCCACCCAAGACGTTCGTTGCGCCGTAACCGATTCGCAGCCGGTTGGCCCGGTACATGCTCTCGTTGGAGAGGTAGTCACCGCCGCCACCGCTCGCCGCGACCCTGCCGGGAGTCGGCTCGTCCGTGCGGCACGACTGCTCGGAGCCGACGAAGACCCACTCGCAGAAGCCCCGGTTCAGCGCCACGGTGAACGGACCGGTGCCCGCGTCGATCATCTTCTGGAACGGCAGCGAGGTCTCGATGAACTCGGGGTCCGGCTGCGGCCAGCCGGCCGCGTCCGGGACGCTGCCGAACGACTCGACGTCGTTGTTGTCGGCGAAGCCGCCGCGCCAGCGCGCCGCCCACCGCTCGATGTCGAACCGGCCGGGCCTGCCCTGGCTGATCGTCACGAACGCGTCGGGCTTCTGCGCCAGCGCCGTTCCGTAGAACTGCTCGACGACCCCTTCGTCGAACCCGCCCCACAGCACCGGCAGCACCGCGGCCTGGAGCACGACCTTGCCGGTCGGCGTGGTGATCTCGCGGCCGTCGAGCTGCAGGGCCGCCGCGCCAGCGGGGTTGGCGCGCCGCACGTTCGTCCCGGTGAGCTGGAACGGGTCGAAGCCCGTCACCGCGATCCTGCGCACACCCGGCGTGGTGGGGAACGCGGTGTCGCTCAGGCCGCGCGAGGCCCAGTCGAAGCGCTGGACGAGCTTCGCGCGGTCGCCAGGCGAGAGCGCGAACCGGGGCTTCCACTGGCGCAGCGCGGAGGTCAGCTGGAGCCGTGCCCAGTAGAGCGGGCGGTCGTCGTAGGCGTCGTGGGCCAGTGGCGTCGTGCTCTGGGCGCGGGCGACAGCGGCCTTCCACAGCGCGGTGCCCTCGCGTTGCACGAACTGCTGCGCCTGCCCCGGCACGACCTGGCGGCAGAGCTTGGCGGTGAAGTCGGCGACGCGGCCGTCGAACCCGGCGAGCTCCACGAGCGCGGGCCCGACGGCGGGGCCGCCGGTGACGAGCGTGTCGTCGAGCCGCTGTTCTTCGACGGTGAGCGGGGCGGCGGTGTCGTAGCAGGTCGCGTCCTGGGCGTGGGCGACAGCGGGACTCAGCGTGAGTGCGAGGGCGGTCAGCCCGAGCAGTCCGGCGATGGTTTTCACGTCTTGCATCTCAACGGAAGAGGGCCACCCGCCGTAACCGACGGGTGGCCCATGTCGTTAACTGCTGCGTCTCAGTGGGCGGCCACGGGCTTGACCCGCGGGCTGTCCTCGTCGACGTGGTAGTCGGACGGATCGGTCTGGTCCGTGCCGTTGAAGGCCCTGGCCTTCTTGGCGATCAGCGTGACGACCACCGCGACCAGCAGGTTGACCAGCAGCGAGATGATGCCGACGTAGATCTGCACGGCCGAGTCGCCGAACGGGTGCCAGCCGAAGATCGACAGCTTGCCCAGCGGCAGCGCCGAGCCGGCGAAGTGCGCCTTGCCGATGGCCGGGTTGCCGATGTTGTAGAGCAGCCACATGCCGTAGCCCATGCCCGCGATCCAGCCGGCGATCAGGCCGTACACGTGGAACCAGCGCGTGTAGAGCGCGATCGCGACCGCCGGCAGCGTCTGCAGGATCATGACGCCGCCGATGAGCTGCAGGTCGATCGAGAACTGCGGGTCGACGAACACGATGAACGCCACCGCGCCGAACTTCACGACCAGCGAGGCGAGCTTGGCCTGCTTGGCCTCCTCGGCCGGCGTGGCGTTCTTCTTCAGGTACTCCTTGTAGACGTTGCGCGTCCACAGGTTCGCCGCCGCGATCGACATGATCGCCGCCGGCACCAGCGCGCCGATGCCGATGGCCGCGAACGCGATGCCCGCGAACCACGACGGGAAGTTCTGCCCGAAGAGCTCCGGCACGATCGTGTTGGTGTCGGGACGGCCGGTCGCCTGGTTGACGATCGGCTTGGTGCCCGCGCTGATCGCCACGTAGCCGAGCAGCGCCAGCAGGCCCAGCACCAGCGAGTACGCCGGCAGCGCGACCATGTTGCGCTTGATGACGTTGCGGCCGCGGCTCGCGAGGATGCCGGTCAGCGAGTGCGGGTAGATGAACAGCGCGAGCGCGCTGCCCAGCGCCAGCGTGGCGTACTGGAGCTGGTTGTTGCCGTTGAGCAGGATGCCGTCGGTCTTGGCCGGGGTCGCGTCGAACTTGGCCTGCGCGTCGTTGAAGATCTCGCCCCAGCCGCCGAACTTCGACGGCAGGTAGACGATCGCCACCAGGATGACGATGTAGATCAGGATGTCCTTGACGAACGCGATCAGCGCCGGCGCCCGCAGCCCCGACTGGTAGGTGTAGAGCGCGAGGATCACGAAGGCGATGAACAGCGGCAGGTGGCCGAGGATGCCGCCGCCGTTGAGGCCCATGCTCCGCAGCACGGCTTCGAGGCCGACGAGCTGCAACGCGATGTACGGCATGGTCGCGACGATGCCGGTGATCGCGATCAGCAGCGCGAGCCAGTGCGAGCCGTAGCGGCCCTTCACGAAGTCGGCCGGCGTGACGTAGCCGTGCACGCGGCTGACCGACCACATCCGCACCAGCGGCAGGAAGACGATCGGGTACAGGATCACCGTGTACGGCAACGCGAAGAACCCGGTCGCGCCCGCGCCGAACATCAGCGCCGGCACCGCGACGAACGTGTAGGCGGTGTAGAGGTCACCGCCGACCAGGAACCACGTGATCCAGCTGCCGAACTTGCGTCCGCCGAGGCCCCACTCGTCGAGGTGGTCGAGCGTGTCGCCCTTCTGCCACTTCGCCGCCAGGAAGCCCATGACGGTGACCAGCAGGAAGAGGGCGCTGAATACGATCAGCTCGGTCCACTGCATCAGTTCGCTCCCTCGTCCAGGTCGTCAACGCCGAGCTTGTCCGGCTTCCCGGTGACCACCGGTTCGTCCTTGGTCTTCAGGTAGACCAGGCCGACGCACAGGACGCCGAGCGGCACGAACAGGAACTGGTACCAGTAGAAGAACGGCATCCCGAAGACCCGGGGTTCGTCCATGTTGAACCACGGCGTGACGAGCATGAGCAGCGGAACCAGCAGCAGCAGGTTCCAGTTGCTCCAGCGCAAGCCGGTCTTGTGATCCGACGGCATGGTGGCCCTCCGTGTACGCGGTGTTGCGCGGATGTTAGGCCTGATGAGGTGTGCCGTCAGCCTCGTGATCGGAATCGTTGCACTCCGCTAACGTTGCTCCAGTTGTGCGACGAGGTCCGACTCGGCCAGGTCGAAGTACTCCCGCAGCCTGGTCGTCGCGCCGTCGACGTCGCCGGAGCTCAGCAGCTCGACTATCTCCCGGTTGAGCGGCAGGTACGCCATGTGCAGCCGCTCGGGATCGCTGACCACCCGGAACGCGAGCATGAGCTCCGCGAACAGCCGGTCCGACTCCTCGCTCAGCCGGTGGCTGCCGGCCAGCCCGACGATGCCGCGGTGGAACCGGATGTTGGCGGCCCCGACCTTCGCCCAGTCCCTCCTGGCCCCGTGGGCGGACGCCTCCTCGACCGGCGTCCGCACCGCCGCACGCCGGTCGTCGCCGACCGCGGGCCAGTTCTGCAACGCCCCGCACTCGATCACCCGCCGCGCGGCGTACAGGTCCCGCACGTCCTCGCCGCCCGGCCGCCGCACGAACACGCCGCGGCTGTGCTCGTGCACCAGCAACCGGTCGCGCGTCAGCAGCCGGAACGCCTCCCTGAGCGTGTTGCGGCTGACTCCGAGGGCACCGCCGATCGCCTCTTCGCTGAGCCGGAGACCGGGTGCCAGCTCGCCGTCGAGCACCCGCTCCCGCAGCATGTCGGCGACCTTCTGAGCGGTGCTCGCGCGCTCCAGGTCGGCCCTGCCCTGCGCCAGCGCGGACACCCACGTCTCACTCACCGAGCCAGTCTATTTGCAGGATCGTTTGATTGCACTATCGTAGAATCGTTCAACAATCCAACGATCCACCCACCTGCGTGTCGGAGGACGGCCATGGACCTGAACGCGGACCTCGGCGAAGGCTTCGGCCACTGGACCCTGGGCGACGACCGCGCGCTGCTGTCGATCGTGACCAGCGCGAACATCGCCTGCGGGTACCACGCCGGTGACGCCGACACGATGCGCTCGGTGTGCGCGGCCGCCGCCGAGGCAGGCGTGGCCGTCGGAGCGCACGTCGGGTACCTCGACCTCGCCGGGTTCGGACGGCGGTTCATCGACGTCGCTCCGGACACCCTGACCAACGAGGTGCTGGCCCAGCTCGGCGCCCTGTCGGCGTTCGCCCGCGCCGCCGGCACTCGGATCTCGTACGTCAAGCCGCACGGCGCTCTCTACAACGCGCTGTTCCGGCACGAGGCCCAAGCCGACGCCGTGGTGGACGCGGTGCGGTTGTTCGACCCGGCGCTGGCCGTACTGGGCGCGCCCGGAGCCGTGTGGCTGAAGCGCGCCTCGGTGGCCGGGTTGCGGGTGTGGCACGAGGCTTTCGCCGACCGGGCCTACACGGCTTCCGGATCGCTCGTCCCCCGCGGAGAGCCCGGGGCCGTGCTGCGGGACCCGGCGGAGATCGCCGCCCGGTGCGTGCAGCTCGCCACCGAGGGGTGGGTTCGCAGCGTTTCCGGGCGGCCGGTTCGGATCGTTGCCGATTCTCTTTGCGTGCACGGGGATACGGCGAACGCTGTGGCGATCGCTCGGGCGGTTCGGGGGGCTTTGGAGGGTGCTGGGGTTGCGGTGGGGCGGGTTGAGTCGCCGCTCCTGCACACGCGGGCTGGTTGAGGTCGGGTTCTGTTTCGTCGGGTTCCTGTTTCAGGGCGCGGGGCTCCGCCCCGGACCCCGCCAATCTGATCCAGGACCGGGCCGGCGCCGTTCGCGGGTTGATGGCACGCCTGTTGGTGTGGGCGCTTGCTGTTGCGTGGGTGTCTGGGGTGCGGGAAGGACGGCTCGGCTTCGGCTTCGCGGTCGGCTCGGCGTCGGGGTTGGGGTTGCCTGCGGCCTGGTCGGCTTGCCTGCGCCTTCACCACTTGCCTGTGGCCGGTCGGGTCGCTTGCGCCCCTTGCCGCTCGCCCGCGCTCCTCGACTCGCCGCTCGCGGCTCGCCTCGCCGCCCCAGAACTGTCAGACCTGCCTTGTACGTTGGGTCGCGGGGGGCGCTGACCCCGAGGGGACCCCTGCGTCAGCGCGCCTGCCGGACCAGTGCGGCCGCGCCCACCAGGCCCGCTTCGCCGCCGAGCTGGGCCGCGCGCACCTCCAGCCCTTCCAGGTACGACAGACCGGCGTGCGTCTTCAACGCTCGTCGCACCGGCTCGAACAGCAGCTCACCGGCCTGGGCCACGCCGCCGCCGATGACCGCCAGTTCCAAGTCGCAGATCGCGGCTGCTCCCGCGATGGCCATGCCCACGGCGTGACCGGCGCGGTCGAAGGCTTCCAGCGGGATCTCCTCGCCGGCCAGTGCGGCGGCGGCGAGGTGGGCGGCGTCGGCGTTCCGCGGGGCTCGCCAGCCGGTTCGGCGTGCCCAGTCGACCATGCGGGGGCCGCCCGCGACGGTTTCCACGCAGCCGCGGCCGCCGCAGGTGCAGGGGGCGCCGTCCGGTTCCACGACCAGGTGTCCGATGTGGCCGGCGTTGCCCGTTCGGCCGCCGAAGGGGCGGCCGTCCAGCACCAGGCCGCCGCCCACGCCCGTGGACACGACCAAGCCGACCATGAACCTGCTGCCCTGGCCCGCGCCGCGCCAGTGTTCGCCCAGTGCCATGCACACGCCGTCGCCGGCCAGTTCCACCGGGACGTCCGGGAACAGGGCTGCGACCGACGAGCGCAGCGGGAACGCTTGCCAGGACGGGACGTTGATCGGGGAGACGGTGCCGTGGACGGTGTCGACCGGACCGGCTGAGGCGATGCCCACGCCGGAGATCGGTGCGTCGCCCGCGACCGTCGACAGCACGGAAACGACGGCGTCCCACGGGTTTTCGGGCGGGGTCGGCACTCGTTCGGAGCGCAGCACGGAACCCGAGGAGTCGACCAGGGCGGCTGCGATCTTGGTGCCGCCGAAGTCCAGTGCCAGCACCGGATCAGTCACGAGGAGGCATGGTAACCAGCCACTTCCAGGCAGATGGGCGCAGTGGTGCGGACGAGGTCGCCCGCGACGACCCGGACGACCGCCGGCCACCTGCCGGGCTCGGCCCACGGAGGGGCCGAGACGGTGAAGTCGAGCGAGGTCCTGCCCCTCGCGGGGAGCAGGCCGCCGACGC
Organism: Lentzea xinjiangensis; assembly: GCF_900110955.1. Taxonomy (GTDB): domain Bacteria; phylum Actinomycetota; class Actinomycetes; order Mycobacteriales; family Pseudonocardiaceae; genus Lentzea; species Lentzea xinjiangensis. The sequence continues at coordinate 298,846 of NZ_FOFR01000001.1, forward strand.
AGAAGGGGCCGACCAGGTCCCAGGTCGGGCGTGGGGACAGGACGCGGGCCTGCAGCGGCAGGTCGCCGTGCGCGCTGGAGGCCATGACCACCCGCAGCGCGGCCGAGGAGCCGGGGCGCACGGACACCGTCGACGGCGCGGACGCCACCCACAGGACCTCGACGGGGTCTTCGGCATCCCATTCCGGCACGGTCAGCAGCACCACGTCGTAGACCTCGAACGGCAGGCCCTCCAACGTCGCGCGCACCGGGTGGCAGCCGGGGGTGCGCGGCGGCGCCAGGAGCACCTCGGCCGTGACGTGGTCGCCCGCGCGCAGCGTCACGGGCAGCGCGTTCCAGGAGGCCGCCCAGCCGTCGGGCAGGCTGAGGCGGACCGTGCCGGTGAAGTCCTGGCCGTTCGCCACGGCGACCACGCGCAGGCGGGTCGGGCCGAGCACCTCCAGGTGGACGTTCGCCGGGAGGCCGCCCAACGGCGTGGGCTCGTGCAGCCAGTAGCGGGCGAAGACCGGCGTCACGGCGGGGGTGGCGGGGCCCAGGGGAGGTCCGGCCGGTGCCGGGCGGGAGGGAACGTCGGGCAGGCTGCCGGAGGAGGGTGTGCGCGCGCCCAGCACGCCGACCAGCGGGGACGGGCCGAGGTGGTCGACGTCGTGCCACAGCGTGAAGGTCGACGAGCCGACCATCTTCTCGCCCACCTCGCTGTGCCAGACGGTCACCGGGCCGAGCAGGCGCGGGGACTCCAACGGTGGGCCGTTCACGGCGACGAGGGAGGCGATCGGGTCGTACGACAGGACGTAGTGGTTGGACGCGATTTCGTTCCCGTGCCCACGTTGCCAGCCGTGGTCGACGTCGTCGTCGACCAACGCGTAGGTGCGCCATCCGTGCGGCGGCACGTCACGGGCCAGAAAGGTCACCGTCAGGCCGTCGACCAACGTCGGCAACGTCTCGCCGGACAACTCCACGTGCACGTTCCTGGGCGTGGGCAGGTGCACCGAGACGATGTCGGTGCACGGCGAGGGCAGCGGGTTCCAGACCACCACGCAGGAGTCCACAGTGGACGTCAGGGCTGCCAGCGAGCGGGAGACGACCTCGGACCGCAGGTCGAAGGCTTCACGCGGGTGTGCCGTGGCGGCACGGGTGAGAGCGGCGGACGGGTAGGCGGCTCCGGTCAGGCGGGACGCGTGCGTCGCGAACACGGCTGCGGGTGAGTCGTCTGGCGGAGCGGGAGGCACAGGCACAGAACTGCGCACGTAGTAGTCGCGCGGCAACGAGCAGATGACTCGCGGCCAGGTGTAGCGCGCGCTCCAGTCGTGGTGGATCGCCGTCACCCACGGGTTGGGGCCGCAACGATCGCCGCCGACCGGCAGCATCACGTGCGGCGCGTCGGCCGAGGAGCGCAGCTCCAGGAAGGAGGAGTAGACACCACGCTCGGCCTCGCCCAGCGAGGAAGCGGTCAACGGCTGACCGGGAGGCAGCGCCGAGAGCACCGGCGGCACACCGACCACGTTGGACTCGGCGCCGACGACCTCGATCTGTCCCTCCGAGATCAGCCGCAGCAGCGGTGAGCGGTGCTGCGGGAACATGTCCCAGTAGGGCTGGAGCAACTCCACCGACGTCACCGCGAACCGGTAGGCGCGGTCGGTCAGGGCGAGGTCCAGGTGAGCCCGCAGGGCGGCGAACGGCGCGTCGCCCGCGACGTGCCCGACGAGGTGCACAGTCCAGCCGGGCGAGCCCACGACCAGCGAGAACGTGCAGGTCTCCACGCCGGAGGCCGAGCGGACCACGGCCTGGGCCGGCACCACGGCGCCCGGGAGGTGCGCCGAGACGTCGACGGCGACCTCGTAGCCGAACGGGCCGGGGACCAGCGGGCCGCTGTGCCGCGGCGAGCGCAGACCGGGTCCCGACACGTGCGCGTGCACCGGTCCCGCCAGCGCGGGCGAGGTCAGCCGCACCACCTGCAGCAGCGCGGTCCGAGACCCGACGAAGAGCTCGGTGGACTCGGCGATGATCACCGCACGATCGCACCACTGTCCACCGACCGGCGAAATACCACGATGGTGGCGTTCTACCGCTTGAGCATCCGGGTCAGGCCGGCGGCGACGGTGGTCGCCAGGATCCAGCCGGTCACGATCAGGCCGGAGGCGATCCACTGCGACGCGCCCGGTGTCTGCCAGCGGTTCTTGTTGCCGAAGTCGACGATCGGCACCACCAGGTCGATCGTGTAGAGCCACGCGTTCCACGGCAGGCGGTCATCGGCGTTGATCTCCACCAGCGGTCCCTTGACCTGGAACCAGATGCTCCCCAGCAGCCACGCCGTGATCAGCCACCCGAGTGCGCGCGCCGGGCGGTAGCCGTAGCCGACCATCGAGCGTTGCAGGAAGCTCCACACCAGCACCAACGGGCCGAAGAAGCGCATGCCCTCGGCGACCGCGCGGTAGCGCAGGCGTTGCTTCTCGATCAGCACCGTCGAGGCGTGCTCCTCGTTGCCCGCGGCGGTCAGCATCTCGGCGAACTGGTCGTACGGGCGCGGGTGGTAGCTGCGGCGCATCGCGTTGCGCAGCCAGCGCAGGCGTTGTGCCACCTGGGCGTCGTCGCGCAGGTCGATCGGGTAGGCCAGCGAGTCGTAGCGGAAGTCGTCGAGGTCGATGAAACCCGTGGCGTTCCAGAAGTTCTCGTTGTCGTCGAGCGACGTGCAGCGCGCCTGCCGCAGGGTCACGAGACCCCTGGGCGGGGACACGACGTTGAGCATCAGCTCCTGGACCTGCATGCCCATGGCGTTCAACGCGTGGCTGTCGAGCTTGTAGCCGAGCACCGCGCCGTTGAAGTTCGCCATGCGGCCGATGGTGGCGCGCCGGCACCGCACACCGCCGTGCGCCACGAACTCCTTCTCGCCGCGGGCGCAGATGAGGTCGCGGCCGATCGTGGCACCGCCGATGTCGAGCGACGGCTTCTCGCGCGGCTGGTGCCGGTACGTGCCCGGTTTGGTCAGGCGGCTGCCGCGCAGGTCGAGGTTCGCGCCGACGGTGATGCCGCGCAGCTCCAGGCCGCCGGCGACGTCCGACTCGCGCACCACGAAGTTGCTGCCGATCTGCGAGCGGTTGGCCAGCACGGCGTCCGCGGCCGGGTTGTCCACCGTGGCCCGTTCGATCGTGATGCTGCCGCGCACGTGGGTGTCGACCATGCGCAGCTGGCCCTTGATCCGCACACCGCGCCCGACGACGTCGCCGCCGATCTCCGCGCCGTCGACGTGCAGCGCGCGGCCCGATCCGGTCGGGTCGGTGCCGACGGCGGGCGGGGACACGGCGTCCAGCTCGGCGTCGGCCAGCGACAACGTGCCGCCGATGCGCGTGTTCACGGCGCGGATGGTGCCCGCGCTGGTGAAGCCGCGGTCGAGCTCCAGGTCGCCGGAGACGTCCGCGCGGTCCAGGACCAGCGTCGCGGACGGGTCGGCGTGCGGGTCGGTGGTCTCGGCGAACGCGTCCCCGCGCGAGAGCACCGCGCCGCGCAACGAGAGCGCGGAGCTGATCCGGGCGTTCGCGAGGAACACCACGCCGTGCGAGGTGAACGCGCCGAGGAAGTTGCCGCCGACCTGCATCCCGTTGCCGTTCAACGTGTAACCGTCGGCGTTCGCCAGCACCGCGCTGCCGAGGTTGACGTTGCCGCCGATGCGCGCGCCCGCGAGCCGCACCTCGCCCTCGGTGCGGATGCCGAACCCGAGCAGCGCGCCCGCGACCGTCAGCCGGTCACCGTGCACGCACAGGCCGCCGGGGACGCTGAACCTGCTGTCGCGCAACAGGACCGAGCCCGCGATCTCGGCGTCGGTCAGATCGGCGAGTCCGGTCACGCGGCAGCGGAGCAACGAGACGTCGTTGCTGCTGTTGAGGTTGCGCGCTTCGAGACCCGGCAGCTCGCAGTCGCGCCACGAGATGCCGGCGAGGTTGGCCTGCCGCAGGTCCGGCGGCGCCTCGAACTGGCAGCGCTCGAACTCGAGCACGTACGGCACCTCGACCGCGCGCAGGTCGAGGACGTCGGTGATGACCCGGTCCACCACGCGGATGACGGGCGGGGTGCTCGGCTTGCGCCGAGGCAGCCGCCACCCGCCACCGCCCGTGTTGTCGTTCTCCCCCAACAGCCCCCGCAGCACCTCCGCCGCGGCGACCCTCCCCCTGGCCACGCGGCTACACCGGGTCGCTCGGACCGTGGTGCGTGGGGTCGAGGACGCGGGCCAGGAACTCCCGCGTGCGTTCTTCCTGCGGGTTGCCGATGACCTCGGCCGCCGGGCCCTCCTCGACGATGTAGCCGCCGTCCATGAAGATCACCTTGTCGGCGACCTCGCGGGCGAACTGCATCTCGTGGGTGACGACCAGCATCGTCATGCCCTCGTCGGCGAGCTGGCGCATCACGCCCAGCACGTCACCGACCAGCTCCGGGTCGAGCGCCGAGGTGGGCTCGTCGAACAGCATCACGTCCGGGTCCATCGACAGGGCGCGGGCGATGGCCACGCGCTGCTGCTGGCCGCCGGAGAGCTGCGCGGGCATCGCGTGCGCCTTCTCGCTCAGGCCCACGCGCTCCAGGTTGTGCAGCGCGACCCGGCGCGACTCCTCCTCGGAGCGCTTGAGGACCTTGCGCTGCGCCACGGTGAGGTTCGCCAGCACGTTGAGGTGCGAGAACAGGTTGAAGCCCTGGAAGACCATGCCGATCTTCGTCCGGGCGGAGTCGATGTCGACGTCCGGGTCGGTCAGCTCGACGTCGTTGACGACGATCTTGCCGGCGTTCGGCTCCTCCAGCAGGTTCACGCAGCGCAGCAGCGTCGACTTGCCGGAGCCGGACGGTCCGATGATGCAGACGACATCGCCGCGGTCGACCTTCAGGTCGATGTTCTTGAGCACTTCGAGCGGGCCGAACGACTTCTTCAGCCCGGTGATCTCGACGAACGTCTCGCTCATGCGGACACCTTCTTCCTGGCGCCACCGGTGCCGCGGCGCTCCAGGTACCGCGACAGGTAGCCGAGCGGCAGCGTGATGATCAGGTAGCAGAGACCGGCGATGAGGATCGGCGTCAGCGACGGGCTGCGGCTCAGCGTCTCCCGGCCGAACTTCGTGAGCTCGTACTGCTCGCGGAAGAGGCCGAGGATGTAGATCAGCGAGGAGTCCTTGGTCAGCAGGATCAGCTCGTTCGTGAGCGGCGGCAGGATGATCCGGAACGCCTGCGGGATCACGATCGTGATCATGGCCCGGCCCTGCGACATGCCGAGCGAGCGGGCGGCCTCCACCTGGCCCTTCGGCACCGCCTGGATGCCGGCGCGGATGGTCTCCGCCATGTAGGCCGCGCCGACGCCACCGAGCGCCAGCATGACCGTGGTGAGCGGCGGGAACTGCATCTGGAACGCGATCGGCACGCCGTAGTAGATGCCGATGAACACCAGCAGCGCGGGCACGCCGCGGAAGAACTCGATGTAGACGGTCGCGATCCAGCGGTACGGCGCGACCGACGACAGCTTCATCAGCGCTAGCACGAGGCCCAGCGCGAGTCCGAACGCGAAACCGAGCGCGGTGTAGATGATGGTGTTCTTCAGCGCCACGGTGATGACGCTCGGGAACATCGACTTCGCGATGTCCACGTTGAAGAACGCTGCCCGGATCTGCCCCCAGTCCGCGAGGAACGCGACGACCAGGGCTATGACGATCAGAAGGCCGTACTGCGCATAGCGGATGTACTCCGCGCGCTTGCGCTTGGACACAGCCATGGAGGCTCCTAGCGGATGTGGTTCGGACAAGCGGCGGGGCCGGCGCGACGTAGCTGCACCGGCCCCGAAGGCAAGGGGGTTACTTGCTCTCCGGCTTCTTGCCGAACCACTTCTCGTAGATCTTGTCGTACTCGCCGTTCTCCTTGGCCTTCTTCAAGACCTCGTTCACCTTCGACTGGAGGGCGGTGTTGCCCTTCTTGATCCCGATGCCGTACTTCTCACCGGTGTCGAACTCCTTGGTGACCTCGGTGTCCGGGAACTCCTTGGCGTAGTCGTAGAGCACGCCGTTGTCGTTGATCGCCGCGTCGACCGCGCCGGTGCGCACGGCGGTCTCCATCAGCGGGAGGTCCTCGAACTGGACGACGGTGTAGCCGTTGGCGGCCGCGTTCTCGTTCGCGTACTTCTCACCCGTGGTGTCCTGCTGGACGCCGAGCTTCTTGCCCTTGAGGCTCGCGAGGTCCGAGATGCCGGAGCCCTTCTTCACGAGCAGCGCCTGCGAGGCGTCGAAGTACGGGTCGGAGAAGTCGATCGCCTGCTTGCGCTCGTCGGTGATCGTCATGCCCGCGGCGGCCAGGTCGCACTGGTTCGCGCTGAACGACGTGCCCGAGGTGATCGTCTCGAACGGGGTGTCGAAGATCTGCTGGGTGACGCCGAGGTCCTTCGCGACCAGGTCGACGAGGTCGACGTCGAAGCCGACCGTCTTGTCGCCCTCGCTGTACTGGAAGGGCTTGTAGGACAGGTGCGTGCAGGTGACGAGCTTGCCGCTCTGCACCAGTGAGACACCCGAGTTGCCAGCGGGCTGGTTCACGGGAGTCGCGCAGCCCGAAGCTGCCATCACGGCCAGCCCCAGTGCCGGGATCATGGCCATCAACTGCCTGGTTCGACGAGCCACTGCGTCACTCCTCGTAACTGTTGCGGACGAGTGAACGGGATCCTGCCACTCGGGTGACGTGGTGGACAGCACGTGCGTGTTACAGGACAGTGCGTTGCAACAACTTTGCGTCAAATGGCGAGAACAGGTGCAAAATATTGCGTCAAATGGCCTGGATCACACAACGTATGCACGTATTGCACACGAATGATAACCATCTGCGAGCGCGTCCTTGATCAGGATTTGATCACGACAGCGCTGCTCAGCGGGTGCGTTCGACCAACAGACCGGCCACCAGGGCCGTCCAGCCCGTCTGGTGGGTGGCACCGAGCCCTTCACCCGTGTCGCCGTCGAAGTACTCGCTGAACGTGACGTGCTTGCGCCAAAGCGGTGAGTCGGACGCCTCGATCCTCTTGCCGTCCGACGGCCGCCGACCGTCCCGGTCGGGCAGGAACAGCCCCACCAGCCGGTCGCTCAGCTCGTCCGCCGCCTGACCGGCGGTGACGTGGCGGCCGGAGTGCGTCGGCATCTCGACCTGGAACGTGCCGTCGTGGAACGCGCAGACCGTGCGCAGCGCCTCGACCAGCAGGGCGTTGGTCGGCAGCCAGACCGGGCCGCGCCAGTTCGAGTTGCCGCCGAACATCGGCGTGTGCGACTCGCCGGGCTCGTAGCCCATGCGGTGGTCCTGGCCCGCGACCTTGACCTCGAGGCCCTCGCGGTGGGCGGCGCTGAGCGAGCGGATGCCGTGCGGCGAGAGGAACTCCTGCTCGTCGAGCATCCGGTGCAGCACGCGCCGCAGCTTGTGCTCGTCGAGCAACGACACGAACGCGCCGCGCTCGTAGTGGAACGTGATGAACTGCCGCAGCTCCGGCCGGCGCTTGAGCAGGTGCTCCAGCCGGCTGGTGAACCCCGGCAGCTCCTCGAGCACCCACGGTTCGAGCACGGCGCAGGCCAGCAGTGGGATCAGCCCGACCATCGACCGCACGCGGACCGGCTCGGACTCGACGCGGCCGTCGGGGTGGCGGCGGGAGACCCGGTCGTAGCAGAACCCGTCCTCCTCGTGCCAGATGCCGGCGCCGTGCGAGCCGAAGTGCGTGAACGCCTCCGCGATCGACAGGAAGTGCTCGACGAACTTCGTCGCGACGTCCTCGTAGCACTCGTCGTCGCGCGCCAGCTCCAGGGCGATCTGCATCAGGTGCAGGCTGTAGGCGGCCATCCACGAGGTGGCGTCGGACTGCTCCAGCCGCCACTCGCCCAGCATCGGCTCCGACCTGTTGATCGGCCCGATGTTGTCCATGCCGAGGAACCCGCCCTCGAACAGGTAGCTGCCGCCCGCGTCCTTGCGGTTCACCCACCAGGAGAAGTTCAGCAGCAGCTTGTGGAAGATCTTCGCGAGGAACTGCCGGTCGCGGCTGCCGTCCGCGCGGTAGACCTGCAGCGCCGCCCACGCGTGCACCGGCGGGTTGACGTCGCCGAACTCCCACTCGTAGGCGGGGATCTGGCCGTTCGGGTGCATCATCCACTCGCGGCAGAACAGCAGTAGCTGCTCCTTGGCGAACGCCGGGTCTACCAGCGTGAACGGGATCGTGTGGAACGCGAGGTCCCACGCCGCGAACCAGGGGTACTCCCACTCGTCCGGCATGGAGATCACGTCGGCCACGTCGAGGTGCCGCCAGTGCACGTTGCGCGCCTCCGGCGTCCTGCGCGACGAGGGCGCCTCCGGCTTGGTCGGGTCGCCGTCGAGCCAGTCGCGCGTGCGGAACCGGTAGTGCTGCTTGGTCCACATCAACCCGGCCAGCGCGCGCCGCAGCACGTGCTTCTCCTCCGCGCCGACGTGGGGCGCGATCTCGTCGTGGAACTCGTCCGCCTCGGCCTTGCGGGCGGCCAGGGTCTCGTCGAAGCTCGGCCCGAACGGGTCCACGTGCCCGTCACCGCCCACGAGCCGCAGGCGGACGGTCACCGTCTCACCCGGCTCCACCGGGTCGAACGAGTACCAGGCCGCGAACTTGGTACCGGCCGCGCCCGCGTCGTCCGGCCCGACCACCTGGCAGCTCGTCGTGCTGCCCCGCACGACGTAGTCGCAGATGCCGTCCTTGGTCCACGGCGACGGGTTGCGTTCGGCCCCGAAGAGCGCCACCTCGTTGGTCTCGTTGTCCGTCACGAGCATCGACGGCGAGTCGTCGAGGTGCAGCGTGTAGCGGCCGAGGTTGCCGTGGTCGGCCGTGACCTTGCGCCCGGTCGTGGTGCTGGCGACGAGCTGGCACGGCCGCTGGTCGCGTCCCCACGCCCAGGTGTTGCGGAACCAGAGCTGGGGCAGCAGGTGCAGCGGCGCGTCCTCCGGCCCGTGGTTGGTCGCCCGGATCTCGACGCAGATGTCGTCGGTGTCGGCCTTGGCGTAGGTGACCTGCACGTCGAAGAACCGGTTCTCGTCGAGCACCCCGGTGTCGGAGAGCTCGGGCTCGCGGTTCTCCCGCCCGGCGTTGCGGGCCATCTCCCGCAGCCGGCCGTAGGGGAACTCCCGCTGCGGGTAGCGGTAGACGACCTGCATCCAGGAGTGGGTGGGCGTCCCGTCGGTCACCCACCAGTGCTCCTTGACGTCCTCACCGTGGTTGCCCTCGTCGTTGGTGAGGCCGAAGTACCGCTCCTTGAGGATCGGGTCCTCGCCGTTCCACAGGGCGACGGCGAGGTTGAGGAACCCGTGCACGTCGCAGATGCCCGCGATGCCGTCCTCACCCCACCGGTAAGCACGCGCGCGGGCGTGGTCGAACGGGAACGACGCCCAGGCGTCACCCTCGGGCGAGTAGTCCTCGCGGACCGTGCCCCACTGGCGACCGGAGAGGTACGGTCCCCACAGCCGCCACGGCGAGGTCGGGGTGTCCGACTCGGCGAGACGCGCCCGTTCCGCTTGTTGACCCATCACCCCAGTGTGGGACAACTTCTCGCGAGTCCGGTGGGGTCCACGTCTTGTCTGAGTTTTTCCTCACTGGAAGAACGGTGGACCCACGCCTGGGTGTGACGCCGGGACAGCGGACGGTCAGCGCTGCCGGGAGTGCGCGTCCAGCACCAGCGCCACGGCCTCGGTGATCCTGGCGGCGTGCGCCAGGTGCAGCCACTCGTCCGGCACGTGGCAGTTCGAGTCCGGCCCCACCGCGCCCGTGACCAGGAACTGGGCGTCCGGGTAGGCCTCGTGCAGCAACCCCATGAACGGGATCGAGCCACCCAGCGACACGGTCCGCCACGGCGCGCCGAAGACCTTCTCACCGGCCTCGTCCAGCGTCGCCGACAGCCACGGCGCCAGCGCCGGCGCGTTCCAGCCGTCGGCGGCCTCGACGCGCGAGAGCTCGACCGTCGCGCCGTAGGGGACGTCGGTGGTCAGCTTGGCCCTGACCGCCTCCAGCGCCACGGCGGAGGAGGCCGTCGGCGGCAGCCGGAACGACAGGACCAGGGTGGTGAACGGCCGCAGCACGTTGCCGGCGTCGTCCGGGGCGGGCAGGCCGTCCGCGCCGGTGACCGAGAGCGTCGGGCGCCAGCCCGCGTTGAGCGCGAGCTCCACCTCGTCGTCGGACATCGGCCGCAGGTCGCCGACGCGGGGCACGGGCCCCCACAGCGCGCCCGGCGCGGCCTCGACGGCCTCGCGGACCTCGGCCAGCCGGTGCGCCGGGATGTCGACGTGCATCTCCGGGACGAGGACCTCGCCGGTCGCCGAGTCCTCCAGGCGGTCGAGCAGCGCCCGCGCGATCCGGAACGAGGACGGGACGATGCCCGAGGCCATGCCGGAGTGCAGGCCGCCGTCCAGCACGCGGACGGTCATCGTGACCTGCACCAGCCCGCGCAGCGACGTCGTCAGCCACATGCGCTCGTAGTCGGAGCCGCCGGAGTCCAGGCAGACCACGAGCGACACGCGGCCCAGCCGTTCCGAGAGGTGCTCCAGGTATGCGGGCAGATCAGGCGAACCGGACTCCTCGCCGGTCTCCAGCAGCACGACGCACCGGGAGTGCGAACCGCCCGCCGCACGCACGGCCTCGATCGCCGCGATCGCGGCATATCCGGAGTAACCGTCATCGGCGGAACCGCGGCCGTAGAGACGTCCGTCACGCAGAACCGGGGTCCACGGACCGAGGCCTTCGCTCCAGCCGCCCACCGGCGGTTGCTTGTCGAGGTGTCCGTAGAGCAACACCGTGTCGTCGCCGGGGTTGCCGGCCGCGGGCACGTCGACGACCAGGAGCGGGGTGCGTCCCGCCAGTTGGACGACCTCGAGCGTCACGCCCGGCAGGTCCCTGGCCGCGATCCAGGTGCGCACGTGCTCGATCGCGGCGGCCAGCTCGCCGTGCTCCTCCCAGGCGGGGTCGAACGCGGGCGAGATCGCCGGCACGGCGACGAGCCGAGACAGGCTCGGGACGATGTCGTCGTCCCAGAGCGTCCTGACGGTGCTGGTCACAACTGAGCGGTCCACCTCTCGATCCTGTCACGACTCCGCCTCTGCTGGCGTCCTTAGGCTCATCCCCACGGGCCGTCACTGGAGTTAACGATCGGTAACCGGGACAGGAGTGTCCGGTGACCGGACGTCCTAGTTGGAGGACAAAAGGTCGAACCTCCGACTGTTGTCGCTGATCAGACCGTTGACTCGTGTGTTACGAAGTGGGACGGGTCTCACCAACTCGGGTGAGGCCGTGTCAGGATGTGGTCGTAAGCCACCGTCACCGTCGACGGCTGCCTCCGGCCCCACAGGGTTGGCGGCGACCGCCGACGTCGCCGCACGAGGTCGTCACGAGCGATCAGGCGGTCGGAGAAGACAGAGGAGTGAAGGCGCATGTCGTCCCCTGAGCAATGGACGCACCCTGAGCCGGACGCAGCGCCGGCCGCCACTGCCGCGAAACCGACAGCGGAACAGGTGATCGCGGGCTTGCGAGCGACCGACGAGGGCGGCGCCGACCTGGTGCAGCTCCTCACTCCCGAGGGCGAGCGGGTCCAGCACCCCGACTTCGACATCGACATCACGGCGGAGGAGCTGCGCGGCCTGTACCGCGACATGGTCCTGATCCGCCGCGTCGACCGCGAGGCGAACGCGTTGCAGCGCAAGGGCCAGCTCGGCATCTGGGTGCCGCTGCTCGGCCAGGAGGCCGCGCAGATCGGCGCCGGCCGCGCGATGCGGCAGACGGACATGGCGTTCCCCAGCTACCGCGAGCACGGCATCGCGTGGACGCGCGGGATCAACCCGACGGAGCTGCTCGGCATCTTCCGCGGCACCGACCAGGGCACGTGGGACCCGGTCGAGAAGCGCTTCCACCCCTACACGATCGTCATCGGCAACCAGGTCCTCAACGCGGCCGGGTACGCGATGGGCCAGAAGTTCGACGGCAAGGTCGGCGACGACGAGGGAGAAGCCACCATGTGCTTCTTCGGCGACGGCGCGACCAGCCAGGGCGACGTGCACGAGGGCTTCGTGTGGGCGGCGGTCTACGACGCGCCGCTCGTCTTCTTCTGCCAGAACAACCAGTGGGCGATCTCCGAGCCGACCGAGCGCCAGTCGCGCCTGCCGCTGTACCAGCGCGCCCGCGGCTACGGCTTCCCCGGCATCCGCGTCGACGGCAACGACGTCCTCGCGACGCTGGCCGTGACGAAGTGGGCGCTCGACGAGTGCCGCCACGGCAACGGCCCGATCCTGATCGAGGCGTTCACCTACCGGATGGACGCGCACACCACCTCCGACGACCCGACGCGCTACCGGCTGTCGGACGAGCTGGAGATGTGGAAGCTCAAGGACCCGATCGAGCGCGTGAAGGTCTACCTGGTGCGCCAGCAGTGGGCCGACAGCGCGTTCTTCGAGAGCGTCGAGGCCGACGCCGACGAGCTGGGCGAGGAGCTGCGCGAGTTCTGCACGAACATGCCGGACCCGCCCGCGGAGCGGATCTTCAGCAACGTGTACGCGGAGGGCAACCCCAACCTCGACGCTCAGCGCGACGAGTTCCTCGACTACGTCTCGGGTTTTGCTGGAGGTGAGCACTGATGGCTGCTCCGACGATGGACCGCTCCACCGCCGCCGCCCCGGCGACCCCGGTGCAGACGCTCACGATCTCGAAGGCGCTCAACATGGGCCTGCGGGCGGCCATGGAGGCCAACCCCAAGGTCATCATGATGGGTGAGGACATCGGCAAGCTCGGTGGCGTCTTCCGCATCACCGACGGCCTGCAGAAGGACTTCGGTGAGCAGCGCGTGCTCGACACGCCGCTCGCGGAGTCCGGCATCATCGGCACCGCCGTCGGCCTCGCGATCCGCGGCTACCGCCCGGTCTGCGAGATCCAGTTCGACGGCTTCATCTTCCCCGGCTTCGACCAGATCGTGTCGCAGGTCGCGAAGCTGCACTACCGCACGCAGGGCAAGATCAAGATGCCCATCGTGATCCGCGTGCCGTTCGGCGGCGGCATCGGCGCCGTCGAGCACCACTCGGAGTCGCCGGAGTCGTACTTCGCGCACACCGCCGGCCTCAAGGTCGTCTCGTGCTCGAACCCGGCCGACGCCTACTGGATGATCCAGCAGGCCATCGACTGCGACGACCCGGTGCTGTTCTTCGAGCCCAAGCGCCGCTACTACGAAAAGGGCGAGGTCGACACCACGGCCACGCCCGGCCCGCTGTTCGAGTCGCGCGTGCTGCGGCAGGGCACGGACGCCACGCTGGTCGCCTACGGCCCGATGGTCAGGACGTCGTTGGACGCCGCCAACGCGGCCGCGGAGGACGGCACCTCGCTGGAGGTCATCGACCTGCGCACGCTGTCGCCGCTGGACCTGGCGCCGGTGTACGAGTCGGTGCGCCGCACCGGCCGGCTGGTCGTCGTGTCCGAGGCGCCGTCCGAGTCCTCGATCGCCAGCGAGATTGCAGCCAAGGTCCAGCAGGAGTGCTTCTACTCGCTGCAGGCACCGGTGCTGCGGGTGACCGGTTTCGACACCCCGTACCCGCCGTCGAAGCTCGAGGAGGAGTTCCTCCCCGACCTCGACCGGGTGCTGCACGCCGTCGACCGCTCTCTCGCCTGGTAAGGGGACCACCGGAAATGCCGCAGTACAAGCAGTTCCCCCTGCCCGACACGGCTGAGGGGCTGACCGAGGCCGAGATCCTCACCTGGCACGTGAAGCCGGGTGACACCGTCACGGTCAACCAGATCATCGTCGAGATCGAGACGGCCAAGGCCGCCGTCGAGCTGCCGTGCCCGTGGGCCGGTGTCGTGACGGAGCTGCTGGCCGAGCCAGGCCAGACCGTCGAGGTCGGCGTCCCGATCATCACGATCGACACCGACCCCGGTGGCGCCGCCGCACCCACCGCCCCCGCTCCGGCCGCCGCCGAGGCGAACGGCACCTCGTCCGGCAAGATCGGCGAGGAGATGCCGGGCGGGCGCATCGCGACGCTCGTCGGCTACGGCCCGAAGTCCGGTGCGGCCAAGCGCCGCGCGCGCAAGGACGCCCCGGCCGCCGCCAAGGCAGCCGCGGCCGCGATCACGCCGGCGGCGCCGGTCGTGGCGGCTCCCGCGCCGGTCGCTCCGCCCGTCGCGGCTCCGGCACCGGCACCGGCTTCGGCTTCGGCGCCCGGCGGGTACGTGCCGCTGGCCAAGCCGCCGGTGCGCAAGCTGGCCAAGGACCTCGGCGTCGACCTGCACGCGCTCACGGGCTCCGGCCCCGGCGGTGTGATCACCCGCGAGGACGTCGAAAGCGCCGTGGCGGCACCGGTTCCCGCCGCTCCGTCCGTTGTGGACAGTGGCTCGCGCGAGCGCCGGGTGCCGATCAAGGGCGTCCGCAAGGCGACCGCGCAGGCGATGGTGGACAGCGCGTTCACCGCGCCGCACGTCACCGAGTTCCTGACGGTGGACGTGACCCCGATGATGGAGCTGCGCGCGCGCCTGAAGAACGCGCCGGAGTTCCGCGGCGTGAAGCTGACCCCGCTGGCGTTCTGCGCCAAGGCCGTCGTCCTCGCGGCGAGGCGCACTCCCGACGTCAACGCGACGTGGGACAGCGCCACCAACGAGATCGTCTACAAGGACTACGTCCACCTGGGCATCGCGGCCGCCACGCCGCGCGGCCTGGTGGTCCCGAAGGTCCGCGACGCCGACCGCATGTCGCTGAAGGAACTGGCGATCGCGCTCGACGAGCTCGCCACCGTCGCCCGTGACGGCAAGACCGCCCCGGCCGACATGATGAACGGCACCATCACGATCACCAACGTCGGCGTCTTCGGCGTCGACACCGGCACGCCGATCCTCAACCCCGGCGAGTCCGCGATCCTCGCCCTGGGCGCGATCCGCGACATGCCGTGGGTGGTCGACGGCGAGATCAAGATCCGCAAGGTCTGCCAGCTCGCGCTCTCGTTCGACCACCGCGTGGTCGACGGGCAGCAGGGCTCGCAGTTCCTCGCCGACGTCGGCGCGCTGCTGGCCGACCCCGGCATCGCGATGACCTACTGAGGTTAGTCCGAGCGAAGGCCCCCGCACTCCGGTGTGGGGGCCTTCTCGCTGTTTCTGCTGATGGTTGCTAGAGGCACCAGCGTGCAGCCTCGAAGTTCGCGGATGAGTGCCGAGGCGACCACCCACCGGATGTCCGGGTCGTCGTAGGCCAAGTTCACGTCGTCCACCGCGACAGCTCCGGACGCGCCCTTCCGGTACAGCGCTCCGCGGACACCTGCCAGCTCGAACTGGCGAACACGGACAGCCGCGGCTCCCCGTCTGAGCGCAGGGCACAACCGCAGGGAGAGGGCGACGCATGGCACGCAGACGGGTGGCTCGGTGCAGGCCATGCCCTCCGGCCATCCTTCCCAATCGTCCCGGTGGTCACGCAGCAGCCAGAGCACGATCAACAAGTGGGCGGCAGGCATTGCCGACACCTACGTGCTCACACAGCTTGCCGAGCTGACGGGGCTGGGCATCCCGATTGCCGTGCTGCCGTTCGTGAACACCGCGCTCGCCAACAACCGCCCGTTCCGGCGCAGCGTCGAGGAGCTGCGCGAGTCGGGTGTGACCGTGCTGTTCGGCGAGGGTGGGTTCGTGCCGCATCCGCCTCGAACTGGCGGGCAGGTCATGGAGTCGTATCCGTGGACTGCGGCACTTTCGGCTGTAGGCAGTTCAAGCCTTTTCGCTGGTCAGTGCCCAATCGCTTAATCCGGTTTGACTCTCCAGCGGCTGGAGACTGCACAGTTTCCCCGTGACGCGCTACCAGATCGGTGAGCTGGCCAGGATGACCGGCCTCGCCGTCCGCACCATCAGGTTCTACTCCGACTCGGGTCTCGTCCCGCCCACGGACAGGACCGCCGGTGGCTACCGCACCTACGACGCCGAGGCGCTCGCCAGGCTGAAGCTCGTCCGCACCCTCCGGGACCTGGGGGTGGACCTGCCGACCGCCGGACGCGTGCTCGCGCGTGAGGTGTCGGTGACGGACGTGGCGCGAGCACACGCGGAAGCGATCGACGCGCAGATGAAGACGTTGCGGCTGCGCCGCGCCGTTCTGCGCGCCGTCGCCAAAGGAGGGGAGATGGAACTGATGAACGAGTTGGCACGCATGTCGGACGAGGAGCGCCAGCGCATCCTCGACGACTTCTTCGAGGAGGTGTTCGGCCCCTACGAGCTGGATCCGCAGTTCGAGCAGCACATGCGTTCCGTGCGCATCGAGCTGCCGGACGACCCGACGACCGAGCAGCTCGAGGCGTGGGTCGAGCTCGCGAAGCTCGTGCAGGACCCGGACTTCCGCGCGTCGATCAAGCGGATGTCGGCCCAGCACGAGGAACAGCGCCGCAACGGCGTGGACATGGGCCCGCGGTCCGACGACAACATGGAGGCGTTCAACTACGCCATCGCCCAGGCCCGCGAGGCCATCGACGCCGGCATCGCGCCGGAGCCCCCCGAGGCCCGCGAGGTCGTGGACCGGGTGAACGCCAGGTGGGCGGAGGCACTCGGCGTGCCGAACGACGAGCACCTCGTCGAACGGCTGCGCTCGTACGCCGACTTCGCCGACCCGCGCGCAGAGCGCTACTGGGTGCTCATCGCGAAGATCAACGGCTGGCCCGGCGTGCCGGACCACTCGGCTGAGCGCACCTGGCTGCGCGAGGCCGGGCAGCCGTTCGGCTAGACCGCACCCCAGGCGCGGGAACAAGCTGGGCGCCCAGCTCGTTCCTGTGGCAACGGAGGGGGGAACGTGATGTCTGCGTTGTTCGAGATTCTCGGGGGCGTTCTGGCGGAGGCCTTCGGTCCCAGCGGCGAGGACCACTCACGCGGGGACGGCGACGTCTTCCTGGACGGCGAGTGGCACGAGGGCGAACTGTTCTTCGGCCCCAAGAAGATCATCTGGGACGAGCGGATCGTCTTCAGCGACGACGAGGGCCGCGTCGAGCAGATCATCGACCAGGACCCGCCACACCCGGACTTCGTGGTGCTGCACTTCCGCCGCGCCCACGACACCGTGCTGCTCGCCGTGCACCGGCGCGAGCTCAAGCGCGTGAGCGCCGTCCTGACCCTGCCGCTCTAGTCCGGTTCCTCGTCGGGCCGCCGGATCGCGGCGTAGGCGAGCGTGCCTCCCGCGAACGCGAGAGCGAGTCCGACCCACCCGCGCTGGTTCGCGGCGAGGCCCGCGGCGTCGGAAGTGTCCGGGATACCGGTCAGCAGCGGAATCGCGAAGAGCAGAGCCCCGCCGAAGAACGCGACGAGCGCCACCGCTCCCATCCACGGCGGCCGGACCAACCCGCGGAAGCTGGACCCGCCCCCGACCATGAACCGCACCACCAGCATGAGGGCGCCGGAGACCACCACCAGCACGACGTTCGCCGCCCGCGGCAGCATCGGGCTGCCCGCCACGAACCCGTACGC
Organism: Lentzea xinjiangensis; assembly: GCF_900110955.1. GTDB lineage: Bacteria > Actinomycetota > Actinomycetes > Mycobacteriales > Pseudonocardiaceae > Lentzea > Lentzea xinjiangensis. The sequence goes on from NZ_FOFR01000001.1 coordinate 316,294, forward strand.
GATGACGATGGCGTCGACGAGGACTACCAGAAGCGAGGCCCACTCCGGCCGCGACGGTCTCATGCGTCACGACAGTAGGACCAGCGACCTGTTCGCCGGGGCACAACCGGCGAGATCGGTGGCCCGCCGGCTTCCCTGATCCGGCGGGCCACCTCACGTCACTTGATCTGCATCCCGGAAATGGCCCTGGACACGACCAACCGCTGAATCTCGCTGGTCCCCTCGAAGATGGTGAAGATCTTCGAGTCCCGGTGCATCCGCTCCACCGGGTGCTCCCGCGTGTACCCGGCGCCGCCGAGGATGTGGATGGCCCGCTCGGTGGCCCACACCGACACCTCGGACGCCTTGAGCTTCGACATCGAGCCCTCGCCGGCGGTGAACGGCACGTTGTTGCGCCCCATCCACGCCGCGCGCCACACCAGCAGACGGGCCGCGTCGATCTCCATCTTCATGTTCGCGAGGTCGAACGCGATCGACTGGTTCTCGATGATCTTCCGGCCGAACGCCTCGCGGTCCTTCGCGTAGTCCAGCGCGTACTCGTACGCGGCCCGTGCGACGCCTACGGCCATCGCGCCCACAGTCGGGCGCGTGGTCTCGAACGTCGCCATGGCGGCCTGTCCGCCGGCACGTTGTCCCTCGCGCGCACGGGCCAGACGAGCCTCAACGCGCTCGCGGCCGCCCAGCACACAGCGGCCGGGCACGCGGACGTCGTCGAAGAACACGTCGGCCGTGTGGGAGGCGCGCATGCCGTGCTTCTTGATCTTCCCCGGCGAGGAGACCCCCGGCGTGCCCGGCGGGATGATGAAACCCGCCTGGCCGCGCGAGCCCAGGGAGGGGTCGATCACGGCGGTCACGACGTGCACGTTCGCGATGCCGCCGTTGGTGGCCCACGCCTTCTGGCCGTTGATCACCCACTCGTCGGTCGCCTCGTCGTAGCGGGCGCGCGTGCGGTAGCCGGCCACGTCGGAACCCGCCTGGGGCTCGGAGGCGCAGAACGCGGCCAGCTTCGGGTCGGACTCGTCGCCGAAGCACTCCGGCACCCACTCGGCCAGCTGCTCGGGCTCGCCGGACGCGAAGATGCCCGCCACGGCGAGGCCGGTGCCCATCAGGGCCAGCGCGATCCCGGCGTCACCCCAGAACAGCTCCTCGGTGGCGATGGGCAACGACAGGCCGATCGGGTCGGCGAACCAGGTCGCGAGGGCCTCGAAGCCGTAGAGGCCGATCTTCGCCGCCTCCTGGATCACCGGCCACGGTGTCTCCTCGCGCTCGTCCCACTCCGAGGCCGCTGGCCTGATCACGTCGCGGGCGAAGCCGTGCACCCAGTCGCGCAGGTCGGTCTGGTCTTCGTTCAGCTCGAGCGAGAAGCCACCCACAGAATTTCTCCTAGGCCTTCGGGATGTTGAACAGGCTCATGAAGCCGGCCGCGAAGCCCAGGTCGCCCTTCACCTTCAGCTTGCCCGTCATGAACAGCACGGGGGCGGAGGCGTTGCCGGTCGCGAGCTTCAGGAAGTCGGCGGGCAGGAGCGTCACGATGGCGCGGGCCTCGCGCGTCACGCCCTTGTTGATGGTGCACGTCGCGTCTTCGATGATGGCCTCGTAGACGTCTTCCAGCACGTGGAAGTGCACGACGGCGCGGGTGGCGCCGGCCCGGTCCGCGCGGAAGTGGGCCTCCATGCGGCGGAACACCTCGTCCAGCACGCGGACGCGCAGCGCGGGGTCGGCGACGACGCCCTCGATCTGGTCCTTCGAGGCGCGCGAGATGATGCGGGCGAAGTTGGTCGGGTCCATCTTCGCGAGGTCGAGGTCCGCGCCGCCGTCCGCGAGCCTGCCCAGCGCGTTCAGCAGGGCGGCGAAGTCGTCCTTGCCGAGCTTCTTCGGGTCGATGCCGCGGGCGATGACGTCGATGTCCGCGCCCTTCAGGGCGGGGTCGTCCGGCGAGATCTGCTCCAGCGCGCTGATCAGCTCGGCAGGGCTGAGCTTCGCGACGGCCTCGGTGCTGAGGTCGAGCGTCATTGACACACCTCCAGGTACCTACTGGCGAGTAAGACTACTGATGAGTAGATAGGGCGGCAAGCCGATCCGATAATCTTGTCCTCTTCGACTGAGGGGTAGTGATGCGCACAGAAGGTCGAGCCAAGCGCTTGCCACGCGCGGTGCGTGAGCGGCAGATCATGGACGCTGCCGTCGACGTGTTCTCGCGGCTCGGCTTCCACGCGGCCTCGATGGACGAGATCTCCGACGTCGCGGGCATCTCGAAGCCGATGCTCTACGCCTACCTCGGTTCGAAGGAGGAGCTGTTCGCCACCTGCATCCGGCGTGAGGCCACCCGGATCATGGAGGCCATCGCGACCGGAGTCGAGCCCGACCAGGAACCCGACGTGCAGCTGTGGAGCGGGCTGCGGGCCTTCTTCGGGTTCGTCGGCGAGAACCGGGCGAGCTGGCAGGTGCTGCACCGGCAGGCGTCCACGCAGGGCGGGCCGTTCGCGGCCGAGCTCGCGGACATGCGCGGGCGGGCCGTGTCGCTGGTCGCCGCGCTGCTCACCCAGTCGACGAAGGCGCCGGCGACCCAGCACGAGGCCGAGTCGCTCGCCGCCGCGCTGGTCGGGGCCGGCGAGTCGCTCGCGGAGTGGTGGCTCGACCACCCGGAGGAACCGGCCGGCGTCGTCGCGGCGCGGCTCATGAACCTCGTCTGGATGGGCTTCGGCGACCTCGTCGACGGCAACGTCTGGCACCCGCCGTCACGTCGCTGAGCCGACCAGGTGGGGCCCCTTGCCCCAGACGGCGAACTCCCAGCCGTCAGCGCTCCCGGACGCCGAGAACTCGACGCGGCCGGGGATGAGCAGCGGCTTCTTGAACCGCACGGCCACGGTGACGGCCTCGGGCAGCCTGCCCTCCAGCGCCGCGACGCAGCGCGCCTTCGTCCACATCCCGTGCGCGATGGCGCGCGGGAAGCCGAACAGCTTGGCGCCGACCGGGTGCAGGTGGATCGGGTTCCGGTCGCCGGACACCGTGCCGTAGCGCCGCCCGATGTCCGCGGGCACCCGCCACACCGCCGACCCGGCCGGCCGCTCCAGCTCCTCGCCGGGGCCGGAGGTGCCGCCGGACCGCCGCAGGTAGGTCGACACGCCTTCCCAAACACCGGAAACCGACGTCACCACGTCGACCTGCGTGCCCTGCGGATGCGGCCGCAGGTCGCGCGCGGACACCGTGATCTCCAGCGGCTCGCCCACCGCGAGGGCCCGCGACTGCGTGATCCGGTTCGCGACGTGCACCAGGCCGGGCAACGGGAACGGGAACCCGGCGCCCGTCATCAGCTTCATCTGCAACGGGAAGCCCAGCACGTGCGGGTAGGTCAGCGGCAGCGCGTCCCGCAACCCGAACCCGCACACCGCGTTGTACGCCGCCAGGTGCCGCACCGACACCTCGTGGGAGGCGGAGACCGGCTCGGCGGTGAGGGTTCCGCCGCGCCGCAACGACGTGAGCGCCGCCTTGAGCAGCATCACGCCCCCAGCAGCATCTGGCCGCACACCCGCACGACGTTGCCGTTCACGCCACCGGACCCCGGCGACGCGAACCACGCCACCGTCTCCGCGACGTCGACCGGCAGGCCGCCCTGCGACAGGCTGTTCATCCGCCGCCCGGCCTCGCGCGTCACCAGCGGCACGGCCGCGGTCATCTTCGTCTCGATGAAACCGGGCGCGACGGCGTTGATGGTGGCTCCGCGCGCGGCCAGGACCGGCGCCAGCGCGTGCACCATCCCGATCACGCCGGCCTTCGAGGTGGCGTAGTTGGTCTGGCCGACGTTGCCCGCGATGCCGGCGATCGACGACACCCCGACGATCCGCCCGCCCGTGCGCAGCACCCCGTCGTGCAGCAGCGCGTCGTTGACCCGTTCCTGGCAGGCCAGGTTGACCTCCAGCACCGCGTCCCACCTGTCGGAGTCCATGCGCGCCAACGTCTTGTCGCGCGTGATGCCCGCGTTGTGCACGACGACGTCCACGCCGCCGTGCCGTTCCAGGAGGTACGAGGTCAACCGGGCCGGGTCCCCGGTGATGTCGAGCTGCAACGCCGACCCGCCGATCGCGTTCGCGACCTTCGAGAGCTCGTCACCGGCGGCGGGGACGTCCAGGCACACCACGTGCGCGCCGTCGCGGGCCAGGGTGGCCGCGATGGCCTCGCCGATGCCCCGCGAAGCGCCCGTGACCAGCGCGACCTTGCCTTCCAGCGTGCCGGTCGGCGAGTTCCCGGAGACGTGCACGACCTGGCCCGACACGTACGCCGAGCGGCCGGAGAGCAGGAACCGCAGCGTCGACTCGGCACCTTCCTCGGCGCCTTCGGCCACGTAGACGAGGTTCGCCGTGCCGCCGCGCCGCAGCTCCTTGCCGACGGACCGCACGAAGCCCTCGAGCGCCCGTTGCGCCACCGAGTCCGGCGACTGTCCGATGACGACCACCCGCCCGCACGGCCCGAGCTGCGTGATCACCGGGTGGAAGAAGTCGTGAAGCTGCCGCAGGTCGCTCACGGAGGCGATGCCGGAGGCGTCGAACACCAGCGCGCCGTACGGAGCGGATCCCTCTTCGAGCTGCTTCAGGAAGGGCAACCGGGATGCGCCGCCGACCAGCACGGGCGTGGCCAGCGCGGCGTCGCGGCGCAGCGGGTACGGGTTCGGCAGGCCGAGCCTGCGCACGAGCCGGCGGCCGAGCGCGGAGTTTGCGAACTTCTGGTACCTGTCCACGCAACCAACCTACTCGCTAGTAAGTCTACCCGCTAGTAGGTAGTATGGCGGCATGCGAGTAGCGATCATCGGCGGCAACCGCATCCCGTTCGCCCGCTCGAACGGCCCGTACGCCACCGCGTCGAACCAGGACATGCTCACCGCGGTGCTGGACGGCCTGGTCAGCCGCTTCGGGCTGCAGGGCGAACGCCTCGGCGAGGTGGTCGCCGGCGCCGTGCTCAAGCACTCGCGCGACTTCAACCTCGTCCGCGAGTCGGTGCTGGGCAGCAGGCTCAGCCCGCAGACGCCCGCGTACGACCTCCAGCAGGCGTGCGGCACGGGGCTGCAGGCCGTCATCGCCGTCGCCAACAAGATCGCGCTCGGCCAGATCGAGGCGGGCATCGCCGGTGGCGTCGACACCACGAGCGACGCCCCGATCGGCGTCAACGAGAACTTCCGCAAGCTGCTGCTGGAGTTCAACCGCACCCGCAAGCTCAGCCTGCTCACCAAGCTGCGTCCCAGCCACGTCGTGCCGCACCTGCCCCGCAACGGCGAACCGCGCACCGGCATGTCCATGGGCGAGCACGCGGCCATCACCGCGGCGAAGTACGGCATCACGCGCGAGGAGCAGGACGAGCTCACCGCGCGCAGCCACCGCAACCTCGCCCGCGCCTACGACGAGGGCTTCTTCGACGACCTCGTCACCCCGTACCTGGGCCTGACCCGCGACCAGAACCTCCGCCCGGACAGCAGCCCCGAGAAGCTCGCGAAGCTCAAGCCGGTCTTCGGCGACACGATGACCGCGGGCAACTCGACCCCGCTCTCCGACGGTGCCTCCGCGGTCCTGCTCGCGACCGAGGAGTGGGCGCGGGAGCGTTCGCTGCCGGTGCTCGCGTACCTGACCTTCGCCGAGACCGCCGCCGTCGACTACGTGCACGGCGACGAGGGCCTGCTCATGGCACCGGTGCACGCCTCGCCGCGGATGCTCGGCAAGGCGGGTCTCAAGCTGCAGGAGTTCGACTTCTACGAGGTGCACGAGGCGTTCGCGTCGCAGGTGCTCGCCACCCTGAAGGCGTGGGAGCCCGACCTGGGCGAGATCGACAGGTCCAAGCTCAACGTCAACGGCTCGTCGCTCGCGGCGGGCCACCCGTTCGCGGCGACCGGCGCCCGGATCGTCGCGACCCTGGCGAAGCTGCTGCACCGCAAGGGCAGCGGGCGCGGGTTCGTGTCGATCTGCGCGGCCGGCGGCCAGGGCGTCACGGCGATCCTGGAACGATGAGTTCCCCGGCCCGATGAGGTCTGCCCGTCCGAACCCCTCACCGGAGAAGGACGGCGACCATGACGCTGCAGGCAGTGCTGGAGGCCCACCGCGACACCGTGCCCACCGCGGTCGCGCTCGTCGCCCGCGGTGACGACGTCGAGTTCGCGGCGGTCGGCGAGGACACCCGCGAGTCGGTCTTCCCGATCGCCTCGGTCACCAAGCCGATCGTCGCGGCGGCGGCGCTGCGGCTGGCCGGGGACGGCGTGATCGGGCTCGACGACCCGATCGCGACCTGGTTGCCGGAACTGGCGCACCCCCTCGTCGTCCGCACCCCGGACGCCGGGGTCGGCGACGTCGTCCCCGCGACGGGCCCGATCACCGTCCGGCACCTGCTCGCCTCCCGGTCCGGCTGGGGCTTCACCGCGGACTTCTCCCTGCCCGCCACGCGGAAGCTGCTGGCGGAGGCGCACCTGCACGGCGTCGAGGAGCTGCCCACCCCGGACGAGTGGCTGAAGCGCCTCGCCCTCGTGCCGTTGCTGCACCAGCCGGGCGACGGCTGGACCTACAACACGTCCTACGACGTGCTCGGCGTGCTGCTCGACCGCGTCACGGGCTCGCTCCCCGGCCACCTGGCCGAACGCTTCTGCGCCCCGCTCGGCATGACGGGCACGAGCTTCGCCGGCCCTGCCCTGCCGTCCGGCGCCGGCGGCTTGCGGTCCACAGTGGACGACCTGCTCGCGTTCGGCCGCTTCCTGCTGTCAGGCGACCTGCTCGCGGAGCTCGCCGTCGACACCACGACCGCCGGGGAACGCGAGGCGGGCCGGATCTTCCTGGAGGGACAGGGCTGGGGCTTCGGCGGCAGCGTCGACATCGTCAGGACCGACCCGTGGAACGTGCCCGGCCGCTACGGCTGGGTGGGCGGCTCCGGCACGTCTTTCCACGTCGTGCCGACACACGGAACTGTCACGATCCTGTTGACCCGCACGGCAATGACCGGTCCTGCCCCGTTGCCCGTGATGCGTGATTTCTGGCGAAGCGCTGTGCAGACTGCATGAACCGCCGTTGTGCGGACCTGGGGGTGGGGCTCATGCAGGTGGATCCGGAGAACGACCCGGTGCTGGCACGGGCGCTGGTCGGCACGCTGCGCGACGAGTGGCGGCCGGCGGCCGACGCGATGGCCGCGGCGCGGGGGTGGGAGCGCCGCGCGTACGTCGTGCTGACGCTGGCCACCGCCGCCCGCCGCCCGGACTGGCTGCGGAACTGGCTGTGCGCCCGCCCCGGCGACCTCGACGCCAAGGCCGTGCAATGCGCCGTGGAATCGTTGCGGGGCCGCGACTAGCTACGGCTGCACAGCGGCGAAGAACTTCTTCGCCAGCTCGCGCACGGATGCGCGGCACTGCTTCTCGTCGATCGTGGTGTCATCGGTGTGGGTCACGATCATGACACCGTTCGCGTCGAGGATCTCCAGCGAGCAGGCAGCAGCGTGTGCGGTGCGCCACCGCGCGTCCGAGCCGAGCCGCACGCCGCTGTCCTGCTCCCACGACCCGGTGCGCTCGGTGAAGTACTTCTCCGCGTAGTCCGTGCCCGATCTAATACCGGTGATGTCGTCAGTGTTCTCCCACAACCTCACGCTGAAGGCGATCGTCGAATCCTCGGCCTTGAAAGTGCACGTCCGTGACGACGAGTTCGTGCCGAGCCTCTGGTCTTCGTCTGGCCGTGCAGGCGGCAGATCTCCACCGACCTCTTGCTTGATGTCGAGACACGTCTTCAACGCAGCGGGAAGGTACTTCATCGGCTTCGCCGGTGCGGTGGGGATCGACGGGAACTCCGTCGTGGTCACCGTTGCAGCCGGTGGGAACGTCGGCGTCTCCACCCGCGCGGCGCTGCAACTGCCGACGAGTGCCAAAATCGCCGTCACGCCGATGACCCGCCAGTTGTTCGAGGAGGTCATCAGCCGTTGACCGCCTGCGGCCATGCCTGATTGGGCAGCTTCATGTCGGTCATGAGGCTCATGATGTCCCGCACCTTGCTGAGTGCCTCGGCAAATCGCTTGGCGATGCCGACCAGGTTGTCGAGCTGCTGGGTGACAAGCGTGCCGATGGCGCCGGCGAGGTCCTTGACCGCGAACGGGATGCCGATGACCGTCGCACTCTCGATCCCGGCGGCGACCAGCGCTCCGAGAAAACCCGTCGCCATCTTCGACAGCTCGGTCATGTACTCGATGTTGTACTTCGCGATGTCCATCAACCATTTGCTGACGCTGTCCGCTTTGGTTGCGACGGCGACCATTGCCTCGTGCTGCGAAGTGAACCGCTGTGAGTACGCGGTGGCCGCGTGGCCGGACCAGTTGGCCGCGAGATCGGTGTCCACGGCTTGGTGGCCGAGCCCGTTCACCGGTTGCTGGACCTTCTCGAGCCAGTTGAACGACTGCCAGATCAACGACACGACCGGGGCGTGGTGCTCCACCGCTTTCCTGATCAGGTTGAACATCTTCTCCAAGCCCTCGCGGATGACGTCGAGAGCCGGGTTGATGGCGAGCATCGTGGGACCGAGCAGGTAGCGCCAATCGTTGATGTGGTCGACCGCGCCGTTGAACCTCTGGGCACATTCGCGCGCCCTGTCTTCGAGACCTTGGAACCCGCGCTCGAACAGGTTGGTCATCTCTTCGGGACCGCTCATGGATCTGTGGGCTCCTGCTAGCCGTAGAACTTGCGAAGGTCGATTTCGGTGACGCTCTCGGCGCGCTCGTACTCGTCCGCTATTGCTCGCAGCGCGTGGTCGATCTGGTTGAACTCGGTGACAGCACCCGTCAGGCACTTCTCGATGAACGCCCGGAAGTCCTCGTACTGGCTCGCTTCGAGTGCCGCGGTGGCAAGCCCGACACCGAGGGTCGCGAGGTCACCGACGAAGAACGCGGTCTCCGTGAGGTAGGCGTCGCGTACGGCCCGCACGATCGGCTCGGCCCTGTCCGCTTTCTCCTGCCAGAGCTTGGCCTCTTCACGCAGGTCTCGGGTGACGACCTCATAGCCGGCCATGTCAGTCCCTCCTGCCCAGGATCCGGAAGTCGGTGAAGTAGTCGTCGTCGGCCTCGTCGCCGCCGGCGCGCGGTCGAGTCGCCGGGCGAGGACGTTCGCCGGGGTCGACACCGAGGCCGGCGCGGACGAAGAGACGGAGGACGTCGTCGGACAGGACGGTGTCGGAAGGGTTGTCCAGCGCCTGCGGGTCGCCGTGCAGCGAGATCGGACTCCCGGCTCGCAACCGCATGGACAGGTAACCGAGAGGACTGCGGATCTCGACCTCTTCCGGCTGCCGCGGCGCCCGCTCCTGACGGCGGATCGCGTCGTACTCGGCGTCGACAGCGTCGAGCCGAGCCCTGGTCCTCGCCATCCACTCCTCGAGCGGCAGATCCGGCTGCGGCTCGTACGACGCGGCCTGGATCTGCTCATCCGCCGGCCGGTGGGCGAACTCCACGGCGACAGAGCGCTGAACCGCGGTCGCGTAGGTGTTGTAAACCGTGGCGGGAAAGGCCTCGGGCCGCAGTTGCTCGTACCACCGGGGGCGAATCCGCACGTTCGTCACCTGCTGGTCCTTGTTCACCGTGATGGTGACCAGCTCGGCGGGATCTCGGGCTTCGTACGTCCCGGCCGGCTGCGGAGCCGCGCCTCCGGGATGGGTCAGTTCGGCCAGCAGCGCCCTGGTGCGCGGGTCGTCCGGAACGTTCAGACGTCTCAGTTCGACGTGTTCGAGCGGCACAAATTCCCCCCGGATTCCGGCCGTGCCCATGTTCTACGGCCCGACCATAGCGACGTTGGATCACCGGCGTAGGTGATTTCGGTGATTGGTCCATCGCTGTGGGTGACCGCACTGCAGCCGGGGGACCGCAGTGCGACCAGACCTAGTCGAGCAGCGACCACGCCGCCGTGCACGACGCCGACACCACGATCTGCTGCGCCTTGAGGTTGAGCTGGTCCACCATCCCGGCGGGCCCGGCCATCTCGAACGACGCGCCGCCGCGCATCATCTTGGGCGAGTACCCGGCACCGCCCTCGGTGTCGCCGATCCGCAGCAACGGCCCGAGCCGCCGCCCGAGCGCCGTCGCGTAGCCCTCGGCTCGACGCAACGCATCGGCCACGGCTTCCTTCTGCGCCTCGCGGACGGCCTCGTTGTCGTCGACGAGCGTCCACGACGGGCCGTTGATCCAGGACGGCTCGGCCTGCACCAGCTCGGCCAGGAGGCCGTCGAGGCGGTCGAGGCCGGAAACCCAGATCACGTACTGCTGCTGGGCGCGGCTGCCGATGCGCTGGTTGTTGTCCCAGTTGTCGTGCACGGACAGCTGGCGCGAGCGCACCTCGAAGCTCTCCAGCAGCGGTTCGACGGCGGAGATGCGCTGGTTGAGCATGCTCACCGCCTCGGACCGTTCGGCGCCGAGCGCCTCGAACGTCACGTCCACCTGCGCGCGGTCGGCGGTGCGCTCGACCTCGCCCGTCCCCTTCGTCACGACTTCAGCCACGCGGCCCAGCCAACCGGTGTACCGGTCCATGCGCAACTATTAAGCAATCTAGCGTCCACGCTAGAAAGCCGGATAGAGATCCAGCAGAGGTTCGTCTGCGCGTCTCTACGGCGGGCCCTAGAAACGCCGATACGGTGCGAGTCATGGACCCGGTGCGCAACCCGTTCGCCCCCGGTGCAGGCCAGCGGCCTCCTGAGCTCGCCGGCCGCGACAAGGAGCTCTCCGCCTTCGAGGTGGTGCTCGAACGCGTAGCGCGCGGCCGTCCCGAGCGCAGCCTCGTGCTGACGGGGTTGCGGGGCGTCGGGAAGACGGTGCTGCTCGGCGAGCTGCGCTCCATGGCGGTCCGACGCGGGTGGGGCGCGGGCAAGGTCGAGGCCCGACCCGACGCCGACCTGCGCAGACCGCTCTCCGCGGCGTTGCACCGGGCGATCCGCGACCTCGCGGTCCGGCACCGCGCGCCGGACCGGGTCGAGGCGATCCTCGGTGTGCTGAAGGCGTTCGCGCTCCGGGCGGCGCCGGACGGTGCCAAGTTGCGCGAGCGCTGGCAGCCGGGCATCGACGTGCCGGCGGCCCGCGGCAGGGCCGACTCCGGGGACATCGAGATCGACCTGGTCGAGCTGTTCACCGACGTCGCCGAGCTCGCGCAGGACGTGGGCACCGGGGTCGCGTTGCTCATCGACGAGATGCAGGACCTCCGGCCGGACGACATCAGCGCGTTGTGCGCGGCGTGCCACGAGCTGTCGCAGCTCGGCGCGCCTCTCGTGGTCGTCGGCGCGGGCCTGCCGCACCTGCCGGCGGTGCTCAGCGCGAGCAAGTCGTACTCCGAGCGCCTCTTCCGCTACGTCCGCATCGACCGGCTCAGCCGCGAGGACGCCGACCGCGCGGTGCTCGCCCCGGTCGAACGGGAGGAGGCGGGCATCACCGAGGAGGCGCTCGACGCCCTCTTCGACGCCTCCGGTGGTTACCCGTACTTCATCCAGGCCTACGGCAAGGCCGCCTGGGACGCCGCGCCGGTCGATCCGATCAGCGCGGTGGACGTGTCCGTGGCGGCGCCGGAGGCCGACGCCGAGCTGGCCGTCGGCTTCTTCGGCTCCCGGTACGAGCGTGCGACGCCCGCCGAACGCGAGTACCTGCGGTCGATGGCCGAGCTGACCGACGGCAAGGACGCCGGGGTCAACACCGCCCAGGTGGCCGACCACCTCGGCCGCAAGCCGTCGTCGCTGTCGCCGGCCAGGGACTCGCTCATCAAGAAAGGCCTGGTCTACAGCGCGGAACGGGGTCAGATCGCCTTCACCGTGCCGCACTTCGGCCGGTTCCTGCTCGGTCGCGAGGACTGACCACGCTCTCCCGGCGTTGTCCGGCCGTTCACGTTGTCGGCCGATGATTCATCGGCGTGTGCCCCAACTCACCGGATAATCACGTGCTTTCGCTCGTGAGCGGGTGCATACTTGGGTTACCAGCGAACAGGACCTCCGAGAGGGAAGTGCAGACCGAGATGAACTTCGCAGCGAAGCTCCGCGCCCGTCGTGCCGAGGCGCGCAACCGGAAGGCCGTGGCTCGCGCGATCGACATGGCCACCACCCCGGCCATGCGTCACGAGCTGATGGCCATCGCCCAGGCTCAGGTCACCACCCTGCGCTGACTCGAGACCCGGCACTCGCACGCCGTCCCGTCGCGAGTGCCTCCCCGGCGGGAACCCCTGACGCACCTCCCGCGCGTCAGGGGTTCACTCTTTTAAACGTGACCGACGCCACAGTAAGGTGGCGGTGTAACAGCGCGCATCGGTTCGCCGATGTCACGGTTGACCTCGCGGTGCTGTCGGACCCCCGACCTGGCAGCACCGCGAGGTTTCTTGTTTGCTGGGGACATGAAGATCGCCGTGCTCGGCACCGGCCTCATGGGTGCCCCCATCGCAGCCAACCTCGCCGCCGCCGGACATGACGTCCGGGTCTGGAACCGCACACGCGCCAAGGCCGAGCCGCTCGCCGGCCGGGGCGCGACCGTCACCGACTCGCCCGCGCAGGCCGTCGAGGGCGTGGAGGTCGTGCTGACGATGCTCAACGACGGTCCCGCCGTCACCGCGGCGATGCAGGCCGCCGCGCCGTCCCTGCCGCACGACGCGGTCTGGGTCCAGGCGTCCACGGTCGGCGTCGAGGCGACCGAGGACCACGTCGCGCTCGCCCGCTCGCTCGGCCTGGAGTTCGTCGACGCGCCGGTGCTCGGCAGCGTGAAGCCCGCGACCGACGGCACGCTCGTCGTGCTCGCCTCCGGCGACGAGCACCTGCGCGACCGCGTGCAGCCGGTGTTCGACGTGATCGGCGCCCGCACGATGTGGGTGGGCGAGGCCGGTGCGTCGTCGCGGTTGAAGCTCGTCGCCAACAGCTGGGTGCTCGCGCTGACCGCGGCGGTCGGCGAGGCCGTGGCGCTGGCGGAGTCGTCCGGGCTCGACCCGAAGCTGTTCCTGGAAGCCGTGTCCGGCGGTGCGATGGACTGCGCGTACTTGCAGATGAAGGGCAACGCGATCATGACGAAGTCCTTCGAGCCCGCGTTCACGGTGCAGAACGCGCTGAAGGACGCGTTGCTCGTGAACGAGGCGGCGGTGCGCGCCAACGTCCACCTCGACGTCGCCCAGGCCGCGGCCGCCCGGCTCAACCGCGCGGTCACGAAGGGCCACGGCGACGAGGACATGGCCGCGTCCTACTACGCCAGCTACCAATGAGCCGACGATCGGCCGGTCCGGCGGGGCGTGCGGGCTCAATAGCGTGACGGGGTGAACAGACTCGCACGCTCCCTGCTGGCGTTCGGCCTGGCATCGGCGCAGGTCATGGCCACGGCCACGGTGGTATCCGCGGCACCCGACATCAAGGACCGCATCGCCGCCGTCCCAGGCGTGCGGATCATCGGCGAGGGGACGTCCGGCACCGCCCGGACGTTCGTCCTCGGCATCCAGCAGCCCGCGGACCACCGCAGGCCGTTCGGCACGAGGTTCGAGCAGCGGTTCTCGTTGCTGCACAAGGCGGAGTCCAAGCCGATGGTGCTGCACACCACCGGCTACGGGCTGCCGGGCACGATCAGCGCGTCCGAACCGGCGCGGCTCGTCGACGGCAACCAGATCAGCGTGGAGCAGCGGTTCTTCACGCCTTCGCGGCCGGCGCCCGCGGACTGGGACGACCTGACCATCTGGCAGGCGGCCAACGACCACCACCGGATCGTGCGGGCGTTCAAGAAGATCTACGGCGCCAAGTGGCTCTCGACGGGGGCCAGCAAGGGCGGCATGACGTCGATCTACCACCGCCGATTCTTCCCGCGCGACGTCGACGCCACCATCGCCTACGTGGCGCCGAACGACGTGGTGAACGACCGCGACGTCTACGGCGAGTTCATCCGCGAGGTCGGCGACGACCCGGCGTGCAACCGCCGGCTGGAGGGCGTGCAGCGGCAGGTGCTCCAGCACCGCGACGAGATCGTGTCCCGCCTGGAGGCCAAGGGTTACACGTACTCGGTGTTCGGCGGCCCGCACCGGGCGCTCGAGATCCTGGTGCTCGACACACCGTTCACGTTCTGGCAGTACGGCACCCAGGAGCAGTGCGCGCTGGTCCCCGGCGCGGGTGCTCCGGTGGACGACCTGTGGACGTTCATGGACCAGACCGTCGGCTGGGACTTCTACACGGACGCGGGCGTGGCCCCCTACGTGCCGTACTACTACCAGGCGGGGACGCAGCTCGGCTGGCCGGAAGCGGACGAGTCGGCGGTGCGTGACCTGCTGCGCTACCCCGGCGTCAGCGTGCCGCGGTCGATGGTGTCGTCCGAGCTCAAGTTCCCGCGCTTCGACCGCCATGCGATGCGGGACATCGACTCGTGGGTGCGCTACCAGGGCAGCCGGCTGTTGTTCGTGAACGGCCAGAACGACCCGTGGGCCGCGGAACCGTTCCGCCTGGGTCCCGGCACGCGTGACTCGTTGTCGTTCGTGGTGCCGAACGGCAACCACGGCGCGAACATCGCGAAGCTGCCGGAGACCGAACGCGCCGCCGCGACGGCGGCCGTGCTGAGGTGGGCCGGGGTGTCCGGGACCGTGGGGGCGCTCGCCCTCGACGAGGGGCCCGACTCCCTGGACGCGCTGCGGGCGCGCCGGGGCTGAGGCAGGCTGGGGACGTGCAGCCGTTGCTCGTGGTCGACGCGGCCAACGTCGTGGGGTCGGTGCCCGACGGGTGGTGGCGCGACCGGGCAGGCGCGGCCGAACGCCTCCGCGACGCCTTGCGCGGCCGGGACGAGGAGGTGGTCCTCGTCGTGGAGGGCAAGGCGCGCACCGTGTGCAGCGTCGAGGGGGTCCGGGTCGTCGCCGCCGAGGGAGAGGGCGACGACACGATCGTCGAGGTCGTGCGGTCCGAGGGCGCCGGCCGGGACGTGACGGTGGTGACCGCCGACCGCGCGTTGCGGCAGCGGGTGAGGGCACTGGGCGCCGAGGTGGCCGGACCCACCTCGGTGCCCCGCCGTTGACGCCGCCGGTCACAGCCCGAAGAGGCGCTCCAGGACCTGGGCCACGCCGTCCTCGGTGTTCGGCGGCGCGTGGTTCGCGCACGCCTGCTTCAC
Source organism: Lentzea xinjiangensis (assembly GCF_900110955.1). GTDB lineage: Bacteria > Actinomycetota > Actinomycetes > Mycobacteriales > Pseudonocardiaceae > Lentzea > Lentzea xinjiangensis. Next base: position 331,369 of record NZ_FOFR01000001.1, read on the forward strand.
GAGCGGGTGCGCGTTGCCCATCGCGTACGCGGTGCCGGCCCAGCCGAGCACCGACAGGTCGTTCGGCATGTCGCCGAACGCGATCACCTGCTCTTGGCCGATCCCCCTCGCGCGGCAGAGGGTCTCCAGCGTGGCGGCCTTCGAGACGCCGGGCGGGCTGATCTCCAGCAGGCCGAGCCCGCCGGAGTGCGTGACCGTGACGTGCTGCCCGACGGCCTCGCTCGCGATCTCCATCAGGTGGTCGCTTTCGGCGTCCGGCGCCCACGCGAGCAACTGCACGACCTGGTGCGCCTCGTCGAAGACGTGGTCGAGCAGCTCCAGCGTCCGGTGCGGGTTGTTCGGGCCGAAGCCCCGGAAAGCGGGCTCGGACAACACTTCCAGCCCGGTCTCGACGGCCATGCCGACGTTCGGGATCACCTCGGCCAGCGCCTCGCACACCTTCCGGACGACGTCGAACGGCAGCGTCCGCGCGTGCGTGACCTCGCGGGCGGTGAGGTCGTAGACCATGGCGCCGTTGGAGCAGATCGCGGTGCCGGTCAGCTCCAGGTCCTGCACGAACCGCGGCGGCCGCGCGGTGACCACCACGACGTCCGCGTCGACGGCGTCGAGGGTGGCGCGGGTGCGTTCGCTCAACACCCCGCCCGGCCGCAGCAACGTGCCGTCGAGGTCCGTGGCGATCAACCTGGTCATCGGCCGATTATCAGGCAGGACCTCCTTGCGCACGAACGGTTTCCGCTCGTGCGAGGAGGCCGGCCGCGGTCACCTCGGCGGTGCGGCGCACGACGTCGGCGAAGTCGATGCGCGTGGCGGCGACGGCCGGGTCGGCGTCGTAGGCGGCGAGGAGGGACTGCGGCGGGCGGCTGTGCGGCCAGGCCGCGACGGCGACCAGCAGCACGGTCTCCAGCAGCGTCGTGGCGCCTTCGTCGCCGATCTCGGGCACGTGGCGGGAGGTGAGCCGGACCATCGACCGCAGGTGGCCCCCGGCGGTGCGCTTGTGCCTGATCGCCGTCTCGGCCGAGATGTTGCGCTCCAGCACGGTGGCGGCCTGCGCGCTGAGCAGGTCGCACAGCACCGGCCGGTCCGCCAGGGCGGAGGCGGGACCGCCCGGCGGTGCGGCCTCGCGCTCCAGCCCGGCGACGAACCCGGCCATCTCCGCCTCGGGACGTCCGCGGAAGTCGTGGGCCGCTGAGGCCCGGTTCTCGGGCAGGATCTCGGTCATGACTCATCGCGTTGACGACATGCCGTTGCCGGTTTGGCTGCCCGAGTCCGGTTCCGGTCCCGGCATCGTGCTGATCCAGGAGATCTTCGGCCTGGACGGCTACCTGCGGGGCATCGCGGAGAAGCTCGCCGCGCTCGGCTACGTCGTGGCCGTTCCCGAGCTCTTCCACCGCTTCGAGCCGGGCTGGGTGGGTGAGCACGACGAGGCGGGCATCGCGAAGTCGATGGAGGTCGTCGGGCGGCTCGACTTCCCGCTGGCCGTCCAGGACGTCGTCGCGTCGGTCACCTACCTGCGCGGCCTGCCCGAGGTTACCGGCGGCGTGGGCGTGCTCGGCTTCTGCCTCGGCGGCACGCTGGCGTACTCGGCGGCCGTCGTCGCCGACCCGGACACCGCCGTCTCGTTCTACGGCTCGGGCGTGCCGGACGAGATCGGCAAGCTGGACCAGGTCTCGTGCCCGATCCTGTTCCACTTCGGCACCGAGGACGCGTTCATCACCGGTTATCAGAGGGTCGTGGACGCGGTGGCCGCGCACGAGGGTGCCGAGATCCACCTGGAGGCCGCCGGCCACGCGTTCCTCAACCACCTCGGCCCCTGGTACGACGAGGAGGCCGCGAAGCGCGCCTGGGACATCACCGCGGCGTTCCTCGCGCGCACCCTCCCGGTCTAGGCGATGCACGGCACCGCGAGCTGCTGGGAGAAGAACTTCTCCAGCGGCTTGCGGTGCAACCGGTGCTCGACCGCGATCAGCTCGTTGCGCCGGTAGTGCCGGACCTGGGTGCTCGTGACGACGAACCCGTTGCGCTCGGTCGTGGGCATCTCGTCGTAGAGCAGCGCGTGCTGTCCTTGCGGCACGACGACGTCCGCCAGTCCGTCGGGGATCTTCCCGGCCCGCACGGCGATCGTGGCCGCCAGCGCGTCCGGCCGGTTGCGCAGCCTGCGGTGCGGCCACGGCACCCCGTGGTGCTCGGCCTCCAGCGTCCGGTGCAACGCCCTGGCGGAGTGCCGGATGGCCCTGATCGAGTCGCCGGTGAGCACGTGCGCGTGCGGCACGTCGAGCGCGGTGTCACGCCGGAACCCCGCGCACACGATGACCTTGTCGTACCGCAGCTCGCCGGTGCCGTCGATCGTGGCGACGAGCTCGTCGCCCTGCCTGGCGATCCTCAGCACCGTCCGCCCGACCGTGTGCGTGAGCTTGGCCGTCGCCGCGATGTTGTCCGCCGTCTCGAACGCGCTGTGCCCGCGCCCGATGATCAGCACCCGCTTGCCCGCGTACGCGATCGGGTCCGTGGTGGCGCTCGCGTACGTCTCGGCGTGCTCGATCCCCGGGATGTTCGGGACGTGCGGCTTCTTGCCGGTCGCGATGATGACGTGCCGCGCCGGGAAGTCGGAGATGTCGCCGACCGGGGTGTCGTAGCGGACGTTCAACGGCCGGGCGAAGTCCTCCAGGTAGCGCACCAGGTCGTCCGCGTCGGGGAAGGACCTCTTGCTGTACCGGGAGAACGGCTCGCCCTCGAACAGCCGGTTGTCGTCCGTGGAGAGCACCCGGTGCCGCGGGAACTCCCGGAAGAAGCCCGCCGGCCCCGGCCCCCTCTCGACGACCACGTACTCACGGCCCGCGCGGTGCAGGAAGCGCCCCATCTGCAAACCCGCCGGGCCCGCACCGATCACCAGGTACTCCACCACCGCGCACCTCCCTGCGTCCTCTACGCCAAACCTGGCACAAAGGTTCAGCCCGGCGGATACCGTCCACGATGTGGATTCCGGCCTGCTCCGGTCGATCAGGAGGCACATCGGCGTCGTCGTTCTGACCGGGCTGGCGGTTTTCGTCCTGGCGGCCTCTTCGCTCTGGGCGGCACTGGGATTTCCCACCGCCGCGGCGTCCCGGCTCGACATCGTCGAGGTCTCGCTGACCGTGGTCGCGGGTGCGGTTCGAGGGTGTTCGACGACGGCGAGGAACCGGGGCTGAAGCTGCCGTCCACATGATGGACGCCGGAACAGGACAACCGTCCCACAGTGTTGGATACCGTCGTGACGACTGCTAAGCGCCGTGCCCGTGTTCGTGCCCCTGAGCTGGTAGGACGCGGCTGGCTGAACACGGGTGACGCCACCGTCGGTCTCAAGGACCTGCGCGGCAAGATCGTGCTGCTCGACTTCTGGACGTTCTGCTGCATCAACTGCCTGCACGTCCTCGACGAGCTGCGCCCGCTCGAGGAGGAGTTCGCGGACGTCCTGGTCACGATCGGGGTGCACTCGCCCAAGTTCGTGCACGAGGCCGACCCCGATGCGCTCAGGGCGGCCGTCGAGCGCTACGAGGTGCACCACCCCGTCCTCGACGACCCCGAGCTCACGACGTGGCAGAACTACGCCGTGAAGGCGTGGCCGACCCTCGTGCTGGTCGACCCCGAGGGCTACGTCGTGCACGTGGCCGCGGGTGAGGGGCACGTCGAGGCGCTCAGGACGATCGTCGGGGAGCTCGTCGAGGAGCACGACGAGAAGGGCACGCTGCACCGCGGCACCGGCCCGTACGTCGCGCCCGAGCCGGAGAACACCACGCTGCGGTTCCCCGCCAAGGCGATCGTCACGCCGAGCGGCACGATCCTGGTCAGCGACTCCGCCCACCACAGCGTCGTCGAGCTGGAGGCCGACGGCGAGACCGTCATCCGCCGCATCGGCACCGGCGAACGCGGCAGGGCCGACGGGGCCAGGCCCACCTTCTCCGAGCCCGCCGGCCTCACCCTGGTCCCGAACACCCACGGCTACGACGTGGTCGTCGCGGACACGGTCAACCACCTCCTGCGCGGCATCCACCTGGAGACCGGCGAGGTCACGACGCTGGCCGGCACCGGTGAGCAGTGGCGCGACGGCGAGACCGACGGGCCCGCCGACAAGATCGACCTGACCAGCCCGTGGGACGTCGCCTGGTGGAACGGCGGTGTGGCCATCGCCATGGCCGGCAACCACACGCTGGGCTTCTTCGACCCCGAGGCCGGCACCGTCAGCAGGCTCGCCGGCACCACGGTCGAGGGCATCAACGACGGTCCCGCCGAGGGCGCCTTCTTCGCGCAGACGTCCGGGCTGGCCGCCGACGGCGCCAGGCTGTGGATGGTCGACTCCGAGACGAGCGCGCTGCGCTACCTGGAGGACGGCGAGGTCCACACCGTCGTCGGCAAGGGGCTGTTCGCGTTCGGCCACCGGGACGGCGACGCGGACGAGGCGCTCCTTCAGCACCCGCTCGGCGTCACGGTCCTGCCGGACCACTCCGTCGCCATCTCGGACACCTACAACAACGCGGTCCGGCGCTACGACCCCGCGACGAGGACGCTGTCCACGATCGCCACGGACATCGCGGAGCCGTCCGACGCGCTGCTGGTGGACGGTGAGCTGCTCGTCGTCGCGAGCGCCGCCCACCGCCTCGAGCGGTTCTCGGCGGCCGCCACGAAGATCGACGGCGAGGCGCACGAGGTCAAGCGGCCCTCCACCGACATCGCGGCCGGCGAGTTCGAGCTCGCCGTCGTCTTCACCCCGCCGCCCGGGACGAAGCTGGACGAGAGGTACGGGCCGTCGACCCGCCTGCAGATCACCAGCTCGCCCCCGGAGCTGATCCTGGAAGGCGCGGGCGTCGGCACGGATCTGGTACGGGTGTTGCGGATCAACGATCAGGTCACGAACGGCGTCCTGCACGTCGTCGCGCAGGCCGCGAGTTGCAGCGACGACCCGGCGGAGGAACACCCCGTGTGCCGCCTGACCAGGCAGGATTGGGGAGTACCCGTTCGAGTGCTTGACGATGCACCTACCAGGCTGCCCTTGCTCATGGGCGGCATGGACGAAGCAGGTCAGGAGGCCACGTAGACTCTGCGGGTGCCTGATGTCAAGCTCGAGATCCAGATGCTGTACGACCGTGTGATGGTGCGCATTTCGCCGGAGGACGGCGAGCGGCGTTCCAGCGGAGGCATCGTGATCCCCGCGACGGCCCAGATGGCGAAGCGGTTGGCGTGGGGTGAGGTGTTCGGAGTCGGTACCGGCGTGCGGCAGGTCAAGGTGGGCGACCGGGTGTTGTTCAACCCGGAGGACCAGCTCGAGGTCGAGGTGCACGGCACCACGTACCTCGTGATGAGGGAGCGCGATCTGCACGCCGTTGCGACGGAGCTCACCGAGCACGGTACTGGTCTGTACCTATGAGCCGCCGGTTCGTGATCTGCGCCTGGTAGCCACGGGGATATGCCGCCTCAGGAGAGACAGGGCAACGGGGAGAGCTGTGCCGTACGACGCTGACAAGACGAGAGCGATGCCTCCGGTGGGTCCCGGTGGCACCTCCTCCGAGAAAACCGCCAAGATCAACCCGGTGCAGGCGGACGCCTCGACCGCGGCTTGGCCGTCTGAGGAGCCGGACAACGAGCCGACCGTCACCGCGGCCGTGCCCGGCGTCGGTTTCCCCGCGAGCGAGGACGCCACCGAGTACATGCGGCCGGTGTCACCGCAGCCGCGGCCGGAGGACTCGGGCGTCTACGGCCCCGTGATGGTCGAACCGGGCGAGGACGAGGATCGGCCGAAGAACAGCAGGAAGAAGGCGCTGGTCGTGGCCGCGGCCGTGGTCGGCGCGTTCGGCCTGCTCTACGGCCTCGACATGCTCGTCTCCAGCGGCAACGTGCCGCGTGGCGTGACCGTGGCCGGCGTCGACGTCGGGGGCATGAGCCACGCCGACGCCGAGAAGAAGCTGCGCGACGAGATCGGCCCGCGGCTCAGCAAGCCCGTCGCGCTCAAGGCGGGTGACGTCACCTCGGAGCTCGACCCGAAGTCCGCCGGCCTGGAGCTCGACTGGAACGGCACGATCGACCGTGCCGGCAGCCAGCCGCTCAGCCCGGTCACGCGCGTCACCTCGTTCTTCACGAGCCGCGAGGTCGGTGTCGCGACGAAGGCCGACGCCACGAAGGTCTCGGGCGCGCTGGAGGCGCTGCGTCCCAAGCTCGACCACGAGCCCGTCGAGGGCACCATCAGGTTCGAGGGCGCCACCCCCGTCGCCGTCGACCCGCACAACGGCCAGAAGCTCAAGGTCGACCAGGCCGCGAGTGCGGTCGTCGCGAACTGGGCCTCCGGCGCGCCCGTCGAGGTCCCGATGGACTTCACCCCGGTGAAGACCACCAAGGAGGGCGTCGAGAAGGCGCTCAACGAGATCGTCAAGACGGCCGTGTCCGGGCCGGTCAAGATCAAGGGCGAGGGCAAGGACGCGACGCTCACGCCGGAGCAGATCGGGGCCACGCTGGCCTTCGCGCCCGGCGACGGCGGCGCGCTGAACGTCGGGCCGAACAAGGACAAGCTCGTCGAGGCGGCCCTGCCGCAGCTCAAGGACACCGTCAAGGAGGGCAAGGACGCCCAGATCGTCTTCGAGGGCGGCAAGCCGACCGTCAAGGAGTCGGTGGACGGCCTCGACCTCGACTGGGACAAGAACCTCCAGCCCTACTTCGACGCGCTGAAGAAGACCGACGCGCGCGAGGTCAAGTTCGAGTACAAGCACACGCCCGCGAAGGTCACCACCGAGCAGGCGAACAAGATGGGCATCAAGGAGGTCATCGGCGAGTTCACCACCGGTGGCTTCGCCGCCGAGTCCGGCGTCAACATCAGGGTCGTCGCGCAGAAGGTCAACGGCGCGATCGTGAAGCCCAAGGAGACGTTCAGCCTCAACAAGCACACCGGGCCGCGCGGCACCGCCCAGGGCTACGTCGAGGCGGGCATCATCGAGAACGGCATCCCCGGCCGCGCGGTCGGCGGTGGCATCTCGCAGTTCGCCACGACGCTGTACAACGCGTACTACCTCGCCGGCATGAAGGACGCGGGGCACAAGGAGCACAGCTACTGGATCACCCGGTACCCCAAGGGCCGGGAGGCGACGGTGTTCATGGACGGCGCGGGCAACAGCCTCATCGACATCGCCTTCACCAACCCCGACGACACCGGCGTCGCGATCCAGACGATCTGGACCCCGTCCTCGATCAAGATCGTGCTCTGGGGCACCAAGAACTACGACGTCACCGGCTCGACCAGCGCGGAGTTCAACCACACCCAGCCGGAGGAGCGCAAGGTCAACAAGACCCCGTGCTCGCCCAGCAACGGCGCGCAGGGCTTCTCGGTGACCGACACCCGCACCATCAAGGACCGCCGCACCGGCCAGGTCCGCACCGAGTCGCGCACGGTCCGCTACGACCCGTCGCACAAGATCATCTGTGAGCCGCCACCACCCGGCGGCTGAGCGCCTTTGCGGATTCGCGGTGGCCACGAACGGGTAATCACCCGTTCGTGGCCACTGTTGCGCATGAGGCGCGAAGACATCCCGTCGTCCAGACGCTGGGGCGGGTGGGGATGGTTGTGTACGGAGCGGTCCACGTGCTCATCGCGTGGCTGGCGCTCCAGGTCGCGTTCGGCGGTGACGCCGAGCAGACGGACTCGAAGGGCGCGCTGAGCGAGCTCGCGCAGAACGGCGCCTGGCTGCTGTGGGCGGTCGGCATCGGCCTGGTCTTCTTCGCGATCTGGCAGATGATCCTCGCCTTCGTCGGGTACACCTACATCGGCAAGCAGCGCAAGCGGATCTCGAAGCGCATCGGTTCCGCCGCCCGTGCGATCACCGCCGGCGGTATCGCGTTCGGTGCGTTCAAGTACGCCACCAGCGGAAGCGCGGGCAACCAGACCGCCCAGCAGCAGGAGCTGACCGCGCAGGTGCTCGCGTGGCCCGCGGGCCAGTGGATCGTCGGGGCCGTCGCGATCGGCGTGCTCGTCACCGCGGGCGTGATCGCCTACAAGGGTTTCAAGAAGTCCTTCGAGAAGGACCTCGACATGGGCCGCGCGCCCTCGTGGATCGAACCGGTCGGCCGCATCGGCTGGATCGGCAAGGGCGTCGCGTACGGCGTGATCGGTCTCCTCATCGGGCTGGCCGCGGTCAACGCCGACCCGCAGCAGGCCGGCGGCATGGACAAGGCGCTGCACACGCTGGCAGCGCAGCCCTACGGCATGTTCCTGCTCGCCGCCGTGGCGATCGGCATCGCGGCCTTCGGCGTCTACTGCTTCGTGGCGGCACGCGCGCTCAAGGAGTGAAAACGGACGTGCGCCGCGCCGGATCACCGCGCTAGCGTGCCGTCCGTGGTGAGTCCGGAAGCGAACAGGTTCGGGGCTGCGGTCCAACCGTCAGCCCCGACACCTCTTCGCCTCCGGAGTCGTCCGTGCCTCTTGCGCTGTACCTGCTCGCCCTGGCCGTGTTCGCCATGGGCACCTCCGAGTTCATGCTGGCCGGCCTGCTGCCCGGCATCGCGGCCGATCTCGGTGTCCCCGTGGGCACCGCGGGCCTGCTCACCTCCGCGTTCGCCGCGGGGATGGCCGTCGGCGCGCCGTTGCTGGCGGCGCTCGCCCGCACCTGGCCGCCGCGGGTCAGCCTGTGCGGTCTCGTCGTCCTCTTCCTGACCGCGCACGTGGTCAGCGCCTTCACCACCGGCTTCACCGTGCTGCTGGCGGCCAGGGTGGTCGCCGCGCTGGCGAACGCCGGATTTCTCGCCGTGGCACTGACAACGGCCTCCGCACTGGTGCCACCGCAACGGCGCGGCCGGGCGCTGGGCGTGCTGCTGTCCGGCACGACGGTGGCCATGATCGCCGGTGTGCCGGGAGGCGCGCTGCTCGGCACCGCGTTCGGCTGGCGCACCACGTTCCTGGCCGTCGCCGTGCTGTGCGTCCCGGCGGCGATCGGCGTGCTGGCGGGGATCTCCGCGCGGGAGGATCGGCCCACCGCCCCGCTGCGGCCGGAGCTCGCCGAGCTGGGCAAGCCGCGGCTGCTGCTGGTCGTGGCGCTCGCCGTGGTGGTGAACGCGGTGACCTTCGGCCACTTCACGTTCCTCGCGCCGGTCGTCACCGACGTCGCCGGGATGGGCGAGTGGTGGGTGCCGGCCACCCTGGTGCTGTTCGGAGCCGGTTCCTCCGCCGGGGTCGCGATTGGCGGCCGGCTGGCCGACACCGCGCCACGTCCTGTGATCGCCGTCGGCGGACCGCTGGTGCTCGTCGGCTGGTGGAGCCTGGACGTGCTCGGTCGCGAGCCGGTCCTGCTGCCGCCGCTGGTCTTCGTCCTCGGCGTGCTCTCGTTCGCGGTGGGTGGCACGCTGATCGCGCGGGTGCTGCACCACGCGGCAGGGGCGCCCACGATGGCGGGGTCCTACGCCACCGCGGCGCTCAACGTCGGCGCGGTCATCGGGCCGGTCGCGTTCGCCTGGTAGGGGAACGGGAACGGGCCCCGCACCTCGGGCAGGAGGTGCGGGGCCCGTCGTCCTCAGAGCGCTCAGAAAACGCTCTCGTCGATGTCCATCAGCGAGTTGTCCGTGGACTCCGCGATCTTGCGACGGGCGGTGAGCTCCGGCAGCACGTTCTTCGCGAAGAACGACGCCACGGCGACCTTGCCCTCGTAGAACGCCTTGTCCTTGGCCGACACCGTGCCGCCGAGCTTCTGCAGCGCGACCTCGGCCTGGCGCAGCAGCAGCCAGCCCACGAGCACGTCACCCGCGGTCATCAGCAGGCGGACCGAGTTCTGCCCCACCTTGTAGAGGTTGCGGACGTCCTCCTGGGAGGAGGTCAGGAAGCCGACCAGCGAGCCGAGCATGCCCTGCAGGTCCTCGAGACCCTGCTTGAGCAGCGCGCGCTCCTCCTTCAGGCGACCGTTGCCGCCCTCGTTGTCGAGGAACGACTGGATCTCGCCGTTGATGAACGCGAGCGCCTGGCCCTTGTCGCGGATGATCTTGCGGAAGAAGAAGTCCAGCGACTGGATGGCCGTGGTGCCCTCGTACAGCGAGTCGATCTTCGAGTCGCGGATGTACTGCTCGATCGGGTACTCCTGCAGGAAGCCCGAGCCGCCCAGCGTCTGCAGCGACTGCGCGAGCTGCTCGTACGCGCGCTCCGAGCCGACGCCCTTGACGATCGGCAGCAGCAGGTCGTTGACCTTCGCCGCGAGCTCCGCGTCCTCGCCGCCGAGCATCACCTTGTCCTGGAACGTCGCCGTGTACAGGTACACGGCGCGCAGGCCCTCGGCGTACGCCTTCTGCAGCATCAGGCTGCGGCGCACGTCCGGGTGGTTGGTGATGGTGACGCGCGGGGCCGTCTTGTCCGTCATGCGCGTGAGGTCGGCGGACTGGACGCGCTCCTTGGCGTAGGACAGCGCGTTCAGGTAGCCGGTCGACAGCGTCGCGATGGCCTTGGTGCCGACCATCATGCGGGCGTACTCGATGACGTCGAACATCTGCGCGATGCCGTCGTGCACCTCGCCCAGCAGCCAGCCCTGGGCGGGGACGCCGTGCTGGCCGAACGTCAGCTCGCACGTGGTGGACGCCTTGATGCCCATCTTGTGCTCGACGTTGGTGACGAAGGCGCCGTTGCGCTCGCCCAGCTCACCGGTCTGCGGGTCGAAGTGGAACTTCGGCACGAGGAACAGCGACAGGCCCTTGGTGCCCGGCTTCGCCTCGATGCCGTCGCCCTCGGGCCGCGCCAGCACCATGTGCATGATGTTCTCGGTCAGGTCCTGGTCGGCGGACGTGATGAAGCGCTTCACGCCCTCGATGTGCCAGGAACCGTCGTCCTGCTTGATCGCCTTGGTGCGACCGGCGCCGACGTCGGAACCGGCGTCCGGCTCGGTGAGCACCATCGTGGCGCCCCAGCCGCGGTCGATCATGATCTGCGCCCAGTGCTTGTCGCGCTCGGTGCCGTTGTTGTAGACGACCGTCGCGAAGCTCGGGCCCGCGAGGTACATGTAGATCGGCGGGTTGGCGCCGAGGATCAGCTCGGACGCGGCCCAGGCGACCGACGGCGGCGTGCCGAAGCCGCCCAGCTCCTCCGGCAGGAACATGCGGTACCACTCGCCGTCCCACACGGCCTTGTACGACTTCTTCAGCGACTCCGGCAGCGTGGCCGAGTGGGTCGCCGGGTCGAACTGGGGCGGGTTGCGGTCGGCGTCGGCGAACGAGTCCGCGAGCGGCCCCTCCGCGAGGGTCTTCATCTCGGCCAGAACGCCGCGCGCGGTGTCCTCGTCGGACTGCTCGAACGGCCCCTTGCCGAGGTGGTCCTGCACGTTGAAGACCTCGAACAGGTTGAACTCGAGATCCCGGACGTTGCTCTTGTAGTGGCCCATCTCGTCAGCTCACTCCTCAGGGTCGCGGCGGGGTCGCCTACTGACCGGTAACAACAGGGTATTACTCGACAGTAACCCCGGCAAGAGCGACCACCCACTGGTGGCGAACCAGACAGTCCTCCACGCCGCCTGAATCGGGCATGAGACCCGGTCACACCCGTGTCGGGCGCTCGACCGCCATGTCTTTCGGCGCCGCGTTCGCGGCTCCCCGGCATCGGACCGGTGATGGCGCATGGGCGTTCTTGCCCAGGCGCAGCGGATTCAGGCGGCATTCGTGCCCCCGTTGGTGCATCCAGTCGAGTCGCGTACTCCCCTTCGGCGTGCGGCGCACTCTTGGCCTTTCACGTCTATGAACAAGGGTCACGAATGTGATTCAAGACTGGCGTAGGTCTTCCGCCCCACCGCAACAGTCTCGTAAGACGTACGTCACATATCCCGTGCGGATGTGCCAGGTTCCGCCGCCCGAGACCTGGTGCGACTCGCGGGCACACGTGTGTGCACACGCCGCAGGAGGTCACATGGGCACCCTCGACTGGTTGGTCGTGGTCGGCTACTTCTTCGTGATGGTCGCGATCGGGCTTTGGTCACGCGGGCGCGTCCACAACATCGCCGACTTCTTCACCGCGGGCGGCAAGATGCCCTGGTGGCTGTCCGGCATCTCCCACCACATGTCCGGTTACAGCGCCGTCATGTTCGTCGCGTTCGCCTCCGAGGCCTACCGGCTCGGTCTCACCGTCTACGTCTGGTGGTCGCTGACCATCGGCGTCGGCGTCGGCATCGGCGCGTTCCTCTTCGCGCCGCGGTGGAACCGGCTGCGCTCGAAGCACGACGTCAAGTCCCCGCTCGAGTACCTGGCCAAGCGCTACAACCTGCCCACCCAGCAGGTGATGGCCTACGCGGGAGCGCTGCTCAAGGTCGTCGACATCGCCGCCAAGTGGGCGGCCGTCGCGATCCTGCTGCGCGGCTTCGCGGGCGTCCCGATCACCTGGGGCATCGTCATCATCGGCCTGGTCACGATGGTCTACTCCGTGCTCGGCGGCCTCTGGGCCGACGCGCTCACCGACTTCGGCCAGTTCGTCATCCAGGCCGCCGCGGGCTTCGCGATGTTCTTCGCCGTCGCGGGCCGCCTCGGCTGGGGCTTCCCGGCGACGATCTGGGACAAGCTGCCGGAGACCCACAGCGACCCGCTCGCCGGCCCGTACACCTCGACGTTCCTGATGGCGCTCTTCCTGATCAAGACGCTCGAGTACAACGGCGGCATGTGGAACCTGGCGCAGCGCTACATGGCCGCGCCGTCCGGCTTCGCGGCGAAGCGGTCCGCGCTGCTGTCGTCCGCGCTGTGGCTCGTGTGGCCGCTCGTGCTGTTCTTCCCGATGTGGGCCGCGCCGCTGATCGTCCCCGGCCTGGAGGGCGCGCAGGCGGAGAACGCCTACATCGAGATGGGCAAGGAGATGCTGCCCGCGGGCATGATCGGCCTGGTGCTGGCGGGCTTCTTCTCGCACACGATGGCCATGGTGTCGTCGGACGCCAACGTGATCGCCGCCGTCATCAACCGCGACATGCTGCCCCACATCTGGAAGAAGGTGAAGTCGTTCTCGGCGGACAACCAGCTCCTGCTGGCCCGCATCACGACGTTCACGTTCATCGGCGTCAGCATGATCATCGCCATCGCCTCCGGCGGCCAGGGCTTCGTGCTCAAGGTGGTGGTCGACCTGGTCGCCGCCACGATGGGCCCGATCGCGATCCCGCTGATGCTCGGCCTGCTGCCGTGGTTCCGCAAGGTCGGCTCGACCGCGGCGATGGCGTCCGTGATCGGTGGCCTCGGCATGTGGGCGTTCCTCTACATCGAGCAGATGAACAAGGCGGCCTGGGTCACCAAGGGCGTGCTCGTGTCGTGGCCGCTGCTGCTGTCCCTGGTCCTCTACCTGGTGATCGGCTTCATGAAGAAGGAGCCGAGCGCCGAACGCGACAGGCTCCTCGACTCCCTGCAGTCCGACACGCCGGACGAGAAGGCGGAGCCCGTCAAGGCGTAACGGCCCGTTCGTTCCTGATGATCCTCGCGGCGGCGCACCCGAACAGGGTCGCCGCCGCGAGCCACACGTAGGGCATCGGAGTACCGAGGTGCTCGCCCGCGGTCAACGTAAGAACGGTCGTAGCGCCCACCACGACGCTGACGGTGTGCAACACCGGCATCGGGCTCGTCAGCACCGTGGCAAGAGCGACGGGCACGAGCAGAAAGCCGTACCCCAGCACACGCGTCAGGAGGTTGGCCTGCTCGACGACCTCGTACTTGAGCGCCGGCACAGCCAGCCACATGAGCAACACACCGACGACGAGCCCCACAGCCAGACTGAGCAGCACGGTAAGCCCTTGCCACACACGCGTCATGCGCTACAAGACGCGTACGTCACCCGATGGTTGCCGTGGCGTGCGTCATCGTCACGAGACTCATGCGAGCCCACGCATGCACAGTGGATGCATGGGTAAGTGGTGTCCCGCCGACGAAGCGGAGCTGGCCGCGGGCTGGCGGCTCTGGCTGGAGCTGAGCGACCGCGTGTGGCCGGACCCGTCCTGGGACGGCACCCCGGCCGACGTCATCCGCCAGATCCGGGCCCTGCTCGCCGCGTGCGAGGAGATCCGCCTGGACTACCTCGCCGAGTCCTCGCGGCCGTCGATCGCGTTGTTGCAGCTCCTGCAGTCGATGCCGTTCGTCGCGTCGTTCCCCGTCGACCTGTGGCACGACGACACCCACCCGCTGGACGTCGAGCGCGCCGAGCTGCTGCACGGGGACCTCGCGTCGTTCGCGGACCACGTGGCCGGGGTGCGGGCGGCGCTGGCCCAGGGCGGGGGCTGGGTGGAGCTGGACCGGCGGCCGTGGGGCCTGCCGGTCGACTGAAGCCCTCAGCGGAGCGAGGCGTGCTCGGCGGTGAAGTTGCTCCGAACCTGGTCGAGGTGCACGAGATCCTTAGGTCGTTGCAGCAGGAGCTTGTAGGTCACCACGCACTCGAGCCGGACGAACCGGAAACCGCCGAGCCACTCGGACTGGTCGATCAGGAAGTCCGCGTCCCAGAGCCGGGGCAGCCACTCGCTGAAGACCTCGATCTTGCCCTCCCAGAACTGGATGATCGGTACGCCGCGGGGCGGCGTGAAGACGGGCTTGCCGAGGCGGCACGCCCGCTCCCACGCGGAGCCGCGAGCGACGATGTCGAGGTCACCGATCGACGGGATCATCTTGCGGATGTACAGCGGAGCGCTGCCGAAGATGGCGAAGTTGTCGCGGTCGAGATCGAGCTGGTCCAACCGCCTGAACAGCGGGTGCTCGGCCGCGTCGAAGGGAACTCGGTGCGACGACATGATCGGTTCTCCTCCCGGGAGCTAGTCCCGCGCGATCAGCTCCAGGGCCGGCAGGTCGAGGATCACGATGCTCTGACGTCCCATCGAGATCACCCCCTTGGCCTTCAGGGCACGGACGACCTTCTTGACGGAGTCGGTGGAAATGCCGGCCAGCTCGGCGAGGTCGAGCTGGCTGAAGCGAAGGACCTTCTTGCCGCCTGACACAGCCCCGAGACCGCGCGTCCACAGGTCGACGAGCGAACGAGCCAGCTTCTGCTCGGCGGCGAGCTGGGACATGACCGTCAAGTGCGTCGACTCCGCGAGCCGCTCCTGACACGTGTAGAGCAGGGCGAGCGTGGCCCGGAAGTTCGCACTGAGGAACTTCAGCCAGTCCGACGACGAGACCTGCAGCGCCTCGACGTCCTCCAACGCGAAGATGCTGGCGGACCGCGGCTTGTTCCGGATCGCCGCCATCTCCCCGATCAGATCACCAGGTCCGCGGATGGCGACGATGCGAGCCGGGTTGCCGGCCACGACCTTGACGTGGCCCTTGCGGATCAGCAGCACGGACTTGGTCGTCTCGCCCTCGCCCATGAGGATGCTGCCCTTGGGGTGGCGAGTCACGTCTCCGATCTTCTCCAGAGCGGCAAGCTCCTCCTCAGTGAGGGGGAGATCTAGCCTCTCCAGTGCGATCTCATCCATGTTGCTAAGTGTATATCTACACTTTCAAGAGTGCCAGCGATGAGGTTCGGCTGACCGGACCAACTTGCTCCACAACGCGAACGCCCTGGTTGTGTGCAGGCTGCGGCCCTGCTGGCCGTCATCGCTTCAATCATGCGGGGCACACTTGGTGGCCACGTCTTCGTGGAGCGGGTGACGGGATCGAACCCGCCTCGGGGCGACTCAGGGAGGGCCGGGAAGAGACCTGAGCGGCGGGATAGGCGCGGCGTGGTCCGCCAGCGGCCCCGCAGGGGCCGCCTCGATGGAGAAAAGAAACTCTGAACACCCTGCTCCGGATCAAGTCGGCGTCTGATCGACACCGGTAGATCCGCTGGTGGCCTCGACCATCCGGCTACGCTGGAGATGCGCTTGATCCATGCGGCACTCATCTACGTGCAGATAGCCAGGGACCTCCGGGCGAACGAGGTGCTGTCGTGACCGACGAACCCTCCGCGAGCGACATCGGGCACCGGCTGCGACAGATCCGCCACGCGCGGAGGAAGTCGTTGGCCGTGATCGCCGGTCTCGCGGGCATCTCGACGTCCTATCTGTCGCGCCTCGAGTCCGGGGCGCGGGCCTTGGATCGTCGATCGCTCATCGCGGCCTTGGCGAACGCACTCGAGGTCGCTCCGAGCGAGATCACCGGTCCCGGGGTCGTGTCGCCTGGTCAGCTCGAAGAAGATCGTTCGCTGAACGCGGTGAGGCTGGCGCTTGTCGCGGTGAGCATGAACGACCCGCGCGGCGAGGTCGTCCCCGTCGAGGTGTTGTCGAGTCGGGCAAACGCACTGTTCGAAGCGCAGCGGGAGTGCAGATACGCAGAGGTCGGCGCGGCGCTACCGGCGTTGATCCGTGATCTCCACACGACGCTGGCAGCAGGTCGAGGCGTCGAACCGGTATTGCGCCTGCTGGCTCTGACGCATGTTCAGGGCACCCAGGCATGGTTGATGGACATCGGCGCCAACATGGATCTTGGCTGGCACGCTGTGACCCTCGCGCAGCAGGCAGCGGCTCGCATCGATGATCCACTTTCACATGCGGTGAGTGCGTTCGGCACGGCCTTCGGGCTCATGGGTGCGGGCGCATTCGAGTTGGCGGCACAAGCGCTGTCGGTCCCTGATCTCGGAACGGAGACCAACGATGCGATGGAGGCGTCGGGAATGCTCGCCCTGACGTCGTCCCTCGTCGCGGCCGCCAGCGGGAACGAAGGTCAGCGAGAGGCAGCGCTCGAGA
The DNA here is from genome assembly GCF_900110955.1 of Lentzea xinjiangensis. GTDB lineage: Bacteria > Actinomycetota > Actinomycetes > Mycobacteriales > Pseudonocardiaceae > Lentzea > Lentzea xinjiangensis. Next base: position 348,015 of record NZ_FOFR01000001.1, read on the forward strand.
ATGCGGCGGACCTGGCCGCACATACGGGCGAGGGAAATGCTCTGTGGTTCGGGTTCGGTCCCAGCAACGTCGGTGTCTGGCGGATGTCCGTCGCACTCGAAGCCGGTGATCACGCCGAAGCCGCCCGGATCGCGACCACGGTGACGCCCGAAGCCTTGCCGTCACCGACCAGGCGCTCGGCGTACTGGCGTGAGTACGGGCGCGCGCTGGCGCATCTACCTCGGCGGCACGAGGACGCGGTGACGATGTTGCGGCGGGCCGAGCAGATATCTCCCGCGCGCATTCATCGGCATCCGTTCATGCGCTCGGTACTCGCCGAACTGCTGACAAAGGCCAAGCGGGACAGCGTCGGCCGGGAACTGCGCGGCATGGCCTACCGGGCGGGCTTGCCTGTGTAACCCGATCAGGCGACATTGCCACACAGGCAAAAGGCCGGTTCAGGCTGTTCCTAGCGTGCGACACATGGTGATCGTCAACTTGGGGAGCCGACGGTGAATCGGATCGTCGCGCCATACATAACCATGTGGAGCGCAGAGCAGGATGTGCCCTGCAGGGTGATCGAGCGTCCCGGACGCGGTATCGGCTACGTGAACGAGATCCTGACCGATCGGGATGCCCGTGGCGTGTTGTGGCGGCAGACCACGGGCCGCCAAGGGCTGGGACGGCCCGAGTTCGGCAAGGTTCATCCTTTGCGACAGCGGCAGGCGATGGACCGGCTTCTGTGTCAGGTGTGCGGCGGTCCCGCGGACGAGACCCAAGAGGGCGTGCTCTTTCTTTTGCGAGACTTTCGCGACGATTGGCCGCGTTGGCCGGAAGGCATGGGTTCGACAGAGCCACCCGTGTGCCTGCGCTGCGTCGCGCTGTCCCTGCGACTGTGCCCAGCGTTGCGACGCGGCGCTGTCGCGATTCGCGTCCGTGAGTTCCCGATCGCCGGTGTGCGAGGCACGCTCTACAGACACGGCCTGCTGTCACCTGTCACAGACCGGGCGGTGAACATGCCTTACGACGACCCTGCCGTGCGGTGGGTGCTCGCTTCAGCTCTGATCCGCGAACTGCGGAACTGCGCCATCGTCCCGTTCGAGGAGATCGCGCTCACGCCCGTCGGCTAGCCGCACGGTGTTATGTCCCACACCAGCAAAAACGAGGGCCCAGGTCGTGTGACCTGGGCCCTCTTCGTGGAGCGGGTGACGGGAATCGAACCCGCCTCTACAGCTTGGGAAGCTGTCGTTCTACCAATGAACTACACCCGCATGAGCAACGCTCGCAGCCGATCATACACAGCCGCGCAACGCGACCCCGCAGCCTCTTCGGTTAGCCTGTCCCGGTGCTGCTGAGTGACCAGGATCTGCGCAAAGAGGTCGAGTCCGGCCGTCTCCTCCTCGACCCGTTCGACGTCGAGATGGTTCAGCCGTCGAGCATCGACGTGCGGCTGGACCGGTTCTTCCGGGTCTTCAACAACACGCGCTACACCCACATCGACCCCGCTCAGCAGCAGGACGACCTGACGAGCCTGATCGAGGCGCCGGAGGGTGAGCCGTTCGTGCTGCACCCCGGTGAGTTCGTGCTCGGCTCGACGTACGAGATGGTCACGCTGCCGGACGACCTGGCGGGCCGGCTCGAGGGCAAGTCGAGCCTCGGGCGGCTCGGGCTGCTCACGCACTCCACCGCCGGGTTCATCGACCCCGGTTTCTCCGGCCACATCACGCTGGAGCTGTCCAACGTCGCGAACCTGCCGATCACGCTGCACCCCGGCATGAAGATCGGGCAGTTGTGCCTGTTCAAGCTGTCGAGCCCGGCGGAGCACCCGTACGGCTCGGCGCAGGCGGGCAGCCGCTACCAGGGGCAGCGCGGGCCCACGCCCAGCCGGGCCTACCTGAACTTCCACCGCACCGACACGCGTCGCTAGATGCCGTAGCGCTCCAGCACCCGGCGGCGCAGTTCGGGGTCCGAGCGCGGGACCGGCTCCAGGAAGATCTCGTCCAGGTCCCCGAACTCCTCGTGCAGTTCCGCGGAGATGCGCACGCACGCGCTCTCCAGTTCGGCCGCGGACAGCGCGTCGTCGAAGTCGAGCCGCGCGCACAGCAGCACGCGGTCGGTGCCGATCAGCATCGTCAGCAGGTCGACGACGGCGTCCACCTCCGGCTCGTCGGCCAGCCTGCGCCAGATCGCCTTCACCACCGCGGGGTCGGCCTGCCGGCCGATCAGCAGGCCGCGGTTGGTGCGGGCCAGGACGTAGGCCACGAGTGCCAGCAGGACGCCGATCGCGAGCGACGCGAGGCCGTCCCACAGCGACGAGCCGGTGAGCTGGTGCAGGCCCAGGCCGGAGAAGGCCAGGACCAGGCCGATCAGCGCGGCCGAGTCCTCCAGGAACACCGTCTTCACGGTCGGGTCGTCGGACTCCTTGAGGAACTCCCAGAAGCCGTGGCCGTGCGCGGTGGACTGGGAGCGCACCTGCCGGAACGCCTGCGTCCACGACACCGACTCCAGCGCGAACGCCAGGCCGAGCACGACGTAGCCCACCAGTGGCCGGGTCTGCTCCTCCGGTTCTCCGAAGACCGTGCGGAAGCCCTCGTAGAACGCGAACATCGCGCCCGAGGCGAAGATCGAGACGGCGGCCAGCAGCGACCAGAAGTAGCGCTCCTTGCCGTAGCCGAACGGGTGGCGGCGGTCGGCCGGGCGGTCGGAGCGGCGCAGGGCCGTCAGCAGGAGCGCCTCGGTGAACGTGTCGGCCACGGAGTGCGCGGCCTCGGAGAGGATCGCCGCCGAACCGGTCAGCACGCCCGCGATGGCCTTGGTGATCGCGATGGCCAGGTTGACCAGCAGCGCGAGGACGACGGTCAGAGTGCTCTCACCGGATCCCGGCGGCTTTCCGCTCATGGTGATCAGCCTAGGACCGGCAGGCCGGGACAACCGGCCACTACTGCATTCGGGTGACATTCGCGGCGGGGAGCAACATTCGCGGCCCTCGCGGTGTCTTAAGGCTGGGATCCGCTCCGGGGGGACGCTGATCACCAGGGGGTAAGGCGGAACGGCCCGCGTCCGGGAGAGGCGCGGGCCGTTCCGCGTGTCGGGGTGGCGCGCCGCCGCCGTTACCGGCCACTTAGGACCGCCACCGCTAGTCTGCGGCATGGGCATCTTGGTGCATGTGCTGCTGACCGCGGTGGCGGTCTGGGTGTCGACCGCCCTCCCCGGCATCGACCTGGGTGAGGACACCACCGGCTGGCGGATCCTCACGCTCATCGGCGTCGCGGTGATCTTCGGCCTGGTGAACGCGGTCGTGAAGCCGCTCGTGAAGTTCTTCGGCTGCCTGTTCTACCTGCTCACGCTGGGCCTGATCGGGCTCGTGGTGAACGCGCTGCTGTTCCTGCTCACCGGGTGGATCGCCGAGCAGCTCGACCTGCCGTTCCGCGTCGAGGGCTTCTGGCCCGCGTTCTGGGGCGCGATCATCGTCGCCCTCACCGGCTGGGTGCTGAACGTGGTCTACGACAAGGTCACCGACAGGGACTGACCCGCGTACGGCGAAGGCCCTCGGTCCGCACCGGACCGAGGGCCTTCGCCGTACGCGCCGACTAGGCCTTCGCCTTGTCCTCGTCCGGCAGCGGCGTGCCGGTCGGGACCTCGTCGGTCGGCGTGTCCTGCTTCTCCTTGCCGCGCCGCACCGACTCCAGCAGCATCTGCGCCACGTCCACGACCTCGACGTGCTGCCCGGCCTGCCCGTCGGACTGGCGCGCGGTCACGCCGTCGGTCAGCATCACGCGGCAGAACGGGCAGCCGGTCGCGATCTTCGACGGCGCGGTCCCGAGGGCCTCGTCCACGCGGTCGAGGTTGATGCGCTTGCCGATCCGCTCTTCCATCCACATGCGCGCACCGCCGGCGCCACAGCACATGGACCGCTCTTCGTGGCGCGGCATCTCGCGCAGGGTCGCGCCGGACGCGCCGATGAGCTCACGCGGTGCCTCGTAGACCTTGTTGTGGCGGCCCAGGTAGCACGGGTCGTGGTAGGTGACGTCCTCGGTGACCGGCGCGACCGGCACCAGGCGGCGTTCGCGCACCAGCTTGTTCAGGAGCTGGGTGTGGTGCACCACCTCGTACGTGCCACCGACCTGCGGGTACTCGTTCGCCAGCGTGTTGAAGCAGTGCGCACACGTCACGACGATCTTGCGCTGGCCGGCGGGCCGGTCCTCGAACACCGAGTTGAGGACCTCGACGTTCTGCTGCGCGAGCATCTGGAACAGGAACTCGTTGCCGGCGCGGCGGGCCGGGTCGCCGGTGCAGGTCTCCTCGGGGCCGAGCACCGTGTACTTCACGTCCGCGGTGTGCAGCAGTTCGGCGACGGCACGCGTGGTCTTCTTCGCGCGGTCCTCGAACGCGCCCGCGCAGCCGACCCAGAACAGGTACTCCGCGTCGCCCAGCTCGCCGTCGAACACCGGCACCTCGAAGTCGAGGCCCTCGGTCCACGCGAGGCGGTCCTTGGCGTTCTGGCCCCACGGGTTGCCCTTGTTCTCCAGGTTCTTGAACATGCCGCCGAGCTCGGTCGGGAAGTTCGACTCGATCAGGACCTGGTAGCGGCGCATGTCGACGATGTGGTCGACGTGCTCGATGTCGACGGGGCACTGCTCGACGCAGGCGCCGCAGGTCGTGCACGACCACAGCACCTCTGGGTCGATGACGCCCATTTCCTCCGGGCCGCCGACCAGCGGGCGCTCGGACTCGGCCATCGCCAGCACGTCGATCGACTCGAGGCGCTTCTTGTAGTCCTCGTACTTGTCCTCGACCAGGCCGACCTCGTCACCGGCCATGTCGCGCGAGCCGCCGGCGAGCAGGTACGGCGCCTTGGCGAACGCGTGGTCGCGCAGCTGCGTGATCACCATCTTGGGCGACAACGGCTTGCCGGTGTTCCAGGCGGGGCACTGCGACTGGCAGCGGCCGCACTCGGTGCAGGTCGAGAAGTCGAGCCAGCCCTTCCAGCTGAAGTCCTCGACCTTGCCGACGCCGAACACGTCGGAGTCCGGGTCGGCCTCCTCCAGGTCCAGGACCTTGCCGCCGGACATCATCGGCTTGAGCGCGCCCAGCGCGACGCCGCCGTCGTCCTCGCGCTTGAAGTAGATGTTGAAGAACGCCGAGAACCGGTGCCAGGCGACGCCCATCGTCAGGTTCCGGCCGACCACGACCAGCCAGAGCATCCCGCTCAGCAGCTTCACCAGCGCCATCACCGACACCCAGATCGGCGCGGCGGGCAGGATCTGCGCGAGCGGCTGCGTCACGAACGACGTCCACAGCGGCGCGGCCTCGAGGCCGCTCGACTGCTTGAACGCCTTGACCATGAGGATGCCGACACCCTCGACGATCACGACGGCCTCGACGAAGTAGGCGGACCGGAAGCTCGACCCAGCGAACCGGGAGAGCCGGTCGGCCCGGCGCGGGTGGTTGAGCTGACGGATGACAGCGAGCGCGATGCCGCCGACGACGGTGCCGAGCCCCAGGAGCTCGATCAGCAGCAGCCAGATCGACCACGTGCCGATGACCGGCCAGTGGAAGCGCGGGTCGAACACCTCGCCGTAGGCCTCGAACAGCACCGCGGAGCCGATGAGGAAGCCCCACATCACCATCCAGTGCCACGGGGCGACCGCGCGGAACTTGGCCATCCTGGTGTGCGCCACGAACTCGACGACCATCGTCCTCAGACGCGGCCAGAACGGTCCCGTGCGGGTTCCGTCCGGCTGGCCGAGCCGGATGATCTTGATCATCTTCCAGACGCCAGCGACGAACACGCCCCAGGCGACGACGCTCACCGCAACGGCGACGAGTCCGAGAACCAGCTGGAGGGTCATGGCGGGAGTCTAGGCCAGGTTACTGCTGAGTAACCACTTGGACGTGGCCGGTGTCTCGTCACGTACCGGTCAAGTTCCCCGAAGGCGCCCGAAAACTTGTGGAACACTCGTTCAGGTAGTTGGGTCGAACCCGGGGAGTCGCCTTGCTGTACGTGTACCTGGCCGCGGCGATCATGGCGGAGATCACCGCTACCGTGTCGCTCAAGTTGTCCGAGGGATTCACCAGGTTGTGGCCATCGGTCTTGGTCGTCGTCGGCTACGCCACCGCCTTCACAGCACTTTCGCGCGCGTTGAAGTTGGGTATGCCCGTGGGCGTCGCCTACGCCGTGTGGTCCGCCATCGGCGTTGCAGCCGTCGCGATCATCGGCTGGAGGTTCCTCGGCGAGACCCTCAACCCCACGATGGTCATCGGGCTGGCTCTGATCATCGGAGGCGTGGTGACGCTCGAGCTCGGGAGGACGCACTGACCGCGGTGATCGACGGCCCGAAGGTGGACGGCCGCAAGGCGCGCGGCGAGAAGAAGCGCCGCGCCATCGTCGAGGCCACCCTGCGCGTGATCGAACGCGACGGCATCGCCGGCGTGACGCACCGCAGCGTGGCCAGGGAGGCCGGCGTGCCCACGACGGCGCCGACCTACTACTTCGCGACGCTCGACGACCTGCTGATCGCGACTCTGCTGTGGTCGGCCGAGGAGCTGTGCGACGACATGCTGCGCATCGTCGCGAGCGGTGGCAGCGCGCGAGAGATCGCGCGGAGCATCGCGAGGGCGGTCGACGAGAACCGCGGCCGCACGCTCGCCGAGTACGAGCTGTACCTGCTGGCCGGCCGGCGTCCCGAGCTCAAGGCCGCCGCGCGCCGGTGGCTCGACCTCGCGGTGGAGGCCGTGCGACCGGCGGACCCCGTCGCGTTCCGCGCGTTCCTCGCGGCCGTCGACGGGCTGCTGATCCAGGGCCTGATCGCCGACGTGGCCCCCGGCGAGGACGAGCTGGAGCCGATCGTGTCCTTCTTGCTCCGCGACTGCGACGACTTCACGGCCGCCGCGCGGGGAGGATGAGACCCATGAAGTTCGCGCGAGAGGTGTCCGGCATCAGCCACGGGGTGAGCCTCGGGCTGCTCGCCGCGCTGTACGTGCGCGACTCGCTGGCGTTGTCCGTCGACGTCGAGCCGCACGTGCCCGGCCTGGAGCCGCCGCTGCCGGTGCGGGTGCCCGCGGGCGTCGACCGCGCCGCCGTGACCGCGCAGTGGCCGGGCTGGTGGGCCGACGCGCTCCAGGCGTGGACGCGAGGCGTCGAGCCCCTCGCCGCGGAGAACGCCGAGGCGTTGCTGACCCGGCCAGCCTGCCGGGCGGCCGTGCTGGCGCTGAAGCCGGGCCTCGACGAGCTGCACCGGCTGCGGAGCCCGGCTGCGTTGCCGATCGGCGACGTGCTGCGCGGTGTCGAGTCGCGGATCGGCCGCTGGGCGCAGAGCGTGGAGCTGCACATCGCCGAGGTGCCCGTCGACGGGCTGCTGTGGGAGCGCATCGGGCCCGCGCACGTGCTGGCCTCGACGCGGTTCCTCGGCGACCCGGCGCGCAGCGCGCCGGCCCTGCGCGCCGTGCTCGAGGACCTGGTCCGGTGACGGTAGGGACAACCCCACCCCGCCTCCGGGGGCTGACTGCCGTGTGAGCGGGGCGCCGCCGCCTCTAGTTTTGTGCTCATGATGAGGACGGCGCTGGTGGCGTTGGTGGCGGGGACGGTGCTCACGGCGCTGACGGGTTGTGGGATTCGCATCATGGAGTACGAGTTCTCCGATGACCACGTCGTCGCGGAGAAGTTCACGTCGGTGCGCGCCCGGTCCGGCGCCGGCGACGTGACGATCAGGTACCGGCCGGGCACCGAGACGAAGATCCACCGCGTGGTGGAGCACCGGAAGAACAACAAGCCCAGCGGGGTGGCGCACCGCGTCGAGGGCAGTTCGCTGGTGCTGGACGGGTGCGGGGACGACTGCGAGGTCGACTACGAGGTCCTCGTGCCGTCCGCCGGCATCGCGGTGCTCGGTGACGTCGGGGCGGGGGACGCGCTCATCGAGGGGCTGGCGTCCGTCGAGTACGGGACCGGCTCGGGCAACGTCATCGCCCGCGACATCGCCGGCGACGTCAAGGTGAAGACGGGGTCCGGCAACTTCGAGGGCACCAGGATCGGCGGCGCCGTCACCGTCGACCTGGGCTCCGGCCGGGTCGACCTGAACGCGGTGAAGGGCAAGGTGCTCGCCGTCACCAGCTCCGGTGACATCGACGGCACCGGCCTCGACGGCGAAGTGATCGCCGACGCCGGGTCCGGACGCGTCGAGCTGACCTTGACGACGCCGAGGTCCGTGCGGGCCAACAGCGGCTCCGACGACGTCGTCGTCCGGGTGCCGGGTGGCCCTTACAAGATCGTCGGGTCGTCGGGCAGCGGGGAGCGCGTGGTCAACGTCCCGACCGACCCGAACGCGCCGCTCGAACTCAACCTCACCAGCGGCTCGGGGGACGTCCAGGTGCTCGCGGCGTGAGCTCCGCCAGGGGGAATGTGTCGAGGGCCACTCCGCGAGGAGTGGCCCTCGCCGCGTTGTGAGGGAACAACCAGACCTTCCCGGCCGTTGGTGCAGTCAGAAAGCTTGAGTCGGGTAGGCTCAAGGTTGAGCGAGTGGCAAACTTGAGTCAGGAACGCTCAACAAGTACTAGCGGAAGGAACTCCAATGGCGCGTGCAGTCGGCATCGACTTGGGGACGACCAACTCCGTCGTCGCCGTTCTCGAGGGCGGTGAGCCGACGGTCATCGCCAACTCGGAGGGCTCGAGGACGACCCCGTCCATCGTCGCTTTCGCGAAGAACGGCGAGGTGCTCGTGGGTCAGCCCGCGAAGAACCAGGCCGTCACCAACGTCGACCGCACCATCCGCTCGGTGAAGCGGCACATCGGCACCACCTGGAAGACCGATGAGATCGACGGCAAGCAGTACACCGCCCAGGAGATCAGCGCGCGCGTGCTGATGAAGCTCAAGCGCGACGCCGAGGCGTACCTGGGTGAGGAGATCACCGACGCCGTCATCACCGTCCCCGCCTACTTCGAGGACGCGCAGCGCCAGGCCACCAAGGAGGCCGGCCAGATCGCGGGCCTCAACGTGCTCCGCATCGTCAACGAGCCCACCTCGGCCGCGCTGGCCTACGGCCTCGACAAGGGCGAGAAGGAGCAGACCATCCTGGTCTTCGACCTCGGTGGCGGCACGTTCGACGTCTCGCTGCTCGAGCTCGGCGACGGCGTCGTCGAGGTCCGCGCGACCTCCGGTGACAACCACCTCGGTGGCGACGACTGGGACCAGCGCGTCGTCGACTGGCTGGTCGAGCGCTTCAAGCAGGCCAACGGCATCGACCTGACCAAGGACAAGATGGCCCTGCAGCGGATCCGCGAGGCCGCCGAGAAGGCCAAGATCGAGCTGTCGAGCTCCAGCACTGCCTCGATCAACCTGCCCTACATCACCGTCGACGCCGACAAGAACCCGCTGTTCCTCGACGAGACGCTGTCCCGCGCCGAGTTCCAGCGCATCACGAACGACCTGCTCGAGCGCACCCGCGCGCCGTTCAACAACGTGATCAAGGACGCCGGCATCTCCGTCGGCGACATCGACCACGTCGTGCTCGTCGGTGGCTCGACCCGCATGCCCGCCGTCGCGGAGCTCGTCAAGGAGCTGACCGGCGGCCGCGAGCCCAACAAGGGCGTGAACCCGGACGAGGTCGTCGCCGTCGGCGCCGCCCTGCAGGCCGGTGTCCTCAAGGGCGAGGTCAAGGACGTCCTGCTGCTCGACGTCACCCCGCTGTCCCTCGGCATCGAGACCAAGGGCGGCATCATGACCAAGCTGATCGAGCGCAACACCACGATCCCGACGAAGCGCTCCGAGACCTTCACGACCGCGGACGACAACCAGCCGTCCGTGCAGATCCAGGTCTTCCAGGGCGAGCGCGAGATCGCGGCGCACAACAAGAAGCTCGGCATGTTCGAGCTGACCGGCCTGCCCCCGGCCCCGCGCGGCGTGCCGCAGATCGAGGTCACCTTCGACATCGACGCGAACGGCATCGTCCACGTGTCGGCGAAGGACCTGGGCACCGGCAAGGAGCAGTCGATGACGATCACCGGTGGCTCCGCGCTGCCGAAGGACGACATCGACCGCATGGTCAAGGACGCCGAGGCCCACGCGGAGGAGGACAAGCGCCGCCGCGAGGAGGCCGAGGTCCGCAACCAGGCCGAGACGCTCGTCTACCAGACGGAGAAGGTCGTCAAGGAGAACGACGACAAGCTCCCGGCCGAGATCAAGGACAAGGTCAACGCCGCGATCGCCGAGGCGAACGAGGCGCTCAAGGGCACCGACATCAACGCCATCAAGTCGGCGGTCGAGAAGCTCGCGACCGAGTCCCAGGCCATCGGCCAGGCGATCTACGCCAACGCGCCGGGCGCTCCGGGTGCCGAGGCCCCAGGTGCCGACGCGCCGGGTGCGGGCGCCGGTGCCAAGGCCGGCCAGGACGACGTCGTCGATGCCGAGATCGTGGACGAGGACGAGAAGAAGTGACCGAGCCGAGGCACGCCGCCCCTGACGAGGAGCAGCCTCAGGTCGTCGTGAACGACCGGCGCCGGATCGACCCCGAGACGGGTGAGGTCCGGCCGCCGGCCCACGCGGCAGAGGAGACGGCTGCTCCGGCTGACGAACCCGTGGTCGCGGAGGTCGTGGACGAGGTGGCCGCCGAGCTGAAGACCCAGCTCGACGAGCGCACCGCCGACCTCCAGCGGCTCACCGCCGAGTACGCGAACTACCGCAAGCGGGTGGAACGCGACCGCGAAGCGGTGATCACCAACGCGAAGGCGTCCGTGGCAGCCGAGCTCCTCCCGCTGCTGGACGACGTCGAACGGGCCGCCGCGCACGGCGACCTGACCGGCGCGTTCAAGGCGGTGGCGGACAAGCTCGTGTCCACGTTGCAGAAGACCGGCCTGGAGCCGTTCGCGCACGAGGGCGAGGCGTTCGACCCGGCGGTGCACGAGGCCGTGCAGCACAGCACGTCCCCGGACGTCGACGGGCCGACGGTCACCGCCGTGCTGCGCCGCGGCTACACGTTCGGCGACAAGCTCGTCCGGCCCGCGCTCGTCGCGGTGACGGACCACGAGCCGGCACCCAGTGCCGAGCCGGCCGAAGAGGAATAGGGAGGAGGAGACGTCCGGTGAGTGCTAGGGACTGGATCGAGAAGGACTTCTACCGCGAGTTGGGCGTCTCCTCCGACGCGCCGGCGGACGAGATCAAGAAGTCGTACCGCAAGCTCGCCCGCGAGCTGCACCCCGACGCGAACCCCGGTGACGCCAGGGCCGAGGCCCGCTTCAAGGCGGTCTCCGAGGCCTACGGCGTGCTGTCGGACCCGGCCAAGCGCAAGCAGTACGACGAGGCCCGCCGCCTGTTCGCGGGCGGCGGTGGCTTCCCGGGCTCCGGCGGCTTCGGCTCCGGCGGCTTCGACGTCAACGACCTGTTCGGCCGCGCCGCGCAGGGCACCGGTGGCGGCGGGCTGGGCGACCTGCTCGGCGGGCTGTTCAACCGGCGCGGCGGGGCGGCCGGTGCGCCCACGCGCCCGCGCCGCGGTGAGGACGTCGAGACCGACGTCCGCATCGACTTCACCGAGGCCGTCCGCGGGGCGACGGTGCCGCTGCGCCTGTCCTCCCCCGCGGCCTGCACGACGTGCGGCGGCTCCGGCGCCAAGCCGGGCACCACGCCGCACGTCTGCGCGACCTGTTCGGGCTCCGGCCTGGTCACGCGCTCGCAGGGCGCCTTCGCGTTCAGCGAGCCGTGCCGCGACTGCCGGGGCACCGGGCGGATCATCGACGACCCGTGCCTCGAGTGCGGTGGCGACGGTGTGAGCACCCGGACCCGCACGCTGACCGTGCGGATCCCGTCGGGGGTCGACGACGGCCAGCGGATCCGCCTCGCGGGACAGGGCGAACCGGGCCGCAACGGCGGTCCGAACGGCGACCTGTTCGTGCGCGTGCACGTCAACCCGCACAGCGTGTTCGGCCGTCAGGGCAACGACCTGACGCTGACGGCGCCGATGACGTTCCCCGAGCTCGCCCTGGGGACGACGTTGACCGTGCCGACGCTGGACGGCAAGGTGACCTTGAAGGTGCCCGCCGGCACCGCCGCCGGGCGGGTGCTGCGGGCCAGGGGCAAGGGGATCGCGAAGCGCGACGGCACTTCCGGGGATCTCCTGATCACCCTGGAGGTCGCGGTGCCGAACAACCTCTCGTCCGAGGCCCGCAAGGCCCTCGAGGCGTACGCGGACGTGACGAAGGACCACGACCCACGTGACGACCTGAACGCACTTCTTGAAGGGCGGTGAGTTCGGTGGGTTTTCCGTTCCCTCCCGGGACCGATGAGGACACGCCGTTCTTCGTGATCTCGGTGGCTGCCCAGCTGTCCGGGCTGCACGCGCAGACCCTCCGGTCCTACGACCGGATGGGTCTCGTCTCCCCCGGCCGCACCCCCGGAGGTGGGCGCCGGTACTCGATGCGCGACATCGTGCTGCTGCGCGAGGTGCAGAGGCTGTCCCAGGACGAGGGCGTGAACCTCGCGGGGATCAAGCGGATCATCGAGCTCGAGAACCAGGTCGACGCGTTGCAGTCCCGGGTTGCCGAGTTGCAGCAGGAGCTCGCTCAGGCCTTGTCGGCTGCTGATTCCGCTGCGGCTGCCGTGCATGCCTCTTATCGGCGGGACCTGGTCCCGATTCGGCGAGAGACCGCGCTCGTCGTGTGGAAGCCGAAGCCGCGCAAGTGACCTGCGGGTCGCGGGGTCGCGGTCGGGCGGCCTGGTTGTGTTGAGTGCTCCTCCCAGGGGCTCTGCCCCCGGTCCCCCGGCAATCTGATCCGGGGGACCGCGCCGCTCGCGGGTTGATGGCACGCCTGTTGGTTTGGGCGGCTGCCTGTTTCGTAGTGTGGTTGCGCCGAGCTTCGCTCGAAAAGCCTGTTCGGCTCGGCTTCGCCTTCGCCCGTCGTGTGCTCGCCTTCGGCTTCGTGCCCTGCTACCGCTGTTCGAAGTAGAACCCGGCTTCCAGGTCCTCCAGGAGGCCGGGTTCCTGCGGTTCCCAGCCCAGCAGTGCCTTCGTGCGCTCCGCCGACGTCGGTGCGTCGCGCGACACCATGAACGCCAGTGCGCCGAAGTGCTCCTGCGCTCGTTCCGCCGGGATGCTCTCCGTCGGCACGCTCAGTTTGCGGCCGATCACCTCGGCGATCTCCCTCGTGGTCACGGCCTCCTCGGCCACCGCGTGCAGCACCGAGCCGGCGGGTGCCTTCTCCACGGCCAGGCGGTAGAGCCGGGCCGCGTCTCGGGTGTGGGCGGCTGACCAGCGGTTCGTGCCGTCGCCGGGGTAACCGGAGATGCCGGTGGCCCTCGCGGTGCTGACCAGGATCGGGATGAAGCCCGCCGTGTCGAGGTGGCTGTGGACGGTCGGGGGCAGGACCACCACGGAGCCGCGGGCGTCCTGGGCGTCGATGATCGCGTTGCGGGCCGCGCCGCGTGGGCTGTCGTCCGGGACGCGTTCCTCCTCGGTGGCCGTGCGGCCCAGGCCCGAGTACGACAGGGTGCCGCTGGTGCCGACCAGGGGCTTGCCGGTGCCCGCCAGCTCGTCGAGGAACGCCCTGACGACGGTGAGGTCGGCGTCGGCTGCGCCCTGGTAGTCGCCCGCGTACATCTCGTCGTGCTTGAACGCCAGGTGGACCACGGCGTCGGACTCGGCAGCGCCCTTGCGCAGGCCGTCCAGGTCGTCGAGGTCGCCGAGTTGCGCGGTGGCGCCCTGGGACTCGATCTTGGCGGCGGACGCCTCTGAGCGGGCCAGGCCCACTACCTGGTGGCCTGCTCGCAGGAGTTCGGGGACCACTGCGGATCCGACGTGGCCGCTGGCGCCGGTGACGAAGACCTTCATGGGTGCTTCTCCAGAAGTGATGGGACTTGGTCTCGTCAACCGTAGCAGAGTGATGGGACTAAGTCTCATCACTTAGGATGGGCATCATGGGTCGATGGGAGCCGGACGCGCCGGAGCGGTTGGTGCTCGCGGCACTCGACCTGTTCACCGAGCAGGGCTACGAGAACACCGCGGTCGCGCAGATCGCCGAGCGGGCCGGGCTCACGAAGAGCACGTTCTTCCGGCACTTCCGGGACAAGCGCGAGGTCCTGTTCGGCGGCCAGGAGGTGCTGGCCGAGATGCTCACGAGCGGGATCGCGGGCGCGCCGGAGCAGGCGGGCCCGCTCGCGGCGGTCGAGGCGGCGCTCGTCGCGGTGTCCGCGGGGCTCACGGAGGAGCGGCGCGCGCACGGGCCGCAGCGGCTCGCGGTGATCGCGGGCAACGTCGAGCTGCGCGAGCGGGACGCGTTGAAGATGGTCGGGTTCTCCACCGCGATGGCGGAAGCGCTGTGCCGGCGCGGGGTGCCGGAGCTGGAGGCGAGCGTGGCCGCCGAGCTCGGCGTGCTCGCGTTCCGGCGCGGCTACCACCGCTGGCTGGAGAACGGCGGGGACTTCGCCGAAGTCGCCCGCCGGACCCTGCGCGAGGTGCGTGCCGCGGTGGCCGGGCTAGAGGGCGGCGAGTAGCTCCTCGACCTCGGCGGCGATGCGGTCCAGCGCCTGGTCGTTGTCGTGGGCGGCGATCGCGCGGTCGATCCAGGCGGCGATCAGCGGCATCTGCTCCGGCCGGAGGCCGCGCGTGGTGACCCCCGGCGTGCCGAGGCGGATGCCGGACGGGTCGAACGGCTTGCGGGGGTCGAACGGGACCGCGTTGTAGTTGAGCTCGATGCCCGCCCGGTCCAGCGCCCGCGCGGCGGGCTTGCCGCCGATCAGCTTCGACGTCAGGTCGATCAGGACCAGGTGGTTGTCCGTGCCGCCGGACACCAGGTCGAACCCGCGGTCCAGCAGCGCCTCCGCCAGCGCCTTGGCGTTCGCGACGACCGCGTGCGCGTACTCGCGGAACTCCGGCTGCGCGGCCTCGTGCAGCGCGACCGCGATGGCGGCGGTCGTGTGGTTGTGCGGGCCGCCCTGCAGGCCGGGGAAGACCGCGCGGTCGAGCGCCTTGGCGTGCTGGGCGTCGCTGAGGATCATCGCGCCGCGCGGGCCGCGCAGCGTCTTGTGCGTCGTCGTGGTGATCACCGGCGCGTGTCCGGCCGGTGAGGGGTGCGCGCCACCCGCGACGAGTCCGGCGATGTGCGCGATGTCGGCGACCAGGACCGCGCCGACCTCCTGGGCGATCTGCGCGAACGCCGGGAAGTCGATGGTGCGCGGGATCGCCGTGCCACCGCAGAAGATCACCTTCGGGCGTTCGGCCCGCGCCAGCTCCCGCACCTGGTCGAGGTCGACGCGGCCGGTGTCCTTGCGCACCTCGTACTGCACCGGGCGGAACCACCTGCCGGTCGCCGAGACGCTCCAGCCGTGCGTGAGGTGGCCCCCCATCGGCAGCGCCATGCCCATCACGGTGTCGCCGGGCCGCAGGAACGCCAGGTAGACGGCCAGGTTCGCCGGGGAGCCCGAGTACGGCTGGACGTTCGCGTGGTCCACGCCGAACAGCGCCTTCGCCCGGTCGACCGCGAGCTGTTCGACCTGGTCGACGACCTGCTGGCCCTCGTAGTACCGCTTGCCGGGGTAGCCCTCGCTGTACTTGTTCGTCAGCACCGAGCCCGTTGCCTCGAGCACGGCGCGCGACACGTCGTTCTCGGAGGCGATCATGCGCAGCTTGCGGGACTGGCGGCGTTGTTCGGACTGGATCAGGGCGGCGATCTCGGGATCGACGTCAGAGAGCACGGCGCAACTCCACGCCGGGCACCCAGGCGTTCGGTGCGCTCGGCCGTCGCTTCCCGGTGGTCGTTTCCACCCTCGGCACGCCAGTCGCGGACGTGCCGAGCTTAGTCCAGCGTGAACGGGTCGTACTTGATCCGGTCCAGCGGCGTTCCGGCGACCAGCATGCGGGACACCGTCGACCTGATCATGGCGGGGCTGCCGCAGACCAGGACGTCGCGGTCCTCCCACGCGCCGTAGCGGGTGACCACGTCGGCGAGGCTGCCCTGCTCGACCCCCCGGACACCGGGGTCCGACTCCAGCACCGGCACGACCGTGAGCCACGGGTTCGTGGTCGCGATGCGTTGCAGGTTGTCGAGGTCGTAGAGGTCCTCGCGGGTGCGGCCGCCGTAGAACAGGTGCACGCGCGGGTTCTCGCCGTACTGCGCCATCTCGTCGATCATGGCGTGCATCGGCGCGACGCCCGTGCCACCGGCCACCATCAGGATGTCCGACCCGGACGTGCGGTCGACCGAGAGACGTCCCATCGGCGGGCCGATGCGCCAGGTGTCGCCGGCCTGCGTGTGGCCGACCACCGACCGCGACACCCAGCCGCCGTCGACGGACCGGATGTGGAACTCGATGACGCCGTCCTCACGCGGGGCGTTCGCCGGCGAGTAGTACCGCCACAGGCGCTTGCGCTGCGGCGTCTCCACGCTGACGTACTGCCCTGCGCGGTAGTTGACCGGGTGGTCGGGCTGCAGCCGCACGACGGCGAGGTCCCACGAGACGCGCTGGTGCTCCAGCACCGTCGCGTGCCAGTACGCGGGCCCGGTGTCGGCGTCCGCGGCCTCCTGCATGGCCCGTGCCATCAGCGTGTAGGCCTCGGCCCACGCCATCTCGACCTTGGGCGTCCAGGCGGGACCGGAGAACTTCTTCACCGCGGACAGCAGCGCCGTCCCGACCGCCTCGTAGTGGACGTTGATGACACCGAACTTGCGGTGGTCGCGGCCCAGCTGGCGCAGGAACGGGATGAGGTCGTCCGGGCGGTCGACCATCTGCACGACGTGCACGAGGGCGCGCAGCAGGCGGCTGCGTTGCACCTCCATGTTCGCGGGGAACATCTCGCGTGTGGCGGGCGAGAGCGAGAAGAGCATGCCGTAGAAGAACTTCGCCACTTCTTCGGCGTGCGGCTCCACCACCGCGAAGCTCTCCCGGATCATCCGCACCATCGCGGTGACACCAGGCGGAGGTTCTCGGTGGGGCGGGGTAGGGATGGGGCTCAGCACAGCGTTCGCAGTCATGGTCCGCGCGCAGTCTCCACGTTCTGGTTGGCGCCGGCAAGGCGCGGTCGTCCTCGTCAAGCATCCGTCCCCCGACAGGGTGGACAGTAACCCCTGAACGGGCTCTTCGACTCCTTGATGCCACCTTCGAGCGAAGTACGGTTACTCTACGCAACTAGTTGCTAGCTCAACAGTGTGAATGTGAGGCCCCGTCTGTACCGGGTTGCATGCTTGCGTGCGACGGTTAGGCGCGTGTCCCTGCCTGAGTTGACTGAAACCACCTCCTCCAACCGTGTCGAGCTGCCTGGCTCACGCGGTGAGCACTTCCTCCAATGTGCCCTGGAGACCCAGGACCGCGCTACACGCTTCTACTCAGACCAGGTCCTGGACCACCTCAACCCCGCGATGGCCGAGTTCGTCGCCCGGATGGAGATGGCGTTCATCTCGACCGCCGACGCGGACGGCGAGTGCGACTCGACCCTGCGGGCGGGGCCCGCGGGGTTCATCCAGGTCATCGACCCCCGGACCGTCGTGTACCCGGAGTACCGGGGCAACGGCGTGATGGCGTCGCTGGGCAACATCATGGAGAACCCGCACGTCGGGATGCTGATGGTGGACTTCACCGAGGACCTGATCGGGCTGCACGTGAACGGGCGCGCCCGGATCGCTCCCCGGGAGGAGTTCGCGGAGTTCGCGGGGGAGGACCGCCGGATCGAGCGGTGGGTGGTGGTGTCCGTCCAGGAGGCCTACATCCACTGCCGCAAGCACATCCCCCGGATGGTGCCGGTCGATCGCGTCCGGCACTGGGGGACTGACGACACCAAGCGGAAGGGTGGCGACTTCTTCGGCGTCAAGGCCGACAAGACGAGCAACGCGAAGGACTGACCGCCCGCGACGGCCCCCGCCTTCCCCTGACACGCGGAAGGCGGGGGCCGTCGCGCGTCAGGACGGCGAGACCGGGGCTCGAGCGCCGGCCGCGACCCTCGGTGTGACCGATCAGCCACCGGATTAGTTGGCCTAGCTAAGTATCTCCAGATATAGTTGTATTGCATCAACTAACTACTGGAGGTGTGCTTGAACCGGCCCTCGTCGCATCGGGAGATCCTCGAAGCGCTGTCCGGCATCTGGGTGGCGCTGCTCGTCGCGATCCTCAGCTCCACCATCGTCTCGAACGCCCTCCCGACGATCCTGGCCGAGCTCAAGGGCACGCAGACCCAGTACACCTGGGTCATCACCTCGATGTTGCTCGCGTCCACCGCCAGCACGCCGTTGTGGGGCAAGCTCGCGGACCTCTTCGACAAGAAGCTGCTGCTGCAGAGCGGCATCGTGCTGTTCGTGATCGGCTCGGTGCTCTCCGGGCTCAGCCAGAACATGGAGCAGCTCATCGCGTTCCGGGTCGTCCAAGGGCTCGGCATGGGCGGCGTGCAGGCGCTCGGCCAGGTCGTGGTCGGGGCGCTGCTCAGCCCGAGGGAGCGCGGGCGGTACAGCGGCTACACCGGCATGGTGATCTCCGCGGGCACCGTGGGCGGGCCGCTCGCCGGCGGGTTCCTGGTCGACTGGCCCGGCTGGCGCTGGTGCTTCTTCGTCTGCGTGCCGCTGGCGCTCGTGGCGCTGGTCGTGCTGCACAAGACGCTGCACCTGCCCGTCAGCAGGCAGCACGTGAAGATCGACTACCTCGGGGCGACGCTGATCACCGGTGGGGTGAGCCTGGTGCTGATGTGGGTGTCGTTCGCGGGCAAGGACTTCGCCTGGCTCTCCGCGGAGAGCGCGTTGTTCGCCGGCGGGGCGCTGCTCGCGGTCGTGGGGGCCTACTTCGTCGAGCGCCGCGCGTCGGCGCCGGTCATCCCCCTGCACCTGTTCCGGAACCGGACCGTGGTGCTGGCGATGCTGGGTGGCGTCGCGGTGGGCACGGCGATGTTCGGGGCCTCGGTGTTCATGGGGCAGTACTTCCAGATCGCGCGCGGGTTCTCACCCACGAAGGCCGGGCTGCTCACCGTGCCGCTGGTGCTCGGGCTGAGCATCTCCAGCACGGTCAGCGGGCAGCTGATCGCGCGGAGCGGCAGGTGGAAGAGCTACCTGGTCTGGGGCGCGTTCTCGCTGGTGGCCGGCCTGGCGCTGCTCGGGACGATCGACCACGGCACGAACCTGGTGCTGATGGGCGCCTACCTGCTGCTGGTCGGCGTCGGGATCGGGCTGACCATGCAGAACCTGGTCCTGGCCGTGCAGAACGGCGTGGGCATGGCGGACCTCGGCGCGGCCAGCTCCACGGCCACGTTCCTGCGGTCGCTGGGCGGGACGGCCGGCGTCTCGGTCCTCGGGGCGGTCCTGGCCGCCAGGGTGAGCACGACGACGCTCGACGCCGGTTCCCTCTCGCCGGTCGTGCGGGACTCCTACGGCGACGCGATGGGTGAGTTGTTCCTCATCGCCGCCGGTCTCGCGGTGTTCACCGTGATCGCGGTGCTGATGATCAAGGAGCAGCCGCTGCGGGACTCGGTGGACATCACTCCAACGGGTTCTGGCGAACTGCCGGTCGCCACTGAACTTGCTTCACCTGTGGATACTGACCAGCGGGTTGTGGACAACTCCCGACCCGCTGTGGACAAGCTGTTGGTGCTTTCGAGTGACGGGGATCAAGCGGTCGCGGCGCGTTCGGCTGCGCTGCGTTCGACGCAGAACTCGTTGCCCTCGGGATCGCGCATCGTGACCCAGCCGGTGCCGTCGGGCCTGCGCTGATCGTCGTGGATCGTCGCGCCGATGCCGAGGAGGCGCTCGACCTCCTCGTCGCGGGTGCTGTCGGTGGGCTGCAGGTCGAGGTGCAGGCGGTTCTTGACGGTCTTGGCCTCGGGGACCTCGATGAAGAGGTAGCGGATGCCGCTCGGCAGGGTGATCAGGCACTCCGGGTCGGCGGGGTTGTCCTCCGGGTCCAGCGGCAGGCCGAGGACCTGGCTCCACCACGAGGCGATCTCGTACGCGTTCCGGGCGTCGACTGTGACGTTGTGAATGGTCGAGGTCATTCGTTGATCTTCGCCGAACCGGTGCTCGTGGACACGCGATTTCGGGACGTTCGTCACGTTCTTGTAGTTGAGCGGAACAGGCTCAACTTTTCTGACGTTGTGCGGGATGATGGTCCATGCTGGTGGCTGACCACGAGGTGGAGGAATGGACGCTTTCAACCCGACGACGAAGACGCAGCAGGCGGTGTCCGCCGCGGTCCAGGCCGCGACGCTCAACGGCAACCCGGACGTGGGGTCGGTCCACCTGCTCAGCGCGCTGCTGGCGCAGGCGGACGGGTTGACCGCGCCGTTGCTCGAGGCGGTCGGCGCCGACCAGACGCTCGTGCGCAAGGAGCTGGAGCAGCTCTCCAGGTCGTTGCCCAGCGCCTCCGGCTCGACGGTCTCCGCGCCGCAGCTCTCGCGCGACGCCGTGCGGGTGCTCGGCAAGGCGCAGGAGCTCGCGACCGAGATGGGCGACGAGTACGTCTCCACCGAGCACCTGCTCGTCGGCCTGGCGCAGCACGGCGGCCAGGTGGCCGACCTGCTGCGGCGGCACGGCGCGACGCCGGACGCGCTGAAGGAGGCCTTCACGCGGGTCCGCGGCTCGGCGCGCGTGACGTCGCCCGACCCGGAGGGCACCTACCAGGCGCTGGAGAAGTACGGCGTCGACCTGACCGAACGCGCGCGCAAGGGTGAGCTCGACCCGGTGATCGGCCGTGACGCCGAGATCCGCCGGGTCGTCCAGGTGCTCTCGCGGCGCACCAAGAACAACCCGGTGCTGATCGGCGAGCCCGGCGTCGGCAAGACGGCGATCGTCGAGGGCCTCGCGCAGCGCGTGGTGGCGGGCGACGTGCCCGAGTCGCTGCGCGGCAAGCGGGTCGTCGCCCTCGACCTCGGCTCGATGGTCGCGGGCGCCAAGTACCGCGGTGAGTTCGAGGAGCGGCTCAAGGCCGTCCTGAAGGAGATCACCGACTCGGCCGGCCAGGTCATCACGTTCATCGACGAGCTGCACACGATCGTCGGCGCGGGCGCGACCGGCGAGTCGGCGATGGACGCCGGCAACATGATCAAACCGATGCTCGCCCGCGGCGAGCTGCGCATGGTCGGCGCCACGACCCTGGACGAGTACCGCGAGCACATCGAGAAGGACGCCGCCCTGGAGCGCCGCTTCCAGCAGGTGCTGGTCGGCGAGCCGTCCGTGGAGGACACCGTCGGCATCCTGCGCGGCCTCAAGGAGCGCTACGAGGTGCACCACGGCGTGCGCATCACCGACGCCGCCCTCGTCGCCGCCGCGACGCTGTCCGACCGCTACATCACCGCGCGCTTCCTGCCGGACAAGGCGATCGACCTCGTCGACGAGGCCGCGTCCCGGCTGCGCATGGAGATCGACTCCCGGCCCGTCGAGATCGACACCGTCGAACGCGCCGTGCGCCGCCTCGAGATCGAGGAGATGGCGCTGGCCAAGGAGTCCGACCTCGCCTCGATGGAACGGCTCTCGGCGTTGCGCGCCGAGCTGGCCGAGAAGCGCGAGGAGCTGGCCGGGCTGACCGCGCGCTGGCAGAACGAGAAGGGCTCCATCGACCGCGTGCGGACGCTGAAGGAGCAGCTCGAGTCGTTGCGCGGCGAGTCGGAGCGGGCCGAGCGCGACGGCGACCTCGGCCGTGCCGCGGAGCTGCGCTACGGCCGCATCCCCGCGCTGGAGAAGGAGCTCGCGACCGCCGCCGAGTCCACCCAGGACACCGCCATGCTCAAGGAGGAGGTCGGCCCGGACGACGTGGCCGACGTCGTGTCCGCGTGGACCGGCATCCCGGCCGGCCGGCTGCTGGAGGGCGAGACCGCCAAGCTGCTGCGGATGGAGGACGAGCTGGCCCGCCGGGTCGTCGGCCAGGCCGAGGCGGTGCGCGTCGTGTCCGACGCCGTGCGCCGCACCCGCGCCGGCGTGGCGGACCCGGACCGCCCGACGGGGTCCTTCCTGTTCCTCGGCCCCACCGGCGTCGGCAAGACCGAGCTGGCCAAGGCGCTGGCGGCGTTCCTGTTCGACGACGAGCGGGCGATGATCCGCATCGACATGAGCGAGTACTCCGAGAAGCACTCGGTGGCCCGCCTGGTCGGCGCGCCTCCCGGCTACGTCGGCTACGACCAGGGCGGCCAGCTGACCGAGTCGGTCCGCCGCCGCCCGTACTCGGTGGTGCTGCTCGACGAGGTCGAGAAGGCGCACCCGGACGTGTTCGACGTGCTGCTGCAGGTCCTCGACGACGGCCGCCTGACCGACGGCCAGGGCCGCACGGTCGACTTCCGCAACACGATCCTGGTGCTCACCTCGAACCTCGGTTCGCAGACGATCGTGAACCCGGCGCTGACCGACGTGGAGCGCAAGGACGCGGTGATGGCGGTGGTGCAGCGGCACTTCAAGCCGGAGTTCCTGAACCGGCTCGACGACGTCGTGGTGTTCCACGCGCTCGCCACCGAGGAGCTGACGTCCATCGTGGACATCCAGGTCGCCAGGCTCGCGGACCGGCTCGCGGCCCGCCGCCTGGTGCTGGAGGTCACGCCGGCCGCCCGCGACTGGCTCGCCCTGAACGGCTTCGACCCGGTGTACGGGGCCCGGCCGTTGCGCCGGCTCGTGCAGTCGGCGATCGGCGACCAGCTCGCCAAGGAGCTGCTGGCGGGTGAGGTGCGCGACGGCGACACCGTGAAGGTCGACGTGCTGGCCGACCAGACCGGCCTGATCGTGGGCCGCACCGGCTGAGCCGTGCCGAGTCCGGCGGTGTGAGGGGGATCCGGCCGGGTCCCCCTCACACCGCTGTCAGCGGCTTTCCACCTTCAGGTCCCCCGTCGTCACCGCGCGGATGTGCTCCCCGGCGAGCAGGTCGTGCGGGTAGCCGAGGTCCACCGCGCCGACCTCGTCGAGGCGAGCCACCTGAGCGGCGCTGAGCTCGACCTCCAGGGCGTCCAGGTTCCCCCGGAGCTGCTCGGGGGTGCGGGCGCCGATCACGGGCGCCGTCACGCCGGGGCGTTGCAGCACCCACGCCAGCGCGACCTGCGCCGGGGCGCGTTCCACCTCCGCGGCGACCTCCCGCACGGTGCCGGCGATGGCGAGGGTGCGTTCGGTGACCATGCCCAGAGCGGCGTTGAAGCTCTTGCGGGAGCTCTCACCGGAGGCGGGCGGGGCACCGGTCAGGTCGGCGTTGCCGTACTTGCCGGAGAGGACGCCGCCGCCCAGCGGCGAGAACGGGGTCACGCCCAGGCCCATCGCCCGCGCCATCGGGATCAGGTCGCGTTCGGCGCCGCGGTTGATCAGGCTGTACTCGACCTGCAACGCCACCAGCGGAGCCCAGCCCCGCAGGTCGGCGGTCGCCTGCATGCGGGAGATCTCCCAGGCGGGCGCGTTGGACATCGCCACGTACAGCACCTTGCCCTGGCGGACCAGGTCGTCCAGGCCGCGCAGGACCTCCTCCGCCGACGTCCGGAAGTCCCACACGTGCACGAAGAGCACGTCGAGGTAGTCGGTGCGGAGCTGCCGCAGGCTGTTCTCCACCGACGCGAACAGGTTCTTGCGGTGGGCGCCCCCGGAGTTCGGGTCGCCGGGACGGCGCTGGGTCGAGTACTTCGTCGCCAGCACCAGGCCCTCGCGGCGGTCGCGGGTGAACTCGCCCAGCATGCGCTCGGAGCTGCCGTAGGCGCTGGCGGTGTCGATGAAGTTGCCGCCGCGCTCGACGTAGAGGTCGAACAGCTCGCGTGCGACGTCCTGCTCGGCGCCCCAGCCCGTCTCCGTGCCGAAGGTCGCCGTGCCCAGGGCCAGCGGGGAGACCCGCAGCCCGGAGCGGCCCAGCAGCCGGTAGGTGTCGAGGGTGAGCGGCATCGGGGTCCTCCTGTGCTCGTGTGCGTCGGCGACCAGCCTGCGAGCACCGCGGACGAGCGGTAAGGGAGGCGGCTTCCTGGGAACACCCGTCCTACCCGGCCGGTTGGACCGGTCATGGTCACCGGCACCGCGGACGTCACGCACGAGCTGGCCGCCTTCCTGCGGACCCGGCGTGAACGCCTCGACCCGCGCGAGCTCGGGCTGCCGCCGCGCCGGCAGACCCGGCGCACGCCGGGGCTGCGCAGGGAGGAGGTCGCCGAGCTGGCCGGGATCAGCGTCGACTACGTCGTGCGGCTGGAGCAGGCCCGCGGGCTGCGGCCCTCGGCGGACGTGGTGGAGGCGCTGGCCGGGGCGTTGCGCCTGACCCCCGACGAACGCGCCTACCTGTTCGGCCTGGCCCGGCAGCACCCCCGCGACGCGGGCGGGCCCGCCACCGCCGCGGCGCCGCCGCTGGCCCGGCTCGTCGAGGACCTGTCGCCGCGACCGGCCATGCTGATGAACCACCGCTTCGACGTCCTGGCCTGGAACAGCGCGATGGCGAGGTTGTTCGTCGACTTCGGCGCCCTGCCGCCGGGCAGGCGCAACGCGATCTGGGTGTGCCTGGTGCACCCCGGGATGCGCGAGCGCTACGTCGACCGCGGGAGCGTCGTGCGGGACGGCGTGGCCCACCTGCGCACCGCGTGGGCGGCGCACCCGGAGGACCGGGTGCTCGCCGCCCTCATCGCCGAGTGCGCCACCCGCGACGAGGAGTTCGCGCGGTTGTGGGACGCGCGCGACGTCAAGCTCAACGGCCGGGGGCGCAAGCTGCTGCGGCACCCGGACGTCGGCGTGATCGAGGTGGAGTTCGAGACGCTCAGGCCGGTCCAGGACCCGGACCAGGTGCTGGTGGTCCACCGCGCCGCGGACGAGGACAGCCAGTCCGCACTGGACCGGTTGTGCGCCCTCGACCAGGTCGAATAGGGCATCCGGCGCACGACGCGCGGAAGTGATCTTCGTTCCTCGGGCCGGACCCACTACGCTTCAGCTGTGGGCATACCGGCGTGGGTCTGGTTCACCGTCGCCGCGGTGGCGGGTGTGGCGGGGTTCGCCCTGCTCGCGACCGACCGGGCGCAACGAACCGCGCGTAATCGTGAACGGCGCCGTTGGGCTGCCCTCC
Organism: Lentzea xinjiangensis; assembly: GCF_900110955.1. GTDB lineage: Bacteria > Actinomycetota > Actinomycetes > Mycobacteriales > Pseudonocardiaceae > Lentzea > Lentzea xinjiangensis. Next base: position 372,935 of record NZ_FOFR01000001.1, read on the forward strand.
GCGGCTGGCAGTTCGAGGAGACAGACCACGTGCTGCCGACTCGCTGGGAAGCGGGCGCCATCGCGTACTACGGCACCGGGCTCGCCCGGGACGTGGTCGCGGGCTCCACCTTCACCGCGGACGGGCGGCGGCAGGTCTACGTGCTCGACCACGAGACCGGCGGCAAGGTCAACTCGGTGCTGGTCGGCGTGCGCTGCCGCAGGGCGTTGTCCGTGGTCATCGAGCTGTGGCTGTCGACGGTGCCGTTCCAGCGGGACAACGACAAGATGCCGATGCCGGACCTGCTCGGGCCGGTGGGCTCGCGGTACGCGTTCGTCACCGACGTCCCGGCCGCGCGCAAGATCATCACGCCGGACCTGATCGACGCGGCCGAGGAGATCGGCGGCGACGTCACGGTCGTGTGGATGGAGAACGACTGGGTGCTGGCCGCCGCGCCGCCGAACTCGTCGCCCGCCCGCCTGGAACGGCTGCTGCGCGACGTCGGCGAGCTCGCGGACGTCATCGACCCGTTCGACCCGGACCCCTCCGAGCGGGAGGAACCGGCGGAGCGGGAGGACGAGGGCGGCGAGGTCTACCGCCCGTCGTTCGGCCGCAAGCAGCAGTGATCTGATCCTCGGCGGTCTTCGGCCGCGGCGGCTTTCCGACTACCGTGCGATGGCATGCCAACCGCACTGGTGACCGGATCGACCGTCGGGATCGGGGCCGCCTTCGCCCGCAGGCTCGCGGCGGAGGGGTACGACCTCGTCCTGGTCGCGCGCACCGCGCCCGCACTCGAAGAACTCGCGAAGCAGCTGCACGACCGCCACGGCGTCCACGTCGACGTCCTGCCGGCCGACCTGAGCGACCACGGCGAGCGCGCCGAGGTCGAGGCGCGGCTCACCGAGTCGCCCGTCGACCTCCTCGTCAACAACGCGGGCTTCGCGAGCACCGGCGAGTTCTTCGCGGCCGACGTCGAGAAGCTGCAGGCCCAGCTCGACGTGAACGTCGCCACCGTGCTGCGCCTGTCCAGGGCCGCCATCCCCGGCATGATCGCCAGGGGCAGGGGCGACGTGGTCAACGTGTCGAGCGTCGCGAGCTTCCTGCCCGGCCGCGGCACCAGCTACAGCGCCGACAAGGCGTGGGTGACAGCGTTCTCGGAGGGCATGTCCCTCGCGGTCGGCGACTCCGGCGTGCGGGTCATGGCCCTGTGCCCCGGTTTCGTGAAGACCGAGTTCCACAAGCGCGCGAACATCGACATGTCGAAGACGCCGGACTGGCTCTACGTCGACGTCGACCGGCTCGTCCACGAGGGCCTGCGCGACCTGCGCCGCGGCAAGGTGCTGTCGGTCCCCGGCGCCCAGTACAAGGCGATCGTGGGCGTCACGAAGGTGCTGCCGCGGTCGCTGGTGCGCAGGATGGCCTCGCGCTTCGCGGGTGGTCGCGGACGCACGTGACGCCCGCGTGTGCGAAGGTAGCGACCTGTGCGAACTGAAGTGGTCTTGGACGCGAACGCGAAGTCGGAGCTCGCCCGCCTGGTGAGCGAGTTGGCCGTCGTGCACGGCAAGGTGACCCTCTCCAGCGGCAAGGAAGCCGACTACTACGTCGACCTGCGGCGGGCGACGCTGCACCACGCGGCGGCACCGCTGATCGGCAGGCTGCTGCGGCAGCTCACCAGCGACTGGGACTTCGTCGCGGTCGGCGGCCTCACGCTCGGCGCCGACCCCGTCGCCTACGCGATGATGCACTCCGCCGCGGCCGCCGGGGACGTGCTCGACGCGTTCGTGGTGCGCAAGGCCAGCAAGGCGCACGGCATGCAGCGGCAGATCGAGGGCATCGACGTGCGCGGTCAGCGCGTGCTCGCCGTCGAGGACACCTCCACCACCGGTGGCTCGGTGCTGACGGCCGTCGCGGCGCTGCGCGAGCACGGGGCCGAGGTCGTGGGTGTCGCCACCGTCGTCGACCGGGGTACGGGCGCCAAGGAGGCCATCGAGGCCGAGGGTCTGCCGTACCGATACCTGCTCGACCTGAACGACCTCGGGCTCGCCTGAGGTTTTGCCGAGAGCGCTTCGAGTCACCCCGTCCTAGTCTGGAGGGCGGGGTGGTGCGAATGGCTGGGGTCTTCGCGGAAGCGGTCGTGGTTCTGCACTTCGCTGTGCTCGCGTTCCTGCTCGTGGGCGGCTTTCTCGCGTGGCGGTGGCGGTGGGTGATCTACCCGCACCTGGCGCTGGGCGCGTGGGCGGTCCTCAGCGCGGTGACGCCCACGGTCTGCCCGCTCACGGTGTGGGAGAACCACTTCCGGGAGGAGGCCGGGAGGCCGCTGCTCGGGACCGGGTTCATCGACCACTACATCGACGGCGTCTGGTACCCGGAGAGCGCGTCGACGCTGGTGCAGCTGGTGCTCGGGGCGGTCGTGCTGGCCTCGTGGATCGGCTTCTACGCTGGCGGGCGTGCTGCTCGAAGGCTTTCACACGGTTAAGCACGCCCTGCGCTTCGGCGCGCGGGTAAGCCCGCTGCTCACCACGGACCTGCGCGGCGCGGTGAGCCTCGCCGAGTCGCACGCGCCCGACCTGGTCGAGGCGTTCGCGCTGGCCACCGAGGTGGACCAGGCGGCGTTCGTGCTCAGGGTCGGCCGCACCCACCCGACCGGCGTGGCCGGGTTCGCGGAGAGGCCGGAGCTGCCGTTCGACCGCGCCGCGCCGGTCGTGCTGCTCGACAACCCGCGCAACCTCGGCAACTTCGGCGCGGCGATCCGGGTCGCGGCCGGCCTGGACGCGGGCGGGGTGATCTCCACCGGTGACGTCGACCCGTGGCACCCGAACGTGCTCCGGGGGTCCGCCGGGCTGCACTTCGCGCTGCCCGTCGCGAAGGTCGAGAGCCTCTCCTTCCCCGGTGAGCTGATCGCGTTCGACGCCGACGGCGACCTGCTGCGCGGCCCGATCCCCGACGACGCCGTCCTGGCGTTCGGCTCGGAGCGCCACGGCCTGTCCCGGGAGGTCCGCGCGAAGGCGTCGCGGGTCGTCCGGCTGCCCATGCGGGAGAAGGTCAGCAGTTACAACCTGACAACTTCTGTGGCGATGGGCCTGTACCACTGGGCGGTTCACCGAGCTTCTTGATCGGTCAAGAACGCAGGATGACCCGATGGCTATCGCGAAACTGCTGGCGGCGCGCGCAGGGGTCGCGGAGCGCGCGGTGTACTCGAGGCACCTGCGGCGGGTCTGGGGTGTGCCCGGCACGCTGCTCGGCGCGCGGGCGTGGCCCCCGCTGCTGCGCGACAGGCTGCACACCAGCTTCAACTACTGGTGGCAGGCGCACCTGCTCGACTGCATGATCGACGGCTACCTGCGCGCGCCGAACGAGCTGCGCAGGACCTCCATCGCCAGGGTCGTGCGGGGCATCCGGGTGCGCAACGTCCTCGGCTGGACCAACGACTTCTACGACGACATCGCGTGGCTCGGCCTCGCCCTGCAACGGGCGCAGCGCGAGGTCGGGGTCACGAAGCCCCAGGCCCTCGCCGCCATCGCCGAACGGCTGCGCGACGGCTGGACCGACCACGCCGGCGGCGGCATCTGGTGGAAGCGCCACGACGACTTCAAGAACGTGCCGGCCAACGGCCCCGCCGCGATCTTCCTGGCCCGCCGGGACGACCGCGCCGACCTCACCCGCGCGCGGTCCACGGTGGACTGGATCGAGGAGCACCTCGTCGACCCGGGCAGCGGCCTCGCCTGGGACGGCCTGCACGTCCACCCCAACGGCGAGATCCGCGAGTACGAGAAGAACACCTACACGTACTGCCAGGGCGTCCTGATCGGCGCGTGCGTCGAGCTGGCCGGGCACGGCCAGCAGGAGAAGTGGCTCGACCGGGCCGCGCGCACGATCACCGCCGTGCACGACGACCTCGCCACGAACGGCGTGATCAAGGGCCAGGGCGGCGGTGACGGCGGCCTGTTCGCGGGCATCCTCACCCGCTACCTCGCCCAGGCCGCGCTGATCATCCCCGAGCTGGACCCCGAGCGGCACGAGACCGCGGACCTCGCCAGGGAGCTCGTCGTCCAGTCCGCGGACGCGGCCTGGACCAACCGGACGGTGGCGGTGAGCGGTCCGCTGTTCGGCCCGGAGTGGAGCGTGCAGGCCACCGAGGACGAGGGGCGCGACCTGTCCGTGCAGCTCGGCGCCTGGATGTGCCTGGAAGCGGCGGCGTTGCTCGAGCGGAACGGCCTGAGCGTCGCCACGGCCTGAGCGTCACGGCCTGGTCAGCACCCGCAGGACTGCCGGTGCATGAGCGAGGGCGACAGCCGGATGGTCTCCGGCGGCCGCTGCGGGTCGGAGATCCGCGAGAGCAGCAGCTTCACCGCGGTCCTGCCGATCTCCTCGACGGGCTGGGCCAGCGTCGTGAGCGGCGGTTCGATCAACGTCGCCCACTCCACCTCGTCGTACGCGACGACGGCGAGGTCGGTGCCCAGCTTGAGGCCGCGGGCGCGCGCCTCGTGCAGCATGCCCACCGTGACCAGGTGGTCCGCCGCGACGACCGCCGTCGCCGGGTCCTCCTGGTCGAGCAGCGGCGCGAGCCAGCCGCTCTGGGAGACCAGTGCCTCGTCCCACTTGAGGCCCGCGCGGCCGAGGCCGAGCCGGTAGCCGAGGATGCGCTCCTCGGTCGTCGCCACGCCCGCCTTGCCGCAGACGATGCCGATCCGCCGGTGCCCCAGCTCCGCGAGGTGCTTCACGAGACCCGAGGTGGCCTGGACGTTCTCCGGCCCCACCTGGTCGATGTCCTGGGCCACGGTGAGCCGGTCCACGAGCACGGTGGGGATGTTCAGCCGCTTGAGCTCCGGCAGCACGAGGCTCCCGCCGCCGGCCGACGGGGTCAGCAGCAGCCCGTCGACCCGTCGCGAGCGCAGCATCCTGACCGCGGTCTGCTCGGACTCCGGGGTGTCCCTCGTGTCGATCAGCACGAGCGAGTAGCCGTTCCTGGTCGCCTCCGACTCGATGGCGGCGATCAGCTCGGCGAAGTAGGGGTGCGAGACCAGCGAGACCGCGAGACCCAGCGACTTCGTGCCACCCATGACCAGCGACCGCGCGATGGCGTCACCCGTGTACCCGGTTTCGTCGATCGCCTTCTGCACGCGCTCGCGCGTGTCCTCGGCTACCGGCCTGGTCTCGTTGATCACGTGTGACACCGTGGTGATGGAGACCCCCGCGAGAGCCGCGACATCCCGCATGGTGACCATGACCAGGGACCTTACCCGTTTGGAGGAAGCCCAGATGGCAGCCGTGCTGTGTGTCGGGCTCACAACTCTCGACGTGACCCAGCGGGTGGACGACTTCCCGGCCGCGGGGCAGAAGGTCCGCTCGCTCGACGCGCGGCTCTCGCCCGGCGGCCCGGCGGCGAACGCGGCCCGTGCCGTCGCCGCGCTGGGCGGGAGGTCGGCACTGCTCACCGCCTTGGGGGCCGACGCATTGGGTGAATTCGTCAAGGCCTCCTTGGACCCGGTCCAAGTGACCGCGGTGGCCGGTACGACGCCGGTGAGCATGGTCGTCGTCAGAGCCGCTGATGGGGAGCGCACGGTCGTCTCGCGCAACGCGTCGGTGCCGGTCGTCGCGCCCGATCTGTCCGATCTCCTGGCGGCCGCGGACGTGGTGCTCTTGGACGGGCACCACGACGGCCTGGTGATCCCGGCCGCCCGGCGGGCGAAAGCCCTGGGATTGCCGGTGGTGCTCGACGCCGGGAGCTGGAAACCTGTCCTCGATCACCTGTTGCCGCTGGTCGACGTGGCTGCCTGCGCTTCGGGGTTCGAGCGGTCCGACGCCGAGGTGCACTCGTACGGGGTGCCGCTGGTGATCCGCACGCACGGTGCGGCGCCGGTGACCTGGTCGCGGAACGGCTCGACCGGGGAGGTGCCCGTGCCGGTGGTGGAGGTGGAGGACACGAACGGTGCCGGAGACGTCTGGCACGGCGCGTACGCCTACGCGCTGGCGTCGGGGTGGGATCCGGTGAAGGCCATCGGTTTCGCGTCGGAGGCGGCCGCTGTTCGCGTCGGCGCGGTCGGGGACTGGGTTGAGAGGCTGGCACGGTGGCAGGACAGCAGGTCAGGTTCGAGGAGCTGCTAGAACGGGCCCGAGCGCTCACGGACATGGGTGAGCGGAAGCTCCTCGGCATCGGTGGCGCGCCGGGTTCCGGCAAGTCGACACTCGCGCGGCGGCTCGTCGAGGCCCTCGACGGCCAGGCGGTGCTCGTCGAGATGGACGGCTTCCACCTCGCGCAGAGCGAGCTGGAACGGCTGCGGCTCGTCGAGCGCAAGGGCGCCCCGGACACGTTCGACATCCCCGGTTACGTCGACCTGCTCGGCAGGATCAAGGCGTGCGGGCCGGACATGATCTACGCGCCGGAGTTCCGCCGCGAGATCGAGGAGCCGATCGCGTGCGCGGTGCCGGTGCACCCGGACGTCCCGCTGGTCGTCACCGAGGGCAACTACCTGCTGCTCAACTACGACAAGTGGAAGCGCGTCCGGATCATCCTCGACGAGGCGTGGTTCCTGTTCATCGACGAGGACGTGCGGGTGCAGCGCCTGATCGACCGCCACCTGCGCTACGGGCGCACCTTGTCGGAGGCGCAGGAACGCGTGCTGCACGGCACGGACCACGTCAACGCGTTGATGGTGAACTCGTCGAAGGGGTCGGCGGACCTGCTGATCACCGAGGTGCTGTAGGCGGCAGGCTCGGCGGCGCGGGGGACTTGGCGCGGGGGATTCGCTGTGGGGGGATGAGGGGTGGACTCTGCGCTGGGCGCGTTGTTGCGGCACCACCGGATCACCGCGGGGCTCACCCAGGAGGCGCTGGCCGAGAAGGCCGGTCTCAGCGGTCAGGCCGTCGGCGCCCTGGAACGGGGTGACCGCCGGCATCCTCATCGCGAGACGGTGCTGCGGCTCGCCGACGCGCTCGGCCTGGGCGCGGACGAGCGTGCCGAACTCGCGGCGGCCGCCGCCCGCACGCCCCGGCCCCGCCACGCGCCGTCCGCACCCGTCCGGCAGCTCCCCGCCGCGCCGGTGCGGTTCTCCGGGCGTGAGGCGGAGGTCGCCGAGCTGACCGACCTGGTGCGCCGGCCGGGGGTGGTGGTCGTCTCCGGCATGGCGGGCGTCGGCAAGACCTCGCTCGCGCTGCACGTCGCCCACCGCGTCGCCGAGCTCTTCCCCGACGGCCAGCTCTACCTGGACCTGCGGGGAAGCCTGCAGCCGCAGGACGCGCTGGGCCAGCTTCTGCGCGCGCTCGGCCGGCCGGACCACGGCGGAACGCAGGCCGAGACCGCCGCGCGGCTGAGGTCGGCACTGGCGGGGCGGCGGGTGCTGCTCGTGCTCGACGACGCCGCGACGATCGACCAGGTCCAGCCGCTGCTGCCCGGCACCGTCGGCTGCTCGGCGGTCGTGACCAGCCGCCGGGCCATGGACACCCTGCCGCAGGCCCGTCACCTGAGGCTGGACGTGCTGCCCGAACGCGAGGCGCTCGACCTGCTCACGGCCTACGCGGGGCCGGAACGGACCGGCGCCGACCCGGCCGCGGCGGCGCAGGTGGTCCGGCAGTGCGGACGGCTGCCCCTCGCCGTCCACCTCGCCGGTGCCCGGCTCGCGTCCCGGCCGGCCTGGCCGATCGCCCACCTCGCGCACCGCCTGGCCGTGCGCAGGCTCGACGAGCTGGACCGCGACGACGCGGGTATCCGGGCGAGCTTCGCGGTGTCCGTCGACCAGCTCGACCCCGCGGACCAGACGGCGTTCACGCGGTTCGGCGTCTTCGGGGACGTCTCGCTGCCGGTCGCCGCCCGGCTGCTCGACGTGGACACCCTCGCCGCCGAACTGGTGCTGGAACGGCTGGCCGACCTGCACCTGGTGCGGTGCACGACGCCCGGCCGCTACCGGATGCACGACCTCATCCGGGCCTACGCGCTCGAACGGTCCGCGGACCCCGAGGCGCTGGGCCGGGTCGCCCGCCTGTTCGTCGCGGTGGCGTGGCGGTCGGTGGCCCTGGCCGTGCCGCACAGCTTCCGCGGGACCTGGGCCGACCCGGTGTGGGCGGCGGGCGCACCGGACTTCGCCACTGCCGCGGCGGCCTTCGCGTGGCTCGACGAGCACCGCCCGCAGCTCGTCGACCTCTGCCGGGCGCCCGGCGTGCCGGCGCAGGCGCTGGTCCGGCTGGCGACCGGCCTGTTCCCGTACTACCTGAGCCGCGGCCACCGCGCGGACTGGGCCGAGGTGTGCGGGCGGGCGGCGGCCGTGGCGAGCGACCCGCCGGCGCGCGCCATCGTCGAGATGGACCTGGGCGTCGCGCTGCGCGACGCCGGTCACCTGCGCCGCAGCCTGGCCCTGTTCCGGCAGCTCGGGGACACCAACGGCGTCGCGGTCTGCCTGGTCAACCTCAGCGAGGTGCTCCAGACGTGCGGTGACCTGGCCGTCGCTGTCTCGACCGGGGAGGAGAGCCTCGCCTTGGCGCGCGAGCTGGGGCTCCGGTGCGTCGAGGCCTCCGTCTTGGAGCACCTCGGCAGTGCGCACGGCCGAAGGGGCGACCACGAGCGCGAGCTCCGCTGCTACCTGGACAGCTTGCGCCTGAACACCGCTGAGGGCGACGACCGCGCCTGTGCCGGTGTGCTGCACCGGATCGGCGCGCTGCACCGGCGGTCCGGCCGGGCCGACGAGGCCGCGACGGCACTGACGCGGAGCCTGCACCTGCACCGCGAGGGCGGAGACCCGTCGGGTGAGGCCGCGTGCCTGGAGGAACTGGGACTGGTGCACCTGCTGCGCCGGGACCGCGTCGCGGCAGCCGAGGCGTTGCACCGCGGACTCGACATCGCCGAGCGGCACGGAGACCTCGGGCGGCAGGCGAGCCTGCGGCGGCACCTCGCGGAATGTGGAGGTTCTTCGTAGAGGTTGTCGCTGTCGATGCCCGCGCGTTCTCGCCAGCATCAACGGCATGAACAACTCTTCGAAGAAAGTGATCCGGACGGCCTTCGCCGGCGCGCTCGCGGCCGTGTTCGTCGCCGTGGCCGCACCGGCCGCCTCGGCCGCGGCCCGCGACGGCGTGTGCAACGACAACGAGTTCTGCCTGTACCACTTCAGCAACCGCATCGGATCGATCTCCGACTTCACCGGCAACATCCCGAACTACGGCGACTCGCAGCCGACCTGCTACGAGTTCAAGAAGCCGAGCGCGGCGGGCTACCTGGAGTGCGTCAAGAACAACGCGGCGTCCGTGTGCAACTACTTCGACCGGGACATCCGCGTGTACTTCAACAGCAACTACGAAGGCACTTACGACACCGTCCGGGCCAACACCTGCGGCAACCTCGTCAACACCTACTACGAGAACGCGTCACACAGGTTCATCTGACGCGTCAGCCCGCGTGCGGGTGGCTGACGTGCTCGAGGTCCTCGCCGGCCTCGTCGATCGGCTTCGCCATCTCCTGGCGGTAGCGCCAGATGCCCCAGCCGGTACCACCCAGGAAGAACGCGACGCTGACGACGATCGCGGCCGTCTCGAGCCACGGGAGCTGCCGCAGGATGCCCGCCCCGTAGTAGCCGGCCAGCACCAGCGTCGGCACCCACGCGATGGCGCCGATGGTCGTGGCCAGCGTGAACCGCCGGAGGTCCATCCGCGCGGCACCGGCGATCATCGGCGCCAGCGTGCGGATCCACGGGATCCAGCGGGCGAGCACGACGGCCCAGAAACCGCGCCGGTCGAGGAACTCGCCCGCGCGTTGCAGGTTCTGCCGGTTCAGCACCTTGCCGTCCTTGCGCGCGAGCACGCGCGTGCCGGTGTGCCTGCCGATGTAGTAGCCGACCTGGTTGCCGACGACGGCGACGATCAGCGCCACACCGGACAACGCCCAGGCCGACAGCTCGCTGTTGTGCGTCGCCAGCACCACGCCGGCGGCGAACAGCAGCGAGTCACCGGGCAGGAACAACCCGAAGATGAATGCGCACTCGACGAAGATGAAGGTCAGCACGATGAGCCACACGGCCACCGGACCTGCGGTCTCCAGCGAGGCGAATGCGTGCGCCACGGTGAGCCAGCCTACGTCGTGCTACGCCGGCGGTGCGGCGACATCGGTCTGACCGGATGACGAAATCTGGATTGAGCACACTCAGTCACCGCGTGAACTCCCTTCCGCCGAGATCACCGTCGAGTGACCCGGCCGGATCGGGCTAGCGTGGCGAGCATGGAGACGTTGCTCGCTGAACTCCGCACCGCAGTGGGTGACGCAGGCGTCCTGGTCGACGCCGATGTCACCGCGAGCTACCAGCGCGACATGATGCCGCTGGCGCCGTACGGCAGTCCGTTGGCGGTGGTGCTCCCGCTGAACACGGAGCAGGTTCAGGCGGTGGTCCGTGCGTGCGCGCGCCACCGCGTGCCGATCGTGCCCCGTGGTGCCGGCAGCGGTCTCTCGGGCGCCGCGAACGCGATCGACGGCTGCGTCGTCCTGGTCACGACCAAGATGAACGCGATCGTGGAGATCGACGCCGACAACCGCCTGGCCGTGGTCGAGCCGGGTGTGGTCAACCTCGACCTGCGCGACGCCGTCGAGAAGGAAGGCCTGTTCTACCCGCCGGACCCGAGCAGCTACGACTGGTGCACGATCGGCGGCAACCTCTCCACCAACGCGGGCGGCCTGTGCTGCGTGAAGTACGGCGTGACCACCGACTCCGTGCTGGGCCTGGAGGTCGTCCTGGCCGACGGCGAGGTGCTGCGGACGGGCCGCCGCACGGTCAAGGGCGTCGCGGGCTACGACCTCACCAAGCTCTTCATCGGCTCCGAGGGCACGCTCGGGGTGATCACGCAGGCCACGCTGGCGCTGCGCCCGCTCCCGCAGGCGCCCGCCACGCTGGTGGCCGCGTTCGGCAGCACCGCCACGGCGGGCGCCGCGGTCAGCCGGATCGTGCGCGAGGGCCTGGTGCCGTCGTTGATGGAGATCATGGACCGCACCTCGATCGAGGCCGTGGAGCAGTACCTCAAGACCGAGCTCGGCGCCGGACCCGGCTGCGCGGCGCTGCTGATCTGCCAGACCGACGCGGGCGGCGAGCAGGCCGCGCGCGAGCTGCGGCAGATCGAGGAGATCTGCCTGGAGGCCGACCTCGTCTACGCCACGCACGACGTGAACGAGGGTCGCGACCTGCTGACCGCGCGCCGTGCCGTGCTGACCGCGCTGGAGGTCTACGGCTCCTGGCTGACCGACGACGTGTGCGTGCCCCGCACCCGCATCGCCGAGCTGATCCAGGGCTGCGAGGCCGTCGCGGAGGAGATCGGCCTCAAGATCGCCGTCGTCGGTCACGCGGGCGACGGCAACATGCACCCGACGATCGTCTACGACCCCGCCGACGCCGATGAGTTCGCGCGTGCCCGCAAGGCGTTCGACGACATCCTCGCCCTCGGGCTGTCGCTGGGCGGCACGATCACCGGCGAGCACGGCGTCGGCAAGGTCAAGCGCGAGTGGCTCGCGCGGGAGATCGGGCCGGTCGGCCTCCGGGTCCACCGCGAGATCAAGCGCGCGCTGGACCCGGAGAACCTGTTCAACCCGGGCTCGATGTTCAGCCTCCAGGCGGGCAGCGAAAAGGCCCGCCGGTGATGGCGGGCCTTCGGCGACTCAGTCAGCGCTCGACGCGGGGGATGATTTGCGTCGCGTCGTCGTGGATCTGCGCTTCCATGATCTCGGTGATGTCGTCGGCCTCGGCCTGGACCAGCGACTTCTTCTCCCGGCGCGCCTTGATCACCTCGATGATGATCGGCACGATCGACAGGAGGACGATGGCGAGCAGCGTGACCTCGAGGTTCTCCTTGATGAAGGAGATCTGGCCGAGGTAGTAGCCGAGCACGGTCAGGCCCGCGGCCCACGCCACGCCGCCGATCGCGGAGTAGGTGAAGTACTTCTTCGGGTCCATCCGCCCGACACCGGCCATGGCCGTGATGAACGTGCGGACGATCGGCACGAACCGCGCGAGGACGATGGCGCGCGGGCCGTACTTGTCGAAGAACTCCTGCGTCTTGTCGACGTACTCCTTCTTGAAGATCTTCGACTCGGGTTTGTTGAACAGCGCCGGACCGGCTTTGCGGCCGATGTAGTAGCCGACGACGTTGCCCACGAAGGCGCACACCGTCAGCAGCACGCACACGAGCCAGAGCGGCGTGGAGATGTGGCCCGCCGCGACGAAGAGTCCCGCCGTGAACAGCAGCGAGTCGCCCGGCAGGAAGAACCCGACGAGCAGACCGCACTCGGCGAAGACGATCACGCACAGCCCGACGAGCATCCACGGGCCGAGCATCGTCAGCAGTTTTTCGGGATCCAGCCAGTCAGGGCCCAAGGCAAGCGTCGTCGTCACGGCGACAACGGTACAGGTCAGCTCAGCGTGATCACTGCGGCCACCGTGCCCGCTGCCAGGCCCAACAACATCGCGAGGCCCAGCACCCACCACGCGGACATGGGTGCCGGGCGCTCGTCGGAAATAGGGACGGGAACGGCAAATCCGGCATTCGTGCTGGTTGCCTGCGCTCGCAACGCGTCGGTCACCAACCGCTCCGGATCGTCCGCCATCCACCTAGTCCTTGACCCACTCGCCCCTGACCATCACGTCCCGCGGCCTCAATTCTGCATCGAGGACGACGAGGTCGGCCGCACAGCCCGCCTGCAGCTTGCCGGTGTCGAGGCCGAGGAGCTCGGCGCCGCGGGTGGAGGCCGCGTACGCGGCCTCCACGAGCGACAGTCCACAACTGCCGACCGCGTTGCGGAACGCCATGTCCATCGTCAGCGTGCTGCCGGCCAGCGCGGCACCGCCCGCCAGCGTCGGCACCCCGTCGACGACGCGCACCTCGAGCCCGCCGACGTCGTACACGCCGTCGCCGACACCGGCCGCCGCGATGGCGTCGGTGATCAGGACGGTGCGGCGGGTGCCGGCGTGGCGCGCGGCCAGGCGCACCGCCGTCGGGTGCAGGTGCACGAGGTCGCAGATCAGCTCGACGGTCACGCGTTCGTCGTCCAGCAGCGCGCCGATCGGGCCCGGCTCGCGGTGGTGCAACGGGCGCATGCCGTTGAACAGGTGCGTGGCCACGGACGCGCCGGCGTCGACCGCCGGGCGGACCTGCGCCTCCGTCGCGTCGGTGTGGCCGATGGCGGCGATGACGCCCGAGTCCACGAGCTGGTGCACGGCGCTCACGGCGCCTTCGAGCTCGGGGGCGATGGTGATCATTCGGACGGTGCCCTTGCCCGCGTCGAGCAGCTTCGTCACCGCGGTGTGCTCCGGCGGGCACAGGATCGCGGGGTCGTGCGCGCCGCAGCGGGCCGCGGACAGGAACGGCCCCTCCAGGTGGATGCCCGCGACGACGCCCTCCTGCACCAGCTCGGCGAGCGCGGACACCTGGTCGGCCAGCTCCGGCACCGGGCGCGAGACCAGCGAGGCCAGCATCGTCGTGGTGCCGTGCCGGCGGTGGGCGCCGGCGGCCTTGCGGATCTTCACCGGGTCGCTGCTGGTGAACGCGTCCCCGCCGCCGCCGTGGCAGTGGATGTCGACGAAGCCCGGCACGATCGTGCCGCCGCCCACGTCGGTCGTCGGGCCTTCGGGCGCCTCGCCCTCACCCACCGCGGCGATCCGGCCGTCGGTGACGCTGACCCACCCGTTCTCGAGCACCCTGTCCGGCGTGACGACCCGACCACCGGTCAGGGTCACGTCGACAGGTCCACCCCACGTGCTCACGATGCCTCCAGCATGTCGATGGCCAGCAGCGCGGCGCCGAGGAAGCCCGCCTCGTCGCCGAGCGCCGCGAGCCGCAGCTCCGGTCGGCGCTGGAAGGCGATCAGCCCGTCCAGCCTTTCCCGCAACGGCTCCACCAGCAGGTCTCCTGCGAGTGCGAGTCCGCCGCCGAGCACAACGGCCTCCGGGCCGAGCAGCGTCGCCAGCACCAGGATGCCCCTGGCGAGCGCGTCCACGGCCTCGTGCCACACGGCGACGGCGTCCTGCTCCCCCTCCCGCACCCTGCGGGCGACCTCGGCCGCGCCGTTGACGGGCGTGCCGGTGCGCGCGGTGTACCGGCGGGCGATCGCCGCGGAGGACGCGACCGTCTCCACGCAGCCGGTCTGGCCGCACGCGCACGGCACGCCGTGACCGACGTCCACGTGCCCGATCTCCCCCGCGTAGCCGCCGCCCGCGAAGATCTTCCCGTCGAGCAGCAGCGCGCCGGCGATGCCGGTGCCGATGGGCATGATCACCGCGGTGCGCAGGTCCTTCGCCGCCCCCATGCGGCACTCGGCCAGTCCGGCGGCGCGCACGTCGTGACCGAACGCGACGGGGACGCCGAGCCGTTCGGTGAGGACGGTGCCGAACGGGAACTGGTTCCACGGCAGGTTCGACGTGTAGACGCCGACACCGCTCGCCTCGTCCACGATGCCCGGCGCCACGACCCCGACGGCGTCGACCTCGTGCTCGCAGGACCGCCGGAGCCCGTCGACGAGCTCGGCGATCACGGTGAGCAGCGGCTCCAGCTCGCCGGGAGTCGCCCGGCGCGCGTGCTTGTGCACCGCCACCGCGGCCGAGGTGCCGGCGACGAGCGCCGCCTTGGTTTCGGTGCCACCGATGTCAACGGCGACCACGTGTCTGCGTGCCACGAGGACTGATCCTGCGGCATTGGAGCCCTATTGGTCTATACCAAGTACCGGATTGGGCGCCTGGTCTTGCCCGGTGGAACCGTCCGCACCGGACAAAACGGCTCAACCAGGGAAATGGTGAACTTCGCTTACTGCTGCGGTCAGCCCGCCATGATCTTCTGGAGGGCGTCGAGCGCGCGGGACGCCGTCGACTTCACGGTGCCCTTCGAGATGCCCGTGGCCTCGGCGATCTCGGCCTCGGACAGGTCGCCGTAGTAGCGCAGCACGAGCACCTCGCGCTGGCGCGGCGGGAGCTGCTGCAACGCCTTGACCACGGCCTGGTGCTCGGCGGTCAGCATCGCGAGCGACTCGGCCGACCGCGCGTTCGCCACGTGCGGCGGCGTGTAGTCGCGGGCCGTCTTGCGCCGGCGCAGCACGCTGCGCGAGCCGTTGACCACGGCGGTGCGGAGGTAGCCGACGGCCGCCTGGGCGTCGCGCAGGCCCTTCCAGTTGCGGTGCAGGCCCGTGAAGGCCTCCTGCACCACGTCCTCCGCCGTCGCTGGCTCGTCCACGAGCAGCAGCGCGAGCCGGACGAGGCGCATGCGGTGCTGCTTGTAGAGGTCTTCGAGCGTGAGCGGCCCTGCGGGAGGTCCTGCGACGCCGTCCTTGATTCGCAGGTTGGTCAGGGTGTCCTGCACGGTGCGCGGGGTTTCTTCGCCAACCACGGGATAGGACGGTACCGGTCACCGTCGCTACGGTGGACGCATGGCCCGCTTTGCAGTCGAATTGGTGTTCGGTCCCGACCAGGAGAAGCGCCTCGCGGTGCGCCCCGCGCACCGCGAGTACATCGCCTCCCTCGCCGGGAAGGGCGTGGTCCTCGCCGCCGGCCCGTACGCGGACGACACCGGCGCGTTGATCATCTACGAGGCCGCCGACGAGGCGGCGGTGCGGGAGCTCATCTCCGCCGACCCCTACACGCCGGCCGACGTCGTCGCGAAGTGGGAGGTCCGCGCCTGGAACGCGCTCCTCGGCTCCTGGCTGCGGTGACGACCGGCGCCCGCGCTCAGCGAGCCGCGGCCTGCCCGCCCGGCCCGACCAGCCCTGACGTGTCCGACCTGGCCATCTCCAGGTCGGCGGCCGCCACCTCGGCGACCGCCTGGCGGTCCACGACCACCGGCGTGAACGCGCGGAAGTACTTCAGCGCGCCCACCCAGCCGGGGACGTGGATCGCCTTCGCGCGTTTCTCGATGCCCTTGACCACGGCCTTGCCGACGTCGCGGACGGGGTACTTCTTGCCGGCGAGGCCCGGCATGCCCTTGCGCAGCTTGCCGAAGACCGGGTGCTGGTCGGCGCTGTCGACCATGTCCGTGGAGATCCACGAGAAGTAGGCCGTGCCGACGTCCACGCCCAGGTGCCGGACCTCCGCGCGCAGGCTGTCGGCGAACGCCTCGCAGCCCGCCTTCGCCGCCGAGTAGGCCGCGTTGCCGGGGATGTGCACGATCGCGGCCAGCGACGACACGACCAGGCAGTAGCCGCGGCTCTTGACCAGGTGCGGCAGTGCCGTGCGGACCGTGCGCCACACACCGAGCAGGTTGACCTCGATGACGCGTTCGAACGCCTTCGGGTCCATCGACCGCACGAACCCGGTGGCCGCGATGCCCGCGTTCGCCACCACGACGTCGATGCCGCCGAAGTGCTCGGCGGCCTCGTTCATGACGCGTTCGAGCACGTCCCAGTCGGTGACATCGGCTTCCCACGCCTTGCCACCCGTCTGCCGCGCGACCTCTTCGAGCCGGTCCTTCTCCAGCCCGACGAGCGCGAGGCGAGCCCCGCGCGCGGCCAGTCGCCCCGCCACCTCGGCGCCGATGCCCCTGGCCGCGCCGGTGATCAGTACCACCTTGCCCGTGACGTCCATGCCGTCACGGTAACGCAACCTACTCCCGGTAAGCTACTGGCAAGTTAAATTGCGCTGAGGCGGTCCACCTCGGTCTGGGACAGCACGAGGTCCAGCGCCGGGACGAGTTCGCCGAGCTGCTCCACCGTGCGGGCGGACGCGATCGGCGCGGCCACCGTCGGCTGCTGCGCGAGCCAGGCCAGCGCGACGGAGGCCACCGTGGTCCCGCGGGTCTCGGCCAGCTCGTCGAGCACCTCCAGCACCTGGAGGCCGTGCTCGTCCAGGTGCCTCGACGCCGCGCCGGCCCGCGCGCTGCGGACCTGGACGCCCGGCCGGTACTTGCCGGTCAGGAAACCCCTGGCGAGCGAGCAGTACGGCACGGTGGCGAGCCCGTGCCCGGCGACGGTCGCCAGGAGCTCGCCCTCGAACGCGGCGCGGCTCACCAGGTTGTACTCGGGCTGCAGCGCCACGAACTTCGCGAAGCCCTCCCGCTCCTGGACCTCCAGCGCCTTCGCCAGCCGCTCGGCCGAGAAGTTGGACGCGGCGACGTGGCGGACCTTGCCGTCGCGGACGAGCCGGTCGTAGGCGGCCAGCGTCTCCTCCAGCGGCGTGCCGGGGTCGTCGCGGTGGCTGTAGTAGAGGTCGACGTGGTCGACGCCGAGCCGCTTCAGCGACCGCTCGGCGCCGGCCAGGACCGTGTCGCGCTTCTGGTTGTCGAACCCGGCGAGCATCCCGACCTTGGTGGCGATCACGACGTCGTCGCGGTTCCCGCGCCGGGCCAGCCACCTGCCGATGATCGTCTCCGACTCGCCGCCGGAGTTGCCCTCGGCCCAGGCCGAGTACGAGTCGGCGGTGTCCAGGAAGTTCCCGCCCGCCTCGGTGTAGGCGTCGAGCACGGCGAAGGACTCGTCCTCGCCGGCGGTCCAGCCGAACACGTTGCCGCCCAGGCACAGGCGGGACACGGTCAGGCCGGTGGTGCTCAAGATCCCCATGTTCCGACGGTAGTCGGTCAGGCGGTGATCTCGACGCCCTTCCAGAACGCCACGCGCCCCTTGATCTGCGCCGCCGCTTCCTTGGGCTCGGCGTAGTACCAGGCGGCGTCGGTGTTCTCGGCGCCGTCCACCTGCAACGAGAAGTAGTTCGCGGTGCCCTTCCACGGGCAGACCGACGTGTGGCCGGACGGCTTCAGCACGTCCGGGTCCACCGAGTCGAGCGGGAAGTAGTGGTTGCCTTCGACGACGACCGTGTCGTCGCTCGAAGCGATGATCCTGTCGTTCCACCGGGCGGTTGCCATGTCCTCCACTATGCCCTCACGCGCGGGGTGCGACGACTTGCGGAACGTCCGGTGGGTCCGGTGGGTCCGCGTCCGCGAGACGCTCGGTGACCAGTTCCCCGCGCCGGAGGTCACCGTGGTCGCGGAGGAGGACGACGCCGCCGATCCCAGGTCCGGCAGCTTGATCGATGCACCCGTACCGTCCGGTAACCCCGGCCGGGTGGCGGAGGAGCCGCGCGCCCACTCGGCCGCGGGCGCCGGCCACCTGGCGATCCGGTCCCTGAACGGGCACTATGCCGAGCTGGCCGCCGCGTCGGGTCTGGGACGCGGCCTCGTAGGATGCGGTCGACACCCGTTCAGGGCGCCTGAGGAGGACCACCGATGCCCATCGCAACCCCTGAGGTCTACGCGGAGATGCTGGACCGGGCCAAGGCGAACGAGTTCGCCTACCCCGCGATCAACGTCACCTCGTCGGAGACTCTCAACGCGGCTCTGCGCGGCTTCGCCGAGGCCGAGAGCGACGGCATCATCCAGATCTCGACCGGCGGCGCCGAGTTCGCCTCCGGCACGAAGGTCAAGGACATGGTGACCGGCGCTGTGGCGCTCGCCGAGTTCGCGCACGTCGTTGCCGCGAAGTACCCGGTGAACATCGCGCTGCACACCGACCACTGCCCGAAGGACAAGCTCGACGGGTACGTGCGTCCGCTGATCGCCATCAGCCAGGAGCGGGTGGACAAGGGCGGCAACCCGCTCTTCCAGTCGCACATGTGGGACGGCTCCGCCGTGCCTCTGGACGAGAACCTCCAGATCGCGAGCGAGCTGCTCGACCTCTCCGCCAAGGCGAAGCTCGTCCTCGAGATCGAGGTCGGCGTCGTGGGCGGCGAGGAGGACGGCGTCGACAACGAGATCAACGACAAGCTCTACACGACGCCCGAGGACTACCTGAAGACCGTCGAGGCGCTCGGCGCGGGCGAGAAGGGCCGCTACCTGCTGGCCGCGACCTTCGGCAACGTGCACGGCGTCTACAAGCCGGGCAACGTCAAGCTGCGCCCGGAGATCCTCAAGCAGGGCCAGGACGTGGCGGCGGAGAAGCTCGGCCTGGCCGCCGGCTCGAAGCCGTTCGACCTCGTCTTCCACGGCGGCTCCGGCTCGCTGCTGGAGGAGATCCACGAGGCCGTGTCGTACGGCGTCATCAAGATGAACATCGACACGGACACGCAGTACGCCTTCACCCGCCCGATCGCGGCGCACATGTTCTCGAACTACGACGGTGTGCTGAAGATCGACGGCGAGGTCGGCAACAAGAAGGCCTACGACCCGCGCAGCTACCTCAAGGCAGCCGAGCAGGCCATGGCCGCCCGCATCGCCTCGGCGTGCGAGCACCTCAAGTCGTCCGGCCGCATGATCGCGGGCTGACACCGCTCGTGAGGAGGGCCCCGGCACCGCGCCGGGGCCCTCCCGCGTTCAGCGGAACGCCTCCACGTTGCGCGCGGCCCAGTCGGCGAACGAGCGCGGGGCCCGTCCGAGGACCGCCTGGACGTCCGGACTCACGCGCAGCTCGTCCGGCGTCGGCGAACTGAGGATGTCCAGGGTGTCGTCGGCGAGCGCGCCGGGCATCAGCTGTTCCATGCCGGCCTTGGCCTCGGCACGGGTGAGCTCGTGGAACCGCACCGGTTCGCCCAGCGCCGCCGCGATGACCGCGGTCTGCTCGCGCGGCGTGATCACCTCCGGGCCCGTCAGTTCGAGCACGGCGCCGTCGTGCCGGTCGTCCGTGAGGCAGGCGGCCGCGACCTCCGCGATGTCGGCGGGATCCAGGATCGGCACCCCGGTGTCGCCGAACGGTGCGGCGACCACCCGGTTCGCCCGGACGGACTCGGCCCACCACAGGGCGTTGGACGCGAAACCGCCCGGCCGCAGGATCGCCCAGTCCGCCCCGGACTCCCGCACCACGTCCTCCAGCGCGCTCATCGCGATTCGCGTGGCGCCGAACGGCCTGGTCCTCACCCCGAGCGTGGACAGCAGCACGACGCGCCGCACCCCTTCCGCGACCGCCCTCCTGACGACGTCCGCCGGATCGGCCCCGACGGCGTGCAGGTCGCCGGACAGCAGCAGGAACAGCGCCTTCGCACCCGCCAGCGGGAGGGTCTCGGGACGGGCGAGGTCCGCCACCTGGTGCCGCACCCCGTCCGGCACCTCGGCGGCGTGCCGCGACACCGCCGTCACCTGCTCGCCGGCCTCGGCCAGCGCTCTCGTCAGCGGTCGGCCGATGTTCCCGGTGGCCCCGGTCACCACGATCATGAACAGCTCCTTCGTCGATGTGGGCACGACGCTAGGAACAGGGCTTACATCCCGTAAGGACGTACCTCTGGGTAAGCTCCGGACATGGTGGTCGGAACTCAGTTCACGCGGTCCGGGCCGACCGGGCGCTATGAGGTGTTTCACACCGACTGCCCGGCGCGCGAGATGGTCGACCACGTCACCAGCCGCTGGGGCATCTGGGTGCTGATCTCCCTGCAGACGAACGACCTCAGGTTCTTCGAGCTGCGCGAGAGCATCCGCGGCATCAGCGAGAAGATGCTCTCCCAGACCCTGCGCGGCCTGGTCGCGGACGGCCTGGTCTGGCGGAAGGTGGAGCCGACGACCCCGCCCCAGGTCACCTACGGGTTGACCGAGTTCGGGCGGGACGTCGGCGAGCCCCTCGCCGACCTGTTCGGCCGGATCACCAGCCGGCTGTCAGCCCAGCTCGAGCCGTGACGCGACCACCCGCGCCCGCGGCCGGTGGAGCACCAGGTCCCCGGCCGTCCACAGCACCGCCAGCAGCACGGCCGTGACCGCCGCCGACGAGAACGAGATCGGCGGTCCCCACAGGTGCTCCTGCTGGAACCAGATGCCGGCGTAGCCGACGGTCGTGACGGCCGCCGAGCCCAGCACGGCCGCGGCCGGCGTGGGCACCTTCACCGCGTGCGCCGCGTCGATCGCGAGCCCGACGAGGACCAGGAACAGCGGCACGGCGGACTTCGGGAAGTCGATGCCCGCGAGCACCGGCCAGATCAGGCACCGGTAGGCGACGTACCCACCCGCGACGACCGTGGCCGCCCAGGGCCGGTCGAGCGTGCGCCGGGCGATCACCAGCACGATCGCGGCCGCGACGAGACCCCACACCGGGTAGACCCAGTCCGCGATGGGCAGCGCGAAGTTCACGACCGCCTCGCGCCCGACGGGGACGCCGAGCTGGTCGGCGGCGAACTGCAGCAGGATCGGCTCAGCCTCGGGCCGGCCGTCGTCGTAGGCCTGCAACGCGCGCACGCCGTACTCCTGGTGCTGGTTGGGGAACCAGACGTTCTCCAGGAAGAAGAACCACAGCGCGACGAGCCCGAACGTCCGTGCGTTGCCTTCGGGGAAGAACTTCATCCACCCGCGGATCGCCCCGGCCAGCATGACCGCCGTGCCGAGGTAGAGCAGCGCGTGCGAGCCGGACCAGCTCGTGATGTCGAGCCCGTTGACGCGGTGGTTGATCACGTCGATCGGCAGCGCGACCAGGAAGATCCCGCAGCCGGCCTGCATCAGCCGCAGCGTCGTCCGGTCGGCGCCGTACCCGGTGAACGTGTGGAACAGCGTCAGCCCGACGACGATCACCGTGCCGACCGTGTTGATCAGGTGCGGCGGTGCCAGGTCGTCGCGCAGCCACTTGAAGTGCCACGAGACGTCCCAGGACGACCCGATCAGCTTGAGCAGCAGACCGGCGAGCCACAGCCCGTAGAGCTGCCTCGTGAGCGCCGCCGGTGTCTCCCGTCCGGGCGCGCCCCGCTCCCAGTACCGCTCCCGGAACTCCCGAACCCCCTGGATCATCCGAACATCATGAGGTCACCTCCGTTGCCCGGAGAGCCGGAACGCCCCTGGTTTTACCCTGATGTTTCCACTTCGTGTGCACGGCCGGGTGAACGTCGTTGCTCTGATCGGCCCAGCGCGGCATCATGCACGGCCATGGCCAAGAGGATTGTCGCCGGAGTGCTCGTCACCGCGTTGCTGCTGGCCGTTGTGGCCGCGGTCATGCGGGTGTTCGTCTCGTAGAGGTCGTTCGTGCGGCACGATGGGCCGCATGCGTGACAACCTCCTCGGGCCGGAGCCGACCCGTCTTCCCGAGCGCCCTGAGGCGCAGTCTGCCGCGGACGGCGGCACGGACCCCGGCAAGATCGTCCGGGCCTACCCCGACTTCTCCGAGGCCTGGGCGCTGCTGGCCGAGCGTGCGCTGCACGCCGGTGACCCCGTGGCCGCCTACGCCTACGCCCGCACCGGCTACCACCGCGGCCTCGACCAGCTCCGCCGGTCCGGCTGGAAGGGCTTCGGGCCCGTGCCGTGGGACCACCGGCCCAACCAGGGCTTCCTGCGCGCTCTGGCCGCGCTCGCCCGCGCCGCTCGCGAGATCGGCGAGGACGAGGAGTGGGAGAGGTGCTCGAAGTTCCTGGCCGACTCCGACCCGAAGGCGCCCGCCGCTCTCGGTCTGGCCTGATCCGGCGTGGGTGCCGTCCGGGACGCCGTGGGGCGTGGGCTGACGCGGTGGCGCGGAGCGGCGCTGCCGATCGTCCAATGTGCCCTGTCCGCGGGTCTCGCCTGGCTCGTCGCGACCGTCGTGATCGGACACCCGCACCCGTTCTTCGCGCCGATCGCCGCGGTCGTCTGCCTCGGGGTCTCCCTGGGGCAACGGCTGCGGCGCGTCGGTGAGCTCGTCGTCGGCGTGTCGGTCGGCGTCGGCGTCGGTGACGCGTTGATCAGCTTGATCGGCAGCGGTCCCTGGCAGATCGCGCTCGTCGTCGCGCTGGCGATGTCGGCGGCGGTGCTGCTCGACGGCGGGAGCGTCATCGCCCTGCAGGCGGGGAGCAGTGCCGTTCTCGTGGCCACGCTGCTGCCGCCCAGCGCCGGCGGCGGGTTCGACCGGATGATCGACGCGTTGACCGGTGGGCTCGTCGGGCTCGCGGTGGCGGCGCTCATCCCGGCGAACCCGGTGACGGTGGCCCAGCGGCAGCTCAAGGTGCTCACGAACACGCTCAGCGGCGCGTTGCGCAACCTCGCCGACGCGCTGACCGAACAGGACTCGGTCAAGGCGGCCGGGGTGCTGGCCGAGCTGCGCACCAGCCAGACCACGATCGACGACTACAAGTCCGCCCTGCAGACCGGGCGGGAGATCGCGCGGATCGCGCCGATCCGCTGGCGGGCCAAGGACGAGCTGCGGCGGTACCAGACCGCGGCCGGGCCGGTGGACTACGCGATCCGCAACACGCGGGTGCTGGCCAGGCGGACGATGGCCGCGCTGAAGGCCGAGGAGCGGATCCCGGACGGGGTGCCGCGGGTCCTGCGGGACTACGCGGACGCCGTCGACTGCCTGAAGGGCGAGCTGGAGAAGGGCAAGGAGCCCAGGCAGACGCGGGAGGCCGTGCGGGACGCCGCGCGGGTGCTCACCGCGCGGCGCCTGGGCGGGGACGGGTTCTCGTCCAAGGTCGTGCTGGCGCAGATCCGGAGCGTGGCGGTGGACCTGTTGCAGGCCACCGGGCTCAACCGGGCGGAGGCGGTGGAGGCGTTGCCGCCCCTCAGCCCTCCGGCCGGTTCAGCAGGCCCAGCAGCAGGGAGTGGACCTGCTCGTGATCGCGAGGATCGGCCAGGGCGCACGAGCCGTTCGTGACGGCGTACCACTCCTCCGCGCCCTCGTAGCGGACCAGTGCGCGCAGCTCGCCGTCCTCGGACAGCTCGGTGCACAGCTCGAGGTCTCCCGTGACGACGCCGACCTCGTCGGTCATCACGCCGCCGGGGCCCGCCACGAAGAGCGAGGAGAGTGACGCCATCAGCACCTTCCGAGCATGCCCGCCAGTTCGGTCTTCTCCGCCGAGTTCACGCTGAGGTTCCAGCGGTACTTGGTGTGTACCCACATCTTCGCGTAGGTGCACCAGTACGACGTCAGCGGCGGCTTCCAGGTCGCCGGGGTCTGGTCGCCCTTGGCCTGGTTGACGTTGTCGGTCACCGCGATGAGCTGCGGGCCGGACATGTCGTTCGCGAACGACTGGCGCTGGGCGGTGCTCCAGGACGCCGCTCCCGACCTCCAGGCGGCCGCCAGCGGCACGATGTGGTCGATGTCCACGTCGGAGGCCGCGGACCACGTCGCACCGTCGTAGGGCGAGAACCAGCGGCCCGACGTGGCGGCGCAGCTCGAGTCCGTCACGACGCCGGTGCCGTCGCGCTTCAGCACGGCCTCCCGCGTGTTGCAGGTACCCGACTGGGTGATCCAGTGGGGGAACTTGTCGCGTGAATAGCCCGTCATCGAGCCGTCCGCGCGCACGGTGAGGCCGGCCAGCTCCGTCTTGGCGGTGGCGGCCGTGGGGATGTTCGGCGGTGTCGCGAGCGCAGGGGTGGCGAGACCAAGGGTGAGAGCCGCGGTGGCGACCGCGGCACCGATGATCCGGTTGATTTTCGACATCGTCCCGGCCTTCCTCGGTGGAAGTGATCGGGACCACCCTTGGTCACGTTATGGAATTAGGCAACACCTTTGAGTGACACTCAAGCGAACGACAAGTGCACGCCTAGACGCCTCGGACGAGCCTCAGGTCCTCGGTGTGGCGGTACCAGGTCCACTTGTCGACGGGCCGCGGGTGCCTGTGGCCGTCCAGGACGGCGGTCGTGGGCAGGCAGCCGAGCTGGAACGCCCGCGGGCGGCTCTCCCGGACCTTCGACCCGAACAGGCGCTTGTTGACGATCCGGATCACGAGCCCGAGGCCGCCCTCGGGGTCCGGCGTGCACTCGACCCGCGACGCCTGGCCGCGCAGCACGTTGTCCGCGTCGCTGTACCCGACGCCACGGACGGGTGACAACACGCCGCGGCCCATCAGCACGCCGCCGACGTCGTCGCGCACGAGCGGGACGGGATCCACGTCACCGTTCAGGGCGATGTCGAGGGCGCGGCCGGGATCGGTCGACAGGCCCCAGAGCGCGGCGACGGCCGACTCGGCGACCGGCACGTACCCGAGGGCCACCGAGCCGAGCTTTTCCTTGCGCAGCAACCGCAACGCGACGGCGGCGAGGTCGGCGTCGGTGCCCGCCACCACGAGCCGGCCGGCGTCCAGGTGCTGGTCGACGTGGTCCTTGCCGGGGCGGGCAGGAACGACCTGCACGCCGTCACGTTGAGTGATCAGTGGCAACTGCGTGTTTCCGCAGGCCAACACGATTCCGTGCACGGTCATCTCCTGGTCTACCCTCGCTTACCGGCGTTCGCTCGAACCAGTCCAAGCGCTTGGAGTTTCACATGCCGGCCGTCGTGCTGATCGGTGCCCAGTGGGGCGATGAGGGCAAGGGCAAGGCCACCGACATCCTCGGTGAGCGTGTCCAGTGGATCGTCCGCTACCAGGGCGGCAACAACGCGGGTCACACCGTCGTCCTCCCGGACGGCCAGAAGTTCGCCCTGCACCTCATCCCGTCCGGCATCCTCACACCCGGTGTCAAGAACGTCATCGGCAACGGCGTCGTGGTCGACCCCGGCGTGCTGCTCGAGGAGCTCGCGGGCCTGGAGGAGAAGGGCGTCGACACCGGCGGCCTGCTGATCTCGTCGGACGCGCACTTGATCATGCCGTACCACGTGGCCATCGACAAGGTGACCGAGCGCTACCTGGGCAAGGCGAAGATCGGCACGACCGGCCGCGGCATCGGCCCGGCCTACCAGGACAAGCTCGCCCGCGTCGGCGTGCGCGTGCAGGACCTGCTGGACGAGAAGATCCTGCGGCAGAAGGTCGAGGCCGCCCTGGACTTCAAGAACCAGGTGCTGGTCAAGGTCTACAACCGCAAGGCGCTCGACCCCGACCAGGTCGTCGACCAGGTGCTGGAGCGCGGTCAGCACTTCGTGCACCGCATCGCCGACACCCGGCTGCTGCTCAACCAGGCGCTCGACCGCGGCGAGATCGTCGTGCTGGAGGGCTCGCAGGGCACCCTGCTCGACGTCGACCACGGCACCTACCCGTTCGTCACGTCGTCGAACCCGACGTCGGGTGGCGCGACGGTCGGCTCCGGTGTCGGCCCGACCCGCATCAGCACCGTGATCGGCATCCTGAAGGCCTACACGACCCGCGTCGGCTCCGGTCCGTTCCCGACCGAGCTCAACGACGACATGGGCGAGTACCTGCGCAAGCAGGGCGGTGAGTTCGGTGTCACGACCGGCCGCTCGCGCCGCACCGGCTGGTTCGACGCCGTGATCGCCCGCTACGCCTCGCGCGTCAACGGCATCACCGACTACTTCCTCACCAAGCTGGACGTGCTGTCCGGCCTGGAGAAGGTGCCGGTCTGCGTGGCGTACGAAGTGGACGGTCGCCGGGTCGACGAGATGCCGATGACGCAGACCGACGTGCACCACGCCGTGCCGGTCTACGAGGAGCTGCCGGGCTGGTTCGAGGACATCTCGCACTGCCGCACGTTCGACGAGCTGCCGGCCAACGCCAAGGCGTACGTCGAGTACCTGGAGAGCATCATCGGTGCTCGCGTCTCGGCGATCGGCGTCGGCCCCGGCCGCGACCAGACGATCGTCCGCCACGACGTGCTCGGCTGACACCGACTATCTCGAAGTACGACGCTTTTTCACGATTTGGGCGTCGTTGACGAAGGGCCACGGCTCGCCTGTAATTCAGCGCCGTGGCCCTTTCTCTTGCTCGAAAACCTGCGATACCGGTGCGGTGGATCAGCCCGGTGGCGCTGGTTCTGCTGTGGCAAACAGCCAGCTCAACAGGTGTGCTGTCGCCGGAGAAACTGGCTTCTCCGCTGACCGTCGCACAGTCCGCCGCCGAGCTCGTCGCGGACGGCCAATTGGTGGACGCATTTCTTGTTTCGCTGGGCCGCGTTTTCTTCGGATTTCTCGTCGGCGGCGTGGCCGGGGTCGCTCTCGGGCTGGTCTCCGGTCTTTCCCGCTGGGGCGAGACACTGCTCGACCCCCGGTGCAGATGTTGCGGACGCTCCCGCACCTCGGCCTGATCCCGCTGTTCATCCTGTGGTTCGGCATCGGCGAGGAACCCAAGCTCGCGCTGGTCGCGGCCGGTGTGGCGTTCCCCCTCTACCTCAACCTGCACGCCGGCATCCGGCAGACCGACCCCGGCCTGGTCGAGGCGGCCCGCGCGCTGGGCTACAGCCGGTTCGAACGCGTCGTGCACGTCGTGCTGCCGTCCGCCGTGCCGCAAACCCTGGTGGGGCTGCGGATCGCGCTCGGCACCGCGTGGCTGTCGCTCATCGTCGGCGAGCAGGTCAACGCCGACTCCGGCCTCGGCTTCCTGATCAACAACGCCCGTGAGTTCCTCCGCACCGACGTCGTGGTCGTCGGCCTCGTGGTCTACGCGCTGCTCGGCCTCACGACGGACGCCCTGGTGCGCCTGCTCGAAAGGAGAGTGCTGCGATGGCGAGCCCGGTGAACGTGCGCGGACTGAGCAAGGCCTTCGGCGCGCGAACGGTCCTGCGGGACGTCGACCTGGAGATCGCCCCCGGCGAGTTCGTGGCCCTGCTCGGCCGCAGCGGCTGCGGCAAGTCGACGCTGCTGCGCGTCCTCGCGGGCCTCGACCGGGAGATCACCGGCGAGGCACGGGTCTCCGGCACGGTGTCGATCGCGTTCCAGCAGCCGCGGTTGCTGCCGTGGCGCAAGGTCTGGCGCAACATCTCGCTCGGCCTGCACCGGCCGGACGGCCGTGAGGTCGCGCTCAAGGCGCTCGACGAGGTGCGGCTGCCGGACCACGCCGACGCGTGGCCGCTGACGCTCTCCGGCGGTGAGGCGCAACGGGTCTCGCTCGCACGGGCGCTGGTCCGCGAGCCGGACGTGCTGCTGCTCGACGAACCGTTCGGCGCGCTGGACGCGTTGACCAGGCTCGCCATGCACCACCTGGTGGAAGACCTGTGGGCCCGCCACCGGCCCGCCGTGCTGCTCGTGACCCACGACGTCGACGAGGCGTTGCTGCTGGCCGACCGGG
This sequence comes from Lentzea xinjiangensis, assembly GCF_900110955.1. Lineage (GTDB taxonomy): Bacteria > Actinomycetota > Actinomycetes > Mycobacteriales > Pseudonocardiaceae > Lentzea > Lentzea xinjiangensis. The sequence goes on from NZ_FOFR01000001.1 coordinate 400,666, forward strand.
TCCTTGTGCTCGACGAGGGCCGGATCGTCGCCACGCACCACGTCGGCCTGCCCCGCCCGCGCCGCCGGGCCTCAGTTGTGGAGCAACGCACCCGCGTGCTCGCCGACCTGGGAGTGGACGTTGACACTGCTGCCCAGCCGAAGGTTCCTCACCCTGCTCGCCGCGATCGTGTTCACCACCGGCTGCTCGGCCACCGCGCAGCACACCCCTCCCGGTGAGGTCGTGCTCAAGGTCGGCGACCAGAAGGGCAACGCGAAGGCGGTGCTCACCGCCGCCGGGTTGCTCAACGACTTCCCGTACAGGATCGAGTGGTCGACGTTCGCCTCCGGCCCGCCGCTGCTGGAGGCGGCGTCGGCCGGTGCGATCGACCTCGGCGGCGTCGGCAACACACCGCCGATCTTCGCCGCCGCCGCGAACGCCAGGATCGCCGCGGTCGGCGCGTCGCAGGGACAGGTGGAGGCCGACGCGATCCTGGTGCCGGAGAACTCGCCGCTGCGGGCGGTCACCGACCTCAAGGGCAAGAACATCGCGGTGGCCAAGGGCGGCTCGGCGCACGGCCAAGTGCTGCTCACGTTGCGCGCCAACGGGTTGACCACCAAGGACGTGACGCTGAACTTCCTGCAGCCCTCCGACGCGTACGGCGCGTTCACGCAGGGCAGGGTCGACGCCTGGGCCGTCTGGGACCCCTACACCGCGCAGGCGCAGCAGGAGGCCAAAGCGCGTGTGCTGACCGACGGCCGCGGCAAGTCCAACGGGTACGGCTTCCAGGTCGCGGGCCGCAAGGCGTTGGACGACAAGGGGAAGAACCCGGCGATCAAGGAGTACCTGGTCCGCTACTACAAGGCGCAGAAGTGGGCCGACACGCACCGCGAGGAGTGGGCGAAGGCGTGGGCGGCGGAGACGGGGCTGAAGTACGAGGTCGCGCTCGCCGCGGTGAACCGCAACGGCGACCGGGTGGTGAAGGTCGACGACACGCTGATCAGGTCGCAGCAGGAGCTCGCGGACGCGTTCACCGAGGACAAGACGTTGCCGGGCAAGGTCGACTTCGCGAAGTTCGTCGACACGAGGTTCCAGGGAGATCTGGCATGAGCATCACGCTGCACTGGTTCCTGCCGACGTCCGGCGACGGGCGCACGGTCGTGGAGCACTTCCACGCCAACCGGGCCCCGGCCGCCGGAGCGCGTCGTGAGCCGGACATCGACTACCTGGCGCAGATCGCGCGCACGGCCGAGCAGGTCGGGTTCACCGGCGTGCTCACCCCGACCGGCACGTGGTGCGAGGACGCGTGGCTGACCACGTCCGCGTTGATCGCGCAGACCACGAGGCTCAAGTTCCTGGTGGCGTTCCGGCCGGGGGTGCTGTCGCCGACGCTCGCCGCGCAGATGGCCGCGACGTACCAGCGGATCTCGCGCGGGCGGCTGCTGCTCAACGTGGTGACCGGTGGTGACTCCGTTGAGCAGCAACGGTTCGGCGACTGGCTCGACCACGACCAGCGGTACTCGCGCACCGACGAGTTCCTCCAGGTCGTGCGGGGCATTTGGACCGGCCGGCCCTACTCGTTCCACGGCGAGCACTACCGGGTGCGGGACGCGACGGTGCTGGCCCCGCCGGACCCGGTGCCGCCGATCTACTTCGGCGGCTCCTCGGACGCCGCGCTGCCGGTCGCCGCTGCCAGGGCCGACGTCTACCTGACCTGGGGCGAGCCGCCCGCCGACGTGGCGGCGAAGATCGCGCGGGTGCGGGCGTTGACGGACCGGCCGATCCGGTTCGGCATCCGGCTGCACACGATCAGCCGCGACACGTCGGCGGAAGCGTGGGAGGCGGCCGCGAAGCTGCTCGACGCGCTGGACCCGGAGTCGGTGGCGAAGGCGCAGGCCCAGCTCGGCGCGTCGGAGTCCGTGGGCCAGCAGCGGATGGTGGCGCTGCACGGCGGTGACCTGAGCCGGGGCGTGCGCGGCCTGGAGGTCTACCCGAACCTGTGGGCCGGTGTCGGACTGGTCCGCGGCGGTGCGGGCACGGCGCTGGTCGGGTCGCACGCCGAGGTCGCGGACCTCATCGAGGAGTACCACTCCGCCGGCATCGCGGAGTTCGTGCTCTCCGGTTACCCGCACCTGGAGGAGGCCTACTGGTTCGGCGAGGGCGTGCGGCCCCTGCTCGCGCAACGCGGGTTGCTCGACGGGGGCCGCACGCTCGCACTGGCGGGCTCTCCGGACCTCAGCGCTTGACCTTGGCCTCGACGGCCGTGTCGGGGTTGTCCGCGAACACGCCGTCGACGCCCTGCCGGAAGAACAGCTCGTACTCCTCGAAGGCCCGGCCGTACGCGGCCGGGTCGGTCGAGGACCGGAAGTCGGCCGGCAGGAACGAGTTCTCGTTGCGGAACGTCCACGCGTGCACGGTCAGCCCGACCTTGTGCGCGTCCTCGACCACCGTGGTCGGCGCCTTGAGGAAGCCGCTGGCGTCCCTGGGGATGATGACGTCCTTGGCGAGGCCGACGCCGTCCGCGTACGAGCGGATCTCCCGCAGACCGGCCGGGGTGACCAGGTCGGCGTAGGTGCGCTTGTCACCGGCCACCACGAAGTCGTACGGCGCGCCCGAGCCGTTGACGAGCTGGACGACCGGCACGCGCAGCGACCTGTTCAGCTCCTTGAGGTTCGCCACCTCGAACGACTGCACGTAGACCTTGGCGCCGCGGCGGTTGAGGCCGTTGCGGTTGAGCACGTCGACGAGCTTCGGCTCCAGCGCGAGACCGATCGAGGAGAAGTACGTCGGGTGCTTGGTCTCCGGGTAGATGCCGATCTCGCGGTCGAGCTCGCGGGACAGGCGCTTCGTCAGGTCGACGACCTCCTGCAGCGTCGGCACCTCGAAGCGGCCGTCGTAGAGCGTGTTGCGCGGGCGGATCGCCGGAATGCGTTCCTCGGCGCGCAACGTCTTCAGCTCGGCGAGCGTGAAGTCCTCGGTGAACCAGCCGGTGATCGGCGTGCCGTCGATCGTCTTGGTCTTCTTGCGGTCGGCGAACTGCGGCTTGTCGGCGACGTCGGTGGTGCCGCCGATCTCGTTCTCGTGCCGGGCGACCAGCTTGCCGTCCTTCGTGGCCACCAGGTCCGGTTCGACGAAGTCGGCGCCCATGCGCGCCGCGAGCTCGTAGGCCGCGAGCGTGTGCTCCGGCCGGTACGCCGACGCGCCGCGGTGCCCGATCACGATCGGGCCCTTCTCGTCGTGGGCGGAGGCGGAGGGCAGGGTGGCCACGACCGCGCCCGTGAACACGAGCACGACGGCGGCGAGAACCCGGCCTGCGACCATCTTGGGGTACATCCTTCGACCTCCCCGTTCGGTGTTGAGAGCCGCACCCAAGCATCGCGACACGAAGAACAGGTGAACACGGTCAATCGCGGGAGAGAGCGGCTTCCTCCAGGTCGAGCTCGCGCAGCACCCGGAAGAGCACCTCGTCGTCTATCTCGCCCTTGTCCCGCGCGCTGATGAACTCGTCGCGCTCGGCCTTGAGCATCACCCGGCGCAACCGCCGGTACGCCGCGGCGGGGCTCTCCTGGTCCTGGCGCCCCAGGCGTTCCCAGGCGGCGTTGCCCCGGTGCTCGGCGAGCGAGCGCAGCTGGTCGCGCACGTGGTCGGGCACGTCGTCGACCTCCTGGTCGAGCCGGTCGACCGCCGCCCGCGCCGCCCGGTGCTGCACCTGGGCCTCGGCCAGTGCGTCCTGGCGCGCGTCGTCACCCTCGAAGCCGATCTTGCCGATCAGCCACGGCAACGTCGTGCCCTGCAGCAGCAGCGTGGCGACCGTCACGACGAAGGCGCAGAACACGATGATGTCGCGGCCGGGCACGTCGGGCGGGATCGCGGCCGCCGCGGCCAGCGTCACCACGCCCCGCATGCCCGCCCACGAGATCACCGTCACCTGCCCGAGGTGCGGCGGCCGTTCGCGTTCCCGCAGCCGTTTCGACAGGTACCTCGGGATGTAGGTGGCCGGGTACATCCAGACGAACCGCGCGAGGACCGTCGCCAGCAGCACGGCGCCGGCGCCCAGCAGCAGACCGGCGTTCAGGTCGGCGTCGCTGACGATCGAGGACAGCTGAAGGCCGATGAGCGCGAACACGAACGACTCCAGCAGCACGTCCAGCGCCCGCCACACGGCCGCGTCCTGCAGCCGGGTCGAGTACGTGCCGCGCGGCGAGTGGTGACCGATGTACAGACCCGCCACGACAACAGCGAGCACACCGGAGACGTGCGCGGCCTCCTCGGCGAGCAGGTAGGTGCCGAACGGCACCAACAGGCCGAGCGCGCTCTCCAGCACGCCCTCGCACAGGCGCTTGCGCAGGAACCTGACAACCACGCCCACGACCAGGCCGACCGCGATGCCGCCCGCGGTGACCAGCAGGAACAGCCCGACACCCTCGACCGGGTGCATCGCCGCACCGGCCGCCGCCGCCACCGCCACCTTGAACGCGGTCAGCGCCGTGGCGTCGTTGATCAGGCTCTCGCCGACCAGCAACGTCATCGCGCGGCGCTGCAACCCGAGCTTGCGCCCGATCGCGACCGCGGCCACGGCGTCCGGCGGTGCCACGACGGCGCCCAGCACCAGCGCGGCGGCGAACGGCAGGCCGGGGAACACCAGCTTCGCCGTCAGCCCCACCACGAGCGTCGTGAACAGCACCAGCCCGATCGCCAGCAACCCGATCGGGCGCAGGTTGGCGCGGATGTTCAGGTAGGAGCTGTCCAGCGCCGCGCTGTAGAGCAGCGGCGGCAGCACGACCAGCAGGATCAGGTGCGGGTCGATCTCGAACTCCGGCACGCCGGGTATGAACGAGACCACCAGCCCGACGGCGACCAGCACCAGCGGCGCGGAGAAGTTGAGCCGGCGCGCGACGGACGTGACGACCAACGCCCCGAGCAGGAGCAGCAAGAGTTCAGGGCCGACCATGCCGCCCATTCTGCGCACCGCCGGTGCGATGTGGACAGTGCGGCCACCTGACCGGCCGCGCGACTCTTTGCACTCCCTTTGGATTGATCCACTGGGGCTGTGACTGCGCCCACAGTACGGTTCGGGCGTGGCCAACCCAGACCTCGCCCGCATCGTCGCGGAGCACGACGAGGAGATGCCGTCGCGCTCGCTCGCCCCCCGGTGGGAGCGGGCGCTGTGGATCGCCGGCCTGCTGATCTCCCTCCTGGTGCTCAAGCAGGTCTTCTTCCCGTTCGCCAAGGGAAGCCAGTACTACCTGATCATCTTCCTGGCCGTGACGCTGCCGCTGGTGTTCCTGTCCTACGGCAAGGGGCACACGCCCCCGTGGTGGGACTGGGCCCTGGCCGCGCTGGCCTTCGTCGTCGGCGCCTACCCGCTGGTCGGGGGCTACGACGAGTTCCTGAACCGGCAGGGGCAGCTCACCGCGCTCGACGTCGCCGCCGGTGCCGTGCTGCTCGTGCTGATCCTCGAAGCGTGCCGCCGCACGACCGGCTGGGTGCTCCCGGTGGTGTGCCTCGCGTTCATCGCCTACGCCTACTACGGCGGTTTCCTGCCGCCGGAGTGGCGGATCGCGCACTCCGGCATCGACTTCTCCCAGATCATCAACGGCTTCTTCAACGACTCCAGCGGGTTCTACGGCATACCGCTGGACGTCGCGGCGACCTACATCGTGCTGTTCACGATCTACGGCGCCGTGCTGAACGCCTCCGGCGCGGGCAAGTTCTTCGTCGACGTCAGCTTCGCCGCCTTCCGCAAGTCCCGCACGGCGCCCGGACGCACCGCCGCGACGGCCGGGTTCCTGCTGGGCACGGTGTCCGGCTCGGGAACCGCGACGACGGTGTCGCTGGGCGCCGTGACGTGGCCGATGCTTCGGAAGGCCGGTTATCCCAAGGAGAACGCGGGCGGGCTGCTGGCGGCGTCGGGCATCGGCGCGATCCTGTCGCCCCCGACCCTGGGCGCGGCCGCGTTCATCATCGCCGAGTACCTGCAGGTGTCGTACCTGTCGGTGCTGGTCTGGGCGATCGTCCCGACGCTGCTGTACTACCTGGGCATCGCGCTGGCGGTCGAGGCCGACGCGCGGCGGTTCGGCGCCCGGCCGGTCGACGTGGACGCGCCGCGGTTCCTCGACGTGCTGAAGCTCGGCTGGTACCACCTCCTGTCGCTCGGGATCATCATCGTCTTCCTGGCGCTGGGCATCCCGGTCTACAAGGCGGTCGTGTACGCGACGGGCGTGGCCGCGCTGTTCGCGTTGGTCAACCACCGGCGCGACTGGGCCCGGTTGATCGCCGACGCCCTGTCGACCGGCGTGCGCTCGGCGTTCCCGGTGATCGCGGTCTGCGCGGCAGCCGGCGTGATCACCTCGACGATCACCAAGACCGGGCTGGGGCAAACGCTTGCGGACTGGTTGGTGGGCATGGCGTCGTCGCTGACCTCGTCCGAGGCCGTGATCCTGATGCTGACGGCGGTGTTCTCGGCCGTCGCGGTGTCGGTGCTCGGCCTGGCGGTGCCCGTGACGGCGTCGTTCATCATCTCGTGGGTGGTAATCGGTCCGGCGTTGATGGCGCTGGGCGTGGAGCCGGCCGAGACCGCGATGTTCATCTTCTACTACGCGGTGCTGTCCGAGGTGACGCCGCCGACGGCGCTGGCCGCCGTGGCCGCCGCCGCGCTGACCGGCGGCGACGTGATGAAGACGATGTGGCAGACGTGGAAGTACACGCTGCCCGCGTTCCTGGTGCCGCTGGCGTTCGTGCTGACCGACGCCGGGTCCGCCCTGCTGCTGCGCGGGCCGTTGCTGGACTCGGTGTGGGCGTTCGGGGCGTCCGCGCTGGGGGTGGCCGCGCTCGCGGTCCTCACCGGCGGCTGGTTGTTCGGTCCCGCCCGCTGGCCGGAGCGCCTGCTGTGCGTGCCGGCCGCGTTGTTCCTGCTCTACCTGCAGCCGTTGACGATCGCCATCGGGGCCGGGTTCCTCGTGGTGGCCGTGGCGGTACACCTGGTCACCCGTGGGAGGGTTCGTGATGCAGTTCCGCAGTAAGTACGCGATCGGTGCGATCGCACTGGCGCTCGTGGTCTCGGGGTGTGGCGGCAAGCGCACGCCCACGACCCCGGACGCGTCGGGCGGCGGGGCGTCGTGCGAGGCCTCCGACGGCAGGATCACGATCGCGACCGGCAACTCCGGCGGCGTGTACTTCGTGGTCGGCGGCGGAATCGCGAAGCTGATCAGCGACAACTCGAAGCTCAAGGCGTCCTCCGCCGAGACCGGCGCGTCGGTGCAGAACATCCAGCAGCTCGTCGGCGGCACGTACGACATCGCGTTCTCGCTGGCCGACACCGCGGCGGACGCGGTCAACGGCACCGGCGCGTTCACGAAGAAGGAGAAGGTCGCCGCGCTGACGCGGATCTACCCGAACTACACGCAGGTGCTCGTCCGCGCGGACTCCGGGATCAACTCGGTGGCCGACATGAGGGGCAAGCGCATCTCGACCGGGTCGCCGAAGTCGGGCACCGAGGTGATCGCCGGCCGGCTGCTGAAGTCGGCGGGCCTGAACATCGACACCGACGTCCAGGCGCAGCGGCTCGACCTGACCAAGACCGCCGACGGGATGAAGGACGGCAGCATCGACGGCCTGATCTGGTCTGGCGGGCTGCCGACGCCGCAGATCACGGACATCACGACGTCGCTGAAGGACCGGGTGAAGCTCATCGACATCACCCCGCAGCTGCCGGAGATGAAGAAGATCAGCCCGGTGTACGACACCGCGCCGATCCCGGCGGCGACCTACGGCGTCGCCGAGGTGTCCACGATCGTCGTGCCGAACCTGCTGCTCGTGCGCGAGGACTTCGCGGCGAACAACGCGTGCGCGGTGACCAAGCTGATCTTCGACAAGAAGACCGACCTGGAGAAGGTCCACCCGGCCGTCAAGGACATCGACAAGGGCAAGGCGTCCTCGACCGAGCCCGTCCCGCTGCACCCAGGAGCGAAGCAGGCGCTCGGCTGAACTACGCTGGCGCATCGTGCGCGTCCTGGTCATCGGGTCTGGAGCCCGTGAGCATGCCCTTGTCCTCGCGTTGTCACGCGACCCGCAGCTGACTGCTTTGGCGTGCGCGCCGGGCAACGCGGGCATCGCCGGACACGCCGAGATCTACGGCGTCGATGTCGCGGATGCCTCGGCGGTCGCCACCCTCGCGAAGGAGTGGAAGGCCGATCTCGTCGTCATCGGCCCCGAGCAACCGCTGGTCGCCGGGGCCGCCGACGCGGTCAGGGCGCTGGGCATCCCGTGCTTCGGGCCGTCGCGCGCGGCCGCCAGGATCGAGGGCTCGAAGGCGTTCGCGAAGGACGTCATGAACGCCGCCGGGGTGCCGACCGCGCACAGCGAGGTCGTGGACAACCCGGCCCGCCTGGACGCCGCCCTCGGCCGGTTCGGCCCGACGTGGGTCGTGAAGGACGACGGCCTCGCGGCCGGCAAGGGCGTCGTGGTGACGTCCGACCTGGCCGCCGCCCGCGCCCACGCGATGACGCTGCTCGACGGCGGGCACCCGGTGCTGCTGGAGTCCTTCCTGGACGGCCCCGAGGTGTCGCTGTTCTGCGTCACCGACGGTGTCACGGTCGTGCCGCTGATCCCGGCGCAGGACTTCAAGCGGGTGGGTGACGGCGACGCCGGCCCGAACACCGGCGGCATGGGCGCCTACGCGCCGTTGCCGTGGGCACCGCCCGGACTGGTCGAGGAGATCGTGGCGCGGTGCGTGCAGCCCGTGGTCGACGAGCTGCGCGCCAGGGAGACGCCCTTCGTGGGCCTGCTGTACGCCGGTCTGGCGCTGACGTCGTCCGGCGTGCAGGTGATCGAGTTCAACTGCCGGTTCGGCGACCCGGAGACGCAGTCGGTCCTGGCGCTGCTGAAGTCGCCGATCTCGGCCCTGTTCCTGGCCGCGGCCACCGGTTCGCTCGACTCGCTGCCCGCGCTGGAGTGGGACAACGGCTACGCCGTCACCGTCGTCGTGGCGGCCGAGGGCTACCCCGGCCACCCGCGCACCGGTGACGTGATCACCGGCTCCGAGGCCGAGGGCGTGCTGCACGCCGGCACGCGCCGCCGTGAGGACGGGGCCGTGGTGTCCGCCGGCGGCCGCGTCCTGTCGGTCGTGGGCACCGGCAAGTCCCTGGCGAAGGCCCGCGAGCGCGCCTACAAGAAGGTCGGGGACATCCACCTCACGGGCTCGCACCACCGTTCGGACATCGCGTCGAAGGCGGTCGACGGCAAGATCACGGTGCCGTGAGCCTGCTCGGCTGCCTGCTGGGCGGGGCCGTCGGTGACGGCCTCGGCGCGCCGATCGAGTTCTCGTCGATCGACGTGATCCTCCGTCAGTACGGCCCGTCGGGCGTGGTCGACCTGCCACAACTGGAGATCACCGACGACACCCAGATGGTGCTCTTCACGATGGAGGGCCTGCTGCTGGCCCGCCGGCACGGCGTCGACCCGTTGCTGACCGTGCGGGCCGCCTACGCGCGCTGGCTGCACACGCAGGGCGGCCCGCCGGTCGCCGACGACGGCTGGCTCATGTCGGACCAGCGCCTGCACTCACGGCGAGCACCGGGCCACACGTGCCTGACGGCGTTGCGGCACAACGGGAAGAACAACTCGAAGGGCTGCGGCGGCGTGATGCGCGCCGCTCCTGTCGCCGTGTGGTCGAACGACGTGCGCGAGGTGTTCACCCTCGCCGTGGGCACGGCGAAGATGACGCACCACCACCCGAGCGGCTACCTGTCGGCAGGCGTCCTGGCAGTGATCGTCCGAGCACTGCTGAGCGGCGCGGACCTGGCGTCGGCGGTAGCGGCCGCACGCGCCGAACTGGTCCGCTGGGACGGCCACGAGGAGCAGACCTCGTTGCTGGACAAGGTCATGGGCCTGGGCCCGCTGACTCCGGAGGAGATCGAGTCCGAACTGGGCGGCGGCTGGGTCGGCGAGGAAGCCCTGGCCATCGGCCTGCACGCCGCACTGGTCGCACCGGACTTCGCCACGGCCGTACGGCTGGCCGTGAACCACTCCGGCGACTCGGACTCGACGGGTTCGATCTGCGGCAACATCCTGGGCGCCCGCGACGGCGTCGCCGTGATCCCCCAGGAGTGGCTTTCCGTCCTCGAACTGCGGGACGTGGTCGAACGCCTGGCCCTCAGCTGGTGACGGGAATCCACAACTCGGCCTTGGCCGTCTCCCCGTCGATCTCCGTGCGGAGCATCGACGGCCCCTCGGCGCTCTGGTAGCTGTTCGACGGGAACCACTGCGTGTAGACGTCCCGCCACATGTGCTGGATCGTCTCCGGGTACGGCCCCTCCGTCGTGAACACGGCCCACGTGTTCTTCGGCACGGCAAGGGTTTCCATGTCCTCCGGCGCCTCCCGCGACGTCACGACCCCCTGGAAGTAGTCGAGCTGCGCACCCTCCTCGACCCCTTCCTGGTTGTAGGTGAGCGCGAGCAGCCCTCCCGGCTCCCCGTCGCCCAGCGCCTCCATCCGGTCCAGCGCCGGCCTGCCGATGCCCTTGACGAAGTCGACGATCGCGGGGTTCATCCCGAGGTGCACCAACGGCACCCGCGTCCCCCGCCCGACGACCTGGAACGCGTCCTTCTCCACGATCCGGTACTCCATGCTCGTGCTCCCTTCGACAACCAGCTTGAACGTGAGAATCTGCTGCGACTGCAACGCTTTCCGGGCGGCGCGGGCCTCCTGCGGCCCCACCCCGTGCATGGCCCGGAACGCCCGCGCGAACGCCTCGTTGGAGCCGTAGCCCCACCGCGTGGCGATGTCGAGGAGCGAGTCCTGTCCACTGAGGACCTCCGCGGCGGCCCTGGTGAGCCTCCTGCGCCGGACGTACTCGCTGAGCGGGATCCCCGCCAGCGCGCTGAACATCCTCCTCAGGTGGTACTCACTGGTGCCCGCGATCCGCGCGAGCAGCTTGACGTCGACCTCCGTCGCGAGGTCTTCCTCGATGCGGGCCATGGCCTCGTTGAGTCGTTCCAGCACGTGCTCAACGCTATGGGGCGCCGCGGGTCTTCACCCGACTTCCTGTGCCCTATCCGATCGCCTCGCGCACCTCGTCGGCGACCTTCCGCGCGACGGGCGTGAACTCCCGGACGTAGGCCCCGGGATCGCCCGGCGCCCAGTCGCCGTACCCGGTGAGCCGCGCCTGCGTGCGCCCGGCCACGAACGAGATGGTCGGCGAGTCCCCCACCAGGAAACCGCAGGCGGCGAAGTCCCCGATCTTCTCCTCGCTCATGACCGCATCACCCGTGATCCTGCGCGACGGCGCTTGCGGGTTGCAGTCCTGCGCGTCCCTCACCGCCATGCCGGCGTCGCGGTAGGTGGTCAGGTGGATCTTCAGCCCCTTGCCGTCCCCGCGCTCTCGCCCGAACCACTCGGGCGAGAGCCGCCTGCACTCCTGCTTGGAGGAGTAGAAGTGGCTCACCTCTCCCTTGTCGTTCTCGAACCGGTCGTACGCCTCCGGCTCGTAGTAGTCGGCCTCGGCCACGCCGGAGTCCTCGCCCCGGGTGATCTCCTCGAACAACTCGCTGCTCAGCACGTCGCAAGCGTTCGGCACACCCTCGTAACGCCCGGTGTGCACGTGCGTGGTCCGCCCCCGCGGCCCCTTCGCGACGTTCTCCGCGACCCGCCGCGCCAGCTCGTCGAACGTCGCCCGGTAGTCGGAGATCTCCTTGTTGTCGGCCATCCTGCTGATGCCCAGATGCGCCTGCACCTTGCCGTCGCTGGCCACGATGCGCGCGTTGAAGCTGTCGGGCTTCTCGTCAGGCGACACGAAGACCCTGATGCCGGCGACGTTTAACGCCGTCTCGTCCCGCCGCGGACCGTCCACGCGGTACAGGTCGTTGAACGGCACCTGCTTCACCGACAACGTGATCCGAGTGATCGCCTCCTCGTTGAGCGGCTCGTACAGGCAGGACGACAACGCATCGGTCTCGTCCTTCACCGTGGCGGCCGCGACGGGCACCGACCTCGTCAGGTAACGCTGGCTGTGCCAGCCGTGCGCGGCGTCCCGGAACCCCAGCTCCTCGAGCAGCGCCACCGGCATGGCGGTGCAGGCGTCGACCACCGCTACGTCGCCGTACCTGACCGGCTCCGGCTCGGTCTTCTGCGCGACCACACGAGCCTCCGCGGGCTCGGCCGCCGCCTCCTCCTCTTCGCCCGCGCTTTTGAGCACGACCGCGGCGGTGACCCCTCCTCCGATCAGCACCAGCACCGCCAAGACCGCGGTGATGATCAAACCGGTGCGCCTTTTCCTCGGTGGCGGCTGCAACGGATATGGCTGCTGGTACGGGTGCTGCTGGTACGGGTGCTGCGGATAGGGCCGGTGTGAACCGTGCACGTGTTCCCCCAGGTGGCTGTGTGCGTTCCTCCCCCAAGGCCGCGGAAGTTACCGGAATCACCACAGTCCGCCAGCGGGAACGGAACGCAGCGTGACGTGGAACCGGCCAGGGGTGCACTTCGTCCAACCACAGGTGCGTCTCACGCAGGCGTTGGTAACCTGCGAAGCGGGACCGAACCGTTACCAACCGTACGGGGGTAGGACGTCGTGACACAGGAGAGCGCGGGGGCGGATGCCGCTCTCAGTGCCGTCGCGGGTGTGGCCGGTGGCGCGATCGGGGCCGCGGTCGGTGCGTTCCGTTCGGCATCGGCCTTCTTGGACGGGCTGACGTCGGGTCCGTCGACTCAGAGCTTCCACGTCAACAAGGACAACGTCCTGAAAGCCGGCGCGATCATCCAGGACCAGGCCGAAGTGCTGAACCGGGCGCTGAAGAAGGCCGAGGCCCGGCTTGACGTCGATGTTGACAGTGCCAGCGCGGGCATCGTGAGTGCGAACATCGCCGGTCTGTGGAACCGCCGGCTGACCGTGGGCGAAGACTCTTATGTGGGTCGCATCAGGAAGTACGTGGAAAGCTTGGACGGGCTTTCTCAGCAGCTCCGGGAATCCGCGAAGCAGTACGGGTACACCGAAGAAGACATCACCGCCACGTTCGGGCCGACGAAGTGATCAGGTCGATCTGCGCAATTGCGGCCGTGGTGTCCGTGCTCGTGACGGGCTCGGCCTGCACGAGCAACGGAATCGGAGGCACGCCCAGTCCGACGTCAGGTGGTTCCACCCCGTCGAGTTCGGCCAATCCCGATGCCGAGGTGCCGGCGCGCCCTGCTGACCTGAAGCTCAACGGTGTCGACCCCTGCAAGCTGCTCACGGCTCCGCAGATGACCGCTATCGCGGTCGCCGAAGCTGTACCTGATCAGGTTGAGGTGTCAGATCTCGGAAAGCAGCCGGGATGCTTCTACGAGAACGGCCTCAAGTACACCTACACGGTCGTGGGGCTGACCAACAGGGACATCCGGTCGTGGCTCAACGGCGGCGGTAACACGACTTCGAAGCTCATCGACGTGGCCGGTTTCGGTGCCGCCGAAATCGTTTTGACTGGAACTGAAGGCGTCAACTGTTCCGTTGCTGTCGACGTTTCCGAAGGTCAGGCGCTGTACGTGAACTACTCGCCGACCACTCAGAAGGGCGAGTCACAGGATCAACTGTGCGGCAACGCGAAGAAGGCGTCAGCGCTCGCGGTTGAGACTCTCAAGACCTTGAAGTGAGGGGGAGGCATGTCGGGTAACGAGCGAATCGCGGACTTCAACTTCGACGGCTGGTCCAACGGGCAGCTGGCGGAAGAGGTCCAGAAACTCAGCAATGGTGATCTCGCCCGCAAGTTCGCCGCCGCGTCCGACGTCCTCCGCGACCTCGCCGGAAGCTTGCAGGACGTCGACAACGAGCTGCGGAACCAGCTCAGGGTCCTCGGCATCGAGTGGGGCGGCGCGGCCGGCGAGAAGAGCCAGGAGAAGACCAAGGTCTCCGCGGAGGGCATCAGCGACGCTGGTGAAGCGACCCAGGGCAACTCGGACGCCGTGGCGCGTCAGAGCGACAGCACCAACACCGCGCGCCACAGCTCACCGGACTCCCACACGCTGCGTGGCGACACCGAGAAGAACCTGCTCGACAAGGGCGCTGGTCTGATCGGCATCGAGACCGACCACGCCGCCGAGGTCGAGGCCACCAACAGGGCGCGTCAGCAGGCGATCGACAGCCTCAACGGTTACACCTCGAACAGTCAGAGCGCGCTCGACTCGTTCCGCGCGCCGAGCCCGGCTCCGGACATCGTGGTCGCCAGCGGCGCCGTCTCCACCTCCTCCAGCGCCGCCGTGGCCCAGCCCCAAGCCGCCACCCCCGGTCTCCCCGGCGGCCCCGGCTTCACCGGCACCCCCGGCAGCCCGGGCAGTCCCGGCTCGCCCGGCGTCCCCCTCGGCCCGACCCCGGGCATCCCCGGCAACAGCACCGGCGTCCTCCCCGGCACCGGAACGCCCGGCCCGATCGCGGCCGGCCCCGGCCTGCCCAAGCCGTTCGGTCCCCCGTCGATCGGCCTGACCGCCGCGACCGCCGCCGCCACCGGTCTCGCCGGTGCGACGGGTGCGGCGCGCGGGCCGCAGGTCGTCGGTGGTGGACGCGGGCCCAGCCAGGCGCCGAAGACGCCCATCGCGCCCACCGGGCCGAAGGGTGCGCCCAGCACGATCGGCGGCGGCAAGCCCGGCACCGGTGGGCCTGGCGCGCCCGGCGGTGGAGCCGGCGGCGCAGGTGCCGCGGGCAAGGGGCCCGCGGGTGCGATGACGCCCGGTGGCGCCAGCGGCGTCGGGCCCGAGGCGAACCGTTCCGCCGCGGCCGCCGCCAAGGGTGGCGTGGCTGGCAAGGGCGCCGGTCCGCTCATGTCGCCCGCGGCCGGTCCGGTCAAGGGTGACGGCGAGGAGGACAGCGAGCACGTGCGCAAGTACGGCGTCGACTCCGACGACGTGTTCGGTGACGACCGCATGGTGGTGCAGTCCGTCATCGGCGAAGACCCGAAGGACCAGTAAACCGTTGAGCGCACCAGGTTCCGTGGTTCTGTCTACAGTGGAGTTCGCCGTGGTCTGGGAGGCGCAACGCCTCCCGGCCGCGCACGTCGCGCTCGACACGCGGATTCCGTCCACCACCCACACCGAGAAGGCGGAGGTGGTGAAGCGGGCCTGGGAGTCGCTCGAGGCACGGGGCCTGGCCGGCAACGGCCGGGTCGTGCCCGAGCTCGCGGACGGGTTCGCGCTGCTCGCGAACCCGCAGGTGTCGATCGACCTGTGGATCTGGGCCGACCGGCAGATCAGCGGGCTCGCGGCGGCGATCGGCGACGAGGCGATCCTGGCGGTGCAGGACCGCGACGAGATGTGGCTGATCGAGGCCCGCGGCACCGCCCTCGCCGAGGCGGCGGTGTCCGTCGCGGGTGAGATGCCCGCCGGGTTCGGGCGTTCGATCAGCCTGCCCTACGACGACCTCGTGGCCGCGGCCAAGGACGTCGGGCTCGACGCCCAGCGGATGATCACCACGCTGGAGCGGCAGGGAATGCGGCTCGGTGACGCGCAGGAGCTCGCCGGCATGCTCGACGGCATGTCCACGCGCGGCCAGTTCGGCGTGCAGCGCAACGGACGGCGCGCCGGTCGCGTCGTTTCCTTCCACGACACGCACAACGGGCGCTACCTGCGCCAGCTCAAGCCGAGCAGCGACGGGCGCAAGTGGTGCACGATCACGCCGGTCGACAACCACCGCCTCGCCGCCTCCATCTGGGAGCTGCTGCAAGAGGTCTGATCACGGAACCCCCGCCCGTGCCCGCCCGTCGAATGTTCGCGGGCGGGCACGGTCGTCTCGAAAGAGCGAATCGATGCCTCGCCCGGCGCGATTCGTTCTATCGTCCTCGAGGGGACGAAGGGGGTAAGTGCATGGCTGTGGCGAAGTTCAACACCGAAGCCGTGGAACAGTGCCGCACGACCGTGAGCAGCCAAGCCGGACAATTCGGCGCTATCGGTGACGGCTTTTCCCACCAGTACGCCAGTCCGGACATTTTCGGAAAGCTGAGCGCTTCCAGCGCCATCTCGGCGGCGGTGACCGCGGTGGACCAGGCCGGCACGCAGGAGTTCGAGGCGGCAGAAAGGGTTCTCCGCAAGCTCGAGAGCGCGCTCGACGCGATCCGGACCAACGTCGACGACATCGAGGAAGCCAACAAGAACTCCATGAGGGCGGTGTGACGTGAGCGCGATGGACGAGGTCGCGGCACTCCCGGGCGGCGCCGGGCTGGCCGCGCTCGCCGACAAGGTCGAGACCGCCCAACCCCAGGCCGTGCGCGACATCGCGAACCGCTGGAAGCAGGCAGCGGGCAAGTGCGGCGACCACACGAACACCCTGCAGAGGTCCGTCACGCAACTGGACGGCGCCTGGGAGGGCAAGTCGGCGGACGGCTTCGTCGCCTACATGGCCAACCTCACCAAGTGCGGCACCTCGATGGCCGACGCGCTCAACAGCGCCGCGACCGACCTGGAGGCGGCCGCGAACGCGTTGGAAACCGCGAAGTCCTCGATGAGCCGCATCTGCGAAACCCTGCTGAGCCGTGCCCGCCAAACGCGCCAGCAGCTTCACAACCAGCCGCGGGAAGACGTCGACAGAATCATCCGCGGCTACTGCGCCGAAGCCCTGGCCGACGCGAACCCCGTTGTCTCGCAAGCAGAAACGGCCGTCAACGCCGCCGCCGGCACCCTGAAGGGCCGCCCGGCCGCGCTGACGCCGAAGTTCTCGTCCCTGCAGGACCCGATCACCGAGTCCTTCACCCCCGCCCCCGGCAAGCCGGTCGAGTGGGTGCCGACCGCGCCACCGGACGACTCGACCAGGCCGTCCACTTCGGACGCCCAGCCCAGGCCGGTGGTCACCGACCACGGTGGCAGCGCTGGAAATGGTGGCGGTGGCGCCGGGTCCGGTGGCGGTGCCGGGTCGGGCGGCGCCTCGTCCGGTGGGGGCGGAGGTGGCGGAGGCATGGGTGGCCTCGGCTCCAGCGGCGGTCCGCCTTCGGGCAGCCCCCCTCCCGGCAACGTCGAGGAGTGGATCCGCGAGGCCATCAAGATCCTGCAGGCCAACGGGATCCCGGTCACCGAGGACAACATCGACGAGATCTGGAAGATCATCGAGAAGGAGTCCAGCGGCAACCCGCACGCCATCAACCTCTGGGACTCGAACGCCCAGAAGGGCACGCCGTCCAAGGGCCTGATGCAGTGCATCGACTCGACGTTCAACGCCCACAAGCTGCCCGGCCACGACGACATCTGGAACCCGGTGGACAACATCATCGCGGGCGTCCGCTACACGTTCTCGCGCTACGGCGGCTTCGACGGCCATCCCGGCCTCAAGGCGATGGCCCAGGGCGGCGGTTACCAAGGGTACTGACGCACACGATCAGGTGAGCTTTGCCTGGAACTCGGCGCTTCTTCGTCTTGTTCTTCGTGACGCAAATGCGCCGGGTTCCGGTTGTCCACACCCACACGGGTACTCGATGACCGGAAACACTGTTGCAGTTTCTCTCGCATATGCGGAAGCGCGCGGGGGTGCGGCCAGAGGTGAAGGGCGGAACGGACGCCGCCACCGATCCGCACCGCCACCGATCCGCACCGCCACCGACCGTCCCCAGCCAGCGGCCCACACCGCCAGCGCGTGCGGCACCGCCAACCGCCCGCCCCAACGGCCCGCCCACCACCAACGGCCCGCATGGCCAGCGGCCTCGCATTGCCAACGGCTCGCGCCGCCCCGCCACCAATCCGCCCCGCCACCAATCCGCACCGCCACCAATCCGCACCGCCACCAATCCGCACCGCCACCAATCCGCACCGCCA
>NZ_FOFR01000001.1:418409-1046406 GCF_900110955.1 Lentzea xinjiangensis
CCGCCACCAATCCGCACCGCCACCAATCCGCACCGCCACCAATCCGCACCGCCACCAATCCGCACCGCCAGCGATCCGCACCGCCAGCGATCCACCCGCCAAAGATCACGCCGCCCACCCGCCCGACGGCGAGTTAGCCTGACGGCATGCTGACCGTGGCCGCCCGCGCCGACGTCCCGCCCTTCCACGTCATGGACGTGCTGTCCGCTGCCGCGCAACGCCAGCGGACCCACGGCGACGTCATCTCCCTGGCCGCCGGCCAGCCCTCCAGTCCCGCGCCGCGCCGGGTGCGCGAGGCCGCGGCGCGCGCGTTGCAGGAGCAGCCCCTCGGGTACACCGAGCAGCTGGGGATTCCCGAGTTGCGCGGTGCCATCGCGGGGCATTACCGGCGGTTGTACGACCTCGACGTCGCGCCGGAGGACGTGGTGGTGACGACGGGGTCGTCGGGTGCGTTCACGTTGGCGTTCCTGGCCGCGTTCGACGCCGGGGACCGGGTGGCGCTGGCTCGGCCGGGGTATCCGGCGTACCGGAACATCCTGAGGGCGTTGGGGTGTGAGGTCGTCGAGCTGCCGTGTGGGCCCGAGACGCGGTTCCAGCCCACGGTCGACATGCTCGACGAGGGGCTCAAGGGTGTGATCGTGGCCAGCCCGGCCAACCCCACGGGCACGGTCGCGCACGTCGAGCCGATCGCGCGGTGGTGTGCGGACAGCGGGGTTCAGCTGATCAGCGACGAGATCTACCACGGGATCAGCTACGGGGAGCCGTTGCGGTGTGCGTGGGAGACGTCGCGGGAGGCCATCGTCGTCAACTCGTTCTCCAAGGCCTTCGCCATGACCGGGTGGCGGCTCGGGTGGATGTTGCTGCCGGAACGCCTGCGCAGGGCCGTGGACTGCCTGACGGGCAACTTCACGCTGTGTCCGCCGGCGTTGGCGCAGTACGCCGCGGTCGAGGCGTTCCACGAGGACTCGTACGCGGAGGCCGCCGAGGACCTGCAGCGGTACCGGGTCAACCGGGACCTGCTGGTCCAGGGGCTCACCGACCTCGGGATCGACAGGCTGGCGCCGGCGGACGGGGCGTTCTACGTCTACGCGGACGTACGGCACCTGACGGACGACTCGATGGGGTTCTGCCGGCGGTTGCTGGACGACACGGGTGTGGCGATCGTGCCGGGGATCGACTTCGACCCGGTGGACGGGCATCACTTCGTGCGGATGTCGTTCGCGGGGGCCACCCAGGACATCGAGGAGGCCCTGCGGCGGCTCAAGGCGTGGATCTAGGAAAGCAACAAAACGGGCCCGGACGACGTTCAGACCACGAGAGAGAGGGGACCTATGTGGGCGATCATCGGGTGGCTGGCGGCGATCTGGATCGTGCTGGCCGTCGTCGGGGCCGTGGTGAAAGGGCTTTTCTGGCTCGCTGTGATCGGAGGGCTACTCCTCGCGGGCACGGCGGCTTTCGGAGCGGTCAAGTCCAAGCGGTGACCCTGGATTAAGCGGCGCGGACCGCTCACCATGAGGCGGTGCCGCCAGTCAGCGAGGCCCGCCTCGAACGGTGGGAGCGAAAGGTCGAGTGGCCGTTGACGGTGCTCGCCGTGGTGTTCCTCGCCGCTTACGCGTGGCAGGTGTTCGACGACCACGGGCCGATGCACTTCCCGCTGGAAATCGTGTTGTGGCTGGTCTGGGCCGTGTTCGCGGCCGATTTCGTGGCCAGGCTGGCGCTCGCGCGGGACAAGGGGCGGTTCCTCAGGACGCACATCTTCGACCTCGCCGTGGTCGTGCTGCCGATGGTGCGGCAGCTCCGGGTGTTGCGGTTGATCACGGTTATCGCGCTGTTGAACAAGAAGTTCCAGCACAAGATTCGGCAGCGGGTGAGCATTTACGTCGCCGGCGTGACGATGCTGGTGGTTTTTTCCGCGAGCCTTGCCGTCCTGGACGCGGAAAGGCACGCGGAAAACGCCAGCATCACCACGTTCGGCGACGCGCTGTGGTGGACGATGACCACCATGTCGACGGTCGGGTACGGCGACCGCTACCCCGTCACGGCCCAGGGGCGGCTGGTCGCGGCACTGCTCATGGTCGGCGGCATCGCGTTGCTCGGTGTCATCACCGGCACGATCGCCAGCTGGCTCGTGGAGAAGCTGCGCGGTGTCGAGGAGGCCGAGCTCGAGACCGCGCAGGAGCTGCGGAACCTACGCGCCGAGATCGCCGAGCTCCGTGCCGAGCTCCGCGCGGAGCTCAAGGCGCGCGGCAGCGGCTGACGTCCACAGCCGCGCGTCCCAGCCCACGGCCCGTGCGCCCTCCACGTTGACCGCGCGGTCGTCGAAGAAGAGCACGTCGGACGAGCCGATCACGGACTCCACGTGCGCGAAGATCTCCGGGTCCGGCTTCGCGCAGCCGAGGTCGCCGGAGAACACCAGGTGCCGGAAGTGCTTGGCCCACGGCACCTTCTCGGCCAGCCGCGCGAACGTCACCGGCGCGTTCGACAGCAACGCGAGCGGCACGCCCAGAGCGGCCAGGTCCTCGATCAGCGTGACGGTCTCCACCACCGGCTCGTCCAGCCAGCCCGCGTTGTCGAGGGCGGTCAGCTCGCGCACCGCGGCGTCGTCGAACGCCAACCCGAGCGCCGACCCGATCGTCGCCCAGTACTCGGCGTCCGATCCGCCGCGGTCGTACGCGTCGCGGTCCCAGTAGGCGGCCTCGAAGACGTCCAGGGGCACCCCGAGCCGGGACGCGATGAACGGCAGCGCGGGGTTCCGCTGGCTGATGACCTCGCCGAAGTCGAACACGATCCACCGCATCTCAGGCGTCCTCCCGCAGCCGGCGCAGCAGCTCGGCGATGCCGGACGAGTCCACGTCGCCGTGCGTGACGAACCGGACTTTGCCGGACATCGGACTGGCGAAAACCCCGAGTTCGCGCAACGACACGAGCGTCTTCTCCACGTCGGGCACCGTCGCCAGCACGATGTTCGTCGCCGGCTCCGGCACGTCCCAGCCCAGTGAGCGCAGCCCGCCGGCCAGGACGCGGGCGTTCGCGTGGTCTTCGGCCAGGCGGTCGATCCGGTCCAGCGCGACCAGGCCGGCGGCCGCCAGCACGCCACCCTGCCGGACCCCGCCGCCGAGCATCTTCCGCACCCGGCGCGCCTCGACGACGAACGAGGAGGACCCGGCCACGACGGACCCGACCGGTGCGCCGAGGCCCTTCGACAGGCACACCTGCACGGTGTCCGCCCCCGTGGTCAGCTCGCTGGGAGGCACTCCCAGCGCCACGGACGCGTTCCACAGCCGAGCACCGTCGAGGTGCACCGCCAGCCCGGCCGAGCGCGCGGCCGACACCAGCAGCGCGTGCTCGTCGGGCGTGGTCACGGTGCCGCCGGAGGCGTTGTGCGTGTTCTCCAGGCACAACAACGTCGTCCGCAGCCCGTAGTAGGGCGACTCGCCGCCGGCGGCGGCCACCACGGCCTCGGGGGACAGCACCGGCAGCCCGTGCGGCATCCCGCCCGCCAGCCACGCGGCCGTGCCGAGCTCGGCGTCCAGCACGTGCGCGCCCAGCGGCGCCAAGAACCGGTCGCCTCGTCGCAGGTGCAGGAACAACGCGATCAGGTTGCCCATGGAACCGGACGGCACCCACAGGGCGGCCTCGACGCCGAGCAGCGCGGCGATCCGCTCCTCCAGCGCCGCCATGGTCGGGTCGTGGTCCAGCACGTCGTCGCCGACCTCGGCCGACGCCATCGCGCGGCGCATTTCCTCGTCGGGCCGGGTGACGGTGTCCGAACGCAGGTCGATGGGGGTCACGCCGCCGATCACATCACATCCCGTGAACGACCAAGGGGGTGATGTAGCTCTCTCCGGGGGTTCGTGCAACCGTTGTTGCCTCAGTTTCCGTCCCGTCAGTGCAACTCGAGGAACGAGCGGAGAGCAGTCCGCGTGGATCAGCGCGACGAGCAGGAGTTCGCGGAGTACTTCGTGGCTCGCCGTGAGGCCGTGCGCCGAACGGCATACCTGCTGTGCGGCGACTGGCACCGCGCTGACGACTTCGCGCAGACAGCGTTCGTGGCGGTGCACAGGAGGTGGCGGAAGATCCGGGACAAGCAGGCCCTCGACGCCTACGTCCGGCGCACGCTCGTGCGCGCGGTGATCGACGAGTCGCGCAGGCCGTGGCGGCGCGAGAAGTTCACCGACGAGATGCCGGAACCGCCGGCGGCGGACACCGAGATCGGCGAGACGGTCGCGACCCGCGAGGCGTTGCTGAAGGGCCTGCGCAGGGTCCCGCCGCGGCAGCGGGCCGTGCTCGTGCTGAGGTTCCTGGAGGGGCTCGACGTCACGGCCACGGCGGAAGTGCTGAAGTGTTCGGAAGGGACCGTGAAGAGCCAGACCGCCCGCGGGCTGACCGCGTTGCGGGAAGCGCTCGGCGACACGATCGACGACCTGCGACCGGCGTCGTGACCGGCGAGAGGAGGACGTAGATGGACGAGCAGAAGCTCGCGGACCTGTTCCGCGACGCGGCACACGACGCGCCACCGGCGTCCTTCGACGCGGGGGACGTGCGCACGGCTTCGCGGCGTGCCGCGCTGCGCAGGCGCAACTCGATCGCCGCCGGCACGACCCTGGCCGTGGTGCTCGGCTTCGGCGGTGCCGTGGCCGCCACCGGCTGGTTCGGCCAGGACGGGCGCGACACGCTGAACAGTGCTGGGCAGCAGGAGAAGGACACGGCACAATCGCCGCTGACCGAACTGATGACTCCGCAACAGGCCCAGCCGCCCACGAAGAACTTCCCTGGCGACCACGGGGTGTCCACGCAGGGAGACCCCCGTTCGCCGGGAAGCACCGGCCCTTCGGCCGGTGATCGCGCAGTGCAGGGCTGCGCAGGTGTGGACCGAGAGCTCGCCGACGCCCTCGCCGGAGAGCTCTCGGTCTCACCGGACTTCGCCGAGCCGCCGGCGGTGACGTGCTCGCCGGACTCGCGCTCGGCAGCGTTCCGGATCGACGGCCTGACCGTCACCGCGATCGTCACGCCGCAGCCCTTCGAGGCGCCGGTTCCCGCGGCGAAGGTGCGGACCGCGAAGGGCCAGGACCTGTACGTGTTCACCCAGGGCGACGGCGAGCTGGAGGACAGGGCCAAGCCCATCGCGGACGCGCTGGCCCCCGGCTTCTGATCACCTACCGAGTACCCTGGCGCGACTATGACGGCAGCAACCCCCAAGGGTGAGCGCAGGCGGCAGGCGCTCGTCGAGGCGGCGTCCGCCCTGCTCGTGGAGGGCGGGTTCGACGCGGTCCGGCACCGCGCGGTCGCCGAGCGCGCAGGCTTGCCGCTCGCGTCGACGACGTACTACTTCGACTCGCTGGACGAGCTGATCACCGCCGCGGTCGAGTTCCACGGCCACGCGGAGCTCGCGAGCTGCCGGGAGCGGCTCACCGGGCTCTCCGACCGGCTCGCGGACACCGACGTGCTGGTCGAGCTGGTCCTCGACCTGCTGGTCGGCCAGGACGTCACCGACACCGAGACGATGCTGCTGCGCTACGAACGCCTCGTCGCGACCGGCCGCCGCCCGTACCTGCGGCCGTTGATGCGCGTGCTGTCCACGGAGCTGCACGAGCTGATCGCCGAGATCTTCACCAGGTCCGGCCGCGACATCACGGCCGAGCGGGTCGAGGAGCTGATCGCGCTGGTCGACGGCACGATGGTGAACGCCTTCATCGAGCTGAAGCCGGACCCGCGCGGCGCCGCGGCCAGGATGCTCCGTTCGGCTCTTTCGCGGCACGGGTGATGCAACCCCGCGTGTCCCCGCCGCGTTCCCCTGGTTGAGGACGCGAGAGGGGATCGCATGCGCAAGGCCGATGAGCAGGGCTTTCGCGAGTTCGCGGCAGCCAATGCCGCGTCTTTGCGACGCACTGCCTATCTGTTCTGTGGCGACTGGCACACGGCTGAGGACCTGATGCAGTCGAGCCTCATGAAGATGTACATGGCCTGGAAGCGCATCAAGGACCTGGAGAACTTGATCGCGTACGCCCGCAAGGTGCTGCTGCGCACCTGGCTGGACGAGAAGCGCAGGCCGTGGCGCAGAGCCGAGCAGCGCGACGGGGAGCTGCCCGACGCCGCGGACGCCACCGTGGACCCGGACACCACCAGCGCGAAGCTGTGGGCGCGTGAGCTGGTGCACACCGCGTTGTTGCAGGTGCCGCCGAGGCAACGGGCGGTGCTCGTGCTGCGTTATTTCGAAGACCTCTCGGTCGCCGAGGTCGCGGTGGCCATGGGGTGCAGCGAGGGAACGGTCAAGAGCCAGACGGCGCGTGGTCTCGCGACGCTGCGCGCCATCGTGGAGAAGCTCGACAACAGTTCGGGGAGGGTCGCGTCGTGAGTGAGCAGGAGATCCGCGAGGGAATGCTGCTGGCCGTCTGGGACGAGCCGCCGCTCGACTTCGACCCGGACAAGCTGATCAGGCGGGTCGAGCAGAAAAAAAGTCGTCGACGCGCGCTGGTCGCTGTGGGCGTGGCTACGGCGATGATCGCCGTGGTGTCGCTCTCGCTGCCCGGCCTGCTGCCGCGCGGCGACGACAGCCAGCTCGCCGCCGACCAGCCGGTCGTCTCGTCGGCGCCGGTGAACGAGCTGACCCGGAAGAAGGCGCAACGCATCGGCGACAGGCTGGCGGAGCAGCTCTCGGCGCGGATGACGAACCTCAAGGACGTCTCCGCGACCCTCGACCTGGGCGCTGTGTACGGCTACCCGCCGTACGCGCCGACGACGACGCGCAAGTCGTCCGATCCGAAGATGTCCGGTTATGTCTTCCTGACCGATCAGATCGGGCCGACCGCGCTGCGGGTGGAAGCCGTGGAGAACGGGTCCCCCACGAGGAGCACCTGCGGCGGCGCGATCATGTGCCGGGACGTGAAGCAGGCCGACGGGTCGCTCGTCACCGAGGCCGAGTTCGCCGAGGGCGGCCCGGACATCTCCCGCGCCGAGGCGGTCCGGCGGTTCGGGAACGGGTACGCCGTCACGATCTCCAGCCACAACTACAACCCCGCGTCGGGCAGCGGTCTGCGCCAGACCGTCCCGGTGCGTGTGGAGGTGCTCACAGCGCTGCTCATGGACGAGAGCATCGACTGGGAGTGAGTCGCGGGTGCACTAACCTGGCGGCGTGACGAAGCCCCGCATCGCCAACGTCCTCGCAGGTCGCTACGCCTCCACGTCGCTCGCGACGCTCTGGTCGGCCGAGCACAAGATCGTGCTGGAGCGTCAGCTGTGGCTCGCGGTGCTGCGGGCGCAGGCGGCCGCGGGCATCGACGTCCCGGCGACCGCGATCGCCGACTACGAGCGCGTGCTGGAGCAGGTCGACCTGGAGTCGATCGCCGCCCGCGAGCGGGTGACGCGGCACGACGTGAAGGCGCGCATCGAGGAGTTCAACGCGCTCGCGGGCCACGAGCAGGTCCACAAGGGCATGACCTCCCGCGACCTGACCGAGAACGTCGAGCAGTTGCAGGTGCTGCGCTCGCTCGAGCTGGTCCGCTCGAAGGTCGCGGCCGTGCTGGGACGCCTCGCGCGGCTCGCCGCCGAGCACTCCGGCCTGGTGATGGCCGGTCGCTCGCACAACGTGGCCGCGCAGGCCACGACGCTGGGCAAGCGGTTCGCGACGGGCGCCGACGAGCTGCTGGTCGCGTTCACGCGCCTGGACGAGCTGATCGCGCGCTACCCGCTGCGCGGCATCAAGGGCCCGGTCGGCACCGCCCAGGACATGCTCGACCTGCTCGGCACGCCCGACCGGCTGGAGGAGCTGGAGCGCACGGTCGCGGGCCACCTCGGCTTCGAGCGGGTGCTGACCTCCGTCGGCCAGGTCTACCCGCGCTCGCTCGACTTCGACGTCGTGTCGACGCTCGTGCAGCTCGCGGCGGCGCCGTCGTCGGTGGCGAAGACCATCCGGCTGATGGCGGGCCACGAGCTGGTGACGGAGGGCTTCAAGCCCGGCCAGGTCGGTTCCAGCGCGATGCCGCACAAGATGAACACCCGCTCGTGCGAGCGGGTCAACGGCTTCGCGGTGATCCTGCGCGGCTACCTGTCGATGGTCGGCGAGCTCGCGGGCGACCAGTGGAACGAGGGCGACGTGTCGTGCTCGGTGGTCCGCCGGGTCGCGCTGCCGGACGCGTTCTTCGCGCTCGACGGGCTGCTGGAGACGTTCCTGACGGTGCTGGACGAGTTCGGCGCCTACCCGGCCGTGGTCGCCCGCGAGCTGGACCGCTACCTGCCGTTCCTGGGCACGACGAAGGTGCTGATGGCGGCCGTGCGCGCGGGCGTCGGCCGGGAGACCGCGCACGAGGCCATCAAGGAGAACGCGGTGGCCGTGGCGCTGGCGATGCGGGAGCAGGGCCTCGCGCGGAACGACCTGCTGGACCGGCTCGCCGCGGACCCCCGGCTGCCGCTCGACCGGGCCGCTCTCGACGAGCTGCTGGCCGACCGCCTGTCGTTCACCGGCGTGGCGTCGGCGCAGGTCGCGTCCGTGGTGGAGCAGGTCGCCGCGGTCGTCGACAAGTACCCGGCCTACGAGCCGGAGCCGATCCTGTGATCGTCTCCGGCCTCGTCGTCTACCCGGTCAAGGGATGCGGCGGGATCCCGGTCCCGTCCTCGGCCGTCGACCTCACGGGACTGCGCGACGACCGGATGCTGATGCTCGTCGACGACGACGGCGTGTTCCTGTCCCAGCGCAAGGTGCCGGCGATGGCCGCGCTGCGTCCCTCCCTCGTGGACTCGTCACTGGTCCTCGGCGGGGAGTCGTTCCCGGTCCTCGCCGACGGCCCGCGGGTTCCGGTGACCGTCCACACGTGGCAGGGCTCGGCGATCGACCAGGGTGACGAGGCCGCGGCCTGCTTCTCCGACGCGCTCTCCCTGTCCGTGCGGCTCGTGCGGACGCCGCCGGACCTGCGCCGCGAGACGACCGGGGAGACCACCGGACTGGTGGGGTTCGCCGACGGCAACGCACTGCTGGTGATCTCGCTGTCCTCGTTGGACCACCTCAACGAGCGGATCCTGGACCGCGGCGGGGAACCGGTGCCGATGGACCGGTTCCGCCCCAACGTGGTCGTGTCCGGAGCACCGGAGCCGCACGTGGAGGACCGGGTGCGGCGCGCGGCGATCGGCGACGTGGAACTGGCTTACGCCAAGGACTGCGTGCGGTGCGCGGTGCCCATGGTCGACCAGGGCACCGGTTCCAAGGCCGGGCCGGAGCCGATCCGCTCGCTGGCGGCCTACCGGCGCGATCCCGACGGCGGCGTCACCTTCGGGATGAAGGCTCAGGTGGTGCGCACCGGCACCATCGCGACCGGCGACGAGGTCGACGTGCTGGAGTGGCAGGCCTAAGCCCGCTGCCAGCGCAGCCGGTTGCCGCGGTCCGGGTCCTTGCGGCAGACCAGCGGCTCGTCGCGCAGGCCGATGCCGCGCGCGCCTTCGGGGCCGCAGGTCGCGTTCTCGATGACGAGCAGGCCCCGCTGCGGGGGCTCCGTGGTCGTCGTGGGCTGCTGCACGGGCGGTGGCGGCTGCACCGGCGGCGGCTTCGGCTGCGTCGTCCTGGTCGTGGTGGTGGTCGTCGTGGTGGAGGTCGTGGTCTTGACCGTGATCTCGGCGACGTCCGGGGTCGGCACGATGCTGACCGACTGGGTCGTGCTCGTGTTCTGCGAGCTCGAGGCCGGCGATGAGACGGGGCTGGAGTCGATGCTCCACCCCGCCACACCCAGCACGACGAGCAGCCCCACGCTTGCCGCGATCGGGATCCACAACGCCTTTCTGGTGAGCACGGGTGCACCTTAAGCTTCTTCGGCCCCGATCTGTAGTCAGCAGGGGTGCGCGTCGATTTCGCGCGTCACGGGCACGTAGGCTGACCTGCGTGCCCACGCTCGCTGACTACCAGCACGTCGCCCGCGGCAAGGTTCGCGATCTGTACAACGTGGACGATGAACTGCTGCTGTTCGTCGCGTCCGACCGCATCTCGGCGTTCGACCACGTCCTGAGCACCGAGATCCCGGACAAGGGCCGGGTGCTCACCGCGATGAGCGTGTTCTGGTTCGAGCGGCTCACCCCGAACCACCTCGTCTCCTGCGACGACCCGCGGATCCCCGCCGAGGTCCGCGGCAGGGCGCTGCTGGTGCGCAAGCTCGCGATGGTCGACGTCGAGTGCGTGGCGCGCGGGTACCTGACCGGCTCCGGCATGGCCGACTACACCGCGACCGGCGCGGTGTGCGGGATCGAGCTGCCGGCCGGGCTGGTCGAGGCGTCCGAGCTGGATCCGCCGATCTTCACGCCCGCGTCGAAGGCCGAGATCGGGTCCCACGACGAGAACGTGTCGTTCGACGTCGTCGCGGCCAAGCACGGCGTGGAGCTGGCGTCGAAGCTGCGTGATCGCACGATCGAGCTGTACCGCGAGGCGCGCGCGTACGCGTTGACGCGCGGCCTGATCCTGGCGGACACGAAGTTCGAGTTCGGGCTGGACGCGTCCGGTGAGCTGGTCCTCGCCGACGAGGTGTTCACGCCGGACTCGTCGCGCTACTGGCCGGCCGAGGGCTACGAGCCCGGCCGCGTGCAGCCGTCGTTCGACAAGCAGTACGTGCGCGACTGGCTGACGTCGCCCGCCTCGGGGTGGGACCGCTTGAGCGACGTCGCGCCGCCGCCGCTGCCCGCCGACGTCGTCGAAGCCACCCGGCAGAGGTACGTCGAGGCCTACGAGCGGCTTACTGGCCGGTCCTTCGCTGACTGGCTCGCGTGAGTTAGTTCTGGTTTCACGCGGATGTCACCACGGCGTGGCGCACTCAGAACGTGCACTCACAGCTCGTGGTCTCACTGTCCGGCATCGGTCCGCAGACACTCGACCGATGCGCTGATCTGGCCGCGGCCCTCGGCCCGCGGCGGGTGCCGTTGTCGCTGCTCGTGGTCCCCCGCGAGCTCGGCAGGGCGCAGGAATGGGTGCGGCAGCGCGCCGCGCTCGGCGACGCCGTCGTGCTGCACGGCCTCAGCCAACGGCGGTTGCCCGCCTACGAGGCCGGCCTGCTGCTCACGGGTGCGCGGGTGCAGATGGACGCCATCGGGCTCAAGGCCGACACGTTCGCGCCCCGGCGCTGCGTCGCGTCGCCCGGGACGTTGCTCGCGCTGGCCAAGCACAAGTTCACCCGCTGCGCTGACGCGCACGCCGTCCGCGACCTCGGCACCGGTCTCGCGACGCTCGGGCGCCTGCACGCGCTGACCGAGCGCAGCAGCTTCGGTGAGCTGCGGTCACTCGCGCTGGTCTACGCGACGGCCAGGTCCGCCCGGCGCGGCGGGCTGACCCGGATCACCGTGGACGCCCGCGACCTGCACCGGCCCGGTGCGCGCCAGGCCGTGCTCGACGCCGTGGACATCGCACTGGCCCACGACGCCGCGCCGACGACCTACGTCAAACTGCCGTCTCCTCGCCGCGCGGTAGCGGCCTGACCCGCGTTCCCGCCGGCTTCAGGTTCTCGAAGTGCCGGTAGGCCATCTCCGGCATGGCGAGGACGGCCTCGTGGATGGGGACGGCGACCCGCGGCTCGACCGCGCGCATGAAGTCGACGGCCTCGCCGGTGCGCATCCACGGCGCGCCCGCGGGCAGGCCGAGCACGTCGACGTCCTCGTCGGGCACGAACAGCGCGTCGCCGGGGTGGTAGAACGCGCCGTCACCGATCACGTAACCGGTGTTCGGGATGACGGGGATGTCCTGGTGGATGACCGCGTGCCGGCCGCCGACGACCTTGACGGTCGTGTCACCGACCTTGAGGACGTCACCCGGCCGGGCGACCGTCGGGTTGACGACGCTCGGCGCCGTGCCCTCGTCGACGACCAGCAACGCCCGCGGGTTGGCCGCGAGCAGCGCGGGCAGCCTCTTCGCGTCGACGTGGTCGAAGTGCTGGTGCGTGACCAGCACCGCGTCCAGGTCCGTCACGTCCTCGAACCCGCTGGAGAACGTGCCGGGATCGATCAGGACGCGCGTGGTCCCGGTGTCGATCAGCACGCAGGCATGACCGAAGTGGACGAGTTGCACGGATTCCTCCATTACCGACGTTTGGCGGGCTGACACGGTCAGGTGACGTCGGAAGTATCAAAGAGCATGAGGAAAACCCTGCAACTCCTCACGGCACTGGCGCTCGCCCTGCCGATGACGACCATCGTCCCTGCTACCACCACCTCTACACCTGCTCAGGCGCAATCGCCGCAGACGCAGGAGATCGGCACCGAGGAGTCGCTCTCGGTCCGCGTGGGTGGCAAGTCCCTCTCGACCTCGATCGACCGGCCGGGATCCGGGTACGTGAAGATCCACTTCACCGACCTCCGCCTCCTGCCGGGTGACGTGCTCACGGTGTCGAACCCTGACGGCACCGAGAAGTACGCGTACACGAGGGACCTGAAGTCCTCCCTGACGGCGACTCCCGACGCGACCGGCTTCTGGGCCATGTCGATCACCGGCTCGACGGCCGTGGTGTCGGTGACGAACCCGCTGTCGCGCGTCCGGATCGACAAGATCACGCGCGGCTACACCGAGGCCGAGATGTCCGCGCAGCCGTCCGTGCGGAGCGTCTGCGGCACGAACGACTACAAGGACGCGGTCTGCTACCAGTCCAGCAACCCGACCGAGTTCGGCAAGACCGCGTCCGTCGCGAAGCTGCTGCGCAACGGCAGCTCGCTGTGCACCGCGTGGCGGGTCGGCCCCAACAACCGCCTGCTGACCAACAACCACTGCTTCACCAGCACCAGCGGCATCGAGGTGTGGTTCAACTACCAGTGCCCGACCTGCGGCGGCACCGCGTCGGCGACGACGACGAAGGTGCTGGCGGCGCAGGTCCTGCGCACCAACGCCGCGCTCGACTACACCCTCTTCACCGTGAACAACTTCGCGGCCATCAGCTCGTTCGGCTACCTCGAACTGGACGCGCGCGTTCCGGCCGTGGGTGAGGAGATGTACGTCATCGGTCACCCGGCCGGGAAGCTGAAGAAGCTGTCGTTGCGTGACGACAACAACGGCGGCGGCTACTGCGTCGTGCGCGCGGTGCGCGTGAACGGCAGCTCGTCGCAGTCCGACATCAGCTACATGTGCGACACCGAGGGTGGCTCGTCCGGTTCGCCGGTGCTGTCGAGGCGCACGCACAAGGTGATCGGGTTGCACCACTTCGGCGGCTGCCCGAACCAGGGCGTGCGCATCGACCTGGTGGCCGCGCAGATCAGCTCACTGCTGTAAGGATCTCCTGCTCCTCCGCCGCGGTGAGCCCGGCCTTGCGGGGCCGGTCCAGCCCGAGGCCGCGCTCGTACTCCAGCGAGTCGAGCGCGGTCTCGGCCAGCGGCCTGACCCGCAGCCCGTTCGCGAGCGCGTTGCTCACGTCGCGCCCGACCATCCGGGCCCACTCCCGCGGCAACCACAGCGGCAACGACCGCGGCCCGGCCCACGGGTTGACCTCCAGCCGCTGCAGCACGCTCTCCGCGACGGGCACGAGCTGCGTCCCGGGCGGCGCGGTGGCCCCGGCGATCTCCCCGATGGCCATCTGGAACGGCATCACCGGCCCGGTCGAGTCGTACGTGCCCGTCACCCGCTCCTCGGCCGCGAAGACGATCCACCGCGCCAGGTCGCGCACGTCGATGTGCTGGAACCCCAGCTCGGGGCTGTCCGGCACGACCACCCGGCCACCCCGGCTCAGCCGGGCGGGCCAGTACCCGAACCGGTCGCTCGGGTCGTCCGGCCCGGTGATCAGCCCGGCCCTGACGACGAACTCGCGCCCGGCGACGGCCTCCCGCACGGCGTTCTCGCTGGCCACCTTGACGCTGCCGTACCGCTCGGACGTGAACTCCTCCGCCGGGTCGTCCTCGAGCGGCGGCAGGAGCTCGTCGCTGCCCGTCGCGTGGTCCGCGTAGACCGAGATGCTGGACACGAACGTCCAGTGCGGTGTCGTCGGCCCGAACGCCTCCAACGCGTCCCGCACCCAGTTCACCGAGTACTTCGAGACGTCGACGACCGCGTCGAACCGCTCGCCGGCGAGCTGGTCGAACGCGCCGGGCCTGTTCCGGTCGAGCGGGACCAGGCGGGCGCCCTCGGGTACCTCGCCCGAAGCACCGCGAGCGCCGCACACCACGTCGTGACCCCGGCGGACGGCCTCCGCGGTGATCGCCTTGCTGAGGAACACGGTTCCGCCGAGCACCAGGATCTTCATGATCCCCAGCATCCGTCCGATCGGACCGGACTGCCAGCTGCTCCGCTGTCAGCGAAACGGCTCGATCGGCTGGTTCCGCTCCAGTATCGTTCGGACCCGGCCGATGCAGGCGAACTGCACTGCAAGAAGGAGGCACCGAGCCGGCGCAGGCTGATCGCCTCCCGGCTTGCCGGCGAGCGGGTTTCCGTGCGGCTGTACACACGCGGCTGTGGTTGAGGCGGCTCGGCAGACGTGCCTCGAGAGCCTCGTCACCGACCTGCTGAAGGTCGACGCCCACCGGCTCGTCCTCGACTCGCGTGACCAGCGCGACCGCTTCGACGCACAGACGATCCGCAAGCAGTTCCGCCGGAACAAGCCGCTTCACCCGATGGTGGGGGCCGGTGAAGATGTGCCGCCGAACACCTGTCGAGTTGATGAACACCCAGGTCAGGTAGGCTCTCCGAGTACCGCCAGCCCCCTCAAACCCGGGAGCAGTCTGTCGTGGCCCGAGTCGTCGTCGACGTCATGCCGAAGCCCGAAATTCTCGACCCGCAAGGCCAGGCGGTGGCGAACGCGCTGCCGCGCCTCGGTTTCGACGGCATCACCGCCGTCCGCCAGGGCAAGCACTTCGAGCTGGAGGTCGCCGACGACGTCGACGACGCCACGCTCGCCAAGATCGCTGAGAACTTCCTCGCCAACCCCGTGATCGAGGACTGGACCGTGCGCAGGGTCGAGGCATGAGGGTCGGTGTCATCACCTTCCCCGGCACGCTCGACGACGTCGACGCGCTGCGGGCCGTGAAGTACGCCGACGGGGAGGCCGTGCCGCTGTGGCACGGCGACCACGACCTCAAGGGCGTCGACGCGGTCATCGTGCCGGGTGGGTTCTCCTACGGCGACTACCTGCGGTGCGGTGCAATCGCCCGGTTCGCGCCGGTCATGCAGGAAGTGGTCGAGGCCGCGAACAAGGGGATGCCGGTCCTCGGCATCTGCAACGGCTTCCAGATCCTCGCCGAGGCGCACCTGCTGCCGGGTGCGCTCGTCCGCAACCACAAGCTGCACTTCGTGTGCCGCGACCAGTGGCTGAAGGTCGAGAACAACACCACCGCGTGGACCACCCGCTACGACCCGGGCGCCGAGATCCTCGTGCCGCTGAAGTCCGGCGAGGGCGGCTACCAGGCGAACGAGGAGACGCTGCGGGAGCTCGAGGGCGAGGGCCGGGTCGTCTTCCGGTACGTCGGCGAGAACCCCAACGGCAGCCGCAACAACATCGCGGGCATCACCAACGCCAGGGGCAACGTCGTGGGCCTCATGCCGCACCCCGAGCACGCCATCGACGCGCTCACCGGTCCCACCGACGACGGTCTCGGGATGTTCCTGTCCCTGCTCGACTCGGTGGTGAAGGCATGATCGACACCGTCAAGAACGCCGAGAGCACGCCGGACCAGGAGCAGCCCTACAAGGAGCTGGGCCTGAAGGACGACGAGTACGCGCGCATCAAGGAGATCCTCGGCCGCCGTCCCACGGACGCCGAGCTCGCGATGTACTCGGTCATGTGGAGCGAGCACTGCTCCTACAAGTCGTCCAAGGTGCACCTGAAGTACTTCGGTGAGACCACGACCGACGAGATGCGCTCCAAGATGCTCGCGGGCATCGGCGAGAACGCGGGCGTCGTCGACATCGGCGACGGCTGGGCGGTCACGTTCAAGGTCGAGAGCCACAACCACCCGTCGTACGTCGAGCCCTACCAGGGCGCGGCGACCGGTGTCGGCGGCATCGTCCGCGACATCCTCGCGATGGGCGCGCGGCCGCTCGCGGTCATGGACCCGCTCCGGTTCGGCAAGCCGGACGCGGCGGACACCAAGCGCGTGCTGCCCGGCATCGTCGCGGGCGTCGGCGGCTACGGCAACTGCCTGGGCCTGCCGAACATCGGCGGCGAGGTCGTGTTCGACGAGTCCTACCAGGGCAACCCGCTGGTCAACGCCCTGTGCGTCGGTGCGATGAAGGTCGAGGACCTCCACCTCGCCCACGCGTCCGGTGCCGGCAACAAGGTCATCCTCTACGGCGCGCGCACCGGCCTCGACGGCATCGGCGGCGTGAGCGTCCTGGCGAGCGAGACGTTCGACGACACCGCCGGCAAGCGCAAGAAGCTGCCGAGCGTGCAGGTCGGCGACCCGTTCACCGAGAAGGTGCTGATCGAGTGCTCGCTCGAGCTCTTCGAGAAGGGCATCGTCGTCGGCATCCAGGACCTCGGCGGCGCGGGCCTGTCCTGCGCGACCAGCGAGCTCGCCTCCGCCGGTGACGGCGGCATGCACGTCTGGCTGGAGCGGGTGCCGCTGCGCGCCACGGGCATGACCCCCGCGGAGATCCTCTCCAGCGAGTCCCAGGAACGCATGTGCGCGGTCGTCGAGCCCGCGAACGTCGAGGCGTTCATGGAGGTGTGCCGGAAGTGGGACGTCATCGCCACCGAGATCGGTGAGGTGACGGACGGCGACCGCCTGGTCATCACCTACCACGACGAGGTCGTCGTCGACGTGCCGCCGCGCACCGTCGCCCACGAGGGCCCCGTCTACCACCGGCCGATCGAGCGCCCGGCGGACCAGGACGAGCTGCAGGCGAACACGCCGGACAGCCTGCCCAGGCCTGCCGGTGACGAGCTGCTGGAACTCGTCAAGACCCAGGCTGCCAGCCCCAACCTGGCCTCCAAGCGGTGGGTCACGCAGCAGTACGACCGGTACGTCCGCGGCAACACCGTCCTGGCGCAGCCGAGCGACGGCGGCATGATCCAGATCGACGAGGAGACGCACCGCGGTGTCGCTCTCTCGACGGACTGCAACGGCCGCTACACCAAGCTCGACCCGTACGAGGGCGCGAAGCTCGCGCTGGCCGAGGCCTACCGCAACGTCGCGGCCACCGGCGCCACGCCGGTCGCCGTCACGAACTGCCTCAACTTCGGCTCGCCGGAGGACCCCGGGGTCATGTGGCAGTTCGAGCAGGCCGTGAAGGGCCTCGCGGACGGCTGCGCGGAGCTCGGCATCCCGGTGACGGGCGGCAACGTGAGCTTCTACAACCAGACCGGTTCCACGGCGATCCTGCCGACGCCGGTCGTGGGCGTGCTGGGCGTGATCGACGACGTGCGGCGCCGCATCCCCACCGGGATCGGGGCCGAGGCCGGCGAGACGCTGCTGCTGCTCGGCGAGACGAAGGACGAGTTCGGCGGGTCGGAGTGGGCGCACGTCGTCCACGGCCACCTCGGCGGTCTGCCGCCGAAGGCCGACCTGAAGCGCGAGAAGCTGCTCGGCGAGGTCCTCGTCGCGGGCTCCCGCGACGGCATGGTCTCCGCCGCGCACGACCTCGCCGAGGGCGGCCTGGCCCAGGCGCTGGTCGAGACCTGCCTGATCGGTGAGACGGGCGCGCGGGTGTTCCTCGACGGTGACCTGTTCACCGAGCTGTTCAGCGAGTCGGCCGGCCGCGTGCTGGTCGCCGTGCCGCGCACCGAGGAGCAGCGCTTCACCGACATGTGCACCGCGCGCGCTCTGCCGTGGCGCAAGGTCGGTGTCGTCGACCCGGAGTCGAACGCCCTGGAGATCCAGAACCTCGGTCAGCTCCCGCTCGACGAGCTCCGCGAGGCCTGGGAAGGCACCCTCCCCGCGCTGTTCGACTGATTTTCACGTAACGCGGGGGCCCTGCGTTTCCTCCTGGGGAACGCGGGGCCCCCGCGTTCCCGAAGCCGGGGTTAGCTGCTGGCTATGCGCTGGAGCTGCTCGAACCTGCCGTTGAACAGGTTCTGGTCACCGGGGAAGACCCCGGCCGCCTGCCACTGCCAGATCGTGTGGAAGTCGAACCCGACCGGCAGCGGGCCGAGCGTCGAGCTGTAGTGCGCGATCCACAACGGGTTGTTCGCGCCGAACTTCACCGAGCCGCCGACGCACTTGTTCCACCAGTTCGTGGACGTGTAGATCACCGGGTGCCGCTTGGTGCGGGCGAACACCGTGTCGCTGAACGCCTTCACCCACGTGGTCATCGCCGCCTGGTTCAGGTTGTAGCAGCTCTCGCCGTACGGGTTGTACTCCACGTCCAGCGCGGGCGGCAGGGTCTTGCCGTCCGGCCTCCAGACACCGCCGTTGTCGACGAAGAAGTTCGCCTGCGCGACGCCGTCGGACCGGTCCGGCAGGGCGAAGTGGTACGCGCCGCGGATCATGCCGACGTCGTGGGAGCCGTTGTACTGCTGGGCGAACTTCGGGTTCCGGTAGTGGGTGCCCTCGGTCGCTTTGACGTAGGAGAACCGGGCGCCCTTGTCCCAGGCGAACTTCCAGTCGACGTCGCCCTGGTGGCTGCTCACGTCCATGCCGGGCACTTTGCCGTCGGTCGGTGGCGACTGCGCTGTGCGCGGCACGCCACCGCCTTCGTGCTTGAGGATCTCCGAACCCGCGAAGTGGTCCGCGGAGCCCTCGGGCAAGGGCGCCGCGGACGCGGGAGCCGGCGACAGGCCGGCGACGATCGCCACGATGCTGATCAAGGTCCGCATGGACTAGATCGTGCGGCCATTCGGCTCAACCTGCTACCGGGGTCACCCGTCCAGGAGGGTCAACTCGTCCTCGGTCAGCTCCAGGTGGGTGGCGGCGGCCGAGTCGCGGATGCTCGCGGGCCGGGACGCACCCGGGATGGGGATCACCACGTCGGCCTTCGCCAGCATCCACGCGAGGCAGACCTGGTGCGGGCTCACGCCGTGGGCGTCGCCGACCTCCTTGAACGGGCCGCTCAACGCCCCCGCCTTGCCGATGCCGCCGAACGGGCTCCACGGCAGGAACGCGATGCCGAGCTTCGCGCACAGCTCCAGCTCGGGCTCGCTCGACCGGAACAGCGGTGAGAACTGGTTCTGCACGGCCGCGAGCCGGCCGCCCAGGACCTCGTTGGCCTGCACGATCTCGTCCGGGTTGAAGTTCGAGACGCCGGCGTAGCGGATCTTGCCGTTGTCCAGCAGCTCCTTCAGCACGCCGACCGACTCGGTGATCGGCGTCCTCGGGTCCGGCCGGTGGAACTGGTACAGGAAGATCTGCTCGACGCCGAGCCGCCGCAGCGACCCGTCGACCGCCTTGCGCAGGTACTCCGGCCGGCCGTCGAGGGCCCAGCCGCCACCCGGCTCGCGCGTGTGGCCGCCCTTGGTGGCCACGAACACCTCTTCCCGGCGACCCCTCAGGCCCTCGGCGATCAGCTCCTCGTTGTGGCCGAAGTCGGTGTCGTCGAGCGAGTAGGCGTCGGCGGTGTCGATGAACGTCACGCCCGCGTCCAGCGCGGCGTGGATGGTCTCGATCGCCTGGGCGCGGTCCGGCCTCCCCTGCACGGAGATGGGCATGCCGCCCAGGCCGATGGCACTGACTTCCACTTCTCCGATACGGCGCTTCTGCATGCCTCCCACTCTGGCCCCTCCTGATTAAGCTGTCCAACGCAGAGAAGTGATCTCATTGAGCATCACGGGTGATGAATCGTGGAACTGAGACAGCTCGAGTACTTCCTCGCGGTGGCCGAGGAGTGCCACTTCACGAGGGCCGCCAAGCGCATGCACGTCGCCCAGTCGGGTCTCTCGGCGTCGATCCGCGCGCTGGAGGTGGAGCTCGGCGCGCCGCTGTTCCTGCGCACCACCCGGCAGGTCGAGCTGACGCAGGCCGGCCTGGCGCTGTTGCCGGAAGCCCGCAGGGCCCTGCACAGCGTCTCCTGCGCCAAGGCCGCGGTCGCGGCGGTGCAGGGGCTGCTGCGCGGCACGTTGTCCGTCGGCAGCCTGCAGTGCCTGCACGTCGTGCACCTGCCCGCGGTGCTGGCGCGGTTCCACGAGCTGCACCCCGGCGTGGAGATCAGGATGCGCCAGTCCGGCAACGCCGACCTGGTCGAGGAGGTCCGCGCGGGACGGCTCGACCTCGCGTTCGTCACGCGGCAGCCGAAGATCGCCGACGACCTGCGGGTGCGGAGCCTCGCCAGTGAGCCGCTGGTGCTCGCGTGCGCGCCGGGGAGCCCGTTCGCCGCCAGGGAGTCCGTGGCGGTGGCCGAACTGGCCGGGCAGCCGTTCGTCGACTTCAACGCCGACTGGGGCACGCGGGACGAGGCCGACCGGGTGCTCGCCGCCGCCGGCGTCGAGCGGCACGTCGCCGTCGAGGTCAACGACGTGCACTCACTTCTTGACTTCGTCGCCTTCGGGCTCGGTGTCGCCCTCGTCCCCCAGTCCTTTCAGGTCAAATCCGATCGGGTTCACTTCCGCGTCCTCGACTGCGAGGTAGACGTCCCCCTCGCGGAAACGGTCGTCGTCACCGGCGCCGCGCCCGGTGCCGCCGCCGGAGTCCTGCTCGACATGGTCTTCGAGGCGCGGGCGGGCAGGCTTCGGGTCGCCGGCTAGCGCCCAGCCCTCGTGCGCGGTCCGCATCGCCGTGCCCGGCAGCACCTCCAGCTCGCCGGTCTGCCGCGGCGGTGGTGGATCGGTGAGCGCGAGGAACGTGCCGACGGTCGCGCCACCGAGCTCGACCTCGCGGAGGAACGTCACCTCGGTGAACGCGACCCCGCCCTCGAACTTCGTCTCCGCGAGGTTCAACCGCCCGTGGAAGGTGGCGCCGGAGAACAGCGTCGGCTTGAGGATCCGCATGCGGGGCAGCGTGGTGATGCCGTAGAACTGGGCCCGGCGGGCGGTGAACCTGTTGACCCGCCTGCCGTCGAGCCAGAAGTACTCGAGCGCCGCGCCGGTCAGGTCGAGGTCGAAGTACTCCTTCTTCTTGTCGCCCCACGAGAGCAGGTCGCGGATCAGCCGTTGCGCGGTGCGCCGGACCTGCTGCTCCTGCTGCACCTCCGGGTCGAGCTCCTTCAGGAACACCGTGTCGGGGTCGGCGCCGTTCTCGTCCCAGGCCGGGTGGTGGAAGGGGCGGCGCAGGTACGCGCACAGGACGTCGAGGACCGTCTGCTTGTAGCGCGACGTGGAGTTCGCCAGCCACACCAGCGAATGCATCGCGCCCACGCGGACCTGGTCGGCCTCGTTGCCCAGCATCTCCACCGAGCGCGCGAACCGCTCGTCGGCGACCTTCACGCTCTCCAGCTCGTGTTTGCGGTCGTTGAGCCACAACGCGTAGAGCGCGACGACGGCACCGCCCGCGACACCGGCCGTCTTCACGATCTCCACCGCCGGCGCCTTGACCGCCCAGAGCAGGACCGCGGTTCCCGCGGTGACCACGGCGGCGCAGACCACCGCGAACAGCCACCTCACGTCAGGACCTCCAGGCTTCCGGCAGGACGGGCTCCACCGCGAACGTACAGCCGTCCGCCTTCACATCGGCCCACTGCGAGTTCTCGAACTTGGTCGGGCCGCCGAACTCGGTCTCGGTGAACACGGCGAGGCCGCGCGAGCGGAACCGGCTGAACCACGCCTTGCCGCGGATCTCGGTGTGGTGCAGGTAGAAGCGGCCGTTCGACTCGGCCTCGGTGACGTAGAGGTGGCCGTGGACGAGCATGTGGTGGAACGAGTTGGAGTCCTCGAAGCGGGCCACCCGCATGTAGAGGTCGCCGACCTGCCGGTACGACAGGTCCATGAACTCCAGGTGGGCCTTGGTGAGGTTGAGGTCGTAGCGGGGCGCGTTCTCCTCGCCCACGCGCGGCAGCAGGTCCTCGATGAGCCGCTGGGAGGTGAGCCGGACCTCCAGCTCGATCTCCTCGGGGTCGTTCTTGGTCTTCTTGTACGGGCGGCGCAGGTAGGCGCAGAGGATGTCGAGCACGGTCTGCGCGTACTCGGGCCTGGACTTCGCGAGGCCGGCGAGCGCGTGCATCGCGCCCACCCGCACCTGGGCGGCCTCGTGGCCGAGCAGCTCCACGGCGCGCGCGAACCGCTCGTCGGCCACGCGGGACCTGTCGTGCTCGATGCGCTGGCTCTCGAGCTCCTGGCGCGCCTCCTCGACCTTGCGCCGCCGGTCGTTCAGCCACAAGGCGTAGAGCGCGACGATCGCACCGCCCGCGAGACCACCGGTCTTGATCGCCTCGTGCTTGGGCGCACCGGGGTCCACGAGCAGCAGCACACCGCCGACCAGCGCAAACGCGCCGATGGACGCGAGAATGGTCGACAGCAGCAAACTTTTCCTCACGAGATCGGCATTCTGCCAAGCGGCGGGTGCATGATGGGCCGGAACTGGTCCGAACGCGGGTGGGGTGAGTGGTGGAGCGGCCGAACTGGGCACCGGGGGACATCGACCTGGAACGTCCGAGCGTCGCGCGGGTGTACGACTACTGGCTGGGCGGCGCGCACAACTTCGCCGCCGATCGCGCGGTCGCGGAGAAGACCCTGGAGACCATGCCCGAGATCCGCGGGGTGGTGCTCAACCACCGCGCGTTCCTGCGCAGGGCCGTCCGCCACCTGCTCGGCCAGGGCGTCCGGCAGTTCCTCGACCTCGGCTCCGGCATCCCGACCGTCGGCAACGTGCACGAGATCGCGCAGGCCGCCGACCCCGGCGCCAGGGTCGTCTACGTCGACATCGACCCGGTCGCCGTCGCGCACAGCCGCTCGCTGCTCGGCGGCAACGACCAGGTGAGCGTGCTGCAGGCGGACGTCCGCGACTGGCGGCGCGTGCTCGGCTCCGCCGAGGTCGGCGAGCAGCTCGACTTCGACGAGCCGGTCGGCGTGCTCATGATCGCGCTCCTGCACTTCGTGTCGGACGAGGAAGACCCGCGGGGAGTGATCGCCGGCTACCGCGACCGGCTCGCTCCCGGCAGCTTCCTCGCGCTCTCGCACGCCGGTTACGACGAGTCGGACGTGGAGTCCACGGCCTCGGTCGAGGCCCGCAAGATCTACGACCGCGGCGTCACGCGCATGACGTTCCGCAACAGGGCCGAGTTCACCCGCCTGTTCGACGGCTTCGAGCTGGTCGAGCCAGGGGTGGCACGCGTGCCCGCCTGGCGCCCGGAGTCGGTGGACGACGTCGAGGAGGCCGGACGGTCGTTCCCCGGCTTCGCCGCGGTAGGCCGGAAGGCGTAGGGGTGACTGCGCACCGCGACCGGCCGTATGCTGCGCGTTCGTGGCGTTGAGGCCGAGCAGATGACCGAACGGGTTGACGACAGGGTGAGCGACGACCGCTCTCCCGCGGATCCGGCCGTGCTGGCCGGCGCCGAGTCGTTCGCGCGGAGCTGGGCCACGGCGGTCATCGGATCGAGCTACGTCCCGATGACCCGCGCCGAGGTCGCCCGGCACCTGCAGAACCTCACCGAGCTGCTCGTCGAGGCGCTGTTCGCGAGCCCGTTCCGCACGGCCCCCGGCTACGAGATCGGCTCCCGGCTGGTCGACGCCCACTTCACCGGCACCGACACGCTCGGCCGCACGATCCAGCTCCTCGGCGACGACCTGCTCGCCGAGCTGGGCGTGGCGGGGGACGAGCGCCTCCGGTCCCGCCTCGCCGCTCTGCAGGGCGCGCTGTCCGCCGGGTACGCCCGTGCGCTGCGCGAACGCACGCTCGCCGAGCAGGAGGCCATCCGCGCGGCCGTGCTGGACGCCCGCGACCAGGCGGAAGCGATGCTGCGGGCCTCGGAGGCCCGCTTCCGCGCGATGTTCACCGAGGCCGCGATCGGCATCGGCATCGCCGACATCGACGGCCGGATCCTGGACGTCAACCAGGCCTTGCAGGACATGCTGGGGTTCAGCGTGGAGGAGATGCGCCAGTACAACGTGCGCGACCTCATGCACCCCGAGGACGCGGGCAGCGTCTGGCGGCTCTACGACCAGCTCATCGCGGGCGAGTGCGACCACTACCGGGCCGAGAAGCGGTTCCACCGGGCCGACGGCGAGCAGGTCTGGACGCACCTGACGCTGTCGCTGGTCCGCGACGACCACGGCGAGCCGCAGTACCAGGTCGCGATGATCGAGGACGTCACGGACCGGCACCTGCTGCAGAACCGGCTGCGCTACCAGGCCTTGCACGACCCGCTGACCGGGCTGCCGAACCGGGCGCTGTTCCTGGAACGGCTCGCGCGCGTGTTCAACAACCGC
Organism: Lentzea xinjiangensis; assembly: GCF_900110955.1. Lineage (GTDB taxonomy): Bacteria > Actinomycetota > Actinomycetes > Mycobacteriales > Pseudonocardiaceae > Lentzea > Lentzea xinjiangensis. The sequence goes on from NZ_FOFR01000001.1 coordinate 442,574, forward strand.
GCCAAGCACGTCCGGGCCGGCCTGTGCTACCTCGACCTGGACGGCTTCAAGGTCATCAACGACTCGCTCGGCCACGACACCGGGGACCAGCTCCTCGTCGAGGTCGGCCGCCGGCTCGACCACTCGGTGTCCGGCCAGGGCAAGCTCGTCGCGCGCATGGGCGGCGACGAGTTCGTGATCCTGGTCGAGGGCTCGTCCGGCGAGCAGGACATCGTCGACGTGGCGGACCGGGTGCTCACCGAGCTGGAGGCGCCGATCCGCATCGCGGGCCACGAGCTGTCGATCTCCGCCTCCATCGGCATCGTCGAGCGGCAGCTGTCCGGCACGACGTCGGCGGACCTCATGCGCGACGCCGACATCACGCTGTACTGGGCGAAGGCGGACGGCAAGGCGCGCTGGGCGTTGTACGACCCGGAGCGCAACGCCCGCGAGGTCGCCCGGTTCACGCTGTCGGCGACGATGCCCCGCGCGTTGGAGCGCGGCGAGTTCTACGTCGAGTACCAGCCGCTGGTCCGCTTGGCGGACTCGAAGGTCACCGGCGTCGAGGCGTTGGTGCGCTGGCAGCACCCGGAGTTCGGGCGGCTCGCGCCGGACCGGTTCATCGAGCTGGCCGAGGAGACCGGCCTGATCGTCCCTTTGGGACGGTGGGTGCTGCGCAAGGCGTGCGAGGAGGCGCGGCGCTGGCTGGTCGAGTTCGGCGACGCGGCGCCGTTCGTGTCGGTGAACCTGGCCGTGCGGCAGTCCCGCGACCCCGAGCTGGTGCGCGACGTGAAGCGGATCCTCGACGAGTGCGCGCTGCCGCCGCACCACCTGCAGCTGGAGCTGACCGAGTCGGCGATCATGGGCACCGCCGACGAGCCGCTGGAGGCGCTGCGGGCGTTGTGCGACATGGGGGTGCGCATCGCGATCGACGACTTCGGCACCGGCTACTCGAACCTCGCGTACCTCAAGCACCTGCCCGTGCACGAGCTGAAGATCGCCGGCTCGTTCATGGAGGGCCTGCGCGCCGAGAACGAGGAGGACCCGGTCGACTCGCAGATCGTCGCGACGCTGGTGCAGCTCGCGCACGCGTTGTCGTTGGGCGTCACGGCCGAGGGCGTGGAGACGCCGGCGCAGGCCGCCAGGCTGCTGCGGCTGGGCTGCGACACCGGCCAGGGCTGGTTCTTCGCGCGGCCCGGTCCGCCGGAGAACGTCGACAGCCTGCTGCGTGGTGATCTCTAGCCCGGGGAACTCCCAGTGGCATGAAGCCCTTGGCGCTGGTCGTGCTCCTGCTGCTGATGATGACCCCGGTCGTTCGCGCCGCCGCCGACGTCGTCCCGCTGCCCGCCGACAAGCAGGCGTTCGGCACGGCCCGGTCCGCGGCGAGCCCCGTCTGGTTCACCCTGGGCCACCAGGGGCTCTCCGAGATCTTCCACCCCGACCTCAGCACACCCGCGACCCGGGAGACGCGGCTGCTGGTCGACGGCAAGCCCGGTCAGGCGCGCACCGAGCCCGCCGACGACCGGTCGCTCACGTTCCGGCAGCACCTGCGCGGCGACGGGTGGCGGGCCGAGATCACCTACGTGACCGATCCGCTGCGCGCGGCCGTGCTCGCCGACGTGCGGCTCACGGCTCAGCGCCCGGTCCGGTTGTCCATCGACCACGTGCCGATGAAGGGCGGCAGTTCGCTCGCGAGCACGTTGCCCACCGAACCGGTGCGACGCGCACACGGCACGTTCGCGGTCGGGTTCGGCGAGGGTGTCGCGCAAGCCGCGCTGGACCGCGGTTTCGACGTGGTGGCACGGGAGTACGCGCGGGGCTGGCACACCTACCTGGACGGCCTGAAGTGGCCGAAGTCCGCGGACCGGCGGCTCTACGACATGTCCGTGATGGTCCTGGCGGCGACCGAGGACAAGGCCAACGCCGGCGCGTCGATCGCGTCACCGAGCTTCCCGTGGGCCTTCGGGTTCGACCGCGAGCTGGCGCCGGAGCTCGGCCCGTACGCACTGGTGTGGCCGCGGGACCTCTACCACGTGTCCACGGCCATGATCGCCGCCGGCGACCGCGCGTTCGCCCAGCGGTCGCTGGACTTCATGCTGCGCGAGCAGCAGCAGCCGGACGGGCACCTGCCGCAGAACACCCGCGTCGACGGCACGCCGGTGTGGACCAAGGTGCAGCTCGACCAGACCGCGGCGCCGCTCCTGCTCGCCTGGCACCTGGACCAGCGTGACAAGTCCACTGTGGACGCTCTGCGCCGCTCGGCCGACTTCCTGCTCAGCTACCCGAACGCGCCGTTCAGCGAGCAGGAGCGGTGGGAGAACCAGGACGGCTACTCGCCCGCGACGATCGCCTCGGTCGTCGCCGGTCTCGTGTGCTTCGCGGACCTGGTGCAGCGCAACGGGGAGAACGCCGACCGCTACCTCGCCGCCGCCGACGCGTGGCAGCGGCAGGTGGAGGGCTGGACCGCGACGCGGACCGGGCCGTACGAGCCCAAGCCGTACTACCTGCGAGTCACCAAGGACGGGAAACCGGACCAGGGCACGAGGTACAACCTGGGCGACAACAACCCCACGGACATCGACCAGCGGGCCGTGGTCGACCCGAGCTTCCTGGAGCTGGTGCGGCTCGGCGTGAAGCGCGCCGACGACCCGGTCGTCCGCAACACCGTGCGGGTCGTGGACCGGCAGCTCAAGGAGCAGGGCTATTGGCACCGGTTCACGCAGGACGGGTACGGCGAGACGGCGGACGGCAGGCCGTGGAACATCAATTGGCCGACGCCGACCCGCACGTACGGGAGGCTCTGGCCGTTGCTCAGCGGTGAGCGCGGTGAGTACGAGCTGCTGGCGGGCGACAGGGCGAGTGCCGCCCAGCGCCTGCGCGAGATCGCCGCGACCGCGAACAGCGGTCTCATGCTGCCGGAGCAGGTGTGGAACGGCCGGGGGACCACCTCGGCCACCCCGCTCGCCTGGACCCACGCGCAGTACGTGCGCCTGGCGTGGTCGCTCGACCGCGGAACGCCGGTCGAGCGCCCCGCCGTGGTGGTGCGGCGCTACCTCGGCTGACGCGGAACCGGCTGGCGCGGAACCGGCTGGCGCGGAACCGGCTGGCGCGGAACCGGCTGGCGCGGAACCGCCCAATAGCCCGGCGGTCGCGGCCTTTCGCGCGCGGCGACCCGGTACGTTGGCCGGCATGCGTCGACTTGCCGTCCCGTTCCTGCTGGCAGCGGTCCTGACCGGGTGTTCTTCGACGGAGCGGGGAGCACCCTCCGCGGGTGGGAGGTCGAGCCAGGCGCCGGCGACCGGGACCTCCACCGGGTCCGCCCCGGTGGACCGCCCGAAGGCCGTCGACCTCGCCGCCCTCGACCCGTGCGCGCTGATCACGCCCGAGGTGAAGACCGCCCTCGGCATCCGGCTCGTGGCGCCGCGCGAGCCGCGGGCCGAGTACGGCGAAGGCAGCAAGACGTGCGGCAACAACTACGAGGACCGCACGTACTCCTCGTCGATCTACACGCTGCTCAACGGTGGCGTCGACCGGCTCAAGCAGACGGTCGGCGAGACCGAGCTCACCGCACGGCAGGCCGCGGGCTACCCGGCGTACGTCGACGGGCGCGAGTCCACCGGGGCCGGTCCGGCCTGCGATGTTTACGTCGACGCCCATGACGGGCAGTTGTTGCTGGTGACCGCGGTCGGCGGCTTCGGGGAGGACAAGGCCACAGTGGACGGGGCGTGCGCCGTGGCGCAGAAGCTCGCGGACGCCGTGGGCGGTGTCCTCGCGGCCGGGTGACGGATGAGCAGAACTACTCCCCTTCACCGGGAACCGGTCACCCGCGTCATGCATCAGAGTTAGAGTCGTTCCACAAGCACACGCGGCCCAACACCGGGGGGCCGTACTGAGGAGGGTGTGCCGTGCACATCGCGGACGGTGGGGGCAGCACTTCGTTGCCGCCGGAGTTCGGGCAGCGGAAGCTGAGGGTCGAGCCACACGCGATCCCGCAGGCCCGTGCCGCGTTCCAGCGCGCGCTCGACGAGTTCGACGCCAAGATCCAGCCGGCTGTGCACGACCTGCCGACGAGGCCGTGGGCTGGCGACCCGATCAGCAGCGAGACGTCGAAGGCGTTCAACGAGCAGACCTCGGAGAAGGCGCTCGCGGCGCTCAAGTTCTACCGCGCCCAGCTCGTCGGCGTGATCGACCAGCTGAAGCTGGTCGAGGAGCAGTACCGCCAGGTCGAGGGCGACAACGCGGCCATGTGGGGCAAGCACCTGCGGGACCAGGACTGAGAGGGGGCCTGACCGATGACCGAGCACCGCTTCCAGGGGTACGCGCACCCCGAGCTGTACAAGATGATCAACTCCGGTCCCGGCGTCGCCGCCTCCATCCCGGTGGAGCAGGGCTGGAAGCAGATCGCCGCGACGCTCGCCCAGATCGACGGCGACCTGCACGAGGGCCTCGCGAAGATGGGCGCGGACTGGGAGTCCGACGCCTCCGACACCGCGCAGGGCGCGTTGTCGCCGCTGGCCGAGTGGGCCGGTTTCGCCGAGTCCGGCGCGACCACGATGGAGAGCTCCGCGCGCCTGCAGGGCGAGTTCGTCGCCGAGGCGCGCAAGAAGATGCCCGAGGTCGTCCCGGTCACGACCGAGAAGCCCGGCATGATGGACATGGCGGTCGGCGCGCTGACCGGTCCGGTCGGCATGGCGCACGTCGTGGGCCAGCAGATGGACCACGAGCGGCAGGAGGCCGCGGCGGACAACGCCGCCGCCCAGGCCGTCAAGGTCATGGAGGACTACCAGTCCGACAGCCGCTGGAACTCCTCGACGCTCGGTGAGTTCCCGACGCCGCCGCAGGTCGTGATCGACACGCCGCCGCCCGCCGGCACGGGCACCGGCAGCGCGGGCCCCGGGTCCCACTCACCCACCGGGTACACGCCGTCCGGCAACGCGGGCAACACCGGCAACACCGGCACGACGAACCCGTCGTGGACGCCGCCGCCGGCCCAGACGACGCCCCCGCCGTCCTTCTCGACCTGGACGCCGCCCACCGACACCACGCACACGTCGTGGACGCAGCCCCCGTCGACGCCGCCGGTCCACACGCCGCCGACGAACCTCCCGCAGCCGATCCCGGCCCCGACGCCCACCCCGGCGCCGATGCCGCCCGGCGGCCCGGTCTTCACCCGGCCCACCACGAGCGGGCCCGGTGGCGGTTCCGGTGGCGGCCCCGGCTCCGGTGGCGCTCGCGGCGGTCAGCCGGGTGCCCCCGGCGGCAAGGCCTTCGGACCGATGTCCGGCTCGCTCGGCACGTCCGGCCAGGGCTCGGGGATGAAGCCCGGCGGCCTGCCCGGCATGTCCGGCCTGGGCTCCGGTCCCGACGCGCTGCGCGGCGGCATGGCCGGAGGCGCGGGCGCGGGCGCCGGCAAGGCCGGTGCCGCGGGTGCCGGCATGGGTGCCGGTGGCGCCCACGGCCGCAAGGGCGAGGGCGAGGACGACATCGAGCACAAGGCGGCCGACTACCTGGTCGAGACCGACGACGTGTTCGGCGACGAGCGCATGGTCGCGCCGCCGGTCATCGGCGGCTTCTCCGAGTGAGCACGTGAATGAGCCTGTTCGGCGGTCCGGCGGAGAGGGAGCCGATCACCCTGTCCGCCGAGGAGTTCGACGTGGTGTGGGAGCGGTTGGACGCCGGTCCCATGCCGCTCGTGCTGAAGGTTCCCTCGCCCGGTAAGACGCGCGACGAGCGCATGGCACTCGAGAACCGCGTCTACCGGCAGTTGGACCACCGCCGGCTGGGCAACTCGCGCGGGCTCTCCGCCGAGCTGGAGGGGCTCCTGCGCATGTTCGTCAAGCCGGAGCGGGAGGCGGACGGCCGCCTCTGGCTGGGCAGGAGCCTGCGCGTCCTCGCCGTCGCGAACGGCGACTGGGGCGCGCTGGCCACCCTGCGGGACGACCGGCTGACGTTCCAGCCGTGGGCGGGCTCCGGGCTCGCCTCCGCGGTGCTGTCCGTGCTGCCGGCGCACCCCGCCGGCACGGGTCTCTCGGTGACGCTGCCCAGCGCGGACATCGAGAAGGCGATCGCCCAGACCGACGGCTCGCCGAAGTCGATGGAGGCCGCCTTCCGCGGCGTCGGCCTGCGCGAGGACGACGCCAAGGCGCTGGTGAAGATGTTCACCGGGCTCGTGCACACCGGGAACTTCGGCGCCGCCGCCCGCGACAAGTACGGCAAGCGGTGCCGCCCCGAGCGCGTGGTCGCGTTCTTCGACACCGAGGAGGGCCGCTACCTGCAGCAACGCCGCGCCTCGAACGGTCAGCCGCCGTGGAGCACGTTCACGCCGACCGACGCCCGCCGGATGATGCACCAGGTGGACGAGCTGATCTCCGAAGCGGTGCGTTCCGCGAACGGCTCCGGTCTGGTTTGATCTGAGCACCGCCGCCGTGGCCAAGACCCCTTGGAGACGGCGATATGAACATCGACAGACGACGGTTCCTGCTGGCTACCGGGGCCGCGCTGGTCGGTACGCCCGCGTCGGCGGGGACTGCCTCGGCAGCGTCCCCCGCCGCGCTCTGGCAGGAGTTCGTGGCGAACCCCCACGACCACCCGCAGATCCCGAACGTGGCCTACGCCGGCCACCGGACCGGTGAGCGGCCGCCGCGGCGGCCCGTGCTGGCCAACGTCCTGCACTTCGGCGCCCGCCGCGACGGCTCGGCCGACGCGTCCGCCGCGATCAACGAGGCGATCGAGTTCGCCGGCCGTCTCGGTGGCGGCACGGTGTTCGTGCCGCCCGGCCGCTACCGGATCGACGACATCGTCCGCATCGGCTACGACAACGTGGTGCTGCGCGGCGCGGGCAGCGGGAAGACGACGTTGCACGCGACCCGGTCGCTGGAGGAGATCGTCGGCATCAACCGCAGCCGCTACGGCTCGGAGAACTCGGCGTGGAGCTGGTCCGGCGGCCTGGTGTGGGTCTGCCACCGCGACCGCTACCGGCCGCTGATCGACGCGATCAAGGCCCGCCGGTGGCCGTTCGAGGGCTGGACGGGCAACGAGCTGGAGGCCGGGGAGACGCTGACCGCGGTGTCCGGTTCCGCGGCACGGGGTTCGTTCGTGCTGACTGTCGAGAACGGACGGGAGCTGCGCGCCGGCCAGCGCGTGCTGCTGCGGCTGGACGACTCCGAGTTCTCGTTGCCGAAGCACATGTGCGGTGACATCCCGGGCACGGCGACCTACCGGTGGGACGACAAGGACAAGCTGCTGTCGTACTTCCCGTTCCTGTGGCCGGTGCGGGTCGAGTGGGTGCGCGGCGACAGGGTGAAGCTCGCGCAGCCGTTGCCGCTGGAGGTCCGCCCGGAGTGGAAGCCCCGCCTGACCACGACGGCCCCCGTGATCACCGGCGCCGGCGTCGAGGGCATCAAGATCGAGATGGTCAAGGTGCCTACCCCGAAACACCTGCAGGACAAGGGGTACAACGGGCTGGCGTTCCAGTGCGCGTGGGACTGCTGGGCCGACGACGTGCACGTCCACGACGTCGACAACGGCTTCCTCCTGGTGTCCTCCAAGGGGATCTCGCTGCTGAACACGCGGGTCTCCGGGCGGGGCCACCACCACGCCTACGCGACCCGCGAGCAGTCGCACGACAACCTGACCGACGGCTTCGTCATCGAGGCGCCGTCCGAGCCCTCGCAGGCGGGCGCGGGCAACCACGGCCTGAACGTGGAAGGCCTGTCCTGCGGCAACGTCTGGACGCGCGGCCGCATGGACCACGACGTCTTCGACACCCACCGCGGTCTGCCGTTCGGCAACGTCCGCACCGAGATCACCATCAACAACGTCGGCGCGCACGGCGGCAGCGCCAACGCGGGCCCGTTGTACGGCGCCCGTTTCGCGCACTGGAACGTCACCGTCACGAACCAGCGGGCCGGCAACGTCCGCATCGACGAGGTCGCCCCGTGCAGCGCCACCGTCGCGATCTCCGAGGTGCGCGACTTCGGCCAGATCGACAAGCCGGACTTCACCGGGCCGTTGAACTCCCGGCTGGAGCTCTACGGCACGACCGACGTGGCACCGCGCAACCTCTACGACGCGCAACGGAGGCTGCGCCGCTCATGAGGTGGCGATCCGCACCTGCTGCTTGAAGTAAGTGCAGAGGCCCGTTCCCGGTCGGTCGGGGAGGTGCGCCTGCCGGCGTGCGTCCACGATCGACCAGGACGGGTCCGCGAGCTTGAGCTCGACGCCCCACGCCAGGTCGTCCCGGATGAACTCGGGCACCTCCGCCCACGTGGAGGCGGTCACGACGACGTGCCGGGCGTCGGGGCGGCCGTACAGCGGGCCGTCCGCCAGGTGGAAACCGGTGGTGGAGCCGAAGGTCCTGGTGATCGACTCGGTCAGGGTCCGCAGCGCCGTCGTGCGGCCGGAGCCCGGTTTGCCGACGATCGCGCCGTGCCCGCCCTCGCCGAAGGCGGCGAAGAACACCTCGACCCGGTGCTCGAACGGGACGTCGCGCATCCCGAGAGGCACCGCGCGGTGCTCCGGTGAGATGGAGCCCAGCTCGTCGAGCGTCAGCGAGGGCCACTCGTGCAGCGGCGGTGGCAGCAACTGGTCGTGGAGGGGCTCGACCTTCTGCATCGCGCGCGGCAGCGACCGCGCCACCTCGCCGAGATCCGGTGGCAGCGCGAGGTTTTCGACCGATCTGCCGATGCGCCGGACCCAGCCTCCCGCGGTGAGCTCGAATCCATACCGGACGAACTCGCGCAGTTCGCCGGCCGGTGCCGTGTCGGACAGCAGCAGGTGCTGGCCGTAGGTGCGTCCCTCCCGTCCGAACGTCGTCAGGACGTCGACGAACTCCGGATGGGCTTCGAGCAGGCCGCGCACGCCGTCGACGCAGACGAGCAGTTCGGGCAACGGGTCGAGCGGGGCGCCCCGGGAGCGCGCTTCGCGGTAGTCCCAGGTGGTCCGGTGGTGACCGGCCGCGAGGATCCCGGTGCGCCGCTCGTGCTCGCCGCGCAGCGCCTCGGCGACCCGGCCGGCGATCGCGGGGCTCATGCCGCGGTACGACCCGTGCACGTGCGGTGCGTTGTCCAGCCCCGGGAACGCGCCGGTGCCGTGGAAGTCGACGAGCACGAGCTGGAGGTCGTCCGGTGAGTGCCACAGCATCTGGCCGAGCAGCACCGCGCGGTGGAGCTCTGCCCGGCGGCCGGCGGGTCCGAGCACCTCGCCGTGCGGTCCCATGCCGTCCTGGAGGCTGCTCGACTTGATGTCGATCCCGACCGGCTGGCCGTGCTCGTCCGTGCCGGCGGCGACGCGGAACTGCTCGCGGACCGGTCGCAGCCGCCAGGTCCGCTGCCGGTCGAAGCCGTCGGGAACCCCGTGCAGCGCCAGGAAACCGGGAACGGGCTCCGGTCGCCGCATCAGCTCGGGCAACGCGGCGGCCACGTCGTCGAGGTCCGCGGGCACGGTGCAGTCCGGAACCCGGTGGGGCGCGAGGTCGTGCGGGGCGTCGAGCAGGAGCTGCATGCCGGACTTGCCCGCGTCCTCGGCGACCCCCGCCAGGGTGGCGGCGAAACCGGGGTGCGCGGCGAGGATCTCCTCCAGGCCGGTGACGCAGACCAGCAGCTGCGGGAGCACCTGGTCGAAGCCGCGGTGGTCGAACACCGTCCACGTGATGCCGACGACGTCGAGGCGGCGTTGCGACTCGGCCAGCAGCATCTCGCTGATCTGCTCGGCCAGCGCCGGATCCGTCGCCACGCCCCGGTGGTGAGCGCGGACGTGCGGCGCCGAAGCCAGGCCGGCGAACGCGGCCGAGTCGTGCGCGTCGACGAGGACCGCTTGGAACAGCTTGGGCGAGTGCGTGGTCATCAGGCCCAGCACCAGGCTGCGGAAGGTCTCCGGGGTGGTCGTGTGGAGGTGCGAACCCGTCCGCCAGCGCCCGTCGGCGAGGTGGGTGAGCTCGACGACGGCGCGGTCGCCCCGCGGGCCGGCGCCGACCGGGACGCTCGACCAGTCGCCCTTCCACGCGGTGGCCTTGGTGAAGCCGCTCAGGCCGTGCAGCGCGAGGAAGCCCAAGCGCACGAACGACCGCAGGTGCTCCGGGACGTCGTTCGGCGCACCGGCGGTGATGACCACCTCGGTGTCGTGCGTCGAGGTGATCCACCTGATCGACTGGGCGAGACCGGGGTCGCTGCCGGCGCAGAGCCGCCAGTCGTCGACCAGCAGTGTCGCGCCGGGTTCAGCGCCGCGTTCGAACCACGCCAGCAGGTTCCGGCAGCGGCGCTGGTCGGCGGGGTCGAACGAGACCGCGACCTCGCCGGACGGGGAGCCGCGGCCGATGCGGTGGACCCGGTTCACGGGAGCGCGATCCGCACGGCTGTCTTGTCGCGCACCGACAGGCCGAGGCCGGGCCGGTGCGGCACGTGCGCCGCGCTGTGGGCGCTGACCAACGACGTGGCCGGGTCGTCCAGGCGCAGCTCGATGCCGAGCGCGAGGCTGTCCCTGATGAACGGCGGCACCTGGTCCCAGGTGCGCGCGGTGACGACGATGTGCCGCTGGGGGTCGAGCGGCTCGCCCGGCCCGTCGAGGAGCTGGAACCCGCTGAGGTCGCCCAGCGCGGCCGCGAGCGCGCGCAGCGCCGTCGACTTGCCGGTGCCGGGCGCGCCGACGATCGCCCCGTGCCGCAGCTCCGCGGTGAAGACGGGGACGAGGACGTCGCGGCGGTGCTCGTACGGCTTGTCCACCACGCCGATCGCGCCGGGCGGGAGCATGTCGAGCCTCAGCGCCGTGCCGTCGTCGCCGAGCGGTGGGAGCAGGATCTCGCGGGCGGTTCCGGCGCCGGCGGCGTGCGGCAGCAGCTCCAGCATCTCGACCAGGTCGTAGGTCGGTGTCGCGAGCGGCCACTCCGGCAGCTCGTACGGGGTCTGCGGCTCGCCGCCCGAGTACAGGACGTGGATGCCCAGCCCGCGACCGGCGCGCATCAGGGTGAGCAGGTGCTCGCGGAACCGCGGTTCCCTGTCGTAGAGGGCCTCCGGGCCGTCCACGCAGATCAGCAGGTCGGCGACCGGCTCCCGGCCGGCGGTCTCCCGGTAGTCGTCGAGGTTGCGGCACCGGCCGGCGTTGTGCACGAGCTCCTGGCGCCGGTGCAGCTCGCCCGCCAGCGCGTCCAGCAGCCGCGCCGGCAGCGCGTCGTCGGAGTCCGGCGTGACGGTGAGCGCGACCTGGGACGCGAACGCCAGCGGGTCGAAGATCCCGCTGCCGTTGCCGTCGATGAGCAGGTACTGCAGGCGCTGGGCCGGGTGCGTGGCCATCAGCCCGAGCAACGCGCTCTGCAACTGGTCGGGGCTGCCGCGGTGGACGGCGCTGCCGGTCTCCACCCGCAGGTGCACCGGCCAGCCCCGGTCGTCGACCCCGGCGGCCGCCACGAGGTCGTCCCGCTGCCACATGTCGCTGAGGTCGGCGTCGATGCCGTGCAGCGCGAGGAAGTCCGTCGGCTCGCCGTGCAGGTGCCCGCGCAGCCGGTCCGGCAGGTCCGCCCACTTCCGCGCCGTGACCACGACCTGCACGCCACGCGCGGGCCCGAACGCCGCGACCCACTCGACGGTCCGGTCCAGCTCCGGGTCCAGGTCGGAGCACAACGCCCAGTCGTCCACCAGCAGCACCGCCCCGGACGGCGCCCCGCGCTCGAACCAGTCGAGCAGGCTGCGGCAGCCCGACCGGTCGGCCGCGTCGAACGAGGCCGAGACGGGCAACGGGTCGGCGCCGCGGCCGATCCGGTACACGGCCATGCCCGGCGCGGCCTGCAGCGCCGCCGTCAACCGCTCCCTGGTCGCCTGCCAGGGACCGACGACGGCGAAGTTCCTGATCACCGTCCAGATATACCAACAGCGCCCTGGCCGCCGCTCGCCCTTCGCTAATGTGGGCGGCGTGCCAGCCAGAGCCGTCGACCCCGCCGAGGTGCGAGCCGCCGTCCAGGCCGTGCTCCCGTGGCTGCGAGGCGAGGCCGAGCAGCCCGAACGCCCCGTGCTGGCCGCCGCCGTCCGGCTGAGCCTGCGCACCCTGGAGCAGATCGCGCCGGGCCGCACCGTCGAGGTCCGCGTGCCGCCGTTCGCGGCCGTGCAGTGCGTCGAAGGCCCGCGCCACACCCGCGGCACGCCCCCGAACGTGGTGGAGACCGACGCCCGCACGTGGCTCGAACTGGCCACCGGCGACCTGGCCTGGCCCGACGCCGTGGACGGTGCCAGGGTCACGGCGTCGGGGACCAGGGCCGACCTCTCCCACCTGCTCCCGGTCGTGAGGTTCTAGCCGCACCGGGCTCCGGCCGCTGTGCGTGGCGGCAGGTGGTGCGGCCGGGCGCGGACCCGTGACCGGCTTCGCGACCACCACCGCACCCGTGAGCAGGCCGGCCCGCCGTCACCGGCGTACCGGCCAGGTGCGCGCCTAGAACCAGGAGCCGATCTTCTTCACCGCGCCGCCGACACCCTCGACGACGTCCCGCCCGACCTCCACCACGTTGCCCGCGGTGTCGACCACGACGTCGCCCGCGTCGCTCGCGACCTCCCTGGTCGTGTCCCAGGCGTGGCCGGCCGCGTCGCCCCAGTCGCCCCGCGAGATGTCGTCGACGACCTGGCCACCACCGCGCCAGAGGTCCTCGCCCATGTCGACGACCTCCTTGCCGGTGTTGACGCCCCAGTCGACGACGGGACCCACACCCGGCAGGTCCGACCCCGGCACCTCGCGCGGCGTGGGGGCGTCCTGCCACCGCTGCTCGCTGACGTCGCCGCCCTGGCCGTTGGCGATCTTGGCGAGGTTCGCGAGCGACTCGGAGTCCTTGTCGTAGTAGGCCGAGTGCGCGTGCCCGATGCCCGACTCGCCCGACGTGCCGAACGTCCGCGCGCCGAAGGAGGAGTCGTACGGACCGGTGGACGACCCGTCCTTGGTGAACCAGTCGCCGCTCGTCGCCTGGATGACCGGGTCGTGCTCCGTGCCGCCGACGTAGACGTGACCGCGTCCCGCCGTGAGCTGGTCCACGTTGGACGCGCCCACACCGGGCGAGCCGACGAACGCGATGTCGTCCGCCTTCAGGCCGTTGTCCATGGCGGAGTAGCCGACGACCGTGCTGCCGTAGCTGTGGCCGATCACCGTGACGTGGGCGTTCGGGTTGGCCGCGCGGTAGCCCTCGACGTCCTTCGCCAGGATCGCGCCGCCCTCGCGGGCCTGCGCGGGGTCGTTCACCTGACCGGGCAGGAACTCCGGCGCGTCGTAGCCGAGCCACTGGATCGCCGCACCGTTCTGCCCCATCTCGGCGCTGAGGTTCGCCGCCTGGTCGAGGCCGAAGCTGCTGAGCTTGGACGTGGTCCCCGGCACGCACACCGCGACGTTGTCCGCCGTGTCCGGGTTGCCGAAGGCGACGGCGATAGCGCCTTCCTTGGCGCCTGCGCCGTCCGGGCTCCACGCGAGCACGAAGGCCCGCTTGCCGCTCTCGTCGCTCAGGTCGGCAGCCGTCTCCAACGCGCCGAGCGCGTCGTCCGCGTTCTTCGCGCGACGTGCCGCTTCGTCGTACCGCGCCAGCAGCTCCGAACCCCTGGCGTCGTTGCGCAGGGCCCGCTGGCCTTCCGGCGAGTCCGGGTCGACGCCGAGTTCGCGTGCGCGATCGGCCAGCTCTTGCTTGAGCTGGTCCTTCTCCGCGGCGAACCGCGCCGCGTCCTCCGGGATCCGCTTGCGGTTCGCGTGGTCCAGCACCTCGGCCGGCAAGCCGCGGAGCTGGCCGAGCTCCTGGTACTTCGTGTTCTTGAGCGCTTCCTGCTGTTCCCGGCTGAGCGACTTCCACCAGTCGGCGACCGCCTTCGGATCGCTTCCCGGCGGCGGCACGGGAGGCAACGGCCCGGCGGCACCGGCGCGCTGGACGGCACGGCTCCACCCGCTGTCCGACCGCGCCGACTCCTCGAAGCCGGGCGGGATCCTGGTGAGGGCACCCGCGTACGTCCGGAGGACGTTCTCGTAACCGGACTTGACCTTGTTCAGCGCGTCGTTGACCTGGTTGGCGAGCGCACGGGTCTGCTGCTCGTCCATGCCGGGCGGGCGGCTGCGCCACACGCTGATCGCCTGGTCGGCGGCACCCCGCATCTGGCCGTAGGCGCGGGAAGCGGCCTGCACGACGTCGACGCCCGCACCGAGGCGTTCGCCCGCGGCCTTGGCGGCCGAGGCGGAGAGCCCGGCGCGCGCGGCGAACTTCGAGGCGGTGTCGCCGGTCCAGCCGCCGGCCGCGGTCCTGCCGCCCTTGGCGACGGACTCGCCCGCGCGGCCGACGGCGCTGATCGCACCGGTGATCGGGTCCGCGGCGGCGGCGATCCGGCCGGCGTCCCCCGCCGCCAGCCTGCCGTACAGGTGCTCCGGGTCCGGGTAGCTCACCGGCCGCCTCCCAGTCCCTGCATGAGCTTGGTCAGCGCGGACGCCTGGTCGTCGTCCGTGCGCTGGTAGTCGTCGGCGTTCGACACGAGGCCCTCGGCGGCGTCGGTGAGCCACGCGGAGCCGCGCCGGAGGTCCTGGGAGTGCGTGCCGGCGAACTTCGCCACCGCGTCCGCGAACTCGGCGGCGGCGTCGAGCTCGCCGAGCGCACCGGCGTCGAGCCTGAGCATCGAGATCATCTCCGCCGCCTCGAGCACCGCGTCGGAGCCGTTGCCGAACTCCTTGGACGCGGTGCGCAGCAGCTCTGGCTCAACGCCGAACATCGCCACCCCCGTGTTGGTCCTCGGTCACTGCGACGCAGACACATGATGGACGGTTCCCCACTCACGCGTAGGACGTTTCCGGCACGATGTCGGCCATGGTGCAGACGGGGTGGACGGCTCAGCGGTGGACCGCTGTGTTCATCGAGCAGGTGGAGATGTTCCGCAAGGCGGTGGCGGGCGCGGACCCGGCAGCCGACGTGCCCACGCGCCCTGGGTGGACCGTCCAGGACCTCGTCGTGCACCTCGCGCGCTTCCTGCAGACCTCCACCGCCTACCTGAGCACCGGCAGCCGCGCCGCGATGCCGCCGCCGCCCCCACCGGCCGGGCTGTCCCCGCTCGAGTACCTCGACCTCCAGGTGACCGAGGCGGCGGAGGTCCTCGCGGCCGTACCAGGGAACCGCCCCGTGTGGACGTTCTCACCGGCAGCGCCTGATCTGGCGTGGGTGTGGCACCGCCGGATCGCGCACGAGACGGTGCTGCGCCGCTTCGACGCGCAGACGGTCGTCCGCCAGGTCGTCGCCACGGACGCCGACCTGTGCGTGGACGGCATCGACGAGGTGCTGACCACGATCGTCGCGGCCAAGCTCGACGGTGACGTGCCCACCATGACGCCCGGCACCGCCGTGGTGCGGCCCACCGACGTCCCGGAGTCCTGGTTGATCTCCCTGGCGTCGGACGAGGCGCCGGAGATCCGTGCGGCCGCACCGGGCGAAGAGGGCGACGCGCAGGTGACCGGTGAGGCCGAGCTCGTCTACTTCTGGCTCTGGAACCGGATGAACCTCAAGGAGATGACGGGCGATCAGCGCGTGCTGGACGTCCTCCAGGTCGGGCGGGGGCACTGATGCGCAAGCTCGCCGCGGCACTGCTCGGTTGCCTGCTGCTCGCCGGGTGCGCGGCGAGCTGGCAGGCGCGGGAGGTGCGGTACGAGATCGTGTCGTTCGACGACAGCACCCCGACCGAGATCTTCAAGCTCGAGCTGGTGGGCGATGCCCCGAAGGGTGCGCTGGACCCGGCCGGGCTGGCCAGGCTGTCCAACACGAAGAGCGACATCACCGGTGGGGCCGGTGTCGGCGACGAGGTCCTCTGCCTGGTCGAGCAGGAGAAGGGCAGCGCGTTCGGCAACTCGAACGTCGTGACCCGCGTGAAGACCTGCAAGAAGGCGTGACGGGCCCCACCCGGTCCCGTCCCGCGGCGGCGGTACGCGGTGCCGGGAGGCCCGATCCGGCCGTTCCTGCGGCCGAACGCATGAGCTTCGTCACCTCACCAGGGGTTCGGAGGGGGTATATCACCTGGTGCTCCACATACACTCGGGTGGCAGCCAGCCCCACTCGTTAGGGAGCCAACTCGGTGGTCGCAGACCATTCCCAGCCCGAACAGGAACCCCGTGAGGAGTGCGGCGTCTTCGGCGTCTGGGCTCCCGGTGAGGACGTCTCCAAGCTGACCTACTACGGGCTCTACGCCCTGCAGCACCGCGGCCAGGAGGCGGCGGGCATCTCCGTCGGCGACGGGGCGCAGGTCGTCGTCTTCAAGGACCTCGGGCTCGTCAGCCAGGTCTTCGACGAGCAGGTCCTGCAGAGCCTCAAGGGCCACGTGGCCGTCGGGCACTGCCGCTACTCCACCACCGGGTCCACGACCTGGGAGAACGCGCAGCCGACGTTCCGGACCACCGCCGCCGGGTCGGGCCTGAGCCTCGGGCACAACGGCAACCTGGTGAACACCGCCGAGCTGCTGGAGAAGGCCAAGTCGCTCGGGATCGTCGAGCGCAACGGCGCCACCACCGACTCGGACATCCTCTGCGGCCTGCTCGCGCACGCGGCGGCCGACAAGGGCATCGAGCAGGCCGCGCTGGAGCTGCTGCCGACGGTGAAGGGCGCGTACTGCCTGACCTTCTCCGACGAGAGCACCCTCTACGCGGCACGTGACCCGCACGGCGTGCGCCCGCTGGTGCTGGGACGCCTCGAACGGGGCTGGGTCGTGGCCAGCGAGACCGCGGCGCTCGACATCGTCGGCGCGAGCTTCGTGCGCGAGGTCGAGCCGGGTGAGCTGATCGCGATCGACGAGGACGGCCTGCGGTCGACCCGGTTCGCGACCCCCGAGCCCAAGGGCTGCATCTTCGAGTACGTCTACCTGGCCAGGCCGGACACGACGATCTCCGGCCGCGGCGTCCACGCGACGCGCGTCGAGATCGGCCGCCGCCTGGCCAAGGAACACCCGGTCGAGGCCGACCTGGTGATCCCGGTGCCGGAGTCCGGCACGCCGGCCGCGATCGGCTACGCGCAGGCCAGCGGCATCCCGTACGGGTCGGGCCTGGTCAAGAACGCCTACGTCGGCCGGACGTTCATCCAGCCGTCGCAGACGATCCGCCAGCTCGGCATCCGGCTGAAGCTCAACCCGCTGCGCGACGTCATCCGCGGCAAGCGGCTGGTCGTCGTGGACGACTCGATCGTGCGCGGCAACACCCAGCGCGCGCTCGTCCGCATGCTGCGCGAGGCCGGCGCGCTCGAGGTGCACGTGCGGATCGCGTCGCCGCCGGTCAAGTGGCCGTGCTTCTACGGCATCGACTTCGCCTCGCGGGCGGAGCTCATCGCGAACGGCCTGGACGACGACGGCATCCGCCGGTCGGTCGGCGCCGACTCGCTCGGGTACGTGTCGCTCGAGCAGCTCATCGCGGCGACCGAGCAGCCCAAGACGCGGCTGTGCTCGGCGTGCTTCGACGGCGAGTACCCGATCGAGCTGCCGCAGGACGCGCTCATCGGCAAGCACCTGCTCGAGGGCCTCAAGGGCGTCTCGGGCTCGGCCGCTCCCGTTCTGCCGAACGGCTATGGTGCCGAAGACGCACTGCGACGTCCCTGATTTCTGGGCACGTCCCCGAGCACCCGGATCCAAGTGGAAGAAGTTGACGTGACCGACAGCGCCAAGGCCACCTACGCCGCCGCCGGAGTCAGTATCACCGCAGGTGACGAGGCGGTGGAGAAGCTCAAGCCGTGGGCGGCCAAGGCGCACCGGCCCGAGGTGCTCGGCGGTATCGGTGGCTTCGCCGGCCTCTTCCAGCTCAAGCTCGACCGCTGGAAGGAGCCGGTCCTGGCGTCGTCCACGGACGGCGTCGGCACCAAGATCGCGGTCGCGCAGGCGCTGGACAAGCACGACACCGTCGGCATCGACCTGGTCGCCATGATCGTGGACGACCTGGTCGTGTGCGGCGCGGAGCCGCTGTTCGTGCAGGACTACATCGCGGTCGGCAGGGTCGTCCCGGACAAGATCGCGGCGCTGGTCAAGGGCATCGCCGAGGGCTGCGTCCAGGCCGGCTGCGCGCTGCTCGGCGGCGAGACGGCCGAGCACCCCGGCCTGATGGGCGACGACGACTACGACATCTCCGGCACCGGCGTCGGCGTGGTCGAGCAGTCCAAGCTGCTCGGTCCCGACCGCGTCCGCGACGGCGACGTCGTGATCGCCATGGGCTCGTCCGGCCTGCACTCCAACGGCTACTCGCTCGCGAGGCACGTGCTGCTGGAGATCGCGCGGATGCCGCTCGAGGGCCACGTCGAGGAGTTCGGCCGCACCCTCGGCGAGGAGCTGCTGGAGCCGACCAAGATCTACGCCAAGGACTGCCTCGCGCTGATCGCCGAGACGGAGGTCCGCGGGTTCTCGCACGTCACCGGTGGTGGCCTCGCCGCCAACCTGGCCCGCGTGCTGCCCGACGGCCTGCACGCGAGGCTCGACCGCGGCACCTGGACGCCCGCGCCGGTCTTCCAGCTCATCGCCCAGCGCGGCCGCGTCGAGCGCGACGAGATGGAGAAGGCGTTCAACATGGGCGTCGGCATGGTCGCCGTCGTGGCGCCCGAGGACGTCGACCGCGCGCTGGCCGTGCTGACGGCCCGCCACGTCCCGGCGTGGGTGCTCGGCGAGATCACCAAGTCGGAGGAGGGCGGCGCCGCCCTCGTCGGCGACCACCCGCGCTTCTGAGGCAACCTCCCGAGGCGGTCGCCGCGTAGTAAGCGGCGACCGAGGAGGGGGACTTGGACCGCGACCGCGAGTTCGGGGAGTTCGTCGACGCACGCGCTCTCGTCATGCGCCGCACGGCATACCTGCTGTGCGGCGACTGGCACCGCGCCGAAGACATCGTCCAGTCCGCGTTGATCAAGCTGTACGTGGCCTGGTCGCGCGTGCGCAAGGACAGCGTGGACGCCTACGCGCGCAAAGTGCTGGTGCGCACCGCCATCGACGAGACCCGGCGCGGGTTCTTCCAGCGCGAACGCATCGTCGACGCCGTGCCCGAACGCGCCGTCACGGACTCGGCCTCCGACCTCGACCTGCGCCAGGCGCTCGACGCCCTGCCACCGGGGCAACGCGCCGTCGTCGTGCTGCGGTACTGGGAGGACCTGAGCGTCACCGAGACCGCCCGCATCCTCGGCAGGACGGAGGGCACGGTGAAGAGCCAGGCGGCCAAGGGGCTGGCGGCGTTGCGCGAGCTGCTGGAGGACGAGCCGAAGCTGCGGATCTACCGCTCCGAGGTCATCCGCAAGGGCAAGACGAAGCTCGCCCGCAGGCGGGCCGCCATCGCGACGGCCGTGGCGTTCGTGCTGCTGGCCGGGGCGGGCATGGGCGGATACCTCGTCGCGGTGCCGCACGAGGCAGCGGCGCCGGCGATGTCGGACTCAGGTGGCGCGTTCGACCGCAACGCCGAGTTGACCGCAATCCTGCGTGAGGCGGACATCGTGCCCTCGGGTGTCACCGCGGGGGACGTGGGTGGGGTCAAGGCGCTGACCTTCTACTCGGACGGCGAGGACGCCCGGCGCGCGATGGCGCGGCTCACCGACTCCAAGGGCACGGGCGGGCTCACGATCGAACTCCTCCGGGGGAAGACCTACGAAACCAGCTGTGACCTGGTCTCGGGCGACTTCTGCCAGTTCGACCGCGTGAACGGCATCGCGGTCGTGACCTACCGCGAGCGCAGGGACGGCACGGTCATGTGGGTGGCGGAGGCGAGCCGGTCGGACCACAGCGCCATCCGCGTGGTGAGCGATCAGTTCGGCGCGTACGACCCCGGCCAGCCCGGCAGCGGCACCCGGGCCACGCGGCCGGAACCGGTCCTCGGCCGCGAGGCGCTGATAAAGATCGCGACGCTGCCGGGACTGACCTACTAGCCTTCGAGGTGTGGACGACGTGACCGTGACGAGGACGCTGGTGATACCGGCGTCCGAGTTGCGCGAGCGCTTCTCCAGGTCGGGTGGGCCGGGCGGGCAGGGCGTGAACACGGCGGACAGCCGGGTGGAGCTCTCGTTCGACGTGGCTGCCTCGCCGTCGATCCCCGCGCACCTCAAGAGCCGCATGCTCGACCGGTTGCAGAACCGGCTGGTCGACGGCGTCCTCACGATCGCCGCGTCCGAGCACCGCGCGCAGTTGCAGAACCGCGCCGCCGCACGGGAACGCCTCGCCGCGGTCCTGAGGGCCGCGGCAGCGCCGCCACCGCCGGTGCGCAGGCCCACGAAACCCAGCCGTGGAGCCAAAGAACGCCGCATCGCCGAGAAGAAACGACGCGGCGACACCAAACGCGGCCGTGGCCGGTCAGGCTCCTGGGACTAGGGCGTAGATCCGTTCGGGCCGTCCGGTCCCGCCGTACCGCAACCGGACCTCAGCGCGTCCCGCCGACACGAAGTGCTCCAGGTACCTGCGCGCACTGACCCTGGCCACGCCGGTCGACGAGGCGCACTCCGACGCCGAGAGCCCGTCCGGGTGCGACCGCAGCGCGCTCTCCACGAGTCGCGCGGTCTCCGGCGTCAACCCCTTGGGCAGCAACGGTTTCGAGGTCGGCCGAGCACCGAACACCTGGTCCACGTCGGCTTGCGCGGCCGTGCGCAGGCCGTGCAGCTTCTCCCGCAACGACGCGAAGTGCGCGAGCTGGTCGCGCAGGGCGGAGTAGTCGAACGGCTTGATCAGGTAGTGCAGGACGCCACCGCGCATCGCGCCGCGCACGGTGTCGACGTCGGTCGCGGCGGTGATCACGATGACGTCCACCTCCTCGTTGGCGCGCAACGACTTCAGCACTTCCAGCCCGCTCTGGTCCGGCAGGTAGACGTCGAGCAGCACGAGGTCGGGTTTCAGCGAGGCCACCAGCCGCAGGGCGTCCGCGCCGTTGTGCGCGACGCCGACGACCTCGAAACCGTCCGTGCGCGCGACGTAGCCGCTGTGGACCTTGGCCACCATGAAGTCGTCGTCGACGACCAGCACCCGGATCACCAGGGCAGCCTTGCCGTGAAGACCGAACCCGACACGCTCACCGAGCCCCCGCGCCGCAGGCACGCCCGTCGGATGAGCGCGAGCCCGATGCCGCGTTCACCGTGTGATGCCGCCTTGGTCGTGAACCCGTGCCGGAACACCTCCTCCACGAGTTCCGGCGCCACTCCCGGGCCGGAGTCGCGCACCACGACCTGGACCTCGTCGTCCACCTGCATCACACCCACCTCGATCCACTTGCCGGCTCCGCCGGGGGCGCCGAGCGAGCTCAGCGCGTCCAGCGCGTTGTCGACGAGATTTCCCAGCACCATCACCAGGTCCGCGGACAACGCGTCGTCGACGCGGCCCAGCGCGCTGTCCGGGGCGAGCCGCAGCCGCGTGCCGCGTTCGGCCGCGAGGGACGCCTTGGCGATCAGCAGCGCCGCCACGGCGGGGTCGCCGATCGACGAGCTCACCTCGGTCCGCCACTGGTCCTGCGCCGAGCTGAGCTGGTGGATGTAGTTGGTGACCTCGTCGTACTCCTTCAGGGCGATCAGCCCGGCGATCGTGTGCAGCCGGTTCGCGAACTCGTGCGCCTGCGCCCGCAGCGTGTCCGTCGCGTGCTGCGAGGCGTCGAGCTCGTGTTGCAGCGCGAGGAGTTCCGTGCGGTCCCGCAGCGTCACGACCGCGCCGGCGCCGTCGATCGGCATGCGGTTCAACGTGAGCACGACACCCTGCCGCAGCACGAGCTGGTCGACGCCCGTCGCCCGGCCGGTCAGCACGTCGCGCAGCCGGTCGTTGAGCTCCAGCTCCTCGACCGAGCGGCCGACGGCGTTCTCCGGCAACGCCAGCAGGTCGCTCGCGTGGTCGTTGACCAGCGTGATCCGGTTCTGCCCGTCGAGGCCGACGACGCCCTCCCGGATGCCGTGCAGCAACGCCTCGCGGTTCTCTACCAGCGCGGTGATCTCGTGCGGTTCCAGCCCGAGCGTCTGGTTCTTCACCCGCCGGGCCAGCAGCAACGAGCCGGTGACGCCGATGAGCAGCGCGATGGCCAGGTAGCGCAGGACGTCGACGGGCTGCTCCAGCGCGCCCGCGAAGATCCCCGGCTCCTCGGCGCCCGCGATCACCATCCCGTTGACCCGGCGGCTCACCGGGTCGAACACCGGGACGTGCGCCTCGATCGAGTCGCCGGTCGTCCCCGTCCAGGCCCTGCCCTCCAGCGCCGTGGTCCGGGTGTCCGCGGTGGTCCCGATCTGGGCGGGGTCCGGCGAGGCGATCACGAGCCCGCGGGCGTCGAGGATCAGCACGTACGAGGCGCCGGACAGGCTGCGGGCCGTCTCCGCGGGCGCGGACAGCTCCCGCCAGTTGCCCATCCGCTCCTGCACCAGCGAGTTGGCCGCCACGGTCTCCGCGACGGACAGCATCCGGCGTTCCTCGTTGGAGCGAAAGTTGTTGCCCGTCTGGACGACTGTCAGCGCGCCCACTGCGCACAGTAGCAACGTCACGACTAGGAGTTGCCAGGCGAGGAGCTGACTGGCCAGGGAACGGCGATGGCGCACGACACCTCCCGTGACCAGAAAGACCGAAAGAACCCTTAGAAGCGCAAGAGCGACATCAAGGTTTACACGAGTGCAACATGTCCAACCACGCGGACGAGAGGCGGGGATCACAGTGTCGGTGAAGGTGTGGGTGTCGGTGGCGACGGCGTTGCTCGCCGTCCTGCTGGTGCCACCGCTGCTGACGCCGGGTGCGGACAGCGGTGAGAGCGGCCAGGTGCGCTCGTTGCGGGTGCTGGTGCCGAACGCGCCCGGCGGTGGCTACGACATCACCGCCCGCACGGCGGCCAAGGCCATGGAGGACGCCGACCTGTTGCGCAACGCCGAGGTGTTCAACCTCCCCGGCGCCGGTGGCACGGTCGGCCTCGGCCGCACGGTCGGCGAGCGCGGCAACGGCAAGCTGATCATGTCGATGGGCCTGGGCGTCGTCGGCGCGGTGTACACGAACAAGTCGCCCAGCTCGCTGCTCGACACCACCCCGATCGCGAAGCTGATCGAGGAACCGGACATCGTCGTGGTCGGCAAGGACTCGCCGTACACGTCGATGCAGCAGCTCGTGGACGCGTGGAAGGCGAACCCCGGCACCGTGACCGTCGGCGGCGGCTCGGCTCCGGGCGGACCGGACCACCTGGCGCCGATGCTGATCGCCAAGGCCGTGGGACTGCCGCCCAAGACGGTCAACTACATCCCGTTCGACGGCGGTGGCGAGCTGCTGGCGTCCGTGCTGGGCGGCAAGGTCGCGTTCGGCGTCTCCGGCGTCGGCGAGTACCGCGACCAGATCCAGGCCGGCACGTTGCGGGTGCTCGCGGTGACGAGCGGGGACCGCATCCCCGGCATCGACGCGCCGACGCTGCGGCAGTCCGGTGTGGACGTCGAGTTCACCAACTGGCGCGGCATCGTCGCGCCGCCGGGCATCTCCGACACCGACCGCGCCAAGCTGGTCGAGGTGTTCACGCGGCTGCAGAAGACGCCGCAGTGGGCAGAAGCGTTGCAGCGCAACGGCTGGACCGACGCCTTCGCGCCGGGGGACGAGTTCAGGACCTTCCTGGAGAACGAGAACAAGCGGGTGGCAACGGTGCTGAAGGACTTGGGGCTGGCATGACGACCGACACGGCAAGGGAGCCGGAGGCGGGGCGGGAGCCGCGAGGCTGGTTCCGCGAACACTCCGAACTGGGCATCTGCGCGGTGCTGGTCGTGCTCGGCCTGCTGGTGCTGACCGACGCGCTGCGCATCCCCACCGACTTCGCCCAGCGCGGCCCGGTCGGCCCGAAGGCGGTGCCGGTCCTGGTCGGTTCGCTGCTGCTGGTCGTCGCGGTGCTGCTCGCCCGCGACGTGCTGCGCGGCGGCCGCGGCGAGGCGGAGACCGGCGAGGACGTCGACCTGTCCGCACCGGCCGACTGGCGCACGGTGCTGCTGCTGTGCGGCGCGTTCCTCGCGAACGCCGCGCTGATCGGCGTGGTCGGGTTCCCGATCTCCGGCGCGATCCTGTTCTGGGGCGCGGCCTACGCGCTCGGCAGCAGGGCCTACGTCCGCGACCCGCTGATCGCCGCCGGCCTGTCGGTCCTGACCTTCGCGGTGTTCAACAACCTGCTCGGCGTCCCGCTCCCCGGTGGCCCGTTGATGGAGGTGTTCTAGGTGGAACAACTGCTCGACGGCTTCGCGACCGCGCTGACGCCGACCCACCTGCTGTTCGCCGCGATCGGCGTGCTGCTCGGCACCGCGATCGGCGTCCTGCCGGGCATCGGCCCGGCGATGGCGGTGGCACTGCTGCTGCCCGTCACCTACGGCATGGAGCCGACCGGCGCGTTCATCATGTTCGCGGGCATCTACTACGGCGGCATGTTCGGCGGCTCGACCACGTCGATCCTGCTGAACACGCCGGGTGAGAGCGCCGCCGTCGTCACCGCGTTCGAAGGCAATCCCATGGCCCGCAGGGGACGTGGGGCGCAAGCGCTTGCCGCCGCCGCCATCGGCCACTTCATCGGCGGGATCATCGGCACGATCCTCATCGTGCTGCTGGCGCCGTTCGTGGCGAAGCACGCCGTCGACATCGGCGCGCCCGACCTGTTCGCGATCATGGTGCTGGCGTTCATCGCGGTGACGTCCGTGCTGGGCGCCTCGCGGATCCGCGGCGTGGCGTCGCTGCTCATCGGTCTGACCCTGGGCCTGGTCGGCCTGGACGAGATGACCGGCCAGCAGCGCCTCACGTTCGGCTCGCTGCACCTGGCCGACGGCATCGACGTGATCGTCGTCGCGGTGGCGCTGTTCGCGGTGGGCGAGGCCCTGTGGGTGGCGGCCCACCTGCGCCGCAAGCCGTTCACGCCGATCCCGGTCGGCCGTCCGTGGCTCTCGCGCGGCGACCTGAAGCGCACCTGGAAGCCGTGGCTGCGCGGCCCGGTGATCGGCTTCCCGTTCGGCGCGATCCCGGCCGGCGGCGCGGAGATCCCCACCTTCCTGTCGTACGTGGCGGAGAAGCGGCTCTCCCGGCACAGGGACGAGTTCGGCAAGGGCGCGATCGAGGGCGTCGCGGGCCCGGAGTCGACGGCCTCCGCCTCGGCCGCGGGCACCCTGGTCACGATGCTGACGCTGGGCCTGCCGACCACCGCGGTCGCGGCCGTGATGCTCGCCGCGTTCCAGACGTACGGCATCCAGCCCGGTCCGCTGCTCTTCCAGCGCGAAGCCGGCCTGGTGTGGGCGTTGATCGCGTCGCTGTTCATCGGCCTGACGCTGCTGCTGGTGCTGAACCTCCCGCTGGCGCCGTTGTGGGCGAAGCTGCTGCGCATCCCGCGGCCGTACCTGTACGCGGGCATCCTGTTCTTCGCCTCCGTCGGTGCCTACGCGGTGAACGCGGACATCTTCGACCTGCTGCTGATGTTCGTGATCGGCGTGCTGGGCTTCGGCATGCGCCGCTACGGCCTGCCGGTGCTGCCCGCGATCATCGGCGTGATCCTCGGCCCGGCCGCGGAACAGCAGATGCGCCGCTCGCTGCAGCTCTCCGACGGCTCGCTGACCGGCCTGGTGAACAGCCCGATGGCGGTCATCGTCTACGTGGTCGTCCTGGTGATCGTGTTCTTCCCGCTGATCAGGAAGTTCCTGCCGAAGCCGGCGCCGCCCGCCGCTCCCGCGCGGGACCGGGAGGAGATCGACGCCTGACCGCGGCACAGGAGGCCCCCGCCCGGCACCCGAGCGGGGGCCCTCTCACGTCCTGCCTGCCGTGAGCCCCGCCCGTTCGCGCAACGTCGCCCACAGCTCCATCACGCGGGCCACCTGCTGCTCGGGCAGTCCGCAGATCGTCACGAACGTGCGGACCTGGTGGGGCTTCGTCGGCAGCTTCCCGCGCCGGAGCAGCGAGTAGACCTGGCTGCGCGGCAGCACCCCGCCCGCCCGGCGGGAGATCTCCGGCAGCGTCAGCCCCGACCGCACGCGGACCGTCCGCAGCAGCTCGATGAACTCGGCCTCGGTCGCGGCCCGCAGCTCGGCCGCCGACGTCGCGACCAACGGCCGCACCGGCTCGTGGCCGAGGCCGAGCTCGGCCGCGAGGAGGGCGTTCACCTCGCGGTACGCCGCGATCGCCTCCGACCGCGGCCCCGGCCTCGCCAGCCCGGCCACGAGCTGCGACCAGAGCCGGTTCAGGCGCTCGAGCGGGTCGCCCTCCGGGTGGCTCATCGCTGGTCGTCCTGCCAGAACACCACCGGGTTCGCCGGCGGCAGCGGACCGAACCTCGCGCTGAACGGCCGGCTGCGGCTCACCGTGGCGGTCACGGCCAGAAGGGCGCTCGCGGTGGCGACGGCGATGACCGGTGAGTAGCCGTACGCGATCATCCAGCCGGTGAAGACGAACGCGGTCACCGCGAGCACGACGATGCCGGTGCCGGAGGTGGAGCACCGCCGGCGTGCGTGAGCTGCCCCGGTGGGAGGGGTGGGGGTCATGCGAACTCCTGATAGGCGTGCGAACGATTCGAGAACACGGAAAGCCGGAGTCGTGGAAAGCGTCGATGCGGGCTTCAGATGTCACCGCGGGACTCCGCGACATAACGGCTCGACCGCGATTCTGTCACTCACACGGGTGACCGCCAACTGATTCGCCGTCCAGGTTTTCCCAGGGGCGGAACGACGATGTGCGAAGCCGTCCAACGTCGTCCAATTGACCAGTTTTTGTCATTTGATTGCGCGGCGCGTCCGGTTGCCACCGAATGGTCGTCACGCGCTCCGCTGGCCGGGATCGTCGTCCCGGGGCTGGTCGAACCGCAGCCGCTGCCACTGCTCCACCCACTCGCCGAGCGCGGTGGCCGGCACGTCGCACGCGGCGAGGAACGCCCGCAACTGGTCCTCCCGCTTCGGGAAACGTTCAGTGCACAGCGCGTGAGCGGTGCTCTTCGGCAGGGTCAGGCCACCCGCGTTGGCCGACACCCGCTGGTACGACAGCCCTCTGGAGAGCCGGAGCTGGTTGAGCGCGCCGACGAACTCGACGCGGTTGGTGGCGCGGCATGCCGTCGCGAACGGACTGTCGTCCTCGCTGGGCGACATCGTGTCGGTCCTCCTGCTGCGGCGTTCTCGTTCATTACCGCGCCGGTTGTAACGAACTGGACCGCGGCGGCGAGAAAGAGAACGTTGTTCGACTGGTGGACGCGGATACTACCTGCGCGTCCCGCACCTTTGTCGAACCGATGACGCGCACCCGGATATTCCATGATCACTATTAGCCCGGGGTTTTCAGCAGGACAATCGTTCGCTTAGTTCATCCGCCGAGATCAGCGAGCCGACGGCGGGAGAATTGGTTCGTACCAGCTCACGGCGACCACCCCGTCCGCGGACGCGGACGAGGCGGTCGCGGGGGCGGCGGGTCAGCCGTGGGTCGGGAAGCCCAGGTTCACGCCGTGCTGCTGCGGCCACCGGGCCGTGATCGCCTTGGCACGGGTGTAGAACTTCACGCCCTCGGCGCCGTGCACGTGCGTGTCCCCGAACAGCGAGTCCTTCCAGCCACCGAACGAGTAGTAGGCCATCGGCACGGGGATCGGCACGTTGATGCCGACCATGCCGACGTGCACTCGCCGCTGGTACTCGCGCGCGGCGAGGCCGTCGCCGGTGTAGATGGCGGTGCCGTTGCCGTACGGGTTCGCGTTCACCAGCTCCAGGGCGTCCTCGAACGTGCCGACGCGCACCACTGAGAGCACGGGCCCGAAGATCTCGTCGGTGTAGATCGTCATGTCGCGGGTGACGTGGTCGAACAAGGTCGGCGCGAGCCAGAAGCCGTTCTCGCGGCCTTCCGGCGCGTACCCGCGGCCGTCGACGACCAGTGCCGCGCCGGCCGCCTCGCCGGCGTCCACGTAGGACCGGACCTTGTCCCGGTGCGCCCCGGTGACCAGGGGACCCATCTGGGCCGACGGATCGGTGCCCGGCAGCACCGAGGGGTGCAGCTCGCGGGTGCGTGCGGCGATCTTCGACACGAGCTCGTCGCCGATCTCGCCCACGGCGACGACCACCGAGATCGCCATGCAGCGCTCGCCGGCCGAGCCGTAGCCGGCGGAGACCGCGGCGTCGGCGGCCACGTCGAGGTCGGCGTCGGGCAGCACCACCATGTGGTTCTTCGCGCCGCCCAGCGCCTGGACGCGCTTGCCGGCCGCCGTGCCGCGCGAGTGGACGTGCCGCGCGATCGGGGTGGAGCCGACGAACGACGCCGCGGCGACGTCCGGGTGGTCCAGCAGCGCGTTGACCGCGAAGGCGTCGCCCTGCAGGACGTTCAGCACGCCGTCGGGCAGGCCTGCCTCCCCGAACAGCTCCGCCAGGCGCACCGACGCGGACGGGTCGCGCTCGGAAGGCTTCAGCACGAAGGTGTTCCCGCAGGCGATGGCGATGGGGAACATCCACATCGGCACCATCGCGGGGAAGTTGAACGGCGTGATGCCCGCGACCACGCCGAGCGGCTGGCGCAGCGAGTAGGCGTCGACGCCGCGCGAGATCTGCTCGGAGTGCTCGCCCTTGAGCAGGTGCGGGATCCCGCAGGCGAACTCGACGACCTCCAGGCCGCGTTGCACCTCGCCGGCGGCGTCGGACAGCACCTTGCCGTGCTCGGAGGTGATGATCGCGGCGAGCTCGTCGCGGTGCGCGTGCAGCAGGTGGCGGTACTCGAAGAGGATCCGCGACCGCGTCGACAGCGACGACTCCGACCACGACTGCGCGGCCTTCGCGGACGAGGAGACCGCGAGGTCGACGTCCGCCTGCTCGGCCAGCACGACCTGCGCGGAGACCTCCCCGGTGGCCGGGTCGAAGACGTCGGACGTGCGGGACGACACCCCCGTGGTGCGGGCGCCGTCGATCCAGTGGGGGATGGTGCTCAACGCGGTCCTCCTGGGGGAGCTGTCGTGGTGCGGACGACGAGTGACGGGTTCAGCAGGTGGCGGACGGGCTCGGTGCGCTCTTCGCGGACCCGTTGCAGCAGGGCGTCCGCCGCCAGCCGGCCGAACTCGGCGCGGGGCTGGTCGATCGTGGTCAGCGAGACGTGGCGCAGTGCCGCCAGCGAAGTGTTGTCATAGCCCACAACGGAAACATCGTGCGGCACGTGCAGACCGGCGTCCTCCAGCGCGGAGATAGCACCGACCGCATTGAAGTCGTTGCAGGACAGGATGGCCGTGGGCAGGGCGTCGTCCGCGAGCAACGAACGGATCGCCCGTGCCCCGGCGGTGTCGGTGTACTCGGACGACACGACCTGCGGCACGAGCCCATGCGCCTCCATGGCGGCGACGTAGCCGCGCCGGCGGGGGCCGGCCTGGCTGCCTTCACCGCCGTCCAGGTGGGCAATGCGCTTGTGCCCCAAGGAGACCAGGTGATCGACCGCGAGCCGCGCGCCCGTCTCGCCGTCGTCGTTCACCGTGTCCACAGTGGACAAGCGGGACGACCGGGCCACGAGCACGATCGGGAGTTGTTCGGCGGCTTTGCCGATGGCCGTCGCCGGCACGACCGGCGACAGCAGGACCAGTCCGGCGGGCCGGAAGGAGAGCAACGACTCCAGTGCGCGGCGCTCGCGGGCGGGCGAGCGGCCGCCGGTGTTGATGATGATGTCGAACCCCCGCTCGCGCGCGACCTCGTCGATGCCGTCGACCACCTCGGCGAAGAACGCGTTGTGCAGGTCGGAGACCATCACGCCGAGCACGGTCGACGTCCGCGACGCCAGCGACCGCGCCATGGCGTGCGGCGAGTACCCCAGCTCCTCCGCGGCTTTCAGGACAGCGCTGCGTCGCATCTCGCTCACCTTGGGTGAGCCGCGCATCACCAGGGACACGAGTGCGCGGGAGACCCCCGCGCGCAGGGCCACGTCCTCCATCGTCGGCCTGACCACCTCCGCACCACCTCCCCTCTTGACACCCCTGTGGCGGACGTTACAGCCTTAGAGCGCTCCAACCAATAGAGCGCTCTAACCCATCACGGCCACGAACAGGGGAAACCTGCGATGCGGATCGGAGTAGCGGGTGTCGGCAGGATCGGCACCATGCACGCGACCAACCTCGCCGCGCTGGACCGGGTCGACGAGGTGCTCCTCTTCGACCCGGTGCCCGGTCGTGCCGCGCAGGCGTCGGCCGGGGTCGGCGGGACGAAGGCGGTGGACGACCTGGACACGTTGCTCGGCAACGTCGACGGCGTGCTGCTGGCCACCCCGACGAACACCCACCCCGAGATGCTGCGCGCGGCCATCGCCCGCGGTGTCCCCACCCTGTGCGAGAAGCCGATCGCGAGCGACCTCGCCGAGATGACCCGGCTGGTCGAGGACGTCGAGTCCTCCGGCGTCGAGGTCCTCGTCGGCTTCCAGCGCCGGTTCGACCCGGCGATCCACGAGCTGCACCGCCGCATCCGCGCGGGCGAGGTCGGCGACGTCTACCTGGTCAGGGCCATCGGCAACGACGCGAACCCGCCGGACTTCTCCTACCTGCCCGCCTCCGGCGGCATCTTCCGCGACCTGCTGATCCACGACCTCGACTGCGTGCCGTGGCTGGTCGGCGAACCGGTCGTCGAGGTCTACGCGTCCGGCTCGGTCCTGGTGCACCAGGCGTTCGCCGATGCCGACGACGTGGACAACGCGGTCGTGCTGCTGAAGTTCGCGGGCGGTGCGCACGCCACGCTGGCCGGTGGCCGCCACGACCCGGTCGGCTACGACCACCGCATCGAGGTGCTGGGCAGCAAGGACTCGCTGGTCGCCGGCGTCGACGCGCGCACACCGCTGAACTCCCTGGAACCGGGCGGCCACGTCGCCGGACCGGACGCCTACCCCGGCTTCCCGGAGCGCTTCCACCGCGCGTACGTCAACGAGGTGGACCTGTTCACCCGCGTCGTGACGGGCGAGGTCGTGAATCCGTCACCGGCGCGAGAAAGTTTGATCAGCCTGCGCCTGGCCGAAGCATGTGAGCAGTCGCGCCGCACCGGCGCACCGGTGAGGATCGGGGGGAACTAGGCATGGCCAAGATCGCCGGCGCACCGATCTCCTGGGGTGTGTGCGAGGTTCCCGGCTGGGGCGCGGTGCTCCCGCCGGACACGGTCCTGGCCGAGATGCGCTCGCTCGGCCTGGCCGCCACCGAGCTGGGCCCGCCCGACTACCTGCCCGCCGACCCCGCGGCGTTGAAGGCGCTCCTGGGCAGCCACGACCTCGCGCTGGTCGGCGGCTTCCTCGCGGTCACGCTGCACGCGGACGTGCGGTCCACTCTGGACGAGGCGGCCCGCGTGGCCGCCATCCTCGAGGCGGGCGGCGCCGAGGTGCTCGTGCTCGCCGCCGCGACCGGCCTGGACGGCTACGACGAGCGGCCGCGGCTCACCGACGACGAGTGGGCCACGCTCGTGGACACCTGCGCGCGGATCCGGGAGATCGCCGCGGGGCACGGCCTCAGGACCGTGCTGCACCCGCACGTGGGCACCCACGTCGAGCGGGAGGCGGAGGTCGAGAGGTTCCTCGCGGACTCCGACCTGCCGCTCTGCCTGGACACCGGCCACCTGCTGATCGGCGGCACGGACCCGGTCGACCTGGCGCGCCGCCACCCCGGCCGGATCGGTCACGTGCATCTCAAGGACGTCCGTGGTGAGATCGCGGCGAAAGTGCGCGACGGCGAGCTCAGCTACACCGATGCCGTGGAACAGGGCATCTACGTGCCGCTCGGGGACGGGGACGTGGACGTGGAAGCGCTGGTGGAGCTGGTCCGGCAAGCGGGCTACACCGGCTGGTTCGTGCTCGAGCAGGACACCCGGCTCGGGGACGGTGGTTCCGCGGACAGGCCGCTGAAGGACACCGCGCGCAGCCTCGCGCACCTCGGAAAGATCCTCTGAAGGGACTGGAGACGATGAAGTCTCGCTTGGCCATCCGCGCGGGCGCCGCCCTCGCCGGTGCTGCTCTGCTCGCCGCCTGCAGCGGCCCCACGGGAACGAGCTCCCAGAACGCGGACAACGACAGCGCGCCGGCGAGCGGTGACCTCAAGGTCGCCGTCATCACGCACGGCACGGCGGGTGACGCGTTCTGGAGCGTGGTGAAGGTCGGCGCCGAGGACGCGGGCAAGCAGCTCGGTGTCGGCGTCACGTACAACTCCGACGGCGACCCCGGCGCCCAGGCGAAGCTCATCGACAACGCCGTGTCGCAGAAGGTCGGCGGCATCGTGGTGTCGATGGCCAACCCGGACGCGTTGAAGACCTCCGTCGAGAACGCGGTGAAGGCCGGCATCCCGGTCATCACGATCAACTCCGGCGGCGCGAAGAGCGCGGAGTTCGGTGCCATGGCGCACGTCGGCCAGGAGGAGACGATCGCCGGTGAGGAGGCCGGCGAGAAGCTCAAGGCCGCGGGCAGGACCAAGCTGCTCTGCGTGATCCACGAGGCCGGCAACTCGGGCCTCAACCAGCGCTGCGACGGTGCCCGCACCGGGTTCGGGGCCGCGGTGGAGAACCTCCAGGTCGACATCTCCAACCCGACCGACATCGAGGCCCGCATCAAGGCCAAGCTGCAGTCCGACACCGCCGTCGACGGCGTGCTGGCGCTGAACCCGCAGGTCGCCGTGAACGCGGCGGCGGCGGTCAAGGGCGCGAGCTCGAAGGCGCAGGTCGCCACGTTCGACCTGAACGCCGACGTGGTGAACGCGATCAAGTCCGGCGAGGTGCTCTTCGCCGTCGACCAGCAGCAGTACCAGCAGGGCTACCTGCCGGTCGTGATGCTGAAGCTGTTCCGCGACAACGCCAACACCCTCGGTGGTGGCAAGCCCGTCCTGACCGGTCCCGGCTTCGTCGACAAGTCCAACGTGGACAAGGTCGCGGAGTACGCCAAGAACGGCAAGAGGTAGGGGGAGACGGGGAGATGACCGTGACGGCCAAGGCACCACCGGCTGCCGACGAACGGGTGGGCCAGCCCGGGGTGGTGGACCAGCTGGTCAAGCGCCCGGAGATCGGCGCCATGCTCGGCGCGCTGCTCGTGTTCGTGTTCTTCTCCGTGGTCACCGAGCAGTTCCTGAGCGTGGGCGGCGCCGCCACCTGGCTGGACGACGCCTCCATGCTCGGGATCATGGCCGTCGCGGTGGCGTTGCTGATGATCGGCGGCGAGTTCGACCTGTCCGCCGGCGTCATGACCGCGTCCACGGCGCTCGTCACGGCTCTCCTCGCCACCCGGCTGGGGCTCAACGTCTGGCTGTCGCTGCTGGTCTCGCTCGTCTTCGCGTTGTCGGTGGGCGCGCTGAACGGCTGGCTCGTCATGCGCACCGGCCTGCCGAGCTTCATCGTGACGCTGGGCAGCTTCCTCGCGTTGCAGGGCCTCAACCTCGGTGTCACGCGCCTGGTCACGGGCAGCGTGCAGGTGTCGGGCATGCGCGAGGCCGCTGGCTACGAGTCGGCCGGTTTCCTGTTCGCCTCGACGTTCCAGCTCGGCGGCACCAGCTTCTTCGTGTCGATCATCTGGTGGGTCCTGTTCACCGTCGTCGCGTCGACGGTGCTGATGCGCACCAGGTTCGGCAACTGGATCTTCGCGATCGGCGGTGCCGCCGCGAGCTCCCGCGCGGTCGGTGTGCCGGTCGTGCGGTCGAAGGTCCTGCTGTTCATGACGACGGCGTTCGCGGCGTGGCTGGTCGGCTCGATCAACATCCTGCGGTACGCGAGCGTGCAGGCGAACCAGGGCATCGGGCTGGAGTTCCAGTACATCATCGCGGCGGTGATCGGCGGCTGCCTGCTCACCGGCGGCTTCGGTTCCGCGGTCGGCGCGGCGATCGGCGCGCTGATCTTCGGCATGGCCCGGCAGGGCATCGTCTACGCGGGCTGGAACAGCGACTGGTTCCAGCTCTTCCTCGGCGTGATGCTGCTGGCGGCCGTGCTGGTGAACAACGTGCTGCGCCGCCGGGCGGAAAGGGTGAAGCGATGACGCCGCTCATCGAGGTCGAGAACATCGGCAAGACCTACGGCAGCGTCATCGCGCTGAGCGAGGTGTCCACCGTGGTCAACGCCGGCGAGGTCACCTGCGTGCTCGGCGACAACGGCGCCGGGAAGTCGACCCTGATCAAGGTCCTGGCCGGGGTGCACCAGCACGACCGGGGGTCGTTCAAGGTCGAGGGCACCGAGGTCAGGTTCTCCTCACCGCGCGAGGCGCTGGACCACGGCATCGCGACCGTGTACCAGGACCTCGCGGTCGTGCCGCTGATGTCGGTGTGGCGCAACTTCTTCCTCGGCTCGGAACCCACCACGAGGTTCGGGTTCCTGGACCGGAGGAAGGGCCGCGAGATCACCAAGAAGGCGTTGTCCGACATGGGCATCGACCTGCGCGACGTGGAGCAGCCGGTCGGCACGCTGTCCGGCGGCGAACGGCAGTGCGTCGCCATCGCCCGCGCGGTGCACTTCGGCGCCAAGGTGCTGATCCTGGACGAGCCGACGGCGGCCCTCGGCGTGAAGCAGGCCGGTGTGGTGCTGAAGTACGTGGCCCAGGCCCGTGATCGTGGCCTCGGCGTCGTGCTGATCACCCACAACCCGCACCACGCCTACCCGGTCGGCAACCGCTTCCTGCTGCTCAAGCGCGGCCGTCCGCTGGGCTCGTACGAGAAGTCCGAGATCGGCATCGCGGAGCTGACGCGGCAGATGGCCGGTGGTGCCGAGCTGGAGGCGCTGGAGCACGAGCTGCGAGGTGCCGAGGCGTGACGTCCCTCGAAGTGCTGACCGTCGGCCGGGTCGGCGTCGACCTCTACCCCGAGCAGTCCGGGGTGCCCCTGGCCCGGGTCAGCACCTTCGCCAAGTCGCTCGGCGGCACCGCGACCAACGTCGCGGTCGCCGCCGCCCGGCTCGGCCGCCGCGCGGGCGTGCTCACCAAGGTCGGCCCGGACGGCTTCGGCGCCTACGTCCGCGAGGCGCTGGAGGGGTTCGGCGTCTCGTCGGCGCACGTGGGCACCTCGCCGGACCTGTTGACACCGGTGGTGTTCTGCGAGCTGAACCCGCCGGCGGACCCGCCGCTGCTGTTCTACCGGTTGCCGATCGCACCGGATCTGACGCTCAACGAGGATGACGTGCCGTGGGCGCTCGTCCGCGACGTGCCGCTGCTGTGGGTGACGGGCACCGGGGTCTCCGCCGAACCGGCGCGGGAGACCCAGCGGATGATGCTGGCGAGCCGCGGCCGCAGGTCGCACACCGTGCTGGACCTGGACTACCGGCCGATGTTCTGGCCGGACGTGGGGACCGCGCGGACTGAGATCGGCTGGATGCTCGACCACGTCACGGTCGCCGTCGGCAACCGGGCGGAGGTCGAGGTCGCGGTCGGCACGTCCGACCCCGACGAGGCCGCTTCGCGGCTGCTGGACCGCGGGATCTCCCTGGCGCTGGTCAAGAAGGGCGCCGAGGGCGTTCTCGTGGCCACGCCGGACGGGCGCTGGACCGTCGAGCCGAACCCGGTCGAGGTCGTGTGCGGGCTGGGCGCGGGTGACGCGTTCGGCGGGTCAGTGGTGCACGGCCTGCTCTCCGGCTGGGACCCGGTGCGGATCGCCCGCCACGCCAACGCCGCGGGCGCGATCGTGGCGTCGCGGCTCGCCTGCGCCGATGCCATGCCGAACCAGGAAGAGATCGAGGAACTGCTGTGATCACCGATGGCCAGTGGCGGGAACTGCTGTGGCGGCGGGCCGAGGACCCCGGCTCGATCCGGCGGGCCTACCAGTCCCGCAAGCGCCGCCACTCGTTGCTGAACGGCAAGTCCACGCTGTTCCTGGTCGCGGCGGACCACCCGGCCCGCGGCGCGCTGGGCGTCGGCGGCGACCCGCTGGCGATGGCCGATCGGCGGCAGTTGCTGGCCCGGTTGCTGACGGCGCTCGCGAACCCCGAGGTCGACGGGGTGCTCGGCACCCCGGACGTGATCGAGGACCTGTTGCTGCTGGACGGCCTGAACGAACGCGTGGTCATCGGCTCGATGAACCGCGGTGGCCTGGCCGGTGCGGACTGGGAGATCGACGACAGGTTCACCGCGTACGACGCGTCGTCCATCGCGACGTTCGGCCTGGACGGCGGCAAGATGCTGCTGCGCCTGGTCGACTCGGACCCCGGCACGATCCCGACCCTGGAAGGCTGCGCGCGAGCCGTCACCGAGCTGGCGGAGCACGGCCTGATGGCGATGGTGGAACCGTTGCCGTACCAGCGCGACCACAACGGCAAGCTGGTGCTCCAGAAGGACGCCGTGGCTCTGGCGCGGGCATCGGCCGTGGCCGCGGGGCTGGGGTCGACCTCGGCCTACACCTGGTTGAAGCTGCCCGCGCCGGAGGAGGCGGAAGCCGTGCTGGACACCACCGCGCTGCCGGCGCTGGTGCTCGGCGGTGTGCCGTCCGACCGGCCGGAGGACGACCTCGCGGCGTGGGGCCGTTCGCTGCGCCACCCGACCGTGCGCGGCCTGGTCGTCGGCCGTGCGCTGCTCTACCCGCCGGACGGCGACGTCGCCGGCGCCGTTGCCGCCGCGGCCGGGATCCTGCGCGCCGCCAAGGGGGTCGGGGAATGACGCTGCACCGTCCACACGGGACTCTCTCGACCGCCGCCGACGTCGTGTCCCTGGCTCCGGAGGACGCGGGCTGGACCTACACCGGGCTGCGCGTGCTCCGGGTCGAGCCCGGTGGGTCGCGCAGGGTGGAGACCGGCGAGTTCGAGGCCTTCGTCCTTCCGCTGGCCGGGTCCGTGGCCGTCGAGGTCGACGGCGAGCGCTACGCGTTGCGGGGCCGTGACTCGGTGTTCACCCGCGTCACGGACTTCGCCTACGTGCCGAGGGACGCGTCGGTGACGCTGTCCTCCGTGGACGGTTGCGAGGTCGCGCTGCCGATGGCCAGGTGCACCCGGCGTCTGACGCCGAAGTACGGCCCCGCGGAAGGCGTTCCCGTCGAGGTGCGCGGTTCCGGCAACGCCACCCGCCAGGTCACGAACTTCGGCGTGCCGGGCGTGTGGGACCACGCGGACAAGCTCAACGCGTGCGAGCTGATCACCCCGGACGGCAACTGGTCCTCGTACCCGCCGCACAAGCACGACTCCTCGCAGCCGTGCGAGGTGGAGAACGAGGAGATCTACTACTTCCGGGTCGCCGGCCGGGACCAGGTCACGCCGTCGCGCACCGGCTTCGGCTTCCACCGCACGTACACCGACGACGGCACGATCGACGAGGACGTGACCGTGCGGGACGGCGACGTGTTCCTGATCCCGCGCGGTTACCACGGCCCGTGCGTCGCGGCGCCGGGATATCCCCTGTACTACCTGAACGTTCTGGCCGGTCCGGGCGCCGAGCGTTCGATGGCGTTCTGCGACGACCCGGCGCACGCCTGGGTCCGCGACAGCTGGGCCGCGCGGGAACCGGACCCGCGCTGCCCGGTCACGACCGCAGAGGGGCGGGTCCGATGAAGCTCACGACCGCGCAGGCACTGGTCCGCTGGATGCTGGCCCAGCGGACGGAACTCTTCGACGGATCGCAGGCGCCGCTGTTCCCCGGCGTCTTCGCGATCTTCGGTCACGGCAACGTGCTCGGCATCGGCACCGCGCTGGAGGAGGTCCGCGACCGGCTCCCGGTGTGGCGCGGCCAGAACGAGCAGGGCATGGCCCTCGCCGCCGTCGGCATCGGCAAGGCCGCGCACCGCCGCCAGGTCGGCGTCGCCACGTCGTCGATCGGCCCCGGCGCCCTGAACATGGTCACCGCGGCCGGCGTCGCCCACGCCAACCGCCTGCCCCTGCTGCTGTTGCCGGGCGACACCTTCACCGGCCGCGCGCCCGACCCGGTCCTGCAGCAGGTGGAGCACTTCCACGACCCGACCGCCACGGTCAACGACGCGTTCCGCGCGGTCAGCCGCTACTTCGACCGCATCACCAGGCCCGAGCAGCTGCTGTCGACCCTCCCGCAGGTCGCGCGCGTCCTGACCGACCCGGCCGACTGCGGTCCGGTGACGCTGGCGCTGCCGCAGGACGTGCAGGCCGAGTCGTACGACTTCCCGGAGTCGCTGTTCAAGGAGGTCCTGCACCGCCCGCTGCGCCAGCGCCCCGACCTGAACGCCCTCGCCGGTGCCGCCTCGGCGATCCGCGCGGCCGCGAGGCCGTTGCTGGTCCTGGGCGGCGGCGTGCGCTACTCCGGCGCCGCCGGTCGCGCCCTCCGGTTCGCCGAACAGCACGGCATCCCGGTCGTCGAGACGACCGCGGGCCGCACGCTGGTCCCGCACGAGCACCCGCTGCACGCGGGCCCGCTCGGCATCACCGGCTCGACGTCGGCGAACGTCCTCGCGGCCGAGGCCGACGTGGTGATCGCGGTGGGTACCCGCCTGCAGGACTTCACCACCGCGTCTTGGACCGTCTTCTCCCCCGACGTGCACCTGGTGTCGTTGAACGCGGCCCGCTTCGACGCCGTGAAGCACGGCTCGTCCGCCCTGGTGGCCGACGCCGACGAGGGCCTGCGCGAGCTGACGGAC
Source organism: Lentzea xinjiangensis (assembly GCF_900110955.1). Lineage (GTDB taxonomy): Bacteria > Actinomycetota > Actinomycetes > Mycobacteriales > Pseudonocardiaceae > Lentzea > Lentzea xinjiangensis. The sequence continues at coordinate 480,928 of NZ_FOFR01000001.1, forward strand.
GCCCTCGGCTCCTGGCAGGCACCCGCGGACTGGTCCCGCCGCGCCGGCGCCGAGCGCGCGAAGTGGGACGACCACATCTCGGCGCTGCGCACGCCCTCCGCTTCGGGCCTGCCCACGTACGCGCAGGTCGTGGGCGTGGTGAACGACGTCAGCGGCCCGGAGGACTACGTGATGACGGCCTCCGGCGGTCTGCCCGGCGAGCTGATCGGCGGCTGGCGGGCCACCGGCGAGTCCACGATGGACGTCGAGTACGGCTTCTCGTGCATGGGCTACGAGCTGGCCGGGGCCTGGGGCGCGGCCATCGCCCGCACGGACGGCGTCGTCACCACCCTGCTCGGCGACGGCTCGTACCTGATGCTGAACTCCGAGCTGTTCTCCGCGGCCTTCGCGGGCCACGGCTTCGTCGCGGTCGTCTGCGACAACGACGGCTACGCGGTGATCCACCGCCTCCAGACCGGCCAGGGCGGCGTGGGCTTCAACAACCTCTACCCCGACTGCCGCTCCTCGCACGCCGAACCTCCGCGCACCGACTTCGCGGGCCACGCCGCCTCGCTCGGCTGCGCGGTCTTCCCGGTGGAGTCCCTGGCCGGCCTCGAAGGCGCGTACCGCAAGGCCCGGAAGGTGGCGGTCACCGAACAGCGGCCGGCGGTCGTGGTGATCCGGACGCACCCGTCGTCGTGGACCGAGGCCGGGGCGTGGTGGGAGATCGGCGTGCCGGAGACCTCGCACCGGGCGGAGATCGCGGCCGCCCGCGCCGAGGTGCTGGAGGGCAAGGCGAAGCAGGTCCGCTACCTGCGCTGATGTCCGTTTCGGCACTGGCCGGTCATCGCCCGGTGACCGGGACAACGGCACGACCGGGAACAACACGACGACCGGCTCCCTTGAACAGTTGGTTAGGTCTACGAACGTTCAAGGAGCCCCCGTGAGCCAGCTCTTCTCCCCGCTGACCCTGCGGTCGGTCACGCTGCCCAACCGCATCGCGGTCAGCCCGATGTGCCAGTACTCGGTCACCGCGGAGGACGGCGTCCCGACCGACTGGCACCTCGTCCACCTCGGCTCCCGCGCGGTCGGCGGCGCCGGCCTGGTCATCGCCGAGGCCACGGCGGTCGAGGCCAGGGGCCGGATCTCGCCGCAGGACACCGGCATCTGGAACGACGAGCAGGTCGAGGCCTGGAAGCGGATCACCGCGTTCATCAAGGAGCACGGCGCGGTTCCCGGCATCCAGCTCGCGCACGCCGGCCGCAAGGCCGTCGGTGACTGGACGCCGGTCGCGCCGACCACCGAGCCGTTCCCCGGCCTGAACACGCCGGAGAAGCTCGAGCACCACAGCGGCATCGTCAAGGCGTTCGTCGACGGTGCGCTCAGGGCGCTCGAAGCCGGGTTCGAGGTGCTCGAGATCCACGCCGCCCACGGCTACCTGCTGCACGAGTACTACTCGCCGCTGACGAACGAGGGCAGCACCGAGGAGCGCATCGCCGTCCCGGTCGAGGTCACCGCCGCCGTGCGGGCAGCGGTCGGCCCGGACGTGCCGGTGCTCGTGCGCATCTCCGGCACCGACTGGGAGCCCGGCGGCTGGACCGCCGACGACAGCGTCGTGCTGGCACAGGCGCTCAAGGCCGCGGGTGCGGACCTGATCGACGTGTCCAGCGGTGGCAACACCGCGCAGGCGGAAATCCCGATCGGGCCCGGCTACCAGGTGCCGCTCGCCGAGGCGGTGCGACGCAAGGCAGACGTGCCCACGGGTGCGGTCGGCCTGATCACCGAGGCGAAGCAGGCCGAACAGGTGGTCGCGGACGGTTCCGCCGACCTGGTGCTGCTCGGACGCGAACTGCTCCGCGACCCGTACTGGCCGCTGCACGCGGCACAGCAGTTGGGTGCGGAGGTCCGGGCCCCGGAGCAGTACGCCAGGGCGTTCTGAGGCAGCCCTCAGAGTTCAAGGGCTGGGCACCGACGTTCCGGTTGCCCAACCCTTGAACTCTTCAGGCTGTATTCAGCGACGGTAGTCGTCGTAGTCGTCGTACGGATCGTCGTGGCTTTCTTCGCCACCACGCCCGTTCGGCGACGCATCGCCACCAGACAGCTCGCGCTGCAGCGCAGCGAAGTCGGTCTCATGAGAGCTGTACTTGAGCTCCCTGGCGACCTTCGTCTGCTTGGCCTTCGCTCGGCCGCGCCCCATGGCTCGACCCCCTCGCACAGGGACGGGGGCGGCCGGGGGAACGGCGGCCCCACTCGTCTCGACAACTAGTTCCTGGTAACTACCGTACCGTGCCGATGGGGTTCCTCGCGACGCGGTAGGCGTGACACGTACCGCCAAATCTCGTGACCGCCCTCGCGTGGAAGGATGCACAGGTGCCCAGACCGTTCGTCGCCTACCTACGGGTGTACGAACCGTTGTCCGTGTTGGACGCACCGTTAGCGGCGAAGATCGAAAAAGCCCTGGCCAAGGGCCCTGTCCCCCGCTCGGAGGTGGGAGACAGGGAACGAGAGCTGTGGTTGCGATCACAGTTGGGTCGCAAGCTCCTCCCGGGCGAGTCGTTCGACGTGATGACGATCAGTCCGGCCGAGGTGCCGACCTCCGACGCCGCACGCGTGGGAGCGGGCCCGCTCGTCTGCCCGCTGGACCTCAGGGCGCGCTCCGCCGCCGCTCTGGTGGGCTTCCTGGCCTCCGCGCCGCCGATCCTTCAGGACGCCGCACTCGGCCTCTCCCCGGAGACGGTCCGGGCGCGCGCCTCGGCCGTGCTGGCCGAACTGGCCGGCGGGGCCGTCCACGTGATTTCCACGACCTGGACCGTGCCGCTGCCGTGGTTCGCCCTCGTCGACCCCGCCCAGCGCCGGGTGGTGCTGGCCGGCTCCCAGGACGACCCGGAGCGCCAGGTGTCGTGGCGCGTGGCGATGGCGGACGCCCGGCGCAGGGTGGCGCGGGCGCTCAAGGTCGTGAAGGCCTCGCTGGGCGAGGAGGGGCCGGCCGCGATCCTCGCCGACACGGGCCGCTGGCTCGAGAACTTCCACCCGCACTCGGCCGTCGAGCTGGACTACGGCGGCCTGGTGCAGCTGATGCCGGACAAGGACCTGCTGGAGGACACCTCGGCGGCGGACGTGAACACCATCGTCGACGCCCTGGAGACGGGCGACGCCGAGGAGGTGGCGTTGCGCTACGAGACGCTGCGCGAGTTCTGGGGCGAGCTCGCCCGCAGGGAGCGCCACGGCTGAAGCAGCACTCGGGCCACGACGGCCGAGACCGCCGCCAGCGCCATCGCCGCTGGCCACGCCACGTGCACCGCGACGAAGCTCGCCACGAACGGCGTGGTCGCGGCGCTGAGGTAGTTCACCGAGTTCTGCATGCCGATCGCGGTGGCGCTGCGGCCGTCCGGCGCGAGCTCACCGGCCTCGGTGACGGCCAGCCCGTTCCAGCACAGCGCGAGCACGCTCGCCGGGACCAGCACCGCCACGAGCACCGGCAGCGGCGCCTGGTCGAGCACGGCGACCAGCGCGAACCCGATCGCGGTGAGCGCCGACACGACCTTCAACGGCCCGATCCGGCTGCGCGCCCGGTCCGACCACACGCCGACCACCAGCCGTCCGGCACCGCCGAGCGCCTGGGCGACGGCGAAGACGGCCGCGGCCGCCGTGACGCTCACGCCGCGGTGGTCGTGCAGGAGGGGGACGATCAGGGCGGTGGCGGTGAACTGGGGCACCACGAGCAGCCCGCTGGCGAGCGAGAGCCGCAGCAGCCTCGGGTCCTTGAGCACCAGCCCGTGCTCCGCGCCCGCCCGCACCGCGCCCGGTGGTTCCCGCGCGAGCAGGGCCACCGCGAGCGCCACGAACGCCGTGACGCCGGCCAGTGCGACGAACGCCGTGGGCACCCCGGCCGAGATGGCGACTCCGGGCAGGACGGCCGCGGTGAGGGCCGCGCCGAGCGGGGTCGCCGTCTGCCGGACGCCCATCGCGAGGCCGCGGGTGTCCTTGCCGAACCACGACATGACCGCCCGGCCGCTCGCCGCGTTGACGCTCGCGCCGAACAACCCGGCGCCGAGGAGCGCGAGTCCCGCGACCCAGGCGTTGCCCAGCGCCGCGGACAGCAGGCAGGCGGCGGCGCCGAGACCGCCGATGGTCATCACGAGTCGTTCGCCGCGACGGTCCGCGACGACTCCCCACGGCACGAGAGCGATCATCGTGCCGAGGTTGACGGCACCGAGGAGCAACCCGACCTGGGGCAACGTCAGTGAGAAGTGCTGTTGCAGCTGAGGGCTGATCGCCGGCAGGCCGAGGAAGACGGCCGCGTTCGTGCCCTGCGCCACCGCACCGACGCACAGGACGACCCAGCGATACCCCATGGGGGCACGCTAGGTCGGCTGCTCAGAAAGTGGAACGACCGTCCCGGAGAGTGGGAGTCAGCTCTTGCGGCGGTGGTGTCCGCGCTCGGCCGCGAGCAGCTCGTCCACCGACGCGCTCCCGCGCTGGTAGCGAGCGGCGATCTCGGCGTTGAGCCTGTCCACGACCACCTGCACCTCGCGGCGCCGCACCGACACCGAGGCCTCTTCCGAGATGAACGTCTCCAGCACCTCGCCGAGCTTGGCGTCGTCCAGCGAGCTCACGTCGGAGAGGTCGACGTCGGAGATGAGCGCCTCGACGTGCCGTTGGTGCGCATCGGCACGGGACGGCTCATGGGTTTGGTACCGGCCGAGACCGGTCGCCGGGCCGACGGCGTTCGTGGAGAGGATCGTGGCCAGTTGCTCGACCACCGCCGAGCCGCCGGAGCTGCGGCGCTCCTGTTCCGCGCGCACGATGTCGATCCGCGCGTGCAACAGCCTCCGCAGGTAGGACAGGTCTGTCTCTTCCTGCGCGGCCTCGTCGCGGAGTTCGCGCACCTCGACGAGCGGGCGCTGCTCGACGCCCTCCGTGTAGTCGGGGGCGAGCACCCGGTCGATTCGGCGGCGCCCGCCAGGACGCACCTCGATCACGTGTCCATCCTGCGGTAGATCCTCCTCACCCGCCAACACATCCCATGCACCAAACTTGTCTCAAATGTGCACGCCCAGCAGTTTTCTCGCCTCGTCCGGCGTCAGAGCGGGCCGCTGGGCGATCTTCGAGAGCCCCGCGGCACGTGCCACGAGCTGTGCGTTGTCGCGCACCGGCACGCCGCGCGAGTAGCTGGTGGTGTCTTCCATACCCACGCGGAGGTGCCCGCCCGCACCCAGTGCGGTGAACATCACCGGCAACGTGGTGCGGCCGATCCCGGTGGCGGAGAAGCTCGCCCCCTCCGGCAGGGCGGCGACCGCGGCGACCAGCGTGGCCGCGTCGCCGGGCATGCCGCCGGGCACTCCCATGACGAGGTCGACGTGCACGTGCCCGCCCGCGGGCAGGCCGTGCTGGTCGAGCAGGCGCTTCAACGACGCGAGCTGGCCGATGTCGAAGATCTCGTACTCCGGGACGATGCCGCGTTCCTGCATGCCCCTGTGCAGGGCGACGATGAACTCCCAGCGGTTCATGAACACGTCGTCGCCGAAGTTGACCGTGCCCATCGTGCAGGAGGCCGAGTCAGGCATCGCGTCGAGCACGCGCAGCCGGTCTTGTTCGGGGTCGTGCACGGACCCGCCGGTGGAGAGCTGCACGACGAGGTTCGTCTCGGAGCGCAGGGCCTCGACGGTGGCCTTCAGCCGGCCGGGGTCCAGGGTCGGCTCCGCGGCCTCGTCGCGGATGTGGACGTGGATCATCGCCGCGCCCACCTGCTCGCAGCTCCGCGCCGTCGCGACCAGCTCCTCCAGGGTCACCGGGAGCTGCGGGACATCGGCTTTCGCGTGTTCCGCTCCGGTGGGAGCGACGGTGATGAGCGTGCCCAGAGACATGTCCCGGACTCTAGCGTCCCGCCGGGGCTCAGCCCCTCAGGTTGCGCACGGCTTCCCGGCCCAGACCGGGCGTGTCCGGCGGCACCGAGTCGGGGTCGATCCGCGCCTGGACCTCGCGGTCCGCGGCGCCGGCCACCAGCTCCGACTCGACCGGTACGGACCGCTTGACCAGCGCCAGCGCGACCGGCCCCAGCTCGTGGTGCAGCACGACGCTGCCCACCCGGCCGACCACGCGCCCGTCCAGCGTCACCGGGTCGCCGGTCTCCGGCTGGGCGTCCGCGGAACCATCCAGGTGGAGCAACAGCATCCGGCGCGGGGGACGGCCCACGTTGTGGACCTTCGCGACCGTCTCCTGGCCGCGGTAGCAGCCCTTGTTCAGGTGCACCGCCGGCTCGATCAGGTTGACCTCGTGCGGGATCGTGCGCTCGTCGGTGTCGACGCCCTGGCGCGGCCGCAGGGCCTCCACCCGCAGCGCCTCGAACGCGAAGCTGCCCGCCGGGCGCGCGCCCGCGTCCGTGATCCGCTGCCACCAGCCGGCCAGCTCACCGCGCGGCACCAGCAGGTCGAACGCGCCCTTGCCCGGCCAGGACGTCCGCCGCACGAAGCCCTCGCCCAGCGCGGTCACGTCCGCGGGCACCGGGACGCCCAGCTTCTCCAGCACGGGCTCGGCGTCCGGGCCCAGGACCGTCAGCAGCGCGAACTCGGCCGTGGCGTCGCGGGGCTCGACCTTGGACCAGAAGACCATCTTCTTCAGGTACGCCAGCAGGTCGCCGGCCTCCTCGACGTCGAGGAAGACGGTGCCGCCGACGTTCGCGACCACCATGTGGTGCTCCAGCCGGCCCTGCGCGTCCAGCAGCAGCGCCTCGGTCGCGGCGCCCTCGCCGAGCTGCTCGAAGTGCTGGCTCGTGAGCTGGTGCAGCCACGTGAGCCGGTCCTCACCGGGGATCGCGATGACGCCCCGGTTCGAGCGGTCGACGACCACCGCGGAACGCACGGCCGACCGCTGCTCGGCGAACGGGTCGCCGTAGTGCCAGGCGACACCGGCGTCGAGGGAATCGTCGGGCGGCGGGACGGCTCCGGGAAGGCTCACTCGGTCTCCTGCTCCTGCGTCGAGCAGTCGCGGCACGTGCCGGACAGCGCGAGATGGCTTGCATCCAGTTCGAACCCGTTGCGCTCCCGCAATGTTCCGACCAACGGGTCGAGAAGCTCACACGGGATCTCCTCGACGTTGCCGCAGACGTGGCACACGAGGTGCACGTGCTGGTGCTCGTCGACCGAGTAGCTCGGCGCGCCGTGGCCCAGGTGCGTGTGCCGCACCAGCCCGAGGCGGTCCAGCAGGTCGAGCGTGCGGTAGATGGTGGTGATGTTGACCGTCGGCGCGGTCTCCTGGACGCGCGAGCAGATCTGCTCCGGAGTGGCGTGCTCCAGGGCCTTGACCGCGTCCAGCACGAGCTGGCGCTGCGGCGTCATCCGCATGCCGCGGTCGTGCAGCGTTTTGCGCAGGCCTCTTGCGGTCTCCACACCGGCCATGTTAGTTGCTCCTAGTAGGCTCTTTTCATGCGCGTGCTGGCACTGCTCGACGGAACCCTCGCTGACCCCGACTCGCCGCAGATCCGCGTCGACGACCTCGGGCTGATGCGCGGTGACGGCGTCTTCGAAACGATCCTCGTGGTCGGCGGGAAGCCCCGCGAACTGACGCCCCACCTCGACCGGCTCGACCGGTCCGCCGCCATGCTCGACATGCCGCCTCCTCCGCGCGCGGAGTTCGAGCGCGCGGTCGAGCTCGTCCTCGGCAACTGGTCGGGCGGCGCGGAGTTCGCGCTCAAGCTCGTCTACACCCGCGGCGTCGACGGCGGCGACGGCACGCCGACCGGGTTCGCGCTCGGCATGGAGATCGGCACGAAGGTGCTCCAGCAGCGCGCCGAGGGCCTCTCCGCCGTGACGCTCGACCGCGGCGTCGACGCCGATCTCGCCGCCCGCGCGCCGTGGCTGCTGCTGGGCGCGAAGTCGTTGTCGTACGCCGTCAACATGGCGGCCCTGCGCGAGGCCGAGCGCCGCGGCGCCGCCGAGGTCGTCTTCACGACGTCGGACGGCTCGGTGCTGGAGGGCCCGACCTCGACCGTGGTCGTGGTGCGCGGCAAGACGCTCGTCACGCCGCCGTCCGAGCTCGGCATCCTGCCCGGCACCACGCAGTACGCGCTGTTCCGCGCCGCCGAGCGCGCCGGCTGGACCGTGCTCGTGGAGCCGATCAAGGCCGACGAGCTCTACGACGCCGAGGGCGTGTTCCTCGCGTCCAGCGTCCGCAAGATCACGCGGGTGACCGTGCTGGACGGCAAGCAGCTACCCGACTCGTCCGCCCTGCTGACCGAGCTGCAGGACCTGTACGAGTCCGAGTACTGAGCACCAGGGGTACCGGGCACCGGGGTGCCGGGCCCGGCGCGGCGACCGACGGGAAGCCGCACCGGGGTGCCGCCGGACGCCGGTGCTCTCCGGCCCTCAGATCGACCTGAGGACCCGGACGCGGTCGGCGATGGCCCGCCGGGCGACGTCGGAGTCGAAGGCGATGGAGTCGAACTCGTGCGGGGCACCGGGGTGCAGGTGGAACTCCACGGGCACCCCGGCGCGGCTGAGCTTCGTCGCGTAGGCCAGGTCCTCGTCGCGGAAGACGTCGAGCTGACCGACCTCCAGGTACGCCGGTGGCAGTCCGGTCGCGTCCTCGAGCCGGGCCGGGGCCGCGGTGGCCGGGACGTCGGGCCCGCCGGCGGCTTCGCCGAGCAGCGCGGGCCACGCGGTCAGGTTGTCGTCGTAGGACCACACCGCGTACGGCGCGATGTGCGGGTCCACCTCGGTGGTGCGGTCGTCGAGCATCGGCATGATCAGAACCTGCCGGGCGATCCCCGGCCCGCCGCGGTCGCGGGCGAGGATCGTCAGCGCGGCCGCCATGCCGCCACCGGCGCTGTCGCCCATCACGCCGATCCGGTCCGGGTCGACGCCCAGCTCGGCGGCGTGCCCGTGCAGCCAGCGCAGCGCCGCGTAGGCGTCCTCGAGCGGGGTCGGGAAGGGGTGCTCGGGCGCGCGGCGGTACTCGACGGACAGCATCGGCACGCCGCTCGCGGACACGTACCGGGAGACCGGCCCGTCGAACAGGTCGACGTGGCCGAAGATGTACCCGCCGCCGTGGAAGAACAGCACGGCCGAACCCGGTGCCGAGCCTTCCTTGGCGTACCAGCGCATCGCGATCCGCGCGCCGTCGTCCGCGATGGCGTGGTGGTCGGTGGTGACCACGTCCGCCGGGATCGGCTGGGCCGTCCCGGCGGCGCCGATGATCGGCTCCCACACGGCCCTGCGCGCCTCGACGTCGCCCACGGCCGGCGGGGTGGCGTCCGCCATCGCGCCCGCCATCGGGGCCAGCGCGGTGGCGATCTCGGGATCCAGTCCGAGTGACATGGTGTGCTCCTGCCCGGTGAGGCGTCAGACGCCGGAGACGAGGAAGACGACCTTGCCGCGGACCTCGCCGGACGCGGCCTGGGCGTGGATCGCCGGCACCTCGGTCAGCGGCACCCGCCGCGCCACGTCGACCCGCAGCTCGCCGGAGTCGACCAGGGCCGCGAGCTTCGCGAGCTGCTCGGCGTCGCTGCGGACGTAGAGGTTGATGCCGCGCACGTCGCGGTCCTCGTCGGACGGTGCGGGCATCCAGATCGTCGTGTTGACGACCACTCCACCGGGCCGGACCACCGCGACCAGCCCGTTCAGGACCGCCGGGTCGACCGGCGCGAGGTTGAGCACGAGGTCGACCTGCTCGGTCACCGCCGAGAGCACGCTGGTGGTGGTGTGGTCGACGACCTCGTCGGCACCGGCGGACCTGACCGCTTCTGCGCTGCGCGGGCTGGCCGTGGCGATCACGTGGGCACCGGCCTGCTTGGCGAGCTGGACGGCGTAGCCGCCGACCGGTCCGCCCGCGCCGTTGACGAGCACGCGCTGCCCTGCCTCCAGCCGGCCGTGGTCGAAGAGCGCCTGGAGGGCGGTGAGGCCCACCACCGGCAACGCGGCGGCGTCGGCCAGCGGGATGCCCTTGGGTGCCCGGGCCAGCACGGCCGCCGGTGCGATGACGTACTCGGCCGCGGCGCCGGGCTTCGTCATCGGCAGGAAGCCGATGACCTCGTCCCCGACCGCGAGGCCCTCGACGCCCTCGCCCAGCGCGTCGACCGTGCCGGCGACGTCGAGGCCGGGGGTGTGCGGCAGCTCGACCGGGATCGGGCCCTGCATGACGCCCAGGCGGATGTTGCCCTCGACCGGGTTGAACGTCGTGGCCGCGACGCGGACCAGGACCTCTCCGGCGGCGGGGACCGGCTGCTCGACGTCCTCGTAGCGCAGGACCTCTGGGCTGCCGAACTCGTGGAAGCGCACTGCCTTCATGACGACTCTCCTTGTCTTTGCTTCGAACTCGAAGCATCTGGAACTGAGGTTAGACCTGCTTCCAATTCGAAGCAAAGTGACGTGCGGCACCTGCCCGGCGAGAAGGCGTCCGACCGCGGGCGTCGAGAAGCCGCACGACCAGGCCGGTGCGGATCTGCGCCTTCGGCGCTCGAACGTGTCGACGAGCAGCACCGCGCCCGGTTCGACGCACGTCGATCAACACGGGCTCAGCATCACCCGCCGCGGTGCGGTCAGCCTGGGCCTGCTTGGCCCACCCTGATGACGGTGGGTCCGGTGACGGCTCGGACGACCTCACCGAGTCGTCCCTCGTCCGCCGAGCCCGGTGCCGCGGTGAGGATCACCGCCATCAGGCCGTCGTCGGGAACGTCGAGCAGCGTGCCGTCGAGCGCGATGTCACCGACTCCCGGATGGCGGAACACGGCCCGATTCTCATAAGTGGCAACGTTGCTCGGCGCCCGCCACAGCTCGTCGAACGACCGGCTCGTGGTCCGCAGCTCGTCGACGAGCTCGGCGAGCGGCTCGTCAGCGGGATGACGCAGGCCCGTTCGGTGCAACCGGGCGGCGAGCATCGCCTGGAACTGCGCCGCTCGGTCGTCGGTGCGGCTGATCTCGCGGTGCGCGTTGCAGAACGTGCGCCAGGCGACGTTCCAGTCCCGGGCCTGCCCCGTCGGTGATCCCGCTCCCAGCGCCATCCACGCGCTGTTGACGGCGACCACGTTCCACGCCGCGTCGCACAGGAACACGGGGGTGTCGGCGAACCGCTCCAGCAACCTCGTCGACGCCGGCCCTGCCTCGCTCGGCACCCGGCCGTGCACCGCGGCGTACCCGGCCAGCGCGCAGAGCCTCTCGTGCTCCGCCGCGCTCACCCGCAACGCGCGGGCGATGGCGTTCACCACGGCGGCCGACGGGTGGCGGCGGCCCTGTTCCAGCCGCCGCACGTAGTCCGCGGACACCCCGGCCAGCTCGGCGAGCTCCTCCCGCCGCACCCCGCGGGCCCGCCGCGCGCCGGACGGCAGCCCGATCGCGGCCGGCTTGGTGTTCTCCCTCAGCCGGCGCACCTCCACGCCGAGATCGTGCAAGGCCATGCCCCCAGTGTCCCCTGTGGAGGGAAGGCGGAGGAGCACCGGCGGCCCCTGATCGCGCGGTGGGGTCTCAGCCGACCGGCCGGAAGGTGACGACCGTTCCCGGCCGGGCCTGGCCGAGGAACCTCAGGTGGTCGTGGTCGACGACGCCGATGACGGGATAGCCGCCGGTGGTCGGGTGGTCGTTGAGGAAGACCACGGGCTGACCGTCCGGTGGCACCTGGACCGCGCCGGTGACCATGCCCTCGCTGGGGATCTCCCCGTCGCGCCGGGTCAGCGCGGTGCCGTGCAGCCGGGCGCCCACCCGGTTGCTGCGGTCCGACACCGTCCAGCTCCCCCGCCGGAGCTGGGTTTCCGCGTCGGCGAACCAGTCGTCGCGCGGGCCGAGCCGGAGCGGGAGCTGGAGCCGGTGCGGGGCGTGGTGCGGCGGCACCACGTCCGCGCCGCACGCAGGGCCCGGGCTGCCGAGCGGGAGGACGTCGTCGTCCCGCAGCGGGTCCGGCCCGATCCCGGACAACAGGTCGGTGGAGCGGCTGCCGAGCTCCTCCGGCACGTCGACGCCGCCGGAGAGCGCGAGGTAGGAGCGCAGGCCGGTCCGCGGGGTGCCGATCTCCAGGACGTCCCCCGCTCCGAGGTGGAGCGGGTGGTGCGAGTCGGCGAGCGCGCCGTTGACGCGCACCTCGACCGACGGCCCGGTGACGGCGGCCGTGCAGCTCGCGCCGGCGCGGACCGCGAGCCCGCCCAGCAGCAGCTCCAGGCAGGCCGCTCCCTCCCGGTTGCCGACGAGCCGGTTGGCCAGCTTGAGCGAGTGCGGGTCGACGGCGCCGGAGGGCGGGACGCCCAGGTGCGCGTGGCCGGGCCGGCCGAGGTCCTGGACGAGCGCCTGCGGGCCCGTCCTGACGATCGTGACGGTGCGGCTCACGCGACCACGAACCTGACCAGGTCGCCGGGCTGCAGCAGCGCCGGGGTCTCGGCCCCTGGGTCGAACAGGGTGATCTCGGTGCGGCCGATCAGCCGCCAGCCGCCCGGTGTCGCCCTGGGGTACGCGGCGGTGAACTCGCCGGCGATCCCGACCGAGCCACGGGGCACCTTGGTGCGCGGGGAGTCGAGCCGGGGCTGCCGCAGGACCTCCGGCAACCCGGTCAGGTAGCCGAAGCCGGGGGCGAAGCCGCAGAAAGCGACCTCGTAGGAGGCCTGCGTGTGCAGCTTCACGACCTCGTCCGGGGTGATTCCGGCGGTTCGCGCGACCAAGTCGAGGTCCGGGCCGTCGTAGGTGACGGGGATGGTGACCTCGCGCGGGTGCGCGGCGGGCACCTCGGTCAGGTCGACGTCCTCGAGGACCTTCCTGACCTCGGTGAGCGCGCCCTTGACCAGGACCGTCCGCGCGGCGGGGACCAGTTCCTCGATCCCTGGCAGGCCCTGGAGGGCCGCGCGCACGGCGGCGACCTCCGTCAGTGAGTCGACCTCGACGAGGAGGGCGTCGGTTCCGCAGCGCCGCAGCAGCATGCGCCCATGTTACGGGGAATCGTGGGATTGTTGAACAATCCGACACGCCAGATCGTTCACCGGCCCGGTGGCGCGGTGAACGATCCCGTGGCTTCGGTCAGCCCACGACGCGCTTGAGGTGCGCGGACGTGTGCGGCTGCATCTCCTGGCCCATCATCGCGCGCTCCTCGACGTACGCGAGGTCGCCGTTGTTGACGATGCCGTACAGGCGCTGCGAGGCCTTGACGTCCTTGGCGGTGGCGGTGCGGATGACCGCGTCCGTCTCGAACTCCCAGGACGTCTGGGTGCGCACCTTGCCGTAGTACAGCTCGACGATGCCCGTGTTGTGGGTGAGCAACAGCTCGATCGTGTCGTCCGCCTGAGGACGCCAGAAACCCTGCTCCCTGGCCGCCGGGCGGATCACCTCGCCGGCCTCGTTCAGCAGCCAGGACCGCGCCTCGTAGACGAGGAACGGACGGCCGTCGTGGGCGAAGGTGATCTGCTGGCCGAAGCGGAACGGGCCGTCGATCGTCGGGTAGACGACCTCCCCCTCGCCCCTCCACACACCCACCAGGGGCAGGACCGCCAGGAGGGCGTCGTTGAGGTTCGCGCCCTCGCGCAGGTTCGCCGTGTCGCCCGGGATGGGCATGTCGGTGAACTGCGGGAGGTTGCGCTCCCTGGTCGCCGCTGCTCGTTCTTCGGCCAGGCGGATCGCCTCGTCGCCGCTGCCCGGGATGGTCATCGCTGGTCGGAGTAGAGGCGGTAGACGACGTAGCCGGCGAACCACATGACGGCGATCGTCACTAGCACGAGGAGTCCGGTGAAGATGTGTTCCACGGGGATGAGGATATCTCTCCGGGGTTGACGTGCAGTGTTCTGGTGGTGCAGGACACCGGGGGGGTGCGGTTTCAGGGCGCGGGGTCGGCCGGCTTGCGTTTGGCGGGTCGGGTGCCTGTTTCAGGCGCGGGGCTCCGCCCCGGACCCCGCCAATCTGATCCAGGACCGGGCCAGCGCCGCTCTTGGGCTGATGGCACGCCTGTTGCTTTGGGCGGCTTGCTGTTGCGTGGGTGCTTGGGGTGTGGCGTGGTCCCGGCACGAGTCGCACCAGAGGCAGCCACACCTGGGGATGGGTGTCAAACGGACGAAAAGCGTGTCCGTTTGACACCCATCCCCAGGCGCGGCAAAGGCTTCGGCACGACTCGTGACGGGACCACGCCACCCGCCTCGTGTGGGGAAGACGCTCGCCTTCGGCTTCGCGTGGCTCGCCTGCGGCGTCGCGGGGCGGGGGCTCGGCTTCGCCTTCGCGTGCGAAGGCCCCGGCGGTGTGTCACCGCCGGGGCCTGTTGCGTGCTCCGGGGTCAGGCGACCGCGATTTCCACCGCGTGCACGCCGGGGCCGTCGGCCGACACGTCGGCCTGGCCGTTGCCGGTCCTGTGCAGGGCCCGGACGGTCCAGCTGCCCGGTGCCGCGAAGAAGCGGAAGTCGCCCTCCGGGGAGGAGACGACCTCGGCGGTGAACTCGCCGGTCGAGTCCAGCAGGCGGACGAAGGCGCCGCCTACCGGGGTGCCTGCGGAGAGGACCTTGCCCTCGAGGACCGTTTCCGACGTCGAGACGTCGATCGTGCCGCCCTGGACGGGGGCGCCGCAGCCGTCGCTCATGGGATCAGGCCTCCTTGCCGGAACCGAGTTCGATCGGCACGCCGATCAGCGAGCCGTACTCCGTCCAAGAACCGTCGTAGTTCTTGACGTCTTCGTAGCCGAGCAGCTCGCGCAGGGCGAACCAGGTGTGCGAGGAGCGCTCGCCGATGCGGCAGTAGGCGATGGTCTTGCGGGAGCCGTCGAAGCCCGCTTCGGCGTAGAGCGCGCGGAGCTCCTCGTCGGACTTGAAGGTGCCGTCCTCGTTGGCCGCCTTGCTCCACGGGACGTTGACCGCGGACGGGATGTGGCCGCCGCGCTGGGCCTGCTCCTGCGGGAGGTGGGCCGGGGCGAGGAGCTTGCCGGAGAACTCGTCGGGGGAGCGGACGTCGACGAGGTTCTTGTTGCCGATGGCGTCGACGACCTCGTCGCGGAAGGCGCGGATCGAGAGGTCCTGCTCCTTCGCCTGGTAGGTGGTCGCCTCGCGGGTGACCTCCTCCTTGTCCAGGGGGCGGCCGTCGAGCTCCCACTTCTTGCGGCCGCCGTCGAGCAGCTTCACGTTCTCGTGGCCGTAGAGCTTGAAGTACCAGTAGGCGTAGGCCGCGAACCAGTTGTTGTTGCCGCCGTAGAGGACGACGGTGTCGTCGTTGGAGATGCCCTTGGCCGAGAGCAGCTTCTCGAAGCCCTCGCGGTCGACGAAGTCGCGGCGGACCGGGTCCTGGAGGTCGTTCTTCCAGTCGATCTTCACGGCGCCGGGGATGTGCCCGCCGTCGTACGCGGTGGTGTCCTCGTCGACCTCCGCGAAGACGACGCCGGGCGTCTGGAGGTTCTCCTCGGACCAGGCGGCCGAGACCAGCACGTTCTCACGGCTCATGGAAGGTTGCTCCTGTATCAGTGCGTGGCTTTCTTGCGGGCGAGTCTTTTATTGCGGGCGAGCGAGGGCGGGTGCGTACCGGCGCAGCAGCAGGTACGCCTCGCACCCGAGGCACAGGCCCAGTGCCGCGTTGAGCAGCGCTGCGACCAGTGCGAGGCCGGTGGCGACCATGCCGAGCGTCGTGAGGCCCGTGGCGTAACCGAGGGTGCCGATCAGCGCGAACACGAACCCGACGCCCTGGGCGAACCGCAGCGGGGCGGCTTCCTCGCGTTCGGTGGTCGGGGTCAGGCGCGGCTGGATCGCGAAGCGGTAGACGTGACCCCACGGGTTGAGCTTGAGCGAGATGAACGCGCACATCGCGAAGAGGACCGTCTGGGCGGCGAGGAGACGCCACCAGCCGGTCAGCAGCACGATCGCGAGGACGACGGTGGTCATCCAGGCGGAGAAGCGCGGTCCGCGCGGGTCTACAGGGGAGTCCTTGGGCACGACGACCTCCGGGCATACGGACGAGAGGATTCAGTCCGGCAGAGGTGGCTGTTGGGCGTCAAGCGGCCCAGTCAGCTCGTCATGCGACACAGGCTGCTGCGCACGCGGCACAGGTCAACCGCGCGTCGCTTCGTGAGCAGCATGGTCATGGCAGCGAGGGTAGCCCCCGATCCCTCGGTCCGGGAGATATGTCCAACTGATGGAACAACCCAGGTTCACTCGACCGGGCTATCCCCCGGATGGGGGCACGAGGTGGGGGCGCAGGGCGGCCAGCAACGCGTCCCGCTTCGGCACCCCGCCGACCCGCAGCACCTCGGTGCCGTCGGCGGTCAGGGCCAGCGTCGTGGGGGTGCGCATGACGCCGAGCCGCGCGGCCACGTCCGGGAGGTTCGTGATGTCGAGCTCGGCGTGCGTGAGGCCCTCGGTGCGGTCGGCCAGGTCGCGCAGGACCACCTTCGCGTGCCGGCAGGGCGCGCAGAACGTGGTGGAGAGCTGGACCAGCGTCACCCCCGGCGCGAGCAGCTCGCGCACGGGAGCGGGCAGGTCGGCGGTGGAGCTGTCGTCGCGACGGGAGATGCGGCCCTCGCGGACCTTGAGCAGCACGCCGATCGCGCCGGCCACGGCCAGCGCTCCCAGCAGCGCCCACACGCCTGTCATCGCTGGACCAGCGGCACGTTCGCGATCTCGCCGCTGAGCTTGAACGACCCGCTCTCCACCTCGACGGCGGTCGGCGTCGCGTCGAAGGGCAGCGTGCCGGGGTCGATCTTGATCGCGAGCGCCTGGCGGAGCTGCGGGACGATCTGCTTGAGCGAGGCGTCGTCGAGCTCGATGTCGTCGATGTTGATCTGAATGGCGCCGCTGACCAGCGCGATCTGGCCGTACGCGGTGAGCGTGACGACCCGGCCGGCGACGTTGGTCTGGCCGGAGAGCTTGACCGCGGCCGTGGTCTTGGGCGCCTTCGGGTCAGCGGGCACCGGGGCGGCGACGCGGTTGTCCGGCTCGATCGAGAGCTTGTCGAACGGCGTGACCTGGTTCGCGAGCCGGTTCAGGTCGAGCGCCTTGATCCGGACGCTGCCCCTGACCGTGTCGATGGTCGCCTTGGAGACGTTGCCCGCCAGCAGGTCGGCCAGCTCGACGCGGGTGTGCAGGAGGTCGGCCTCGATGTCGAGGTCGCGCAGGTCGAGGCCCTGCTGCTCGTCCTTGATCGGCACGCCGTACGCGCGGATCTCCACGTGCCGGTAGTCGCCGCGGATCGCCTGCAGGGTGAACGGGAACCCGTTGATGCGCACCGACGGGTCCTCGTCGAGCTGCAGCTTCTCCCGCATGCGCTGGGCGATCTGGTACTCGCCCGCCGCCGCCAGCGCGAAGTCCGCGGCCACGAGCAGCACACCGAGCACGATCACGGTGATGACGAGGAACTTGCCGCGCCGCGACTTCTTCTTCGGCCGGGGGCGGGCGGGGGCCTGTCCGGAAAACCCTGCAGTCATTCCTCGTCCTCGACGTTGCCGGCGATCCATGCCGCCATCCGGTCTACCAGGTCTGGGGTCGCGGCCGACTCCGCGTGCCGCATGCCGGGCTCGATCCACAGCTCGGCATGCCCTGAGGACGCGCGGTGCAGTGACCGGGCGTGCTCCGGACCGAAATAGTGGTCCAGGTCACCGTGCACGATCAGCAGTGGCGTCGGCGTGATGCGGGCGACCACCTCCAGCGGGCTCTCCGGCGCTTGTACCCAGCCGCCGCCGAGCCGAACCCCGATCGCCCGTGCCGCGATCTTGCCGTGCGGCTGCTCCAGCAACCAGTGCACCCGGCGCATCGGAGCGGTCTCGCGCGACCACCAGCGGGCCGGGCCGCTCACCGAGACGACGGCGTCCGGCCTGGTCCGCCCCAGCGCGGCGTGCCGGATGACGATCGAGGCGCCCATCGAGAACCCGACCGTGGCGACCTTGCGGTAGCCCAGGTCGCGCGCGGTCCGGACGGCCGCCTCGATGTCGTGCACCTCGTCGGCGCCGACCGTGGAGCGTCCCCCGGAGCGCCCGTGGCCGCGGAAGTCGAACGCGACGACACCGGCGTGCCTGGCCAGCCGGGCGAGCACCCGCGCGACGTACGGCTTGCGCACGTTGTTCGTGAACCCGTGTCCCACAACGAAAGCGAGGTCGCTTTCGCGCTTGTGGTGAACGCCGTGCAGCAGCACCCCGTCGTGTGACATGGATGTAACAGGCGTGACGCTTGTGGAAACAACTGTGAGCACGGCTTCTTGACCTGGGACTTTCTCGGGGTGCACCGGTATTGTCTCCGTCATCCGCAGGCAACGGGGCCCGGTCACCGTACGCCGCTGGTCTGGTCGAGGTGACCTGACCACGGCCGATCTTGGAGGGCGCCGCGATGAGCATCGACGTGCTTCTGCTGACGACAGACCCGGACCCGGAGGCTGTTCTCCCCGCGCTGGCACTGCTCCCGCACGCCGTGCGCCCGCTGCGTCCCGAGGTCTCCGCGCTGCTGGAGGCGGGCCCCCACGACATCGTGCTGGTCGACGCCCGCACGGACCTCGTCGGCGCCCGGTCGCTGTGCCGGCTGCTCGACTCGTCCGGCGTGGACGTGCCCGTGGTGGCCGTGGTCACCGAGGGCGGCCTGGTCGCCGTCAACTCCGACTGGTCGGTCGACGAGATCCTGCTGCCGACCTCCGGCCCGGCCGAGGTCGACGCCCGCCTGCGCCTGGTCCGCTCGCGCCGCGGCGCGAGCCAGCCCGGTGGCGACGGCGCGCTGCAGCTCGGCGACCTCGTGATCGACGAGGCCACCTACACCGCGCGCCTCAAGGGCCGCCCGCTCGACCTCACCTACAAGGAGTTCGAGCTGCTCAAGTACCTCGCCCAGCACGCAGGCCGGGTGTTCACCCGCGCCCAGCTGCTGCAGGAGGTCTGGGGCTACGACTTCTTCGGCGGCACCCGCACGGTCGACGTCCACGTGCGACGGCTGCGCGCCAAGCTCGGCCCCGAGCACGAGGCGTTGATCGGGACCGTGCGCAACGTGGGCTACAAGTTCGTCCGGCCGCCCCGTCCCGGCTCGACGCGCCGGGCGCCCGAGGTGACCGAGGTGGACGACTCGGTCACCGTCCTGGATGAGCGCCTGATCGCGCGGTAGGTTCGCCTGCGTGGCGCAACTGAGCTGGTTCGACGAGCTGACCACCGACCAGGCTGCCGAGGTCGGGCGGCTGCTGGCCGCTGCCGAGAGCACCGACGGCGTGGCGCCGGTCGGCGAGGCCGTGCGGCTGCGGATGCGCCCCGGCGCGACCGGCAGCAAGCACCTCCTCGCGCACCTCGACGGCGAGCTCGCCGGGTACGCGCACGTGGACATGATCGGCGACTCGGGCGGCAACAAGGTCGCCGAGTTCGCCGTGCACCCGCGGCACCGCCACCAGGGCGTCGGCGAGGCGCTCGTGAAGGCGCTGCCCCAGGAGGGCCTGCGCATCTGGGCGCACGGCGGCCACCCCGACGCCGAGAAGCTCGCGGCGAAGCTCGGCTTCCGCAAGGTCCGCGAGCTGCTGCGGATGCGGCTGCGGGTCGAGAACGACCTGCCGGAGCCGAAGCTGCCCGAGGGCGTCACCATCCGGCCGTTCGTCCCCGGCAAGGACGAGGCCGCGGTCGTCTACGTGAACCACCGCGCGTTCGACTGGCACCCCGAGCAGGGCTCGATGTCGATCGAGGACGTCCGCGCCAAGGAGGACGAGCCCTGGTTCGACCCCGAGGGCTTCCTGCTGGCGTTCACCGACGAGGACCGGCTGGCCGGCTTCCACTGGACGAAGGTGCACACCGCGGACCTCGGCGAGGTGTACGTGGTGGGCGTCGACCCGGACAGCCAGGGCGGTGGCCTGGGCAAGGCGCTGACGCTGGCGGGGCTGCGCCATCTGCAGCAGCGGGGCGTCAAGGAGGTCATGCTCTATGTGGAGGCCGACAACACTGCGGCAGTGCGTGTGTACACAAAGTTGGGATTCACCCTTTGGGACGCTGACGTTCAATACGCCCGGTAGTGAACGAACCATCACGAAACGCAAACACGCAGGTCACGCCGTCACCCTTCCGGCGGTGTGCCTGGTCACTTCCCGTCCTGTGTTCACCTGCCGTTCACCTCCTTTAGGCGGACTGTCCACTCTGGCTACCTACCTTCCGTAGCGAGCGGCGACGTCCGTCGCGAAACCGCTAATGCTTCCGCAGGTGGAGGACTCAGGTGAAGATCCAGCGGCACGGCGCCGTGCTCGGCCTCGTCGCGGCCGGCGCGCTTCTGCTCAGTGCGTGTGGCTCCGACAACAACACCGGTACGGGTGGCAACACCCAGGCGAGCTCGGCTTCCAACGTCGAGTGCGGTGGCAAGGCCAAGCTCAAGGCCAGTGGCTCGTCGGCGCAGGCGAACGCGATGACGCGCTTCGTCACCGCCTACGAGACCGCGTGCGAGGGCCAGAGCCTCGACTACAACTCCAACGGCTCCGGTGCCGGTGTCAAGGAGTTCAACGGCAAGCAGACCGACTTCGGTGGCTCGGACTCGCCGCTCAACAAGGACAAGGGCGAGTACGACGCGGCCAAGACCCGCTGCGACGGCAGCGACGCGTGGAACCTGCCGGCCGTTTTCGGGCCGATCGCGATCACCTACAACGTGGCGGGCGCCGACGGTCTCGTCTTCGACGCCGCCACCCTCTCGAAGATCTTCAGCGGTGCGGTCACCACGTGGAACGACCCCGCCATCGCCGCGCTGAACAGCGGCAAGCAGCTTCCCGCCGACAAGATCGTCGTGGTCTTCCGCTCGGACGAGTCGGGCACCACGGACAACTTCCAGAAGTACCTGGAGGCCGCGTCCAAGGGCGCGTGGACCAAGGGCTCCGGCAAGGCGTTCACCGGCGGTGTCGGTGAGGGCGCCAAGGGCAACGAGGGCACCTCGGCCGCGGTGAAGGGCACCAAGGGCGCCATCACCTACAACGAGTGGTCGTTCGCCAAGGCCAACAAGCTGCAGATCGCCAAGATCGTCAACTCGGGCGGCGGTGAGCCGGTCGAGCTGACCACCGCGAGCGCGGGCAAGGCCATCGAGGGCGCCAAGTTCAAGGGCGAGGGCAACGACCTGGTGCTCGACCTGAAGTCGCTCTACGCGACCGAGACCGCCGGCGCCTACCCGCTGGTGCTGGCCGCCTACGAGATCGTCTGCTCCAAGTACACCGACGCGGAGACCGGCAAGGCGGTCAAGGCGTTCCTGACGGTCGCCGTGACCGATGGTCAGAAGGGCCTGGAGGACGCCGGGTACAGCCCGCTCCCGACCGCCTTCCAGGAGAAGCTGCTGACCGCCATCAAGGCGATCGCCTGACGGTAGTGACCACCGCGCCGGGAGCGTCCAACACGATCGGACGCTCCCGGCCGACTACGGATGATTGGCACCATGGCTGAAGAGGTCACCGGCAGCTCGCCGCCCGCCAAGTCGAACGGCCGTCGCCGGGGCGACGGCGTTTTCCGTTCCATGACCACCGGCTCAAGCCTGGTGATCGTGGTTTCCATCGGGTTGATCGGCCTGTTCCTGCTGATCCAGGCCGTTCCGTCGCTGAACGCGAACAACATCAACTTCTTCACGAGCCCGGAGTGGGCGACCGGCGAGGTCGGGAACCTCCGGTTCGGCATCCGGGACCTGCTCGTGGTCACGGTGCTGTCATCACTGCTGGCGCTCGCGATCGCGATGCCGCTCGCGATGGGGATCGCCCTGTTCCTCACGCACTACCTGCAGCCGAAGCTCGCCCGGCCGTTCGCCTACGTCATCGACCTGCTCGCCGCGGTGCCTTCGATCGTCTTCGGCCTGTGGGGCGCCAAGGTGCTCGGCCCGGCGCTGGAGCCGGTCGCCACGTTCCTCAACGAGAACCTGGCGTGGGTTCCGCTCTTCTCCGACGGCAACGTCTCGCTGTCCGGCGGTGGCAACATCTTCACCGCGGGCATCGTGCTCTCGATCATGATCCTGCCGATCATCACCGCGGTCAGCCGCGAGGTGTTCCGGCAGACGCCGGTGATGCAGATCGAAGGCGCGCTCGCACTCGGCGCGACCCGGTGGGAGATGATCCGCACCACGGTGCTCCCGTTCGGGCGCAGCGGCTACATCGCCGGTTCGATGCTCGGCCTCGGCCGGGCTCTCGGTGAGACGGTCGCGGTGCTGATCATCCTGCGGTCCGCGACGAGCTCGTCGACGTTCAGCTTCTTCGACGGCGGTTACACGTTCGCGTCGAAGATCGCGTCCGCGGCGCCGGAGTTCAGCGAACCGCTGTCCACCGGCGCGTACATCGCGGCCGGTCTGGTCCTGTTCGTGTTCACCTTCGCGGTGAACGCCCTCGCGCGCTACGTCGCGGGCCGAGGAAAGGCGAAGGCGTCGTGACGGCCACGTTGACCGATCCCAACAGGCCGGCTCAGGCGCCTGCGTTCCAGAAGATCAGCCCGGCGAGGCAGTTCAAGAACTACCTCGCGATGACCTTGATGGGTCTCGCGTTCCTCGTCGCGGTGGTTCCGCTGGTGTGGCTGCTGTTCACCGTGGTCTCCAACGGCTACAGCGCGCTGGTGAACGGTGACTGGTGGTCCAAGTCGCTCAAGGGTGTGCTGCCGGAGCAGTTCGCCGGCGGTGTCTACCACGCGCTGTACGGCTCGATCATGCAGGCGCTCGTGTGCGCGCTGATCGCAGTGCCGATCGGCATCCTCACCGCCGTCTACCTCGTCGAGTACGGCAACAACGGCCGCTTCGCCCGGCTCACGACGTTCATGGTCGACATCCTGTCCGGTGTGCCGTCGATCGTCGCGGCTCTGTTCGTGTTCGCGCTGTGGGTCACCACGTTCGGGTTCGAGACGAGTGCGTTCGCCGTTTCGCTCGCGCTCGTGTTGCTGATGCTGCCGGTCGTCGTCCGTTCCACCGAGGAGATGTTGCGCTTGGTGCCGGACGAGCTGAGGGAAGCCTCGTACGCGCTGGGCGTGCCCAAGTGGAAGACGATCGTGAAGATCGTGCTGCCGACCGCGCTGTCCGGCATCGTCACGGGCGTCATGCTCGCGACCGCCCGCGTCATGGGTGAGACCGCGCCGGTGCTGGTGCTGGTGGGTTACAGCCGCTCGATCAACTTCGACATCTTCGGCGGCAACATGGCTTCGCTGCCGCTGCTGATCTACAACGAGCTGCTGAACCCGGAAGAGGCGGGCCAGTTGCGGGTGTGGGGTGCCGCGCTCACGCTGATCCTCCTCATCATGTTCTTCAACCTCGTGGCGACCGTGATCTCGCGGTTCTCCGCGATCAAGACCAAGTGAAGCGGCGGAAGACAGATGGCCAAGCGCTTTGACATCAAGGACCTGAACATCTACTACGGCAAGTTCCACGCGGTGAACAGCGTGAACTTGGCCGTGCCGCCGCGCAACGTCACCGCGTTCATCGGGCCGTCCGGCTGCGGCAAGTCGACCGTGCTGCGGTCGCTGAACCGCATGCACGAGGTCATCCCCGGCGCGCGGGTCGAGGGCAAGGTGCTGCTGGACGGCGAGGACATCTACGCGTCCAACGTCGACCCGGTCGAGGTGCGCCGCACCATCGGCATGGTGTTCCAGCGCCCCAACCCGTTCCCGACGATGTCCATCAGGGACAACGTGGTCGCGGGCCTGCGCCTCGCGGGTGTGAAGAACAAGAAGCACCTCGACGAGGTCGCCGAGCGCTCGTTGCGCGGCGCCAACCTCTGGAACGAGGTCAAGGACCGCCTCGACCGGCCCGGCGGCGGCCTCTCCGGTGGTCAGCAGCAGCGCCTGTGCATCGCGCGTGCCATCGCGGTGCAGCCCGACGTGCTGCTGATGGACGAGCCCTGCTCCGCCCTGGACCCGATCTCCACGCTGGCGATCGAGGACCTGATCACGGAGCTGAAGAAGGAGTACACGATCGTCATCGTGACCCACAACATGCAGCAGGCCGCGCGCGTCTCCGACCAGACCGCGTTCTTCAACCTGCTGGGTGTCGGTCAGCCCGGACAGCTGATCGAGGTGGACGACACGGAGAAGATCTTCTCCAACCCCGGCCAGAAGGCGACCGAGGACTACATCTCCGGCCGGTTCGGCTAGATTCCTGCGGGTGAGCCCGCAGAGCAAACCCCGCAAGCGCAAGCAAGGCAAGGCACCCGGCCGCCGGCCGGAGCGGCAGTCCCCGTACGGGGCGTTGCTCGAGTCGGCGGCCGCGTTGCGTTCGGAGTCCTGGCTGCTCGCGGACGCCTGGGCGAGCGAGCTCCACGCCACGCTCTGGCTCGCGGGCTCCGGCAACTCGCCGGTGGTCGAGGCGCTCGCCGCGATGGACGACCCCGCCGCGCTCACGGCGTTGCGCGCACTGTCCGGTGTGGGCTCCGCGGAGAACCGGCTCGAGGCCTTCGCGGCCGCGGAGAACGTCGCCGCCCGCGGCGTCGCCGAGCCGTCCTGGTACGCGGCCGGCGCCTCGCTGGAGTTCCGCGAGGCCTTCCTCGTCACGAACCTGCTGGGCGACGTCGAGGTCGTCGCGATCACCCAGGAACGGGCCGGTGCCGCGGAGACCGTCCTGTTCATGCGCCAGCCGGTGCTCGGGGCCACCGCCATCGAGCTGTTCTCGACCCCGGCCGAGGGCACCGTGGCGCTGCTGGAGGACATGATCGCCTCGACGCCCGACGCGTTCCGCGACGTGCTCATCCCGCTGAGCGCCACGGACGTCTACGACCGGGTGTGGCCGGACATCGAGCAGTTCTGGGCCGACGGACCCGACGAGGAGGCCGAGGAGGGCCTCATCGGCTCCGAGGACGTGCGGCACCCCGTGCAGCTGATCGCGCTCGCCGACGCCCGCGTGAGCGCGCTGGTGCCCAGCGGGTACGAGATCCCCACCGTCAGTCCGGAGAGGGCGGACGAGGCTGTCGAGGCGTTCCTCGCGTCCGGCCACGGGATCGAGGACGTCGAGGCGGCGCGGGCGTTCGCGCGCATCGTCGCGGCCGCGGCGGTGGAGCAGAACCGCGATCCCGTCGTCTACGGGCCGGCGTCGCTGACCGCGGTGCTCATCCTGAAAGTGGCGGCCGAGGTGCACGTGTCCGACGCGGACCTGGCGCTGTTCCCGGACCTGGTGCGGGCGTGGGCCTACTTCACCGCGGACGCGCGGGACCTGCCGCGCGACGAGGCGCGGGCGGCGTGGGACGAAGAACTGCCCACCGTGCTCGCCGAGTTCTCCGAGGCCTACGCCGATCCGGAGCTCGCGGCAGAACGCGATGGGCAGTTTCGCTGAACGGTTCGTGGATCAGACGGTCTCGTCGTCGTAGCCGGGCATCCGGCCGGTGACGACGAAGACCGTGCGCTTGGCGACCGACACGGCGTGGTCGCCGTAGCGCTCGTAGAAGCGGCCGAGCAGCGTCACGTCGACGGCGCTCGCGACGCCGTGCTGCCACTCCTTGTCCATGATCACCGTGAACAGGTGGCGGTGGATGTCGTCCATCGCGTCGTCCTCGTTCTCGAGGCTGCGCGCGCGGGCGACGTCCTTCTCGCGGATGATCTCGGCCGCCTCGGTGGCGAGCTTGACCGCGATCCGGCCCATGTCGGCGAAGTACGGCTGCACGTCCTCCGGCAGCGCCGATGCCGGGTGGCGGCGGCGGGCGGCCTTCGCGACGTGCAGGGCGAGGTCGCCCATGCGCTCCACGCTCTCGGCGGCGTGGATCACCGCGAGCACGGTGCGCAGGTCCGTCGCGACCGGTGCCTGCAGCGCGAGCAGCGCGTACGCCTGCTCCTCGATGCTGGAGCGGACGTCGTCGACCTTCTGGTCACCGCTGATGACCTGCTCCGCGAGGCCGAGGTCGGCCTGCAGCAGAGCAGAGGTCGCGTTCTGCATCGCCTCCGCGACCATGACGGTCATGTCGGCCAGTCGTTCGGCAAGCTCTTCTAGCTGGTCGTGGTAGGCCTCGCGCATGGCGCTCAGCCTACGTCCCGACCATCGCGGCAGCGACATGCCAGGATGAACCCGAGGTGAACCCGAGGCGAATCACTTCGCGCAGGGGTCCTGTGCGGCGTTCACAATGGACAGATCGCTGGTGCCTTGTCCCTGCTTCTGGGCCTGTCCCTGGTTCGTGCCGCCCTGCGGCGCCACGACCCTGTCGTCGAAGTTCGCGCCGAGCGTGAGCAGGATCGCGCCGCCCATCTCGGGCGCCTCGACCAGTTCCGCGCTGGGAACGGCGGCCTTGAGCGTCGCCGCCTTGTTCTCGTTGCCCTTCGCGTACCTGATCGTGGTCTTGGACGCGTTCTCCGGTGAGTTGCCGCGCCGCGCGACCTGGAACCCCTTCTGCTGCAACGCGTTCGCCGTCCGGTCGGCCGCGCCGCCGTTCGTCGGGTCGCCGTTCAGCACCTGGATGGTGACTTCCTTGGGGTCGATCACCGTGCCGGGCTGTTGCTGCACCGGAGCGTTGGGCTGCTCGCCCGGCTTCGTCTCGGCGACCTTCTCCTGCGGCAACGGCGTGCCGTCGATGACCGTCTGGAAGAGCTTCTTGACCTCTTCGTCCTGCAGGCGCTCGATGTTGTCGTCGTTCGACTTCGTCGGGCCCTCGTCGGTCCAGTGCGGCATCGTCACGAACGAGACGCGGCCCGCCTCGAGGCTCTGCATCGAGTTCGCGAGCTCCAGCAGCGAGGCGACGTCGATGTTGTCGCCGACGGTGGAGCTCGTGAGCGCGTTGATGAAGTTGTTGAGCTTGGTCGGGCTCAGCAACACCTCGTTCGACAGCGACTGGCGCAGCATCGCCGACAGGAACTGCTGCTGGCGCTTGATGCGGTCGAAGTCCGTGCCGCTGTCGCCCGCGACCTTGCGGGCCCGCACGAACTGCAGCGCCTGGTCACCCTTGAGCAGGATCTTGCCCGGCTTGTCGATGACGACACCGAGCTCGTCGTCGATGATCGCCTTGGGCGTGCAGATCTCCACGCCGCCGATCGCCGTCGACATCTCGCGGAAGCCGTTGAAGTCGATGCTGACGAAGTGGTTGATCTTCAGGCCGGACAGCTGGGTCATCATGTTGGCGACGCACTCGGGTCCGCCGTCGTTGTAGATGGAGTTGGCCATCACGGCCTTCTCCGGCGCCAGCGGGCCGGCGTACTGCCCGGTGTCGGGGTTCCAGCTCCGGCACGCGGGCCGGTCGACGCGCACGTCACGGGGCAACGACACGACGACGATGCGCTTCCGGTCGGCCGGGATGTGCGCGAGCATGATCACGTCCGACCGCGCGCCACCCTCCTGCGCCTGGGTGCCGACGTTGTCGCCCGCTTTCGCGCCCGCCCTGGTGTCCGAGCCGACCAGCAGGAAGTTCTCGTCACCGAGCTGCTTCTCGGCCTGCTGCACGGCCTGGGAGTTGCCGCCGAGGGCGTCGATCCGCTGGAACTTGGAGTCGGCCCACTGCATCGCCGACCAGGCGATGCCGGTCGAGGCGAACACCGCGGCCGCGGCGGCGATCGCCGAGACCTTGGCGCCGCGCATCAACCTGCGCTGCTGGGGCGTGCGACCGGTGGTCCTGGGCGGGGCGTCGTCGTCACCGTCCGGCGAGACCGGGGCGGCGAACTGCGTCGCCTCCTCGTTCGCCTCCTCGTCCTCGTCCTTGACCCACGGCATGAGCTTGGCGCGCCGCTCCTTGCGCTGGCGCTCCTGCTCGAGCAGTTCGTCGTGCACCGCGGAGAACCGCGCGAGGGTGTGGTCGACCTCGCGGCGCTTCTTCACGTCGTCGCCGATGGCCTCCATCTCGGTGGTGAGGCACGACGGGTCCATGTCTTCGCGCTTCTCGACCTTGGCCACGCCCGCCGCGGGGGCGACCTTGGCCACGCCCGCCGCGGGGGCGACCTTGGCCACGCCCGCCGCGGGGGCGATCTGAGTGGCTTCGGGGCCCGGCGCGTCGGCCTTGGGCTCCTCGGCCGGGGCGTCGGGCGCCGCACCGAGCCGGTTGGCGATGGCGGGTCCACCGGCGCCGGGCACCGGGCGGGGACCGCTCGACTCCGCCCGCGGGGGCATGGGCCGGGGTCCGCTCGACTCGGCCCGCGGCGGCATCGGGTGCCTGCCGCTCACGTCCCCGTTCGGGGGCATGGGACGTCGGCCCGCGGGCTCCGGTCCCTCGCCGGGGGCGGGTGGCCGGGCGATCGTGTTCGACGACGGCGCGTCACCCGGCAGCAGCCTGCGGGGCGCACCCGCGTCCGGCGGTCCCGCCGGAGCGGGGGGACGCGGGAGGCCGGTGGCCGAGGGGGCGTCGCCGGGCGCGAGCCTGCGCGGCGGTGCGCCGTTGACGTCGGGCGCGGGCCGGCGGGGTGCGCCGCCTGCTTCCGGCGCGGGACGCCGGGGGATGCCGTTCGCGGAAGGCGCGTCGCCGGGAGGCATCCGGCGCGGGTCGCCGGGGGCCGGCGGGCGCGGGATGCCGTTGGACGAGGGCACGTCGCCGGGGATCGGCGGGCGCGGGATGCCGTTGGACGAGGGCACGTCGCCGGGCGCCGGGCGGCGAGGGACGCCACCGGGGCCCATCTCGCCGGGCGCGGGACGTCGCCTCGGGTCGGCTTCGGGACGCCGGACGGCGCCGTTCGGATCGCCGGGCGCCGGACGGCGCTGCATCCCCGGCGCGTCCGGTCGCGGCCGCTGCCCCGGCTGCTCGCCGGGAGGCGGGTAGGCGCCGTTCTGCGGACGTGGCCGGTTGCCGGTCTGCTCGGCGGGGGCGTCGGGACGCCGTCGCCTGCCGGTCTGCTCGCCCGCGAAGTTCTGCGGGGCGGGGTCGGGCATCGGCGGCCGCGGGCGCGCGCCCGTCTGCTCACCGGGCCGGTGCGCCGCGGGTGGCTGCTGCCGCGGCGCCTGTGGCTGCGGCGGCTGCACCGGCGGCGGCGCGGGCGGGTCGGGCAGGGCGCGCCTGCCCGTGGCGGGTGGATCGGGCAGGGCACGCCTGCCTGTAGTGGAAGCGTCGGGCGAGCCAGGCGGGACGGGCCGGGGGATGTTCGTCCTGCTGTGCTGCTCGATGAGGTCCGAGACGCTCAGGCCCCCAGAGCCTTCCATCGAGCGACGTCTGCGGCCGGTCGGCTGGTCGTCGTGCTGGGGGTCCTGATCACCACGGGAAGAGGGGCCGCCACGTCGGGGGTCGTCGGGCACCCAATCTCCCTTCTGGGTCAGAAGCAAAGCGGTTCGTCATTACGAGTTGACGACGACCGGGATACAACGGTTGCATCACCGGCGTGTCAGTTGCGCCCGCGATACTACGGATGTAGCCGACTTCTGACGACCACTCCCGGTGATACGTCTGGGATGAGTACGCGAATTCGTGCAGTCCGCCTACCCTGAACGGGTGAGCCAGCTCACTCAGTAGTAACCGGCGGCCCGGGGTTCGGCGATGGCTCGCCGGCCGGAGGCCGCGCCGGCGAGGCGGACGCGACCGTCCGCGCGGTACGCCACCGCGTTGCGCCCTGACTGCTTGGCCGTGTACAGGAGGCTGTCGGCGCGCAGTAGCTGCTGCTCGGCGCCGACCGCCGGGCGCTCCGGCGCCTCGTCCGCGGGCGGCTCGTACGCGAGGCCCGCGCTGACCGTCACGCGCAGCCCCGGCGCGATCTCCTGCCAAGGGTGACGCTCGACACGTTCCCGCGCCGCCTCGGCGATCTCCACGGCTGTCGCCGAGTCGACCCTGGGCAGCACGAGCACGAACTCCTCGCCGCCGTAGCGGGCGCAGAAGGCGTGCTCGGGGAGGTCCTGCTGGAGCAACTCCACCACGCGTTGCAGCACCCGGTCGCCGAGCAGGTGCCCGAAGCTGTCGTTGACCTGCTTGAACCAGTCGAGGTCGATCAGCGCGATGGCGAGTCCGTGCCGGCACGCGCCGTGCTCGGTCAGCAGGTCCATCAGCCGCTGGTCGAGGTAGCGGCGGTTGTAGGAGTCGGTGAGGCTGTCGCGCAGGCTCTGCTCGCGCGCCTCGGCGTGCTCCCGGCGCAGCCGGTCGACCTCGCGGCGCAGTTGCTCGGGAACGTGCGGCTCCTCCTCCTGACCGGCCTGGACC
Organism: Lentzea xinjiangensis; assembly: GCF_900110955.1. Taxonomy (GTDB): domain Bacteria; phylum Actinomycetota; class Actinomycetes; order Mycobacteriales; family Pseudonocardiaceae; genus Lentzea; species Lentzea xinjiangensis. The sequence goes on from NZ_FOFR01000001.1 coordinate 510,789, forward strand.
AGGTCGAGGGCGAAGCGGAGGTGCTGGTAGGCCTGGCACCACTGGCCGCGGGAGGCGAGCAGCGCCGCGATGGACTCGTGCAGGCCGGCCAGCCCAGGACCCTGCCGGTCGACGCCGGCGTCGGACTGGCGGGTCTGTGCGATCTCTGGTCGCAGCGCGGTCATCGCGGTCACCTCCTTACTTGGCAGGTGTCGTCCCCGCGGAGGCGGCGCTTGAGCTGAAAGGACACGAGCGGGTGGGATTTCCCCCGTCCGGTTGACCGTGAGCTGCTCCGATCCAGTGAGCTTGGAAGATCGACAACCCGCTCAGCCACCGAGGCAGGGCGCGAACCCGTACACCTGGTCGTCCAACAGCACGACGTGCAGCGATCCGATCTGGCTGCCGACCACCGCGGTCTCCTTGCGCAAGGTGATCGTGACCGCCACGACGTACACGTCCCCACGAGGATGGGTCTTTTCACCAGGGGGTGCCCAGTCGGCGTCCGTGCGAAGCGTCGACCACGTCGGCTCGACCTTGATCGTCGCTCCGCGCAGGTCGCACGTCTTCTGCCGGAAGTCCGGGTGCTGCGTGTCCTTCAGCATCTTCTGCTGCTGGGACACGCCCTCGTCCGCGGCCTTGTTGAGGCGCTCGTAGAACGCCTTGAACTTCGCCTTGTCACCGTCGCTCAGCCGGACCGGCCGTGCCGTGCCCGCGACCGGACCGCCGCAGCCCGCGAGCAGCGCGAGCGAGGCGAGGAGGACCGCGACGCGCTCAGTCACCACGTCTGTCCCGGCGGGAAGGGGAGCGCACAGGACCTCCAACGGTGTGCCGGACCGCAGCCCGGACATCGTAGACACACCGGACCGGGGCCGGTGGCCGAACGCGCAGGCCGGTGGCTCAGCCGCCCGAGTGCATGACGTCCGCGCCGGCCGGGACCGTCGCGTCCTCGGGGTCGTCGAGCCAGCCCTCCGGCAGCACGACCTTCGCGGCGGACCCCTGCCTGCCCCTCGGCCCCTCGGCGTGCTCGGGGAACGCGACGGTGGGGTCGAGCTGCCCGATGAGGTCGTCCAGCTCCTGCAGGCTCGACACCATCGCGAACGCCCGGCGCGTGTCGCCGCCGACCGGGAAGCCGTGCCAGTACCAGGCCATGTGCTTGCGCAGGTCGCGCAGGCCCTTGTCCTCGCCGTAGTGCGCCGCGAGGAGCTGGGCGTGCCTGCGCAGGACGCTCGCCACCTCGCCCAGGTTCGGGCCCTCGGGGACCGGTTCGCCCCGGAACGCCGCCTGCAGGTCGCGGAACAGCCACGGCCTGCCGAGGCAGCCGCGCCCGACGACCACGCCGTCGCAGCCGGTCCCGGCCACCATGTCGAGCGCGTCCTGGGCGCTGAAGATGTCGCCGTTGCCCAGCACCGGGATGCTCGTCACGGCCTCCTTCAGCCGGGCGATGGCCGTCCAGTCGGCCTTGCCGGAGTACCGCTGGGACGCCGTGCGCGCGTGCAACGCCACGGCCTGCGCACCCTCGTCCTGCGCGATGCGGCCCGCGTCGAGGTACGTCAGGTGGTCGTCGTCGATGCCGATGCGGAACTTCACGGTGACCGGCATGTCGCCCGCGTTGCGCACCGCGGCCCGCACGATCTGCCGGAACAGCTCCCGCTTGTACGGCAGCGCCGCCCCGCCGCCCTTGCGCGTCACCTTGGGCACCGGGCAGCCGAAGTTCATGTCCATGTGGTCGGCGAGGTTCTCGTCCACGATCATCTTCGTGGCCTCGCCGACGTTGCGCGGGTCGACGCCGTAGAGCTGCATCGACCGCGGGTGCTCGTCCTCGTCGAACGTGATCATGTGCATGGTCATCGCGTCCCGTTCGACCAGGGCGCGCGCGGTGATCATCTCGCAGACGTAGAGCCCGGCCCCGTACGTGCGGCAGAGCTGCCGGAACGCCACGTTGGTGATGCCGGCCATCGGCGCGAGCACGACGGGCGGATCGACCTCGTAGGGGCCGATCTTGAGTGCTGGCGTCGACAGGGGGGTGCTCACGTCACCCATTGTTGCCGTTGGTGGAGGCCACCTCCAACTGAGGCGTGACCAGCCACGCCGGTTCCAGCACCAGGACGTGACCGGACATCGGGCCAGAACGCGACTAGCCAGTTCCGCGCGGCCGTTCACTCCCGTCCTTCGAAGCGATCGTCCAACCTCGCCCGCGGTGGAGGTCAAGCCGCCGGACGCACGGCGACGGCGCCGCCCACCCGCTCGCCGTCACCAGCGGCTCCGCGACCGCGGCGGACTCCGCCGACCGCCAACACCCCGGTGCCCCGATCGGGTGTCGGGGGCTTCTGCCAACATGCCCTTGGAGGTGGCCTGGCGTGAGGGCGGTTGAACTGAGCAGAACCGGGTTCGAGCGATTCTTCGTCGACGGACCGGTCGGCAAGCCGACCGGCGGTGGCGAACAGCAGGTCGTCACGGTGCAACAGGTCGGTGAGCTGGCGCTGCCGACGGGCCGGCTCGTCGCCGCCGACCCGTTCGTGCTGTGGCCGGAGGACGCCGAGGCGTTCACCACCGAGGTCCCGCCCGGCAGGTACCCGGTGTCGGTCTCCCTGGTCTCGTGGGTGGACAGCGACGGGTTCCCCGACCTGCGGCAGGGCTACCGCGTCGCCGCCGCGAAGCTGACGGTGCGGGACGAGACCGCGTACTCGTGGCAGCCGGCGGTCCTGCCGGGTGAGCTCGTGCCGATGTCCGAGCCCTTCGGCTACGAGGTGAAGTCGAGCACCGGCGCGTTCTTCGACCTCGCCGCCGCCGAGGCGCTGGACCGGCTGGCCGGTGACGACGAGGTGGGCAACTGCGACCTGATCGACGCCCTCGGCGCGGTGGGCGGCGGCCGTGGCCCCGCCAACGTCACCGACCGGGTGTCCGGCCTGAACGTCGTGGCGTTCTCGACCGGGTGGGGCGACGGCGTCTACCCGACGTGGATCGGCCGCAACACGGCGGGCGACCCGGTCGCGTTCGTCACGGACTTCTTCGTCATCAACCGCTAGAAGGCGTGGTCACCGCGGCCGCGATCGTGTTCCCGGACCTTGGTTAACGGCATCGGCTCAACTCCCGCCACGTGGCGTTTCACGCCTGGTCGCGCCGGGTACGCGTCGTCGATGAGCGAAGCGGAGGAATCGGAGCACCACAGGCTCGCGCGCAACGTCAACGAGCTGATGCAGGAGCTGCGCGTGGCTCAGGCGAGCGTGCAGATCCTGTTCGGCTTCCTCCTGTCCATCGCCTTCACCGAGAAGTACGCCGCCACGAGCGCCTACATCCGGGTCACCCACCTCGTCACGGTGCTGTGCGCCGCGGTGGCCGTCGCGTTCCTCACCGCTCCCGCCGCCTGGCACCGGGTCCTCTTCCGCCAGGGCCGCCGGGAGGACGTCGTCAACTCGGGCAACAGCTTCGCCCTGATCGGCCTGGTGTTCCTCGCCCTCGCCATGACCGGCACCGTCTTCCTGCTGGCGGAGGTCATCCTCGGCGGCTGGTTGTCCATGCTGGTGGGCGGCCTGGCGTTCGCCATCTTCGGCGGCCTCTGGTTCATCTGGCCCGCGGTCTCACCCCAACGTGCTGAGGACTGCGAGCGCGCCTAGACCCACCGCCACGGGCACCGCCGTCAGCACGTTGCGCCTGGTTGGCCGTGGCTGTTGCAACAGGACGTGAACTCCCAACGGCACGCACGCGACGCACACCCCGACGGTCCCGATGATCGACACGACCTCCGTGCCCTTCAGAACCCCGAGCGGCAGCAGGCCCGCGGCCGCCAGCGCGACCGCCCGCACCGGCCCGAGCACCCCGCTCCGGTAGGCCCCGGCCGCCAGCACGAACCACCCGAACACGATGGTGAACGACAGGAAGCTGAACAGGTGCAACGCGCCGTACCCCGCGGCCACCAGCTCCGTCGCCCCGTTCACGCCCAGGTGCCCGGTGGCCGTGAACGCCGCGTGGTCCACCCCGGCGTGGAAGACCCGCCCGAACAACCCGACCGTCACGAGCACTCCGGCCCAGGCGGCCCACCGCGGCCGCTCCCGCCCGATCCGTTGCACCAGACAGGCCACCGCGGCCCACATGACGACGTTCCCGGCCAGGAACGCCGTGTACGCCGCCTTCATCAACTGAGGATGCTCAGCCACCGCCCGCAGTTGATCCGGGAAGAAGAAGTTGAACGGCGACCGCAACAGCGTGCCCACCAACAACAACACGGGGCCGACCACCAACGCCGTGCCGCCGATCCACCCGTTCGGAAACCTCATGCCAGATCACGTTGTCACCGCCCGCGTCCCGCAGGATCGGCCCACGGTCCGACCCCACATCTCGGCCCACGGTCCGACGGGCCCGAGAAGCGCAGGTCAGCCGTCCTCTCCGGAATCGGGCGGGCGGAATGTCGATTGGCGCCCCCGCCGTTCGACATGTGAGTGGGAGGACGAGGACCGGCGTTCGCCGCGGCGAATTCAGGTGAGACCGGCGCGGCGATGAGGAACACTCGGGGAGACCGATGAGTTCTGTCAGACCTGCCGGTCCCCACAGGTGTCACGACGCGGTGACGCCGGCGGCCTCGACCGCGACAAGACTGTGCCAGCAACCTAGTGAGGGCCTGACATGCCTGCTGCGATCCAAGACCAGCCGACCGCGAAAGCGAGCGGCACACCAGTGGTGGTGCGCCTGCTGGTGCTGGCCACGTTCGTGGTGATCCTGAACGAGACGCTCATGATCAACGCGATCCCGCGGCTGATGGAGTCGTTGCACGTCACCGAACACGCGGCGCAGTGGGTCTCCACCGCGTTCATGCTCACGATGGCAGCCGTGATCCCGATCACCGGCTGGTTCCTGCAGCGGGTCACCACCCGTCAGGGCTACACGATCGCGATGGGCGTCTTCCTCGCAGGCACCGCCCTGTGCGCCGTAGCGCCGTCCTTCACGGTGCTGCTGCTCGGCCGCATCGTGCAAGCCGCAGGCACGGCCGTGATGATGCCGCTGCTGATGACCACGCTGATGACCGTGGTGCCGGAACAGGATCGCGGCCGAGTGATGGGCAACGTCACCCTCGCCATCTCGGTGGCCCCCGCCCTGGGCCCGGCCGTGTCCGGCCTGATCCTGCAACTGGGCTCCTGGCGCCTGCTGTTCGTGGCCGTCCTGCCGATCGCGGGAGCCGTGACCTACTTCGGCCTGCGCCAGCTTAAGAACATCGGTGAACCGCAGGTGAGCACGATCGACTGGGTCAGCGCGGCGATGGCCGCCCTGGGCTTCGGCGGCTTCGTCTACGGCCTGAGCCTGTTCGGCGAAGGCGACGCCCAGCTCGGCCCGAGCATCGGCATCGTCGTCGCCGGCGTGGCCGCCATCACGATCTTCGTGCTCCGCCAGCTCAAGCTGCAGCGCACCGGCGCCCCGCTGATGGACCTGCGCACCCTCAAGCACCGCACCTTCGCCCTGTCGCTGGCCCTGATGTGCATCGCGTTCCTGGCGATGATGGGCTCGATGATCCTGCTGCCGCTCTACCTGCAGAACCTGCGAGGCCTCACCCCGCTGCAGACCGGCCTGCTGCTCATGCCGGGCGGCCTGGCCATGGGCCTGCTGGGCCCGACCGTGGGAAAGCTGTACGACCGCTTCGGCAGCCGCCCGCTGGTGCTGCCCGGCTCGATCGCCATCGTGCTGTCCCTGGCCGGCTTCACCCAGATCTCCACGACCATGCCGTACTGGCAGGTGCTGGCCCTGCACGCGCTGCTGATGATCAGCCTGGCGGCAACCTTCACCCCGATCTTCACCCTCGGCATGGGCGCCCTCCCGCCGAAGCTGTACCCGCACGGCAGCTCGATCCTGGGCACGTTGCAGCAGGTCGCCGCAGCACTCGGAACCGCCCTCGTGGTGACCGTGATGTCCGCGCGCACCGGCCAGCTGGTCACCGAAGGAGCTTCCACCGCGTCCGCTCAGCTGAGCGGGATGAGGCTGGCCTTCGTGGTCGCCACCGCTCTCGCCGTGGTCACCATCGTGGTCGCGGCCATGCTGCCCAACCGCACCGCGAAGACCGCCGAGGAACCGCTGCACGCCGCGGTGTGACCTCTGGCGTGCGGCTACTCGCCCCCAGGTCTTGTGGCCTGGGGGTTTCTTCTTGGGCAGCCTGGCTTTCGTCTCGCCCGCACAGCGCATGGGGCCGAGGGGGACGGTTGACGGGGAATTCTGTGGGCGCCACCACAGCCGTGAACCGACCACCCTGGTCAACTCGGATGCGGGGGTCGGTAGGCTGTCTGCGGCGAGGGCTGCTAGCTCAATTGGCAGAGCAGGAGACTTTTAATCTTCGGGTTCAGGGTTCGAGTCCCTGGCGGCCCACAAAACCCCCAGGTCATAGGCCTGGGGGTTTCGCTTTGTCCGGGTCTCCCCACACTTAACCCACACAAAACCGCTGGTCATTCAACTTCGTCGTCGTCCGCTTGATCGTCTTTTGGCCCTCCGAGCGCGTCCTCCAGGGCGTCAGCGGCCCGCCGATCGACCAGCTTCCGACCCATGTAGGTGTCCTGCGTCATGGACGGCCGCGCGTGGCCGAGCTGGTCCGCGACCTGCCGCGCGGAGAGGCCCGCCTCATCGAGGATGGTCGCCGCCGTCTTGCGGAAGACGTGCGAGGTGACCCATGCGAACTCGTCCGCGCCCCTCGCCTTCCGGAGGTCCTTCCGGGTGTTGGACGGGTCGCGGAGGCCGCCGAGGGCGTCCGGGAAGATCGGCCCGTTCGGGAAGCTAGTGGTCTTGCACCTCCTTTGGAGCATGTCGAGCGCCCATTGGGGCAGCAGGAGCGTTCGTTCACCGGCCTCCGTCTTGGTCGATTTCCGGATCAGCCCGAGGTCCTTGACCCTGATGACCGTGTAGTTCACGTTCACCGTGCCAGCGTCGAAGTCGACGTCGTCCCAGCAGACGGCCAGTGCCTCACCGATGCGGACGCCCGTGGCCATCATGAAGCGCGACAGGTCAGGCAGGTCCCGCTTCACGGCCCTGGGGTCCGACTCCAGCATCTCCAGCCAGCGGACCCGTTCCTCCAGCGTGAGCGCCCGCGGACTCTTCTTGCGGCCGGCCTCCAGCGGCTCCGCCTCCCGGACCGGGTTCGTGTCCAGCGCCTTGTCCCGGACAGCAATCCGCAGAGCCCCCGAGATCACCGAACGGGCCGTCTTCGCCGTGTCCACGCTGACCGACCGCCACAACGCGCCAAGGAACGCGTCAACCCGCGCCACCGTCATCTCACGAATCCGCAGCTCACCGAGGCCAGGGAGCACGTGCCGATCCATGATGCTCCGGTACGTGTCGACGCTGCTCGGAGACCTCTTCCCAGCGTCAGCGAGCGCCTGGAACTTCGTGAACCATTGGTCCAAGGCTTCCTTGAACCGGCTCTCACGCGTCAGCGAACTGCCGGAGGGCCCCTTCCTCTCGGCGAGCGCCTTTTTCAGGCTCCGCTCTGCGGCGCTCTTGGTCTTCCCCCACCGCTCGACCGGCCGCGTCTTGCCGTCGTAGTCGCGGTACTTCGTGGTCGCACGCCAGCCTGAATCCGTTTCGTAGCAACGAATCGCGCCGTACGTGCCGAGGTCCAGAGGCGGACGTCCCATCAGGCAGCCTCCTCAAGCAGGTGCTCGAACCAGCTCCGCACCTCGGACGGCAGATACCGCAGGTGCTTGCCAATGCGCCGAGCAGGCGGCCCGTAGTTCTTGGTCCTCCAGCCGTAGAGCGTGTGAACCGGGACGTTCAGGTAGTTGGCAACGTCATTGACTGTCCACAGTGGTTCAAACTGGCGTGCTTCCATGATGCTTCCCCCTTTGATCAAGCGGCGAACGGAGTTGCCGAACTCCCCGGAGGTCCGGCAGCTGCGAGCAGCGCGGCCGTGTACTCGGCCTTCCACCTGCGCCGCTCAGCGACAGCGCTCAACAGCAGATGTGCCCGTGGTGGCACGTTCGGGTCGCCGGGCTGGACGTTGTTCCAGACCAGCCGCTTCGGTTCGTCCGCGGGCTTGATCCCGACGTCTGCGAGCAGTTGCCGAACGAATGCCTTGCGGTCGTGCTTGTGGGCGGCGAGCGACTTCCCCGACCACTTCCGCGACACCAGGACGCGCCGCCCAGCCACCCCGAGCGTGGTCCGCTTGTGCGCCTTGCCCTTGCACTTGCCCGGCACCGTCGACATCCGTGCCCCGCGAGGCTGGACGCCATAAAGCAGCCAGATCGGGCACTGCGGCGAGCAGGGCGTGACCGCGAGCTCAGCGCACAGCCGTTCGGCGTGGTCCTCCTGGCGGGCCGTCTGCGCCTCGAAGCACTCGTTGATGCTCTTGATCAGGTACTTCGTCAGGTAGCCGATGTGGCGGCCGGCCTCTTCAGTCCCGCCGAGGATGCCCTTGGAGTGCACCTGCACCCCGAACCGCGCGACGTGCGCGGGCCGCTCCACTTGGTCGAGGGCGTCTTCCCAGGTAGGCAGGGCCTTTCGCGTCTGCGGATCAACGAAGCCCTTGGCCCGGACATCCCAGACTGGCAGGTTGTCGCCGCCGTACTTGATCTCGTCATGCTCAGGCCACCAGACCTGGTGGTACGTGGCCTCAGCGACCGCCCGCAGCTCCGCCCGCGAGATCGAGCCACGAACCGCCGCATGCCAGTGCGGAGCCAACCGCCTCTGCGGCTCGACCGCCGAGAAGTACTGGACCTCCCACCCGACGCACCTGCGAAGGTTCTGGACGAACCGATCGAGCAGCGCGGCGAAGTGCACCGCGTCCCGAGCCGCCCGCCGGTAGTTGTAGGTCGCCGGGTCAACGGGCGTGCCGTCACTGCGCACCTTGCCGTAGGTGTCGAGCGTCAGCGTGAGGAACGTCGAGGGCTGATACTTGCCGCCGAACACCTTGCCCACGGTGCGCTTGCTGACCGGCCGCCGAGGCAGGTTGGGCGCATCCTGCCGCCTCTTGGTCGACCGCTTCCGAGCTGCCTTGAGCGGCACCTCCAGAGAGGGGAGCGAACCGCGGACTCCGAGTTGCCGAAGTTCGGCGTCGACCTCCGCGACCTCTTCCCGGACCTCCTCCGCTCCGACCTCGTCACCCTCATCGAGGGCCAGGCGGAAGGCCTTCACGAGGTCAGCCCGGTAGGCGGTCAGCTCTCGCTGTTCGTCGCTCGGAGCGTCCGGCGTGAAGTCAGGCTCCTCCGTCAGGTGCCATCCCTCACGACATTGCGCCATCCGCAGACGCCGGTTCTTCTCCGCGCAGGTAGGGCACACACTCGCGACCGTCGAGCCACACGGCACAGGCACGATGTCCACGCGTCCGGTGTCGAGGTCGATCCGTTCCTTGGCCAACGGCCGAACGCAGACGCCGTGCTCCTCAGCGACGGCCCGAGCGATGTCGAGTGCGGCCGGCTGCTTCATCCGCTTGGAACGAGTCAGGTGCTCGGTCATGCCGCCGCCCTCCCGTCTGTCCGCTCCGGGAACTCGTGAACGGTGGCCGGGGCGAGGTAGACGCCCAGCTCAACCAGGTCCGCATCCGTGACGTGGAAGGCCCTCGCACGCTCCGGTTCGCGCTGCCCGTCCTCTTTGAGCCAGGCGACACCGGGCGTGTTCTCGCTGATCTCATGAGCAGCCGCGCCGCGTTGCCGAACGCCGTCGCCCAAGACCATGTCCACCTGCACCGGCTCGTCCAGGCGCAGGGCAACGCGAGTGGTGAACAGGTGCCGGAAGCTCACGACCTCCTTGCGCGGGTCTTGGACCAAGCCCACGACGGCGTAGCCAGGCGCACGTCCCTGCGAGGTGATCGTCTGCACGGCACGCGTGGCGCGCTCACGCAGGTTCCGATCAGGCTGGTAGGCGATCAGGTCCGCCAGCTCGTCCACGATGAGGACCGTGAACGGTTCACCCGTGCTGCGCGCCCAGAGCCGCCGAATACCTCGGTAGCGAGCCGCGCGCTCCTTGACCTCAGCGGCGATTTCTTCAAGCAGGGCAATGGCTTCCGGCCCGTTGTCGTAGACGACCTTCTCGAATGCGTCCGGACACTGACCCAGTTCCATTCCGCCCTTGGGATCGATGCCGACGAGGCGGACGAGCCCAGCCTTGATCGCCGGGGCGAGCTGCCACACGATCGACCACAGCACCGACCCCTTGCCCGCACCAGGCACACCGACCACGAGCACCTGCGAACCGAGCAGCTTCAGCCGCCAGGGCTTCCCGGTCTCGGTCCGGCCGACGACCACGCGCTTGAGGTCGACCTCTCCGACATCGGCGAGCGGCGGCACGACAACCGGCCGCGACAGCGGATCGGAGTGGATGAAGTCGAGCTCAAGCACGCGCGGCTTGAGCACCCGCACCCGGCAAGACCGGGCGTTGAACGAGTGCGCCAGGTTGTCCCGTCGTGCTTCCCACTGCTCCGGCGACTGCGCGGTGATCATCCGTACCCGGACCTTGTCCCGCCAGCCCTCAGAGCGAATCCGGCGCAGCTTCGGCCGGTACTCCTTCCCCCGGCTGTCCTTGGTCAGCTCCGCCAGCCGCATCACGGTGCGCCACTGCGGCACGTAGACCGTGAGCCGACGCCACTCCGTCAGCAGCCGATACCAGCCGTGCCGCAGGAACGACTCTCGGTCGAAGCCGTACCAGAGGGCCAGCGCACACACGAGCGACAGCAGCGCCAGGACCAGTGGCGAAAGCCCGAACTGCCGGTAGCCGGCATAGCCGCCGAGGCCGAGCGTGAAAGCCATCGGGTACCGCACGGCGAGAACCGCGAGCCTCACCGCCAGGCGCACCGCCAGCCAGAGCAGCGCGAACGGCGCGAGTACGACCTTGACCCAGCCGGGAAGCCATACCCACCAGGGAACCTGCGGACGTGCACCCTCGAACGGTGCGGGATCGACCCATCGGTTGCCCTTCATCGCGCACCGCCAGCGCACTTGAGGCACTGGAAGACGGTGCCAACACTCGGGATGTGCCCAACAGGCCGGAACGCTCCCGACTCCGTGGTGTGCTGTGACTTGCAGGTCAGGCACTCGAAGCCCTCAGCCTGAGCAGCCGTCAGATCCAACGTCTCCAGGCTGCCGCCGTCGAGCATCACGACGTAGCTGGAAACGGTCTGCTTGCTGGCGATCATCCGATCCCAGAGCAGTTGTTTCGTGGCCCTGTCTGGCGCAGGAATGCGCCCAGGCTCTACGCTCATCTTGTTCACTCCCGAGTTGGGTGGACAACGCAGGAGCGGCGAGGTTGGTAGCCGGGTTCCGCTCCTGCGTCTCACGTTCTCTTTGCACCGCAACAAGACGTGCGGCATCGCCACGTGACCTAGCAGAGTCACGCGTTCTGTCCAATAAGGACTCCTGCTACTTCTTCTCCGTCACGGTGACCTTGATCGCCTCCCCCTTCTCGCGCTCACGGTTCGCCCAGTAGACGGCTTCGTGGTGGTGACTGCGATCGGTCTCGGCGACCCGCGCGTAAACAGCGGCCGAGCGGAGGTAGTACTCCCGCAGGACAGCGGGAGCAGCCTTGGGGTTGGGCATGAGCTTGCTCAGCACGTCGTGCGCCTCGCTCAGCGTCCGAGCCTGCTCAGCAACTCCCCAGTGCATGGCCTCAGCCGCGGACATCGGGAGCCTCCTCCGTCAGCGCATGACGCCCCTCCTGCCGAGCGGCCGAAGCCTGGAGAGCCCGCCACCCCTGGTCGAGCACGTCCCGCAGCTGCGGGACCACATCCCGGTCGACGACGAGCACGGCGGGGAAGGCGTTGCCGAAGCGGATCTCAATCCGGTCGGCGAACGGCATCGCAAGGGGCCGCATCGGCACACCGTCGGTCAGGTGAACACGCACCAAGTCAGGCATCACGCCGCCTTAGCGGCTGGCTTGCCGACGACCGGCTTCATGCCGGAGGCCCGCAGGCTGTAACCGAGCTTGGCGCGGCAGCGGTGACGCTCACCCGAGTGCACCCCTCGGCACGCCTTGTCGTCGATCCACGGCGTGACCGTCAGCCCCTCGAACACGACCGGCCGGACGTCCGTGCCGGGGATGGCCTCCGGCGGCACCGGCTGGTGAGGCGCGGAGATCTTGACCGTGACCACCGCGTCCGTCTTGCGCTCCGCGGCCTGGTCGATGACCAGCACAGACCACACGAGGAGACCGGTCTCCTTGTCCTTCTCCTGCTCGGGCGGCAGACCCTTCGCCCGCTCTTCGGCGGACTGGAACTTGAGCACGGGCTCAACGCCCATCACGAGCGCGCCCCTGGGAAACACGAAGTCGTGACCCGCAGGGAGCCTGCTCCCACCTGTGATCGCCATCGTGGCTCTCCTGTCGTAGGTGTCGTCCAGACCGGTTGCCTGGAGTTCTCGACACCTACGACTTTCGGCTGAAAACCGGGACGTGAGCACCGCATGGCGGGACTTCTAGAGACGTCCCTACTAACGTAAGACGTCCCTGACGTCCCCGAGGACGTCCGACAGGAGCGATCATGGCGAATGAACGACTACGAGATGCGTTGCTACGCAACGGACTCACATACGAGCAGGTAGCCAAGGCCACGGGCGTCGACCAGAAGACCGTCGAACGCTGGATCACGAAGGGCCGGGCACCGTACCCGCGCCACCGCAACACCATCGCGTCGATGGTCAAGGAGACCGAGACGTACCTCTGGCCGGACGCGGTCGCGCCAGAGCGGAAGGCAGAGATCACCGAGTCCGAGGTGGTCAAGCTCTACCCACACCGGAACTCGATCCCTGCGGACTTGTGGGACCACCTCATCACGAACGCAACCCGGCACGTGGAGGTGCTGGTGCACGCCGGCATCTTCCTGGTGGAGCGGCCGACGTTCATGCGCGACCTGGCCAACAAGGCCGCGAACGGCGCACGTATCCGGCTGATCTTCGGCGATCCGGCCAGCCGCGAGGTTGCCAAGCGCAGCGATGAGGAGCAGCTCGGCAAGGGCACACTTGGGTCCCGCATCCGCAACGCACTGGCGTTCTACCGACCACTGGTGGGCGTGGACGGCGTTGAGATGCGCTTCCACAAGACGACGCTCTACAACTCGATCTTCCGCTTCGACGACGAGATGGTCGTCAACACGCACGTCTACGGCTTCCAGGCCGCGCACGCTCCGGCGCTACACCTGCGGCGGCTCGCTGCGGGTGATCTCTTCGAGACCTACTCTGAGAGCTTCGAGCACGTCTGGAACCTGTCCAAGCCAGCAACGTTCTGAGGGAGCCACATGGCCCGCGTGGACTACTTCCACGACCCGCACGCCCCCAAGGCCAACAGCCTCCGACCAGCTGTCAGTGCATTCGTGCAGGATGACGCCGGCCGGCTACTGATGATCCGCCGCACCGACAACGATAAGTACGCGATTCCTGGCGGGCAGCAAGAAGTCGGCGAAACCCTTACCCAAGCGACGATTAGGGAGGTAATGGAGGAGACCGGCGTCGCCGTCGAAGTAACCGACCTAATCGGCCTCTACTCTAACCCAGAACACGTCATCGAGTACGACGACGGAGAGGTTAGACAAGAGTTCTCTATTTGTTTTCGAGCGCGACCACTCGGAGGCGACTTGCGAACGAGCAGCGAGTCGAAGGAGGTCCAGTGGGTCTCACTCAACGAAATCGATCGACTGGACATCCACCCATCTATCCGACTGCGCATAAATCACGCACTCGCCGAAACTACGACCCCCTACTTCACCTGAACTAAGTAGGTGGATCGGAACCAGCAGCTCCTATACGGGCCGCAAGGCAACTGCACTTTCCCTAAGGAGATGTGACGTCGCCCCCCGCCTTCGCAGATGCCTTGCGACGCGCACTTCCTCCACACGCCAACCTGCAAGCTCAGAAAGTGCGCCCATCATGACATCTGCCGCGATTATGAATGAGTCCGATTCGCTGCCATGAACCGAGTTGCCAACTATAAACACAAGCTGTGATCCATCAGCAGCAAGACGCCGACAATTGATTAGGACCTGAAGCATATCATCGGCATATCCGCGTACGATCTGTTGACGTCCGACACGGTACCGCGCATCGTCCGGTATTGACGCAATAATAGGGTCGACTATGCGATCGAACTTCCGCTCTAACGGAAGGCCGCGGTAGAGGTACGTCTCATCGAACCGGACGCTTGGATGACTGCGGACAGTCGAGAGTCTTTGTTTGCGCATGTCGAGCGAGTTCTCATAGCACCCAAGCACCCAAGCCTCAGTCTTATAGACTTCAGTGTAGTCGATGTTGTTCGGGTACGGCGGAGAGAACACGATGAGATCGAACTTCGCATCTTCCTTAAGGTACTTGTGCGGGACTCGCCCGTCACCATACTTTACTGAGGCAGATCCACGCACAGAAGTTATGCCCTTAAGATCCTCTGCAACAATCTCGACCGCCGAGGTGAACGAATCCCAGGGATCCCGCGGTTTACGATTAGCTTCAAATCGAAGAGCTCGGCCGTCACGACGAAGCATTGAGGCCGGTTCGACAGCAGAACCCAAACACACGCGGAATATATCGCGAATAATTCCCGCTGACGCATTATCGATTGCCATACGAAGTCTCAAAAGGGAGCCAATGTTGCCGGGTGAGAAATACTTCTCGTTCGCCAGTGTGGCTGAAGGCGGAATCTCTACACGGACAGCCTGAAGTTCCCTGTACGCCTTGGACACAGCAACTAGCTGGGTAGCTAGCGGCTTGACCAGCTTACTTCCCTTGAGTCGCGCACTCGCTTTAGTTTTGCCAAGCAAGTATAGGAACGGGTTCCTTTCCACGCCTACTGCGTGAGCGTCAATCCCGAACTCTTCAGACAGCGCAATAGCGCTTACAAGTGTGGTACCACTTCCAGCAAACGGGTCGAAGACAGCAAATCCGTCCTCCGTTTGCAGGCCGGCGTCCTTCACCACACGGCGAAGTAGTTGGTTTGAATACGCTTCCTTGAGGTGGAACCACCTATGTATCGGCTCAACATTGTTGCCCGTCGGTACTACTAGACGACTGTAGTCCGCACTCCGGTCCACCACGTGCCACTTACTCTGGAGCGACTCATAGTGACGGGTCAGCGCATCTGCGCTGGCCTCAGACATGGGCGTCTCCTGCAAGTAGGCTGGATGCGCATCGGCCAACAGGCTTGCCGGCGGCGACGACCTCCTATCTTCGCACGTACTGCGCACTCCAGCGCACTAGACCCCCGCCAAAGTTGGTCGTGTCGCGTCATCCCGCGTCACGACGGCAAGTCACCACACCGCCTTGCCGTCACCAGCTCTCCCAAGAAGAGCCTCCACCGAGGCGCACGGTTAGGCCATAAGTGGTACTTGTGTTCGGAGCTGATGTGCGCCGCTCGACGGTTCTCTATGGTCACCGATCAGACGTCAACGTCCGGAGTCGCTATGAACAACGTCCCAGCAGGCGAGCAGCTGGCCACCGGTGGTGGATCAGTGCGCCTCCCTGTCGTGCAGACGATCGAGATCAACAACTTCTCCCTGTATCGGGAGAACCCTCGAATTAGCCTATCCTTTGGCGACGGGGTTTTCTGTCTTGCTGGGGCGAATGGACTCGGAAAGTCAACATTCCTCGCGATACTCAACTATGCGATCACAGGGATTGTTGCCAACCCAGATCAAAAGTTCATGTCACTCAAGGAATATTACAAGGACAGCCTCAAATACAGTGGCCTGTACTTCACAGGCAGGGTGTTCGAGCTTGAACGACACCTAGCCGAGGTGACGATCTCATTCACGGTAGGACGGGCGCAATATTCGCTGACGCGCGGCATCTTTGAGCCGCGAGCTCTCCGCAAGCTCAAGGTGCTCAATTCGTCCACGGAAAATGACTACGAGCATGAGATTGAGTCTGCGGACGAAGACGCAGCATCTGAGTTGCACAGCGTTTACGTTCGAAAAATAGTGCAAGACGCCGGCCTAGCGACCTTCGATCAGCTTGTCTTCCTACAGCACTTTCTCCTTACGTTTGATGAGCGTCGAC
This sequence comes from Lentzea xinjiangensis, assembly GCF_900110955.1. Classification (GTDB taxonomy): domain Bacteria; phylum Actinomycetota; class Actinomycetes; order Mycobacteriales; family Pseudonocardiaceae; genus Lentzea; species Lentzea xinjiangensis. Next base: position 526,700 of record NZ_FOFR01000001.1, read on the forward strand.
ACCTGCTATTCTGGGATCCGGAAGTAGCACAGCAGGCATTGTTTCTAGCTTTCGGAGTTGATGGCGAGCTCGCCGAAAAGGCTGACGAGTGGCGCCGCATAGCAGACAGGCTTGAGTCGCAGGCACGAAATGCGCAGTATCAAGCAACGACTGCCCGGCAACGCAAGGAAGAGATTCAAGGTCGAGCGGGTACCACGACCGAACTGAACCCCGACCTACTGCTCGCACACTCCGAGCTCACCCAGGCTCGCGATCAGACGGCAAGAGTCCGCGATCTCAGAAGCCGAGATGTATCGGATGCTTCGCTCGTTCTGTCACGCGCTACCGCCAAGCGACACGCTCTCGAAAGTGACTACGATCGGGCTTTTAATGAGCGCTTGAAGCCAGGGGCTAACCCTAGGCAGCATTCCCTCGTTAGCAACCTAATCACACAGCACACGTGCGGCATTTGCGGCACCCACGCTGACGGTGTCGAAGAATCAGCAGTTTCACTGATGGCTGACGATAAATGCCCACTTTGCCAAACATCCACGAAGCGCACCGGCGAACCAGGGATCGATTTTCAACACCTGGAACGCTTGGACAATGAGTTGGCTAGCGCAGTTCAAGAAGTAACTGTCGCAGAGAGCTCTCTAACCCGTTTGACTAAAGAACTCGAAATCGCCGAAAACGACTACGCTGACGCACGCGAGCGCCTGAAGGAATTCGAGAAGCAGAACGATATATCAGCAGAAGATGTGGCAAAGCCAGAACCAGATGACGTACTTAGCAAGCTCGTAAAGCAGCTGGAAGCGGAGCAGCAGTCAGCTGTAGAGCGAAGGGACGACTTCCGGCGGACCAGGGACGAGTACCGCAGTAAGCTGACTCCTGTTCAAAACGAACTCGCCGAGAAGTATTTCGAAGCTGAAGTAGAATTTGTTCCTAAGTTTCAGGAACTTGCCTACCAGTTCCTAGGGCTCGATCTTCGCGTAAACATGGAACAGCGCGCCAAGGGGGCAGAGCTCACCTTGGAGATCGAAGGAACCCGTCGACGCATGACCACCCAGCTGTCCGAGAGTCAGCGATACTTCGTTGATATCGCACTGCGAATGGCACTAGCTCAGCACATGGTCGGTGAAGGAAATCCCGCTTGCCTGTATATAGATACGCCTGAGGGATCGCTGGATATCGCTTACGAAAACCGGGCTGGGAGCATGTTCGGAAAGTTTGCTGTTGCCGGAAACAAGCTAGTCATGACGGCGAACATCAACTCCAGTCGCTTGGTTCAGCAGTTGGCGCACATATGTGGGGCCGATCGAATGAAGATCGAGCGAATGACCGAATGGACCGTTCTTTCAGAAGTCCAGGCTGAGTCTGAGGCATTGTTTGACGAAGCCTACCGAAAGATCACCGGTGCGCTTTACGAAGTGACGCCGTGATGATCACCAGCGGGCGCCCATTTGCTTCGTTCGATGCCCTGTACTTGACGGGCAGCCTTGGAGCCCAAGGCGAGAAAGCTACCCTAGCCGAGATACACGTATTTGCTTACCTAGCGTGCCTACTTTCGGTTTATGACGGCAAACCAAGTACGGCATGGCGGTACGATTTCTCCGCAACCGAAGTCACGGCGCCGTTTAGCAATGACCTTCTTGGTGCATCGCTCGCTCTCACTGATGCGGGACTATTGACTAAATCGTCCCTTGTCTACTCGATTACCGACGCCGGCTCCAGCGAGCTAAAGCGATGGCGTGGGCTCCGACGCTTTGCTGAGCGCATCTCGTACCTGGAGGGCGCACTAGGCGCCGCAAGCACTTTGCCGGTTAATGCTGTGTCGCAAGGCCTAGATCATGAGCCGCAGATCCTACTTGCAAATAAGCTTCGAAGTCCGCGCCCACTTCTGGACAACGCAGGACGGACCACACTACATAGCCACTTTCGTGCCTTGCGAACGGCACTTGGTGACGATATTTCGGACCTAATGGTGCCGGCAGTTATTTGGATTACCTTTCTTCTTGAAGAAAGCGCACCGGAAGAGGTCGTGGAGCGCGCTGATGGGTGTTGAGCGAATCGGCGAGATAGTTCGCGAGCACTATTTGACAGCGGTGGCACGTAGCTACGGCTCGAAGGGCACTGACACTGTCCGGACTTTGGTTCCAACCCTGAAAGAGATTTTCGCGGTCCTTGACTACGAGTCAATCAACGGATCGCTAACAGTGTTTCAGACTGTCGATCCAACGCAACGACCCGTCGCGGAAAGCGAAGCTTATACACTGACCGGCGCAGAAGATATTCCTGTACACAATCTAGGAACGCTGACCATCCAAATCCTCGGCAATGGGCAGCTTCTGCTTTGGAAGAAGGATGTTCCTCCGCTTGAAGTTTCTGACGGCGCGATCGTGTATCGGTTTGAGCCGGACAAGGGCGAAAGAATGTGGATCGATGGCGAGGAGCGGGCTGCAGACCTGCCTGGCTATGTTCACCTCTTTGGCATTCCGACTTTCCTGGATCTCGCTGATGCGCTCCAACACTACAGCGTGCACATTGCGCGCCCGAGCGAGTGCCCGTATCTCACCTCGGCTTGGCGCGAAGATGGTCGCGTCATGTGGAAAGCCAAACCCGAAGAGCTTATGCGATTGTCTTTGTATCAGTTCTTGCGAAGCGCACTTCGAACCGGCCGACCCGATATACACCAGGAAGCACCCACAGATGCCAACAATCCTGTTGATATCACCGTTCGGTGGGCAGATTCAAACCGCATCGCCATTATCGAAGTGAAGTGGCTAGGCAAGAGCGGCGTACTGGATCCACCTGCATTCAGAAAGGCGTACAGCGAATCGAGGGCGCAAGACGGCCTTCGCCAGCTCGCCAGTTACCTTGACCTGACTAAATCCCGTGCCCCTAGATACGACCAGCGTGGCTATCTCGCGGTCTTTGATGGTCGTCGTGCGCGCGTGAAGGTAGAAGACACACAGTGCACCAGAGAGAACGGGATGGCTTACGTCGATGCGCACATCTCGTATGATCAAGATTTGCTAGACCGGCATGACGTAGCTACTCCAGTCCGCTTTTTCTGCGAACCGCGATGGGTTCTAAAGAGCCCTTCGAAAGGTGGCTGATGCTGCTGAATTCAGCTCTACAGGATCAAGGCGCCGCCGCTGGCGGCGCGTGCGGTCTGACGCCGCACCAGCATCCATCCCGGCACTCCCGGCATCCGCTTCGCTGCGCCGGTCGGCCGGGCGGCGCTGCGCGCCGGACCTCAGGGGCCAGCTGACGGCCTACCCGATCAGAGCTTCATTCGTCCCCGGCTCCCTACGAGCGCCAGCGCAGTCACCCAGGTCGGCTGGGCACGGCGCTCGACTGCCGCGACGGCTGCGCCGCCTTGCCACCGATCAGGCACCAGACGAAGCCGCGGAACGCTTGACAAGCACCAGGCCAAGCCACCCGATGCTGCGAGCATGACAACGGCCCGACGACGCCGCGTCAAGGCTGGAACGAGTACCTTGACCCAGCATCACCGGCCGCGTTCGAGGCTCAGTGTCGGGATGATGGCAAGGGTGTGGGCGGGTCCAGGAAACCAAGATCAACCCACACTTAACCCTCACAAAACGACGACAGACGTCGCAAAGCGACTGTCCACAGTGCTCAGATCAAGACCGCATCCGTGCAGGTAGTCAGCACTGTCGAGGAAGACCAGCGAACAACGCCAAGCGAAGGCTCTTACTCTTCGGGTTCAGGGTTCGAGTCCCTGGCGGCCCACCAAACCCCCAGGTCACAGGCCTGGGGGTTTCGCATCGGAAGATCGCTGATACGCCTTTGATGCGCTTTACTCGCTGACTCTCAATCTGCGTCGTCTCCGGTTCGCCCTGCTCAGGCCGGTCGAGTGCCCCTTCCAGAGCGTCAGCGGCCTTCCTCTCAACTGCCTTCCGGGCGAAACAGGTGTCCTGGGTCATGGACGCTCGGGCGTGCCGAGTTGGTCCGCGACGACCCGCGCGGAGAGCCGGTCTCATCGAGGATCGTGGCCGCCGTCTTCCGGAAGACCTGCGAGGTCACCCAGACGAACTCGTCCCCTCCACGAGCGTTCCGGATGTCCCTGCGGGTGTTCGACGGGTCGCGCAGGCCACGGAGGCTGTTCGGGAAGACCGGCCCGTTCGGAAACAAGCGTGACCTCATGTCGCCGCCGCACGATGTCGAGTGCCCACCTGGGCCGCGGTAGCGTCCGCTCTCCCGCCTCCGTCTTGGTCGACTTCCTGATCAGCCCGAGCCCAGCGGCCCGGATGACCGTGTAGTTCACGTCGACCGTCCCGGCCTCGAAGTCGATGTCCTCCCAGTAGACAGCCAGCACCTCACCGATCCATACACCCGTGGCTGTCATGAACCGGGACAAATCAGGCAGGTTCCCTCCGGACCGCCGCAGGGTCGGACTCCAGCATCTCCAGCCACAACAGGCGCTCCTCCCGCGTGAGCGCATGTAGTCCGCAGATCCTGACATCTCAGCCCTGGGAAGCCAGTTGCTCGAAGATGCCCGTAGCTGACAGCCTCTGACCATCGACTCAACAGGTGTCGCCGGGGCACCCGAGGCTATTGGCCAAACCAGCGGTTGTAAGAGGCGGCAGGTTGATACCCGCACGCGTGGCACACGATCGGTGCCCTGAATAGTCGCCGCTGGAACCCGGCGCACTCAGCTACGGCACCGCGTATAGGGCAATGGCCGGCAGTGCCGCGCCAAGGCTGGAACGAGCGCCTTGCCCCAGCACCGTCGGCCGTTCGAGGCTCACTGTCGGGTTCCGATGTCAGAGGCACAAACGGTCCTGCAGGAACAAGACCGTGATGCGCTTCAGTCCTGTGAAACGACGGCAAAGGTCGAGAAGCGACTATCCACAGTGGGTTGCGTTCTCAAGATCATCGGCATGTCTCGATGCGCTCACCCCGGCCTGATTCGTCCGCCGGCTCCTCTCCCGAGCGTCAGCACGGTCATGGCGCACCAGGCCGCGAGCACGGCAACGGACGAGGGCGGTCCGGAGGGCTAGCCATGACCAGCTGAAGCGTGCGCCTCCAGCCAGGGCACGATCGCGGCGACGAACCCGTCGGGACTGGTCATGGGACGACCGTTCATGGTGGCGACCAGGTGACCGGCGCCGAACAGAGCGTCCCACGTGCGGGCGCGGCGGTAGGTGACGGCGGGGACGGCGCGGCGGACGTTGTCCCACCCGTGCCAGGACATCTGGGCGGCGTCGATGGCGGGGTCGGCGGGCATGGCCGTGTCCCAGTCGAGGATGCCGAGCAGTTTCCCGTCCGGTGACCAGTGCACGTTGGAACCGCTGAGATCACCGTGCACCAAGGCATCGGGCACGGGCTCCAGGGCCAGGGCGGCGTCCAGGCGGCGTTGCGCCTCGGACTGCCAGCGTGCCGGCAGGCGGGGGATGATCTCCTCGGCGATGACCGTCGACCACGACGGGCCCAGTGCACGGCCGTCGATGGCCGCCAGCAGCGGGTCGTCCAGCGGTACGGACCGCACGGCCTCCAGCACCTCGGCGACCCGTGCCGGGTCACCGGCCCCGCGGGGCAAGGCCACGCCGTCGATCCAGGACACGGCGACGGCGGCCCGGTCGCCGAACGTGGTCACGGGAGTGAGCGGCTCCGGTACCTGGAACGGCAGTCCGGCGGAGGCCAGCCGCCGCAACACTTCCACGCCGCGGGGCATCGACGCGGCGGCCAGTGGGCGCTTGCTGACCCGCACGGCGGCGATGCCCGGGATGAGCAGCACGTCGTGGATGTTGCCTTCGGTCGCGACGAAGGCTTCGTCCAGTCGCACGCCGGGCAGCAGTGCGGAGGCGATCGTCAGCAGGTCCGGCTCGGCCTTCGTCATGGGTGAAAACTACATCCGGGTACGACGCGGCAACTGTCCACTGTGGCCGCACGAGGCACTTGATCCGCGGTTACGTGCTCAAGATCCATTGATGAATCCGCTGGCAATCGCTTCGGAAAACCATATTGCCGATGCCTCGTGCGGCCAGATGGCGGAATCCGACACCGATATCCGGATGCATCTGCGCGGATTGTCTTCATGACAAATCAAAGCGGATGAATTCGTGCCACCACGCGTTAGCATGTCGCGGCAACCAGGCGATCAAGGTGGGGGTCACGATGATCAAAGCGGTGCTGGCGAAGCTGAAGAACGACGGCGTGGGTGGCCTGGTCACATCCGTTCATGATCGATTCTTTCCGGCTCAGATGGCCTATTACGAGACCGTCCGGCACCTATTCCTCGACAAGGTCGGCCTGGAGATCGGCGGACCGACCCGGTGGTTCCAGCGCGGCAACCTCGTTCCCGTCTACCCCGACGCCGGGCGGATCGACAACTGCAACTTCAGCGCCGAGACGCTCTGGGAGGGTTCGATCGTCGAGGGGGCCACGTTCCGCTACGACGACCGGCACGAGCCCGGGTTCCAGTACGTCGCCGAGGCGACCGATCTGCACATGATCGCCGACGGGACCTACGACTTCGTGCTCTCCTCGCACGCCGTCGAGCACACCGCCAACCCCATCCAGGCCCTGTCGGAGTGGAAGCGCGTGCTCAAGGACCACGGGATGCTGGTGCTCATCGCCCCGCACCTGGAGGGCACCTTCGACCGGAACCGGCCGGTCACCACCCTGGAGCACATGATCTCGGACTTCGAGCGGAAGATGCCGGAGACCGACACCACGCACGTCCCGGAGATCCTCGAGCTGCACGACATGTCCCGCGACCCCGAGTGCGGCAGCCGGGCCGAGTTCGAGGCGCGGTGCGCCGACAACCTGGATGTGCGCGGGCTGCACCACCACGTCTTCGACACCGCGTCGCTGGTCGAGCTGGTGGACCACATGGGTCTGCAGATCACCGCGGTGGAGGCGTTCCGGCCGTTCAACATCGTCGTCGTGGCGCGCAAGCCGGCCGAGGGCGAGGCCGTCTCCAACGAGCGGTTCCGCGGCCCGGACAGCACCTGGCCGAGCCCGTTCCTCAGGGACCGGCGGAGCTCTGGGGCCGAGTAGCGGCGAGAGGATCGGGCAAGAAGCGGGGTGGATCGTCGTACCGGTGCCGAGCCGGGGGCGGTGAACTTGGGGCAAGCCGGAAACCGACTCCGAGGAGCCACCGAGATGCCGCTCGACCACTACGTCACCCTGGGCCGTTCGGGCCTGCGCGTCAGCCCCTTCGCGCTCGGCGCCATGACCTTCGGCGACGATCCCGGTTCCGCCGGCTGCGATGTCGAGGAGTCGGAGAAGATCCTCGGCACCTACCTGGACCGGGGCGGGAACTTCATCGACACCGCCAACTTCTACACCAACGGGCACTCGGAGAAGATCCTCGGCGACTTCTTCAAGGCCCGCGGGAACCGCGACCGGGTCGTGCTCGCGTCGAAGTTCTTCTTCAACATGCACCCCGGCGACCCCAACGGCGGCGGGGCCGGGCGCGGGTCCATCCGCAGGCAGCTCCACGAGACGCTGCGGCGGCTGGGCACCGACTACCTGGACCTCTACTGGATGCACAACTGGGACCGGAACACCCCGATCGAGGAGACGCTCAGCACCCTCGACGACCTGGTGGGATCGGGCAAGGTCGGGTACATCGGGTTCTCCAACGTGCCCGCCTGGGTCACCGCGCAGGCCCAGACGACGGCCCTGCTCAAGAGCTGGACGCCGCTGATCGCCCTGCAGGTCGAGTACTCGCTGCTGGCGCGGACGGTCGAGGGGGAGATCGCGCCCATGGCCAGGGACATGGGCATGGCGCTGGTGCCGTGGAGCCCGCTCAAGAACGGGTTCCTCAGCGGCAAGTACCGGCGCGGCGCGCAGGTCGGCGACTCGGAGCGGGCCAAGTTCGTCAGCGCGCCCACCGAGGAGGAGTTCCGGGTCATCGACGTGGTCACCGGGATCGCGGACGAGCTCGGCACGACCGCTGCCGCCGTGTCGCTGGCCTGGTTGCGGGCGCAGCCGGGCACGGTGGTGCCTATCATCGGCGCGCGGAAGCTGGAGCACCTGGAGAGCAACCTCGACGAGGTGGCGCTCACCGCGGAGCAGATCGGCAGGCTCGACGACGTCTCCCGGCCCGACCTCAACTACCCCGCGCCGCTGCACGGTGAGCTGCGGGCGATGCTGCAGTTCGCCGGCACGACGGTGGACGGCGAACGCTCGGGTGTCTACCCGCCGCTGGTGCAGAGCGACGTCCGCTACTGACGGTGGAGCCTGCTCCACCTGATCAACGGCAGTGTGCCTGACTGCGCAGGGCACCCCGGAATTGACAACCTGTCCTCACCACGGCAACGGAGGCACAGGATGAAGAAGACGCTGGTAGGGGTGCTGGCAACGGCCATGCTGTTCACCGGGACGGCCCTGGCCGCGCCGAGCGGGCAGCTGCAGAAGCAGCTCGACGGGCTCGTGCAGCAGCACGAGTTCCCGGCGGCGCTCGGCACGGTCACGGAGGCCGGTGGCAGGACCTCGGCGTACACGTCGGGAACGTCCGAAGTGGGCAAACGCGTGCCGGTGCCCAAGAACGGGCGGGTCCGCGCCGGCTCCAACACCAAGGCGTTCGTGGCCGCCGTGGTCATGCAGCTCGTGGGCGAGGGCAAGGTCGAGCTCGACAAGCCGATCAACCACTACCTGCCGGGCGCGATCAAGGACGACCGGATCACCGTGCGGCAGCTGCTCAACCACACCAGCGGGCTCGCGAACTACACGGGGCACCTGGGGCTGGAGAGGTTCGAGGAGCTGCGGCACCGCTACTTCGAGCCGCGCGAGCTGCTCGACGTCGCCAACGCCCACCCGGTGACGAACCAGCCGGGCGAGAAGTTCAAGTACAGCAACACGAACTACGTGCTGCTGGGGCTGCTGGTCCAGAAGACCACCGGGCGCCCGATCGCCGAGAACGTCGAGCAGCGGATCATCCGCAAGCTCGGCCTCGAGGACACCTACTGGCCCGGTGTCGGCGAGCAGGGCATCCGCGGCAAGCACCCGCACGGGTACGCCATGACCGGCAACGGCATCGAGGACGTCACCGAGCTCGACCCGTCGTGGGGCTGGGCGGCCGGTCAGCTCGTCTCCAGCACCAAGGACCTCAACTCCTTCTACCGCGCCCTCCTCAAGGGTGACCTCGTGCAGAAGGCGCAGCTCGAGGAGATGAAGAAGACCGTCGACACCAAGGGCGAGATGTGGCCGGGCGCCGAGTACGGCCTGGGCATCGCCAGCAGCCCGCTCACGTGCGGTGGCCGCTACTGGGGCCACGGCGGTGACATCCACGGTTACGAGACGCGGGGTGGCGTCGCGCCGGACGGCAGGGCGTTCTCCGTTGCCGTCACGGCACTTCCCGGCACCTTCCAGGACACGCCGGAAGAGGGCGACAAGGCGCACAGCGCGATGCTGGCCACTGTGGACGCTGCCCTGTGCGGTGCGAAATGATCGTCGCGGCAGCCATCACCGCTCTGTCCCTGCTCATCCCCCAGCAGCTCGACCGGATCGTCCACGAGGGCACGCCCGGCGTGGAGGCCCACGTGAACGGCCGCAACCACGTGGCGGGCAAGGCGCCGCTCAACGGGCGGGTGCGCATCGGCAGCATCACCAAGTCGTTCGTGGCGGTCGCCACGCTGCGGCTCGTCGCCGAGAACAAGGTCCAGCTCGACGAGCCGGTCAACCGGTTCGTGCCGCACATCACGGACGACCGCATCACCGTCCGCCAGGTCCTCCAGCACACCAGCGGGCTGCCGGACTACGTGCTGGCCGTCGGGGTTCCGAAGATCGCCGACATCCGGGACCGGTACTTCGAGCCGCACGAGCTGCTGGACGCCGCGCTGCGGCAGCAGCCGGCGCTCCAGCCGGGCGAGAAGTACGAGTACAGCAACACCAACTACGTCGTCGCCGGGCTGCTGGTCCAGAAGGTCACCGGCCGCCCGGTCGGCGAGGCCATCGGGGACGTCATCACCAAGGCCGGCCTGAAGGACACGTACTGGCCGGGCCAGGGCGAGCGGCAGATCCGCGGCCGCCACGCCCAGGCCTACGCGTTGAGCGACCTGCTCGACCCGAAGTCCGCGGTGGTCAACGCCACGGAGATCGAGACGTCCGCCGCGTGGACTTCCGGTGCGATGGTCTCCACCCCCGCTGACGTGGCCAAGTTCTACCGGGCGCTGCTGCAGGGCGGCCTCCTGCCGAAGGCGCAGCTCGACGAGATGCGCAAGACCGTCGCCATCGACGACAGGAGCGCGTACGGGCTCGGCCTGGAGAGCACCAAGCTGAGCTGCGGCGGAGTCTGGTGGGGCCACGGCGGCTCGATCCACGGCTGGGCGTCGCTGGGCGGGGCCACCGACAACGGCGGCCACGCCGCGATCACGCTCACCGCGCTGCCCGGCACCTTCGGCAAGGACCCGGCCAGGACGTTCCAGCAGATGTTCGACGTGATGGACACGGCCTTCTGCAAGAAGTGATCAGTCGCGGGCGTACCGGAGCACCCAGAGCATGTCCTGCTCGGTGACCGGTCCGTCCGCGACGCACGCCAGCAGCCAGTCCGTCAGCGAGTCCGGTTCGATGCCCGCCCCGATCAGCACCAGCTGAGTCGGGGCGTCGTCGACGGGCGTGAACGAGACGTAGGGGCCGACGGTGTGCAGCATGAAGGTGCCGCCGCCGAAGCGCACGAAACCCTTGGCGCGGAACAACCCCTCGGGCCGTGCGGCCAGGAAGTCCACGAACAGCTTGGGGTGCAACGGCTCATCGCACTCGAACGTCACGCTGTCGTACGAGGCGTGCGCGTGCGTGGAGTGGTCCTCCAGGTCGTCGAACGACAACTGGCGCGGCCCGAGGTCCGGCGGCCGGACCTCGAACAGCAACGCCGGGTCGATCCGGCCGTAGGACACCGGCAGCACCGGCGCCGGGCAGTCGAGCGCCGGCGGCTCGGACACCCGGTCGACCTTGTTCAGCACCACCAGGTCGGCGAGCGCCAGAGCGCGCGGAAGGTCCGGCACGGCGCCGTGCTCGACCGCGTCCACGACGTAGATCAGCCCGCCGTACGACACGCCCGAGGTCTGCAGCACCATCCTGACCAGCGCCGACGGCTCCGCGAGCCCGGACGCCTCGATCACGATGACGTCCAGGTCGGCGGAGGCCAGTTTGGCGAGCATGTCGTCCAGCTCGGTGCCGTCGACCGCGCAGCACAGGCAGCCGTTGGACAGCGTCACCATCGAGTCGACCTGGGCCGACACGGCGAACGCGTCGATGTTGACCCGCCCGAAGTCGTTCACCACGACGCCGATCCGCGTGCCGCCGGACGTGCGCAGCAGGTGGTTGAGGAGGGTGGTCTTGCCGGAGCCCAGGAAGCCGGCGAGCACGACGACGGGAATCACGACGACCGAGGTTAGCCGGTGAACTCCGCGTTGCGCTCCAGCACCTCGTCCACGGTGCCGTCGAACATCGGCGGGTGGATCACCAGCTCGTCGACGCCCAGGTCCTCGTACTCCCTGATCACCGACGCGGACAGCGGGACCTGCGCGGACACGCTGATCCGGAAGCCGTCGGGCCGCGCGGGGAACCGGGCGAGGTGGCCGCGGACGTCGGCGGGTGTCCCGATGCCGAACCAGCCGTGCGCACGGGTGACCGCCCGCCGGAAGGCCGAGGCGCTGTGCCCGCCGACCACGACCCGCACGTTGGACGGCTTGGGGTGCGCGTCCACGCCGGAGAACGACACGAACTCGCCGGAGAACGCCGGCGACGAGGCGTGCCACAGCTGGTCCATCGCGTCGAGGTACTCGTCGGTCCGGGCGCCCCGGTCGCCGAACGACACCCCGACGGCCGTCATCTCCGGTTCGAGGTAGCCGGCGCCGATGCCGAGGGTGAAGCGCCCGCCGCTCAGCAGGTCCAGCGACGCCACCTGCTTCGCGAGCACCACCGGGTTGCGCTGGGGCAGGATCACGATGCCGGTGGCGAGCTCCAGCCGGGACGTGACGGCGGCGACGTAGCTCAGGTGCGCCAGGGGGTCCACGACCACGGTGTCCGGTTCGGACGGCGACGGGTCGACCCGCGGGCTCGGCAGCACCACGTGGTCTGACGCCACCACGAGCGGTAGCCGAGTGACTCGGCCAGTTGGGTCAACCGCCGCGTCTCGTCCGGTCCGGCGGTGTCGCCGATGTCGAGTCCCTGCACCCCGATGTCCATGACGCGAGAACCATCGATCTCGGTCGATCATTCCTCGAAGTGCAACGGATTCGCCGTCTCGCGCATCAGAGTGCCGAGAAGGGGGGCGATGATGACCGATTTCCTGGCTGCCGCGCTGGCTTTCCCGACCGTGCTGTTCAGCTTGCTGGTGCTCGTGGTGCTGGCGTACTGGCTCACGGTCGCGTTGGTGGGCATGGACTTCGACGCCCCGGTGCTCCCGGTGTCGATCTCGATGTTCGTGGTGACCACGTGGTTCGCCGCGCTGGTCGGCACCGTGCTCACGCCGGAGGGGAAGCTCCGGTACGCCGTGCTCGCCGGCGCGCTGCTCGTGGGCGCGCTGCTGGCGAAGCTGCTGTCGATCCCGATGCGCAACTGGACGCGGCCGGAGAAACCGGCTTCCCGCAACGACTTCGTGGGCCGCACCGCGATCGTCCGCACGGCGCGGGTCACGGAGCACTACGGGCAGGCCGAGGTGACCGCCGACGACGGGGGCACGGCGGTCGTGCAGGTGCGAGCCGCGCGGAGCACCGAACTGCAGGCGGGACAGACCGCGCTGATCTTCGACTACGACGCGGAAGGCGAGTTCTTCTGGGTCGTGGACATCACCACCACAGGGGGCTGACATGGGTGCGATCTCAACGGGTCTGGTCGTGCTGATCGCCGTGATCGTCGTCGTGCTGATCTTGGCGACCATCACGCTGAGCCGGTTGTTCAAGAAGTGCGAGCAGGGCAAGGCGCTGATCGTCTCGAAGATGCGCAAGGTCGACGTGACCTTCACGGGCACGGTCGTCCTCCCGGTGCTGCACAGGTGCGAGACGATGGACATCTCGGTGAAGACCATCGAGATCCGCAGGGCCGGCAACGAGGGCCTGATCTGCCGCGACAACATCCGCGCGGACATCCGCATCACGTTCTTCGTGCGCGTCAACAAGACCGTCGAGGACGTCATCAAGGTCGCGCAGGCGATCGGCACCGAACGCGCGAGCCACGAGCAGACGTTGCAGGAGCTGTTCAACGCCAAGTTCTCCGAGGCGCTCAAGACCGTCGGCAAGCAGCTCGACTTCGTCGACCTCTACACCCACCGCGACGAGTTCCGCGACCGGATCGTCCAGGTCATCGGCACCGACCTCAACGGCTACAGCCTCGAGGACGCGGCCATCGACTACCTGGAGCAGACGCCGCTCAAGCAGCTCGACCCCGCGAACATCCTGGACGCGCAGGGCATCCGCAAGATCACCGAGCTGACCGCGATCGAGCACGTCAAGACCAACGAGTTCACCCGCAACGAGGAGAAGGAGATCACGCGCCAGAACGTCAGCGCGCGCGAGGCGATCCTCGAGCTCGAACGGCGCCAGGCGGACGCGGAGATCAGGCAGCGGCGGGAGATCGAGACCGCCCGCGCGCAGCAGGAGGCGGAGACGCAGAAGGTGCAGGCCGAGGAACGCCTCAAGGCCAACACCGCCTTCATCCGCACGGAGGAGCAGCTCGGCATCCAGACCGAGAACAAGGCCCGCGAGATCGCCGTGGCCGAGAAGAACCGCGAGCGCGTGATCGCCGTCGAGACCGAACGCATCGAGAAGGACCGCATGCTGGAGGTCATCGCCCGCGAACGCGAGACCGCGCTGCGCATGATCGAGAAGGACAAGGAGCTCGAGCACGAGCGCCGGGCCATCGCCGACCTGGTGCGCGAGCGGGTCGCGGTCGAGAAGACCGTGGCCGAGCAGGAGGAGAACATCAAGCGCCTGCGTGCGGTCGAGGAGGCCGAGCGCGAGCGCCAGCAGATCGTCATCATGGCGGAGGCCGAGGCGCAGCAGTCGCTGGTCAAGGACATCAAGGCGGCGGAGGCCGCGGAACAGGCCGCGCAGCACAAGGCCAGGGAGGAGGTCGTGCTCGCCGAGGCGCGCAACCAGGCCGCCGAGCTGGACACCCGCGCCAAGATCCGCCTCGCGGAGGGCACGCAGGCGGAGGCCGCGGCGAAGGGCCTGGCGGACGCTCAGGTCAAGGAACGGGACGCCGCCGCGTCCGAGGCGCTCGGCCGCGCGGAGGCCGTGGTCGACCGCGAGAAGGCGCTGGCCGACGCCGAGGGCATCAAGGAACGCCTCAAGGGCGAGGCGGAAGGCCTGTCGCACAAGGCGGAGGCGATGGCCGCGCTCGACACCGCGACCCGCGAGCACGAGGAGTACCGGCTGCGCCTGGAGGCCGAGAAGGAGATCCGCCTCAAGGGCATCGACGTGCAGCGCCAGATCGCCGAGGCGCAGGCGATGGTCCTGGCCGCGGGCCTGGAGAAGGCCGACATCGACATCATCGGTGGCGACGCGGTGTTCTTCGACAAGATCGCCGGCGCCATCACCGCGGGCAAGCAGGTCGACGGGTTCGTCGGCGGCTCGGACGTGGTGCAGGCGCTGGGGGCCAAGTGGATGGACGGCTCCGCGAGCTTCCCCGAGGACCTGACCAAGATCCTCAGCTCCTTCACCACGGGTGACGCGCAGAACATCGCCGCCGCCATCGCGCTCACCCAGATGGCCAAGAACAACGGCCAGCCCGCATGACGACGTCCACTCCACCCGGGCTGGACGCCGGCGCGTACGAGGTGCTGCGGGCGCGGCTGGCCGACCAGGCCGGCGCGCTCGCCCGCAGCACCGAGGCGCTGAACGCCCGGCGCGTCGAGACGTTCGGCAGCACGGCGTTCGAACTCGTCGCCACCGAGCGCGTCCGCACCGAGAACAACTGCGTGCCGCGCGACATCGTGGCACTCGGCGACGTGATGCTGTTCGGCTACAACGTGTTCATGGGCCTCAAGCCCGAGACGGCGGTCAGCGACGTCTTCGCGGTGCACGACAGGGACTTCGGCGCGGTCGAGGCGGAGTTCCTGCGGGACCCCGGGTTCCGCAGCGACTTCGCCGAGCTGTACCGGTACTACCGCGAGACCAGGCTGCTCCAGCTCCGGGTCGTCGAGTCGCGGCTGCTCGCGGTGTTCCAGACCGGCGCGCGAATCGAGGACATCCGCGTCCTGCGCTGGGACGTCAAGGTCGACGGCACGGTCACCTACGTCGACAACCGCGGCGACCGCGACCACGTCTTCCCGCCCTCGCACGACTTCACGTGGGTCGAGACGACCCGCGAGCAGCACGTGCTCGGCAGGCACCCGCACATCGCGATCGACGACGAGGTCTTCGTCGAGACCGTCGGCGGCACGCTGACCGTCAAGGTCGAGAACAACACCGAGTCCGGCGAGGGCGTCTACTCCGAGCCCGTCGACGAACCGCTGCAGAGCCTCGCGGACGCCGACGTGCACTACGCCCGCGTCGGCCCGCTGGTCCTGCTGCGCATCCTGCCGTACAAGGAAACGGCGTGGCGGCACCTGGTCTTCAACACCCGCACCAAGGCCGTGGCGCGGCTCGACGGCATCGGCCAGGCCTGCCAGCGGCTGCCGGAGGACCAGGGGATCATCTTCCCCGGCGGCTACTACCTCGTCACGGGCGGGGAGAAGACGTTCGACGTCGACACGGACGACCTGGAGTTCGAGCGGGTGGTCCGGTCCGCGAACGGCGAGGACGTGCTGTACGTCTTCCACGCCCGCCGCGAGGGCCGCAGCCTGCTGCTGCCCTACAACGTGATCCGCAAGGAGGTCGCGACACCGCTGGTGTGCCACGGCTACTCGCTCTTCGCCGACGGCACGCTGGTGATCTTCCGGGAGACCGGCTCCGAGGCCGTGCGCGTCCACCCGATGCAGGTGTGGCGCACGCCGTTCCTCGCCGACGAGGTGCTGCCGGAGCAGGCCGGTCCGCTCGCCCGCATCGGCAACGCCGAGCTCGTGCGCGGCATCTCGGACTGCCTGTCCATCACCAGGACGGTCGCCGGGACGACGCCGAGCACGCCGGTGTTCGAGAGCCTGATCGCGTTGTGCACCAGGGTGGTCGACGGCGTGCACTGGCTCGACGAGCTGGGGCTCAAGCAGGACGTCCAGGCCATCCGGGCCACCGCCGAGCAGGTGCTGGACGAGTTCGAGGCAGTGCGCGCGCTCACCGAGCACGCCGCCGGGCAGCTCGGCCAGGCCGCGGAGAAGCTCGCCTCGCTCATCAGGCTCGCCAGGTCGGCCGCACCGCGCAGCGCCGACGAGTGGGTGCGGCTGCTGGCCGACCTGCGTTCCGCCCAGGGCCGCCTGATCACCCTGAGGGATCTGAGGTACGTCGACCTGGAGGAGATCGACCGGCGGGAGGCCGAGCTGGTCGAGGAGCTCGGCGCGGCCGCGCGCAGAGCCGTCGAGTTCCTCAGCGCTGAGGGCGCGTTCTCCGCCTACCACGAGGAGATCGAGCAGATCGCCGCCGCGGAACTGAGGACCGCGGCGGAGGCGGAGCCGTTGCGCGAACGCCTCGCGCGGCAGCAGGCCGGGCTGGAGGTGCTGACCGAGGTGGTCAGCACGCTCGACGCCGCCGACACGACCACCCGCACGGCGATCCTCGCGAGCATCGGCGAGGTGCTGGCCGCGGTCAACCGTGCACGGGCCGCTGTGGACGGTCGTCGCGCGCTGCTCGCGAACGCCGAGGGCCGCGCCGAGTTCGCCGCCGAGTTCGCGTTGCTGGGCCAGGCCATCACCGGCGCGCTGTCGGTCGCGGACACCCCGCAGCGCTGTGCCGACCAGCTCGGCCGGCTGTTGCTGCAACTGGAGAACCTGGAGTCGCGGTTCGGGGAGTTCGACGACTTCCTCGCGCAGGTGGACGCCAAGCGCACGGACGTCTACGAGGCGTTCTCGGCGCGCAAGCAGACCCTGCTCGACGAGCGGGCGCGCAAGGCCGACCGGCTGGTGCAGTCGGCGGAACGGGTGCTCGGCACGATCCGCCGCCGCGTCGGCAAGCTCACCTCGACCGACGAGATCAACACCTACTTCGCCGGCGACCCGATGGTCGCCAAGGTCCGCACCGTCGCCGGGCAGCTCCGCGAGCTCGGCGACGTGCGGGCGGACGAGCTCGACGCGGGTCTGCGCGATGCCCGGCAGGAGGGAGGCCGGGCACTGCGCGACCGGGCCGATCTGTACGACGGCGCGTCGATCGTGCTCGGTCGTCACCGCTTCCCGGTGACGACCGAGCCGGTGGACCTCACGCTGGTGCCGCGCGACGGCCGGATGTTCTACGCGGTGACGGGCACCGACTACCGCGGTGAGGTCACCGATCCGGCGTTCGCCGCGACGAAGCCGTTCTGGGACCAACTCCTGGTCTCCGAGACGCAGGACGTCTACCGGTCGGAGCACCTCGCCGGCTGCCTGCTCGCCGAGGGCCGCGCGGACGTCGCGGACGCCGCGGCCGAGCGGTACGACGAGGGCTACGAGAGGGGCGTCCACGACCACGACGCCGAGAAGATCCTCGCCGTCCTGCTCCGGCTGCACGCCGGAGCCGGGTTGCTGAGGTACCCGCCGGCGGCACGGGCCGCGGCGCAGATCTTCTGGTCGGAGCAGCCGGAGGAGCGGCGGGCGGTGTGGGCGCGCAAGGCCGAGTCGCTCGCCCGTGCCCGCACGATCTTCGGGGGAACCCACGGGATCGCGGAGCTGACCGCGCAGTTCGGCATCGACGACCTGGCCGCGGAGTACCTGTTCGAGGAACTGGCCTGCGAGCCCAGGGGCTTCGTCACGAGCAAGGCCGCCCGCGCGGTGATCGACAGGTTCCACGCGGTCGTGGCGGAGGACCTGCGCGACCGCGACCTCATCGAGGCGTGGCTGCGGGCGTTCCTCGGCGAGGAGGACTGCCCGGAGTTCCCCGAGGTCGTCGCGGTCCTGCTCACCGACCTGCCGCGCTACGACTCGAGCGCCGCGCTGACCGGGACCGCCACGGGCCTGCTCGGCACGCACCCCAGGATCGAGAACCGGACGATGCAGGTGCGCCTGGACGAGACCCTCACCAGGCTCAGGAGGTTCGCCACCGAGCAGGTGCCCGCGTTCCGCGCCTACCAGCGCCGGCGCGACGAGCTGCTGGCCGCGGAACGCCGCAGGCTCCGGCTCGACGACTATCGGCCCGCGGTGCTGAACACGTTCGTGCGCAACAGGTTGCTCAACGAGGTCTACCTGCCGTTGATCGGCGACAACCTCGCGAAGCAGCTCGGCGACGGCACCGGCCTGCTGATGCTGATCTCCCCGCCCGGCTACGGCAAGACGACGCTGATGGAGTACGTCGCGAACCGGCTGGGCATGGTGTTCGTCAAGGTCAACGGTCCGGCGCTGGGCACCGGCGTCACCTCGCTCGACCCGCAGGAGGCCCCGAATGCCACCGCCCGCCAGGAGGTCGAGCGGATCAACTTCGCGTTCGCCCTGGGCAGCAACGTTCTGCTGCACCTCGACGACATCCAGCACACATCACCTGAGCTGCTGCAGAAGTTCATCTCGCTGTGCGACGCACAACGACGCGTTGACGGGGTCTGGGACGGCGAGGCACGCACGTTCGACCTGCGGGGCAAGCGCTTCGCGGTGTCGATGGCGGGCAACCCGTACACCGGCACCGGCCGCGCGTTCCGCGTCCCGGACATGCTGGCGAACCGCGCGGACGTGTGGAACCTCGGTGACGTGCTGTCCGGTCGCGAGGACCTCTTCGCGTTGAGCTACCTGGAGAACGCGTCCGGCTCGAACCCGACCCTCAACGGCGTCGACGTGGAACCGTTGGTGCGCCTGGCGAACGGCGAGAACGTGCGCCACGGGCACCAGGGCGCCGAGCTGGAGCGGATGCTGTCCGTGGTCGGCAAGCTGCGGCGGATCCAGGAGGTCGTGCTGGAGGTCAACCGGCACTACATCGCGTCGGCGGCGAGCGGCGGCTCGTTCCTGTTGCAGGGCAGCTACCGCAACATGAACCGGATGGCGGCGAGGGTCGTGCCGGCGATGAACGACGACGAGGTCGAGGCGTTGATCGACGACCACTACCTCGGCGAGGCCCAGCTGCTCGGCGCGCTGGCGGAGGCGAACCTCGGCACGCTGCGGGAGCTGAAGGCCCGCTCGCGCGCCTGATCCGCTAGTCGTCGCAGGCCAGCTCGAACCCGTCCCGGCCACGGCCGTCCTTGCCGCGCGCTTCGGCCTGGGGCGGGCTGCTCTTCAGGAAGTCGCAGAACGCCTTGGCGTCGAGCGGCCACTCCAGGCACCGGTCGAAGCCCTGGTCCTTGACGAGCTTCCGGTCGCAGCGCAGCAGGTCGAACAGGCTGGGTGGCCGCGGCTTCGCCGGCGGCGCCGCGGACGTCGGGTCGGGCTTCTGACGTGGAAGTGACTGCGCGACCACGGTCGGTGACGGTGGCGGTGGCAGCGGCGGTGGCGGAGGAGGCGGTGGCGAAGGCGGCAACAGCGCGGAACCGACGGCGGAGACGGTCGTCGTGGCGGTCGCGGTGACGACCTCGGGCGAGGGGGGCGGCGGGGCGACCAGGCGGATGTCCACCGGCTTGTCCGGCGGTGCCGCGAACAGCCCGGCGATCAAGGCCGCGCCCGTCACCGCCACCGCGACCGTGCCGTAGCCGCGGCGTCTGCCACCAGTCATCGCTTCCGCTCCCCAGGTCGGCCTGCCGGTCGCCGCCGTCCCCGTGGAATCGTTTCACCCGCTAACGGTGTTACGTGCTCGGCCTCACCCCGTCCGGTCCGGACCCGCGCCGGTGAGGGACACGCGCAGGATGACGCGCTGCTCGCGCTGCATCGCGGCCCGGTACTCGTCCCAGTCGTCGTGCTCGCCGGAGATGGTCCGGTAGTACTTGACCAGCAGGTCCATCGCCTCGGGCAACGGCACGACCGTCGCCGTTCCGCTGATTTGGATCCATCGGCCGAAGAAGCTGTCCGGCAGCACGCAGAGCCAGACGTTCGGGTCGCGTTGGACCTGCTTCGTCTTGTACGCCGTCGCTCGCGTGGAGACGAGCACGTCGCCGTTGTCGTCCAATGCGACGAGCACCGGCGACATGGCCGGTGTGCCGTCCGACTTCAACGCGCAGAAGACCGCTCGGTGCTGGCTGCGGAGCACGTCCCGTGCCTGGTCCAGTTCCATGGCCTTCATCTTCGCGAGGCGGGACGATGTCCGCATGCTCGATCCGAACTCCGTGAGCTGGCAGATGCACGCCGATCCGACGATGTGGATCGCCGGGATCGCGAGTCTCTACCTCCAGGCACTGCACCCCAAGGCCGTCGCCGGGGTCGTGCAGAACTCGAACTTCCAGGCGGACCCGCCGGGCAGGCTGAAGCGGACGGCGGACTTCGTCGGGCTCGGCGTCTACGGCACCGACGAGGAGATCGCGCGGGCGGCGGCACGGGTGCGCGCGACCCACCGGAGCCTGCGCGGTGTCGTCGACGGCAGAACGTTCCGCGTCGACGAGCCCGAGCTGCTGCTGTGGGTGCATTGCTCGGAGGTTTACTGCTTCGAAACAGTTCTCGACCGGGCGGGGTACGGACTGTCGGACCGGCAGAAGGACCTCTACTACGCGGAGCAGAGGTTCGCCGCCAGTTTGGTCGGGCTCCACCCGGACGAAGTGCCGGGATCGCGGCGCGAGATGGCGGGCTACTTCGAACGGACGCGTCCGGATCTGCGTCGGACAGCCGATTCCGACGTGATCTACGACTTCTTGCACGGCCCGCCTGTCAGGGGTCCGCTGCGCCACGGCCTGCCGCTGTACCGGGTGCTGGTGGGCCACCTGGCGTACTCGGTGTTGCCCGGTTGGGCCCTCGAACTGCACGGCCGTGCGCCGTACGCGCACGCCGACCGTTGGCTGCGGATCATGCGCCGAGCTGCGCTTCTGGTGCCTGGGAAGATCAGGCGGCTGGCCCCTCCAGGACACCTCAGGCGTGCGATCGAACGGGAGGGCCGACAGGTGACACCCAGCCGGACGAAGCTGCCGTAGTTGTCGCACATCACAGTTGATTATGGCCGCAGGTCCGTAGCATTGCGCACGAATCCACACCACCCCCGGAAGGTCTGTCGTGATCCGTCGTGCCGCGCTCCTGACCGCCGTAGCGGTGTTCGCCACCGCCTGCGGGAGCGGTGACACCAGTTCAGTCATCGGACGTGCTGACTCCGGAAAGCTGACCATCGGTATCCGCTACGACCAGCCGGGGCTGAGCCAGCGGCGGCTCGACGGCCGTTTCGTCGGCTTCGACGTCGACGTCGCCAAGTACGTGGCGAACGAGCTCGGCGTGGAGGAGAAGGGCATCACCTTCAAGGAGGCGCGCGGCGCGGTCCGCGAGCAGATGCTCGAGAACGGTGAGGCCGACCTGATCGTCGCCACCTACTCGATCACCGACGCCCGCAAGGAGAAGGTCGCCTTCGCCGGCCCGTACTTCGAGACGGGCCAGGGCCTCCTGGTCCGCTACACCGAGCAGACCATCCAGGGCCCCGAGACGCTGAACGGCCGCAAGCTGTGCTCCGTCAAGGGTTCCACCTCCGCGCAGAAGGTGAAGACGGACTACGCCCAGGGCGTGCAGATCGTCGAGTACGGCCAGTACTCCGACTGCGTAATCGCCCTGATGGCGGGCAACGTCGACGCCGTCACCACCGACGAGGTCATCCTGGCCGGGTTCGCCGCCGAGAACCCCGAGCTGCTCAAGCTCGTCGGCAAGCCGTTCTCCAAGGAGCGCTACGGGATCGGCATGCCGAAGGGGGACGCGAAGTCCCGCGACGCCGTGAACGAGGCCATCGAGAAGATGATTTCGAGCGGTGAGTGGAAGCGGGCGCTGGAACGCAACATCGGCCCGTCGGGCTACGAGATCCCAGCGCCGCCGCAGATCACGGAGAAGAGCTAGGGCGTCACGGCCGACTTCGAGGTCCAGGTGGCCCAGTCGATCGCCCAGTCGTGGTAGTCGCCGTCCGCCGGGCCGAGCCGCACCGACGAGTTCAGCACCTCGACCGGGTCACCGATCATCGTGAGGTCGTAGAACGTCTTGGCGTTGGCCGGTGACAGGTTCGCGCAGCCGTGCGAGACGTTCTCCCTGCCCTGCGAGGCCATCGAGTTCGCGTACTCGTGCACGAACTCGCCGTTGTCGGAAATCAGCACGGCCCACGTGACCGGGACGTCCTTGTAGCCGAACGCCGCGTTGGTCATGGTGCGGCTGGCTTCCTTCTGCATCACCACGTGCGTGCCGGAGCGGGTGACCCGGCGGGGGTCGCTGTCGAGCCCGTAGGACGCCGGGAAGTCGTGCAACTGCACGCCGTCGCGGTAGACGACGAACCGGTGCGACTGCGTGTCCGCCTTCACGACCAGCGCCCTGTCGGCGATCTTGAACCGCACGTGCAGGTCACCGGCACCGTAGGCGCCGCCTCCGAACGGCACGCCGTAGACGTCCACGTCGACGGACACCTCGGTGTTCGGCTTGAAGTACTCGCGCGGCCGCCAGTGCGCCTCGGTGTCCGAAAGCCACGCCCACGCGCCCTCGGTCGGCACGGAGGTCTTCACCGTCATGGCCTTCTGCACGGACGCCTTGTCCTGCACCGGCGCGCTGAACGTCACCTTGATCGGCATCGCGATGCCGTACGTCTGGTTGTCCCCGACGTTCATCCTCGCGGACGTGAGCCGCTGCGGCTTGAGCGTGCGGAACGATCCGTTGACCGGGACCTCCGCGCCGTCCTCGCCCCTGGCCGACCCGGACCACCTGTAGACCTTGTCGTAGCCCAGGTCCTCGGTGGCGACCCACCTGTCGCCGCTCAGCTCCCCCTTGACGACCTTGCCGTCCGCGCCCGTGAGCGCGACGGCGGTCAGCGACCCCCCGGTCATCCCCACCTGGAACGGCCCGGACGGGCTGACGCCCTCCCCCGAAGCCGGCGTCACGGTGAGCGATGCCTTCGCCTTCTCCTGCGACACCGGCGCGGCCGGCCCCGACGGCGCGTCGGGAGCGGCGCCGCAAGCGGTCGACACCAGCAGCAAAGCCAAAATCAGTGGCCGGAACACACGCTCTCCCCAAGATCCCCTCGTCCAACGCTGAAGAAGACGCACGAGGTTGCGATGCGTTGCTCGCCGGTTCGCGATCACCCAGCCGGACCAGCGGGTTTCCTCCTATTGAGGCACTCAACCGGCCAGTAATGAGCTGTAGTGCTATGACGCATCACACGTTAGGCTGACCCGCGCAGGCCGTGGTTTCTGTGTTCGTGCTCCACACGCTCGCGGAACGACACGCGGGCGTGCTGTGCGCTCTCACCGAGCGAGCTGAACGCCCCCGGGACGGCCGGGGTTGCACGGTGCAGCCCCAAGCTTTCCTGCGATGGAGGCAGGTACATGGCACAGGGCACTGTCAAGTGGTTCAACTCCGAGAAGGGCTTCGGCTTCATCGCCCAGGACAACGGCGGCGCAGACGTCTTCGTCCACTACTCGGAGATCCAGGGTCAGGGCTTCCGCACCCTGGAGGAGAACCAGCGCGTGGAGTTCGAGGTCGGCCAGGGCACCAAGGGCCCGCAGGCTCAGAACGTCCGCGCGATCTGATCTGATTCGCCGCAATCACGTCGTACGACAGAAGGACCCCCTGCCGGGCACGGCAGGGGGTCCTTCTTCGTCGGGAGACCGGTCTAGTGGCCGCGCTGCCGCGCTTCCCACTCCAGTCGCTGCATGACCCACTCCGTCGCGAGCGCCTGCGGGGAGGTCTGGCGCTCCGCGGCGAGCTCCTTGAGCTGTTCGTTGGCCATCAGCTGCAGCCGAAGCTGGTACACCTGCGCGCTGCCGAAGCCGGAGGCGGTGGTCTCGTTGTCCGAGTCCGGGGCCAGGGCAGCCAGGTAAGAGGTCAGCTCCTCGTCGGGCAACGTCTCCTGCGGTTCGCCCGCGGGGCGGTGACGGCCGGACTTGGAGCGTCCGAGGGATCCGATAGGCACCGGCACACGATAACGGCTCGGTCACGGAAGCCAAACCCCTGTGACCCGGCTCACCTGAACGTGTCCGGGCTCACGTGCTCTACCTGCACAAACGCAACCCGCGAGCATCGCGCCTGGCAGGAGGCCGCGAGCGCCGCCCCGAGAGGAGGGGTGCGGACGCTGTCTCGACCGGCGAAGGGCGTGAGCGCCGCTCCGAGGTGAGGCGGGCGCGAGCGCTGCTGACCGACGGGGTGTGAACGCTGGCCTGATGGGAGAAGGTGCGGAGCCTTGCCGACAGGCGGGGCGACTTGCCTTGATCAGCGGACCTTGCGAGCCCGGCCCAACGGACAGAAAGACGCCGACGCAACTCCGATGGCAGAACACCGAGCGCCACACACAACGGCTGCAACCTACGGGGTCCGGGGGCTTGCCCCCGGCTGGGGTCTGGGGGCTCGGCCCCCGGAGAACACCCGCGGCGTCAGTCGGCGAGGCGCCAGCCGAGCAGACTGACGCAGAGCTGCGGAGGCCCCCGCGCCAGGGGGAGGAACGCGGGGGCCGGAGGGGATCTCCACAGGCGCTGACCGGGGGTGTGTCAGCTGTTTGGATTGTTGCACGCGCACAGGCTCGTTGGGGAGTACTCGTAGGGAGATTCTTAAGCCGCTGATGGGCGGAATCCCCGTAGTCGCAAGCTGTTGCTGACAACGAACACGCTGCTGAAGGCCATCGCGGCGCCCGCGATCATCGGGTTCAGCAGCCCGAGCGCCGCGAGCGGGAGTCCAGCGACGTTGTAGGCGAACGCCCAGAAGAGGTTGCCCTTGATCGTGCGCAAAGTCCTGCGCGACAACCGGATGGCGTCGGCTGCCGCGCGCAGGTCGCCGCGCACGAGGGTCAGGTCGCTCGCCTCGATGGCCACGTCGGTGCCGGTTCCCATGGCCAGCCCCAGATCCGCGGCGGCGAGGGCCGGCGCGTCGTTCACGCCGTCGCCGACCATGGCCACGACTCGGCCCTGTGCCTGGAGTTCGCGGACGGCTTCGACCTTCTGCGCGGGCAGGACGCCGGCGATGACCTGGTCGATGCCCACCTCGGCGGCGACGGCGGCGGCCACTGTCGCGTTGTCGCCGGTCAGCAGCACCGGGTGCAGGCCGAGCTCCTTCAGTTCGCGGATCGCTTGCGCGGACGTGGGTTTCACGACGTCCGACACGGCGATGAGGCCGACAACCTTGTCATCAAAGGAAACCGCGACCACTGTGCGAGCCGCGTGGACGGTCAGGGCGTCAGCCAGTTCGCCTGGCAGGGATGCCGGGTCCACCCGGCCGACGGCGACGCGCCGGTCCTCCACCACGCCGCTGACACCGATGCCACCGGTGGAGGCGAAGTCCGAGACGGGCGGGAGGTCGGGCACCTCGCGGGTGATCGCCGCGGCGATCGGGTGTTCGGACGCGTTCTCGACGGCTGCCGCGCACCGCAGCACCTCCTCCCGCGGCACGCCGTCCGCGGGAACCACGTCGACCAGCGTCAACCGGCCGGTGGTGACCGTGCCGGTCTTGTCCAGGACCACGGTGTCGACCCGCCGCGTCGACTCCAGCACCTCCGGGCCCTTCACCAGGATCCCGAGCTGGGCGCCGCGCCCGGTGCCGACGAGCAACGCCGTGGGCGTGGCCAGGCCCAGCGCGCAGGGACACGCGATCACGAGCACGGCCACCGCCGCCGTCACCGCGAACCCGAGCGGCCGGCCCGCCAGCAGCCACCCGCCGAACGACGCCAGCGCGATCAGCACGACGACCGGGACGAACACCGCCGACACCCGGTCGGCCAGCCGCTGCACCTCGGCCTTGCCCGTCTGGGCCTGCTCGACCAGCCGCGCCATCCGCGCGAGCTGCGTGCCGGCGCCGACGGACGTGGCCCGCACGACCAGCCGGCCGCCCGCGTTGACCGTCCCGCCGACCACGGGGTCGCCGGGGCCGACCTCGACCGGCACGGACTCGCCGGTGACCAGCGAGCGGTCGACGGCGGAGCTGCCCTCGGCCACTAGGCCGTCCGTGGCGACGCGCTCACCCGGACGGACCACGAAGCGTTCGCCGACCTGGAGCTGACCGATCGGCACGCGGGTCTCCGCGCCGTCGCGCAGCACCGCCACGTCCTTGGCGCCGAGCGCGAGCAGCGACCGCAGGGCGGCACCCGCGCTGCGCTTGGACCGGGCCTCCAGCCAGCGGCCGAGCAGCAGGAACGCGGTCACGCCGACCGCGACCTCCAGGTAGATGTCCGCGGAGGTGGTGGGGCGCGGCAACAGGCTGAACTCGTGCCGCATGCCGATCGTCCCGGCTTCGCCGAACACCAGCGCGGAGAGCGACCACAGGTACGACACCGTGACGCCCATCGACACGAGGGTGTCCATGGTGCCGGCGCCGTGCCGTGCGTTCACGAAGGCCGCGCGGTGGAACGGCCAGCCGCACACCCACACGACCACGCTCGCCAGCGCCAGCGCCACCCACTGCCAGACGGGGAACTGCCACGCGGGCACCATCGACACCGCGATCACCGGCAGGCCGAGCGCCGCGGCCAGCGCGAACCGCAGCCCCGGCTCGCCGGAGCCGGCCGGGCCGGCGGTGACCTCCGGCCGGGGCTCCCCGGCGTCGTAGCCGGCCTCCCGCACGGTCGACACCAGGTCCTGGACCCGCACACCGGCGGGGAACTGGACGCTGGCCTTCTCGGTCGCGTAGTTCACGGTGGCGGAGACGCCGTCGAGCTTGTTCAGCTTGCGTTCGACGCGCCGGGCGCAGGCGGCGCACGTCATGCCGCTGATGCTCAGCTCGACGACGGTCGTGGTCATCACGCGACCTGGTAACCGGCCTCGGTGACGGCGGCGACGACCTCGGCGCGGTCGAGCTCGCGGTCGCTGGTCACGGTCACCGCGCCGGTCTCCAGGACGACGTCGACGCCCGTGACGCCGGCGACCTCGCCCAGTTCCTCCTTGACGGAGCTGACGCAGTGGCCGCAGGTCATGCCGGTGACGGTGTAGGTGGCAGAGACGGACATCGGAGTGCCTTTCCGTTCGGGGAGCTCCGATGATACCCCCTAGGGGTAAGCCGTCTACTCAGGACTGTCGGGTTTTGGCTGGTCCAGGTTCTGGATGTCCTTCTCGATCCGGTTGACCAGGTCGTCCAGGCCCTCGAGCATCTTGTCGAGCTCGGCCATCCGGGAGCCGAACGCGGACTCGATGTCGGCGTCGATGGAGTCGATGTCGATGCCGCTGATCGCCTTGAAGATCTCCTGCTGGTCGACCGGCGGTGGAGACGCGTTTTGGCCCTCTGCTCCGGGGGAAGGTTCCGGCGTGGGATCAGTCATGGGCTCATCATCCCCTGGCGAGTTCTCCACGAGGCGTGGGCCGCACCTGTACGGAAAGTAACGCTGGGTGTCGGTGGAATCACTCTGCGGGGGGCTGCGGCCGTTGTCCCAGGTCGCTTAGCCTCGCGCCAACCTCAAGTCGGGGAGGGTGCTCATGAGTGGGTCACTGGAAGTGCGGAAGTTCCTGTTCACGCAGGACGACGGCATGTCGCGGCAGGGCGGGCCGAGCGTGCCGGCCCAGCGCAGCGGAGAACCTTCGCGGATCTCCGACGAGCAGGTCCACCGGGCGCGGCTCGCCGTCGCGCGCAGCGCCCTGGGCGCCGAGGACTGCCGGATGCTGCTCGACATGCTGGGCCTGTCACCGGGCGAGGACGGCGGGACGCCTCCAGTGCAGCGGTGAGGGTCGTGCGAACGCGGAAGCGGCCCTGACTCGAGGCGCGCACCCCCCGGTGGCGCGTCTGCAGGACAGGGCCGCATCCTGAAACATACCCACCGGTCTCTTTCGCGGCAACGGCTAACCTGCACCCATGCCCCAGCAGGACCGGGCGTACGCGACCCGTGAGGCGATACTCCACGCCGCGGCGGAGGAGTTCGACCAGCACGGTTACGAGCGAACGTCGCTAACAGCAGTGCTCGCGCGCGCCGGGCTCACCAAGGGCGCCTTCTACTTCCACTTCCCCTCCAAGGACGCGGTCGCCGGTGCGCTCGTTGAACGCCAGAACGAGCTGTGGGCCGAGCTGCGGGAGTCGTGGCGGGCGCGCGGGGCGGATCCGCTGAGCGCGCTCCACGGCATGTTCGCCGAGTCCGCGGACCGGATGGCCGCCGACGTCGTGCTGCGCGCCGGCGTGCGGCTGAACGCCGAACGCGAGGTCGGCTATCCCGGCGTCCCCAACACCCACGTCATGTGGGAGAAGCTGATCGCCACCTACGTCGCCGAGGCGGGTGAACGCGGGGACCTGCTGCCGGGGGTCGACCCGGAGGCCGTGGCGCGCACGTTGTGCAGCGCCGCTCTCGGCGCCCGGTTGATCTCGTCGGCGACGACGGCGTGCGCGGACTTCCCGAAGCGGATCCGCGAGGTGCTCGCGCACGTGCTGCCCTGCGTGGCGTCTTCCCGGTGGAAGTTGTCTGGATCACAAAAGACGCCTGAAGGGCCTGATGGGCCGTGAACAGGCGTTTGTTGATTTGGCCGACCTGCCGCTGAAGACCTTTTGGGCAGGTCACGGCCTAAGTAGGACCCCCGTTTTGGAGGTGCGTGGACCTATGCCATATGCTTACGATGCTTCCAGAGACCAGCTAGTCCCCATCATCTAGCGGCCTAGGATCCCGCCCTTTCAAGGCGGTCGCGCGGGTTCGAATCCCGTTGGGGGCACGCAGTAAAGTAGAGTAAGATCTACTGGTAAGATCAGCAAGAGCAAGGCCCAGTGGCGCAGTTGGTTAGCGCGTCGCCCTGTCACGGCGAAGGTCGCGGGTTCGAGTCCCGTCTGGGTCGCTTCATCTAGTTCATGGCCAGGTAGCTCAGTTGGTACGAGCGACCGCCTGAAAAGCGGTAGGTCGGCGGTTCGACCCCGCCCCTGGCCATCCCTCTTCGGAAGAAGCCCCCGCAGAACGCTGCGGGGGCTTCTTTCGTCATGCACCGGACGTCGTGATCCGGGCGATCGCCTGGTCGTCGTGGATTTTGAAGCGGGGCCACCGCCGGCGCTCCGAATCGCCGCGTTCGGCTTCGCGGATTCGGTCGAGCACTTCCCCGAGGGGCATTCGCGCCAGGTCCTCCCACTCGAAGAGCCCGTACTCGGTCACTCCACAGGAGACACCGTCGGTGAGAGCGATCACGGTCGTGATCTCCGAACGCGACCAGCTCGCGGTCCTCGCCCGCAGCCCGGCCTCCGGTTCGGCCTCCGCGACCCACCAGCCGTCCGGTTCGTTCTTCCACGCCAGGATGTCCGGCTCGGACCTCAGGTCCGCGAGCCGGGTGTCCTCGAGGACGTGGGTGGACTGTCCAAAAGCGACCACCGGCGTGTCGCAGAGCACGAGCGCGTCGATGGTCTCGTCGGTCCAGCGCACGATCGACGCCGTCGAGGACGGGGAGTCGCCAGGGACGAGGCCGTGCGCCTCGACGAGGTTCGCGATGGCCTGCGCGAGGACGTCGGTCAACGGGTCGGTGTCGTTGATCAGCTCGGCGAGCTCGTCGGCGAGTTCCGTGGCGTACCAACCGCCGTTGCGGTCCGGTGGCCTGCGCGAGGTGACGCCGTCGAGAACGATGACGGCGTTGCCCGTGACCCGGATCCGGTCCTCCGACGTGCGTCCCGGCGCCGCCTGCTCGGCAGTCTCGATCTTCACGGCCCCACCGTACGTGTCAACTTCGGTTGACGAACCGCGATCGTCAACGTACGTTGACAGCATGACTGAAGCGACGGATCTCGCCACAGCGGCAGGGGACCGCGACCCGAAGGTGGGGTTGCGGGCCGTCAGCGCGTTGCGGCGACTGCTGGAACACCTGGAGGCCGCCCAGGTCCGCAGTGCGCGGGCGCAGGGCTGGTCGTGGCAGGACATCGCGGCGGAGCTCGGGGTGTCCCGCCAGGCGGTCCACAAGAAGCACGGGGGTCGATGATGATCGCGGAACGGTTCACGAAGGAAGCCCGCGAGGCCGTCAAGGCCGCGGTGCAGGAGGCGGAACGGGTGCACGCGCCCGAGGTCGGCGTGGAGCACCTGCTGCTCGCGTTGCTCGACGCGCCGGTGCTGGCCGGCTTCGACCTGCCGCGCGGCGAGCTCGAGACGGCGTTCCGGGACTACCGGCGCAAGGGCGGTCTGACCAAGGCGGACGCGGAAGCGTTGCGGGGCTTGGGGATCGACGTCGACCAGGTGATCGAGTCGGCCGAGCAGTCGCTCGGGCCCGGCGTGCTGCGACCGGGCCCGCGCCGGCGGTGGTTCGGGATGCCGCTGGAGCCCGCGATGAAGAAGACGCTCGAGAACTCGCTGCGCGAGTCGCGCGACCTCGGCCACAACTACCTGGGGGTCGAGCACATCCTGCTCGCCCTGTTGCAGGGCGGGGGAATCGTGGCCGAGGTGCTGGGCGAGCGCGACGTCACGTACGGGGAGATTCGCAAGCGGGCCGCGAGCGCTCGCGCCAGGTGAGCGCGGGCAGGAAGAGCTGCGACAGCGGGCCGATGCACACCGCGTAGAGGACCGTGCCGATGCCGACCGTGCCGCCGAGCAGCCAGCCGGTGCCGAGCACGAGCAGCTCGATTGCAGTGCGGGTGAGGCGCAGGGAGATGCCCGTGCGGCGGCAGAAGCCGGTCACCATGCCGTCGCGCGGGCCCGGCCCGAGCCGTGAGCCGACGTACGCGGCGAACGCCACGGCGTTCAGCACGATGCCCAGCACGAGCAGTCCGACGCGGGGCAGGAGTCCATGCGCCTCGGGCAGGACCGCCAGCGTCACGTCGACGCTGACGGCGATGACCACCACGTTGCCGACGGTGCCGACGCCGGGCTTCTGCTTCAGCGGGATCCAGAGCAGCAGCACCGCGACGCCGGTGATCGCGGTGATCAGGCCGAAGCTCAGGCCGCTGCGCTCCGCGAGGCCCTCGTGCAGCACGTCCCACGGGTTCAGCCCGAGGGTTCCGCGGATCTGCATCGCCATGCTGGCGCCGTAGAGCCACAGGCCCGCGAGGAGCTGCGGGAGGCGCCGGGCCGGAGCGATCCTGACGGAGACCTGGTCGAGTGCGGTCATGGAGGCCATGTGGCCATACTGCGCTGTGATTGGCTTGGATATCCATAGCCAATCCGCGATGATTGCCCCATGCTCCCACCAGGTGGACGTATATCAGGCGCCCGACTGGCTCGTCTTCTCGGGTCGTGGCAACGCGGTGGTGCCCGGCAGTGCTCGACCGACCTCGCCGCGGCGGTCAAGCTGCTGGTCGCGGACGGCCGGTTGCCGGTCGGGACGCGGTTGCCGTCCGAGCGGGAGCTCACCGAGGCGCTGCCGGTGAGCCGCACCACGGTCACCACGGCGCTGGACCAGCTGCGCGCCGAGGGGGTGGTGGAGTCGCGGCGCGGGGCCGGGTCGTGGATCAACGGTCCCGTCGGCGCCGGTGGGGGGATCACCGGCGGCGACGACACGTTGATCGACCTGTCCCGCGCCGCGCCTCCCGCGCTGCCGTCCGTGCGGCTCGCGATGGACACCGCGATGGCCGCGATGCCGGAGCACCTCGCGTCGCACGGGTACGACGAGCGGGGCCTGCCGCTGCTGCGGCAGCGGATCGCGGACCGGTTCGCGGCGCGCGGGCTGCCGACGTCTCCCGACCAGATCGTGGTGACCTCCGGTGCCCAGCACGCGTGGGCGCTGGTGCTGCGGCTCTTCGCCGGGCCGGGTGACCGGGTGCTGGTGGAGCAGCCGAGCTACCCGAACGCGCTGGAGGCGGTGCGGGCGTCGTTCGCGATCCCCGTGCCGGTGCCGATGCTGACCGACGGGTGGGACGTCGACGGGTACGAGGCCGCGGTGCGCCAAGCGGGCCCCCGGCTGGCCTACCTGATCCCGGACTTCCAGAACCCGACCGGGCTGCGGATGCCGTCCGAGGCGCGGGAGGCGCTCTCGGCCGTGCTGCGCAAGACGCGCACCCCGCTGGTCGTCGACGAGACCCTGGTGGAGCTGGCGCTGGACGAGCGGGAGGCGCCGTTGCCGATGGCCGCGTTCGGCGGGGACTCCGTGGTGACGCTCGGCTCCGCCAGCAAGTCGCACTGGGGTGGACTGCGCGTCGGGTGGATCCGGGCTTCACGGGACGTCGTGCACCGGCTGCTGTCCACGCGGGCGGCGACCGACCTGGGCACGCCCGTGTTCGAGCAGCTCGTACTGGCGGCGTT
Source organism: Lentzea xinjiangensis (assembly GCF_900110955.1). Lineage (GTDB taxonomy): Bacteria > Actinomycetota > Actinomycetes > Mycobacteriales > Pseudonocardiaceae > Lentzea > Lentzea xinjiangensis. Next base: position 558,820 of record NZ_FOFR01000001.1, read on the forward strand.
GCTGGAGTCGCCGGAGGCCGTTCTCCGGCCACGGCGCGCGGAGGCGCGCATCCGGCGCGACGTGGCGGTCGAGGCGCTGCGCCAGCACTGTCCACAGTGGAGCTTCGAGGTGCCGGCCGGCGGACTGGCGGTGTGGTGCGCGCTCGACGGGCCGGTGAGCACCCGGATCGCGGTGGTGGCGCAGAACCACGGCCTGCGGCTCGTGCCGGGCTCCCGGTTCGCCGTGCACGGCGGGTGCGAGCAGATGCTCCGGGTGCCGTACACGCAGCCGCCCGAGGTGCTGCGGGAGGCGATCGGCCGTTTGGGTGTCGTTGCTGCATCCGTTGCCGGAACAGGGTTTCCGGCTGACGCGGACTTGGCGGCGCCGGTCGCGTGAGACACGTCGGCCCGGTCTCCCGCAGCGGTGGAGACCGGGCCGACGAACTTGCCACCGAGAGGCCTGCGGCGGGGAACGTCCCAGGGATTGACGTCCCCCGTCCGCAGGTTTCCCGTGCGGTCCGAGGCTGCGGGGGCAGCGCGGCACTCGGACCAGACCCGACCTGCCAGGGCGCGGTTGGCAGGTCAGGAAGACTGGGTTCCTTGCGTACAACGGGAAATGCGGGGAGGAGTTATGCGCGCGACGGAACGAGACGGTCACAAATCGCGCAGAGGACAGACTTGTCCTGTTTGACTCAGTCGGGTGACGTGCTCGGGAGGCCGGGGAGGCTGCCGGGGCAACGACCGTCGCGACGCTCCTCGACCGACCACGACGTGGGCGGGAAGAGCGAGTCGTGCGACGTCAGGGAGGCGTGCACGCCGCGCGTGCCGCCGGAGTTGTCGGTGTGGCCGGTCGACGTGGTGGCTGCCGCGACCACGGGTGCCTGCTGCGGTGCGGGCAGCGGCGCGGCCGGTCCAGGAACGGTCCAGCTGAAGTCGCTCACCGGTGCGGGCTCGGTCTTCGCGGGCGCGGGCGCCGGCGGACCGGGGAGCAGCGGCAGGGCTTTCTCGACCACGACCACGGGTGGCGCGGGCGGGGGTGGCGGCGGAGGGGGCGGCAGGGCCACGGCGAGCTGCGCGGCCTTCTTGGCCGCGCGGACCTGCGCCTTCGCCTGCAGCACCTCGGGCGGCGCCTGGTTCGACACGGTGCCGAACCGGGTGTTGCCCTGCTTGCCGCTGGTGAAGTCGAGGGTGGGTTCTTCGTCCTCGTGGTCTTCGTGGTCCTCGGGCTCTTCCGGCGCGAGCACCACGGGAGGAGCCGGCGGCACGATCTTGACCGGCTGGTTCCGCTCGGCCATCGCCGCGGTGAACGACTCGACCCAGGCGGCGGGGTCCTCGACCAGGGCGGAGGACCCGGCCGGGACGGCGTCCACGGCGATCTCGACGGCCGGAGGCGGTTCCTCGACGTCGGCGGACGCGGTCGTCCCGCCCAGCAGCCAGGCGGCGGCGGTCAGCCCACCCAGCGCAGCGGCCCGCAGCAGCAGTGCGCCGGCTCCACCACTTGCCACAGGATCACCACCGTCCACCGTTCGGTCACCGCCAACGCACAGCGTCGTCGGAGGTCGACGTTGAGCTATGTCTAGCACTGGTGAGTGATTTTGCGAACCACCTGCGGTCAAACCACTCGGAAGGGCGTCACCGTGCGGCTGTCCGTGTCGCCCTGATCAGGCGCGGAACACCCTCTGTGTCGTCATCGGATCGAGTGATAACGCGCCCTGGTCCCGTGTGGACCGCGTCGCGGCGCGGGATCGTGTCCGATGTGGACGCGCCCCAGCAGGTCAACAGCCTCTCTGAGCTGGTCGATCGCGCCTGCCGCGCGCTCGGCCCGGTACACGTGCACGACGAGTCGGGACCAAACGAGGTATTGGTCCGTTCGGGGGAACTGATCGTGGTGCCGTCGGACGCACCCACTGTGCGCAAGCGCTTGCGAGGGATCTACTCGCACGAGGAGGTGGGGACGGGAGCCATCCGCATGCACCTGAAAACCCCCGATCGTGAACGCGTCGTGGACATCGCCCGCGAGGTCGGCGCCGCGCCGAACCACGTCCACCTCGCCTGCCCGATCATGATCGGCACCTCCCGCCCGGTCGTCGGCGAACGACTCCCGGAACTCTTGGGCGAGGGCACCGTGGCGCTGCTCGACACCTCTCTCGACGCTCCGCACGGCTCACTAGTCGCCGGCGTCCTGCGCCACCACGGCGCGAGCATCCGCCCGTTCCCCGTCCTCACGCCCTCCGGCTTCGGCGACGACCTGACGCTGGCCGCCGCCCTGCACGCCACCCAGGACCTGCCCGTGGTGCTGGTCGCGTCCGGCACCTACTCGTTCGACGACAGGTGCCCGCCGGTCCTCGCGTCGTGCGGCCGCAACGTGGTGGCCGCGGCGGGCAACGGCGGTTCGTCCCGCCCGTGGTGGCCCGCCGCCCTGCCCGGTGTGACGGCGGTGGGTGCCGCGGCTGCCTTCTCCGGGCACGGGCCCTGGGTGGACGTGGTCGTGTCCGGGGTCGACGTGCCGGCCACGGTGGGTTCCGCGCAGCTGCTCTGCACGGGCACGTCGTTCGCGGCCGCCCTGCACGCCGCCACCGTGGTCCCGGTGCCGTAGCAGCTGAAACCGAGGTGGGCGACGGCCCCGGCCGCCCGCACCGGGTGGTGGACGAGCCGGTGGACCTCGGTCATGGCCGCGCCGACCTGCGCGTCCGGCACCGGCAGCACGCTGGCGAGCACGGCCGTGCTGCCGGCGTCGAGGAACGCGCGGGCCAGCCCCGACTCGCAGGCGGACAGCACGACGACCTCGGGCGGGTTCTCGATCCTCGCGATGTCGTAGCCGTACAGCGGGCCGTCCCGCAGTTCGAGGTGGGAGAACAACGGATTTTCCGGGTGGACGTGCCCGTGCGCCGCGATGTGCGCGATGCCGGCACCCTCCAGCCCGGCCAGCGTCGCCTCCACGGTGGGCTCGACGAGCACTCCGCCGTGCTCCTCCCGCAGCGCCGTCACCTCCTCGTTCGGCAACCGGGGCCCGGCGACCCACACCCGATGGCCGCCGCGAGCCGTCGGCCGCCAATGCCGCAGCGACGGGACGACGTGCACCCGTTGGCCGAGCGCTGCCCACGGCATCCCGTGCAGCACGCCGTCCGGGACCACGACGACCTCGTCGGCCTCCGGCAGGAGGTCGAGCGCGACGTCGCGGCCCGCCCGCAGCGCGAGCCTGGCCGTGCGGACGAGTTCCGCCGGATCTTCGACCACCCGCACGCGGGCGCGCCCGTCGACCACCGTCACCGCCCTCATCCGCCCTCCGTGGGCGATGAAGCTGACCAGCGGCAGGTCCGGCGGCGTGGCCGCGACCCGGCCGCCGCGCCGTCCGGCGGCGAGCGTCAGCCTGCGGACGTCCCGCTCCAGCGCCTCCAGCGGCATCCCGAACGCCCTGGCGCGCCGCAGCTTCGCGAGCGCGGCGGCGAGCCGGGGCTCGTTGGGGGGCAGGGGCGTGCGGACGCGGTGCTGTTCCGACCAGTGCAGCACCTCGCGCGCGGTCCTGGCGAGCCCCAGCGCGTGCCCGGTCAGCTCACGGCGCGGCCAGTCGCCGTGGTGCTCGTCGAGCAGCCTGATCCCGGCCCTGCACGCCGCCAGCGCGCCCCGCCGGTCCGACCGGCGGGCCTGGGCGAGCCACCCGAGCGCCCGCGTCCGCACCGGCCCGCGAAACCGGTGCGCCGCGACGGCGTCGAGCTGTCCGGCGGCGAGCATGAACTCGACGTCCCGGTCCGCGATCCGGAGCGCGGGTGCCGGGTCGCCGGCGCGCAGCGCACACCGCGCGCTCAGCACCGCCAGCTCCGGCACGTGCCGGTTGCACCGGCGCAGCAGCTCCAGCGCGGGCGCCAGCACCCGGCGCGCCTCCGCGGTGAGCCCGGCGGCGAGCAACGCCTCCGCCCTGTCGACGAGCGCTTCCGGCCTGCTCGCCGAGTCGAGGCCGGCCGCGGCCGCTTCCTCGTACCTGCGCAGGGCGAGCGGCAGGTCGCCGGCGAGCATCGCGACGAACCCCCGGTTGTGCAGGCACATCGCCGCGCGACCCGGTTCGCCGATCGAGCGCAGCACCGCCTGCGCGGCGGTGAAGTCGCGGTCGGCCGCGGCCAGCCTGGCCGCGGCGCACCGGGCGATCCCGCGGCCGATCAACGCGTTGGCGAGCCAGCGCTCGTCGCCGTACCTGCGCAGCTGCCCGATGACCGCGGTGAGCTCCGCGACGGCCAGCCGCGGCTCGGCCGACTGGCACAGGTGCAGCCCGCGCAGGCACCGCGCTCTCGCCAGCTCCCGTCTCCGCAGGTGTGGTGTCGCGAGGTCCAGGTGCCGCAGGCTCTGCTCCCGACGGCCCCGGTCGAGGTCGATCCACGCGAGCGTCAGGTGGAACCGCGCCTCGCCGGTGAGCCGCAGCCCGCGCCGGGCGAGCCGGGCGGCCACGTCGAGGTGGCCGAGCTCGACGTGGGCGATGCTCAGGTCGTGCAGTGCGCCGGCCCGTTCGGCCGGGGTTCCGCGCACCTCGGTGGTCGCGATGGTGGTCAGGGGATCGGCGCTGGCGCTCATGCGACGAACCACCCCGTGGTCAGGCCGAGCTCGGGAACGGTCACGCACACCGGACCCGGTCGCACCTCGGCGCGGAACCAGCCCCCGGCACCGGGCCGGAGCGCCAGGGCACCGCCCGGTGAGCGCACCTCGACCGAGACGCCCTCGCCGTCGAGGACGCCGGTGAGGTGAACTCCCGCGTCCGCCGGATCGAGCTGCAGGTGCAGGCGGCCCGCGCCGGCGTGGAACACGAGCTGGCGGGAGGGGCCGCGGACCGGCTCGTGGACGGCCGCCATCGGGTCGAGCCCGGTCGGGCACGGCGTCAGCGCGGGAGGCGGGACGTCCGAGCCGAACAGGCCGGCGAGCTCGTCGAGCAGCGGGTCCCTCATCGCAGCCCCTCCACCTTCCGCCGCAGCTCGGCGAGGCACCGGCTGCGCGTGGGACCGACTGTCCCCACCTTTATCCCCAGGGTCTCCGCAACCTGTGCATAACTCAGCTCCGGGCTGTGGGCGGCGATGCGCAGCAGCCGCTGGCACCGCTCGTTCAAGGTCGTCAACGCCGTCCACAACCGCCGCTGCCGGTCGGTGGTGACCGCGACCTCGTCGGGTGCGGGCAGCGGCGACTCCGGCTCCCAGAGGTCGAGCGGCACCTCCCGGCCACGAGCCCGCACCACGGCGATGGACTGGCGAGTGGCGGTACGGACCAGCCAGAGGCCCAACCCTTCCGGCCGCCGTATCCGCGTCAGGTGTTCGGCGAGGCAGAGCCAGGTGCACTGGTAGACGTCGGCGGCATCGGCGTGGCTCAGCCGGAACGATCTGGGCACCGACCAGACCAGGCGGGAGTAGCGTTCGACGAGGGCGTCCCAGCCGTGCGAACCGGAACGCCAGCCCACGAGAACCTCAGTGTTCGAGTCCATGCCGTTTGGAGTCGAACCCCGGCGGCCGGGCTCCCGGTCTCACTCGAAAGTGGTTTGTCCACAGGTGTGGAGGAACTAGTCCACACCTGTGGACAACTACAGCTTGTGGAGGCGCTCCACGGCTTCGTCGATCACCGCGTCCCGCTTGCAGAAGGCGAACCGGATCAGGTGCTGCCACTCCGCCGGGCGGTCGGTGAACACCTGGACGGGCACGGCCGCGACGCCGATCCGGGCGGGCAGGTCACGGCACAACGCCAGGCCGTCGGTGTAACCGAGAGGACGGACGTCGGCGCAGATGAAGTACGTGCCCTCGGACGACCGCACGGAGAAACCGGCCGCACGCAGGCCCTCGGCCAGACGCGCGCGCTTCGAGGCGAGGGAGTCGCGCAGCCCGTCGACCCAGTCCAGCTCGGCGGTCAGGGCGTGCGCCACGGCGGGCTGGAACGGGGCGCCGCCGACGAACGTCATGAACTGCTTGGCCGCGCGGACCGCGCCGACCAGCTCGGCGGGGCCGCACACCCAGCCGATCTTCCAGCCGGTGCAGTTGAACGTCTTGCCGGCGCCGGAGATCGACAGCGTCCGCTCGGCCATCCCGGGCAGCGAGGCCAGCGGGACGTGGGCCAGACCGTCGAACACCAGGTGCTCGTAGACCTCGTCGGTGACGGCCAGCAGGTCGTGCTCGACGCACACCGAGGCGATGGCCTGGAGCTCCTCCCGGCGGAAGACGGTGCCGGTCGGGTTGTGCGGTGAGTTGACCAGGACCGCCCGCGTCCGCGGCGTCACGGCGGCGCGCAGGGCGTCCACGTCGAGCGCCAGCCGGCCCGACGCGTCCTCGCGCAGGCCAACGGTCACCCGCGTCGCGCCGGCCATGGCCACGGAGGCCGCGTACGAGTCGTAGTACGGCTCGATGAGGATCACTTCGTCGCCCGCCTCGACCAGCGCCAGCAGCGACGCCGCGATCGCCTCGGTGGCGCCGACGGTCACCAGGACCTCGGTGTCGGGGTCGTAGGAGAGCCCGTACCGGGACCGGTGGGTGGCGATGGCGTGGCGCAGCACCGGCATGCCGGGGCCCGGCGGGTACTGGTTCACCCCGGAGCCGATCGCGGACTGGGCCTCCGCGAGCATCGACGCGGGACCGTCGGTGTCGGGGAAGCCCTGACCGAGGTTCACCGCGTCGTGCTGCCCGGCCAGCGCCGTCATCTCCGCGAAGATGGTCGACGTGAACGGCTGCAACCTGGGGACTAGCGCTGGTACCCGCACAACGCCGAATCTTCACGGACAATGGTGGCGTGGAGCAACTGACCGCCGCTGACCAGCAGAAGCGCACGGACCTGCGCAAGATGAAGGTCGTCGCGACGAGCTTTCTCGTCGGCGCGACGGTCATCTTCTTCGGCACGCACGCGTTCGAGGGCGCGTGGGTGGGCTACGTAAGAGCCGCCGCGGAGGCCGGGATGGTCGGCGCGCTCGCCGACTGGTTCGCCGTCACCGCGCTGTTCCGCAGGCCCCTGGGCCTGCCGATCCCGCACACGGCGATCATCCCGACCCGCAAGAACATGTTCGGCAAGACGCTCGGCGACTTCGTCGGCGTCAACTTCCTGAGCCCTGAGATCGTGCAGGACAAGCTCCGGCGGGCGGGCATCGCGCAACGGGCCGGCGCGTGGGTCAAGCAGCCGGAGAACGCCGAACGCATCACGACCGAGCTGGCGAACGTCCTGAAGGGCGCGATCACCGTGCTCAAGGACGAAGAGGTCCAGGCCGTCGTGGAGCACGCGATCGTCAAGCGGGTGACCGCGAAGCCCTGGGGCCCGCCGCTGGGCAAGCTGCTCGGCCAGGTGCTCACCGACGGCGCGCACCACAAGCTCGTCGACCTGATGTGCGACCGCGCCTACGAATGGGTGCGGGACAACTACGACAAGGTCAGCCTGATCGTCACCGAGCGCGCGCCCACCTGGTCGCCCAAGTTCGTCGACGCGCTGCTCGGCGACAAGGTCCACACCGAGCTGGTCAACTTCGCCTGGGCGGTCAAGACCGACGTCAACCACCCGATGCGCCTCGCCGTGGACCAGTTCCTGCTCGAGTTCTCCGCGGACATGCAGTCCGACGAGGCCACCATGCAGAAGGCCGAGCAGGTCAAGCAGCAGGTCATCGGCCACCCCGACGTGCAGAAGCTGATCGACAGCGCGTGGGGCACGGCGAAGAAGATGCTCATCGACGCCGCCGAGGACCCGTCCAGCGAGCTGCGCAGGCGCGTCACGCAGGGCTTGGTCACCCTCGGCACCAACCTCACCGACGACCCCGAGCTGCGCGCCAAGGTCGACGGCTGGCTGGAGCAGGCCGCCGGGTACGTGGTCGAGAACTACCGTGCGGAGATCACCACGCTGATCACCGACACCGTCGAGCGCTGGGACGCGGAGGAGACCTCGCGCAAGATCGAGCTGCAGGTCGGCAGGGACCTGCAGTTCATCCGGATCAACGGCACCGTGGTCGGCGCGCTCGCCGGTCTGGTGATCTACACCGTGGCCAACGCGTTGTTCTGAGGCTTGTTCTGGGCGCGCGTGCGTTTTCGGAACGTGCGCGCCTTCTCGCGATTGCCGCAGACCTGCATCGAGCACCACGTGCGCGAACGGTTGCGGGAACGGTCGAAGAACGCCCGCAGGCAGTCGTCGGCGGGACAGATCTTGAAGCGCTCCCAGGAGCCCAGCACGGCCAGCCGGGCGGAGGCGGCCAGCACGGTGCCGACCGCGTCCGGGCTGGACAGCACCGGAATGCCGCCGGTCAGCTCGATGTGGACCACGCCAGCCGCGGTCCGGGGGCCTGACGAGCCCTCGATGGACGACCGCAGCGCCGCTCGCGCGGCGCGCGCCTGTGCGAGTTCCCCGCTCCGCCCGAGGCCGCGCTCGGTCACCCACGCGCGCCAGGAGGCTTCACTGTCCAGTACTTGTCGAGTGTTCAGGAAGTCGAGCAGCAGCTCGACGTCGTGATCCCAGCCGACAGTCAGACCAGTCACCCCACCACTGTAGGCGTCACGGCTACCGCCCGTCAGGCCGTCGAGGAATGCACTCGATGTATACATCGTGTGTATAGTGCTCCTCATGTCGATCGGACACGCACTGTTGGGCCTGCTTGAAGGCGGTCCAAGGCACGGCTACGACCTGAAGCGCTCCTACGACGAGCGCTTCGGCCAGGACCGGCCGTTGCACTACGGGCAGGTGTACTCGACCCTGTCGAGGCTGCTGAAGAACGGTCTCGTGACCGAGGCGGGCGTGGAGGCGGGCGACGGCCCGGAGCGCAAGCGGTACGCCATCACCGACGCGGGCGTCACCGACGTGGAGCGCTGGCTGAGCACTCCGGAGAAGCCGGAGCCGTACCTCCAGAACACCCTGTACGCCAAGGTGGTGCTGGCCCTGCTGTCCGGCCGCAGCGCCACGGAGGTGCTCGACGCGCAACGCGCGGCGCACCTCACCACCATGCGCGAGCTGACGAAGCGCAAGGTCGACGGCGACCTCGCCGACCAGCTCATCTGCGACTTCGCCCTGTTCCACCTCGAAGCCGACCTGCGGTGGCTGGAACTCACGGCCGCTCGCCTCGACCAGCTGGCCGTGGAGGTCACGCGATGAGCCTGTTGAAGGCCGAAGGCCTGTTCAAGTCGTTCGGCAAGACCCACGCGCTCGACGGCGCCGACATCTCGATCCGCGCGGGCGAGGTCGTCGCGGTGATGGGGCCGTCCGGCTCCGGCAAGTCCACGCTGCTGCACTGCATCGCGGGCATCCTGCCGCCGGACAAGGGCACGGTGCACTACAGCGGCCAGGACCTGACCGCGATGAACGACAGCAAGCGCAGCGAGCTGCGGCGCACCGAGTTCGGGTTCGTCTTCCAGTTCGGCCAGCTCGTCCCCGAGCTGACCTGCCTGGAGAACGTGGCGCTGCCGTTGCGCCTGAGCGGCATGAAGCGCAAGGACGCCGAACGCGCGTCGAGGGACTGGCTCGCCCGGCTGGAGGTCGACGGCGTCGCCGACCAGCGCCCCGGCGAGACCTCCGGCGGCCAGGGACAACGCGTCGCGGTGGCCCGCGCCCTGGTCACCAGGCCGAAGGTGATCTTCGCCGACGAACCGACCGGCGCGCTCGACTCGCTCAACGGCGAACGCGTCATGCATCTGCTCACGACCGCGGCACGGGAAACCGGTGCGGCCGTCGTGCTCGTCACGCACGAACCCCGTGTCGCCGCCTACTCCGACCGCGAGGTCGTGGTGCGCGACGGTCGTTCGCGTGACGTGGAGTTCGCCCGGTGAACCGGGTGATGAGCGACCTCGCCCTGGGGGTCCGGCTGGCCGTCGGGGGCAGCCGGAAGTCCTGGGCGAGGCTCGCGCTCCAAGGCGTGGGGATCGGCCTCGGTGTCGCGTTGCTGCTGTTCGCCGCGTCCTTGCCGAGCGTGATGGAGGCACGGGACGACCGGCAGGACGCGCGCAACCCCGTGACCGAAGGCGCCGGCCCGGCGCCGCTGCTCGCGATCGAGCAGGGGCACCCCTTCCGCTCCGAGTACATCCGCGGCTCGTACCTGAAGGCGCGGTCGCCGGAGGCCCCCGTGCCGCCCGGCATCGACCGGGTGCCGGGTGACGGCGAGATCTTCGTGTCGCCCGCGCTCGCGGCCCTGCTCGACGCGCCTGGAGGTGAGCTGCTCAAGCCGCGCTTCCCGCAGAAGGTCATCGGCACGATCGGTCAGGCCGGCCTGCAGAACCCGAACGAGCTCCACTTCTACGCCGGTGACGCGAAGATCCAGGAGGAGCCGGACGGCAACACCGTCTACGGCTGGGGCGTCCCGAACGACGGTGGTGGGCTCAACCCGGTGCTGTGGCTGCTCAGCGTGGTCGGCCTGGTGGTGCTGCTGTTCCCGGTGCTGGTGTTCGTCGGGGTCGCGACGAGGCTCGCCGCGGCCCAGCGCGACCGCAGGCTCGCAGCGCTGCGGCTGGTCGGCGCTGCGGCGAGCAGGGTGCGGCTGATCGCCTCCGGCGAGGCTCTCGCCGGTGCGCTCGCGGGGCTCGTGGTCGGGTTCGGGATCTTCTTCGCGGTCCGGCCGTCCGTCAACGGAATCAGCATCGCGGAGCTGTCCACCTTCTCGAGCGACGTCATGCCGGCGCCCGCGCTCACGGTCACCGTGGTCGTGGCGGTGCCGGTGCTTGCGGTGGTCACGTCACTGGTGGCGATGCGCCGCACGATCATCGAGCCGCTGGGCGTGGTCAGGGACCAGAAACCGGTGCGCCGCAGGCTCTGGTGGCGGCTCGTGCCGGTGGCGGCCGGGGTGGCACTGCTCGTCAGCCAGATCGGCGAGCTCAGCGCCACCGCCCGGCCGGACCCGTGGCCGGTGGTGACCGGGATCGTGCTGCTGATGCTCGGCATCCCCGTGCTGCTGCCGTGGCTGGTGGAACGCGTGGTGTTCACGGTGCGGGGCGGGTCACCGGCACTGCAGCTGGCCGTGCGCCGGTTGCAGCTCGACAGCGGAACCGCGGCGCGCGTCGTGGGCGGCGTGGCGGTCGTGCTCGCGGGCACCGTCACGTTGCAGATGACCCTGGCGGGTGTGGAGCAGGACGTGCGGACCAACGAGGAGAAAGAGGCGTCGTTCAGCTACCTGACCATCAACCCCGACCCGGCCGTGGACCCCGGCGCCATCACCGCGGCGCTGGAGAAGACCGCCGGTGTGGACGGCGTCCACGAGATCGGTCGGACGTTCGGCGAGCTGAACTCCGGCGAGTACGTCGTCGTCACCATCGCCTCGTGCGAGGCGTTGCGCTCGCAGGCGACCGTCCCGGACTGCGTGGACGGGAAGGCCTACGTCGTGCCGTTCTCCAACGGGCTGGTGGAGGCGAAGGCCGGTGACGTGCTGACGATCAAGAAATCCGGCGAGAGGTGGACGGTGCCGGCGGTGGAGACGGTCGAGGGCACCCGTCCCGGCCTCGTCGTCACCCCGGCGGCCGCACGCGGTCTGCGGGCGGAGCAGTTCGAGCTGATCGCGGTGCTCGACGGCGCGGTGCCCGACGTCGCGGAGCACACCCGCAACGCCCTGGCGGCCTACCCGTGGCAGATGCACACCTACTTCGTCGGCCAGGACGACACCAACGAGGCGGAACGGGTGTTCGGCGTGATCCGCCGCGCGCTGCTGGCCGGCTCGCTGCTCACGTTGCTCGTGGCCGCCGGCTCACTGCTGGTCGTGGCACTGGAACAGGTGCGGGAACGGCGCAGGCCGCTCGCGGTGATGGCGGCGAGCGGCGTGCCGCGTGGCACGCTCGCCCGGTCGCTGCTGTGGCAGAACGCGCTGCCGCTCGCGATCTCCACGGTCGTGTCGCTCGCCACCGGCATCGGGCTCGGGGTGCTGGTGATGCGGGTGTCCGGGTCCAGTGTCGCCTTCGACTGGGCCGGCATAGGGCTCGTCACCGCGGTCGTGGTGGGTCTGACGCTCGCGGTCACCGCTCTGACGCTGCCCTCGCTGAGAAGGGCGACCGGAGCACTTGGCCTGCGGACCGAGTAGTCGTCTCGTGCTCTGCCAGGCGGTCCTGCACCAGTCCGTGCCGGAACTGGTAGCAGGCTCCCGCCCGGCAGAGCACGCCGAGCTTGCGCGAGTCCTCCAGGAAGACCATCAGCTCCCAGGGCAGCTTCCCGCGCAGCGCCAGCCAGATCCGCGCGACGGTGAACCACCACCAGCGCAGGTGCAGCACGGCGAGCGCGAACCCGAGCATCAGGCCGGACGCGAGGCCCAGCCCGACCATCCCGGTCTGGCCGGGACCGAACACCAGTGCCGCCGCCGAGCCGAAGACCACGGCCAGCACCAGGGATCCCGTCCAGACCGCGATCCGGTCGCGCGCCATCGTCCACTGAGGACTAGAGGCCTGCGACAGCTCGGTGGCGCTCGACAACGCGAACCGCAGCGCGACCGCGACGGCGAGGCCGAGCCCGACCACGAGCCCGGCGGACAGCCCGTACAGCGCGCCGAACACGAGTCCCGCGGCCAGCCCGAGCACGCCGGGCACGAGCAGCAGGCTGCGCCAGATCCCCAGCCGTGGCTTGGTCTTGCGCTCCTGCGCCGCGCTCAGCGCGGCCGCGCCGACACCGATGCCCGCCACCAGGCCGGTGACCGGGGCGAGCGACGGCGTGATCGAGTACGCCATCAGCCAGCCGACGCCGAACCCGCCGATCGCGCCCAGCACCAGCGCGCCGAGCACCGCGAGCCACGTCCTGCCGACCGACCGGCGCAGCTCCCACCAGGCCAGCTCGCGGATGCCGCGGTCGCGCATCTCGTGGGCGAGGAACTCGAGCCAGCGACGGGCCCGGTCGCGTGGCCAGACCTGGCTGGCCCTGGCGTGGTGGGCGAACGCCCGGTTGCCGAACGCCCGTGACACCAGCTCGTCGCAGAGGTGGTCGGAGACCGCCCGCGCGTCCGGGAACCGGCCGCGGTCGAGCAGCTCCGTCGGCTCGGCCTCGCTGTCGGCGTAGACCATGCTGGCGAGCCACATCGTGAGCGGCGTGGACAACGCGTCCGCGAGCCTGCCGTCCGGTTCCTCGCGCAGGTGGATGAACACCGGCTCCCACCGCGCCGCGCCCCGGCTGTCGGCACTGGCCCGCAGGTACGCGGCGACCTCGTCGAGATCGAGCGGGGCCAGCTCGACGACGTCGGCTCCCGGCACCGGGCCGGCGAGGTGGACCGCCTGCGCGAACTCGGTGGTGCGGGAGGTGAGCACCAGCGGCCGGGTCACCCCGAACGCCTTGGAGATGCGGGCGAGAGCGTCGGCGCGCTGGTGCGCGGGGATGTCGTCGAAGCCGTCCAGCACGGGCAGCACGCGATGCTGCTCGATCAGCAGGTCGCCCGCGTAGCTGCCGTACAGCTCGGTGTTGCGCAACGCCGGATGGTCTTCGTACAGCCGACGGCTGAGCCACGTGCGGATGTCCTCGACCGCCGGGTCCCACGTCGACAGCGGCAACAGCACCGGCACCATGCCGCCGTCGTAGCGGTCCAGCAGGCCGCACGTCAGCAGCATCGCGACCGTCGACTTGCCGGTGCCCGCCTCGCCGAGGATCACCATCCGGCGGTTGACCTGCCGCTGGAACGCGCTCACCACGGCGTCGCTGCGTCCCGGCGGGGCGGCCGGCTCGGCGCTCACGTCCAGCTCGGCGGCCGTCCAGTGCAGGTCGAGCAGGTCCGGCTCGGTGAGGCCGCGCGAGTGCACCTCCTCGTTCCACTGCGCCTGCAGGCCGGTGGCGAGCGCCCGGCACGCGGCGTCGAGGTGCTCGTCGGTGCTCAGCTCGGCGTTGTGCCTGCGCCGCAGCCACGGGTCGAGCGCGGCGAGGAGGCCCAGGAACGCCATCGTGAGCACGATCAGCCACACGTGCGGGTTGATGCCGTGGTCGGTCACGAACAGGCCGGCCGCCGCGAGCAACGCCGTCAGCACGCAGCCGGCCAGCAGCGCCCGCTGCCGGAGTCTGGACATGCGACGCATCATGGCGCACCGCATCCGCCAGGGGTCGATTCAGTGACCCGTGTCGTGACGTTTCGTTCTCGATCACAGGTGCCAGCGCAGCTCGCCGAGCGTCAGGAACTGGCCGTCGGGCCCGATCTCGACGCCGAAGTGGTGCCTGCGGGGTTTGCCCAGGTCCTGCCACTCGGCGAGGGCCCGCTCCGCGAGGTCCCACAGCCGGCGGGGACCGCCCTGGTCGACGTGCGAGCCGTGGTGGTGCACCCAGGAACCGTCCGGGTGGGCCAGCCAGTCGTGCCCCGCGACGACGCCCGGCAGCGCGGTGCCGGCGAAGAACTCGAAGGGGCTGACCGGGTCCACCACCGTGGTCAGCGGCACCTTCGTCGTGCGGCGGTCGAACGCGCCGTCACCGGTGCGCACGGGCGGGTGGGAGTGTGCGCGCATCGGCATGAAGCGGCCGTCCTCCGCGAGCACCCGGCCCTCGCCGGTGCCGTCGCCGTGGGAGGTGATCAGGACGAGCCCGGCGCCGATCGGGCGGTGCAGCGTCGTGACGACCAGCCCGCCGGGTCTCGTCTGCTCCAGCCAGGCCGGTGGGACGCGTGCCACGGAGCAGGTCGCGAGCACGCGGTCGTACGGCGCGCCCCCCGGATGGCCGAGCGCGCCGTCGCCCGTGACGCACGTCGGGGAGAACCCGTTGGCGCGCAGGCGTTCGCGGGCGCGCCGGGACAGCGCCGGGTCGACGTCGACCGTGGTGACGTTCGCCGAACCGACGGCGTGGCAGAGCAGGGCCGCGTTGTAGCCGGTGCCGGTGCCGACCTCCAGCACCTTCTGCCCGGTGTGGACGTCCAGCGCCTCCAGCATGATCGCCATGATCGTGGGCATGCTCGACGAGCAGGTCGGTGTGCCGCCGGTCACCGTGTCGTCGCCGTCGAACTGGGTAACCCAGACGCGGTCGGTGTAGACGAGCCGCAACCAGTCCGGGTGCGCCGCGGTGATCCGCTCCCAGTCGCCGTCGTGCCGCTGGCGGTAGAAGCGCGGCAGGAACTCGTGCCGCGGCACCGAGCGGAAAGCCTTGAGCCACTTGGAGTCGTGCAGCACGCCATCGCCGAGCAGGTGGTCCGCCAGCTCGGCGCGCAGGACTCCGGCGTCGTCCATGTCACCCACCACGGTAGTCCTGTGGCGGAGCACACGCAGGCTTGCTAGCAGCCCGCTTGCAACTGCTAGCACCCGTCGCTACCGTGGTGGTGGTACGAGGAACGGGAGCGGGAACAGTGGACAAGCCCATCGACAAGGCGGTCGCGGACCTGGGCCGCAACATCGGTGAGTACATCCGCGAGCAGCGCAACAGCGCGAAGATCTCGTTGCGCGAGCTGGCGAAGCAGGCGGGTGTCTCGAACCCCTACCTCAGCCAGATCGAGCGGGGACTGCGCAAGCCGAGCGCCGAGATCCTCCAGCAGATCGCCAAGGGCCTGCGCATCTCGGCCGAGGCGCTCTACGTCGAGGCCGGGATCCTCCAGCAGCGCGAAGGCGGCGCGCTGGCGGACGCCATCGTCGCCGCGACCGAACTGACCGAGCGGCAGAAGCAGGTGCTGCTCGACGTCTACCACTCTTTCAGGCGGGAGAACTCCGCCAAGAACCAGGAGGACTGATCCCCATGCCGAAGCTCACCCAGGAAGACGTCCGCAAGGCCGCCGAGCAGGGCGCGCACGCCGCGCGCCAGGCGCTGCTCGCCGCCCTCGGCGCCGGTGACCTCGCCGCCAAGGCGGTCGTCGAAGCCCTCACCAAGGCCAAGGAGCGCGCCGAGGAGGCCCGCACCCAGGCCAAGGACCTGCCCGTCGAGCTGGGCGACCTGCGCGAGAAGCTGCAGCCGGCCGAGCTGAAGAAGCTGGTCGACGCCTACACCGCCTCGGCGGTGAACCTGTACAGCTACCTCGCGGAGCAGGGCGAGCAGACGTTGGAGCAGATCAAGGCCAAGCCGCAGGTGAAGCAGGCCGTGGAGCAGGTCGAGCAGGCCGTCGGGGTCGCGCAGAAGCGCGCCGGGACCGCTGCCGCCGACGCCCGCGTGCTCGCCGACGACGTGCTCGGCAAGGTGACCCGCCGCACCCGCTCGGTCGGCGAGAAGGTCGCGAGCCAGGTCGAGGACGGCGCCGAGAAGCTCGCCGAGGAGATCGTCGAGGTCGGTGGCGACGCCGCGCACGAGGTCCGCAGCACCACCCGCAAGGCCGCGAACCGCACCGCGCCGCGCAAGCCGGTGACGACGACCCGCGCCGCCACCCCGGCCGCGAAGAAGACCACGCCCACGACCGACACCACCAAGTGAGCCGGGTCTAGCTCGCCGGCGGGAGGGGAGCAGTCCGCACGGGGCTGCTCCCCTCCCGCCGTACCGGCACGTAGTCTGGGTGCGTGTTCCAAATCCCGATCTTCAGCATCTGGTACCTCGACACCGTCGTGTACTTCGTGTTCGACCTCGGGTTCAGCATCCTGGGGCTGTTCGCGTTCTTCCACGCGCTGACCCAGCGCGTGGACGCCTACACCGCGATCGAGCGCATGACCAAGCCGGCCTGGCTGGGCATCACCGGTGGCGGGACGGCGGCGATGCTGTTGTTCTCGCCCGGCGGCGTCGGGTCGATCTTCTGGCTCGCCGGCCTCATCGCGGTGCTCGTGTACATGGTCGACGTGCGCCCGAAGCTGATCGAGGTCCAGCGCGGCCCCCGCTGGTGATCACGACCTCCTACGGCTCCGGCTCACCGGTGACGCTGGTCGCCCACGGGCTCGGCGCCACCCCGGGCGAGGCGCGCATCCCGGCCTCGGGGCTGCCCGGCACCCGTGTGGTGGTGACGCTGCCGTCGCACGGCGACGCCCCGGACGCCCCGCCCGGCTACTGGGACTACGGCCGCATCGCGGCCGACCTCGGCACGGTTCCCGCCGACCAGGCCATCGGCGTCTCGCTGGGCGCCGGTGCGCTGGTCCGGCTGCTCTCGCTGCACCCCGGCCGTTTCCGCCGCGTGGCGCTGCTGCTGCCCGCGGTGCTGGACCAGCCGCGGCCACCGTTCACGCTGCGGCAGCTCTCCGACCTGACCACCGGCCCACCGGCCTACGTCGCCGAGCGCAGGGCCGCGCTGACCCGCCTGGAGGCCGCCGCCGAGCAGCTACCGGGCCAGGTCGCCGTCGCCGACGCCTCCTCGCTGGCGGCCGTGTCGATCCCGGTGCTGGTCATCGGGGCCGTGGGCGACCCGCTGCACCCCGAGGACGTGGCGAAGGCCACCGCCGCGGCGTTCCCGCGCGGCGACCTGTGGCTGATCGGCTCGCCGGCACCGATGATCACCCACCGCGCGGAGCTCCGGCGCAGGTTGGCCGAGTTCCTCGGCGGGTAGCCGACGTTCATGGCTGAACAGAAGAAGATCGCATTCCTGGTCGACACGGAGGGCATCGAGCAGGTCGAGCTCACCGACCCGTGGTCGCACGTCGAGAAGGCCGGCGGGGTGCCGCGCCTGCTCGCGCCGAAGCTCGGTGAGGTGCGCGGCTTCCACCACCTCACGCCGGCCGACTCGTTCCCCGTCGACGGGACGTACGCCGACGCCTCAGCCGACGACTACGACGGTGCCGTCATCCCCGGCGGCGTCGCGAACGCCGACTTCCTGCGGATGGACGCCGACGCCGTGCGGCTGGTGAAGGACCTGGTGGCGGCGGGCAAGCCGATCGCGTCCATCTGCCACGGGCCGTGGCTGCTGGTCGAGGCGGACGTGGTGCGCGGCAAGATGCTGACCTCGTTCCCGAGCCTGCGGACCGACATCCGCAACGCGGGCGGCGACTGGGCCGACCAGGAGGTCCGGGTCTGCGACATGAACGGCTGGACGCTCGTGACGTCCCGCAACCCCGACGACCTGCCGGCGTTCAACCGGGAGGCCCTGAAGGCCTTCGGCCTGGGCTGAGGGCCGGGATCTGCAGCTCCCGGCACCGCTCTACAGGCGCGTCCCGGCGTAGTGCGCCATGGCGTCGCGCACCCATTGGGCCATGTTGTCGCCGTTGACCTCGAAGTTGGCCCGGAACTCGTCCGAGTCGACGTAGAGGTCGCCGAGGCCCTGGTAGGAATCCCGGTCCGGCGTCCAGCTCAGGCAGATCCAGCGGTAGTGGCGGTCGACCAGCTCCTGCGTCTCGGGAGCGTCGATCGCCGTGCCCGCGACGAACAGCACGCCGAGCTTGTGCGCGATGTCCCGCCATTCGGCCATGAACCGGTCCGCGTCGGCACGCGTCCAGCCCTTCATCTTCTCCTTGCTCTCGGCGATGTGCCCCGCGGCACCCTCGCCGTAGCGTTCGACCAGCTCGGCCTCGTGGCGCTCCTGCTTCGCCGCGTCGAAGCCGTCGAACAGCTCTTCGAGCTTCACCTCGTCCCCTCCTTCCAGTTCGTGGATCGTCCGCGCGACGGTGGTGGCGAGCCGGTCCAGCCGCTGCCTCTCGGCCTGCAACCACCGGTGGTGGTTGCGCAGGACCGTCAGCTGGTCCGTGCCGTTCAGCATCTCCGCCACCACGTCGAGGCCCAGGCCCAGCTCGCGCAGCAGCAGGATCTGCTGCAGGCGGTGCACCTGCTCCTTCTCGTAGTAGCGGTAGCCGTTGGCGCCGATCCAGGCAGGCGGCAGCAGCCCGATCGAGTCGTAGTGCCGCAGCGTCCTGGACGTCACCTTCGACATCCGTGCCACCTGGGCGATCGACCAGGCCATCCCGGTCCTCCCTCCGCGCTTCGTCCTCGACGGTAGGGGTTGACGCAGCGTCAAGGTCAACCGGCGTTTGGCAGGATGGCCGGTGTGTGGAACATCGCTGGATCGCTGCAACCCGTCCCGGTCCTCTCGCGCCTCGACCTCGTGCCCGAACCGGTCGCGGCCGCGCTGAGGGAGCTGGACGGCGCCGACCGCGTCGCGGTCGCCGAGATCGACCCGACCCTCGCCGACACCGCCGAGTTCTGCGCGCACTACGGTTCGCCCCTGGAGGCCTCGGCGAACTGCGTGGTCGTCGCGGGCAAGCGCGGCGGTGAGATCCGTTACGCGGCCTGCATGGTGCTGGCCACCATGCGCGCCGACGTGAACGGCGTCATCCGCAAACGCCTCGACGCGCGCAAGGCGTCGTTCGCGCCGATGGACGAGGCCGTCGCGTTGACCGGCATGGAGTACGGCGGCATCACGCCCATCGGTGTGCCCGCGGGCTGGCCGGTCCTGGTGTCGCCGGAGGTGGCCGCCGCCCCCGAACTGGTCGTGGGCAGCGGCATCCGCGGCAGCAAGATTCTGGTTCCGGGCGACGTGCTGGTGAAGCTGCCCGGCGCGGAGGTCCTACCCGATCTGGCTCGCGTACTTGGCGAGTAGCTCGACCGCCTCGTCGACCTCGTCGGTGACGAGGATCCACTGCTCGGCCTCCCGACCGGCCGCGAGCTTCTGCACGAGCGGTGCGGCCGGGACCTCGTCGGTCCAGAAGTCCCTGCCCAGGAACACCATGGGCGCGGCGGGCCCGACGCTGCCGTAGTAGTTCTGCGTGAAGTCCTGGAAGACCTCCTGGACCGTGCCCGCCTTGCCGGGGGTGTAGACGATGCCGCCGGTCGCGACCGTCAGCAGGCCCTCCTCGCGCACCGAGTTCGCGAAGTACTTGGCGTGCAGCTCGCAGGCCGGGTTGGGCGGCTCGTGGCCGTAGAACCAGGTCGGGATGCCGATCGTGCGCGGGGTGCCGGAGCTCGGCAGCTCCGGGAACACCGCGAGCCACCGGCCGATCGACTCGTCGTCATGGCCGAACGACGGGGCCCGCGCGATGGCGTCGAGGACGTCGGTGTCCGCCTCGCCGAGCCGCACGCCGAGCGGCACCGCCTCCATCGCGCCCGGTCCGCCGCCGGTCAGCACGGTGAAGCCGGCCCTGCCCAGCGCGGCGCCGAGTTCGACGGCGTTGCGGTAGCCCGCTGAGCCGCGGGCGAGCGCGTGACCGCCCATGACCGCGACCGGTGAGCCCGTCAGCGCCTCGTCGAGGGCCTCGGTGATCGAGTGGTCGTGCAGGCGTTCGGACAGCGCGTGCAACGGGTCGGGGTGGTGGCCCTGCTGCTTGCTGTGCCGGTAGATGACGGCGTCCGGGGTGTCCGCGTACGACTGGGGGTCGGCCGGGTCGAAGCCCGCGAACAGCTCCTCCGGCGTGTAGAGCGAGGACCGGTACACCTCGTAGGGCACGTCCGGGATCACCGGGAAGATCAACGCGCCCGCGGCGTCCGCCCGGCGCTGCATGGTCTCGCTGAGCGTGCACCCGAGCAGCAGGGCGCCGTCGAGCGGCACCCGCACGTCCTCGCGAGTGAGGTCCAGCCCGATGATGACGGCTTTGCGCAGGTCAGGCGCTGCCCGAAGCTGGTCCAGGTCGGTGATTTCGATCCGCACGCCGAAAAGCCTATGCCTCGGGCGGATCCCCTGGCCCCGGGATCCGCGGATGACCGGCGGGAACTCAGGGCCGCGGCGTCCACACCAGGACGTCCAGCGCCAGCACATCGCCTGGGACCACGTTGGCCAGGTGCACACGGGCGATCGACTTGCCGTTCGTCTTCACGCAGAAGGTGGCGCCGGTCGTGACCTCCTCGTACCTCGCGACGTGGTCGTAGCCCGCGGTGATGCAGTCCTCCAGGGTCGCGTCGGCCTTGACCGGCGCGAGGTCCTTCGAGGCCCAGAGGTACGAACCGTCGTACTTGAGGTCGTGCTTGGACGCGTCCGGCGAAGACGTCCTCGCCGCACCCCAGTCCAGCGCCTTCGAGTCGAGGTCGACCCCGTAGCCGTCCGTGAGCTGGATCGGTTTGTCCTTGCTCGTCCGCTGGATGCCGGGTGCGTCTTCCGACGGTGCCGCCGCGGTGGTGGTGGCGGTGGTGGTCGATGAGCTGGTGCCCGTGGTGCCCGTGGTGCCAGTGGTGCCAGTGGTGCCAGTGGTGCCGGTGGTGGAGGTGGTCGTGTCCGACGCTCGGGCGGTGGTGGCCGTCAAGGCCCTGGTGGTGACGGCCGTGACCGTCGCCGTGCCCGCGATGATCCCGGCGACCGCCAGGACGACCACCTTGTCGACCGGCTTGCCGATCTTCGCGGCCACCAGGCCGACGCCGATCAGCAGCGTGACGACACCGATCACCAGCGCCGCCGTCGACGCCGATCCGGACAGCACCGCAAGCACCGCCGACACGTCGGCGGCGAGGCTGATGGGCAGCAGCCACCGCCACCCGTGCCCGCTCTCGTTCTCCGTCATCCGCGCATCCCCCCGGAGCCCGGGTGAGTCAGAAGATCACCGTCTGGTTGCCGTGCACCAGCACCCGGTCCTCCAGGTGCCACCGCAGCCCGCGCGCCAGCACGACCTTCTCGATGTCCCGGCCCTTGCGCACCATGTCCGCCACGGAGTCGCCGTGGTGCACGCGCAGCACGTCCTGCTCGATGATCGGCCCGGCGTCCAGGTCCGCCGTCACGTAGTGGCACGTCGCGCCGACCAGCTTCACGCCCCGCCGGTGCGCCTGGTGGTAGGGGCGGGCGCCGATGAACGACGGCAGGAAGCTGTGGTGGATGTTGATCGTGCGGCCGGACCAGGCCGCGCACAGCTCCGGCGGCAGGATCTGCATGAAGCGGGCCAGGACGACGGCGTGCGGGTCGTGGTCCTCCACCAGGGCGCGCAGCCGGCCGAACGCCGCCTGCTTGCCCTCCGGGTCGTTCGACGGGAACGGCACGTGGTGGAACGGGATGCCGTGGGCGCGGGTGATGTCGCCGAGCTCGGGGTGGTTGCCGATGACGGCGGACACCTCGACGTCGAGCTCGCCGGTCGCCACGCGGGCCAGCAGGTCGTAGAGGCAGTGACCCTCCTTCGACACGAGGATCACCACCCGCTTGCGCGCGCCCGTGTCGGTCACCGTCCACGTCGACTGCGCGCCCAGCGAGTGCGCCACCTCGGCGAACCGGGTGCGCAGCTCGTCCACGCCGAAGGGCAGCGAGTCCGCGCGGACCTCCTGACGGGTGAAGAACCAGCCCGTCTCCGGGTCCGTGTGGTAGGCGGCCTCGACTATCCAGCCGCCGTTCTCCGCGAGGAACGACGAGATCCTCGCGATGATGCCGGTGCGGTCGGGACAGCCGAAGGTGATCACGTAGCGACGCTCGGGCGATGGCACGCCGCAGAAGTATTCACGGCGTGGGCAGCGCCGCCAACAGGGACTCCTCGCCGGTCACGATCGCGTGGTTCGGGCGGCCGTAGAGCGCCCGGTAGACCGCGTCGGCGGTGCCCGCGAGGGTGGCGTCCTCGTCGAAGGCCGCGTCCCGCACGCCGGTGACGACGAGCGGCTCGCCGGCGGTCAGCCGGAGCTCCCACGCGCGGCCCGCGTCGGCCGCGTGCACGAGCACCCGGCCCGTCGCGCCGACGACGCTGCCCAGCTCCAGCCGCCTGGGCACCAGGACGGTGAGGTACTCGTCGATGCCGTCCGCGGCGAACTCCGGGTCGAACACCAGCGACGGCAGCTCGTGGCCGGTGGCGAGCTCGGCGTCCAGGCGGTGGATCGAGGTCTCGTGCGCCTGCCTGCGCGCCCAGAAGCCGGCGAGCTGAGGCCCCTGGAACGTCCACGCGGGACGGTCCGCGGGAGTCTCGCGCAGCCGCGTGACGAGCAGCGACAGCCCGTTGTCCCACCAGGAGAGCAGCTCGTCGAAGTCCCGCGGGCCCTCCGGCCACTTCGGACGACCGGCCTCGGGTGCGGTGACGACGGCCTGCGCCGCCCACGTGTGCACCTCGGCCAGGTGCCGGACCAGGTCCAGCACCGTCCACTCGGGACAGGAGGGGACCGGGGCGTCCTGGCCCGCCTTCAGAGCGGCCGAACGCATCGACGAAGCCTGGGTCTCGAGCTGAGCGACGAAGTCCACGAGCTCCACCCTAGGGTGCGACGGCGGCCCAATCGAGCGTGATTTCCCCGAGCCGCCACCGCCGCCGGTCGTCGAGCACCGGCCAGCCGCGCCCGGCCAGCAACCGCGCCGACTCCACCCACCGCGCACGCGGCCCGAACGGCGCGAACGGGGCCGCGGTGGCCCAGCACGCGTCCAGCTCGGCCAGCAGCGCGTGCACCCGCTCGCCCGGCACGTTCTTGTGGATCAGGGCCTTGGGCAGCCGCTCGGCGATGTCGCCGGGCGTCTCGATCGCGGAGGGCTTGCACGCGAGCGTGAACGTCCGTGGTCCGTCGCCGTCCAGCGCCACCCACGTGCACCGGCGGCCGATCTCGTCGCACGTGCCCTCGACGACCAGCCCGCCGGGAGCCATGCGGGACAGCATCGTGTCCCACGCCTCGAACGCCTGCTCCTCGGTGTACTGGCGCAGCACGTTGAACGCGCGCAACAACACCGGGCGCGCGCCGGCCAGCTCGAAGCCACCGCGCCGGAAGTCGAGCAGCGGCGGGTCCGCCACGGCCTTGCCGGCGTCGACGCGCTCCTGGTCGATCTCCAGCCCGAGCACGCGCACGTCGGGGCGCACCGTGCGCAGCCGGGAGGCCATCTCGACGGTGGTGATGGGCGACGAGCCGTACCCGAGGTCGACCACCAGCGGATCGGCGGCCTCCGCCAGCAGCGACGACAGCGTGCCGGTCATCCACCGGTCGACCCTGCGCAGGCGGTTCGGGTTGGTCGTGCCCCGCGTCGGCAGGCCGAGCGCGCGGGCCCGGCCTGCCGCTAGCCGCGGTTTGCGAGCCATTCCGACGTGAACTCGCTCTCCTTGTCCAGCATGACCGCGACCTGCTCGGCGATCACCTTCTCGAGCTTGCCGCCCAGCAGCGGGATGCTGACCTTGACCTCGCCCGTGAGGGCGGTCCTGGACCCGGTGCCGTCGTCGGTGACGGTGAACGCGCCCTCCAGCCGGCCGGGCACGCCGTTGATCGTCACCTCGACCGTGCCGGCGCCCGCCGCCCAGTTCTCCACGCGCTGGACCACGAGGTCGCCGCCGAGCAGCGACCTGGCCACCGAGGGCAGGTGCTCCGCGGGCACACCCTGCTTGAGCTGGTACGACGTGGTGCCGTCGACGCTGGAGAACGTCACGAGCTCGGCGTCGGAGCCGCCGATCGCGGCCAACCGGTCCCGCAGGTGGGTCTCGTCGACCATCGCGCCGAAGACCTTCTCCGCCGAATGGGGTGACGTGGTGTGGTGCTCGATGCGGCGTGCCATGTCGCGGAGGCTACCGTTGACGTCCGTGACCACCACGCAGTCCGTACCTCTGGCCGAGCGCACCACGCTCCGACTCGGTGGACCGGCCGCGCGGTTCGTCCACGCCACCACCGCCGCCGAGTTGGTCGAAGCCGTGCGCACAGCCGACGCCGCCGGCGACGAGAAGGTCCTCGTGCTCGGTGGCGGGTCGAACCTCGTGATCTCGGACGGCGGCTTCGACGGCACGGTCGTGCACGTCGCCACCAAGGGTTTCCGGCTCGACCCGCTGGGCGGCGGCATCGTCCAGTTCACCGTCGAGGCGGGCGAGGAGTGGGACGCGGTCGTCGCCGAGGCGGTCGCGCAGGGCCTCGGCGGCCTGGAGTGCCTGTCGGGCATCCCCGGCCTCAACGGCGCCACGCCGGTGCAGAACGTCGGCGCGTACGGCGTCGAGATCTCCCAGGTGCTGCAGTCGGTCGACCTGCTCGACCGGCGCAGCGGCAAGGTGCACCAGGTGCCCGCCGCCAAGCTCGGCCTCGCCTACCGCACCAGCGTGTTGAAGAACACGGACAGCGCCGTCGTGCTGCGCACCAGGTTCTCGCTCACCGCCGGCGGCATGTCCGCGCCGATCCGCTACGCCGAGCTGGCGCGGGTTCTCGGGGTGGCGCAAGGTGATCGCGTGCTCGCGGACGAGGCCCGCAAGGCCGTGCTGGAGCTGCGCCGCGGCAAGGGCATGGTGCTCGACGCCACCGACCACGACACGTGGAGCGCCGGCTCGTTCTTCACCAACCCGATCGTCGACGACTCGACGTTCAGCGGCGTGCTGATCCGCGTCGCCGAACGCCTCGGCACCGACGTCGACGTGCCGGCCTACCCGGCGGGCCACGGCCGCAGGAAGCTCTCCGCCGCGTGGCTGATCGAGCGCGCCGGGTTCCGCAAGGGGCACCAGGGGCCGGGCGGCCGGGTGTCGCTGTCCCACAAGCACACGCTGGCGCTCACCAACCGCGGCGGCGCCTCCACGGAGGACCTGCTGGGGCTGGCGCGCGAGGTGCGCGACGGCGTGCGCTCGGCCTTCGGCGTAGAGCTGCACCCGGAGCCCGTCTTCGTAGGCGTTCAGCTGTAGGGCTGTTCGAGTGACTCTATGTGACCAACCGCTACCTGGCGTGTTTCATTGAGGTAGTAGGGATGCGGAGGTCGCTATGAGCTACCTCGACGAGAACGCGCGCGAGCTCATCAGGCCCGTCAAGCGCATGGTCGAAGACGAGTTCCTGACCAGGCCCGGCGTCATCGGTGTCGACATCGGCGAGAAGGTCACCGGCGGGCTGCCCACGGGCCGCGCCGCGATCGTGGTCTACGTGTGCGCCAAGGGACCCGACCACCCGCGGCAGATCCCGGTGGAGGTCGGGGGCGTGCCGACCGACGTGGTCGCCGAGTCGATCGTGCTGCACCGCGCCATGGTCACCCGCGCCACCGGCGAGCAGCCCGGCTCGGGGGAACGGCACGCGGTGCTGCGCGGCGGCATCGGCATCGGTCCCGCGCGGTCGTACCGGGTCGGGCCGCCGGAGGTGCCGAAGGCGGGCGAGTACGTGATCGCTGGCACCCTCGGCGCGTTCGCCGTCACCCGCGACGGGGCCGGGAAGGTGCTGGGGCTCACCACCTTCCACGTCGGCTGCGTCGACGACTCGTGGTCGGTGGGCGACGAGTTCGTGCACCCGTCCAGAGTGGACGGTGGAGTGACCGGCGCGGACGTGGTCGCGGTGCTGGACCGGGCGGCGCTGGCGGGGTCGGTGAGCGCGGCGGGGCTGAGGCTCGGCGACCGGCCGTGGCGCGCGGAGGTGGTCGACGTCGGCGCGGTCACCGGCGCGGCACCGGCCGAGGTCGGCTCCACGGTGCGCAAACGCGGCCGCACCACCGGGCTGACGTACGGCGTGGTCGCGTCGACGGACGCGACCGTCCGGCTCGACTTCGGCGACGGCATCGGCGTCCGGACGTTGCGCGACCAGATCCGCGTGCACTCGGCTGAGCACTTCGGCGACCACGGCGACAGCGGCGCGGTGCTGGTGGACGCGGACAACCGGGTCGTCGGCCTGTACGTGGCCGGGTCGGGCTCGACGGGGTTCGCGAACCCCATCGGGCCCGTCCTGCGTCAGCTCGACGTGGAGCTGCTCACTCCCGGTGTACCCGAGTCGCGGAGGCCTGGGCCCTCGGCTTGAGCACGATCTCGTCGACGTTCATGTGCGGCGGCCGGGTGACCGCGAACGCGATGACGTCCGCCACGTCGTCGGCGGTGAGCGGCGTGAGGCCTTGGTAGACCTTGGCCGCGCGCTCGGTGTCCCCGCCGAACCGGTTGGCGGAGAAGTCCGTCTCGACCATGCCCGGGAGGACCTCGGTGATCCGCACCGGCTCGCCGAGCAGTTCGCCGCGCAACGTCCGGTGCAACGCCGACTGCGCGTGCTTCGCGCTGGTGTAGCCGGAACCGTTGTCGTACGCCTCACGCGCCGCGACGGACGTCACGGACACGATGTGCCCGTTCCCCGACGCGATCAGCTTGGGGACGAACGCCTTGGTCACCAGCAGGGTGCCGAGGACGTTCGCCTCCCACATCCAGCGCCACTCCTCGGGGTTCCCCTCGGCGACGGTCGACAGCCCGCGGGCGCCACCGGCGTTGTTCACGAGGACGTCGGCGCGGGGTACCCGGTCGGCGAAGGCGGCGACGGAGGCCTCGTCCGTGACGTCCAACTCGATGGCCGTCCCCTCGATCTCCTTCGCGATAACGTGGAGGAGGTCCAGACGACGTGCGCCGAGCACGACGTGGAACCCTTCGGCGGCCAACCGCCGCGCGGTGGCCTCGCCGATGCCCGCGCTAGCTCCGGTCACTACTGCGACAGGTCGATTCACGATCCCGATCGTAGGCCGCCGAACGTCGTGTGACGGACGTCACTCGCACCACCCGGTCGGGTGAGACGTCCTGCTAGTTGGGAGGTCGAAACCGTGAAGAGAACACTGGCCGCGCTCCTCGCCGGGCTGACGCTGCTGGCCGGGTGCTCGAGTGTCGAGACGGGAACGCCGAAGTCGGACAGCTCGCTGCCGTCCGCGAAGGTCACCCTGTCCCCGGTCGACGGAACCAAGGACGTGCAGGTCACCACGCCGGTCCAGGTCACGGTGGTGGACGGCAAGATCGAGTCCGTCGCGCTGAAGTCGGCGGAGGGCAAAGAGGTCAAGGGCACGCTGACCGAGGACAGGTCAGGGTGGACCACGGCCGAGCCGCTGGGCTACGGCAAGGCGTACAGCTACTCCGGCAAGGTCGTCGGCTCCGACGGCAAGCCGGTCGAGCTCAAGGGCTCGTTCTCCACCGTCGCGCCCGGTTCGCAGACCCGCGCGACGCTCTGGCCCGGTGACAACCAGACCGTCGGCGTCGCGGCGCCGATCATGGTCAAGTTCGAGGCGCCGGTCCAGGACAAGGCGACCGTCGAGAAGGCCCTCAAGGTCACCAACTCGGCGAACGTGACCGGCTCGTGGGCGTGGCTGAACGCCCAGGAGGTGCACTACCGGCCGGAGAAGTACTGGCCCGCGAACACCAAGATCAAGGTGGAGGCCAAGCTCTACGGCGTGAACTACGGCGGCGGCGCGTTCGGCCGGGCCGACGTGACGAGTGAGTTCACCATCGGCCGCAACCAGGTCGTGAAGATCGACAACCCGACGCACCAGCTCGTGGTCCTGCGCGACGGCCAGCAGGTCGCCTCGTACCCGGCCTCCTTCGGCAAGGACGCCGACCCCGAGCTGACGACGCCGAACGGCACGTTCGTGGTCATGTCGAAGCACGACACGTTCTCGTTCGACAACCCGCGCTACGGCTACACCAACGTCGTGAAGAAGTGGGCCGTCCGGTTCTCCAACCACGGCGAGTTCATCCACGAGAACAACGACAACGCGGCCAACATCGGCAAGAACAACACCTCGCACGGCTGCGCGAACCTGCTGGAAGCCGACGCGAAGGCGTACTACGACTCCGCGCTGGTCGGCGACCCCGTCGAGGTGACGGGCTCCATCACCACGCTGCCGGCGCAGTTCGACTGGTACGACTGGCAGATCCCGTGGGACCAGTGGAAGGCCAAGTCCGCCATCAAGTAGCCCGCTCCCAGGGAACGCGGGGGCCCCGCGTTCCCCCATGGGAAACGCGGGGCCCCCGCGTTTCCGTCCGGGCAGCGGGAATGCGTGCCCCGACCGGGTCGTTTGCGCAGGTGTGCAGCTGACACACGTGACGGCGGCCGGTGGGGGACGACTGGCCGTCCGTGAGGCGGGCCCGCCCGGCGCGCCACCGGTGGTGCTCATCCACGGCTGGGCGCAGACGGGCGCCGTCTGGGGCCTGTCCGGCATCCACCTCCCCGGCTTCCGCACCTGCGCCGTCGACCTCCGCGGCCACGGCGAATCGGACGACTTCGGCGACTACCGCGACTCGGCGCGGTGGGCCGCGGACCTCGACGCCGTGCTCGCCCGCACCGGGCCCGCGACGGTCGTCGGGTGGTCCTACGGCGGGCTGGTGATCGCCGACTACCTCCGCTTCCACGGCACCGCGCGCATCACCGCGTTGGTGCTCGTGGGCGCGATCACCGAGATCGGCCGCGGCCGTCCAGGGGGCGAGATCGGGCCCGTCATGCGCGCCGCGCTGCCCGCCGCGATCACCGACGACGCCGCGCTGGCGGAGTTCTGCCGGGCGATGGCGCCCGCGCTGCCCGCGGGAACGGTCGGCGATCTCACAGCCTCGGCCGCCACCGTGAGCCATAGGGTGCGGGGTGAGCTGTTCCGCAGGGATGTGGGCAGCGCTGACGTGTTGACCGCCGTCGACGTGCCGACCCTGGTGGTGCACGGAACTCGAGACGAGGTGGTCGCCCCTGCCGCCGCCGAGTACTCCGCCGCCCTGATCCCCGGAGCCGAGTTGAGCCTGTACCCCGACACCGCGCACGCGCCGTTCCTGGAGCGGCCCGCCCGGTTCGCCGCAGACCTGAGGAGGGTGGCCGGATGAAGCGCGTGGCCGTGCTCTCCGTGCACACCTCGCCCCTGGAGCAGCCGGGGACCGGTGACGCGGGCGGGATGAACGTCTACATCGTGCAGACCGCCACCCGGATGGCGCGGCGCGGCGTCGAGGTGGAGATCTTCACCCGCGCGACGTCGTCCGAGCAGCCGCCGGTGGCCGAGCTGGCGCCGGGCGTGCGCGTCCGGCACGTCGCCGCCGGGCCGTTCGAGGGGCTGGGCAAGGAGGAGCTGCCGGGCCAGCTCTGCGCGTTCACGGCGGGCGTCCTGCGGGCCGAGGCCCGGCACGAGCCGGGCTACTACGACGCGATCCACTCGCACTACTGGCTGTCCGGGCAGGTCGGCTGGCTCGCGCGGGAGCGGTGGGGCGTGCCGCTCGTGCACACCGCCCACACGCTCGCCAAGGTGAAGAACCTGGCGCTCGCCGAGGGCGACGCGCCGGAGCCCAGGATGCGCGTGATCGGCGAGGAGCAGGTGGTCGCCGAGTCGGACCGGCTCGTCGCCAACACCGACATCGAGGCCGGTGAGCTGATCAAGCTCTACGACGCGGACGCGGCCAAGGTCGCCGTGGTGCCGCCGGGGGTGGACCTCGACAGGTTCACGCCCGGCGACCGCGACGAGGCACGCCACCGGCTCGGTCTGTCGCGGGACGCGGTCGTGCTGGCGTTCGTCGGCCGGATCCAGCCGTTGAAGGCTCCCGACGTGCTGCTGCGCGCCGCCGCGGAGATGCTGCTGCGCGATCCGGGACTGCGGTCGCGGCTCGTGGTGCTGGTCGTCGGCGGTCCGTCGGGCAGCGGCACGGAGCGGCCGAAGGCGCTGGAGGAGCTGGCGGGGCAGCTCGGCATCGCGGACGTCGTGCGGTTCCTGCCGCCGCAGCCGGGGCCCGCACTGGCCGCGGTCTACCGGGCAGCCGACCTGGTGGCGGTGCCGAGCCACAACGAGTCGTTCGGGCTGGTGGCGCTGGAGGCCCAGGCGTGCGGGACGCCGGTGGTCGCGGCGGCCGTCGGCGGGCTGCCCGTCGCGGTCAACGACGGGATCTCCGGGGTCCTCGTGCACGGGCACGAGCCGCGGGCGTGGGCCGAGGCGATCGGCGCCGTGGCGTTGCCGCAGCGGGAGCACCTGGCGAGCAACGCGGTGGGGCACGCGCGGCGCTTCTCCTGGGACCGCACGACTGACGCGCTGCTGGCGGGGTACCAAGAAGCGGCAGAGGTGTTCCGCCGGGAGGTTTTCGCTTGAACGGCTCGGGTGTCGACGACGTGGTCAAGGCGTTCCTGGACGAACGGGAGCTGAAGTACGACCGGCGCGAGCCGGGCAAGTTCTTCGTGACGCTGCTGGGCACCAAGAAGCTGCAGACCAACGTCTGGCTGGTGGAGACGGCGCACGCCCTGGTCGTCGAGGCGTTCGTGTGCCGGCGGCCGGACCAGTCGTTCGAGGACGTCTACCGGTTCCTGCTGCGGCGCAACGCGCGGCTCTACGGCGTGCACTACACGATCGACGCCGAGGGCGACATCTACCTGGTCGGACGGGTCGGCAAGCACGCCGTGACCCCCGACGAGCTGGACCGCGTGCTCGGACAGGTGCTGGAGGCGGCGGACGGCGACTTCAACCCGCTGCTCGAGATCGGGTTCGCCGACGCGATCCGCCGGGAGTGGGCGTGGCGGGTGTCGCGCGGCGAGTCGCTCGCGAACCTGGCGGCCTTCCAACATCTCGTTTCGGACTAGGCGGCAACCGCCCGCCGGTCGGGATCCGTCCGATGGGCATGGGCAAACCAGTGCTGTTGGTGGGAGTCGCGTTGCTGGCCCTCGTCGCCACGGGGTGCGGCAGCAACACGGGTGGGGGGACGTCGGCGAAGGACGCCGCCGCGCCACCGCAGGCGGCGCCGCAGCAGCAGGAGAACGCTCCTGCTGCCGTGCAGCCGGTGCAGCAGCAGGAACGGCAGTTGGTGCGCACGGCGACCGTCGACCTGCGCAGTGACGACGTGTTGAAGGCCATCGCTCAGGTGAAGGACCGGGCGCAGGCCGTCGGCGGGTTCGCCGGGCAGGAGAACTCGACCAGAACCGCCGGGTCGGTGACCGTGCGGGTGCCGTCGGCCGAGCTGGACCGGGTCGTCCGGGACCTCGTGGGTGTGGGGGAGATCACCCGCAGCGAGGTGCGCAGCGAGGACGTCACCGACCAGCTGGTCGACGTCGAGGCGCGGATCGCGACGCAGCGGGCCAGCGTCGAGCGGCTGCGCGTGCTGTTCGAGCGGGCCGCGACGACGGCTGAGATCGCGCAGGTCGAGTCGGAGCTCACCAAGCGGCAGAGCGAGCTCGAGTCGATGCAGCGGCGCAGCGAGTCGTTGAAGGGCAAGGTCGCGCTCGCGACGCTGACCGTGCAGGTGGCGACCAAGCCGGTCGCGCCGCCGGAACAGCGGGAGGCCGGGTTCCTCAGCGCGCTGGCGGGCGGCTGGAACGCGCTGCTCGCGGTGCTGGGCGGGCTGCTGATCGGGCTCGGAGCCGCCCTGCCGTTCCTGGTGGCGCTCGGGGTCCCGGCGGCGGTGGTGGTGTACCTGCTGCGGCGCCGGAAGCGCGTCACTCGGACGACGGAAGCAGCATGATCAGATCTACTGAGAGTGCGTCCTTCTGATGACGCGCGGAACGGCTCGGGAGAGAGGGGGAGTCGCATCGAGCCGTCCCGCGTCACAGGTCCCCGCTGCGTGGATCCGTGGACGGGGGGAGCCTCCGGATCCCAAGCGGGCCGCGCGATCCGACGGGGGAAGACGAACCGCGCATCTGCCTCGCGCTCGCCGGGTAAGCGTGGGAGCCGACTCGCGGAGGCGGTATCAACTTCCCAGATACATCCTTGCGATCACAAGTGCTTGTATTGCTCCATTCGAGTGTATTTAGTCGCACTCCGTAACGCTTCTGTAGCGATCAGGATGACCTTGACCTCCCCAGTGGGCTGGATCACGATGTGCCCAAGGCTGGGTGCACAGCGAGTGAATGAGGTCTCCGCATGGTTTTCCGCAGTCCGTACCCCGATGTCGAGATCCCCGACGTGTCGCTGCACCAGCTCTTGTTCGGTGACATCGCCGACCGGGCGGACCGGGTCGCGCTGATCGACGGCACGTCCGGCGCCTCGCTCACGTACGGGCAGCTCGCCGGGGCCGTCGACCGCCTGGCCGCCGCACTGGCCGCGCGCGGCATCGGCAAGGGCGACGTGGTCGGCATCCTCAGCCCGAACACGCCCTACTACGCCGTCGTCTTCCACGGCATCCTGCGCGCGGGCGCCACCGCGACCACGATCAACGCGCTCTACACGCCCGACGAGGTCGCGCACCAGCTGCACGACGCGGGCGCGAAGATGCTGTTCACGGTCTCCGTGCTGCTGCCGAACGCCGCGCCCGGCGCCGCGAAGGCCGGCGTCACCGACGTGGTGGTGCTGGACGGCGCCGAGGGCTACCCGTCGCTGCCGGAGCTGCTCGCGAACGAGCACCCGGTGCCGTCGGTCGAGATCGACCCGGCGCAGGACGTCGCGGTGCTGCCGTACTCGTCCGGCACGACCGCGCTGCCCAAGGGCGTGATGCTGACGCACCGCAACCTGGTCGCGAACATCGTGCAGTGCCAGCCGATCCTCAACGACGTCGGCTCGCACACCCGGATCCTCGCCGTGCTGCCGTTCTTCCACATCTACGGCATGCAGGTGCTGATGAACAACGGCCTGTACATCGGCGGTGTCGTCGTGACGATGCCGAGGTTCGAGCTGCCCGAGTTCCTCCGGGTCATCGCCGAGCACAAGACCGACCGCGTCTACATCGCCCCGCCGGTCGCCGTCGCCCTGGCCAAGCACCCGATCGTCGACAACTACGACCTCTCCCCGCTCAAGACCCTCTTCTCCGGCGCCGCGCCGCTCGACGAGGACCTCGCCGCCGCGGTGCGCAAGCGCATCGGCTGCCGCGTCGTCCAGGGCTACGGCATGACGGAGATGTCGCCGGTCAGCCACGCCATCCCGGACGGCCGCGACGACATCGCGGTCGGCACCGTGGGCGTGATCATCCCCAACCTCCAGTGCCGCCTGGTCGACCCGGCCACGGGCGAGGACGTGGGCGTGGGCGAGCGCGGCGAGCTGTGGTGCAAGGGCCCGAACGTCATGAAGGGCTACCTGAACAACCCCGAGGCCACCGCCGCCACCCTCGACGACGAGGGCTGGCTGCACACCGGCGACGTGGCGGTGATCGACGCCGACGGCATCGTCTCGATCGTCGACCGGGTCAAGGAACTGATCAAGTACAAGGGCTACCAGGTCCCGCCGGCCGAGCTGGAGGCCGTGCTGCTGACCCACGACGAGATCGCCGACGCGGCGGTCATCGGCGTGCGCGACGCCGACGGCGAGGAGGTCCCGAAGGCCTTCGTGGTGCGCCAGGCGGGGTCGGAGATCGACGAGGCCGCCGTGATGGCGTTCGTCGCCGCGAACGTGGCGCCGCACAAGAAGGTCCGCGTCGTGGAGTTCATCGAGGCGATCCCGAAGTCGGCCGCCGGCAAGATCCTGCGCAAGGACCTCAGGGCCCGCGAACAGGCCTGATCTCGAGGTCCGTGACCGTCGCTGTTCCGGTCTGAGCCGCGGGAACGCCGCTCAGACCGGTCCGGGCGGGTAGCCACCGCCTGCCGCCGACCCCGGGGTTCCGCCGTCGCGAGCCAGGTCGAGACGGCCGCGTGCCGGAGCGGCACGCGCAGCCGTCGACTCACACGACCTGGCAGCCGCCGCTTCCGCAGGCGCTGCGGGTGCCGGCAAGTGCCCGGTCAGACCTTCGTGTTCGCCCTTATCCGGTCCAGAACCAGGCGGCCCATGCGGTACATGGCCGGATTGGAGTCGATGTAGTACCAGATCGCGCCGAGGCATTGTTGGAAGGACCACGCCTTGCTGCGTTCCCATTCCAGGTCGTCGCAGTTCAGCTCCTCGCGGAAGATCTCCCGGGAACTGTCACCCAGCAGGTACCAGGCGGCCATGGCGTCCAGCGCGGGATCGGCCGGCGCGAAACCGCCGGTGTCCAGCACGCCCGTCAACCGGCCGTCGGCGACCAGGACGTTGAGCGGCTGCAGGTCACCGTGCGACATGACGTCCGCCGAGGTGCGGGGCAGCTCGCGGAAGTGGTCCCACAGGCGGCGGAGATGCGGGACGTCGAGCAGCCCTTCGCTCCTCACGAAGCATTCCTCGACCCACTCGTCGTGGTCGCGGAGGTCGCCGCCGCGGCCGTTGCCCTGGAACACCCGGCCGCCGGTGCCGGTGGCCCGCAGCGCGCTGACCAGGCCGGCGAGGTCGTGGGCGAAGGCCGGGGACCCCTCGAACTCGATCGGGGCGGTCGTCCCCGGCAGCCAGCTCTGCACCGCCCACGGCAGCGGGTAACCCTCCCCCGGCTCGCCGATCGCGATCGGCCGGGGCGCCGGAACCGGGCTGTGCCCGGCGAATCGCCGGGAGGCCGCGGCTTCGCGCTCCAGGACCGCGCGGGCCGCGTCGACCGCCCGGCGCCGGAGCGGGAACCGGGCCGCCACCTCGTCCCCGATTCGGAAGATCGCGTTCACGGTCCCGTCCGACGCGACCCGCCGGACCGGCGCGCCCGCCCAGCCGGGGAACTGGTCGGCGACCAGTTCCCGGACGACGTCCTCGCGAACGTCGATCTCGTCATCGTGCATCGCCATGCGTGGTGAGTTCCGATCGTGGTCAGCCCTGACGGCACTGGGCGGTTGTTTCCATGAGTACCGTGCCACGGCACCGGAAACCCCCGCCGTCGGCGGGGAAGTGCTTCAGCCGCATCCGGTCCAGCCGGTCGGCGCGGTACCTCGGCCGATCGGCCGAGGTACCGGTGCGCTCGAAGAGGCCAGGGTTTTCCCATGAGGTTCAAGGGACTCGTCCGCACGGCACTGGCGGTGCTCGTGCTGATCCCGGTCGCGCCGGGGGTTGCGACCGCGGAAACGTTGCAGTGGCGGCTTTGCCGGGACATCGCGAACCGGTGGCCCTCCGGCGACGACCGCTCCGAGTGCGCGATGGTGACCGTGCCGGTCGACTACGCGAAGCCGGACGGGCGCACCGTCGACATCGCGATCAGCCGGGTGAAGGCGTCCGGTGACCGCCGCGGCGTCGTCCTGCTCAACCCCGGTGGTCCCGGCGGCTCCGGGATGGAGCTGCCGAAGAGCATCCTGCGCTCGCGGGCGGCCGGGATCGGCGCGCACCACGACCTCGTCGGGTTCGCGCCGCGCGGCGTCGGCTACAGCGCGGGCGTGAGCTGCCAGGACGACTTGACGCAGCCGGACCCGTCCCTGCCGGAGAAGGAGCGGGCCCGCTTCGTGGCCGAGCGCGACGGCCGCAACCACCAGCGCTGCGTCGCGCAGGACCCGGAGTTCGTCCGCAACCTCACCACCGCGAACATCGCCCGCGACATGGACCGGATCCGGATCGCCCTCGGCGAGGACAAGATCGGCTACTACGGCATCTCGTGGGGCACCGCGCTCGGTGCGCAGTACCGCACGCTGTTCGACGCGCACGTCGACAAGATGCTGCTGGACTCGGTGATGGCGCCGGACCTGGACCTGGTCGAGATGGACCGCGCGCAGATGACCGCGAGGGAGAACACGTTCGCCGAGTTCGCCGCCTGGATCGCCCGCCACGACGACGTCTACCACTTCGGGACGTCCCAGGCCGCGGTGACCAGGGCGCTGCTCGACCTGCGGACCCGGCAGACCCGCCTCGACGCGTTCGACAGCATGATCACCACGTCCCGCCGCCACTGGGCGGCGACGGCACGGGAACTCGCCGCACTCGCCGCCGGCGGCACGCTCGGAGCCCGGGCCGCCGAGGAGAACCGCACGTTCGGCTGGGACGCCGACCAGACCGGCTTCAGCCCGTTCCAGCAGACCGCGGTGATGTGCAACGACTCCGGCAGCACGCGCGACTTCGACGAGGTCTGGGACGCCAGGCTGCGGCTGATCGAGCAACTGCCCGTCTCCGGCCGGTACGGCTCCGAGGCCGTTCGCTGCGTCGGCTGGCCGCTACCCGCCCAGCCGTGGCGGTTCACCGGCGGATCCAGCCCCCTGCAACTCGTGGGGCACCTCTACGAGCAGGTCACCCCGATCGGCTGGACGCGGGAGATGCGCGCGCGGATCGGCGGCGCGATGCTGACCGTCGAGGACGACGTCCACGGCTCGCTCGACACCCTGCCGTGCGCGGCCAAGGCGGTGGAGTTCTTCGACACCGGCAAGGTCTCGAACGACTCCTGCCCCGGTGCTCCCCTGCCGCCCGCCTGAGGAGCCTGGTCCGAAGCGCGAGCGTCCCCGGCGGATCATCGCCGGGGGTGCTCGTCTTCCCGCATGCTCGCGGGCAGTCGCGGGAACGGTCCACGACGGATGTAGCGCCATTGCGCGAAGAACATGACGCCGGTCACCGCGAGGTCGGCCAGGACCCACCACAGCAGCGCCGTCCAGTCGTCGTACACGAACACCCCGGCGAGGACCGCGAAGACCACGAACCCGCCGCTGTACGGCAACGTCTGCCGCCCGATCCGGTTGAGGTCGCGCATCCGCTCGCGCTGCTCGTCGTCCATCTCGCGCTTCCCCATGCACCGACTCTCCCAGATCGCGGCGGACATGGCGTGGATCACGCCGCCCCGCCGGGGTACGGCCGGGGCCCCGGCATGGCAGGCTAGCCGCCATGTCTGTCGGAACCTTGGTGCTGCTCCGCCACGGCGAGAGCACGTGGAACGCGGAGAACCTGTTCACCGGCTGGGTGGACGTTCCCCTGTCGGAGAAGGGCGAGAAGGAGGCCCGCCGCGGCGGCCACCTGCTGCGCGAGGCCGGCGTCCTGCCGGAGATCCTGCACACCAGCCTCATGCGCCGCGCGATCATGACCGCGAACCTGGCGCTCGACGCCGCCGACCGGCACTGGATCCCGGTCCGCCGCGACTGGCGCCTCAACGAGCGCCACTACGGCGCGCTGCAGGGCAAGAACAAGAAGCAGACGCTGGAGGAGTTCGGCGAGGAGCAGTTCATGCTCTGGCGCCGCTCGTACGACACGCCGCCGCCGCCCATCGAGCCCGGCTCCGAGTACAGCCAGGACGCCGACCCGCGCTACGCGGACCTCGGCCCCGACCTGCCGCTGACCGAGTGCCTGCTCGACGTCGTGAAGCGGATGATCCCGTACTGGGAGTCCTCGATCGTGCCGGACCTGCGCACCGGCAAGACCGTGCTCGTGGCCGCGCACGGCAACTCGCTGCGCGCGCTCGTGAAGCACCTTGACGGCATCTCGGACGAGGCCATCGCGGGGCTGAACATCCCGACCGGCATCCCGCTGCGCTACGACCTCGACGAGGACCTGAAGCCCGTCAAGCCGGGTGGCGAGTACCTGGACCCCGAGGCCGCGAAGGACGCCATCGCGGCGGTCGCGAACCAGGGTCGCTGAAAGTCACGCGGGGGCCCCGCGTTTCCCTCAGGGGAACGCGGGGCCCCCGTGTGCCATGCGGTGCATCACGGTTGGGTGAACGCGGGCTGACCAGGGACGGAACAACTGTCCACTGAGGTGTCGCGGGTGTCACGGTTCACGCTTCCGCACTAGGCCAAGTCACCTCTGAGCTGCTTACCATTCGCCTCGTGACCACAACGGGTTACCTCGCTGTGTCGATCGGCGTCGCGCTCATCGGCGTGATCGCCGGTTTCCTCGTTGGCCGATTCACCGCTCCGCGCACACCGAAGGCCCCCAAGGGCCTGACGGTCGCGGACCTCATGCAGCGGATCGTCGAGGACTCGCACGACGGCATCGTGGTGCTGAACCACTTCGGTGACGTCGTGTTGCACAACCCGAGGGCAGAAGAACTGGGCGTTGTCCGCAACAACCGAGTGGACGACCGCGCGCGCAAAGCCGCGGAGGCCGTCCGCAACAGCAACGAGGTCGTCTACGTCGACCTCTCACCGGGGGAGGGCCAGCGCCGCGCCCGGCAGCCGGAGGCGGTGCACGCCGAGGTCCGGCTGCTCACCGAGGGCTTCACGGTCGTGGACGTGAGCGACGAGTCCGAGGCCGTCCGGCTGGAGAAGACACGGCGCGACTTCGTGGCGAACGTGAGCCACGAGCTCAAGACGCCGGTCGGGGCGCTCGCGCTGCTGGCGGAGGCCGTGCTGGACGCGAGCGACGACCAGGACGAGGTCCGCCGCTTCAGCGCGAAGATCATGCAGGAGGCCACCCGCCTCGGCACGCTCGTCACCGAGCTGATCGCGCTGTCGCGCCTGCAGGGCGCGGAGAAGCTGCCGGAGCTGTCCGACACCGAGATCGACGTCGTGATCAACGAGGCGCTGTCGCGGTCCAAGCTCGCCGCCGAGTCGGTGAACATCACGATCACCACCGACGAGCCGAGCGGCTTCGTCGTGCCGGGCGACCGGTCGTTGCTGGTGACGGCGCTGACGAACCTGCTGGACAACGCGATCGCCTACTCGCCGCCCGGCAGCCCGGTCTCCGTCAGCCGCCGGCTGGTGGACGGGCACGTCGAGATCGCCGTGACCGACCGCGGCATCGGCATCGCCGAGGACCAGCAGACCAGGGTCTTCGAACGGTTCTACCGCGTGGACAAGGCTCGATCGCGCGCGACCGGTGGCACCGGTCTGGGGCTCGCGATCGTCAAGCACGTCGCCGCCAACCACGGCGGCGAGGTGAAGCTGTGGAGCCTGCCGGGAACGGGCTCCACCTTCACGCTGCGGCTGCCGGCCGTGGCGGCCGAACCCAACCCGACCCTCGTCCCCACCGGCGCGGGCGACACTGGAGGAGAGCTGTGACCAGGGTGCTCATCGTGGAGGACGAGGAGTCCTTCGCCGATCCGCTCGCCTTCCTGCTGCGCAAGGAAGGGTTCACCGCCGCGCTCGCGGCCACCGGCCAGGAGGCGCTCGAGGAGTTCGACCGCAACGGCGCCGACATCGTGCTGCTCGACCTCATGCTGCCCGGCATGAGCGGCACCGACGTCTGCAAGCAGCTGCGCCAGCGCTCCGCCGTCCCCGTGATCATGGTGACCGCGCGCGACAGCGAGATCGACAAGGTCGTGGGCCTGGAGCTGGGCGCCGACGACTACGTCACCAAGCCGTACTCGGCCCGCGAGCTCATCGCCCGCATCCGCGCCGTGCTGCGGCGCGGCGGCGAGTCCGAGGACCTGCTGCCGCAGATCCTCGAGGCCGGTCCGGTGCGGATGGACGTGGAACGCCACGTCGTCACCGTCGGCGGCCAGGACATCAGCCTGCCGCTCAAGGAGTTCGACCTCCTCGAGTACCTGCTGCGCAACGTCGGCCGCGTCCTCACCAGGGGCCAGCTGATCGACCGCGTGTGGGGAGCCGACTACGTGGGCGACACGAAAACGCTGGACGTGCACGTCAAGCGGCTGCGCTCGAAGATCGAACCGGACCCGTCGGCACCGCGTCACCTGGTGACCGTGAGGGGTCTCGGTTACAAGTTCGAGTCCTGACGGACACGACCAGGTACCGTTTCCGGCGTGCGCCTGGGCGTTCTCGACGTGGGTTCCAACACCGTCCACCTACTCGTGGTGGACGCGCATCGTGGTGCCCACCCCATCCCGACGACGTCCGAGAAGACGATCCTGCGTCTCGCCGAGCAGCTCGACGGCAAGGGGCAGCTGTCCAAGACGGGCGCTGACCAGCTCGTTCGGGCGGTGGCCGCCGCCAAGGCGTCGGCCGAGCGGTCGGGCTGCGAGGACCTGATGGCGTTCGCCACCTCGGCGGTGCGCGAGGCGGGCAACTCCTCCGAGGTGCTCGACCGCGTGCGCGCCGAGACCGGCGTCGACCTGAAGGTCCTCACCGGCGAGGACGAGGCCCGCTTCACCTTCCTCGCGGTCCGCCGCTGGTACGGCTGGTCCGCGGGCAAGCTGCTGAGCCTCGACATCGGTGGCGGCTCCCTGGAGCTCGCCATCGGCCGCGACGAGAACCCCGACATGGCCTTCTCCGTGCCGCTGGGCGCGGGCCGGCTCACCAGGACCCGGTTCAAGAAGGACCCGCCCCGGCGCTCCGAGGTCCGCGAGACCACCGAATGGCTCGCCGAGCAGCTCGCGCCCGTCGCGCGGAAGCTGAAACGCGCGGGGGAACCCGATCGGGTGGTTGCGACCTCAAAAACTTTCCGAACGCTGGCGCGGCTCACCGGGGCCGCGCCATCGTCTGCCGGGCCAAGGGAGCGCCGGGTCCTCACCGACGCCGGCCTTCGGCAGCTGATCGCGTTCATCTCCCGGATGTCGGCCGGTGACCTCGCCGAGCTGGAAGGCGTGAGCCCTTCGCGCGCGCACCAGCTCCTGGCGGGCGCGCTGGTCGCGGAGGCAACGATGCGAGCCCTGTCACTCACGCAACTGGAGATTTGCCCCTGGGCGCTCCGGGAGGGTGTCATCCTCAGGCGGCTGGACCACACTGACGGCGCGGACCAGAGCGATACTGGACGTACTGGCCGGCACGGGGCACGGTGGAGTTGATGAGTCGAGAGAGCGGATCCGACCAGACGCAGCGCACTGTCGCCGAGCTGCTCGCCCAGTACGGGAGCAGCGCGGAGGGTGCGCCACGTCGGCGACGCCGCCGCGCGGCTGACGACCCGGAGGAGGTCCAGCAGCCGGAGACCGCGCCCCAGACGATCATCGAGCGGGTCCTGTCCGACAGCGGCCGGCTGATGGCGATCCGCGAGGACGACGTGGCCCCGTCCGGTCGTCGCGCGGCCCCCGAACCGCCCGCCCCGCCGGTCGCGGCCCCGCCCGTCGCGCCACCGCCCGTCGCGCCACCCCCCGCGGCCTACCAGCAGAAACCGCCGGTGGTCCCGCCCGCGCAGCCGCCGCAGGTCCGCAGGCCCGCCCCGGCCCCGCCGGCGCCGCCCGCGGCCGCCGCCGAGCAGACCCGGCAGGTGCCGCAGGTCCGCGACCAGCCGTCGCGGCCTGACCTGTCCCGCCCTGACCTGTCCCGCCCCGACCTGTCCCGCCCCGACCTGGCCAGGGCCGACCTGGCCCGCCCGGAGGCGCCGTCCCGCACGGACGTGCCCAGGCCGGACGCACCGCGTCCGGACGCCGGCGTGGCGGGTGTGCCGAACCCGTCCCGCACCGGCATCACGCGCCCGCCGAAGCCCGCGCCGATGCCGGCCACCGCCCCCAAGCCCGGTGTGCCCGCGCGCGAGCCGATGACCGAGCAGCTCCCGCGCATCCCGGCCAAGGCGCCGGTGGACAAGATCGCCGCGCTCGACACCGAGTCCGTGCTGATCGTGCCGCCCGCCCCGCCGAAGCTGCCGGAGCCGCTGCCGAACAACCAGCCCGACGCCTGGTTCGGCGACGACGACGATCCGGCGGCGCGGACGGTGCTGTCCATGCCGCCCATGGAGTCGACCGCGGCCCACCCCGGCCCGTACGTGGACGACGACGACTCGCAGGAGTACGCCGCCTACCGCGCGGAGGACGACTACCTCGAGGAAGACGACGAGGAGGACGAGGGTCCCGCCGGTCTGGACGACGCGGGCGAGGCCGAGGAGGACCCCGACGAGGCTCCGCAGCGCTCGGCCGGCAGGGAATGGCTGATCATGATCGGCCAGCTCGCCGTCGGCGTGCTCGGCGGCGCCGCCCTGTGGCTCGCCTTCAACTACCTGTGGCGCGCCGTGCCCGCCGCCGCGCTCGTCGTGGCGCTGGCGGTTACCGTGGGTCTGGTGTTGCTGGTTCGAAAGATCCGCAGAGCGGACGACCTCCAGACCACCGTCCTGGCCGTGCTCGTCGGCCTCATCGTGACAGTCTCACCAGCGGCGATGCTGCTGGTGAAGAGTTGACCGCCCGCATCCCGGTCGGGCTTTCCACGGCGTCGGTCTACCCGCAGCCCGCCGGAGCGGCGTTCGAGATCGCGTCCGAACTGGGGTACGACGGCGTCGAGCTGATGGTGTGGGCCGACCCGGTGTCGCAGGACATCCGGGCGGTCGACCGCCTGTCGGCCCGATCGGGCATGCCCGTGCTCGCCGTGCACGCGCCCTGCCTGCTGATCTCGCAGCGCGTGTGGTCGCCGGACCCGGTCGAACGCCTGCGCAAGGCCGTCCGCGCCGCCGGTGACCTCGGTGCGCCGACGGTGGTGCTGCACCCGCCGTTCCGCTGGCAGCGCAAGTACGCCGACCGCTTCGCCGAGCTGGTCTCGTCCCTGGAGGACGAGAGCGGCATCGCGATCGCGGTGGAGAACATGTTCCCCGTGCGCCGCCCGCTGGGCAGGGGGCGCTCGGTGGAGATGAACGCGTTCAAGCCGTCCGTCGACCCCACCGACGTGGGTCACCGCAACTACACGCTGGACCTGTCGCACTCGGCCGCCGCGCACATGGACGCGCTGGAACTGGCCAAGCGGATGGGCGAGAGCCTGCGGCACATCCACCTCGCCGACGGGTCCGGCGCGCCCAAGGACGAGCACATGGTGCCGGGGCGGGGCACCCAGCCCTGCGCCGAGCTGTGCGAGCTGGTCGCCAGGGCCGGCTTCGACGGGCAGGTCGTGCTGGAGGTCAACACCCGGCGGGCCGCGTCGTCCGCCGCCCGGCGGGAGATGCTCGCCGAGGCGCTGCTGTTCGCCCGGCTGCACCTGGACTGGGCCGCCGAGGGCGAGGCGGGCGAGGCCCGGCCGGGGCTCTCGCGGTGAGGCCTCGCGGCCGGACGTGAGCGGGCGCCGCGCCGTCCCGGACAACCGCGCCGGACCCGGCCACCGGTAAGTCGACTGGCGAGTTAGGGTTCGGGGGTGAACCCGCTGCGAGCGTTGATCATGGCCGCGTCTCGCAACGAGACGGTCCGCCACCTCGTCGCCAACGCGCCCATCAGCCGCGATGTCGTGAAGCGGTTCGTCGCGGGCGAGAGCACGCAGGACGCCGTCGAGGTGGTGCGCACGCTCGGCCTGCCGGTGACGCTGGACTACCTCGGTGAGGACACCACCGACGAGACCCAGGCCGAGAAGACCGTGCAGGCCTACCTGGAGCTCCTCGACGCGCTGCACGCCGCCGGACTGGCGAGGAACGCGGAAGTCAGCGTGAAGCTGTCCGCGGTCGGACAGGCGCTGGACGAGTCGCTGGCCCTGACGAACGCGAGCCGGATCTGCGCCGCGGCCGAGCAGTGCGGCACGACGGTCACGCTCGACATGGAAGACCACACGACCACCGACTCGACGTTGCGGGTCCTGCACGAGCTGCGGCGCACCTGGCCGTGGGTCGGAGCGGTGCTCCAGTCGTACCTGCACCGCACGCTGGACGACTGCGAGCAGCTCGCGGGGCCGGGCAGCCGGGTCAGGCTGGTCAAGGGCGCGTACGCGGAGCCACCCGAGGTGGCGATCCAGGACCCGCACGAGGTCGACCTCAACTACGTGCGATGCCTCAACGTCCTGCTCGCCGGGGAGGGCTACCCCATGTTCGCGACGCACGACCCGAGGTTGATCGAGATCATCGGCGAGCGGGCTCGCTGGTACGGCAAAACCGAGTTCGAGTACCAGATGCTGTACGGCATCCGGCCCGAGGAGCAGCGGCGCCTCGGCACTCGCGTGTACGTCCCCTACGGCGAGCGGTGGTACGGATATCTCATGCGGCGACTTGCGGAACGACCCGCGAACGTGACCTTCTTCCTGCGCTCGCTGGCCAGCCGCTCATGACCTTCTCGAAGTCCAGCGCGGTCCGGTCGCTCGGTGACGGGACCTTCACCGCGTCCCTGCCGGCCGAGTGGACCGTCGGGCCCAAGCCCCACGGTGGCTTCCTGCTCGCGGTGATGACGCGGGCGGCCGCGCACGTCGCCGCGGGTGACCCGCTGGCCGTCTCCGCGCAGTTCCTGCGGGCGCCGGAGGTCGGGCCGGTGCTGGTCAGGACCGACGTGCGCAAGACGGGGCGGACGGCCACCGTCGTCGCGGTGGCGCTGGAGCAGCGGGGGCAGGTGTGCGTCGAGGCGTCGGTGACGACGGGGCGGATCCCCGAGCACCGCGCCGACTACGCGAACCTGCCGTCGGTGCCCGCCGCGCCGCCGCCCGGCTCGGTGGAGCTGGCGACGTTCCCCACCGGGGGCGCCTACAAGGTCGGCGGCCTCTGCGACCTGCGGGTGGACCGGGAGAGCGCGACGTTCCTCGACCGGCGCACGGACGGTCCGCTGACGCTCAAGCTGTGGGCGCGGCCGGTCGACGAGCAGCCGGACCCGTACTTCGCGCTGCTCGCGGGCGACCTGTCGATGCCGGTGACGTTCAACCTCGGCCGCTTCGGCTGGTCGCCGACGGTGCAGCTCACGGCGTTGCTGCGGGCCAGGCCCGCTCCCGGCTGGCTGCGCATCCACGTCACCTGCCAGGCGGTGCACGGCCAGTGGTTCGACGAGGACGCCACGGTGATCGACTCGGCGGGCCGGTTGGTGTGCCAGGCACGGCAGCTGGCGCTGACCCCCGCTGTGTGAGACTTGACCGATGACGAAGATCGCGGTGCTCGGCGCGGGCAAGATCGGTGAGGCGCTGCTGTCCGGGCTCCTGCAGGGTGGCCGCGCGGCCACCGATCTGATGTTCACCGAGAAGCACGAGGGCCGGGCGCGCTCGCTCACCGAGCAGTACGGCTTCGAGGCCGTCACGGTCGCGGGCGCGGCGGCGAAGGCCGACGTGCTCGTCGTCGCGGTCAAGCCGCAGGACATCGAGCCGTTGCTCGTCGAGCTCAAGCCGGTGCTCAAGCCCGGCACGCTCATCGTCTCGCTGTGCGCCGGCCTGCCGACGGCCCTGTTCGAGCGCAGGCTGCCCG
Organism: Lentzea xinjiangensis; assembly: GCF_900110955.1. Classification (GTDB taxonomy): domain Bacteria; phylum Actinomycetota; class Actinomycetes; order Mycobacteriales; family Pseudonocardiaceae; genus Lentzea; species Lentzea xinjiangensis. The sequence continues at coordinate 603,632 of NZ_FOFR01000001.1, forward strand.
AGGGCACGCCGGTCGTGCGGGTCATGCCGAACACGCCGATGGTCGTCGGTGAGGCGATGAGCGCGGTTTCCGGCGGTTCCAACGCGACGCCGGAGCACCTGGAGGTCGTCCGGGAGCTGCTCTCGACCGTGGGCAAGGTCGCGGTCGTGCCGGAGTCGCAGCAGGACGCCGTGACGGCGTTGTCCGGCTCGGGACCGGCCTACTTCTTCTTCCTGGTCGAGGCGATGATCGACGCGGGCATCCTGCTGGGCATCCCGCGCGACCTGGCCTCCCAGCTCATCATCCAGTCCGCCGTGGGCGCGGCGACGATGCTCAACGAGGGCTCCAGCCACCCGGTCATCCTGCGCGAGGCGGTCACCTCGCCGGCGGGCACGACGATCATGGCGATCCGCGAGCTGGAGAAGCACGGCGTCCGCGCGGCGCTGCTGGCCGCCATCGAGAGCGCGCGCGACCGCTCGGTCGAACTGGGCAGGCAGCACGAAGACTGACCGGTTGGTCGTCGCAGGAGTCACATCAGTCCCGCTACTCTCAAGGCAGCACGTGCGTGTCGAACCGTCGGTGGGGAAGACCGACGGCACGACACGTGTCGAAGGATGCGGTGATTTATGCCTGCGAAGGAGAACGAACGATCTGGTCTCGCTCAGGTGCAGTTCCTGACCGTGGCCGAAGTGGCCTCGATGATGCGTGTCTCGAAGATGACCGTGTACCGGCTGGTGCACTCCGGCGAGCTGCCCGCGGTGCGGGTCGGCAAGTCGTTCCGGGTGCCCGAGAAAGCCGTGCACGCCTACCTCGAGAACGCGTACTTCGACGCTGGCTGAAGGCCGGTGAACCCCGCCTAGTAGACTGGTAGGCCGATCGTGCTTACCGGCGCGCCGTGCTTGACACGGCCAAGGCTGGGGCGCGCCAGTCAAAGCAACGTCTAGAGCTAAGGAACCCGCATGGGCTCGGTCATCAAGAAGCGCCGCAAGCGCATGTCGAAGAAGAAGCACCGCAAGCTGCTGCGCAAGACCAGGGTCCAGCGCAGGAAGCGCGGCAAGTAAGCCCGCGTGCGCTCTACCGCCGCCGGTCTCCTCTCGCGGGAGGCCGGCGGCGGTCGCGTTTCCCGGGTCGGCGGGCTGGTCGCGGTGGCCCGGAATTTCACCCTTCGGGACGCTTGCCCTCACCACGGGATCGGGGGCAGCCGTTCGGGTGATTGGCCCGTGCGGCCCGCGTGACCTGCGTCAAGACGGCGTTCCGGCCCCGTCCGGTTTCCGGTCCGGCTTGTAGCATCGACCAATCGCAACGCCCTCGTGCTTGGAGTCGCATGACGCCCAAGGTCGTCCTCGTCACCGGAGTCAGCCGCTTCCTCGGCGGCCACCTCGCCGCGCGCTTCGCCGCGAACCCGGACGTCGAGCGCGTGCTCGGGGTGGACACCGAGCCGCCGCCACGTGACCTGCTGCGCAGGATGGGCAGGGCGGAGTTCGTGCGGGCCGACATCCGCAACCCGCTGATCAGCAAGGTCATCGCCACCGCGAACGTGGACACCGTCGTCCACGCCTCCGTCACCGCCAACCCGGCCGGACCCACCGGCCGCACGGCGATGAAGGAGATGAACGTCATCGGCACCATGCAGCTGCTGGCGGCCTGCCAGAAGTCGCCCAAGGTGCGCAAGCTCGTCGTCAAGTCCACGAGCGCCGTCTACGGGTCCAGCTCGCGCGACCCCGCGGTGTTCACCGAGGACATGAGCCCGAAGGACCTGCCGTCGTCCGGCTATGCCAAGGACGCGGTCGAGGTCGAGGGCTACGTGCGCGGGTTCGGCCGCCGCAGGCCGGATGTGAACGTCACCACACTGCGGTTCACGAACTTCATCGGGCCGCGCATCGACACCGTGCTGACCCGCTACTTCGCCCTCCCGGTCGTGCCCACCGTGCTGGGCTACGACGCCCGCGTGCAGCTCCTGCACTCCGAGGACGCCCTCGCCGTCCTGGAACGCGCGACGCTGCACGACCTGCCCGGTGTCTTCAACGTGGGCGGCGACGGCGTCCTGCTGCTGTCGCAGGCGATCCGCCGGGCGGGCAGGCTGAACCTGCCGGTGCCCAGCGCGGCCGTGCCCACGGTCGGCGGCTTCTTCCGGAGCGCCCGGCTCGTCGACTTCTCGCCGGACCAGATGAGGTTCCTCAACTGGGGCCGCGTGGTCGACACCACCCTGCTGAAGGAGGACTTCGGGTTCACGCCGCGGTGGACCACCCAGCAGGCGTTCGACGACTACGTGAGCGGCCGTGGTCTCAAGCCGCTCATCGACCCCGAGACGGTGGCGGCCGCGGAACGGGGAATCCTCGACGCGGCCGCCCGGTTCCGCTGATCTTCGCCTTGAGGAGATGAACGCAGTGGCAGGAGCACGCGTTATCCCGCTGCACGACCCGGAACGCGACGCCGCGCGCCGGGCGCGCCACGTCGAGGTGGTTCCCGAACCCGAGCAGCAGCAGTCCCCGGCAGCGGACTGGGAGCGCAGGCTGGCCGACCTGCTGTCGTTCGCGCGCCGGCGGATCGCGGGCGACTACGAGGTCGACGAGTTCGGCTTCGACCGCGACCTCACCGAGAACGTGCTGATGCCGCCGCTGAAGCCGCTGTACGAGAAGTGGTTCCGGGTCGAGACGATCGGGATGTCGAACGTCCCGGCGGCCGGCGGCGCGCTGATCGTGGCGAACCACTCCGGCACGTTGCCGCTCGACGCGCTGATGACCTCCTACGGCATCGCGTCCGAGCACCCGGCGCAACGGCACATGCGCATGCTGGGCGCCGACCTCGTCTTCCGGACGCCGGTGCTGGGCGCGCTGGCGCGCAAGTCCGGCCAGACGCTCGCCTGCAACCCCGACGCCGAACGGCTGCTGTCCTCCGGCGAGCTCGTCGGCGTGTGGCCGGAGGGGTTCAAGGGCATCGGCAAGCCGTTCAAGGACCGCTACAAGCTGCAGCGCTTCGGCCGCGGCGGCTTCGTGGCGGCCGCGCTCAAGACCGGCACGCCGATCATCCCGTGCTCGATCGTCGGGGCGGAGGAGATCTACCCGATGATCGGCGACATCAAGGCGCTGGCGCGGCTGTTCGGCTTCCCGTACTTCCCGGTGACGCCGTTCTTCCCGCTGCTGGGGCCGCTCGGCGCGATCCCGCTGCCCTCGAAGTGGTACATCGAGTTCGGCGAGCCGATCCGCACCGACGTGTTCGGCGACGGCGCCGCGGACGACCCGATGCTCGTCTTCAACCTCACCGACCAGGTGCGGGAGACGATCCAGCAGACCCTGTACCGGCTGCTGACCCAGCGCAGGAACGTGTTCCTGGGCTGACCAGCTCCTGCACCTCGGCGTAGCTGCAGGCCTGCGGGACACCACCGCCGTCGCGCACCGCCAGCGCGGTCGCCACGGTGTGGTGCAGCGCCGCCCGGAACAGCAGCGACCCGGTGCTGATCCGCTTGACGCCGAGGGCGCCCAGCTCGGCGGGCGTGCGCTGCTGGGCCAGCACGTTCAACGGCGCGATGGCCGCGAGCGCCTCGATCTCGCGGGGCTCGGTCAGGCCGGGGACGAAGATCCCGTCGGCCCCGGCGGCCACGTACGCCCTGGCGCGTTCGGCCGTCTCGGGCAGCGCGACGCCGTGCCAGTGGGTGTCGACGCGGGCGTTCACGAACACCCCGGGCGCGCGTTGCTTGACCGCGCTGATCAGCACGGCCTGCTCCGCCGGGGTGGCGAGCCCGTGCGGCCGGCCGTCCTCCAGGTTCACGCCGGCGACCCCGAGCCCCGCCACCAGCTCGGCGACCTCCGCCGGTGCCGCGCCGAAACCGGACTCGAGGTCGACCGTGACCGGGCACGGCAGGTCCGCGAGCAGCCGCGCGAGTACCACGGCCTGCTCGCCGGCGAGGCCGAGGCCGTCGGGGAGGCCGTGGGCGGCCGCGACGCCGAGGCTCGTCGTGCCGATCGCCCGGAAGCCCGCGGCGTGCAGGGCGGCGGCGGAGGCGTGGTCCCAGGCGTTGGCCAGGACCAGCGGCTCGTCCTGGTGGTGCATGGCGCGGAACGCGGTGTTCTTGGCGATCCGGGTGCCGATCGCCCGGCCGGGGCAGGCGTGCGGGCCGTGGCCGAACGGGTGGTCGCCCAGGCCGACCTCGACCACGCCGTCCCCGGCGGCCCTGCGGGTGACCGGGACCGGCGGCGCGGGGTTCCCGGTGAGCAGGTGCTCCGCGAGTGCCCGGGTGGCGGCCCAGGCCTGCACGAGCAGCCCGATCCGGGCGGCGGCCTCCTCGTCGTGGGCGCCCGCGAGGCGTTCCACGGCCGCGTCGGCCTCCGCGCTGACGGGCTCGTGCGGCTGGTAGCAGGGCGCGATCACGGCGATGTCGTCCAGCGAGCCGGGGAGACCGAGCTGGAGCGCCAGCTCGTCCAGCGTGGTGGCGTCGACGTGCTCCAGGAGCCTCGTCGTGAGCGCCCGCCTGCGCGCGTGCTCGGGGCCGTTGCTGAAGCGGACGACGGTGGCCCGCAGCCAAGCCACCCCGCGGGTGCCTGCGGGGACGGGCGGGACGGGGAGGCTCAGCAGCTCTTCGGTCATGGCACGACGCTAGAGCGCCGTCGGTTCGGCGCGGACCGAAGCGTTCCGGCCGCAGAATGGCGGGCATGGAGGCACTGGCCCAGCTCGCCGCGCTGCTGGCGGACCGGACGCGGGCGGCGTTCTGCGAGGCCCTGCTCGACGGCAGGGCGTGGACCGCCACCGAGCTGGCCGCCCACGCCCGCGTGGCCCCGTCGACCGCGAGCGAGCACCTGTCCCGGCTGGTCTCCGGCGGCCTGCTCGTGGAGCACCGCCAGGGCCGGCACCGGTACGTGGCGCTGGCGGGGCCGCACGTCGCCGAGCTGCTGGAGGCGATGACGGCCTTCGCGGGACCCGCCCCGCGGCCGCGCACGCTCAGGGCGGCGTCCGCGGCGCGGGCGCTGGCCCGTGGCCGGACCTGCTACGACCACCTGGCCGGGAGGCTCGGGATCACGTTGAAGGCGGGGCTGCTGGGGCTGGGCGTGGTGACCGGCGAGCTCGCGGTCACCGAGCCGGGGCTTTCCTGGCTGCGGGAGCTCGGCTTCACGCCGTCGCGGCGCCAGACCGGCAGGGCCTGCCTGGACTGGACCGAGCGCGTGCCGCACCTCGCCGGTGCCGCCGGAGCGCACCTGTGCGGGGTGTTCCTCGAACGCGGCTGGATCAAGCGCATCGGCACGACCCGCGCGGTCGTGCTCACGCCCGCCGGTGAGCGGGGCTGGCGTGAGCTCGGCCTGACGCGAGCCGCCGCCTCGGGCTAGTGGGCGAGGGCCGCGCGCAGGCGGTCCTCCTCCACCTTCCAGTAGCCGTGCTCGGCGCCGTCGACCAGGAACACCGGTACCCGGTCGCCGTACTCGGCGCGCAGCTCGGGGTCGCTGTCGACGTCCTCGACCGAGAAGGTGGCGCCGACCTCGGAGCAGATCCGCTCGACGTCGGCCTTGGCCACCTCGCACGCGTGGCACTCGACGCGGCTCAACACGGTCACGTGGTGCATGGGTCAGGCTCCCAACGGCTTGCGCAGCACGGCGCGGGCCAGCTTGCCGGTCGGCGAGTGCGGCAGCGCCGGCGCGAACTCCACCGACGTCGGCACCTTGAACTTCGCGAGGCGCGCGGCGCAGTGCGACACCACGTCCCCGGCCGAGAGCGAGGCGCCGTCGCGCAGCACCACGACGACCTTGACCGACTCGCCGGTCTTCTCGTCCGGCACGCCGACCGCCGCCGCCTCGAGCACGTCCGGCAGCTCACCGACGACCTGCTCGACCTCGTGCGGGTAGACGTTGAAGCCGTTGACGATGATCAGGTCGCCCGCGCGGTCGACCAGGTGCAGGTCGCCGTCGGAGTCGATGAAGCCCACGTCACCGGTGCGGAACCAGCCGGAGGAGTCCGGGCCGTGCGCGCCGTCGGGCCAGTAGCCGCTGAAGAGGTTGTCGCCCTTCGCGGACACCAGGCCGGTGCCGGGCTCGTCCTCGTCGAGGTCGAGCACCGAGCCGTCGGTGTCGACCAGGCGGACCTCGACGCCGGGCAGCGCCCGGCCGACCGAGCCGGGCTTGGGGACACCGCCGACCAGCGTGGACGTCAGCACCGGGCCGGTCTCGGTCAGGCCGTAGCCCTCGTAGACCGGGATGCCGGTCGCGGCGCGCATCCCGTCGATGACGCCCGCCGGGAGCGGGGCCGCGCCCGAGGTGAACAGCCGGACCGTGGCGAGCTTCTCGCGCAGCACCTCGACGGGGTGCGCGAGCAGCGCCCGGTACATGGGCGGCACGCCGACCATGGTCGTGACGCGGTGCTCCTCGATGACGTCCAGGGCGGTGGCGGGCTCGAAGCGCTCCAGCAGGACCGCCGTGGCGCCCGCGCCCGCCACCTGCAGCAGACCGGGGCCGAGGCCGTAGACGTGGAACAGCGGCAGCGCGAGCAGCACCCGGTCGCCCGCGGTCACCGGGGCCGGGCGCAGCGACGCGCACTGGGCGACGTTCGCGAGCAGCGCGCGGTGCGACAGCATCGCGCCGCGCGGCGCGCCGGACGTGCCGGAGGTGTAGCCGAGCACCGCGATGTCCTCACCGCCGCCGACGGGCTCGAAGGGCTCGGCGGTGGCGGAAACGTCCGGAACGTCCAGAACCGTCGCGTCGGAGCCCTCGCCGTCACCGACCAGGAGTGCCGCGCCGGAGTCGGCCAGGACGCGCTGGAGCTCGCGCGGCGGGATGCCGGGGCCGATGGGCACGACGATGCCGCCGGCGCGCAGGATCCCGAAGGCGGAGACCACGAACTCGGGGCTCGTGGGCAGCCGCAGCGCCACCCGGTCGCCCGGTTGGAGGCCGGAATCAGCCAAACGGCGGGCGAAAGCGTCGACCGCACCGTCGATGGTTTCCCACGTGAGGCTCTTTCCGCTCGCCGCGTCGACCAGAGCGACGTGGGTGGGTCCCCGCCGTGCCGAAGCACGAACCAGGTCTGAGAGGTTGCGAGCGGAAGTCAACATTGCCTCCTCATGAACAACTGGACGCTCCGGGCAGTCTTCCACGCGTGGAGGGCGTCATGAAGCCGCGGTCGGCGCGTCACCACTTCACCACCACGTCCGCTACCTACTACGGAGTAACAACACGTATGCTGCCGCCACGGCGACTCTGTGGAGGTGCCGCGAGCCGATGACCGCGCGGGCACGACCGAACACGATCAGGACCACCCGGGCCATGGCGGGAGGTCAGCACGACGACGCAGGCGACGAGCCGTGGCAGCTCGTCAAGGCCGCCCAGGCGGGTGACACCGGGGCGTTCGGCGTGCTGTACGACAAGTACGTCGACATGGTGTTCCGCTATGTCCTCTTCCGGGTGGGCGGCGACCGCGCGTTCGCCGAGGACGTGACGAGCGAGACGTTCCTGCGCGCGTTGCGGAGCATCGGTTCGGTCAGCTACCAGGGCCGCGACGTCGGGGCGTGGTTCGTGACGATCGCCCGCAACATCGTGTTCGACCACGTGAAGTCCAGCCGCTACCGGCTGGAGGTCACGACCGCCGAGCTGCAGGACAACCGCGAGGAGACGAGCGGCCCCGAGCAGGAGGTCATGACGGAGGCGACCAACGCGGAGCTGCTCCGCTGCGTCTCCCAGTTGGGTGATGACCAACGCGAGTGCATCGTGCTGAGGTTCATCGAGGGCAAGTCGGTCTCCGAGGTCGCCCAGCTCATGGACCGCAACGAGGGCGCCGTGAAGGCGTTGCAACACCGGGCCGTCCGGCGGCTCGCGCAGATCCTCCCGTCCTGGTTGCGGTGATCGTGACCGCGGGGGCGTAACCCAAAAAGATCAATTTCGTTACTCGGGCTGAGATGGACGGCAAGGGAAGAACACCGCGGTGGCGGCACACGGAGCACGAGCGATTCGCCCGTGCCGTTGAAGGCGGCCCTCAGCCGGTGGGCGGCGACGACTTCGCTGAGGACCTCGCGATCGTCGAGCTGCTCCGGCGGGTGGACGTCGGCCCGGACGCCGAGACGCGCGAACGGATGAAACGACGCGTCCTCACCGCGCCCCCGCCGGAGAAGCCGCTGGTGCTCGCGTCGGTAAGACGCGTGGGAGCGCGCGCCAGGGTGGCGGTCGCAGCGGCCGCGGTCCTCTGCCTGCTGATGTCACTGGGTGGCATGAGCGTGCTGCTCAGCCGTGACGCGCTCCCGGGAGACCCGCTCTACGGCGTCAAGCGCACCACCGAAAGCGCCTCGCTGGGCCTGACCTTCGACGACGAGTCCCGCGCGTTGAAGCACCTGGAGTTCGCCGCGTCCAGGGTCACCGAGATGGAGACCCTCGCCGACCGCGCCTCCGACTCGTCCGCCCAGCTCACCGCCCTCGCCGACCTCGACGCCGACGCGGTGGAGGGCGCCCGCCAGCTCACCACGTTCGCGACCGCGTCCGACGAGACCGCCCTGCCCGCCCTGCGCGACTGGGCGCTCGACCAGTACGAGAAGCTCGGCACCCTGCGCCCCCGCCTGGCCGAAGACGCGGGCAAGCACGCCGACACGACGATGTGGCTGCTCGCGAGCATCGCCCAGCGCGCCCACGACCTGGCCGCCCGCGCTGGCTGCGACGCCGTGACCAGCGGCTCCTCCGACACCCTCGGCCCGCTCCCGGCGAAGGACCGGTGCGCCTCGGTGGTGCCGGACCCGACCCCCTCCACCGGCCGCGAACCCACGCCGGTCCAGCCGGTGCCGCCGGGCCTGCCCGTGCCGCCGGGTTCGGCGGCACCGCCGGTGCAGCCCACCCAGTCGGCGGTGCCCGGCACGTCCGCGCCCCCGGCGTCGCGACCGGGTGTTTCGACCCCGCCGGCCTCGGGCAAGCCGGGGATCACGATCCCCCTGCCACTGCCGCTGCCGAGCATCTCGCTCCCGCTGCTCCCCGGCATCAGCTTCGGCTGAGTCGAGCGTGTTCCAGCGAACCTGATCGCTAGGCTTGTGACATGGCAGGCAAGCGTGACGTGGAGAGCGACCGGCTGGCCGAACTAGCCGGCGAGGCATCGGCAGAGGCGGCGGTCCAGGCCGCCGCGTTGGCGCCGGAGCTCGACGCGTCCCTGTCCGTGCCCACGGACCTCACCGCGGCCGCCTTCTTCGACGTGGACAACACGATGATGATGGGCGCGTCGATCTTCCACTTCGCCAGGGGCCTGGCCGCCCGCAAGTACTTCTCCTCGTCCGACCTGGCGGGTTTCGTCTGGCAGCAGCTCAAGTTCCGCGTGGGCGGCCGCGAGGACCCGGCCTCGGTCAAGGCCTCCCGCGAACAGGCCCTCTCCTTCGTGGCGGGCCGCAGCGTCGCCGAACTGGTCTCCCTGGGCGAGGAGATCTACGACGAACTGATGGCCGACCGCATCTGGAAGGGCACCCAGGCCCTGGCCCAGATGCACCTGGACGCGGGCCAGCGGGTCTGGCTGGTCACCGCCACCCCGGTGGAACTGGCCGGCATCATCGCCCGCCGCCTGGGCCTGACCGGAGCCCTGGGCACGGTCTCGGAGTCCGAGGACGGCGTCTACACGGGCCGCCTGGTGGGCGACCTCCTGCACGGCAAGGCCAAGGCGCAGGCAGTCCGCTCCCTGGCCGCCAAGGAGGGCCTGGACCTCCGCCGCTGCACGGCCTACTCGGACTCCTCCAACGACGTCCCGATGCTCTCGGTGGTGGGCACGGCTGTGGCCGTGAACCCGGACTCGCAACTGCGCGAGATCTCCCGCCGCAAGGGCTGGGAGATCCGCGACTTCCGCACCGGCCGCAAGGCCGTGAAGATCGGCGTCCCGTCGATCCTGGGCGCCGGTGCCGTGGCAGGAGCGGTAGCAGCGACGATGGCGTACCGACGCCGCGTCAAATAGCCCACCCGGCACCCGCCGCACCCCGGACACGCCCGAACCGGTTGGCGTGCCATCAACCCGCGGACATCACCCCGGGTTGATTACCGCCCCCTTACATCCCAGGGCAACCGGAGCGAACCACCCCCGATCAGGTGTCGAATGGGGGCATGAAGCCGAAGAAGGCCGCCCTGACCGGACTCCTGGCCCTGCTGGCCGCACTGGCGGCAGGTCACCTGGTCGCCGCCTTCACCGGCCTGAGCGCCTCCCCGTACCTGGCGGTGGGCAACGCCGCGATCGACCTGACCCCGGCCTGGCTGAAGGACTTCGCGGTGACCACCTTCGGCACCTACGACAAGGCGGTCCTGCTGGCCGGCATGGCGGTGGTGCTGGCGGCCGTCGCCGTCGCGGCGGGCCTGGTCAGCAGGAACAGCCCCACCCCGGGATCGGTCGTGGTCGTCGCGCTCGGCGTCGTCGGCATCGCCGCGGTCCTGACCAGGCCGGACGTCGGCCAGCTCAGCGTCCTCGCCCCGCTGGCCAGCCTCGCCGCCGGCCTGTACGCCTTCCGCTACCTGCACCGCGCGGCCCAGCGGGACGAGGCCGGGCGGGAGAACAGCTCCAGGCGCGACTTCCTGGTCACGGCGGGCCTGGCCGCGGCGGCGGGCGTCGCGGGCCAGTTCCTGGGCGACCGGACGGACGTGGAGGGGTCGCGGAGGGCCATCGGCGCGCTCACCCCGGCGACCAGGGCGCCGGAGATCCCGCTCGGCGCCGACTTCGTCAAGGACGGGACGCCCAGCTTCATCACCAGCGGCGAGGACTTCTACCGGATCGACACGGCGCTGAGCGTCCCCAGGCTCCGGGCGGAGGAGTGGGCGCTGAGGGTGCACGGCATGGTAGGCCGTCCCACCGTCCTGACCTTCGAGGAGATCCGCGGCCGGGACCTGGTGGAGGAGACCATCACCCTGACCTGCGTCTCCAACGAGGTGGGCGGCCCGTACGTCTCCACCGCGAACTTCGTCGGCATCCGGATCGGCGACGTCCTGCGGGAGGCCGGCGTGCGGGCGGGCGCTGACCAGCTCTTCAGCACGAGCGACGACGGGTTCACCGCCGGCAGCCCGCTCGACCACGTCCTGGAGCGCGGCCTGATCGCGATCGGCATGAACGGCGAACCCCTCCCGGCCGAGCACGGGTTCCCGGCGCGGCTCGTGGTGCCGGGCCTGTACGGCTACGTCTCGGCGACCAAGTGGGTGACCGACCTGAACGTCACCACGTTCGCGGAGGACCAGGGCTACTGGATCCCGCGCGGCTGGGCCACCAGGGCTCCGATCAAGACGATGTCGCGGATCGACCGCCCGAAGCGCCTCGGCAAGGTCCAGGGCCGGACCGTGGTCGCGGGAACGGCGTGGGCGCAGCCGAGGGGTGTCGCCGAGGTCGAGGTGAGGGTCGACGGGGGTCCCTGGCAGCAGGCCGAGCTGGGCGCCGACGTCAGCGACAGCACGTGGCGGATGTGGCGCCTCGAGCTCGACCTCCGGCCCGGCGGCCACACCGTCGAGTGCCGCGCCACCGACAAGGGCGGCCAGACCCAGGACCAGGCCCGGCTGGAGCCGGTTCCCGACGGTGCGACCGGCTGGCACTCGGTCTCCTTCACGGTCGAGTAGGACCGGCACCCGGTCCGCCGTGACCGCGGGCAGGGACGTCCCGAGCGGGGACGCGACGGGTGTCCGTGATCGGTGAGGCGCTCACTCCGTAGAGATCAACAACTGCTCCGGCGCTGGTCACGCCCTGTGACCAGCGCTGTGACGCTGTTCGGCCGACTTTGTGCATGCGTTCACAAGCGGTACGGTGTGCTCATCACCAACGCCGCGGATCCCTGCGGTGGAGCACACCCGGAGGTCGGAGAGCGTGGCATCACAGCGGGGCGAAGGTGAGACGACCACCACCCCTGTGGAGCCTGCCGACAGGGAGCGCGCCCGTGCGATCCCGGAGGCGGCGGTGGCCAGGCTCGCCGTGTACCTGCGTGTGCTGTCCGGCATGTCCGACCAGGGCGTGACGGCCGTCTCCAGCGAGGAGCTCAGCCAGGCCGCCGGCGTCAACGCCGCCAAGCTCCGCAAGGACCTGAGCTACATCGGCTCGTACGGCACGAGGGGCGTCGGGTACGACGTCGAGGTCCTCGTGAGCCACATCGAGCGCATCCTCGGCCTCACCCGCAGCCACTCCGTGGCCGTCGTGGGCATCGGTAACCTTGGTCACGCTCTCGCGAACTACGGCGGGTTCCCCGGCCGCGGGTTCCCGGTCACCGCCCTCTTCGACGTGGACCCCGATCTCATCGGAATCCCTGTTGGGGGCATTCCCGTCAACCACATCGACGAGATCACCGAGGTCTGCCTCGAACGCGAGGTGTCGATCGGCGTCATCGCGACGCCGCCGCCCGCCGCCCAGTCGGTTTGCGACCGTTTGGTATCTGCGGGCGTCCAGTGCATTCTGAACTTCGCACCAGTTGTCCTCCAGGTTCCAGACAACGTCGAGGTGCGCAAGGTTGACTTGGCGGTCGAGATGCAGATCCTGTCGTTCCACGTCGCTCGGCGTGCGGACGAGGCTGCCGGCGTCTCGGCGGGGATCGACTCGGCAGGCAACAACGGACTCGGTGTGGACGGGATGGTGATTCGCCCGTGAGCGTGAGCCAGGCGGCTCCGGCGGACGTGGTGAGTGCATGAGCGTGCTCGTAGTCGGTCTGTCGCACCGCACCGCACCAGTCCCGGTCCTGGAACGCGTCACCGTGGCCGAGCCGGACCAGGCCAAGGTCCTCGGTCAGCTCCTCGCCGCTCCCAGCGTCTCCGAGGCGATGGTCCTGTCGACCTGCAACCGGGTCGAGGTCTACGCCGTCGTCGAGTCGTTCCACGGCGGCATGTCCGAGGTCGTCGACGTGCTCGCGCAGCACGCCCAGGTCGACCCGCAGTCGCTCTACGAGCACTTCTACGTGCACTACGCCGCCGCCGCCGTCGAGCACCTGTTCTCCGTCGCGGCGGGCCTCGACTCGATGGTCGTCGGCGAGTCCCAGATCCTCGGCCAGCTGCGCGGCGCGTACGCGGCGGCGGACGAGGCGGGCACCGTCGGCAAGACCGTCCACGAGCTCACCCAGAACGCCCTGCGCGTCGGCAAGCGCGTGCACGCCGAGACCGGCATCGACCACGCGGGCGCCTCGGTCGTGTCCGAGGCCCTCGGTGACGCCGAGGCCGAGCTGGGCACCCTCGTGGGCAAGCGCGCGCTGCTCGTCGGCGCGGGCGCCATGGGCGGCCTGGCCGCCGCGCACCTGCGCCGGGCGGGCGTCGGCGAGGTCGTCATCGCCAACCGGACGCAGGCCAACGGTGTGCGTCTCGCCACGTCGCTCAAGGCCGACGGCGTCCCCGCGACGGCCGTCGACCTCTCCGCGCTGGCGGTCGAGATCGACCTCGCGGACATCGTCTTCGCGTGCACCGGGTCGGTCGACACGGTCGTGCGCGCGGACATGATCGGCAAGAGGTCGCGCCCGCTGGTCGTGTGCGACCTCGGCCTGCCCAAGGACGTCGACCCGGCCGCGGCCGCGCTGCCGAACGTTCGTGTGGTGGACCTGGAAACGCTGCAGCGGCGCCTCTCCGACGCGCCGGCCGGGCAGGACGCCCGCATGGCGGCCCAGCTCGTCGCCGACGAGGTCAGGTCCTACCTCGCGAGCCAGCGCTCCGCCGAGGTCACGCCCACCGTCACGGCCCTGCGCAAGCGGGCGGCCGAGGTGGTCGACGCCGAACTGCTCCGCCTTGATTCGCGACTTCCCGAACTGGACGCCGCGACACGCGGTGAATTGGCCAAGACGGTGCGTCGCGTTGTAGACAAGCTCCTGCACACGCCGACCGTCCGGGTGAAGGAGCTCGCGTCCTCACCGGGTGGTACCGGCTACGCGGAGGCTCTCCGCGAACTGTTCGGGCTCGACCCCCAGTCGCCTGGGGCCGTCAGCCAGACCAAGTCTTCTGTGGATGGTGAAACGCGGTGACCCGCACCCTACGGATCGGTACCCGAGGCAGCGCGCTGGCGCTCGCCCAGACGGGGACCGTGGCCGAGGCGCTCAAGGCTGCCGGCGCACAGGTCGAGATCGTCGTCGTCAAGACGCCGGGTGACCTGTCCGACGCGCCCATCGCCCAGATCGGCATCGGCGTGTTCACGTCCGCGCTGCGCGACGCGCTCGCGAACGGCGAGATCGACGTCGCCGTCCACTCCTACAAGGACCTGCCGACCGCGCCGGACCCGCGTCTGGTGATCGCGGCCGTCCCGCGCCGCGAGGACCCGCGCGACGCCCTGGTGGCGCGCGACGGCCTCACGCTCGGCGAGCTGCCGCCGGGGTCCACCGTGGGCACCGGTTCGCCGCGCCGCGCCGCTCAGCTGGAGGCCCTGGGCCTCGGGCTGGACGTCGTGCCGCTGCGCGGCAACGTGGACACCCGCATCGGCAAGGTCAGGGGCGGTGAGCTCGACGCGGTGGTGCTGGCCCGCGCCGGCATCGCACGCCTCGGCCGCACGAACGAGATCACCGAGAACCTGGAGCCCATCCAGATGCTTCCCGCGCCCGCCCAGGGCGCGTTGGCAGTCGAGTGCCGGATCGACGACGTCGATGCCGAGCACCTGATCCAGTCCACTTTGGACGACACGGCCAGCCGGGCCGCTGTGACCGCGGAGCGCGCCATGCTGGCCGCGCTCGAGGCGGGCTGCAGCGCGCCGGTCGGCGCGCTGGCCGATGTGGTGGAAGACCTCGACGACGAGGGCAAGGTCGTGTACCGACTTTCCCTGCGCGGGGTCGCAGCGACGCCGGAGAACGATCTCCTCCGCGCGTCCGCCACCGGTGACTTGACCGAAGCTGAGGGACTCGGCCGTGCGCTGGCCGCCGAGTTGCTCGACCTCGGGGCCGCCGTGCTGAGCGGCCCAGAGGCGTAATCGATGGGGAGTGCCCTGATGACCCGCGCACGCAAGACCCCCGGACGCATCGCCTTCGTGGGCTCCGGCCCAGGCGACACCGGGCTGCTCACGGTCCGGGCCCACGACTTGCTCACCCGTGCGGAGCTCGTGGTGACCGACCCGGACGTCCCCGCGGACGTCCTCGCGACCGTGGCCGAGGGAGTCGAGGTCCGCCCCGCTGTCGGTGAGTCCGCCGACGTGGCCAAGGACCTGGTGAACGAGGCGCGCAACGGTGCCACCGTCGTCCGCCTCGTCGCGGGTGACCCGCTCACGCTCGACTCGGTGGTGAAGGAAGCGCAGGCCGTCGCGAAGTCGACGATCCCGTTCGACGTCGTCCCCGGCGTGCCGGCCGGAACCGCGGTCCCGGCCTACGCCGGTGTCGCGCTCGGCGGCGTGCACACCGAGGTCGACGTGCGCGCGGTGAGCGACTGGGCAGGCCTCGCCGCCTCGCCCGGCACGCTCGTGCTGCACGCGACCGGCTCGCACCTCGCCGAGGCCGCGTCGAACCTGGTGGAGAACGGCCTCGCGCCGCAGACACCGGTCGCCGTGACCGCCGAGGGCACCGGTTTCCAGCAGCGCACCATCGACACCACGCTGGCCTCGGTCGCCGCGGACGCCGGTGAGCTGAACGGCCCGCTGGTCGTCACGGTCGGCGCGGCCGCCGCCGCTCGCTCGAAGCTCTCCTGGTGGGAGTCGCGGGCGCTGTACGGCTGGCGCGTGCTGGTGCCGAGGACCAAGGAGCAGGCGGGCGCGATGAGCGAGCGCCTGCACTCGCACGGCGCCATCGCCGTCGAGGTGCCGACCATCTCCGTGGAGCCGCCCCGCAGCCCCGCGCAGATGGAGCGCTCGGTCAAGGGGCTCGTCGACGGCCGCTACCAGTGGGTCGTCTTCACCTCGACCAACGCCGTCCGCGCGGTGTGGGAGAAGTTCCGCGAGTTCGGCTTGGACGCCCGCGCGTTCTCCGGCGTGAAGATCGCCTGCGTCGGCGAGGCCACGGCCGCGAAGGTGCGCTCGTTCGGCATCATCCCCGAGCTCGTGCCGTCCGGTGAGCAGTCGAGCGAGGGTCTCCTCAACGACTTCCCGCCCTACGACGACATCCTCGACCCGGTCGACCGCGTGCTGCTGCCGCGGGCCGACATCGCCACCGAGACGCTGGCCGCCGGCCTGCGCGAACGTGGCTGGGAGATCGACGACGTGACGGCGTACCGCACCGTGCGTGCGGCCCCGCCGCCCGCCGACACCCGCGAGATGATCAAGTCCGGTGGCTTCGACGCGGTGTGCTTCACCTCGTCGTCGACCGTGCGGAACCTGGTCGGCATCGCGGGCAAGCCGCACGCCCGCACGCTGGTGGCGTGCATCGGCCCGCAGACCGCCGAGACGGCGCGGGAGTTCGGCCTCCGGGTCGACGTGCAGCCCGAGGAGGCGAACGTGCCCGCGCTGGTCGACGCGCTGGCCGCGCACGCAGCCCGGTTGCGCGCCGAGGGAGCGCTGCCTCCGCCGCGCAAGACCAAGCGCCTGCGCAGGTCGTGATTTTGGCCGCTGTGTTTGATGGCCGCGCCTCCGGCGCGGCGGCGATTTCGCCTTGAAGTCGGTCATCCGGCCGACTCATTTTCCTCGATTTGGGCTTCGCCGAAATCGAGGAAAATGGGTGACCGGATGACCGACGCGAAATCGCGCACCCGGTGAGAGCCGACCTGGAGGCCGGCCCTCTGGAAGGCTCCACAGGAGTTTGAGATGTACCCACTGCACCGGCCTCGGCGTCTGCGCACGACGCCCGCCATGCGCCGCCTCGTGTCCGAGACCGAGGTTCGGCCCCGGCAGCTCGTGCTGCCGATGTTCGTCAAGGAAGGCCTGGCCGAGCCCGCCGAGATCGCCAGCATGCCCGGCGTTCTCCAGCACACGCGCGACTCGCTGCGCAAAGCCGCGGTCGAGGCCGTGCAGGCGGGTGTCGGCGGCATCATGCTGTTCGGCGTCCCCGCCGAGCGCGACGCCGTCGGCTCCGGCGCGACCGACCCGGACGGCATCCTCAACGCCGCCCTGGCCGATCTCCGCTCGGAGCTCGGCGACAGCACCGTCCTGATGTCGGACTGCTGCCTCGACGAGTTCACCGACCACGGCCACTGCGGCGTGCTCGCCGCCGACGGCACGGTGGACAACGACGCGACCCTTGAGGTCTACGGCGAGATGGCCGTGGCGCAGGCACGCGCCGGTGCGCACGTCGTGGGTCCCAGCGGCATGATGGACGGCCAGATCGCCTTCATCCGCAACGCCCTGGACGCCGCCGGCCTCACCGGCACCGGTGTCCTCGCGTACTCGGCCAAGTACGCGTCGGCGTTCTACGGCCCCTTCCGTGACGCCGTGGAGTCGCAGCTCTCCGGCGACCGCAAGACCTACCAGCAGGACCCGGCGAACGCCCGTGAGGCGATCCGCGAGGTGCAGCTCGACCTCGCCGAGGGCGCGGACATGGTCATGGTCAAGCCGGCGCTGCTGTACCTCGACGTGCTGCGGTCCGTCGCCGAGGTCTCGGACGTTCCCGTTGCGGCGTACCAGATCTCCGGCGAGTACGCGATGATCGAGGCCGCCGCCGCGAACGGCTGGATCGACCGCGAGCGCTCCGTCCTCGAGTCGCTCACGTCCATCAGGCGCGCGGGCGCGGACATCGTGCTCACCTACTGGGCCGTGGAAGCCGCCCGGTGGCTCGACCGGTAGGCACTCCCGTCCCCAAGCTCGCCGACGTCGCGCGCTGGCTGTGGATCGCCAGTGCGGGCGTCGGCATGGCGCGGTTCGTGTCGCAGCTCTTCGACCGCGAGACGCTCGTGGCCGAGGCGCGCAGGCAGAACCCGGCGCTCGGGCAGGACCAGATCGACGCGGGCGTCGACGGCGGAATCCTCTTCGGACTGCTCGTCGCGACGGCGATCCTGCTCGCGTACACGCGGCTGGCGAACACGATGGCGCGCGGGCGCGGCTGGGCCAGGGTCGTGCTGACGGTCCTCGGCGGCGCGTCCATCGCGTTCGGACTGTTCCGGCTGGTCGCGTGGAGCAGCGGGACCGCCGCGGCGCTCGGCGTGCAGCTGCGGCCGGTCGACCTGGTCGTCACCGTCGTCACCACGGCGCTGGACGCGTCCGCCATCGTGCTGATGCACCGGGCGTCCGCGCACTTCAGGACGCGCGTCACGGTGGACAGCGCTTCCCCGCGGTCCTAGGTTTCGAGCGTGACACCTCCGAAGGGACCGGGCACTCCCGGCACCGTCACCACGGGCTACTGGCTCGTCGTGGCGGGTGCGGCGCTGGGCGTGCTGGCCGCGTTGTACGTGCTGCTCAACAAGCAGCCGCTGGTCGACGCCGCCGTCCAGGGCAACAGGGACCAGAAGATCACGCCGGACATGATCGCCTCGACGGTCAACGGCCTGCTGATCGTCTCGCTCGTCGTGACGGTCGTGCTCGCCGCGCTCGCGGTGTGGTTCGCGGGCAAGGTGCGGTCGGGCGTCAGGAAGAGCCGCACCGGTCTGATGATCACGCTGCTGATCGGCCTGTTCTTCCAGCTGATCACGAACACGCTCGGCGTGGTGGCGGCCCTGGTCGCCGTCGCGGGCCTGGTGCTGTTCTACTTCCGGCAGTCGAGCGACTACCTGGCCGAACGCGAGCAGACGCCGTGAACGACGCTCCGAAGCCGGTCCGCGTCGCGGTCGGCCTGTGGCTCGCGATAGCGGTCTTCGTCCTGTTCACCACCATCGGCCTGTGGTTCCAGCGCGGTGAGATCGAGCGGATGAGCGGCAGGCCGTCCGGCGACGTCACGAACTTCCTGGTGGCGCTCACCGTCGTCGGCGTGCTCTTCGCGGCGCTCTACGGCTGGCTGACCCGCAACTTCCTGCGCAGGAAGAACTGGGCGCGCGTCGCCGTGTCGTTCGTCGCCATCGCGCACATGCTTTGGCTGCTGATCGTCGGCACCAGCCCGGCGACCCTGGTCACGTTGCTGCTCATCTGCGTCGCGATCGTCTTCACGTGGCAGTCGGCTGCGGCACAGTGGGTGGCGGAGGTGCGTGAGAAGTGACCCAGCCGCAGAACCCCTGGTCGAACCCGGACGCCGGCGCCGGGTGGCAGAACCCGCCGGGGCCCTACCCGGTGCCGCCGGACACCGGTGGCCACTACCAGGTGAGCCACGTCGGGCAGGCGAGCTTCTCGATGGCGCCGCTCGCGCCGGTGCCGCCGCAGGAGCTCGCGCCGCCGCGACCGCCGACGATCACCGCCGCGATGTGGATCTGGATCGCGGCCGCTGTGCTGTCCGTGGCGGTGGTTCCGGTGATGCTGCTGACCAACACCGAGTACTTCCTCGACCAGGACGGTGCGATCGTCACCGACGAGGACCGCCAGGCGGGGGAGCTGGGCGTCCGGGTCATGGCGTTGATGTTCGGCTTCGCCATGCTCGTGGCCGCCGCGCCGTACGTCGCGTTCGCGATCGTGCTGCGCAACGGGCAGAACTGGGCGCGGATCCTGCTCACCATCCTCGCCGTGCTCGGCTTCCTGTCGATGACCGCGATCCTGGTCATCGCACTGGCGGCGCAGGTGTGGCAACCGGCCGTGACGATCAGCGTCGTCGTCATCGGGCTGACGGTCGCGGCCGTGGTGCTGCAGTTCCTCCCCGCGTCGAACAGGTTCGTGCGGTAGTGCTGTACCGCGAGTCCGGCAGCAGCTGGTGGCCGCTGCTGTGGGGGCCCGCGTTCGCGGTCGCCGGTTACCTGGTCGAACTCGTCACCGGACCGGCCTCCGTGGCGCTGTGGACGATCGTGGGACTCGGGCTGACGCTCGGCGCGGTGCTGTGGGTGTACGGCAGGGTGAAGACCGGCAGCGTCGTGCTGACGGCCGAGGAGGCCCAGTTCGGGCGGGAGAAGCTGCCGGTCGCGATGATCGAGGCCGTCCGCGACGTGGGCGCGCCGGCCGGCGCGCGGGTGCTCGGCGGCGGCTGGTCGGTGCCGAAGGGCGCGACGGCCGTGCCGCTGCGGCTGCTCGACGGCACGGTGGTGCTGGGCTGGGCCCGTGATCCGGAAGCCTTCCTCGCGGCCCTGCGGCGGGTCGTGAGAGGCTGAGCGGCGTGACAGAGGCCGCTACCGAGCCGGAGACCGTGGTGGACGACGAGCCCGCCGAGGCGCCGGCGGACGGCCAGGGGCTGCACCAGCCCAAGCGGTGGCTCATCGCCGCCGCGGAGGCCGTCGCGATCGTCCTGCTCGTGGTCGCCGCGGTGTGGTGCTGGAACCGCGGTGTCGTGCAGCTCAGCTACCCGGTCGAGGGCCGCGAGCCGCTGGTCTCCACGCGCTACCACGGCAACTGGCTCGGCACCGCCACCGCGGCGCTCACGCTGGCCGTGGTCCTCGTGCTCGACGCGGTGCGGCAGGTCGTGCTGGCCGCGCGCACCCGGCCGCAGAAGGCCGCCGAAGCCGACATGTGAGACTGGGGTACGTGACTGCGAGTCGATCCCAGGCCCTGTTCGAGCGCGCGTCGACGCTGACCCCCGGCGGGGTCAACTCTCCGGTGCGGGCGTTCCACTCCGTCGGCGGCACCCCGCGCTTCATGGTGCGCGGCGAGGGCCCGCACCTGTGGGACGCGGACGGCAACCGGTACGTCGACCTGGTGGCCTCGTGGGGTCCGATGATCCTCGGGCACGCGCACCCGGCCGTGGTCGAGGCCGTGCAGAAGGCGGCCGCGTCCGGTCTGTCGTTCGGCACGCCGACCGAGGGCGAGATCGAGCTCGCGGCCGAGCTGGTCGACCGCGTCGAGCCGGTCCGCCGGGTCCGCCTGGTCAACTCCGGCACCGAGGCCACGATGAGCGCGATCCGCCTCGCCCGCGGCTTCACCGAGCGCCGCAAGATCATCAAGTTCGCCGGCTGCTACCACGGCCACGTCGACGCGCTGCTGGCCCAGGCGGGCTCCGGCGTCGCGACGCTGGGCCTGCCGACCTCGCCCGGCGTCACGGGCGCGCAGGCCGCGGACACGATCGTGCTGCCCTACAACGACGTCGAGGCCGTGCGGGCGGCGTTCGCGGAGAACCCCGGCGAGATCGCCTGCGTCATCACCGAGGCCGCGGCGGGCAACATGGGCGCGGTCGCGCCGCTGCCCGAGTTCAACGCGACGCTCCGCGAGATCTGCGACGCCGACGGCGCGTTGCTGATCATGGACGAGGTCATGACCGGCTTCCGCGTCTCGCGCGCGGGCTGGTTCGGCCTGGAGCGCGTGCGCGGCGACCTCTACACGTTCGGCAAGGTCATGTCCGGCGGCCTGCCCGCGGCGGCGTTCGGCGGCCGCGAGGACGTCATGGCCAGGCTCGCGCCCTCCGGCCCCGTCTACCAGGCCGGCACGCTCTCCGGGAACCCCGTCGCCGTCGCCGCGGGTCTCGCGACCCTGCGCGCGGCCGACGACGACGTCTACACGGCCCTGAACCGCAACGCCACGCGGCTGGGCGCGCTGTTCACCTCCGCCCTGACCGAGGCGGGCGTCGAGCACCGCGTGCAGTTCGCCGGGAACCTGGTGAGCGTGTTCTTCGGTTCTTCGGAGGTGAAGGACTACGCGGGTGCGCAGGCGTGCGAGACGTGGCGCTTCCCGCCGTTCTTCCACGCTCTGCTGGAACGGGGCGTCTACGCCCCGCCGTCGGCCTTCGAGGCGTGGTTCGTGAACGCCGCGATGGGTGAAGAGGAGTTCGACGTGATCGCCGAAGCGCTGCCGCACGCGGCCCGCGCCGCCAAGGAGGCCCGCCAGTGACCCGCACCGTCGTCCACCTGCTGCGCCACGGTGAGGTGCACAACCCGACCGGCGTCCTGTACGGCCGCATCCCCGGTTTCCGGCTGTCCGAGCGCGGGCAGAAGCAGGCCCTGACCGTGGCCGAGTCGCTGGCCGACCACGACATCGCGCACGTCGTCGCGTCGCCACTGGACCGCGCTCAGCAGACCGCGGCCCCGATCGCCGACTCGCACCGGCTCGAACTGGCCACGGACGAGCGGTTGATCGAGGCGGACAACCAGTTCGAGGGGTTGAAGGTGTCGGTCGGCGACGGCGCGCTGCGCTCGCCCCAGCACTGGCCGAAGCTCGTCAACCCGTTCCGGCCCTCCTGGGGCGAGCCGTACATCGAGATCGCCCACCGGATGCTGGCGGCCGTGCAGAAGGCCCGCGCCGCCGCCGAGGGGCACGAGGCCGTCTGCGTGTCGCACCAGCTCCCCATCTGGACCGTGCGGCGGTTCCTGGAGGGCAAGCGGATGTGGCACGACCCGCGCCGCCGCGAGTGCTCGCTCGCCTCGCTGACCTCCCTGGTCTTCGAGGGGGAGCAGCTCGTCCGGATCTCGTACTCGGAACCGGTCGGCGCCACCAACCCCAGGGTGACCGGGGCATGAAACGGCTCCTCGTCCTGCTGCTGCTGGTCTCCGGCTGCAGCGTCGGCAAGGACGCCGCCCAGATCGGGGCCGGCGAGTTCTACCTCGTCGCGCCCGGCGGGCAGGTGAAGATCCGGTACGCCGGCGCGGAGCGCAAGGAGCTCAAGGGGCTCGAGGGCGAGTCGCTCATGGAGGACGGCAAGACGGTCCGCCTGTCCGACTACGCGGGCAAGCCCGTCGTCGTCAACATCTGGGGCGCCTGGTGCGGGCCCTGCCGCACCGAGGCCCCGGAGATGCAGAAGGTCTTCGACGCCGGCACCCAGGTGCTCGGCGTGGACGTCAAGGAGACCTCCAAGGACCATCCCCGCGACTTCATGCGGGACCGGTCGCTGACCTACCCGTCCATCTACGACGCTTCGTCGCGGAGCTTCATCAACGTCTTCAAGGGGCTTCCGGCGAACACCGTGCCGTCGACGTTCATCGTGGACAAGGAGCACAAGGTGGCGGCGGTGTTCCTGGTGCCGGTGCTGGCTTCGGACCTGCAGTCCGTGGTGGACGAACTGGCCAAGGAATAACCCACTCGGGTGGTTCCCCGAGCCACGCGGGGGCCCCGCGTTTCCTCCAGGGAAACGCGGGGCCCCCGCGTGCCGGTCAGCGGTCAGCGGTCAGCGGTCGGCGGGCGGTGCCGGCGGGGTGCTCAGCGAGGGGATCTTGGCCTTGAAGGCCTTGACCATCGCGTCCCGCCCGATCGAGTTGAACTCCTTGCCCAGGGTGCGCATGATCGAGTTGCCGGTCGGGCGGTAGAGGCCGCTCTTGTAGTACCGGGCGCCCTCGACGGGCGCGACCACGCCACCGTCCGGGGACGGCTGGCCCAGGTACTCGCCCCACTTCGCGCCGGTCGGGTCCTTGGTCACGTTGAACTCGCGCGGTTCCGCGCCGGTGTAGGTGACGTACGGGTAGTCGTACTCGTCGGCCAGGCCGCCGATGGAGTGGCCCAGCTCGTGGACCGCGATCTGGCCGGCCTGGGCGTTGGAGCCGGAGGCGGTGGCCACGGAGCCGCCGGCGCCGCCGTACTTGGCGGTGTTGCCGAGGGCGATCACCTGGTCGGCCTGCGGGGCGAGCGCCGCGTACTCCTTCGCCCTGGTCTCGTTCACGCACAGGAGGCGCTCGGTGTTCGCGTCCCGGCCCTGGCACCAGAAGCCCATGTCCAGCGCGGTGTCCTTGAGCAGGCCCTTGGTCGGGTCGTGGTCCACACCGGACTCGTTCGACAGGACGTTGACCTGCCAGACGTTGAAGTACTCCTTGTAGGAGGCGAACGGCTCCACGGCCGAGAGCTCCTCCCACTTGCTCTTCACGTTGGCGGCGTAGGTCTCCAGGTCCTCGCCCGTGTAGCCGTCGCCGACGAAGACCAGGTCGTAGCGGTCCGCCGAGTCGCCGGTCACCTGGACGGGGACGACCTCGGCCGCGGCGAGGGCGCGCAGGTCCGCCGGCTCCTCGGCGGGCGCCTTCGGGGTGAGGGTCTGGGTGATGGAGCCGTCCTCGTGGAAGACCTCCCGCCATTCCACGGCCGGAGCGGCGCCACCGGCCGGTACCTGCGCGAAGAGGGCCAGCGCCGTGACGGTCAGCGTCGGGAGGATCAACCGGGAACGGTGCATGTGCTGACGCTAAGCAACAGTGATGTCACCCACAAGCGGCAATTGTCGGCACTTCCGGCCCAGCCGGGACCGGGGCGCAAAGGGACACCGGTCGTCGCGTGATCTGGGCAACTACCTACCCTGAGGTGTGTGAACCCCACCGATCTGGCGATCTCCGGGCCGTTGCTGCTGGCCACCGGGGTCGCTCTGCTCGCCGGGTTCATCTCCTTCGCCTCGCCCTGCGTCGTGCCGCTCGTCCCCGGCTACCTGGCGTACCTCGCCGGGCTGGTCGGTGCCGAGGCGCCGCGGGTGGAGGCGGACGAACCGGCCAAGGCCGGGCGGTGGCGGGTGGCCGGTGCCTCGCTGCTGTTCGTGCTCGGGTTCACGGTCGTCTTCGCGCTGGCCTCGATGACGATCCTCGGGGCCACGGACGCGTTGCTGCTCAACGCCGAGCTGTTCCAGCGCATCGGTGGCGTGGTCACGATCCTGATGGGGCTGGTGTTCCTCGGGCTCGTGCCGGCGCTGCAGCGGGACGTGCGGTTCCACACCAGGCCAGGGGCAGGGCTCTTCGGGGCGCCGCTGCTCGGGGCCGTGTTCGCGCTCGGGTGGACGCCGTGCCTCGGCCCGACGCTCGCCGGGGTGCTCGCCGTCGCGCGGAGCACGGAGATCGGGTCCTCGACCGCGCGCGGGGCCGTGCTCGTGCTCGCCTACTGCCTCGGGCTCGGGTTGCCGTTCGTGGTGCTCGCCCTCGGGGCGCGGTGGGCGCTGGGCGTCACGAAGTGGCTGCGCTCGCACGCGCGGCAGGTGCAGGTCTTCGGTGGCGTGCTGCTGATCCTCGTGGGCGTCGCCCTGGTCACCGGGCTGTGGGCCGAGTTCGTGGGCTGGCTGCGCTACTCGTTCGTCGACGTAGTGGAGTTGCCGCTCTAGTGACCGCCTTCCTCCGCAACACGTGGCGCGGCCTCACCTCGATGAGGACCGCGCTCACCCTGCTGTTCCTGCTCGCGCTCGCCGCGATGCCCGGCGCGCTGCTGCCGCAGCTCTCGCTCAACGCGGCCAAGGTCGACGAGTACGTCGCGGAGCACGGCTGGTGGGGCGAGCTGCTGCTCAAGCTCGGGTTCTTCGAGGTCTACGCCACGCCGTGGTTCGCCGCGATCTACCTGCTGCTGTTCACCTCCCTCGTCGGGTGCCTGCTGCCCCGCACGTGGGAGTACTTCAAGCAGATGCGCGCCAAGCCGGTGCTGACGCCGCGCAATCTCTCGCGCATGCCCCACCACGTGCAGGCCGAGCTGGACGTGACGCCGGAAGAGGCGGTCGCGCGGGCGAAGAAGGCCATGCGCGGCTGGCGGATGGACACCGGCGAGGGCACGGTCAGCGCCGAGCGCGGGTACCTGCGCGAGACCGGCAACCTGGTCTTCCACTTCGCGCTGCTGGGCCTGCTGGTGTCGTTCGCGCTGGGCAAGATGTTCAGCTACGAGGGCCAGGTCATCGTCCAGGCCGACGGCGGCCAGTTCTGCAACGGCGGCATCTTCAACTACGACTCGTTCCGGCCGGGCCTGCGCGTCGACGGCACGGACCTCACGCCGTTCTGCGTGGAGATCGGCGACTTCTCCGCCGAGTACCTGGAGAACGGCCAGCCCGTCGGCTACCGGGCGGACATCCGCTACCAGGCGGGCGAGGACCTCGCGACGAACACGTGGAAGCCGTACGACCTGCGGGTCAACCACCCGCTGCGCACCGGTGGCGACCGCCTCTACCTGCTCGGCCACGGGTACACGCCGACGTTCACGGTGACGTTCCCCAACGGCGAGAAGCGCACGCAGGGCATCCAGTGGCTGCCCACCGACCAGGTCACCCTGGCCTCGGAGGGCGCGACGAAGTTCGACCCGCCGGGCGTCACGGACTCCGAGACGCGGCGCAAGAACCAGATCGCCGTGACGGGCCTGCTGGCGCCGACGCCGTTGCTGCACGGCAACATCCTGAACTCGAAGTACCCGGCTCTGAACAACCCGATGGTCGCCGTCGACGTGTACCGCGGCGACCTCGGCGTGGACGACGGCCGCGGCCAGTCGATCTTCTCGATCGACCGGCAGATGGTCGACCAGGGCCGGTTGCAGAAGGTCGCGCGCAAGAACCTCGCGCTGGGCGAGGAGATCGCGCTCGACGACGGCACCAAGGTGCGGTTCGACGCCGTGAACGACTGGGTGTCCTTGCAGGTCTCGCACGACCCGACGCAGGGTTACGTGCTGGTGTTCGCCATCCTGATCATCCTCGGCCTCGGGGTCTCGCTCACCGTCAAGCGCCGCAGGGTGTGGGTGCGTGCGACAGCCCGCGACGACGGGCGTACGTTGGTCGAGGTCGGCGGGCTCGCCCGCACTGACCAGGCAGGATACGGCGAGGAGTTCACGCGGCTGGCCCGCGCGGTGCTGAACGAGGAGAAGTCCTGATGCCGGTTGACGAGACGCTCGCGACCTACAGCGACTGGCTGTACCGCAGCGCACTGGGTGTCTACCTCTTCGCGATCCTGCTCTACGCGGTCGAGCAGGCGTTCTCGCGTGCCCCGCGCAAGGCGGAGGCGCTGGTCGGAGCCGGTGCGCCGGGCGTGCTCGCCGACGAGCCGAAGAGCGCGCCGACCCGCTCGGAGCGCATCGGCCGCATGGGTGCCGCGATGACGGTCCTCGGTGCGTTGCTGCACCTCGGGTCGTTGGTCATGCGTGGTCTGTCGGCCGGACGCGCGCCCTGGGGCAACATGTACGAGTACATGTCGCTGCTGTGCCTCGCGGCCGTGGTGACGTGGATCGTGCTGATGGCGAAGTTCCCGATCCGCCGCCTGGGCGTGTTCGTGCTGCCGCCCATCCTGATCCTGCTGTTCCTCGGCGGTACCGTGCTGTACGCCGAGTCCGCGCCCGTCCAGCCGGCGCTGCGGTCGTACTGGCTGGTGATCCACGTCTCGGTGATCTCGATCTCGTCCGGCATGCTGCTGATCCCCGGCGTGACGTCGATCCTCTACCTGCTCAAGGACGGCAACTCCGGCCGCTTCCCCAAGCTGCCCTCCGCCGACGTGCTCGACCGCATGTCGTACCGGACGACGGTGCTGGCGTTCCCGCTGTTCACCGCGGGCATCATCTGCGGCGCGATCTGGGCGGAGGCCGCGTGGGGCAGGTTCTGGGGCTGGGACCCCAAGGAGACCGTCGCGTTCGTCACGTGGGTGGTCTACGCGGCGTACCTGCACGCCCGTGCGACCGCCGGGTGGCGCGGCCGCGGTGCCGCCTGGATCAACGTGGCGGGCTTCGCGCTGAACGTGTTCAACCTGTTCTTCATCAACTTGGTTGCCAGCGGGTTGCATTCGTACGCGGGTCTCTGACGACTTTGTCCCCCAGGTCGATGGAACCGCGGCGGGTTGCGTACCGTCGCAACCCGGGGGTCGGGGAAGTCTCGATCCTCCTTGCTCAGGGAGGGCCACAGCGGTGACATGGCAACCACCGGGTGAGGAACAGGGCTCAGGCCCGCAGTACGTCGACCCGCAGGCGGCGGCCTACCTCGACCCGCAGCAATCCGGCCCGCAGCACGTCAGCGGCGGTCAATCAGGCCCGTACCCGGTCGGGGGCAGCCAGTCGGGCCCGTACCAGGTGCCGGGCAACGCATCCGGTCCGTACCAGGTGCCCGGCAACGCGTCGGGCCCCTACCAGGTGCCGGGCAACGCGTCCGGTCCGTACCAGGTGCCGGGCACAGCGTCCGGTCCCTACCCGGTCCCCGGTTCGCAGTCCGGCGCGTACCCCGTGGACGGTTCGGGCGCCTACCAGGTGGGCGGCGGCCAATCGGGTGCTCATCCCGTGGGCGGCGGCCAGTCCGGACCGCACAACGCGGCCCAGTACGGCCAGTTCGCCGGTGCGCAGTTCCCGAACAACTTCCCGCAGCAGCAGTACCGCTCGCAGGCGCAGGAAGTGTCGTCGCAGCAGCTCATCAAGAAGGAGAAGCGCCCGCCGACGTCCGGCTGGCGCAAGTCGCTGCACTCGGTGACCGGCGGCCTCATCAACCTCGGCGAGAGCCCGGCCGACGTGCGTCGCCGTGAGCTGATCGCGCGGATCAACCAGCCGCTGCGCGGGTGCTACAAGATCGCGATGCTGTCGCTCAAGGGCGGTGTCGGCAAGACGACGACGACCACGACGCTGGGCTCGACGTTCTCGTCGCTGCGCGGTGACCGGGTGATCGCCGTCGACGCCAACCCCGACC
Organism: Lentzea xinjiangensis; assembly: GCF_900110955.1. Classification (GTDB taxonomy): domain Bacteria; phylum Actinomycetota; class Actinomycetes; order Mycobacteriales; family Pseudonocardiaceae; genus Lentzea; species Lentzea xinjiangensis. The sequence goes on from NZ_FOFR01000001.1 coordinate 631,668, forward strand.
GCGGCACGCTCGCGCTGAAGATCCCGCGGGAGACCACGGCGACCGTGCGGCACCTGCTGCGCGACGCCTCGCGGATCAAGAAGTACAGCGACGTGCGCGCGTACACCTCGCAGTCGCCGGCGCGGCTCGAGGTGCTGGCGTCCGAGCAGGACCCGTCGGTGTCGGAGGCGTTCAGCGAGGACGACTACCGGCGCACGGTGGAGCTGCTCGAGCACTTCTACAACATCGTGCTCACCGACTGCGGCACCGGTCTCATGCACTCCGCGATGAAGGGCGTGCTGGACGAGGCGGACTCGCTGGTGCTCGTGTCGTCCGGCTCGGTCGACGGCGCGCAGACCTCGGCGGCCACGCTCGACTGGCTGGAGGCGCACGGCTACCGCGACCTGGTCGCGAAGTCCGTCTGCGTGATCAACTCGGTGCGCCCGAAGTCGGGCAAGGTCGACCTCGACAAGCTCGCCGCGCACTTCCAGCAGCGGTGCCGTGCCGTGGTCCGCCTGCCGTTCGACGCGCACCTCGAAGAGGGCGCCGAGATCGCGCTGGACCAGCTCGCGCCGGAGACCCGGCTCGCGTTGCTGGAGCTCGCCGCCGTCGTGGCGGACGACTTCCCGCACTCCTGAGGCCGGCCGGGAACGATGACGGAAAGGGGTCCTGTGACCAGGGCCCCTTTTCCACTCACTCCTCGCGCTTGCGCTTCTCGTCGAGCTTGCGCAGGAACTCCGGGTCGTCGTCGGGTGCGATCACCTTGCGGCCTGGGGTGTACTCCGAGTGCTGCGGGGCGAACGCTCGCCACACGAGCACAGCCACGGTGAGCGCACCGATCACCGCCAGCAGGTAGATCATCTGGTCGCCACCTCCCTTTGCCACGAGGTTACCCGCGGCACAGGGGTTACTACGGTTTCAGTGGCGGACGGGTTCAGATGCCTCCGTCGTGAGCTCCGAGAGCAGGGCCTTCACCTCGGTCTCACGGAACCTGCGGTGTCCTCCCGGTGTGCGGATCGAGCCGATGCGACCGGCGGTGGCCCATCGGGTCACGGTCTTCGGGTCGACCCGGAACAGATTGGCGACTTCCCCAGGGGTCAACAGGCGCTCGGACGCTGTAGTCACTCGTCCTCCTCAGATCAGACGTTCCGACCTGATCGTGGCATCTGACCCATCAGGTACTCGAACGCTTGTTTTTTGGTAAAGAGGTAGTAAGGGACGACCGGGGCGAACCGGACAAGTGACCAGAGCGGCGTGTGTGCACGCGTGGGGCCTAATGTGTCGCGGGTGGATGCTCTCGATCGGCAGATCATCGCCGCACTGCGCGCCAACGGCCGGGCCACGTACGCCGATCTCGGCAGGCAGGTGGGCCTGTCCGCCTCCGCCGTGCACGAACGGGTCGGCAAGCTCGAGTCCAGCGGTGTGATCGTCGGGTACCACGCGGTCGTCGACCCCAGCGCGGTCGGCCTGGGCGTGACGGCCCTGATCGGGATCCACCCCACCGACATCGCGGACGACAACGAGGTCGCGGTCGCGCTGGCCGAGCTCGTCGAGGTCGAGTCCTGCTACCGGGTGGCGGGCGACGAGTCGTTCATCGTCAAGGTCAGGGTGGCGACCGTGGACGACCTGGAGCGCTCGCTCGGGCGGCTGCGGCGCATCCCCGGCGTGGCGCGCACCCGCACGACCGTGGTGCTCTCCACCCGTTTCGAGGGACGCCCGAACACCGGCGAAGACGACGGCGACGTAACCTGAACGGGTGCTCGCTCGTGATGTGACGTTGTACGTCCTCGCCCGCCTCGGTCTCGTCGCGGCGGTGACGGGCGCACTCCTGTTGTTCAAGGTTCCTCTGCTCCCCGCGCTCGCCGTCGGCGTGGTCGTGGCGCTGCCCGCCTCGCTGTTCCTCTTCAAGGGGCTGCGGCAGCGGGTGGCGACCGGCCTGAACGCCCGCCAGGCCGTGCGCAGGGCCGAGCGCGACAAGCTGCGCTCCGAGCTGCGTGGTGACGAAGGTCCTGTCACTCAGGCGTGAGCGTCCGCCGCGGTTATCGTGCCGCTGTGAGTACCTCCGTTGATCGTTGTTGCAGCAGGACCAGGCACTGGGTGTGCGAGGCCGTCGGGATCATCGAGGCGGACGCGAACCGCAGCGCGGACACCCACCTGCTGCGCTACCCGCTGCCGCTCGACTGGGGCATCGACCTCTACCTGAAGGACGAGTCGACGCACCCCACCGGTTCGCTCAAGCACCGGCTGGCGCGGTCGTTGTTCCTCTACGCGATCTGCAACGGGTGGATCACCGGCGGCACGCCCGTGATCGAGGCCTCCTCCGGTTCCACGGCGGTGTCCGAGGCGTACTTCGCGCGGCTGCTGGGGCTGCCGTTCATCGCGGTGATGCCCCGCTCGACCTCGGCGGAGAAGGTCGCGCTGATCGAGCGGCAGGGCGGCAGGTGCCACTTCGTCGACGAGCCGTCGGCGATCTACGACGAGTCGCGGCGGCTGGCCACCGAGCTCGGCGGCCACTTCATGGACCAGTTCACGCACGCCGAGCGCGCTACCGACTGGCGGGGCAACAACAACATCGCCGAGTCCATCTTCGACCAGATGAAGCTCGAACCGTCACCGGAACCGGACTGGATCGTCGTGGGAGCCGGCACGGGCGGGACGTCGGCCACGATCGGCCGCTACATCCACTACCAGAAGCTGAGCACCCGGCTCGCCGTCGTCGACCCCGAGCACTCGGTCTTCTTCGAGGCGTGGCGGGACGGCAACCCGGACCTGGTGGCCACCCGCGGCTCCGGCATCGAGGGCATCGGCCGGCCGCGGGTGGAGCCGTCGTTCATCGGCCAGGTGATCGACCGGATGATCAAGGTGCCGGACGCGGCGTCCATCGCGACGATCCGGTTCGTGGAGGACCTGCTCGGCCGGCGCGTCGGCGGCTCGACCGGCACGAACCTCTGGGGAGCGTTCCAGGTCGTGGCCGAGATGCGGCAGTCGCGCAGCCGCGGCAGCGTGGTCACGTTGCTCTGCGACGGCGGCGAGCGTTACGCGAACACCTACTACGACGACTCATGGGTAGCGGCACAAGGCATGGACCTCGATCCCTGCCTTGATCGCCTGAACAACTTCCACCGCACGGGGAACTGGTGACGAGCATCGTGCGTCACAGCGTGACCTGAGCACCTGAGTCCGCAGGGGGGACGCTGTGTCGTCGCTGTTCACCGACGCGGCCGAGCTGCGCGCGTACGCCGAGTACCTGCGCACCGAAGCCCAAGAGTTCGAGACGATCCGCAAGTACGTCCACGCGACGGCGTGCGACAAGAGCGGCTTCACCGGCCTGCTCGCGTTGCTGCAGCCGGGCGTGGACGTCGTGCGGGCGTTGTTCGACGAGACGCTCGACTTCGGCAAGTCGAAGCTCGAGGGCGCGGCGTCCGCCGTGGACGCGACGGCCAAGGTCTACGAGGACGTCGACAGGGCGCAGGTGACGGTGTTCAGCGGGATCCTCCGGTGACCGCGACGAGCTACCAGGACCCCCGCCCGGTCGTCGCGTCCCTGAAGCAGCCCGAGGTCGACACGGCCTCGCTGAACGAGGTGCTGCAGGACCAGGGCTGGGGCGTCCAGGCCGTCAACTGGGTCTTCGAGGCGGTGACCGGCGAGAGCCTGGTCGCCACGATCATCACGCCGATCACCGGCGACTGGTCGAAGATCCGCGCCGACGGCGACGCCTGGCGCATGGTCGGCAACGCGATGAACGACGTCTCGTACAACCTCACCGACGCCGTCGGCAAGGTGCGCGACCACTGGGACGGCGACGCGGCCCGCGCACACGAGAGGTACATCGCCCTGGGCTGGAAGGCCGGCCTGCTGGCGGAGATGGGCGTCGCCCAGCTCATCGCCAAGGGCTTCGACACGGTCGCCTCCGGGGCCGAGGCCCTGGGCAAGCAGGCCGCGCGCCTGCTCGACTACCTGGTCAACAAGCTGATCGAGGCCGCGGCCACCGTCTGGGTCCCGGTGGCGGGCTGGGTCAAGGCCGCCGAGATGGTCTGGAACGCGTACCAGATCTACCGGCGCGTCATGGACATCATCGACACGGTCAAGAAGCTCATCTCGGACGTCAAGTCCCTGTTCGACGCCGTGGGCCGCGTCTTCTCGGCGATCGGCAAGCTGAAGGACGCCGACTCCCTCGCCGAGGCCATGAACGCCACCCAGGAGGTGGCGGAGGCGGGCCGCGACGTCCGCAACGCCGTCAACGACCTCCGCGACGACGTGACGTCCATCAAGGACTCGGCCACGGAGATCGCGGACCGCGGCCGGGAGATCGGTTCGAAGGTCCACGAGGTCCACACCCCGCCGGGCTCCGCCGACGACGGCACCAAGCCCGCGGCGGCCTCGGCCGTCGCGCCCGGCGGCGCCCCGGTCTCCGCACCTCCGGCGCCCAACGGCAGCCCTGACGCCCCCGCCTCCACGCACGCGGCGACCGCGGCGGGCCCCGGCGTGTCCGCGCCGCCGTCACCAGGCGGTGGTGGCGGCGGTGTGCCGACGGGCGGCCACGCGGGCTCGGGCGGCGCCCCCACGGGCGGTCACGCGGGTCCGGGTGGTGTGCCGACGGGCGCCCCGCCGCGCCTCGACACGACGCACGCGGCAGGCGCGGCCCCACCCGCCGCCCCGCCGTCGCACGCCCAGACGCCCATGGCGGGCGCGATGCCGATGGGCGCCCCGATGGCTCCCGGTGCCGGCGGTGGCGACCAGACGAGGAGCTCCGGCTCCCGGCCGGGAGCCTCCGGCGTGCCGGCGTTCCCGTCCGCGGGCTCTACTACGGGCTCTTCTGCGGGCTCTCCCGCGGGCCAGGGCAAGCCCACCGGCCTGCCCGCACCTCCCGGCCACGCCACGCCCGGCGCGGGCCTGCCGACCCCGCCCAGCCAGCCGACCGCGGGCTCCGGCACCCCGCGTCCCGGCGGCTCCGGCCTGCCGACGCCTCCGGCGGCCTCGTCGGGCCTGCCGACCCCGCCCGGCTCCAGCACGCACCCGACTCCGGGCACGCACCCGACTCCGGGCACCCACCCGACTCCGGGCGGCTCCGGCAACGGCCTGCCGACCCCGCCGAACTCGGGCGCACACCCGTCCGGTACCGGCGGCCACCACAGCCCGAACGGCTCCGGCCTGCCCACGCCTCCCGATCACCCGACCGCGGGCACGGCGACCGCCCCGGCCCCGTCCGGCACGGGCGGCGGCCTCCCGTCGCCTCCCGGACACCCGAGCCCCAGCGCCGGCGCGGAGCACCCGACGCCCAACGCGGGTGGCACGACCTCGCCCGACTCGTCCACCCCGCGCCCGCACGACACGACACCGTCCGGCACCACACCGCGCGACGGCACGCCCGGCGACCAGTCCGGCCCGCGCCCGCACGACGCGACGCCGAACGGTTCGACCGACGCCAGGCCGCACGACATCGACACCAAGCCCCACACCGGTGACGCGAGGCCCCACGACACCGACAGCACGCCGCAGACCGACGGCCAGTCCCACACCGACGGCAAGCCCCACGACACCGACACCAGCGGTGCCGAAGGCGCCCAGCCCCACACCCCCGACCCCACCCCGGCCGACCACCACCCGGCCCCCGACACCACCCCCGACCCGAAGCCGGGCGACGACGCGGCCACCTCCAACGGCAGCGGACCGGACAGCCCTGCCCCGCCGAGCGGCGGCCCCGACCTCAACGGCCGCTTCGACGCGGCCGCCATGGTGGCGCAGGGCCAGGGCTACCAGCACCAGCTCGAGCAGATGCTGCCGAACCAGGCCGACCGCGACCGCTACGTCGAGCTGAGCCAGAAGCTCTCCACCGAGCTCAGCGCCGACGAGGCCCAGCACGTCGCCGACGTGCGCAACCAGATCACGGTCGGCAGCGGTGACATCGTCACCAAGGCGCTGAACCAGGGTGCGCTCAGCACCTACCTGCCCGACCAGCCCCACGCGCCCGGCGCGAAGCAGGCCGACTGGCAGAACCAGATGGGCGGTTCCGTCGCCAGGGGTCAGGACGTGGTCGACATCAACACCCCGGCCGGTCTGCGCGACGGCCTGGCGCTCGACGACAAGGGCAAGGGCTGGACGCCCATCCCCGAGAACGCCGACTCCGCCATGCAGCTCCGGTACCAGGTGACCGACCAGAACATCGGCAACCACAACATCCCCTTCGGCGGGCCGAAGAAGGACGTGCCGGACTTCGCCACCTTCGGGCCGCGGCAGGACAGCGAGTACCAGTCGCCGCAGGAGCAGGCGCACTACGAGGCGTCGCAGAAGCAGATGGCCGCCGCCGGCGGAGCCGCGAAACCGTACGACGGCTACGACCCGTTCACCGGCACGGGCTCCACGATGGGTGGTGTGCCGGAGTGGCGCGTGGACGGCGGCACGCCGTTGCCGGATCGTGCCGAGATCTGGCAGGTGAACGCGGACGGAACTGAGAAACTGCACGCCGTGTACGACCGCAAGTTCGGCTGGACGAAGCTCTGATGACCAAGTACTCGCAGGAGATGGCCGAGTACCGCGGCGAGGTGTACTTCGCGGGCGCCGAGGACGCGCACCACGTGTGGATCCGCAAGATCCCCGGCGTGGCCTACACCAACGACGAGCGGTTCGAGACCTACAACGGCCGTGAGCTCAAGACGGTGGCGGTGACGGCGCTCGACGCCTGGTACGAGGAGCGGATGACGGCCACCTGGCGCGGTCAGCCGTTCAACGTCATCGCCGTCGACGACGGCAAGGCGGAGGCGGGGTACGCGGGCGGCGAGTACGCCTGGGCGCGGCAGAACGGTCTCGAAGGCGACCAGTACAACGGGTACCGGGCCACGCTCGAGGTGGCGGAGCTGGCGGACGTGCAGGTCGACCGCACCGACTTCCTGGCGCGGTGGAAGGAGAGGAACCCGGGATGAGCACCCCACAGGCCGTGCGCAAGGCCGCCGGCATCGGGCCGGAGACCATCCTGCAGAAGATCGTGCACCCCGCGGTCGCGCAGCTCCACCTCGGCAACGTCGTCGTGCCCGGCAAGTTCGAGCCGCACCGCACGGCCGGGTTCGTCACGCGCGGTCAGGACTTCCCGCAGGGCACCGCCGACCAGTTCGCCGAGGTCTTCGGCGTCGACAAGGTCGCGGACTGGCCGAAGGGCACGCAGTACCTGCTGCGGTTCCTGGCGCACACCACCGAGATCTTCGACACGAGCTTCGGCGGGCCGACGCTCGACGGCGCGCGGAAGATGGGCACGACGCGCGTCTACCCGTTGCCGTTCACCGGCACCGGGTACACGCCCGGCGCGCGGCCGATCCCGGAGTACGTGATGGAGCTCTCCGAGCTCCCGGCGGGCACGGAGCTGTGGCGGTTCGAGCCGGACGGCGGCGGGCGCAGCGTCGGCAAGTACCTCAACCGCCAGACCGGCTGGATCCCCACGGGAGACGTGGGCTTCGGGCCGGGGAAGTTCTGGCCGGCCCCGGTTCCGCTGCGGCCGACCGTCCGGCGTGGACTCGTCGGGAGGTACCGCGGCCAGGACTTCGACGTCGACTTCGGTCCCGCGCCGGGCACCGTCCTGCTGCACCCGCTCGCCGGCCAGCCGGCCCCGCCGGACTTCACCGCCGCCGAGGGCGCCCGGTACCTGGAGGTCCCCGACGCGGTGGTCGAGGACCTCGGCCTGCTGCGCAAGCTCTGCACGTACCGCGGCGCGGAGTTCGAGATCATCGGTGTCCTGGGCGACAACGCCGTGCTCCACTTCCTCGGCGAGAACCACGAGACGGCGCAGCAGCTCGGTCTGTCCGAAGTGGACTTCCGCCAGTGGCGCACCCTCGTGCCGCGCGATCAGGTCGGCGACGTCCGCGACGAGTTCAGGCCGGTGCGGCCCGGCCTCTTCGCGAAGGAGAACTCCTGATGACCACTCCTGGCGAGGGTTGGAAGACGCCGGAGCTGCGGGCGGCGGAGGCGCAGGTCGACGCGCGCTTCAAGCAGGCGCAGGACCTCGCGAACCGCCTCAGGGACACGCCGCTGCCGCCGGTGCCGCCGGTCGACTTCGCGGCGATCGCCCGGCAGGTCGAGCGGGCGGCGCAGGAGCGCGACGCCCCCGAACAGCTCAAGGCGCTCAAGCGCAAGGTGGACGCGGGCGAGTTCACCTGGGAGGACGTCGTCTCCGGCAAGGCGGCGCAGGACCCCGACGTGCAGGCCATGCAGCAGGAGAACGTCAACAAGATGAAGCAGGCGTTCCAGATGCTGCGGGAGGGCATGGCCGCCGACGAGATCATGGCCGCCCAGGACCCGCGCAGGCACCGCGACGACGGTGACGAGAACCCGCCCGACGTCTTCACGGAGGACAAGTGGTGATGACTGCCTGGCGGACACCGGACGTCCTCGCCGCGGAGGACTTCCTGACCGGCGCCGTCGCCGAGGTGGACCGCGCCATGCGGTCCGCCCGGCAGGAGCTGCGGGGCAAGGAGCCGTCCACCGAGGACATCCGCAGGGTGATGCAGTTCGCCAAGTCCGGCGACGCCTCACCGGCGATGCGCCGGCTCGCCGACCGCATCGCCCGCGGCGCGGGGCTCAGCTGGCGCCAGGTCCTCACCGGCGAGGCGAGCCACGACCCGCTGGTGCGCCAGGCGCTCGAGGCCGACCGCGCCAGGCTGGAGGAGCTGATCCAGGGCGAGACCGCCCCGCCGCCGCCTCCGCGCAGGCCCGCGCGCACCGACGACGACGAGCCGCTGACGTTCACCGAGGACGCCTGGTGACCGTCAGTCCAGCGCCAGTCCCGCGCTGACCAGGACCGCCCACGCCAGCATCGCGATCCCGGTGAACTGCAGCACCGGGATCAGGTCGCGTCCGCCGCGCCCGGAGGCCACCCGGCGCACGGCGGGCAGCAGCACCGGCGCCGCGAGGAACCCCAGCAACGCGTAGGGCACCCGCACGGTCATGCCGAGCGCGATCAGGAACGGCACCGCCACCAGCGCCAGGTACAGCCGGCGGGTGTCCTTGTCGCCCAGCACCACGGCCAGGGTCCGCTTGCCCGACACGGCGTCCGTCGGGATGTCGCGCAGGTTGTTCGCCACCAGCACCGCGGCGGAGATCGCTCCCATCGCGATGGACGAGCCGATGCCGATTCCGGTGATCTCGCCGGTTTGCACGTACAGCGTGCCCAGCACCGCGGCCGGGCCGAAGAAGAGGAACACCGCGATCTCGCCGAGCCCCGCGTAGCCGTACGGGCGTTTGCCGCCGGTGTAGAACCACGCCCCGGCGATGCACACCGCGCCGAGCGCGAGCAGCCACCAGAACCCGGACACCGCCACCAGCGCGAGCCCGGCCACCGCGCCGATGCCCAGCGCGATGAACGCCGCCAGCCGCACCTTCGCGGGCTCGGCCGCCCCGGAACCGGTGAGGCGGAACGGTCCCACGCGGTTGTCGTCGGTGCCGCGGATGCCGTCGGAGTAGTCGTTGGCGTAGTTCACGCCGATCTGGAACGCCACCGAGACGACCAGGGCGAGCGCCGTGTGGAGCGGCTTGAACTCGTCGATGTGGTGCGCGGCCGCCGCCCCCACGACCACCGGGGCGATCGAGTTCGGCAGGGTGCGCGGGCGGGTCCCCTGGATCCACTGGACGACTGAGGCCATGCCCCCATCCTCCGTCATGGTGCCTGAGGACCCGCCGACGGGTGGATCAGCAGGTAGCCGCCCCGGAGACGCCCGCCACGTACGCCTTCGCGATGTGCTTGCCGGACGCGATGCGGTACCAGACGTTCGACGTGCCCTGCGTGCCCGTGACCGACTGGCCGGTGAGCTGGCAGGTCACCCGCACCTGGGCGTGGTTCGCGGCGATGCCGACCTGCGACGCCGTGGAGGTCGCGCCGCTGCGGACGTTCACCGTGCCGGCGGCGTCGGCGGTGCGCACCGTCCCCACAGGACCGGAGCCGGTCCACAGGTACGTCACGGTCACCCACGCGTTGTTCGTCAGCTTGAGGCCGTCCCAGAACGTGCCGTCGGCGAGGTCGATGCCCGCCGGGTTCGCGACCTGGCGGCCGAACTGGTCCTCGCCGCCGTTGTAGTCGTCCTCGTACGCGGCCTGCGCCTCCGGCTTGCCCTGCGGCAGGTCCTTCCACATCTCCCGGGTCGAGGACGGGTTCCAGTAGTCGTCCTTGGTGTTCCACGGGCCGACGTCCCACACCGGCGCCCACTCGCACCGGCCGTTCGACGCGCACACCTGCACGCTGTAGTTGCCGGAGTTGCGGCTCGCGAGGCCACGCCGCGACGGCAGCGCCACGAAGTGGTCGCGCGAACGGATCACGTGCCCGTTCGCCGTGGTGCCACCGACCAGGCCCTCCCGCGTCGCGTAGACGCGGTACGAACGTCCGGCGGCGGCCGCGGAGACGTCGTCCGCGGCCGCCGCGGGCACCCGCGCCGCCTTCAGCCGCACGCGCGATGCCTTGCCGCTGCTCAGCACCACGCGGGTCTCGACGGTGGAGGTGGTCACCGGCAGGGTGGCCGGCGCCTCCAGCCACTCGGTCCACTGCCCGTCGGGGCGCAGCCCGCGCACGTCGACGACGCCGTCGCCGGTCACCACCGCCGTGATCGCGTTGGCGGGCCGGTCGAGCCGGTGCCTGCCGAGCTCGACCAGACCCGTCCGCGGGGAGCCGCCCCACGTGACGGCGCGGTCGCCGACCTCGGTCGTCCACTCGTCCGACGCCGGCTCGGCGTGGGCGGGCGACGCCGGTCCGGCCACCAGGGCGGCACCGACGACCAGCGGTAACAGGTAGCGCATGAGAAACCCCCATCGCCAACGCGCGCGGCGGGTTTCCGCGCGCTTCGCGCAGGAGAGTTGCCCTCAGCGGTAAAGGTTCACCTAAAGAGGTCGGCGACCGCTCTCCGGTCGACCTTCCCCGGTCCGCGCAACGGCAGCTCGGACGCGAAGCGCACCAGCTTCGGCGTCGCGGCGCGCCCCACGGCCTCCAGCACGGCGGCCTTCAGCTCGTCGACCGGGGGCTCCGTGCCGCGGGTGACGACCACCGCCGCGACGACCTGGCCCCACTCGTCGTCCGGCACGCCGACGACGCACGCCTCCAGCACGCCCTCGACGGTGGCCAGAGCGCGTTCCACCAGCACGGGAGGCACCTTCTCGCCGCCGGTGACGATCACGTCGTCCGCGCGGCCCAGCACCTCCAGCCGCCCGTCGCGCAGCCGGCCGAGATCACCCGTGCGGAACCATTCGCCGAACGGTTCCTCGCTGCCGCGGTAGCCCAGCGCGAGCACCGGTCCGCTGATCTCGATCACGTCGTCGGTGCGCAGCCGCACGTCCTGCAACGGCTCACCGTCGTACACACATCCACCGGCCGTCTCGCTCATGCCGTACGTGGTGACGACCTGCACGCCGAGCGCGCGCGCCTGCTGGAGGAGCTTCGGCGGGGTGGCGGCCCCGCCGATCAGCACGCCGTCGAACTGCCGCAGCGCCTCCAGGCCCGGCCCCTCGCCCACGACGAGCCGGGAGAGCTGCGTCGGCACCAGCGCGGTGTAGTGGCGCCCCGGCTGGGCGAGCACCGGCTGGGCGGCCTGGGCGAACCCCATGGCGCGGAAGCCCTTCGACAGGTCGAGCACACCGGGCGCGGTGCCGGCGACGATCGACCGCACCAGCACCTGGATCCCGGCGATGTGCCCGGTGGGCAGCGCCAGCAGCCACGTGCCCGGCCCGCCGAGCCGGTCGTGGGTGGCCTGCGCCGACGTGGTCAGCGCGTCGGCGTCGAGCAGGACCGTCTTCGGCTCGCCCGTCGACCCGGAGGTGGGCACGCCGAGCACGGCCCGCTTCTCCCAGCCGTCGAGCGGGCCGTCCACCAGGGGCTCGCCACCGGTGAGCGCCGCGCGCAGTTCGTCGAGCATGGTCTCCGGCCGATCAGAAGTAGTACGGGTAGTTCGACCAGTCCGGGGCGCGCTTCTCCAGGAACGCGTCGCGGCCCTCGACGGCCTCGTCGGTCATGTACGCGAGCCGCGTCGTCTCACCGGCGAAGATCTGCTGTCCCACCAGACCGTCGTCGATCAGGTTGAACGAGTACTTGAGCATCCGCTGGGCGGTCGGCGACTTGCCGTTGATCTCCCGCGCCCACTGCAGGGCGGTGGTCTCCAGCTCGGCGTGCGGCACGACGGCGTTGACGGCGCCCATCCGGTGCATCTCCTCGGCGGAGTACGTGCGGCCGAGGAAGAAGATCTCCCGGGCGAACTTCTGCCCGACCTGCCGCGCGAGGTAGGCCGACCCGTAGCCGCCGTCGAACGAGCCGACGTCGGCGTCGGTCTGCTTGAACTTCGCGTGCTCCGCGCTCGCGAGGGTGAGATCGCACACCACGTGCAGGCTGTGCCCGCCACCCGCGGCCCAGCCGGGCACGACCGCGATGACGACCTTCGGCATGAACCGGATGAGGCGCTGGCACTCGAGGATGTGCAGCCGCCCAGCGCGGGCCGGGTCGACGGTCTCCGCCGTCTCGCCGGAGGCGTACTGGTAGCCGCTGCGCCCGCGGATCCGCTGGTCACCGCCGCTGCAGAAGGCCCAGCCGCCGTCGCGCGGGCTGGGGCCGTTGCCCGTCAGCAGGACGCACCCGACGTCGGACGACATCCGGGCGTGGTCGAGCGCCCGGTACAGCTCGTCCACGGTGTGCGGCCGGAACGCGTTGCGCACCTCGGGCCGGTTGAACGCGATGCGGACCGTGCCCTGGTCGATCGCCCGGTGGTAGGTGATGTCGGTGAAGTCGAAGCCCTCGACGGACTTCCACAGCGACGGGTCGAAGAGCTGCTGATCTGCCACGGTCTGAGACTCTAGGCGCATGAATCCGTCCACGGCGCAGGCGAGGGTGATCGTCGACGAGCTGGTCCGCAACGGCGTGCGCCACGTCGTGCTGTGCCCCGGCTCGCGCAACGCCCCGCTGTCGTTCGCACTGCACCAGGCCGAGCGGAAGGGCCTGCTCACGCTGCACGTGCGCATCGACGAGCGCAGCGCGGGGTTCCTCGCCCTCGGGCTCGCCAAGACGGGCACGCCCGCCGTCATCACCTGCACGAGCGGCACGGCCGTGGTGAACCTGCACCCCGCCGTGGTCGAGGCGGAGCTGACCGGCGTCCCGCTGGTCGCGCTGACCGCGGACCGCCCGGTCGACCTCTACCGCACCGGCGCCAGCCAGACGATCGACCAGTACGACGTCCTCGGCATCCCCACCCTGCACCTGCCGGAGGCCGCGGACGAGCCGACCACGCGCTCGCTGGTCTGCCGCGCGCTCGCGACCCGTGGCCCCACCCACGTCAACGTGCCGTTCCGGCCGCCGCTCACGCCTTCCGACGACGCGTGGCCGTCGTCGCCGCGCAGCGGCCCATGGACCGCGACGGACCGTGCGTCCACTGTCGAGACCAGGCCCTCCGACCTCCCGCCCCGCACCCTGGTGCTGCTCGGCGACGACCACCCGGAGCGGCTGCGCCGGGCGTCGGAGCTGGGCTGGCCGGTGATCGCCGAGCCCACCGCGCCGAACGGCCTGCGCCACGGCTCGCTGCTGCTCAACGCGGGCCTGCCGGAGCACCTGCGACCCGACGCGGTGCTCGTCGTGGGCCGCGTGACGCTCTCCAGGGGCCAGCAGTCCGTGCTCGCCGGCGCCCCGGTCGTGCACGCCGTCGGCGACCAGGCGCAGTGGCCGGACGTGCAGTTCACCGCGACCCGCGCGTCCACCTGGCTGCCCGAGCCCGCGGAGCACGACGACGAGTGGCGGCAGGCCTGGCTGAGCGCGGTGAAGAACGTCAGCGCGGCCGTCGACGACCTGCTGGACGCGCAGCCGTGGCCGACCGGCCTGCACGTCGCCCGCGACCTCACCAGGGCCGTGCCGCCGGGCTCGCTGCTGTTCGTGGGCTCGTCCAACCCGATCCGCGACGTCGACTTCGCGGGCGAACGGCGCCCGGACGTCACCGTGCACGCCAACCGCGGCGCCGCGGGCATCGACGGGGCCGTGTCCACGGCCATCGGGCTGGCGGTCGAGCACGGGGGACCGGCGTACGCGCTGATGGGCGACCTGACGTTCCTGCACGACAGCAACGGCCTGCTGGCCGACCACCGGCCGGACCTCACGATCGTCGTGCTCAACGACGACGGCGGCGGGATCTTCTCGTTGCTGGAACAGGGCGCGCCGGAGCACGACCGGAGCTTCGAAAGGATTTTCGGCACCCCGCACGGGGCGGACCTGGCCGCTTTGTGCGCAGGCTACCGAATTCCGCACTCCATTGTGGACGAGGAGGAGGAGTTCCGTAGCGCACTTGCGCCGCCAAAGGGCCTCCGAGTGGTCGAAGTGCAGGCAAAACGCGATGGGCTGCGGGCGTTGCACAAAAGTCTCAAGGCAACGGTGTCAACCGTTTTCAGGGGATAGGAAACATACGTAAGTCGGTGTCCGGATCACAAACGTGTGGATACCGTCGCGCGCATGTCGATCAGATCCAAGGCGACGGCCGCGGTCGCGTCCGCGGCCGCGATGACCCTCTTCGCGGGGACGGCGCTCGCGGCGTCCCCCGGTGCACCCGGCGCCGGTGATCCGTACTTCCCGACGTACGGCAACGGCGGATACGACGTCTCCCACTACGACATCAGGCTCAACTACAACCCGAACGGCGACCAGCTGTCGGGCACCACGACGATCCTCGCCAAGGCCACCCAGGACCTCACGCAGTTCAACCTGGACTTCCTGCTCAAGGTGAAGTCGGTCCGGATCAACAACGCGCCGGCCTCGTTCGTCTCCGACGACGGCGAGCTCACGCTCACCCCGCGCGGTGGCGTGCGCAAGGGCCAGGACCTGACGATCGTCGTCACCTACGCCGACACGCCGTCGGCCGTGAAGGACCGCAACGGCTTCACGGCGTGGACGAAGACCCCCGACGGCGCTCTCGCCATCGGCGAGCCGGAGATCTCCGCGTGGTGGTACCCGTCCAACGACCACCCGACCGACAAGGCCACGTTCGACGTGAACGTCGCCGTCCCGAACGGCGTCGAGGCGATCTCGAACGGCACGTTCCTCGGCACCACCCGCCAGATCAACGGCTACACCCGCTGGAACTGGCGCAGCACCAAGCCGCAGGCGACGTACCTGACGTTCCTGACCATCGGCCAGTTCGAGATCCGCCAGTCGACCACGCCGTCCGGCCAGCCGTCGCTCAACGCCTACTCCGAGCGCCTCGGCGAGAGCGGCGACGCCGCCAAGGCGAGCGTCGAGCGCACCCCCGAGATCACCGAGTTCCTCGCCGAGAACTTCGGCCCGTACCCGTTCGAAGCGCAGGGCGGCGTGGTCACGCCGGACCTCGGCTACGCGCTGGAGAACCAGACGCGCTCGAACTACGACGACGCGTTCTTCCGCCGCGGCGCCAACACCTACGTCGTCGCGCACGAGATCGCCCACCAGTGGTTCGGTGACTCGGTGTCGGTCCACCACTGGCGCGACATCTGGCTGAACGAGGGCTTCGCCTCCTACGCCGAGTTCCTGTGGTCCGAGCACGTCGGTGAGGGCACCGCCCAGGAGAACGCGGAGTTCGTCTACGACCTGTACCCGGCGGACGACCCGTTCTGGAACGTCCTGCCCGGCGACCCCGGCGCAGGCAACGTCTTCGACGGCGCCGTCTACGACCGCGGCGCACTGGCCGTGCACGCCCTGCGCGTGGCCGTCGGCGACGAGAAGTTCTTCGAGGTCCTCCGCACCTGGACGGCCGAGAAGAAGTACTCGAACGGCACGGTCGAGGAGTTCATCGCGCTGGCGGAGCGGGTGTCCGGGCAGCAGCTCGACCAGCTCTTCCAGACGTGGCTGTTCACCAAGGGCAAGCCGGCGGAGGCTCCCGGCCGTTCGGCTTCCGAGGCGTCCAAGACGCTGTCGGTGACGGCCGAGCCGAAGTCGCGCGCCAAGATCAAGCTGACGCACGAGCTGCTGGACGCGCACAAGTAACCCGGACTGTCAGACCTGTTGAGTACGTTATGACGCAGGGGTTCCCAGCTCAGGGGGACCCCTGCGGCAGCGTTTTCACCCGAACGAGCCCGTATCTTGGACCAGGGCCAAGTCCTACCGTCACGCCATGGCCCCAAGCACTCCATCCACCGCGTACAGCCGTGACCTGGGCGACGAGCTACGGCGGTTGCGCGAGACCTGCACAGACCTCAAAGGCGCCGAGGTGGCCGCCCGGCTCGGCTGGGACCCCAGCAAGGTCTCGACCATCGAACACGGCAAGGCGCGGCCCAGCGAGATCGACCTGGTGCAGTTCCTCACGATGTGCGGCAAGGACATCGACTACTTCGAGGACTTCAAACGGCGCTACCGCAACGCCTTCGACGAGTACATCGTGCAAGTCCCGGACAACGTCCGCACGCTCGCGATGGCCGAGTCAACGGCCAAGACGATGCTCAACTACGACACGCTGACAGTGCCGGGTCTCCTGCAAACGGAGCGGTACGCCGACGCCCTGTTCCGAGCGGCCGGAGTCGCGGTCGAGGAGCGAATCCCGGCGCTCGTGCGGGCGCGTGTGGAACGTCAATCGGTTCTTCGGCGACACGATCGTCCGGACTGCTTGTTCTACGTCCATGAGCTGGCTCTGCGACAGCAGGTCGGCGACGCTCAGGTCATGGAGGACCAGTACCTCCATTTGCTGTTCAACGCGCACATAGTCCGAATCGTGCCTACGAACGTGATCGTGAACTCTGCCGGTGTGCGGTTGTGGGAGTACGAGAAGGCGATGCCGATCGCCTACAGCGAGACGGACCTCACCCAGGTGTTCGTGCAGGACCGAGGGGCCATCGCGCGAACCAGGCTGATCTTCAATCGCTTGGCCGAAGTCGCCTTGGATGAGGAACAATCGCGGAGCAAGCTGGCGGAGTACGTCGGCCCACCGCGAAAGGATCTCGATGATCGAGGACCGCATTTGGCGTAAGAGCAGCTACAGCAACGGCACGCCTGAAGGTGACTGCGTCGAGGTCTCGCTCACCGGTGACGCGTGCGTCCGCGACTCGAAGAACGTGACCGGTGGGATGCTGACCTTCAGCACCGCGGCTTGGCGCGCCTTCCTCGGCGAGATCTGAGAGTTGATCGATGAAGCCGAGGCGTGGGACTACACGCGAGCGGAGGCCCGCCCGCACGCCGCGATGAGCGAGTCGACGGAATCGAGCGCGTCGGTTCCACCGCGAAAGGATCTCGATGATCGAGGACCGCATTTGGCGTAAGAGCAGCTACAGCAACGGCACGCCGGAGGGCGAGTGCGTCGAGGTCTCGCTCACCGGTGAGGCGTGCGTCCGCGACTCGAAGAACGTGACCGGTGGGATGCTGACCTTCAGCACCGCGGCGTGGCACGCCTTCCTCGGCGAGATCTGAGAGTTGATCGAGCAACCCCCGGCCTGGGCCTACGAACGAGCGGAAGTCCGCCCGCACGACCCCCGATGGGCGGCCCGGGCAGAGGCGGAGCGCGACCACCTCGCGAAGCTCCTCGCACCGTGGCTGGTCGACGGGATCGAGCACGTCGGCTCCACGGCCGTCCCCGGCCTGGCCGCCAAGCCGATCATCGATCTCATGGCGTCGGTGACCGACCTGGACACCGTCGTCGAGCAGGCGACCCTCACCGCCAACGGCTGGGCGTACGTGCCGCCCGATCTGGACAACCGGCCGTGGCGCCGCTTCTACGTCAAGCCGGACGCCACAGGACAACGGCGCCGGGCGCACCTGCACCTGATCCCGGCCGGCCACTCGCGGTGGACCGACCAGCTCCGGTTCCGCGACGCCCTCAGAGGAAACGCCGATCTGGCAAAGGCCTACGAGGAACTGAAACGCAGACTCGCTCAGGAAAGCGGCCACAACCGTGAGGCGTACACGGAAGGCAAAGCGGCGTTCATCGTCAAAGCGCTGAACTCCGAAGCGCCGGACTAAAGCCCTTCCAGGGCCTCGCGCATCGGCCGCATCTTCGCGTGCGCCTCCTGCACCTCGATGTCCGGATCCGAGTCCGCGACCAGCCCGCACCCGGCGAACAACCGGGCGTTCGACCCGGAGATCTGCGCGCACCGCAACGCGATCCCCAGTTCTCCGTCACCGTTGCCGTCGATCCACCCGACCGGCCCGGCGTACCGCCCGCGGTCCATCCCCTCCAGTTGCGAGATCAACCGGGTCGCGTCCAGCCGGGGCGTCCCGCCGACCGCGGCCGTCGGATGCACAGCCGAGCCGAGGTGCAGCAACGACACCGGCGACTCAAGCGTGCCGATCACGTCGCTGGACAGGTGTGACACGTTCGGCAGCCGCAGGACCGAAGGTCCCTCCACCGACATCGTTGTGCAGAAAGGGCGCAACGTCTCCGCGAGAGAGGTGATCGCGTAGTCGTGTTCTTCGAGGTTCTTCTCCGACGACATCAACGCCGACGCGAGGGCCTCGTCCGAAACGCCGTCGTGCGGCCAAGTCGTGCCGGCCAGCACTCGTGAGTCCACGACCGAACCGGTGCGTCGCAGCAGCAGCTCGGGTGTCGCACCCACGAGGCCGTCAACGGCGTACGCCCAGCACTCCGGATAGCGCCGGGCCAGGCCCTGCAGCACGAAACGCTGGTCCAGCCGCCGGTCCGTCACGGCCACGAGGTCGTGCGCCAGCACCACCTTGTCGAGCTCGCCGCCGCGCATCCGCAGCACGGCCTCGCGCACGGCTTCGCGGTACTGCGTGACCGGCAGCTGACCGTTCGCGTAGCGGACGGTCGACGGGCGCGTCAGGGGCGCGACGAAGGGGTTCGGGTCGGAGGCGCCGATCGTGGTGACCCACTGCTCGCCGTTGCGGCGGCCGACGACGACCTCGGGGACGATCAGCACCGAGTCGCCCGGGTCGTCGGCGAAGGCCATCGAGACGAATGCCACGGGGCCGCTGCCCGGCACGCCCAGCTCGTCGTCGACGTCGAGCTGTGCGCAGAACTCCTGCCACCACCTGTCGGCCTGCGCGAACCGGTCGGGGCCGCTCACCTCGAACCGCGCGGCCTCGCCCCAGCCGACCAGACCGGACCCGTCGCGGACCCAGGCGAGCGCGTGCTCCGGGTCCGGCAGCAGTCCGAGCAGGTCACCGGCCGTGTGCCGGGTCGACCGGACGCGGATTCGCTGCCGTGCTCGCGATGTGGGTGCTGAGGTCACGTCTCGACTGTATGGACCTCAACCTGAAAGTGCGGCACCCGCCCGGCTCTAGACTTCTCAGTTGTGGTGGAGGACGCAGTGACCAAACCGGCGCTCGGCGTACGTGTCCGCCGAGTGGTCCGCCGAGCATTGCTCGTCGTCGGTGGGGTGGTCACGCTCGTCTGCGTGCTGCTGCCCATCGCGTGCTGGCGCGACGACATGGCGATCGAGGAGCACCTGGGGCAGGCGGTCGCGCAGGTCGACTCCGTCTCCTTCAACAGGACGGTTGTGCGCTATGCCACACCGGACGGTCGCGTGATCATCCCGTCGCAGGGCGTGCTGTACCCGGCGGGGCTGCGGCCGGGGGACAACGTGCGGGTCGAGTACGACCGGACGAACCCGGAACTGGTCCGGGTGGCGGGCCGCGGCGCCTCGCTGTCGCTGTTGCCCGTCGGGACCTTCCTCGTGTCCGTCTGGCTCGTCATCATCGCCGTTGTGACAGTTCTACGCAGATTCGGCACTCAGGTGTAACATCGAGGGCATGGCGGATGACCTGGAGCTGCGCTTCGAGCGCACCGTGCAGGCCGAAGCGCGCATCGAGCCGCGCGACTGGATGCCCGACGGCTACCGCAAGACCCTGATCAGGCAGATCGCCCAGCACGCCCACTCCGAGATCATCGGCATGCAGCCGGAGGGCAACTGGATCAGCCGCGCGCCCTCGCTGCGCCGCAAGGCGATCCTGCTGGCGAAGGTGCAGGACGAGGCGGGCCACGGCCTGTACCTGTACTCGGCGACCGAGACGCTCGGCGCCGACCGCGAGGACCTGACGACCAAGCTCATCGAGGGCCGCCAGAAGTACTCCTCGATCTTCAACTACCCGACGCTGACGTTCGCCGACGTCGGCGTCATCGGCTGGCTGGTCGACGGCGCCGCCATCTGCAACCAGGTGCCGTTGTGCCGCACGTCCTACGGGCCGTACGCGCGCGCCATGATCCGCATCTGCAAGGAAGAGTCGTTCCACCAGCGCCAGGGCTACGAGCTGCTGATGACGATGATGCGCGGCACCCAGCAGCAACGCGACATGGTGCAGGACTCGGTGAACCGGTGGTGGTGGCCGGCGCTGATGATGTTCGGCCCGCCGGACGCGGAGTCCACGAACACCGAGCAGTCGATGGCGTGGCGGATCAAGCGCGACACCAACGACGAGCTGCGGCAGAAGTTCGTGAACATGAGCGTGCCGCAGGCCGAGGCGCTCGGCGTGACGTTCCCCGACCCCGACCTGAAGTGGAACCCCGAGCGCGGGCAGTACGACTTCGGCTCGCCGGACTGGGACGAGTTCTGGCAGGTCGTCAAGGGTGGCGGCGTCTGCAACCAGCAGCGGATCGCCCACCGCCGCAAGGCGCACGAGGACGGCGCGTGGGTCCGCGAGGCCGCCGCCGCGCACGCCGCGAAGCAGGCCGTGTCGAAGGAAGGTGCCGCGTGAGCACGTCTTGGCCGCTGTGGGAAGTGTTCGTGCGGGGCAAGCGCGGCCTGAACCACGTGCACGTCGGTTCGCTGCACGCGCCGGACGCCGAGATGGCGCTGCGCAACGCCCGCGACGTCTACACGCGCCGCAACGAGGGGGTCTCGATCTGGGTCGTGCCCGCGGCCTCGATCACCGCCTCCTCGCCGGACGAGAAGGACCCGTTCTTCGCGCCGTCCGGTGACAAGGTCTACCGGCACCCGACGTTCTACGCGATCCCCGAGGACGTGCCGCACCTATGAGCTTCGACAACGCGTACGAGTCGCTCCTCGGTCACGAGGACGCGCACTGGGCGTTCGGGACGGGCTTCTCCGAGCCCCTGTCCGGCGTCAACCGCGAGTTCCCGGCCGGGGTGGACCGCGACGCCCTCGCCGCGTACTGCCTGATGCTCGGTGACGACGCGCTGATCTTCTCCCAGCGGCTCTCGGAGTGGTGCTCGCGCGCCCCCGAGCTGGAGGAGGACATCGCGCTCGCGAACATCGCCCTCGACCTGCTCGGCCAGGCCCGCATGCTGCTCACACGCGCCGGGGAGGTGTTGGGCAAGGACGAGGACGCGCTGGCGTACCTGCGCGACGAACGCGAGTTCCGCAACGTGCACCTCGCCGAGATCGACTGCGGACCCGGCCCCGGTGGCGACTTCGGCACGACCATCGCGCGGCTGCTCGTGTTCTCGTCGTGGCGTCTCGCTCTCTTCTCGCGCCTGCGCGGCTCGGCCGACCCGGTGCTCGCTGCCGTCGCCGAGAAGGGCCTGAAGGAACTGGCATACCACCGCGACCACGCCGCCCAGTGGACCGTCCGCCTCGGCGACGGCACCGACGAGTCGCACCGCCGCATGCAGGCGGGTCTCGAGCGGGTGTGGCCGTTCGTGGACGAGCTGTTCGCGACGCACCCGGTCGAAGCCGCCCTGACCGGCGTCGCCGTCGACCCCGCGTCGCTGCGGTCCGAAGTGGACGGTGTGCTGACCGCGGTGCTGTCCGCCGCGGGCCTCACGCGTCCCGCCGACACGAAGGCCGCGCGGGTGGCGGGCATGGCGGGCCGCGACGGCGTGCACACCGAGGCCATGGGCTACCTGCTCGCCGAGATGCAGCACCTGCACCGCTCGCTGCCGGGGGCGGTCTGGTGACGAAGGCGTTCGAGATCGCGTCGGCCGTGCGGGACCCGGAGCTGCCGGTCCTCACGCTGGCGGACCTCGGCGTGCTGCGCGAAGTGTCCGAAGAGGACGGTCGCGTCGTCGTCACCATCACCCCGACCTACTCCGGGTGCCCCGCGATCGACGAGATGGGCGCCGACCTGCGCCGTTCGTTGCGGTCGGCGGGTTTCGCGGAGGTCGAGGTGCGCCTGTCGCTCTCGCCGGCCTGGACGACGGACTGGATCAGCGCGGAGGGCCGCGCGAAGCTGGCCGCCGCCGGCATCGCGCCGCCGTCGCGGATCGGCCCCTCGGCCGCCGGCCCGGTGCCGCTCAACCTGGTGCCACCGTCACGTCAGGTCGCCTGCCCGCAGTGCGGCTCGCTCAACACCTCGGAGATTTCCCGGTTCGGCTCGACCGCGTGCAAGGCCCTGCGCCGCTGCCACGCCTGCGCCGAGCCCTTCGAGCACGTCAAGGAGATCTGAGTTGCCGCCTGCACCGGGGAAGCGGGGTGCCGCCTTCCACAAGCTGACGGTCGCCCGCGTCGACCGCCTCTGCGACGACGCCGTGGCCGTCACGTTCGACGTGCCCGCGGACCTGGCGGACGAGTTCGCCTTCTCGGCGGGCCAGTACCTGACCGTGCGCCAGGGCGACGAACGCCGCTCGTACTCGATCTGCGCCCCGGCGGGCGCCGCGCCGCGCATCGGCGTGCGCCGTGTCGACGGCGGCCAGTTCTCCACGTGGCTGGTCGACCGCGTCGCCCCCGGTGACGTGCTCGAGGTCCTGCCGCCCCTGGGCAAGTTCAGCCCGACCGGCGTGGGCACCCACCACGGCTTCGTGGTGGCCGGCTCCGGCATCACCCCGGCGCTGTCGATCGCCGCGACCGTGCTCGCCACCGGCGCCCGCGTGACGCTGCTGTACGGCAACCGCAGCACCAACACGGTGATGTTCGCCGACGAGCTGGCCGACCTGAAGGACCGCTACCCGGCCACCTTCCAGCTCATCCACGTCCTGTCCCGAGAACCCCGGGACGTGGAGCTGTTCACCGGCCGCCTGACCGCTGCGAAGCTGACGGCCCTGTTCGGCACCGTCGTGCCGTTCGACGCCATCGACGAGTGGTGGCTCTGCGGCCCGTACGAGATGGTCCAGGACGCCACCGCCGTGCTGCGCGACCGCGGCGTCCCCACCGACCGCGTCCACCACGAGCTCTTCTACGTCGACGAGCCGCCCCCCCCGCCCCGCCGCGCCGAGGCCGTGGTCGACTCGGCCGCGACGGTGACGGTCGTGCTGGACGGCAAGTCGACCACGCTGCCGCTGCCCACCGGCGAACCCGTCCTGGACGCGGCCCAGCGGGTGCGCGCCGACCTGCCCTTCGCCTGCAAGGGCGGGGTGTGCGGGACGTGCCGGGCACTGGTGACCGAGGGCAGCGTCGAGATGCGGCGCAACTACGCGCTCGACGAGTCCGAGGTGGCGGCCGGGTTCGTGCTGACGTGCCAGGCGCTGCCGACGAGCGAGCGCGTGACGGTCGACTTTGACGCCTGACCGGAGTAGTCCGTTACTCCTTTGAGACCATACGGTCCATGTGGCACGGATTTCTGGATGAGTCGCGACGCGGAACCACCTACCTCGTCGTCGCGGTCGTCGTTCGACCGCGAGAGCTTGATGCGGTTCGCTCCGCACTGCGCCGACTGGTGAGGCCTGGTCAGCGCCGCGTGCACTTCAAAAAGGAAGGTGACTCGCGCAGGCGTGAGCTCGTCGCACGGCTGCGCGGGATGGGTCTGCGGGCAGGCGTGTGGGTGGTTCGTGACTCGGATGACGTTCGTGCTCGCCAGTTGTGCCTGTCCGCTGCGGCGGCTTGGCTGCAGGA
Organism: Lentzea xinjiangensis; assembly: GCF_900110955.1. Classification (GTDB taxonomy): domain Bacteria; phylum Actinomycetota; class Actinomycetes; order Mycobacteriales; family Pseudonocardiaceae; genus Lentzea; species Lentzea xinjiangensis. The sequence continues at coordinate 655,278 of NZ_FOFR01000001.1, forward strand.
GCTCGGAGTGACCCGCTTGGCGATCGAGAGCTGTGCGCACCAGGACGTGCGTGACCGGCAGACGCTCGCTGCTGTGCTGGAGAAAGTGGATGAGCCGTTCACCTATGAGCACCTGCGGCCGGCAGAGGATCCGGTTCTCTGGGCGAGTGACGCGCTGGCGTGGTGTTTCGGCGCAGGAGGCGATTGGCGCCACCGAGTGCAGCCGATGCTCGACGCGGTGGTGCGCCTCGACAACCACCAGGAAAGCGCGAAACCCGGCAACCGACCGTCCGGACGGTGAACCGGGTCCACTTCCGGCTCCTACTGGAACCGGCAAAAAAACTATAGCAGACTTGATGCGCACCGTGATCCCCCGATGGGCCGACGAACGCCCGGAAAACGTGGCACGATCAGGTGTCATGGGGGTCGTCGTCCGCTCAGCGCTCTGGGGTGCCGCACTCGGCACCCTGGTCATGGGCGCCCTCGCGACCGCCGTCGACCTGGCCGTCCCGAGCCAGAAGCCGTCCTCGCTCCTCGTCTCGGTCGCCGCGATCCTCATCCTCGCCGTGACCGTCGGTGGCGTGCCCGGCGCGGTGATCGGCACCGGCGTCGGCGTCGTCCGCCGCTCGGTCCACCGCCCCAGGCATCCGGTGCCCGCGTACCCGCCGGTGCCCCAGCGGCCCTACGACATGTGGTCCGAGCTGGTCGAACGATGTGCCGAGTCGACGAGGAGGGTGGCGAACGCGGTGCAGACCGTGCCGAAGTCACCCGCCAAGGAGTGGCTGCAGCGGATCAGCGAGCAGCTCACGAAGGAGCTCGACGACGTGCGCGGCATCGCGCAGCTCGGCAGGGCGCTCGGCGCGGTCGACCGGCAGCACCCGGTCTACCGGCGGCTGCTCAAGGCGGCGCACGACTTCCACCAGTTCGAGAACGAGGTGGGCCGGGTCGCGCTCCAGATGTTCGACCACCCCGACCTGGACGAGGCGCGCACGCACCTCGAGGTGCTCGAGAAGCAGCTCCCTCAGCTGTCGGCCTGAAGCGCGGACTGCCACCAGCCCAGCACCTCGTCGGCGGCCTCCGGTGCGGCCACCAGCAGACCGTCCACGGGCAGTTGGGCGCCTTCGCCGCGTCTGTCCAGCACGACCGCACCGGACTCCACGGCCAGTGACACGGCACCGGCCACATCCCACTCGTGGTAGCCGTGCAGCACCGCGGCGGCTACATGACCCAGCGCCACCTGCGCCACGGCCAGGCACTTCGAGCCCAGGACGCGCACCCCGGTGCCCGCTATCGCGGCCGTCGAGATGAACTCGCCCATCCCGGGCCACGGACCGGTCCTGGTCATCTCCGTGCACACGACGAGCGAGTCGCCCTGGCGTTCGGTCAGGCGGACCGGGGTGCCGTTCGCGCGCATGCCCCTGCCGCGCGCCGCGGCGTAGATCTGCGAGCGGTACGGGTCGGCCACGACGCCGACGACCGGGCCCCAGCGGTCCACCAGGGCGAGGCTGTAGGCGCACCACGGCATGCCGGCGGTGTAGTTCGCGGTGCCGTCGACCGGGTCGACCACCCAGCGGAACTCGGAGTCGCCGGGGACGTCCACGTCGGTGTTCTCGCAGAACACGGGGATCGAGGGGAACTCGGCCGTGAGCACGCGGCGGGTGTGGCGTTCGAGGGTGCGGTCCGTGTCGGTGACCCAGTCGAACGGCGACTCACCGGAGTCCGGACGCACGCCGCGGCCGGCGGTGGCCATGATGACGTCCGAGGCGTCGTTCGCCAGGCGGCCAGCCACCTCCAGCGCGATGGACACCAGCCCGGGGTCGACCGGGTGCGCGGGACGGGACGACAAGACGGTCATGCTGGCCTAGTCTCACCGCGTCTCATGACCGGCAACCCAAGCGGAGATGACGAAACGACGATCACCTGGCCACGACGTGAGGTGTTCCGACCGCGTCAAATTTCGTGTCATGCGGACTTCACACGCGCACTACAGGGTGTGATCCGTGCGCGTAGCGATCGTGACCGAGAGCTTCCTGCCCCAGGTGAACGGGGTGACCAACTCCGTCCTCCGCGTGCTGGAGCACCTGCGGCGCGGCGGCCACCAGGCTCTGGTGGTCGCGCCGGGTGCCGGCGCGGAAGAACACCACGGCACGCCCGTCGTCCGGGTCTCCGCCGTCGACGTGCCCCTGGTGACCAGCCTGCCGATCGGCGTGCCGAGTCCGAGAGTGCACCACGCGCTCGCCGACTTCCGGCCCGACGTCGTGCACCTCGCGTCGCCGTTCGTGCTGGGTGCGTACGGGCTCAGAGCCGCGCGCAAGCTCGACGTGCCGACCGTCGCGGTCTACCAGACCGACGTCGCGGGGTTCGCCGGCAACTACGGGCTCGGGCTGACCAAACGGGCGGCCTGGCGGTGGACGAAGCGCCTGCACGCGCTGGCCGACCGCACGCTGGCGCCGTCGAGCTCGGCCGTCGAGGCGCTGGAGCGGCACGGCGTGCCGCGCGTGCACCGGTGGGGCCGCGGCGTCGACATCGACCTCTTCCACCCGCGCCCGAGGCACAACGACGAGCTGACCGTGGGCTACGTCGGCCGCCTGGCGCCGGAGAAGCAGGTGCACCGCCTGCGTGAGCTGCGCGACCTGCCGGGCGTCAAGCTGCGGGTCGTCGGCGACGGCCCCGACCGCGAGCAGCTCGAGAAGGACCTGCCCGACGCCGAGTTCCTCGGCTTCCGCACCGGCCAGGAGCTCGCCGAGGCCTACGCCTCGCTCGACGTCTTCATCCACACCGGACCGCACGAGACGTTCTGCCAGGCCGTGCAGGAGGCGCTCGCGTCCGGCCTGCCGGTGCTCGCGCCGGACGCCGGTGGCCCGCGCGACCTGGTTCAGCACGGCAGGACCGGGTACCTCTTCGAGGACGACATCGCGCAGTACGTCGACCTGCTGCGCGACCCGCTGCGGCGCAGGCGCTTCGGCCTCGCGGCCCGCAAGTCGGTGCTCTCCCGCACCTGGCCCGCGGTCTGCGACGAGCTGATGGGTCATTACGCCGCGGTGATCGGACTCACCCACCAGGCGGCCGCTTGAGGATCGTTCAGCTAGCCAACTTCTACGGACCGAAGTCGGGCGGGCTCCGCACGGCGCTGCACCACCTCGGCACCGGCTACGCGCAGGCCGGTCACGAGGTCGTGCTCGTCGTACCGGGCGACCGCCGCGCCGACGAGGTCCTGCCGGGCGGCGTCCGGCGCATCACCCTGCCCGCGGTGAAGATCCCGTACACCGGCGGCTACCGGGTCGTGGACCCGTGGCGGGTGCAGGCGCTGATGGAGCACCTGAGTCCGGACCGGCTGGAGGTCTCCGACCGGCTGACGCTGCGCGGCATGGGCGCGTGGGCGAGCGAGCGGGGCATCCCGAACGTCGTGATCTCCCACGAGCGCCTCGACCGGCTGCTGCGGTTCGTGCTGCCGGAAGGCCCCGCCGTGCGCGGCGCGGACTGGGCCAACCGCCGCATGGCCGCCTCCTACGACACGGTGGTGTGCACCACGGGGTTCGCCCGCGAGGAGTTCGACCGCATCGGCGCCCGCAACGTCACGCAGGTGCCGCTCGGCGTCGACCTCACGACGTTCACCCCGCGCCGCCACTCCGCCGACCTGCGGCGGGACCTGTTGCGGGGCGAGGAGAGCCTGCTGGTCCACTGTGGACGGCTCTCGCCGGAGAAGCACGTGGAGCGCTCCGTCGACACGCTGGCCGAGCTGCACGAGCAGGGCCACTCCGCGCGGCTGGTGATCGCGGGCGACGGGCCGCGCCGCGCGGCGCTGGAGAAGCGCGCGGCGGGCCTGCCGGTGACGTTCCTCGGCTTCGTCAAGTCGCGCCTGGACGTCGCGTCGCTGCTGGCCTCAGCGGACCTGTCGCTGGCGCCCGGTCCGCACGAGACGTTCGGGCTGGCCGCCCTGGAGGCCTTGGCCAGCGGCACGCCGGTCGTCGTCAGCCGGAGCAGCGCGCTGAAGGAGATCGTCCAGCCGTCGTGCGGCGCGGCCGTCGACGACCACGCGGCCGCGTTCGCCTCGGCCGCCCGGCACCTGCTGAAGTCGGGCTCCCGCGAGGCCGCGCGGGCCCGCGCGGAGGAATACCCCTGGCACGCGGCGGTGGACGGGATGCTGAGCGCTCTGAAGGTGCCCTGAAGACGATCCCGGCGGCCCTGACCTACTCTGGGAGCCATGTCGCGAGCCGGCTTGGACAAGAACCCCCGCGAGGTCGCCGAGATGTTCGACGGCGTGGCCAAGGGCTACGACCGCACGAACTCGGTCATGACGCTGGGCTTCGACCGCCGCTGGCGGGAGTGGAGCAGGCGCGTGCTCGACGCCCGCCCCGGCGAGAAGGTCCTCGACCTCGCCGCGGGCACCGCGGTGTCCACCGTGGAGTACGCCGAGTCCGGTGCCTGGTGCGTCGCCGCGGACTTCTCCGTGGGCATGCTCGCCTCCGGCGCGCACCGCCGGGTCCCGAAGGTCGCCGCCGACGCCCTGCGGCTGCCCTTCCAGGACAACTCCTTCGACGCCGTCACGGTGTCGTTCGGCATCCGCAACTTCAACGACACCGTCGTGGCCCTGCGGGAGATGGCCCGCGTGGTCAAGCCGGGCGGCCGCATGGTGATCTGCGAGGTCTCCACCCCGGTGTGGAAGCCGTTCCGGTTCGTCTACATGAGGTACCTGCTCAAGCTGCTGCCGCTCATCGCGAGGTTCGTGTCCTCGAACCCGGTGGCCTACTCCTACCTGGCCGAGTCGATGGCGACGTGGCCGGACCAGCGCGCGCTGGGCGAGCTGATCTCGCAGGCGGGCTGGGAGGACGTCGCGTGGTTCAACCTGACCGGCGGGATGGTGGCGCTGCACCGGGCGACGAAGCCGAAGACCGGCGCCGCCGAGTCCGGACCTCCCGAGCCGACCGCCTAACCCCACCTCTCGTCGAAGAGGAACGCGGGGGCCCTACGTTTCCCTGACGGGAACGCAGGGCCCCCGCGTTCCCGTCAAACGGGCCGCCACAACGTTGCCGTGACGTTAGGGCGTGGGCGACTGGCCGCGGTGCGGTAAGCGCCCAGCAACTCGTTGAGAACGCTGTTCGGATCTGCTCTGAGTCGTGATGGAACGGTATGCACGGTCATCACGCCGTGCGCCAGCAGGGCTGAGTGCTGTGTCATCGTGTGGGCGTAGTCGGTAGGAGACAAGTGGAACTCCTTCGAGTCGATCTGCCATGCCAACCCGACCTCGTCCCACCAACCGTCCACGATCGCGAGTTGCCGTCCACGTGCGGAGCGGATCAGCACGTTTCGTTGAGGCTGAGGTAGTGACGACCGGCCGACCAGCGACCGCGCCCAGGCTTCGGCCGCGGAGCGGACACCGTCGGATACCTCGTCCAGCACCGCTCTGGGCAGGGCGGTGCCGCCGAGGTGAAGGTTTCTGAGTTCCGCCGCCAGCGCCGTTGGCGAGCAGAGCTGTCGTTGGACAGCGTCGGCGATCATCGCCCGGACCACGTCGAAGCGAGCCTCCCGACGTGCAGCGTCGATCAGCGCGCGAGCGAGATCGACTGTGGGAAATCCGTCGATCAAGCTGCCCGACCATGGCCGGTTGGACCGTTCGACAAGGAGAGGGCCCTGGCTGGCGAGACCTCGGCCGTGAGGTACGAGGACGTGGATGCGAAGGTCTTCAGGCAGACGTCGCACGCCATGTCTTCGAGCTGCCTCCAAGCCGGTCAGGTAGGAGAGCGGGCCTGCGCGCAACAACGCACCTCGGACGAGCTGTCTTCGGTCGGGCGTGCCCCCGGTCAGCAGGTAGACACCGAGGAACATCCTCGTCCAACCACCGCCAGGCCGGCATTTGAGTGCCATGGCCTTTCCCGTCAGCCCGAGTTTCAGCAGGTCGCGGCGGGCGGCCACCCCGTCTTCGAACAGGTCGGCCAGCAGTCCGTAGTCAGCGGCGGTTCGTTTGGTCATTCGTCCAATCCTGGGCAAATCTCGGCGGACAGCAACCACCCCATGATCGACATGTGGACAACTTGAGATCTTCGAAGGAACGCGGGGGCCCCGCGTTTCCTCATGGGGAACGCGGGGGCCCCGCGTTCCCGGCGGTGGCGGGGGATTGGGGCGCGGGGGTCCTCAGGTGGGGGCGGTTAGAGTCGCGAACAGAGCTGTGCGCAGTGACCGGTACACGTAGGGAGTCTGGATGAGCAGGCGCGGGATCAACGAGGACGCCGACGTCATCGTGGTGGGTGCGGGACCGGCGGGCTCGACCGCGGCGACCTACCTGGCCAGGGCAGGCCTCGACGTCCTGCTGCTGGAGAAGAGCTCCTTCCCCAGGGAGAAGGTCTGCGGTGACGGGCTCACGCCCCGCGGCGTCAAGCAGCTGATCGACCTCGGCATCGACACCCGCGAGGAGAACGGCTGGCTGCACAACAAGGGCCTGCGGGTCGTCGGCGGCGGCGTCACGATGGAGCTCGACTGGCCGGAGCTGGCCACGTTCCCCAACTACGGCGTCGTGCGCCCGCGCATGGACTTCGACGAGATGCTCGCGAACGCCGCGAAGGCGGCCGGCGCGCGGATGCACGAGAACACCACGGTCACCAAGGCCATCATCGAGAACGGCCGGGTCGTCGGCGTCGAGGCCAAGCAGGGGCCGGAGAAGAACCCGGTCAGCTACCGGGCCCCGATCGTCGTCGGCTGCGACGGCGTGAGCGCGCGCCTGGCCCTGTCCGTCGGCCTGCAGAAGGACGACGACAAGCCCATGGGCGTGGCGGTCCGCAGGTACTACGCGAGCCCGCGCACCAAGGACGACTACCTGGAGTCGCACCTGGAGCTGTGGGCGCCGGACGGCCAGCTGCTGCCCGGCTACGGCTGGATCTTCGGCATGGGCGACGGCAGCGTGAACGTCGGCCTCGGCATCCTCAGCACGTCGAAGGCCTACGGCACCACGGACTACCGGCAGCTGCTGCGCAGCTGGCTCGACGGCACGCCGGAGGAGTGGGGCTTCCGCGAGGAGAACGCGACGAGCCGCATCGGTGGCGCCGCGCTGCCCATGGGCCTCAACCGCAAGCCGCACTACCGGGCGGGCCTGGTGCTCGTCGGCGACGCCGGCGGCATGGTCAACCCCTTCAACGGCGAGGGCATCGGCTACGCCATGGAGTCGGCCAAGATCGCGAGCGAGAGCATCGTCCAGGCCCTCGCGCGCACCGGCGTCAACCGTGAACGAGCGCTCCACGGCTACCCCGTCCGGATCGAACAGGCGCTCGGCAGTTACTACCGGCTCGGGAACGTCTTCTCGAAGCTGATCGGCAACCCGGCGGTCATGCGGACCGCAACGAAGTACGGAATGCCGCGAAAGCGCCTGATGAAACTGGTGCTCAAGCTGCTGGCGGGCCTCTACGACCCCAAGGACGGCGACGCAATGGACCGCCTCATCGTGGCCGCCACGAAGCTCGCGCCGACGGCCTGAATTACTCCGAATAGGTGACGGCACCGGCTCAATACGAGCCGGTGCCGTTTCGTTTGTGTCCGTCATGTTAAAGACCCAGGTCAGACCCTGTGGCCCAGGTCATTTACAGGCGTTCTACACTGGCGATCGACCTTGTGAATCACTTCACAACAGTGTGGACTGGCTTGTGAAGTGTTTCACAAGCGTTTGTTAGGACCGCCTAACAAACGTGTCGCGGATCTACCCCCTTAGGGTGCGCCTCGACCACGAGGAAAGGACGACGGAGCGTGCTTGACCCTTACCTCCCCCTCGTATTGATGTTCGCGCTCGCCGGAGCGTTCGCTCTGTTCTCGGTGACCGCAGCGCCCTACATCGGACCCCGCCGCTACAACAAGGCGAAGCTCGACGCCTACGAGTGCGGCATCGAGCCGAGCCCGCAGCCGGTCGTGGGTGGTGGGCGCATGCCCGTCGCCTACTACCTGACGGCGATGCTCTTCATCTTGTTCGACATCGAAATGGTGTTCCTCTACCCGTTCGCCGTGGCTGCCGACAAGCTCGGCCTGTTCGGGCTGGTGGAGATCGTCCTGTTCGTCGCCACGGTCGGCTTCGCGTACGTCTACGTGTGGCGTCGCGGCGGCCTCGACTGGAACTGAGGAAGTCATGGGTCTCGAGGAGAAGCTCCCGAACGGCATCCTGCTGGCCAGCGTCGAGAAGCTGGTCAACTGGACCCGCAAGTCCTCGCTCTGGCCTGCCACCTTCGGCCTGGCCTGCTGCGCCATCGAGATGATGACGACGGGTGGTCCGCGCTACGACCTCGCCCGCTTCGGCATGGAGGTCTTCCGGGCCTCACCGCGCCAGGCGGACCTGATGATCGTCGCGGGCCGCGTCACCAACAAGATGGCGCCGGTGCTGCGGCAGATCTACGACCAGATGCCCGAGCCGCGCTGGGTGCTGGCCATGGGCGTGTGCGCCAGCAGTGGCGGCATGTTCAACAACTACGCGGTGGTGCAGGGCGTCGACCACGTCGTGCCCGTCGACATGTACCTGCCGGGCTGCCCGCCGCGGCCGGAGATGCTGATGGACGCGATCCTCAAGATCCACGCCAAGATCATGGACGAGCCGCTGGGCGCCGTGCGCGCCAAGGCGCTCGCCGACTCTGGCTACCGCACCGACCTCATCCCGTCCTCCGAGCGCTTTGCGAGGAAGAAGTGACCGAGCCAGGGGGAGAGCACTCCAGCGTCAACAACCGCGCCGGAGAGGACCTCGAGAAGACCAACCCGGACGAGGCCAAGGCGAAAGCCCCCGTCTTCGCGGGCAAGGAGCGCAAGGGCCTCTTCGGCGTCACCGGCTCCGGTGACACGTCCGGCTTCGGTGGCCTGCGCCTGCCCGCCCACGTGGCCGCTCCGTCCGAGCGCCCGTACGGCGGCTGGTTCGACGAGGTCGCGGACGAGATCTTCGCCGCGATCAGCGAGAAGGGCCTGCCCGCCGACACGGTGCAGCAGGTGTCGGTCGACCGCGGCGAGATCACCTTCTACCTCAAGCCGGAGACGCTGGCGGAGGTCGCGCGCATCTGCCGCGACACCCCGTCGCTGCGCTTCGAGCTGTGCAGCTCGGTGTCCGGCGTCGACTACGGCGTCGGCGTGCCGCAGCGCCTGCACTCGGTCACCCACCTCACGTCGATGACGTACCGCCGCCGCATCCGGCTGGAGGTCGCGGTCGACGTCGAGCACCCGCACGTGCCGAGCCTCGTCGAGGTCTACCCGACGGCGGACTGGCAGGAGCGCGAGACCTGGGACATGTTCGGGATCGTCTACGACGGTCACCCCGGACTGACCCGCATCCTCATGCCGGACGACTGGGACGGCCACCCCCAGCGCAAGGACTACCCGCTGGGCGGCATCCCCGTCGAGTACAAGGGCGCGGAGATCCCTCCGCCGGACCAGAGGCGGTCCTACTCATGACCGAGCGGCTTTCCGACGTCACCACCGGGACCAACACCAGCGCGACCGGGAGCGACAGCACGGACGACGTCACCACCGGCACGGCCACCCCGGAGGTCGCGGACTCCCGCAAGACCACCGAGGGCACCGTCTACACGGTGACCGGCGGCGACTGGGACGAGGTGCTCGCGGACGCGGTCCACGACGAGCGCATCGTCATGAACCTCGGCCCGCAGCACCCGTCGACGCACGGCGTGCTCCGCCTGGTCCTCGAGCTCGAGGGCGAGACGGTCACCCACGCCCGCAGCGTCATCGGCTACCTGCACACGGGCATCGAGAAGAACGTCGAGTACCGCAACTGGGTGCAGGGCGTCACGTTCGTGACGCGCACGGACTACCTGGCGCCGCTGCACCACGAGGCCGCGTACTGCATGGCCGTCGAGAAGCTGCTCGGCGTCACGGTGCCGGACAAGGCGCAGGCGATCCGCGTGCTGCTGATGGAGATCAACCGCATCAGCTCGCACCTCGTCGCGCTCGCCACCGGCGGCATGGAGCTCGGCGCCCTCACCGGCATGACCTCCGGCTTCCGGGAGCGCGAAGAGGCCCTGCACCTGCTGGAGCACCTGACGGGCCTGCGGATGAACCACGCGTTCATCCGCCCCGGCGGTCTCGCCCAGGACCTGCCCGACGACGCGGTCGAGAAGATCACCGCGTTCGTCAAGGTCATGGAGAAGCGGCTGCCGGACTACGACAAGCTGCTCACCGGCCAGCCGATCTGGCGCAACCGCCTCGCGAACGTGGGCTACCTGCCCGTCGACGCGTGCCTCGCGCTCGGCATCACCGGCCCGATCCTGCGCTCCGCCGGCCTCGCCTGGGACCTGCGCAAGATCGAGCCGTACAGCGGCTACGAGAACTACGAGTTCGACGTGCCGACCTCGAACGCGGCGGACTGCTTCGCGCGGTACCTGCTGCGCCTCGAGGAGATGCACCAGTCGCTGCGGATCATCAAGCAGGTCGTGAAGAACCTGCCGACCGGTCCGGTGATGGTCTCCGACGCGAAGATCGCGTGGCCCGCGCAGCTCACGATCGGCAGCGACGGCATGGGCAACTCGCTCGAGCACGTCCGCAAGATCATGGGTCAGTCCATGGAGTCCCTGATCCACCACTTCAAGCTGGTGACCGAGGGCTTCAAGGTTCCGCCCGGCCAGGTGTACGTGCCGGTGGAGTCGCCGCGCGGCGAGCTGGGCTACCACGTCGTCTCCGACGGCGGCTCCAGGCCGATGCGCGTGCACCTGCGCGAACCCAGTTTCGTGAACCTCCAGTCGATGCCCGCGATGTGCGAGGGCGGCATGGTCGCCGACGTGATCGCGTCCGTCGCCTCGATCGACCCGGTGATGGGTGGTTGCGACCGATGACTCAGGCTCCAGAGAGCACCACGTTCGACCAGGCCACCGCGGACCGCGCGCAGGCGATCATCGCCCGCTACCCGCAGCCCCGCAGCGCCCTGCTGCCGATGCTGCACCTCGTGCAGTCGGTCGAGGGCTACGTCTCCCAGGAGGGCATCCGGTTCTGCGCCGGCCAGCTCGACCTGACCGAGGCGGAGGTCAGCGCGGTCGCGACCTTCTACACCATGTACAAGCGCCGCCCGTGCGGCGAGCACCTGGTCAGCGTGTGCACGAACACGCTGTGCGCGGCGCTGGGCGGCGACGAGATCTACTCGACGCTCAAGAACCACCTCGGCGTCGGCCACGACGAGACCGCGGGCGAGCCGGGCACGCCGGGCTCGATCACCCTGGAGCACGCCGAGTGCCTCGCCGCGTGCGACCTCGGCCCGGTCCTCCAGGTGAACTACGAGTTCTACGACAACCAGACCCCGGAGAAGGCGCTGGGACTGGTGAAGGCGTTGCAGTCGGGGGAGAGGCCCGCCCCGACCAGAGGCGCCCCGCTCACCGACTTCAAGCAGGCCGAGCTCCAGCTCGCCGGGTTCTTCGAGGGGCGCGACGCCGACCTCGACGGCCCGTCGGCGGCGCCGGAGACGTTGCGCGGAGCCGAGATCGCGCAGGAACGCGGCTGGGACGCCCCCGCGGTGCCCGCGAACGCCGAGTTCCCTGCCCTGCCAGAGAAGAAGTAGGGGAACCATGGTTGACCCGCTGACTCCCGTTCTCACCAAGCGCTGGACCGAGCCCAGGTCCTGGACCATCGAGACCTACGAGCGCACCGGTGGCTACACCGCCCTGCCCAAGGCGCTGAAGGCCCACCCGGACCAGCTCATCCAGCAGTGCAAGGACTCCGGGCTGCGCGGCCGCGGCGGCGCGGGGTTCCCCACCGGCATGAAGTGGGGCTTCATCCCGCAGGGCGACGGCAAGCCGCACTACCTCGTCATCAACGCCGACGAGGGCGAGCCGGGCACCTGCAAGGACATCCCGCTGATGATGGCGGACCCGCACTCGCTGATCGAGGGCGTGATCATCACGTCGTACGCGATCCGCGCGAACTTCGCGGCGATCTACGTCCGCGGCGAGGCCCTGCACTGCATCCGCCGGCTCAACGCGGCGGTGCGCGAGGCGTACGCCAAGGGGTACCTGGGCAAGAACGTCCTGGGCAGCGGGTTCGACCTGGACGTCGTGGTCCACGCCGGCGCCGGCGCGTACATCTGCGGTGAGGAGACCGCGCTGCTCGACTCGCTGGAGGGCCGTCGTGGCCAGCCGCGGCTCAAGCCGCCGTTCCCCGCCACCTCGGGCCTGTACGCGTCGCCCACCGTGGTGAACAACGTCGAGACGATCGCGTCGGTCCCCTTCATCGTCAACGGTGGCGCCGACTGGTTCCGCGAGATGGGTCGCGACCGCTCGCCCGGTCCGAAGATCTACTCGCTGTCCGGCCACGTGACCAACCCCGGCCAGTACGAGGCGCCGATGGGCACCACGCTCCGGCAGCTGCTGGAGATGGCGGGCGGCATGAAGGACGGCATCCCGCTGAAGTTCTGGACGCCGGGTGGTTCGTCCACGCCGCTGTTCACCGCGGAGCACCTCGACGTGCCGCTGGACTTCGAGGGCGCCGCCGAGGCCGGCTCGATGCTGGGCACGACCGCCGTGCAGGTCTTCAACGAGACCGTGTCCGTGCCGTGGGCCGTCATGAAGTGGACGGAGTTCTACAAGCACGAGTCGTGCGGCAAGTGCACGCCGTGCCGCGAGGGCACGTACTGGCTCGTGCAGATCCTGCAGCGGATGGTGGCGGGCAACGGCACGGCGAGCGACATCGACACGTTGCTCGACGTCTGCGACAACATCCTCGGCCGTTCCTTCTGCGCGCTCGGTGACGGTGCCGTCAGCCCGATCACCAGTGGCATCAAGTACTTCAAGGACGAGTTCCTGGCTCTCTGCGACCAGAACTCTGCCAAGAACAGGGCCAACTCCGTCCTGGCTGGAGCGAACGCATGACCATCGCGCCTGACAAGCCCAACGCAACCGAGCTCGTCGTGCCGGAGGGGCACGTCAAGCTCGTCATCGACGGTGTGGAAGTGGTCGCTCCCAAGGGCGAGCTGCTGATCCGCACGGCCGAGCGCCTCGGCACGGTCATCCCGCGCTTCTGCGACCACCCGCTGCTGGAGCCCGCCGGCGCCTGCCGCCAGTGCCTCGTCGAGGTCGAGATGGGCGGCCGGCCGATGCCGAAGCCGCAGGCCTCCTGCACGATGACGGTCGCGGACGGCATGGTCGTGAAGACCCAGCTGACCTCGCCGGTCGCGGACAAGGCCCAGCAGGGTGTGATGGAGCTGCTGCTCATCAACCACCCGCTGGACTGCCCGGTCTGCGACAAGGGCGGTGAGTGCCCGCTGCAGAACCAGGCGATCGCCCACGGCCGCAGCGACTCCCGCTTCCACGAGCACAAGCGGACGTTCCCGAAGCCGATCAACATCTCGACGCAGGTGCTGCTCGACCGCGAACGCTGCGTGCTCTGCCAGCGCTGCACCCGGTTCTCCGCGCAGATCGCCGGCGACCCGTTCATCGAGCTGCTGGAGCGCGGCGCGCAGCAGCAGATCGGTGTGGCGCAGGAGAAGCCGTTCCAGAGCTACTTCTCCGGCAACACCATCCAGATCTGCCCGGTCGGTGCTCTCACCAGCGCCGCCTACCGGTTCCGCGCCCGTCCGTTCGACCTCGTGTCGACGCCGAGCATCTGCGAGCACTGCTCGTCGGGATGTGCCGAGCGCACCGACTGGCGCCGCGGCAAGGTGCAGCGCAAGCTCGCCGGCGACGACCCGCAGGTCAACGAGGAGTGGATCTGCGACAAGGGCCGGTTCGCCTTCCGCTACGCGACGACCGCCGACCGCATCAGGCGGCCGCTGGTCCGCGACGCCGCGACCGGTGAGCTGCGCGAGTCCTCCTGGACCGAGGCGCTGCAGGTCGCGGCGGCCGGTCTGGCGGCAGCCAGGGACGCCCACGGCGTCGGCGTGCTGACCGGTGGCCGGCTGACCGTCGAGGACGCCTACGCGTACTCGAAGTTCGCCCGGATCGCGTTGCGCACCAACGACATCGACTTCCGCGCCCGGCCGCACTCGGCCGAGGAGCTGGAGTTCCTGTCCGGCACGACGGTGTTCACCAACCCGGACAACGGGGTCACCTTCGGGGGCATCGAGTCCGCACCGGCCGCGCTGCTGGTGGCGTTCGAGCCCGAGGAGGAGGCGCCGATCGTCTTCCTGCGGCTGCGCAAGGCCGCTCGCAGGGGCACCACGAAGGTCTTCCACCTCGGCCAGTTCACGACCCCGGCCGTCGAGAAGACGTTCGGCACGCTGCTCGCCTGCGTGCCGGGCGCCGAGGCGAACGCGATCAACGCGCTGCCGGACCACGCGAGCGATGTCGTCGACCTGCTGGGCAAGCCCGGCGCGGTGATCCTCGTCGGCGAGCGCGCCGCCGAGATCCCCGGCGCGTTCACCGCGGTCGCCCGGCTCGCGGAGCGCACCGGTGCCAAGGTCGCGTGGATCCCGCGTCGTGCCGGTGAGCGCGGCGCGCTCGCGGTCGGCGCCACGCCGAACCTGCTGCCCGGTGGCCGCCACGTCGCGAACGCGTCGGCGCGCACCGAGGTCGAGCGCACCTGGGGCGTCGAGGAGGGCACGATCCCGGCCACGCCGGGCCGGGACACCACCGGCATCCTGACCGCCGCCGCGAACGGCGAGCTGTCCGGCCTGGTGGTCGGCGGCGTCGACCCGTTCGACCTGCCGGACCCCGTGCTGGCGCAGAAGGCGCTGGCGGGCGCCGGGTTCGTCGTGAGCCTGGAGCTGCGGCCGAGCGCGGTCACCGCGCACGCCGACGTCGTGCTCCCGATCGCCCCGACGGTCGAGAAGTCCGGCAGCTACCTCAACTGGGAGGGCCGCCGCCGGGAGTTCGGCACGACCCTCGAAGGCACCGGCGCGCTGTCGGACTGCCGCGTGCTCGACACCCTCGCGGTGGAGATGGACGCGGACCTGTTCACGCAGACGCCCGCCGCCGCGGCCGCCGACCTGGCCCGCCTCGGCGAGGGCGTCCCGAGCGGGTCCTCGCTGAACGTCGCCGCGCCGCTGCAGTCCCCGGCCGGTCCCGGCAAGGCCGTGCTCGCCACGTGGCACCGCCTGCTCGGCAACGGCTCGCTGCAGGTGGACGAACCGCACCTCGCCGGCACGGCCCGCCCGGTCGTCGCGAAGGTCGCGGAGGTCACCGCGACGCAGTTCGGCCTGGAGACCGGCGGCTACGTGACGGTCTCCACCGAGCGCGGCGCGATGACGCTCCCGGTCGAGACCGACGACCTGCCGGAGGGCGTCATCTGGCTGCCCACCAACTCCGGTGACGTGACCGTCCGCGCCACTCTCGGCGCGGGCCACGGTTCGATCGTCTCCGTCAGCGCCGGATCCAGCCTTGGGGTGACGTCATGACGAAGTACTTCGCAGCGGAGATCGGCGACACCGCCGAGGTCCTCGCGGACGACCCGATCTGGCTGATCCTGGTCAAGGTCGTCGGGATCTTCGCGTTCCTCGTGGTCATGACCCTGTTCATGATCAACTGGGAGCGCAAGGTCGTCGCGCGGATGCAGCACCGCCCCGGCCCCAACCGGGTCGGCCCGAACGGCTGGCTCCAGTCGCTCGCGGACGGTCTGAAGCTCGCGTTCAAGGAGGACATCCGCCCGGTCCTCGCGGACAAGTGGGTGTTCTTCCTCGCCCCGGTGATCTCCTGCATCCCCGCGTTCCTCGCGTTCTCGGTGATCCCGCTCGCGGGCGAGGTCAGCATGTTCGGTGAACGCACCGCGTTGCAGCTCGTCGACCTCCCGGTCGGCGTCCTGGTGGTGCTGGCCTGCTCCTCGCTCGGCGTCTACGGCATCGTGCTGTCCGGCTGGGCCTCCGGCTCGCCGTACCCGCTGCTCGGCGCCCTGCGCTCGGCCGCGCAGGTGATCTCCTACGAGATCGCGATGGGCCTGTCGATCGTCGCGGTGATCATGTTCACCGGCTCGATGTCGACCGGTGACATCGTCGGCGCCCAGGCGAGCACCGTGCTCGGCGTGCTGCCCGGCTGGTTCGGCATCCTGCTGTTCCCCAGCTTCGTGATCTACGTGGTGTCGATGGTCGGCGAGACCAACCGCGCGCCGTTCGACCTCCCCGAGGCCGAGTCGGAGCTGGTCGGTGGCTTCCACACCGAGTACAGCTCACTGAAGTTCGCGCTGTTCTTCCTCGCCGAGTACGTCAACATGGTCACCGTCTCGGCGCTCGCCACGACGCTCTTCCTCGGCGGCTACCACGCCCCGTGGAGCGGCGAGTTCATGAACACCGGCTGGTGGGGCCTGCTCTGGTTCATCATCAAGACGCTGGCGTTCCTCTTCCTCTTCATCTGGCTGCGCGGCACGCTTCCCCGCCTGCGCTACGACCAGTTCATGAAGCTGGGCTGGAAGGTGCTGGTCCCGACCAGCCTCGTCTGGATCATGGCCGTCGCGGTCATCCGCACCGGCGCGATCCAGCAGCTCTCCACGGCGCAGCGGCTCATCGCACTCGGCGTGATCGTCGGCCTCGTGCTGCTGGTCTCGTTCCTGCTGCCGGACAAGAAGGTCCAGGACACCAAGGGCGTTCCGCTCGCGGGTTCCGGCTTCCCGGTGCCGCCGCTCGACCTCGCCGTCCCCAAGTCGGCGCCCAAGCGCAAGGTCAAGGTCGCCAATCTCCCCAAGGAGACGGCAGCCGTCACCACCGGTAAGGAGGCTGAGTAGGGATGTTCGAGTCCCTGAAAGGCTTCGGAGTCACCTTCGGCACCATGTTCAAGAAGGTGGTGACGGAGGAGTACCCCGAGGTCAAGAAGGTGACCGCGCCGCGGTTCCACGGCCGTCACCAGCTGAACCGGCACCCGGACGGGCTGGAGAAGTGCGTCGGCTGCGAGCTGTGCGCGTGGGCCTGCCCCGCGGACGCGATCTTCGTCGAGGGCGGTGACAACACCGAGGACGAGCGCTACTCGCCCGGTGAGCGCTACGGCAAGGACTACCAGATCAACTACCTGCGGTGCATCGGCTGCGGCCTGTGCATCGAGGCGTGCCCGACCCGGTCGCTCACCATGACGAACGAGTACGAGCTCGCCGACGACAACCGCCAGGACCTCATCTTCACCAAGGAGGACCTGCTGGCGCCGCTGCTGCCGGGCATGGAGCAGCCGCCGCACCCGATGCGGCTGGGCGACAACGAGAACGACTACTACGTGAACGGGCCCCAGCTCGCGAAGGTGGCCCAAGAGGGACAGGGGACGCAGCGGTGAGCCTCCTGACGTTCCTGGCCCAGCAGCCGGAGCCGGTCCAGCGCGCGGTCGACACCGTCACCACGGGTGAGGCGATCTCGTTCTGGGTGCTCGGCCCGCTCGCGCTGGCCGGCGCGCTCGGCATGCTCTTCGCGCGCAACGCCGTGCACTCCGCGCTGTGGCTCGTGGTGACGATGCTCAGCCTCGGTGTGCTGTACATGGTCCAGCAGGCGCCGTTCCTCGGCTTCGTGCAGATCATCGTCTACACCGGCGCGATCATGATGCTGTTCCTCTTCGTGCTGATGATGGTCGGCCGGGACAGCTCGGACTCCGTCGTCGAGGTCATCCGCGGGCAGCGGCTCGCGGCCGCGCTGCTCGGCATCGGGTTCGCCGTCCTGATGGTCGGCTCCGTCGCCCGCGCGCTCACCTCGGTGCAGCCGGCGGGCCTCGCCGAGGCGAACACCACGAACGGCGGCAACGTCGGCAACATCGGCCAGAAGCTCTTCACGGACTACCTGTTCCCGTTCGAGCTGACCTCGGCGCTGCTGATCGTCGCCGCCCTCGGCGCGATGATCCTGGCCTTCGTCGGCCGCGACGGGAAGCCCGCCAAGAAGACGCAGCGGGAACTGGTCGAGGAGCGCTTCCAGGCCGGTGGCCGGGTCGGGTCCATCCCCGGTCCCGGTGTCTTCGCCACCGCGAACTCGGTGGCCACCCCCGCACTGCTGCCCGACGGCAGCGTGGCGGAGGAGTCGCTGTTCGACGTCATCGAGGCGACCGACAAGTCCAGGCTCTCGGACGACGTCGCCGAGGTCGCCGGCACCGCGCACGAGCCGGACGCGCACGCGCTCAAGGGAAGTGAGTCGTGACTCCCACGTACTACCTGCTGCTGTCGGCACTGCTGTTCAGCATCGGCGCCATCGGCGTGCTGGTGCGCCGCAACGCCATCGTGGTGTTCATGTGCGTCGAGCTCATGCTCAACGCGGTCAACCTGAGCCTCGTGACGTTCGCGCGGATCAACGGCTCGCTCGACGGTCAGGTGATGGCGTTCTTCGTGATGGTCGTCGCCGCGGCGGAGGTCGTCGTCGGCCTCGCGATCATCATGTCCATCTTCCGGACGCGTCGCTCGGCCTCGGTCGACGACTCGAACCTGCTGAAGTACTGAGGGGTCACCGGTGACGGAACCTGTTGCCGCCAGCGGGATCGCTTCTCTCGCCTGGCTTTTGTTGGCGCTGCCCGCGTTCGGCGCGGCGGTGCTGCTGGTCGGTGGCAAGCGCACCGACAAGTGGGGTCACCTGCTCGGCTGCGCCACGATCCTCGGCGCGTTCGGCTACGGACTCGCGCTGTTCTTCTCGACGCTCGGCCTGTCGCCGGAGGAGCGGGTGCAGAACGTGCACCTGTTCAACTGGATCGACGTCAACGCGCTGACCGTCGAGTTCGGCCTGCGGCTCGACCCGCTGTCGCTCACGTTCGTGCTGCTGATCACCGGTGTGGGCTCGCTGATCCACATCTACTCGATCGGCTACATGGCGCACGAGGCCGGCCGGCGGAAGTTCTTCGCCTACCTGAACCTCTTCGTGTCCGCGATGCTCCTGCTGGTGCTGGGCAACGGTTTCGTGACCCTGTACTTCGGCTGGGAGGGCGTCGGTCTCGCCTCGTACCTGCTGATCGGCTGGTACCAGCACAAGCCGGAAGCGGCGTCGGCGGCCAAGAAGGCCTTCCTGATGAACCGCGTCGGCGACCTCGGCCTGGCCATCGCGATCTTCCTGATGTTCAACCGCCTCGGGTCCACGCAGTACACCGAGGTCTTCAGCCGGGTGGGCGAGTTCTCCTCGGCCGAGGTCCTCGCGATCACGCTCCTGCTGCTGCTCGGCGCCTGCGGCAAGTCCGGTCAGTTCCCGCTGCAGGCCTGGTTGCCCGACGCGATGGCCGGTCCGACCCCGGTGTCGGCGCTCATCCACGCGGCGACGATGGTCACCGCGGGCGTGTACCTGATCGCCCGCTCGAACCCGCTCTACAACCTGAGCGCGGACGGCCGCCTGGTCGTGATGATCATCGGTGGCGTCACGCTGCTGATCGGCTGCATCATCGGTTGCGCCTACGACGACTTCAAGAAGGTCCTGGCGTACTCGACCGTGTCGCAGATCGGCTACATGATCCTCGCGGTGGGCCTCGGCCCGATCGGCTACGCGCTGGGCATCATGCACCTGCTGACGCACGGCTTCTTCAAGGCGGGGCTCTTCCTCGGCGCCGGTTCGGTCATGCACGGCATGAACGACGAGGGCAACATCCGGCGGATGGGCGGGCTCTACAAGTTCCTGCCGATCACGTTCGTCACCTGGACGCTCGGCTACCTCGCGCTGATCGGCATCCCGCCGTTCGCGGGCTACTTCTCGAAGGACGCCATCATCGCGGCGGCGTTCGGCGCGGAGGGCTGGCGCGGGTACGTCTTCGGCGGTGTCGCACTGCTCGGTGCCGCGCTGACCGCGTTCTACATGACGCGCCTGCTGATCCTCGTCTTCCTGGGCAAGCCCCGCTGGGAGGAGCTGAAGTCCGAGGACGGGCGCGACTACCACCCGCACGAGTCCCCGCTGTCGATGACCATCCCGATGATCATCCTGGCGGTCGGCTCGGTGGCCGGTGGCTGGTTCCTCTCCTCCGGCGGGCGCCTGGCCGGCTGGCTCGAGCCCTCGCTCGGCGAGCTGCAGGAGTCGCACGGCGTGCTCTCGCACGGCGTGGTCGGGATCCTGACCGTCGCGCTCTCGCTCCTCGGCGCCGGTCTCGCGTTCCTGCTCTTCGGCCGTCGCGCACAGCCGGTCGAACGGCCGGAGCGGGTGTCGTTCCCGGTGCGCGCGGCCCGTGCGGACCTCTACGGCAACGCTCTGAACGAGGCTCTCTTCGCGCGGCCGGGCACCTGGCTCACCCGCGCGCTGGTGTTCCTCGACCTCAAGGGCGTCGACGGTGTGGTCAACGGCACCGCGGCGCTGCTCGGCGGTAGCTCCGGCCGGTTGCGCAGGCTGCAGACCGGGTTCGTCCGCTCCTACGCACTGTCCATGCTGCTGGGCTCGATCTTCGTGCTCGGAGCGCTCCTGGTGGTGAGGTTCTCGTGACCTGGGTTCTGATCGCACTGCTGGTCGTGCCGCTGGTCGGCGCGCTGGTGGTGGCGTTCCTGCGCAAGGACGACAGGAAGGCCAAGCTCGTCGCACTGGCCTTCTCGCTCGTCGAGCTCGTGCTCGCCGGTCTCCTGTGGTTCGCCTACGACCCGGACGGCGACCGCCTCCAGCTCGCCGCGGGCGTGGACTGGATCCCGGCGTTCGGCGTGCGGCTGCAGTTCGGCATCGACGGCATCGCGCTGGTGATGATCGCGGTGATCGCGCTGCTGATCCCGCTGGTGATCGGCGCCGGCTGGACGGAGAAGCTGCCCGCCGGCCGGTCGCAGGGCGGCTACCTCGCGCTGATCCTGGTGCAGGAGGCCGTCACGGTCGCGGTGTTCGCCGCCACCGACGTCTTCCTGTTCTACGTGCTGTTCGAGGTCATGCTGATCCCGATGTACTTCCTGATCGGCGGCTACGGCGGCGCGCGCAGGCAGTACGCGGCGGTCAAGTTCTTCCTGTACTCGTTCCTCGGCGGCCTGATCATGCTGGCCTCCGCGATCGGCGCCTACGCGATGGCGTCGGACGAGCTGGGCAAGGGCACGTTCGACTGGGCGACCCTGGTCACCGTGGTCCGCGACGCCGACCCGACGACCCAGACCTGGCTGTTCCTGGGCTTCTTCCTCGCGTTCGCGATCAAGGCGCCGCTGGTGCCGTTCCACACCTGGCTGCCGGACGCGGCCGCCGAGGCGCCCATCGGCGTCACGGTGATCGTCGTCGGCATCCTGGACAAGGTCGGCACGTTCGGCATGCTGCGCTACCTGCTGCCGATGTTCCCGGAGGCCTCGAAGAACCTGGCGCCGTACATCCTGGTGCTGGCGGTGGCGGGTGTCCTCTACGGATCGCTGCTCGCCACGGGCCAGCGGGACATGAAGCGGTTCCTCGCGTACGTCTCGATCGCGCACTTCGGCTTCATCGCGCTCGGCATCTTCGCGTTCACGTCGCAGGCGGGCGTGGGCTCGGTGTCGTACATGCTCAACCACTCGATCTCGACCGGCATGCTGATCCTGGTGATCGGCATGGTGATCGCGCGCGGTGGTTCGTCGCAGATCTCCGACTACGGCGGCATGTCGAAGGTGGCGCCGCTGCTCGCGGGCATGCTGCTGCTGTCCGGTCTGACCACGCTGTCGCTGCCGGGCACGAACTCGTTCGTCTCCGAGTTCCTGGTGCTGATCGGCTCGTTCCCGACGCAGCCGGTCTACACCGTCCTCGCGACGATCGGCATGGTGCTCGCGGCGCTCTACGTGCTGTGGCTCTACCAGCGGATGATGACCGGCCCGCTGCGCGGCGACGCCCTCGTGGGCGCCGCCGCTGGTCCGGGCGCCGTCGGCGACCCGGAGCGCAAGACGGCCATCGGCGACCTGAACAAGCGCGAGATCGCCGTTCTGGCGCCGCTCGTCGTCATCGTGCTGGCACTCGGGTTCTACCCGCAGCCGGTGCTCGACGTCATCACCCCGACTGTCGGGGCGACGCTGACCGAGGTCGGCGTGACCGACCCGGTCTCCGTGCAGGAAGGCAAGTGACGTGAACCTCCTCGTCGCCCAGGCGCAGCAGATCGAGGCGCCGGAGATCCACTACGGCGCCATCGCGCCGGTGCTCGTCGTGCTCGGCGCGGCGTGCGTCAGCGTGTTGCTGGAAGCGTTGCTGCCCAAGCACCAGCGGTGGGCGGTGCAGCTCGTGCTGTCGCTCGTGACGCTGGTCGGGGCCACCGGCGCGTTGATCCTCTACGCGACCTCCGACCGTCCCGAGCAGGGCGTGGCGACGCTGGCGGGGGCGATCGCGGTCGACTCGCCGTCGCTCTTCCTGTGGGCCACGCTGCTGGTGCTGGCGTTCGGGTCGATCCTGCTGATCGCCGACCGCTCGGTGGAGCCCGGTGGCGCGTTCGTGGCCCAGGCCGCGATCCGCCCCGGCACCGTCCAGGACCGCGCGCAGGCGACGAAGACCGGCATGCAGACCGAGGTCTTCCCGCTCACGCTGTTCGCGCTCGGCGGCATGATGACGTTCGTCGCGTCGAACGACCTGCTGACGATGTTCATCGCGCTGGAAGTCCTGTCGTTGCCGCTGTACCTGCTGTGCGGCCTGGCTCGCCGCCGTCGCCTGCTCTCGCAGGAAGCGGCCGTGAAGTACTTCCTGCTCGGCGCGTTCGCCTCCGCGTTCTTCCTCTACGGCGTGGCCCTGCTGTACGGCTACGCGGGTTCGGTGAAGCTCTCGGCCATCGCGACCGCCGCCGGCGGCACGGACCGCTCGGACACGCTGCTGTTCGCGGGCTTCGGCCTGCTGGTGGTCGGCTTGCTCTTCAAGGCGGCCGTGGGTCCGTTCCACGCCTGGACCCCGGACGTGTACCAGGGCGCACCGACGCCGGTGACGGCGTTCATGGCCGCGTGCACCAAGGTCGCCGCGTTCGGCGGCATCCTGCGCGTGCTCACGGTGGCGTTCGAGAACACCCAGTGGGAGTGGCGCGGCGTGCTCTACGGCGTCGCGGTCGTGTCGATGGTGATCGGTGCCATCCTGGGGCTCACCCAGACCGACGTGAAGCGCATGATCGCGTACTCCTCGGTGGCACACGCGGGCTTCCTGCTGATCGGCTCGATCGCCCTGACGCCGGACGGCGAAGGCGTGAGCGCGACCATGTTCTACCTGCTGGTGTACGGCTTCACGACGATCGCCGCGTTCGGCATCATCTCGCTGGTCCGCAACTCGGACGGCGAGGCGACGCACCTGTCGCAGTGGGCGGGCCTCGCGAAGCGGTCGCCGATCGTGGCGGCCGTGTTCACGTTCCTGCTGCTGGCGCTGGCGGGCATTCCGATGACGTCCGGCTTCATCGGCAAGTTCGTCGTGTTCAGCGCGGCGATCGACGCCGGCCTGGCGCCGCTCGTGGTGATCGCCCTGGTGGCCTCGGCCGTCGCGGCGTTCTTCTACCTGCGGGTGATCGTGCTGATGTACTTCAGCGACCCGGCTCCGGACGGCCCGACCGTCACGGTGCCGGGGGCGTTCACCACGATCGCGATCACGCTGGGCGCGGTCGTGACGCTGGTGCTCGGCCTGTGGCCCACGTTCGTGCTCGATTGGGCGGGTACCGGCACCTTCCTCAGCTAGGTGTACGTAGTCTGCTGGTGTGACCAGTAGCGAGCATGAGGGACCGGGGTTCGCGTTGGTGGACCCCGTGCTCACCGAGGTAGTCCAGGACGGCCTGGCCGAGGTGGAGCGCAATCTGCACGACGTGGTGCAGAACGAGTTCCACCCGGTCACGGAAACCTCGCTTCACCTTGTGGAGGCGGGCGGAAAGCGGATCCGCCCGCTCTTCACACTGCTCGCATCGCAGTTCGGCGCCGAGTGGGACCGGGAGAAGGTCATCAAGGCGGCCACTGTGGTCGAGCTCACCCACCTCGCGACGCTCTACCACGACGACGTCATGGACGAGGCGACCATGCGGCGCGGCGCGGTGTCCGCGAACGTCAAGTGGGACAACAGCATCGCCATCCTGACGGGCGACTTCCTGTTCGCCCACGCGTCACGGCTCACCGCGGACCTGGGGACGGACGCGGCGCGGATCATCGCGGAGACCTTCTCGATCCTGGTGACCGGGCAGATGCGCGAGACGGTCGGCCCGCAGCCGGGCGAGGACCCGATCGCGCACTACCTGCGGGTGATCGGGGAGAAGACCGGTGTGCTGATCGCCACCGCGGCGCGGTTCGGCGGCATGTTCTCCGACGCGACCGAGGAGCAGACCGACGCGCTGCGCCGGTACGCCGAGGTGATCGGGGCGGCGTTCCAGATCTCCGACGACGTCATCGACATCGCGTCGCCTTCGGTGCAGTCCGGCAAGACGCCGGGCACCGACCTGCGCGAGGGCGTGAAGACGCTGCCGATGCTCTACGCGCTCGCGGACCCGGCGGAGACGCGGCTCGCCGAGCTGCTGGCGGGCCCGATCACCGACGACGAGCTGGTGGACGAGGCGCTGGCGCTGCTGCGGAAGTCCTCCGGCATGGACAAGGCGCGCGAGATCCTCGACGAGTACGCGGACCGGGCCCGTGCGGAGCTGGACAAGCTGCCGCCGTGCGCCGCGCGCGACGCCCTGGATGACCTGGCCACCTACGTGGTGGCCCGCTCTCACTAACCGCTTCTTCTGCCACGCGGGGGCCCCGCGTTTCCCTCAGGGGAACGCGGGGCCCCCGCGTGGCGGCGAGTGGAAGGGCGCAGCGCGTCGAAGGTGAAGATCGCCAGGGCGAGCCAGACCAGGGCGAAGCCGATCCACCTGCTGGCTGGCATCGGTTCGTGGGCGACGAACACGCCCCAGACGAACTGCAGGATCGGCGCGAGGTACTGCAACATGCCCATCGTGGTCAGCGGGATCCGCTGCGCGCCCGCGCCGAACAGCAGCAACGGGATCACGGTGACGATGCCGGTGCTGAGGATCATCAGCGTGTGGCCGGTGCCTTCGGTCGTGAAGGTGTTCGCGCTGCCGAGCGCCAGCAGGTAGACGAGGGCGATCGGCGCGATGACCGCGCTTTCCGCGGCGAGGCTGGAGACGGCGTCGAGCGGCACCTTCTTCTTCAGCAGCCCGTAGACGCCGAACGAACAGGCCAGGAGCAGCGAGATCACCGGCATCCGGCCGTAGTCGACGGTGAGCACGATCACAGCGATGACGACCACACCGATCGCGATGACCTGACTGAGACGCAATCGTTCCTTGAGAAAGATCATGCCGAGTGCCACGCTCACCAACGGCGTGATGAAGTAGCCGAGCGCCGCCTCGACGATGTGCCGGCTGTTGACGGCGTAGATGTACGTGCCCCAGTTCGCCGTGATCAGGACGGCTGCCGCGGTGACGATGAGCCAGCCCCTTCCGGACAGCTCGACGAAAGGACGCCACCTCCTGAGCACCGCGACGGCGATGGCGAGCAGGACGAACGACCAGACGACCCGGTGCGCGAGCACCTCGAGCGGCTGGGCGGGTACGAGGAGTGGCCAGTACGCCGGGAACAGGCCCCAAAGGACGTAGGCGGCTGTGCCGTAGGTGATTCCTCGCCCCTGGGTGTGAACTTCTGGCGAAGTGAGGGCCGAGGTTGTCAGAGGTGGCACAAAATCCCACTCTACGCTGGGCTTTCTTGTGGTTTGTTGCGCCGAACGGCGTAGTGACGGAGCATCATCCAAGGCACTGTAGTTTGGCCGTGCTCACCCTTCCGAGTGAGTGGGGTCGGAGTGTGGTCGTAGAAGGGGCTTACCCGTGAACATCTTCGGGCAGGTCTGGCTGTGGAGCCTGCTTTCCTTCGTCGCGGGAGCGCTGCTCACCTGGGTGGTGATGGTTCGTCCCGCGCGCAAGCAGGCAGCCGACCTCGAAGATCAACTTCGCGACGCGCGCCGAGCGGCACCGCCGGTCGCGGCCGCGCCCGCCGCCGACGAGTTCGTGGTCGACGAGTGGGCCGACGCGCCGCCGCGTTCGCTGAGCGACGAGGTGCTGGCGCCCGCGCCGCCTCCTCCCGCTCCGGCGCCCGCGCCGTACGCGGAGCCGCCCGCCTACCGCGGTGAGCCCGTGCCCGCCCCGGTGCCCGCGCCCGTGGTGGAGGACCCGGTCGACGTCGACGAGGTCGAGGAGCCCTCCGCGCCGGTCCGCCAGTACCTGCAGCCGGACGAGGCCCAGCGCCGGTTCGAGGAGCAGCTGGCCGGGCAGAGGACCTTCACCGAGGACGACGACGACCGCCCGCGTTCCCTCTTCGAGCGCCTCGCGCCCGAGAACGAGGCGCCCGCCGAGACGCCGGCCGAGATGACGGCGGTCCTGCCGCGGTCGGGTCCGCAGGCCGCCGACTACGACGACGAGCCCGAGCTCCCGGCCGAGCAGACGTCGTACGTCCCGACCGTCGAGCCGGTCGCCGAGCCCGCCCCGCCGGTCGAGAAGCCGACCGCGGGACCGGAGGTCCACGAGCCGGCCGACGACTTCATCTACCAGCCGCGCGAGGTCTGGGCGGAGGAGGAGCAGGAGTCGTTCCTCGACGAGGCCGCCGAGACCGAGGACGAGCCCGCCGGCACCCGCTCCGAGCAGACGACGTACATCGCGGTCGACGAGGGCACCTGGCCCGACAACGACCTGACCGGCGAGTTCCCCGGCCTGCGCGACGAGATCTCCGGCCAGCTCGACGGCTTCACCGAGCCGGAGGCCTCCGCCGAGCAGACGGGCCTGATCGAGCCGGTCGACCTGGACGCGCCGCACGTGCGCAACGGCGTCTTCGAGACGACGCTGGCCGAGGAGCGGGCGTTCACGGAGCCGGAGCCCGCACGTGAGGAGCCCGCACGCGACGAGCCGGTCTACGAGGAGCCCGCACGCGACGAGCCGGCTCATGAGGAGCCTGCTCGTGAGGAACCGGCCTACGAGCGGCCTGCTCGTGAGGAACCGGCCTACGAGCGGCCTGCTCGTGAGGAACCGGCCTACGAGGAGCCCGCTCGTGAGGAACCGGCTCACGAGGAGCCCGTGCTCGCGGAGTTCGTCGAGCCCCGGCCCTCGTTCTCCCAGCCGTTCACGGCCCCCGGAGCCCCGCCGCCAGCGCCGTTCTCGGCGTTCTCCCCGCGCACCGAGGCGGAGGAGGTCCCGGAACGCACCCCGCGCGCCGTGGGCGCCGCGTTCTCCCACGGCACCGAAACCCCGGCCCCGGCGCCGGCCCCCGTGGCCGACCGCCCGCGCTCGCTGTTCGAACCCCTCCTGGACGCCGACGAGCCGCTCCCGCCGACGGGTCAGACCCGCACGCTCCCGGACACGCGCGACGACCAGCCGTTCGTGCCGAAGTTCGTGCCGAGCGACGAGCCCCTGCTCGCCGCCCCGCCGGAGCCAGAGCCGGAACCGGTCGTCGAAAGCGACCTGCCGCAGCGCGTGACCGAGGCAGGCCTGCCGATCCGCGAGGCCCGCCGCACCACCGTGCAACGCCAGCAGAGCTTCCCGGCCTTCCAGGCCTTCGAGTCCCCGAAGCAGGAGACGCCGCCGCCGCCCGCCGCCCTGCCGGCCCGCCCCCGCCCGGTCGGCTACTCGCCGTCCACCGGCGGCCGCCCGAACGGTGCACCCGGCTCGTCGGCGCGCTTCCAGCAGCCGGAGGGCTTCAACCCGCGCTCGCCGTTCGGCCCCGGTTCGGTCCTGCCGAAGTCGGACGGCCTCGCCCCGGCCCCGGACTTCGCGGTGAAGGCGACGCTGACCGGCCGCCGCTACTACAACGAGGGGTCCGCGAACTTCGCGGAAACCCGCGCCGACGTGTGGTTCCGCACCGAGGCGGACGCGGAGAAGGCCGGGTTCCGCCCCGCGCCCTGACCTGCCCAGGAGACTGACCTACCCAGGAGACCGCGAAAGGCCCGCCGGCACCACGTCGGCGGGCCTTTCGCGTGGTCCCGGTTCGCGCCGGTGTCAGGACCCGCGACATGGCGAAGGCCCGCCGGCGGTGCGCCGACGGGCCTCCATCCGGTCCGGGGTCAGCCGACCACGGTCCACGTGTCCTTGCCGTGCAGCAGCTTGCTCAGGTCCGCGGCCTTGGCCGCCTTGGCCTCGTTGACCTGCGCCCTGGCGCTGTCGTCGTAGGTCGGCCGGTCCGCCCGCCGGAACACGCCGGTGACGGTGTGCGAGAGGTCCTGCGTCGACAGCCGGGAGAGCGCGAACGACAGGTTCAGGTCCGACGCGTCGTGGATCACGACGTCCGAGGCGTCCACGTCCGCGGACTTGGCCACCGCGAGCCCGAAGCCGTCGCGCACCACGCAGTACTCGCCCTCGCGGCCGAACCGGATCGGCTCGCCGTCGACGACGTTGATGATGCGGCGGGACGCCTCGTCCGCGTCCTTGAGCACGTCGAACGCGCCGTCGTTGAAGATCGGGCAGTTCTGGTAGATCTCCACGAGCGCCGAGCCGCGGTGTTCCGCCGCCTGGCGCAGCACCGAGGTGAGACCGGCCTTGTCCGAGTCGAGCGCCCTGCCGACGAAGGAGGCCTCCGCGCCCAGCGCCAGCGACACCGGGTTGAACGGGTGGTCGAGCGACCCGAGCGGGGTCGACTTGGTGACCTTGCCCTCTTCGGAGGTCGGCGAGTACTGGCCCTTGGTCAGGCCGTAGATCCGGTTGTTGAACAGCAGGATCTTCAGGTTCACGTTGCGGCGCAGCGTGTGGATCAGGTGGTTGCCGCCGATGGACAGCGCGTCACCGTCACCGGTCACCACCCACACGCTCAGGTCGGGCCGCGCCACGGCGAGACCCGTGGCGATGGCCGGCGCACGACCGTGGATGGAGTGCATGCCATAGGTGTTCATGTAGTACGGGAAGCGGGACGAGCACCCGATGCCCGAGACGAACACGATGTTCTCGCGCTTGAGACCCAACGACGGCAGGAACGACTGCACGGTGTTGAGCACGATGTAGTCGCCACAGCCCGGGCACCAGCGGACTTCCTGGTCGGACTTGTAGTCCCTGGCCGTCTGCTTCTCGTCCGTGGTGGGCACCCCGGTCAAGCCGGGGATTCCGAGGTCGATCGCAGTCACGCCGACACCCCCTTGATCACGTCAGCGAGCACGTCCTGCAACTCCTCCGCCTTGAAGGGCAGGCCCTGGACCTTCGTGTACGACACGGCGTCCACCAGGTACTTCGCCCTCAACAACAACGCGAGCTGGCCCAGGTTCATTTCCGGCACGACCACCTTCTCGTACCGGCCGAGCACCTCGCCCAGGTTCTTCGGGAACGGGTTGAGGTGCCTCAGGTGCGCGTGCGCGACCGGCAGGCCCAGCTTGCGGACCCGGCGCGCCGCCGCGCCGATCGGGCCGTAGGACGAGCCCCAGCCCACGACGAGCACCTTCGCCTCGCCGCTCGGGTCGTCGACCTCGACGTCCGGGACCTCGATGCCGTCGATCTTCGCCTGGCGCAGGCGCACCATCCGGTCGTGGTTCTCCGGGTCGTAGGAGATGTTGCCGGTGACGTCCTGCTTCTCCAGACCGCCGATGCGGTGCTGCAGGCCGGGCGTGCCGGGCACGGCCCACGGGCGGGCCAGGGTCTCCGGGTCGCGGGAGTACGGCTGGAACGTCTCCGGGTCCGTCGCGAACTCCACCGACAGGTCCGGCAGCGCGTCGACGTCCGGGATCAGCCAGGGCTCGGAGCCGTTCGCGATCGCGCCGTCGGACAGGAACAGCACCGGCGTGCGGTACTGGAGCGCGATGCGGGCGGCGTCGAGCACGGCGTCGAAGCAGTCGGACGGCGACTGCGGCGCGACGATCGGCACCGGCGACTCGCCGTTGCGGCCGAACATCGCCTGCAGCAGGTCGGCCTGCTCGGTCTTCGTCGGCAGACCGGTGGACGGGCCACCGCGCTGCACGTCGATCACCAGCAGCGGCAGCTCGGTCATCACCGCGAGGCCGATGGTCTCCGACTTCAGCGCGATGCCGGGACCGGACGTCGACGTGACGCCGAGCGCGCCGCCGTAGGAGGCGCCGAGGGCGATGCCGATGCCCGCGATCTCGTCCTCGGCCTGCACCGTGGTGATGCCGAAGTTCTTGTGCTTGCTCAGCTCGTGCAGGATGTCCGACGCCGGCGTGATCGGGTACGTGCCGAGCACGACGGGCAGCTTCGAGCGCTGCGCCGCCGCGACGATGCCGTACGCCGTGGCCGTGTTGCCGGTGATCTGGCGGTAGGTGCCGACGTTGAGCTTCGCGGGCGCCACCTCGTAGGTGACGGCGAAGGCCTCCGTCGTCTCGCCGTAGTTCCAGCCGGCGCGGAACGCGAGGACGTTGGCCTCGGCGATGTCGGGCTTCTTCGCGAACTTCTCGCGCAGGAACCGTTCCGTGCCCTCGGTCGGCCGGTGGTACATCCACGACAGCAGGCCGAGCGCGAACATGTTCTTCGCGCGCTCCGCGTCCTTCTTGCCGAGCCCGGTCTCCTCGAGCGCCCCGATGGTCAGCGTCGCCATGGCGACCTTGTGCACCTGGAACTTGTCGAGCGAGTCGTCCTCGAGCGGGTTCGCGTCGTACCCGACCTTCGTCAGGTTCCGCTTGGTGAACTCGTCGGTGTTGACGATGAGGATGCCGCCGTCCGGCAGGTCGACGACGTTCGCCTTGAGGGCGGCCGGGTTCATCGCGACGAGGACGTCGGGGCGGTCGCCGGGTGTCAGGATGTCGTAGTCGGCGAAGTGGAGCTGGAACGACGACACGCCGGGGAGGGTGCCCTGGGGCGCACGGATCTCGGCGGGGAAGTTGGGCTGTGTGGCGAGGTCGTTGCCGAACGCTGCCGCTTCCGACGTGAACCGGTCTCCGGTGAGCTGCATGCCGTCACCGGAGTCGCCGGCGAAGCGGATCACAACGCGATCCAGCTTGCGGGTCTCAGTGCTCATTCCTACGCCGATACCTCTCTCCAAGGGTGGCTGTGCCCCACCGCGAGGGTAGTCGCCAGGACCGCCTGCGAGACGGGCCGTGTACCACTGGGCGAGACGAACTGTCCCATCTACCGCACCGGGTCCTCGCCTAGACGGTAAGCACAGCTCTACCAGCGGATACCCGAATGCGGCAGACGTCACCCTCAATACCTGTTACCCAAGGTAACACTCAACGTCCGCTGATCCGAGCCTTCATCGCGGCAAGCCTCGCAGCGAACTCTGGAGTGTCGATCGAAGCGACCTGTGGCCGCAGCTCGGTCTCGACGGCCTCCGCGTGGTCGTGGAGAACATCGGTCACGCGCATGGTCGCCTTGATGGTCCGGACGAGTTCCGCCGGTGCCTCGGCGGCCGCCCGCGCCATGTCCCTGGCCTTGACCAGCGGGTCTTCCGCAGTCGCGTGGACCAGCCCGGTCCTGAGCGCCTCGTCGGCGTCGAGGACCTCGCCGAAGAGCGTCATGGCCGTGGCGGTCTGGGGGTTGGTGAGCCGTTGCAGCATCCACGTCATGCCGCCGCCGGGGTGGATGCCGAGCTGCAGGAACCGCGCGTCGAACCGCGCCTTCGGCCCCGCGACGCGGACGTCGGCCGCCAGCGCGAGGTTGAGGCCCGCACCGACCGCGGCCCCGTTGACCGCCGCGATCGTGGGGATCGTCGCGTTCGCCACGGCCAGGAAGCCCCGGTAGATCTTCCGCAGGCCGTCGTCGGTGGAGCTGCCGAGCTGCGTGAGGTCCGCGCCGGCGCAGAACGCGGGCGGCGCCCCGGTGATGATCAGCGCGTTGGCCTCCCGCTCGGCCTGGGCGACCTTGTCCGCGAGCTCCTGGGACAGGTCGACCGTCAGCGCGTTGCGCCGGTCCGGGTCGTTGATCGTGATCACGGCGACGGAATCGTTGTGCTCCAGCAGAACCTCACCCATGACCCGGACTCTAGGGGGCCGGCGGCCGGTCCAGGAGCCGGGACAGCACGACCGTCGACACCGTGCGGTCGATGATCTCGACGGCCCGCAGCCGTTCCAGCGCGGTCTCCAGGTGGTGGATGTCGGCGGCCCGCAGGTGCACGATCGCGTCCGCCGCGCCCGACACCGTGTAAGCCGCGCTGACCTCGGCCATCGGCTCAAGGCGGTGCTGGATGTCGTGCGGCGCCACGTTCCCCTTGCAGTGCACCTCCACGAAGGCCTCCGTACCCCACCCGAGCGCCTCCGGGTCGACCACCGCCGTGAACCCCCGCAACACCCCGTTGTCCAGGAGCTTGTCCACCCGCCGCTTCACCGCGGGCGCACTCAACCCGACCTCTTTGCCGATCTCCGCGTAGCTGGAGCGCGCGTTGGCCATGAGGCACGAAATGATTCGCTGGTCGATGCTGTCCACACGCAACATTCTGCCCTAGATCACGCAATGTCGCGGCGTTGTTCGGGGGTCCAGCTCGCATTTAGATTTCGATCCATGACCGTATCCATCTCCGGGCCCGGCGAGCCGATCACGCTGGACATCGCCACGCCCCTCGCGCCGACGCGCATGCCGACGACCCGTCGGTACCTCATGTGCCCGCCGACGTACTTCACGGTGGAGTACGCCATCAACCCGTGGATGGATCCGACCAGGCCCACCAGCACGTCACTGGCGCTGGAGCAGTGGACGGCGCTGAAGGAGACCTACGAGCGCCTGGGCCACGAGGTCAACGTCATCGACCCGGTCCCCGGCCTGCCGGACATGGTCTTCTCGGCCAACAGCGGCACCGTCATCGACGGCCGGGTGCTGGGCTCCCGCTTCCGCGCCCCGCAACGCGCGGCCGAAGCCGACCACTTCCGCCGCTGGTTCCTGTCCTCCGGCTACCACTCCGTGGTCATGCCCACCGCGGTGAACGAGGCGGAGGGCGACTTCACCTGGACGGGCTCCCTGCTGCTGGCCGGCACCGGCTTCCGCACGGACCCCCACGCGCACTCCGAGGCGCAGGAGGTCCTGGGCGTGCCCGTCGTCTCCCTGCAACTGGTCGACCCGCGCTTCTACCACCTCGACGTGGCGCTGTTCATGCTCGACGACCAGTCCGCCTCCCCGCTGGTCGCCTACTACCCGCAGGCCTTCTCGCCCGGCTCCCAGCAGGTCCTGAAGCGCCTGTTCCCGGACGCCGTGATCGCCAACGACGACGACGCCGTGTGCCTCGGCCTCAACGCGGTCTCCGACGGCAAGCACGTCGTCCTGCCCGTCGAGGCCACGCACCTCGCCGAGCAGGTGGCGCGGCGCGGGTTCGAGCCGGTGTTCGTGGACATCTCGGAGCTGCGCAAGTCGGGTGGCGGCCCGAAGTGCTGCACGATGGAGCTCAGAGGCTGATCGATCACTTTTCGTAGTTCTCGGTCTGCGCTGGTTGAAGCCTGAAAACGGGTTTGTCCAGCGCAGACTCATATCTTCCCTCGGTATGGCTCACTCACTGCCCGGTCGCGACGCCGCGCGTCCGGTGGCCGTGGTGATCTCCCGACGTCCTGATTGATCTCTCGGCAGTATGGGAACCATGCCCACCGCTCCCAAGAGTTCCACCGACATGGCCGTGGAGAACGACTACGACCTCTTCGCCGAGGGGTATACGGCCGTGAACGACACCAGCCTCCTCAACGCCTACTACGTCCAGCCCGCGATCGTGGACCTGGCCGGCGAGGTGACCGGGCGGCGGATCCTGGACGCCGGGTGCGGCTCCGGCCCCGTGTCCGAGGCGCTGCGCGCCAAGGGAGCCATCGTGGCCGGCTTCGACCGCAGCGCGAAAATGGTGGAGCAGGCCCGGCAGCGCCTCGGCAACGACGCAGATCTGCGGGTCGCCGACATCAGCCAGCCGCTGCCGTACCCCGATGGCGCGTTCGACGACTGCGTCGCCGCCCTGGTCCTGCACTACCTGGAGGACTGGACCGCACCGCTGGCTGAGCTGCGTCGGGTGCTGAAGCCCGGTGGCAGGCTGATCGTGGTCGTCAACCACCCCATCATGCTCCCGTTCCTGGATCGCGAGGCCGACTACTTCGCGACCACCAGGTGGACCGACGAGTACGACTTCAACGGCCAGAAGGCCGTGCTCACCTACTGGCACCGGCCTCTGCACGCGATGACCGACGCCTTCACCGCAGCAGGCTTCCGCACGGCCGTCATCAGCGAGCCACCTCCGGCGCCGGAGGCCCACGAACTCTTTCCCGATGAGATGGCGAAGTTCCCGTCCGGGTCCTTCCTGAGCTTCGCGTTCTTCGTCCTGGAGGCCGCCTGACCCGGCGAGGCGGAGCAGTGGGGACGTTCTCCAGCGGTGACCCACAACGTCGGATGAACCGTCCGAGCGTGTGCTCCGTACCCCTGGGCAGACCCCGAGCAACACCCCGGACAGCACCGTCCAGCGATCAAGCCCCAGCAGGTCAGCACCACACTCCGACCCCACGACGAAAGCGTGACCGCACGACTCGGCCGCGTGGTCAAGGACTGATCCCGCGACGAGAGCCGAACCACGTCAAGCTGACAGACAGGTCCGTTGGAAAGACACCACTAAACGGCACATCGAGCAAGCTGCTCGCTGACTGTGTGTTAGCGAGGCGTAGCCCAAGCCATCGAAAACGTGACGAGAGTCACCCAACGGGCATCGAGGCTTGCCTGTGCTGGTGACGTGAGGTTACGTTCTCGCCCGCCGATAACGGTTTGGTCACCGGCAGGACACGGGGAGCCGCAGGAACGAGGGCTCCCCAGTCCGCTCGGAATCCCCCGCCGAGAAGCCCGGTGGCCAAGCTCCCCGACGCAGGAGGCTCCCCCTTGGCCCGGCACAGCAAGGCCGCCGGCCGCACCGTGTACACGGTCGTGCCCAAAGCAGAAGTGAAGCCCGGCGCGCATCGCGTCGAGGACGACAAGGTCCCGCTCGCCCACCGCGTGAGCGCCATCGTCGTCGCGGCTGGTGTCGCCGCCGGCACCGCTGCCATCGCCAACGCCGCGACCAGCGGCTCGTCGACGGACCTGGCCGCGGGTGCGGCCGAGCTGGGTGCTCTTCCCGACCAGCAGGCCAAGACGATCCAGACCGTGCACGACGTCAACCCCGGTGGCGAGGTCGGCCGGCTGCTGCAGTTCCAGCAGATGTACGCGCAGCAGACGTTCCAGCAGGCCACCAAGGCCGCCGCGGACGCCCACGCCCAGCGCGAGGCGGCCGCCAAGGCGGAGGCGGAGCGTCAGGTCGAGATGCGCAAGCCCGCCAAGCAGCGCGAGATCGAGGGCTGGATCAAGGAAGCCATCAAGGTGCTGCAGGCCAACGGGACGGCCATCGACAACAGCAGCATGGACGAGATCTACACGATCATCATCAAGGAGTCGAACGGCAACCCCGGCGCCGTCAACAACTGGGACTCCAACGCGATGCGCGGCACGCCCTCCAAGGGCCTCATGCAGTGCATCGACCCGACGTTCCGGGCCTACAAGCTGCCCGGTTACGACAACATCCTCGCGCCG
Organism: Lentzea xinjiangensis; assembly: GCF_900110955.1. Classification (GTDB taxonomy): domain Bacteria; phylum Actinomycetota; class Actinomycetes; order Mycobacteriales; family Pseudonocardiaceae; genus Lentzea; species Lentzea xinjiangensis. The sequence goes on from NZ_FOFR01000001.1 coordinate 690,344, forward strand.
GTCGACAACATCATCGCGGGCGTGCGCTACACGTACGCGCGCTACGGCGGCTTCCACAACCACCCCGGTTTGGTCAACATGAACCTGGGTGGCGGCTACCTGGGGTACTGAAGGCGTCAATTCGGCCGTGTCGGGGTGCGCGGAACGTATCGGCGGACGATGCTGTCAAGCAGGTTCACCCACAAGAATGGCGGCCCTAGCGGGCGCACGCCCGGTAGTGCTCCCATCGAAGCGATTTCCCGAACGCAGGGAGTGGCCGATGAACGAGCAACAGGCACGCGACGACGAGCTGACGAAGATCCGCTCTGAGGCGACGAGCTGGCTGGCCAAGATGGCCAAGGCCCAGCCTCGTCCCGAGGTCGGACAGCGGAGGCCTGAGCACGACGCCATGACACCCGCGAAGAAGTAGCAAGGGAACAAGGTGGGAGCGCCTCGGCTACGGCCGGGGCGCTTCTGCTTTGAAGGCCGTCCACAGCAGGCTGAGCGGGTGGTCCGCCGGGTGCTTGGCCAGCTCGTCCGTTCGGGCGAAGACGCCCACCAGCCTCTCCAGCGAGTCGTCGGCGAGCTCGACGACGCGCAGGCCCCCGCCCTCCCGCAGCTCGTTGTTCGACGCCACCACGCCCAAGCCGGACGTCACGATCATGGCTCCCTGGACGAGGTTCGAGCGCAGCAGCGAGATGCCGTACTGGATCTCGTCGATCTCGGCCGCGATCTCGAGCCCCTGGCGGTAGTCCGGCCCGAACCAGCCGCGCAGGAACTCGGCGATCAGACCGGCCCCCGGCACCACCAGCGGCACCGAGCGCAGCTGGGGCACGCGCACCCGGTCCCCGACGACCGTCTCCGGCAGGTTCGTCAGCAACGCGAGCCCGCCGCGCCGCCACTCGATCACCTCGAACTCGGGGCGTTCCCAGCCCGCGCCCGCGTGCGTCACGACGCTGCCGCAGACGACATCCACCTCCCGCGTCTCCAGCTTCGCCCAGATGTCCTTGGTGCGGATGTGGACGACCTTGAGGTCCACGTCGCGCTCGCGGAACTCGTCGGCGACGTGGTGCCACGCCTTCGCGAGCGTGTCGAGCATGTATCGCGTGGTGCCGACGGTGACGGTCGTGCCGAGCTTGCGGCGGCACTCGTGAATTCCGTCGAGCCACTCCGCGAGCGTCTCCCGCGCCAATTCGACGAGTGACTCACCAGTCGCGGTGAACAGCACGTCTTTTCCGCGTCCCTGCTTCACCACGAGTGGTTCGCCGCACAACTGCACGAAGTTCCTGTTCAACGTGTCGAGCTGCTTCTGCACGCTCGACTGCTCGCGTCCCAGTGCCCGTGCCGCCCGCAGCGCCGACCGCGTCTCGTGAACGGTCAACAGCGTCCTGAGCTGGTCCATCGTGGTATCCAGTAGAGCGCCGGGCATGTTCAGCAGACGGTGCAGCGAGGTGCTGGTGGGGAGCACCAGCTGGGACGAGCCGGACATCGGGACCCTCTCTGATGATCTACCGATCAGTTGAGCTGAACTTGACCGCATTTCGCCGTCAGATTATCCGCAGATCCTGTCGGCAATCCGCTGGACACTTATCGCGCGATGTACAAAACTATCCGCGGCGACCACGCGTGGGAGCCGATTCCGGGGGGAATCATTGGGGGGTGGGGGTCCGCCAGGCGTGAGCCGGCGGGCCCCCAAGTATTACCCTCGCTGGTTGTGACGGCTTCCGCTCGCCTGGAATGGGGCACCACCTACCAGGTCACCGTGCTCGAACTCGGACTCGCCTGCTGCGGCGTCGAGGTGATGGCGGCTCTCGACCGCCTCCCCGACCTCGGCGTCACGCCGGTCGACGGCGCCGGCGAGGCGCACGTCCTCGTCGTCTCCGGCACGGTCACGGACGTCATGTTGCCCGCTGTCCTCCGCAGTTACGAGGCCATGCCCGAACCCCGCTACGTGATCTCCGTCGGCGCCTGCAGCAACACCGGCGGCCCGTACTGGGATTCCTACAGCGTCACCAAGGGCATCGACCAGGCCCTGCCGGTCCACGTCGCCGTGCCCGGCTGCCCGCCGCGCCCCGAAGCGCTGCTCGAAGGCCTCAAAGCCCTGCACGGCCTGGTGAACGCATGACGGGCACGCCGAAGACCGCCTTCGGCCAGACCGTCCACCACGTGGAGCTGGCCGGCTGGCTCGACGCCGCCACCCGGCACCACGACGAGGGCTGCGTCATGTTCGACTGGCTCGGCGTCGAGGACGCGGGCCGGCCGGGCGCCGCGGGGCAACGCCACGCCGTCTTCCTGCACGTCATCGACCCGCGGACGCGCGAAGGCGTCATGCTGCGCACCGAGGTGACCACGGAGGACGTGCTGCCGAGCGTCGCCCACCTGTGGAAGGGCGCGCGGTGGCACGAGCGCGAGGCCGCGGAGATGTTCGGCATCACCGTCGGCGGCGAGCCGGAGCACCTGCTGCTGCCGGACAGCTTCCAGGGCCACCCGCTGCGCAAGGACTTCGTGCTGGCGTCGCGCGTCGTGCGCCCCTGGCCGGGACGGTTGGAACCGGGCGAGGACAACACCAGCGCGCCGAGCCGGCGCCGCACCGCACCACCCGGAGTGCCGGACCCGTCCTGGGGACCGCGCCGTGAAGAGGAGCAGTCGTGACGAACCTTCCGCCGCGTACGAGGGGCGTTATCGCGCTGTTGGAGGCCAACTGCACGGTCTGCATGATCTGCGCGCGCGAGTGTCCTGATTGGTGCATCCACATCACCTCGCACACCGAGGTCGAGCAGCAGCCGGGGAGCGCCCGCCCGCGCAGCCGCAACGTGCTCGACCGGTTCGCGATCGACTACGGCCAGTGTCTCTACTGCGGGATCTGCGTCGAGGTCTGCCCGTTCGACGCCCTGCACTGGGCACCGGAGTTCGGCTACCCGGGAACGGGCTCGATCGACGGCGAGGGCGCCGTCGCGGAGCTGGTGCACGAGCGGGACGTGCTCGCCACGTGGGTGGACGAGGTCCCGCCGCCGCCACCGCTCGACCCGGCCGCCGAGGCCGCGCCGGAAACGGCGACAGGAACCGGCAGGAGGCCTGGTTCGTTGAGGGGGAGGACGTAAAGACCCGGAGGCGAAACCGTGCACAAGCACTTCAACGGGTTGAAGACGGCCGTGCTGCTCGGTGGGATGAGCGCGCTGATCGTGCTGGTCAGCAGCTTGTTCGGCCGGACGGCACTGGTCATCGGCCTGGTGTTGGCCTTGGGCGTGAACGCCTACGCGTACTTCAACTCCGACAAGCTCGCGCTGCGCGCCATGCGGGCGAGGCCCGTGTCGCAGGTGGAGCACCCGGTGTTGTTCGCGATCGTGCGCGAGCTGTCGCAGAAGGCGCGTCAACCCATGCCCAGGCTCTACCTGAGCCCCACGGTGGCGCCGAACGCGTTCGCGACGGGCCGCAACCCGCGCAACGCGGCCGTGTGCTGCACCACGGGCATCCTGGAGCTGCTCGACGAACGCGAGCTCCGCGCCGTGATCGGCCACGAGCTCGCGCACGTCTACAACCGCGACATCCTGATCAGCTGCGTGGCCGGCGCGCTGGCCGGCGTGATCACGATGCTCGCGAACCTGGCCCTGTTCGCCGGGATCTTCGGCGGCGGTGACGGCGACGACGACGGCCCCGGCCCGCTCGGCCTGCTGCTGATCGCGCTGCTCGGCCCGGTCGCCGCCACCGTGGTCCGCCTGGCCGTGAGCCGCTCGCGCGAGTTCCAGGCGGACCAGTCGGGATCCGAGCTCACCGGCGACCCGCTCGCGCTGGCGAGCGCGTTGCGCAGGATCGAGCAGGGGACGCGGGCGGCGCCACTCGCACCGGAGCCGGAGGTGGTGTCGCAGAGTCACCTGATGATCGCGAACCCGTTCCGCCCGGGAGACCAGTTCGCGAAGTGGTTCTCGACCCACCCGCCGATCGCCGACCGCGTCCGCAGGCTCGAGGAGATGGCGCGCCGCTAGCCAACGGCCGCCCGCCGCCACGAGGTACTCGCCGTTCGCGTCGACCTCGCCCACGCCGTACCGCTCAGGGCCCTTCACCTCGTACCCGGACAGCACACAGCGTCCAGAGTGGACGCGTGGTGCTGCAACGTCGACGAGAAGCCCTGCCCGTAGAAGAACTTGTCACCCAGCACCAGCGCCACGTCGTCGTCACACCGACAGCGGGTAGTAGATCATCGGCTTGTCTCAGACCGGCGGCAGTTGCTTCGAGACGGCCTGCGTGATCGGGTGCAGGCGCGTCCCGCTGCCGCCGGCCAGGACGATGCCCTTCACCGGTAGTTCGTGAACTGCAGGGCGATGCCGAAGTCGGAGTTCTTCAACAGTGCGATGACGTCCTGCAGGTGGTCCTTCTTCTTGCCGGACACCCGCAGCTGGTCACCCTGGATCTGCGCCTGCACGCCCTTGGGCGCCTCGTCGCGGATCTTCTTGGCGATCTCCTTGGCTTTCTCCGACGAGATGCCCTGCACGAGGTTCCCCGTGACCTTGAACACCTTCCCGGACACCGCGGGCTCGCCCACCTCGAACGCCTTCATCGAGATGTTGCGCTTGACCAGCTTCTCCTGGAAGACGTCGATCGCCGCCTTGCAGCGCTCCTCGGTCTCGGAGGTGAAGGTGATCGCCTCCTCGCCGGCCCAGGCCACCGTGGTGTTGGTGCCCCGGAAGTCGAAGCGCGTGCTCAGCTCCTTGGCAGCCTGGTTGAGCGCGTTGTCGACCTCCTGCCGGTCCACCTTGCTCACCACGTCGAACGACGGGTCCGCCACGTCTTCACTCCTCAACGATCTCGGGGTCACAGCCAGCGTCGATGCTACTGGGGTACCCCGATTTGGGGCTTCCCGAAGGGGTTATGTATTGTTCTCACCGCACCGTTACGACGGTGTGGGGCGGGCTGCCCGAGCGGCCAATGGGAGCGGACTGTAAATCCGTCGCGAAAGCTACAGAGGTTCGAATCCTCTGCCCGCCACAGCAGGACCGAAGGCCCTGTGACCAGGAAGCTGGTCACAGGGCCTTCGTCATGTTCTCTTCCGGCCGCGCTAGTCGCAGTGCGAGGGCACAACGGGCAGAGCGTGTCCAGGTAGCCGGTGGTCGGCGTCTCGCGACCTGTCAGGACACCGTTGAATGGCAAGCCTGACCGGAACGTTTTGTTGGCACGTAAGGAAAACGGTCATCGGTGCAACTCCGTGCCTGTCCTCATGACGTCGTTACCGGTAGTGCGTGCACCGATGCGAATTGATGATGGTTGAGCCGTTGAGCACTGTTGGCCTGGCAGTGAATCCGGTCCATGCCCCAGACTGTCCGGGATCGAAGTTGGTCAGCGCTCGCCCGCGGTTGCCGCTGCGGGGGGCGCGTTGTGGTTTCAGAACGAGGAAGGCCGAGTCACCTGCGCAGGTCCGACGACCCGCGCAGCTCGTCCACCGTCCAGCCGGGTGGTGGTCCAGAGATCTGATGTGAAGGGATGTCCGGTGATCTGCGGTAAGAACGGCGCTGATGCGCGCCCTCGTGGCGACTGGCCCGGAGCGGTCGTCGTCCTGGGGGACGTCGCTGCCGAGGTGGGCTTGGTACTCGCCGGAGTCCAGGTGACGACTGCTTCGGTGCTGGTCGCGGGCGCGACCGCTACTGGGGTGATCGGTTATCGGCTGCTGTCGGCCGGACCGCTGCCGCGGTTCGTGCGCGCCCCTCAGGACAACTCCGCCCAACTGGCGGCCTCGATGCCGGGTGGCGGAGCGGTCGTGCCCTTCAACCGCGGGGAGAACGCCGGCGATGGCGCGCCCTGAGGCCGAGATCGATGGCAGCACGCCGGAGGGCGACTTCGCCCTCCGGCTGCGCGCCCTGCGGGACAAGGCGCGGCTGGACTACCGCGCGATGGAGAAGCTCGTGCACTTCGCGTCCTCGACGCTGAGCAAGGCCGCGTCGGGCAACGGGTTGCCGACGCTCGAGGTGACGTTGGCCTACGTCAGGGCGTGCGGCGGCGACGAGCAGGAGTGGGAAGCCCGATGGCATGAGTTGCGCAGGACCGCGGGCCGGGGTCCGCGTGCGGTGAAGGGCGCCGTTCCGTCACAGCGCGACGCTGAGGGCGAGCAGAGGACCGGGACGGAGAAGTCACCCGATCGAGGCGACGGGTCGGAGCACGCGAACGAGCCGGACCCGGAGTTACCGAGAATCCCCGAGCAGGTGACGGGTGACCAGATCGCCGATCAGGCACTGGGCGGGGGGACTGCCAAGACACCGGATCCCGAGGCGACCGACCGGATTCCGCGGACCGGTCTCCCCGCTGAGGTGAGTGCGGTGCCGAGAGGTCCCCTCCTGGAGGAACCCCGTCGTCAAGGGACGCACCGCGCCGTGCAGCAGTCGCCGAGGCGCGCTTCGGCGTGGGTCGTTGTCGTCTTGATCTTGCTCAACCTCTCGTCGCTCGCCGCGCTCGCGTTCTCGGACGAGGACCGGGAGCCGGCGGCGCAGAGTTCGACGGCTACGACCACGGTGGCGACCTCGATCCAGTCCTTCGAGATCGCGGAGCTGGAAGAACCTCCGATCGTCCTCAAGGCCGGGGCGAAGGAGATCCGGTGGGTTGACCTGCGGAACCCGAATGCCACCGATCTGGTCGTGATCGAGCTGATCGCTCAGGTGAAGGTTCCCGCGGATGACTCGGTCACCTCCTCTCGGAGCTGTTCGGCCGAAGTGTTGAAGATTTCCAACCTGCAGTACTTCCCCTATCGGATCGACGCACGCGGGACCACGCGAGTCGGCTTCGAGTTCGAGGTTTCGGCGCGGCTTCCCGAAGGGTGTGAAGGCCGGGCTGTTCCCATCGCCTATGCGGGTAAGGCGATACAGGGCACCGTCGTCGAGGGAAAGCTTCACGTCCGGTGAAAAACTGACCCGAACGCGGAAAAAGGGGTGCCGCCCGGTCAGCGGGGGTGGCACCCCTTTTGTTCTTCGCGTCGTGTCTTAACGTTCTCTTAAGTTGACGCTGGGTGAGGGCCGGTGTTGCGTTTCGCTTGAGGTGTCTCACCAGATGGAGTGAGAAGTGCGCGACAGCAGGACGAGTTTTTTCGGCGAGGCTCACTGTCGTTGCAGCTCAGAGTGGGTGTGTCGGGTTGATGACGAAACAACCCGCGTAGTCCAGGACTTGCTACTCGGGGGTCGGCACCCTCATCCTTGTGAAGCGCTCGCCGGGTCACTCCTGGGGGGCACCCGCAGCTCAGGTCAGTGACTCGGCCGACTCGGGTTTTCGGTGGGATCTCTGCGGCAACAGAGGTCCCACCTTCTTTTTTCCAACTTCGTCCAACGTTGGATTGGGTGACGCCGAAGGTATTCCGCCGTGGCTGGAATTGTTACACCTGCGGGCGTGTTTCAAGGGTATCGCCTTGAAGTATTAGCCCGTCCGGGTGATGGACATATCATGGACATTGCTTTTCAAGACTTTGTGGATCGCTGTGCGTCCATCCGGTCACCGGTGGGAGGAGCAGAATTCCGCCTCGCGAAGCGGCAGACGTCTGACAAACTGTCCCTCAGCTCACATTCGCAGGTGATCGAGGGGAGCGCAGTGCGCACGCAGATGGCCACCGAGGCGGGCCGGACGACGGTGCCGAGCCAGGACCGCGCCCTGGTCGGGCCGAACCTGCTCGCCGTGCTCGACGGCGTGACGGCGGAACCGGAGACCGGGTGCGGGCACGGTGTCGGCTGGTTCGCCGACCAGCTCGCCGCGGAACTGCTGCGGTGTGCGCACCTCGATCCCGCTCCGGCATTGGCGCAGGCCATTACGCAGACCCGTGAGCTGCACTCCGGCGGGTGCGACCTCGGTCATCCGGACAGCCCGAGTGCGGCCGTCGGGCTCGTGCAGGTCAAGGACGACGTGCTGCGCTATCTGGTGCTGGGTGACGTCACGGTCGTGATCGACACCAAGCGGGAGCTGCACGTTGTGAGCGATACGCGCACCAAGCGCACGGCCGGTGCGGATCCGGCGGATGTCGAGCACGCGCTTGTCGGTGTCATTCCTCTGCAAGAGGTGCGGCGGGTTGCGATCCTTTCCGATGGCGCGGCACGTGCCGTCGACCTGTTTCGCCTTTTCGATTGGCCCAAGGCGCTCGAGCTGATGGCGGCGAACGGGCCGGACGACCTCATCCGCAGGATGCGCGCCGTCGAGAAAGAGGACGCCAAGGCCGTTGAGTGGCCGCGCGAGAAGGTTTCCGACGACGCGACTGTCGTGTACCTCGACCGGTAACGCGATGAAGCGCGCTCAGTGCTTGGGCGCGGGTTCCACGCCTCGGCGCCGCGCGATCGAGCGCATGTTGGCCTCGCCCCAGTCGCCCAACGGCAGAAGCGCCTCGTTCAGCCGTACCCCCAAGGGCGTCAACGAGTACTCGACGCGTGGTGGCACCTCGTGGAACACCTCGCGGTGCACGATCTCGTCTGCCTCCATCTCGCGCAGCACCTGGATGAGCATCTTCTCGCTGATGCCCGACACCGATCGGCGCAGCTCGCCCGTGCGCATCGGGCCGTGGTGCAGGGCCCACAGGATCAGCGCCTTCCAGCGGCCGCCGATCACGTCGATGGCCGCGTCCAGGCCGCACGAGTAGCTTCTTGGCTTCATGCTGGATCCTTACCAATTGGTGGGTACCTGACAAAATAGTAGGTACTTGTCGCTTCGGCGGTGTCGAACCAGCATTGCCGACATGGGGATCAAGAAGACCGTGAGCGTGCTGGGCCTCGGCCGGATGGGCAGCGCGCTCGCCAGGGCCCTTGGTGAAAAGGGCTATGAGGTGTTGGTGTGGAACAGGTCCGCGGACAAGGCGACGCCGCCGGGCGCGAGGAGGGTCGGCACGCCCGAAGAGGCGTTCGAGGCGGATGTCGTGGTCACGTGCCTGACCAGCTACGAAGTGCAACGGCCGTTGCTGAGCAAGAACATCAAGGTGCTCGTCAACCTCACCTCCGGCACGCCGGAGGAGGCTCGTGAGACCGCGAAGTGGGCCGAGGACAACGGGGTCGAGTACGTCGACGGCGTGATCATGGCCGTACCGCAGCAGATCGGCACGCCGGGTGCGCGGATCTTCTTCAGCGGCAACGGGAACCACCACGTGCTCGACGCGTTCGGCGAGCCGGTGCACGTCGGGGAGGACGCCGGGCTCCCCGCGCTGTACGACCTCGCGCTGCTCGGCATCATGTGGGCGACCTTCGGCGGTTACCTGCAGGCGGTCGCGCTCATGGGCACCGAGGGCATCACGCCGGAGAAGTTCACGCCGATGGTGGCGGCGTGGCTGACCGAGCTCGGCACGATGCTGCCCGCGTTGGGAGAAGAGACCCGGCACCGCGACTACGAGACCGACGTGTCCGCTTTGGACATCAACGTGTCCGGGTTGCGGATGCTCATGGAAGCGAACGCGCAGCAGGGCCTCGACACCGCACTGCCCCGAGCGCTGCACGACCTGTACGAACGCGCGCAGCTCAAGGGCCACGGCACGCACAGCATCGCGAGCGTCATCGAGGTGATCCGGTGAGGTACCAGGGGAAGAAGGCCGTCGTCACCGGAGGCACGCACGGCATGGGCCGCGCGGTGGTGGACAAGCTGGTCGAGGGCGGTGCCGAAGTGCTGCTGACCGGGCGCACGACGGAGAAGGCCGAGGGCGTCAAGGCGCACGTCATCGCCTCCGACGCGGCGAACCTCGACGACGTCGTCCGGCTCGGGCGGGAGGTCCGCGAGCGGCTGGGCGACATCGACCTGCTCTTCGTCAACGTCGGCTACGCGACGCTGCACGAGGCCCATGAGGTCACCGAGGACGACTACGACCGCACGTTCGACGTCAACACCAAGGGCGCGTTCTTCACCGCGCAGCAGCTCGCGCCGTTGATCAGGGAGGGCGGCTCGATCGTCTTCACCACGTCGATCGCGCAGACCGGCGGCGCGAAGGGCATGAGCGTCTACTCGGGCGCGAAGGCGGCGGTGCGGTCGTTCGGCAGGTCGTTCGCGGCGGAGCTGGCGCCCAGGAACATCCGGGTCAACGTGGTCAGCCCCGGCTTCATCGACACGCCGTCGATGGGCGTGACCGGTGTGCCGCAGGAGGTTCTCGACGCGTTCAAGCAGGAGGGCGACGAGATCACGCCGCTCAAGCGCCACGGCACGATGGACGAAGTCGCCGACGCGGTGCTCTTCCTGGCGTTCGACGCCACCTTCACGACCGGCGCCGACCTGGCCGTGGACGGCGGTCTCGGGCAAGGCCTGAGCGTCTAGGAAAACTTCTTCGGACGACCTGTCACATCCACGTCCTCCGCCGGGTCGACCGGGCAGAAGACGAGACAGGAGGACGAAGATGAGGATCGCCAACCCGGTGATGTCGGTGCCCGGCGCGATGCAGGCCATGCTCGACCTGTCCCGGGCCGCGGCCGCGACGGGCCTGGACGAGAGCCTCGTGGAGCTGATCTGCCTGCGGGTCAGCATCATGAACGGCTGCGGAACCTGCATCGACTACCACACCAAGCTGTTGCGCAAGGCGGACGTGCCGGACGAGCGGGTCTACGCCGTCGCCGGCTGGCGGGACGTCCCGTACTACACCGACGCGGAGAAGGCGGCGTTCGCGCTCGCCGAGGAGATGACGCACGTGCACGTCAGCGACGACGTGTGGAACGAGGCGGCGAAGCACTGGAGCGAGCAGGAGCTGGCGGGGCTGATGCTGGCGATCTGCGCGATCAACACGTGGAACCGGCTCAACGTCGCCTCGCAGCAGCGGGTGTCCGCTTAAGACAGTCGCGGAAGACAGAGAGACCGGCGCGCAAGAGCTTCCTCTCTCTTGCGTGCCGGTCTCCGCGCGCAGCATACCCCATGTCGAACAAATGTTCGATCATCGGTCGGCGGCGCGCCGATCAACTGGCGGCCAGTGCGGCGCGGCCGTCGTCGGTCAGTTCGGCGCAGACGCGCCGGCCGAAACTCGTCGGCCTGGTGGGCCGTAGCAGGCCGGCGTGCACGAGGTCGTGCGTCGCCATCTGGTCGCAGCAGGGCAATCCGTCGACGTACAGCTCGGGCTCCGTTCCGCCCGTCACCTCCGCACGTCCCGCGGCGACGGCCCGCAGCATTGCCCTCGCTCTGCCGTTGAGTTCCATCTCGACCCCCCAGGTGTGGTGTCCGATTCGCTACCCCTTTGTCGAAATAGAGGCCGGACTCGTTCCACAAGTACGGTGCCGTCGAGTGTTCTTCCCATGTGCGAACGGCCAGATCATGTCCCACCGCGCCGGTCGGGGCGCGAAGACACGCCGGGAGCCGGGTGGAGTGCGGATCCGCTCGCCGTCCGGACGTGGCAGGGTCGGGTCCGTGGAGATCTACGTGGTCGACTCGTTCACCGACACGCCCTTCGCGGGCAACCCGGCCGGCGTCGTGCTGCTGACCGAGCCCCGCGACGACGCCTGGATGCAGAACGTCGCGGCCGAGATGAAGCACGCCGAAACGGCGTTCGTCACCCCCGACAACCACCTCCGCTGGTTCACGCCCGAGGTCGAGGTCGACCTTTGCGGACACGCCACCCTCGCGGCCGCTCATGTGCTAGGCGGGGCGCAGGAGTTCACCACGCGTAGCGGAGTCCTCACGTGCGTGCCCGACGACGGGTGGATCCGGATGGACTTCCCGGCGGACCCGCCGAAGTTGACTGACCCGCCAATCGGACTAGCGGAAGCGCTGCCACATGCGACGATCAAGTCCGTGGTGCGTGGCCGCTTCGACTACCTGATCGAGTTGGCGAGCGCGGAGGAAGTCCGTTCCCTGCGACCCGATGTCCAAGGACTGACACAGATTCCGTCACGGGGAGTAATCGTCACGGCGGCCGGTGACGGCGACGCGGACGTGGTGAGCCGCTGCTTCTACCCCGCTGTGGGCATCCCCGAGGACCCCGTCACCGGTTCGGCCCACTGCACGCTTGCGTCCTATTGGGTGCCCCGGCTCCAGCGCGCTGACCTGCTGGCGGAGCAGGCGTCGCCGCGCGGCGGGTTCGTCAGGGCGACCCTCGCCCAAGATCGCGTGCTGCTCTCGGGGCAGGCCGTGACGGTGCTCCACGGGCGTCTCAACGTCTAACCACGTCTGGGTGAACCGACGTCACTACACGTGCTCGACCTGCCATTTCGTCCCCCGAGCGGGGTACATTAGTGCCCCTGGAGGGGTCCTGATCGCCAAGCACGGGACCCCTCAGTCACGCCTAGAGGTCCCCCACCCAGGCCGACGAGGAGGCTGGATGTCCGACCGAGCGTCGGCCCCCGTGTCGGACTCGGCCGCCTGGTCGGCCAAGTCGACCAACCGCGCGTTCAGCGCGTTCGCCGTCACCCTCCTGGTGGCGGGTGTCGCCTGCGCGGGCATGGTCGCGGCGTGGCTCCCGGAGCGGGAGAACACCTCCCTCTTCTGGATCGGCCCGCTGCTCGTGATCGGCTTCCTGCTGGCCGAGCAGCTCGCGATCAACGTCGACGTCCGCAGCGGCGTCGCGTGGACGATCTCCTTCACCGAGATCCCGCTGGTGCTGGGGCTGCTGGTGGCCCCTTTCGAGATCGTGCTCGCCGCGCACGTGGTCGCGGGCGTGGGCACGCTGCTCGGCAGGCGGATCCTGGACCGCGCCGTCTACAACGCGGGCCTCATGTTCATGGAGATCTCCGTGGCGTTCGCGGCCGCGGAGGCGGTGAACCGGATGATCGGCGCCGGCGGCCCGTTCTGGGCGGGCGCCTTCGTCGGCACGATCACCGTGCCGCTGCTCGCGAGCGTGCTGGGTCTCTGCGCGTTGCGGCTCATGGGCAAGTCGATGCGCGTCGGCAACAGCGTCCGCCTCGTGCTGCAGACGCTGGTCGTGGCGCTGCTGAACACCTCGGCCGGTCTCGTCGGCTACCAGATCGTCTCCACCACCGAGTGGGGCGGCGTCCTGATCCTCCTGGTGCTCGCGGGCATCGTGGCCACCTACCTCGCCTACTCCGGGCTGCTGCGCGAGCAGCGCGACCTGGAGGCGTTGAGCGAGGTCAGCCTCCGCGTCGCGAGGTCGGGCCAGCACGGCACCGGCCCGCGCCAGCCGGACGACGACCTCACGACGGGCGTCGAGGAAGACGAGTGGCAGCAGATCGCGGAGCGCATCCGCGAGCAGCTCAACGCGAACAGGGTCGTGCTGCGCCTGCGCACCGACCCGCAGGAAGCCATGATCACCCTCGTCGCCGGCGAACCGCTGCCCGACGAGATGACCGCGATCGACCCGCGGGCGGTGCGCGAGGACCCGGTCCTGCAACTGCCCGGCACGCACGTCCGCTACTACCGCGTGGCCGACGCGACCGAGGACATCACCGAGGCGCTGCTGCGCCGCGACGCGCAGGAGGCGCTGGTCGTCCCGCTGCGCGGCGCGACCCAGCTGCTCGGCGCCGTCGAGGCGCACGACCGGCTGTCGCGGTGGCGCGGTTTCGGCAAGGCGGACATCCAGCTCCTCAGGACGCTGGCCTCGCACCTCGCGACGGCCGTCGACAACCGGCGGCTGCTCGCCCGCCTGCGCCACGACGCCTACCACGACCCGTTGACCGGCCTGCTCAACCGCCCCGGCTTCCGCGAGGCCTGCGCCGAGCCGTTGCGCGACTCCCAGCGGGGCGTGGTGCTGCGCATCGACCTCGACATCCTGTCGACGGTGTCCGACGCGCTCGGCCAGGCCTGGGGCAACAGGATGGTCGTCGCGGCCGGCCGCAGGCTGCGCGACGCCCTGGGCGCCGACGTGCCGCTGGCGCGGCTGGAGGGCGGCGCGTTCGCGGCGTTCCTCGACGACTCGCGCGCCACGTCCGCCCGCGAGATCGCGGAACGGCTCCGCGCGGGGCTCTCCGTGCCGTACCCCGTCGACCGGTTGACCGTCGAGGCCTCCGCGGTCGTCGGGTACGCGTCCAAAGCGGACTCCGAGACCGAGGACCCCGACCCCGACGCGTTGCTGCAGCGAGCCGACGTGGCCGTGCGCGCGACGTCCGAGGGCACGCCCGTGAAGGCCTACGCGCCGAGCATGGGCCACCTCTTCCTGCGCCGATTCCAGCTCGTGACGCAGTTCCGCCAGGCCGTCGAGACCGGGCAGATCTCCGTGCACTACCAGCCGAAGGTCGCCCTGCCGTCCCGCCAGGTCGTGGGCGCCGAGGCGCTGGTGCGCTGGACGCACCCGGAGTTCGGCCGCGTCGACCCGGACGAGTTCGTGCCCGCCGTCGAGGCCACCGGCCTCGTGGACGTGCTGACCGACTTCGTGATGGACAGGGCGCTGGAACGCGTCCGCCGCTGGCTCGACCGCGGCCTGCGGATGTCCATCGCGGTGAACCTGTCCGTGCGGACGCTGGGCGACGAGGACTTCCCGAACCGCGTGGCCGCCGCCCTGGAACGCCACGACGTGCCGCCGGGCCTGCTGACCTTCGAGCTCACCGAGTCGGGCGTCATGGCCGATCCCGAGCGCGCGCTGCCGGTGCTGCGGCGCCTGCACGCGATCGGCGTCGTGCTGGCGGTCGACGACTTCGGCACGGGCTACTCGTCGCTCGCGTACCTGCGCCAGCTGCCGGTGGACGAGGTGAAGATCGACAAGTCGTTCGTGCTCGGGATGGGCACGGACCTCGGCGACATGGCCGTGGTCCGGTCGATCGTGGAGCTCGGGCACTCGCTCGGCCTCGTGGTGGTGGCGGAGGGCGTGGAGGACGACGCCGCCCGCGACCAGCTCGTCGGCATGGGCTGCGACGTCGCGCAGGGGTACCTGATCTCCCGCCCGCTGTCCGAGGACCGCTTCGAGGCGTGGCTGCGCGCCAGGACGGTGCAGGTCAGGGGTGCCCGCGATGAGACGGTGCTCACCTTGGTCCACTGAGGGACCCCCCGGATTTCGTTCTTGGTGGACCGGTGTTGTAGAGTTCTCCTCGCTCGGCAAGAACGAAAGAGCAAGCCCCTTTAGCTCAGTCGGCAGAGCGTCTCCATGGTAAGGAGAAGGTCTACGGTTCGATTCCGTAAAGGGGCTCCACTACTGGCCGCAGTGCTGAGCGCTGCGGCTGTAGTTGTGTAAAGCGGTGTAGCTCAGTTGGTAGAGCAAGCGGCTCATAATCGCTGTGTCGCCGGTTCAAGTCCGGCCACCGCTACGTGAGTGGGTGGGGTGTGTCCGCGGAGAGCGCGGACCTTCCTCATTCCGCCATGATTTTGGGGGCCGAGCCCCCAGACCCCCGGGCAGCGACCTCGTTGCCCGTCCCCGCCAGGTGGTAAGCCCGCACTGGAACTCCGGGGCAAGTGTGCTCTCAGGAAGGCAAGGACCGTGGCTGCAACCGACGTACGCCCCAAGATCACCCTCGCGTGCGAGGAGTGCAAGCACCGGAACTACATCACCAGGAAGAACCGGCGCAACGACCCGGACCGCCTGGAGATCAAGAAGTTCTGCCCGAACTGCAAGACGCACCGCGCGCACAAGGAAACCCGCTGACCTGAGGCCCTTCGCGGGCACGCAGCGAGTCTTCGGCGAGGCCCGTCCCACACCGTGGGGCGGGCCTCGCCGCATATAGGCTCCTGCGGTGCCTCTCGACCCCGCCTTCACCGGACGCAGCTATCCGCCGTCGCAGCCCTACGACGTGAGCCGCGAGAAGATCCGCGAGTTCGCCGACGCCATCGGCGCCACCAGCCCGGCCTACCGCGACGCCGAAGCCGCGAAGGCGCTGGGGCACCGGGACGTCATCGCACCGCCCACGTTCGCGATCGTGGTGTCGATGAAGACCAACGAGACGGTCATGTTCGACCCGGAGCTCGAGCTCGACTACAGCCGCGTCGTGCACGGCGACCAGAGCTTCACCCACCACCGGCCCATCACCGCGGGCGACCGGCTCGTGTGCGTGGCGCACATCGACGCCATCACCTCCCGCATGGGCAACGACATGGTCACCGTGCGGACCGAGATCGGCACCGTGGACGGCGAGCCCGTCACCACCGCCAAGTCGATGCTCGTCGTGAGGGGGCAGGACGCATGACCGTCGAAGTGGGCACCGAGCTGCCGGCGCTGTCGGTCCGCCTCAGGCGCGACGACCTGGTCCGCTACGCGGGCGCCTCGCTGGACTTCAACCCCATCCACTGGAACGAGAAGACCGCGAAGGACGTCGGCCTGCCGGACGTGATCGCGCACGGCATGCTGACCATGGCCGTGGCCTCGCGGATCGTCGCGGAGTGGATCGGCGACCCCGGCGCGATCGTCGAGTACGGCTGCCGGTTCGGCCGGCCCGTCGTGGTGCCCAACGACGACGAGGGCGCGCTGGTCGAGGTGACCGCGAAGGTCACCAAGGACCTCGGGGACGGAACTGTGAAGGTCAACATCAACGCGGCTTTTGACGGCAAGTCGGTGTTGACGGGTGCCTTCGCGCGCGTGCGCGTCGGCTGATCATGTGATCATCGACACCACCCGCTCGCGGGGGTCGGTGGCGTTTGCGGTGCTCACGGGGAATGCGGGGTCGGGCGGCGGCGCCGTCGACCGACCCTGATTCGTGTTCTCGGCGCTCGTGTGGGTAGGCTGTGCGACAGGCCGCTCGACAGATGCTTGGGCGGTCTGGTTGGAATGGACGGGGCAGGCTCCCGTACACTTCCTGCGTGGCCAGGGGATCTCTCGCAGATCCCGAAGGGGCGTAGCTCAACTGGCAGAGCAGCGGTCTCCAAAACCGCAGGTTGCAGGTTCAAGTCCTGTCGCCCCTGCTGTCGAAGCGTCATGGGTGGAGTGGAGGACGGCATGAGCGAGGGCCGCGAGCAGGACCAGCCGGAGGAGCGCGAAGGCGCTGTCCGGCCGTCCACTGCTGCGGCGCGGCGTGAACGTCGTGCCTCCTCTCGCCCGGCCGCCCGCAAGGACGGCAGCAGCGCTGAGTCGAAGAAGAGCGTCGTCAAGTCCGACTCCTCGGACGAGGACGCGAAGAAGGGTCGCCCGACTAAGGCCCGTGAAGGACAGGAGAAGCGTCCCTCGCTGATCGGGCGGGCCTTCCGCTACATCCGCGAGGTCATCGGCGAACTCCGCAAGGTGATCTGGCCGACGCGCAAGCAGCTCGTCACCTACACCGGCGTCGTGCTGGTGTTCGTGGTCTTCATGGTTGCGCTGGTGTGGGCTCTCGACCTCGGCTTCGGCGCGGCTGTTTTCGAGTTGTTCGGCTGAGCCGGACAGCTGCCGCTGCAACCAGGAAGCGAGATCCACAGTGACCTCCGATAACGGCGTCGACGCCCAGGAGAAGACCGACCTCATCGACGACGAGGTGTCCGAGGACGCCGCGGTCGACGAGACGGTCGAGTCGGAGGCCACGGATTCCGACGTCGCGGACGAGGTCGACGCCGACGAGGCCGACGCTGATGAGGCAGACGCCGACGAGGCCGACGCTGATGAGGCAGACGCCGACGAGGCCGACGCCCCCGCCGACGAGGCGGACGTCCTCGCGATCGACGAGACGCCGATCGACGAAGAGATCGCCGACCCCGCCGAAGAGCTGCGCCAGGCCCTGCGCCGCGCACCCGGCGACTGGTACGTCGTGCACTCCTACGCCGGCTACGAGAACAAGGTCAAGGCGAACCTCGAGACGCGCATCCACACGCTCGACATGGAGGACTACATCTTCCAGGTCGAGGTGCCGACCGAAGAGGTCACCGAGATCAAGAACGGCCAGCGCAAGCTGGTGCAGCGCAAGGTGCTGCCCGGCTACATCCTGGTCCGCATGGAACTCACCGACGCGTCCTGGAGCGCCGTCCGCAACACGCCGGGCGTGACCGGGTTCGTCGGAGCCACCTCGAAGCCCTCGCCGCTCACCATCGACGAGGTGCTGAAGTTCCTGCTCCCGCAGGGTGAGCAGAAGCCCGCCGAGGGCAAGAAGGCCGCCTCCACGGCTGCGCCGAAGCCCACCATCGAGGTCGACTTCGAGGTCGGCGAGTCGGTCACCGTCATGGACGGCCCGTTCGCCACGCTGCCCGCCACGATCAGCGAGGTCAACGCGGACGGCCAGAAGCTGAAGGTCCTGGTGTCGATCTTCGGCCGGGAGACGCCGGTCGAGCTGTCGTTCAGCCAGGTCTCCAAGATCTGAGCGATCTCCTCCGGGAGGTCGATCGGCCACGCTGCGGCTGGCAGGGCCGCGCGCGGACACCGCAATAACAGGAAGCACGGACAATGCCACCCAAGAAGAAGAAGCTGTCAGCGATCATCAAGCTGCAGATCAAGGCTGGTGCCGCCAACCCGGCGCCGCCCGTTGGTCCCGCGCTGGGTCAGCACGGCGTCAACATCATGGAGTTCTGCAAGGCCTACAACGCCGCGACCGAGTCGCAGCGCGGTCAGGTCGTGCCGGTCGAGATCTCCGTGTACGAAGACCGCTCGTTCGACTTCAAGCTGAAGACCCCGCCGGCCGCGAGGCTCATCCTCGCCGCCGCCGGTGTCGACAAGGGCTCGGGCGAGCCGCACCGCGTCAAGGTCGCCAAGGTGACCATGGAGCAGGTGCGTCAGATCGCGCAGACCAAGATGGTCGACCTGAACGCGAACGACATCGACCAGGCCGCGAAGATCATCGCCGGCACCGCCCGTTCCATGGGCATCACGGTCGAAGGCTGACCACACCCTCTTCGAGCAAGCGTGGGAGAGCCGAGCGCGGCTCACGCACCACGAACTGATCCACGGTTAGGACAGAGTTATGAAGCGCAGCAAGGCCTACAAGGCCGCCGCCGAGCTGGTGGACCGGGAGCGGCTGTACTCGCCGCTGGAGGCCGCCAAGCTCGCCAAGGAAACGTCCAAGGTGAAGCTGGACTCGACCGTCGAGGTCGCGATTCGCCTCGGCGTCGACCCTCGCAAGGCCGACCAGATGGTCCGCGGCACCGTGAACCTGCCGCACGGTACGGGCAAGACCGCCCGCGTGATCGTCTTCGCAACCGGTGACAAGGCCGCAGAGGCCGAGGCCGCCGGTGCGGACGCGGTCGGCTCCGAGGACCTGATCGAGCGCATCCAGGGTGGCTGGCTCGACTTCGACGCCGCGATCGCGACCCCCGACCAGATGGCGAAGGTCGGCCGCATCGCCCGCATCCTGGGCCCGCGTGGCCTGATGCCGAACCCCAAGACCGGCACCGTGACCCCCGAGGTCGCGAAGGCGGTGAACGACATCAAGGGCGGTAAGATCAACTTCCGCGTCGACAAGCAGGCCAACCTGCACTTCGTCATCGGCAAGGTGTCGTTCGAGCCCGAGAAGCTGGTCGAGAACTACGCGGCCGCGCTGGACGAGGTGCTCCGCGCCAAGCCGTCCGCGGCCAAGGGCCGGTACGTCAAGAAGGTCACCGTCTCCACGACGATGGGCCCCGGCATCCCGGTCGACCCGAACCGCACCCGCAACATGCTGGGCGACGAGGCCTGAGCCTCGCGGTTCGAGCAGTTCTGCCGAGAAAGGCCCCCGGTTCGCCGGGGGCCTTTCCCCTTTCTCAGCGCCGGTGCCGCGCGAACGCCTGCCGGTAGTCGCTGGGGGAGACACCCACCTGCTTGAGGAAGTGGTGGCGCAGGTTGTTCGCGGTGCCGATGCCGCTCAGCGCCGCGACCTTCTCCACGGACAGGTCGGTCGACTCCAGCAGCGCCTGCGCCCTGGCGACGCGTTCGTCGAGCAGCCACTGCAACGGGGTCGTGCCGGTGGCGGCGTGCAGCCGCCGGTAGAAGGTCCGCGGGCTCACGGCGGCGCGACGGGCCAGGTCCTCGATGGTCAGCGGCTGGTCGAGCCGCGCGCGGGCCCAGTCCAGCACCGGCGCCAGGCCCTGCTCGTCGGTCGCGGGGACGGAGAGGTCGATCAACTGGCTCCGGCTGCCCGGCCGGTGCGCGGGCACCACCATCCGGCGGGCGAGCTGGTTGGCGACGTGCGCACCCAGGTCGCGGCGCACCAGGTGCAGGCAGAGGTCCAGGCTGGCCGTCATGCCGGCGCTGGTCAGCACGTCGCCGTCGTCCACGTAGAGCACGGAGTCGTCGACGCGCACCTCCGGGTAGCGCTCGGCGAGCAACGCGGTGCACATCCAGTGCGTGACGGCCCTGCGGCCGTCCAGCAGGCCTGCCTCGGCCAGCGCGAACGCCCCGCCGCACAGCGCCACGATCCGCGCGCCCGCCTCGTGGGCGTCGCGCAGCGCGGAGAGCAGCTCCGGCGGGACCGGGGCGCCCTGCTCGATCACCTCGGCCGGCACCCAGGGCACGATGACGGTGCCGGCCGTGGCGATGTCGTCGAGGCCGTGGCCGCTGTGCAGGGTGAATCCGGGGGCGGCGCGCGTGCCGTTGTCCACCGCGCACACCCGCAGCTCGTACCACGGGTCGGCCAGGTCCGGCTGGGGCGTGCCGAAGACGGCGGCCGGGATGCCCAGCTCGTACAGATCGGCGACACCGAGGTCGGCGGGGACGACCAGCGCGACGGAGCCAGCACTCATGACCTCAAGCCTATGGCAGGAATTTGGTGAGCGAGGTCATTCCGGTCACTGGTCGAGTTGATCTCCGGTGGCGAAGCTGGACGCATGACATCTGAAGCGATCACCGTCCTGGGCCTCGGCAACCTCGGGCGCGCCGTGGCGGAGGCGGTCGCCGCCGGCGATCTCGTGGTTCTCGTCGTGCTCGACCACCAAGCGGCACAAGAGGTCCTGCGCGGCGTGGACGTGCGCGGGCGCACGCTCGTGAACGTCACCTCCAGCACCCCGGAGGAAGCGCGGGAGATGGCCCGCTGGGCGGCGGACAACGGTGCGGAGTACCTGCAGGGCGCGGTGTACGCGGTGCCCCAGACGATCGGCACCGCCGAGTCCTCCATCAACTACAGCGGCTCCGCGGCGATGCACGAGCGCTGGCGGAAACCGTTGGAGCTGCTCGGGAAGAGCAGGTTCCTCGGCGAGGACGCCGGCCTCGTCGCCGGGTACGACGTGGCGATCCTGTCCGCGATGTACGGGCTGCTGGGCGGCTTCCTGCACGGCGCCGCCGTGGCGCGCGCCGCCGGCATCCGCGCCACCGAGCTCATGCCGCTGATGTGGGCCTGGCTGACGGACATGCACCCGGCGCTCGTCACGTTCGCCGAGGAGATCGACAGCGGCGACTACGCCGGCGGCGATTCGAGCCTCGCGATGAACCAGACGGGGCTGGGCATGCTCATCCGCGGCACCGAGTCGCAGGGCGTTCCGTTCGCCGGACTCGACGCGCTCAAGGTCCTGGTCGACCGGCAGGTCGCGCAGGGCCACGGCGAGGAGAGCTTCGCCCGCGCCGTCGAGTCGTTCGGAGTCGTTGCCCCGCAGGCGATGGCGGGCCGGTAGGGCCTGGCGGGGCCGTCAGCCGCAGGTGCCGGGGGACCAGTCGGTGACGACCCAGCCGGCGTCGACCTTCTCCACGACGAACAGGCCGAGCCGCGGACCGCCCTCGACGGTCAGGGCGCAGGAGTCGATGGTGACCCGGTTGGAGGGCGGCGTCTTCAGCATCTCCGGCGGGAACATGACCTGCTGGTACCGGTCGACGCTGGTCACCCTGGTCTTCAGCGTCTTGACCGCTTCGGCGCAATCGCTTGCGCCATAGGCGTTCGCGAACTTCTGGCGGGTGTCCTCACGCAGGAACAACGTGCACGCGCGGGTCGTGTCGCCGAACGAGACGTGCTTGTAGAACATGCCGACCGTGCCCTGCAGGCCGGCGGGGGCGGACAGGCCCTGGGCCGGACCGGTGACGCCGCCGCTGTCCTGGGCGATGTCGCCGGGGTCGTCGGTGCTGAAGAAGTGGTTGTAGGCCCACATGACCGAGAACACGACCAGGAGGAAGAACAGCGCCCGCCAGAAGATGCGGCTGCCGAGCACGGCGAGCCACCACCGCTTGCCCTGCGGCTTCGGCGGCTGCGGCGCCTGGCCGGTGGCCTCCTGGTAGCGCTGGTACTCCTGGAACCGCTGGAACTCCTGGAACTGCCGTAGCTGCTCCGGGTCGATCTGCGGCGCGGGCGGCTGCGGCTGGCGGGGCGCGAGGTCCTTGCCGGGCTCGTCGGTCACACGTCACATCATGCCGATTTGGTCCGGCAGTACACAGTCGAGTACTGTTCTGGATGGTTCTACCGAAGACCGCTGGTTTTCTCCGCGAGGAGAACGAAGGCCCCGTTGCAACACGGGCGGCCCGCGCAGGGAGGACGAGGCCCAGCTCTTTGTGACGCCCCGTGCTGCTTGTGCGCGTGGGCGTTTTTGTTGTTTCGGAGCCTTCTCACGCTGGTGGTCTAACCCAGCCCAGAGAGGAGGCGATCATGGCGAAGCCCAGCAAGGTTACGGCGGTCGCTGAGCTCGCGGACCAGTTCCGCAGCAGCTCGGCAGCGGTTGTCACCGAGTACCGTGGCCTCTCCATGGCGCAGCTCACCACGCTGCGTCGCGCTCTCGGCGCGGGCACCAAGTACACCGTCGCGAAGAACACGCTGGTCAAGCTGGCTGCCGCGGACGCCGGCATCGAGGGCCTCGAGGCTCTCCTGGCCGGTCCGACCGCCATCGCGTTCGTCGAGGGCGAGCCCGTCGACGCCGCCAAGGCGATCCGCGACTTCGCGAAGGACAACAAGGCCCTGGTCATCAAGGGCGGCTACATGGATGGCCGCCCGCTCTCGGTCGACGAGGTCACCGCTATCGCGGACCTCGAGAGCCGTGAGGTGCTGCTCGCGAAGCTCGCGGGCGCGATGAAGGGCAACCTGGCCAAGGCCGCGGGTCTGTTCAACGCCCCGGCTTCCCAGGTCGCTCGCCTGGCTGCTGCCCTGCAGGAGAAGAAGGCCGCCGCGGCTCCCGCCGCCGAGGCCGACGCTCCCGCCGAAAGCTGATCACCCGAAGACACACCCGACGCTTTCGCGCGGGAGATAGAAAGGAACGCCGATCATGGCGAAGCTCAGCACCGAAGAGCTGCTCGACGCTTTCAAGGAGATGACCCTCCTCGAGCTGTCGGAGTTCGTGAAGCAGTTCGAGGAGACCTTCGAGGTCACCGCCGCGGCTCCGGTCGCCGTTGCCGCCGCTCCGGGTGCCGGTGGCGCTGCCGCTCCGGCCGAGGACGAGAAGGACGAGTTCACCGTCGTCCTCGAGGGCGCCGGCGAGAAGAAGATCCAGGTCATCAAGGTCGTCCGCGAGGTCGTCTCGGGCCTGGGCCTGAAGGAGGCCAAGGAGCTCGTCGAGTCCGCTCCGAAGCCGCTCCTCGAGAACGTCGCGAAGGACGTCGCCGAGGCCGCCAAGGAGAAGCTCGAGGCTGCCGGCGCCAAGATCTCGCTCAAGTGATCTGAGCCCCTCCGGGGGCTTGCGCTTGCCTCGCAGTGCCTGAACGGGCGTGCACCTCTCAACGAGGTGCACGCCCGTTTTTTGCGTTCGGACCGCCGATGTGTTTGGGATCACATCAGTCTCGAATGTGCCTGTCGTCAGGCGGTGGTCCACGCTGCGGTGACCGTTTTGCGAGGTCACGCAGCGTGCCGTTATCCGACCGCAACCGCTGTTAGCCCAACTGGTGAGTAACCTGCCGCGAACGAACTCGTTGCCCAGGTGTGACGCCGATCGCCACGGCGTCCTCGGGTGTGTGCGGAGGTGCGGATGGGCGTCGAGGTGGTCGTCGAGGGTCTGACCAAGTCCTTCGGCAAGCAGACCATCTGGCAGGACGTCACGCTCACGCTGCCGCCCGGCGAGGTCAGCGTGATGCTCGGGCCGTCGGGCACCGGCAAGAGCGTGTTCCTGAAGTCGCTGGTGGGACTGCTCAAGCCGGAAAAAGGCAAGATCATCATCAACGGCACGGACCTCGTGCGGTGCAACGAGCACAAGCTCTACGAGATCCGGAAGATGTTCGGCGTGCTGTTCCAGGACGGCGCGCTGTTCGGGTCGATGAACCTCTACGACAACATCGCCTTCCCGCTGCGCGAGCACACCCGCAAGACCGAGGCCGAGGTCCGGCAGATCGTCCTCGAGAAGATGGAGATGGTCGGTCTCGTCGGCGCGGAGAAGAAGCTCCCCGGTGAGATCTCCGGCGGCATGCGCAAGAGGGCCGGTCTGGCCAGGGCGCTGGTGCTCGACCCCGAGATCATCCTGTGCGACGAGCCGGACTCCGGGCTCGACCCGGTGCGCACGGCGTACCTGAGCCAGTTGCTGATCGACCTGAACGCCCAGATCGACGCGACCATCCTGATCGTCACGCACAACATCAACATCGCCAGGACCGTGCCGGACAACCTCGGCATGCTGTTCCGGCGCGAGCTCGTCATGTTCGGGCCCAGGGAGGTGCTCCTCACCAGCGACGAGCCGGTGGTCGAGCAGTTCCTCAACGGGCGGCGGCTCGGGCCCATCGGCATGTCCGAGGAGAAGGACCAGGCCACGATGGCCGCCGAGCAGGCGCACGCGGACGCCGGGCACTCGGACGGGTCGCCGGACGAGGACATGCGCGGTGTGGTGCCGCAGCTCGAGCCGACGCCGGGGCTACCGCACCGGGACGCGGTGCGCAGGCGCAAGGACCGGGTCATGTCGATCATCCACCAGCTCCCGCACGAGGCGCAGCAGGGGATCATCGCGAGCCTCACGCCCGACGAGCGGGCGCGCTACGGCGTGCACGTCGGGGTGGCGCCGGTGCCGAGCCCGTGGCCCCGGCGGGGTGGTGTGCTGTGACGGCCCAGACGTTCCCCGGCGCCGGTGCGCTGCGGGAGACCGGCAAGCTCTGCCAGCTCGGCATCGACGTCGTCAGGACGTCGTTCCGCCGGCCGTTCCAGCTCAAGGAGTTCATCCAGCAGAGCTGGTTCATCGTCAGCGTCACGGTGCTGCCGACGGCGCTGGTGTCCATCCCGTTCGGCGCGGTCATCGCGTTGCAGCTCGGGTCGCTCACGCGGCAGATCGGTGCCCAGTCGTTCACGGGCGCGGCGAGCGTGCTCGCGATCATCCAGCAGGCCAGCCCGATCGTGACGGCGTTGCTGATCGCGGGCGCGGGTGGCTCGGCGATCTGCGCGGACCTCGGCAGCAGGAAGATCCGCGAAGAGATCGACGCCATGGAAGTGCTCGGGGTGAGCCCGATCCACCGGCTGGTGGTGCCCAGGGTGCTGGCGGCGATGCTGGTGTCTGTGCTGCTCAACGGCATGGTGAGCGTCGTCGGCGTGCTCGGCGGCTACTTCTTCAACGTGATCATGCAGGACGGCACGCCCGGCGCCTACCTGGCGAGCTTCAGCGCGCTGGCGCAGCTACCCGACCTGTGGATCAGCGAGCTCAAGGCGCTGATCTTCGGGTTCATCGCGGGCATCGTGGCCGCGTACCGGGGGCTCAACCCCGCCGGTGGGCCCAAGGGCGTCGGTGACGCGGTGAACCAGGCCGTGGTCATCACGTTCCTGCTGCTGTTCTTCGTCAACTTCGTCCTCACCACGATCTACCTGCAGGTCGTGCCGGCGAAGGGGAGCTGATGGCGAACAAGGCGCTGGCCACCCTCGACGGGTTCGGCGACCAGCTCGCGTTCTACCTCAAGGCGCTGGCCTGGACGCCGCGCGCGCTCAAGCGGTACTCCAAGGAGACGCTGCGGCTGCTGGCCGAGGTCAGCTTCGGCAGCGGCGCGCTCGCGGTCATCGGCGGCACGATCGGCGTGATGGTCGGGCTGAGCGTGTTCACGGGCACGGTCGTCGGCCTGCAGGGCTTCACGGCCCTGAACCAGATCGGCACGTCGGCCTTCGCGGGCTTCGTGTCCGCCTACTTCAACACCCGCGAGATCGCGCCGCTGGTCGCCGGCCTCGCGCTCTCCGCGACGGTGGGCTCCGGCTTCACGGCCCAGCTCGGCGCGATGCGGATCTCCGAGGAGATCGACGCGCTGGAGGTCATGGGCATCCCCAGCCTGCCGTTCCTGGTCACCACGCGGATCATCGCGGGCTTCGTCGCGATCATCCCGCTGTACGTGATCGGCCTGCTCACGAGCTACCTGGCCGCGAGAACCATCACGGTGGAGTTCTACGGGCAGTCGGCGGGCACCTACGACCACTACTTCAACCTGTTCCTGCCCCCGATCGACGTGCTCTGGTCGTTCGGCAAGGTGCTGGTCTTCGCGGTCGTGATCATCATGACCCACTGCTACTACGGCTACCGCGCGTCCGGCGGGCCCGCGGGGGTCGGCGTGGCGGTCGGGCGGGCGGTGCGGACCGCGATCGTCACGACGGCGCTGCTCGACTTCTTCCTGAGCCTCGCGATCTGGGGCGCGACGACGACGGTGAGGATCGCCGGATGAGGAAACGGGTTCTCGGCATCGCGTTCCTCCTGGTGATCGCGATGTTCCTGTCGCTCACGGTGGCGCTGTACAAGGACGTCTTCAGCGACTACGTGAAGGTCACGCTCAAGACCGACCACATCGGCAACCAGCTCCAGACCGCGAGCGACGTCAAGGTGCGCGGCCTGATCGTCGGGTCGGTCAAGGCCGTGCGCACCAGCGGCGACGGCGCCGAGCTGGAGCTCGCCCTGCTGCCGGACAAGGTCGCGCAGATCCCCGGCAACGTCAGCGCGCGGCTGCTGCCCAAGACGCTGTTCGGTGAGCGGTACGTGAACCTCGTGCTGCCGCGGCAGAAGGGCGCGGCGATCACCGACGGCGCCGTCATCGAGCAGGACCGGACCAGCAGCGCGATCGAGCTGGAACGCGTGCTGGACAACCTGATGCCGGTGCTGCAGGCGATCCAGCCGGAGAAGCTCGCCACCACGCTGACCGCGTTGTCGCAGGCGCTCGACGGCCGCGGCAAGCCGCTCGGGGAGACGCTGGTGTCGCTCGACTCCTACCTCGGCGAGCTCAACCCGCAGCTCCCCGCGCTGAAGGAGAACATCTCCAAGCTCGCGGACGTCTCGAACGTCTACGCCGACGCCGCGCCGGACCTGTTGCAGGCCCTCACCGACATGACGACGACGACCAGGACCGTCGTCGAGCAGCGCGACAACCTGCTCGCCCTGTACGGGTCGCTGACCACGACCTCGCAGGACGTCACCAGCTTCGTGACGGTCAACAAGAACAACATCATCGCGCTCGCCGACACCGGCCGTCCGACGCTCGAGCTGCTCGCCAAGTACGCGCCCGAGTACCCGTGCCTGCTCAAGGGCCTCGCGGAGTTCGAGCCGGTCATCAGCAAGGCGTTCGGCGCGGGCACGGACAAGCCCGGTCTGCACATCACGCTGGAGATCACGCAGAACCGCGGCAAGTACCAGCCGAACCTCGACGAGCCGGAGTACCGGGACAAGCGCGGTCCGCGCTGCTACGACCTCATCCCGCGGCCGAACCCGTTCCCGCAGTACCCGCCGGAGGGGCCGGTGCAGGACGGCTCCAGCTCGCCGCCGCCCGCCCGCACGAGCGCCGACGGGGTCCTGCCGCCCGGCGCCACCGTGCCCTCGTCCGCGCAGGACGTGCTGCGGCTCGCCAACTCGCCGGAGGAGGCCAGGATGATCGCGGCGCTCTTCGGCCCGCGCATCGGCGCCGACCCGCGGGACATGCCCGGCTGGTCCAGCCTGCTGCTCGGACCGCTCGTGCGCGGGACGGAGGTGACGGTCAAATGAGAGGCGTGCTCGCCCCGCTGCTCAAGCTGATCACCTTCGCGGTCGTCACGATCCTCGCGACGACACTGCTCGCGGTGACCATCGCCAACGTGAACCTCGCCGGCGCCACGGAGTACAAGGCCCAGTTCACCGACGTGACGGCCCTCAACTCCGGTGACGACGTCCGCATCGCCGGCGTCCGCGTCGGGCAGGTCGACGAGATCAGGGTCGTCGACCGCAAGACCGCCGAGGTCGAGTTCTCGATCGACGGCGACCGCAGGCTGCCGGGGTCGGTCACCGCGACGATCAAGTACCGCAACCTGGTGGGCCAGCGGTACATCGCCCTCGACGCGGGCACCGGTGACACCAGTGCCGTGCTCCCGGAGGGCGGCACGATCCCGCTGGAGCGCACCAAGTCCGCGCTCGACCTCACCGTGCTGTTCAACGGCTTCAAGCCGCTCTTCCAGGCGCTGTCGCCGGAGGACGTGAACAAGCTGTCGTTCGAGATCATCCAGGTGCTGCAGGGAGAAGGCGGCACTATCGACAGCCTGCTGCGGCACACGGCGTCGCTGACCAGCACGCTCGCGAGCAAGGACAGGGTGATCGGCGAGGTCGTCGACAACCTCAACACCGCGCTCGACACCGTGAACTCGCGCGACGAGGACTTCAACAACCTCGTGGTCACGTTGCAGACGCTGGTCTCGGGCCTCGCGCAGGACCGCCAGCCGATCGGTGACGCGATCACCGCGCTCGGCGACCTGACGCAGGCCACCTCCGGCCTGCTGGAGCAGGGCCGCGAGCCGCTGAGGAACGACATCGCGCAGCTCG
Organism: Lentzea xinjiangensis; assembly: GCF_900110955.1. GTDB lineage: Bacteria > Actinomycetota > Actinomycetes > Mycobacteriales > Pseudonocardiaceae > Lentzea > Lentzea xinjiangensis. Next base: position 718,604 of record NZ_FOFR01000001.1, read on the forward strand.
GCATCGTCTCGAAGACGCTGGGGGACAACGAGGCACTGGTCGACGGCATGTTGCAGCGCCTGCCGAACAAGCTGGAGACGATCACGCGGACCGCGACCTACGGCTCGTGGTTCAACTTCTACCTGTGCGAGGCCAGCGGTCAGGTCGCCGTGCCGCCGGTCATCACCAACCCGATTCCGATCACGGCGTTGCCGGTGACCCAACAGAGGTGCCGCCGATGAAGCAGAGCAACCCGATCAGGACCGGCGCCATCAGCCTGACGCTGATCGCCCTGCTGTTGCTGGCCGCGTTCTACTCCGACGACCTGCCGATCGTCGGCGGCGGCACGAGCTACGCCGCCGACTTCAGCGAGGCCGCGGGACTCGTGCCGGGCAACGAGGTCCGCGTCGCCGGCGTGAAGGTCGGCAAGGTCACCAAGGTGAAGCTGAACGGCGACCGCGTGCGGGTCACGTTCAAGGTCAAGAACGCCTGGGTCGGCGACCGGACGACCGCGATGATCCGCATCAAGACGTTGCTGGGGCAGAAGTTCCTGGCGCTGGACCCGCAGGGCAGCCAGCCGCTGAGCCCGGGCGACCCGATCCCGAAGGACCGCACGCTCGCGCCCTACGACGTGAACGAGGCGTTCAACGGGCTCGCGACGACCGTCGGCCAGATCGACACCAAGCAGCTCGCGGACAGCTTCACCGTGCTGTCCGACACCTTCAAGAACTCGCCGGAGCACGTCCGCGGCGCGCTCGACGGCCTGTCCGCGCTGTCGAAGACGATCTCCTCGCGGGACGAGCAGCTCGCCAAGCTGCTGGACAACACCCGGCAGCTCACCAAGACGCTGGCCGACCGCAACGCCGAGTTCGAGAAGCTGCTCTCGGACGGCAACCTGCTGCTGGGCGAGCTGCGCAAGCGCCGCGAGGCGATCAGCGCGCTGCTGACCGGCACCCGCGACCTCTCCCGCGAGCTGAGCGGGCTGGTGCAGGACAACCAGAACCAGCTCAGGCCCGCGCTGGAGCAGCTCGGCCGCGTCACCACGATCCTGCAGCGCAACCAGGACAACCTCGACCGCAGCCTCGCGCTGATGGCGCCCTTCTACCGGGTGTTCGCGAACACCCTGGGCAACGGGCGCTGGTTCGACACGTACATCTGCGGTTTGCTGCCGCCCTCGGTGAACCTCGGCGTCGTCGGGTTCAACGAGGAAGGCTGCCTGCCTCCGGGGGTGCAGCGATGACAACAGCGGCTCACAGCAAGATCGGCCGGTTCATCGCGGTCGCGTGCGTGCTCGCGCTGGTCGTGACAGCCGCGCTGTGGTGGGTCTTCAACGGCATGAACGGGCGCAAGGTCACCGCGCACTTCGCCGCGGCGGTCGGCGTCTACCCCGGCGGTGACGTGCGGGTGCTGGGCGTGAAGGTCGGCACGATCGACGAGGTCACGCCGGAGGGCAAGACCGTCAAGGTCGTCTTCACCGTCGACCGGGATGTGCGGATCCCCCAGCACGCGCAGGCCGTCGTGGTCTCGCCGAGCGTGGTCAGCGACCGGTACGTGCAGCTCGCGCCCGCCTACACCGGCGGACCGGCGCTGGGCGACGACGCCGTGATCCCGCGCGAGCGCACGGCGACGCCGGTCGAGCTCGACGAGCTCTACTCCTCGCTGGACAAGCTCACCACCGCGCTGGGGCCCAACGGCGCCAACGCCGACGGCGCGCTGGCGGACCTGCTGAACTCGGCGGCGAAGAACCTCGAGGGCAACGGCCAGGCGCTCAACGACACGCTGAAGAACCTCGGCCAGGCCACGCGGACGCTGTCGGGGTCCAAGGAGGACCTCTTCGCCACCGTCGACAACCTGCAGAAGTTCACCGCGATGCTGGCCGCGAACGACAGCCAGGTCCGCGACTTCAACAACCAGCTCGCGGACGTGTCGAAGATGCTCGCCGACGAACGCGGCGACCTCGGCGCCGCGCTGAACGAGCTGGCGACCGCGCTGGGACAGGTGCAGGGCTTCGTCAAGGACAACCGCGAGGCGCTCAAGTCCAACGTCGACAAGCTCGCGTCGATCACGCAGGTGCTGGTGAACCAGCGCGCCGCGCTCGCCGAGACGCTCGACGTCGCCCCGCTGGCCCTGGGCAACCTGCAGAACTCCTACAACGCGGCGTCCGGCACGCTCGACACCCGCGCCAACATCAACGAGCTCAACCAGCCGCCGATCGTGCTGATCTGCAAGCTCATCCAGCAGGCGACGCCGAACACCGTGCCGCCGGTGCTCGCGCAGACGTGCAAGCAGCTCGAGCCCCTCCTGACGGGCGCGGTTCCGCTGAAGTCGCCAGCGGAGGTCCTGGGCGACCTGAACGCGGGCAGGCTGCCGCTGCCCCTGCCGCTCGCGGGGGTGCCCCGATGAGGCCGGGCGCGGTGGGGAGGCTGGTGGCCGGGCTGACGGCGCTGCTGCTCGTCTCCGGCTGCGGTTCCGGCGGGTTCGACGGCGTCTACAACCTGCCGCTGCCCGGCGGCGCCGACGTCGGTGACCACCCGTACCGGGTCAAGGCGCAGTTCAAGGACGTGCTCGACCTCGTGCCCCAGGCGGGCGTGAAGGTCAACGACGTGCCGGTCGGCAGGGTCGAGAGGATCGACCTGGGCGCCGACGGCTGGACCGCCGAGGTCACCATGCTGGTCAACGGCGACGTGCAGCTACCGGCCAACGCGTTCGCGAAGCTGCGCCAGTCCGCGCTGCTCGGCGAGAAGTTCGTCGAGCTGGGCAAACCCGCCCAGGACGAGCAGGCGCAGCCGCCCGCGGGCAGGCTCGCGGACAACGCCGTGATCCCGCTGTCGAGGACCAACCGCAACCCCGAGGTCGAAGAGGTCTTCGGCGCGTTGTCGATGCTGCTCAACGGCGGTGGCGTCGCGCAGCTGCAGAACATCACCAAGGAGCTCAACGCCGCCCTGGAGGGCAACGAGGAGGAACTCCGCTCGTTGCTGGGCAACCTGAACACGTTCGTCGGGGAGCTCGACGAGCACAAGGCGGAGATCGTCCGCGCGGTCGACTCGATCAACCGGCTCGCCGGGACGCTGGCGCAGCAGCGCGAGAAGATCGCGGTGGCGCTGACCGGCCTGGAACCCGGCCTGCGGGTGCTGGCCGAGCAGCGCACGCAGCTCGTGACGCTGCTGCAGTCGCTGAGCAGGCTCTCCGACGTCGCGGTGGACACGGTGAACCGCAGCCGGGACGACATCGTGGCGGACCTGAAGGCGTTGCAGCCGACGCTCACGAAGCTCGCGCAGTCGGGGCAGAACCTGCCGAAGGCGCTCGAGCTGATGCTGACCTACCCGTTCCCGGACGAGGCGGTCGACGGCATCAAGGGCGACTACACGAACGCGTTCATCGACCTCGACCTGAACCTCGGCACGGTCCTCGACAACCTCGGGCGGTCGCGGCAGTCGCCGATCGACTCGCTGCTGCCGCCCAGCCAGGGCACGCCGTTGCCGTTGCCGAACATCCCGTTGCCGAACATCCCGCTGCCGAACATCCCGCTGCCGAACCCTGGGCAGGGCACCGGGTCCGGGCTGGGCGACCTGCTCGGCGGTCTGCTGGGAGGTGCTCGCAAGTGATCCTGCGGTCGACGAAGCTCAAGATCGGCGCGTTCGTGCTGGTCGCCCTGCTGGGCGTCTCGTACGTCAGCGCGACCTACATCGGCCTGTTCAAGCCGGCGTCGACGGTGGTGACGATGCAGCTCGCCGACTCCGGCGGCATCTTCACCAACGCCGAGGTCACCTACCGCGGCGTCACGATCGGCCGCGTCGGGCAGCTCCGGCTGACCGCGGACGGCATCGAGGTGGACCTGGAGCTGGACGCCGACGCGCCGCGCGTGCCGGCGGCGACCGAGGCCGTCGTGGCCAACCGGTCGGCGGTCGGCGAGCAGTACGTGGACCTGCGGCCCAAGAGCGACGGCGGCCCGTACCTGGAAGCCGGGTCGGTCATCCCGCGCTCGGCGACGAAGACACCGCCTCCCGTCGACGGGCTGCTGTCGAACCTGGACGCGTTCGCGTCGTCGGTGCCCACCGACTCGTTGAGGACGGTCGTCGACGAGCTGCACACGGCGTTCAACGGCACCGGTGGCGACCTGCAGGTCCTCATCGACAACACCGCGGCGTTCACCCGGGCCGCCAAGGAGCACCTGCCGCAGACCACCCAGCTGCTGAAGGACGGCCGGATCGTGCTGGCCACGCAGGCCTCGCAGGGCGGCGCGATCCGCTCGTTCAGCGGTGACCTGCGGTTGCTCGCGGAGCAGCTCAAGGCCTCCGACGGCGACCTGCGGAGGCTGATCGTGGCGGTGCCGCCGGCGGCGGAGCAGGTCTCGGCGTTGCTCAAGGAGAGCGGGCCCAACCTCGGGGTGGTCTTCGCGAACCTGCTGACCACGTCGAACATCCTCGTGACCAGGCGTGACGGCCTGGAGCAGCTCGCGGTGACGTACCCCATCGTCGTCGGCGGCGGCTTCACCGTGGCCCCTGGTGACGGCACCGCGCACTTCGGGCTCGCGTTGAACGTCTTCGACCCGATGCCGTGCACCGTCGGCTACGAGGGCACGACCATCCGTCCGGGCAGTGACACCTCGGCCGCGCCGCTGAACACACAGGCCTATTGCGCTCTCGCGCGCGGGTCGGCGACATCGGTGCGAGGCTCGCAGAATGCTCCATACGGAGGAACGCCGACCACGCCGGTCGGCAACGCGACGACGCAGCCGGGCCAGGAGCCGGCCGGGCAGCAGGCGGTGCCGGAGCTGCCGCTGCTGACGTCGCTGGGCCAGCTGCTCGGGGTGCCGGAGGGGAAGAAGTAGTGCGGATCTTCACGGTGGTCGCCGCGGCCTTCGCGGTGCTGATGTTCGGCTACGCCGCCTACTCCGGCGTGGCCTGGTACTCGGCGGCGAACTCGGCGGAGGCGCGGTTCGCCGCCGAGCGCGACGAAGCCCTGCGCTCGGGCCAGGTCGGCATCGCGAACTTCCTGACGCTCGACTACCGCAAGGTCGACGAGGACCTGCAGCGCTGGCTCAGCTCGTCGACCGGCGACCTGCGCGCCGAGATCGACAAGGACCGGGACTCGCGCAAGAAGCAGCTCGTCGAGGCCAAGTCCGTGACCACGTCGAAGGTCCTCGACGCCGCCGTCACCGAGCTCGACGACCGCGCGGGCACCGCGTCGGTGATCGCCGTCGTCGAGAGCACCGTGACGCCGGACGGCGGTCAGCAGGTCACCAAGATCAACCGATTCCTGACCGAGCTGACCCGCACCGACGACGGCTGGAAGCTGAGCCAGCTCGGCCCGCTGCGGGCCGGCGTCTGACCCGGCGCGAGTTGATTGGACGAGTGCACGTGCCCCCATCCCGCCGCCGCCCCATCCCCACGCCACCGGCAGGAGGCCGCCCCAGGGTCGCCGGTCTGAACCGGCGCCCGCCCGCGCCCGCCCCGGCACCCGCCGAGCCCGCCGCACCTGCCGAGCCCGCTGCACCTGCCGAGCCCGCTGCACCCGTTGCGCCTGCCGAGCCCGTTGCGCCCGCCGCGCCCGCCGCGCCCGCTGAGGCTGCCGAGACCGTCGCGCCTGCCGGGCCGACCGAGGTCACCGAGGCTGCCGCGCCTGCTGAGGCCGAGGTCGTGCCCGAGGAGGTCGTCGAGGCCGCGGAGCCGGCCGATCCCGCGCCGTCCGCCGCGAAGAAGCCCGAGCCCGTCGCCGCGAAGAAGCCCGAGCCGGACCCCTCGGGGTCCGCGCCCGTCCGGCCGGCCTGGGTGCTGCCGGTGGTCCTGCTCGTGATCGGCGGGCTGCTGGGTGGCCTCGGCACGTTCTTCCTGGTGAAGTCCCGCTCGGTGTCCTACGACGCCGCGCTGGTCGACCCCGCGACCACCTCGTCGGTGAACGGCCAGGTCCGCGAGGCCGTGGAGAAGTCGTTCTCGTACAACTTCGCCGACGTCGCGGCCACGGAGAAGGCGGCGAAGGAGCTGCTCACCGGCAAGGCCCTGTGCCAGTACAACGCCGTGTTCGGCCCGGTGAAGGAGGTCGCGCCGCAGCAGAAGCTCGTCGTGAACGTCCGTGTGGTGTCGTCAGCCGTGTCGTCGCTCAAGAACGGACATGCCACCGTGCTGGTCTTCGCGGACCAGGTCACCACCCGCACCACCGACAACCAGTCCGGCGGCGGCACGGCCATGCTGCGCGTGAGCGCGAAGGACGACGGCGGCCGGTGGAAGATCGACAACCTGGAGATGTTCGGCGCGACCGCCGAGCAGAATCGCCAGCTCCAGGGCTGCTGAGCCGCGAGCGGGTCACACGGCGCCGAGGAGAGGTGGCCGGACGCGACCGGTGGCGGTCGGACGGGGCACAGCGGCACGCTCGCGCTCGGACCGGCCTCTCGCCTGGCGGCCGCGCGACGCACCTGCGCTCCGCCTGCCTGGGCCCCTGCTCGCACGAGCCTCCGCCCCGGTCGAACCCTCCGCTCGCCCGAGCTTCTACTTGGCCGACCCCTTCGCTCACATGAGCCAGCAGCTCACCTGAGCCAGCAGCTCACCTGAGCCGCCGGCCCCCGAGCCGCCCGCCTACCCGAGCCGGCACCCCGATCCGACACCCTCCGAGCCGGCACCCCCACCCGAGCTGGCAGCTCACCCCAGCCGCCACCCGAGATCGTTTGGCTCAGGCCGGTGCGCCCGCCGCCCAGCCCTCCGCTAAGATCAACAACTCTCCGGAGTGCCCTGGATGCACCCCGGGCACACCCTCCGCCAGCCCTGACACGCGTGATCTCAGTCACATGGATCTCGTGGCGCTCTGTAAGACCACTTGAAGACCGTCAAACTCCCACCGAATCGGCCGCATCCGTGTTTGCGCAGGTCAATTGCGTGACCTCCGGTAAACTTCGCTCCATCCAGAGGGTGGATCGATCCGCAACATCTTGACTGCGCGCTCATGCAGGGTCACTCTGTCGGTGAGCAAGAGGAGGGTCCTTCCAGGTGCCTCTCGACAGTCGCCGTGCGCGTGGCTAGACTGCCCCTTTGCGCTGCCCATTTTCCGCTTGCCCTTCGCCGAGAGCGTGGATTAGTCGAGCAGCGCCGCACCCTTGACAGCCGTGCTAGTTCGCTCTAGCCAGCTATTTGTCCCTGGAAGGACGCATCTTGGCGATCTCTCGCGCGACCAAGGCCACTGCTGCGACCAACTCCACGTCGGGGATCCCTGGAGCGCCGAAGCGCGTCTCGTTCGCAAAGATCCACGAGCCGCTCTCGACGCCCAACCTGCTCGACCTGCAGATTCAGTCCTTCGAATGGCTCACCGGCGACGAGGCGTGGTTCCAGCGCCGGGTCGACGCCGGTGACGAGACCCCGACGAGCGGTCTCGAAGAGGTTCTCAACGAGATCTCGCCGATCGAGGACTTCTCCGGCTCCATGTCACTGTCCTTCTCCGACCCGCGCTTCGACGAGGTCAAGGCCTCGACCGAAGAGTGCAAGGACAAGGACATGACGTACGCGGCACCGCTGTTCGTCACGGCGGAGTTCACCAACCACACCACTGGCGAGATCAAGAGCCAGACGGTGTTCATGGGTGACTTCCCGATGATGACGGACAAGGGCACGTTCATCATCAACGGCACCGAGCGGGTTGTGGTTTCGCAGCTCGTGCGTTCCCCGGGTGTCTACTACGACACCGCGGTCGACAAGACCACGGACAAGGACGTCTTCAGCGTCAAGATCATCCCGTCCCGGGGTGCCTGGCTGGAGTTCGACGTCGACAAGCGCGACACCGTGGGTGTCCGCATCGACCGCAAGCGTCGCCAGCCGGTGACGGTGCTGTTGAAGGCTCTGGGCTGGAGCACGGAGCAGATCCGCGAGCGGTTCGCGTTCAGCGAGACGTTGCTGACCACGCTCGAGAAGGACCACACCGCGGGTACCGACGAGGCGTTGCTCGACATCTACCGCAAGCTGCGTCCCGGCGAGCCGCCGACGAAGGAGTCCGCGCAGGCCCTGCTGGAGAACCTGTTCTTCAAGGACAAGCGCTACGACCTCGCCAAGGTTGGCCGTTACAAGGTCAACAAGAAGCTGGGCCTGGACACCGAGATCAACACCGGTGTGCTGACCGAGGACGACATCGTCACGACGATCGAGTACCTCGTCCGCCTGCACGCCGGTGAGACGATGATGGACGGCGCCAACGGCACCGAGGTCCCCGTCGAGGTCGACGACATCGACCACTTCGGCAACCGCCGCCTGCGCACCGTCGGCGAGCTGATCCAGAACCAGATCCGCGTCGGTCTGTCCCGCATGGAGCGCGTCGTCCGCGAGCGCATGACCACGCAGGACGTCGAGGCCATCACGCCGCAGACCCTGATCAACATCCGTCCCGTCGTGGCGGCGATCAAGGAGTTCTTCGGCACCTCGCAGCTGTCGCAGTTCATGGACCAGACCAACCCGCTCGCGGGTCTGACCCACAAGCGCCGCCTCTCGGCGCTGGGTCCCGGTGGTCTGTCCCGTGAGCGGGCCGGCATGGAGGTCCGCGACGTCCACCCGTCGCACTACGGCCGCATGTGCCCGATCGAGACGCCGGAAGGCCCGAACATCGGCCTGATCGGCTCGCTCTCCTCGTACGCGCGGGTCAACCCGTTCGGCTTCATCGAGACGCCGTACCGCAAGGTCGTCGAGGGCCGGGTCACCGACCAGATCGACTACCTGACCGCGGACGAGGAAGACCGCTTCGTCAAGGCGCAGGCCAACTCGCCGACCGACGACGAGGGCAACTTCACCGACGACCGCGTCCTGGTCCGCAAGAAGGGCGGCGAGGTCGAGTTCATCGACCCGATGGACGTCGACTACATGGACGTCTCGCCGCGCCAGATGGTGTCGGCCGCGACCGCCATGATCCCGTTCCTCGAGCACGACGACGCCAACCGCGCCCTGATGGGCGCGAACATGCAGCGCCAGGCCGTGCCGCTGCTGCGTTCCGAGTCGCCGCTGGTCGGCACCGGCATGGAGCTGCGCGCCGCGGTCGACGCCGGTGACGTCGTCGTCGCGAAGAAGACCGGTGTGGTCGAGGAGGTCTCCGCCGACTACATCACGGTCATGGCGGACGACGGTGCGCGCAACACCTACGCGCTGCACAAGTTCCGCCGCTCGAACCAGGGCACCTGCATCAACCAGAAGCCCATCGTGAACGAGGGCGACCGGGTCGAGGCGGGCCAGGTCCTGGCCGACGGTCCGTGCACCGAGAACGCCGAGATGGCGCTCGGCAAGAACCTGCTCGTGGCGATCATGCCGTGGGAAGGCCACAACTACGAGGACGCGATCATCCTGTCGCAGCGCCTCGTGCAGGACGACGTTCTCACCTCGATCCACATCGAGGAGCACGAGATCGACGCCCGCGACACGAAGCTCGGCGCCGAGGAGATCACCCGGGACATCCCGAACGTCTCCGAGGAGGTCCTGGCCGACCTGGACGAGCGCGGCATCATCCGCATCGGCGCCGAGGTCCAGCCGGGCGACATCCTCGTCGGCAAGGTCACGCCCAAGGGCGAGACCGAGCTGACGCCGGAGGAGCGCCTGCTCCGCGCGATCTTCGGTGAGAAGGCGCGCGAGGTCCGCGACACGTCGCTGAAGGTGCCGCACGGCGAGTACGGCAAGGTCATCGGCATCCGCGTGTTCTCCCGCGAGGACGACGACGAGCTGCCTCCGGGCGTCAACGAGCTCGTGCGCGTCTACGTGGCCCAGAAGCGCAAGATCCAGGACGGCGACAAGCTCGCCGGCCGCCACGGCAACAAGGGCGTCATCGGCAAGATCCTCCCCGTCGAGGACATGCCGTTCCTCGAGGACGGCACGCCGGTCGACATCATCCTGAACACGCACGGTGTGCCGCGTCGTATGAACATCGGCCAGGTGCTGGAGACCCACCTCGGGTGGATCGCCAAGCAGGGCTGGAGCATCAACGGCGACCCGGACTGGGCGAAGAACCTGTCCGAGGAGCTGTACGAGGTCGAGCCCGGCACCAAGACCGCCACCCCGGTGTTCGACGGTGCGAAGGAAGAGGAGATCACGGGCCTGCTGGGCTCCACCATCCCGAACCGCGACGGTGAGCGGATGGTCAAGGAGAACGGCAAGGCGCAGCTCTTCGACGGCCGCTCCGGCGAGCCGTACCCGTTCCCGGTGTCGGTTGGCTACATGTACATCCTGAAGCTGCTGCACCTGGTGGACGACAAGATCCACGCGCGTTCGACCGGCCCGTACTCGATGATCACGCAGCAGCCGCTGGGTGGTAAGGCGCAGTTCGGTGGTCAGCGCTTCGGTGAGATGGAGTGCTGGGCGATGCAGGCGTACGGCGCCGCATACACCCTGCAGGAACTGCTCACGATCAAGTCCGACGACGTGCTCGGCCGCGTGAAGGTCTACGAGGCCATCGTCAAGGGCGAGAACATCCCGGAACCCGGTATCCCGGAGTCCTTCAAGGTGCTGCTCAAGGAGCTGCAGTCGCTGTGCCTCAACGTCGAGGTCCTGTCTTCGGACGGTGCCGCGATCGAGATGCGCGACGGCGACGACGAGGACCTGGAGCGCGCGGCCGCGAACCTCGGCATCAACCTGTCGAGGTCCGAGTCGCCCTCCGTGGACGACGTCGTCAACTAGTCACCTCGCCGGCAGGGGGAGGGGATGCCTCCCGCGTCCCCTCCGCCGGCCCTCCGACCAGCTCCTTTGCCACCGATATAAAAAGGGGAAGAGAGTAGACGTGCTCGACGTCAACTTCTTCGATGAGCTCCGCATCGGTCTCGCGACCGCGGACGACATCCGCCAGTGGTCCTTCGGCGAGGTCAAGAAGCCCGAGACCATCAACTACCGCACGCTCAAGCCCGAGAAGGACGGCTTGTTCTGCGAGAAGATCTTCGGTCCCACCCGGGACTGGGAGTGCTACTGCGGCAAGTACAAGCGCGTGCGCTTCAAGGGCATCATCTGTGAGCGCTGCGGCGTCGAGGTGACCCGTGCGAAGGTGCGTCGTGAGCGCATGGGCCACATCGAGCTCGCCGCTCCGGTCACGCACATCTGGTACTTCAAGGGCGTCCCCAGCCGGTTGGGCTACCTGCTCGACCTGGCCCCCAAGGACCTCGAGAAGATCATCTACTTCGCCGCCTACGTCATCGTGGGCGTGAACGCCGAGCTGCGCCACAACGACCTGCCGACGCTCGAGAGCGAGATGCAGGTCGAGCGCAAGCGCGTCGAGAACCGCCGCGACGCGGACGTCGAGGCGCGTGCGCAGAAGCTGGAAGCCGACCTGGCCGAGCTGGAGGCGGAGGGCGCCAAGTCCGACGTCCGCCGCAAGGTCAAGGAGGGCGGCGAGCGCGAGATGCGCCAGCTCCGCGACCGCGCCCAGCGCGAGCTGGACCGGCTCGACGAGATCTGGTCCACCTTCACCAAGCTCGAGCGCGCCCAGCTGATCGCGGACGAGCTGCTCTACCGCGAGCTGTACGACCGCTACGGCGACTACTTCACCGGTGCCATGGGCGCGGAGGCCATCCAGAAGCTCCTGGGTGACTACGACGTCGACGCCGAGGCCGACATCCTGCGCGAGACGATCCGCAGCGGTAAGGGCCAGAAGAAGCTCCGTGCGCTCAAGCGCCTCAAGGTCGTTGCCGCCTTCCAGGCGACCCGCAACAACCCGCAGGGCATGGTGCTGGACTGCGTCCCGGTCATCCCGCCGGACCTGCGCCCGATGGTGCAGCTCGACGGTGGCCGCTTCGCGACCTCCGACCTGAACGACCTGTACCGCCGCGTCATCAACCGCAACAACCGCCTCAAGCGACTGATCGACCTCGGCGCGCCCGAGATCATCGTCAACAACGAGAAGCGGATGCTGCAGGAGGCCGTCGACGCGCTGTTCGACAACGGCCGCCGCGGCCGTCCGGTGACGGGCCCGGGCAACCGGCCCCTGAAGTCGCTGTCCGACCTGCTGAAGGGCAAGCAGGGCCGGTTCCGCCAGAACCTGCTCGGCAAGCGCGTCGACTACTCCGGCCGTTCGGTCATCGTGGTCGGCCCGCAGCTCAAGCTGCACCAGTGCGGTCTGCCCAAACAGATGGCGCTGGAGCTGTTCAAGCCGTTCGTGATGAAGCGGCTCGTGGACCTCAACCACGCGCAGAACATCAAGTCCGCCAAGCGGATGGTCGAGCGTGCGCGCCCGGCCGTGTGGGACGTGCTGGAAGAGGTCATCACCGAGCACCCGGTGCTGCTCAACCGCGCACCCACGCTGCACCGCCTCGGCATCCAGGCCTTCGAGCCGCAGCTCGTCGAGGGCAAGGCCATCCAGCTGCACCCGCTGGTCTGTGAAGCGTTCAACGCCGACTTCGACGGTGACCAGATGGCAGTCCACCTGCCGCTGTCCGCCGAGGCGCAGGCCGAGGCCCGCGTCCTGATGCTGTCGTCGAACAACATCCTGTCCCCGGCGTCCGGCAAGCCGCTGGCCATGCCGCGTCTGGACATGGTGACGGGCCTGTACCACCTGACCCGTCACAAGCCCGGCGACATCGGCGAGGGCCACTTCTACTCGTCGCCCGCCGAGGCCCTGATGGCGTTCGACCGCAAGGTCCTGGGCCTGCAGGCGATGGTGAAGATCCGCGTCTCCGACAAGAACCCGCCCAAGGGGCAGGAGCCGGAGGGCTGGGAGCCCGGTCAGCCGTGGCTCGCGGAGACCACGCTGGGTCGCGTGCTGTTCAACGAGATCCTGCCGCAGGACTACGCCTTCATCAACGAGGTCATGCCCAAGAAGCGGCAGGCCGTGATCATCAACGACCTCGCCGAGCGGTACCCGATGGTCACCGTCGCCCGGACGCTGGACAAGCTGAAGGACGCCGGTTTCCACTGGGCCACCCGCTCCGGTGTGACGGTCGCGATCTCGGACGTCCTCGTCCCCGCGGCGAAGCAGGACATCCTCGAGGAGCACGAGCGCCTCGCGGACGCCGTCGAGAAGCGCTACCAGCGCGGTCAGCTCTCCCACGAGGAGCGCAACTCCGAGCTGGTCAAGGTGTGGACCAAGGCCACAGAGCAGGTCCACGAGATCATGGAAGACAACTTCCCCGAGGACAACTCGATCCGCGTCATCGTGCAGTCCGGCGCCGCCGGCAACATGACGCAGGTCCGTTCGCTCGCGGGTATGCGTGGTCTCGTGACCAACCCGAAGGGTGAGTACATCCCGCGCCCGATCAAGAACTCGTTCCGCGAGGGCTTGTCGGTGCTGGAGTACTTCATCGCGACGCACGGTGCCCGCAAGGGTCTGGCCGACACCGCGCTGCGCACCGCCGACTCGGGTTACCTGACCCGTCGTCTGGTGGACGTCTCGCAGGACGTCATCATCCGCGAGGTCGACTGCGGCACCTCGCGCGGCGTGAACATGACGGTCGGCGAGCAGCTGGGCGACAAGGTCGTCCTGCACGAGTTCGCGCAGACCTCGGTCTACGCCCGCACGGTCGCGGAGGACATCACCGACGCCCAGGGCAACCTGGTGCTGAACCGCGGCGACGACCTCGGCGACCCGGCGCTCCAGTCGCTGGTCGAGGCCGGCATCCTCCGCGTGAAGGTGCGCTCGGTGCTGACCTGCGAGTCCGCGGTCGGCGTGTGCGCGTCCTGCTACGGCCGCTCGATGGCCACCGGCCAGCTGGTCGACGTCGGCGAGGCCGTCGGCATCGTCGCCGCCCAGTCGATCGGTGAGCCCGGCACGCAGCTGACGATGCGCACGTTCCACCAGGGTGGTGTGGCCGGTGACGACATCACGACCGGTCTGCCCCGTGTCCAGGAGCTCTTCGAGGCCCGCGTCCCGAAGGGCAAGGCGCCGATCGCCGACGTGGACGGCCGCGTCCGCATCGAGGACGGCGACCGCTTCTGGAAGATCACGCTGATCCCGGACGACGGCTCCGAGGAGATCGTGTTCGAGAAGCTGTCCAAGCGTCAGCGCCTCGCGAACACGGCCACCGGTCCGCTGCAGGACGGCGACCACGTGCACGTCGGCCAGCAGCTGCTGGAAGGTACCCCGGACCCGCACGAGGTCCTGCGCGTCATGGGCCCGCGCGAGGCCCAGCTGCACCTGGTGCAGGAAGTGCAGAAGGTGTACCGCGCCCAGGGTGTGGCCATCCACGACAAGCACATCGAGGTCATCGTCCGGCAGATGCTGCGCCGGGTCACGATCATCGACTCGGGTGCGACGGAGTTCCTCCCGGGCTCGCTGGTCGAGCGCGCGGACTTCGAGTCGGGCAACCGCGCCGTCGTCGCCGAGGGTGGCGAGCCGGCCGCCGGTCGTCCGGTGCTGATGGGTATCACGAAGGCTTCGCTGGCCACCGATTCCTGGTTGTCCGCGGCGTCGTTCCAGGAGACCACGCGAGTTCTTACCGACGCCGCCATCAACGGGCGTTCGGACAAGCTCATCGGTCTCAAGGAGAACGTGATCATCGGTAAGTTGATCCCGGCTGGTACGGGTATCAACCGCTACCGCAACATCCAGGTCCAGCCGACGGAGGAGGCGCGGGCTGCCGCCTACGCCATTCCTTCGTACGACGACGGGTACTACACGCCCGACGTCTTCGGGACTGGGACCGGTGCCGCGGTGCCGCTGGACGACTACGACTTCGGTCGGGACTACCGCTAGTCATCAGTGCAGCAACGGCCCCTGGAGCTTGCAGCTCCGGGGGCCGTTTTGTGTCGGGGGTGCTGAGTCGGTTGAGTTGTAGGGGTCCCGGATCGGGGGGACGCCCGCGTCAGCTTGGGGTTGTGGCGTGGGGCTTCGGTCGGGGTTGGCGGGGGTTTGGTGCGTTGGTGGGTTGGGGTGCCTGGGGCGTTGGTGGGTTGGGCTCCCCGGTTGAGTTGGCGGGGTTGCGGTTGCGTGCTGCCCCTTGGGGCGCTGCCCCCAGACCCCCGGCAATCTGATCCGGGGATCCGGCGCCGTCGGCGGGTTGATGGCACGCCTGTTGCTGTGGGCGGCTTGTTGTTTCGTGGTTTGGTCGCGTTGCGGAGCTGCGCTCCGGACGACTCGCCCGCGGCATCGCGGTCTTGGGTCAGCGGTTGGCGATGCCGTCCAAGCGCAGCGTCGTCGACTCGTCGCGGTGGTTGCCCTGGCTTCCCACGTGCTTGTCGCTGATCCCCGGGCCGTTCTTCAGCACGTGGTACAGCGCCATGCCGTGGCCGCGTCCCAGGTCGTAGTCGGTCTTCAGCCACTCCAGGACCACGCTTGCCTTCGTGGTGCCGTCGTACCCGCGTTCCGCGGCTTCCGCCAGCAGTTCGGCCGGCGTCTTACCGGTCTTCTTCTCCGCGCCGTCGAGGTAGGCCTGGAAGGACATCGTGGTCTCCGTTCGTCGTCGGCGCGAAGCCTAGGACAACCGGAGTCGTCTTGACAATATTTATTGTCGGCGAACAACGTGAGGAGGGGGTAATGCCCTAGCGGCGACGGGCTCTGGCCAGGGCTCTGGCTCTGATCACGAGGTCGTCCACCAGGTGTTCGTCCACCAGGGGTGGGACGCCGGACTCGTCGGTGCAGCAGCGGGGTTTGGTGCGCTTCTCGGTGAGTCTCGGGCGGACGCCGGCCATTTCGTAGAGGGCCTCGTAGAGGTCCAGGCCGGGGTCGTCGTCGTGCGGGCCCACCAGGAGTACCCATACGACCTGCGGGGACGGGAAGGCGACCACGACTCGGTCGGCGCCTCGGAGGTGTTTCACGCAGAGGCGGGGGAGGGGTTCCGGGCCCGTCACGCGGTAGCCCAGGGCGGCACAGCCCGAGTGGGCCAGTTCGTCCAGGAAGCGGTCGTAGGCGACGCGGGCTCGGCCGCGCAGGCCGTTGGCCTGGGCGTGGGCTGTGTGGGTTTCGACTACTTCGATCAAGCTGAGCGGACCACGCGTCCCTTGCCGCTGCGCATCTCGTCGAGGGAGGTGGCGAGGTCGGACCGGTCGAGCAGGGACTGGTCGCTCAGGCGGCGGTGGACTTCGTCGATCAGGCCGCGGGTCTTGCCCGCGCGGCGGAGGTCCGAGACGAGGTGGAGCACCTCGTGCAGGCGCACGGTGTCGAGCAGCATGCGCGGTTCCTGGCTGTGGATGGCCAGCACGCCTTCCCTGGCCCAGGCCTTCACGGTCTTCTCGGTGAGGTCGAGCAGCTCGCCCGCCACCACCGGGCGGACGGGTGGGGCTTGGCGGAGCGTCCTGGCGACCACGCCGTCGAGCTTGCGGCGGCGTTCGTCGTCCTCTGCCAGGGACGATGCCACGGACTCGATTTCCTCGATCGTTTCGAAGAGGTGCCGGATCTGGGCGGCCTCGGTCGCGACAGACATGGGTGCTCCTCCCGTTGACTACCGATTATCCCGGCAAAACTCGGTAGTCGTCAACGGCCCCGGACCATGGGATCCGGGGCCGTTCACGAGGTCAGGAGGAGAAGAAGAGACCGCCGAGGCCGCGGTGCTTGCGGTGGCCGTAGCCGTAGCCGGCGTGACCACCGTGGTGGTGGTGGACCTGCTGCGGGGCGGCGCCCCAGGCGGGCTGGACGGGCTGCGGGTAGGCAGCGGGCGGCGGGGCCGGGGCGGGCGGCGGAGCCTGCATCTGGGCCTCGAGGCGGGTGATCGACTCGAGCTCGCCGTAGTCGAGGAAGACCCCGCGGCAGCCGTCGCACTGCTCGATGTGAACACCCATGCGGTCGAACGTGCGCATGTTCGCATGACACTTGGGACACTGCATCGTGATGAGCCTCCTGGCTGGGACCGGACAAAATCGATATTAGCCGCGGTCGCCGCCACCGTGCGTCGCGACGATCCGGCGACAGGCGTCGACCAGCGGTTCCACTGCCTGCCGGCCAGTCACCAGTGCCCGCGCTGCCATCTGGACAACGTACGCCTGAGCCGGGATGTTGAGCGCGTCCCATTCCGATGTCGTCACGGCCACGCCGCCCGTGTCGCGGTAGGTGCCGAGGAACCTCGCCCAGAGCTCCCCCGGCAGGATCCCGCACGCGAACAACGCCGCAGGTCGCGCCAGGTCCCAGACCGGGTCGCCCACCCCGAGGTCGTCCACGTCGATCAGGCGCCACGCACCCCTGTGCACGAGCTGCCCGAGGTGCCAGTCGCCGTGGATCAGGGCCCTGCCGTTCATGGTCAACGGCGGCAGGACGTCGAACGCCGCGAGCACGACGCCGGCGTGCGGCAGGTCCGGCGGCAGGGCCCGGATCGCGCGCACGATCCGTTCCGGAGCGCCCGCGGCAGGTCCCCGCACGGGCAGCGCGTGCAGCTTCGCGAGCAGCTGCGCGCTCTCCTCCCAGGGGGCCGCGTCGGGGTCCGCCGGGCTCACCGGCGTCCCGTACGGCCAGATCGTCACCGGCCGGTCGTCCACGAACTGCAGCGGCTTCACCGGCGGCAGCAGGAGCTCCGGGTGCGCCGCCGCGATCTCCACCCGCTGCCGCAACGCCTCGACGTCGGCGTCCGCGGGATGCGCTTTGGCCACCACGTCGCCGAGGCGCACCACCACCACGTCGCCGCGGTCACCGCCGAGCACCTCGGGATCGGCGGAGGAGCCGGTCAGCGAGGCCATCGCCGCGATCAGGTCGTCCACGCGCACAGTGAACCAGGCCGGCTGGCTCACTCGGCGATGCAGATCGTCTTCATCGGCTGGGAGTAGGTCTTCGAGTCCTGGCCGGCGCACAACGAGCGGTCGGACCTGCCGTCGACGACCTTCGTGACCCGGCGCGTCCCGGCCCCGCACGTCACCCGTTGGAAGTACCGGTTGACCGCCTTGAGGCAGTCGCCCTCCTGCACGTTCAAGACGTAGCAGTACCGCGTCTTGCCGGTCTTCTTCGACCGGCCGGAGGACTCCTCCAGGTAGTCGCCGGTCGGGCACAGCGACCGCTTCTCGCGGGACGACACCCGGTACACGGCTTCCTGCGACGAGCAGTCCACCTTGGCCATGTTGATGCTGGTGTCGTTGACGTCGACCTGCTTGGCGCACTCGCCGACGCCCGCCTGCTCGTGCCAGCCGGAGCACCCGGAGAGCACCAGCGCGAGAGCCGCGACCAGGAGGGCGGTCCTCACAGCTCCTCCAGGCAGATGGTCAGGGGTGGCTGCGAGTAGTGCACGGCCTTCTGCCCCGGACCGCAACTGAGGCGCTCACCCGTCACGACCTTCCTCACTTCCGCGTACGGCTCGTTCGTGCAGTCGGTCCGCCCGAGCTCACCGGGCTTGGTCCCCTTGCGCGGTTTCACGTACGACAGGCAGTCGCCCTCCCGCACGGAGAGAGCGAGGCACATCGTGTCGCCGGTGCCCCAGCGCAAGGCGAGGTAGGGGCCCTCGGGGCAGGCCCCCGGATCCAGCGACCAGTCCGGCGACTCGACCGTCAGCGCGACCCGGTACGACACCTCGCCCGCGGAGCAGTCGACCTGCCGGGGGCCGACCGACTTGCTCCCGCCGGCCATCTCGAAGCAGAGCGCGGACGTCGGCGTGGCCGGTTCGGGCTCCTCTCGCGGAAGAAGCGCTGTGAGTCCTGCCACGCACAGAAGGGTGAGGACGGACGGCACGATCCATTGGCGCCACACCGCGTCACGCCTTCTCCAGGCAGAGGGTCCTGGCGGGCTTCGAGTAGGCGAGGGCCAGGTCCGGACCCGGGCACCGCGACTTGTCGAACGTGTCGTGGAGGACGTCCACGCTCTTGCGGGCGTTCTGTTCCTCGCAGTTGCCGCGGATGTGGACCGGCTGGTCGACGTTCGGGTACTGCTTCGTCACGAAGCACACGCCGATGGCGGCGCGCGAGAGGTAGCAAGTCTTCTCGCCGCCTCTCGGCACGGCGATGTAGTCGCCGTCCGGGCAGTTCGCCGCGATCGCACCCACCTCGTAGCCGGGGCTGTTCTTCCTCTTCTTGCAGCCGGTTTCCTCGAACCTCAGCTCCGAGACGTTCGCCACTTGGCTGGCGCACTGGCCGACGAGAGCCTCCGTCGTCAGCAGGTCGCGGCCGATCAGCACCGCCGGGATCCCGATGACGAGGGCTGCGATGCCGTAGACCAGCAGGTTGAGCTTCAACGCGTTCTCCGCCACCCGAGTACCGTGGATCCCGGTGACCATGTCTATCGCACGGGTGAGTGCGGTACCCCCGTTTTGACCCAGGTAGACGTGGGCGGGTATCTTTGCTACTCGTGCCCGACCCATGTCGGGCCGCTCCGCGTGCCCGTGAGGCCGTGGTGTCCTCCACTCGCAGGGACAGTTGAACTGTTGCCTGCGGACCTTGGGAGCGGGCGACACGCCCGACCTCGGGTGCAGAGAGGGAACAAGAAACACGAGGGTGAACCGCAAGGGAAGCCCGAGAAGACGGAAGAAGCAGCCGGCGAATGCCAACGATCCAGCAGCTGGTCCGCAAGGGCCGCCAGGACAAGGTGGCGAAGCAGAAGACGGCGGCCCTCAAGGGCTCGCCGCAGCGGCGCGGTGTGTGCACCCGCGTTTACACCACCACCCCCAAGAAGCCGAACTCCGCACTGCGCAAGGTCGCTCGCGTGAAGCTGACCAGCGGTATCGAGGTCACGGCGTACATCCCCGGTGAGGGTCACAACCTTCAGGAGCACTCCATGGTGCTCGTGCGTGGCGGTCGTGTGAAGGACCTGCCGGGTGTTCGTTACAAGATCATCCGTGGCTCTCTCGACACCCAGGGTGTGAAGAACCGCAAGCAGGCTCGCAGCCGTTACGGCGCGAAGAAGGAGAAGAGCTGAGATGCCCCGCAAGGGACCGGCCCCGAAGCGGCCGCTGATCTCCGACCCGGTCTACAGCTCGCCGCTGGTGACCCAGCTCATCAACAAGGTGCTGGTCGACGGCAAGCGCTCGGTGGCGGAGAAGATCGTTTACGAAGCCCTCGAAGGTGCTCGCGAGAAGACCGGCACCGACCCGGTCGTCACGCTCAAGCGCGCGCTCGACAACGTGAAGCCGGCTCTCGAGGTGAAGAGCCGCCGCGTCGGTGGTGCGACCTACCAGGTCCCCGTCGAGGTCAAGCCCGGCCGCTCCACCACGCTGGCGCTGCGCTGGCTGATCACCTTCTCCCGGCAGCGCCGTGAGAAGACCATGGTCGAGCGTCTGATGAACGAGCTGCTCGATGCGAGCAACGGTCTCGGTGCGAGCGTCAAGCGCCGTGAGGACACGCACAAGATGGCCGAGTCCAACAAGGCCTTCGCCCACTACCGCTGGTGATGTGACGCCCGGTCTGGAGACAGGCCGGGTGCTCCCAGCCCTAGTGAGCCCACAAGCTCAAGACAGGGGAAAGACCCGTGGCACAGGACGTGCTCACTGATCTTGCCAAGGTCCGCAACATCGGGATCATGGCCCACATCGACGCGGGCAAGACCACGACGACTGAGCGGATCCTCTTCTACACGGGGATCAGCTACAAGATCGGCGAGGTCCACGACGGCGCTGCCGTGATGGACTGGATGGAGCAGGAGCAGGAGCGCGGCATCACCATCACGTCCGCCGCGACGACCTGCTACTGGAAGAACCACCAGATCAACCTGATCGACACGCCCGGCCACGTCGACTTCACCGTCGAGGTCGAGCGCAACCTGCGCGTCCTCGACGGCGCCGTTGCCGTCTTCGACGGCAAGGAGGGCGTCGAGCCGCAGTCCGAGCAGGTCTGGCGGCAGGCGACCAAGTACGACGTCCCGCGCATCTGCTTCGTCAACAAGATGGACAAGCTCGGCGCGGACTTCTACTTCACCATCCGCACCATCTCCGAGCGCCTGGGCGCCAAGCCCCTCCCGATCCAGATCCCGATCGGTGCCGAGAGCGACTTCATCGGCGTCGTCGACCTGGTCGAGATGCGCGCCCTGACGTGGCGTGGCGAGGTCCAGAAGGGCGAGGACTACGCGGTCGAGGAGATCCCGGCCGACCTCGTCGACAAGGCGAACGAGTTCCGCGAGGGGCTCCTGGAGGCCGTCGCCGAGACCGACGACGCGCTGATGGAGAAGTTCCTCGAGGAGGGCGACCTCACCGTCGAGGAGATCAAGACGGGCCTCCGCAAGATCGTCTCCGAGGGCACCGCCTACCCGGTGCTGTGCGGCTCCGCGTTCAAGAACAAGGGCGTGCAGCCCATGCTCGACGCGGTGATCGACTTCCTGCCGTCGCCGCTGGACCTCCCGCCGGTCGAGGGCACGCTGCAGGACGGCGAGACCGTCGTCAAGCGCAGCCCGTCGAGCGACGAGCCGTTCTCGGCGCTGGCGTTCAAGATCGCCGTGCACCCGTTCTTCGGCAAGCTGACCTACATCCGGGTCTACTCGGGCAAGGTCGCCGCGGGCACCCAGGTCGTCAACGCGACCAAGGACCGCAAGGAGCGCATCGGGAAGATCTTCCAGATGCACGCCAACAAGGAGAACCCGGTCACCGAGGCGATCGCGGGCCACATCTACGCCGTGATCGGTCTGAAGGACACGACCACCGGTGAGACGCTCGCCGACCCGCAGCACCCCATCGTGCTCGAGTCGATGACGTTCCCGGAGCCGGTCATCCAGGTGGCGATCGAGCCCAAGACCAAGGCCGACCAGGAGAAGCTGGGCACGGCGATCCAGAAGCTCGCCGAGGAGGACCCGACCTTCCGGGTCAACCTGGACGAGGAGACCGGCCAGACCATCATCGCCGGCATGGGCGAGCTCCACCTGGACATCCTGGTGGACCGCATGCGCCGCGAGTTCAAGGTCGAGGCCAACATCGGCAAGCCTCAGGTGGCGTACCGGGAGACCATCCGCAAGGCGGTGGAGAAGTACTCCTACACCCACAAGAAGCAGACCGGTGGTTCCGGCCAGTTCGCGAAGGTGCTCGTCACCATCGAGCCGCTGCCGAAGACCGACGACGGTGCTCTCTACGAGTTCGTCAACGCGGTCACCGGTGGTCGCATCCCGCGCGAGTACATCCCGTCGGTCGACGCGGGTGCGCAGGACGCGATGCAGTACGGCGTGCTGGCGGGCTACCCGCTGGTCGGCGTGAAGGTGACGCTGCTCGACGGCGCCTACCACGAGGTCGACTCCTCGGAAATGGCGTTCAAGATCGCTGGTTCGATGGCCCTCAAGGAAGCCGCCCGCCAGGCGTCTCCCGCGATCCTCGAACCGATCATGGCCGTCGAGGTCACGACGCCCGAGGACTACATGGGTGAAGTGATCGGCGACCTGAACTCCCGCCGTGGCCAGATCCAGGCCATGGAGGAGCGCAGTGGTACCCGTGTCGTCAAGGCCCTGGTGCCGCTGTCGGAAATGTTCGGGTACGTGGGTGACCTGCGGTCCAAGACCCAGGGTCGTGCCAACTACTCGATGGTGTTCGACTCCTACGCAGAGGTTCCCGCGAACGTCTCGAAGGAGATCATCGCGAAGGCGACTGGGGAATAACCCCACACCGGAGCACCGCAGTTCCACCGCGGGCTCTCCGGGGTGAATCCCTGGGGTCCGCACTTTCCGACCCTGACGTGTAAGTCCGGCGGGTGGCCACAGATGCCCGCCGGACCAGCAAAGAAGAAGTCCAGGAGGACAATCCAGTGGCCAAGGCGAAGTTCGAGCGGACGAAGCCGCACGTCAACATCGGTACCATCGGTCACATCGACCATGGCAAGACCACGCTGACCGCGGCGATCTCCAAGGTTCTGCACGACGCGTACCCCGATGTGAACGCTTCGTTCGCGTTCGACCAGATCGACAAGGCGCCGGAAGAGAAGCAGCGCGGCATCACGATCTCGATCGCGCACATCGAGTACCAGACGGAGAACCGTCACTACGCGCACGTCGACTGCCCCGGGCACGCCGACTACATCAAGAACATGATCACCGGTGCGGCGCAGATGGACGGCGCCATCCTGGTGGTCGCGGCCACCGACGGCCCGATGCCGCAGACGAAGGAGCACGTCCTCCTGGCCCGCCAGGTCGGCGTCCCCTACATCGTCGTCGCGCTCAACAAGGCCGACATGGTGGACGACGAGGAGATCCTGGAGCTCGTCGAGCTCGAGGTCCGCGAGCTGCTCTCCGAGTACGAGTTCCCGGGCGACGACCTGCCGGTCGTGCGCGTTTCGGCGCTGAAGGCGCTGGAGGGCGACGAGACCTGGGGCAAGTCCGTTCTCGAGCTCATGGCCGCCGTCGACACGGCGATCCCGGAGCCCGAGCGTGAGACCGACAAGCCGTTCCTCATGCCCGTCGAGGACGTCTTCACGATCACCGGCCGCGGCACCGTCGTGACCGGTCGCATCGAGCGCGGCATCATCAACGTGAACTCCGAGATCGAGATCGTCGGCATCAAGGAGCAGTCGAAGAAGACGACTGTCACCTCGATCGAGATGTTCAAGAAGTTCCTCGACGAGGGTCGCGCCGGTGACAACGCCGCGCTGCTGCTCCGCGGCATCAAGCGCGAGGAGGTGGAGCGCGGCATGGTCATCGTCAAGCCGGGCACCACGACCCCGCACACCGAGTTCGAGGCTCAGGTCTACATCCTGTCCAAGGACGAGGGTGGCCGCCACACGCCGTTCTTCAACAACTACCGTCCGCAGTTCTACTTCCGCACCACGGACGTGACCGGCGTTGTGACGCTGCCCGAGGGCACCGAGATGGTCATGCCCGGTGACACCACCGGTATGACGGTCAAGCTGATCCAGCCGATCGCCATGGACGAGGGCCTCCGCTTCGCGATCCGCGAGGGTGGCCGCACCGTCGGCGCCGGCTCGGTCACCAAGATCATCAAGTGACCTAGCTCGACCCAGTTCGGCGACAGGCCGGGCCAACGACCTCGTTGGCCCGGCCTTCGTCGTTCCGGCGGCGGTTGTGCGGCAGCTCACGTCGAGCTGTCCGGCTGTCGCGGGGAGTGGATCCGTCGCCGCGATGTCGTTGGCGTACAACGGAACCGCCGCGCCCGTGGCTCCACATGCGACGAACGAGGCGGCTCACCGGCCGGAATCCGGACGTGATCCGGCTCCGGCTCGGCCCCCCGATTTGGAGCGTCCCGTGTCCGTGTGGCATTCTTTACGGGTTGCTCGACGAAGGCCGGGTCGCATCCGTGCGTGCCCGAGTTGTTCGACCGAGCGTCCGCGCCCTGTTAGTGAACGCCTCCTTGCGGAGATGGGCATCAGGGTGCATGGGCTGTGGTAGGCCCAATCCCACCGGGGAGACCTTGCGTGGGACCGGTATGCGCACCGGGCGCGACACGCCCGACCGCGTGGACCGGGCACCATGACACTTCAACAGGGGCGGAGCGCGCCAAGAGGCTGTAACAGGCCTCATCCGAGGCACCGCACCGCAGCGGTTACGAGAAGCAGAGGAACGGCAAGCCATCATGGCGGGACAAAAGATCCGCATCCGGCTCAAGGCCTACGACCACGAGGCGATCGACGCGTCTGCGCGCAAGATCGTTGAGACCGTGACGCGCACCGGCGCTCGGGTTGTCGGGCCCGTGCCGCTGCCCACTGAGAAGAACGTGTACTGCGTCATCCGCTCGCCGCACAAGTACAAGGACTCGCGCGAGCACTTCGAGATGCGCACGCACAAGCGGTTGATCGACATCCTCGACCCGACGCCGAAGACGGTGGACGCGCTCATGCGCATCGACCTGCCGGCCAGCGTCGACGTCAACATCCAGTAAGCGTTGGGCGCGGAGAGTAACGGACCAATGTCTGACAGGCAGATGAAGGGCATCCTGGGCACCAAGCTCGGCATGACTCAGGTCTTCGACGAGAACAACCGGGTTGTCCCGGTGACCGTCGTCAGGGCTGAGCCCAATGTCGTGACCCAGGTTCGCACCGAGGAGAAGGACGGCTACACCGCCGTCCAGCTGGCGGCCGGCGCGATCGACCCGCGCAAGGTCAACAAGCCCGTCGCGGGCCACTTCGCCAAGGCCGGGGTCACGCCCCGTCGCCACCTGGTGGAGCTGCGCACGGCGGACGCCGGCGAGTACACGGTCGGCCAGGAGATCACCGCTGAGGTGTTCGAGGCCGGCGCTGTTGTCGACATCACCGGCACCAGCAAGGGCAAGGGCACCGCGGGTGTCATGAAGCGCCACAACTTCCGGGGCCTCGGCTCCAGCCACGGCACCCAGCGCAAGCACCGCTCGCCGGGTTCCATCGGTGGCTGCGCCACCCCGGGTCGCGTCTTCAAGGGTCTGCGCATGGCCGGCCGCATGGGCCACGTGCGCGTCACGACCCAGAACCTGAAGGTGCACAAGATCGACGCCGAGAACGGCCTGCTGCTCATCAAGGGCGCTGTTCCCGGCCCCAAGGGTGGTCTGGTGTTCGTCCGGACTGCCGCGAAGGGTGGTGCCTGATGTCGACGGTTGAGATCCGTACGCCGGACGGTGCGTCCGCCGGCACGGTCGAGCTCCCCTCGGCTGTTTTCGACGCGCAGGCGAACGTCGCGCTGCTGCACCAGGTCGTGGTGGCCCAGCAGGCCGCCGCTCGCCAGGGCACGCACTCGACGAAGACCCGCGGCGAGGTGTCCGGTGGTGGCAAGAAGCCGTACCGCCAGAAGGGCACCGGTCGCGCCCGCCAGGGTTCGACGCGTGCGCCGCAGTTCGCCGGTGGTGGCATCGTCCACGGCCCGCAGCCGCGTGACTACACCCAGCGGACCCCGAAGAAGATGAAGGCCGCCGCGCTGCGCGGTGCCCTCTCCGACCGGGCCCGCGCCAACCAGGTGCACGTCGTGTCCGGCCTGGTGGACGGGGACACCCCGTCGACCAAGACCGCGCGCAAGGTGCTCGAGTCGGTCACCCAGGCCCGTCGCGTTCTCGTGGTGCTCAACCGCACCGACGAGGTCGCGTGGGTGAGCGTGCGCAACCTGCCGCACGTGCACGTGATCGCGCCCGACCAGCTCAACACCTACGACGTGCTCGTCAACGACGACGTGGTGTTCACCAAGGACTCGCTCGACGTGTTCCTCGCCAGCAAGGCCCAGCAGGGTTCTGGCTCGGCTGAGGGCACGGCGGTCGTGGTGGACGAGGAGGCTTCCAAGTGATCCCCGACCACAGGGACATCTTGCTCGCGCCGGTGATCTCCGAGAAGTCCTACGGGCTCCTCGAGGAGAACAAGTACACCTTCTTGGTGGCGCCGGGTTCGAACAAGACCCAGATCAAGATCGCCGTGGAGAAGGTCTTCGGCGTGAAGGTCGTCAGCGTCAACACCATCAACCGGCAGGGCAAGCGCAAGCGCACCCGCACCGGGTTCGGCAAGCGCAAGGACACGAAGCGCGCGATCGTGACTCTGTCTCCGGACAGCAAGCCGATCGAGATCTTCGGCGGCCCTGCCGCCTGATGACGAGGACTGCGTAGAGATGGGCATTCGCAAGTACAAGCCGACGACTCCCGGTCGTCGCGGTGCGAGCGTCTCCGACTTCGCCGAGATCACTCGGTCGACTCCGGAGAAGTCGCTGATCCGCCCGCTGCACAAGCTGGGTGGCCGCAACGCCTCGGGCAAGATCACCACGCGGCACAAGGGTGGCGGTCACAAGCGGGCTTACCGCCTGATCGACTTCCGCCGCAACGACAAGGACGGCGTGCCGGCCAAGGTCGCTCACATCGAGTACGACCCCAACCGCACCGCCCGCATCGCGCTGCTGCACTACGCGGACGGCGAGAAGCGCTACATCATCGCGCCGGAGAAGCTCAAGCAGGGCGACACGGTTGAGAACGGCCCCAAGGCCGACATCAAGCCGGGCAACAACCTGCCGCTGCGCAACATCCCGGTCGGTTCCGTGATCCACGCGATCGAGCTCCGCCCCGGCGGCGGCGCGAAGATCGCCCGCTCGGCCGGTGCCTCGGTCCAGCTCGTGGCCAAGGACGGTCCGTACGCCCAGCTGCGGATGCCCTCGGGCGAGATCCGCAACGTGGACGTGCGCTGCCGCGCCACGCTCGGCGAGGTCGGCAACAAGGAACACCAGAACATCAACTGGGGCAAGGCCGGCCGCATGCGGTGGAAGGGCAAGAAGCCCACCGTCCGCGGTGTCGCCATGAACCCCGTCGACCACCCGCATGGTGGTGGTGAAGGTAAGACCTCCGGTGGTCGCCACCCGGTCAACCCGGCCGGCAAGCCCGAGGGTCGTACCCGCCGCCGTAAGCCAAGCGACAAGCTCATCGTCCGGCGTCGTCGCACCGGTAAGAAGCGCTGAGCAGGAAGGGAGTGAAGGATGCCTCGCAGCCTTAAGAAGGGCCCCTTCGTTGACGACCACCTGCTCAAGAAGGTGGACGTTCTCAACGAGTCGGGCAAGAAGACGGTCATCAAGACGTGGTCCCGCCGGTCCACGATCATCCCGGACATGCTGGGTCACACCATTGCGGTGCACGACGGCCGCAAGCACGTCCCGGTGTTCGTGACCGAAGCGATGGTCGGGCACAAGCTGGGCGAGTTCGCCCCCACCCGGACCTTCAAGGGCCACATCAAGGACGACCGGAAGTCTCGCCGCCGCTAAGGCGCCGAACTAGGAAGAGCAAGGGGAAGCAGCGATGAACGCCCGTAAAGATGCTGAGGCGCAGGAGTTTCCGCGCGCCGTGGCTCGGGCTCGCTACGTCCGCGACACGCCGATGAAGGTGCGTCGCGTCGTCGAGCTCATCAAGGGACGTAACGCCCGCGAGGCCCTGGCCGTGCTCCAGTTCGCGCCGCAGGCGGCAAGTGAGCCGGTCGCGAAGGTGCTCGCCAGCGCCATGGCCAACGCCGAGAACAACCTGTCCCTGGACCCCGAGACCCTCTGGGTGTCGGTGGCCTACGTGGACGAGGGTCCGACCCTCAAGCGTTTCCGCCCGCGTGCCCAGGGCCGCGCGTACCGGATCCGCAAGCGGACGAGCCACATCACCATCGAGGTGGAGTCTCGTCCGAAGAAGACCAGCGCGAAGGGAACCCGGTAGTGGGCCAGAAGATCAACCCGCACGGCTTCCGGCTGGGGATCACCACCGACTGGAAGTCCCGCTGGTACGCCGACAAGCAGTACGCCGAGTACGTGGCGGAGGACGTCAAGATCCGCCGCCTGCTCAGCAAGGGCATGGAGCGTGCCGGCATCTCCAAGGTGGAGATCGAGCGGACCCGTGACCGGGTGCGCGTCGACATCCACACCGCCCGGCCGGGCATCGTCATCGGCCGTCGTGGTGCCGAGGCGGACCGCATCCGCGGTGAGCTCGAGAAGCTCACCAAGAAGCAGGTCCAGCTGAACATCCTCGAGGTGAAGAACCCCGAGTCGGACGCGCAGCTCGTGGCACAGGGTGTCGCCGAGCAGCTGTCCAACCGCGTTGCGTTCCGCCGCGCGATGCGCAAGGCCATCCAGTCGGCCATGCGTTCGTCGCAGGTGAAGGGCATCCGCGTGCAGTGCGGCGGTCGTCTGGGCGGCGCCGAGATGTCCCGGTCGGAGCACTACCGCGACGGCCGCGTGCCGCTGCACACGCTCCGCGCCGACATCGACTACGGCTTCTTCGAGGCCCGCACCACGTTCGGCCGCATCGGCGTCAAGGTGTGGATCTACAAGGGCGACATCGTCGGTGGCATCTCCGCCAAGCGCGAGCGCGACGCGGCCCCTTCGCAGGCCGACCGCGCCCCGCGCCGCGACCGTGGCGAGCGTCCGAACCGGGCCCGTCGCTCCGGTGCCAGCGGCACCACCGCGACGAGCACCGAGGCCGGTCGTGCCGCCGCTGACGCCTCCGCGGCGTCCAGCGAGGCCCCGGCCGCTGCAGAGAAGACGGAGAGCTGAGTCATGCTCATCCCGCGCAGGGTCAAGCACCGCAAGCAGCACCACCCGAAGCGGTCGGGTGCTGCCAAGGGCGGCACGAAGGTCACCTTCGGTGAGTACGGCATCCAGGCTCTGGAGCCGGCCTACGTGACGAACCGGCAGATCGAGTCCGCTCGTATCGCCATCACTCGCCACATCCGTCGTGGCGGCAAGGTCTGGATCAACATCTTCCCGGACCGTCCGCTGACGAAGAAGCCGGCCGAGACCCGCATGGGTTCCGGTAAGGGTTCGCCGGAGTGGTGGGTGGCCAACGTCAAGCCGGGTCGCGTCCTCTTCGAGATGGCCTTCCCGAACGAGCAGGTGGCCCGCGAGGCTCTTCGCCGCGCGATCCACAAGCTCCCGATGAAGTGCCGCATCGTTACGCGTGAGGGTGGTGAGTTCTGATGGCAGCGGGTACCACCGCTTCCGAGCTGCGTGAGCTCACCGAGGAAGAGCTCGTGCTGCGTCTGAAGGAGTCGAAGGAAGAGCTCTTCAACCTTCGCTTCCAGATGGCCACGGGCCAGCTCGACAACAACCGGCGGCTGCGCACGGTCCGGCACGAGATCGCCCGGATCTACACCGTGATGCGGGAGCGGGAGCTCGGACTCTCCGCTTCGCCGGAATCCACTGGTGAGGGTGCGGCATGACCGAAAGCAACGAAGTTCAGACCGAGAAGCGCAACGACCGCAAGGTCCGCGAGGGCCTCGTCGTGTCCGACAAGATGGACAAGACGATCGTCGTGGCGCTCGAGGACCGCAAGAAGCACCCGCGTTACTCCAAGATCATGCGCTCCACCACCAAGGTGAAGGTGCACGACGAGGAGAACGCGGCTGGCGTCGGCGACCGCGTCCTGCTCATGGAGACCCGGCCCCTGTCGGCGACCAAGCGCTGGCGGCTCGTCGAGATCCTCGAGAAGGCCAAGTAGTCCTTTCTAGACAGACCGAGCCCGTCGGGTCGGAAATCCGGCGGGCCAGGAATGGTCAGGAGCAGTAGTGATTCAGCAGGAGTCGCGGCTTCGCGTCGCCGACAACACCGGTGCGAAGGAAATCCTTTGCATCCGTGTTCTCGGTGGCTCGGGTCGCCGCTACGCGGGCATCGGCGACATCATCGTCGCGACCGTCAAGGACGCGATCCCCGGTGCCGGCGTGAAGAAGGGTGACGTCGTCAAGGCGGTCGTCGTCCGCACCGTCAAGGAGCGCCGTCGTCCGGATGGCTCGTACATCCGCTTCGACGAGAACGCCGCCGTGCTCATCAAGAACGACAACGAGCCCCGTGGCACCCGCATCTTCGGCCCGGTCGGCCGCGAGCTGCGCGACAAGAAGTTCATGAAGATCATCTCGCTGGCTCCGGAGGTGCTCTGACCATGAAGGTGAAGAAGGGCGACACGGTCGTCGTCATCGCCGGCAAGGACAAGGGCGCGAAGGGCAAGGTCATCCAGGCCTACCCGGAGACCGGCAAGGTCCTGGTCGAGGGCGTCAACCGGATCAAGAAGCACACCCGGATCACGCAGACCCAGCGCGGCGCGCAGTCCGGTGGCATCGTGACCCAGGAAGCCCCGATCAACGTCTCCAACGTGATGGTGGTCGACTCGGACGGCAAGCCGACCCGTGTTGGTTACCGGACGAACGACGAGGGCAAGCGGGTCCGCATTTCCCGTCGTAACGGGAAGGACATCTGAGCATGACTACCGCAGAGAAGATCATCCCGCGGCTCAAGGCGCGCTACCGCGCCGAGATCACCGGCGAGCTGCAGAAGCAGTTCAACTACGCCAACGTGATGCAGATCCCGGGTGTCGTGAAGGTCGTCGTCAACATGGGTGTCGGCGACGCCGCCCGTGACGGCAAGCTGATCGAGGGTGCCGTCAAGGACCTCTCGATCATCACCGGTCAGCGTCCCGAGGTTCGCCGGGCCCGCAAGTCCATCGCGCAGTTCAAGCTGCGCGAGGGCATGCCCATCGGCGCGCGCGTCACGCTGCGCGGCGACCGCATGTGGGAGTTCCTGGACCGCCTGCTGACGATCGCGCTGCCCCGTATCCGCGACTTCCGCGGCCTCTCGGGCAAGCAGTTCGACGGCAACGGCAACTACACGTTCGGTCTGAACGAGCAGTCGATGTTCCACGAGATCGACCCGGACGCTATCGACCGGCCTCGCGGCATGGACATCACCGTCGTCACCACCGCCACGAACGACGAGGAGGGCCGGGCGCTGCTGAAGCACCTGGGCTTCCCGTTCAAGGAGAACTGAGTCGATGGCCAAGAAGGCGTTGATCAACAAGGCCGCGAAGAAGCCGAAGTTCAAGGTCCGGGGTTACACCCGGTGCCAGCGTTGCGGCCGCCCCCACGCGGTGTTCCGCAAGTTCGGCCTCTGCCGGATCTGCCTGCGCGAGATGGCTCACCGCGGTGAGCTGCCTGGCGTGAGCAAGTCCAGCTGGTAAGACCTCTAGTTTCATTTA
The DNA here is from genome assembly GCF_900110955.1 of Lentzea xinjiangensis. Lineage (GTDB taxonomy): Bacteria > Actinomycetota > Actinomycetes > Mycobacteriales > Pseudonocardiaceae > Lentzea > Lentzea xinjiangensis. The sequence continues at coordinate 749,706 of NZ_FOFR01000001.1, forward strand.
CTTCGCTGTAGGCCCGCACACGACCGTCCTGTCCCTCCCGCTGCGTCTTTTCCCGGCGCGGAGGGCAGGTCTGGACCCTGAGCGGTGAACCGCAGCGAGAAAGGTTGACCAGGTCACCATGACGATGACCGACCCGATCGCAGACATGCTCACTCGTCTGCGGAACGCGAACTCGGCTTACCACGACAAGGTCGTGATGCCGCACTCGAAGCTGAAGGCCAACATCGCCGAGATCCTCAAGCGCGAGGGCTACATCGCCTCGTACCGCGACGAGGAGGGCGAGGTCGCGAAGAACCTCGTCGTCGAGCTGAAGTACGGCCCGAACCGCGAGCGCAGCATCGCGGGCCTCCGCCGTGTGTCGAAGCCCGGCCTGCGCGTGTACGCGAAGTCCACCGGCCTGCCCCGAGTTCTCGGCGGTCTTGGTGTGGCGATCATTTCGACCTCTGGCGGTCTCATGACCGACCGCCAGGCCAACAAGGCAGGCGTGGGCGGAGAAGTCCTCGCCTACGTTTGGTAAGGGGGAGTAGACATGTCGCGCATCGGTAAGCAGCCGATCATTGTCCCCTCCGGGGTCGACGTGAACATCGCCGGCCAGGACGTGAGCGTGAAGGGCCCGAAGGGCACCCTGACGCTGACGATCGCTGAGCCGATCAGCCTGGAGAAGGCTGAGGACGGCACGCTCGAGGTCAAGCGCCCGAACGACGAGCGCCGCAACCGCGCGCTCCACGGCTTGTCGCGCACGCTCGTGCACAACATGGTCGTCGGCGTGACCCAGGGTTACGAAAAGAAGATGGAAATCCACGGCGTCGGTTACCGCGTCGCGCTCAAGGGCTCTGAGCTCGAGTTCGCGCTCGGTTACTCCCACCCGGTGAAGGTCGAGGCCCCCGAGGGCATCACCTTCGCGGTGGAGACCCCGACCCGCTTCTCCGTCTCCGGTATCGACAAGCAGCTGGTCGGTGAGGTCGCCGCCAACATCCGCAAGCTGCGCAAGCCCGACCCGTACAAGGGCAAGGGCGTCCGCTACTCGGGCGAGAAGATCCGTCGCAAGGTCGGAAAGACGGGTAAGTGACATGAGCGAGTCGACTGTTACGAAGCGCAAGCCGGTGGGCAAGGACATCTCCACCAGGCGCCGTGTTGCGAAGGCCCGTCGCCACTTCCGCCTCCGCAAGAAGGTCAGCGGCACCGCCGAGCGTCCGCGCCTGGTCGTGCACCGGTCGTCGAAGCACATCACCGTGCAGGTGATCGACGACCTCAAGGGCCACACGGTCGCGTCCGCCTCCTCCATGGAGGCCGACGTCCGTGCCATGGACGGCGACAAGAAGGCCCGCGCGGCCAAGGTCGGCCAGCTGGCCGCGGCCCGCGCCAAGGACGCCGGCATCACGGCGGTTGTGTTCGACCGGGGCGGCAACGCCTACCACGGCCGGATCGCTGCTCTGGCGGATGCCGCTCGCGAGGCGGGGCTGGAGTTCTGACAATGATCATTTCTGGAATTGAGAGGGACGCCTGATGCCAGGACGTACGCGTCGCGAAGGCGGCGGGGGCGAGCGCGGAGAGCGCCGCGACCGTCGTGACGGCGGCCGCGGCGGCGCGGCCCAGGAGAAGACCCCCCACCTCGAGCGCGTGGTTGCGATCAACCGCGTCTCCAAGGTGGTCAAGGGTGGTCGTCGCTTCAGCTTCACCGCTCTCGTGGTGGTGGGCGACGGCGACGGCATGGTCGGCGTCGGCTACGGCAAGGCCAAGGAAGTTCCCGCGGCCATCGCCAAGGGTGTCGAGGAGGCGAAGAAGAACTTCTTCCGCGTCCCCCGCATCGCCGGCACGATCCCCCACCCGGTCCAGGGCGAGAAGGCCGCTGGTGTGGTCCTGCTGCGTCCGGCTTCGGCCGGTACCGGTGTCATCGCGGGTGGCGCTGTCCGCGCCGTCCTCGAGTGCGCCGGCGTGCACGACGTGCTGTCGAAGTCGCTGGGCTCCGACAACGCGATCAACATCGTGCACGCGACCGTGGCGGCCCTCAAGGGCCTGCAGCGTCCCGAAGAGGTCGCGGCCCGTCGTGGCCTGCCCCTCGAGGACGTCGCTCCCGCCGGCATGATCCGCGCTCGCGCGGGCCAGGGGGTGTGATCATGGCTCAGCTCAAGATCACGCAGGTTCGCAGCACCATCGGTACCAAGCACAACCACCGCGAGTCGATGCGCACCCTCGGGCTGCGCAAGATCCGCCAGTCGGTCGTGCGTGAGGACACCCCCCAGGTGCTCGGGCTGATCCACGCCGTGCGCCACCTGGTGGTTGTCGAGGAGGTCCAGTCGTGACCATCAAGATCCACGATCTGCGCCCCGCCCCCGGCGCCAAGACCGCCAAGACCCGCGTCGGTCGTGGTGAGGGCTCCAAGGGCAAGACCGCCGGCCGCGGTACGAAGGGCACGGGCGCTCGCAAGAACGTCTCGCCGCGCTTCGAAGGTGGCCAGATGCCGCTACACATGCGGCTGCCGAAGCTCAAGGGCTTCAAGAACCCGTTCCGCACCGAGTACCAGGTCGTGAACGTCTCCGACATCGCTGCCTCGTTCCCCGAGGGCGGTTCGGTCGACGTCGCCGCGCTGGTGCTGGCCGGGCTGGTCCGCAAGGGCTCGCTCGTCAAGGTGCTGGGCAACGGTGACGTCAGCGTCAAGCTGGACGTCACGGCCAACAAGTTCTCCAAGTCCGCTGTGGAGAAGCTGGCCGCCGCGGGTGGGTCTTCCACCGTGGTGTGACGCCCCGCGTCAACTGTCCGAAGGGCCCCGAGGCTGCGCCTCGGGGCCCTTCGGCGTTCCCGGGCCCCAGGAGGTGCGTTCCGTCCCTCCAGCGCCCTGGCCGCGCCGGTGGGGTGCTGTGCGCGGATGCTGTTGACGGCCACCTCGTGAGCCCGCCCGCGACTTCGCCGATTCCGCTTTGGGGGGATTTTTGGGGAACTCCGGGGTGGGCGCAAACGTTCGCGGTCAGCGAAAACCTAGCTGTTAGCACGGATTTCCCCAGGTTTCTACCCCGGATGGCCTAGCGCGGCGGTGAGAGATCAACCGGTTGGAACCTGTGATTGGCCACTGGGTACGGCCTGGTCGTCCAGGACTGTTAGAGTCGCGGGCTGAACCCGGATGTCCTCCGGGTTGCTTGGTCGTGGCTACCTACCTCGGCCTGCCAACTACCGCATGTGCCGGTCCCTGGGGGTCGGCAACGCTCAGGAGGTTCGCGTGCTCGGCGCATTCCGCTCGGCTCTCGCGACGCCGGATCTACGCAAGAAGATCCTTTTCACGCTCGGGATCATCATTGTGTACCGGCTTGGTGCGACCATGCCCGCGCCGGGCGTGTCCTTCAAGAACGTGCGGGCGTGTGCTGAACAGCTCGAAGGTCAGAACATCTACTCGCTGATCAACCTGTTCAGCGGTGGCGCGCTGCTGAACCTGTCCGTGTTCGCGCTGGGCATCATGCCCTACATCACCGCGAGCATCATCATCCAGCTGCTGACCGTGGTCATCCCGCGGTTCGAGCAGCTGAAGAAGGAAGGACAGGCTGGTCAGGGCAAGCTGACGCAGTACACGCGGTACCTGACCATCGGGCTCGCGATCCTGCAGTCCACCGGTCTGGTGGCCCTGGCGGTGCGCGGTCAGCTGTTCGGCGAGTGCGACCAGGATGTCATCCCGAACAAGGACAGCCTCTTCACCCTCATCGTGCTGGTCATCACCATGACCGCCGGTACCTCGGTCATCATGTGGCTGGGTGAGCTGATCACGGAGAAGGGCATCGGCAACGGCATGTCGCTGCTGATCTTCACCGGTATCGCCGCCCGCATCCCGGCCGAGGGCAAGAACATCCTCGACAAGAGCGGCCTCACCTTCGCCCTCGTGGTCGTGGCCGCTCTGATCATCATCGCGAGCGTCATCTACGTCGAGCAGGCCCAGCGCCGCATCCCGGTGCAGTACGCCAAGCGCATGATCGGCCGCCGCATGTACGGCGGCACGTCGACGTACCTCCCCCTCAAGGTGAACCAGGCCGGCGTCATCCCGGTCATCTTCGCCTCGTCGCTGCTCTACCTGCCGGACCTGATCGTGCGTCTCACCCAGGGCTCGTCGACCGAGCCGAACTGGTTCTCGACGTTCGTGCAGACCTACCTGGTCAAGCAGTCGAGCTGGGTGCACATCGCCACGTACTTCCTGCTCATCGTCTTCTTCACGTACTTCTACGTCGGCATCACGTTCAACCCGGACGAGCGTGCTGACGAGATGAAGAAGTTCGGTGGCTTCATCCCCGGCATCCGTCCCGGTCGCCCGACCGCCGAGTACCTCAAGTTCGTGCTGGGCCGCATCACGCTCCCCGGCTCGCTCTACCTCGGCATCGTGGCGATCCTGCCGAACCTCTTCCTGGACCTGACCGGCGACGGCCAGAACCAGAACTTCCCGTTCGGCGGCACCGCGGTTCTGATCATGGTCGGTGTCGGTCTCGACACCGTGAAGCAGATCGAGAGCCAGCTCATGCAGCGCAATTACGAAGGGTTCCTCCGCTAGATGCGACTCGTTCTCGTTGGCCCGCCGGGTGCGGGCAAGGGCACCCAGGCCGAAGTGCTGAGCCGCAAGCTCGGTGTGCCGCACATCTCGACGGGCGACCTCTTCCGGTCACACATCAGCAACCAGACCGAGCTCGGGCTGGAGGTGCAGAGCATCCTCGACGAGGGCGCTCTCGTGCCGGACTCCATCACGAACGAGATGGTGCGCAAGCGGCTGGCCGAGGCGGACGCGGCGGACGGGTTCCTGCTCGACGGGTTCCCGCGCAACGTCGCGCAGGCCGACAAGCTGGGTGAGTTCCTCGCCGTCGGCGGCCACGCCCTCGACGCGGTGCTGGAGTTCCGGGTCGACGAGGACGTCGTGGTCGAGCGGCTGCTCGCACGGGGGCGTACGGACGACAAGGAAGACGTCATCCGGCACCGCCAGCAGGTGTACCGCAACGAGACCGCGCCGCTGCTCGACTACTACGCGGACAAGGTCGTCTCCATCGACGCGGTCGGTGAGATCGACGAGATCAGTGAGCGCGCGCTGGCGGCGCTGCACTCGCTGCGCGGCGAGAAGTGACAGGTGGACTCCTCACCCGGCTCCGCTCTGTCGTCACAGGTGGCAGCGAAAGCATGAGCAAGATCGAGATCAAGACGCCCGCCCAGCTGGAGGCCATGCGCGCCTCCGGCCTGGTCGTGGCGAGGGCGTTGCGCAACGTCGTCGACGCGGTGAAGCCCGGCGTGTCCACCTGGGAGCTCGACGAGATCGCCGAGCAGACCATCCGCGACGCCGGCGCCATCCCGTCGTTCAAGGGCTACCACGGCTTCCCGGCGAGCATCTGCGCGTCGGTGAACGACCAGATCGTCCACGGCATCCCCAGCAAGCAGCAGGTGCTGGCCGAGGGCGACCTGATCTCCATCGACTGCGGCGCGATCCTCGACGACTGGCACGGCGACTCGGCGGTCACCGTCGGCGTCGGCGAGCTGTCGCCGGCCGACCACAAGCTGTCCGAGGCGACCAGGCTATCGATGCTCGCGGGCATCGCGGCCGCGGTGCCCGGCGGGCGGCTCACGGACATCTCGTTCGCGATCGAGTCCTCGGCCATCGAGTCGGGGGAGCGCGACGGCATCGAGTACGGCATCGTCGCGGACTACGGCGGCCACGGCATCGGTTCCAAGATGCACATGGACCCGTTCCTGCCGAACTACGGCAAGCCCGGCAAGGGCCCGAGGCTCAAGGTCGGCATGGCCATCGCGATCGAGCCCATGCTGACGCTCGGCACCGACGACTCCCAGGAGCTTGAGGACGGCTGGACCGTCATCACGCTCGACGGCACGCGCGCCGCGCACTGGGAGCACAGCGTCGCGATCACCGAGGACGGTCCCTGGGTGCTCACCGCACCCGAAGAGGACTGAGGGACCAGGGCACCACAGCTTTCCGGTCAACCCCGTTCACCGCATCCGGTGAACGGGGTTATTCGTTTGTCGGGGCCGATACCGTCGAGGTGACGAACGAACCGGTGCTTGGGGGGCATGGTGGGGGTCACCCGTTTCGTCCTGTCCGCTCTTCTGATCCTCGTTTCAGGCTGCGCTGCCACGAAGCCGGCCACCGACTTCACCTACCAGGACGTGCCGGCCGAGCGGATCGCCGACCGGCTCTTCCTGGCCGACGTCATCGCGGCGGTCGAGCGGTGCGATCCGCCGTTCGCCGACGTCAACGTCCGGCGTCCGGACTTCGTGAGCCCGCCGCCTCCCGTGGACGGCGGGTGTGGTGGCGCGATCCGGTCGGGCGCCCCGTGGGAGTACGTCGACGCGGTCAACCGCATCACGGCGCTGCACGACACCGTCGTCCGCGAGTGGGAGGCCCGCCTGAGGTCCGGGCCCGAGGCCGCCGAGACGCGCGCGGTGACCTCGATCCTGCTGCACTGCCTCGACCGGGCCGGCTTCACCCAGCGAGGCCCCGGCGATCCGAGCCTGGAGAGCTACGGCGTCGGATCGGGTGACGCCGCGCTCGCCAACGCGGCTCAGCGGTGCTCCGACGAGACCGCGTACGGCTGGAGCGTCGCTGCTCAGCGCCTCCGCACGCTGCGATCCGTGCTCGGCGCGCAAGAGGAGCACATCAACGCGATCGCCCGGCTCCGGCCGGTGCTCGAACGGGGTGCGCAGCCCGACCGCGGACCTGAGCGGGCCCGATTTGGGTTGCAGGAGTGAACTGCGTACACTGGTCAGGTGGCGCATCCGTCGCGCCGGTTCAGTCATGCCCTCGCAGGTGAGATCGAACCGGGCTGTCGCGCGTCCGAAGGTTATTATCACCGTCACGAAACGCGGAGGACATGGGCAAGAAGGACGGGGCCATTGAGGTCGAGGGCCGCGTAGTCGAGCCGCTCCCCAACGCGATGTTCAGGGTCGAGTTGGAGAACGGTCACAAGGTACTCGCGCACATCAGCGGCAAGATGCGACAGCACTACATCCGCATCCTCCCTGAGGACCGGGTCGTCGTGGAGCTCTCGCCCTACGACCTGTCCCGCGGGCGCATCGTCTACCGCTACAAGTGACCTCCAGTAGCAGGAGATCTCAGGCGTGAAGGTCCAGCCGAGCGTCAAGAAGATCTGCGACAAGTGCAAGGTGATCCGCCGTCACGGCCGGGTCATGGTGATCTGCGAGAACCTGCGCCACAAGCAGCGCCAGGGCTGAGCAGTTCCACCACGCGCTCGTCGAGCTCTTCGATGACGCAGTAACGAGAAGCCTCCTCGCACCTGCCGCACGCAGGGCTCCAAGCGTGCGGACACCCCCGGATTCCAGGCCGGGGCCGGGACACCGGCTGTGAGAGCAGCCGGAACGACACACAGCGAGTCAGTCGCCGGAACCGGGCGAGGAGCAGACCTGGAAGTAATCGACAGGAGTTAACCGCCACATGGCACGACTCGCTGGCGTCGACCTCCCCCGCGAGAAGCGGATGGAGATCGCGCTCACCTACATCTTCGGCATCGGTCGTACGCGCTCCAAGGAGCTGCTCGCCGCCACGGAGATCTCCCCGGACCTCCGGGTGAAGGATCTGACGGACGACGACCTCGCCAAGCTGCGGGACCACATCGAGACGAACTACAAGGTCGAGGGTGACCTTCGCCGTGAGGTCGCGGCCGACATCCGTCGCAAGATGGAGATCGGTTGCTACGCGGGTCTTCGGCACCGTCGCGGCCTGCCCGTTCGCGGACAGCGCACCAAGACGAACGCCCGTACCCGCAAGGGTCCGAAGAAGACCGTGGCCGGCAAGAAGAAGGCCGGCAAGAAGTAAGACCTCGGGTCTGCTGCCCTCAACTTAGGAGTTCGTTTTGCCACCCAAGTCCCGCACGGGCGCCGGGGTCAAGAAGATCCGGCGCAAGGAAAAGAAGAACGTCTCGCACGGCCAGGCGCACATCAAGAGCACGTTCAACAACACCATCGTGTCCATCACGGACCCGATGGGCAACGTGATCAGCTGGGCGTCCGCCGGCCACGTGGGCTTCAAGGGCTCGCGCAAGTCCACGCCGTTCGCGGCGCAGATGGCTGCCGAGAACGCCGCCCGCAAGGCCGCCGAGCACGGCATGCGCAAGGTGGACGTGTTCGTGAAGGGTCCCGGCTCCGGCCGTGAGACCGCGATCCGTTCGCTGCAGGCAGCCGGTCTCGAGGTCGGCACCATCCAGGACGTGACCCCGCAGCCCCACAACGGCTGCCGCCCGCCCAAGCGGCGCCGGGTCTGAGGCACGGGGAGGAGTAAGAACTAATGGCTCGTTACACGGGACCCGCGACGCGTATCTCGCGCCGCCTGAAGGTCGACCTCGTTGGTGGGGACCAGGCGTTCGAGCGCCGTCCGTACCCGCCCGGCCAGCACGGCCGCGGCAGGGTCAAGGAGTCCGAGTACCTGCTGCAGCTCCAGGAGAAGCAGAAGGCTCGCTACACCTACGGCGTGCTCGAGAAGCAGTTCGTCCGCTACTACAAGGAAGCGGTTCGTCGCCCGGGCAAGACCGGTGAGAACCTGCTCCAGATCCTCGAGGCCCGCCTCGACAACGTGGTGTACCGCGCGGGCCTCGCCCGCACGCGTCGCCAGGCTCGTCAGCTGGTCGCTCACGGTCACTTCCTGGTCAACGGCCACAAGGTGAACATCCCGAGCTACCAGGTGTCGAAGTTCGACATCATCGACGTGAAGCCGAAGTCCATGCCGACGCTGCCCTTCGAGGCTGCTCGCGCGTCCTTCGGTGACCGCCCGATTCCCGCTTGGCTGCAGGTCGTCCCCTCGAACCTGCGCATCCTCGTGCACCAGCTGCCCGAGCGCGCGCAGATCGACACGCCTGTCACCGAGCAGCTCATCGTCGAGCTCTACTCGAAGTGATCCTCTCCGAGCCATCGTTCCTCGTGGACGGTGGCTCGGGTCGGGTCCCGCATCGGCGCGAAGGGTGTGCCGAGTGCGTTTGCCGGTCTCCGCACCGGCGTCGTGACGGCGTCAAATAGCGGGCGTCGTTGTAGAAAGGTTGAACCCAGTGCTGATTTCCCAGCGCCCCTCGCTCGGCGAGGAAGCGGTCTCCGAGACCCGTTCCCGGTTCGTCATCGAACCGCTGGAGCCGGGCTTCGGTTACACGCTCGGCAACTCGATCCGCCGCACGCTGCTCTCGTCGATCCCCGGTGCCGCTGTCACGAGCATCCGCATCGACGGCGTGCTGCACGAGTTCACCACGGTTCCCGGGGTGAAGGAGGACGTCACCGACGTCATCCTGAACCTCAAGGAGCTCGTCGTCTCGTCCGAGGAGGACGAGCCGGTGACCATGTACCTGCGCAAGCAGGGCCCCGGTGTGGTGACCGCGGGCGACATCGTGCCTCCGGCCGGTGTCACCGTGCACAACCCCGACCTGCACATCGCGACCCTGAACGGCAAGGGCAAGCTGGAGATCGAGCTCGTCGTCGAGCGCGGTCGCGGCTACGTCCCCGCGGTGCAGAACAAGCAGGCGGGCGCCGAGATCGGCCGCATCCCCGTCGACTCGATCTACTCGCCGGTTCTCAAGGTGACGTACAAGGTCGAGGCCACTCGTGTCGAGCAGCGTACGGACTTCGACAAGCTGATCCTCGACGTGGAGACCAAGCCCTCGATCACCCCGAGGGACGCGGTCGCTTCCGCGGGCAAGACCCTGGTGGAGCTGTTCGGCCTCGCTCGCGAGCTGAACATCGACGCCGAGGGCATCGAGATCGGCCCGTCGCCGGCCGAAGCCGACACCATCGCCGCGTTCGCGATGCCCATCGAGGACCTGGACCTCACGGTCCGGTCTTACAACTGCTTGAAGCGGGAAGGCATCCACACCGTCGGCGAGCTCGTGTCGCGCAGCGAGGCGGACCTGCTGGACATCCGCAACTTCGGTGCGAAGTCGATCGACGAGGTCAAGATGAAGCTCGTCGGCCTCGGCCTCGCGCTCAAGGACTCGCCTCCTGGGTTCGACCCGTCCGCCGCCGCGTCGGACTACCACCCCGGTGACACGGGCTGGGGTGCCGGTGCCGGTCTGGACTCGCACGACGACGGTCAGGACTACGCGGAGACCGAGCAGCTCTGACGCTCTGATCTCAGAGCTAGAGGATCGCAACAGTTACTACAGGAGCAAGCGATGCCCACCCCTACCAAGGGCCCCCGGCTCGGTGGGTCTCCGGCGCACGAGCGGCTGCTGCTCGCCAACTTGGCGACGGCGCTGTTCCAGCACGGCCGGATCAAGACCACTGAGGCGAAGGCGAAGCGGCTGCGTCCGTACGCCGAGAAGATCATCAGCAAGGCCAAGGTCGGCGACCTGCACAACCGCCGCGAGATCATGAAGGTGATCCGCGACAAGGACGTCGTGCACAAGCTGATCGCCGAGATCGGTCCGTTCTTCAGCGACCGCTCCGGTGGCTACACCCGCATCACCAAGACGCTGGCGCGCAAGGGCGACAACGCCCCCATGGCCATCATCGAGCTGGTGCAGCAGAAGCTCGTCTCCACCGAGGCCGAGGCTGCGCGCAAGACCAAGTTCGCCAAGGACGAGAAGCCGGCCGCCGAGGTCGTCGACCAGGACGCCGAGGCGCCCGAGTCCGCGACGAAGGACGCCACGGCCGAGCCCGCCGAGGGCGCTGTCGAGGTTGACGGCGAGCCGTCGGCCGAGGACGTCGAGGCGGAAGAGGCCAAGGACAAGAAGGACCAGTCCTGAGCGGTTCTCCTGCTGACGAGCCCGTCGTTCCCCCAGGGGACGGCGGGCTCGTTCGTGTGCGCTTCGACCTGGGGTACGACGGGACCGAGTTCTCGGGGTGGGCGCGGCAGCCGTCCCGTCGGACCGTGTGCGGCGTTCTCGAGGACACCATGTCGATGGTGTTGCGCGAGGACGTGTCTCTGACCGTGGCGGGGCGGACCGACGCCGGGGTGCACGCCTCGGGCCAGGTCGCCCACGCCGATCTGCCGGCCACCGTGGATGTCGCCGGGCTGCCTCGCCGGCTGGCCCGCGCGTTGCCCACGGACGTGCGTGTTTTCTCCGCGCGTGTGGTGCCTGAAGCTTTCGACGCCCGGTTCTCGGCGTTGCGGCGCCACTACGAGTACCGGGTCACCGATGCCGCATCCGGGGCGCACCCGCTGCGGCGCCTGGACACGCTCGCCTGGCCCCGTCCGCTGGACGTCGACGCCATGAACGCCGCGGCCGCGCTGTTGCTGGGGGAGCACGACTTCTGCGCGTTCTGCAAGCGGCGGGAAGGGGCCACGACCATCCGGGAGCTGCAACGGCTGGAGCTGGTGCGCTCCTCGGTCGACGGGGTGATCACGGCCTTCGTGTCCGCTGACGCGTTCTGCCACTCGATGGTCCGGTCGCTCATCGGAGCGCTGCTGGCCGTCGGGGAGGGGCGGAAGGCGGTGGAGTGGCCTTCCTCGTTGTTGTCGCTCCACGGGCGGGCCAGCGGGGTTGCGGTGGCTCCCGCGCACGGGTTGTGCCTGGTTCGGGTGGATTTCCCGGGGGATTCGGAGCTTGGGGCTCGGGCTGAGGCTACTCGGCGGGTTCGCACGTTGTCCGGGTGAGTTTTGCTCTTCGGTGGGTTGCGTTTTGCTGGTTGGGGTTGCGGTTTCTTGCGCGGGGCTCCGCCCCGGACCCCGCCAATCTGATCCAGGACCGGCCGGCGCCGTTCGCGGGTTGACGGCACGCCTGTTGGTTTGGGCGGCTTGTGACGGGACCACGCCACCCGCCTCGTGCGGGGAAGACGGCTCGGCTTCGCCTTCGCTGGGCTCGCCTTCGGCCTCGCGGCTTCCTCTGGAAGGGGAGAGCCCCCGGCGTAGGCCGGGGGCTCCTCGGTGGTGCGGGGACTGGGGTTAGATGTCTGTGGGGACTGGGGTTAGATGTCGAGCGTCCACGAGTCGATGTAGCCCGTGTCCTGGCGGTAGAGGTCGCGCGCTCGCAGTTGCCAGGTGCCGTTGGCGTCCTCAGCGGACACGTTCACCGCGTAGGTGGCCTTCAGGTCGTCGGCGCTGTCGTTGCCGTTGCCGACCTTCAGCAGCTTCACGGTGCCCGAGGGGGCGATCAGGGCCAGTTCCAGGTCGCCTCGGTAGGTGTGCTTGATGTCGACGCTCACGGAGGCCGTGGCGCCCGCCTTGCCGAGGCAGTCGGCGATGGTGATGGACGACGTCACGGACGAGGCGTCGGGGATGGCGGTGTCGGTGTCGTTCGTGGCCGTCGGGCACTGGCCGGGCGGGTTGCCGGGGGCCGTGCCGGTGATGTGCAGGAGCTTGTTCGGGGAGCCGGTGCCGGGGTTCGTGACGACGTCGGAGGTGGCGTTGTCCACCAGGGCGTCGCGGACCTGCTGCGGGGTGGCCGTCGGGGACGAGCCGAGGTAGACGGCCGCCGCCCCCACCACGTGCGGGGTGGCCATCGAGGTGCCGCTGATGGTGTTGGTGGCGTCGTCGTTGGTGTGCCAGGCCGAGGTGATGTCGCGGCCCGGGGCGAAGAGGTCGAGGCAGCTGCCCAGGTTCGAGAACGACGAGCGGGCGTCGGTGCGGTCGGTGGAGCCGACGGTGATGGCTTCGGGGGTGCGGGCCGGGGAGGTGTTGCAGGCGTTGCCGCCGCTGTCGTTGCCCGCGGCCAGGCCGTAGGTGACGCCTGCCGCGATGGAGCGCTTCACGGCGTTGTCGACGTCGGCGTTCGCGCCGCCGCCCAGGGACATGTTGGCCACCGCGGGCTTGCGGGCCGGGGTGGTCTGGACGTCGTTGGTGACCCAGTCGATACCGGCGATGACGCCCGCGAAGGTGCCGGAGCCGCCGCAGTTCAGGACTCGGACGGCGACGAGCTTCACGTCCTTCGCGACGCCGTGCTCGGTGCCACCGACGGTGCCCGCGACGTGGGTGCCGTGGCCGTTGCAGTCGGTCGCGTCGTCATCGTTGTCAACGGTGTCGCGTCCGTGCACCGCCCGGCCGCCGAAGTCGCTGTGGCTGATCCGGATGCCCGTGTCGATGATGTACGCGGTGACGCCGCTGCCGCTGTTGGGGTAGGTGTAGCCGGTGTCCAGCGGGAGTGCGCGCTGGTCGATGCGGTCGAGGCCCCAGGACGGGGTCGGGAGCTGGGTGTCGGAGGCGCGGACCTCGCCGTCCTGCGTCACGTGGTCGACGTTCGGGTCTGCGGCGAGACGCTTGGCCTGAGTTTCGGACATCTCCGCGGAGAAACCGCGCAAAGCGGACTTGTAAGTGTGTTTCACCTTGGCGCTGTACTTCGCGCTGAGGCTCTCCGCGCTAGCCGTGCTCATGTCCTTCAGGACGACGATGTAGTTGTCCTTGACGGCGTTGGACGCACCGAGGTTGCGAATCTCCCCCTCGGGCGCAGCGGTGGCGGAGACGGACGACAGGGCGAGCGAGGTGCCCGCCACCAGCACTGTTCCGGCCACTCGTCTGGCCCACGATTCTCCCATAGCAGCATGCTCCCTCGTCGCGGGGTGGTGCGGTGAGAGTTTTCTTAGTGGCGCGGACTGATTGCGCACAAGAAGGTCCACGTAACAACCTTCGAATGGCGAATCAACAGATTTGGGCGCGATGTGAATTAGTTGGTTCCGCTGATCTATGGACAAAACAATTGTGCCCCGAACGATGAACCGTCCGGGGCACAATTGGTCTGGTGGCTAGTCGCCCCGGCGCACGGCTCCGAGGATCTGCTGCTCGGCCGGGGTCGTGTAGAGGCGCAGGTGCGCCCACATGTCCTGGCCCATCGCGATGACCTGGTCGTCCTTGAGCTGGGTCAGCTGCTGGAACATCTGCGGGCGCAGGCGCCACATCTGGCCCGCGAGCTGGGCTTGGCCCATCGGCAGGCGCTGCAACAGGACGAGGTCCGCGTTGTTCGCCGTCGACGAGGCCTGCGGGTGCAGGTACGGCAGCACGTACATCGTTGTCTGCCACGGCGCGCGCGGCGGGAACAGCTCCTGCGGGACGTGGCCGCCGTCGTGGATCACCAGCAGCGGCATGTCCTCCGTGGGGCGCGGGAGGTCCGCGGGGGACAGCCGGCGCAGCTGCACCAGTTGGGACGGACGGCCGTCCGGGCCCTGGCCCGCGGCGCGCACCACCGGCTGCCACGCCTGGGGGCGGCCGGTCGCGATGATGATCCACGCGCCGGTCGCCATGGCCCGCAACGCGATCTGGCGGGCCAGGTACAGGCCGCCGACGACCACCATGCGGGTCGGGGTCGGGCGCAGCACGGACACGCTGAGCGGTTCGCCCTTGGTGCCCTGGCCGAGCATCATGCCGCCGCGGTCGCCGCTCGGGCTGACCACGTCGAGCATGGTCGGCGACACCAGGAACTCCGGCGCCACCGCGCCGCTGCCGCGCGAGTCGAGCAGACGGGACGAGCTCATGCCACACCTCCCAGCGGCAGCGTCGCGGCGAGGCCGGCGAGCTGCATGCCCCGCAACGGGGTCAGCGTGATGTCGAGCTTGTCGCTCAGCTTCGACAACTGGTCGTCGGCGCGGTCGAGCTCGCTCGGCGTGCGGGCGCTCACCCGCACCAGGCCGCGCAGCGAGACCTGGCCGTCCTCACGGGACGGCGAGATCGACATGGCCAGCGTCGACGAGAGAGCGCGCACACCGGTCAGCGAGTTCAGGTTGCCCTTGAGTCCCTTCGACGGCCAGCCGGTGATCGCGTAGCTCGCGTGACCGACGCCACCCGCCGTGACGCCGGACCACTTCTCGCGCAGCGACACGGGGTTCGTGTTGCCGACGGCCGCGGTCAGCTCCGCCGACGAGATGGCCGCCCGCAGCAGCTCGTCCGAGTCGAGCGGGCGGATCGTCACACCGGCGGACTCCAGGGCGTTGCGGACGCGGGACAACGCGCCGATCAACGCCCGGTGCGCGCCGACGACGCCGCCGCCGCGCTCCCGGATCGCCTCGCCGCAGCGGCGCGGGTCCAGCCGGACCGTGATCCACGTGGTGCGCCTGGCCGCCGCGGGCAGCGGGCCGAGCACCTCCATGTACGAGGTGACCGCCGGCGAGTTCGGCGGGAGTGCCGCGCTGCCGGGGTAGCAGTGCCAGATCACCGTGATCGCGTCCAGCACCACGCCGCGGTCCTCCAGGCACGGTGCGAGCGCTCCCAGGGGCAGCGACGGCGCCGAGCCGACGGCGGAGATCAGCGGCGGGGTCGGGTCGACCAGCAGGACCGCGGTCCACACGCCGTCGTGCCACGACAGCGCGAGCGGGCGGCGCTCGTGGTCGACGCCCTTCGCGATCACCAGGTCCGGGATCGCGAGGCGCAGCAGCGCGACGCGCGGGTCCTCGGGGCCGAGCACCGGCAGCTCGTCGTCACCGGGCTTGGACTCCTGCGGGTCCACGCGCTTCGCGGTGCGGGTGTGCGAGCGGAAGTTGTAGCGCAGCCGGACGCCGATCCACTGGGTCAGCCAGCGGCCGCGTGACCGGGTGAACGCGAGCACCAGTGCGATGAAGAGCACACCGCCGGCGATGGAGACGGAGACGACGTTCAGGGCGCCGGTGTCGTCCTTCACGCCCATGAGGGTGAGGACGAGGAGTGCGATGGCGAGGCCGACCTCGATCGTGACTACGTTCGAGACGGGCAAGGAGCCGAGGCTGACGCCCGCCGTCCTGCGGCGGACACGCCCGACCGGACGAGGGGGAGCGGGTGCCTGCTGGCCAGGACCTCCCGGCCCACCGGGCCCCTGCGGCCGTGCCATCCCTGGGTTGGGCCGGGGCGGATGTGGAGTGGTCACGGACATCCGTTGTGGTCTCTTTCCCCTCGGTGGTCGGTGGGCTTGGCGAACCGGCCCACGAAGCAACCTGCGTCCGGCTATCCTGCCGAACCGTACCGCGACTGGGAGAGCAGCGAGCCGAGAATGGCATCAACACCCACCACCAAGTCACAGGTCCAGGCCTACCAATTCGTCCTGCGGAGGATGCAGTCCGCTCTGGTCCGCAGAGACGCGGTGATGCTGCATGACCCCATGCGCAACCACTCGCGCGCGACAGCGGTGGGTGTGGTCCTGGGCGTCGTCGGTCTGCTCGGCTTCCTGGTGTTCGGTCTCTTCAAGCCGGCGCCGCGGTTGGACGACCAGACGCAGATCGCCATCAGCAAGGAGACCGGCCAGGTCTACGTCGTGGACGCGTCGCCGCGGCGGCTCGTCCCGATGACCAACCTGGCGTCGGCCCGGCTGCTCTGGTACTCGCGCAACAGCCCGGACCAGCAGGCCGGTGGCGGCGACGCCCCCGGCGGCACGGCGAACGGCGTGCAGCAGGAAGCCGCCGGCGGCGAGCCGAAGCTCGTCAGCGAGGCGGCGCTCGCGAGCCTGCCGCGCGGCAGGCTCACCGGTCTGCCGGACGCGCCGGACGTGCTGCCGAAGCAGAACCTCCGCATCGACGCCCAGTGGTCCGTGTGCGACACCCTCGACCTGGACGAGTTCCGCGAGAACCAGGCGGCGGAGAACCAGATCAAGACCTCGGTGATCGCGGGTGTGAGCGGTGGCAACCCCGAGCTCGGCGACGGGGCCGTGCTGGTCCAGCAGCGCACGGGTGCGAAGAAGGCCTACCTGGTCTACAAGAAGCCCGACCCGCTGAGCGACATCTCGTCGTCGACGGTGCGCGCCGAGGTGGACCTCAAGAACGACAAGGTGGTCAACGCCCTCAAGCTGACGGGCAAGCAGCCGCGCGCGATCAGCACGGCGTTGCTCAACACCATCCCGGAGGTCGCGCCGCTGGCCGCGCCGGTCATGCAGGACCAGGGCAAGCAGGCGACCTACGTCACCGAGACGCGGGTGAACATCGGTGAGGTCGTCAAGGTCGACCTGACCGGCGCCACGCAGTTCATGGTGGCGCTCAAGGACGGTTTCCAGGACGTCGACCAGACCGTCGGCGACCTGCTGCGCTTCGCGTACTCGAACGCCAAGGAGCCGATCCGGCTCTCGCCGAACGCGGTCGCGAACAACAAGAACCCGAAGGACCCGCTGGACCTCGGCTCCTACCCGGCGAAGATCCCGACCACGCTGGAGGCGAACGCCGGCAACACGGTGCTGTGCTTGGGCTGGAAGGCCGAGAACTTCACCGAGGACACCAAGGCCGAGCACACCTCCGTGACGATCGGGTCGAGGTTGCCCGGTCCCAGGGAGATGAGCCCGGTCGAGCTGAACGCGCCGGGCGCGGCCGGCGAGATCATCGACGAGTTCCTGATGCTGCCGGGCAAGGCCGCCGTCGTGCGGGCGAGCCAGGGCAAGGGCGACTTCGGGACCGGTCCGGTGCAGGTCGTCACGGGTCGTGGCGTGCGCTACGGCGTCCCGGACGCCGGCACGGCGGCCGCGCTGGGTCTCGACGGGACGTTCCCGCCGGCGCCGAACCAGATCCTGAGCCTGCTGCCGATGGGTCCGCAGCTCAACAAGAACGAGGCGAACCGCAGCTACGACGCGATTCCCACGCCGAAGGGCACGATCAAGGACCCGCAGTCCGTGCAGAAGTAGCGGAACCGGTCCGGGCGCACCACCGTCAGATGCGGACAGAGCTCCCGGTAAGTGTCGTGAGGGGACAGTCGTGGCCGGTCGCATCACCGTCGATCCCGAGTGGTTGGAGTCCTACGCCGACCGGATCGACGGCACCACGGACGACCTGAGGCGGGTGCGGGACGCCATGAAGGTGTCCCCGCTGCGACCGCAGTCGTTCGGCGAGATCGGCGCCGCCCTGGGCACCGCCAGGGCCTACGCGCGTGCGGCCGAGCTGCTCAACTCGCAGCTCGCCCGCGCCTGCGACACGCTCGACGCCGCGGCCAAGGGCCTGCACGCCGTCGCGGAGCAGCACGGCCACCAGGACGACGAGAGCCTGCGCCTGGTCCAGAAGGCCGACCGGCGGTAGGGGGCTGTGGTGACCAGGAACGGCGCGGACGGCAGGCAGATCGCGGCCGAGGTCGCTCCCGAGCTCGGCTACCTCTCGCGGGTGAGCCGCGAGCTCGGCGTCGTGGACCTCGTGCACGACTTCTTCGACCCGCTCGTGGGCGACTGGAACGACCTGCGCGAGGAAGCCGAGCGCTGGCGCAAGGCGGCGAAGGTGACCGAGGCGGTCACCGAGCACGTCGCGGCGCCGCTGGGCGGGGTCGACGCGCGGTGGGAGGGCAAGGACGCCGACGCGTTCCTCGACCACATGCGCAAGGTCGGGCTCGCCGGCGGTGACATGTCCGACGCGATGAACGCGATGGCGGACGCGCTGGACGAGACGGCGGACAGCGTCCGCGACATCGTGCGGGACATGGCGCACGTGCTGGCCGACGCCGCGGACGCGGTGTCCGGCGCCGCGGCGCTGCCCGTGGACGGCGACCAGCGCGCCGTCAAGCACATCGAGGAGCTCAAGGACCCGGTTCGCGTGCTGCACGAGTCCGCGCGGCAGGTGCTCGAGGCGTTCCTCCGGCTGTGCGACGGGGTTTCCGGCGAGGCGGAGGGCTTCGGCGCCGTGCGGATGGAGCACCGCTACCCCGAGCGGGACTGGACCTACAGCGCGCCCGCCAAGCCCGGGGCCAAGGAGCCGGAACCGGCCAAGGCCTCCGCCACGGCGGCCGCAGCCACCGGTGGCGGGGCCGGCGGTGGTGGGGCCGGCGGCGGTGCGGCTGGCGGCGGTGCTGCCGGCACCGGCGGAGGCGGTGGCGTCGGTTCGGTCGGCGCTCCGGCTGCCGCGGCGCCGTCACCGATGCAGTTCGGCGGCGCCACAGGCGTCGCCGAGCAGCTCCCGGCCGCCGACAGGGGTGCCGGTGCGGCGGGGCCCGCCGCGGCCGCAGGTGGCCGTCCAGGGGGCGTTCCCGGCGGTGTGGTGGGAGGCATGGCGCCGATGATGGGCGGCATGATGGGCGGGCAGCAGGGTGGCGACAAGGAGCACAAGCCGCGGCAGCGGCTGACGGGCTCGATCGACGACCTGCTCGGCAAACCCAAGAAGGCCGCGCCGAAGACGATCGGTGACGACGACTAGAACTTCGCCGGAAGAACGAGAACGGCCCGCCGGTGTCCGGCGGGCCGTTCTCGTTCGTCAGTGACTTCGGTGTGCGGCGTTGGCTAAGCGGTGGTGCCACGCCTGCGGTTGAGCGAGTTGCGGATGATCAGCGTCAGCATCAGCAGCGCGCCGCCGACGCCGATGCCGCTCAGCGCGACGATGATCGGCGGCCAGTCGAGCCCCGGCGGCGGGGTGACGTCGGTGTTCATCTCCTTCGCCTGCGGCGCCTTGAACCCGGCTGCCTCGGCGGGCAGCACCGCGGTCAGCGCGGCGACCGGGTTGATCATGCCGAAGCCGACCTTGTGGTCCCGGCCGGACGCGTTGCCGGGGTGCAGTGCCGTGGCCTTGAGGCGGTCCATCACCTGACGCGCCTTGAGGTCCGGGAACCGTTCGCGCACCAGCGCCGTGATGCCGGCGACGTACGGGGCCGCGAAGCTCGTGCCCTTGATGTCCTGCACGCCCTGCGCGGTGACGTTCGCGTTGGTCAGGCCCTTGCCCTTGGGGTCGACGGAGATGATCTCCTCGCCCGGCGCCGCGATGCTCACCCACGGGCCCCAGACGCTGAAGCTCGAGACCGCGCCGGACCGGGCGATCGACGCCACCGACAGCACGTCGTTCGCGAACCACGCGGGCGACGAGATCGAGTTGACGTTGGCGGGGTCCAGGTTGTCGTTCTGCCTGGGGCAGCCGGCGCCCTGCTCGTTGAGGTTGCCGGCCGCCGTCACGACCACGGCGTCCTTGACGTCCACCGCGTACCGGATGGCGGCCTGCAGCTTCTGGTCGTCCGCGCTGAAGCCCTTGGGGGTGCCGCAGTTCGTCAGCGAGATGTTGATGACCTTGGCGCCCTGGTTCGCCGCGCGGACGATGGCCTTCGCCAGCGTGCCGACCTTGCCCGCGGTGGCGCGCTTCTCGTTGTTCGCGTCGCCCTTGAACTCGAACCGGTCGCTGGTCTGGCGGATCGCGAGGATCGTCGCCTCCGGTGCGGCGCCGACGAAGTCGCCCTCGGTCTTGGCCGCGGCGGCGACGCCGGCGACCTCGGTGCCGTGGCCGTCGCAGTCGTCCGTGCCGTTCTTGTTGCCGTCGACGTACTCACCGGCACCGACGACCCGGTTGCCGAAGCGCGGGTTCTGCGGGTCGACGCCCGTGTCGATGATCGCGATCTTGATGCCCCTGCCCCGCGCGAACTTGTGGGCCTGTTCGAGGTTCAGGTAGACCTGGCCCCAGGGCATGTACTCGATGAGCTCGCTCTTGGTGTCGGACTCCACGCACCCCTTGTTCGTGCGCTCGTACTTCACGTCCGGCTTGCCGTCGTCGGCCGGGGGCTCGGTGTTCGGCGGCAGGTCCGGTGGCACCGAGTTCGGTCGGACCTGGGCCGGGGCCGAGGACGGCTGAGCGGAAGCCTGCGGCAGCGCTCCCGTCAGCAGCAGCATTCCGGCGGTCACGGCCGCCGTGGTGCGCCTGATGCCGGTCCTCATAGCGTGATCAGACCCCGGAAGACGGCGTACATGTCCATCACCGCCAGG
Organism: Lentzea xinjiangensis; assembly: GCF_900110955.1. Taxonomy (GTDB): domain Bacteria; phylum Actinomycetota; class Actinomycetes; order Mycobacteriales; family Pseudonocardiaceae; genus Lentzea; species Lentzea xinjiangensis. The sequence continues at coordinate 770,198 of NZ_FOFR01000001.1, forward strand.
GCCAGCGGCACGACCGAGGCGATCAGGACCGCCTCGATGATGTCGACGGTCCTGCGCAGCGGCGGCGAGAACTTCTGGCCGGGGAACACCACGCCGAGCACGAGCGCGAGGGCGCCCAGCAGCAGCAACGCGCCGAAGACGAAGGCGATCCGGTCGAACGCCGACGAGGTGATCAGCCAGCCGAGCAGGATGCCCGCGCTCGCCACCATGCCGGTCGACAGCAGCGCCACGGCCTGTGCGCCGTTCGCGTACGCACGGCCGCGCATCATCAGCACGATCGCGACGACCACGGCGTAGATCGGGCCCCAGACGGTGCCGGCGGACGCGGCGACGATGGCGGCCAGCGCCGCGACCGTGCCGGTGCCGATGATCATGCCGGTCAGGTACTCGTGCGCCACCGCGGTGCGGCGCTCGATCACCGCGTACTCCGGGAAGCCGCTGTCCTCCTTGAGGTCCTCGGCGTTCGTCGGCACGACGGGCGGCGGGATCTTGGCGAGCTGCAGCGTCAGCCTGGGCAGCAGCGACAGCGCGCCGAGCGCCACCGCGCCGGTCGCGGCGGCCACGCCGGGGAGCGGGTGCTCGACGAACGTCGCGACGAGGAACGCGAGCGAGACGAACGTGCCGGCCGTGGCCGCGGCGATGAACACCGTGATGCCCTGGCCGATCAGCAGGATGCCGCCCCACGCGAAGATCATCAGCAAGGCCGAGGCGAGCAGCATCTTCGGGCTGAAGCCGACACCGGGCACCGCGTGGTAGCCCGCGACGAACGCCATCGGCAGCGAGCCGCACGCGGCGATCAGCACACCGGTCGACGCCGATCCGTAGGCCCGCGAGATGGTCGCGCCCGCCGCCAGCGCGGCGACGGCGCCGACGGCGCCGGCGATGGCGGCGGCGAGCCCGCTGCCCGCGCCGCCCGCGGTGATCGGGCCGGACAGGAAGAGCGCCACCGCGGCGGCGATCAGCGCGAGCGCGCCCGCGATGTGGCCGAACCGCTGCGCGGTCTCCTTGGTCCAGGGCCGGAACGAGTCCGGGTCGGACTCCGCGATCGCGTCGACGACGTCGTCGTACAGCGGCGGCGGCGGGTTCTCGTTGCGGCGGCGCAACTGCAGCAGCTCACCGTCGACGACGCCGAGCGAGGCCAGCGTGCGCGCGGGGTCGAGCGGGCTGTCGCCGAGCTTCGCGAGGCACCAGCCACCGTGCCGGACGCCACCGTCCGGAGTGGCTTCTCTCGCCATGTCCAGCAGCATCGGCAGGAGATCGGCCACCGCCACGTCGGCGGGCAGCGCAACGTCGATACGCGTTCGAGGTGCCACCACCGTGACACGGCTGAACACCGTCGTACCGGTCGCCACCAGGGCCCCCTAAGTCTGATCAGCTCTTGCAAACGATGTGCCCGACCCTATTGGTCCACTCGGACGCTCGGCGGGCGGCCCTAGTATGGCCGCACCGGCACCTTTCGCACGTGTGGTTCGCAGAACACGTCCGACTGGGTTTTTTCCCGACCCACCTTCGTGACGCGCGCGGATGCGCAATAGTGTCGGTTGCTACTGGTGGCGTAACAAGAGTCGAAGAGGTGCCTGTCAGTTGAGCACGCTGCAGTTCAAGCGAACGGCACGCCTTGCTGCTCCCCGGCCCCCGGGCGGTGAGGTCCACCTCGAGCCGCCGCCAGAGGTCCCCCGGATCATCCCCGGCAACATCATGATGAAGGCGATGCCCGTCGTCATGATCATCGCGTCCGTCGGCATGATGGGCATGATGTTCGTGTTCGCGCCGCGGCAGCCCGCGGCGATGATCATGCCGGGCATGATGATGATCTCGACCATCGGCATGATGGCGAGCGGCATGGGCTCGGGCAAGGGCCAGAAGAAAGCCGAGATGAACGAGGACCGCAAGGACTACCTGCGGTACCTCGGCCAGATGCGCGACCGCGCCCGCGAAGCCGCCGACGAGCAGCGCGCCGAGCGCGAGTGGGTGCACCCGGACCCGCAGATGCTGTGGTCGCTCGCCACCACCCGCCGCATGTGGGAACGCCGCCAGAACGACCCCGACTTCTGCCACCTGCGCGCCGGACGGGGCTCGCAGCGCCTCGCCACCCGCCTGGTGCCGCCGCAGACCGGGCCGGTCGAGGAGCTCGAGCCGATCGCGACGCTGGCCCTGCGCCGGTTCGTGCGCGCCCACTCGCTCGTGCCCGACCTGCCGATCTCCATCGCGCTGCGCGGGTTCGCCGCCGTCGGCCTGCTCGGCGACGTCGAGGACCGCCGCGACCTCGCGCGCGCCCTGCTCGCCCAGCTCGTCACCTTCCACGCCCCGGACGACCTGCTGATCGCGATCGTCAGCGCCGGCCGCACCAAGCAGCTCTGGGAGTGGGCGAAGTGGCTGCCGCACGTGCAGCACCCCACCGACATCGACGGCATCGGCCAGCGCCGCATGATGGCCAACTCGCTCGCCGAGATCGAGGCGATGCTGGACGAGAACCTGCGCGACCGGCAGCGGTTCACCCGCAACGCCCCGCCGCCGCCCGACCAGCCGCACATCGTGATCGTCATCGACGACGGCGACATCAGCCGCGAAGAGATGATCATCCTCGAGGAGGGGCTGGTCGGCGTCACGCTGCTCGACCTGTCCGAGTGCCTCGGCAACCTGACCGCCCGCCGCGGGCTGCGCCTGGTCGTCGAGAACAACCAGCTCGGTGCCCGTTCCGCGAGCGGTGTCGAGTGGTTCGGCGCGCCGGACCGGCTCTCCGTCGTGGAGGCGGAGGCGCTGGCCCGCAGGCTCTCGCCGTACCGCATGGGCGCCGCCGGCGAGGCCGGTGGCGACAGCGGCGAGGACCCGTTGGCGATGAGCAACAACCCGCCGCTGCTCGAGTTCATGGGCATCCCCGGCGACCCGATGACGTTCGACGTGCAGCAGGCGTGGCGGCCGCGGCCCAAGCGCGACCGCTACCGCATCCCGTTCGGCATCGGTGAGCACGGCCAGGCGGTCGAGCTCGACATCAAGGAAGCGGCCGAGGACGGCATGGGCCCGCACGGCCTGTGCATCGGCGCGACCGGTTCCGGCAAGTCGGAGTTCCTCCGCACCCTGGTGCTGGGCCTGCTGGCCTCGCACTCGTCGACGGCGCTCAACATGATCCTCGTCGACTTCAAGGGTGGTGCGACGTTCCTCGGCCTGGACAAGGCGCCGCACGTCGCCGCGACCATCACGAACCTGGCCGGCGACCTCACCCTGGTCGACCGCATGAAGGACGCCATCGCCGGTGAGGTGTCGCGCCGCCAGGAGGTGCTCGCGAAGGGCAACTACAAGAACGTCTGGGACTACGAGAAGGCCCGCGAGAACGGCGCCCAGCTCGACCCGCTGCCCGCGCTCTTCATCTGCATCGACGAGTTCTCCGAGATGCTGACGGCGAAGCCGGACTTCATCGACATCTTCCTCCAGATCGGTCGTGTCGGCCGGTCGCTGCAGATGCACATGCTCCTCGCGTCGCAGCGCCTGGAGGAGGGCAAGCTGCGCGGCCTGGACACGTTCCTGTCGTACCGGATCGGTCTGAAGACGTTCAACGCGGCGGAGTCCCGCGCGGCGATCGGCGTGCCGGACGCCTACGAGCTGCCGCCGATCCCCGGCTCCGGCTACCTGAGCGTGCAGGGCATGCCGCTGACCCGGTTCAAGGCGCTCTACGTCTCGGGCACCTACCGGCCGTCGGGCATGCAGTCCGCCGGTGAGTCGGTGGCCGTGCGCAGCGACAAGCGCCCGCGGTTCTTCGTGCCGGACTTCATCGAGATCCCGAAGGAGCCGGAGCGGCCGGTCGAGCCGGTCCCGGTCGCGGTCGCGCCGGTCAAGGAGGACGCGAACGAGCCGACCCAGCTCGAGCTCATCGTCAACCGCCTCGTCGGCCAGGGCCCGCCCGCGCACGAGGTGTGGCTGCCGCCGCTCAACGAGCCGCCGACGATGGACACGATGCTGCCGCCGCTCGACGTGACGCCGGACCGCGGTCTCACCTCACCGGGCTACCCGGCGAACAGCACGCTGCAGATCCCGGTCGGCGTGGTCGACAAGCCGTTCGAGCAGCGCCGCGACCTGCTGTGGGCCGACTTCTCCGGCGCCTCCGGCCACGGCGCGATCGTCGGCGGCCCGCAGTCGGGCAAGTCGACGCTGCTGCGGACGATCATCGCGTCGATGTCGCTGACGCACACGCCGCAGGAGGCGCAGTTCTACTGCATCGACCTCGGTGGTGGCACGCTCGCGTCGATGGAGGACATGCCGCACGTCGGCGGGTTCGCCGGCCGTCTCGACGTCGACAAGGTCCGCCGCATGGTGGCCGAGCTGCAGACCCTGATCACCGAGCGCGAGCTGCGCTGGCGCGACCAGCGCATCGACTCGATGGCCGAGTTCCGCAACCGCAAGCGCCGCGGGGAGATCCACGACGACGCCTTCGGCGACGCGTTCCTGATCGTGGACGGCTGGATGAACTTCCGCCAGGAGTTCGAGATGGTCGAGCCGCAGGTCCAGGCGCTGGCGGCGCAGGGTCTGTCCTACGGCGTGCACGTGATCGTCGCCGCCAACCGGTGGGCGGAGATCCGGCCCGCGATGAAGGACCTCCTCGGCACGCGGTTCGAGCTGCGCCTCGGTGACCCGAGCGAGTCCGAGATCGACCGCAAGGTCGCCGTCAACGTGCCGCCCGGTCGTCCCGGCCGCGGTCTCACCGGTGACAAGCTGCACTTCCTCACCGGTCTGCCGCGCATCGACACCTCGCAGGACCCGACGACGATCTCGTCCGGTGTGCAGGACCTCAGCGCCAAGCTCAACCAGTCCTGGCAGGGCCCGCGCGCCCCGCAGGTCCGGATGCTGCCCGACCTGCTCGACTACGGGCAGTTCATGGCGCAGGTCCAGCAGGTCAACCCGAACCGCGGCCACCTGGTCCCGGTCGGCGTCAACGAGGACGAGCTCGCGCCGGTCTTCATGGACTTCGACGCGGACCCGCACTTCTTCGCGCTGGCCGACGGCGAGTCCGGCAAGACGAACCTGCTGCGCACGATCATCCGCGGCATCATGACCAGCTACACCTCGTCCGAGGCGCTGATCCTGCTCGCGGACTACCGCCGCACGCTGCTCGGCTTCATCGACACCGACCACCTGCTGAGCTACGCCGTGTCGTCGGCGCAGCTCACGCAGAACATCCAGGAGGTCAGGGGCTCGCTCACCAAGCGCCTGCCCGGACCGGACGTCACGCAGGAACAGCTCCGCAACCGTTCGTGGTGGACCGGCCCCGAGGTCTTCATCGTCGTCGACGACTACGACCTGGTGGCCCCGCAGGGCGCCGCGAACCCGCTGCAGCCGCTGGCGGAGTTCATCCCGCAGGCCAAGGACGTCGGTCTGCACGTCGTCGTGACCCGCCGCATGGGTGGCGCGTCCCGCGCGCTGTACGACCCGGTCCTCGGCAAGCTGAAGGAGATCTCGGCGCCGCTGTTCGTCGGGTCCGGTTCGAAGGAGGAGGGCAACATCGTCGGCAACCTCAAGCCGTCGCCGCAGCCTCCCGGCCGGGGCACGATGGTGACCCGCAAGCACGGTCAGCAGCGCATGCAGTTCGCCTGGATCCAGCCCGACTAGTTCCCGCTCGACGACTTCGTGGGTGGTCCCGCCGTTCGGCGGGGCCACCCACGAGTCTTTTCGGGCAACGAGAAGTGGGCCCGCGGCCGAAGCCGCGGACCCAGCCGAACAGCAGGGGACTGTCCGGTTCCCCCATGACCGGTTCCGCCCTGACCGGCCCACTGGGGAGGGAGCCGGCCGGGTGGACACCGGCGAACGTGACACCCCCCAGAGCTTCGTTGTCACCTTCGCCTTCCGGCTGATCAGTACTGTGCCCGGTGGCGCTCACACTTCGGTCACACCGGGCCCGCGTCCCCGGTCACCACACACGGGTGTCGCTGGGGAAGGAGGACCGGCGAACTGCGCGCAGGGCTCGCGTGGCGGCTACCGCGCCTCGGTCGACGTGCCGGAGCCGGACCGGCTGCTGTTCCGGTCACTCGTCGCGAGTGGTGACCTCACCGCGGTGGGGTTGTGGCGCGGCCCGATGCCCTGCGCCGGCACGACGTACCGCCGATGCCCCTGCGCGGATGAGCCGGCCCGGCCGCGGTGAAGAGGGAGGTACCGCGACGGACCGGCCGGTCGCGGTGCTGGTGGCCCCCCAGAACCCTTGCCACCAGCACCGCGGGGAGAACTCTGCCCCACCCCGCTCACACTTCGCTCACACCTCGGTCACACACCGTCTAAACTGGCCTTGACCTGGGGGGATGTGTGCGAGCCGAGTACCGCGTGCTGGGGCCGCTGGAGGTGCTGCTCGACGGCGAGACCGTACCGGTGCCGGCCGGGCGGTGCCACGTGCTGCTGGCCGCGTTGCTGCTGCGGCCCAACCGGTTGGTCCCGGTCGACGAGCTGGTCGACCGCGTCTGGGACGGCGAGCCGCCCACGGCTGATCGTGCGCACAAGACGTTGCAGCAACTGGTGCGGCGGCTGAGGGTCGCGCTGGGCGACGCGGACTGCGTGCGCACCCGGCCGGGTGGGTACCAGGCGGCCGTCGAACCGGACCAGCTCGACCTGCTGCGGTTCCGCGCGTTCGTCGGCTCGGGCGACTTCGGTGCGGCGTCGGCGTTGTGGCGTGGACCGGTGCTCGGCAACGTGCCGTCGGACCGCCTGCACCGCGAGGACGTGCCGCAGCTCGTGAACGAGCGGCTCACGGTGCTGGAGCGGCGCATCGACGGGGACCTGGACCGCGGCCTGGCCGGGGAGCTCGTGGCCGAGCTGCGGTCACTCGTCGCCGACCACCCGTTGCGGGAGTCGTTCTGGGGGCACCTGGTGCTCGCGCTGCACCGGTCGGGACAACGCGCCGAGGCGTTGGCCGCGTACCGGGAGGTCCGGGAGAAGCTCGCCGACGAGCTGGGTGTCGATCCCTGTCCGGCGCTCCAGCGGCTGCACCGGCAGGTCCTGCACGCCGAGGTGCCGCGGGGGAGTCGCCGCCGGCTGCCGCGGCAGCTACCCGCGGGCGTGCGGAACTTCGTGAGCCGCCACGAGGAGCTCCGCTTCCTGCAGGAGGCGGCGGGGGTCACGGTCGTGCACGGCGTCGGTGGCGTCGGGAAGACGGCGCTGGTGCTGCGCTGGGCTCGTGCGGCGAGGGAGCGGTTCCCGGACGGCGACCTCTACGTGAACCTGCGCGGGTTCGACCCCGAGGCCCAGCCGGTCGACCCGGCGGCGGCGGCCGAGATGCTGCTCGTGGGACTGGGCGTGGACGACGTCCCGGCCACGGCCGAGGTGCGCTTCGCGTTGCTGCGCTCGACGCTGGTGGACCGGCGGCTGCTGCTGGTGCTGGACAACGCCGCCTCGTCCCGCCAGGTCCTCCCCCTGCTGCCCGGCGCGGCCGGAGTGCGGGTGGTGATCACGAGTCGCAACCAGCTCCGCGCGCTCGTCTCACAGCACGACGCGACGGCGATCGGCCTGCGGCAGCTCGATCCGGAGGCGGCCCGGTCGTTGCTCGCCGCCGTGCTGGGTGCGGACCGGCTCGACGCCGAACCGGAAGCAGCGCGCGAGATCGCCGAGCGGTGCGCGGGACTGCCGCTGGCGCTGCGGGTCTTCGCCGAACGCGTGTCGCGGTTCCCCGGCACGTCGCTGCGCGAGTTCGTCGCGGAGCTGGTGGGTGCGCGGCTGGATGCCTTGAGCGACTTCGACGACGTCGACGTGCGGACGGTGTTCTCGTGGTCGTACCGGGCCCTGGACGAGGAGGCGGCGCGGATGTTCCGGCTGCTGTCCGTCCACCCCGGACCCGACTTCGACGTCACCGCCGCCGCCGCGCTCGCCGGTGTGCCGGTGGCCCGGGCGCGCAGGTTGCTGGAACGACTCGTCGCCGACCACCTCGTGCAGTCGCGGACGCCCGGCCGCTACGACCTGCACGACCTGCTGCGCGCCTACGCGGCCGAGCTGTGCGGGGACGACGAGGCGGCCGCGCTGCGGCTCACCGAATGGCAGGTCCACACCCTCGAGAACGCCAGGGCGTTGGAGAGAGGGCAGATCGTGGTGCACGCGGACGCGATCACGTCCGGTGTGGTGCCGCAGGAGTTCACCGCGCGGTTCGACGCGATCGCGTGGGTTCGGCAGGAGTGGGACAACCTCCGCGCGGTCCTGCACATGGCACTGGGCCGCGGGTGGGGGCGACTCGCGATGATGATCCCGACGCACCTCGACATGTTCACCGTCTTCAACCGGTCGCGCCGGTCGGAAGCCGTCGAGATGTACGAGGCCGTCCAGCAGTTCGGAACAGCCCGCGAACAGGGAATCCGGCTGTTCAAGGTGGCCGGCCTCTACACCGACGTCGGCCGCTTCGACGACGCGCTGGCCTGCTTCGCCGGGGCGCTGAGCTTCGCGCGCGAGGCCGGTGAGCGGGACACCGAGGCGGCAGCGCTCATCAACCAGGCCCTGCTCCACACCGCGCTGAACCGGCCGGCGGACGCGCTGGACAGCGCGCGACGGGCAGCCGGGATCAGCGCCGAGATGGGGGACCGGTACCTGGAGAGCGCCGCCAGGGCCAACATCAGCTTCTACCTGAACAGGCTCGGCCGTTACGAGGAAGCCCTCGAGGAAGCGGAGCGCGCCGCCGTTCTGGTCGCCGAGCTGGACGACGACTACCTGACCGCGCGCGTGTGGGCCCTGCAGGGCAGGGCACTCGCCACCCTCGGCAGGTTCGGCGAGGCGGCGGACCGCCTGAGCGCCGCCGCGGAGGTCATGGTCAGGTTCGGCGACGCCGACAACGAGGCCGTGGCGCTGGAACACCTGGGAATCGCCCTGGCCGGTCTGGGCCGGCGCGGGGAAGCCTCCGCCGCGTGGCGACGCGCGATCGGTCTGTGGCGTGATCGGGATGACCCGGAAGCGGAGCAGCACGCCGCGCGCGTGGCGGGGCTCGAACGGGAGAAGGGGTCCTGAGCCGACCGAGCCGCGGCCTCGGCACGGTTCTGCGCAGCGCCACCCCCGGCTGCGGCGTCACGGAGAAGCGTCAGCCGGGTGGCTCTCCTCACTGTTCTCGATCTCTTCCAGCCCCAGCCGGACCTCTTCCGCGATGGCCAGTCCGCTGCGCTGGGCGAGCGTCAGCGCCTCCCGTGCACAGGACAGCGCCGTGGAACGATCCCCGGTGCGGTTGAGGACCTGGGCACCCCGGTACAGGACCTCGACCTTCTCCAGCACGCCCGCCGACGACAGGGCGTCGGAACCGAGAACATCGCGGTAGATCTCCACGGCCTTGGCCATGTCGCCCAAACCGGCATAGGCCTGCGCGAGGGTGTCCTTGAAGGTCGGTGGTGGCTCGCCGAACTTCGCCTGCAGCTCGATCCCCTCCTTGGCCACCACGACCGCTCGTGCGTGATCGCCCTTGCGGACGAGCGTCCACGCGAGACTGTTCGTGGACATCGCCAGCCCGGCCTCGTTGCCGATGCGGCGCCACTGCTCGGCGGACGCCTCGTAGTAGTGCACCGCTTCGTCGTGATGACCTTGCCAGAGGTGGGTGCTGGCCAACTCGGCCGAGCTGACCGCGATACCGCGCTCGTCGCCGATCTCCCGCCGGAGGCGGAGCGCCGTGTGCAGCAGGTCCAGTGCCTGCTCGTAGTTGTGGGTGCTCTTGTGGGTCATGGCCAGTGCGTGGAGGGCGACGCCTTCGGCGTACCGGTTGGCCAGCCGGCGGGCCGCACTGAGCGCGATGGTGTTGACCCGCAGGAAATCTTCGGTCGATCCGTGGACGTACAGGTAGCCCCACATGGCGCAGGACATCTGCCACGCGTGTTCGAGATACCCTTCCTCCAGCGCGAACTCGCAGAGCTCGATCAGCACGTCGTGTTCGCGGCGACACCACGAGAGCGCACCGCTCTTGTCGTCGAAATCCGCCAGTTCGACAACAGGATCGCGGTCGGTCAACGGCAGCACGGCGCGGATGGTGCGCAGGATGCTGTAGCTGCGGTCCAGCGTGTGCAGGTGGTGGTCCAGCAACCGCACGACGGCAGCACGTCGCTGCTCTTCGGACTCCTCGGCCATCGCGCACTCGTGGGCGTGCAGCCGGAGCAGGTCGTGCAACGAGAAGCGCAGCGGTGCGTGCTCCTCGACCAAGTGCGCTCGCGACAACGCCCTCAGCAACGAGAGCGCGCGCTTGCTCGGCACTCCGAGCAGCGCGCCCGCCGACTGGGGCGTGAAGTCCGCCCGCGGCGCCAGCCCGAGCACCCGGAACATCCGCCGTTCCTCCGGCGGGAGTGCCGCGTAGGACAGGTCGAACGCCGCCCGGACGGCCGACTCCGGGTCGTCGGTGATTTCCAGCTCCGCCAGCCGGTCGCCGGTCCTGAGCTGCTCGACCAGGTCCCGCACGCCGAGGTGGGGCTCGTTGGCGAGCAGCGAAGCGGCGATGCGCAACGCCAACGGCAGACCGGCGCACAGCTCGGCGAGTGCGGCGACGGCTTCGGGCTCGGCCCGAGCCCGGTCCGCGCCCATCACCCTCTCCAGCAGCTGTGCCGCTTCGTCCGGGGGCAGCACGCTCAGCCTGAGCACCTTGGCGTCGTTCAGGGCGACCAGCCCGCGCAGGTCGGACCTGCTGGTGATGATGGCGACGGACCGGCCGCCGGTCGGCAGCAGCGGTCGTGCCTGGTCCGCGGTGCGCACGTTGTCGAGCAGCACCAGCACCCGGCGGCCGGCGAGCAGGGACCGGTAGAGGCCGACCCGCTGGGTGGTGTCCGCCGGGATCTCGCCGGAGGAGATCCCCAGCCCGCGCAGGAGCTGGCCGAGAGCGTCGTGGGGCGTCATCGGCTCCTCGCGGTCGTACCCGCGGAGGTTCAGGGCGAGCTGCCCGTCCGGGAACCGGTTGCGCACGCTGTGCGCCCAGTGCACGGCGAGCGCGGTCTTGCCGACACCGGCCGAGCCCGCGATCGCGGAGATGACCACCGCCTGACCCGCGTTGCCCACCGGCAGCAGGCGGTCCAGCCGGGCGAGCTCACCGGTGCGGCCGGTGAAGCGCAGGAGATCGGGCGGGAGCTGCTGGGGTACGACGATGTCCCGCCGCACGGCCAGGTCCGGCTCGGCGCGCAGGATCGACTGGTGCAGCTCGCGCAGCAACGGGCCGGGGTCGATGCCCAGCTCGTCCGCCAGCAGGTCGCTGACCTGCCGGAAGGCCTCCAGCGCCGCCGCCTGCTGGTCCGACCGGTACAGCGCGATCATGAGCTGTGCCCAGAACCGTTCCCGGAGCGGGTGTTCGGCTGTGAGGGTGCGCAGCTCGGGCACGAGGTCGGCCGCCCGGCCGCGTTCGAGGTCCAGCTCGATGCGTCGCTCCAGCGCGGCCAGCCGTTCCGCCAGCAGCGGCGGGACGTCGTCGCGGTGCAGGCCGTCCGAGGAGACGTTCCGCAGCACGGGGCCACGCCACAGCGCCAGGGCCGCGTGTGGGCTGTCACCGGCCAGTTCCCTGAACCGCAGGAGGTCGAGATCCCCGACCTCGGCGACATAACCGTTCGTCGTGGTGGAGACGCAGTTCGCCGGCCCCAGCGCCTGCCTCAACCGCGTGACGGTCATCTGCAGCGTCTTCGCCGCCCGGTCGGCCGACGGTGGCGAACCGTCCCACAACCGGTCCACGAGGGTGTCGACCGACACGAACTGGTTGGGGCGCAGGAGCAGGGTGGCGAGCAGCACGCGGCCCTTGCCCGCCGGGATGACGACTTCCTCGCCGTCCAGGAGAACTTCCAGCGGGCCCAGCACCCGGTACTCAGCTCTCCGCACGAGGGGAGTCTAGTGCGTCGCCCACGGCTGGAACGGTTCTCCGCGCGCGGGTTCACCGGTCGCTCACCAGGCAGGAAGGCAGATCCGCGGAGCCGGCGTCCGCCGCCCGGGAGCGCGGGCCGGCCGGAACCGGTCAGCGCGCGGGTCCGGACCCGGTGGGGCGAGGTTGGCCATCCGTGTCGTCCAGGCCGGTCGCATCGGGTAAGCATGTGCGCGGAGGAGGGGAAGGTGCATGAGCCTGCACGTCGCGGTCGACTTCGGCACGTCGAGCACCTGCGTCGCCGTCTCGGTGCACGGGCGGGAGCCGCAGGTCGTCGTGTTCGACGGCCAGCCGCTGGTGCCGTCCGCGGTGTTCGCCGCCGCCGACGGGACGCTGTTCGTCGGTCACGAGGCCGAGCGCCAGGCCGCGGTCGACCCCGCCCGCTACGAGCCGCACCCGAAGCGCCGCGTCGACGAAGGCGAGTTGCTGCTCGGCAGTTCCGTGCTGCCCGTTGTGGACGTTGTGCGCGCGGTGCTGGCTCGTGCCGTGGGAGAAGCACGGCGCGTTGGTGGTGGGGCGCCCGTCGATCTCCTCGTGCTGACTCATCCCGCCGACTGGGGCACGGTGCGCACTCGCGTCCTCGTGCAGGCAGGGCGCGGGCTCGGTCGTGAGCTGGTCCTCGTGCCGGAGCCCGTCGCCGCGGCCGTCTTCCACTCCGCGAGCCACTCCGTTCCGGACGGCGCCGCGCTCGCCGTGCTCGACCTCGGCGGCGGCACGGTCGACGCGAGCGTCGTGGCGCGCGCGGGCAGGAGCTTCCGGGTGCTGTCCACCAAGGGTGATCCCGGCTTCGGCGGCGCCGACATCGACCAGGCGCTGCTGGAGCACCTCGGCGGCCTCGTCGCGGCCGGGGACCCCGAGGCGTGGCGGCAGCTCGTCGAGGGGCGCGAGATGGCCGACCGGCGCAAGCGGCGGGTGCTGCGGCAGGACGTCCGGGGCGCCAAGGAGACGCTGTCCAGGCACGCCTACACCGACGTGCCGATGCCGCCGCCGTTCCCGGACGCGCACGTGACGCGGTCCGACCTGGAGCAGCTCATCACCGCGCCGCTGGGCAGGGCCGCCGCGCTGGTCGGTGCCGCGATCCGCGACTCCGGCCTCGCGCCGGGACAGCTCGCCGGGGTGTTCCTGGTCGGCGGGTCGAGCCGGATCCCGTTGGTCGCGCGGCTCGTGCACGACCACACCCGAGTCGTGCCCACGAGCATCGACCAGCCGGAGACCGTGGTCGCCAGGGGCGCGCTGCGGGCGGTCAGCCTCGACCCGGAGCGGACCGGTGGGATGGCGCCGCAGCAGCACACGCCCCCCAAGGGCGGTCCGGGTGAGATCACTCACAACATCCGGGTCGGCGACGACACCACCCGCAAGATCACCCGCCGGATCACCCCGCCGCCGCCCGGCCAGTTCCGCGCCCCCTTCCCCGCACCGCCGCAGCCGGCGCCGAGGAAGAGCAGGACGCCCCTGTTCGTCACGATCGGTCTCGTGGCCGTGCTCGCCGCGGCGGGCGTCGGCGGCTACCTGTGGCTGAACCGCGAGAAGGCGCAGCAGCGATCGGAGCCGCCGAGCGACCGGATCGCCGTCTACGACTACAGCTTCATCCCGCCCGCGGGGTGGGAGCAGACCGGCGGCGCGGCACCGGACCGGCAGGTGCTTTTGCAACCGGTTGATCGCGAGAATTCCGATGGCAAATCGCCGGAAGCGCGTATTGCTGTGCAGGAGCAAACTCTCACTTACGACAGCGACAAGGACCGCCCTCGCGCGCTGAGCGAGTTGCGGAAGACCTACGACCAACGTGTGAACAATGGCGACGACGTGACCGGTTTCACCGACAGCGCCACATTCGCGGAAAAATCCGTTGTTCACTATCGCGAAGTGGTCGGCGCGACCGGCGTCGACTGGTACATCCAGTTCCGGGGCGAGGTCCAGGTGAGCGTGGGCTGCCAGGCGGCGCAGGCCGTGCGGGACCAGGTCAGGACCGCTTGCGAGCAGGTCGTCCGGACGCTCCTCATCAAGTCGTGACCACGCACCACCAGGGAGTCGCCGATGTCCGCCAGTGAGGCTCTGAGCCGGTTCCGCGCCGAGGTGGGAGCCGCCGTTACCCGCGCCCGCCGAGCCGCGGGCGAGGTAGGTGAACGCAACGCGAAGCTGCGGGAACGCACCCGTGATCTGGCCGAACGGGCGCGTGCGCGCACGGCGGGACCAGGTGCCCCTGCCACCTCCGCGCAGCTCAGGGAATCCGCCACGGCGTTCCGGCGGGACCGCGGCCTGCCGGTCGAGGAGGTCCCGGACGCTTCCGGGGCCGCGGAGCGGGCGTCCGCCGGTCCTGTTGAGACGGAACCGGTCGCGCTGGGGTCGGTCGCCGTCGCCGGTCCGAGCGGTCAGCTCCCTCCTGCGAGTGACGATGACGAGGACTTTTCGCAGTCGCGAATCCTCTATTGAACCTTCCGGCGCTCGTGGCCCGTTTACTTGAGCAACTACTTGGAACCTTCTGCGGACAAGACGGAACCGGCGTGGCAGGGTTCCCGTCAGAAGAGGCGTACGAACCAAGTGGTACGACCTACGCACCAAACTAAGGGGATCTGACAATGGCTGGTGGCTTCACCGCGACTCCGCAGGAGATCGCGACTCTCGCCAAGGACGTCAACAACGCCAGGTCGGAGTTCGACGGCATCCTCCGCTCGGTCCAGTCGACCTGCGAGACGCTGCGCGGCTCGTGGGAGGGCCCGGCGGCCCAGGCGTTCAGCAAGCTGATGGAGCGCTACCGCGAGAACCAGACCAAGCTGCTCAACGCCCTCGAGGTCATCGGCGAGGGTCTCGCCGGCACCGCGCAGGACATGGACGTGCGTGAGGACGAGCAGGGCTCGTCGATGACGGGCATCGCCGGCCGCCTCGGCTGATCTTCCCGGTTCTCGCTCGGCAAGCACCTCTCCATCCACAGACTTCTTCGGTACTTCAAGGGGACAAGAGCAATGTCAATCAAGGTCACGTTCGGCGAGCTGATGAGCGCCTCGTCGCAGATCTCCAGCGCCCACAACAAGATCAGCGGCGAGCTGGAGGCCCTGGAGGGTCGCGTCAAGAACGTGCTCGCCGGCTACGACGGTGAGAGCTCCGAGGCCTACAACAACGCCCAGCGCGAGTGGGACACGGCCGCCAGCGACCTGGCGCAGGTGCTCTCCTCCATCGGTGTCGCCGTCCAGCAGGCCGCCGAGGCCTACCAGGAGGGTGAGCGCCGCAACGCCTCCCGCTGGGGCTGAGCCGGCCGCTAGTCGCCAGACCCCTCGCGAGCCCCGGAACCACGTGGTCCGGGGCTCGCGTACGTCCGGAGCGAGGTGGGTGGGAGGACCCGTTTTGGTCCCCGTGCCACCCATCCGGTATCTTCTTACGTTGTTGTGCGGTAGCTGGCGCCCATGTGTGCCGCGCCTGTCTCGGAACCTCCGCTTGGCAAGTCCAAGATCGGTCTGGGGCAACCGCCGCAGTGACCCCAGACGCAAGTGACGACGAGGTAGATCCGTGCGCACGTACAGCCCGAAGCCCGGTGAGGTGACCCGCACCTGGCACGTGATCGACGCCCAGGACGTGGTGCTCGGCCGGCTCGCCACCCAGGCCGCGACGCTGCTGCGCGGCAAGCACAAGCCGACCTATGCCCCTCACGTTGACACCGGTGACTTCGTTGTCATCATCAACGCGGACAAGGTCGCCCTGACCGGCTCGAAGCGGGACCAGGAGTTCCAGTACCGCCACTCCGGCTTCCCCGGCGGTCTGCGCAAGCAGTCCTTCGGCGAGGTCCTGGACACCCGTCCGGACCGCCTGGTGGAGAAGGCGATCAAGGGCATGCTGCCCAAGAACCGCCTGGGCCGTCAGATCGCGAACAAGCTGAAGGTCTACAGCGGACCGAACCACCCGCACGCGGCGCAGCAGCCGCAGGCCTTCGAGATCAAGAAGATCGCCCAGTGAGCGACGAGTACACCGAGGAAGTTCCTGTGACCACCCCTGAGAACGAGACCCCTGAGGTCGAGACCCCCGAGGTCGAGGCTGAGGTTGTCGAGGCCGAGGTCGTCGAGGCTCCTGAGGCCGAGGCCGACGAGGCCGAGGTCGAGGAGACCTCCGCGCCGGTGGTCGCGCCCTCGCTGAACGGCGCCGCGCACCTCGCGCAGACCGTCGGCCGCCGCAAGGAGGCCGTCGTCCGCGTCCGCCTCGTGCCCGGCACCGGCAAGTTCACGCTGAACGGCAAGGCCCTCGAGGACTACTTCCCGAACAAGGTGCACCAGCAGCTCATCAAGGAGCCGCTCGTCACCACGGAGAAGCCCGAGACCTTCGACGTGATCGCCAACCTGCGTGGCGGGGGCATCACCGGCCAGGCCGGTGCGCTGCGTCTCGCCATCGCGCGTGCGCTGATCGCCGTCGACTCCGAGGACCGCCCGGTGCTCAAGAAGGCCGGCTTCCTCACCCGTGACCCGAGGGTCAAGGAGCGCAAGAAGTACGGTCTGAAGAAGGCCCGCAAGGCGCCTCAGTACTCCAAGCGCTGATGCTCCGCCGCGGAGCGAGCCTGGTCTGCCTTCGGCGGGCCGCCGCTCCTCCGCGGTGACTGCGGGGACACTCCGCACCCCGAGCGTCACCACGCTGTACCCGTGGGAGCAGCAGTTCACCTCGAACTGCTGCTCCCGTGGTGTTTTCCGGGTCTTTCCCGTCGCCTCGCAGTGTCCAATTCGGAGGATTCATGGCCCGCCTGTTCGGCACCGACGGAGTGCGTGGTCTCGCCAACGCGGACCTCAGCCCTGAGCTCGCGATGTCCGTCGCCGCCGCAGCGGCACGCGTGCTCGCCGAGCACGACCGCAGCCACCGCCCCGTCGCCGTCGTCGGCCGCGACCCGAGGGCGAGCAGTGAGATGCTCGACGCCGCCGTCACCGCGGGCCTCGCCTCGGCCGGAGCGGACGTGCTGCGCGTCGGCGCGCTGCCGACTCCCGCCGTCGCGCACCTCGTCGCCGCGCTCGGCGCCGATCTCGGCGTGATGATCTCCGCGTCGCACAACGCGATGCCGGACAACGGGATCAAGCTCTTCGCCGCCGGCGGTCACAAGCTGCCCGACGAGGTCGAGGACGAGATCGAGCGGCTCATGGGCACCGGCTTCGACCGCCCGACCGGCGCCGCCATCGGCCGCGTCCGCGACGTCCCCGACGCCGAGACCCAGTACGTCGAGCACCTGCTCAAGGTCACCCCGCACCGCCTCGACGGCCTCAAGGTCGTGGTGGACTGCGCGAACGGTGCCGCGTCGGTGGCCGCACCGGACGCGTACCGCCGCGCCGGCGCCGAGGTGATCGCGATCAACGCGACCCCGGACGGGCTCAACATCAACGACGGCTGTGGTTCCACCCACATCGAGGTCGTCGCTGCGGCGGTCCGCGAGCACGGCGCCGACCTCGGCATCGCGCACGACGGTGACGCCGACCGGTGCCTCGCCGTCGACGCCGAGGGCAACCCGGTCGACGGCGACCAGATCCTCGCCGTCCTCGCGCTCGCCATGCGCGACGCGGGCGAGCTGTACGAGGACACGCTCGTCGCCACGGTGATGAGCAACCTCGGCCTGCACCTCGCCATGAAGGAAGCCGGCATCCGGCTCCGCACCACCGCCGTCGGCGACCGCTACGTGCTGCAGGACCTCAAGGCCGGCGGCTACTCGCTCGGCGGCGAGCAGTCGGGTCACGTGGTGCTGCCCGCGCACGCCACCACCGGCGACGGCCTGCTCACCGCGCTGCGCCTGATGGCCCGCATGGCCGAGACCGGCAAGCCGCTCGCCGACCTCGCCTCGGTGATGCGCCGCCTGCCGCAGGTGCTGATCAACGTGAAGGTCACCGACAAGGCCGCGGTCGCCCAGGCCGCGACGGTCGGTGAGGCCGTCGCCGCCGTCGAGGCCGAGCTGGGCGACACGGGCCGCGTGCTGCTGCGCCCGTCCGGCACCGAGCAGCTCGTGCGGGTGATGGTCGAGGCGACCAGCCACGAACAGGCCGAGTCGGCGGCGCGGCGGCTCGCGGATGTGGTTTCCTCAGTGCACTGAGGACTGATCGGGGGCCGGCTGTGAGCGTGCTGATGCTGTTGATACTCCTGGTGCTGGCGGGAGGTCTGACGGCGGTGGTCGTCGCCGTCGTCGTGGCGGCGAAGAAGAAGCCGGTCCGGCCCCCGCACCCGCCCCAGCAGCCGCCCGCGCGGAACGGGTGGTGACCCGTCGTGAACTTCGGACCGGTCCACCTCCTGATCACCCTGTTCGTCCTGGCCCTGGTCGTGGTCGCGGTGATCGTCGTGATCACCGTGAAGAACCGGGGCAAGCGGTCCCGGCAGCCGCAGTTCCCGCCTGGCCAGGGCCACCCGCCCCAGCAGCAGTGGCACCAGGGACAGCAGCCCTGGCAGCAGGGGCCGCCCTCCGGTCAGCAGCACTGGCAGCAGGGGCCGCCTCCCGGTCAGCAGTACCCGCAGCAGGGGCCGCCCTCCGGTCAGCAGGACTGGCAGCAGGGACCGCCTCCCGGCCAGCAGCAGGCACCCCCTCCCGATCAGCAGTGGCCCCGGCAACCGCCTGGTCAGCAACCACCTCCGCCCGCTCAGCGGTGATCTCCGGCGGCCCGGGCCGGGTCGCTGTTCACTAAGGCAACCGACCTCGCGAAGCCCGGGCCGGTGCGTGACCCGAGCTGGCACTGTATGGCGGAACCCCGCTGAGCCGAACTGCGTCAGATCGGGGACTAGGGGAGGCAGGAGCACATGTCTGGCTATCAGGCGAACGCCGGCGAAATGATGTCGTCCGCGACGACCATCCAGGGCATCGCGACCGAGATCGAGAACTACAAGGCGAAGATCACCGCGAGTGCCGTGAGCGAGAAGGACTTCGGTCGCGCGCACACCGCCGGCGGCGCCAAGTACAAGGCCGGCCTGCCGAAGATGGCCGAGGCGATCGGTGCCTACTCCGCCGCGATGAAGGGCCTCTCGGACAAGCTGCGCGAATCCGCGAACGGCTACGAGTGGACCGACGAGGCCAACGCCGCCAACCTCAGCAAGCAGGGGAGGTAGTCGCAGATGCCCACCTGGGAAGAAGTCAAGAAGCTCTGCGACAACCCCGAAGTCCCGCCGGAGCAGAAGAAAGCCCTTCTCGAGGCGTATTACACGACCGAGATGGACAAGGACGTCACCGGCACGCACAACGATGAGCTCGAGAAGTACCTCGACGACTACGACATCTCCTACGGTGACGGTTTCGGCCAGTCGCTGTCGAACTCCCTGCCGTGGTCGGACAGTTCGGAAGAACGGCTGAACAACGCCTACGACATCGCGAAGAAGTCGGGCGAAGCCGGTCAGAAGAAGATCGACGACCACAACAACGCCAAGAAGGCCGGCCAGAACACGCTGGACCAGTCGGAACAGCGCGCGGCCGACGGCGGCGCGGGTGTCGGCAACTCGAACTTCCTGCTCGACGCCGGAGCGCCGGGCCTCAAGTACTTCGAGAACTTCCTCCCGGTCTACGCGGAGGCGAAGTCCGTCATCGGCGTCGGCGCGGACGTCAACACCGACTTCAACAACGTCAAGACGCTCTACGACGAGCAGCGCGACATCGACTTCCACAGGATCGACGAAGACATCGTGGAGATGCGGCAGGTCTCCACCAACCTGCGCACCCAGCAGGCCGACTCCGAGAAGTCGATGTCGAAGCTGTGGTCGACCTGGGACGGTCAGGCGGCGGACAACTCCCGCGCCTTCGTCGCCGACTTCTCGAAGAAGGCGGCCGCCGTCGCCGACGGCGTGAACCACATCGCCGACGCGACGCGCCTGGCGTGCCATACCGTCTCGCAGCTCGTGAACGACAAGGCGAACACCGTCCTCAACGGGGTGGGCAGCCCGTTCGACATCGCGGGCAAGACGCCCCCGCAGATCCGCGAGATCATCCAGGCCGCGGACACCGAGGACGAGGGCGTCCTCAAGCGCGCCGCCGGGCACGTCGGCATCCAGATCGACGACGGGGCGTGCGACGACGACGTCTGGAAGGGCGAGGTCCGCAAGGGCTGCCGGGAGTGGCTGCAGACCACCTTCCACAAGGACGTCAGCACGAAGTACAAGAGCTTCGAAGAACTCTGCAAGAACACCAAGAAGGCGGTCGACGACGCGTGGAACGCGCTCGGCGCCGAGATCGACAAGATCAACACCAAGCCGTTCGAGCCCGCCAAGGAGCAGCCGGCCCAGAAGCCCGCCGAGAAGCCGGGTGACAACACCGGCGGTGGCGGCAAGGACCAGCCCGGCAGTGGCGGCGGTTCGACCGGCAGCGGTGGCGGCTCGCCCGGCGGCGGCGCGGGCGGCGGTGCGCCGCAAATCCCGAAGCCGGAGAACCCGCTCGACGCCAACGGTGACGGCAAGCCGGACGTGCCGGGCGACACCGACGGCGACGGCAAGCCCGACGACCTCGACGGCGACGGCAAGCCGGACAACCAGCCCAAGCCCGAGGAGAACCTCGAGTCCGTCACGGTCCAGGCCGGCGACAACACGATCAAGGTCACGGAGCCCGACTCGAACGGGCACGTGAAGATGACGATCGACACGCCGAAGGGCGAGCCGAAGACCTACGACCTCGACTTCAGCAAGAACCCCGAGGCAGCCAAGGCGCTGATGGGCCAGAACGGCGCCCAGGCCATCACGGCCATGGCCGGCCAGCTCACCGCCTCGGCAACGCCCCACGCCTCGCCGGCGTCCGCACCTGTCGCCGGCGGCACGCCCGCGCCCGGTGTCGGCGCGGCACCCACCGCCGGGCCGCCCGGCTCGGAGTCCAACCCCATCCCGGTCGAGGTCGGCGCCGACGGCAAGATCCACATCGAGCAGGACGGCGTGAGCTTCACCGCCGAGGTCGACGCCGCCACCGGCGAGATCAACCTGACCGCGGACGACGGCGACGGCACGCCGGACCGGATCGGCGTGAGCTTCGGCGAGGACGAGAACCCCGCGGCCGGTGGTGGTGGCGCGGGTGGCGGCATGACCGGCGACCTGCGGCTCGACGAGCCGCTGACCCTGCCGGAGCGGGACTTTCCGCAGGCGGTGCCCGCGCAGGGCGAGTTCCAGACGATGCCCGCGCAAGGCGAGTTCCAGGCCGTGCCGGCCCAGGCCGACTTCCAGACGATGCCCGCCCAGGCCGACCAGGTCTGGAGCCCGCCGGGCCAGGACGGCGCGCCGAACATCGCCGAGCGCTTCCAGGACTCGGCGGCTCGCAGCTTCATCGAGGACAACGGCATCATGCCGAGCCTCGGCGAGCCGAGGCCCTCGGCTGACGGCCCGCTCCTCGCGCAGACCGCGGTCGCGTCGGACAGCACGATGACCTCCGGTGTCTCCTTCACCGGCGGAGGGTCGTCCAGCGAGTCCGTGCTCGGCGGCTCGGCGCCGGCCGACAGCGCGTGGAGCACGCCGTCGCAGGGCGACAACGGCACCTCCTTCAACACGAACGCCTCCGAGGCGGGCCAGGCGGGTTCGGCGAACCTGCCGTCCCTGCAGGACGCCCACGGCCAGCCCGCGTCCGGTGCCGCGTCCGGCGGCATGATGGGCGGCGGGATGATGGGCGGCGGCATGATGGGTGGCGGCGCCGGTGGTCAGCAGGGCGGCGACAGCGAGCGGGGCGCGAGCCAGTGGCGCACCACCGGTTCGTTGTTCGACGAGGACAACAGCAATCCGCTGAGCGCAGCCCAGGGCGTGCTCAGCGGTGACGACGGCAACCGGGGTGGTGGCTGGTGAGCGATCTCGACCTCACCGCGTTCAAGGCGAAGCTGTCCGGCATCAGGTCGGAGCACTCCTCGCGCATGGCCGACGCCAGGCAGAAGTTCGACGAGTCGACGAAGGCGACGCAGGAGAGCCACGACAAGTTCGCCGACCGCAAGCAGCGGCTCACCGAGCGGCTCCGCGAGATGGCCCGCACCCAGCGAGGCGAGGGCCAGCAGAAGGACCGCGGCAAGGAGCTCTCGTTCGGGCTGGAGGACGAGACCGCCAGTCCGCACGACGACCTCGCCGAGGAGATCGCGCAGATCGAGAAGGAACGGCAGGAGCGCGAGATGCGCGCCCAGTCGGAGGCCTTCATGCGCGGCCGGCAGGAGCCGGTGCAGCCGCAGGTGCGCCAGCCCCCGGCCGTCGCGCAGCCGGTGGCGCCCCCGCCGCCGGTCCGCCAGCCTCCCGCGCCTCGTCGCCCGCGGCCGCCGGTCGACGATGACGACGACCTGAGCAACCAGAGCTGGCTTTCCTGACGCTGAACGACGAACGCCCCGGGTCCACGCGGACCCGGGGCGTTCGTCGTTCAGCGGGGCGGACCGTAACCGGGCGGCGGCGGTCCCTGAGCAGGCCCGTGGCCGGGTGGCGGCTGCTGCGGCGGGAACTGCTGCGGGAACTGGGGCTGCTGCGGGAACTGCGGCTGCGCGCCGGGGTTGCCGAACTGGGGATGGCCGCCCTGGGGGTGGCCGAACTGCGGCTGCGCGGCGGGCTGGAGCGCGTTGGTCACCGGTGGCAGGATCGCGGCCACGCCGACGACGAGGGTGAGGGCGGCGACGACGTAGGTGTCGCTGGTGCCGCTCCAGCCGATCTGGTCGTAGTAGAAGAAGTGGCAGGCCGCGGCGAGGATCCCCAGCAGGACGGCACCGGCGACGAGGAACGCGCCGGGCACCTTGCGCAGGACGATCAGCAACGCGCCGAACACCAGCACCACCGCCGCGAGCAGCTTGAGCACCATGTCGGCGATGCTCAGCGGGGCCAGCAGGTCGCCGTTGCCGCCGGTCTGCGCCAGCAGGCGCGCGACGACGTCCGGCTCCGACTGGTGCGGGCGTTTGATGATGATCCTCATGACCCCGAGGATCGCCCAGTACACGGCGACTCCGAACGCGGCCACGGCGACGGCGACGGCCATCGCGAAGCTGCCGCGCTTCGGCGGCGCAGGGGGCGGGCCCCACTGCTGCTGCGGTTGTTGTTGCTGCCAACCCTGATTCGGCATCACGCCGAGCAACCTAGCGGGTGCGCAGCGCTTCCCGCTGGAAGACCAGGTTCGCGGTCTTCAGGTCGGTGTCGAGCAGCTCGTCGTACGCGCGCTCACCGGTCAGCACGCGCAGCAGGAACGCGGTCGCGAACGCGCGGCCGATCTTGTGCGAGCCCCGCTCGGCGTGACCGTCCAGCACCAGCTCGCTCCAGTGCCGTCCCTCGGTGAAGCCGAGGTGCGATGCCTTGGGCAGCAACCGGAACTGCACCGGTCCGCCCCAGGCCTGCGCGATGGCCTCGGCGTGGCCGACCGGCGGTGCGATGCGGTCCTCGCCCGCGGCGAGGTGCAGTCCGGGCGCGCGGACCTCGCGGGCGGCGTCCAGGGCGGACGGGCGCGTCTCCGTTGCGGCCAAAGTCACAACGGCGCGGACGCGGTCGGTCTCCGACGCCGCCAGCACGGCCGCGCCACCGCCCATCGAGTGGCCAGCCAGGGCGACGCGGGCCGGGTCGACGCTGATCTCGCCGGAACCCAGCCGCACACCGGTGGAGATGTCCAAAGTGGTCAGGAGGTTCGCCGCGAGCACGCGGGCCGACAGCAGCGGGCCGCGCTCGACGGCAGGGGCGGCGGCGACCACGCCCCACGATGCCAGGTGCCGCAAAAGGCCGTGGTAGCGGCGGACGGGCTGCATCCAGCCGTGTCCGAACGCGACGGCGGGCAGGCCGAGACCGGACCGCGGGGTGAAGATCGCGCCCGGCAGGCCGACGAGCGCGAGGTCGCCGCGCAGCACGGGGTGCGGACCGGGCCTGCTGAGCTGCTCGAGGGCCTGTTTCGCGGTCAGCGTGATCACGCGGCGAGCCATGCGTGCACCGTAGTCGATCCTGTCGCCCCCACCACACCCGAGATTGGTCTACACCAAAAATGTCCCTGACCTGCGGTAACGGAGCGTCATCACTCGTTAGGGTTAGCGGCGTGGTCTAGCTAGTCTGTTTTGCGTGTGCGGAATCGTGGGATACGTGGGTCACCAGTCGGCGCTCGACGTCGTGCTGGACGGGCTGAGGCGGCTCGAGTACCGGGGTTACGACTCGGCGGGCGTCGCGGTCGTCGCGGGCGGCGACCTCGCCGTCGAGCGCAAGGCGGGCCGGCTGCAGAACCTGGAGGCGAGGCTCGACGAGGTGGGCCGCGACAACTTCGCGGGCACCGTCGGCATGGGCCACACGCGGTGGGCGACGCACGGCGCGCCGATCGACCGCAACTCGCACCCGCACCGCGACGCGTCGAACCGCGTCGCCGTGGTGCACAACGGGATCATCGAGAACTTCCTCGCGCTGCGCGCCGAGCTCGAAGGCCTCGGCGTCGAGATGGCGTCCGACACCGACACCGAGACGGTCGCGCACCTCGTGGCGTTCGCGTACGGCGAGGGCGACACGAAGGGCGACCTGCCCGCCAGCGTGCGCAAGGTCGCGCGGCGGCTCGAAGGCGCGTTCACGCTCGTGATCACG
Organism: Lentzea xinjiangensis; assembly: GCF_900110955.1. Lineage (GTDB taxonomy): Bacteria > Actinomycetota > Actinomycetes > Mycobacteriales > Pseudonocardiaceae > Lentzea > Lentzea xinjiangensis. Next base: position 794,475 of record NZ_FOFR01000001.1, read on the forward strand.
CACGCCGACGAGCCCGACCAGGTCGTGGCCGCGCGGCGCAACTCGCCGCTGGTCGTCGGCGTCGGCCAGGACGAGTACTTCGTCGCGAGCGACGTCGCCGCGTTCATCGCGCACACCAAGGAGGCCGTCGAGCTCGGTCAGGACCAGATGGTCGTGATCAGCCGCGACGGCTACCAGGTCACCGACTTCGACGGCGAGCAGGCAGAGGCCAAGCCGTTCACGGTGAACTGGGACCTCAGCGCCGCCGAGAAGGGCGGCCACGAGTACTTCATGCTCAAGGAGATCGAGGAGCAGCCGGAGGCGCTGGCCAACACGCTGCGCGGCCACTTCGCGAACGGCCGGATCGTCCTCGACGAGCAGCGCCTGTCCGACCAGGACCTGCGCGACGTCGACAAGGTCTTCGTCGTCGCCTGCGGCTCCGCCTACCACTCCGGCCTCGTCGCGAAGTACGCGATCGAGCACTGGACCCGCCTGCCCGTCGAGGTCGAGCTCGCCTCGGAGTTCCGCTACCGCGACCCGGTGCTCGACCGCGACACGCTCGTCGTCGCCGTGTCGCAGTCCGGCGAGACCGCGGACACGCTGGAGGCCGTGCGCCACGCCCGCGCGCAGAAGGCCCGCGTCCTGGCCGTCTGCAACACCAACGGCGCGCAGATCCCGCGCGAGTCCGACGCCGTCCTCTACACGCACGCCGGTCCGGAGATCGGTGTCGCGTCGACGAAGGCGTTCCTCGCCCAGATCGCCGCGAACTACCTCGTCGGCCTGGCCCTGGCGCAGGCCCGCGGCACCAAGTACCCGGACGAGGTGGCCCGCGAGTTCCACGAGCTGGAGGCCATGCCCGCCGCCGTGCAGCGCGTGCTCGGCACCGTCGAGCAGGTCCGCGCTCTCGGCCGCGAGCTCGCCGACTCGAAGGCGGTGCTGTTCCTCGGCCGCCACGTCGGCTACCCGGTGGCCCTGGAGGGCGCGCTCAAGCTCAAGGAGCTCGCCTACATGCACGCCGAGGGCTTCGCGGCGGGCGAGCTCAAGCACGGCCCGATCGCGCTGATCGAGGAGGACCTCCCGGTCGTCGTGGTCATGCCGTCGCCGAAGGGCCGCGCCGTCCTGCACTCGAAGCTGGTGTCGAACATCAGCGAGATCCAGGCCCGCGGCGCCCGCACGATCGTGATCGCCGAGGAGGGCGACGAGACCGTGCGCCCGTTCGCCGACCACCTGATCGAGATCCCGGCCGTCCCGACGCTGTTGCAGCCGCTCATCTCGACGGTGCCGCTGCAGGTGCTCGCGGCCGAGATCGCGCGCAGCCGCGGCTACGACGTGGACAAGCCTCGCAACCTGGCGAAGTCCGTTACGGTCGAGTAGGTGACCCCGGAGGGCGAAGGGGAGTTGTGAGAGGCGTCTGGCACACCGAACGCGTCAAATCCGCTGAAGAGGAGCTCATGGCGGTCGTCCCGCCGGGCTCGCTGATGCGCAGGGCCGCGTTCGGTGTGGCCACCCACGCCCTCCGGCTCCTGGCCGGACGCCGCCGGGTGACGCTGCTCGTCGGTGCGGGCAACAACGGCGGCGACGCCCTGTGGGCCGGCTACTTCCTGCGCCGGCGCGGGGTCGCGGTGTCCGCCGTGCTGCTCAACCCCGCCAAGGCGCACGCCGAGGGGCTGGCGGCGTTCCGGCGCGCCGGCGGCCGGATCGCCGACGAGGTCGGCACCCCCGACCTGGTGATCGACGGCATCGTCGGGCTGTCCGCGCGCGGTCCGCTCCGCCCGGACGCCGCCGCGCTCGTCGAGCGGGTGACGGCCCCGGTCCTCGCGGTCGACCTGCCGTCCGGCATCGACCCGGACACCGGCGAGATCGCCGGTCCGCACGTCCGCGCCCACACGACCGTCACGTTCGGCTGCCTCAAACCCGTGCACGCGCTGGCGGACTGCGGCGAGGTGCACCTCGTCGACATCGGCCTGCGGCCCACCGACCCCGACTTCGTGCTGCTGGACCGCTCCGACATCGCCTGGCCGCTGCCGGGACCGCGCGACGACAAGTACACGCAGGGCGTCACGGGTGTCGCGGCCGGCGGCACGACCTACCCCGGCGCCGCGGTGCTGTCCACCGGTGCCGCCGTGCTCGCGACCTCGGGCATGGTCCGCTACGCCGGTCCCGCGGCCGACGCGATCCGCGCCCGCTGGCCCGAGGCGATCTGCACCGGCTCGATCACCGACGCCGGCCGCGTCCAGGCGTGGGTCGTCGGCCCCGGCATGGGCACGGGCAGCTCGTCGGCCGAGGTGCTGCGGTTCGTGCTGGACGCGAACGTGCCGGTGATCGCCGACGCGGACGCCATCACGCTGCTGGCAGGGCACCCCGAGCTGTGGGACGCCCGTGACCCCGACTCCGCCCTGGTGCTCACCCCGCACGACCGCGAGTTCGAACGGCTGGCCGGTCCGGTCGGGCCCGACCGCGTCGCCGCGGCCCGCAAGGCGGCTCAGCGGTTCGACGCCGTGGTGCTGCTCAAGGGCCACCGGACCGTCGTCGCCGCGCCGGACGGGCGGGCGCTGGTCAACTCGGCCACCTCGTCCTGGCCCGCGACGGCCGGTTCGGGCGACGTGCTGTCCGGGATGATCGGCGCGCTGCTCGCGAGCGGCCTGGACCCGTTCCTGGCGGCGGGGTACGCGGCGCACGTGCACGTGCTGGCGGCGGAGCTGGCCGCGAACGGTGCCCCGGTGCCCGCGTCCGGTCTGATGAGCGCGATTCCGGACGCGATCAGGAGGCTGTGAGCGCTCGCTCACACCTGTGAGCTGCGAGCTCATGGCACGATTAGCAGGTTATGGCCCGTTCAGAAGTAGTCGTCGACCTCGGCGCGCTGCGGCACAACGTCGCGCTGCTCGCCGGCCTCGCTCCCCGCGCCGAGACGATGGCCGTCGTCAAGGCGGACGGGTACGGCCACGGCGCGGTGGAGGTCGCGCGCGCGGCACTGGAAGCCGGCGCCACCTGGCTCGGCTCGTGCTCGACGCAGGAAGCCCTGGCCCTGCGCCAGGCGGGCATCCAGGCGCCGATCCTCGCCTGGCTCGACGCTCCGGACGAGGACCTCGCCGCCGGCATCGCGGCCGACGTCGACATGTCGGTGTCCTCCCTGTCCGGCCTGCGCAGGGTCGAGGAGGCGGCGGAGGAGGCCGACGCGCGGCCGCGGCTCCACCTGAAGATCGACACGGGCCTGAGCCGCAACGGGTGCCGGCCGGAGGAATGGCCGCGGCTGGTCGAGGCCGCGAAGGGGCACGAGGTGGTGGCCATCTGGTCGCACCTCGCCTGCGCGGACGAGATCGGGCACCCGTCGATCGACCTGCAGGCCAAGCGGTTCGACGATGCCTACGAGGTGGCCAGGGCGGCGGGCCTCGACCCGATGCGGCACATCGCCAACTCCGCGGCCCTGCTGACGAGGCCCGACCTGCACTTCGACGTCGTCCGGCCCGGCATCGCCGTCTACGGGCTGAACCCGGTGCCGACCGAGCACGACCTCAGGCCGGTCATGAGCTTCCGGTCGCACGTGGCGCTCACGAAACGCATCCCAGCCGGTGAGTCGGTCTCTTACGGGATGACATGGACAGCGCCGGAGGACACGACGCTGGCACTGGTGCCGGCCGGGTACGCGGACGGTGTCCCGAGGGCGCTCTCCGGCCGGATGGAGGTGCTGCTGGAGGGCGAGCGCCGTCCGGTGGTCGGCCGTGTCTGCATGGACCAGATCGTGGTGGACTGCGGGAACGACGAGGTTCGCGAGGGTGCGGAGGTCCTGCTGTTCGGCGACGGGAGCCGGGGGGAGCCGACGGCGACCGAGTGGGCGGAGCTGACCGGGACGATCGACTACGAGATCGTGTGCGGGATGTACCGGCCGCGGGTGCGGAGGAGCTACACGTGAAGCCGGTGTGGAAGGTCGTCGGGTGGGTCGGTGGCGCGCTCGGTGCCGCCGTCGCCGGCGCGGCCGTGGCGCAGACCGCGAAGGTGTCGCACGAGCGCAAGACCACCTCCGACGGCCTCGCCGACGAGCCGCTGGGCGAGCTGCGGCCCGACCGCGAGTCGACGGTGGCCGCGGACGACGGCGTGCCGCTCTCGGTCGAGGAGGTCGACCCCGCTGACGGCGGCGAGGCGGACATCACCGTCGTGCTGGTGCACGGGTTCGCGCTGGACCGCCGCTGCTGGCACTTCCAGCGCCGCGACCTCGCGGAGCTGCTCGACCCGCGGGTGCACCAGGTGCTCTACGACCAGCGCAGCCACGGCCGGTCCGGGCGGTCCTCTGCCGAGGGCAGCACCATCGACCAGCTCGCCCTCGACCTGGACGCGGTGATCCGCTCGGTCGTGCCGGAGGGGCCGCTCGTGCTCGTCGGTCACTCGATGGGCGGCATGACGATCATGGCGCTGGCCGAGAAGCAGCCGGAGCTCTTCGCCGAACGCGTGCGCGGCGTCGCGCTGGTCGGCACGGCCGCGGGCGCGGTCGGTGGCGCGGGGCTGCCGAAGTCCGTGCTGTCGCGGTACAACCCGGTGACGCTCGGCGTCGGCCGGCTCGCAAGCGTGCAGCCCGGCCTGGTCGAGTGGGTGCGCAGAAGCGCGAAGACCCTGACGTGGAGCGGCATCCGCGCGCTGGCGTTCGGCAACCGCAAGGTGGCGCCGTCGCTGGTGGACCTGATGGAGAAGATGATCGGCGGAACGACGGTGAAGGTGCTCACCGAGTTCCTGGAGACGCTCGGCACGCACGACCGCTACAAGGCGCTGGCCGGGCTGCGGCACTGCGAGGTGCTCATCCTGAGCGGCGACGCGGACAAGCTCACGCCGTTCTCGCACGCCGAGCGGATGGCCGAGGAGATGCCGCACGCCACCCTCGTCCGGGCCCCCGGTGCCGGGCACATGGTGATGATGGAGCAGGCTGATCTGGTCAACGACCACCTGGTCGCGCTCGTCGAACGCTGCGCGGCCGATCGCGGAGAGAGTCGGAAGAAGTGGTGGCGGCGAGCGTGAAGACCGTCGAACTGCCCCTGGTGGAGGACACCGAGGAGTTCGGCCGCAAGCTGGGTGAAGTCGTGCGGGCGGGCGACCTGCTGCTGCTCGCGGGACCGTTGGGCGCGGGGAAGACGGCCCTGGTGCGCGGTCTGGCGCGCGGACTCGGCGTGCAGGGCCGGGTGTCCTCGCCGACGTTCGTCGTCGCCCGCGTCCACGAGCCGGCCGAGGGCGGCAGGGGCGTGCGGCTCGTGCACGTCGACGCCTACCGGCTCGGCGGGCACCTCGACGAGCTGGACGACCTCGACCTGGACACCGAACTGGTCGACGCCGTGGTGGCCGTCGAGTGGGGCGAGGGTGTCGCGGAGCGCCTCAACGAGGACCATCTGCTGATCCGCCTCGACCGCGGGACCGACGACGTCCGCACTGCTCAGCTCATCCCGCACGGGCAGTGGGCGGCTCGTACCCTGCCGGTGTGACGGTTCCGGGCGCGGGGGAGTGAAGCCCGTCAAGGACGGCGCGCGCCGGGCCGATGACGTTCACATGATCAAGAAGACGCTCCTCGCGACCGCCGTCGCCGGTGGAGCCGTCCTCGCCGCCGCGAGCGACGAGGACCGCTCCGGCACCGGCGTCGCGGACGGCCTGTGCGCCGCGCCGTGGCACTGGAACGGTCCCCTCGCACTGCTGCACGAGGGGCACGCGCCCGGCTACACCTCGTGCGGCGACGCCCCGGCCGGCCTCCGCGACGCCGACATCAGCGTCGCGGACGACGCCTGCCCGCCGCCGCAGCGGTGGAACGGCCCGCTGGAGATCTTCACGGTCGACCACTCGCCGTCCCCGGCCGGCTGCGGCGGGGACCCGGCCCGCTGATCGTGCTCTCAGCACCGCAGCTCGCGCTTGAGGACCTTGCCCATCTCGTTGCGCGGCAGGGAGTCCAGGTAGCGCACGACCCGTGGCCGCTTGTGCGGTGACAACAGCTTCGCCACGTGGCCGCTCAGCTCCTCGGGCGCCGGCGGCTCGCCCGCCGGCACCACCCAGGCCACGATCCGCTCGCCCAGGTCGTCGTCCGGCTCACCCGTCACCGCCACCTCGGCCACCGACGGGTGCTCCAGCAGGGCGTTCTCGATCTCGCCCGCGCCGATCTTGTAGCCACCGCTCTTGATGAGGTCGGTGGCCCTGCGCCCGACGATGCGGAGGTAGCCGTCGGGATCGCGCACCGCCATGTCGCCGGTGCGGAACCAGCCGTCCCGGAACGCCTGCTCCGTCGCGTCGGGCCGGTTGAGGTACTCCAGGAACAGGTTCGGCCCGCGCACCTCGATCTCGCCGATCGCGCCCGTGCCCACATCGGTGCCCCGTTCGTCGACCACCCGGACCTCGACGCCGTCCACCGGCAGGCCGACCGCGCCCGGCCTGCGGTCGCCGTCGAACCGGACGCTGACGTTCATCAGCGTCTCGCTCATGCCGTAGCGCTCGACGATGCCCTGCCCGGTGGCCTTCGCGATCCGCCCGTGGTCGCTCGCCGGCAGCGCCGCCGACCCCGACACCAGCAGCCGCGCCGCGCGGAACCGGTCGGCCAGGGCGGCGTCGGCCTCGACGGCCTCGGCGATCCGGTGGTACATCGTCGGGACGCCGAACACCATCGTGGCGCCGGTGGCGAGCTCGTGGCCGATGGCCTGCGGCGAGAACTTCACGTGCCGCACCGAACCACCGAGCCGCAGCGGGCCGAGGACGCCGATGCCCAGGCCGTGCACGTGGAACAGCGGCAGCCCGTGCACCAGCACGTCGTCGCCGGTCCAGCGCCACGCCGCGGCGAGCGCGTCGATGTTGGAGGTCAGCGCCCGGCGGGGCAGCACGACGCCCTTCGGCGGGCCGGTCGTGCCGGAGGTGTAGATGACCAGCGCGGGCGTCTCGGGGCCGGGCTCGGCGAACTCACCCGGTTCGCCGAACACGATCGGTTCGTCCCTGAGCACCAGGTCGGGCCGGCTGTCGGCCATGATGTGCCCGAGCTCCCGTTCGCCGATCTTGGGGTTGAGCGGCACGACCGCCACGCCCGCCAGGAGCCCGGCCACCACCGCGACGCAGGTCTGCGGTGTCGAGGTCGCCCAGACGGCCACACGTGTAAGACCTGCCAGCCGCTTGGCCAGGGTGCCGGCGGCCCGGTGCAGTTCGGCGTGGGTCAGCGACACGTCCCCGAAGCGGAGGGCCTCGCGGTCACTCGGTTCAGCGAACATGCGCCCAGCGTCGTACGAGTGCCTCGAAGACGCATCGGAAGTGTGGGTTCGGCCACGGCGAGAGGTGACCGGAGCACCAGTGGGACCTCGTACTACTCTGGACAATCGTGCTAGTGCTCGCCGTCGACACGGCCACCCCCGCAGTCACCGCCGGTGTGGTCGAACTCGCGCCCGACTCGCCGCCGCGCCTGCTCGCGAAGCGGGTGACGCTCAACGCCAAGGCGCACGGCGAGCTGCTCACCCCGCACATCAGCGACTCGCTGGAAGAGGCGGGCAGGACCTTCGCCGACCTCGACGCGATCGTCGTGGGCGCGGGCCCCGGCCCGTTCACCGGCCTGCGCGTCGGTCTCGCCACGGCCGCCGCGCTCGGCCAGGCGCTGAACCGCCCGGTCTACCCGGTCGCCACGACGGACGCGATCGCCAGGGACGCCGCCAGCGGCCACCCGCTGCTCGTCGCGACCGACGCGCGGCGCAAGGAGGTCTACTGGGCCGCCTACGACGCCGCCGGTCGCCGCACGGACGGGCCGCACGTGGAGCGCCCGCAGGACCTCGCGGAGAAGCTGCCGGCCCTGGGCGTGCACCAGGCCACCGGTGAGGGCGCCGAGCTCTACCGGGAGGTCCTGGGCCTCGAGCTGCTGAGCGCCCGGCACCCGAGCCCGGAGGGCCTGGTCGCCGTCGCGGCCGCCGAGGTGCTCGCCAAGGCCCGGCCCGCCGCGCTCACCCCGCTCTACCTGCGCCGCCCGGACGCCGTCGAGCCGACCGGGCGCAAGCGGGTGACCAGGGCATGACCACCGGCACCGTCACGCTCGCGCCGCTGCGGCACGCCGACGTGCCGAGGTGCCACGAGATCGAGCTGTCGCTGTTCCCCGGTGACGACCCGTGGAGCGAGAACGCGTTCCGCAGCGAGCTCGACAACGGCAACTACTACGTCGGCGCGTACGCCGACGACGACCTCATCGGTTACGCCGGGCTCGCCGCCTCGGAGTACGAGGCCAGCGTGCACACGATCGCCGTCGTCCGGCACTGGCAGGGCAGGGGCGTCGGCAAGATGCTGCTGAAGGACCTGCTGGCGCGCGTCGACGAGATCAACGTGCCGGTCTACCTCGAGGTCCGCACGGACAACGAGCCCGCGATCGCCCTCTACCTGGCGCACGGTTTCGAGCACCTCGGCCTGCGCCGCCGCTACTACCAGCCGTCGGGTGCCGACGCGTACACGATGGGAAGGCCTGCTCAAAGTGTCTGACCGGTTGATTCTCGGCATCGAGAGCTCGTGCGACGAGACGGGCTTCGGCATCGTCCGCCTCGGCCAGGACGGCTCGCTCGAACTGCTCGCCGACGAGGTCGCCTCCAGCGTCGAGGAACACGCCCGCTTCGGCGGCGTCGTGCCGGAGGTCGCCTCCCGCGCCCACCTCGAGGCCCTGGTCCCGACCCTGCGCCGAGCGCTCGACACCGCGAAGGTCGAGCTGTCCCAGCTCCACTCGATCGCCGTCACCGCCGGGCCGGGGCTCGCCGGTGCGCTGCTGGTCGGGGTGTCGGCGGCGAAGGCGTACGCGGCCGCGCTCGGCAAGCCGCTCTACGGCGTGAACCACCTGGCCGGTCACGTGGCCGCGGACACGCTGCAGCACGGCCCGCTGCCGCAGCGCTGCCTCGCGTTGCTGGTCTCCGGCGGCCACTCCCAGCTGCTGCTCGTCGAGGGGGGTCTGGCCGGCTCGATCACCGAGATCGGCTCCACCGTGGACGACGCGGCCGGCGAGGCCTACGACAAGGTCGCGAGGCTGCTCGACCTGCCCTACCCCGGTGGCCCGCCCATCGACAAGCTCGCGAAGCAGGGCAACGGGTGCGCGATCGCGTTCCCGCGCGGTCTCACCGGCCCGCGCGACGCGAAGTACGACTTCTCGTTCTCCGGCCTGAAGACCTCCGTCGCCCGCTGGGTCGAACGTGCCGAGCGCGCCGGCGAGGAGATCCCGCTGGCCGACGTCGCCGCGTCGTTCCAGGAGGCCGTCGCCGACGTGCTGACCGCCAAGGCGATCCGGGCCGCGAAGGACTTGGACGTGGGCACGCTGGTGATCTCCGGCGGTGTGGCGGCGAACTCGCGGTTGAGCGGTCTCGCCGCCGAGCGGTGCGCCGAGGCGGGCATCGAGCTCCGCGTGCCCCGCCCGCGCCTGTGCACGGACAACGGCGCGATGATCGCGGCGCTTGGCGCCCACCTCGTCGCGGCGGGCGCCAAGCCGTCCCCGATGGACCTCTCCACCGTCCCCGGCCTCCCGGTCGGGACCGTGCAAATCCTTTGATTCACGCGCTCTGATTCATGCCACGCGGGGGCCCCGCGTTCCCCTACGGGTAACGCGGGGCCCCCGCGTGGCTTCCAGGATGCGGAATGTGTGGTCAGTGGACGCGGTTGAGGCCGGGGTTGCGGTCCTCGATCACGAAGCTGGCCTTCGTGGTGACCGGGGCACCGGGCGTCCGCACGTAGTCGACAGCGCGGAAGTCCGCGCGCACCTCGCGTGCGGTGAAGCGGGTGCGCACGTACCCGCGCCGGTTGTTGAAGTACTTCACGTGCGGGTTCTCCGCCAGCACCGCCGGAATCTCCGGGCGGGTCTCCGAGCCGTCACCGCCGGACGTGACCGACGTCGACACCAGCTCGGTCGCGACCGTGCGCGAAGCCGGGTCGTTCCAGCGTTCCTTGACCTCGGCCGCCCACGCCGCGTGCACGTCACCGGTGAGCACGACGGTGTTGCGCGTGTGGGAGAACCCGGCAACCACACGGTCGCGGTTCGCGGCGTAGCCGTCCCACGCGTCCATGTTGTTGGTCTCGCCGGCACCGGGCGTGAGGTCGAGCTGCGAGAAGAACACCTGCTGCCCGAGAACGTCCCAACGCGCGCGTGAACGTCGAAGACCGTCCAGCAGCCACTTCTCCTGAGCCGCACCGGTGATCGTGCGCGTCGGCTCCAGCCGTTCGGGGCACGCCTTCAGGCCGTCGCCGCACAGCTGGTCGTCGCGGTACTGGCGGGTGTCGAGCAGGTGGAAGCTCGCCAGGCCACCCCACTGGACCCGCCGGTAGAGCTGCAGGTCGATGCCGTTGGGCTTGTTCCTGATCGGCATGTTCTCGTAGTAGGCCTGGAACGCCGCCGCCCGCCGCGCCAGGAAGCCGGGCTGCGGGATCTCCGGCTTCTCGTAGACCTCGTCCGCCCAGTTATTGTCGACCTCGTGGTCGTCCCACACGACCGACCACGGCGCCACGGCGTGCGCCTCTTGGAGGTCGGGGTCGGTCTTGTACTGCGCGTGCCGTTGCCGGTAGTTCGCGAGCGTCTCGGTTTCCGGGCCCTCGTGGTCGCGCGGGTTGCCACCCGGCGCCACGTAGGTGCCCTTCGTGTACTCGTAGGTGTAGTCGCCGAGGTGCAGCACCAGGTCCGGCTGGTCCTCGGCGAGCCGGCGGTAGGCGGTGAAGTAGCCGTGCTCGAACTGCGAGCAGGAGGCGAACGCCATCGTGAGCCCGCTGCCCAACGCCCACGGCGCCAACGCCGTCCGCGTGCGGCCGACCCGCGAGAGGTGGCCCTCGGCGGAGAAGCGGTAGAAGTACTCCCGGCCGGGCAGAAGACCGCGCACGTCGACGTGGACGCTGTGGCCTTCCTCGGGCCGTGCGTAGGAGGTGCCGCGCCGGACGACGAGCCGGAACCGCTCGTCCAGCGCGACCTCCCACCGCACCTCGACGACGCGGGACGGCATGCCGCCCGTGCCGTCCTCCGCGAGCGGGGTGGGCGCCAGGCGCGTCCACAGGACCACGCCGTCGGAGGTCGGGTCGCCGGAAGCGACGCCGAGCGTGAACGGGTCGGCCAGCCGGCCGGACCCCGCGCCGACGGTGGTGAGCGCGAGTCCTCCGATGAGGAGCGCGCGTCGCGTCACTCGAGTCATGCTGAGACCTTCACGCACCAGGGTGGCGGTGGGGTGAACGCTCCTCAAAGCCTGTGGAGCCCCGGAACCCGGTCCTCCACCGCGAACGACGCCTTCGTGCGGACCGGTGAGCCCGGTCGCGACACGTGGTCGAGGCCGCGGAAGTCCGCCCGCAGTTCATCAGGGGTGAACTTGGTCAACGTGTACCCGCGCCGGTTGTTGAAGTACTTCACGTGCGGGTTCTCCCGCAGCCACGACGGTGTCTCGGCGTACTCCTCCGACCCGTCGCCACCGGCCGTGATCGACGTGGTCACCAGTTCGGTCGCGAGCGTCGGCGACGACGGGTCGTCCCACCGCTGCTTGACCTCCGCGCCCCAGGCCGCGTGGACGTCGCCGGTGAGCACGACCGGGTTGCGCACGTCGGCGAAGCGCGCGACGACCCGGTCCCGGTCCGCCACGTAGCCGTCCCACGCGTCCAGGAGGAACTTGTCGACCTCGCCGGGGATGTAGTCGTACTGCGAGAAGAACACCTGCTGCCCGAGCACGTCCCAGCGCGCCCGCGAGCCGCGGAGCCCGTCGAACAGCCACTCCCGCTGTTCGTCGCCGAGCATCGTGCGTCCGGCATCGAACCGTTCCGGGCAGAGCTGCAGCCCGTCCCCGCACGCCTGGTCCGTCCGGTACTGCCGGGTGTCGAGCAGGTGGAACGTCGCCAGCTCGCCCCAGCCGATCCGCCGGTACAGCCTCGACGACCTGCGCACGGGCATGTTCTCGTAGTAGGCCTGGATCGCCGCGGCCCTGCGCGCGGGGAAGTCGCGCTGCGGCCGGTCCGGCAGCAGGCCGGCCCAGTTGTTGTCGATCTCGTGGTCGTCCCAGACCACCGCCCACGGCGCGGCGGCGTGCGCGGCCTGCAGGTCGGGGTCGGTCTTGTACTGCGCCTGCCGGCGGCGGTAGCCGGCGAGCGTCACGGTGGTCGGCCCGTCGACCTGCCGGACGTTGCCCTGCGGCGCGACGTGGACGCCGCTCTCGTACTCGTAGGTGTAGTCGCCGAGGTGCAGCACGAGATCGGGTTCGTCCTCGGCCAGCCTGCGGTACGCCGTGAAGTAGCCGTGCTCGTACTGCGCGCACGACGCGAACGCCATCGTCAGCGGTACCTGCAATGCGTTCGGAGGAGGCGCCGTGCGCGTGCGGCCGGTCCGCGAGAGGTGGTTGAGGGCTTTGAAGCGGTAGAAGTACTCGCGTCCCGGCTCCAGCCCGGTGAGCTCCAGGTGGACGCTGTGGCCCTCCTCGGGTCGTGCGGCGGTGGAGCCGCGCTGGACGATCCGGGTGAACCGCTCGTCGTCGGCGACCTGCCACTGCACCTCGACCGGGCGCGCCGGCATGCCGCCCATCCCGTCCTCGGCGAGCGGTTCGCGGGCCAGCCGGGTCCACAGCACCACGCCGTCCGGCGCGGGGTCTCCCGAGGCCACGCCGAGTGTGAAAGGGTCGGTCGGCCGGGCCGACGCGGCGGCGGAGAGCGCTGTGACTCCGGCCACGCCGGCGAGCAGCAACGTCCGGCGGGTCAAGGTGGCCATGCCCGTAATACGGCTCCCGACGGGTGATCGGTTCGGGACCCTCGTTGAAGCGTTGGCACTCTCATGGGTAGAGTGCCAACTGCACGGCACCAGCACCGCCCCGACCCCCGCGACGGCGGGGTGGCAGGAGCCGTACCAACGAAACCTGCCAACGACCCGTGGAGGTCATCCCGGTGAGCGTGAACATCAAGCCGCTCGAGGACAAGATCGTCGTCCAGGCTTCCGAGGCCGAGACGACCACCGCCTCCGGCCTCGTGATCCCGGACACCGCGAAGGAGAAGCCCCAGGAGGGCAAGGTCCTCGCGGTGGGCCCCGGCCGCATCGACGACAAGGGCAACCGCGTCCCGGTCGACGTTGCCGTCGGTGACGTCGTCATCTACTCGAAGTACGGCGGCACCGAGGTCAAGTACAACGGCGAGGAGTACCTGATCCTCTCCGCCCGCGACGTGCTGGCCGTCGTCAACTAAGACGCTGCGGCTGACATGCCTGACGCCCCGGCGCCCCATCCCGGGGCTACCGGGGCGTTTCGCTACCAGAGAGGCTTTGAGGTAAATGCCCAAGCAGATCAGCTTTGACGAGGACGCTCGTCGGGCTCTCGAGCGCGGCGTGAACAAGCTCGCGGACACGGTCAAGGTCACCCTTGGGCCGCGCGGGCGCCACGTCGTCCTCGACAAGAAGTTCGGCGGCCCGACCGTCACCAACGACGGCGTGACCATCGCCCGCGAGATCGAGCTGGACGACGCGTTCGAGAACCTCGGCGCGCAGCTCGCCAAGTCCGTCGCCACCAAGACCAACGACGTCGCGGGTGACGGCACCACCACCGCCACCGTCCTGGCGCAGGCGCTGGTGAAGGAAGGCCTGCGCAACATCGCCGCGGGTGCGAACCCGACCGCGCTCGGCCGCGGCATCCAGGCCGCGTCCGACGCCGTCGTGGACGCGCTCAAGGCGAAGGCCACCCCGGTCAAGGGCCGCGAGAACATCGCTCAGGTCGGCACCGTCTCCTCACGGGACGAGTCGATCGGCTCCCTGCTCGGCGAGGCCATCGAGCGCGTCGGCGAGGACGGTGTCATCACCGTCGAGGAGTCGTCCACGCTCGCGACCGAGCTGGTGATCACCGAGGGTGTGCAGTTCGACAAGGGTTACGTGTCGACGCACTTCTCGACCGACCTCGAGGCGCAGGAGGCCGTCTACGAAGACGTCCGCATCCTGCTGCACCGCGAGAAGATCTCGGCGCTGGCCGACGTCCTCCCGATCCTCGAGAAGGTCGCCGAGACCGGCAAGCCGCTGCTGATCATCGCCGAGGACGTCGAGGGCGAGGCCCTGTCCACGCTGGTGGTCAACGCCGTGCGCAAGACGCTGAAGGTCGTCGCCGTGAAGGCGCCGTTCTTCGGTGACCGCCGCAAGGCGTTCCTCGACGACCTCGCGGTCGTCACCGGCGGTGAGGTGATCTCCGCCGAGATCGGCCTCAAGCTGTCCGAGACCACGCTCGACCAGCTGGGCACCGCCCGCCGCGTCGTCGTGACCAAGGACGACACCACGATCGTGGACGGCGGCGGCGCCAAGGCCGACATCGCCGGCCGCGCGGAGCAGCTGCGCCGCGAGATCGAGGCCACGGACTCCGACTGGGACCGCGAGAAGCTCCAGGAGCGCCTCGCGAAGCTCTCCGGCGGCATCGCCGTGATCAAGGTCGGCGCCGCCACCGAGACCGAGCTCAAGGAGCGCAAGCACCGCATCGAGGACGCGGTCGCCGCCACCAAGGCCGCGGTCGAGGAGGGCATCGTGCCCGGCGGTGGTTCCGCGCTGGTCCACGCCTCGAAGGTGCTGGACGGCGGCCTGGACCTGACCGGTGACGAGGCCACGGGTGTCGCGCTCGTCGCGAAGGCCCTGTCCGCGCCGCTGTTCTGGATCGCCGCGAACGCGGGCCTCGAAGGCGCTGTCGTGGTGAACAAGGTCCGCGAGGGCGACTGGGGCTTCGGCATCAACGCGGCCTCGCTCGAGTTCGGCGACCTGCTGGAGCAGGGCATCATCGACCCGGTCAAGGTCACGCGTTCGGCTGTCGCCAACGCCGCCTCGATCGCGCGCATGGTGCTCACGACCGAGAGCGCCGTCGTCGAGAAGAAGGCGGAAGAGCCCACCTCGGCCGCCGCCGGTCACGGCCACGGGCACGGTCACGGGCACTGAGTTTTCTGTCCCGCCTGCGGCGGGACGGCGAGTTCGCCGGGAAGCCGGTCGTCCGGCCGACTCGCTCGTGCCGAAATGGGCTTCGCCGATTTCGGCACGAGCGGGTGACCGGACGACCGGCGCGAACTCGCGACCGGTGAAGTGGTGACCGGCTTGAAGTCGTGACCCTGCGACTCTGGGTGCTCGTGAGCTGGGTGCTCATGGCCTGAGCGTTCGTGAGCTGGCCGCTCGTGAGCTGAGTGCTCGTGACCTCAGTGTTCGCGTCCTGAGCGCTCGCGTCCTGAGCGTTCGTGAGCTGAGCGTTCGGCTTCGAGTTTGGCGAAGAGGGGCGGCACCTGACTGGGTGCCGCCCCTCTTCTTTGCGGCTAGACGATGGCGAGCTGGCGCTTGCGCGCCTTGATGATGTGGTCGCGCTCCGATTCCGAGAGCCCACCCCAGATTCCGTACGGTTCCTGCACCGCCAGGGCGTGTTGACGGCACATCTCCAGCACCGGGCAGGCGAGGCAGACAGCCTTGGCGCGCGCTTCCCGCCGCGCTCTCGCCGGACCCCGCTCGCCGTCGGGGTGGAAGAAGAACGCGCTGTCCATGCCCCGGCACGAACCGCGCATCTGCCAGTCCCACAGATCTGCGTTGGGACCGGGGAGCCTTCGGGTGTCCGCCATGAGACCGCCTCCGTGACGACTGCTCCATTCGGCTTAACGATGATCCACCGTAGAACCGCGTCAATACTTGTTCAAGAGGCTGAAGACCCAAATCAACTGATGGGTGACAGCACGCGTGTTCGATCACTCACCGCCCGGAGTTGCCTCCCGGATGAGGTGAACGCACGATGGCTCCGTGATGACGCAGCCGGAGCACGGACCTGCCGGTGGTCACACGGGTGAGCCCCTCCTCTCGGTGGCCGCGGTGGCCAGGCGGCTCGGCGTGGCGCCTGCGACCCTGCGCACCTGGGACCGCCGCTACGGGCTCGGGCCGAGCGGCCACACCGTCGGGCGGCACCGCAAGTACGGGCCGCACGACGTGGCCCGGTTGGAGCTGATGCAGCGCGCACTACTACGTGGCGCCTCCTCGGCTGAGGCGGCACGTTTCGCGCTCGGCTCGAAGTCGTCCCTGACGCACGGCGACGCCCCCGCCGCCCCATCGGGTGGTGGCCGCGGGCTGAAGATGCCGGGAGCGTCCCGCCTGGCGCGCGGGCTCGGCCGGGCGGCGGTCGCGATGGACTCCATCGCCGTGCAGGGGATGCTCGCCGACTCCCTGGCGTCCGACGGGGTGATCGCGACGTGGAACGAGGTCGTGCGCCCGGTCCTGACGGCCGTCGCCGCGCGGTGGCAGCTCACCGGCGCCGGCGTGGAGGTGGAACACCTCCTCAACGAGTGCGTGCTCGCGGCGTTCGTGCGCGCGACGCCGCTCGTCACTCTCGGGCGCAACCATCGGCCCGTGTTGCTGGCGTGCATGCCGGAGGAGAGGCACAACCTCCCGCTCTATCCGCTGGCCGCCGAACTGGCGCATCGCGGCGTGGTCGCCCGGCAGCTCGGGGCGGCGCTGCCGGTGGACGCGCTCTCCGCCGCGATCCGCCGCACCGCTCCTTCCGCGGTGGTGCTGTGGGCGCAGCTTCCGCGCTACGCCGATCCGGGGGTGATCACCGCTTTGCCCAGGACCCGCCAGCAGGTGCGCCTCTTCGTGGGTGGGCCGGGGTGGCGGCGCGGCGTGGTGACGGCACCGGCGGAGCGGGTGGAGGACCTCGCGGACGCGGTCGCGGCGGTGGAGGCCGCCGTCACCTGACCGCGGTCAGGTGAGCACCGCCGGGCGGACCCTGACCGCTGACCGTGGTGACCTGTCCGCTGTGGTGATCTGACCGCTGTGGTGACCTGACCACCGCAGCCACTTGACCACCGCCGCCGGGCGGACCGCCCGCTGACGGCAGACTCCTCCCCGTGGAAGCCGAGCTACGCCGTGCCGCCTTCGGTGACGCCCCCGACCTCGACGTCTGGGCGGCGCTGTCCGCCGCCTGCCCCCGCCCGCGCTGGCTCGCCGCCGTCGTGCTCGGCGGTCAGGGCCACTACGCCGCCGCGGCCACCGTCCTGGACGCGCTGCGGCACGATCCCGACCCGGTGATCGCCTCCCTCGCCCTCTCCACCCGTGCCTCGCACCACCGCCAGCTCGGCGCGCACCACCTCGCCCGCGCGCTCGACGGGCAGGCGCTCGCGCGCGTCCGGTCCAGCGGTGGAGCCGACCCGGACAGCGTCGATCCGGACGGCGTCGACCCGGACGGCGTCGACGCCGATGGCGCGAGGACCGACGCCCTGCTCGGCCTCGCCGCCGACTCGCTCGGCGCCGGACGGCTGGACGAAGCGCGCCGGCTGCTCGCCCTGGCCGGGACGCCCGGCGCGTGGCGGGGTGAGGTCCGCCGCGGCTGGGTGGCCGCGGAGATCGAGCTGGCGTCCGGCCGGGCCGACGCCGCGGTGGCTCCCGCCGAAGCCGCGCACGACGTGGCAGCGCGCCGGAAGGCGCTGCGGCACGAGCTCAAGTCGGCACTGGTTCTGGGCACCTCTCTGGTCGTGTGGGGGACACCCGACGGCCTGAAAAGAGGCGTTCGACTAGTCCAGTGTGAGCTAAATCACAGTGCAGAAAAGGGGTTGTTCCCCTTGATCTGGCCGAGCGCCCTCGTCCTCGCCGACCGCGCCACTACGGAGCGTGCAAGTCTCCTGAGCCAGGCGCAGAAAGCTCTGAGCTGCGTGTTGAGCAGAGCGGAGCCCGTCAGCCGGCTGGTCGCCGCGGAGTCGGCCTGGGTCCCGACCGGGCTGCTCCGTTCCGGGGAACCCCCGAACGCAGACCCTCAGGCGAACTACTTGACGGATTAAGCACCGGATCGTGTCAAGGTTTGGCCGCCGGCGTCCGATAGGGGAGATGGAACGTCACTCGGCTGCAGGAAAGGAGTCCCCGTGACCACGGTCCTTATTTGCGACGACCGGCGCAGTGTGCGGGAGGGTCTCACCCGCGTGATGTCGGCTGTCCCCGGGGTTAGCCGCATCGACTGCGTAGCGCACGGTGACGAGTTGTTGGCTCGCTTTTCAAGGCAGCCGGTCGACGTCGTCCTGGTGGGAACCCAGCGCGCCGTCCCGACCGGGGTGGAAGCCACCCGTCGGCTCGTCTCCGCGAATCCGCAGGCAAACGTCATCGTCTTCGGGGCACCCGACGACGCCGGCAGCATCGCTGCGGCGATCGCCGGCGGCGCGCGCGGTTATCTGAGGTGGGACGCCTCGCGTCCCGAGCTTGTGGCAGCCCTCGCGCACACGCTCGCCAGCACCTCGGTGCCCGCGCCGCGCCAGCCCTCCGACCCCGGCGTGCAGCTCACCGAACGCGAGCTGCAGGTGCTGCGGGGCATGAGCCAGGGCAAGAGCAACGGCCAGATCGGCCGCGAGCTCTACCTGTCGGAGGACACGGTGAAGACGCACGCCCGCCGTCTCTTCCGCAAGCTCGGTGTTCGCGACCGCGCTCAGGCGGTCGCGCACGGCTTCCGGCGCGGTCTCGTCCAGTAGTCCGCATCGCCGCACCGGCCCCGCGTCCCCACATGCCGCATGTGGGGAAGCGGGGCCGGTGGCGTGAGAGGGCTCGGCCGCGGTAGCCCGGCTCGGTGACGATGTCACCGTGCCGCGGTCGTTCCGCGCGTCGGCTGGTGACGCGGGGTGTCCATACCCCGTTGATGAACAGAAGGCCTCAAGACCGGTACGGTGACACCGCTGTGACGGGTCGCTGTGGGTGACTCGTGCTGTTTCATGTCGGTACGTCAACGAGTAACACCAGGGCTGTTGTCTGCGATGACCAACTTGGGGGACGGACTGGACGCCGAAGTGGGCGCGGCCGTCGACGGCGACCGCCAGGCGATCGAACGCCTGCTGGCCTCCATTCGTCCTCTTGTGGTGCGGTACTGCCGCGCCAGAGTTGGCAGGCAGGAGCGGAGCTTCGCTTCGGCGGACGATGTGGCCCAGGAGGTGTGTCTCGCGGTGCTCACGGCATTGCCCAGCTACCGCGACCAGGGTCGGCCCTTCCTCGCGTTCGTGTACGGGATCGCGGCGCACAAGGTCGCTGACGCACATCGGTCCGCCGCCAGGAACCGCTCCGAGCCCGTTCCCGAGGTGCCCGACGCGCCGGAGACCGGAGCTGGTCCGGAGCAGCGGGCGATGCAGGGGGAGCTCTCCGGCCGGATGGCTGTCCTGCTGCGCGTCCTGCCGGACAAGCAGCGGGAGATCTTGCTGTTGAGGGTGGTGGTCGGGCTCTCCGCCGAGGAAACTGCCGAGGCGGTCGGTTCGACGCCGGGTGCGGTCCGGGTGGCGCAACACCGCGCGCTGGCCCGGCTTCGCAAGTCGCTGGCAGCGGAGGAGGTGGTCTGAGTGGCCGACGAGCACGGGAAGGACGACGAGGAAGTGCGTGGAGAAGACGGTAGAACCCCGCACGAGCCCGTCGGAGACGATCTTTCGGCTGTGCAGGCCGATGACCGGTTGCTGGACGCGCTGGGGTCGGCGATCCCGGGCGCGGCCGGTTCCCCGGTCGACGACGAGCTGAACGCGTTGCTGCTCGCGTGGCGCAACGAGGTGGAGTCGGAGCCGTTCGGCGAACTCGTCGACACCGACACCGCCATCGCCACGATCCAGGCTGCCCGCCCGCAGCCGGTGAGCAGGCACCGCTTCCTGATCCCGCTGGCTAGTGCCGCCGCGGTCCTCGCCATCGCCTTCACCGGCGTGAGCCTGGTCGCCCGCGACGCACAGCCCGGCGACGCGCTCTGGGGTCTCACGCGGGTGCTCTACTCCGAGCACGCGAAGTCGATCGAGGCGGCGGCCATCATCAACACCGACCTGGACGCGGCCCGCATGGCGCTGCGCGAGGGCAAGGTGAGCGAGGCCCGCGAGAAGCTCGAGAAGGTCGAGGCCAGCCTGGGCTCGGTCTCGACGGCCGACGGCAAGGCGCAGCTCGAGGAAGAGCACAAGGAGCTCGAGCAGGAGCTCGGCACCAACATCTCGACCACGACGCCGCCGGCCACGACGCCGCCGCCGGTGACGCAGCCCACCCAGCCGACGCAGCCCACCCAGCCGTCCTCGACGCCGTCGAGCGAGCCGGTGACGACCCAGCCGTCCTCGTCGGCCAGCTCGGAGCCGCCGCCTCCGCCGCCGACCTCGGACCGCGAGGAGCCGCCCCCGCCGCCGCCGGACCCCAACTCCTCGCCGGCCTCCGGCGCCCCGGCGCCGAACGGTGAGACCACCGCCGAGACCGGGTCGAACTGAGCCGGTTGAGACGCGATGTGAACGGCCCCTGACCTCGCGAGGTCAGGGGCCGTTCACAGGTCCGGTGTTCACCCGTGAGGTGGAATGTGATCGCCCAGGTTGCGGATGCCAGGCAGCAGTGCGTGGGTGGTGGCGTTCATCACGTCCGGCGGCACTCTTCAGCGCGCCGACTCGGTCGCCGTCACCCCGTCGGCGTAGCCGCGGCAGTACTCCCAGCTGACGTACGCCCCCGGATCCGGGTCGAAGGCCGGTTCGTGCGGCCTCATGCGGCCGTCGGCCAGCAGCTGTTCGAGTGAGGCTCGCAACAACGCCCAGTCGTGGTAGTGCGGCTCCTGGCACTCGCCGCAGTCGACGACGATGCCGCGCACTCCGCGGTGTTCGAGCAGGGCCTGGTAGACGGCGAGGTCGCTCAGGTCGCTGACCAGCTCTGCTCGTTCGTCCTCGTCCATCGGGGCGTGGTCGTGGTCCGGCTCCCCGAGGGAGAGCGCGGGGTCCTCGGGGTCCCCTTCGAAGGGGTCTGGTGGCAACGCGTCGTGCGGCACGACCCCGCACGGTACCCGCCGTCCCCCCTCAGCCGTCCAGATACCATGGGCAGCACCGCCTCCGCCTGCAGAAACCGGACCTGTAGGACCCCTGGCACCAAGCGGAGCGCAGACCGCACGACGGAAGGCAAGCCACCCGCTATGACCAGCGAGCTCACCACGGCGCTGTCAGCCGAAGTCCCGCAGAAGTTCGCCATGCTGGGACTGACCTTCGACGACGTGCTCCTGCTGCCCGCCGAGTCGGACGTCGTTCCGAGCGGCGTCGACACGAGCACCAGGATCTCGCGCAACATCACCCTCAAGATCCCGCTGGCCAGCGCCGCGATGGACACGGTCACCGAGGGCCGGATGGCCATCTCGATGGCGCGCCAGGGCGGCATCGGCGTGCTGCACCGCAACCTGAGCATCGAGGACCAGGCCCGGCAGGCCGAGACCGTCAAGCGGTCGGAGGCCGGGATGGTCACCGACCCGGTCACCTGCTCGCCGGACGCCACGCTGGCCGAGGTCGACGCGCTGTGCGCCCGCTACCGCATCTCCGGCGTGCCGGTGACCGACGCGAACAACAAGCTGGTGGGCATCATCACGAACCGCGACATGCGGTTCGAGCTCGACCACAGCAAGCGCGTGAGCGAGGTCATGACCAACGGCCCGCTGGTCACCGCGCAGGTCGGCGTGTCGGCCGAGGCCGCGCTGGGGCTGCTGCGCCGCCACAAGGTCGAGAAGCTGCCGATCGTCGACGGTGACGGCAAGCTCAAGGGCCTGATCACGGTCAAGGACTTCGTGAAGACCGAGCAGTACCCGAACGCCACCAAGGACCCGGACGGCCGCCTGCTGTGCGCCGCGGCCGTCGGTGTGGGCGAGGACTCGTTCGTGCGCGCGATGACGCTGGCCGAGGCGGGTGTCGACGTGCTGATGGTCGACACGGCGCACGGCCACTCGCGCGGCGTGCTGGAGATGGTCGCCCGGATCAAGAAGGAGCTCGGCGACTCCGCGGACGTCGTCGGCGGCAACGTCGCGACGCGGGCCGGCGCCCAGGCGCTGGTGGACGCGGGCGCGGACGGCGTGAAGGTCGGCGTCGGCCCCGGCTCGATCTGCACCACGCGCGTCGTCGCCGGTGTCGGCGTGCCGCAGATCTCCGCGATCTACGAGGCCTCGCTCGCCTGCCGCCCGGCCGGCGTGCCGGTCATCGGCGACGGCGGCATCCAGTACTCCGGCGACATCGCGAAGGCCATCGCGGCCGGCGCGTCCGCCGTGATGCTCGGCTCGCTGCTCGCGGGCACCCAGGAGGCGCCCGGCGACCTGATCCTGGTCAACGGCAAGCAGTTCAAGACCTACCGCGGCATGGGCTCGCTGGCGGCGATGCAGTCGCGCGGCGAGAACAAGTCGTTCTCGAAGGACCGCTACTTCCAGGACGACGTGCTCAACGAGGACAAGCTCGTCCCCGAGGGCATCGAGGGCCGCACGCCGTTCCGCGGCCCGCTGTCGCAGGTCGTGCACCAGCTCAACGGCGGCCTGCGGGCGGCGATGGGCTACACGGGCTCCCGCACGATCGCCGAGCTGCAGGACCAGCAGCTCGTGCGCATCACGGCCGCGGGCCTGAAGGAGAGCCACCCGCACGACATCACGATGACCGTCGAGGCGCCGAACTACACGACCCGTTAGGGTCTGCGGGCGCTCGCTCAGGGCGAGCCGGTCCGCGGAGGTCGTGGACCGGGTCGCTCGCCGTGGCTCTTTCTGGGGGACGGCCCCAGACCCCCGGACGAAGGAGAGGAACACCAGGTGCGCGATCTGGTCGAGATCGGCATGGGCCGGACCGCGAGGCGGGCCTACGAGCTGGACGACATCGAGATCATCCCGTCGCGTCGGACGAGGTCGTCGAAGGACGTCTCCACGACGTGGCAGATCGATGCCTACCGCTTCGACATCCCGCTGATCACCCACCCGACCGACGCCATCGTGTCGCCGGGCACGGCGGTCGCGGTCGGCGAGCTCGGTGGTCTCGGTGTGCTCAACGCCGAGGGTCTCTGGGCGCGGCACGGCGACGTGGACGAGGCGTTGTTCCGCCTGGTCCAGGCGACCGAGGACAGCGAGGACCCGGCCGCCGCGGTGAAGGTGCTGCAGGAGCTGCACGCCGCCCCGCTGCGGATGGACCTGATCGCCCTGGCGGTCAAGCAGATCCGCGACTCGGGCGTCACCGTCGCGGTTCGCGTCAGCCCGCAGCGCGCCGCGGAGCTCACGCCGGACCTGCTGGCCGCGGGCGTCGAGATCCTGGTCGTGCAGGGCACGATCATCTCGGCCGAGCACGTGAGCCGTGGCGGTGAGCCGCTGAACCTGAAGTCGTTCATCGCGGACCTCGACATCCCGGTGATCGCCGGTGGTGTCGGCGACTACCGCACCGCCATGCACCTCATGCGCACCGGCGCGGCGGGTGTGATCGTCGGCTACGGCTACACGCCCGGCGTCACCACCACCGACTCGGTGCTGGGCATCGGCGTGCCGATGGCCACCGCGATCGCCGACGCCGCGGCCGCGCGCCGCGACTACCTCGACGAGACCGGCGGCCGCTACGTGCACGTCATCGCCGACGGCGGCATCACGACCTCGGGCGACGTGGCGAAGGCCATCGCCTGCGGCGCCGACGCGGTGATGCTGGGCGAGCCCCTCGCCGCCGCGACCGAGGCGCCGGGCCAGGGCCTGTACTGGACGGCCGCGTCCGCGCACCCGTCGGTGCCGCGCAGCCTCGTCGCCGAGGCCGTGGACCAGGAGCTCGACCTGCGCAAGCTGCTGTTCGGCCCGTCCGCAGACCCGCGCGGCGTGACGAACCTGTTCGGCGCGCTCAAGCGGGCCATGGCCAAGACCGGCTACTCCGACCTCAAGGAGTTCCAGAAGGTCGGCCTGACGATCCGCGGCTGAGCACGGCCACGCCGAAGGGCGCGTCCCCGCAGAGGGCGCGCCCTTCTGCTTTCATGTCGTAACGGTCCAAACCTGGTTTCGCAACCGATCGATCACCCAGTGCGTCCCTTGGAGCGTGGAATTGAATGCCTTGTTCGGTGACAGCGACGCGGACGCGGTCGAGGAGCCGGAGATCGAAGAGCACGGGCCGCAGGAGCAGGAGCACGACGGGATCGGCTGGAAGGTGCTGATCCTGTTCATCTGCGGTGGATTGGTGATCACGGCGCTCGCCGTGGCGTTCATGGTGTGGGTCATCGAGGCCCTGGTGCTCTGAGCCGACACCTGTGGAACCCGTTCTCCAGCTCGGCACACCCGTCTGAACCGATCGGGGACTAGGCGTTACCGGAAGTAACGCCTACTCTCCGGTCCATGGGTGAACTCGTCGGTAACTTCGATGTCGTCATCGTCGGCTCCGGGTTCGGTGGCAGCGTGGCCGCGCTCCGCCTGACCGAGAAGGGCTACCGCGTCGCCGTGCTGGAGGCGGGCCGCAGGTTCGCCGACGACGAGTTCGCCAAGACGAGCTGGAACCTGCGCCGCTACCTGTGGGCGCCGCAGGTCGGGTGCTTCGGCATCCAGCGCATCCACCTGCTGCGCAACGTCATGGTGCTCGCCGGGTCGGGCGTCGGCGGCGGCAGCCTCGTGTACGCCAACACGCTGTACCGGCCGCTCAAGCCGTTCTACGAAGACCGGCAGTGGGCGCACATCACCGACTGGCAGGACGAGCTCGACCCCTTCTACGACCAGGCCAGCCGGATGCTGGGCGTGGTCACGAACCCCACGACGACGCCGAGCGACATCGTGATGCAGAAGGTCGCGAAGGACATGGGCGTCGAGGACAGCTACCACCCGACACCGGTCGGCGTGTTCTTCGGCGAGCCCGGCAAGAAGGCCGCCGACCCCTACTTCGGGGGCGTCGGGCCGGAGCGCACCGGGTGCACCGAGTGCGGCGGCTGCATGTCCGGCTGCCGGGTCGGGGCCAAGAACACGCTGGTCAAGAACTACCTCTACCTCGCGGAGAAGCTGGGCGCGCAGGTCTTCCCGCTGACCACGGTCACCGGGCTGAACGAGAGCGGCGGCCGGTGGACCGTCCAGACCAAGGCCACCGGCGGCAGGGCAAGGAGGACCTTCACCGCCGACCAGGTGGTGCTCGCCGCCGGCACCTGGGGCACGCAGCAGCTCCTGCACCGGGCGAGGGCGACCACCCTGCCCCGGATCTCGGCGAAGCTCGGCGAGCTCACCCGCACGAACTCCGAGTCGATCATCGGGGCCGCGCGCCACACCGTCGACCCGCGCAACGACTTCACCAGGGGCGTCGCGATCACCAGCTCCATCCACCCGGACGAGATCACGCACGTCGAGCCCGTCCGGTACGGCAAGGGCAGCAACGCCATGGGGCTGTTGCAGACCCTCGCCACGGACGGCGCGATGAGCACGCCGCGGTGGTTGCAGTTCGTCAAGCAGGCGGTCCGGCACCCGGTGCGGCTGCTGCGGATGCTCAGCGTGCACCGGTGGAGCGAGCGGACGGTGATCCTGCTGGTGATGCAGAGCCTGGACAACTCCATCACCACGTTCCTCAAGCGCGGCAAGCTCACCAGCAAGCAGGGCCACGGCGAGCCGAACCCGGCGTTCATCCCGGCGGGCCACGAGGCCAACCTGCTGGCGGCCAAGCACATCGACGGCACGGCGGGCGGCACGTGGGGCGAGCTGTTCAACATCCCGCTGACCGCGCACTTCATCGGCGGCTGCGCCATCGCCGCCGACGAGGACGAGGGCGTGATCGACCCCTACCACCGGGTCTTCAACTACCCGACTCTGTCCGTTGTGGACGGTGCGGCGATCAGCGCGAACCTCGGCGTGAACCCGTCGCTCACGATCACCGCGCAGGCCGAGCGCGCGTTCTCGCTGTGGCCGAACAAGGGCGAGCAGGACCAGCGGCCCGCGCAGGGCGCGCCGTACCGGAGGATCAACCCGGCGAAGCCGAAGAACCCGGCGGTTCCCGAGCAGGCTCCGGCCGCGCTGCGGTTGCCGATCGTGAAGGTCTCCTGAGCTGGTCGTCCTTGGCTACGGTGGAGGTATGGCCACCAAGCCCTTCGCCTCCAGCGAGGACCTCTCCCCCAAGGACGAGGTCTTCGTCGAGCTCGCCGAGGGCGTCTACGCCCTGACCGCCGAGGGTGACCCCAACGTCGGCGCCGTCGAGGCCGAGGACTTCCTGATCTGCTTCGAGGCGCGGGCCACCCCCGCGGCCGCGCGCCGCTGGCTCACGCGGCTGCGCGAACGCACCGCGAAGCCGGTCAGGTACCTCGTGCTGAGCCACTACCACGCCGTGCGCACGCTCGGCGCCAGCGCGTTCGAGGCCCAGGAGGTCGTGGCGCACGAGATGACGCGGGTGCTGATCGCCGAACGCGGGCGGCAGGACTGGGAGAGCGAGCTCGGCCGGATGCCGCGGCTCTTCGAGCGGCCGGGGCAGATCCCCGGGCTGACGTGGCCGACGCTCACGTTCTCCGACCGCATGACGATCCCGCTCGGCGACGAGCGCGGCGACCTGGTCCTGCAGTTCCTGGGGCGCGGGCACACCGCGGGCGACATCGTGGCGTGGCTGCCGCAGCAGCGCATCCTGTTCGCGGGCGACCTGGTCGAGTCGCAGGCCGCGCTCTACACCGGTGACGCGTTCCACGACGAGTGGGCGACGTCCACTTTGGACCGGATCGGGGAGCTGGGCGCCGAGGTCCTCGTCGGCGGCCGGGGCAAGGTCGCGCGCGACCGCATCGAGGTCGAGGCGGCGATCAACCAGAGCAGGCACTTCCTCGACGAGCTGCGCCGCACGGTCGGCGGCGTCCACGCCGAGGGTGGCACGCTCAAGCAGGCCTTCGAGCTGGCGCACCGGACGCTCGTCGGCCGCTACGGGCGTTGGCCGATCTTCGAGCACTGCCTGCCGTTCGACGTGAAGCGCTACTGGGACGAGTGCGACGGCAAGGACTGGCCCGAGATCTGGACCGCCGAACGCGACCGCGCGGTCTGGGAAGCCCTGCAGTGACGGTCCTGGTCGTGGGCGCGGGACCGGTGGGGCTCGCCTCGGCGCTCCTGCTGGCCCGCGCCGGCGTGCCGAGCACCGTGCTGGAGAAGGCGGAACGGCGCGCCCGTGCGGGCAGCCGCTCGATCTGCGTGCAGCGCGACGTGCTGGAGGTCCTGGAACGGGTCGGCGTCGGGCAGGCCGTCGCCGACGCCGGCGTCACCTGGTACACCGGCCGCACCTTCCACCGCGACCGCGAGGTGCTGACCCTCACCTTCCCGCGCACAGGCGGTTTTCCGCCGTTCGTGAACACCCCGCAGACCGTCGTGGAGCACTTGCTGTCCGAACGGGTCCGCGCCGAGCCGCTGATCGAGCTCCGCTACGGCCACGCGCTCACCGGCCTCACCCTGGACGACGAGGGAGTGTCCACACAGGACGGAATCAGGGCCACGCACTGCATCGCCGCGGATGGCGCGCACTCGACCGCCAGGCAGCTCCTGGGCATCCCGTTCGAGGGCTTGTCGTTCGACGACAGGTTCATCATCGCCGACGTCCGCGTCGACCTCGACCTGGCGACGCCCGAACGCCGCTTCTACTTCGACCCGCCGTGGAACGCGGGCCAGGAGGCGGCCCGGCCGCGACAGGTGTTGCTGCACCCGCAACCGGAGGGCGTCTGGCGGATCGACCTGCAGGTGGCCGAGGACGTCCAGCTCACCGACGCCCACATCCGCTCGATCGTCGGGGACAGGCCGTACGAGGTCCTCTGGCAGTCGACCTACCGCTTCCACCAGCGCCGTGCGGCCACCCTGCGCGCCGGCAGGGTCCTGCTGGCGGGCGACGCGGCGCACGTGATGAGCCCGTTCGGCGCTCGCGGCCTGAACTCCGGCATCTGCGACGCCGACAACGCGGCGTGGAAGATCGCCGCCGACCGCCGCGGTGAGGCCGGGCCGCACTTGCTCGCCTCCTACGACGCCGAACGCGGTGCCGCCGCCGACGAGAACCTCCGCATCACCGGTGAGACCATGCGGTTCCTCGTGCCGGGCACCGCGGCGGAACGAGCGCACCGGCAGCGCGCGCTCGACACCGGTGAGGGCATCGACTCCGGCAAGCTCTTCACCCCGTTCTCGTACGAGAGCTCCCCGCTGACCACCGACGGCGGCGAGCTGATCGCCGGGTCGCGCACCGCCGGGCCCGGCTTCAGCACCAGGGACGGCTGGTTGATCAGACCGGACGGTCACGTTGCCGCACATCGTTGCGACGATCAGGTGAAGCGCCGCGCACTCGGCTGGTGATCTCCGCGGAAGCCACCCCGCCTCCCCGCGGCGAACCGGGCGGAGCCGCGCGAACGGCGCCAGCGGGACGCCGGTGCCTAGACCTGGATCCCGGTCAGGACCGTCACGCGCTCCTCGGTGAAGTCCTCCATCGCCGACCGCACGCCCTCACGCCCGGTGCCCGACCCCTTCACGCCGCCGTAGGGCATCTGGTCGGCGCGGTAGGAGGGCACGTCACCGATGATCACGCCGCCGACCTCCAGCTCGGCGGCGGCCTCGAACGCCACCTGCACGTCACGGGTGAACACGCCGGCCTGCAAGCCGTACTTGGTGTCGTTGGCCTGCGCGAACGCGTCCGCCACGCCGTCCGCGACCGACACGACGACCACCGGCCCGAAGATCTCCTCGGTCCACACCTTCGCGTCGGACGGCACGTCGGCGAGCACGGTCGGCTCGACCGTCGTCCCGGTGCGCTTCCCGCCGAGGAGCACCTTCGCGCCGGCGTCGGCGGCCATGTGCACCCACTCCTCGACGCGGCGGGCGTTGTCCTCGTCGATCAGCGGGCCGACCTCGACCTCCGGGTCGTGCGGGTCGCCGGTCTTCAGCGCCCCCACGGCCGCCACGAGCTTCGGCACGAACTCCTCGGCCACCGAGCGGTCGACGATCACCCGCTGCACGGCGATGCACGACTGCCCCGCCTGGTAGTTGCCGAACGTCGCGATGCGCTGCGCCGCGTGGTCGAGGTCCGTCCAGTCGGGACAGACGATGGCGGCCGCGTTGCTGCCCAGCTCCATCACGACGTGCTTGCGCGGCGCGGCGTCCATCAGCGACCAGCCGACCTTGGTCGACCCGGTGAACGAGATGACGGGCAGGCGTTCGTCGCGGACCAGCGCGTCCATGTCCTCGCCGCGCACGGGGAGGACGGAGAACACGCCCTCCGGCAGATCGGTCTCGGCCAGGACCTCGCCGAGCAGCAGGGCGGAGAGGGGTGTCGCGGAAGCGGGCTTCACGATCACCGGAGCGCCCACCGCGAGCGCCGGCGCGACCTTGTGCGCCACCAGGTTCAGCGGGAAGTTGAACGGCGCCACGGCCAGCACCGGCCCGCGCGGGACGTGCCGGACGATCGCCATCCGCCCCACGCCGTTGCCGTCGGTGTCGAGCCGCTGCAGCCCGCCGGTGAACCGGCGCGCCTCCTCCGCGGCGAACCGGAACGTGCTGACCGCGCGCGAGACCTCGATCTCCGCCCACTTGAGCGGTTTGCCGTTCTCGGCGGTGATCGTCTCGGCGATCTCCTCCGCGCGGTCCGCCAGCGCCTCGGCGACGTGCTGCAACGCCGCGGCCCGCACGTGCGCGGGGGTGCGCCGGAACTCGCGCGCCACCGCGTGAGCCGCCGCCACCGCGCGTTCCACCTGATCCCTGCCCGGCACGGCGACCGAGGCGACCTCGGTGCCGTCGAACGGGTGGAAGACCTCCAGCGCCTGCTCGCCCTGCTCGGGGCGGCCGGCGACCCAGCACGGCCTGGGTTGCGGGGTGAACGCGTCCATGCGCCCACGTTAAGCCCTATTGGCCTGCACGTACTCGATGAGTCCCAAGTAGTAGTCGTCGTGGCGTTCGGCGCGTTGCAGCACGAACGCCGGATGCTCACGGATCGTGCGGATCATGTCCGCCAACCGGGTGAGGACATGATCGTCGTCGTAGTCGCACCCGTACGCGTCGCAGAACAGCCGCGTCCGGCGTTCCCGCTCGTCCGGCAGCGCCAGCACGAACTGGATGATCGCCCAGCTCACGTCCCACCAGCGCGGGCCAGGATGCGCGCTGTCGAAGTCGAACACGCCGGTGGGCACGCCGTCTCGGTAAACGGTGTTGTACGGGGCGAAGTCGCCGTGCAGCACCACCTCGACGGGTTCCCTGGCGGGGTGCTGCCACCCGTCGAGCCGGTCGGTGAGCGGACCTGTCGCGTCGTGCAGCCTCCGCAGCAGCACCGCCGACTCGACCAGCGCCGCGTCACCCGGAGGAGGCACGTGGCCAACGTCACCGGGCAGGTAGCTCAGCAGCTCGTGCTCCTCGTCGAGCCCGAGCGGCACCGGGGCGATCCCCAGCGGAGCCAAGTGCCGCAACAGCTCGTGCACGCGCGGCGCCCACGGACCCGCCGGCCTGCGCACCGCGTCACCCACCCTGAACACCTGGTTCAGCCCGCCACCGGTCAGCAGCTCCTCGTCCACGCATGACATCCTTGGCGGCGTGTCCGACACCAGCAACCGCCCTGTTCTCGTCGTCGACTTCGGTGCCCAGTACGCGCAGCTGATCGCCCGCCGCGTGCGCGAGGCCCAGGTCTACTCCGAGGTGGTCCCGCACACCGCGTCGGTGGGCGAGATCCTCGACAAGAACCCGCTGGCCATCGTGTTGTCCGGTGGCCCGTCGAGCGTCTACGAGCCCGGCGCGCCGCAGGTCGACCCGAAGCTGTTCGAGACCGGCGTCCCGGTCTTCGGCATCTGCTACGGCTTCCAGGCGATGGCGCGCGCACTGGGCGGCGCGGTCGAGCAGACCGGCACTCGCGAGTACGGCCGCACCGACCTGAGCGTGCCGGCCGAGGGCGGCGCGCTGCACCAGGAGCTGCCCGCGAGCCACCCGGTGTGGATGAGCCACGGCGACGCCGTCACCAAGGCGCCGGAGGGCTTCCGGGTCACCGCGACCAGCGAGGGCGCCCCGGTCGCCGCGTTCGAGGACACCGAGCGCCGCTTCGCCGGCGTGCAGTACCACCCGGAGGTGCACCACTCGCCGCACGGCCAGGAGGTGCTGCGCCGGTTCCTGCACGACGTCGCGGGCCTGCGTCCGCAGTGGACCACCTCGTCCATCGTGGACGAGCAGGTCGCCCGCATCCGCGAGCAGATCGGTGACGGCAAGGCGATCTGCGGCCTGTCCGGCGGCGTCGACTCCGCCGTCGCCGCCGCGCTGGTGCAGCGCGCGATCGGCGACCGCCTCACGTGCGTCTTCGTCGACCACGGCCTGCTGCGCTCCGGCGAGCGCGCCCAGGTCGAGCGCGACTACGTGGCCGCCACGGGCATCAACCTGGTGACCGTCGACGCCCGCGAGCGGTTCCTCACCGCGCTCGCCGGGGTCACGGACCCCGAGGAGAAGCGCAAGATCATCGGCCGCGAGTTCATCCGCGTGTTCGAGCAGGCCGAGCGCGACCTCAAGGCCGAGGGCGACTACCGCTTCCTGGTCCAGGGCACGCTCTACCCGGACGTGGTCGAGTCCGGCGGCGGCGCGGGCACCGCGAACATCAAGTCGCACCACAACGTCGGCGGCCTGCCGGACGACCTGCAGTTCGAGCTGGTCGAGCCGCTGCGCGCGCTGTTCAAGGACGAGGTGCGCCGCGTCGGCACCGAGCTCGGCCTGCCGGAGACGATCGTGCAGCGCCAGCCGTTCCCCGGCCCCGGCCTCGGCATTCGGAT
Organism: Lentzea xinjiangensis; assembly: GCF_900110955.1. GTDB lineage: Bacteria > Actinomycetota > Actinomycetes > Mycobacteriales > Pseudonocardiaceae > Lentzea > Lentzea xinjiangensis. Next base: position 825,820 of record NZ_FOFR01000001.1, read on the forward strand.
CATCGGCGAGGTCACCCAGGACCGCCTGGACACGCTGCGCCAGGCCGACGCCATCGCGCGCGAGGAGCTCACCCTCGCCGGGCTGGACCGGCAGATCTGGCAGTGCCCGGTCGTGCTGCTCGCGGACGTCCGCAGCGTCGGCGTCCAGGGCGACGGCCGCACGTACGGTCACCCGGTCGTGCTGCGACCGGTGTCGTCGGAGGACGCGATGACCGCGGACTGGACCCGTCTGCCGTACGAGGTGCTGGAGCGGATCTCGACCCGGATCACCAACGAGGTGGCGGAGGTCAACCGGGTGGTGCTGGACGTGACGTCCAAGCCGCCGGGCACCATCGAGTGGGAGTAGCGACACGACGAGAAGGGCCCCGGTCAGCCGACCGGGGCCCTTCTCGCTAGTCGGAGCGCTGTCTGCGGCGCAGCGAGTTGCTCAGCAGGACCACCCCCACCAGGATCGCCGTCCCCCCGAGCGCCCACCGGAGGTCGAACCGGAACGCGCCGTCGCTCAGCACGTAGGCCGCCATCAGCCCGCCGCCGATCCCGAAGACCAGCGCCACGGGGTCGATCCGCCTGCGCATTCCCTGCTCAGTCACGGAGCACCCGCACCTCTCCGACGCTCGACCGCACGTCGAGGTCGATCTCCAGGCCACCCTCGCCGTTCTCGCCGAGGTCCTTGCCACCGACGTCCACCCTGCTGCCCTCCGCCCGCTTGCCGAGGCAGTCGAGCTCGCCGAGGGACGAGGCCTCGCACCGGTAGGTCACGTCCGCGTTCTTCGGCACGTGCACGACCACCTCGCCGAGCTCGACCTCGATCGCGGTCTTCACCTCACCGGCGTCCGGCAGCTCGCGGAGGTCGAGCTTCACGCTGCCGACGCTCGCCTCGTACCGCTCCCGGACGTCGGTGACGGTCTTCGGCGTCTCCTCGACATTGCTCAGGCGGGTCGGGTCGCCGTCGAAGTCGATGGCGGTCAGCCCGAAGCCCACCACGGACAACGGGATCAGCAGCCAGACCAGGCCCCGGCCCCCGCCGGCGAACGAGCCGGCCAGCAGACCGGCCGCCAGCACCGCGAGCAGCAGACCGACGGTGTGCGCCACCGTGAACCACGGCACCCACGCCCCGGCGATCACGGACCCGGCGGCCACGAGCAGCGCCACCCCCACCGTCAGCAGGCCCACGCGCGACCTGCGCCGCCTCGGCGCCGGTGGCTGCGGCGCGGGTGCCGGCTCCGGCAGGTCCCACGCGAACGGAGCGGCCCCGAGCGGGTCCCAGGCGGGTGCCCCCGGCACCGGGGGCACGGGCGCGGGCTCGGCGAGCGCGGCCGGTTGCAGGTGGCCGCGGTTCTTCTGCAGCAGGTAGACGCCCGCCACCGCCGCGGCGATGGTCACCACGATCTCGAACCCGCCGCCGCTGCCGAACGTGAACGCGAGCGCGGGGAACATCAGGAAACCCAGCAGCACCGTCTTCGCCGGGGAGGCGGAGCCGGTGCCCTTGCCGATCAACGACTCGAGCGGCGACACCTCGTCGCCCTCCTCCGGCAGCAGCAGCCAGCCCGCGAGGTACATCGGCAGACCGACACCACCGGACAACGCGAGCGCGACGAACGCGATCCGCGCGATCACGGGGTCGATCCGGTAGCGCAGGGCGATCCCGGTGGCGACGCCGCCGAGTTTGCGCCCTGCACGGGGCCGCACCGGGCGGTGGGCCCAGAACTCTCTGAGCGTGTCCGCCACGCCCTGCATTGCCTTCTCAGTCCCGCTCACGACGACAAGGTTGCGCTTCCGCGCCGGCGACCACATCAGGGACCAGCCCTGATTCGCGGAACCGGGGTCATCCCTGATGAACAACCTCCGGCGACGTGTGACGATCGGACGGTGAGTGCACGCATTGAGCCGATGCGCCGTCGACGCACCGGCCGGGTGGTCGCGGGCGTCGCGAGCGGGCTGGCGGACCACCTCGGCGCACCCGTCTTCTGGGTGCGCGCGGTCTTCGCCGTGCTCGCCGCGTTCAGCGGCGCCGGGATCATCGCCTATGGGCTGTTCTGGATGTTCGTCCCGCAGTCGGCGGTGGTGGAACCGGAGACCGAGGCCGACCGCAAGGAGTGGCAGCAGGCCGTCGGCCTCGCCGCTCTGGGCGTCGGCGTCGCGGTGTTCACCGGCCTGCTCGGCGGGACGTGGAGCGGCTGGGTCACCGGCCCGGTCGCCGTCGCGCTCGTGGGCGCCGCGGTCGTGTGGCGCGAGGCCGACGAGGCCCAGCGACGCCGCTGGCGGGACGGGGCGTTCTCGCAGGGCAAGGCGGGGATAGTGCGGACGACAGCGGGCGGGGCGCTGGTCGTGGCGGGGGTCGCCGCGTTCCTCGTCGTGAACGACTCCGTGCAGAACCTCTCGAGCGTCGTGCTCTCCGTGCTGGCCACGTTGATCGGCGTCGCGGTGCTGACCGTGCCGTTGTGGATGCGGCTGGTCCGCGACCTCGACGCGGAGCGCCGGGCGCGCATCCGCACCGAGGAACGCGCCGAGATCGCCGCCCACCTGCACGACTCCGTGCTGCAGACACTCGCCCTCATCCAGAAGCAGTCCGAGTCGCCGCGCGAGGTGAAGCGCCTGGCCCGCAGCCAGGAGCGCGAGCTGCGGAGCTGGCTCTACGGCCGTGACCTGGGCGAGCTGGGGGAGCAGCCGGCGACCATCAGCGTGGCCATCGCGCAGACGTGCGCCGAGGTGGAGGACGCCTTCGCCATCGCCGTCTCCCAGGTCGTGGTTGGCGACTGCGAGCTGGAGGACGGGATGTTCGCCCTGGTCCAGGCGTCCAAGGAGGCGGTGGTCAACGCCGCCAAGCACGCCGGCGTCGGGGAGGTCAGCGTCTACGCCGAGGTCGAGCCCGACAAGGTGACGGTGTTCGTGCGCGACCGCGGCAAGGGTTTCGACCCGGACGCGGTGCCGGAGGACCGGCATGGCCTCGCGGGCAGCATCCGGGGGAGGATGGACCGGCACGGCGGGGAGGTGCGACTGCGCACGGCTCCGGGAGAGGGGACCGAGGTGCAGCTCGAGATGCCGAGGAAGACGGAGGCCAGGACGTGAGCGTGAGGGTGTTCCTGGTGGACGACCACGCGTTGTTCCGCGCGGGGGTGCGTGCCGAGCTCGACACCATCACCGACGAGGTCGAGGTGGTCGGCGAGGCGGGCAGCGTCGGCGAGGCGGTGGCGGGGATCGCGCACCACCGGCCGGACGTGGTGCTGCTGGACGTGCACATGCCCGACGGCGGCGGCGCCGAGGTGCTGCGGCAGATCCGGACGAAGATCCCCGAGGTCACGTTCCTCGCCCTGTCGGTCTCCGACGCGGCGGAGGACGTCATCAACGTGATCCGCGCCGGCGCCCGCGGCTACGTCACCAAGACCATCTCCAGTCAGGAGCTGGTCAGGGCCGTGGTGCGGGTCAGCGAGGGCGACGCGGTGTTCTCGCCGCGGCTAGCCGGGTTCGTGCTCGACGCGTTCGCGGACCGGCCGGGGGCCGCGCCGATCAGCGACCCGGAGCTCGACCTGCTGACGCCGCGGGAACGCGACGTCCTGCGGCTGCTCGCGCGTGGCTACGCTTACAAGGAGATCGCGTCCGAGCTGTTCATCAGCGTGAAGACGGTGGAGACGCACGTGTCGAGCGTCCTGCGGAAGACCCAGCTCTCCAACCGGTACGAGCTCTCCCGCTGGGCCACTGATCGCAGGCTGGTCTGAGGGATTTGGTCAAGGGAGTCGCCCGCGGCGCCACCGAGGTGCTGGCGCCGTGGGTCTGGGTGGTCTTGCTGCCGTTCGCGGTGGCCGCGGCGTCCGGGGACGGTTTCTGGAGGACGCTGCTGTGGGGGCTCGTGGTCGCCGTGACGGCGTCCGTCATCCCGATGGCGGTCATCGTGCGCGGTGCCCGCAGGGGCAGGTGGGACGGCCACCACGTCACGAACCGCGAGGGCAGGCTCGTTCCGCTGGTCACGGCCGGTGCGTCGCTGGCGGCGGGCACGGTGGTCATGGTCCTCGGGAACGCTCCGGCGACCATGCTCGCGCTGGCGGGCAGCATGTTCGCGTCGCTGGTCGTCAGCATGGCGATCACGTTCGGGCTGAAGTGGAAGATCTCGCTGCACGCCGCGGTGGCGTGGGCGGCCGTGGCGACGCTGACGACCGTCTACGGGCCGTGGTGGCTGCTGCTCGCGGCGCCCGCCGCGCTGGTCGCGTGGTCGCGCGTCGAGCTGGGGGACCACACGACGGCCCAGGTGCTCGGGGGCACGGCGATGGGCGTGGTCGTGGGCGGCGGCAGCTTCTGGCTGCTCAGCTCGTCCTGGTAGTGCTGACGATCTTCATCTGGTTGCTCACCGAGGCGACCTCGATGTCGTAGACGCCGTGCTCGACGACGGTGCCCTTCGTCGTGGCCAGGCCGATGCTGACCACCCAGTTCGCGCCGTCCGACCGGACCGTGCCGGGACCGGTGAGCTCGACGTCCGAGTAGGCGCTCCAGCGCTTGAGGTACTCGCCGCGCGGCTCGGCGGCCTTCCCCCGCAGGTTCTCCCACGCCTGGTCGGCGTTCTCCGGCAGCAGGCGGTAGTGCTCCTGGACGAAGGCGTTCGCCTCCTCCGCGGAGAAGTAGACCGCGGGCTGGAGCCCGAAGTCCGCCTGGTTGACCGGGGTGCCGCCCTGGGTGCCGTTCCAGTACGCGGCGGCCGCGCCACCGCCGATCGCGAGCACCGCGATGGCCGCGAGGATCACCAGGATCCGGCGGTTCGGCGCCTTGAGCCTGCGCGGCTCGGGGATCTGCAGCGGTCCGGAGGGCTGCGGCTCGGCGGCCAGCAGGTCGGCGGCCTCCTGCGCGCTCGGCCGGTCCTTCGGGTCCTTGGCGAGCAGGCGCATGAGCAACGGGGTCAGCTCACCCGCGTTCTTCGGGTCGCGCAACTGCCCGCTCGCGGCCCGGTAGATGAGGCCGAAGCTGTTGTCGCTCGGCCCGAAGACGGACTCGCCCTCGATGGCCGCGTAGATGGTGGCGCCGAGCGAGAACACGTCGGAGGCCTCGTCGGGGTGCTCACCGCGGGCCACCTCGGGGGCGAGGTAGGCGGGGGTGCCCGAGATCATGCCGGTGTCGGTCATCGTGCCGTCACCGCTGGCCTTGGAGATGCCGAAGTCGGTGATCTTGACCGTGCCGTCGTGGCCGATCAGGACGTTGCCGGGCTTGATGTCGCGGTGGACCAGCCCGGCGCTGTGCGCCGCGGCCAGCGCCGACGCGACGAACCCGCCGATGCGCGCCGCCTGGGCCGGCTTGAGCGGCCCTCGTTCGGCGATGAGCGCCGACAGGCTGAGGGACGGCAGGTACTCCATGACGATCCACGGCTCTTCGTCGTCGCTGCCCACGACGTCGAACACCGCGATCGCGTGCGGGTGGTGCAGCCGCGCGGCGTTGCGCGCCTCGCGCATCGCCCGCTGGTGGTCTCCGGTGACGAGCTGCTTGACCGCGACCTCGCGCGCCAGGACCTCGTCCCGCGCCCGCCAGACCACGCCCATCGCACCGCTGCCGATGCGCTCGAGCAGCGTGTAGCGGTTCCCGATGGTCGTCACACCACGAGACTAATCAATCACGTACACGCGCATCCGCCGTTCCCCGCTCACAGGGTGGTGCAGATCGCGCCGAGTCGGTCACCGGTGGGGACTGGGGTCACAACTCGGCTCGGCTGTCAGGACGTGTCGTCGTCGCTGCCCCGCGACGGCGCACACCGCTGTTCCAGGTGGTCTCCGGTGACGAGCTGATCCGCCACGCTGCCCCGCGTGCCGGCACCTCGCCCCGCGCCCGTTCGACCACCGCGGACCTCGCCGGGACTAGTCGATCGTCGACACGAGCTTCTGCAGCTCGCGGTCGAAGTCGATCCACAGGTCCTCCTCGCCCGGCTGCACGACGTCGTACGAGCCATCCAGGAACGCCGCCACGTCCTCGGCGACCGCGCTGAGGATGGCGAACCCGGTGGGCGCGTTCAGCTCGACCAGGACGCGCTCCGGGTCGTCGGACGCGGGCCGGACCAGGATGTCGCCCTCACCGGAGGGCGTCAGCAGGCCGTCGGCCAGCAGGTCGCGGGCGAACATCCACTCGACCCGGCCGCTGCCCGTGTGGAACACGACGGCGACCGCGTAGGGGTCGTCGGGGTCGTAGACGAGTTCCGCCTCGACCGGTGCGGGAGCCGCGCCGGGCGCCAGTAGCTGAAAAGTCGTCCGGGTGGTGACCTTCAGGTTGCCGGGGTTCATGTCGATGTCCTTTCCGAGCTGGTCTCCATGTCTTCTCAACAAAGAGAAGACGGCCAACCAGCGCGATAAGGACGCGATTCGTCTCGGAACCATCCTATTGGGGGAGACGAGCGTCTCACCCGTCAGCGTTTGACCAGGTCGCGTGTCTCGTTTGGTGAGACGTCCTGACCTGCCGGGACAGCCCTCCTGCGGGTCAGCGCGACGCCCAGGAGCACCACCAGCATCCCGGCGACCACCCTCGCGTTGAGCTGCTCGCCGAGGAAGATCGCTCCGAGGAGCACCGACACCACGGGCAACAGGTAACCGACAGTAGTCGCCGTGGTGGCGCCCTCGTCGGCGATGACGCGGTAGTTGAGGATGAACGCGACACCGGTGCCGAAGACGCCCAGGACCGTCACGGCGACGACGCCGACCCAGTGCAGGTGCGGCGGCTCCAGCCCGCCGAACGGCAGCGCGAGGACCAGCATCCCCATCGCGGTGGTGAGCTGCATGGCGGCGAGCTGCGTGGAGGTCGCGCCCGTGCCGACGAGGTAGCGGCCGGCGTAGGAGTAGCCGACGGCGTAGCTCGCGGCGCCGACGAGGCAGAGCACCGCGCCCCAGCTCGCGATGCTGTTGCCGGCCTGCCACGGCGCGAAGATCAGCAGCACGCCCGCGAACCCGAGCCCGAGGCCGAGCAGCCGGACCAGGTTGCTGATCTTCTCCGTGCCCAGCACGAGACCGATGGCCAGTGCGAACAGCGGGGTCGTGGAGTTGAGCACGCCGGAGACACCCGAGTCGACGGTCTGCCCGCCGAAGGCGAAGAGGGTGAACGGGACGGCGCTGCCGAACAGCGCCACGAACAGCATGTGGCCCCAGACCCGGCGGTCGCGCGGCAGCGTCATCCTCGCCGTGGCGAGGACGACGAAGAGCACCGCGGCCCCGAAGAACGTCCGCACGAGCGAGATCTGCAGCGGAGCGAGGCTCCCGAGCGCGAGTTTCATCCAGAGGAAGCTGGACCCCCAGAGCAAGGCCAGCACGCCCATCCTGATCAACGTTCCGCGTTGGTTCACAGGTCAACCTTGCGCCTCGCGACCCGTGAATACAATTTAATTGTTATGCAGAACCTTTAAGCAGCGCTGTAAGGTTCGAGCATGCTGGACGTGCGACGCATGCAGGTGCTCAGGGCCGTCGTGAGCACCGGATCCATCACCGCCGCCGCGACGAACCTCGGCTACACGCCATCGGCCGTGTCGCAGCAGGTCGCCAGCCTGGAGAAGCAGGCGGGCCTGCCCCTGCTGGAACGCGTGGGCAGGGGCGTGCGCCCCACCGCGGCCGGTCGCCTGCTCACCGAGCACGCCACGCGCCTCGCCGAGCAGCTCGCCGAAGCCGAGAGCGCCCTCACGGCGCTGCGCAACGGTTGCGCCGGCACCCTGCGCGTCCGCTACTTCGCCACGGCCGGCGCGGCTCTCGTGCCACCCGCCGTGGCGACCTTCCGCGCCGAGCGCTCGGGCGTCGAGCTCGACCTGAAGCTCACCGAGCCGACGGACCCGTTCGAGGAGCTCGCCGCGGGCCGCGCGGACGTGGCCATCACGCTGCTGGAGCCGTCCGAGCCCACGCCGGAGGGCGTGGTCGCGAGGCACCTGCTCGCCGACCCGTTCTACGCCGTGCTGCCCCGTGGCCACGCGCTGGCCCGCAAGCGGGTGCTGGACCTCTGCGAGCTGGCCGACGAGCCGTGGGTCAGCGCCGACTGCGGCGCCAGCGGCCTGTGCAAGGACGTCGTCCCGAGGGCGTGCGCGGGTGCGGGGTTCGCCCCGCAGGTCGCGGTGGAGAGCGACGACTACGCGACCGCGCAGGGGTTCGTGGCGGCCGGGCTCGGCGTCGCGCTCATCCCGCGCCTCGGCCTGGGGTACGCGCATCCGGGGGTGGTCCTGCGGAAGGTGCGCAACCCCGAGCCGGTGCGGCACATCCACGTCGTCTACCGCGAGGACGCCGCGTGGAACCCCGCCGTGGTGAGCCTCGCCGAAGCGCTGGAGAAGGCCGCGCGGGCCTCCTGACCGGCGCGCCCGGCGGTCAGGCCCCGCTGCCGAACGGCTTGTCGTAGCTCAGCAGGAAGTTCGGCGAACGCCATTCGAGCGACACCTGCCGCTGCATCGACGACTTCGTCCCGTCCTTCTTCGTGACGTCGAGCGTGACCACGAAGTAGTAGGGCTGCCGCTCCTCGACGCTGCTGATCTGGACCTGCTTGACGTTGCCCCAGAAGGTCCGGAAGCCCTCGATGCCGCCGGGGTACTGGCCCTTGAAGTTCGCGTTGCCCATCTCCCACGCGTCTTCCGGCTTGCCGGGCGCGGCCTGGAAGTAGTCCTCCAGCAGGGTCTTCTTGTCGTCCTCGGTCGGCGTCTCGGTCCACTGGCCCGCTTTGCCCGCCGACTTCGGTGGCGTCGACTGCTTGGTCTGCCCGCCGACCTGGCTCTGCGGGGCCGGCGTGTTGGTGCCCGCGTTGTTGTTGTTACCGCTCTGGCCGCTGCCGTTGGAGATCATGCTCGCGAACATGATGCCGATCACGGCCGCCGCCACGATGGCGAGCGCGGTGAAGATGGTCGACTTCTTGCTCTTCGACGACGACGACAGCGGCGCCGGCTTCGGGCGCTGGGAGTACTGGGGCGCGGCGGCCGGGCGGTGGTTCGACGGCGGCTGGTGCTGCTGGTGCTGCTGGTGCTGCTGTGGCGGCACGGCGCGCGGTGGGGTGTGCGCCATGTCCACGCGCGTCGCCGAAGGCGGCGGCGTGGGCGGCAGGGCTCTCGTGGCGGCCTGCTTCGGCTGGGACTGCACCGGGGCGCCACGCCACGACGGCGGGTGCGACGGCGCCACCACCGCCGGGGTGAAGGCCGGGGCGGCCTGGCCGTTGGCGACCGCCGCGAGCGCGTCGCGGGCCTCGGCCATGGTCGGGCGGTCCTCGGGCTCCGCGCGCAGCAGGCGCATCAGCAGCGCGGTCAGCGGGCCGGCGTTGCGCGGCGGGTTGACCTTGCCGGAGGCGACCTTGTGCAGCAGCGCGATGGTGTTCTCGCTCAGGCCGAACGGGGGCTCGCCCTCGATCGCCGCGTAGAGCGTGGAGCCCAGCGAGAAGACGTCGGACGGCGAACCGGGGTCGTAGCCCTTGGCCACCTCGGGCGCGAGGTAGGCGGGAGTGCCGGCGAGCATCCCCGTCGCGGTGACCGTGACGTCACCGGTCGCGCGGGAGATGCCGAAGTCGGTGATCTTGACCGTGCCGTCGTCGCCGAGCAGCACGTTGCCGGGCTTGATGTCGCGGTGCACGATGCCCGCGTTGTGCGCGGCGGCCAGCGCGGAGGCGACCTGCATGCCGATCGACGCCACGTCGCGCGGGGGCAGCGTGCCGCGTTCGGACAGCACCCCCGAGAGGCTCTTGGACGGCAGGTACTCCATCACGAGCCACGGCTGGCCGTCGTCCTCGGCCACGTCGTAGACAGCGACCGCGTGCGGGTGCTGCAGGCGTGCCGCGATGCGGCCCTCGCGCATGGCCCGTCTCTTCGCCTCGTCCGTGTCGGCCTCGGCGAGTCCGGGCTGCAGGAGCAGCTGCTTGACCGCGACGGTGCGATGCAGACGTTCGTCGTGCGCTGTCCAGACGACGCCCATGGCGCCGCTACCGATCCGCTGGCTCAATCGGTAGCGACCAGCGACCAATCGGCCATCGTCGGTCACAGTTGCTCCCCGCTGTGCGGTCACTTGCTCTCTGTTCAACGGCTCGTCACACCTTCGGGCTCAGATCACCCAACGGTGCGGGTACCCACCTTACGAGATATCCACGACAGAACAGCGTTTAGCCCGCCGGAGGCGGTGGGACGCTGGAACTTACCGGCGCGGACGACGGCGGCCTCGTGGTCGTGGTCGTCGTCGTCGTGGTCGTCGTGGTCGTCGTCGTCGTTGTAGTGGTCGTAGTTGTAGTCGTCCTCTGAGCAGACGTCGTTTCTTGCGTCGTGGTTGCCTGCGCCGTGGTGGTGGTCACCCCCGGTGCGGAAGCCTCGGTCGTCGCCGGGGCCACCGAGGACGAGCTCGGAGGCGGAGCCGACGGCGTCTCCTGCTCCTTGTCGAACACCCCCAGGGCAACCATGAGACCACCGATCACCAGCAACAACGCCAGCACCACCGCCGCGACCACCAGTGGCCGGTTGTCCTGCTGCCTGCCACCCGCGGGCACCATCGGCGGCGCGGTCCGCTGCGGCGACGTGCGTTGCGCCGGGCGAACCACGCGAGTCCGCTCGGGCTCCACGAAGGTCGTCGGGTCGGGTCCCGCGGGCACCGCCAGACCGCTGAACGACGGCGAACGGCCGTGCGCGATGGCGTTCAGGATGTCGCGGGCCTGGGCCATCGTCGGCCGGTCGTCCGGCTCGAAGTTCAGCAGGTACAGCAGCGTGTCGGCGAGCGGGTGGTCGACCGTCGGCGGCTTGATCCGCCCGGCGGCGACGGCGTGCAGAACACCGAGAGTGTTCTCGCTCACTCCATAGGGCGGTTCGCCCTCCATCGCGGCGAACAACGTCGAACCGAGCGAGTAGACGTCCGAGGCCGGCGTCGGGTCCTGGCCCCGCGCGATCTCCGGCGCGAGGTACGCGGGCGTGCCGGCGATCAGCCCGGTCTTGGTGACCGTGATGTCGTCCGAGGCCCGCGAGATGCCGAAGTCGGTGATCTTGACGACGCCGTTCTCGGCGATCAGCACGTTGCCGGGCTTCACGTCGCGGTGCACGATCCCCGCCGCGTGCGCCGCGGCCAGCGCCGCCGCGCACTGGGTGCCGATGCTCGCGACCTCGAGCGGGTCCATCGGCCCGCCCTCGGCCAGCGCGTCGGCGAGGCTGTAGGACGGCAGGTACTCCATGACCAGGCACGGGACGCCGTCTTCCTCGACGACGTCGTACACCGCGATGGCGTTCGGGTGGTGCAGCTTGGCGGCGATCCGGCCCTCGCGCATGGCGCGCTGGATGGCCTCGTCCTGCTCGGCCTCGTCCAGGCCGGGTGCCAGCAGCAACTGCTTGATCGCCACCTCGCGCCCGAGGCGTTCGTCGTGGGCGCGCCAGACGATGCCCATCGCGCCGGAGCCGATGCGGTCGAGGAAGCGGTAGCGGTCGGCGATCAGACGGCCGTCCGAGGTGTCGGACGTCGTCACGAGATCACCTCGGCTGTGCCGAGCCGTGACAGGAGGACGTGCGGTGACGGGCAAGCCCGGACGCGCGACGACGGTGGTTCCCCGGCACGCGAGGACAGGGAGACTGCGCTGGCAGCAGGTCCCACGCTCGTGCTCCTCGTGCGGTAGTCAGCGGCTGTCCGGAGTGCCCGCACAGGGTACCTGTCGAGGGCCGCCGCTCAGCTACCCGTCGTACGTCAGTTCGCCGGAGCGAAGAAGTCGAATCCGCCGACGGCGTCGCCCACGGTGTTGAGGACCGGGTCGAGCAGACCGAGGTCCACGCTCACGTCGACCGGGTTGGCCGGGGTGGGCAGCGGGTTCGAGCTCGGCGGGGTGCTGCTGGGCGGGGTGCTGCTGCTGGGCGGGTTGCCCGACGTCGAGCTCGGCGGCGGAGGCGTCTGGGTCGACGGCGGCGTGCTCGGCCGGCTGGTCTCCGTCGGCGTGGACGGCGTGCTCGCGACCGGCGGCGCCTCGGAGGTGGGCTGCTGCGTCGGCTGCTGGGTCTGCGCCGGCGCCGGGGTCTGCTGTGCCGGGCGCTGCTTCTGCTGCTGTTGCTTCTGCTGGACGTACGGCGCGACGCGCGTGGTCGCGTCCGTCGTCGGCTCGGCCTGCTCGGTCTCGGTCGCGTCGGCCTGCTGGGTCTTGTTCGACGGCAGCTTCACCACGCCCTCGGTGCCGGCGCTGGCGCCGCGGGCCTGGGCGCGCTCGTCGAACCGCACCTCGGCGAGCGGGCGCTCGTCCGGCGAGGACAGCCACGAGGAGGCGCCGAACGCCATCGACCCGCACAGGACCACGCCACCGCTGGCGGCGACGGCCAGCTTGCCGACGGTGAACCCGCCGCGCTGCGTGTCGTCGGTCCGGCCCTCACGGCGCAGCAGCTCGGTGATGTGCAGCTCGCGCATCGGCTGCTTCTTCGGCTTGCTGCCGGGAGCCTTGACCGACTTGAACTTGATCGTCGGCTCGAACGCCTCGGGAGTGATGTCGTCGGTGATCACCGGGAACTCGACGGTCTCCGCCTCGCGGCGGGCGATCAGCTCGGCGACGGACAGCTGGCCGGTCGACTCCGACGTACCGTTCAGCCGTCGACGATGGTCCTCAATCGACACCGCTCGTTCACCCTTCCAAGTTCGCGTTCGCGCACTGGCGGGGATATGGATACCGAATCGTGACCCGAGATGTAACCCCTATGGGGGAATTTTCACGGTGAGAACCTGGTTTTCGCGACGAGCGGTCACCGTTCGACTGCGAACGGCGAATCAGTTGGGCGCGACCGAACCGATTCGCCTAACTCCGCTGCGCCGAGAGGACCTCGGTGCCGACGATCCGCGGCTGGGTCGTGTCGGTGAGCCAGAAGAGCTGTTCGACGCGCAGCCAGCCCCCGCTGTGCTCCTGCATCGACACCACCGCGAGCACCGAGCCGTCCGGCCGCAGCGAGGTCTGGTCGACGTTCACCGTCTTGATCATGTCCCAGGACTCGACGAACTCCTTGGGGTTCGCGCCGACCAGGTCGGGCGAGAGCAGCCTGGCCGCCGAGTTCGGCTTGGTGGTGAGCAGCTCGTAGAACCGCTTCACCACGTCGACCTGCGGCTGGGGACCGACCGAGACCTCGGGCGTGGCCGGTTCCGGCGCCTCGAGCAGCAGTAGCGCGGACGGCTCCGGCATCGGGGTGTCGAGGGTGGTCGGCACCGGCCTGCGCTCGTCCGGGAGCTGCGCGGACAGCACGTCGGGGCGCAGCGCGCTCGCGCCGGACAGCGCGACGGGCTGCTCGGAGCGCGGGACGCCGGTGTTCGCCGGCCGGTTGGCCGCGAGGATCGCCGCGCCCGTGATCGACGAGGCCAGCACGATCGCGCCGGTCAGCAGCCCGGCGGCCTGGGCGGCGCGGGTCACCTTCGCGCGGCGCCGCCGGCGGGGGACGACCGGGATGACGGCCGTCGTGGCGGTCATGTTCTCGGTCGGGCCGAGCAGCGAGGTGACGAGGGCGTCGGTGGCGGCTTCCTCGGTCGACGGGATGCGCATCGGCTGCTGTTTCATCAGCTCAGCCACGCTGATCGACCCGGTGCGGGTGTGCCTCCGGCCGGTCGTCGCGGGACGCTGCACTGGTCTCGCCCTCCGTACTGTCCGTGGTCACCTGAAGACGTACCTTGGGCTCGCGTGACAACGCCAGCTTCTAGGAGGACTTCAACCGTCCGTGGCGTCCAGCGGTGCTCGGGGTTCGCTCGATGGTGTCACCTACTACGGTCGGTCACTCGGGCCCTGACCTTGAGCCACTTCAGCGGTCGGTCTTCAACCGTTCACCGTTGATCAGCGGCAGGTCGCCGAGCGTGAAGCTGAGCTCCCGCTTCTCGGTGTTGACCGCGCCGTCCTTGGTCGTCACCCGCAGCACGCTGACGGTGAGCCCCCTGCCCGGGTCGACCACGATCTCCTTCACCTCGATGGCCGAGATGTCGCCGAGCCTGCCTTCGAGGAGCGTGTCGGCGTTGGACCGCACGGTGTCCGTGGTCAGGGCGAGTGCCGTGTCCGCGTTCGTGGCCATCTCGCGGTAGAAGTGCTCGGTCTTCTGGGCGATCGCCGCACCGTCGACCGCGGGCGCCTGCGTGACCGGCAGCGTGGTGATGACGGGGGGCGCGGTCGCCGGCGGCCTGGCGCTCGTGGCGGAGCCCTGGCCGGTCGACCTCGACGCTCCGGGTGAGGCCGAGCCGGGGGAGGCCTCGCCGGGCGAGGACGCACCGGGAACCGGCGCGCCCGTGCCGGTGCCCGCGGCCGAGGGCCTGGCGCCGGTGGCCGACGGGCTGGTGCGGCCGGTGGGCAGCGCGGAGATGAGCGGCACGTCCGACGGGTAGCCGGGCAGCCCCACCGTCTCCACCTCACCGCCGCCGCCGACCAGCTTGGCCGCGGCGACGCTCAGCGCGACCAGCACGAGCACCGAGGAGACGACGGCGAACCAGGCCGCGCGCTTCCAGGTGCGCGGCGGCGTGACCGAGGCGGGCACCAGCCCGATGTTGAACTTCCGCAGACCGTCGGTGTCCTGCAGCGGGTCGGGCTGGCGGCCCCGCTGCAACGGGATGCGGTCACCTCCGCCGACGGGGCGCGGCTGCTGCGCGACACCGTCGTCGAGTCGATGTTTGCCCGGCTGTTCGTCCATCCCGACACCCTCCTGCGACGCAATCAGGGTAGGGCCGTCCGGAGGTGTCGAAACAACCGAAAGGGGGAGTTTGGGACGAGCGACACTCGATTGTGTGAAGCGCGTGCGGCAGCCCCCGGCCGCCGCACCTGCTACCGGGGCGGGAGCTGCGCCTGGCCGCTGCTGAGCTGCTTGTGCGTCTTCTGCACGCCGTTGAGCGCGACCAGGCCGCTGCCGCCCGCGACCAGCGCGCCGATCACGTCGGCGGCCAGCGGGTCGCCGCTGGTGATCAGCAGGCCGATCGCCGCGCCGGCGGTCGTGGCGATCGCGGTCTTCCAGCGGCTGCGGACGAACTGCGAGACGGGTGCTCCGGCGAGGCCCTTCTTGTTCGCGGCCGAGCCGAGCAAGCCCAGGTATGCGTCGTGCGCCAAGGCGGCGAGCAGGCCGGCGATGGCGATCAGTGCGGCGATGAGGCCCATGAGTCCAGTGTGCCCCCGATTTTTTCCGGTGGACCATCCGTGATCGCCCTGATATCCGAGTGGCGTGGACATGTTCTGGCACGACGACTGCCTCGAGCACGACGCCGGCGAAGGTCTGTGGGAGCTGCCGGGCTCCTGGCCGTGGCTCGACATCGCCGAGCCGCACCCGGAGAACGCCGCGCGGTTGCGCACGTTCCGGCACGCGTTGACGCACGGCCCGGTGGCCGGTCATCTGCGGTGGCACGAGGGACGGCACGCGTCCGTCGACGAACTTCTGCGCGTCCACACAGCCGGGTACTTGGACTCGTTGCGCGTCTCGACGCGTGTGCCGCTGGAAGTGAACACGGTCGTAGGGCCGGAAACGTGGCGTGCGGCCTCGGCGGCGGCGGGGACGTCGTTGGCGGCGCTGGAGTCCGGTGCGCCGCTGGCGTACGCGCTCGTGCGGCCACCGGGCCACCACGCGCAGCCGGACATGGCGGACGGCTACTGCTTCGTCAACAACGCCGCTCTGGTAGCGGAGACCGCGCGGCGCCAAGGGCTGCGGGTCGCCGTCCTCGACTGGGACGTGCACCACGGCAACGGCACGCAGGAGGTGTTCTACGACCGGCCGGACGTGTTGACCATCTCTGTGCACATGCGGCACGGATCGTGGGGCACGAACCACCCGCAGACAGGCGCGCCATCGGAGGTGGGCGCCAACGGCCGGAACGTGAACATCGAACTGTCATTGGGTGCGGGCGACACGGCCTACCTGCGCGCGCTCGACGAGATCGCGTTCCCGCTGCTGCGCGAGTTCGCACCGGACCTGCTGGTGTGCGCGTCCGGGTTCGACGGGTCGGCGTTCGACCCGAACGGCCGGCACAACCTCACCGCCGCGGGCTACCGCGAGATCGGGCGGCGGGTGGCGTCGTTCGGGACGCGGATCGTGCTCACCCAGGAGGGCGGCTACCTGCGCGGGTACTCGGCGCTGTGCCTGCACGCGCTGGCCGAGGGCCTCCTGCGGTTGCCGGAGCCGTTGCTCGAGGACCCGCTGGCCTACGTGCCGGACGAGGCCCGGCTCGTGACCGCGGACCTCGAGCGGGTGCTGGCGGCCCTGCGGCCTTTTTGGCCCGGCGTGCTGTGACGCCGGGCCAGGCCGCGGCGACTACCTGCCGAGCGGGCCGCGGCCCATCTTGAGCAGGGTCATCGCGAGGTCCTTGCCCTCCGGGCCGAGCGACCGGTAGCGGTTGAGGACGTCGATCTCGCGGTTGTGCACGATCTTCGTGCCGCCGGCCGCCATGCGGGCCGCGCCGATGATCTTGGACACCTCGACGCGGCGTTGCACGAGGCGCAGGATCTCCGCGTCCAGGTGGTCGATCTCCTGGCGCAGCTGGTCGATGTCCGGTTCGGTGCTGGTGTCCATCTTCTTGACGACCTCTCGACTCTTCGAGTCCTGGTCCCGGAAGCGACGAAGCCCCGGGGTCCGAGGACTCCGGGGCTTCGTGGTGGCTTTTCAGCGCTGGACGACCACGGGAGCCGGAGTCCGGGTCCCGTAGAAAAACTCGAAGAACGTCGAGCGCACGATCCCAGTGTTGCACAGAACCCGCGGCGGCCGCCAAGTCCCGCGGGCGGCGCGCCCACCACGTGGGACACCCACCCCGGACGGGCGTCCGGTCGAACACGTGGTCGGGCGGTACGGGTTTTGTCGGTGCCGCCCGGTACCGTGGATGAACGATGAGCGCCTTGTTCGACTTGCCCTCAAGTCCCCCCGTTTCCCGCGCGGGCCACCTGCTCGACGACCTGAACCCCGCGCAGCGCCGTGCCGTCGAGCACGCCGGCTCACCCCTGCTCGTGGTGGCGGGCGCCGGCTCCGGCAAGACGCGCGTCCTCACCAGGCGGATCGCGTACCTGCTCGCGGAACGCGACGTGCACCCCGGCCAGATCATGGCCATCACGTTCACGAACAAGGCCGCCGCGGAGATGAAGGAGCGCGTCGCCGACATGGTGGGCGCCCGCGCCCGCTCGATGTGGGTGTCGACGTTCCACTCGATGTGCGTCCGCGTCATGCGCCGCGAGGCGAAGACCCTGGGCATGTCGTCGAACTTCTCGATCTACGACAGCGACGACACGCGCCGGCTCATCACGCTCGTCGCCCGCGATCTCGACCTCGACCCGAAGAAGTACGCGGCCCGCACCCTGGCCGTGCACATCTCGAACCTCAAGAACGAGCTCGTCGACCCGGAGACCGCCACCGCCCAGGCCACGAACGACCTGGAACGCCGCGTCGCCGAGGTCTACGCCGTCTACCAGCGCCGCCTGACCGAGTCGAACTCGCTCGACTTCGACGACCTCATCATGAGGACGGTGGAGCTGCTCCAGACGTTCCCGGACGTGGCGGAGCACTACCGCCGCCGCTTCCGCCACGTCCTGGTCGACGAGTACCAGGACACGAACCACGCGCAGTACACCCTCGTGCGCGAACTGGTGGGCAAGGCGGGCGGCGAGCTCCCCCCGGCCGAGCTCTGCGTGGTGGGCGACGCGGACCAGTCGATCTACGCCTTCCGCGGCGCCACGATCCGCAACATCGTCGAGTTCGAGCGCGACTACCCCGACGCCACCACGATCCTGCTGGAGCAGAACTACCGCTCCACGCAGAACATCCTGACGGCGGCCAACGCGGTGATCTCCCGCAACCCCAACCGCCGCGACAAGACCCTGTGGTCCGACCTCGGCGAGGGCGAGAAGATCGTCGGCTACGTGGCCGACAACGAGCACGACGAAGCGGCCTTCGTCGCGAACGAGATCGACCGCCTGGTCGACGGCGGCGAGGTCAACAACTCCGAGATCGCCGTCTTCTACCGCACCAACAACCAGTCGCGGGTCTTCGAGGAGATCTTCATCCGCCTCGGCCTGCCCTACCGCGTGGTGGGCGGCGTCCGCTTCTACGAGCGCCGTGAGGTCCGCGACGCCCTCGCCTACCTCCGCACCCTGGCCAACCCGGAGGACACGGTCTCGCTGCGCCGCATCCTCAACGTCCCCAAGCGGGGCATCGGCGAGCGAGCGGAAGCCTGCGTGGCGGCCTACGCGGACCGCGAGCGCATCAGCTTCGCCGCGGCCCTGCGCGAAGCGGTGCACGACCGCGTCCCGATGCTGAACCCGCGCTCCCGCAACGCCATCGCCGGCTTCGTGGAACTCATGGACCAGCTCGGCGAGATGGTCGAGCGCGAGGACGACGTGGCCGACATCCTCGAAGCCGTCCTGGAGAAGACCGGCTACCGCACCGAACTGGAAGCGAGCGAGGACCCCCAGGACCACACGAGGGTCGAAAACCTCAACGAGCTGGTCACGGTCGCCCGCGAGTTCACCGAACTGGAGCTCCCCGAAGGCGCGGACCCGGTCCCGTCCCTCCCGGCCTTCCTGGAGCGGGTCTCCCTGGTGGCCGACGCCGACTCGATCCCCGACGCGGAGTCCGACGGCGTGGTCACCCTGATGACCATCCACACGGCCAAGGGCCTCGAATACCCGGTCGTCTTCAGCACGGGCTGGGAAGACGGCGTCTTCCCCCACATGCGAGCCCTGGGCGACCCGGCAGAACTGGCGGAGGAACGCCGCCTGGCCTACGTGGGCATCACCAGGGCCCAGCGCCGCCTGTACCTCTCCAGGGCCCTGGTCCGCTCGGCCTGGGGCCAGCCCTCGGCCAACCCGGCCTCCCGCTTCCTGGGCGAAATCCCCCAGGACCTGATCGACTGGCGCCGGGTGGAGCCCTCCCGCTCAGCCCCGGCGGCCGCCACCACCTGGAGCCGCTCCGCCTCCGGCGGCATCGCCTCCCGAGGCCTCTCCCGCCCGGCCCCCGGCAAAGCGGGCTGGAAGGACGCCCCGGCGATGAAGCTGGAAGTGGGCGACCGCGTGACCCACGACAAGTACGGCCTGGGCCGAGTGGTCGCCGTGGACGGCGCGGGCCTGAGGGCCACGGCGACGATCGACTTCGGCGGCTCCGGCACAGTCCGCCTGATGCTGATCGGCAGCGTCCCCATGACCAAGCTCTGACACCGCACACCACGCGGAAGCACCACCAGTCGCACACCCGCAGGCCCTGCACCGCGAGCCGAAGGCGAACCGCCCAAGCGCGAGGGCGAGCTGAAACGACGGCGAAGCCGAGCCGTCCTTCCCCCACACGAGGTGGGTGGCGTGGTCCCGTCACGAGTCGTGCCGAAGCCTTTGCCGCGCCTGGGGATGGGTGTGGCCGCCTCTGGTGCGACTCGTGCCGGGACCACGCCACACCCCAAGACGCACGCAACAGCAAGCCGCCCAAAGCAACAGGCGTGCCATCAGCCTGAGAGCGGCACCGGCCCGGTCCTGGATCAGATCGGCGGGGGCCGGGGCGGAGCCCCGCGCCTGAAACAGGAACCCAACCAGCAAACGCAACCACCCGGCGAACCAATCACCGAACCAGCTGCGGGAAGACGATTTACGGAACCAGTCCGACCCGCCAATCAAGACCGCCCCACCCCCTGAACACCCCACCTGACCAGGTCCTCCGCCCCACCCAGCCTCCCCAGGCAAAAAGTAGGAAAAAGCCGAAGAACCCACGCAACGAGGTGCGAACTCGTACGTCTATGTGGGTGTCGCAAGCAGCACAGCCAGGGAACGTTCGGGGCGGTCCAAGGCACAGGGGAGCAGCCTGCCGACAAAGGGGAGCGAAGAACGGGCGAGGGGCCTGACTTCGCGGCGAGGTGCGGCCGGACCGAACGGGAGAGCGGTCCGGCCGCACTGTCTCTCGCCCGCCGACCAGAGAACTCACGCCGAACCAGGGCGATCTCAACGCAGCCCCAACCACGCCGCACACTGCCCAGCCGCGCCGCGCTACCAACCGCGCCACACAGCCCAAGCCGCACCGCGCAGGCAACGCTTCCCGGCCCAAAACTCAGGCCAAAAGCGCAGCTCAGACCGGCAAGCGCCGAGAATTGTCAGACCCACCGGGCATCATCAACCGCATGAGGCACCACCCCACCGGGAACGCCCGAAACCGACCCGCCAACCGGGTCCGCCAACCGGGCCGGCCGACCCGCGCGATGCCGCCTCCCAAACGAGACGGCATCCCGCTCAAGCGCGGAATAAGCGCAACAGGAGCCCCGTTGGGACCCTGTAGAGGCCTCTGAGACCCGAGAACAGCCCGACCCGTATGCGGAGGTGGCCAAGCTGCCCACGAGCCATCACGAAGCTACTCAGCCGTAGTTCGGCAGAGTCCGAACCTGGGCTCAAACCTAAACCGAATCAGACGGTCACGCCACGAGCGTTCAGCCACGTGAGCGGGTTGATCTTCTGGCCGCCGGGGTTCCAGACCTCGAAGTGCAGGTGGGGGCCGGTGGAGAAGCCGCGGTTGCCCATGCGGGCGATCTGCTGGCCCGCCTTGACCTGCTGGCCCACGCGGACGCTGTAGGTGTCGACGTGGCCGTAGACGGTGATGGTGCCGTCGGCGTGCTCGACGCGAACCCAGAGGCCGAAGCCGGAGGCGGGACCCGCCTCGATCACGACGCCGTCGGCGACCGAGAGGATCGGGGTGCCGATCGGACCGGCGATGTCGATGCCGAGGTGCATGGTGCCCCAGCGGCCGCCGTAGCCGGAGGTGAAGTCGCCGGCCGCGGGGCGGAAGAACTTCGGGCGCTTCTTCTCGGCCTCGACGGCCTCGCGCTCGGTGGTGAGCTGCTGGCTGCGCAGGAGCTTGGCGGCTTCCGCGGAACCTTCCGACGTGGTCCTGGAGACCGCGAGGATCTGGGGGGCGGACGCGGTGTCGCCACCGGTGCCGTCGAACGTGGCGGCGCCGTCGGAGTGGTTCGCGAGCTGCACGTCCTGGCTGTCGTCCGTGGCGGCCTGCAGGGTCTGACCTGCACCTGCCGCGGCGAAAGCACCTACTGCGACGGCGGCGACGACGATGCGTCCGCGAAGCGCCGACGGTGGCGGGGGGAGCCGGTGGGCGCCGACCGGGCGCACTGCAGCGCGGTCGACTGCCTCTTCAAGCGCAGCACTGCGTTCATGGCCGCCGGGGGAGCGGTGGTGACTCAAAGCTTGCCCTTCCGCCTTCGGGGAGCCTGATCGGGTGGACCGCCGGGCGGGGGATTCCCGGTGAGTCAGGATTCGGGGTTCTGACTCGGTGTCCTTCTGTGATCAGACCGTGACAACGGACCGGGGGACAGTAACGGCGGGAAGCCTCGGAGGGCAAACCCCAGTTCGTTACGTCCACCGAACAGGCGGCAACCAGGAGGTTTTATCTGTCAACTGTGACCGTCGGTCATGCCGGGCGGGCGACATGCCTCGCCGCCAGCGGCGATGGGGTGAGTTGACAAGTCATCCGATTGGGTGATGGCCGTCACAACGACGTGAAGAGTCCTGGTGTCAACCGGCAAAGAAAGGTGACCTGAATCACGTATCTGGTGCTCCTCGACGCGTAATGAGGAGTGCTCCAGCCGGGCGTTGCGCTGCGGGACGATGATCTGGTCCATCTCCGACCAGACGACGACGAAGCGCGTGCGGCAGGGCCGGCACGGCTCGGCGAGCTCCTCCAGGAGCTCTGATCCCGGACGCAGTTGTTTGGTCAGCGGCGTCGGCAGCAAGTAGGCGGCGAGGGTGCCGCGGTGCGGCGTCCCCAAGGTCACGAGTGTGCGAACGCGTGAGTCACCGTTCAGCCGTTGCACGTAATACCTGGCGATGAGGCCGCCGAGGGAATGACCGACCACATGCACCTGGTCCGCGCCGGTCTGCTCGCAGATCCGCTCGACGTGCGCGCCGAGCAGGGCGGCCGAGCGGCGGACGTCCCCGGTCAACGCCGTCAGCACGCTGTAGTTGATGGCGTGCACGACCCCGAAGCCCCGCCTCCGCAGCGCCCCCGACAGCACCGCGAAGGCGGAGCGGTTGTCCCCGATGCCATGCACCAACACGATCGGGGTGCCCGCCGCTTCCATCGCCGAAACCATCAGCCCCCGCTGGCGCGGCGGCAGGCCGTCGGTGCGGTAGTGCCGGAACTGGCCTTCCTGGCGGAGCTGCTCGGTGACCGCGCCCCACGGGTAGAGCACGGCGTGGGCCGTCAGCCAGGCCGCTTCCACCGCGGCGCCGCGCAGGCCACCGGGCGTGGCCAATGCGCGCAACGCGACCTTGACCTCTTCCGCGACGTCACGCGCGGTGTGCGCCCCCCAGCCGGCGCGGTCGAGGACGGCGTCGGTGAGACGCGCGAGCCACGACCGGCCGTTGTCGCCCATACGAGCGACGGTAAGTGATGAAGTCACCCACCAGGAGTACCCGGCGGCCGAATTTCACATGCGAACGAAGTTCGTCTCAGCAGGTCGCGGACGGCGACGGGAGGCGGCACCCCGGTCTTGCTAGGTTCGCCCGCGATGACTCGCACCGAGCTCGAGAACCAGACCCCGGCGGCCGGCAGGCTGCGCACCTCGTGGGGGCTCGCCGCGGCCGGCTCCCTCCTCCTCGCCGCGGGCCCGCTGCTCGGCGTGGTCGAGGGGGCGGAACCCGCGTTCACCTCGTGGCCGCTGCTCGCCCTGCTGGCGCTCGCGCCCCCCGCCGCCGCAGGGGTGCTGCTCTTCCGCGGCCGGCCGTTCGTCGCGGCGGGGTTGATCGCCGCGGTCGGTGCCTTCGCCGTCGGGCGCCTGCTGAGCGACCTGCAGATCGCGTTCGACGCGATGGCGGTGGCGCGGCCGGAGCTGTTCCGGCCGGCGACCCTGGTCGCGGTCACCCCGTCCGCCGGGCTCTGGCTGCTGGTCGCCGGGCACGTGCTGGTGATCGCGGGCGGCGCGCTCGCGTCCGGCCGCGCCGGGATGCCCGCCGACGAGTCGGAACCGGCGGGCCTCGTGACCCGCTGTGTGATCATCGCCGCGCTGGCCACCGTGGGGCTGCTCGGCAAGCCGTTCACCTCGGCGGACCCGTTCCAGCTCGACCGCGGGCCGTGGGACCTGCCGGTGCTCGGCCTGACCGGCGGGCTGCTGATCGCCCTCGCCGCGCCGCTCGCCACCGCGCTCGCGGCCAGCTCACCCGACCCGGACACCCGCGAGGGCGGGACGTCCGGCGTCTCGCTCGCCCTGCTGGCCGTCGTGCTGCCGCCACTGGTGACCGCCGCGGTCGCCCCCGGCATCGGGATCGCGATCGGCCCGCTGCTCGCGCTGGTCGCCGCTCTGTGCCTCCCTCTCACCCTTCCGCTGGCCAGGTTCGTGCGCGGCAAGCGCGACGGGTCGCGCGACCTGCCGTTGCCGTCGGTGCGGCGCATGCACGTCATCGCGGGCGTCCTCGTCGTGCTGTCCGCCGCCGCGGTGCTCGCCGGAGCGGTCGTGCCGCAGCTCGACCTCGCGACGGGTGGCGCGGCGCCCGCGCTGGCCTCGGTCACCGTCCTGTGGCCCGCCGGGCTCGCCTTCGGCGTGCTGGGGCTCGCGTTGCTCGTGCCGTCGACCGCCACCGCGGTGCGTCCCGCCCTGCTGTTCGGCTACCTCGCGGTCCAGCTCGCGGTCGCGGTCGCGGCCCAGCCCGCGCTGTCCGCGAGCCAGCTCGGCATCGCACAACCGGGCACCGGCTTCTGGCTGATGGTCGCCGAGCTCCCCCTCGGCCTGCTCGCGCTGGTCTGCGCCGGTCTCGCCGGCGCCGTCGAGCGGGAGAACGCCGGAGCGGGCGAGCCGGAGCAGGTGCCGGTGGCCGAGCTGGGCGCGGTGCTGCTGGCCGGTGTCTTCGCGGTGGGCGCCTTCGTGCTCCCGAACGTGCGCGGGGACAACTACACGGCCGCCACCGTGGTGCCGGGCGGTGAGGCCGCTGTCTCCGCTGCCTTGCTCTGCTCCCTCATCGTTCTGATCATCGGCCTCGTGGTCGCGCTCCGGTCGAGGCCCGCTCGGGCCGCCGCCGTGCTCGCCGGCGCCGTGCTGCTCCTCGGCGTGCGCGCGCTGGAGCTGCCGCTGACGGGGGACAAGGTGCCCGGCGCCGTGGCCGGGCCCGGCACGTGGCTCGCGCTGGCGTCCTGCGCGGCCCTGCTGGTCGCGGCCGGCTTGGCGGGCGCTCGCGCGAGCCGGTGAGAACGACTTGGCGCGCGTGTTTCGCTATAACGCGCGCGCACGCGTGATCGACCTCACCGCCGTTGAGACCGACCTCACCGGTGGTGGCGTGCGAGCGGTACCTGCAGCTCGATAGTGTCTGGGCCCAGCCGCGTCAAGTGGGTTCGCACGGCCCCTTGAGGACCACCCAGGCGCGGTGTTCCGACACCGACGTCGCAGGAGACCCGAGTGGACCTGTACGAGTACCAGGCGAAGGATCTCTTCGCCGCCCACGGCGTCCCGGTACTGCCGGGCGATGTGGCCACCAACCCCGCCGACGCCAAGGCCATCGCCGCGAAGTTCGGCCAGCCGGTCGTCGTCAAGGCCCAGGTCAAGACCGGAGGCCGCGGCAAGGCCGGTGGTGTGAAGCTCGCTTCCACCGCCGAGGAGACCGAGGAGAAGGCGACCGCCATCCTCGGGCTCGACATCAAGGGGCACATCGTTCACCGCGTTCTGGTGACGCCCGCCTCCGACATCGCGGAGGAGTACTACTTCTCCTTCCTGCTCGACCGCGCCAACCGCACCTTCCTCGCCATGGCGAGCGTCGAGGGCGGCATGGACATCGAGGAGGTCGCGGCCACCAAGCCGGAGGCCCTCGCGAAGATCCACATCGACGCCATCCAGGGCGTCGACGAGGCCAAGGCCCGGGAGATCGCCGACGCGGCGAACTTCCCGGCCGAGGTCAAGGACCAGGTCGTCGACGTGATCGTCAAGCTGTGGGAGACCTTCGTCGCGGAGGACGCCACGCTCGTCGAGGTCAACCCGCTGGTCCGCGACCCGCAGGACAAGATCGTCGCGCTCGACGGCAAGGTCACGCTGGACGAGAACGCCGGCTTCCGCCACCCGGCCCACGCCGAGCTGGTCGACAAGCAGGCGGAGAACCCCCTCGAGGCCAAGGCCAAGGAGAAGGGCCTCAACTACGTCAAGCTCGACGGCGAGGTCGGCATCATCGGCAACGGCGCCGGTCTCGTGATGTCCACTCTGGACGTCGTGGCGTACGCCGGTGAGCAGTACGGCGTGAAGCCCGCGAACTTCCTCGACATCGGCGGCGGCGCGTCCGCCGAGGTCATGGCGAACGGCCTGGACGTCATCCTCGGCGACGAGGCCGTGCGTTCGGTCTTCGTCAACGTCTTCGGTGGCATCACCGCGTGCGACGCCGTGGCCAACGGCATCGTGAAGGCGCTGGAGATCCTCGGCGACGGGGCCACCAAGCCGCTCGTCGTCCGCCTCGACGGCAACAACGTGGAGGAGGGCCGCGCGATCCTCGCCGAGGCCAACCACCCGCTGGTGACCGTTGTCGACACGATGGACAACGCGGCCGCCAAGGCCGCCGAGCTCGCGGCTGCGGGGGTCTGAGAACGATGGCTATCTTCCTCAACGAGAACAGCAAGGTCATCGTCCAGGGCATGACCGGTGCCGAGGGCACCAAGCACACCAAGCGCATGCTCGCGTCCGGCACGAACATCGTCGGTGGCGTGAACCCGCGCAAGGCGGGCGAGAAGGTCGACTTCGACGGCACCGTGCTCCCGGTCTTCGGCACCGTCAAGGAGGCCATGGAGGCCACCGGCGCGAACGTGACCGTGATCTTCGTCCCGCCGGCCTTCTCGAAGGCCGCCGTGATCGAGGCGATCGACGCCGAGATCGAGCTGGCCGTCGTCATCACCGAGGGCATCCCGGTGCACGACACCGCCTACTTCTGGGCGCACGCCGTCGCGACGGGCAACAAGACCCGCATCATCGGCCCGAACTGCCCCGGCATCATCAGCCCCGGCAAGTCGAACGCCGGCATCATCCCCGCGAACATCGCGGGCAGCGGCAAGATCGGCCTGGTGTCGAAGTCCGGCACGCTGACCTACCAGATGATGCACGAGCTGCGGGACTTCGGCTTCTCCACCGCGATCGGCATCGGTGGCGACCCGATCATCGGCACCACGCACATCGACGCCCTGGAGGCCTTCGAGGCCGACGAGGAGACCGTCGCGATCGTGATGATCGGTGAGATCGGCGGCGACGCCGAGGAGCGCGCCGCGGCCTACGTCAAGGAGCACGTGACCAAGCCGGTCGTCGGCTACGTCGCGGGCTTCACCGCCCCCGAGGGCAAGACGATGGGCCACGCCGGCGCCATCGTCTCGGGCTCGGCGGGCACCGCGCAGGCGAAGAAGGAGGCCCTCGAGGCCGCCGGTGTCAAGGTCGGCAAGACGCCGTCCGAGACCGCCGCGCTGATGCGCGAGATCATGCAGTCTCTCTGACCTGCCTGGCAACGCGGGGCCCCCACGTTCCCCAGAGGGAAACGTGGGGCTCCCGCGTTTCCCAGGAGGCAGCAGACGAGGGCCGGACTCCGCGTACTTTCGGAGTCCGGCCCTCGCTCGTGTGGCGGAACCGGGATGATCGGTCCGACGTCTGAGC
This sequence comes from Lentzea xinjiangensis, assembly GCF_900110955.1. Taxonomy (GTDB): domain Bacteria; phylum Actinomycetota; class Actinomycetes; order Mycobacteriales; family Pseudonocardiaceae; genus Lentzea; species Lentzea xinjiangensis. The sequence goes on from NZ_FOFR01000001.1 coordinate 852,303, forward strand.
AGCCGGCGTGGACTTGCGAGTTCGACGGACTCGCCGCCGCCTCCGCAGGAGCGGCGGCGAACACTGCTAGCGTTTTGAGAATCACTCGGTTGGAGGAGGAGACCTCGACATGTCCGTGCCTTACGGCGCACCCCAGCAGCAGCCGCCGGGTCCGGCACAGCACCAGGCACCTCATCAGGCCCCTGGCGCCCCCGGCGCCAACAGCATCAACCTCGGTCTGATCCTCCCGCTGGTCGCGGCGGGTCTCGGCCTCATCGCCTACCTCGTCGCGTTCGCGGACGACGTGAGCGGCAACGTCACGTACCTGCTGGCCGCGGGCATGCTCGCGGGCCTCTCGGTGCTGCCGAGCATCCCGAAGGGCTTCGTCCCGGTGGCCGCGGTGCTGGCGACCGTGCAGACGTTGCTGCAGCTCCAGGGCATCATCAAGTCGCCGTCCGTGCAGGGCCTCGACATCGTGCTGCTCATCGTGGCGCTGCTGGAGACGGCGGCGATCGTGCTCGCCTTCCTGCTCGCCGAGGGCATCGTGAAGTTCGAGCCCAAGCCCGCGAACCCGTACGCGGGCCAGCCGGGCCAGCCCGGTGGCTGGAACCCGCAGAGCGGCGCGTTCCCGCAGCAGGGCCAGCACCCGCAGTCCGGTGCGTTCCCGCAGCAGCAGCCGCCGCAGCAGTCGTTCGGCCAGCAGCAGTTCGGCCAGCAGCCGCAGCAACCGCAGCAGCAGCCGGGACAGCCGGGACAGCCGGGACAGCCGGGACAGCCGGGACAGCCGGGACAGCCGCCGCAGCAGACCAGCTTCATGCCGCAGCCGGGCCAGTTCGGCTCGCCGGGCACGCCGCCCGGTGGTTTCGGCGGACCGCAGCAGTAGGTTCCGCGACACCGTTCGACCTCAGGGGTGGCGCCGGTCTCGTCCGGCGCCACCCCTGTCGCATGACCCGGCGTGCCTGCCCCGAACGGCTCACCCGGCCTGACACAGTGGGGAAATGCCCGTGCTGCAACGCGATGTGACCCGCGAGGTCACCACCGTGCGTCCGCCGGAGTTCTCTCGGTCCGAACGCGTGCGCGTGCTCGTCGCGGCGGCGGTCGGGTCGGTGGTCGTCGGCTACGCGGCGGTGGCGGCCGTTCTCGCGCTCGTCTCCGCGACGGCCACGTACGCCGAGTTCTCCACCGGCGGGGTGCTCAGCGCCGCCGCGCCCGCGTGGCTGGCGGCGCACCACGTGCCGTTGCGCTTCGACGCGGGCCAGCTCGGTGTGCTGCCGTTGCTGCCGACGGCGTTGCTGATGCTGCTGGTCGGCCGCACCGCCGCCGGCGCCGCGGACCGCCTGGGCCTGTACGAACCGCTGCAGGCACGCGGTGTCGTGCTGAGCATCGCCAGCGCGCACGCGGTGGTCGGCGGCACGATCGCGTTGCTGATGGGCGAGGGTGTCGTGCGCGCCACGCCCGCCGTCGCGTTCTTCGGCTGCGCCGCCGTGTCCGGGCTGGCCGCCACGATCGGCGTGGCCCGGCGCTGCGGCCTGGTCGAGGTGGTCTTCGACAAGCTCGACCCGGTGGCGCTGCACGGTCTGCGCTCCGGGTTCATGGCATTGTTCGCGCTGGTCAGCGCGGGTGCGCTGGCGGTGGCGGCGGGACTCGCGGCCTCGTGGCCGAGGACCAGCGAGCTCTTCGCGGGGACGGGCCCGACGCTCGGGGTCGCCCTCGGCGTGTTCCTGCTGTGCCTGGGCTACCTCCCGAACGCGATCATCGCCGGGTTCTCCTACGTCGCGGGCGCCGGGTTCTCGCTGGGCGGCGTCGAGGTCACGCCGGTGCAGTTCGTCGGCGGTGTGGTGCCGCCGGTCCCGCTGCTCGCGGCGATGCCGGAGAACGGTTCCCCGTTCAGCCCCGCGGTGCTGGCGGGCGCGGCGGCGATCGGCCTGTTCGTCGGCTGGACCTGCCGGAAGGTCTCCGACCGGCCGACCTCGCGGGTACGGGCGGTGCTGGTCGCCGCGGTCACGGCGGCCGTCGGCAGCCTGGTGCTGGCCGCGACGGCCGGTGGCCGGCTCGCGTCCGGCGCGTTCGACCCGGTGACGGTGCCGGCGGGCCTGCTCGCGCTGCTCGTCGCGCTGTGGGTGCTGGTGCCGGGCGCACTGGTCGCCTGGCTCGCGGGGACGCGTCCCAAGGCGGTGGCCGACGACGACGCCGAGTTCGTCCAGCCGGACTTCGTCGAGGACCCGGACGAGGCCGCGGACTCCGACGTCGTGTTCGAGGACGACGAGCTGACCGACCAGTTCGAGCAGCTCGAGGTCGTGGACTCCGACGAGTTCGAGGTTGAGGAAGACCTCGATGACGACGACTACTACGAGGACGACGACTACGAGGAAGCCGCCGAAGACCTCGCTGACGAGGAAGAGGACTTCGTCGACGGGGAAGAAGAGCTCGCCGACGAAGAAGAAGACGTTGCGGACGAAGAGGAAGAGCCTCACGCCGATGACGTCGAGGAGGACTCGGGAGAACACCCCGGAGAAGAAGAGGACTTCGACGCGGAGTTCGACGAGATGCTCGGCATGGAGCGCGAGGAGGACCTGGGCGGCAAGCCGGAACGGTGACGTCATAGGCTGGCCCTGAGCTGCTGCAACACCGCTGCAAAGACCAGGCCAGGAGTAGACGCTGAGCACCGAACTTCGGCTTCCCACACCGGCGCGCGTCGTCGTGCTCGTCTCCGGTTCCGGAACCCTCATGCAGGCGTTGCTGGACGCCACCGACCTCCCGATCGAGGTGGTCGCGGTCGGCGCCGACCGCGAGAACATCGAGGGTCTCAAGCGCGCCGAGCGCGCCGGGGTGCCGCACTTCGCCGTGAAGCTGCGCGACCACGCCGACCGGGCGTCCTGGGACGCCGCGCTGACCGAGGCGGTCGCGTCCTTCCGGCCGGACCTGGTCGTCTCCGCCGGCTTCATGAAGATCATCGGTGAGCGGTTCCTCGCCCGCTTCGGCGGCCGCATGATCAACACGCACCCCGCGCTGCTGCCGGCCTTCCCCGGCGCGCACGGCGTGCGCGACGCCCTGGCCTACGGCGTGCGCGTCACCGGGTCGACGGTGCACCTGGTCGACGCGGGCGTCGACACCGGGCCGATCCTCGCGCAGGAGGCCGTCGTCGTCGAACCCGGCGACACCGAGGAGACCCTGCACGAACGCATCAAGGTCGTCGAACGCCGGCTGCTCGTCGAGACGGTCGGCCGGCTGGCCCGCGAGGGCTGCACCGTGAACGGACGAAAGGTGAGCATTCCGTGAGCACTCCTGCCGAGAGGCGACCGGTTCGCCGGGCCCTGATCGGGGTCTCCGACAAGGCCGGCCTGCTGGAACTGGCCACCGGCCTGCACGCGGCCGGAGTCGAGGTCGTGTCCACCGGCGGCACCGCGAAGGTGCTCGCCGACGCGGGCGTCCCGGTGACGCCGGTCGAGCAGGTCACCGGGTTCCCCGAGTGCCTCGACGGCCGCGTGAAGACGCTGCACCCGCGCGTGCACGCCGGTCTGCTGGCCGACCTGCGCAAGGAATCGCACGTTCAGCAGTTGCGCGAGATGGACATCGCGCCGTTCGACCTGCTGGTCGTGAACCTGTACCCGTTCACGCAGACGGTCGCGTCCGGCGCGAGCCCCGACGACTGCGTGGAGCAGATCGACATCGGCGGCCCCGCGATGGTGCGCGCGTCGGCGAAGAACCACGCGAACGTGGCGGTCGTCGTCGACCCGGCGCGGTACGACTGGGTGCTGCAGAACGTGCGCGAGGGCGGCTTCACGCTGGCCGACCGCCAGCGCCTGGCCGTCGACGCGTTCCGCCACACCGCGTCCTACGACGTCGCCGTCGCGTCCTGGATGGGCAGCGCGCTGGCGCCGGACGACGAGGGCAGCGGCTTCCCCGGCTGGGTCGGCGCGACCTGGAACCGCTCGAACGTGCTGCGCTACGGCGAAAACCCGCACCAGAGCGCCGCGATCTACACCCAGGGCGACGGCCGCGTGGGCCTGGCGTCGGCGAAGCAGTTGCACGGCAAGGAGATGTCGTACAACAACTACCTCGACGGAGACGCCGCGTGGCGTGCCGCCTGGGACCACGAGCTGCCGTGCGCCGCGATCATCAAGCACGCCAACCCGTGCGGCATCGCGGTGTCCGAGGTGAGCATCGCGGACGCGCACCGCAAGGCGCACGAGTGCGACCCGCTGAGCGCGTTCGGCGGTGTCATCGCGACGAACCGCGAGGTCACCGTGGAGATGGCCGAGTTCGTCTCGGAGATCTTCACCGAGGTCGTGATCGCTCCGTCCTATGCGGACGGTGCGGTGGAGGTGTTGCAGCGCAAGAAGAACGTGCGCATCCTCGTAGCCGAGCCGCCCGTCCGCGGTGGCGCGGAGATGCGCCCGGTGTCCGGAGGCCTGCTGCTGCAGCAGCGCGACGCCGTCGACGCCTCCGGCGACTCGCCCGCGAACTGGACGCTGGCGTGCGGCGAGCCCGCGGACGAGAAGACGCTGGCGGACCTCGAGTTCGCGTGGCGCGCCATCCGCGCGGTGAAGTCGAACGCGATCCTGCTGGCGGACGACGGCGCCACCGTCGGCGTCGGCATGGGCCAGGTCAACCGGGTCGACTCGTCGCACCTCGCGGTGAAGCGCGCCGGTGAGCGGGCCAAGGGCGCGGTCGCGGCCTCGGACGCGTTCTTCCCGTTCCCCGACGGCCTCGAGGTGCTGCTGGAGGCCGGTGTGCGCGCGGTCGTGCAGCCCGGCGGCTCGGTGCGCGACCCCGAGGTGATCGAGAAGGCAGAGCAGGCCGGCGTCACGCTGTACCTGACGGGTACCCGCCACTTCGCGCACTGACGTCCCCGAGCTGACGTTCCCGAGCTGACGTCCCCTGGGCCGCCTCCCCACCGCGGGGAGGCGGCTCGTTCAGAGCCCGGCCACCATCTCGCGGGCCAAGGGCAGCGCGGCGGCCTCCAACTCCTCGGGGTCCGGCTCGACGGAGCCGGAGCGGTCCGCGTCCCGGCCCGAGTGGACGACCTCGGTCACGCTGTCGCCCTTCCAGACGATGATCGAGACCGTTCCGTTCTCCTCCCTGCGCACCAGTGACGCCTGGTCGCCGAGGTCGTCGATCGTCCGCTGGGTGGTCGTGCCCCTCCTGGCCTGCTGCACGGCTTGCTCGTAGGCGATCCGCGCGTGCCTCAGGTCGCTCGACACCGCCACCCGGGTCTTGCGCAGGCCGGTGCCGTCGACGCCCTCGGTCTGGTTCCAGGAGCAGACGGTGTACTTGCCGGTTCCCGACTCCTGCTCCGACGATGCCTGCCCGTTCGGGTTGGTGGTGCGGGCCCTGGCGAGCGCGGCCTCGGAGATGTTGCGGCACAACGACGGCAGTGCGTCGTCGCGCTTGGGGGTGCCGTGGCTCTCGACGACGCCGGGGTCGCGCACGTAGGCGATGACCCCGGCATCGATCGCCAGCAGCCCGGTGATGACCAGCGCGACGACCAGCGGTCCCCGCCGTTCACCCGTCAAAGCTTCGCGACCATCTCGTCCGCCACGCCCCTGGCCGCCGCTTCGAGCTCCGCGACGTCGGGCTTGGTGTTGCCGAAGAAGCCCGCGTCCCAGCCGGAGAGGTCGACCTCGACGATGGCGTCGCCCTTGCGCACGATGACGGAGATCTCGGTGAACGCCGAGTCCGTCTCCACCAGCACCGCCGTGGCCCGGTCACCGAGCCCGTCGAGCGGCTTCTGCTGCGGCGTGCCCTGGTTGTTGGCCATGTTCTGCGCCACGAGCCGGTCGAACTCGGTCTCCGCCTCCTCCTGCCCGCGCGAGACGTGGACGTCGGTGCTGCGCAGGCCGGAGCCGTCGACGCCCTTGGTCTGGTTCCACGAGCAGATGGTGCGGGTGCCGCTCGGCAGCTTCGTCTCGCGTGAGGCGAGCCCGTTCGGGTTCGTCGTGCGCGCCTTGGCCAGGGCGGCCTCGGAGATGTTGCCGCACAACGAGGGCAGCCTGTCCGAGCGCTTGCTGCTGCCGCTGTCGGCGTTGGCGTCGAGGTGGAGCACGAGCGCGGTGGCGGCGCCGCCGAGCACCAGCACGCCGGCGATGATGCCGGCGACCAGCGGGGCCTTGCTCTTCCCCGGCGGCCGCGGAGGTCCCCAGCCCGGCTGAGGAGGCCCCCAGCCCGGAGGTGGTTGCTGCCCGCCGTGCGGCGGTTGCGGCTGCGGCCATCCGGGTGGCGGCGGCTGCTGGTGCCAGCCGTGCGGAGGTGGTTGGTTCATCGGTTTCCCCAGTTCCCCGTAGTGCTGAAGGCACCGTAGAGGACCTCTTGGACCGGTGTGGCCGTGTCCACCAAAAGGGTGATGCTCCGGGATTGACACAGGGGTGCGCCCGCACGCTACGATCATCTCGTTCGTTCGAACAGGAGTTCGAATAAGCAAGTCGCCGAACTTCCCACGGCGACCGTGCACAGGGGTGCGCACGGTCTCTCGGGAGGTGGGTGGAGTGTCCAGGTCGGCAACGGCGTCGTTGGCCGCGCTCGGGGTGAACCCGGCCAGCGAGCTGACCAGCACCACCACCGACCACACCACGGGGCGGGTTCTGCCGGTTCGCGGGGAACTGGCGGGCCTGCTGTCGTGGGGCGGCTTGCGGCGGGGCAGCACGGTGTCGGTGGGCGGATCGACATCGTTGCTGCTCGCCCTGCTCGCGGACGCGACCGCGGACGGCTGCTGGGCCGCCGTGGTCGGTCTGCCGCAGGTGGGAGTGCTGGCCGCGGCCGAGCTCGGGGTCTCGGTGCGGCGGCTGGCACTCGTCCCACACCCCGGCGCGGATCCGGGCCCGGTCATCGCGGCCCTGCTCGACGGCATCGACCTGGTGGCCGTCGCCTGCCCACTGCCTCCTTCGCTGGCGCGCCGCCTCACGGCCCGCGCCCGCCAACGCCGCGCCGTGCTCATCGCCTTCGGTTCCTGGCCCTCGGCCGACGTGGAGCTGACCGCGGAGTCCGTGCGCTGGAACCCCCTCGACGACGGCGCGGAAACGTTGCGGCGCCAGCAGATCAGCGTGTGCAGCGGCGGCCGCGGTCCGGCGGGCAGGCCCCGGCGGGTGCTGCTGACGTTCGGCGAGGGGGAGATCGAGCTCCCGCTGGTGGCCGGCGAACCGGCCCGGTCCGACGAGCCGGCTGATGCCGGTCCGGACCGGGGCGACGAGCCGGCCGCCAGGCGGGCGGGTGGTGCGGACGAACTGGCTGCCCGGCGGGTGGCCGATCGTCCGGTCAAGCGCGCGGGTACCGCGCCGGTGGTCCGGCCGGAGGCGGCGGGGGTGGCTCGGCGAGCCGGTGGTGATCCGCTGCCGGGCGGCGATCCGGCGTTGGTCCGGGCGGGTGAACCGGCCGGTCGCGCGTCGCCGGGGGCCGGGCGGCGTCCGGCCGCGCGGTCCATCGTGGAGACCCTGGGCGCGCCGCTGGCCACGCTCGCGGACACCGCCGCGGAGCCTCCCGCGTGAAGGACGCCCGTCTCCTCGCGGTCTGGTGCCCGGACTGGCCTGTTGTCGCCGCCTGCACCGCCACCGGCACCGGTCTGCACGTGCCGGTGGTGGTCGTCGCCGGCAACGAGGTCGTGGCCACCTCGGCCGTGGCGCGCGCCGAGGGCGTCCGCCGGGCCATGCGCAGGCGCGTGGCCGAGTCGATGTGCCCGGAGCTGGTGGTGTTCGAGCACGACCCGCAGCGCGACGCCCGCTTCTTCGAGCCGGTCGCCGAGGCCGTCGAGGAGCTGGCGCCCGGCATCGAGGTCGTGCTGCCCGGTCTGGTCGCGGTGCCGGCGCGGGGGCCGGTCGGCTACTTCGGATCCGCGGAGCAGGCGGCCGAACGGCTCGTCGACCACGTCGCGTTCCGCACCGGCGCCGAAGCGCAGGTCGGCGTGGCGGACAGCCTCTTCGCCGCCGCGAAAGCCGCGCACCGCAACGTGGTCGTCCCGCCGGGCAGGACCGCGCAGTTCCTGCGGCCGCTGGGCGTGCACGAGCTCGACGCGCCCGAGCTGGTCGACCTGCTGCGCAGGCTCGGGTTGAAGACGCTCGGCGCGTTCGCGGACGTGCCGGAGAGCGCTGTCGCGTCCCGGTTCGGCGGGCCGGCGACGAGGCAGCACCGGCTGGCCCGGGGCCTGCCGGAACGTCCGCTCGACCAGCGCAGGCCCGCGCCGGAGCTGGCGGTCGCGGAGACCTTCGACGAACCGGTCGGGCGCGTCGACGCGGCCGCGTTCGCCGCGAAGCTCCTCTCCGAGCGGCTCCACGAGAACCTCGCAGCCAGGAGCCTCGCGTGCACGCGGCTCGGCATCCACGCCCGCACCGAGAACGACGAGGAGCTGCACCGGGTCTGGCGGGCGGCGGAACCGTTGACACCACGGGGGATCGCCGATCGCGTGCGCTGGCAGCTCGACGGCTGGCTCACCCGCGAACGGCTCACCTCGGGCATCAGGACGCTCACCCTCGAACCGGTCGAGGTCGTCGAAGGCACCGCGTTGCAGCTCGGGTTGTGGGGCCACGACGACGAACGCGCGGTGCGGGCGCTCCTGCACGTCCAGGGCCTGCTCGGCCCGGACGGTGTGCTCGTGCCCGTGCTCGGCGGCGGCAGGGGACCGCGGGAGCAGGTCAGGCTCGTGCCGTGGGGTGACGAGCGAACCCCGGTGGGAAACCCGGACCACCCGTGGCCAGGGCGGCTCACCAGGGCGCCCGCGACGCTCGCCGACGACCCCGCCGACCTCAGGGCCGCGGATGGCCGGGAGGTCGGTGTGACCGGCCGTCTCGAGCTCACCGCGCCGCCGAAGGAGCTGACCACCGGGGGGAGGACGCGGGAGGTGACCGCGTGGGCCGGGCCGTGGCCGGTCGACGAGCGGTGGTGGGCGCCGGAGCGGCACCGGGCCGCGCGCGTCCAGGTGCAGACGAACGACCAGGCGTTCCTGCTGATCCGCAGGAACCAGAGGTGGTTCCTGGAAGGGGTGTACGACTGATGCACGACGAGTACTGGGATTTGCTGGAGGCGTTGATCCCGTTGCCGCGCAAGGCTTCCGATGGGGTGGAATAACCCGCCGGTCCGCTGGGGCGAGCTGGAGCGCGCTCTCTCCGGCAAGCCGGCCAGGCAGAAACCCGACGGTGGTGACGGCCCGGCGTGGTCACCCCGCCGTGACCGGTACACCGCCCCGCCGGGCTTCGAGCTGCGCGTGGACGAGCTCGCGGTCACCCGCAGGCGGGTGCCGTACGCGGAGCTGCACTGCCACTCCAACTTCAGCTGGCTCGACGGCGCGAGCCACCCCGAGGAGCTCGTCGAGGAGGCGCAACGGCTCAAGCTCGACGCCATCGCGATCACCGACCACGACGGCATGTACGGCGTGGTGCGGTTCGCCGAGGCCGCCAAGGAGCTCGGCATGCACACGGTGTTCGGCGCGGAGCTGAGCATCGGGCTGGACAAGCCGGCCAACGGCGAACCGGATCCCGGGGGCGACCACCTGCTCCTCCTCGCCCGCCAGCAGGAGGGCTACCACGCGTTGTGCCGCACGCTCACCACCGGCCACCTCGACGACGGCGCGGAGAAGGGCAAGCCGGTCTACGACGTCGAGCAGATCGTGGCCGACACCAGGGGCGAGGTCGTGGTGCTCACGGGCTGCCGCAAGGGAACCGTCCGCCGGGCGCTCACCAGGGAGGGCCCGGAGGCGGCGTTCCGGGAGATCGTCAGGCTCACCGACCTGTTCGGCAAGGGACGCGTCCACGTCGAGCTGACCGACCACGGCCTGCCGGAGGACAGCAGGCGCAACGACATCCTCAACGCGATGGCGCAGAAGCTCAACCTCCCGGTCGTGGCGACGAACGCCGTGCACTACGCCACGCCGAGTCGCGGCAGGCTCGCCGCCGCGATGGCTGCCGTGCGCGCGCGGAGCAGTCTCGACGACATGGCCGGCTGGCTGCCGCCGTCGCCCGCCGCGTTCCTGCGCAGCGGCGAGGAGATGTTCCACCGGTTCCGCCGCTTTCCCGGCGCCGTGCACAACGCGGCGCTGCTCGGCATGCAGCTCGCGTTCGACCTGCGGCTGGTCGCGCCGAAGCTGCCGCCGTTCGACGTGCCGCCCGGTCACACCGAGAGCAGCTGGCTGCGCAAGCTCACCTACGAGGGCGCGCGCCGGCGGTACGGCGACCACGACGAGAAGGCGTTCCGGCAGATCGAGAACGAGCTCGCGGTCATCGAACAGCTCGGGTTCCCCGGCTACTTCCTCGTCGTGCACGACATCGTGAGCTTCTGCAAGGAGAACGACATCCTCTGCCAGGGCAGGGGCAGCGCCGCCAACTCCGCGGTGTGCTTCGCGCTCGGCATCACCAACGTCGACGCGGTCCGCTTCGACCTGCTCTTCGAACGCTTCCTCGCCCCCGCCCGCGACGGCCCTCCCGACATCGACGTCGACATCGAGTCCGACCGGCGTGAGGAGGTCATCCAGCACGTCTACGCCAAGTACGGCCGCCGGCACGCGGCACAGGTCGCGAACGTCATCACCTACCGCGCCCGTTCCGCCGTGCGCGACATGGCCCGCGCGCTCGGTCATTCGCCGGGCCAGCAGGACGCGTGGAGCAAGCAGATCGACAGGTGGGGTCCGCTGGGCGTCACCACCGACGACTGCGACATCCCGCGCGACGTGCTGGAGCTGTCCGCGCAGCTGGAGAACTTCCCGCGCCACCTCGGCATCCACTCCGGCGGCATGGTGATCTGCCACCGTGCCGTCAGCGAGGTGTGCCCGGTGGAGAAGGCCCGCATGCCCAACCGCACGGTGCTGCAGTGGGACAAGGACGACTGCGCGTCCATCGGCCTGGTGAAGTTCGACCTGCTCGGCCTCGGCATGCTCTCCGCGCTGCACTACGCCATCGACCTGGTCCGCGACCACGAGGGCGTCGAGGTCGACATGGGGCAGCTCGACCTCAACGACCAGCGCGTCTACGAGATGCTGCGGAAGGCCGACTCCGTGGGCGTGTTCCAGGTGGAGAGCCGGGCGCAGATGGCGACGCTGCCGCGCCTGAAGCCGCGCGAGTTCTACGACCTCGTCGTCGAGGTGGCGCTGATCCGGCCGGGCCCGATCCAGGGCGGCTCGGTGCACCCGTACATCCGGCGCCGCAACGGGACCGAGAAGTGGGACTACGACCACCCGTTGCTGGAGAACGCCCTCAAGAAGACCTACGGCGTGCCGCTGTTCCAGGAACAGCTCATGCAGATCGCGGTGGACGCGGCGGGTTTCACCGCCGGCGAGGCCGACGAGCTGCGCCGCGCGATGGGAGCCAAGCGCTCGACCGCCAGGATGGAACGCCTGCGCGACCGCTTCCACGAGGGCTGCGCCGCGCACGGCATCGGCGCGGAGCTGGCCGGCCGCATCTACGCGAAGCTGCTGGCGTTCGCCAACTTCGGCTTCCCCGAGTCGCACGCCCTGTCGTTCGCGCACCTGGTGTTCGTGAGCGCGTGGTTCAAGCTCTACCACCCGGCGGCGTTCTGCGCGGCCCTGCTGCGCGCCCAGCCGATGGGCTTCTACTCCCCGCAGTCCCTGGTGATCGACGCCCGCCGCCACGGCGTGACGGTGCACGGCCCGTGCGTGAACCGGTCGCTGCCGCACGCGAGCCTGGAACCGTTCGAGGGCGCGAACGCCGTCCGCATCGGCCTGAGCAGCGTCCGCGGCATCGGCACCGCGGACGCCGAGCGGATCGTCGCCGCCCAACCGTTCCGCGACATGGAGGACTTCGGCACCCGCGTGCAGCTCACCACCGCCCAGGTGGAGGCGCTCGCCACCGCGGGCGCCTTCTCCTGCTTCGGCCTGGAACGCCGGGAAGCGCTGTGGGCGGCCGGCGCGGTGGCCGCGATCCGGCCCGACCGGCTGCCCGGCACCACCGTCGGCGTTGACGCGCCCGCGCTGCCCGGCATGGACGACGTGGAACTGGCGGTGGCGGACGTCTGGGCCACCGGCCTGTCGCCCGACAGCTTCCCGACCCAGTTCGTCAGGTCTGCCCTGGACTCGATGGGGGCGCTGCCGGTGACCGCGCTCGCGTCCGCCGAGCCCGGGACGCGGGTGCTGATCGGCGGTGCGGTGACGCACCGGCAACGACCGGCGACGGCGGGCGGCGTCACGTTCCTCAACATCGAGGACGAGACGGGCATGGTGAACGTCGTGTGCTCGCCGGGGTTGTGGGCCCGGTACCGGAAGGTGGCGCGCAGCAGCGGCGCGATGCTCGTGCGGGGCGTGGTCGAGTCGGCCGACGGCGTGGTCAGCGTGCTGGCGGACCGGTTGCAGCACCTGGACCTGCGGATCCCGTCGAAGTCGCGGGACTTCCGCTGAGTTCCCCTGCCAGGACTCGAACCTGGTCCTCCCGCGTAACAGTCGGGCGTGCTGCCGCCAGCACCTCAGAGGAGTGGTGGAGCGGAGGCCTCGGGCCCGCGCCCCGCTTTTTCGTCGGATGCCCGCGAGTCGAACGCGGTATTTCCTCATCCCGAATGAGGTGGGTTGCCGTCTCCCTCGCACCCGTGGAGCACCCCTGCCAGGAGTCGAACCTGAATCTCGGCGTTCGTAGCGCCGCACTCTCTCCATTGAGCTACAGGGGCAAAAATGCGCGGTAAAGAGAAAGCCGCCCTGATCGGTTTCCCGACGGGCGGCTTCCGTGAATCTCACCAGGTCATGGTGTGGAAGCCGCTCTACGCGGTGCGAAGGGGCGTCGTGCGGCGCCGCAGAGCTGGCTCATGACTTCCCCTCCGTCCGGTGTGTGAACCAAGTATTGCGGCTGCCGATCGTCGTCGTCAACGCAAATTAATTCCGTTCGAACGTCATGAACGAAACTCCGCTCTCGAACAGCCGGGCATCGGTGCGCCGGAACTTCGTGATGCCGGCCTTCCCGTCGAACAGCGGGATTCCCCGCCCGAACGTCACCGGGTGAATCTTGACCAGCAGCGCGTCGATCTGTGGCAGCAGTGCGGCGGCCAGCTTGCCGCCACCGCACAGCCAGATGTCGAGGCCGTCCTCCTCCTTCAGTGCGGCAACGCGCCCGGCGACGTCGGAGCGGATCACCTCGACGTCGGCGGGCGTGCCGGTCACGGTCGACGACACCACGAACTGGCGCAGGTGCGCGTAGGGCGAGGCCAGCCCGCCCGGCACCTGGTAGGTGTGGCGGCCCATCAGGACCGTGTCGAAGTGCCGGTTCGGCGCGTCCTGCAGGCCGAGCGCTTCGCGGAACTGGGTGGGCAGCGTGTCGGGGTACTCGGCGTTGATGCCGGTCATGTGGTCGCCCTCGAAGACGAAACCGTCGAAGGTCCCGTCCTCGGCCGCGATGAACCCGTCCAGCGTCACTGCCACGTAGTACACGAGCTTTCGCATGAGATCCCCCTGTGGTCGACTTGAACCACTACGACTGTAGTACTATGTCTGTAGTGGTTGTCAAGGAGGCATCGTGGTCAGGAACGAAGCACGGCGAACGGCACTTCTCGACGCGGCGATCGACGTCCTGGCGGAGGAGGGCGCGCGGGGGCTGACCTACCGCGCGATCGACACGAGGGCGCGGGTGCCCGCGGGCACGGCGTCGAACTACTTCGCGAACCGCGACGAGCTGATGTCGGAGGTGATGACGCGGGTGCACGAGAGGCTCACGCCGTCCGGCGAGTCGGTCGCGAAGTCGCTCGCGCTGCCGCGCGACAGGTCGCTGACCGTGAAGTTCATGCACGACATCATCAAGCGCGCGGACGCCGACAAGGCGTGCTACCTCGCGATGATGGAGCTGCGGCTGGAGGCCACCAGGAGGCCGGAGATCCGCGCGGCGCTCACCGCGACGATCGCCGGTGGCATCGACGCCAACGTCGCGTTCAACGAGGAGTCGGGGCTGCCGGGCGATCGGATGGCCGTCGTCCTGCTCTACTTCGCGATGACGGGGCTGATCTACGAACGGCTGACGTTGCCGGACGTCGTGGCGCCCATGGACCTCGACGAGCTCGTCGAGGTCATGGTCGGCCGCGCTATCGGCTGAGCGGTCCGCCGGTGATCGTCAGCGCGACGGCGATCACCACGATGCCCAGCGTCGAGTACAGGAACGCGTCCATGCCGCGGCCGCGGATCTTGATCAGACCCGCCTGCTCGTCGGTCACGAGGATCCGCAGCACGGCCGCGACCAGCAGCGACACGCCGAGCAGGACCGCGCCCTGCCGCCAGTGGTACTGGAAGATCCGCACCAGCCCGAGCACGCCGATCCCGAGCACCAGCGCGAACGGCAGGTGCTTCGCGGGACCCGAGCGCCAGCGCTGTTCCGGCATGAGCGCCTCTGCGTCAGAGCGCTGCATGGGCGCGCTCGGCGGCTTCGACGGTGTTGGTCAGCAGCATCGCCACGGTCATCGGGCCCGCGCCGCCGGGGATCGGGGCGAGCCAGCCCGCGACCTCGCGGACCTCGGGAGCCACGTCGCCGACGAGACCCGCCTCGGTGCGGGTGATGCCGACGTCGACCACGGCCGCGCCGGGCTTGACCATGTCCGCGGTGATCAGGCCGGGGCTGCCGGCGCCGGCGATCACGATGTCCGCGCGGCGCACCTCGGCCGCGAGGTCCTTGGTGCCGGTGTGGCACAGCGTCACGGTGGCGTTCTCGGTGCGGCGGGTGAGCAGCAGGCCGATCGGGCGCCCGACGGTCACGCCGCGGCCGACCACGGTGACGTTCGCGCCCGCGAGCGGCACGTCGTAGCGGCGCAGCAGCTCCACGATGCCGCGTGGGGTCGCGGGCAGCGCGGCCTCCTCGCCGAGCACCAGCTTGCCGAGGTTGACCGGGTGCAGGCCGTCGCCGTCCTTGGCGGGGTCGATGCGCTCCAGGATCGCGTTCGCGTTGAGGTGCTTCGGCAGCGGGAGCTGCACGATGTAGGCGGTGACCTCGGGGTTCGCGTTCAGCTCGTCGATGACGGCCTCCAGCTCCTCCTGCGTGGTCTCCTCCGGCAGGTCGCGCCGGATCGAGGAGATGCCGACCTTCTCGCACGCGCGGTGCTTGCCCTTGACGTACGAGTGCGAGCCGGGGTCGTCGCCGACCAGCACGGTGGCCAGACCGACCGAGCCGGGCAGCGCGGCGACCCGCGCCTTCAGGTCCTCGAACAGCGCGTTGCGGGTTTCGTTGCCGTTGAGAAGCGTCGCAGTCACGACCTCATCCTCCCATTGGGCAGCGCCGCGACGCCCACCGACACCAGCGTCAGCGCCACGCCGACCGCCGTCGGCGGCGCCAGGTGACCGCTCACCGCGTCCAGCAGCAGGGCCCCGATGAGCTGCCCGCTCACGCCGCAGAGCCCGACCATCAGCACGCCGATGAACCGCACGGACACGATCGCGCCGCCCACGCCGACGATGCCGAGCAACCCGCCCAGGTAGAGCCACCAGGTGGACGGGAACCCACCCGGCACGCCACCCCGGACGACCAGGTTGACCACGGCCAGCGCGGCCGTGCCCACGGTGAAGTTCACCAGGATCGTCGCCGTCGAGTGCGCGGCCGCCTCGCGCACCAGCCCGTTCACCGCCTGCTGCCAGCCCATCAGCAGGCCCGAGACCAGCGGCAGCACCGCGAACCACAGCGCGCCGGTGGACGTGAACTGGTGCGACACGGCGACCGCGACGGCGACGACACCGACGGCCGCTCCGGCGACGCGGGTGCGGGTGATCGGTTTCGACCCGCCCGGCCCGATCCCGAGGTGGTCCACGACCGCGCTGCTCACCACCTGCCCGATCACCACCGCGACCGTGAACACCGCCACACCGATCGTCGCGACGGTGAGCCCCTGGGAGCCGACCAGCACCGCGCCGCTGATCCCGCCGACGCACTCCCACCAGCGGATCCGGCGGTGCGCCAGCGCGTCGCGCAAGCGCGCCAGCCCGGCGCGCCCGGACTGCCGCGACAGGACGGCCGCGAGCAGCACGAACCACCCGCCGCCGAAGGAGATCAACGCCGCTAGCAGCCCGTTGTGCAGCTCCTGCGCCAGCGAGCCGTTGACGCGGGCCTGGACGGCGATGGCCACACCTCCGGCCGCCGCGAGCAGACCACCGGTCACCTGCGCGGACCGCGCCACATGCCCCTCCACCGCAGACGAGAGTGTTCTTGATCAGCTTTAACCTGGGACGTGCCCCGCGTTATGGTCGGGCCTCCACCGTTCGGCGCAGCAGCGGGGGACGTGTGCGATCCAGCGAGTTGCGGGGGAAGATGTTGGCGTGTCCGAGCCGAAGCCGTTGAACCCTACCGAGCAGGACGCTCTCGTTAAGCAGATCGGCCTGACCCTCATGCGGGCCGCGCCGGAGGACTGGCGCAGCGTCGTCGCGCAGTACCGCGCCACGGGGCGGTACTTCGAGCTGGAGGCCGAGATGCGGCTCCAGGACGGCACCTCGCACTCGTGGGCCCCTCCGCAGGACGTGGCGTCGCTGTTCGCGCGGCTGCGCGCCGGCATGCACCGCGAGGGGAGGGGTAGCTGGACGAACGCGCGCTACCAGCTCGACCACCCCTCCAGCTACAACCTCGACTTCGACCGCGCCGAGCCGAGCTGGCAGACGCCGCCTCCGCAGCAGGCGTACTTCGACGAGATGCGGTTCTTCCCGCGCGCCGAGGAGAACGTCCCCGAGTGGCTGCGCCGCCGCCTGAACCCGCCGACGCCGGTGTTCCGCACCGCTCGCGTGTTCGACGGCGCCGGACCGAACGGTCGTCCGTCGGTCAACCGGCCGCCCGTGCCGGAGCCCGAGGTCGCGCCGCTGCTGGCGTACCTGTCGGCCGCGCCGGTCGCCGTGGCCGGGCGGGGCTTCGACGCCGACGTCCTGCACCCCGACTCGCCGCCGGTCGTGCCGTCCGGGTTCCAGACCGACGGCGTGTGGATCTGGCCCGCCGGGATCTCGTTCTACCTGCGCAAGTACGGCGTGCCGCCCGAACCGGAGCTGGTCGAGCGCGCCCGCGCCGCCGGCTTCGCGCTGCCGGAGGTCTCCGAGGAGGCGAGGCTCGCCGCCGCGGCGAACCTGGGCGCGCCCGCCGCGCCTCCCGGCACCGTCGTGCCCTCGCTGCCCGAACCAGGGCCGGAACCGGTGCCACCGGCCGAGGAGACGCAGTTCGTCCCCGCGCCGTCGTTCGACGACGAGCCCGAACCCGAGGAGTACGCCTTCTCCTCGCCGGTCCCCGAGCCGCAGGAGGCCGAGGTCACCACCGAGCAGCGGCAGGTCGACGACGACGATCCGGGCCAGGACGACCTCGGCGCCACGATCGCGGTGGCGACGCCGCCGCTGACCGGCGACGGACCCCCTTACCGGGTGGTCTTCGACTCCGACGGCGTGCCCGACCACGTCGACGACCGGCACCTGCGCGACACCTACGGCGCCGGCATGGACCTCTTCGCGCCGCACCCGAGCGACCTCGCGGAACCGGAGCCGGTGGCGGAGATCACCGTCGCGGAGCCGGACGAGGACGACGACGGCGACGAACACCCGGCCGTGGACGTCACCGACGACCCCGAGATCCCCACCGCGGGGCCGGACGAGCCGGAGCTCCTCACGCACCACCGCGAGCCCGAGCTGCTCACGCACCACCGCGAGGAGGAGCTGACCGACAGCCTCCTCGGGGACACCGAGGAACGCCCGCGCGACGCCATGCAGGACACGATGGCGTGGAGCCCGGTCCTCGACGAGCCGCTGGAGAGCGCGTCCGAGGTCACCGAGGAGCACCCCGTCGTCCCGGTCGCCGAGGACGAGCCGGACCTGGCCGAGGACGAGATCGAGTCGACCCGGTCGTTCGAGCAGGCGTTCGAGGAGCCGGCGGAGTCCCGCTTCGAGCAGGAGCAGGCCGCGGAGCCCTCGCCGGTGCTGCCGCCCGCGCCGCCCCCGGCGGTTCCCGCGGTCCCGGCGCCCGCCGCGGTCGAGGAGACGACGCAGTTCGACGCGGCCCTCTTCACCGAGCCGGGCTTCACCGGGAAGGAGGCGGAGCCGGAGCCGGCCCCCGAGCCCGAACCGGTGAAGCCGCCGCGCCAGGTCACGCCCGAGGAGGACCGCGAGCTGGCGGGCACCCGCCGTGCGCTCGACGACCTCAACGTGCCGCACGGCGTGTACCGGATCGGCGAGCCCGCCGACCGCACCTGGACGTTGCGCCTCGACGGCGACGACTGGGAGGTGTGCTGGTACGACCACGGCCCGAAGAGCCCGGTGCGGTTCGACAAGGTCGAGGACGCGTCGGCGTACCTGGTGGGCAGGCTGGTGATGGGCAACTTCCGCACCATCCCGCGCGCGCCGCAGCCGCCACCGCCGCCGCAGCGGCCGATGACCAACGGCTTCCGCGAGGAGCCGCGCCGGCCCGTCCCGCCGCGTCCGCCGCTGCCGCCGGCCCCGGTGCAGCAGCTCCCGCCGCCACCCCCGCCGCTGCCGGGGCAGGTGCCGGTGGCCGCAGCGGTCGCCGCGGCCGTCGCGCAGGACGAGCCGTCGAAGCGGAAGTTCCCGATCTCGCCGCTGCCCGGCGAGCCGCCGCTCACGCTGTTCCGCCACAAGCAGATGTTCGAGCTGCCGGCGGGCACCGAGGTCGACCGCTACGGCGACCAGAGCGGCAACCTCGTCTACGTGGCGGGCACGCCGTTCCCGGAACGCAGCCTCGTGCCGTCGTGGATCAACCGCCCGTACCGCGTGTACCGGCTGCGCCGCCCGCTCGAGGTGCTGACGGGCGTGGCCGTGCCGTGGTTCGAGCAGCCCGGCGGCGGCACGGCCTACCTGCTGCCGAAGGCGGTCGAGGAGATGGTCGCCGACGGCGTCCTCGTGGAGATCACGGGATCAGCCGACAACTAGGCCGTAGGCCGCCGCGAACGCGATCGCGGTGTCGATGTCGATCAGGGCTCCGGCGAGCTTGGCCTGCCGGAGCCCGTTCGCGTCGAGCTGAGCCCCGCGCAGGTCCGCCCCGTCGAGCTTGGCGTCGAGCAGCCGCGCGCCCATGAGGTCCGCCTTGCTCAGGTCGGTGTTGCGCAGGTCGGCCTCGCTGAGGTTCGTCTCGCGGAACCGCTGGCCGCCGAGCTTCAGGCCGTGCAGCGGCGCCTTCACGAACGACGCCAGCGTGAAGTCCACCTCGGTGAAGGTGATCGGCCGCAGCACGCAGTCCACGAAGTTCGACCCCATTAGGCTGCACGAGGTGAACGACGACCGCGTCAGCACCGTGCGGTCGAAGGTGCACTGCCGGAACGCGGTCGCGTGGTGCCTCGACTCGCCGAGGTCCGTGCGGGTGAAGTCGCACCGGGTGAACGTGCACCCGGCCGTCACGAGCTCGCGGAGATCGGCTTCGGCGAAGTCGCAGTCGGTGAAAGACCGCTTCTCCCAGTGCTGGCCAGGGAGGTTGGCGTCGGCGTAGTCCTCGCCGACCTCTTCGAGAGGGTTGTCCACTCTCACACTCTCGCACTGTGCACGTGTTGGTAACGTGCGGGTCGCCGGGCGACCCGCCCGACGTCAACGAGGACCGTCATTCGGGAAGGCTCATGACCCGCACGCCCGTGAACGTCACTGTCACCGGTGCAGCCGGCCAGATCGGCTACGCACTGCTCTTCCGCATCGCTTCCGGTCACCTGCTGGGCCCGGACACCCCGGTCAACCTGCGGCTGCTGGAGATCACCCCGGCGCTGAAGGCCGCGGAGGGCACCGCGATGGAGCTCGACGACTGCGCCTTCCCGCTGCTGAAGGGCATCACGATCACCGACGACGCGAAGACCGCGTTCGACGGCGTGAACGTGGCCCTGCTCGTCGGCGCCCGCCCCCGCACCAAGGGCATGGAGCGCGGCGACCTGCTGGAGGCCAACGGCGGCATCTTCAAGCCGCAGGGCGAGGCGATCAACGCCGGCGCCGCGGACGACGTGAAGGTGCTCGTGGTCGGCAACCCGGCCAACACCAACGCCCTCATCGCCCAGCAGCACGCGCCGGACGTCCCGCGCGAGCGCTTCACCGCGATGACCCGCCTGGACCACAACCGCGCCCTGTCGCAGCTCTCCAAGAAGCTCGGCGTCGCCGTCACCGAGATCGAGAACATGACGATCTGGGGCAACCACTCGGCGACCCAGTACCCGGACCTGTTCCACGCCAAGGTGGGTGGCAAGACCGCCGCCGAGGCCGTGAACGACCAGGCGTGGCTCGAGAACGACTTCATCCCGACCGTCGCGAAGCGCGGCGCGGCGATCATCGAGGCCCGTGGCGCGTCTTCGGCCGCGTCCGCCGCGAACGCCGCCATCGACCACATCTACGACTGGGTCAACGGCACCGAGTGGACCTCGATGGCCGTGCCGTCGGACGGTTCGTACGGCGTGCCCGAGGGCATCATCTCGTCGTTCCCGGTCCGCTGCTCCGGCGGCAGCTACGAGATCATCCAGGGCCTGGAGATCGACGACTTCTCCCGCGCCCGCATCGACGCCTCCGTGGCCGAGCTGGTCGAGGAGCGCGACGCGGTCAAGGGCCTCGGCCTGATCTGATCCGGCGTGGCAGTGTGGGGACCGTGCTGATTCCTTGGCCCGTTCCCCAGCCACAGCTCTCCGACGACGTGCACCCCGCGCTCGCCGACGCCGCCCGTGCGGCCTCGGCGGCGTACGGGGCTGCCCGATCCCTGCACACGCGCCTCGAGCTCCGCGAGGAAGTCGCGGACGGCGCCGACGGAACACCGACGATGCGCGTCGACCGCATCGTCGAGGACGCGATCCTGGAGTCCGTCCACCGCAGCCGCGTGAACCTGCTCTCCGAGGAAGCCGGGTTCGTCGACAACGGCTCCTCGATCACCCTCGTCGTCGACCCGGTCGACGGATCCGCGAACGCCGCGTTCGGCGTTCCCCTCTCGTGCTTCGCCGGTGCGCTCGTCGAGGACGGCACGGCAAAAGAAGCGCTGACGACGTGGTTCGACACCGGCCGTGCGTGGCACGCGCGCGCAGGAGTCCCCGCGTCGTTCCGCACCACCGGACGCACCAAGCTGGACGGTGCGTCCGTGTGCCTGATGCGGCCGAAGACCGGCACTCAGGACGCGTGGCTGCGCATCGCGAACCGCGCCGACCGCATCCGGGTGCTGTGCACGACCTGCCTGGAGACCATGCTGGTGGCGGAGGGCACCGTCGACGCCTTCATCGATCCGGGCAGCGACACGCACCGGATCATGGACCTCGCGACGGCGCTGGTCACCGTACCCGCCGCGGGCGGGGTGCTGGTCGACCTGCACGGGCGGCCGTTCACGTTCGAGCCCGACCTGACCCACCGGTGGTCAGGCGTGGCGGCAGCGACTCCTCAGCTCGCCGAGGAGTTGATCGCGACGGTGCTGGGTTAGACGGCGCCCCTGGACTCGACGATGCAGTCGGGCCCGGGGAACACCAGCCCCTCGTGCCCGTCGTTGAACCGGACCAGGTACGGCGGGTGGCCGTCGTTCCCGCGCACTTCGAGGATTTCGCCCAGGCGCTCCTCGAGGCCGATGGAGCGGCTGTGGACGTGGAGCCTGTCACCGACTGTTGCTTGCATGGTGCTGCGACACCTCCGGTGTGCGGCGTGAGGCATGGCGCTGAACGCGTTAAAGCCTAGGCCCACACCGGAGATGCGCAACAGGGCTCAAGTCCTCATCCGCCGCACGCCGAGGAGACCTTCGCCGCGAGGTCGGCCTTCTGCTGCACCCAGTCCGCCGCGGAGTTGACGTTCTGCATGCCGTTGGCTGCTTCCTCGAGAGCCTTCTTCACCTGCGCGTCCGGCGCGGAGTTCGCGAGGTTCTCCAGCTCCTGGGCCTTGGCCTTGGTGTCTTCCAGCGCCTTCTGCGGGTCGCTCATGTCCGGCGAGAACCCCACGAGCTGGATCGCATCAGCACACAGCTTCACCTTGTCCGCGGTGTCGCTGACGCCCTGGATCGTGTCGCAGGCCGTCAGGCTGCCCAACGCGATGACGGCTGCTGCCAGCGGTCCGACTAGGCGCATTCGCTCTCCTCTTGCCCGATGTGTCCGTTTGTGTTGGTCACGACTCTACCGACGTGCGCCCCGTGAGGGTTTGACGTTGGTAAAGCTTCCGGATGACGTCGTCGATCTCCGGCTCCACGACCGCGAGGTCGTGGACCTCCACCTGCCGCACCACCAGGGTGATGAGCTGCGCCGCCGTCATCTCCGCCCGCCGGAACGTGAGGTGGTGCCGCAGGCCGCCGGCCTCGCTGCGCACCGCCGTCACTCCGGGGACGTCCGGCGCCGGTCCGGGTTCCCTGAGGTCGATGACGAGCTCGCGTTCCGGGGTGACCTCGGCCCGCAGGTCGTCGAGCGGCCCGTCGGCGAGCACCCGGCCGTGGTCGATCACCATCAGCCGCGGGCAGAGGCGCTCGATGTCGTCCAGGTCGTGCGTGGTGAGCAGGAGCGTCGTGCCGCGCCTGGTGTTGATGTCCTTGAGGAACTCCCTGAGCCGTTCCTTGGACTCGAGGTCCAGGCCGATCGTCGGCTCGTCGAGCACCAGCAGCTCCGGCGCGTGCAGCAGGGCGGCGGTGATCTCGCCGCGCATCCGCTGCCCCAGCGAGAGCTGCCGCACCGGGGTGGCCAGCGTCTCCCGCAGGCCGAGGAGCTCGACGCACTCGTCGAGCCGGGCCCGGTAGTCCCGCGGCGGCACCCGGTAGATCGACCGGAGCAGGTCGAAGCTGTCCCGCAGCGGCAGGTCCCACCAGAGCTGGCTGCGCTGCCCGAACACGACGCCGATGCGCCTCGCGAGGTCGCGCCGCTGCTTCGACGGGTCCACGCCGCTCACCCGGACGCGCCCGCTGGTCGGCACCAGGATCCCGGTCAGCATCTTGATCGTCGTCGACTTGCCGGCCCCGTTCGGGCCGACGTACCCGACCGCCTCTCCCGCCGCCACGCCGAACGACACGCCGTCCACCGCGGTGACGGTCTTGTACCTGCGCCGCAGGCCTTTCGACGTGGCGACCTTGAACTCCCTGCGGAGCCCCTCGACCTCGATCATGATCCCGTTCCCCGGTAGTGCCTGACCGCGAAGCGCCACACGAGCCCCGCCGCGGCTGCGGCCAGGGCTGCGACGAGCGGTGATGTCCAGCCGACCCAGCCGGGCAGGCCGAGCGGGTCCTGCTTGCCGAGCAGCGCGAGGCTCGGGTAGTACGCCACGAACGCGCCCGGCACGACGAACGCCATCACCCAGCGCAGCGGCCGGGAGTAGACGTTGATCGGGTACGACGTGAAGGCGTTGCTGCCGTAGGTGACGGCGTTGGCGAACTCGCGCCCCTCGACGATCCAGAAGCAGACCGAGCAGGCCACCACCCAGACCGCGCTGTAGATGACCGCGCCCGCGATCGGCGTCACGACGGTCAGCGCGACCTTCGCGGGCGACCAGTCGACCGGGACGTTCGCCAGCGCGTAGGCCAGGACCGCGATCCCGCCGGTGATGCGCCCGATCCGGCGCAACCGGATGTCGGAGCACATGATCTGCGGCAGCGTGCCGAGCGGCCGCATCAGCAGCACGTCGAAGGTGCCGGTGCGGATGTAGGTCGGCAGGTTGTCGAGCTGGCCCGCGAACAGGTCGGCGACCCCGAACGCCGCGCCCGCGAACGCGTACATCAGCAGCACTTCGTTCTTGGTGAACCCGCCGAGCGCGGTGATCTGGGTGAAGAGGACCAGGATGACGAGCAGCTCGTAGCACTGCGCGATCACCTGCGTCACGAAGTCCATCGCGAACGACGCGCGGTAGGAGAGCTGGCTGCGCAGCCGTGCGCCGATCAGCCTCGGGTAGATGAGGTCAGCCACCCTGCACCACCACCTTGCGCACCGCGCGCTGCAAGGCCAGGTGCCCGAGTCCCAGCATCACCACGGCCCAGAACGCCTGGTACAGCAGGAGCTTCGGCGCGCTGCCGTGCCCGAGGAACACGTCGATCGGCGCCTGCAGCAACGCCGGGAACGGCGTCATCCACAGCGCCTCGCGCGCCCACTCGGGGAAGAACGCGATCGGCACGGTGAGCCCGCACAGCAGGCCGGACGTGACGTTCCAGAACCCGTACAGCCCGCGGTTGTCGATCAGCCAGAACGCGCTGACGTCGATGAGGAACCGGAACGCGAAGCTGATGACCAGCGCGATCAACGCGCTCACCAGGAACAGCGGCCACTGCACCGCGTTCTCGGGGAACTGGAACGGGAACAGCAGCATGCCGAACAGCACCGGCGGGGCGAGCCTGGTCAGGAACGCGAACCCGCTGCGGCCGACGTCCTCGGCGAGCAGCGCGCTCTGCAGGTTCCACGGCCGGTAGAGATCTACGACGACGTCACCGGATCGCACGCGCTCGGCGAGCTCGTTGGTCCCCCACAACAGGATGAACCCGAGCAGCCCCTGCCCGATCCAGACGTACGTGTTGGTGGCAGCGATGCCGTAGTCGGCGATCTCGCCGTCCGCCGCCTTCAGCGCGGCGACGAGAACGGCGACCCGCAGCAGCCCGAAGACCACGTTCGTGGTCATCCCAGCCAGCATCGCTTGTCGGTAGGTCGAGTACCTTCGGAATCCGGCAACGATCAAATCGGCGTGAACACGCACGTCGGTCTACGTTAGTGACCGTCGCAAGTGGATTTTTCAGCTACCGAACGCACTGGTCACGACCTCGCCGACCTCGGGCTGCGAGCCCAGGCAGAGGAAGTAGCTGCGGGTGCCGTCCTTGAACCCGACCGCGGTGATCTCCCAGCCGGTCGTGTCGACCGTCGACCGGGTGTTCGCCTTCATCAGCTCGGGCGTGCAGACGCCCCTCACCTCAGCCGATGCCGCCAGCTCGTCGGAGTCGACCGCCGGGATCTCCCCGGAGAGCCAGCCCCCGCCGAACGCCTCCCAGTAGTGCTCGTCCGCGCAGCTACCGACATTGCGCGCCGTCGCCGGCTGACCGCCGAAGTTGTTGATCCCGCGGAAGCACGTCGACTGGTCGACGCAGAACCCCATGTCGCACTTCTTGAGGAACGGCGGGATGTCCTCGGCGCCACCCTGCTGGGTCGTCGACACCGGCCCGGGACCTCGCGCACCCGCGTCCTCCGCGCGGAAGTGGTTCCACGCCAACACCCCGGCACCGGCCGCGACGACGAGCCCCGCCGCGACGGCCAACGGCCACACCTTGCGCTTGGCCGGGGGAGCGACCGGCACGGTGGGCTGCCGCAGCGGATCGCGCAGCTCGTCCCGCAGCTGAGCGGCACTGGGCGTGCGCAGGTTCGCGTCCGGGTGCAGCGCCCGAGCCAGCGCGTCGTGCAGCGCCGCCGGCACCCCGTCGACCGCGGCGACGGGCCTGCGCAGGATCTCGCCGAGCTGGTCGAAACTGCTGATGGGCCACGGCACCGGCCGCGGCGGCTTGCCCGCGAGCAACGTGTAGAGCGTGGCGGCGAGCGAGTAGACGTCGGCCTGCGGCGTCGGCTCGGCCATCGCGAACGCCTCCGGCGGCGCGTAGCTGGGACTCAGCGCGTCCCGCGTCACCGTGCTGCCACCCGTGGCGTCGAGCAGCGCGGCGAGCCCGAAGTCGGCGAGCTTCGGCGTGCCGTACCGGTCGACGAGGATGTTGCCGGGCTTGATGTCCCGGTGCAGCACCCCTTCCCGGTGCGCCGCCGCGAGCGCGTCCGCGAGCTTGATGCCGAGAGCGCGGACCTGCTCGGGGTGCAACGGCCCACCCGCGTCCAACCGGTCGGCGAGCGACCCGCCCGTGCACAGCTCCATGACGATGTACGGCATGCCCCAAGCGGTGATGTTCGCGTCGTGCACCCCGACAACGTGCGGATGCCCCGACAACTTGGCCGCGGCACGCGCCTCCCGCAGGAACCGCCGCCGGTCCCGCTCGTCGACGAGCACCCGGTTGTCGATCTTGACGGCGACATCGCGGCCGAGTTGCGCCTGGTGGGCGCGGTAGACGGTGGCGAACCCACCCGCGCCCAACGGTCTCAGATCGGTCAGGCCGGGGATGTGCGGTGCGGTCACGCGCGGCAGCCTAGCTACCTGCCGGCCGCCGCCTTCGCGGCCTTCTTGAAGTCCCGCACCTCGAGCAACGACTTCTGGTCCGTCACGTCGGCCACGCTACGACGACTTCCCTCGTCGCCGTAATGACCGGCCGCTTCCCGCCACCCCTCGGGCGTCACGCCGAACTGCTTGCCCAGGAGCGCGAGGAAGATCTTCGCCTTCTGCTCCCCGAACCCGGGCAACGCCTTGAGCCGCTTCACCACAGCGGTCCCGTCCTCCTCGGCCCAGATGCGCGTGACGTCACCGTCGTACACCTCGACGACGAACCGCGCCAGCGCCTGCACCCGCTTGGACATGGAGCCGGGGAAGCGGTGCACGGCGGGCGGGGTGGCCATGATCGCGGCGAAGGCCTCGGGGTCGGCTTCGGCGATGCGGTGCACGTCCAGGCCGCCCATGCGGTCGGCGATGACCTTGGGGCCGGAGAAGGCCTTCTCCATCGGTATTTGCTGGTCGAGCAACATACCCAAGAGCAGCGCGAACCAGTCCTCGGCCAGCAGGGCGTCGGCGTCGGGGTTCTGCGCTAGGCACACCGTGCGGGTCATGGCGAGAGCATCGCATGCTGGCGTGAGGTGCTGTTTCCGGCTCGCGAGCAGAGAGCCGGTTTGACTACCGGTGGTACCCAGGTACCATTGGGTACCGGAGGTGTGTAATGGCCGTTCAGTCCTCTCCTGTCAAAGTCGATCAAGAGACACACGCTTTGATCGCGCATGGTGCCACCGCTCTGCACATGTCTCAGAAGGACCTGCTCGCTGCGGCTGTCCGTGAGTACTTGGGCGCGAGGCGGGAAGAGATCAACGCGGCGCTGCGTCGCACGATGGAGACGCTCGATGGCACCCGAAGCAGTCAGGTCGCCGCTCTGACCGGCATGTCCAAGGAGCGCCTCGCTGAACTAGGTGGGATCCGCGAGTCCTGATGACCGTTCGCCCCACCATTCGCTGTCTCCGTGAAGAGCTCGGCTTGGGCCTGCCGCCGATCGACGAGCCTCTCGATGAGATCGATCATCCGCTGATCAGGAAGGCCAACGAGCAATTCGCTCAGCCGACGGGTCCGCGTGAGCGGATTCGTTCGATCGATGACGTGGTCATGTTCAAGGTCAAAGTCCAACGTTGGCGAGGAGCCGTTGTCGAGACGGGCGATCCCAGTTGGATGGTCACGGCTGGAGTCCGAGAAGCGGGAAGTCGTGATGACTTCTACGAAGCGCTCGCGACTGCAGCCGTCGCCGCACGAGCCAGGTACAACGCTGAGCACAGTCCGCCCTTGAAAACATCGACGTTCTGTGGCCAGTGGCTTGCGAGCGAGGACGACCTCGATCGGTACCGCGCTGAAGCAGCGGTCCGGATGCTGCGGGTCATGAGCGAAACGGTGCGGCGTCTGGTGTGCGCATCGTTGCTCGACGGGCACGAGCATGCCGGTGAGGTTTCCGGGGCAGAACTCGGTGTGCTCGTTCGGGGTGCGGAGGACAGGGGGACGTACGTAGCGATGCGGATCACTGGTTCGGTGCCCGACAACTTCGTCGCCATCGCTCTGGACCTGGTTCCTGGCTGTGACAGGGACGGCTGGTACCCGGAGTTCGCGATGCCGGATCGGCCGCTGCGTCCTGGTGAACAGGTCTACTCGAACATGATGGACGCGCAAGCTGCTGCCCGGTTGCTCGAAGAGACTAGCTAGTCGTACATCGGGCAGTGTGCTGGTCGAGCAGCAGCGCGAACCGGTCCTCGGCCAGCAGGGCGTCGGCGTCGGGGTTCTGCGCTAGGCACACCGTGCGGGTCATGGCGGCAATCCTGACACGGACTGCTCCGTCCGGCCTCACCCCGGCTGGTCGTCCCATCGGCCTCACACCGGCCCGAACACCGCTCCCGGCCCGGGAACTACGCGCCGGCCACGCGGACCTCGGACACCACCTGACGCACCAGCACGCGCAGTGCCTCGCGGTCGACGGTCGCCGGATCCTCGGCCAGCCAGTCGCCGATCTCCCGCACGAACTGCTCCGGCGTCATCGGCGGCACCTCGAAGTCGAGGTCGTCGTCGCACGTGACCTCGCCGGCCCGGCTCGGGTAGACGATCAGGGCGCCGCGGACCTCCAGCCACGGCAGGAGCTCGGCGAAGCGTTCGACGCCTTCGACGAGCTGGGTGCCGCCGCCGCGGAACGGGTGGCCGTTGCGCCAGAGTTCGCCGTCCTCGTCGCAGTAGTAGTGGCCGGGCAGCCACGACTTCGACTCGATCAGGACCAGGCGGCGGCCGCAGAGCAGGGCGTGGTCGACGTCGGTGAAGACCGAGCCGGGCCAGGCGAGGCCGTGGAAGATGCGCACGCCCGGTAGCTGCGTGAGGTACTCGGTGAGCAGGCCGGCGGTCAGCCTTTCGCGTCTGTTTTCACCCGGACGGCCGAAGATGGTGTTCCCGTCGTACTCGCCCGCGAACGCCCGTTCGGCGCGTGCCAGCGCCGTGTAGCGGCGCACCAGCCGGAACGCGCCGTAACCGGCGGCGGCCACCAGTGGTAGCCAGACGGCCAGCAGCAGGGGTGACAGCGGCATCGCCAGCGGGAGGAGCAGGACGAACCACCCGCCGATCGCGGCGGCCGCGGGGGCGTGGCCCAGGCCCGTCGCGGGCACGTAGCGGACGCGGGCGCCCAGGTCGATGCGGTTCCACCAGTCCATCGCGCCTAGGTCCACGCGGGGGCGCGGCGCCATGTAGTTCGGGTCTTCGCCGAAGTCGCGCAACCGGCCCGTGTGGCCCGTTCGCCGAGGTCGCGGCCTTGTCCGAGGGCGCACGACCGGTGGTGCGGCCGGGGTGGGGCGGTCGTAGTCGGCGCGCCGGACAGGGTCCTTCAGCGTCTCGTAGGCCTCCTGGAGCAGGCGGAAGCCGCCGGACGTGCCACCCGCGTCCGGGTGCATGACCTTGGCGAGAGAGCGGTAAGCCGACTTGATCTCCGAGGCACTGGCGCCCCGGCTGACACCGAGCAACTCGTAGTAGTCGATCCCTGGCACGACACCGTCCAGTCCGAGGTTGGTGCATGAACCTTATTGGGTCCAACACTTTCGCCGGGCATACGGCCCGCGATTCGCCGACTAGTGTGAGTGTTCGCGGTGGCGATGGGGCCTGTAGCGCAGTGGTCGACGCGCCCTCCGGACGGGGGGAGAACGCCGGTTCGAATCCGGCCGGTCCCGCTCAGCAGCCGGGTTTCCGCCGTTCCCGTGCCACGGGCGTCCACTGTGGACGACTCCGGTGGGGAGGACGGCCCGGTGGACGCACTGGAAGGCCTGCCGGAGGGACCCTCGGTCGTCCGGGGCGGTCGCCACCACCGCACCTATCGGGTGATTGCCGCGGAAACACCGGTCGGGCAGCCCCGCGCCTCGAGTTGCCGACCCGGCTGACCTGCCGCAGTCTTCCGCGCATGGCGACCTGTGACGTCTGTGGCAACGAGTACTGGATGGCCTTCGAGGTGCGCACCGTCGGTGGTGGCGTGCACACGTTCGACAGCTTCGAGTGCGCGATCCAGCGCCTCGCCCCGCGCTGCGAGCACTGCGACTGCCGGGTCATCGGGCACGGCGTGGAGGTGGAGGGCCGCTTCTTCTGCTGCGCCCACTGCGCCCGGTCCGCGGCCTCCGACCTGGGGGCGCAGATCCGCGACACCGTCGGCGCCCACCCCGGCTGACCGCCCGGTGCGAAACTGAGACGGTGAGGCGGTCACTCCCTCTCACTTCCGGTCAAGTGGAGCAGGTCATCCACTTGCGTGGCTACGTTGGTGGGCATGAACTTCAACAGACAGTTCGTCCACCGCGTCAACAGGTGGGTGGCGGGCCTGCGCGACGCACCGCTCGTCGGGAAGTTCGTGCGCAAGGGGATCACGGTCGTGTCCTACACGGGCAGGCGGTCCGGCCGCACGTTCACCACCCCCGTCGGCTACCGGCGCCGGGGCGACCTCGTCGAGATCCGGGTGGCGATGCCCGACGCCAAGACCTGGTGGCGCAACTTCGGCGGCGAGGGTGGCCCGCTCACGCTTGAACTCGATGGCGTGCAACGGACCGGACACGCGACATCGCACCGTGACGACCGAGGTCGTGTCACGGTGCGAGTGCGGCTGTAGCGGTCCTCACCTGGCCAGGGCGGCCAGCCGGCGCGGCTCCAGGAACGTGGCCAGCAGGTAGGCGGCGCCGCCCAGCACCGCCAGGACGCCGAAGAAACCGGCGCCGGGCACGAACAGTGCTGCGGCCGCGACCAGGGCGAGCCAGGTGCCGAGGTTGTAGTGCAGCGCGTTGCCGCGGACCGCGCCTTCGGCGATGTAGATGAGGCCGACGACGATGGTCGAACCGGCGGGCCAGAGCACGGTCTGCAACTCGGGCTCCTCGAACACGGTGCTCAGGCCGGTGATGGCGAGGGCGAGGGCCGCGAAGCCGGTGACCCAGGCGGTGCCGACCAGCTTCTCGGCGCGGCGGTGCGACTCCGGTGCTCCGCGCCGGGCCCGCAGCGACGAGGCCGTGGCGAAGACCGTGCCGCCGGCGAGGCCGGTGGCGAGCAGCGCGATCGGCAGCCAGGACGGCATCAGGACCAGGCCGGACCTGGAGAGCACGGCGGAGCCGTGGCCGAAGACGTAGGCGAACGCGAAGCTCAGGTAGGCGGCGCGGTTGTCGACCTCGTGGGTGGGAACGGCGACGGCGGCGCGGACAGCGGTGGCGTGCACGGTGGGTACCTCCGGGAAGTCAGATGAGTGAAGCGATCAGGCGCGGCGCCAGGGCGGCGAACCGGGGCGAGCGGCGGGTCGAGGCGCGCTGGTCGGCCAGGCCGTGCAGGCCCAGCCACAGCGTCAGGGCGTCGGCCGCGGGATCGGTGCGGCCGGAGCCGGCGAGGACTCGGGTGAACAGCCGCAGCGCCGGTGCGGCGAGGTCGGCCGCGCCGAACATCACGCGGTAGCGGCGCGGGTGTGCGACGGCGAAGTCCAGGTAGGCGAGGCCTGCCGCGTGGGCGCCGGTCGCGGCGAGAACGGTGGCCTCGAGGTCTTCGAAGGCCTGCTGGCACACGGCCGCCAGGATGGCCGGGGGAGCGGAGAAGTGCTGGTAGACCGCCGAGGTGGGCAGGCGGGCCGCGCGTGCCACGGCTCGCAGCGTCACGGCGCGGTCCGCGTCGACCAGGGCGGTCGCCGCCGCGACGACGGCCTCGCGGCAGCCGGGCCTGCTCACGGCTCCGGGACGATGACGACCTTGCCGAGGACGGTGCGCGACTCGGCCAGCGCGAGCGCGGCGGCGGCGGCGGACAACGGGACGCGGGCGGCGATCTGGGGCCGGAGCGCACCGGTGCCGACCAGGCGGAGCACCTGGACGAGGTCCTCGCGCAGCCGGGCGCGGAACGCCGAGGTGCGGAACCGCTTGCCCGCCCAGAAGTTGTAGAAGCCCGCCTTCTTGCCGTTGGGCAGGAGGTTCCACAACGCCAGTCGTGCGAAGAGCAGCAGCACCGGGAGCATCGCGTTGCCGGGCTCGTCCTTCGTCGCCGCCGTGCCGTAGTTGACCAGCGTGCCGCCGCGGCGCAGCAGCTTCCACGACTCCTCCAGGCCGGCGCCGCCGACGTGGTCGAACACCGCGTCGACACCGTCGGGCGCGAGCTCGCGGATGCGGTCGTACATGTGCGGGTCGCGGTAGTCGACGGGGATGGCGCCGAGCTCGCGCACCGCGTCGTGGTGGCGCTGCGACGCCGTGCCGATCACCTCCAGGCCGGCGTGCTTCGCGAGCTGGACGAGCGTCGAGCCGACCCCGCCGTTGGCGCCCAGCACGACGATCGTGCCGCCGCGCTCGACCTTCGCGGTGCGGTGCAGCATCTGCCACGCCGTGACGCCGTTGACCGCGACGGTCTCGGCCGCGGCGGCGTCGACGCCGTCCGGCACGGGCACCAGGTCGGCGGCCTCGACGACCAGGTGGCTGGCCCACGCGCCGACCTTCGTGACCGCCGCGAACCGGTGCAGCTCCAGCGCAGGGTCAACGCCCGGACCGACGGCGACGACGGTGCCGACGACGTCGTAGCCCGGCACGAAGGGGAACGCCGGCTGGTTGTAGTACTTGCCGAGGCGCATCTGCTGCTCGGCGAACGAGACTCCGGTGGCCTCCATGCGCAGGACGACCTGGCCCTCCGCCGGTGCGGGCAGGTCGCGGACCTGCAGGTGCAGGCCGTCGGGTTCGACCACGCCGGGCAGGACGACCTCCGTGGCGCGGATGGTGGCGGTGGCGTTCATGGGCTGGCTCCTCGCGGCTCGTTGACTTACATCCATAAGCTAACGCCCGTAAGTTAACGAGCGCAAGACCTAACGCCCATAAACTTTCACGTGTATGGTTACGGCCGTGACGAACACGGAACCGCGCAGGCGCAACCGCAGGGGCGAGGGCGGGAAGCTGCGGGACGAGATCATCGCCGCGGCGGTCGCCCTCCTGGACGAGGGCGGCGACGAGCGCGCGGTCACGCTGCGCTCGGTCGCCCGCAAGGCGGGGATCGCGGCTCCGTCGATCTACGCGCACTTCGCGGACCAGCCGTCGATCATGCTGGCCGTGGTGCGGCAGGAGATGGACCGCCTGGCCGCGGCACTGCGCGAGGCGGACGAGCGGGCGGGCCCGGACGCGCGCGCCCGGCTCTTCGCGGTGTGCCACGCCTACCTCGACCTCGCGAGGGAGCACCCGCAGCGCTACCGGATCATGTTCGGCGGCCTGTGGACGCCGTCGGCGGAGGTCACCTCGATCACCGACGACGACCTGGAGTCACTGGGCCTGGAAGCCCTCACGCTGCTCGCGGACGTGCTCGGCGCCTGCGTGGAGGCGGGGATCGCGCACGGCAGCGACGACCTCTACGGCGACGCGGTCGCGTTGTGGCTCGGCCTGCACGGCCTCGCACACCAGCGGGCCGTGGTGCGCACGATGCCGGGACCGGCCGATGTGGCCGAGCGCCTGATCAAGGCGCTCGCACACCTCAGGTAGAGCAGCACCTCAGGGGGCCTCGAACAGGGTCGACACCGACTCGCCGACGTTGATCCGCCGCATCGCCTCCGCCATCGCGGGTGCGATCGACAGCACCGTCAGCTTCGGCACGACCTTGCCGGGCGGGATCGGGACGGTGTTCGTCGCGACGATCTCCAGCACGTCGTCGAACGCCTGCAACCGGTCCAGCGCCCCGGCGGAGAACAGCCCGTGCGTGCAGGCCACCCGGATCGACCGCGCGCCGCGCTCCCGCAGCTTGTCCAGCAGCTCCACCACGGTCGACCCCTTGGCGATCTCGTCGTCCAGGACGATCACCTCGCGCCCGGCCACGTCACCGATCACCGTCGAGATCTGCACCTTGTCCTCGGCGAAGCGCTGCTTGGCGCCGGCCGCGACCGGCAGCCCGAGGATGCGGGCGAAGTGCGCGGCCTCCTTGGCGTTGCCGAGGTCGGGGGACACGACGACGGTGTTCGACAGGTCGTACCGCGAGAAGTGCGCGGCCAGTTCGCGCAGTGCGTGCAGGTGGTCGACGGGCACCGAGAAGAACCCGTGCACCTGCGGGGAGTGCAGCGTCATCGCCAGCACGCGGGAGGCGCCGGCGGCCACCATCAGGTCGGCGACCAGCCGGCCGCCGATGGAGATCCGCGGCGCGTCCTTCTTGTCCGAGCGCGCGTAGGCGTAGTGCGGGAGCACGACGGTGGTGCGCGCGGCCGAGGCGCCGCGCGCGGCGTCCAGCATCAGGAGCAGCTCGACCAGGTGCTCCTGCACCGGCGGCACCAGTGGCTGGATCAGGAACACGTCCCGCTCCCGGCAGTTGGCCTGCAACTGCACCTCGAGGCAGTCGTTGGCGAACCGGGTCAGGCGGCTGGGCGAGAGGTCGACGCCGAGGTGCCGGCAGATCTCGGCGGCGAGGTCGGGATGGGCAGAACCACTGAAGACAGCGATGTCACGCACACCCAGAACCTAGTCGACGACCAGCACCAGCTTGCCGTCCCGGAAAAAGGGCGTCAGGTTGCCGCGCGTGTCGACGGTGTGCGTGCCGCGCGGCAACACGGCCTCGATAGCCGTGAACGCCAGGATGTCCGAGACACCGTGACGGCCGCGCAACGACCGTTGACCCTGGAACCGCAGAGCGCGCCCCTCGCGGCGGTACTGGTGGGCCTCGGCAGCGGCGGAAGCGCCTGCTCGCAGCGCCTCCGGACCCACCAGGCGCCCCGAGGACGCCCCGCGCACGGCGACCCCGAAGCCCTGTTCGACGAGTGAGGTCACCACCGCGTCGGACGGGGGTACCGGCAGGAGGAAGGACATCGCGAAGTGGCCGTCGACGTCGTGCACCACGACCGTCCTGGCCGTGGTGAGCGCTGTGTCGTGCAGTTCGAGCGCGATCTTCTCCGCTTCCCAGCGGTTCTCGTACCCGGCGTCGGCGCCGAGGAAGGTGCCGGTCACCTGACCTCCACGAAGATCGGGTTGGTGTAGCACCACAGGTCCTCCCACGGGTTCGCGGCTCCCGGAGCGTCCGCCTGCGGTTCGAACGCGCCGCGGTTGCCGTCGGTTCCGCGCAGCCGGACGTAGAACGGATCCCGGACGTTGCGGAACGTGTGCGTGAAGACCGCATAGTGCCAGCGCGGCTCATAGGACCGCTCGACCTTCACATGTGGCGTCGACAACGATTCGGTCGAGGCCGGTCCGCTCACCGCTCCCTTGATCAGGTCCAGCCTGCGCAACCTCGGGACGAACCCGGCGCTGTTCGGACGGGTCGCCAACCGCACCTTGACCAGCACGGTCACGTCCGAGCCGCGCCGCACGCGCAGGCGTCCGCCCATCGTTTCCACGCCGCCGGCACCGTGCGCGGTGAACCGCAGGTCGTCGACCAGCCCGCCGTGCGAGACCCAGGCCCGGCCGGCGCGGAGGCCCTCCATCACGCCGCCGCGCGTCCGCCGGGTCGCGCCGACGACGGTCCGGGAGAACTCGCAGGGGAAGAAGTCGACGTAGGGCGGCAGCACCTGGGGCGGCCCCGCGTCGACCGGGTCGAGGTGCTTGCCGGTGAGGTCGAACTGCCCGCCCGGCTCCGGCACGCGGACGATCGTGTCGCGCGAGTTGAAGTGCGAGTCGGAGTTCGACGTGATCCACCAGCCGCGGCCCTCGGCGAGCAGCGAGTCCCAGACGCCGCCGAGCTTCGCCGTCATCCAGTCGAACCCGCCGTAGGTCCGGTAGGCCTCGGCCGGGTACGCGGCGTACGAGTTCGAGCCGGGGCTGTTCGCGTAGCCGCCGCGGTGGCCGCCGGGGCCGCGCACCGGGTCGCCGTCGCCCTGCGCGCCGGGAGCGGCCTCCATGCCGACAACGATGTCGGGTGCCAGGTCGCGCATGGCCCGCAGCTCGTGGGGCGCCACCCGGCCGTTGCGCATCGGGTGGTTCACGAAGACCAGCGCGGACTTCATCGTGCCGTTGCGGATCTTGGCCTGGAGGAACCGGATCGCGTCCAGCGCCTTCTTCTCGTTGGCCGGGGTGGACGCCTCGGCGCCGTTGAGGCGCCAGTCGAACTGCCGCTCGAAGTCGCGCAGCAGACCGGCCTCGTCGCGGCAGTCCTCGAAGAACACCGTCGCGTGCTCGGCGCCGGGGACGTTCCACTCCATGCCGTGCCACAGCAGCAGCTGCGGGAACTTCTGCTGCGCCTTGCGCAGGTCGGCCGCCGTCGCCTCGACGGAGTGCGCCTCGTGCGAGGCGTGGCCGTGGTCGGTGATCACGAGCCAGTCCGTGCCGTGCCGCAACGCGCCGCGGACCTGCTGCTCGATGGTGTACATGCCGTCGTACGAGTACTGCGTGTGCGTGTGGTGGTCACCGGAGAGCCAGTGGTAACGCGAGGACGCGGAGGCACTCCCGGCACCCAGCACGCCCGCCACGCCCAGCGCACCTGCTCCCTGCAGGAAGCGCCTGCGGGCTACTTCGGACACGGCTGATCCTCCACACGACTGGTCGGGGTCCGTGGAGGCTAGAGCGATCGGGTGAGGCGCAGGTAGCCGCTGAGTGGCGGGCGGGAGAACGATCCCCGCAGGTCCGTCACAGCGGCAGCAGGTCGATCCCGTCCAGGAACGGCAGCGCGCCCGTCCCCTGCAGCGCGGCGAGTCCGAGCCACACCGACAGGATCGTCACGATCGGGCCGACGATCGCCATCTCGACCACGCCGCCGGTCTTCATCCGCATGATCTTCGGCGGCGCCACCGGGTACCACGTCTTGCCCATGATCGGCACCGGCCACAGGATCGGGCAGCCCTGCTCGGTGATCGCGTCGCCGACGTAGTGCGCGAAGCACCCGACACCGACCGCGATGCCGCACGCCGCGGCGGAGGCGCTGGTCTGCGCGGTCCACGCGATCATCGCCCACGTGATGCCCGCGGAGACCGCGGTGATCAGCAGCGCGTCCTGCTTGGGGCACCAGTCGTTCATGATGCCGCGCACCGCGAGGCCGGCGAACACGAACATCAGCACCGGCAGCGCCCACTTCTGGCTGTTCTGCACGACCGCGGTGGTGAAGACGGCCGCGAACAACGCGAAGACGAGCGTGTGGGTCAGACCGCGGTGCCCGCCGTCGCGCTTGGAGTCCTTCTTGGTCCGCGTCGTCCGGTAGACGAAGCTGCTCAGCGCGTTGATGCCGGCCGACAGGCCGCCGCTCAGCGCGCCGAACGTGCGCGAGATGGTCGAGCCGGGGTGGTCGAGGTCGGGCAGGAGGGCCGCGCCGGTGGCGAGGACCGCGCCGACGGCCCAGCTCTGCGGCGAGAGCTGGCCGATCGGGTGCGCGGACGCGAGTGCGGTGGTGGCGCTCCAGGCGAGCAGCCCGCTCATCGCATGTGTTGGCCCAGTCGACACTTACGCCCCTTCTGATGATCACCCGACAGCGACGAGAGTAGTCGCTCGCACGTTCGAACGCGGTCGTATCCCAACACGCCTGCCGGGGCGGTTCTGTCGCACTCGACGTGGTAGCCATGGAGGAGCACCGCGTCCGCTGCTGGGCCATGACGCGAGGGCTATGGTGCGCCTGAATCGGTGTAACCAGGGTCGCAGGCACGGACGGGCGGTTTACCAGTACGCTTGTCTTGCTTGCATCGTCGCGAGAGGAGCGCCCGGAGTTATGGGCAAGATCAAGGTTCAGGGCACCGTCGTCGAGCTCGACGGCGACGAGATGACCCGGATCATCTGGCAGTTCATCAAGGACAAGCTGATCCACCCGTACCTGGACGTCACTCTGGAGTACTACGACCTGGGCATCGAGCACCGGGACGCCACGGACGACCAGGTCACGATCGACGCCGCCAACGCCATCAAGAAGCACGGCGTCGGCGTCAAGTGCGCCACGATCACGCCGGACGAGGCGCGCGTCGAGGAGTTCGGCCTGAAGAAGATGTGGGTCTCGCCGAACGGCACGATCCGCAACATCCTCGGCGGTGTCGTCTTCCGCGAGCCGATCATCATCTCGAACGTCCCGCGCCTGGTGCCCGGCTGGACCAAGCCGATCATCATCGGCCGCCACGCGCACGGTGACCAGTACAAGGCCACCAACTTCAAGGTGCCCGGCGCCGGCAAGCTCACGATCACGTTCCAGCCGGAGGACGGCTCGGAGCCGATCGAGCACGTCGTCACCGACTTCCCGGCGGAGGGCGGTGTGGCGATGGGCATGTACAACTACAACAAGTCCATCGAGGACTTCGCCCGCGCCTCGTTCTCCTACGGCCTGCAGCGGGGCTACCCCGTCTACATGTCCACGAAGAACACGATCCTGAAGGCCTACGACGGCCAGTTCAAGGACATCTTCCAGCGCGTGTTCGACGAGGAGTTCAAGGCGGACTTCGACGCCAAGGGCCTCACCTACGAGCACCGCCTCATCGACGACATGGTCGCCGCGGCCATGAAGTGGGAGGGCGGCTACGTCTGGGCGTGCAAGAACTACGACGGTGACGTCCAGTCCGACACGGTCGCGCAGGGCTTCGGCTCGCTCGGCCTGATGACCTCCGTCCTGATGACGCCGGACGGCAAGACCGTCGAGGCCGAGGCCGCGCACGGCACCGTGACGCGCCACTTCCGCCAGCACCAGGCGGGCAAGCCGACCTCGACGAACCCGATCGCGTCCATCTTCGCGTGGACCCGCGGCCTCATGCACCGCGGCAAGCTGGACAACACCCCCGAGGTGATCCGCTTCGCCGAGGCGCTCGAGGAGGTCGTGATCGAGACCGTCGAGTCCGGTCAGATGACCAAGGACCTGGCCCTGCTGATCAGCAAGGACCAGGCGTGGCTGACCACCGAGGACTTCCTCGCCGCGCTGGACGAGAACCTCAAGAAGAAGATGGCGTCGTTCTGACCGTCGCCTGATCCGAGCACGCGAGAAGGCCACCCCGGTCACACCGGGGTGGCCTTTCCCGTTCCCGCGTCACCCGGAAGGTTCCTCTTGCGGGTGGTTGCCGCGCCAAGCCGTCCACAAGGGACGTTCAGCCGCTATATCTGCAGACCAGGGCAGTCGGCGGTACAGGAGGCGGCGTCATGCTGGGTGTTCCGGTCAGGGGTTTGATCGTGATTGGGGTGCTGGGCGTCGCCGGCGCGATGTACGCGGTGAACGGCGGCGTGCCGATGGGCAGCGACAAGGGCGCGGACATCTGCAAGATCACGGTGACCGCGGACATCCTCAACGTCCGCTCGGGTCCCGGTGACATGCAGCCGATCGTCTCCACGATGCCGCGCGACGCGGTCGCCGACGCCCAGGACCGGGTCGAGAACGGGTACCGCATGCTGGGCGACCGGCGCTGGGTGAGCCAGGAGTTCGTGGCGCTGACCAGCGACTCCACCTGCCGGTAGGCGGACGGCGCCGGAAAGCCCTTTCCGGGCTCGGCGCCACGACCATAGGATTGCTCCGGGTGGCCCGGCAGAGGCCGCCGGGACGCGCCGCCACGTGTTCGCACTGCGTGCGGCGAAGGGACGTACCCGGTGGCGGTCACGAGTTCCGTGGTGTCCGACCGCGAGCGCGAGCTGGCGGTGCTGCGCGGCGCGCTGGAGGAGGCCGCCGCGGGCGCGCCGGCCGCGGTGTGCGTCGAGGGAGCCGTGGGCACGGGCAAGTCGGCCGTGCTGGGCGAGACCGCGCGGACGGCGCGCGAGCTGGGCTTCGAGGTCTTCCGCGTGCAGTGCTCCGGCACGGCGTCGCGGCTGCGGTTCGGCCTGCTCGACGAGGCCATCGGCGGCGCGGCGGACCGCCGGCTGCACCGGCTGGTGCACGAGGTGTCGGCGGGCTCGCCGGTGCTGGTCGCCGTCGACGACGTGGAACGGGCCGACGAGCCGTCGTTGCGCTTCCTCCTCCACCTCCGCGGACGGCTGGGCCGGCTGCCCGTGGCCTTCGTCGTGACGCGGGGACTCGCTGCCGCTGGAGGCCCGTTGCTGCGCGCGGTGATCGGTGACGCCCGCCCGGTCCGGCTCACCGGGCTCGACCGGCCGGCGTGCGCCCGGTTCCTGTGCGCGGTCCTCGGCCGCGAGGTGACCGGCGAGGTCGTCACCGAGTGGCGGGAGGCGACCGGCGGCAACCCGTACCTGCTGCGGTTGCGTGCACGCGACCTCGGGGAACGCGCGGGCGAGCTGGTCGCCCGGCTCGCGCTGGCCGGTCCACGGGTGCTGGCGCTGGCGCGGGCCTCCGCCGTGCTCGGCGAGGCGGATCCCGCACTGGCGGGTGCGGTGGCGGGACTGACGCCCCATGAAGCCGTGGAGGCCTCACGGACGTTGACCGGTATGGGTTTCGCGGGCGTACCGATGGTGTTCTCGACGTTGGCGCAGAGCACCACCGCGTCGGAGCGTGCGGCCGTTCACGCGCGGGCGGCCCGGTTCCGCCACGACGAGCGGGCGCCGGCCGAGGAGGTGGCGGCGCACGTGCTGGAGGCCGCGCCGATCGGCGAGGAGTGGGTGCGCGAGGTGCTGCTGACGTGCGCCCGCCAGTCCACTTCGGACAGGGCGGTCGTCCTCCTGCGCAGGCTGCTGCGCGAGCCGCTGCCGGACGCGGTCCGCGGCGAGGTGCTGGTGGAGCTGGCCGAGAGGCGGTCGAGCACTCGTCGCTGACCCCGCACCTCCCGAGGTTTGACCAGGTCAACGCCCTGTCTGAGGTGTGGCAGACTGGATGGCATGTTGCGGAACATGTTCCGGTGGGGCCGGACCAGGGGCGTCACGCAGTGCTCCTGCGACCCCGAGTGGCAGGGCCTCTACACCGAGATCGACGGCCAGCGCCAGCTCGCGCTGCCCCGCGACGAGATGGCCACGATCGTCGGCTACCTCGACCTGACGGCCCACTGCGCCGGCTGCGGCGCCGAGTACCCGAAGCCGTGGGGTCTGGCCTCCAAGTAGGCTGCCCGGTCGTGCTCACGGTCTCCACGGTCAACGTCAACGGTCTGCGCGCCGCCGCGAAGAAGGGCTACCTCGCGTGGCTCTCCGCTTCTTCCGCGGACGTGGTGTGCCTGCAGGAAGTACGCGCGGAACCCTCCGAACTGGCTCCCGAGCTCCACTCACCCGACGGCTGGTACGGCGTGTACGCGCCGTCGTCGTTGAAGGGCCGCGCGGGCGTGGGAATCATGTCGCGCGTTGAGCCGTCGTCGGTCCGTGTGGGCTTCGGCGCCTCCGAGTTCGAGGCGAGCGGCCGGTACGTGGAGATCGAGCTGCCGGGCGTCGTCGTTGCCTCGCTGTACCTGCCGTCCGGCGACGTCGGCACCGAGAGGCAGGACGAGAAGGACCGCTTCATGGCGGCTTTCCTGCCGTACTTGGTGTCGCTGCGCGAGAAGGCGGCTGTGTCCGGCCGTGAGGTGCTCGTGTGCGGCGACTGGAACATCGCGCACCAGCAGGCCGACCTGAAGAACTGGCGCACGAACCAGAAGGAAGCCGGCTTCCTGCCGTACGAGCGCGAGTGGATGACCTCCGTGTTCGCGTCGGGCTACAACGACGTGGTGCGCGCGCTCCACCCCGACGTTGCCGGGCCGTACTCGTGGTGGTCGTACCGCGGCAAGGCATTCGACAACGACTCGGGCTGGCGGATCGACTACCAGGTCGCCACCGACGGACTGGCCAGCCGGGCGGTCTCGGCCGTGGTGGAGCGGGCCGCGACGTACGCGGAGCGCTGGTCGGACCACGCTCCCGTGACGGTCGTGTACTCCGGCTGACCGGAGCCCTGGGGCCTACTGCTTGGACTTGGTTTCGATCATTTTCGCGCCCGGCCTGTGTACGGAGCGGTTCGTGCCCGTGACCTTGTAGTCGGCTGTTTCGTCCATCAGGAACCGGGTGTGTCCGTCGTCGAAGAGGATGACCCGGCACCCGTCGCTGACCTGGAAGCGCCAGCTGGGCGTCACCCTGGCGTTGCCGGGTTGCCGAATAGCGGTGAACTCGAACATCTTCCTGTCCTCGGGCAGGGTCTGCTCGTCGGTGTTCGAGCGCACGGCGTTTCACCGCGTCCCCCTGCTGGGCACGTGTCCGCTGCTCCGACTGACCCAGCCCACCCGGCCTTTATCGCTCCCGCCCCCTCCCTGACCACTCGATTTCACCCGCCCGCTCCCTGAACATGAACACGATTCACTATCGACGAATCGGGAGAGCGTTCATGACGGGCTTCAACCGCCGCAACTTCCTGCTGGCGCTGGGCGTGGGTGCCGCGGGCGTGCCGCTGCTGGACGCGCAAGCGATTGCCTCGACGGCGGGCACCACGCTGGAGGAGACGGCGGTGCCGGTCGGCACCGGCGGTTACCGCAGGCTCGCGGCGGGTCCGGGCTGGCCCACCGTGGTGCGCACCGACCTCGTCGGGGCCAAGGCGGGCAGGGAGGCGCGGCGCCAGGCGCTCGCGAGCTTCGTGCAGTTCTCCGACATGCACATCTGCGACGCCCAGAGCCCGCTGCGCTTCGAGTACCTGCACCCGATCATGGGCTCCAGCGCGCACCGGCCGCAGGAGGCGCTCACGGCACAGGGCTCCACATCGCTCGTGAAGCGCGTCAACGCCGTGCGCCGCGGTCCGCTCACCGGCAGGCCGTTCGACTTCCTCATGACCACCGGTGACAACACCGACAACCACGAGAGCATCGAGCTCGACTGGTTCCTCACCATCCTCAACGGTGGCCGCATCACGCCGAACACCGGCGACAGCCGGTACGAGGGCGTGCAGAACGCGGGCCTCTCGACGTTCTGGCAGCCCGACCTCAGCGGGACCGACGACTACAAGGCCGCCGGTTTCCCGCGGCTGCCGGGACTGCTCGACGCGGCGGTCCGGGAGTTCACCAGCCCCGGCCTGGACATCCCCTGGTACGCCACGATCGGCAACCACGACGACAGCGTGGTCGGCGCGCTCCCGGACGGACTGCTCGACGGCTGGTACACCGGGCGCAAGAAGATCGTCGGCTTCGGCGACCCCGTGCAGAACGCCAAGGTCGCGAAGGCCTTCAACGATCCCGCGGCCCTTCCCGAGGCACTCGCGATCCTTACCAACGGTGGCGTCGTAAGGACTGTCACGCCTGATGATCGGCGCAGGCTGTTCGACACCGGTGAGTACGTGCGCAAGCATCTGCCGACCGGTGGACATGGGTACACGGATGCCAACGCGGATGGGGTTGACGTCTTCTACACGTTCCGGATGGCGCCCGGCGTCACCGGCATCAGCATGGACACCACGAACCTCGCCGGCTTCTCCGAGGGCTCGATCGGGTTGCACCAGCTCAACTGGATCGAGAGGACCCTCAGGCGCAACAGCTCGCTCTACTACGACTGGCTCGGGTTGCCGCGGCGGCAGGACGTCACCGACGAGCTGTTCGTGCTCTTCAGCCACCACACGAGCAAGTCGATGGGCAACGTGCTGCCGGACCGGCGCCGGCCGCTCGACCCGCGGATGAACGGCGACGCGCTCGTCAACCTGTTGCACCGGTTCCCGAACGTGCTGGCGTGGGTCAACGGGCACACGCACCGCAACGTGATCACGCCGCACCGGCACGAGACGCCGAGCCGGAGCTTCTGGGAGATCAACACCGCCGCGCACGTCGACTACCCGCAGCACGCTCGCGTGATCGAGGTCGCGGACAACGGGGACGGCACGTTGTCGCTGTTCACGACCCTGCTGGAAGCCGACGCGCCGTATCAGGTCGACTACGACGACCGCAGCGACACGGCTCTCGCGAGCCTGTGCCGGGAGTTCACCTACAACGACATCCACTCGCGGACGGACCCGCTGGGCACGCCGCTGGACCGGAACGCGGAGCTGCTGGTCGCGGTTCGGTGAGTGGGATGTCCCACAGCCGGTCGCACCTGATCAGGAATTTCGGCGGCCTAAGGTCGTTGACGTGGCAGTGGACATCTCGATAACCGCACCTCAGCCCCGTCCGAGCGCGGCGGCCATGCGGCGCGCGCTGCGCCGGGCCGCCGACGGCGCTGTGCTCGACGCGACAGAGGCCTCCGTGCTGCTGCACGCGCGCGGGGAGGACCTGGACGCGCTGCTGGCCGCCGCGGGCCAGGTGCGGGACGCGCACCTGCTCGCCGAGGGGCGTCCCGGGGTCGTCACGTACAGCCGGTCGGTGTTCATCCCGCTGACCAGGCTGTGCCGCGACCGTTGTCATTACTGCACGTTCGCGACCGTGCCGC
Organism: Lentzea xinjiangensis; assembly: GCF_900110955.1. Taxonomy (GTDB): domain Bacteria; phylum Actinomycetota; class Actinomycetes; order Mycobacteriales; family Pseudonocardiaceae; genus Lentzea; species Lentzea xinjiangensis. The sequence goes on from NZ_FOFR01000001.1 coordinate 895,812, forward strand.
ACAAGCTGCCCGCCGCGTTCCTCGAACGCGACGAAGTGCTGGAGATCGCCCGCGCGGGCGCCGCGCAGGGCTGCAAGGAAGCGCTCTTCACGCTCGGCGACCGGCCGGAGGACCGCTGGCCCGCCGCTAAGGAGTGGCTGGAGGCGCGCGGCTACGAGTCCACTTTGGACTACGTGCGCGCCAGCGCCATCGCGGTGCTCGAGGAGACCGGGCTGCTGCCGCACCTCAACCCCGGCGTGCTGAGCTGGGAGGAGCTGACCCGGCTGCGGCCCGTCGCGTCCAGCATGGGCATGATGCTCGAGACCACGGCCGAGCGGCTGTGGAGCGAGAAGGGCGGCCCGCACTACGGCAGCCCGGACAAGGACCCCGCCGTCCGCCTGCGGGTCCTCACCGACGCGGGACGCGTGAACGTCCCGTTCACCACCGGCATCCTCATCGGCATCGGGGAGACCCTCGCCGAGCGCGCCGAGTCGCTGCTCGCGCTGCGCCAGGTCGCCAAGCAGTACGGGCACGTCCAGGAAGTGATCATCCAGAACTTCCGCGCCAAGCCGGACACGGCGATGCGCGGCATGCCCGACGCCGACCTGACCGAGCTCGCCGCCACGATCGCCGTCGCACGCCTGGTGATGCCGTCGGCGGTGAGCGTGCAGGCGCCGCCGAACCTGGTGGGCGGCGAGTTCGGCCTGATGCTGCGCGCGGGCGTCGACGACTGGGGCGGCGTCTCGCCGGTCACGCCGGACCACGTCAACCCCGAGAAGCCGTGGCCGCAGGTCGACAGGCTCGCCGAGATCACCCGCGAGGCGGGGTTCTCGCTGCGGGAGCGGCTCAACGTCTACCCGCGCTACGTCCGCGCGGCGGCGGGGCAGTGGATCGACACCCGGCTCACCGCGCACGTCTCCGCGCTGGCGCTGGAGAACGGCCTCGCGAACCCGGACGCGCCCGTGGTCGGCCGCGAGTGGCAGGAACCGGACGGCGGGCTCGACACGTACGGCCGCGCGGACCTGAACACCGCGATCGACACCGAGGGCCGCACCGGCGACCGCCGCGGCGACTTCGACGAGGTCTACGGCGACTGGGACGAGCTGAAGGTTCCCGTTGCGCCGCAACGGCTCTCCGCGGACGTCCAGCGCGGGCTGAAGATCGCGGCGAACGACCCGGCCGCCCTGCTCGGCGACACCGACGCCGCGATGGCGCTGCTGACCGCGGACGGCGAGGCGCTCGAGGAGGTGGTGCGCCTCGCCGACGACCTGCGGCGCGAGGTGGTCGGCGACGACATCACCTACGTCGTCAACCGGAACATCAACTTCTCGAACGTCTGCTACGTCGGCTGCCGCTTCTGCGCCTTCGCCCAGCGCGAGCGCGACGCGGACGCGTTCCGGCTGAGCGCGGAGGAGGTCGCGGACCGCGCGCAGGAGGCGTGGGACTCCGGCGCCACCGAGGTCTGCATGCAGGGCGGCATCGACCCCAAGCTGCCGGTGACGTACTACGCGGACGTCGTGCGCGCGATCAAGAAGCGGCTGCCCGGGATGCACGTGCACGCGTTCAGCCCGATGGAGATCGTCTCCGCCGCCGCCAAGGCCGGTGTGAGCGTGCGCGAGTGGCTCACCGAGCTCAAGGAAGCCGGGCTGGACACGATTCCCGGCACGGCGGCCGAGATCCTCGACGACGACGTGCGGTGGGTGCTGACCAAGGGCAAGCTGCCGACCGCGACCTGGCTCGACGTCGTCGCGACGGCGCACGAGCTGGGCATCCGCTCGTCGTCGACGATGATGTACGGCCACGTGGACCACCCCGGCCACTGGCTGAGCCACTTCCGCGTGCTCGCGGACCTCCAGGACCGCACCGGCGGGCTCACCGAGTTCGTCGCGCTGCCGTTCGTGCACCGCAACGCCCCGATCTACCTCGCCGGCGTCGCCCGTCCCGGCCCCACCCGCCGCGACAACCGCGCCGTGCACGCGTTCGCGCGGTTGGCGCTGCACGGGCGGATCGACAACATCCAGTGCTCGTGGGTCAAGCTCGGCGACGAGGGCACCGCGGAGATCCTCAACGGCGGCGCGAACGACCTGGGTGGGACGCTCATGGAGGAGACCATCAGCCGCATGGCCGGGTCAGAGCACGGGTCCGCGCGCACTGTGCGTGAGCTTCACGGCATGGCTTCGCTCGCAGGGCGTAACGCGTGTCAGCGGACTACGACATATGGGCGAGTGCGAACCGATCATCGGTGACCGATAGTCTGATTCGGCGCATCGACGCTACCGGTCATCGGTAGCTTGGCGGCCAATCAGTCAGCGAGGTTCACCCTTCCGGGGTGGATTTCTGCCTTGGGGAGGCTCCACAAGTGCACGAACTGGGTCTGGTGCTGAGTGCTGCTGCGGTCGAGAGCAGCATGACCGGTACTGCTGCCGGCCCCGTCGGCCTGATCGCGGTCACGGCCGGGGCGGGCGGTCTGCTGTACGGCCTGGTGAAGCGGCGCAAGCCGGCCACGGTCACCGCGGCCAACCAGCGGATCGACCTGGGTCCGCAGGACACCGCGCAGAGCTGATCCACCCGGTCTGAGAAGATTTCTCCCGTGTCCACGGAGAACGCGCCCGCAGAAGGCACCACCGCGCCCGCCAAGCGCCCCCGGGTCCTGTCCGGCATCCAGCCGACGGCGGGATCGTTCCACCTCGGCAACTACCTGGGTGCGGTGCGGCAGTGGGTGGCGCTGCAGGAAGACCACGACGCGTTCTACTGCGTCGTCGACCTGCACGCGATCACCGTGGAGCAGGACCCGAAGCAGCTCCGCCAGAACACCCGCGTCTCGGCGGCGCAGCTGCTCGCGCTGGGCATCGACCCGGACCACGCGACGCTGTTCGTGCAGTCGCACGTGCCGGAGCACGCCCAGCTCGGCTGGGTGATGCAGTGCCTGACCGGGTTCGGCGAGGCGTCGCGGATGACGCAGTTCAAGGACAAGTCCGCGCGCCAGGAGCAGTCCGTCGGCGTGGGCCTGTTCACCTACCCGATCCTGCAGGCCGCGGACATCCTGCTGTACCAGGCGCACTACGTGCCGGTCGGCGAGGACCAGCGCCAGCACCTGGAGCTGACCCGCGACCTCGCCACGCGCTTCAACTCGCGCTACGGCAAGACGTTCCGCCTGCCCGAGGTCTACATCGTCAAGGACACGGCCAAGATCTTCGACCTGCAGGACCCGACGGCGAAGATGAGCAAGTCGGTGCCCGGCGGTGTCGTCGAGCTGCTGGAGGACCCGAAGCGCTCGGCCAAGAAGATCCGCTCCGCCGTCACCGACGCGGGCCGCGAGATCGTCTTCGACGTCGAGAACAAGCCCGGCGTCTCGAACCTGCTGACGATCTACTCGGCGCTGACCGGCCGGACGGTCGAGTCGCTGGTGGCCGACTACGACGGCAAGGGCTACGGCGACCTGAAGAAGGACCTCGGCGAGGTCTTCACCGAGTGGGTCACGCCGGTGCAGGAACGCGTGAAGACGTACCTCGACGACGTGGCGTCGCTGGACAAGATCCTGGCGCGTGGTGCCGAGCGCGCCCGCGAGGTCGCCGCCGGCACGTTGCGCCGGACGTACGAGAAGATCGGCTTCGTTCTGCCCGAGTAGTGCGCTTGCACTAGCGTCTCCGCTGTGGACAAGTGGCGGCGGAAGTACGCGTGGCTGGACCACATCGTGCGCGCGTACGAGCGCTTCACGGAGAGATACGGCACCCACTACGCCGCCGCGGTCACGTACTTCAGCGTGCTCTCGCTCGTGCCGATGCTGATGATCGGGTTCGCCGTCGCCGGTTTCGTGCTGCAGTCCCAGCCGGACCTGCTCGCCGAGCTGCGGTCGGCCATCGCCGAGGCCGTGCCCGACCAGGAGCTCAGCGGGCAGGTCAACGAGGCCGTGAACACCGCCCTGGACTCCAAGGGCACGGTCGGCGTGATCGGTCTGCTCGGCGCCGCCTACTCCGGGCTGGGGTGGATGAGCAACCTCCGCGACGCCCTGACGGCGCAGTGGGGCCACGCCAAGGAGAACCTGCCGTTCTTCGGCACGCTGTGGCGCGACCTGCTGTCCCTGGTCGGCCTGGGGCTCGCGATCGTGCTGTCGTTCGGCATCACCGCCGCCGGCACCGGCTTCGCCGAGCAGATGCTCCGGTGGCTGGGGCTGGAGAACGCCGGCTGGGCGCACGTCCTGCTGCGGATCGGCACGATCGTGCTGTCGCTGCTCGCGAACTGGCTGGTGTTCCTGTGGGTGCTGTCCCGGCTGCCGCGCAAGCGCGTCGGCTGGCGCAGCGCGCTGCGCGGGGCGCTCGCGGCGTCGATCGGGTTCGAGGTCCTGAAGCAGGCCGCCACGATCTTCCTGTCGTTCGTGACGAGGTCGCCGACGTCGGCCGCGTTCGGGTCGGTGGTCGGTGTGCTGGTGTTCGCGAACCTGGTGGCGCAGTTCCTGCTGTTCATCGCGGCCTGGACCGCCACCGCCAGGGAGAACCGCGAGCCGGAGGTGATCGCCGCTCCGCCGCCCGCGGTGATCTCGCCCGTGGTGACGATGCGCTCAGGGCCTCCGCCGTCGTTGATGCTCGGGGCCGGTGCCGTCGTCGGGGCGCTGCTCGGGCTCCGGTGGCGCCGCCGTTAGCACGCGGCCAGGAACGGCGAAGGCCCCCGGCGCACGCGCCGGGGGCCTTCGTTCCGGGCTCTCAGACGCCCTGAGCCGCCTGTGCGGCCTGGCGGCGTGCCCGCGCCGCCTTCGCGCGCTTGTTGCGGATGTAGAGGAACACAGCGGCCAGCAGGCCGATGCCCGCCGCCGCCGTGATGGGCAGGCCGACGGTGCCGAACGCGGTCGGCGTCTGGCGGCCCGTGCGCGAGTCACCGGCGGCGGCGTCCTCGTTGTCACCGGCGCTCTGGGTGGGGACCACGTTCTGCTTGGGCTGCGGGGCGCCGTCGACGAGCTTGCCGACGCCGCCGGGGCCCATGGCGAAGCCGTAGTCGAGCAGCTTCGCGGCCTGGGCGTCGATGCGCGTGGGCGTCTGCTGGCCGCGCAGCAGCACGACGACGAGCCGGCGGCCGTTGCGCTCGGCGGCACCCACGTAGGTGTGCTGCGAGTCGTCGGTGAAGCCGGTCTTGCCGCCGATCGCGCCCTCGTAGTTGCTGAGCAGGCGGTTGTCGTTCGTCAGCATGATCGTGCCGCCGTTGCGGCCGGGGAACTGCGCCTGCTTGAGCTTGATGGCGTTCGCGAACTCCTCGTACTTCATCGCGCCCCGGAAGATCAGGCCGACGTCGTAGGCGGAGGTGCTGGTGCCGGGGGCGTCCAGGCCGGACGGCGTCACCGCGCGGGTGTCGAGCGCGCCGAGCTCCTTGGCCATGGCGTTCATCTTGCGCAGGGCGTTCGGCACACCGCCGAGCTGGCGGGCCAGCGTGTGCGCCACGTCGTTGCCCGAGGTGAGCAGCAGGCCGTGCAGGAGCTGGCGGACCGTGTACTGGCCGCCGTCGCGCAGGCCGACGCAGGTGCACTCCTGCTGGGTGTCCTCGGCGCTGGCGGTGACGACGAGGTCGCCGCGCAGCTCCTTGGCCACGACCATCGCGAGGAGCACCTTCATGATGCTCGCCGGGCGCTGGCGGCCGTGCGGGTCGTAGGCGGCGAGGACGGCGCCGCTGTCCATGTCGGCGAGCAGCCACGACGCCGCGGTGATGCCGCTCGGGGGCTGCGCCGAGTTGGGCGGCAGGATCAGTCCGCACTCGCCGAGCCGGTCGCCGCCGATCGGCTTCTCGGGCACCTCGAGCGGAGTCGGGGCCTTCTGGCCGGGCGCCGGCTGCTCGGAGGTGTCCACCGGTGGCGGCGGGGTCTCGCGGTTGGCGCACTGAGCCGAGCCGGCGGCCTGCTGTGCGGTGCCGGTCGGTGCGGCGAACGCGGCTGTGGCCGTTGCTAGGACCAGGGCGACGATGAGCCGTTGGGTGAAGGGCACGCCTCCAGGCTATCCACCCCCGTTTGACGTCGTGCACGCACCACGTCCGATACTGGTCGCCGTGAAGCTCTCGCGCCCGATGTCACTCTTCCTGGTGGCTTTCGGAGTGTGGTCGTGGGTGATCTGGCCCACGTTCCTGAAGAACATCTGGAAAGACCCCCGTTCGTTCAGCGACGGACCTACGTCGTTCTTCACCGTGCACCTGGTGCTCGTGATCGCCTCGCTCGTGTTCGGCACCGTCATCGGGGTGCTGGGCGCGCGGGGTCTCCTCGCCACTCGACGTCGATAAGGAAACGCTGTGGAGTTCGTACGCCTCCTGCTGGTCTTCCTGCACCTTCTGGGCATGGGCATGCTCGTCGCGATGATCATGTTGCAGGCGAGGGCCGGCAAGGACGCGCCGGTCAACAAGGGCTGGCTGCACGGCGCCGCCCTCCAGCTGCTCACCGGCGTGGCGCTGGTCGGCATCGACCCGCTGGTCGGCGCGGTGCAGTACGACCACGTCAAGATCGGCGTGAAGCTGCTGGTCGTCGTGGCCATCGCCGCCGTCGTGGCGATCAACGTGAACAAGCCCAAGGCGCCGTCCTGGCTGATGCCGACCGCCGCCTCGCTCGTCGTGCTGAACGTGGGGATCGCGGTCTTCTGGACCTGATCGGGCGATGTGGCGGCCACGCGCGGGTGACGTCCGCCCACTGCGCGGGCGACCTGCTGTACCTGGCGGAACCATCCGTGGAATGTCACGTATCGCCTACATCGGTGTGCTCACCGCCGGAGCGGTGTTGACTGTCGTCGCACTGCACGGTGCCGCCCCGGAAGCCTCGGCCTCCGGGGACGGCCGGGTGTGCGCTGCTGCGTGGTGCCCGAAAGAACGCCCGTGGTCTCCCAGAGGTGAGGAGCCGCCGTCGTCGACCACGACGACGAGCACCACCACCTGGACGGATCCGTCCACGGCCACGTCCACGACCACGTCCGCCACCACGTCGTCCTCGTCGTCGTCCTCGTCCTGGTCGTCTTCGTCGACGACCACCACTCCGCCGACCTCGACCGCGCCTTCGTCGTCCACTCAGCCGGACACGACCACCACCACCACCACCACCACCACGCCGGCGACCAAGCCGCCGGCCACCGGCCAGCACCCGAAGCCGCCTCACCACCAGGACGGCCACCTGGCCGCCACGGGTGCCTCGATCGGCTGGGTGCTGCTGCTCGGTGTGCTGCTCCTCACCGGCGGCGCGCTCCTGCTGCTGGCAGACCGCGCCAGGCGCCTCTCCCGGCGCTGATCATCAAGAACTGTCGGTGGTGCTCGTCACACTGACGACATGCGAATCGAACGACTGCGCGAACGCAGCGATCTCGGTGTCATCAGCATCACCACCCTCAGGGCGCTGGGGGTCGCGAACCCCTGGCCGAAGTGCCGCCCAGGCGGGCCGTGGCAGCGAATGCACCCTGGCGTGGTGCTCCTGCACAACGGCCCGCCCACGCGCGACCAGCAACTCACCGCGGCCCTGATGCGCGCCGGACCGGGTGCGGTCGTCACCGGCGCCGAAGCGTGCCGCCGCCACGGCCTGCCGGCCAGAGGCCGGGAGATCCACGTCCTGGTGCCGGGTTCCGCGCGCGGAAGTGGCGCGCTGGTCGTCGAACGAGCCTCGCCGATGCCCCCGTCGTCCGACATGGGCGGCTTCCCCGTGGTGTCCGCGGCCCGCGCCGTAGTCGACGCGTGCCGGCAGCTGCGTTCCGCGGACGAGGCCACGGCGCTGGTCGCCGCCGCCATCCAGAAGGGCCGCTGCACGCCGGAGACCCTGGCGCTGGAAGCACGGACCAACCGCTACGGCACCAAGCTGGTCCGCGAGGTGCTGAGGGAGCTGGGGCGTGCGGAATCCGTGGCGGAACGGGACGCGCGACGGTTGTCCCGCAAGATCGGCCTGACCACCCCGCACTGGAACGCCACGATCGTCGACGCCGACGGCGTGGTGATCGGCAGGCCCGACGCGTGGTTTGACGACGTCGGGCTGGCCTGGGAGATCGACTCGCGCGCGTTCCACTACGAGCCGCAGGACTACGAGCGGACTCTCACGCGCAACAGCCGGTACGCGGCGGCTGGAATCCTCGTCGTGCAGACGTTGCCGACCCGGTTGCGGGACTGCCCGGAGGCGGTGGCTCGGGAGCTGAAGAAGGCGCACCGGGCTGCTGCGGCACGGCCACGCCCACCGGTGCAGATCGTGAGGTGACGGCACACTCCGCCGTAGCCGCTCCGCCCCCGAACGGCGAGGCGCCGCGTCCCCGGCGGGAACGCGGCGCCTCGGCAACCCCGAAAACCTCAGACGCGCTTGAACAGCAGCGCCCGCTTCACTTCCTGGATCGCCTTGGTGACCTGGATGCCGCGCGGGCAGGCGTCGGTGCAGTTGAACGTGGTCCGGCACCGCCACACGCCGTCGATGTCGTTGAGGATGTCGAGCCGCTCCTCAGCGCCCTCGTCGCGCGAGTCGAAGATGAACCGGTGCGCGTTCACGATCGCCGCCGGGCCGAAGTACGAGCCCTCGGTCCAGTAGACCGGGCAGGAGGTGGTGCAGCAGGCGCACAGGATGCACTTCGTCGTGTCGTCGAACCGCTCGCGGTCGGCGACGGACTGGATGCGCTCGCGCGTGGGCTCGTTGCCGTACGTCACGAGGTACGGCTTGACGGCGCGGAACGCCTCGAAGAAGGGCTCCATGTCGACGAGCAGGTCCTTGTTCACCGGCAGGCCCTTGATGGGCTCGATGGTGATCGTGGTCTGCTTGTCGCCCTTCTGCAGCAGGTCCTTCAGCAGGACCTTGCAGGCGAGGCGGTTCACGCCGTTGATGCGCATCGCGTCCGAGCCGCAGATGCCGTGGGCGCAGGAGCGGCGGAACGTCAGCGTGCCGTCCACGTACCACTTGATGTAGTGGAGGAGGTTCAGCACGCGGTCCGAGGGCAGCGCGGGGATGTCGAACGAGTCCCAGCGCGGCTCGTCGTCGAACTCCGGGTTGAACCGGCGGATCTTGACGGTGACCGTGACAGCGCCGTCCGGAACCGGCGGCTGGGAGCCGCGCGAGCCAGCAGTGGTTTCAGCGGTGGCGGTCATCAGTACTTGCGCTCCATCGGCTTGTACCGGGTAAAGGTGACGGGCTTGTAGTCCAGGCGGATGTCCGCCGTCAGACCTTCGCCCTGCTTGTAGAACATGCTGTGGCGCATGAAGTTCGTGTCGTCGCGGTTCGGGTAGTCCTCACGGGCGTGACCGCCGCGGGACTCCTTGCGCGCCAGGGCGCCGACGACCAGGACCTCGGCCAGCTCCAGCAGGAAGCCGAGCTCGACGGCCTCGAGCAGGTCGGTGTTGAAGCGCTTGCCCTTGTCCTGGACGGAGATGTGGGCGTAGCGCTCCTTCAGCGCCTGCACATCGTGCAGTGCCGTCTTCAGCGTGTCCTCGGTGCGGTACACGGACGCGTTGGCGTCCATGGTGGCCTGCAGCTCGGTGCGGATGTCCGCCACGCGCTCCTGGCCGTGCTCCGACAGCGCCAGCGCGACCTGGGCCTCGACGGCCGCTGCCGGGTTCTCCGGCAGGTCCACGTGGGACTCGCGCGAGAGCGCGTACTCCGCGGCGGCGATGCCCGCGCGGCGGCCGAACACGTTGATGTCCAGCAGCGAGTTGGTGCCGAGGCGGTTCGCGCCGTGCACCGAGACGCAGGCGCACTCGCCGGCGGCGTAGAGGCCGGGAACGACGTTGTCGTTGTCCCGCAGCACTTCGCCGTGGATGTTGGTCGGGATGCCGCCCATCGCGTAGTGCGCGGTCGGGTACACCGGGACGGGCTCGACGACCGGGTCGACGGCGAGGTACGTCCGCGCGAACTCGGTGATGTCGGGGAGCTTCGTCTCCAGCACCTCGGCGCCCAGGTGCGTGCAGTCGAGCAGCACGTAGTCCTTGTTCGGGCCGGCGCCGCGGCCCTCCAGCACCTCGAGGGCCATCGAGCGGGCCACGATGTCGCGCGGCGCCAGGTCCTTGATGGTCGGGGCGTAGCGCTCCATGAACCGCTCACCCGAGGCGTTGCGCAGGATCGCGCCCTCGCCCCGTGCGCCCTCGGTCAGCAGGATGCCCAGGCCGGCGAGGCCGGTCGGGTGGAACTGGTAGAACTCCATGTCCTCCAGGGGCAGGCCCTTGCGGAAGACGATGCCCATGCCGTCGCCGGTGAGCGTGTGGGCGTTCGACGTGGTCTTGAAGACCTTGCCGAAACCACCGGTCGCGAACACGACGGACTTGGCCTGGAAGACGTGGATCTCGCCGGTCGCGAGCTCGTAGGCGACGGCACCGGTGCAGACCGGGCCGTTCTCCGTCTCGGTCAGGCAGATGTCGAGCACGTAGAACTCGTTGAAGAACTCGATCCCGTGCTTGACGCAGTTCTGGTACAGCGTCTGCAGGATCATGTGACCGGTGCGGTCCGCGGCGTAGCAGGCGCGGCGCACGGCGGCTTCACCGTGGTTGCGCGTGTGGCCGCCGAACCGGCGCTGGTCGATCTTGCCCTCGGGCGTGCGGTTGAACGGCAGGCCCATCTTCTCGAGGTCGAGGACCGCGTCGATGGCCTCCTTCGCCATGATCTCGGCGGCGTCCTGGTCGACCAGGTAGTCGCCGCCCTTGATCGTGTCGAAGGTGTGCCACTCCCAGTTGTCCTCCTCGACGTTGGCCAGGGCGGCGCACATGCCGCCCTGGGCCGCGCCGGTGTGCGAACGCGTGGGGTAGAGCTTGGTGAGCACCGCGGTGCGGGCGCGCTGGCCGGACTCGATCGCCGCGCGCATTCCGGCACCACCAGCGCCGATGATGACTACGTCGTACTTGTGGAACTGCATTGTGGTGGGCTCCCCGCGCGGGTCAGTTCGAGATGTTCGGGTCGAAGGTGAAGATCACGAACGTGCCGAGCGAGATGATCAGCACCATCGAGACGTAGAGCAGCATCTTCAACCAGAACCGGGTGGAGTCCTTGCGGGCGTAGTCGTTGATGACAGTGCGCACGCCGTTGCCGCCGTGGATCTGCGCGAGCCAGAGCATCGCGAGGTCCCAGAACTGCCAGAACGGAGACGCCCAGCGGCCGGCCACGAAACCGAAGTTGATCTTGTGGACGCCGCCGTCGAGGATGTTCATGATGAACAGGTGGCCGAGGACCAGGACCACGAGCAGCAGGCCGGAGAGGCGCATGAACAGCCAGCTGTAGAGCTCGCCGTTGCTGCGGCGGGCCGCGGGGCGGCGCGGCGAACGGGGCTTGTCGAGTGCGAGGGACATGGCTCAGTGACCCCCAAGCAGGTCGGAGATCGTGCGCTCCATCATGAAGTAGAAGCCGGGGATCATCACGAGGACCCAGACGGCCAGCACGGTCCAGAGCATGACCCGCTGGTACTTGGCGCCCTTCTCCCAGAAGTCGACCAGCATGACCCGGATGCCGTTGAGCGCGTGGTAGAGCACCGCGCCGACCAGGCCGACCTCGAAGAGGTTCACGACCGGGTTCTTGTAGGTCTCGATCACCGCGTCGTAGGCGTTCGGGGACACCCGCACGAGGGCGGTGTCGAGCACGTGCGTGAAGAGGAAGAAGAACGTGAGGACACCGGTGATCCGGTGGGCGACCCAGGACCACATGCCCAGATCACCGCGGTAGAGCGTCCCACCCCCTCGGGTGGTGCCCGACCGCTCGGGTGCGCCTGCGCTGGTCATGCGCCGCGGCCTCCAACGTCAGTGGTGGTGGTCGGCGAACACTTCCGTTCCGACCATGACCGGAAAATCCTAGTCCCGCACCGTGGAACCGACCCAACAGGCGCACCCGCTCTGTGATCGATGAGACACGCTGTCGATCGGCCAAGCGGTCTTGATCGATCCTGAAATGCGTCCCACGCCACAAAGCGGGTGAGATCCGCCAAAGCGGGGAGAGCGAGGACGGCGGCCGGGACCTCCGCCTTGGTCCCGGCCGCCGTCGTCTCGGCAAGGGCACTTGCCACCCCCTACACGAGCGGGGGCCCGCGACCGGTTCAACGACCGCTCGAAAAACTTCGCCGATCGCCGAACCGCAGGTCAGCGGTGCCGTTGCCCCGGAAGTGGGACGTCGGCGGGCGGGACTGCTCCGACCGGACGATGATCGAAGCGGAGAAGCGGCCGAAGAGGACGTTTCGCCACGCGCCGAACACGAGTGATCACCGCAGGTGCGGCCAAAGCGTCGAATGCGTAACCGATAGGGGTCTTTGTAGGTGCTGGCCGCAACGGCGTTGGTTACTAAGAGGTACGGTGCGCCGTCTAGAACCCAACAACGCAGTTGGGGAGGAACCTCAGGGAGGAGACGAGCCGTGCGTCGTCGTATGCGTGGTGTCGCGGTCACCGCGATCGCGTTGACCAGCGTGATGACTATGGCCGCCTGCGCGAAGGACTCGGGTGGCGGCAGCAACAACTCGAACGCGGGCAGCGGTGCCGCTTGCGAGTTCGCCACGCCTCCCTCCGCGCCCGCCACCTCGAACACCAGCGCCGCCAACGCTGACAAGGTCGACGGGAGCGCGCTGAAGATCGGTCTGGCCTACGACATCGGTGGTCGTGGCGACGCGTCGTTCAACGACTCCGCCGCCGCCGGTCTGGACAAGGCCATCGCGGACATGGGCGTGAAGAAGGAGAACACGCGCGAGCTCTCCGCGGCGCCGAACGAGGACGAGTCCGCCAAGCAGACCCGGCTGCGCCAGCTCGCGAGCGAGGGCTTCAACCCGATCATCGGTGTCGGCTTCGCCTACGCCGAGTCGCTGAAGGTCGTCGCGCCGGAGTTCCCGAACGTCAAGTTCGGCCTGGTCGACTCGGCCGTCGAGGGTGCGGCCAACGTCACGCCGCTGCTGTTCGCCGAGCAGGAGGGCTCCTTCCTGGCCGGCGTCATCGCCGCGTACCAGAGCAAGAAGTGCCACGTGGGCTTCGTCGGCGGTGTCGAGATCCCGCTGATCCAGAAGTTCGAGGCCGGCTACTTCCAGGGCGCCAAGGCCGCCGCCCCGAAGATCGCGATCGAGAAGAAGTACATCACCCCCGCCGGTGACTTCACGGGCTTCCAGGACGCGCCGAAGGGCCAGGAGGCCGCGAAGGGCCAGCTCGACAAGGGCGCCGACGTGATCTACCAGGCCGCTGGCGCGTCCGGCAAGGGCATCTTCTCGGCCGCCAAGCAGGCGGGCGCGCTGGCGATCGGCGTCGACTCCGACCAGTACAACCAGGCGACCGTCGCGGACACCAAGGACGTCATCGTCTCGTCGATGCTCAAGCGCGTCGACGTCGCGGTCTACGACTTCATCAAGGCCGTCGCGAAGAACGACCTCGCGTCGCTGCCGAAGGTCTTCGACCTCAAGGTCAACGGTGTCGGCTACGCCACCTCGGGTGGCAAGATCGACGCGAAGCTGCAGGGCATCCTCGAGGGCTACAAGGCCCAGATCATCGAGGGCAAGATCAAGGTCGCGGACAAGCCGTAGTCCGTCAGCCACAGCACGCGCCGGGCCCTGTGAGGATCTGCCCTCACAGGGCCTGGTGCGTGGTAGGAGGAGCACTCGACGATGAGCAGTTCCACGTCCGCACGGACGGACGATCCCCCCGCCGTGGTGCTGACCGGCATCACCAAGCGGTTCCCCGGTGTGGTCGCCAACAGCGACGTCCACCTGACCGTCCGGCGCGGCGAGGTGCACGCGCTCTGCGGTGAGAACGGCGCGGGCAAGTCCACCCTGATGAAGATCCTCTACGGCATGCAGGCGCCGGACGAGGGCACCATCGAGGTGAACGGCGAGCAGGTGCGGTTCCGCACCCCGTCGGACGCCATCAAGGCCGGTATCGGCATGGTGCACCAGCACTTCATGCTCGCCGACAACCTCACCGTCCAGGAGAACGTGGTCCTGGGCGCCGAGGCCCTGCACGGCATCGGGCAGAAGGCCCGCAGGCGCATCATCGAGCTCTCGGGCAGGACCGGGCTGAACGTCGACCCCGGTGTGCTCGTCGAGCAGCTCGGTGTCGCCGACCGGCAGCGCGTCGAGATCCTCAAGGTGCTCTACCGGGGCGCCAAGGTGATCATCCTGGACGAGCCGACCGCCGTGCTCGTGCCGCAGGAGGTCAACGAGCTCTTCGACACCGTCCGCGGCATGCAGGAGCAGGGCTACACGTTCCTGTTCATCTCGCACAAGCTCGACGAGGTCCGCGCCATCGCGGACTCGGTCACGGTGATCCGCCGCGGCACCACCGTGGGCAGCGCGGACCCCAGGACCGTGTCGTCGCGCCAGCTCGCCGAGATGATGGTCGGCAGCGAGCTGCCCAGCCCGGAGACGCGCGAGTCCACGGTCACGGACAAGGTCGTGCTCGACGTCAAGGGCGTGCGGCTGCTCACCCCCGACGGCGCGCGGCCGATCCTCGAGGACGTCGACCTGGTGGTCCGGTCCGGCGAGGTCGTCGGCATCGCCGGTGTCGAGGGCAACGGCCAGACCGAGCTCGTCGAGACGATCATGGGCATGCGCAAGGCGGGCAGCGGCACGATCTCGTTGCTGGGCAGGGACCTCACGAAGCTCGGCACGCTCGCCCGGCGCGAGGCGGGCATCGGCTACGTGCCGGAGGACCGCCACCGCCACGGCCTGCTGCTCACCCAGCCCCTCTGGTACAACCGGATCCTCGGCCACCAGACCCGCAGGCCGGCGGCCAAGGGCATCTGGCTCGACACCGACGGCGCGAAGAAGGACACCGAGCGGATCGTCGCCGACTTCGACGTCCGCACGCCCGGCATCGACGTGCCGGCGGCCGCGCTGTCCGGTGGCAACCAGCAGAAGCTCGTCGTCGGGCGCGAACTGTCCGGCGACCCGGTGCTGCTGATCGCCTCGCACCCGACCCGCGGTGTCGACGTCGGCGCCCAGGCGCTGATCTGGGACGAGATCAAGCGCGCCCGCGCGGCCGGTCTCGCCGTCCTGCTGATCTCCGCGGACCTGGACGAGCTGATCGGCCTCTCGGACACGATCAAGGTCATGCTGCGCGGCCGGCTGGTGGCCGACGCCGACCCGAACACCGTCACGCCCGAGGACCTCGGCAGCGCGATGACCGGGGCGGGCAGCACGAGTGCCGCGGTGCACGAGACCGTCGCGGTCGAGGAAGGCGAGAACTGATGGGACACCTGCGCGGCAAACTCCTGCCGCCCGCGTTGGCGATCGTCTTCTCGATGCTGCTGTGCGGCGTGGCGCTGGTGATCTCCGGCGCGAACCCGCTCAGCGCGTTCGGTGCGATGCTGACGCAGGTCGGCAAGGGCACGACGCTCGTCGACATCGTCAACTCGACGGGCATCTACTACATCGCGGCGCTCGCGGTGGCGATCGGGTTCCAGATGAACCTGTTCAACATCGGTGTCGAGGGCCAGTACCGCGTCGCGGCCGTCGTCGCCGCGGTCGTCGGCGGCTCGATCGTGCTGCCCACCGGCATCCACACGCTGGTGATCATCATCGTCGCCGCGCTGGCCGGCGCGGCCTGGGCCGCGATCCCCGCGATCCTCAAGGTGACCCGCGGCGTCAACGAGGTCATCTCGACGATCATGATGAACGGCCTGGCGATCGGCCTGTCCGCCTACCTGATCCGCCGCGACGTCTTCGGCGAGCTGCGGGGCAACAACATCCGCACGCCGGAGATCCCGGAGAGCGGCCGGATGTTCGGCATCACCTTCGGCGGTGCCGGCACGATGTTCGGCTTCCTCTTCGTGGCCATCGCGCTCGGCGTCGGCTACTGGATCATGATGAACCGCACCCGGTTCGGCTTCGAGCTGCGCGCGTCCGGCGAGTCGTCCACCGCCGCGTCGGCCGGTGGCGTCAACGCCAAGAAGATGGTCCTGGTCTCGATGCTGCTCTCGGGCGCCATCGCGGGCCTGATCTCGCTGCCGGAACTGCTGGGCCGCGACCACACGTTCAGCCTGAACTTCACCGCGGGCATCGGCTTCTCGGGCATCGCGATCGCGCTGCTCGGCCGCAACCACCCCGGTGGCATCGCCTTCGGCGCGCTGCTCTGGGCGTTCCTCGACAAGTCGGGTCTCGCGCTCGACAACGTCGGCGTGCCCAGGGAGATCGTCACCATCATGCAGGGCTCGATCGTCCTGTCGGTCGTCGTCGCGTACGAGGTGGTGCGCCGCTTCGAGCTCGCCTCCGAGCAGCGCCGCGTCGGCCGTGAGCTCGGAACTGTCGGAGGTGCCGCGTGATCTCGACGTTGGAGGAGAAGCCGCACGTCCCCGCGGTGCCCCGCAAGCGCAAGGTCCCCGGCTGGGCCGTGGCCATGCTCGGTGTGGCGGGCGCGATCGTGCTGCTCTCGATCACCTCGTACCAGACCGGCTTCCCGCAGCTGACGTCGTCGGGCACGACCCAGACGGCGGTCCGGCTCGCGCTGCCGATCCTGCTCGCCGGTCTCGGCGGCCTGTGGGCGGAACGCGCCGGCGTGGTCAACATCGGCCTCGAAGGCATGATGATCATGGGCACCTGGGGCGCGGCGTGGGCCGGCTACCAGTGGGGCCCGTGGGCCGCTCTCGTCGCGGCCGTCGTGTTCGGTTCGCTGGGTGGTCTGCTGCACGCGATCGCCACGGTCACGTTCGGCGTCAACCACATCGTCTCCGGTGTGGCGATCAACCTGCTGGGCGCCGGTCTGACGAAGTACCTGTCGACGCTGATCTTCCTGCCGCTGTCGAACAACCCGCGCCAGTCGCCGCCGGTGCAGTCGTTCGACACGTTCTCGGTGGCGGGCCTCGGTGACTGGCTCGGTGAGCTCGAAGCCGGGCAGCGCCTGTTCATCTCGGACGTCGCGGGCATCCTGCGCGGTCTCGTCACCGGTGTCTCGCCGCTGACGATGATCGCGATCCTGCTGCTGCCGCTGTCGTACTACCTGCTCTGGCGCACCCGCTTCGGCCTGCGCCTGCGCTCCGTCGGCGAGAACCCGCACGCGGCGGACTCGCTGGGCGTGAAGGTGTACTTCCACAAGTACGTCGCCGTGATCGTCTCCGGCGGTCTCGCCGGCCTGGGTGGCGCCGCGCTGGTGCTGAACCCCGGACAGCTCTCCTACCTGGAGGGGCAGACCGGCGGCCGCGGTTACATCGGCCTCGCCGCGATGATCTTCGGCAACTGGCGGCCCGGCGGCCTGCTGGGCGGTGCGGCGCTGTTCGGCTACGCCGACGGCCTGCAGCTGCGTTCGGGCGGCGAGACGGTGCTGGCGCTGGTCTACGGCGTGGTGATCCTGCTCGGCGTGATCGTGGTGTGGCAGCTCATCCGCCGGAGGTGGTTCTCCGCCGCGGCGGCGATCGTCGTGGCGGTGCTGCTGTACCTGCTGTACATCAGCCTCGACGAGATCCCCGGCGAGTTCGTGTCCTACGCGCCGCACATGGTGACGCTGGCCGTGCTGGCCGTGGCGTCGCAACGGTTGCGGATGCCCGCCGCCGACGGGGTGGTCTACCGCCGTGGCTGAGGTGGACTGGGACCTGCTCAGGGCACGGGCGGTGGAAGCGGCGTCGTTCGCCCACTGCCCGTACTCCGGGCTCCAGGTCGGATCGGCGGCGTTGTGCGACGACGGCCGCATCGTGACGGGCTGCAACGTCGAGAACGCCTCCTACGGCGTCGGGCTCTGCGCCGAGTGCACGATGGCCGGTCAGCTCAGGCTGACCGGCGGCGGCCGGTTCGTCGCCGTGGCGTGCCGCAGCGGCGCCGGTGAGCTGCTGATGCCGTGCGGCCGCTGCCGCCAGGTCCTCTACGAGCTGGGTGGGCGCGACTGCCTGGTGGACACGCCCTCCGGGGTGCTGCCGATGTCGGCGGTGCTGCCGGACGCGTTCGGGCCGGAGGACCTGCCGTGAGCTTCTCCGCCGTGGACGTCATCCGCGCCAAGCGCGACGGCCTGGTGCTGTCGGACGAGCAGATCGACTGGGTGGTCGACGCCTACACGCGCGGCGTGGTCGCGGACGAGCAGATGTCCGCGCTGGCGATGGCGATCTTCTTCAACGGCATGTCGCCCGCCGAGACGGCGCGCTGGACGCAGGCGATGATCTCGTCGGGCGAGCGGTTGTCGTTGCACGTGGACCGTCCCACCGTGGACAAGCACTCGACCGGCGGCGTCGGCGACAAGATCACCTTGCCGCTGGCGCCCCTCGTCGCGGCGTGCGGTGCCGCCGTGCCGCAGCTGTCGGGACGCGGGCTGGGCCACACCGGCGGAACGCTGGACAAGCTGGAGTCGATCCCGGGGTGGCGGGCCGCGCTGTCCACTTCGGAGATCCTCGCGCAGCTCTCCTCCGTCGGCGCGGTGGTGTGCGCCGCCACCGAGGGACTCGCTCCCGCCGACCGCAAGCTCTACGCGCTGCGGGACGTCACCGGGACCGTCGAGGCCATCCCGCTGATCGCGTCCTCGATCATGTCGAAGAAGATCGCGGAAGGGGCCGAGTCGCTGGTCCTGGACGTGAAGGTCGGCTCAGGGGCCTTCATGAAGGACCTGCGGTCGGCGCGGGCGCTGGCCGAGGCCCTGGTGGCCATCGGCGTCGAGCACGGGGTGCGGATCTCGGCTCTGCTGACCGACATGTCGGTGCCGCTGGGCCGCGCTGTCGGCAACGCGGTCGAGGTGGCCGAGTCCGTGGACGTCCTGCGCGGTGGCGGACCCGCCGACGTGGTGGAGCTGACCGTGGCGCTGGCCGCGGAGATGCTGTCCCTGGCCGGGATCTCCGCCGACCCGGCCGCCGTGCTGGCCTCTGGCGAGGCCTACGAGGTGTGGGCGCGGATGATCCGGGCCCAGGGCGGCGACCCCGACGCCCCGCTGCCGGTCGGTTCGCACCGGCACGTGGTGACCGCACCGGCCTCCGGTGTGCTGTCCACCCTGGACGCCTACGCGGTCGGCGTCGCGGCGTGGCGGCTCGGTGCCGGGCGGGCGCGCAAGGAGGACCCGGTGCAGGCGGGTGCCGGGGTGCTGTGCCTGGCCAAGCCCGGCGACCCCGTCGAGGCGGGACAGCCGTTGCTGGAGCTCTACACCGACACCCCCGACGCCGTCGAAGGTGCCCTGCGGGCGCTGGAAGGCGCTTGCTCGGTCTCGGACTCCGCGGTGGAACGGGCGCCGCTGGTGATCGACACCATCCGCGGCTGAGCCTTTCGGCCACGTCCGCCGGTCCGCTCGTGGGCGGGCGGACCGGCGGGACGCGGCCTAACCGACGAGGGTTCCGGCCAGCGGTGCGCGGTCCTGCTTCCACACCACGCACAGCACCTCCTGGCGGCCGGGGGCGGCGGGGTCGTTCCAGGCCTGCCACTCCTGCTCCGTCGGGACGAGGCCGGTGAAGCCCAGCGCCTCCTTTGACCGCGAGGCCGTCGCCTGGAACTGCTCCCCGCAGTACTTCTTCGCGAAGTCGGAGAGCCACTGCAAGCCGGGGTAGGCGACGGACTTCGGCTGGTCCCAGAGCGGGGTCGCGGCGGCGAAGAGCTGGATGCCGTGCGGCTTGTCGCACGGCACGCTGCCCGGCACCGGCGAGCCCTGGATGAGGAAGTCCTTGGCGCACTCCGTGCCGCTGAGGTTCCACTGCGGGACGTCACCGCCGCGCCCGAACGTGGCGATCCGCCGGGACAGCAACGGGGCGCCCATCGGCAGTGGCGCCGTGTCGGTGCTCCACTCCGTCGAGTTCTCCGACGTCGGCGTGCCGCCGGCCGCGTCGCCGTTCTCCGGCCGGAAAGCCAGGTACCCGCCGAACGCGGCGCCCGCGAGCAGCACCGCGCCCAGCGCGACGGCGGCGATCTTGACGGCGGGGTTCTTGCCGGCGGGGTTCTTCGTGCGCTGCACCGGAACGGGAGCGGAGATCTGCGCCGTGCCCTGGACGATCGCGACCAGCCTGCTCCGCGCCTGGTCGGCGGTCATGCGGCGGGCCGGGTCGACCGTCAGCAGCCCGCGGATCACCTCGGCGAGCGCGGGGGAGGCCCTGCGCAGCACCGGCGGCTCGTTCATGATCGCGTGCAGCGTCGACGCGGTGGACGTGCGTTCGAACGGGCTGATGCCCTCGACCGCGTGGGCCAGGGTGACGCCGAGCGCCCACAGGTCCGAGGCGGGCGAGGCCTCCCAGCCGTGGAGCCGGTCCGGCGACATGTAGGCGGGCGAGCCCACGATGCCGCCGTTCGTGGTGAGCCGCGGGTCGTCCATCGCCTGCGCGATGCCGAAGTCGGTGAGCTTCACGGCGCCGTCCGGCCGCACCATGATGTTGCTGGGCTTGACGTCCCGGTGCACGATCCCGGCGTTGTGCGCGGTCTCGAGCGCGCCCAGCACCTGCAGGGCGACGCCGGCCATCCACACCGAGTCGCGCGGACCGTGCCGCTGCACGACGGTGGCGAGGTCGGCCGCGTTGACCAGCTCCATCGCGAGGTAGGTGCGCCCGTCCTCGCGGATGACGTCGTGGACCGTCACGACGGCCGGGTGGTTCAGCCTGCCCGCCGTGCGCGCCTCGCGGAGCATGCGCTCTTCCAGCACCGTGCGCTCTTCGGCCGCGATGCCCTGCGGCGGGTGCAGCTCCTTGATCGCCACCGCCCGGTCGAGCAGCTGGTCCTGGGCACGCCACACGACGCCCATCGCACCGCGGCCGAGCTCGGCGAGCAGTGCGTAGCGGTTGGCGATGACTCGCTGTTGCTGCACGGACTATCCCTTCTGGACGCCCCCAGACTCCGGCGAGCCTACCTACGGCCGGGTAAGCGCTCTCGCATCAGGCACGGCCCGGGGCGGCCCCTGGTTCGAGGAAGACCGCCCGTGTGGGCTGAGCCACAAGGAGGACAGGGACGCTTCCGGGACGAACGAGTCGGACGGCCGCGAACGCGGAACGGCCCCCGAGCGTTGCCGCTCGAGGGCCGTGCCTGCTTGCGTCGAACTGGGGCGATCAGGCGCCTTCGGCGGCCAGATCGTCGTCGTCCAGGTGCTCCTTGCCCGCCGGCTTCGGGCCGCCGTTCTTGCGGGTGCGGCGCTGCGGGCGGGGCAGGGCGGTGGGCGGCGGGGGAGGAGTGGGCGAGCCGCCGCCGAGGATGAGCTCGGCGAAGGTGGCCATGGCCTCGTCCAGCTGACCGCCGATGCGCAGCTCGGACTCCTGGTTCGACTTGCGGACCAGGGACTGCAGCGCGTCGGTGTCCGGGCGGGCGCCGACGGTCTCGGCGACCTTCGTGAGGCTCGCGTCGACGGAGCCGCCGAGCTCGGTGATCCGGGCGGCGAAGCCGTCTTCGACCTTGTCCAGGCGGTTGGTCATGGTGTCGAGCTGCGAGGTGACGAGCTCCAGGCGCCGGGCCAGGGCCTCGAGGCGGTCGGCGGCGTCGACCTGGTCGCGGGACTGCTCGATCGCCGCGTACAGGGCCGTGCGGGCCTCGTCGAGCTTGCCGTTGACGGTGTCGCGGGTGTCGGCGACGGCGGACGCCAGCTCGGCGCGGGTCTCGGCGAGGGAACCGGCGAGCGAGTCGCGGGTCTCGGCCACGACGCCTGCCAGCTCACCGCGGGTCTCCGCCACGGCGCCGGACAGTTCGGTGCGGGTCTCGGCGAGCGACGAGGCCAGCTGGTCGTGGCGGTCGGTGACGGCGGACACGAGCTTCTCGCGGCTGTCGGTGATCGCGCCGGCCAGCTCCCCACGGCTGTCGGCGATCGCGGCGGCCAGCTCGGCGCGCGTGGCGGCGAGGGCGTCGCGCTGCTCGTCGGCGCGGCCGTGCACACCGGAGAAGGAGTCGGCGAGGATCTTCTGCAGGGCCTCGCGGGTGCCGTCGAGGTGCTCGTGCACGCCCTCGTCCACCTCGTCGAGACGGCCGCGCAGCGCGGCCTCGAGGGCCTCGATGCGCTCGCGCAGCGGGTTCGTGACCGCGCCCGGGATCGAGTCGACCTTGCCGTCCTGCTTGTCCAGGTGGCCGTCGAGGTCGTCGATGCGCTTGTGGATGCTGGCGAGCTTGTCCTCCAGGCCGTCCATGCGGCCCGCGACACCCTCGAAGCGACCGGCGACACCGTCGAGACGGCCGTCGAGCTGCGCGAACGGCTTGGCGAGCTTGTCCACGAGGGCGTCGACGGCACGGCCGATGTCCGCGACGGCGTTGTCCTGGGCCTCCAGCTTGGCGAGAGCCTCGTCCAGGCGCTCGGCCAGCACGCTGACCTCAGTGCGGTCCGGGAGCTCCGACAGGCGCTTGCGGACCGAACCCAGCGACTCCAGAGGCGACATCCGGGCGTGGATCTCGTCCAGCGCGTCGAAGATCTGCTGCTGCTCGCTCTCACGGATCTCCGCGGCGCGCGTGAGCATGTTGCGCATCCGATCGAAGCTCATCGTGGAGTTGTTGTTCTCTGTCACGGCTGAGTGCCTTCGTCCAAGGGGAGGGGAGACCACGGGAGCCTATCCGCGTCGCGGCACGTGTCTGTACCACCCCCGGCGGAAAAAGGCCGGGCGCGGACGGGCGACTAGCCTGATCAGGCTAGCGGGCTGCGCCGAACGCGAAGTGACCGGCCGGAAGCGCGTGGTAGCGACCGGTGATGTTCCTACCTTGGGGTGACTCAAGCCTCGGGGTGGTTGCAGAAAGTTGCTGATCACGGATCGGCAACGGCGGTGCAGCAGCACATGATCATACCGCCGATAAGATCATTTCGGCCAACGCTGAAACGGCGTGTCGGCTGAAGTAACGTGGAGCGATGTCCACGCCGCTTACCCTGGAGACCATCCGCAGCGCGCCGAAGGTGCTGCTGCACGACCACCTCGACGGTGGCCTCCGCCCGCAGACGGTGATCGAGCTCGCCGATGCCTCCGGCTACCGGGGCCTGCCCACCACCGACGCGGGCGTCCTCGGCGGCTGGTTCCGCGACAACGCCAACTCCGGCTCGCTCGTGCGCTACCTCGAAGGTTTCGCCCACACGTGCGGTGTCATGCAGGACGAGGCCGCGCTCGTCCGCGTCGCCACCGAGGCCGTCGAGGACCTCGCCGCCGACGGCGTCGTCTACGCCGAGATCCGCTACGCGCCCGAGCTGAACACCCAGGGGGGTCTCTCGCTGGAGCAGGTCGTCGAGGCCGTCCAGGAGGGCTTCCGCCTGGGCGAGCAGCGCGCCCTGGCGGCCGGCCGCAGGATCCGCGTCGGGACGCTGCTGTGCGCCATGCGCCAGAACGAGGGCTGGCTGCGCATCGCCGAGCTCGCCGTCCGCTACCGCGACCTCGGCGTCGCCGGTTTCGACATCGCGGGTCCGGAGGCCGGCTTCCCTCCCACCAGGGGCCTCGACACGTTCGAGTACCTGCGCCGGCAGAACGCGCACTTCACCATCCACGCCGGTGAGGCGTTCGGCCTGCCGTCGATCTGGGAGGCCATCCAGCACTGCGGTGCCGAACGGCTCGGCCACGGCGTGCGGATCGTCGACGACATCGAGGTCGCGGGCAACGACGTCGCCGGCGCCGAGCTGGGACGGCTCGCCGCGTACGTCCGCGACCGCCGCATCCCGCTCGAGATGTGCACGACGTCGAACCTGCAGACCGGTGCCGCGCCCACGCTCGCCGAGCACCCGATCGGCCTGCTCGCCGCGCTGCGGTTCCGCGTCACCGTCAACACCGACAACCGGCTGATGAGCGACTGCTCGCTCTCCAGCGAGTTCGCCGCGCTGGCCGAGACCTTCGGCTACGGCTGGGCGGACCTGCAGTGGTTCACGATCAACGCCATGAAGTCGGCGTTCCTCGGGTTCGACGAGCGGCTCGCGATCATCAACGAGCAGATCAAGCCGGGGTACGCCGCGCTCACGGCTCGGTAGCGGCGCTGGTCCGCCGCACGGCTCCGGGCGAGCACGTCTCGCTCCGGTACCGGTCGGCGGCCTCGGCCGCGTTGCGCGCCGATCGCCGACGGGCTCGGTTCGCCGTCCCGCGGCGGAACCTCCCGCGCCCTCGGCGCACCACCTCGTCCGGCCGCGCCGGGCGCTCGACCGCGAAGAGGGCCGCTCACCTGCGTGAGCGGCCCTCTCCGGTGCGATCAGTTGGTGTTGAGCCGGTCCTCGAACTTCGCCTGCAGCGCGCGGAACGCGGCCACCTCGGCGTCGTAGGGGGCGGACGGCGCGAGCCGCGTCGGGTCGGGCGAGACCACGAACGACACCAGCCAGCCCAGCGACTCCGACGAGGCCAGCGCCTCCTTCACGGAGTCGTCCTCCGCCCACTCGGCCGCGTCCTCGAACAGCTCGACGGCGAGGTCGAGCTGGTGCGGGTCGAGGGAGTCGGGGCCCTCCTCCATGTCCTCCGCGATGCCGGTCAGCACGTAGACGTTCTCGTCGTCCACGTCGACGTCGAGCTCGCCCGCGGTGGCCTTGACCTTGATGTCGTTCCAGGTCTCGACCTCGGCGAGGTCGTGGTCGTCGTTCTCGGCCACGAACCGGCTCAGGCCGCGGTGCGAGGAGAACACCTCGATCTTGCCGCGGCGGCCGAGGAACACCGGGTCGTCGCCGAGGTAGCAGCGCAGCGTGTAGAACTCGCCGGCGGACGTGATGATCTTGATGGGGTCGACGCCGACCTCGGCCCAGAAGCCGGTGGGCTCCGGGCGCTCGTCGTCGGAGTCCTCGTCGTCCGCGTCGGCCTCCGCCGCGGGCGCGGTCTCGGCCTCGAGCGCGGCGAGCTCCTCCTGCGCGACCGAGAGCTCCTTCTCGGGGACCTCCGGCGTGTTCACCACGCTGTCGATCGCGTCGAGGACCTCGTCCCACTTCTCGGAGACGACCTCGGACATCGCGTCCCAGAGCTTGGCGCCGTCCCTGCCGCTGAACGGCAGCGTGCCCTGCGGCAGCAGCGCGAAGCCCTCCGCCGAGTCGAGCACCTCGTGGACCTTCTCCAGGTCGCAGACGTCCGCGAGGGCGCGCACGATCGCGATGACGTCGGCGAGCTCGCCGATCGTCCAGGTGTCCGGGTCCTCCGCGATCAGCTCGGGCACACCGACGAGGTCGAACTGGTGGTTCTCGTCCGGCGAGAGGTCGGCGACGCCCAGCGACGGCACGATCGGCCACGCGGGGTGATCGGTCAGGTCGTGCTCTTCGGCGGTGCGCACGAACGCGGCGAGGTGCGCGGCGTCGGGGAAGACGAACAGGTCCTCCTCGTCACCGAGGAACGCCTCCCACTCCTCGCCCTTCTCGCGCCAGCGGGGTGCCCACAGCGTGACGACGTCACCCTGCGTCAGCCCCAGCTCGATGGGGACGATGTCCTGCGCCATCCTGACCTCCCGGTCACGCCTGCCTGATGCCGTGGGCGAGCCTAACGGTGCTGATCACCGGCGCCCAAAGGGGTTGGAGAAGAAAGCGTCCTCGTCGGGGTCCTCGACGACCTCCGCCCTGCGCCGCCGCGGCGGTGGTGCCTGCTCAACAGCGGGTTCGGGCGGCACGACGGGGTGCGCCGCCGACCGGAAGGGCGCGTCGCCGGTGACCGACTCGACGTCGATCGCCATGCCGTCGCCGAGCGCCAGCGCCATCCTGTTGAAGCTCGTCTGCACGGCCGCGTCCGTCGCGAGCCGCGCGGTCTCCGTGACGACCTGGCCGACCGCGTGGGCGCCGTGGCCCAGCAGCGCCGGGTGCAGGTGCACGGCCCGGAGCTCGCCCTTCGCGGACGCCGTGACCGTGCACAGCCCGTTCGGGTGCTCGACCGTGGCGGTGATGGCCCTGAGCTCGCGCTGGAGCTGCTCGACGGCCTGCAGGCGGTCCTCGTTCACGGCCGCCACCCGAACTCGTCCTCGTCGGCGTGCCGCGGGAACCCCATGGCGGTCAGCTCGCGCGGGTCGACGACCCGTTCCAGCGTCTGGTGCAGCCGCGACGAGGCGGCGCGCTGGGCCTTCTCGGCCACGCGCACGATCTCGGCGGCGAGCCCGTGCGGGCCCATCCGCAGTGCCGCGGGGCTCACCGCGATCTGCTGCGGAGGACCGCCGGGCGTCGCGACCACCGTCACCGCGCCGTCCGGTGACCACGCCCGTCCCGTGATGGGACCGCTGCGCGTGACGTGCTCGGACACGGCCTGCTCGACAGCGCGCACCTTCCGCGCGGCGCGCTCGACGTCGTCGTCCACCTGATCACCCCCTGGTGTGGACAGTGTGCCGCAAGACGCGGCGCCGGGCCGGGTTGTTGGATCTCGGTATGACGAACCCGAGCGAAGTCGTGCTGGCCCTGCTGCGCGCCACCGAGACCCTCGACGCGGCCCAGGTCGCGCGGCACCTGGCGGACGACGTGGCCTGGCAGAACGTGCCCTTCCCCGCCGCGCGCGGCAAGAAGACCGTCACCCGCCACCTCGAGCTGATGAACAGGGCCGTCACCGGCGTCGAGGTCCGCGTCCACCACATCGCCGCCAACGGCGGCGTCGTGCTGACCCAGCGGACCGACGTGATCCGGCGCGGCCGGTTCGAGGCGGCGTTCTGGGTGTGCGGCACGTTCGTCGTCCGCGACGGCCGGGTCGTGCTGTGGCGCGACCACTACGACCACGCGTACGTCGCGGGCGCCTTCCTGAAAGGCCTCGGCAAGCTCGCCGCCGGCGCTCTCGGGAGGGCGCTGCGCCGTCAGCCCGTCGGCCGGTAGAAGCCGTAGAACGACATCCCGGAGTTCGTGGTCCGGATCGGCTGCACCTGCACCGGGTCGCCCGCCTCGACCATCTGCCCGTTGCCGATGACCATCGCGACGTGGCCGTCCCACACCACCAGGTCGCCGGGCAGCAGCTGGTCCGGCGGCACCGACGCGCCCATCGCCTGGGAGGACGCCGGCCGCGGGATGTCGAAGCCGGCGTTCTGGTACGCCCACTGCGTCAGCCCGGAGCAGTCCGTGCCCTGCGGTGGGTTCGCGCCGCCCCACACGTACGGGGTGCCGAGCGCGGACAACGCGTTCCGCACGGCCTTGGCCGCGGTCTCGTTCGGTGCCTCCGCGCTGCTGCCGTCGGGCAGGTTCACGCCGACGCCGGTGCCGGGCTGCGGTGGGATCGCGACCGGGAGCCGGGGGCCGGAGCCACCGCCCCCACCTCCTCCACCTCCTCCGCCGCCTCCACCACCGGAACCGCTGCCGCCCCCGCCAGAGCCGGAGCCGTCGCCGGAACCGGAAACCGAGCCGGAACCGGTGCCGTTGTCCTTCCTGCCGGCGTCCGCGGCGGCGGCCGAGGTCGTGCCCTCGTCGCCGCCGAGCGGATCACCGAGCCGCGCCAGCGCGCCGGCGTCGGGCTTCTGCAGCCCGTTCAGCTGACCGACGAGCTGCGTGAGCTGGTCGCGCACCTTCTGCAGCTCGGCGGAGGTCCTGCTCTGGTACCCGGACGCCATCGCGGCGACGTCGGCCACCGCCGCCAGCACCACACCGGGGCCCGCCACCAGGGACGCGGCCACCGCGGCGGCGAGCTTGGGCGTCGCCTTGGCCGTGAACTCGTCGATCAGGCCCTGGATCGCCGTGCGCCCGCCGGTCACCGCCGCCACGCCGGAAGCGGCGGCGCTCTTCACCGCGGAAGCGTTCGCGGCCAACAGGTTCGCGGCCGCGCCGACCGTCGCGACGCGACCGGTGAAGGCGTTGGCCTTGTCACCGGACCAGGTGTTGAGCACGGCGGTCGCGGCCGAGCCGTGCCGCGAGCCCAGGTCGGCCAGCGCGGTCTGGGCACGGCCGAACGCGTCGCCCGCCCGCGTGGCGGCGCCGGTGTCGCCGTCCAGCTTGGCGAGGTTCTCCTTCATGGGCGCGAGGAACTGGCCCAGCAGGCCTTCGACGCTCATGCCCTGGCCGCCCGGTCGAGCGATGCCTTGTGGGCCTCCTCCTGGGCGGTGTAAGCGTCCCGCGCCTTCACCACCGCGGTGCCGAGACCGGCGAGACCCGTGGCCGCGGCCTTCAGCGCGTCGAGCTGCGCCTGGGCCACGGCCTGGAAGGCCGCGGTGAGACCCACCTCGCCGCCGACCTTGCCGAAGCAGTCGCCCGGCAGGCCGGTGGTGCCGCTCAACGTGCCGGTGCCGACCGCGCCCACCTCGCTCGCCAGACCGCTCACCGCCGACGCGTATCCGGTCAAGGCGTCGAGGTCGACCCTGAGACCCTGTTCCGCCATCTGAAAGCTCTTCCCCCGGTAGTGGTCTGTTCGCCTTGATCCTGCCCCGATGAGCGGTACCTCGCCCGTCGTTCCGCCAAGATCATGGAACGGTGGGTGTGATCGAGCACTGGAACCGGATCCTGGCCTGGCTGGCGGAGCACGCTCCCGCCACCCGCGCCGTGCTGCGGCCGCGGTATGACGCGCTGCCGGAGCTCCGGGTTCCGATCGATCTCCAGCTGTGGTGGAGCGTCTACGGCGGTACGGAGGAGGACCACTACGCCGAGATCCTGCCGCCCTTCTACACGCCGCTGGGCGCCGATCGCGCGTTCGTGCTCAGGGAGAGCTGCACGGGCAAGGCCGCGGACGCCTCCGAGGCGGGCACGCCGACGACGGGGGTTCCACCCCGAGTGGCTGCCGATCGCGTTCGACGGCACGGGCGACGTCCTCGCGGTGGACCTGCGGCCCGGTGTGCTGCGCGGCTGCGTGGTCGAGTGGGACCAGGAGCGCAACGAGATGGACAAGCCGGAGTGGACGTCGATCGTCGAGATGTTCGACCAGGTCGCCACGGCCCTGGAGACGCGTGGCGCGGTCGGGCACTGCTTCTGCGAGGTCAACTCCGCCGGCGAGCTGCACTGGCGCACGAGCTGACCGCGCTACCTCACGCCGGCGAGCGAACGCGGGGGCTGAGCCGCCGTGGTGGTCGTGACCCGCGCGAGGACCTTCACGGCGGCGAGCGCGCCGAGCCACCCGAGCGCGGTGCCGGTGGTGTTGGTGATCAGGTCGTCCACGTCGAAGATCCGGTTGGCCCACAGCAGCTGCGAGCCCTCGATGAGCAGTGAGACGCCGCCGCCGGTGAGCGCGGCCCGTCCGGCGGTGAGCCTGCCCCAGCACATCAGCATCGCGCCGAGAGGCACGAACAGCAGGACGTTCAACGTCATCTGGTCGAAGGCGATCTGCCCGTCGCGGACGGTGTCGGCGACCCACTGGAACGGCACCGGCTGCACGGCCTGGCGCGGCGGCTCGGTCTGCATCGGCAGGAACGTCGCCGCGAAAAGCATGCTCGCGTAGATGGTGACGGTGGCGCCGCGGAAAGTCAGCTGGCGGAACAACAGCTGGGGAGCCAAGAAGACGACCGAAAGAAAAATCCCCCACTGGATGCTCGCGAGCTGTGCGTTCGTCATGGCTCAAAACTAAGGAAAAGGCCCTCGGCGCACATCGCGCCGAGGGCCGGTCCTGTCCTCGTACTTCCGGCCGAGAACTATTCCGCCGCGTAATCCCGGGGGCTGATGCCGCGTAGTACCGGGCCGCAGGCCAGGGCCGCTACCAGCGCGACCACGACACCGACGCCCACCGGTGCCACCACCCACGGGGTGATCGGCATTTCGCCGTGGCCCACCACTCCGCGGGCCACGGTGAGCAGTCCGAGGCCGACGGCAACGCCCGCGCCGCACGCCGCCACTGTGACGGCGAACACCGGAACCATCACTTCTCGGCGCAGAGCGCGAGCCAGCACGCGAATGGGTGTTCCGGCCGCTATCAAAGCGGCGAAAGTGCGCCTGCGGTCGATCACCGACCCCGCGGCCGCGACCGCCGCGCCGATTCCGCCGAGCACCGCCGCGATGGAGAGGCCGATGACGGTGGCGCGCTCCAGGTCGGCCAGCAGGGTGTCGCTGTAGAGGTCGAGCTGTTCGCCGTCCACCAGCCGCGCGCCGGGCAGGGTGCCGATCAGGGCGGTGTGCACGATGTCGCGGTTCTCGGCCGTCGTCGGCACGCCGACCATCGACACCTCGCCGGCGACGGCGGGCAGCAGCTCCCGGTCGATGACCACGCCCACCCGGCCGCGGCCGTCGAAAGGCCGTGTCTCGTACTGCGCGGGGAGCGCGGTCTCGCGGTCCGCCGACTCGAACCTGGTGCTCGGCAGGGGTGCCGACGAGTACACGGCCGGGCCGGGCCGGCAGGTCAGGCCGGTCAGCACCTTCGCCATGTCCTCGCAGTCCCCGACGATGGCGTAGGCGCTGTGGCCGTCGTCCCCGACCCTGCCCTCGAGCATGGTGACGATCGGCGCGGAGGTCGCGAGCCGCAACGACGTCAGGTCGTGCTTCACCTGCTCCGCCACGAGCGCGTCCTCGCGCCACGTCGCGTCGCGGTACGGGACCTGGCTCTCCAGGCCCGGCAGCATGGTCAGCGCCATGGACCCGGTGAAGACCGCGACCACCACACCCGCCGAACCGCGGAACGCCGCCACGGGGTTGCCGGTGAGCCGTCGTCCCGCCAGCAGCGTCGACGGCCCGCGCCACCGGCCGACGAAGAACCCGCCGACCCACGACGTGACCACCGGGCCGGCCAGCACCAGCGCCAGCGCCACCGCGCCGAGCCCGAGCAGCACGAGGGTGAACCGGTTGTCACCGCGGAGCTGTCCGGCCAGCGTCACCCCGAGGAAGAACACCGCCAGCCCACCGGCGATGGTCAGCAACCGCCACGGACGCACGGTGCGCTTCTTCTCGGCCGCGAGCGGCTGGTTCACCACGCGCCGCAGGCCCAGGACCGCGGCCCCCACCACCAGCACCGGCGCGAGCAGGGCCACCGCCGCCACGACCGCGGCCGAGGGCACGAAGTCACCGGGGAACCAGGTTCCGCCCTCCCACGGGATGGTGGCGGTGACGTGGCTGAACGGCTGGGCCAGCAGCACGCCCAGCGCGCTGCCCAGCACGGCGCCGATCGCGGTCTCCACGGCGGTCATCACGACGACCTGACGAGGGCTGGCGCCCGCGAGCCGCAACGCGGCGAGGCGCCGTTCCCGCTTCGCCGCCGTCAGCCGGGCGGCCGACGCGACCAGCACCAGGCAGGGCACGACCAGCACCACGAGCCCGACGCGGGTGAGCAGCGTGAGCATGCTCTGGTAGTCGCTCTGGTAGGGACCGGTGCCGCCCCGCAGGTCGGGTGCGGGGTAGCCGTCGGGGACCTCCTGGCGGCCGACGATCGCGACGAGCTCTCCCGGGTACTTCAACGCCTCCGGCCCGAGCTCGGCGATCTGCCTGCCGGGGAAGCGGTTCCCGAGCCTCTCCGGCGGGGTGCTCCGCACGAGGTCCGCGAGAGCGGGGGACAGCAGCACCTCGCCGGCTTCCGGGAACCTCGCGATGCCGTCGGCCACCGGCACGTCGCCGGGCCGGGCGCGCGCCACGTCGAACCGCTGGATGAGCGTGCCGTGGTAGGAGTCCCAGTTCGACGCGACGGAGATGGCGCCGTCCTTCGACTCGCCGAACACCTCGCGCCACACCGTGCGCTCGGACCGCGCCTGCAGGCCGTTCGGCGCGGCGACGAGCCACAGCACCAGCGACACGGCGATCATCACGCCGAGCGCGACCAGCACGGTGGCGACCTGGCTGCGCCGGTCCCTGCGCAGCACCGCGAGAGCGATCCTCACGCCGACACCCCTGCCGCGATGCGCCCGTCCTGGATCTCGACGACCCGCAGCGCGCGGTCGGCGATCGCCTTGTCGTGCGTGACGATCACGACGGCCGCGCCGGTCTCCCGCGCCGCCTGCAGCAGGACGGTCATCATCTCCTGGCCGGTGCGCGTGTCGAGCGCGCCGGTCGGCTCGTCGGCGAAGACCACCCGCGGCCGGTGCGCGAGGGCCCGCGCGATGGCCACCCGTTGCGCCTGCCCGCCGGACAGCTCGCCGGGACGCCGTTTCTCCAAGCCCTCCAGCCCGAGGCGGCCGAGCCACAACCGGGCCGCGCCGAGCGACTCCTCGCGCGACCCGCCGCCGAGCAGCATCGGCAGCGCGGCGTTCTCCTCGGCCGTCAGCTCGGCGACGAGCATGCCCGACTGGAAGACGAACCCGAACTCCGTGCGCCGCAACGCGCTGCGGCCCGTCTCGGTGAGCTCGCCGATCGCGCGCCCGTCGAGGAACACGTCGCCGCCGTCGGCGCGCAGGATGCCGGACAGCACGTGCAGCAGCGTCGTCTTGCCGGAGCCGGACGGACCGACGACGGCGAGCACGTCGCCGGCGGCGATGTCGATGTCCACCCCGGCGAGCGCGTGCACGTCGCCGTAGGTCTTGACCAGGCCACGAGCGGCCAGAACGGAATTCATGCTGCCCAAGGTGCCGTGGACGGGCGGCGAAAACCTCAGCCTTGACGACACACCGGATCAGCCGGATGACCGAGGCCGGAGAGGTGCCGGGGTCCTACCGTTGTCCCCCGTGGACAGTCATCGGGGCCAATGGCCGATCGCCGGTGTGCTCGCGTTGCTCATGCTGGGCGAGCTCATCTTGATGAACGGGCCGCGCAGCGCCGAGGCGCTCGTGTGGCTGCTCAGCGTGCCGTTGTGCATCGCCGCCGTCACCTCGTTCAAGTCGCGCGCCTTCACCATCCCGGTGGCGGTGGTGTCGATCTTCGTGTCGTCGATCGTGATCCGGGTCTTCGACGTCTTCGTGCAGACGATCCTGAGCCCGTTGTCGATCGCGGAGACCGCCGCGTGCCTCGTCCTCACGGCCGTCGTGGTGCGCGAGGAGCCGCGCCGCGCCGCCATCTGGTCGGTCGGCTCGCTGATGGCGGTGAGCGTCTTCGCCGCGATCGTCCGGGAGAACTGGCTGCTGGGCCGCAACTACAACGAGATGCTGGGTGCGCTGGTCCTGGGGTTCGCGGCCGTCGGCACCGGCCTGTACTTCCGCGCCCGCGACACGGAGAGCGGCCGCCTGCTCGCCGCCGCGGTCACCGACGCGCAGAAGGAGGAGCGCATCGCGCTGGCCCGCGAGCTGCACGACGTGGTCGCCCACCACGTGACGGGCATGCTCGTGCAGGCCCAGGCCGCCCTGGAGGTCTCCGACGACGACCCGCGCGCCGCCCACCGCCTGTTGCCGGGCATCGTCCGCTCGGGCACGGAGGCGCTCGGCGCGATGCGCCGCCTCGTCGGCACCCTGCGCCAGGGCGAGCACGACGTCGCCACGACCGACCTCGCCGCCGACGTCATCTCGGCCGTCGAACGCACGCGCGAACTCGGTTTCGACACCAGGCTGCGCATCGACCTGCCCGACGACGTCCCGCCGGAGCTGGGCCGTTCGGTGTTGCGCCTGGTCCAGGAGTCGCTGACCAACGTGCACAAGCACGCCGTCTCCCCGACGATGATCGACGTGGAGATCTCCCGGACACCGCAGAACGCGCTGCGGGTGGTCGTCACCGACGACGGCCGCCCCGGTGAGCCGAACCAGGGGGGCTACGGTCTGGTGGGCATGCGGGAGCGGGTCGACCTGCTCGGTGGCCTGTTCTCCGCGGGCCCCCGCGAAAACGGCTGGCAGGTGCTCGCCGAGCTACCCCTGGAGGGGAAGAAGTGATCTCGGTCCTCATCGCCGACGACCAGGAGATGGTCCGCGTCGGCTTCCGGATGATCCTGGAGAAGCAACCGGACATCACGGTGGTCGCGGACGTCGCGGACGGCGTCAGCGCCGTCACCGCCGCCCGCGAGCTCAGGCCGGACGTGGCGTTGCTCGACATCCGGATGCCGGGCCTCGACGGGCTCGAGGTCACCAAGAAGCTCTCCGGCTCGACCAAGATCGTCGTGGTGACGACGTTCGACCTCGACGAGTACGTGCACACGGCGCTGGAGAACGGCGCGTCCGGGTTCCTCACCAAGGACGCGGGACCCGCGTTGCTGGTCGAGGCGGTGCGGGCGGCGGCGCAGGGCAACGCGCTGATCTCGCCGCAGGTGACGGTCCGGATGCTGGAGCACTTCTCCCGGCCGGCCCAGCGACCGGACCTCGGGCTGCTGACCGCGCGCGAGCAGGACGTCGTGCGGGAGGTGGCCCG
The DNA here is from genome assembly GCF_900110955.1 of Lentzea xinjiangensis. Taxonomy (GTDB): domain Bacteria; phylum Actinomycetota; class Actinomycetes; order Mycobacteriales; family Pseudonocardiaceae; genus Lentzea; species Lentzea xinjiangensis. Next base: position 929,553 of record NZ_FOFR01000001.1, read on the forward strand.
CGGGCTCACCAACCAGGAGATCGCGTCGGCGCTCTTCCTGTCGCTGTCGACGGTGAAGACGCACATCGCGTCCGTGCAGACGAAGCTGAACGTGCGCAACCGCGTCGGGATCGCGTCCTGGGCGTGGCGCGCGGGGCTGGTGAACTCGTGACCACGCCGCCGGAGACCGAGTTCCCGCGCACGATCGGCAAGGTCGCGGCTCGTGAGCTGGCCGCGCACGGCTACCCGACGTTCGACTCGCTGACGCGCGTGTCGGCGGAGGAGCTGCTGAAGATCCACGGCGTCGGCCCGAAGGCGATCAGGATCCTCGGGGAGGAGCTGGCGGCGCAGGGCAGGGCCTACGCCGCCGACTGAGGTCCGTCAGACGCCCATCGGGTGCCAGACCGTCTTCGTCTCCAGGTAGGCGCGGATCCGCGACAGGTCGGGCGTGACCGCGAAGTCCTCGCCCACCTTGGTGCGCAGCACGCGCTTCACCGTGCCCGCCGCGGACCGCTCCAGCTCGGCGCGCAGCGGCTCCGGCGCACCGGTGAGGTCGAGCGCGTTCACGTCGGCGTGCGACGCGAGCCACGGCGCGATCTCCGCGGTGCGGCCGGTGATGATGTTGACGACGCCGCCCGGCACGTCGCTGGTGGCGAGCACCTCGGACAGCGTGATCGCGGGCAGCGGCCGGTCCTGCGAGGTGACGACCACCGCCGTGTTGCCGGAGGCGATCACCGGCGCGATCACGGACACCAGGCCCAGCAACGACGACTGCTGCGGCGCCAGGACGGCCACCACACCCGTCGGTTCCGGCGTGGAGAACGAGAAGTACGGCCCGGCGACGGGGTTCGCGGACCCCAGCACGGCCGCGACCTTGTCCGTCCAGCCCGCGTACCAGACCCAGCGGTCGATCGCGGTGTCCACGAGGGACTGCGCCTTCTTCACCGGCACGCCCTCGGACGCCGCGACCTCGGTGACGAACTGCTCGCGGCGGCCCTCCAGCACCTCGGCCACGCGGTACAGCACCTGGCCGCGGTTGTACGCCGTGGCGCCGGACCAGCCGCCGAACGCCTTGCGGGCGGCGGTGACCGCGTCGCGGGCGTCCTTGCGGGAGCCCTGCGCGGCGTTGGCGAGGAAGGCGCCCTTCGAGTCGGTCACCGGGTAGCTGCGGCCCGACTCGGACCGCGGGAAGGCGCCACCGATGTAGAGCTTGTAGGTCTTCGCGACCGTGACGCGATCAGACATCGAGGTAGGCCTCCAGACCGGTGCGGCCGCCCTCACGGCCGAAGCCCGACTCCTGGTACCCGCCGAACGGGGCCGTCGGGTCGAAGCGGTTGAACGTGTTGGACCACACCACGCCGGCGCGCATCCGCTGCGCCATCCAGAGGATGCGCGAGCCCTTCTCGGTCCAGACTCCGGCGGACAGCCCGTACGGCGTGTTGTTCGCCTTGGCCACGGCCTCGTCCGGCGTGCGGAACGTGAGCACCGACAGCACCGGGCCGAAGATCTCCTCGCGGGCGATGCGCATCGCCTGCGACACGCCTGAGAAGACGGTCGGGGCGAAGTAGAAACCCTTGTCCGGCAACGGGCACGACGACGTCCACCGCTGCGCGCCCTCGGCCTCGCCCGACTCGGTCAGCTCCGTGATCCTGGCGAGCTGCTCGCGCGAGTTGATCGCGCCCACGTCGGTGTTCTTGTCGAGCGGGTCGCCGACGCGCAGGGTGCTGACGCGGGCGTGCAGCTTCTCCAGCAGCTCGTCGGCGATGGACTCCTGCACGAGCAGGCGCGACCCGGCGCAGCAGACGTGGCCCTGGTTGAAGAAGATGCCGTTGACGATGCCCTCGACGGCCTGGTCGAGCGGCGCGTCGTCGAACACGACGTTGGCGGCCTTGCCGCCGAGTTCCAGCGTGAGCTTCTTGTTCGTGCCGGCGAGCTGCCGCTGGATGGTCTTGCCGACCTCGGTCGACCCGGTGAACGCGACCTTGTCGACGCCGTCGTGCTCGACGAGCGCGGCGCCGATGTCACCGGCGCCCGGGATGATGTTGACGACCCCCGGCGGCAGGTCGCACTGCGCGATGATGTCGGCCAGCACCAGCGCGGTCAGCGGCGTGGTCTCGGCGGGCTTGAGCACGACGGTGTTGCCGCACGCGAGCGCGGGCGCGATCTTCCACGCGGCCATCAGCAGCGGGAAGTTCCACGGGATCACCTGTCCCGCGACGCCCAGCGGCTTCGGGTCCGGGCCGTAGCCCGCGTAGCCGAGCTTGTCCGCCCAGCCCGCGTGGTAGAAGAAGTGCGCGGCGGCCGTCGGCACGTCGACGTCGCGCGACTCCTTGATCGGCTTGCCGTTGTCGAGCGACTCCAGCACCGCGAGCTCGCGCCCGCGCTCCTGGATCTGCCGCGCGATCCGGTAGATGTACTTGGCCCGCTCGCTGCCGGGCATCTTCGACCACACGCGGTCGTAGGCCCTGCGCGCGGCCTTCACCGCGGTGTCCACATCGGACTTCGACGCGGTGGAGACCTCCGCCAGCACCTCCTCGGTGCCGGGGTTGATCGTCTTGAGCGGTTCGCCGGATCCCTCGACGAACTGGCCGTCGACGAACATCCGGTAGGCCGGCTTGAGGTTCGCGATGTCCCGCGACTCCGGCGCGGGTGCGTATTCCCACATGTCTTCAGTCCACCGTCACGTAGTCCGGGCCGCTGTAGTGGCCGTCCAACTGGGTCCGCCGCTGCATGAGCAGGTCGTTCAGCAACGTCGACGCGCCGAACCGGAAGAGGTGCGGGTCGAGCCACTCCGGCCCGGCCACCTCGTGCACGGCCACCAGGTACTTGATCGCGTCCTTGGTGCTGCGGATGCCACCGGCGGGCTTGACCCCGCGCAGCTCGCCGGTCTGGGTCTTCCAGTCCCGCACGGCCTGGAGCATCACGTGCGTCACCGGCAGCGTCGCCGCGGGCTGCACCTTGCCGGTCGAGGTCTTGATGAAGTCGCCACCGGCCAGCAGCGCGAGCCAGCTCGCGCGGCGCACGTTGTCGTAGGTCACGAGCTCGCCGGTCTCGAGGATCACCTTGAGGTGCGCGTCGCCGCAGGCCCGCTTCACCTCGACGATCTCCTCGAACACCTGCCCGTACCGGCCGGAGAGGAACGCGCCGCGGTCGATCACCATGTCGACCTCGCTCGCGCCCTGTTCGACGGCGAACCTGGTGTCGGCGAGCTTGACGTCCATCGTGCTGCGCCCGCTGGGGAACGCCGTCGCGACGCTGGCGACGCCGATCCCGGTGCCCCTGAGCTCGTCGGCCGCGGTCTTGACCATGTCCGGGTACACGCACACCGCCGCGACCTTGGGCACGTCCGGCCGGTCGGGGTCGGGCCGGCGGGCCTTCGCGGCCAGGCCGCGCACCTTGCCGGGCGTGTCCGCGCCCTCCAGCGTGGTGAGGTCGACCATGCTGATCGCCAGGTCGATGGCGTGCAGCTTCGCGGCCTTCTTGATGCTCCGCGTGCCGAGGCCCGCGGCTCGTTGCTCGACGCCGACCTGGTCGACGCCGGGGAGCCCGTGCAGGAACCGCCGCAGCGACGACTCGTCGCGCACGGCGTCAGCCAGGGCCGACGGCAATGTCGTTGGAGCAGCCATGCGTGCGAGTCTAAGCGGAATGGGACGCCCGTCCTAAGTGAGGACGTTTCCGCAGCTCAGGCCGGGAAGTGCGGGCGATCCGCCGGCCTGGCCGGCCACGTTCGCGGCGGTGGTGGTCCCGCCGGTTCCGCGCAGCGCGGCGCTCATCACTCGAGCAGCTCGCGCAGGATCTGGGATTTCTTCTTCTTCGGCCCCTTCACCTCGACCCCGCCCATGATCGCGAGACCGGTGATCCGCACCGTCGGCGCGCCGGGGATGTGCCGGCGGCTGGGCGCGCGGTCCTCGAACGCGCCCATGAACCCGAACCCGTCGACGTTGACGTTGATGTCGTCGGGCACCCGGATCTCCACACCGCCCCAGAAGGCGAAGCAGCTGATGGTGACCTCGCGCTCGGCGAACCGGGCGTGGGTCAGGTCGATCTCGATGCCGCCCATGACCGCCACGGCGTTGTGCATCCGCGGGACGACCCACTGGCCCTTGCGGTTGACGCCGGACCAGAACGCGACGGACACCGCGCTGCCGGGCTCGCCACCGACGCGGTCGTCGGTGGCCGGCTGGTGCTGCGGCATCGCGGGCGTCTGCGGCAGGCCGCTCAGCACCAGGTCGGCGGTGATGGGCACGAGCTCGCCGTAGGTCTTCGCGGCGTAGACGGCGATGAGCCGCTCGTCCAGCTCGTGGATGTCGAGGCGGCCCTCGGCGGTTGCCCTGTGCAGCACCTGCGCGACGCGTTCCCGGTCCGCGTCCGAGGCGCGCAGGTGGCTCTGGTCAGCGGGTAACAGCTCGTCGCTCACCCGATCGAGTCTAGAGCGCTCACCTGCGGTTCGGTGCGCACTTGACGGTGATCGCGAAAGCGAGGACCAGCACGGCCGCGAGGGCGGAGGCGAGCACCGGGCTGTAGCCCCACGTCAGCGGCAGCACACCGATCACCGCCGCGAGTGATCCCGAAACACCCAGGATGACCAGCGGCGACTCGCACAGCTGCTGGACGGGCTTCTGCTCGACGTTCACCGTTCGCTCCTCCGCGTCTCACCGGTCAAAGGACTTTTCGGAGTCGCTCCGCCGGTCCTTGAGCCCCGGAACGGGTTCCGGGGCCACTGGATCGGGTGGTCATCGGAACGGATCGGTGACCGGTGGGTCGGCCGGTCGCACCGACCTCTCCAGCGCCTCCAGCTCCTCGCGCGGCGCCGGGCCCTGCGCGAAGCCGACGCCGCCCCGCAGCTTGAGCCGGACGTCGTTGGTGAACACGAGCTCGACGTCCCCGCCGGTGTCGTGGACGCTGTGGAGCTGCCACGACGTCTCGACCGTGTACGGCACCCGTACCCGGACGTGCTCGTCGAACGTCAGGCTCCGCGCGATCTGGCGTTCCCGCTCCCGGTCGTCCGGGAAGCCCTCCACCGAGACGGTGGCCCACGCGCCGGGTTCCCACTCGAAGGCCAGGTACGTGCCGGTCCACACCGCGCGCCTGCCGTTGACCTCCTGCGCCGGCTCGCCCGGCAGCGGCCGCATCGTGCCCGCCGCGAACACCGAGACCCTGGCGGCCTGGTCGCCGCTGCCCACCGGCCTCAGCCAGATCGACTGGCTCGTGCGACCGGTGGTGAGGGTCTCCTGCCGCAACCCCGGCACCGGGCCGAGGCCGATGGTGCGCACCAGCGGGTCGAACGTGCTGGCCGCCACCGGCGGGGCGGAGGGCCGCAGCAGCAGCGGCAGCACGCCCGCGACGAGCAGCACGACCACCCCGGCCGCCGCCACCCGCAACGACCTCGTGCGCTTCCCCGCCCTGATCGCCTTCGCGACGCTGACCCCGTCCGAGGCGGGCACCTCCACGGCGCGCAGCGACCCGAGCAGCCGCACACCGTCCTCTTCGGACCTCATCGAGCCACTCCCATCTGCGTGCGCAGCGCGGCCAGCCCGTCGGAGGTCTGGCTCTTCACCGTGCCCTCGGAGCACCGCAGGGTGCGCGCGACCTCGGCCACGGGCAGGTCGAACAGGAACCGCAGGACGAGCACCGCGCGTTGCCCCGGTGCCACGCGCATCAGGGCGACCCGGACCTCCTCGCGGGTCTCGACGTCCGGGTTCGCGACGGCCCGCAGCTCGTCGACCCGGCCGAACAGGCGCTCGCGGCTCCAGGGCCGTCTGCGCTCGTTGAGGAACGTGCGGACGAGGATCGCCCGCACGTAGGCGTCGAGGTTGCCGGCGGCCCTGGCCCTCCGCCAGTTCGTGTAGAGCCGTGTGATCGCGATCTGCACGACGTCGTCGGCGCTGTGCACGTCACCGCAGAGCAGGTAGGCCGTGCGCCGCAACCAGGGCAGCGCCGCCGTGACGTACTCGGTGTACTCGGTGTCAGCCAACCCCTCCCCCTTCTGTCCACACTCAGGACACGGCGCGAAGGGGGAGCGGTTGGGTGACCTGGGTCACATGGTCGGCTGGCGCAGCGGCAGCCCGGCCGCCCGGTAGACCGAGTCGATCACCGCCATGTTCTTCACCGCGTCGCCGGCGGTCGTCGGGAACGGCTCGCCGCGCAGCACCGCGCCGGTGAAGGCGTCGAGCTGGTGGGCGTAGGTCGTGCGCCGCCCGAACGTCTCGACGGAGTTCCTGTTCTTGAGCCGCAACGACAAGCGGTGGAACCTGTGCGGGCCGAGCGGGTTGAGGACGCGCAACGTGCCGTTCTCGCCGATGGCCCTCATGTGCAGCTTGAGGAGCGTCGGCGACCACATCGACGCGTGCACGGAACCCGTGTGGCCCGAGGGGAAGCGCAGGGACGCCCGCATCGCCCTGTCGACGCCCGGCCCGCGCAGCAGCGCCCGCGCCGAACGCACCTCGGGCTCCTCGCCGCCGAGCAGGCGCACCATGTGCACGGCGTAGCAGCCGGCGTCCATCATCGCGCCGCCCGCGAGCGAGTAGTCGTAGCGGATGTCGGAGAACACCGGAAGCGGGAAGCAGACCGAGGCCTCGACGTGCCGCAGCGGTCCCAGGGCGCCGGACCGCATGATCTCTTCGACGCGCAGCGCCAGCGGGTGGTAGCGGTAGTGGAACGCCTCCATCACCACGAGCCCGGAGGCGTCGGCGGCCTTCGCCACCGCCTCGGCCTCCGCGGCGTTGGCGGTGAACGGCTTCTCGCACAACACGTGCTTGCCCGCTTCCAGCGCGGCCAGCGTCCACTTGCCGTGCAGGCCGTTGGGCAGTGGGTTGTAGACGGCGTCGACCGCCGGGTCGGCCAGCAGCTCGTCGTACGAACCGTGCACGCGCGCGATGCCGTGCCGGTCTGCGAAGGCCTTGGCGCGCTGCGGTGAGCGCGCGGCGACGGCCACGACCTCGGCGACGGTGGAGAACCGGGCCGGGCGGATGACCGCGGCCGGCGTGATCCTGGCCGCGCCGAGCACGCCGATGCGCACGTGGTCTGTCACCCGGCCGACCCTACCGCCGCGGTGAACGGCATTCACTCCACCAGATCGGTTGCCCGCGAGGGGAAGAACGGGATCTTGTCGATCGGTGCGGGGCCGGACCAGCTCCACGACTCCATCTGGCGGCGCGAGCGCCTGCCGAAGAACGCCCGCCACAGCTCGTAGGCGTCGACCTCCAGCGTGACGGGGCCGCTGCCGATGGTGCCGAGCTCCGTCTTGGCGGTGACCTCCGGCAGCCGGCGCGGGACGATCCACACCAGCGTGGGGTACCAGACCGCGTCCGGGAGGCGCTCGCGGCCCAGCGCCGCGCGCAGGTCGGCCTCGTGCGTGATCGCGTCGAACGCGAGCTGGTAGGGGATCCGGTCGATCTTGTCGATCTCCTCGCCGGAGGCGTTCCACTGCTGCAGGAGGTCGTCGGCGGGAACGCCCTCGCGCTCGGCGACGTGCCGCGAGGTCCACTCCTGCGACGGCGCTCCCTCCATGCGGCCGGTCGCGAGGTCGGACGCCACGCCCGACAGGTGCGCGATCAGCCGGTGCACGGTCCACTCGGGACACGCGGGCACGACGCGGGCGAGCTCGTCGCCGCCCAGGCCCATCGTCAGGCCGACGACGCGCTGACGTGCCTCGCGGTAGATCTCTTCGAACACCCCTGGCTCCTCGCAGCAGTTACGGTGTCGGGCATGGACGTCCTCGTCGTCGATCATCCTCTCGCCAAGGCGAGACTCACAACCATGCGCGACGCGCGCACGGACAACGCGGCCTTCCGCGCGGCGTTGCAGGAACTCACCGTCATGCTGGTCTACGAGGCCATGCGCGAGGCGCCGCTGATCGAGGACCGCACGCACACCCCGGTCGCGCGCACCACCGGCCACCGGCTGGCGAACCCGCCGCTGCTCGTGCCGGTGCTGCGGGCCGGCCTGGGCATGGCGGACCAGGCGCACAAGCTGATCCCGGACGCCCAGATGGGGTTCGTCGGGCTCGCGCGCGACGAGGAGACGTTGCAGCCGACGCCGTACATGGAGTCGCTGCCGGAGGACCTCGCCGGGCGGCCCGTCCTCGTGCTCGACCCGATGCTCGCGACGGGCGGCTCGATGGCGTACACGATCCGGCTGCTGACCCAGCGCGGCGCGACCGACGTGACGGCCGTCTGCGTGCTCGCCGCGCCAGAGGGCATCAACCACCTCGAGGACTCGAAGCTGCCGGTGCGCCTGGTCACGGCGTCCGTCGACGAGCGGCTGAACGACTCGGGCTTCATCGTGCCGGGCCTGGGCGACGCCGGCGACCGCCTGTACGGGGCGGTTTAGGACATACCTCCGATCGGACGTAGCAGTGGTCTAGACCTCAGGCCTATCGTGCTGTGGACCACATCGCCGCTGCCGCGAACGACTTAGGAGACTCATGTCCGGACGGAGATGGGGTGTCGCCGCACTCGCGGCCGGCGCCCTGTCCGCGTCGCTGGCCGTTGCGCCCGCGAACGCCGACGCCGAGACCAAGGGGCACCACGGCTACTCGAAGACCCGCACCGTGGGGTACTTCATCCAGTGGGGCGTGTACGACCGGAACTTCCGCGTCAAGAACCTCGTGGACAGCGGTGCCGCCGCGCGGCTCACCCACCTGAACTACGCCTTCGGCTTCCTCGACGAGTCGGGCAAGTGCGTCAGCGCCGACCCGTGGGCCGACTGGCAGATGCCCCACAGCGCGGAGCAGTCGGTGAGCGGCGCTGCCGACGAGGCCGGTCAGGTGCTCATGGGCAACCTGAACCAGCTCAAGCAGCTCAAGGCCCGCTACCCCAAGCTGAGGATCAACATCTCGCTGGGCGGCTGGACGGGCTCGCGCTACTTCTCCAACGCCGCGCTGACGCCCGAGTCGCGCGCCGCGCACGTCAAGTCGTGCACCGACATGTGGATCAAGGGCAACCTGCCCGGCCTGCCGGAGGGCGCCGCGAAGGGCGTCTTCGACGGCATCGACCTCGACTGGGAATGGCCTGCCAGCAACGGCAACATGACGCCGCCCAACGTCGTGCGCCCCGAGGACAGGCAGAACTTCACCAAGCTGCTCGCCGAGTACCGCAGGCAGATGGGCTGGAACCGCGACCTGACTGCGTTCCTGCCGGCCGACCCGCGGCAGGTCGACGCCGGCTTCGAGGTCGCGAAGGTGTTCTGCTACCTCACCTTCGGCACGTTGCAGGGCTACGACTACCACGGTGCCTGGGACGCCCCGGCGAACCAGCAGTCCGCGCTGAGGGTGCCCGCGGGCGACCCGTCGGAGTTCGAGTTCAGCACCGAGGTGACGGTCGACGCGTGGCTCTCGCGCGGTGCCCCGCGGTCGAAGGCCGTGCTCGGTGTGCCGTTCTACGGCCGCGGCTGGGACGGCGTCGCCCCCGGCACGCGCAACGGCCTGTTCGGCACGGGTGTGCCGGCCCCCGCGAAGTACGAGGCCGGGTACGAGGACTTCCACCGCATCAAGGCGAAGCTCGCCGAGCCCGGCAACACCTACAAGATCTACCGCGACGAGCGCGCCGGCTTCGCGTGGATCTACGACGGCAAGACGTGGTGGACCTACGACGACGCGACGGAGATGAAGCGCAAGGCCCGCTACATCAACGCCCGCAGGCTCGGCGGCGCGATGGTCTGGTCGCTCGACGGCGACACCGCCGACGGCGAGCTGATCAAGGCGCTCGACGGCGCGCTGAGGTAGAGCGCGCGGCAGACGGACTGTCCTAACAGGACAGTTCAGCGGGTCCGGGGAGGTTTCGCGGCGGCCGCCTCCCCGGATTCCGCGTTCTCCGCTCCTGTCGAGGAGTCCGCCAGCCAGCCCCTGCCGTGGGCGCGCAACGCCAGTTCGTACGTGGCGGTGGCGTCGACGCCGGGCGGCAGGTTGCCGTTGAGCTCCAGGCTCACCAGCCCGTGCGCGATGCCCCACATCGACACCGCGATCTGCTCCGCGTCCACGTCCCGGAAGACCCCGAGCTCGATGGCCCGCCGCACCGCGTTCATCACCGGCGCGAACGTCCGGCCGGCCGCGCGGCTCATCTCCTTCGTCGGCTCGACGACCTTCGAGTAGAGCACCGAGTAGAACTGCGGGTCCGCGAGCGCGCTGCGCCGGTACGCGAGGCCGATCTGGACCACGTCCTCCGCGGGGTCGGCGGTGATCGGCACCGCCGCGAGGTGCGCCCCGAACCGCGCGAACGCCTCGTCGTAGAGCGCCTCGAGCAGTCCTGGTTTGCCGCCGAAGAGGGAATAGACCGCCGTGGTCGAGGTGTTGACGTCCGCGGCGATCCTGCGCAGGCTCACCGCGGCCGGCCCGTCGGTGCTGAGCAGCTCGCCCGCCCGTTCGAGCAGACGCCGCCGCAGAGCGTCGTCGTGGGTCTTGGGCCTGGGCATCACGCAATCCTAACGGGCACTGGTCCGAGTGGTATCAGGTTGGTACCGTGCTGGGAATGGCGATGACCTTGCGGTTGACCGAGGAGGAGAACCTGCGGCTCGCCCGGCTGGCGCAGGCCGAGGGTCGTTCCAAGCAGGAGGTCGTGCGGCTCGCGATAGCCGACCGCTACCAGCGCATGCAGCAGGAGGAGAAGCTCGGCGAGGTGCTGGGGCGGGTGCTGCCCAAGTACCGAGGTCTTTTGGATAGGCTCGGATCTTCCTGAAATCGTCAGACCTTTGTGATCAACTGGATGCCGTGATCTCCTACCTCGACGCCGGGGACCTGTTGGTGCTGGCCACGGCGGTGACCGGTGGCGACCTCGTCGTCAGGGACATCGGCCTGCTGGACACGGCCGCCTACCGTCCCCGCGCCACCGTGCTCGGCGTGGAGGCCTACGACACGCTGTGGCTCAAGTCCTCCGTCCTGCTCGACTCGATCGTGAAGACCCGCCCGCTCGTCGAGGGGAACTGGCGCCTCGGCTGGGTCGCCGCCGTCACGATGTGCGACATCAACGGCTACTGGATCGACGCCGAGGAGGACGACGCGCTGGACCTCGTCCGCGCGCTCGGCCGCGACAAGATCGACGTCGCCGAGATGGCCGGCCACCTCGAAGCATGGGGACTTCCGAAGGATTCCGCTTGACCTGGAGTGCACTCCAGGTCTTAGCGTCGAACCCGTGAGTTACTCGATAGCCCAAGCCGCGCAGCGCAGTGGGTTGTCCATCGACACCCTGCGCTACTACGAACGAATCGGGCTCGTCGACCCGCCCGCGCGAGACTCGGGTGGCCGTCGCAGCTACTCCGACGAGGACCTCGGCTGGCTGGCCTTCGTGACGCGCCTGCGCACGACCGGCATGCCGATCCGCATGATGCGCGAGTTCGCGCAGCTCCGGCACCGCGGCGACCACACGGCCGGGCGCCGCAAGCAGATCCTCGTCGAGCACCGGGCCGACGTCCGCGCCCGCATCGCGGAACTGCAGACGTGCCTCGAGGTGCTGGACTACAAGATCGACCACTACGCGGCGGTCGAGCGGGACCTGGAGGCGACGGCCTAGTCCCAGATCCGCAGTGCTCTCGCCGCGCCGGCCCGGATCTCGGCGCCGTCCAGCTCGGTCGACGCCTCGCCGACACCCCGGGCCGGCCACCGCACCGCGATGACGACCGGTCCGGGCGGTGGCAGCGGGTGCACGTAGATGCCCTGGCGCAGATGGGTCTCGCCGCCGCCGACGGTCGACGTGACGTTCAGCGTCACCATCTCGCCGATGTCGCGGGCGTGGTCGAGCGGGTCCGGTGTCGTGGCCTTGCGGCCGTCGGCGAACCGCACCGCGAGGCTCGGCCCGCCGGGTGGCGGTGGTGGTGCGAGTGGGTGGTGCAGGAAATGCGGGATCTCTTTCGTGGCGGCTGCCAGGAACAGCGCCATGTGGAGCGTGAACCCTTCCGGCCAGTGGGAGACGCATTCGAGGACGACGCACACCTCGTCGGTCGTGGCAAGCCGGATTTGCTTGGTTTCCACATGTGCCGTGGTGTTGTCGAACGGCGGATGGAGAATTGCTCTTCCACGCGGTTGCGCATCGTCGAACAAGCTTTCCATGGCTGGAACCTAGCATCAATCGGTGAGTAAGGGCGGCTACCGTCCCCTTGCCGGGTAATCAGCCGGAATGGATGTACGGAATCTTCCTTCCTCCGGGAATCTGCCGTGCCGAAGGGAAGCGCTGACATTCCCCTCAGACTGACAACGTGCTTTCGCACCGGCTCTCACCGACAATTCTTGGCTCCGCTGATCGGGTGACGGTCCCGACGCGACCGACATGTCCGACTTGAGCTGGAGCGCGCTCCAGGATCTAGCGTTGACGGCATGAACGCGAAGCGGAAGCTCGGTGAGCTGGAAGTCGGGCCGCAGGGGCTCGGCTGCATGGGGATGTCGGAGTTCTACGGCGCCGGCGACGAGCAGGAGTCGATCGCCGTCATCCACCGCGCCCTGGAGCTCGGTGTCACGCTGATCGACACGGCCGACATGTACGGCCCGCACGTGAACGAGGAACTCGTGGGCCGCGCGATCGCGGACCGCCGTGACGCCGTGGTCCTGGCGACGAAGTTCGGCATCGTGCGCGAACCGGCCGGTGGCCGCTCGATCCGCGGCGACCGCGACTACGTGCGCTCGGCGGTCGAGGGTTCCCTGCGTCGGCTCGGCACCGACGTGATCGACCTGTACTACCTGCACCGCGTCCCGGCGGACACGCCCATCGAGGAGACCGTCGGCGCGATGGCCGAGCTGGTCACCGAGGGCAAGGTGCGGCACCTCGGCCTGTCCGAGGCGGGCGCCGAGACCCTGCGCCGTGCCCATGCGGTGCACCCGATCACCGCGTTGCAGAGCGAGTGGTCGCTGTGGTCGCGCGACATCGAGGCCGAGATCGTGCCCACGGCCCGCGAGCTGGGCATCGGGCTGGTGCCGTACTCGCCGCTCGGCCGGGGCGTGCTGACCGGCCGGTTCGCGTCGTCCGAGGACTTCGGCGACGGCGACTTCCGCGCCGCGAACCCGCGGTTCTCGGGCGCGAACCTCGAGGCGAACCTGAAGATGGTCGCCGAGCTGCGCGCACTGGCCGAGGAGCGCGGCGTCACGGCCGGGCAGCTCGCGCTGGCGTGGGTGCAACACCGCGGGCAGGACGTGGTGCCGATCCCGGGGACCAAGCGGATCAAGTACCTGGAGGAGAACGTGGCGGCGGCTTCCCTGGAGCTGTCCGACGCGGACCTGGCCGCGATCGAGGCCGCGGTGCCGGCTTCGGCGGTCGTCGGGGACCGGTACCCCGACATGAGCTCGATCGGCCGTTAGAACACCTGTTCGAGAGTATCCCCAGGGTTGTCCACAGGCTGGGGACAAGAAGCTGTGGACAACCCCGGGTTCATGTGGACAACTGGGCGGCGAGGGTGGCGCCGAGCTCCCAGCACGCCTCCAGGTCGGCCTTCGCCGGTTCACCGGTGACGAGCACGTCGGCGGCCACCTTCTCCCAGCCCAGGCCGGTCGTGGCCGTCGCGACGCTGCGCACCGCACCGGCCGTGTCGTTGTTGCCGTGCACATAAAGTCCGAACGGCCTGCCGCGTGTGGAGTCGAGGCACGGGTAGTAGACGGTGTCGAAAAAGTGCTTCAACGCACCGCTCATGTAGCCGAGGTTCGCGGGCGTGCCCAGCACGTAACCGTCAGCCTCGAGGACATCCACAGCCGTTGTGGACAACGCGGCCTTCCTGACCACCTCGACACCCTCGACCTCGGGCGTGGTGGCGCCGGCGACGACCGCCTCGAACATCGCCTGGAGGGCGGGCGACGGGGTGTGGTGGACGATCAACAGCTTGGACACCGGATCAGCGTTGTGGATCGCGGTGGGCAGCGCAACATCGCTATGGTGGCGGCAAGGGCCGGAGCAACCGCCGGGTCGCGCTGCTGCCACCTCCGAGTTCGGGCGGGGGTGGAGGTGAGCTGTGTGGTGCGACCAGGACGCACTTGCCCGCAGGACCGACCGACCTGACATGGCTGTACGACGATCACCCTCCGAGCTCACCGGTGGGCTTATTCGTTGTGGAGTCGTCATGTCGGCGTGGTGGGTGGCCGGAGCCCTCGTGGTGCCAACACTTTCTGGCTTGGTCTGGCGCTTGGTCGAGTTGCGCTTCCTCCACCGCGTCTACGAACGTGGAGGGGCGAAGGACCTCAAGGTCGCCGCCGAGGCGTTGCAGGCGACGCGCTCGCGCACGTTCACCGAGAGGCTGCCCCGCGGCCGGAAGCTGCCGGCTCGGGACCAGCGTGAGCAATGACCGGGACGGACCGCACGACCTCCACGGGCACGACCTCGACGAGACGGTGCGCAACGCGACCGCAGCCCGGTTCAACGAAGAGGCCTGGCTGTGACGTCGAAGGGGTGTGGACGAAGGGGACCGCAGGCGTTCCTGTTGCTCCGCGAACGGAACCCCAGGGCCGGGAAGACGTCCTAGAGGGTGTACACAGGAGGGACCATGAAGACCACCGCCTTTATGACGACCAGTCCTCGTCAGCGCCGCATCACCTGGGGTTTCGGCCTCGCCGTCAGCATCGGGATGATCGGGCTCGGGCCGCTCTTCGCGTCGCTGTGGCCGGGCTTCGACCACAGCCCGTGGGACGTCAACACGATGCTGCTCGGGCTCGGCGTGGGGCTCTGCACGGTCGCGTACATCTGCGGGCGGATCGCCGTCGCGGCGGTCACCGAGGGGCGTCGCAACGCGATCGCCCCGCCGACCAGGAGGGTCTACTGGGTGGCCGGCGGGGGTTTCGCCCTTGCCGCGCTGTGCCTGGTGATCGCGCTGTCTAGCTGACCAGTTCGGTGACGCGTTCGCGCAGCCGAGCCAGCCGGGCCTGACCCGACGCACGGGCGGACTCCAGTCCGTCCGTGACCGGCTCGACGACTTCCAGGTACGCCTTGAGCTTCGGCTCCGTGCCGGACGGGCGCACGACCACGCGCACGCCGTCGGCCGTCCAGCGCAGCACGTCCGCGCCGGGCAGCAGGTCCTCGGAGGCGAAGTCGGCGGGCGGCGCGGACCGCAGCCGTGCCATCGTCGCGCCGATCAGGCTCAGGTCGGTGTACCGCAGGGAGACCTGGTCGGTCAGGTGCAGGCCGTGGTCGAGCGCGAGCTGGTCGAGCGCGTCGGGCAGCGTGCGGCCCGACGCCTTGAGCCCGGCGGCCAGGTCGGCGGCGACCACGGCGGCCGAGATGCCGTCCTTGTCGGCGACGAACTCCGGGTCGACGCAGTTGCCGAGCGCTTCCTCGTAGGCGAACACGAGACCCTCGCCCGCGCGGGCCAGCCACTTGAAGCCCGTCAGCGTCTCCGCGTAGCGGGCGCCGTGCGCGGCGGCGATCGACTTGAGCAGCGATGAGGACACGATCGTCGTCGCCACCAGCGGATCCGCGGACTCGGTGGTGGACAGCACGAGCGAGCCGAGCAGCACGCCCGTCTCGTCGCCGCGCAGCATCCGCCACGTCTCGCCGTCCCGCACGCCCAGGGCACACCGGTCGGCGTCCGGGTCGAGCGCGATGGCCAGGTCCGCGTTCACCGCCGCCGCGAGGGCGAGCAGCTCGTCGGACGCGCCGGGCTCCTCCGGGTTCGGGAACGCCACGGTCGGGAAGTCCGGGTCCGGCACCGCCTGCGACCGCACCACGTGCACGTCGGTGAAACCCGCGCGCCGCAACGCTTCCACGGCCAACGCGCCACCGACGCCGTGCATCGGCGTCAACGCGATCTTCAACGCGCGCGCCTGGCCCCTGGGCAGCGACGCCACCCGGTCCAGGTACGCGTCGACGTCGGCGTCCGGCACCACCGAGTACGTGGCGGCACGGGGCACCGACACCGCGGCGGGGACGGACTCGATCGCCCTCTCGATCTCGCCGTCCGCCGGCGGCACGATCTGCGAGCCACCGGACAGGTAGAGCTTGTAGCCGTTGTCCGCGGGCGGGTTGTGCGACGCGGTGATCTGGATGCCCGCCACCGCGCCGTGGTTGCGCACCAGGTACGCGAGCACCGGCGTCGGCAGCGGCCCCGGCAGCACCCGCACGTCGAAGCCGGCGGCCGCCATCACCTCGGCGGCCGCCGAGGCGAACTCCTCCGAACCGTGCCGCGCGTCGCGTCCCACGAACACCAGCCCGGAACCGCCGAGCCACGACGCCACACCGGCCGTCGTGCGGACGACGGTGGCCACGTTCATGCCGTTCGTGCCCGCCCGCACCGGTCCGCGCAGCCCGGCCGTGCCGAACGTCAGCGGACCGGCCATGCGGTCCCGCAGGTCCTCCACCGCGGCGGGGTCGCCTCCCATCGCCCGCGCCAGCACGCCCTGCAGCTCGGTTCGAGTCGCGTCCGACGGGTCGTCAGCGATCCATCGGAACGTCGCGTCGCGCAATGCCGGCGTCAGGCTCATGCGCGGTCCACCAGCTCGCGCAGCAGCGTGCCCATGCGCTGGGCGGCGGCGGCGCCGGCGTCCAGCACCTCCTGGTGGTTGAGCGGCTCGCCGGTGATACCCGCCGCGAGGTTCGTGACCAGCGACAGGCCGAACACCTCGACACCTTCGGCGCGCGCGGCGATGGCCTCGTGCACGGTCGACATGCCGACCAGGTCGGCGCCCAGCGTGCGCAGCATGCGGATCTCGGCGGGCGTCTCGAAGTGCGGTCCCGGCAGCCCCGCGTACACGCCCTCCTCGAGCGAGGGGTCGATCTCCTGCGCGACCTTGCGCAGGCGCGGCGAGTACAGGTCCGTCAGGTCCACGAACCGCGCGCCGACCAGCGGCGACAGCGAGGTCAGGTTGAGGTGGTCGGAGATCAGCACCGGCTGCCCGACCGACATGCCCTGCCGCAGGCCACCGGCGGCGTTGGTCAGCACGATCGTCGACACGCCCGCGGCGGCGGCCGTGCGCACGCCGTGGACGACCTTCTGCACGCCCTTGCCCTCGTAGCCGTGGGTGCGGCCGAGGACGACGAGCACCTTCTTGCCGCCCACCTCGACGGAGCGGATGGTGCCGCCGTGGCCGAGCGCGGTCGGCGCCTCGAAGCCCGTCAGCTCACCGACGCCGATCTCGCTGACCGGCTCGCCGATCACGTCGGCGGCGGGCCGCCAGCCGGAGCCGAGCACGATCGCGATGTCGTGCTTCGCCACGCCGGTGCGGCTCTGGATCTCTTCCGCGGCCTTGCCGGCCAGCTCTTCTGGAGTCACCGCGGAAGCGTAAGCCGTGTCCCGCGGGTCTGTTCGACGAGAGTCGCGGGACACGGCTCACACCGGGGCGAAGGTCGAGGCGATCGCGTCGAACAGGCGGACCCTGGCCTCGTCCTCCTGCTCGGTCGGCACGACGACCTCCACCACCCACAGGTCGTTGCGGTGGGGGAGGACCCGCGAGAAGTGCGACCTGCGCAACGCGGTGGGCTCGTCACCCTCGACCGTCTTGTAGACGAACTGGACGCCGTCCTCGAACCGCGGCCCCGCGAGGTTCGCCGTCGGCACCCGCTCGCCGCCGAAGAACCGGCTGGGCCACCGCGCCTGCACGCCCGCCACGTACGCCTTGATGTCGCGCTTCGGGTAGTAGTCGGGGAACCGCTGCACGGCCACCTCGTACGCGCCGCTCCCCGACACGAAGTGCACCACCGCCGAGGGCGGGAACTGCCGGTCGGCGGCGCGCTGCTCGGCGTAGACCGCCCAGCCCCGGTCGACGTTCAGCGTGAACTTGCCGCCCTGGTCGCCGATCGCCGTCACCGCCGAGGCGGTGCGCGGCTCCAGGGTCGCGGACGTGGGCAGGGTCGGCAGGACCGGCAGCGTCTGCTCGGTCGGCGGCAGCAGCGGCGCTCCCGCCGTCAGCCGGACCAGCGCGAACCCGCCGCCGGAGCCCGCCAGGAACAACAGGATGGCCCCGACGAGCACGAACGCGGTCGCGACCGGGCCCCGGCGGCCCCGTGGCGCCATCGGCTCGGTGACCGCGAACGGCAGCGGGCCGGGGTCGTCGGCCAGCGGCGCGTCCGGCTCGATCTTCGGCTTGGGCCGCACGACCACCGGCAACGGCACGGACTCGCGCACCTCGAACGCGTCCGTGCCCGGCTCCGGCAGCAGCGGGTAGACCTGCTTGCGCACGTCGACGAGCGACATCCGCTCGGCGGGGTCCTTGCGCATCAACCCGCTGATCACCGGCGCGAGCCGGCCGGCCCCCGCCGGCACCGGCACGTCGCCGTTGATCACCGCGTTGATGGTCTGCATGACGTTCTTGCCCACGTACGGCGGCTCGCCGGCCATCGCGGCCCACATCGTCGCGCCGAGCGACCACCGGTCCGCGGCCTCCGACACGTCACCGCCCTGCGCCACCTCGGGGGCGATGTAGGCGGGCGTGCCGAGCGTGATGCCGCGCGCGGTCATCGTCGCCTCGGCGACGTTGCGCGCGATGCCGAAGTCGGTGAGCTTGACCCGGCCGTCGTCCGCGATGAGCACGTTGCCGGGCTTCACGTCGCGGTGCGTGATGCCGGCCCGGTGTGCCGACGCCAGCGCCGCCGCGACCGCGTCCAGCACCGCCGCGCCCTGCTTCTCGGTGAGACAGCCCTGCTCCTGCAACACCTCGCCGAGACTGCGTGACGGCACCAGTTCCATCACGACGTACGGGTCGCCCTCGTGCTGGATGACGTCGTAGAGCGTCACGAGGTTCGGGTGGGAGAGCGCGGCGATGGCGCGTGCCTCGCGCATGGTGCGTTCGCGCAGCTGTTCGGCGTCGGCGTCGGGCATGCCGGGCGGCCGCAGGATCCCCTTCACCGCGACCTGCCTGCGCAGAACCTCGTCGTGAGCAGCCCAGACGGTGCCCATCGAGCCTTGACCGAGCAGGTGCAGCAGCCGATAACGAGCCGCGATCAACTGCTCCTGGTCACCGTTCTCCACCAACCTATTGTTCCTGACACACTGACTGCATCGTTAACGGCGGTGAACCTCACATAGCCGTCTCGGTACCGGTCGGTAACACTGCAACGCATGATGGAGTTGGCCTTGCCCGCCGAATTCCGCTCGAACGAGTTCCCGCCGGCGTCGAGGGAACAGTGGCGTGAGCTGGTCGACGCCGTCCTCGGCAAGACCGGCGCGAGCTTCGACTCGCTGGTCACGAGGACCTACGACGGCATCGAGCTCCAGCCGCTCTACACCCTCGAGGACGCGCCGCCCGTCCCGTACGCGCTCGCGCCGGTCAAGCAGGGCTGGGACGTCCGGCAGCGCCACGCCGTGCCCGACCCGGTCGCGGTGCTGAACGACCTGGAGGGCGGCGTCACCTCGTTGTGGCTCGCGTTGCCCGCAACTTCACTCGAACGGGTGTTGGACGGCGTCCACCTCGACCTCGCGCCGATCGTGCTCGACGGCGACGTCGAGGCGGCGCGCGCGATGCTGCGGATCTACGACCAGGCACCGGTGCTGGCCGACCAGGTGCGGGGCAACCTCGCCCTGGTGCCGTCCGGCGAGGCCATCGACGTCATCAGGCAGGCCCGGTCGTCGTTCCCCCACCTGCGGACCGTCGTCGTCGACGCGCTGCCGTTCCACGACGCGGGCGGCTCGGACTCCGAGGAGCTGGGCGCGTCCCTGGCGCTGGCCGTGGCGCACCTGCGCTCGCTCACGGAGGCGGGCCTGGGGGTGGCGGAGGCGTTCGGGCAGCTCGAGTTCCGCTACGCCGCCACCGCCGACCAGTTCACGACCATCGCGAAGCTGCGCGCCGCCCGCCGGTTGTGGGCGCGGGTCGCCGAGGTGTCCGGTGTCGACGTGCCGCAGGTGCAGCACGCCGTGACGTCGTCGGCGATGATGACCCGCCGCGACCCGTGGGTGAACATGCTGCGCACCACCGTGGCCACGCTCGCCGCCGGACTCGGCGGGGCCGACTCCGTGACGGTGCAGCCGTTCGACGCGGCCATCGGGCTGCCGGACGAGTTCGCGCGGCGGATCGCGCGCAACACGCAGAACCTGCTGCTGGAGGAGTCGCACCTCGGCGCGGTCATCGACCCGGCGGCCGGGTCCTGGTACGTGGAGAGGCTGACCGACGAGCTGGCCGTCGCCGCGTGGTCGTGGTTCCAGGAGATCGAACGGGCCGGTGGCGTCTTCCAGGCGCGTGAGCTGGTCGCCGTGCGGATCGCGGAGACGTGGGCGAAGCGGTCGGCGCGGCTGGCCGACCGCAGCGACCCGATCACCGGGGTCAGCGAGTTCCCGAACCTGGGCGAGAAGCCGGTGGTCCGCGAGCCCGCGAGCCGCGAGCCCGTCGGCCGCGAGCCCGTCGGAATCGATACCGACTCGCAGACCCCCAGAGGGGACGCGCCCCCCACTCCCATCATCTCAAGCGGGTCCGACAGTTTCGGGCTGCCGCGCGTCCGCTACGCCCAGGCCTTCGAGGAGCTGCGCGACCTCGCCGACGCCCAGCCCGAACGCCCGCAGGTCTTCCTCGCCACCCTCGGCCCGGTCGCCGCCCACACCGCGCGCGCCACCTTCGCCGCGAACCTCTTCAACGCGGGCGGGTTCGCCACCCCGGCCGCGGGCCCGACCAGGACGCCGCAGGACGTGGCGAGCCGGTTCCGGGAGTCGGGCGCGGAGATCGCGGTCCTGTGCGGCAGCGACTCCGGCTACGCCGAGCAGGCGGACCAGGTCGTCGAGGCGCTGCGTGCGGTCGGCGCGCGGCGGGTACTCCTCGCGGGCAGGAAACCCGACGCGGAGGTCGACGGTTTCGTCCACACCGGGTGCCCGGCGCTGGAGATCCTCACCGGCACCTTCGAGTTCCTCGGCATCACCGAACCCCAGGGAGCCCAGCGATGATCCCCAGCTTCGCGGACGTCGACCTCGGCCCGCTCCCGTCGGCGAAGTACGAGACGGACCTGCCGGCGTGGGAGACGCCGGAGGGCATCGCGGTCAAGCCGGTCTACGGACCGTCCGACGTGGACGGTCTGGACTTCCTGGAGACCTATCCCGGCGTCGCGCCCTTCCTGCGCGGCCCGTACCCGACGATGTACGTCAACCAGCCGTGGACCATCCGCCAGTACGCGGGTTTCTCCACGGCCGAGGAGTCGAACGCCTTCTACCGCCGCAACCTCGCGGCCGGGCAGAAGGGGCTGAGCGTCGCGTTCGACCTGGCGACGCACCGCGGTTACGACTCGGACCACCCGCGCGTGGCCGGTGACGTCGGCATGGCGGGTGTCGCGATCGACTCGATCTACGACATGCGAACGCTGTTCGACGGCATCCCGCTGGACAGGATGTCCGTGTCGATGACGATGAACGGCGCGGTGCTGCCGATCCTCGCCCTGTTCGTCGTGGCGGCGGAGGAGCAGGGGGTGAAGCCGGAGCAGCTCATGGGGACGATCCAGAACGACATCCTTAAGGAGTTCATGGTCCGCAACACCTACATCTACCCGCCGCAGCCGTCGATGCGGATCATCTCCGACATCTTCGGCTACACCTCGCGGCACATGCCGAAGTTCAACTCCATCTCGATCTCCGGCTACCACATGCAGGAGGCGGGGGCGACCGCCGACCTGGAGCTGGCGTACACGCTCGCCGACGGCGTGGAGTACCTCCGCGCCGGTCAGGCCGCCGGACTGGACGTGGACGCGTTCGCGCCGCGGCTCAGCTTCTTCTGGGCGATCGGCATGAACTTCTTCATGGAGATCGCCAAGATGCGGGCCGCGCGCCTGCTGTGGGCCAAGCTCGTGAACGGCTTCGGGCCCAAGAGCCAGAAGTCGCTGAGCCTGCGCACGCACTGCCAGACCTCCGGCTGGTCGCTGACGGCGCAGGACGTGTTCAACAACGTCGCGCGCACGTGCGTCGAGGCGATGGCCGCGACGCAGGGGCACACGCAGTCGTTGCACACCAACGCACTCGACGAGGCGCTGGCGCTGCCCACCGACTTCTCGGCGCGCATCGCCCGCAACACCCAGCTACTGCTCCAGCAGGAGTCCGGCACGACGCGCGTGATCGACCCGTGGGGCGGCAGCGCGTACGTGGAACGGCTCACCAAGGAGCTCGCCGCGAAGGCCTGGGGGCACATCACCGAGGTCGAGAAGGCCGGCGGCATGGCCCGCGCGATCGACGAGGGCCTGCCCAAGCTGCGCATCGAGGAGGCCGCCGCCCGCACGCAGGCGCGCATCGACTCCGGCCGGCAGCCCGTCATCGGCGTCAACAAGTACCTGGTCGACGCCGACGAGCAGATCGAGGTCCTCAAGGTCGACAACGCCGGTGTGCGGGCCCAGCAGCTCGAGAAGCTGCGCAGGCTCAGGGAGGAGCGCGACCAGTCCGCTGTGGACGGTGCGCTCGCGGCGCTGGCGAACGCGGCGCGCGGCGGCGGCAACCTGCTGGAGCTCGCGATCAACGCCGCCAGGGCCAAGGCCACGGTCGGCGAGATCTCCGAGTCGCTCGGCGAGGTGTGGGGCCGCCACTCCGCCCAGATCCGCACGATCACCGGTGTCTACCGGCAGGAGGTCGGCCAAGTGTCCAACGTGGACGCCTGCCGCGAGGTCGTCGAGGCGTTCGCGGCGGAGGAGGGACGCCGCCCGCGCATCCTGGTGGCCAAGATGGGCCAGGACGGCCACGACCGCGGCCAGAAGGTGATCGCCACGGCGTTCGCGGACCTCGGCTTCGACGTCGACGTCGGCCCGCTGTTCCAGACGCCGCAGGAGGTCGCGCGCCAGGCCACCGAGGCGGACGTGCACATCGTCGGCGTGTCCTCGCTCGCCGCCGGCCACCTCACCCTGGTGCCGGCTCTCCGGCAGGAGCTGAGCGAGCTCGGCCGCGACGACATCATGATCGTCGTCGGTGGCGTGATCCCGCCGCAGGACTTCGACGAGCTGTACGCGGCGGGCGCGGCGGCGATCTTCCCGCCCGGCACGGTGATCGCGGACGCGGCCAAGGACCTGCTGGTCAAGCTCGCCGACCAGCTCGGGCACCATGGGTAGTGCGCAGGCCGGTGGCCGGCGCGCCCCGGTGCTCGACGTCGCCGAGTACGCGAAGGGCGTCCTCGACGGCAACAGAGGGGTGCTCGCCAGGGCCATCACCCTGGTCGAGTCGACGCGCGCCGACCACCGGGCCAAGGCGCAGGAGCTGCTGGTCGAGCTGCTGCCGAAGTCGGGCAACGCGATCAGGGTGGGCATCACCGGCGTGCCCGGCGTGGGCAAGTCGACGTTCATCGACGCGCTCGGCACCATGCTGACCGAGAAGGGGCACCGGGTGGCGGTGCTCGCCGTCGACCCGTCCTCGACCCGCACCGGCGGCAGCATCCTGGGGGACAAGACGCGCATGTCGCGGCTGTCGGTGAACCAGGACGCGTTCATCAGGCCGTCGCCGACGTCCGGCACGCTCGGCGGTGTCGCGCAGGCCACCCGCGAGACGATCGTGCTGGTCGAGGCGGCGGGCTTCGACGTGGTGCTGGTCGAGACCGTCGGCGTCGGGCAGTCGGAGGTCGCCGTCGCGAACATGACGGACTGCTCGCTGTTCCTGACGCTGGCGCGCACCGGCGACCAGTTGCAGGGCATCAAGAAGGGCATCCTGGAGCTCGCGGACGTCATCGCGGTCAACAAGGCCGACGGCGAGCACGAGCTGGCCGCCCGCAAGGCCGCGCGCGAGCTGGCCGGCGCGCTGCGGCTGCTGCGGCCGCCGGACGCGGTGTGGCACCCGCCCGTGCTGACCTGTTCCGGCCTCACCGGAGCCGGTCTGGACGAGCTGTGGTCCCGAGTGCTGGAACACCGGTCGACCCTGCGGGAGGCCGGCGAACTGGACGAACGGCGGCGTCGCCAGCAGGTCGAGTGGACCTGGATGATGGTCCACGACGAGCTGTGGCGGCAGGTCCGCGAGAGCGCCGCCGTGCGCACGCTGGCGCCCTCGGTGGAGGAGAAGGTGAGGTCGGGAGAACTGACCGCCACCCTCGCCGCGGAGCAGCTCTTGCAGGCGTTCCAATCGGACTCACCGTAGGCACTTAGCTAGTTTGGGTGACCATCGAAGGTGGTATCCGGGGTACAGTTCACGGCATGTCGAGGTTGCTGCTGGCCTGGGTGTTCGCGCTGATGAGCGTTGTCGGGATCGCCGGCGTGGCGTCCGCGCAAGAGGCGGCGAACGCGCCCGCGGCCACGGCGCAGCAGACGGCCGTGAAGCCGGCTCCCAGCGTGGACGCGCCGCAGGAGCCGTCGCCCGAGGAGCGGGCGGAGACCAAGCGCAAGCTGTGGATCGGCGGCATCGCCGTGCTGCTGTTCGTGCTGGTGTATTACCGGAACAAGAAGCGGTGGACCGCGTGGCGCAAGGAACGCGCAGCCAAGAAGAAGTGAGGCTGCCGGGTAGCGGGGCTGATGCGCCGCGTCCCAGATGATGGGACGCGATAGTCAAAGTTAAGCGTATCTCTCGACCATTTGCGTCATCTTTGATCGGTCAGACCGAAACTCGCTCGCCGCTCGGCGCAGCGCTGCGACCGGCCGTCCGGTTGATCATCATCAGCGAGCTGCGTCCCACGGGTGGTGATGCAGGATGGTGGCAAATGGGTACCGACTTGAAGAGCAGCACACGTTCGACCGTCGAGCGGTACTCCGACGCGCTGCTGGACCTCTCGCACTCGATCCACGCCGAGCCTGAGCTGGCGTTCTCCGAGCACCGCAGCGCGGAGAAGATCAGCTCCCTGCTGGTGCGCGAGGGGTTCGAGGTCGACCGCGGTGTGGCCGGTCTCGACACGGCGTTCGTCGCCACCTTCGGTGACGGGGAGCTGGTGCTCGGGCTTTGCGCCGAGTACGACGCCCTGCCCGAGGTCGGGCACGCGTGCGGGCACAACGTCATCGCCGCCGCGTCGGTCGGCACCGCACTCGCTCTGCGTGACGTCGCCGACCGGCTGGGTGTCACCGTGAAGGTGATCGGAACTCCGGCCGAGGAGGTCGGCGGCGGCAAGGTGCTGATGCTGGAACGGGGCGTGTTCGACGACGTCTCGTTCTCGATGATGGTCCACCCCGCGCCGTACGAGTCGTGCGCCGCGAAGTCGCTGGCCATCACCGACCTCGAGGTCCACTACACGGGCAAGCCGTCCCACGCGGCCGCCGCCCCGCACCTGGGCGTCAACGCCGCGGACGCGGTGACGGTCGCGCAGATCTCGATCAGCCTGCTGCGGCAGCACCTCGAGCCGGGGCAGATGGTGACGGGCATCGTCACCAACGGCGGCACGGTGCCGAACGTAATACCCGCCCACGCGTCGGCGATGTTCGACGTGAGGGCGGAGAACCTGGAATCCCTGAAGCGCCTGGAGAACCGCATCCGGGACTGCTTTTCCGCCGGCGCGCTCGCGACCGGCTGCACCCATGAGGTCGAGCAGGTGTCACCGGTCTACGCCGAGCTGACTCCCGATCCGTGGCTCGCGGACGCCTACCGGCGTGCGGCCACCGAGCTGGGACGACGTCCGCTTTCGCCGGAGCAGGAGCAGCGAGAGAAGATCGGCAGCACCGACATGGGCAACGTGACAAGGGTGTTGCCCGCCATCCACCCGACCATCGCCATCGACTGCGGAGACGCGGTGAACCACCAAAAAGAGTTCGCGACCGCCTGTGCCTCGGCGTCGGCCGACCGTGCGCTGCTCGAAGGAGCACTTGCCATGGCTTGGACGACGATCGCGACAGCCACCGATTCCCGGCAGCGCGCACGGCTGCTGGCCCGCGGAGGAGCGGCATGACGGTTCTGGACTCCCGCCCATCGGGCTCCTCTGCCGTGCAGACGCCCACCGAGATGCTCGTCGGCCCCACCGGGGTGAGCATGTCTGGTGTGGATGATCTCGGAGAGGGCCGCGGACCCGCCTGGCTCGACGACTGGTTGAAGGTGCACGCCGGCGACGTCGTCGCCTGGCGGCGTCACATCCACTCCCACCCCGAGCTGTCCCGCCGCGAGTACAACACCACCGAACTGGTGGCCAAGCTGCTGCGCGAGGTCGGCCTCAAGCCGCGCGTGCTCCCCGGCGGCACCGGCCTGATCTGCGACATCGGCAGCGGCCCCCGCTGCGTGGCGCTGCGCGCGGACATGGACGCCCTCCCGCTGCCGGAGAACACCGGCCTGCCGTTCTCGTCCACTGTGGACGGTGTGTCGCACGCGTGCGGCCACGACGCCCACACGACGGTCCTGATCGGCACGGCGCTGGCGCTCGCCTCGGCCACCGAGCTCCCCGGCCGCGTCCGCCTGGTGTTCCAGCCGGCGGAGGAGGTCATGCCGGGCGGCGCGCTGGACGTGCTGGCCGCGGGCGGTCTCGACGGCGTGGAGCGGATCTTCGGCCTGCACTGCGACCCGCGGCTGCAGGTCGGCCGCATCGGCACGCGGATCGGCGCCATCACGTCGGCCTCCGACCTGCTGGAGCTGCGGCTCAACTCGCCGGGCGGCCACACGTCGCGCCCGCACCTGACCGCGGACCTGGTCCACGCCCTCGGCACGGTCATCACCGGCCTGCCGACGATGTTGTCCCGCCGCGTCGACCCGCGTTCCGGCACCGTCCTGGTGTGGGGCGCCGTCCACGCGGGTGAGGCGCCGAACGCCGTCCCGCAGGAGGGCCTGCTGCGCGGCACGCTGCGCACCGGCGACCGCGACATCTGGGCCGAGCTGGAGCCGCTGGTCAAGGACCTCGTCACCGGGCTGCTGGCCCCGACGGGCGTCGGCTTCGACCTGCACCACCGCCGCGGCGTGCCGCCGGTGGTGAACGAGCGGGAGTCGACGCAGATCATGCGCGCCGGCATCGAGGCCGCGCTGGGCGACGACGCGCTGGCGGGCACCGAGCAGTCCTCCGGCGGCGAGGACTTCGGCTGGTACCTGGAGCACGTGCCGGGCTCGTTCGCGCGCCTCGGCGTGTGGAACGGCCAGGAGAAGCAGCGCGACCTGCACCAGCCGACGTTCGACCTGGACGAGCGCGCGCTCCTCGTGGGTGTCCGCGTCATGGTCCACACGGCGCTGGCCGCACTGGCCTGATCGTCCGCCGGTGATCCCCGGGCAGTTCTGCTGCCCGGGGCCCGCGTGATCAGATCAGCGCGGCGTCACGTCGACGAGCGGACCGGTCCGATCATGCCTCCAGCATGCGGAATCAGCTCACGGGCTCGGCCAACTGCGGCCGCGCTTCCGGCGCCGCGGCGCGCACGGCGTCCGCCGCCTGGTCGTCCGGCTTCGTCTGCGACGTGCGCTCGGCCTCCACGCGGGCGTTGTAGACCTCGACCTCGCGCTTGATCGTCTCCTCGTCCCAGCCGAGGACCGGCGCGATCAGCCGGGCGACCGCCTCCGACGACTCGACGCCGCGGTGGGCGTACTCGATGGAGATGCGGGTGCGTCGCGTCAGCACGTCCTCCAGGTGCATCGCGCCCTCGTGCGAGACCGCGTACACCGCCTCGACCTGGAGGTAGTCCGGCGACGCCGGGATCGGCCTGAGCAGCTCGGGGTTGTCGGCGGCGAGCGAGAGCACCTCGTGCACCAGCGAGCCGTAGCGGTCCAGCAGGTGCCGGACGCGGTACGGGTGCAGCCCGTGCTTGGCCGCGAGCTGGTCGGCCTGGTTGACCAGCGCGTGGTAGCCGTCGGCGCCGACCAGCGGCACCTTGTCCGTGATCGACGGCTGGATCCGGCCGGGCAGGTCCACGTGCGCCGCGTCGACGGCGTCCGCGCCCATCACCCGGTACGTCGTGTACTTGCCGCCGGCGATCGCCACCAGGCCCGGCGCCACCCTGGCCACCGCGTGCTCGCGCGACAGCTTCGACGTCGAGTCCGACTCGCCCGCGAGCAACGGCCGCAGGCCCGCGTAGACGCCCTCGATGTCGTCGTGCGTCAACGGCGTCGCCAGCACCGAGTTCACGTGTTCGAGGATGTAGTCGATGTCGTGCTTGGTCGCCGCCGGGTGCGCGAGGTCGAGGTTCCAGTCGGTGTCCGTGGTGCCGACGATCCAGTGGTTGCGCCAGGGGATCACGAACAGCACCGACTTCTCGGTGCGCAGGATCATCCCGGCCTCGGCGACGATCCGGTCGCGCGGGACGACGATGTGCACGCCCTTCGAGGCGCGGACGCGGAACCGCCCGCGCGAGCCGGAGAGCCGCTGGAGCTCGTCGGTCCACACACCGGTCGCGTTGATCACGGCGTGGGCTCGCACGTCGACCTCGCGGCCGTCCTCGACGTCGCGCACGCGCACGCCGGAGACGCGGTCGGCCTCGCGCAGGAACTCGACGACCTGGGTCGACGTGCGCACCACCGCGCCGTAGTGGGCGGCGGTGCGGCCCACCATCATCGTGTGGCGGGCGTCGTCGGCCTGGGCGTCGTAGTAGCGGATGCCGCCGATCAACGCGTCGCGCTTCAGCGCCGGGACCAGCCGGAGCGCGCCCGCGCGGGTGAGGTGCTTCTGCCCCGGCACGGACCGGGCGCCGCCCATCGTGTCGTAGAGGAACAGGCCGGCGGCCGTGTACGGGCGCTCCCACAGCCGGTTCGCGAGCGGGTAGAGGAACGCGACCGGCTTCACCAGGTGGGGCGCGATCCGCGTCAGCATCAGCTCGCGTTCGCGCAGTGCCTCGCGGACCAGGCCGAACTCGAGCTGCTCCAGGTACCGCAGACCGCCGTGGAAGAGCTTGGACGACCGGCTCGACGTGCCCGACGCGAGGTCGCGGGCCTCGACGAGGGCCACCCGCAGCCCGCGCGTCGCCGCGTCGAGCGCCGCGCCCACGCCGACCACGCCACCGCCGACCACGACGACGTCGAACGTCTCCGCCCCCAGCCGCTGCCACGACTCCTCGCGCTCGGCGGGCCCCAGCCTGCCGGTGATCGGAGGTTCGGCATGGGTGTGCGGTGCTGAATCTGCGTTCCTGCGCGTGGCCACGGTAAACGCCTCCCTGTGACGACTCGCGGATCACGTTACCTGCAGCAACGGTCCCGCGCCCACGGGCGCGGAGCCGGCGTCGCCGCGCCCCGGAACCGCTCATGCGACCGCACTTGGCATGGACAACTGATCAGCGCGGTAATAGCGTCCCAGCACGTTGTAGGCGGGCAGCGCGGCCCTGACCTCGGGCTCGCGCGCTCTCCTGGAAGCCGCAAGCAGGGGAGGTCGGCGATGAGCGCAGGCTCGATCTTCGTCTGGGAGATGCTGGGGACCGCGGTCCTCATCCTCCTGGGCACCGGTGTCGTCGCGAACCAGGTGCTCAAGAACACGCTCGGCAACAGCACCGGGTTCCTGTTCGTCAACGTCGGCTGGGCCTTCGCCGTCTTCACCGGCGCGAGCATCGCCAACCCGAGCGGGGCGCACCTGAACCCCGCCGTCACGTTGGGGCTCGCGATCGCGGACAAGACGCCGTGGGGCGATGTTCCCGTCTACGTCCTCGGTCAGATGGTCGGCGCCGTCATCGGCGCGATGCTCTGCTGGGCGACGTACAAGCTCCAGTTCGACACGCACGACGAGCCGCAGAACACGCTCGGCATCTTCTCCACCGGCCCGACCGTGCCGAACGCGCCGTGGAACCTCGTCTCCGAGATCATCGGCACGTTCGTGCTCGTCGTGTGGATCCTGCTGTCGCCGGGCGCGAAGGAGACGGCCGACGGCGTTCCGCAGTTCGGCAACTCGGCGCTCGGGTACGCGGCCGTCGCGTTCGTCGTGCTGGTGATCGGAACCTCGCTCGGTGGCCCGACCGGCTACGCGATCAACCCGGCGCGCGACCTCGGTCCGCGCATCGCCTACGCCTTCCTGATGCCGATCCGCAACAAGGGCAACGCGAACTGGAGCTACTCCTGGGTCCCCGTCGTGGGCCCGCTCGTGGGTGGCGCGCTCGCCGCGTTGCTCTACCTGGTTCTCCCGGTCTGAAAGGACTCCTCGCATGACGCAGTACGTGGCGGCGATCGACCAGGGCACCACGTCGACCCGGTGCATGATCTTCGACCACTCCGGCCGGGTGGTCTCGGTGGACCAGAAGGAGCACGAGCAGATCTTCCCGAGGGCGGGCTGGGTCGAGCACGACCCGAAGGAGGTCTGGCAGAACACCCGCCAGGTCGCCGCCGGCGCGCTCGCGAAGGCGGATCTGTCCACTTCGGACATCGCGGCGGTGGGCATCACCAACCAGCGCGAGACCGCGCTGGTGTGGGACCGCCACACCGGCGAGCCCGTCTACAACGCGATCGTGTGGCAGGACACCCGCACCGACCGGATCGTGCAGGAGCTGGGTGCGCTGGGCGGTGGGCAGGAGCGCTACCGCGCCAAGGTCGGGCTGCCGCTGGCCACCTACTTCTCCGGGCCCAAGGTCCGCTGGATCCTCGACAACGTCGAGGGCGCGCGGGAGAGGGCCGAGGCTGGCGACCTGCTGTTCGGCAACATGGACACGTGGGTGCTGTGGAACATGACGGGCGGCACCAGCGGTGGCGTGCACGTCACCGACCCGACGAACGCTTCCCGCACCATGCTGATGGACCTCGACACGTTGCAGTGGGACGCCTCGATCGCCGAGGACATGGGCATTCCGATGTCGATGCTGCCGGAGATCCGGTCCTCCTCGGAGGTCTACGGCCAGGTGCGCGAACGCGGCGCGCTCGCCGGTGTGCCGATCGCCGGCATCCTCGGTGACCAGCAGGCCGCGACGTTCGGCCAGGCCTGCCTGTCGCCGGGCGAGGCCAAGAACACCTACGGCACCGGCAACTTCATGCTGCTCAACACCGGCACCGAGAAGGTGATGAGCGAGAACGGCCTGCTCACCACCGTCTGCTACAAGATCGGCGACGACGCGCCCGTCTACGCGCTGGAGGGCTCGATCGCGGTCACCGGCTCGCTGGTGCAGTGGCTGCGCGACAACCTCGGCATGATCTCCTCGGCCGCGGAGATCGAGGAGCACGCCCGTTCGGTGGAGGACAACGGTGGCGCGTACTTCGTGCCCGCGTTCTCCGGTCTTTTCGCGCCGTACTGGCGTTCCGACGCCCGTGGCGCGATCGTCGGCCTGACGCGGTTCGTGAACAAGGGCCACCTCGCGCGGGCCGTGCTGGAGGCGACCGCGTTCCAGACCCGCGAGGTGCTCGACGCGATGAACGCCGACTCCGGTGTGGACCTGAAGGCGCTGAAGGTCGACGGCGGCATGGTCGTGAACGAGCTGCTGATGCAGTTCCAGGCCGACATCCTCGGCGTGCCGGTGATCAGGCCGGTGGTGGCGGAGACCACCGCGCTCGGCGCCGCCTACGCGGCGGGCCTCGCGGTCGGGTTCTGGGAGACCGAGGACGACATCCGCCAGAACTGGGCGCAGGACAAGCAGTGGGAGCCGCGGATGGAGCCCGAGCGCCGCGCCTCGGAGTACGCGAACTGGAAGAAGGCCGTCACGAAGACCTTCGACTGGGTGGAGGACTGAGCCTTCCGCCGCTGCTCCCGCAGACGGCGGCGAGCTCGCCCTCGGTCGAACTCGCGTCAGGGGGTGCCGATCACCGGCCGGTTGAGGGCGAGCTCGCGTTATTGGGCGGGGACTGCGTGCACGATCACGTTGTCGCGGGTGCCACACGTGATCAGCCGCAGTCCCTCCTCCTTCTCGTCCCGCGCGACGGCCTCCGCGAAGAAGTCGTCGCGGATGATCCTCTCTGTGCGGCCCACGGTGAAGCGGGCCAGTGAACCGTCCTTCTTGGACACTTCGACGACGTCGCCCTGCCGCAGGTCGTTCAACCGGTAGAAGACGCCCCTGGCCTCGTTGCTCTCGATGCGCCCGACGATGATCCACTGCTTCGGGTGGAGCCGGTGCCACCCCGCCTGCATGCCCTCGTTGACCGGCGGCATCTGCACGACTCCCTGCGGGTCGAGCCCGAGTGCCACCAACGACGACCGCACGCCGATCCGCTCGATCCTGAGCTCCATCGGGTCGGAGCTGCCGAGCGGCGAGACCACCGGTGGCGGAGCGACCTCGCTCGTCGCCGCCGGCGGCTTCGGTGCCGGGCCCTGCGAACAGGCGGTGGCGGCCAGCGCCACGCTCAGCACCGCGATCAAGACACGAGTCCCCACGGACCTATTGACGCACATCCGGTGGCCCGGTGGCCCGTTCTGCCGAGATTGATCAAGAACCGGTACGCGTCCCGGTCGCGGTCCCCACCGGGAACCGCACGCCGGTGAGGTCCTCCGAGACGGCCCAAAGGCGTTGCTGCACGGTGAGGTCGTAGGAATCGGGGCTGGAGGCGACCAGTTCCGGAAGACCGCGCACCTCGCCGATGCCGCCGGGGCCGTAGTACTGCCCGCCGAGGACGGACGGATCGGTGGCGGCCCGCAGGGTGGGCAGCGCGCCCGCCGCGGCGGGCTGGGTGATCATCGGGGCGAGCCAGGTGAGCGGCCCGCGGAAGATCGCCGGGGTGTTGCGGGTCAGCTCGGTGTTGGAGACGCCGGGGTGGGCGGCCACCGCGGTGGTGGTGCCGTGCGGGGCGAGCCTGCGCTGCAGCTCGTAGGTGAACATCAGGTTGGCGAGCCTCGACTGGCCGTAGGCGCCCGCCCGGCTGTAAGAGCGCTCCCACTGGAGGTCGTCGAAGTGGATGGCGGCGCGGATGCGGTGGCCGGTGCTGCTGACCGTGACCACCCTGGAGCCCGGCACGGGCAGCATCAGGTCGAGCAGCAGCCCGGTGAGGGCGAAGTGGCCGAGGTGGTTGGTGCCGAACTGCATCTCGAAGCCGTCGCGGGTGGTCTGCTTCGGGGTGTACATCACGCCCGCGTTGTTGATCAGCAGGTCGATCTGCGGGTGGGCGGCGCGCAGGTCCGCCGCGGCGGCGCGCACCGATGCCAGCGAGGTGAGGTCCAGTTCCTGCACGGAGACGTCGCCGTCGATCCTGGCGGCGGCCAGCTCGCCCTTCTTCGCGTCGCGCACGGCCAGCACGACCGACGCGCCGCGCTCGGCGAGCCGCCGGGCGGTCTCGAAGCCCAGTCCGGTGTTGGCGCCGGTGATCACGGCCACCCGGCCGTCCTGGCGCGGGATCTGCTGCTCGGTCCACTTCATGTCGGGCTCCTTGGGTACCGCCGGTAACTTATGATGGGGACGTTAATGTACCGCCGGTACCATGTCAAGGTACCGGCGGTACCCGAGCTAGGGTTGGGGTCATGACGTTCCAGCGGGCGCGCAGCGAGGAGCAGCGCGAGCTCCGGCGGCGGGCGATCCTGGACACGACCTCGGCGATGCTCGACGAGATGCCGGTGGCCGAGGTGACCCTGAACGAGCTGAGCAGGCGGGTCGGCCTGGCCAAGACGGCGGTGCTGCGCTACTTCGAGTCCCGCGAGGCGGTGCTGCTCGACCTGATGGACCAGCGGACGGCCGTCTGGCTGGTGGAGCTGGAGCGGGAGCTGGCCGCCGGTGCGGACCCCTGCCTGTCCGCGGTGCAACGGGCGGAACGGACGGCCGACGTGCTCAGCCGCTCGCTCGCCGCCCGCACGGTGCTCTGCGACCTCTACGGCGCGCAGGGCGGAGTGCTCGAGCACAACGTCTCGGTCGAGGCCGTCCGGCGGCACAAGCGGGCGTCACTGGACAACCTCGCGGTGATGGCCGGTCTCGTCCGGCGGCACCTGCCGGAGATCGGCGACCAGGCCGAGACGTTCTGCCTGCACGTCCTGCTGGTGGCCGGCGCGCTGTCGGCCTACAGCTCACCGCCGCCGAGCCTGCTCGCCGTCTACGAGTCGGAGCCGGAGCTCGCGGTCCACCGCGTCGACCTGCGCCCTGCCCTGCGGCTCTCGATCATCACGTCGCTCGTGGGCATGCTGCCGCGGTCCTGAACCCGGAACGAACGCGTGCCCCGGACACGTCGGTGTCCGGGGCACGGTCGTGCGTGGTGGGGCTAGTCGAGGTCGTCGTGGCGCATCAGCTGGCGCCCTGCCTCGGTGATGGAACCCGACAGCGACGGGTACACCGAGAACGTCGTGGCGAGGTGCTCGACGGTGAGCTGGTTCTGCACGGCCAGCGCGATCGGCAGGATCAGCTCGCTCGCGTTCGGCGCGACGACCACACCGCCGATGACGACACCCGTGGCCGGGCGGCAGAACAGCTTCACGAAACCGCGGCGCAGACCCTCCATCTTGGAGCGCGGGTTCGTGGCCAGCGGCAGCATGATCGTGCGCGCGGGCACCTCACCCGAGTCGATCGCCTGCTGGCTGATGCCGACGCTCGCGATCTCGGGGTTGGTGAAGACGTTCGCGGCGACGGTCTTGAGCTTGATCGGGCTGACGCCCTCGCCCAGCGCGTGCCACATCGCGATGCGGCCCTGCATGGCGGCCACGGACGCGAGCAGCAGCACACCGGTGCAGTCGCCCGCCGCGTAGACGCCGCTGACGTTGGTCCGGCTGACCCGGTCGACGGGGATGTAGCCGCCGCGGCCGAGCTCGATGCCGATCTTCTCGAGGCCGATGTCGTTGGTGTTCGGCACCGAACCGACGGTCATCAGGGCGTGCGACGCCTCGATCGTGCGACCGTCTTCCAGGTGGATCAGCACACCGTCACCGGTGTTCTCCACCCGGTCCGCGCGGGCGTGCTTGACGACGGCCGTGCCGCGCTCGGCGAACACGTCCTCCAGCACCACGGCCGCGTCGGCGTCCTCGTGGGGGAGCACGCGGTCCCGGCTGGAGACCATCGTCACCTTCACGCCCATCTCGGTGTAGGCGCTCGCGAACTCGACACCGGTGACGCCGGAACCGATCACGGCGAGGTGTTCGGGCAGCTCGGGCAGGTCGTAGATCTGCCGCCAGGTGAGGACGCGCTTGCCGTCGGGCTCCGCGCCCGGCAGCACGCGCGGCGTGGCGCCCGTTGCGATGAGCACCACATCGGCGTCGAGGATCTCCTCGCTGCCGTCCGCGCCGATGGCGACGACCTGGTGCTGCGCGAGCCCGCGGGCGCCGTCCGCGAACTTCGCGCGCCCGTTGACGAGCCGCACGCCTTCGCGCTGCAACCGCGCCCGCACGTCCGCGGACTGCGCCAGAGCGAGGCCCTTCACCCGTCCGTGGACAACCGGCAGGTCGACGGCAGCGTGCTCGTTGTTGGTCTGGATGCCCAGCTCACCGGCGTTGCGGAAGGCGCTCCGAGCGCCCGCGGAGGCGATGAACGTCTTCGACGGCACGCAGTCGTACAGCACGCACGCGCCACCGGCCCCGTCGTTCTCCACCACGGTCACGTCGGCGCCGTGCTGCGCCGCGACCAGAGCTGCCTCGTAACCTGCGGGTCCGCCGCCCATGATGACGATGCGGGTCACGATCAGTTCCCTTCTGCGCGCTTGCTGGCCGGCACAACCGTACGCGTTGGCCGAAACGCCCGCGTCGTCAGTACCGAAAGCTGATCGTCGGGTCGCTACGCTGTCGGACGTGCCGCTCTATGCCGCGTACGGGTCGAACATGGATCCGAACCAGATGATGGAGCGAGCCCCGTACTCCCCGCTCGCGGGGACCGGCTGGCTCGTCGGTTGGCGTCTGACGTTCGGTGGCGAGGACCTCGGCTGGGAAGGCGCCCTCGCGACGATCGTCGAGGAGCCCGACCAGCAGACGTTCTGCGTGCTCTACGACGTCTCACCGCGCGATGAGTCGCGCCTCGACCGGTGGGAGGGCGCACTCGGTCTCTACAAGAAGATCCGGCTGCGCGTGCAGACCCTCGAGGGCTCCGTGGTGGCGTGGCTCTACGTGCTCGACGCCTACGAGGGCGGGCTGCCCTCCGCCCGGTACATCGGGGTGGTCGCCGACGCGGCCGAGGCCGCCGGGGCGCCGGACGACTACGTGAACGACCTGCGGACGCGGCCCTGTCAGGGGATCGGGCCCTGATCCTGGCTGGGTGAGGTGGTCGGCCCGGGCTGGGCGGCTGCGTGCTGGGCGGTTGCGTGCTGGGCGGCTGCGGCCGGGCGCGGGTCGTCGCGCGGGTGAGCTGTGCTGGTTGCCATGCGGTGGTGCTGTTGCGGTGGTTCGGCTGCGGTTCCAGCGGAGGGGTCACCGATGCGGTTGGTGCCGTTCCGGCGCGGTTGCTTCTCGCGACTTCGTCGCGATGCGGGTAATCACCTCATCACCGCTGCTCAGATGGCGTATGCCCGATCCGGCTCGCCTGCGGCATCGCGGTTGGGGCTGGTCCGCGTCGGTGGCGGTCGGCTCGCTTCGCATCGCCGCTGCGGAGTGCTCGGCTTCGCCATCGCCGCGTCAGGCGCCCTCGCCGTCCTCACCAGAGGCCGGGCGGCTCAGAGTTGCTGTCCCGACGTCGAAGATCACCGGGAGTGTCGGACCCGCGGACTACCTTGGGTCGCGGGGGACCCGGAACCCGAGGGGACCCCTGCGCCAGCCTGCCGAGCTGACGAGGACGGCTGCGCCAGCCCCGCGATCAGCTAGACGCCGGCCGCCTCCGCCAGCAGCTCCACCAGGTGGTGGTGCATGCGGCGGTAGTCGACGGGGCTGATGGTCGACCAGGGTGGCTGGCCGTCCACGGCGCGGCGCATCTGCAGGTAGCGGCCCTTCGGGGTGTCGAAGAACGCGACCACGCGGTCCGGGCGGACGCGCTTGCCCCACTTGTCGCGGGCCGCCGCGCCGAACTGGCCGCGGTTCGACGCGTCGCGGACCATCTCGGCCAGGGTGTGGGCGTCGTCGCCGCGCAGGACGCCGTGCAGTGCGGCTTCCAGGTCTTCCGGGGACTTCGACGAGGCGGCTGCCGCGTCGAGGTCGGCGGAGGGCAGGGTGATGGAGTGGCCTTCGCCGGCGGGGGCCGTGGGCAGGGCCGTCAGGGCTTCGCGGGGCAGGCCGTCGGCTTCGGCGGGGCGCAGGACGAGCTGGCCGTTGTCCAGGACGGCCAGGACGCCCGCCTGGCCCTTGCCCGCGGCGAGGACTCGGACGCTGCGGTCGTTCAGCCACATGCGGGCGTCGATCTCCTGCTGCGGGCGGTTCAGCACGTGCAGCAGGTCTTCGAGCGTCGGGTCCAGCGAGCGCGGGCCGCCGAGGCCGCGGGCGCCGAGCTGGTGCCAGACCTGGTCCTCGATCTTCCGGCGCTCCTCGCGGGTCTTGCCCGGCGAGGGGACCTTCAGCACGAGGGGCATCGTCTCCAGGCCCAGGTGCTCCCAGAGGACGTCGAACTCCAGCGTCGAAATGATCACCGGGTCGCGCGTGTCGCTCATCCCGACGTCCAAGCCGAACAGAGTCATCAGTCGGTCGTGCTCTCCCCGATCACGGGCAGCGCGTAGCTGCCCACGCCGTAGATGTCGTCGCGTTCGCGCAGGTAGTCGGCGGCCTTGTGCTCCAGGTCCTCCTCGTCCTCGCCCTTGCGCGGGCCCATGCCGCCGAAGGGGTCGAACGACGGGGGCATCGGCACGGTGCGGCGGTGCACCTGGTCGTTGCCGGAGGCGCCGACGGTGCCCAGCGGGCCCAGGGCGGAGCCGTTGGCGTTGGCCACGCCCGCGAGGTGGCTGTGGTTCATGACCGTGCCCGCGGCGGCACCGGACGCCGCGGTCGCGCCGTCCTCCATCTCCTTGGGCTGGTCCTTGTCGCCGCCCTGCGAGCCCGGACGGCCGGAGCGCTGGCCCGGCACGCCGACGCCGGCGATGCCGACGCTGCCCGTGGTGCCGGGGCCGGTCGAGGTCACCGCGGTCGCGATGGTGCCCTTCGGCGAACCGGTTGACGAGCCGACCGTCGTCGGCGCGCTCGAGGTGCGCGTCGACGAGCCGGAAGACGTCGACGACGAACCGGGAGGAGGGGTGCTGCCGGCGCCACCGCGCGGCGGCGGGGCGGTGGCACCGCGCGTGCCGGAGCCGGTGCGGCCGCGCGTGCCGCCCGCGCCGCTGCCGTGGGGGCCGGTGGCCCAGAACCCGGCCGTGCCGATCTGGGCGCCGCCGCCGTGCGCGATGCCGCTGCCGTTGATCTGGAGCTGCGGCGGCTGGCTGAACTGGCCGAGGGTCGAGGTGTTCGCCGTCGTGGAGGACGCGTAGGTGGACATGACCTCACGGGCGCGGCGCTCGGCGGCGTCCTGGGCCGCCTCCTGCTTCTCGTGGTCGGTCTGCCCGCCGAAGAGGTGGGTGAGGCCGGTGACCAGGGCGCCCGGCTGCTCCGCGGTCACGGCGACCGGGGCCGGCATGTCCGCGCGGGCCTTCGAGATGTGGCCGGCCTGCAGCTCCGCCGAGTAGCGCATCACGTCCGCGCCGGTGCGCGCGCCGTCCGCCCAGGCCGCGATCGGGTTGAGACCCGACCGCGCGATGTCGGCGGCCTTGCCCTCCCACTTGGCCCCGGACAGCGCGATGCCGCTGTGCAGGTCGTCGTTGATCTCGGCCAGCGCGGCCGACACGCCCTGCCAGCGCTCCATCGACGTGAACGACGCGGAGGCACCCGGACCCGCGTGGATGCGTTCGTACAGCTCCTTGTGGCTGTACCCCTGCCAGCGGTGATCCACCATCGTCAGCACCCGCTCTTGTTCATCATGCCGGTGTTGTCGCCCTCGACCACGTCGTACTGGCGCTCGATCTGGTTGAGGTTGTCCATCGCGGTCTTGAGCTGCCGCTGGTAGTTGAGCAGCGCCTGCAACGCCGAGTCGCCGTCGGTGATCGACCGGTCGTTGAACTTCTCGGCGGCCTCCTGGCTGACCGGGTCACCGGCCCACGGGCGCACCCGGAACTCGGTGATCGCCATCTCGATCTGCTGGTCGAGCTTGGTCAGCGCGGCGGAGAAGGTGCGGCGCAACGCGGGGATCGCCTCCGGCTCCACGTTCAGCTGATGCTGGACGGGCGGCGAGGAGTCTGCCCCGCTACGTCCTCCTGGCGGCATCGCGAAACCTCCGGCGATCGTGCGTACAAGCGCGACAACACTCTAACCACCGAAGGTAACGCTGTGGAGTGCGATCAGTGACATCCCCCCGTGTGGGTCAGCGCTTCTGGAGCAAACCGGCCATCACGGCCTCCGCCACCCGCTGCGCGCCGAGGCAGAGATGATCTTGTTGCACCGCAGTGGAATTGCCGCCGTCGCGGAACATGACGTCGATGAACTGCCCATCGGCAACGTCTATCTCCACATTGCAGACGTCGTGCACGTCGGGTGTGCGGACAGTGATCGCCGGAAAACCCTCGATCGTGCTCACCGAGTAGTCCACCTG
The DNA here is from genome assembly GCF_900110955.1 of Lentzea xinjiangensis. Taxonomy (GTDB): domain Bacteria; phylum Actinomycetota; class Actinomycetes; order Mycobacteriales; family Pseudonocardiaceae; genus Lentzea; species Lentzea xinjiangensis. The sequence goes on from NZ_FOFR01000001.1 coordinate 968,510, forward strand.
AGCGTTCTCGGAGAGCCACACGTCGGCGCCCGAGACGAGCACGAGTGCGATCCTCGCCACATTCCCGCTCGTGGTGCTCCGGATCGTGCACGCCTTGGCGCCGCCGAAGCTCGTCTCGACGTACGCGCTGGGCGGGTTGTCGAGGCTCAGCGCCATGCGCTGTTCGGCGGTCAGGATCGCGCAGGGGTCGACGGCGTCAAGAGGCACGTCGCGCGGTCGTGGCGGGAAGTCCATCCGCGAGACGGACGTGGTCGTCGGCGGCGGTGGGGGCGGCGGGGTGGTCAGCGAGCTCTGCTCGGGCGCGGCAGTGCATCCGGCCAGGGCCACCGCGAGGAGGAGGAGCGCCGGGATCCGCATGGCGGGTCACCGTAGCTGTTCGGGGGGCGGGTCTGTCGACAGTCGCGACCACAGCAACTCGTCCACGCGCTGGTCATCGATGATCGTCTCGTCGCGAAGTCGACCCTCCAGGGTGAATCCGCACTTCTCCGCGACCCGTCGCGCCGCGGTGTTCGTGGCCGCGTGCCGCAGGACGATCCGGTGCAGGCCGAGTCCGCCGAACGCGAAGCCCAGCACCGACGTGAGCGCGGTGGTCGCCACGCCGGCGCCGCGGTGGGCGGGCTGGGTCCAGAAGGTCAGCTCCCCGCGCCCGCGCCGGGGGTCGAGGTCACCGAGCACGACACCGGCGAGCAGTTCGGCGGTGGTGGCGTCGCACACCGCCCAGGACACCCGGACGTCCTCCCGCCAGCTCGTCAGGTCGGGGAAGCGCACCGCGGGCAGATGACGGCCGGTCTCCGGGTCGGCGAACGCCTCCGCGACGGCCGGGCCGTCGTCGATGCGGTCGTCGCTGCGGAAGGCGCGCAGGTAGTACTCACCCGCGTTGATCTCGACTGGCTCCACGCGCGAGAGGCTAACCGTCGTCGGTGAACCCGTCGTGCCGCTCCGCCAGGTCGTCGAGCTCGGCTCGGTGCGCGGACGCCGGCGAGCCGTCCGGAGCCGTGGTCAGCTCGATCACCCAGTCCACGTCCTCGGCGTCGTCCTCGCCGGCCAGCATGTCCCGGTGCACCGCGCACGGCTCCCAGCCGCCGGCCAGCAGCGACGCCGCCAGCTCCTCGGCCTCGTCGCGGTCGGGCAGGATCACCAGCACGGTCGCCGGGATCAGGCCGCGCACCGCCAGCGCCGTCCGCAGCGCCGCCGTGTCCGGCACGTGCACGCCGTCCAGGCCCGCCGTGCGCGCGGCGGCGGCGTTCTCCGCCGAGTCGTCGCAGAAGACCGCCGTCTCGTACCCGAGCTCGTCGAGCACCCGCCGGAAGACGGCGGAGTCCGGCTTCGCGAGACCGAGCCGCGCCGAGCTGAACACCGCGTCGAACTCCCCGTCGAGGCCGAGCAGGGCCAGGTCCGCTTCCAGCCGGGTGGTCGCGTTGGTCAGCAACGCCACGAAGCACCGCTGCCGCGCGGCGCGCACCAGCGCCAGCGCCTCGACGACCACCTCGCCGGGCGTGGCCGCGAAGCCGGCACCGACCTCCCGCCGCCACTGTTCGTCGGAGATCCGGCCGGTGACGGCGCGGTGCAGCAGCGCGGGCTCGAAAGCGGCCTCGGCGACGTGGCCGGGCAGCGGCGGGAAGGAGCGCAGCACGCCGTCGAGGTCCAGCAGCAACAGCGGTTTCAGCGGCGGCGTCCGTTCCACTGGGCCCACAGGATCGCCACCGCGGGGATCAGCAGGAAGATCAGCGGGTTGCGCAGCAGCACGAAGAACGCGATCACCACGGCGACCCCCACCGCGGGGACGACGGCGCCCTCCCACCGGCGTGCGGGTGTGCGCACCGGCTCGTCGAACATGGCCATCGGCGTGGCGAACTGCGGACGCGGGTCCGGCAGGTCGCGGAACAGCGCCATCAGCTCGCCGCGGGTCTTCGCGGTGGTGATCTTCGCGGACCGCTCGCCGTACTCCTCCACGTCGATGCGGCCCGCGCTCAAGTGCTCACCGAGGACCTGCAACGCCTGCTGGCGTTCGGTGTCGCCGATGCGGATGTCCCTGGACGGGTCGCTCACGGGCCAATCGTAGGTGAGCGGCCGGCGCGGTCAGTCCTTCAGCTCGCAGATCACGGTGCCCTGGGTGATCGGATCGCCGGGAGCGGCCGTGAGACCCGTCACGGTGCCGGCCTTGTGGGCGGTCACCGGGTTCTCCATCTTCATGGCCTCCAGCACGACGATCAGGTCGCCCGCCGCGACGGTCTGCCCGTCCTCGACGGCGACCTTGACGATCGTGCCCTGCATCGGCGCCGCGACCGCGTCACCGGAGACGGCGGCGGAGCCACCGGCCGCGCGCTTGGGCTTCGGCTTCTTCGTGGCGGCCGCGGCGGGCCGCGCGCCCACGGCGAGGTCGCCCGGCAGCGACACCTCGAGGCGGCGCCCGCCGACCTCGACCACCACGGTCTGCCGCGGCGTCTCGTCCTCCGCGGCCTCCGCCGCGCCGGTGAACGGCTCGATCCGGTTGTCGAACTCGGTCTCGATCCACCGCGTGTGCACGGTGAAGCCCTCGGGCTTCTCGGCGGTGAACGCCGCGTCGCGCACGATCACCCGGTGGAACGGCAGCACGGTCGCCATGCCCTCGACGACCATCTCGTCGAGCGCGCGCCGGGCGCGGGCCAGCGCCTCCTCGCGGTTCTCACCGGTCACGATCAACTTGGCCAGCAACGAGTCGAACTGCCCGCCGATCACCGAGCCGGACTCGACGCCGGCGTCCACCCGGACGCCGGGACCGGACGGCGCGACGAACGTCGTCACCGTGCCCGGCGCGGGCAGGAAGCCGCGGCCGGCGTCCTCGCCGTTGATGCGGAACTCGATGGAGTGCGCGCGCGGCGCCGGGTCCTCGGTGAACCGCAGCTCCTCGCCGGCGGCGATGCGGAACTGCTCGCGCACCAGGTCGAGGCCCGTCGTCTCCTCCGACACCGGGTGTTCGACCTGCAGGCGCGTGTTGACCTCCAGGAACGAGATCGACCCGTCGAGCCCGACGAGGTACTCGACGGTGCCGGCGCCGTGGTAGCCGGCCTCGAGGCAGATCGCCTTGGCGGAGCTGTGGATCGTGGCGCGCTGCTCGTCGGTCAGGAACGGCGCGGGCGCCTCCTCGACCAGCTTCTGGTGGCGGCGTTGCAGCGAGCAGTCGCGGGTGCCGACGACGATCACGTTGCCGTGGGTGTCGGCGAGCACCTGCGCCTCGACGTGGCGGGGCTTGTCGAGGTAGCGCTCGACGAAGCACTCGCCGCGGCCGAACGCCGCGACGGCCTCGCGGACCGCGGAGTCGAACAGCTCCGGGATCTCCTCCATCGTGCGCGCGACCTTGAGGCCGCGGCCGCCGCCACCGAACGCGGCCTTGATCGCGACGGGCAGGCCGTGCTCGGCCGCGAACGCCACGATCTCGTCCGGGCCGGAGACCGGGTCCTTGGTGCCGGGCACGAGCGGCGCGCCCGCGCGCATCGCGATGTGCCGCGCGGTCACCTTGTCGCCGAGGTCGCGGATCGCCTGCGGGGTCGGGCCGATCCACACCAGCCCGGCGTCGATCACGGCCTGCGCGAACTCGGCGTTCTCGGACAGGAAGCCGTAGCCGGGGTGCACGGAGTCGGCGCCGGACCGCGCGGCGGCGTCGAGCAGCTTCTCGATCGACAGGTAGCTCTCGCCGGGAGTGCTGCCACCGAGCGCGAACGCCTCGTCGGCGAGCCGGACGAACGGCGCGTCGCGGTCGGGATCGGCGTAGACGGCGACGCTCGCCAGACCGGCGTCACGGCAGGCGCGGATGACCCGGACGGCGATCTCACCGCGGTTGGCGATGAGGACCTTGCGCAGCGACACGGCGTCGTACCTCCTGCTGGACCGGCATTTACGGCTCTGGCTGGTGCCGCAGTCTACGGAAATCGGTGAACTCCGAGAGCGAGAGACGGCTCACTTCACATCCATCGTGGGCCCATCGGACACAATCTGCGCTGTGGGTGGATCCAGGTCCGTGCAGGTGACCGCTGTCGTCGCTGCCGCCGTCGTCGTCGCGGGGCTGGTGTTCGCCTATTTCCAGCGACCCGGCGGCACCGATTCAGACCCGTCCGGAACCGACGCCGGAATGCGCTGCGGAACGACCGTCTGCCAGGTCGTCATCGGCAGGTCGGTGGGCGGGGACCTCGTCGAGCTGCTCAGGGGCACCGGCGGCGGGCGGATCAGGATCACCGGCGAGTCCGGCCCGTTCATCTTCGAGATGACCATCGCCGAGTCCGGCGCGACCGTGGACGACAAGTCGCTGCAGTGCGTGGAGGCACCGCTCAGCGCGTGCCTGGTGCGCGGGGCGCACAACGCGGAGCTGCTCGGCGAGGTGCTGGTCCGCAAGGACGGCACGTGGTCGCGCGCGCCGGCGGCCTACCTGGCCACCGCCGGGTACCTCGGGCTGCACGACGTCAACGAGGACGGCACGGCCGATGTCGTCGCCGCGCAGCTCGCGTGCGACGGCCAGTGCGGCACCGCGTTCGTGCAGGTGTTCTCGGTGCTGGGACCGGACATCGGCTGCACGACGGCGGCACCGGCGCGGGACCAGCTCCCCGGCTGGCCCGCACCGGTGCCGAAGATGTCGCAGCTCCGCCCCTGTGCCGTTTCCTAGGCGCCGTTCCTAGGCGTTGACGAGGTCCTTCTCCGCCGGCTGCGCGGGCTGGTCGATCAGGTTCTCGGTGCGCGCCACCACTACCGGGACCGTGATCTGGCCTGCCACGTTGGTGGCGGTGCGCATCATGTCGAGGATCGGGTCGATCGCGTAGACCACGGCCACGCCGGTCGCGATCACCTGCGGCGGCAGGCCGACGACGCTCAGCGTGAGCGTCAGCATCGTGTACCAGCCGGTGGTTCCGGCCGTCGCGAGCGCGCCGAACACCGCGACGAGGACGATGCCGACGTACTGCCAGACCGAGAGCTGGATGCCGAACATGTTCGCGATGAAGATCGTCGCGATGGCCGGGTAGACCGCGGCGCAACCGTCCATCTTGGTCGTGGTGCCGAGCGGCACGGCGAAGTTCGCGTACTCCTGCGAGACGCCGAGGTCGGTGGCGGCCTTGCGGGACAGCGGGAGCGTGGCGCCGGACGAGCGCGACACGAACGCGAACTGGATGGCCGTGCCCGCCTTGCGGAAGAACTCGACCGGCGAGGTCTTGCCCACGAACTTCAGCAGGACCGGGTAGACGACGAACAGCACGAGCGCGCTGCCGAGGTACACGGCCGCGATCAACGAGAACAGCGGCCGGACGAACGAGTTGCCGTAGGACGCCACCGCGTTGCCGATGAGGCCGAAGATGCCGATCGGCGCCAGCAGGATGATCCAGCCGACGACCTTCTGCACGATGTCGAAGAACGACCGCACGAGGTTCGTGAACGGCGCGGCCTTGTCACCCAGCGCGTAGGCGGCGAAGCCGACCAGCACGGCGATGAACACGACCTGGAGCACGTCGCCCTCGGTGAAGGCGCTGAAGATGTTGGTGGGCACCAGGTTGTCGAGCAGCGCCTGCCACGAGCCGGACGCGCGCTTGGCGAGCTTGTCGACGGCGCCGGCGGCGGGCTCGATCTGCAGGCCCGCGCCGGGCTTGAGGATCGAGGCGACCGCGATGCCGATCAGCACCGCGACGAACGACGTGATGGCGAACCACAGGAACGTCTTGCCGCCGAGGCGGGCGGCGGTGCGGCCGCCGCCGAGGTTCCGCAGCGACGCGATGCCGACGACGATCGCGGTGAACACCAGCGGGATCACGGTGAGCTGCAGCAGCGCCGTGAAGGTGGACCCGATCTTGGCGAGGACGGGCGCGAGCCACGTGCCCTTGCCGAGCCAGCCGGCGAGGGCGCCGAGGACGAGCGCGCCGAGCACTGTCAGGCCGAAGACCTTGGGCTTGCGGTATGTCTGGACGAGCGACACTGGGACATCTCCTGGGCAGGGATGAGCGGAACAGGGCTGGGAGCGTCAGCTCCGACAGCCCGTGCTCGTCCTGCGTGCCAGGTCGATGTGCCTGCGACGCGTCAAGTACTCGTTCACCACTCGCCCCCAACGCCTGGGATGGGAGCAGTCTTCCCTGATCAGGTGAACTGTGACCAGCGCTACCAGAGTGTGGACACCGCGACACCCACCTGGCCCAGCAGCCTGCGGGTGAGCGGCAGGCTGATGCCGATCACGGACGTGTGGTCTCCTTCGATGCCGTCGACGAACCAGCCGCCGAGGCCGTCGATCGTGAAACCGCCGGCGACGTGCAGCGGCTCCCCGGTGGCGAGGTACGCCTCCAGCTCCTCGTCCGTCGGCGTGCCGAACCGCACGGTCGTCGACTCCGCGGCCGACGCCCGGTCCACGACCACCCCGCCGGAGACGCGCAGCACGGTGTGGCCGGTGATCAGCGCGCCGCTCTTGCCGGCGATCCGGCGCCACCGCTCCCGCGCGACCTCCGCCGTGCCGGGCTTGCCCACGAGCTCGCCCTCGAACAGCAGCATCGAGTCGCAGCCGATGACCACGCACTCGTCGTCGTGCTCGACCGCCTCCGCCTTCGCCGCGGACAGCGCGACGACGGTCTCCTCGGGTGTGGGGTCGGCGAGCGATGCGACGAGCGCGTCCTCGTCGACACCGGAGACCCGCACGACGGGCTCGACGCCGGCGGCGCGCAGGACGCTAAGACGGGCGGGTGACTGGGAGGCCAGGATCAGACGCACGCGCGGAGTCTGCCACGCCGCTCGGAGGGGCGACCCTGCGAAAGGCGAACGCGGCCGCGATCCCGACCGCCATCACCGCGAGCAGCAGGTAGAACGACGCCCGCACGGCCGCGGTGAAGTCGCCCGTGGCCGTCAGCACGATCTGCAGCACGGCGGCCGTCGAGGCGCTGCCCAGCACGTTCCCGAACTGCCGGGAGGTGTTGTAGACGCCGGCCCCGGCGCCCAGCAGCGACCGGTCGAGCGTCCGCGTCGAGATGTTCGTGAGCGGCGCGAACACGAGGCCCATGCCGATGCCCAGCGCCACCATCGACGGCAGCAGGACCCACTGGGGACCGTCGCCGAGCAGGAACGTCATCGCGCCGGTGCCGAGCGCCATCAGCGCGAAGCCGGTGATCGGCAGGTACTTGGCGTCCGCCCGGTTCGACAGCCGTCCCGCGAAGTGCGCCACCACGCCGGACATCAGCGACGCCGGCGCCGTGACCAGGCCGGTCATCAGCGGCGACAGCTTCGGCACGGTCTGCAGGAACAGCGCGAGCGGCACGAACACCCCGGTCACGGTGATGCCGATGGCGATGTTCGCGACGTTGCCGAGCGAGAAGTTGCGGTTGCGGAAGATCCGCAGCGGCATCAGCGGCTCCGGGTTGCGCGCGGACGCCTGCCAGAGCACGAACAGCGCGAGGAACAGCACTCCGGCCACGATGATCTCGGTGACCGTGATCGGTCCTGCCACCCGGCCCCAGCGGTAGTGCTCGCCGTTCTGGACGCCGAAGACCAGCAGGCCGAGCCCGAGGCAGCACAGCACGACGCCGAGCACGTCGAACCTCGGCGTGCGGTTCGGCCGCAGGTCGGGCACCCAGCGGAACAGCAGCGCGAGCGCGAGCACCCCGATGGGCAGGTTCACGAAGAAGATCCACTCCCAGCCGAGGTGCGTGACCAGCACCCCGCCCAGCAGCGGTCCGGAGACCGTCGCGAACCCGGCCACCGACCCCCACGTGCCGAGCGCCGCACCGCGCTTGGCCGGCGGGAACAGGCGCGTGATGAACGCCATCGTCTGCGGCGTCATGGCCGCGGCACCCAGGCCCTGGAAGACGCGGGCGGCGATCAGCGCCTCCGCGCTGGCGGCGAGACCGCAGGCCAGCGACGCGAGCAGGAACAGCACGAGCCCGATGCCGTAGAGCCGCTTCGGCCCGAACCGGTCACCCAGCCGCCCGGTCAGCAGCAACGGCACGGCGAACGCGAGCAGGTAGGCGCTCACGACCCAGATCACGTCGTTCAGCGACGCGCCCAGGTCGGTGATCATCGACGGCAGCGCGACGTTCACGATGGTCGTGTCCAGCAGCGTCATGAAGAAGCCGATGCACAGCGCGTAGACGGTCCGCCAGTTCTCGCGGTCCGTCCGAGTAGTACTACTGATGCGCGATCACCTCTCCGGTCGGCACTCTCGTCAGAGTGAAGCGCTGGGTGCTCGTCCTCACCGAACGCGGTTCCGATCGCGAAGGCAAGCGCGGGCGGACCGCGGCACTGCTCGTCGTGCTCGGCGGGCTGATCGGATCGTGGGGCGTGGGAAGCGTGCTCGCGAGCGACCCGATCGGCTACGGAGTGCCCATTTGGCCGTTCGCCGACACCGCCGATCGGGCGGAGAACGCCCTTCTCTCCCAGGTGGTGCCCGCGGTGCGCGGCAACCTGCCGCTCAACGACGAGAACGTGCAGGTCCTGCGCCGCACCACCGCCTACGGCAGCGCCTTCTGGACGCTGAAGCTCAAGGTCGCCGGCGAGGTCCGCTGCCGCGAAGTAGCCGTCGGCCCCGACGTCACCAGCCGCCGCGTCCCCTGCTCCTGACGGGAACGCGGGGGCCCCGCGTTCCCCTCAGGGAAACGCGGGGCCCCCGCGTTCCCGGATCAGCTGGGGAGGGTGGAGGCGCGCCAGGCGTTGGGGCCGGGGTGGAGGGGGCGGCGGACTCGGCGGAGCGGGTTCGCCCACTCCGAGCGCCGCGGGGGCTCGTCCTCGGCCGGGGTGGCGGCAGCCAGCCCCGCGATGACCGCCGTCAACGCGGCCAGTTGGTGGTCGTCCGGCGTGCCCTTGACGACCTTCAGCAGCGGCTTCTCCTCGGGCGCGGTCACAGCGGGATGTTCCCGTGCTTCTTGGGCGGCAGCGTCTCCCGCTTGTCCCGCAGCATCGACAGCGCCCGCGCCACGTAACCGCGGGTGTACGACGGCGGGATCACCGAGTCGACGTAGCCGCGTTCAGCGGCGACGTACGGGTTGCACAGTGTGTCCTCGTACTCCTGCTGCAACTTCGCGCGCAGCGCGTCGACGTCCTCACCGTTCTGCGCCGCGGCCGCGAGGGTCTTGCGGTGCACGATGTTCGCCGCGCCCGAAGCGCCCATGACGGCGATCTGCGCGGTCGGCCACGCGAGGTTGATGTCGGCGCCGAGGTGCTTGGAGCCCATGACGTCGTACGCGCCGCCGTAGGCCTTGCGCGTGATGACGGTGACGAGCGGGACGGTGGCCTCGGCGTAGGCGTAGATCAGCTTGGCGCCGCGGCGGATGATGCCGTTCCACTCCTGGTCGGTGCCGGGCAGGAAGCCGGGCACGTCGACGAACGTCAGCACCGGGATGTTGAACGCGTCGCAGGTGCGCACGAACCGGGCGGCCTTCTCGGAGGCGTCGATGTCGAGGCAGCCCGCGAACTGCGTGGGCTGGTTCGCGACGACGCCGACGGAGCGGCCGTCCACGCGGCCGAAGCCGACCAGGATGTTCGGCGCGAACAGCGGCTGCACCTCGAGGAAGTCGCCGTCGTCGAGCACGCGGCTGATGACCTCGTGCATGTCGTACGGCTGGTTCGCCGAGTCCGGGACGATCGTGTCGAGCTCGCGGTCGGTGTCGGTGATCGCGTCGCTGACCGAGCCCTCGGTCAGGGTTCCCTCGAACGCGGGCGGGTCGGAGAGGTTGTTCGACGGCAGGTAGCTCAGCAGCTCCTTGACGTACGCGATCGCGTCCTCCTCGTCGTCGCCGAGGTAGTGCGCGTTGCCGGACTTGGTGTTGTGCGCGCGACCGCCACCGAGCTCCTCGAACGTCACGTCCTCGCCGGTGACGGTCTTGATGACGTCCGGACCGGTGATGAACATGTGCGAGGTCTGGTCGACCATCACCACGAAGTCGGTCAGCGCGGGGGAGTAGACGTGCCCGCCCGCGTTGGAGCCCATGATCAGCGAGATCTGCGGGATCACGCCGGAGGCCTTGACGTTGCGGGAGAAGATCTCGCCGTAGAGGCCGAGCGAGACGACGCCCTCCTGGATGCGCGCGCCGCCGCCCTCGTTGATGCCGATGATCGGGCGGCCGGTCTTGATCGCCAGGTCCATCACCTTGACGATCTTCTCGCCGTACACCTCGCCGAGCGAGCCGCCGAAGACCGTGACGTCCTGGGAGAACACGCACACCGGACGGCCGTCGACGGTGCCGTAGCCGGTCACCACGCCGTCGCCGTAGGGGCGGTTCTTCTCCTGGCCGAAGTTCGTGGAGCGGTGCCGGGCCAGCTCGTCCAGCTCGACGAACGAGCCGGGGTCGAGCAGCAGGTCGATGCGCTCGCGGGCGGTCTTCTTGCCCTTCGCGTGCTGCTTCTGCACCGCGCGTTCCGAGCCGGCGTGAACCGCCTCGTCGTTGCGCCGGTAGAGGTCAACGAGCTTGCCCGCGGTGGTGTGGACGTCCGGGGCGCCTGAGGCGTCGGTGGGGACGTGCCCAATCGGCTCGGTCGCACTGCTCATGGGCTCGCAGCCTAACGAGCGCATTGCTGAACCGCCTCGTGCAGTTGTCCAGGTCACGGCAACCTGTCGGTCATCTCCGATCGCACGTACTCTCTTCCGTTCCAATAGCCTGACGCGATGGACACCGCACTCGACGCCGATGCGCTGCGCGCGCGGCTTGTCGCACTCCACGGCCCGTACGCCGCTCTCGACGTCGTGGCGAGCACGCAGTCCACGAACGCGGACCTGGCCGCGGCGGACGGCGCCCTCGACCGCACCGTGCTGATCGCGCTCGAGCAGACCGCCGGGCAGGGCCGCCGTGGCCGCTCCTGGTCGTCGCCGCCCGGCGGGCTCTACGCCAGCGTGCTGTTCCGCCCTTCCGGCGTGCCGCCGCAGCAGCTTCCGTGGCTCAACCTGATCGCCGGGCTGGCGCTGGTGCGGGTCGCGCAGTCCACGGGCGTCGAGGCGGCGGTGAAGTGGCCGAACGACCTGCTGCTCGGTCCTCAGGCGCGAAAAGGCGCGGGGATCCTGTCCGAGATCACCGCCGACGGCGCCGTCGTGGTGGGCATCGGGCTGAACGTGGCGAAGCTGCCCACCGACGTGCAGCCCGCGCCGGGCGGCCTCGCCGCGACCTCGCTGGAGGACGAGGGCGCCGCCGAGCTGGACCGCACCGAGCTGGCGGTCCGGCTGCTGGTCGAGCTCGCGGTGCTGGAAGGCGTGTGGCGCAAGAACGGCGGCGACGCGGTCGAGTCGGGGCTGCTGGAGGAGTACCAGGAGCACTCGGCGACCATCGGCGAACACGTGCGCGTGGAGCTGACCGGTGGTGTGGAGCTGCTCGGCACGGCCCAGCGGATCGAGCGCGACGGCACCCTGGTCGTGCGCGGCGCCGACGGGGCGGACCACGGCGTGTCCGCTGGTGACGTGGTGCACCTGCGCCCGGCGTAGTTAGGGTTGGCCCATGGCCTATCCCGACGACCTGCTGAGCTCCGGCGAGCACGTCGTGATCCACAAGCACCCCCACTGGAAGATGCTGATCTTCCCGGTGTTCTGGCTGCTGGTGGTGGTCGCGCTCGGCACGTACCTCGCGGGCCTCGTCGCGGACCAGTCGTGGGCCTCCACCGCGTGGATCGCGCTGGCCGCGATCGGCGTCGTCCTGGTCCTGTGGCTCACCGTCGCGCCGTTGGCCCGGTGGCGCACCACGCACTTCACCATCACGTCGGAGCGGGTGATGTACCGCGAGGGCGTGTTCAAGCGCACAGGGCTCGACATACCTCTGGGTCGTGTGAACAGCGTGTTGTTCGAGCACTCCCTGATCGACAGGGTGCTGGGCTGCGGCACCCTGACCATCGAGTCGGCGTCGAACGAACGGCTCGTGGTCGACGACGTCCCGTCCGTGGAAAAGGTGCACACCATGCTGTACCGCGAAGTCAACGACAACCCCGGCGACAACCCCGGCGACAACCCCGGCGACGACCACCACCCGAGGACCGTCGATGGGCGCGCGTGAGGCCGGGCTGCCCGACGTCGTCCCGTCCGGGTCGTTGCCGTCGCGGGTGACGATCTGGGAGGTCGGGGCGCGGGACGGGCTGCAGAACGAGTCGGTCGTCGTGCCGGTGTCGGTGAAGCTCGAGTTCCTGGCGCGGCTGGCCGACGCCGGGCTCACGGTCCTGGAGGCCACGTCGTTCGTGCACCCCAAGTGGGTGCCGCAGCTCGCCGACGCCGCCGAGCTCCTGACCGGGTTGTCGCCGCGCCCCGGGGTCACCTACCCCGTGCTGGTGCCGAACGAGCGCGGGCTGGACCGGGCCCTGGAGGCGGGGGTCTCGCACATCGCGATCTTCGCTTCGGCCACGGAGACGTTCGCGTCCCGCAACCTGAACCGGACGCTGGACTCGCAGTTCGAGATGTTCGAGCCGACCGTCTCCCGGGCCCTGGCCGCGGGGCTGGACGTCCGCGGGTACGTGTCGATGTGCTTCGGCGACCCGTGGGAGGGCGCGGTGCCGCGCGCCCAGGTCGTGGCCGTCGGTGAGCGGCTGCTGGACATGGGGTGCTCCCAGCTCTCGCTCGGGGACACCATCGGGGTCGCCACGCCGGGACAGGTCGAGTCGCTGCTGGAGGGCTTCCGCGACGTGTCCCGCCTGGCCGTGCACTTCCACGACACCTACGGTCAGGCGCTGGCCAACACGCTGGCCGCGTTGCGCTGCGGCGTCACGACCGTGGACTCCTCGGCCGGTGGGCTGGGCGGGTGCCCCTACGCCGAGTCGGCCACCGGGAACCTCGCCACCGAGGACCTGGTGTGGATGCTCGACGGTCTCGGCATCGAGACCGGGGTCGACCTGGACAAGCTGGTCGAGACCTCGGTGTGGATGGCGGAGCGGCTCGGGCGGCCCAGTCCCTCCCGGGTGGTCCGGGCGCTGGCCAAGTGAGGGGCGGTCAGCCGCGGGCGGTGAACACGCCGGTGGCGACGAAGCGGTAGACCAAGCCAGTCGCCCTGCTCGGCCGTGCCCTCGAACTCCACCAGGCCGAGGCCTGGGCGCTTCTTCGACCGGCGCGCTCAGCACCTCCGCGGCGAAGGTCAGCCGGTCGCCGGGGCGGACCGGAGCCAGCCAGGAGAGGTCCCGCCCGGCGAGCCCTGCGAGGTGGAGCCGGCGAGGACCTCGTCCACCCGGCGGCGCATCCCTGTCGACGACCACCTCGCCGAGCGGGATGATTCGGCCTGCGGGCAGGTCCTCGAAGGCGATCACGTCGTCGATCCCGCGCAACTGAATCCGCGGGGAACCGATCGAAGGGCGACGGCGTCCTACAGCCCGAGCCCAGGGCTAGCTGTGTGAGGGGGACTCGGTGGACGACCACCGTGCGCAGGTCGAGGAGCTGCTGGCCGACTACCGGCGCAGCCGCGAGCAGCTGGCGTCCGTCCAGCGGGAGCTCGCCGCGGTGTCCGGGGTGGCCGGCAGCCCGGACGGGACGGTCACCGCGACCGTCGGTGCCGGGGGACGGCTCGTGGGCCTGGAGCTCTCCGAGGCGGCCTACCGGCGGCACCGGCCGGAGCAGCTCGCCGAGCTGATCGTGCGGACGGTCGCCGCGGCCGCCGCCACGGCGGCCGAGGACACCTACCGGACGCTGAGCGCGGTGCTGCCCGCCGCGACCGACCCCGCCGCGCTGGTGGCCGGCACCGCGGACCTGCGGCCGGGCGAGTACGAGCCCGAGGTGGCCCAGCCGCCCGCCCGTCGTCGCGTGGACGACGACGAGGACAACGAGCAGCGGGAGAGCTGGCTCGACTCCGAGCTCATCGACAGGAGGGTGCGATGACCGGGTACGAGGCCGACCTGGAGCGGTTGGACGCCGGGGCGCGTGAGCTGAAGGGCTTCGCCGGGCAGGCGACCGAGATCGCCGGGACGCTCGGCAGGGCGCTGGCCGCGTTCGGTGCCTGCTGGGGCGATGACGCCGTGGGGCGCAGCTTCGCGGTATCGCACGAGAAGCCCGCCGGTGACGCCGCCGGGGCCTTGTCGGTGCTCGCGACGACGCTGGGGGACGTCGGCGACAAGCTCGCCGCCACCGCCGAGACGTACCGGCACGTCGAGCAGAGCAACGCGTCCGCGATGAGAAGGCTGGAGGGCTGACGTGGGCATCGAGCTCCCCGCCGAACTGGCCGGCATCGCGGCCAAGGCAGGCGTCACGTGGCCCAAGGCCGACGAGGACGCCATGCGCTCCAGCGCCGCCGCGTGGCGCGAGGCCGGCGACAAGATCAAGGGACTGGGCACCTCCTCCGACGGCTCCGCGACCCGCGCTCTCGGCGGCCTGACCGGCGCGACCGGTGACGCGGCGCGCGGGCGCTGGGCGAAGGTCGTCGCTCCGGACGGCGACCTGCACCGGGCTGCCCGCGGCTGCCACGCCGCCGCGGACCGCCTCGACCACGCCGCCACGCAGGTGGGCGCCGCGAAGGTCGAGATCGTCCGCGAGCTCGTCGCGCTCGCCAAGAACAGCGACGCCGCGAACGCGTCCGCGCAGGCCGGCAACCCCAACGCGCTGCTGGGCCTCGAAACGCTGACCAGGGGCGCCGCCGCCAACGTCGCGAACCTCCAGAACACCCTGTCCTCCGCGATCCGCCTCGACAGCGGTGTGGACATGAGCCACGCCACGCCCCCGGTGAACACCGCTCCCGGCGCCCACGGGCCCGGCGGGGGCGGCGGTCTGCTGGGCGTGGTGGCGGACGTCGTGGCGCCGGTGACCGGTGCCGTCGCACCCGTCGTCGCGCCCGTCGCCGCCGTGGTCGCCCCGGTGACCGAGGCCGTCGCGCCGGTCGTGGGCGCGGTGACCGCCCCCGTGGCCCCCGTGGTCGGTGCGGTGACCGCGCCGGTCGCGCCCGTGACCGGTGCCGTGACCGACGCCGTGGCCCCGGTCCTGGACGCCGCCGCACCCGTGACCGCACCCGCCGTCGCCGTCGTGCAGCCGGTGGTCGACGCGGTGCCCGGCGGGCGCGAGGCGGCCGGTCCGGTGCTCGACGCGGCGGACGGCCCCGGCAACGGCAACGGCCCCGGCAACGGCCCTGGCAACGGCGATGGGCATGGCCGTGGTGAGGGGCCGGGACACGGTCGCGGCCAGGGGCACGGCCCGCAGGTGCTGCCGGCCGTGGTCGCCGAGGCGGGTCAGGCCGCCGGACACGTCGTCCCGCCCGTGGCGGCTCCGGTCGCGGACGTGATCCCGAGCGTCCAGGGCAGCCTCGGCCCGCTCGCCGAGGGCACGACCCAGGCCTCGGCCGCGGTGCTCGACCAGCCCCTCGTCCGCGGTGGTGAGATTCCTGGCCAGAGCCCGGCCGCCGCGGGCCAGGCCGCTCCCGCGGCGCAGGCCGCTCCCGCCGGTCCCGCGACCGGTGGCCCCGCCGTCGGTGGTCCCGCGGCCGCCGGCCCGGTGGGCGGTCCGGTCGGTGCCGCCGTGGGGGGCGCCGCCGGTGCGGCTCCGGCCGCGGCCGCGCAGGCGGGTGCGGTCCCGGGCCAGCAGGGTGGCGCGCAAGCCGCGGCGCAGACCCAGCAGGGACAGGCCGGTCAGCAGGCAGCCAAGGCGGCGGACGCGAAGGCCGCCGAGCTGAAGGCCGGAGAAGCCAAGACCGGCGAGACCAAGACCGGCGAGACCAAGACCGGGGAAGCCAAGCCCGGCGAGGCCAAGGCCGGTGCGCAGACGGCGGGCAGGACCGGCGTGCCGGGCGCGGTGCCGCCGGCGGGGCAGGCGCCGGGCGTGCCGGCGGGCCAGTCCCCCCACCAGCCCGCCGGTCAGGGCCAGCCGGGCCACCAGCCGCAGGGCCCCGGCCAGTCCGGCAACCAGCCTTCCGGTCAGGGACCGGCCGCCGCCAGGGACGTCGCCGCCAAGGACCTGTCGAAGGAAGCTCCGGACGCGCTCGGCGACGACGTGTCCGACGTCTCCGCCGCCGACGAGAGCGGTGCACACCGGACCGGCGAGACCATCACGGCGCCGTCCGCCCCCGTGGCGGGCGTCGACCTCGGTGGCCGGGGGGCCCTCACCGACCGCCTCGAGAGCCGGGAGAACCAGGCGCTGGCCGGGCCAGGGCTCGCGAGCGACGTCCTGCGCCACACCTACACCGCGGTGGCGGCCGGGAGCTGGTTCATGGCGGTCTTCCTCAGCGCGGGACAGGCTCCGCGGCTCGCCCCGAAGCCCGCCCGCCAGCTCCCGCCCCCGGCTCCGGCCGAGGAGGTCGTCGTGCCGCGGTTCGCGCCGAACGACCACCCGGAGGCCGTCGACACGTCGTCGCCGCAGCCGTCGGAACCGCGTGCGGGCCTGGGCGAGGACCACCCGGTCGTGCGGGAGCTCCTCGCCGAGTACGACCCGCTCGCGGGCATGCACGAACGCGACTGGGACGGCCTGTTCCTGAACGAGGACGGCACCCCGCGCTGGCCGGTCGAACGCGAGGGCGGCTACGAGGACAGCCGGCCGGAGCTGCTCGCGGCGGGCGCCGAGCTGGACAGGTTCGGCACGCCGGAAGGCCGTGTCCTGAGCACCGCGGGCACGCCGTTCCGGGAGCGTTCGCTGCCGCCGCACGCGCTCGACGAGGGCTACCACCGCTACCGCGTCGAGAAGGACCTGCCCGTCCACCGCACGATCAGCGCGCCCTGGTTCGGCCAGCCGGGTGGCGGCAGCCGCTATCGCACCACCTACCCGGTCGCGGACCTCGTCGCGCTCGGCTACCTCACGGAGATCACCCCATGAACGTCGAGTCGCTGCCGGAGTGGCTGACCAGGATCGGCGTGCCGGACGACGTCGTCAGCATCGGTGCGGAGGCGGAGGGGCGCTGGTGCCTGCTCACCGACGAGACGGGGCACGAGGTGTTCTGGCAGGAGCAGGGCAACCGCTACGACTGGGCCCGGTTCGACGACGAGGGCGTGGCGTGCCACTACCTCTTCGGGCGTCTCGCCTGGGCCCAGGTCGCGCGGGGCACCCTCACCGTGCCAACAGCTTGAGTGCTGCCTCGTGCAGGTGGCCGTTCGACGTCAGCACGCTGCCGCCGTCGTAGCGCTCCTCGCCCTCCAGCGAGGTGAACCGGCCACCCGCCTCGGTCACCAGCACCTGGAACGGGGCGATGTCCCACGGGTTCGCCACGCACTCGGGGGCGAGGTCGATGGCGCCCTCCGCGACCAGGCAGTGCTGGTAGAAGTCGCCGAACGCGCGGCTCTCCCAGGTCGCGTCCACCAAGCGCAGGTACGCCTCGCGCGAGTGGTACTCGACCCACGTCTTGATGTCGGTCGTCGACACGTAGGCGTCTTCGAGGGAGCGCACCCCGGACACGGAGATCGTGCGCTCGCCGGCGGCGTCCGACGCGAACGCGCCACCGCCGGACGACGCCCACCAGCGGCGGCCGAGCGCGGGCGCCGACACGACGCCGACGACCGGGACGCCCTCCTCCACCAGCGCGATCAGCGTCGCCCAGATCGGCACGCCGCGCAGGAAGTTCTTGGTGCCGTCGATCGGGTCGAGCACCCAGACGCGCGTCGCGTCCAGCGTGCCGCCGCGCTCCTCGCCCATGACGACGTCGCCGGGACGGTCGGCGGCGAGCACCGCCCGGACCGCGTCCTCCACCGCGACGTCGGCATCGGTGACGGGCGTGCGGTCGGGCTTGCGCTCGACGGCGAGGTCGTGGGCGCGGAACCGGGTCGCGGTGATCGCGTCGGCGGCGTCGGCGAGGCGGAGGGCCAGTTCGAGATCAGCATCGTGGCGTGGCACGCGGCGATCGTTCCACGAATACGCTGGGTGCCGTGAGCGTGGTGTTGCTGGCCGAGGACGATCCGGCCATCGCGGAACCCCTCTCCCGCGCGTTGACGCGGGAGGGGTATTCGGTGCAGGTGGTGGGCGACGGGCCGAGTGCCTTCGACGCCGCCCTCACCGGGGGCATCGACCTGCTGGTGCTGGACCTCGGCCTGCCGGGGATGGACGGGCTGGAGGTGTGCCGCAGACTCCGGCAGAGCGGCAGGGGCATCCCCGTGCTGATGCTCACGGCACGTGCGGACGAGGTCGACTTCGTGGTCGGGCTCGACGCGGGCGCGGACGACTACGTCGCGAAGCCCTTCCGGCTCGCCGAGCTGATGGCCCGCATCCGGGCCCTGCTGCGCCGCCGCGCGCCGGGAACGCTGGAGGTCAACGGCGTGCGCGTCGACCTGGCCGCCCGTCGCGTCACGGTCGACGGCGGCGAGATCCAGCTCGCGAACAAGGAGTTCGAGCTGCTCAAGGTGCTGATCCAGCGCGCGGGGCAGGTCGTGAGCCGCGACGAGATCCTCTCCGAGGTGTGGAACGACCCGGACCTCAAGGGCAGCAAGACGCTCGACATGCACATGTCGTGGCTGCGCCGCAAGCTCGGCGACGGCACCCCGAACTCCGCCGAGAAGCGCATCGCGACCGTCCGCGGCCGCGGGTTCCGCTTCAACGCCGACTGATGCGCCGCCGCATCCTGCGGGCGATCCTGCTCGCCGTCGCCGTCACGGGTTTCGTGCTCGGCCTCCCGCTCGGCTACTCGGCGCTCACGCTCGTCGAGGACACCGCCCGCGGCGACCTCACCGAAAGTGCCCAGCGGATCGCGACGACCCTGGACGACCAGCTCGCCAACCGGCGCGAGATCGACGTCGAGGCCGTCAAGATCGCCATCCCGACCGATGGCCGCCTCACCGTCACCTCCGGCGGCGTCACGAGCTCCACCGGCCCCTCACCGGGCGGCGACCCGCTGACCGTGGAGCTGCCGATAGCGCAGCAGGGCACGGTCCGGCTGGAGATCCCGTCCGGCCCGATGCACACCACCCAGGCCCAGGTCGCGGGCCTGGTGCTGCTCCTGCTCGCGCTGTCGGTGGGCACCGGCACCGTCGTCGCCCTGGTGACGGCGCAGACGCTCGCCCGCCCGCTGGGCTTCGTGGCCGCCCGCGCGTCCCGGCTGGGCGCGGGCGACTTCCGCGCCGAGGAGCAGCGCTACAACATCCCCGAGCTGGACGCGGTCTCCGACGCCCTCGACACCTCCGCCACGGCACTGGCCCGCCTGGTGCAACGAGAACGCGAGCTCGTCGGCGACGTCTCCCACCAGCTGCGCAGCCGCCTGACCGCTCTCCAGCTCCGGCTCGAGGCGCTGGCCGAGCATCCGGAACCCGATACCGCGGCGGAGGCCCGCGCCGCGCTCGAACAGGCCGAACGCCTGGCCGCCGTCCTCGACGAGCTGCTCGCCGCCGCCCGTGCCGCCAGAGCCGTCGGCGCCGAGCCGGTGGAGATGCGCTCCGCGTTGACCGCCATCGCCGAGGAGTGGCGCGAGCAGGTCAAGAGCCAGGGCCGGGCGCTGCGGGTGCGCGTCCCGGACGGCCTGCTGGCCCGCGCCACCCCCGCGCGCCTGCGCGAGGCCATCGGCGTGCTGCTGGACAACGCGCTGCGCCACGGCGAGGGGTCCGTCGTCGTCTCCGCGCGCAGCGAGGAGGGCACGGTCGTCGTCGAGGTCAGCGACGGCGGGGCCGGTGTGCCCGACGAGCTCGCGGCGCACATCTTCGAACGCGGCGTGTCCGGCGGCGGCTCCACGGGCGTGGGCTTGGCCCTCGCGCGGGCACTGGTCGACGCGGACGGCGGGCGGCTGGAGCTGTCGACGGCGCGGCCGGCGACGTTCGCGGTGTTCCTGCCGGTGCCGAAGGCCCAGGACGTCGTCGGCATCCCGTGGAAGGCGCCGAGCACGCCTCGCTAGGGCGGCTCACCTCACGAGTGGCCGAGGGCCTCTTCCTCGTCCAGCGGCCGCTTCCTGCGCCCGTTCTCGTCGGGGAACACCCACTTCTTGTAGCCGTACCAGCGGAAGGCCATCCCGATGAGCGTGCCGACGATCTGCGCGCTCAGGAAGTCGGCCAGTTCCTCCGTGACCCGCGAGACGTGCGGCTCCTGGAGGTGGAACAGGTACCGCGACACCCACAGCGGCGCCGAGTTCAGCACGATGCCGACGCCGTTGACCAGGAAGAACAGGGCGGCCTCGTGGTGGCGCTCGCGGCCGCCGCGGGTGCGGAACGACCACTCCCTGTTCAGGATGTACGACACGATCGTGGCGATCAGGGTCGCGATGATCTTCGCTGTCACCGGGTTGTTCGGCAGGATCAGGATTTTGATCCCGAAGAACAGGGCCGTGTCGATCACGAAGCAGGTGCCCCCGACGAGGGCGAACTTCACCAGCTCACGATGCTTCAGCGCGATCGACCGGATCGGTTCCGGGAACCGGGAGACCACTGTTTCGGCTAGAGACACGGGACGAGTCTACGGAGATCGGGTGAACGCGCCGGTCAGGACGGGCACCGGCGTCGGGGAACACCCAGCGGCGCATCGCCCAGAACTTGAAGCCCGTGGCGAGCAGCATGCCGATGATCGAGCCGGACACGAAGTCGGCGATCTCCTCGGTCAGCGCGGTCACGAACGGGGCCTGCAGGCCGAACAGGTGCCGCGACAGCCACAGCGGAACGATGTTGATGGCCACGCCCACGCCGCTGACGAGGAAGAACAGCGCGGCCTCGTGGTGGCGCTCGCGGCCGCCGCGGGTGTGGAACGACCACTCGCGGGACAGCACGTACGAGGCGATGATCGCCACCAGCACGCCGATGACCTTCGCCGTGACGACCTTGTCGGTCAGCACGGTGAGCTTCAGCGCGTACCAGACGCCGTTGTCGATGACGAACGTCGTGCCGCCTACCACGGCGAACCGGATCATCTCGCGGTGCTTGTGCAGCAGGAACTGGAGCGGTTCCGGCAAGCGGCTCATGGCGCGGCGAACGACTGGCAGCACCGCGCCAGCTTACGGATCAAGGTGACGGCATCCGCCTCCGGGTGTTGCTTTCAGCAACGCAGAGGTGTGCCACCTGCACGTTCAGTGACGAAAAAGATCAACTCCGTGGCGCGGGGCACAGCAGCCCGAGCAGGTCCGGGAGCACCGGCAGCAGTCCTGGCCGCCGCTCGCACGGTTCCTGCGAGCTCGGCGGCGGCGTGGTCGGCACCGACGGGGGCGTGCTGGGCGCCGGCGCGGTCGTCGACGGCGGGAGCACCGGTGGCAGGACCGGCGCCGGAACAGCCGGGACCGACGGGACCGGCGGGACCGGCGGCACAGCCGGAACGCCCGGCTCGGCCGGAACTCCCGGCGCCGTCGGCGCGGTGCTCGGCGTCGACGGCCTGGTCGGCGGCGTGGTGGCCGGCGGCGTGGTGGCCGGCGGGACCTCGGTGGCGGGCGGCGGCTCCACCCCGTCCACCGGCGGGTGGTCCGGCCACGGCCTCATCGGCACGGTCACGGACTTCGTCGCGTTGCCCAGCGTCGCCCGGACGGTGACCGTCCCGCCCCGGTGCGGCGGCCCGAACGCCCAGAGGGACATCCGGAACTTCCCGTCCTTGGCCAGGTCCGTCACGCAGTGGACGGTGTTCTTGTCGGTGCGCGAGCACTCCCGGTACGGCGTGAAGATCACGACGTGCTTCGACGACGACACGTCGAGCTTCAGCGTGCCGCCGCGCGGGCCCCTGTTGCGCACCTTCACGTCCACGCGCGGATCCCAGTGCACCTGGTGCCAGGTCGACGCGGTGAGCTCGATGTCGTCGTGCACCGGCGGCACGTCGACCTCGACGCTCACGTTCACCGAGATCGAGGCGCCGGCGCTGATGACGCCGGTGATCATGCCGGGCAGCGCCTCGTCCGTCGCGCGCAACCGGAACAAGAACGTCGCCTGCCCGCCGGGCGCGATGCCCTGCGGTGTCGTGCACGTGATCACGCCGCCGCCCGCGGGGCAGTTCACCGTCTGGTCGGCGGCGCCGTCGAGCCGCAGCGCCCGTGCCGCGAACGACGACGGCCCGCCGGTCGACAGCACGCCCGGCGGCAGGGTCAGCACCATGCTCGCGGGCGGCGCCGCGGTGCCGCCGGTGTTCCGGACGGTGATCGGGAAGTCCTTCGGGTCCTCGCCGGGCGTCAGCACGTACCCGCTCGGCGTCGTCGGCGTGAGCGACGGCGGCGCGGGCGCGGGCTCCTGGCCAGGAGGTTCGGGCGCGGGAGGTTCGGGAGCGGGAGGTTCGGGAGCGGGAGGCGGGGCGGGTTCCGGGGCAGGCGCCGGTGCGGGCTCCGGAGCGGGGCTGCTGACCGGCGGCGGCTGCGGGGACGGGAGCGGCGGCTGCTGCTGAAGGGGCGGCAGGGGCTGCACCTGGGTGACGGCCGGTGGTGGCGCGACGGCCCGCACCACGGGCACCTGCTGCTTGCTCTCGCCGGAGATCAGCGCGATCACCACGGCGGCGGCCACCACGGCCGCGGCACCTCCGACGGTGACGAGCTGGCGGGGGATGGAGGCGCCGGCCGCGCCCGCGCCGCCGGCCGCCGCGCCGGAGCCGACGACGGCCGTGGTCGCGCCCGCGGCCGCCAGGTACGTCGTGGCGCCGACGCCGAGGACCAGCGGGGCGACGAAGATCCGCAGCGCGCCGTTGACGTCCGCGAGCTCGGCGGCCAGCGCCCGGCACCGGCCGCACTCGTCGAGGTGCGCCTCGACCTGGGTCGCCTCGCGCTTGGACAGGCCACCGCGGGTCCAGGCGCCGAGCCGGTCGACGGTCGCCCGGCAGCGTTCGGCGTCGGTCTCGGCCAGGTGCATCTGCAGGTACTGCTGCTTGAGGCCCTCGCGGGCGCGGTAGGCGAGCGCGGACACGCCGTTGGCCGTCATCCCGAGCAGCGGCGCCACGTCGGCGGGGGACTGGCCCTCGATCTCGGTGTGCCAGAGCACCATCCGCCAGCGCTCGGGCAGCGCGGCGAACGCGCGGGCGGCGAGCGAGCGCTCCAGCCCGGCCACCGCGGTGTCGCTGAACGCCACCGGCGGCGCGACGTCGGTCATGTCCTCGGTGAGGTCGACCTTCCGGTCGCGGCGGGTCTTGTCGTAGGCGGTGTGGCGCAGCGCGGTGAGGAGGTACGCGCGGAACGCCGAGTCGGGACCGCGGCCCGCCCGCAACGTGTCGAGCACCTTCGCGAAGGCCTCGGACACGAGGTCGTCCGCCTCGGCCTGCGACCGGGTGAGCTGGCGCGCGAGGTTGTAGGCCGCCGAGACGTGGCGCTCGTACAACTGGCCGTAGGCGTCGATGGTCCCGTTCCGCACGGACTCGATGAGTTCCGCGTCGCTGGGCCCCTGGACTTCTGCAGGAACGATCGCCACAGTCTCGTTTCCCTCCTCGCGGCGCTCAGTGTGACTTACGGCGTCGCGACGAGTCATCTCAATCCCCCGCGCGGGTTGCGTCACGAATCGGCGGGGCACGCGTCTCCCACCTGGAATCGGAGAGCCGAAGGGAGACCGGGTGGGTGTCGCACAAGCGGAACGCCTGCTGAAGTCGAGGTGGCGGACCGCCACCATGGCCGCGGGCTGGGCGTTCCCGGCGGACTGGCCGCTCGCCGAGGTCGACGAGGTGTGCGCGGCGGTGCTGGGCGGCACCGACCCCGGCGACGCGCTGGTCCGGCTGGGCCGCGCTCGCGCCGAGGCGGGGGCCGGCCTCAGCGAGACGCTGATGGACCTCGCCGCGCTGCACGCGGTGCTGACCGACCCGTCGCACGTCGTGTCGCCCGACGTCGACGCGCTCCCCCCGCGGATGCTGCGCACGACCGCGCTGGGGTGGGCGGACGTGGTGACGAAGCAGGCGGGGGACTGCGCGGCCGAGGACCCGTTGACCGGGCTGGCGACCGCCGCCTACCTGCGGACCCGGCTGGGTGAGGTCTACCGGGAGACGCCGGTCGCGCCACTGGGCTACGCCCTGGTCCTGCTGCGCCTTGACGTGCACCGCGCCACCGGCTGGTCGCGCGTCGTCGCGATGACGCTCGTCTCGGACGCGCTGCGCACCGTGTTCGACGGCGGCGAGACGCTGGCGACGCTCGGGCCCTGCGTCGCCGCCGTGCTGGTGAAGCGCGACGAGCTGCTCGGCCGCAGGGTGTCGAACCTCAGGGTGCTCGCCGCGGACCGGCTCTCCGGCGACCCCGGCGTGCGTCCGGCCGGGCCCGCGGAGATCTGGGTCGAGCACCTGCCGGACACCTGCGGCGCCGCGCGGGCGTTGCTGACCTCGCTGGGGCGCTGAGCCACCCCTGTCCCGCGCCCGGCGGTCCTCCCGCGTCCCCACCGGGTGGAAGTCCTGCTGGCCGGCCTCACTGGGGGTGAGGCCGGCCAGCAGGCGCGGCTCGCCTGCTGGCTCTGCTCGCGAGCCCCGCAGAAGCTGCAGGTAGGCTGCCTGAACCGTGGACTCCCGTACCCGTCTCCCCGTCGTCGGCATGATCGGCGGCGGGCAGCTCGCCCGCATGACGCACCAGGCAGCGATCCCCCTCGGCCAGTCGCTGCGCGTGCTCGCCGTCTCCGAGAACGACCCCGCCGCCCTCGTGGCGCGCGACGTGGTCCTCGGCACGCACACCGACCTCGACGCGCTGCGCGCCTTCGCGAAGGGCTGCGAGGTCATCACGTTCGACCACGAGCACGTGCCCCAGGAGCACCTGCGCGCGCTCGTCGCGGAGGGCGTGAAGGTGCACCCCGGCCCGGACGCGCTGCAGTACGCGCAGGACAAGCTGAAGATGCGCGTGCGGCTCGCCGAGCTCGGCCTGCCGGTGCCGCCGTTCGCCGAGGTCCACGACGTGCGCGACGTGCTCCGCTTCGGTGCCGAGAACGGCTGGCCGTGCGTGCTGAAGGCCATCCGCGGCGGCTACGACGGCCGCGGCGTGTGGATGCTGAACACCCCGCAGAGCGCCGAGCGGGTCGTGCCCGAGCTGCTGGAGGCCGGGACACCGCTGATGGTCGAGCAGTGCGTGCCGATGCGCCGCGAGCTGGCGGCCGTCGTGGCGCGCTCGCCGTTCGGGCAGGGCGCGGCGTGGCCGGTCGTCGAGACCGTGCAGTCGAACGGCATCTGCGTCGAGGTCCTCGCGCCCGCGCCGGCGCCGGACGATGACGAGGCCCAGGAGCTGGCGCTGAAGGTCGCCGACGCGCTGGGCGTGGTGGGCGTGCTGGCCGTCGAGCTGTTCGAGACCGCGGACGGCGTGGTCGTGAACGAGCTCGCGATGCGCCCGCACAACTCGGGCCACTGGTCGATCGAGGGCGCGCGCACGTCGCAGTTCGAGCAGCACCTGCGGGCCGTGCTCGACTACCCGCTCGGCCGCACCGACCTGATGGCGCCGGCCGTGGTGATGGCGAACGTGCTGGGAGCCGCGGAACCACCCGCGATGGGCCCGGACGAGCGCGTGCACCACCTGTTCGCCCGGTTCCCGGACGCGCACGTGCACCTCTACGGCAAGGAGGAACGGCCGGGCCGCAAGGTCGGGCACGTGACGTTCCTCGGCAACGACATGACCGAGGTCCGGCAGCGCGCGCGGCTGGCCGCGGACTGGCTGTCCACCGGCATCTGGCCGGACGGATACGACATTCACGGGAGTGCTCAGTGACTGAGGCTGTGACCCAGGTCGGCGTGATCATGGGCAGCGACTCGGACTGGCCGGTCATGAAGGCCGCCACCGAGGCGCTGACCGAGTTCGGCGTCTCGTTCGAGGTGAGCGTCGTCTCCGCGCACCGCACCCCGCAGCGCATGCTCGACTACGCCTCGACGGCCGCGTCGCGCGGTCTGCGCGTGATCATCGCGGGCGCGGGCGGCGCCGCGCACCTGCCCGGCATGGTCGCCTCCGCCACCGTGCTCCCGGTCATCGGCGTCCCGGTGCCGTTGAAGTACCTCGACGGCATGGACTCGTTGCTCTCGATCGTGCAGATGCCCGCGGGCGTCCCGGTCGCGACCGTCTCGGTGGGTGGAGCCCGCAACGCGGGCCTGCTGGCCGTGCGGGTGCTGGCGGCCGCCGACGTCGCCCTGCAGGAGCGCATGGCCCGCTTCCAGGCAGAACTCGAGCAGCTCGTACTAGACAAGGACGCGGCTCTGCAGAAGTCCCTCTGAGTGCTCAACAGCACAGCGGCGCCCGGTGTGAACGGGCGCTAACATCGTGCCGAGTACTCGCTACCGGGAGGTAACAAGGTGAACCCGAGCTTCGGCACCTACCAGCTCGCCGAGGAGCACGAGGCGCTGCGAGAGGCCGTCCGCTCGCTCGCCGAGAAGGAGATCAAGCCGTTCGCGGCCGAGGTCGACGAGAACGAGCGCTTCCCGGTGGAGGCCCACAACGCCCTGGTCAAGTCCGGTTTCGCCGCCGTCCACGTGCCCGAGTCCTACGACGGCCAGGGCGCGGACTCCGTGGCCACCTGCATCGTCATCGAGGAGGTGGCCCGCGTCTGCGCGTCCTCCTCCCTGATCCCCGCGGTGAACAAGCTCGGCACGATGCCGATCCTGCTCTCGGCCTCCGAGGAGCTCAAACAGCTCGTCATGCCGTCCATCGCCGCGGGCGAGGCCATGGCGTCGTACGCGCTCTCCGAGCGCGAGGCAGGCTCCGACACCGCGTCCATGCGCACGCGCGCCGTCCTGGACGGCGACCACTGGGTGCTGAACGGCACCAAGTGCTGGATCACCAACGCCGGCGAGTCCTCCTGGTACACCGTCATGGCCGTGACGGACCCCAACGCGCCCAAGAAGTCCCAGGGCATCTCGGCGTTCGTGGTGCACAAGGACGACCCCGGCTTCTCGGTCGGCCCGAAGGAGCGCAAGCTCGGCATCAAGGGCTCTCCGACCCGCGAGATCTACTTCGAGAACTGCACCATCCCGGAGAACCGCATCATCGGTGAGCCGGGCACGGGCCTGAAGACCGCTCTGAAGACGCTGGACCACACCCGCCCGACGATCGGCGCGCAGGCCGTCGGCATCGCGCAGGGCGCCCTGGAAGCCGCGGTCGCGTACGTCAAGGACCGCAAGCAGTTCGGCAAGTCCATCTCGGACTTCCAGGGCGTGCAGTTCATGCTCGCCGACATGGCCATGAAGATCGAGGCCGCACGCCACATGGTCTACGTGGCCGCCGCCAAGGCCGAACGCGGCGAGCCGAACATCGGCTTCATCACCGCCGCGGCCAAGTGCTTCGCGTCCGACGTGGCCATGGAGGTCACCACCGACGCCGTGCAGCTCTTCGGCGGGGCCGGGTACACGCGGGACTTCCCGGTGGAGCGGATGATGCGGGACGCGAAGATCACGCAGATCTACGAGGGCACCAACCAGATCCAGCGCGTCGTCATGTCGCGCGCCGTCCTGAACGGCTAGACCTCAGCGAGGAAGGGGGGAGCCGGGGCACGCCCCGGCTCCCCCCTTCGCACGTCCTGGCTTCACGCCGCCACGCAGGTCCCCATCGACTCGCCGATCGCCGCCTTGGCCCCCAGCACGCAGGGCGAGTCCGGCGTCAACGACTTGTCGGAGGCCTGCTGCGCGAGCGCGATGGCGGCGTTCAGCATCCGCATGAGGTTGCCGCTGTCGCGGGCCGCCTGCACCGCCGCGTCACGCGCTTCCTCGGTGGTGCAGCTGATGTCCGTGCCTGCCGTGTCCTCCCGCGGCAGCCACAGGGCTTTGGTGCCCGCGGCGCAGGGCGTGATCTCCCACCGGGTGGGCTCCGCCGCGCCGGCAAGGGGAGGGGTGAGCACGGTGAAGCCGAGTGCGAGGGCTACAGCCACGAGGAAACGTCCCATGCGCCCCAACGTAACCACAGATTCCGACCCCTTCCGGGGGAACCGGTTCCACGGCCGGTGACTACGCTCCGCCAACCTCAAGCCGGGTGGAGGGCCATCGGCAGGACGACCACTGTGGACTCTTCCCACCGGGGCCGCGTGGCCGAAGCAGATCGCGGTGGTCGCGGACCCGTCGGCGAAGACGGCTGGGGCGGAGGCCGCGAGAGCGCGCCGGACGGTGAACCCCAGCGCGCTCTCGCGGGACGTGCCGCGTTCGACCTCGCGGACCCGCGCCTCGGCGGCGGCGTGCGGGGTTCGGCCGTACCTGCTCATGATCGACGTCTCGTCGTCGCCCACACCCTGCCGTCCTCACCCCGCCGAACGGGTCACAGCGTCGCCAGGACCTCGCCCAGCCGCTCGTAGCTGCGCCCGGCGCCGTCGGCCATCCCGGTGGCCAGCACCGCGTCCCTGGCCTCCTGCGAGACCAGGCGCATCGTCGACGTCATCGTGGTCCGCCCGTCCTCCTCGACGAACGACACGGTCGTGATCGCCGGCGGGTTGTCCTCGAAGTGCTCGGTGTTCGCGATGCGCGAGTGAGGCGTGACCTCGGTGTACTCGCCGTGCATCTCGAAGGCGCCTGAGCCGTCCGGCTGCGCCCAGCCGTACCGCCACTTGCCGCCCACGCGCAGGTCGACCTCGCAGATCGGCATCTCCCAGCCGTCGGGTCCGAGCAGCCAGCGCCTGAGCAGCGCGGGCTCGGTGAACGCCTTCCACACGAGCGCCGCGGGAGCGTCGAAGGTGCGGGACATCGCGATCTCGGTGTCGGACGGGAGCGTCACGACGGTGCCGAACTTGGTGGTGGTCATTGCTCTGTCTCCTTCATCTCGGTCAAGAGCGCGTCCAGGCGTGCGTAGCTCGCATCCCAGAAGCGGCGGTAGTTCTCAGCCCACACGGCGACCTCCTTCAGCGGTGTCGCGTCGAGCTGGCAGGGTCGCCACTGGGCCTCCCTGCCACGGGTGATCAGACCTGCCTTCTCCAGCACGCGCAGGTGTTTGGAGATCGCCGGGCCGCTGATGTCGAACGGCTCGGAGAGCTCCTTCACCGTCGCCGGACCCTCGGTGAGCCGCGCGAGGATCGCCCGGCGCGTCGGATCCGCCAGTGCGGCGAAGGTGGCGCTCAGCTGGTCCATCTCTTACCTAACCGATCGGTTATCTAACCTCTGGGTTAAGTAAGCCGCATCGGCGTGCCGGTGTCAACCCCGGGCAACCAGGAAGGCGGCGTGTTCCGTCCTCACCGCATGAGCCACCGACTTCTCGTCGTCGCCGTCGCCGTCGCCCTGCTGGCCGCCGCGTGCGGGACCACGCCCTCGGGAGGAGGGGGTGAGGTGGTGGGCAAGACGTTCCACTCCACGTCCGTCACCGAGCAGGGCGCGCCGCGGGCCCTCGTCGAGGGCACCTCGGTGGAGCTGAGGTTCACCGACGACGGACGGCTGCTCGCGCGGGCCGGCTGCAACCAGATGCAGGGCCCCGTCTCGCTCGACGGCGGCAAGCTCGCGGTGACCGATCTCAGCGTGACCGCGATGGGCTGTCCCAGGCCCGAGCTGCACGCGCAGGACGACTGGCTCGCGGGGCTCCTCGGCGCCGGCCCGTCCTGGCGCGTGGACGGCACGACCCTCGTGGTCACCGGTTCGGGCGCGGAGATCGTGCTGGCGCGGGAGGTGCCCGCCGCGCTGGAGGGCGGCGCGTGGACGGTCGACACGCTGATCACCGGTGACGCGGCGTCCTCGGTGCCGGGCGGAGTCGTCGCGACGCTGGTGTTCGGGCCGGACCGGGTCGAGGTGTCGGCCGGGTGCAACGCGGGCACGGCGCAGTACCGCAAGTCCGGGCAGACGCTCACGTTCGAGCGGGTCGTCCTCACGGACAAGGCGTGCGGTCCGGACGAGATGGCCGTCGAGAAGGCGGTGACCGATGCGCTCAGCGGCCAGGTCGAGTACGAAGTGGACGGTCAGGCGCTGAGGCTCACGAACGCCTCGGGCGCGGGCGTCGGGCTCCGCAAGTAGCGACGGGCCGGGGTCGCGGTGAACGCGACCCCGGCCCGCGCGTCGATCAGGACTTCCGCGCCGCGGCTACCCGCCGGGCCTGGACCTCTTCGAAGCCCACGCCCTGCTCCTCGCCGATCGGCACGGCCTTCCAGTGCTCACGCCCGGACTCGATGCGGTACAACGCGTCCGACCGCTCCCACCGCAGCGCGGTGGAGAAGAACTCCTCCGTCTCGCCACCCACGCGCACGACGAAGAACGGGTCCTCCGCCGGGTGCGCGTCCGTGACGATCGCGAAGTACCGGTAGCTCATGGAAGTCCAATCTACTGGCCGAACTCGGGAATCCGCACGGCCCCGGTCGGGAACGGCACGTCGGCGAAGATGAGCTCGGCCTGCGCGATGGCGTGGTCGATCTCCAGCTGGGTCGTGCCGGGCACGCGGTGCAGCTCGTACCACGGGTGCTCGACCGTCTTGGCGGCCAGGCTCTTCGGCGTGTGGAACTGGAACTCGAAGACCTGACCGGTCGCCGGGTCCTTCCAGACGCTGTTGATCCCGCGGTACTTGTCGACGTACCTGTTCTGCAGCCAGGAGTTCTTGACCTCGAGCTTCACGAACCCCTTGGCCTCCAGGGCGGCGATGCCCCGTTCGACGGCGGCGACGTAGGCGGCGTCGTCGGCCACCATCGTGTACCGGACGGCGTCCTTGACGTCGCCGAGCACGGCGCCGATGTCCGGGTTCTTGGTCAGCTTGTCGACGACCTTGCGCTTGAGCGAGTCGGCGCCCTTGACGCTGTGCGCGAGGCCCTCCAGGTCCACGCTGGGGAGGTCGTTCCTGATCCTCCCCACCACGTCCTGCAACCGCGGGGTGATCCTGGACTCCGCGTCGACCGCCTTGGCGCGGAACGCGTCGACGGCGTCGTTGTGGACCTTCTCCAGCCTGAGCGTCTGGCCGAACTCCTCCATCGTCCAGACGCCGTCCTTGACGACGCCCTTCGGCGGGGTGAGCGGCTTGGGCGGCGGGAGCTTGTCCATCTGCTCGAACCTGAACGTCGCGTTCTCGAGCCTCGCCACGCCGTTCTCGATGGTCAGCTTGAGCTCGAGACCGTTCTTCGGCTCGATGCGGGCGATCGCGCCCTCCAGCCGGGAGAGGTCGCCCTCGGCCCGCAACGTGATCGACTCCAGCCGGTAGAGCCTGCCGTCGATCACCGTGACCGCGCCGTCCAGCTTGGCGACGCCGTTCTCCACCCGCACGGACAGGTTGATGATCTCGCCCATGTCGCCGGGCAGCTTGCTCGGCAACGGGATGTCGTCCGCGAGCTTCACGACGAAGCTGGTGAACTTGCCGAGACCGCCGGCGAGAGCCGCCGTCGTCTTGGTGATCCCCGCGGCGACGACGCCGATCGCCTTGGACAGAGCGCCACCGCTGCCGCCGAGCGGGGTGGTCACCGCGACCGCCACGACGTCGAACGTGATCAGCCCGAACGCCTTGCCCGGGTTGTCGTGCCAGACGTCGAGGTGGATCAGCTTGTACGGGTTCTCGGTGAGGTCCTTGATCCCCGCCCAGATCTCGGCGCACGCCGGGGTGGCCGCCTGGACCTTGGCCTGCACGCCGCACTCGGCGAGCTTCACGATGCCGTTCCAGGTGTTCACCGCGCCCTCGGCGAAACCGTGCGCGGCCTCGATCGCGAAGTTCTGGATCTTCTTCGAGGCGTCCGCGAACCTGGTGCAGGCGTCCGCGTCGCCGCCGTGGCAGAGGATGGCGTCCCTGGCGTAGTCGCCGGCGGCGTCGAGACCCCTGCCGATCGCGTCACCGGTCTTGCGCAGCAGCTCCTGGCACGCGGGCAGCGACGTGTTGATCTTGCACGAGAGCACGCCGGCGGCGCCGGCCTTGAACTCGGCGTTGAGCTCGTCCTCCTTGCGCTGCGCCTGGTCCCTCGCGAGCTGCCGCGCCTCCTCCGCCCGCTTCTTCGCGTCGAGGAACTGGTCGAGGTGGGTGCCGACCTGGTCGGCGAACGCGTGGATCGCGGCCGTGGCCTTGATCGCCCACTGGTGGATCGCCTCGGCGGCGGCCGCCGCCTGGCCCGCGGACTGCGCGGCGCTCGACGCGACCGCGGCGGCGTTGCCCGCGCCGACGGCGTCGGACCGGGCCGACGACGCGTGCTGCGCCGCCGAGGTGGCTGCGGAGTGCGCGCCCGCCGCGTGCTGGGCGGCCTCGTTCGCCGCGTTGTGCGCGGCGACCGCGTGCTGCGCGGCCTCGTTCGCCGAGTGCGCGGCACGGGCCGCGGCCTCGTACGCGGGCTTGACGTCGGCGATGGCCCGGTCGGCCGCCTGCTGCGCCGCCGTGGCCGCGCGAGCCGCCTCCTCCGCCTTCTCCCGCGCGGAACGGGACTGCTCCTCACCGATCAGCAACGCCCTGGCGGCCGTCTCCAGCGCCCGCCGCGCGTCACCGTTTATCCCCGCGTAGGGCCGGGCGATCACCTCGGCCATCCGCGCCGGGTCGATGATCATCGACGCGGACGCGGCGGCAGCGGCGGACGCCCTGTCGGCGATGGACGACTGCCACACCGCCGCGTTGGCCTCGGCGACGGTGGCCTCCGCCTCGAACCGGGTCTGGTCCGCGGACGCCTGCGTCGCGATGGCGACGTTGGCGGCGTCGATCGCGAGCCGGTTCGCCTCGTCGGCGGCCCGGCGCGCGGTCACGGCCTCCTGGTCGGCACGGGTTGCGGCCGCACGGGCCGTGCGGGCGGCTGAGGCCGCGCGCTGGGCTTCCGCGTTCGCCGCCGAGGCGGCGGCACGGGCACGTCCGGCCCACGCCTCGGCGGCGTTGGCGTCGGCACGGGCCCTGCCCGCCGCCTCGGCGATGTCCTTCGTCGCCTCGTCGGCGTCCTTGCCCTGCTTGATCGCCTCTTCCCTGGCGGTCCGCAGCGCGCCCTCGACCTGCTCGGCGAAGGTGACCTTGCCGAAGCAGACCGAGGTGGCCGTCTTGAGCTCACGCCCGGTCGCCGCCGCGGCGTCGATCGCCGCCTGCTCCCGCACGCTCGCGGCGACCGCGTCGCCGTGCGCCTTGACCGCCGACTGCGCCTTGCTGACCGCGTTCGACGCGGCCGACTGCGCGGTGAGCCGGTGGTTGCGCGCGTTGACCGCGTGCTGGCGAGCCCTGGCGGCCGCGTTCTGCGCGGCCACCTTCTGCTGGGCCGCCCGGTCCCGCGACCCGATCGCGATCTCCTGCTGCTTGCGCGCCGCCTCCGCGAGGCTCGCGGCCTGCAACGCCTGCCGCTCGGCCTCCTCGCGGTACTTCCTGGCGTTGTCGGCGTGCTCCTGCGCACCGGCGTTCGCGTCCAGCGCGCGGCTGTCCGCGAGAGTGGCCTCGGTGGCGTGCTGCGCGGTCTCCGCCGCCTTCGCCGCCGCCTCGACCGCACCACCGATCGCGATGGTGACCTTGGCCCAGTCCAGGCCGTTGGTCATGCCGGTGTCGATCAGCCGCACGGCCGCGTTCTGGGCCTGCGCGGTCGCTTCCGCCGCGCTGAGCGACGCCCTGGCGCCGGACTCGGCGTACCGGGTGGCCTCGGCGCGCAGCGCGTCGAGGTCGGCGTTGCGGCCCTTCTGCCCGTGCGCCCTGCCGGGCTTGTCCTCCTGCAGGATCTGGTCGGCGCGGTGGGCGGCCTTGGCAGCCATGTTCATGGCCATCGTGCCGTCGTCGAGCGCCTTGACCGCGGTGATGTTGGACCGCAGGATCTCCGCCCGCGCGTTCGCGGCCGCCTCGCTGCGCCGGGCGAGCGCGGTGAGCTCGGTGATCGCGTTGTTGCGGTCGGCCAGCGCCTGCTCGATGGTCGCCTTGAACGCGGCGTCACGCCGGTTCGCCTCGGCGTAGCCGGTCAGGTAGAACTCGCGGATCAGGGCGTAGTCGCCGCGGATCAGCAACGCCTCGCCCTCGAGCTTCACCTGCGGTCCGCCGTGGTCGACCATGTCGCGGACACGGGCGATGACGCGGTCCCGTTCGGCCTTGTCGTCCTCGGCCTGCTGCTTGTCCTGCTTCAACGCGATCTCGTAGCCGTACGCCACGAAGTCCCTGATCGCCTGGTCGCCCGCGGTCAGCGCGGCCTGCGCGCCCGCCTTGACGTTCGGGCCGCCGGTGCGCGCCCACTCCTCGACCTTGCGGCGGTTCTCCGCCGCCTCGGCGCGCTTGCGCTCCGCCGCCTTGGCCCTCGCCTCGGTCTCACCGTGGTCGAGGAACCAGATCAGCCTCTCCTTGGTGCCGGCGGCGAGGGCGGCCGCGGCCGCGTCGCGGACCTCGACGTCCTCGGCGTGGTCGGCGATGTCCCGCACGAGCTGCCGGTAGAACTCGTGCTCCTCGTCCACCGGCTCGGTCGCCGGGGACTGCTGCTGGAGCACCGGTGCGGGCCGCTGTGCGGCGGCGTTGGCGGGAAGGTTCCCGCCCGCCAGTGCCAGCAGCACCGAGATGATGACGGCCGCGATCGACCGGCGCCGCCACGTGGTGGCGGCGCT
Organism: Lentzea xinjiangensis; assembly: GCF_900110955.1. Lineage (GTDB taxonomy): Bacteria > Actinomycetota > Actinomycetes > Mycobacteriales > Pseudonocardiaceae > Lentzea > Lentzea xinjiangensis. The sequence continues at coordinate 1,002,561 of NZ_FOFR01000001.1, forward strand.
GGGTTGTCTTGTGCGCATCGTGTTAGCTGTCCCCCCGGTCACGGTCGAGCGCCGCGAGGGCGTTGACGCGTGCTTGTGCGGCGATGGCTCGCCACGTGTTGGCCTGCTGCAACGCCCACTCGGCCTCTTCCGCCCAGGACGTGCTGCCCTGGCCGGCGCGAGCGAGCACAGCCGCCCAGTCCTGTTCGGTCTGCGCCGCGCGCGCGTGCTCCGCGACCGACGCCCAGTTCGCCGCCTGCCGGTCGGCCGTGACCCTCTCCGCGTCCCAGTCCACAGAGGACTGACCGGCCTGGCCCTCGATCTGGCGCCACGCCGCGATCGCGTCCGCCCGCGACTTGCGGGCCAGCTCGCCGCTCGACTCGCGCTCGGCCTTCTCCGCGGCGAGGGCCGTCTCGGTCAGCAGGCGGATCCTGCTGTGCCAGACGTCGTTCTGGTCGGAGGTGACCCGGCGGAACACCTCGTCGTCGAGATCGGCGGCGATTCCCCAGTAGTACTTGAAGAACAAGCCGATCGCGGTCTCGTCCCCCGAGGACAGCGCGCGGTTCGCCGCCGCGCGGACCTGGGTGCCGGGATCGTCCTCGGCGAGCTCGGCGACGTAGGCGTGGTCCTCCTGCGCCATCCGCGCGAGCTTCTCCTCGTACCTGTTGTTGTTCAGGCGGTCGAGCTCCTGCGCCTTCGCGTGTCCTGTTTGGACGTACTCGGTCTGCGCCGCCGGCGTGCCCGCCAGTGCCACCGCCGATGTCGCCCGCACGGCGCTGCCCGGCAACGAGAAGTCGTTGACGCGCTTGACGTACCGGTAGTTCCGATCGATCCGTTGTGCTGCCCGCGCCTTGGCGTTCGGGTACCCGACGGCCAGGAAGTCCGCGAGGGCCGCCTCGTCCGCGTTGCCGCGCAACGCGTTCCAGGCTTCCGCTCGGACCTCCGGCATCGCGTCCCGCAACGCCAGCCTCATGACGAAGTCGCGCCGGAACGAGGCCAGGTCGACCTGGTCCGCCGCCGTCGTCGTCGTGCCGGCGAGGGCAGCGGGAGTGGTGGCCGATATGGCCGCTCCCACCGTGAGCGCGGCCCCCAAGACCGCGCGCATGAGCGTATGACGCCCCATGTGTTCCCCCAGAACCCCAGTGACAATCAATGAGCAAAAGTGCTCGACGTTTTCCTAACACGCATGTCAATGCGCGTCCGTTCGGCCCAGTGTGTTCCAGCTCACACCGGTTGCGGTTTTCGAGAGAGCGCGCTTAGAGTCCGCCTCGGCATCCAATTTCGGGGGTTACTGGGGCGATGCCGACAACTTGATGAATCTTGGGGGATTCACTTGTCCAGATCCACTCTGGCCGGCCGCGGCATGCGCGCGATCGCAGCGCTCGCGGTAGCGGCCACTTTGGCGAGCGGTGCCGTCACCGCGCCGGTCGCAACGGCCGCGCCCACCACCACCTCGGACAGCGCGGCGGTCGCGGAGGCCGCGCAGGAGTCCACGACGGAGCAGCGCGAGAGGGCGGCCCGCGAGCTCAGCATCATCCTCACGCCGGAAATGGCGGTGATGACGGACAAGAACTTCGTCATCACGTTGTGGCAGAAGGCGCGGGAAGGCAGCAACATCAAGTCCGCCGCGCTCGCGGCGTTCACCAACACCGCGGACGAGAACGCCTGCTACCGGTTCATCACCGCGGGCATTTTCGACGCGAGCGTTCTCGACCAGATCGAGGCGGGCAAGAAGGCCGAGCGCGACCGCCAGCGCCTCGCCGCCGCGGCGGAGATCGGCTGGACCGACGTCACGCAGGCGGTGCTCGACGGCTCGCTGGAGAACTTCGTCTTCAAGCTCTGGGAGCGCGCGGAGGAGGGCAGCGACGTCAAGAAGGGCGCCGCCAACGTCCTGCGGACCGGCTCGACCGACGAACAGCGCCAGGAGTTCGTGGTCAACGGCATCTACGTCGCGTCCCGCATCGACAAGCAGCGCAAGATCGAGGAAGCGGAACGCCTGGAGCGCGAACGCCTGGAGCGCGAGGCGAACCGCAAGGCCAAGGAGCAGGCCTGGGCCGCGGCGACGCAGACGACGGCGACCGAGGACCTGAAGAACCTCCCCGACCGCGAGTTCATCTACGAGATCATCAAGCGCACCAAGGGCGCGCAGGTGAAGGCGAAGGCGCAGATCGCCTACGAGAGCCGTGATCCGTTGGTGTGGAAGGAGTTCATCTTCACCGGCGTGCACGCGGCGCACAAGGCCGATGTGGACGAGCAGGACCGGCTCGACAAGATCGAGGCGGAGCGCCAGATCCGCGTGGTCCTGGACAAGGCGGTCGCCGACGGCTACCAGCCGAACCTCGTCGCGGCCGCCCGCGCCGCGCTGGCGGCCGGCACGAAGATCGCCTACGACGAGTTCCTCAACACCGGTCAGCACGTGGCCGCGAAAAAGGACCTGATCAAGCCGGCGGCCAACCGCGTGATCGAGCTCCAGGGCACCCAGTCCGGCCGCTGCCTCCAGGTCGCGGGCCTGTGGGACACCCCCGGCCAGGGCGCCAACGCTCCCGGTGCCGGCACCGAGCTGTGGGACTGCCTGCGCGGCCCCAAGCAGGTCTGGGAGCTGCGCTGGAAGTCGGAGGGGCAGTACCAGTTGCTGAACCTCGCCTCCAAGCTGTGCCTGGACGTCAGCGGCGACCAGGTCGTCCAGAACACCTGCGGCGAGCAGCCGGGCCAGCGGTGGGAGTTCCTCGAGAACGCCAACGGCACCTTCCAGCTCCGCAACATCGCCACCGGCAGGTTCGCCACGGCGGCGGACAACGGCACCGCCAACGCCACCCTGGTCGTGCAGTACACCAACACCAACGCGATCAACCAGCAGTGGCGGATCATCGACCCGAGCCACGTCTCGTGGACCAAGCAGATGACGCCGGGCACGATCCGGTTGAAGGGCGTCGAGTCCGGCCGCTGCCTCCAGGTCGCGGGCCTGTGGGACACGCCGGGCCAGGGTGCGCTCGGCGACTTCGCCGGCACCGAGATCTGGGACTGCGTCGGCGGCGACAAGATGACGTGGACCCTGGTCGACCTCGGTGACAAGAAGTACGGGCTGAAGAACAAGGTCTCCGGCAAGTGCCTCGACGTCCGCCACGGCAGCATCGAGATCGGCACCCCGCTGATCCAGTACTCGTGCCACTACGGCGGCACGCAGCAGTGGGTGTTCATCGAGGGCGACAACGGCAGCGTCGGCCTGGTGAGCGTGCTCACCGCCAAGTTCGCCGACGTGGAGTGGCGCAGGACCGTCAACGGTTCCCTCGTGGTGCAGAGCGACGGCAACGGCCAGACCAACCAGCGCTGGACCGTGCAGCAGCTGACCACCGCCTAGGTCCGGCCCCCGGAACGACGACCCCAGGCCCTCGCCGACGCCGGCGGGGGCCTGCGGGCGTTCAGGCCGGTGCACGCCGCGGACCTGCGAACCTAATGACTTCCTGTGCGGTTCCTGTCGAAATCATGAGGTCGTTCAAACCTGCACTAGGTTTTGGTTCGGAATTGAACGACCGACAGCCAGACGACAGGATCGGGGAACATGACCATGGTCAAGGACGTGGCCGCACTCATCGGGCGCATCGCCGTCGGTGTCATCTTCATCGCGCACGGCTGGCAGAAGTTCACCCAGTTCGGCATGGCGGGCACGGCGGGGTCGTTCGACAAGATGGGCGTTCCGCTGCCCACGATCTCCGCGTGGTTCACCGCGTCCGTCGAGCTCGCGGGTGGCCTCGCGCTGATCCTCGGGGTCGCGCTGCCGGTCGTCGGCGTGCTGCTGGCCTTCACCATGGCCGGTGCGTGGATCATCGTCCACCTGCCGAACGGCCTGATCGGCGAGGGCGGCGCCGAGCTGGTCATCGCGCTCGGCGCGGCCGCGCTCGCCCTCGGCTTCAACGGTGGCGCCTACGCGCTGGACCGCGTGCTGTTCAAGAACAACAAGGTGCTCAACCCCGCTGCCGCGTGATCTCCCTGGTCACCTTCTCCACCTCCCGGCGCGCGGCCATCCGGCCCGCGTCGGGATTGCTCACCTGCACCAGCGAACCACCGGCCGCCAGCACGGCCAGGAACCCCTCCAGCACGGCGGAGGGCGTGTCCCACTCCACAGTGGACAGCACGCGCGGCTCGCCGCCCAGCTCCGCGCCGAGCTCGCGCGCCCGCGCGACCACCTCGTCCACGGTGGACCCGGACAGGGCCGGGGTGGAGCCGGGAACCGGTTCCCACGGCGTGAAGTCGTCGCCGTGCAGGCGCACGTCGTCGGAGTAGTCGACCGGGGCGCCGGAGCTCGCGCCCATCGGGTGCAGCGAGGCCACGGCCACGACGTCCGCGTCCGCCGTGCCGCCGGGCGGCACCACGGCGACCTTCGCCGCCACGTCCGCGCCGACCACGTGGGCGCCGCACCACCACGCGCCGAGCAGCAGGCCCGCGGTCTGCCAGTGCGCGGGCAGCAGCACCGCCACCGGGTCACCCGGTTCGACGTCGTGCTCGTCGCGCAGCCAGTTCGCCGTCTTCGCGGCCCAGTTCTTCGCCGTCGCGCGGGACAGCTCGATCCGCGACCCGGTCGCGTCGTCGTAGTGCGTGATCAGCGGACGCCCTGGAGCGGCCGTCAGCAACGGCGCGAAGAGGATCTCGGTCACGCTCACGCGGCACTCCTAGTCGACGCAGGGCACGTCCTGTCGGGCTGCTGTGGCGACGGCGGGGGAGCCGTCCAGCGAGAGCAGCTTCCCAGGACCGAACCGCGCCGGTGAGGTGGGGGTCGTCGTCGACGGCGCCGCCTTGGGCGTCTCGCCGATGAGCCGCGCCACCCAGGCCTGCACCGCCTCGCGGTCGACCGTGACCACGCTCTGGCCGCGCTCGTTGCGGGCGTCGATGCTCGTCACCGGGATCGTGGCGAACTCCACGTTGCCCGACGCGAGGCCCTGCGCCTGGGCCGCCAGCGTGGTGAGGTCGAGCTTCTCGTCCACGACGACGGACTTCGACACCGCGTCCAGCAGGCCGTTCATCTTGCCGGGGTCGGTGAACGTGCCCGCGGACAGCAGCTGCTTCATCGCCTGCGACATGAACACCTGCTGCCGCGCGATGCGGCCCAGGTCGCCACCGGGCATGTTCCGCTGCCGCACGAACGACAACGCGTCGCCCCCGGAGACCACCTGCTCGCCGGCGCGGAAGTTCGCGCCGGAGTTCGGGTCCGACGTGCCGGCCTTCAGGCACACCCGCACGCCGCCGATGACCTGGGTCAGCAGGTAGAAGCCGTAGAGGTTGATCTCCGCGTAGTGGTCGACGCGCATCCCGGTGAGGTCCTGCACCGCCTGCACCAGCGCCTTGCGCCCGGCCTCGTCGGACTTGCGCTCCCGCTCCTCCTGGTCGCGCACGCCCTCGGCCCGCAACCGTTCCGCGGTGAGGTACTTCACCGCGCCGTACGCCGAATTGATCTTGTCCTCGCGGAAGCCCGCGATCGGGACGTAGGTGTCGCGCGGGATCGAGATCGCGCTCGCCTTGCTCCCGTCGCGTGGGACGCGCATCACGATGATCGTGTCCGTGTTCACCGTGTCGGTGCCCTCGGTGCGCAGTTTGCGCAGCACGTCCGCGGGCAGCGGGCGACCCTGCGCGTCGGTCCGGCTGTCGCTGCCGACCAGCAGGATGTCGATCGCGCCGTCCTCGGCGGGCGGCGAGTTCGGGATGTCCTCCAGCACTTCCAGGATCTGCGTGGTGTTGGTGTTCTGCTTGACCAGCCGCAGGGCCGTCCAGAAGTAGCCCGAGAACGCCAGCGTTGTCACGGCGACGAGCGCGACGACCGTGCGGCCGGCGACCAGTGCGGTCTTCTTCGCGCGTGCGGCGGCGGTCAACGTCGGTCCTCCAGGTGCTGGATCTGCTCTCCCAGCGTAACTATCGGAAGCCCGTTACGCCGGGGTTCAGCTCACACCGGGGGTTCAGTTCACGCAGACCAGACCGCCGGCCGTGATCGGCGGGGTGCTGCTCGTCCCGGCCGAGGAGGTGGCGGGGACGCCCTGCGGATCGACGTCCTCCGAGTCGTCGGTGGGAGTCCGGTAGTCCGTTCCGACGAAGACCTGCACCTGTCCGGTTCGGACGGACGCGTCCTCCTCGACCAGGACGTTCGGCCCCAGCTCCGCCGCGACCTTGCGGCCGGACCCCTCCTCGCCGGGCGCGTGCCGAACGACGGTGGTGTCGCTGGTCTGCTGCGCCGACCCGACCGGGCCGCGCTTGAACCCCTTGGCTGCCAACGTGGTCAGCACCTGGTTCGCGAGACCCTGAACGTTCGCCGCGTTGAGGACCTGCACCGTGATCGACGAGTTCGGCGGCGCGTTCACCGTGGTGGTGGCGGTCGGCGAGCTGCTCGCCGACGGCTTCTCGGCGGCGAGGGTGGTCAGGAACCTGCGCACCTCCGCGGCGTTGACCGGCAGCACGTTGCCGTCGCTGTAGGTGTCCGTCGGCTCACCCACGGGGATGGTGCGGAACTCGAAGTTGCCGCCCACCAGGCCCTGCATCTGCTCGGCGAACGTGGTGACGTCCCACCCGGCGCTGAGGACCACCGACTTCTGCACGGCCTCGACCAGCCCGTTGAGCTTGGCCGGGTCCGTCAGCGTGCCGCTCGACAGCACCTTCTTGGCCAGCGCGCCGATGAACGCCTGCTGCCGCACCACCCGGTCGAGGTCGCCGTTCGGCAGGCCCTTGCGCTGGCGCACGAACGACAGCGCCGCCGCGCCCTCGATGGTCTGCTGGCCCGCGCGGAAGTTCGCGCCGGAGTCGCTGTCGGACGTGGGTTCCCGGACGCACACCTCCACGCCGCCGATGGCCTTGGTGACCTCGTAGAAGCTCGCCAGGTTGACCTCGGCGTAGCGGTCGACGCGCACCGCCCCGCCGGACAGGTCCTCGATCGTCTTGATCAGCGTCTTGCGGCCGGCGGCCATCGACTCGGTGCGGATCCGCTGCTCGTCCGTCACGCCCTGTGAGCGCAGTTGCTGGTCGACGGTGTTGCGCTGGCGGGCGAACGCCGAGTTGAGCTTGTGCTTGCCGAACCCGTCCGCGATCTCGACGTAGGAGTCGCGCGGGAACGAGATCGCGACCGCGCGCGTGCCGTCCACCGGGATGTGCACGAGGATCACCGTGTCGGTGTTCTGCTCGCCGTCGGAGTACCCGCCGTTGAGCAGTGCCAGCGCTTCCTCCGACAGCGGGTTGCCCTGCGCGTCCGTGCGGCTGTCGAGACCGACCAGGAGGATGTCGACGGCACCGTCGAGCGGCTTGGGCCCCTGCCGGGTGAGCTCCTCGGAGATGACCTCGGTCTTGACGATGCCGTTGTCGGCCGCCCGCAGCTTTCCCCAGCCGTAGGACGTGATCAGGAGCACAGCGGCCGAGACGAGGGAGACGAAGACCCTCCCGGTCACCAGGAACGCGCGGAAAGCCGTCGGCCGGGGCCCCTCCGCCCTGACCGGCAGACTTCTGCCCTCCACCGTCGTTTCCTCCCCCACCACACCGAGTTTAGCCGTTTATAGGACACACGACGTGACGTTGCTGTGGGTTGCAGGAATCGGGTATGTGACAGACTGCGGGCAGCGACATCACGAGAGGAAATGGCATGCGCGTACTGGTGACTGGTGGGGCCGGGTTCATCGGCTCGCACTACGTGCGGGAGTTGGTGAGCGGGTCGTACCCGGCCTTCGCGGGAGCCGAAGTGGTGGTGCTCGACAAGCTCACCTACGCGGGCAGCGAGACCAACCTCGCGCCGGTCGCCGGCAAGTTCGAGTTCGTGCGCGGCGACATCTGCGACGCCGAGGTGGTCGCGGAGCAGATGCGCGGCGTCGACGTCGTGGTGCACTTCGCCGCCGAGTCGCACGTCGACCGGTCCATCACGGGATCGGCCGACTTCGTCCTCACCAACGTGCTCGGCACGCAGACCCTCCTCCAGGGTGCGCTCAACGCCGGTGTCGGCCGGTTCGTGCACGTGTCCACGGACGAGGTCTACGGCTCGATCGAGGACGGCTCCTGGTCGGAGTCGCACATCCTGGAGCCGAACTCGCCGTACTCGGCCTCGAAGGCCTCCTCGGACCTGCTGGCGCGCGCGTTCCACCGCACCCACGGCCTGCCGGTCAGCATCACGCGGTGTTCGAACAACTACGGGCCGTACCAGTTCCCGGAGAAGGTCATCCCGCTCTTCGTCACCAACCTGATCGACGGCAAGAAGGTGCCGCTCTACGGCGACGGCCTGAACGTGCGCGACTGGCTGCACGTGGCCGACCACTGCCGCGGCATCCAGCTCGTCGCCGAGGGCGGCCGGCCGGGTGAGATCTACAACATCGGTGGCGGCACCGAGCTCACCAACCGCGAGCTGACCGAGCGGCTGCTGGCCGCCACGGGCCGCGACTGGTCGGCCGTCGAGCCGGTGCAGGACCGCAAGGGCCACGACCGCCGCTACTCGGTCGACATCTCCAAGATCTCGTCCGAGCTGGGCTACGCGCCGCAGGTCGACTTCGAGGTCGGTCTCGCCGACACCGTCGAGTGGTACCGCGAGAACCGCGCCTGGTGGGAGCCGCTCAAGGAGCGCGCCCAGTTGGCGAAGGGCTGAGCGGTGATCCTCGTTCCCGGCGGTCGCGGCCAGCTCGGCCAGGACCTCGCTGCCCTTTCCCCGTCCGTGCGCGCGGTGTCGTCCGCCGAGCTGGACGTGACCTCTGTCACCGCCGCTGACCTCGCCGGTGCGTCCGCGGTCATCAACTGCGCCGCGTACACCGCCGTCGACGCGGCCGAGACCGACGAGTCGCGCGCGTTCGAGGTGAACGCCGTGGGACCGGGTCTGCTCGCCGAGGCGTGTGCTTCCCTTGGCATTCCGCTGATCCACGTCTCGACGGACTACGTGTTCTCCGGCGACGCGACGCGGCCGTACGAGCCGACCGATCCTGTCGGCCCGAAGTCCGCGTACGGCCGCACGAAGCTCGAAGGCGAACGCCGTGTGCTGGAGGCGGGCGGCTGGGTCGTGCGCACCGCGTGGGTGTACGGCGTGCACGGCTCGAACTTCGTGAAGACGATGGCGGCTCTGGAGTCCTCGCGTCCGTCGCTGTCCGTTGTGGACGACCAGGTCGGTTCGCCGACGTGGTCGCGGGACCTCGCCGCCGGGCTCCTCGAGCTCTCCTCGGTGCTGCCCGCCACGCGGCTGCTGCACGCGACCGGCGGGGGCGAGACGACGTGGTTCGGCTTCGCGCAGGCGATCTTCGAGGAGCTGGGCGCCGACCCGGCCCGCGTGCAGCCCTGCACCACGGCCGACTTCCCGCGCCCTGCTCCGCGGCCCGCCTACTCGGTGCTGTCGGGCGCGGCGTGGGAAGCAGCGGGACTGCGCCCCTTGCCGCACTGGCGCAGCGCCCTTTCGGAGGCTTTCGCCGCCGGCGTCGTCGCTCCTCGTACCGGTGCTGCGCCATTGGAGTGACCGGTCTGGCACGGCCGTACCTCGTGCGAGAACCTGTTCGGCATGTTTGATTCCGGGCGCACTCCTCAGCGGCCCGCGACAGCGGATTCCGATCGGCAGCGCTTCCTCAGGTGCGTCGCCGTCGTGACGGGTTCGCGGCAGGTGTCGATGAGCCAGCTCGACAAGCAGCAGCCGAGGCCGCGATCTCGGTGAAGCCGTTGGGGCGCCGGGTTTTCCCGGCGCCCTCCGGTGAGTGCGACCTCCGGCGGGCGCGGCCTCAGGCCCGGCTCCGCCGGTAGGCCTCGACCGTCTTCTCGGCGCACCGCCGCCAGGTGAAGCCGGACGCGTGCGCCCGCCGCTCGGCCTGGGTCTCCGGCGTGGCCGGGGCCGCGACGGCCTGGGCCAGCCCGACGGCCAGTGCCTCGACGTCCCCGACCGGGACGTGCAGGGCGTGCCCGCCGGCGACCTCGCGCAACGCGGGCACGTCCGAGCACACCACGGGCACGTTGCAGGCCAACGCCTCCAGCACCGGCAGCCCGAAGCCCTCGTCCCGCGACGGCAGCACCAACGCCGTGGCGCCGGCGACGACGGACCGCAGGTGCACGTCCGACAGGTACCCGGTGCGCAGCACCCGGCCGTCCACACCGGACCGGCCGGGCCCCACGATCACCAGGGGCGGCAGCGAAGGATCGGACCTGTGCGCCTCGACGAGGTACTCGAGGCCCTTGCGGGGCCCGTCCGCGCCCACGAACAGCAGGTACTCCGACGGCAGCCCCAGCCGTCCGCGCAACGTCGGCGACGGCGGCCGGGACGCGAACCAGGCGGGATCCACCCCGAGCGGTGTCACCACGACCTTCTCCAGCGGCACCGAGAACCGGTCGGCCACCACGGAGGCCACGGCCGCGGTCGGCGTGCAGATCACGTCCGCGCGCTGGGCGGACAGCCGCACGAGCTCCGGCAGCCGGCGGTCCGACGGCGGCAGGTCGCCCGGTGCGTCCAGGAAGGCGAGGTCGTGGATCGTGACCACGCGACCGGCCCGCACCGTCGGCGGCAGCACGAAGTTCGTGGCGTGCATGACGTCGGTGAACCCGGCGAGCGCCTCCACCGGGGGGAAGGGCACGTTCAGCCACATCCGGCGCAGCGCCCGTGCCGACACCGGCAGGCCGCGGGCGGTGACGTCGTGCGGCAGCACCGTCCGCAACGCGCGCCAGCCGCGCAGGGTGAAGGCCACCGCCCGCACGTCCACCTCTTCCGGCATGGACGCGAGCTCTTCTGCCAGTGCGGCCGTGTAGCGGCCGATCCCGGTGCGAAGGCCGAGCAGGGGGGTGCCGTCGAGCAGCACCTTGAGGGGTTTCGGGGATCTCGCCATCTACCTGCCACCACGTGCGATCTTGCGCAGACGCCCCGTCGCCCGCTTGGCCAACTCGGTCGGGCCGCCCGCGTCCAGGTACTCGCGCACCAGCCGCAGGTCCCGCTTCACCTTCTCCGCCGTGCTCAGCCCCGGCGTGCGCACCATCGGCGCCGAGCCCGACAGGCGGTCCGCGGCGGGCCTGGGGTTGCGGCAGAACTCCACCAGCGGCGCGAGCGCCGTCTCCCAGGTGAACCGCTCGCGGACGACGGCGATGCGCTCGCGGCACCCGGCCGCGAACTCCTCGTCGTAGAGCACCTTCTCCAGCGCGTCCGCCAGCGCCTCCGGGTCCTCCGGCGGCACGACCACGCCCAGGCCCTCGCGCTGCACCAGGTCGGCGAACGAGTCGCCGGACGTCGTGACGATCGGCAGCCCCGCCCACAGGTAGTCGAGCACCCGCGTGCGGAACGCGAACGTGGTCTCCACGTGCTCGTAGTGCGTGGTGACACCGCAGTTCGCGTCGAGCAGCCAGTTCTGCCGCTCGGTGTAGGGCACCCACCCGTCGTTGAAGAACACGTTCTCGCCGGTCAGCCCCAGCGACGCGGACAGGGACCGCGTCCGGCCGGCGATGTCCATGTCCGGGACCTCGGGGTTCGGGTGCTTCATGCCGAGGAAGTACAGCTTCGCCGACGGCTGCCGCCGCCGCAGGCGGTCCATCGCGCGGAGCAGCGACAGCGGGTCGAACCAGCTGTAGACGCCACCGGCCCAGATGACGACCTTGTCCTCGTCGGTCACCCCGGGGACCACGCCCTTGATCGCGGGACCGGTGCGCTGCGGCGGCTTGCCCGACAGTCCGAAGGGGACGATCCCGAGCAACGACTGGGTGGTCGGGTCGTTGTCGTACAACGTGGGCGTCAACCGGCCCAGCGCCGCCAGGTGGCCGAGCCAGAAGTGCCGCTGCCGTTCCGACGCGCACAGGAAGAAGTCGCCGCGCTCGAGCTGGTTCGTCAGCACCCGCGTGACGCTCTTCAGGTCGGCGGCGCGCTTCTCGTCGCTGTCGTCCTTGCCCTGCTCCAGCAGCTCCAGGTGCATCGGGTCGTAGATGTCGCAGACCACGATCTTGGTGGAGCCCGGCTGCTTGAGCTCGGCCGCCATCTCCAGCGCGTGGCCCTGCAGCACGATCACGTCAGCCCACCGGACGTTCTCCGGAAGCTGCTTGAGCTTGACGCCCTCGATGGTGAACGGCGCGTCGGGCGGGTCGCACAACGGGTTCGTCGTGATCAGCCGGACCTCGTGCTCGCCGGACAGCACGTCCGCCATGTGCCACGCGCGGATCGCCGGACCGGCCATCCGCTCCGAGATCGCGTCACCGGTGATCACCAGGACCTTGCGCGGCCTGCCGAACACCTCGCCGACGCCGAGCGCCTCGACGAGGATGTCGTGCGCCACCAGGTAGCGGGGGATGTCGTACGCGGGCTCCAGCGCCTTGCGCATCAGCGGCACCAGGTCGACGTCCGACATCCGGCGGGAGGCCTGCTCGACCCGGCGGGACTCGGCCAGCGCCGGCATCATCTCGACGAACTGGTCGATCGCGAGGAACCCGGCGAGCGAGCTCCGCGGGATCTCGGCCGGCCCGCGGTCGTCCGCGGGGTCCGCGGGCCGGCGGGTGATCTCCAGCTGCTTCGCGTCGATCTCGCCGCGCGCCGTCGCCCGGCGCACCACCAGGGCGAGGGCGGCGGGCAGCACGCGGGCGAGGGTCTCGTCGGAGAAGTTCTTGTAGAGCGTCGCCAGCGCGTTGCGCTCCAGTAGGTACAGCTCGCGGCTGTGGTCGATCGAGCTCATCGACGCGTGGTGGCGGTGGAACGTGAGCGACGCCGGCTCGTAGCGGACCCGCCAGCCGCGCAGGTTCATCCGCCAGCCGAGGTCGACGTCCTCGTAGAACATGAAGAACCGCTCGTCGAACCCGCCGAGCTCGCGGTAGAGCGCGGCGCGCACGAACAGCGCCGAGCCGGTGCCGAACAGCACGTCGCGCGGGGCGTCGTGGCTGCCGTCGTCGGTCTTGCCGACGTGGCGCTTGTACCCCATGCCGAACCAGGTGAGACCGGCGTCGACGAAGTCGATCTTCTCGCCGTCCCAGTCGAGGACCTTGCTCGCGACCGCGCCCACCGCCGGTTCGGCGTGGAAGACCCTGATGGCGGTCTTGATCCAGGCGCGGTCGGCGCGCGCGTCGTTGTTGAGGAACGCGAGCACGTCACCCGTGGCGTGTTCGACACCGAGGTTGCACCCGCCCGCGAAGCCGAGGTTGCGGTCGTCGGTGACGATCTTGACGCCGGGCTGCCCGCCCAGCTCCCGCTTGAGCCGTGCGGTGTCGTGCGCCTCGTTGTCGACGACGACCACCTGGAGCAGCTCCGCGGGGTAGTCCACCTCCGCCAGGCCGCGCACGCAGGTGATGGTGTCCTCGGCGCCGCGGTAGTTCACGACGACGACGGAGACGGCGGGCAGTGATGCTCGATCCACGCGCTAAGCCTGCCTCATCACTCTGCGCGCCCGCAGTGTGGTTGCACAGATCAGCAGCAGCAGGGCCGCGGACGGCACGCCGAGGACCCACTCGGCGGACCAGTCGTTGCGCTCGGCGAGCAGCGGCCGCATCACCGGGTGGCGCAGCACGGTGGCCGGACCAGGCAGCATCCTCTTGTCCTGCTCGCCAGGCACCACGATCCGCAGCTCCGCGCCGTCGGGACAGGTGAGGTGGTGGGCGAACGCCGGGTTGTCCGGCCCCGGCACGTCCTCGACGCCGGAGACCACGCACGTCTCGGGCGTGCCGAGCGCGTCCATCAACGCGCGGTGACCGTCGCCGACCAGCACGGCGGTGCCGGGGATCACGACCATGAACGCGGGCAGCACAAGCCACGCCGGGCCGAGCTTGCCGACGCCCCACGCGAACGCGAGCGACAGCAGGCAGCACGGGACCAGCACCGCGAGCTGCTGGTCCTCGGGCACGACGGCGCCCAGCACAACCGCGGCGGCGATCGCCGTGAGGCCGAGCACGATCAACGGGACGGGTCGCCTCACGGCTGCCCGCTCGGGGCGTGGGCGACGGGAATCGCGGCAGTCATCGCTACGAGGACGCCCACGACCAGGGGCAGGTTCCAGCGAACCGGTGTGCCCGCCGAGCAGTGCCAGCCGGACGTCGCGGCCGACCGGCCGCGGGGCATCAGCGGCCCGCCCAGTCCCGCCAGACCCGGCGGCGCGGAACCGCCGTCTTCACCAGGAGCCGCTGGACGAGCGTGACCGGCAGGCGCAGCAGCACCTCGGCGAGCACCTGGCAGCGCAGCCCGAGCCGGAAGTTCGCCGCGTCCGGGACGGCGGCGCGGAACGGCAGCAGGACGGTGATCGCCAGGAACCGCGCCAGTTGCCCGGCCGCGACCGACGCCGGGGCGCAGCGCAGCAGCATCAGCAGCCGGTTGCGCTCGTTCCAGCGGTGGAAGAGCCTGGACCCCGGCCGCGTGCTGGCGCCGTGCCGGTGCCGCACCCGCGCCGGCCCGACCGAGATCACCCGGTGCCCCGCCAGCCGCAGCCGCCAGGCCGTGTCGGTGTCCTCGTAGTAGCAGAAGAAGCTCGCCGGCACGCCGCCCACGGCACGCAGCGCGCCGGTGCGCAGCAGCGCGGCACCACCGCAGAACCCGAACACCTCGCGCCCGGCGAGCACGACGTCCTTGCCGTGGCCGTCCGCGGTCAGCGCCACGCCGACGGACTGCGTCGAGCCGTCCGCCAGCAGGATCGACGACGTGGCGGCGGCCGCGTCCGGCTCGGCCGCGAGAGCGCTCTCCAGTTCGGCGAGCCACGAGGCGTCGGGCACCGCGTCGTCGTTGAGCCACGCGACGTACTCGGTGTCGACCATGCCGAGCACGGCCGCAAGCCCGCCCGCGTAGCCGCGGTTGCGCGGCAGCCGCACGACCTCGTGCCCGCTGATCAGGGCGGCCGTGCCGTCGTCGGAGGCGTTGTCCACGATGATCGTCCTGTGTGGACTCTTCTGCGCCGCCAGCGCGGCCAGGCAGGCCGTGATGTGGTCACGGCCGCGCCACGTCACGACCACCACGGTGCTGAGTGCCGACACGGCGTGAGACGGTACGCGACGTGCCCGAGCTAGTAGTGCTGACCGAGCAACTCAACGCGCCGGTCCCCGGTGGTACCGGCCGCTACACCGCGGAGCTGCTCACCGCGCTGACCCGGACCGCGCCGGAGGGCTGGTCGGTGGTCTCGGCCGCGACCGCTGGCGCCGACCGCGTGATCAGGCTGCCGCGCCGGGCGCTGGTGGCGTTGTGGGAGCGGGGACTGCCGCCGCGCCTCGGCCCGCACGTGCACGCCCCGACACCGCTCGCCCCGCTGCCGGGCGCGGTCGTCACCGTGCACGACGTGGTGCCGTGGACGCACCCGGAGACGCTGACCCCGCGCGGTGTCGCCTGGCACCGCAGGGTGATCTCGAAGGCCGCGCGGGAGGCGCGCGCGTTGGTGGTGCCGACGAACGCCGTCGCATCTCAATTGGCGGAGTGCGTTCGCGTCGAGGTGCCGGTGCACGTGGTGCCGAACGGCGTGACCAGCCTCACCGGTTCGCCGGCTGACGACCTCCCCCCGCGCTACGTGCTGGCCATCGGCACCATCGAGCCGCGCAAGGGGTTCGAGCTGCTGGCGCGCGCGACCGAACGGCTGCGGGTCCCGCTGGTCGTGGTCGGCCAGCAGGGCTGGGGCGGGATCGACCTGCGCGCCCCGCACGTGACGTTGCTGGGCAAGGTCTCCGACGCCCGGCTCGCCTCGGTGCTGGCCGGGGCGGCCGTGCTCGCCGCGCCCAGCCTGGCGGAGGGGTTCGGGTTGCCGGTGCTGGAGGCGATGGCCGCGGGCGTCCCGGTGGTGCACTCCGACGACCCGGCGCTGGTGGAGGTCGCGGGCGGCGCCGGCACCGTCGTGCGCAGAGGTGACCTGGCCTCGTTGACGGAGGGGCTGAGGGCCGTGCTGGCGGATCCTCGTCACACAGTTGACGCGGGAATCGCCCGTGCGAACGAGTTCACCTGGGAAAAGACCGCGAGGGGCGTCTGGGGCGCCCACACCGGGCGACCGGATTGCTGAATTCCCGCTAAACGCTCCGGGAAATGACATTACGCTAGCCGATCGTGTCGACCGTCGAACCCAGCGTGTTGATCGACGCCACCGCGGTTCCCGCAGACCGGGGCGGCGTCGGCCGTTACGTGGATTCGCTCGTCGCGGCGCTGGACGCGGACGGTGCCAGGTTGTCGGTCGTGTGCCAGCCCCGTGACGAAGAGCTGTTCAGCAAGATCGCGCCGAACGCCCGCGTCGTGCGGGCGGCCGACGCCGTCGCCACCAGGACGGCGAGGCTCGCCTGGGAGCAGACGACGCTGCCCAGGCTGATCCGGTCGCTCGACATCGACGTGGTGCACTCACCGCACTACACGCTTCCGTTGGCCGGCAAGGCAGCCTCGGTCGTGACGCTGCACGACGCCACGTTCTTCACCGACCCGGTGCTGCACTCGTCGGTGAAGGCGCGCTTCTTCCGCGCGTGGACCCGTGCCTCGCTCAAGCGCGCGGAACTGTGCGTGGTGCCCTCCCAGGCGACGGCGGACGAGCTCGTGCGCGTGGCCGGAGCCGAGCGCCGCGTCCTGCACATCGCCCAGCACGGCGTCGACACCGAGCGCTTCCACCCGCCCTCGCCGGACGAGATGATGTCCGTGCGGCGGACTTTGTCGTTGGGGGACACGCCTTACGTGGCGTTCCTCGGCGCACTGGAACCGCGCAAGAACGTTCCCGCGCTGATCCGCGGCTTCGCCCAGGCGGTGGCCGGCCGCCCCGACCCGCCCGCGCTCGTCCTCGCGGGCCAGCCCGGCTGGGACAGCCAGGTGGAACGGGCGCTCGACTCGGTGCCCCACCGCATCCGCGTGATCCGGGCGGGCTACCTGCCGTTCGAGCAGCTCGCGGGTTTCCTCGGCGGCGCGCAGCTCGTCGCGTACCCGTCGCTCGGCGAGGGCTTCGGCCTGCCGGTGCTCGAAGCGATGGCGTGCGGCGCCTGCGTGCTGACGACCAGGAGGCTGTCGCTGCCGGAGGTGGGCGGCGAGGCGGTCGCGTACTGCGGGGTCGGGGCGGGGGACATCGCCGCGGCCATCGCCGACCTGCTGGACGACCCGGCCCGCCGCGCCTCCCTCGCCGCCTCCGGCCAGCAGCGCGCCAAGGACTTCTCGTGGGCCGTCAGCGCGGAACGGCACCGGCTGGCCTACGAGCGCGCGGCTCTGGTGCGCCGCCGGCGGTGAACCGGAGACCACTAGTGTGTCGGCCGTGAACTACGGCGACGGACTTGGTGTCGTGACGGTCACGTACTCGCCGGGCGAGACGCTGGCACCGTTCGTGGACACCCTGGCGAAAGCGACCACCCGGCCGGTGCAGGTCGTCCTCGCCGACAACGGGTCGGTGGACGGCGTCCCCGAGGCGGTCGCGGCTTCCCGCGACGGCGTGACGTTCCTGCCCACCGGGGGCAACCTCGGGTACGGCGGCGGGGCGAACCGGGGCGTCGCCGCCCTGGGGCCCGACGTCGGGTGGGTGCTGATCTCCAACCCCGACATCGAGTTCGCGCCCGGCAGCGTCGACGTCCTCATCGACGCCGCCGCCCGCTGGCCGCGCGGGGGGATGTTCGGACCGCTGATCCGGGAGCCCTCCGGCGAGGTCTACCCGTCCGCCCGGCTGCTGCCCTCCATCGGGCGCGGGGTCGGGCACGCGCTCTTCTCGGCCGTGTGGAAGTCGAACCCCTGGACCAGGGCCTACCGGCAGGAGAAGGCCCCGGTCGAGCGGACCGCGGGATGGCTGTCGGGCTCGTGCTTCCTGATGCGGCGCGAGGTCTTCGACGCCGTCGGAGGGTTCGACGAGCGGTACTTCATGTACTTCGAGGACGTCGACCTCGGGGAACGGGTCGGGCGTGCCGGGTGGCAGAACGTGTACGTGCCCGATGCCGAGGTGACCCACATCGGGGGGCACTCGACCGCTCGGTCCTCCGCCCGGATGCTCCGCGAGCACCACCGGAGTGCCTACCGGTACTTGGCCGACCGCCACGCCGGGGTGTGGTGGGCTCCGTTCCGGCTGGCCTTGAAGGCCGGGCTCGCGCTGCGGGTGAAGATGCTCACCCGGTGAGGCTCCGAGCGCTTTCCGCGCGGCCTGCCCCGCCATCTGACCGGGGAACGGCACCGCTCGCGTGATGGACGTGACGTGGCCAGCCAGACGTGGTCAACGCGCCGGACTGTCGGACCTGCGCGCTCAACGCGCCGAACTGTCAGACCTGCGCGCTCAACGCGCCGGATTGTCGGACCTGCGCGTTCAACGCGCCGGATTGTCGGACCTGCGCGTTCAACGCGCCGGATTGTCGGACCTGCGCGTTCAACGCGCCGAACTGTCAGACCTGCGTTGTAAGTTGGGTCGCGGGGGACCTCACACCTCAGGGGACCCCTGCGCGAGCCTGCCCGCGCAACCACGGGAAGAGCGGTTCGCGGCGAAGCCTCACATGTCGCCGCTGAGCCGCTGCGACAGCGACGAGCGCGTCTGCCGGTGGTTCGAGACCGTCGGGATCATGCCCGGCTGGACGACCTGGGTGATCTCCGCGTCGTCGGGTGCTCCCGCCACCGGCATCGGCTGGGTCGGCATCGGCTGGCCGGGGGCCTGGTGCGGCGGGCGGCGGGCTGGCTGGCCGCCCGGCTGGCCCATCTGGGCGGGTTGCAGGATCATGGTCGAGTCCGGGTCCCGCCGCGGGTCCACGGCGTTGACCAGCGTCCGGGGGATCTGTTGCGTGTCGGACGCGTCCATCGGGGACGTCATGTTGTCCGGCGTCACGATGTTCCGCCCACGTGCGCGGGCGCGGGCGAGCATGGCGTCGGCCCGGTCGCGGGGGTCCATGTCGGATTTAGCTCCTTGCCGGGACCAGATCCCGTATGACGATCTGCTTCGTGTCAGAGTATTCCGTCGAACGGCTCGCCGTAACGCGGAGGAGGAAAAAGGTGCACGGCGTCGAAGCTGTGGTGCTGGTCGGGGGCAAGGGCACTCGTCTTCGCCCGCTGACCCTGTCCGCTCCCAAGCCCATGCTCCCGACTGCGGGGGTGCCGTTCCTGACGCACCTCCTGTCGCGGATCAAGGAGGTCGGCATCACGCACGTGGTGCTCGGGACCAGTTACAAGGCCGAAGTGTTCGAGGAGTACTTCGGGGACGGATCGCGGCTCGGGCTGGAGCTCGAGTACGTGGTCGAGGAAGTGCCGCTGGACACGGCCGGGGCGATCCGCAACGTCGCGGACAAGCTGCGTGAGCCGGACGTGATGGTCTTCAACGGGGACATCCTCTCCGGCGTCGACCTGGCGGGGATCGTCGACACGCACCGCGAGCACCAGGCGGACGTGACGCTGCACCTCGTCAAGGTGCAGGACCCCAGGGCGTTCGGGTGCGTGCCCACGGACGAGCGGGGACGGGTCCAGGCGTTCCTGGAGAAGACCGAGAACCCGCCGACGGACCAGATCAACGCCGGTTGCTACGTGTTCCGGCGTGAGGTGATCGACGCGATTCCCGCCGGGCGGCCGGTGTCGGTGGAGCGGGAGACGTTCCCCGGGCTGCTCGAGGCCGGCAGGAGGTTGCAGGGGCACGTGGACGCCACGTACTGGCTCGACCTCGGCAAGCCGGAGGCATTCGTGCAGGGGTCCGCGGACCTCGTGCGCGGGGTGGCGCCGTCGGCGGCGGTCGCCCAGCCGGGGGAGTTCCTGGTGCTGGACGGCTCGAACGTGCACGAGGGCGCCACGGTCAAGGGCGGGTCCACGGTCGGTGCGAACTGCACGGTCGCCGAAGGGGCCGTGCTGGACGGCGCGATCCTGTTCGACGGCGCGGTCGTCGGCGAGGGCGCGGTCGTGGAGCGGTCCATCGTCGGGGCCGGTGCGCTGGTCCAGGCCGGTGCGGTGCTCCGGGACGCCGTCGTGGGCGACTCCGCGGTGATCGGGGCTCGGTGCGAGCTCGTCGGCGGGGCGCGGGTGTGGCCGGGTGTGGTGCTGCCCGAGGCCGGCGTGCGCTTCTCCACGGATGCCTAGCAGGACGTGGACACCACCGTTCCCACTCGACGTGGGAGCGGTGCTCCTGCCGTTGCGCCGCGGGCCGGGTGATCCGTCCTTCAGCTCGGAGGGCGGCATCTGGTTCGCGGCGAACACGCCGTGCGGTCCGGGCACGTTGCACGTCCGGCGCACCGACGTGGTCGAGGCGCGGGCGTGGGGCGACGGCGGGCAGTGGCTGCTGGACGGGCTGCCCGCCCTGCTCGGCGCGGACGACCCGGTGGACGAGTTCGTCGCGCACCACCCGGTCGTCGCCGAGGCGCGCCGACGGCGGCCGGGGCTGCGGCTCGGGTCGACCGGACGTGTCTGGGACCTGCTGTTCGCCTCGATCCTGGAGCAGAAGGTCACCGGCACGGAGGCGTTCCGGACGTGGCGCGAGCTCGGCCGGCGGTTCGGCGAGCCGGCGCCGGGGCCGATGCCGCTGAAGGTCCCGCCGACACCGCACCGGTTGCTGGGCCTGCGGGACTGGGAGTGGCACCAGTGCGGGCTCGACGGCGCCCGGCGGCGGACGCTGATCAACGCCGCGCAGGTCGCGCACCGGTTGGAGAAGGCGGCGGAGATGCGCAGCCGGGAGCTGCTCGAGAAGGTGCCCGGGATCGGGGTGTGGACCTCGGCCGAGGTGGCGCAACGGGCCTGGGGCGACCCGGACGCGGTGAGCGTCGGCGACTTCCACGTCGCCAAGGACGTCGGCTGGGCGCTGACCGGCACGCCGACGGACGACGACGGCATGATGGAGCTGCTGGAGCCCTACGCGCCGCAACGCCACCGGGCGGTCTGCTACCTGCTGGCGGCGGGCCTGCGGCGGCCGCGGCGGGCACCGAGGTTCTCGCCGCGCGACTACCGCGCGTTCTAGGACGGCGGCTACCGGAGCTGGCGCACCGGGTCGCGGTGGTGGCGGGGCGAACCCGGCGCGGCTCACCGCCCTGCTCGCGCGGCACCGGACGCTCCGGCGCTAACGCAGGCGGGCCAGTGCCGACTCGATCAACGGGTGCAGGTCGTCCACGTTGTCCGGCAGTTGGTCCAGCGGCCACCACTGCAGGTCGACCGACTCCGCCGAGCGCACCGGTCGCGCGCCGACGGGCGCGCGCACCAGGAACCGCACGTCGAAGTGCCGCGTCGGCTTGCCGAGCGAGCACGTGATCGGGTGCACGTCGAGGTGGATCGGCGTCGGCTCGATGCGCAGGCCGCTGATGCCGGACTCCTCGGTGGCCTCGCGCAGCGCCGCCGCGGCCAGCGACGCGTCCTCTGGCTCGCAGTGGCCGCCGAGCTGGAGCCAGCGGCCCACGCGCGGGTGCAGCGTCAGCAGCGCGTGCTCCGCGGTGGCGTCCAGCACCAGCGCCGAGGCCGTGATGTGCCCCGGCTCGCACGAGCGCTGACAAGCGTCCTCGCGGGCCGCCAGGAAGCCCAGGTAGGCCTCCTTCAACGCGTCCTGGCCGGTGAACCGGCTCAGGGTGGCGACCGCGTCGGCGTGCAGCGTCACAGTTCGATCAGTCCTTCCCTGGGCTCGCGCGGCGTGAGCGGCTCCACCGGGTGCCCGACCGCCACGGCGCCCAGCGGTTCCCAGTCCCGCGGCACACCGAGCACCGCGCGCACGACGTCCGCGCAGAAGATCGTCGACGACACCCAGCACGAGCCGAGGCCCTCGGCGGCGAGCGCCACCAGCAGGCCCTGCACGGCGGCGCCGCCGGCGACGGTGAACATCGTCTTCTCGGCGTCGGCGCGGCGGTCGTCGGGGTAGCTGTGCGCGCCGTCGCGGACCAGGAACGGCACCACGACCTCCGGTGCCTCCACCAGCAGGTCGCCGCGCCGCACCCGGCGCGCGATCTGCTCGTCGGTGAACCCGTCGCCGCGCAGGTCCTCCTCCCACCGCTCGCGCATCGCCCGCAGCAGCTCGGCGCGCTTCTCGCGCACCAGCACGAACCGCAGCGGTGTCGTGTGGTGCGGCGCGGGTGCCGTCAGCGCCGCGCCGACAGCGCGCCTGATGGCGGCGAGGTCCACCGGCTCGTCGGTGTAGAACCGCACGGACCTGCGCATCAGCACGGCTTGCGAACGTCCCTGCGCCAGCGCCTCCTCGGTGCCGAGGCGGAACAGGTCCTCCTCGGCCGGCCGGACGAGGTCGCGGGCCGTGGAGCCGTCGTCGACCACGTCGAACCCGCGCAGCACCGCCACCGGCACCGCGCCGAGCTTGCCCTTCACCAGGTCCGCGGCCGCCGCGATCTCGTCGGCGACCGCGACCAGCGTCACGGCGAGCTCGTTGCCGTGCCGGTCGACCGCGCCCGCGTAGTCGCGCAGCACGCGGATGCCGGACGCGCCGATCGCGGCGTCGGTCTGCCCGACCCGCCACGCGCGGCCCATCGTGTCCGTGACGACCACGGCGACCTCGACCCCGAGCAGCCCCTTCAGCGCACCGCGCAGGGCCGCCGCGGAGCCGTCCGGGTCGACGGGCAGCAGTGCGATCTCGTCGCCCGCCACGTTCGAGGCGTCGACGCCGGCCGCGGCCTGCACGATGCCGAGCTTGTTCTCGGTGATCAGCGTGCGCATCTTGCGGGCGAGCACCCGCACGGACTCGGCGTCGACGTGCGCGCGCCGGATCCTGTCCCGTTCCGCGGGATCGGCCGGCACGCGCACGAGCCGTCCCTCCACTTTCGACAGGACCTTCGACGTGACGACGAGCACGTCGCCGTCGCGCAGCCAGGGCGCGGCCCGCGCGATGGCGCCGGCCAGGTCGTCGCCGGGGCGGAACTCCGGCAGCCCCTGCACCGGCAGCAGCTCCAGCGCGGCCGCGGCGTGGTCACCCAACTTCGACTCCGACGAGGTCCAGTGCGGCGCGGGCCATCTGCGCCGTGGCGTCCACATCGGACATCAGCAGCGGGACCGCGCGGACCGCGACACCGGGGACGTCGGCGCGGTCGCCGGTGTGCACCAGCCACGCGTCCAGGATGCCGTCCGCGGAGCACTTGCGGGAGCCGTAGAGCCGCCCCACCGCCTCGGCCGAGGTCTCCACGCCGATCGCGTCCAGGCAGGCGTCGGCCATGCCCCGCAACGGTTTTCCGCCGATGATCGGGGACAGGCCCACGACCCCGGCCTCGGTCTTGCGCAGCGCGTCGCGCACACCGGGCACCGCCAGGACCGTGCCGACGCTCACCACGGGGTTGGACGGGGCCAGGACCACGGCGTCGGCCTCGCTGATCGCGTCCAGCACGCCGGGTCCGGCGGTGGCGGTCTCCGCGCCGACGAACGCGAACGACTTCGCGGGCACGGCGGCCTTGTGCCGGACCCACCACTCCTGGAAGTGGATCGCCTTCTGCTCGCCGTCCAGCTCGACGACGACGTGCGTCTCCACCCGGTCGTCCGACATCGGCAGCAGCTTCACGCCCGGCTGCCACCGGTCGCAGAGCGCCTCCGTCACGGCCGACAGCGGGTAGCCGGCGCGCATCATGCGGGTGCGGACGAGGTGCGTGGCGATGTCGCGGTCGCCGAGCCCGAACCACGTCGGGTCGGCGCCGTACGCCGCCAGCTCCTCCTTGACGGTCCACGACTCGTCCTCGCGGCCCCAGCCGCGTTCGGTGTCGATCCCGCCGCCCAGCGTGTACATGCAGGTGTCGAGGTCGGGGCAGATGCGCAGCCCGTGCATCCACACGTCATCGCCGGTGTTGACCACCGCGGTGACGTCCGCTCCGAGCGCTTTGAGCCCCTGCAGGAACCTGGCGCCGCCGACCCCGCCGACCAGTGCTACGACCTTCACGCCGGGCCATGCTTCCACAGAGGTCCGGTGCGCCTACAGGTAGCGCCAGAACATGAAGGCGGCCGCACCGGAACCCGCCTTGCCCACCTCACCGCCGATCGCCTCGAACACCGCGGCCGCGGCCTGGAAGAACAGCGCGTTGACCTCGGCGAAGCCGATCAGCACGGCGAACAGGACCAGCGGCGCCCACGGCCGGGCCTTCGCGCCGAACTGCTGCGCCCCGTAGGGCAGGAACGGCTCCAGGACGCCCCAGCCGTCGAGGCCGGGGATCGGCAGGATGTTCAGCACGAACGCGATCACCTGCAACAAAGCCAGGTACGAAATGGCGGCGGCGAGGGCGAGTGGCGGCGAGAACACCGTGACGACCAGCGCGAGCAGGACGCCGATCACGAGGTTCGTGACCGGTCCCGCGAGTGAGACCAACGACTCGGTCCGCTTCGACCGCAGCGCGTGGTGGTTGATCCACACCGCCCCGCCGGGCAGCGGGATGCCGCCGAACGCGAGCAGCACCAGCGGCAGCACGATGCTCAGCACCGGGTCGGTGTAGCGGCGGATGTCGAGGGTGAGATATCCCTTGTCGCGCACCGAGAAGTCGCCGCCCTTGTACGCGACGGCGGCGTGCCCGAACTCGTGCAGGCACAGCGTCACCGCCCACCCGGCGAGTACGAAGAGGATGGTGCCCGAGATGATGGCGACGTCACCTTCGAGCAGGGTGAGAGCAGCTCCGGCGGCGGTCGCCGCGAGCAGGCCGAGGAACAGTGGGCTGGGGCGAACCGCTGATCGCTTCACCCCTCCAGTGTGGCGTGTCGGCTGGCGTCGTGGGCCGTTCGGGGACAGGTTGGAACACCTGAATCACTGTCCGTGGAGCACGTCAAGTTTTTAGCGGCCATCCGCGCGAATATCCCCCGACGTGTGGACTCCGCTTGACCGCCCGCTGTGACGCAGGTGTAATCACATCGGTGTCATTCGTCGTTGTGGGAACGGCGTCTGGCGTCCGCCAACCGGGGAGAGCGGAAGGCGAGGAGGCGGACGAAATGCAGGAATTCGAAGAGCTCGAAGAAGATCACGTCACGCAGCCGGTCGTGCAGGGCGAGCTGTCGTACCTGTTCGACCCTGCCGACGAGCAGGACTGGCAGGAGCGTGCGCTGTGCGCGCAGACCGATCCCGAGGCGTTCTTCCCCGAAAAGGGAGGGTCGACCAGGGAGGCCAAGCGCATCTGCCTGGGCTGCGAGGTTCGTTCGGAGTGCCTGGAGTACGCGCTCCAGCACGACGAGCGTTTCGGCATCTGGGGCGGTCTCTCGGAGAGAGAACGCCGCAAGCTCAAGAAGCGGGCAGTCTGAAGCGTGATCTTCGTGCCTTAACTTGAGGACGTGACAAGTCCTCACCCGAGGCTCCGGACAGCGCCGGTGCTGTGCGTCCTGGTCTGCCACGACGGAGACCAGTGGCTCAGCACGGCGCTGTCCGCTTTGCGGCGCCAGCGAATCCGCCCCCGGCACGTGATCGCGGTCGACACGGGGTCGACGGACCGCACGCCGGCGGTGCTGAAGAAGGCGTTGCTGGCGGAGGCCGGAGACCTGCTGGACGGCGTGCTGACCCTGCCGCGCGGCACGGGCTTCGGCGCCGCCGTGCGCGTCGCCGTCGAACACGCCGTCGACAGGTGGGGCGACCCCGGCAGGTGGCTGTGGTTGCTGCACGACGACAGCGCGCCCGAACCCGACTGCCTGGCCGCCCTGCTGACCGCTGCCGAGGTGTCGCCGTCGGCCGCGGTGCTCGGTCCGCTGTGCCTCGATTGGGTGGATTCCCGGCTGGTCGTCGAGGCCGGGCTGTCGACGGATTCTTCAGGACATCGACAGACTGGCCTTTCGTCGGCCGAGCACTCCGCGTCGTTCCAGCAAAGCACCGAGGTGCTCGCCGTTTCGTCGGCCGGATCCTTGATCAAACGTGAGGTGTGGCACTCGCTCGGCGGTTACGACGAGGCGATGCCGTTGCTGCGCGACGATCTCGACTTCGGCTGGCGCGTGAACCGCGCGGGTCATTTGGTGCTGTGCGTTCCCGTCGCCCGGATGCGGCACGCGCGGGCCGCGACTAAAGGCGCACGCCGTTTGGACGCGGCCATGGCGCGTCCGGGTCCGTCATTTCGCGGGGTCGACCGCGCGCACGGCATGCGCACGTTTTTGGTCAATTGTTCAGGTTTCTCGTTCTTCATCGGACTGCCGCGGCTGTTGTTCTTGTCACTGCTGCGCGCCCTCGGGTTCCTGCTCCTCCGGCGTTTCGCGGACGCACACGCCGAGGCCGGCGCGGCCCGCTACCTGCTGACGAGGGGCCGTTTGCGCGAAGGCCGCCGCGCGCGCCGCGGCTCCGCGGTCGTCCGCGGCCTCTTCACCAGCAGGCTCACCAGGTTCCGCAACGCGCTGCACGCCGGTGCCGCGTTCCTGATCCGCCGCCGGGTCGAGGCCGACGCCGCGCTGGGTCGTTTGCCCGCAACCGACGCCGGTTCGACGTGGCTCGAACCGTCCGAAGTGGACTCGCGATCGTTCGGTCCCGACGCCCTGCCCGCCGGCGCGGCGCGCGGCCGTCCCCGCGTCGCCGGTCTGCGCCGCCCACCCGTCGTCGTGCCGGTGGACGCCGACCTGCCCGGTGCGCCGCGCCCGACGCCGCGGCCGCGTCCGTCGCCGGGCCCGCGCGCCGCCTCCGGGATGGTCCTCGTCGAGGTCGACCAGTCGCGGGTGCTGCGGTCGTTGCTGCTCGCCCCGCCGGTCCTGCTGGTGCTCGGCCTGTCACTCGTCGCGGTGATCTCGAACTGGTCGCGCCTCGGCCTGGACCTCGCGGGCGGCCGCCTGCTCCCGGTCGGCTCGCTCGGGTCGGTGTGGTCGACGTACCTCGCGTCGTGGCACCCGGTGTCCGGCGGCACCGCGGCCCCGGCACCGGCTGCGCTCGCCTTCCTGGGACTGATGCCCGGCGGGCCGTCGTTCGCTGTCGCTTTGCTGTTGCTCGGTGACATCCCTCTCGCCGCGTTGTCGGCCTACATCGCGTCACGCGGCATGCGCGTGCGGCGTTCCGTGCGCGCGGTGGTGGCAGCCCTCTACGGGTTGCTGCCCGTGTCGACCACGGCCGTTGCCGAGGGGCGGCTCGATGTCGTCGTTGTCCACGTCGTGACACCTCTTGTCTTCGCCGGCGTGTACGCGGTCTTGCGCGCGTCGTCGACGCACGCGTGGCTGCCGATGGCCTCGGGCACGGCCATCGGTGTCGCGGTGCTGGGCGCGTTCTCGCCGCTGACGCACGTCCTGGTGATCGTCGGGGCGTTGGCCGGGTTCGTCGCGGTGTCCGGCGGGGCACGGCGGATCGCCGCACTGTTCGCCATCGTGCTTCTGCCGATGGCGTTGCTCCTGCCGTGGCCCGCAGTCCTGTTGCAACACCCGGAGATGGTCCTGAACGGCCTCGGCGCGGCTTTCGAGTCCCCGCCGCCGGACCTGATCGTGTGCTCCGTGTTCGTGGCCGCCGCGTTCGCCGCCGCTGTGCTGCGCCCCAACGCGTCGATGCTGCCGGGACTGCTGGTGCTCGTGCTGGCCGTCGGGGCGCTGGCCGCCGTCACCGCGGTGGGCGCCTGGCCCGGCGCGCCGCTGGTGGTGGCGGCGTGGGGACTGGTCTGGGTGGTGCTCGCCGGGTGTCAGCGCGGGGTCGCGCCGGGGGTGGCCGGCCAGGCGCGGGTGCGCCGTGCGGTGTCCGTCGCCGGTGTCGTGACGTTGGTCAGCCTGGGGGTGGCCGGGTTCCTGGACCTGCGGGGCGGGCCGTTGCGGGCGGGCGGCGGGCCGGCGTTGAGCCAGTCGCTGACCGCCGAGCTGGCGCGGACCGGCCGGTCGGTGCTGGTCGTGGGACCGTCGGTCCGGCAGGTGGCCGGGCGGATGCCGGCCTTCGGCGACGACGACCTGGTGCCCACGGTGTCGTCGCCCGCCCGGCTGCGGCGGTGGAACTCGTCCCTGCTGGACGGGGCGCCGCCCGCGGTCAAGGTGGCGCTGGCCCAGGCCGCCTCCTCGGGGGTCTCCTTCGTGGTGCTGCCGTCCGCGGAGGCTTCCTCCCGGGTCCGCGACGCCGCCGGGGAGCTGGTGTCCGTCGCTCCGCCCGCCTCGGACGGCCGCCCGGTGCTGAGGCTGCGGTTCGCCGCCGACACCGGCGTGCTGCTGGCACCGGACGTGGCCCGGCGGGCGCGCACCGGCGGGGAGCCGCCCGCCGAACCGGCCGCCGCCGGGGTGTCGCCGGTGAACCTCTCGCTGCCCGACGTGGCCGTCCGGGTCTCCGCCGGCGGGGAGGGGCGGGTGCTCGTCCTCGCCGCCGAGGACGAACCGGGGTGGCGGGTGTGGGTGGACGGCGTCCAGGTGCCCGTGGTGCGGGCCTGGGGACATCTGGTGGGGGTGCCCCTGCCGTCTTCCGCCGCCGAGGTCCGGGTGGAGGTGGAGTCGACCTTGAGGGACTTCCTGCTGCTGGGACAGGCCGCCGCCGGGTTGTTCACGTTGCTGACCGCGGTGCCCTCCCGGCGGCGCGGGGCTTGACCGTCCCGGTGGAGCGACCCCCGCCGGACGGGCCCGGTCGCTGCTCCGGGGGGGGAGTGTGAGAGGGGTCTCAGCCCTCGTCGATCACGTCCGGGTCGAGGCCCAGGTAGTTGGCCACCTGCTCCACCAGGACCTCGTGCACCAGGTCCGCCAGGTCGGCGCCGTCCTTCGCGCGCGCTTCCAGCGGACGCCGGTAGAGGACGATCCGGGCGCGGTGGTCGGAGCCGGCGGGGAGCAGTCTGGCCAAGGGGACGTTGCCGTCCTCGACCACGCCGTCCTCGCCCTCGACCTGCACTTCCGGGACGTCGTCCACGGCCACGTCGAGCTGGGTGAGCTCGGTGCGCCAGCGGGCCTCGATGGGTTCCAGCGCCTCGATGACCAGGGCGTCGAAGCGTTCCGCGCGGGAGCGGGCGGCGGGCAGGGTGGCGGGGTAGAGCGGGCCGCGCAGACCCCGGCCGTGCCGGTCGCGGTTGCGTCGACGCGGCGAGTCCTGCCGCCGTGAACCCCTTGCCATCACCACAACCGAGCAGCCTAGTTGCTGCTGCCGGGGAGCAAACACAGCGTGCCTCACACACAGCCTCGCGTGGACGCGCTATCGTCCCCGATCGTGCGGAGCGTGAGACGGTGCTCGCGAACCGGGTGTGCTAACCCGGCTGTCGCCACGCTCACCTACGCCTATGCGGACTCCACCGCAGTCGTCGGACCGCTCGCCACGTACTCCGAACCGCACAGCTACGACCTGTGCGAGGAGCACGCCCTGCGGCTCACGGCGCCGCGTGGCTGGGAGGTCGTGAGGCACCAGGGTGAGTTCGCGGCGCCCGAGCCGAGTGTTGATGACCTGACGGCGCTGGCCGAGGCGGTGCGGGAGGCTGGGCGAGCCGATGTGAGCCCCAAGCTGCCCGACGTGCCCGCGGGCACGCATCGGCGTGGTCACCTGCGCGTACTGCCTGATCCGCACGAGGACTGAGCGACCACACGCACCGCTGATCCGCTCGCCGGTAGGCTGCCTGGGCAGTGGCCGTCAAGAGCGAGTTTCCCAGGAGTGTGCGGCGTGCGTGACCTGTCCGGCATCGTCAAGGCGTACGACATCCGTGGGGTGGTCGGCGAGCAGTTGGACGCCGGCCTTGTGCGTGACTTCGGCGCGGCTTTCGCGCGGCTGGTCGGTGGGCCCGCCATCGTCATCGGTCACGACATGCGGGACTCCTCGCCCGCGCTGTCCAAGGCGTTCGCCGAGGGTGCGCAGGCGCAGGGCGTCAACGTGATCAGCATCGGCCTGGCCAGCACGGACATGCTCTACTTCGCGTCCGGCAAGCTGGACCTGCCCGGCGCCATGTTCACCGCCAGCCACAACCCCGCGCAGTACAACGGCATCAAGATGTGCCGCGCGGGTGCCTCGCCGGTCGGTCAGGACACCGGTCTCGCGCAGATCCGCCAGGACGCCGAGAACCAGGTCCCCGACGCCGAGGGCGTCGAGCCCGGCACGTTCGAGGAGCGCAACATGCTCGTCGACTACGCCGCGTACCTCAACGAGCTGGTCGACCTGAAGAACATCCGCCCGCTCAAGATCGTCGTGGACGCGGGCAACGGCATGGGCGGCTACACGGTCCCGCAGGTCTTCGAGGGCCTGCCGATCGAGATCGTCCCCATGTACTTCGAGCTCGACGGCAGCTTCCCCAACCACGAGGCGAACCCGCTCGACCCGAAGAACATCGTGGACCTGCAGGCCCGCACCAAGGCCGAGGGCGCCGACGCCGGTGTCGCGTTCGACGGCGACGCCGACCGCTGCTTCGTCGTGGACGAGAACGGCGACCCGGTCAGCCCGTCCGCGATCACCGCGCTGGTCGCCGTGCGCGAGCTCGCGAAGGACCCCGGCGGCACGATCATCCACAACCTGATCACCTCGCACGCCGTGCCGGAGATCGTCCAGGAGCACGGCGGCAAGCCCGTGCGCACGCGCGTCGGCCACTCGTTCATCAAGGAGGAGATGGCCAGGACCGGCGCCATCTTCGGTGGCGAGCACTCGGCGCACTACTACTTCCGCGACTTCTGGCGCGCCGACACCGGCATGCTGGCCGCGCTGCACGTGCTGGCCGCGCTCGGTGAGCAGGACGGTCCGCTGTCGGCGCTGACGTCGATCTACAACCGCTACGCGGCCTCCGGTGAGATCAACTCCGTCGTCGAGGACCAGGCGGGCCGGATCGCCGCGATCAAGGACGCGTACGGCTCGAAGGACGGCGTCACGATCGACGAGCTGGACGGTCTCACCGTGCAGCTGCCGAACGGTGCCTGGTTCAACCTCCGCGCCTCGAACACCGAGCCGCTGCTGCGCCTGAACGTCGAAGCCCCCACCCCGGAGGCCGTCGCCGCGTTGAGCGACGAGGTCCTCGCGATCGTGCGGGCCTGAGGAGAGAACCGTGGCCGTCAAGCTCGATGAGCAGTTGCTGGACATCCTCGCCTGCCCGTGCCCCGAGCACGCGCCGCTGCGGATCGGGACGCCGGACGACCCCGAGGCGGACTTCCTCACGTGCACCGCGTGCGGCCGTTCGTTCCCGGTGCGCGACGGCATCCCGGTGCTGCTGCTGGACGAGGCGGTCGAGCCGCCGTCTGCTGGGTGATCCCGTGCTCGACGACACGCTGCTCGACGACCAGATCCGCCTCGCCGACGCCGACACCGGTGGCTGGCTGCGCGCCGCCGCGCGGGCGGGAGCACAGGTCCGCTCCACCGCCGAGGCCGCGGCCGAGGCGGGCGTGGAGCGGATCTTCTCCGAACGCCCGCGCGCGGTCGTGCTGGTCACCCGGCCCGGCCACGCGGTCGCGGTGGCCGGCGTCGTCCTGGCGCTGCTCGGCCCCGGCTGCCCGGTGCCGGTCGTGGTGTCCGACGAGGTGCCGCCGTGGGTCGGCGCGCTCGACGTGGTGCTCGCGCACACCGAGGACCCCGGTGACCGGGTGCTCGCCGAGTCGGTCGACCGGGCGGTCCGCAGGGGCGCCAGGACGTTGCTGACGGCGCCGGACTCCGGTCCGATCGCCGCGGCCGCCGCCGGCCGGGCCGTGCTGCTGCCGTCGCGCATCGACGTGCCGCCCGGCTTCAGCTTCCACCGCGCGCTCGCCGCGTGGATCATCGTGCTGAACTCGCTGAGCCTGCTCAAGGTCGACGTCGACCTCATCGCGGACGAGCTCGACCGCGAGGCCGAGCGCGACCACCCGATGCACGAGTCGTTCGTCAACCCGGCGAAGTCGCTCGCCCTGCGCGTCGCCGACCGCACGCCGCTGCTGTGGGGCCTCGACGACGTCGCCACGTCGGCGGGCGTGCACGGCGCGAACGTGCTGGCGGCGTTCGCCGGGGTGGCCTGCGACGTCGCCGGCTACCCGCAGGCGCTGACGCGCCCGGTGCTGCACCGGCGCGCCGTGCAGGGGACTTCCGGCGCGGACCTCTTCGCCGACCCGGACGACGAGCCGGGCAGCGGTCTCGTGCGCGTGTTGTTGCTGGCCGTGCGCCAGGGTCCGGTGGCCGATGCTGTCCGGCAAGCCGCCGAGGACGCCCTGCCGGGAGCGGACGTGCTGGAGCCGGCCGTCGAGGTGGCGGGAGGCGACGCGGTCAGCGCCGCGCTGCTCGCGCTCCGCTTCGAACTGGCCGCGCTGTACCTCGGGCTCGCCGCCGGGACCCTCGGCGGCAACCCGTACTGAATTGGGAGCTGAGAAGAGAAGTGGACCTGCTGCACAACGCGGTGAGGCCGTACGCGTGGGGCTCGCGCACGGCCATCGCAGAGCTGCTCGGGAAGGAGGTGCCCGCACCCCATCCCGAGGCAGAGCTGTGGATGGGCGCCCACCCCGGCGACCCGTCCCGCGTCATCGGCGAGGACGGCGTCCAGCGCTCGTTGCTCGACCTGCTCACCGCGGACCCCGACGGCCAGCTCGGCCCGCGCGTGGCGCGGCGGTGGGGCAGCAGGCTCCCGTTCCTGATCAAGGTGCTCGCCGCCGACGAGGCGCTGAGCCTGCAGGCGCACCCGTCAGCGGCCCAGGCGGCCGAGGGCTTCGCCGCCGAACAGGCCCGCGGCGTGCCGCTCGACTCCGCGGTGCGCAACTACAAGGACCCGGCCGCGAAGCCGGAGCTGATCTGCGCCCTGACCGAGTTCCACGCGCTCGCCGGCTTCCGCGAGCCGGCGCGGACGGTGTCGTTCCTGCGCGCCCTCGACGCGCCCTCACTGGCGCCGTACACCGAGATGCTGGTCGCGCAGCCGGACTCGTCGGGCCTGCGCGCGCTGTTCACGATGCTGATCACGCTGCCGCAGACGTCGTTGAGCGTGCTGCTGCCGCAGGTCCTCGACGCGTGCGTGCTGCACGTCAAGGAGCACGGCGAGTTCGACCTGGAGTGCCGCACGATCCTGGAGCTGGGCGAGTCCTACCCCGGTGACGCGGGCGTGCTCGCGGCGTTGCTGCTGAACCGCATCGTGCTCCAGCCGGGCGAGGCGATCCACCTGCCCGCCGGCAACCTGCACGCCTACCTGCGCGGCACCGGCATCGAGATCCTGGCGAACTCGGACAACGTCCTGCGCTGCGGCCTCACGCCGAAGCACGTGGACGTGCCCGAGCTGTTGCGCGTGCTCGACTTCACGTGCGGTGACATGGAAGTGCTGCTGGGTGAGGAGGTCCAGCCCGGCGTCCGCGTCTACCGCACGCCGGCGCCGGAGTTCGAACTGTCGCGGTTGGACCTGGCGGCCGGCGAGGCGCGGATCGACCACGAAGGCCCGCAGATCATGATTTGCACCGAGGGCGCGGTGGTACTCAGCAACGCGCGCGGCGACGAGCTGCGGCTGGCCAGGGGACAGTCCGTGTGGCTGCCCGCGTCCGACCCGGCGGTGCTCGTGCGACCGGATGGTGTCGAATCCGCACAGCTTTTCCGCGCGACGGCCGGGAACGACTAAGGTTCCGACCGGACAAAGCGGACTGTTACGGCCAGGACTGGGTTCAGCGAGGAGACAGGCGTGTCAGCAGGGGGCGGGACCAAGGCCATCGTCGCGGCGTTGGTGGCGAATGCCGGTATCGCGACGGCCAAGTTCGTCGGATTCTTGATCACCGGGTCGTCGTCGATGCTCGCCGAGTCGGTGCACTCGGTGGCCGACACGTCGAACCAGGGCCTGCTGCTGCTCGGGCAGAAGACGGCCCAGCGCAGGGCGACCAAGCTGCACCCGTTCGGCTTCGGCCGCGACCGGTACTTCTGGTCGTTCGTGGTCGCGCTGATGCTGTTCACCCTCGGCTCGGTCTTCGCGCTGTACGAGGGCATCCACAAGCTGCAGCACCCGGAGGGGCTGACCAGCCCGCTCGTCGCGGTCGGCATCCTCGTGGTCGCGATCGGCCTGGAGAGCTACAGCTTCTACACCGCGATCGTCGAGTCGAAGAAGATCAAGGGCGACGCGAGCTGGTGGGGCTTCATCCGCAACTCCCGCACGCCGGAGCTGCCGGTCGTGCTGCTCGAGGACCTGGGCGCGCTCGTCGGTCTGGTGCTGGCGCTGTTCGGCGTCGGTCTCACCATGGTCACCGGTGACCCCATGTTCGACGCGCTCGGCACGATCGCCATCGGTGTGCTGCTGGGCATCATCGCGATCATCCTGATCATCGAGATGAAGTCGCTGCTGATCGGTGAGGGCGCCTCCGACAAGGACCTCGACGTGATCTGCGACGAGCTGGCCGCCGGCAAGGTGCAGCGCGTCATCCACATCAAGACGCAGTACATCGGCCCGGAGGAGATGCTCGTCGCGGCGAAGATCGCGCTGGAGCCGCAGCTCGCCCTGGACGAGGTGGCGCAGGCCATCAACGACGCCGAGCAGCGGGTGCGCAACAGGGTGCCGCACGCCCGGTTGATCTACCTGGAGCCGGACCTGGACCGGTCGGCGGTAGCCAGCTCCTGACCCCAGCTCCCAGGGAACGCGGGGGCCCTACGTTTCCTCCTGGGGAACGCGGGGCCCCCGCGTTCTGCCTGAGCTGGGGGGTGGAGGGCGGGGTGGAGGGCGGCGGGTGCGGTGCCGGTCGGCGGTGACGGAAGCGCGGCCGGATCCGCCGGGTCCGCAGTAGACGGACGTGAGCCAGGGCGGCAGCCGGGCTCCGGCCCGCGGCGGCACAGCGAGATCAAACTCACGACCAGGCCGATGACGCCCGTCACCACCCCGGACCACCGCCCGCAGCACTCACCCGGAGCAGCCGTTCGGCGCAACCGGTCACCTCCCGGCTATGGGGATTCCACATGCTGGATACCTCTAGGGTGGGTCGGATCGGGTTCCATCGAGGAGGGATGAATCGTGCCGGGGAACGGGTTGTGGCGCACGAAGTCGATCGAGCAGTCGATCGCGGACACGGACGAGCCGGACACGAAGCTCCGCAAGGACCTGACGGCCTGGGACCTCACGGTCTTCGGCGTCGCGGTCGTGATCGGCGCCGGCATCTTCACGCTCACCGCGAGCACCGCGGGCAACATCGCGGGGCCCTCGGTCTCGCTGTCGTTCGTGCTGGCGGCCATCGCCTGCGCGCTGGCCGCGTTGTGCTACGCCGAGTTCGCCTCGACGGTGCCGGTCGCGGGTAGCGCCTACACGTTCTCCTACGCCACCTTCGGCGAGTTCGCCGCGTGGATCATCGGCTGGGACCTGGTGCTGGAGTTCGCGGTCGGCTCGGCGGCGGTCGCGAAGGGGTGGTCGGCCTACCTGCAGACCACGCTCGGGCTCCTCGGGTTCGACGTGAAGACCGAGGTGGGCGAGGGCGTCAAGTTCGACTGGGGCGCGGTGCTGCTCGTCGCGGTGCTCACCGCCCTGCTCGTCGTCGGCACGAAGCTCAGCTCGCGGGTCAGCGCGGTCATCACGGCCATCAAGGTCGCGGTGGTGCTGCTCGTGATCGTGCTCGGCATCAGCTACATCAAGGCGGAGAACTACAGCCCGTTCATCCCGCCGGCCGCCGAGAGCGGTCCTGCCGCGCACAGCGGCATCGAGCAGTCGCTGTTCTCGTTGCTCACCGGGTACTCGGGCAGCACGTACGGCGTGCTCGGCATGCTCGCCGCGGCCAGCATCGTGTTCTTCGCGTTCATCGGCTTCGACGTCGTGGCGACCACGGCCGAGGAGACCAAGAACCCGCAGAAGGCCGTGCCGCGGGGCATCCTCGGCTCGCTCGCGATCGTCACCGTGCTCTACGTCGCCGTGACGCTGGTGATCACCGGCATGGTGCCGTACGAGAAGCTCCGCACCCAGCCGGACGGCACGCGCGCGACGCTCGCCAGCGCGTTCGCGGACAACGGCGTCGACTGGGCGGCCACCGTCATCTCCGTCGGCGCGCTCGCCGGTCTGACCACGGTCGTCATGGTGCTGATGCTCGGCCAGAGCCGGGTGCTGTTCGCGATGTCGCGCGACGGCCTGCTGCCGCGCGGTCTCGCGAAGACCGGCAGCCACGGCACGCCGACCCGCATCACGATCATCATCGGCGTGCTGGTCGCGGTCGCCGCCGGCTTCTTCCCGGCGGGCAAGCTCGAGGAGATGGTGAACGTCGGCACGCTGTTCGCGTTCATCCTCGTCTCCGCGGGCGTGCTGGTGCTGCGCAAGACGCGGCCCGACCTGTCGCGCGGCTTCCGGGTGCCGCTGGTGCCGCTGGTGCCGATCCTCGCGATCCTCGCCTGCCTGTGGCTGATGCTGAACCTGACCGCGCTCACCTGGGTCCGGTTCCTCGCCTGGATGGCGCTCGGTGTCGTCGTCTACTTCGTCTACAGCCGGCGCAGCTCGGTGCTCGCCAAGACCGGTGAGGCGAAGGTCGAGCCCGAACCGGTCGTCAAGCGCGGTGAAGAGCCGGGCATCTAGCCCGTCAGCAACTACCCTGCGCAGCATGGGAAACGCGCGGTGGCTCTCTGAGGAGGAGGGGCGCGTCTGGCACCACTTCGTCCAGGCGTACCACCTCCTCGAGAGACAGATCGAACAGCAGTTGCAACGCGACGCGGGTCTCTCCCACGCGCAGTACAACGTGCTGGTCGTGCTGTCCGGCCAGCCGGGCAACCGCATGCGGATGACCGAGCTGGCCCGCCGCGTCGTGGTGTCGAAGAGCTCGCTGACCTACCAGATCGGCAAGCTGGAGAAGACGGGACTCGTGCGGCGCGAGCCGCACGAGTCCGACGAGCGCGGCATCCTCGCCGTGCTCACCGACGAGGGCAGGGAGCTGCTGCGCAGCACCGCGCCCGGTCACGTCGAGACGGTGCGCGCGTACCTGATCGACCTCTTCTCGCCGGAGCAGCTCGCGCAGCTCGGGTCGTTCATGCGGGTGGTGCACGAGAAGGCGGACGACTAGAGCGTCAGCAGGTCGCGCTCCTGGAGGAAGTCGGCCACGTCGTCAGGGCCGTGCCGGGTCACGTCGAGCTCGAACACGGGCAGGATCGACTTCGCCGCCAGCGCCCGGAGTTGCTGCTGTTCCTCGATGAACGGCTCCAGCGAGACGTACTGCTTCGGGTTCGCACTGATCTTCAGCCGTTCCGTTCGTGCTTCTTCGAACGTGTCCTCGGGCCGTGTGCACAGCACGATCGCGAAGTTGAGCGGCTTCAGGCGTTCTTCGAGCCAGTCAAAGCTGAACTCACGTCCGTGACGCGCCTGATAGGCCATCGTGGACAGGTGGAACCGGTCGACGATCCACGAGTAGTAGCGCTGCAGTTCGAACATCCGCACCCACGTCTGGTAGGTCTCCATCGCGTGCGCGGTCTCCTCCGGCGCGAAGTCGATCAGTCCGCGGCCCCACGGCTCGTTGCTGAACCCGCTCCACTCCGCCGAGATCAACGGCGAGTGGTAGCGGTACTTGCGGTGGCCGACGAGACGGGGGTGCTCGTTGAGCGCGTAGGCCAGGTCCGTCTTGCCGGTCAGCCGGGTGCCTTCGAGGATGACCTTGGGCGTGAGCTTCATGGTGGTTAGCTTGCCTCGTGATCCTCTGCCTCGACGTCGGTTCCACCTGGACCAAGGCCGCGCTGGTGACGCCAGAGGGCGAGCTGGTCCGCACCGGACAGCACCCGACCACCCCTCCCGAGGTGCTGCGCGGCGTCGACGCGTTGCGTGCCGAGGTGGGCGACGGCGAGGTCCTGGCGTGCTCGTCGGCCGGCGGCGGGCTGCGGCTCGCGGTCGTCGGCCAGGAACGCGTGGTGAGCGCCGAGGCGGGCTACCGGGTGGCGCTGTCGGCGGGGGCCAGGGTCGTGCACGTCAGCGCGGGCCCGGTCGACGTCGGGGCGTTGCGGGCGGCGGCGCCCGACCTCGTGCTGCTGGTCGGCGGAACGGACGGCGGTGACCGGTCGGTCCTGCTGCACAACGCCGCGAGGCTGGCCCGCGTGGCCGTGCCGATCGTGCTGGCGGGCAACGCCGAGGCGCGGCAGGAGGCGCTGGGGCTCCTGGCGAAGCGCACCGTGGTGGCCTGCCCGAACGTGCTGCCGGACGTGGGCCGCCTCGCCCCGGAACCGGCCCGCGGGGCGATCCGCGCGGCGTTCCTCCAGCACGTCATCGGCGGCAAGGGCCTGTCGCGCGGGCCGCGGTTCCGGCGGCTCGTGCGGGCGGTGACCCCGGACGCCGTGCTGGCGGGCGTGTCCCGGCTCGCCGCGCAGGACCGCGAAGGCGCCGTGCTGGTGGTGGACGTCGGCGGCGCCACCACGGACGTCTACTCCGCCGTGTCCACAATGGACAGCGAAGGGCTGGAGCGGACCGTCGCGCTGCCGCCGGACCGCCGCACGGTCGAGGGCGACCTCGGCATGCGCTGGTCCGCGCCGGGGGTGGCGCGGGAAGCGCTCGCCGAACGCATCACCGCGGAGGACCTGACCGAGCAGGCGCGGTTCCGGGCGGAGAACGCCGGCTGGCTGCCGGACGACCCGGCGGTCGACCTGAAGCTGGCGTCGTTCGCCGCGATCCTGGCCGTCCGCAGGCACCTCAGGCAGGTCGACGGCCAGCTCGGTCCGCACGGCGCGGGGCTGCTGGTGCTCTCCGGGGGAGTTTTCCGGCACACGCCCGACATCACGCCGGTCGTCGAGGCGCTGCGGAGCGACCCGGTGCTGCGGCCGGTGCTGCGGACCGCGGAGATCACCGTCGACCGCGACTACGTGCTGGCCCCGGTGGGGCTGCTCGCCGAGTCGGGGCGGCCCGAGGCCGCCGACCGGCTGGCGAAGCGGCTGGGCTAGGAGGCGGGTTCCTCTTCGTCGTCCACGAACTCCAGGAGGTCACCGGGCTGGCACTCCAGCACCCGGCACATGGCCTCCAGCGTGCTGAACCGCACGGCCTTGGCGCGGCCGTTCTTCAGCACCGCGACGTTGGCGGGCGTCAGCCCGACCTTCTCCGCGAACTCGCCGACGCTCATCTTGCGCTTGGCCAGCTCGACGTCGATGCGCACGACGATGGCCATCAGATCACCGATTCCATGTCGGAACGCAGTTCGGTGGCGCGCTTGAGCAGCGCCCGCATCACGACCAGCACGAGCCCGACCACGCTGACCCCCGTTGTGAACAGGAAGAACAACACCAGCACACCGGGGTCGTCGGCGTTGACGCCGATCCAGACGAACACGCCGACCAGCACGACCCACGCGGCCGCGATCGCCCAGACCATCACGTTGACCCACTTGATCGCGGCATCGGTGAAGATCAGATCTTTGCGCACCAGCGTGAGCAGTTTCCAGGTGGCGACGACCACCACCTGCACGCACACCACCCAGAACACCGTGACGATCGTCGCGGGCCACCTCAGGTGCGCCTCTTCCGGGTTCTGCTGCGCCATGTGCGCGTACTGGCCGGGGAGCGAGAACGTCTCCAGCATGACCAGGACCCCGAACAGCGCCGCGAGGAAGAACCGGAGGGCCGTCACGGCCCAACGCTCAGCAATCATGCATCGAGTATCGGTAGTCATCTATCGAAAGTCAATCGGTAGTGATCGTGTCGCGACAGGTCTCTACAGTGGGCGCCGTGGGACTGCGTGAGCGCAAGAAGACCGAGACCCGAGCGGCGCTGGCGGCCGCCGCCCTGCGCCTCGCCCTGGAGAAGGGCGCGGACAACGTGCGGGTCGACGAGATCGCCGAGGCGGCGAACGTCTCGCCGCGCACGTACAACAACTACTTCGCGAGCCGGGAGCACGCGATCGTCGCGGGCATCACGGCCTCGCGGGCGGAGCTGGTGGCCTCGGCGCTGCGGTCGCGGCCGGTGGACGAGCCGCTGGTCGAGTCGATCATCGCCGCGTTCGCCGAGCAGTACCGCGAGCCGCCGTCGGAGGCGCTGGCGCTGGTCACCTCGACGCCGGCGCTGCGCGAGGCCTACCTGGACTCGGTGTCGTCGGTGGAACCGCCGATCGCCTCGGTCATCGCCGACCGGCTGGGCACGTCCGAGCTGGGTGCCGCCGTTCTCGCCGCCGCGGTGTCCGCCGCCGCGCGGATCGCCGTGCGGCGGTGGGTGGACGTGCGCCCGTCCGGTCTCGTCGTGGTGCCGGCCGCCTCGGTCGAGGACCACCTGCGCGAGGCGATCGGCCACCTGGCGCCGGCTCTCAGGTGAGCTCGTCCTCGAGCACGCACATCAGCAGCGCGTCGTGCCACCGGCCGTCGCGGAAGAACGACTGCCGGAAGCGCCCGTCGACCTGGAAGCCGACCTTCCGGTACGACTTGATCGCCCGCTCGTTGGCCTCGACGACGCCGAGCTCGATCGAGTGCAGGCGCATGGTGCGGAACCCGTACCGGCACGCCGTGCGGAGGGCGTCGGTGCCGTAGCCGCGGCCCCAGTGGGTCTTCTCGCCGATGTAGATGTCGACCTCGGCCCGCGCGTTGATCGGGTCCGCGTCCCGCAGCACGACGACGCCGATGAGCTCGCGCTCCCGCAGCGTCTCGATGCAGAAGGTGACCCTCTCGTGCGAGTTCTCCTGGCGGTCGGCGAAGCGCTTGCGCACGGACGCCAGCGACGAGTGGTAGTAGCTCTGCAACCAGCGCATCACCTCTTCGTCGTTGTGCCAGCGGTGGAACGCGTCGGCGTCCTCCGGCTCGGCGGGCCGCAGCCGGACGAGGTCACCGGTCAGCATCGTCATCCGCTCCAACGAGGTCGAACCGCACCATCGGGCCGCACCCGCGCGGCACCGGCGGGAGAGGTCCCGCGCAGCGCAGACTAGGAGCCACCCGAGGCATCCCGCGACCGAGTTTCGAGCCTGCGGGCGAAGGACAGCGACGGCGACTCCGGTGCGTCCACCTCCAGCAGCCCCGCGGCCATCGCCACCGCCCGGTCCCACTCCGGATCCGACGTGTAGTCCGAGTGCGCCGACACCCCGGACCGCCACCGCCGTCCGGGGAACGGCCCGCGCTGCGGATCCGGCAACCAGTGGTCGCCGCCCAGCACCAGCGCGCCGGTGGGCCCGCGCAGCGCCGGTGCCAGCGCGCCCACGGAGCCGTCCGGCCGGTAGCCGACGCCGAGCAGCATCCCGTCGAACACCTGCCGCCGCCACGTCGTCACCGCGCCGCCCAGCGGGTCCGTGCCGCGGCACAGCGCCCGCCACCGCCCGTCCAGCCCGCCGGCCAGCCTGGCCAGGGACGCGTGCGGCACCACCGCCGGGAACGCCCGCGGGTAGGCCCACTGCAACTGGGACCCCGCCGTCACCAGCCCGATCCGCTCCCGGTCGTGCGCGGGCAGGTCCTCCAGCAACCGCGCCGCCGCGACGGCCACGAGCAGGGAGCCCTGCGAATGTCCACAGAGGACGACCCTGGTGCCGGGGTCGCGCAGGTGGTCCTGGACGCGGGAGACCAGCTCCGGCACCACCTTCAGCGCGTAGCAGGGCGGCA
The DNA here is from genome assembly GCF_900110955.1 of Lentzea xinjiangensis. Classification (GTDB taxonomy): domain Bacteria; phylum Actinomycetota; class Actinomycetes; order Mycobacteriales; family Pseudonocardiaceae; genus Lentzea; species Lentzea xinjiangensis. The sequence continues at coordinate 1,043,527 of NZ_FOFR01000001.1, forward strand.
CGATCGGGTGCGCCTCGCGCGGCCAGAACTGCGCGATGTCGGCGAAGATGCCCAGCCGCCGCCCCGACTCCGGCTGCCGCGCCGCCAGGTAGACGGCCCGCAACAACGACAGCGCCAGCACGGCGAGCACGCCCACGCCGAGCGCCGAGAACGGGTCGGTCCACGACGCGAGCGTCACGTCGCGGAACCGCAGCACCGAAGCCGGGACGGCGCCGAGCACCAGCACCGAGGCGATGATGAGGAGCAGGTGGTGGCCGTGGTTGCGTTCCCAGCGCGCCCACCACCACGCCCGCGTCGCGGCCCGGAGGTCGCGCATCCGGCCGGAGTGCAGCAGCGACGCCTCGCGCGCCCACAGCTTGCCCTTGCGGAACGCCCGCCACCGCACCGCGCCGGTGAACGACGCCACCGCGAACGTGCTCAGCAGCCCCAGCGCGCCCGCCACGCCCCAGAGCAGGGTGATGTAGTCGTACCCCTCCGGCAGCTCCAGCCCGCTGCCCAGCGCCTTGCGCACCGGCAGCGCGACCCCGGCGCCGAACCCGCCGCCGAGCAGGCCGGCGATGGCCAGCACCGGCGCGGCGAACCAGCCGCCGGCCCACGGCCGCAGCTCGCGCGGCAACGACTTCCAGGTGCCGCGCGCCAGCAGCGCGGCGGGCACCAGCAGCAGCCCGAACAGCACCAGTACGAACGCCATCAGCAGCGCGACGACCTGCACGGTCACATCCGCGCCGGGCACCCTCGACGGCAACTGCTCCAGCAGACCCCACGTCGTGAGCACCGACAGCACCGACAGCACCACCAGCACGCGCCGCGGCGTGCGGCCCAGCGCCGCCCGCAGCCACCGCCCGCCGCGGTGGGGAGCACCGCCCGTCGGGTCGTCCAGCAGCAGCACGCCGAGCAGGGACAACGCGATGAGGACCAGGGCGGCGGTCCACGCCACCGTGATCGCCACGCCCATGCCGCCGGTCGCCGTGAGCTGCCTCAGCGGTCCGCCCAGGGCGATCAGCGACGCCACCGCGAGCGCCGCCACGACGTGCAGCGACCGCAGCGCGGGGGTGTCCGGGTCGGTCGCGACGTGCGCGCCGGGCAGGCCGGAGGAGGGCTGCCGCTCCTCTTCCTCCGCCTCGGCGATCTCCCGGCGCTCGATCCGCCAGTCGACGTGCGAGACGCGCCGCATCACCACGACCAGCAGGACGACCGGCAGCAGTCCCAGGAACGCCCGGAACCACGGCACCGTGCGCACCTCGTCCGAAATGCTGGTCAAACACGCAGTACCCGGCCGGAGACACTGGGCGGCGAGCAGGTCGAGGCTGACCACCGAGATCTGCGCGACCAGCAACGCCGTCAGCAGCAGGGCGAACACCCGCAACAACGACCGCAGGCCGATGCCGAGCAGGTGGGCAGGCAGGTTCCGCTCGGCAACGGGAGGCAGCATCCAGTGCGCGACGTTCGCGATGCTGAACGGGAACAGCAGCGCCCAGGTGGCCTTGGCCACACCCCCGGACGTCATGCCGCCCCACAGGTACCCCTCCACCACGCGGGGTATCGGCCGCCCGTTCGTCTGGAGCACCGGTCCGGGCGCCGGCCTGCGCAGCCTGTCGGCGGGGCGCACGATGCGCCCGAGCCCGTCTCCCGCGACGTCCACCGCCGCGACGGCGTCGACCAGCGTCTGCGGCGTCGTGCCCTGCACGCCGTGCACCCGCAGTTCGACGACACGTGTGTCCGGGCCGGCTATCAACACCCGAGACCTCCCTCACCCAGCGTGGGGGTCATAGTGGTGCATCAAGGGGCGGTATGGTCGGACGACACCCTCTCTGAAGTGCCCTGGAGGACTTCGCAATGACCGAGAACCGGTTGCAGACCCGCAACGGCATCGACTTCGCAGTGGCCGATTTGTCGCTGCACGAGTTCGGTCGCAAGGAGATCCGGCTGGCCGAGCACGAGATGCCCGGCTTGATGGCGTTCCGCCGCGAGTACTCCGGGGTGTACCCGCTCAAGGGCGCCCGGATCTCGGGCTCGCTGCACATGACGGTGCAGACGGCCGTGCTCATCGAGACCCTGGTCGACCTGGGCGCCGAGGTGCGCTGGGCCTCGTGCAACATCTTCTCCACGCAGGACCACGCCGCCGCGGCCGTCGTCGTCGGCCGCCACGGCACCGAGGAGGAGCCCAAGGGCGTCCCCGTCTTCGCCTGGAAGGGCGAGACGCTGCAGGAGTACTGGTGGACCGCCGAGCAGATGCTCACCTGGCCCGACGGCAAGGGCCCGAACATGATCCTCGACGACGGCGGTGACGCGACGCTGCTGGTGCACAAGGGCGTGCAGTACGAGGCGGCCGGTGTGGTGCCCGCGGCGCAGGACGACGACTCCGAGGAGTACCGGATCGTCCTGGACACGCTGCGCGCGTCGCTGGAGAAGGACGCCAAGAAGTGGACCCGCGTCGCCGAGGGCATCCGCGGTGTCACCGAGGAGACCACGACCGGCGTCATGCGCCTGTACCAGCTCGCCGCGGCCGGTGAGCTGCTGTTCCCGGCGATCAACGTCAACGACGCGGTGACCAAGTCGAAGTTCGACAACCGCTACGGCATCCGCCACTCGCTCATCGACGGCATCAACCGCGGCACCGACGTGCTCATCGGCGGCAAGGTCGCGGTGGTCTGCGGCTACGGCGACGTCGGCAAGGGCTCGGCGGAGTCGCTGCGCGGCCAGGGCGCGCGGGTGATCGTCACCGAGATCGACCCGATCTGCGCGTTGCAGGCGGCGATGGACGGCTACCAGGTCGCGCGGCTGGAGTCGGTGCTGCCGATCGCGGACATCATCATCACCACGACCGGCAACAAGGACGTGGTGACGGTGGAGCACATGGCGCAGATGAAGCACCAGGCG
>NZ_FOFR01000002.1 GCF_900110955.1 Lentzea xinjiangensis
ATTAGACCCAGTTTCCCGGGCTTATCCCAGAGTACAGGGCAGGTTACCCACGTGTTACTCACCCGTTCGCCGCTCGTGTACCCCGAAGGGCCTTACCGCTCGACTTGCATGTGTTAAGCACGCCGCCAGCGTTCGTCCTGAGCCAGGATCAAACTCTCCAATAAGGATTGTGTGATCGCTCCAGACGGAATATGTCTGGCAATCTGGTCTATCTACTCAAAGGAATACCCCGACGAGGGGTATTCATATTACTGGCTGTGTTTCGGCACGCTGTTGAGTTCTCAAAGAACACGCGCTCACCGGATCCAATCTCCGTTTCCGGAGAGTTTCACTCGGGGCTTGTGTTGAAAGCTTAGCTCGTTCGTTTTTCGCTTGTCAAATCGGCCGTTTCGGCGTCTTCGGCTCGGCGCAAACTCGCTTCGCATTCAGTTTTTGGCTTGGTTCAGAAGTTATCTGAGAGGCTTTTCCGGTGTCAAATCGGGGTCTTTATCGGATCCCGGACAGCACGGTAGGCCGTTCATTCACTTCTGGGGGTTTGACGCCGCGATACTTTACCCGGCCCGTTCAGCGGTGTCAACCGCTCGTTCTGGGGGTCTCGCTGGCGACTCGAAGTAAGTTACTCACCGGGAGCGTCGAAGTCAAATCGCCTGGTCAGCGGGCTGCTTGATCGGCACCGACGGGCTGGGGGCAGCCGGCTTGGCGCCGATCGGACGCGGTCGCAGCCACAGGGAGATGGAACGCAGACCCTCCATCGCCTTCACGATCTGCTCCGGTGCGGCCGCCTGCCGGGTGGCCAGGGGCACCAGGTCGTACCCCCAGACGCCGAACTCCTTCAGGACCGTCACCGGATCGTCACCGAAGTCGGCCGTCGAGGTCGCGGAGAACTCGAGGAACACGTGGGGCCGGTCGCGGCGCAGCAGCCGGACGAGGCCGGCCAGCGCGCGATGTCCTCGTCCGGGGGTGTCGACCCGCACGACGGACAGCTTCATGCCCTGCACCAGGGGGATCTCTTCGAGCTCCTTGTCCAGGCGCACGGAGCGCACCCGAGCCACGTCGTCCCCGGCGTCCGCGGGCAGCGGCGACACCGACACGCCTCCGGTGAGTGTCGGGGACACCGCCAGCTCCCCCGAGCTCTCCCAGGCCGCGCCCTCGATCACGGTCAGGCGGCCGGCCACCGCGGCGGGCAGGTTCGCCGAGACGTTGTGCCTGAGCAAGGCGGCTGCCGAGGCGTCCGGCTCGACGGCGACGACCGCGCCCATCAGCCCGATCCGCGACAACACCCGCAGCGAGTGGTAGCCGACGTACGCGCCGATGTCGAGGAAGATCCCGTCCGGCTCCAGCACCGAGTCGAGCAGCTCCGCCAGGTCCGGTTCCCACACGCCGTTGGACGACAACAGCGGAAGCATGAACGCGTCGTCGGAGGGCAGCCGCATCATGCCCGCGTCGCACAGCACCAACGAGGAACGCACCTCGGGAGCGTTGTCCGACACCTCGTGCTGACGCACCACCACGCGACGCAACGCGTCCGCGGTCTGTTGTGCGTGGTTGGCCGCACGGATGGCGGCGTCCAGGCGCGAGTCGCGTTCGCGGAACACCTCGACGACCTTGGACTCCAGGGTGTCGATCCGGTCCAGCGTCCGGTCCAGCGCCATCGTGAGCTTGTCGATCCGCTCGGCCAGCACGTCGGTCGTCTTCGCGCGCTTGGCCGCCTCCGCGACGACCGCGTCCTCGATGTCGCGCAGGCGCCGGCCCTGACCGGCCATGTCCGCGCGCACGCGCACGACGCCGTCGTCGACGCCGACGAGCTGGTCGCCGAAGTGCGCCTGCCGCTGGGCGACCTGCTCGACCTCGGCCCGCAGCAGCTCCAGCTCACCGGCGCCGACGCCGGCCTTCAGCGCGTCCTGCCGGTTGACCAGCTCGGACACCGTGCGCTCGACCCCGTCGATCAGGGTGTGCAGCACCTGGCGCATGTGGTTGTCGTAGTGGTCGAGCGCCCGCAGCACGATCTTGCGCAACGCGGGTGCCATCGGCGTCCGGTGGGCGGTGTCTATGTTCGGCTGCCGCAGCAGGGCGTGCTTGGCCGACTGCAACGCGAGCATCGGGTCGACCTCGGGCTTGGGCTTCGGCCGGCGCGCCCGCCATCCCCGGTACGCGTGCTCGACGCGTTCGCGGAGGACCTCGCCGACCCGGGAGACCGACCGCACCGACAGCACGTGCTCGCGGGCGGCGGCACCCAGCGCAGCGGCCGTGGGCAGGTCATCGGCCAACGAGCGCAGCAACCGCGAAGCGGCCTGCACATCGGGTTCGGCGCCTTGGTGGCACGGCACGAGGACAGCCGTCTTGCCGAACAGCTCGGCCACGGCGCCGTGGTCGGAGGCCACGATGGGCACGCCTCGCACGGCCAGCTCGGCCAGGCGCAGCGCGATCCGGTCGTCGGCGCCGCCGCGGTGCAGCGACACCACGGCATCGGCGGTCAGGCACACGTCGTCGTCCTCGACCAACGAGATCCGCTGGTCGGGGGCTGTCGCGAGGCGCAGCCGCTCGGCGGCCTCCGGGTGCTCGAACGCACCGGACACCGCGATCTTCAGCTCGACGTCCGCGCGGTCGGGGAACGCGCTCAAGAACGCCGACACCGCGCCCAGCACGTTGCCGGGACGATCCAGCGCGTGGTCGGCGATGGCCGCGAACACCACCACGTCACCAGACTCGTGCTCACGCGGACCGGCGTCGTGCACCGGCACGGGCACCACGCGCACGATGGGTCCGCCGATGCGTTCCGCGGCGGCACGTGACACGTCAGAGGACAGCCAGAGCTCGTTCACGCCCGCGCGGTCGTCCGCAGCGGAGGCGTCCAACGCGACCTCGACGACGAACCGGCCGGAAGGCACCTCATCAGCCGGAGATGTGCGCACGACCACGGGATAACCGGCGGACGTCGACACCGGCAGCCCGGACGCGCGCGCGGCGGCGAGCATCAGCTCCGACAGCCGGCCCGACCCCACGATGGACACACCGAGCTGGTCGAGCAGCGCGGGCTCTTCCGAACGGGGCTGCGGCACGGCCGGCGCGGGCAGCCGCCCCGACGCGACGCCGACACCGGCACACCACTCACGCCAGGCGTCGGCATCCGCGCCGAACGGCGCGGGGAACTGCTGCTGCAACGACGCATCGGCCCGCCACACGGCATCGGCCCAGCGCGTGCCGCCGTTCTCGGTCGGCTCGCACGCCCAGATGAGGAACCCGCCACCACCGTCCTCGCCGAACGCCGGCGGTGGAGTCGGCTCGCAGGCGCGGTAGTCGGCGCGCAGCTCGGACGGGATCAGCGTGCCGTCGATGAGCGCGTCGAACCGGTACGGCACCGGTGCCGCGGTCCACCCGCTGCGCACCAGCTCGGCGCGGTAGGCGCTGCACAGTTCGGCGATCTCCGGGTGCTCCGACAGCAGCACGCGCGGCCGTTCCGCGAAGTCGGCGGACAGCAGCCACGGCCGGCGCGGGTCGAACCCGCGGAAGTGCACCGTCAGCAGGTCTTGGCCGACGACGGCGAGCGTCCCGGACTCGGTGCGGTGCAACGGCCGGTCCGCCGCGTTCCAGACGGACAACCCGAGCCGTGCGTCACGCACGACGTGATGCGGCACGATCGCCGGCATGGCCAGGGAGTCCAGGTAGGGCTCGGCGCCCTTCGCGACCGCGATGAACCCGGGGTCGAACGCGCCCAGCTCGTGCAGCTCGGCCGGTCCCGGTTGCAGCCCGTCGGACGGCAACGGCCGCAACGTGCGCGGCAGCAGCACGACCGGCGCGGTGCGCAGCGCCTCCAGCACGAGCTTCGTGAGCGAGCCGAACACCTGCACCCACGGGTCGAGGTACAGCACGGGCATGCCCTGCGACAGCAGGGCCTCCAGCAGCCGCGGCAGCATCGCGGCCTTCAGCCCGTCGGCGTCCAGCGACGTCGCGAGCACGTGCAGCTCGTCCTCGGGCACGCCGATCTCCGCCGGCGTGATGAGCCCCGGTCCGGCGTGCTCCGAGTGCGCGTCGACGACCAGCGCGACGAACCGGCCCTCGGGGTGTTCCGCGAGGAACGAGCCGGACAGGACCTTGACCGCGGGCAGCTCCGCCGCCGTGGCGACCGTGCACGCGCAGATCGCCGGCTGGAACTCGGGTACCTCTGTCACGGAGAGCAACGTATCGGCCTCACAGCACCGGAAGAAGTGTGCGCAACTCGTACGGGGTGACGCTTCGGCGGTACGCGTCCCACTCCGTCCGCTTGTTGCGCAGGAAGAAGTCGTAGACGTGCTCGCCCAGCGCCTCGGGGAGCAGCTCCGAGTTCTCCATCTCGGTGAGCGCCTCGCCGAGGTTCTGCGGCAGGTTCGCGTAGCCGGCGGCGCGCCTCTCCCGGTCCGTCAGCGACCACACGTCGTCCTCGGCGGGCGGCGGCAGCTCGTAGCCCTTCTCGATGCCCCGCAGGCCGGCGGCCAGGATCACCGAGTAGGCGAGGTAGGGGTTGCAGGCGGAGTCCAGCGACCGGACCTCGACGCGGCGCGACGACGACTTGCCGGGTGAGTACATCGGCACGCGGACCAGCGCGGAGCGGTTCGCGTGACCCCAGCACACGGCCGTGGGCGCCTCACCGCCGACGATCAGCCGCTTGTACGAGTTGACCCACTGGTTCGTGACGCCGGAGATCTCGCGCGCGTGCTTGAGGATGCCCGCGACGAACTGCTTGCCGATGTCGGAGAGCTGGAACGGGTCTTCTTCGTCGTAGAAGGCGTTGCGGTCGCCCTCGAACAGCGAGAAGTGCGTGTGCATGCCGGAGCCGGGCTGGTCCGAGAACGGCTTGGGCATGAACGAGGCGCGCACGCCCTGCGTGATCGCGACCTCCTTCACCACGTACCGGAACGTCATGACGTTGTCGGCCATGGTCAGAGCGTCGGCGTAGCGCAGGTCGATCTCCTGCTGGCCGGGCGCGCCCTCGTGGTGGCTGAACTCGACGGAGATGCCCATCGCCTCCAGCGCCTCGATGGCGTGGCGGCGGAAGTGCGTGGCGGTCTCGTGCGAGGTCTGGTCGAAGAACCCGCCGTTGTCCGCGGGGACCGGCTCGCTGCCGTCCGCCGGCAGGTCCTTGAGCAGGAAGAACTCGATCTCGGGGTGGACGTAGCAGGTGAACCCCGCCTCGCTCGCCCTCGACAGCGTGCGGCGCAGCACGTGGCGCGGGTCGGCCCACGACGGGGAGCCGTCCGGCATGGTGATGTCGCAGAACATGCGCGCGGAGTAGTTCGTGCCCTCCGGCGTCTGCCAGGGCAGCACCTGGAAGGTGGCGGGGTCCGGCTTCGCGACCATGTCCGACTCGTAGACGCGGGCGAAGCCCTCGATCGCTGAGCCGTCGAACCCGATGCCCTCGCTGAAGGCGCCTTCGAGCTCGGCCGGGGCGACCGCCACGGACTTCAAGAAGCCCAGGACGTCGGTGAACCAGAGCCGGACGAACCGGATGTCGCGTTCCTCGAGGGTGCGGAGCACGAACTCCTGCTGGCGGTCCATAGGGCGCAGCTTAAGGGCTCCGGACTCTCTACGATCAACGCATGTCCGCCCGTTGGTTGTCGGTTTGCGCACTCGCCCTGCTCACGAGCTGCACGTCCGGGGGAGATCTCCCCGATGGTGCGACTTTGCTCTCCAAGTCGGCCGAGTCGATGCGCTCGGTCAAGACCGTTCACTTCACCATCAAGGTCGATGGCGAGCTGCCGGACGTGCCGGTGAAGGACGCCGACGGCGACCTCACGGCCACGGGTGAGTCGAAGGGCACCGCGAAGGTCACCTTCGGCGGGCAGCTGCTGTCCGTCGAGTACGTGCTGACCGGCGGGAACCTGCACTTCAAGGGCCCGACCGGCGGGTACACCACGCTGCCGGCGGCGTTCGCGGGCCAGGTCTACGACCCGTCGGCGATCCTGAACCCCGACAAGGGCGTGGCGAAGGTCCTGGCCAGCGCGAAGGACGCCAGGACCAAGTCCTCGGGCGACGTGTCGGTGGTCGAGGCGACGGTGCCGGGGGACGTGGCGGCCGGGCTGGTGCCGGGCATCTCCGCGGACGTGAAGTCGACGTTCTCGATCGGCGGGGACGACAAGCTCAAGAGCGCGCTGTTCGAGCTGCCCGGCGGGCAGAAGGTCGACATCGGGCTGACCGACCTCGACAAGCCCGTCACGGTCACGGCGCCGGCGTAGCGCGGCCCGCGACCGATGCGGAAAGTCGCTCTCGCCGCGTCCGGCGCGGCGGTGCTGCTGGGGGCGCTCGACGCGTACGTCGTCGTCGGCGTCCTCACGGACATGGTGCGCGATCTCGGCATCGCGGTGAACCAGCTCGAGCAGGCGACGCCGATCGTCACCGGGTACCTGCTCGGGTACGTGGCCGGCATGCCGCTGCTCGGGCAGCTCTCGGACCGGCTGGGGCGGCGGTTCGTGCTCCAGGTGTCGCTGCTCGGCTTCCTGGTGGGCTCGGTGGTCACGGCCCTGGCCGCCGACGTGCCGGTGCTCGTGCTGGGACGCGTGGTGCAGGGCCTGGCCGGCGGCGCGTTGCTGCCGGTGACGATGGCGCTGGTCGCCGACCTGTGGGAGGAGCACCGGCGGTCCACCGCGCTCGGGACGGTCGGTGCCGCACAGGAGCTGGGCTCCGTCCTCGGCACGCTGTACGGCATCGGCGTGGCGACGTTGTTCAACGCGTTGCCGTTGTTCGAGGCGTGGGAGCCGCAGAGCTGGCGGTGGGTATTCTGGGTGAACGTCCCGTTGGCGGTGATCGCGATGGTGATCGTGCAACGGACCGTGCCCAACACACGGCGTGAAGTGCGCGTCGACGTCGTGGGTGGGGTGTTGCTCGCGTTGGCGTTGTCGCTGCTGGTGGCGGCGCTTTACAACCCGAAGCCCGCCGAGTCCGTGCTGCCGTCGTGGGGCTGGCCGGTCCTGGCCGCCGCTTTCGCGGTTCTCGTGGCGTTCTTCGCGTGGGAACGCCGGGCCGCCGTGAAGCTGATCGACCCCGAAGGCGTGCGCTGGCGGCCGTTCTGGGCGGTGCTCGGGGTGTCGCTCGCCGCCGGTGCGGCGCTGATGGTGACGCTCGTGGACGTGGAGCTGTTCGCGCAGACGGTGTTGCGCCGGGACTCCGCGGCCGCGGCGACCCTGCTCACGAGGTTCCTGGTCGCGTTGCCGATCGGTGCCGTGCTGGGCGGGTTCCTGGCCGCACGCGCCGGAGACCGCTGGGTGACGTTCGGCGGGCTTGCGATCGCCTCGGTGTCGTACGTGTTCATCGCTCAATGGCCGGCGGATGTCAGCGGCTGGGTGCTCACGCGTGACCTGGCCATCGCCGGATTCGGGCTGGGACTGGTCATCGCGCCGTTGTCCGGTGCCGTGCTGCGCGTCGTGCCCGCCGTGCGGCACGGTGTGGCGTCGGCGTTCGTCGTCGTCGCGCGCATGACGGGCATGCTCGTCGGCGTGGCGGCGTTGTCCGCGTGGGGACTCCACCGCTTCCGCGAGCTCACGGCAGGCCTGAACACGCCGCTGCCGTTCGGCGTCGACAAGGCCGAGTTCGACCGGCAGATGGCCGCCTACCAGCGCGGGCTCACCGAGGCGCTGCTCACCGAGTACCACGAGATCTTCCTGATCACGGCGGTGATCTGCGCGCTCGGAGCGCTGGGCTCCCTCCTGCTGCCGGCTCGGCGTCAGCAGACCGAGTCCACCTCCGGCAGTCTCAGGTCCACCAGGTAGTTCGTGCCCACACCGTCCACACAGCCGATGCCGGCCAGGAACGCCGTGTGCTGGTTTCCGTTGTACGTCAGCAAACGCGCGCCCAGTGCCGCCGCGAGGTCCACGCCGGACTGGTACGGCGTGGCCGGGTCGCCGGTCGTCGAGATCACCAGCACCTGCGGCAGCCCGGTCACGTTCGGCGGGTGCGGCTCCGACGTGTGCGGCGCCGGCCAGAACGCGCACGGGCCGAGCGCGGTCTCGTCGCCGGGGACCGTGTCGTTGCCCAGGATTTCCAACAGCCTCCGACGGTTGGACTCCAGGGTGGCGCGGTCCTTGACCGGTGGTTCGTCGACGCAGCGGATCGCCACGAACGCGTCCTGGATGCGGCTGTAGGTGCCGTCCGCGGCGCGGCCGAGGTACTGGTCGGCGAGTTGCAGCAGCGTGGTGCCCTTGTTCTGGCGCAGCTCCTGCAGCCCCTTGAGCGCGGTCTCCCACAGCCGGTCGGTGTACATCGCCTGGATGATCGCGGTGTTCGCGTCCGAGTGGGACAGCTTGCGGTCGCCGACCTGCACCGGGGTCTTCTTGAGCGGCTCGATCATCTGCCGGAACTTGGTCTCCGCGGCGGCCGTGTCCGTGCCGATGGGACAGTCGCGCTGGGCGCACCAGGTCGCGAACCGCTGGAACGACTCCTCGAAGCCCTGCGCCTGACGTGCTGACGCGGCCACCTTGTCGCCGTCGACGTCCACTGCGCCGTCGAGCACCATCGCGCGCACGTTGCGAGGGAACATCTCGGCGTACAACGTGCCGATGCGCGTGCCGTAGGAGTAGCCGAGGTAGCTCAGCTTCTTCTCCCCCAGCGCGGCGCGCAGCACGTCGACGTCCCGCACGACGTCCCGTGTGCCGACGTTGCGCAGCAGGTCGATGCCGCTGCGTTCGGCGCACTTCTCGACGAAGAACCTGTTCTCGGTCTCCACGGCGTTCGCGGTCTCGCCCTTGGGGCGCAGCCGCTGCGCGTCGCGTTCGGCGTCGGTCAGGCACTGCACGCGGGGCTGGCTCGCCCCGACACCGCGCGGGTCGAAGCCGACCACGTCGAACCGCTTGCTGACCGGGTTGTTCGGCTGCATGTTCGCGACGTGCGCCATGCCCGAACCACCGGGACCACCCGGGTTCAGCACCAGCGAGCCGACCCGGCGCCCCTGCTCGGTGGCGGGCCTGCGGAGGAGCCCGACCGTGATCGTCCCGATGTCCGGCTTCTCGTAGTCGAGCGGAACCTGCAGGCGCGCGCACTGGATGCCCTCGCGCTCGAACAGGTTCTTGCTCTTCGCATCGGTCGCGTAGGGCTGGCATCTGCCCCACGACAACGTTTGCGCGTAGAAGCGCTCAACACCCTTGCGCGCAGCGACGGGCGTGCCGTCGATGCGCGCGTAGGACGTGGACGTGCCGAGCACGACGATCAAGGCGAACAGGGCCGCGGTGACTCGGGATCGCCTCTTCGTCATTAGGCGCACCGGGTTCCGTCGGCGGGCAAGGTCTGGTCGATCAGGTACTTCACGCCGGCGGTGTCCACGCACTTCTCGCCCTGCAGGAAGACCGTGTGCTGCACGCCCTCGAACGTGAGCAGCCGCGAGTTGAGCGCCTTGGCCAGGTTCACGCCCGCCTCGTAGGGCGTGGCCGGGTCACCGGTCGTGGAGATGACCAGCAGCGGCGGGATCCCGTCGGCCTTGGGCGGGCCGGTGCGGGCGGACACCGGGGCGGGCCAGAAAGCGCAGGAGTCGAGCACGGCACCGGGCGGGTTGCCGTCGTCGAGGAACGGCGCAGCGGCCTTGTACTGCTTCGCGGTCTCCAACAGCGCGTTCTTGTCTGTCAGCCGTTGGTCGTCAACGCAGTGCACGGCGTTGAACGCGTCCGTGATCGTCGCGTAGTTGCCCTGGTCGTCACGGTCGAAGTAGGCGTCGGCGAGGGTCAGCAGCACACGGCCCTTGCCGTTCTTCAGCTCGTTCAGGCCGTTGAGCAGCAACGGCCACAGTTGCTCCGAGTACAGCGCCTGGATGGTGGCCGTGATGGCGTCGTTGTAGGAGAGCTTGCGGTCGCCGACGGTGACCGGTTGCTGGATCAGGGGTGTCGTGAGCTGGCGGAAGCTCGTGTTCGCGTCGTCGCCGAGCGGGCAGTCGCCCTTCTCGCGGCACCACTTGACGAACTCGGTGAAGGCCTTCTGGAAGCCGGCGGCCTGGGCGACCAGCGACGCGAGCTGGTCCTGGGTCGGGTCGACGGCTCCGTCGAGGACGAGCGCGCGCACGTTCTGGGGGAAGGTCTCGGCGTACTCGGTGCCTATGCGGGTGCCGTACGAGTACCCGACGTAGCTCAGCTTCGCGTCGCCGAGCGCAGAGCGGAGGACATCCATGTCCTTAACTACGTCCCGCGTGCCCAAGTTGGCGAGCATTGCCGCCCCGAATTTTGTCCCGGCGGCACACTTCTCGGCGTACGCCTTGTTCTCCTGCTCCGTTTGGGCGAGTCCCTGGGGCGAGGTGTCGACGTCGAGGTCCAGCCGCTCCGCGTCGCGCTCCGGTCCGGTGAGGCACCTGACCGCCGGTTCGCTCGCGCCGATGCCCCGCGGGTCGAACCCGACGAGGTCGAACCGGGCCGCGAGCTCGGTCTTGCGGTAGTCGGCGAGCATCCCCGCGGCCGCCGCCATGCCGGAGGCGCCGGGACCGCCGGGGTTGACCAGCAACGAGCCGATCTTCTGCCCCGTGGCCCTGTGCCGGAGCACGCCGATGGTGATCGTGTCGCCGGTGGGCTTGGTGTAGTCGAGCGGCACCTGCAGCCGGGTGCACTCGACGTCGCGCTTGCTGGCGTACGCCTGCCGGCTCGACCCGGTCGTGGCGAACGGCGCGCAGTCCTGCCAGGCGAGCTGCTGGCCGTAGAACTGCTCCAGGCCCGCGGGGACAGTCCCGGCGGGACCGGGCTTCTCGAGGGACACGCCGGGTTCGGCCGTCCCCTCGATGATCGAGGTGCAGGACGCGAGCAGCGGAATGACGAGCAACACGCTCAAGAGACGGACCACGACTCGATGGTATGGGAGATGATGAGGGCATGCCGCAGCTCCGGATCGCGCTCGCCCAGGTCAACGCCACTGTCGGCGACCTCGCGGGCAACGCGTCGCTGGTCGTGGAATGGACGCGCAAGGCCCGTGAGGGCGGTGCGCACCTGGTCGTTTTCCCCGAGATGGTGCTGACCGGCTACCCGGTCGAGGACCTGGCGATCCGCACGTCGTTCGGGCGGGCGTCCGCGGAGGCCCTGGAGGCGCTGGCCGGGTCGCTGGAGGCCGCCGGGCTCGGTGACATCGCGGCGTTCGTGGGCTACCTGGAGCACGACTCCGCCGGTCCCCGCAACGCCGTGGCCGTGCTGCACGGCGGACGGGTCGTGGCCCGGCAGAGCAAGCACCACCTGCCCAACTACGGCGTGTTCGACGAACGCCGGTACTTCAAGCCGGGCTCCTCGCTGGACATCGTGCGGATCGGCGGTGTCGAGGTCGGCATGGTGATCTGCGAGGACCTGTGGCAGGACGGCGGCCCGATCACCGCTCTCGGTGACGCCGGTGTGGACCTGGTGGTCTCGCCCAACGCCTCGCCCTACGAGCGCAAGAAGGACGACCAGCGGCTGCCGCTGGTGGTCCGCCGCGCCGCCGAGGCCGGTGCGCCGCTCGCCTACTGCAACATGGTCGGCGGCCAGGACGAGCTGGTGTTCGACGGCGACTCGCTGGTGGTGGGCGCCGACGGCCAGCTCATCGGCCGCGCGCCGCAGTTCGTCGAACACCTGATGCTGGTGGACTTCGACCTGCCGGGTGGCGCCTCCCACGAGCAGGGCCAGATCGGCGACTTCTACGTGCGCCGCGTGTTCCTGTCGGACGCCCTGCCCCCTTACGAGCCGCTGCCCGCTCCGCGCGTGTTCGAGCCACTGTCCGATGAGGCGGAGGTGTGGCACGCCCTCGTCACGGGCCTGCGTGACTACGTGCACAAGAACGGCTTCCGGTCCGTTGTGCTCGGTCTGTCCGGTGGCATCGACTCGGCCGTGGTCGCGGCTCTGGCCGTGGACGCACTCGGTGCCGACTCGGTCTACGGCGTCTCGATGCCGTCCTCGTACTCGTCCGAACACTCGCGTTCGGACGCCTCCGACATGGCCGCGCGGACCGGGATGCACTTCACCACCGAGCCGATCGGCGACATGGTGGCCACGTACGTGGGACAGCTCTCGCTGACCGGCCTGGCCGAGGAGAACATCCAGGCCCGGTGCCGCGGCATGCTGCTGATGGCGCTGTCGAACCAGCACGGCCACCTGGTGCTGGCCACGGGCAACAAGTCCGAGCTGGCCGTCGGCTACTCGACGATCTACGGCGACGCGGTCGGCGGCTACGCCCCGATCAAGGACGTGCTGAAGACCCTGGTCTGGGACCTCGCCCGGTGGCGCAACGCCGAGGCGGAGAAGCGCGGCGAGGTGCCGCCGATCCCGGAGAACTCGATCTCGAAGCCGCCGTCGGCCGAGCTGCGGCCCGGCCAGGTCGACACCGACTCGCTGCCGGACTACGAGCTGCTCGACGACCTGCTCGACGACTACGTCGAGGGCGACCGCGGGTACGACGACCTGCTCGCCGCCGGCTTCGCCCCTGAGCTCGTGGACCGGGTGCTGCGGATGGTCGACAGGGCCGAGTACAAGCGGCGGCAGTACCCGCCGGGCACGAAGATCTCGAACAAGGCGTTCGGGCGGGACCGGCGGCTGCCGATCACGAACGGGTGGCGCGAGGGCTGAGACGAGGGCCGGTCGTCCGGACACGACCGGCGACCGGTCCTGTCCGGACCGCTCCCGTGCCGGGCCTCAGAGGTCCCAGCCGTCCAGGGTGACGCCTTCGTGGACGCGGGCTGCGCTCAGCCCGGGATCACCGAGGAGATCCGCCTCGCCCCGCCAGACCGCGACCACGCTGTCCGGTCCGCGCCACCAGGTGTCCGCCGCTCCGCGGACCGCGGGCACGGGTTCGAAGCCGTCGAGGTCGAGTGCGTCCACCTCGGCGCCGCGCAGCTGGGTGATCCGGCGTGCCGCCCAGGATGCGTAGTGGGCGAGCGCGACCGACTCGACCCATCCCTCCACCGTGGTGTGCAGGGCGGTCCACTCGTGCGTCGCGATCGCGAACTCACCGCCCGGTTCGACGACGAAGTCGAAGGGGACCGCGACGTGCACCGCGCCCGCTTCGAAGTACCAGTCCCCGCTCGGTGCGGTCGCGGGGTGTCCCGCGCCGAGGACCACCGGGCCGCCGTCGTAGGCTGGCACGGGCGGCAGGGCCAGCCCGCCCCAGCGCTGCTGGAAGTCCACGGCTCGTTGGACCACCTGAGCGGGCGTGCCTCCGTCCAGCCACTTCCGCCGGTCCACCGGTCGGTAGCCGGTGAAGACGCCACGGGTGTCCATGACGTAGGAGGCCAGCCGAGTCAAGCCGGTCAGCTTCTTCGGGCGGAGTTGCATGAGTGGAGTGTGCTCTACCGCGCGTTCCGCGGCCCGGCGGCTACTTTTCTCCCATGAAACGGATCTGGGCGGCGCTCGTCTACCTGGCGACCGGGCTGCTCACGGCGATCGCGTCGTGGCTCGCGATCGGCGTGATGCTGCTGTCGGTGGTCGTGCTGCCGTTGCTGCCGGTCACCGCGCCCCACCTGCGCCGCATCGTGGACTTCGACCGGTGGCGGCTCGCCCGCTACACCGGCGTGCGCCTGCAGTCGCCGACGCCGCTCGACGGCCCCTGGCTGCACCGGGCGCAGCGGGTGCTCTCCGAGCCCGAAAGCCGCCGCGACGCGATCTGGCTGGTCACGCACGCCGTGTCCGGCACGCTGTTCGGCGCGGTGGCCATCGGTGTCTTCGGCGCGCTGGTGCAGCAACCGGTGGCGGCGCTGCTCTGGTGGGCGGTCCCCGGCGGGATGGAGAACTCGTTCGGCGTGCACGTCGACTCGTGGCCGAAGGCGTTGCTGAGCGTGCCGATCGGCATCGCGCTGGCGCTGCTGCTCACCGGGCTGCCGCGGCTCGCGGCCGTGGACGCGCAGCTCACGAGGAAGCTGCTGGCGCCGCCCAAGGCCTCGCTGGAGAAACGGCTGGCCGAGGTCGTCGCCACACGGGCGGCGGCGTTGCAGGCGCACGGGGCCGAGCTGCGGCGCATCGAGCGCAACCTGCACGACGGGACGCAGAACAAGCTGGTCGGCGTCGTGATGATGCTGGGCATCGCGGAGCGGACGCTGGAGCAGAACCCCGGCAACGCGGCGCAGGCGCTCCTCCGCGCGCAGGACGCGGCCGGGGAGGCGCTCGACGAGCTGCGCAACGTCGTGCGGAGCATCCACCCGCCGGTGCTGGACGACCTCGGCCTCGACGGCGCGATCCAGGCGCTCGCGGCGCGGTGCCCGGTGCCGTGCGTGCTCAACGCCGAACCCCTGGGACGGCTTCCCGCCGCGGTGGAGGCGGCCGCGTACTTCGCCGTGGCCGAGGCGCTCACGAACGTGGCCAAGCACAGCGGCGCCAGGCACGCCTGGGTCAGTCTGGGCACCGACGGCGACCAGCTCGTCGTCGTGGTCCACGACGACGGCAAGGGCGGCGCCGACGAGAAGCAGGGGACTGGGTTGGACGGCATCAGGGGCAGGGTCGCGGCACTGGACGGCACCGCGGATGTGAGCAGTCCCGAGGGTGGGCCTACCGTGCTCACCGTCGTGCTACCGATGGGGAGGTGACCGTGCGCATCGTGATCGCCGAAGACGACGCGTTGCTCCGCGAGGGGCTGGCGTTGTTGTTGCGCAACGAAGGCATCGAGGTCGCCGCGGCGACCGACAACCCGGACGACTTCCTCGCCGCCGTGGCCGAGCACGAGCCGGACATCGCCGTGGTCGACGTGCGGATGCCGCCGACGTTCACCGACGAGGGCCTGCGGGCCGCCGTCGAGGCGCGCAGGAGGTACCCGAAGCTCGCGGTGCTGGTGCTGTCGGCGTGGGTCGAGCAGAGCTACGCGCACGAGCTGCTCGCCGGCACGGGCGGCGGTGTGGGCTACCTGCTCAAGGAGCGCGTCGGCAAGGTCGCGGACTTCCTCGACTCCCTGCACCGGGTCGCCGAGGGCGGAACGGCGCTCGACCCCGAGGTCGTGTCTCAGCTGCTCGTGCGGCGCAAGGCGGACGACGCGCTGAGCGTGCTGTCACCGCGTGAGCGCGAGGTCCTCGGGCTGATGGCCGAAGGGCTGTCCAACGCCGCCATCGGCGAACGACTGGTCATCAGCGCGGGAGCCGTCCACAAGCACATCGGCAACGTCTTCCTGAAGCTCGGCCTCAACAGCGAGGACGGCTCGGGCGACCGCCGCGTCCAGGCCGTGCTCGCCTACCTGGACCATTGAGTCACCGGGGCCGCACGAAGGGGAAGAGCACGGTCTGCCGGATGGACGTGCCGGTCAGCATCATCAGCAACCGGTCGACGCCCATGCCGAGCCCGCCCGTCGGCGGCATGCCGTGCTCCAGCGCCCGCAGGAAGTCCTCGTCCAGCTCCATCGCCTCGACGTCGCCGGAGGCCGCCTTCAACGACTGCGCCTCCAGCCGGCGCCGCTGCTCCAGCGGGTCGGTCAGCTCCGAGTAGGCGGTGCCGATCTCCGCGCCGAACGCCACGAGGTCCCACCGCTCGGCGAGCCGCGGGTCGGCGCGGTGCTGCCGGGTCAGCGGCGAGACCGAGGTCGGGAAGTCGATGTAGAAGGTCGGCCCGACCGTGGAGGCCTCCACGAACGAGTCGTAGGCCTCCTGCACCAGCCGGCCGTGGTCCCAGTCCTCGTTGACCTCCACGCCGCGGGAGCCGAGCAGCGAGCGCAGCTCCGCGACGGACGTGTCCGGCGTGACGGCGGCGTCCAGAGCGGAGGAGACGGCCGTGTAGACCGGGACCACCGGCCACTCCCCCGAGATGTCGAACGGCCCGTCCTGGCGGAGGGCGACCTCCTCGCCGAACGCCGTGCGGGCCGCGTGCTGGACCAGCGAGCGGACGAGGTCGAGCATGACCCGGTAGTCCGCGTAGGACTGGTAGGCCTCCAGCATCGTGAACTCGGGGTTGTGCGTGGCGTCCGCACCCTCGTTGCGGAAGTTGCGGTTCAGCTCGAACACCCGGTCCACGCCCGCGACGCAGAGCCGTTTCAGGTACAGCTCCGGCGCGATCCGCAGGTACATCCGCATGTCGTAGGCGTTGATGTGGGTGACGAACGGCCGGGCGTTCGCGCCGCCGTGCACCGCCTGCAGCATCGGCGTCTCGACCTCCAGGTAGGAGTGCGAGTGGAGGAACTCGCGCACCCCGCGGATCACGTCGCTGCGCAGCTTGAGCAGGTGCGCCGAGTCGGGGTTCACGACCAGGTCGAGGTAGCGCTGCCGGACGCGGGCCTCCGGGTCGGTGAAGCCCTTCCGCTTGTCCGGCAACGGGTGCAGGCACTTCGCGGTCATCGTCCACGACGACGCCAGCACCGAGATCTCGCCGTGGTCGGACTTGACGACCTGCCCGGTCACGCCGACGTGGTCGCCCAGGTCGACGTCCGACTTCCACGACGCCAGGGCGCCGCCGAGCGCGTCGACCGACAGCATGAGCTGGATCTCGCCGCTGAAGTCGCGGATCCGCGCGAAGCAGAGCTTGCCCATCTCCCGCAGCGCCACCACGCGCCCGGTGACCGAGACCTCCTCGCCGAAGCGCTCCCTGGCCGCCGCGAGGAGGTCGGTGCGCGCGAAGCCCACCGGGTACGGGTCGACGCCCCTGGCCACCAGCCGTTCGACCTTCGCGATCCGGACGCGGACCTGCTCGGGACGCCGCACCGGCTTCGGCTCGATCCTGATCGCGTCGATCTCGGCGACCTTCAGCGCGAACTCGGAGCTCACGCCGGTCTCCTGCAGCGCCCGCTTGCGCAACGACCGCAGCGACGGCACGAACCCCTCCGCGACCCCGGCGGCGACGCTGACCCGAGGCAGCGACCGCGAGCGCTGGTAGCAGAGGAACCGCGGCTCCCAGTCCGGCAGGTACTTGGCGTTCGACCGGTACAGCGACTCGAGCTGGAAGAACCGCGAGGCGAGCGAGAGCACCCGCCGCCAGGCCCGCAGCACCGGGCCGGCGCCGAGCTTCTCGCCCTCCTCGAACACCGCGCGGAACATCGCGAAGTTCAACGAGATCCGGTGCACGCCGAGGTGTCCGGCGGCACCCGCGAGCTGGGCGACCATGTACTCGTTCAGCCCGTTCTCCGCCGCGCGGTCGCGCCGCATCAGGTCGAGCGACACGCCACGGCGTCCCCACGGCACGAACGACAGCAGCCCGCGCAGGGCGCCCGAGGCGTCGTAGGCCTCGACCATCACGCACCGGCCGTCGCTCGGATCCCCCAGGCGCCCCAGCGCCATCGAGAACCCGCGTTCGGTCTCGGCGCCGCGCCACGCCTGCGCGCGGTCCAGGATGGACGACATCTCGTCCGGCGCGATCTCGCTGTGCCGGCGGACCCGCGCGGTGTACCCGGCGCGTTCGACCCGCGACACGGCCTGGCGCAGGCCTTTGCGCTCCGGACCGGCGAGGCTGAACTCGCGGACGTCGAGGATCGCCTCGTCGCCGATCTCGAGCGCCTTGAGCCCGGCGCCGGCGTAGACCCGCGCACCGCGTTCGGACGCGCCCAGCACCCCCGGCGTCCAGCCGTAGGTGCGCGCCTCGGCCAGCCACGCCAGCACGGCCTCCGGCCACGCCTCCTCGTCACCGATCGGGTCCGCCGAGGCCAGCGTCACACCGCCGATCACCCGGTAGGTCAGCGCGGCCTTCCCCGAGGACGCGATGACCACGCTCTTGTCCCGCCGCGTCGCGAAGTAGCCCAGCGAGTCGGGCTCGCCGTCGGCCGCGAGCAGCCGGCGCACGGCGAGCTCCTGGTCCGGCGTGATCATGCTCTGGGTGCGGACGCCGCGGAAGAAGACGTACATGCCGCGGATCGCGACGAGCGTGCCGCCGAGCCCGAGGACCACGCTCAGCCACGGCGGGCCCTCTGGGATGTCCAGCCGGCCCAGCCGGACGACCTCACCCGTCGCCTGGTTCGCCGCCCACGCGAGCTTGTCGGTCTGCCGGGCCAGCGCGCCGGGGAAGACCTCGGTGAGGCCCCAGCCCAGGAGCACCAGCGCGACCATGCCGAGCACGAACGACGCCAGCGCCTGCCGCCACGCGCCGCGGGCCAGCCGGGCCGGGAACGCCTCGCGCACCACCCACAGCAGCACCACGAACAGCAGCGACGTCGCGGCCCCGACGCCGAGGAACGCCCAGTGCGGCTGTTCGCCCGTCTCCAGGACATCTTCAGGCGAGACGGCCAGGATGACCATGATGGAACCGACGAGCAGCAGGCCGACCGCCTGGAACGCGAGCAGCGCCCACAGCGCCGCCCGCTTGTGCCTGCGCAGGGCGGCGCCCAGCACGAAGAACACCAGCGCGATGAAGAGGTTGCCGTCGATCGGCAGGCCGGTGAGGTACCCGATGCCGTCCGCGACGTCGGTGAACCAGCCGTCCTCGGGCAGGATCACCCGCAGCAGCGACAACACGCCGGCCAGCTGCACGACCGTCGCGGCCGCGCCCGCGGTCTTCCACTTCCACGCCGGTACCACATCGACTCCCGAGGTCAGCCAGTGTCGGTCATGATCCCGTCTTCCGCGGGAAGGGTGCACGTCACCTCCTCCGGGCGCGTCGACCGGCCCGTCGTCGTGCTCAGCTCGGGGCTGGGAGGGGCCTGGTTCGACTGGGACCGGACCGTGCGGCTGCTCGAACCACTCGCCAGGGTCGTCGTGTTCGACCGCCCCGGCCTCGGGATGAGCGGACCGGCCAGGCGCGGACCGTCGCTGGCGCGCGAGGTGGCCGTGCTGGACGCGGTGCTGCGCGGGATCCCGAGCGCGGTGCTGGTCGGGCACTCGATGGCGGCGCTGCACGTCGAGGCCTACGCGCGGCTGCGGCCGCACCGGGTCGACGGGGTCGTGCTGCTCGACCCGGACACCGAGACGCCGGGCGCGGGCGCCCCGTTCGACGTGCCGGCGGTGCTCGCGCAGGCGCTGCGGGCGTTCGGCAGCCGCTGGCTCGGCGCGCGCCTCACCCGGCGCTACGGCCACGCGCTGCGGAACCTGCTGACCGCCTCGTCGACGCTGGGCGTGACCGATCCCGCACCCGCCGACCTGGTCGAGCTCGTCTACCGGCGGCCGGGGGTGGGGCGGGCCGTGCTGTGGGAGCTCGCGTCCTACCCCGGTCAGGTGGCGACGCTGGAACGCCTGCGGCGCCGCCGTGCGCTGCCGGAGGTGCCGTGGGTCGTGCTCACGGCCGGCCGGAAGGTGTGGCCGGAGCACCGGTCGTTGGCCGCCCTCGTGCCGTGGGGGCGCAACGTGCCGGTGCCCGGCAGTCGGCACATGATTCAGATGGACCGCCCGGACGCCGTGGTCATGGCCGTCCGGGAGGTGCTCAGGGGTCTGCCCGGCCGCTGAGCAGGCAGAACTCGTTGCCTTCCGGGTCCGCGAGCGTGTACCAGCTCACGTCGCCCTGACCGATGTCGACGTGCGTGGCGCCGAGCGCGAGGAGGCGTCGCAGCTCCTCGTCCTGCTCGCGGTCGGTGGCGCGCACGTCGATGTGCAGGCGGAGCTTCTGCAGCTTGCGGTCGGGGTTGCGCAGGAACAGCAGTGTCGTGCGCTTGTCCGGCGGCCCGATCTCCACCGACTCCTCGTCGCGGTCGAGCACCTCGTAGCCCAGCACCTCCCCCCAGAAAGCGGCGAGGCGTTCGGGATCGGTGCAGTCCAGCACCAGCTCTGTGATTCGCGCTGCCACCCGTGTGACGGTAGCCGCACTTGCGTCCCGTTTCCCGGCAACGGTGCCACTCTGATGTCCGGCAACCGTGCACCACGCACCCGGGGACCCGCGGAGACGGGCCTCGAGGAAAGGAACGGTCGACGATGACCACTGCCGAAGTGTCCTCGCCCTACGGGAGCGGAGCAGGCCAGAAGGCCCCCGCCAAGCGCGTCCGGGTTCATCACCTGCGTGAGATGAAGGAGCGCGGCGAGCCGTGGCCCATGCTCACCGCGTACGACATGTACACCGCCGAGATCTTCGACGAGGCCGGTATCCCCGTTCTCCTCGTCGGTGACTCCGCCTCGAACAACGTCTACGGCCACGAGACCTCTCTGCCCGTGACCGTGGACGAGCTCGTTCCGCTGGTCCGCGCGGTGACGCGGTCGACGCGCCGCTCCCTCGTCGTCGCCGACCTGCCCTTCGGCTCCTACCAGGTGTCGGTCGAGCAGGCCGTGGCGACGGCCGTCCGGTTCATGAAGGAAGGCCAGGCGCACGCGGTCAAGCTGGAGGGCGGCGCCTACTTCGCGCCGCACATCCGCGCGATCACCGCCGCGGGCATCCCGGTCATGGCGCACATCGGCTTCACCCCGCAGTCCGAGCACCAGCTCGGCGGCTACCGCGTGCAGGGCCGGCACGAGAACCACGACGTCGTGCTGCAGGACGCGCTGGCCGTGCAGGAGGCGGGCGCGTTCGCGGTCGTGCTGGAGATGGTGACCGCCGAGGTCGCCAAGCAGATCACGCACGACCTGGTCATCCCCACCGTGGGCATCGGCGCCGGCCCGGACACCGACGCCCAGGTGCTCGTGTGGCAGGACATGATGGGCCTGCGCCGCGGCAAGGGCCCGCGCTTCGTCAAGCGCTACGCCAACCTCGCCGAGATCATGCTCGGCGCGGCCACCGAGTTCGCCAACGAGGTGCGCGGGCAGCAGTTCCCCGGCCCCGAGCACACCTTCCACTGATCGTTCGGCACGGGCGGGTCCGGACCTCCTGGTCCGGGCCCGCCGGCCTGCCGGACGCCGTTCGTGGCGGAGGTCTCGTCCAGGAACCGGTCCGCGTGCCCGACGATAGGGCCCATGTACCCGGAGATCGAGCCCCACGCGTCAGGCCACCTGGACACCGGTGACGGCAACCTCGTGTACTGGGAGGAGTGCGGCAACCCCGACGGCAAGCCCGTCGTCTTCCTGCACGGCGGCCCCGGCGGTGGCTGCTCGCCCTCGCACCGGCGCCTCTTCGACCCCTCCGCCTACCGGATCATCCTGTTCGACCAGCGCGGCTGCGGACGCTCGCTGCCGCACGCCTCCACGACGGGCGACCTGTCGTCGAACACGACCTGGCACCTCGTCGCGGACATGGAGCTGCTGCGGGAGTCGCTCGGCGTGCGGCGCTGGCAGGTGTTCGGCGGGTCGTGGGGCTCGACCCTGGCGCTCGCGTACGCCGAGAAGCACACCGAGCGGGTGTCCGAGCTGGTGCTGCGCGGGATCTTCACGCTGCGGTCGTCCGAAGTGGACTGGTACTACCGCGGCGGGGCGGCGAACCTCTTCCCCGACCTGTGGGAGGCGTTCCTGGCGCCGATCGCGGGCCTCGACGGCGATCCCGTCGAGCTGTACGCGACGCTGCTGGCGGATCCCGACCCCGCCGTGCACGGGCCCGCGGCGGTCGCGTGGAGCACGTGGGAGGGCTCGACGGTGACGCTGCTGCCCCGGCCGGAGCTGGTGGCCCAGTTCGCCGTGCCGGAGTACGCACTCGCGTTCGCGCGGATCGAGAACCACTACTTCTCGCACCGCGGGTGGCTCGAGGAGGGGCAGCTCATCCGGGACGCCGTGCGGCTGAAGGACGTTCCCGGGGTGATCGTGCAGGGCCGCTACGACATCGCGACGCCCGCGGTGTCGGCCTGGGACCTGCACAAGGCGTGGCCGGAGGCGGAGCTGGTGCTGGTGCCGGACGCCGGGCACGCCTACGACGAGCCCGGCATCCTGTCCGCGCTGGTGGCGGCGACGGACCGGTTCCGCGACTAGCGCAGCCACTTCGCGCTCGACGTGGTGCGGCTCAACCCCGGCCGTAGCCGAGGGCGTGCTCCAGGCTGTCCCTCGCCTCCACCAGCGACGGGCCGTACCAGGTGAGGTGCCTGCCGTTGACCAGCGCGTACGGCAGGCCGGGGAAGCTCTCCGGGCCGTCGGTGTGGGTGAACGCGTACGGCTCGTCGGGCAGGACCACCAGGTCGGGGCGCCGCTCGTTCAGCTCCTGCAACGACGGCCGCGGGTAGCGCTCCTCGTGGGAGGCGTAGACGTTCTCGACCCCCAGGCGCCGCAGCACGTCGGTGGCGAACGTGTCCCGGCCGGCGACCACCCACGGGCGACGCCAGACCGGGACCACCGCGGTCAGCCTGACCGGCTTCGCCTCGCGCCACAGGTCTTCCGCGCGGACCAGCCAGCCGGGTTCGAGGTCCCACGCCGTGGCGAAGAGGCGCCGCAACGACTTCAGCGCCATCGGCACGGTGGCGGGAGCCTCCGTCACCCAGACCTGGACACCGCCGGCGCGCAACCGGTCCACGTCCTCGGGGCGGTTCTCCTCGGAGTTCGCGAGCACGAGGTCCGGGCGCAGCTCCAGCACGCGGCCGACGTCCGGGTACTTGGAGCCGCCGACCCGCGCAACGTCCAAAGAGGACGGGTGGGTGCAGTAGTCCGTCGCTCCCACCAGGCAGGACGGCACGCTGACCGCGACGGCCTCGGTGATGGACGGCACCAGACTGACCACGCGCTGCGGCCGGTCGAGCACGACCGGCTCACCGAGGTCGTCGACGGGGAGCATCAGACTCCCGTGACCTTCAGGCCGGCGTGGGTCTTGTAGCGGCGGTTGATCGCGATGAGGTTCGCGGTGAACGCCTCGACCTGGTGGGCGTTGCGCAGACGGCCGCCGTAGACGCCGCGGAAGCCGGGCACGAGCTCGGCCAGGGCGCGGACGGTGTCGGTGGCCTCGCGGTCGTCGCCCAGCACGAGGACGTCCATGTCCACTTCGGACACGGCGAGGTCGGCGAGCAGCACGGCGGACACGTGGTGGAACGCGGCGGTGACGCGCGACTCCGGCAGCAGCAGTTCGGCCTGCTGGGCGGCGCTGCCCTCGGTGACCGGCAGCGCGAACGGGCCCTGCTTGTCGAAGCCGAGGGGGTTCACGCAGTCGATGACGATCTTCCCGGCGAGCTGGTCGCGCAACGACGCCAGCAGGTCGCCGTGGCCGTCCCACGGCACGGCCACCAGCACGATGTCGGAGTCGGCCGCGCAGTCGGAGTTGTCCGCCCCGCGCACGTCGCCCCCGGCGACCTCGACGATCTCCTTGGCCGCCAGCTCCGCCCGCTCGGCGCTGCGGGAGCCGATGATCACCTTGAGGCCCGCCTTGGCCCAGCGGATCGCGAGGCCCTTGCCCTGAGGTCCGGTTCCGCCCAGGACGCCGACGGTGAGGTCACGAATCTCTGTCACCCGTGCATCTTCACACGGGCGGCGAGGACCAGGTGGCCCAACGTGACCTTGCGCTCGATGCTCACACCGCCGTGAACCGGACCCGCCGCCCGGCCGGATCCGCTTCGTCCAGCCGGACGCGGATGCGTTCACCCTCCGGGAGCCGCTTCCCCGCGCACTTCGCGAGCACCGGCGGAGCGGCCACGAACACCTCGGCCTCGTCGTCGCCGGCCCGCAGCACCACGGCGTCGAACTCCTGCCCGGCACGCCCGGCGAGCACCTGCGCCTCGACCTGGTCAAGCGTCGCCCGTTCCACCTTCGCCGCCAGCGAGTCCGACGCCCCCATCAGCGACGGCAGCCGCGGCAACGCCTCCGCGAGCCAGGACGGCAGCTCCTGCCCCGCCGTGACGGCCAGGCAGACCTCCGTGGCGAAGCGGTCGACCAGCCGGCGCAGCGGCGCGGTCACGTGGGTGTACGGCGCCGCCACGCCGGCGTGGGTGGTGACCTCGGGAACGGTGCCGTCGAAGGCCGAGTAGCCCGCGCCGCGCAGCAGCCGCGTGGCGTCGGTGAACAGCGCCAGCGCCTCCGGCGTGGAGGCGTCCAGACCGGCGAGGAAGGCACCGGGCGAGAGGTCGGAGGGCCAGTCCACCCGCAGCGCCGCCGCCGACTTCCGCAACGCCGCCACCGCCTCGGCGTCCGGGTCGGGCAGCGTCCGCAGGACGCCGGCGCGGGCCTCGAGCATGATCGACGCGGCCGCCATGCCGGTCATCAGCGAGATCTCGGCGTTCCACGCGTCGACCGCCGCACGCGGCCTGGTCACGAGCTTCCAGCCCGCGCCGTCCGGCTCGACCTCCTGCTCCGGCAGGTGCAGCTCGATCGCCCCGCGCTCCAGCGCGAGCGCCCGGCGCAACGGCCCGAACTCGGCGAGCGCCGCGACCGAGGGGTGCGGGTCGCCGGCGTCGAAGGTCTGCTGGACCGAGGCGTAGTCGAACTGAGCGGTGGAACGCACCAACGCCCGGCGCACCTCGACGTCCGACGGCACGCCTTCCGCCGTGCAGGTGAACGTCCACAGCACCGCCGGCCGCACAACACCGGGCAGGAGGGACGCCGCGCCCTCCGACAACACGGTCGGGTGCAGCGGCACGTTGCCGTCGGGCAGGTAGATCGTCTGGCCACGGCGACGCACCTCGGTGTCGAGGGCGCCGCCCGGCGTCACGAACGCGCCGAGGTCGGCGATCGCGTAGTGCACGACGAAGCCGTCGCCCGACTTCCGCACGCACAGCGCCTGGTCGAGGTCCTTCGCGCCGGGCGGGTCGATCGTCACCAGCGGGATCGAGGTGAGGTCGGGGCGGTCTCCGGCGGAACGGGAGACCGCCGCCTCGGCCTCGGCGAGCACGGCTGCCGGAAACGACGAGGGCAGGCCGAACTCGGTGCGGACGCCGTCGAACGACAGGTCGGCACGGCCCGTGCGGATCACCAGAGAAGCCACCCGCACAGCCTAGGTGGCCGGGTGGTCAGTCCTCGTCGTCGCCGCGCCACTTCTTGTCGGACTCGTCGGCGGCCTCGGTCCGCTCACGGGCGATCTCCAGCGCACGAGCCGCGGTGGCCTCGTCCGGGTAAGGCCCCATCCGGTCGGGTCCCTTGCACCCCTTGCCGTGCTCGACCGCCTGGTGCGTCAGGCAGTAGTACCAACCGCTCGTGTCACTCATACGCGTTCGCCTCCCAAAGGCGCCGGGAATCCCCGCGGCGGCGTGGACTGGTTGGCGTTGGCGTACTCCGCGGGGATCGGGTCCAAACACGACACGAGCACCGTGCGGCCCTCCGCGTTCTCGATCTTGCGCCCGGCCCGGTCGCGGTAGACCAGCGAGCCGTCGGAGTCGATCTCCATGATCGCGCCGACCTCGGCCAGCTGCTCCTCGTCGAGGTCGGAGAGCTTCTCGTAGCGCGAGGGCACCACCCGGTAGATCGGCCACTTCAGGTGCCCGTACGTGCGGTGGAACTCCGCGAGCAGGTGCGTGAGGTGCTGCTGCCACGGCAGCGACATCGCCTCGGCCAGCGCACGCGGGATCACCACGTAGTCGGACGAGACCCCCGGTGCGCCGGCCGCCACGTAGTCACGCACCGGTGTGCTCGACGCGGGTGGTCCGGACGGCCTCGGGATGGGGTCGTGGTTGAACATGCAGCGCCTCCCCGCGATCTACACGCCCGGCCGGACGGCCAGCGGCATCAACTCGTGGTAGTTCCAGTTGATCTTGCTGATCTTCACCACGTCACCGGTCTGCGGCGCGTGGATGTACTCGTCACCGCCGAGGTACATGCCCACGTGGTGCACGGTGCGCGGGTTCGACGTGTCGGTCGCCCAGAAGATCAGGTCGCCCGCCTGGGCCTCGCGCACCGGCAGGTGGGCACCGCCCTGCTCGTACTGGTCGTTCGCCACCCGCGGGATCTTCACGCCGGCCGCCCCGAACGCCTTCACGAGGATGCCGGAGCAGTCCCACGCGTCCGGGCCGTTGCCGCCCCACAGGTACGGCTCGCCGAGCTGCTCCTTGGTGAACCCGATCGCGATGCCCGCCGCGTTCGAGGCGAGCAGGAACCGGCCAGCGCCCGCGCCGCAGCCCGCCGGGTCGCTGACCTGGCCCAGCTCGCCCAGCAGGAAGGCCGCCATGGCCTCCCAGTTGTGGTACCGGTCGGGGAACGCCGAACGCTCCACCGCCTGCGCCGAGTCGCCGGGACGCTTGTTCTCCCAGTCCGGCACCGTCAGCAGCACGTCGTAGAACTTGTTGATGGCGTAGGTCGGGTCGGTCACCTCGGCGGGCGATCCCCAGCCCATCGACGGCCGCATCTGGAAGATCCCGAGCGAGTCGCGGTCGCCGTAGTTCAACGGCCGCAGGCCCGACTCCGTCATGCCGGCCTGGATCGCGATCTGCCAGGCGAGCGGAGGCAGCTTGCGCTCCTGGCCGATGGAGATGATCCGCGCGACGATGTTGCGCTGCTCCTCGTTGAGCCGCGACGCGTCGTGGCGGCCCTTGTCGCCGCCGCCCGCGTCCCACGGCCCGATGGCGGCGTTGCAGCTCATCCTCACGAACTCGGCGTTCGCCGAGGGGTTCGTGGAGTTGCTGACCACCTGTGTCACACCCGACGTCGCCACCGTGACCACGACGATCGCGACGAGGGCCCCGACCAGCATCATGAGCCGCATGGGTCAGTCCGCCTTCGTGTAGCTGTTCACACGCCATTCGTTGCTCGGCGTCTTGACCAGCGTGATGACCACCTTGCCGGAGTCCGTGCCCACCTCGAAGTCGGCCGACGACACGAAGGACTTCTTCGCCGCGACCTTCTGGGTGATCTTCGTGGGGACGTTCTTGGGATCGATCGTCGCCATCTGCGCGAGGAACTCCTCCGTGGTGTACGGGCGGAGCTGCGCGAGCCACTTGTTCACGTCGTTGTCCGGCGGCGGCTTGATCCAGTTCTCGGCCCACAGCTCGGCGATGAGCTGCGCGTCGGCCTGGGGCGGCGCCGCGGACGCCGAGATCGACGGAGCCGGCTGCTTGGTCGGCAGCGAGGCGCCGCTCGACGGGAGCTGCCCCACCTGGGTGCCCTGCGCCGACGTCGACGGCCCGCCGGCGATCGACGGGTCGGCGGACCTGCGGTCGAGCACCCTCGGGATGACCACGCCGAGCGCGACGACCACCACCACGAAGATGATGATCGAGGCGCCCAGGTGCCGCGGGGAACGCAGCGGCCATCCCCACAACCTGCGGTAGACCGCGGCACGGCCGCGGTTCGTCCGGATCGGCATCTACGCTCCCCTCTCGTCAGCGGACACGGTCAGCTGTTGTCCCTGACCTCGAAGCCGCGCGACGGCCGGTAGATCACGTGCACCGGACGTCCCGCCACCACTTCCGTCTCGGCCCTGCGGGGTTCCTGCACCGGCGCCGAGTAGCCGTTCGCGCCGGCGGACCGCGACGGCACGAGAACGGCGTCGTCGACCCGGTCCCACTGCCGGTCGGTGACCGGTGGGCTGTCGACGACGCGCGACCGGCCGACCGGCAACGCCGCCGGGCCCGATCCCGCGGGCAGCGCGCCGGAGCGCACGCTCGACGAGTCGCCGGTGCCGAGGACCTGGCCCGGCTGGGAGTCGCGGTCGAGCCGCTGCGCCGTCGCCATGACCGGGTTCGACGCCTCCGGGCGCACCCGGCCGCGGCCGCGCTGCGGCGTCTCCTCGCCGGTGCCGTCGTTGTCCCGCACCGACTCCCAGAACTCGTCCTGCGGCGTCGGGCCGGCGGGCTTCTTCCTGCCGAGCATCTTCGACCAGACGCCGCCGCTCATCGGCAGGACGTTGCTCGCGGAGCCGACGGACATCTCGACCATCTGCCACATGCGGCGCAACGGCTTGCCGATCACGAAGCACACGAGCGTCAGCATCAGGCCGAGCAACGTCCGCGTCAGCAACGACAGCCCGGTCGCGTTGAAGATCGCCTGCAACAGCAACGCGTGGACACCCGCGAGGACCGCGAGCACCAGCACGTTGAACACCGTCACGGCGGCCGCGCGCGCGACCTTGCGCAGCAGGTCGTGGTGGATCAGCGCGACGAGACCGATGAGCGGCCCGGCGAGCGTGAGGATGCGCAGCAGGAGCTGGGCCAGCAGCACCGCGGCCTTCGCGAAGAGCTGGAACAGCGAGAACGCGATGGACTGCAGCAGCGCGAGGAACCCGGCGCCGGTGCGGCTGCCGTCGGTGCCGTCGAAGTAGCCCTTCGCGGTGCCGAGCTGGCCCTCCAGCGCCTTCCACTCGTTCTTCTTCGCCTCCAGGGCCGCCTGGTCGGCATCCTTGTGCTCGGCGACCTCGGCCGTGGTCCACGCCTGGGCCTTGAGGATGCGCGGACCGTACTCGGCGGCCTGCGGTGCCTCCGGTGTGCCGAACGCGCCGCGCAGCCAGCTCTGGTAGACGACGGCGTCGTGCAGCTTCGTCGGCAGCACGTGGAGCGTGCCTTGTTCTTCCGGCGCCTCGATGAACCCCGCCTGGATCTCCGAGGTCTTGGAGACCAGCGTGTTGTCGAGGAGGTTGTAGAACTGCGGCAGGGCCAGCGTCGAGGTCGCGAGCCACATGGCGGCCAACGCCCAGAGCCCGCGTTTGGAGATCGTGGCGAAGTCGCCGGTCCAGATCTGCCGGAACATCAGGATCGCGAGGATCAGCGCCACCAGGCCGAACCAGCGCAGGTAGATGTTGTCGTAGACCTTCTGCACACCGTTCTTCACGGCGTCGTCCAGCGGGACCAGCAGGCCGCGGCCCATCACCGTGTAGTGCAACGCGTTCGTGGCGCCGACGATGTTCTTGCCGATGCTGAACAGCTCGTTGCCGGCCCACGTGTCGATCGTGGCGTTGGCGTCCGGCAGGACACCGCACTTGGGCTGGTAGTTGTGCCAGACCATGCCCGCGTAGCCGTACTCGAGGTACGGCGAGCCGGGCAGGCCGTTGCCGACGGGCGGGTCGAGCGCGCCGACCATGCCGGCGCCCGGCCGTTCCGGGTTCGGGGGGTCGCCGCAGGCCTGGGCGTGCGCCATCGGGGCTCCGATGACCACCTGCAACGCCAGGATGGCCGCCACGAGACCGACCGATTTGCCCCGTGCTGACGCGCGCAGCGCGAACCGCCGCCTTGCCCAGAGCAAGGCGGCGATCACGAGCACGATGGTCAGCGCCGTCATGCGCTGCCGCCCCGGTGGCGGTGGGGCCCGTCACCGTGGCCCACCAGGTGGGCCTCTTCTTCCTCCGTCAGTCCGAGCTCCATGTCCGCCGCCAGTTCGTCGTCGATCTCGTCGGGCACGTAGGCGGGCGGCTGGGAAGCCGCGTGGTCGTCCACCGCCGGCACGAGCTCGCCCTTGCCGTTGTCGCGCTTGGCGTCGGGCGTCGTGTCGAGGGCGTTGCGCAGGTGTTCCAGGTGCGGACCGCTGAAGTCGATGCGGATCCGCTCCACGCCACCGGCGCCGTCGCCGAAGATGAACTGGCGCGGAGCGCGGTCGCGTTCGGTCGCCGTGCGCTCGCCACCGGGACGGCGGCCCAGCGAGGCGACGACCTGCTCGTACCCGGCGCCGACCGGCACCTTGAGCAGCCGCAGCGCGTCCGCCTGCGCCTGGTCGTCGTCGAGCCTGCCGACGAAGACCGAGTCGAGCAGCGCCACGAAGCCCTGGATCCTAAGGAAGTCGGCGGGGATCTGGCTGGAGAGCAGCACGCGGACGTTCCACTTCCGCGAGTCACGCGCGAAGCGGTTCATCAGCACGCGGCCGGTCGGGACCTCCGAGAGGAAGAACGCCTCGTCGATCCAGACGCCCTTGCGCTGGTCCTTCGGCTTCTCGTAGATCGAGCGCTGGGTGAGCCAGGCGGCGAGGTTCAGCATCTCGACGCCGAGCGACTCCGCGTCCGTCCAGTGCTCGCGGCCGACGCCGTCCTTGGGCAGGTTCAGGCCCGCCATGGTCAGGACGGTGAGCCGGTCGTCGCGCACCTCGTTGTACGGGTCGTGGTTCTCCTCCGGGATGAGCAACGACATGCGCTCGCGCATCTCGTCGAGGAAGTCCGCGACGACGACGGCGTGCTCGTGGTGCTCGGACGCGTCGCGGCGCAGCGCCTCGAAGACGAGACCGGGGTGGGCGTCGAAGCGGCCACCGACCGTGCGGACGGCGCGCAGCAGCACGATGCGCGTCTGGGGCAGGCGCGCGACCTCGAACGGCAGCAGACCGGTCAGCACGTCCAGCACCAGGCGGCGCCGGGTCGCCGCCGCCAGCGCCTTCTCGCGGCGCCAGGCCCGTTCCGGGTCGTCCTCGTCGAGGAAGTGCTCGATCATCGGCTCGGCGACCACCCGGTACGGGTTGAGGATGCCGGGCTGCGCGTTGAGCAGGTTGATCGGCCGCGCGTACGGGCGCAGCTCCGGCAGCTCGCACAGCGCGGCGAGCGGGCCGGACGGGTCGAGCAGCGTCCAGTGAGCGCCGGCGCGCAGGGTCTTGTAGACGATGCCGCCGCCGAGGAACGACTTGCCGGCGCCCAGGCCCGCGACCATCGCGGTCAGGCCGGAGGCGTCGCGGAGCTCCTGGGCCATCCACGGGTCCCACGCGACGGGGCGGCGGGTGGCCGTGACGGTCTCGCCCAGCAGGATGCCGCGCCGGTCGCCGACCTCGGCCGTGGCCGTGGGGACCGCGGACGCGGCCCACAGCACGCTGCCGCGCCGCAGGTACGCGCCGTTGGACAGCGGCTCGCCGGGGATGAACTCGCGGGCGATCGCGTACTGCGCCTCCGGGTGCTCGATCGCGATCTTCGGCTTGTACAGCTCCAGCAGCTGCTGGGCCAGCCGCAGCGCCTCGCGCTCGGTCGGGCCGGACACCGCGAGCCGCCACCACGAGCGCACCCGGGTGCCGAGCGCGGTGAAGCCCGACGTCATCTCGTCGTCGATCTCCAGCACCCGGCCGGCCTGGCGGGCGAGCGACTGCGGTGGCTCCAGCTCGTGCTCGTCGGTGTAGTGCCGGACCTGCGAGCGCACCTTGCTCATCTGGCGCGACAGCTCCCCGGACACCTCCTCCGGCCTGCGCACGTAGATGCGGGCGGACCACTCGACGGAGGCGGGCAGCCTGTCCGCGCGCTGCACCCACGGGTCGTCGACCTCGGGGATCTGCAAGCCGTGCATCAGCCCGACGGTGAGCACGGCGACGTGCCGCTTGATGCCCGCGTTCGAGCCGGTGCGGCCGCGCACCGTGACCGTCGGCGAGTAGGGCTCCTGGTGGAAGTCCGCGGCGTCGGTGAAGGACGCCAGGTCCTCCGGTTCCCACGCGGCACCGGGCACGGCGGGCATGTTGCGCGGGGCGGGCAGGCCCAGCGAGCACGACCGGTGCATCAGCCAGGACATCTCCTCGGCCGTCGCCGGACGGCCTTCGAGCCCGGCGGACCCGATGACCTGGTCGAGGTGCTCGACCTCGGAGTCCAGCGCCACCAGCTCGGCGTCGACGGCGTCCGGGAAGACCTTGCGCAGCACGGGCGCCGCGCGTTCGACGGCGCGGTCCATCATGTTGCGGGTCTGCACCTGCACGCCCAGGTAGACCTCTTTCTCCGCCATCGAGCGGCCCATGAGCTGCTGCTGCTCGCCGACCATGTAGTCGTCGAACGACAGCGTGCCGGGCGTGTCCGGCAGGCGCTTGACGGCGTTGTGCACGTGGGCCTCGGCCCACATGCGGATCGGGTACGGCCGCGTGGTCACCCGCAGGTGCATCCAGCGGCCCTGCAGCTCGGCGTACTGGCCCGCGATGGCGGCGATCAGGTCCTGGCGCTGCGAGTCGCTGCGGAACGACCAGCGCTGCGGCGCGAGCCGGTACCAGGCGTAGACCTCCTGGCCGGTGCGCAGCAGGTGCCCGTCGATGCTGCGGGCGGCGATCGACGGGGTGTAGCTGGGGACGGCCTGCTCGCCGGGCAGGCGGCGGCCGCGTTTCGAGTAGGCCGCCCGCTCTCGCTCACGCGGGTCCGCGGCGGCGTGCTGGGCGATGTGCTGGGCGGGGCGACGGTCACGGTCTCGCCGGCGTCCGAACACCGCGAACCTCCTTCTTACGGCTGGCTGACGTCCGGCGGGTCTGGGCCTGCTGTCTCGCCCGGCGTTGTTGTTTCTTGGTCAACTTGGGACGAGGCCGCTGCGCGCTGACCCGGATCCGGGCGGCGCTCGCCGCTCCTCCGGAGCTCGCCGTGCGTTCTCGAGGTGCGGTCAGTTCGCGGACCCACATCGACATGACAGCCGTGAGGGGCCGCTCATGGCTGATCCGCGCCGTGATGAACCGGGTGAGGATGATCGTCGCGACGAGGGCCCACGCGGTCGAGAAGAACCCGAACCCGACGCCCATCTGCCGCTCGATCGTGAGCACGACGAGGAAGACGACGATCCCGACGCCCCACGCGACGTATCGCGCGCGCCACGGGAAAGTCGCTTTGGGCGGGCCGAGCCAGACGGCGTCGACGCGGTAGACCTCGTCGTCAGTGCGGACCCGCACGGATCAGCCTCCGACGAACAAGCCGGCGAGCCACTTGCCGATGTTCGACCCGGCGTCGGTCGTGACCGCGAGGCCGATGATGGCCAGCGCGACGATCACCCCGCCGAGACGGCGCATGACGCCCGCGTTGTCACCTTTGCCACCACCCAGCCACAACAGCAGGAGCGCGACGGTGAGCAAGAGCAGTGGAACGATGTTGTCCAGGATCCAGTCGCGGACATTGCCTGTGCCCGGCACCGTCGGCTGCTGCTGAGCGAGTGTCACCAGGTCCATGGCGGTCATTTCTTACTCCAGAGTGCGCTCGGGCTTGCGCTACGAGTAGAACACGAGATCGTCACGACGTGTGTAGCTGTTGGTGCGGGCTGTAGATCATCTGGCCGTTCCCCCTGCGAGGAATTACGTCTAATCTGGCCGACACATCATCACTGAGGAGACGCCAGTGGGGAACACCCGGCTCAAGATTCTCTCCGACGCCGCCAAGGTTCACCCGACTGCGGACGCCCTGGTCACCCTCAGTGCGTGCACCCTGAACACGCGCACGAGTCCACCCATGTGAACGCGCTGATCGGCCGGTTCGCGACCCCGCCGGGTGTGCGGCCCGGAGCCACGACTCCGAGGAGATTCGCCGATGCTCGAACCTGACCTCGCGCCGGACGGAAGTGTGGACGGAATCACAGCCTCCCCTAGTGCTCCAGGCGTGGTGCAGCCTACCGGGGACGGCCCGCAATCCCGGCGCCGGGTCCAGCGGACGATCAACTTCGACCGGTCCGTGCTCGAGCGCGCCCGTGCGGCGGCCACCTACCTCGCGTCGTTCGAACCCCAGTCCGGGGTGCGGTCGCTCGCGGACATCGTGAACCCCGCCGTGCTGGCCTACGTGACCGAGCTGGAAGAGCTGTACAACGCCGGCGAGCCGTTCCGGCCAGTGCTGCGGATGCCGTCGGGGCGCCCGTCCAAGCGGTGAAGCCCGGCAACGCCCGCGTCCCGCGCCTGACCTAGCGGCGGACAGCCGGGTACTTGATGCCCGCGCCGGTGTTGAGCACCACCACCTCGTCGTCCGCCTCGAGCCAGCCGGTCCCGCGCAGCTCCCGGACCGCGCTGATCGTCGCCGCGCCCTCCGGGCACAGGAACACGCCTTCGCGCCGGGCGCACTCGGCGCGGTCGGCTTCGACCTGCTCGTCGGTCACCGCCGTGGCGGTACCACCGGTCTCCCTGATGGCACGCAGGATGATGAAGTCCCCCAACGGTTTCGGCACGTTGATGCCGAACGCGCTCGTGTAGGCGCCGTCCCAGAACACCGACTCGGCCCCGCCCTCGTCGAACGCCCGGACGATCGGCGCGCAGCCGGTGGACTGCACGGCGACGAGCCGCGGCAGCTTCCCGCCGATCCAGCCGAGCTCGCGCATCTCGTGCAGCGCCTTGTGGATCCCGATCAGGCCGACCCCGCCGCCGGTCGGGTAGACGATCACGTCGGGCACGCGCCAGCCGAGCTGCTCGACGATCTCGTACCCCATCGTCTTCTTGCCCTCGATGCGGTACGGCTCCCTCAGGGTCGAGGCGTCGAACAGGTCGACGTCCGCGATGGCCCTGGCGGCGTCGGCGATGGTGCCCGGCACGACCCGCAGCTCGGCGCCGCTGGCCGCGACCTCCTCGCGGGTGATCAGCGGGGCGTCCTCCGGCATGGCGATGACGCTGCGGAGCCCGGCCCGTGCCGCGTACAGGGCCCAGGCGGCGCCCGCGTTGCCGTTGGTCGGCATCTTGATGCCCTCGACGCCGAGCTCCTTGGCCCGCGCCACCCCGACCGCGGCGCCGCGGGCCTTGAACGAGCCCGTCGGGATGAGCGCCTCGTCCTTCATGAGGAGGTGCACGTCCAGCTCCCGGCTCAGCGCCGGCAGCGGGACCAGCGGCGTCATGCCCTCACCGAGGCTGAACGCGGGGTCCGGGTCGCGGACGGGCAGGACGTCGCGGTAGCGCCACAGGCTGTCGCCGCCGGTGGGCTTCGCGACCCCGGCGAGGTCGTAGCGGGCCAGCAGCGGTGACGCGCAGTCGTGGCAGACGTTCTGGATGACGTGGGCGTCGTGCACACGGCCGCAACGGGCGCATTCCAGATGCGAGAGCATGCCCGCATGCATACAGGCGGATGAGCCGGCATGTAAGCCGGATCCTGTTCGTGGGAACGAGTCCCACTCGGCGACCATCCATCTGGGCCTGCCGTTGCCGACAGGCTCTAGCGGCCTACCCGCGAGCATCGGGCGGGCAGCCCTCGAACGCTCGCGCAGGCACTCTCGTGCCCTTTTGACCTTGCTCCGGGTGGGGTTTACCTAGCCGCCCCAGTCACCTGGGGCGCTGGTGGTCTCTTACACCACCGTTTCACCCTTACCCCGGCTCGCGCCGAGGCGGTCTGTTCTCTGTGGCACTGTCCCGAGGGTCACCCCTGGTTGCCGTTAACAACCACCCTGCCCTGTGGAGTCCGGACTTTCCTCGACAGTCTCCTGCCGCGGCCGCCCTGCCGACTCATCCGCGCACCGAGGATATCCCAGCCGCTGGGACTGGTTGTCCACCCGGTCCCGGCGTTGGTTGACTCGGTGCCATCACACGACGTCGCGACGGAGTGACCTGCCATGCCCGACCTGCTGATCATCTCCGGTGCGCCGTCCCCCGCCGCCCCCACGGGCGTGGTGGTGTCGCAGGTGTCCGCGCTGCTCCAGGCCGCGGGCCACCGCGTCTCCCACCTGGACGTGCGCGCCCTGCCGACGTTGTCGCTGCTCACCGAGGACCTGCGCGACCCGCGGATCACCGCCGCGGTGAGCGGCGTGCTGTCCGCCGACGGCGTGGTCGTCGCCTCACCCGTCTACCGCGCCGCCTACAGCGGCCTGGTGAAGGCACTGCTGGACCTGCTGCCGAAGAAAGCCCTGCGCGGCCGCGCCGTGCTGCCGCTGGCGACGGGCGGCAACCAGGGTTTCCTGGTGGCGATGGACTACGCGCTGCACCCGCTGCTGGCGGCCAAGGGCGCCGACCACGTGGTGCGCGGCGAGTTCGTGCTGGACCGGAAGGTGGGCTCACCGGAGGCGGCCGCCGCCCTGGAAGCAGCGGCCGACCGCTTCCTGCGGGCGCTGACCCCGCGCCTGCGCAAGGTCAGCTGAGGTGTGACGTGTCGTTGACGAGCTTCACCGACGCGTGCCCGTCCGGGTAGAACTCGGCGACCGACACACCCGTCAGGTCGAGGTGCATCCGGAACAGGAACTGCGGCCCGACGTCCAACGCCTGCCGCAGCAACGTCTTGATCGGCGTGACGTGACTCACGACCACGACCGTGCTGCCGCCGTACCTGGCGATGATCTCGGTGCGCGCCTTCCGCACCCTGGCGTGGACCTCGTCGAAGCTCTCACCCCGCGGCGGCTTGACGCTCGTGTCCCCCAGCCACCGCCGGTGGACCTCCGGGTCCTGCGCGGCGGCCTCGGCGAACGTCAGCCCCTCCCACGCGCCGAAGTCGGTCTCGATGAGCCCCTGGTGCGTGACGACCTCGAGCCCGGTCTTGTCCGCGAGCTTCTGCGCGGTCTGCGCCGCCCGCTGCAACGGCGAGGAGATGATCGCCGCGATGTCCACCCCGGCCAGCCGGGCGGCGGCCTTCTCGGCCTGTTCCAGCCCGAGGTCGGTGAGCGGGTGATCGCCCCGGCCGGAGTAGCGCCGTTCGACGGACAGCCGGGTCTGCCCGTGCCGCAGCAGGACCATCCGCGTCGGCTCACCCGTGGCCCCGCTCCAGTGCGGCTGCTTGTCCCCCTCGGCCGCGGGCACCTTCTTCTGCTCTTCCTTCGCCCCGTCCATGGCTTCGTTGGCGAGCCGGTCCGCCTGCCGGTTGCGCTCCCGCGGGATCCACTCGTAGGTGATCTTCTGGAAGGCGTGCGCGAGTTCCTGCGCCTCCCTGGCGAGCGGCTGCATCGACGGGTGCTTGATCTTCCAGCGCCCGGACATCTGCTCGACGACGAGCTTGGAGTCCATCCGGACGTCGACCGCCTCGGCCCCGAGCTCCCTGGCGGCCCGCAGACCCGCGATGAGGCCCTGGTACTCGGCGACGTTGTTGGTGGCGACGCCGATGGCCCCCTTGCGCTCGGCCAGCGTCTCGCCGCTCCGCCCGTCCCGCACTACCGCGCCGTACCCAGCAGGTCCGGGGTTGCCCCGCGACCCGCCGTCCGCCTCGACGATGACCTTCACCGGCCGATCGTAGCCCCGCGTTCAGGCCCCTCCGGAGGCCCTGTATGCTCTTCCCATCCAGTCTGGGTGGCGGAATGGCAGACGCGCTAGCTTGAGGTGCTAGTCCCCGCAAGGGGGTGGGGGTTCAAGTCCCCCCTCGGACACCAGCTTTATCCCTACCAACAGGGCGGATGCTCCCATCGAGCGTCCGCCCTGTTGCGTTGTAGACGATCTCCACGCCGAGCGCCTCATACAGTCTTTGCAGCTCGTCGGGGTCCGCCTGCCTGATGACCTTCTTCACGTCGCCGAGCGAGTCGATCATGGCGTGGATCTCGGCGACGCTTCGCCCGACGCGTGTCGGCACCCCGTTCAGCTCGGCCTGAGCAGCCGCGCGTTTCTCCTGCGCCTCGTTCATCGCCTCAACCAGTGCAGACGGGTCGATTCCCGCAGCAATGGCGTCTTGGAATCGGCGCAGCTTCGCTTCCGCGTCGGCGAGACGTTTCCTCGCGGCGGAATGGTCGGGGGCACCGGTCTCGCCGTTGTCTTGAGATGCGACGAGAGCCGCCACCGTGTTGTCAACGTTCCTCGGGTCGAAGAGCCGATCAATCCACCTGTTGAAGTGCTCAATAGCCGCAGCCTCAGGCAGGTACACGTTCGTCGGGTGCCCCTGCAACGCGGGCGAACCAGGAACCATCGTCCGAAGCGCACAGCGGTAGTAGGTCCTCGGACCGCGCGGCGTGCCCTCCATCCGACGGCTGCAATAGCCACACTTCACACGTCCCCGAAGCGGGTAAACACGCTTGGTCCGCTTCGGTCCCCTCACCAGCTTCTTTCCCGCCGAGAAGCCACCGGCCGCCCGCGACCGACGAAGCAACTGCGCTTGAACGAAGTCCTCGACCTCGATCACGTGCGGATGTGCTTTCTTCCGAGAACGCACCACACGGTCAGGAGCAGCCTTGCGGAATCGCACCACGTGACCGGCTCCCACGTCGTCCGGGTCGAGCAGCATCTCTTGGCGCGTCCAGCGTCCGAAGAACGCAAAACCGGTGTAGCGCGGATTCTCCAAGATGGCCCGGACCGTGCTGCCCTGCCACCCGTCGGCGAGCCGATGCCGGTTCTGGTCCGGCCGCCGAGCCGACGGACACGGAATCCCGTCGCGGTTGAGGCCGTTCGCGATAGCCCGGTCTCCCATCTCACCGGTCAGGTACTCGGCGAAGATCCGCCGCACAACCGCCGCGCTCGGCTCGTCGATCGCCAGCACGCGCAGCCTGTAGCCCTCTGCCGCCTTCCTCGGGTTCGGGTGCGGTCCGGCGTCAACGACCGTGTACCCGTACGGTGCGCGTCCGCCCTGGTGCCGTCCTTCGTTGACGACCTGGGCATCCATCGCCGCCCGAACACGAGCCTGCACGTGCTGACGCTCCGACTCGCTCATGCCGCCGAGCACGCTCATCAGCATCTTGTGGGACGGGTTCCGCGAGTCGAACTTCCCGCCGAGTTCCGGCACCCACAGGTCCACGCCGTAGGCGGCGAACTTCGGTGCGATCAACGAGAACTGATTACCGAACCAGCATCGCGTCCCCTCGCCGACCACGACGGCGTTCCATCCCCGGTTCTTGTCCTTCAGCGCGGCCAGGAGACGCGATGCTTCCGGCCGCCGCTCCCACGGCACCGAGCGCGACTGGCCGACGTCGAAGAACTCCTCGACGATGACGCCGCCCAACGGCTCGACAAACTTGTTGGCGTTGCCGTACTGCCATCCTCGCGACGTCTCCGGATCTTGGTTGTCCTCGGTCGAACACCGGCCGAGGAACGCGAGCGGTCCGATCCCGTCTCCGACCGTCTCGGCGACCTCGACGCCGAGCAGATCGTTGAGCGCCACCCACGGGTCCTGACTGATTTCAACAGTCATCCGTCCCCCTTTCCCGAGGCGCGTCGAGCGCCTCGACCTCGGTAACCCTGATCAGTACGTCTAGCAGTATGCGGCTTACCTCCCTGGTGAGGACAGGCAGTTCAGCAGGTGGGTTGAACCTGAGTTCGCCGTCCTGCGGCTCTTCGGCGATCACGATCGGCGTCCGACCACATCGCTGGACATGCTGATTTCAGCATTGGCCGCGATGCGTTCGACCGCCGCGCGCAGATCGGCCGTCAGGTAACCGCGTACACGGCGAGTGCCCTCATCGGTCTGGATGTACTGGCGCGTCGGTCGACAACCCAACTCGCCCATGTCGACGCCGAACGCGGTCACCTCCACTTCGAGTGCCTCGGCGAGTTCAGCAGTCGGTACGAAGTCGCGCGTGTTGACGTCGTCGCCGAGGTAGTCGACGACCGATGCGAGCGGTTCGGGTAGCTCGACCTCGGCCAGGCTCGCCACGGCACCGGTTCCTATTGCCTTGACCGCCGTCGAGCGGTCGAGCATCGGCGGAACGTCCTGCCCGGCCGCGTGGCCGCTCAGGGTTCCTTCTGCCTCCCGCAGCGCGCGGCCACGTTCGCAGATCTCGCGCCAGTCCTCGTTGGGCATGTAGTAGGTCCGCACGGTCAGCGCGAGTACATCGGCGCCAGCTTGGGTCTCGCCGTCCGGCCGCAGGATGCCGACGCCCCGATGGGACGGAAGTAGGCGGCTGCTGTCGTATCCGCGCGTGTTCATCTGCTCGCCGAGAATGATGTTGCTGTCGCGGAAGTCCATAACGCGCAGGGCGAAGCGGGAGCCGAGCACGGCGCGCAGCTTGGTTGGGATGGTCTTGCTGTCCGGTCGCTGCGTTGCCAGGACGAGGATGATCCCCGCCGCCGGCGCCTTCTTCGCGAGCCACGTCAGAAGCTCCCCGATGTACTCCCCCGCCGTGAGCTTCTTCCCTTGCACCTCAACGGGAGTTCGATCCTCCAGTGCGATGTGGACCTCGTCCACGATCAGCGCCGTGATTGGCATAGCCAACGACTGATCACGGGACATGTCCGGTGTCACCTTCGACTCGGGACAGGTGACGTCGTCGAGGTCCTGCATCCGCCGGTAGCGGTTCTGGACGTCGGCGACCAGCTCGACGAGCCAGTCCAGGAATGCGAGCACGTGTTCGGCGTCGTCGCCCGCCATGAATCGATGGGCGACCTTCTCGGCGGCTTTCCAGTCCTTGCCGTTCTTGAAGTCGGCTACGTACAGCCGCACGTGCGGGTCCAGGATCAAGCCCGCGGCTGCCAGTCGTTCGGCCATTGTCTTGCCCTGTCTGGGAAGCGCGCCGATCAGAAGCGACGTCCACACAAGCGGCAGCGTGATTCGTCTGCCGCGCGCATCGGTACCGAACGGCACCGGCCGCCACGCGTCCCACCGCTCGACCGCCAGCAACGGCGTCCGGATCGGCGGCTTCGCGTACGGGTCCTCATCGGCAACCCACATCGCGACGCGTCCGGCGTGCCCACCGTTGCCTCGCACTCGCTCGACACTGAGTTGGATCTCATCGACCGCCAGTGCCGACGCCAAGTCTTCCCGGTGCTTCACGACATCGGCCGCCTTGCGGGTGGCGGGGAGATCGACGGTGACCGCCCATCCCCCGCCCTGGTGCTTCGCCCGCTCGACGAGCCGCAGGCTCTCGTCCTTGCCGATCAGCTTGGCGTCGCGGAACGCATCCACCAAGATCTGCGGATCCATTGTCCACGCGAGCGAGCGTGGCCCGGCGAGAGCAGCCTTTCGCCCAGGGTTCCCATCCTTCTGCCTGCCGAGGATCGCCAGCGCCGCCGAGCCGACAGCGCCGGCGATCCACAACGCGCAGTGCCCGTAGACGAGATCGAGGATCGCAAGGGAGACAACGGAGACCGCGACGACAAAGCCGGTCACCTTCCACCGGAACAACGTCAGTCCACGGATCTCCGCAAACCTGTCCGCCAACTTCTCTGCCTGCTCCGCAGCCTCGCGGTAGTCGCGTACACGTACCCAGCCCCGCCAACCGCGCACGGCGACCACCAGGCCGCGAAAGATGGCTCGAACGAAGCGGATCGGCGACCGCGACAGCCACACGAGCCCGTCCTTGGCCGCGTACCCGAGCGCCTGCCGTGACTTTAACGCCGCCGGAACGAACCACGACCGCTGCCACCAGCCCGCCACGCGGTGAACGTGTGGCGGCTGAGCCACGTCCGCGTGGTCGTCGACGAGTTCACCTTCGAACACCGGTCCCGCCGGAACCATCTCGCCGGTCATGACGGCACCTCGGCGTTCAGCGCCGTAGCCAGCCGCGACGACAGGCCACGCGAGCACTCCGTCACCTCACGCACCCACGCGGGCGTGACCGTCACGTCCGGCGTGCGAGCCGCCCTGGCAACCGCGAGGTAG
The DNA here is from genome assembly GCF_900110955.1 of Lentzea xinjiangensis. Lineage (GTDB taxonomy): Bacteria > Actinomycetota > Actinomycetes > Mycobacteriales > Pseudonocardiaceae > Lentzea > Lentzea xinjiangensis. The sequence goes on from NZ_FOFR01000002.1 coordinate 40,557, forward strand.
TCGTCAAACGACGTCCTCGGATGAGCGCGCTTCTGCGCCTTCCGCAGAGGAGTCGGCGAAACCGCCGGTTCCGCCGGTTCGGCCGTGAACGCGGCGACCGCCGAGCCGAGCTTGTCCCGAAGGTCGGTTACCGCCTCGGCAGCGACGAACACGACGAGCGGCGGAGTCGAGTGCAACACCACCAGCGCGGCCGATCCGGCGGCGTACGCGCTCCAGGTGTTCATGACGTACGTCGCGCCGAGCGTGAACCACTTGGCCGCCCGCACCCAACCACCCATGCGGATGCGGTGCCGGGCCGTGACCTGCTCGGCCCGAAGGATCGCCAGCAGCACCAGCGACACCATCGGGTCGAGCAACCACGCCGCGCACCAGGCGAGCGACCACGCCGGCGAACCAGCCGCCGCGAACTGCTGAACGTTGGTCATCGTGAACGCCAGTCCGAGCAGAATGCCGGTCCAGCACAACCGATCGACCTGCACCGCTACACGCTCGATCGGCTCGCTCATCGCCGTTCACCGCCTCGACGGCGCGGCTCGTACGTCGTCACGGTCAGGGCCTTGGCCAGCGTGTACGACGCGAACAGCGCGGGCACGGCGAGCACCGCGACGAGCAGCCAGCCGCTACCTCGTTGGGTGATCACGATCCACTGCGCCACGACGATCAGCGCGGCGTTGAACAGCACCCGCCCGGCGAGCGAGACGAACCGGGCACTCGTGCGCGCCGCGCTTGCCGCAGCCTTCGCGCGGCGTGACGCCGTCCGCCAGATGAGCACCAAGACCAGCAGCGCACCTACAGCGGCCATGATCTGAGTCAGGGTGAGGGTGAGAGCGTTCATGAACGCGGCCCCCTCTCGAAGCGGTCACCGCGTCGGAGCCAGTGCGGGTACAGCTCCCGCCGGTCGTCGTCGGTGAGCGCACCCCACACGCCGGTGGTGTCCTCACCAGCCGTGCGGAGTTCGAGTTCCAGGCACTCGTCCTGCACTGGGCACCCGGCGCACGTGCGCTGAGCCAGTTCACGATCGGTCAGCTCCTCACCGGCGTCCGGCGGCTCGTTCGTGAACGCCCACATGCACAGGCCGTCACGCTCGACGACTTCGGACAACTGGTCGGTCGGCACCCAACGCAAGCGGTCCAGCGACCACGCGATGCCGATCAGGCGGTCGTCAGTCACGGAGCGCCCCCGGACCGGCGTTGGCGAGCAGCGGCAGGAGCGCGCTCACGGGGATGACGGTCTGACCGTGGCGGCGTTCGGTGCGCAGCTTGCCGAGCCGGATGGCGCGGCAGACCTCGGAACGATCGACACCGAGCACCCACGCGGCCTCGCGGATGGTGTGAGCGGACGTAGTCAGAGAAGTACGCATGAGGAATAGCCTTTCTGCGAGAAATGATGATTTCAGGTTCGTGAGTGCTGATATCAGCACTCACTTAGACGTGCTTGATCGCAAATGGCGGGTGAAACGCCGTGTCACGTCGCAGCGCGGGAAACAGTGACTAATCTCAGCGCCGAGGGCGGAGCGCGGAGGAATACGTGTCGGAGGATTGGGCGGCAGTCGCCAAGGCGATCAACCAGCGCGTGAATGAGCTGGGATTGCAACAGAAGGAACTGGCCAAGCGGTCGCACGTGTCACTCGCGATCGTGCGCGAGGTTCAGCACCACCTCGTGGAGCGCCGGCGGAGCCCTCGAACCCTGGAATCCCTGTCCACGGCGCTGGGTTGGCACCCGCAGCATCTGGACGCAGTGCTGCACGACCGCACGCCACCGGCCGTCGATGACCCCGTGGTGGATCTCGCCGACACGCTGTGGTCGCGAATCGACCGCGTCGAAGAGCGTCTCGAAGACATCACCGAACGCCTTGACGCTCTGAAATCCGACATGGCTTCGGTTGTGGATCAGCTCGCGGAAGTCGCTAAGCATGTCCGCGGCCGCCGGTAGCTGACTGTTTCGGCTGGTTGAGCTGCTGTTTTCCATGGCACTAATTCCACTGCGAAACCGCGCCGGAGCCCACACAACAACCACGCAAAACCACCACAAGTTCCCTGCATATCGCTTCGGGGGTAGCGACGACATGAGCTTGTCCAGCGGCTGGACCGGTGCCGACGCGTGCGCGTTGCAGGAAGCGCTACGGCTTAGCCAAGAGGCGTTCGCCGAACACCTCGGCATCCACTCAGGGACGGTCGGGTACTGGCACAAAAAGCCCAGCTCACGACCCAGGTCCGAGATTCAGCAGATCTTGGACGCCGCGCTTGACCAGGCTTCAGCCGAGGTTCAGACCCGTTTCGCCGAGCTGATCACCGGCAAGCCGACCGCACCTCAACCTGTCTCCGCCAACGCAGCGACCGACGCTGAGCAGCGACTCGCTGCTGATCCCAACATCGTCGCCGCGCTCGACTGGCTGGACGACCGCGCTGGGCGCGAACCCGGAACAGCCCGTCGTGCCGTCGCGTCACAGATTGATCAGGTCGACCTGAATTCGTTGCGGGACAGGGGAAGTCGTCGAGGACGCATCGATCAGCGAGACATCGCGCAGGCACTCGCGAACTACTACGGTCGCGGTTCCGACGGCTACGGCCGGTACGCCGCGCGGTTCGGTGAAGTCGACGCCAACACGAGCGTCTTCACGCGCTCCGAGTGGCTCGACCTCGACTGTCCGCTGGTCGCAAGTCACGACCGGCTCGCTCTCGTGCGCGCCGCTGGTGACGCGCCGGTCGCCCTCGACGAGGAGGCGTTCGACCTCGCTGTTCAGCGCCTCGCCGAGTCGCTCGCGCTCGGCGTCCGTTTCGCCAACATGCCTCTGTACCGCCTCCTTGGCGTTGACATCGGCAAGGAGGCGATCGGCGGTACGGTCGGGATCGCGTCGTTCGTCGAGTACATCGTGACGATGGATCTCCTTGAAGGTGAGCTGGTCGACGCGCTGGCCACCGGCACCCATACCAGCAGGCTCCCGCTTCGTGACCGTTATCTGCCGAACCTAGACAGCGTGCTGAACGTCGGCGACCGCCTCACCGCAGGCGGCACGCTTGCGTTGTGCGCGTTCGCACGACCAGCTGACCCGTTCCGAGGCCCGGCGGACTACGTTCTTCTGGTGCAGGAGCGCTCAGGTCACGTGATCAATGCCGCCCGTCGGCTTGCCGTGATCCCGAAGGGCTTTCACCAGCCGCTGGTGGACTTCCGAGCCGACACTCAGGTGGGCGCAACGATGCGCCGCGAGATGGAAGAGGAACTGTTCGGCCGCCACGACATCGACAACACAGTGGCCGACCAGCGCAGCGCTGATCCGATGCACCCAAGCCGTCTCTCAGAACCGATGCGCTGGCTCGCCAGCGAGCCGGGTCGTCTGCGGATGGAGTGCACCGGCTTCGGGCTGAACCTCGTCAGCGGGAACTTCGAGTTTCCACTTCTCATCGTCGTGGATGACGAGGAGTTCTGGCAGCGCTACGGCGGGCAGATCGAGGCCAACTGGGAGACGGCGAACCTTCGCCAGTACTCCAGTGCAGACGGCGAGCTCGTCGAGGAGCTCGTCGCCGACGTAGCGTGGAGCAACGAGGGCCTGTTCGCGCTCCTGCAAGGGCTTCGCCGACTCAAGGAGATCGGTGGTAGCCGCGTGAACGTGCCGACGATCGAATGGGAGATACGGTGACCGCCAACTGGCACCAGGGAAACGCTGCCGAGGACGGAAGCCCCACACGCGGCTGGCTAGTCGGGCACTTCATCGACCCGTCCGAGGGCGTCAGGTCCTCAAAGGACGTCGAAGTCAAGTGGTTCACCCACCCTGCCGGCGACAGGCGTGCGGAGTGGACATCAGATGACCAGCGCACGACCCTCGTTCTGTTGGTACATGGGAAATTCCGCATTGACCTCACCGAGAGCAGTGCGACCATGACTCAGCAGGGCGACTACGTGATGTGGGGTCCCGGCATCGACCACTCATGGGAAGCAATCGAGGAGTCGACCGTCATGACGGTCCGCTGGCCTTCCCAGACCTGATCATTTACTCAGCTTCCACTCGACCGACGGCAGACTGACCCGGTCACCACCGATCTCACGCAGCCGACGCAGGCCCTGGAGCAACGCGAACAGCCCCTCGTTGCTCCAGGTCTCCTGCGAGATCAGCTCGCTCACCAGGTCCCCGTCAAGGCTGGAGTACAGCCGCAGGCCAGTGGCTTCCCAGTTGGCCTCGATCTGCCCGCCGAACTTCCGCCAGAACTCCTCGTCCTCGATCACGACCAGGCTGGCAAACTCGTAGTTCCCGCTGACGAGGTTCAACCCGAAGCCGGTGCACTCCATCCGCAATCGGCCTGGTTCCCCGGCGAGCCACTTCATCGGCGCAGACCAGCGGCCCGGATGCATCGGCGCGGCCGACCGCACCTCTGCGGAGGTCCCATCGACGTCGAGCCGACCGAACAACTCCTCTTCCAGCTCCCGACGGATCGTCGCTCCCACCGCTGCCTCACCGCGAAAGTCGGTCAGCGGCTGGTGAAATCCCTTCGGAATCACCGCGAGCCGGCCAGCCGCGTTCAACACGCGACTCGACCGCTCCTGCACCAACAGCACGTAGTCAGCCTCGCTGCGGCCTTGATCTTGTGGCCGCGCAATCGCGCACAAAGCCAGCACCCCGCCAGCACAAACCCGCCCCCGCAAGTCGTGCACAGCCTCCAGGCTCGGCAAGTACTTGTCCCGCAACGGCATTCGCCGTGTGCTGTGTCCCAACGCGACAGCATCCGCCAACTCACGTTCGAGGAGATCCACGGTCAGCGCGTACTCGACGAACGGCACGACACTAACCCGCCCCTGGACCCGTCGGTGGCCCAGATCCACGTCGAGCAGTCGATAGAGCGGCAGGTTTGCGAAACGAACGGCGAGCATGACGGACTCAGCGAGCCGTAGTACCGCTGCCGAGGCTTCCGTCTCACTGAGCAGGCCGTGACGACCCATGTGCTCGGCGAACGTCAGTCGGTCGTGGACGCCGTCCAGTGGACATGCGAGATCGAGCCAGTCCTCGCGCGTCACGATGCTGGTGAGGACTTCCGCACACTCAACGTCTGCCGTGTAAACCCCGCTGTCGCCGTAGTAGCCGACAAGTGCGCGCGCGACGGCTGTTCGGCCAACCCTCGCGCGCCTCACGCCCGTGTCGACGAGACGCCCTAGATCAAGTTCCGTGAGCCGCCTGCGGACCTTCGATCGACTCGCGCCCGGCTGCCAACCAGCCCGATCGTCCAGCCAGTCGAACGCTGCGGCCAACTCCAGCGTGTCCCGCTCTGGACCTCGCCTTTCGTCCATCTCGGGCAGCTGCGGCGGAGACAACAGGACATCGATTCCAACGTCGAAGATCCGTTCCAGCAGCCGCGCCGTCGCTGGCTGAAGGGTCGGCCCGATGGGCTCTCCGGAGGACTTCTGACCAGCGACAAGCCGTTTCAGGTGCCGTAAGCCGATCGAGCCGGGTTCATCGTGCTCACGCGCGAACGCCTCGGCAAAGTCCACGAACTCCTGGAAGGTCTGGGGCCGCTCCCGGATCTTCTGTTCCAGGAGCGTCCTGTACGTCCGCACGCGCGCCACCTCCCATGTCACCCGCATGTCACCGCCAGGTCGTTCCAATGATTCAGCGCTGACAGAAACCTGATTTTAGTCACAACTGGGATCACTTCAGAGCGACCGGCAAGCGCCTAAACGCACGTCGGCCACTCGGAACTCCAGCGGAGAGCACCTGAACGTGCCTGCACCGGAGGGCCCCAGCCGTGGCGAGACATGGAGCCGACTCAACGAAAGCAACGCCATGGACTGGACGTCATCTACCCCATACAGCCGCGACCTCGGCGACGAGTTGCGGCACCTCCGCCAGTCCTGCACCGACCACACAGGTGCCGGACTGGCGGAGGTGCTTGGCTGGGACCCGAGCAAAATCTCGACCATCGAACAGGGCAAGGTGCGCGCAACCGAGAGCGACTTGGTTCAGTACCTCACGGCCTGCGGCCAAAACTTGGGCTTCATCTCCGAGTTCATCAGCCGGTACCGCCGCGCGTTCGACGTGTGCTTCGCACAGAGCGCGGATCAAACGCGGACGCTCCTGCTCGCCGAGCGCATGGCCAGCAGCATCACCGTCTACAGCCCAACGAACGTCCCCGACCTACTCCAGACCGCGAGCTACGCCGAACAGTCCTTGTTGTCGTCCGGGGCCTCGCCAGACGAGATTCAATCGACGGTCGACAGCATCCTGGAACGTCAGAAGACCCTCTACGCCCACAACGCACCGCTTCCGACCTTCTACCTGACCGAAAAGGCTCTCGATCCACGGACTCACGACCGCAACGTCTTGAGGGGCCAGGTAACCCACCTCCTCCGCATGGCGCGCGTTGTCCGCCTGATACCGACTGGCGGCAAGTTCCCTCTGGTTGATGACTGCACACTGATTGAGTACGGCAACATGCCCACTGTCGTGTTCACTGGTACCCACGTCGCGAAGATCTTCGTCCAGGAAAAGCCGGCAGTCGCTCGATGCAGGTCCTTGTTCCAGAAACTGGACAGAACGTCTGTGTCTCCAGAACAATCGATCGCCTTGCTGATCGACTTGCACGACACCCTTGGAAGCGGCCAATGACCGACCGACCAGAAAGGCGGCCACGGTCTTCCAAAAAGGGGCCGTACGACGGATTCAAGTCAAACCTCCAGCACCGTGCGGTGTCACGAGCCCTGGCCGCATGGCGGGAAGAAAGCGGCTTGAGCCTCAAGGAGGCCAGCGACGCGGCAAAATGGTCGTCCGCGAAGACATCGATGATGCAGAACGCGGCGGTCGTAATCTCCGAGTACGACGTCGCTACTCTGGCAATTATCTACGGCGTTGCAGACGAGCGGCGTGCTTCCGTGTTTCACGGGGCACAACGCGCGCGTAACCCGCAAGCGTTCGACCGACTCCCTGGCGCTCCGCCCTGCGTCGGATGGGATTACGGACAGCTTGCAGCCGAAGCCAGCACCCTTCGCATTGTTGCGATCGATGCGCTACCGCACGTCGTTCGCACACCCGATTACGCGAGCGCGCTACGCGGCTATCAAGCAGACACAGCAAGCATGCGGCTACACCACAATTACGGTGACGAAAGTCGCCGCCACATAGAACACAACTTGCACCAAGAAGCGTCACTTACTCTACATATCATTGCGAGTCACGCACTTCTAAGGCGCAAAGTTGGCAGCACGCCTGTTACGACTGACCAGTTGATGACAATCATTCAACTGACATCACTCCCGAATGTTCTGTTCCAGGTCGTCCCCGACTCCGCAGGCGAGCTAGCGACAGTGGCCAACTCGTTCAGCATCATGGGCTTCCGGGAGGACAGGTTTGATGACGTCGTATACGTCGAGAACCATCACGGTGCAACATGGCTCGAAGCCGAGGACACACGTGAGCCATATGTTCAAACGTTCACAAACCTGAGCAACGGCGCTCTTCCGGACACCGACTCCACTGAGTTAGCCGCAGAAGCTTTGCAGGCGTTGATATCGGATAGCACAGACATGCTTCACGAAGAGTGAAGATGGCATAGCGTTCCCCAAATCGATGCAACCCGATCATCACTCAGGGTCGTCCAACGGCCAAATTCGATGCGGTGTCCCGCGACGTAGCTCCACCATGACTCCTCGCCCGAAGCGCCACCAGCGTACCCGCGGGCCCATCACTGGTGCCCTCGAAGCTGACGACACCAGGCGACCTAACGAAGTGGGTTCACTCGTCGATAGAAGAAGGTAGGTAAGGTACAGCGCTGGGCGCCGAAGCGCCCAGCGACACAAGGAGGCCGACAGGCGTGGCTGATCCCGTCGAGCTGATGCTCGGTGATCTCACGGACAAGTACGCGCAGGAACCTGTGTCAGACGCCTTCATTCGATTGTATACGGACGACCAGCGCTTCGGACGCACGTTTGCGAGCTTGCACGAGCGACTGAACGACCATTTTGCCGCTATCAACGATCGGGCCAGATCGACTCGTCATTACTGGGCTGATAGCAGCCGGGAATTCATATCATTGATCGACGAGCTCGCCGAAACCGTCGGAACGCTACGCCGAGCTGGCTTTGAAGTTGCATTCCGCGAGGAATACAACGCAGCCGTAAAGCAGTGCAAGCCATGGCTCTCAACGAGCGGTGGGAGCACAGTACCCGAGAACTTTGAACCCATCGAGGTTGTCAGGTATGAACCGGTCTTCACTCGGCCCGAGACGGCAGTGAAACTCAAGAAGCAGATCACTTCAGTGCAGCTTCAGATGGTAGGCCAAGGCTCGTACGCGAACGTATACTCTTTTGTCGACCCCGACTACGGCATTAAAGTTGCGGTCAAGCGCGCAAAGAAGGACCTCAACGAACGCGACTTGTACCGATTCAAACAAGAGTTCGACATCATGAAAAGACTTAGCTTTCCCTATGTTGTCGAGGTCTACCGCTACGACGATGAACGCAACGAGTACAAAATGGAGTTCTGCGACGAGACACTTCGAAACTATATTCGAAAGCGCAACAGCTCGCTAGGATTTGCGACTCGCAAGCGAGTTGCTCTCCAGTTTCTCTACGGAATCGGCTATATTCACACTCAAGACTTGTTGCATCGCGATATCAGCCTTCAGAACGTCCTGCTGAAGGTTTATGAAAGCAAGGCGGTCCTAGTCAAACTCTCCGACTTCGGCCTAGCAAAGGACCGCGCCTCGGAATTCACTCACACAAAGACTGAGATGCGAGGCACAATACGCGACCCCACGCTGTCCAGCTTCAAAGACTACGATATTCCCAACGAGATATACTCGGTCGGTTGGGTTTTGTCCTACATCTTCACAGGCAAAGAGTCGCTTCCGCGGCCCAACAGCGACGCCGTTACCAAAATTGTTCGAAAGTGCACCGACAGCGACATCGAGCAAAGATATTCAAGCATTCGAGAGATCATCGCTGACATCGATCGGCTTGAATCCTTCCCAGGTGAATATCGAGCCGAGCCAGAGAACGCACCTTCCCCACAAAGGCAACGATAGAGGCAGAGAGCAAATCGAGCGAGCGGTCTTCATAATAGGTAAGAAATACCACGATTCTCAGTCAGGATGTATTTTTGGCGCTGGCGAAGCCACACCGGCATTGATAGCCTGCTCGCCACATGACTGCTCTAAGACGACGTACCGTCATGTCTGCTCGTCAGCCAAGTATCGCTCGCGTGCTCCTGGTACTAATACAGCGATCCAACATCCTTCTCAAGCTCTGAAACCGCCTCCCCTACCAAATCCTCAAATTTCGCGATCACGCCTTCATCGGTCATACTGCCGATCACCGAGAAGCCGAAAAGATCGATCAAGATTGTTCGCTTCACCTCAATATTCATTGTGTCGAAATTCGGAATGTATTTAGACGGCATCGGCCCAGGCTTGTTGATAGCCCAGTAGGCCCGCATGAAGCTTTTAAGTTCTATCCTTGCAGGCACATTGAACCGCCTGACAAAGCTTGCCACAGTGCTATCGAGCTTCTTCAGCAGAGTGTAATCGTTCATCTGCCGGAAATAGTGCAGCCAGCCGCGGGCCATGCCCTTATAGATGCAGCCGGTGATTGTGAGGTTGACGTACCACTCACACCTTGCCGGCACCGTCCCCTCGGGGTCATCCGTATTGCGATCTTTCTTATATCGAGTGAACTTGCGCACCAATGAAGCCTCGACATTATGGATACTACTTGGGCGAACTGAAACTAGTCGGCCATCAAAGATGTAGCCAAGATAGTCGAACCCCTTAGATATGCGTCCGAAAGACGATTTTCCGCCCACGACATGCGGATCGTGCACCTCTAGTCCGTGGGTCGCAAAAAGCGAGATTGCCGCTTCGCAAATTTCGTCAACTTCAGCTCGATTACACAGAATCAGCACATCGTCAACGAACCTGAAGTACGCGCAGTCGACACGCTGAACCATCGCAGCGTCTATAGGCGCCGTAATAAGTTCCGCGAGCGCATTCGAAATGGCAAGTCCTTGCGGCACACCTGAGCGGCTTAGAGGGCGCTTCTTAACACCATCCGGAACCGTAGGAGTGCTGACAGCTCCGAGAATTAGGTCTATAACATCCTTTTTCTTTATTCGAGCGCTCAGCGCCTGGCGAATCCTCGGATGGCTAATAGATGGATAGAAATCCTGCACATCTAGGCGCACGTAGGAGTCAAAACGCGCTAAGGAAACCTCTCTGCAAACCTCCGATACGCGCTTCTGCGGGATCACGCCGCGAGCAGCAGGGAACACCTGGCCAATAAACTCCGCCAGCACGCGGAGGACTATGCGATCCCTGGCCGTTGGAACAGATATAACTCGCGGATACTTGTTTTGCCCGCGCAGCACCAACTTCTCACGATACTGCGTAAATACATAACTCCCGGACCGCAGCTTTCTTGCGGCGACCCTACAAATCTTCCTGATATCAGCTTGGATCATGCGGGGACTAATTCCGTCTCGCCCACGCGCGTTCCCTGTTGAGACGTGGCGTTCGAAAGCATCCATCAAAGAACGGACTGTAATTGCACTTCGAAATAGCTTTGCCGGAGGCTTAGATTCCATTGATAAACCACCTAGCGAATGGAATCAGTAACCCGACGGGAACGATAAGCGTGACATACGGACTCAAGCTGATCAGCGTGTCGCGGATGAGCGACTTCCGACGTCGCGAGTCCTCATCATCTTTTTTGGCATCACGCTCTTTGTCAACAGCACGATCTTTGCCAACAGCACGATAGTAGTCAGCATCCGTGTGGTTTTCAGACGATTCGACCGCGATATCGTATTCCTTTTGAATCTTCAGGTAACGCTGGTACGCATCCTCCGAATCAAAGTTCAGGAAATTCTCCGCAGCAAGCGAAATTTGCTGTATCCTTTTGTAGCTGCCCTCCATTGCCTTCGCTCTCGGGCCATAGTTCGCCCCAGATACGACAAGAGATGCAACCAGAGAAAGAATCGCAAGAACAACCATAAGAGCATCGCCGCCACTGCCATACATGTCCTTCTTAACAAGAAGACCGACCGAGGCAATCGTCGTGGAAGTGGCTAGCGCGATGAGTGACGCGTTCCATGAGTTGTTACGACGACTAAGTCGTTCGTGAGCTTTAACCCGAGATCTGAAGGTCTTGTACGCCCGACCCTCAAGGCGTCCTACCATCTGCTTAACTTGCTCTCTTACAGACGGTTCGGCCACCGGTCCATTACGACCTTCCTGCAAATCAGTCACCACCCGTAATAACGAGCCTCGCCCGAAGGCGAACGACATACGTCGCTACTTATCAGTGTTGCCCAAGGCATGTGCTTGAGCGAGGGTGGCCGAACCGCCCCGAGAGGCTACCACGACGAACACCCTCTCACAGGAACTTCGAGCCCTTTAGCGACATGCAGGCCCTTCTTCACGACCAACATCGCGATCACCATGCCCAGCCAGCTGTATCTCCCAACTTCCCTGTTGGCGTTGCGGTGGTGACCCTTCATCGCACTTTATTGATGCTGTGTTACTCCCTGGCGGTGTTCTAGTCACACGAAGCCCGTAGCTCGCAGGACATCAGGAGGCCTGAGTGCGCGTCGGCCACCTCGACGGAACGAGGACACCCGTGCACGTGAGTCGAACGAGCTAGACGACCAGCGCGCCGCGTCACACGTGAACTCGGTCTTCGCGTTGGACTGGTATTGGACTGCCACGGCAGACACACGCGGAGATGGCCCGCATGGTGCACACCAGTCGGCCGGCTAACTCAACTGTTGCCAACGCAGCAACAGAGCAGACACGATGCGACAGGCGAGCCGGTCGCGCCGCGTCCCGGTCCTTCGAATTCGCCCTAACAGGGCAGTACAGGACGTGAGATCTGCGTGTGCGGGACGGCTTCCGCACCTCCGTCCCACCTAGGTAGATCTCACGTCCTGTGCAGGTCAGACCCTGTTCATCGCCTGTCCTGCTACCCCGTCCCGGCTACCCTCGGTTGCGGGAAGACTGGGACAGGCCGACCAGCATGTTAGATCCCAGCTCAAGTCGTAGGGATAGAGAGCAAGTCGCTCCTCGGACACGAGCACTATTCACCCCCACGGGGTTGATGGAGACATCAGCTTCGTGGGGGTTTTTGCGCTTGTACGTGACTTGCAGGTCTATCGCCTCGTACAACTGCTCCAGCCTCGTCGGAAAATGACCTCCAATGCCGATCTTGAGCCGATCCCCGCGCGGATCCTGGCGGACACCCACCTCGACCGGCGCCAAGACGTTCTCCACGACTTGCTCGTAACGCAATCGTCTCCACCTGCGCCTCCCTGATCGCTTCGACCAAGGACAGCCCGTGGGAACGTCACGATCAAAGCGCAGAACCATGTGGATCGACCTTGTGGTGGTCGGAATGGTTGGTATCGGGATCGCCGCGCTTTTCTGGTGACAGGACAAGAAGAAGGTGTTCGCAGCGAAGTTCGGCACCTGGCTGGTCGTGAAGCCCGTAGAGCGTCGTGCGGACGGCACGGGTGGCGGACACGGTCCACCTGCCCTCATACGTCGTCAGGGTGAACTTCGGTCGCCGCCGGACCGGCGAGTTGGCCCGGATGGCGTATTGGAGATCACGAAGAGGTCCAGCAAGCTGAACTTGACGTGGTGGGGGCCATGTCGGGGATGGTGCGGCTGAGCCGCACTGGATCGGGGTGCAAGCCACATTGCGGTTCGCCAGATCTTCGGGATACAGCATCAGCCTGCATCTGTTCGCCGTGGTCACCAATACCGGTGGATTTTCCTTTTTCGCCGGCGGAGATCCGCGTGAGCGAACCCGAGGGTGGCGACCGGATAACCGGGTCGCCTGGGCGTTTGGCAAGCCTGGCGGAAGTCTGTCGGACCCCCGGAGGTCCAGTCGGTTGGACAGTGCGCTGTGACGATGGTGTCCACGCTGGAGATTCGACGGAACTTCCTGGTGCCGCCGGCTTGGCGGCTTCACCGCGATGACCCGAAGGTGGTGTGCTGACTATTGGGGGAGCCATCTTGGAGAGCAGAAGTGCAGATTTAGGTCAGGCGCTGCGCGGTTCCAGGCTCAGAATCGGGCTGACGCAGCGCAAGCTGGCGGAGCAGGCAGGGGTCAGCCTGCGCACCGTCCGACACATCGAACAGGGACATGTCGTGCGGCCCAGGCGGAATTCCATCCGCAGGCTGGCCGACGTGCTGGAACGGCACGGCGAATCGGCCTTGACCGCTCCCGACAGCGGCATCCGGATCGGGGTGCTGGGGCCGCTCGAGGTCCATCGGGGCAACAGGGTGCTCCCACTGGGATCGTTGAAACAGCGCAGTCTCTTCGCGCTGCTGGCATTGCAGCCGAACGAGGTGATCTCCCGCGAGGAGATCGTCGACGTGTTGTGGGCGGATCGTCCTCCGAACAGCTGCCTGAGCATGGTGTACTCGTTCGCTTCCGCATTGCGCAAAATCATCGAGCCCAACTGCGCGGGGGGATCCGCACCGGTGATCTCCAGGGTCGGTGGCGGTTACCAGCTCCAGGTGGAGCCCGCCCTGGTCGACTGCTCGCGTTTCGACGAACAGGTCGCGCTGGCGCAGGGAGCGTCCCGGGCTGACGCGGGAAGAGAGTTGTTCGAGCAGGCGCTCGACCTGTGGCGCGGTGAAGTTCTCGCCGACCTGCCGTTGACCGTGCAGCAGCACCCCGTTGCGGTGGCGTTGGCCGGACGCCGGGTCGCCGCCGCGCTGGCGTACGCGGATGCCGTGCCGACCGTCGATGGCGCGGAAAACGCGATCGACCGCCTACGGCTGGTCGCGCATCACGACCCGTTGCACGAAGGGTTGCACGCACGGTTGATGGTCACGCTTGCCGCGGCGGGGCAGCGGGCGGCCGCTCTTCGCGTGTTCACCGACATCTGGCGGCGCCTCGGTGAGGAGCTGGGGATCCAGCCGGGTGAAGAACTCCTGTCCGCGTACCGCACGGTGACGGGAGGCAAGCCGGCGGCACCGGCGCGTCCCTGACGACCACTCCCGACTATATGCTCGGTATAGACACCGAGTGTATAGTCGGGGTCATGTCGGTCAAGCACGCGCTACTCGGCTTGCTGGAGAGCCAGTCGCGGCACGGGTATGAGCTGAAGCACTCCTACGACGAGTACTTCACCCAGGACAAGCCGCTGAACTACGGCCAGGTGTACTCGACGCTCGCGAGGCTGTTGCGCGGCGGCCTGGTCGAGGAGAGCGGGGTCGAGGCGGGTGCCGGTCCCGACCGCAAGCGATACGCGATCACCGAGGCCGGCGTGACCGATCTGGCCAACTGGCTCACCAAACCGGAGGAGCCCGCGGTCTACCTTCAGAACACGATGTACGTCAAAGTCGTGCTCGCGTTGCTCTCCGGGCGCGAGGCCACCGCCGTCCTGGACGCTCAGCGCACCACGCACCTCCGTGCGATGCGCGAGCTGACCCAGCGCAAGAACGAGGGCGACCTCACCGATGCGCTGATCTGCGATCACGCGTTGTTCCACCTGGACGCGGACCTGCGCTGGCTCGAGCTCACCGCCTCTCGGCTCGACGAACTGGCCGAACGGGTGCGGGCGTCGTGACCGGGGCGCTGCTCGCCGCCGTCGAGTTGCACAAGTCCTTCGGCTCGACCAGGGCGCTGGCCGGTGTGTCCTTCTCGATCGCCGCCGGTGAGGTCGTGGCGGTCATGGGGCCGTCGGGCTCGGGGAAGTCGACGTTGCTGCACTGCCTCTCCGGCATCCTGGCACCTGATGAAGGCACCGTCACCTACGACGGGCACGAGCTCGGCCGGTTGCCGGACGCACAGCGCAGTCTGTTGCGGCGTACCGACTTCGGCTTCGTCTTCCAGTTCGGGCAGTTGGTGCCGGAGCTCACCTGCCTGGAGAACGTGGCGCTGCCACTGCGGCTCGCCGGTGCGAAACGCAAGATCGCCGAACTGGCCGCTGTCGAATGGCTGGAACGCCTGGGTGTCGCCGACACCGCGCGCAAACGGCCGCCGGACACCTCCGGTGGGCAGTCCCAGCGGGTGGCCGTCGCTCGCGCGTTGGTGACCGGCCCCAAGGTGCTGTTCGCCGATGAACCCACCGGCGCACTCGATTCGCTCTCCGGTGAACGCGTGCTGAAGGCCATGACCGATGTCGCCAGGGCCTCCGGCACGGCGATCGTGCTGGTGACCCACGAGTCGAGAGTGGCCGCTTACGCCGACCGCGAGGTCGTTGTCCGGGACGGCCGGATCCGCGTGTCGGAGTGGCAGTGATGAACGCGGACATGGCGATCGGAATTCGCCTCGCGGTCGGACGCGGCATGGGCTCCCGTCTGGCCGTGGTCCGGTTCGTGCTCGTGGTGCTCGACATAGGGCTGTGCGTGGCCGTTCTGCTGTTCGCCGCCGCGGCGATCGACACCATCGGCAGTTCGTCGGACCGGGAGGCCGCACGTGCGCCGGTGCTCGACAAACGGGCCGGTGTCACACCTTTGTCCCTTGTGAACATTTCCAGCGCATACCGGGGATCGTCCATCTCGGGACGTCAGGTCCGGGGTGGGCCGCTCTCACCCGTCCCCCCTGGTGTTCCGGCGATCCCGGGACCGGGTGAGGTGTTCGTGTCGCCCGAGCTGGCCAGGCTGCTCGACAGCGATCCGGCACTGCGGGCCCGCTTCGGGGGCACCCGCGCCGGCCTGATCGAGCCGTCGGGGCTGGTCGACGCCGGCGAACTGTACTTCTACGAAGGCGTTGACCGGCTTCCGGATGACCGGGACATCACCACGGCCTACGCCTTCGGGGATGAACGTCGCGGCGGCACGACTCCCGCCGAGATGATCTTGGTGAGCGGCGTCGCGGTCGTGCTGCTGGCGCCGCTGCTCGTGTTCATCGCCTGCGTGGGCCGGCTGGGCGGGGTGGAACGAGATCAGCGGCTGGCCACGCTTCGACTGCTCGGCGCCACCGCACCCCAGGTGCGGCGGATCGCCGCGGCCGAGTCGCTCGCAGGCGCGGTGGCCGGACTGGCGGTCGGAGTGGCGATGTTCTTCGCCGTACACCGGCGCGTCGACGGCCTGCAGGTTGGGAACTTCCGGTTCTCCGCAGCCGATTTCGTACCGCCTTGGTGGCGATTCGCGCTGGTGCTGCTCATCGTGCTCGTACTCGTCGTGGGTGCGGTTCTGCTCGGTATGCGGAGCACGGTTGTCGAACCGTTGAGCGTCACTCGCGACAGTGGGGCGCCGATGCGCCGTCTGAGGTGGCGGCTGCTGCCGGCTGCGTCCGGCGTGGCGTTCCTGTTGCCGATCGCGCTGGACCTCGTGCACGAGAACAAAGACGTGACCATGCTGGTTTCGTGCGCCATCGCCTCCGCGCTGGTCGCCATCCCGGTCCTGTTGCCGTGGCTGGTCGAACGTGCTGTTGCCCCGCTGACGGGCGGACTGCCGTCGTGGCAGCTCGCGGTTCGCCGGCTCCAGGTCGACAGCGGTACCCCCAGCCGCGTGGTCGGCGGGATCGCGGTGGTGCTGGCAGCGGCGGTCGGCGGGCAGACGATCATCACGTCGGTTGCCGGCTTGCACGCGGGGACACCTGACCTGTCGGAACTCCAGGCGCATCGGTTGTCCGGGTACACCGATGGCCTCTACCTCTTGTCGGCGTTCACGCTTCTGGCGGCGGGCGCGAGCCTGCTGGTGCTCGTCGTCCAGCAGCTCGGCGAGCGCAGGCGGGCGGTGGCGGCGCTCTCGGCGATCGGGGTCCCGTGGCAGGTGATCGGGCGCTCCCTGTTGTGGCAGAACCTGATTCCGATCGGTTTCGGTGTTCTGGTCGCGAACCTCGCGGGCGCGGGACTGGCCGTGGCGACACTGCACGTGCTCGGCGCACCTGCGGTGTTCGACTGGCGGTTCGCCGGCGCGGTCAGCATCGGCGCCGTGCTCACCGTCTGCTTCGCGACGGTCCTGGGCATCCCCGTCCTGCGCGCCAGTGCGCGCCTCGACGCGTTGCGCAGCGAATGAGCAGCGCGCGGGCACCTCCGGAAGTTGCCCCCGGAAGTTGCCCCTGCGGCCTCCCGGCCGAGGTGCACGCCGCTGAAAGCGGTGCCGTATTCCCTGGTCAGGCCGCCGACCGGAAGCCGTGTTCGCCGCAGTGGGTGAATGCAAGAAAAAACAGACCGGTGATCGATAGTTTCCTCTCGTTGGATCGCAACGAAACATCGAGAGGAGTGAAGATGTTCAGTGTGTTGACTGCCGTGAGCGACAAGATGCTTTCGGCGATCGTGCCCGAGATCGAGGTGGCCGCGTCGTCGAGCGCCTGTGTCGAAATCGCCACGTGGTGCGACGGTGACTGCCCGTTCTGGTGGTGGCGCAGGGCGCACCAGTACTGGTGCGAGCCCGGTGTTATCCACACCGAATTCGAGTGCTGCGGCTGCGGCTGCTGATCTCGTCGGTTGAGCACGCTGGGTGTCGTGCCCTACGCAGCAGGGCACGACACCCAGCCGCTCAATTCTAGACGACTACTACACCCGAGGTGAAGACATGACGATGGCCGTCGACGTGCGGGCGCTGAGCAAGCGCTACGGGCAGAAACGTGTGATGGACGGCTTGGACCTCGAGGTGAGACCAGGTGTCACGGGGCTGCTGGGTCCCAACGGCGCCGGAAAGACGACCTTGCTCCGCTGCTTGGCCACGGTGCTCGCGCCCGATTCCGGGGAAATGCGGATCATCGGGCTGAACCCGGCTGACGGCGCCCAGCGCACCGAATTGCGCCGGCAGATCGGATATCTGCCCCAGGACCCGGGTCTGTACGCGCATTTCACGTCCGCGCAGATGCTGGACTACATCGCCATCCTGAAGGAGATGACCAATCGGCGGCAGCGGGCCGAGGAGGTCCGGCGCGTGCTCACCGAGGTGGATCTGACCGCGCAGTCGAACGTGAAAATCCGGAAGCTCTCCGGCGGTATGCGCCAGCGCCTCGGGATTGCCGCCGCCCTCGTCGGCGATCCCGGTTTCATCATTCTCGACGAACCGACGGTGGGACTCGACCCCGAGCAGCGAATGCGTTTCCGGACCCTGCTCTCCCGGCTCGGGGAAACCAAGATCGTTCTGCTGTCGACGCACCAGACCGAGGACGTCGCGGCGTTGTGCGAGCGCGTGATCGTGTACCGCGCCGGACAGGTCATCTTCGACGGCGATCCGACCGGCCTCGCCTGGCAGGCGGGCGGCAAGGTCTGGTCGACGGCCGAGCGGCCGGTGGGCGACGAGGTGTACTGGCGGACGACCGAGGGCCGCTACCGCGTAGTCGGCGCCCGGCCTCACGACGGTGAAGCGGTGGAGCCGACGGTCGAGGACGGCTACCTGCGGCTGCTCGCCGAAGCCGAGGAGGAGGTCGCATGAACCGGCCCTTCGGCGCGCTGGTGCTCTTCGAGACGCGTCTTCAGCTGCGCAATCCCATCGTGTTGTTCCTGGCGGTCGTGACGCTGGGAGCCCGTACCTTCACCAGCTGGCAGCAGATGCCGAACTGGTCGGTGGACACGGTCGACACCGCCACCGCCGTGTTGATCCTGGGCGCCGGCGCGATGCTGGCCTCGAACCTGGCAACGCTGCGCGACAGCCGCGGCGGCCTCGCCGAGCTGCTCGCGCCGCTGCCGGTCAGGCCCAGGACACGGACGCTGGCCGTGCTCGTCGCCGCCGTTTCGGTGGCGGTGTTGCTGTCGGCCCTGATCATGGCGCTGCACTTCGCCACGCTGCTGGTCGGCAGTGTGCCGGTCGGGCGCTTCGACATCACGGAGCTCGTCACCGGTGTGGTGATGGTCGGTCTGATGGCAGCGACCGGCGTGGCGCTCGCCAGGTGGGTGCCCGGGCTGATCGCGGCGCCGATCACCGTGCTGGTGCTGGTGTGGGCGATGTTCCAGTTCCCCGGTGTGTGGCTGCTGCCGGTGGTGCCGGACCTCAAGATCGCCATCGACGCGGCCAGGCCCCCGCTCTGGCACCTGCTCTACGCGGTCGGCCTGCTCGTCAGCGTCTTCGCCGTGGCGATGCTGCGGCACGGGGTGAGAGCGTGGCCGGGGACGCTGCTCGTCGCCGGTCTCGTCGCCGTGGTCTTCGGCGGGGTGCTGACGACGACCTCTCCGGAGGCCTCGTCACCGTCTGCGAACGCGAGCCGCGGCCGCTCGGACCGGCTGGTGACGGCGGGAGCCGACCACTGCGAAACGCTCAACGGTGTCCGGTACTGCTCGTTCCCGTCGTTCGCCGCGTGGATCCCGTTGTGGCAGCAGGCCGTCGACCCGGTGGTGGCAGCGGCGCCACCGGCCGCGCGGACGGAGCTTCCCTCGATCGTGCAGCGGACGAGAACCGGGAAGTTCGATCTCCAGGCACAGCGAACCGTGATCATGCCGGACACGTCGTGGGGCCGAAACGGTGGCGAAACCGCGTCCAGGAGGTCGCTCGCCGCGCAGATGGCGGGCGCGCTGACCGGGTTCCCGCCGATCACCGTCCGCGAGACGATCGACGGCTGCGACGCGCGGAACCAGTCCAGGACCGTCATCGCACTCTGGCTGACCGGCCAGGTCGAGACAGCCGTCGAACCGGAACGGACGCACAGCCAGGTCCGGCGGCCGGACGGCGGCGAGGGCACTCGGACGAGGGCCACGTCCGATCTGGGGTCGGTCGACTACGGCGACGCCGAACTGGCGTTGGCGGCGAAGCTGCTGGCATCGCCGGACGCGCAGAAGCGGATCTGGGAGCACTGGGACGTGCTCGTCGACCCGGCCACGACGATCGAGCAGGCACTACCGCTGCTCGGCCTGACCGGCGACGTGCCGGTCGAGCAGCCGGGGGGCACGCCATGTCGCTGACCACCAACTCGCGGGTGGCCATCAGCCTGGTCCGCCCAGTGAGCCGGGCGATCGACTGGATCCCGTTCGCGGCGGTGCTGGTGGCCACCGCGGGCCTCGCGGTGGCCACCGGCGACCAGGTTCGGCCGTACAACCTGGCCGCCACCGTCCGGCTGTCCGCGCTGCTGCTCGGCGCCACGGCCGGGTTCGCGCTGGTCGACGCCGCCTCGGACGCGACGGCCGCGACTCCGGTGCCGCGCTGGCTGCGGCAGTGGACGAGGACCGTGCTGGCCTTCGCGGCCGCGATGGCCGCGTGGGGTGTGGTGTTCGCCGTGCTCGCCTCCCGGTCCATGGCCGGCACGGAGCTCGGTTTCGGCGGTTATCTGCTGGAAGCCGCGGTCTGCGTGAGCGCCGGGCTGGCGTGCACCGCCGTGGTCGTGCGGCACCGCGGCGCCGATCGTTCCGCTGCCGTCTCCGGCGCCGCGGTGCTGCTCGCGGTCGCGGCGAGCACGCTCTTCTACCCCGGCAGGGTCTGGCCGCTGCCGGTGGAGCCGGACTGGGCGCCCGTGCACGACGGGTGGCTGCTGTTCGCTCCGATCCCGTTGGCAGTACTGGCTTTCGCGAACCGGGAAAGACACCGACAGAGGAGGTGAGTGCTCATGAGCTACGTGCTCGTCGCCTGCAGGCTGTGCCTGGGCCTGGTGTTCCTGGTCTCCGCCGTCAGCAAGGTGCGGGGGCGGAAGAACTTCGCCGAGTTCGTCCGCGCGACCGGCGAGCTGGCTCCGCCGTTGCCTGCGAAGCCGGCGGCGACCGCGGTGGTGGCCGCCGAGGTCGCCGTGGTGGCGCTGCTGTGCACCCCCTGGGCCGCAACGGGTTTCCTGGTTGGGGCAGGTCTGCTGACCGCGTTCACGGTCGCGGTGGTGACCGCGATCGTGCGCGGCAGGCAGGTGCGGTGCCAGTGCTTCGGCAACTCGTCGGCGCCGGTCAGCTGGTTCCAGGTGGCCAGGAACGCGCTGCTGCTCTCCGTGGCCGCGGCCGGTCTGCTCGCGGGGACGGTCGCGCTCGACGTGCCGCTGGAGATCGGCGGAGTCCTGGTCGCGCTGGCGGCCGGCGCCGTGACGAGCGCGGTCGCCCTGTTGACCGACGAAATCGCCGTCCTGTTCGGACCCGCCCACTAAGAAGGAGTATCGATGTCATTCATGATCGCATTCACCGCACTCGTCGGTGTGCTGGGTGTCCTGAACCTCTTCCTGACCACCGGCGTGATCAGGCGGCTGCGCGAGCGGAGTGCGCCGCCGCAGTCCTTACGACCGGAACCGCCCAAGGTGATGATTCCCAACGGCACCGAGGTCGGGTCGTTCACGGCGTCGACCGTGGACGAAGAGCAGGTCAGCCCCGCCATCTTCGCGGACGGCGTCACGCTGGTCGGCGTCTTCGCCCAAGGCTGTGAGAGCTGCGACGAGCGCCTGCCGGACTTCCTGAGCACCGCGACGACCTTCCCCGGCGGCCGAGAGCGGGTCTTCGCACTGCTCATCGGTGCCGGCGAGGACGTCGTCGAGAAGCGCGCCGCGCTGTCGCGGGTCGGCAGGGTCGTCCTCGAGGAGAAGCCTGGCGGCCCGGTCGCCAAGGCGTTCGGGGTCAAGGGATACCCGGCCTTCGCGATGGTCGACTCCCTCGGCCGGGTCAGGAGCTCCGGCGTGCACGTCGAGCACGCCACGTCGGTCACCGTCGGGGCCTGACCGTCATGCGCGGAGTTCGCGAGGCACTGGGCCTGACGTGGCGTGCCAGCAGGATTCACACCTCCGTCTTCGTCGTCCTCACCCTGGCCGTCGCCCTGGTGCCGGTCCTGGTCGCCTGGCTGATGAAGCTGATTCTCGACCTGCTGACACAGGGCAACGCCACCGTCGCCGAGGTGCTTCGCATCTCCGTCGTGCTCGCGGTGGCCGGCCTGATCTCGGGTGTGCTGCCGCAAGTGATCCAGTACGTGCACAAGGAACTGGAACGGCGAGTCGGCCTCGTCACCCTGGACCGGATGTTCGAGGCCGCCGACGGATTCGTCGGACTGGCGAGGTTCGAGGACCCGGTGTTCGTCGACCGGATCAGGATGGCGCAGCAGCACGGCGGTGCCACGCCGGGCGTGGTCGTGACATCGGTGCTTTCCATGTTGAGCAACTCGTTGAAGGCACTGGGCTTTCTCGCATCACTGGTACTGCTCGCGGTGTGGCTGCCGTTCGCGGTGCTGGCGTCTGCGCTGCCCGCACTGGTCGGTGAGATCTGGCTCGCCCAGCGCAGGGCCGCGTTGCAGTGGAAGCTCGGCCCGGTCGAGCGGAGGGAGTTGTTCTTCAGCGCGCTGCTGACGAACGTGCAGGCGGCCAAGGAGATTCGCCTGTTCGGGATCGGCTCCTACCTGCGCGACCGCATGTCGGCGCAGCGCCGCCGGTTCAACGGGGAAACGGCGAAGCTCGACCGCACGCAGTTGTACGTCCAGTTCGGCGTAGGTGTGGTCACCGCCGGTTTCGCCGGCGGGGCACTGGTCTGGGCGGTGCTGGCGGCGGCGGGAGGGAAGATCACCGTGGGTGACCTGTCGCTCGTCGTCGCGTCCATCGCGGGAGTGCAGGCGGCGGCGCTCGGGGTCGTGCGCGATCTGGCCGCCTCGCACAAACAACTGCTGTTGTTCCGGCACTACCTGGAGATCGTGCGCAGCGAGACGGACCTGCCGGTCCCCACCGACCCTGTGCCGGTTCCTCCGCTGCGGAAGGCGATCGAGTTCCGGGACGTGTGGTTCCGGTACTCACCGAACCACCCCTGGACCCTGCGCGGGGTCAGCTTCAGCATCGAGCACGGCAGAGCACTCGGCCTCGTCGGTCGCAACGGTGCGGGCAAGACCACCCTGGTCAAGCTGCTGTGCCGGATGTACGACCCGGAGCGCGGCGCGATCCTTTGGGACGGGGTCGATCTCCGCAACCTCGACCCGGCCGAACTGCGGCTGAGGATCGGCGCGGTCTTCCAGGACTACATGAACTACGACCTGACGGCCGAGGAGAACATCGGTCTCGGCGACCTGGACCACGCCGGCGACCGCGACCGGATCAAGGCCGCCGCGGCCAACGCGGGAGCCGACGGGTTCGTGTCGGCCCTGCCGCGTGGCTACGAGACCTTGTTGTCGCGCCTGTTCTTCCACGGCGACGCGGTGAACGGCACGGCGGGCGTCACGTTGTCCGGTGGTCAGTGGCAACGGCTCGCACTCGCCCGCGCGTACCTGCGTGGCCAGCGCGACCTGCTCGTCCTGGACGAACCCAGCTCCGGACTGGACGCCGAAGCGGAGTACCTGGTGCACCGCGGGCTGCGGGAACACCGGATGGGCAGGACGAGCGTGCTCATCTCGCACCGGCTGGGCGCCGTCCGCGACGCGGACGTCCTCGTCGTGCTGGACGGAGGTGTTGTCGCCGAACTGGGTACGCATGACCAGCTCACCGCGCAGAACGGGCTGTACGCGCAAATGTTCGCAAGCCAGGCGGAGGGCTACCGGCGAACGTTGACGGAGGCCTCGTGATGGTGATGATCTGGGTTGTCGCCGCCATCGTGCTCGTGCTCCTGCTGTGGCTGCGGAGCCGGATCATCCACGTGAACGTCGTCGGCTGGAGCATGTGGCCGACCTACGACGACGGAGACCGTCTGGTGGCACGGCGAGTCCGGGCTTCGCGCATCCGCACCGGAGACGTGGTCGTCCTGGACAGTCCGCGTCCGAAGCCGGAGCACATGACCGCGAACATGCGCACCCCGACCCCGATCGTCGCACGCGAGGTCGTCCGTGAGCCGCCCCCGTCGAAAGGGCCGTACTGGGTGATCAAACGAATCGCGGCGATGCCCGGCGAACCGGTTCCCGCCGTGATGTCCGGCATCGTGGACGACGGGGTCGTGCCACCGGGCTTCGTGGTCATGCTGGGCGACAACCTCGAGGACAGCATCGATTCCCGGCAACACGGGCTCCTGCCTCTCGGCAAGGTGCTGGCGAAGGTGGTGCGCCGTCGGACGTAGCCCGACTTACGGCCTGTCCCGGTTTTCAGTACTCGCAAGACATCGGTCAGGTTGGTCGAGGTGGTAACTCGGTGGCGGCGGGCGTCGATGATCGGGGCATGCGCGCAACAGACGACGCCGGTGCCGTGCTCGACGCGGAGTTCGAGGTCGAGCCGGACGGGGACCACCTCGCGTTGGTCATGAAGAGTGCGGGCGGCAAGGTCGGCGGGAGTCCGCACGGCCGCAACCACCAGTACAACACCGCCCTGGAACTGCTGCTCCGCCGGCTTCGCGAGCGCGGCGCAGTGCTGGACAGCGGAGTCGTGGACTCCGCCGCGGTCAAGCAGCTGCCCGAGGCACAACGCACGATCATCGAGGCGCCGGTCGCGCTGGTGACGACGCCCGACATCGGGGCGCTGCGCAGGGAGCTGGGCCGTGCGCAGGGAAAGATCGGCAAGAACCCGGACGGCGACGCCACCAAGCAGATCCGGCTCAGGCTGTGGGTGCCTGGCTACGCCGCCGACGACGCCGACCGGCTGGCTGCGGACCTGGCGAAGCCGGCGAACCGCGGCACGGTGCCGGACGCGTTGGCTCTGCTGCGTTCGCTCATCGGAGATCCCGTTGAGACGGTGACCGGCAGCGTGAACACCATCGTCGAGGTCCACGAGAAGCGGGTGCTGGTGGCCACCGGCCGGTCGCCGCAGGGGCAGTGGGTCGATGTTCGCGATGTCGAGGCCGGCCTGGAGAAGCTGCACGCGCAGGGGTCGGTGCTCGTGAGCGTCGGCGAGCTCGGGCACCGTTCCGCGTTCGTCGGAGCTGTGCTGGCAACCATTCCCGGCACGGTCGTCTCCCTCCGGCCCGCTGTCATCACGTTGCAAGGCCCGGAGTTCCCGCTGCGCATCCGGAAGTTCGACGTGCTCGACGGCAAGGCGGAGGTCACCACCCGCAAGGAGCAGAGGGAACTGCGCAGGTTGTTGCTCGGCGGCCGGACCGCCGCACCTTGCGACCTGTGCGGGCACGACTACCCGGAGGACTTCCTCGTCGCGGCTCACATCAAGAAGCGGTCGTTGTGCACCGACGACGAGCGCAACGACCTGACCAACGTGGCGATGCTGGCCTGCAAGTTCGGTTGCGACAGCCTGTTCGAAACCGGCCACGTCACCGTGGACGACACCGGTCGCGTCCACTCCTGGTTCGAGGACGGGCTTCGTGGCCGGATGCGCGATCACCTGAGCCAGCTCCACGGACGTCCCTGTGGAGCACACCGCGCCGGCTCGCAGCCCTACTTCGCCTGGCATCGCGCCAACGTCTACCGCGGATAGCGACACGGCTCCAGCCGCCGCGGGGCTTCCCCGTCACACGGTGACGACGACCTTCGCGCGGGCGTGGTCGGTCTCGACGTAGCGGACGGCATCGGGCACCTCGTCCAGCGAGTAGGTGCGGTCGATGACCGGCGTGAAGCCCCCGGACTCGGCGAGGTGCCGCAGCGCCGTGAGGATCTCCCGGTCGGGCGCCGTGGTGAGCACCAGCAGCCGGTCGCGGGCGAACGGGGCCAGCAGCTTCGCTTTGACCAGCAGCCACATGGGCCCGACCAGGCTGCCGCCGCTGGACACTCCTCCGCCGGACAGCACGATCGTTCCTCCTGGCGTGAGGGCGCGCCGCAGCGCGGTCAGCGAGTGGTTGCCGACCAGGTCCAGGACGAGGTCGTAGCGCGTGCCGTTCGTGGTGAAGTCGTCGGCGGTGTAGTCGATGACGTGGTCCGCGCCGAGGGACGTCACCAGCTCGACGTTCCTCGTGCTGCACACGCCGGTCACGGTGGCGCCCAGGGACTTCGCGATCTGCACGGCGAACGTGCCCACGCCCCCGGACGCCCCGTTGACCAGGACGTGCTGTCCCGGCTGGAGGTTTCCGGCGTCCCGCAGGCCTTTCAGGGCGGTGTGCCCGGCCAGTGGCACGGCGGCGGCCTGGTCGAACGTCAGGTTGGCGGGCTTGGCCTCGACGAGGTCCTCGGACACGCACACGTACTCGGCGAAGGCTCCGTCCGCGGCACCGAGGTCGCCGTACACCTCGTCGCCGGGCCGGAAGCGCCGCACGTCCCTGCCCACCGCCTCCACCCTGCCCGCGAAGTCGCGGCCGCGGATCTTTCTCCTGGGAGCGGCGACTCCGAGCCCGGTGAGCCTGGCCAGGTAGGGGTCTCCGCGCATCATGTGCCAGTCGTATGCGTTGACCGACGCCGCGTGCACCCGTACGAGGATCTCGTTGCCGGTGGCCGCCGGGGGCTCCACGTCGCGGAGCTCCAGCACGTCCGGCGATCCGTACCGGTCCTGGACGACTGCCTTCATCGGGTCTCCCTGAGCGCGAGTCCGGCGCGGGCCGGACGGGTCGGTGCCGCCGGGCGGTGGATGATCCACTCCGCGACGGCGAGGTTGACGATCCAGGCGGTGAGCATCAGCACCGCGTTGCCGATCCGGTCGGGCTCGCCGACGGCCACGTTCCACGCGGTCAACACCACCGCTTGGGTGCCGGCGCCCAGGCCGATCGCGAATCCGCGGATCATCCAGGTGCGGTGCGCGGTGACGTCTCGACGGCGGATGGCGGTGAAACCGAGGACGATGGACACCGCCCACGCCGTGCCGAACACCAGCCTGATGCCGGTGAGCAGAGCGCCCACGTCATCGGGTTTGGGGTAGAACACGGTCATCCACAGACCGGACAGCGCGCCGAGGAGTCCACAAAGGACCAGCACTCTTCCGGCCGCCCGGTGCCATCCGCGTCTGCGGCGGCGGAAGCCGGGAGCGAACTGGAAGGCGCCGAGGATCGAGTACGCGCTGACGGTGACGGCGTGCAGCACCACGGGCACGGGTGAGGCGAAGAACCGCGCGTTGTCCGGTGTGATCTCCGCGCCGCCGCCCAGCTCGGCCAGCCGGAGGGCGCCACCGAGCACCGGGACGACGCTGAACAGGATGATCGCGGCCGGGATGAGCTTGTCCAGCTTGGCGGAGGAGGTCATGCACCAGATCGTGGCCTGTGCGGCGGTGTCACCTCATCGGCACATGGGCCGCGATCATCCTGGCCGATGGTCCGGCCCGCTCGTCGTACTTTCGGCTGACCGGTGCCGCGATCCGCTCCGGACGCGCTTGGTCTCGTAGGCCCAGATGGCGATCTCGACCCGGTTCCTGGCGCCGATCTTGGCCATCAGGCTGGCGATGTGGCTCTTGACGGTGCTGAGCGCGATGTGGAGGTCCTTGGCGACCTCGCTGTTGGTGCGCCCGCGCGCGACGGCGGCGAGGACCTGCTCCTCCCGTTCGGTGAGCGGGTCGACCGGCTGCCCGGCGCGGCCGGCGGGTCCGGAGTCGGCGAAGGCCTCGATCAACCGGGCGGTGACGCTGGGGGCGATCAGGGCGTCGCCGGAGGCCGCGGCGTGGACGGCCTGGGCGAGCAGGGCGGTGCCGGCGTCCTTGAGCAGGAACCCCCTCGCACCCGCGCGCAGCGCGGCGTAGACGTACTCGTCGAGGTCGAAAGTCGTGATCACGACGACCGCGAGCGGGTCGGGGACGCCGGGCCCGGCGAGCAGGCGGGTGGCCTCGATCCCGTCGATCCCGGGCATGCGGATGTCGAAGAGGCACACGTCCGGCCGCAGCCGGCGGGCCAGTTCCACGGCCTGCCTGCCGTCCGGTGCCTGGCCGACGACCTCGACGTCCGGCTGGGCGTCGAGGATCATCGAGAGTCCGGTGCGGACGATCTCCTGGTCGTCGGCGACGATGACGCGGATGCTCATCCGGTCGCCCCGGTGAGCGGCAGCACGGCGGTCACGGTCCAGCCCCGGCCGGGGTCCGGGCCCGCCTCGCAGCTTCCGCCGAGCAGGCCGGCGCGTTCGGCCATGCCGATCAGCCCGTGCCCCTGCGGCGAGGTGCCGCGGAGGTTGCCGGTGTCGCCGTCGTCGCTCACCCGCAGGCGGACCGACGAGTCGCCGACGGTGATCCGCACCTCGATGCGGGTGGCGTGCCGGGCGTGCCGCCGGGCGTTGGTGACCGACTCCTGGGTGAGCCGGTAGATCGCGGTCCCCACCGACTTCGGGAGGCCGTCGACGGCTCCGTCGATCCGCACGTCGACCTCGGGTCCTGGCCGGCCGGGGCTCGCGAGCCGTTCGACGTCGGCGACGCCGGGGCTGGGCGCCAGGTCCGCGGGCTCGTCGTGGCGCAGGGCTCGCACCATCGTGCGCATCTCGGTGAGTGCCCGCGACGCCTCCGACTCGATCAGGCCGAGCGCCTCGATCGCCGCCTCCGGTCGCGACGCCGCCGTCGCCAGGCCCGCCTGGGCCCGGATCGCCATCGCCGACACGTGGTGCGCCACCGTGTCGTGCAGGTCCCGTGCCAGCCGTTCCCGTTCCAGCAGCTTGACCTGGTCGAGCTCCCGTGCCCGCGCTCGGGCGCGGTATCGCACCGCGGCACCGAGTGCGCACGCCGCCCCGAGAACAGCGCTGCCGGCCACCGCCTCCCCGACGCCGAGGAAGCCGAGCGCCGCCGACAGCCCGACCTTGCCGAGCATGATCGCCAGCCCGATCACCGCCTCACGCCCGGAGCCCCACCGGAACAGCGAGAACGGGAACAGCACCAGGAACACCATCACGGTCAGCTCTGGCTCGCCCCCGAGCACGAGCGAGGCGGCCGCGTTCACGCCGAACACGACGGCGACCACGACCAGCGGCCTGCTGCGGCGCAGCAGCAACAGCGGCAGCAGCCCCACCGCGAGGACCAGCGAGCCGGCCCGCGAGCTCAGGTCCGGCCGCACCAGCGCCTCGAGCACCGCGACCGGCAGGAGCACGGCGACGAGCGCCCAGTCCCACCACAGCCGCGCCGCCGGACGCACCGGCCGGGGCTCATCCCACACCGACCGCAGAAGGGCGAACACGTCCTCATCGTACGGAAGCGGGCATCAGGACAGGCCGGTCCGGAGCACGAGCTCCGGCAACGTCACCGGCCGGCACCGTCCGACGGCTCAGGCCCTCGGCTCGCCGATGCGGACCAGGATCGCGCCGCACTCCTCGCAGCGCACGACCTCGTCGGCCGCCGCCTCCTTCAGCTTCGACACCGCCCCGCTGTCCAGCTCGATCCGGCACGCGCCGCAGCGGCGCGACTGGAAGGCGGCGGCGCCGATGCCGCGCTGCTCGCGCTGGCGGTCGTAGACCTTGAGCAGGTCGTCCGGGAAACCCCTGGCCATCGTCGACCGCTCGGCGGTGCGCTTGGTCTCGGTCGACTCCAGGTCGGCCAGGGCCGCGTCGCGGCGGCGCTTGGCGTCTTCCAGCTTCTCGGTGGCCTTGTCCAGCTCGACGCGCGCGAAGTTGGCGTCGGCCTCCATGGCCTCACGGCGTTCCATCAGCTCCAGGAGGTCGTCCTCGAGGATGCCCTGGCGGCGCTGGATGGTGGCCAGCTCGTGCTCCAGCTCGGTGAGCTGCTTCGCGCCCACCGAGCCGGACTGCATCAGCTTGCGGTCGCGCTCGCCGCGGGCGCGGACCTGGTCAATCTCGGTCTCCTGGCGCTTCACGTCGCGGTCGAGGTCGGTCAGCGTCGTCTCGACGGCCACCAGCGCGTCCTGCTTGGCGCGCACCTGCTGCTCGGCCTCGGCGATCTCCGCGATCTCCGGCAGCGTGCGGCGACGGTGGGTGACACGCGCCAGTTCGGCGTCGACCGCGGCCAGGTCGAGCAGCCTGCGCTGCACTGCGGGATCGGCTTTCACGCATGTCCTCCTGCTGCTGTGCTCGTCGCGCCGACGGTCCACGGGTCGGTCCGGCGGGTGGAGACGAGTACGTCGACCCTACCGCCGAACGCGGTGCGCAGGATTTCCGCCGCCTGCTCGCACCACGGCCACTCGCTGGCCCAGTGCGCCACGTCCACCAGCGCGGGGCCGCCGGACTCGAGGTGCTCGGACGCGGGGTGGTGCCGCAGGTCGGCCGTCACGTAGGCGTCGACGCCCGCGCGCCGCACCGCGCCGAGGAAGCCGTCGCCCGCGCCGCCGCACACCGCCACCCGCTTGACCAGGCGTTCCGGGTCGCCCGCCGCCCGGACGCCCTGCACGGTCGCGGGCAACGCGTCGGCGACGCGCTGGGCGAAGACGCGCAGCGGCTCGGCTTCGGGGAGCTCGCCGATGCGGCCCAGGCCGGTGTGACCGGGCAGGTCGGCCGACTCGTGCAGGGTGAAACAGGTCTCCTCGGCCGGGAGGGCCGCGCGGAGGGCGGTGACGACGGCGTCGCGGCGGGCGCGGGGCAGGACCACCTCCAGGTGGGTGTCCCCGCTCCGGCGGGGCTCGGCGCCCGCGGCGGTCAGCACCTCGAGCACCCGGCCGGCCTCCGGGGCCGGCACGGACGCCGTCAGCACGTCCAGCGGGGTGCCCGGCGCGGCGTCCAGCGGTCCGGTGACGGTGAGGCCGAGCGCGAGAGCGAGCGCGTCCGAGACGCCGGGCGAGGCCGCGTCGGCGTTGGTGTGCGCGCAGTACAGGGCGGCTCGGTTGCGGATCAGCTTGTGCACCAACGCGCCCTTGGGGTCGTCGGCCGGAACGCCGTTGACGCCGCGCAGGAGCAACGGGTGGTGAGCCAGCACGAGCTGCGCGCCGGCCTCGACCGCTTCGTCCACAGTGGACGAGGTCGGGTCCACGCACACCAGCACGCGCGTGACCTCCTCGGCCGGGTCGCCGCAGACCAGGCCGACCGCGTCCCACTCCTCGGCGGTCCTCGGCGGGTACGCGGACTCGAGCACCGCGATCACATCGGCGAGCTTCACGCCAGTTCCTCCACAACCACCCGCAATGCGTCCACGAGCACCGCGAACTCCTCCGGCGGCCGGATCGCCACGCGCAGGTACGTGTCGTCGAGCCCGGGGAACGTGTCGCAGCGCCGGGCCGCGATCCCCTTGTCCCGCAACGCCTCGCGCGTCCCGCGCGGCACCCTGAGCAGCACGAACGGCGCCCGCGGCGGCACGACGACCAGGTCGCCGAGCTGCTCGACGGCGTACGCGGCGTGCTCGGCGGCCTCCAGCGCGAACCGGGCGGAGTCCGCCAGCGCCGCGGGTTCGCAGCACGCGGTGATCGCCTCCAGCGCCAGGCTGCCGACCGGCCAGTGCGGACGGCCGTGCGCGAGCCGCGCCAGCGTCTCCGGGTCCCCGAGGAAGTAGCCCGCGCGCAGGCCCGCGAGGCCCCAGGTCTTGGTGAGGCTGCGCAGCACCAGCACGTCCGGGTCGCCCGCGAGCGACTCCGGCTCGCCCGGCACGGCGTCCATGAACGCCTCGTCGACGACGAGCCTGCCGGGGAGTGACTTCAGCGCGGACGCCGCGTGCAGCACCGACGTCGGGTTCGTCGGGTTGCCGATGACGGTGAGGTCGGCGTCCACGGCCACCTCCGGCAACGTGAAGCCGCCGTCGAGCAGCACGCGTTCCACCGGGACCCCGGCGTCGCGGAACGCCACCTCGGGCTCGGTGAAGCCGGGGTGCACGATCGCGGCCCGGCGCGGCGCGAGCTTCGGCAGCAGCGCGAAGCCCTCGGCGGCGCCGTTGAGCAGCAGGACCTCGTCGGGCGAGCGCCCGTGACGGCGGGCGACGGCCTCACGCGCACGCTCCTCGGCCTGCCGGGAGGGGTAGCTCCCGAGGCCGCCGAGCGCCGCGGCCAGCCGTTCGCGCAGCCAATCGGGCGGGTGGGGCACCCGCACGTTGACGGCGAAGTCGGCGAGGCCCGGCGCGGCGTCGACGTCACCGTGGTGGCGCAGGTCTGGGCTGGTCATCGCCGGAATTCTAGGCGACCGGCTCAGAGCCCCGCGTCACTGCATGTAGCGGCGGAGC
This sequence comes from Lentzea xinjiangensis, assembly GCF_900110955.1. GTDB lineage: Bacteria > Actinomycetota > Actinomycetes > Mycobacteriales > Pseudonocardiaceae > Lentzea > Lentzea xinjiangensis. The sequence goes on from NZ_FOFR01000002.1 coordinate 72,165, forward strand.
TCGGTGAGGTGGCTGATCAGCTCGTCGAGCTGGAACGCGTCGAGCTGCGCGGACTCACCGGGCGGGGTGCGGAAGCAGACGCGCCCCTTCTCGTTGAGGTACACCTCGAACGCACGACGGCGCCCGAGGGCGTCGGTGCACCCGATGATCTCCCGTTGCGGGGGCACGTCGGTACCTGTCTGCATGGGCGGCCTCCATGTCGTTTGTCCGTACATCTTGCGACAAGGGTTGAGCGTTACCGTGCGGCGGTGCTCGTCCCCCGTGTGCGCCGGACAACGTGATCACCCGAGCGTACTGGTGCGCGGGGCAGCCCACCGGCGGAACGGAGCAGGTCGCCTAGGCTTCTGCCATGCAGCTGCACGTCACCTTCGTCTGCACCGGCAACATCTGCCGGTCCCCCGTGGCAGCGCTCGTCTTCCGCGAATGGCTGGCCAGGGAGGGCCTGTCCGCCCACGTCGAGGTCTCCAGCGCCGGCACCGGCGGGTGGCACGTCGGCGACCCGGCCGACCCGCGGGCGTTGAAGACGCTGGCGGACAACGGCTATCCCACCGACCACGTGGCGGCGCAGGTGTCCGGCCTGCACCTGGACGCGGACCTGCTGGTGGCGCTCGACTCCGGGCACGCGCGGGCGTTGCGCCGGATGGCCGGCCCCGATCGCGTCCGCCTGCTCCGCTCGTTCGACCCGGACGCGGACGGCGTGGACGTGCCGGACCCCTACTACGGCGACGACGCCGGGTTCACCGAGGTGCTGGTCATGATCGAGGCGGCGATGCCGGGGCTGGTCGCGTGGGTCCGCGAGCGGCTCTGAGGACGAAGATCCAGTCACCGCGGGCCACCGCAGCCGAGGCGGCGGGCCTGCGCTGGCTGCGCGTCGAGGGCGGTCCGCCGGTCCCGGTGGTGCACGAGGCGGACGGCGGCCGGCTGGTGGTCGACGAGATCCCGCACGGCACGCCGGATCCCCGCGCGGCCGAGACCTTCGGCCGCCGGCTGGCCGCCCTGCACCTCGCCGGAGCCGGCGCGTTCGGCGCCCCACCGCCCGGAGGCCCGCGGGAGGCCACGATCGGCCGGGCCACGATGATCAACGAGCCCGCGGCCGAGTGGCCCGCATGGTTCGCGTCACACCGCATCCGGCCGTACGCGCGGCAGGCGGGCATCGACGACGACACCGGCATCGGCGAGGTGTGCGACCGGATCGGCGAGCTCGCCGGCCCGCCGGAACCGCCCGCGCGGCTGCACGGTGACCTGTGGAGCGGCAACGTGCTGTGGGGCGCCGACGGCCGGGTGTGGCTGATCGACCCGGCCGCGCACGGCGGGCACCGCGAGAGCGACCTCGCGATGCTGCGGCTCTTCGGCTGCCCGTTCCTCGGCCACGTCCTCGGCGCGTACGGCGAGGTCGCGCCGTTGGCCGACGGCTGGGAACGGCGGGTGCCGCTGCACCAGCTGTTCCCGCTGCTGGTGCACGCCGTGCTGTTCGGCGGCGGCTACCGGTCCGAAGCGGTGGCCGCCGCCCGCGCGGCGCTGCGAGGATGAGGTCATGGACCTCACCGGCTGGACGTGGCTCAACGAACCGGAGCAGTGGTCGGCCGACCCGCTCATCGTGCACGCCGAGGCGAAGACGGACTTCTGGCGCCTCACCGGCAACGGTGAGATCCACGCGAACGGCCACGTCTTCGGCACGCGGATCTCCGGCGACTTCACCCTGACCGCGACCTTCAGCGGTCACCTGCCCGCGCAGTACGACCACGCCGGCATCGGGCTCGTCGCCGACGACGAGAACTGGCTCAAGGCCGGGGCCGAGGTGTTCGACGGCACACCGCAGGCCAGCACCGTCGTGGCGCGGAACTTCGCGGACTGGAACCTCGCCGTGGTCGGCGCCTTCGAGACGTTCACGGTGACGGCGCAGCGGCGCGGGGACGCGGTGGTCGTGAAGTACGGCCTGGACGGGGCGCAGCCGTCGGTGATGATGCGGAAGGCCTACTTCCCGCCGGGGGCCGAGGTGTTCGCCGGGGTGATGGCGGCGAGCCCGCACGGGGAGGGCTTCGTGACCCAGTTCCACGAGGTCCAGCTCACGCATCTACCGTGAGGACGTGCGGTTCAAGTTCCTCCTCAAGCCGGGCTGGCTGGCGCTGACCCTGGCCGTCTGGGTGTTCGCCGGCGCCTGCGTCTACCTGCTGTCCCCGTGGCAGTTCGGCCGCAACGACGAGCGCCAGGCGCAGAACTCCGCCATCACCAGGTCGCTGCAGAACGACCCGGTGCCGTTCGGCACGAAGCACGACGAGTGGCAGAAGGTCGAGCTCAAGGGCCGGTACGTGCCGGAGCTGGAAGCGCTCGCCAGGCTGCGCACGGTGCAGGGCGAGGCCGCGTTCGAGGTCATCACGCCGTTCCGGACCACCACGGGCCGGACCGTGCTGGTCGACCGCGGGTACGTCCGCCCGGTCAACGGCATCAAGCCGCCGGAGTTCGCGAAGGCCCCCACCGACGAGGTCACCCTCGTCGGGCTCGCGCGGCCCAACGAGTCGAACGACCAGCCCGCGTTCGAGCAGGACGGGACCCGGCAGATCTACTCGATCAACAACAACGCGGTCGGGCCCGGCATCGAGCCCGGCTACTTCCAGCTCGTCGAGGGCCAGCCGGGTGCGCTGGCCGCGCTGCCGCTGCCGCGGATCGAGTCGGGGCCGTACTTCTCCTACGCGCTGCAGTGGATCGCGTTCGGCGTCATGGCGATCGGCGGCTGGCTGTACTTCACCATCCGCGAGGCGCGGCCGGGTGGCGTGCTGCACGAGGGCACCAAGCGCAAGAAGAAGTCGATCGCCGAGCTACTTGCGGAAGAGGGCGATGACGGCGCTGACGGCGCCGGCGGCGAACCCGACGACGCGGGACAGCTCCACGGCACGCGTCACGTGACCTGAGTCCGGGTTGCGGCCGTGGCCCATCACCGGGCGTTCCTCGACGCCGTGCGCGTAGGTGGTGCGGCCGCCGAGGCGGATCTCGAGCGCACCGGCGAAGGCCGCCTCCACCTGGCCCGCGTTGGGCGAGGGGTGGGCCGCCGCGTCCCGGCGCCACGTCTCCAGCGCCTGCTGCGCCGATCCGCCCACCACCGGGGCGCCCGCGACGACCAGCAGCGCCGCGAGCCGCGACGGCAGCAGGTTCGCCAGGTCGTCCAGGCGGGCGGAGGCCCAGCCGAACCGCAGGTGGCGCGGGGACTTGTGGCCGACCATCGCGTCCAGCGTGTTGGCCGCGCGGTAGCCGAGCAGGCCCGGCACGCCCGCGACAGCGCCCCAGAACAGCGGCGCCACGACGGCGTCCGAGGTGTTCTCCGCCACCGACTCGACGGTGGCGCGGGCCAGGCCGAGGGTGTCCAGCCGCGCGGCGTCGCGGCCGCAGAGGTGCGGCAGCCGGGCGCGGGCGGCCTCGACGTCGCCGTCCGCCAGCTCACGGCCCATCGCGGTGCCCTCTGCGGCCAGCGAGTTGCCGCCGAGCACCGTCCAGGTGGCGAGGCCGGTCGCGAGCGCCTGCGCGAGCCAGTGGCGGCGAGCCAGCCGTTCGACGGCGACACCGGCGGCGACGGTCCCTCCGGCCAGCACGGCGGAGTAGGCGGCCCCGGCGGCCTTCGAGTCGGCGTACAGCCGCTCCTCCAGCGCCGCGGCGGCCGTCCCGAATGCCGCTACCGGGTGAAATCGGCGTGGATCGCCGAACACCGCGTCCGCCGCCACGCCCAGCAACAAACCCAACGCGCGCCCCGCGCCCACGGCACCCTCCCCAGGTCGTCGAAGGCACGGTAGCGCCGCGTCGCACCGGCGCGCGCATTAGGGTGGCCGGTCGTGGAGCACAAGCGGCTGAAGCTGTACGCCTACCTGGACGCGCGCGATCACCAGCGCACGTACCTGGCGATCATGCGGCTGTTCACCTCCACGCTGCTCGCCGACCTCAGCGCCGGCGAGGTCGCGGGCGCGCTGGCGGGCCAGGAGCGCGAGGGCCGGGTCGAGCCGGGCGAGTCGCGCATCGAGAACGTGATCAACCGCCTCAAGCAGCTCGTCGAGTGGGGCAACCTGGTCCAGGGCCGCCGCGAGGTCGTCGCGGCCAGCATCGCCGAGTTCCAGCACGGCAGCGTCCGCTACCAGGTCTCGAAGCTCGCGGTCCGCGTGCAGCGGGACGTCGACGAGCTGCTGCGGGTCCCCGAAGGCGCCCGCGAGGTCTCCCGCGAGCTGCTGCCCGCCATCGAACGCGGCCTCGACGAGCTGGGCGGCTCGCTCTCGGTGGCGCTGGTCGACGAGGGCGACCGGACCAGGGAGCTGCTGGCCGAACGCGTCACCACGCTGTTCCTGCAGCACGCCGAGCTCGCGGCGACCGTCCGCGACTTCTACGCCTACCTGGGCCAGGTCGTCACGCGCAACCACCTGGCGCCGGACGAGATCGCGGGCTTCCGCACCCTGCTGGTCGAGTACATCCAGCGGGTCGTCGAGGACGTCCTGAAGTACACGCCCCGGATCGCGGCGGCGCTGGCCGGTCTCGCCAAGGCCCGCGAGGAGCTCCTCCGGCTGCTCGGCACCGACCTCGGCCACCACGTCGAACGCGCCCGCGGCCGCACGCCGGAGGACTGGCAGGAGCTCACGGACTGGTTCGTCGACCGGCCCGGCCGGCCGAGTCAGGTCACGGCGCTGCGCGAGGCCACCGCCCGCGCGATCGGCAGCCTGCTGGCCAGCGTGAAGCGGGCGACGTCGGGTGGCGGCCTGCTGCCGGGGCGCAGGGCGGAGCTGCTCAAGCTCGCCGGCTGGTTCGACAACGCGAGCCCCGAGCAGGCGCACGAGATCTATGCGGCCGCGTTCGGCCTCCACAGCGCCCGCCACCTCTCCCCCGCGCCCGAGCACGACTCGGACAACGAGCGGACGCCGTGGCGTGACGGCCCGGTCTGCGACGTCACGGTCAGCGTGCGCAGCAGGGGCGACCGGGGAGGGCGCGGCAGGCCGTCGCGGATCCTCGACGACCCGATGACCGAGCAGTCGCTGCTCGCGGAGGCCCGCGAGGCCGACGAGATCCGCGCGAGGCACGTCGCGGAGCTGACCGAGGCCGCGGGCGACCTGGCGAACACCACGCTCACCCACGGCGCGCTGGAGGTCTTCTGCGAGCTGCTCACGCTCGCGATGGCCCAGCGCGACTCCCCGCAGGACAGCGGATCGGCCAGCGATCCGGTGCGCGGTCTCGAGCTGGAGATCGCCCACGGCGCCACGACGCGGATCCGGTCCGCCGCCGGGACCCTCACCCTGCACGACGCGACGGTGGCGTTGCGGCGATGAAGCACCTGGACGCCCTCTCCGAGATCGACGCCGCCAACGTCGTGCGGTGCGCGCGGACGTTGCTGCGCAGGCCGTTGCTGCGCGCCGACGGCCCGGACGGCGAGCTGCTCGGCCTCGTCTACCGGCACCGGGCGACCCTGCAGGACCTGTTCGCGAGCCTGCTGGGCTACCGGCTCGTCGTCGAACGCCGGTTCGCGCGCCTGTACAAGTCCGGTCCCGGTCACGACGACACCCGCGGGGTGCTCGGCCTGTCGCGGCGCGGCTACGTCTACCTGGCGCTCACGCTCGCGGTGCTCACCGGCACCGGCCGCCAGACCCTGCTGTCGCGGCTGGTCGCCGACATCCGCTCCGCCGCGGCGGAGGCGGGCATCGCCGCACCGGACGACGTCACCGAACGGCGGGCGCTCACCGCGGCCCTGCGCCACCTCGTCTCCCTCGGCGTGCTGCAGGAGACCGAGGGGTCGGTCGCGCAGGACGTGGTCCCGCAGGAAGCGCTGATCACGATCGACACCGACCTGCTGGGCCAGCTCGTCACGGGCCCGGTCGGCGAGGCGCGGGACCCCGCTCACCTCGTCGAGCTCGCGGCCAGGCCCGGTCCGCGCGGCGTCGAGCACGCGGTGCGGCGCAAGCTCGTCGAGACGCCGCTCGTGCTCTACGCGGACCTGCCCGACGACCAGGCGGAGTGGCTGCGCCGCAACCAGCGCAAGGAGACCGCGCTGCTGGAGCAGGCCTTCGGCCTGCACACCGAGTGCAGGGTCGAGGGCGTGCTCGCCGCCGACCCCGAGGACTTCCTGACCGACCTGTCGTTCCCCGGCGTCTCCACGGTCGCGCGCATCGCCCTGCTCGCCCTGCCGGACCTGCTCGCCGACGAGGCGGAGGACCCGCCGGCCCGGTACGTCGTCACGGCCGGCCGCCTCCGCGAGGTCTGCGCCGCGCTGGTCGAGGACTACCCGGCCGCGTGGTCGAAGCAGTTCACCGACGACCTCGACCGGCTGGTGGCCGAGGTGACGGAGCTGTTGCGCCGCATGGGCCTGGCCGTGCCGTGCGACGAGGGCTGGTCCATCAGCGCGGCCGCGCACCGCTGGCTGCCGTCCCCCGACGGCGACCCCGAACGAGAACAACCGGAACCCGTCGTGGCGCCCGAGGTGCCGAGCTGGTCCCTGTTTGACGAGGAGTACGTCTCATGAGCAGGTGGCGGCTGCACCGCGGCGGCGTGGTCAACATCTGGCAGTACGCCGAGCAGACGTTCGACTTCTCCGGTGGCCGCGCGATCTTCCAGGGCACCAACGGTTCCGGCAAGTCCCGCACGCTGGAGCTGCTGCTGCCGCTGTGCCTGGACGGCGACCTGCGCCAGCTCGGCTCGAAGGGCTTCGACACGGTCAGCATCCGGCGCCTCATGCTGGACGACTACAACGGCGGCCCGAACCGCATCGGCTACGCGTGGGTCGAGCTGATCCGCGAGGCGGCCGACCACTCGGGCAACGAGTACCTGACGTGCGGCATCGGCGTGAAGGCGTCGAAGACCTCGCAGGCGATCACGGACTCGTGGCGCTTCGTCACGCCGATGCGCGTCGGCGCGGAACTGCAGCTGGCGGGCCCGGAACGCGTTCCGCACGGCCCGGCGCAGCTGCGCGACCTCATCGGCGCGGACTGCGTGTTCGAGGAGCCGGCGTTCCGCGCGAAGATCGCCGAGACCGTCTACGGCGTGCCCGCCGCGCGGTACGGCGACCTGCTGCACCTCCAGCGGACGCTGCGCAACCCGGACGTCGGCCTGAAGGTGCTGGAGGGCCAGCTCGAGCAGATCCTGTCCGACGCGTTGCCGCCGCTGGACCAGGCGATGGTCGAGCAGCTCGCGACGTCGTTCGACGACCTGGAGTCGATCCGGGAGAACATCGTGCGACTGTCCTCCGCGGACAGTGCGCTGACGACGTTCCTCAAGACCTACCGCGACTACGCGTTCGGCGGCCTGCGCGGCGCCTCCGAACGGCTGGAGTCGGCCGAGAAGGCGGTCGCGAAGCTGCGGCGCGAGCAGTCGAAGCTCGCGCGGGAGCTGGACGTCACGCGCGTGGAGCGCGCGGCGGCCGAGCAGGCACTGGCCGACATGGAGACCGGCGAGCAGCAGGCGGAGGAGACCATCGCGGCGCTCAAGGAGCTGCCCGCGTTCCGCGACCTGCAGGACCTCAAGACGCGCGAGGACCTGGTGGCGCAGATGCGGTCCGCCGCCGTCGCCGCGCTGGAGACGGCGCAGCGCCAGCGCACCCAGGAGGACGCCGCCGTCGACACCGTGCTGCGCCTGCTGCGCCGGCTCGCCGAGGACCTCCAGGCCGCGGAGGCGCTCGGCGAGCCGTTGCGCGAGCACCTGCGGCTGGCGGGCATGGACGCGGGCCTCGCGCCGGACGTGCCGCGGGTCCCGCCGGCCGAGGCGTCGTCGACCACGGACTCCGTGCGCGCCAAGCCCGATCCCGAGGCCGCGCCGCTGCCGATCGAACGGCGCGTGCCGCCGGCCGCGGCGAGCGAGGACGTGCTGGCCGCGCTGGAGTCCGTCGTCGAGAAGACCTCGGCCATCGCCTCCCTCGCCCGGCAGCGGGGTGCGCTCGCGCTGGCGCTGCACGAGCAGGCGCTGGCGCTCGACTCCCGGCAGCGCGAGGTGGAGTCGTTGCGGCAGAAGGCCCGGGACGCCCAGCTCGGCGCGACCGAGTCGACCGCGCTGCGCAACCAGGAGCTGCAGGAGCTGGCCGAGGCCGGGCAGGCCTGGCTGGAGCGGGTCGAGGTGTGGACCTCCAGCGGCCCGCTGCTCGACGAACGCCCCGCGGAGGCCCTGGCACTGCCGACGAGCGTGGACCCGGCCACCGCGAGGGCGTTGAGCACCGCCGCCCGCGAGTGGGCCGGGCCCCTCGTGCAGGCGGCCCGCGACGCCGCCCACGCGTGCACGCGGCAGCGCGCCGACCTGCGCGCCCGGCTCGACGCCCTGGACGAGGAGCTCATCGGCCTGCGTTCGGGCGACGAGCGGGTGCCCGTGCCCGGCCAGTACACGTCGGCGGGGCGCGACCCGGCGACCGGCGCCCCCTTCTACCGGTTGGTGGACTTCGCGCCGTCGCTCACCGACGGCGAACGGGCCGGGCTGGAGGCGGCGCTGCAGGCGAGCGGCCTGCTGGACGCCTGGGTGACGCCGGGCGACGCCGACCTCGACGACGTGCTGGCGGTCCCGCGTCCGGCGGTCGAGGGGCGTTCGCTGGCCGACTACCTGGTGCCGGCGGTCGAGGGCTCGCCGGTTCCCGCGACGTTCGTCGCCGACCTGCTGCGCGCGGTGTCGCTGGACGACATGACCACCACCGGCGACTGGCGCACGGGCGTGCTGACCGGCCGCTGGACCAAGCCGGAGGCCGAGTTCATCGGCGCGGGCGCGCGGGAGGCCGCCCGCGGCCGCCGGATCGCCGCCCTGGAGGAGGAGCTCGCCGAGCTGCGCGCGCGGCTCGGCACCGCCGAGGACGAGCTGGCCCGCGCCCACGAGCACGTCGCCACGTGGGAGGCGCACCTCACGGCGTTCCCCGGCGACGGCGAGCTGATCGCGAAGCACAGCCGCGTCCAGGCCGCCGAGGAGTCCGCGGCACGGGCGCAGCAGCGCACGTTCGAGCTGCGGGAAGCGCTGGAGAACGCCCAGTCGCGCCTGGAGGCCGCCCGCTCCGAGCTGACCAGGCAGGCCGGTGACGCCGGGCTGCCGTCCGACACCGAGGGGCTGAGCCGGGCACGGGCGGCGGCCGCGGAGGCCCAGCGGACCGCCGACCTGCTCGGTGACGCCGTGCGCAGGCGGTGCCGGAGCACGATCTCCGACCTCACCGACGCCTCGCACCGCTACCACGAGGCCGTCGCCGACCGGCAGGCGGCGGAGGCCGACGCCGACAGCCGGTGCGTCGACCACGCGGCCCAGGCCGGCACGCTCGCGGAGCTGACCGACTCGGTCGGCGGCGAGGCCAGGGAGATCAGCGAGCAGCTCACGCGGCTGGAGAGCTCGCGCAGGAAGGTGCGCGAGGACCTCAAGGGCGTGCGCGAGAGCATCACGACCGCGCGCGAGCAGGCGGCGAAGCTGGAAGCGTTGCTGGAGACCAACTCCACGCAGGTCGAGGAGGCCGCGGCCGCGCTGGACCGGGCCGCCGCGAACTTCCGGGCCACCGTGCGCGCACCGGGGCTGCTGGCGGCGGCCTTCCCCGAACCGCCGGAGGAAACCCTGGTGCGCCAAGCCATCGCGGAGGCGGGCGACCGCCGCGGCGGCACCGAGGCCACCGTGATCGCGAAGCTGCAGGCGTTGCAGACCTCGCTCGCCGGCAGCCACGACATCGCCGCCGAGCAGCACGCCGGCCTGCTGACCGTGACGGTGACCGGTGAGGAGGGCGCGAAGCCCGTCGCCGTCGCCGCCCGCCAGGTCACGGCGAAACTGGCCGAGCAGCGCGGGTTCCTCGACGAGCGGTACCAGGGGATCTTCGCCGACTACCTGATCCGCGACCTCGCCGAGTGGCTGCGCGGCCAGATCACCGTCGCCGAGGACCTCACCAAGCGCATGAACGAGGTCCTCTCGCAGGCCCGGTCCAGCCAGGGCGTGCACGTCAAGCTCTCGTGGAAGTCGTCGGGCGCTCTCGACGACCAGACGCGGCAAGCGCTTGCGCTGGTGCGGCTGCCGTTCGGCGAACGCACCGCGGAGCAGGACGCGACGCTGCGCCGCGTCTTCACCGAGCGGATCGAGAACGAACGCGACGCGCACTCCGGCGGCTACGCGGAGATCCTGTCGCGGGCCCTCGACTACCGCACGTGGCACCAGTTCACGGTGACCGTCGCCGACACCGGCCCCGACGGCAACCCGCGCGAGCGCCGCCTGCGCCAGCTCTCGTCCGGCGAGACCCGCCTGATCTCGTACGTGACGCTGTTCGCGGCCGCCGCGAGCTTCTACGACGCCGTGAGCGACGAGTTCGACCCGCTCCGGCTCGTGCTGCTCGACGAGGCCTTCGAACGCCTCGACGACCCGACGATCGCGCGCATGCTGGGCCTGCTGGTCGACCTCGACATGGACTGGGTGATCACCTGGCCGAGCGGCTGGGGCGTGTCCGACAAGATCCCGCGCATGCACATCTACGACGTGCTGCGCCCGAAGAACGGCCGTGGCGTCGCGTGCACGCAGACGACGTGGGACGGCGCGGCGCTCGACAGGATCGACCCGTGAACCCCGACGTGCCCGAGCTCGCGGAGTTCTGGCGCCTCGCCCGCGAGACGGTGGAGGGCGGCGGCCGATCGGCGTTCAGCTTCCGCGTCGAGGACGCGCGCACCGCGGCCGCCCTCGGCGACCTGCTGCGCAAGCCCATCGCCCACCCCGCGCGCCGCCAGATCTCGCTGGCGAAGCTGGACGAGCACCTCCGCGCCCACGGCAGCACCCTGCCGGAGGTCCTGGAATCGGTGCACGGCAAGCCGGTGGGCATGTCCACCACGCAGGAGGCCTCGACCGCGGACGCCGTGCTGAGGTACGCCCTGCGCGAGCACGGCCTCCTGCACGCACCGTGGGCGGCCGAGTGGATCGAGCACGTCCGCAGGTACGGCAAGATCCCCCAGCCCGCCCTGCCGATGATCGCGAACCAGGCCGCGGCCGTCCTGGCGCGGTTGCGGCCGGAACCGCGCCGGTGGACGACCCGGTTCGCCCTGGCGGGCAACGACCTCGACGACGGCCGCCCGCTCGCCCGCGTCGTCGGGAAGGCGCTGGCCCTCGCCGGCACCGACTGGGAGCGCTCGGGCGTCCTCCCCGACGCCTACAGCGACCCGGTCCTCACCTCGGAGGGGTACCTGACCCTCAACGACGCGCTGGCAGCGCGGGAGGTCACCGTCGTGCGCAGCCCGCGGCTGCTCGAGTCCGGCGTGCCCGGTCCGCTGGTGGTGCTCGCGAACGGCCTGACGCTCCAGGCGAAGCACCACCTCGACGGCAAGGCAGTGCGGTGCCACAACGACTTCAGCCCCAACGGCATCCGCGTCACCAACGAGGTTCTCGCCTGGACCGGTGGCACGGCGTGGCGGATGTCGGCGAGCGACTACCGCGAGGCCGTCGCCACCCTGATCGCGCGCGGCGTCGAGCTGCCGACGCTGAACAGCCGCCCGGAGCCCGCGAGCTGGGACCCGGACCTGGCCGAGACGATGGCCACGACGGGCCTGGTGGTGACCGAGGAGCACCTGCTGCCCTCACTGCTCGATTAGTGCGAGCATGCGTTCGTGAAACCGCATCACTGGCCGTTCGTCGCGCTGGGCGCCTCGGCCGCCGCCGCGATCACCGTCGTGGTCGTCGCGCGCACCGGGTCGCCCGCTCTCAACATGGCGATCATGGTCGGGATCCCGCTGGTCGTGACCTACCTGGCGCACCTGGCGTCGAAGCGCGCGCCGGGCAGGGTGCTGTTCGAGTTCCGCGTCGACCCGAGGCCGAGCTGGTACAACGACGCGGTCGAGGTGACCGGCAGGGGCCTGGAGATCACGGTGATGTCCGGCGGCGGGCGGATGGCCTCCCGCGGACCGACGAAGGTGTCCTACGGCTTCACCGACCTCCTCGGCATCAGCACGCGGCAGGCGGTGCCCGGCGAGGCGCCGTGGATCACGCTGAGCGATGGCCGCGGGCTGCCCGTGCCGGCGGGCGACGTCGTGGTGCTGCGGACGACATCGGGCGAGCAGGTGCTGCCGGTCGAGGACCCGCAGGAGTTCGTGTCCCTGGTCCGGTCACGGGTTTCGGGCCTGCCGGAGGTGCACTCCACTCCGACCGTCCACACCGGCAGCCACCTCGACGAGGTCGGCGACGCTCCACCGCCCACCGGGGATCGGACCACCGCGGTCGAGGGGCCCGCGGTGTCGCTCACCGGTCCACCGCTGGCGGTGCGCTGGCTGGTCGGCGCGACGCTCGCGCTGGCGGGAACCGTTGCGCTGCCCGCGGTCGCCCTGCTCACCACGCCCGGTGTGCCGTGGATCGTGCTCACGGCGCCGGGTATCGCGGGCGTGGTGTGGGTGCTGAACCGCAACGTGCCGCGGATCTGGGGCAGGGTGGCGCTTCTCGCGGTGCCCGTCGCCGTGTTCTGGTTGATCGGCAAGGGCGGGTACCCCTGGATTCCCGTTCTGCTGGTGCTCTGCCCGGTGCTGGGGTACCTCGGCGGGCGGATGTTCCGGCTGGGCGCCCACCTCGGCCGCGCCGTCGAGGTGCGCGTACCACTGCGCAACGGGGCATCGCTGTACGTGCAGCGGGATCGCTTGGTGCACATGTTGAACAAGTCGCACGACGGTGGCGTCCACCCGCAGGCGATGTGGCTGGGTGACCTCACGCTGGTGCAACCGGGCACCTCACCGGACCTGCACGGGTGGCCGGTGCCCGGTGGCGTCGAGATGACCGTCGGCAGGAGTCCGATGTTGCGTCTGGTGGCGAGGCCCCAGCAGTGGATCCTGCCGGTGACGCAGGCCGGCGAACTCGCCGAGCTGATCCGGTCACGTCAGGGGACTCCGGCTCGCCCCTCACGGATGTCGGTGGAGGAGTGGCGCGAGCTGCACCAGTGGGCCGTGCGGCGGACGACCGGGTCGGACCGCGGCAACTACCAGACCGTCGGCATCGGGTGGCGGTTGTTCGCCGCGTCCGTCACGGGCACCTTCGCCTGGATGTTCATCAGCCTCGGCCTCGTCGCGTGGGGCGGAATCCTCATCGCGGTGCCGCTGACCGCGTGGCTGCTGGCCGACTGGTGGCGGGTGCGCGGGCGGATGCGGGTCGCCGAGCACAACGTGCTGCCGCCGGGCAGCCCGGACTGGGGCGAGACCCGTCCGGACCACGCCCCGGTCCCCGGCTGGCAGCCTTACCGCTGAGGCGGTGGGTCTGGCAGGTCGAGCCGGCCCACCATCCGGGGCGGGTTCGCCGAGGACTTGACCTGGTAGTCGCTGTCCGTCGGGTCGTTGACGTTGTTCGGTCCGCCATCGCCGGGGATCCTGCTCGCCCGGTCGGATCCCCACCCGCCCTGGTAGGGATTGCCGTCCACGTTGGCGCGCGTGGTCGCCCCGTCCGGCGTCGTGAAGGTGTGCCCCTGCGTGTTCGCCCCGGCGGTGTACTGGCCGTCCGGTGACGTCCCGGTGCCCCAGGTCTGGGAGAGGCCCTCGTGCCGGTTCCCCATCCCGCCGACCGCGCCGCCGACGCTGCCGGAAACGCCTCCGGACAGGATCGCCGAGCCGAAGTCCTTCGCCTCGACCTTGCCGTGCGCGAGGTTGTTCAGCACGTTGCCGCCCGCACCCGCGATGGCGCCTTCCACCGCACCCCGTCCGGCGGCCTGGACGAAGTTGCCGGTCGTGTTGCCGAGCGCCGAGCTGCCGATGCCGACCGCACCACCCGCGATCCCGGACGCGATGCCCGCGATGCCCGCGTCGACCGTCTTGCCGAAGTCCCACGACTTCCGGTCGCCGAAGACGAGCTGGCCGGTCTGGATCGCCACGTCGACGCCGACGTTGATCGCCAGGTTGATGATGATCTGCTTGATCAGCTGCTGGAAGATCACCTGAACGGTGATGCGGGTGGCTGCCTGCGCGATCGGGATACCCGCGGTCGACGCGCCGAACGTGGCCACCGCCGAGGCGATCATCGCGGCGATCTGGGCCGCCAGGATGATCAGGGCGGCGATGATGCTGAGCTTCGTGTACTCGATGCCCAGCGCGGCGCTGTCGCAGCCCGCCGCGAGGTCGGTGCAGATCTGCTGCAGGTTGACCAGGTAGGCGTCGCCCTCGGTGTACTTCTTCCAGTACTCCTCGAACTTCTCCGCGGTCTGCCCGCTCATGCAGCCCAGCGCGGCGGCCGACGCGCCGTTGCCGTCGCTGAGCACCTCACCGACGGACTTCGCGGCGGCCTCCCACGCGTCCCGCATGGCGCGCAGCCTGGTCTCGTCACCCTCCGGCCAGGACGCGCCCACCACGATGGGCGTGAGCCACTGGACGGCGCCCGGGATCTCGATGCCCATGACTCACTTGCCTCCGAACGACTTGGCGCCGGCCTGGTCAGCGGCTTCCCAGGTGTCTGCGGAGGCGTCCAGGCCTTCGCGGATCGAGTGGATGCCCTCGGCGAGCGCGGGAAAGGCCTGACGCGCCTTGTCAGCGAGCGGCACGTACGTCTTCGCGAACTCCTGGCCCGCCTCGTCGCCACCCCAGCAGCCGTTGTTGGCGTCGAGCACGGCGCGCAGCGCCTCGAAGGCGGTCTGCAGCTTGTCGCCCGCCGCCGAGAACTTCGGCGAGGCCGCGCGCAGCGCTGTCGGGTCTACCTCGAAGCTCGTCACCACTGGCTCCCTCGACGGTCCATGAAGGACTCCGGCGGCTCGTCGTCGTCACGCCGCTGCGGCTGGGGCTGCGCCTGCGGCTGCACGACGGGCGGTGGCGTCGGGATGAGGTCCTTGAGCGACGGCATGCCGGGGAAGAGGTCCGGCAGGTCGGGGATGCCCTGCTGGTAGGGCGCGAGCACGGCGTCGGCCTGCTCCCTCGCGTTGAGGGCGGCCCGCTGGATGGTCGCCACGACGCTCTGGCCCAGCTTCTCCGGTGTGCTGCGGTCGAACGCCGCCGGCGCGAAGGTGACCCCGGTGACGATGCCGCCGGCGTTGACCGTGACCTCGACCAGGCCGTCGGGAGAGCTCGCGCGGCCGACCTTGGACATCGCCTCGGCCTGCGCCTGTTTCAGCTGGGCGGTCTGCTGTTCGAGGTTCGCCAGCATCGAGTCGACCTGGCCGCGCAGCGCCGCGTTGCGCGCCTCGAGTTCCGGGTTGTTCATGGGGGCCCCTCACGATCGGTGTGATGTGCCTGACCAGACCACACCGGAGGAGGCTAATCGGCGCAACCGCGCCGCGCCGCCGGATCGGCTCAACTCACCGGGTCGAACCAGCCCCCGACCAGCTCTGCAGCATCCGGAACGCGATCGACGCGCCACCGGCGAGCCCGAGGCCCGGCACGCTGCCCGGTTCCTCGATCGCCTTCCGCACGTCGACCCGCGAGACCCACCTGGCCTCGGCGATCTCGCCCTCGGCCGGCACCAGCGGCTCGGCGGGGTCGGCCACGGCCTCGAACCCGATCATCAACGACCGCGGGAACGGCCAGGGCTGCGAGCCGAGGTAGCGGATGTCCCGGACGGTCACCCCGACCTCCTCGGCGATCTCGCGCGCCACGCAGGCCTCCAGCGACTCGCCGGCCTCGACGAACCCAGCCAGCACGGAGAACCGCCCTTCCGGCCACTCCGGGCCGCGGGCGACCAGCACCCGGTCGGCGCCGTCGTGCACCAGGCAGATCACCGCGGCATCGGTGCGCGGGTACTCCTCGCGGCCGCAGCCGGAGCAGGTGGAGGCCCAGCCGGACTTCTCCAGCACGGTCCTGGCACCGCACTTCGCGCAGTACTTGCCCAGCCGGTGCCACTGGAACAGGGCGGCGGCGGTGGTGAACAGCCCGGCGGACCGGTCGTCCAGGGTGGCCCCGGCCTGCCGCAGGTCCAGCCACTGGGGCTCGGCGGTGAGCTCCGGCGCCCCCCAGGCCCGGCCCGCGAGCGGCTCGTCCTCGGCCTCCGCCGGCATCTGGACGGCGAAGTGCGCCACGCCGTCCTGCTCACCGAGCAGGACGGCGTTGACGGGCGGCAGGTCGCCGAACTCCGTGGCTGGCCGGTCGACCACGCGCGTGCCGTGATCGGCGACCAGCGTGCGCCCGCGCGTGTCGACGACGATCATCCGGGCCTTGGGCCAGAGCGCGGCGAGCTTCTCCTCGTCGCCGCGCAACGGCTCGGAACGATCCGTCGCGGACCGCGACAACGCGGGCAGCGCGACCAGCTCGAACGTCACTGGAACGCCACACCGCCCAGCGCGGAGAGCTTCGGCTCGAGCTGCTCGGCGTCACCGACGAGCACGCCGGTGAAGTTGCCCGGCGCGAAGAACTCCAGGGCGGCCGCGGCGACCTGCTCGACCGTGACGGCCTGCAGCCGCTGCGGGTGCGCCACCAGCCAGTCGATGCCGAGGCCCAGGCCAACGAGGTTCACGAGGAACGACGCGAGGCCGGACTGCGAGGACGTGCTGGTGAGCAGCGTGCCGATCGCGTAGCTGCGCGCCACGTCCACTTCGGACTGCGTCGGCGGGACCAGGCCCAGGCGCGCCAGCTCGTAGCGGGTCTCCAGCAGCGCCGCCGCCGTCACGTCCGACGCGGTGTCCGCGTCGATCAGCAGCGTCGCGCCGTGGATGGTGAACTCCGGGTGCGAACGGGCGCTGTAGGTGTAGCCCTTGTCCTCGCGGATGTTCTCGACCAGCCGCGAGGAGAAGAACCCGCCGTAGACCAGGTTCGCGAGCTGCAGGGCCGGGTAGCGCTCGTCGGTGCGCGGGATGGCCTGGGCCGCGAGGCGGATCTGCGACTGCACGGCACCGGCGCGGTGCACGAGCTTCACGTCGCCACCGGACACCTCGGGCAGCGGCGGTAGCTGGACGGCCTCGCCGTCGCCCTGCCAGGAGGCCAGCGCCTGCCCGATCCGGGCCACGGCCTCGGCCGGCTCGACGTCACCGACGACGACCAGGACCGAGCCGCGCGGCAGCAACGCCTTGGCGTGCAACGCCGCCACGTCGTCGCGGGTGACGACGGCGACCTCGTCGGCCTCCGGCATCTCCTTGGCGTACGGGTGGTCGCCGTACAGCAGCGTCTGCAGGGCCTCGCGCGCGATGACGTTCGGCTGCGACCGGGCGAGTGCGATGCGCTCGACGAGGCGGGCCCGCTCGCGCTCGACCTCGTCCGCCGGGTAGGACGCCGACGTCAGCACGTCGCGCAGCACGTCCAGCACGGTGTCCAGGCCCGTGGCCAGGGCGTTGCCGGTGAAGCTCAGCCGCTCCGGGTCGACCACGGCGTCGAGCTCGCCGCCGACCAGTGCCAGCTCGGTGTCGATCTGCACGCGCGAGCGCGAGGCGGTGCCCGTCAGCACGGTGTTCGCGAGGATCTCGGCCACCGCGGAGTGCTGGGAGCCGGCGCTGGAGCCGGCCGGGTCGGCGAACGGGACCCGCAGCCGCAGCTCGACCATCGGCACGGTGTCGCGCCGGACCGCGATGACGCGCAGGCCGTTCGGCAGCACCTCGTCCACAGTGGACAGCTCGCGGGCGGCCTTCTGCGCGCCCAGCTCCGGCAACGGACGCGGACCCGCCGGGGTGCGGCCGATCTCCTCGGCGGTCCGGTGGGTCTTTGCCGAGGCGGTCACTTGGTTCCTCCGGTGGGCTTGACGAGAAGAAGGGCGCGGGAGTCGGGGCGCAGCGCCTTGGCCGCGGCGGACACCTCGTCCACGGTCACCGCGGCGATCCGCTCCGGCAGTTCGTGGATCAGCTCGGCGCGGCCGAACAGCAGCTCCGCCGAGCCGAGGCCCAGCGTGCGGTTCGTGAGCCGGTCGTGCTCCTTGTGCATGGTCGACACCCAGCGGGCCGTGACCTTCGCGAGCTCCTCGGCCGACGGCGGTTCCTGCGCGAGCTTCTGCAGCTCCTCGTCGATCGCCGCGACGACCCGGGAGGCGTCGACCTCCGGCGTGTGGATCGCGGTGATGCTGAACGTGTCGGGGTCGCGCGCCTCGAGCGGGCCGAACAGGCCGCAGCCGGCGTTGAGGTCGATCACGATGCCCTCGCGGTGCACCAGGCGCTGCTGCAGGCGCGAGCTGTCGCCGTCGGTCAGCACGCCGGCGAGCACCAGGTAGGCGAGGTAGCCGTCGATGTCGGTGACCGGGTCCGGCACGCGGTAGCCGATCGCGATCGCGGGCAGCGGGGCCAGCGCGTCGGCGTGCTCGTGGCGCACCTCACCCTGCGGGGCGGGCTCGGCGAACGAGGGCCGCTCGGGCTTCGGCCGCGCGGGCACGTCGCCGAAGTGCTTCTCCACCAACGCCTTCGTGGTCTCGACGTCGAGGTCGCCCGCGACCGTCAGGACCGCGTTGGACGGCGAGTAGTAGGTGTCGAAGAACTCCGCGCAGTCGTCGACCGTGGCGCTCTCCAGGTCGACGAAGTCGCCGTAGCCGTTGTGCGCGTTGGCGAAGGTCTTGAACAGCACCGGCGGCAGGAGGATCCAGGGGAACCCGCCGTACGGGCGGTTCAGCACGTTGAGCCGGATCTCCTCCTTCACCACGTCGATCTGGTTGCGGAGGTTCTCCTCGGTGAGCTTCGGCGCCCGCATGCGGTCGGCCTCGAGGAACAGCGCCCGCTCCAGCGCCGCCGAGGGCAGCACCTGGTAGTAGTCGGTGTAGTCCGGGTGCGTGGACCCGTTGAACGTGCCGCCCGACGACTGCACGTGCCGGAAGTGGGCCAGCTTCTCCAGGCTCTCGCTGCCCTGGAACATCAGGTGCTCGAAGAGGTGCGCGAACCCGGTGCGCCCCTCCGGCTCGGAGCGGAAGCCGACGTCGTAGTGCACGCTGACGCCGACGACCGGTGCGCTGGCGTCGGGGGCGAGCACCACCCGCAGGCCGTTGGGCAGCGTGAACCTGTGCAGTTCGGGTGAGGCCATGCGGCAAGCCTACGGGTTCGGCGCCCGGAGCGATCGCAGGTGGCCCGCCTGGGCGAGGACGCCGTCGAGCGCCCCGAGGAACGCCGGGAAGCTGCGCCGGAAGTCCGAGCCGGTTCCCGAGTTGCCGTACCAGTAGAGGTCCTGCTGCCCGAACGCGGCGAGCCAGCGCTCGGTCTCACCGAGCACCACCGCGTACGGCAGCGAGCGGGAGAACACCAGCTCGCGGTCGTCCTCCGGCACGTCGTCCGGCGTCACCCCGCGCAGGTACCCGCGCAGCCCGCGGACGTGCACCAGCAGCTCGCTGCCGCGCTTGGTGCGCGCGGGCATCGACCGCGCGCCGAACGCGAGCGCGACGCCGCCGACCGCGACGGCGAGCCCGAACAGCGCGTTGCCGATCGTCAGCGCCAGCACGACGGTGGCCACGACGCCCAGCACCGCGACCACGACGCCGACCCACCAGAACAGGCTCCGCTCGGCGTCGGGGCGGCGCACGAACCAGCGCTTCTCCACGACGTCGGTGTAGAGCTCGTCGCGGACCGCGGCGAGGTCGATCCGCTTGCCGCGCAGCTCGGACACGGTCACCGCGTCGACGCCCTGCGGCAGCAGGGTCTCGTAGACGGCCCGCTCGTAGCCGGACAGCGAGCTGTCGGCCGGGTTGCGGCGCACGACCTGCCAGTCGTGGCCGAAGCCGTCCTCCTGGCGGACCTCGGCGATCCACAGGTAGTTGCGCACCGCCAGGTCGATCACGGTGGCGGTGACGTCGACGACGTCCACGTGCTCGTCGACGACCGTGCCGACCTGGCCGGGCAGCACGCCGTCGGGTGAGGCGAACGCGACCCGGCCGTCCTGGTCGCGGACCAGCACGGAGATCGCGCCGACCTCGCTCGCGAGCGCCGCCGCGTCCCGGCCGCGCAGGTACCACAGCAGTGCGACGCCGCCGAGCAGCAGCACCAGCAGGCCGCCGAGCGCGGCGCCGCTCACCGGCGTCAGCGCGAACGCGGCCGCCAGCCCGGACTGCTCGACCACGACGGCGTTGGGCGGCACGACACCGGCCGACAGTCCGATCGCGACGTCGACGCGCTCCCCCGCGGCGAGCTTGATCTCCTGCGCGCGCACGCCCTTGCCGTCCGCGAGGTCCGCGCTGGTGCACGGCTGCGACGAGCCGACGGGGCCCGCGAGGCAGTTGACCGACGTCGGGGAGTCGGGCGCGGAGAACGAGACGGCGACCTTGTCGAGCTCGGTGTCCCAGCCGCCCGCGACCTGCCAGCGGACCTCCAGGGCGTCACCGACCGGGGCGACCGCGCCGACGACGGTGTAGGTGAGCGTCGCCTCGCCGCCCTCCAGCGTGACGGAGAACCGGTCGTCGCCGACGTCCGCGCTGCCCCTGCCCCCGACCTTCGCGTCGGTGACCTGGTACTGGCGCTCCAGGTCGTTGCCCACGGCGAGTCGCAAGGGGACGGTCCGCTTGACGGTCCTGCCCTCCGGCACGTGGACGGTCTCGGTGACGGACAGCCGCGCGTCGCGCTCCAGCTTCATCCGCACCTCGGCGCTGACGGTCCCGGGAAGCGGCTGCGCGAGCGCACCGGCAGCCGTGGCGGACGTCAGCGCGGCGGCGGCGAAGATCGCTGCTCCCCAGTTCTTCAACACGGCTGCGGACAATAGCGGAGTCCTCATATGCTCCGGCGGACTTTCGAACAGACGCCATCTGGGGGATTTTCGGCGATGACGCCACCACCGCCGCCGGGCAATCGGCCACCGCCCCGCCCGGTCGGTCCACCACCCATGCCCGCTCCACCGCCGTACGGGCCGCCGATGCCGCCACGGCCCGTTCAGGGGCCGCCGGTGCAGGGTCCGCCACCGGGCATGCGCCCGCCGATGGGGCCGCCGCCTCCTCCGTACGGGCCGCCACACGGCCGTGCGCCGCTGCCGCCGCCGCGTCCCGTGATGCCGCCGCCTCAGCCGTCGTGGGGCCCGCCGCCTCCCGGCGGCTACGCGCCCTACCCGGTGCTGCCGCCGCGCCGCAGGAGCAGCAGCGGCCCGATCCTCGCGCTGGTGCTCGGTGGCGTGGTGGTCCTCGGTCTCGGCGCGGTGGGCGTGTTCGCCGCGACGCTCAACAACAAGGTGAAGGACACGGGTTACTCGAACTACACGACGTACAGCCCGACCTTCTCCTACACGGGGAACGCGACAACGACGACCACCACCACCACGACGTCGACCGCGTCCACCCGCACCTCGTCGACGCGGACGTCGACCGCGCAGCCGACCCCGGTGGGCCCGAAGGCCGTCTACAAGCTCGCGGACCACCCGATCTTCGCCACCGGCATCGGCGCGAACGACTTCGACGCCTGCCCGCTGCCGAAGATGGAGTACACGCCGGCGGGCGAGCAGCGGTTCCTCACGGCCGCCCTGCCGTGCATCGAGAAGGCGTGGCAGCCGGCGCTGAAGGCGGCCAACCTGCCGTACCAGCCGGTCGAGCTGCAGGTGTTCACGGGCACCACGCAGACGCCGTGCGGCTCGCGTAAAGCCGACTCCACCGCGATGTTCTGCCGCGGCGTCATCTACTGGCCCGGCAACTTCTACGCGAGCGAGCAGAACGGCCTGCGGCACCCCGGCGTGTACCTGGGTCAGCTCGGCCACGAGTACGGCCACCACCTGCAGTGGCTGACCGGCATGATGCGCGCCGCGGACCAGGCCCAGTACGACGTCGGCGGCTTCGACACGCAGAAGGGCCTCGAGCTCAACCGCAGGCTGGAGCTGCAGGCCACCTGCCTCGGCGGCATGACGCTGGCGCCGTTCTCCCACAAGAACGTCGTGCCGATGGACGTCGTGAACACCGGTCTGCGGGATGCGAGCCAACGAGGCGACTACAACCGCACGCCAGACCACGGCAGCGCGCCGAACAACGAGCGTTGGGTGATGCACGGCCACAAGCAGAACAACATCAAGGCCTGCAACACCTGGGCGGCGAGCCCGGCGGACGTCTCGTGAACCGATCTCCGGGGTCATGCGTCTCAGGGATGTGGGTGGGACGCGTTAGCCCGGTCGGGGGACGTGTGATCGCACTCCGCCTATGCTCGTACCCGACCCAGGCTCACCTATAGGGGGACCTCAGGCGATGACGCAACCACCGCCGCCGGGCAACTGGCCGCCGCCACGCCCGGTCGGCCCGCCACCGATGCCCGCACCACTCGGGCAGCGTCCGCCGCAGGGCCCCCCGCCTGTCCCGTACGGAGCACCGCCGCAGGGCCCGCCGCCACCGCACTACGGCCAGTACGGCCCGCCGCCCCCGCCCGGCCCGGTCATGCCGCCCCCGCACCCGACGTGGGGCGCGCCTCCCGGCGGGTACGCGCCGTACCCGGCGATGCCGCCGCGCCGCAGGAACAACGGCCCGATCGTCGCCCTGATCCTCGGCGGCGTGGTGGTCCTCGGCCTGGGCGCGGTGGGCGTGTTCGCCGCGACGCTCAACAACAAGGTGAAGGACACGGGCTACTCGAACTACACGACGCACAGCCCGACCTTCACCCCTCCCACCACGTCGGACGCCAAGCCCTCGACGACCACCCCGTCGCGCACCTCGGCGCCCCGCGCGCCGTCCACCCAGCCGGCCCCGGTGGGCCCGAAGGCCGTCTACGCGCTGGCCGACCACCCGTTCCTGAGGCCGAACTTCGGCGCGAACACGGTCGCGGGCTGCCCGCTGCCGGCGATGGACTACTCCCCGGCAGGCCAGGACCGCTTCCTGCGCGCGGCGCTGCCGTGCATCGAGAGCATGTGGAAGCCGGCCCTGCAGGCGGCGAACCTCCCGTACCAGCCGGTCGACCTGCACATCGTCACCGAGACGCTGCAGTACCCGTGCGGCACCGTCCGCCCGGACTCGACCGCGCGCTACTGCCAGGGCGGCATCTACTGGACGGCGAACGCCTACGCGGCCGAGCGCAACCCGAACAACCCGAACCACCCCGGCAAGTACCTGGGCCAGCTCGCCCACGAGTACGGCCACCACATCCAGTGGCTCACCGGCATGCTCAAGGCCTCGGACCGCGCGCAGTACGACGCGGGAGGGTGGGATACTCCGAAAGGCCTCGACCTCAACCGGCGGATGGAGTTGCAGGCCACCTGCTTCGGGGGCATGACGCTGGCACCGTTGTCCCACGGCGCGGTGCCGATGGACGTCATCCGGGTGGGCCTGTCCGACGCGGGCAACCGGGGTGACTACGACATCTACCCGACCAAAGATCACGGCACACCGCAGAACAACGCCGCATGGGTGGACCGCGGCTACCGGTCCAACAAGGCGTCGGAGTGCAACACCTGGGCCGCCGACCCGGGATCGGTCTCCTAGAAAGGGGCGAGCGTGACCCAACCAGCCAAGAACAACCCGGTGGTGCTCGGGGCAGTGTTCGTGCTGGTGATCGCGTTCGTCCTCGGGATCGGCGAGCTGAGCCGCCCCAGACTCGTGACGGGCCACGCCCTGGCGGCCTCCCGCCCGGCCACGTCCCCGCCGGCGGAGCCCTCGACGCCGGTCCGCCCCAGGGCCGTCCACCGCCTGGCGGACCACCCGTTCCTGGTGACGCCCGCCTCCCTGCCGCCGACGACGTGCGCCCTGCCGCCCTTCGGCGTCTCGGACGCGCAGCTCGCCGCCTACTACGCGGCCGGTGTCGACTGCCTGGACGCGGCCTGGGGGCCTCTGCTGACCGCGGCGAACCTGCCCTTCGAGAAGCCCTCCCTGGACGCCTCCCCGGTCCTGCGGGACGGCCCGTGCGGCACGGCACCGGGGTCGGACCACGCGGTGGCCTACTACTGCGGCCGCAACCACACGATCTACATGCCGACCACCCGCCTGCGCGACAACGGCGGCGGCGACACCCCCGCCACCCACCTGGCCACGCTCACCCACGAGTACGGCCACCACGTCCAGTCCCTGACCGGCCTGCTGCGGGCGGCGGACCTGAAGATCACCGACGCGGGCGAGAAGACGCCGGCGGGCCTGGAGATGTCCCGCCGGATCGAGCTCCAGGCGAACTGCTTCGCGGGCATGTTCCTCACGAGCGCGGCGGGACGCGGTTCTCTCCCGGCGGCGCTGGCGCGGCAGGCGCAGGAGGACTTCCGGTACGCCATCGAGGAGGAGCCGGAGAACAACGCCCACGGCTCCGCCGAGAACCAGGCGCAGTGGGCGGCCACCGGCTTCAAGTCGAACTCGACGGCGGCCTGCAACACCTTCGCCGCGCCCGCACAGCAGGTGGCTTAGAACGCGTCCCTAGCGCGGCCGGACCCGTTCGTCCACGTGCCGCGTCGGCGCGCCCAGGAACAGCTCCGGGTCGGTCACCGGCGCGCAGGCCAGGTTCAGGGTGGTCGAGAGGTGGTTGAAGCCACCGTCCCGGGGCCGCTCCCAGCGGTGGTCGAGCTGCCACCGGACCCACTGCCCCGGCAGCAGCCGGACGGGCGAAGCCCGCTCCCTCCGCCGAGGCGACGCCATCATGGTGTCGTGCAACTGCACGGTCGTCACGCCGTCGTCCTCGCGAAGGCTCAGCCGCATGCGGTCGATCTCCGCCCGCTCGGCCGACCACACGGGCCGGAACCCGTTCTCCTCCCGCAGCACGACCTCGTGCACCGCCGGCCGCAGGTGCGGCAGGACGAACCCCTCCGGCAGGGGGTCCGGCACCCCGGCCCCGCCCTTGGCCCGCTGAGCCCACTCGACCCGCACCCACTGCACGACGACGTCCACCACCCGATGGAAGCAAACGCGCTGTCAGCCGGGCGAGAGGTTCTGCGGTGCCGGGAGCCGGACCCGGAACACCGCTCCCGCCGAAGAGGGCTCACACGTCAGCTCACCACCGTGGGCCCGGACCACCCCGCGGGCGATGGCCAGCCCGAGCCCCGAGCCGCCGGACCGCCGGTCCCTGGCGTCGTCCAGCCGGACCAGCCGGTCGAAGATCCGCTCCCGGTCCCCCTCCGGCACCCCCGGCCCGTCGTCGGACACGGTGAACCCGGTCGCGTCCACCCGGATCCGGACCGCACCGGACGGCCCGGTCGCCTGCCGGGCGTTGTCGACCAGGTTGGCGAGCACCTGGGCCAGCCGCTGCCCGTCCCCCACGACGACCACCGGCACCCCCTCGGCGGTGATGTCGAAGTCGGGGGCGACGTACCGGGTCCTGGCCACCTCGGCCTCGGCCAGCGCCAGCAGGTCGACGGGCTCGCGCTGCATCTCGTGGCCCGCGTCGAGCTGGGCCAGCGCGAGCAGGTCGTCGACCAGGCGCCCGGCCCGCCGGGCCTCCCGCACCAGCAGGAACGACATCTGGTCCCGGTCCGGCGAGTCGACGGGCGCCTGCACCAGCGCCTCGGCGACGGCCTGCACCCCGGTGATGGGCGTGCGCAGCTCGTGCGCGGCGTCCGCCACGAACCGCCGGGTCCGCTGCTCCGACCCCTCCAGCGAGTCCAGCATCCCGTCGAAGGCGGCGGCCGTGCGCCCCATCTCGGTGTCGGTCCTGGACGGGTTCAACCGCCCGCCGCGGTGCCCGGCCGCGATCGCCTGCGCCAGTGACGTCATGGCGTCCAGCGGTGCCAGCGCCCGCCGCACCACCACGACGATCAGCAACCCGGTGACGACGATCGCCCCGACGCCGAGCACCAGCAGCAGCTTCCGCAACCGGTGCTGCGCCTGCGAGATCGCCTCGGTGTCGGCGTACAGCGTGACCTTGTTGCCGGCGACGTTGCCCGTCCTGCGCTTGAACTGCCCCTCGTCCGGCGCGTTGCCGACCAGGTTGCCGTTCGGCAGCTCCACCGTGACGTGGACGTTCCGCTTCGAGAGCTGACGCACGACTTCCCGCGGCGGCACACCGATTTTCAGCGACGTCACCGCGCGCGTCTCGGCGTCGCGCAGCACCCCGTCGACGTCCCGTGAGGACTGTCCGGCGAACGTGCGGTCGACCGCGATCACCAGCGTTACCAGCATGACGAACAAAACCAGCAGCACCGACACGGCGACACGACGGCGCAATGAGACTGTGCGAAGGTTCATTCTTCAGCCCGCAGCACGTACCCAAGGCCGCGCACGGTGTGCACGAGCCGTGGGCCGTGTTCCTCGATCTTGCGGCGCACGGCGCTGACGTGGACCTCGACGAGGTTGGGGTCGTAGTCCTCGTAACCCCACACGGCCGTGAGGATCTGCGTCTTGGACACCACCCGCCCGCGCTGGGCCGCCAGGTACACGAGCAGCCGCAGCTCGGTCGCCGTCAGCTCGATCGGCTGGTCGGCGCGCATGACGACACCGGCGTCCGCGTCCACGACGAGGTCGCCGACCTGCACCGTCGAGGGGGTCCTGCCGAGCCGCCGCAGCACCGCGGACACCCGCGCCACCAGTTCGGCCAGCACGAACGGCTTGCCCACGTAGTCGTCGGCGCCAGCGGACAGGCCGCGCAACCGGTCGGGCACGCCGTCGCGCGCGGTGAGCATCACCACGCCGGCGCCGGACGACCGGCGGATCACGTCGAGCAGCTGGAAGCCGTCGCGGCCGGGCAGCATCACGTCGAGCACGACCAGGTCCGGGCGGAAGCGGCCGAGGTCGGCCTCGAGCTGGCGCCCGTCGAGGCGGTGCTGCACCTCGTACCCGGACTCGCGCAGCGCGGACGACACCGCGGCACCGATCGCCTCGGCGTCCTCGATCACCAACACCCTGGCGGACACCTCCTCATTCTGCTGACCGGCAGGGCTTCGGGCGACTCGCCTTCAGCTCTCCCTCAGCATGCGCGAGCACGCTGAGGCGCATGTCGAAGAAATCAGCGTGGGCCGGCGCCATCGTCGCCGCCGCCGGACTCACCGTCGGCGGCATCGCGGTCGCGTCGGCGGCGGACGACCCCGACGGCCCTCCCGCGGCGTTCGCGGAGCGCCACCCCGGTGGCCCCGGCAAGCCGGGCCGGCCCGACAAGGCGAAGTTCAAGGACAGCACCCTGGTCGTGGGGCGGGTGAAGTCCGTGGAGACCGGCAAGCTCACGATCACCAAGGACGACGGCGGCGAGGTGTCGCTGACCACCGACAGCTCCACGAAGCTGCGCGGCGGCGACCTCGCCGGGCTCAAGGCCGACC
Organism: Lentzea xinjiangensis; assembly: GCF_900110955.1. Classification (GTDB taxonomy): domain Bacteria; phylum Actinomycetota; class Actinomycetes; order Mycobacteriales; family Pseudonocardiaceae; genus Lentzea; species Lentzea xinjiangensis. Next base: position 99,053 of record NZ_FOFR01000002.1, read on the forward strand.
AGCGCGTGACCGTGCGGGTCAAGGACGGCAAGGCGCTGAACGTGGCGCTGGCCAAGGCCGCCGAGCGCGGCACGGTCAAGGACGTCGACGGCGACAAGGCGACGTTGGTCCAGGTCGACGGCCTGCAGACCCCGCTCGACCTGTCGGCCGTGGCGGAGAAGCCGAAGACCGGCGACCTCGTCGCGGTGACCGGGACCGTGTCCGACGGCAGGACCATCAAGGTCGAGAAGATTCGCCAGCTCCCCAAGTGATCCTGGGCTCCCCGCGGGCCGCCGCGTCTGCGAACATCGCGGGGTGGCGGTTCCGCGAAGCCCGGACAGATGGGTGTTCATCCTGCTGGTCGTCGGACTGGTCGGGATCGGTGTCGCGGTCGCGCTGCTCGTGCCCCTCAAGGTGCTGGGCGCGGCGGAACCGCCGAAACCCGTGTCCGCGACCGTCGTCGAGACCGGTTCGTGCGGTCAGGGCACCGACACCGTCGAGTGGGACGCGGACGGCGGGAAGAAGCAGGCCAAACTGGACGGTTGCGGTCACCGCGAGGGCGAGACCGTCGAGATCGTGACGACCGGCGGCGACATGGTCTCCTCCGCGGCCTCCGTGCCGGCGGGGCCGCCGGTCGCGCACCGCCTCACCGCGCTGCTGCTGTGCCTGGCGGCGCTGGCGGGCGGCTTCTACGCGTTCCTCTTCCGCTACGCGCCGCTGCGCGCGCCGGCCGTGCTGCCGCTGCCCGCTCCCCGCCGGGCGGAGTGACCAGCTCAGGGCCTGGCCCGTGCCCACGTCCTCAGGTGTTCTCCCGTGAGGTCCGCACGTCGACGACTCGACCGTCCCTGAACGTGATCCGGGTCCTGCGTCCCGCGGGCATCCCCCGGTAGAGCCAGGACTCCTCCTCGGACGGGTCGATCAGCAGGGCGGCGAACCGGCCGGCCACGATCAGCTGGTCGCCCGTGCCGGTGTCGCGTCGATGCGGTGGACCGAGCAGCCGCCGGACCTGGTCCCGGCTCATCCCCGTCCGGACGACGCCACGCGGGTCCCTCGGGTGCGGCGCGTCCGCGGCCTGCCTGCGCTGCTCGTACCGCCGCAGCCGGTCGCGCAGCTCCTCGGCCGATCGTTCCGGCGTCCGGAGGGAGAAGCCGGTGCAGTCGGCGTGACCGACCCAGAACCGCTTCCTGACTCCCTCGTCGAAGACCGACAGCGCTTCCGGCGGAGGGTGTCCGAGCACCTCGGTGGCCTGGTCCTCGTCGAACGTCGACGGGAACCCGTGGCGGCTGTCGAACGCGTACCGGCCGCACACGACGCACGGTGGGAGCGACATGGTCTCGAACCTAGCGACGTGTCGCGCCCGCAGCTCGCCGGGCTGCCGCTGACCGCCCACCGCGGCATGGAGGTTCGCGTCCACCCCCGGTAACGCACGCCGGGGCGGGGCCACCGGTTCCCGGATGCCCCGCCTTCAGCGAGAGGTTCTCCTACTCCTCGCCGGGCGGCGTGACCTTCTTGACGTACAGCAGCCGGTCGCCGGGCTCGATCGCGTCCGCCTCGGGGGCGTCCACCCGGTAGAGCGTCCCGCCGCGCACCACACCGAGCACTATGTCGGGCAGGTGCCGCGGCGAGCCGCCGATCTCGCCGGGCTCGACGTCCCGCTCGGAGATCGCGAGGCCCGCGTCGGGCGTGAGCAGGTCCTCCACCATCGCCACCACGGACGGCGTCGCCGTGGCCATGCCGAGCAGCCGCCCGGCCGTCTCCGACGACACCACCACGGAGTCGGCACCGGACTGCTTGAGCAGGTGCTCGTTCTCCCGTTCCCGCACCGACGCCACGATCTGCGCCTTCGGGGCGAGCTCACGGGCGGTCAACGTCACCAGCACCGCCGTGTCGTCACGGCTCGGCGCAACGACGATCGCGCGCGCTCGTGCCGCACCGGCGACCCTCAGCACGTCGTTGCGCGTACCGGAGCCGTGCACGGTCACGAGTCCGATGGCGGACGCCGCGTCGAGTGACTCCTGCACCGTGTCGACGACGACGATCGAGCCGGGCTCGACGCCGTCGCCGAGCAGCGCCGCCACCGCTGACCGCCCCTTCGTGCCATAACCGACGACCACTACGTGGTCACGCACGACCCGCCTCCACTTCTGAATGCGCAACGCCTGACGGGAGCGCTCGGTGAGAACTTCGAGTGTCGTGCCGACCAGCACGATCAGGAACAGGACCCGCAACGGCGTGATGACCAGGACGTTGATCAGCCGCGCCGACGACGACGCGGGCGTGATGTCGCCGTAGCCGGTCGTCGAGAGAGACACCGTCGCGTAGTAGAAGGAGTCGAGCAACGAGACGCCATCCTCGTTGACGTCGCGGTAGCCGTCACGGTCCAAGTAGACGATCAGCACCGCGAGCAGGAGCGCCGCCATCGCACCGATGACGCGCTTGAGGATGGCACGGACCGGGCTCTGCACCTGGTCCGGCATCCTGATCACGCCGACGAGCGAGTGCGACGCTGCGTCAGTCAGGCTCATGGAGTCAACCTCTTCGCGATATCCGCTCGGGCGAGCATCCGCCACAGGTGCGCCGCCGCCTCCGCACCCTTGAGGAGCAACGGCACGACTACGCGCTCGTTCGGCGCGTGGACGCGATCATCCGGCAAGGTCGCGCCGAGGTAGACGAGGGGCACCCCGAGCCACGCCTGCAACACCGCGGCGGGCCCCGACCCGCCGGCCCTGGCGAACCTGACGGGCCCGCCGAACGCGAGCTCCACCGCCTCCTTCACCGCGGCGTTGGCGGGGTCGTCCGGGCTGATCGCGTAGGGCGGCACGCCCTCACCGCGGAAGCTGACCTCGGCGCGGACGCCGTGCGGCGTGTGCTCGGCGACGAACTCCCGCAACTGGTCGGCGACCTTCTCCGGAAGCTGGTCGGGCACGAGCCGGAAGCTGACCTTCGCCGTCGCGCTCGCCGGGATGACCGTCTTGAAGCCGGGACCGGTGTAGCCGCCGCTGATGCCGTTGACCTCGGCGGTCGGCCGGACCCAGATCCGTTCGAGCGTCGTGTAGCCGGGTTCGCCGCTCGCGGCCTGAGCGCCGCCGGCGTTGTGCGCCAGCCACTTCCGCTCGTCGAACGGCAGCGCGGCGTAGTCCTCGCGCTCCTCGGCGGACGGTTCCCTGACGTCGTCGTAGAAGCCGGCGAGCTGGATCCGGCCGGTGTCGTCGTGGAGCGCCGCGATCAGCCTCGCCAGCGCCGTAGCCGGGTTCGGGATCGCGCCACCCGCGCGTCCGGAATGAACGTCGTCGGTGCCGCCGAAGAACGTGATCTCGCCGGCCAGCACACCGCGCTGCCCGGTGTTGACGGTTGGTGTCTCACGGTCGTGCAACGCCGTGTCGGTGAACACGACGAGATCGCATTCGAGATCCTTTTTGTGCGTTTCGAGCAGCTTTCGCAGGTGCGGCGATCCCGATTCCTCCTCGCCCTCGACGAAGAGCTTCACCGTGACGCTCGGCGCGTTCTGCCCCGTCGCCGCCAGGTGCGCCCGCATCCCGAGCAGGTGCATCGCGACCTGCCCCTTGTCGTCGCTCGCACCGCGCCCGAACAGCTCGTCCCCGCTGATCACCGGCTCGAACGGCGGGTGGTGCCAGCGCTCGATCGGGTCGACCGGCTGCACGTCGTGATGACCGTAGACGAGCACCGTCGGCGCCTGCGGATCGGCGGCGGGCCAGCAGGCGAACACGGCGGGAAGCGCGGGCCCGTGATCCCAGACCTCGACCTGCGGCCAGCCGTCCCGCCGAAGCCGCCCGGCCAGCCACTCGGCGGATCTCCGCACGTCGTCGTGATGATCGGGGTCGACCCCGATGGACGGGATCGCGATCCATTCGCGGAGCCCGCTCAGGAAGGAGTCGGTCAGCGCGGCGACAGCGGCGCGTTCAGGATGCTGTTCGAGATGAGAATCACCTGCCACGCCCGCCGACAATAGGCCAGCCCCGCCTCGCCTACGCCGCGTAGGCATGACAGGGTGGCGGGATGGAACCGAACCGTTCCCGAGCGCGCTCGGCGCTGGCGCTCGCCGCACTGCTGGGCCTGGCCGGGGCAACCCACTTCAACAGGCCGAAGTACTACGACGCGATCGTCCCCCGCGCCCTGCCCGGCACCCCGAGGCAGTGGACCTACGCGTCCGGTGCGGCAGAACTGGCCGTGGCCGCGGCCGTCGCCACCCCGCGAACGCGCCGCCTGGGCGCCCTGGCAGCCGTCGCGCTGTTCGTCGCGGTGTTCCCGGCAAACGTGAAAATGGCTCTGGACTTCCGCGACAAGTCGCCAAAGGCCCGAGCATTGGCGTATGGTCGCCTGCCATTGCAGATCCCGCTCGTAGCTTGGGCCTGGAAAGTGGCCAAAGCCTCCCCATGACCACCCTGGGTAATCCTTAACCAAGTATCCGCAAACGCTGTCATTCCTCGCGCGAGCAACCCTAGGATGCGCCCTGTGCACACGCTTCTTCAGCGCGCCGCAACCGCGCTCGACTGGGACGGAGTCGTGGTTCCCGACGTCACCGTCCTGGGCCGGCAGGTGTCCGCGGTGGTGCGCCTGCTGCCCGAAGTGCACGAGTGGCGAACCCGGAACGGCTGGCCGCCCAGAGCCGACCCGTCGTGGTTCCGCTCCTGGTTCGAGCCCGCGGTCCACGACCGCCTGCCGGTAGCTGCCGTGGAACTGGTCGGCGTCATCGTGAGCGAGTCCACCACGGACCGCGCCCTCCAGTCGTGCGGCACCCTCCTGACCCTGGCTCCGTGCGCGGTGATGCTTCCCCGCACCGACGAGTCCCAGGCCTGGTCTTTCATCGAGCTCGACTACTACGGCATCGGCGTCGTGGTGGCTGACGACGCCTCGGCCGACCTGATGGTGCCGCCGGAGGACCGGTCGCCCGAGTTCGGGCCTTCGCTGTTCGGGCGGTGGCTGCTTGAGGTGCTCTATGAGCAGGTGTTGAAGGTTTCTCACGCGCCGGCTGGGGCTTGAGCCGCTGAGCTGGGCTGGGGCTTGAGCCGCTGAGCTGAGCTGAGCTGGGCTGGGACTGGGGCTTGAGCCGCTGAGCTGGGCTGGGGCTGGGGCTTGAGCCGCTGAGCTGGGCTGGGGCTGGTTTTGGGCTGGGGTGGCCTGACCTGGAGGGCTAGACCTGAGCCTGGGCTGGGCCGACCTCGGCTGAGCCTGGCGGGGACTGAGCCGACCTGGCCAGGGTGAGCCCGGGGCGGATTGGGGCCGGGTGCCTGAACCTGGACTGCACTTGGCTGGGGTTGGCCTGAGCCTGGGCTGAAGCTGAGCCGACCTGGTCGAGGCTGATCTGGTGGCTGGGTCGGTTTCCGGATCCCCTTCTGCCTTGGTATCCAGGATGGCCGTTCGCCACCGCGTCCAGGGAACGCCTTCTGCCTTGGGCCGGGACCGCCTTCTGCCTTGGCCGGGAAGGCCTCTGCCTTGGCCGGGAAGGCCTCTGCCTTCGGGCTCGGGGAGGCCGTTCGCATCGGCATCCGGAATGGCCGTTCGCCGGGATCGGCCGGAGACGGCCTTTGCCCGGTGTGAGCGATGGCCCGCTTCTTGCGTCTGAGGTGCCCGTCTCTCAGCGCGCGGAGCACCGATCGACCGATCGTCCCCACCTGATCCGGCGCCTGCTGGACCCAGCGCCGCCTGAAGCGGAAGCCACCGGAATCGGGAGCCGGAGCCGTCCTACCCCAAGGCCGCAAGCCCAAGCTCACCTCAAGCGAGCTGCAAGCCCACCGTTCCCCCGCGCGCTTCCTCGTCACGCAACGAACGAAACCCGCTCCAGGTTCCCGCCTGTCCACAGGCTACCCACCCCTCGAATAACCGGAGGTAGAAAACCCAACCCCCTGTGGACAACTCGCGATCAAGACCCGATGGACCGGATCAGGTCCTTCAGCCCCTGCTCGTCGAGCAGGTCGGCCGGCCGGATGGTGTGGTCGTGGCGCACGTAGTGGAACGCGGCCCGCACCCGCTCCAGCGGCTCCCCGGTGAGCGCGGCCCAGGCCAGCCGGTACGCGGCGAGCTGCACCGACAGCGCGGGCAGTGCTTCGGCGTCCGGGACGGCGCCGGTTTTCCAGTCCACGACGGTCCAGCCGTCCGGGTCGCGGTACACCGCGTCCATCCTGCCGCGCACCGAGATGCCGTCGAGTTCCGCTTCGAAGGGCACCTCGACGTCGTGGGGGGTGCGGTCGGCCCACGTGCTGCGCAGGAACGACTCCTTCAGGCGGTCCAGGTCGGCGTCGGGGGCCGCGTCGGCGTCGCCTGCGCCCGGCAGGTCCTCGATGTCCAGCAGGCGGGTGGCGCCGAAGCGGTTTTCCAGCCACGTGTGGAAGGCCGTGCCCCGGCGGGCCAGCGGGTTCGGGGGGAACGGCAGCGGGCGGCGCAGGCGGCGGGCCAGCAGGTCGGGGTCCTTGGCCAGTTCCACGAGTTGGGAGACTGACAGGTGGTCCGGCAGTGAGACCTGCTCGCGGCGGTTCTGCGAGGCTGCTCGTTCGGCCAGCAGCACGTCCACGTCGCGGGCCCAGCCCTCCGGGTCGTCGTCCTCCGGTAGTTCCGGGTCGTCGGGGACGACGTCGTCGGGCAGGGGCTCCGGCTCCGGGGGGAAGTCCTCGTCCGGGGGCTCGTCGGTGGGGGGCGGGTAGTCCTCCTCCAGCGGTTCCGCCGGTTCGGTGTCGAAGATCAGGGGCAGTGGTTCCGGTGGGGCGTTGCGCAGGGCGTCGAGTGCGGACAGGACCATCGACGCGCCCTCGACCACGGCGTCGCGGCGCTTGCCCAGGGGGTCGGCCGGCCATTGGGAGGACTTGACGTCTTCCGCCAGCGGGTTGGGGGTGTCCGGGTCCGGTTCGGGGGCCCACGCCATCACGTCGCCGGGTGGGTTGTCGCGTTGCAGGACCTCGTGCATCTCGCGCAGGAACACCGAGGGGCCCTTGGGCTTCTCCCCTGCTTCGCCCCACCAGTGGCCGGACATCAGCAGGCTGTGCTCGGCGCGCGTCACGCCCACGTAGAAGAGGCGGCGTTCTTCGACCAGGCGGCGGTCCTCGAACTCCTCGGCGTGGATGGTGAGGGCCTCGTCGACCTCCTTGCGGTTGAAGCCCGCGGACAGCTTCAGCACCGGCAGGTCGGCGGCGTCGCCGCGCAGCGGTGCCGGGAGCTCGGTGACGGTCTTGAGCCAGCACGAGGACTTCTTGCGGCCGGGGAACACGTCGCGCACCAGGTGGGGCAGCGCGACGATGTGCCATTCGAGGCCCTTCGCGGAGTGGACGGTGAGGATCTGGACGCGGTCCTCCGCCACCTCGACCTCGCCCGGTTCCAGGCCGTCTTCCGCGTGTTCTGCGGTGTAGAGGTAGTCGAGCAGGGACGGCAGGGTGGCGGACGGGGAGGCGGCGGCGAAGTCGGTGACCACGTCGGCGAACGCGTCCAGGTGGGTGCGGCCGACCAGGCCGGGGCGCGACATCGACTCGATGTCGAGCAGCAGGGTGCGTTCCACGTCCGCGACCAGTTCGGGCAGGGGCTGGTCGAGCCTGCGCCGCAACGCCGCCAGCTCGCCACCGAGCCTGCGGATCCGGCGGTAGCCGTCCTGGGAGTAGGCGTCCGGGTCGCCGGGGTCGTCGAGGGCGTCGGCGAGGCCGGCCTGGTCGGCGTGTTCGCCGGGCAGCGCGTCCGCCAGCACCAGCAGCGGGTCGTCCACAACGGACTGTCGTGGTGCGACGCCCGCCAGTTCGCGGGCGCGGGACCACAGTGCCGCCAGGTCGACGGCCGCGAGGCGCCAGCGGGAGCCGGTCAGCAGGCGGGCGGCGGCGGTGCCGGCCAGCGGGTCGACGAGCACTCGCAGCGCTGACACCAGGTCGCGCACCTCGGGCTCGTCGAGCAGGCCGCCGAGGCCGACCACCTCGACCGGCAGGCCGCGTTCGCGCAACGCCGCCGCGATGGCCGCCATGTCCGAGCGGCGCCGCACCAGCACGGCGGCGGTGGGCGGGACGCCTTCGGCGTCGAGGTGTGCTTCCCATTGCGCGGCAACGTTGTCCGCGAGCCAGTCGAGCTCCTGGCGGATGTCCTCGTGCAGCGCCAGCCGCACGTCGCCGGGACCGGCTCCCGGGCGGGCGCGCAGTTCTTCGACGTCGAGGCCGGCTTCGCGCAGCGGCAGCGACACCGCGTTCGCGAGCTCCAGGACCTCCGGCGGGTTGCGGAAGCTCGTGAGCAGCCCGAACTTCCTGGTCGGCGGGAAGTCGTCGGCGAAGCGCGGCAGGTTCGCCGCGGACGCGCCGCGCCAGCCGTAGATGGCCTGGGCGGGGTCGCCGACGGACGTCACGGGCATCGGCTCGCCGAGGCCGAACAGCGACCGCAGCAGCACGCGCTGGGCGTGGCCGGTGTCCTGGTACTCGTCGAGCAGCACCGCGCCGTACCGCTCGCGTTCGCCGGAGGAGACCTCGGGGAACCCGGCGAGCTGCGCGGCCAGGGACATCTGGTCGGCGAAGTCGAGCGCCGCCTCCTTGCGCTTGCGCTGCTGGTACGCGTCGAGCAGTGGCAGCAACGCCACCCGCAGCCGTTGTGCGGCAACGATGTCGCGCAGCTTCTCCGGTAGCGCGTCGCGTTGCCGGGGTGCCTTGGGGGCGTTCTCGATCAACGCGCACAGCTCCAGCGCGTGCGCCTCCAACTGGTCCGGTGTGACCAGGTGCTCGCCCAGCTCACCGGCGAGGCGCAGCAGGTAGCCGGTGATCGTCGCCGGCACCTTGTCGGTGTCCAGGTCGCGCGCCCACGTCGACACGACGCGGTGCGCGAGCTGCCAGGACGCCGTCTCGGTCAGCAGCCGCACGCCCGGTTCCACCGGCAGGCGCAGCCCGTGCTCGGTCACCAGGCGACCGGCGTAGGCGTGGTAGGTGAGCACCACGGGTTCGCCGGTCAGCACGGACATCTTGCGCTCGCCGCTGGGGTCCAGGTCGTCCAGCAGCGACGACCCGGCCAGCCTGCGCAGGCGGGCCCGCACGCGGTCCGCGAGCTGCCGTGCGGCCTTGCGCGTGAACGTGAGGCCGAGCACGCGGTCGGGCTGCACGAGGCCGTTCGCGACGAGCCACACCACGCGGGCGGCCATGGTCTCGGTCTTGCCCGCGCCCGCGCCTGCCACGACCAGCGCGGGCTGCGCGGGTGCGGCGATCACCTCGGCCTGCTCGGGAGTCGGTTTGTTCAGCCCGAGCGCCTCAGCGATCTCAAACGGGCTGACGGTCACCGGTACATCTTCCTCCCCGGGCCGTGCGGGGTCGCACCACCCGGACCACTGTGTTCGCCGACCGTTCCGGCAGCGGAAACGCGCAGGTCAACGCCCACTCACTCGCTCACCTGCCGCCCGGACGGGTGGACCGGGCAGGTCGTGCGCGCCGGGCAGCGGTCGCAGTCCGCGTTCTCCCTCGCCGTGTACTGCGGCCCGAGCACCGACTCGGCGGCGCCCTGGACCACCTCCAGCCACGCGCGGACGCCCTGCTCGTCCAGCGGCGCCTGGGTGCGTTCGACCGCTCCTGTCTTCTTGTCCTCCTTCGCCACGTAGAGCAGCCGTGCCCCACCGGGTTCGGTGCCCAGGCCGATGTGCGTGAACCCGCCCAGCGACGAGGCGAGCTGGTAGACGGCGAGCTGCGGGTGTTCCTGCGACGCCTCCCGGGACACCGGGTTCTTGCCGGTCTTGAGGTCGATCACGACGGGGCGGCCGTCCTCGTCCCGTTCGAGGCGGTCGACGCGGCCGCGCACCTGCAGCCACGGGCCGCCGTCGCGCTTCGGGACCTCGACGACCATCTCCTCCTCGACGGCGACCTGCGTGAGCTGGCTGCGGCTCATGGTGAGCCAGGCCAGGAACGTGTCGAGCATCTTCTCGACGCGCATGCGTTCGCGGCGGGAGAACCACGGCGCGCCCGCGTCGACCGCGGCCCACGCCTCGTCGAGCTTCGCCCGCAGCGCGGCGGCGTCCGCGCCGGATGCCGCCGCCTGTGCCAGGGCGTGGACCAGGGTGCCCGTCACCGAGGCCAGCTCGGCCGGGTCCTGGCCGCCGTGGCGTTCGACGACCCAGCGCAGCGGGCACTTGGTGATCACCTCGATCGTCGACGGCGTCACGCTGACCTTCTGGTCCTCCGTCCACAGCGGAGCGTCCACGGAGACCTCGGCCAGGCCGTACCACGACTCCGGGTGCGCGCCGGGAACTCCGGCGTCGGCGAGCCGGGCGAGCTGCCGTGCGGCCCGCGAGCGGCGGTCGGGGGTCTCGGCGTCGGAGCACACGACGCGGCGCAGCTCGCCGACGAGCTCGCCCAGCACCAGGCCTCGTTGCGGCCGGTGCAGCTTCCGCTCCTCCTCCTCGGTCGACTCGATCTCGTCGAGGAACCGCGACGGCTGCTCGTCCTCGCCGCGGACGGCGCTGATCAGCAGCTTCGACCGCGCGCGGGAGGCGGCGACCAGGAGCAGGCGGCGCTCCTCCGCGAGGATCGGCGCCACGGCGGACACCGAGGGCTCCAGGCCGGCCAGCACGTCCACCATGCGTTCGACGCCCAGGACCGTGCCGCGCAGCCTGAGGTCCGGCCAGCTGCCCTCCTGGACACCGGGTACCGCGACGACCTCCCACTCGCGGCCCGCCGCCGAGTGCGCGGTCAGCACCGTCACCGCCTCGCCGGTCGGGGCGGACGCGGCCAGCGTGTCGCCGACGATGCGCTGGGACTCCAGGTAGTCCGCGAACCCGGCGACACCGGAGCCGGGGAGCCGGTCGACGTACTTCGCGGCGGCCTCGAACAAGGCGACGACCGCGTCGAGATCGCGGTCCGCCTGCATGCCGGGCATCCCGCGCCGGGCCGACTGCGCGACCCACCGCTCCTGCAGGCCCGTCGCGGTCCACAGGTCCCAGAGCACGACCTCGACCGACTTGCCCGCCTTGATCCCTTCGCGGGCCAGCGACAGCAGGTGGGCGATGCGCCGCGCGGGCAGGGACTCGGCGTCCTCCAGGGCGGCCAGCCGGTCCGGGGTCTCCACGACCTCGACGAGCAGCTCACCGCTCGGCCGGTCGCCTCCCGCGGCCATCTCCAGCCGCCGCAGGCCGCGCCGCAGCCGCCGCAGCGCCAACGGGTCCGCGCCGCCGTAGGCCGACGACAACAGCATCGCCGCCGTGTCCTCGTCCAACGACCCCGGTGACGCGGCGGCGCGGATGAGCGCCAGCAACGGCCGCACGGAGGGCTGCTGCGCCAGCGGCAGCTCGTCCGACGGCACCGCCACCGGCACACCGGCGGCCAGCAGCGCCCGTTGCAGCACCGGCAGCGACAACGTCGCCGACCGCACGATGACGGCCATCTGCGACCACGGCACCTCGTCGGCCAGGTGGGAGCGGCGCAACTGGTCCGCCACCCACGTCGCCTCCTGCGCGGACGACGCGAGCAGCCGCACCTGCACGGACCCCTCGCCGTCGACCGACAGCACGGAGCGGGTGGGTGAGGCACCGGGCAGGCGAGCCGCCAGCCGGGCCACCGCGTCGCGGACCTCCGGCAGCATCCGGTGCGACTGCCGCAGCACGACGGTCTCGCCCGGCACGTCCCGCAGGATCTCCGGGTCGGCGCCGCGGAACGTGAAGATCGCCTGGTCCGGGTCGCCCGCCAGCACGAACCGCGCCGCTCCCGACCCGAGCGCGCCGATCAGCGAGTACTGCATCGGGTCGAGGTGCTGGGCGTCGTCGACGAGCAGGTACCGCACCCGCCGGCGTTCGCCGGACAGCAGCTCCTCGTCGGACACGAACGCGGCGTAGGCGGACGCCACCAGCTCGGCCGCGTCGTACGCGGGGGCGTACGCGGTGGCCGAGTCCATGCCGGACAGCAGGTTCACGGCCTCGTACTGGGCGCCGAACCGGCCGGCCGCCACCCACTCGTCCCGCCCGTGCTCCTCGCCGAGCTCGATCAGGTCTTCCGGGCCGAGGCCGCGTTCCGCCGCCCGCAGCAGGAGATCGCGCAGCTCGTGCGCGAAGCCCGGCAGCTCCAGGGCGGGCCGCAGCCGCTCCGGCCACTTGAGCGCGCCCAGTTCGACGTCGCCGGCGAGCAGCTCGCGCACCATCGCGTCCTGGTCGGGCCCGGACAGCAGCCGCGGCGGCGGCTCGCCGAGCAGCACCGCCTGGTTGCGCAGCACGGCGAACGCGTAGGAGTGCACCGTGCGCACCAACGGCTCGCGGATCGCCGACAACCGCCCGGTGAGCAACCGCGTGACGTGTGCGCGCAACGCCGCGGACGCGCGCCTGTTCGCCGTGAGCACCAGCACGTTCTCCGGATCGGCCCCCTGCTCCAGCACGACGTGCGCGGCCAGCTCGGCCAGCAACGTGGTCTTGCCGGTGCCGGGACCTCCGAGCACCCGCAGGAAACCGCCCTCGTGGTCGAAGACCCGCTGGGCGGCGGCGTCCCACCGGGGACGCGGGCGCGTCTCCGGCTTCCGGCGGACCAACTGGGGTGCGAGTGCCACACCCCGATTCCACCACGCTGCACCGACAAGATCAGCGACGCCCGCCGGTCGGAGCAGTCACCGCAGCTCCACGCGCCCGAGGAAGTCCCCCGCCGTGCCGGCGGTGCCGAAGTGGTCGCCGGTGGCGAAGTCCGCGCCCGCGTCCCGCCACCACCTGGCCTGCTCCGCGTCGCCCACCCCGTCGACGGCGACCGTCACGCCCGCCTCGCGCATCAGCGGCATCAGCGCCGTCACGTACGGGGACCGGCGCTCGACCAGCGAGGGCGCCACCCGCACCGACTGCACGGGGAGCTCCGACACGGCCGCCGGGTCGAGCGGTCCCAGCCCGAAGTCGTCGAGCCCCACGTGGACGCCCAGGCCCGCGAGCGTCGCCAGGTTGTCGGCCGCGTCGGTCAGCGGCAGCACGGCGGCGGGCATGCTGACCGCGAGGTTCCCGGCGCCGAGCCCGGTGTCGTCGAGGACGCGCACCACGCGGGAGACCAGGTCCGCGTCCGTGGACTGGTGGGCGGTGAGCCGCACGACCAGCGACCGGTCGAACTGGCCGCGCTGCCGCCACCACGCCGACTGGCCGCCCGCGACCCGCAGCAGCCACTCGCCGAGCGGCAGGATCAGCCCGGTCGCCTCCGCGAGTGCCGCGCACCGGTCGTGGTCCAGCGCCCCGAGGTCCGGCCGGTCCCAGCGCAACGCCGCCTCGACGCCGCTCACCTCGCCGTCGGCCAGCCGCACGATCGGCCGGTACCGCACGGTGATCTCGCCGTTCTCCCACGCGCCGGGCATCGTCACGGCCAGCAGGTGGTCGAGGCGATCGTCGGCGTCCTGCTCCGGGTGGAACACCTCCCACTGGCCGCGCCTGCGCACCTTGGCCCTGCGCAGCGCGGTGTCCGCGGCCCGCAGCAGGTCGACCGGCTCGGTGTCCGGGGAAGGCTTGTGCACCACGCCCGCGCTCACCGACACCGCGAGGCCGTGGCCGTCCACGTAGACCGGTTCAAGCAGCTCGTCGTTGATGCGCTTCATGATCTCGCCGACGCTCGGCGTGGACGCGGTGTTCTCCACGAGGACGCCGAACTCGTCGCCGTCGAACCGGGCGATCATCGCCTTCTCGCCGGCCAGCACCGCCCGCAGCCGCTGGGCGGCGTGCTGCAGCAGCCGTTCGGCGACCCGGCCGCCGAAGCTGTTGCACAGCATGCCGAACGCGTCGAGGTCCAGGTGCAGGACCGTGATGCCGTGCTCGGGGTCGGCCTTGCGCAGCGCGGTCTCGAGCTGGGTGGTGAAGAACTGGCGGTTGGGCAGCCCGGTCAGCACGTCGTGCAGCGACTGCCGCTTGAGCTCGTTCTGCAGCAGTTCCAGCTCGGTGCCGTCCTCGACCACCACCACGAAGTGGCCGGGCTCCTCGTCGGCACCGCGCAGCAGCGACGCCGTCAACGACAGCCGCGCCGCCTCGCCGTCCGCGCGGAGCATCCGCTGCGACTGGCGGACCCGCTCCGCCCTCCCGCTGACCAGGTCGTCCATCGCCGCCCGCAGCATCTCGGCGAAGCCGGGGGCGATGAGGTCGAGCAGCGGCTTGCCGACGAGCTGCTCCTGCTCGTGGCCGAGGATGGCGGCGATGGCCGCGTTCGTCCTGACCAGCCGTCCTTCGAGGTCGACGAGCAGGACGCCGTTGGTGGACGCGGTGACGACCTCGTTGAAGCGGGCCTCGCTCTCCTTGAGGTTCCAGTTGGCGTCGCGCACCGCCTTGAGCAGCGAGCGCTGCAGTCCTTCCTGCTGCGCGAGGACGGACTCGGTGTCGGCCGCGGTGAAGCCGGTGCCGAGGGCGCCCATCGCGAGGGCGACCCGGTGCGCGTACCGCTCGACGGGCTGGAACTCCGGTAGCGCGAGCAGTCCCCTGCCCAGCACCTCCGCGGTGCAGCGCTGTCCGTGCCGCCCCCAGGTGCCCGAGTTTCGCGAGTTCCTCACCGGCTCGTTCCACCGCGGCGATGTCGAGTTCGTCCTCGTGCAACAACGCGCACAACGCGTCGAGCCTGTTGCCCAGTTCTTCGTCGAGTTGTTCGCTGCCCAGCGGAATGGACGCGGTGCTCAACAGCCGGTACGACCATTTCCTGGCAAGTGTCAGCCGCGCCCGCGCATTGTCCTGGGGCGATGATGGGATGTTCGGACTGCGACTCGCGGTCGGCATGGATTGATGCCTTGTCAGTGGACTGGGATCGCCCGGCAGCCTACCCACCCGCCGTCAGCCTGTTTTCGGCCGACCGCGTGAACGGGTATCGCTCGATCGGGTTTCCTATGGCTTCCGGGCGACGCCGGCGTAAGCGACCCTGTTCATCGCCGGGTCGTCGGAGATGTCACCCGGTCCGGACGGCCGCCATTCGGCGAACCCGACGAGGCCCGGCTCCACCAGTTCGAAGTCGCCGAAGAAGGCGGCGACCTCCTCCCGGCCCCGCGGGACCACCTGGTCTCCGCCGGCCTGGTTCATCTGCGCGGCCGCGGCGTTGGAGCCCCCGTCCTCGTGGTCGTCGGCCAGGTGCGTGATCGCGAGGTAGCTGCCGCTGGGCAGCGCCTCGCGGTAGTGCTTGAGCAGCCCCCACGGATCGGCCTCCGTCGGCACCCAGTGCACCATGAGCAGCATCAGCAGGCCGATCGGCTGGTCGAAGTCCAGCAGCCGGGTCACCTCGCCGCTGCCGAGGACGCCGTCCGGGTCGCGCAGGTCGGCCTGCACCACGCCGGCGTTGCCGTTGCCGGCGAGGAGGAGCTCGCTGTGCGCGACGGCCACCGGATCGCGGTCGACGTAGACGACCCGGCACCGCGGCTCCAGCGCCTGCGCGACCTCGTGGACGTTGGACACGGTCGGGATGCCGGAGCCGATGTCGAGGAACTGGCGCACGCCCTGGCCGACCATGAACCGCACCGCACGGCCGAGGAACGCCCGGTTGACCCTGGCGGCGCTGCGCACGTGCGGCATGAGGAGCTCGACCTTCTCGCCCATCACGCGGTCCACCGCGAAGTTGTGCGCACCTCCGAGCAGGTAGTCGTACACGCGCGCCGAGCTCGGCACGGAGACGTCCACGCCCTGCGGAACCCAGCTCTGCCCTTCGGTCACGACGACCACCTCTTCGAGTTTCGGGGCGCACAAGCTTAGTCAGGCACGTAGCGCACGCGATTACGCCAACGGTGTGAACGCACGCCACCCGATCGGCCACTGTCATTCTCGACCGAATGACTCCTATGGTGGTCCATCTCTTTCAGCCCCCTTTCCACGTCGCGAGGAGCGATGATGTCCGTCCCGGTGGCGCCCGGCGGGTTGCCATTTCTCGGGCACACCCTGCCGATGCTGCGGAAAAGATTCGACTTCACCGCGAATCTGCGTGAACGAGGTGATCTCGTCGAGATTCGCCTCGGTCCTCTCCGGACGTTGTTCGTCACCAGTCCGCAGCTCGTGCACCAGGTCCTGGTCACCGACGCGCCGAAGTTCCACAAAGGGCGGATGTTCGACAAGTTCCGCTCGTTCGTGGGCAACGGGCTCGCGCTGTCGAGCGGCGCGTTCCACCTGCGCCAGCGCCGGATGGTGCAGCCGGCGTTCCACCGCGACCGGATCGCCGGCTACGCGGACACGATGGTCCGCGCGACGCGGGAGCTGGTGGAGAGCTGGCGGCCCGGTGAGGTGCGGGCCGTCGAGGAGGACGTGCAGGGCCTCGCGGTCAGGATCGTCGGCGAGGCGTTGTTCTCCACCGAGATCGGCGCGGACGTGATCGACGAGATCCGCCGGTCCGTCTTCATGATCATCAACAACGGCATCGTGCGCGCGCTGTCGCCGTCGTTCGTCGAAAGGCTGCCCATCCCGGCCAACCGCGAGTTCGACGCGGCCATCGCCAGGATGCGCGCACTGGTGCACGAGGTCATCGCGAGCCGGCGCGCCGGCAACACCGACCACGGCGACCTGCTGTCGACGCTGATGCTGGCCAGGGACGCCGAGACGGGCGAGCCGATGACCGACCGGCAGGTCTTCGACGAGGTCGTCACGCTGCTCACCGCGGGCGTCGAGACCACGGCGCTGGCGCTGGCGTGGGCCTTCCACGAGATCGCCGCGAACCCCGAGGTCGAACGGCGGGTGCTCGCCGAGGTGCCGGCCGGGCGGCTGGTGACCTTCGACGACGTGCCGGCGCTGACCTACACCGGCCGGGTCGCGAACGAGGTCCTGCGCAAGTACCCGCTCTGGCTGCTCATGCGCCGCGCCGCGGAGGAGGTCGACCTCGGCGGCGTCCGCCTCGCGCCCGGCACCGAGGTGATCCTCAGCCCGCACGCGATGCACCACGACCCCGCGCACTTCCCCGACCCGGGGCGCTTCGACCCGGACCGCTGGACGCCCGACCGCGTCCGCCGGTTGCCGAAGGGCGTGTTCGTCCCGTTCGGCGGCGGCATCCACCAGTGCGTCGGGAACCACTTCGCGATGACCGAGATCGTCGTCGTGGTGGCGACCGTCTGCGCGCGCTACCGGCTCGTTCCCGAACGGCCGGTGCGCACCAGGTTCACCAACGCCGCTTACCCCGTCGGCCTGCTGATGAAGGCCGTTCCCCGCTAGTTGGAGGTTGTTCCCCGTGCGTCTCCGTCGGCTTTGTGCCGCCGTTCTGCTCGCATCGCTCGTCCCCACACCCGCCGCGGCGCAGGCCGCCCCGACCACCTGTCAGGACGTGCACACGCCCGTCCGGTTCGCGCTCACCCAGCAGACCATGTACGGCAGGCTGTGCGTGCCCCAGGGAGCGACGAAGGTCCAGGTCCTCGTCCCCGGTGGCACCTACACGAGCGAGTACTGGGACATCCCGGTGCAGCCGGAGGTCCGCTCGGTGCGGCAGGCGATGAACAAGGCCGGCATCGCCACCATGGCGGTGGACCGGATCGGCACCGGCCGCAGCAGCAAACCGCTGAGCCTGCTGATCAACACCGCGAGCCAGGCGGAGGCGGTGCACCAGGTGGTCCAGAGCCTGCGGCCCCGCTTCCGGAAGGTGCTCATCGGCGGCCACTCGGTCGGGTCGGGCATCGCGATCGTCGAGGCGAGCAAGTACCGCGACGTCGACGGTGTGCTGGTCACCGGCATGACCAACCAGTGGAACTACGTCAAGGTGCTGCCCGCGCTGGCCGGCATGATCCCGGTGACCCTCGACCCGCAGCTCAGCCGCCTCGGCCTCGACCCCGGCTACCTGACCACGGCGCCGGGAACCCGTTACGACACCTTCCACAAGCCCGGCCCGCCGGACGCCGGCGTGATCGCCTACGAGGAGTCCACGAAGGACGTCTTCGCGGCGGGCGAGGCCATCACCACGATCCTGATGAACAACGTCGTCATCCCGGCCAGCCGCGGCATCACCGCGCCCGTCATGACCGCCCAGGCGGCGGCGGACCACTTCTGCGGCACCCCTCCGCTCGGCGCCGACTGCTCCTCCGCCGAGGCGCTGGCCGCGTCGGAGAGGCCGTACTTCCCGCGGTCACCGCGGGTCGACGCGTTCGTCCTCACCGGCTACGGCCACTGCTTCAACTTCGCTCCCAACGCGAACGAGTACCACGCGGCCGTCGTCGCGTGGCAGCGCAGCGTCTAACCGAGCTGCTTGAGGAAGTCGCCCGCGTTCTCGGGCGCACCGAAGTGGGCGCCGATCGCGAGGTCGGCGCCCGCGGCTTCCCACCACGCCGCCTGCGCCTCGTTCTCGATGCCGTCGACGCAGATGTCCACGCCCAGCTCGTGCACCGCGGGGATCAGCGCGGTGGAGCGGGGATCCTGCCGCCGCACCAGGTCCGCCGGCACCAGCACGGACGCCACCGGCAGCCTGCCGAGCCACGCCAGGTCTCGCGGCCCGAGGCCGAAGTCCTCCAGCGCGATCCGGATTCCCATGTCCGCCAACGTCTCCAGGTTCCCGGCCGCGCCGCCGACACCGAGCACGCCGACCGGCATGCTCAACGTCAGCCGCTCGTGCGGCATCCCGGTCTCGTCGACGACCTTGGCCACGCGGGACACCAGGTCGGCGTCGGTCGCCTGGTGCCGGGTGAGCCGGACGCCGAACTGCTGGTCGAGCTCTCCGCGCTGGCGCCACCACTGCGCCTGGCCGGCGGCGATCCTGATGAGCCACTCGCCCATCGGCAGGATCAGGCCCGTCGCGTCGGCCAGCTCGGCGCAGCGGTCCGTGAGGTCCCAGTGCAGCACCGCTTCCACGCCCGCCAGCTCACCGGTCGCGAGCACGCGGACCGGCCGGTAGCACACGCCGATGTCACCCTGCTCCCACGCGCCGGGCATCACGACGGCCAGCGCCGAGTCGCGCCTGCCCTCGGTGTCCTCGTTGCTGTGGAACAACTCCCACTGGCCGCGCTGGTGCTTCTTGGCCTGCCGCAACGCGAGGTCAGCCATGCGCAGCAGCTCGGCGGGGTCGACGTCGGGCGAGGGCCGGTGCACCACGCCGGCGCTCACCGAGACCGCGAGCCCGTGGTCGTCCACGAACACCGGTTCGGCCAGGTCGGCGTTGATGGCGGTCATGATCGTCGCGAGGTCCGGTGTGGTGAGCGAGTTCTCGACGACGATGCCGAACTCGTCGCCGTTGAAGCGCGCGACCATCGCCTGCTCGCGGGACATCACCGCGCGCAACCTGCGGGCCACGTGCTGGAGCAGCTTCTCGCCGACGCGGCCGCCGAGGCTGTTGCAGACCAGGCCGAACGCGTCGAGGTCGAGGTGGAACACCGTCACGCCGAACTCGGGGTCGGCGCGGCGCAGCACGGTCTCCAGGTGCGTGGTGAAGAACTGCCGGTTCGGCAGCCCGGTCAGCACGTCGTGCAGCGACTGCCTGCGCAGTTCTCCTTGCAGCAGCGCGAGTTCCGTGTCGTCGTCGGCGACCACCAGCACGTGGCTCGGCTTGTCGTCGCCGTCGCGCAGCAGTGATGCCGTCAGCGTGACCTTGGCCAGGTCGTCCTCGCCGCGCAGCAGGTGCATCGGCTCCCGCTCGAACTCGTCTCGTTCGGCGAGGACCCGCTCCATCATCTCGCGGAACACGACGACCGAGTTCGGGGCGACGAGCTCCATCAGCCGGGTGCCCGGCTCCGGCCGGCTGCCGAGGATCTCGCCGATGGCATCGTTCGCCCACACCACCTTCCCGTCGAGACCGACGATCAGGATGCCGTTGGTCGACGAGATGGCGATGCCCGCGAACTTGGCCTCGCTCTGCCGCTGGTCCCACTGCGCGTCGCGGGCGGCCTTGAGCAGCGAGCGCTGCATGCTCTCCTGCTGGTCCAGGATGGAGCGGCCACGAGCGGCGGTGAAGCCGCACGTCAGCGCGCCGACGCCGCGGACGACGCGGAGCGCGTGGTCCTCGAAGGCGCGGAACTCGTCGAGCGCGAGCAGGCCCTTGCCGAGCACGTCGACCGTGCGCTTGAGGCCGGGCTCGTTCACGTAGCCGAGAGCGACGAGCCGCTCGCCCACCTCCTCGAACGGAGCGGGGTCGAACGGCTCGCCGTGCAGTGCCGCGCACAACGCGTCGAGCTGCTCGCCCAGCTCGGCGTCCAGCTCGTCCCTGCTCAGCGCGACCACGACGACGCTGCTGAGCAGATAGCTCCACTTGCGCGCCAAGGCTTCGCGCGCTCGGACGGCGGCGGGCTCCGACGGCGGAGCGGCATCGGGCTTTCGGCTCGGATTCGTCATTCCCGTTGCCCTGTATTGGTTGGAGAGCGTTCGGCAGTTTACCCACCGGTAGTCGGCGCTCATTGCGCCAACCGTGTGATCCTCCGACACTACAGCGTGGTTTTACCCCTTACGACCGACCCCAGCGTAGAGGAACATGTTCTCGAGGGTCTCGTCCGCGACGTCGCCCGGCCCGTCCGGCCGCCACTCGCCGCAGCCGACGAGACCCGGCTCGACCAGGTCGAACCCCTCGAACAACGCACTGACCTGCTCGTGGGTGCGCATGTGCATCTGGTCGGCGCTCTTGCTGCGGTTCACCACCGCCGCGGCCTCGTCGACCTTCTCGTCGATCTGGTCCTTGGCGACGTGCGTCATCGCGACGAAGCTCCCGGCGGGCAGCGCGTCGCGGTAGTGCGCGACCAGCTTCTCCGGGCTGTCCTCGTCGGGCACCCAGTGCAGCATGAGCAGCATCAGCAGGCCGACGGACTCGTCGAACCGCAGCAGCCGCGCGACCTCGGGGCTCGACAGCACCGCCTCCGGGTCGCGCATGTCGGCCTGGACGATGGCGGCGTTCTCGTTGTCGGACAACATCAATCGGCTGTGCGCGACGGCGACGGGGTCCTTGTCGACGTAGACGATGCGCGCGGCCGGGTCGCGCTGCTGCGCGACCTCGTGCACGTTCATGACCGTCGGGATGCCGGAACCGATGTCGAGGAACTGCCGGACTCCCTGGTCCGCCATGAAGTTCACCGCGCGACCGAGGAAGCGCCGGTTGAGCCGGGCGACGTTGGGCAGGCCGGGCACGAGCTTCTCGATCTGCGAGCCGACCTGCCGGTCCGCGGCGAAGTTGTGGGCGCCGCCGAGGATGTAGTCGTAGACGCGGGCCATGCTCGGCACGTTCGTGTCGATGCCGGCGGGGATCCAGTCCTGGATTTGGGCCACGGTGAACACCTCTTCGGTCTCGTGGCGGTTCGGGGGAGACGCACGAGCTTAGTCACCCGAGCGGCCCGCGCATTGAACCATCGGAGTGACGGGGAACCACCCGTTCAGGTGCTGTCGTCTGCTTCCAAACGGCCCCTAGGGTGGTCCATCCCCGTTCGGCCCAACTCCCCAGGAGTCCGAATGCCCGTCCCGGTGGCTCCCCACCGCTGGCCGTTGCTCGGGCACACACCGGCGATGCTCACCCGGCGCGCCAGGTTCACCGACGCACTGCACGAACACGGCGACGTCGTGCGCCTCGACCTCGGCCCGTTGCACGCGCACTTCGTCACCAGTGCTTCGCTGACCCACGAAGTGCTTGTCACGCAAGGCGCCAAGTTCCGCAAGGGCGCGATGTTCGACAAGTTCCAGCCGTACCTGGGCACCGGGCTGCTGCTGTCGAACGGCGAGTACCACCTGCGGCAGCGCCGGATGATGCAGCCGGCGTTCCACCGCGACCGGATGGAGGCGTACGCGTCGACGATGGCGCGTTCCGCCGCCGCGCTGGCCGCGCGGTGGCGACCGGGGGAGGTCCGCGTCGTCGAGGACGACATGCAGGAGCTCGCGGTCACCATCGTCGGCGAGGCGCTCTTCTCGGCCGAGATCGGGCAGCGCGCCGTCGAGGAGGTCCGCCGCTCGATCTTCACGGTCATCCAGCAGGGCATGGTCCGCGCGCTGTCCCCCGGTTTCGTCGAGAAGCTCCCGCTTCCCGGCAACAGGGAGTTCGACGCGGCCATCGCCCGCATGAAAGCCGTTGTGCTGCAGGTGATAGAGAGCTGGCGCGCGGACGGCGCCGACCACGGCGACGTCCTCTCCATGCTGCTGCTCGCCAGGGAAGACGGCGTCGGCATGACCGACCGGCAGACCTACGACGAGGTCCTGACGCTGTTGACCGCCGGCATCGAGACCACCGCGATCGCCCTGGCCTGGGCGTTCTACGAGGTCGGGCGCGACCCCGGGATCGAGAGCCGATTACACGCCGAGGTCGACGCCGTCGTGGGTGACCGCCCGGTCACGTTCGCCGACGTCGCCTCGTTGCCCTACACCAAGAAGATCGTGCAGGAGACGCTGCGCAGGTACCCGATCTGGTTCGTGATGCGCCGAACGCTCGTCGACGTCGAACTCGGCGACATCGCCCTGCCCGCGGGCGCCGAAGTGATCATCAGCCCGCACGCCCTGCACCACGACGCACGCCACTTCCCCGAGCCGCACCGCTTCTCACCCGACCGCTGGACCCCCGAGTTCGCCGCGAACCTGCACCGCGGCGCGTTCATCCCGTTCGGCGGCGGCAACCGCCTGTGCCTGGGCAACCTCTTCGCCCAGACCGAGATCGTCACCACCCTCGCGACCATCGCCTCGCGCTGGCGCCTGGTCCCCACCCGTCCGGCGCGGGTGAAGTTCACGTCCGCTCCGTACCCCCAGGGCCTGCTGATGAAGGCCCTGCCCCGCACCCAAAGTTGGAGGTAGTTCCCCCATGCGTTTCCGCAGGCTCTGCGCCGCGGCCCTGCTCGCCACCGGAGTCGCCCTCGTCCCGCAGCCGGCCTCCGCCGCCGCCGTGACGTGCCAGAACGTCAGCTACCCGGTGCGGATCGGCCTCACCCCGCTGGTGACCTCCCAGGAGACGATGGCCGGCCGGCTGTGCGTTCCCGACGGCGCCACCAAGGTGCAGGTGCTGATCCCCGGCGGCACCTACGACAGGTCGTACTGGGACGTCGCCTACGAGCCCTCGACCCACTCGTTCACCAAGTCCCAGAACAAGGCGGGCTTCGCCACCCTGGCCCTGGACCGCCTGGGCACCGGCCTGAGCTCCAAGCCGCTGAGCGCCTTCGTCACCGCCTCCACCCAGGCGAGCGCCGTCCACCAGGTCATCTCCCGCCTGAAGCCCCGCTTCAGCAAGGTCATCGTCGCGGGCCACTCCATCGGCTCCGCGATGGCGATGATCGAGGCGGGCACCCACCACGACGTGGACGGCGTGCTCGTCACCGGCTTCACGCACAAGATGAACTACATCACCGTGGTCCCGGTGCTGGCCAACATGGTCCCGGCGGGCCTGGACCTCGGCTACCTCACGACGATGCCGAACACCCGCTACAACTCGTTCCACAAGCCGGGCCCGCTCGTCCCGGCCGCGATCTCCTTCGACGAGTCCACAAAGGACGTGTTCGCGGCCACCGAGGCCGTCGACACCATCCTGCTGAACACCGTCGTCATCCCGATCTCGCGCAAGATCACCGTCCCGGTGATGATCGTCGTCGGCAACGACACCCACTTCTGCAGCGCCGGAGTGCCCCTGATGGGCAGCGACTGCTCGTCCGCCGCCGCCCTGAAGGCCGACGAGGCGCAGTTCTTCCCGGCGGCCCCCCGCCTGGACACCTACGTCCTCAACGGCTACGGCCACTCCATCAACTACGCCCCGAACGCCCCGGAGTACCACTCCGCCGTCGCCCAGTGGGCGAAGACGATCTAGCTAGACTCGGGGGATGGACGAAGAGATCCACGAGCGGGTCCGCGACCTCATCAGGGCCATCCCCCGCGGACGAGTCGCCACCTACGGCGACATCGCCGATCTCGCCAAGGCCCCGTCGCCACGGCTGGTGGGCCGCATCCTCAACGAGGACGGCCACGACCTGCCGTGGCAACGGGTCCTCAAGGCCGACGGCACCTGCGCGCCCCACCTCCGCGAGACCCAGCTCCAGCTCCTGCACGAGGAGGGCGTGCCGAACCTCGACGGCAAGGTGAACCTGCGCGAGTACCGCTGGGAGGCCGCGCGCGAGGAAGAGGCACCCGGCCTCTGGTGAGGACGGCGAGGGCACCCGGCGCGGACCAGCCGGGCCGAGCCACCGTCAAGCGGACCGCAACACCCCGCCCAAAGCCGCGTAATACTTCCGCAGCACCACATCGACCACCAACGGATGCGCCCCGACGGGCTCGGCGACGACATCCGCCCCGCACCCGGCGAGCGACCCGTGGAAAGCCCCCGGCGCGAGGAGCCACGACGCAACGGCCACCCGGCGTCCCCGGAACCCGGCGACGACGTCGGAAACGCGGGGCACGGCGGTGGCCACGTACCCCACGGCCGCGGCACCCAGCATCGACGCCGCCCTGCGCACCGTCGCGAGCGCCCGCGCGTCGGACGAACCCGCCGCGGCGAGCACTACTGCGTCGCCGCGGCGGAAACCTGCCTCCCGCAACCGGTCGCGCACCGCGGGCACCGCGTCCAGGCCCAGCGGGGACGTCAGCACCACGTCCGGGCGCGGCCCGATCTGCTCGGGGATGTCGACCCGGACGTGGTACCCGGCGGCCAGGAACACCGGCACCACGACGCAGGGCCCGTCCACGACCGACCGGACGTCGGGTTGCCGGACGTCGGCGTAAGCGACCGCGACCGGCACGTCCACCTGCGCGCGCACCATGTCGGCGATCTGCGCGCAGACTGCCACGCCGCGCGGGTCACGCGTTCCGTGGAACGCCAACACGAGTTTCACGCAGGCTCCATCGCTAGCCGGTATCCACGTTTCACCACGGTGCGCACCATCTGCGGCGAACCCAGAGCGGTCCGCAGCCGCCCTATCGCGGTCTCGACCGCGTGCTCTTCACCACCGGACGGCAGGGCGGCCAGCAGGTCCTGCCGGGAGACCACGCGTCCCCGCGCGGCCACCAACGTCCGCAACACCGCCATCGGCGCCGGGGCGACGGGCCGCAGCTCACCGTCGATCACCACGGCCTGGGCGCGCATCTCCATGTCCCGGGACGCGATCCGCAGCCGGGTGGCCCTGGCAGGCAGTTCCACCGCGAGCTCCCGCACCATCGACCCGATCCGCGACCGGGCGGGCTGCACCACCGGGATGCCCGCCGCCACCAGCGGTCCCGCGGTGATCGCCCCGACCCCGACGACCAGCACGTCGCGCCGCAGCACGGAGACCAGGGCCGCCCGGTCCGGGGCGGCCCGCAGCACCGAGGACGCGGCCGGGGCGCTGGTGAACGTCACCGCGTCCACCTGGCCCGCCAGCACCGCCTCGATCAACCGCTGCAACGGTCCCGGGTCCACCGGCGGCTCCCACCGGTAGACCGGGATCTCGACGACGTCCGCTCCGGCGGCCTCCAGCGTGTTCACGAAGTCCGGCAACGGTTCCCCGTGCAGCTGCACGGCGACGCGCTTGCCGGACACGCCCATCCGCAACAGGTACTGCAGCAGCTCGGCGTTCGACTCCGACGACGGCGACCAGGTCTCGACGAGGCCGGCCGCCCGCACCGCGCCCTTGGCCTTGGGACCGCGGGGCAGCACCACGGCGCCCTCCAGGGCCCGGTGCAGCCGGCTGGCCAGCCCCCACCCCTCTGCGGCCTCGAACCACCCGCGGAACCCGATCGCCGTCGTGGCGACGACGACGTCGACCGGTGACGACACCAGCTCCAGCGTCGCGGCGTGCAGGGTGGCGTCGTCCGGCAGCGGCACGATCCGCAGGGCGGGCCCGTGGATCACCGACGCGCCCTTGCGTTCGAGCATGGCGATGAGCTCGTCGGCGCGGCGGGCCGCGGTGACGCCGATGGTGAAGCCCGCCAACGGCCCGGTCACGTCAGCTCCACGACGCCGTCGCGCACCCGCACCCGGTGCACCGCGACCGAGACCGACGGCTCGTCCAGGCACTTGCCGGTGGCCAGCTCGAACGCCTGCTTGTAGACCGGCGACACGACGACGGGCACACCGCCGCGGTCGCCGACGATGCCGCGCGACAGCACCGCGGCGCCGCTGAACGGGTCGATGTTGTCCAGCGCGTGCAGGGAGCCGTCGGCGGTCAGGAACACAGCCACCTGCGAGCCGTCGGGCAGGAGAGCGGCCACTCCCTGTTCCGGGCGCAACACCTCGAAGTCACAGACGACGGTCACCTGACGACCTCCGGAATGCCGAGCTGGACGGGGACGCGCTGACCGCGTTCGGCGCGGAACGAGATCGTGGGGTCGGGGGTGCCGGGCGCGTTCACGAACGACGTGAACCGCGCCAGCTTCTCCGGGTCCTCCAGCACGCCGCGCCACTCGTCGGCGTAGTCGGAGACGTGCGCGGCCATCGCGGCCTCCAGCTCGGCGCAGATGCCGAGCTTGTCGTCGACCACGACCTCGCGCAGGTGGTCGAGGCCGCCGTCGAGGCCCTCCAGCCACACCGACGTGCGCTGCAACCGGTCCGCGGTGCGGATGTAGAACATCAGGAACCGGTCGATGACGCGGATCAGCTCTTCGGTGTCCACATCGGACACGAGCAGGTCGGCGTGGCGCGGCGTGAAGCCGCCGTTGCCGCCCACGTAGAGGTTCCAGCCGTTCTCCGTGGCGATCACGCCGAAGTCCTTGCCGCGCGCCTCGGCGCATTCGCGGGCGCAGCCGGACACGGCCGACTTGAGCTTGTGCGGCGAGCGCAGGCCCCGGTAGCGCAGCTCCAGCTCGATGGCCAGCCCGACGGAGTCCTGGACGCCGTACCGGCACCAGGTCGTGCCGACGCAGGACTTCACCGTGCGCAACGACTTGCCGTACGCGTGCCCCGACTCGAAGCCCGCGTCCACGAGCCGGCGCCAGATCTCGGGGAGCTGGTCGACCGTCGCGCCGAACATGTCGATGCGCTGACCGCCGGTGATCTTGGTGTAGAGGCCGAAGTCGCGGGCGACCTCGCCGATCACGATGAGCTTCTCCGGGGTGATCTCGCCGCCGGGGATGCGCGGCACGACCGAGTACGTGCCGTTGCGCTGGAGGTTCGCCAGGAACCTGTCGTTGGTGTCCTGCAACGAGGCCTGCGTCTCGCCCAGGATGTGGCCGTTGCCCAGCGACGCGAGGATCGAGGCCACGGCGGGCTTGCAGATGTCGCAGCCACGTCCGGTGCCGTGCTTGGCGATCAGCGCGCTGAACGTCGTGACGCGCGTCGCGCGGATGATCTCGAACAGCTCCGCCCGCGAGTGGGTGAAGTGCTCGCACAGCGCATTCGACTGCTCGACACCGCACTCGGTCAGCAGCTTCTTCAGCATCGGCACGCACGAGCCGCAGCCCGTGCCCGCCTTGGTGCACGCCTTCAGCTCGGCGACGTCGCAGGCGACACCGGCCCGGACCGCGTCGGTGATCGTCTGCTTGGTCACCGCGTGGCAGGAGCAGACCTGCGCGTCGGCGGGCATCTCCACGTCCACGGCAGCGCCGGGTTGCAGCAGCGCCGCCGGAACCTCCTTGCCCACCAGCGGTCGCAGCGACGGGTACGCCGAGGCGTCGCCCACCAGCACGCCGCCCAGCAGGGTGCGGGCGTCGTCGGACACCACGAGCTTGCTGTAGGTGCCCGCGACGGCGTTGTTCACCACGACTTCGAGCGCGCCCTCGGTGGTGGCGTGCGCGTCGCCGAACGACGCCACGTCCACGCCGAGCAGCTTCAGCTTTGTGGACACGTCGGCGCCGGGGAACACCCGCGCGCCGCCGGAGAGCTGGTCCGCGACCACCTCCGCCATCGCGTAACCGGGTGCGACCAGCCCGTACGCCACGCCCTCGACGGCGGCGCACTCGCCGATCGCGAAGATCCTCGGGTCGGCGGTCCGGCAGGCGGCGTCGACCAGGTAGCCGCCGCGCGGGCCCAGTTCGAGTCCCAGGTCGAGGTCGGTGCGCGGCCGGATGCCCGCGCTGAACACCACGACGTCGAGGTCGAGCTCCAGGCCGTTGGCGAGCCGGGCGATCAACCGCGTCCCGTCGCGTTCGATGGAGGAGGCGGAGGTGCCGGTGTGCACGGTCAGGTCGAGCTTCTCGACCAGGCGCTTCAGCAGCCCGGCACCGCCCTCGTCGACCTGGATCGGCATCAGCCGCGGCGCCAGCTCGACGACGTGCGGCGAAACGCCCATGCCGCGCAACGCGTTGGCGGCCTCCAGCCCGAGCAGGCCACCGCCGAGCACCATGCCGGAGTGCCGTCCCGGCCGGTCGGCGGCCTCGACCGTCGCCCGGATGTCGTCGAGGTCGTCGACGGTCCGGTAGACGTGGCAGCCCGGCAGGTCGCGGCCGGGAACCGGCGGCACGAACGGCACCGAGCCGGTGGCGAGCACCAGCGCGTCGTACTCGACCTCGACGCCGGAGGCGCCGGTCACGACCCGGCGGTCGCGGTCCACCGAGACCGCCTTCTCCCCCAGGCGGAGCTCGCAGCCGGTCAACGGCGGCAGCTCCAGGTCCGCGAAGGTCCAGCTGTCCACGTAGGACGACAGCGCGACCCGGTCGTAGGCGGGGCGGGACTCCTCGCCGAACACCACGATCCGCCAGGACGAGTCGCGGAGGATCTCGACGAGCCGGTGACCGACCATGCCGTTGCCGATCACGACCAGGGTCTTGGGAGTCGATTCAGCCATCAGGCATCCCTCCTTCCGCCCGGTATGCTCACCGGGCGGCGTGTCATCCCCAGGTCCGCGACATTGCGCGGGTGTTAAAGGGAACTCTCTCCGCAGATCAGGGCGGTGTGCGTCACACGCCCGCGTAGGCGAGCGACGGGCGCGCCGCGAACACCTTGCGCCGCAGGTAGAACCACCACGTGGTGCCGAGGCAGAGCGCGTAGAAGACGAGGATCGCGGTCAGCGCGGGCGTCAGCGTCTTCGAGCCCTCCAGCGAGAACTTGAAGACGAGGTTCACCAGCACGCCGCCGGCCGCGCCGATCGCGCCCGCGATGCCGACCACGGCGGCGGCCTGCCGCTTGGCGGACTTGTCGTCGTCGGACTGCGTGCGGAAGATCGCCGGGATCATCCGGTAGGTCGAGCCGTTGCCCACGCCCGCCAGCACGAACAGGGCGATGAACGAGCCGAAGAACAGCGCGAAGTTCTTCGTGTCGACGCTGACCAGCACGCCGATCGTGCCGATCGCGAGCCCGACGAACGTCCCGAGCGTCACCTTCGCGCCACCGACCCGGTCGGCGAGCCAGCCGCCGAACGGGCGGGCCACCGAGCCGATCAGCGCGCCGAGGAACGCGAGCGACACCCAGCCCCTGTGGTCCACGAAGCTCAGCTTGATCAGCGACGGGAACGCGAACGAGTAGCCGATGAACGACCCGAACGTGCCGATGTAGAGGAACGACATCACCCAGGTGTGCGTGTTGGACATCGCGCGCCGGTACGACTGGCCGTCCGGCTTGGCCTGCGTGAGGCTGTCCATGAAGACCCACGCGAGGGCCGTGGCGAGCACGATGAGCGGCATCCAGATCAGCGCCGCGTAGGCGAGGTTGATGCCCGTGCCGAAGGCGATCACGAACGGCACGACGAGCTGCGTGATCGCGACGCCGAGGTTGCCGCCGGCGGCGTTCATGCCGAGCGCCAGCCCCTTCTTGCCCTCCGGGTAGAAGAACGAGATGTTGGCCATCGACGACGAGAAGTTGCCGCCGCCCAGGCCCATCGCGGCCGACGTGAGCAGGAAGAACCAGTACGGCGTGCCCGGCGTCGACACCGCGTACGCGAGCATCGTGCACGGGATCAGCAGCAGCCCGGCGCTGATCGTCGTCCACAGCCTGCCACCGAACCGCGGCACCGCGAACGTGTAGGGCACCCGCAGCACCGCGCCGACCAGGTTCGGCACGATCAGCAGCCAGAACTGCTGGCCGACGCTGAAGTCGAAGCCCACCGAACCGAGGCTCACCACCACGATGCTCATCAGCACCCACACGCTGAACCCGAGGTTCTCGGCGAAGATGGACAACGCCAGGTTCTTGCGTGCGATCCGCTTGCCGGTGGACTCCCAGAACTCGGGCTTCTCCGGCTCCCAGTGGTCGATCCAGCTCATGAAACATCCTCCGCGGGGTCGGCGACTGCCGAAGAACCTAGAAAACGGGCATTACCAAGGGGTTCTGGCCGATGACGGGGGCGGCAACTCCGCCGCACATCACGCCGGCTGCGGCTGTGAGGCTCCGAGCCAGTCGGCCAGGCCGCACACCGCGTCCTTGCACCCGCCGCAACCGGTGGTCGCGCGGGTGGCCTCCACGAGCTGCGGCAACGACTCCGCGCCCGCACGCCACGCCGCCACGATCTGTCCCTTGGAGACGGTGTTGCACCGGCAGATCACCGCGCTGGACGGCAGGTCCGCCGGTGACGCGGCTTCCGCGGGCAGGGCGCGGCCCAGCAGCAGCGCGAGCCGGTCGGTGGGCGCGGGGACGCCGCGGTCGTAGAGCTGGGTGATCGTGGCGGCCGCGTCCGGCGCGCCCAGCACGATCGCGCCCGCGACCCGGTCGTCGCGCAGCACGAGCTTCGCGTAGCGGCCGCGCGAGGGTTCCTGGAAGCACAGCACCTCCGAGTCGGGGCAGTCGACGTCGGTGTGCACGTCACCCAGCGCGGCCAGGTCGACGTCGCGCGCCTTCAACCGCGTGACGACGGACGTGCCGAGGTACCGGGCGGCCGGGTTCGCGCCGGTCAGGCGGTCGGCGAGCACCGCGGCCTGGTCCCACGCCGGTTGCACCAGGCCGGAGACCGTGCCGGGGTGCTGCGCGCAGTCACCGATCGCGTGGATGCGCTGGTCGCTGGTGCGCAGCACGTCGTCGACCACGATGCCGCGGTCGACGACCAGGCCCGCCTCGACGGCCAGGGAGGTCTCGGCGCGCACGCCCGCGGAGACGACCACCAGCTCGGCGGGCAGGTGGCTGCCGTCGTCGAGGACGAGGCCGTCGCCGGGGAGGTACTTGGCGGCGAGCGAGTTCAGCCGGAACTCGATGCCGAGCCGGCCGAGCGTGCGGGCGAGGACGCTGCCGGCGCCGGGGTCGAGCTGGCGTTCCATGAGGTGGCCGACCGGGTGCACGACGGTGACGAGGCAGCCGCGTCCCGCCAGGCCGCGGGCGGCCTCGATGCCGAGCAGGCCACCGCCGAGGACGACGACGGGCATGCCCTTGCGGGCCTTCGCCTCGATCCGCGCGCAGTCGTCGAGGGTGCGGAAGGCGACGACGCCGGGAGCCAGCACGCCGTCCTCGGTGAGCCCCTCAGCCGGCGGCACCCACGGCGTACTACCCGTCGCAAGCACCAACGCGTCGTACGAGAAGGGAACGCGGGGGCCCCGCGTTCCCTCCAGGGAAACGCGGGGCCCCCGCGTTTCCTCGGCCACGACGGTGCGGGTCGAGCGGTTGATTTCGGTCACCTTGTGGTTGAGGAGCAGGGTGATGTTGTGCTCCTCGGCCCAGCCCTCGTCGTGCAGCCGCGTCGACTCGGGCGTCATCGTGCCCGCCACGACGGTCGAGAGCAGCACCCGGTTATAGGCGGCGTGCGGCTCCGCGCCCACCACCGTGATGGAGATGTCCTGGTCGCGGCGCCGGATCTCGTCCGCCAGCCGCGCGCCCGCCATGCCGTAGCCGACGATCACGATTCGCCTCATGCCCGCTCCAATCGCACCGCGCACACCTTGAACTCGGGCATCCGGCTCGTGGGATCGAGCGCGGGGTTCGTCAGCAGGTTCGCCCGCCCGTCACCGGGGAAGTGGAACGGCAGGAACACCGCGTCGGCGCGCATGCTCGGCACGCACCGCACGGTCGCCGTGACCCGGCCCCTCCTGGACACGACGTGCGCGAGACCGCCGGCGGCGAGCCCCGCCCGCGCGGCCGTGTCCGGGTGCACTTCCACGTACATCTCGGGAACCGCCTTCAGCAGCTCACCGATCCGCCGCGTCTGCGCACCCGACTGGTAGTGCTGCAGGACGCGGCCGGTGGTGGCCTGCAACGGGAACTCCTCGTCCGGCGGCTCCGCCGGGCCGCGGTGGTCGACCGGGACGAACCGCGCGAGGCCGTCCGGGTGCGCGAACCGGTCGAGGAAGAGCCGGGGTGTGCCGGGGTGGTCGACGGACGGCACCGGCCAGTGCAGCTCCTCGTTCTCCAGCCGCTCGTAGGTGATGCCCGAGTAGTCGGACGGGCCGCCCGCGGACGCCCTCCGCAGCTCCTCGAAGACCTCCTGCGGCGCCACGGGGAACCCGCCGACGCCGAGCCGGGACGCGAGCCCGTGCAGCAGCTCGAGGTCGCTGCGGACACCGGGCGGCGGGTCGAGGGCCTTGCGGCGCCGGATGACCCGCCCTTCCAGGTTGGTCATCGTGCCGTCTTCCTCCGCCCACTGCGTCACGGGGAACACGACGTCGGCCATCGCGGCGGTCTCCGACATCACGAAGTCCGCGACCACCAGCAGGTCCAGCGCCCGGAACCGGTCGGTGACACCGGACGCCCGCGGCGCGGACACGACGGGGTTGCTGCCGAACACCAGCATCGCCTTGATGTCGTCGGCGGTCAGCAGCTCGTACGCGCTGCGCCCCGGTCCGGGCAGCTCGGTCACCCCCCAGACGTCCATGACGTGCCTGCGCGCCGCCGGGTCGTCGATCTTGCGGTAACCGGGTAGCTGGTCGGCCTTCTGCCCGTGCTCGCGGCCGCCCTGGCCGTTGCCCTGCCCGGTCAGGCAGCCGTAGCCCGATCCCGTCCGGCCGGGCAGTCCCAGCGCGAGCGCCAGGTTGATCCACGCCGAGACCGTGTCGGTGCCGGAGGCGTGCTGCTCGGACCCGCGGCCGGTCAACACGTACGACCGCCCGGCCAGCATGTGCACGGCGGCGCGCTGGTCGGCGGCCGAGACGCCGGTGACGCGTTCGGCGCGCTCGGGCCACCACTGCGCCGCGATCCTCCAGGCGTCGACGAAACCGCTGGTGCGCGTGGCGATGTACTCCTTGTCGAGCACTCCCTCGATGAACGCCGTGTGCAGCAGCCCGAGCGCCAGCGCCAGGTCCGTGCCGGGCGCGGGCTGCAGGTGCAACGTCGCGCGCTCGGCGGTGGGGGTGCGGCGCGGGTCGATGACGATCAGCCGCGCGCCCTCCAGGTGCCGCAGGAACGGCGGCATCGTCTCGGCCGGGTTCGAGCCGGCGAGCAGCACCGTGTCCGCGGACCGCAGGTCGGACAGCGGGAACGGCAGACCGCGGTCGAGCCCGAACGCCTTGTTGCCCGCCGCGGCCGCCGACGACATGCAGAACCGGCCGTTGTAGTCGATCTGCGAGGTCTTCAGGGCGACGCGCGCGAACTTCCCGAGCGCGTACGCCTTCTCGTTGGTCAGGCCGCCGCCGCCGAAGACGGCGACCTCGTCTGGCTCGTACGACCGGATCCGGGAGGCGACGAAGTCGAGCGCCTCGTCCCACGAGACGGGCTCACCGCGCAGGAGTGGTGTCGTCAACCGGCCTGGATGGCGCAGCAGCTCCCCCGCCGTCCAGCCCTTCTGGCACAGCCCACCGGGACCAGGCCTCACCTGGCCGTCGATGACGCTCATGGAGCACTGCAGCGCGCAGTAGGGGCAATGAGTCACGCCGCTGACGCTAAGAAGTGTGCGTTAACCCGGTGCTCCGCAATGTTTCGTGCCTGGAAAATGGGCCGCTCACAGCATATCGGTGAGGTGGTGAGCAGCTCGTTCCAAGCCCGCAAAGGACGCGGGCGTTGACAACGGGTGCAACGCGTGCACGGCGAGCCGGAAGAGCGTCGCGCGCACCAGCACCTGCGTCCACTCGTCGAGGTGGCTCCAGCGCTGGAACAGCCCGGCGTCCGCGCCGCCCCAGGCGACGGCGTCCACCGCGATCACGGCCGCGGCCCACTCGGCGGGGCGCCAGTACGCGGTGAAGTCGATGACGGCCGGTGGGGCGTTGCCCGCGAACAGCACGTTGCCGAACAGGTCGCCGTGCACGACCTGCGGCTTGAGGTCGAGCGGCTTGCGGGTCTCCATCAGCAGGTCGAACAGGCGGCCGCCGAGCTCGGCGTCGAGCGGCACGTCCTCCTCGCCCCACGCCTTGCGGTCGGCGACGGCGAACACGTCGGTGCGCGTGTCGAGGAACCGGGGTCTCGGCAGCCCGGCCGTGGCCTGGTGCAGGCGCTGGGCGACGGAGATGACCTCGTCGTGGCGCGGCTCGGCCCGGCCGGCGAGGAACTTGGTGGCCGACCAGCCGCCGACGACGTACCGGCCGTCGGTGGACCGCAGCGGACGGCCGACGCGCAGGTTCGGCACGTTCAGGCCGTCGAGGGTCTTGGCGATCCAGGTGGCCTCGGCCGGCTTGGGCGCCGGCCGGATCGTCGCGTCACCGCAGCGCCACGCGGGGCCGCCGTCGATGAGCTCCGGTTCGGCGTCACGTGCCCCGAACGCCGCACGCACGTGCGCTGGGGGCGGTTCGGGGGTGCGGGTCACGATCGGGCACGCTACCCGGCTAGACCGTCCGGGTGGTGGACCGCGACACGCGGTGATTCACCCCACCACCCGAACAGTGCAACGGATCATGAGTGCTTTCGGGCCGCTGAGCACCCGAAAGCACTCATCACCGCTAGTACGTCGGCAGGCTGGGATCGACCTCGCGGGCCCACGCCAGCACGCCGCCACCGACGTGGACGGCGTCGGAGAACCCTGCCTTGTGCAGCGCCGCGAGCGCCTCGGCCGACCGCGCGCCGGACTTGCAGTGCAGCACCAGCGGCTTGTCCTGCGGCAGCTCCGACAACGCCTCACCCGAGAGGATCCGGTCCTTCGGGATCAGCACCGAGCCGGGGATCTTCACGATCTCGTACTCGTGCGGCTCGCGGACGTCCACCAGCAGGAAGTCCTCACCGGACTCCTGCTTGTGCTTGAGCTCGAGCGGCGTGATCGTGTTGCCCGCGGCCGCCTGCTGCGCGTCCGTGGACACGACACCGCAGAACGCCTCGTAGTCGATCAGCTCGGTGATCTTCGGCGACGCCGGGTCCTTGCGGATCTTGATGGTCCGGTAGCTCATCTCCAGCGCGTCGTAGACCATCAGGCGGCCCAGCAGCGGGTCGCCGATGCCCGTGAGCAGCTTGATCGCCTCGGTGACCATGATCGAGCCGATCGACGCGCACAGCACGCCCAGCACGCCGCCCTCGGCGCAGGAGGGGACCATGCCGGGAGGCGGCGGCTCCGGGTAGAGGTCGCGGTAGTTGAGGCCCTGGCCGTTCGGGGCGTCCTCCCAGAAGACGCTGACCTGGCCCTCGAACCGGAAGATCGAACCCCACACGTACGGCTTGCCCAGCAGCACCGCGGCGTCGTTCACCAGGTAGCGCGTGGCGAAGTTGTCCGTGCCGTCGAGGATCAGGTCGTAGTCGCGGAAGATCTCCAGCGCGTTCTCGGAGTTCAGGTGCGTCTGGTGCAGGACGACCTTCACGAACGGGTTGATCTCGGCGACCGAGTCGCGCGCGGACTCCGCCTTGGGACGGCCGACGTCGGACTGGCCGTGGATGACCTGGCGCTGCAGGTTCGACTCGTCCACGACGTCGAAGTCGACGACGCCGAGCGTGCCGACCCCGGCCGCGGCCAGGTACAGCAGTGCCGGGCTGCCCAGGCCGCCCGCGCCGACGACGAGCACCTTCGCGTTCTTCAGCCGCTTCTGCCCGTCCACCCCGACGTCCGGGATGATCAGGTGCCGGCTGTACCGCGCGACTTCTTCCTTGGTCAGCTCCGCGGCTGGCTCAACGAGCGGCGGAAGCGCCATGCTCATCCTCCTCGACGAATGTCTCCGTGTCCGAGACAACGTCTACCCTGCCTCGGCTCTTCCCCGTTGGAAAGCCGTCTCAGCCTGCGGGAAACGCGTTCGGCTTGCACACCTTGCCGTCGGCCGGCACGACGTCCTGGCCCGCGTTGAGCTGCGACACGAAGTCGTTCGAGACGCCGAACGTCTGCTGCATCATCACCGGGGCCGGGGCGTCGTTCTCCGGACAGGGCGCGTGCTGGCTGCCCAGGGCGTGACCGACCTCGTGGTTGATCACGTAGGTGCGGTACCCGGCCAGGTCCGAGCCGTAGGCCATGGCGCCGCGCACCCAGCGGGCGACGTTGATGACCACGCGCTCGGTCGGCGGGTGGTAGCAGGAGGTCTCGAACGGGATCTCCTTGCCGCAGAGCGTGTGGGTCGTCTTCGTGGTGGTCAGCGCCACGACGAAGTCCGGGTTCTGGTTCGCCTCCACCCGTTGCAGCGCGACCTGCTTGGTGCCGATCCAGCTGCGCGGGTCGGACAGGATCCCCTCGACCGTGCGCGCGAACGCCGCCGCGTCGTCGTTGTAGTCGGCGGGCTTCACGCCGTCCTCGATCGCGATCGCGTACCTGCGGAACTTCGGCGCGTTCCCCTCGCCGACGCGGGGACCGCTGCCGGCGACCACCTTGAACGTGCCGACGCCGTCCTGCGAGAAGTCCGGACCGGCGGGCAGCTCCGCGGTCGGGATCTTCAGGTCCGGCTTCTTCGCGGGCAGCTCGGACGGGGGTGCCTCCGGCGTGCTCACGGGCGTCTCGGCGGCGTTCGTGCCGCCGCCCCCGCCGATCCCCGGCGTCTTCGGCTGGACCGTGTCGAGGACCACGAGCGCGGTCAGCACGAGCAGGACCGGGATCGCGTAGATGCGCCACCCGTAGCTGGCGACGAGCCGCCGCACGCCGCGGCGCTGCGGGGCGCGCCGGGGCGCGGTGGCGCCTTCCGGCTCCCAGGCGGCCGCGAGCGGTTCCGCGCTGGTCCGGCGCTCGCCGCGACGGTAGCGGTCAGCGGGCGGAGCAGAACGTCCTCGCTCGGGGGCGCGATTCACGCCCCCCAGGATCGCACACGGCCCGTGCGGCCTTCGCCGCTCACCAGGTGCCGCGGTCGACCGCCTCCCACATGCCCAGCACGGCCCTGGCGACGGTCGCGGGCCGCTCCATCTGGGCGACGTGCCCGGTGCGCGGGAGCACCAGCAGCCGGCCCTTGGGCAGCAGCCGCGCCGTGCGGGGTGCCTTGCGCACGCTGACGAGCCGGTCGTTCTCGCCCCACAGGACCAGCGTCGGCGCCTTGACCAGCGGCAGCGTCCGCCACAGCGACCTCGGTCCCGGCAGGAGCCAGCTCTGCATCAGCCCGAACGTGCTGCGGTTGAGCGCCTGGCTCGCCCACCGCTGCCGGGCCCGCTCCTCGTTCTCCCTGATCGACTCCTCGATGCGGTGGTCGGGCACCAGGCTCGGGTCGGCGAAGCACAGCTCGAGCATCTGCCGGGTGCGCTCGTGCGGAGACAGCTTCGCGAGCTCCCGGCGCACCCTCGGCCCGATGATCGGCAGGACCGCGAGCGCCATCCGCGGGTCCGACATGCGGTCCAGGCGCGGCCTGAGGTCGGGCACCGCCGGCGAGACGAGCGTGAGCGTCCTGACCAGGTCCGGCCTGGTCGCGGCGGTGATGACCGAGATCGCGCCGCCCATGGAGTTGCCGAACAGGTGCACGGGTTCGCCGAAGGTCTCGAGGTACTTGACCACCGTGCGGGCGTGCGTGGTGAGGCTGAAGTCGTAGCCCTCGATCGGCTCGGAGCGGCCGAAGCCGGGCAGGTCGATCGAGTGCCCGCTGACGTGTTCGCGCAGCTGGGCGGCGAGGTCGGTCCAGTTGGTCGCGGACCCGCCGAGCCCGTGCACGTAGACGGCGGGCGGCCCGTCGCCCGGCGTGGCTCTGACGTGCACCTCGTGGTCGTCGATCCGGTGGAACTCACCTGGCCACGGCGCCTGCGACGTGTCCAGCGGTGGGAGCGCGACCGTGGACAGCGGGGCGGGAATCAGCGTGCTCACCAGACCAGGATGCGGGAAAGAAGCCGAAGATGGTTCCCGGATGTCGGCTACCAGCGAGTAAGGTTGCGCTCACGCCTCGGTGAGGCAACCCCTCCCCGACGGCTGGATAACTCGTGCTGGAGGCACCATGACGGAGACGGCGCAGAGCGCACCCGCAGGCAGGGGCGTTCGACTGCCGCGCACCGCCCGCCGCGCGCAACTGCTGGCAGCGGCGCAGGACGTGTTCGTCACCAACGGCTACCACGCCGCGGCGATGGACGAGATCGCGGAGCGCGCGGGCGTGTCCAAGCCGGTGCTGTACCAGCACTTCCCCGGCAAGCTCGAGCTGTACATGGCCCTGCTCGAGTCCCATGTGGACGAGCTGGTCGGCCGGGTCCGCGCCGCCATCGGGTCCACGACGGACAACAAGCTGCGCGTGCGCGCCGCCGTGGCCGCGTTCTACGACTTCGTGGACGGCGAGGGCCAGGCGTTCCGGATGGTCTTCGAGTCCGACCTGCGCTCCGAGCCCGCCGTGCAGCAGGCCGTCGAGCGCGCGACCACCGACTCGGTCGACGCGATCACCGACACCATCACCGCCGACGCCGGCCTCGACCCGGAGCGGGCGCGCCTGCTGGCCGTCGGGCTGGTCGGGCTCTCGCAGGTCACCGCCCGGTCGTGGCTCGCGGACAACCGGCGGGTGCCCAAGGAGGACGCGGTCGCGCTGATCTCCAACCTGGCGTGGCGCGGCATCGGCGGCGGTTTCCCGCTCCAGCACTGACAACGATGTAGGGGCCTCGCCGCGGCGAGGGCCCCTACACCTGGTCACATCAGCGCGGCTATCCGCCTCGCGACGTCCTCAGGCCGTTCCAGCGGCAGCATGTGCCCGGTCCTCGGGTAGATCACGAACTCGGCCGACGGCAACGCCTCGGCGAGCACCCGCGAATGCCGCATGGGCGTCAGAACGTCCCAGGACCCCGCCATCACCACGGTGGGGACGTCCGACAGCACCGCCAGCGCTTCCTTGCGCTGGTGCAGCGTCAGCTCCCGGCGGATCCCGACGAACGCCTCCCCGCACGTGTTCCCGGCCATCATCGCGGCGGCGCGCACGTCGGCCCAGCGCGGCCGGCGGCCGAACGTGACCCGCAGGCCCGGCGCGATCAGGCGGCCGAACCCGACCTTGGCCCGCTTGGCGAGCCAGCGCCCGGCGAGCCGTTCCAGCCCGCTCAGCGGAGGCAGGTCACCGCACGACGTGGCGACGAGGGCCACTCCCGCGACGCGCTCGAACAGCTCGGGGCGCTGCTCGGCCAGCGCCATGATCGTCATGCCGCCCAGCGAGTGCCCGGCCAGCACGAGCCGCCCGGTGGGCGCGTGCGCCTCGATCACGGCCGCGAGGTCGTCGGCCAGCTCGGAGATCGACCCCGTGCAGCCCGACGACCTGCCGTGGCCGCGCACGTCGTAGCGGACCACGCGCCCCGGCAACGCCGCGGCCACGCGGTCCCACGTGGTCAGGTCCATGGTCCAGCCGTGCAGCAGGACGGCGGTCACGTCCGAGCCGGCCGGTCCGGACGTGACGACGTTCAGCCGATCAAGAACGAGCGGCGCCACGAGCGCATCCCCGGCTTTCCGACGAGTCCGGCATCGTCCAGGAACGACATGATCCGCTCCCCCGACCAGCGGATGGTCTCCTGGAACTTCGGGTTGGCCAGCGCCTGGCGGTGCGCCTCGCGCACGTCCAGCCCCACGGCCGCGTAGACCCGCGGGTTGATGATCGCGCGAGTGATCATCATCGACACGTACCCGATGAGCCACTTCTGGTAGGGCTTCTCGTAGCCCTTGAGCTCCGCCATGCCGCGCTGCAGCTCCTCGCGCGCGAACCGCACGTGGCGAGCCTCCTCCAGCACGTGGATGCGGTTCACCATCCGCACGATCGGCTGGACGGTCTCGTCGTTCATCGCCTCGCGCTGCAGGCGGTCGAGGATCTCCTCGGCGACCAGGATCGAGCCGTACATCGCGGGGCCGTAACCGATGACCGGCAGCAGCTTGCCCAGCCGGTGCGTGTGCCTGGTCGGCCCGTACGCCGGGCAGCCGACCCGCTCGACCAGGCGCGCGAACATCGTCGAGTGCCGGCACTCGTCGGCGACCTCGGTGAGCGCGTACTGGGCGTGCCGCGTGGTCGGGTCGGTGTTGTAGACGACCTTCACCAGCATCTGCATGAGCAGCAGCTCGAACCACAGGCCCACCGACGCGATGGACGCGAGCTCGTGCTTGGACAGCTCGATGCGCTGCTCGGGCGTCAGCGAGTCGTACATCGGGGTGCCGTAGAGCGAAATGCGCTGTTCAGGGATGTAGAAGAGGCCCTCCACCAGAGGTGCGGACCAGTCGATGTCCACCTCAGGGTCGTAGAACTTCTCCGCGGACGACTTGAGCAGCCGCTCCGCTGTCTTCTCCCGATCGGCGACCCTCATCGGTTGCCCTCCCCGGTAAGTGTTACTTTAGGTAACGGTTACTTCTGGTAGCGTGCGTCACATGGCACGCACTGTCAAGGGGCCGGACGCGCGACGTGAGCGGTGGAAGGGTCATCGCGAGCAGCGCAGGGCGGAGTTCGTGGAGGCCACGATCGCCGCCGTGGCCAGGAAGGGCCCCGACGTCGGCATGGAGGACGTCGCCGCGGAGGCGGGCGTCAGCAAGCCCGTGCTCTACCGGCACTTCACCGACAAGTCGGACCTCTACCTCGCCGTGGGCCAGAAGGCGACCGAGCTGCTGATGGACCGGATGGGTCCCGCGCTCGCCGCCGACGGCCCGATCCGCGAGCGCATCCGGCGCATCGTCGACGCCTACCTCTCGGTGATCGAGGACAACCCGAACCTGTACCGGTTCGTGGTCAAGGGGTCCTTCGTGGACCGCCCGGTCGAGAAGGACGTGGTGCAGGAGGACAAGGACCTCATCGCCTCGACCCTCGCCCGGATCCTCGGCGACTACCTGCGCGCCTTCGACATGGACTCCGGCGGCGCCGAGCCGTGGGCGCACGCGCTCGTCGGCATGGTGCAGAACGCGGGCGACTGGTGGCTCGACCGCCAGACCATGTCCCGCGAGAACCTCAGCGACTACCTCGCCACGATCATCTGGCACGCCATCGACGGGCTGTTGCGCTCCGGTGGCATCCAGGCGGACCCGGAACGGCCACTCACCCCGCTGCGATTGGTGGACTGATGAGCGAGCACGAGCACGACGAAGAGGGCTACACGGGTCCGGCAACCCTGGTCTTCGGCTCCGACGAGGTGGCCGTGGACGTGGAGCTGCGGGGCTACTTCCAGCCGATCGACGGCCGCTACCACTGGTACGGCCGCGTGAAGGCCAACGACGAGGTCACGAGCCGGGTCGAGGGCGGAGCGCGGACCGCGCTGCTGCGCACCCCCACCGGGCAGGCGGAGGGCACGCTGACCGACCAGGACCCGTGGGGCCGCTACCGGGTCGGCGGCATCTCGACACCGCCGTACCGGATCGAGGAACCCGCCCAGCACTGAACCCGCCCAGCACTGAGCCCGCCCAGCACTGGACCGCCGAGCACGGCAAGCCGCTGAACAGCGGAAACCCGCCGAACAGCGAAAGAGCCCCGGTCATCACGACCGGGGCTCTTCTTCGCCGTACGGCTCAGGCGCCGAACCCGACCCTGCGCGAGTCCTGCGGGCCGATCTCCACGTACGCGACGCGGCCAGCGGGCACGACGAACCGCGCACCCTTGGCGTCCACCAGCGACAGCACGCTGGACTTGCCGGACACCGCGTCCGCCACCAGAGCCTCGACCTCGGACGGGTTGAGCTCACTGGTCACGACGAGTTCCCGCGGGCTGTCCGCGACGCCGATCC
This sequence comes from Lentzea xinjiangensis, assembly GCF_900110955.1. Lineage (GTDB taxonomy): Bacteria > Actinomycetota > Actinomycetes > Mycobacteriales > Pseudonocardiaceae > Lentzea > Lentzea xinjiangensis. The sequence continues at coordinate 140,506 of NZ_FOFR01000002.1, forward strand.
TGACCTCCACGCTGACCTCCGTGCTCAAGAGAAAAATCTAGGACCGAGCCTACCTAGCCCAAGCCGAGCTGCGTCATGCGCCGCGCGTGCGACTGCTGGAGCCGGCGGAAGAGCTGCCCGATCCCGGCGAGGTCGCCCGACCCCCGCACGATCAGCTCCGACAGGCCGTCCCGCTCCGCCACCACGTACTGGGCCTGCGTCAACGCCTCGCCGAGCAGCCGCCGGCCCCACAGCGCGAGCCGGTCGCGCACCCGCGGATCGGACTCGACGGCGGCCAGGACTTCGCGCTCAGCGAACGCCGAGTGACCCGTGTCGGCCAGCACGGCGAGGACCAGCTCCTTGGTCGGCGCGTCCAGCCACTCGGCGACCTCCCGGTAGAAGTCGGCGGCGAGCCCGTCGCCGACGTACGCCTTCACGAGCGACTCGAGCCACGACTTGGGGCTGGTCGACTCGTGGAACGCGTCGAAGCCCTGCACGAACGGCGCCATCGCGTCCTCGACGGCGATGCCCTCGGCGGCCAGGTGGTTCTGCAACAGCGTGAAGTGGCCGATCTCGGCGGCGGCCATCTGCGCCAGCGCCGCGCGCCCCGCCAATGTCGGCGCCGTGCGCGAGTCCTCCGTCATCCGGTCGAAGGCCGAGAGCTCGCCGTACGCGAGCGCGCCCAGAAGATCGACAACACCCTCCGCAACACCCATGGTCGGGAAGCCTAGTGCGGCGCCGTCGGGAGTCACGTTCCGATCGGCCCGATCCCGGACGAATCGCGGTGCCGTCCCCGCACCCCGATATCACGCATAAGCGGACGTGGGGGCGGTGCGGCGAGGCGTCCTCGTGAGCGCCGCGGCGCCGCGGTGGGGGTCGTATTCGCCGCACCGGGTGGTGAATCGCGTCTTGCCAGGTAGAATGGGGGCGGACGCCCGGCGTGACGAGTGTGACGAACCGCCGTGTCCCAGAATTTTTTGGGCAGGCGCACGAATGGTGCGCGTACACCTTTCCCGCAGCTGGTTCCCAAGCGCGGTCGAGAGGCCCGGCCAGGGCTCGTACGCGCTTGGTACGAGAGAGGCTGATCACCCTGACCGCTGAAGTAGAAGCACATCTGGACCCGGTCGAACTGGAGCACAGCGAGACCGGCGCCCCCGTGGAAGACACATCGCACCCCCTGCTGGCCGACGCGCCGGTGCACACCGAGTCCCCGACGTTCGCCGAGCTCGGCGTTCGCGAGGAGATCGTCAAGGCGCTCGGCGAAGCCGGCATCGAACGCACCTTCGCCATCCAGGAGCTCACGCTCCCCATCGCGCTCGCCGGTGACGACGTCATCGGCCAGGCGCGCACCGGCACCGGCAAGACCCTCGGCTTCGGCGTGCCGCTGCTGCACCGCATCGACCTGCCCGGCGACGGCACCCCGCAGGCCCTCGTCGTCGTCCCCACCCGTGAGCTGTGCCTGCAGGTCTCGCACGACCTGACCGCCGCGGCGAAGCACCTCGGGGTGAGGGTCGCCGCCATCTACGGCGGCATCCCCTACGAGCGGCAGATCGCGCAGCTCCGCAAGGGCGTCGACGTCGTCATCGGCACGCCCGGCCGCCTGCTCGACCTGGCCGAGCAGCGCCACCTGGTGCTCGGCAAGGTCCGCATGCTGGTGCTGGACGAGGCCGACGAGATGCTCGACCTGGGCTTCCTGCCCGACATCGAGCGCATCCTCGTCATGGTTCCCGACGAGCGGCAGACCATGCTGTTCTCGGCGACCATGCCGGGTCCGATCATCACGCTGGCCCGCACGTTCCTCAACCAGCCGACGCACATCCGCGCCGAGGAGAACGACGCCGGCCAGACGCACGAGAACACCTCCCAGTTCGTCTACCGGGCGCACTCGATGGACAAGCCGGAGATGCTGGCCCGCGTGCTGCAGGCCCGCGACCGGGGTCTGACGATGGTGTTCGCCCGCACCAAGCGCACCGCGCAGAAGGTGGCGGACGACCTGACCGAGCGCGGGTTCGCCGCCGCCGCGGTGCACGGCGACCTGGGCCAGGGCGCGCGCGAGAAGGCGCTGCGGGCGTTCCGGGCGGGCAAGGTCGACGTGCTGGTGGCCACGGACGTCGCGGCACGCGGCATCGACATCGACGACGTGACGCACGTCATCAACTACCAGTGCCCCGAGGACGAGAAGACCTACGTCCACCGCATCGGCCGCACGGGCCGTGCCGGGCGCACGGGTGTCGCCGTCACGTTCGTCGACTGGGACGAGACGGCGCGCTGGCAGTCGGTCAACGACCTGCTCGGCCTCGGTCAGCCGCTGCCGGTGGAGACCTACTCGACGTCGGACCACCTGTTCGCGGACCTGGGCATCCCGTCCGGTTCCACGGGCCGGTTGCCGCTGAGCCACCGCACCCGCGCGGGCCTCGACGCCGAGGAGGAGGAGAACCTCGACACCGGCAAGCGCAACAAGCGCCGTCGCCGCACGGGCTCCGGCTCCGCCCCCGGCGGCGCGGAGCAGGCGCCGGAGGCGAACGAGGAGACGCGCCCGAAGCGCTCCCGCTCGCGCACGCGCAGCCGCGGCGGCGTCGCCCAGGACGGTGAGCAGGCGGAGGCGCAGGCTTCCGAGTCCTCCGACAAGACCGCGTCGGACAAGCCTCGCCGGCGTCGTCGTCGCCGAACCTCTGCCGAACAGGCCGCTCCTTCGGCAGACTGATCACATGTCGTCCCCCGGTTCCGACGTCACCGAGGTCGAGGACGTCCTCGACGAGCCCGCGCACGAGCCAGAGCCCGCCGCGCCCCGCCCGCCCGCCCGGTCCTGGCGCACCCGCGCCGACTTCGTCGCGGTCGCGCTGATCGCCGTGGTCTCGGTCGTCGCCGCCGTGCTGACCTGGGCGTTCAGCGATGCTCGCGCCACGACGTCGGTCACCGGGCCGTCGTCGTGGGAGCCGCTGCCCGAGGTGGCCACGCTGCCCCCGACGCTCGCCGAGGTGTGGCGGGCCGCCAGCGGGGCGTCGCAGTCCCCCGTGGTCGTGCGGACCCCGTCGAAGGAGACCGGCGAGGAGAAGCCGTCGACGGTCGTCACCGGCGACGGCGGCACGGTCCACGGGCGCGACCCGCTGACCGGCGAAGTGCGGTGGACCTACGAGCGCGACCTGCCGCTGTGCGTGGTGAGCACGGGCTGGGGCCGCGCCATGGCCCTGTACTCGAAGGGCACGAACTGCTCGGAGCTCACCTCGCTCGACGGCATCACCGGCGAGCGCCGGGCACAGCGCAACGGCGACGCGGAACCGGGAACGGCACTGCTCAACGAGGGCTCGCACCTCATCACCACCGGCTCGAAGTTCATCGAGGTCTACCGGCGCGACGACCTGGTGCGCTCGCTCGAGTACGGCACCCTGCGCGCGATCGTGAACCCCGGCAAGCAGCCGCGGGCCGGGTGCACCTACGGCTCGGTCGCGGTGACGTCCGGCAAGTTCGCGCTGATCGAGCGCTGCCCGGACGACAGCTCCGACCGGATCTCGGTGATCAAGCCGAACCCGGACAAGTCCGACGAGCCGAAGGTGTTCGCGAGCGTCCTGGCCGGCAGCGAGAACGCCCAGGTCGTGGCCGTCACCGACAAGCTCGTCGCGGTCGCCATGCCCCGCCCGAGCCGGATCGTCGTCTTCGACGCCGAGAGCGGCGCGCAGGTCGCCGAGGCGCCGATCGACGTGCCGGAGGCGGACTTCACCGAGCCGCCGAACCACGTGGCCCGCTCGTTCTCCACCAAGACCCACGTCTTCTGGTTCTCCGGCTCCAGGACGATCGCCCTGTCGCTCGACACGCTCACTCCACAGTGGACCGCCGAGGGCGCGCTGGGCGCCGGCACGACGCTCGCCGGCCGCGCGGTCATCCCGGTGCGGGAGGGCCTGCGGGTCCACGAGCAGGCCACGGGCGCCGTCGTGGGCACGATCCGGATCGACCGCGACGGCCACACCGGCCCCGTGCAGCTCGCCACCGCCGGTCCGGTCGTGCTCGAGCAGCGTGGCGAAACCCTGGTCGCGCTGCGATAGTTCCCCCGTGCACTCGCAGATCAGCCCGCACCGGGCGCAACGCATCGACCTGCCGGGCCGCTACGGCACGATCGCGGCGCTGCGGGCGCCCGCCGCCGGCGACGACGCGATGCGCACGACGGCACTGCTCGTGCCGGGCTACACGGGTTCCAAAGAGGACTTCGCCCCGGTGATCGACCCGATCGCGGACGCGGGGTTCGAGGTCGTCGCGATCGACCTGCCCGGCCAGCAGGACTCGGAGGGCCCCGACGACGAGGCCCTCTACCGGCCGGGCCCGCTGGGGTCGGTGGTCGCCGAGCTGATCGGGAAGATCGCCGCGGACGGCCGCAAAGTCCTGCTGCTCGGCCACTCCTACGGCGGCCTGGTGTGCCGGGCCGCCGTCTTCGCGGGCGCTCCGCTCGCCGGTCTCACGCTGATGTCGTCGGGCCCGGCGGAGCTTCCCGCCGGCGAGCGCCGCACGGCTCTGGAGGTCGGCGAGCACGTGCTGGCCGAGCAGGGCGTCGAGGGCGCCCAGAAGCTGAACGAGCTGCGGGCCTCGCAGAACCCGGCGTGGGCGGTGCTCCCGCAGGAGCTGAAGGACTTCTACCGCGCCAGGTTCCTCAAGTCGCCGGCCGCGGCGTTGCTCGGCATGGGCAACGGCCTGCGCCACGAGCCGGACCAGGTCGCCAAGCTGAGCCGGGCGCTGCGCACGTCCGGAATCCCGTGCCTCGTGGTGTGCGGCGACTCGGACGACGCGTGGACGCCTGCCGCCCAGCGCGACATGGCCGAGCGGCTCGACGCCGACTTCGCGGTGCTGCCCGGCGTCATGCACTCGCCGAACACCGAGGCGCCCGGCGAGCTCATCGCCACCCTGCTGCCGACCTGGCGGGCCTGGCTGGCCTCATGACCGGGTGGTCAGCCAGGCCACCGGATCACGGGACGATCTGGATCTCGCGCTCGTCCCTCGCGGCGTTGCCGTTCTGGTAGGTGCGCAGTTCCGACTTCGCGAAAGCGCTGCCCCAGCGGAACGCGCGTTCGTTCGCCGTCACGTTCACCGCGGTGGTCTCGAACCCACCGGTGCAGGTGATCTCCTTGTACGTGTTGCCGACCGCCACACCGCCGAGCACGGCCTGGTTGACGGTGACGTTGAGGTGACCCTGGTGACCCGCCGGGCACGCGTAGGTCAGCTGGACCTCGATCGCCGCGCCCCACGCCTTCCACTTCGCGGGCGACTCGACTCTGATCGCGCCCGCGGAGGGCGACTGCGCGCTCACGTCCGCCATGACCGGCGCGATGGACGCGAGCACCGCGCCACCCGCGACGGCGACGACCGCAAGCGCCTTGCCCCCGGTGAACTTCTTCATCCGACTGTCCCCTCAACCATTCCGTCCCTCGTGGACGGAAACCCCAGACCGGCGCAGAGGCCGGCGACGACGAGCACGACGGGCAGGTGCCAGAGGAAGTCGAAACCGCTGTGCACCAGCACGACGACGACAGCCGCCATCGCCCCCGCCCACAACGGCGTCCCGCGTCCTCGCCACATCGCGACCAGCACGCAGACGACAACCCCCAGCGCCAGCACCAGCCCGACGAGCCCGAGCTCGACGAGCACCTGGAGGTACTCGTTGTGCACATAACGCATGAAGCGAGTGCCCTCGTTGCCCCGCTGGAAGAAAAAAGATCCATTTCCCGGCCCGGCGCCGAGCACCGGCATCCGCGCGACCAGCTCCAGCGCGGCGCCGGTGGCCTGGGCGCGGTCCGGTGAGCTGAACGAGACCCGCGTGGCCAGCCGGTCCGCGAAGACGACCAGGGCCACCCCGCCACCGGCCGCCAGCAGCACCGTGACCGGCACCAGGAACCGGCCGAGCCGGGGCAGCACCAGCGCCACCAGGGCGCCCACGACCAGTCCGCCGACGGCGAGCACCGGCCGCGGCTCGTCGGCGACCCGCAGCGACGGCAGCAACGCCGCCAGGGCGACACCGGCCCCGAGCAACGGCGGCGCCGCGGCGGCGACCGTCTTCTGGAAGCCGGAGAACACGCACAGCACCACCAAGCCCGCCGCGAGCGCGATCACCGCGGCACGGCTCATCGTCGCGCCGACTCCCACGCAGAGCAGGAAGCTCATGACGGAGGTGAGCGGCGAAGGCCGCAGGACCAGCGACACCACGACGGCCGCGGCCATCACCGCGGCGGCGGCGTTCGGGTAGGTCAGGGTCGACGCCGCGCGCAGCAGCCCCTCCGCGACCGTCGTCCACGACGGCACGCGGAACACCACGGCCACCCAGCCGGTGAACCCGACGAGCGCCCCGACGCCGGCGACAACGGTGGCCAGCAACTCCCGTTGCGCCAGATCAGCTTGTGCCGCAACGAGAACCGCACCGACGAACACCCCGGCCGCGGCCACCGCGGGCACCGCCGCCAGCACGTCGCCCTCGATCACGCCGCGCAGCACGGCCCACGCGGCGAACGCTCCGCCCAGCGCCGCCAGCGCGGTGGGCTTCGGCCGGGCGAGCACGACGGCGACCCCGACGAGCAGCCCGGACAGCACCCTGCCCGGCAGGTAGTACCCGCCCTGCGCGACCACCGCGGCGGCGAGCCCCGCCACCACGAGCAACACCGGAACCGGCAACGCGACCGAGTTCCGGCGCGCGCCGACAACATCCCCCACCGCCACGGGTTCCCCCGCCTCGCGTCTCCGCCTCCCCAAGCGGATCGAGTGCACACTGTAAGCGGGGACGCACCACGGCGGAAGGTCGAACCGGCATCAGTTCGGCGTCACCGCGGTGGACTCCGCGCCCGGCATGAACCCGGTCCCGATGGCGGCACGGTGTCGTGCGGCGGGCCGCTCCGGAGCCACGGGACCTGCCCGCCCGCTCCTACCGGCTGCGCAGGCTGACCGCGGTGGCCGGCAGCCACTCCAGCGCGTCGTCGTCCCTCCTGACCAGGAAGTAGGCCTTCGACCCACCGGTGGCCGCGAGGACGTGCACGTTGGGGCTGGTGCCACCGGCGATCAGCGAGCCCGGCAACGGCTGGTCGAACGGGATGAGGTTGGCCGTGTCGCGCTGGCCAGCCGTGCCGCTGTCGCTCTTCCTCGTCGAGATCGCTCGCGCGATCACGTCCGCGGAGCTCGCGATGGCGAGGAAGCCGAGCAGGCCGAGGGACAGCGCCACGTAGTGCCCCGCCTGGAGGCTGCCGCCGGACGCGAACTCGGCGACCGCCGTGGCGATCGGGGTGACGACGAGCGACCCCGCCGTCAGGACCTTGGTGATGCTGAACGCGGGCGACTCGACCGCCGGGTTCGCCGGTACCGGGTCACCGTTGCCATCGGTGTTGGTGAGGAACTGGATGGGGTTGAGGTTGCGCGCCATGACCGACCTCGCTCGACGTGACTGGTGCCCAGGACGTCGTCGCGGCGGGTCGAAGGGTTAGCACGCGGACTGCGGCATCCGGGTGAATCACGCCCACCAAAAGGTCCAGAGGGTCGCGCCGGTCACGAGCAGGACGGCCGAAGACGACACCGGCGCCTTCCAGTCCGCGTACCGGTCCGCCACGATCTGCCCGGCGACGACGAGCAGGGCGGCCACGACGTGGGAGACCACCGACAGCATGCCGGGACCTGGCAGATCGCGGGAGTTCGCGTAGAACTGGACGCCGATGTTCGCCAGGGCCAGCAGCACCATGCCCACCGCGAGCACACCGCTCACCGCGCGCAAGACTCCGTACGTCCGCGAAGAACGCTTTGCTGCTTCCACTTCCACTCCAGCCACCCTACGGGCACAGCGGCTCGCAGGCAGTGACAACCCGATCGGCTCCAGGCCCGCTACGGCAAAAGTCCCAACGCGCTCACGGCGCCAGCAGCGCCCAGGGCTCCAACGAGGGTGCCGCCGCCTGCCCCTCGGGGCAGCTCCGCCGGAAGTCGCACCACTGGCACTGCCGCCCCACCACCGGCGGGAACAGCACCTCCCGGTCGCCGCCCGCCTTCAGCGTCTCCGAGGCCAGGTCGATCTCGTCCGCCGCTTCCTCCGCCCGCCGCACGTGCCGGGCGAGCGACTCCTCCGTGTGCTCCCACACCGCCACCGAGCCCGACGGCAGGTGGTGCAGCTCGACGCGCCGGCACGGCTTGCGCAACGTCCGGCGCGCGGCCAGCGCGTACAGGGCCAACGCCTGCGAGCCGCGGGCGTCGTCGGAGGTCAGGACGTGGCGGCCGGTCTTGTAGTCGACGATCACCAGCTCGCCGTCGCGGTAGTCGATGCGGTCGACGCGGCCCTCGGCCACGATGCGCTCGGTCGGCGACGACACCCAGCGCTCGACGCCGAGCGGTTCGAAGGCGACGTCCAGCGAGGCCACGTAGTCGTGCACCCAGCCCTCGGCGCGCGACCGGTACTCGGCGGCCTGGTCGACGTCGCGGAAGCCCTCCGACTTCCACTGCCGGTTCACGAGCGCCACGGCCTGGTCGGGGGTGCGGCGGTCCGGCGGCAGGTCGAAGAGGGCCTTCAGGGCGTTGTGCACGACCGCGCCCAGCGTGTTGTGCGCCCAGGCACCGCCTCGCGGAGGCGTGGGCCGGTCGAGGTAGGTCATCCGGTAGCGGCGCGGGCAGTCCGTCCACGTCGCGAGCTTCGCCGGCGTGACGCGCACCAGCCGGCGGGGCTGAACACCGAAGTCGAAGCCGAGTTGTTCCACCCGGACCAAGTTACCCAGCACCCCTGACAGAAGATGAGGGGCATGGAGATCTGGCACAACCCGCGCTGTTCCAAGAGCCGCGCCGCCAAGCAACGCCTCGACGAGGCCGGTATCGCCTACACCGAGCGCCGCTACCTGGAGGACGTGCCCACGGCGGAGGAGCTCGACCGGGTCCTCGAACTGCTGGGCAAACAGCCGTGGGAGATCGCGCGCAGGAAGGAGACCGCCTACCCGGAGGGCCTGGAGCACGACCGCGCCCGGTGGATCGCGCACCTGGTCGCCAACCCGAGCCTGATCGAGCGCCCCATCGTCATCGACGGCGACACGGCGCGCATCGAGCGCTGAAGGTGGTCACGGCTGGCCGCCCGCGGTGATGAAGCCCTGCACCGAGGAGGCCACGAGCTGCACGGCGATCGCGGCCAGCAGCAGACCGGCGATCTTGGCCATCAGCAGGATGCCGCTCTCCCGGAACACCTTGATCAGCAGACCGGCGGACCGCAGCGTCCCCAGCAGCACCAGGTGCACGGCCACGATGGCCGCGGCCAGGGCCAGGTAGGAGCCGAGAGCGCCGTCGGCCTGGCGCACGAACACGATCGTCGCCGCGATGGCGCCCGGCCCGGCCAGCAGCGGCGTCCCCAGCGGCACGAGCGCGATGTTGACGTCCTCGACCTCGGGGTGGTTCGTCGCGCCCTTGCCCGTCAGCAGGTCGAGGGCGATCAGCAACAGCAGCAACCCGCCCGCGCCCTGCAGCGCGGGGATGCCGATGTGCATGTACGCCAGGATCGAGTTGCCGGCGACCGCGAACAGCGTGATCACCAGGAACGACACCAGCACACCCTGCCGCGCGGCCCGCTTGCGCTGTTCCCGCGACTTGCGGCCGACCAGGCCCAGGAACACCGGCACGGTGCCCGGCGGGTCCATGATCACCAGGAGCGTGATCGTGGCCTCGATGAACAGCCGCAGGTCGAACACGAACACACCGCCCTATCCGACGAGGATCTCGCCACCGGTGGCCCTCGCGGCCAGAGCATCCAGCATCTCCGGCGCCGTCGTCTCCGCGCCGAGCCGGACCGTCTTGTTCGTGCCGTGGTAGTCACTCGACCCGGTGACGATCAGGCCCAGCTCGTCGGCCAGCAGCCGCAACGAGCGCCGGGTCTCCTGGTCGTGGTCCGGGTGGTCGACCTCGACCCCGGCCAGACCGGCGGCGGCGAGGGACCGCACCACGGCCGGCGCGACCACGGGACCGCGGGACCGGGCGAACGGGTGCGCCAGCACGGTGACACCGCCGGCCTCGGCGATCATCTCGATCGCCCGCTCGACGGGCGTGTCGGTGCGGCCGACGTAGTACTGACCGCCGGTGAGGAACGTCGCGAACGCCTCGTCGACGGAGGAGACCACCCCGGCGCGGATCAGCGCCTGGGCGAGGTGCGGGCGGCCCGCCGGCGCGTCGAAGGGCAGCCGGGACATCAGGTCGACCGGGTCGATCGGGAACCCGTCCGCTCGCATCATCTCGGCCATCTTCTGCAGGCGGTGCCGCCGCTCCTCGCGCAGGCGGGACTGCTCTTTCATCAGCATGGCGTGCGTCGGGTCGTACAGGTACGCCAGCAGATGGACGGTGATGGTGCGGCCGTAGCCGTCAGCCGACGAGCACGAGAGCTCGGCACCGCGCACCAGCCGCAGGCCGGGTGGCAGTGCCGCGACGGCCTCTGCCCATCCGGCGGCGGTGTCGTGGTCGGTGATCGCCACCGCGTCGAGGCCTGCTCGCGCCGCGGCCCTCACCAGTTCGGCGGGGCTGTCGGTGCCGTCGGACTCGGACGAATGGGTGTGCAGATCGATGACCACGTCGTCCAGTGTGGACGACGCCGGAAACCGGCTCCGCTACGGGACCATCTTCTTCCCGCGCGCGGCCCGCTGTGCCTTGATCATCGAGAAGCGCTCGGCCTGCGCCTTCTTGTCGCCGAAGGTCAGCTCCGAGATGGCGTCGTAGACCTCCTCGGGATCCGGCAGGAACTCCAGGCGGTTGAGGGCCTGGATCTGACCTGCCGACTCCACGATGAGCGTGCCGTAGCCGAACATGCGTCCGCTCACGGTGCGCTCGTAGGTGAGGTCGGTGACCTTGCTGATGGGCATCATCGCGACCTTGGTCTCGAAGACGCCCGACGTCAGCATGAAGCGCTTGTCGGTGACGACGATGCGCTCCACCCACCACTCGATGACGAAGTAGGCGAGCCGCAGCAGCACGAGCAGCCCGCCGTACCACAGCACGTTCTGGATCACGCCCGCGTCCGCCGGGAGCAGGTAGGAGATCATCATGAAGCCGGCGAGCAGCGCCGCCGCCTCCAGGACGTCCCAGATCAGGTAGGACCAGTGCCTGCGCACCCGGATGACCCGACGCTCGCTCGACAGCAGGTAGTCGTCCGGATCACGTGGTGCGAACATGCGCTACCAGCCCTTTCCTGGTGCCAGCCAGAGCCCTGTCCCCGCCTTCCCGGCGAACCGGGGACTAGAACAATTGTCGCACGAAGGTGATCAGGGCCTCAGCGGCAGTTCGCAGCGAGTTGAGGATGTTCTGCACCAGCTGAGCCGCTTGCTGGGGCTCCGCGATGAGGAAGAACAGCAACAAGGCGATGCCAGCGAAAGTGAGAATCTTCTTCAAGTTCACGGTGTCCACCCCGTCCGCGTTGCACCCGTTTGGCGCCGTTCGTGACCGTTGTACAGCACTGCCGAGCGCCTTGGGAGATTTGTACCGCAGCCGGGGTAGTGGGAAGCACCGCCGTTCCGGTGTGACTACGCTTCGTGTTCGTGACGGCGAGCAGCGACCACTTGATCCGTTGCGTCGGAGCGATCGTGCATGACTCGAACGGGCGACTACTGCTCGTGCGACGCGCCAATCCTCCAGGTGAGGGCCTGTGGTCGGTACCGGGCGGCCGGGTGGAGCCCGGTGAGGCGGACGAGGCCGCCGTGACGAGGGAAGTCGCCGAGGAGACGGGACTGTCCGTCACGGTCGGTCGTCTCGTCGGCACCGTCGAGCGCTCGGCCCCGAACGGGGTTTTCCTCATCCTCGACTACGAATGCCAGGTCACGTCGGGTGTGCTCCGAGCGGGCGACGACGCATCGGATGTCGCTTGGGCCGACAGTGCGACGTTGGCCACACTCCCCACCACCGACGGCCTCCTGGAAGCGCTTTCCGGGTGGAACTGCCTGCCCAGGGCCTGATCAGGTTCAGCCGATCGGGAGCGGGCGGTCAGCGCCAAACGAGACGTTGCCCGTGGGCCTCGGTGGTCGCCAGGGTCGTCGTCTCGACGTCGGAGCCGTGCACCCGGACGAGCCGGAGCTCCCCCTCCTCGTGCGCCGCCCACCACGCCGACCTGCCCAAACCCGACAACGCGGGCACCAGGTCGAGGCCGGACCCGCTCGTCATGACGACGATCGGCGCGTCGATCGGCTCGACCGCCTCGGCGAGGTCCGCGACCGGATCGCCGGCCACCAGCCGCGGCGGGTTCTTGCGCAGCACGCCGCACGCCACCCCGAACAGACGCAGCCGTTCCGGTTGGTCGGCCCACACGCACGCCTCCAGCCACGCGTAGGCGTCCTCGTCGGCCAGGTCGACCGGCGCCACGCCGATGCCCGCCTTCGCGGCCACCTTGACGGTCTTGGGCAGCTTCGGCAGCACGGCGCCGGGGGCGAGCTCCAGGGCGCAGTGCAGGCCCAGCGCGGCCTTGGCGGGCCCGGCGACGAGCTGACCCGCCTCCGCGGTCTGGTAGCGGTAGGAGTACTGGTCGAGCCCGAGCAGCAGGCCCGCGGTCGTGGCGGCCTCCACGAGCCCGATCGGCGCGCCGGCCTGCCTGGCCGCGGCGGCCACCGCCGGGAACAGCAGCGCCGCCCTGCCCACCTCGTTGGTCTGGATCACCTGGCTGCCCACCAGCGCCCGCACCCGTTCGGCGCGCTCCAGCAGGAAGTCGCGGAAGAGCGGCCAGGTGCTCTCGTCCGCGCCGTAGGTCCCGCCCAGCGACGGGTAGTAGTTCGACAGCCGGTGGAACGGCTCGGCCTGCACCAGCCGGTGCGCCGCCGCCAGCAGGAGCTCGCCCGTGGCGTCGTCCTCGCCGGCGGCGGTCAGCAGACCGGCCACCTCCGGATCCTCGGCGGCACGCGACGCGAGGTGCTCGTAGAGCGGCGAGATCGCCGCGGCCCTCACCGCGAACTCGCGCAGACGCTGCCGTGCCAGATCCAGAGCTGTCACTTCGGTTCCCCAAATCAGTCGGATGCGGGTTCCGGGCGCCCGGGCTGCTCGCCGCCACGGGCGTCGCCGTACGACTTCTTCGGCACCATCACCTTGCGGCGGAAGATGCACACGACCGTGCCGTCCTGCTTGTACCCACGAGTCTCCACGTACACCACACCCCTGTCGTCTTTGGACTTCGAAGGCGTCTTGTCGAGGACCTCGGTCTCGCCGTAGATCGTGTCACCGTGGAACGTCGGCTTCACGTGCCGCAGCGACTCGATCTCCAGGTTGGCGATGGCCTTGCCGGAGACGTCGGGCACGGACATGCCCAGCAGCAACGAGTAGATGTAGTTGCCGACGACGACGTTCTTGCCGAAGTCCGTCGTCTTCTCCGCGTAGTTCGCGTCCATGTGGAGCGGGTGGTGGTTCATCGTGAGCAGGCAGAACAGGTGGTCGTCGTACTCCGTGACCGTCTTGCCCGGCCAGTGCTTGTAGACCGCTCCGACCTCGAACTCCTCGTAGTACCGACCGAACTGCACCGCGCCTCCAGGTACGTGTGATCGAGATCTGCCTCAGGTGGGGAGACAGTCTGAGCGCAGGGGGAGTACTCTCGGCAACCGGTGTGTGAGGATTTCCACCACCGGCAACTCTCGTCCCGAGGAGGTGAGGACCCCTAAATGAGCAAGGACCCCCACCCTGCCAGTACCAAGCGCGTCCTCACCGAGGTGGCCTTCTAGATCCATCTAGAACGCTGGAGCTCCACCCGGTCAGGGCGCCCGTCGTGCTTTCGCACTTCCACGCCGGCGCGTGTACCTGGAGGAACCCACCATGCCCAGCCTGCCCTCGATCCGCGGACGAGGACCCCAGCGCGGCCCCGCGGGGCACGTCCCGCACGTTCCCGTCCCGTTGTCCCACTACGTGGTCGACTGCGCGGTGTACGTGGACGGCAAGCGCTTGCCCGGCCGGTGGACCCACACGGACGCGGTCAAGGAGGTCCGCAGGCGCAAGGACGGGTTCGTCTGGATCGGCCTGCACGAGCCCGACGCCGAGCAGATCGAGGGCATCGCGGAGACGTTCGGCCTGCACGAGCTGGCGGTCGAGGACGCGGTGCACGCGCACCAGCGCCCGAAGCTCGAGCGGTACGACAACACGCTCTTCATGGTCTTCAAGACCGTCCGCTACGTGACCAACCCGTCCCCCGACACCGCCAACGAGATCGTCGAGTCCGGCGAGATCATGGTGTTCCTGGGCAAGGACTTCGTCATCACGGTGCGGCACGGCAACCACTCCGGGCTCTCCAAGCTGCGCCACGTGCTGGAGGACGACCCGGAGCGCCTGGAGATCGGCCCCGCCGCGGTGATGCACGCCATCGCGGACCAGGTGGTCGACAACTACCTCGAGGTCACCGACCACATCGAGGACGACATCGACCGCATGGAGGAACGGGTCTTCGCGCCGCGCACCGAGGTGAGCGCGGAGCAGATCTACATGTTCAAGCGCGAGGTGGTGGAGCTGCGCCGCGCGGTGATGCCGCTCGCGAACCCGTTGCGGCGCTTGGCGGAGGGCTACACGCCGCTCATCCCCGAGCAGGTGCGGGCGTTCTTCCGCGACGTCGACGACCACCTCACGGAGGTCTCCGAGCGCGTCACGGCGTTCGACGAGCTGCTGACCACCCTGGTCGACGCGACGCTCGCGAAGATCACGCTGCAGCAGAACACCGACATGCGCAAGATCACCTCGTGGGTCGCGATCATCTCCGTGCCCACCATGGTCGTCGGCGTGTACGGCATGAACTTCGACTACATGCCCGAGCTGAAGTGGAAGTTCGGCTACCCCCTGGTGATGAGCCTGGTCCTCGTCGCCTGTCTGACGCTCTACCGAATACTGCGCCGAAATCGCTGGCTCTAGTCCCGGTTTCGCCCGCTTTGTTCGTCGTGGAAGGGCTTCGTCATGACCAGACTGCTCACCAACATCCGCTTCTGGGTCCTCGCGTTCCTGCTCTGCTGGATCACCACCGTGTTCGTGCTGATCTCCGGAACGCCCTGACGTGCACCGCCGGCTGCGCAACCTGCGCTTCTGGATCCTGGTGTTCGCCGTCGGCTGGCTCACGATGGTCGTCATCTCCATCGCGAGCTGGCCGGAGCCCGGCGAGGACACCCCGCAGGACCTGGCGGCGGAGGTGACCGAGGCGTTGCGCGCCAACGACTTCCACCGGCTGGAGCCGTTGCTCGCGGTCGGCGGCGAGGACGTCGCCAAGTCGACCACCGAGCACTTCTCGACGGCGCGCGTCGAGGGCGGGTTCTACCGCAACGGCACCGTCGTCGTGCAGTACACGCGCGACGGCACGCGTTCGGAGTTCAAGATGCCCGTCGAGGAGCAGGACGGGCGCTACGTGGTGAACCCGGTCGTCACTCCCACGGGGTGACGTCCCAGGTGAACGGCGTGCCGTGGCCCCCGCCGTGGCCGAGGTTCAGCGAGATCCCCGCGGGCCAGAGCTTGAGCAGCAGCTCGAACCGGTAGTCGTCGCCGTCCGTGCGGCGCGGCTCGAACACCAGCAGCGCCAGCGGCGTCTTGGCCGTCGCCCTCGCCGCCGCGTCGGCCAGCACGGCCCTGCCCATCGCCCGGTCGGCGGGCGAGACGTACTGCCACACCACGGAATGCCACACGACGGTCAGCACGTCGCGTTCGACGCGGGCGAGCTGCCTCGCGAGCCACTCGGGCCCCGCCGACCTCTCCACCCGCACCGGGTCGGTCGCGGCGAGGTCGAGCGCGTCGCGCAGCCGGTTCCACCGCGCGAGCTGGTCGGCCCAGACGAACGAGCTCAGGTGCAGCCGTCCGTCCTCAGTGGACACGTCGACCGGGTTGAGGTCGCAGCCGGCCCGCCCGACGACCCGCAGCCGGTGGGTCAGGTCGGCGGGCGGCCGGCCGGTCCACTCGGGGTCGAGCACGAGGAGGCTGTCCGGGTCGCCGAGCACGGTGTCGTCGAGCCGGTAGGCGACGTGGTGCGGGCGCAGGTTGAGCCCGCCGCTCGCGCCGACCTCGAGCAGCCGCACGCAGAACGGCACCTGCCTGCCCGCCGCCTTCGCGGCCTCCTGCGCCGCGACCAGCAGGCCGCCGTAGAGGGGCGCGCTGCGGCCGGGTTCGTTGGTCTGCACCACCGCGGCGGCGATGCGGTGCCGGAGGAGGTCCGCGTGCTGTTCGAGGGCGGGCAGCGCGTCCTCCCACAGCGTCGGCAGGTGCGGCTGGCCGCCGACGGACGGGTAGTGCTTCGCGAGGTCCGGCGCACGTCCTTCGAGCACGAGCCGGTGGACGGCGCCCGCGAACCGCAGACCGGGCACCGCGCCCTCCCGGTCGCGTTCGGAGCCCGCCATGATCCGGGTCGTGACGCCGCCCCGCCGGAGGTCGCCGGCGGCGTCGTCGAGGAGCCGCTGGGTCAGCGGACTGCGGTCGCGGCATCCGCGGGCGGCCGCGGCGAACAGCTCGGCAAGCACGGTGCCGACGCTAGTGGCAGCACTGCCCCGCGTCATCCGCAGCGGGCCTCATTACGCTGCTGGAATGGTTCGAGTGCTCGCAGTGGCGGACGAGGTGGTGGAGCAGCTGTGGTCCGCACAGGTGCACCAGCACGCCGGGGTGGACCTGGTGCTCGCGGCGGGCGACCTGCCGTTCGACTACCTGGAGTTCCTCGCCGACGCGCTGGACAAGCCGCTGGTGTTCGTGCCGGGCAACCACGACGCGGACCTCTCCGGCTACTCGAACGTGCGCGGCCTGTGGACCAAGGCGGGCGTTCCGGTGCGCTGGCCGGGACCACCCGGCGCGGTGAACGCGGACGAACGCGTGGTCGACGTCGCCGGCCTGCGCATCGCGGGCCTCGGTGGTTCGATCCGCTACAACAAGGGCCCGAACCAGTGGACGGAGCGGCAGCAGGCCCGCCGCGCCCGCCGGGTGTCCCGGCTGGCCGGGTGGCGCAGGCTGCGGGACGGACGTGGCGTGGACGTGCTGCTGACCCACTCACCGCCGTTGAACTGCGGCGACGAGCCCGACGCACCGCACCGCGGCTTCGAGTGCCTCCACGGCCTGGTCTCGCGGCTTCAGCCTCCGTTCATGCTGCACGGTCACATTCATCCGCACGGCGTACCGCGGCCGGACCGCGTCTTGGGCGCGACCCGCGTCGTCAACGTCGTCGGGTACAAGGTGCTGGACCTTCCGGGAGGTCGCGATGAGACGTGACACAGGCTTTCCCGTGGCCGACGCCGAGAACGACTTCCTGCGCGCCCGCCGCCGCCAGGTGATGTCGCGCCTCGCCGCCTGGCTGCGCCGCGAGCCCGACGACGTGAACATCATGCTGCCGTTCCACGAGGTCGTGGACGCGCTCGGCATGGTGTCGGAGAAGCGCCTGGGCCTGCAGTCGATCCGGCTCGACTCGATCGTGGGCAGCGTCGACCGCACCCGCGACTTCGACCGCCGCTTCCGCCCGACGTCGGGCCGCGTGCGCGAGCGCTGGCAACGCCTGGCCCTGGCCACGCGCCGCGGCGAGAGCGTGCCGCCGATCGAGGTGTACCGGATCGGCGAGCTGCACTTCATCATCGACGGCCACCACCGCGTCTCCGTGGCGCACGCGCTGGGCCTGTCGGTGATCGACGCCTACGTGACCCAGGTGATCACCCGCGTGAACGCCGCCGGCATCCGCTACCGCGGCGACCTGATCGTGAAGGACTACCGGCGGCTGTTCCTGGACCGCGTGCCGCTGACCGGCGAGGCCCGTGCCGCGGTGCTGCTGTCGGACCCGTGGGACTACGCCGAGCTGGGCGAGCACGTCGAGGCGTGGGGTTTCCGGCTGATGCAGGACACGGGCACCTTCCTGGACCGCACCGAGGTCGCCCGCCGGTGGTACGCCGACGAGTACAAGCCGGTCGTGGCGATGCTGCGGCAGGCGGACATGATCGGCGACCGGACCGAGACCGAGGCCTACATGTGGGTGGCGGCCGAGCGGTACCGGCTCATGCGCACGCACCGCTGGGACGCCGACGTGATCAACACCGTCCGCGAGGAGACCCGGCCGCACGGGCGCCGTGGCTAGCGTTCGACGGCCTCGCGGTTCGTTCACCGGACGCGGGGACTCGGCGAAGACCCGCCGGGTGCGGTGGAACCCGCTCGGTGAACGGCCGGGGGCGCGGGCCGCCGCGAGCACGCTTCGGGCAGCGCGTGCGAGTCGCGCGTGTGCGCCACCCGTCGCACGGATTGACCGGCGTCGGGACGACTGCCGGCTTGGGCACGGTGAAAGCCACTCGGTGAACGGCCTCGGCCGGGGGCGCGGGCCGCCGCGAGCACGCTTCGGGCAGCGCGCACGACCGGCACGTGAGCCCACCCGTCACACGGACTCATCGGCCGCCAGAACCACCACCCGGCCCGGCGAGCCCCGGCTCACCGCGGCGCCACCCGCGGCCCGTCCACCTCGGGCAGCGGCCGCGCCTGGTCCAACACCTCGTCGGTGTACTTGTCCAGCAGCCGGGTGCCGATCTGCTGCGCGTACCCGAAGATCACCGCCCACAGCAGCAACGCCGCCGCCGACGGGATCCCGATCAGCCCGCTCGTCACGCCGGCGCCGAGCGCGAGGATGCCCACCACCGCCAGCGCCGCACCGAGCATGATCTTGATCAGGGCCTGGTAGCCGATCATCACGTACGGCGAGAGCGACGGCCGGCGGCGCAGGAGCAGGACCACGGCGGCGAGCACCGCGCCGAACGAGCCGAGCACCTGCACCAGCCACACGTCCACGCCGGACGCCTTCGCCGTGCCGCCGGGGCAGACCGTGGGCAGTGCGTTCTCCTTCGGGTCGACGCACAGCGGGATGATGCCCGGCTTCACGATGCCGACGACGCCCAGCACGGTGTTGATCACGAACAGCACCAGCGAGGCGGCGATCAGCTTGTTGCGCAGGGCCCTGGAACCGGCGTGCGCGAAGTCCGAGTTGTCGTAGGCCGCGCGCAGGGCGTCCACCACGATCGCGCGCTCCACGGCGGGGGCGGACTCCCCCGGCCGCAGGGCTTCCAGGGCGCGGCGGCGGGGGTCGTCGTCGTCGAGGTACTGCGCCACGCGGGCCCGCAGGCCGGGGAGCCTGCCCAGGAAACCGCGCTCCGCCGAGATCGTCGCCACCTCGGCCTCGTGCAGGGCGCGCCAGGCCCGTTCGATGTACCAGCCCGACCACCACGACGGCAGCATGCGCCACCACGGCTCGCGGTCGCTCAGCATCGCCTCCACCACCGCCGCCTGTTCTTCGGCGGTGCGACGCCAGACGTCGCCCTCCGGATCGACGGGATCCGGCGGGCCGAGGGCAGCCAGATCCGCGCGGACCCGGTCCAACCGGGACTGCACGACGAGTCGCCAGTCGGTGACTCTGGGTTTGCGCTCGGGCATGCCCCGATGGTGACAGGCGGTACCGGCATTGTCCGGAGCCATCCGTGTGACGTGCGAAAACAGCATCATAACGACCATATGCACTGGCGCTTATATACGCTCTAAGTTATAAAACTGAGCGTGGATGTCTTCGAAGCCGTCGCCGAACCGAACCGCCGGCACCTCATCGGCCTGCTGGCCGAACGCGACCGCACGGCCGGTGAGCTGGTGGACAGCCTGCCCGCGCTC
This sequence comes from Lentzea xinjiangensis, assembly GCF_900110955.1. Taxonomy (GTDB): domain Bacteria; phylum Actinomycetota; class Actinomycetes; order Mycobacteriales; family Pseudonocardiaceae; genus Lentzea; species Lentzea xinjiangensis. The sequence continues at coordinate 160,048 of NZ_FOFR01000002.1, forward strand.
ACCCAGCCCGCCGTGTCACGTCATCTGCGCGTGCTGCGGGAAGTCGGCCTGGTCGACGTGCGGCCGGACGGCCAGCGCCGCATCTACGCGCTCAAACCCGATGGGCTGCAACGCATCGACACCTGGATCGCTCCGTACCGCCGCTTCTGGCGCGACCACCTCGACGCACTGCAACAGCACCTGGAGAACCGATGACGACCTCGGCACCGTGGCCGTCGACGGCGACCACACGACACTCACGTTCGAGCGCAGGCTGCCGTTCCCGATCGAGCGCGTCTGGGCGGCCGTCACCGATCCCGCCGAGCACCGGGCCTGGCTCGGCACGACGCACGTCGAGGACGGCACGATCGTCATCGAGCCGGAGGACCCGCCCGCGCCGCCGGAGGCCAAGCGCGTCACGGGCCGCGTCCTCACCTGGCAGCCGCCCCGGGACGGGCGCGCGGTCTTCGAACACGAGTAGCGGCAGCGGATCGTGGAGGACAGCGTCGTGCGCTACGAGCTCAGGGCCGAGGGCGGCGAGACGCTGCTGACCTTCACTCACCGGGGACGGTCCGAGCGCAACGCGCTGGGCTTCTCCCCCGGCACGCACGCCTTCCTGGACCGCCTCCAGGCCCACCTGACCGGCGACGACCTCCCGGGCTGGTCCGAGCGCCACGCCGAGGTCGCGCCGGCATACCCGGCCTGGCGCCAACGGGGAGGCGCCGCCCGGCCGGGCCGACGCCTCCTCCGGCGGGCTCAGGCGGTCTGCGAGGGCTCCACCAGCGCGCGGAGCCGGGGAGGCATCCTCTTCTCCAGCCCGTACGGTTCGAGGTGGGCCTGCAACACGCCCGTGAACGCCCGCTCCACCGAAGCGGTGTCCCAGTTGTCGCTCTCCAGGATCGGCTGCTTGAAGTACGGCTGCCCCACGATGTGGAGCTGACGGCCGTTGCAGCGGATGACCTGGCCGGTGATGCCCTCGGCGCGGTCGGAGAGCAGGAACAGCACCAGCGGCGCCACCTTGCCCGGCGTCCGGTCCGCGGGGATGGCGCGCAGGGACCGCTCCGACTTCCACACCATCCGCGTGTGTGCGACGGGGCACACGGCGTTCACGCGGATGCCCTCGGCCTCGAGGTCGAGCGCCCACGAGTAGCTCAACGACGCGACCGCGCCCTTGGTCGCCGAATAGGTGGCGAGTTTGCGCTGCCCGAAGGACGCGCCGGAGGAAATGTTGATGATGGAACCGCCACCGGACGAACGCATCGCCCGCATCGCCGCGATTCCGGTGTAGATGACGCCGAGGACGTTCACCTCGACCACCTGCTTGATCGTCTCGGGGTCGTCTTCCCACGGCGCGGTCTCGTAGTTCAGCCCCGCGTTGTTCACCAATCCGTCGACGCGGCCGAATTCGTCGACGCACAGGTCGACGATCTTCGCCGCCTCGCTCGGGTCCGCCACCGTGTGGTTCGAGGCGACGGCCCGGCCGCCGTAGCCCCTGATGTGCTCCGCGACCCGTTCCGCCAGGTCACCGTCGTTGTCGTTGACCACCACCGACGCGCCCGCCAGGGCCGCGTGCATCGCGTAGGCTTCGCCGAGACCTCGGCCGGCCCCCGTGATGACGACCGCTTTGCCGTCCAGGATCCCCATTGCACGCTCTCTTTCTCACTCGGCGGCGGCTTTCCCGGACCCCCCTGTGGTCCCGCGCCCGCCTTCGACAAGCGTGCGGGACTAATCGTCGTCCCGAAGTGCACGTTTCGTCGAGACGTCGCTGCCGAGCGCCCAATGGCGAAAGGATTTCGGCCCGGCAGATGGCCCCGACTAGTCGGCCCTTCCACCCCAGAGTCTTTCGCCCTAACCCGAACGAGTGACAAAAACGGGCCGCCCTCCCGACTGGGAAGGCGGCCCGCTTTATCGAGAATTCACCGTTCCGTGTAAGTCAGGTTCCTGCCGCTCGCCGGGTCGAAGAGCTGGACCTTGTCCGCGTCGAACCAGATCTCCGACGAGGCGCCCTCCACCGCGCCGGACGCCGACGACAGGCGCGTCACGAGCGAGATGCCGTCGCCCGGCACGTCGTCCGACCCCGCGTCCGCCGCGAGCTCCTGGAGCTCGGCCGAGGCCGCCTGCTCGCCCGTGAGGTTGAAGTAGGCGTACTTGTCCGAGCCCATCGACTCCAGCACGTCCACCTGGTGCGTGAACTTGCCGCCCGACGACAGCGCCGCCGCGTCGACCAGCGCCGCGTCCTCGAAGTGCTCGGGGCGGATGCCCATGATCACCTCGCGGGGCGCGTCGGCGCCCTCCAGCAGCTGCCGCACCCGGTCCGTCAGCGGCACGTCGCCGAGCACGGTCCGCAGCGAGCCGTTCTCGAGCGACGCGGGCACGAAGTTCATCGACGGGGAGCCGATGAAGCCCGCGACGAACAGGTTCGCCGGCTGGTCGTAGAGGAACTGCGGCGCGCCGATCTGCTGCACGACACCGCCGCGCATGACGACGACCCGGTCGCCGAGGGTCATCGCCTCGGTCTGGTCGTGCGTCACGTAGACGGTGGTCGTGCCGAGCTGCTTCTGCAGGCGCGACACCGAGGTGCGCATCTGCACGCGCAACTTGGCGTCCAGGTTGGACAGCGGCTCGTCCATCAGGAACGCCTTGGGGTTGCGCACGATCGCGCGCCCCATCGCCACGCGCTGCCGCTGGCCACCGGACAGGTTGGACGGCTTGCGGTCGAGGTGCTGCGCGAGGTCGAGGATCTCCGCGGCCTCCTTGACCTTCTTCTCCACGGTCGCGTTGTCCACCTTGGCCAGCCGCAACGGGAAGGCCATGTTCTCCTTGACCGTCATGTGCGGGTACAGCGCGTAGGACTGGAACACCATCGCGATGTCGCGGTCCTTGGGCGCCTTCTCGTTGACGCGCTGCCCGCCGATGCGCAGCTCGCCGTCGGTGATGTCCTCCAGGCCCGCGATCATGTTGAGGGTGGTGGACTTCCCGCAGCCGGACGGTCCGACCAGGATGATGAACTCGCCGTCGGCGATCTCGAGGTTGACCTCCTGCACGGCCAGCGCGCCGTCGGGGTACCTCTTGGTCACCTTGTCCAGAACGATCTCTGCCATTGGTCAACTCACCCCTTGACGGCGCCGGAGGTCAGGCCGGCGACGATCCGGCGCTGGAAGAACAACACGAAGAGGATGATCGGGATGGTGATCACGACGGCGGCCGCCGCGATCGATCCCGCCGGGTCCTCGAACTGCGAGCTGCCGGTGAAGAACGACAGCGCCACCGGCACGGTCCGCGACTGCTCGGTCGAGGTGAGCGAGATCGCGAACAGGAAGTCGTTCCAGCAGAAGATGAACACCAGGATCGCCGTCGTGAACACGCCCGGCGCGGCCAGCGGCGCGATGACGCGGCGGAACGCCTGCCCCGGCGTCGCTCCGTCCATCTTCGCCGCCTTCTCGAGCTCCCAGGGGATCTCGCGGAAGAACGCCGACAGGGTGTAGATCGCGAGCGGTAGCGCGAACGTGATGTACGGCAGGATCAGGCCTGGCCACGTGTCGAACAGCCCGAGCGAGCGCTCGATCTCGAACAACGGGGACACCAGCGAGACCTGCGGGAACATCGCGATCAGCAGCGAGACGCCCACCAGCAGGTTCTTGCCGGGGAAGTCCAGCCTGGCGATGGCGTAGGCGGCCATCGTGCCGAACACCACGGCGATCGCGGTCGCGATGATCGCGATGCCGATCGAGTTGACCAGCGCCCTGGTGAACTCCGACGTCGAGAAGATGTTCCGGTAGTTCTCCAGACTCCACTCGCGCGGGATGAAGTTGCCGTCGGCCAGCGTCGCCGACGACTTGAACGACAGCGACACGATCCACAGCACCGGGAACAGCGCGTAGATCACGACGACCGCGTTGAGCAGGCCCCACCCGACCTTCTTGCCGGTGGTCTCCGCTCCTCCGATGCCCGCCATCAGCGCTTCCCCCCGTCGTCGCTGCCGGGGGCAGCGGTGCCGAAGAGCTTGATGAACACGAACGCGATGATCGCCACCATGATGAAGATCAGCACGGACATCGTGGATCCGATGCCGAGGTTCAAGCCCTTGATCAGGTTGTTGTAGGTCAGCATCGACACCGACGACGTGCCCTGCGAGCCCGCGGTGAGCACGAAGAGGTTGTCGAAGATGCGGAACGCGTCGAGCGTGCGGAACAGCAACGCCACCAGGATCGCCGGCTTCATGATCGGCACGGTGATCTTGATGAACCGCTGCCACCCGCTCGCGCCGTCCATCGCGGCGGCCTTAAGCAGGTCGTCCGGCACGAGGGCGAGACCCGCCATCAGCAGCAGTGCCATGAACGGCGTGGTCTTCCAGATCTCCGCGAGCCCCACGACCAGCAGGGCCGGGATCTTCTCCGTCAGCACCGGGTCGCCGCCGAGGGCCTCGGCGAGGTAGCCGGTGCCGGGCGTCCAGGCGAAGCGCCAGGAGAACGCGGCCACGACCGTGACGATGCCGTACGGGATCAGCGTCGTCGTCCGGACGATGCCCCGGCCGACCAGGGCGCGGTGCATGATCAGCGCGAGCGACATGCCCAGCACCAGTTCGATCGCGACGGTGAAGACGGTCAGCAGCACCGTCACCCACACCGCGTTCCACCAGTACGGGCTGCTGAGCACGGTGACGTAGTTGTCGAACCACACCCACTCGGTGCGGTCCGGGAACTTCAGGTCGAACCGCTGCATCGACAGCAGCACCGAGTACAGGATCGGCCAGCCGGTCACCGCGATCATGGTGAGCGCGGCGGGCGCGCAGAGCAGCCAGCCGAGCCTGCGCTCGGCCTTCTTGCCCTCGCTCAGCGCGGGTTTCTTCTTGGGCGTCACGGGTGTCGGTGACGCCTCGGTCTTCGCCGTGCCCGCTGTCGTCGCGTGGCTCACGGCAGCACCCCCTTGGAGTCGAGAGCGTCCTGCAGCTCCTGGCGCAACCGGTCCGCCGTCGCCTGCGGGTCGATGTTCGCGGGCGGCGACAGGATCGTCGAGATCACGGTCGACACGTTCTGGTACGCGGGCGTGCGCGGCCGCACGCTCGAGTTCTTCAGCGTCTCCTTGATGTCCGCGCTCATCGGGTACGCCTCGACCATCTCGGGATCGTCGTAGACGGCCTCGATGGTCGGCGGCACGCCGTCCTTGAGCGCGGCCAGCTTCTGGTTCTCCGCACTGCGCAGGCACAGCACCGCGTCGAACGACTCGTCCGGGTGCGTGGTGTAGCTGCTGACGGCGTAGTTGACGCCACCGACGGTGACCCTCGCCTGGTCACCGCCCAGGGTGGGGAACGGTGCCCACTTGAAGTTCTTCGCGAACTCCGGCTTCTTCTGCGCCGCCGCGTAGACGTACGGCCAGTTGAGCTGGAACGCCGCGTTGCCGCCCTCCATGGCGAGGCGCGCGTTGTCCTCGGCCGCGTTGGAGAACGACGGGTCGATCGCCTTCGACGTGGCGAGCTTCTTCAACGCCGCCAACGCCTCCACGGCCTTGTCGTCGACGACGGCCTTGGTGCCGTTCTCGTCGAGGAGCGCGCCGCCGTTGGAGTTGACGAGGGTGTTGAACAGCACCACGAGGCCCTCGTACTGCTTGCCCTGCCCCACGATCTGGCCGGGCTTCCCCTCCGCCACCAGCGCCTCGGCCATGGAGATCATCTCGTCCCACGTCTTCGGTGGCGTGGGCACGAGGTCGGAGCGGTACCAGAGCAACTGGACGTTCGTGTTGTCCGGGGCGCCGTACAGCTTTCCCTCGTACGTCGCCGTCTGGAGCGGCCCTGGCAGCGTCCCGTTCTCGACCTGGGACTTCACCGAGCCGGTGAACTCCCTGATCCAGCCCGCCTTGGCGAGCTCCGCGGTCCACGTGACGTCGAGTCCGAGGACGTCCATGCTGTCGTCCTCGGCCGCGAGTCTGCGCACCATCTGCTCGCGCTGGCCGTCCGCCTCACGGGGCAGCTTGTTGTAAACGATGTTGTAGCGTCCGCCGGCCTTCGCGTTGCAGCTGTCCACGATGGCCTGGAAGTTCTCCTGCGGATACTTGTAGACGTTGACGGTGATGCCGCCGCCGCCGCCGTCCGAGCCGCACGCCGTGACCGTGGACGCCGCGAGCAATGCGGCCCCCACGCCGGCTGCGACTCGATAGCGCCGTGTCGCACCCATCAGCCCTGCCTCCTTCCCGACTGCACGGAGGAGCCAGACTGCAGCGCCCGGCACCTCGTCGTGCCACCGGCCGCACCGGGCGGACCGGTCAACCGAACCTAGGCCTGGTGATCACGAGTCGCAACCAGCGGAAGCAACGATTCAGAACCAATGAGCGCCTCGCCGTCTCAACTGCCCGGGTTCGCGGGCCGCATCGCGAGCTTCGCGAGCAGGTCACGGCCCTTCTCGGCCGACTTCGGGTGGCACAGGACGTCGTAGCGACCGGCGACCAGCTGGCTCGCGGACTGGAAGTCGCGCTTGCCGCGCGCCGACGCGTACCCCACCGCCGCGAACACGAGCCCGAAGAACACACCGGTGATGAGACCGGTGAGCACCGGCCCGACCGTCACACCGGGCTCCGGGCTGAACAGCGTGAGCAGCAGGCCCACGAACAGGCCGAACCAGGCGCCGCTCGCCGCGCCCGTCATGAGCACGCGGCTCCAGGTCAGCTTGCCCGTGACCCGTTCGACGAGCATCAGGTCGACCCCGACCACCGTGATGTCCTGCACCGGGAAGTCCTCCAGCGCGAGGAAGTCGACCGCGCGCTGCGCTTCCTCGTACGTGGCGTACGAGCCGATCGGCCACCCCGTCGGCGGGGTGGGCAGGCGGGGCGGGACTCCGGGCCGGTTCGGGCTGGCGAACGGACTCGTCACAGGGACCACCTCTGTCGGACGCGCTGATCGTCCCATCCTGCCAAAACCCGGTCCGGCGTGCTGAGACGCCCACGGGTGTTCCGCGAGGTTCACCCCGGGAACGGTCCAGACCGGAGTGCGACGGTCCAGAACGCCGGGAGCAGTGGTCAACCGGAGAGGAGCTCGTCAGCCAGATCCCGGACCTCCTGCTCGCCGTGCCCACGAGCGCTTTCCACCAGTGCGTGCAGCGCCTCCTCGTCGCCGACGTGGTGGAGCAGCTCGGCGAGCCGCCGGTAGTCCAGCGCGTCCGCGATGGGCAACCGGCGGTCCACCGCCTGACGCACCAACGGGAGCACTTCCGCACGTCGCCCGGCCGCCAGAGCGGACCTCGCCTCCAGCGCCCATCCGTCGAGCGTCGCGCACTCGACCAACTGGTCGACCAGTGCGGGCACGTCCTCCGGTAGCACCGACAGGAACGACAGGGCGGAACCGCACTCCCAGGCGTTGGACGGCCGGAGAGCGAGAGCGTCCGCCAGCACCTCGCGGCGCGCCGCGGCGTGCTGGTGGAAGTCGGCGCGAGCACGCGCCAGCCGGCGATCGGCCGCGACGACCGCAGCCCAGAGGTCCTGGTCGTCAGGAGGTGCGGGACGGCGGGCCGGTTCGGGCAGGAGGGGGTTCGCGGCATCGAACTCGAACGTCTCGATCGCAGCGTCAGCCGGGAACTCCGGGTGGTTCTGCCAGATCAGGGCGATGGAGACGAGGGAGTTCCACGCCGAAATCGCGTGGACCTCGGAGGTGACAACTCCCCCGGACAGAGAGGCGCGGTAGTACCGGACAGCCGCGATCTGCTTGTTCACGACCATGCGGAGTGCGGTGGCCATGCGACGATCGCCTTCGTCCTGCGTCGAGAGGGGATCGGAGACGCGCGAGTCCACGAAACCCACCAGCCGCGAGATCTGATCCTCGGTGATCCGCTCCACCCCAACCCCTTCGAAGACTTCTTCCACGCGAGGGGAGCACCGGTCGGAGCCGGGTCACGACGCGGCGCGAACGATCGCGACAACTGGTCAACCGCCGAGAACGTACGCGAGTTCCCGCACCTCGGGCTCGCGCTCGTCACAGCCGCGGAACGGCGGCGCTGCCAGGCCTCATCCGGCGAACGCGAGCTCGAACCGGCGCACGAACGCCCGATAGGCGCGCGCGTAGGCGTCCCCGCTCGCCGCGACCCGTTCCCTCTCCTCGGCCAGGAGCGCGCTGGCCTTGACGACGTCACCGTTGATCACGTGGACGATCGCGAGCTTGCGCGCCCGTTCGAAGTCGAGCAACGACCCGGGCTTCGCGACCAGCTCGCGCGAGAGCGCGTCCCATTCGGCACAGGTGTCGATGTACGGCTTGCCGTGCGCGAGGAAAGCGCTCACCAGCGCCGCGGCCGCGGCGTCGTGGTCACCACCGGCCTCGAACGCCCACCTCCAGACGGGCTTGTCCCCCATCAGAAATCCCAATGGCGCCGACACGACGGGCGCGGGCGGGAACCCGACACCCAGCGCGCGGCAGACGTCGTCGTACCGGCGGAAGCAGACGCCCACCAGCGGCGTGAGCTCCACGCGGCCCGTGACGCCGAACCCGAGCCAGCCGGACACGCCGCCACCTCGGTCCTGCAGCCAGACGTGGCCGCGGCGGACGAAGCCGGTGGGGCGCAGGGCGGCGTCCACGGCGACGAGCGCGTCGGTCTTCGGTGAGGGCCTCACGGACGACAGCGTCCCACCGATGTCCCGATCCGGCAGGGTCAGCGCAGCACCGGCCCGAGGAACCCCGCGAGCTCCCGCAGCGCGTCGTCCGGCACCTCGTCGAGGTGCTCGGTGAGCCGCAGCAGGATCCGCCCGCCCCCGAGGTCCTCGACCGAGAAGCACGGGGCGGACCCGCACACCTTCAGCACACCACCCAGAGCGGCGACCTGGCGAGGACCGAGCAACGTCGCCCAGTGCGGGCCGCGGCACAGCTCCGCCGCCGTGAAGAGGGACTCGTCCAGGCCCACGCCGGCGGACACCTCGTGCGCGGTCCGCGGTCCCACCCGGTCCAGCGTGATCCAGCCACCGCAGGCGCGCACCAGCGACGCGCCCGTGCGCAACGCCGAGAGCCACTCCTGCTGGACCAGGTGCGAGATCCAGCCGCCGAACAACGACCGGGACGCGGTGACGGAGATCTGGTGCGGGAACGCGGGGTCGTCCTTCAGCAGGACCTCCGCCGACCAGCCGCCGTCGACCAGCGGCAGGCCCTGCGAGTCGAGCCCGACCATCTGCACGCGCAGGAACGAGGGCAGCTCCGCCAGGGCGAGCGCCCACGCCGACGGGGTGAACTCACCCGAGGAGAGCAGCAGGCGGGCGTACCCCGGCGGGCCCCAGGGCGTCGTGTCGGAGGGGACGTAGTCGCGGGCCACCGACACCAGCTCCGCCACGGACGCCGGGCACAGGGGTGCCAGGAGGCCGGTGAACACGGCGTCGAACCAGGTGGCCAGGGCGGGGCGGTCGACGTCGGCGAACGTGTCCAGCTCCAAGCGGACGACGTGCGGCGGCGACACAGGTCTCGGGAGTGTCAGATCTGTGCTCAAAGTGAGCGAACCCTATGTCCCGCAGGCGAAGACCGTCAGGGGCCACTCTCGTGAAAAAGTGGCCCCCAACGGCGGAACGCCCTCAGCCGCGCGACTGGTACTCGCGGAGCAGGCCGCGGGAGATGATCGTCTTCTGGATCTCCGAGGTGCCCTCGCCGATCAGCAGGAACGGGGCCTCGCGCATCAGGCGCTCGATCTCGTACTCCTTGGAGTAGCCGTAGCCGCCGTGGATGCGGAACGCCTCCTGCGTGACCTCGGCGCAGTACTCGGAGGCGATGAGCTTGGCCATGCCGGCCTCGACGTCGTTGCGCCGGCCCGAGTCCTTCAGGCGGGCGGCGTTGACCATCATCAGGTGCGCGGCCTCGACCTTGGTGGCCATCTCGGCGAGCTTGAACGCGATGGCCTGGTGCTCGGCGATGGCCTTGCCGAACGTCTTGCGCTGCTGCGCGTACTCGATGGCGAGCTCGAACGAGCGGATCGCGATGCCGCACGCGCGGGCGGCCACGTTGACCCGGCCCACCTCGACGCCGTCCATCATGTGGCGGAAGCCCTGGCCGGGCGTGCCGCCGAGGACCTGGTCGGCGGCGATCTCGAAGCCGTCGAACACCATCTCGGTGGTGTCGACGCCCTTGTAGCCCATCTTGTCGATCTTGCCGGGGATCGTGAGACCGGGCAGGACCTCCCCGTAACCCTCCGGCTTCTCGACCAGGAACGTCGTGAGGTTCTGGTGCGCCTTCTCGGCGCCCTCGTCGGTCTTCACGAGAACGGCGGTCAGGTTCGACGTACCGCCGTTGGTCAGCCACATCTTCTGGCCGTTGATCGTGTAGCCGGACTCGCCCCTGACCGCGCGGGTCCTGATCGCGGCCACGTCGGAGCCCAGCTCGGGCTCGGACATCGAGAACGAGCCGCGCACCTCGCCCGCGGCCATGCGCGGCAGGTACTTCTGCTTCTGCTCGGGCGTGCCGTGCTGCTTGAGCATGTGCGCCACGATGAAGTGGGTGTTGATGACGCCGGAGACGCTCATCCAGCCGCGCGCGATCTGCTCGACGACCAGCGCGTAGGTCAGCAGGGACTCGCCGAGGCCGCCGTACTCCTCCGGGATCGTCAGGCCGAAGAGGCCCATCTCCTTCATGCCCTCGACGATGTCGGCGGGGTACGTGTCGCCGTGCTCCAGCGTCTGGGCGTGCGGGATGATCTCCTTGTCCACGAACGTGCGGACGGTCGCGAGGATTTCTTCCTGGATGTCCGTGAGACCCGCGGTCTGGGCGAGGCGCGCCATCGCACTTCCCTTCCAAGGCTTGGTTACCGGCGAGTATGGACCGGTTAACGCCCGTTTGCGACCGCGGTGTGCTCTCCGCAACACAGTCGCGGCCGCTGTACCGAAACAGCATCCCCGACTCGTGGAATCGCGCACCCACACGCGACGAACCGGCCGGATGGACCTTAAGATCCCGGCACCACTTCTAGGGGGACCAGCAATGACTCACGACCCGTACAACCCCAAGCAGCCGGGAGATCCGTACGGCCAGCAACCGCCCTACGGCCAGCCCGGCCCGTACGGCCAGCAGCCGATGTACGGCTACGGCTACCCGCCCGCGCCGCCCAAGCCGCAGACGAACGCGATCCTGGCGCTCGTGCTGTCGTGCGTCGGGTTCGTGACGTGTGGCGTGACGGCCATCGTCGGCGTCATCTTCGGCCACATCGCGATGGGGCGGATCAAGCGGGGCGAGGAAGAAGGCCGCGGCATGGCGCTCGCGGGCATCATCGTCGGCTACGTCGTCATCGCCGGATGGCTGCTCTACCTGGCGATCATCATCATCGCGGTGATCGCGGCGGCCAACCAGGGCACCTACTAGCGGAACCCGGCCGGACTCAGCCCGCGAGGGCGATCTCCAGCGCGCCACCGCAGTGCCGGCAGACGTCCGCGAACACGTGGACGTCCGCGGCACATCCCGGACAGCTGCGGAAGCTGCGTTCGAGCAGGTCGTCCTCGCGACGCTTGAAGAGCCGCAACCGTCTGCCCGCCTTGCCGTTACTCGACCGTGACATGCCGACGAGCATGCACCCGGCACGGGGGCGGATCGCAAACTCAAGTAACGGATTGTGCGCCACTTCACCACTTTTGAACGCAACCTGTGACGGTTGGACACATGCAGTCACAATCAGGGTGAAGTAGCGCACAATCCGTAACGGGATCAGTCCTCCGGCGGCGTCCACACGTTCGCCCGCGACATGCCGGCCGCGCGGCCCTTGCCGGAGATCACCAGCGCCATCTTGCGCGACGCCTCGTCGATCATCTCGTCGCCGAGCATCACCGCGCCGCGCTTACCGCCGGCCTCCGACGTGTAGTACTCGTAGGCGTCGAGGATGTTCTCGGCGTGGTCGTAGTCCTCCTGCTTCGGGCTGAAGACCTCGTTGGCCGCGTCGATCTGGCCGGGGTGCAGGACCCACTTGCCGTCGAAGCCCAGCGCCGCGGAGCGCCCGGCCACGCGCTTGTAGCCCTCGACGTCGCGGATCTGCAGGTACGGACCGTCGATGGCCTGCTTGTCGTGGGCGCGCGCGGCCATCAGGATCCGCATCAGGATGTAGTGGTAGGCGTCGCCCACGTCGTAGCCGGGCGGCTGCTCGCCGACGACCAGCGACTTCATGTTGATCGACGCCATGAAGTCCGCCGGGCCGAAGATGATCGTCTCGACGCGCGGGGACGCGGTGGCGATCGCGTTGACGTTGTTCAGGCCCAGGGCGTTCTCGATCTGCGCCTCGATGCCGATCCTGCCGACCTCGTAGCCCATCGTCTTCTCGATCTGGGTGATCAGCAGGTCCAGGGCGACGACCTGCTCCGGCGTCTGCACCTTGGGCAGCATGATGCAGTCGAGGTTCGCGCCGGCGCCCTCGACGACCTCGGTGACGTCGCGGTAGGTCCACTCCGTCGTCCAGTCGTTGACGCGCACGACGCGGGTCTTGCCGCCCCAGTCGCCCTCGTTCAGCGAAGCGACGATGGTCTTGCGGGCGTCCGGCTTGGCCAGCGGGGCGCAGGCGTCCTCCAGGTCCAGGAACACCTGGTCCGCCGGCAGCGTGCGGGCCTTGTCGATCATCTTCTGGCTCGAGCCGGGGACCGCCAGACACGAGCGACGGGGACGCTGCTGGTCGACCACTGGAGTACCTCCTCGTACCGGCCGGTAACTACGTGCGCCACAGTGGCACGCATCATCTCCGGGCGCATATTCGCTGAGTCCCGTTTCACAAAGCCTGGCAGGCTGAACCGGTGGAGATCACTCGAGTACTGGACGCGGCGTTGCGGAAAGCGGCCGCGGTCTGGATCACCGCGCCGGGTCACGAACCGCGTCTCGTGCACGCGCATTGGCGCGACGACGCGCTGTGGGTCATCACCGGCGGCACCGAGCCGCAAGTGCCGGGATTGAGCGATCAGGCCCAGGTCACCGTGACCGTCCGCTCCCCCAGCACGCACTCCCACCTCGTCGACGCGCCCGCCACGGCGCGCTTGACCGAACCGGACGAGGAGACGGCGCAGGCGTTGCGGACCGCGCGCCTCAACACCGAGCCGGAGTGGGAAGCGGTGTACCGGCTGGAGCTCGGCGCATGATCACCGTGCCGGAGGGCTTCGGCGCGGGGCTCGGCGAGGGCGCCGCGGAGTGGGCGGCCACGCTGCCGAGGCTCGCCACCAAGGCGTGCGCGCGGTGGCGGCTCACCCCCGACGGCGCGGTGATGCACGGGCTGTGCGCCGTCGTCCTGCCGGTTCGCAGGGCCGACGGGCACCCGGCCGTGCTCAAGCTCACCTGGGTCGACAGCGAGACCGAGCACGAACCGCTCGCGCTGCGGCTCTACGACGGCAACGGCGCCGTGCGGTTGCTGGACCACGACGAGGAGCTCGGCGCGTTGCTGCTGGAACGCCTCGACCGGCACTCGCTCGACGACGAGCCGATCGACCTGGCGGTCGGCGTGATCGGCGAGCTGCTGCGCCGCCACCGCGGGATTCCGGCGCCGGACGAGATCCGCCGGTTCCGGGACACCGTCGAGGACCACCCGGCGATTCCAGGACGGCTCCTCGGCGCGGCCCGCGAGGTCGCGCAGCGGCCGATGGGCACGATGCTCGTCAACCAGGACCTGCACTACGAGAACGTGCTGCGCGGTGACCGGGAACCGTGGCTCGTGATCGACCCGAAGCCGCTGGCCGCCGACCCCGAGTACTGCGTGATCCCGTTGCTGTGGAACAGGTTCGACGAGCTGGACGGGCACAAGGGGCTCACCGACCGGTTCCTCGCGCTGTGCGACGCGGGTGAGCTGGACGCGCGGAAGGCGCGCGACTGGACGCTGTACCGGGCCGTCGCCAACTGGGTCTGGTGCCTGGAGGAGGGCGTCGACGACCTGGCCGTGATCTGCGCCGACATCGCCCAGTGGGCGGCCTCCACCTGATCTAGCCTGGGCAGGTGGTGGCTGTGAACCGGGTTTTCATCGCTCAACTGGCCGGACTCCCCGTCTTCGGACCCGACGGCGAACCCGTCGGCAAAGCTCGCGACGTCGTGATCAGCCTCCGGATCGACCGCCAGCCGCCGCGCGTGCTCGGCATGGTCGTGGAGCTGGTGACGCGCCGGCGGATCTTCGTGCCGATGCTGCGGCTCACGTCGATCGAGCCGAACGCGGTGACGCTCGCGACCGGTTCGGTGAACCTGCGGCCGTTCCACCAGCGCGTCAACGAGGTGCTGGTGATCGGCGAGCTGCTCGACGCCAAGATCCAGCTCGCCGACGGCGGCACGGCGGTCGTCGTGGACGCCGCGATGGAGCTGTCGCGCACCCGCGACTGGCGGGTGGTCCGCGTCGCCGCCCGGCAGCGCACCGGCCGGTTCAGCCTCAAGGGCCCGGTGCAGGTGTGGCGCTGGGAGGACATCGGCGGCCTGAGCGTCAACGAGATCGCGGGCCAGCCGCAGGGCGCACAGCAGCTCGTGGCGGTGTTCGAGGGCATGCGCGCGGCGGACGTGGCGCACGCGCTGCACGAGCTGCCGCCCAAGCGCCGCCACGAGGTGGCGGACGCGCTGGACGACGAGCGGCTCGCGGACGTCATCGAGGAACTGTCCGAAGAGGACCAGAAGGACGTCCTGTCGCACCTGGACGAGGAACGCGCCGCGGACATCCTGGAGGCGATGAACCCCGACGACGCCGCGGACCTGCTCGGCGAGCTGTCCGAGGGCACCAAGGACCGGTTGCTGGAGCTGATGGAGCCCGAGGAGTCCGAACCGGTCCGGCGCCTGCTCGAGTACTCGTTCGACACGGCCGGCGGTCTGATGACCCCGGAACCGATCATCCTCACGCCGGACGCGACGATCGCGGAAGCGCTGGCGCGGGTGCGGAATCCCGATCTCACGCCGGCGCTCGCGTCGATGGTCTTCGTGTGCCGCCCGCCCTCCGCGACACCGACCGGCCGCTACCTCGGCTGCGTGCACATCCAGCGGCTGCTGCGCGAACCGCCGTTCGACCTGGTCGCCGGGGTGCTCGACACCGACCTGGCACGGCTGCCGCCGACCGCCTCGCTGAGCGACGTGACGCGGTACTTCGCGACCTACAACCTGGTGTGCGCCCCGGTGCTCGACGAGACCGAGCACCTGCTCGGCGCCGTCACCGTGGACGACGTGCTGGACCACCTGCTGCCGGACAACTGGCGCGAGACGGGACTGAGCCATGCCTGAACTACTGCCCCGGCGCCGGCTGGACCAGCCGCGCGAGCCCCGCGGCTTCCGCCTGTCGATCGACCCGGACGCCTTCGGTCAGTTCTCCGAACGGCTGGCGCGCTTCCTCGGCACGGGCAAGTTCCTGTTCTGGCAGACGCTGCTCGTGATCGTGTGGATCACGATCAACCTCGTCGCCGTGTCGCTGCGGTGGGACCCGTACCCGTTCATCCTGCTGAACCTGGCGTTCTCGACGCAGGCCGCGTACGCGGCGCCGCTGATCCTGCTCGCGCAGAACCGGCAGGACGACCGGGACCGGGTGTCGCTGGAGGAGGACCGGGCGCGGGCCGCGCAGACCAAGGCGGACACCGAGTACCTGGCGCGGGAGCTGGCCGCGCTGCGGCTGGCCGTCGGAGAGGTCGCGACGCGCGACTTCATCCGCGGTGAGCTGGAGAAGCTGACGAAGGAGCAGAACAACCTGCGGAAGGTCCGGCCTTGAGCCCGGTCACGCGCTGACCCGGCCGCTCGCCACCAGGTCGTCGAGGACCTCGTGGATCGCGGGCGCCGTCTCGGCGTGCGAGCGGTACTCGTCGCGGGTCACGTAGGTCAGCTCGGCGATCTCGCTCGTGGGCCGGGGCGTGCCCAGCAGCGACGCCGTGAAACAGGTCATGTCGACCACCGCGCCCTCGCCCTCCCCGTACGCGGGGGCGACGTAGCGCTTCAGCACCGCCGGCTCGTCCAGCTCGACGCCGAGCTCCTCGCGCACCTCGCGGCGCAGGGCACCGGCGGGGGACTCCCCGGCCTCGATCTTGCCGCCCGGCAGGTAGAACGCCTTCTTGTGGCGCGAGCGCACGACGAGCAGGCGGCCAGCCTCGACGTGCACAAGTCCCACCACCGTGATCACGGGAACACATCGTCCGCGGCCAGGCGGTCGCAGGCCCTGCCGAACGCCTCGAGCTCGTCCGGGGTGAAGCTCTCCCCGAAGTGCTCGGCGACACCGGCCAGGTGGGTGGCGGACGCGCCGCGCAGGCGTTCGGCACCGAGCGGTGTGAGCACGGCCACGATGCCGCGTCCGTCACCGTCGGCGCGTTCGCGCCCGACGAGGCCTGCCCGCTCCAGCCGGTCCACGAGGCGGGTCACGCCGGAGCGAGACAGCAGGACGGCATCGGCCAGTTCGGTCATGCGCATGCGCATGGAAGGCGTCTCGGCCAGTTGGACCAGCACGTCGTACGCCGCGAGCGAAAGGCGCTGCTCAGCAATCAGTTCGGCCTCGAGGACCCTCGTGATCCGTGCATGCGCGCGGAGGAACGATCGCCACACCCCTAGCTCGACACGGGTGGGCAACCGGGAACTACCCGATTCCGGCACGGACGTCGATGTTACGGACAGCGCCCGCACCGCTACGACCTGGGCCTGTGCTCAAATGTGACCGGCCGGTAGGAGAGGCGTGAACCGGACGTAGCATGGCTGGGTGACCACCACGCAACCCCTCCCCACCGTCGAGGACGTCCGCAAGGCGCTCTCCGGGGTGCAGGACCCCGAGATCCGCCGTCCGATCACCGAGATCGGCATGGTCAAGGACGTCGAGGTCGGGGCGGACGGCGCCGTGGTCGTCGGGGTGTACCTGACGGTCGCGGGCTGCCCGATGCGGGACAAGATCACCGCTGATGTCACCACCGCGGTGTCGGCGCTGGACGGTGTCTCGTCCGTGCGCGTCGACCTCGACGTGATGAGCGACGCCCAGCGCACCGAGCTGCGCAAGACGTTGCGCGGCGGCGCCGAGGAGCCGGTCATCCCGTTCGCCCAGCCGGGCTCGCTGACGCGCGTGTACTGCGTCGCGTCCGGCAAGGGCGGTGTCGGCAAGTCGTCGGTCACGGTGAACCTGGCCGTGGCGATGGCGGCCCGCGGCCTGTCCGTCGGCATCGTCGACGCCGACATCTACGGCCACTCGATCCCGCGCATGCTGGGCGCCGACGGCCGGCCCACCCAGGTCGAGAAGATGATCATGCCGCCGCAGGCGCACGGCGTGAAGGTCATCTCGATCGGCATGTTCACCCCGGGCAACACCCCGGTCGTGTGGCGCGGGCCGATGCTGCACCGCGCGCTGCAGCAGTTCCTCGCCGACGTGTTCTGGGGCGACCTGGACGTGCTGCTGCTCGACCTGCCGCCCGGCACCGGCGACATCGCGATCTCCGTGGCGCAGCTCGTGCCGAACGCCGAGATCCTCGTGGTGACGACGCCGCAGCAGGCCGCCGCCGAGGTGGCCGAACGCGCCGGCTCGATCGCGTTGCAGACGCGGCAGCGCGTCGCCGGCGTCATCGAGAACATGTCGTGGCTGGAGATGCCCGACGGCTCGCGCATGGAGGTCTTCGGCGCGGGCGGCGGTCAGGCCGTGGCGGAGTCGCTGAGCAAGACCATCGGCTCCGAGGTGCCGCTGCTCGGTCAGGTGCCGCTGGACCCGCGGCTGCGGGAGAACGGCGACACCGGCACGCCGATCGTGACGGCCGTGCCGGACTCGGCGGCCGCTCAGGTGCTGTCGGACGTGGCGAAGAAGCTCAGCGTGCGGTCGCGCGGCCTCGCGGGACGCCTGCTGAACGTCTCCCCCGCCGGCCGCTAGACCGTCAGGTCGCGTCCGGGTCGTACGGCGGCCGCTCGCCCGGTGCGAGCGGCCGCTGCTCGGGCGCGGGAGGCGTGGCGGGCGTCGGGTAGCCGTTCGCCTTGGTCGGCTCCGGGTCGTCGAACAGGTGCTTGGCCACCGCGCGCTTCGGGTCGAAGTTGCGCAGCTCCCTCAGGTCCTCGAGCGGCTTGCGCAGCTGCTCGAACTCCGGCCCCATCTCCTGCTTGAGCTGCTCGCGCGCACCCGTCGCGTACTCGCGGACCTGGCGCACGGTCTTGCCGAGCCAGGCGGCCGCGGACGGCAGGCGTTCGGGCCCCAGGATGAAGAGACCCGCGACGACGATGATGAGGATCTCGGCCCATCCGATGCTGTCGAACACGGGTCCAGCGTACTTGTCAGTCGCTCTTCAGGGTCACGTCCAACTTGAGTTCACGACCTTGTCGTGCCAGCACAACCTGGACCGTCTCGCCGATCTCGTGCTCCCGGACCGCCACCACGAGCTCGGCCGCGTTGCGGACCATCCGGTCGCCGACCTTGGTGATGACGTCGCCCTCCTGGATGCCGGCGGCCGCGGCCGCCCCACCGGCGGGCACGTTCTGCACCTGGGCGCCCTCGGAGGTCTCCGCGGACACGGACTTGACGTTGACGTTCATGTCCGCGTGCTTGACCTGGCCGTTGCGGATCAGCTCCTGGCTGATCTTGCGGGCCTGGTTGCCGGAGATCGCGAAGCCGAGGCCGACCGAGCCGCCGGTCTCGGTGCGGATCGAGGAGTTGATGCCGATCAGCGCGCCGCGCGAGTCGACCAGCGCGCCGCCCGAGTTGCCGGGGTTGATGGCGGCGTCGGTCTGGATCGCGTCGTAGGTGACCTGGGGGCCGCCGTTCTCGCCGGCGGCCGTCACCGGGCGGTGCAGCGCGGAGACGATGCCCTCGGTGACGGTGTTGGAGAGCTGCAGCGGCGAGCCGATGGCGATCACGCTGTCGCCGACCTCCAGCTCGTCGGAGTTGCCGAACTGCAGGACCGTGGGGTTGGTGACCTCGACCTTGATGACCGCGAGGTCGGTCTTCGGGTCGCGGCCCACGACGCGGGCCTGGGCGCGCGTGCCGTCGGTGAAGACGGCGCTGAGCTTGGCCGAGGAGTCCTGCGCGGCGGGCGCGATCACGTGGTCGTTGGTCAGCACGTAGCCGCCGCCGTCGATCACGACGCCGGAGCCGACGCCCGCGACGTTGGTGCCCTTGAACTCGATCGACACGACGCTGGGCGTCACGCGCTTCGCGATGTCGGAGATGGAGCCGGCCGGACGTTCCTTGCCCTGCTCGACCTCGGCGAGCGTGACCGTCGAGTCGGTCAGCGGGTTGCCTGAGCGGCCGATCAGCCAGCCGACCAGGCCGCCGGCCGCGCCGACGAGCAGAGCGGCGACCATCAGCAAGGCGAGGGCGCTGGGCTGCACGCGCCGGCCGAAGAGCAGCTCGGGAACGCTGAGCTGCGGACCGGGCTGGGGCTTGGGCTCGGGTTCACCCGGCCCGTCCTCCCCCACGGCGGGCGGGCCGATCACGGCGCCGGAGGCGGGGTCGCGCCACGGGTCGCCGGCGGGCTGGTCGCCCCAGAACACCGGGTCGATGTCCGGGTCCGGGTCGGAGACGGGCTGCGGCGGGCGCTGCAGGAGCTCCTGGGAGCCCTGGCGGCCGAACGCGGTCGCGAGCGACTCCGGGGGCGGCGGCGCCGACTGCACCTCGGTCACGGGCACGTCGCGCGCGGCGAAGGCCCCGGCGACACCTTCCGGACGACCGAACGCCGACGCGTGCGCGGGGTCGACCGGCGGCTGCACCAAGGGCCGTGGCCGGAGCCTGCGATGCGCTCCGTCGTCCACTCCGGAAACGGGTGTGGACGTCTGGCCGTTGGGCGACTGCTGGCTCATCTCTCCCCGAGTTTTCCGCTAGGAGTGCTGAACCACAGCCTGCCTGACGAACGGTGAAATGGCTGTCAGGGGGTGGTCGCGAAGACCGCGCCGGCGTTCTGCGGGACGGCGGGCGCGGGTGGCGCGTCGCTCTCCGGCGTGGCGAACGCGAGCGCGCCGAGCAGCATGCCGCTCACGACGACCCCGGCGCCCTGACGGGCACGGCGGCCGCTGAACCAGCCGTTGCTGCCCAGGGGTCTCGACGAGCCCAGCACCGGTCCCGCGCCGAACGCGGGCTTGTCGCTGCGCTGCACCGTGACGAACTGACCATCCTCGGTGATCGCGAGCCCGTCCGGAGCGGACGGCAGGTCGACCTCCTGCGGGATGGCGCCGAGCCGGTCCAGCAAGGACGCCGACGCCGTGGGCGCCGCCGCGGTGCGCACCGCGGCGCGCGCCTGCTGCTGGGTGTAGGTCTCCAGGGCGCAGAACCCGCAGCGCTGGATGTGCGCCGAGGCCCGCTCGTGGGCGACCGAGGACAGCTCCCCGTCCACGAACGCGACCACGGCGTCCGGCAACAGGTGCTGCTCAGGCAGGCCCCAACCACGGAGGTCGGTCATGCAGAGTCCTCCAGCAACGATTCCTGACGACGGCGTTCGAGCGCGACCTTCAGGGCCTGGCGGCCCCGGTGGATCCTGCTCCTCACGGTACCCATCTTCACCCCGAGCGTGGCACCGATCTCCTCGTAGGAGAGCCCTTCCACGTCGCAGAGCACGACGGCGGCGCGGAACTCCGGCGGGAGCTCGTCCAGCGCGGCCTGCAGATCGGGGTCGAGGTGGTTCTCGTCGTAGATCTCCTCGGGGGACAGGTCGTCGCCCTCGAGGCGGTCGTTGTCCTCGGGCAGCGCCTCCATCCGCACGCGGCTGCGACGGCGGGCCATGTCGAGGAAGAGGTTGGTGGTGATGCGGTGCAGCCACCCCTCGAAGGTGCCGGGCTTGTAGGACGCGAGCGACCGGAAGACGCGGATGAACGTCTCCTGCGTCAGGTCTTCGGCGTCGTGCTGGTTGCCGGTCAAGCGGTACGCGAGCCGGTAGACCCTGTCCGCGTGCTCGCGGACGATGGCGTCCCACGAGGGCGGCGTCCAGTCGGCCGCCTCGATGGGCGCGACGGCCTCCGGAGAACTCGACTGCGTGCGCATCAGGTGTTTCGGCACCTCCATGTGGGCCGCCCGGCGACCCTTATGCGGCTCAACGGACGGCGGGTCCGGCATGTTCCCGCCTAGAGCCTGGCTTCTTGCCTCTGTACCTTCTCCCGCGCGCTTTAAACGATCGTGAGAGTGGCCTGAGAGCACCCTGAGAATCTCGGTTCGGGCCACGTTCACCCGTTTTGGGCACGCGGGGCACTAACCTGCTACCCCGTGACCACGGAATCGGCCCTGCGGGAGTACGTCGAGCAGTACCTCCCCGAGGACGACGTGCACCTGGCGGCGCGAGCACGCGGCCAGGAACTGGGCTGCGTGCCCATCGGCGCGGGCGGAGGCGCCGCCCTGCGGTTCCTCGCGACCGCACTCCAGGCCAAAGCGGTGGTGGAGATCGGCACCGGCGCGGGTACCAGCGGCCTCTACCTCCTGGCGGGCATGCCCCCATCCGGCATCCTGACCTCGATAGACGTCGAACCAGAACACCAGCGCGCCGCCCGCGAGGCCTACACCGCCGCGGGCATCTCCCCCTCGCGCACCCGCCTGATCATGGGCAAGGCGCTGGACGTCCTGCCCCGCCTGACCGACGCGGCCTACGACCTGGTCTTCGTGGACGCCTTCAAGCCGGAGTACCCGCAGTACCTCCAGCACGGCGTCCGCATGCTGAGGCCGGGCGGAGTGATCGCCTTCGACAACGTCCTGTGGCACGGCGCGGTGGTGGACCCGGCCAAACGAGACGAGTCGACCCAGGCCATGCGGGACATAGCCCGCCTGGTGAAGGAGGACGACCGGCTGGTGCCGGTCATGCTCCCGCTGGGCGACGGCCTCCTCGTGGCAGCCCGCCGCCCTTCAGCCGGGTAACGCGGGGCCCCCGCGTTACCTTCTGGGGAACGCGGGGGCCCCGCGTTCCCGGCTAGTAAGCCCGGACGCCCTTGCCTAGGACGGTTACGCCGCTGGCGGAGACGGTGTACCGCTCGCGGTCCATGGGAGCGTCGACGCCGATCAAGGCCCCGTCCGGCACGACGACGTTCTTGTCCAGGATGGCCCGCCGCACCACGGCGCCCTTGCCGATCCGCACCCCGGGCAGCAGCACCGACCCCTGCACCACGGACCCGACCTCGACGGTCACGTCGGAGGAGATCACCGAGCCGTGGATCTTCCCGGAGATGATCGACCCCGGGCCCACCATGGAGTCCTCCGCCGATCCACCGGCGATGAACTTGGCCGGGGGCAACGGCGGGGTGGCGGTGCGGATGGGCCACAACTGGTTGTAGAGGTTGAAGATCGGATGGACGGAAACGAGGTCCATGTGGGCGTCGTAGTAGGCGTCGATCGTCCCGACGTCGCGCCAGTACCCGCGGTCCCGGTCGGTGGCGCCGGGAACCTCGTTGTCCTGGAAGTCGTACACGTGCGCCTTACCGCGGTCCACGAGCATGGGGATGATGTCGCCACCCATGTCGTGGTCGGAGTCGGGGTTCAACGCGTCGCCGCGCAGGGCGTCCAGCAACGCCTCGGTGGTGAAGACGTAGTTGCCCATCGAGGCGAAGGTCACGTCCGGGTCGTCCGGCACGTGCGGCGGCTCGGAGGGCTTCTCCAGAAAGCGCGTGATCTTGCCGGACGCGTCCGAGTCGATGCACCCGAAGGCCTTGGCCTCGTTGCGCGGCACGCGGATGCCGGCCACGGTCACGGCCGCGCCGGACTCGACGTGCTGCGAGATCATCTGGCCGGGGTCCATCCGGTACACGTGGTCGGCACCGAAGATCACCACGTGGTCGGGCTTCTCGTCGTGGACGAGGTTCAGCGACTGGAAGATCGCGTCGGCCGATCCCGTGTACCAGCGCGGGCCCAGGCGTTGCTGGGCCGGGACCGGCGTCACGTACTGACCGAGCACATTGGACAGGCGCCACGTCGTCGAGATGTGGCGGTCCAGCGAGTGCGACTTGTACTGCGTCAGCACGCAGAGCTTCGCGAGCCCGGCGTTGACCAGGTTCGACAGCACGAAGTCGACCAGCCGGTAGTTGCCCCCGAAGGGCACAGCCGGTTTCGCGCGATCTGCCGTCAGTGGCCACAGGCGCTTGCCCTCACCACCGGCGAGCACAATTCCGAGGACGTGCGGCTGCCCCTTCACGGTATGTGACCCTATCTGTGCGATCGCGCTTCAACCAGACGCAACCCGGTTTGTCCCAACAAGTACATCCGTGATCTACGGTGGGTGCGTGCGAGTTGCGCTGATGACGCGGGAGTACCCGCCGGAGGTTTACGGCGGTGCTGGTGTGCACGTGGGATTCCTCGTGCCCCACCTCCGCGAGCTCGTCGAGGTCGACGTGCACTGCTTCGGGGGACCGAGGCCGGACGCGACGGCCCACAACCCGCCGCACAGCCTGGAGCGGGCGAACGCGGCCCTCACGACCCTCGCGGTCGACCTCGAGATGGCCGCGGCGGTGTCGGCGGCGAACCTCGTGCACTCGCACACCTGGTACGCCAACATGGGCGGCCACCTGGCCAAACTCCTGCACGGGGTCCCCCACGTGGTCACCGCGCACTCGCTTGAGCCGCGCCGGCCGTGGAAGGCCGAGCAGCTCGGCGGCGGGTACCGGATCTCGTCGTGGGCGGAGCGCACCGCGTACGAGCACGCGGACGCGGTCATCGCGGTGAGCGACGGCATGCGGGCCGACGTGCTCGACGCCTACCCCGCGCTCGACCCGGCGAAGGTCCACGTGGTCCGCAACGGCATCGACTCCGCGGCCTACCGCCCGGTGGCGGAGGCGGACGCGCTCACCTCCCGCGGCATCGACCCGGAGAAGCCGATCGTCGCGTTCGTGGGGAGGATCACGCGGCAGAAGGGCGTCGGGCACCTCGTCGCCGCCGCGCACCACATCGACCCGGACGCGCAGATCGTGCTGTGCGCGGGCGCGCCGGACACCCCGGAGATCGCCGAGGAGACCAGGCAGGCGGTCAGCGAGCTCGCGGCCGCGCGCGAGGGCGTGTTCTGGATCCAGCAGATGCTGCAACCCGCCGAGGTGCGGCAGATCCTCAGCCACGCGACGGTCTTCGTCTGCCCGTCGGTCTACGAGCCGCTGGGCATCGTGAACCTGGAGGCGATGGCGTGCGGCACGGCCGTCGTCGCGAGTGACGTCGGTGGCATCCCGGAGGTCGTCGTGCACGGCGAGACGGGCCTTCTCGTCCACTACGACGAGCGGGACTTGTCGACATATCGATCGGAACTGGCGCAGTCGATCAACGAACTGGTCGCCGACCCCGACCGCGCCCGGCGCTTCGGCGCCGCGGGTCGCACCCGCGCCGAGCAGGACTTCTCGTGGTCGGCGATGGCCGCGCAGACCGTCGAGGTCTACCGCAGTGTGATTTGAGACACACTCGCTCAGGGCAACCCTGACGTGTGAACGCCGCCTTTAACCAGTAGTGACGTTGTCGATCCATCTGGTGAGGGGCGCGAGGACTGTGCGTGGTGCGGTGCTGGGTCTGACGGTCCTCCTCGCGGTGACTGGATGCGGCACAGCTTCCCAGCCGCAGCCGGTGGCCGTGCAGCTCACCGTCGAGGGTCTCAAGCTCGCCGATGCCGCTGACCTGCAGGCGCAGGCCGAGGCCCAGCTCGCCTACACGCTGGAGTACGGCTACGTGGCACGGGCGGGCGCCGCCGCGGTGAGCTGCTGGTTCGCCAAGACCGGCGTCGAAGCCGAGGTGGACAAGCGGCTGTGGTGCGGGCCGGTGCAGGTCCCCGGCACCGGTGCCGGCACCGACTGGGTGCCCGTGCCGATCAAGGAAGTCACCAGGAACGGTGACGAGGTCCGTTACGAAGTGCAGTCGCCGCAGGTGCCGGAGAAGGGCAAGCGCAGCACCCCGACCGAGAGGCTGGTGCGCACCGACGGCAAGGAGCTGGACCCGTCGAAGCAGCAGGACCTCACCGCCGGCCGCGACTTCCTCGCCGTGCTGCCCGACGACGGCAAGCGGACCAACTCCGACCTCGGGCTCGGCGACATCGACGTCAAGCTGCGCGACGACCTGCTCTCCGCCGCCGTCACCGGCTGGGCGAACCCGGACATCTGGTTCACCGCCGACGGCACGGTCCGCGCCGAGCCCGGCTCGCGGCTGCGCGTCGTGCGGATGAGGGTCGAGAAGCTCAACGAGACCGACAGCGGTTTCCACCGCACCAACTGGCAGGGGTTCGCCCCGCAGCCGTCCGAGCTCGCGCTGGAGGTGCCGGGCAAGCGCCAGCTCCTCCCGGCCGACCGGCTGCCGGCCAACGGCTCCGTCTTCGTCGTCTACACCGTGCCCGACCCGCAACAGGGTGCCGAGACGCTCGCCCTCGACACGCTCGGCGCCAAGTCGCTGGAGCAGCGCGTCGAGCTGCCGACCGGCAAGCGCTCCGACACCTCGCCGCAGGTGCTGCACCGCGCCGCCTGGCCACCGCACTTCCCGGAGCCGACCCAGAAGATCCGCTTCGGCGACCGCGAGCTCGGCATGAAGGTGACCGGGATCAGGCTGGGCCGGCAGCGCCCGGTCAAGCTCGGCGAGAGCCAGTACGACGTGGCCACCATCTCCGGGCCGGACAAAGCGCTGCTGGAGGTGCGGGTCGAGGCGACCGGCAACCTGCCGGACACCGCCGGCGGCAGCCTGACCAAGAACCTGATCACCGTCGTGCTGCCGGACGGCTCGACCGCGCCGCAGGTGGGCGCCCGCTACGACGGCGGCCCGTTGCCGTTCGCGATCGTGGTCGAGATCCCCGCCGACACCCGGTCGGTCTCGGTCGGCCTCGTCGACGGCGTGGTCGAGCTGCCGCGCCTGGGCAGGACGTCGATCTCCCCCGTCGACTCGCGCCTCACCCTCGCGCTGGAGTTCTGAGCGAGCATCGCGGCGAGCGCCAGCCAGCCGAGGACCACCAGGACCAGCCCGCCCCAGCCCCACTCGCCGAACGCCGTGCTGCCCGCCGTCCCGCCGACGCTGCTGCCCAGGTAGAAGCCGAGCAGGTAGAGCCCGGACGCCTGGCCCCTGGCGTGCGAGGGAGCCCGCGCGCCGACCCAGCCGCTCGCCGTCGCGTGCGCCGCGAAGAACCCGCCTGTGACGACCGCGAGCCCGAGCGGCACCCACAGCGCGCTCGCCAGCGTGCCCAGCGCCAAGATCCCGACGCAGGCGAGCAGCACCCGCCCGCGCCCGAACCGGTCGGAGAACCGGCCCGCGTACGCCGACGCGACACTGCCGACGCCGTAGAAGAGGAAGACCAGCGATTCGAGCCACGTGGGCCCGCCGAGCTGGAAGCCGACGACGTTGTAGAAGGAGATGAACGACCCGACGAGCAGCACGGACACCACGTACAGCGCGAGCAGCACCGGGTCCTTCAGCGCGGCCTTCATGCCGCGGGGCGCGCGTTTCGGGCGGTTGCGCGCCGGCGGCAGGAAGAAGACCACGACCGCCGCCGCGACCAGGCCGAGCACGCCGGTCGCGAGCAGCGAGCCCCGCCACCCGAGCCAGTCCGCGCTCAGCCCGGAGGCCAGCCGGCCGAGCATCCCGCCCGCGCTGTTGCCCGCGATCATCGCGCCCATCGCCGCGCCGAGACCGCCGTTGTCCAGCTCGTCGGCGAGGTAGGCCATCGCCGCCGCCGGCACCCCCGCGACCGCCGCTCCCTGCAACACCCGCAACAGCAGGAACACGTCGTAGTCCGGCGCGAACGGCAGCGCGAGCCCGATCAGCCCCGCGAGCAGCACGCTGCCCACGATCACCGGCCGCCGACCGATCCGCTCGGACAGCATCGCGACCGGCAGGACCACCAGCGCGAGCGCCAGGGTCGACGCCGACACCACGAGCGACGCCCCGCCGGGACCGAGCCCGTACTCGTCCGCGATCAACGGCAGCAGCGGCTGCGGTGCGTAGAGCAACGCGAAGCTCGCGAGTCCGGACGCGGCGACGGACGCGGTCAGCCTGTTCATGCGTTCGACGCTAAGCCATCCGTCCAATACGGAAATGCGCCAGAATCAATTCATGGACGAATCGGAGCTGGCCCCGAAGCTGGCGGTGCTGAAAGCGCTTGCCGCCGACGAGCACGTCACCAGGGTCGCGGCCAGCGTCGGGCTGCCCCAGCCCACCGTGAGCCGCTGGCTCGCCGAGCTGGGTGAGCGGCTGGGCGCGCCGGTCGTCACCAGGCACGGCCGCCGGGTGCGCCTGACCCGCGCCGGGCGGCTGCTCGCCGAGGCCGCGACCCGGTCGCTCGCCGCGCTGGAACCGGGGCTGCGCGAGGTCGAGGAGGAGCTCGACCCGGAGAAGGGCCGCGTGGTGCTGGGCTTCCTGCACATGCTCGGCCGGTCCGTGGTGCCGGAGCTGGTCCGCGGGTTCCGCACCGAGCACCCGCACGTGCGGTTCGGCCTGGTGCAGAACGCCCGGCAGGCGGTGG
The DNA here is from genome assembly GCF_900110955.1 of Lentzea xinjiangensis. Classification (GTDB taxonomy): domain Bacteria; phylum Actinomycetota; class Actinomycetes; order Mycobacteriales; family Pseudonocardiaceae; genus Lentzea; species Lentzea xinjiangensis. Next base: position 187,267 of record NZ_FOFR01000002.1, read on the forward strand.
TCGACAAGCTCTCCCGCGGCGAGATCGACCTCGCGCTGGTGGCCCCGCCGCCCGGCGGGCCGGAGTTCGAGTCGCACGTCCTGTTCGAGCAGGAGCTGGTCGTCGTCGTGCCGTCGGCGCACCGCCTCGCGGAACGCGACGCGGTGCGGCTCCGGGACCTCGCGGACGAGGACTTCATCCTGCTGGAGCACGGCTACGGCCTGCGCCAGATCACCGACGACCTGTGCGCCGCCGCCGGGTTCACGCCGAAGGTCGCGTTCGAGGGGCAGGAGACCGAGACCGTGCGCGGCCTGGTGGCGGCGGGGCTCGGCGTCGCCCTGCTCCCGCACCCCGAGTTCGCCCCTCCCGCCGGCGTGCGGGAGCTACCGCTGACCCCGCGCTCGGTGAGGGCGTTCGGGCTGGCGTGGCTGCGCGACCACCCCCTGCCGCCCGCCGTCCGCGCCTTCCGCGACCACGCCCTGCGGGCTCACGAGGCCCAGCGCTGAGCCCCCGACCACGTGCGCATGGCCCGCGTTGATCACGCGGAGCGCGTGCACCTCGTCGAGCCCCGCGGTCGATGTCGGCCTTGCCGCACAACGGCAGGTCGAGGAGCTGCCGGCAGCCGAAGAGCTGCGAGGTCTCGACGCCGAGCACCACGGCGAGCTTGCCCTGCTCGACCACCTCGCGCGCCTGCTCGGCCGACGTGACGACGCGGAACCAGCCCTTGCCTGGCCCGCCGAACTGCTCGTCGACGAAGGCTTGCAGCTCGTGGGTGCGCCGGGCCTGCAGCCGGACCGACGCCATCTCGTCGCAGGACCGGTCCTTGAACGGGTGGATGACGCACAGCGCGGCGTTGCTGGTCAGGTCGGTGACCAGCACGCGCTGACCGCCGCGCCAGGCCCGTTCCAGCCAGGCGTAGCAGTTCTGCTGGTGCCAGACCGTCGTGGAGGACGGCCAGTCCCGCGACGTCGGCCAGCCCACCGGGTCGTGGCCGTCGAGGTCACCCGTGACGACCGCCTCGACGATCGCGCCCAGGCCCGCCGGGGGTGCTCGGGCAGTCCTTCAACGCGTCCGCGACGCCCGCCTCGGAGAACGGCGCGCCGCAGATCAACCGGCCGCCGAACCCCTCGTCGGTCATGAGGTGGTCGTGCGCGTCGACGAAGCCGCGCACCCTGCCCTCGCCGTCCGTGTCCGCCTCGTCGTCGCCACCACGCTGCTCGCCGCGGCGCTCACCCCGCGTCGGCCGCCACGCCCTGGTGGGAACCAGTGGCGCGGCTGGCGCCGGACTCGCAGATCAACGTCACCGGCGAGCCGTTCAGCGGCCTAGCGCGAGTACTTCTCCGCGAGCTCGACCAGCGTCCGCGCGCCGAAGCCCGTCGCCCCCGCGACGACCTCCTCGTAGACCTTCTCCGACCGCGCGGGACCCGCGATGTCGAGGTGCGCCCACGGCACGTCGCCGGCGAACTTCTGCAGGAACAGCGCCGCCGTGATGCCACCGGGGCCGGGCGGGCACTGCCGGTAGTCCGCGATCTCGCTGGTGACGGCCTCGACGTGCTCCTCCAGCAGCGGCATCCGCCACCACTTCTCGCCGGCCCGCGAGCCCGCGTCGACCACGTCCGCGGCCAGCCCGTCGGTCGAGGAGAACACGGCGCCGGTGCGCAGGCCGAGCGAGACCTTCATGGCGCCGGTCAGCGTCGCCACGTCGACGACCAGGTCCGGTGCGAGGTTCTCCACCGCGTACGCCATCGCGTCCGCCAGGACCATGCGGCCCTCGGCGTCGGTGTTCTGCACCTCGGTGGTCGCGCCGCCGTAGTGCCGCACGACGTCGCCGGGCCGGTACGCGGAGCCGGAGACGTGGTTCTCCGCGCACGGCACGAGCCCGGTGACCCTGACCGGCAGCCGCCGGCGGGCCACGGCGATGAGCGCGGCGATCACGGCCCCGCCACCGGCCATGTCGGTGCGCATGAGGTGCATGCCGTCGGCGGGCTTCACCGAGATGCCGCCGGTGTCGAACGTGATGCCCTTGCCGATGAAGACCAGGTGCGGGCCGGTGGTGCCGTAGGTGAGCTCCAGGAACCGGGGCGGCCGGGCCGACCCGCCGCCGACGGCGAGCACGCCGCCGAAGCCCTGCTGCCGCAGCCACTTCTCGTCGCGCACGACGGCGGAGAGGCCGTCGACCCTGTCCGCGAGCCTGGCCGCCGTCGTCGCGAGCCAGCGCGGGTCCTTGACGTTGGACGGCGTGTTCGCGAGATCGCGGGCGAGGGCCGTGGCGGTGGCCAGCGCGTGCGCTTTGAGCGCGGCCGAGGTCAGCACCTCGTCGAAGCCGGTGTCACCGGTGACGAGCCGCAGCGAGCCGACCCGCTTCGGGGCGTCCTCGCCGGTGACCTTGAAGCGGTAGCCGCCGAGCGCCGCGCCGAGCACGAACGCGCGCACCTTCTCGGCGTCGAAGTCGGGGGTCAGCAGCACGTCCGCGGTCTTGGGCGCGTCCTCGCCGCTGAGCGCCCGCACGAGGCAGGCGCCCGCCGTGCGGTAGTCGCCGGGGGTGCCCGCGCCGACGCCGAGCGTCCAGGCGCCGTCGTGGCGCACCGCCTCGCCGGCCCTGCCCGTCAGGTCCGCGGCGTCGATGCCGTCACCGCCCGGTCCCAGCGCCGGGCCGGTGCCCACGAGCACCACCACCGGAACGGCGCGGCGCGCGGTGGTGGCCACCTCGACGTCCACGAGCTTGGTTGGCACTGACGGCACCGTCGACGCCACGGCTGGACCTCCCCTGTGCATTAACGACCGTTCATTCTCGCTCACCGCCGTGACCGCCTGCTCCCGGCCCGTGTCCCGGCCGTCGGACGGGGTCGGTACAGCACTGCGCGGAACGAAGCGATGCCCCGGCTCCACTGTGGAAACCGGGGCTCACGTGCTTCTCGCCGGGGTGCCTCAGCCGGCGGCGGCCTTCAGCGCGTCGCCCAAGGCGCTGGCCTCGTCCGCCGACATTTCGACGACGAGGCGCCCACCACCCTCGAGCGGCACGCGCATGACGATGCCGCGTCCCTCCTTGGTGACCTCGAGGGGACCGTCGCCGGTCCGGGGCTTCATGGCCGCCATCGCGTGCTCCCTCCGTCAACATCTTCCCCGTCCGGCCAGGCCGGATCTGCCCCATTCTCCCCTATCGCGACTCAGGGACGAAACCGAACCGATCTTTTGGCGAGTTCGGGTGACATTTGTGGATCTTGCTTTGTGCCTGATCAATACCCGTTTTCACGACAAGGCAACACTTTCGGCGCAGCTGAGCGCGGCGTGACAGACTGGGCAGGGTGCGAGCCCGTTCCGCGCTCTTCGACGTCTACGGTGGCCACCTGCGCGAACGCGGTGGCGCCGCCACCATCGCCGCGCTCGTCCGGTTGCTCGAACCCCTCGGTTTCGCCGCGCCGGCCGTCCGCACGGCCGTGTCGCGCACCGTCCGGCAGGGCTGGCTGCACCCCGTGCGGCTGCCGGACGGCCCCGGTTACGCCATGACACCTCGCGGGGAACGGCGGCTCGACGAGGCCGCTGCCCGCATCTACCGCACCCGGCCGTCCACCTGGGACGGTCGCTGGCACGTCGTGGTGCTGGAGGAGATGCCGGGCCGCGACTCCCGCGACCACCTGGCGTCGGAGCTGCAGCTGCTCGGCTACGGCGCACTCGGTCCTGTGACGTGGATCGCGCCCCGCCCGTCGCCGGAGCTCGCCGACGTGCTGACGGCGGAGGGGGTTTCCGCACGAACTTTTCACGGTTCACACGACGGTCAGGACGCCGAGCTCGCCGCGAAGGCCTGGGACCTGGCCGAGCTGGGGCGCGACTACGCCGCGTTCGTGGCGCACTGGCACGACCAGGTGTCCGTTGTGGACGAAACCGACGACGCGGCGGCGTTCGCCGCCTCCCAGCGGCTGCTCCACGCCTGGCGGAAGTTCCTGTTCCGCGATCCCGGTCTACCTGCTGAACTGTTGCCACCGGACTGGCCGGGGCACGCGGCAGCGTCGTTCTTCGACGAACAGACGCTGCGGCTCGCACCGGGCACGAGTCGGTTCGTCGACGAGTGCCTGCGGCCGGTGCGCAACGTTTCCACTGCTTGATGGAGGTCCAGTGCCCGAGCTCCTCGTCGACGACGCCGATGGTGTGCGCACGTTCACGTTCAACCGCCCCGAGTCGTTCAACTCCTTCACCATCGCGCTGAAGGAGTCGTTCCTCGACGCGCTGCGCGAGACGTCGGCCGACGCCTCGGTGCGCGCGGTGGTGGTCACGGGTGCGGGCCGGGCGTTCTGCGCGGGCCAGGACCTCAAGGAGCACATCGGGTTGCTGCAGGCCGGTGATCCCGCGCCGCTCAACACCGTGGAGAAGCACTACAACCCCATCGTGCGCGAGCTGATCGGCATGCCGAAGCCGGTGATCGCGGCGGTCAACGGCAGTGCGGCGGGTGCCGGCGCGTCCTTCGCCTACGCCGCGGACCTGCGCATCGCGGGCGCTTCGGCGAAGTTCCTGATGGCGTTCGCGAACGTCGGCCTGACCGCGGACTCCGGCGCGTCGTGGACGCTGCCGCGGCTCATCGGCCACGGCCGCGCGATGGAGATGATGCTGCTCGCGCAGCCCGTCGGCGCCGAGGAGGCGCTGCGGATCGGCATGGTCAACCAGGTCGTGCCCGACGCCGAGCTGCTGCCCGCCGCGCACGCGCTGGCCGCCCGGCTGGCTGCGGGCCCGACCACGGCCTACGCCAAGATCAAGGAAGCGCTGGCCGCCGCGGCGGACGGGACGCTGGAGGACGCGCTGGAGGCGGAGCGCCGCACCCAGGCGGACTGCGGGGCGACCGAGGACCACCGCGAGGCGGTCGACGCGTTCGTGAGCAAGCGGCCGCCGAAGTTCATCGGCCGCTAGGCTCGTCGCACGCCGGTCCCACTCCTTCGGCCAACCGGTTCCGATCCGGCCACACCTCACGCCGAGGCGTTGTAGCGTGCGTCACAGAGCTGCTCTGGGGGGAGCGGCTGACTGGGGGTGTGGCTGATGCATGTTCTCGACGAGATCGACGCGGCCGTCCGGCACCACTCGGCCCGTCGGCGACAGCTCGCGCTGGCTCAGGCGGAGCTGGCCGAGCGGCGCTTCACCGACGAGGTTCCGGACGTCGTCCGCGTCACCGTGAACGGCGCGGGCGAGCTGCTCGACATCGAGCTCGCGCCGGGCTGCCTGGACGCGGACCGCCGGCCGCACCTGCTCGGCGACCGGATCACCGCGGCCGTCGCCGCCGCGCGCAGGAAGGCGGCCGGGGCCGCTCGCGAAGCCCTGTCCGAGCTGATCGGCGAGCGGGGCGCGGCCTGGATCACCGGCGGCGACGCGGAACCGGAACCGCCGCCGCGCGGCCGCAGGAGCGCGCCGGAGGACCAGGGCACCGACGAGTACTTCGAGGACAAGGACTCCTCCGGCTTCCTGGAGGAGCAGCCGTGGCGTCCCTGACCGAGCTCGAGAACCTCGTCGCCGAGCGCACGCGCGAGTTCCGGGCGCTCAAGCAGAGGGCCGCGGAGCAGAAGGTGGTCGGCGAGCCCGTGGCGGGCGCCGGCCTGGTCCAGGTCGACACGGCGGGCCGGCTCGTCGGCGTCGAGTTCGACCTGCGGAAGGTGCGGTCGCTGGACGAACGGCGCCTCGGCCGCCTGCTCGTGGACGCGATCCGCGCCGCGGAGACGAAGGCCGCGGCGGTGCGGGACGTACTACTGGGGGAGACACCATGACATCACCACCGGGCGGGATCATCGGTCCCGAGCACCCGCTGGCCAAGCGCGGCGAGGAGCTCGGGGGCTACCACGTCGTACCGCGCCAGCTCGCGATCGCGGGCGACGAGCTCAAGTCCACCGCGAGCATGTTCACCGGCCGGGTCACCAGGGAGCTCGAAGCCACCCACCTCGGGCCGGACGACCTGGGCTTCCTCGGCAAGCAGGAGGACGCGCCCACCGGCTACAACAGCGCGATGCAGAAGTGCGTCGACCACTTCGGCACCCTCGCGAAGACCCTGGCGGCGGCCGGTGAGGTCCTCAACGAGGTCGCGGCCCACTACGCGGCGCTGGACGACTCGTACTACGAGAAGTTCGGCCGCATGGACGACGGGGAGTGAGCATGGGCGCACCGGTCTGGCCAGAGGAACACGACAAGCAGATCCGCGAGGCCGCCGCCCTGCTGGGCGACAAGGTCGCGACCGCGATGCTGGACAGGCTCAAGGACATCCTCGGCAACGCCCCTGTGGTGGAGCATTACGCGAGCGTCTGGTCTCCGGAGATGATGGGGCTCCTCGCGAACGCGCAGGAGGATTTCGCGAGGTGCGTGTCGAACGTCAACGACGTCTGGACGGGCGCCGCGGCCGACGAGTTCAAGGCGTGGGCGGTCAAGTACAACACCTCCCTGACCGACTTCAAAGTCCTGGTCGACGGCATGCGCAAGGGGTTGTTCGACTGCAGCAAGGCGATCACCGAGGTCTACCGGATGGCGATCGACCTGGTCACGACCTTCGCGTCGCAGATCGTCAAGGTGACCGGCGGGATCATCGGGTCCATCCCGAACGTCTTCGGGATGGCGAACGCGATCGGCGGCCTGCTCGGCGGGTTCATCGAGGCGGCGGGCAAGGTGATCGGTGACGGGATCAAGCGGATGCAGGAGTTCCGCACGGTGTGTCCGACCTCGACAGCAGGGTCGCCTCGCTCGCCGACCTCGTGCCGATGGGGCACATGGTCGGCGAGAAGGGCAACTGGGAGGTCAGGTCCGCGGCTTAGCGCGGAAGCACGTCGCGATGTGGTCGTCGACCATCCCGGTGGCCTGCATCAGCGCGTAGCACGTGGTGGGACCGAGGAACTTGAAGCCGCGGCGCTTCAGCTCCTTGGCCATCGCCGTGGACTCGGCCGTGATCGCCGGGACGTCCGCGGTCGTGGCCGGCCGCACGTGGTCCGCGGGTGCGAACGACCACAGCAGCGCGTCGAGGTCGACGTCCTGCTCGACGATCACGCGCGCGTTGTGGACGGCCGCGTCGATCTTCAACCGGTTCCGCACGATGCCCGCGTCGGCCATCAGCCGTTCCACGTCGGCGGGCCCGAACTCCGCGACCAGCGCCGGGTCGAAGCCGCCGAACGCCGCGCGGAACGCGGGCCGCTTGCGCAGGATCGTGATCCACGACAGGCCCGACTGGAACGCCTCCAGCGACATCCGCTCGTACAGCTCGGCGGTGCCGTGCAGCTCCACGCCCCACTCGGTGTCGTGGTACTCGGCGTAGTCCGGTGTCGAGTCGCCCCACGGACAACGGGAGATCACCGGTACTCCTCGGCGAACCGCGCGAACCGTTGCAGCGACCGGCGCAGCATCAGCACGAAGAACGGCTTCACCACGGGGAAGAAGAACGGCACATCGAGCCGTTCCGTCCAGACGAAACGGCTGCCGCGCACGGCGAACACACCGGTCCCCCGCACCACGCGGCCGAGGTGGAGGACCTCGACGGCGTGCGGCGGGTCCCAGCGCGTGATCCGCATGCGGTCCGAGACGCCGAACGTCACGGCGTCGATCTCGCTGCCGACGGACTGCCCGTCACCGGCCACGACCGACACGCGCGTGCCGAACACCCACTCCGACTGGCGCTCCCAGTCGGTCATCGCGCGGAAGATCGTGTCGGGCGGGGCTGCCACCTCGACGGTCAGCTCAAGCTCGGTCGTCACTGCTCTCCAGCTCCTCCACGCGTGCCCGCAGCACCTCGACCTCGGTCGCGAGCCGCTGCAACGCCCAGTCGACCTCGCTCATCTTGTAACCGCGGAAGACCTGCTGGAACTTCAGCGCGCGGACGTCCTGCGCGGTGATCCCGTCCGACGGCAGCCGCGTCGGCGACGCGCCGGGCGGCAGTGGCGCGAGCTCCTCGCCGCGCCCGAACACCAACGCCGCGAGCAGGAACACCACTGCCGCGACGGCCACCATCACGATCAGGTAGAGAAGGGCGTTGGTCACCCGACGATCGTGGCACAGCTCAGGCAGCGGCGAGCGAGCAGACCGAGCCGGACGATCACGGTCCAGGTGATCAGGCTCGCGGTGCTCATCGGCAGCGACTGCACCAGCCGCGCCGGGTCGACGTGCGCGGTGGCCGCGATGATCGCGAGGTTGCCCAGCAGCACGGCGCCGACGGCCAGGAACGAGATCGTCGCGGCGGTCCTGGCCAGCAGCCTGGCGTCGTACCTGCGGGCGAGCATCCGGCCGAGCACCAACGCCAGCAGCGCCACGCCGGACGCGATACCGCTGGTCAGGTCGTTGGCCTGGGCGACGACGAGGTACCACGACGGCGGCCTCGTGCCGAAGTCCTGCCACGGGCCGATGAGCAGCATCCGGCCGTACTCCCACGCCATGTGCATCAACGGCAGGACGACCGCCAGCCAGATGAGCGTGCGTGTGCCGTAGGCGACGGCGAGTTCGGCCTGGTACTCGTTCGCGATCTCGCGGACGGGACCGAACTCCTCGACGGCGCGTCGCTGGGCCTCCTGCTCCGTGAGCCCCCTGCCGAGGTGGGCCTCGGTGGCGTCGGTGAGGCTGTCGCGGGTCTCGGTGAGCAGGTCGCGGACCTGCCTCTTCGACCCCCGCAACCGCGATCCCAGGTCGGTCACGTACCCGTCGATCACGTCTGCGCCCACTTGCCGCCCCCTCCCAGCACCCCGTCGATGACCGTCGTGAACTCGCGCCACGCGTCGCGTTCGGCGTGCAGCGCCTTGCGGCCGGCCTGGGTGAGCCGGTACGTGCGGCGCTTGCGCCCGCCGACCGTGCTCCAGTCGCTCACGACGTGGCCCGCGCGCTCCAGCCTCCGCAGCGCGGGGTAGACCGTTCCGGTCGGGAGGTCCAGCGCACCGCCGCTGCCCTGCTGCAACGCCTCGATGATCGCGTAGCCGTGCAGCTGCCTGCCGTCGAGCGTGGCCAGCAGCAACGCGTCGAGGTGGCCGCGGAGCGCGTCGGGCTTCATGGGTAGCGACTCTACTGATCGCGCCACCCCGGGCGGTCCCTGAATTCTCCCGTGGGGGACGACCCTGAGTTCTCCCCGGTATCGCCCGAGAGGCGTTCATAAGTAGGCGCGCTACACATAGCGTTCCTACCCATGAGCGCAGTAGACCTCGCGCGGCTCCAGTTCGCGTTGACGACGTCGTTCCACTTCCTGTTCGTGCTGCTCACACTGGGCTTGGTCACGCTGCTCGTGGTCGTGCAGACGAGGTTCACGATCACCGGCGCGCCCGTGCACGAGCGGATGACGCGGTTCTGGGGCCGGATCTACGTGATCAACTACGCGCTGGGGATCGTCACCGGTGTCGTGATGGAGTTCCAGTTCGGGCTGAACTGGTCGGGCCTCGGGACCTTCGCGGGCGACGTGTTCGGGGCGCCGCTCGCGTTGGAGACGCTCATCGCGTTCTTCCTGGAGTCCACGTTCCTGGGGTTGTGGATCTTCGGCTGGGGCCGGCTCAACCGCTGGCTGCACCTGAGCCTGCTGTGGCTGACGGCGCTGACCGCGTTCGCGTCGGCGTTCTGGATCATGGCGGCGAACGGGTTCCTGCACCACCCCGTCGGCCACCGGCTCGACGGCACCGTGTTGCGGCTGGACGACTTCGGCGCCCTGCTGACGAACCCGGCGTTCACCTCCGCGATGGTGCACGTGGTCTTCGCTTCGATCACGGCCGGCGGTGTGTTCATGACCGGTGTGTCGGCGTACCACTTCATCCGGCGCACGCCCGAGACCGACTTCTTCCGGCGCTCGCTGCGGTTGGGCGTGGTGACCACCGCACTGGCCACGCCACCGCTGGTCGCAGCCGGGTTCGCGCAGTTCCCGGTCATCGCGCGGGTCCAGCCCGGCAAGGGCGAGGCGGTGCCGTGGATCGGCGCGCCGCTCGGGTTCATGATCCTGATCGGGATGGCGCTGGTGGTCGCGAGCTGGCTCACGCTGCCGTTGCTGATCAGGGACGCGGTGATCCGGTTGCGGTTCCCGCTGCACCTCATGGTGATCGGCATCCCGCTGCCGTTCGCGGCGGCGATCTTCGGCTGGCTGTTCCGCGAGATCGGCCGGCAGCCGTGGCTGGTCCAGGGGCTGCTGCGCACCGAGGACGCCGTGTCGCATGTGGACGCATCGCAGATCCTGTTGTCGCTCATCGTCTTCACGTCCCTGTTCGCGCTGCTGGCCGTCACCGACTGGGTGTTGATCGCGCGTGCGGTCCGCCGCGGTCCCGACGTGACGCCTGCCCCTGTCTCGCCGTTGGTGGTGACGCTGTGATGGAAGCGCTTTGGCTCGCCCTGCTCGGCACGCTGACCGCCGGGTACTTCGCGTTGGCCGGTTTCGACTACGGCACCGGGCTCCTGCTGCCGTTCCGCCGGCGCGACGAGGCCCTGCGGCGGATGACCCCGTTCTTCCTCGGCAACGAGGTGTGGCTGGTGGCCGCGGTCGGTGTCCTGTTCGCGGCGTTCCCGCGGCTCGAAGGCGAGCTGCTGTCCGGTGCGCACAGCACGTTCACGCTGCTGCTGGCCGGGCTGGTGCTGTTCATGGCCGCGGTGCAGCTCCGGCTGTGGTGGTGGCTGGTGTTCGCGGGCGCGCTGCTGGTCTCCGCGGGCTGGGGCCTGTTCCTGGCGCACCTGCTGCACGCGCCGTGGTTCGTGGCGCCGGTGATGCCGGTGCTGTTCGCGGTGCACGGCTGGGTGTTCCAAACCCGGCGCTGGAAGCTGTTCCCCGCCACCGCGGCGCTCTGCGCGCTGCCGGTCCCGCTCGCGTTCGGCACGATCGACGTCACCGGGCTGATGGCGCACCCCGACACGCTGACCCTCCTCGCGTGGGTCGCGGTCCCGGTCATCCCGCTGGTGGTGGTGTTGCAGTGGTCGATCGTCGCCATCTCCTCGCGCTGATCCCCGTCCCGTTCCTGGTGCTCGCCCAGGCCGAGCTCCTCGCGTCCGTGATCGGCGGCGGCACGGGGTTCTCCCTGCTGTGCCTGGTGATCGGCGTGCGAGTGCTGGTGTGGTGGGTCCACCGCGAGTGGGCGCACCGGGCCGCCGAACGCACCCGCGTGCGGCTGCGGGAAGCGTTCCTCCGCTCGCCGGGCACCAAGGCCGGTGAAGTCGCCACGCTGGTGACCCGCGGCGTGCAGGACGTGACCCCGTACGTCGTCGGTTATCTGCCCATGCGGGTCCTCGCCGTGGCCGTCCCTCTCGCGGTGGTGATCAGGCTGGCGTTCGCCGATCTCGCGGCCGCGCTGACGGTCCTCGTGACACTGCCGTTGATCCCGATCTTCGGCGCACTGGTCGGCGCGCACACCCGCGAGCGGACCGCCCGCCAGTGGGCCGCTCTCGCGACCTTGGGCGGCCACTTCCTCGACGTGGTCAAGGGCATCGGCACGCTGCGGGCGTTCGGGCGGGCCGAGGCGCAGTCCACCGCGGTCCGCGCGCTCGCCGCGCGGCACATGACCGAGACGATGTCGGCGCTGCGGGTCGCGTTCCTGTCGGCGTTCGTGCTGGAGCTGGTCGCGACGATGTCGGTCGCGCTCGTGGCGGTGCCGGTCGGGCTGCGCCTGCTCGACGGCGGCGTGCCGCTGCACACGGCGTTGCTCGTGCTCTTCCTCGCCCCGGAGGCGTTCCTGCCCCTGCGGGCCGCCGGTGCGCAGTACCACGCGAGCGCGCAGGGCCGGGAGGTGCTCGCGAAGGTGCCGGTGCCCGCCGGGCGCACGGGCCAGGCACCACCGGACCCCGCCCACGCCGAGATCGTGTTCGACGACGTGAGCGTGCGGAGCCTGAAGCACTTCTCGTTGCGCATCGAGCCCGGCGAACGGATCGCGCTGGTGGGCCCGAGCGGCGCGGGCAAGAGCACGATCCTCGGGCTGCTGCTCGGTTTCGTGCAGCCCGACGAGGGCCGCGTGCTCGTGGGCGGCGTGGACCTGCGCGAGGTCGACCGCGCGGCATGGCTGGAATCGTTGGCGTGGGTGCCGCAACGGCCCACGCTCGTCCCGGCCACCCTCTCGTCCGGTGAGCGGCAGCAGGTCGCGCTGGCGAAGGCGCTGGACCGGCGGCACGCCGGGCTGTTCCTGCTGGACGAGCCGACCGCGCACCTCGACGCCGGGACGGAGTCCCTCGTGCTCCGGGCGGCCAGGGAGCTCATCCGCGGGCGCACGGCCGTGATCGTCGCGCACCGGCCGGCGCTGCTGGCCGAGGTCGACCGGGTGGTGGCGGTGTGAGACTCGCGATCCTCGTCGGCACGCTCGCCGAACTGGCCGGCGTCGGCCTGACCGCGACGGCGACCTGGCTGGTCCTGCGGGCCGCCGAGCACCCACCGCTGCAGGCGCTGACCGTGGCCGTCGTCGCGGTCCGCGCCCTCGCGCTCGCCAAGGGCGCCCTGCGCTACCTCGAACGCCTGACCAGCCACCGGGCCGTGCTCGGCGAGGCCGTCGAGCTGCGCGGCCGGGTCTACGACGACCTCACCCGCCGCGAGCACGTCCCGTCCGGCACGGCGCTCACCCGCATCGTCACGAACGTCGACCAGCACCTCGACGCCAAGCTCCGCACGACTCTGCCGTGGATCACCGCGGCACTCGTGGGCGCGGTCGTCGTGGCGTGCTCGGGGTTCTCGCTGCCGCTCGTCGCCGGTCTGCTGGTCAACGCCGGGCTGCTGCCCCTGCTCGCCGTCCGCGCCCCGCGGGACCTGACGCCGTTGCGCGCCAAGCTGACCGAGCAGACCGCGGAACTGGTGCACAGCAAGGAGGAGCTCATCGCCTACGGCCTGTTCGACGACAGGCTCGCCGCGGCGGCCGGCACGGCGAAGGCGTTGTCCCGCCGGGAACGCGGCAGAGACCTCACCCCGCTCGCCATCGCGGTCCAGTTCGGTGCCGCGCTGCTCATGCTCGCGCAGGACGAACCGGCGTGGCTGGTCATGGCCGCCATCGCGGCGTTCGAGATCACCGTCCCGCTCGCGGCGACGACCAGACCCGCCCCCGAACCGGCCGACGAGCCCGGACCCGGCCACGTCCCCGACCTCCCGCAACTGCGGGGCAGAACGGCGATCGTCGGCCCGAGCGGCTCGGGCAAGACCACGCTGCTCAACGCCCTCGCGCGCCGGCTGGAACCGAGCAAGGGCGCGCTGGCCGACGCGCACGTCTTCCACACCACGGTCCGCGCCAACGTCCTGCTGGCCAAACCCGGTGCCACGCAGGAAGAACTGGACCGGGCCGCCGCGATCACCGAGCTGGACCTCGACTGGGACCTGGTCGTCGGCGAACGCGGCGAGGAGATCTCCGGCGGTCAGCGCCAGCGCCTGGTCCTCACCAGGTCGGTGCTGGCGCACCCCGAGGTCCTGCTCCTGGACGAGCCCACGGAAGGGCTCGACCCCGGACAGGCGGACCGCGTGCTCGAGCAGGTCCTGGACGACTGCCGGGGCACGGCGCTGGTCGTGACGCACCGCGAAGAGCAGCTAGCCCTCTTCGACCACGTGCGCCATCGGGGGCCGGTCGGCCACGAGGACGTCGGTCGAGTCGGGTAGCCACTCCCCGCCCACCTGGACGAACTGCGTGAGCGGGCCGGAGTCGGCGCTGACCCCGCACCGGGCCAGCGCCGTGCCCATGATCTGCGACGACATCACGCCGAGCTGCAACAACGAGCGGTTGCGGTGCTTGCGCACACCCAGGTTCACCTGGGCCAGCGCGGGCAGCCCGTGGAGGCGGTGCGCGTCGAGCAGCAACCCGATCTCCACGCCGTACCCGGCCGCGAACGGCACGGACTCCAGGAAGGACCGCGTGGCCGCGTACTCACCGCCGAGCGGTTGCACCACACCGGACAGCTCCGGTCGCAACGCGTTCAGCAACGGCCGTGCCACCAGCTCCGTGACCCGCCCGCCGCCCGTGCTCTCCAACCGCAACGGCCGCCGGTAGAACCCCTTCACCAGGTGCACGCCGGGGTCCAGCAGCAACGGCCCCAGCAACGCCGGGACGAACGCGGTCTCCGGGTCGACCAGGTCGGAGTCCAGGAACACGACGAGGTCCCCCGAGGTCGCCGCCAGCGACCGCCACAGCACCTCGCCCTTGCCCGGCAGCGGTTCCAGCCACGGCACGACGTCCTCGCGCGACACCACCCGCGCCCCTGCCGCCGACGCGACCTCCGCGGTCCGGTCGGTGGAGCCGGAGTCCACCACCACCAGCTCGTCGACGAGCGTGCCGAGCAGCGGGCGGACCGCGGCGACCACGTCCCCGACGGTCTCCTCCTCGTCCAGGGCCGGCAGCACCACCGACACCGTGCGGCCGCGCTTCGCGGCCACCAGCTCCTCGACCGTCCAGGACGGCTGCTGCCAGGTGTGCGTGGCGAACCAGGCTTCGACGGCGGGCAGCATCAGGCGAGCGCCCGCAGGGCCCTGGCCGGGGGACGGGTCCCCAGCACGCTCGCGACCATCTCCACGACCTTCCTCGTCTGCCGCACGTCGGACGCGCGGAGGGCGCGTGCGCCGGACATCGCGGCCACCGTGGCAGCCGCCAGCGTGAAGTCCTCGTCGCCCGCGAGGACGGTCACGACGTCCACCGGTCCGTCGAGCGGCGGCAGGTCCAGCCCGCCCTCGAACTCGAGGATGTCGGCACCGTCCTCGACGGCCTGCGCCACGGCATCAGCGCTGGTCAGATGCGCAACGACCAGGACGCGGTCCGTCGGCAGCCCGGTGACTCGGAATCGGTTCACACCACCCAGCGTAAACAGTGACCTGACTCACAGCCACTTGCTACTCCAGAGTAGGAACCTGCTTTACTCCGCGGTAACCACCCTGTGTGATCTACGTCATGGTCAAGGAGGACCAGCGTGCGACGATCACTTCTGCTGATCCTGGCGCTCCTCACCACCCTGCTCGGCGCTCCGGCCGCTCTCGCCGCACCCGGACACCAGATCTCCTACAAGACCATCCCCGGCGTCGGCGGCACGCCGCTCAAGGCCTTCGTCATCGAGCCCACCGGCCGGGGCGACGGCCCCTTCCCGTTGCTCGTCATGCCGTCGAGCTGGTCGCTGCCGAACATCGAGTACGTCGGCGCGGCCGCCAAGCTCGCCAAGGAGTCCGGCTACGTCGTGGTGAGCTACACGAGCCGCGGCTTCTGGGACTCCGGCGGCGAGATCGACGTCGCCGGTCCCGACACCGTCGGGGACGTCAGCGCGGTCATCGACTGGGCGATCACCCACGCCCGCGCGGACGGCGCGAAGGTCGGCGCGGCCGGGATCTCCTACGGCGCCGGGCAGTCGTTGCTGGCGGCGGCGAACGACCGGCGCATCAGGGCCGCGGCCGCGCTGAGCACGTGGACCGACCTCGCGCGCTCGCTCTACCCGAACGCCACGGTCAACAAGCAGGCCGTCGAGGTGCTGCTGGCGGCAGGGCACGCCACCGGACGTCCCGGGCCCGTCCTCGTCGAAGCCGAGGACGCCTACCGCGACGGCAGGTTCGCCGAGGTCGTGCCGATCTCCGAGGAGCGCTCGGCCGCCTCGAGGATCGAGCGGATCAACGCCAACGGCACCGCGGTGATGATCGGCAACGCCTGGAACGACGGCATGTTCGCGCCGGGCCAGATCGCGGACTTCTACACGAGGCTCACCGGTCCCAAGCGGCTCATGCTCTCGCCGGGCGACCACGCCACCGCCGAGCTGTTCGGCGCGGCGGGGCTGCCCAACGAGATCTGGGAGTCGGTCGGCCGCTGGTTCGACCGCCACGTCAAGGGCACGGCCAACGGCATCGACGCCGAACAGCCGGTGCAGCTCAAGCCCAGCAACGGCGGCACCTGGCGGAAGTTCGGCGCGTGGCCGGAAGGCGACGCCGACACGGTGCAGCTCGACGGCAAGCGGATCACCGCCGGCCGCAACACCGTCGCCGACAGCGGCACGATCCTGCTCTCCGGCGCGCTGCAGGGGTTCCTGAACATCCCGACCGGGGTGTCGCTGCCGCTCGTCGACCGCGGCGTCGCGGGCGTGTGGAGCGGGCCGCAGTACCCGCGCGGGGCGACCCTCGCCGGCACGCCGAAGCTCAGGCTGGCGGTGACGCCGAGCGCGGAGACGACGACGTTGTTCGCCTACCTGTACGAGGTCGGGCCCCTGGGGCTCGGCGCGCTGGTCACGCACAAGCCGGTGAAGGTGACCGGGGCCGGCCGCACGCAGACGCTCGACGTGGCGCTCGAACCGGCGGTGTGGAACGTCGCCGCGGGCAACCGGCTGGCACTCGTGATCGACACGGTGGACCCGCGCTACCTCAGCGAGTCGGCGCCCGGCTCGACTGTCACCTTCGGACCGTCGAGCCTCACGGTGCCGATGCTCTGACGACGCCGCGGTCCAGCCCGCCTCCGGCACATCGGGATCCCCGGGGCCTCCGGCCGCCTTCCCGGTGCCGGAGGCACCACACCGGCGCGCTTCCCGGTCGCGGAGGCGTCAGAATGTCCGGGTGGACCTCACCCGGCAGCAGGTGCTCCGCCACCGGATCCATCAGCACGAGCTGGACCGGCGAGTCGCCGACGCGGCCGGGCTGGCGGTGTTCGCCCTGGGCGTCCAGGACAACACCTCCGGCTCGGCCCTGCTGAGCCTCGCCGCCCGGCTCACCGATCCCGCGGTGGACGACTTCGTCGTGACCTGGTCCGTGCGCGGTGCTCCGCACCTGCACCGGCCCGGTGAGCTGAAGGCGTTCGCCCGCGCGCTGTGGCCGTGGAGCGACGCCGACGCGCGTGCCCGCGCCGCCCGCCCGAAGGTGGACGACATGGTGGCGTCGTTGCGGCACATCGCCACGGCGATGAGATCGATCGTCACGAAGCCGATGACCAAGGGCGACCTGAGCGCGGCGCTGACCCCGTTGGCCCCCGGGCAGACGGTCGAAGCGTGCCGGGGCTGCGGGACCGAGCACGTGAGCGACCCGATCTTCCGGCTCGGCGCGCTGCCCGCGGGTCTGCGGATCCTCCCGGAGGAGAAGACCGTGACCTTCGAGCGCGTCCACGGCTGGCCGGGCGTGCCGCGCAGGACCGCGGGCTTCGACGAGCTGGTGCACCGGTACCTGGTGCTGCACGGCCCCGCCGGACCGTCCGAAGTGGCCGCTTACTTCGGCACGACCACCCGCGAGGTCAAGAAGCGGTGGCCGGCCGAAGGCTTGGCCGAGGTGTCCGTCGAGGGCAGGAAGGCGTGGCTGCCGGAGGAACTGGAGATCGCCGACGCCGACCCGCCGCACGTGCGGCTGCTGCCGCCCGCGGACCCGTACCTGCAGGGCCGCGACCGGGACCTGCTGGTGCCGGACAAGGCCGCGCAGAAGGACGTCTTCCGCGTCCTCGGCCGGCGCGGCGCCGTGCTGGTCGACGGCGAGATCGCGGGTTCCTGGCAGGGCAGGGTGGTGTCCGGCAAGCGGTTCGAGGTGACGGCGACGCCGTACCGCCCGTTGCCGGACCTCCTGCCGGAGGTCCAGGTCCTCGCGAAGGCCAAGGGGCTAGCCGACGCAAGCGTCAAGAGCGACTGACACGTCGTCGGTGACGACGAGCGAGCTCAGCGCGGCGTGCGAGACGAAACCCTTGTCCCGCAGCTCGGTCAGCCACCCGATGAGCCCCTTGTAGTGGTCGTCGACGTCGAGCAGCACGACCGGCTTGGCGTGCATGCCCAGCACACCGGCCGTCCACACCTCGAAGAACTCCTCCGCGGTGCCGATGCCACCGGGCAGGGTGAGGAACGCGTCGGCCTTGTCGTCCATCATCTTCTTGCGCTCGCGCATGGTGTCGACGACGTGCAGCTCGGTCGACTCGCGGTCGGCGATCTCCCTGGTGGCGAGGCCCTTCGGGATGACGCCGTAGGTGTGCGCCCCTCCCGCCCGCGCCTCCCTGGCCACGGCGCCCATCATCGACGTCTGCCCGCCACCCCACACGAGGTTCCAGCCGCGCGCGGCGATCTCGCGCCCCACCTCGGCGGCCAGGTCGACGTAGCTCCGCGGGACGGTGGCGAGACTGCCGCAGTAAACAGCTACGTACATCAGTGCGCGTCCGCCCATGCCTGGTGTGCTTCCTTGACCACGCGCACCGCGTCGTCGATGTCGTCGGTGAGGTGCAGCAGCGCGAGGTCCTTCTCGCCGACCTTGCCGCCCTCCAGCACCGAGCTCTTGATCCAGTCGTAGAGCCCCTGCCAGTACTGGGTTCCGAAGAGCACGACCGGGAACTTCGTGACCTTCTTGGTCTGCACCAGGGTGAGCGCCTCGAACAGCTCGTCGAGCGTGCCGAAACCGCCGGGCAGGCAGATGAACGACTGCGAGTACTTGATGAACATCGTCTTGCGCACGAAGAAGTAGCGGAAGTTCACGCCGAGGTCGACCCACGGGTTGAGGCCCTGCTCGAACGGCAGCTCGATGCCGAGCCCGATCGAGAACCCGCCCGCCTCCGAGCAGCCGCGGTTGACCGCCTCCATCGCGCCGGGGCCACCGCCGGTGATCACCGCGAAGCCCGCTTTCGCCAGCGCCGCACCGAGATCGCGGCCGGTCCGGTACTCCGGGTGGTCCCTGCCGGTGCGCGCCGAGCCGAAGACCGTGACCGCGCTGGGCACCTCGGCGAGCGCGCCGAACCCCTCGACGAACTCGGCCTGGATCCGCAGCACGCGCCACGGGTCGGTGTGCACCCAGTCCGAGTGACCCCGTGAGTCGAGCAGGCGCTGGTCGGTGGTGGTGAGCTCGTCCTTGCGCTCGCGCCGCAGGACGACCGGCCCGCGCTGCTTCTCCTTGGGGTGCTCGTCCACCACGCCGTTCTTCTCTTCCGTCATCACCGAGATGCTAGTGATCAGTCCAGCAAAAAACGCTTAAGCACGGCGGAACACCCGGTGATCTGCTGGACCGGCACGTTCTCCTCCCTGGTGTGCGCCAGCGTCGGGTCACCCGGTCCGAAGTTGACCGCGGGCATACCGAGCGCGGCGAACCGGGCGACGTCCGTCCACCCGAGCTTGGCCACCGGGGTTCCGCCGGCGGCCTCGACGAGCTCCTGCGCGGCGGGGGCGCCCAGTCCGGGCAGCGCGCCGGCCGCGAAGTCGGTGACCTGCACGTCGAAGCCCTCGAAGACCTCGCGCAGGTGCTGTTCGGCCTGCTCCACGGTGCGGTCCGGCGCGAACCGGTGGTTGACGGTGAGCACGCACCCGTCCGGCACGACGTTGCCGGCGACACCGCCGGTGATCTTCACGGCCTGCAGGCCCTCGTGGTACCGGCAGCCGTCGATCTCGGGCTGCCGCGGCTCGTAGGCCGCCAGCCTGCGCAACGCCTCACCCATGCCGTGGATGGCGTTCTCGCCCATCCACGCCCTGGCGGTGTGCGCGCGCTTCCCGGTCGTCGTGACCTCGATGCGCATCGTGCCCTGGCACCCGGCCTCGACGACGCCGTTCGACGGCTCGCACACGATCGCGAGATCGCCGTGCAGCCACTGCTCCAGCTCGCGCTGGATGCGCGTGAGCCCGTTGCGCTCGGCCTCGATCTCCTCGCAGTCGTAGAAGACGAACGTCAGGTCGTGCCGCGCGTTCTCGCTGAGAGCCGCGATGGCGAGCATGACCGCGTCGCCGCCCTTCATGTCCACGGTGCCGCAACCGTGCAGCACGCCGCCCTCGCGGCGGCTCGGGAAGTTCTCGTTGACGGGCACGGTGTCCAGGTGCCCGGCGAGCACCACCCGGCGCTCCTTGCCGAGGTTCGTGCGCGCCAGCACCGCGTTCCCCGAACGGGTGATCTCCAGGTGGGGCGCGTGCAGCCGCAGCGACCGCTCGACGAGGTCCGCGATCTCCGCCTCCTCCCCTGACACGCTGCGCACATCGACCAGCGCGGCGGTCAGGTCGATCGGGTCGGCGAAGAGGTCAAGGGTGTCGGCCACGCCGGTCACCCTACCCAGCGGGCTTGGGCGCCCGGCCGTTCAGCCGATACCGTGCGGCGCGTGATCAAACGCACACTGCCGGTCGTCTCGCTGGTGCTCCTGGCGACCGGGTGCGGCGAGGCCCCGGCGGCCTGCGAGCGGCAGTGCGGCGAGATCAGGGCGTTGTTCACCGCGCCGTGCGGCTCCCAGCACAGCGGGACCCCCGCCGAGTGCGCCGCCTGGGTGGCCGGCGTCGGCGCGATGACCCGCCGCCTCGACGAGTCGTTGCGGGGCAAGGTGGTCCAGCAGGACGTCGGCGAGGTCCTGCCCCGCCTGATGAGCGCCACCGGCGACTTCGAGGCCAACCGGTGCGGGGAGGTGCGCGTCGGCAACCTCGCCAGCACCGACGCCCGGCAGGCGCGGTGCAACGAGGCGCTGATCGCGGCCAGGGGCGACCTGGGCTCGCTGTACTTCAGCGCCGAGGTCCCCGGCTGAGCCGCCTCCGTCTTGCTCCCGCGGGCAGCACCGGGTCCGGCCCCGGACCTCACGCGCCCACCCGGCACGAGGACTAGGCTCACCCCCGTGAGCACCGCATACGGCATCGGCCTGGCCACAGTGACCCCGGACGGCAGCGTCCTAGACACCTGGTACCCGTCCCCCGTGCTGGACGACGCGGTCGAACCCGGCACCTCGCGGCTGTCCTCGGCCGAGATCGCGGACGCCCTGGGCGAGTCCGCCGCCAAGCTCCTCGGTGAGGACCCGGAGCGCGGCGTGGAGGTCGTCGGCGTCCGGGTCGGCATCGACCTGGCGCAGGCCCCGCGCGACACCTACGACGTCTGGCTGCGGCTGCACCTGCTCAGCCACCGCCTGATCAAGCCCCACGGCGCGAACCTGGACGGCGTCTTCGGCCTGCTCACCAACGTCGTCTGGACGAACCACGGCCCGTGCGCGGTCGACGGTTTCGAGCAGACCCGCACCCGCCTGCGCGTCCGCGGACCGGTCACCGTGTACGGCATCGACAAGTTCCCGCGCATGGTCGACTACGTGGTCCCCTCCGGTGTGCGCATCGGTGACGCCGACCGCGTCCGCCTGGGCGCCCACCTCGCCGCGGGCACGACGGTCATGCACGAGGGCTTCGTGAACTTCAACGCGGGCACCCTCGGCAGCTCGATGGTCGAGGGCCGCATCTCCGGCGGTGTCGTGGTCGGCGACGGCTCGGACGTCGGTGGCGGCGCGTCGATCATGGGCACCCTGTCCGGCGGCGGCAAGCAGGTCATCAGCATCGGCGAGCGCTGCCTGCTCGGCGCCAACGCGGGTCTCGGCATCTCCCTCGGCGACGACTGCGTCGTCGAGGCGGGTCTCTACGTCACGGCGGGCACGAAGGTCACGCTGCCGGACGGCGAGGTCGTGAAGGCCGTCTCCCTGTCCGGGCAGTCGAACCTGCTGTTCATCAGGGACTCCGTGACCGGCGCCGTGCTGGTGAAACCCCGCAAGGGCACCGGCGTCGAACTGAACGCCGCGTTGCACGCGAACGACTGAAGCGGAAACTCGGTGTCCGGGGCCCGGTCTGCGCAGGCAGGCTGGGCCCTCGTCGGCTCAGGGAGGTGCACGTGCTGAAACAGCGACTCGAGTTGAACGCTCGCGCCGCCATCGAGCGTGCCCTGCAGGGGGCGCAGTCCGAGGACTCCTTCGTGGAGTTCAAGACCCAGTGGCCGGTCGACCACGGCAAGGCGGCCAGGCAGATCGCCGCGCTGTGCAACGCCGCGCGCGGCTCCGAGGCGATGTGGATCGTCGGCGTCGACGAGAAGGGCCGCTACGTCAAGGGCGCCCCGGCCGAGGAGCTGTCGAGCTGGTGGCCCAGGGTGGAGAGCCACTTCGACGGCGTCGCGCCCGGTCTCACCACGGTGGCGTTCGACTGGGCGCCGAGGAGGACCGTCGTAGTCCTCAGCCTGCAGACCGACAACGCGCCGTACGTGTTCGTCACGAAGAAGGAGCCCTACAGCAGGGAGATCCCCTGGCGTTCCGGCGAACGCACGCGCAGTGCCCGCCGGGGCGAGGTGCTGGAACTGCTGGTGCCCAAGCTCGACATGCCCGGCTGGGAGTTCGTCAGCGCCCGCGCCACGCTGAGCCAGCACTCGCCGACGCTGCGGTTCGAGGGCGACCTCTACCTGGAGACGAACCAGCCGTTGTCGCTGCCGCACCACCGTTGTCACTCGTACGCGACGTACGGGCTCGACAGCGAGACGGTCGACCTCGCGTTCAGCTTCCGCACCAACACGCGGGACGTGCGGGCGGTCGAGCGCGTCGTGCGGGTGGCGGAACCGGCGGTGCTCCACGTCAGCGCGGACGCCGACGTGGAGCTCGACGCGTTCCAGGACCTCTGGGACCTGCACTGGCACCTCGTGCTGGGCCTCGGCCTGAGCGGCGAGGAGATCAGCACCAGCGTGCGGCTCACCACGGACGCGGTGCCGCCCAACCAGTTCACCCGCAGGGTCTGGTCGGCGCTGAAGCCGTGATCAGGCCTTGAGGCGTTCGGCCGCCGCGGCGATCCGCTCGTCGGTGGCCGTGAGGGCGATCCGCACGTGCCGCTCGCCCGCCGGTCCGTAGAACGTGCCGGGAGCGGCCAGGATCCCCCGGTCGGCCAGCCAGGAGACGGTCTCCCAGGCGTCCTCACCGCGTGAGGACCACAGGTAGAGCCCCGCCTCGGAGTGCGACACGGTGAACCCGGCGGCCTCCAGCGCGGGCTTGAGGACCTCGCGCCGGGCGAGGTAGCGGGCCCGCTGCTCGGCGACGTGCGCGTCGTCCTCCAGAGCGGCCCGCATGGCCTCCTGCACCGGCCGCGGCACGATCATGCCGGCGTGCTTGCGCAGCTCCAGCAGGCCTCTGACCAGCTCCGGGTCGCCGGCGATGAACCCGGCCCGGTAGCCGGCGAGCGAGGACGACTTCGACAGCGAGTGCACGGCGAGCACGCCGTCGGAGGAGTCCACGACGGAGGGGTGCAGCACCGACACCGGTGAGGCGTCGTCCCACGGCAGCGCCAGGTAGCACTCGTCCGACGCCACCACCGCGCCGACCGCGTGAGCGGCGGCGACCGCGTCCCGCAGCTGCCCGGCCGACAGCACGCGCCCGGTCGGGTTCGACGGCGAGTTCAGCCACACCAGCCTCGTGCCGACGGGCGGCGGTTCGCCGTCGGCCAGGCGCACGACGGTCGCACCGGCCAGCAGCGCGCCCACCTCGTAGGTCGGGTAGGCCACGGCCGGGACGGCGACGACGTCACCGGGCCCGACGCCGAGCAGGGTGGGCAGCCACGCCACGAGCTCCTTGGAGCCGATCGTCGGCAGCACCGCGTCCGCGGACAGGCCCACGACCCCGTACCGGCGCTCGACCGCGGCGACGAAGGCCGCACGCAGCTCGGGGGTGCCGTGGGTGGTCGGGTAGCCGGGGACGTCCGCGACCGACGACAGCGCGGCCTGGATCACCGCCGGCACCGGGTCGACGGGCGTGCCGACGGACAGGTCGACCACGCCACCGGGGTGCTTGCGCGCCTTGGCGGCGTGGTCCGACAGGGAGTCCCACGGGAAGTCCGGCAGCGCCGGACCCCTGCGTTCGATGATCAATGGCCCTCGGCCTGCGGCTCGAGCGCCTTCACGAACTGCGGGTCGTTGCTCACCTTGCCGACCTTCGAGGCGCCACCGGGCGAGCCGAGCTCATCGAAGAAGTCCGCGTTCGCCTTGGTGTAGTCCTTCCACTCGTCGGGGACGTCGTCCTCGTAGTAGATGGCTTCCACCGGGCACACGGGCTCGCACGCGCCACAGTCCACGCACTCGTCGGGGTGGATGTAGAGCATCCGGTCGCCTTCGTAGATGCAGTCGACGGGGCATTCCTCGATGCACGCCTTGTCGAGCACGTCCACGCACGGCTGGGCGATCACATAGGTCACTGCGCTCTCCAACTTCCTCTGGTCCACACCGCGCAAGCCGGAGAGTACGCGGCACGTTCGAGTATCACCCGGTCAGGCTTGCCTTAGCTGCACGGTGTGCCACGTCACAACCCCTGCCCGGAAAATCCCTGGCCAATGGGGACAGGATGAACGCGTGCACACCGTGGATCACCTGGAATCGCTCTGCGCGCGAGCATGGCCCGCCCTGGCAGAAGTTTCGCTCGGAGATTGGTTGATGCGCGCGGCAGGTGGCTTCACCGGTCGCGCCAACAGCACGCTGACCTGCGGCGATCCCGGCCTCCCCGTTCCGGCGGCGTTGCGGGCCGTCCAGGGGTTCGCCCGCGAGCACGGCATCAAACCGACCGCCCACGTGACCACCGGCTCCGTGCACGAGCAGGCGATCGAAGCGGCCGGCTGGCGCGTCGACCACGACCACCCCGGTGGAGCGGCGTCGCAGGTGATGACGGGCCCGCTGGAGAAGTTCGCCGACGGCGTGGCCGAGAGCCGCGATCTTCCCGGATGGTGGGAACTCGCGGCCGGATCGGAGGTCTCCGCCGTCCAGCGGCACGTCCTCGGCAGCGGGGACGACGTGTGCTTCGCGAGCCTCACCGAGAACGACGTCGTCGTCGCGGCCGTGCGGGGCGCCGTCGTCGAGGACGTCCTGCACGTCGCCCGGCTCGCCGTGCGACCGGCACACCGCCGCCGGGGGCTCGCGAGGCGGCTCATGGGCGAGCTGGCGGGCTGGGGCCTGGCCCACGGCGCGACGACGTGCGTGCTCCAGGTCGCCGAGCACAACGAGGCGGCGATCAGGCTGTACGAGGACCTCGGCTGCACCGAGCACCACCGCTACCGCTACTGGATCCCCGCGGGGTCGTAGAGCCCCGGCCGGTTGGCCGCGTTGCGCGCCATCACGGCACCCACGGCGACCGCGCCGGTCAGCGCGCCGCCCGCGATCAACAGCAGCGTGCGCCAGTCGCCCAGCAGGAACTTGCCGATGCCCCCCGGCTCCAGGTAGCCGAGCGCGAAGATCGTGAAGAACCACACGAGGAGCGGGGCAGCGGCGACCACGACGCGCCCGGACAGGTCGGCCGCCCACTGCACCAGCAGCGGTGTGGTGACGACGGCCACCGCGATCGTGACGGGGAACGGGAGGTCGCCCAGCCGCGGCAGCAGCGTGCCGTCGAGGCGGACGAGCAGGAAGAACGTTTCGAGCACGGCGAGCACCGCTGCCTCGACGCACAGCAGCAGCAGGAGCAACCCTCGCGTGCTAACGCTCACCCAGTCCTCCGAACAAGTCCGTCGCCACGCCCTCCGCGGACCCCCTGGCGAGCACGTAGTACTCACCGCCGACCAGCGGCTGCGCGATGTTGTTCGACAACGCGTACCCGTCGTCCCACACACTGACCTGCGTCGAGTGTGCACGCAACGCGCGGCGCTTCGCAGTCAGGTGCCCGGAAACGTCGATCACGGTCGTGATGTCCTCGTCCGGCGTCACCGGCAGCTCACCGGCCTCCGGCAACCGGAACGCCTCCGGCACGTTCTCCAGCGCCTCGACACCGGCGTTCGTCGCGTCGCGGGACGTCACCGCGTAGAAGACCCGCTCGACGTCGGAGACCTGGGCACAAGCGGCCATGGTGATCTCGTGCGCGCGGATGTGGTCCGGGTGGCCGTAACCGCCGAACGCGTCGTAGCTGACCACGACCTGCGGCTTGACCTCGCGCAGAACCTCGACCAACTGCGCGGTCTGCTCCTCCAGCGAGCCCTGGACGAAGGCCCGGGGGTGGGCGTTCGACGGCACGTCGACCATGCCGGAGTCCCGCCACCGCCCGATTCCGCCGAGGAACCGGTGGTCCGTCACCCCGAGTGCGGCGCAGGCCGATCGCAGCTCACCCACCCGGTACCCGCCCAGCTGGTCGGCCTCCGCGGCCGCGAGCAGGGCCAGCGCGGGCGGGATGATCTCGCCCTCTTCCCCCAGCGTGCAGGTGACGACGGTGACGTGCGCGCCGGCCGAGGCGTAGCGCGCGATGGTGCCGCCGGTCCAGAGACTCTCGTCGTCCGGATGCGCGTGCACGAAGAGCAACCGTGGTGGGGCAGTCAGCGTCACCGAATCAGAGTAAAGCTGTGTTTGATTGCCCCCCTTCGGGGGGCGGCGAGATCGCCGGGGAGCCGGTCGTCCGGCCGAATCGCTCACGCCGAATTGGGCTTCGCCGAATTCGGCGTGAGCGGTTGACCGGACGACCGGCGCGATCTCGCGAATCCGCGTCAGGCGATTCCGTGGTACCTGGGCATCCTGAGGCGGATCGGCCCAAGACCGAGCCAGCCCAGGACCGAGTCGCACCGACCGAGTCGGCCCGAAGCCGGGTCAGCCCGAAGCCGGGTCAGCCCGAAGCCGGATCAGCCCAAGACCGAGTCGGCCCGAGGTCGAGTCAGCTCAACACCCGAGTCGCCCCAGCCAAGTCGGCCCGAGGCCGGGGCCAGCCGAGGCCGGACCGGCCCGAGGCCGAGTCGGCCCGAAGCCGAGTCAGCCCAAGACCGAGCCGGCCCGAAACCGAGCCAGCCCAACACCGAGCCAGCCCAACACCGCGTCGACCCGAGACTGGGTCAGCCCGGCACACAGCCATTCCGACACCGCGCCAGCCCGGCACCCCAGCCAGCCCAACACCGCGTCAGCCCGGCACCCAGCCAGCCCGAGGCCGCGACCCGCCGCCAACTGCTCAGACCACCTGGCGTTCCTCGGCGAAGTGGCACGCGGACAGCGTTCCGTCCGGACCGCCCCGCCGCTCCAGCCGCGGTTCCTCGACGGCGCAGATGTCCTGCGCCTTCCAGCACCGCGTCCGGAAGCGGCAGCCCGACGGCGGGTTGACCGGCGACGGCACGTCACCCGTCAGCACGATCCGCTGGCGTTTGCGCTCCTGCTTGGGGTCCGGCATCGGCACCGCGGACAGCAACGCCTGCGTGTACGGGTGCATCGGCCGGTTGTAGATGGTCTCGCGCTCGCCCATCTCGATGATCTTGCCGAGGTACATGACCGCGACCCGGTCGGAGATGTGCCGCACCACCGAGAGGTCGTGCGCGACGAACAGGTAGGCGAGGCCGAGCCGTTCCTGCAGCTCCTCCAACAGGTTCACGACACCGGCCTGCACCGAGACGTCCAAAGCGGACACCGGCTCGTCCAGCACCATGAACCGCGGGTTGAGCGCCAGCGCCCGTGCGATGCCGATGCGCTGCCGCTGACCGCCGGAGAACTCGTGCGGGTAGCGGTTGCGGTGCTCGGGGTTCAGGCCGACGAGCTCCAGCAGCTCGTCCACCCGCCGCTGGACGGCGCCGCGGGGCCCTTCGGCACCGTGGATCTGCAGCGGTTCCGCGATGATGTCGTTGACCTGCCACTTGGGGTTCAGCGACGCGTACGGGTCCTGGAAGACGATCTGGATGTCCTTGCGCAGCGGCCGGAGCTGCTTGGTGCTCATGGTCGTGAGCTCGCGGCCCTCGAACCTCACCGAGCCCGAGGTCGGCTTGTGGAGCTGCAGGATCGCGCGCCCGGTCGTCGACTTGCCGCAGCCGGACTCGCCGACCAGGCCGAGCGTCTCGCCGGGGTGCAGCGTGAACGACACCCCGGACACGGCCTGCACCGTGCCGACGTTGCGCGGGATGATCCCCTTGCCGCGCACGGGGAACTCCTTGACGAGGTCGATGACCTCCAGCAGCGGAGCGGTCACTTCGCCTCCTCATCGGTAACCAGGGATCCGTGCGCGGCCGTGACTTCGAGCGACTCGTCGGGACGTGCCGCCGCGAACACCGCCGGGTTCTCCACCGTGCCGATCTCGTCGTGCAGGAACAGGCGCTGCGGCTGGTCGACCGTCGCCAGGTGCTCCCAGCGGTGGCAGCGCGTCGTGTGGTTCGGGCCGGCCTCCTCGAGCTCCGGCTCCCACTCGTGGCACACCTCGGCGACGAGCGGGCAGCGCGGCGAGAAGGAGCAGCCGCTCGGCAGGTTCACGAGCGACGGCGGCGCGCCCTTGATCGGGGTGAGCCGCTTGCCGAGGCTCGCGGGGTTCGGCACGGACCCCAGCAGCCCCACGGTGTAGGGCATCCGCGGCTGTTCGAAGACGTCGTCGACGGGGCCGGACTCGACCACCGTGCCGCCGTACATCACCTGCACGCGGTTGACCATGCCCGCGACCACGCCGAGGTCGTGCGTGATCATGACGATCGCCGCGTCGGTCTCCGCCTGCAGGCGCAGCATGGTGTCGAGGATCTGCGCCTGCACCGTCACGTCGAGCGCGGTGGTCGGCTCGTCGGCGATGATCACGCTGGGATCGTTGATGATCGCCATCGCGATGACCACGCGCTGCCGCATGCCGCCGGAGAACTCGTGCGGGTACTGGGCCGCGCGCCGGTCCGGCTGCGGGATGCCGACGAGCTCCAGCGCCTCGACCGCCTTGGCCCACGCCGCCTTCTTGGAGACGTCGTGGTGCGCGCGGTAGGTCTCGGCGAGCTGCCACCCCACGGTGTAGACGGGGTTCAGCGACGTCATGGGGTCCTGGAAGATCATCGAGATGTGCTTGCTGCGGAACGGCTGCATCTGCTTGTAGGTGCGGCCGTTCAGCTCCTCGCCGCGGTAGCGGATGGAGCCCTCGACGATCGCGTTCTTGGGCAGCAGGCCCATGATCGCCATGGACGACACGGACTTGCCGGAGCCCGACTCGCCGACGATGCCCAGCACGTCGCCGGGGTTGAGGTCGAACGAGACGTTGCGCACGGCTCGGACGTCGCCGTCGTCGGTCGGGAACGTGACCGACAGGTCCTTGACCGACAGCAGCGGCGCGGTGGTGCCGGAGGACAGGAAGTCCTCCGGCAGTTCGGACGCAGTGGACATCAGGCACGCACCTTCGTCTGCCTCGGGTCGAACGCGTCGCGCAGGCCGTCACCGATGAAGTTGACGGCGAGGGACAGCGACACGAGCACGATGAACGGACCCCAGAACAGCCACGGCCGGTTCAGGAACTGCCCGTAGTTCTCCAGCACGATCACGCCGAGCGAGGTGTCCGGGGGCTGGACCCCCAGTCCCAGGAACGACAGCGCGGCCTCGGTGAGCACCGCGGCGGCGATCGCCAGCGTGGCGTTGACGGTGATGCTGCCGATCATGTTCGGCACCAGGTGCTTGAAGATGATGCGCGGCGTCGAGGCGCCGCAGGCCCGCGCCGCCTCGACGAACTCCCGCTGCGCCAGGGAAAGCGTCTCGCCGCGGGTGATGCGGGCGATCTGCATCCACGCGAACGCGGCGAGCACCAGCGCGACCACGTACCAGCTACCGGAGAAGCCCTTCACGACGATCGCGGCGACCGCGATCTGCGGGATGATCAGCAGCAGGTCGACCAGGCGCATCAGCGCCGTGTCGACGAAGCCGCGCAGATATCCCGCCAGGGCACCGAAAGTCACGCCGATGACGGTCGCCAGCGCGGCCACGATCAACGCGATCTGCAACGAGTAGGCCGTGCCGCGCATGAGCAGCGCCAGCATGTCCTTGCCGACCTGGGTGGTGCCGAGCGGGTGGGCTCCGCTCATCGGCTGGTACGACTTGCTGGTCACGTCCTCGTAGTCGTAGGTCCACAGGAACGGGCCCAGGAACGCGAACAGGACGAGGAAGACGAAGACGCCGAGGCTCACCATCGCGAGCCGGTGGCGCAGGAAGCGCCGCAGGACGAGCTGGCCCTGCGTGCGGGTCTTGGCGGCGTCGAACTCGTGCGAGCCGGCCTGGGGAGCGCTGCCGACCACGCCGCCCTCGACCGCCAGGTTCATGTCAGCCAAGGCGAATCCTAGGGTCGAGGACGCCGTACACGATGTCGGCGATCAGGTTGAACAGCACGATCAGGGTCGCGGTGACCGCGAGCCAGCCCATCAGCATGGGCGGGTCGAACTGCCGCACGGAGTTCACCAGCAGCGTGCCCATGCCGGACCAGCCGAACACGGTCTCGGTGATGATCGCGCCGGAGAGCACGGCGCCGAAGTTCAGCGAGAACAGCGTGGCGACGGGGATGAGCGCGTTGCGGAACGCGTGCCGGAAGACGACCCGGCCCTGCGAGATGCCCTTCGCCCGCGCGGTGCGCACGAAGTCCGAGTGCAGGATCTCCAGCATGGAGGCGCGTTCGAACCGGCTGTACGCGGCGAAGCTGATCAGCATCAGCGCGACCGTCGGCAGCAGGAACGTGCCGGTGTACTTGAAGACCACCTCGCCGAAGCTGCCGGTGAAACCGCCCGGCCGCGGGCCGGCGGTGGTGAGCCAGCGGTCCAGCCCCATCGACTCCAGGACGTTGTTGAACTGGATGCCGTAGTTCTTCACGATGACCGCGACGCAGAAGATCGGCATCGAGAACATGAGGAACGCGGTGCTGGTGGCGAGGTAGTCGAAGATCGAGTACTGGCGCACGGCGGCGAGGACACCGACCGCGACACCCAGGGTGAGAGCGAGGAGCTCGGCGCCGATGACGAGCCGTCCCGTGGTCCACAGCGCGTCCGTGACGGCGGGGAAGACAGCGGTCTTGGCCTGGCCGAGCGCGATGCTCTGGCCCCAGTCACCGCTCAGGAAGCCGATGAGCCAGTTCCAGTAGCGGACGACGACGGGCTGGTCGAGACCGAGCGAGATCTCGGCGGCCTTGATGTCGGCTTCGGTCACTCCCGGCCGGAACCGCATCTCCGCCAAGGGGTTTCCGGCGGTGGCGACGAGGACGTAACAGGCGAAGCTGCCGATCAGCAGGATGGGTACGGAGATCAGCAGCCGGCGGATGATGTAGCGGATCACGGCGGGCTCCTAGGGACAACCCGGCCTGGGCGGAACCGGACTCGTGGTCCGGTCCCGCCCGGTCAGGCGTTGCGCGCTTCAGCTGAGGCGGTTACTTGGTCTGCCACTCGTTGGCGTTCCACAGCGCGCCGTAGTAGCTCTGGAAGTACACGCGGTCGAGACCCTTGAAGGCCCACATGTTCGGCATCTGGAACAGCGGGAAGGAAGCGTAGGCGCCTGCCAGCGCCTCGTCGGCCTCCTGGAAGTACTTCAGGGAGTCGGCGATCGACGTCTGGGACACGGCCTGCTTCAGGGCCGCGTCGGCCTTCGGCACCGACAGGTTCTGCCAGTTCTGGCCACCACCGGTCTCGTAGATCGACTTCTTGCCGCTCTTGAAGGGCGCGGACGACCAGGCGAACAGGGCGACGTCGTAGTCACCGGCGGACACGCGCTCGTCGAGGAAGTTCGGGTCGGTGTCGTCCTTGACCTCGATGCCGGCTTCCTTGCACTGGCCCTGGATCAGCTCGACGGTCTGCTTGCGGCGCGGGATGTCGGTGTGGCTGATCCGGAAGGAGGCGCGCACGCCGTCCTTCGCGAACACGCCGTCGGCGCCCTGCGTCCAGCCCGCCTCGGTCAGGATCTTCTTGGACTCGGCCGCGTCGCCCTTGGCCTTGTCCGCGTACACGTCCTTGTAGCCCTCGTCCTTCGGGAAGAAGATCAGGCTGCCCAGCGGCTTGGCGTCGGCCTGCACCTCGCTGATGAGCTTGTCGATGATGTCCTGGCGCTTGACGCACATGAAGAACGCCTTGCGGACCTCTTCCTTCGACAGCACCGGGTGCTTCATCTGGATGTCGAGGTGCTCGAACGACAGGCCGGGGCCCGCGCCGAACGTCACGCCCTGGGCGTTGAGGCCCTTGAGCTTGGTGGCCGCGTTCGCGTCGGGCTGCGCCATCGAGTTGACGGCGACCTCGCCGTTCTCCAGGGCCTGCGCCTGCGCGATGGGGTCCGGGATCGCCTTCAGCACGATCTTCTCGGGACCGCCGGGCTTGCCGATCCACTTCGCGTTGCGCTCGAGCGTCACCGACTGGTTCGGCTCGAAGGCCGTCAGCGCGTACGACCCGGCGCTGGGCATCAGGTCCTTGGTGAAGCCGTTCCACTTGTCGTTCCAGAAGTCGGCGGCCTTGGTCAGCTCGTCCGCGCTGGCCGAGGCGGTCAGCTTCGTGACGTCCGCGACACCGGTCTGCTTCTCGAGGACGTGCGCCGGGAGGACGTCGGTGTTGTAGAGGCTCTCGTAGTCCGGGTACGGCTCCTTGAAGGTGCCGACGAACGTCTGGTCGTCCTTGCACTCACCGGTCATCAGGTCGTAGCCGGTCGTGGTCGCGGCCTTGAAGTACTTGGAGCCGTCGGCCTTCTTCGCGCTGTTCGACTGGGTCAGCCACGCCAGGTAGAAGTCGTCGCAGTCCCAGGCCTCGCCGTCGGACCAGGAGACGCCCTTCTTCAGCTTCCAGGTCACGACCTGCGGAGACTTCGAGGTGACCTCGATCGACTCCATGACGTCCTTGTTCAGGACGACCTTGTTGTTGCCGTTGATGATGTGCGCACCAGGCTGCACGAGCGCCAACGCGAACGTGTTGTAAGACTGGTTCGCGTCCTCGGTCGCGTTGTTGTACGAGGTGAACGGCTTGTCCGTCGACACGACGACCTGGCCGCTCTGCTTCGTATCCGGCGCGGTGTAGCCGTCCGCGGACTCACCGCGAGCGACGGCCATCTCCGCGACGGTGGCGTCGCCACCGTCCGCGTCGTTGGTCCCGCCACCGCCACCACACGCACCCAGCACGAGAGACACGCTGGAAATCAGCGCAATCGCCGGAAGTGCTCTGGTTCTCCTCATCGACACATGCCCTCCTAGCACTGGGCGGCCGTGGCCAGTCGGCATGCACGCCCATAACCGTGATGTGCCATCCGCGCCCCGAACCGGCACATCGTGGGCAGCACGGTAAGAACCTGGTGAGGCGGCGGTCACTACCTGGAAGGGCGATCGTGACCCAATGGAGACAGGTTGTAGCGCGCGGCGATGGCCCGATTACCGGGCGCCAGCGTTCGTTGACCGGGCGTGCGGAATTCTGTCAACGACAGCCGCCGAACGCAGCAACGCCCCGACGAGGCGCGCAACGGAGTTCCCGCCCCGGCGCTACTTGTCGAGCCGACGCCATTCGGGCGCTTCGCTCAGCACGCCCGCCAGTGGTGCCCCGGTGTCGACGCCCGAAACCGTCGGGAGCACCCCGAGCAGGTCGACGACCTGGAACAACGGCACCGCCACGGCCTGGTCCCGCAGCTGCGGCTCGATCCGCGCCAGCGCCTCCGACAGCAGCACCTTGCCGTTCAGCGCGGCGTCGACGTCGGCCTGGATCGCCCGGTCGCAGAACCCGGCCGGGTTCTGCGGGCTCAGCGTGGCCCCGTCGGGCGCGTCACCGGCACAGCCGTACGTGCTCGCGAGCCCGGCCGCCGAGTCGCCGGCGTCGACCCGCGGCACGACAGCGATGTCGACGTCCTTCTCGACGAGCTGCTTGCTGAAGAGGTCCTCGGCGTTCGGCGTGACGACCTCGGAGGAGATCCCGCGCTCCTGGAGCTGCGCTTTGACCCGGTTGGCGAGGCTGACGTACGGCTCGGCCTTCTCCGGCGCGGCGATGCGGAGCTTGAGCGGCTTGCCGTCCTTCTGCCACTCGGTGCCGTTCTTCGCGTACCCGGCCTCGGTGAGCAACTGCTCGGCCGCCGCGGGGTCGAGCGTGTTGCCCGTGATGGTGGGCTGGTACCCGGTGCGGCTGGGCGGCACGACGTAGGAGTCGGCCCGGTACTGCGCGCTCGGCCCGCTCTGGGTGCCGGACGCGATGAGCGCGTCCCGGTCGAGCGAGGCCACGATCGCCTTGCGCGCCTTGACGTCCCTGAGCTGCTCGCTCGCCGGGCGCAGCAGGACCTGCACGACCTCGTTGCGCGGCACGGACTTCGTGGTGACGCCTGAAACGGCCTTGAGCAGGTTCACGTCCGCCGCGTCCGCCCGCAGCAGGGCCGCCTGGTTGTCGCCTTTGGACAGTGACTCGGCCATCGCGCTGTGGGTGGCCCGCCTGATCACCACGCGGTCGAGCGTCGTCGGCACCTCCCAGTACCGGTCGCTGCGCTCGAGCACGACCTCGCCGCGCGGCTCGTCGAGGCTGCGCACCTGGAACGGCCCCGCGGTGGCGGGGAAGTTGGTGGAGAGCACGTTCGACCACGTGCCGGGCGCGTCCTTGAGCAGGTGGGCGGGCAGCAGGTTCGCGAACAACGACCGCCAGCCGGGGAACGGCTTGCCGAACGAGACCTCGACGACCTTGCCGCCCTCGCGCGCGCTGATGTTGTTGATGAGCCTGTAACCGGCCGGATCCACCACACCGGGCTCGACGCGCATACGCTGCCACAGGTAGTAGAAGTCCTCGGCGGCGATCGGCGCGCTGTCCGACCAGCTCGCGTCCTTGCGGATCGAGTAGGTGACCGTGAACGGCTCGGCCTTCGTGACCTTCGCACTGACCATGAGGTTCCGGTCGAGCTGCGGCGCGCCGTCGGGCCCCGGCCGGAAGACGCTCGGCAGCAGCAGGGAGCTCAGCGCGGTGGTGATGGGGCTCTGGGCGGCGTAGGAGTGCGGGTTGTAGCCACCCGCCACGTCGTCCACGCCGACCACGACCTCGGTGACCTTCGGCCCCGTGGTGGTGATGACGGGCGCCTCGGACTTCGGGACCAGCGGCGGAGGCGGCGTGTTCGTGCACGCCGCGGCTGTGCCGCACAGAACGGCGGCAGCCAGCACTCCCCCGAGTCGCCTCATGGTCCTCACATTGCCAGAAGGATGGTGGTGGTGTTCGGGCAACCCAAGGTTTTGTCACCCGCGCCACTACGTGTGACGTGTCGCGGGGTTCCGGGGTTGCTCGCCCGGTGAGTAGTACGGCTCACCTGGCCGGGTGGTTCGGTCCTGGCCGGGTGGTTCGGTGCCGGGGCGGTTGTCCTGCCGGGGCCGCCGGCCGGGAGAGCGCACAACGCGAGGGGCGGCCGGGCCATCGGCCCGGCCGCCCCTCAGGCGTTGCTCCTGTGCGGCGTCAGCCGCGCTGCTTCAGCCGCGAGCGCTCGCGGCCGCGCAGGTTCGCGTCCAGCGTCACCTTGCGCACGCGCACGACCTCCGGCGCGACCTCCACGCACTCGTCGGAGGCGCAGAACTCCAGCGCCTCCTCCAGCGAGAGCTTGCGGGGACGGGCCAGGGTCTCCATCACGTCGGCCGTGGAGGAGCGCATGTTGGTGAGCTTCTTCTCGCGGCAGACGTTGACGTCGAGGTCCTCGGCGCGCGGGTTCTCGCCCACGACCATGCCCTCGTAGGCGTCGGCGCCCGGCTCGACGAAGAAGGTGCCGCGGTCGGCGAGCTGGATCATCGCGTAGGCGGTGATCGAGCCGGCGCGGTCGGCCACCAGCGAGCCGTTGTGGCGGGTGCGGATCTCGCCCGCCCACGGGCCGTAGCCCTCGGACACGGCGTTGGCGATGCCGGTGCCGCGGGTCTCGGTGAGGAACTCCGTGCGGAAGCCGATCAGGCCGCGCGACGGGACCACGTAGTCGAGCTTGATGCGGCCGGTGCCGTGGCCCGACATGTTCTCCATGCGGCCCTTGCGGTTGGCCAGGAGCTGCGTGACGGCGCCGAGGTGCTCCTCGGGGCAGTCGACGGACAGGCGCTCGAACGGCTCGTGGACCTTGCCGTCGACCGTGCGCGTCACGACCTGGGGCTTGCCCACGGTCAGCTCGAAGCCCTCGCGGCGCATCTGCTCGACCAGGATGGCCAGCGCCAGCTCGCCGCGGCCCTGCACCTCCCAGGTGTCCGGGCGCTCGGTCGGGAGGACGCGCACGGACACGTTGCCGACGAGCTCCGAGTCGAGGCGGGACTTCAGCAGGCGCGCGGTCAGCTTGGTGCCGCCGTTGCGGCCGGCCAGCGGCGAGGTGTTCACACCGACGGTCATCGAGATCGCGGGCTCGTCGACGGTGATGCGGGGCAGCGCCACCGGGTTCTCGGCGTCGGCCAGGGTGTCACCGATGGTGATCTCCGGGATGCCGGCGATGGCGACCAGGTCACCTGCCCTGGCCACCTCGGCGGGCACGCGCTCGAGCGCCTCGGTGATCAGCAGCTCGGTGATGCGGACCTTGACCGGGTCGCCGTCCTCGCGGCACCACGCCACGGTCTCGCCCTTGCGCAGCGTGCCCCGGTGGATGCGGCACAGTGCGATGCGGCCGAGGAACGCCGAGGCGTCGAGGTTCGTGACGAGCGCCTGGAGCGGGCCGTCGATGTCGACGTGCGGGGCGGGGATGTGGTCGAGCAGCACCTGGAACAGGGTGTCGAGGTTCTCCTCGTCCGGCAGGCCGCCGTCCTCGGGCTGGGTGAGCGACGCGCGACCGGCGCGCGCGGAGGCGTAGACGACCGGCAGGTCCAGCACGGACTCGTCGGCGCCCACCTCGGTCGCGAGGTCGAGCAGCAGGTCGTGGGCTTCTTCGACGACCTCGGAGATCCGGGCGTCGGGGCGGTCGACCTTGTTGACCAGCAGGATCACCGGCAGACCGGCGGCCAGCGTCTTGCGCAGCACGAACCGGGTCTGGGGCAGCGGGCCCTCGGAGGCGTCGACCAGCAGGACGACACCGTCGACCATCGACAGCGCGCGCTCGACCTCGCCGCCGAAGTCGGCGTGGCCGGGGGTGTCGACGACGTTGATGATCACGTCGCCGTCCGGCGTGTGCCTGCGCACCGCCGTGTTCTTGGCGAGGATCGTGATGCCCTTCTCACGCTCGAGCTCGCCGGAGTCCATGACCCGGTCGACGAGCTCGGCACGCGCGGAGAAGGCGCCGGACTGGCGCAGCATGGCGTCGACCAGGGTGGTCTTGCCGTGGTCGACGTGCGCGACGATCGCGACATTTCGCAGGTCAGTTCGCGTCTGAAGGGCAGACGCGGTGGCCGTGGGCACGCAGAACTCCTAGAGCTTCGAAGGCGTTGGAGGGGCTCGCGCCGGAAACGTCGATGCGCACAGCCAATACCAATGGTACCGGCCGCGTCGGCATTACCACACAAGAGTGTCCAGTGAAGTGAGCCTCACCTACTCTAGCGACACGTGTCGGAGTGGAGAGCAACCAGTGGGTAAAAAGCTCAAGAAGAAGTGCTGTCGATCGAAGCCCCAATGCCAGCGCTGCCCGGTTCCGTTCCTGCTCAAGGAGCGGGACAAGGCCCGCAGGAAGGCCGCGAAAAAAGCGGCGAAGGCGGCCAGGAAGGCGGCCGGGAAGGCGGCCGGGGCCGCGTGAGCCCGCCGGGTCGGGGCTCATGCCGACAAAGCCCTGATCGCCTCGAACGTCACTCGATGGAGAGCGCCCGCGCCGGTCGGCGCTCCGTGCCGAAGCTCACCTCGCCGCCCGCTGCCCGAACCGACCGGCCGGTTGCTCCCACTGACCCGCCGGTCCCCCGAAGCAAGCGGTCAGCCGGACGAACGGACCGGCCAGTCCCCCACCCATCCGGTCGTGGACACCGGTCCAGAAGCCGAACGGCACCCGCGATCGCGCGTTCGGCACCGCGATCGCCTGGCCGGCCGAACAGGGCTAGCGCTGGAGCACCGCCTCGTTCAGCTTCGCGAGCTCGGGCGCGGTCCGCGTCGCCTCGAACTCGCAGATCTCGTACTTCACCAGCTTCTGCTCGGCCCACGGGTCGGTGGCGAGCAGCGCTTCGAGCCTGCCGCGGGGCATGGGCCGCGTGATGATCACGCCGCCGGTCCTCGGCACCTGACGCCCCGAGGCGAGGAAGAGACCTCGCTCGTACTGCTTCTCGACCCACGCGCGGTGGTCGGGGAGGGCGTAGTCGATCTGTTCCAGTGGCGCGACGTACTTCAGCAACACGATGAACATGTTCCGACGGTAGTCCTATACTCGTGGGCGTGCGCCCTCTCAACGCCTTCTGGTGGGCCGCCTTCAGGCGGCCGGAGTAGCTGTGCGCTGACGCGAACACAGGCCGCCCGTGACGGGCGGCCTTTTTCGTGCGCTTCGTCCGGGTGGCCCACCTGCGAAAGGACGAAGACCATGATCAGGCTCTCGGCCATCACCCCCTCCGGCCAGGTCCACCTCGGCAACTACCTCGGTGCCCTGCGCACGTGGGCTCGTGAGGGCACCGAGGAGGACGTGTACTTCATCAGCGACCTGCACGCGATGACGTCGTCGCACAACCCGCAACGGCTGCGGTCCATGACGCGCGAACAGCTCGCCGTGCTGATAGCGAGCGGCATCAGCCCGGCGAGCGTGTGCGTGCAGAGCGATCTGATCCGCGAGCTGGGGGCCCTCAACTGGGTGCTGGAGTGCACCTGCACCTACGGCGAGGCCGCGCGCATGATCCAGTTCAAGGAGAAGTCGCTCGGCCGCGACTCCGTGCGGCTGAGCCTGCTCACCTACCCGGTGCTGATGGCGGCGGACATCCTGTTGCAGGGCACCGCCGAGGTCCCGGTGGGCGAGGACCAGCTCCAGCACGTCGAGCTGGCCCGCGCGCTCGCCCGGCGCTTCAACAACGCCTACGGCGAGGCCTTCCTCGTGCCGAACGCCGTGGTGCCGAAGGTGGGCGCGCGCATCAAGGACCTCTCGGACCCGGCGCGCAAGATGGACAAGTCGGCTCGGAGCTCCACGGGGGTCGTGTTCGTGCTCGACGAACCGGACCTGGTGCGGCGCAAGGTCCGGCGCGCGGTCTCCTCGACCGAGGGCATCGCGAACCTGACCGAGATCCTCGCCTCCTGCACCGGCGAGGAGCCGGAGGACTTCACCGGCAGGTTCGCCGACCTCAAGAACGCCGTGGCGGAAGCGGTGGTCGACCAGCTCCGCCCGGTGCGCGAGCGCACGCTGGAGCTCCTCGCCGACCCGGCGGAGCTGGAGCGCGTCCGGTCCGCCGGCGCGGACCGGGCCCGCGAACGCGCGCAGCACCGGCTGAACGCGGCGCTGCGGCTGTCCGGGCTCAGTTGAGGAGCCGTTGAAGGGCGGGCACCAGCACCCGGTCCGCGGGCAGCCAGTCCACGGACGGCAGCTCGTCGGCGGTGAGCCACTTGACGGCGTTGTGCTCCAGCGCTTCCGGCTCACCGCCGGCGAGCCGTGCCGCGAAGACCCGCAGCACCAGGTCCTCCTTCAGCGGCACGTCCGGCCCGACCTGCTCACCCACCTCGACGGACGCGCCGAGCTCCTCGACGCACTCGCGTGCCAGCGCCTCTTCCGGCTGCTCGCCGTCCTCGACGCGTCCGCCGGGCAGTTCCCACTGCCCCGCATGGCTTTCCGGGTAGGACCGCTGCTGCGCGAGCAACCGTCCACCCCGGACGATCGCCGCACCGACCACGACGCGGGCGGCGCACAGCTCCCGGCACCGCCGGGCGAGCAGCGCCGAGCGCTTGTCCAGCACCCGCAACGCCATTCCGCGCCCGACCGTGATGTCCGCGAACCGGCCGACCACGCCTCCGACGGTCGTCCAGCTCACGCGGTCGACCACCATCGTCCCGGCGCCGGTCGCCACGAGGTCCGTGTGCAGCTCGAGGAAGTCCCCGGCGGCCGACACCCCGGACAGGTCGGCGCGGGTGACCGC
The DNA here is from genome assembly GCF_900110955.1 of Lentzea xinjiangensis. Taxonomy (GTDB): domain Bacteria; phylum Actinomycetota; class Actinomycetes; order Mycobacteriales; family Pseudonocardiaceae; genus Lentzea; species Lentzea xinjiangensis. The sequence goes on from NZ_FOFR01000002.1 coordinate 226,434, forward strand.
GAGCCGCACGCCGAACGGCCCGGTGAGAACGCTGCCCAGGCGCAGCAGCGGCCCCTGCACCGCCACCCCGAAGCCCGTGATCAGCGAGGTGTCCAGCAGGGCTCCGGCGACAACGGCGAGGGGCGCGTCGACCAGCGCCGACGTTCGCAACTCTGGCACAGGAGGTGACTACCAGGACGGCCAGCGGATCTCCAAACGGGCACCGCCGGCGGGCGACTCCGCTGCCAGCACCGACCCGCCCCGCCGCCGCACGAGGTGCGCCACGAGCGCGAGTCCGAGCCCGAACCCGCCCGAGCGCCGCCCGCGGTCCTCGTCGACGCGGTAGAACCGGTCGAACACCTTCGTCCGGTGCTCCACGGGAATCCCGTGCCCGTCGTCGTCCACGAGCAACCGCACGTCCCGCGCCACCGGCACCAGGGTGAGCGTGATCGTCGAGAACGCGTACCGGGCCGCGTTGCGCAGCAGGTTGTCGAGCACCAGCTCGACCTCGGACCGGGTGGCCGACACGAGGCAGGCCGACGGCGGGGCGTTCAGCCGCACCAGCAGCTCCGTGTCCAGCCGGGAGATCGCCGCCTCCGCCTCCAGCACGAGGTCGACCGCCTCCGCCCCGGGCGGCTTGCCCGTGTCGGCGCGGGCCAGGATGAGCAGCGAGTCCACCAGCGCGCTGAGCCTGATCGACTCCTCGACGACCGACTCCAGCACCTCGATCGAGAAGTCCGGGTCCGGGTGCGCGACGGCGACCTCGGCCTGCGCCCGCACCGACGCCACCGGCGACCGCAGCTCGTGCGCGGCGTCCCCGGTGAACCGCCGCAGCCGGTCCGACGCCTCGTCCCGCCTGGCCAGCAACGCGTTCAGCGCCTCCGCCAGTGCCTGGAGCTCGTCCCGCGACGGCGGCACCGGCAACCGCTCGCCGTGCGGCAGCTCCCCGGCGGCGACCCTCATCCGTTCGACGGGCCGCAACGACGAGCGCACCGACAGCCAGGTGGCGATGCCCACGAGCCCCGCCACCAGCACCGCCGCGACGGCCAGCCACCGCGTCCCCAGCGTGTTGGCCCTGTCGTACCCGAGCAGGTCCGCCGCGTGCACCTCCAGCCGCGGAGACCCGTCCGCGGTGAACACCACCCGCCCCCGGAACCGGTGGGCGGAGGCCCCCTCCCGCCTGAGCACCGGTTGCCCCGACTTCAACGTCCGGATGTCCTGCGCCGTCAGCGGCAGCGGCGGCTTGCCGTCCACCGGCACCCCGGACACGTCGAGCACCCTGGCCGGCGACTTCTCGATCTCCTGGTCCACCGCGGAGATCTGGACGAGCCCGATCAGCGCGGGCGCCAGCCCGGTGAAGGCCAGCAGGCACAGCAGCGCCACCCCCGTGGCCACCACGGTGATGCGGAACCGCAGCGTCCGCCGGAACCACCAGCGGCGAGGACTCACCTGTTGCCCAGGGCGCTGTCGAGGTCCGGAGTCGACGCGATGTACCCGTGCCCCCGGATCGTCCGCACGACCTCCCCCGCCCCCACCGCCTCCAGCTTGCGCCGCAGGTACCCCACGTACACCTCGACGGCGTTGCGGGTGGCGGCCTGCTCGTCGCCCCACACGGTCCGCAGCAGCTCGTCCTTGGTCACCACCGACCCGGCGCGGGAGGCCAGCACGTCGAGCACCGCGTACTCCCGCGGGCTCAGCGACACGTCCTGCCCCGCCCAGCTGACCTCGCGCAGCCCCCGGTCGATCACGAGGTTGCCCAGCGTGAGCTTGCGCCGCGCCCCGCCCCCGCGCCGCAGCAGAGCCCGGACCTGGGCGACCAGCACCACGAAGCTGAAGGGCTTGACCAGGTACCCGTCGGCGCCGAGGTCGAGCCCGTCCGCCTGGTCGACCTCCCCGTCCTTGGCGGACACCATCAGCACGGGGGTGCGCACCCCGTCGGCCCGCATCCGCTGCAACACCCGGTACCCGGACAGCCCCGGCAGCATGATGTCGAGCAGCACCACGTCGAAGGCCCCGGTCAGCGCCACCCGCAACGCCGTGGGCCCGTCAGCGGCCGTGACGACCTCCATGCCCTCGGCCGAGAGGCCACGCTCCAACGCCCGGCGCACACCGGCTTCGTCGTCCACGACCAGCACTCGAGGCTTCACACGCCACAGCATGCCGCGCCCGGCTCCCGGCCGCCCGCAAGATCTCAGCCGACTCTCAGCCGACGTCGGCCACACCGTGCTGCGGCGGGCCGAAACACCAGGTAGAACGGGTCTCAGCACCATCTCAGCAACCCGCCACCAAGCTGTGGGTACCAGCCCTTGGAGGAGGGGACCGAAAGATGAACAAGCGAAAGGTGACCCTGGCCGCGGCAGCGGCCGGTGTGCTCACCGGTGCGACAGGCCTGAGCCTGCTCGCCATGCCGGCAGGCGCAGGCCAGCCACCATCCCTGCCGCCCGTCGCCCCGGAGACACTGGTCGAGCAGGTCCTGACCAGCGAGCCGGGTGCGTTCGGCGGCACCATCGAGGTCGACAACAAGCTCGGCCTCCCCGCCATCGCGGAGATCCCGCAGCTCGCCGACGGCAAGCACAGCGGTCGCGTCTGGACCGACGGCAACGGCAAGATGCGGCTCGCCCTGCCCAACGGGCAGTCGGAGCAGACCATCGTCGACGACGGCACCACGACGTGGGTCTGGAACTCGGCGGACAACGAGGTCACGAAGTCCGAGCGCCGGGCCGACAAGCCGGACGCCGAGCCGGACGCCAAGGCGGCCGACCCGGCCACCGCGGCCAAGGAGATCGTCGGCCTGACCAAGGAGTTCAGCGACATCAGCGTCGACGGCACCGCGCGGGTCGCGAACCGTGCCGCCTACGAGCTCGTGCTGACCCCCAAGGCCAGCGAGAAGACCCTGGTCCGCGAGGTGCGGATCGCGGTCGACGCCGAGCTCAAGATGCCGCTGCGGGTCGCCGTCCTGACCAACGGCACGGCGGAACCGGCCGGCACGGTCGGCTTCACCGAGATCAACGTCGGTCCGCAGGACGCGAAGCTGTTCGAGTTCACCCCGCCGGCCAACGCCGAGGTGACCACGCCGGAGGCCAAGGAGCGCGAGGGCCGCGAGAAGAGGCCGGAGGCGGGCGTCGAGCAGGCTCTGCGGGGCGAGGACCCGCAGGTCTTCGGCACCGGCTGGGACACCGTGCTGGGCGCGCGGATCCCCACCGAGGCCATGACGCAGGTCCCCGCCGAGGCGCAGGGCCTCGTCGACCGGTTCACGAAGGAGGTGAGCGGTTCCTGGGGCAGCGGCAAGCTGTTCACGACCAAGGTCGCCACGGTGCTGATCGCCGATGACGGCCGGGTCGTCGCGGGCGCCGTGCCCGAGCAGGTGCTGTTCGACACGATCGGACAGGTGAAGTGACCACCTCGGCCAGCGCGCCGGCGGCAGCACCGAGCACCACCGCTGTCGCCGCGCGGACCAAGGGTCTGCGCAAGGAGTACGGGAGCACGGTCGCCGTGGACCGCGTCGACCTGGAGCTGCCGGAAGGTGCCGTGCTCGGCATGCTCGGCCCCAACGGGTCGGGCAAGACGACCACCATCCGGATGCTGCTCGGGTTGGTCCGCCCCACGCAGGGGGAGATCGAGCTGCTCGGCACACCGTTGCCGGACGGCGCCGAGCAGGCGCTGCCGCACGTGGGCGCGCTGGTCGAGGGTCCGGGGTTCCACCCGTTCCTGAGCGGGCGGGAGAACCTCGTCCGCTGTGCCGCGTTCGAGCCGCTGCTGCCGAAGAAGCAGATCAAGCAGGCGGTGGAGGACGCGCTGGAACGCGTCGGGCTCGCCCAGGCGGCCCACCGCAGGTTCCGGGGGTACTCGCTCGGCATGAAGCAACGCCTCGGCCTCGCCGCGGCGTTGCTCGTGCCGCGCAAGCTGGTGGTGCTGGACGAGCCGACCAACGGCCTCGACCCGGCCGGCACCAGGGAGATCCGCAAGATCATCGCGGAGCTGCACGAGCAGGGCAGCACCGTCCTCGTCTCCAGCCACCTGCTGAGCGAGGTCGAGGCGACCTGCACGCACGTCGCGGTCCTGCACCGCGGGACCGTGGTGGCGCAGGGCGAGCTGACCGAGCTGCTGCAGGCGGGCGGCTCGGCGCTGCACGTGATCACCCCGGACGTCGAGACGGCGCTGAGCGCGCTGCGGCAGGCGAAGATCTCCGCCCGGCCGCTGGGCGACGGCCTGCGGGTCGAGCTCGCCGGCACGAGCGCGCCGCAGGTGATCGAGACGCTCGTCAAGGCGGGCGCCGGGGTCTACGAGGCGACGCGGTGGAAGACCGGTCTGGAGGAGCTGTTCGCCCGGCTCACCGAGGCCGAGGAGGCCGAGCGCGGGATGTCCGCCGTGGACACGCTGGACGGGGGTGCCCGATGATCACGCGTCAGCTCGGTTCCGAGGTGCGCTGGATGCTGCGCAGGCCGCGCACCCTCATCGGGTTGTTCGGCCTGGTCCTCGTGCCGATCGTGATCAGCTTCGGCATCTGGACCGCGGACGGCGACGGCGGTGGCCCGGGGATCGCCGCGATCCTGCGGGGCAACGGCATGGTCGTGCCGATCTTCACGTTGTTCCTGTCGCTCAACCTGCTGCTACCGCTGGTGGCGTCGATCTGGGCGGCGGACGGGCTCGCGGGCGAGGCGCAGCACGGCACGTTGCGCGGCCTGCTGGTGGCGCCGGTGTCCCGCGTGCGGCTGCTGTTCGTGAAGCTGTTCGGGCTCACCGCGATGTCGCTCTTCGCCGTCACGCTGATGGCGGTGGTCGGCATCATCGCCGGCACCGCGTTCCTCGGCAACGACGGCATGATGACGCTCTCCGGCACCACCCTCACGACGGCGGAAGGCCTGCTGCGCATCGCTTTCTTCGTCGTGCTGGTGACGTTCCAGATGGTGGCGGTCGGCGCGGTCGCCCTCGCCGTCTCGGCGACCACCGAGCACCCGCTGGTGGTGCAGGCGGCGACGATGACGTCGATCATCGTGTTCCAGGTGCTGGGGCAGTTCTCGTCGCTCGACTGGCTGCACCCGTTCCTGATCACCACGGGCTTCCCCGGCCTGGTGGACGTGATGCGGGACCCGATCCCGTTCGACCAGATCTCAGACAGCACGCTGCTCGCCGGCTGCTACCTGCTGATCGGCACCGGTCTCGCGGCGATCCGCCTGGTGACCAAGGACAGCTAGCGCCGGAAGCCGCCCTCGCTGTCGATCACCTGACCGGTGATCCACTCGGCGTCGTCGGTGCAGAGCCAGGAGATCAGCCGGGCGGCGTCGTCCGGCTGACCCCAGCGCTTCAACGGCATCCGCTCGGTCACGAAGTCCGCGAGCTCCGGTCCGGCCCACCCCGTGTCGGTCGGACCGGGGTTCACGGCGTTGACGGTGATGCCCCGCTCCGCGAGCTGGTGCGACAACGTCGCCACGATCGCGGACAGAGCGCCCTTCGACGCCGCGTACGCCACCTCGCCGGGCATCGGCCCGAGGTTCTGCCCGGACGTCAGGAACACGATCCGGCCGCCGCGACTGCCCTCCCACCGCCGGGCAAACGCTTGCGCCAGCAGGATGGACGACCGCGCGTTCACCGCGTAGTGCGCGTCGAGCATCGCCGCGTCCAGCTCGCCGAGAGCGCCGTCGAACCCGCTGCGCGCGTGGTTGCAGACCAGGGCGTCGATCCGCCCGTACGTCTCGACGACCGCGTCGACCAGCGCGTCCGGCGCGCCGGGGTCGGCGAGGTCGGCCCCGGCGTGCTCGACCCGTGGCCCGAGGCCCGCGATCACCTCGTCGATCGAGTCGGCGCCCCAGTCCTGCGCGGCGTCGTGCGGAACGTGGTGCTGCACGAACAGCCCGGCTCCCAGCCCCGCCAGCCGCGACGCGATGGCGTATCCGATGCCCCGCCGCCTGCTCACACCCGTGACCAGTGCGACCCGTCCCGCCAGTGGTTCCACGGAGATCATTCTCCGCCGACGCGCGCCACCCCGTCCAGGTCGACCGCGAGGCGCACCCGGTCGCCGACGGACACCGGCCCGACGGCCTCGTACTCCTCGCCGTCGATGTCCACGAGCAGCCGCACGTGGTCGCGCCGGTGCACCCGCTCCAGCACGGTGCCCTCCAGCGGGCCGGCCGGGTCGACGCGCAACGCCGTGGCGCGCAGGCCGACCCGGCCCACGGGCAGCCCCACGAACGAGCCGGGCACGAACTTGTTGCACCCCAGGAACTTCGCCGTCTCCACGTCGACCGGCGACGACCACACCTCCGCCGGCGGCCCGACCTGCACGACCCGGCCGCGGGACATGATCGCGACCCGGTCGGCCAGCGTGAACGCCTCGTCGTGGTCGTGCGTCACGACCAGCGCGGTCGTCGACGCCTCCCGCAGCAACCGCGCGAGGTCCACCGCGAGCTGCTCGCGCAACGCCCGGTCCAGCGCCGACAGCGGCTCGTCCAGCAGCAGCAACCGCGGCGACGGCGCGAGTGCCCGTGCCAGCGCCACCCGCTGCTGCTCGCCACCGGAGAGCTGGGTCACCCGCCGCTGGGCGTAGCCCTCCAGCCCGACGAGCTCCAGCAGCGCCAGCACCCGCTTGTCCCGCTCCTCGCGGTCCACCCGGCGCATCCGCAGCCCGAACGCCACGTTCCCCGCGACCGACCGGTGCGGGAAGAGCTGGCCGTCCTGGAAGACCAGGCCGAACTCGCGCCGGTGCACCGGCACCCCGGCCAGGTCCGACGAGTCCCAGGCGACCGACCCCGACGACGGCTGCTCCAGTCCCGCGATCGTGCGCAGCAACGTCGACTTCCCGCACCCCGACGGCCCGAGCAGCGCCACGACCTCGCCGTCCGCCACCGTGAGCGACACGTCCGACACCGCGGCGGTCCGCCCGTACCGGACGGTGACCGAGTCCAGCTCCAGCGCCATCAGAACTCCCCGCTGCTCGGCACGCGCAACCGCTCGATCAGCAGCACGCACCCGACCGTGACGACCATGAGCAGCGCGCACGCCGCGTAGGCCATCTGGCTGTTCAACTCACCAGGCCGCGACATCAGCCGCGCGATCACCACCGGCAGCGTCGGCGCGTCCGGCCGCGCGAGGAAGCTCGTCGCCCCGAACTCCCCCAGCGCCACCACGTACCCGAACCCGGCCGCCGCCACCAGCGACCGCCCGGTCAGCGGCAGGTCGACCTCGCGCCACACGCGCCACGGCGAGGCGCCCAGCGTCGCCGCCGCCTGCCGCAGGCGTTCGTCGACCGCCCGCAGCACCGGCAGCACCATCCGCACGATCAACGGTGTCACCACCAGGGCCTGCGCCAGCGGCACGAGCAGCGGCGACGTGCGGAAGTCGCCGGGCAACGCGTCCATCGTGATCAGGTAGCCGAACCCCACGGTCACCGCGGAGACCCCGAGCGGCAGCATCAGCGCGGTGTCGAGCACCTCGGCGATCCGTGCGCCGGAGCGCCGCAACCCGACCAGCACCACCGCCGAGAACACCCCGACGACCAGCGCCACGAGGGTGGCGTCGAACGCCGTCCGCAGCGAGTTCACCGCGGCGTCGATCCCGGTCACCGCGAGCGTCCCGCGCTCTCCCCTGGTCGCCAGCGCCGCGTACCCGGCGAAGCTCCACCCGTCCCGGGTCGACAGCGACCGCGTGACCAGCCCGACGACCGGCGTCAGCAGCGCCACCACGACGAGGCCGGCCGCGGCGACGACGACCCGCTCACCGCCGGACGGCCGGCGCGCCAGCTCCTCCCTGCCGCGCAACGACAACGCGGTCTCCCGGCGGCGCCGGGCCAGTGCCCCCAGCACCAGGACCGCCAGCACGGCGAGGAACTGCAGCAGCGACAGCGCCGCCGCCCCGGACAGGTCGAACAGCTCGACCGTCCGCAGGTAGATCTCGGTCTCCAGGGTCCGGTACCGCGACCCGCCCAGCACCAGCACGACACCGAAGCTCGTGGCGCAGAACAGGAACACCACCGCCGCGGCCGACCCGACCGCCGGTGCCAGCGCGGGCAGCACCACCGACAGGAACGCCCGCGGCCGGGACGCGCCCAGGGCACGGGCCGCGTCCTCGGCCCGCCGGTCCGTGTGCGCCCACAGCCCGCCCACGGTCCGCGCGACCACGGCGACGTTGAAGAACGCGTTGGCGAGCACGATCGGCAGCACCCCGCCGTCCGGCCAGAACGTCCGGAACGCGAGGCCCACCACCACGGTCGGCAGCACGAACGGCACCATCACCGCGGCCCTGACCAGACCGAGCCCGCGGATCCGGCACCGGGCCAGCACGAACGCGACCGGCAGACCGGCGACGACCGCCACGACCGTCGACGCCGCCGCCTGCCCCAGCGTGAACCCGACCAGTTCCCAGGTGTCCCCGGCGACCAGCGCGCCGGCCACGCCGCCCTCGCGCAGCCCGAGCGACACGATCGCCAGGACGGGCCAGGCGAAGAACAACCCCAGGAAGGCCAGCGGCAGCAGTGCCGCAGCCGACCACCCGGTGCGGGACCTCAGCCCTGCACGAGCTTGCGCCACTGCTCAACCCAGGCTTCGCGGTTGTCCTTGACCTTGTCCGCGGGCAGGGTCTGGGGGTTCGGCGGCAGCGGCGCGTCCTTGGCCCACGACTCGGGCAGCGCGACGCCCTCCCGCGACGGGTAGACGTACATCTGCTCGGCCACCTGGGCCTGGAACTGCTCGCCCAGCAGGAAGTCCAGCACCTTCCTCGCGTCCTCGGGGTTCTTGGCCCCCGACAGCACACCCGCGTACTCGACCTGGCGGTAGCAGGTGTCGAGCACCGCCTTGGTCTTGCCGCCCTCGGCGGACGGCGACGACGCGTACGAGACGACGATCGGCCGGTCGCCCTTCGTGGCGGAGAACTCCTGGTTGTAGGCCTCTTCCCAGCCGCTCACGACCTTGACGCCGTTGGCCTTGAGCTTGGTCCAGTAGTCCTGCCAGCCGTTCTCGCCGAACTTCGCGATCGTGCCGAGCAGGAACGCGAGCCCCGGCGAGGAGGTGGCCGGGTTCTCGACGACCAGCTTGTCCTTGAACCTCGGGTCGGTGAGGTCCTCGTACGAGGCCGGCTCGACACCGCCGAGCTTGGCCGGGTCGATGTTGAGGCACACGTCACCGACGTCGACGGCGTGCAGCCGGCCCGTGGCGTCGACCTGGTACCGCTGGGCGCCCTTGGCGGCCTCCGGCGAGGCGTACTCGGCGAACACGCCCTCCGACAGCGCCCGGGAGGCGAACGTCGAGTCGACGCCGAACGCCACGTCGCCAATCGGGTTGGCCTTGGTCAGCACCAGCTTGTTCGTCAGCTCGCCCGCGTCACCGCTCGCGATCTGCTTGACGGTGATCCCGGAGGACTTCCGGAACTCCTCCAGCACCTCGGGCTTCACCGCGAACGAGTCGTGCGTCACCAGCGCGACCTCGCGCGACTGCGGCGCGGTCGAGGTGCCGGCCGAACACCCCGCCAGCACCAGAGCAGCGCAAACAGCGAAAATCCTTCTCACGTCAAACCTCTCCCTACGCCGGTATGACCCGGATCAGGTGGACGGTCGAGGGCTTGCGAGCCCTCCTCTCAGCCCGGCGCTTCACCGGACTCCCGTGGCGAACGCGCAGCCTACGTGACGTGGTGGGACCATCAGGACATGGCCGAGCTGTTGAGCGACGATCAGTTGGACCACGTGCTGCCGACCCTCCCCGGCTGGTGCCCCCAGGACGCGGCACTGGTGAAGACGGTGGAGCTGGCGAGCTTCTCGAAGGCGATCGCGGTGGTGAACCGGGTCGCGGAGATCGCGGAGAACGACAACCACCACCCGGACATCGACATCCGGTACAAGACACTGACGTTCCGCCTGAGCACGCACTACAAGGGAGGGATCACCGCGCTCGACGTGTCGCTCGCCGAGGAGATCGACGGGGTCCTGGACGCGATGCGCTGATCCGGCCTCAGCCGGCGACCCGGCTGGGCCTGCCGTCGGCGGCGCCCTCGTCGCCCACCGGTGGACCGCCCGCCGCGCGCCTGGTCGCGAGCCCGATCGCGACGAGCGTGAGCGCGCCCGCGGCCGGATAGCCCCAGCCGAGCACCACGAAGTACCAGGGGCGCGGGAAGTCCCAGATGTTCGGCTGGGCGAGCAGCAGGAACGAGATCAGGTAGCCGCCGGTCAGCACCACCCACAGCCCGGCGGTGATCTTGCACAGCAGGTGTCCGCCCTCGTGGACGAGCCACAGCAGGGCGGGCACCATCCACACCCAGTGGTGGCTCCACGAGATCGGCGAGACCAGCAGGCCGAGCATCTGCACGCTGATGATCAGCGCCAGCGCGTCCCTGGTCCTGCTGACCGCGAACCACGTCAGCGCGGCCGCGACGAGCACGGCGACGATGTAGATCGGCCCGGTCTTCACGTCGAAGCCGACCGTGCGGCTCAACGCCCCGCGCAGGGACTGGTTGATCGCACTGCCGACCGGCCCGACCCGGCTCGCGTCACCGAGCAGCTCGAACCAGAACTTGTCGGACTGCGACGGCGAGATCGCCCAGCCGATGCCGTACACGGCCACAAAGGCGACGAACGACCACACCGCGGCCATCCACCGCCGCTGGAGCAGGAAGTACAGCCCGGAGATCGCGGGCGTGAGCTTGATGCCCGCGGTGAAACCGACGCCGGCGCCACCGGCCCAGTCGCGCGCACTGGCGAGCGTGCCGATCAGGATCGCCGCCAGCACCAGGTTGATCTGGCCGTAGTTGAGCGTCGTGCGCACCGGCTCGATCCAGAGCACCAGCGCGGTCCACATCATCGCGCGGCGCGGGTCGGGCAGCTTGAGCAACTTCAGGCTGGTGCGCACGATGTAGTACAAACAGCCCAGGCAGATGAGCTGCCAGACCCAGCGCGACGCCTCCCACGGGATCCAGCTCATCGGCGTGAAGATCGCGGCGGCGAACGGCGGGTAGGTGAACGGCAGCGGGAACACGTCCGCGTACTGGTCGAGCCGCCACTCGTAGAGGTCGCCGGAGAACAGGTGCGGCGATCCGTTGCGGTAGACCAGCAGGTCGATCATGGTCATCTTCGTCTGGAAGGCGACCATGAACAGGTGCCCGACGACCGACAGAGCGAGCAGCCACGGCGCTACGGAGAGCACACGCGCTTCCACAGCACGGAGTTTCACCCCGAAAACGTTACCCGAGGCAACTTTTGGGGGTACCCGAGCGTCATCCACTCGGGAGATCGCGTCAAAGGAGAGCTTTTCCAGTCATGTCTGCTGATGTCATCGTTGCCGTTGTCGCTGCTCTGGCCATGCTGGGTGTCGCGTTCGGCGTGTTCGCCGCCGCCGCCCGCGCCAAGAACAGCTTGTGAGCGTTGAGGCGCAAGCAAAGGGGGGAGCCTCCACTGTGGAGGCTCCCCCCTTCGGCGTTGTCACCGAGGTGGCGCTGGATCAGAAGTAGTGCGCGCGCCCACCGACCGGCTTGCCCACGGCACCCAGGACGGCGAGGATCGCGCCGATCACCAGGAGCACCACGCCCAGCGTCGTCAGGATGCTGATACCAGCCAGCCAACCGACGACGAGCAGAATCAGACCGAGGACGATCATTCCAACCTCCAGGTGGGGAATCCTGGACTCTGGATACCCGACATACGTCGGTACAAACCTGATCCCTCAGGAATCTGATCGGCGACAAGCATTGGGGGCCAATGATTATCGCGTCTTCGGCACCTGTCGCGCGGAGTGCTTCCGCGAGCGCGGGGAGTGACCGGGCCCTCCCCGCCGCGCGGTGCTCAGACGTTGAAGCGGAACTCCACCACGTCGCCGTCGGCCATGACGTAGTCCTTGCCCTCCATGCGGACCTTGCCCGCGGCCTTCGCGTCGGCCTTCGAGCCCGCCGCGACCAGGTCGTCGAACGACACGACCTCGGCCTTGATGAAGCCCTTCTCGAAGTCCGTGTGGATCACGCCGGCGGCCTGCGGGGCGGTGGCGCCCTGCGGGATCGTCCAGGCTCGCGCTTCCTTCGGGCCCGCGGTCAGGTACGTCTGCAGGCCGAGGGTGTGGAAGCCCGCCCTGGCGAGCGAGTGCAGGCCGGGCTCGTGCTGGCCGATGGACTCGAGCAGCTCGCGGGCCGACTCCTCGTCGAGCTCGAGCAGCTCGGACTCGACCTTGGCGTCGAGGAACACGGCGTCGGCCGGGGCGACCAGCTCGCGCAGCTCCTTCATGCGGGCCTCGTCGCCCAGGACGCCCTCGTCGGCGTTGAAGACGTAGAGGAACGGCTTGGTCGTGAGCAGCGACAGCTCGCGCAGCAGCTCACCGTCCACTTCGGACTGAGCGGAGAACAGCGTGCGGCCGGAGTCGAGGACGTCCTTGGCCTTCTTGGCGTTCTCGAGCGCGGCGCGGCGGTCCTTCTGCATCCGCGCCTCCTTCTCGATCCTCGGGATGGCCTTCTCGAGGGTCTGCAGGTCGGCGAGGATCAGCTCGGTGTTGATCGTCTCGATGTCGCTCGACGGGTCGACGCGGCCGTCGACGTGCACGACGTCCGGGTCGTCGAAGACGCGGATGACCTGGCAGATCGCGTTGGCCTCGCGGATGTTCGCGAGGAACTTGTTGCCGAGCCCCTCACCTTCCGACGCGCCCTTCACGATGCCCGCGATGTCGACGAACGACACGACGGCGGGCACCTCGCGCTCGGACCCGAAGATCTCGGCGAGCTTGGTGAGGCGCGCGTCCGGCAACGGCACGACGCCCACGTTCGGCTCGATGGTCGCGAACGGGTAGTTCGCGGCGAGCACGTCGTTGCGGGTCAGTGCGTTGAACAGGGTGGACTTGCCGACGTTGGGCAGGCCGACGATACCGAGGGTCAAACTCACGAGCGACGAGTCTACGGCAGCCGACGGTGGTGTCCGATTTCCGCGAGCCATTGCCCGTTGCCGCTGGCAGGATCGTTGGCATGGTCATCGACGAAGAACACGCGTATCGGGTGTGCTCCGCACGTGACGCCCGTTTCGACGGGTGCTTCATCCACGCGGTCCGCACGACCGGGATCTACTGCCGGCCGTCGTGCCCCGCGGTGACCCCGAAGCGCCGCAACAGCCTGTTCTTCCTGACGGCCGCCGCCGCGCAGTCCGCCGGTTTCCGCGCCTGCCGCCGCTGCCTGCCGGACGCCGTGCCCGGCTCGCCGGAGTGGAACCTGCGGGCGGACCTGGCGGGCCGGGCGATGCGCCTGATCAGCGACGGAGTCGTGGAACGCGACGGCGTGAGCGGCCTGGCGAGCAAGCTCGGCTACTCCGAACGCCACCTCACGCGGGTGCTGACCGCCGAACTGGGCGCCGGGCCCCTCGCGCTCGCCAGGGCCCATCGCGCGCACGCGGCGCGGTTGCTGATCGAGACGACGGAGCTGCCGTTCGCGGACATCGCGTTCGCCGCCGGGTTCGCGTCGGTCCGGCAGTTCAACGACACCATCCGCATGGTGTTCGCCTCGACGCCGTCCGACATGCGCGGCCGCGGCAAGGCGCCGGTCGGCACGCCGGGCCGCATCGTGCTGCGGCTGCCGTACCGCGCGCCGTTCGACGCCACGGGATTGCTCGCGCACTTCCGCGCCACCGCCTTGCCCGGCGTCGAGGAGGTGACCGGCGACTCCTACGCGCGGACGCTGTCCCTGCCGCACGGCGAAGCGACGGTCCGGCTGACGTTCCCGGCGGACCACGTCCTGTGCTCGCTGCGCCTCACCGACGTGCGCGACCTGGGCGCGGCGGTCTCCCGCGTGCGCCGGCTGCTCGACCTCGACGCCGACCCGGTGGCCGTGGACTCGTTCCTCGGCGCGGACCCGGTGATCGGCCCGCTGGTGCGCGAGGTGCCCGGCATCCGCGTCGCGGGCAGCGTCGACGGCGCCGAGACCCTCCTGCGGCTGGTGGCGCCGTTCGCCGGCGTGCCGCTGCGGGTCCCGGACGGCGCCCTGACCCACCTCTACTCGGCGGGGGACCACCCTCTCGCCGAGGCGCTGGCGAACGGCAGACTCGTCGTGGACGTCGGCCGCTCGATCGAGGACCTGACCGAGGAGCTCACGCCCCTCGTCGGCGCGCGGGTCGCCGACGAGGTGGGCATGCGGGTGCTGGGCGCGCCGGACGTGCTGGTGCTGCCCGAGGGGTCACGACACCTGGCTTCCCACGCCGCCGACTGGCGGCCGTGGCGCTCCTACGCCGGAGCACACCTGACCAGAAAGGCAGCAACATCATGAGCGTCGCGCACACGTCCACCGTGGACACCCCTGCGGGGCCGTTCACCGCGATCGTCGCGTCGGACGGAGCGGTGCTGGCGAGCGGCTGGACCGGCGACATCGCCCTGCTGACGCCCCAGATCCACCCGTCCCTGATGCCGTCGGAGATCACGCACAGGAACGACCTCGGCGACGTCACCAAGGCAGTGGTCGCCTACCACGAGGGCGACCTGACCGCGATCGACCCGGTGGAGGTCCGCCAGAGGTCCGGCCCGTTCCTGCAGCACGCGTGGGACGTCCTGCGCACCGTCCGCGCCGGCGAGCCCGTCACCTACAGCCAGTACGCGACGATGTCCGGCCGCCCGGCCGCCATCCGCGCCGCGGCCTCGGCCTGCGCGCGCAACTCGGTGGCCCTGTTCGTGCCGTGCCACCGCGTGATCCGGATCGGCGGCAACCTCGGCGGCTTCCGCTGGGGCCTCGACGTCAAGCGCTGGCTGCTCGCCCACGAGCGCTGACCGGCCAGCGATCTCCGGTGCGGGCCCGGCCGCCGGTTCCGTCCCGCACCGCGGGCACGAGGTGGTGGCCGGGCCCGCGCCGGAGGTCAGGGCGCCCTCGACCCAGCCAGTCGTCGGCGCCGCGGTCGCGGCAGGTGCGGCAGCCGACGCGGTGGTTCACCCGTGCCCACGGCTTCGCGGTCAGCTCGGAAGCCTGGATCCCGGTTCCGCCACATCGGTGAACGGCGCCCAGCAACTGCACGATCCGGCCGACGCGCAGGCACACGAGGCAGTCGTGAGCGAGGTCGAGCCGGTTCGACCGCACGAAGTGGGCGGCCGGGGCGAGCACGACGCGCGCGGTGGTTTCCAGGTGGGACAGCACGCGCCGAGGTCAGGCCCGGATCAGGCCAGCGACATCTCCAGCGTGGAGCCGGTGCGGGCCTTGCGCACCCGCAGCCGCGTCGGGATCCGCTGGCGCAGCTCCTCGACGTGGGACACCAGCCCGACGACCCGGCCTCCGGCGCGCAGCTCGTCGAGCGTGTTCATGACGATGTCGAGCGTGTCCGAGTCGAGCGTGCCGAAGCCCTCGTCCACGAACAGCGTGTCGAGCAGCGCCCCGCCGGTCTCGTTGGCCACCACGTCGGCCAGCCCGAGGGCCAGCGACAACGACGCCAGGAACGACTCCCCGCCGGACAACGTCTTCGCGGGCCGCGACCGGCCCGAGTAGTCGTCGAGCACGTCGAGGCTCAGGCCGCCGCGGGTGCCGCGCGCCCCGGCCGAGTCGGAGTGCACGAAGCTGTAGCGCCCCTGGCTCATGCGGTGCAGCCGGGCCGAGGCCGCGACCGCGACCTCCTCCAGACGCGCGGCCAGCACGTACGACCGCAAGGTCATCTTCTTCGAGTTCTGCCCCCGGCCGTTGATGACGTCGGTCAGCGCGTCCAGCTCGGCGTAGCTCGCTTCGAGCGGCTCCAGCGACTTCCACTCGGCGCGCAGGCGGGCGGCCAGCTCGCTCACGCGGTCCAGGGCCGCGCGGGCACGGGCGAGGCGCGTGGCGGCCTGCGAGGCCGCGGCGCGGGCGGAGGAGGCCTGGGCGGTCACCTCGGCCAGGTCGACGCCGTCGGCGGGGTCGACACCGGCCAGCTCCTCCAGGGTGGCGAGGGCAGAGGCGCGGGCGCGTTCCCAGGCGGCGATGCGCTCGTCCAGCGCCTGGAGCTTGATCGCCGGACGGTGGGCGGCCAGCGCCGCGGCCACGTCGGGGAACCCCGCCTCGGCCGCCAGCGCCGCCACGGACGCCTCCTGCTCCCGGACGCGGGCGAGGGCGTTGTCGCGGGCGTTGCGGCGCTCGTCCAGCTCCACCAGGGCCTTCGCCAGGCGCAGCAGGTGGTCGCGGCGCGTGAGGACGTCCTCGTGCTCGCCGCGAGCCTTCTCGAGCCGGGCGCCGCGTTCCTCCACGACCGCCACCAGCGACGTGTGCTCGGTGCGCAGCCCGACCAGGTCCTGCTCGACCTTCGCCTTCTCCGTCGCGAGCTGCTTGGCCTTGGCCTCGAGACCCACGAACTCGTTCTGGCGCTGCGAGCGGGTGTGGGCCAGGTCGAGCGCCGCGCGGTACTCCGCCAGCACGGCGGCGGGCTCGTCGGAGCCGAGCGCCTCCCAGCACGCCTGGATGCGCAGCTCGGCGGTGTGGGCGGCGCGTTCGGCCTCGGTGCGGCGCTGGAGGGCGGACTGCTCGTCGCGGGCCGCCTCCTCCTCACCGGCCGCGTCGACCCCGCCGAGCATCGGCTGGGCCGGCGCGGGGTGGCTCGGGGAGCCGCAGACGGCGCACGGCTTGCCGCGCTTCAGGGCGGCGGCCAGCTCGATGGCCATGTTCTCCAGGCGCTGCTGGCGGACCTGCTGGAGGACGTCCTTGGCCTTCTGGTGGACGTCGATCGCCTGGTGCAGCTCGTTCTTGGTGCGGTCGACGGCCTCGGCCGCGGCCGGCAGCGCCTCGGCCGCGTCGGCACGGGCCTTCAGCGACTCCAGGCGGCCGGACGCCTCCACGGCGGCGTCGAGCTGGGCGCGGCACCGGGCCAGGAGGTCGGGGAGCACCTCCAGCTCGGCGCTCACCGCCAGCAGCCGGCGCTCGACCTGGTGGGAGGAGTTCTTCAGCACGGAGAGCTTGCGCACGTCGGCCTGCTGGCGTTCGGCCTCGGCGGCCAGTTCGCTCAGGCCACCCGCCTCCTCGCGGCAGCGCTCGGCGTCCTCGCGCAACGAGGAGCCCTCGTAGCCCAGGCTGGCCAGGGCTTCCGCGGCGCGGGCCTCGTCGCGCACCGCGAACTCGTAGGACTGCCGGAGCTTCTCGATCTCGGCGTGGGCCGGCACGACGGGGGCCGCGCGGCGGGCGGCGTCGCGTTCGGCGAACCACGCCGCCGAGTCCGCGGCCTGCACCCGCTCCAGCAGCTCCCGCGCCTCACGCACGCGGCGGATCTGCTCGGCCTGCACGCGGGCCTGGGCCAGCAGCGCGTCCGCGCCGTCGGCCACGCCGGCCGTCTCCTCGGCGGCCGCGGCGGCCTCCCGCACGGCCTGGGCGAGCCGCTCCAGCACCGCCTCCAGCCAGCCGGGCTCGAACGAGGGCTCCTCCCCCGCGGCCTCCGCCACGCGGTGCACCAGCTCGGAGGCGCCCTTGCGGCGTTCCTCCAGCACGCGGCCCGCGGCCACGCGCTTGTCGCGGAACCACTTCTCGACGTCGAGGAACCGCTCGGTGCCGAAGAGCTTCTCCAGCAGCACCTCGCGCTCGGCCGTGTCCGAGCGCAGGAACCGCGCGAATTCGCCCTGCGGCAGCAGCACGACCTGGAAGAACTGCTCGTAGGACATGCCCAGCAGGTCCTCGACCGCCCGCGCCACGTCGTCGATGCGGGTGATGCCCTCGCCGTCCCAGCCCTCGAGCCACGTGAGCGAGCACTTCGCCGGCTGCGTGGTGACACCGCCGCCGCGCTTCTTCGGGCGGTCGAACTCCGGCGAGCGCACGATCCGGAAGCGGCGGCTCTGCACCGTGAGCTCCAGCTTCACCTCCGTCGGCACCTCGGGGTCGGCGTACTCGCACCGCAGCTTCTTCACGTCACCCCGCGCGCCCGGCACCCGGCCGAACAGCGCGAACGCCACCGCGTCGAGCAACGTCGTCTTGCCTGCGCCCGTGTCGCCGTGCAGCAGGAACAACCCGTCCGCGCCCAGCTCGTCGAAGTCGACGGTCTCCGGCTTCGGGTAGGGGCCGAACGCGGTCAGCTCCAGGCGGTGCAGCCTCATTGCTCCTGCTCCCTCGCCACCGACGCGAACGCCTCGCGCAGCAACGCCATCTCCGCCTCGGACGGCTCGGAGCCGCGGGCGTCCGACACGAAGCAGCAGGCCACTTCCTCGTCGGTCCGGCCGCGCACCCGTTCCGCGTACGTCATGGCGTGCTGCTGGCCCTGCTCCGGCCGCCACTCGACGTGCACGGCGTGCTCGAACCGCTTCTGCAGCCGCCGCAACGCGTCCATCGGCCGCACCTGGTCGGTCAGCACCACGGACAGGAAGTGGTCCTCCAGCGGCTCGTGCGCCGGGTCCTCCAGCACGTCGGTGAGCGTGCCCGTCACCGTCGCGAGCCGCCGCGGCACCGGCAGGTCGCGCCGCTCCACCCCGACGAGGCCGCCCGCGTCCAGCTCGACCAGCCACACCGACTTGCGGTGCCGCGCCTCGGAGAACGAGTACGCGAGCGGGCTGCCCGAGTAGCGCAGGTTCTCCGCCAGGGTCTGCGGCCCGTGCAGGTGCCCCAGCGCCACGTAGTCGACGCCCGCGAACACCTGCATCGACACGTCCTGCACGCCGCCGACCGCGATGGTGCGCTCGGACTCCGACGGCGCGCCGCCCGTCACGAACGCGTGCGCCAGCACCACCGACCGCGCCTCGCGACCGGCCAGGTCGGCCCGGATCCGCCGCATCGCCTCCGCGAGCACCGGCGCGTGGCCCTTCTCCGCCACCCCGAGCGCGTGCCGCGCGGGCTCCGGCTCCAGGAACGGGATCCCGTACACGGCGACCGGCCCGTGCTCGTCCGCCAGCTCGACCGGCTTGTCCAGCACCGAGATCTGCGTGCGCAGGTGCAGCCCGCCGGCCGCGGCGAACTCGCCGAACACGCCGATCCGCGCCGCCGAGTCGTGGTTGCCCGGCGTGATCACGATCCGCGCCCCGGCCGCCCTGATCCTCATCAGCACCCGCGCGCACAGCGCCACCGCGTCCGCCGACGGCACCGCCCGGTCGTAGAGGTCGCCGGAGATCACCACGACGTCGACGGCCTCCGAGGACACCAGGTCGGCGAGGCCGCTCAGCACCGACTCCTGCTCCACGAGGAGGTCCCGGCCGTGGAAGGTGCGCCCCACGTGCCAGTCGGAGGTGTGCAGGATCCGCATGGCGCCAACCGTAGAGACGGGGTCCGACAAATCTCCGGGAGGGTTCCCGGCGTGTCACCCGATCGAGTTGGACGACGGTGGGGGAGCATCATCGGTGCCGTGACCGCAGTGATCATCACCGCCTCCATCGTCCTCGCGCTCGTGAGCGCCGGGGCGCTGGTCTTCGTCTGGCGCCTGTACCAGGACAGCGTCCGGCGGACCGACGAGGCGCTCAACGCCATCAGCGCCGAACGCGCCCGCTACGACGCGCAGCAACAAGCCTTGCAACGCTACGAAGTGGCGTTCTCCAGCGTGAGCGGCCGCGGCGAGCTCGGCGAGCAGGTGCTGGTCGAGACGGCGCGCGCACTCGGCTTGAGGGAAAACCTCCACTACACGCTGCAGACCGACGTCGCGGGCGGTGGAGCGGTGCGCCCGGACATGGTGCTCAACGTCGGCGGCGGCCGCCAGGTCCCGGTCGACTCGAAGATGTCCATGGCCTGCTGGGCGGAGGCGGTCGAGACCGACGACCCGCAGGAACGCCAGGACGCGCTGCGGGTGCACGTCCGCAACATCCGCTCCCGCGCCGCCGAACTGGCCGGCAAGGGCTACCAGCGCTGGGCCGACGCCATCTACGGCACGATCATGTTCGTGCCCAACGACGGCGCGGTCGTCGCCGCCCTGGACACCGATCCGGAGCTGCTGCGGTGGCTGCTGGACCGCCGCGTGTTCCTGTGCGGCCCGACCGGCTTCGCCGTGATCGCGTCGTCGGCGATGTTCGCCGTCACGGAACGGGCGCTGGCCGAGGACGTCGAGCAGGTGAGGCTCCAGGCGGGCCGCGCGAACCGGGCCGCCGACACCGCCATCGAGGCGGTCAACCTCTCCACGACCCACCTGCAGCGCTTCCTCTCCGCGCGCCGCCGCGAGCTCGACGCCCTGGAGGGCTTCCGGGCGAGCGTCGAGCCGCTGACGGAGGCCTCCGCCACCCCGACCCCCCTCCCGCTCGTCCGAAGGGCGGACGAGCAGTCCGCTTAGAACGCACGGAGAGTGTCCGCGGGTTGCATCTGGGTGAGAAACGAACGGACTGACGAACACCGAATGGCCGAACGGCTACCGTGTGCGGTGTGAGCGAGTTGCGCGAGCGTTCAGCAGCCTTCGATGACGACGTCGAAGACTACGACGCGGTTCCGTGGAACTACCGGGCCATCTTCGGCGAGTTCAAGGGCATCCCCTGGTGGGCAGCCATCCTGTGCGCCCTGGTCCCGGCCTTCATCGGCGCGTTCATCGACATCAACTCCAGCAAGACCGTCGGCTGGACGTTCAACGTGGTGTTCTTCGCCGGTGCCCTGGCCGCGATCCTGCTGGTGCAGCGCCGCAGCCTGTTCGCGCCGATGGTGCAGCCCCCGCTCGTCCTCGCCGCGACGGTGCCCACGCTCGTGCTGCTGACCGGCGGCGTGCAGAAGGGCGGCCTGTCGGCCATGGCCCTGGGCCTGGGCAAGCCGCTGATCGACAGCTTCCCGGTCATGGCCATCACCACCGCCGTCACGGTCGCGCTGGGCATCCTGCGGATCGCCACGCAGAAGGACCCGAACCGGCCGACCAGGGACGAGGTCCGCGAGGCCAAGGCGGAGATCAAGCAGCGCGGCAAGCCCGCCCGCAAGCCCCGCGAGGAGGCCCCCACCCCCGCCCCCGCCGCCGACGAGGACCGCCCGCGCCGCCCCCGCCAGGAACGCGCGGAAGGCGCCCCGGCGCGCAGGCCTCGGCCCGAGGGCGCGCCCGCGCGCCGCCCGCGCCCGGACGGTGCGCGCGGCGAACGTCCCGCGGGGGGACGCAAGCCCCGGCCGCGCGAGGACCGCTAGAGCCCGTCCCGCACGGCTCGTCCGCGACGGTCGCGGGCGAGGGCTTGGGAGACGGCATCGGCACCTGGGTGCGCCCGGTGAGGGCGTTGCGGCACACGCACACACCCGGCGTGAAGGCGTCGCGGCAGCACCCGGACACACCGGCCTGAAGGTCCCGCAGCAGCACGCGGACACCCGGCGTGAAGGCGTCGCGGCGGCACTCGGACACGCCCGGTGAGGGCGTTGCGGCGGCGGCCGGGCACGCCCGTCTGAAGGCCCCCGCGGCAGCACCGGACATCCGATCTGAAGGCCCCCGCGGCAGCACCGGACACCCGGCCTGAAGGCCCCGCAACAGCACGCGGACACCCCCAGCACGAAGGCCCCGCAGCGCCCCTCCTCCGCAACTCCCGACCGCGACTCCCGACCACAGGTCCCAACCGCGGCCCTCGTCGAACCGGACCCACCCCGCCGCGCGCTGATCGGTTGTCCGCGGTCGGCCCCGCGAACGTCGTACAACGGATCCCGGACAACAACCCCCTGACCAGCACGCACTCTGCCAGCATGAGTTCGATGCCTAGGGGAGAACGTCCACTGGACGAGGGCGACAGTCCGCTGCTGCTGTTCGCCGCAGACTTGAGACGACTGCGCGCCGACGCGGGGAGGCCGAGCTACCGGGAGCTGTCCCGGCGCGCGCACTTCTCGGCCAGCACGCTGTCCGACGCGGCGGGCGGCCGGAAGCTGCCGGGCCTGGACGTCACGCTCGCGTACGTCCGCGCGTGCCACGGCGACGAGGCCGCGTGGGAGAGGCGGTGGCACGACCTCGCCGTGGCGATGGCGCAGAGCCGCACGCACGACGGGCCGTCCCCGTACGCGGGGCTGAACCCGTTCACGATCGAGGACGCCGACCGCTTCTTCGGCCGTGAGGCGCTGACGCACACGTTGCTCGACCGGCTCGGCAGGCAGCCCTTCCTGGCGGTGTTCGGCGCGTCGGGTGAGGGCAAGTCGTCGTTGCTGAGGGCGGGTATCGCGGCGAAGTTCCCGAACGCGGTGGTGTGCACGCCCGGCGCCGACCCGGACGCCGCCCTCGCCGACGCGCTGGCACGCGATCCGGACCTGCTGGTCGTCGACCAGTTCGAGGAGCTCTTCACGCTCTGCGAGGACGAGGTGCGGCGCGCGGCCTTCCTCGACGGGCTGCTCGCCGCCCGCTGCCGCCGCGTGATCGCCGTCCGGTCCGACTTCTACCCGCGCTGCGCCGAGCACCCCGGGCTCGCGGAGGCGCTGACCGACGCCCAGGTGCTCCTCGGCACCATGACACCGGACGAGCTGCGGCGCGCGATCACCCAGCCCGCGGCCGCGGTCGGCTGCACGGTCGAGACGGCCCTGCTGACCACGCTCGTGGCCGAGGCGGCCGGCCGCAGCGGCGTGCTCCCCCTCGTCTCGCACGCCCTGCTCGAGACGTGGCACCGCCGGCGCGGCAACACGCTCACGCTCGCCGGCTACCAGGCCGCGGGCGGCATCCAGGGCGCGCTCGCGCAGAGCGCCGAGGCCGCGTTCGCCACCCTCGACGGCGACCAGCAACGCCTCGCCAAGCACCTCCTGCTCCGCCTCGGCGCCGACGGCGCCAAACGCCCGATCCCGCGCCAGGAGGTCGTCGGCGAGGAGGTCCTCGACGTCCTCGCCGGCACCCGGCTCATCACCGTCGGCGGGCACACCGTCGAGATCACCCACGAGGCGCTGTTCCAGGCGTGGCCCCGGCTGCGGGCCTGGCTCGACGAGGACCGCGAGGGCCTGCGGACGCACCGCAGGCTCACCGACGCCGCCCGCACGTGGCAGGAGCTGGGCCGCGACACCGGCTCGCTCTACCGCTCCACCAGGCTCGCCGAGACGACCGAGTGGGTCGCCCGCGCCGAGCCGGAGCTGACCGGTGCGGAACGCGAGTTCCTCGGCGCCTCCCGCACCCTCGAACGCCGCCGCTCCCGCCGCCAGCGCTGGGTCGCGGCCGGGCTGTCGGCCCTGCTGCTCGCCACCACGGCGACCGCGGTGGTGGCCGTGCAGCAACGGCGCGAGGTCGACCGGCTCGAACTCGTGCGCAGGTCCCAGCAGCTCGCCGAGACGTCCGAGGCGCTTTCGGTCAGCGATCCCGACCGTGCCGCGCAGACGGCCGTGGAGGCGTACCGGACGTATCCGACGGTCGAGGCACGCGGGCGGGTGCTCAGCGCGGCGGCCGGGGAGTCCCGCGGCCGCGAGATCAGCCCGGAGGCCGCCGGGATCAGCCGCACGCTGCGGCACAACGGCGCATGGAGCATGCGGTTCACGAACGGCACCATCGCGCTGATGGGGTCCCACAACCTGGACGTGTACGACGCCACGACCTTCGAGCAGGTCAAGTCGGTGCCGGTGGTGGACGAGTCCAGGTACGTCTTCGCCTGGTCCATGTCCGACGACGGCAAGCTGGCCGTGTCCGACAACCACGGGGCGGTCACCGTGCGGGCCTCGCTCGACGCCCGGCCCGCGCGGCTGGACAGGCAGGGCCCGGCCGCCGGCGTCTTCTTCACCGGGGACGGCCGCACCCTGCTGGTCGGCGGCGACTACGTCGACCTCACCACCCGCCGGGTTCGCGACCACCTGCCGGTCGGGCGGATCGACGGACCGTTCAGCGTCGAGGACGACCGGACCCTGGCCCTCGTCACCGGCAACTCGGTCACGACGTGGGACCTGGTCACGCGGCACCGGACCGGCGGGTTCTCGGTCGGCTCCGGCGTGATCCACCGGCTGTCCCTCCTGGCCGGCGGCGAGCACGCGGCGGTGAGCACCGACGAAGGCCTCGTCCAGGTGCGGGACACCGCGACCGGCGCGATCATCACGACGTTCCCGGCGCACACCGGCCCGGTCACGGCGCTCGCCGTCAGCCCCGACGAGTCCGTTCTCGTCACGGCGGGCCCGGACGGCAGGGTGCACCTGTGGGACCTGGCCCGCGGCGCGGAGCTCGCCACGCTCGCCGGCGGCGAACCGGTGCGCGCCTTGACGTTCGCCCCGGACGGCTCGCTCGGCGTCCTCACGGACACCACGCTCGGGTTCTGGCCCGCCGCCACCATGCCGAAGCCGTCCGGGAAGCCGGTGCGCGCGCTGGCGGTCGACGCCGACGGCTCGGTGCTGACCGTCGACGAGGCGGGCGTGATCGAACACCGCGACAGCGAACTGCGCACCGTGCGCCGGGTGGAGACCGGGTCGGCCCAGAACTGGATGTGCCGGTTCAGCCCGGACCGCGAGCTCGTCGCGACGGGGTCACCGCTCTCGGTGCGCGAGGTGGCGACGGGCAAACCCGTCGCGAACCTGTCCACGCTCGGGTTCTCCAGCGACGCGCACCAGCCGGTCGCGGTGGAGTTCAGCGGCACCTCGCTGCTCACCGTCGGCGG
This sequence comes from Lentzea xinjiangensis, assembly GCF_900110955.1. Classification (GTDB taxonomy): domain Bacteria; phylum Actinomycetota; class Actinomycetes; order Mycobacteriales; family Pseudonocardiaceae; genus Lentzea; species Lentzea xinjiangensis. The sequence goes on from NZ_FOFR01000002.1 coordinate 250,736, forward strand.
TGAGGTCCCGGACGGCGTGTGGCCCGTCGCCGACGGCGCGCGGCCGACGCTCATCGGCGGGCTGGCGTGGGGCACCCGCACCTCGGCCGTCTTCGGCAGGTCCGACCACGAGATCGTGATCGGGCGTGAGGACGGCGGTGTCAGCGTGCGCGACATCAGGACGTGGGTGGAGAAAGGGCTGCAAAGCCCGCATCGTCGGCCTGTGCGCGCGTTGGCGATCTCACCGGACCACAGGACGCTCGCGACAGGGGACGACAACGGTCTGATCGCGCTGTGGGACACCACGACGTGGGAGCAGACGGGCGAGCTGCGCGGGCACGCGCAGGCGGTGACGGCGCTGCAGTTCAGCCCGGACTCGTCCCGGCTCGCCAGTGGCGGCCGGGACCGGGACGTCGTCGTGTGGGACCCTGCCACCCGCTCGGCCTGGGCGACGCTGCGCGGGCACAGCCAGCCGGTCACCCACCTCGCGTGGCGGCCGGACGGCACCTCGCTGGTGTCCGCGGGCACCGACCGGGTGGCCGTGTGGGGCCTGGCCGTGGACCAGGCCCTCGACTCGATCGACTAGCGGACGAGGTCCTTGCGGAGCTCGCGCGGCAACGCGAAGGCGATCTTCTCGTTCGCCGTGGTGATCTCCTCGACCTCGCCGTAGCCGTGTCCCTCGAGGAACTTCAGCAGCTCCATCACCAGGATGTCCGGCACCGACGCGCCCGACGTGACGCCGATCGTCTCGACGCCCTCGAGCCACGCCAGGTCGACCTCCTTGGCGTAGTCGATCAGGTACGAGGCCTTGGCGCCGTGCTGCAGCGCGACCTCGACCAGCCGGACCGAGTTGGAGGAGTTCTTCGAGCCCACGACCAGCACCAGGTCGCACGAGGGCGCCATCGTCTTCACCGCGGTCTGGCGGTTAGAGGTGGCGTAGCAGATGTCGTCGGACGGCGGGTCCTGCAGCTCCGGGAAGCGGTCCTTGAGCTGCCGGACGCGCACCATGGTCTCGTCGACCGAGAGCGTCGTCTGCGACAGCCAGACCACCTTGGACGGGTCGCGCACCTCGACCTTCGCCGCGTCCTCCGCGGTGTCGACGAGCCGCACGTGGTCGGGGGCCTCACCGGCGGTGCCCTCGACCTCCTCGTGGCCCTCGTGGCCGATCAGCAGGATGTCGTAGTCCTCGCGGGCGAAGCGCACGGCTTCCTTGTGCACCTTCGTCACCAGGGGGCACGTCGCGTCGATGGTGCGCAACGAGCGTTGCTCCGCCTCCGCGTGGACAGCGGGCGACACGCCGTGCGCTGAGAACACCACGAGTGCGCCCTCAGGAACTTCGTCCGTCTCGTTGACGAAGATGGCACCGCGGTCGGACAGGGTCTCCACGACGTACTTGTTGTGGACGATCTCCTTGCGCACGTAGACGGGTGCGCCGTATTGCTCGAGAGCGCGCTCGACCGTCTCCACGGCACGATCAACGCCCGCGCAGTAACCACGCGGCTTCGCCAACAGGACTCGCTTGGGCATGCCTCCAGGGTACCCAGTGCTCATTCCTAGGCATTAGACGCGCGGGTGCGGCAGGCTAGACGGCATGAAGCCACTGCCATTGGGTGTCCGGGTCGCCGCCGGCCTCGCGGTGACCGCCCTCGAACAGGCGCGCAAGCTGCCCCGGCAGCTCGCCGGACTCCCCCTCACGGTGGTCAGCGAGGCGATGCAGCTGTCCATGCGCGTCCAGCAGCATGTGACCGAACTCGCCATCAAGGGCGACGACGTCCTCTCCGGACTGCGGCCCGCCGAGGAAGAGCCGGAATGGGCGACGTTCGACGAGGACGAGACCTCCGTCACCACGGCCCCGGTGACCGTGGAGGCGCCCGCTGACGACCCGTGGGAGGAAGAGGAGCGGGCGATCGCCGAGATGCCCGAGTTCCTGCCGTCCTACGACGAGCTGTCGATCGCCCAGTTGCGCGCCCGGCTGCGCAACCTCGGCGTGGCGCAGCTCGAGGAGCTGTTGCGCTACGAGCAGGCGCACGAGTCGAGGCCGGAGTTCGTCGGCATGCTGAACCGGCGGATCGCGACGGTCAAAGCCCAATCGTGACTGGGGAGAAATCCACTCCGGAGAACCCGTGGCCGGTGCGGACGGTCGCCCGCAAGCTCCTCGACTGGATCAACCGCCTCGGCGACGTCTGGGTGGAGGGCCAGGTCACGCAGCTCAACGCGCGCAGCTCCACGGCGTTCCTGACGCTGCGCGACCCGAGCGTCGACATGTCCATGTCGATCACCTGCAACGCCGGGATGATCCGCGAGCTGCAGCTCACCGAGGGCAGCAGGGTGATCGCGCACGGGAAGATCAGCTTCTACCCGAACCGCGGCACGCTGTCCCTGCGCGCCGACGAGATCCGCGCCGTGGGCATCGGCGAGCTGCTCGCGCGCATCGAGCGGTTGCGCAAGCTGCTGCACGCCGAGGGGCTGTTCGACCCGCGCCGCAAGCGCCGGCCGCCGTTCCTGCCGAACAAGATCGGGCTCATCACCGGCCGCGCGTCGGCGGCGGAGCGCGACGTGCTCACGAACGCGCGGAACCGTTGGCCCGGCGCGCACTTCCGCGTCATCAACGTCGCCGTGCAGGGCCCGACTGCGGTGCCGCAGGTGATGACCGCACTGTCCACTTTGGAACGCGACCCCGAGTGCGATGTGATCATCATCGCCCGCGGCGGCGGCAGCGTGGAGGACCTGCTGCCGTTCTCCGACGAGGCGCTGTGCCGCGCGGTCGCCACGTGCCGCACGCCGGTGCTGTCGGCGATCGGGCACGAACCGGACACCCCGCTGCTCGACCACGTCGCTGACGTGCGTTGTTCGACGCCCACCGACGCGGGCAAACGGGTGGTTCCCGATGTCGCCGAGGAGGGTGAACGCGTTCGGCAGATGCGCGACCGCGGCCGCCGGGCGCTGCACGGCTGGGTGGACCGGGAACGGAAACTGCTCGACGCCCTGCGCTCCCGACCAGTACTTTCCGATCCGCACGGCCCGCTGGAGCGCCGTGCCGAGGAAGTGAAGCGCTTTCGGGACCAGGGACGCCGAGCCGTCACGCAACGTCTCGATCGGGAGGACGTCCACCTCTCCGGGACCAAAGCCCGCTTGACGACCCTCGGACCAGCCGCCACGCTGGCCCGCGGATACGCCGTTGTGCAACTCGTCACACCCGACGGCCCCGACGGCGTGCTGCGGTCCGTCGCGGACGCGCCGAGCGGAACACAACTGCGGGTGCGCGTCGTTGACGGAGCAGTGCGGGCGGTGGTCACCAGCCCGGATTCGGACACGGAAGGGGGAGGTACCGATGATGCGTGATGCCGTGTTCCTGCCCCTCACCATGGAGGCGGCCGGCTCGTGCGGCTCGGGCCTGCGCACCAAGGCGGAGGCGGCGAACCGGGCCGCGGCGGAGTGCTGGACGGCGATGGTGGGCGACTGCGACACCACCGGCCGCCGCACGCTGATCCTCACGCTGCACGACCTGAGCGAGGCCACCGCGGGCACGGTGCAGTACCGGCGCGTCGCGGAGGCCGAGGCGCTCATCGACGAGGCGGTGCGAGAAGGTGACGGCGAGGAGTTCGCGGAGGCGCTGGTCGGGTACGACCTGGCCGTCGCGACCGTGCTGAGCCGCCTGAGGAGCCAATCCGCGTGAGTTCGGAGACACTGGGTTACGAAGCCGCCCGCGACGAGCTGGTCGAGGTGGTCCGCAAGCTGGAGGCCGGTGGCCTCTCGCTCGAGGACTCGCTCGCGCTGTGGGAACGCGGGGAGGCGCTCGCCAAGACGTGTGAGCAGCATCTCGCCGGTGCGCGGGAGCGAATCGATGCAGCTCTCGCCGTGGTCGAGGAGGACGTTTCGGACGCGTGATCCCGTGCGAGGATTCAGTTGCCGATCACAACTTCCGGCACGCTGAGTAGTCGCATGGAGGCGCGCAATGGTGAACACCCCCGCGGAACGACGTCGCGAAGCCCCTGACCGGAACCTGGCACTGGAGCTCGTGCGCGTCACCGAGGCAGCGGCGATGGCCGCCGGCCGGTGGGTGGGACGCGGCGACAAGAACGGCGGTGACGGCGCCGCGGTCGACGCGATGCGCAAGCTGATCCACACCGTCTCGATGCGCGGTGTCGTCGTGATCGGCGAGGGCGAGAAGGACGAGGCGCCCATGCTGTTCAACGGCGAGGAGGTCGGCAACGGCGAGGGCCCCGAGTGCGACGTCGCGGTCGACCCGATCGACGGCACCACGCTGATGTCCAAGGGCATGCCGAACGCGCTGGCCGTGCTGGCCGTGGCCGAGCGCGGCGCGATGTTCGACCCCTCCGCCGTGTTCTACATGGAGAAGCTCGCCGTGGGCCCGGAGGCGGCCGACGTCATCGACATCACCGCGCCGCTCGCGGAGAACATCCGCCGCGTCGCGAAGGCCAAGCACAGCGACGTCTCCGACGTGAACGTGTGCATCCTCGACCGGCCGCGCCACGAGCGGATCGTGCGCGAGGTGCGCGAGGCGGGTGCCCGCATCCACTTCATCTCCGACGGCGACGTCGCGGGCGCCATCTCGGCCGCGCGCCCCACGTCGGGTGTCGACATGCTCGTGGGCATCGGCGGCACGCCGGAGGGCATCATCGCGGCGGCGGCGCTCAAGTGCGTCGGCGGCGCGATCCAGGGCCGGTTGTGGCCCAAGGACGACGAGGAGCGCGAGAAGGCGATGGGCGCGGGCCACGACCTGTCCCGCGTGCTCACCACGAACGACCTCGTCGGCGGGGACAACGTCTTCTTCTGCGCCACCGGCGTCACCGACGGCGACCTGCTGCGCGGTGTGCACTACCGGGCGGGCGGCTGCACGACCCAGTCGATCGTGATGCGGTCCAAGTCCGGCACCGTGCGCATGATCGACGGCTTCCACAGCCTGCACAAGCTGCGCGAATACGCCTCGGTCGACTTCGACCTGCCGGAGAACGTGCAGCAGCCGCTGCCGTGAGCCCGCGGGAAGCTGTGAACCGTTAACGGGCGGTCATCCTCCGAGTGACCCTGGTGACGGGTCGCTTTCGTCCCTAGTTTCCTGTCCTGACCCCGGCAACCCTGCGCCGGGTTCGGGAAAGGAACTCAACGATGAGGGCACGTTCGTTGTTCTCCGCGGTCGTCGTGGCCGCCGGCGCCCTGCTCGCCTCGGCCGCCGCGGCCACCGCGGCTCCGGCTCCCACCGCGGACGGCGAGGTCTCGCCGATGATCGTCGGCGGCACCAACGCCACGCAGGTCTACTCCTGGATGGTGTCCCTGCAGAGCACCTCCGGCAGCCACTTCTGCGGCGGCACGCTGATCAAGGCGAACTGGGTCGTCACGGCGAAGCACTGCGTCCAGGGCTCGTCCGCCGCGTCGATCCGCACCCGGATCGGCACGACCAACCGCACCAGCGGTGGCACGACGACCGGCGCGTCCCGGATCGTCACGCACCCGTCCGCGGACCTCGCGCTGGTGCAGCTCAACACCTCGGTCAGCCAGGCCCCCGCCGCCGTGTCGGCCACGTCCGGCCCGGTCGGCACCGCCACCCGCATCATCGGCTGGGGCCAGACCTGCCCGACCCGCGGCTGCGGCTCCGCTCCGATCACCCTGCAGGAGCTCAACACCTCGATCGTGACGGACAGCCGGTGCGCCGGCATCAGCGCCGCCTCGGAGATCTGCACCAACAACACCGGTGGCAACAAGGGCGCCTGCTACGGCGACTCGGGTGGCCCGCAGGTGAAGTCGGTGAACGGCCGCTGGGAGCTGATCGGCGCGACCAGCCGTTCCGGTGGCGGCGCGACCTGCGCGACCGCTCCGTCGATCTACGTGGACGTCCCGTACTTCCGCTCGTGGATCAGCCAGTACGCCGGGACCGTGTGACCGGTCCGATCAAGAGTTGAACGCAGCAGGAAGGCCCGTCTCCCAACCGTTATGGGGGCGGGCCTTCCGCGTTGCAACCCCGCTGGTGCTCCTGCCGTCTACTTCGGCAAAGGATGAACCACCAAGGGGGGTGCGAGATGCGGATGCTGCTCGCGGCAGTCGCGTTGACGTTCGTGGCGGGATGCGCGCAAGGAGCCGTGCGGGCCGAGACTCCGGCCGCGCCACCACCTCCGCCGTCGTCCTCGGCGGCACCGGCGTCCTCCGCACCGCCTCCCCCGCCACCGCCGCCGGTCGTGAAGCCGACGCCGTGCGCCATCAGCGACGGCGCCTGCATCCAGCTCTCCACGAACCAGACCTGGGTCGTGCGCGGTGACAAGATCGTCTACGGACCGGTGCCGATCACGCACGGGCGCAAGGGCTTCGAGACGCCCCTCGGTGACTTCCCGGTGCTGCGCAAGGTGAAGGACGAGTGGAGCAGGCCCTACAACGGGCCGATGCCGTGGTCGACGTACTTCACCGAGAGCGGCATCGCGTTCCACGAGGGCTCGCTCACCGAGCCGTCGCACGGCTGCATCCACCTCGACCCGGCGTCGGCGCGGTACTACTTCCAGAACCTCTCGATCGGCGAGACCGTCCAGGTCGTCGCCTGAGTCCGTCCACAGCGCGATCGGACACTTCCATAAAACGATGATTTAGCTCACCCCGCAGTGGTTACTCCACTACCGAGGGGTGATGAGAGATGCGAGTTCTGATCGCGACGGTGCTCCTGATCCTCGGTTTCGCGGTACCCGCGCAGGCTCAGGCGGGATGCACCGTCCACAACGGAGCGTGCCTGGAGAAGCACTCCAACCGGGCGTGGCTGGTCCACAACGGCAAGACGAGCTACGGCCCGGTGCCGATCAGCCACGGCAAGCCGGGGTACGAGACCCCGGTGGGCACGTTCTCGGTGCTGCGCAAGGTGAAGAACGACTGGAGCGTCCCCTACAACGGCCCGATGCCGAACGCGGTGTACTTCACCACGACCGGCATCGCGTTCCACCAGGGTGACACGAACGTCCAGTCGCACGGCTGCATCCGGCTGTCCGCGGAGGCCTCGCAGGTCTTCTACGACAACCTCATGATCGGCGAGCAGGTCCAGGTGCTGCCATAAGTTGTCCCACCGATGGCTGCCCACCGGCTCCCGTCGTAGCGTCCCCTCGTGGAGACGCGCCGACGAGGCCGGTGGGCAGCCAGCCGGTGCGCCGTCCCGCCCGCGGTCGTGCCGCCACGGCCGGGCACGCTCAGCTGCCGTCGCTCGAGTGCCCGGGGAAGAGGTGCGCGGCCGGGTTGAGCAGGACCGCGATGTTGTTGACGGCGGTGGCCGCCTCGCCGAACCCGGTGGCGATGAGCTTGACCTTGCCGGGGTACTGCGCGACGTCACCCGCCGCGTAGACGCGGTCCAGCTTGGTCTTCATCGTGGTGTCGACGACGACCGCGCGGTGGTCGAGCTCGAGTCCCCACGACTCGATCGGCCCGAGGTCGGCCGTGAACCCGAGCGCCGCGACGACCGTCTGCGCGGGCAGCGTCTTCGGGTCCTGACCCTTGACCTGGACGTCCACTTCGGACAGCGGTTCGCCGCGCAGCGCCAGGACCTGGGCGTCGGTGATGATCTCGACGCCGAGTTCCCGCACCTGGCGGACGGTGGCGGCGTGCGCCCGGAAGTTGGCGCGGCGGTGCACGATCGTGACGCTGGCGGCGATCGGGTGCAACGCCAGCGCCCAGTCGAACGCCGAGTCGCCACCGCCCACGATCACGACGTGCTGCCCGGCGTGCTCGGCCAGCACCGGCACGAAGTGCACCATGCCGCGCCCCAGCCAGCCGTCGCCCGCCGGCAGCGGACGCGGGTTGAACTCCCCCATGCCCGCCGTGATCAGCACCGCCTTCGTGTTGATCACCGAGCCGTCCGCGAGCCCGATCCGCAGACCGTCCTCAATGGACTCCAGCGTGCGCGCCTGGCGGCCGAGCAGGTACGTCGGCTTGAACTGCCCCGCCTGCTCCACCAGACCGCTGACGAGGTCGCGCCCGCGGACCGCGGGGAACCCGGCCACGTCGAAAATCATCTTCTCCGGATACATCGCCGTGACCTGGCCGCCCGGTTCCGGGAGGGCGTCGACCACGGCGACGTTCATTTCCCGGAAGCCCGCGTAGTACGCGGCGAACAGCCCCGTGGGACCAGCGCCCACGATGAGGAGGTCGACGTCATGCTCCATGAGTGGCGCCCTTCTGCCAGTGGTGGGTGGCAGTGCTGTGATCGACGATAGAGACTCGGGGTATGTCTGAACAGGAGTACCGCGTCGAGCACGACACGATGGGTGAAGTCCGCGTGCCGGTCGACGCATTGTGGCGCGCCCAAACACAACGCGCGGTCGAGAACTTCCCGATTTCCGGTCGAGGCCTGGAACGGGCCCAGATCAGGGCCCTGGGCCTGCTCAAGGGCGCCGCGGCCAGGGTGAACGCCCAGCTCGGCGTCCTGCCCGACGACGTGGCGGCGGCCATCGCCTCCGCCGCCGACGAGGTCGCCGCCGGCCGGTGGGACGCGCACTTCCCGGTCGACGTCTTCCAGACGGGTTCGGGCACCTCCTCGAACATGAACGCCAACGAGGTCATCGCCACCCTGGCGACCCGTTCGCTGGGCCGCGACGTCCACCCGAACGACCACGTGAACGCCTCGCAGTCGTCCAACGACACGTTCCCGACGACCCTGCGGGTCGCCGCCACCGAAGCCGTGGTGACCGACGTGATCCCGGCGCTGGAGCACCTGCTGGGCGTGCTGGAGGCCCGCGCCGCGGAGTGGGCCGACCTGGTCAAGTCCGGCAGGACCCACCTCATGGACGCCGTGCCGGTGACGCTGGGCCAGGAAGCCGGCGCCTGGGCCTCCCAGGTCCGCTACTCCGCGGAACGGCTCTCGTCGTCCGTCCCGCGCCTGGCGGAGCTCCCGATCGGCGGCACGGCGGTCGGCTCCGGCCTGAACGCACCCGACGGCTTCGGCGCCCGCGTCGCCGCGGAGCTCGCCTCGGCGACCGGCCTGCCGCTGGTCGAGGCCCGCGACCACTTCGAGGCGCAGGCGACGCAGGACGGCGTGGTGGAGATCTCCGGCCAGCTCCGAGCGTGCGCCGTCGCGTTGTTCAAGATCGCCAACGACCTCCGCTGGCTGGGCTCCGGCCCCCGCACGGGCCTCGGCGAGCTGGCCCTGCCCGACCTGCAGCCGGGTTCGTCGATCATGCCGGGCAAGGTCAACCCGGTGATCTCCGAAGCCACGATGATGGTCGTGGCCCAGGTCATCGGCAACGACGCGACCGTCGCGTTCGCCGGTTCGCAGGGCAACTTCCAGCTCAACGTGATGCTCCCGGTCATCGCCCGCAACGTCCTGGAGTCGTCCCGCCTGCTGGCCGCGGTGGCCCGCCTGCTGGCCGACAAGGTCCTCGCCGGCGCCGAGCCCGCCGTCGACCGGATGCGCGAGTACGCCGAGTCGTCACCGTCGATCGTCACCCCGCTCAACCGCTACATCGGCTACGAGGAGGCGGCGTCGATCGCCAAGCAGTCGCTGAAGGAGCGCAAGACGATCCGCGAGGTGGTGCTGGAACGCGGCCACGTGCCGTCGAAGCTCACCGAGGAGCAGCTCGACGCCGCCCTGGACGTGCTGCACATGGCGCGCGGGGGTCGTTGAGGTTTCCCGCGGCCGGTCGCCGGGGTCAGGCCTCGGCGACCGGTTCCTCCGCACCCCGGGACGGATCTCTCCGGCCGCTCACCACCGTCACCTCGTCATCGGTGGCGCCGTCCACGAGCTGGTGGAGCGTCACCCGGAACTCGTCGAAGCCGTCCGCGGTCGCCACGCCCCACGGCCGCGCGGTGGACACCGTGACCGACTCACCGTCGACCCGCACGACCTCGCAGGCGACCTCGACGTCGACCGGGAGCACGACCTCGGGTGTCAGCGACGGGTCGATGAAGACCGGGGCCTTGTCCACCAGGCTCCACACGGTCCCGTGCGCGTCGGTGAGCCGAACCTCGAGCGTGCCGGGGAACTCGTCGTCCAACCACCGGACGGCCTGGCACACAACGCGGAGCATGGCGGCCAACGCCGGGTCAGGAGTACATCGCGAGCCAGATGGCGATGTAGTGGCAGAGAGCCGCCACCACGGTCGCGGCGTGGAAGAACTCGTGGTAGCCGAAGACCTGCGGCCACGGATTGGGCCACCGGGTCGCGTAGAAGACCGCCCCGACGGTGTAGAGAGCCCCGCCCACCAGCAGCAGCACCAGGGCCGCGACCCCGGCGTGGTGCAGCAGCTCGGGCAGCACGAACACCGCGACCCACCCCAGCGCGATGTAGATCGGCACCCCGAGCCACCGGGGCGCGTGCGGCCACGCCAGCTTCAGCGTCACGCCCAGCACGGCGCCGACCCACACCACGGTGAGCACGACGCGTCCGGTTCCCGGGTTCATCGCCAGCAGCGCGAACGGGGTGTAGGTGCCGGCGATGAACACGAAGATCATCGAGTGGTCGAGGCGCTTCATCCACGTGCGGACGCGCTCGGACGTCCACGTCACGCGGTGGTACAGCGCCGAGACGCCGAAGAGGCCGAGGACCGTCAGGCCGTAGACCGAGGTGGCCAGGGCGGCGCGTGCGGACACCGTGGACGCCGCGAGGGCGATCAGCGTCGCGCCGGTCGCCACCGAGGCGACGAAGGACCAGAGGTGCAGCCACCCACGCAAGCGCGGCCGCAGTCCGGGCTGGGGAGGAAGGCTCGTCGTCACAGGACACCAGGTTACGCGACCGTAGGTTTCCGACCACGGCTCAGTGATGAAGCTTGCACGGCGTACGCTGTTCGGACGTGGCACTCCGCACTCGTGTGAAAGACGTCGCTATCCACTTCTACGAGTGGATTCTCCGGCGCGAGCTGAGCGGGACGTCCCAGGTGCCCAAGCACGTGGGCGTGGTCCTCGACGGCAACCGCAGGTGGGCCAGGGAGGCCGGCTTCACGGACGTCGCCGACGGCCACCGGGCCGGCGCGCGGAAGATCCTCGAACTCCTCGACTGGTGCGGTGACGCCCAGGTCGAGGTCGTCACGCTCTGGATGCTGAGCACCGACAACCTCAACAGGGACGCCGACGAGCTCGCGCCGTTGCTCGACATCATCGCGGACATCACCGACGAGCTGGCCGGGGACGGCAAGCCGTGGCGCGTCCGGCACGTCGGCGCCATCGACATGCTGCCCGCCGAGCACGCCGAACGGCTCACGAGCGCCGCGGCGCGCACCAAGGACCGCAGCGGCATCCAGGTCAACGTCGCCGTGGCGTACGGCGGGCGGCAGGAGATCGCCGACGCCGTCCGCAAGCTCCTGCAGTCGCACGCCGAGCGCGGTGGCACCATCGAGGAGCTGGCCGAGGTCCTCGACGTCGACCACATCGCGGAGCACCTCTACACGTCCGGGCAGCCGGATCCCGACCTGATCATCCGCACGTCCGGCGAGCAGCGGCTCTCCGGGTTCATGCTCTGGCAGTCGGCGCACTCGGAGTTCTGGTTCTGCGAGGCCTACTGGCCCGGCTTCCGGCGCACCGACTTCCTGCGGGCCCTGCGCGAGTACGCCAAGCGCCACCGCAGGTACGGCAGCTGAGACGACGAAGGGGCGCCCACCGCGAGGTGAGCGCCCCTTCGAGCGAAGGCGACCGGTGTCAGTCGTCGTGGCCCCAGTGGCCGAAGTCGTCGCCGTCCTCGATGTAGCTGGCGGCGCAGGTCTCGGTGATGGACGGGGAGTTGATCGGCACCGCCGCGCCCAGCACGCCGACGTTGTTGCCGCACACGCCGGCGGTCACGTTCACGTTGTTGGCGTTGCCGACGACGAGCAGCGGCTCGTTGTTCCAGTGGTAACCCGGGTCCGCCATCGCGGGCGAACCGACGGCAAGGAATGCGGCGGCCACGGCGAGAGCGGCACCAGCCTGCTTCAGCATGATTTTCTCCTCATGAAGGTGTAAATCGGCTTGAATGGACCTGGGGGCGCCATGAATGACGCCCCCAGACGCAGAACAAAAGAGGGGAATCAGCCCTCGTCGACGATGCCGCCCGCGGCGCAGGTCTCGGTGATCTGCGGCGAGTTGATCGGCACGGCGGCACCCAGGACACCGACGTTGTTGCCGCAGGCACCGACGGTGCCGTTGACGTTGTTGCCGTTCAGGAGAACCAGCAGCGAGCCGTTCGTCCAGTGGTGACCACCGTGACCGCCGTGCCCGTCGTGACCCTCGCCGGCCATGGCGGCCGGTGCGAACGCGAGCGACAGTGCGGCTGCGGCAGCGACCGCGGCACAAGCCTTCTTCACGTGATTCTCCTTCATGTCGAGTTATCCACGTCAATTCCGGAGTCTTCGGGGATCTCCGGAGGACGGGGTCTCCATGCGGGAACGCTATCTGCGTTGCTGTCAATCCGCTGCCCGTGTGACCCCATCGAGTGACAGCAAGATCAACAACAATCCCCGATCAGGTGATCACCCATTCGCTGATCGGTGGCGGGCAAGACGTAGTGGTAGACGCTCTACTCTCTTCGAACCATGGACGCCGACGAGCTGGTGCGCGGATACCTGGTGCTCGGGCTGCGGCTCGGGCGCCTGGTGCCGGGCTTCGTCGACTCGTTCACCGGCGATCCCGCGCTGCGCCGGGCCGTCGGCAACGAACCGCGCCTGCACCCCGGGGCACTCGGCGGGCACGCGCGGAGCTTGCGCGCGGAGGTTCCCGGCAGCGACCTCACCGACCAGCGCAAACAGTTCCTCGACGCGCACCTGCGGGCGTTGGAGTGCACCGCCCGCAAGCTCGCCGGCGAGCGCATCGCGTTCGTCGACGAGGTCCAGCGGTACTTCCAGGTGCGCATCCGGCCCGGCGACGAGGACGCCTACGCGCAGGCCCACCGCGATCTCGGCGTCGTCCTCGGCGGACAGGGCCCGCTGCGCGACCGCCTCCACGCGTTCCGCACGACCGACGAGGTGCCCGCGCGGCGGCTCCAGGGCGCCGTGCAGGCCCTCTCCAGCGCGCTGCGGGACCGCGTGCGGCAGAAGTACGCGCTGCCCGAGCAGGAGATCGTCGAGTACCAGGTCGTCACGAACAAGCCGTGGAGCGGCTTCAACTACTACCTCGGCGGCTACCGCAGCAGGGTCGCGATCAACGCCGACCTGGGCCACCGCATGTCGAACCTGCCGCACCTGGTCGCGCACGAGTCCTACCCCGGTCACCACACCGAGCACTGCCGCAAGGACGCGGGCCTGGTCGCGAAGCGCGGCCACGCCGAGCAGTCGATCTTCCTGATCAACACGCCGCAGTGCCTGATGGCCGAGGGCATGGCGGAACTGGGCCTGCACGCCGCGGTGGGGCCGGGCTGGGGCGTCTGGGCGGAGCGGGTCCTCGGCGACCTGGGGTTGCGAATGGACGGCGATCTGTCCGAAAAGGTCGAAACGGCGGCGTCCGGGCTGCTCACCGTGCGACAGGACGCCGCCCTGCTGCTCCACGACCGTGGCGCTGACCAGGATGACGTCGTTGCCTATCTGTGCAGGTGGTTGCTTGTCCCAGAACCTCGGGCCCGGCAGATGGTCCGCTTTCTGGCAGATCCGCTGTGGCGCGCGTACACCACGACGTACGTCGAAGGAGTGCGTCTCGTGCGGACCTGGCTGGACATCCGCACGCCCGGCGAGTCGCTCGACTCCCGCTACCTGAGACTCCTCGACGAGCCGCTCGTCCCGGAATCAGTGGAAAACCAGGTGCGGGACGAACTGTCGTGGCTCGCTCGCGACACCCACGAGAACAGCACCTGACCAGCGACAACACGGCTGCGGTCACGTTTCGGGTTGTTTTCCGGCAGATGACAACTCGGGATTCACCTGTGTGGCTTCGTGCCGTTGGGGCACTTCCACAGGTAACTTCGAAACCGGCGGGACGCGACCACTGCGGACCGCGCAGGGAGGCTCTGATCGTGGCAACGAACGTCGCGAGGGGGCCGGCACCCGGCCCTCGTGGTCGACCTGCCTGACGCCACACGGCGGAAGGCGAGACGACCGATCAGGGTGGTGCCTGGCCCAGCGAGGAGCGGACGCGGGTGCCGCGTTCGTGAGGGAGTTGCCGTGAACGCACGACGTCCCGCGAGCCGTTCCTCAGGCTCATCGCGCAGTTCTTCCTCCCGGCGCAAGTCCGCCGCTCCAGCCATCACGACCTATGTGCTGGACACGTCGGTACTGCTGTCCGACCCGCTCGCCGCCACCAGGTTCGCGGAGCACGAGGTCGTGCTCCCGCTCGTGGTGATCAGCGAGCTGGAGGGCAAGCGCCACCACCCCGAACTCGGCTGGTTCGCGAGGGAGGCCCTGCGCCTGCTCGACGACCTGCGCTTGCGGCATGGTCGCCTCGATTCGCCGATCCCCATCGGGGATCTGGGAGGCACCTTGCACGTCGAGCTCAACCACTCCGACCCGGAGGTGTTGCCATCAGGTTTCCGAACCGACTCCAACGACGCCCGGATCCTCGCGTGCTCCCTCAACCTCGCTGCTGAGGGGCGCAACGTCACCCTGGTGACCAAGGACATGCCGCTGCGGGTCAAGGCCGGATCGGTCGGCCTGCCGGCGGAGGAGTACCGGGCGCACGACGTCACCTTGTCCGGCTGGACGGGGATGTCCGATCTGGACGTTCCCCAGTCCCTGGTGGACAGCCTGTTCAAGGAGAACGTCGTCGACCCCACCCAGTACGAGGACCTGGGGCACATCGCCGAGCTGCCCTGCCACACCGGACTGCGGTTGCTGGCGGGCACGTCGAGCGCTCTGGGCCGGGTGACCGCGGACAAGCAGATCAGGCTGGTGCGCGGGGATCGGGAGGCGTTCGGACTGCACGGGAGGTCCGCCGAGCAGCGGATCGCCCTGGACCTGCTGCTCGACTCGGAGGTCGGCATCGTCTCGCTGGGCGGACGTGCGGGCACCGGCAAGTCGGCGCTGGCGCTGTGCGCCGGCCTCGAAGCGGTGATGGAACGAAGGCAGCACCGCAAGGTCGTGGTCTTCCGGCCGTTGTACGCGGTCGGTGGCCAGGAGCTCGGCTACCTGCCGGGCACCGAGAACGAGAAGATGGGGCCGTGGGCGCAGGCGGTGTTCGACACCCTCGGCGCGCTGGTGAGCCAGGCGGTCGTGGAAGAGGTGATGGACCGCGGGATGCTCGAGGTCCTGCCCCTCACCCACATCCGCGGCCGCTCGCTGCACGACTCCTTCGTGATCGTCGACGAGGCGCAGTCGTTGGAGCGCAACGTGTTGCTGACCGTGCTGTCCCGCCTGGGCAGCAACTCGCGGGTGGTGCTGACGCACGACGTGGCGCAGCGCGACAACCTGCGGGTGGGCCGGCACGACGGTGTGGCGGCGGTGATCGAGAAGCTGAAGGGCCACCCGCTCTTCGCCCACGTCACCCTGACCCGCTCGGAGCGCTCGCCGATCGCGGCTCTCGTCACGGAGATGCTGGAGGACTACGCCTCCTAGCGATGTCCTGAGTGGAACGGCCCCGCGCACCTCGCGGGGCCGTTCTCCCGCTCAGTCGAGCGCGCGCTTCATGAAGCCGCGCAGGCCGAGCCCGCCGAACCCGGCGATCGCCACGACGAGCACGGCCAGCACGACCGGCAACGGGATGTGCGGCACGGCGGGCACCAGCTCCGCCCGCATGCCCTCGCTCACGTACGTCAGCGGGTTGAGCGCGCAGACCACCTTGAACCACAGCAGGTCGTCGCTCAGCGACCGCCACGGGAACTGCGCGGACCCGGTGAACAGCAACGGCGTCAGGATCACCGCGAACATCACGTTGACCCGGCGCGCGGGCACCGACGTGCCGATGACCATGCCGACCGAGCCGCCGGCCAGGCAGCCGAGGACGATCACCAGCAACGCTCCGGGAATCCCCTCCCACGCCCAGGAGACGTCGAGCATCACGAACCCGACCGGCACCATCAGCACGGCCGCGACGAACCCCCGGATCGCGCCGAACACGATCTTCTCCACCGCGACGAGCGGGATGGAGATCGGCGCGAGCAGCCTGTCCTCGATCTCCCGCGTCCACGAGAAGTCGAGCACCAGCGGCAGCGTCGTGTTCTGCAACGCGCCCAGGAACCCGTTCATCGCGATGATGCCGGGCAGCAGCACCTGCGCGAAGTCGTCCTGGACGTAGCCGATGTCCCCCAGCACCTTCGCGAAGATGAAGAGGATGAAGAACGGCTGGATGATCACCTGCGCGAGGAAGCTCGGCAGCTCGCGGCCCGTGACGAAGACGTCGCGCCACAGGATCGCGTTGAACGTGCGGAGCTGGGTCACTCCAGGTCGGCTCACCGCAGCTCCCTGCCGGTCAGGTGGATGAAGACGTCTTCCAGGCTGGGCTTGCCGATCGCGACGTCGCTCACGACGACGTCCAGGTCCCGCAGCACGTTCAGCACCGCGGGCAGCGTGACCGCGGTGTCGGAGTCGGTGTAGACGCGGTACATCCCACCAACCTCCTCCACCCGCTGCGCGCCGTCCACTTCGGACAGGGCTTGGGTGGTCTTCGCCGGCTCGTGGCCGTTCGGGCTCACCGTGACGCTGACCGTGTTGCTGCCGGGCAGGTTCTTGGTGAGCTCGACCGGCGTGTCCAGCGTGAGCAGCTTGCCGTGGTCGACGATGCCGACGCGGTCGCACAGCTTGGCGGCCTCGTCCATGTCGTGCGTGGTGAGCACGACCGTGACGCCCTCCGCGTGCAGAGCGGCGACGCGTTCGTGGACGAAGAGCCTGGCCTGCGGGTCGAGACCCGTGCTCGGCTCGTCGAGGAACAGCACCTTCGGGCGGTGCATGAGCGCGCGGGCGATCATCAGCCGTTGTGCCTGACCGCCCGACAACGTGTCCACGAGCGCGTTCTGGTGGTCCTTCAACCCCATCCGCTCGATGATGTCGTCGGCGAGCTTCTTGCGCTCCACCGGCCCGATGCCGTGGTAGGCCGCGTGGAACAGCAGGTTCTGCCGCGCGTTGAGCGAGCGGTCGAGGTTGTTGCGCTGCGGCACGACGGCGAGGAGCTGCCGGGCGCGCCGGGAGTCCGCGACCACGTCGACGCCCTCCACGAACGCCTGCCCCGAGGTGGGGCGGACGCGCGTGGTCAGCACGCCGACCGTGGTCGTCTTGCCGGCGCCGTTCGGCCCGAGCAAACCGAAGACCTCACCGCGGCGGACGGTGAAGCTCAACCCGTCCACCGCCGGTTTCTGCCCCGTCTTGTAGACCTTGCGGAGCTCTCTGACCTCGACCGCCGCGTCCATCCTCACCATCCCCCCGGCAAGGGCCTGCCCTCCGCGAACCCAGCCGCCGACTGGATGCCGAGAACAGCCCTGGCGTGGAACTCCTCCAACGAGGTCGCGCCGGCGTACGTGCAGGCCGAGCGAACGCCGGAGGTTATCGCATCGAGCAGGTCCTCCACGCTCGGCCGGACGGGGTCGAGGCGCATCCTCGAGGTGGAGATGCCCTCTTCGAACAGCCCCTTCTTGGCCCGGTCGAACGCGTTGTCGCTGCGCGTGCGCGCCGTCACGGCCCGCTTCGAGGCCATGCCGAAGGATTCCTTGTAGAGGTTGCCGCGCTCGTCGTGCTGGAGGTCGCCGGGCGACTCGTAGGTGCCCGCGAACCAGCTCCCCACCATGACGCTGGCGGCCCCCGCCGCGAGGGCCAGCGCGACGTCGCGCGGGTGCCGCACGCCGCCGTCGGCCCACACGTGCTTGCCGAGCCTGCGCGCCTCGGCCGAGCACTCGGCGACGGCGGAGAACTGCGGGCGGCCGACGCCGGTCATCATCCGCGTGGTGCACATCGCGCCCGGCCCGACGCCGACCTTGATGATGTCCGCACCGGCCTCGACCAGGTCCCGCACGCCCTCGGCGGTGACGACGTTGCCCGCCGCGATCGGCACGTGCGGGTTCGCCTCCCTGACCGCCCTGAGCGCGGTGATCATCTTCTCCTGGTGCCCGTGCGCGGTGTCCACGACCAGCACGTCGACGCCCGCCTTGAGCAACGCCTCGGCCTTGGCCCTGACGTCCCCGTTGACCCCGACCGCGGCCGCGATCCGCAGCTTGCCCGCGTCGTCGGTGGCGGGCCGGTAGACCTCCGCCCGCAACGCCGTCAGCTCGGTCAGCACCCCGCTGAGCCGCTGCTGGGCGTCGACGCCCAGCGCGATCCGGTGGGTGCTGTGGTGCAGCCGGTCGAACACGTCCTGCGGCTTCGTGCCGAGGGGGAGCTGGAGGACGTCGGTGTTCATCACGTCGCCGAGGCGCGCGAACCGGTCGACGCCCGTGAGCGCGGCCTCGTCGACCACGCCCAGCGGCCGGCCGCCGCCGTCCACCACGACAACCGCGCCGTGCGCCCTCTTGTGCAGCAGGTTCCACGCGTCGGCCACCGCGTCGCCCGTGGTGAGCGTGAGCGGGGTGTCCCAGACGGGGTGCCGCTCCTTGACCCAGGAGATGATCTCCGCCACGGCCTCGGTCGGCACGTCCTGCGGGATCACGACGAGCCCGCCGCGCCGCGCGATGGTCTCCGCCATCCGCCGTCCGGCCACCGCCGTCATGTTGGCGACGACGATCGGGATCGTGGCCCCGGTGCCGTCCGAAGTGGAGAGGTCGACGCCGAACCGCGACTCCACGGCACTGCGGCCGGGGACGAGGAACACGTCGTCGTAGGTCAGGTCGTAAGAGGGCCGATGCCCTTCGATGAACCGCACGTGCTTCCACGATACCCGCAGCACGTCACCGGGGCCGCCACACGAACCCCGTGGTCGTGGTGACGGGCACGAACCCGAGGCGCTCCAGGATCGGCCGGCTGTCCTCGCTCGCGTCGACCTGCAGGTACTTCCGGCCACGGGCGAGCGCCACCCGCGCCCGGTGCGCGACGAGGGCCCGGTAGATGCCCCGGCCACGCCATTCCCGCAGCGTGGAGCCACCCCACAGCCCGCAGAAGTCCGTCTCCGGAACGATCTCCAGCCGCGCGGACGACACGATCCGCCCCTCGGCCTCGGCGACGACGATGACGGTGTCCGGATCGTCCTTCTTGGCGATCAGGTAGTCGATGAGGAAGCTCACGTCCTTGCCGAACGCCTCGGACGACGCGGCCACGAGCCGCTGGATGTCCGCCCAGTGCCGCGTCTCCCGCAGGACGATCCCGTCGAGGGGCACCGGCGCGACCATGTCCTCGGCCAGTCCGATGACGACGGTCTCGGTGTCCTCCGGGGTGAACCCGGCCGCGACGAGCCGGTCCGGCAGGTCCGCGGGCCGGTCGTGGCTCCACGTCTTCCACTCGGCGGACTGGCGGCGCGCGGTGAAGAAGTCGCGTTGCCGGGCGATGAGCTCGTCCAGCGCATCGCCCTCGACGCCGAGGTCGGGCGGCCCGGCCACGAAACCCCGCCGGTTCGGCCAGGACACCCGGAACAGCGGACCG
Organism: Lentzea xinjiangensis; assembly: GCF_900110955.1. GTDB lineage: Bacteria > Actinomycetota > Actinomycetes > Mycobacteriales > Pseudonocardiaceae > Lentzea > Lentzea xinjiangensis. The sequence continues at coordinate 270,079 of NZ_FOFR01000002.1, forward strand.
TCCCGGTCGACCGTGGCGTCCCCCTCGGGGAACTCCCACTCGGCGGGACGGGCCTGGGCGTCGAACGCGCTGAGCAGCGCGGCAGCGTCGGTCACCGGGCGACGCTAGTGGCGGGCGCCGGGGCGTCGCACCCGATTTTCCCCGCTGGAGCGGGCGGTGGATCGTCGGCGCGGAACCACCTCCCGGGGGAGGCGGGGGCGGTGCCGGGTCGGCCGCCGGGCCTCGTTGCGCAGGTCCGCAAGCCGCGGTCACCGAGAACACCGCACCGGCGGCGTCAGGCCTCGCATGCGGTCGCACGGCAGCTCACCGACGCGGAACCACCTCCCGACACGACGCGGGACACTGCCGAACACAGGTCCTCAAGCCCCAGGCCACCGAGCACACCCCACCTGCGGCATCAAGCCTCGGGAGCCGGCCGTGCGGCGGGCAGCAACGCCCTCACCTCGTCGATCGTCGTCGCCTCCGACGGGTCCTTGTCCGGGCGGTAGCGCACGACTCGGGCGAACCGCAGCGCGACGCCGCCGGGGTAGCGCGGCGAGACCTGCACGCCGTCCAGCTCGATCTCGATCACCAGTTCGGGACGGACCTTCACCACCCAGTCGTCCTGCTCGGTGGCTATCGCCCGCAACGCCTCGGTCTGCCACTTGAGCAGCTCGTCGGTGAGGCCCTTGAAGGTCTTGCCCACCATTACCGGCGGGCCGCCGTCGGGGTCGCGGGCGCCCAGGTGCAGGTTGGACAGCCAGCCGCGGCGGCGGCCGCTGCCCCACTCGACGCCGATGACCACCAGGTCGAGCGTGTGGACCGGCTTCACCTTCTGCCACGCCCTGCCCCGCCTGCCCGCGGCGTAGGTGGACGCGAGCGACTTCACCACCACGCCCTCGTGCCCCGCGGCCAGCGATGCCGCGACGACCTCGGCTGCCTGCTCCCGCGTCGGGTCCTGCACGCCGGGGATGACGTGCCGTCCCGCCACCTGCCGCAGTGCGGCGAGGCGGTCGCGCAGCGGTTCGTCGAGCAGGTCCTTGCCGTCGAGGTGCAGGCAGTCGAAGAAGTACGGGTGCAGCAGCAGCTCGCGCTCGTCCTGCGCGCCGAAGCGGCTCATAGTCTCCTGGAACGGGCGGGGCCTGCCCTCGTCGGTCAGCGCCAGGGTCTCGCCGTCGAGCACCACGGACGTGCACGGCAGCCCGCGCACGAGCTCGACCAGCTCGGGGACGGTCTTGGTGATCTCGCGCAGGGTGCGGGTGTAGACGTGGACCTCGTCGCCCGAGCGGTGCACCTGGATGCGCGCGCCGTCGAGCTTGTGCTCCACCACGCAGCCGCCGAGCTCGTCCAGCGCCTCGTCGAGCGACTCCGCGGGCGAGGCGAGCATGGGCCGCAGCGGCCGCCCGACCTCGAGCCGGAACGCCTCCAGCTCCGCCGCGCCGCCCGCCAGCGCCGCCACCGCGGTCTCCGGCAGCCGGCCGGACAGCATGAACGCGCGCCGCACCGTCTCGCCCGGCACGTCCGCCGCCGAGGCGATCGCGTCGAGCATCACGCCCTCCAGCGCGCCCTGGCGCAGCTCGCCGGTCAGCAGCCTGCGCAGGAAGTCCTGCTCCTCCTCGGTGGCGCGGCCGAACAGGCCGAGCAGCAGGTCGACCCTCCGCTGCGCGGAGCCCTTGCCCGACGTGACCGCCACCTCGGCGAGCGCGACGTCGACCTCGGCGACGGCGAGGCCGGGCTCGGCGGCCGGCGGCACGGAGAGGTCGACCACCGTGCGCCAGCCAGCGCCGATGCGACCCTGCCGCGGCGTGCCGATGAGGAACGACACCACCGCGGCCACGACGTCGTCCGACGCCGAGCGCAGCAACGCCGCCAGCGCCTTGACCTTGGCCAGGCGCGACCGGGTCGCCGCCACGGAGGCCGACGTGCCGACTACTTCGGAGAAGAGCACGCACCCATGGTGCACCCGCGCACTGACATTTTCTCGAGACGCGACCGCGCCACCCGCTCCACCTGGGGTTTTGCCGCCCACGAGTGGGACGGCGTCCCGCTAGGCCACCGCGACGGCCGCGATCTCCTTGACGGCCTCGCGCAGGCGGTCGGGCGACAGCGACGCGTACCCCAGCGCCAAGCCGGGCCACATCGGCGCGCGCGTGTACTGCGCCAACGCCCACACGTGCACCCCGCGCTCCTCGAGCCTGCTCTTCAACGCGAGGTCGTCCGACCCGTCCGGCATCCGCAGCACGACGTGCAACCCGGCCGCCACACCGATGGGCTGCCATCTCGGCAGATGCTCCGCGACGGCCTCCAGCAACGCATCCCGCCTCTTCCGGTAGAGCGCGCGCGTACGCCGCAGATGCCGGTCGTAGCCACCCGTTCGCATCAGGTGCGCGAGCGCGGCTTGCGGGATCGTGCCGGTGCCCATGTCGTTGTACTTCTTGCGTTCCACGATGCCCTCGCGCAGACGTTCCGGCACCACGAGCCATCCGAGGCGCAACGCGGGCGAGAGCACTTTGCTCGTCGTTCCCTGGTACACCACGTGCTCGGGCGCGAGCGCCTGCAACGCCCCCAGGGCCGGTCTGTCGTACCGGTGCTCGGCGTCGTAGTCGTCCTCGATGATCAACGCGTCCCGCTCGCGCGCCCACTCCACGAGCGCGCGCCGCCGTTCCGGGTGCAGCACCACCCCGAGGGGGAACTGGTGCGCGGCGGTCACCAGCACGGCGCGGCAGTCCGTCGTGGACAGCAGGTCGACGCGGATGCCCTTGTCGTCCACCGGGATCGGCACGGTTTCCAGGCCGTTCGACCGCAGCATGTCCTCGGCGCCGACGTGGCTGGGTTGCTCGATCGCGATGCTGCCGCGCAGGACCCTGGCGGTGAGCTGCAACCCGTCCGCCGCACCGTTGGTGATCACCGCGTCCTTCGCGACGACCGCTCGCACGCGGGCCAGGTAGTCGACGATCTCCTTGCGCAGCCCCAGGAACCCCGCCGGGTCGGGGTAGGCGAGGTCGTCGTCGGGCAGCTCGGCGAGCGCCGCCCGGTGCGCGGCGACCCATTCGGCGCGCGGAAAAGCGCCCAGTGCGGGCAGGCCCGGCCGCAGGTTGTACCGCCACCGCCGCGGCGGCTCCGGCACCCCGGACGCGCCGGCCGGGCCGAGGCTCGCGACCGTCGTCCCCGACCCCCTCCTGGTGGTGAGGTAGCCCTCCGCCACGAGCTGCGTGTACGCCGACGTCACCGTTCCGCGCGCCACGCCGAGCTGGGCGGCGAGGTCGCGGCTCGACGGCAGCCGGGTGCCCGGCACGAGCCGCCCGTCCCGGATGGCCCTGCGCAGCTCCACCTCCACCCCGCGCCGCCGCTGGTGCCCCGGCAGCAGCAGCTCGCGGAAAGTGGTCCAGTTCGTGGTCATCGAAGTGGAGCTTAAACCTGGACCAGTCCGGCGCAAGGCTCTGGAGCATGAAACTCGGGGTGGCCGCGGGAGCGACAGCGGCAATGATCGTCGGCGCGTCGGTGCCGATCACGGGAATGCTGGAGGGCTACCCGGTCCTGACCGGCCAGGCCATGCGCTACGCACTGGGCGCGGCCGTGTTGCTGCTGGTGGCGCGACGTCTGCCGATGCCGTCGTGGCGTGACGTCCCGCCGCTGCTGGGGGTGGTCCTGTCGGGCATGCTCGGCTTCAACGCCCTGCTCATCGCCGCGCAGCAGTACGCGGAACCGGGCTTCGTGGCCGCCGTGATGGGCGGCGCCCCGATCGCTCTGGCGTTGCTCTCCCGCCAACGCACCGCCTCGGCCCTTGTGGGCGCCGTGGTGGTGGCGGCGGGCATCGTGCTGTTGTCCGGCGGCGGGTCATGGCACGGGCCCGGTCTCGTGCTCGCGCTGCTCACGATGGTCGGCGAAGTCTGCTTCACGCTGTTCGCCGTCGGAGTCGTGCGCCGGCTCGGCGTGCTGGGCGTGGCCACGTGGACCTGCCTCATCGCCACGGTGATCGGCGCGGTGGTCGGCACGTTCGTCGGCGGCTGGCAGGTGCCGGACGCACGGCAGACGTTCGCGCTGGTGCTGCTGGCGGTCGTGGTGACCGCTTTCGCGTTCGGGCTCTGGTACTTCGCCGTGAACCGGCTGGGTTCGGACCGCGCCGGGGTGCTCATCGGCCTGATGCCGGTGGCGGGCCTGGTGACGTCCGTGTTGCTCGGCGCACAGGACCTGACACTCGTGTCCGTCCTCGGTGTCACCACGGTCGCTCTCGGGTGCGTCATCGGGCTTCGCAAGCCTCAGCCGGCAGCGGAGCCGCCCGCCGGCGTTCTCGCCGATCGGACGGCCTCCAGCGTCACGTGAGGTCGGGCCCCTGCGAGCGCAGGTCGTCGACCTTCGACATCGCGTCCCGCAACTCGCCGAGCCACGTGTCCGCGTGCTCGCCGACCAGGCGCACGGCCCACGCCAGCGCATCCGCGCGAGACCGGGCCACACCGGCGGCCACCAGCGTGTCGAGCACCTGGCGTTCCGGCTGGCGCAGGCGCGTCATCACCGGGACGGCCAGGTGCGTGAACAGCTCGCGCGTGCCTCCCTGGACGGCACCCCAGGCCACCTTGCGGCCGTAGCGGTGCTCGGCCTGGCGCGCGATCTCCACGCGCTCGTCCCGCGTCTCCTCGCGCCAGCGGGCGATGCGGCCCGCCTCGGCCGCGGCGCGCGAGGCGTCGTCGAACTCGCCTTCGAGCGCGGGCAGCGTGCCGACGACCGTGATCTCCTCGCGGTCGACGACCACCTCCGGCGCGCCCGTGAACCAGCCGTCGGGCAGCCTGCCCGCGAACCACGCCGCCGCGTCGTCGGCGGAGGGCAGGTCACCCTGCTGCCACCCGCCTCGTCCTCGCCATCCTCGTCCCATGCCGACCACCTCTGATTACATGATTACGTCGTTACCGACGTTACGCGCGCAATCAGTCAGAGGGTGTTCGCCGTCAGCGAAGTGACCAGCGCATCCACCGATGCGACGGGCAGGTCGCAGACGTAACCGCGGCACACGTAGGCAGCGGGGGCCTCGTCCAGCAACGGACGGTCCTCCAGCAACGGCACGGACGAAGGCTCACCGGCCACGACGACACCGCCTCCCGGCACGTGCGCGACCGCTGCCGCCCACAGCGCCGCACGGCGCGGATCATCACCTGCCCCCACGACGGCCACCTGCAGCGGACCGGCGACCAAGGCCTCGGCGACGGTCAGCCAGTGGCCGGCGAACCGGGGTGCGCGCGCGGCCAGCAGTCCGGCGCGCGTCACCGCCGCCGTCGCGGCGTCCAGGTACCGCGCGGAGCGATCGGCACCCGACAGCAGTGACGCCGTCAGCAAGGCCGAGGCCAGCGACGACGCCCCGGAAGGCGACGCGTTGTCGGTCGAGTCGGCCGGGCGGCGCACCAACGTCTCGGCGTCGTCGGCGGTGTCGTAGTAGGCACCCGGCGAGTCCGGCACGGCGAACCGCGCCAGAGCGGTGTCCACCAGCCCGCACGCCAGGTCGAGCCACCGGATCGAGCCCGTGACCTGGTGCAACGCCAGCAGGCCGTCGGCGAGGCAGCCGTAGTCCTCCAGCACGCCGAACGACGGACCCGCGACGCCGTCCCGCGAGGTCCGCAGCAACCGCCCCTCGACGAGGTGCGTGGAGGCCAGCAGCGACGCCGCCTCCGAAGCCGCCACGACCCACGACGGCTCACCGAAGAAGGCGCCCGCCTCGGCCAGCGCGGCGATCGCCATGCCGTTCCAGGCCGCGATCACCTTGTCGTCGCGGCCCGGCTGCGGTCGCGCCGCGCGGATCGCGAGCAACGCGGCGCGCACCTCCTCCCCCGGTTCCGACACGAACCGCAGCGTCGACTTGCCGTCCTCGAAGTTCGGCTCCTCGGTCACGCCGAAAGCAGCGGCCGCCGGACCGAGCTCCTCGAACGACCACACGTACGTGAGCCCTTCGACGCCGTCGGTGTCCGCGTCCAGCGAGGCCGCGAAACCTCCCTCCGCCGTGCGCATGTCGCGCAGCAGGAAAGCAGCCGTGTCGCGAGCGACGCGCGAGTAGCGCTCCGAACCCGTCAGCCGCGCCAGGTGCGTGTAGAAGCGGAGGAGCAAGGCGTTGTCGTACAACATCTTCTCGAAGTGCGGCACCGTCCACGACGCGTCGACGCCGTACCGCGCGAACCCGCCGCCGAGCTGGTCGTACAGGCCGCCGTTCGCCATCGCGTCGGCCGTCGCGGTCGCCATCGAGATCGCCTCGACGGATCCGGTGCGCTCGTGGTGGCGCAGCAGGAACTCGACCACCATCGACGGCGGGAACTTCGGCGCGCCCCCGAACCCGCCGTTGCGGCGGTCGAACTCGCCCAGCAGCGACACCACCGCGCCCGCCAGCGCGTCCGAGTCCACTGTGGAGGGAGGTAGCGGCGCGGCCTGCCGGGAGATCTCGTCCACGACGGCGGAGGCCGACTCCAGGACCTCGTCGCGCCGCGTGGTCCAGGCCGCCGACACCGCCTCGACGAGCTGGGTGAACGACGGCATGCCCTGCCGCGGTGACGGCGGGTAGTAGGTGCCCGCGTGGAACGGGCGCGCGTCCGGCGTCAGGAACACCGTCATCGGCCATCCGCCGTGGCCGGTCATGGCCTGCGTGACCTCCATGTAGACGGCGTCGACGTCCGGGCGTTCCTCGCGGTCCACCTTGACCGGGACGAAGTGCGCGTTCACCAACGACGCGACCGCCTCGTCCTCGAACGACTCGTGCGCCATCACATGGCACCAGTGGCAGGCCGCGTAGCCGATGGACAGCAGCACCGGGACGTCACGCCGGCGCGCCTCCTCGAACGCCTCCGGGCACCACGGCCACCAGTCGACCGGGTTGCCGGCGTGCTGCAGCAGGTACGGGCTGGTCGCGTCCGCGAGGCGGTTCGTCATGCACCCACCCTAAATCGCCTGCGGAAACGGCGAATCTCGATCAGACTCCACCTCGTGCTGCTCACCATGACCACCACCCACCGGCCGGCGACCGACCTCGGTCACCTGCTGCACAAGCACCCGGACCGGGCTCAGTCCTTCACGACGAGCTCGGGGGTCGCGCACGTCTTCTACCCGAAGGCGACGGACGAGGAGTGCACGGTCGCCCTCCTGCTGGAGGTCGACCCCGTCGCCCTGGTGCGAGGTCCCGGCAGCACGCTCACCCAATACGTCAACGACCGCCCGTACGCGGCCGGGTCGTTGCTCACGGTCGCGCTCGGCAGCGTCTTCCGCACCGCGATGAACGGCCGCAGCGACCGCTACCCCGAGCTGGCCAGGACCGCGATCCCGCTGGTCGTCCGCGTGCCCGCGGTGCCGCACCGGCTCGCGCAGCGGCTGTTCGCGCCGCTCGGCTGGGACGTGGCGATCACCGGGCACGGCGAGTCCCGCTACGGCGACGTCACGCTGACCGGCACCCTCAAGGTCAGCGACGCGCTCCGGCACCTCTACGTGCTGCTGCCCGTGCTCGACGGCGGCAAGCACTACTGGGTCGCGGCCGACGAGGTCGACAAGCTGCTCAAGGCGGGCGACGGCTGGCTGGCGGCGCACCCGGACAAGGAGCTGATCACCACCCGGTACCTGGCGCGCAAGCGGCCGCTGGTCGTCTCGGCCCTGGAGCGCCTCGCCGACGTCGACGAGGTCGAGCCGGAGGAGCTGGACAACGCGCTGGCCGAGCCGAAGATCTCCCTTGCCGCGCAGCGCAAGGACGCTGTCATCGGGGTCCTGAAGGACGTGCGGGCCAAGCGCGTGCTCGACCTCGGCTGCGGTGGCGGCGCGCTGCTGCGCGCCCTCGTGCAGGAGCCGGAGTTCACCGAGATCTGCGGTGTCGACGTGTCCGCGAAGGCGTTGCAGGAGGCCGCGCGCAAGCTGCGGCTGGACCGCGTGCCCGACGGCGTGCGCGAGCGGATCACGTTGCGGCAGTCGGCGCTGACGTACGCCGACGCCGCTCTGGCCGGCTACGACGCGGCGGTGCTGATGGAGGTCGTCGAGCACGTCGACCCGTCGCGCCTGCCAGCGCTGGAGCACTCGGTCTTCGTGGTCGCCAAGCCGCGAACGGTGCTGGTGACCACGCCGAACGTCGAGTACAACCCGCTGTTCGACACGCTGCCGGAGGGCCAGCCGAGGCACTCCGACCACCGTTTCGAATGGACGCGGGCGGAGTTCGCGCAGTGGGCGGGCGGTGTCGCCGCGCGCCGTGGTTACGAAGTGCGCTACTTGCCCATCGGACCGGAGGACGCCGAACGCGGCGCACCGACCCAGATGGCCGTTTTCACCTCGAAGGACGTGAACTGATGGAGCTGAAGATCCCGGACCTGTGCCTGGTGGTGCTGGTCGGCGCCTCCGGTTCGGGCAAGTCCACGTTCGCGCGCAAGCACTTCCTGCCCACGCAGGTGCTGTCGAGCGACTACTTCCGCGGTCTCGTGGCCGACGACGAGAACGACCAGTCGGCGTCCGCGGCCGCGTTCGAGGTGCTGCACCACGTCGCGGCGAAGCGCCTGGAGGCGGGCCGCGTCACGGTCGTCGACGCGACCAACGTGCAGGCGGCCGACCGCGCCCAGCTCATCGAGGTCGCGAAGAGGGCGAACGTGCTGCCGGTCGCGATCGTGCTCGACACGCCCACCGAGGTGTGCTTGCGGCGCAACGCCTCCCGGCCCGACCGCGACTTCGGCGCGCACGTCGTGAAGCGGCACCGGACGGCGTTGCGGCGGTCGTTGAAGTCCCTCGGCAAGGAGGGGTTCAAGCGCGTCCACGTGCTGCGCTCGGAGTCCGAGGTGGACAGCTCGGTCATCGTCTACGAGAAGCTGCTCAACGACCTCAGGCACGAGACCGGCCCGTTCGACGTGATCGGCGACGTGCACGGCTGCCGCGCGGAGCTGGAGGAGCTGCTGACCGAGCTGGGCTACGCGATCCAGCGCGACGAGCAGGGCCGTGCGGTCGGAGCGCTGCCGCCGGGCAACCGCAAGGCCGTCTTCGTCGGCGACCTGGTGGACCGCGGGCCGGACACGCCCGGCGTGCTGCGGCTCGTGATGGGCATGGTCGCCGCCGGCCACGCCTTGAGCGTGCGCGGAAACCACGAGGAGAAGCTGGTCCGGGCGTTGCGCGGCCACAAGGTGACGGTCCGGCACGGGCTGGAGAAGTCGCTGGAGCAGCTCGCGCACGAGACCCCCGAGTTCCGCCGCGAGGCCGAGAGGTTCTGCGACGGGCTGATCGCGCACTACGTGCTCGACGGCGGCAACCTCGTCGTCGCGCACGCCGGCCTGCCCGAGCGCTACCACGGTCGCGCGTCGGCGAAGGTGCGCAGTTTCGCCCTGTACGGCGACACGACCGGCGAGACCGACGAGTACGGGTTGCCGGTGCGCCTGCCGTGGGCCAACGACTACCGCGGCGCGGCGATGGTGCTGTACGGGCACGTCCTGGTGCCCGAGGCGGAGTGGATCAACAACACCATGTGCCTGGAGACGGGTGTGGTGTTCGGCGGGAAGCTGACGGCGTTGCGCTACCCGTCGCGCGAGATCGTGTCCGTGAAGGCGCACCAGGTCTGGTACGAGTCGGACCGCCCGCTGTTCACGCCGCCGGCCGTGCGTGAGCCGGACGTGCTCGCGCTGACCGACGTCACCGGCCTGCGCCGGATCGAGACGTCGGTGATGGGGGCCGTGACGATCCGCGCGGAGCAGTCGGCGTCGGCGCTGGAGGTGATGAGCCGGTTCGCGATCGACCCGCACGACCTGCTGTACCTGCCGCCGACGATGGCGCCGACGGCGACCTCGTCGCGCGACGACGTGCTGGAGCACCCCGCCGAGGCCTTCGCCGAGTACCTCGCGGCCGGTGTCCGCGAGGTGATCTGCGAGGAGAAGCACATGGGCTCCCGCGCGGTGTTGCTGGTGCGCAAGGAAGGCGGCGCGATCTACACGCGCACCGGCCGTGCGTTCTTCGACGGCGCGCTGGGTGACGAGCTGCTGTCGCGCGTGCGTTCGGCGTGCGCCGGCCTGTTCGACGAGCTCGCCACCGACTGGCTGCTGATCGACGCCGAGCTGATGCCGTGGAACGCCAAGGCCTCCGGGCTGATCCGCGAGCAGTACGCGGCGGTCGGGGCGGCGGCGGGCGGGGCGTTGCCGGTGGCCGTCTCGGCTCTGCGGGAGGCGGCCGGCCGGGGCGTGGACGTCGCGGACCTGCTGGCCCGCACGACCGAGCGCGCCGCGAACGCCGCGGCCTACAGCGCGGCGTACGAGCGGTACTGCTGGCCGGTCGACGGGCTGGAGGGCGTGCGGATCGCGCCGTTCCAGCTGCTGGCGGCCGAAGGGCGGACGTTCCACGACCGCTCGCACCTGTGGCACCTGGAGACGCTGGGCCGGTTGGAGGGGCCGCTGTTCCAGCGGACGCGGCACCTCGTGGTCGACACCGCCGATCCCGCCGCCGGTGTGCGGTGGTGGGAGGAGCTGACCGAGGCGGGTGGCGAGGGCATGGTCGTGAAGCCGCTCGCGAACCTCGGCGGACGGGTGCAGCCGGGCCTGAAGGTGCGCGGGCGCGAGTACCTGCGGATCATCTACGGCCCGGACTACACGATGCCGGAGAACCTCTCGCGGCTGCGCAAGCGTTCCCTGGGCCGCAAGCGCGGGCTGGCCCTGCGCGAGTACGCCCTGGGCATCGAGGCCCTGGAACGCGTCGCGCGCGGCGAACCGCTGTGGCGCGTGCACGAGTGCGTTTTCGGTGTGCTGGCGTTGGAGTCGGAAGCGGTGGACCCCAGGCTGTGATCCTCGAAGCGGTGATCGGGTCGCACGCCTACGGGCTGGCGACGGAAGAGTCCGATGTGGACAGGCGAGGGGTGTTCGTCGCGCCCACCGAGGCGTTCTGGCGGTTCGAGAAGCCGCCGACGTCGGTCGAGGGCCCCTCGCCGGAGCAGCTCAGCTGGGAGGTCGAGCACTTCTGCCGGCTGGGCCTCAAGTCGAACCCGACGGTGCTCGAAACGCTGGTGAGCCCGTTGGTGGAGGTCATCACACCGCTGGGAGAGGAGCTGCGGGAGCTGCTGCCCGCGTTCCTCTCCCGGTACGCGGTGCGGGCGTTCTCGCGTGCGACCGAGATGCAACTGTCGCGCGCGGGCCGCAACCTCAAGCCGAAGCAGCTCATGCACGTCGTCCGGCTCCGGCTGGTGGGCCTGCACCTGCTGCGCACCGGCCGCTACGAGATCGCGGCGGACCGGTCGCTGCTGAAGATCCGCGACGGGTCGACGCCCTGGGACGACGCGGTCGCGTGGGCCCACCGGCTCGGCGACGAGATCGCCGCCGCGGAGGGCCCGCTGCCGGAGGAACCGGACCGGGCCCGCGTCGAGGACTGGCTGGTGTCGGTGCGCAGGAGGTCGTTGTGAGCTACGAGGTCCCGGACCTGACCGCGGTCGTGGCCGAGCAGTCCCACGACCTGCTGTTCGCCACCGTGTCGGGCGCGCACCTGTACGGCTTCCCGTCCCGCGACTCGGACGTGGACCTGCGCGGTGTGCACGTCCTGCCCCTCGCCGAGGTCCTCGGCCTCGACCACGGCCCGGAGACGGAGGAGCGGACGTGGGTGCGCGACGGGGTGGAGATCGACCTCGTCACCCACGACGTGCGCAAGTTCTGCAGGCTGCTCACCCGCCCCAACGGCTACGTGCTCGAACAACTGCTCTCACCCCTGGTCGTGCACACCACCGACGGCCACCGGAGGCTGGCCGCCCTGGCCGCCGGCTGCGTGACCTCCCGGCACGGGCACCACTACCGGGGCTTCGCGGCGACGCAGTGGCGGCTGTTCGAGCGGACCGGCGAGATCAAGCCGCTGCTCTACACGTTCCGCGCGCTGCTGACCGGGGTGCACCTGCTGCGCACCGGGGAGGTGGTCGCACACCTGCCGACGCTGCTGGAGGAGCTCGACGGCCCGGACTACCTGCCGGGCCTCGTGGAGGCCAAGGTCCTCGGCGAGCACCGGGCCCTCGCCGACGTCGGGGGACGGCCCGCTCCCGAACGGGTGGAGGCGGACCTCGCGCACTGGCGGGAGGAGCTGCGGGTCGCGCGGGAGACGAGCGACCTGCCCGAGCACCCGCCCGCGTTCGAGGAGGTGCACGAGTTCGTGGTCGCGACCCGGCTGGGTTAGTTCGTCGGCTGGGGACAGCGCGTCGGCTGAGGCAGCTCACAGGCCGGGGCAACTCACCGGCCGGGACAGCTCGTCGATCGGGCCAGCCCACCGGGCCGGGAGCAACTCATCGATGGGGCCAGCCCATCGGCCAGCCACCTCACGGACCGGACCAGCCACCGATCGGGGCAGCTCACGAGGCCGGAGGCAGTTCGCAATCGGGCCAGCTCACCGATCGAGCCAGCCCACCAGCCGGACCAGCCCACCAGCCGGACCAACCCACCTGCCGGGCTAGTCCTTCTTCTTCGGCCCCACGTCGGCGGCCTTCTCCTGCACCGGCTCGTCGAACGACGCCGGCAGCCGCTTCAGGTGCTTGTTCATCGACTTGACGAGGAAGAACACCGCGATGAAGAAGACGATCAGCAGGACGAGGCCGACCGGGGAGGACTTGCCGAAGTCCTCGCCCTGGCCGCCCTTGTCGTTGTTCGTGTTCGACGGCTGCACGGCGACGAAGGCCACCGTGCTGCCGAGGGAGAAGTCTGGGGAGAGCACCCCTAGACCTTAACTCCGGCGAACAGGTCGTTCTCCGGCAGCGTCGAGTCGACCAGGGAGCGCACGAGCTCGTACTCCTCGGTCGGCCAGATGTCTCGCTGCATGTCCATCGGGATCGCGAACCAGCGGCTCGTCGGGTCGATCTGGGTGGCGTGGGCCTTGAGGGCTTCGTCGCGGACGTCGAAGTAGTCGGCGCACTCCACCCTGGTGGTGACGCGGTCCATCACGTCCGGGCGCTGCGGGTCCCAGTTCGCGAGCCACTCGGTGTACGGCGACTCCAGGCCCCGTGCCTCCATCGCCTCGTGGAAGGCCAGCAGCTTCTTCCGCGAGAAGCCGTGCGAGTAGTAGACCTTCTGGGTCTCCCAGGGCTCGCCCAGCGACGGCTCGTAGGCCGGGTCGGCCGCGGCGTCCAGGGCCGCCATCGAGATCTCGTGCGTGCGGATGTGGTCCGGGTGCGGGTAGCCGCCGTTCTCGTCGTAGGTGACGACGACGTGCGGGCGGAACTCGCGGATGACCTCGACCAGCGAGGGCACCGACTCCTCCAGCGGCACCAGGGCGAAGCAGCCCTCGGGCAGCGGGGGCAGCGGGTCGCCCTCCGGCAGGCCGGAGTCCTTAAAACCGAGCCAGCGGTGCTGGATGCCGAGGATCTTGGCCGCGCGGGCCATCTCCTCCCGGCGGATCTCGATGATGTTCTCGAGCACGTCCGGCCTGTCCATCGCCGGGTTCAGAATGCTGCCCGCACCACCGTCGGTGCAGGTCACGACCATCACGTCGTGCCCTTCCGCGATGTAGCGGGCCATCGTGGCCGCGCCCTTGCTCGACTCGTCGTCGGGATGTGCGTGCACTGCCATAAGGCGCAGCTTGTCGGCCATGACCCCCGTGGTCCTCCTGTGTGAAAGGTCCTGCGACACTCATCAACTGAACGTCGGGCACCATTGTTCCCCAGCAAGTGAGGAGGCGCGGGAAAGTGTCACAACGCGCGCTCCCCGAGGGCCGGTACTCCAGCGCCGCGCGCAAGCCGCTCGGCAGGTGGGTGCGCTGGGTGTTACTCGCCGTAGCCGTGGCGGTAGGCGCCGTCATCGCCTTCGTCGGTTACCGAAATCTCGGCACAAAGCCGATCGAGGCGAAGCAGACCGCGTTCACCATCCTCGGCGACGACCGCGTAGAGGTCAGTTTCGAGGTTTCCCGAGATCAACCCGAACGAGCGGCGGTGTGCGTCATTCGCGCCCGGTCCAAGGACGGGGACGAAGCGGGCCGCCGTGAAGTTCTGGTGCCGCCGGGGAATTCCGTCGTCGTCGAGACAACCGTTCTCCGCACCTCGAAGCCGCCGGTCACCGGCGAGGTCTTCGGGTGCTCCTACCAGGTTCCCCCCTACTTGTCCACGAGCTAGCGGCCAAGCGGGTGATCTGCGGTTTAAGCGGCGAGATGGGGAACAAATCGCCGTCGCTGAACGTTGTCCACGTGTTACTATTGCAGCTCAAGCACGGCCCCGGCGCGGGCCGTGTTTTTCCGTTCCGGGCCCCCGGCCCGGGAACTATCTGGGGCACACGTGTGCGCCAGAGCAAGACGAGGAGTTGGTGACCGTGAGCGACACCCAGGTGACCTGGCTGACCCAGGAGGCCTACGACCGGCTCAAGGCTGAGCTGGACGAACTCATCGCGTACCGCCCGGTCATGGCTGCCGAGATCAACGCCCGTCGCGAGGAGGGCGACCTCCGCGAGAACGGCGGCTACCACGCGGCTCGCGAGGAGCAGGGCAAGCAGGAGGCGCGGATTCGCCAGCTGCACGAGCTGCTCCAGGCCGCCAAGGTCGGCGAGGCCCCCACCACCAAGGGTGTTGCGGCGCCGGGCACGGTGCTCACGATCCGTTACGAAGGTGACGACGAGACGGAGACCTTCCTGCTCGCGACCCGCGAAGAGGGCGCGCACGGCGAGATGGAGGTCTACTCCCCGTCCTCGCCGCTCGGCAAGGCTCTGAACGGCGCGAAGGACGGCGAGACCGTCGAGTACGAGCTGCCCAACGGCAAGCTCCAGAAGGTCACGCTGATCAAGGCCGTGCCCTACGCCGGGTAGTCACGCAGACGCTGCGGAGGGCCGGTCACCTCGGTGACCGGCCCTTCACGCGTTCCAGGAGCGGGCGCACCCGCGGCGGCACCGGCGTCGACAACGCGATCGAGGTCGAGAGCCTGCGCACGTGCGGCACGTCCACCACCTCGTCGACCACGCGCTGCAGGTCCGCGTTCGACCTGGCGACCATCCGCACGAAGAGATCGCCCTGACCGGTCGTCGCGTGCACCTCGCACACCTCGCTGATCGCGGCCAGGCCCTCGCACACCTCCGCCCGCCGCCCCTGCGCGATCTCCACGACCGCGAACGCCGTCAGGCCGTAGCCCATCGCGCCGAGGTCCAGCGCCGGCGGGAACCCCGTGAGCACACCCCGCTCGACCAGCCTGTCCAGCCTGGCCTGCACCGTTCCGCGGGCGACCCCCAGCCGCCGGGAGCATTCGAGGACACCGAGGCGCGGCTCGTCGGTCAAGAGCAGCAGCAGCCTGGCGTCCAGCTCGTCCACGGGCTGGTCAGAGTGCTCACCCTGTCGATCAGAAGGCATAGATCACTGTACAAAAAGTGCAGCAAAATCGCTGACTATTGCTCACCCTGTTGGGTCGAATCATGCTGTGGAGCATGACTCAGCAGCTTGACGACGTGAGCTACGACCAGCTCCGGCAGCTCGTGGGGTTGGTCGACTACGACGCGACCAAGGACCCCTTCCCCGTGCGCGCCATGGACGCCGTGGTGTTCGTCGCGGGCAACGCCACCCAGACCGCGTGGCTGTACCAGGTGGCGTTCGGCATGGAGCTCGTGGCCTACGCGGGCCCCGAGACCGGCCAGCGCACCCACAAGTCGTTCGTGCTGAAGTCGGGCTCGGCCCGCTTCGTGATCCACGGCGGTGTCTCGCCCAGCTCCGAGCTCCTCGACCACCACCGCCGCCACGGCGACGGCGTCGTGGACCTGGCGCTCGAGGTCGGCGACGTCGACCAGTGCATCGCGCACGCCCGCGAGCAGGGCGCGACCGTGCTGGAGGAGCCGCACGACGTGTCCGACGAGCACGGCACCGTGCGCCTCGCGGCGATCGCGACCTACGGCGAGACCCGCCACACGCTCGTCGACCGCTCCAAGTACACCGGTCCCTACCTGCCCGGCTACGTCGCGAAGACGTCGACGGTCAAGCGGCCGGAGGGCGCTCCGAAGCGCCTCTTCCAGGCCGTGGACCACTGCGTCGGCAACGTCGAGCTCGGCAAGATGGACTACTGGGTCGAGTGGTACAACCGCGTCATGGGCTTCGTGAACATGGCGGAGTTCATCGGCGACGACATCGCCACGGACTACTCCGCGCTGATGTCGAAGGTCGTCTCCAACGGCAACCACCGGGTCAAGTTCCCGCTGAACGAGCCGGCGATCGCGAAGAAGAAGTCGCAGATCGACGAGTACCTGGAGTTCTACGAGGGCGCGGGCGTCCAGCACATCGCGCTGGCGACCAACGACATCATCAAGACCGTCACGGCCATGCGCGACGCGGGCGTCGAGTTCCTCGAGACTCCGGACTCCTACTACGACGACCCGGAGCTGCGGGCCCGGATCGGCGAGGTCCGCGTGCCGATCGAGGTGCTCAAGGAGCACCGGATCCTGGTCGACCGCGACGAGGACGGCTACCTGCTGCAGATCTTCACCAAGCCGATCGGCGACCGCCCGACCGTCTTCTACGAGCTGATCGAGCGGCACGGCTCGCTGGGCTTCGGCAAGGGCAACTTCAAGGCGCTCTTCGAGGCGATCGAGCGCGAGCAGGAACGCCGCGGCAACCTCTGATGCCGTTCCCCCGGTAGGCTGCCTCACAGGGGACACACATCGTGGGGAGGTGGCATGGCACTCGCACGACGCGTGGCCGCGGTGGTTCCGCTGGTCGGAGCCGTGACCACGGCTGCGGCCCTGACCGGCGCGGCGTTCTTGACCGTGGCGCACGCGGGCTGTGACGAGGCCGGCCGCTTCGTCCGCACCGGCCAGTCGATCGAGTTCGTCGGAGGCTGCGTCAACGGCGCCGACCTCCCGGCGGCGCCGGCGGCCGAGGTCGAGGACGTCGACAGGTTCGGCGGCTCCAAGAAACCGTGACGTCCTGACAAAGCGAAACGCGGGGGCCCCGCGTTACCCATGAGGTAACGCAGGGCCCCCGCGTTCCCTGAAAAGCTCAGCCGAGGGCTTCGAGCAGGTCGGCTACCAGGTCGTCGCCGGACTCGATGCCCACCGACACGCGCACCAGGTCGGCCGGCACCTCCAGCATCGACCCGGCCGTGGAGGCGTGCGTCATCCTGCCGGGGTGCTCGATCAGCGACTCGACGCCGCCCAGCGACTCGGCCAGCGTGAAGAGCTTCGTGCGCGCGCAGACCTCCAGCGCCGCCTCCTCGCCACCTTCGACGAGGAACGACACCATGCCGCCGAACCGGCGCATCTGCTTGGCCGCGACGGCGTGGCCGGGGTGCGACTCCAGGCCGGGGTAGATGACCTTCTTGACGCGCGGGTGCCGCGTCAGGGCCTCCGCCACGAGCTCGGCGTTGTCGGAGTGCTTCTCCATCCGCAGCTCGAGGGTCTTGATGCCGCGCAGCGTCAGGTACGCGTCGAACGGGCCGGGCACCGCACCCGCGCCGTTCTGCAGGAACCCGAACGCCGCGTCCAGCTCCTCGTCGGAGGTGACCAGGGCACCGCCCACGACGTCGGAGTGGCCGCCGACGTACTTGGTGGTCGAGTGCAGCACCACGTCCGCACCCAGCTCCAGCGGCGTCTGCAGCGCGGGCGAGGCGAACGTGTTGTCGACGACCAGCTTCGCGCCGGCACCGTGCGCCACCTCGGCGATGGCCGCGATGTCGCCGATGTTCAGCAGCGGGTTGGTCGGGGTCTCGATCCACACCAGCTTGGTCTCCTGGCGCACCGCGGCGCGGATGGCGTCCACGTCCGAGACCGGGGCCGGCGAGTGGGTGACGCCCCACTGCGAGAAGACCTTGTCGATCAGCCGGAACGTGCCGCCGTACGCGTCGTTCGGGATGACGATGTGGTCGCCGGGCTTGAGGAACGCGCGCAGCGCCGCGTCGGTCGCACCCATGCCGGAGGAGAACGCCCGGCCGAAGCGGCCGCGTTCGAGCGACGCGAGGCACGTCTCCAGGGCGCGGCGGGTCGGGTTGCCGGTGCGCGAGTACTCGAAGCCCTCACGCAGCCCGCCGACGCCGTCCTGGGCGTACGTGGACGTCGCGTAGATGGGCACGTTCACCGCACCCGTGGTCGGGTCCGGGTCCTGACCGGCGTGGATCGCCCTGGTGGCGAAGCCGTATGGGGTGCTCATGTTCGAAGGGTACTCACCCATCTGGCCGTCGACGGCAGTAGTCCAAGCAGTGAACTCCCGGACGAGGGCACGAGCTGGACCAGCAGGAGCAGAACCGGCGGCGACACCCGGCGCGCGACCGGGCCCGGGAACGGGCCAGCCCCCGGCCACTGGGAAGTGACCGGGGGCTGGTGGTGCTGCTGGGGGTTTACCACCCCTGCTGCTGGCCGCCGTAACCCTGCTGCGGGGGCTGGCCGTAGCCGCCCGGCTGCTGCTGCGGGTAGCCGCCGGTGCCCGGCTGCTGCGGGTAGCCACCGGTGCCACCGCCGTAGGGCGAGGCGGTCTCCGGGGCGTTGACCACGATGGACTTCATGATCTTGTCGGCCCAGGTCTGCTTCTTCGGCTCCCACAGCGGGGCGAAGAAGCCCGCGTAGCACGGCAGGGCGTCGACGACGTGGCACAGCTGGCGCACGAACGTCGTACCACCGCCGAGCGGCTGGCCGGTCTCCTCGGAGATCAGCTTGATCTTCGCGACCTTCTTGCCGATCGACTGGCCGGTCTGGCCCTGCTTGATGACCGTGTTCCAGATGATGAAGGCGAAGTTGGCCACGTAGACCAGGATGCCCAGGAACATGATGCCCGGGGCGTCGGCGCCGACCGCGATCGCGACGATGATGTAGTACAGGATCACCGTGACGACGGTCGGGGCCGCGATGTCGATCAGGTAGCCGACGAAGCGCGAACCCCATTCCGCGTAGCCCGTGGGGGGCGGCGGCGCCATGCCGTAGGCGGGCTGGCCGTAGCCGGGCTGACCGTACGGCTGCTGCTGCGGCTGGCCGTACGGGCTCGACTGCGGCGCGCCGTACGGCTGCTGCGGCTGACCGTAGGGCTGCTGCTGCGGCTGGCCGTACGGGTTGGACTGCGGCGCACCGTAGGGCTGCTGCTGCGGCTGCCCGTACGGGTTCGACTGCGGAGCGCCGTACTGGGGCGGCTGGGCGGGGAACCCGCCGGAGCCGGGGCCCTGCGCCGGGAAGCCACCCGAACCGGGGGCGGCCGAGGGCGGCACCTGCCCGGGGCTGACGACCTGGGTGGCGTCCGCGTTCTGCTGCGGTGCGGCAGGAGCCTGACCAGGCGAGACGACCTGCGTCGCGTCCGGGTTCGGGTTCGCCGAGGACGGCTGCCCACCTCCCGGGACGATCTGCGTGGCGTCCGCGTTGGGCTGCTCCTGGTGCGGCTGACCGCCGAACTGGTTTCCTGGCGGCTGCGGAGCGTTCATCCGGTTTCCAACCCCCTTGGCTGGGCCGTGTACGAGTGAGACTGATGATCTGGGGCGTCACGCTATCGGACGCACGGGCTTCTACGCTCAGCGACCAGCCAAGAACCCCAGAATGTCCTGCCGGGTGACGACGCCGGCGGGCTTGCCGTCCTCCAGCACGAGGGCCGCGTCGGCGTTCGAGAGCGCGTTCATCGCGATGCCGACCGGCTCACCCGCGCCGAGCGTGGGCAGCGGCGGCGACATGTGCTTGTCCAGGCGGTCCGAGAGCTGGGCCTTGCCGGTGAACAGCGCGTCGAGCAGGTCGCGCTCGTTGACCGCGCCGGCGACCTCGGCGGCCATGACGGGCGGTTCGGCGTTGACGACCGGCATCTGCGAGACGCCGAACTCGCGCAGGATCGCGACCGCGTCACCGACGGTCTCGTTCGGGTGAGCGTGCACCAGGTCGGGCAGCATGCCGCCCTTGCGGCGCAGCACGTCGCCGACGGTCGCGCCGGTCGAGTCCGGCGGGAGGAAGCCGTAGGAGGCCATCCAGCGGTCGTTGAAGACCTTGGACAGGTAGCCGCGGCCACCGTCGGGGAGGATCACCACCACGACGGCGTCCTCCGGCAGGTCCTTCGCGACGCGCAGCGCCGCGGCGGCCGCCATGCCGCACGAGCCGCCGACGAGCAGGCCCTCCTCGCGGGCGAGGCGGCGGGTGATGTCGAACGAGTCGGCGTCGGAGACCTCGACGATCCGGTCGGCGATGGTCTTGTCGTAGGCCTCCGGCCAGAAGTCCTCGCCGACGCCCTCGACCAGGTAGGGGCGGCCGGTGCCGCCGGAGTAGACCGAGCCCTCGGGGTCCGCGCCGATGACCTGCACGGCGCCCTCCGAGACCTCCTTGAGGTAGCGGCCGGTGCCGGAGATCGTGCCGCCGGTGCCGACGCCCGCGACGAAGTGCGTGATCCGGCCCCCGGTCTGGCGCCAGATCTCGGGACCGGTCTGGTGGTAGTGGCTCGCCGGGTTCTCCGGGTTGGAGTACTGGTCGGGCTTCCACGCGCCGGGGATCTCGCGGACGAGCCGGTCCGAGACGTTGTAGTAGGAGTCCGGGTGCTCGGGCGCGACGGCGGTCGGGCACACCACGACCTCGGCGCCGTAGGCCTTCAGGACGTTGCGCTTGTCCTCGCTGACCTTGTCCGGGCAGACGAAGACGCACTTGTAGCCCTTGCGCTGGGCGACCAGCGCGAGTCCGACCCCGGTGTTGCCGGAGGTGGGTTCCACGATCGTGCCGCCGGGCCGCAGCTCACCGGAGCGCTCGGCGGCCTCGACCATCCGCAGCGCGATGCGGTCCTTCACGCTGCCGCCGGGGTTGAGGTACTCGACCTTGGCCAGCACCGTGGCCTTGATCCCCGTCGTCAGGGAGTTGAGCTTGACCAGCGGCGTGTTGCCGACCAGATCGACGACGTGCTCGACGTACTCCACCGGTATCTACTCCCTGCTCCCACTCTCCGAGATGGCGGGACGAAGCGTAGCTCTAGTGACCGCGGAGGCTGGTTCGAACGGCGAAGCCGACGATTCCGGGGGAGGGCGGTGGTGCGGATGACGGTGCTGCGGACGCTGCGGGCGGTGGCGATGACCGCCGCGACGCTCGGGGGGCTCTCGGGCGCGCTGGCCGGGCTGCTGAACGAGCAGGGCAGACGTGCCCGGACGGCCATCGGCGTGCTGGAACACCTCTGGCCCGCGCCCGACGGCGTGTACTTCGACGACGGTGGCGACCCGGTGCGGCTCGCCGTGCTCGGCGACTCGATGGCGGTGGGCGTCGGTGTGACACATCCCTCGCAGATGCCGGGCGTGTTGCTGGCCCAGGCGCTGGCCGAGGAGGCTGCCCGGCCGGTGCGGCTCTCGACGTACGCGATCAGCGGCTCGACCACGCGCGACCTGGTGCCGCAGGTCGACGCCGCCGTGCGGGACGCGCCGCAGGTGGCGCTGATCATCATCGGCGCGAACGACGTGACGTCGCGGATCGGCGTCCGCGAGTCCGCGTCGTTGCTGGGGCGGCAGGTGCGCAGGCTGCGGTCCGCCGGCTGCGGTGTCGTCGTGGGCACGTGTCCCGACCTCGGGATCGTGCGGCCGATCCCGCAGCCGCTGCGGTGGGTCGGCCGCCGCTGGAGCCTGCGGCTCGCGGCCGGCCAGACCGCGGCGGTGGAGCGCGCGGGCGGGGTGCCGGTGTCGCTGGCGAACCTGCTGGCGCCGGAGTTCACGGCCCGGCACGCCGACATGTTCAGCTCGGACCGCTTCCACCCGAGCGCCGTCGGCTACGAGGCCGCCGCCGGCGTGCTGCTGGCGCCGTTGTGCCAGGTGGCGGGGCTGTGGCCGGCGTGGGCCGCGCCCTCGTCGCCGCTGCGGTCGGCGGCGGCGCGCGCGATGCAGCGGTCCAGGACGCCCGCGTGGCTGAGAAGACGGCACGTCTGAGTTCCGGAATTCTCGTCACCAGCGCTGGCCGGGGTGAGCGGGCGTTAACTACGCTCGGCGGAGACCTTGACTCTCGACGAGGAGTTCCGTGATGCCTGAGGCCGTGATCGTCTCCGCTGCCCGCTCCCCCATCGGCCGCGCGCACAAGGGCTCGCTGAAGGACGCGCGACCCGACGACCTGGCGGCGCAGATGGTCCGAGCAGCGCTCGACAAGGTTCCGCAGCTCGACCCCGCGCAGATCGACGACCTGATGCTCGGCTGCGGCCTGCCCGGCGGTGAGCAGGGCTTCAACATGGCGCGCGTCGTCGCCGTGCTGCTCGGGCAGGACTCGCTGCCCGGCACGACCGTCACCCGGTACTGCGCTTCCTCCCTGCAGACCACGCGCATGGCCCTGCACGCCATCAAGGCGGGCGAGGGCGACGTGTTCATCTCCGCCGGCGTCGAGACCGTGTCGCG
Source organism: Lentzea xinjiangensis (assembly GCF_900110955.1). GTDB lineage: Bacteria > Actinomycetota > Actinomycetes > Mycobacteriales > Pseudonocardiaceae > Lentzea > Lentzea xinjiangensis. The sequence goes on from NZ_FOFR01000002.1 coordinate 292,253, forward strand.
GTTCGCCAAGGGCAGCTCCGACTCGTGGCCCGACACCCACAACCCGCTGTTCGCCGACGCCGAGGAGCGCACGGTCTCGGTCGCCCAGTCGGGTGCCTCGGAGTGGGTGGACCCGCGGTCGCTCGACGTCCTGCCGGACATCTACGTCCCGATGGGCCAGACCGCCGAGAACCTGGCCCTGCTCAAGGGCGTCTCGCGGCAGGAGATGGACGAGTTCGGCGTCCGCTCGCAGAACCTCGCCGAGAAGGCCATCGCCGACGGCTTCTGGGCGCGCGAGATCACCCCCGTGACGCTGCCCGACGGCACCGTGGTCTCGTCCGACGACGGCCCGCGCGCCGGGGTCACCTACGAGGCCGTGTCCCAGCTCAAGCCGGTCTTCCGCCCGGACGGCCGCGTCAACGCCGGCAACTGCTGCCCGCTGAACGACGGCGCGGCGGCCCTGGTGGTCATGTCCGACACCAAGGCCCGCGAGCTCGGCATCACGCCGCTCGCCCGGATCGTCTCGACGGGCGTCTCCGGCCTGTCACCGGAGATCATGGGCCTCGGCCCGGTCGAGGCCTCGAAGCGCGCGCTCGCGCTGGCCGGCCTGTCCATCTCCGACATCGACCTCGTCGAGATCAACGAAGCCTTCGCCGCGCAGGTGATCCCGTCCTACCAGGACCTCGGAATCGACCTGGACCGGTTGAACGTGAACGGTGGCGCCATCGCCGTCGGCCACCCGTTCGGCATGACCGGCGCGCGCATCACCACCACTCTGATCAATTCCCTGCAGTTCCACGACAAGCAGTTCGGTCTCGAGACCATGTGCGTCGGTGGCGGTCAGGGCATGGCGATGGTGATCGAGCGCCTCAGCTGAGGTCCGCTTTCAAGATCTGCAATTTGCGGCTTGCAAGTAGCGCCGTTTCACCCGAACGGAGCTACTTGCCTGCCCCCTTTCTGCCGATGAGACAAAGCGTCGCTCAAACGCGTCATCAGGCGAGGGGAGTTCGTCCCTACCGATGAGCAAGGAGGGCCGGACATGCCGTACGTGTGGTGGCAAAGCGGATACGACCAGCAATGCCACGCTTTCTCCCGCGACCAGGCCGATGGTTCGCGGAGCTTTTACGAGGCGGTCTGCGAACACTCGGTGCCCGGCGACCGGGTGTCACGCGCCCAGGCGGGCGCTCTCTGCACCAACTGCCTGATCAAGGTGGGCACCGAGCTGCCCGACCTGCGCTGGCGGGCTTAGGGCCTGCACATCCCGATCGAGCCCGGTGCGTGATCTACGCGCACCACCCCTGCGAACGCGCGAAGGGCGCCCCGCCGAAGCGAAGCGCCCTCCTGAGCCACCCGGACGTCAGTCCGAGTTGAAGTACGACAGCAGGCGCAGGATCTCGGTGTACAGCCACACCAGGGTGACCGTGAGACCGAACGCGATCTGCCACGCGAACTTGGCCGGCACACCGGCGCGGATCGCCTGGTCGGCGGCGTCGAAGTCGATCAGGAAGCTGAACGCCGCGAGACCGATGCAGACGAGGCTGAAGATGATCGCGAGCGTGCCGCCCGAGCGGAGGCCGAGGCCGCCCTCGGTGAAGAAGCTCATGATCAGGTTGAACAGCATCAGCACGGCGACGCCGATGATGGCGCCGGTGATCCACTTGGTGAACTTCGGCGTGACGCGGATCGCGCCCGTCTTGTAGACCACGAGCATGCCGGCGAAGACGCCGATCGTGCCGATGATCGCCTGGCCGATGACCACGACGCCCTGACCGGGGTTGCCGGTCCACCGGTCGATCATGGCACCGATGATGCCGCTGAACGCGCCGAGGAAGATGCCTTCGACGGCGGCGTAGGCGATGACGAGCGGCGGGCTGGGCATGCGCTTGAACGTGATGACGAGCGCGAGCACCAAGCCGATGATCGCGGCCGGGAACAGCAGGAACCACGCCTGCATGAGGTACGTCACGACGGCCGTCGCGGCCACCACTGCCAGCGTGATGCCGGTCTTGGTGACGACGTCGTCGATCGTCATGGGCCGCTCGCTGGTCAGCGGCGGCGGAGCCTGCTGGTAGCCGGCCTGTTCGGGCTGGCCGAAACCTGCGTAGCCTCCGTACCCGCCGCCGGTCGGCAGGTTACGGAAAGCCGGGTTGCTGCTGGAGCGCACCTGGTCCTCCTGGGGCGTTGCTTTACGCCGTCACGGGGTACAACGAGCACGCTGGGTGCCATGTTCCCCGTCGGTAAAGGCGACTTTACCCCCGACGACGATCACGCGTGCGCAAATACCGCGCCAACTCCAAAGCGTGATCACACTGCGGCGTGTCGCCGCGTGTCCCGGGCAAACTCGGTAACCCGCGTCACATTTCGGTCACGTTCACACGTTTGGTAGCGGAAGACTTCCCCCTCGTGGCGGCTTGTCCCCGGTGTGGGGGACCGCCAAGCTCGCACGCGGGTTTGCCACAGGTCAGAGGGGATCAAGATCCAAAATGGGCTGGAAACGTCTTGCCGCCGTGGCGGCGGTCTCGGGGCTCGCGCTCCTGACCGCGCCCGCGACGGCGACAGCGGTAGGCGTCAAGGGCATCGGCCACAACGCGTCAGGGCTCCAGCCCAACGCCACGGCGGGTAGCGAGTGGCACGGGTCGTACGTCTGGCAGGAGAAGCACGTGTGGTGCGTGCAGTACGCACTGCCGGCGCCGGACAGCACGGTCGGCTACCAGGAGGGCGCCGAGCTGCTCACCAAGGCCGGCAAGTCCCTCACGCCGGACGTCGCGGCCAACATCTCCTACCTCCTGCTGCGCTACTCCACGACGAAGTCGCCGGACGAGGCCGCGGCACTGGCGCACCTGCTGCACAGCTGGACCTCCGTGCCGGACGGGGCGGTCCGCCTCGACACGACCGACCCCAAGTACCTCGCCTACGACGAGGCGTTCTACGCGGCACGGCTGCCGAAGCAGGTCATGGACACCGCCGCGCGCATGAAGGCCGACGCCGAGGCCAACCGCGGCCCGTGGAAGCTCAGCGCCACCGCCCCGAAGGAGCCGCTGATCATCGGCACCGAGTCCACCTGGACCGCGGCGCTGGTCAAGGCCAACGGCCAGGGCGTGCCGAAGGCGTCGATCAGCTTCACGCTGACCGACGCGAAGCTCGCCGACGGCAGCACCTCCGGCAAGGCCACCACCGGCGCCGACGGCGCCCCGGCGGCGGTCAAGGTCGTCCCGACCGGCCCGAAGCCCTCGATCGCGGTCACCGCGGACTCCCCCGCCGACCGGCCGGTCGTGCACCAGCCGATCCAGACCGAGAACATGCAGCGGATGGTCACCACCGGTGGCGAGAAGAAGCTCGACGCCGCCGCGAACGCCCAGGCCAGGACCGCGCCCGGCGCGGTGAGGATCACGAAGATCGACTCCGAGACGAAGAAGTCCATCGCGGGCGTCGCGCTGCGCGTCACGGCGAAGGACCAGACGAGCCCCGCGCTCAAGCAGGACGACTCCCTGCTCGTCGGCACGGACGGCAAGCCGCTGGTGCTGCAGACCGGCGCCGACGGCACGGTCGAGGTGCCTGGCCTGCGCACGCCGCAGGAGATCTGCCTCGTCGAGGCGGCCGCGCCGAAGGGGTACGAGGAGTTCTTCGACCCGAAGGCGCCGCCATCCGCGTGCGGCACGGTGGCCGCGGGCCAGACCCTCGCGCTCGAGCTGGTGAACAAACCGAACAAGCCCGTCGTGCCCAGCACGATCCCCGCCGGCACCGAGGGCAGGACACCGGTCGCGACCGCCTCGTTCGACACGCAGCTCCGTCCGGGCCTGATGCTCGCGGTGGGTGGACTGGTGCTGCTCGGTGCGGCGCTGGCAGGCTTCCTGGTGTGGCGCAGGCAGTGAGTTCCCGGGCTTTCCTGACCGGCGTGCTGGTGGTGGGCGTCGCCGCCACCAGCGTGCTGGTCACCTCCTCCGAGACCGAGGTCGTCGCGGGACGCGCGATCGCGGACGAGATCCCCGTGGTCGGGCCGGGACCGGTCGCCGACAGCCTCAGCACCGGCCGCGGCCCCGACCTCACCGGGCTGGCCGGCGGGGCGAACACGAACAACGCCAAGCCGCCGGCTCCCCCGGCACCGCAGCAGCAACAGCAACAGCAGCCCGCGCCGCCCAAGGCGGGCCCCGGCTCCGTGCGGCTGCCCTCCGGTGGCACGGCCACGCTGGTGCGCCGCGAGGTCGAGAACGGCGTGCTGCCCGTGCCCGACGGCATCGGCGAGGCGACCTGGTGGGGCACGGAGCTCGCCGGCACCGAGGGGGCGACGGTCCTCGCCGGGCACGTCGACTGGAAGGGTGCCAAGGGCCCGTTCGCGGAGCTGTGGCAGGCGCAGAACGGCCGCGAGGTCGTGATCGCCGACAGCGCGGGCAAGGAGTTCCGGTTCCGCATCAAGCAGATCGAGACCGTGCGCAAGGAGCAGCTACCGGCCCGCGCCGTCGAGTTCTTCGGCCCGCGCGGCCCGCGCCGGCTGGTGCTGGTGACGTGCGGCGGCACGTGGATCGGCGGGCAGCAGGGTTATGAGGCGAACAGAGTGGTGATCGCCGAACCCATCGGGTGACCAGTTGCGCGCTCCGCGCAACCCCTTCGGGTGACAAGTCGTCTCCTTTAGTGTGAAACGCTGGGGATGGCTGACCACGGGTGTGGCGCTCGCACTGGCCCTCGTGCTGGTGATGACTCTCGGTTCGCGCGGCGACCAGGAAGCCCAGACCGAAGCCGGTCCGCTGCCGATGGCGCCGCGCCTGCCCGCCCCCAAGGACACCGGCCCGACACCGACGGTGCCCGCCCCCACTCCCGAGCAGCTGCGCAAGCAGCCGTGGATGCACAAGCTCGCGCCGGGCGAGAAGGCGCCGCAGTTCGTGCTCTTCTCCTTCGACGGCGCGGTGTCGAAGCAGCACTGGGACAAGGTCCTGCCCATCGCGAGGGAGAAGGGCGCGCACGTCACCGGCCTGCTGTCGGGCGTGTACATGCTGGCCGACCAGGACAAGAACCAGTACCAGCCGCCCGCGGGGCACAAGCGCGGCGTGTCCGACATCTCGTTCGGCGGCACCCGGCAGGACATCGCGGCCAGGATCGACTACCTGAACCAGGTGATCGACGAGGGCCACGAGATCGGCACGCACTACAACGGCCACTTCTGCTCCGGCGGCACGCAGCCGTCGGTGGACAAGTGGGACAACGCGGCCTGGAACGCGGAGCTCGACCAGTTCAGGCAGATCGTGGACAGGTCGCGCGCCGCCGGGCTCAGGCTCCCCGCCGACGCCGTCCGGGGTGGGCGCACGCCGTGCCTGGAGGGCAACTGGGACCAGGCGTTCCCGGCGATGGCCGCGCACGGCCTGGTCTACGACACCAGCAAGGTGGCGCTCGGCGTGCAGTGGCCGTCCGTCCAAAACGGACTGTACGAGTTCCCGATGCCCGAGGTGAAGATCCCCGCGCTGGGCAAGCAGGTCGTGATGATGGACTTCAACCTCTGGTACTCGCTCAACGGCGCGAAGGACGAACCCCACCGCGCCGCCGAGTTCACCCAGATCGTCCTCGACACCTACAAGTCGGTGTACCGGGCCACCGCGAACAGCAACCGCGCCCCGATCGTGGTCGGCAACCACTTCAACGAGTGGAACGGATCGGCGTTCTCGGCGGCGATGGAGCAGTTCCTCGCGTACGTGTGCGACAAGCCGGAAACGGTGTGCGCCACCTACACCGAGGTGATCCAGTGGATGCAGCTGCAGGATCCGGCGGTGCTCGACCACCTCCGCCGGATGCCTGCCGCCCGCAACTAGTCTCAGCCGTCGGTGGAGATGATCCGGTCGTCCTCGGCGCCGGGCTGGCCGTTGGCGTCCTGGTTCGACGTGCCGAGCCACAACGTGCCGTCCGGCGCGGGAGCCACCGACCGCACGCGGCCGTAGCCCGTGAACACGGCCTGCGGGGTGCCGAGCGTGGTGCCGTTCACCGGGATCTTCCACACGCGCTTGCCGGTGACGGCGCCGACGTACAGCGCGCCCTTGTGGAAGCCGATGCCGGTCGGGCCCGCCTGGCTGTTGGGCCACGACACGGCCGGGTTGGTCATGCCCGGCGTGGTGCAGGCGCCCTCGCAGGTCGGCCACCCGTAGTTCCTGCCGGCCTCGATGCGGTTGACCTCGTCGGTCCTGTTGTTGCCGAACTCCGTGGCGTACGCGGTGTTGCCGACCCACGTGATGCCCTGGACGTTGCGGTGGCCGATCGAGTAGACGACGCTGCCGGCGCGCGGGTTGCCGGCGGCGGGCCTGCCCGCGGTGTCGAAGCGCAGGACCTTGCCCGCCAGCGAGCTCCAGTTCTGGGCGGTGCTGGTGTTCTGGGCGTCGCCGGTGGTGGCCCACAGGAAGCCGTCCGGTCCGAACTCCAGGCCGCCGCCGTTGTGGTAGCGGTTCTTGGGGATCCCGGTGACGATCGGCTGCGGCGTCCCGCCGAGCTGCAGCTTGGCGACGCGGTTGTCGGTCGCCGTCGAGTAGTAGATGAAGACCGAGTTGTCCGACGCGAACGACGGCGACACGGCGAGGCCCAGCAGGCCACCCTCACCGCCCGTCGACTGGGCCTCCTCGACCGTGTCCAGCTCGGTCACGGTGGTGCCCGCGAGCTTCTTGATCTTCTTCGTGTCCCGTTCGGTGAAGATGCCGCTGCCGTCGGGCAGGAACTCGATGTCCCACGGGATGTCGAGGTTCGTGGCGAGAGTCCGTTCGGCCTGCGCCGAGGGATCGTTCTGCGCCGAGGCTGGCGCGACGCAGAGGGAGGCGGCCACGGCAGTGCAGGCTGCCGCGACTGCGATTCGACGAGCACGCATGTGCTCTCCTTCGGTCCGCTCGTGATTGGTCTGCGGCGGCGGTGTTGCAGGGCGTGTTTACCCAATCACAGCTCGAATCAACCAGCAAAGGTCGTCCGATGTGTCGATTCGACGCGGCGTGATCGACGGGCCGGACGCCCGCCGATCGGACCGCTCATCCGATGATTTCAGGGAACTCCGTGTACGGTCTGGACCTCGACAGCCCGGAAGACATACCGTGTGGTTCGCCGCCGCACCCCACGGAAAGCGCTTGCGGGTCCTCCTCGGGCTCGCAGGCAGGAGACCGAGGAGTTGCGCCATGAACGTTGCCGTCCCCACCACCGAGCAGAAGCTGCCCGAGGTCAAGCGCGAGTGGGTCAAGCCCGACTTCCGCGACTTCGAGACGCCGATGGAGGTCACCGCCTACGCGGCCCGCAGCTGACGTCGGCTCCGCGCCGGGGTTCCCGCCTCCCGCCGGGAACCCCGGTCCCGCACGCGTCTTCCCCGGCAGACCGAGGAGTTCTCCCGCCCATGACCGCCGTTGCCCCCGCGGAGTTCGTCGCCGAGCTGCGCGCCCTCGAGCCCCGCTACTGGGACAGCCACCCGTTCCACCTGCGGATGCACGCGGGCCGGCTGAGCAAGCACGAGTTGCAGGCGTGGGCCGCGAACCGCTGGTACTACCAGCGTTGCATCGCGCAGAAGGACGCCGCGATCCTCTCCAACTGCCCGTCGCCGGAGATCCGCCGGCAGTGGCGCGAGCGCATCGTCTGGCACGACGGCACGCGGCCGGGCGAGGGCGGTGCCGAGAACTGGCTCCGCCTCGCCGAAGCCGTGGGCCTCACCAGGGAGGAGGTGCTCGACGAGCGCCACGTGCTGCCCGGCACCCGGTTCGCGGTCGACGCCTACGTGAACTTCGCGCGCACCAAGCCGTGGGTCGAGGCCATCGCCTCCGGTCTCACCGAGATGTTCTCCGGCGCGTTGATGCGCAGGCGGCTGGCGGCGTTGCGGGAGCAGTACCCGTGGATCGCCGAGGAGGGCTTCGCCTACTTCACCGACCGCATCAAGGCGGTCGCAGGTGAAGGCCAGTCCACTTTGGACATCGTGGTCGAGCACTGCCGGACGCGCGAGCAGCAGCTGGCCGCGATCAGCGCGCTCGCGTTCAAGTGCGACGTGCTGCGCGCGGTGCTGGACGCCGTGGACTACTACTCGGGCAAGGGCAAGCCGTGACGCCGGTGGTCGCATTGGACGCCGTGCCCCGCATCCGGCGCGGCGTGAAGTGCACCTACGACCAGATCCGCGCGGCGCACGTCGTCCTGTTCCCCGAAGGCGTGCTGGTGCTGAACGAGACCGCGGCCTCGGTGGTGTCGCTGTGCGACGGGACGCGGTCGGTCGGCGACATCGCGCTGGCCCTGGGGGACGAGTACGACGGGGTCGAACCCGAGGACATCGCCGGGCTGGTGGCCCGGCTCGTCGACCGGAGGGTGGTGGACGTCGATGGCTGAGGCCCCGTTCGGCCTGCTCGCCGAGCTCACGCACCGGTGCCCGTTGCAGTGCGGGTACTGCTCGAACCCGGTCGAGCTGGTGCGCCGCGACGCCGAGCTCTCGACCGAGGACTGGCTGCGGGTGTTCGACCAGGCGCGCGCACTGGGCGCGTTGCAGATCCACCTGTCCGGCGGCGAACCGTTGCTGCGCCCCGACCTGCCGGAGCTGGTGGCGCACGCGAACAGCCTCGGCTGCTACGTCAACCTGGTCACGTCGGGCGTCGGCCTGTCGCGCGACCGGTTGCGGGACCTGGCTTCCCGCGGCGTCGACCACGTGCAGCTCTCGTTGCAGGACGCGACCCGCGCGGGCAACGACCGGATCGCGGGCATCAAGGCGTTCGACCGCAAGGTCCAGGCGGCGTCCTTCGTCCGCGAGGAGGGCCTGCCGCTGACGGTCAACACCGTGCTGCACCGGCAGAACCTCGACAACATCGCCGGCCTCATCGCGATGGCCGAGGAGATGGGCGCCGAACGCCTGGAGCTCGCCAACACCCAGTACTACGGCTGGGCGCTGCGCAACCGGGCCGTCCTGCTCCCCACCCGCGCGCAGCTCGCCCACGCCGGCCCGGTCGTGGCCGCCGCCCAGGACCGCCTGCGCGGGCGGATGGAGATCGTCTACGTCATCGCGGACTACCACGAGGCCCACCCGAAGCCCTGCATGTACGGGTGGGGCGCGCGGCAGCTCACAGTGGCGCCGAACGGCGACGTCCTGCCCTGCCCGGCCGCCACGGTGATCTCGTCGCTGCGGATCGAGAACGTGCGCGAGGCGTCGTTGCACGACATCTGGTACTCGTCGCCGTCGTTCAACGCCTTCCGTGGCTTCGACTGGATGCAGGACCCCTGCCGCTCGTGCCCGCGCAAGGAGGTCGACTTCGGCGGGTGCCGCTGCCAGGCGTTCCAGCTGACCGGCGACGCCGCCGCCACCGACCCGGTGTGCTCGCTGTCCCCCGATCGGTCCACTGTGGACCTCATTCTGGCGACCGAGATGGCACCCGCCGAGGTGCCCGCGATGGCGATGAGGAAGATGCGGTGAAGGCGGTCCTGCTCGGCACGGCGGCCGGTGGCGGCTTCCCGCAGTGGAACTGCGCCTGCGCCCTGTGCGTGCTCGCCCGGTCCGGCGCGGTGCCGTCCCGGTCCCAGGACTGCCTCGCGATCAGCGGCACCGGCGACGACTGGTGGCTCGTCAACGCCTCCCCGGACATCCGCACCCAGATCACCTCCTGCGCCGCGCTGAACCCCGGTCCCGGCCCGCGCGACACCCCGTTGCGCGGCGCCTTGCTCACCGACGCCGAACTCGACCACGCGCTGGGCCTGCTGACGTTGCGCGGCGGCGCGGACCTGACGGTGTGGGCACCCGGCGCGGTGCTGCACGCGTTGCAGGACCAGTTCGACCTGCGCACGGTGATCGACGGCTACGCGCCCGTCGCGTGGCGCGCGGTGGACGAGCCGTTCGAGATCGGCGGCCTGCGCGTCGAGGCCGTCCCGATCAGCGACAAGCGCCCCAAGTACGCCCGTTCGTCCACCGTGGATGGTCCGTGGGTCGTCGCCTACCGGTTCACCGACGTGGTGACGGGTGGAGTGCTCGTCTACGCGCCCTGCCTGGCTTCCTGGCCCGCTGGTTTCGACGAGGTGGTGGCTTCGGCCGACTGCCTGCTGCTCGACGGCACCTTCCACGCGGCCGCCGAGATGGGCTCGGCGACCGGCAGCTCGTCCGGCCAGGCCTCCATGGGCCACCTGCCGATCACCGCGAGCCTGCCGGAGCTGCGGCGGTTCCCGTCGGTGCGGCGCCTCTACACGCACCTCAACAACACCAACCCGGTGCTCGACCCCGCTTCCCCGGAGGCGCTGGAGCTGCGCGAGGCGGGCGTCGAGGTGCCGCTCGACGGCACGGTGATCGAGCTCTAGACCGGCCAGGGGCCCACGACCGATGACAATGGCCCCGTGACTCCCGGAGATCTCCTCAAGCTGTCCACGCAGTCCTGTGTGGACGCCGCCAAGCTGCTGCATGGCCTGACCGTCGACGTCTCACCGAAGGGCACCTTCGACCAGGTGAGCAACGCCGACCTGGAGGTGGAGGCGTTCCTGCGCGCGGCGCTGACCGCGGGCGCTCCCGGCTCGGCCGTGGTCGGCGAGGAGCTGGGAGCCGCCACCGCGCCGATCACCTGGTACGTCGACCCGATCGACGGCACGCGCAACTTCGTGCGCGGCATCCCGTTGTCCTGCATCTCGGTGGCCGCGGCGGTGGACGGCGACCTCGTCGCGGGCTGCGTGCTCGACCCGTTCCGCGACGAGCTCTTCACGGCGGCCACCGACACACCGTTCGCGGTCCGCTCCACCGGCCTGACGATCACCCCTCAGCCCAGCCCGCGCCCGCTCGTGCTCACCGACATCCCACTGCCCGGCAGCCCGTACCGGGGCGAACTGGACCTCCTCGCCGAACTCCTGGTCAAAGCGGACGTGCGCCGCGTCTACTCGACGGCTCTCTCACTCGCCTGGGTCGCGGCGGGCAGGGCCGACGCGGCGGCGAACCTGGGCATCCACCCGTGGGACGTGGCAGCCGGCGCGGTGCTCGTCCGCGAGGCGGGCGGGGTGTTCACCGAGATCGGCCACAACGGGTTCGCGGCGGGCAGGGGTGAGATGGTCGGCTGGCTCACCGAACGACTGGAGGACATCGTCCAGTGATCGATCTCAGCGGCAAGGTCGTGCTGGTCACCGGCACCGACGGCACCATCGGCGCGGGCATCGCGGCACGTTTCGAGCGCGCGGGCGCCCTGGTAGTCCGCCACGGCGGCACAACGGACGGAGACCTGCGCACGCAAGCCCAGCGGGTGGTCGACGAAGCAGCGGCGAAGCATGGCCGGTTGGACGCGGTGGTGAACAACGCGGGCGTCCAGCCCGTAGAACCGTTGCCGGGCATGACAACCGAGCGGTGGCGGTCCGTCGTGGACACGAACCTCACCGGTCCGTTCGCCGTCACCCAGGCCGCCGTCCGGCACCTCCCGCAAGGCGGTTCGATCACGCACATCGCGTCGATCGAAGGACGCCACCCCGCCGAGGGCCACGCCCACTACGCCGCCTCGAAGGCCGCCCTGATCATGCACGCCCGAGCGGCCGCCCTGGAGTACGGGCCTCGCGGCATCCGCGTCAACACCGTCTCGCCGGGCCTGATCGCGAGGCCCGGCATCGAGGAGCAGTGGCCGGAGGGCGTCGCGAGGTGGCGCGACGCCGCTCCGCTCAGCCGCTTGGGCACGCCGGAGGACGTCGGCGACGCCTGCGTGTTCCTGGCGAGCGGGCTGGCTCGGTGGATCACGGGTCATGACCTCGTGGTGGATGGCGGTGTGACGGCCCGTCCGACCTGGTGACCGGAGGCGGAGCCGCTCCACCCGTGGCCCCGACCCCGCTGAGCCGATGAGACCAGGGTGGCGGCAGATCGAGTCCCTCGGTCCGCCTCCGCCTCACCCGGCCCGGCGACCACCCTGAGTGACCTATCTGCGGCGATTACTCTCCGCCATGATCTCACTACCGTCCCGCACTAGCGGCATGGGCGGTGTTTGTGCTGTTCAGAGCACCAGCAGATGGTGCCCCCGACGGGATTCGAACCCGTACTGTGATCCTTTTAAGGGACCTGCCTCTACCGATTGGGCTACGGGGGCGGTGGGAGCCTAGGCCTTGATCGTCAGCTTGTGTGACCGGATGGCCGTTTCTCGCCCGAGCGGCCCAGCGAATTGGACTTAACCGACCATTCCGCGCAGCGTCGAATGGACCCGAACATCAGCGTGGCCTTCCCGCGCCGAGCAGCTCCGCGAAGCGCTGCGCCACCCAGTCGTGCACGGCGGCGGAGACCGCGTTGTCGCCCGCGCGGTGCTCGAACCAGCGCCAGTCGCAGTTGACGTTGATCTCCAGGAACACGTGGTCGCCTCCTGTCACGAGCAGGTCGAACGCCGCCACCTGGACGCGCCAGTGCCGCGCCAGCGCCAGCAGCTTCTCCGCGAGGGACGTCGGTACCGACGTGGGCGTGACGCGGACCGCGTCGGGATCCACCCAGAGCTGGGCCGGGTCGAGCTTGTCCACCTGGTAGGCGATGCACCGCTCCCCCACCACGAACACGCGCAGCTCGGTGTCGGACGGCACGTACTCCTGCACGATCACCGGCGCGGGTTCCGGCGCGTCGGAGGCGCGGGAGGTCTCCAGTGGGCGCGGGAACAGGCCGTGCTGGACGCCCGGTCGGGGTTCCAGCAGGTGGCGGCCCGCGGTTTTGACGATGCAGCGGCCGCCGCCGGGGCGTGTTCGGCCGGGACGTGTCGTCACGGCCGTGCGCGGGGTGCGCAGGCCGAACGCGGAGGCGTCGGAGAGCTGGGTCAGGCGGTCCAGGTGCGCCGAGAAGCGCGAGGGGTTCACGTGAGCCCAGTCGGAGCGCGACGACAGCCAGTTGGACACTGAGGCCCACTGGTCCACGGCGTAGGCGCCGGCCAGCGTTCCCGGTTCGACGGGGATGGCCGACAGCTCGAAGTGGCGGCGCCACACCAGCAACGGGCGCAGCAGCCAGCGGTCCAGCTCGATCAGGGGCTGGTCGGTGTAGACGGAGAGCGGGAGGTCCACGCAGCGGTCGGCGTCGATGCGGGCCATGCGGATGCCGCGCTCGGCCAGTGCGATGGAGAGCTCGTTCATCTCCATGTCGGCGGCGCGGGCCAGGACGAGCACGCAGGGTTGCGGGTTACCGTCGCCCTCGTCGACCATGCCGAGGCGGTGCACCTGTTCCTGGAAGTCCAGGCACTTGGGCGGGGAGCGGAAGAGGTAGTCCTGCCCCTGGAGCAGCAGAGGTCTGGCAGCTTCGGACGGGGCACCGGGCCCCCGTCCGTCAGCCGACCTGCTCAATCGTCCTTCTTGCTGCGGAAACTCTGCCCCGCCTGCGCGTACTCTGCGGCGTACTGCGCCAAAGCGGGGTCCTCGATCTCACCACGACGAAGCTGTGCGGCCAGCTCCTCGAGAGACATCGGGATCACCTCTCTCCCCACACGGCGAATCACGCATTCAGGTGATGCACCAGCCGTAGTCTCTGGTTCACGTAACGCAATGTCAAGGCAGGTCCCCGAGCTTACTCCGATCGGGGGCTCAAGTTCCGCCTCTGGGCAAAAGCAGTGCCCCGAACGAGGAGATCGTCCGGGGCACGACGTCACTCACGGAGAGTGACTGAACGCTCAATCAGCTTTGCACAGCGCGGTCGAAGTCCGACTTCGGGTCGTTGATCTGGCCGAGCGCGACGACCTCGCGGCCGTAGAACAGCGCCTGCGTCCAGTCCATGAGCACGCGGAGCTTGCGGTTCACGGTCGGCATGAACGCCACGTGGTAGCTGCGGTGCATGAACCACGCGGGCAGGCCCTTGAAGCGCAGGCCGAACACGTCCGCGACGCCCTTGTAGAGGCCGAGGCCCGCGACCGAGCCGAGGTACTTGTGGAAGTAGTCCTTCGGCTGCTGGCCGCGCAGCGACGCGACGATGTTCTTGGCCAGCAGCTTCGACTGGCGGATGGCGTGCTGCGCGTTCGGCACGCACGTCGCCGTCGGGTCCTCCTCGGTGCGCGAGAGGTCCGGCACCGCGGAGCAGTCGCCGGCCGCCCACACGCCTTCGAGGCCCTGGACCTGCATGGCGGCGGTGCACCGGACGCGGCCGCGCTCGTCGAGCGGGAGGTCCGTGTTGCGCAGCACCGGGTTCGCCTTCATGCCGGCGGTCCAGATGATCGTGTCGGAGTCGAACTCGGTGCCGTCGTCGAGGACGACGTGGCCGCCCTCGAGCGACTTCACGCGGGTGTCGAGGTAGATCTTCATGCCGCGCTTCTCCAGCGCCTCGACGGTCCACGCGCCGAGCTTCGCGGACACCTCGGGCATGATCCGGCCCGCGGCCTCGACCAGGACCCAGTTCATCTCTTCGGGCTTGATGCCCTCGTAGTAGCGGAGCGCATACCGCGTCATGTCCTCGAGCTCGGCGAGCGTCTCGATGCCCGCGAAGCCGCCACCGATCACGACGAAGCTGAGCAGCTTCTTGCGCAGTTCCGCGTTGTTCGTGCTCGCGGCCTGGTCCAGGCGCGACAGCACGTGGTTGCGGACGTAGATCGCCTCGCCGATCGTCTTCATGCCGATGCCGACCTCGGCCAGGCCGGGGATCGGGAGCGTGCGGGAGATCGCACCCAGCGCGGAGACGAGCACGTCGTACTCGATCTCCTCGACGTGGCCGTCCGACAGCTCGGCGGTCACGATCTTGCGCGAGTGCTCGATCTTGGTGACGCGGCCGGTGACGACGTGGCAGCGCTTGAGCACCTTGCGCAGCGGAGCGACGACGTGGCGCGGCTCGATCGAGCCGGCCGCCGCCTCGGGCAGGAAGGGCTGGTAGGTCATGTGCGGCTGCGGGTCGATTACCGTCACGGACGCCTCGCCGGAGCGCAGTTTCTTCTGCAGTCCGAGCGCCGTGTACATGCCGACGTACCCACCGCCGACAATGACAATCCGAGTGGGGTGCGACTTCACAGCAGCCATACACACATGGTTGCACCAGGAACCGCTTTTTCGCGCGTCCGGAGGGGCTGTTGTGACTACCGTCGCCGGGTGATGCCGGACACCATCGCGGCTGACCTGCGACTCGACCGCGAGTCGAGGTGTTCTGCCTGAGAGTACCGATTCAGATCCTCAGCGCGACGGCCCCGGTGACGGCCGTCGGAGCCCCCGGTCCGAGGAGCTCCCAGAGGCCGGTTCGGGGTCCCGAGGGGGTGGACGCCGCGACGGCGAATGAGATCGCCTGGACAATGGCGAACCGGCGTGCTGACGCTTTCAGCGCAGCGGGCTGGATTTCGTTTTCACCGGAACGATCTCCGCCGGCGCGGCCGTCACGAGAATCAGGTGCAGCGCCGGAATCATCACCAGCAATCCGAGCCGCAACGGGTGCACGTCGCCGAACGCCAGCACGAGCGCCGTGTACCCGATCAGCAGGCCCCGGTCAGCAGCACTCCCGGCGCAGTAACCGCACGCCGAGGACGTCCTCGGCGTGCCGCACGGCCTCGTCGGTGAGCGGCGGTTGCACGCCGTAGGTGCCGCCGATCCAGAACTCCACGGCGCGCATCCTGGGCAGGGCCGGTGAAGCGGTCCTGCGATCCGATCACTTCGACCGCAGGTCGTCGAACTCCTGGAGGAGATCGGCGACCAACACCACCACCGACATCTTGATCTCGTCCGGATCGCTGAAGCCCGCCTCCGCATCTGCGGCCAGGCGTGGGAGCAGGTCCTCAGGCCCTGCCGCGAGCTCGCGAAGCGCCACGACGGCATCCGCCACCACCGGCCCCGCCAGCCCATCCGCCGCGATGTGCACCAAGCTCGACGCCAACGGCGTCATGTCGATGGCACGAAGCAGCCGGAGCACGTCCAGGCCGTCCTTGGGTTTCAGGCGGTGCGGCTGTTCGCGTCGTTCAGCGATCTTGACCACCTTCGACACCACGAGAGCCGCAGGTCCCGCCACCCTGATTTCGAACGTCCTGGCGTCGCGGGGGTCGAGCGCTCCGATCCGGCGGACCTCGTTGTCCACCACCGCCGGCTCCAGTCCCGGTGTCCTGCGAGCGGTGGCTTTGGCATCGTGCGGTGGCTGTAGGTGAGCGGATCTCCGACCACCTCGACCGCACAACGCCTCGGGTGCCATGAGGTCGACCGTGATGTCGCCCGGGCCCGTCCAGCTTCCCGGCTGCCTGCCGGGAGCGAAGCCGGCGGCGTGCATGGCGTCGAAGATCGAAGGTTCGTCCGCCAGCAGACCGGGCACCAGCGCGAGATCGGCATCTGTCGTGGTCGGCGCCGTCACGAAGTCGGCGTCGCCCGCATGCAGGTAAACCGCCTGCGCGCCAACGAGAACGAGTGCGTCTCGGTGCGGGCCCAGGCCGTCCAGGGCGTCGAGGAGGACTGCTCGTGCCTTGACGTACTCCTGCGGAATCATCGTTCCCAGCCCGACTCGTTCGACTCGAGCGCCGCAATCAGCTGCTCGGCTTCTTCCGTCGACCGCCCCGGACCGGTCAGCAGATCCGCAACGACCTGGGCTGGCGAGGCGTACTCGACGCCGTCGAGAAGTCTCGACTTCAGGTGGACGACATCGCTGTACGGCCGTAGGACCAGCACATTCGCCCCGCGATCAGCACGTCTCAGGCCGAGTTGTCCCATCAGCTCGGCCGGATCTTCGGCGTACAAGCTGAGTGAAACGAGGGGAGACACGGGCATCACGCCATCAGGCAGGTACGCGCGCACGGCCGCGGAACCGGTGACGGCGACCCTTGTTCCGAGAGACGGCAGAGTTTTCAGCGCGTGGCTCAGCCCTCTCGGGTCGAGCGTCCTTATGACCTCATTCGAGGTCGTCACCTTGTAGTCCTGTGTCCAGCGCTCCACCAGCAACCGCTTGCGAACGGCAGTCACAGCGCCGTCGTCGCTCCTCACGATCACTGCTTCCCGGTCCAGCAACTCGAGAACTCTCGCACTCGTCGCCGCCCCCACCTCGGCACGATCGGCGAGTTCTCGCACGCCCACGGGCAGCTCCGTGTCGGCGAGTTCAAGCACCACCTTGGCCGCCGCGGGTCCGCGAAGGGACTTGAGCAGCCGGTCGGCGGGGTCGCGCAGCCCGCTGCGCTCAGCACCCGTTCGATCGAGGAAGACCGCGGGCTCATCGAGCTGCAAGCGCATGTTCCCGGTCAGGTCGAACCAGCCCATCCCGGCCAGGTCCAACGCCGTGCGTGTCATCGGGGAGATGAATGGCGCGGCCAGCACGGCGCCTCCGACACGCACACCGCTGTCGAGCAGGACACCCACCTGAGCCTTGACCTGCTGGGCGATCATCGCGACATCCCGCGGGACAACCGTGTTCCTGCATTCGACCAGGACCACTGTGCGCGTCCCGTTCGAGGCGCTGATCTCGGCGAGGGCATCGACCCGCCGATCGCCGGTGACGAGTGGTTCGAGTTCAAGGCGAACAGACCAGGTGGACGGCAGCAACGAGCGAACTTGGTGTTCGAGCGAGCTGATCAGTTCGAACTGCCTTGTTCCACGTTTATCGCCGTTCCGCGTCACATGGAACAACCTACTATGTGGAACACCTCCAAGGCGGGCGTCGTCGTCACGCATCCGGCTGAACTGCCGCGGCCTGGCTCACTCCACCGCGATCGCCCGCCTCAGCACGTCCTGCAACATCTCCTGGGTCAGCCTCCCGGTGTAGGTGTTGTGCGGCGACACGTGGTAGCACCCGAACACCCGCAACCCACCGGCCTCGACCTCCACCCCGTGCCCGAACTTGGGCGGCCGTTCCACCCCCACCAGGGGCAGGAACGCCTTCCACCCGAACCCGCCGAGCACCACCACCGACCGCAGCCGGGGCAGCAACGAGATCTCCTCGCGCAGGAAGTGCGAGCACCGGTCCCGTTCCTCGGCCGTCGGCTTGTTCTCCGGTGGCGCGCACCGCACGGGCGAGGCCATCCGCACGCCGCGCAGTTCCATGCCGTCGTCGCGCGACCAGGCGTGCGGCTGGGAGGCCAGTCCCAACTCGTACAGCGCCCGGTAGAGGAAGTCCCCCGACGGGTCGCCGGTGAACATCCGCCCCGTCCGGTTGCCGCCGTGCGCCGCGGGCGCGAGGCCCACGATGAGCAGCGAGGCGTCCATGGGGCCGAAGCCGGGAACTGGTCTGCCCCAGTAGTCCCAATCCTGGAAGGCGGCGCGTTTCACCGACGCCGTGGACTCGCGCCACGCGACCAGGCGCGGGCACGCTCGGCAGGCCGTTATCCGCTCGTCGAGTTCCGTAGTGTTGCTCCCATGTCCGAGGAGAAGACCGAAGAAAAGCCCGAGTCTCCGTCCGATGATCTGGTCACCACCCAGCACAGCATCACCGTCAAGGGCCGCGAGTTGAACTACACCGCGACCACCGGGCGTGTCGTGCTCAGGGAAGAGGTGATCAAGGACGGCGTGTTCGAGGGCCACAAGCCCAAGGCCGAGGTGTTCCTGACCGCCTACACGCTCGACGGAGCGGACCCGTTGAAGCGGCCCGTGACGTTCGCGTTCAACGGTGGGCCGGGGTCGGCCAGCGTCTGGCTGCACATGGGGCTCCTCGGGCCCCGCCGCGTGCTCAGCGGCGACGTCGGCGACCTGACCCCGCCGCCGTACGGGATCGCGGACAACGAGGAGACGCTGCTCGCCGAGAGCGACCTCGTGTTCATCGACCCGGTGTCGACCGGGTTCTCCCGCGCCGCGCAGGGCGAGAAGCCCGGCAGCTTCCACGGCTACCAGCCCGACATCGACTCCATCGCCGAGATCATCCGGCTCTGGACCTCGCGCAACGGCCGGTGGATGTCGCCGAAGTTCCTCTGCGGCGAGTCGTACGGAACGCTGCGCGCGGCCGGTCTCGCCGAGCACCTGCAGAAGAAGCACGGCATGTACCTCAACGGGCTCATGCTGATCTCCTCGGTGCTGGACTTCGCGACGCTGGAGTTCAACGAGGGCCACGACCTCGCCTACACGCTCTTCCTGCCGACGTACGCGGCCATCGCGCACTACCACGGCCTGCACGGCGACCGCCCGCTCGAGGAGGTGCTCGCCGAGGCGGAGGAGTTCGCGGTCCGCGACTACCCCTACGCCCTCGCGCGCGGCAACCGGCTGTCCGACGTGGAGCGGGCCGCAACGATCGAGAAGCTGGCGCGGCTCACCGGCCTGTCCGAGGAGTACGTGGACGCGGTCGACCTGCGCATCGAGCACATCCGGTTCTTCACCGAGCTGCTGCGCCGCGACCGCAGGACGGTCGGCCGCATCGACGGCCGCTTCACCGGCTGGGACACGGACTACGGCCGCGAGGGCATCTCCGCGGACCCGTCGATCGACGCGATCCTCGGCCCGTACTCGGCCACGCTCAACCACTACCTGCACGCCGAGCTGGGCTACTCCAACGACCTGCCCTACGAGGTCCTCTCCCGGGTCATCGAGCAGTGGTCGTACAAGGAGTTCGAGGGCCGGCACGTCACGACCGCGGGCAAGCTGTCGGCGGCGATGCGGGCGAACCCGCACCTCAAGGTCCACGTCGCGTTCGGCTGGTACGACGGTGCCACGCCGTACTTCGCGGCCGAGCACCTGCTCGCGCACCTGCAGATCCCGAAGGAGCTGACGGCGAACATCGAGTCGGCCTACTACCCGGCCGGGCACATGATGTACGTCCACGAGCCCAGCAGGGTCAAGCAGTCCGAGGACCTCGCGAACTTCGTCCGGAGCTCGTCGAACACGTGATCCTCGACCTGTCCGACGACGCCGTCCTGCACGAGCTGTGGACGGTGCAGCGGCTCGCCTACGCCGTCGAGGCCGAGATCATCGGTTTCGACGGCATCCCGGCGCTGCACGAGACGCTCGACGAGCTCAGGGCCTCGGACGAGACCTTCCTCGGCAGCTACGACGAGGAAGGTCTCGTGGGCGCGGTGTCCTACCGGCTCGACGGGTCCACTGTGGACATCTGCCGGCTGGTGGTGCACCCGCGGGCGCACCGGCGCGGCATCGCGACGAGGCTGCTCGACGCGCTGCCCGACGGGCCGCAGGTCGTGAGCACCGGCGCGAAGAACGAGCCCGCGCTGCGGCTGTACCGCAAGCGGGGGTTCGTGGAGACCGGCACGCGCGAGGTCGGTCCGGGCGTGCCGCTCACGGACCTCGCCCGGCGATGATCATCTTTCTGAACGGGACGTCCAGCTCCGGCAAGTCGAGCATCGCGCGGGAGCTGCTCGAGGAGCTGGACACCCCGTACTTCCACATGAGCGTGGACGCGTTCGGCGCCATGCGCGCCGTCGGGCGGACGCTGGAGCTCGACGGCCCCGCGCAGCGCGAAGTCCTGCGCCGCACCAGGGCCGGGTTCCACCGCGCCGTCGCGGGCATGGCCCTGGCGGGCAACGACGTCGTGGTGGACCACGTGCTGAGCGAGCCGTGGCGGCTGCGGGACTGCCTCGACGTCCTGGAGGGCCTCGACGTCGTGCTCGTGGGCGTGCACTGCCCTCCGGAAGAGCTGGAGAGGCGCGAACGGGCGCGGGGTGACCGGACGCCGGGGCACGCGGCGGCGCAGCTGAGGAGCGTCCACGAGCACGGTCTCTACGACTTCGAGGTCGACACCGGCCGGAACAGCCCGCGGGAGTGCGCGCGGGCCATCAAGCGGTTCATCAGCCGGCCGGTGACGAGAAGGGCCTTCGACGAGCTGAGGGGCCGCGCCCGCGGGCACGACCCCTCGTAGAGCTGACGACCCGGTCAGACGACCGCGCGCTCCTCGGCGAAGTGGCACGCCGCGGGGTGGCCCCCGTTGCGCGGCACCAGCTCCGGCACCTCCGTCGCGCAGATGTCCTGCGCCTTCCAGCACCGCGTGCGGAACCGGCAGCCCGACGGCGGGTCGATCGGCGACGGCACGTCACCCGTCAGGCGGATGACGTCGCGCCGGCCGCGCTGGGTCGGGTCCGGCACCGGCACGGCGGACAGCAGCGCCTGCGTGTACGGGTGCATCGGGCGCTCGTAGATGTCGTCCTCGGTGCCGATCTCCACGATCTTGCCGAGGTACATCACCGCGACGCGGTCCGACAGGTGCCGCACGACGGACAGGTCGTGCGCGATGAACACGTACGACAGGCCCATCTCGGTCTGCAGGTCACCCAGCAGGTTCATGACCTGCGCCTGGATCGAGACGTCGAGCGCCGACACCGGCTCGTCGCACACGATCACCTTGGGCTTGAGCGCCAGCGCGCGGGCGATGCCGATGCGCTGGCGCTGACCGCCGGAGAACTGGTGCGGGTACCGGTTGATGTGCTCCGGGTTGAGACCGACGATCTCCAGCAGCTCCTGGACCTTGCGCCGCCGGTCGCCCTTCGGCGCCACCTCGGTGTGGATCTCGTAGGGCTCGCCGACGATGTCGCCGACCGTCATGCGCGGGTTCAGCGACGTGTACGGGTCCTGCAGCACGATCTGGATGTCGCGGCGCAGCTTGCGCAGCTCCGCGCCCTTCATCGCGAACATGTCGCGGCCCTCGAAGCGGGCCGTGCCCGACGTCGGCGGCTCCAGGCGCATCAGCACCTGGGCCAGGGTGGACTTGCCGCAGCCGGACTCGCCCACCACGCCCAGCGTCTCGCCCTTGTTCAGCGAGAACGAGACGCCGTCGACGGCCTTGACGTGGCCCACGGTGCGCTTGAACAGCACGCCGACGCGGACCGGGAAGTGCTTGACGAGGTTCTCGACCTCGAGGATCGGCTCAGCCACGAGCGACGACCTCCTCCGCGATGTGGCACCGGCTGGTGCGGCCCATGCCGAGGTTGTGCACGGCGGGAACCTCGGTGGGGCAACGGTCGAACGCCCGCGGGCAGCGCGGGTGGAACGGGCACCCCGACGGGATGTTGGTGAGCGACGGCGGCAGGCCCTTGATCGTCTTGAGCTCCTGGCCCTTCTGGTCGAGCCTGGGCAGGGACTCGAGCAGCGACTCGGTGTACGGGTGGCCCGGCGCGCGGAACAGCTCGTAGACGTCGGCGTGCTCGACGATGCGGCCCGCGTACATGACCGAGATCCGGTCCGCGACGTCAGCGACCACGCCGAGGTCGTGGGTGATCAGGATCATGCCCATGTCGCGTTCTTTCTGGATCTCCGCCAGCAGGTCCATGATCTGGGCCTGCACGGTGACGTCCAGCGCGGTCGTGGGCTCGTCCGCGATCAGCAGCTCCGGGTCGAGCGCCAGCGACATCGCGATCATCGCGCGCTGCCGCATACCGCCGGAGAACTGGTGCGGGTAGTCGCTGACCCGGCCCTTGGCGTTCGGGATCTTGACCTGGTCGAGCAGCTCGACCGCGCGCTTGCGGGCGTCCGCCTTGGACATCCCGCGGCGCACGCGGAGCTGCTCCTCGATCTGGAACCCGACCGTGAACACGGGGTTCAGCGCCGAGAGGGCGTCCTGGAAGATCATGGCGATGCCCTCGCCACGGACGTCGCGGCGCTCGTCGGCCGACTTGGTCAGCAGGTCCTCACCGCGGAACTTGATCGTGCCCTTGGTGATGAACGCCGGCGGCATGTCCAGGATGCCCATGATCGTCTGCGCGGTCACGGACTTGCCGGAGCCGGACTCACCCAGCACGGCAAGGGTTTCCCCGGCGGAGACATGGTAGGACACGCCGTTGAGCACCTTCGCGACACCGTCGCGGGTGCGGAATTCCACGTGGAGATCCTCGACCTCCAGCAATGGCTGAGTCACAAGATCTCCCCTATCGGGACTTGGGGTCGAGTGCGTCGCGCACGGCGTCGCCGAGCATGACGAAGGCCAGCACGGTGATCGTGACGAAGCCTGCGGGGAACAGCAGCATGTGCGGTGCCGACTGGAAGTAGTCGCGGGACTCCGAGATCATCACGCCCCACGACACGACCGGCGGGCGCAGGCCGATGCCGAGGAACGCGAGCGTCGCCTCGGCGCCGATGAAGGCGCCCAGGGCGATCGTGGCGTACACCAGCACGGGGGCCAGGGTGTTCGGCAGCAGGTGCCGGAACACGATCCGCAGCGGCGAGGCACCGAGACCGCGTGCGGCACGCACGTAGTCCTGCTGCTTCGCCACGAGCGTCGCGGACCGCATGATGCGCATCGCCACCGGCCACGACAGCACCGCGATGGAGAGCACCACCTGGGTGATGATCCGGACCACGCCGGGGTTCTCGGTCGGCGCGTTGAGCGTCGTGAGGATGACGATCGCGCCGAGCACGAACGGCACGCCGGCGAAGATGTCGCCGAACCGCGAGAGCAGGCTGTCGATCCACGTCTTCGCGTAGCCCGCGATGATGCCGATGATCGCGCCGATCAGCACGGTCAGCAGCGTCGAGAACAACCCGACCAGCAGCGACGCGCGGGCGCCGTGCATGGCGCGGGCGTAGACGTCGTAGCCCTGCAGGTCGTAGCCGAACCACGCGTCACCGGACGGCGGCGCGAGCGACTTGTCGAGGTTCGCGGCACGGGGGTCGACCGACGTGAACAGCGTCGGCCAGATCGCCATCAGCACGACGACCGCGATGATCACCAACGAGATGATGAACGTGGGCTTGCGCCGCAGCTCGCCCCACGCGTCGCTCCAGAGCGAGCGGGGCTTGCGCTGCTTCTGCGACGAGTCGTCGACGTGGCTGAGCTGGTCGACGCCGGCCGCCGCGGACGCCTCGAGTCCGGCTCCACCGGACACGGATCCTGGGTCACTCATAGCGAATCCTCGGGTCGAGAACGGCGTACAGGAGGTCGACGAGCAGGCTCATCAGCAGGTACACGAGCACCAGCAGGGTCACGATGCCCGTGACCATGACGCCTTCCTTCTCCTGGATGCCGCGGAAGATCAGGCCGCCGATGCCGTTGATGTTGAACACGCCCTCGGTGACGATCGCGCCGCCCAGGAGGCTGCCGAGGTCGGTGCCGAGGAACGTGATCACCGGGATCAGCGAGTTGCGCAGCAGGTGGACGCCGACGACGCGGGTCGTGGGCTGGCCCTTCGCGATCGCGGTGCGCACGTAGTCCGCGCGGCGGTTCTCCACGATGCTCGTGCGGGTCAGCCTGGCCACGTAGGCCATCGAGAGGCTGCCGAGCACGAAGCCGGGCAGGATCAGCTCGCCGATCGAGGGGTCCGAGCTGACCGAGGTGTCGATCCAGTCGAAGCCCTGCGGGCCGAGGTAGAGCCGCAGCACGAAACCGGTGACGAACACCGGCAGCGAGATCAGGAACAGGGTCGAGACCAGGACCAGGTTGTCCAGGAAGCCCTGCTTGCGCAGACCGGTCAGCACGCCGGCGGTGATGCCGATGAGCGCCTCGATGATCAGCGCGATGATGCCCATCTTCAGCGTGATGGGCCACGACGTGGCGATCTGCTCGCCGACGGAGACGCCGTTGAACGTGGTGCCGAAGTCACCGGTGAGCAGGTTGCCCAGGTACTTGAAGTACTGGATCAGCAGCGGGTCGTTGAGGTTGAGCTTCTCGCTCATCTCCGCGATGTAGGACGGATCGCACGGCCGCTGACCGCACTTGCCCGCGAAGGGGTCCTGCGGGATCGCCCACACCAGGGCGTAGATCAGAAAGGTGGTCCCCAGGAAGACCGGTATCAGCTGCAGCAGACGGCGCAGCACATAGCGACCCATGAGGTCGGCTCCTTGCGTGGTGGGGGGCGCCTGACCCCGAGTCCGAACACCCCTCCGGCCCCGCGTCCGCAACGCTTGGCGGGCGCGAGGCCGGAGAGTTCACTGCTCAGAGATCACTCGTGGATCAGACGTGCGCTTCGGCTGTCAGCTCTTCGCCGCGACGCGGAAGGCCGCGAGCTCGGCGTCACGGGTGAACGTGAGCTTGGCGGCGAGGAGGTTCTTCGACCGAGCGCCGATGCCCTTCTCGTTCCAGGTCGGGATGGACGGCATGTCCTTCGCGATCAGGTCCTCCGCCTGCTGGTACAGCTTGATGGCCTCGTCCTCGTTCGCGGTGCCGTCCGCCTTCTCCAGGAGGGCGTCGACCGCCGGGTTCGAGTAGTTCGAGTCGTTCGAGGAACCACCGGTGCGGTACAGCGGGTTGAGGAAGTTCTCGATCGACGGGTAGTCGGCCGACCAGTCCGAACGGCTCATGCCGGTCAGCTGCTTGCCGTCGACGATCTGGCGGAACGCACCGAAGTTGGTGGCGCCGACGAACTCGCACTCGACACCCAGCGCCTGCTTGATGCTGTTGCACGCCGCCTCGAGCGGCTCCTTGCGGCCACCGTCCTGGTTGGACTGGATGGTGAGCTTGCCGGTGAAGCCGGACTCCTGGAAGAGCTGCTTCGCCTTCTCCGGGTTGTACGTGCAGTACTCGCCGCAGATGCCCTTGCGGTAGCCCTTGATGCCGGGCGAGACCCAGCCGTCGGACGGCACGTAGGAGCCGGCCAGCACGGTCTTGGTGATCTGCTCGCGGTTGATGGCCATCGAGACGGCCTGGCGGAGCTTCACGTTGTCCTTGAACGCCGGGATGTAGTACGGCAGGGCGATGGCGCTCTGGCCCAGCAGGTTGGCGTTCAGGACCTGGTCACCGAGGTCGGCCTTGTACTTCTCGCCGACCTTGGCCGACGGCGGCAGGGCCTCCATGAAGTCCAGCTTGCCCGCGACCAGGTCCTGGTACGCGGTCTCCTGGCTGGAGTAGATCTTCACGTCGAGGGTCTTGAAGTGGACCTTGTCCTCGAGCTTGTAGTCGTCGAAGCGCTCGAGCTTGATGAGCGCGTTCGGCGTGCGGGAGACGAACTTCAGCGGCCCGTTGCCGATCGGCTTGGCCTCGAACGCCTTGGGGTCCGCGAAGAACGCGTCCGGCAGCGGCGAGAACGGCTGGTAGCCGAGCATGATCGGGAAGACCGAGTTCGGCGCGCTGAGCGTCACCTCGAGCTCGGTGTCGCTGACCACCTTGAGGCCGGACATCTTGTCCGTGGCCGGCTTCGCGTTCTCGTCAGCGGGGTGCACGTCCTTGAAGCCGGCGATCGGCGACATGAACGAACCGGCCTGCTGGGCGTTCGGCGCGTAAGCGGCGTAGTTCCACGCGTCGACGAAGTTCTTCGCCTTGACGTCGGTGCCGTCGTGGAACTTCTGGCCCGGCTTGAGCTTGATCTTGTAGACCTTGGCGTCGCTCGACTCGATCGACTCCGCGGCCAGGTTGTACGTGGCGCCGTCCTCGGCCTTGTAACCGACCAGACGCGTGAACAGGGCGTCGGTGATCTTGCCGCCGCCCGCCTCCGTCGTGTTGGCCGGGAACAGCGTGCTCTTCGGCTCGGTGCCGTAGATCGACACGGTGCCTTCCGGGTCTTCCTTGCCCGCCGCGGTGGAACCGCCCCCACCGCCGCCGCACGCGCCGAGCGTCATGGCCAGCACGGCTGGCAATGCCACCCACGCAACCCGTGATCGCGACATCAGTCTCTCCCGCCTTTCCCCGGCGCCGCCGCAGAAATTGCGGGCGCGCGCCTCCCCGGGAGGTCTCGTCCACCTCCCAAAACGTGAGAGGACGTTAACCGGGGCGTCCAGGAGTACGCGCACCGAAAGCGGTCACAAACTCGTCACGATCACCTCAAGTCGACCTTAATTCGACTCTAGACCAGCGAAAACGCGATGCCGTCGAGGATGTCGTGCTCACTGCACACGAGCGTGCGAATACCCGCGCGATTCTCCAGCTCCTCGGCAATCGCGCGCAGAACCACCGCTCCACCGCAGATCACGTCCACCCGGCCGGGGTGCATGGCCCCGAGCGAGGCACGCTCATCATGCGTCATGGAGAGGATACGGTCGGTGATTTCCCGAACATTGTCAAGTGTGATGCGGCTGAGGTGAATGGCCTCGCTGTTGTACACCTCCAGGCCCTGGACCAGCGCTGACAACGTCGTGACGGTGCCGGCGACGCCGATCCACGTCCTGGTCTTCTCGACCGGCACGATTTCGAACGCTTTCTCGATCGCCGCGCGCGCAAACGCTTCCGCGCGCTCGATCTCGTCCTGGAGCGGCGGGTCGGAGTGGAGGAACCGCTCGGTCAGCCGCACGCAACCG
The DNA here is from genome assembly GCF_900110955.1 of Lentzea xinjiangensis. Taxonomy (GTDB): domain Bacteria; phylum Actinomycetota; class Actinomycetes; order Mycobacteriales; family Pseudonocardiaceae; genus Lentzea; species Lentzea xinjiangensis. Next base: position 319,142 of record NZ_FOFR01000002.1, read on the forward strand.
ATGTCCACCGACCGCGCGGCCTCGACCTCCGTGCCGACGCCGAGGACGAACTCGGTGGAACCACCACCCAGATCGGTGACGAGGAACGGTCCCTCGTCCGCGTCGAGGTCGGCCACCGCGCCGAGGTAGGACAGCCTCGCCTCCTCGTCGCCGGTGATCACCTCCGCAGGCGCGCCGAGGACCGCCTCGGTCATCCCGAAGAACTCGTCGCGGTTGCTCGCGTCCCGCGTGGCACTCGTCGCGACCATCCGCGCGGTCTCGACGCCCTTGCGCTGCATCGTGCGCGCGTAGTCGAGGAGGGCCTCCCTGGTCCGCCGGATCGCGTCGGGGTGCAGCCGCCCGGTCGCGTCCACCCCCTGCCCGAGGCGCACGACCCTCATCTCCCGGTGGACGTCCCGCAGCCACGCGGTGCCGTCCTCGCGCCTGGTGACGTCGGCCACCAGCAGCCGGATCGAGTTGGTCCCGCAGTCGATGGCCGCAACCCGCGACATGATCACTCCTACCTGGTGGTCCGGTACTCCCGGGCAAGCATGGCGTAGACGTAGCTGTCGGCCCACTCGCCCTTGAAGATCTGGAACTCCCTCAGGTGCGCCTCCCGGCGCATGCCCAGGCGTTCCATCACTCGCCACGACGGCACGTTGCGTGCCTCACACTCGGCCCGGATGCGGTGCAGGCCGAAGTGGTCGAAACCGAGCGCGAGGATCGCCCGCGCGGCCTCGCTCGCGTAGCCCCGGCCGTGGAAGGCGGGGTTGAAGATGTAGCCGACCTCGCCCTGCCGGTGCTCCCGGCTCAGCCACTTGAGGTCGGCCTCGCCGATCACCTGGCCGTTCAGCGTGACCGCGAGCGCCAGCGACTGCCCCTCCTCGGTGAGCTGGTCCCGGGCCGTCCACTTCGCGAGGTTCTCCTCCGTCTGCTCGCGGGTGTAGGGCTCGCTGTAGAGGTAGCGGTTGACCTCGGGCAGCCGGCGGTAGGCGAAGACGTCGTCGAGGTCGGTGGTCTCGAAGGGGCGGAGCACCAGCCGCTCCGTCCTGATCGTCCGGTCAGGCCGCGCCACGGCGGTACTCCTCCTCCAGCAGGGCGTACACGAACAGGTCGCCCCACTCGCCCTTGAAGATCTCGAACTCCCTCAGGTGCGCCTCCCTGCGCATCCCGAGGCGTTCCATCAGCCGCCACGACGGCTCGTTGCGCGGGTCGCACTCGGCGACGATCCGGTGCAGGCCGAGGCCGTCGAACCCGAGCTCGAGCATCTTCCGCGCGGCCTCGGAGGCGTAGCCGTGCCCCTGGAAGTCGGGGTTGAGGCTGTACCCGATCTCGCCCTGGCGGTGGGCCTCGCTGCGCCACTTGAGGACGACGCCGCCGATCACCCTGCCCGCTTCCGGCAGGTGGATCGCCAGCGCGAGCCGCTGGCCCTCGCCGGTCAGCTCGTCGTCCGCGGCCAGCTTGTCCAGCAGTTCCACGCACTCCTCGCGGGTGGCGGCTTCGTCGTAGAGGTAGCGGTGGAACTCGGGGCGGGAGCGGTAGGCGTGGAAGTCGTCGAGGTCGTCCGGCCGGAAGGGGCGCAGGAGCAGGCGGTCGGTCTTCAACGGGTAGTCGAGTCGCACGCCTTCACGATGCCAAGGAACGCCGCCCAAGCCTCGCGATTTATGGCGAGGTGGGTGGCGGGGGCCTTGCTGTCGCGGATGCCGACGCCGTGACCGACCTCGACGCACTCGCTCCCCGATGCGCTGTAGCTGCTCTTGCGCCAGGCCATGCGGTACGCCTCCTCAGAACACGATGCCGGTGATCAGCTCCCTCGATTGTTCCGGGTCCAAGGCGTCGCGATCCAGCCCCTTCAACAGGTCGGTGTACATGTCGAGGGATGTCTTGTCCTCCAGGAACAGGCCGGTGTTGAGGTTCTCCAGGTAAACGACCGGTTCGAACTTCTCGTACGCCAGCAGGGTGAAGTTGCCCGCCAGTCCGGCGTGTGCGCCGATGGCGATCGGTACGACCCTGAAGGTGATGTACCTGCGCACCAACATCACCATGATGTGGTTGAGCTGCGTCCTCATCAGGACGGGACCGCCGACCGGCAATCGGAGCGCTTGCTCGTGCACGTAGAAGACGAACTCCCGGCCGGGTCGCAGGATCGCCTGCCGTTCGAGCTTCGCCCTGATCAGCGCGTCGACGTCCGCAGGTCCGAGATCCCTGGTCGACCTCTCGGCCACCTCGCGGATGTAGCCCGCGATCTGCAACAGACCGGGGATGAGGTTCATGGTCCAGACGAAGATCTTGCTGGCGAGCCTCTCCTGCTCGACGAGGCTGCGCAACTGCTCCGGCACCCCGTCCTCGGGGAACAGCAGCCAGCCCTTCTCGCGCGACTCCTTGAACAAGGCGAGCATGTGTTCGACGTCGGCGGCCGGGACGCGGCAGTAGGAGAGCAGCCGCACGAGGTCCACCTCGTCCACGCCGCCCTTGCCCTGCACCAGGTCGGAGACCTTGGCCTCCTGCCAGCCCAGCAGTTCGGCGAGCTTGCGCTGGGTCATGCCGCTCTGCTCGATGGCGTCGCGGACGCCGTTGCCGAACTCCCGGCCCACCACGCTTGAGTTGCGCTTCGGCATGAGACCGCACGCTAGGAGACCGGATCCCCTCCACTCCAACGTTTCGGCCCGAATCGCACCGAACGAAGTACGGCTTGGAGGCTCTCCAACGCGACACGCCGCATTAGTTCGGCGTGCTCGTCACCAAACTGGTCGTGGTGGGCTGCGCCGCGCTGCTGTCGTTGTTGACGCTCGTCGTGGTGGTGGTCGTGGGGGCGACGGGCGTCGACTGCGAGGTCCCGGACGACGGCTCGGACGCCGGCGGCGTCGACGGCTCGGTCTGCGGCGGGTTCGACGAGGACGACGGCGGCGGGGTCGACGGCTCGGAGGACGACGGCGGCGTCGACGAGGTCGGCGGGCACGACGTCGAAGGGGTCGACGACGGCGGGGTGGACGACGACGAGGTCGGCGGCGTCGAGGAGGTCGGCGTCGGGCAGTTGGGCGTCGAGGACGACGGCGGCGTGCTCGGCGTCGACGGCGAGGTCGACGGGGTGCCGGTGTTGCCGTTCCCGTTGCCGTTCCCGTTCCCGGGCGGGGTGGCCGGGTTGTTCGGCGTCGGGTTCTGCTGGTTGTTGCCGATGTCCGGGAGCAGGGGCAGCGCGTCGACGTTGTCGCTGTACTGCTTGGCCCACTTGAGGACCGTCTCGACGTACGTCGTGGAGTTGTTGTAGCGGAAGATGGCCCTGGCGCGGGCGTCCTGCTTGGACAGGTCGCCGCCGCCCGCGCAGAGGTAGCGGCCGGCGCCCAGGGCGGCGTCGTAGATGTTGTTCGGGTTGACGTTGCCGTCCTCGTTGCCGTCGGCGCCGAAGCTCGCCCACGTGGAGGGGATGAACTGCATCGGGCCGACCGCGCGGTCCCACGCCGTGTCGCCGTCCAGGCGGCCGTCGTCGGTGTCGGTGATGGCGGCCATGCCGGGGGCGCCGTTCAGGACCGGGCCGAGGATCTTGGGGGTGGCGTCGCCGACGGCGTTCAGGCGACCGTTGCTCGCGTGGTTCGACTCGACCTTGCCGATGCCGGCGAGCAGCGCCCAGTCGAGGTTGCAGCCGGGCACGAGCTCGCCCATCTTGTCCTCGGCGCGCAGGTAGGCCTCCAGCACGACGCCGGGGATGCCGTGGTCGCCGGGGAAGTCGTCGATCACGCCGCCGTCGTCGAGGTCCAGGTCGAGGTCGCCGTCCTCGAGGTCGGCGAGCAGGGCGGCGCTCAGCTCCTCCGAGAGCGGCAGCCGGCCGGACGCGCCGAGCTCGGCGGGGTCGACGCGCAGGGCGCCGAAGACGTCGGCGGGGCCGAGGGCGACGGCGATGTCCTGGTGCTTGGAGAGGTTGACCCAGTCGACGAGCTTGGTGCCGACGACCAGCGCGGGCGCGAGCATCGCCGCCAGCGCGGCCACGGCGAACCCCTTTTGCTTGGGGGACAGCGCCGCGGAACCACGCAGTTTGGCCTTTGCCACGAACACTCACCTCTCGTGCGTCATCGCGGCGCGCCGTCCCGCAGTTACGGCGGACGCCCCCATCTGACCCGTTCCACCCTGCCCCACTACAGAGCCTAGGTGTACCCAAGACGGAGTGAAGCGTCTGTTCGGTTCCGTTGACCGTTGACTGTGCGCCGGGTTACGCGCAGTCGCCGGCGGGCCAGAGCTCCTGCGCCTTCAGCAGTGCCAGGGCCTCGTCGCCCATGGGGTTGACCCCGGGGCCCTTGGCCAGGGCGTGTGCGACGTGCACGTGCAGGCACTTGACCCTGGTCGGCATGCCGCCCGCGGTGACCTGGGTGCCCAGCGGCTCGATGGCGTCCCTCTCCGCGAGGTACGACTCGTGCGCGCGCAGGTACGCGGCGGCGAGCTCCTCGTCGGTGGCGAGCCGCTCGGTCTGCTCCTTCATCAGCCCGCCGCCTTCCAGCGTGCTGACCAGGGAGTTCAGCTTCGGGCAGGTCAGGTAGTACAGCGTCGGGAACGGCGTCCCGTCCGGCAGCCGCGGTGCCGTCTGCACGACGTTCGGGTGCCCGCCAGGGCACCGCGAGGCGATCGCACGTGTCCCACGCGGCGTGCGGCCGAGCTGCTGAGCGACCGTTTCCAGGTCAGCAGCACTTACTTGTGCGTCACCGATTCCCACAGTTCCTCGTACCAAGACCTTTGTGCCGCGGGCTTGCCCGACGGCCTCTCCGATTCGGTGTTGCGACTCTCGTCGCCCGGCAGTTGCACGATGTACGGCGTCTCGCCCGGCCGCACCCAGCGCAGCCGCTTGCGCGCCTCGATCTCCACGTACGCCGGGTCGTTGAGCTGCGCCTTGCGCTGTTCCAGCGCGGCGACCTGCTCACGCAGCTTCTGCTGTTCGGCGCCCACGTCGCGCAGCTCGTCGCGCTGCGAGAGGTAGGTCCGCAACGGGACCGCGATGCTCAACGCCAGTGCGCACAGCACCATCGCGAACAACGCGGCCCGCCGCGTACCGGTCATGCCGAACGCGCCACCCGTGCCGTCGCCACGTCGTGACGGCGCCTTGGGACGCGGCGGCTTTCGAGCGCGCGCGGGCCGCGCCTCCCGCTCTCCGCGGGGGCGACGGGGACGACGCGCGCGCTCGGCCATGCCTCGAGTTTCTCAGCTCTCCGGCGTGTAACGCGGGAACGCGAGCTCACCGGCGTAGCGCGCCGCGTCGCCGAGGCTCTCCTCGATGCGCAGGAGCTGGTTGTACTTCGCGGTGCGCTCACCACGGGCCGGGGCACCGGTCTTGATCTGGCCGGCGCCGGTCGCGACGGCGAGGTCGGCGATCGTCGTGTCCTCGGTCTCGCCCGAGCGGTGCGACATCATCGACTTGTAGCCGTACGACGTGGCCAGCGAGACCGCGTCGAGGGTCTCGCTCAGGGTGCCGATCTGGTTGACCTTCACCAGCAGCGCGTTGGCGGCGCGGCGGGAGATGCCCTCCTCCAGGCGCTCCGGGTTCGTGACGAACAGGTCGTCGCCGACGATCTGGACCTTCTCGCCCAGCTCGGCGGTCATCTGCACCCAGCCGTCCCAGTCGTCCTCGGACAGCGGGTCCTCGATGGACACGAGCGGGTAGTCGCGCACCAGCTCGGAGTAGTAGCCGATCATCTGCTCGGCGCTGCGCTTCGACTTCTCGAACGTGTAGGCGCCGTCGCCGAAGAACTCGGTCGCGGCCACGTCGAGCGCGAGCGCGATGTCGCGGCCCGCCCGGTAGCCCGCCTTCTCGATCGCCTCGAGGATGAGGTCGAGGGCGTCGCGGTTGCTGCTCAGGCTGGGGGCGAACCCGCCCTCGTCGCCCAGGCCGGTCGCGAGGCCCTTGCTCTTCAGCACGGACTTGAGCGCGTGGTAGACCTCCGCGCCCCAGCGCAGGCCCTCGCGGAACGTCTCCGCGCCGATCGGCGCGATCATGAACTCCTGGATGTCCACGTCGGTGTCGGCGTGCGCGCCACCGTTGAGGATGTTCAGCATCGGCACCGGCAGCACGTGCGCGTTGGGGCCGCCGACGTACCGGAACAGCTCCAGGCCGGAGGAGGTGGCCGCCGCCTTCGCGACGGCGAGGCTGACGCCCAGGATGGCGTTCGCGCCGAGGCGCGACTTGTCCGGCGTGCCGTCCAGGTCGACGAGCTTCTGGTCGACGACGCGCTGCTCGACGGCCTCGATGCCCACCAGCTCGGGCCCGATCTCGTCGAGCACCGCGGTGACCGCCCGCTCGACGCCCTTGCCCAGGTACCGCTTGGCGTCGCCGTCCCGCAGCTCCACCGCCTCGTGCTCACCGGTCGACGCGCCCGACGGAACGGCCGCACGCTCCAGCGTGCCGTCGTCCAGCGCCACCTCGACCTCGACGGTGGGGTTGCCGCGCGAGTCCAGGATCTCGCGTGCTCCGACCTGCTCGATGACCGCCACTTGCGCTCCCTGTTTCTCCTGCGTCTCGTCTCGCGACGAGCCTACTTGGGCCAGGTGACCGGCCGGGGCTCGACACCTGCGGAACGCGGTGGGCCACCGGCGCCGGTCGTCTGAATCGTGCCAGAAGACAACGGCGCTGCACATACCCGACGCCGGGCCCGGCCGGACTGGAGGAGAGGGCGTACTCGGAGTCCTGGAAGCCGATCACGTGGTTGCTCCGGTCGTAGAGCAGCGCGGTCCTGCCGCGGCACGCCGGACACGTCGGCCGGGATCGGCAAGGCAGGCCGGCGGCGGAGTCACCGGACAGGTCCTCCGGCCGCGGGTCCCGGATCCGCGTGGCGCCGCGGTGGGACGAGAACACGTCCGGTGAGCGCAGAGCGGCACGGACGTCCTCGTGGCGGAAGACCGCCCAGAAGTCGTCGACGCGCACGACGTTCTTTTCGCGCAGCCGGGTGAGTGCGTCGTGCGGCACGCCACGGGTATACGTGTCCGGGTCGACGATCAGCTCGGCATCGGTCCGCATAGAACGGGATATTGACGTGCTCCATGTCGAACGTGGCGGGAACGGACCGTTGCTGGTGCTGCTGCACGGCCTGGGCGCGACCGGCGAGGTGTGGCGGGACGTCGTGCGGGACTGGCCCGGTAGCTGGCTCGTGCCGGACCTGCCCGGTCACGGCCGTTCCCCCCGGATCGAGCGCTACTCGTTCGGCTCGCTCGCGGCCGAGGTCGCGCGGGTGGTCCCGCGCGAGCCCGTGACCGTCGTCGGGCACTCGCTGGGCGGTGTGGTCGGGCTGGCACTCGCCAGCGGGTGGTTCGGGGTCGACGTGACCACGTGCGTCGGCGTCGGGATCAAGGTGCGGTGGACCGACGAGGAGCTGGAGAAGGCCGCCGCGCTCGCCGCGAGGCCCGCCAAGGTCTTCCCGACCAGGGAGGAGGCCGTCGAACGGGCGTCGAGGACGGCCGGCGTGCCGATCGAGCACGGCGTGTCCGAAGTGGACGGCGGGTGGACGACCGCCCTCGACGTGAGGGCCTTCGGGGTGGGACGGCCGGACCTGCCCGGCCTGATCATGGCGGCGAAGGCGCGGGTCGTGCTGGCGGCGGGCGAGAACGACCCGATGAGCCCCCGCGAGCACCTGGAGGAGCTGGTGCCCGCGCCGGTCGTCCTGCCCGGCGCGGGCCACAACGTGCACGTCGAGTCGCCCTCGTCACTGCGCCTGCTGCTGACCGAAAGGCCTTAGGCGACCACGAGACCGCCGTCGGCGTTGAGCACCGCGCCGGTGATGAAGCTCGACCTGGCGGAGGCCAGGAACAGCACGGCCTCCGCGATCTCCTCCGGTTCGCCGGCGCGGGTGAGCGGCACGCTGGCGGCGAAGGTCTCGAACACCTCGCGCGCCTGCTCCACGGCCGCGTCGGTGCGGATGGGGCCAGGCGCCACGGAGTTGACGCGGACGCCCGCCGCGCCGAACTCGACCGCCCACGACCTGGTCAGGCCGTCCATCGCGGCCTTGGAGGCGTGGTAGACGGAGCCGGTCGCGCTGCCGATCTGCCCCGCGACCGAGGAGACGTTGACGATCACGCCCCGGCCCTTGGCGACCATCGCCGGCACGAGGGCGGACGTGAGGAAGTAGGCGCCGCGGACGTTGACGTCGAAGATCTTGTCGTAGGTCTCGACCGGCTGGTCGGGGGTCGGCGAGAACGGGAAGATCGCCGCGTTGTTCACCAGGACGTCGACGTCGCCGACCTCCCGGGCGAGCCTGCGGACGTCGTCGAGGTCGCCGATGTCCGCGACGACGAGGTGGGCGGTGCCGCCGGCCTGCTCGACGAGCTCGACGGTCTCCTTGCCGAGCTCGGCGCGGCGGCCGGTGACGTAGACGGTGGCGCCCTCCTGCGCGAACCTCACCGCGATGGCGCGGCCGATGCCCGAGGTGGCTCCGGTGACGAGTGCCTTCTGGTTCTCAAGTGCCTTCGTTGACATGTCCGTGAACTTGCCGACGCCGCATCGCCACGCCATAAATTCCGGATGAATCAACTGGTCAGCACGGGCGCGCGGAGCTGGAACCACAGCTTCACGAACGCCGGGAGCCGGTAGCGGCCGAGCTCCAGCGGCTCGATCAGGTGCACGTCGGCGAGCGACTCCAGCAGGGGCTCGATCGCCCCGACCTCACCGCCGGACATCGCCGCGGCCTCGCACACGTTGATGACCTCGGTGTCCTGCCGGGCGAAGCAGCCGAGCAGGTGCCGCTCGTCGTCGGTGAGGTTCCGGTGGGCCCTGGCCAGCGGGGCGAGCACCGCCCGGCAGTCCGACGGGACGGCCTCGCCCAGCACGGTCTCCCGCTCCATCTGCCTCAGCAGCATCGCGACGGTCCAGTGCGGGCGACCGGCGAGCTTGCCGCCGAGGACGCGGATCGGGGCCGGCAGGTGCGACACGCGCGCGAGGACCTTCGCCACCAGCTCCGGCTCGGCGGCGAGCACGGCGGGTCCCGCCAGCCCGTGGAAGAACCCGCACGCCTCGGACGCGGGCAGGCCCGCGATCTTCAGCCAGGTCACGCCGGGCAGCTCGTTCCACCGGCGCACGCTCGTGAGGAGCACGGCCGAACCGGGCACGTGCAGGTCCTTGACCGAGGCGGCGTCCTGGAGGTCGTCGACGACGACCAGGAACCGCTTGCCGCGGGCCTTCTGCCGCCACAGCGCCGCCCCGTCCCCCGCGGGGTTCTCCACGCCGACCGCCCGCAGCAGCTCGTTCACGACGTCGTGTCCCCGCACGAAGATCTGCCCGTCCGGGAAGCGGTGCCGGACGAGGTGGCCGATGCGGACGGCGAGCGCGGTCTTGCCGCTGCCGTGCATGCCGGTGATGCCGACCGTGCGCGGGAGGACGTCCAGCGCCCGCGCGATCTCGGCGGCGCGGCCGGTGAAGTCGTCGACGTCCGGCGGCAGTTGCTCGGGCCTGGGCGGCAGCGCGAGGTCGCCGTTGAGGATCCGCGCGTGGATCGCGCGCAGCTCGGGGCCCGGTTCCAGCCCGAGCTGCCCGGTGAGCAGAGCGCGCGCCCGGTGGTAGTGCTCGAGCGCCTCCGCCTGCCTGCCCTCCTGGTAGAGCACCTGCATCAGCAGAGCGCGCATCCGTTCGCGGAACGGGTGGGCGGCGACGTGCTTCTGCAGCTCCACGACGTCGGGCTCGCGTTCGAGCCGGGCTTCGTGGCACCGCAGCCGCTGGTCGCCGAGCCGGACGCGCTGCGCCTCGAAGTAGGCGCTGGTCAGCCCTTCGAGCGGGTCCTCACGGCAGTCGTCGACCAGTTCGGCGCGCAGGGCGTAGCCGCCGTCCTTGGACCTGAGGTCGAGCTCCGGGAGCGCTTTGCGGATCTTGTACATGTACGTCCGCAGGGCCATCACCGCGCTCGGCTTCGGGTCGTCCCACACCATGCCGATCAACTGGTCGTTGCTCAGCCACACACCGTTGTTCAACAGCAACGCCGCCAGCACCGCGCGCTGCTGGCGCGGCCCCAGGTTGATCTCCTCGTCGTCGCGCCAGCCTCGAACCGGACCCATCAGTGAGAAGCGCAGGCTCATGCACGTGCCAACACCCGCCGGGATTTCCTGCTTCCCCGTCTCACGGACCGGTCGGCAACGGCCGCGGCTCGATGACCTGCTTCATGACGATCGTCGAGGTCAGCCCGCGCACGCCGGGCAGCTTCGCGAGCGTGTCCTCGTACAGGCGCTGGTACGACGAGAGGTCCGCGGTGACCACGCGCAACAGGTAGTCGGGGCTGCCGAACAGCCGCTGGGCCTCCACCACGTTCGGCACTCCGGCGAGCGCGCGGTCGAACTCGTCCATGGTCTCGATCCGCAGCTTGACGAACACCAGCGCCTCGAAGCCGAACCCGATCGCCGCGGCGTCCACCACTGCCCGGTAGCCGCGGATGACCCCCTCCCGCTCCAGCTCCCGCAGCCGCCGCTGGCAGCGCGAGATGCTCAGCCGCACGCGCCCGGCGAGGTCGGTGACGGTGATCCGGCCGTCGCGCTGGAGCTCGGCAAGGATTTTGCGGTCCACGGCGTCCATGAGCAAACAACGCAAACACCTTGCCGCCGGGTTCCCCTAGCTTTTGCCCCATGACCAGTGCGAACCCGTTACGTCAGCTGACCCTGGACCAACTGCGGCGGCGCACCAGCATGAAGTGGCGCCAGTACCCCGAGGACGTCCTGCCCGTCTGGGTGGCCGAGATGGACGTCCCGCTCGCCGAACCGGTCGCGCGGGCGATCACCGGCGCGGTGGCGATCGGCGACACCGGCTACCCCAGCGGGACCGCCTACGCCGAGGCGCTCGCCGAGTTCGCGAAGAGGCGCTGGGACTGGGAGCCGGCCGTCGAGCGCACGGCGATCGTGCCCGACGTGATGCTGGGCGTCGTCGAGATGCTCCGGCTCGTCTCCCACCGGGACGCGCCCGTCGTCGTCAACTGCCCGGTGTACCCGCCCTTCTACCAGTTCGTGACGTCGCTCGGACGGACCGTCGTCGAGGCGCCGCTGGACGCGTCGTTCCGGATCGACCTCGCCGCGCTCGAAGCCGCGTTCGCGCGGGCTGGCCGCGGCGCGGTGTACCTGCTGTGCAACCCGCACAACCCGACCGGCACCGTGCACACCGCCGCCGAGCTGGAGGGAGCCACCCGGCTGGCGCGCGCCCACGGTGTTCGCGTCGTGGCGGACGAGATCCACGCGCCGCTCACGACCGAGCGCTTCGTGCCGTACCTCAGCGTCGCGGACGACGGGCTGTCGCTGATGTCGGCCACCAAGGCGTGGAACCTCGCCGGGCTCAAGGCCGCGCTGGCCGTCGCCGGCCCCGCCGCGGCCGGGGACCTCGCGCGGCTGCCGGAGGAGGTGGGCCACGGGCCGAGCCACGTCGGGGTCCTCGCGCAGACCGCGGCGTTCCGGGAGGGCGGCGGCTGGCTGGACGCGGTGCTGGAGGGGCTCGCCGAGAACCGGCGGCTGCTCGCCGGCCTGCTGGCCGAGCACCTCCCCGCCGTCGGGTGGTCACCGGGGCAGGGCACCTACCTGGCCTGGCTGGACTGCCGCGGGCTCGGCCTCGGTGACGACCCGGCCAGGACGTTCCTCAAGCGCGGCAGGGTCGCGGTGAACTCCGGGATCCCGTTCGGCACCGGTGGCGCGGGCTTCGTGCGGATGAACCTCGCCACCTCGCCCGAGGTGCTCACCGAGGCGGTCCGGCGGATGGCCTCGGCCTGGCGAGCGGCCTCGTCCTGACACGTCCCGAGTGGACCGGGACAGGTGACCCGGCACCGGCGTCGTCCTCTGTGGCCGAGCCCGGGCAGGCCGGGCCACTCCTTCGAGTTCTGTCGCCCGGACGGCAGTCGAAGAACCCGTGAGCGGTGGGTAACGTTGATCGAATGACGGACGGCACCTTCGAGGCGTTCCGGAAGGCGGAGGCACTGCTCGCGCAGCGCCGGCCTCTCGACGCGCTGCGCGAGCTGAAGCCGGTGCTGGACGAGGCGGGCGAGGCGCCGTCGGTGCAGCTCCTCGCCGGCCGGGCGTACCTCGGGTCCGCTCAGCTCAACCGGGCGGAGGCGGCGTTCCGCAAGGTGCTCGACCTCGACCCGAGCGACCACTACGCCCGGTTCGCGCTCGGCAAGACGTTGCAGCGGCTGGCCCGCCTGCCGGAAGCGCTGGCACAGCTGAGGATGGCCGTGGCGATGAACCCGTCGCCGGAGTACCAGGAGGCTCTCGGCGAGGTGCGCGCCCGCATGGCCGTCGAACGCGACCGCGACTGACGGTCCACTGTGGACTTCCCGGCACGTTGCTCCGGATGGTCGTATGTCCGCCAGTGCGGGAACGGCTAAGTTTTCTGTCAGGCCACCGGGGGGACGCAGACAGCGTTTCGACGGCCGCACTGGATCTGGGGGGATCTGCCATCCGTGAGCGCGGTTCGCGCTGCCCTCGTTTCGGTGTGCCGTCACGGCCGCGACATGAGGGGTTCGCAGTGAAGATGATGAAACTTTCGGCACTGGCGGCGGTCACCGCCACCGCGGCGCTGCTGGCGTCGGCCACACCGTCGCTCGCGCAGGGCGCCACCGGCCCGGCCGCGATCTCGCCCGAGGTCAAGGCGCTGATGACCACCCAGGACAAGCTCCACAAGATCGCTGAGCGGGTGGACAGAGGCAACGGCTTCGGCGGCTTCTTCGTCGACGCCGGCAGCAAGACGCTGAACGTGTACTGGAAGGGCAAGGCCCCGGCGAAGGTCACGGCGGCCGCCGCCGTCGCGAAGGCGCAGGGCCTGCAGGTGAAGGTCCACTCCGCGAAGTACTCGCAGGCCGAGCTCAAGGCCGAGGCGGCGCGCCTGCTCAAGGCCGGCGGCTCGATCCAGAGCATCGCCGCGAAGTACGACGGCAGCGGCCTCGCGGTCAAGCAGGCGGCCGGTTTCTCGGCGCAGTCCGCCCCGCAGAGCTCGGTCGCGGTCGAGGTCGAGTCCGGCGAGGTCGAGCTCGCCGCGTCCCGTCTCGTGGACACCTCGCCCTACAAGGGCGGCGCGTACATCGAGAACTACGTCAACGGCGAGGTGCAGGGCGCGTGCAGCAGCGGCTTCGCGGTGGTCAGCAACGCCACGGGCGCCGACAAGCTCCTGACGGCCGCGCACTGCGGTGACTCCGGCAGCTTCTTCACCAACGGCGCTCTGGACTACATCGGCTCGGTCGAGAGCCGGTCGGTGTCGTCGGACAGCGAGATCGTCAACGCCACCGGCCAGGCCAGGGTGTGGATCGGCGACTCGATCCAGACCGAGTCGAACCAGTACGGCCTCGACGTCATCGGCTCCTCCGCGACGCTCGCGGGCGACTGGCTGTGCACCTCCGGCTCGTTCTCCGGCACCATCTGCGACATCCGCGCCGTGCAGACCGGTCTGACCATCTGCCTCACCGGCTTCGGCTGCGTGAACAACTCGGTCGAGGCCCTGCACCAGGGCGGCTACAGCGCCGGCGGCAACGGTGACAGCGGTGGCCCGCTGTTCTCGGTGCAGCAGCCCGGCGACCGCCTGGTGGCCCGCGGCACGCTGACCGCGATCTCGGTCGCCCCCGCCGACATCCGCCAGTGCAGCGGCGTGCCGGCGGAGAACGGCCGCAGGTGCTCGCAGCGGATCTTCTACCCCGACATCGTGGCCCAGATGGCCGACCACAACGTCCGGATCAAGACGATCTCCTGACGCGACCGGCACCGGCCGGCGGACCCGACCTTCATCGGTTGCGGTCCGCCGGTTGTTTTTTCACCGGGCAGCCGGAAGGCCCGTCACCAGCGCGAACGCGCTGACAATGATCATCACGAACGCAACCTGAAGGAATCTCGCGTCACGGGACCGGCTCGGTGGCGAACACCACTCGCGCGCCAGGACGAGCCCGGCCAGCCCGGCGTCCGGCGAAGGCTTCCCGCTGGTCCGGTGGCCGCGGCGCCGGTTCCCCCGCGCTTCTGGCGCTCGTCCGGCGGCAGGAGCACGTAGCCTGGGTCTCGTGGTCCCGCCGCCCCCGAAGGATTCCCAGACCCGCCGCCCCCGCCTCGGCAACGTCCTCGGCCGCATCGTCCTGGTGCTGCTGCTGATCGTCGTGGTGGCCGCCGGCGCCTGGGGTCTGGGCGCCCTGAACCGCAGGGACGCCGCTCCCCTGGGCCCGCCGCCGTTCCTGGTCCCCCTCCAGCAGGTGGAGCCGGGCGCGGCGGTTCCCGGCAGCGCCGCGGTGACCGGCGCCAACCCCATGGACGAGTGGGCCACGAGGGTCGCGGGGAAGACCGACATCCCCCTGCGAGCCCTCCGCGCCTACGCGGCGGCCGACCTCACCATGCAGCGGGAAGCCCCGGCCTGCCGGATCTCGTGGGCCACCCTCGCGGGCATCGGCCGGGTGGAGTCCCACCACGGCAACATCAACGGCGCCCGCCTCCAGGACAACGGCCTGCCGAGCCGCCCGATCGTCGGCATCCCGCTGGACGGCGGCCCCGGCGTCAAGGCGATCCACGACACCGACGGCGGCCGCCTGGACGGCGACACGACCTGGGACCGGGCCGTGGGCCCGATGCAGTTCATCCCGGGCACCTGGAACCGCTGGGCGAAGCGGGCGGCGGCGGACGGCCTCCCCGCCGACCCGCAGAACATCGACGACGCCGCCCTGACCGCCGCGAACTACCTCTGCGCGGCGGGCACCCGCGACCTGGGCACGGGCCAGGGCTGGTGGGCGGCGGTGCTGGACTACAACAACTCGGTGCAGTACGGCCAGAACGTGTTCAGCGGAGCCGACGCCTACGCGAGGGCCAGCATGACGCAGTGAGACCCCGCGCTCAGGCGGACGGCGGGACCTCCGCACCGGTGGGCTCGGCCCGATCACAGGGCGGCTCGGCGGGCTCGGCCACCGGCGGAACCGGCTCCTCCGCCCGCGGCGTGGAGGCGACGGGTGGCACCGCGGAAGGCGGCTCCGCCACCGGGGGCTCCGCGGGCGGCGGTGGCTCCACAGTGGACGACGGCGCCGAGGTGACCACCGGCGACTCCGAAGTGGACGGACCGGGCTGCCCCTCCGGTTCCTCGGCCACCGGCTCGTTCCGCCCGGTGGCCGCGGGCCGCGCCGGGGTGGCCGGCACGGTCACGGTGACGGTGGCCACGGACCCCGAGGTCCGGATGACGGAACGCGTGACCCGGACCTCCCGGGCGGACCCCTGCGCCACCACGGTCTCGGTGACGGTGGACAGAGCGGCACCGGTCTCGAACGGCTCCGTCCACCACTGCGAGCTGGGCCTGGCGGGCGGTGGCGCGGCCAGCGGCGACTCCTCGGGCGACCCGGTCAAGGCGATCAGCGCGAACATGCCGCTCAGCGCCAGGAACGGCACGACGACCACGGCCCCGAAGCACCCGCGACCACTGCGCGGCTCTTCTCGATGACTCATCCGGACACCCCCGAACGGTGACGACTGTTCCATGTAGTTGATCGTCCACATGGAACAGTCCGTCACAGTTCTCCGGTGACACGATGGGGTTGTCAGGCCAGCGGCGGCAACTCCGGAGCGTGAGCGGCCGGTGAGGCCGACAAGGTCTCCAGCGCCAGCGACACGGCCTTCTCCAACTGGGGATCACGGCCGGAAACGCGGTCGGCGGGCGTCATGACCACCTCAACGTCCGGGTCGACGCCGTAGTTCTCCACCGCCCAGCCGTGGCCCTTGAACCACGACGCGTACCTCGGCTGGGTGACCATGGTGCCGTCGACGAGCGTGTAGAGCATGTCGATGCCGATGACACCGCCCCAGGTGCGCACGCCGACGACGGGGCCGATTCCCAGCTCCTTGATGGCCACGTTGACGATGTCGCCGTCCGAACCGGCGTACTCGTCGGCCACCGCGACGACCGGGCCGCGCGGCGCGTCCTGCGGGTACGACTCGGACGCCGTGTACCCGCGGGCCACCGACCAGCCGATCACCTTGCGGCCGAGCTTCTCGATCACGAGCTGCGAGGTGTGGCCGCCGCCGTTCTCCCGGACGTCGAGCACCAACGCCTCGCGCGCCAGCTCCACCCGCAGGTCGCGGTGCAGCTGGGCCCAGCCGGCGCCCATCATGTCCGGCACGTGCAGGTAGCCCACCCGGCCGCCGGACCGCGCGTGGGTGAACGCACGCCGGTTCGCGACCCAGTCGTGGTAGCGCAGGGGCTCCTCGTCGGCCAGCGGCACCACGACCACCCGGCGCAGCTCGCCACCACCGGCGGGCCGCACGGTCAGCTCCACGGGCTTGCCCGCGGTGCCCACCAGCAGCGCGCCGGGACCGGCCAGGCCGACCGGACGGCCGTCGACGGCGACCAGGGCGTCACCCGCGCGCACGGCCACCCCTGGGGCGGCCAACGGCGATCGGGCGTGCGGGTCGGACGTCTCCCCGGGGATCACCCGCTGCACGACCCACGAGTCGCCCTCGCGGACCAGATCGGCTCCCAGCAGGCCCTGACGGCGCGACGCCGGCACGTGCGGTGCCGAGCCCCACACGTAGGCGTGCGAGGTGCCGAGCTCGCCCTGCACCTCCCAGAGCAGGTCGACGAGGTCGTCGTGGCTGCCCACCTCGGCCACCAGCGGCCGGTAGCGGTCGAGCTCGCCCTGCCAGTCGACGCCGCCCATGTCGGTGCGCCAGAAGTGGTCGCGCATGAGCCGCCCGTTCTCGGCGTACATCTGCGCCCACTCGGCGGCCGGGTCGACGACGACCCGCACGCGGGCCAGGTCGACCTCCACGTAGTCGGCCGAGTCCTCGTCCGCCTTGCTGTCGGTCGGCACGACCCTCAGGTCGCCGCGGTCCTCGACGACCATCCGCTTGCCGTCGCCGGACACCGCGAACGCCTCCGCGCTGTCGGCCAGGCACTCCGTCTTCTGCTTCGCGAAGTCGAACCGCTCCAGCACCGTGCGCGGCGGGCGGGCGTCCGGCGTGGGCAGGTTGTCGCCCAGCACCCCGAGCAACGGCCGCCGCAGCCACAGCAGCCCACCGCGGGCGGCCTTGAGCGAGACGTACTCGGCGGCCGCCACGGGCACGGGCACGACGCGGTCGGCGAGGCCCTCGATGTCGACCCTGGTGACCGGCACCTTCTCGTCGTCGTCCTCGGAGTCCTTGTCCTCGTCCCCGACCGGGCGCCCGCCGTGCATCGGGGCGAACGGCGACGGCGTGGTGGCGGCCAGCGGCACGAGGTGCGGGCGGCAGCCCGTGGGGAACGACAGGTCGAACACGTGCGCGTCGTAGACCGGGTCGAACGTCCGGATCGACAGGAACGCGAGGTGCTTGCCGTCCTCGGTGAACGTCGGCGCGAAGTCGGCGAACCGCAGCGGTGTCACGTCCACGACGGACAGGTCGGCCGCGTTGGCCATCTTGATGTGCCGCAGCGGGATCGGGCCGGGGTGCGACCACGCGAGCCACGCCGAGTCCGGCGAGAACGCGAGGTGCGTGATGTGCGCGTTCGCCCCGGAGACGACCTCGCGCACCTCGCCGGAGGCGATGTCCACCAGCAACAGCCGGCCGTCGTGCGTGGCGACGGCGACGCGCGAGCCGTCCGGCGCGGCGGCCAGGGACATCACCCGGCCCAGCCGGCCGGAGGCGACGCGGCGCGCGGTGCTGCCCGGCTCGGCGCCGCCGACCGGCGCGATCTCCAGGGCCTCCTCGCCCTCGGCGTCCGTCACCCACACCACGTGGCCGGACTCGCCCAGGACCTTCGGCAGCCGCGCCCGCACGTCCGAGCGGTCGGCCAGCACGCGCACGGGACCGTCGCGGTGCGTCACCCAGTGCACGGAACCGCGGACCTCGACGGCCGAGGCGCGGCCGGTGTGGTCGACGCTGAACGACTCGACGTTGCCGGAAGCCTTGACGTGGTGCGGTTGCCGCCCGGTGCGCGGACCGCCGAGCCTGATGTCGAGCTTGCGCAGCTCGGACAGGCCCTCCAGCAGCCACAGCTCGCCGGCCTGGTGGAAGATCACCCGCGAGCCGTCGCTGGAGGCGTTGCGCGCGTAGAACTCCCCCTCGGTGTGGCGGCGCAGGTCGGTGCCGTCCGGCAGCACGGAGTACACGCTGCCGACGCCCTCGTGGTCGGACAGGAACGCGATCCGCTCGCCGATCCACATCGGGTTCGACAACGTCGACTTGAGGTCGCCGAGGATCCGGGTGAAGTCACCGGAACCGTCGAGGTCGACCCACAGCTTGCCCGCCGTGCCGCCGCGGTAGCGCTTCCAGGACGCGGGTTCCTGCATGTAGCTCGACGACGTGACGACCTGGCCGTCCGGTCCGAACGAGACGTCGTTCACCCAGCCGTACGGCAGCAGCTCGGCCGGTCCGCCGTCCAGCGGAACGGCGTGCGCCTGCTTGCGGTTGCGCGACATCTGCCCGGTGGTCGACACGGCGAGCACTCGTCCGTCCGGCGTCCACCCGGACACCGCCGTGCGGCTCACGCCCCAATGCGTCAACCGGCGCGCCGGTCCACCGTCCACAGGCGCCACGCGCACCTCGGGGGCGCCGTCGACCGCGCTGGCCCACGCGAGGTGCGTGCCGTCGGGGGAGAACCGGGGCGAGCGGGCGGGCACCTGGTCGGCGGACGCCCGCCAGGCCCTTCCTCCTCCGACGGGCGCGAGCCACACGTCGTCCTCGGCCACGAACGTCACCAAGTCACCGCGCAGGTGCGGATACCGCAGGTAAGTCACGTGATCGACGTTAGCCCACGCTCAGCGGTTCAGGAGGGCCAAAAACGCCGCCAGTCCTCAGCCGCGAGCGAACCCAGGCCTTCGGCCCGCGCCTTCGCCTCGGCGAGGCGGACATTCGCGGCGAACCGGCGGCACACCTGGCGCAGCTCCGTCTCCGGGTCCTCGCCCGCCAGCTTGGCCAGCGCCGTCACGGCGAACAACGTCGTTCCCGGGTCGTCGCCCTCCGGCAGCAGGTCGACGGGGAAACCCGCCCGTGCGGTGCGCTGGACCAGCTTCGCGGCCAGCGCGACGGCCGGCTGGCCGAGCGCGACGCCGTCCACACTGGACTCGCGCCGCTTCTCGGCCTGCTTGAGCTCCTCCCACCGGTGCTCCTGCGAGGTCGCGTCGTGCACCGCCGGGTCGTGGCCCTCGAAGACGTGCGGGTGCCGGCCGACGAGCTTCGCGACCAGGCCGGTCGCCACCTCGTCGACGTCGAACGGGTCGTCCGCGTCCTCGGCCGCGACCCGAGCGTGGAACAGCACCTGGAGCAGGACGTCGCCCAGCTCCTCGCGCATCGCCGCGCGGTCGCCGTCCTCGATGGCCTCCAGCAGCTCGAAGGTCTCCTCGACCAGGTACTGCCGCAACGACTCGTGGTCCTGCTCCGCGTCCCACGGGCACCCGCCCGGCGACCGCAGCCGGTGCATCACGGCGGCGGCGTCGAGCAGCGCGGCGCCCATCGGCTCGGGCGTCGTGATCACCCGCGCGTCCGGGTAGGCGTCCGGCGCGGTCGTGATCACCACCGCGCCGTCCTCGACGACGGCGGGCGCTGGCCCGTCGACGCCGAACGCGGCCCAGGACTCCGCGGCGACGCCCTCACCCGCGTAGACGGCCTTGGCCGTGCGCAACGCGGGCAGGGCGGCGGCGGGCAGGACTCCGCCGAGCCGCTCGCTGGGGACGACGACGGTGATCAAGACTTGTTCTTGGTCGAGGCCACGCCGACGAACCCGGCCTTCTCGCCGTCGACGGCGACGACGGTCGCGTCGGTCGGGTCCCACACGCCGTAGCGGGGGTTGACCTCGATCGGCAGGTCGGCGGCCAGGTACTGCGCGATCCGCAGGCCGAACGCGGCGAGCAGGCGCGGGTCGATGCGCTCGGCCAGGTCGTCCTCACCCGGCGTCGGCGAGACGGTGTTGCGCTCCTTGACCAGCGCGACCATCCAGCTCGACTGCTGCTCGTCGGCGGGGAACGCGACGACGGTGCCGGGCTTCACGCCCCACAGCATCGTGTGCACCAGCGACGGGTTCTCGGTGACGCGGACCTTCTGGTTCGCCGCCGACGCCTGCTGGCCGCCGGTGGTGCGCGGGGCCTCCTGCACGAACCGCGCCATCTTCGCCGAGTCGGCCGCGACCTCCGCGGCCTTCTCCTTCGCCTCCTTCGGGTCCTTGACCTGGAAGAAGTCGATCACGACCTCGAGCGTGGAGAGGTTGCGGCGGGCGAGCTCACCCATGACCAGCACGTCGCGCTGACGGCGGTGGATCGTGGTGGCGTCCTGCTCGCTCTGCTTGGAGGCCTCCTCCGGCCCGCCCTTCTCCTGCACCGCGTCGTACACCTTGGTCTCGTCGACCGTGATGTTCTCGCGCTGCGCGGCGTGGTCGGCGATCCGGTGGGTGATCTCGTCGGCCAGCACCAGCCGCGAGACCTGGTCGAGCTTGCCCTGGCCCTGCATCTGCTGGGCCGCGGGCTCCTTCTTGAGCACCGTGACGGTGCGGTCCTGGACGGTCTCCAGGTCGATCGCCTGACCACCGACGATCGCGGCCGAACCGGCCTTGGCAGGCCCGGTGCCGCATCCGGTGACCAGGAGGGTCACGGCAACACCGACCAGCGAGAAACGCTTCAGAACAGTGCTCACGAGGATCTACCCTCTCACGCCGTGGTGACTCCGGTCACGGGAGTCCCCGCCACCGAGTCGAGGAACGCGGCGCACCAGTCCAGCAGCTCCTGGTCACGTAGCTGCGGTGCACCCATTCGGCCGCCCGCCGCTCCCTCGGTCGGCCTCGGCACCGTGATCGTGCCCACGGCCTGCTTGTAGACGGCCTTCGGGAACAGGCGCCTCAGCCTGACGAGCTGGGAGTCGCGCAGCTCCAGCTTCGCGAACCGCACGTTCTGGCCCATGGCGATCACCTCGGCGACCCCGTGGCGGCGGCAGGCGTGCCGCAGCCTGGCCACGCCGAGCAGGCGCTCGACCGGCTCCGGCGGCGTGCCGTAGCGGTCCTTGAGCTCCTCCCAGACGGAGGCGAGCGCGGCCTCGTCCGAGGCCGCGGCGATCTTGCGGTAGGCCTCCAGCCGGAGCCGCTCGCCCGGCACGTACTCGTGCGGGATGTGCGCGTCGACGGGGAGGTCGACGCGGACCTCGGCGAGCTCCTCCTCCTCGGCGCCCCCGTCGGCTCCCGCGTGCTTGCGGAACGCCTCGACGGCCTCGCCGACCAGGCGCACGTAGAGGTCGAAGCCGACGCCCGCGATGTGCCCGGACTGCTCGGCGCCGAGGATGTTGCCGGCGCCGCGGATCTCCAGGTCCTTCATCGCGACGGCCATGCCGGCGCCCAGCTCGGTGTTCTGCGCGATCGTCGCGAGCCGGTCGTGCGCGTGCTCGGTCAGCGGCGTCTCGGCCGGGTACAGGAAGTAGGCGTACCCGCGTTCGCGGCCGCGGCCGACCCGGCCGCGGAGCTGGTGGAGCTGGGCGAGGCCGAGCAGGTCGCCGCGCTCGACGATCAGCGTGTTGGCGTTGGAGATGTCGAGGCCGGTCTCGACGATCGTGGTGCAGACGAGCACGTCGTACTCGCGTTCCCAGAACCCCTGGATGAGGTGTTCGAGCTTGTCCTCGTTCATCTGGCCGTGGCCGGTCACGACGCGGGCCTCCGGCACCAGCTCGCGGATGCGCTTCGCGGCTTTCTCGATCGTCGAGACCCGGTTGTGCACGTAGAACACCTGGCCGTCGCGCAGCAGCTCGCGGCGGATCGCGGCGGCGACCTGCTTGTCGTCGTACGCGCCGACGTAGGTGAGGATCGGGTGCCGTTCCTCGGGCGGGGTCAGGATCGTCGACATCTCGCGGATGCCGGCGAGCGACATCTCCAGCGTGCGCGGGATCGGCGTCGCGGACATCGTCAGCACGTCGACGTGCGTGCGCAGCGCCTTGATGTGCTCCTTGTGCTCCACGCCGAACCGCTGCTCCTCGTCGACGATCACGAGGCCGAGGTCCTTGTACCGCACGGACTTCTGCAACAGCCGGTGCGTGCCGATGACGATGTCGACCTCGCCGTCCGCGAGCCCGGCGACCACCTGCTCGGACTCGGCGGGATCGGTGAACCTGCTGAGCCCCTTGACGTTCACCGGGAACTGCCGCATGCGCTCGGAGAACGTGTTGAGGTGCTGCTGGGCGAGCAGCGTCGTCGGCACCAGCACGGCGACCTGCTTGCCGTCCTGCACCGCCTTGAACGCGGCGCGGACCGCGATCTCCGTCTTGCCGTAGCCGACGTCACCGCAGATGACGCGGTCCATCGGCACGGACCGCTCCATGTCGGCCTTGACCTCGTCGATCGCGGCCATCTGGTCCTGCGTCTCGGTGAACGCGAACGCGTCCTCCAGCTCCCGCTGCCAGGGCGTGTCGCTCGCGAACGCGTGGCCGGGGGCGCTCTGCCGGGCCGCGTAGAGCTGCACCAGCTCGGCCGCGATCTGCTTGACCGCCTTGCGCGCCTTGGACTTCGTGTTCTTCCAGTCGCTGCCGCCGAGCTTGTTGAGCGTCGGCAGCTCGCCGCCGACGTACCGCGACACCTCGTCGAGCTGGTCGGTCGGGACGAACAGCCGGTCCCCCGGCTGGCCGCGCTTGGACGACGCGTACTCGAGGACGAGGTACTCGCGGGTGGCCCCGGCGACGGTGCGCTGGACCATCTCCACGTACTTGCCGATGCCGTGCTGCTCGTGCACCACGAAGTCGCCGGCCTTGAGCGCCAGCGGGTCGACCGCGTTGCGCCGCTTGGACGGCATCCGGCGCATGTCCTTGGTGGACGTTCCACCGCGGCCACCGGTCAGGTCGGTCTCGGTGAGCACGACCAGCGCGAGGTCCGGCAGCACGAAGCCGTCCTCGAGAGCACCGCGCACGACCGTGACGGTGCTCGCCTTCGGCGCCGCGTCGAGGGAGTCGACGCAGACCGCGGAGACGTCGGCTTCCTTCAACCGCTCCACGGCCCGCTGCGCGGTACCGGCGCCGGGCACGACCAGCACGGCCGCGCCGCCGGTCGCGGTGTGCGTCTTGAGGTCCGCGAACGCCCGCTCGACGTCGCCCTGGTAGGCCTCGACGGGCTTGACGTCGAGGTGCACCACGTCCGGCGCGTCGGTGGTGAGCTGGCTGAGCGTCCACCAGGGACGGTCGCTGCCCTTCGCGTGCCCGGCGATCTCGCCGAGGCCCTGGTAGGCGCTGCGCCCGAGGTCGATCGGCGCCTTGCCGCCCGACGCGGCGGCCATCCAGGACGCCTCGAGGAACTCCTGGCCCGTGCGCACCAGGTCGGCCGCGCGGGCCCGGATCTTCTCCGGGTCGTTGAGCAGGACGTGCGTGCCGCGCGGCACGACGTCGGTGAGGAGCTGGAGCTCGCCGGGGCACAGCGCCGGGATGAGCGCCTCCATGCCCTCGACCGCGATGCCGTTGGAGATCTTCTCCAGCATCTCCGCGAGGTGCGCGTCGGACGGGTGCTCCTGCGCGAGCTCGGCCGCGCGCCGCTTGACGTCCCCGGTCAGCAGCAGCTCGCGGCACGGCGGCGCGACGAAGCCCGTGACCTCCTCCGGCAGCGACCGCTGGTCCTGCACGGAGAACGGCCGGATCTCGCTGACCTCGTCGCCCCAGAACTCGACGCGGAACGGGTGCTCCGCCGTCGGCGGGAAGATGTCGAGGATGCCGCCGCGGGTGGCGTACTCGCCGCGCTTCTCGACCATGTCGACGCGGGTGTAGGCGTTCTCGGCCAGGCGCACGACCAGCTCGGCGAAGTCCTGCTCCTCGCCGACCACCAGGTGCACGGGCTTGAGCTCGCCCAGGTCGGGCGCCATCGGCTGGATGAGGCTGCGGACCGTCGTGACGAGGACCCTGATCGGCTCGCCCTCGGGGTGCTTGAGCCTGCGCAGCACCTGAAGGCGCGCGCCGACCGTGTCCGCGCGCGGCGACAGCCGTTCGTGCGGCAGCGTCTCCCAGCTCGGGAAGAACGCCACCTTGTCCGGCCCGACGAGGTCCTTCAGGACGTTGGTCAGCTCTTCGGCCTCGCGCCCGGTGGCCGTGACGGCGAGGACGGGCCTGACCGTGGACAGGGCCGCGGCGACGAGCGGGCGGGCGGCCAGCGGGCCGTCGAGCGCCAGCTCGGGAACACCGGCGGAGTCGATCAACGTGCGGAGGGCTTTGTCGGGCAGGACACCATCGAGCAGGCCGAGCAACGGCATGGGGGAAACCTCGTCGAGTGGGAAGTGCCAGACAGACCCCTGCCTGGGACGAGGGGTCTCACCACCCACCTTAACCCGTTCCGCCGCCCCTCATCGGGTGATCCGGCCGCCGGGGGGAACGCGAGCCGCAGCACCGCCCACGGCGAAAACGGGTGGATCCGGCGGAGGCAGGGCGGTCACCCTGTCCGCGTGGGGACAAGAGAGATCAGGGCTGACTACGACGATCAGTCCATCGTGGTCTACCAGGCGTACTCGCCGGCGATCGCCGATCCGGCCGTGGCGGCGCAACGGTTCGTGCCGCCGTTCAAGATGGAGCGGATGACGTGGATCAAGCCGTCGTTCCTCTGGATGATGTACCGCTGCGGTTACGCCCGGAAGGAAGGCCAGGAGCGCGTGCTGGCCGTGCGGATCACACGGACGGGGTTCGACTGGGCGGTCGAACACGCCGTCGAAAGCAACATCAGGGGCAAGCCGCCGGTGCGCGTGCAGTGGGATCCCGAACGGGGCCTGCACCACGAGGCGTTGCCGCATCGGTCCATCCAGATCGGGCTGACGCGTGAGGCCGTGGAGATGTACGTCAACGAGTGGACGATCGGCATCACCGACGTGACACCTCTCGCGCATGAAATTCAAGAGAAAGTGCGCGCACACGACCTCGAAGGGGCGCGTGCGCTGCTGCCCGTCGAACGGCCTTACGGAACCACCACGGCACAAAACGCATAGTTGGGACATGCGCGCACTTGTTGCTGCAGGGCTGGTGCTGGTGGTCACGGCTTGTTCCTCGCCGGAACCCGGCGGCACCGCGCCGTCGAAGGCCCCCGCGCCGCGGGGCTTGAAGGTCGAGGAGGTCGCGGGCGGCTTCCAGCACGCCTGGGACATCGGGTTCCGCCGGGACGGTTCGGTGCTCGTCACCGAACGCCCCGGGCGGATCAAGCTCGTCCGCGATGGCCGGGTCACGCCCGTGGACGTCGACCTGGGCGACGTGCAGGCCCGCGGCGAGGGCGGGCTGATGGGCCTGGTCATCCACCCGGACGACCAGCGGTTCACCGTCTGCTACAACACGGCGGACGACGTGCGGCTGGTGACGTTCCGCCTCGACGGCACCAAGGCGACGAAGGTCAAGGACCTCCTCACCGGGATGCCGTCCAACCAGAGCGGACGGCACTCGGGGTGCCGGCCCACGCTCGCGCCGGACGGGACGATGTACGTCGCCACCGGTGACATCGCGCAGGCCCGCAACCCGCAGGACCGCACCAGCCTCGGCGGCAAGGTGCTGCGGATCGACCCCGAGACCGGCGAGGGCGCGCAGGGCAACCCGTTCGCCTCGTCGGGCAACGCCAACGAGCGCCGGGTCTACAGCTACGGGCACCGCAACGTGCAGGGCGTGGTGTTCCGGCCGGACAGCGACCAGGTCTTCTCCGCCGAGCACGGGCCCGACGTCGACGACGAGGTCAACCTGCTGCGGGCCGGCGGCAACTACGGCTGGGACCCGTCCAAGGGCGGGACGCAGAACCGGTACGACGAGGACGTGCCGATGACCGACCGGCAGCGGTTCCCGGACGCGGTGCCGGCGGTGTGGTCGTCCGGGTCGCCGACCGAGGCGATCTGCCAGGCGGCGTTCTGGAACGGCAAGCTCGCGATCACCGCCCTCAAGGGCTCGAAGCTGCTGCTGTTCACCCTCGACGGCACCGGCCGGGTGCAGGACGTGAGCATCCCCGCGGAGCTCGACGACTCCTACGGGCGCCTGCGCGCCGCACGCACCGCACCGGACGGATCGCTGTACATCACCACGTCCAACGGCACGGACGACAAGCTCCTCAGGCTCACGGGAGGCGTCTGAGGCCGCGGGGCCGGCCGCCCGCGTGGTCCGTTGCCACACGAGCGCCACCTCCGCTGAGGGGGACCCGGCCGAGCCGGGAGAACCGCGTCGCCGGTTCGTTCGACCCCTCGACGGACGAACCGGAACTCGCGGGCTCCGAGCCGCTGTCCCGGCCCCCACCCTGGACATCGCTCCCGGGCACCCGCACCGTTTCACCGCACGGCTGATCTTGGGCGCGGCGCACAACCGCGGACGTAGTCATGTGTGCGTGGCGCACACGCGCTCACCGGGGCGCGCGGCTCAGGAACGGGTGCGCAGCTTGGGCTTGTGGTCCATCGCCGAGAGGCCCTTCCAGGCCAGGTTGACCAGGTGCGCCGCCACCTCGTCCTTCTTCGGCTTGCGCGCTTCGAGCCACCACTGCCCGGTCAGCGCGACCATCCCGACCAGCGCCTGCGCGTACAGCGCGGCGAGCTTGCGGTCGTAGCCCTGCCGGGCGAAGTGCACGCCGAGGATGTGCTCGACCTGCGACGCGATGTCGTTCAGCAGTGACGAGAACGTGCCGGAGGACGAAGCGACGGGCGAGTCCCGCACGAGGATGCGGAACCCGTCCGTCGAGCCCTCGATGTAGTCGAGCAGCGCGCAGGCGGCGTGTTCCAGCAGCTCCCGAGGGTGGCTGCCGCCGTCCAGCGCTGTCACGATCTGATCCATCAAGCGCTGCATCTCACGGTCGACAACGACGGCGTATATGCCTTCCTTGCCACCGAAGTGCTCGTACACGACGGGCTTCGACACGCTCGCGCGCAGCGCGATCTCCTCGATCGAGGTCGCTTCGAAGCCCTTCTCGGCGAACAGGGCGCGGGAGACGTCCAGGAGCTGTTCTCTGCGTTCCTTGCCCGTCATCCTGACCCTGGCCACCGAATCAGCCTACGCAGGTCACTTCCGGACGCTGATCCTGGCCAGGCGCTGCTCGCTCGGCCAGCGCACGTTCCACGCCCAGCCGAGCTTCTCGAACAGCCAGATCAGGCGGGCGGAGGTGTCGATCTGGCCGCGCTTCACGCCGTGCCGAGCGGAGGTCGGGTCGGCGTGGTGCAGGTTGTGCCACGACTCGCCGAACGACAGGATCGCGAGCGCCCAGACGTTGGCCGAACGGTCCCGCGCGGCGAACGGCCGGTCGCCGACCATGTGGCAGATCGAGTTGACCGACCACGTGACGTGGTGCAGGAACGCGACGCGGACGAGGCCCGCCCAGAAGAACGCGGTCAGGCCGCCCCAGAACGACCACGTGAGCAGACCGCCGAGGACGCCCGGCGCGGCCAGCGAGATCGTCGTCCACAGCACGAAGTGCTTGTCGACCCAGACGATGTCCTTGTCGGCCAGCAGGTCGGGGGCGAAGCGCTTGTGGTTGGTCTTGTCGCGGTCGAACAGCCAGCCCATGTGCGCGTGCCAGAAGCCCTTGGCGAGCGCCGCGGGACCGGTGCCGAACAGCCACGGCGAGTGCGGGTCGCCCTCGCGGTCCGAGAACGCGTGGTGGCGGCGGTGGTCGGCGACCCAGTCGATGACCGGGCCCTGCAACGCCATCGAGCCCGCGATGGCGAGACCGATCTTCAGCGCGCGGTTGGCCTTGAACGAGCCGTGCGTGAAGAACCGGTGGTAGCCGATCGTCACGCCGAGGCCCGAGAGGTAGTAGAAGGCGACGAAAAGGGCCACGTCGACCCAGCCCAGGCCCCATCCCCACGCGAAGGGCACGGCGGCGAGCAACGCGAGGAAGGGAACGATGACGAACACGTACACGCCGAGCTGCTCGGCGTTGCTGCGTCGTCCGTCGAACAACGGCTTGGGGCCCTGGTCGGTGGACCGGTCCATCGTCGTGGTCATGCAGGTACCTCTGAGGGGGTCGGAGGACGTCCGGAGGCGTGGAACCTACGGAACCGTAACTTACGGAAGCGTAAGTTAGCTCGGCCCGCTCCGCCACACGCGACGTGGAAATCACGGCCAGTTCTCAGGTTGCCCGCGCTGTGTCGCCCGGCGTCCCGGGCGCGGCGCGGCATCATCGGGAGATGGCCAGCCGCAAGATCACCCGGATCGCCCTGACCTCGCTGCTCACCGTGCTCGTGCTGGTCACGGCCGCCCTGGGCGGCGTCGGCTGGTACTACAGCGGCGAGCTGCTCGAACCGGCCCCGGCGCCGCGGGACCACCGGGAGACCGCGCTCGGCGCCGACGGCGGGAACGTGGTGCTCGCCGAGTCGGAGGCGACCACGCGGCGCGGCACGTTCGGCCTCGTCTGGCCCGGCGGCGCCGCCAAGGTCGGCGGCGTCGCCGCGCGCGGGAACGGGCGCGTCGAACGCCCGCTGCTCGAAGGCGCCGCGCCGCCGGAGGGCACCAGGGTGCGCGTCGAGAGCAACGTCCACGAGGGCGACCCGAAGACCGCCCTCGGGCTGGTCCACAGCGAGGTCGCCGTGCCGTCCGAGCTCGGCGACCTGCCCGCCTGGTTCGTGCCCGCGGAGCGGGACACGTGGGTCATCACGGTGCACGGGCGGGGCGCCTCGCGCGAAGAGGCGTTGCGGGTGGTTCCTCAGCTCCACGGTGCCGGGTTACCCGTTCTGCTGATCACCTACCGCAACGACGCGGGCGCGCCCGCCTCGCCCGACGGCCTCTACCACCTCGGCGACACCGAGTGGCGCGACGTCGAGGCCGCCATCGGGTACGCCCG
Organism: Lentzea xinjiangensis; assembly: GCF_900110955.1. GTDB lineage: Bacteria > Actinomycetota > Actinomycetes > Mycobacteriales > Pseudonocardiaceae > Lentzea > Lentzea xinjiangensis. Next base: position 347,754 of record NZ_FOFR01000002.1, read on the forward strand.
GTCGAGGGGAGCGCGGGACGTCGTGCTCTACGGGTGGTCGATGGGCGGCGCGATCATCGGCCAGACGCTGGCCCGGTCCAGCTCCGCGGCGCTGGTCCGCGGGGTCGTGCTCGACTCCCCCGTCACCGACTGGACGCAGACGCTGGACCTCCAGGCGCGCAACCGGGGCGTGCCCACGTGGCTCACGCCCGTCGCCGAGCTCGTGTCCGGCTGGCGCGCCGGCATCGACTTCGACCGGTTCGACCTGGTGCGCAACCCGCCGGCGGTCAAGCCCCCGACGCTGCTCTTCCACGGCTCCGCGGACGGCACCGTGCCCGCCCAGTCCTCGCGCGACCTCGCGACCGCGGCGGGCGGCCTCGGCTGGCCGCTGCGGTACGTCGAGATCCCCGGCGCCGGGCACACCTCGGGGTGGAATGTGGCGACCGACACCTACCGCGCCGCGCTCGGCGACTTCCTGACCAGGTCGATCGGCGTGCGGGCGGGATCATGAGCTGAGCCGGACGAGTGGCGGTTGGACAAGGAGAGAGGGTGTCGTGACAACATGTGCGCAGGGCGGGCGCGAGTTCGCCTGTTCCGCCATGGTGTAAAGGCAGCACCTCGGATTTTGGTTCCGATGGTCCAGGTTCGAATCCTGGTGGCGGAGCAAGGGCCACGAGGGCACGGGTCGCGCTCTTTGGGAGGTGTGGAGCTGCCCGAGGAAACGGTCGACGAGCAGGGCAACGTGGGCCACCGCCACCACGAGATGTCCGACGCGTGGCTGGTGGGCCGCGCGAGCGAGCTCGTCGCCGTGGCCCAGAGCAGCCACCTCGCCGCGCAGCTCGACGCGGCGTCCGAGATCGACCGCATCCTCGCCGAGGCGCAGGGCCGCGGCGAGCCCCGCATCGTCGCGCAGCTCCTCAGGGCCGCGGCCGTCGTCCGCCTGGTGACGCCGGGCCTCGTCGACATGTCCGACCCGCAGCTCGACGAGATGCTCACCCACTGCCGCCGCCACGGCCTGATCGTGCTGGAGGCGGACGCGCGGGCGTTGCGCGGACGCCGGTTCCTGCTGGGCAACGCCGAGGACAAGGCGCTGACCGAGATCGCGGCCGCCCTCGCGATGATGCTCGACGAGCGGCCGGAGACCGACCCGGTCTTCGACAAGCGGACGTGGGACCAGCTCCTGGCCACGACGTTGCAGGACATCGCGTTGGTGCTGACGCAGCTCGGCGTCTACGAGATGGCCGACGACGTGCTCGCCCGCGGCCACAACCCGCTGTGGGAGAGCGGCCAGCCCCACCAGATCTACGTGCACCTGGTGAACCGGACCCGGCTGCGGATCGGCTGGGGGCTGCGCCTCGAACGGGTGAACCACCACGAGCAGGCGCACGAGCAGTTCGCGTTCGCGGCGGGCCTCGCGGAGGCGGCCGAGGTGCCGTTCCGGCAGTCGCTGCACCCCGGCAGGCGCGACCTCCCCGCCGCCGAGCAGGTGCCGATCCTCGGCGCCGCGCAGGCGCTCACGAACCCCAGCGAGGACCACCTCGACCGGCTCTGGTCGTTGCGCGGCCTGTCGATGTACGCGCGAGAGCTGATCATCGTCGCGATCGCGCTGGCCCGCTGCCTGGTCGAGGCGAACCGGCTGGACGACGCGCTGAAGGTCCTCGGCGACACGCGCACGCAGATGGAGCACGACACGTCGGAGCCGTCGCTGGTGCTGTCGCTGGAGCGGGAGTACGCGCACCTCTGCGGCCCGCACACGACGTCGGCGCTGCAGGCCTACAACGCGGCGCTGGAAGCCGAGCTGTGGGCGATGCGCGAGTCCCGCGTGGCCACGTTGACGACGCGCCGCGAGCACGAACGGCTGACGCGCGCACACGGCGCGATAGCGCAGCAGGCGTTGCAGGACCCGTTGACCGGGCTGCCGAACCGGCGCGCGCTCGACGACAAGATGAGCGAGCTCATCGCCGGTCAGGTCGACCCCTTCTCGATCGCGCTGGTGGACCTCGACGGCTTCAAGGGCGTGAACGACCGGCACTCCCACGCCGAGGGTGATGATGTTCTTCGGGTGATTGCCAGCACACTCCGGCAGGCGCTGCGGGGTGACGACATGGTCGCCCGCTACGGCGGCGACGAGTTCGTGGTGCTGCTGCCGGGCGCCCCCCTGCACGCCGCCGAGGCAGCGCTCGGACGGGCCGTGGATGCGGTGGCAGGCCTGCCAATGGACCTGTCGCGCGGCGTGACGCTGTCGGTCGGCGTCATCTCGCTGCGCCCGCGCGAATCCGCCAACCAGGCCCTGTCCCGCGCCGACTCGGCGATGTACGTGGCGAAGCGCCGGGGCGGCTGCCAGGTCGCGGCGGTGGCGGGGGAGTCGTCCGCGGAGGCTTAGGCTGGTCCGCGGACTTCGAACCACCCAGCCTGTTAGGGAGAGCATTGATGCTCGAGGGCCCTGTCAGCACGGTCGTGCTCGCCGCCGGGGAAGGCACCCGCATGCGGTCGTCCACGCCCAAGGTGCTGCACCGGATCGCCGGACGCTCACTGGTCGAACACGCGGTGCGCGCGGCGGCCGGCACAGATCCCGACCACCTGGCCGTCGTCGTCGGCCACGGCCGTGAAGCCGTCACCGAGCATCTGGAGACCCTCGCAGGGGCGCTCGGCCGCAAGGTCACCGTCGCGGTGCAGGCCGAGCAGAAGGGCACCGGGCACGCGGTCTCGTGCGGCCTGGCCGAGCTGCCGCACGACCTGGGCGGCACCGTGATCGTGAGCTACGGCGACGTGCCGCTGCTCGACACCCGCACGTTCGAGGCGCTGCTGGCCGAGCACTCCTCCGCCGGCAACGCGGTCACCGTGCTGACGGCCGTGGCGGACAACCCCACCGGCTACGGCCGGATCGTGCGCGACGCCGACGGCTCCGTCCAGCGGATCGTCGAGCAGAAGGACGCCTCCGACGCCGAGAAGCTGATCACCGAGATCAACTCCGGCGTCTACGCGTTCGACGCGGCCGTGCTGCGCGACGGCCTGTCGCGGCTGTCGACCGACAACGCGCAGGGCGAGCTCTACCTGACCGACGTGCTCGGCATCGCCCGCGGCGACGGCAAGCGCGTGGGCGCGCTGATCGCGTCCGACCGCTGGCTCGTCGAGGGCATCAACGACCGCGTGCAGCTCGCCGCCGTCGGTGCCGAGATGAACCGCCGCATCGTCGAGGGCCACCTGCGCGCCGGCGTGACGTTCGTCGACCCGTCCTCGGCGTGGGTCGACGCGGACGTGAAGATCGGCCAGGACGCGCTGATCGAGCCGAACGTGCAGCTCCGCGCGGGCACGGTGATCGGCTCGCGGGCCGTCGTCGGCCCGGACACGACCCTGTCGGGCGTGACGGTCGGCGAGGGCGCCTCGGTTGTGCGGACCCACGGCAGCGACTCGGAGATCGGCGCCGGCGCCTCCGTCGGCCCGTTCGCCTACCTGCGCCCCGGCACGTCGCTGGGCGTGAAGGGCAAGATCGGCACGTTCGTCGAGACCAAGAACGCGCAGATCGGGGAGGGCTCGAAGGTCCCCCACCTGTCCTACATCGGCGACGCCACGATCGGCGATCACAGCAACATCGGTGCAGCATCGGTGACTGTCAACTACGACGGGGTGAACAAGCACCGCACGATCGTCGGATCCCACTGCCGCACCGGTTCGGACAACATGTTCGTAGCGCCGGTCAGCGTGGGAGACGGCGCGTACACCGGCGCGGGGACCGTCCTGCGCCGGGACGTCCCGCCGGGCGCGCTCGCCGTGTCCGGCGGCCCGCAGCGCAACCTCGACGGCTGGGTCCTCAGCCGCCGTGCAGGAACGGCCGCGGCTCAGGCAGCGGCAGCCGCCCTCGCGAAGCAGAACGCGGACGAGACAGAGGAGGGTCGCTGACCGTGAACCCGCAGATGCCCGGCACACCGAAGAAGAACCTGATGCTCTTCGGCGGGCGTGCCTACCCGGAGCTGACGGAGGAGGTGGCGAAGCACCTCAACGTCACCGTGACCCCGCAGTCGGCCTACGACTTCGCCAACGGCGAGATCTTCGTCCGGTTCGAGGAGTCCGTGCGCGGGTGTGACGCCTTCGTCATCCAGTCGCACACCGCCCCCATCAACCAGTGGCTGATGGAACAGCTGATCATGGTCGACGCGCTGAAGCGCGCCTCGGCCAAGCGCATCACCGTGATCATGCCGTTCTACCCGTACAGCCGGCAGGACAAGAAGCACCGCGGCCGCGAGCCCATCTCGGCGCGCCTGGTGGCGGACCTGTTCAAGACCGCGGGCGCGGACCGGCTGGTGTCGGTCGACCTGCACACCGCCCAGATCCAGGGCTTCTTCGACGGCCCGGTCGACCACCTGTGGGCCATGCCCCTGCTCGCCGACCACATCCGCGGCAAGTACGCGGGCCACGACATCACCGTCGTCTCCCCCGACTCCGGCCGCACCAAGCTGGCCGAGAAGTGGGCCGACACGCTGGGCGGCACGCCGATCGCGTTCATCCACAAGACCCGCGACCCGCTGCGGCCGAACGAGGTCGTCTCGAACCGCGTGGTCGGCAAGGTCGAGGGCCGGCTCTGCATCGTGATCGACGACATGGTCGACACCGGCGGCACCATCGCCGGCGCGGTGAAGCAGCTGCTCAACGAGGGCGCGGCCGACGTGGTGATCGCCGCCACGCACGGCATCCTCTCGGGCCCGGCCAGCGAGCGCCTGCAGAACTCCGGCGCCCGCGAGGTCGTGTTCACCGACACGCTGCCCATCCCGGCGGAGAAGCGGTTCCCGAGCATGACCGTGCTCTCGATCGCGCCGCTGCTGGCCAGGGTGATCCAGGAAGTGTTCGAGGACGGCTCCGTCACGTCCCTGTTCGACGGCAACGCCTGACCCCCTCTTCAACGGCACGCGGGGGCCCCGCGTTTCCTTCTGGGGAACGCGGGGCCCCCGCGTGCCGTTGTGCGGCAAGGGTGGGTGGAGGCGCTACGGACCCCCGATTAGGATCGCGTCCACCCGCTCACCTACACTGGTCGGGTTGCCTCGGCGAGGGCGAGCTACCCAGCTCGGCGTGATCGACGCGGTGGCTTGATGCCGCGCGTGTGACGTATTCCCGCGCTGCTCGCCACCGCTGGCCACCACCCAACGCTGATACTTGTGCACCGCCCCGACGTACAAGGCCAGACTTGTAAGGAGTACCCCACCGTGTCCGAGGTCCGTCTCGCCGCTGAGCAGCGCACTGAATTCGGCAAGGGCGCCGCCCGCCGTACCCGTCGCGCCGGCAAGATCCCCGCGGTGCTCTACGGCCACGGTTCCGACCCGAAGCACCTGGCCCTGCCGGCGCTCGAGTTCGCCCGTGTCGTCCGTGAGCACGGTCAGAACGCCGTCCTCACCCTCGCCCTCGACGGCGGGAGTGAGCTGGCGCTGACCAAGACCGTCACCACGCACCCCATCAAGAACTACATCGAGCACGTGGACCTGCTCCTCGTCCAGCGGGGCGAGAAGGTCACCGTCGAGGTGCCGCTGGTCATCTCCGGCGAGCCCGCCTCGGGCACGCTGCTGACCCAGGACCTCACCACGATCCAGATCGAGGCCGAGGCGCTCAACATCCCGGAGCAGATCGAGCTGTCGATCGCCGGTGTCGCCGCCGGCACCCAGATCCACGCGAGCGACCTGACGCTGCCGTCGGGCGCCGTCCTCATCACCGACGCCGACGCTCTCGTCGTCGCCGTCAACGAGGCGCCGTCCGCGGCGCAGCTCGAGGGTGACGAGGCTGCCGCTCCGGGCGCCGAGGCGTCCGAGGAAAGCTGAGCCCATCACGTCGGGCCGCACAGACGGCGCGCCACCCCCTCACGAGGGGGGAGGCGCGCCGTTGCCGTACCTGAGCCCGGCCGAGATCCGGTCGAAGACCTTCCGCCGCAAGCGGCAGGGCTACGACCCCGGCCAGGTCAACGAGTTCTTGCTGATCATCGCCGACGCCCTGGCGGGCCGTCTCCGCCTCAACCCGGACCACGTGCGCACCGTCCGGTTCGCCACGGTCCAGAACGGCTACGACCCGCTGAGCGTCGACGGCGTCCTGCACCTGCTGGAGTTCCAGGTCCGCAACGGCATCGTGCCGCCGACGGGCCTGAACACCGGTGCGGACCTGTACGCGCGCAAGCTGCCGAAGACCGGCACCGGCTACGATCGCGCCGAAGTCGACGCCTTCATCGCCCGTGCCGCGGCCAACCTGGACGGCCGGGGTGCCATGACCTCGACCGAGGTCCGCAACACCCGGTTCAGCACCACGTCCGGCTTGCTGGGCAGGGGGTACCAGGTGCAGGCCGTCGACACGTTGCTGGACGACCTCGAGCAGGAGTTGCGGTTCCGTGGCCGATGACCGAGCCCCGAATGATCCGGTCCGAGACGAGCTGGCCCTGATCGTGGGCCTGGGCAACCCGGGCCCCCGGTACGAGGGCAACCGCCACAACATCGGCTTCCTGGTCCTCGACGAGCTGGCCGGCCGGGTGGGCGGCAAGTTCAAGGCCCACCGCTCCGGCGCCGAGATCGTCGAAGGCCGCCTCTCCGGGCACCGCGTGGTGCTCGCGAAGCCACGCAGCTTCATGAACCTCTCCGGCGGCCCCGTCGCGAGCGCCGTGAAGTTCTTCAAGCCCACCACCATCGTCGTCGTGCACGACGAGCTGGACCTGCCCTTCGCCACGATCCGCATGAAGCTCGGCGGCGGCGACAACGGCCACAACGGACTCCGCTCGATCACGAAGTCGCTGGGCACCAAGGACTACCACCGCGTCCGCTTCGGCGTGGACCGTCCTTCCGGCCGCCAGGACCCCGCGGACTACGTGCTGAAGGACTTCTCCACGGTCGAGCGCAAGCAGCTCGCGCTGGAGATCGACCGGGCGGCGGACGCGACCGAGGCCCTCGTCACCGAGGGCCTCGAAGCCGCGCAGAACGCCTTCCACTAGACCAGCGCGGCCGCCGCGGATCGCCGGAGCTTGCCGGACGGCGTCTTCGGCAACGTCCCCGGCGGCTGCACCACCACGGCGAACGGCCGCAACCCGACCGCGTCGACGACACGGGCTGTGACCTGCTTGACCAGGTCCTTCTCCGCGTCGCCGTCCCCGGCGAGCTTCGACTCCACGACGACGGCGAACCGCTCCCGCTGAGTCCCGGCGTCCAGCCGGACGGCCACGGCGTTGCCGGGCCGCACCCCCTCGACCGAGCAGGCGGCACGCTCCACATCGGTCGGGTAGATGTTCCGCCCGCCCATGATGATGACGTCCTTGCGGCGTCCGCACACGACGACCTGGCCGTCCTCCACCAGGTACCCGACGTCGCCGGTGGACAGCCAGCCCTCCGAGTCCTGAGTGGCCAGCGGCCCGTCCACGGTCAGGTATCCCGGAGTGACGGCCTCGCCCCGGATCTGCAGCTCGCCGACGTCCCGGACCCCGAGCACCTCGCCGGAGTCGGAGACCACCCGCAGCTCCAGCCCCGGTAGCGGCGGCCCGAGCAGCGGGAACGCCCGCCCTTCGGCGGCGGGCACGGCGCGGCGGTCCGCCTCCACCGCGTCGGCGTCCACGACGTCCACCGAGAGGCCGGTGAACAGCGGCGCGAAAGCCACGCCCAGGGTGGTCTCCGCCATCCCGTAGGCGGCCAGGATCGACTCGGGGCGCAGCCCGAACCGCGCCCCGGCGTCCACGAAGGCCCGCACGGCGGCCGGGTCGATCGGCTCGGCCCCGTTCAGCGCGAGCCGCAGCGAGGACAGGTCGAACGTGTCCGACGAGGAGGCGAGCCGGCGGGCCACGATCGCGTAGGCGAAGTTCGGCGCCGCGGTGATCGTGCCGCGGTACCGCGTGATCAGGTCGGCCCACAACGTCGGGCGCGACAGGAAGTCGACGGGGGTGACCTTCACCAGTTCCAGGCCGAACAGCATCGGCACGGTCAGGAAGCCGACCATCCCCATGTCGTGGAACAGCGGCAGCCACGACACCATCACGTCGGAGCCGGGGTCCAGTGCCGCCGCGACGCGCATCCCGGAGGCGTTGGCCATCAGGTTGCGGTGCGTGATCCGCACCGCTTTGGGATCCGCGGTCGACCCACTCGTCAACTGCAGCAGTGCCGTGGCATCCTCGGGAGTGGGAACAGGAGCGGCGATCGGTTCGCCGTCGAGCTCGGAGAGCTTGCGGTACGGGATCCCGTGCTGGTCGAGCACGGGGGCCAGCGCGTCGAAGGGGCTGCCGAGCAGGACCAGCCGCGAGTCGATCATGGCGAGCACCCGCAGCGTGTCCTCGGCCCACTCGGCCAGGTCGGTGCGTGGTGTGGGCTGGTGCAGCATCGTGACGCTGCCACCGCACAACCACGCGGCCTGCACGGCCGGCGCGATCACCGCGGGTTCGGCGGCGAGCACGGCGACCGCGGTGCCCGGCGCCACGTCGAGCGCACCGGCCATCCGCCGGGCGCGTTCGTGCACCTCGGCCCAGGTCCGGCGGACAGGCGCGGCGGGTTCCCCCGTCGTCATGCCCCTGTCCCCGCCGTTTGCCGCCGTCGCCAGCATCACATCCACGAACTGACTCATGTCCGGGATCGTAGTGGCGTCCTTTGGTCCATCAGGGCGAAACGTTATGCCACGTGAAACGCGATACTCCCCAGTACAGGTACGCAGGAGGAGGTCATTGGTGGATCGGGGCGGCCCCGGAGCGCAGCATCGTCTGCCCGCGCATCCGGCACCTCTGCTCTCCGCGCAGGACGTGGCCCTGGTCGCGTTCCACCGTCCCCCGAAGGGACAACGGGGCTACGACGCGGCTGAGGTGGACGCATTTCTCGACCGCGTCGAGGACACCATGCGCAGCAGGGACATCCTCACGCGCGAGGACGTGCTCAACGTCAAGTTCAGCACGGCGACCCGGGATCCGGGCTACGACGTGAACGAGGTCAACGTCTTCATGGAGCTCGTGGCGGACACGCTGCGGTCCACTCCGCAACGCCAGCAGGCCTCGGCGCCCGCCCAGGGCGCGCACGCCACGTCGCAGGCGCTCAGACCCGCGGTGCGGCTGTCCCCGGACGACGTTGCCGCTGTGCGCTTCCACAAGCCCAGACCCGGCACCCGCGGCTACCACGAGGGCCAGATCGACGCGTTCCTCGACCGCATCGAGGCGACGTTGCGCGGCCAGGACAACCTCACCGCGCAACAGGTGCAGGACGCCGTGTTCGGCGAGTCCGCGCCCGGCACGTTCGGCTACGACGAGGAGGACGTCGACACGTTCCTCGACCTCGTGGTCCTGATGTTCGAGACCGCGCCGCCGCCCAAGGCGCCGCAGCCGCAGCAGGCCCCCCAGCCCGCCCGCTCGGCCAGGACGCCCCAGCTGCCCCAGCAACAGCAGCGGCCCCAGCAGAGGCGCCCGCAGCCGGCGCAGCGCCCCCAGCAGCAGGCCCCGGCCCAGAAGCCCGCGGCTCCCAGGTCGGTCGACGCTCCGCGGCTCACCGCGGCGGACGTCCGCAACGTCGCGTTCCACCGCCCGCCCCGCGGCCGCCGCGGCTACCAGGAGTCCCAGGTGGACGCGTTCCTCGACCGCATCGAGGCGACGTTGCTCGGCCAGGACAACCTGACCGGCAAGAACGTCCGCGACATCAGGTTCTCCCGTCCGCTCATCGGACGACGCGGCTACGACGAGACCGAGGTGGACGCGTTCCTGAGCCGGGTCGAGCAGCAGCTCTCCGGACCGGTGCGCAGCATGCCCCAGATCAAGTCGTGGAAGGACCTGCGGCAGCTGCGGATCCCGCAGGCGGCGTCCGGCCAGCGCGGCTACCGCACCGCGCAGGTCGACCGGATGCTGGAGGAGATCGGCGTCGCGCTCGACGGCATGCTGGGGGCGACCTCGGAGGAGGTCATGAAGGCGCGCTTCAGCTACGCGCTGCTCTCCGGTCAGGGCTACGACACGTCGTTCATCGACGAGCTGCTGCCCCAGCTCGCCGCCGAGCTGCGCCGCCGCGGGCGCTAGCCGGCGCGTGTCCCGCGGGTCTCGTCCGCGGCAGCCGGACGACCTCACGGGACGCGCCAGGGGAGGTCAGCCCTCGACGACCTCGGCCGCGACCATCCACTGCGTCTCGACATCGGCCTGCTCCGCCAGCACCGCGCGGAGCTCGGCGTCGAGCTTCAGCAGCCGGTCGGGATCGGTCGCTGCCTCGGCCAGCGCGGCGTGCAGCTCGGCCTCCTTCTTGTGCAGCACCTCGAGGCGCCGTTCCAGCCGCGCCAGTTCCTTGCGGGCGAGGCGCTGGTCCGCGGCGTTCGACGGCGCCTTGGCCGCGGCGGGCGCGGCGGTCTCCCGGTCGCGCACCGAGTCCCGGCGCTTCAGGTACTCGTCGATGCCGCCGGGCAGGTCGGTCAGTCCGCCGTCGCCGAAGAGCGCCACGACCCGGTCGCACACGCGCTCGACGAGGTAGCGGTCGTGCGAGATGACGACGAGCGTGCCGGCCCACGAGTCGAGCAGGTCTTCGAGCTGCTGCAACGTGTCGATGTCCAGGTCGTTCGTCGGCTCGTCGAGCAGCAGCACGTTCGGCTCGGCCATCAGCAGCCGGCACAGCTGCAACCGCCGCCGCTCACCACCGGAGAGGTCCGAGACCGGGGTCCACTGCTTCTGCGAGGAGAACCCGAACCGCTCGCCGAGCTGCGAGGCCGACATCTCGTACTTGCCGAGCACGACGCGCCTCGCGACCTCCTCGATCGCCTCCAGCACGCGCATCGACCCGTCGAGGTCGAGCAGCTCCTGCGACAGGTGCGCGATCTTCACGGTCTGGCCCTGGATCCGCTTGCCCGTCTCGGGTTCGCGCTCACCGGCGAGCAGCCGCAGCAACGTCGTCTTGCCCGACCCGTTGACGCCGACCAGACCGATCCGCTCACCGGGGCCGATGCGCCACGTCAGGTCGCGGACCAGCACGCGGTCCGGAATGGACAGTGTCACGTCCTCGAGCTCGATCACCGTGCGGCCCAGGCGCTTCTTGGCGAACGCGATCAGCTCGACGTTGTCGCGCAGCGGCGGCACGTCCGCGATCAGCGCCTCGGCGGCCTCGATCCGGTAGCGCGGCTTGGAGGTGCGCGCGGGCGCGCCGCGGCGCAGCCACGCGAGCTCCTTGCGCGCCAGGTTCTGCCGCTTCTCCTCCGCCGCGTCCGCGAGCCGCTGACGCTCGGCGCGCGCGAAGATCCAGTCGGCGTAGCCGCCCTCGTACTGCTCGACCTTGCCCTGCACCACTTCCCACGTGCGGTTGCAGACCGTGTCGAGGAACCACCGGTCGTGGGTGACGACGACGAGCGCGCACTTGCGGGCGAGCAGGTGCTCCGCGAGCCACCGCACACCCTCGACGTCCAGGTGGTTGGTCGGCTCGTCGAGCACGATCAGCTCGAGGTCCTGGATCAGCGCGGCCGCGAGCGCGACCCGGCGCCGCTCGCCACCGGACATCGTGGAGACCACGGAGTCGAGGCCCAGCGCCATGATCCCGAGACCGTCCAGGATGGACCGCACGCGGGCGTCGGCCGCCCACTCGTGCTCCGCGTCGAACCCGAGCGGGTCGATCACCGCGTTGCGCACGGTCGAGCCCTCCGGCAGCTCGGTGCGCTGCGTCACGACGGCCATCCGCAGGTCGCGCGAGCGCGACACCCGGCCGTCGTCGGCGGGCTCCACCCCGGCCAGCACCTCGAGCAGCGTCGTCTTGCCGCCGCCGTTCAGGCCGACGACACCGATCCGGTCGCCCTCGCTGACGCCGAGCGACACGCCGTCGAGCAGCGGCCGGACGCCGAACGACTTCGACACGGTCTCCAGGTTGACCAGGTTGGCCATCAAAACCTCACGACTTCGGAAGAAATACCCCGTGCAGGCTACCTACCAGGGCCAAAGGCCCTGCTCACCAGCCTCGAACAGGACGAGGGCGCGCAGCGCGCCGGCGCCGGTGGCGTGGTGGCGGTAGCGGTGCCGCGACACCGTCGCCCACTCCGCGTCCCGCTCGTTCAGGTCCCAGACGTGCAGCGGCACGTTCCGGCGCACCGACCTGCTCAACGACCGGTCGAGCTGCTGCGACTCGGTGATGACGACGACCCGGTCGTGGCGGCGGAAACTCCTGCGGACGACCTTCAGCAGGGCGCGCTCGCGATCGGTGGGGAGGCCGTGACGCCGGAACCGCACGACGTCGGCCCTCTCACACCTGGTCAGCACCGTCTCGGCGGTGTCCTCGAACCCGTACCGCTCGACCGCCGTCAGGTCGGCCAGCAGCAGCGTGCGGCCGGGAACGCGGGGCAGCCGCGGCGGCGGTGGCGGGGGTGGGGGCCGGCACTCCTCGGCGTTGCGGTCGTAGCGGCGGTCGACGATCGACCGGAACAGCGCGGACTGGCGCTCGTCGACCGGCTTCGGGTGCACGCGGTTCAGCACGTCGCCGAACCGGAGGCTGATGAAGGTGTGGTCGTGCTCGCGCACCGACTCCTCGGTGTAGAGGCGGCGGACGGCGTCGCCGATGCCGCGCTTCAACGGCTTGGGCAGTGCCCGCCCGTGCTTGTAGCTCCAGTAGTTCAGCAGCCACGTGGGGTCGTTGGGTTCCGCGAGCACGGAGTCGACGACCTGGCGGGACATGCCGTGCAGGCCGGCGGCCAGGCGGGCCGCGAGGAACTCGGCGGCGCCCGCGTGCGCGGTGTAGGCGAGCCCGGCGCCGTGGCGGGTCCAGCGCAGCAGTGCGGCGGTCCACCCGGGATCCTCGACGGTGCTGCGGCGGACCAGGCCCGCGTAGTGGTCGAGGCGCTCGGGGTGCAGGTTCGGGTGGTTGCCGACCAGGTCCGACACGACCATCCGGAACAGGTCTCGGCGCAGCCGTCCGCCCACGTCGTCGTCTCCCCCCGCCGGCGAAGGAGCCGCACGCGCCCCGAGAACTCGGGATCGCCCCCGTTTGGAACGGGCGCAGCGCACCGGGGCGCGTGCGGCGCTACGGGATCTCAGGCGTGGACCTCGGGCGGGGTGGGCTTCGGTTCGTCGGTCGTGATCACACGTGCGCCGGGCACCGGCCCGTGCGCCACCCGGACCGTCCGGCACACGCCCGCACCGGCCAGCTCGGCGGCCACGCGGACCGCCGTGTCGCCGTCCTCGCACAGGAACGCCGTGGTGGGCCCGGAGCCGGACACGATGCCGGCCAGCGCGCCGGCGTCGACGCCCGCGCGGAGGGTGCGGCGCAGGTTCGGCCGCAACGACACGGCGGCGGCCTGGAGGTCGTTGCCCAGCAACAGGGCGAGCTGGCGCGGGTCACCGGAGGACAGGCCCTCCAGCACCGCCTCGACGGGACCGACGCGCGGCGGGTCGCCCTCCGCGCGCAGGCGGTCCAGCTCGTCGAAGACGTCCGGAGTGGACAGTCCGCGCCGGTCGAACGCCAGCACCCAGTGGAACTGGTGGCGGCCGAGCACCGGCACGATCCGCTCGCCGCGGCCCGTGCCCAGCGCGGTGGCCCCGTACAGGGCGAAGGGGACGTCCGCGCCGAGCTTTCCGGCGAGCTCGGCCAGCTCGTCGCGGCTGATCTCCAGCCGCCACAACGACGACAGGCCCACGAGCGCCGCCGCCGCGTCCGCGCTGCCGCCCGCCATGCCGCCCGCGACCGGGATGGCCTTGCGGATGACGACGCGGACCTTCGGGTCGTCGGGGTCCCTGCCCACGTGCGCCGCGAGCAGCCGGACCGCGCGCCAGGCCAGGTTCGAGGCCCCGGTGGGCACCTGGTCGGCGCCTTCGCCGTGCACCTCGACGCCGGGTTCGTCGGCCACCGCGACGGTGACCTCGTCGACCAGCGAGAGCGCCTGGAAGATCGTCACCAGGTCGTGGTAACCGTCCGGGCGCACGTCACCGACGGCCAGGTGCAGGTTGACCTTGGCCGGGACGCGAACCGTGACCGGGGGCGGAACGACTGCGAGCACCACGTCAGCCTACGGGCGTTCTGGTGTTCCGGACTCCTCCCCCGGTCGCCGACACCGTCACACCGGGATGACCGAGCCGTCGAACGTCTGCTTGATGTAGTCCTTGACCTGCTGCGATCCCAGCAGCTCCGCCAGGTCGCGGATGCGCTTGTCGTCCTTGAGCTCGGTCCGGGTGACCAGGCCGTTGGCGTTGGGGTTGCCCTCGGCCTTCTCCAGCGCGAGCGAGTCGGTGGCGGGCTTGAGGCCCGCGTCGATGGCGTAGTTGCCGTTGATCACCGACGCGTCGGTGTCCTCCAGCGACCGCGGTAGCTGAGCGGCCTCCAACGGCACGAACTGCAGGTTCTTGGGGTTCTCCGCCACGTCGCGCACGGTCGGCTGGTCGACGGCCTTGAGCTTGACCAGGCCGTTGGCCTCCAGCAGCTTCAGGCCGCGGGCCTCGTTGGTGGCGTCGTTGGCCAGCGCGACCTTGGCGCCGGAGGGCAGCTCGTCGAGCTTCTTGACCTTCTTCGAGTAGAGGCCCAGCGGCTCGACGTGGACGGGCTGGACCCAGTCGACCTTGGCGCCGCTCTCCTTCGTGAACGTCTCCAGGTAGGGGACGGTCTGGAAGTAGTTGGCGTCGAGCGAGCCGTCGACCAGCGCGGTGTTGGGCTGCACGTAGTCGGTGAACTCGACGACCTCGATCTTCAGACCCTTCTGCGACGCGAGGTTGTCGGCCACGTACTTGAGGATCTGGGCGTGCGGGACGGGCGAGACACCGACCTTGAGCGTGTCGGAGGCGGACCCCCCAGCCGACGAGCAAGCGGACAAAGCAGTCAAAGCGACCGCGATCAGGGCAGCCTTAATACGCATGATGTTCCTTTTGAGAATTGCTTCTGGTCAGACGGAGGCGTGCCGGCGCCGGTCGGAGGCACGGGCGGCACGGGTGAAACCGAGCTGGATCACGGTGGTGAGCACGGCGAGCCACGCCACGGTGCTCCACAGGATCCGGTCGTTGAAGCGCTGGTAGCCCTCGCGGATAGCGAGGTCGCCGAGGCCACCGCCACCGATCACGCCCGCCATCGCCGAGTACCCGATCAGAGCGATCACGGTGACGCCGATGGCGTTGATCAGCGCGGGCAGCGACTCGCGGATCAGCACGCTGCGCACGATCTTCAACGTCGAGGCGCCCGTGGTGATCGCGGCCTCGACCACGGTCACGTGCACCTCGGACAGGATGTTCTGCACAAGCCGCCCGACGAACGGGATGGCGCCCACGGCCAGCGGCACGATGACCGCCGTGCTGCCGATGGAGCCACCGACGATCAGGCGGGTGACCGACGTCAGCGCGACGAGCAGCACGATGAACGGCATCGAGCGGCCCAGGTCGGTGACGAAGCTGAGCACGCGGTGCACCGCGGCGTTCGGCCGCAGCCCGCCCTTGGCGGTGAGCTGCAGCCAGACCCCGACGGGAACTCCGAGAACAGTGGCGATGACGGTGGAGACGCCGACCATGTACAGCGTTTCCCCGGTGGCCTCGACGAGGTAGGTGACCACGTCGGACCAGGGTGTTGCAGACCTCACGCAGCTACTCCCTGCGGTCCCTTCAAGGACCTCTGCACCGCGCCACCGGCTTCGCTGATCCACTCGAGAGCGGAGTCGGAGCGCTCGCCGTTCAGACCGAGGCGGAACCGCGCGACCGGCGTCTCGCCCAGCCGCGTGAGGCCACCGCCGACGATGTTCAGCTCGACGCCGAAGCGGTTCGCGACCTCGGGCAGCAGCGCGCCGACCGCGGCGAACCCGACGAGCACGACGTCCGCGACGCGGTCGTAGCTGCTCTCGTTGACCGGGTTCAGGTCGACGGCGGGCAGCAGCGCGGAGCTCGTGCGGCTCCCGGCGTCGCCGACCAGGTCGAGGACCTTGCCGTGCTCGACGACGCGGCCCTGCTCCAGCACGGCGACGTCGTCGCAGATCTTGCGGACCACGCCCATGTCGTGCGTGACGACGAGAACCGTCACACCCAGCTCAGCGCGCGCACGGTCGAGCACCGTCAGCACGGAACCGGTGGTCTCGGGGTCGAGGGCGCTGGTGGGCTCGTCGGCGAGGAGGACGGACGGGTTGGCGGCGAGCGCCCGCGCCACGGCGATGCGCTGACGCTGCCCGCCGGAGAGCTGGTCGGGGTAGGCGCCGGCCTTGTCGGTCAGCCCGACGAGGTCCAGCAGCTCGCCCACCCTGCTGCGGCGCTGCGGCCCCGGCACCCCGGCGCTTTCGAGGGGCAGCGCGATGTTGCCGGCCGCGGTGCGCTGCCTGAGCAGCGAGTCCCCCTGCGGCACGACGCCGATCTGCCGGCGAGCGGCACGCAGGGCCGACCCGTCGAGGCTCGTGATGTCCGTGCCGTCAACGCGGATGGCACCCGAGTCGGGCCGCTCGAGCAGCGCCACGCAGCGGGCGAGCGTCGACTTGCCGGCCCCGCTCGGGCCGACGACACCGAGCACGGTGCCCGCCTGGACGTCGAGGGTCACGCCGTTCAGGGCGTTGACACCCTGGAAGGACTTGGTGAGGTTTTCGACAGTGATCACTTGTGCTCCACGGCTGCGCGCGACGACGCACTCCCCCTGGTTCAGGGGTGCGTGGTCGGAGTTCTGCTCAGGTGTGCGCCACTCGATGGCTGAGTGCGCGTCAAAGGACTGTGAGAAGGCGCCTTAGACGAGGTGGCGACGACATGCAGAAGCGGTGCGACGGCACTGGTCGACGACTCGACGGCGCGTCAGCATTCGCGTGGTACCCATGTGATCCTCCATCGGTCCTGGCGTTAGCACCTGCCCGCATCCAGCGGGTGGTTGCTGCGACGTCGTAGAGCCAGGTCTCTCAGTCGCTCCGGATGGCAGTTGCAGTCAACCGGACGGACGTTCGGTTGCGCAAGCCAGATTCCGATTCGTTCGACAGATCACACTGTTGGCCGAAGGATCCCCGGCTCAGGCCTCGGCTATCCGGATGAAGTCGATCACGCTGAGTTGCTCGCCCCGCAGCTGGGGATCGACGCCCGCCTCGCGGAGCAGTTCGTCGACGTCGCGCGACGCGCCGGCCCACCCCTTGAGAGCCGCCCGCAGGGTCTTGCGGCGCTGCGCGAAAGCGGCGTCGATGATCGAGAACAGCCTCTTCCGGTCCACATCGGACAACGGCTTTTCGTGGCGCCGGAAGGCAACCAGTCCCGAGTCGACGTTGGGCGCGGGCCAGAACACGTTCTTGCCGACCGCGCCGGCCTTCCTCGCCTCCGCGTACCAGGCGAGCTTCACGCTGGGGACACCGTAGATCTTGCCACCGGGCTTGGCCGCCATGCGGTCGGCGACCTCGGCCTGGACCATCACGAGCCCCTTCGCGAGGGTCGGGAGCTCGCTCAGCAGGTGCAGGACCACCGGCACCGCGACGTTGTACGGCAGGTTCGCGACGATCGCGGTGGGTTGCACCGGCAGGTCTTCTTGGGTGACTTTCATGGCGTCCTCGAGGACCACGTGGAGCTTCCCGGCGTTCTCCGGGTCCATCTCCGCCACGGTTTGCGGGAGGCGGTGCGCCAGCGGTGGGTCGATCTCCACCGCCACGACCTGCTCGGCGGCGGGGAGGAGGGCGAGGGTCAGCGAGCCCAGGCCGGGACCGACCTCCAGGACGACGTCCCGCGGCGTGAGGCCGGCGGCGGCGACGATCTTGCGGACGGTGTTGGGGTCGTGGACGAAGTTCTGGCCCAGCTTCTTGGTGGGGCGGATGCCCAGCTCTTCGGCTAGACGGCGGACTTCGGCAGGTCCCAACAGGCTCACCTGTGCATTCTCGCACCAGCGTGGTTGTGGGGGTTGGGGGCATGGGCGGGGTGGATGGCGGTGCAGGGGTGGCGTCGGGCGAGGCGGCACGGGTGACGGGTAGCGCGGACGGAGGCAGCCCGCTGCGGGACCGGTGGGGGCGGCGCCGGTTGGGCGGTGGACGGCTTGCGCGGACGGGTTCGGCTTGGTGGCGCGCGGGTCGGCTCGCTCCCCTGCGTCAGCCTGTCGTGGCGGGTCTTGCTCCTGCCGATCTTCGCCCACTCGCCGTCACGCGTTGCCCTGGAAACGACGAAGGCCGCCCCTGCCAACAGGAGCGGCCTTCGCCAGGTCGCGCGAGAGGTGGTGCGGGTTTACGGCAGGCCCAGCTTCGCGCGGCAGCCCGGCCACGCCGAGTAGGTGCCGCCGCGGCCGTCGCGCAGCTTGGTGGCGATGGCGATCTGCTGTTCGCGGGTGGCCTGGTGCGGGAAGGCCGCGTACACGCCGCCGCCGTAGGCGTCCCAGGTGCTCTTGTTGAACTGGAGGCCGCCGTAGTAGCCGTTGCCGGTGTTGATGGCCCAGTTGCCGCCTGCCTCGCACTTGGCGAGGCGGTCCCAGACCTCGCCGCCGGCCAGGGGCTTGGTGCCCACGACGACCTTCTTGGGCTTCGGCTCCTTGGTGACCTTGCCGCCGATCTTCTCGCGGCTGATCTCCTTGCCGTTCTTCACCGTCACGCGGTACTGGGAGACCTGCTCACCCGGCGTGCCGGGGTCGAGGACCTTCTGCTCGCCCGCGTTCATGTTCGGGTCGTTGGTCTTCTCGACCGGCGCGGCCACCGGCTCGGTCACGTTGATGACCGTGACGCCGGTGCGGGAGATGTAGACCTCGGCGCCCGAGGCCAGGCGGACGTCGGCACCGGAGGTGACGGCGTCCTCGGCACCGAGGGCGATGTTCTCGCTCTTGAGCAGCTCGTCGACGGTGAGGGCGGTGGTCTGGACCTCGCGGACCGGGTTCGCGCCGTCGAACAGCTTGATGTTCTTGCGGGTCTTGACCTCGACGTTCATCCCCTCGAGCGGGATGTCCTGGGTGCCGGGGGCGGAGAACCACGCGCCCTCGGTCGGCACGCCCATCTGGCGCGCGGCCTCCTCGACGGTGACCGAGCGGACCCAGTCCTCGCGGGCCTGGCCGTCGACGCTCATCTTGACGAGGCGGCCGCGGTCGAGGCTGATCTTGCCGCCGTCGGAGATCGGGGCGTTCAGCGAGGGCGACAGGGCGTCGTGCTCACCGACGACGATGCCTTCCTCCGCCAGGACCTCGCCGACCGTGCCCTCGTAGGAGTGGACGGTCTGCAGCGCGCCGTCGACCTCGACGGTCAGCGACTTGTCCATCGCCATCGCGGTGACGCCACCGCCGGAGATCGACACCAGGACCGCGGCGACCGCGCCCTTGAGGAAGCGGCGCTTCCAGCTCGTCGCGGCCGCGACGAGCACCTGGGGGTCGCTCTTCTCCTCTTCCTCCGACGGGAGGACGAGGGGCGGCATGATCGTCGTCTCGGCGTTGATGAGCCGGATCAGCTCGTCGACGTCGACGTTGGCCGTGGCGAGCAGGTCGTCGGCGTCCGGGCCGAGCACCTCGAGCACGTCCGCGGGCGTGATGGTCAGCGCACCGGCGGGAAAGCTCGGGTGGGGGTCGACGAGTCCAACGGCCGTGTCCACCTTGACCGGCGTGAACCAGTCGGTGTCGTCGTTGAAGTCGTACGGAGCGGCAGAACTGTCGCTTCCAGACACTGGGTCGATACCTCCATTGCGGAAGCTCGAGGCCACCGCACAGTTGGTGTTGACAAGAAATTTCGAGTTGGAGCTCGAAGGTTCCCGGCAACTCCTCCTACGTGGTCTCGCTTCTTCGCGCTTCTGGCTTCGGTCCCGCCCCGACTGCGGGCGTGCTCCGAACCGACAGGGTCGGTTCAGGTGGCACGGTCACGGGACAGTAACGGGGTCACCGACGTTGCGCAAACACCCGTGCCGATGTTGTGACATCGGTCACCGCGTGGTGGGAGCAACCCCTGTGCTCCGTTCGTCCCAAGCCTCATCTCAGTGGTCCAGCCCGAACACTCGTTGAGCAGTACGGGTGACCGCGGAGCACAGTTCAGAAAGATCTTCGGCGCGGAGCGCGGCCAGGTCTCGAACTGTGTAATTCACACAATAAGGTTCATTCGGCCGTCCCCGGAACGGGTGCGGCGTCAGGAACGGCGCGTCCGTCTCCACCAAGAGCTGGTCCCGCGGCACCAGCAGAGCCGCTTCCCGCAGTGCGCGGGCGTTCTTGAACGTCACCGGGCCCGCGAACGACAGGACGTGTCCCGCGTCGACGCACCGCCGCGCGAAGTCGGCGTCGCCGGAGAAGCAGTGGAAGACCACAGTGGACGGTGCGCCCTCGGCGTCGAGGATCTTCAGGACGTCCTCGTGCGCGTCCCGGTCGTGGATCATCAACGGCTTCCCGACCCGCTTGGACAGGTCGATGTGCCAGCGGAAAGCCTCCTGCTGGGCGGCCGGCGGCGAGTAGTCCCAGTAGTAGTCCAGACCGGTCTCGCCGATCGCGACCACGCGGTCGAACGCCGCGAGCCGCTCGAGCTCGGCCTTCTCGGCGTCGCCGAACGACGAGGTGCGCGTCGGGTGCACGGCCACCGCCGCGTAGACCCGCGAGTCCCAAGTGGACGCCTCGGCGGCCCACCGCGCGGCCTTCAGGTCGTCCGCCACGGTGATCACGTGCGAGACGCCCGCGGCGTTCGCGCGGTCCAGCAGCACCGCCACGTCGGCGGCGTCGACGGCCCCGCACGCGTCGAGGTGGGTGTGGGCGTCGATCACCGGTGCCGGAAGGGCCTCCGGCACCGGCGGTCGTTCACGCTTGTCCGTCACTTGACGATCGGAGCCCACTCCGGGCCGACTTCGCCGAGCTCCGGGTCGAGCTTCGCGAACAGCGGCGACGGCTTGCCCAGCGGCCTGCCGACCTCGATCGGCGTCGACTCCCAGCGGGCCTGCTCACCGGCGTAGTCACCGGTCAGCACCGGGTACGCGCGGTCGGGCACGTCGAGGTCGGTGACCTCGGTCATCTCCGGCTGCGCCGCCCACACGCCCGTGCCGCCCAGCGCCTCGTGCACCTTCTGCGCCGAGTGCGGCAGGAACGGCGTCATCAGGGTGTTCGCGTCCTGCACGACCTGCAGCGCCGTGTGCAGCACCGAGTCGCGGCGGTCCGGGTCGTCCTTGAGCTTCCACGGCTCCTGGTCGGACAGGTACTTGTTCGCCGCGGAGATCACGCGCATGGCCTCGCCGGAGGCCTGCTTGAACCGCGAGCGGCGCAGGTGCGCGCCGACCGTGTCGAACGCCGCGCGGGACTGCCGCAGCAGCTCGTGGTCGGCGTCGGTGAGGGCGGTGGCCTTCGGGATCGCGCCGACGTTCTTGTGCGCCATCGAGACCGAGCGGTTGACCAGGTTGCCCCACTCGTTCGCCAGCTCGAAGTTCGTCCGGCGGACGAACTCCTCCCAGGTGAAGTCGGTGTCCTGGTTCTCGGGACCCGCGACGGAGATGAAGTACCGCAGCGCGTCCGGCCCGAACTCCTTCAGGAAGTCACCGACGTAGATCACGGTGCCGCGCGAGGTGGAGAACTTCGAGCCGCTCATCGTCAGGTACTCCGACGACACGACCTCGGTCGGCAGGTTCAGCGTGCCGAACCGGCCCGGCTCGCCACCCTTGTCGCCGGCACCGTTCTGGCCGAGCAGCAGCGACGGCCAGATCAGCGAGTGGAAGACGATGTTGTCCTTGCCCATGAAGTAGTAGCCCTGGGCGTCACCGGTCCAGAACTCCTTCCAGGCGTCGTCGTCACCGCTGCGGCGCGCCCACTCCACGGACGCGCTCAGGTACCCGATCACGGCGTCGAACCACACGTAGAACCGCTTCATCGGCTGGTCGCTCCAGCCGTCGAGCGGGATCGGCACACCCCAGTCGAGGTCGCGGGTGATCGCGCGCGGCCGCAGGTCGGAGATCAGGTTCTGCGAGAACTTGAGCACGTTCGGGCGCCACTCGGTGCGCGTGGACATCCACGAGCCGAGCGAGTCGATGAACGCGGGCAGGTCGAGGAACAGGTGCTCGGTCTCGATGAACTTCGGCACCTCGCCGTTGATCCGCGAGCGCGGGTTCTTGAGGTCGGCGGGGTCGAGCTGGTTGCCGCAGTTGTCGCATTGGTCGCCGCGCGCGCCGTCGTAGCCGCAGATCGGGCAGGTGCCCTCGATGTAGCGGTCGGGCAGCGTGCGGCCGGTCGACGGGCTGATGGCGCCCATCTCCGTCTTGGGGACGACGTAGCCGTTCTTCCACAGCGCGGAGAACAGGTCCTGCACGACCCGGTAGTGGTTGCCGGTCGTCGTGCGGGTGAAGAGGTCGTAGGACAGGCCGAGGCCCTGGAGGTCGGAGGCGATGACGCGGTTGTACTTGTCGGCGAGCTCGCGGGCGGTGAGCCCTTCCTTCTCGGCCTGCACCTGGATGGGTGTGCCGTGCTCGTCCGTGCCGCTGACCATGAGCACCCGGTGTCCGGACATTCGCATGTAGCGGGAGAAGACGTCGGACGGGACACCGAAACCGGAGACGTGACCGATGTGCCTGGGGCCGTTGGCATATGGCCAGGCCACCGCGGTCAGTACGGAGGCACTCATGCGCATAGCCTACGGAGGCGGTGCCAGCCGCTTTCCACTGCATGGGAGGTCTGTTGTCCGCGACCAGGATGCTGGTGCTCGGCGTGGTGAAGCTCGTCGGCGAGGCGCACGGCTACGTGGTGCGCCGCGAGCTGAAGTCGTGGTCGGCGGACAACTGGGCCAACGTGCAGCCGGGCTCGATCTACCACGCGCTGAAGTCGCTGGCCAGGGACGGCCTGCTGGAGCCGGTTGGCACCGCGGAGCCGGAGGACGGCCCCGCCCGCACCACCTACCGGATCACCCCGGCCGGTGAGCACGAGCTGCGGGACCTGCTCGCCCGCGCGCTGGCCGACGCGACCGCCGGTGTCGACGAGGTCTCCGCGGGCGTGGCGATGCTCAACCTCGTCCCGCGCAAGCAGGCCGTCGCGATGCTGAGGAACCGGCTCGCGGGGCTCGAAGGGCAGCTCGCGCCCACGAGGCACGGCGTCGGCGCCATGCGGGAGATGGGCAAGCCCGCGCACGTCAGCGAGCTCTTTCGACTGTGGCTCGTCCAGCTCGAAGGCCAGGTGCGCTGGACTCAGGAGCTGATCGAGCGCCTGGAGGCGGGCGAGTACAACCTGGAGGGCTAGTCAAATTTGATTAGTCTCGCTAGCCTCTGGTCAAACTTGACTAGAGGGGGACGAGTCATGATCAAGGCACGCGGCCTCGCGCGCCGGTTCGCGACGAAGGCCGGTCCGGTGGACGCGGTCAGGGGCGTGGACATCGACGTCGCCGAGGGCGAGCTCGTCGGGTTCCTCGGCCCCAACGGCGCGGGCAAGTCCACGACGTTGCGCATGCTCACGACGCTGCTGCGACCGACCGCCGGTGAAGCGGTGATCGCCGGGCACGACCTGCTGTCCGACCCGGCCGGCGTGCGCCGCAACATCGGCTACGTGGGCCAGCGCACCGGCGCAGGCCAGGACCAGCGGGTCCGCGACGAGCTGGAGTTCCAGGCCCGCTTCTACGGCCTGGGCAAGCACGACGCCCGCAGGAGGGCCGCGGACCTGCTCGACCGGTTCGACCTGGCGGGCCTGGAGGAGCGCGGCGTCATCACGCTGTCGGGCGGTCAGCAGCGCAGGCTCGACATCGCGATGGGCATGCTGCACGACCCGCGGCTGCTGTTCCTCGACGAGCCGTCGACCGCGCTCGACCCGCAGAGCCGCCGCCACCTGTGGGAGCACATCAAGCAGCTCAGGGCCGGCGGCACCACGGTCTTCCTCACCACGCACTACCTCGACGAGGCCGACTTCCTCAGCGACCGGCTGCTGGTGATCGACCACGGCTCGATCGTCGGCGAGGGCTCGCCGGACGAGCTGAAGAACCGCGTCTCCGGCGATCTCGTCGTGCTCGGCACCCCGCAGGCGTCGCTGGTGTCGGAGAAGTTCGAGAACGCCGTGGTCGAGGGCGAGCAGGTCAGCTTCCGCGTCCCGAACGGCGACCGCACGCTGCCGGGGCTGCTGCGCGACCTCGGCGACCTCGGCGTCGAGCTGCACTCGGTGCAGGTGCACCGGCCGACGCTCGACGACGTGTTCCTGACCATGACCGGCCGCTCCCTGCGGGAGGAAGCCCGTGCTGCGTGACACCTGGCTCGTCTTCGTCCGGGTGATGCTCCCGGTGCTGCGCAATCCCGTGGCGGTGGTGTTCGGGCTCGCCCAGCCGCTGCTCTACCTCGGGTTGTTCGGGCCGCTGCTCGGCGACACCGGCTGGCAGTGGTTCGTGCCGGGCCTGCTGGTGCAGATGGCGCTGTTCGGCACCGCCTACGCGGGCTTCTCGCTGCTGCCGGAGGTGCGCACGGGCGTGATGGAACGGCTGCGCGTCACCCCGGTCAGCCGGGTCGCGCTGCTCGTCGGCAGGGTCGGCAAGGACGTGGTGCTGCTCGTCGTGCAGAGCCTGCTGATCGTGCTCGCCGCGATGCTGTTCGGGTTCCGCGCGTCGGCCGGCGAGGTCCTGCTCGGCCTGGGGCTGGTGGCGCTGCTCGGTGTCGCCATCGGGTCCGCGTCGTACGCGGTCGCGTTGAAGGTGAAGCTGGAGTACGTCTTCGCGTCGGTGCTGTCCGCGACCATCGTGCCGGTGATGCTGCTGTCCGGCGTGCTGCTGCCGATGTCGAACGGCCCGCAGTGGCTCTACTGGCTGTCGCGGCTCAACCCCCTCGCGCACGTCGTCGACGCCGAACGGTCGATCTTCAACTCCGGGTCCGCGGTGCTCGGCCTGGTCGCGGCGTCCGCGCTGGTGCTGGCCGGCGTCTGCTACGGCGTCCGCACCTTCCACCGCGAGTCCGCTTGAGGGGAACGCGGGGCCCCCGCGTTCCCCTCACGGGAACGCGGGGGCCCCGCGTTCCCGTGAAGTGAGGGGTTAGCTTGACCTGATCGCGGCGTCGTAGAGGGCCTTCTTGCTGACTCCGGCCGCCTCCGCGACCTCGGCGGCGGCCGACTTCATCCGCTCCCCGTCGGCGACCCGCTGCCTGACCTCGGCGACGAGCGCGTCGAGGTCCGGTGCGTCCTCGACGGGCGCGGGACCGAGCACCACGGTGATCTCGCCGCGTGCGCCCTCCACGGCCCACTCGGCGAGTTCGGCCAACGACCCGCGCACGACCTCTTCGTACTTCTTGGTCAGCTCGCGGCACACGGCGGCGCGGCGGTCCGGCCCGAGCACCTCGACGGCGTCCGCGAGGGTCGCGGCGAGCCGATGGGGTGCCTCGAAGAAGACGACGGTGCGTTGTTCCGTGGCGAGCGGTGCGAACCAACGCTTGCGCTCACCGGACTTGCGCGGCGGGAAGCCGTCGAAGGCGAACCTGTCGCTCGGCAGGCCGGACAGCGCGAGCGCGGTCGTCACGGCGGACGGGCCGGGCAGGCACGTGACCTTGATGTCCTGCTCGACGCACGCGTCGACGAGCCGGTAGCCGGGGTCGGACACGCTCGGCATGCCGGCGTCCGTCACCAGCAGCACCGTCTCGCCGTTGTGCAACGACTCGAGCAGTCCCGGCAGGCGGGCGGTCTCGACCTGGTCGTAGAAGCTGATCACCCGGCCGGACGGCTTGACCTGCAACGCGGCCGCGAGGCTGTGCAGCCGGCGGGTGTCCTCCGCGGCGATCACGTCGGCGGTCTCGAGGGCCTCGACCAGCCGCGCGGAAGCGTCGCGGATGTCGCCGAGCGGGGTGGCTGCCAGAACCAGACGGCCTGAACCGGATACAGGACTCACGGGCTTCACCCTACGATCGGCGGCGTGACAGTCCTCGTGCAGCCAGGAGAGGCGCCCGTCGTCGTCGAGGAACCGCGCTCGGATCGCGCGGCCGCCCTCGACCCGCCGCCGTCCGGAGACCGCTTGCGCGGATGGCTCGTCACGATCGTCGTGACGCTGATCGGCGCCTTCGTCCGGTTCTGGAACCTCGGGTACCCGACCGACAAGGGCACCCCGATCTTCGACGAGAAGCACTACGTGCCGCAGTCGGCCCAGGTGCTGCGCAACGGCGGCTACGAGGACAACCCCGGCTACGAGCTGATCGTCCACCCGCCGCTGGCCAAGCAGCTCATGGCGTTCGGCCAGGACCTCTTCGGCTACGACGGCATCGGCTGGCGGTTCGCCTCGGCGCTCGCGGGCACGATCACGATCCTGCTGATCGTGCGGATCGCGCGCCGCCTGACCCGCTCGGACCTGCTGGGCGCGCTGGCGGGCGTCCTGCTCATCGCCGACGGCGTCTCGCACGTCCAGTCGCGGATGGGCATGCTCGACATCTTCCTGGCGCTGTTCGTCGTCGGCGCGTTCGGCTGCCTGGTCGTCGACCGCGAACAGGTGCGGGAACGGCTCGCGGTGGCCGTGCGCGAGGGCTTCATCAACAACTCGGCCTTCGGGCCGTGGCTCGGTTTCCGCTGGTGGCGCTTCGGTGCGGGCGTGTGCCTGGGTCTGGCGTGCGGCATCAAGTGGTCCGGCATCTGGTACATCGCCGCGTTCGGCCTGCTGACGGTCATCTGGAGCGCGCTGGCGCGGCGGGCGGCCGGGGTCGAGGAGCCGTGGCTCGGCTCGCTCGCCAAGGACGTGCTGCCGTCGCTGGGCGGCCTCGTCGCGATCCCGGTGCTCGCCTACCTCGCCACCTGGCTGCCGTGGATGGCGAGCGAGACCGGCGTCGACCGGCACGTGGTCGGCGGCAAGGTCCAGGACATCGCCTACGTCCCGGACGTGCTGCAGGCGCTCTGGTACAACGCCAAGAACGTCTACAAGTTCCACGTCGAACTGGTCACCTCGGACACCAACCGGCACCCGTGGGAGTCCAAGCCGTGGACGTGGCCGATGGGCCTGCGTCCGATGCTCTACTACTACGACAACTCCGTCACGGGCTGCGGCGCGGCGTCGTGCCTCGGCGCGATCATGCTGATCGGCACGCCCGCGATGTGGTGGCTCGCGTTCCCGGTGCTCGGCTGGGCGATCTTCCGGGCCGTCGGCCGGATGGACTGGCGCTACGCGGGCGTGCTGGTCGGCTACGCGGCGGGCCTGCTGCCGTGGTTCCTCAACCTCGACCGGCAGATGTACTTCTTCTACGTCACGCCGATGGCGCCGTTCCTGGTGCTGCTGATCGTGCTGGCGCTGGGCGAGATCCTGGGCCGCAGGACCGCGGGACCGGAGCGGCGGGGCACCGGACTGCTGGTCGTGGCGCTGTACATCGGCATCGTGGTCGCGAACTTCGTGTGGCTGTGGCCGATCCTGAACGGCAACCCGATCACCCCGGAGCTGTGGCAGCAGCAGCTCTGGCTGCCGAGCTGGCGGTGACCACCGCCTCATCGCATTCAGCCGATCGGCGGGCGCGCTGAGTTACGATCCCCTTGTTCTGACAGGGGGATCCGGGCAGTCATGAGCACTACCGTCCATGCACGCGTCGCGCAGGCGAAACGGCTGTTGAGCGCGAGCCCGCGGACGCCCAGAGCCCCCGGTTTCCGCACCGACGTCCAGGCGCTGCGGGCGATCGCGGTGCTCGCCGTGGTGGTGAACCACTTCTGGCCGAACGCGATGACCGGCGGTTACATCGGCGTCGACGTCTTCTTCGTGATCTCCGGCTACCTGATCACCTCGCACCTCGCCCGCGAGATCGCCCGCACCGGCCGCGTGCGGTTCGGCACGTTCTACGCGCGCCGCGTCCGGCGGCTGCTGCCCGCGGCGCTGCTCGTGCTCGCCGTGACGGTGCTGCTGGCGGGCGCGCTGCTGCCGTACCCGCGGTGGTCGGCGACCGCGTGGGAGACCTTCGCCTCGGCGTTCTACTGGGAGAACTGGCTGCTGGCGGCGAAGTCGGTGAACTACTCCGCGGCGGGCGAGGCCGCGAGCGTGGTCCAGCACTACTGGTCGCTGTCGGTCGAGGAGCAGTTCTACCTGTTCTGGCCGGTGCTGCTGGTCGGCCTGGTCGCCCTCGGCGGCAACCGGCGCTGGCTCGTGCCCGGCGTCGCGGCGCTCGGCGTGGTGTCGCTCGTGTTCAGCGTCGTGTTCACCGCCCTGTCCCCGAACGAGGCCTACTTCAACACCCTCGCCAGGGTGTGGGAGTTCGCGCTGGGCGCCCTGGTGGCGCTGATGGCCGCGAAGCTGGTGCTGCCGCGCTTCGCCGCCGAGCTGGCGTCGCTGCTGGGCCTGGCGATGATCATCGTTCCGGCGTTCGCCTACGACGGCACCTCGCCGTTCCCCGGCTCCCTCGCGCTGACGCCCACGGTCGGCACCGCGCTGGTGATCACCGCCGGCCTGCGCCCCGGCAAGCAGTGGCACACCCCGGTGACGGCGTCGCGGCCCGTGCAGTTCGTGGGCAACATCAGCTATTCGCTGTACCTGTGGCACTGGCCGATCGTGATCCTCGCGCCGTTCGCGCTGGGCGACGCGCTCGACAAGGGCGAGCTCACGACGGCGTGGCTGCTGTGGCTGCTGGCCCTGTCGTTCGCGCTCGCGTGGCTGACGAAGGTGCTCGTCGAGGACCGCGCCCGCACCTTCGTCCCGCTGGTCCGCAACACCAGGCTGACGTTCGCCGCCATGATCGCCGGCCTGCTGGTCGTCGAGGTCCTGGCGGGCGGGTTGCAGGCGAACTACCACCGGCAGGTCGCCGCCGCCGAGCAGAACGTGCAGACGGGCAAGGGCGACGCCTGCCACGGCGCCGCCGCCATGATCGGCGCCAACGGCTGCCCCGACCCGTTCGGCCCGGCCCGCGTCCCGGAGATGGGCCCGGTGAACGAGTACTGGCGGCTCGCGCCGGAGTGCGAGGAAACCGACTTCTTCAAGATCGACGGCAAGGCCACGATCAAGGTCTGCGACTTCAGCGGCGACGGGGAGCCGACCAGGACGGTCTGGCTGCTCGGCGACTCGCACGCCGAGCAGTGGCAGACCCCGGTGTTCGAGGTGGCGCGCAAGGAGAAGTGGCTGCTCAAGATCGGCATCCTGGGCGGCTGCCCGTTCGCCGACGTGAAGTTCACCGGCTACCGCAGCCAGGCGGGCCCGCGCGACATCCTGCGCTGCCGGGACTGGACGGCGCAGCTGAGCCCGGTGATCACCGGCGACCGGCCGGCGATGGTGCTGATGTCGTTCTTCTCGCGCCAGGAGTTCGTGGACGACGGCAGCGGCCGCAGCCAGACCGAGCAGTACCGCGACGGCCTCGAACCGTGGTGGTCCCAGTGGACCGCGACGGGCACGCGGGTGTTCGTGTTCGCGGACCCGCCGTACAACCGGGACGTCCGCTCGACCAGTTGCGTGCTGCTGAACCGGTCGAACCCGCGGGCGTGCGCGATCCCCCGCGACCGCGCGCAGCCGCCGGACCCGCTGGGCGAGGTGGTCAAGACGACCAAGAACCCCCGTGTGTCGCTGATCGATCTGACGGAGTACTTCTGCGACGAGAAGCTCTGCTACGGCGTGATCGGGAACGTGGCGGTGTACTACGACGGCGACCACGTCAACAGCGAGTACAGCCGAACGCTGGCCCCGATGGTCGAGAAGGCGCTCAGCTCTCGCTGATCTCCAGCGCCCGTTGCCTGGTCAGGTCGCCCTCCAGCCTCATCGTGACCTGACCTCGCTGCCAGATCAGGGTCTGCCCGGCGCCGTGCGGTCGCTCCTGGTGCCACCGGCCTTCGCGGTCGATGTAGAAGATCTCGTGCGGGTGCGGGATCCAGACCTTGTCGCCGATCCGCTCGACGCCTTCGCCGTGGACGAGCTTGCCGAGCACCGGCTGGATCGTGCCGTCGAACTGGTCGAGCGTCACGTGCCGGTAATGCAGGGTCGCGAACCGTCCTTCGTGGACGGTGACCTTCTCCGGCCTGTCGAGCGCCGCCGGCAGGTGGATCTCGAACGGCAGCAGCCTCCCGGCGGCGTCGAGCGAGACCTCCTGGCTGGGCAACGGCGGTGCGGTGCTCGCCGGGGGTTGCGTGCGGAACTCGACGCCGGCGAACTCCAGGAGGTTCCTGACGCCCGCCCGCACCGCGGGCGACACGGCGAAGGCGACCGCGAAGGCGGTGACGGCCGCGATCACCGCGGTGAGCCGGCGGTGCCGCTTGCGCGGTGCGTTGATCCTCGTCAGGACCTGCGCGGTGATGTTCTCCTGCGCCGGCACGCGGATCTGCCGGCCGAGGTCGCGGAGGGCGGCCTCCAGCTCGTCATCGATCATGGGCCACCTCCTCGAGCATCGGCCGCAGCTTGGCGAGCGCCCTGGACAGCCGCGACTTCACGGTGCCCTTGGCGAGCCCCAGCGTCTGCGCGGTCTCGGCCTCGCTCAGGTCGAGCAGGTACCGGCAGGTGACGACCTGGCGGTCGTGGTCCGGCAGGCTCGCGAGCGCCCGCAGCAGCGTCGCGCGGGAGTCGTCGACGAGCGTGCCAGGATCGTCGTGGTCGACGGTCTCCGTGACCCCGGCGAGCTTGAGCTCCATCAGGTTGCGCCGCCGCCGGCTGCGGTGCAGGTTCTTGGTCTCGTTGGCGACGATCTTGAGCAGCCACGGCTTGAAGTCGGCGTCCGGCCGGAACGTGCCGAGCTTCCGGTACGCCTTCACGAACGCCTCCTGCACCACGTCGCCGGCGTCCGCACCCGCCCCGAGCAGGTAGGCCGTCCGATGCGCGAGCGCGGTGTGCCGGGCGACCAGCTCGCCGTAGGCCGCCTGGTCACCCGCTATCGCCCGTGCCACCGCTTCGTCCGTGATGCCTTTCCTACACCGGGAACCGCGCATCGGTTCCCGGTGTAACCGCTGCATGAGAATCCTCGCTCTGATGTGCGCCTTACTGCTGATCGGCGCACCTGCCGCCAATGCAGGCGGTTGGGCCGTCACGTACGTGGATCCCGTGCCGTCGATCCAGCCCTCCACCACACACACCGTCGGGTACTGGGTGCTGCAACACGGCACGCGTCCGTACGCCGGCGACGACCTCGGCAGGACCGGCCTGCGGTTCCGGTCCGGCGCCGACGAGCGGGTGTTCATCGGCGTGCCGCTGGGCCAGCCCGCGCACTACGCGGTGACGTTCGCCCTGCCCGCGGGCGTGTACGAGGTGTTCGGGGTGCAGGGCGTGTTCCCCGACCACGCGCTCGGGACGCTGACCGTGCCGGGGACGTTGCTGGTGAAACCCGTGGAGTCGCAGATGATCCAGGAGGAGGCCGCTTGGCCGTGGGAGGAGATCGCGCCGCCTTTGCGGAGATCCGCGGGGGCGGAACCTACCGCCGGCGTGGAACCTGCCGTCGGGGTGGAGCCCATCGCCGGGGTGGAGCCTGTCACCGAGCCGGTGCCCGTGTGGGTCGTCGGGCTCGTGGTCGTGGCTGCGGCCGGGGTGTTCCTGGCGCTGCGCAAGCGGTTCCGGCCGGGTGGGCGGAGGTGAGTGGTGAGGCGATCGGCGGAAACCGCCTCACCACCCTTCGCGGGGCATCCCTGCGATGCCTGAGCTTCCGGGTGAACCACGGCTTAGGTCGTTGAACGGTGAAACACCGTTACGCCGTGGCCGCACGTTCACCCGGATCGCCTACATCGGCATGTGCTTCGTCGGAGGCGGCGTCGGCTTGCTGATCATCCGCGTCACCGGCCCCTCCTTCGCCATTCCGGCCCGGTCGAGGAACTGCGCGAGCTGACCGCGCACCTGGGCGAGCGTCGGCCGGCGGCTCGGTTCGGGGTCCATCGCCGCGAGCAGCAGGCGGGCGTGCGCGCTGTTCTGCGGCAGCTTGGTGATCGGTTCGCCCTGGGCCGCGGCCATCAGCGAGGAGATCGGGTTCTCGCGGGAGCCGCGCGGCGGGTGGCCGGTGAGGGCGTAGGAGACGGTCGCGGCGAGCTGCCACGAGTCGGACGCGGGCGAGGCCGTCTCGCCGCGGGCCGTCTCCGGGGCGAGGAAGTCCGGGGTGCCGACCATCATGCCGGTGGCGGTGAGGGTGCTGTCGCCCTTGGAGCGGGCGATGCCGAAGTCGATCAGGTGCGCGGTGCCCTGGCCGTCGACGATCACGTTGGACGGCTTCACGTCGCGGTGCAGCACGCCGCGTTCGTGGGCGGCGGCCAGCGCGTCGGCCATGTTCAGCCAGAGGCGGGCGGCGAGCTTGTCGTCGATCAGGCCGTTCTTCAGGACCGTCTCGGACAGCGATGCGCCCTCGATGTACTCCATGACCAGGGCCAGGCCGTCCGGGTCCTGGACGATGTCGAACACCCGCACGCAGTTGGGGTGCCGGACCGCGGCCAGCGCGCGGGCCTCGCGGAGCATGCGCGCCTCGGTCTCGTTGTCCGGGGCGTGCGCGAGCTTCACCGCCACCGTGCGGTCGAGCTGTTCGTCGACGGCGAGCCAGACCGTGCCGAAGCCGCCGGAGCCGAGCTGGCGGACGCGGCGGAACCTGCCGTTGCCGGGGTTCCACACCTTGCCCGACTTCTGCACCGGCGCGGGTGCGTCGGCGTTCGCGGCGCCCGGCCCGAACGGCAGCGGGCCCGGCGTGTCGGCGAGCACCGCCGGCTGGGACGGCTGGACCGGTTGCGGGGGCTGCTGCACCTCGGCGACGCGGGTCGGCGGGTAGTGCTTCTGCGGGGGCGGCGGAGGCGGCTGGTTCACCGGGCGCATCGGCCGGTTCAACGGCGCCGGCTGGTACTTCGGCACCTGGGCCGGCTGGTACGGCGGCGGCTGCTGCTGCTGGGCCGCCGTGATCGGCTTGGTGGGCGACTTCTTCGGCGGGAGCTGGGGCTGCGGTGTGCGCGCCACCGGCTGCGGTGGCGGCGGGTTCTGCGCGTTCCGGTCCTGGGAACGGTCGCGGCCGGGGCGGTTCAGCATGGCGGTAGTCAACCCGAAAATCCGCACGACGATTGAACCGATCACCGCAATCGGCAGGAAGCCCAGCAGCACGTGGCCCACGAGCGTCACGGGGAGTGCCGACGTGGCCGCGAGCAGCACCAGGAACGGCGGCCAGAACACCCGGCGCGGCCAGTTCGGCCCGAGCCGGAACGCCGAACCCGCCTGCAGCATCACGAACAGCAGGCACAGCAGCGCGAGCACCACGGTGATGCCGGCCGCGACCAGGAACACGAGCTCCGCGCCGGGGTTCTTGGCCACGCCGAGGATCGACGGCGTGCCGTCGACGAGGTAGTTGCCCTGCGAGAACTGGCCGAAGCAGGTGAGGTCGTCCAGCGAACCGGACCCGGGAACGGTGCGTTGGCCGAGTCCCTGCACCGTGCCGCGCATGATCAGCCAGGGCAGCACCAGACAGCTGGCGACGCCCAGCACGGCGAAGATCGCACCCGTCACCGCGCCGTAGGTGTTGCCGACGACCCGGCGCACCACGATGGCCAGCAGCGCCCCGATCGTGGGGAACAACCCGAGCACCGCGCCGAGCGCTGTGGTGGTCCACACCCAGTCACCGGGGCAGACCCTCGCGCCCACGAAGCCGTGCAGCCACGTGAGCAAGGACTCCGCGAGCCCCACGACCCACACCACCCCTTCCGCGATCACCCCCAGCCTAGGCGCACCGCCAGCGTACGGTGCGTGATCGGTCTGCGGTCGACGCCACAGCAACCCTTTCCTTGATCACCGCGTTGTCCTCCGTCCCGGCGGGCGTCCGGCCTCTTGGCTCTGGAACGCCGCTGCCCACGGCCTCGTTGACCGGATTCTCGCCGGCTGCGCGATTCGTTATCGGCGGCGGCGGGGGGCGAGCGGGTGGCGAAAAACCGTACTTTCGGCCGAGGGGCGAACTCAGCCGTCGTAGACCTGGTGATCGGACCGCGTCCACGAGCGGCCTTCTCCCGCCGAGCCGCTGGACGGTCCGACGGCGGCCGGACCGGCGGGCTCGGGCAGCTCGCCGAGGCCGGCGACGAACTCGACGGTCCAGAGGTGCCGCGCGGCCGGGTTCCTCTCCGCGAAGGAGTCACCGCGGCTGTAGGAGGTGGCGTGCGCGTCATGGGCGCCGTGCATCTCGACGGTGACCTCGGAGCCGAGCCGGCTCTCGTCACCGGGTGCGCAGGCGAGTTCCAGGCGGGCGCGGGTCCACTGCGGCACGGCGGCCGGGTCGGCGTCGACCTCGGCGGAGACCGCGGTGCACGAGGTGCCGTGCGCGCGGGCGACGAGGGTGGCCTGGAAGACGACGAGCTCACCGGCCGTGCAGCCGGTGAGAACGCGCGCTTGTACTGCTGTCTCCGTGCCGGAGACGACGGGGCGGGCGGCCGCGCACCTCGCGGCGGGAGCCGCGGCCGAGGCCACCGCGCCGCCGGACGTGACGGCCACGAGTAATAAGGCGGCGACCGCTGTTCTCATGGGAGAACCCTAGGTGCGGCCACCGCGTTCTTGATCGGACTTCACCCCACCGGTGGGTGAGGGGTCAGTGGTCGTGGTGGTCGTGCTCGGGGGCGAACGGCTGGTAGATGTAGAACATCGTGACCGGCTCGTCCCCGGCGACGGTCTCGTGGTCGGCACCCGGCGGCACGAACGCGTAGGAACCCGCACCGGCCTCGACGCCACCGATGCTCACCGTGCCGTCGACGACCCACGTGTGCTGCGTCGCCGACGGGTGGTTGTGCCCGACGTCGCGCGCGCCCGGCGCCATCCGGATCAGACCGACGATCGTGTCACCGTTGGGGGACTTCCACAGCAGCTTGTTCTGCAGCCGTTCGTCGCCGTGCAGCGGGAAGGACTTCATCTGCGCCAGTGCTTCCGGCGGGATGACGGTGACTCTGGCGGGGTTCGATTCGGTCATGCGCGAAGGCTACCTTCGCGCCGTCCGCTTTCCGATCTCCTCGGCCACGCGATCGACGC
The DNA here is from genome assembly GCF_900110955.1 of Lentzea xinjiangensis. Lineage (GTDB taxonomy): Bacteria > Actinomycetota > Actinomycetes > Mycobacteriales > Pseudonocardiaceae > Lentzea > Lentzea xinjiangensis. The sequence continues at coordinate 382,335 of NZ_FOFR01000002.1, forward strand.
TGTCCGAAATGGACGGTTTGCCGGGCCGGAGTGGACGCAGTGCACCAGACCCAGGAAAAAGCACAATGGTGAGCACTCTGCGAGAGCACTCGCCATTTGTTCTGTGGACCTGATGCCACAACAGGAGAACCCCGACCCACGGGGTTCGGGGGCTTGCCCCCGGCTGGGGTTTGGGGGCTTGGCCCCCAAAAGACACGCGGAACGCAAAACGGCGAGTGCTCTTCACGAGCACTCGCCGTCAATTGCGTGGAGCTGAGGGGAATCGAACCCCTGACCTTCTCGATGCGAACGAGACGCGCTACCAACTGTGCTACAGCCCCTTGCGGTGTTACGAGAGAACTATAGCAGTCCCCGGAGGGGGTTTTTCACCACCCCCTCCTAAGCCCCCACCGCACCCCGGAACCGCAGCGACTCGAGCCCGTCCAGCTCGACGAACACCGGGTCCTCGTCGTCGGAGTCGACCGGGATGGTCCCCGGCAGCACCTGGTGCTCGTAGCGCGGCAACGGCGGCAGCGCCGGACCCTCGTCGACGGCGACGACCTCGACCTGCGTGGTCTCGGCCTCCTCCGCGGCGACCTCCGGCTCCTCGGCCGGGGTGACCGGGGCGAGGGGCTGCGGAGCCGTCGCGCGGCGGCGGCGCACCTGCTGGAGGCGGGCGAGCCGGCGGGCGCGGATCTCCTCCTCGATCCGCACCTGGCGGCGCAGGTAGGTCAGGTAACCGACGATCATCAGGTCGAGCGCGCCGTGGCCGTACCAGGCCTGCGGGAGGAAGACCCCGGCGACGACGCCCGTCGCCACGGCGGCGACCAGCAGGAACGCCACCACCCTGCGGCGGAACGCGTACTTCGCCTGGGCCACCAGCGCGGCGGTCTCCGGGTCGTAGCCACCGCGGCCGCGCCGGAACGGGCGTTCGACGTACTCCTGCTCGTCGAAGAAGTCGTCGTCGATGTCGATGTCGTGGATGTCGTCGTACTCGGCGTCGGGCATGGCGTCGTACCCCTCCCCCACGCTGCGCGCACTCTCCTGGCGCTTGCGGGCCACCATGGGGACGAGGACCACCAGCCACGCCACGACCAGCGCAACGATGATCAGCGAACTCGGCATTCCCCGTTCACCTCCCCCGGCCCAACGCGTGGTGCTGTCACCACGCTAGTCACAACAGTCACACCTGTGTCGGAGGCACGCCGACCCCTGTGCGTACGAAAGTGTGGTGTATCACCCACTTTCGGGTGAAGTGATTAGGACAAACGGAAGCGGATGTCAGGGAAGACGGACCTCTCCGCGTGCGGCCAGACGGCGCACTAGGCCATCCGGGACATCTTCGACAGTGATCGCGAAGCAGAGGTGGTCGCGCCACTGCCCGGCAACGTCCAGATAACGTTTGAAGAGGCCTTCCTCGCGATAGCCGGACTTCGTGAGCACGCGGATCGAGGCGGCGTTCTCCGGCCGGACGGTCGCTTCGAGCCGGTGCAGACCGGCCTCGCGGAAGGCGTGGTCCGTGAGCAACGCCACGGCCGCCGTCCCGACGCCGCCGCCCGCCCGGTCGGCCGCCACCCAGTAGCCGATCCACGCCGAGCGCAGCGAGCCGCGGACGATGTTGCCGATGGTGATCTGGCCGGCGACCTCGCCGTTGACCATGATCATGAAGGGCAGGCCGGTGCCGCGTCTCGCCGTGGCGCGCAGCGAGGACCACTGGGCGGGCCAGGCGAGCACCGCGTTGCGCTCGTCCCAGCCCTCCTGCGCGGTGGGCTCCCACGGCTCGAGGTACGCGCGGTCGCGGATCCGCAGCCTCGACCAGGTGGAGCCGTCGAAGAGCCGTGGCCCGCGCAGGGTCACGGTGCCCGCGCGCACCTCCACCGGCCCCAGCCGGACCGGCCAGCCGGGGTGGCGTCCCAGGTCCGCGAAAACGCTCATCCCCGCTGCGCGAGGAAGCTGACCAGCACCTCTTCGCCCACCGAGATGTCGGTGACGTCCTCGTCGACCATGATCAGGCAGTTGGCCTCCGCCAGGGACGCGAGCAGGTGCGAGCCGGACGTGCCGAGCGGCTGGACCAGGTACTCGCCGTTGTCGGCGTCGCGCAGGAGCTGGCCGCGCAGGAAGCCGCGGCGGCCCTTCGTCGACGACACCGGCGACAGCAGCCGGGCGCTGACCGCGCGGCGGTACGGGTTCTTCTTGCCGAGCGCGGCCCTGATCAGCGGCCTGACCAGCACCTCGAACACGACCAGCGCGCTCATCGGGTTCGCGGGCAGCAGGAACGTCGGCACGGCGTCCGGGCCGAGCCGCCCGAAGCCCTGCGCGGAGCCGGGGTGCATGGCGACGCGGGACACGTCCATGTCGCCGAGCTCCGCGAGCGCCGCCCTGACCTCGTCGCCGACCGTGCCGCCGACGCCGCCCGCGATCACGACGATCTCGGAGAGCAGCAGCCTGCCCTCGACGACCTCGCGCAGCCGGCGCGGGTCGGCCGACATGATGCCGACCCTGCTGACCTCGGCGCCCGCGTCCCGCGCGGCGGCGGACAGCGCGTACGAGTTCACGTCGTAGACCTGGCCCTGCCCCGGCGTGCGGTCGACGTCGACGAGCTCCTCGCCCAGCGAGATCACGGACACCCGCGGGCGCGGGTGGACGAGCACCTTGTTGCGGCCGACAGCGGCCAGCAGGCCCACCTGGGCCGCGCCGATGGACGCGCCGCGGCGCACCGCGACGTCGCCCGTCTGGACGTCCTCGCCGGTGCGCCGGACGAACCCGGCGGATGGCACGCTCCGGTGCACCGTCACCTTGGCCTGGTGGCCGTCGGTGTAGCCCAGCGGCACGACCGCGTCGGCGAGCGTCGGCAGCGGCGCGCCGGTGACGATGCGGACCGCCTGGCCGGGCTGGAGCCGGCGCGGCTGGCGGGACCCCGCCGGGATCTCGCCCACGACCGGCAGTTGCACGGGGTTCGCGTTCGCGCCCGACACGTCGACGCTGCGCACCGCGTAGCCGTCGACCGCCGCCTGGTCGAAGCCGGGCAACGCGCGTTCCGCGATGACCTCCTCCGCGCAGAGGAGGCCCTGCGACTCCGAGATCGCCACCCGCACGGGCGCGGGCCGCACCGCGGCCGCGATCACCCTGGCGAGCTGCTCGTCCACTGACCTCATGTGATGGTCCTCGCGCTCAGGCGTTGTCGAGGCGTTCCCGCAACCACTCGCGCAGATCGGGTCCGTACTCCGGGGTGTTGAGTGCGAAGTCAACCGCAGCCCGCAGGAATCCGGCGGGATTGCCGAGGTCGTGTCGCCCACCGCGGTGCACGACGACGTGCACGGGGTGGCCCTCGTTGATCAGCAGCGCGATGGCGTCGGTGAGCTGCAGCTCGCCACCGGCGCCGGGCGTGATGCGCTTGAGCGCGTCGAAGATCGCCCGGTCGAGGAGGTACCGGCCGGCCGCGGCGAACGTCGACGGCGCGTCCTCCGGCTTCGGCTTCTCGACCATGCCGACGACCTGCTTGACGTCGTCGTTGCCGGTGTCGCGGACGTCGAACACGCCGTAGGCGGAGATCTGCTCACGCGGGATGTCGAACGCCAGCAGGACGCTGCCGCCCTTCTCCCGGCGGACCTCAGCCATCTTCTTGAGGGCGTCGGCCGGCAGGACGATGTCGTCGGGGAGCAGGACCGCGACGGCGTCGTCGGCACCGGTCAGGTTGCCCTCGGCGCAGCCGACCGCGTGGCCCAGGCCGAGCGCCTGCTCCTGGATCGCGGTCTCGGCCTTGATCAGCTTCGGGGCGCGCTGGACCTTCTCGACCAGGTCGGCCTTGCCGCGGTCGGCGAGGGTCCGCTCGAGCTCGGGGTTGGAGTCGAAGTAGCCCGCGACCGACGCCTTCTCCGGCGAGGTCACGATGACGAGCCTCGACGCTCCCGCCTCGGCCGCCTCCCTGGCCACGTACTCGATGGCCGGGGTGTCGACCAGCGGCAGCAACTCCTTCGGCACGGACTTGGTCGTGGGGAGGAAACGGGTGCCCAGACCGGCCGCGGGCACGATAGCGGTGTGGAAGGCGCTGCTCATGGGCTGCGATGCTAACGACATACCGGGGGATACCCACCATGACGTCCGATCTTCGTCACCGGAAGGTCGCACTGCGGTCACGCCTGCTGGCCGCGCGCCGGGCCGTCCCGCCCGAGGTCCGCGCCTCCGAGGCGGCCGCGCTGGCGGCGCACGTGGCGGCGCTGGACGTCCCACCTGATCAGACGGTGTGCGCGTTCCTGCCGGTCGGGTCGGAGCCGGGGGACGCCTCGTGGCTCGACGGCCTGCGGTGCCGGGTGCTGCTGCCGGTCGTGACCGGCGACTCACCGCTCGACTGGGCCGTCCACACCGGACCGGACGGGCTCGTGCCCGGCTCGTTCCGGCTGCTGGAGCCGTCCGGTCCCCGGCTCGGCGCCTCGGCGGTCGCTGGAGCGTCGCTGGTGCTGGTGCCCGCGCTGGCGGTGTCGGTCCACGGCGTGCGGCTCGGCAAGGGCAAGGGTCACTACGACCGGTCGTTGCCGCTGGTCAAGGCCCCTCTGGTGGCGGTGGTGCGCGACTGCGAGGTGCTGCCCGACGTGCCGGCGGAGCCCCACGACGTGCGGATGAACGGCGTTCTGACACCCTCTGCGGGCCTGCGTTGGCTGTGACGTTGGCCTGGTGTGTTTGCGCTCCGGGAAGGTCCTGGGCGAAAATCGTGTTGGCACTCACAACGGCCGAGTGCCAGATCTAGGAGCGAACCCAGTGCCTACGTACCAGTACGCCTGCACCGCGTGTGAGCACCGGTTCGAGGCGGTGCAGTCGTTCAGCGACGCTTCCCTCACCGAGTGCCCGGAGTGCTCGGGCAAGCTGCGCAAGCTCTTCGGCGCCGTCGGTGTCGTGTTCAAGGGCAGCGGTTTCTACCGCACCGACAGCCGCTCGGGCTCGTCCAAGGGCACGCCGTCGTCCACCCCGGCGGCATCGTCGTCCTCCACCACCTCGTCCTCTTCGTCGTCCTCCTCCTCGGACTCGAAGTCGTCGACGAGCGCTCCGGCGGCCGCGGCCTCCTGAAGATCGCGAGTTGTCCACAGCTCGCGAATCAGCCCGTCCGACATGCCCTCGACAGCTCTACGGTCGAGGGCATGTCGCTTTCCGCCACCGCCCTCGACCGAGTCCGCTCACTGGCGCGCCGCCGCTCCTCCGCCGCGTGGCGCCGCCTCCTGGCCGCCGGCTTGGCCCTGATAGCCGCGGTGACGGCCTTCTGGCCCGACGTGGGGCATCCCGCCGTGGTGGCCGCGCGCGACCTGCCGGCGGGCGTGCCGCTGTCCGGTTCCGACGTGCGGCTGGTGTCGTTCGCGGCGCCGGTGTCCGGCTCGTTCCCCGGCGTCGGCGACGTCGTGGGCCGCACGCTGAGCGAGGCCGCCAGGGCAGGCGTCCCGCTGACCGACTTCGACCTCGCCGCCGCGTCCCCCGACCTGGCCTCGGTGGCCGTGCGAGTGGCTGACCAGGGCCTGGCCGACGTCGTGCGGCTCGGCAGCCGCGTCGACGTGGTGTCGGCGTCCGGCGAGGTGCTGGCCGAGAACGCACCGGTGCGCGAGACGCGCGGCCAGGTCGTCGTGCTCACGTTGCCGAGACTTCACGCAACTCGTGTCGCCGCGGTGTCACTGGATCACGAGTTAGCCGTTACCCTCCGCTGATGCTGAAGGGATTCAAGGACTTCCTGATGCGCGGGAACGTCGTCGACCTGGCTGTCGCCGTGGTCATCGGCACCGCGTTCACCGCGATCGTCACCGCGTTCACCACGAGCCTCATCAAGCCGCTCATCGCGTCTCTGGGCAGCGCCGAGACCAAGGGCCTCGGCATTCAACTGCGAGAAGGCAAGGAGGACACCTACCTCGACTTCAGCAACGTCATCAACGCCGCGATCAACTTCCTGATCGTGGCCGCCGTCGTCTACTTCGTCCTGGTGCTGCCGGTCAAGAAGATCCAGGAGCGCCGCAAGAGGGGCGAGGAGGCAGGCCCGGCCGAGCCGACGAACGTCGAGGTGCTGATCGAGATCCGCGAGCTGCTGAAGGCGCAGCAGCAGAACGGGCAGCAGCAGCCCGTGGTGACCGAGGTGCGCGACGTGCGCGCTCCGAAGGTCTGAGCCACCTCCCGGCCGTCGCCCCGGTGCCGGGGGGCGGCCGGGTCCAGCTCGGTGGGCGCTGTGGATTCAGGACACCGCACGCCGTGGGAACCGTGGGCGACGGCCTGCTCGCTTCGCCGGCGGGTCCCGCCACCGCGTGCGCCCCGTCCGGCGACGGCTCGCCTGGCGGGCTCGCCTGGCGGCGCTCGTCAGGCGGCGCTCGTCAGGCGGCGCTCGTCAGGCGGCGCTCGTCAGGCGGCGCTCGTCAGGCGGCGCTCGTCAGGCGGCGCTCGTCAGGCGGCGCTCCTCAGGCGGCGCTCGTCAGGCGCCGTCGCGCCGAGACCCGCGCAGGTCCTCAGCCGCCGTGGTGCGGCGGCCTGTTCTCGCGGTACCAGGCCTCGCGGTCCCCGCCACCGTCGCCGGAACCGCCACGCTCGTCCGACGTCGTCTCCGGCAGCACGTCGCCGAACACCTCCGCCAACCGGCGACGACGCGCTACCGCGTCCTCGCCGGCCGGCTGCGGTGGATCACTCTTCGTCAAGACCGCTCAGCTGCTCGATCACGTAGGGCACCAGGGCCGACAACGTCGCCATGCCGTCGCGGACCGCGGAGCGCGAGCCCGCGAGGTTCACGACGAGCGTGCTGCCGGAGACTCCGACGAGGCCGCGGGAGATGCCCGCGTCCACCGCGCCCGCGGCGAGGCCGGAGGCGCGGAGCGCTTCGGCGATGCCGTGGATCGGGCGGTCGAGCACGCCCTGGGTGGCGTCCGGGGTGACGTCGCGCGGGGACACGCCTGTGCCGCCCACGGTGACCACGAGGTCGACGCCACCGATGACGGCCGTGTTGAGCGCGGCCCGGATGTCGACCACCTCTCCCTCGACCGCGACGGTGCCGTCGACGATGAAGCCCGCTTCTTCGAGCAGTTCGGTGACGAGAGGCCCGGAGTTGTCGTCCTGTTCACCGTGCGCCACCCGGTCGTCCACGATCACGACCAAAGCGCGGCCAAGGCGCTGCGCGCTGCGTTCCATACGATCACCGTAGCGGGAGTCGGACTTCGAAGCGGCAGCCAGGACCGTGGTTCTGGACTCCGATCCGGCCGTGGTGCGCGTCGACGAGGCCCCGCGCGATGGAAAGGCCGAGTCCGGCGCCGGTCGGATTGCGCGCGGCGCTGCCGCGGAAGCCCACGTCGAACACGTGGGGCAGCACGTCATCGGGTATGCCGCCGCACGCGTCGTCCACCCGCACCACCGCCTCGCCTCCGTCCACATCGACCTGGACGGCCACCGCGCCGCCCTCCGGCGTGTGCCGAATGGCGTTGGACACAAGGTTGCGCACGACACGCATCAGTTCCGGGTCCGAGCCGCGGACCACCGGCCACTCGCCCGCGTCCGCGCGCAGCCGCACGCCCTCGCGCTGGGCCACGGGACGCGACGCGGCGACGACGTCGCTCACGACGTCGGCCAGCCGCACGTCGTGCATCGTCAGCTTCAACGCGCCCGCGGTGATGCGCGAGAGCTGGAACAGGTCGTCGACCAGCTTCGAGAGGTGGTCGGCCTCCTGCGCGATCTGCTTGGCGTAGACGGCGACCTCGCCCGGCTCGGAGACGACCCCGTCCTCCAGCGCCTCGGTCATCGCCCGGATACCGGCCAGCGGTGTCCGCAGGTCGTGGCTGATCCACGCCACCAGTTGCCGCCGCGCCGACTCGGCCTCGCGCTCCCACACGCTGCGCCGCGCTATCGCCCGTCCCAGCATGATGGAGAACGGCACCGTCACCACGCCGACCACACCGCACACGGTCAGCGCTGCCGTCAGCATCGGCGTGAACATGAAGCCGCTGACCACGAGCACGCCGCCGATGGTCGCCACCACCGGCACGATGACCATGACGGTCATCGCGGTGGTCAGCGACACCCGGCTCAACCCGCCGGGGCTCATCCGGCCGGACACCGGTCGTACCGGTAGCCCACGCCCCACACGGTGCTCAGCCGCCGCGGTTTCGCCGGGTCCGCCTCGATCTTCTCCCGCAACCGTCGCACGTGGACGGTCACCGTCGACTGGTCGCCGAAGTGCCAGCCCCACACCCGTTCCAGCAGCTCGGTGCGCCCGAACGCCTTGCCCGCGTTGGCGATGAAGAACGCGAGCAGGTCGAACTCGCGGGTGGTGAGCTGCAACGGCCTGCCATCGAGCGTGGCGGTGTGCGCGGCGACGTCGAGCACCAGGCCGCCGTCCTGCACCGTCCGCGGCTCGTAGCCGCGGCTGGCCCGCCGCAGCACCGACGAGACGCGCAACGCCAGCTCGCGCGGGCTGAAGGGCTTCGTGACGTAGTCGTCCGCGCCGATCTGGAGCCCGGCGATGCGGTCCTCCTCCTCGCCCAGCGCCGTGAGCATGACCACCGGCGTGCCGCCGCGCTCCCGGATCCGCCTGCACACCTCCAGCCCGTCGATGCCCGGCAGCATCAGGTCGAGGACCACGATGTCCGGCTCGTGCGCCGCCACCGATCGCAGCGCCTGCTCCCCGTCGCCCGCGAGCTCGACCTCGTACCCGGCGTGTTCGAGGTAGCGGCGCACCACGTCCCGCACCGTCGTGTCGTCGTCGACGACCAGCACCCGCTCCACCACGCCACCACGCTAAGCCACGGAACGGGCCCCGTCCCCATCCGTCACCGGCACGTAAGAAGGGCCGGACCGCGCGCGGGGCAGGTGCGCGCGGTCCGGCCCCTCCGGGGCGGTCACGTCCGGTTCCGGGCGGGCGGCGGTTGCCGGGACCGGGCATCCCCCGACCTACCCCACCTCGACACCGTCGAGGGTGGCCTCCACCGTCCTGTCGTCGGACAGCGTGATCGTGACCTTGTCGCCGGGTGCCTTCGACCGGACGGCGGCGACCAGGGTGTCGGACTCGTCGATGCGGCGGTCACCGAACTTGGTGATCACGTCACCGGTCTTCAGCCCGGCCTTCTCGGCCGCGCCACCGGAGGTGGTTCCGGTGATCCGCGCGCCCTCCCCGGCCGACTCGACCGTCACGCCCAGCACCGTCTGCCTCGGCTTGCCGGTCTTCACGATCTCGTCGATCGTGCGGCGTGCCTGGTCCATCGGGATCGCGAAGCCGATGCCGACCGAGCCCGCCTGGCCGGCGGACGAGTTCGGGCTGTAGATCGCGGAGTTGATGCCGACGACCTGGCCCTGCATGTTGACGAGCGGGCCGCCCGAGTTGCCGGGGTTGATGGCGGCGTCGGTCTGGATGGCGTTCAGCACGGTCGCCTGCGAGTTGCGGGCGTCGCCGCCCGCCGAGACCGGGCGGTTCAGCGAGCTGACGATGCCCGAGGTGACGGTGCCGGAGAGCTCGAACGGCGAGCCGATCGCGACCACGCCCTGACCGATCTTCATGTCACCGGAGTTGCCGAGCTGGACGATCGGCAGGTTCGAGACGCCGGCGGCCTGGATGACGGCGATGTCGGAGCTCGGGTCGCGGCCGAGGATCTTGGCGCTGGCGGTCCTGCCGTCCTGGAAGACGACCTTGATGTCCCCGCCGTTGGCGGCGCTCTCGATGACGTGGTTGTTCGTCACGATCTGGCCGTTGCCGGAGATGACGAAGCCGGAGCCCTCGCCGGCGCCGGTGCGCGTCACGACCTGGATCTGCACGACCGAGGGCAGCAGCTTGTTCGCCACGTCCTCGACCGAGCCGGGCGCGACGTTGCCCGTCTGCGAGGCGGGGCGCGGGATGTCGAGCGAGCTGACCGCGGACGACTCGTTCGCGAAGTTGTAGCCCAGGTAGCCGCCGAGGCCGCCGGAGAAGCCGCCGACGATCAGCACGAGGGCCGCCGCACCCGCCACGACCTTGCCGCGGCCCTTGGGGCGCGGTGGGAGCGGCGGGGGCTGGTAACCGGGCGGGAGGTAGTACTGCCCCGTCGGCTGCGGGGCCGGCTCGGCGCCGAACCCGTCTCCCGGACCGAGCGGGTGGGGTTGGCCGGACCCTGGCGGAGGGAGCTGCCGGCCGGGTCCGGACCCGCCGAGCTGCGTCTGGCCCGCGTCAGGTGCGGGCACCTGCGGCTGGGCCTGCGAGAAGGAGGCGGGCACGTCACCCAGGCCCGCGGGGGCGCCGTAGGCCCCGGCCTGGCCGGATCCCCCCTGCAAAGGATCCGGCTGGCCGGGATCCGGCTGCCGCGGGCCCTGCTCCCGCGCGCCGGAGTCCGTCTGACCGGCGCCCGGCGGCACGGAGTGGGGCTGTTCCGGCTGCTGCGCTGGCTGGTTGCTCTCGGTCATGCCCATAGTCTCGGGTGTCGTCCTGAGAAGAGCCTTAAACCAGCCTGGGAGCTAGTTGTGCGTTCCCCGGAGGCGTTCGGCGATCTGCTCCGGCGTCACGTCGTTGATCCAGACGGCTTCACCGGACTCCGAGCCCGCGAGGTACTTCAGCTTGTCCTTGGTCCGCAGCACGGAGAAGACCTGGAGGTGCAGCCACATCTCCTGCCGCCCGGCGTTGACCGGCGCCTGGTGCCAGGCCGCGATGTAGGGCAGCGGCCGGTCGTACAGCCCGTCGAGCCGTCCGAGCACCACCAGGTAGAGCGCGGCGAAGTCGTCGCGTTCGGCCGGGGACAGCTCGGCGAGGTCCGCGACCTGGCGGCGGGGTGCCAGCACGACCTCGACGGGCCAGCGGGCGGCGGCGGGCACGAAGGCCACCCAGTGCTCGGACTCCCGCACCACGCGCGCCCCCGCGCGCAGCTCGGCCTCCAGCACGTCACCGAACAGCGGACGCCCGTGGGCGGCGTAGTACTCCTGGGCAGCGGTGAGCATCCGTTCGGTGCGCGGTGTCACGAACGGGTACGCGTAGATCTGCCCGTGGGGGTGCGAGAGCGTCACGCCGATCTCTTCACCGCGGTTCTCGAACGGGAAGACCTGCTCGACGCCTGGCAACGTTGACAGGAACGCCACCCGGTCCGCCCACGCGTCCACGACGGTGCGCACGCGCGACTGCGACAGCTCGCCGAACGACTTGTTGTGGTCGGACGTGAAGCACACGACCTCGCACCGGCCGCGGCCCGGCGCCCGCGCGAACAGCTCCTCGCCATCCACAGTGGACGGCACGTCCGGCACGTTCTGGGCGAGCGACGGGAAGCGGTTCTCGAAGACGACGACGTCGTAGTCGGCCTCGGGGATCTCCGTGGGCCGGCCCGGCGTCGACGGGCACAGCGGGCACAGGTCGGCCGGCGGCTTGTAGGTGCGCGTCTGCCGATGAGCCGCCATGGCGACCCACTCGCGGGTCAACGGATCCAGCCGCACCTCGGACATCGGCTGCGTCGCGGGGAGGTCCCGCGTGTCCACCGCGACCCGCGGTGGCGCCTCAGCGCTGTCGTCGAAGTAGATGATCTCCCGGCCGTCCGCCAGCTTTCCCGCGGTACGCCTCACGCCAACTCCTCGCCGCTTCCTGGTACATGTGCCAACACCAACTCGCCGACCTGTTCGGTGAGGATGGCCCGTGCGTCGTCCGGCAAACCCTCGTCGGTCACCAGGACGTGCGCTTCGTCGAGGTCGGCGATCGTGGAGATGCCGACGGTTCCCCACTTCGTGTGGTCGGCGACCACGACCACGCGCCCGGCGGCGTCGACGAGCGCGCGGTCGGTCTCACTCTCGTTGAGGTTCGGCGTGGTGAAGCCGGAGCGCTCGGCCATGCCGTGCACGCCCAGGAACACCACGTCGAGGTGCAGCGACCGCAGCGCCTGCACGGCGACAGGGCCGACCAACGCGTCGGACGGGGTGCGCACGCCGCCGGTCAGCACGACCGTGCGGTCGGTGCGCCCGTTCTGCTGCAGCACGTCCGCGACGCGGATCGAGTTCGTCACGACGGTCAGGTCCGGGATGTCGTCGAGGAAGCGCGCCAGCGTCCACGTCGTCGTGCCCGCCGACAGCCCGATGGCCGTCCCCGGACGCACGAGCCCCGCGGCCTGGGCCGCGATCGCTTCCTTCTCGGGTAGCTGCCGCACCGACTTGGCCTCGAAGCCGGGCTCGTCGGTCGAGCGGCCGGCGACGGAGGTCGCGCCGCCGTAGACCTTCTCCACCAGGCCGCGTGAGGCGAGCACGTCGAGGTCGCGGCGCACGGTCATGTCCGAGACGCCGAGGCGCACGACCAGGTCGCTCACCCGCACCGCTCCGGTCCGCCGGACCTCTTCGATGATCAACGCCTGCCGCTGCCGTGCGAGCACCTCACACCTCTTCCCTGAGCACGACGACGTCCCCGGCTCGCACGGTGAGGCGTCCGGAGACCTGCTCGCCGGACACCACGTCGACACCGGACGCCTCGATCTCCGCGTCGGTGTCGGTGTGGTTGACGGCGAAGAGCCACGATACGTCGCCCCTGCGCCGCACGAGCTCGATCCCGGGCCGCGACACCGCCACGCCCGCACCGGACAGCGCCTTTTCCACCGTTCGGCCGAGACCGCCTTCGTCGAGGTCGCACGCCACGTACCACGCGACGCCGTTGCCGAAGGCGTTGCGCGTCACCGCGGGCACGCCCGGCAGCGGTCCATCCGCGTACGAGGCAACGACCTCGGCGCCGCGCACGTGCAGGTGCTCCGTCCACAGCGAGGCGGTCGAGCCGTCGGTCAACGAGACCGCTTCCCCCTGCCGCAACGGGTGGAACTCCTCCGACCACACACCCAGCACGTCGCGGAACGCCCCGGGGTAGCCGCCCAGCCGCACGCGCGTGTGCTCGTCGGCGACGCCGGACAGGTACGTGATGACGACGTGGCCGCCACCCGCCACGTAGTCCGCGATCACGGCGGCGTGCGCGTCGGAGACCGCGTAGAACGCCGGTACGACCACCACCGAGTACGCCGAGAGGTTGGTGCCCGGAGCCACGAAGTCGACCGTCACGCCGGCCGACCACAGCGCCTTGTAGTAGCCGAGGACGTGCCGGTAGTAGTCGAAGTCCGCCGTGGGGTGCGCGTCCTGCCGCAGCGCCCAGTTCGACTGGAAGTCGTACAGGACGGCGACGGAGGCGTCCACAGTGGAGCCGACGACGTCGCGCAGCCGCGCGTACTCGGCGCCGACCTGGCAGACCTCGCGGTACACCTTCGTGTCCGTGCCGGCGTGCGGGACCATCGCGGAGTGGTAGCGCTCGCTGCCGCCGCGCGACTGCCGCCACTGGAAGAACAGCGTGCCGTCCGCGCCGCGGGCGATGTTCTGGTACGAGTGCCGCCGCATCTCCCCCGGCAGCTTGGCGATGTTGCGGTGCTGCCAGTTCACCGCGGACGTCGAGCTCTCCATCAGCAGCCACGGCTTGCCGCCCGCGAGACCGCGCACCAGGTCCGCGGACATCGCGAGCTCGACGTGCCGGTCGGGCGACTCGGCGGAGGTGTAGTGGTCGTTGGACACGAAGTCGACCTCGCGCGCCCACTTCCAGTAGTCCAGGTCGCCGAACGTCCAGTTGACCATGAAGTTCGTGGTGACCGGCACGTCGGGCGTGATCATCCGCAGCACGTCGCGCTCGGCCTTGTAGAGCTCGAGGATCGCCTCGTCGGAGAACCTGTCGTAGTCGAGCACGTGCGCCGGGTTCGAGAACGTCGGCGTGACGCGCGGTGGCAGGACCTGCGCGAAGTCGGTGTAGCCCTGGCTCCAGAACGCCGTGGACCACGCGTCGTTGAGCTGGTCGAGCGTGTAGCGGGAGGCGAGCCACTCGCGGAACGAGGCGGCGCACATGTCGCAGTAGCAGCGCTTCACGTGGCAGGCGTACTCGTTGCCGACGTGCCACGCGGCCAGCGCCGGGTGGTCGCGGTAGTGCGAGGCCATCTCGGCCGCGAGAGCCGTGGCGCGCTCGCGGTAGACCGGCGACGACGGGCAGTAGGCCTGCCGTGAGCCGTGCGAGAGCCGCACGCCGTCCGCGCGGACGGGCAGCATCTCGGGGTACTCGGCGGTGAGCCACGGCGGAGGTGCGGCGGTCGCGGTCGCGAGGTCGACGCGGATGCCGCCGGCGTGCAGCAGGTCCATCACGCGGTCGAGCCAGTCGAACCGGTACTCGCCCTTGCTCACCTCGATCTTCGCCCAGGAGAAGATCCCGAGGCTCACGATGTTCACCCCGGCCCGGCGCATCAGCCCGACGTCCTCGGTCCAGACGTGTTCGGGCCACTGCTCGGGGTTGTAGTCGGCCCCCCAGCCGAGGCCTGGCAGGTCGGTTGGCCAAGTCGTCACGGCGGCAAGCGTGGCCGACGACAACCCCCAACGTCAACACAAGCAAACACAACTTCACGTTGGGGTCTGTGCGCCGGTTGACCGGGAAAAGTTCCGGTACGAGCCACACACGTGGCTGCGCACGGGTTTAACAGGTCCGTAACGGGGCTTGACAGGCTGTATGACTCGGACCACATTGTGCGCAACTTTGTTTGAGTCCTGTTCGGTTCGCACGAGCGAGTGTCACCTGTAGGAGCGATGATGGTTCGGTACACGCCTGGTTCCACTCCGCAACTCGGCAGGCGCGCGATGTTGCGGATCATGCTGGCCGGCGCGGGCGTCGCCGCGACCGGTGGTCTCGTGGCGTGCGGCGGCGGCTCGGGCTCCGGCGGCGACTCCAAGGTCGTCACGTTCGGCAACAACCTGTCCGACCAGGTGCCGAAGGACGCGATCACGGCCGCGATCAAGGCCTTCGAGGGCAGCTCCGGCGGCCTGAGCGTCACGATCAACACCAAGCAGCACGAGCAGTACCAGGAGCAGATCAACAACTACCTGCAGGGCAAGCCGGACGACGTCCTCGCGTGGTTCGCGGGCTACCGCATGCGGTTCTTCGCCGACCAGGGCCTCACCGGCGACCTCACGGACCTGTGGGGCAAGATCGGCGGCAACTACTCCGACGCGCTCAAGCAGGCGTCCACGGGCTCGGACGGCAAGCAGTACTTCGTGCCGTTCACGCAGTACCCGTGGGGCATGTTCTACCGCAAGAGCCTCTGGGCGGAGCGCGGCTACACGGCGCCGAAGAACCTCGACGAGCTCGTCGCGCTCGCCACGAAGATGAAGGCTGACGGCCTGATCCCGATCGCCTTCGCGCAGAAGCAGGGCTGGCCGGGCATGGGCACGTTCGACCAGCTCAACTTCCGCATCAACGGCTACCAGTTCCACGTGGACCTGCTGGCGGGCAAGGAGGACTGGCAGGACAAGCGGGTCAAGGACGTGTTCGACACCTGGAAGCGGCTGCTGCCCTTCCACCAGGAGAACGCGCTCGGCCGCGAGTGGCAGGAAGCCGCGCAGTCGTTGCAGCAGAAGAAGTCCGGCATGTACCTGCTCGGCGCGTTCGTGGGCCAGCAGTTCCCGGACGCGGAGAAGGAGGACCTCGACTTCTTCCCGTTCCCGGAGATCAACCCGCAGCACGGCACCGACACCGTCGAGGCGCCGATCGACGGCTACATGATGGCGAAGAAGCCGTCCAACCCGGACGGCGCCGCGAAGCTGGTGGAGTACCTGGCGAGCCCCGAGCCCCAGGTCGCGTACCTCAAGGCCGACCCGACCGCGGTCGCCACCAACAAGAACGCGGACACCTCCGGCTACAACTCGCTGCAGAAGAAGGCGGCCGAGGTCATCAAGAACGCCAAGCACATCACCCAGTTCCTCGACCGCGACACCGACCCCGGCTTCGCGAGCGAGGCGGCGACGAACGGCCTCATCGAGTTCATCAAGGACCCGAACAACATCGACTCCGTGCTCAAGGGCATGGCCGACCAGGCGAAGAACATCTTCAAGTGACCGCGGTGCAGGAGAAGCCGAAGGCGGTGGTCCCCGCGGGACCGCCGCCTCGTCGGCGTGGAAAACGTGCCACGGCCCTCGCCGGCACGGACAAGCTGGTGCTGGCGCTCATGCTCGGCATCCCCACGGTCGTGCACCTGCTGTTCGTGTGGATCCCGACGCTGGGCTCGGTCGCGC
The DNA here is from genome assembly GCF_900110955.1 of Lentzea xinjiangensis. Lineage (GTDB taxonomy): Bacteria > Actinomycetota > Actinomycetes > Mycobacteriales > Pseudonocardiaceae > Lentzea > Lentzea xinjiangensis. The sequence goes on from NZ_FOFR01000002.1 coordinate 398,325, forward strand.
TGTCGTTCAGCAGGTGGAACGGCATCGGCGGCTTGGAGGACATCGAGTGGATCGGCGTCGGCAACTACGTCGAGATCTTCACCGAGTACCCGCGCTTCTGGCCCGCGGTGCAGCACAACCTGATCTGGCTGCTGTTCCTCCTCATCGTGCCGACGTCGGCGGGCCTGCTGCTGGCCGTGCTGCTGGACCGCGAGATCAGGTTCAGCCGCATCTACCAGAGCGCGCTGTACCTGCCGATGGTGCTGTCGCTCGCGCTGGTGGGCTTCATCTGGCAGCTCATCTACACCCCGGACGGCGGCCTGCTGAACTCGGTGCTGGGCCTGGGCGACGACCCCGTCGACTGGATCGGCGACTCGGACATCAACCTCTACGCGGTGCTCGTCGCGGCCGCGTGGCGCCACACCGGCTACATCATGCTGCTGTACCTGGCGGGCCTGAAGTCGGTCGACCCGGCGCTGAAGGAAGCCGCGGCGCTGGACGGGGCCTCCTCCGCCCAGACGTTCTTCCGCGTCACGTTCCCGGTGATGAAGCCGGTCAACATCGTGGTGCTCGTGGTGACGGTGATCGAGGCGCTGCGCGCGTTCGACATCGTGTACGTCATCAACAAGGGGCGCAACGGTCTGGAGCTGCTGTCGGTGCTGGTGACCGACAACATCATCGGTGAGGCCTCGCGCATCGGCCGCGGCTCCGCGGTCGCCGTGGTGCTGCTGACGATCTCGCTCGGCTTCATCATCACGTACCTGTACCAGGTGTTCAGCAAGGAGAACCGGACGTGACGGCCACCTTGGAACGCGCCCCGGTCTCGAAGAAGCGGCCGGTGACGCCGGCTCGGGTCGCGCTGCACGTGTTCCTGGTAGTGACGTGCCTGATGACGCTGGCGCCGCTGCTGTGGGCGGTCTACGCGTCGCTGCGCACGTACGACGACACGTCGGTCAACGGCTACTTCTCCATCGCGAAGTCGCTGACGTTCGACAACTTCGCCAAGGCGTGGGAGATCGGCGACCTGCCGCACTTCTACTGGAACACGTTCCTGATCACCGTTCCCGCCCTGGTCGTCACGCTGCTGCTGAGCTCGATGGTGGCGTTCGGCGTCTCGCGGTTCAGCTTCAAGTTCAACATCGCGCTGCTGATGCTGTTCACCGCGGGCAACCTGCTGCCGCAGCAGGTGATCGTGACGCCGCTGTGGCGGCTGTACCGGCTGATCGAGCTGCCGGCGTGGATGTCGGAGAGCGAGTCGCTGATCGACTCACCGCTCGGCGTGATCCTGATCCACATCGCCTTCCAGATGGGCTTCTGCACGTTCGTGCTGTCCAACTACATGAAGACGATCCCGTACGAGCTGACCGAGGCCGCCCGCGTGGACGGCGCGTCGGTGTTCCGGCAGTACTGGCAGCTGACGCTGCCGCTGTGCCGGCCGGTGCTGGCCGCGCTGGCGACGCTGGAGTTCACCTGGATCTACAACGACTTCCTCTGGGCGTTGGTGCTGATCCAGGACGGCGACAAGATGCCGGTGACGTCGGCGCTGCAGAACCTCAGGGGCACGTTCTTCACCGACAACAACCTGATCGCGGCGGGGTCGCTGCTGGTGGCGCTGCCGACGCTGGTGGTGTTCTTCGTGTTGCAGCGGCAGTTCGTGGGCGGGCTGACGCTGGGGTCGACGAAGGGCTGAGAACGAGGGAAGGGGGCGGTGCCGAGGCAGGCACCGCCCCTTTTTCGCGTCGCGGGACTACCGCCCGATCGTCTCGCCGTCCCGGCCGTGGCGGAACACGCGCCTGGCGATCTCCGCGTCCAGCGGGCTCATCGCGCCGCTCACCGGTTCCGACGGCCGCCACCACCGGAACCCCAGGGCTTCGTCGTTCACGACGAGCCGGGGCACCACCTGGAGCTCACCCCGGTAGACGGCCAGCAGCTCCCGGCGCGGCGGCGCCACGAGGTCGAACTCGGCGACCCCGGCGAAGGTCAGGCCGGCTCCGCGGATGCCGGTCTCCTCACGCAGCTCCCGCACAGCCGTCTGGTGCGGACTCTCCCCGTGCTCACGCATTCCACCAGGCAGTTCCCACTGGCGGCGCCGGCTGTCGAACATCATCAGGACGGCGTGCGCGTGCACGACGACGACCAACGACGCGGGCACGTCCGCATGCTCCGCCTCACCCGGGAAGCGGACGTCGATCAGGACGTTCCCGACGCGATCACGAATCGGAAGCACGGCCATGCCGCCATCCAACCGCAACGCTCGCCGTCGCCGCGAAGGCACGAAAGCGCGCCCGAGCCGACGGCTCGGGCGCGCTTTCGCGTGGTCCGGGCCTACTTGCCGCCGGTCTGCGGGTTGTGGTCGGAGACCGTGCCCCACCGCCCGACGGGGATCACGATCACCTGCGCCTTGCCCACCACGTTGTCGATCGGGATCGCGCCATCGGCCGGCGTGGGGTCGCCGTGCTTGCGCGAGTCCGACGAGTTGTTGCGGTTGTCGCCCATCACCCACAGCTTGCCCGCGGGCACGGTGACCTTCTCGAACGAGTCCTGCTGGCGCGGGCCGCCGCCGAAGTTCAGGTACGGCTCGTCGAGCGGCTTGCCGTCGACCAGCACGCGGCCCTGGTCGTCGCAGCACTCGACGGTCTGGCCGCCGACGGCGATGACGCGCTTGATGAAGTCCGTGCCGCTCGGCTCGGACAGGTTCACCATCGAGCCCAGGTCCTGCAGGGTGCCGACGACGAAGTTCGGCGGCTCCTTGCCGCCCGTCCAGTTCGGCGGGCCGCGGAAGACGATGACGTCGCCCGGCTTGGGGTCGCCGAACAGGTAGGTGATCTTCTCGACCAGCACCTTGTCGTTCACGCAGCCGGTGCAGCCGTGCAGGGTCGTCTCCATCGAAGCCGACGGGATGACGAACACGCGCGCGATGAACGTCTGGATGACCACCGTCAGCAGCAGCGCCACGCTGAAGATGACCAGCAGCTCTTTCCAGAACGGCTGCTTCTTCTTCGCCTTCTTCTTGGAGAACCTCGGCGCTTCGTCGTCGTACGACGACGAGCTGTGCGACGAGGGCGGCCGCGCGGGACCGTCCTCGGCGGGAGGCGTCGTCTCCCAGGTCGACGAAGAATCGTCGTTCACGCGATGACTCACACGCCCCACCTTACGGTCGTCCGGGTAGGCGCAACGTGAACAGGGCCCCGCCCTCGGGCGCTCTGCCCGCCGTGGCCGTGCCGCCGTGCCGCTGCGCCACCTGCTTCACGATGGCGAGCCCGAGACCGGAACCGGGGAGGGTCCTCGCCTCGGACGAGCGGTAGAACCGCTCGAAAACGTGAGGTAGATCGGCGTCCGCGATGCCGGGGCCCGCGTCGGACACCTCCACGACGGCGCTGCCGTCGCCCACCTGGCGGAGGTTCAGCCGCACCGCCGAGCCCGCCGGGCTGAACTTCACGGCGTTGTCGAGGAGGTTCAGAACCGCGCGTTCGAGGGCACTGGAATCACCCAGAAGTGTCCACGGTTGGAGCTGCACGTCGAACGCGACGTTGGAGGCGCGCCGGCGCGCGCGGTCCAGCGCCCGTTCCACCACCTCGACGAGGTCGACCGGCTCCTGCACCACCTGCGGGGCGTCCTCGCGGGCCAGCTCGACCAGGTCGCCGATCAGCGTGGTCAGCTCGTCGAGCTGGGCGCGCACGTCGGACTGGATCTCCCGCTTGTCCTCGTCGGACAACGTGGGCGCGTCCGGGCGTTCCGACGCCAGCAGCAGCTCCAGGTTGGTGCGCATCGAGGTCAGCGGCGTGCGCAGCTCGTGGCCCGCGTCGGCGACCAGGCGGCGCTGCCGTTCCTGCGACTCGGCGACCGCGCCCAGCATCGCGTTGAAGCTGTGCGTGAGCCGCGCCAGCTCGTCGTCGCCCGACACCGGGATCGGCGTCAGGTCGCCGGTGTTCGCGACGCGTTCGGTGGCCTCCGTCAGGCGTTGCACGGGGCGCAGGCCGGTGCGCGCGACGGCCGTGCCCGCGATGGCCGCGAGCAGCACGCCGGCCCCGCCGATGAGCAGCAGGACCACGCTGAGCTTGGCGAGCGTCGTCCGCTGCGGCGTCATCGACTGGGCGATGATGATCGCCTGGTCGCGCTGGTAGGTGACGGCGATTACCCGCGACTCGGTCCGGTGGTCGGTCCAGATGTACTCGGCGCGTTCGCCCTGGGCGACGTCCCACGCCTCTTCCGCGGTCGGGGGCCGCTGGGCGCCCTGCGGGTAGAGCAACTGGCCGCTGTCGGCGAGCAGCACGCCCATCTTCACGTCGCCGGCCGCGAGGAACGCCGCGGGGTACTTGTCGACCAGGTCCGGCGTGTTGATCTTCTCGCCGGTCGCCACCGCCACGGCCCGCGTGCGCAGGCTCTCGTCCAACGCGTCGTACACGCTCTTGCGCACGATCATGTAAGCGCCGAACGACACCAGCGCGACGGCCCCGGCGACGCAGAACGCCGCGAGCCAGGTGACCCGAGCCCGCAGCGACGCCTTCTGCAACCGCCCCTGGGGTTCCAAGATCACGGAGGGGTCTCCCGCAGGACGTAGCCCACCCCGCGCACCGTGTGGATCAGCCGCGGCTCGCCCTCCGCCTCCGTCTTGCGGCGCAGGTACCCCACGTAGACCTCGAGGGCGTTGCCCGAGGTCGGGAAGTCGTATCCCCACACGTCCTCCAGGATGCGGCTGCGGGTGAGCACCTGGCGCGGGTGCGCCAGCAGGAGCTCGAGCAGGGCGAACTCGGTGCGGGTGAGGCTGATGGGCCGCTCACCGCGGCGGACGTCCCTGGTGGACGGGTCGAGCTCCAGGTCGGCGAACTTGAGCACGGCCGCGGACCGGGTGGCGGCGGCGTCGCTGTCGTGGGCGGCGCGGCGCAGCAGCGCGCGCAGCCTGGCCAGCAGCTCCTCCAGCGCGAACGGCTTGGGCAGGTAGTCGTCGGCCCCGGCGTCCAGCCCGGACACCCGGTCGCTCACGGCGTCCCGCGCGGTCAGCACGAGGATCGGCAGGTCGTCACCGGTGCTGCGCAGCCTGCGGCAGACCTCGAGCCCGTCCAGCCGCGGCATCATCACGTCGAGCACCATCGCATCCGGCCTGGCCGCGTTCACCGACTCCAGAGCCTGCATGCCGTCTCCGGCTGTCTCGACCTGGTAGCCGTTGAACTGGAGCGAGCGGCGGAGTGACTCCCTGACCGCCCGGTCGTCATCGACAACGAGGATGCGCATGGAGGCAGTCTTGCCCAGGGAACTGAGAGCCGCCTGAGAAGGGCCCTAACTGCGGGTGTGAGTACCGCGTTAGTTCCCGCTACCCCTCCAGGCCGCGCGCGACGGGCGCGTTCCACTTCCGCCAGAGAGCGGCCAGCCGGATGGTGATGATCACCGCCGCGCCGGTCAGCGACACCAGCCCCCTCGGCAGCCCGGCCCACTCGCCCACCGCGACGACGACCGCACCGGCGAGCGCCGCCACGGCGTAGATCTCTCTCCTCAGCACCAACGGGATCTCGCGGAGGAGGAGGTCGCGGAGCGCGCCACCACCGATTCCCGTCGTCATTCCGATGAGGCACGCCGCGTAGGGAGGCGCGCCGAGAGCGAGCGCGGTGGTCGTGCCCGACGTGACGAACAGACCGAGCCCCACGGCGTCCAGCAGCAGGACGGACCTGCGGAGCTTGGCGACCTGCGGGTGGAGCCAGAACACGATCAGCCCCGTGCCGCCCGCGACCAGCAGGTACTGCCAGTTCCGCAGGCTCGTCGGCGGGTGCACGCCCAGCAGCACGTCCCGGACGATGCCGCCGCCGAGCGCCGTGGTGAGCGCCAGGACGATCACGCCGAACACGTCCAGGCGGGCCCGCACGGCGGCCACCGCACCGGACGCGGCGAACACGGCGATCCCGATCAGTTCCAGGACGATGAGCAGCACGAACGGGAAGAATACGGACTCACCGCGGTGACGCCGCCCGGCGGTAACCGACCTCCAGGCGGCCTCCCGCCGACTCGAGGACCTGCTCCACGACCTCGATGAACCGCTCGGCGCCCTCGCCGCGCACCAGCGCGCGGTAGGCGTCCACCAGCTCGTCCTCCTTCGCGTCGCGGAGCCGGCGCAGCAGCCACTTCCCGTGCCCGAGCCACCGGTTCCGCACGACCAGCGCCAGCTCTCCCGCGCAGGTCAGCAGCCGGGCCGCGACGAACAGCCGCTCGTCGTCGTCCCGCGCGCCGATCAGGTCCTCGAGCAGGTCGGTGGTGCCGTACCGGCGGTCTTCCAGCTCCGTGACCGTCGCGAGGGGAGGGCCCGCGTCCAGCAGAGCGCGCGCCTCGGTCCGCATGCGCTGACCCGTGCCGTCGGCGTCGAGCATGAGGAAACCCTCGGCGCACATGTGCAGCAACGGCGGGCGGCGGTCCTTTGTGTCACGGGCGACGAAGTCCTGGAACGACTCGATGGTGTGGCAGAACAGCTCGACCGGCCAGCCGCGGTGCTCCAGCGTCTCGCGGAACGCGTGCGGCAGGTCGTCGACGATCACGACCATGTCGAGGTCGGAGTTCGCCGTGTAGGTGCCGGCGGCGACGCTGCCGCCGAGGAACGCCGCCGTCGCGAGCGGGAACCGCTCGTCCAGCAGGTCCCTGGCGGCCTGGACCGGGTCCCTGTCCCAGTCCAGGGGCTGCCCGGTGACGTAGTAGTCCTGCTCGGGGTCCAGCGGGCCGAGCACCTGCTCGACGTGCGGCCAGATCTCCCGGCCGACCTGGTGCAGGTCCACCAGCCACGGGTTGTCCTCGGCGTCGAAGAACGGCCTGATCCGGTCGAACTGCGCTCGCGAGATCTCGCGCACGCTGACCGGTGGCCCGTTGTGCCGTCTCGCGTAGCCCTTCAAACGCCAGCCGATGTTGTCGCCGTAGGCGTGCCTCACGTCCTCTTCCCCCGCCACGCCCTCATTGTTACTTGACGGGGCCGTCCGGGTGAACAGCCGAGCGTCGCGGCTTGTCAGAAGAACTCCGCGAGCCGCGGGACGCCGGACGCGCCGACGAGCTGGTCGAGCACCACCGCGTCCGCCGGGTCGCCTTCGAGCAAACCGGCGCGCCGCAACGCGTGCGTGTTCTGCGCGCCGGAGAACCACGGTCCGAGCGCACGCGCGTGCAGCCGCACCGCTCCGGTGCCACCGGGTTCGACCCGCACGGTCCCGTCCTCGGCGATGATGCGCCGCGGGCCCGCGTGCCACGGCGCGTGCGCGTCGACGACCTCCAGGTCCACCGCGGTGTTGGCGAGCGGGGGCCAGCCGCGAGCGGCGACGGCGGCGGGCAGGTCGACGACGCGCAGCATCCAGGCCGACGTCCGGACGGAGTGGCGCACCGGCGTCGCACCGAGCAGGTTCACCGTGGCCGGGTCGGTGATCCGCAGGTCGATCGCTTCCAGGGTGCCGGCCCAGGACGCGAGCGAGGCGAGGAGGGTGAGCTGCGCGTCGACGTCGACGCCGATCAGGTCGTGGACCTTGAGCCGCCCCATGTCGCCGCCGGCCTCGCGCTGGGCCGTCAGGTACCCGCGCAGCCCGTTCGGCCCCGGCAGCACGCTCACCAGGTCCATCTCCAGCACCTCGGCCAGCTCGATCCGCGGCGGCCGGCGGTCGGCCATGCCGTCGATCGTCCGGGCCACCTCGAGGTAGCAGGCGTGCAGCGCGGTGAGATCGCTCTCCTCCGCCGGGCGCGAGGGCACCGGTTCGGCGGGCCGCGGGATCGAGAGCACCCTGTCCATCGGCAGCTCGACCCACTCGAGGACGCCGGTGCGCTCCCAGCCCCGGCCCCGGTACAGCGACGGCACGGTCGCGTAGAGGACCGAGATCGGCTGGCCGTGCTCCCGCATGACGGGCAGCGAGGCGTCCAGCAGCGCGTTCGCCACGCCACGGCCGCGCATCGCGCCGTCCACGGCGACGCCGCCGATCCCGCCCATCGGCACGGCGGCACCGCCGTAGAACTGCCCGTAGGAGCCCACCGTCAGCACTCCGGCGACCCGGCCGTCCAGTTCGGCGACCAGCCCGTGCCTGCCGGGGCGCACGAGCCTGTCCGGCCGCTCGCCAGGGCCGAACGCGACCCGGCGGAGGCGGACCACGGCGTCGAGATCGTCGTCGGTGTACTCCCTGATGCGCACGGACGACTATCTACCACGGACGACCGGCTACCACGGAAGACCGGCTACCAGGAGAAGAAGCCCTGGCCCGTCTTCTTGCCCAGCTCGCCGCGGGCGACCTTGTCGCGCAACAGCGGCGGCGGGTCGAACCGCGGTCCCAGCTCGGCGGCGAGGTGCTCGGCGATCGCCAGCCGGACGTCGAGCCCGACCAGGTCGGTGAGCTCCAGCGGGCCCATCGGCCAGCGGTAGCCGAGCTTCATGCCGGTGTCGATGTCCGCGGCGGAGGCGACGCCCTCCTCCAGCATGCGGATCGCCTCCAGGCCGACGGCGACGCCCAGCCGTGAGGTGGCGAACCCCGGTGAGTCGCGGACCTCGATGACGGTCTTGCCCCACTCCTCGGCCCACGCGCGCGCTTTGGCGACGTTCGCGGGGTCGACGCCCTCGTGGTGCACCAGCTCGACGAGCTGCTGCACCGGGACGGGGTTGAAGAAGTGCATGCCCAGCACGCGTTCGCCGGGAAGGCCCGCCGCGATCTCGGCGATCGACAGCGACGACGTGTTGGACGCCAGGACCGCGTCCGGGCACCTCGCGGCCGCGCGGCCGAGCACCTCCCGCTTGAGCGGCACGTTCTCCGGCACGGCCTCGACGACCAGCTCGGCGTCCGCGGGCAGCTCACCGGTGCTCAGGTTCGCGAACACCGCCGCGGCGTCGGCGAGCTTGCCCCTCTCCTGGGCCCGGTCGAGCGAGCGCCTGACCGCCGCCCTGCCCTGCTCGGCGCGCTCGGCGTCGGCCTCCGACAGCGTGACCTCGTGGCCGTGCGCGAGCAGGACGTGCGCGATGCCGGCGCCCATCGTGCCGCCACCGATCACGACGGCCTTCACGGCTCGACCACCTCCGCGCTGAACATCGCGACCAGCTCCATGCCGCCGATCTCGGCGAGGTTGGCTCCGGAGGTGGCCCACTCCGGCGACTGCACGGCGGCCTTCATCGACTCCTCCGAGTCGAAGTACATCTCGGCGATCAGGTGCGGCTCGTTCTCGCCCAGGAAGCCGGCCAGGACCACGCGCTGCACCCTGGCGACCTCGGCGCGCACCAGACCGGGAACCGAGTTCACGATCGGCAGGTGCGACTCGAAGTACCTCCGGTCGAAGCCCTCCGGGTCGGCGGGCTTCTTGTACAGCGCGATGTACTTGATCATGTGACACCATCCTCCTCGACTCGCCGAGCACTGTAACGCCCGAGGCACCTCGCGGACTGGGGCACGATGGTGGTGTGCGGATCATCCTGCTGCGCCACGGGCAGAGCCTCGGCAACGTCGACGAGCTTGCCTACTGCCGCATCCCCGACCACGCCCTCCCGCTCACCGAGCTGGGCGAACAGCAGGCCGTGGCGGCCGGCGACACGATCAGGGAACTGGTCGGCGAGGGGCCGGTCGCGGCCTACGTCTCGCCCTACCGGCGGACGCGCCGGACGTTCGAGCTGCTCGGGATCCCCGCGGAGCGGATCGTCACCGAGCCGCGGGTGCGCGAGCAGGACTGGGGCAACCTCCAGGACCCGGTGCAGCAGGAGGTGCTCAAGCACCAGCGGCACGCGTTCGGGCACTTCTTCTTCCGGCTGCCCAACGGCGAGTCCGGCGCGGACGTGGACGACCGGGTGGCGGCGTTCCTCGACCGCCTGGAGGCCCGCATGCACCAGGACGAGACGCATCCCAGGACGGTGCTGGTCGTGTCCCACGGGCTCACGATCAGGCTGCTGTGCCGCAGGCTGTTCGACTGGAGCATCGAACTCTTCGAATCTTTGTCCAATGTGGACACATGCGAGAACCGCGTGCTCGACCACGACGGCACGCGGTGGAGGCTGGACCGCCCCTTCGCCCAGTGGCGCGACTCACCGGACGGAGCGGTCCAGCTCCCGTGACCTAGAGCAGCCCCCGCTTGTACGCGGCCACGAGGCGGCGCGGAACGAGGACCTCCTCGCCGCCCGACGTCCGGACGCGCACGAGGTCCGGCGCGGTGGCCTTCCACTGCGAGCGCCGGTGACGGGTGTTGGACCGGGAGGTCTTGCGCTTGGGGACGGCCATCAGCGCTCTCGCTTTCCGTAGCGGCGGTTGAACTTCTCGACCCGGCCCGCGGTGTCGACGAGCCGCTGGGTACCGGTCCAGAACGGGTGCGAGTCGGCGGTGATGTCGACGACCAGCAGCGGGTAGGAGTTGCCGTCCTCCCACTCGACCGTGCGCGACGACGTCGCCGTCGAGCGGGTCAGGAACGTCTTGCCGGTGGACGCGTCCTGGAAGACGACCGGGTGGTAGTCGGGGTGGATTCCGGGCTTCATATCTCCAGCTTTCGGATCGAGTCCACGAAGGACAGTTCGTCGTCGGTCAGCAGCGCCGCACCGAACGCCCTGGTGATGTCGTCGGGCTCGCCGAGGGTGATCGCCACGATCTGCGTGGTCCTGCCCTCGCGCGGCCCGCCGGCACCGACGTGCAGCCCGCCGCCCGCCGACTCGAGGTGCAGCGCGACGTCCGGCTCGTCGGCGACCCAGAGCCGGCCGCGCGTCCGCACCACCGTGCCGTCGAGCAACGAGTCGAGCGCGTCGTTCAGCCGGGCCGGGTGGAACGGCCGGTCGGCCGTGAAAACCGCCGTGGAGACACCGCACTCCGGCGTGAGCGGCAGCAGCCGCGGGCGCCGCCCGCGCTCGACCACCACCGCGTCCGGAGTGCAGCGGTGCGCTCCGGGAGCCAGCCGGTCGAGCACGGCCAGCGTCCGTTCGTCGGCGTCGCCCTGCAGCACCAGCACGTCCGCGGCCTCCGCCTGCGCGACCACGACCTGTGCCACCGTGCGCTGGTCGCTGACCATCGAGGCGTCGCCGAGCGCGTCGTCCAGCCAGGTCGCCGCGTCGAGCACGGTGATCACGCACTCGACCTCGACGCCGAGGTCGCGGCGCACCGCGTCCGGTTCCAGCAACGGGTCCAGGTGCAGCACGAGCGTGTGCCCGGCGAACTGCGCGATCAGCTCCCGCAGGTCCTCGCGCACGGTGCAGGACACGCACCCGTGCAGCAGCTCCACATCGGTCGCGATGCCGTCGACCCACCGCCGCACGCGCGTGTCCCGGGCCACGTGCCGCACGAGCACCGATCCGGGCCGGTCGCACCACACCCGCACGGCGACGTCGTGGTCCACCAGCCCCGCCACCATGACGACAACGGTTTCCATGTGGGGTACCGTAGATGAAAACGAATGTCGTTTCAATCTGGAGGTACCAGTGCGCTGCCAGCTGACCGGCCGTGAGCCGGGCTTCGGCAACCGCGTCTCGCACTCGCAACGCAAGACGCGGCGCCGGTGGAACCCGAACGTCCAGCGCAAGCGGTACTGGGTGCCCTCGCTGAACCGGAACGTGGTGCTGACGCTGTCCGCGAAGGGCATCAAGACCGTCGACAAGCTGGGCATCGAGGCCGTCGTGGCCCGGCTGCGCGCGCAGGGGGTGAAGGTCTGATGGCCAAGGGCAACGACGTGCGGCCGATCATCAAGATGCGGTCGACCGCCGGCACCGGCTACACCTACGTGACCCGCAAGAACCGCCGCAACGACCCGGACCGGCTGGTGCTGCGCAAGTACGACCCGGTGGCGCGCAGGCACGTCGACTTCAAAGAGGAGCGCTGACCGTGGCGAAGAAGTCGAAGATCGCCGCCGACCGGCGCCGCCGCGAGGTCGTCGCGCGCTACGCGCAACGGCGAGCGGAGCTCAAGGAGATGCTGCGGCACCCGGAGACGCGCGAGGAGGCGGTGCGCGGCCTGCAGAAGCTGCCGCGGGACGCGTCGCCGACCAGGCTGCGCAACCGGGACGTGGTCGACGGGCGGCCGCGCGCCTACCACCGGAAGTTCGGGCTCTCCCGCCTGCGGCTGCGCGAGATGGCCCACCGCGGCGAGCTGCCCGGCGTGTCGAAGGCGAGCTGGTGATGAAGGAGCGCAAGCCGCTGAAGCGCAGGCAGAACCTCCTCGCGAAGGAGGGCGTGACCGTCGTCGACTGGAAGGACGTCGCACTGCTGCGCAAGTTCATCTCGGACCGGGGCAAGATCCGGTCCCGCCGGGTGACCGGCCTGACGCCGCAGCAGCAGCGCCAGGTCGCCACGGCGATCAAGAACGCGCGGGAGATGGCCCTGCTGCCGTACCCGTCACAAGGGCGATGACGCGGATCGCCGTGCTGGCCGCGAACGCCAGCACGGCGAGCTGCACCAGCAACGCGAGCGGCCAGGTCGTGTGTTCGTCGACCGTGAGATCGCCGCGAACACCGACCAGGAAGGTCGCGTAGAGGCCCCAGCACTGCACGGCGGCGAGCCCGGCGCCGACGATCGTCGTGCGCAGGGAGACCACCACGACGACCGCCGCCAGCAGGACCAGGGCGAGCAGCGGCCAGGCCCCGGTGAACGCGGTCACCCCGACCCCCGCGCCGAACGCGAGCGCGGAACCCTGCCCGCCTCTCATCCTCCTCATCCGATCGGTGTAGTCCCCCGGTGAGATCAGCGCCACCTCTCCAGCGTGAAGTTGGTGCTTTCGAGTGAGGCACGATCGGTCGAATGAGCCTGTACGACGTTGTGCACCGCCGCCGTGACACCCGTGCCGAGTTCACGGGCGCCGAGATCCCGTCCGACGTGCTGCACCGGGTGCTGACCGCGGCGCACGCCGCCCCGAGCGTGGGACTCTCCCAGCCGTGGGACTTCGTGCTGGTCCGCGACGAGTCGACCCGGCGCGCGTTCCGCGACCACGTCCAGGCGGAGCGCAGCGTGTTCTCGGCCCAGCTCGACCAGGAACGCGCGGAGGTGTTCTCCCGCATCAAGGTCGAGGGGATCATGGAGTCGTCGCTCGGCATCGTGGTCACCTACGACCCGGACCGCGGCTCACCGGCGGTGCTCGGCAGGCACGCCATCGCGGACGCGGGTTTGTACTCCGTGTGCCTGGCAATCCAGAACCTCTGGCTGGCGGCGACGGAGGAGGGCCTCGGGGTGGGCTGGGTGAGCTTCTACCGCGAGGAGGTGCTACGCCGGCTGCTGGAGATCCCCGGCAGGATCCGCCCGGTGGCCTGGTTGTGCGTGGGGCCGGTGCGGTCGCTGCCCGACGCCCCCGACCTGGAACGGCACGGGTGGCGCAACCGGATGCCCCTCGAAGACGTTCTCCATTACGACACGTTCGGCCGACGAAACTGAAGCGGTAGATGCGAACCATCTCTGTCGCAAGCCCCGCCCATCCGCGTCACGTGCGCCTTTCTTTCCCACGCGCACAAGTACGTGCGCGCGCAATCACTTCTGTCCGGACAGGACCGGAAGTGGCGGATTCGGCACGACGACGAGTGCGGGACCGCGCCGGTTTTCCTGAGCCACGGGTCAAATCGGCCGCATCGGCCGGTCGCACGGGGAGTTCGTCCTGCTCAAGCACGAGAACGCCGGCCGGGCGTACCACGAGCCGGCGGAGGGACGCGGGGTTCCCGATGAATTCATCGAAGACGGATGAAGCCGCCCCTCCGGCCGGTTCTCGCCGCCCGCGGAGAGGTCCACTCATGGCAATGGGCGCATGGATCGCGCGTCACCGAAAGCACGCGGCGCAAAACGTTCCGGCGACCCTGTTGACAAGAAGCCGCACTACGGAATGATCATCGATCGAGCCAGGGCGCTGAGCAACGTGTTCGCGCAACCGACTACCCCTCGATGACGTCCTGCACCAGGATCGTTGCGGGGCGCGACCGCCCCGGTAGCCTGTGCAGGCCGCTCGGCGAGTCGGAACGGAGTCGATGAACGAGTGGAGCAGCGTGATCCGCTGGTAGCGGGCCAGATTCCGCGGCTGGACCGGGAGGTCCGCGCGTTGCTCAACGCTGGCCGCCTGCCGGAGGCGAACAGTCTTTTCGACGAGGTGGTCACCAAGGTGTCCCCCGGCGCCGACCGCTGGGTCCGATCGGCCGTGCTGGTCAACCGGGCCGTGATGGCGTGGCGGCTCGGCCGCATCCCCCTCGCCCTGGAACTGGCCGCCGAGGGGTGGACCGACCTCGACGCCGACCGGTCGGACAGCCCCGCCGTGGCCCAGACGATGGGCTCGCTCGGCTACCTGATGGAGGGCATCGGCAACCGGCGCGCGGCGCTCGACATGCTGCGGCTGTCGGTGCAGGTGGCCCGGCGGGCGGGCAACACCGACACGCTGGCCCACTGCCTGCAGCGCCTCGGCGGTTCGTTGAACTTCCGCGCCTGCTCGGGGCCGCCCGCCGCCGCGCCGGCGATCTTCGAGGAGGCGCTCGCCTACCTCGACGAGGGTCTCGGCATCGTCAAGGACGAGGTGCACCGGCGCGCGCTGCTCGGCGCGTTCGGCCGGTCGCTGGCCGGGGTCGGCCAGCTCGACCGGGCGGAGGAGGTCGGCGAGGAGACCCTGCGCCTGGCGGTGGACGCCCAGGACCTGTGGGGCATCTCGGTCGGCAACTGGGTCCTCGCCGTCGTGCGGCGCGAGCAAGGTGCTCTCGAACTCGCGCGCACTTATGCGGCCCGTGCGGTGAAGAACGCCGAACGGATCAACGACACGTCATTGCTGCTGCGGTTCTCCACGGAGCTGGCGGACATCTGTCACGCGCTGGACGACTCAGTCGGTGAGGCCGAGGCGTTGCGCCGGTCGGTCCAGGCCTCGCGCACGGCCACGGAGACGTTGCAGGAGGGCCTCGGCCAGGCGTTGGAGCAGCGCCGGGTGGCCGTGCAGGCACAACGGCTCGCGGTGGCGGCGCAGGAGGCCGCGGCGCGCGACCCGTTGACGGGCCTCGCGAACCGGCTCGGGCTGGAACGCGCCGCTCAGGGACTGCTGGAGTCGACAGCGGCGCGCGGGCGGGTGCCCTGGCTCGTGCTGGTCGACGTGGACTGGTTCAAGGGCGTGAACGACGACGCCGGGCACGCCGCTGGCGACGCGGCGCTGCGCGAGATCGCGGCGTTGCTGCGCCGCGAGTGCCGGGCGGACGACCTGGTGGCGCGCTGGGCCGGCGACGAGTTCGTGGTGCTGCTCGGCGACACCGGGCCGAACATGGACGTCGGCCCGAACGTGGCCGAGCGCATCCGCGCGGCCGTCGACGGCCACGACTGGGCGATGGTGCTCGGCGCGGTCCGCCGCCCGACGGTGAGCATCGGGGTCGCGGCTGGACCGGCCAAACTGGACCAGCTGTTCGCGGCCGCGGACATGGCGCTCTACCGCGCCAAGCGCCACGGCCGCAACAGGGTCGAGGTCGAGCCCTCGGTGGACGAGGTCGTCTCCGGGAACTGAGGGTTTCAGGCGGCCAGGGCTGCCGGTGGCCGGGGGTCCTAGGCGATCAGGCCGCCGCGGTAGGCCACCAGCGCGGCCTGCACGCGGTTGACCGCGCCGATCTTGCCGAGCACGGACGAGACGTAGCCCTTCACCGTCGCCTCCGACAGGTGCAGGGTGCCGCCGATCTCCGCGTTGGACATGCCCTGCCCGATCAGCACGAGCACCTCGCGCTCGCGTTCGGACAGGCTCTGGAGGAGCCTCCGCGCCGGCTCGGCCATCCGCTCACCGTCCGCGACGGCCGCGAGGACGCGCGCCGCGACACCGGGGTCGAGCACCGCGCCTCCGCGCGCGAGGTCGCGCACGGCCTTGACGAGCTGTTCCGGCTCGGTGTCCTTGAGCAGGAAGCCCGCCGCACCCAGCCGCAGCGCTTCCGAGACGTACTCGTCGACGTCGAACGTGGTCAGGATGCAGACCCTCGGCGGGTCGGGCAGGGTTCGCAGCCGCCGCAGCGCCACGAGCCCGTCCGAGGTGCGCATCCGGATGTCGAGCAGGACCACGTGAGGACGGTGCTGGCGCGCCAGGTCGGCTACCAGGTGCCCGTCATCGCATTCCGCGACGACCTCGATGTCCCCGACGCTGCTCAGGATCATGCGAAGGCCGGAGCGGACGAGGTCCTCGTCGTCGGCCAGCAGAACCTTGATCACGACGCCTCCCGCATTGGCGTTCCGCGCTCCCACATGTTCGTGATCTTCGCGTACAACCGCCGAAGGTCACGTTAATTCTCCGTTATCTCATCATGTGGTAACGGTTTTTCCAGATGGCCGCCGACGTTCACAGTTACCGGAATAGGACGCCGACGTCGCTGCGTAAGCGCACCTGAGACAGGTGGGGCGGCCTGACGGAACTCTCCGTGACCAAACGCGAAATCTCACTGGATGGAATGGCGTACCAGAAACACTCATACAGGCTCGGCAATCCGATTCAGTCGTTGATCATTTGGAGCTGCACGACCTCTCACCGTGTTGCGGAATCGATGCAGGACCCACGGGGACGAGATGAAAACGCGAAGCTCTTTCGTGATAGCTCTGCCTGAAAGTAACGTGCATCACAACTGCCTGCCCTGCACGGAGAGGAGCTTCGCGCGATGCGGAGAGCCAATCCGGTGACGACGCTGCTGGCGACCGCCGCCGTCACCGCCTCCCTCATGATCGTTCCGACCGCTCGGGCCGAGGAACCGCGGGCGGCGGCGTTCGCCGCCGACGACCACTGCCTCGGCCAGTGCGGCGACATCCTGCCGCCCGGCAACAACGGCAACGCGACCCTGGCCGAGATCCTCGCCCACAAGGCGCTCGGCACCAGGCCCGCCCACTCGGCCGACCAGCTCGGCAAGTACGACGGCCTGGTCGCGGGCCACGGCGGGCTGACCAACGCCCAGCTCGCGGACTTCTTCAACGACGCGTCGTTCGGCGTGCCGTCCGACCAGGTGGAGAGCACCGTCCGGCCGCGCTCGGACGTGACGATCGTGCGGGACAAGAAGATCGGGATGCCGCACATCACCGGCACCACGCGGTCCGGCACGATGTTCGGCGCTGGCTACGCGGCCGCGCAGGACCGGCTGTGGCTGATGGACCTGTTCCGCCACCTCGGCCGCGGCCAGCTCACCGGGTTCGCCGGTGGCGCTCCCGCGAACCGGGTGCTGGAGCAGAGCTTCTTCAACCAGATCCCGTACACCGAGGCGGACCTGCAGAAGCAGATCGACACCGCGGTCGCGAAGGGCGGCGAGCGCGGCCGGCAGGCGCTGGCCGACGTCAACGACTACATCTCCGGCATCAACGCCTACCTGACGCGGTCGGTCTCGGCGCGGAACTTCCCCGGCGAGTACGTGCTGACCGGGCACGCCGACGCGATCACGAACTGGAACGACATCCAGCCGTTCAAGGCGACCGACATGGTGGCGATCGCCTCCGTCGTGGGCGGCCTGTTCGGCGCCGGCGGTGGCGGCGAGGTGCAGTCCGCGCTGGTGAGGCTGGCGGCGCAGAACAGGTACGGCGCCGCCGTCGGCGAGCAGGTGTGGCAGGCGTTCCGGGCGCAGAACGACCCCGAGGCCGTCCTGACCCTCCACAACGGACAGTCCTTCCCCTACGCGGCCTCCCCCGCCTCCCCCCAGGGCGTGGCCCTTCCCGACGCCGGCAGCATCACGCCGGAACGGATGGTCTACGACGAGGTGGGCGGCACCGGCGCCGCGGTCGCCGTGCCGGCCGCCGAGGACGTCGCCAAGGCCCGCGGCATCTTCGAGGATGGCGTCCTGCCCGCCGACCTGCTGAACAAGAAGCACGGCATGTCCAACGCGCTGGCCGTGTCCGGCGCCCACACCGACAGCGGGAACCCGATCGCCGTGTGGGGTCCGCAGACCGGTTACTTCGCGCCGCAGTTGTTGCTGCTGCAGGAGCTCAACGGTCCCGGCATCCGCTCCCGCGGCGTCGCGTTCGCGGGCGTCTCGATGTACGTGCAGCTCGGCCGGGGCGTCGACTACTCGTGGAGCGCGACCTCGTCGGCCCACGACATCATCGACACCTACGCCGTGGAGCTGTGCAACCCGGACGGTTCCGCGCCCACGAAAGCTTCTTCGCACTACCTGTTCCACGGCGCGTGCCTGCCGATGGAACGCCTCGAACGCAAGAACGCGTGGAAGCCGACAGTCGCGGACGGCACACCCGCCGGTTCGTACACGTTGGTGATGTGGCGGACGAAGTACGGCCTGGTGTCGAGCCGTGCGACCGTGGGCGGCAAAGTCGTGGCGTACACGACGTTGCGCTCGACGTACATGCACGAGGTCGACTCGATCATCGGCTTCCAGGAGCTCAACGACCCGTCCGCGATCCGGTCGGCGACCGACTTCCAGCGCGCCGCCGACAAGATCGGCTACGCGTTCAACTGGTTCTACGTCGACTCCCGCGACACCGCGTACTTCAACTCGGGCCTCAACCCGGTGCGCCGTTCCACTGTGGACCCGAACCTGCCGGTGTGGGGCCGCGCGGAGTACGAGTGGGTCGGCTGGAACGGCGACGAGAACACCGCGTCGTACATGCCGTTCGCCGGGCACCCGAACTCCGTCAACCAGGACTACTACATCTCGTGGAACAACAAGCAGGCCCGTGACTTCACGTTCGGCGGGTTCGGCCACAGCGCCGTGCACCGCGGCGACCTGCTCGACGACCGCGTCCGCGCGTTGATCGCTTCAGGGCAGAAGGTGACGCGTGCGTCGTTGACCCGCGTGATGGCCGAGGCCGCTGTCGCCGACCTGCGCGCCGAGCAGGTGCTGCCCGAGCTGCTGCGGGTGGTGGAGTCCGCGCCGGTCGACGCCTCCCTGGCCCCGGCCGTGCAGAAGCTGCGGGACTGGCAGCGTTCCGGCTCGTTGCGCAAGGAGACCGCGAAGGGCAGCAAGACCTACGCCCACGCCGAAGCGATCCGGATTCTGGATGCCTGGTGGCCGCTCCTGGTGCGGGCCCAGTTCGCCCCGTCGCTGGGTGACGGCCTCTACAACGCCCTGGTCGGCGCGATCCAGGTCGACGAGGCCCCGTCCGACGCGCACGGCGCAGCGCCGCACAAGGGTTCCTCGTTCCAATACGGCTGGTGGGGCTACGTGGACAAGGACCTGCGCAGGGTCCTCGGCGACCCCGTCCAGGGCGCCTTCCCGCAGACCTACTGCGGCGGCGGCACCCTGTCCGGCTGCCGGACCGCGCTGTCCGACTCGTTGAGGGCGGCGGTGGCCAAGTCCCCCACCGAGGTCTACCCCGGTGACGCCGACTGCGCCGCGGGCGACCAGTGGTGCGCGGACACGATCATCCACCGCGCCATGGGCGGCATCACCCACGAGAAGGTCCACTGGCAGAACCGCCCCACCTACCAGCAGGTCGTGCAGTTCCCGTCCGGCCGTGGCCAGAACATCGCGAACCTGGCCGCGGGCCGCACGGCCTCGGCGTCGTCGCACGAAACGGGCTGGAACACCCTCCCGCCGTCACACGTGCTGGACGGCGACCCGTCGTCCCGCTGGGCGAGCGACTGGAGCGACCACCAGTGGATCCAGGTCGACCTCGGCTCCGTGCAACGGGTCGGTCGCGCTGTGTTGCGCTGGGAGTCGGCGTTCGCCGGCGGCTACCGCATCGAGGTTTCCGATGACGGCGCGAGCTGGCGCCACGTTTTCTCGACAAGTGCTGGCGATGGCGGCGACGATGTCGTAGCGTTCACGCAACAGGACGCGAGATACCTCCGGATGACGGGTACCCAGCGGGCCACCCGGTACGGATACTCCCTGTACGAGCTTGAGGTCTACAGCTTGTAGGCCTTCGAGATGAGGACGCCGATCCACCCCCAGGGGTCGGCGTCCTCCACTTCCTCACCGCGCCCGGAACAGGTAGTTCCGCGTCGTCTCACCGACACCGCCGGCCGGCACCCACTCGTTGCCCCGCCAGGTGCTCATCCCGTACCCGCGTTCGGTGAGGAAGTCGGCGACGTCCTGCGCCCGATAGCCGAACCGCTCGACGTGCCGTTCCTCGATCTCCAGCAGGAACGCGGGCTTGAAGCGCTCGATGGTCTTCACGGCGCCTTCGAGCACCCGCAGCTCGGCCCCCTCGACGTCGGCCTTGACGAAGTCGAGCCGCGTGATCCCGTTGTCCTCGACGAAGTGGTCCAGCGTGTCCGTCTTGACCAGCACGTCCAAGTGCTGGTCGAACTCCTCGTTCGACCCCAGCCCGTCAGCACCGGCCGTGAGGAACGACCGCCCGGTGACCGGACTGCCGTGCCGCACCGGCACGCTCATGACCTCACGCCCCTGCTCCTCGGCCCCCAGGGCGACCGAGTGCCGCCTGATGTTGCGCCCCTCCCGCGGCCGCAGCACGTACGACAGCGCAGGATGCGCGAACACCAGCGGCTCGACGCTGTGGACAGTCCCTTGTGGACCGACAAGCCGCGACAGGGTCACCGTGTACAACCCCAGCGCGGCCCCGACGTCGACACAGACGTCCCCGGGCTTGACGATCTTGCGGAGCCCGATCAGCTCCGCCTCGGCATAGGGCGTGAGCCGGGCGAGCGCCCGCAACCCGGCAACCACCGCGGCACTGCGAAGTTCGGTCAGCACCTGATCAAGACTAGACGTGTCCGTTCGCGCGGTGCCCGTTCGCGTGCGGTTCGCCCGCCGGCAACCCGATCTGGTCGGCGAACTCCGCCGCCACCCCGGACCCCCCGTACACGCTCAACGCCTTGGCCAGGTGCAACCGCAGGTCCCGCCGATGCGCGTCCTCCAGCTCGGGCAGCGCCTTCTCGACACTGCTGACCAGCGACTCGGCCCAGTGCTTGGTCGGCTCGAGCTGAGCGATCTTCACCAGCTCGGCGAGGTGCCCGGACAGCTTGACGGCCTCCTCGACCTGGTACCCGTTGCGCTGCAACCACCAGATCGTCGCCGTGCCGACGTCCGTCAGCACCTCGTCCCGCAGGTACCGGATCTCAGCCCGTTCGACGTCCCGCTCAGCCAGCTTGAACGTGGAGTTCCGCAGCAGCTCGACGTGCTTGCGAGCCATCTCCAGGTCGTCCTCGTTCACCGCGACCTTCACCTGCTCCGCCCGAGCCCACACGTGCGTCCCGGGCACCTGCCGTTCGGCGGCGAGCTCATCCCCCAGCTGCACCTGCAAGGCGGCGTGGTGCAGCAACATCACCTTGGAGCTGATCTCCTTGGCCCGCTGCAGAACGTGGTGGATGGCCGCGCTCTTCGGCGAGTTGTGCCGCAACCCGGTGGCCAGGTCGAGCCGCCAGACAACCGTGAGCCGGAGCTGGAAGTCCAACCCGTACACCGCACTGGGCAGCGGCGTCTCGAACTCCTGCTGATGAGTGCTGGCCGGCGGCACGAAGGTGAAGTCGTCGGCACTCCTGGGCACCCGCCGCCGCCACCAGGCCTTGACGGTGCCGAGCGGTCCAGGACGGAAGTCGGGCCACGGTCTGCTCACGCCCCTTGCGTACCTGACGTTTCTCCACAAAAGAAGGTGGCCTGCCTCACTTCCCCCCAACGGCCGCAGGTGTCTCCGCCGACCCCTCACCGTGCGTGAGCAGGTGGACCTTGTGCTCGCGGCTTCGTGCTGGTCCGAGGTTGGGAGGGGGCGCTGGTCAAGTCGGTGGCGGGGCCCCGGTAGACTGCTGTCGCCAGCCCTAGTAGCTCAGGGGATAGAGCATCGGTTTCCTAAACCGTGTGTCGCAGGTTCGAATCCTGCCTGGGGCACCACCTTTCGCCGGGTGAAACTAAGGCCTCTGACCTGCGTATACCGGTCAGAGGCCTTAGTCTTTGGTCGATCTCTTCGCCCATTCGTGGGCTAAAGATGGTGCGAGTTCTGCGCGAGGAGCCCACCCCTCGCGAGCGCCGCCACGCTGGCGATCACCACCTCCGAAAGTGGTGACGAGGTTCGTGATGGCCAGCCACCTCGGTGGCTGACCATCAACCAGTCCGGCTGCGTGAAACGCCCTACGCCCGTCCCTGCCGGACGAAGGCGATGTACGGCTCGTAGGCCGAGAGATCCCGGTGCGGCTCGTAGGTGCTGAGGTAGTAGTAGTCGGCCACGATGTTGGCCTGCTGTTCGGTGTTGAAGTCGGCGAACGTCTTGCCGCGCAGGCCTTCCGGGCCGCCGTAGTCGTAGAGGCTCTTGTTGAAGAACCCGGCCAGGGCGGTGGGGAGCAGGGCGAGCACGCTGCGGCCGTGCTGGTACTGGTAGGCGTGGGTCAGCTCGTGCACCAGCCAGCGCTCGTACCTCGCCTGGTTCTGCGGGCTGGTCAGGACGCCCTTGGGGAAGGTGACGAGCCTGGGCAACGTGCGGGCCACGCCGAAACTGCCCAGCAAGCCGCCTTCGGCCAGGCGGAGGGCGCTGATGTCCAGCGCGTCGCCGAACACCTCGCGGGCTATCTCGGCCTCGCGTGACTCCAGACCTCGGCGGAACACCACGACACGATGGTAGGCGCGTCCTACGCCGTGCGGCGGTAGCGGACTTCTTCTAGCTCTGTGGTGCCTGCGGTCTCGGTTCGTGCGGCGCCGTCGGTGCGGAAGCCGAGGCGCTCGTAGAAGCGCCGGGCGCGGGTGTTCGACTCCAGGGCCCAGACGATCACGTCCCGCTGGCCGGCCAGGGCCGCCTGCATCAGGCCGAAGCCCAGGCCCGTTCCCCACGCCGAGGACAGCACGTAGATCGCGTACAGCTCGAAGGCCGCGTCGTCGCGGGACGGGCCGGCGGAGGCGAAGCCCGTCACGGTGTCGTCGGCCAGGGCCACCCACACTCCGCCGGACGGGATGGCGCGTTCCCACATCGACGTGCGTGCTTCCACGGAGAGAGTGGACAGCACCGAGTCCGGGATCAGGCCGCGGTAGGCGGTCTGCCACGTTCGCACGTGCACGGAGGCAACTGCGGGTGCGTCGGAGACAACCGCGGGACGGATCGTCATGTCATCCCCCAATGGCATGATCGGGTGCATGCGCATCATCGTCGACGCGGATCCCGGCATCGATGACGCCCTTGCTTTGTACTACCTGCGAGCGCACGCCGACACCGAAATAGTCGCCATCGGCACGGTCCACGGCAACGTGCCGGTCGAGCAGGCCACGGCCAACGCGCTGAGGCTCGTGGAACGGCTGGGCCTCGGCGTTCCCGTCGCGATGGGGGCCGCCAGGCCGCTCGCGCAGCCGCTCATGACCGCCGAGGACGTGCACGGGCAGGACGGGCTCGGCGGGTGCGCGGGGGACGAGCCGGCCACCACCTGCACGGGGCGGAGTGCGGCCGAGCAGCTCGCGGCCAGGGCGCGGGAGGAACCGGGCGAGCTGAGCCTGCTCGCCATCGGGCCGCTCACCAACGTCGCGCTGGCGTTGCAGATCGAGCCGCGGCTGCCGCGGCTGCTGGACAAGGTCGTGGTGATGGGTGGCGCGCTCACCGTGCCGGGCAACATCACCTCGTACGCCGAGGCCAACTTCTGGCACGACCCGGAGGCGGCGGACCTCGTCCTGCAGGCGGGCTTCGAGGACCTCACGATCGTCGGGCTCGACGTCACGATGGCGAGCCACGTGCCCGGTGAGTGGCTGGAAGCGCTCCCCCTGGACAGCTACCCGCGGAAGTTCCTGCGGTTCTACGCGGACTTCTACGAGAGCTTCCTGGGCAAGCCGGGGTTCGTGCCGCACGACCCGCTGGCCGCGGCGATCATGCTCTACCCCGGTCTCGCCACGTACCGGGAGGACCGGTTCGCCATCGAGCTCACCGGGCGGTACACGCGGGGCGCGCTGGTGGCCGACCGGCGGTTCCTGGCGGAGGGGAGCCCGTTCGGGCGGGACATCGCGACCGAACGCACGAAGGCGAAGTACGCCGTCACCGCGCGGCACGACGTCTTCCTGGACCGACTGAGGCGCGCTGTGACACAACCATGACGATCCACCGACGTGATCCGGACAAAGAGCCGGGACCGTCGGGGGTATGAACGTCCACTTGAAACGATGGCTCGCGGTGTCGGGGGCGGCCGTGGTCATCACGGCGGGCGTCGTGGCCGGGGGTTCGTACTGGCGGCTGGAGAGCAACCTCACGACCGTCGACCTCTCCGAGGAGATCAGCCACCCCAGGCCTCCGTCGACGCCTGGCCGCCCCCTCAACGTCCTCCTGCTCGGCAAGGACGACGGGCGGTCGGACACCGCCATGGTCGTGCAGCTCAACGCCCGCGGCGACCAGGCCCGCGTGGTCAGCATCCCGCGCGACACGATGGTCCCCCGGCCGCGGTGCGGGGACGAGCCGGCCGCCGCCATCGCCATGTTCAACAGCGCCTTCTCCACGGGTGGTGCCGCGTGCGCGGTGGCGACGGTCGAGCAGATGAGCGGCATCCGGATCGACCACTTCGTGCAGATCGACTTCGCCGGGTTCCGCGACGTGGTCGACCGGCTCGGCGGCATCGCGATCACGCTGCCGGAGGCGATCGACGACGACCGCAGCGGGCTGCACGTGCCGGCGGGACCGACGACGCTCGACGGAACGCAGGCGCTCGCTTTCGTCCGCACGCGGTACAGCATCGGCGACGGCAGCGACCTGAACCGCATCAAGAACCAGCAGCTCTTCCTGCGGGCGTTGAGCGAGAAATTCGCGAACGAGAACTGGCTCGCCAGTCCGCAGAAAACGCTGGCACTCGCCGACGTGTTGACCAGGTCGATCGTGACGGACACCGGAATCGGGTCGATCGCGAAATTGGCGGACCTCGCGGGAAAGCTCACCGCGCTGACACCGGGCTCGATCACCTACGTGACGCTGCCGACCGAGGCCTACCCGCCCGATCCCAACCGGGTCCAGCCCAGGCAACCGGAGGCGGACGCCCTGTGGCGGGTGGGCTGACCTAGCAGGCGGCGCCCTGCCACTCGCTCGGCCCTGGCCACGGCTGAGGAGACCCCCAGCGCTCCTCAGCCGTGGAAGTGCTTCCCCCGTTGGTCGCTACCACTGCGCACGGTCTCCCGTCTTCGTGAAGGACTTGGGGTCGAGGCTGTCGGACCATCTCGTTAGGGTGGGGTTCGGACGACCTGTCCGGCGCGTGCGCCGCAGCTCAGACGGGTGGTCCACGTTTTCCGGTCCGGACGAGGTGGAGGCCGCTTGGGACCCCGTGGCGTCTTCGCGGAGCGCTTCGCGCTGCTCTACGCGGAGGCAGGTGACCCGCCCCTGAAGCGGGTCACGGAGTCGGTCACTCGTGCCCGCCGGACGGACGAGCAGGGCAGACCCGTGCGCGTGCCGGCGCAGCGGGTGAGCGACTGGCGCCGCGGCCGCAACGTGCCCGCGCGGTTCAGCGGGCTGAGCGCGGTGCTGGAGATCCTCGTCGGCGAAGCCAGGAAGAGGAAGCCCCAGGCCGCGGTCGACGGCCTTTACGACCTCCAGGCGTGGCGCGCCCTCTGGGAAGAGGCGCTCGCCAGTCCCGTCACCGATTCCGGGACACCGGTCCAGGACGACGGCACGGTTTGCCCGTACATGGGGCTGAGCGCTTTCGGGCCGCAGGACGCCAATTGGTTCTTCGGCCGGGAAAGGGCCACGAAAGCGCTTCTCGACCGGCTGCGGGAAAACGGGATCACCGTGCTCGTCGGCGCTTCGGGGGCCGGCAAGTCGAGTTTGGTGAAAGCGGGGGTGCTGCCCAGGCTGAGCAAGGAGGCCGTGGTCTTCTCGCCCGGCACCGATCCGTTGAAGGAGCTCTCGCTGCGGGTGCCGGAGCTGGCGCAGGCGCTGGAGGCGGCGGCCGGCTCGGAGGTGGTGGTCGACCTCGCCCACGAGGTGCGGGTCGCCGTCGGCGACCGGGTGGTGGTCGTCGACCAGTTCGAGGAGGCGTTCACGCTCGGCGGCGACGAGGACCGGCTGCGGGTCTTCGTGCAGGCCCTGCACGCCGCGGCGGGCACGACAGCGGTCGTGCTCGGCGTGCGGGCCGACTTCTACGCGCGCTGCCTCGACTTCCCCGAGCTCGCCGAGGCGCTGCAGAACCGGCAGATGGTGCTCGGCGCGATGTCGGCGGCCGAGGTGCGCGACGCCGTGGCGAACCCGGCCAGGGCGGCGGGCCTCCAGCTCGAACCGGGCCTCGTCGACCTCATGCTGCGCGATCTGGGCGCGCACAACCGCCGCGGCAAGGACGCCTACGACGCGGGCGCGTTGCCGCTGCTCAGCCACGCCCTGCTGGTCACGTGGCAACGCCGGCAGGCGGGCCGGCTCACGATCGCGGGCTACCGGGCGGCCGGCGGCATCCAGGGCGCCGTCGCCACGACCGCCGAACGGGCCTGGTCCGACCTGGACGAGCCCGCGAGGGCGGCCGCGAAGCAACTGCTCCTGCGCCTCGTCCGGGTCGGCGACGACACGCAGGACACCCGCCGCAGGTCGAGCCGCCACAGCCTGCTCGAGCTCAGCACGAACCTGCCCGCCACCGAACGCGCGCTCGAGGTGCTCACCAGCGCCCGGCTGATCACGGCGGACGCGGGCAGCGTCGAGATCACGCACGAGGCGTTGCTGCACGCCTGGCCCCGGCTGCGGAGCTGGATCGACGAGGACCGCGCGGGCAACCTGGCCCGGCAGCGGCTGGAGGAGGACGCGGCGACGTGGGCCGCGAGCGAGCGCGACTCGTCGTTGCTCTACCGCGGCGCACGGCTGGAGGGCGCGCGGCAGCAGCAGGTCACCTCGCTCGCGAAGGACTTCATCAACGCCTCGGAGCGCCAGCACCGCAAGAGCGTCTGGCTGCGCCGCAGCGCGGTCTCCCTGGTGGTGATCTTCGCGTTGATCGCCGCGACCGCCGCGGTGATCGCGGTGCGGCAGCGCGACGACGCGGTGTTCCGCCAGGTCGTGGCCGAGGCGGACCGGCTGGCCGACACCGACCCGTCGGTGGCCGCGCGGCTGCTGCTGGCCGCCCACCGCATGCGGGCCGACGACCTCGACGTGAAGTCCCGGCTGCTCGCCATTCAGCAGACGCCGTTGGCCGTACCGCTGAACGGGCACACCGGCGCGGTGTACCTGACGTCGTTCACCAAGGACGGCACAGTCCTCGCGACCGCGAGCTACGACCGCACAGCGCGCCTGTGGGACGTGCGCGACCGCTCGAACCCCCGGCCGCTCGCGGTGCTCACCGGCCACGCCGGCTGGCTCAGCTCGGCGGTGTTCTCGCCCGACGACAGGCTGCTCGCCACCACCGGCGAGGACAGGACGATCCGCCTGTGGGACGTCACCGACCGCGCGAACCCCCGGCACCTCAAGACCGTCGAGACCGGCAACGGCACGAGCTACCTGCTGGAGTTCAGCCCCGACGGCAGGACCCTCGCCGCGGCGAACGAGGACAAGACCGCACGGCTGTGGGACGTGAGCGATCCCGCGAACCCCGCGCCGGTCGGCGCACCACTGAGCGGCGCCGGCGCGGCGGTGCGCACGCTCGCCTTCGCGCCGGACGGCAAGACGCTCGCCACGGCGGGCGACGACCGGGTCATCCGGCTCTGGGACGTCGCCGCCAGGACCACGATCGGCAAGCCGATGACCGGCCACACCGACGGCCTGCACTCGGTGGCGTTCAGCCCGGACGGCAAGCTCCTCGCGTCCGGGAGCGACGACACCACCGTGCGGTTGTGGAACCCCGCGACGCAGGAACCGGTCGACGACGCGCTCATCGGCCACACCGGCGGGGTGTGGTCGGTGAAGTTCAGCCCCGACGGCCGGATGCTCGCCTCCGGCGCGGGCGACGGGACGGCGCGGTTGTGGAACCTCAGCGATCCGGCCGCCGTGAGCCAGATCGGCAAGCCGCTCGCGGCGCCCAGCGGCGGCGTGTTCGCCGTCGGCTTCACCCCGGACGGCCGCGCGCTGGCGACCGGCGCGGGCGAGAACTCGGTGCGGCTGTGGTCCTTGCCGCAGAACATGGTGCCGATCAGCCCGACGAACGTGGGCGCGCCGGCGGTCAGCGCGGACGGCAAGCTGCTCGTGACGGGGTACGGCGACCGGACCGCGCGGATCTGGGACTTCGCGGGCATCGGGGCGCTCCAGCCCCTCGGCACGGTGGTGATCGGTCCCGAGCAGACCTACTCGAGGCCCAGGCTCCGGCCCGACGGCGCGGTCCTCGCCACCATCACCGCGGACAAGACGTTGCGGTTGTGGGACACCAGCGACCCCGCCCGCGTCACGCCGCTGGGGCAGCCGATCGTGCTCGGCACGCGGTTCGCCTCCCCGGTCGGGTTCTCCCCCGACGGCAGGACGCTGGTCACCGGGGACGACGACAAGTCGGTGCGGTTGTGGGACGTCACCGACCCCGCGCGGCCCGTCCCGCTCGGCGCTCCGCTGACCGGCCACGACGGCTACGTCAACGACGTGGCGTTCAGCCCGGACGGCAGGACACTGGTCACCGTGAGCAGCGACCGCACGTTCCGGCTGTGGGACCTGGCCGACCGCGCCAAGCCGCGGTTGCTCGGCACGCCGATGACGGACCACCGGGAGCCCGTGCAGCGCGCCGTCTTCACACCGGACGGGAAGACGCTGATCACCGGCGGCACCGACAAGGCCATCCGCCTCTTCGACGTGCGCGACCGGGAGCGGCCGGTGCCGCTGAGCGTGCTCACCGGACACACCCAGCAGGTCTACTCCCTGTCGGTGGCGCCGGACGGCAGAACGCTCGCGAGCGGCAGCGCCGACAAGACGTTCCGCCTGTGGGACATCGGCGATCCCGCCGAGGCCGCCCCGCTGAGCCAGCAGATGACCCTAGCCTCCGGCGCCGAGCCGAGCGTCCACTTCGGATCGGACAGCCGGGTGCTCCTGACCGCGGCGGCCGACGGCGTGCTGCGCCTGTGGGACCTCGACGTCGCGCACGAAGCCGAGCGCATCTGCGCCACCACGAGAGGAGCGCTCACCGAGGAGCTGTGGCGCACCCGCCTGCCCCAGGTCGAGTTCGAGGACCCTTGCTGACGGGTGCGGGCAATCAGGCCTCGAAGCTCGCGCACCATCGGTTACTGTCCGCGCCATGCGTCTTCTTGCTCGGGTCGGCAGCTTGCGCGCGGTCGTCGCGGTGACCGTCGGGTTCATCGCTCTCAACATGCTCATCGTGGTGTTCGGCAACATCACCGATTACGGCACGAACGAGGCGTTCGTGCGGCACGTCCTCGCCATGGACACCACGTTCGGCGAAGGTCTGAAGTGGCGGGCGATCACCAGTCCCGCGGTCGTCACGCTCGTCTACGTCCTGATCATCGCGTGGGAGGCGGTCTCCGCGGTTCTGCTGACCGCGGGCACCATCGCCTACCTGCGCGGCCGGGAGGACAGCGCGCGCAGCCTCGCGTCCGCCGGTCTGCTGATGGTCGTGGCGCTGTTCCTCGGCGGGTTCATGACGATCGGCGGCGAGTGGTTCGCGATGTGGCAGTCGCAGGACTGGAACGGCATCCCGGCCGCGCTGCGCATGGTGACCGTCGCGGGCTTCGCGCTGGTCCTCGTGCACCTCACCCCGCGCCGGGCCACCGCGTAGCCGGCCGCTCGCAGAACACCGGCCCGACGCCCGCGTCGGCGCCCAGCTCCTTCCACCAGTCACGTTGCTCAGCGTCCTCGATCGCGTCGACCACCACGAGCCCACCGGCCTCGTGCACGAACCCGATGAGGTCGCTGAGCACGTGCGAGACCAGCTCGTCCGGCTCGCGGGACCGCCCCTGCACCCGCACGGCCCGCACGCCGAGCGACCGCACCAGCTCGATCTCCGCCGTCGAGCCGCTGAAGTCGCGGGCGCCGATGTGGATGCCCATCTCGGAGATGAGCTGGAGGTTGTCGGCGGCCTCGCCGTCCTCGGACGCGAGCACGTGCATCGGGAAGCCCAGCAGCAACCGCTCCGCCCTCAGCCCGGTGTCCGCGAGCACCCTCCGCACGTCGCGCACGAGGTCCGGGCTGTTCGCGAGGCTCGCGGTCAGGCACACCGCGAGCAGCTCGTCGTGGCCGGTGGCGGCCTCCGCGGCCCGGTGCAGCATCCACTCGCCGAGCGGCAGCATCAGCCCGGTGTTCTCGGCCATCGACACGCACTTCCCGTGCGGGATCAGCCCGGCGTCCCGGTGCCGCCAGCTCAGCTCGGCCTCGACGCACACGCGCGCCGACCCGTCCAGCCTCATGACCGGGGCGAACACGACCTCGATGTCGCCGCTCTCCCACGCGCCGGGCATGACGGCGGCGAGCGCCAGGTCCTCCCGCTCCCGCTTGTCCTGCGTGGCGTCGTGCAGCCCCCACTGCCGGCGGCCGGTCCGCTTGGCCCGCCGCAACGTCATGTCCGACGTCCTGAGCACCTCGGCCGGGTGGTCGCCGGGGTGCAACCTCGGCAGCACGCCGATCGTCGCCGACACGGCCACGCCGTGGTCGCCGAAGTAGACCGGCTCGGCCAGTTCGTGCTCGATCGCCCTGATCGTCGTGCCGACGTCCGGGGTGTCCGGCCCGTTCTCGACCAGCACGGCGAACTCGTCGCCCTCCAGCCGCGCGACCATCGCCTTCTCGCGGGAGAACACCGACGAGAGCCGTTCCGCGACCAGCCGGAGGACTCCGTCGCCGACCTCCCGCCCGAGGCCGTCGGTGATCACCGCGAACGCGTCCAGGTCGAGGTGGTAGAGGGTCACGCCGTGCTCGACATCGCTGTGCAGCAACGACTCCAGCCGCGTGGTGAGGTACTGCCGGTTCGGCAGCCCGGTTAACGCGTCGTGCAGCGACTGGTACTGCAACCGCCCGCCGAGCAGGGTGAGCTGGCTGTCGTCCTCGATCAGCACGACGTGTCGCAGGGGTTTGTCGTCGGCGTCCTTCTGCACGGTGGCGGCGAGCAGGACGCGGAAGTGCTCGCCGTCGCGGTCGATCAGCCTGGGCCGTTCCTCGACCCTGCGCAGCCGCCCGTGGCACAGGCTCGCCAGCGCGTCCTCGATGAGCGGTAAGTCGGCCGGCGCGATCAGGTCGCCGAGCGTCATGCCCGCCACGTCGTCTCTGCGCAGGATCGTGCACAACGCCTCGTTGGCCCGCTCCAGCTCACCGTCGAGGCTCACCATCGCGATCCCGGTCGACGAGTGCGCGAAGACGTCCTCGAACCGCTCCTCGCTGGCCTGGAGGTCGAGCTGCACGGCCCGGTTCGCGAGGAACAGCGCCTGGCTGACGCTCTGCTGCTGCTCCAGCACGAACGCCTGGATGGCCCCGGTGTACGCCGCCGACAGCGCCCCGATGACCAGGGCGGCCCGCTCCGCGTCGGCCCCTTCCGCGGCGACGAAGCGCGCCAGCACGGCAACGGACCTGATCAGGCTCTCCGCGCCGACGCAGTGCATCTCCACCAGCCGCCGGCCGGCCTTGCCCGCCGTGGCCGGGTCCCCGGCCACCGCCTCGGCCACGACGTTCAGCAGCTCGCGCAGCTCCTCGGTCAGCTTCGCGGCCGAGAACGGGATGCACGCGGTGCCGCTGACCTGGACCGCCCAGTCGTGCGCCAGTTCGTCACGTCTCCGAGAACGCGACGATCCCGCGTCGTCCTGGCTCGGCACTCGATCCACCTGACCTGCTCGGCGAGCAACGGTCCGGAAGCCTACCGGCGGCAACCCGGACCGTCCCGATGCGCGACGACGTTCGCCCCATCGGGGGTATCCGGTTCTCGCAGCGTCACCGGCCCTGCTCGCTCGATCGGAGCAATTTCCTCGTGGAAGAACGCAGGGCGGGGTCACTCTTCTGGAGCACAGCACCGCTCCGCCGCCCGGAGTGGGCGAGCCGGCCGCTCAGGAGGCCGATCCGGTCCCCAGGATGTGCCGCAGCTGAGCCAGCAGGTCCGAGCGGGAGGTGGATCCCAGCCGCTGCCGCATCCGGGCCATGTGGTGCTCGACGGTCTTGGCGGAGATGAACAGCCGGTCCCCCACCTGCTTGTAGGTCATCCCCTCCACGACGAGCTGAGCGACCTCCCGCTCGCGGTCGCTGAGCTTCCCGGCGTCCTCGACCACGACGGCCGCGGCGTCCTCGGGAGCCCGCCGGGCGGAGACCGGCCGGCCCTGCAACAAGCGGGCGCAGTCGAGCAACCGGACCATCGCCTGCCGGTCGGACGTCCGGATGGCCGCCTGCCCGGCCAGCCTCGAGGCGTCCCACCACAGCCCGACGGCGTGCAGGCTGCGGGCGGCCTCCTCGACCCGGTCCGGGTCGACCTTCCCGGCGACGACGTCCAGCCAGCACTCGGCGGCACCGGACATGACGGCGCAGTAGCGGGAGTGCTCCCGGTTCACCGCCAGCGCGGCGGCGTGCTCCTCGGCGGCGGCGGCGTTCTCGTCGATGATCGCCGCGTGCAGCAGGCTCCAGTGCAGCTGCGTGGTCCACAACGGCGGATTTCCCAGCGATTGCAGCAAGGCACGGGCCTGCGCCAGGTGCGGCGCCAGCCGTCCCTGGTCGCGCAACCGGGCGGCCGCCGCCGCGAACTCCCCCAGCGGCAACAGGCTGAACAGGTCCACCGGGTGCCGCAGCACCGCCTCGCAGGCCTGCTCCCAGGTGCGCCGCAACGTCGCCAGGTCGCTGTTGCGCCGCGCCACGCCCACCTCGAGCGCCACCGCGAAGATCCAGTCACGCGGCTCGAAAGCACCGCGAACGGACATCAACGTCTCGCGGGCGACCGTGAGGTTTCCGCGCAGCATGTGCAGCCAGGCCTGCAACAGCCGATGCCGCACCGACATCAGCACGCCACCGGTGCCGGCCTCCACCGCCCGGTCCAGCACCGACTCGGCGACGTTCGGCTCACCGCAGTGCACCGCCACCAGAGCGGCCAGCGCGGCCGGGCTGTCCGGCAGCA
Source organism: Lentzea xinjiangensis (assembly GCF_900110955.1). Taxonomy (GTDB): domain Bacteria; phylum Actinomycetota; class Actinomycetes; order Mycobacteriales; family Pseudonocardiaceae; genus Lentzea; species Lentzea xinjiangensis. Next base: position 430,985 of record NZ_FOFR01000002.1, read on the forward strand.
ACACCGCGCCACGGGCCGGTTCCAGCATCGACGACGCCCTGACCAAAGTGGACAGTGCGGCGGTCTCGGCCCCGGCGACCGACTGCCGGACGCCCTGCAGCATCAACGAGGCGGCGCCTCCGAGCATGGTCGGCGGCTGCGGCGGCGCCTCCTCGAACAGGTGCCCGGTGCCGATCAGGCCGATCCCGGCGAAGGCGGCCGCGTACGGGGTGGCCGCCCAGCGGAACAGCTCGGTGCTGCGGGCCAGCTGACCGCGGTGCGCGAGGGCGACGGCCGCGACCTCGGCCGCGGTGCGGCGGTGCGGGGTGTCGGAGGTGCTGATCACCTTGTCGGCGAGCCGCAGGGCGCCGTCGAGGTCGCCGGCCATCGCCGAGGCCGTCGCCCACTGCGCGGCGGTCTCGGCGGAGGGCGCCCCGCCACCGGTCGAGGCGGCGAACAACCGGGCGGCCAGTCCGGGGTCGGCGGCGAGCGCCTCACGGGCGGCGGCCGCGAAGACCGGCCCGCCGATCCCGGTGTCCAGCAGGGGTCGCACGAGCTCCAGGACGGGACCGCCGCGGTCGAGCTGGAGCTGGGCCAGCTTCTGGCGGACCGCGATCCGGCGCTCGGCGCGGGTCAGCGCGGCCACCGCCCGGTGCGCGAGGGGCAGCAGGGTGCCGTCCTCGGCGAGCATCCCGGTGGCGCGCGCGGCCTCGATGATGTCGCTGACCTCGTCGAAGTCCTTGTCCAGCAACGCCGAGAGCAGGTCCAGGCGCTGGGCGGCGCCGGCTTCGGCAGCCAGCAGGAACTTCTGCAGGTCCGGGTCCAGCCAGTCGAGCTCCGAGCGGAACGCGCCCAGCGCGTCGGCGGAGACCTCGGCCACGGGACCGAGGCGTTCCACCAGGCCGGGCACACCGCCGGTCTGCGCGAACACGAAGTCCACCACGGGCTTCGGCGCGTGCAGGACCTCGCGCACCTGCTCGCGCGACAACGGCGCCAGCGGCACGACCACCGCGCCGCGGGTCAGCTCGGCCAGCACCGCGCGGCGCGGCCACGGGCGGTAGGCCAGCACCAGCAACGGCTCGGACGTGAGCGCGCGCAGGGCGTCGTCGTCCAGCAGGTGCGCGTCGTCGACCACGCGCACGGCCGGGTTGGAGATCTCCGAAAGCAGCGCTGTCTTGCCGTAACCGCCAGGCGCCGCGACAACAACGCGCAGGCTCGTGCCCGCCTCCGCGTCGTTGATCCGGTCGAGGACACCTCGCACGGAGGAGTCCAGCACCAACCTGGCTCGCGTGGTCACGCTCAACGGCCGTCCTCATCATCGTCTCGGGAGTCGGAGCGGGAGCCGGACCGGCGTCCGGCCGGTTTCAGCGCGCTCGCCATGCGCTTCACGCGGCGCGGCGGCAGCTCCAGCGGGGACACGTCCACCGGCGGGCGGGGCGGTGGCGCGGTGAACTCGTCGTCGTCGGGCCTCGGGGCCTCACCGACGGGGAAGCGCAGCGACGCCTCCCGGGTGTGCACCAGAACGGAGGTGTCGATGGGGTCCGGCTCGCTGTCGGGGCCCAGCACGACGAGGCGCGCGGCCACGGCGGCGCCCTTGGCCACCGAGTGCTCGGGGGCGGCCTCGGCCAGCACCCGGCAGTCGACGGACGCCGACAGCGCGTCGCCGATCACGGGCATCCGGCAGCCGCCGCCGACGAGCAGCACGGCGTCGGGCTGCACCGCCCCCACCGCGCGCAGGAACGTGGCGACCAGGTGGTCGACCGACGGCCGGACCTCCTCGACGAACTCGGCGACGCCGATCTCGACGCCGCTGATCACCACGGCCGGGCCGAACGCCCGCTTCGCCGCCTCGCACTCGGCGGCCGACACGCGTCCGTCCTTGCCGAGCCTGCCGCGCACCAGTGCCGCGAGCAGGTCGTCGAAGTCGGCGCCGGTGTGGTGGTCGACGCCCTCGATGTGGTTGACCAGTTCGAACGTCCGGTTCTGCGCGCGCTTGACGACCGACGCGGAGAACGCGTGGCTGCCCAGCGAGAACACCGCCAACGCCGAACCGGGCACCACACGAGCACGCACGGCGTGGTTCTCGGCGGCCGCGAACGGCTCCGGCACGAGGGTCACGTCGTGCACCCCGACCGCCCGCAGCGCCCCGTGGAGCTGGCCGCGGCGATAGGGACCCCACCCGGCCGGGTGACTCACGGCCACGTGACGGGGCTGTTCACCCTCCCGGGCGACCACCTCGCCGATCATCCACATGATCAGCAACGCGGTCAGCTCCTCGGCCGGGCAGGTCTCCGGGCCCAGCGAGAACGGCACCGCGTCACCCACTCGGCGGGCGAACCCGGTGGCTGGCCAGCCCTCGCCGCCGAACTCGCCGACGGTGAACGTCCCGGCCTCCGTGAGCTGCAGGTACGACGGCACGACCAGGGCGATCTCGGCGTCCCTGGTGCCGTCGAGGCGGCACACGGCAGCAGTCGTGCGGGTGGTCCCGACATCGACTCCGAGTACGTACGCCACGTCTTTACCTCACCTGTTCGCAGCAGCGACCAGTACCTACACGGGTGAACGAGGGACGCTCAAGCACTGCCCCTAACCCCCTAGGGGGTCAACGAGCGTCACCCCATCGGGGAACGGGGATTCACTGGGAGTGATCCCCGATGTTCTGGGGAACCCCGCTCTCTTAGCTTTCAGCGAGACACCAACAGCCAGTGCCTCAACAGGAGTTCCCTCAGATGATGCAGTCGCCCAGCACGCTCCACGACTTCGTGCTCAACCTGCTCAGCGACCCGTCCCTCAAGGCCGCGTTCGCCGCCGACGCTCAGGGCACCCTGGAGCAGGCCGGGCTGGCGGACATCACGGCTGTCGACGTTCAGGAAGTCATCCCGCTGGTCATCGACCTGCTCCCGGAGACCCCCGCGGGCCTGCCCGCCCTGGAGGGCGTCTACTTCGACGGAGTCGCGGAGGACGTCCTGGCGGAGGGACCGCTCGGCGCCATCAGCCAGCTGCAGGCCGTCGCGTCTCAGCTGACCTCGTCGGGTCTGTCCCTCGACAACATCGCCACCTCGTCCGCGGGCCTCATCGCCGCCGACGAGAACGGCCTCACCGTGTGGGCGGGCACCAACACCGCCGACACCTACGGCGCCGGCGCCGTCAAGCTCGACGGTGACTTCTCCGTCGTCGGCGACGTGACCTCGGTCCTCGACCAGACCTCGTCCCCGGTCACCGGCACCGTGCTCGACGTGACCGACACCGCGACCGCGACGGTCGACTCCACCCTCGGTGGCGTCACCTCCGCCGTTCCCGGCGCCGACGGCATCCTCGGCCACCTGGACGGCGTGACCGGCCTGACCCACGACGCGCTGGGCGTGCTCGGCGGCAACGACGCGGGCCTCGGTGTCCTCGACGTGACCGGCCTCAACAGCATCTCCCAGGGCAACATCGGCGTGAAGACCGACGACACCCTCGGCCAGGTCCACCACACCGTCTCGGGCGTGGTCGACACCGCCACCGGCGTGACCGGCTCGGCGACCGGCCTGGTCGGCGACGCCGCGGGCGTCGGCAACGTGGTGGGCACCGTCACCGACGTGACCGGCAACGTGCCGGTCGTGGGCGACCTCGACCTGGGCGGCCTGCTCGGCTGAGCCACCTGACGCACTCGCGAACCGGCCCCGTCGCACCGACGGGGCCGGTTCGGCGTCTCTGTGACAAAACGCCCGTCCAGACGTGCATGGTGAGATACGTCACCCTCTCCCCGAACAGCCCGGTCCTGGCCTAAAGGACCAGTTCTCACGTTCGAGACTTTCACCCAGGGGGGTGAACACGGCACTATGAGTCAGGTGATGGCACCGCCCTGGCTCGACGTGCTCGACGAGACGATCGGGGCCTGCGTCACGCACCGGAGGCCCGACCTGGAGGCCCGGCTGCGCGAAAAGCGGGCACAGCAACTCGACCCCAAGTTGCGCGTCCTCGTCGTCGGTGAGTCCAAACAAGGCAAGAGCCAGCTCGTCAACGCGTTGCTCAACGCGCCCGTCTGCGCGGTGGGCGACGACATCACGACGACTGTGCCGACGTTCGTGCAGCACGCCGACACGCCGTCGGCGGCGCTGGTCCGCAACACCTCCGCGCAGGGCTCGATCTACCACGCGCCGACGGAGCGCATCGCGGTCCCGATCGAGCAGGTGACGAAACAGGCCACCGCCCACTCGCAGCACCTGGTGCGCGCGGAGATCGGCATCCCCCGCGCGCTGCTCGACAGCGGCCTGGTCCTGATCGACACGCCGGGTGTCGGCGACACCCGGTCCGCGCACACCGCCAGCACGTTCGCGACGCTGATGCAGGCCGACGCCGTGCTGCTGGTCTCCGACGCCACCGGCGAGCTGACCTCGGCGGAGATGGCCCTGCTCAAGAAGGTCATGCAGGCCTGCCCGAACGTCACGGTGGTCGTGACGAAGATCGACCTCGTGCCGGGCTGGCGCACCGTCGTGGAACGCAACCGGGCGCTGCTCGCCCGCGCCGGCGTCGCGGCGAAGCTCATCCCGGTGTCGTCGGCGCTGCGCCTGCGCGCCGCGAAGACCGGCGACCAGCGGCTCAACGCCGAGTCCGGTTTCCCCGAGCTGCTGGCCTGCGTGCAACGCGACATCGTCGCCTCCGCCGACCTGCTGGCCCGCCGCGCCGTCGCCGTCGTCGCGTCGAGCGCCCTTACCCAGCTCGTCACGCCGTTGCGCGAGGAGCTGACGGCCCACGACTCGTCGCACACCGCGGCCACGATCTCGACGCTGCAGGAGGCGCAACGGCGCGTCGACGAGCTTCGCCGCCGGTCCGCGCGCTGGCAGAACGTGCTCAACGACGAGATGGCCGACCTGATCTCCGACGTCGAGTACGACCTGCGCGACCGGACCCGCAAGATCCTGCGCGAGGTCGACAAGACCTACGACGAGGCCGACCCGGCGATCGGCTGGGACAGGTTCGAGCAGTGGCTCGAGGACAACCTCAACGAGGCCGCCACGACGAACTTCGCCTGGCTGATGGAACGCGCGGAGTGGGTGGCCGCGAAGGTCGCGAAGAACTTCCCGGTCTACCGCGAGGACCTGATCCCCGGCTCGGTGCTGCCCGACGACCTGCTGGAGCCCGTGAGCAGGCTGGAGAAGCCGAAGATCGAGCCGTTCTCGGTGTCGCAGAAGCTCTTCACCGGTCTGCGCGGCTCCTACGGCGGCGTGCTGATGTTCGGCCTGGTGACCTCGCTGGCCGGCATGCCGCTGATCAACGTGATCTCGCTCGGCGCCGGCGCGCTGTTCGGCGGCAAGTCGATCCTGGACGAGAGCGACCAGCGGCTCAAGCGCCGCCAGGCCGCCGCGAAGGCCGCCGCGCAACGGCACGTCGACGACTTCTTCATCAAGTTCTCCAAGGACGTCCGCGACTCGGGGCGGCACATCCAGCGCTCGCTGCGCAACCACTTCAGCACGCTGGCCGAGGAGCTGCAGGAGACGTTGCTCGAGTCGGCCCGCAGCGCCAAGCGCGCGGTGCAGGACGACCAGACCGAGCGCGAGCGCCGGATGCGGGAGGGCCGCAAGGAGCTGGATCGGCTCCTCACGCTCTACAAGCGGGTGCAGGCGCTCGCCGGTCCCACGATGGAGCTCTCCGCGTGACCCTGGACCGCGTCGTCTGGTCGATGCTGCAGGAGGCGCTGGCGGTCTACCGGGACAGCCCGCGCGCCACGGCCTGGTTGCGCGCGCACGCCGAGCGCTACACCGAGCCCGTGCGGATCGCGGTGGCGGGCCGCGGCCGGATCGGCAAGTCCACCGTGGTCAACGCCCTGATCGGCGACGAGTTCACGCCGCAGGGCTCGTTCGTCTGGTACCGCGGCGGGACCGAGCCGCGCGCCCACGTGTTCACCGGCCCCGGCCGCCCGCACGAGGTGCCGATCGGCAGGCGCGGCAGCCGCAACCACGTCGAGACCGGTCAGATCGACCGCGCCGACCGGGTCGTGGTCGAGTGGCCCGCGCGGACGCTGCGCGACGTCGTGCTGATCGACACACCGTCCGAGGCCTCGCCGGAGCAGGTGCTGGGCGACGCGGACGCGTTGCTGTACCTGATGCGGCACGTGCAGGACGACGACCTGAAGTTCCTGCAGGCCGCCAACGACCACCCGATCGCGCGCACCGCCGCGGTGCACACGGTCGCGGTGCTGGCCCGCGCCGACGAGATCGGCGCCGGGCGGATCGACGCGTTGTCGTCGGCCAAGCAGATCGCCCGCCGCTACCGGCGCGACGTCGCGGTGCAACCGCTGTGCCAGAACGTGGTCTCGGTCGCCGGGCTGCTGGCCATGGCCGCGCGGACGTTGCGCGCGGACGAGTTCCAGGCGTTGCGGGTCCTCGCCTCCCTCGGCCGCGAGGAGCTGGAGGACCACCTGCTGTCCGCGGACCGGTTCGTCGGCGAGCAGTTCCCGCTGGCGATGGAACCGGCCGTGCGGCAGGCGTTGCTGGAGCGGTTCGGGATCTTCGGCGTCCGCCTGGTCACCGCGTTGATCCGGCAGGGCTTCGACTCGCAGGTGAAGCTCACCGGCCAGCTCGTGCAGCGCAGCGGCCTGGGCGAGCTGCGGGACTCGATCGCGGTGCACTTCACCGAGCGCCGCGAGGTCCTCAAGGCGCGCTCGGCGTTGCTGGCGCTGGACGTGGTGCTGCGGATGGAGCCGCGGCCGGGCGCCCGCAAGCTGGTGACCGACCTGGAACGGGTCGTCGCCTCCGCCCACGACTTCCGCGAGCTGCGGCTCGTCGCCGCCCTGCAGGCGGGCCGCACCAAGCTGCCGGCCGAGCTGCAGGCCGAGGCGCTGCGGCTCGTCGGCGCCGAGGGCACGTCCCCGCCGGCACGGCTCGGTTTCGAGTACGAGCCCGACGCGGGCGAGCTGCGCGAGGCGTTGCTGGACGCGCTGGTGCGGTGGCAGGCGCAGGCCGCGGACGTGCACGCGCCGAACGACCACCGCCGGGCGGCGCAGGTCGTGGTCCGGACGTGCGAAGGGCTGCTCCCCCACTTCTCCTGAGGCACGATTGGGCCATGCAACTCGTGCACTGGCAGGACGAGCACTTCGAGCACCTGCTGCGCTGGTCGGCGGACCCTCGGGTGACCGAGTACGTCGGTGACGGCAGGACGTGGTCGCCGGAGTACGCGAAGCAGCGGCACGAGACGGCGTTGCGGCTGCACGAGGAGTTCGGCTACGGCTGGTTCGCCGCCGTCGAGGACGGCGAGGTCGTCGGCCTGGGCTCGATGGCGCACCGCGGCGAGGACGGCATCGAGATCGGCTGGTGGGTCGACCCGGCGCACTGGGGCCGGGGGCTCGCCACCCGGATCGCCGCCGGGCTGCGGGACCGGGCGCTCGCCCGCGGTGCCAGGGTCGTCGCCGGCCACCACGACGGCAACGGCGCGTCCGGCCGCGTGATGGAGAAGATCGGCATGGCGTTCGTGGAGAGCTTCCACGCGGCCGGAAGACTTCAGCACAAGTGGGCGTTGGAACGCGACATGACCACCGAGGTGCTGCGCTACAGCGCGTTCACGACGGATCCGGCCGGCGGCAACCCGGCCGGTGTCGTGCTCGACGCGACGGACCTGACCGACGACGCGATGCTCGCCATCGCCGCCGAGGTCGGTTACTCGGAGACGGCGTTCGTGCGGCCACGGCCGGGAACGCGTGAGTTCGACGTCCGGTACTTCAGCCCCAAGGCCGAGGTGCCGTTCTGCGGGCACGCCACCATCGCCACGTCCGTCGCGCTGGCCGAGCGGATCGGCGACGGCCCGCTGACGTTCCACACGCCGGCCGGGGAGATCACCATCGAGACCGCCGCCGGCACGGCGTCGCTGACCAGCGTGCCGACCAGCACCGCGGAGGCGGACCCGGAGCTGGTCGGGGCCGCGCTGAAAGCCTTGCGGTACGCGGAGATCGGTGACGGCCCGGTGCACGTCGGCTTCGGCGGCGCGCGCCACCTGCTCATCCCGGTGAAGGACCGCGAGCAGCTCCGCGAGCTCGACTACGACTTCGACGCGCTGCGCGACCTGATGCTGGCGCACGACCTCACGACCGTGCACCTGTACTGGCGCGAGTCGGCGGACCTCGTGCACGCCCGCGACCCGTTCCCCGTCGGCGGCGTGGTGGAGGACGCGGCGACGGGCGCTGCCGCCGCCGCGTTCGGTGGTTTCCTGCGCGACCTGGAAGGACCGCAGCGGTTCGTCATCAGCCAGGGCGAGGACATGGGCAGGCCGTCACGGCTGGAGGTCGACGCCACGCGGGAGGACCGGCGCGTCACCGTGACCGGTGCCGCGGTCGTCATCCCTTGACGCGCTCCAGCACCACGACGGGGATCTCGCGGTCGGTCTTGCTCTGGTACTCGTCGTAGTCGGGCCAGACCTCGGTCATCAGCTTCCACAGCCGGTCCCGCTCGACGGGGCCGGCCGTGCGGGCGTGCGCCTGGAACTTGTCCGCGGCGACCTGCACGTGGACGACGGGGTCCTCGGTGAGGTTGAGGTACCACGACGGGTGCGCCGGCTTGCCGCCCTGCGACGCCACGACCACGTAGCCGTCGCCGTCGGGCTGGTAGATGAGCGCGGTGCGCCGCAGCTCGCCGCTCTTGCGGCCCTTGGTGGTCAGCAGCAACGTGTGGACACCGGGCCGCCACTCGTGGCCCTCGGCGCCGTCGGTCTCGACGTACTTCCGGATGTGCTCGTTGACCCAGCTCGTGGGAGAGTCGATCACCGCCATGGGTTCGACGCTACTGCCGTGGAGCGCAGGGTGCACGACAGCAGCGCCGAACCGAAGGGTGCGCACCCTCCCGCACCGGACCCTGGCGCTGCCGCGGGTGCCGGGCCGGATGATCGACGGGACCCACTATGCCCCGATCGAAGGGTGGTGGCGCATTCAGAAGGGGGATACAAGGTTTTTATGCCCGAGTTGGAACTCCGCCACCTCCGCGCGGTGCGCGCGATCGCCGAGGACGGCAGCGTGACCAGGGCCGCGACGCGGCTCGGACTGACCCAACCGGCGCTCTCCGCCCAGCTTCGCACGGTCGAGAGGCTGGTCGGCGGACAGCTCTTCGACCGGACGCACAACGGTTGCGTCCCCACGGACCTGGGCCGCCGCGTGCTGGGCACGGCGCGGCTCGTGCTCGACGAGATGGCGCAGCTGATGAGCACCACCAAGGAGACGGACCGGGGCGGGCCGTTGTTCTTCGGCTGCATCCCGATCCTGTACTTCGCGGCGCTCGTGGAGAACCTGCGCGAGCTCAACGCCGACGTGCGCGCGGAGGTGCGGCCGTCGTCGGCCGAGGTGGTGGAGATGCTCGAGTCGGGGCAGGTCCACGTGGCGCTGTTCGAGTTCTTCGACGGCATGCCCGCGCGCGACCTGGCTGGCATCGAGCTGCGCAAGCTCGTGACCGAACCGGCGTTCGTCGCGCTGCCGGAGACCGACCCGCTGGCGGAGCAGGACGAGGTAGACCTGGCCCAGCTCGCGGACCGCGACTGGGTGACGCCGCCGAAGCAGAACATCGGCAGCCGCACGCAGATGTTCCAGGCCTGCGCGGACGCCGGGTTCGTGCCGCGGCTCAAGCACCACACCGGCGAGGCGAGCATGGCGCGCGGGCTGGTGGCGGGCGGCTGCGTGTCGTTCGCCGCGGCGCCGTCGCGCACCGGCGAGGGCATCGTGATCAGGCGGCTGCGCGGGATGCCGCTGATGACGGACATCTTCGTGGCGACCCGGCGGGACTCGCCGGTGGCGGGGCGGGCGCACGAGGTGTTCGCGTGCGCCGCCGACGCCTACCGGTCGGTGCTGGACCGCAACCCGGAGTACCGCAAGTGGTGGGACGCGCACCCGGAGGCGCATCCCGAGTTCACCTAGCCGCTCACCCGACGACGATCGGGCGCGACGGGCGGCCGATCAGCTTCTCCAGGTCCGGGCGAACCTCGGCGAAGACGCCCTCGCGGATCGCCTTGAAGAAGTCGACGAAGATGGCGGGCACGCCGGCCGCGAGCAGGTCGTCGTCGCTGACGTCGCGGAACCTGTCGCCGGCGAGCTCCGGGAACGACCAGGTGGTCGAGCCGGTGAGCTCGTAGACCTGGTTCTCGTGGCCCTCGGTGGTCAGCGCGACCGCGGCGGCGAGGGCGAAGTCGTCACGGGCGGCGCTCGCCACGCGGCCGTCCTTGGTGGAGACCGCCACGGTCTCGCCGGACAGCACGCCCAGGTAGTTCTCGTGGTACATGCCGTTGCGCAGGAACGTGAACGGGATGCCGGTGGCGCGGATGGCCTCCTCGGTGGCCTTGTGCACCACCGCCACGCCGACCGTCGAGGTGTCCGCGTCGGTGATGCTCGTGTAGAGGATGTGGCCCACGCCGTGTTCGACGGCCTTGGCGACGGCGTTGGTGTGCTGCTTGATACGGGTGTCCGCGTCGGGCGCCTCGGCGGACACGATCAGCAGCTTGTCGGCGCCGCGGAAGTCCAGCGTGCCGGGCTGGTCGAAGTCGCCCTGCCGGACCTCGACACCGTCGAGGTCGAACTTCTCCGGGTCGCGCACGGAGACGATGACCTGCTCGTCCGTGCGGTCGAGGACGTAGCGGACCACTGCGCCGCCGAGCTGGCCGGTTGCTCCGGTGATGAGGATCGTCATGGCGGCGACGCTACGGTTAGCGCTAACCTGTGGAAAGTACCCACTTCAGAGTGGGGTACTTACTCGGAGGTGAGCGTGCAGGTCACAATGTGCCCGGAGCGGGCGATCATGGAGCACATCACCAGCAAGTGGGGCGTGCTGGTGCTCCAGGTGCTGTCCGACGGCGGGTCGTGGCGGTTCAGCGCACTGCGGCGCGAGCTGGAAGACGTCGTCAGCGAGAAGATGCTCACCCAGACGTTGCGCACCCTGGAGCGCGACGGCTTCGTGCACCGCGAGGTCCACCCGGTCATCCCGCCGCACGTCGAGTACGCGCTGACGCCCCTCGGCAAGGGCGCCGCGAGCCACCTCGTGGCGCTCGCGCACTGGATCGAGGCGAACCAGCCCGAGGTCAGCCAGGCGCAGCGACGCTATGACAACTCCTGAAGCTGACCGGAGTGTCGTCGGCAAGACATCGGGCTGATCACTCGAATGCGCAGTGAAGGTTCTCACTGTTTCCCCAGAATCCCAGGTAAGACATCGGATGGGTCACGATTGAGGGGCGCCATCCGGCCCCTCTCCCTGGCACAATGGACCAATGGCCCAACCGTTCACCGACGAAAGCCATCCGGCGGAGCCCTATCCGGGTACTCGTCCAGACCACTGTTTCGTCCACGTCGACGAAACGGGCTGGCCAGTGCGACCGGATCTCACGATGGAGTCGGGATGGCGAGTCGAGCCGGAGAACGTCGATCTGGACCAATGGCTCGCAAACCACGGTGAACCCCCGCTGGCAGCCCGGATGCCGGTGCTCGGCTACGGCTCCAACGCCAACCCCAGCAAGCTCACCTGGCTCCGCGAGGAGCTCGGTCTCGAAGGCCCCGCCGTCGTGCTGCGCGCACGGTGCGAGGGCCTTTCCGCTGTCTGGGCCGCCGGCTTGCGCATGCGCGACGGCCAACGCCCGGCGACGCTGGCGGCAGCGCCCGGCATCGTCGAGGAGCACTCCATCTGGTTCGCCACGCCGGAGCAGCTGCGCGTGCTGGACCGGTGTGAAGGCCGCGGGCTGCGTTATCGGCTCGTACGCCTGCACACGGGCCGCGTAGTGCTCTACAACGGCGGCGTCATCGACAGCGTGCTCGCCTACACGGCGGGCTCCAAGAAGCGGATGCCAGTGCTCTTCAACGGCCGCATGGTCCGTTGCGCGGACGTCTCGCAGCGAGGCGCCCGCGTGCTGGGCGAGCGGCCCGCGCCGACCGACGGGCTGGACGTGACCGAGGTCCACGGTGTGCCGTCCGCCGACGCCTGGCCCGAGCTGCTGTTCGTCTACGGCACCCTCCAGCCCGGCGCGAGCGCCTGGCACCTGATGGAGCCGCACGTCGTCTCCTCGGAGGAGACCCACCTGCCCGGCACGTTGTTCGACACCGGCCAGGGCTACCCCGCGCTGCGGCCCGGCCCCGGCCTCGGCGTGCCCGGTGTCGTGCTGCGCCTGCGCTCCCCCGAGGACGCGCTGCCGCTGCTCGACGAGTACGAGGGCGAGGACTACCGCCGCGTGCGCGTCGTCCTGCCGGACGGCCGGATCGCCTGGACCTACCTCTGGACCGCGGCGGTCCACGGCATGACGGAGCTTCCCGACGGCTGGAACATCCACCAGATCCGGTGAATTTCCGTCAGGCCGTGTTGGCTACTTGGGGAATCGGGCACCTCTTCCGGTAACAGGAGGTGCACCCATGACTCGACGGTTGATCGCTTGCGGACTGCTGGTGCTCGCTTCCGTAACGGCGTGTGGCACGGGAACCCCGGACATGGCGGCACAGACGCTGCCGACGTCGGAACCCACGCCGTCTTCGAGCGCCGCGTCCGCTTCCCCGCAGGCCGAACCCGGTGCGGCCGCGGCTGCGGCGAAGCGCTGCGACTCGTCCTCGCTGAAGGGGGAGATCGCTCCCACGGACGCCGGCGCGGGCAACAGGTACGGCAAGTTCGTCGTCACGAACTCCGGCACGACGCCGTGCACGTTGAACGGCTACAGCGGCTTCCAGTTGCAGAACGCGTCCGGCGCGGTGCCGACCAAGCTCGAGCGCAAGGCCGAGCCGGGGCCCACCACCCTGACGCTCGCGCCGGGCGGGAAGGCGTCGGCGAACCTGCACTGGGGCGTCGTGCCCGCGGACAACGAGCCGGTGGAGGGCCCGTGCCAGCCGGAGCCGTCGAAGGCCGAGGCCATCCCACCCAACGAGACGGTGCCGCTGACGGTGCCGTGGAAGCTCGGACCGGTGTGTTCCGGTGGCCGGATCGAGATCAGTGCGTTCTACGCTTCCTGAATGGACGTACCGGGATGGCTCGCCGTGCTGCCGCACGGCGAGCACATCGCCTCTTCCCTGCGCACCGCCGCTGTGCCGGTCGTGGTGAGCGAGGACATCGAGGCCGCGGTCGGCGCGGCGGAGCTGCCGGTCGTCCTGATCGGACACCGCACCGGCGCGCCCGCGGCGGTCCGCTACGCCCAGACGCGTTCCGGGCTGGCCGCGCTGGTCCTGGTGTCACCGGTGCTCGGCATGTGGGACGGCGCGTCCGACGAGCTGGCCGACCTGATGGACGAGGTCAGCTTCGGGCCGGCGCTGGGCGACCTGCCGACGTTGTGGCTGCACGGCTCGGACGACGAGATCGTGCCGATCTCGGACACGCGGGCGGGCACCGACCGGATTCGCGGGTCCGCGTTCGAGGAGCACGTCGCCGACGGGTTGCTGACCGACGCGGAAGCTGTCACTCGGGTGCTGGAGTTCGTCCGGCGGGTCGTCTGACACCATTTCGCCTGTCATGGATGAAGACGACCTCGTGCTGCTCATCACCGTGGTGGTGGAGGCGGCCGACGAGCACCAGGCGCGCGGCTCGTGCGACGCGCTCATCAGCCGCACGGGCGCCCGGATCGTGGACGCCCGCGACTGCTCCGACGAGGAGCCCGGCTGCTGGGCCGTCGTGCTGACCCGCCCGAGCGCCGAGAAGGCCACCCACAACGTCTCGGCGGCGCTGGCGCGGGCCGTCCGCACCTTCGTGCGCGGCCTGGCCGACGGCTTCCCGACCCCCAGGGTGGCGTGCGAGCCGCCGACGGCCTGGACGGTGCTGGACGAGCCCGAGCTCATCACCGGGCTCGTGCCGGGAGCCGAACGCGTGCTGGTCGAGGCGTGGGCAGGAGATGACCCTTTCGGGGCAGGCACTCCGCGTGACAACGCCCCTGGGAGGCCGTCCTGATTCACCCGGCCGGTCGGCACCGCGGCACAACGGGCTGTAGGGGTGCTCGTGACCATTACCGCACGCGAGGTCAAGGGGCCAGCACCTCGCCTAACTGATCATTAAAGCAAGGCCCGTTCGAGTGGATTCAGGCATCCACCCGGTTAGCCGATCTTCGTTCTGAACTGCGAAAATCTGGGCACAATCTCTACTGAGGGTGGTCGTGAGACGCCCTGTTCCGGGAGGGTTCGGGAGCCGACATGGCGAGCATCGAAGAAGTCCGTGCCGCAATTGCCCAGGCGATCGACAAGGCCAGTCAGAGCCAGTCGGCCCTCCAACAGGCGGCTGAGCTCGCCGAGGACGCGCAGCAACTGCTGACATCGGTCACCCAGGGTTCCGTGCAGGCGGACGTCGAGACGACGAACGCACAGTTCGCCCAGGTCGTGTCGGGCGTGAGCGAGCTGCAGAACTACCTCGGCGCGGGCATTTCCGGGGCCGAGGGCATCAACAGCAGGCTTTGATGGCATCCATCGCCGAGGTTCGTGCCGCGCTCGAGCAGGCGAGCGAGATCCTGCGCGAGTCGTACCGCAGCGTGCGTTCCGCGCAGGAAGGCCTCGACGAGGCGGTCGCGATCCTCGCCGAGTCGAGCGAGAACCACCACGAGTCGCTTCTTCCACCGGAGTTCGTGCGCGCCAAGGAAAGATTCCCGGATCAGCTGGAACTGATGGTGGGAACCCTCGAGCGGATCCAACGACTCACCGTGGAGCTGTGATGAGCAGGCGGGACGATCGGCGGCGGAGGATCGAGGAAGCCTTCGCGGAGTTCCAGCGCGCCGTCTCGGCCGCGCTGGGCTCCGTGGCGCGCGAGCACCGGGCGCTCGCGGTCGAGCACGCGAAGGACATGTTCGAGTTCACCGTGCGCGGCATGGGCGTCGACAAGGCGTTGCAGGACGTCGCGCTCGCCGGGGTGACGCGGTTCCTGACGGTCGACGAGAAGCGCACGCGCAACCCCCGGCAGGCGCCGCTCTCGATGCCCGAGTTCGCCGAGCGGCTCGCCCAGATCAGGCACGACTGGCAGCAGTCGTACCACGAGTGGACGACGTCGGGGCCGGACCAGGTGACCGCTCTGGTCAACTCGGTCGCCGCCGGCCCGGCCTCGTGGCCGCACGAGTCGTGGCTCGGCCAGCCCGGGACGCACGACGGCAGCGAGGGCGTGCCGGAGCTGTGGCGGATCGGCACCGGCGTGGTGACGTCCGCGCCGGAGCACCAGCCGTTCCCCGTCGCGGTGCCGCTGCTCGACCAGGCGCACCTGCACATCGCGTCCACCCCGGACAGCCGCCAGATCGCGGACACGCTGGTGGAGAGCCTGTTGCTGCGGGTGCTGTCGCACTTCCAGCCGGGTCTCGTGCACGTGCACGTGTGGGACATCGGCCAGCTCACCGGGTCGTTGCCGGGCCTGTACCCGCTGACCCGCGCGAACCTGCTGACGGTGCACGACCCGGCCCGCCTGCACGAGCTGCTGGACGAGCTGTCCGAGCACATCCGCCAGATCCACACCAAGGTTCTGGTCGACGGCCACCTGACCGTGCGCTCGGTCAGCGGTGAGGGCAGGCGCACCGAGCCGTGGCGGATCGCCGTGCTGTTCGGCAACCGCAAGGCGTTGAAGGAAGAACACCAGCAGCAGCTGCAACGCGTGGCCCGCAACGGTTTGGCGTGCGGCGTGCAGCTGTTCATCGTGGACATCCCCATCACGGTCAACTCGCCGGTCGAGACCGTCTCGTTGCGCGGTGACGGCACCGCGATGTGCACGATGACCGGCAAGGACGTGCGGGTCACGCTCGACCCGCCTCTGCCGCGCACGCTCGTGCCACGCGCTTGTGCCGCCATCGCGGAGAAGCGCGAGGAACGGCGGACGCGGATGGCCAAGTTCGGGGACCTGCTGCCCGAACGGCTGTGGACGGAGAACTCGGCGGCCGGGGTCATCGCGCCGGTGGGGTTCGACGACGGCGAGCAGGTCTGCGTGCAGCTCGGCGACACCTCGCCGCACGCGTTGATCGGCGGCCCCTCCGGTTCCGGCAAGACGAACTTCCTCTACGCGATGCTCGGCTCGCTGTGCGCGCGGTACTCGCCGGACGAGCTGGAGCTGTACCTGCTCGACTTCAAGGAAGGCGTGTCGTTCGCGCAGTTCGCGCCGGGCCGCAAGGACCCGTCGTGGCTGCCGCACGCGCGCCTGGTCGGCGTGAACGTCAACACCGACCGCGAGTTCGGCGTGGCGCTGCTGCGGTTCCTGGCCGACGAGATGCGCCGGCGCGCGGACGCGGCCAAGCAGCACGAGGTCACCAAGCTCGAACACCTGCGGGCGGAGGACCCCGGCGGCCGCTGGCCGCGGATCGTCGCCGTGATCGACGAGTTCCAGTACCTGTTCGGCGAACGCGACCAGGTGACCGCCGCCGCGACGCAGCTCCTGGAGGACGTGGCGCGCCGCGGTCGTTCGCAGGGCATCCACCTGGTGCTGTCGTCGCAGGACGTCTCGGGCATCGAGGGCTTCTGGGGCAAGTCGGCGATCTTCGAGCAGTTCACCGTGCGGATCGCGCTGCCCAAGGCCCGCCGCGTGCTGGCCGAGCCGCAGAACGACGCCGCCGTGGAGCTGCCGCGCTGGCACGCGGTGATCAACCACGAGTCGGGGGTCAAGCCGGGCAACGAGATCTGCCGCATCCCGGACTCGACGTCCAAGGGCACCATGGACTTCCTGCAGGCCCAGTTGTGGCAGCGCGAACGCGGCCGGGCGCCCGGCCTGTTCGACGGCAGCAAGATCCCGCTGCTCGACGCCCTGCCGGACTTCTCCGACCTCCAGCCGGGCGACTCGTCGCCCACCGTGCTCCTCGGCCAGGTCATCGACGTCGCGGGCAGCGCGGCCCGCGTGCGGTTCGCCCGCACCCCCGGCCGCAACATCGCGGTGGTCGGCTCCGTGGTCCAGGACGCGGCGGCGGTGCTCGCCGGAGCGGCCGCGTCACTGGGCAGGCAGCACGAGCCGCACGAGGCGTCGTTCACGCTCGCCTCCCTGGTCGACGAGGCCATGCCGTCGGCGCTGCACCTGGCGAAACGCCTGCGGGCGGACGGCCACGACGCCGAGGTGATCGGCATCAACCGCATCCGCGAGGTGCTGGACCGCACGGCGGCCCAGCTCCAGCAGATCGGCACCGGCCAGGCCGACGCGCCGCTGGCACCGCACTACCTGGTGCTCTACGGCGTGGACGCCGCGCAGACGTTGCTGGAGCAGAAGGACCCGGCGACGCGGGCGTCCGGTGTGGACAGCCTGCGGACCGTGCTCAAGCACGGCCCGGAGAACCGCACGCACGTGCTGGGCTGGTGGCGCGGCGTGCAGAGGCTGAAGGCGAGCCTCCCGCCCGGCGTCTACGACGACATCGGCGCCTGGGTGGCGTTCGACGTGCAGGGCAAGGAACTGCTCTCGCTCGGGCCGGAGCAGGTGATGGCGTGGTCGCCGAGGCCGCGCCGCGGCCTGTTCTTCGACAGGTTCGAGCACTCGCGACCGCAAGTGATCATCCCGTTCGACACAGGAGAAGCGTGATGAACCCGATGATGACGACCACGTTCGAACCGGTCCCGGCGCAGCGCACGAGCGAGGAGGTGATCGGGGTGCCCGCCTTGTCCGCCGTGGAGCGCTACAAGGAGATCATCGCCATCGCCACGGACGCGGCAGCCCGTCAGCGCAAGCTGGACGAGGTCCGGTGCGCGGAGCTGGCCGAGCGGATCGCGGCGACCCAGCAGCAGATCGCCGAGGTGAGCGACCGCGAGCGGGTGGTGCGGATGGGCGCCGCCCTGCACTGGGAGGCCGCCGTCGAACAGCTCTGGAACGAGCGCTGGCTGCAGATGGTCACCTTCCCGCTGCCGGACGAGTCGGTCCCGCCCCGTCCCCAGGGCGAGTACAACCAGGCGATGGACCGCGCCTACCAGGCGCTGGAGGACTCGCTCGCGAAGCGGACCCTGTTGCGCCGCAAGCAGAAGGACTGAGTGCGCCGCTTACGCACCACGGCCGCCGTGCTGGAGGCCAGTGACGACTCCCTCGTCCGCTGGGCAGCCCAGGCATTGTCGTCCGGCGGTGCCGCATGGGAGCACAACGGCGCCGTGGCCGTGCACGCCCCGCACCTGGCCAGGCGCCGCCGCCTGGTCCTGGCCGGCCCGGCGGAGGGCGTGGCCTCGCTGCTGGCCGCGCACGGCCGAGGCGTGGAGCTGCGGCCGCTGATGGAACGCCCGCTGGCACTGGAGGTCGCCGAGGTGATGCCCTCGCCGTGGGTGGAGGACACGCCGTTCGGCTGGATGGACCGCTCGGGCACCCTGGACCGCCCCGCCGAGGCCTGCTGGCTGGCGTCTCCGGACGACGTGGAAACCCTGCTGCGCGTCGCGAACCCGGCCTCGTGGGCCTGGCCGGGCGAAGAGGGCGTCCGCCGCTGGGCCGGCGTCCACGTGGACAGCACCCTGGTGGCCACCGCCGCCGAAGCCTGGTCCTCCGCGGACGTCGGATTCATCATGGGCGTGGCCGTCCACCCCTCGCACACGGGCAAGGGCCTGGGCCGGCGCGTGTGCCAGTTCGTCGCCTCGAACCTGCTCTCCCGCTACGGCACCTGCGCCCTGTTCGTGGACGAGGACAACGCTCCGGCCATCGCCCTGTACCGCGGGCTCGGCTTCACGTACCGCGACGTCACCACCCTTCTCCCTGCGGGTTAGCTCACACTGCGGAACAGTCGTCTCCGGCAGGCGGTTGAAACGGATAGCTAATCCGCAAGATCCCGAATGGAGATGGTCCGACCATGACCGACACCGCACTCGAGGTCCGGCTCGCGTCCCGCCCGCAGGGCTGGCCGACCGACGACAACTTCGAGATCGCCGAGGTGGGCGTACCGGCCCCGGCCGAGGGCCAGGTCCTGGTGCGCAACGTGCTCATGAGCGTGGACCCGTACATGCGCAACCGCATGAACGACGTGAAGTCCTACATCGCCCCGTTCCAGGTGGGCGCCCCGCTGGACGGCGGCGCGGTCGGCGAGGTCGTCTCCGTCGGCGAGGGTGTCGAAGGCTTCGCGCCGGGCGACCACGTCCTGCACGGCCTGGGCTGGCGCGAGTACGCCGTGGTGCCCGCCGAGCGCGCGGTGCGGGTCGACCCCTCGGCGGCGCCCCTCTCCGCCTACCTGGGCGTCCTCGGCATGACGGGCCTGACCGCCTACGCGGGCCTGCTGGCCACCGCGGAGTTCAAGGAGGGCGACGCCGTCTTCGTCTCGGGCGCGGCCGGAGCCGTGGGCCAGGTCGTGGGCCAGATCGCCCGCCTGAAGGGCGCCTCCCGGGTGATCGGCTCGGCCGGGTCCGCGGACAAGGTGAAGTACCTCACCGAGGAACTGGGCTTCGACGCCGCCTTCAACTACAAGGACGGCCCCGTCGCCGAGCAGCTCGCCAAGGCCGCCCCCGACGGCATCGACGTCTACTTCGACAACGTCGGCGGCGAACACCTGGAAGCCGCGATCTCCTCGCTGAACACGCACGGCCGGGTCACGATCTGCGGCGCCATCGCCCAGTACAACGAGACCGAGCCGCCCACGGCCCCGCGCAACCTGGCGCAGCTCATCGGCAAGCGCCTGACCCTGCGCGGCATGCTCGTGCAGGACCACAGGGCACTGCGACCCCGGTTCATCGAGGAGGTCGCGGCCTGGATCGCCTCGGGAGAGCTGAAGTACTCGGAGACCATCGTCGAGGGCGGCATCCGCCAGGCCCCCGGTGCCTTCCTGGGAGTGCTGAAGGGCGACAACAAGGGCAAGATGCTCGTCAAGCTCTGACGCGAGCGCGAAGGCGAGCCCTGACGGGGCACAGCTCCGTCAGGGCTCGGAACGCGGCTCCGGCGGCGGACCGACCACCCGATCGGGAACGCCGGCCTCAGACCAGCTTGCCGGGGTTCAGGATCCCGGTCGGGTCGAGCCGGGCCTTCACCGCGCGCAGCACGTCCACCCCGATCGTCCCGATCTCCCCCTCCAGCCACGGCAGGTGATCGCGCCCCACGGCGTGGTGGTGCGTGATCGTGCCGAGCCGGGAGATCGCGCCGGAGGCGGCGACCTTGGCCCGCTCCCACTGCCCGACCGGGTCCGCGAGGTCCCGGGGCACCAGCACCGTGAAGTACAACGAAGCCCCGGTCTCGTAGGCGTGCGAGATGTGGCACATCACGACCGGGGATCCCAGCTCCGCCACCAGCGCCGCCCGGACGGCATCGCGCATCTGAGACACCCCGGACCACCGGGTGGCGGTCTCCAGCGTCTCCACGCACACCCCGGCGTCCAGCAGGGCATCCCGTTGCCGCGGCCCGTTGAACCGCCCGTGCAGCCAGGAAGCCCCCATCGCCCGCCCGAGCCGGACGACCTTCTTGCCGCTCAACGAGCTCATGGTGGCGGACCGCGACCGGCACTCCCACCCGAGGATCACCAGGCAGGGCTGCCGGACACCCCGCAACCGCAGGTACTTCCGCACCACGTCGGCCCGTGGCCCCGCCAACGCCAGGGCGACCTCGGTCTCGTCCACATCGGACAGCCGGGTCACGTCGGCCAGCGCCCCGTCCTGGGCGAGGGTCCGCACGAGCTCGACCCCGGCCTCCCACCCGTCGACGACGAAACCCTCGTACCGCGACCCGTACGGCTTGGGCCGGACCCGCACGGACACCTCGGTGATGACCCCGAACAGCCCTTCGCTGCCGAGCACGAGCTGCTTCAGGTCGGGCCCGGCGGCGGACGCGGGCGCGGCCCCCACCACCCACTCCCCCACCGGGGTGGCGACGCGGACCGACTCGACCAGGTCCTCGAACCGGCCGTACCCGGATGAGGCCTGACCGGCGGAACGCGTGGCGGCGAACCCGCCGATGGTGGCCCGCTCGAACGACTGCGGCACGTGCCCGAGCGTGAACCCGTGCTCCCCCAGCAACCGCTCGGCCTCGGGCCCGGTCAGCCCGGCCTGCAGCACCGCGACCCGCGACACGGGGTCGAGCGACACCAGGGCCTCCAGGCCCGCCAGGTCCAGGGCCACCACCGCGGACTTCGACCCGCGAAGGGCCTCGACACCGCCCACGACGGACGTGCCGCCGCCGAACGGCACCACGGCGATGTCGTGCTCGACGCACACCTGGAGGACCTCGACGACCTCGGCCGGAGACGCGGGCAGCACGACGGCGTCGGGCACGGCGAGCGAGCCGTGCCCGCGGTGCCGCAGCAAGTCCAGGTAGGACAGTCCACCGGCCCGGCCCAGCCGGTCGGAGGGTTCCACCGACACCGCGCACACCGCCTCCAGGGCGGTGAACGCGTCAGCGGACAACGCCGGGGCGGGCGCCTCGACGGGCACCTCGGGGAGCGGCTCCCCCAGCCCGACCCGCCGGCTGAGCCACGCCAGCGCGTGCGGCGGCAGCGGTGTGGTTTCGGTGGTCCATCTCGCCCTGGTCACTGCTACAGTGTTACACATGACGTCTCAACGTCACACCCAGGAAGCGCTGCTCGACGCGACCCGTGAGTGTGTTCTCGAGGTCGGGGTGCGCCGCACGACGCTCACCGACGTGGCGAAACGCGCCGGGGTGAGCCGCATGACGCTCTACCGGCGCTACCCCGACGTCGACCACCTCGTGCGGGCGCTGATGACGCGCGAGTTCGCCGCGCTGCTCGAGCAGGTCGAGCGGGCCTACGGGCAGGGCAACGCCCGCGAGCAACTGGTCAAGCGAGCCGTCGACGCCATCCGGCTGCTGTCGGCCAACCCGCTCATGCAACGGGTCCTGCAGCTCGACGCCGACCTGATGCTGCCCTACCTCACCGACCGCCTCGGCAGCACGCAGCGGCTGGTCGAGCAGTTCCTCGTGGGGCAGATCGAGGCCGGGCACCTCGACGGGTCCATCCGGTTCGGCGACGCCAAGACGCAGGCGCGCGTGGTGCTGCTGAGCACGCAGTCGATGGTCCTCTCCACGAGGCCCGCCACTTCCGGGCTCGACTTCGGCTCGTTGCTCGACGAGCTCGCCAAGCAGCTGGACGGAGCGCTCAAGCCGTGAACACCTCCCTGAACGCCGGCAGGCGCCAGCACGACCTCGAAGCAGCGCAACGGGAAGTCGCCGACGTGCTCGTCGTCGGCGGCGGGGTCACCGGCACGGGCGTCGCGCTCGACGCCGCGTCGCGCGGCCTCAGGACCGTGCTGCTGGAGGCGCACGACCTGGCGTTCGGGACGTCGCGGTGGTCCAGCAAGCTCGTCCACGGCGGCCTGCGCTACCTCGCCAAGGGCGACGTGAAGCTCGCGCACGAGAGCGCGGTCGAGCGCGGCGTCCTGATGACCAGGACGGCGCCGCACCTCACCCGCACGCTGCCGATGCTCTTCCCCCTGCACGCCGGCGCGAACCACTTCGTGATGGCCGGGCTCAAGGCGGGCAACGCCCTGCGCATCGCCGCCGGCACGTCCGCCCACGTGCTGCCGCGGCCGCGCCGGGTGCCAGGGCACGAGGCGCTGGCGCTGGTGCCCGGCCTGGACCCCGTGAACCTCACCGGCGGGCTGCTCAGCTACGACGGCCAGCTCGTCGACGACGCCCGGCTGGTCGTGGCGCTCGCCCGCACCGCGGCCGGGTTCGGCGCCCGCGTCATCACGCGCGCGAAAGTCGTGGCACTGCAAGGTGATGGCGCCGAGGCGCGGGACACCCTCACCGGCACCGCGTTCACCATCAGGGCCAGGGCGGTGATCAACGCGACGGGCGTGTGGGCCGGCACCCTGGCGCCGGTCGCGCTCACGCCGTCCCGCGGCTCGCACCTGGTCGTGGACGCGGGAGCCGTCGGTCTCACCTCGACGGCGCTGACGATCCCGGTTCCCGGCGAGCGCAACCGCTACGCGTTCCTGCTGCCCCAGGCGGGCGGCCGCGCGTACCTCGGGCTCACCGACGAGCCGGTCGACGAGATCCCGGACGTGCCCGCCGTTCCGGAGTCCGATGTGGACTTCCTGCTGGCGACCGCGTCCGGCGTCCTGCGGCGGAACCTCACCAGGGACGACGTGATCGGCAGCTACGCGGGCCTGCGCCCACTGCTGCGGGCCGAGGGCACGACGGCCGACCTGTCCCGCCACCACGCCGTGCTGAAGGCGCCCAACGGCGTCATCACGATCGTCGGCGGCAAGCTCACGACGTACCGAAAGATGGCGGCGGACGCGGTCAACGCGACGAACTTGACGCAACTCCCCTGCCGCACCAAGGACATCCGCCTGGTCGACGACCGGCCCGCACCGACGACGCCCATCGCGCCGGGGGTGACGGAAGCCGACGTCGTCCACGCGATCAGGCACGAGGGCGCGCTGGACGCCGACGACGTGCTCGACCGGCGCACCCGCATCGGCCTGGTGCCGCGGGACCGGGAGAAGGCCGCCCCGGAGATCGCGAAGCTCCTGGCCGCGGTGTGAGAAACGGGGCGCCCCGTGAGGGACGCCCCGTTCTCGGCGCAAGAACACCGGTGCAAGGACTCCAGCGCGGGAACTCCAGTGCGGGAACCCCGGTGCAGGAACCTCAGCGCGGGAACCCCGGTGCAGGAACCTCAGCGCGGGAACCTCAGCGCAGGAACCTCAGCGAGGGGTCACTCGCCGATGACCGGCTTCGCGGCCTTGGGCGGGTCGACGAGGGCCTCGCCCTCGATCCGCACCTTCCGCTTGTGCTCGCCGCCGCCCTGCTGGCCGCCCGCGGCGGGGGCCATCGGCATGCCGCCCATCATCCCGCCGGCCATGCCGCCACCCGGACCGCGCGGCGCACCACCGGCGGGAGCGGCGGCAGCGGCGCCGGCCGCGGCGCCGGGGTTCATGACACCGGCCGCGCCACCGAACTGCGTCGCCGCGGTGCCACCGGCACCACCGCCACCGGCAGGACCACCGAGGCCGGCTGGCATGCCGCCGCCACCGCCACCGCCCATGCCCTTCGGGATGCCACCCCCGGCACCACCACCGCCAGCGCCACCGCCACCGCCGGCGCCGCCACCCGCGGACGCGGCGGACGCGCTGTGCTCGGGGGTCGTCGCCGGGCGGTACCAGTCGGTGTTCGTCGTGGGCGTCGGAGTGGTGCCGATCGTCGGCGGCTTGGTCACGCTGCCGCCGGCCGCCGTCGTCGTGTCCGGCTCCCAGTGGCCGGGCACCCAGCGACCGGGACCCGTTCCGGTGCCGGAACCCGAGCCGGAGCCGACGCCGGGCGGGGTGCGGATCGGGCTGACCTGGCCGCCGGAGCCCGAACCGGCGCCGCCACCGGGCGGACGGCCGCCGTGGCTCACGCCGGGCGGCGGGTAGATGGGCCGGACCGGGGCTCCCGCGCCCCCGCCGGGTCCCTGGCCGGGGGAGCCCTGCCAGCCGCCCGCGTCGCCGCCCTGCCAGCCGGGCCGGACGTTGCCCAGGCCGTCGCCCGCGGTGTTGCGGCCGGAGCCGCTGCCGCTGACCCCGCTCGTGAACGTGCCGCCCGCGCCGGCCGCGGCCCGGTCCTGCTCGGCGCGGCTCAGGCCGTCGAAGCCGCCCGCGGTCGGCCGGCTGATGCCGCCGCCACCACCGGCGCCCCCGTGCGCCATCGAGGAGATCGCGTCGATGACCTGCTCCGCGACCTTGGCGATCTGCGAGACCTGCTTGATCAGGTTCATCAGCTTCTGCACGGAGCCGACGAGCTTCTGCAGGAAGTCGGCCAGCTTCTTCGCGTAGTTCACCGCGGTGGTCACGATGTCCGCGATCGCACCGGCGATGGCCGCGCCGAAGGTGAGGAACGAGGCCGCCAGCCACTGGATGATCTTCATGACCATGTCGGAGACGGCCTGGCTGATCATGTCCATGATCATCTTGCGGACCGTGCCGACGAGCTGGCCCGCGCCCTCGACCGCTCCGGCGATGCCCTCGACCGACCTGGCGAGCGTCTCGAGGCCGCCCGCGTGCTTCTTGGCCGCGGCGCGGTAGCCGTCGGCCGCCCTGCCCTGCCACTCGCGGGTCTGCGTGACGCAGATCTTCTGGTACTCGGTCGCGATGCCGTGCACCTGCTTGCCCGCGGACCGGAAGGACTCGGCCATCCTGGAGATGGACTCGGGGCTGCCGAGCAGGACGTCGAACGGCTCGCGCAGGAAGTCGACGTGCTGGATGGCCCAGCTGAACCCGGCGGAGAGGAAGCCGCTCAGCGGGTTCGCGGCCATGCCGACGATGCCCATGGCCGTGTTCGCGATGCCGAGGCCCGCGTTGACCCAGTCACCGCGCTCGATGGCGGAGTAGGTGGTGGAGATGCTGGTGATCAGCTGCTGGGGGTCGGTGCCCTTGGCCTGCGACGCGGGGGCGTTCATCCACGGCCTCCCTGGAAGCCGAACATGGTGTCGAGGTCGACCTGCTCGTACTGCTCGATGGTCTCCTTGAGCCCGTAGGCCATGTCCATCAGCGAGTTGGCGGCCTTGCCGAGCCCGTCCTGCGACAGGCCCGCCTGCTGGAGGACGTTCTGGGCCAGGAAACCGAGGAAGACGCCGAACGCCTCCGTGGTGAGCGCGCCCGGATCGCACGTCTCGGTGGCCTTGCGCATCCGTTCCATGAGCCGGTCCACGTTCGCGGCGTGGGATCTCAGCTCGTCGAGATCGATGTTGAAGTGCTGCTGCATCGCCTACCCCCTCCTGCACTCAGGCCATGACGTCGGGCGGGTTGGTGAAGTACTCGTCGTCGGGCCGCGTGTCCTTGCGCTCCAACTCCGACTTCGGTTCTTCCTCGTCGGTTCCGTCGCCCGCGTACCCGTTCGGCATCTGCGCCTTGACGAACTCGAGCGCGAGGCTGTCGCCGACGAAGTCGGTCATGATCTGCACGACCCGGCCGGAGGCGTCCCGCTGCGCCTTGGCCGAGGCCGCCAGCACGGCGGAGGCGATCTCGCTGGGGTCCATGCCGCGGGCCTCCGGCTTGATCTGGAGGCCGGTCAGCACACCCGTCGCGTTGACCGTCACCGTGATCAGGCCGTCCGGGGAGCTGGCGCTCCCGCCCACCCCGCCGAGCTGGTCGCGGGCCTGCTCAGCCTGCTGCTTGGCCTGCTCGATCCTGGCCCCGTACTGCGCGAGCCACTGATCCGGGTTGATGGGCTGCACGGTCACCCCCGTTGAGTGAATTGGTCGTTCGTTCGATTCGCCGTAGACGCCCGTATCGTTTCACCCGTTCCCTGCTCATCGATACTTTGAGCCCGATTACGGCCATCCGGACCAACGAAGGGGTGCACCGTGCCTGAACGAGTGCTGGAGATCGACGGGATCTCCAAGCGCTACGGGGAGGTCGTCGCCCTGCGGGACATGTCGTTCGACGTGCGCGCGGGCGAGCTCTTCGGGTTCGTCGGCAGCAACGGCGCCGGGAAGACCACGACGATGCGCATCGCGCTGGGCGTGCTCGCGGCCGACTCCGGCGAGGTGCGGTGGAACGGCAGAACCGTCGACCTCGACACGCGCCGCCGGATCGGCTACATGCCGGAGGAACGCGGGCTCTACCCGCGGATGAGGGTGCTCGACCAGCTCGTGTACCTGGCCGAGCTGCACGGCATGGGCACCAACGAGGCCCACAAGAGCGCGGAGAACTGGATCGCGCGCCTCGGTCTGCGGGACCGCCGCACGGAGGAGGTGCAGCGCCTGAGCCTCGGCAACCAGCAGCGCGTCCAGCTCGCCGCCGCGCTGGTGCACGAGCCGGACGTGCTGGTGCTCGACGAGCCGTTCTCCGGCCTCGACCCGGTCGCCGTCGACGTGATGAGCCAGGTGCTGCGCGAGAAGGCGTCGGCCGGGGTGCCCGTGGTGTTCTCGAGCCACCAGCTCGACCTGGTGGAACGGCTGTGCGACCGGGTCGGCATCGTGAGCGCCGGCTCGATGGTCGCGAGCGGCACGGTGGACGAGCTGAGGTCCGGCGGGCAGTCCCGGCTCGTCGTCGAGTCGCCGGCGACCGGCTGGGCTGCCACCCTCCGCGGGGTGCGGGTGGTCGAGCAGGACGGGACGCGCTGCGTGCTGGAGCTCGCCGACGGCACCGACGACCAGGCGGTGCTGCACGCCGCGCTCGCCGCGGGGCCCGTGCACGAGTTCTCCCGCCAGCGGCCGTCGCTCACCGAGCTCTTCCGCAACGTCGTCACCACCGAGGGCAGGAGCACATGACACCGGCCCGAGCCGTCTCCCTGGTGGCCAAGCGCGAGTTCGTGGCGAAGGTGCGCACCAGGTCGTTCCTCATCGGCACCGCGGTGATCATCGCGGTGCTCGCCGGGTACGTGGTGCTGCAGTCGCTGCTGTTCGACGACCAGCAGCGCAGCGTCGTGGGCCTGAGCGGGCAGGCGACGCAGCTCGCCCAACCGCTGAAGGACAAGGCGGGGTCGTTCGGCATCGAGGTCGAGACGCGGGACGTCACGACGATGACCGACGCCGAGCAGCAGGTCCGCGACGGTTCGCTGGACGCGCTGGTCACCGGTGCGCCCCCGGCGCTGAAGATGATCGTCAAGGGCTCCGGCGACCAGGTGCTGACGACGGCGCTGAACGACGTGCTGCGCCAGCAGGTGCTCGTCGCGCAGCTCGCCGAGGCGGGCATCACCCCGCAGCAGGTCGCGCAGAACCTGGCGAACGTCAGCGTCGCCGTCACCGCATTGGAACCGGTCGACCCGCAACAGGGCCAGCGCCTCGCGATCGGGCTGGTCGTGGCCGCGCTGCTGTACTACTCGCTGCTGGTCTACGGCACGATGGTCGCGCAGGGCGTGGTCGAGGAGAAGTCCAGCAGGGTCGTGGAGATCCTGCTCGCGACCGTGCGGCCGTGGCAGTTGTTGCTGGGCAAGGTGATCGGGCTCGGCGCGGTGGGTCTGCTGCAACTGCTGGTGATCTCCACCATCGGGCTCGCGCTCTCGTCGGCGTTCGACGTGGTCGACGTGGGAGCGCTGGGCGGCACGGCGCTGCTGACCGGCGTGCTCTGGTACCTGCTCGGCTTCTTCCTGTACGCCACGGTGTTCGCGGCCGCCGCGTCGCTCGTGTCGCGGCAGGAGGAGCTCCAGTCGGTGCTGACGCCGATCAGCATGACGATCATCATCGCGTTCGTCGCCGGCATCAACCTGATGATCGGCAGCCCCTCCGGCCCCACCGTCACGGTGCTGTCGCTGCTGCCGCCGTTCGCGCCGATCCTCATGCCGGGGCGGATGGCGATGGGCGTCGCACCGGCGTGGCAGGTGCTGCTGTCGGTCGTGCTCGCGCTGGCGGCCATCGCGGCGATCACCTGGCTCGGCGGGAAGGTCTACGCGAACGCCGTGCTGAGGACCGGCGCCCGCGTCAAGCTCCGCGAGGCCCTCAGGCTTTGACGGCCTGGTAGCGGTCGAGCGCGACGAGGCGCTCGACCGCGTGGTCGACGATCGGCGGGATGTCCGGGGAGTCCGGCGCGTACCTGCGCACGTACGCGCCGTCCGGGTCGAACTTCCTGGCCTGCGTCACCGGGTTGAAGACGCGGAAGAACGGCGCCGCGTCCGTGCCGCAGCCCGCGACCCACTGCCAGTTGTGCTGGTTCGACGCGAGGTCGCCGTCGATCAGGTGCTCCATGAAGTGCCGCGCACCCCACCACCACGGCAGGTGCAGGTCCTTGACCAGGAAGCTGGCCGTGATCATGCGCACCCGGTTGTGCATGAAGCCCTCCCGCAGGAGCTGGCGCATGCCGGCGTCGACGATCGGGAAGCCGGTGCGCCCCTGCTTCCAGGCCTCGAACAGCTCTTGGTCCTCGTCGTGCCTCATCCGGTCGAACTTGCGGTCGTAGTTCTGGCGCGCGGTCTCCGGCCTGTGCCACAACACGTCCGCGTAGAACTCGCGCCACGCGAGCTCGCTGCGGTACATGCCGTCGCAGTCCTGGAGCAGGGTTCGCGGGTGCAGCACGCCCCACCTGAGGAACGCCGACATCCTGCTGGTCGCGTCGAGGTCCGGCCGGTCGCGGGTCCTGTCGTAGTCCCCGAGCCGTTCGTCGCGGAACTTCTCCCACAACGCGAGCGCGTCCGGCAGCTTCTCCCGCACGGCCGGGATCTCCACACCGCCGTCCGGCTCGATCCAGTCCAGAGTGGACGCGTCGGTGCCGGCGGGCTCGCGCCAGCCGTGGTTCAGCCAGGCGTTGCGGAACGGCGTGAAGACCTTGAACGGCGTGCCGTCCTGTTTGAACACCCGGCCGGGCGCCACGGCGTAGGGCGAGCCGGAGCGGACGAGTTCGATGTCCCCCAACGCTTCTTCGACCGCCTCGTCCCTGCGGCGCCCGTACGGCGCGTAGTCCGCGGAGATGTGGACGCTGTGCGCCCCGATCCCCGCCGCGACGCGCGGAACGACCTCCACCGGGTCGCCGTGCACCACCATCAGGCGACCGCCCAGTTCGTCGTTCAACGCGTGCAGGCAGCGGTGCAGGAAATCGATTCGCGGCTGCCCGGAAGGTTTCAGCAACCTGTCGTCCAGAACGAACAACGCGAGTGCGCGGGGCGACCTTTCTGCGGCCGCGAGAATGGCCGGATGATCGGATGTCCGCAAATCGCGGCGGAACCAGACGAGCGACGGTTCGGAACTCACCGGTCGACGCTAAAGCGAACGGGGCGCACCCGCACAACGGGCGGCGAGCGCCGGTAACCCGATCGCGCGGGCGAACTCGATCGGGTCGTCGGGCGGCACGAGCCAGGCCCCGGTCACGTCCACCGAGCGCACCCCGGCGGGAACGACCGCTCCGTGCGAGCCGCGTACGGCAAAAGGCGCGCCGCCCGAGGCGACGCGCCTTCACCTTGCCGAAAACCTAGCCCGTGATCAGCGGTTCTCCATCGCGACGAAGTCGCGCTCGGTCGGACCGGTGTAGATCTGCCGCGGGCGGCCGATCTTGGTGGCCGGGTCGTTGATCATCTCGCGCCAGTGCGCGATCCAGCCGGGGAGCCGGCCGAGCGCGAACAGCACGGTGAAGAACTTGGTCGGGAAGCCCATCGCCCGGTAGATCAGACCCGTGTAGAAGTCCACGTTCGGGTACAGCTTGCGGGAGATGAAGTACTCGTCGCTCAGGGCGGCCTCTTCGAGCTGCTTCGCGATGTCGAGCAGCTGGTCGTCGGCGCCGAGCTTGCCGAGGATCTCGTCGGCGGTCTTCTTGATGATCGCGGCGCGCGGGTCGTAGTTCTTGTAGACCCGGTGGCCGAAGCCCATCAGGCGGACGCCGTCCTCCTTGTTCTTGACCTTGTTCACGAACGACTTCACGTCGCCGCCGTCGGCCTTGATCTTCTCGAGCATCTCCAGCACCGCGCTGTTCGCACCGCCGTGCAGCGGGCCGAACAGGGCGTTGATGCCCGCGGAGATGGACGCGAAGAGGTTCGCCTCGGACGAGCCGACCAGGCGCACGGTCGACGTGGAGCAGTTCTGCTCGTGGTCGGCGTGCAGGATGAACAGCAGGTCGAGCGCGCGGACCAGGTCCGGGTCGAGGTCGTAGGCCTCTGCCGGGAAGCCGAAGGTCATCCGCAGGAAGTTCTCCACCAGGCCCAGCGAGTTGTCCGGGTAGAGGAACGGCTGGCCGACCGACTTCTTGTACGCGTAGGCCGCGATGGTCGGCAGCTTGGCGAGCAGGCGGATGGTGGAGATCTCCACCTGGTTCGCGTCGAAGGGCGACAGCGAGTCCTGGTAGAAGGTCGACAGGGCCGACACCGCGGAGGACAGCACCGGCATCGGGTGCGCGTCGCGCGGGAAGCCGTCGAAGAAGCGCTTGAGGTCCTCGTGCAGCAGGGTGTGCCTGCTGATCTTCTGCGAGAAGTCCTCGAGCTGGGCGGCGGTCGGCAGCTCGCCGTAGATCAGGAGGTAGCTGACCTCGATGAAGTTCGAACGCGCGGCCAACTGCTCGATCGGGTACCCGCGGTAACGCAGAATTCCGGCGTCACCGTCGATGTAGGTGATCTCGGAGGAGCAGGAGGCCGTGTTGACGAAGCCGGTGTCCAGGGTTACCAGACCGGTGGTCGACAGCAGCTTGCCGAGATCGATGCCGGACGCGCCTTCGGACGCCCGCACCACCTTCATCTCGAGCTCTCCGCCCTCGTGGCGCAGCGCGACGGTCTGTGGGTCGTTCGGCGCAGTCGTCGCGTCGGGCATTCAAGTCCCTCTCAACGCTCGGACGGGGTGGCGGCAGACCGCACTCGGCCTGCCGTCGTCTCGGACCACCCCGTTGGGATCTGAGTCAACAAGTTCACCCACGCTAGTCGGCGGAAGGCCCGCCTCGCAGCAGCGGTGTGAACCGATTCTGAGAGATGGGACCGGCATCACATCCGTAATGCCAGTTTCTAGCGCGGCTCCACCACGGTAGTCCGATCCCGCGCTTTATCCACCCAGCGCGGTGGTGAGTTCGCTCGCAAAGGGGGGCTCGGCGCCCGCGCGTGAACATGTGATCGCGGCGGCCGTTCCGGCGTACGTCAATGCGGCGGTCCATTCATCGGGTGAGAGCGCACGCACCTTCTCGACGCTGAGCGCGTCGTGCTCGCGCAGCCACGCGAGCAGGGCGCCTTGCACCGTGTCGCCCGCCCCGATCGTGTCGACCACGTCCACCTCCACGGGCGGCACGTCGACCTGGTCCGTGGCGGTGATCACCGACAGCCCGTCACCGCCCTTGGTGAGCACCACGGCGGCCGGTCCCTGTGAAATCCACGTCCTTGCGATCTCGATCACGTCGCCGTCCTCGGCGAGCCAGCGGACGTCCTCGACGGAGGCCTTCAGCAGCCCGACGTCCGGCAGCCACGACCGGAACCGCTCGCGGTAGGCGCCCGGATCGTCGATCAGCACCGCCCGGATGTTGGGGTCGAGCGCCGTCAGCAAGCGCTTGCTCTCGCGCCGCAGCACCTTCTCGTAGACCGAGGCGCCGGGTTCGAGGACGAGCGACAGCGTGCCGAACGAGACCGCCTCGACCTCCTCCGGCAGCGGCCCGGGGTCCTCCACGAGCCGGTCGGCGGTGCCCTCGACGTAGAACGCGTAGCGCGCGCTCCCGTCCTCGGCGAGCCCGACGACCGCGAGCGTGGTGTTCTCCGGTCCTCGCTGGACCAGGTCCGTCGCCACGTTCGACGCGTGCAGCCGTTTGACGAGCTGCTCGCCGAAGTGGTCGGTCGACACCCTCGACAGGAAGGCCGCGGGCACGTCCAGGCGCCCGAGCGCCACGGCCACGTTGTACGGCCCACCGCCCAGCTTCGGCGCGAGCGGCGTCAGCTCGGCCTTGCCCATCGGCACCATGTCGACCAGTGCCTCGCCAGCAACCACGATCACCGCATCTACTCCTTCGGAGAAGCACCCGTCCTCTGGAGGCCATCCAACAGCAGTTCGCCCAGTGCGGTGAACGCCTCGGCGTCCGAAACACCTGCCCGCTTCGTGAGCAGTCCGGTCTGGATGCCCTCGATCAGCAGTCCCGCCATCTCGGCGAAGAGCTTCGCGTGCACCTCGCGGAAGACGTGGAGCTCGACGCCGTCCTGGATGAACGCCTTGATGCGCTCGGCGGCGGCACGGGCGTTGCGCTCGTAGGTGGCGCGGGTGGGCGGGAACGCGGAGACGTCGGCGATGAACGCCGCCGAGGCCTTGGTGAGCTCCTCCGCCGCGCCCGCGAGGTAGCTGCCGATGCGCTCGCGCACGTCACCGAGGCCCGCGATGCGCTTCTCGATGCGCTCCGCGGCCCCCTTGAAGTACCGGCCGACCACCCGCACGGCGAGCTGCTCCTTGCTGCCGGCGAGCGCGTAGAGCGTCGACTTCGAGCAGTGCAGCCGCGCCGCGACGTCGTCCAGGGTGAGGTGACCGAACCCCTCCGCGAGGAAGAGGGCCTCCAACCGGGTGAGCAGCTCGGCCTGCCGTTGAGTGAGAGCCCGCGCCATGTGACGACCCTGCCACATACACTGGCTGCTGTACTCGTAGACGTCCTACAGTACAGCCACCAGTACACACCGGAGGTCGACGATGCCCGCCGAGCGGCTGCTCCCCACGCAAGAGGCCGAGGACCTGATCGCGCTGGTCAAGGAGATCGCGCGGGACGAGCTGAAGCCCCACGCGGCGGACGCGGAGGAGAACGAGAAGTTCCCCCGCGAGGCGTTCCGCCTGCTGGGCCGCTCCGGTCTGCTGGGCCTGCCGTACCCCGAGGAGTTCGGTGGCGGCGAGCAGCCCTACGAGGTGTACCTCCAGGCGCTCGAGGAGGTCGCCTCCGCGTGGATGACGGTCGCGGTCGGCCTGTCGGTGCACGTGATGTCCTGCTACGGCCTCGCCACCTTCGGCACCCGCGAGCAGCAGGACCGCTGGCTGCCGGAGATGCTCGAGGGCGAGCTGCTGGGCGGCTACGCGCTGTCCGAGGTCCAGGCGGGCTCCGACCCGGCCGCCATGTCGACCCGCGCCGTCCGCAAGGGCGGCGAGTACGTCGTGACCGGCACCAAGGCGTGGATCACCCACGCCGGCGCCGCCGACTTCTACACCCTGATGGCCCGCACGTCCCCCGACGCGGGACGCGGCATCTCCTGCTTCCTCGCGCCGGGTGAGGCCCAGGGCCTCTCCGCCGCCACCCCCGAGCGCAAGATGGGCCTCACCGGCTCCACCACCGCGCAGCTCCAGTTCGACGACGTCCGCATCGGCACCGACCGCCTGATCGGCAAGGAGGGCGACGGGCTCAAGATCGCACTGTCCGCTTTGGACTCCGGCCGGTTGGGCATCGCCGCCTGCGCCGTGGGCCTGGCCCAGGCGGCCCTGGACGAAGCCGTGTCGTACGCGAAGACCCGCACCCAGTTCGGCCGCCCGATCATCGAGTTCCAGGGCCTCGAGTTCCTGCTCGCCGACATGGCCGCCGCCGTCGAGTCGGCCCGCGCCACCTACGTGCAGGCGGCCCGCCGCCGCGACCGCGGCCTCCCGTTCCGGCAGCAGGCGTCGATCGCCAAGCTCGTCGCCACCGACGCGGCGATGAAGGTGACGACCGACGCCGTGCAGGTCCTCGGCGGCGCGGGCTACACCCGCGACTTCCCGGTCGAGCGCTACATGCGCGAGGCGAAGGTCCTGCAGATCTTCGAGGGCACCAACCAGATCCAGCGCCTCGTGATCGGCAGGGGGCTGCGCTAGCGCCTCTCGCGGTAGAACGGGTCGGCCACGACCCCTTCGCCCCTGCTCTCGTCGAACCGGTAGACCTCACGCCCCTGCACGTACACGTGCAGGGCCCGGCTCATCACGTCCAACGGGTCGCCGGACCAGATGACGACGTCGCCGTCCAGCCCGGGCTTGAGCGCCCCCACCCGGTCGTCCAGGCCCATGATCCTGGCCGGGTTGACCGTGAGCGACCGGATCGCCACGTCGGGGTCGAGCCCCTCCTTGACCGCCAGCGTGGCCTGGTGCACCAGGAAGTGGATCGGCACGACCGGGTGGTCGGTGGTGATCGCCAGCTCCACCCCCGCCCGCGCCAGGATCCCGGGGTTGCGCAGCCCGCGGTTGCGTACCTCCACTTTGGACCGCGAGGTGAACAGCGGCCCGATGATCACCGGGATCCGCTTCTCCGCGATGAGGTCCGCGATCAGGTGCCCTTCGGTGCCGTGGTTGAGGATCAGCCGGTAGCCGAACTCCTCCGACAGCCTGATGGCCGTGGCGATGTCGTCCGCCCGGTGGGCGTGCTGGCACCACGGCAGCTCCCCGCCGAGGACCTTCGCCAGGACCTCCTGGGTGTTGTCGCGGTCGAAGGGCTTCCCGTCCTTCTCCGCCTCGGCCTTGCGGGCCACGTAGTCCTGCGCCCTGGTCAGCTCGTCCCGGATGACCGCGGCGACCCCCTGCCGGGTGGAGGGCAGCTTGCCCTTCTCCCCGTAGACCCGCTTGGGGTTCTCGCCGAGGGCGCTCTTGACGCTGACCGGCTCCTTGACGAGCATCTCGTCGACCGTGCGGCCCCAGCACTTCACGGCCACGGTCTGCCCGCCGATGGGGTTGCCCGACCCCGGCTTGATCACCGCGGTGGTGACCCCGCCGCTCAGCGCGTCGGCGAACCCGAGGTCGGCGGGGTTGATGGCGTCCAGCGCCCGCATCCGCGCCCCGACCGGATCGGTCATCTCGTTGGTGTCCTGCCCGGCCCACCCCTCGGCCTCCTCGTGGACACCGATGTGCGCGTGCGCCTCGACGAAGCCGGGCAGCACCCAGGCGCCGTCGGCGTCGACGACCTCGACCCCGTCGGGGATGTCGACGTCGGCGCCGACAGCGACGATCTTCCCGTCCTGGACGAGGACGGTGCCGCCGTCGACGGGCTCCCCGTCGACGGGGACGACGTAACCGCCGGTGATAGCGATGTTCATGGTTAGCAACGCTAACGGTTGTGACCGCGACCGGCCACCCCCGCCGGTCCGGGCGGAGGCCCTATGAACCCGGCGCCACCAGCGGCCGGATCCCCCACCGGGCTCCCCAGGACTCGCCGGGAGCGATCCGGATCAGGTCGGTCCCGGAGTTCAGGGCGTCCGGCGGGCAGGTCATCGGCTCGACGGCCACGACCCGGCCCCGCCCCGGGTAGGAGTCAGGCGTGAAGACCTGCACCCACCGGAACGCGGGATCGGCCCACACCTCGACCCCGGTACCGTCCCCGGCGACCAGCGAGTGGTGCACCAGGCCGTCCGCGGCGGGCTCACAGCCCCCGAACGGGGTGTCCAGCCGGACGCCGTCGAGCAGCCGCCCCGACCGGAAGTCGAACTCGGTCCCGTCGACGGGGACGGCCGGCCCGGACGGGACCATCCGCTCGACGTCCAGCGGCAGCACCGTGGTGGCGGCCAAGGTCAGCGTGCACGAGTCGGTCGAGGCACGACCGGCGCGCGGGTAGGGGTGCGTCCCCACCCCGAACGGCGTGGCGACGTCGCCGACGTTGTTGACCCCGTGCGTGACCGTGAGCCCGTGGTCGTCCAGGGCGTAGGACACGGTGACCCGCAAAGCGGCTGGCCACCCGGCCTGGGGCTCGATCAACGTCTGCAGGGACACCAGGGACCCGGTGTGCTCCACGACGGACCAGGGGCGGCGGCGCACCAGCCCGTGGATGGCGTTCCCCCGCGCCGGCTCGGTGACCTCCAGCCGCTGGCGGACCCCGTCGAGCACCCAGGACGCCCCTGCCGTCCGGTTGGGCCACGGCACCAGCACCGCACCGGCGCTCATCGGGGGTTTCTCGTCGGGACCGAACGTCTCCACGTACGGAACGCCGTCCACCTCGAATGACCGCAGGCCCGCCCCCACGGTCGTGATCACGGCGGTGGCACCCTCGTACGAGATCCCCAACATGAGGCTGAAGCCTACGGGGCCGACGGGAGGATTCGTCCATGAAGGTTCACCACCTCAACTGCGCGACGATGCGGCCGCCGCTGGTCGCGGGCGGCATCGTGGCGCACTGCCTGCTGATCGAGACCGACCGCGGTCTCGTCCTGGTCGACACCGGGTTCGGCACGCACGAGGTGAGCGACCCGGAGGCGACGATCGACGGGCTGAGCCGCCGGCTGCTCAAGCCCGTGCTCGACATCGAGGAGACGGCGGTCCACCAGGTGCGCAAGCGCGGGTACACCGCCGACGACGTGCGGCACGTCCTGCTCACCCACCTCGACATGGACCACGCGGGCGGGCTGCGGGACTTCCCGAAGGCCACCGTCCACGTGCTCGACACCGAGCTGGCGGCCGCCACCAACCCGAAGGGCGTCAAGGAGCGGGCGCGGTACCCCAAGGCCCAGCGCGAGGGCGTCACCTTCCGGACCCACACCGCGCAGGGCGAGGCGTGGTTCGGGTTCGAGGCCGTCAGGGACGTTCCGGGGCTGCCCGACGACATCCTGATGGTGCCGCTCATCGGCCACACCCGCGGTCACACGGGCATCGCGGTCAAGGGGGACGACGGCTGGCTGCTGCACGCCGGCGACGCCTACTTCTACCGCGGCGAGGTCGAGACGCCGCCCAGCACCATCCTCGCCCTCCGGATCACCGCCAGGCAGACCGAGACGATCCGCGAGCAGCGGCTGTCCAACGTCCAGCGGCTCAGGGAGCTCAAGGAGCGGGGCGAGGCCGAGGTCTTCTGCGCCCACGACCCGGTCGAGCTGGCCAGGCTGGCATGACCTTCATCCGGCAGGTCCGGCTCGACGAAGCCGCGGACACGCACCGGTACCCGTTCACGCTCCCGGTCGTGCGGCACCTGGCCGAGCACCCGCTCGACCTCACCGCACCCGTCACGTTCCTCGTCGGTGACAACGGTGCGGGCAAGTCCACCCTGGTCGAGGCGATCGCGGTGGCCGCCGGGTTCAACGCCGAGGGCGGCACCCAGTCCTTCCGGTTCGCGACGAGGGCGACCGAGTCGTCGCTGGGCGACCACCTCACCCTGAGCTGGGGCACCAGGAAACCCCGCACGGGGTTCTTCCTGCGCGCCGAGTCGTTCTACAACGTCGCCACCGAGATCGACCGCATCGGCGGGGGCATCCACGCCTCGTACGGCGGGAAGTCGTTGCACGAGCGGTCACACGGCGAAAGCTTCATCGACCTGATGACCCACCGGTTCGGCGGCCGAGGGCTCTACGTCCTCGACGAGCCGGAGGCCGCGTTGTCGGTCAAGGGATGCCTCACAGTCCTCAGGCGCATGCACGACCTCGTGCTCGAAGGTTCCCAGTTCATCATCGCCACGCACTCGCCGATCCTGCTCGCCGCGCCCGGCGCGACGATCCTGGAGATCACCGACACGATCGACGAAGTCTCCTACGACACAGCGGAACCGGTCGCGCTCACCCGCAACTTCCTGGACGGGCCCGACCGGTTCCTCAAGCACCTGCTGGACTGAGAACCCCTACTTCGCCAGCTTCTCCGGGTTGATCTCCACCCTGCCGTGCAGCACGCGGTTGATCAGCCACAGCACCAGGCCGGCGAGCAGCAGCCAGCCGGCGATCACGTAGTCGCCCCACGGCCGGCCGGACAGCACCGGCATCGCGAGGTACGCGCACGTGATCGCGCCGAGCACCGGGGCCCACGTCGGCGCGCGGAAGTGCCGGTGCTCGGCCTTCTCCCGGCGCAGCACGAGGCACGCGACGTTGACGATGGTGAAGACGATCAGCAGCAGCAACGAGGTGGTGCCGCCGAGCCTGCCGATGTCCGCGGTGGACACCAGGATCACCGCGACGCCGGTCGTGAAGACGATCGAGATCCACGGCGTGCGGCGGAACGGGTGCACGGTGCCGAAGAACTTCGGGATGATCTTCTCGTTCGCCATGCCGTACAGCAGGCGCGAGGCCATCAGCATGTTGATCAGCGCCGAGTTGATGACGGCCAGCAGGCCGATCAGCGCGAACACCCACAGCGGGAAGCCCGGCGCGCCCACCGTGACGACCCTCAGCAACGCGCCGCTGCCCGCCTTCGCGAGCTCGTCGGACGGGATCAGCAACGACGACGTGATGCCGACCAGCACGTAGATCAACGCCGCGATGGCCATGCCGACCAGCATCGCGCGCGGGAAGATCCGGACCGGG
This sequence comes from Lentzea xinjiangensis, assembly GCF_900110955.1. GTDB lineage: Bacteria > Actinomycetota > Actinomycetes > Mycobacteriales > Pseudonocardiaceae > Lentzea > Lentzea xinjiangensis. The sequence continues at coordinate 469,273 of NZ_FOFR01000002.1, forward strand.
TCGCGGCACTCCTCCGCCATGTTCACCGAGTCCTCGAAGCCGACCATCGCGAAGAACGCGAGCGCCGTCGCCGAGGTGACCGCGAGCAGCACGCTGGAGCCGGACGGCACGTTGATCTCGGTCAGCCGCGCCGGTTCGCCGTCGCCGACCGCGACGGCGTACGCGCCGATCGCGATGATGATGACCAGACCGGACAGCTCGATGAAGGTCAGCACGACGTTGGCCTTGACCGACTCCGAGACGCCGCGGAAGTTGATGACCGCCAGCGCCGCGATGAAGACGATCGCGATGCCCGTGATGACGAGCGACTCCGGGCGCAGCGAGACGTCGAAGAACTCCACCAGCAACTGCCGCAGGTACGTGCGGCCGAAGGCGAGCGCCGCCGAGGACGCCGACGTGATGCCCGAGCACATGACCGCGAAGGCGACCATGAACGTCAGGAAGTGGATCTTGAACGCTCTGTTGGTGTAGAGCGCCGCGCCGGCCGCCCTCGGGTACTTGCCGACGAGTTCCAGGTAGCTGAACGCCGTCAGGAACGCCACCACGAACGCGAGCAGGAAGGGCAGCCACAGCGCGCCGCCGATCTTGCCGGCCACGTTGCCGGTGAGCGCGTAGATGCCGGTACCGAGGATGTCGCCGACGACGAAGAACAACAGGAGCTTCGGGCCGATGGCCCGTTTCAGTTCCGGTTGCTCCGTTTGTGGAGTCGCTTCAGCCATGCCCGGAGATTCTGCACGTTTCGCCTGCGCACCAGCGAGAACGGATCCCGACCTCACCCATATGGTGTAGCCATGAAACGCACGGTAACGTCGCTGGTCGCCGCTGTCGCGCTGACCGCCTGCACGTCCTCCCCGCCGGTGGACCGACCGGCGCAGCACTCCGACGTGAAGAGCCTCGTCGCCGCGGTCACCAAGGCGGTCGGCGAGAAGGCGAGCTACCGCTTCACCGTCGAGCCGCCCACCACGGGCGGCGTCACGGCCCCCGCGAACGGCGTGGTGCGGCTGGGCGCCGTCCCCGCCATCGACGCGACCACCACGCGTCCCGTGCAGTCCGGTGGGAAGGACGAGCAGCTCCGGTTCGTCTCGACCACGAGGGACACCGCGTTCGTGGAGGTGCCGCCGGTGTTCGGCCTGCCGGCCGACAAGCCGTGGGTGCGGCTGGACCGCAAGGACACCGACGACTTCACCAGCACCATGCTGGGCTTCCACGACGTGATCTACCAGCAGGCCGTGTTCACGACCTACCACCTGCCGGTGATCGAGGCGGGCGGCGAGCTCAGGCTGACCGCGCAGACCGGTGACCGGACGCGGTACTCGATCGCCGTCGACTACCGGAAGGCCTACGAGACCCTCACCGACGAGACCCTGCGCGAGGAGCTCCGGCTCGCGCTCGACCGGGGCGTCACGAACTCGGCGGGCGAGGTCGAGCTGAACGGCGGCGGGCTGCCGATCCGGATCAAGTTCTCGACCCAGTTCCAGAACGCGCTGGTCGTCGACGAGGCGCGCTTCTCCGACTGGGGCACCGACGTGCGGATCGCCGAGCCGGCCGCGAACGAGGTCAGCTCGCGGAAGTGACGCGGTAGCGCCAGATCGCGGGCAGCAGCACCACCATGACCGCGGTCGCCACGACCACCAGCACCCCACCGGCCGTCACCGCCGCGGCCGTGCCGAACGCCGCGCCACCCGTGCCGTGCAGCAGGTCCGCGATGCGCGGCCCGCCCGCCACCACGACGATGAAGACGCCCTGCATCCGCCCGCGCATCTCGTCCGTCGCGGCCGACTGCAGGATCGCGCCGCGGAACGCCATCGACACCATGTCCGCCGCGCCCGCGAGCGCCAGGAACGCCGCCGCCACCCACAGCGAGCCGGCGAGGCCGAACCCCATGATCGCGAGGCCCCAGCCCACCACGGCCAGCGTCACCGCGACCCCGTGCCTGCTGACGTTCGCGATCCACCCGGACGTGAGCCCGCACAGCACCGCGCCGACCGGGATGGCCGCGAACAGCACGCCCAGCGCGAACCCGCCGCCGGGCGGGTCGCCGAACGTGTGCTGGGCCATCTCCGGGAACAGCGCCCGCGGCATGCCGAACACCATGGCGATGATGTCGAGCAACATGCTCGCCAGCAGCACCTTCTGCGCCCACAGGTAGACGAAGCCGTCGAGCACGTCCCGCAGGCCCGCGCGCCGCACCACGCCGTCCAGCGGGGGCATCGGCGGCAGCTTCCACACCGCGTAGACGGTGACGACCAGCGCGACCGCGTCCACCAGGTACAGCGTCGACAGCCCGATGACCGGCATCAACGCGCCGGCGAGCAACGGCCCGAGCACCGCGCCGAACTGCATGACCGTCGAGCCGAGCGCACCGGCCGACGCCAGCAGCTCCGCCGGCACGAGCCGGGCGATCGACGCCGACCGCGCGGGCGCGTTGGCCGCGAAGAACACCTGCTGGAGGCCGAGCAGCGCGATCACCAGCCACACCGAGCCGACGTCCAGCGCCGCCTGCACCCACAGCAGCACCGACGAGACCGCGATGCCGGTGTTCGTGACGAGCAGCAGCTTGCGCCGGTCGACGGTGTCGGCGATGGCACCGCCCCACAGCCCGAAGACGAGCAGCGGGACCAGCGCGACACCGGCGGCGATGCCGACCCACGCCGACGAGCCGGTGAGGTCGTAGACCTGCTTGGGCACGGCGACGGCGGTGAGCTGGGAGCCCACCGCCGTGACGATCGTGGACAGCCACAACCGGCGATAAGCGACGATCTTCAACGGCCGAGTGTCGATCACGAACGTCGAGCGCGCGCTTCTCCCCGTGGTTGCCACTTCGTTAGCCTATGACAACTAACGGGCGCCTCACGTGACTTGTCGCCAAGACCACTCGTCAGACGCGGACCGGGTAGACCGGCTCCGGCACCTTCGGGCTGATCCGGCCCTCGACGAAGATCCCGTGCCAGATCATGAAGCACAGCACCGACCAGAGCTGCCGGCTGCGGTCGAACTGCTCCGACTTGTGCTCGGCGAGCAGGTCGAGCACCGCGTTCTTGTCGAGCAGGTGCCCGGTCTGCGAGTCGGCGATGACCCCGCGCGCCCAGTCGTACATCTCCGCGCGCAGCCAGTGCCGGATCGGCACCGGGAAGCCCAGCTTGGGCCGGTTCAGCACGTGCGGCGGGATGATCTTCGCCAGCGCCTTGCGCAGCGCGTACTTGGTCGTGCCCTCGGTGAGCTTCTGGTCGAGCGGCACCTCGGCGGCGATCTTGAACACCTCGGGGTCGAGGAACGGCACCCGCAGCTCGATCGAGTTGGCCATGGTCACCTTGTCGGCCTTGACGAGGATGTCGCCGCGCAGCCACGTGAACAGGTCGATGTGCTGCATCCGCGCGACCGGGTCCCAGCCCTCGGACTCGCGGTACCAGGGAGCGGTCACGTCGCGGAAGCCGACGCCCTCGACGTAACCGGGGAACACCGCCCGCACCTGCGCGTCGCTGAAGTTGCGCGCGTTGCCGTAGTAGCGCTCCTCCAGCTTCAACGAGCCCCGGCGCAGCAGGTCCTTGCCCCGCACGCCCTCCGGGATGCTCTTCGACACCGCGCCCATCAGCTTGCGCACGCTGCCGGGCACCTTCTCGAACGGCGACAACGACAACGGCTCGTGGTAGATCACGTACCCGCCGAACAGCTCGTCGGCGCCCTCACCGGACAGCACCGCCTTGACGTACTTGCGCGCCTCTTTGGCGATGAAGTACAGCGGCACCAGCGCCGGGTCGGCCACCGGGTCGTCGAGGTACCAGAGGATCAGCGGCAGCTCTTCCATCATCTCGTCCGGCGACACCGTCCGCACGACGTGCCGCACCCCGATGGCGGCCGCGGTCTCCGCCGCGACGTCGACCTCCGAGTACCCCTGCCGGTCGAACCCGCTGGTGAAGGCGATGAGGTTGGGGTTGTGCTGCTTGGCCAGCGTGGCGGTGGCCGTCGAGTCGATGCCGCCGGACAGGAACGCCCCCACCGTGACGTCCGGGTCCGAGATCATGTGCTTGGCCACCGAGTCGCGCATGACGTCGGCGATGCGCTCGTGCAGCGCCTCGGCCTCGTGCTGACCGTTGACCGGCCGAGGCGAGAACACCGGCTTGAAGTACCGGTTGAACAGCACCTGCCCACCCGGCGAGACCTTGAACGACGTCCCGGACTCCACCCGCCGGATCGCCTTGTGCAACGACTCGGGCTCCGGCACGTACTGCAGCACCAGGTAGTGCTGCAACGCCGTCCGGTCGAGCTCCTGGCTGATCCCCAGCACCCCGGTGAGCTGCAACAGGCTCTTCTTCTCCGAGGAGAACGCCACCCCACCGGGCCCGGAAGCCCAGTAGAGGGGCTTGATCCCGAACGGGTCACGTGCCCCGAAGACCACCCGCTCCTGCGCGTCCCAGATCATGAACGCGAACATGCCCCGAAGCCGCTTGACCCAGTCCGCCCCGAGGTAGTGGTACCCGGCGACGATGGCCTCACCATCGCCCTGGGTCCGGAACTGGGCACCGAACTGCACGGCCAGCTCGGCCCGCAGCTCCTTGTAGTTGTAGATCTCGCCGTTGAAGTTCAGCGTGTACCGGGTGGGGTTCTCCGGCGGCCCCCAGACCAGCGGCTGGTGCGAGTGGTCGAGGTCGATGAACCCGAGCCGGTTGAACCCGTAGACGACCTCGGCATCGGCCCACGTGTCCTGCTCGTCAGGACCGCGGTGCCGCTGGCAGCGCAGCGCGTTGGCCACAGACCCACGCGCGCTGGCCGCCGCGGCTTCGGTGGAACAGATGAGTCCGAGCACTCCGCACACGTGAAATCGCACCTCGTAGTCGCTGTAGCTGAAATCCCAGTATGCCCGTGAGAACCCCGGACACTTCCACAGCCCGAGGGACGCGCGAGCCAGGAGCGGGGTTGCACCCTCGAACCCGGATGAACCGGCGAGCCCCGCGAAGGCGGAGCGGAGCCTCAGCGATGCGGCAGGCGTGCCGTCAACCCGCGTGCGGCACTGGTGCCCCTGGGATCAGCTTGCCGGGGCTCTGGGGGGAGAGCACGCAACCGCAGGACACAGAGCGACCCGGCCACGGCAAAAGGGCGCCTCCCCGCCCACAGGAAGACGCCCCACCGCGAAAGCCAAACCCCCACCGGGGCGCGAATCGCCCCCTACGGGGCAACCCGCTCCAACTGCCACCCGTCCCGCCCAAGCCGGAACCGCAGCCGGTCGTGCATCCGATCGCGCCGCCCCTGCCAGAACTCGACCTCCTCGGGCCGGATCCGCCACCCGCCCCAGTGCGGCGGCACGGGGATCTTCTCGGTGTCGGCGAACTGCCGTTCGATCTTGTGCAGGGCGGAGTCCAAAGTGGATCGCCCGGTCACCACCCTGGACTGGGGCGAGGCCCAGGCGCCGATCTGCGACCCGCGGGGACGCGAGTTCCAGTACTCGGCCGTCTCCACCGGACCGACCTTCTCCACGGTCCCGCGCACGTGCGCCTGCCGCTGCATCGCGAACCACGGGAACGTGGCCGAGGCGTACCGCGTGGCCATCAGGTCGTGCGACTTGTTCGACGTGTAGTTGGTGAAGAACACCAGACCGCGCTCGTCGAGCCCCTTCGCCAGCACCGTGCGCGAGGACGGACGCCCCTGGGTGTCGGTCGTCGCGAGCACCATCGCGTTGGGCTCGGGAAGGCCCGCGCCGCCCGCCTGGTCGAGCCACAGCTGGAGCTGTTCGTGCCAGGTGGCGGCAAGCTCCGACTCGCTCAGCGAGCCCTGCTCGTATGACACGCGCATCGCCGGTAGCGCGATGTTCGTGGTTTCCGTCATCGGCGAACCTCCAACCAACGGCAGAACTCGTGGTCCCTGGACCCGCGACCATACGCACGGCGAACGGATCCCGAAACCGCCTGCGTGGTGATGACCACCACCTGAACGGTGACTGTCCGTAGAAAGAACAGATCTGGATCGAATACGTGATCGAGTCAGATGGCGTCGAGCACATTTGTGACGGTGACCACGTCATCACCCATTGCGGTGGCAAGGGTTCCGCCCGCCGCCAAGGGGACGACGCTCCACCACTCACCGCCGTCCCTGGCGCGCGGCACGTCGTCCAGGAGCAGCTCGGTGCCGACGACGCGCTTGCCCGCGAGCCCCGCGGGCGACGCGTCGGCGGCGGTCCCGCCGACCACGAGCTGCTGGTGCAACAACGGCTTGCCGCAACGGGTTGCGCGCATCGTCGTGGCCAGCGTGCCGGGCGCCTCGCCGGTGCGGCCGAGCACGAGGACCTCCCGAGTTCGCAACTGCGCGTGACCGTCCAATTCGGCCTCCACCACGGAAGTGTGATGCGCGCGGCCCGTCACCACGGTCGGCTCCGGCAGGTACCGGACGGAGCCCTCCACCGTGAACCGGACGAGTGACGACGAGGGCGCTCCGGTCGGGCCGGGCAGCATCAACGTCGCCGCCACGCCGCGGAGGTCGAGGGCCGCTCCCGGCCCCACCTCCACGGTCAGCTCCAGCGCGTCTCCCCCGAGCGGGGCCGTCACCGAGCTCACGAGGTGCACCAGCGCCACCGGGCCGGCGCGCCGGTGCGGCACCAGGGTCAGCGGTGACTGGGAGCGCAGGACCCGCACGACGCTGTTGCCGTGCGGGTCCAGCGAGACCACCAACCGCGCGGAGGCCTTCACAGCTGCGCCAGCACCCACTTCGCGACCTCTGGCGCGTCCGGCGTCTCGACCAGCGACTGGGCGATCACCGGCAGCTCCCCGCGCATCCGGTGCGCGTCCGAGACCATCACGTCCAGGTCCGCGCCGACGAACGGCGCCAGGTCGATCTTGTTGATCACCAGCAGGTCGGCGGTCGTGACGCCGGGACCTCCCTTGCGCGGGACCTTGTCGCCGCCGGCCACGTCGACGACGAAGATCTGCCGGTCGACCAGGCCGCGCGAGAACACGGCGGTCAGGTTGTCCCCGCCGCTTTCGATGATGACGAGGTCCAAAGAGGAGAACCGGTGCTCCAGGCGTTCGACGGCGTCCAGGTTGGCCGTGATGTCGTCGCGGATCGCGGTGTGCGGGCAGCACCCCGTCTGCACGGCCTCGATGCGCGCCGGGTCCAGCACGCCCGCGCGGCGCAGGAAGTCGGCGTCCTCGGTCGTGTAGATGTCATTGGTGACGACCGCCAGCGACAGCCGCTCCCCCAGCGCACGGCAGAGCGCGGCCGTCAGGGCGGTCTTGCCGCTGCCGACGGGGCCGCCGATGCCGATGCGCGGCGCCTTGCCGTGGTGGTGCCCGTGCGGGTCGGGCCCGTGGTCAGCTCCCAAAGAGACGCACCCCTTCACGTCGAACATGTGCCTCGGCCAAGAGGTCCAAGGCCGGTGAACCGAGAGCGGGCAGCTCCTCGCACGCCCGCGCGGCGACTTCCTCGACCTCGAGGCGGGCCACGATCGCGTTGACCCCGAACGGGTCGAGCCCCAGCAACCGCACCGCCGCCGACGCCGGCCCGCTCACCGCGAGGTAGGCGCAGGTCAGCGCGGCCTCGTACGGCTCACCGACCAGCACGCCGATCACCAGCGGCTGGTGCGGGGCAGCGGGCAGCGCGGCCAGCCGCGCGGACGGCCAGGCCCGCCGCGCCGCCCGCAGCATCCCGCGTCCCTGCGCCCGCGAGGCCTCCCGCTGGGCGGGCGACGGGGTGCGGGCGTCCAGCTCCGCGTCCAGCACGGCGAGGTCCTCGCCCCGCGCCGCCGCGGCCGCGAACCCGGCCGCCAGCAGTCCGGCGGTGAGCAACCGGCCGTGCAGGAACGAGCGCAGCGACGGCTCGTCCACGACCAGCCCGCGCGCGGCGGCCTCCTCCAGGCCGCCGGAGTGCACGTGGCCGCCGCCGGGGAAGCGGGAGTCGGCGAGGATCAGCGCGGTCAGCATCAGAACAGGAAGTACCGCTGGGCCATCGGCAGCTCGGCGACGGGGGAAGGCTCCACCAGGGCACCGTCGACGTGCACGGCGAAGCTGTCCGGATCGACCCGCACATCCGGCATCGCGTCGTTGAGCACCATGTCCGCCTTGGTGACCGAGCGGGTGTTCGACACCGGCAGCACGCGCCGCGCGTACCGGTCCCCGATCCCCGCCTCGACGGCCTCGGGCGCGACGAAGAAGACCGAGGAGGCGGCCCCGGCCGTCGCCCCGAACATCGGCCGCGCCCACACCGGCTGCGGTGTCGGGATCGACGCGTTGGCGTCACCCATCGCGCCCCAGGCGATGAACCCGCCCTTGAGCACCACCGAGGGCCGGACGCCGAAGAACTTGGGCTCCCACAGCACCAGGTCCGCGAGCTTGCCCACCTCGACCGAGCCGACCTCGGACGCGATCCCGTGCGCGATGGCCGGGTTGATCGTGTACTTCGCGACGTAGCGGCGGGCCCGCAGGTTCGCGTCCACCGACCGGCGCGACGACATCACGTGCGCGGTCTGCCAGGTCCGGACGACCACCTCGCCGACGCGGCCCATCGCCTGCGAGTCCGACGAGATCATCGAGATCGCGCCCAGGTCGTGCAGCAGGTCCTCGGCCGCGATCGTGGTCGGCCGGATGCGCGACTCGGCGAACGCCAGGTCCTCCGGCACGGACGGGTTGAGGTGGTGGCACACCATCAGCATGTCGAGGTGCTCTTCGAGGGTGTTGACGGTGTACGGGCGGGTCGGGTTCGTCGACGACGGCAGCACGTTCGGCAGCGAGACCACCCGGATGATGTCGGGCGCGTGCCCGCCGCCCGCCCCCTCCGAGTGGTAGGCGTTGATCGACCGGCCGCCGATCGCGTCCACAGTGGACTCCAGGAAACCGGCCTCGTTCAACGTGTCCGTGTGGATCGCGACCTGCACACCCGACTCGTCGGCCACCCGCAGGCACGCGTCGATCGCGGCGGGCGTGGTGCCCCAGTCCTCGTGCAGCTTGAACCCGCCGGCGCCGCCGGCGAGCTGCTCGCGCAGGCCCTCCGCCGAGACGGTGTTCCCCTTGCCCAGCAACAGGACGTTGACCGGCATGTGGTCCATCGACGTCAGCATCCGGTCGAGGTACCAGGCTCCCGGCGTGACCGTGGTGGCCTTCGTGCCCTCCGCCGGGCCGGTGCCGCCGCCGATCAGCGTGGTGAGCCCGGACGCCAGCGCCTCGTCGACGATCTGCGGGCAGATGAAGTGCACGTGGCAGTCGATGCCGCCCGCCGTGAGGATCTTCCCGTTGCCGGACAGGATCTCCGTCGACGGGCCGATCACCAGGTCCGGGTGGACGCCGTCCATCGTGTCCGGGTTGCCCGCCTTGCCGATCGCGACGATCCGGCCGTCGCGCACGCCGACGTCGGCCTTCACGACTCCCCAGTGGTCGAGGACCACCGCGCCGGTGATCACCAGGTCGGGAGCGCCCTCCGCCCGCGTCGCGACGCCCTGGCCCATCGATTCGCGGACGACCTTGCCGCCGCCGAAGATCACCTCGTCGCCGGAGCCGGCGCCGCGCGAGCGGTCCTCGGTGACCTCGATGAACAGGTCGGTGTCGGCGAGCCGGATCCGGTCGCCGACGGTGGGCCCCAGCAGCTCGGCGTAGCGCTCGCGGTCGATCATCGCTGCAACCCCCGGACGATCCTCAGCCCTGCCAGCGGAACCAGTGCGACCTCGCGCTCGACGCCCGGCTCGAACCGCACGGCCGTGCCCGCCGGGATGTCCAGCCGGTAGCCGAAGGCGGCCTCCCGGTCGAAGGACAGTCCCCGGTTGACCGAGGCGAAGTGGAAGTGCGACCCGACCTGGACGGGCCGGTCGGCGGCGTTCATGACGACCATCGTGACCCGAGGCCGGCCCGGGTTGAGCTCGACGGGTCCGGAACCGACGACCACCTCCCCCGGCGCCGGGCCGGCGGAGGGCGCGATCGGGTGGTGCACCGTGACGAGCTTCGTGCCGTCCGGGAAGGTCGCCTCCACCTGCACCGAGTCGATCATCTCCGGCACCCCGCTCATGACCTGCTCCGGCGCGAGCACCGTGCGGCCGCTCTCCATGAGCTCGCTGACCGTCCTGCCGTCCCGCGCGCCCTCCAGCACGTGGTCGGTGATCAACGCGACGGCCTCGGGGTAGTTGAGGAGCACCCCGCGTTCGAGCCGGCGGCGCGCCACGTCGGCGGCGACGTGCACGAGGAGCTTGTCGCGTTCATGCGGCGTCAGATGCACCGAGCCGTTCTAGCACGCGAAAGCGCGCTATCCCGGTGCGGAAACACGGCCGAAACACGACCGCGTGTCCATCGACCGGTTGACAGCCGGAGTCGGCGGTGCGGTCGTCCCGCCGGGCACCCCCGGGAACGCAGGATTCCTCCATGAACGCGATACGGGTGCGGGGCCTGAAGAAGGCCTACAAGGGCCACCAGGCGGTGGCGGGGGTGGACTTCGACGTCGCCCGCGGGGAGGTGTTCGCGGTCCTCGGGCCGAACGGCGCGGGCAAGACGACGACCGTGGAGGTCCTGGAGGCGTACCGCGACCGCGACGCGGGCGAGGTCAGCGTGCTCGGTACCGACCCCGCGCGGGCGGACCGGGTGTGGCGGTCGCGCCTGGGGATCGTGCCGCAGAGCGCGACCGACGCCGCGAACCTCACGGTCACCGAGGCCGTGCGGCACTACGCCGGGTACTACGCCGACCCGCGCGACCCGGACGAGGTGATCGACCTCGTCGGGCTGGCGGAGAAGGCGAAGTCCCGCGCCGGCACGTTGTCCGGGGGCCAGCGCAGGCGCCTGGACGTGGCGCTCGGCATCATCGGCCGCCCGGAGCTCGTGTTCCTGGACGAGCCGACCACGGGCTTCGACCCGGAGGCCCGCCGGCGGTTCTGGGACCTGGTCAGGTCCCTGGCCGCCGAAGGCACCACGATCCTGCTGACCACGCACTACCTGGACGAGGCCGAGGCGCTCGCCGACCGCGTGGCGGTCCTGGCCGGCGGCCGGGTCGTCGCCGAGGGCGCGCCGCGGACGCTGGGCGGCCGCGCGCACGCCGACGCCACCGTGCGCTGGCTGGGCGAGGGCGGCTACCGGGAGATCCGCACGCCCGAACCCACCAAGGTCATCGCCGAGCTGTCCCGGCACGGCGAGCTCGCCGAACTCGTCGTCACCCGCCCGTCGCTGGAAGACGTCTACCTGGAGCTGATCGCATGACCACGGCCGCCGCGCTGCCGGGAACCCTGTCGCTCGGTCTCTCGAGGGGTGCGACCGAGCTGCGGGAGTTCTTCCGGCAGAAGGAGAACCTGATCTTCACGGTGTCGCTGCCCGCGGTCCTGATGCTGCTGCTGGGCACCGTCTACGTCCGGGAGCCCGCCGCCGCGCAGATGTTCGCGGCCGGCATGATCGGCGCCGGCATCATCTCGACGTCGTTCGTCGGCCTCGGCATGAGCGTGGTGGCCGACCGCGAGGACGGGACGCTCAAGCGCCTGCGCGGCACGCCGATGCCGTTCACGTCCTACTTCATCGGCAAGATCGTCCTGGTCTTCGTGTCGAGCCTGTTCGAGGCCGTGCTGCTGATGGCCGTGGCCGTGCTGCGGTTCGACGTGGAGCTGCCGTCGGGCGCGGGCCGGTGGCTGACGTTCGCGTGGGTCTTCACGCTCGGCGTGGTCTCGTGCTCGCTGATCGGCGTCGCGCTGAGCTCCATCGCGAAGTCCACCCGCAACGCCGCGGGCGTGCTGAACCTGCCGTACATCGTGCTCCAGTTCCTCAGCGGCGTGTTCATCATGCAGTCGGTCCTGCCCGAGTCGCTGCGCACGGTGGGCTCGTTCTTCCCGCTGAAGTGGGTCTGCCAGGGTTTCCGCTCGGTGTTCGCACCGGACGACGGCTACGCGGTCATGGAGGCGGCGGGATCATGGGAGCTCGGCAGGATCGCGCTGGTGCTCGGGGCGTGGACGATCGCGGGCCTGCTGCTCGTCGGCCGGACCTTCAGGTGGACCAGCACCAGTCGCTGATCACCTGGTACGTGCTCTTCGCGGTCAGCCAGGCCACCGCGGTCGTGCTCGTCCTGGTCGACCGCAACACCCTCGCCGACCGCCTGGCGGCGGCGGGGCTGCTGTGCCTCAACGGCCTGTGGTTCCTGGGCTACGGCAGGAAGGTGGTCAAGCGCGGCGTCGCCGACTGGCGCGGCCTCGTCCACGCCGCCGGCTCGCTCGCCACGTTCGCGCCGGCGGTCTGGTTCAGCGGCAACGCCACCTTCGCGCTGTTCGGCCTGGTCCCGCAGCTCTACATGGCGCTGCCGGTCGCGTGGGCGTTCGTGCCGATGGCGCTGTTCGTGTTCACCCCGCAGATCCTGACCTGGGCCGCGGGCGCCGTGCCCGCGCTGCCGTGGCCCGGCGCGCTGCTGATCATCGGTTTCTCCCAGGCGTTCGGCTGGGCGATCAGCCGGATCGCGCAGCAGAACGAGCAGCGCGGCGAACTGCTGCACCGCATCGAGGCGCTGACCATCGAGGCCGAGCGGGCGCGGTGGTCGGCGGAGATCCACGACACCCTGGCGCAGGGCTTCACGTCGATCATCACGCTGTTGCAGGCCGCACAGCCCGACGTGGACCTGGCGCTGCGGACCGCGCGGGAGAACCTCCGCGAGGCACGTGCCCTGGTCGCCGCCACCGCACCGTCGCCTTTGGACGGTTCGTCGCTGGAGGACGCCCTGCGGCGCTTGGCCTCCGGCGCTTCGCCGCCGTCGTCGTTCCGGGTGATCGGCGATCCGGTCCCGCTGGAGACCTCGGTCGAGGTGGTGCTGCTGCGGGCCGCCCAGGAAGCCCTGACCAACGCGGCACGGCACTCGGGTGCGTCCCGGGTGGACGTGGTGCTGCGGTTCGGCCCCGACGGCGTCTCGCTGGAGGTGCGTGACGACGGCCGCGGGTTCGGCGACGCGCCGGAGGGCTTCGGGCTGCGGGGCATGCGCGCCCGGCTGGAACAGGTGGGTGGGACGCTGTCGCTGTCCTCGGACCAGGGGGCGTCCGTGCTGGTGGAGGTGCCGCTGTGATCAGGATCCTGCTGGTGGACGACCACCCCGTGGTGCGGCAGGGCCTGCGCGGCATGCTCGTGGCCGGCGACCTGGAGGTCGTCGGCGACGCCGGCTCCGGCCGGGAGGCGGTCGAGCAGGCGGCCTCGCTGCGGCCCGACGTCGTGCTGATGGACCTGCGGATGCCGGAGATGGACGGCGTGGCCGCCACCGCGAAGATCGCCGGCACCGGCCCGCGCGTGCTCGTCCTCACGACCTACGAGACCGACTCGGACATCCTCCGCGCGGTCGAGGCGGGCGCGTCCGGGTACCTGCTCAAGGACTCGACGACCGAGGACCTGGTCGCGGCGATCCGCGCGGCGGCCCGCGGCGAGACGGTGCTCGCGCCGTCGATGGTCGCGAAGGTCGTCGGCCAGGTGCGCACGCCTCCGCTGTCCGCGCGCGAGGCCGAGGTGCTGCGGCTGGTCGCGACAGGCCTGTCGAACGGGGAGATCGGCCGGGCGCTCTTCATCTCCGAGGCGACCGTGAAGACCCATCTGCTGAGGGTGTTCAACAAGCTCGGCGTGTCCGATCGGACGGCGGCCGTCACCACCGCGATGCAGCGGGGCATGTTGCGGTGACACCCTGACACGGCGGGCTGGTGCATCCCGGTGAACCAGGCAGCCGTTCGAGTGCCGCCGCCCGGCGAACCGCGGATCGACGCGACAATCTGCTCAGCCGGCTCTCACGGGCAGTCGCCGCCACTGCTCGCACCATCAGTCGGGGGGACGGATGCTGCGAGAGATGGTCCTCTTCCTGGAGGAGTTCCTCCGGGGTCATGGCCCTCCCGCGGTGGCGAGAGCCGCTGTCGGGCTCATGTCGTTCGCGGTGGTGCTCGGCGCGGTCCTCGGCAGCACGGCGATCAAGGCAGGGGCGCTCGTCACCGCGGTCCTCGTGATCGTCACCGCCGGGATCGCGCTGCTCGCCCGCCTCGGCGCGCAACGGCGGGAGCTGGAAGCGCACAAGGGCCTGGTGGCGCACTACTGCAAGCTCCTGGACCAGACGTGGCCCTCGTACCAGGTCGTCGACTGGGACAAGACCGCCGTGATCGGGGAGCGCGGTGACGCGCACGTCCAGGTCAAGATCAGGCTCAGGGCGACACACCGCGACTTCTGGTTCGTCCGGCTGAGGTTCGGCTGCGGATGGCCCCAGCCGTCGCACTACCGCAGCCGCGTGCGGATGACCGTGCGGAACCTGCTCGTCGACGGCTCACCGGGGACCACCCTGCGCACGACGGTCTCGTGGCTGAGGGACGGGGCCATGACGGCGATCGTCCACTTCCACACGCCTCCGGCGGTGAACTCCGAGGTGTCCTTCGTCGTCGACCTGACATGGCCGAGGATGTGCGCGCCACTGCTGGAGGGCAGCCCGGACGAGTTCGCGCTCCTGTTCTGGCAACCGGTCCACCGCGCGACCTACCGGGTGCTGCTCCCGAAGGGCACCGAGGCCTACGTCGAACCCATCGGGAAGACGGAGGCGTTCAACCGGTTCCGGGTGCGCAGGAAGACAGACGGCGAGGGCAGGGAGGCGGTCGTCTTCCGGCTGACCGAGCTGCCGATCCGCCACCGCGCCGGTGTGCGCCTGCAGCTGAAGGGCAGGCGCCGGCCGTCACCGGTGCCGTGAGCTCCGGTCATTCGTCCTCGTCGCTGGTTCCACCGTTACCGCCAAGGACCGCGCGCAACCTCGACACCACTACCCTCCGCACCATCGTCCGCGATGAGGTCGCGGACGGTAACAGAGATCAACTGCGCCGAGCCGGGACGACACGCGCACGGCCGGCGAAGTCCCCCTGCTCAAGTGACCCACGACACCCGGCCGACACCTCTCGGCTACCGTCCTGCAACACTGTGAACTCCGGCAACGGCGCCGGTCAGGTCCCTGAAGCTCGTCAATCGCCCCGGAGGCGTGACCCCATGACCCAGACCGCCGATCCGACCTCGTTGGTGCTTCCCGCCGAGCTCAAGCCGTCCGACGGCCGCTTCGGTTGTGGACCCTCCAAGGTGCGTCCCGAGGCCGTCGCGGCCCTCACGTCCGAGGGTGCCGAACTGCTCGGCACCTCGCACCGGCAGAAGCCCGTCAAGAACCTCGTCGGCCGCGTCCGCTCCGGGCTGCGGGAGCTGTTCGGGCTGCCCGACGGCTACGAGGTCGTGCTCGGCAACGGTGGTACGACGGCGTTCTGGGACGCGGCCAGCTTCGGGCTCGTGCGGGAGACCGCGCAGCACTTCACCAACGGCGAGTTCTCCTCGAAGTTCGCCAAGGTCACGCAGACCGCGCCGTTCCTGAAGGACTCGCTCGTCACCAAGGCCGAGCCCGGCACCGCGCCGGAGCTCTTCTACGCCGAGGGCGCCGACCTCGTCGGCTGGGCGCAGAACGAGACCTCCACCGGTGTGGCGATGCCCGTCCTCCGGCCGGAGGGCTCCGGTGACGCGCTCATCGCGATCGACGCGACGTCGGGCGCCGGCGGCCTGCCGGTCAAGGCCGAGGACTTCGACGTCTACTACTTCGCACCGCAGAAGTCGTTCGCCTCGGACGGCGGCCTGTGGCTCGCGCTGATGTCCCCCAAGGCCCTGGAGCGCGTCGAGGAGCTCAAGGACCGCTGGGTGCCGGAGTTCCTGTCGCTGCCCACGGCGCTGGACAACTCCACGAAGGACCAGACCTACAACACGCCGTCGGTCGCCACGCTCTTCCTGCTGGCGCACCAGATCGACTGGATCAACGGCAACGGTGGCCTCGACTGGGCCGTCGCGCGCACCAAGGACTCGAGCGACCGCCTGTACGGCTGGGCCGAGAAGACCTCGTACACCACGCCGTACGTCGAGAAGGCCGCCGACCGCTCGCAGGTCGTCGGCACGATCAACTTCAGCGACGACGTGGACGCCGCGACCGTGGCGAAGGTGTTGCGCGCCAACGGCATCGTCGACGTCGAGCCGTACCGCAAGCTCGGCAAGAACCAGCTCCGCGTCGCGATGTTCCCGGCCATCGAGCCGGACGACGTCACGATCCTCACCCAGGCCGTCGACTGGGTCGTCGGCCGGCTCTGACGAGCGGAACGCGGGGGCCCTGCGTTTCCTTCAGGGAAACGCAGGGCCCCCGCGTTCCCTTCAGGCGAGTGCTTCCGTGGGCGACTGACGAGCCGCCCGCACCGCCGGGTACACGCCGGCGATGGCGCCGATGAGGACCGCCGAGCCCACTCCCCCGAGCAGGGCCGGCCACGGCAGTGCCGCCGGCCACCGCTGGCTGATCGAATATCCGGCCGTGACCGCGATTCCCACGATCACGCCGACCAGCCCGCCGAGGCCGGACAGCAGCACCGACTCGGTGAGGAACTGCCACCTGATCTGCCGCCGGGTCGCCCCGAGCGCCCGTCGCAGACCGATCTCCCTGCGCCGTTCCAGCACCGAGATCACCATCGTGTTCGCCACGCCGACGCCCCCCACCAACAACGCGACCCCGCCCAGACCGAGGAACAGCGCGTTGTAGGAGCTCTCCGCCAACTGCTGGGCCTCCAGCGCCTCCGACGGCTTGGAGACCTTGACCTCGTTGGCCTTCTCCGGGTTCAGCGTCGGGCCGAGCAGCCTGCGGACGTTCTCGACCTGGTCGGGCGACGTGCGCACGTAGACCGTGTTCGCGTTGCCCTCGAACCCGAACGCCTCCTTCGCCGCCTCCCACCCGATGAGCGCGGACCTGTCGATCTCCGGTGACAGCGGCAGCGGGCCGAGGATGCCGACCACGGTGAACCACTGGCCGTCGAGCCACAGCTGCACACCGGGCTCGTCCACACCCAGGCGTGCTGCCGCGGTGCCGCCGAGCACCACCGACTTCTCGCCCGGCGACAGCCACCTGCCGGCGCGGACCTCGGCGTTCAGCACCTTCAGCAGGTCCTGCTCCGCCGCCTGCACCTGCAGGCCGAGCGTGTCGCTCGACGGCACGAGGTCGTTCTTGCGGACGCTCGCGGAGAGCTTGCCGGTGGCGCTGGCCGCCGACACCGCGCCGATCCGCTTGGCCATCGGCACCGCAGTCTCCGGCAGTTTCGCGTCCTGGCCGGAGAAGTCCTGGCCGGGCGCCGCGGTCAACAGGTTGGTGCCGAGCCTGGACATCTTGTCCTGCAACGCCGCGGCGCTGGACGCGGGGATGCCGACGACCGCGACCACGGCGGCGATGCCGATGGCGATGCCCAGAGCGGAGAGGACGGCGCGGATCGGGCGGGTCCGCATGCCGAAGAACCCGAGCCGCAGCAGGTCGATCACAACGCCTCCCGAACAGAAGCCCGCGTCCATCTGGTCATACCGATCCCGGTGGACTGCTCTTCGTGCGAACGGCCTGCAAATGCCGTGCTTACCCGACTTCTGAGCAAGCCGCGGTCCTTTCCCGCACTTTCGGCTGCATGCGTCTCGTGTGGAACAAGACGTTGAGCGAACGAACTCGGCGTTACCACTCGGAAGGCGCACGAACTTCGTGCCGGGAAACGGACGCCACGCTGACCACGTGGAGGCGTAGCGACGATCTCGGTTTCCTGTCGGAAGTGTCCTGTGTGCCGTTGCAACAAACGCTGCGTCACCAACACACGGCGTTCCAGAACTTCTTTTCCAGGCAGTCCCGCTACCCGAGGTCCAAGTCCCGAGCCGGCAAACAGAGCGCGCACTACACGCGATCGGCGTTCCGGATGCGAGGTGGTTCGCTGATCCTGGCCAGGACGAGCACACCGCTGGAGTTCACCTGGTCCTTCAACGGCGTGGATGCCAGCGAGTTGAACCCGACGATGGTCATTGTCTCCCGAGAACCCGACGGTCGTTGGTGCGTGACGTTCGCTGTGGACGTGCGCGACCCTGCTGCTCTCCGGCCCGCGAACCACGTGATCGGTGTCGGCCTCGGGCTGACGAGCTTCCTGGTGACGAGCGACGGAACGCGGGTGTCCAACCCGCGTCTTCTGCACCGCAAGGCCCGAAACCTGGCCCGCCACCAGCGCAGGCTGGCGCGCTGTCGACGCGGCAGCAACAACAGGCTCAAGGCGAAGGCCGAGGTCGCCCGTGCTCATCGCAAGGTCCGCAACGCTCGGAACGACTTCCTGCACCGCACCAGTACCGCGCTCGTGCGGTCGGCTGACGTGGTCGTGATCGAGGACCTCAACGTCAAGGGCACGGTGCGCAACCGACGCCTCGCCCGCGCCTTTTCCGACGCCGGCTGGGGCGAGTTCCGGCGACAACCGGAGTACAAGTGCGAACGAGCAGGCCGTCGCCTGGTCGTGATCGACCGCTGGTACCCCTCCAGCAAGACCTGCTCCACCTGCGGGCACCTGCTCGCCGAGCTGAAGCTCTCCGCCCGGCATTGGCCGTGCCCGGCTTGCCGCACCCGGCACGGCCGGGACATCAACGCGGCGAAGAACATCCGTGCGGCTGGTCAAGCCGTAGCCCGAGGTGACTCGGGCGATGCCTGCGGAGCCGATGTCAGACGGCAAGGGTCGCTCCTTCCGCTGTCGGCCGTGGAACAGGACGCTCGCATCGGGGAACTCGGTTCGTGAGCGAAGTCAAACGATCACCCCGTCGCGGACCTCGACGCGGCGAGGCGCCCACGCCGCGATGTCCCTGTCGTGCGTGATCAGCACGATCGTGGTGCCGTCGGAGTTGAGCTTCTCCAGCAGTTCCAGCACTCCGGCGCCGTTGCGGGTGTCGAGGTTGCCGGTCGGTTCGTCCGCCAGGAGGATGCCGGGGGTGTTCACCACGGCCCGCGCGATCGCGACCCGCTGGCGTTCACCACCGGACAGCTCGTGCGGTTTGTGCAGCGCGCGGTGGACCAGTCCGACCCGGTCCAGGGCGGACATCGCCATCGACCGCCGCTTCGAGCGCGGCACGCCGGCGTAGACGAGCCCGGAGGCCACGTTCTCGATCGCCGACAACCCTTCGGTGAGGAAGAACTGCTGGAACACGAACCCGATCGTGCGCGCCCGCAGGGCCGACAGGGCGTTGTCCGACAGGGTGGAGACGTCGTGGCCGTCGATCTCGACCTTGCCGCTCGTCGGCTTGTCGAGCGTGCCCATCAGGTGCAGCAGCGTCGACTTCCCCGAGCCGGACGGTCCCACGATCGCGAGCATCTCCCCGCTCCCGACGGTCAGGGAGACGTCGCGCAACGCCTGCACACCACCGGGGTACGTCCGGCTCGCGTGGTCGACGGTGATCACTCCGTGGTCACCACCTTCATGCCCTCGCGCAGGCCATCGCCCCGCACCTCGACCCGGCCCTTGGCGAAGATGCCGACCTCGACCGGGACGGTCTTGCCGTCCTCGGTGACCACGCCGTAGCCGCCCTCGTTCAACGCGAGCAGCGCGCCGATCGGCACCGCGAGCACGTTCTGCTTCTTCGCCACGGTGAACAGCGCCGTGACGTTGGCCGAGTCGAGGCCTTCCGCGGCCTTGGCGTCGTCGACGGAGATGGTCAGGACGATCTTTGACTTCTGCCCCTGGCCCTGGTCGCCGGCGATGCGGCTGATGCCGGTGATGGTGCCGGTGGTGGCCTTGCCGCCGGTGATCGACAGCTCGACCTTCTCGCCCTGCTTGGCGAGGCGCTGCTTGGACTGCTCCAGCTCGACGGTCACGGCGCGTTCGGTGCCGGTGACCTTCATCAGGTCCCCGCCCGCGGGTGAGCCGAGCTGGCCGGACAACGACGCCACGCGGATCGCTCCCGGCTGGACGACCACGTCACCGGAGCCGAGCTTGCCGGTCTGCTCCAGGCCGTTGGCCTTCTGCCACTTCTTCAGCGCGGTGGCGGTGTAGTAGGTGAACTTGTCGTCGGGGCCGCCGAAGTCCTTGTACCCCAGTGCGGAGAGGTTCTCCTCCAGCACCTTGACGTCGGGACCGTTCGACATGCCCTGCTCGAGGTCGCGGTAGAGCGGCATCGTGCCGTAGAACAGCGGCACCGGTTCGGCGTCCGACCAGAACACCGGTTTGCCCTGGTCGATGACGGCGCCCTGGTTCGGCAGCGCGGTGATGGTGCCGCCCTTGCGGCTCGACAGCGCTCGTTCCGCGCCGAAGCCGAGCTGGCCGCTCAACGACTGCTGGTCCGCGAGGTTCGTCTTCTCGACCGGCGCCGTCTTCGCCGGGTCGTTCCGCAGCGGGGTGGCGTTGGCCTGGTTGGACGCGACTCTCGTGAGCACCACGACCGAACCGGTGCCGAGCACCACCGCCGCGACGAGCGCGGCGATGAGGACCTTCCTGTTCACCCGGCGCTTCATCCGACCGGCCTCGCCGCGACCATGCCGCCCTCGCCGAGACCGCAGTCCTTCATGTCCTGCTTGACCTTGTCGTCGTCCAGGTTCGGCAGGGTCCTGGGCTCGCCCGCGCCACCATCGAAATCCGGGTCCGGCCAGTCGTGGCCCTTGTCGCGCATGCACTTCGCCTGCTTGCGCGCCTCGTCCTGCTCCTCGGGCGACGGCGGCTTGAACTCGCCTCCGTTGGGCAGGTGCTTCTTGCAGGCCTCGTGGGCGGACTTCATCTTCTCCTCGTCCAGAGGAGCGCTGTCGCCTTTGACGCCGGGCATGGCCTCGATCATCACGCCGCCGTTGTCGGCTTGCTTCGGGTCGGGCATGTCGATGCCGTTGTCCCGCATGCACTGGGCGAACTTGACCATGTCCGCGCTGTTGTCCTTCTTGGCGCCGGCCTGCTGGTCCGGCTCACTGCCGCAAGCGGTGAGCGCCAACAGCAGGCCCAGCAACACTGCGATGGTGGATTTCATGGGGACAGGTCTACGGAGGGCGTCATTCGGCGGCGTTAAGCGAAAGGCCTTATCCGGCGCTTATGCCCGTTGAGTGGAAAATGCGGTCATGCGTGTGCTGGTGGTCGAGGACGAGCAGCTGCTCGCGGACACCATCGCCGAGGGACTGCGGAGGTTCTCGATGGCGGTGGACGTCTGCTACGACGGCGAGGCGGCGTTGGAACGGGTGGGGGTGCACGCGTACGACGTCGTCGTGCTGGACCGCGACCTGCCGCTGGTGCACGGTGACGACGTCTGCAAGGCGGTGCACGCGTCCGGGGGCGAGGCGCGCGTGCTGATGCTGACGGCGGCGGCCGAGGTGGACGACCGGGTGGCCGGCCTCGGGCTCGGCGCCGACGACTACCTGACCAAGCCGTTCGCGTTCGCCGAGCTGGTGGCGCGCGTGCAGGCGCTGGGCCGCCGGGCCCGTCCCGCGTTGCCGCCGGTGCTCGAACGGGCGGGGGTCACCCTGGACCTGCCCCGGCACCAGGCGACCCGGGACGGGAGGTTCCTGCCCCTCTCGCCCAAGGAGTTCGCGGTGCTGGAGGTGCTGATGAAGGCGGAGGGCACCGTCGTGAGCGCGGAGGAGCTGCTGGAGAAGGCCTGGGACGAGCACGCCGACCCGTTCACCAACGCCGTGCGGGTGGCGGTGATGACGCTGCGCCGCAAGCTGGGGGCCCCGCAGGTCATCGAGACCGTGCCCGGTGCCGGCTACCGGTTCGGCTCGTGAAGCTGCGGACCAGGCTGACGGCCTGGTACGCCGGGGTGTTCCTGATCGCGGGCGTCGCGCTGATCGGGCTCAACTACTGGCTGCTCGCCGAGTGGACGCCGCTGGCGGGCGGGGTGGCGACGCGGGCGATCCCGGCGCAGACGCCGGAGGTGGCCTCGCGCTTCTCGACGCTCGAAGCGGCGCAGCTTCCCGCCGACACCCTCGTGTTCACCGCCGACCAGGTCAAAGCGGACGCGATGAACACGGTGCTGTGGCAGTCGGTCATCGCGCTGCTGGTGGCCGCGGTGATCGCCGTCTGGCTGGGGTGGGTGGTGGCCGGGCGGGTGCTGGCGCCGTTGCACTCGATCACGACGACCGCGCACCGGCTGGAGGCGGAGCGGCTGGACCAGCGGATCGAGCTGGACGGGCCGCCGGACGAGCTCAAGGAGCTCGCCGACACCTTCGACGGGATGCTCGACCGGCTCGCGTCGTCGTTCGACAGCCAGAAGCGGTTCGTCGCGAACGCCTCGCACGAGCTGCGCACGCCGCTGGCCGTGCAGCGGACGTTGATCGAGGTGGCGCTGGCGGCACCGGACGCGTCCGACGAGGTCCGCCGGCTCGGGGCGCACCTGCTCGACACGAACGAGCGGAGCGAGAAGCTCATCGACGGGCTGCTGGTGCTCGCGCGCAGCGACCGCGGCCTGGCGACGCGGGAGCCGGTCTGGCTCGACGAGGTGGTCGAGGACGAAGCGGAGTCGTGCGCGGCTCTCGCCGACGAGAAAAAAGTCACGATTGAAGTCCGGACTCGCAGGTATCTGGTCGACGGCGATCCGGTCCTCCTTGCCCAGCTCGTCGGCAACCTGTTGCGCAACGCCGTCCTCTACAACGTGCCGGGCGGCTCCGTGACGGTGGAGCTTGATCAAGAACTCGTCGTCACCAACACCGGTCCCACCGTGCCTGCCCAGGCAGTACCCGGGTTGTTCGAGCCCTTCCGACGGCTCCGCGACCGCACGGGGACCGCCGGGTCCGGCCTCGGCCTGTCGATCGTCCAGTCCGTCGCGAGGGCTCACCAGGGCTCGGCGAAAGCTCGTCCGAACGGGGGAGGCGGCCTGGTGGTCCACGTGCGCGTTCCGGAAACCGGCGTGCGACAGGCCTCGTGAACTGGCAAGATCACGTAAAGATATCGGCGCGCCTCCCTCCCCAGGGCGGCTCGTTGTCCTAACGTTGTCTGCTGGCGAGGTGCGAATTCAGGGAGGCCACGATGCGAGCGCTGCGAGTCATCGGGCTCGACGAGGACGGCAAGTCCGTCATCCTCGAGGACCCCGAAAACCGCGGCGAGCGCTTCACGCTCCCCGCTGACGAGCGCCTTCGGGCGGCCCTGCGCGGTGACCTCGCGCGTCTCGGCCAGATGCAGATCGAGTCCGGCGAGGCCCAGATGCGGCCGCGCGAGATCCAGGCCCGCATCCGCGCCGGCGAGTCGATCGAGCAGGTCGCGGCCGCCGCGGGCATGCCGGTCAACCGCATCGAGCGCTTCGCCTACCCCGTCCTGCTGGAGCGCTCGCGCACGGCCGACCTGGCCCAGCGCGCGCACCCGGTCCGCGAGGACGGCCCCGACGTGCAGACGCTCGGCGAGGTCGTCGCGCACTCGTTCGGGCTGCGCGGCCACGACCTCTCCGACACCTCGTGGGACTCGTGGCGCGGTGACGACGGCCGCTGGATCGTGCAGCTGCACTGGAAGACCGGCCGCTCGGACAACCGGGCGCACTGGGCGTTCCACCCCGGCGCGCAGGGCGGCACGGTCACGGCGCTCGACGACGCCGCGGTCGACCTGATGGACCCGAACCCGAACCGGACGCTGCGCACGGTCCGGCCGGTGACGCAGCTCGCCAGGCAGGCCCTGGAAGCGCCACCGGTCCCGGTCCTGCCCGCCTCCGTGCCGCTGGAGGAGCCGGCACCGGTGCCGGTGCCCGCTCAGGCGACCGCTCCCGCACCGGCTCCCGTCGTGGCGGAGAGCCCGGTCCAGGAGAACCTGCCCGAGCCGGAGCCCGTCGTCGTCCCTCCCGCGCCACCGGCGCAGCAGGAGCAGGAGCCCGCGGCCGAGAAGCCGGTGCGCAAGGACCCTCCTCCGAAGCGGGGGAAGAAGAACCACCCCATCGTGCCGTCGTGGGAAGACGTTTTACTGGGCGTGCGGTCGAACCGCTGAGTGAGAAGCTGACGCCGTGGGACGTCGTGTCGCGCTGGCTGCCGGAGTGGGCGCACTCCTCGGGCTGGCCTGGTGGGGAATGTTCGCCCTCATCTCCTCCGGGGCGGTCTGCTCGTTCGAGGAGTGGGGCTGTCTCAGCACCTTCGTGACGGCCGTGCCGATCTTCGCCGTCGCGGCGGCGGTGCTGGGCGGGATCGCGCTGCGCTCCCGGGGCGAGTCGCGGGCGTGGCTGGTGGCCGTGCCCGCGACCCTCATGGCCGTGGTCGCGATGGTGTTCCTGCTCGGGTTCCCCTGGCTGGCGTTCGCGGTGTTCGCGGCGCTGTTCGCGTTGATCGCCGTGCTCACGGCCGCGCGGTGAAGATCTTGTGGAGGGTTGGCGCGGATCGGCCCGGTGCCCGGCTCGACCGGGTAGCCCTGGGAGCATGCCGGTGCGCGTTGTTGTCGGGATCGTCGCGGGAGCGGTGGCCGGCACGGGGTTCTACCTGACCACGGACCTGTTCACCCGGTACTGCCGCACGAGGCCGATCGGCTGGACGTGCCACCAGGCCGCCTCGGCGTTGCACTGGCCGAGCTTCTTGGCCTGGGCGGTGGTCGCGGGTCTCGCGATCTTCGAGGGTTTCCGGCTCGCGCGGCAGAGCCGCGGGTGGAGGGCGACCGCGCTCGGGACCGTCCTGTGGTCCGTCCTGAGCGTGCTGCTCCTCGCCGTCTTGGTCATCGCCGAGGTCGACGCCGCCCGATGGCCGGGGACGACCGGGTGGTGGGAGGTCGGGATGGTCGTCGTGCCCGCTGTGGCTGCCTACGCGATCGCCGCGCAGTGCGTGGGCAGGGCACGGGAACCCGGACGTTCGCCGGACGGCTCGTCATGATCGGTCGCACGGGACCGGGCCTCGCGGCGCTGACCGGCGCGGTCTGCGGCGCCGGGTGGTTCCTCTCCCTCGAACCGGCGGGAGACCTCCCCTGCACCGGCAGCGGCCTGGGGTGCGCTCTGCTCTCGCTGCTGGTCGTGGTCCCTGCGCTGGTGGTCGTCTGGGCGCTCGTGGGGTGGGGGCTGCTGCGGCTCGCGCGGTTCGCCCGGGCCGGGCTGACCGCCGTCGCCGGGACGGCCGGCGCGGTGGCGTTGCTGTTCATCAGCACGTTCGCGCTGAGGTTCGTGCGCGTCCAGCTTCCGGAGGACAGCGGGGTCGTCGTGCTGGCGCTGGCGGGTGCGGGCGGCTACGCCTTGGCCGCCGTGCTCGGCGCTGGTTACGGTGGACGGCGTGACGGAACAGAGCACCGCGGGCAAGACGGGTAAGGCGGGTCGCCGGCTGCTGTTCCGGGTCGTCCTCTCGATGGCCGTCGGAGCGGGGCTCGTGCTCGGCTGGACGTGGGCCTACGAGTCGGGCTTCCTCAAGTCGTGGCTCGACAGCACCTCGATGTCGACGTTCCTGCTGCTCGTGCTGATCGGCCTGCCGCTCGCGCTGGTGTCGTCGCTCGTGCTCGCCGGGCCGGTCCTCTGGGCCTTCGGGGTGCGGCCGGTGTGGCCGATCATCCTGCTCGGACCGGTCCTGCTCGGCCTCGGGCTCTACCTGAAGGTGCACGAGCCGATCCTCGGGTGGTTCGCGAACCGGCACCACGCCGAGGCGGTGCTCGCGGCCGTCGCCTACGGGCTTGTGGGGTTGGTCACGTTCAGGCGGTCGTAGGCACCGCGTCGAGCAGGTTCAGGTCCCAGCCCTCGCGCTCGCACCAGTCCTCGGCCTCCTCGCGGGAGAGGAACATCGCGTGCCGCGGCCGCGGGCCCGCCAGGCGGTCCCAGCCGTCCGGAGCCAGCACGTAGCTCGCCCCGTCGCGCGTGGCGATGAGCCGTCCGTGTGGAAACGCCATCGTCTGCTCGGTGCGCAGATACCGCGTCATGCCCGCCATCGTGCCCCTTGACCTCGACCTAAGTCGAGACAGCAGGCTCCGGCACGGAGAAAAAGCGGATGCTGACGGTCGGTCGTCTTCGTACTTTGGAGACGACCTGGAGGGGGCACGTCGCGTGAGCGATCAACGTAACTCGACGATCAGGACCTTGCGGAGGTTGTGGCCGTACGTGCGGCCGCACCGCGCTCGGATGGCTGTCGTGCTGTCGGCGACGATGCTCGCGATGCTGTGCGGTCTCGGCATCCCGCTGCTCACGCAGCGCATCGTCGACGGTCCGATCCAGCACAAGCAGACCGCGCTGCTGCCGTGGCTGGTCCTGGGCGTGCTGGTGCTCGGCATCAGCGAGGCCGTCCTGTTCTACATCCGGCGCAAGGTCGTCGCGCGCCCCGCGGCGGAGGTCGAGGCGCGGATGCGGCTCGACCTGTACCGGCACCTGCAGCGGCTGCCGGTCTCGTTCCACGACCGGTGGCAGTCGGGCCAGTTGCTCTCCCGCGCGACGAACGACCTCACGACGGTGCGGCGCTTCGTCGCGTTCGCGGTCGTGTTCCTGATCGTCAACACCCTGGTCGTCGTGATCGGGCTGGGCGTCATCGCGACGCTCTCGCCGTGGCTGCTGGTCGTGTCGCTGTGCGGCGCGCTCCCGTTGATCGTCATCTCGTTCTTCTTCGAGTCGAAGTTCAAGGTGATCGCGCGCCGGGCGCAGGACCAGTCGGGCGACCTGACGACGACGGTCGAGGAGTCGGTGCTCGGCATCCGGGTGCTCAAGGCGTTCGGGCGCGGGCCGGAGCTGTCCCGGCGGTTCCTCGCGCAGGCCCGCGAGCTGAGGCGGACCGAGCTGAACAAGATCTCGGTGCTGGCCGCGCTGTGGTCGGTGCTGATCGTGCTGCCGGAGCTGTCGATCGCGGGCATGCTCGGTGTCGGCGCGATCGGCATCGTGGACGGCACGATGACGGTCGGCACGCTGGTGGCGGCGGTCGCGGTGAGCGCGTACCTGCGCTGGCCGATCGACTCGATCGGCTGGCTGCTCGCCGAGACGAACCAGACCGCGTCGGCGCTGGAACGCTACTGGGAGGTCGTCGACTCCCCCGTGGCGATCACGAGCCCCGCATCGCCGGTGCCGCTGCCGGCGCCGCTGCGCGGGCACGTGCGCTTCGAGGACGTGCGGTTCGCGTTCGAGGACGGCCGCGAGGTGCTCTCGGGCATCGACCTCGACCTGCGGCCCGGCGAGACCCTGGCGCTGGTCGGCGCGACCGGCTCGGGCAAGACGACGCTCACGGCGCTCGTGCCGCGGCTCACCGACGTGACGAGCGGCCGGATCACGATCGACGGCGTCGACGTGCGGGACCTGTCGCTCGAGGACCTGCGCAGCGTGGTCGGCACGGCGTTCGAGGAGCCGGTGCTGTTCTCGGCGTCGGTCACCGAGAACGTGGCGCTGGGCGTGCCCGACGTCGACGAGGAACGGGTGCGCGAGGCGTTGCGGGTGGCCAAGGCCGAGGAGTTCGTGGACGCGCTGCCGTGGGGCCTCGCGACCCGCATCGGCGAGCAGGGCCTGTCGCTGTCCGGTGGCCAGCGGCAACGGCTGGCGCTGGCCCGCGCGGTCGTCGGCAAGCCGGCGGTGCTGGTGCTCGACGACCCGCTGTCGGCGCTCGACGTCCACACCGAGGCCGAGGTGGAGGCGGCGCTGCGGCGGGTGCTGCACGGCGTCACGGCGCTGGTCGTGGCGCACCGCCCGTCGACCGTGCAGCTCGCGGACCGGGTGGCGATGCTGGTCGACGGCAAGATCGCCGCGGTCGGCTCGCACCGGCACCTGCTGGAGACCAACGAGGAGTACCGGCGCCTGCTGTCCAGCGCGGACGCCGAGGACAAGGTGGAAGAGGAGGTGGCGTCGTGAGCGATACCCCGGTGGTCGAACCGGAGGAGCAGTGGCGCGGCGTCGCCGCCGAGGAGATCGACGAGCTCTCGCACGCGACGGGCCTGCGCCTGCAGGCCCGCTCGCGCAAGCTGCTGGGCTCGTTGCTGCGCCCGCACATCGGCCGCACGTCACTGGCGATCGCCGCGGTGGTCGGCGGCAACCTCGCGAACCTCGCGGGCCCGTTGCTGATCGCCGCCGCGATCGACAGGGGCATCCCCGCCGCGATCGGCGGCGGCGCGTCGATCCTCGTCTGGTGCGTGGTCGGCTACGCGGTCTGCGCGGTGCTGACGACGTTCCTGCGGTGGGCGTTCCTGCGGGTCTCCGGCCGCGTCGGCCAGGACCTGCTGCTGGACCTGCGCGGCCGGATCTTCCGGCACTCGCAGCGGCTGTCGGTCGGCTTCCACGAGTCCTACACGTCCGGCAAGGTCATCTCCCGGCTGACCAGCGACGTCGACGCGTTGCAGGACCTGCTCGAAGAGGGCCTCGACAGCCTGTTCAACGCGGCGCTGTCGGTGGCGGGGATCGCGATCATCCTGCTCTGGCTCGACGCCCCGCTGGCCATGGTCGTGGTGGCGGGCTTCCTGCCGCTGTACTTCATCTGGCGCTGGTTCCGCCGCCGCTCGATGGAGGCCTACCGGGGCACGCGCGGGGCGATCGCGAAGATCATCGTCCAGTTCGTCGAGTCGATGAACGGCGTCCGCGCGGTGCAGGCGTTCCGCCGCCAGCCCCGCAACGAGCAGATCATGAGCGGCTTCAACGGCCAGTTCCGCGACGCGAACACCGACGCCCTGGGCGTGATGGCCACGTTCGTCGCCACGATCAGGGTCATCGGCAACGTGTCGCTGGCCGTCGTGCTGGCCTGGGGCGCCTACCGGGTCGCGGGCGGCTCCCTGGAGCTGGGCGTGCTCGCGGCGTTCACGCTGTACCTGCGCCGCTTCTACGACCCGTTCGACGAGCTGGCGATGTTCGCGAACTCGTACTCCTCCGCCACGGCGGCCCTGGAGAAGATCTCCGGCCTCCTGCAGGAGGAGCCGTCGGTGCCCGAGCCGGAGTCGCCGGTGGCCCTGCCGCACGCACGCGGCGCCGTCCGGTTCGCCGGCGTGGAGTTCGAGTACCCCGGCACGTCCCGGCTGGTGCTGCCGAGGTTCTCCCTGGACGTGCCGGCGGGGCAGACCGTGGCCCTGGTCGGCGCGACCGGCGCGGGCAAGACCACTCTGGCCAAGCTGGTGGCGAGGTTCTACGACCCGTCGGCGGGCGAGGTGCAGCTCGACGGCGTCGACCTGCGCTCGGTGGCGGACGAGGACCTGCGCCGGGCGGTGGTGATGGTGACCCAGGAGAACTTCCTGTTCTCCGGCTCGGTGGCCGACAACATCGCCCTGGGCCGTCCCACCGCCACCAGGGCCGAGGTGGAGGCCGCGGCGGCCGAGGTGGGCGCGCACGAGTTCATCGCCGCCCTCCCCGAGGGCTACGACACGGACGTCCGCAAACGCGGTGGCCGCCTCTCCGCGGGCCAGCGCCAGATGGTCGCTTTCGCGCGTGCTTTTCTGGCAGATCCGGCGGTACTGGTCCTGGATGAGGCAACATCGTCACTGGACGTGCCCACCGAACGCGCAGTGCAGGCCGCGCTGGAAACGGTCCTGGCCGACCGCACGGCGTTCATCATCGCCCACCGCCTGTCCACGGTCCTGATCGCGGACCGCGTGCTGGTGCTGGACGGTGGCATTGTGGTGGAGGACGGCTCCCCCGAGGAGCTGATCGGTGAGCGGGGCCGCTTCGCGGCCCTGCACACGGCCTGGCGCGACTCGCTCGCCTAGGCCTGCGGTCGCGTTCGCGTCAATGGGGATCTGACGCGAACGCGACCCACGACTCCCGGCCGCCGCCCCGGTCCCGCCGGGGCGGTTCCGCCGTCCCGGGAGCCGGGCGCCGCCGTCGGCCTTCGGCGAGGCACCGGTGCCCTCCGCTCGAACCCACCACGAGCCGGCCCGCGACCCGAGGCGTTCTCCGCCCGCACCCCGGTCGGATAGGTTCTGCCGGAGGGGACGGAACACCAGGAGGAGGGGTTCGTGGAGTTGCGAGTCCGGGACGGCCGCGCCGTGCTCGCCGGGGAGGACGAGTCCGGCGAACGCGAGGTCGACCCGCACAGCCTGCCCCTCGGCGCCGATCTGGCCGAGGCCCTGCACGAGTGGGCGAAGGTGGCCGACGCGGTGGTGCGCACCGAGACACCGTCCGACGGCGTCGCCAGCGCGCTGATCACCCGCAGGGGCAAGCAGCTCGCCGGCAGGATCGCCGCCGTCATGAACACCCCCGTCCGCTACACCGACCCGGTCAGCGGCGAACTGGTGGACGTCGACGCGCCGGAGGCCCCCGCACCCGCCGAACTGCCCGCCGAGTTGTCCGCCGAGGCGGATCCCGAGCCCACCCCGTGGGGCACCGGGCTCACCGTCACCGTCATCACGGCCGCGATCGTCACGGTCACCGTCGTGTCGCTGTCGCTGGGCTTGGGCGAGACCAGCCGGTGGCTCGCGCTCGTCGCGAACGTGCTGGTGGTCGGCGGCCTGGCGCCGTCGGTGTGGCTCGGGCGCAACGTCCCGGTGTGGCGCTGGGTCGCCTACGGCGTGGTCACCGGTGTCCTGATCGCCTGGCTGGCGCTGATCCTGACCCTGCTCTGAGCACCGGCTAGAGCAACGCGTAGAACGCCACGGCCCCCGCGGTGGCGACGTTCAACGAGTCCACTCCCGACGACATCGGGATGCGCACCGCCACGTCGGCCGCGGCGATCGCCTCCTCGGTCAGCCCCGGCCCCTCCGAGCCGAGCAGCACCGCCACGCGGCGGCCGCGCAGACCGGCGTCGGCGAGGTGCGCGGCCGATGCGCGCGGTGTCAGAGCGGCAACGGTAAACCCCTTTTGCCGCAACAAGTTCAGCGCCGCGGGCCACTCGTCCGTGGTAGCGAACGGCACGCGCAGCACGTGGCCCATCGACACCCGCACACTGCGCCGGTACAGCGGATCGCTGCAGCCGGGGCCCAGCACGACGCCGTCCACGCCCAGGGCGGCGGCGTTGCGGAAGATCGAGCCCAGGTTCTCGTGGTCGCCGACGCCCTCCAGCACGGCCAGCCGCCGCGCACCGGAGGCCAGCGCGTCGAACGACACCGCGGGCGCGCGGTCGGCCGCCGCCAGTACACCCCGGTTCAAGTGGAACCCCACGACCGACGCCATAACCTCCGCAGATGTCACGTAAGCGGGAACGTCCAGGTCAGAGAGGTCCAGTGCCTCGATCCGCCGCCGCACCCCGAGCAGCCCGCGCACCGGGTACGGCGAAGCCAGCAGCCGTTCCACCACCACGACTCCCTCGGCGATGACGAGACCTCGTCCTCCCGGCCGGTCCGGCCTGCGGTCGGCCGTCGAGAGGTCCCGGAAGTCGTCCAGCCGGGGGTCACCCGGGTCGTTGATCTCGATCACCTTCGCCACGCCGGAAGTTTCGCATCCGGTCCGGGGTGGAACAGGCGAGGTAGTCCGGAAGGCGGAACCGTGCACGGCCGACCAGCGGATGATCGCTCGCAGTTACAACGACGTGACAGAGAGCACCGATTTGGGCGATGTCAACGACGTTTCGCCTGTGTCACGTTGGGCGTTCCGCCTGGCCCGCGCCCACCGGCGCCGAGCGAAGGGGTAGCGGCATGGGAAGCGAAGTGTCCAGCCGCACGTTCACCAGAGACGACCGCGAGCGCTACCGCCAGAAGATGCAGCGGAGTCTCGACGCACTGGCCACGATGCTGGCCGAGGACACGTTCTCCTTTCCCCGTCGGCAGATGGGACTCGAGATCGAGCTGAACCTCGTCGACGACGCGATGCGCCCGGCGATGGCGAACTCGGAGGTGCTCGAGAAGATCGACGACCCCTCGTACACGCTCGAGCTGGGCCAGCAGAACCTGGAGATCAACGTCCCGCCGCGCGAGCTGGCCGGCGGCGAGATGCTCGGCCTGGAGGAGGAGCTGCGGTCCTCTCTCGACAGCGCGGACTCGAAGGCCAACGACGTCGGCGCGAACCTCGCCATGATCGGTGTGCTGCCCACGTTGCGGGAGCGGCACTTCGACCGGAGGTGGCTTTCCGACAGCCCGCGGTACGCGCTGCTCAACGACACCATCTTCGCCGCCCGCGGCGAGGAGATGGTGCTGCACATGGAAGGCCCAGCGATGCCGGGCAAGGGGCCGGAGAAGCTCCTGAGCTACGCGGAGTCGATCCTGCCGGAGGCCGCGTGCACGTCGGTGCAGCTGCACCTGCAGGTCGAGCCGACGGACTTCGCCGCGCACTGGAACGCCGCGCAGTGCCTGGCGGGCGTCCAGGTCGCCATCGCCGCGAACTCGGCTTTCCTGCTGGGCAAGGCGCTCTGGCACGAGACGCGCATCCCGCTGTTCCAGCAGGCCACCGACACCCGCCCGGACGAGCTGAAGAACCAGGGCGTCCGGCCGCGCGTGTGGTTCGGCGAGCGGTGGATCACGTCGATCTTCGACCTGTTCGAGGAGAACGTGCGCTACTTCCCCAGCCTGCTGCCCGAAACCGACGACGAGGACCCGTTGGAGGTCCTCGAAAGCGGTGGCGCGCCTCGTCTTTCCGAGCTGCGCCTGCACAACGGCACGATCTGGCGCTGGAACCGCCCCGTCTACGACGTCGTGGACGGCGTGCCCCACCTGCGCGTGGAGAACCGCGTCCTGCCCGCCGGGCCGACGGTGCTCGACACCATGGCCAACGCCGCGTTCTTCTACGGCACGCAGCGCGCGCTCACCTCGCAGGAGCGTCCACTGTGGACGCAGATGTCGTTCCAGGCGGCCGAGGAGAACTTCTACACCGGTGCCCGGCACGGCATGCACGCCCAGTTGTACTGGCCGGGCATCGGCTGGATCCCGTCGGACGAGCTGGTGCTGCGCCGCCTGCTGCCGATGGCGCACGAGGGCCTGCGCGACTGCGGGGTCTCCGACGAGGCCCGCGAACGCTACCTCGGGGTGATCGAGCAGCGCTGCCTCGCACGCCGCACGGGGTCGTCGTGGCAGCGGGAAACCGTTGCGCTGCTGGAGGACCGCGGCCTGTCCAGGGACGCGGCCCTGTCCGGGATGCTCAAGCGGTACATGGAGCTGATGCACACCGGCGAGCCCGTCCACACCTGGCACGTCGGCTGACGCGGCTCACTCCCGCGTCGAGGCGAGGAACTCCTGGCACACCACCCTGGCCAGGTCGGCGTCGACGGCCGCGCCGGCCTGGCCCACGAACACCGTGACCGCGACCTCCGGCGTGTAGCCGGCCGTCCACGGGTGCGCGCCCGGCACGCAGGCGATCCCGCCGCAACCGGGCTTCTCCGCGAGCTGCCCGGTGACCCGGTCCGCCGCCTGCCGGTCGAACGCGGGCTGGGCGACCTCCACCACCTGGTACAGCGACGAACCGTCCGCACCGGTGACCGAGGTGACGAAGTGCGGGCGGTGCCGCACGCCCCCGGCGGCGAAGGCCGCGTACGCCGCCGTCACCTCCAGCGGGCTCATCCGCCCCCGCACCAGGTTCGGCGCACCCGCGTCGGCGAACGGGCGGACGATCTCCGGGGTCAGGTCCTCCTGCCCGTCACCGCCGGGGCCGGCGACCCGGCCGCGGCCCAGGTACACCCGCACGCCGCCGGAGTCCGGGTCGACCGCGGTCACCGCCGCGCCCGGATCACCCTGCCGCGCCGCGACGAGCCGCCCGACGACGGCGGCGGCCACCGTCTGCGCCTTCGCGTCGATCGTCGTCCTCACCACCCCGCCGGCGGCGCGGAGCCGGTCGAGCGGCAGGCCGTGCTCCTCGAGCTCCGCGACCACCCGGTGCACGAGGGCCGAGCTCGGGCCGCCCTCACCGGTGCTCCACATCGGGGAGCCGTCCGCGTACTGAAGGACGACCTGCCGCGGCGGTGCCGGCGCGGGCCGCGGAGGTTCGGGCCTCAGCAGCACCACCGCACCGACGAGCGCCACGACCAAGACCAACGCGCCGAAGTTCGGCAGAAACCGCCTCAAGACTCCCCCAGAGCGAACTCCCCCTGGGATCGACCCTAGCGGCGGCGTCCAGACTTGAGCGGGGCCACGTCCGCGCCGTCGTGGGAGATCCGGCACTCGTCCGGCGTGACGGCCTCGACCGCCAGCGTCAGCTCGCCCTTCACGCCCGTGTAGATCGACTCGCCGCGCGAGGCGAGCGAGGCGTGCACGCGGTTCGAGTCGGTGAAGTCGCGCTCGTCCTTCACGCGCTTCTTGCCGGTCTCCTCGGGCCGGGTGGCGCTGCGGAGGTTCACCTCCAGCCACGCCGCCACCTCCGCCGGTGACGTCAGCACCTCTTCAGGCGTGCGTTCGAGCCGGACCTGCCGAGGAGAGGCGTGATCGAGCGAAGTGTGTTCCACGTAGGCGTGCCAGTGGGTGTTGCGCATTGACCAGGTCTGTTCGACCGGCCAGTCCTCCTCGGTGGTCATGGCACATATCTTCCACCCTTTACGCGAGGAAACGTGAGGAGGTCACCGACGTTGATCTCGTGGTCCACCCGCACGGCCGAAGCGAGCCTCCGATCGTGCGTGACCAGCAACAACGTTCCTCCGTAATTCTCCAACGCCTGTTCCAGCTGTTCGATCGCGGGCAAATCCAAATGGTTCGTGGGTTCGTCGAGGACCAAACAAGTCGTGCCCCGCGCCTGCAACAGCGCCAGTCCCGCGCGAGTGCGTTCACCCGGTGAGAGCTCGCGCGCCGGGCGCAGGACGGCGTCCGCGCCGAGCCGGAACTTCGCGAGCAGCGTGCGCACCTCGACGTCGGGCAGCCCGGTCGCGTCCGCCACGATCCGCAACGCCGGCGCGTCGCTCGCGAACTCGGTCCTGAGCTGGTCGACCTCACCGACCACGACGCCGGGCCCGATCGAGCGGTCGCCCGCGGCCAGCGGGATCCGGCCGAGCAGCGCGCCGAGCAACGTCGACTTGCCGGAGCCGTTCGGCCCGGTGACGCGCCACCGCTCGCCCGCGCCGATCGCGAGGTCGACGGGGCCGAGCGTCACGTCGCCGCGGCTCACCACGGCCTGGCGCAGGGTGAACGCGACGGCGCTGCCGCGCCCTGCCGACGGCAGGGTGAGCCTCAGCCGCCACGCCTCGCGCGGTTCCTCGACCTCTTCGAGCCGGTCCAGCCGGCGGTCAACGACGGACGCCTTCGCCGTCAGGTTCTCGGCGGCCTGCGCACGTCCCGCGCGAACGTTCTTGTCCGGCTCCTCGCTGCGCGCCTTGGCGCTGTTGGCCCTCCGCACGCCCTGCCGCGACCACTCCCTGACCTGCCGGCCGCGCTGCACCAGCGAGTCGCGCTTGGCCGCGTACGCCTCGTACTCCTCCCGCGCACGGCGACCGGCGTTCGCCTTCTCCTCGACGTAGGCGTCCCAGCCGCCGCGGTAGACGGTGAGCCGGTGCGAGAACTCGTCGAGCTCGGCGATCGCGGTCGTCGTGCGCGCGAGGAACTCCCGGTCGTGGCTCACCAGCACGATCGCGCCCGGCCACCCGAGGACGTGGGACTCCAGCAGGTCGAGCCCGGCGGCGTCGAGGTCGTTCGTCGGCTCGTCGAGCAGCAGCACGTCCGCGCGCGTCAGCAGCACCGCCGCGAGCCTGAGCCGCGCCTGCTGGCCACCCGACAGCGCGCCGGGCTCGCGGCCGTCGAGCAGGTCGGCGCGCAGGCCGAGGCGCTCGCAGACGGCGTCCGCGCGTTCGTCGAAGTCACCGGCGCCGATCGCGGTCCAGTGGTCGAGCGCGTCCGGGTAGTCCTCCCCACCGCCCTCGCCCAGCGCCTCCGCCGCGCGTTGCAACCACCGCTCGGCGTCGGCCACGCCGGTGCGCCGGGCGAGGTGGTCGCGCAGGGACTCGCCCCGGCGGGGCTGCGTCTCCTGCGTCAGGTGCGCGACCGTCCCGGTGGCCGAGACGGAGCCGGTCTCCGGCCGCAGCTCCCCGGCGAGCAAGCGGAGCAACGTGGACTTGCCGACGCCGTTGGGCGCACTCAGGCCGACGCGGTCACCAGGCGAAACATCGAAATCAACCTCCGAGATCACGGTCCTGGGACCGAACGACAGCGAAAGGTTCCTGGCTGTCAGCACGGACACGCTTCGACGCTACGTCCCCGGGCAACTGGTTTACTCGACTCTGTTGCAAGTAAGTTGCAAATACCAATAGAGTGCAATTGGAGAAGCGTCATGGCCCAGTACGTGCTGCCGGATCTCGACTACGACTACGGCGACCTCGAGCCGGCGATCATCGGCGAGATCAACGAGCTGCACCACGGCAAGCACCACGCGGCCTACGTGAAGGGCGCGAACGACACGCTGGAACAGATCGAGGAGGCACGGGACAAGGAGGCCTTCGGCTCGATCGTCGGCCTGGAGACCACGCTGGCGTTCCACCTGGCGGGTCACGCGCTGCACCAGGTGTGGTGGAAGAACCTGTCCCCCGACGGCGGCGACAAGCCGGTCGGTGAGCTCGCGGCGGCCATCGACGAGCACTTCGGCTCGTTCGACAAGTTCCGCGGCCAGCTCAACGCGGCCGCGTCGTCGATCCAGGGCTCGGGCTGGGGCGTCCTCGCCTGGGAGCCGATCGGCCAGAAGCTGGTCACGCTGCAGCTCAAGGACCACCACTCGAACCTGTCGATCGCGACCACGCCGCTGCTCGCGTTCGACATCTGGGAGCACGCGTACTACCTGCAGTACCGCAACCTGAAGGCGGACTACATCTCGGCGCTGTGGAACGTCGTCAACTGGGAGGACGTGTCGGCCCGCTTCGAGGCCGCTCGCGCGGGCCACAACGGCCTGCGGCTCTGACTTCGGCCGGTGGGTGCTCCGACAGGCCTCCACCGCCGGACACGACGAGGCCCCCGCTCTGCCCGGAGCGGGGGCCTCGTCCGTTCCCGAACTGACTGCCGCTCCCACCACGAAGCGACGAGACTTAGGTTAGCCTAACTTCTTCTTCCTGGGAAGCCCTCCTGATCACACCCCTCGCGACCAGCTCGACGACGGTGGTGACGGCGGCGGCCTCGACGGCCAGCAACCCGAGGAGGACGACGATCTGCAGCGCTCCCGCCTGCCAGACGGGAGCCCCGCCCAGCAGCATGCCGACGAAAGCACCCGGAAGGGTGACCAGGCCGACGGTCCTGGTCTGGTCGAGCGGCGGCAGCAGCGCCTCGGCGGCGGGCTGGCGGACCAGGAACCTCGCCGCGGCGGGTTCGACGAAGCCCAGGGCGAGCGCCGCCTCGTACTCGCCGTGGCGTTCGTCGAGGGTGTCGAGGGCCCGGCGCGCCGACAGCGTGGTGGCGGTCATCGCGCCGCCGATCAGGATGCCGCCCACCGGGATCAGGGCGATGCCCTCGATCGGGAGCAGGCCGGTGGTGACCAGCAGGCCGAGCGCCGGCACGGTGCCGACCAGGATGGGCGCCGCGACCCAGGCGCCCCGCCGGCCGGTCCCGGTGCGCTTGGCGGAGGTCGCGACGGCGACGGTCGCCATCACGACGAGGAACACGCCGGTCAGGCTGAGGTGGGTCAGGACGAACGTGATCACCGCGGAGACGGCCGCGAGCTGCAGCACCGCCCTGGCGGCCGCCTTGACGAACGGCCTCGGGCTCGTCAGGCCGGTGGACCACGCGATGGCGCCGGCGGCCGCGGTGAAGATGACGCAGACGACCAGCAGCCGGACCCAGTCAGTGGCGATGATCATGCGTCGATCTCACCTGATCGCGCGGCGCGGTGCTCGACGAGCGGCGGGCTACACCTCGTCGAGGCCTTGCTGGGCGGTGCGTGATCCTCGCCTCGCGGCCCGGCGTTGCCAGTAGAACACTCCGTATCCGATGATCCCGAGCAGACCGCCGGACAGGGTCGTCCAGAGCAGGGTGCCGTTCGAGCGGTCGACGACGAGCACCACCAGGAAACCGAGGAACCACAGCGCGGTGCCCCCCAGCACCACCGGCACGGGATCTGCGAGCCCGTGCGGCAACGGCGGCGGGTGCGGGGCGGTGGAGTCGCGTTCGGACACATCGTTAGGAGACCAGATGCTGGACGGGTTCTTCAAGATCTCCGAGCGCGGGTCGACCGTGTCTCGGGAAGTGCGCGGCGGTGTCGTCACGTTCTTCACGATGGCCTACATCGTCGTGCTGAACCCGCTGATCATCGGCAGCTTCGCGCCGACGGGACCCGGCGCGCACCCGGACGTGCTCGGCAACATCCTGCCCGTCGGCCAGGTCGCGGCCGTGACGGCGCTCGTCGCGGGGGTCATGACGATCCTCTTCGGACTGATCGCCAACTACCCGTTCGCGCTCGCCACCGGACTCGGCATCAACTCGTTCGTCGCGGTGAGCGTCGCGGCCAAGGTCTCCTGGCCGGAGGCGATGGGTCTCGTCCTGGTCAACGGCCTCGTCGTGCTCCTGCTCGTGGTCACGGGTGTGCGGACCGCGGTGTTCAACGCCGTGCCGAACGAGCTCAAGGCCGCCATCGCGGTCGGCATCGGCCTGTTCATCACGTTCATCGGCCTGGTCGACGCCGGGTTCGTGCGCCGAGTGCCGGACGCCGCCGGCACCACGGTGCCGGTCGGGCTCGGCATCAACGGGTCGATCGCGAGCTGGCCGACGCTGGTCTTCGTGGTCGGGCTCGTGGTGACGGGCGTGCTGTTCGCCCGGCGGGTCAAGGGCGCGATCCTGATCGGCATCGTCTCGACGGCGATCTTCGCCATCGTCCTCGAAGCCATCGTCAAGGCCGGGCCGTCCGCCGGTGTCAACGCCAAGGGCTGGAACCTGGGCTACCCGGCCCTGCCCGACCAGGTCTTCGGCGTGCCGGACCTGTCGCTGCTCGGCGACGTGTCCTTCGGCGCCTGGACGCGACTCCCGGCGCTGGCCGCTGCGCTGATCGTCTTCACGCTGGTGCTCACCGACTTCTTCGACACCGTCGGCACGATGACCGGTCTCGGCAAGGAGGCCGGCCTGATCGACCAGGACGGCCAGCTTCCGAACGTCAGCAAGGCCCTGTTCGTCGACGGCCTCGGCGCGGTGGCCGGCGGTGCCGCGTCCAGCTCGTCGAACACCGTCTACATCGAGTCGGCGTCCGGCATCGCCGAGGGCGCGCGGACGGGTCTCGCCAACGTCGTGACGGGCCTGCTGTTCCTGCTGGCGATGTTCTTCACGCCGCTGTACGAGGTCGTGCCGATCGAGGCGGCCGCACCCGCGCTGGTGATCGTCGGCGCGCTGATGATGATGCAGATCCGCGAGATCGACTTCAGCGACTTCACCATCGCCCTGCCCGCGTTCCTCACGATCGTGGTCATGCCGTTCACCTACTCGATCGCGAACGGCATCGGCGCGGGCTTCGTGAGCTACGTGTTGCTCAAGGCCCTGACGGGCAGGGCCCGCGGCGTCCACCCGCTGATGTGGGTCGTGGCGGCCGCGTTCGTCGTGTACTTCGCGCTGGGTCCCATCCAGGCCCTGGTCGCCTGACCTTTCGGCGTGAAACTATTTCGTGAGTTACGCTAACTAGGTGGCGACCGATCAGCACGGACTGGCGAGCAGGCTGCGGCTCGCCGTCGTCCGTCTCAACCGTCGCCTGCGGGCACAGCGCACCAACTCGTCGGTGTCGCTCACGCAGGTGTCCGCGCTGTCCACACTGCACAAGTGCGGACCACTCACGCCGGGCGAGCTGGCGGCCAAGGAAGGCGTGCAGCCACCGTCGATGACGCGCGTGATCGCCGCCCTGGAGGAGTTCGGCTTCGCGACGCGCAGGCCGCACCCCACCGACGGCCGTCAAGCCATCGTCGAGCTGACCGGCGAAGGCTCGTCCTACCTGCGGGACGAGATCACCGCCCGCGAGGCGTGGCTGGACAAGAGGCTCGCGGAGCTGTCCCCCGGCGACCGGGAGCTGCTCTCGCGCGCCGCGGAGATCATCGACAGGATGGCGGGGCAGTAAGGACGTGTCGGGCTACGCGGGTGGTGGAGCGGACAGTTCGCCACCTCGTCGTACCGGCATGTTCCGGTCGTTGCGCATCCACAACTACCGCCTCTACGCCTCGGGCCAGATCATCTCGCTGGTCGGCGTCTGGATGCAGCGCGTGGCCCAGGACTGGCTGGTCCTGGAGCTCTCCCACGGCTCTCCGATGGCGCTGGGCATCGCCGCGTCCCTGCAGTTCCTGCCCGTGCTGCTGCTCTCGATGTGGGGCGGCGTCCTCGCCGACCGCATGGACAAGCGCAAGCTGCTGCTGTGGCTCGAGTCCGCCCTGGGCCTGTGCGCCCTCGCGCTGGGCCTGCTGGACGTCACCGGCGTGGTCGAGCTCTGGCACGTCTACCTGCTCTGCCTGCTGCTCGGCGCCTTCTCCGCCGTGGAGACCCCGGTGCGCCAGTCGTTCGTGGTCGAGATGGTCGGCCGCGACTCCCTGACCAACGCCGTGGCCATCAACTCGATGATGTTCAACCTGGCCCGCGTCGTCGGCCCGGCCATCGCCGGCGTCACGATCGTGGCCATCGGCACGGGCTGGGTCTTCCTGGTCAACGCCTTCAGCTTCGTGGGCGTGGTCGGCGGCATCTGGCTGATGCGCACGTCCCAGCTCATGCGCTCCGACCCGGTTCCCCGCGAGAAGGGCCAGCTCCTCTCCGGCCTGCGCTACGTCCGCGGCCGCCCCGACCTGATGACCGTGATGCTGCTGGTCTTCTTCATCGCCACGTTCGGCATGAACTTCTACATGACCCTCGCGATCATGGCCCGCAACGTCTTCCAGGGCGACGCCGACGCCTACGGCCTCCTGTCGACCCTGATCGCCGTCGGCACGCTCGCCGGCGCGGCCTGGGCGGCCAAGCGCACGAAACCGCGGCTGAGCGTGTTCATCGCCTCCGGCGTCGTCTTCGGCCTGCTGGAGATCGTGTCGGGGCTGATGCCGACGATGCTGCTGACCGGCCTGATGATGATCCCGGTGGGCATCGCGATGATGACCTTCACCACGACCGCGAACACGACCGTCCAGCTCGCCGTGGAACCCGAGATGCGCGGCCGCGTGTTGGGCATCTACATGCTGGTCTTCCTCGGCGGGAACCCGGTGGGCGGCCCGCTGATGGGCTGGCTCGGGGAGATCAACGGCCGGGCGCCGATCATCATCGGCGGCATCGTGTCGGTGCTGGTGACGGTGACCGCGTGGATCGTGCTCCTCCGCCGGGGGGACGTCGCGAAGCCGCGCCTGCGCAGGACGCGGCGCAGGGGTGCCGGGGAGCCGGCCGAGTCGGTGGACGCGGCCGCCTGAGCGCTCCACGGCTTGAGCGCTCCACGGCTCGGCCACTCGACGGCCCGACCGCTCGACGGCGGACCACACCGCAGCCCGACTACGCCACAACCCGACCGCTCCAAAGCCCGACCGCTCCATAGGCCCGAGCCCACCAGAGCCTGACCACACCGCAGGCCCGACCACTCGACGGCCGGACCACACCGCAGCCCGACCACGCCACAGCCCGACCACACCACAGCGGCCACGACCACCCGGCGCGGCTCGGCCCGTCAGCCCAGCAGGGTCGCCGCCGTCGGGTCGGTGATCAGGGCGGCGAACGTGTGCCGGTCCTCCCACCGCCCGGCCACCCAGGCCAGCGCCCGCGCGAGCCCCTCGGGCGTGTCCGCGGCGTGCGGCACCCCGTCCGCCATCCACCACTCGACCCGCCGGCCGTCGACGAGCAACGAGTCGTGCACGACGACGACCCCGTCGGGCAGCGCGACCTCGAGCAGCTCGCAGGCCATCCGGACGGCGGCCAGGTCCTGCCACCGCACGACCTCGCCGACGTGGTCCGGCGACCCCTCGAACTCCTCCGAGGCGAGCGCCAGGTCCAGCAGGTCGGCCAGCTCCTCGGAGCCGTCCGCGAGCAGCACCCTGGACGCGGGCACGACGCCGAGCAGCCACGGGTGGTCCAGCACCACGACGTCGTCCGCGGGGACGACCTCACCGCTCAGCACCCGGACCCGCTCGGGCGGCGCGAAGTCGCCCTCCGGCAGAGCCGCGTGGGCGCGCAGCACCACGGCGTCGGCGATGACCCGCTCCGGGTCCCCGAGCCGCTCCAGCACGAACTCGGCGTCGTCGTCGTCGGAGATCTCCAGCCGGGACCGGACCCCGGCGGCCCGCAGCACGTGCTCGGGCAGCTCCAGGTCCGGCACGGCGTCGAAGAGCCCGTCCAGCAGCGAAGCGTCTGCCAGCCGGTACTCGCGCGGCGCCTTGCCCGCCAGCGACGCGTACCGGGCGATCCACCAGCCCGTGTACCCGTCGGGCTCGGTGACGGCGCGCCAGGTCACCGGGTCGGCCGCGAGCAACCGCAGGGCGGCCGGCCAGTCCACCACCAGGTCCAGGTCGCGGACGGCCACCACCCGGCGGGGCTCGTCCGGCGCGGACGACCACCAGGCCTGCTCGTCCGGCAGGTCGTGGTCGGGACCGGCCGGCTCGTCGTCGACCACCAGCGAGAAGCCGTCCACCACGCCGACGGCCACCAGCGCTGATCGCGGGTAGGCCTCGGCGACCTCCTTGGACAGCACCGGGAACGCGTCGGCTTCGACGACGCCCACGAGCGGCGAGTCCGGCAGGAGCAGCTCGTCCGCGCGGTGCCACTCGCCGGAGGCGTCCGGCAGGGCCAGCGCACCGAGCCACGGCTCCTCGCCCGCCCGCACCCCGGCGCGGTCCACCAGCCGCAGCACGGTCTCGACCAGGTCGTCGCCGTCGAGCCCGGCCTCGGCGTCCTCCAGCGACCGCGCCACGTTCTCGCGCAGGGAGGGATCGGCCAGCAGCTCGGCGGCGCCGGCCTCGACCGCGCCGAGGCGCACCAGCAGCGGGTGCACGGCGTCCGGGTGCACGACCCGCAGGC
This sequence comes from Lentzea xinjiangensis, assembly GCF_900110955.1. Taxonomy (GTDB): domain Bacteria; phylum Actinomycetota; class Actinomycetes; order Mycobacteriales; family Pseudonocardiaceae; genus Lentzea; species Lentzea xinjiangensis. Next base: position 511,613 of record NZ_FOFR01000002.1, read on the forward strand.
CGGGCAGCGGCTCGTCCGCGATCAACGTCGTGCGCGGGCCGGTGACGGTCCGCCCGTCGGCCAGCGGCACCGGCAACGACTGGAGGGCCTCGCGGACGTCCGGGTCCACCTCGGCCAACGGCTCGAAGGCGGCGTAGACGTCACGCCACCACCCCGGGTCGCCGGAGACCTCGGCCAGCGCGGCGACCACCTCGGCGGTGGAGACCCGCGGCACCTCCAGCGCCGCCAGGGCCTTGGCGTGCGCCGGCGCGGACAGCTCGGCGTCGAGCAGCCCCGGCAGCGCGTCCTCGACCAGCTCGACGAGCTCCTCGGACCCGACGTCCAGCACGCGGGCGCGGGCCGGCGCGATCCACTCGCCGGACGCCAGCGGCAGCCACGAGGCGGTGCGCAGGGACCGCAGCACCGCCGTCCGCAACCGATCGTCCACTTCGGACAGCGGGAAGCCCGGCAACGGCACCAGCGCGGTCCGCTCCACGGCGGGAACCCGCGCGACCAGGGCCGGGTACACCGCGGCGGCGGCGTCGAGCACCGTCCAGGCGGCGGCGCCCGGCAGGATCCGGCGGCGGGACGGCTCGACCGGCACCGTGGCGATCAGCCGCGCGGGCAACGACAGGCGCTCGTCGGTCGGGGTCGGCGCGTGCAGCACGTCGTCCCCCAGCGGCCCGTCCAGCGGGTACGCCCACGAGACAGTCCACTGCGGACGGTGCTCGACGCCCTGCACCAGCTCGGCGGGGAGCTCGCCGACGGCGCGCTCGACGAGCCAGCGCGCCGAGCCGACGGTGACCACGCCGTCCGCGGTGACGAAGCGCTCCCACGACTGGGAACCGATCTCGATTCGCCGCAGCCCCGGCAGGGCCAGCAGCAGGTCGGGCACCTCGGCGGCCAGGTCGTCGAGCGAGAGGTCGACCTTCAGCGGCAGCCGGACCTCGGTCGCGAACCCCTCCGGCACCGGTTCGGAGCACGGCCACACCAGGCGCAGCACCGGCACGTCGCCGCCGCGCTCGGACGCGAGCTCCGGCACCTCGGCGCGCGTGCGCGCGGCGGAGAACTCCACGCCACCGGACTCGGAGACCACCCGCGGCGCGTCGGTCACGGCCAGCACGGCGGCGAAGCCCACGCCGAACTGCCCGACCCCGGACTCCTTTGACGAGGCCCGCAGCGACGCCAGCGCGGCGACGCCGGCGGCCGTCAGCGGAGCGCCCGTGTTCGCGGCCCGCAGCTCGCCGTCGACCAGGGTGATCCGCAACACGCCGGGCTCGGAGCCAGCGGCGTCGGACGCGTTCTGGGCGAGCTCGACGAGCAGGCGGTCCCGGTAGCCACCGAGCCGGAGGTCCTCCTCGGCGTTCGCGTCCTCGCGGAAGCGGGTGGGCGAACCACGCCACGCGGCGAGGACCGAGGTGCGCAGGGCCTCGGTCCCGAACGGGTCGGTCACTCGGAGACGTCCAGCTGGGCGTCGTCGTAGACGAGGTCGGCGACCGGCACCATCGGGCTGATGTCGACCTCGACCTGCGAGTGCGCGCCGCAGCCGTACTCGACGTGCACGACGTGGCCGTCCGCGGGAGCGATCTCGTTCGCGCACACGCCGAACGCGGCGCCGAACGCGCCGGCGACGCGGGTGTAGAAGCCGCAGGTGCCGCAGTGCGCGGGGGCGCTGCGGGCCATGTCGGACTTCGGGCCGAACTCGGAGGCCGCCCAGCGCTCCGCGGCGTCGAGGCGGCCCTCGCGGGACAGGACGCGGGTCCGGCCGAGGCCGATCTCCAGCGCCACCTCCTCGACGGCGGGGTCGTCGGAGTGCACGTAGGCCTCGACCAGGCGCGGGTCGTCCTCGCGGGGCGGCATCAGGTCGCCGACGCCGAGGTCGCCGGCGCGGACCCGTTCGCTCCACGGCACCCACTCGGGCGCGACGAGCGCGTCCTCGCCGGGCAGCAGCACGACCTCGCTGACGGACACCGGGAAGCCCTCGCCGGCCTGGGCGACGGTCACCGCCCAGTTCCAGCCGCGGTAGCCGGCGTGCTCGGCCTCGAACAGGTGCGTCACGGAGTGCTCGTCCTCGCCGTGCACTCCGACGTGAGCGCCGACGCGGTCCACACCCGCCTCCTCCTGCGCGGCTGCGCGGGCGAGATCAACGGCGTCGAGGAGCATCTCAGTCGCGGTCACGTGATGAATTGTGCCGCAGGTCTTCGCCGGGACGAAAACTCGTGCCACCCTCCGTTGGGTGCGCTCACCCGTCTGGCTGGTTCTCGTCGCGGTCCTGGCCGCGTGTTCGACCCAGCAGGAAACAAAACCGCAGGTGGAAGTCCTGCAGAAGATCCCGCACGACACGTCGGCGTTCACCCAGGGGTTGGAACTCGTCGACGGCGTCCTCTACGAGGGCACCGGTCTGGAGGGCCAGTCGACGATGCGCGCGCTCGACCCGTCGAGCGGCGACGTCCGCCGGAAGGTCGACCTCCCGCCGGACCTCTTCGGCGAGGGCATCACGGTCGTCGGCGACACCATCTGGCAGATCACGTGGCGCAACGGCGTCGCCATCGAGCGCGACCGCGCGACGCTGGCCGAGGTCCGGCGCGTGAGCTACCAGGGCGAGGGCTGGGGCATCTGCGACGACGGCCGGCGCCTGGTCATGAGCGACGGCACCGCGGAGCTGACCTTCCGCGACCCGAAGACGTTCGCCGAGACCGGGAGCGTGCGGGTCACCCGCGACGGCAAGCCGCTCGAGCAGCTCAACGAGCTGGAGTGCGTCGGCGGCGAGGTCTGGTCGAACGTGTGGAAGTCCGACGAGATCGTCCGCATCGACCCGGCCACCGGCCAGGTGCGGGGCACCTACGACCTGTCCTCGCTCAAGCCCTCCGGTGACGTCGACGTCCTCAACGGCATCGCGCACGTCCCCGGAACGGACGAGTTCCTGGTCACAGGCAAGAACTGGCCGACCATCTTCCGGGTGCGGTTCTCCGGGATGGGGCAGGATTGACGGTGTGACGGGCGACCGCGGGTGGAGCGACGAACAGCCTCCGAAGCGATACCCGTGGCAGGACGACGAGTACCGGCCGCGGGAGCGCCGCGGGGCGTCGTCCGGGCACGGTTTCGAGCCCCCTCCCCGCCGTCCGCAGGACACCCGGCCGCTGCCGGACCCCGGCCAGCACACCACCCCGACGCCCAAGCCGCCGAAGAAGCTCACCGTCACCCGCGTCGCGTGGTTCCGCGGCAAGCAGCTCTCGCAGCAGGCGGTGGCGGCGTTCCGGCGCGCGGCCCACGCCGACGGCGCCAAGAAGTCCGGCATGTCGTCGGTCACGTACGCGGTGATGATGAACTACGCCGCCGACGCGGCGATGGCCGTGGCGCTGGCCAACACCCTCTTCTTCTCGGCGGCGTCCGCGGAGTCCAAGACCAAGGTCGCGCTCTACCTGCTGATCACGGTCGCGCCGTTCGCGTTGATCGCGCCGGTCATCGGCCCGCTGCTCGACCGGATCCAGCGGGGCCGGCGGCTCGCGCTGGCCGCCTCCTGCGTGCTGCGGATCGGGCTGTCGGTCGTGATGGCGCTGAACTTCGACAACTGGCTGCTGTACCCGGCCGCGCTCGGCAGCATGGTGCTCAGCAAGTCGTTCACCGTGCTCAAGTCCGCGATCACCCCGCGCGTGCTGCCGCCGGAGATCACGCTGTCGAAGACCAACGCCCGCATGACCGTCTTCGGCCTCGCGGCGGGCGCGGTCTTCGGCGCGGTCGCCGCGGGTTGCGCGAACGTCTTCGGCTCGCCCGGCGCGCTGTGGTTCACCGCGGTGCTGTCGCTGGTGAACGCGTGGTTCTGCATGAGGATCCCGTCGTGGGTCGAGGTGACCGAGGGCGAGGTCCCGGCGACGCTGCGGCCGAGGCCGGCGAAGCAGCGCATGTCGCGTCACATCGTGGTGGCGTTGTGGGGCAACGGCTCCATCCGCGTGCTGACCGGGTTCCTGACGCTCTTCGCGGCCTTCGTGGTGCGCGAGCAGACCGAGGGCGACGCGGTCCGGCAGCTCCTGCTGCTCGGCGTGATCGCCGGTGCCGCGGGCGTCGGCAGCTTCCTCGGCAACGCGATCGGCGCGCGTCAGCACTTCGGCAAGCCTGACGAGGTGGTCCTCGCCTGCGTCGGCACGGCGCTGGCCGCCACGATCGTCGCCGCCGCGCTGCCGGGCCTGGTGACCGCGGCGGTCGTCGGCCTGCTGGGCGCCACGGCGTCCTCACTCGCCAAGATCAGCCTGGACGCGGTGATCCAGGACGACCTGCCCGACGCCTCGCGCGCGTCGGCGTTCGGCCGCTCCGAGACGGTGCTGCAGCTCGCCTGGGTCTTCGGCGGCGCGCTGGGCGTGCTGCTGCCGCCGACGTTCCGGATCGGCTTCCTGGTGGTGTCGGTCCTGCTCGCGCTGGGTCTGGCCCAGACCTGGCTGTACCGCAACGGGACGTCGTTGCACAGGCTCGTCCGCAGGCCCGCTCCGGCCACCCCGTAGGCTGCTGACGTGCGTCGACTTGCTCTCGTCCTGGCCGCCAGCGTTCTCGTGCTGACCGGGTGCGGCGCCCTGCCGCGGCACGACCCGGAGGTCACGTTCTACGCGAACGGCAAGACCATCCGCATCGAGCCGACGATCTACTGCGACCTCGAGGGCTCCAACTGCGCGGAGAAGAACCCGCCGGGCACGCTCAGGGTGCCGCCGGGCGAGGTCGTGCAGATCTCCGTGGACGGGCAGCTCGCCGACGGCCTCTGGGAGGTCGTGTGCGTGTACGAGAACGCCGCCCGCGTCCAGGAGGGCTGCACCTCGCCGTTGCTCGGCAAGGGTGAGAACTACACCTACACGCTGGCCGTGCCGGACGACTCCGACCAGTTGCTGCGCATCGAGGTGCACGAGGCGGCCGGCGCGGTGCTGGAGACCGGTCAGCCGCTGATGCGCGGCTCGTGGGTCGTCGACGTCACCCGCTGATCAGCGCTCGCCGAACGCCTCCCACCACTGGCTGGGCGCGATCCGCAGAGCGCTGTCGAGCAGCGCCCTGCCGGTGTCGGTGACCACCGCGTCCCGGTTGGTCTGGATGAAGCGCTCCATCTTCGTGACGCCGGCGGCCTGGTACTCCCTGGCCTGCAACAGCAGTTCCAGCTTGTCCGCGTCACGTGAGCAGCGCGCCTCCGGCGTGTGGTCGCCGTCCTTGGCCGCCTCGTGCTCGGCGATCAGCTGCTCGACGTGGGCGGCGAGCGGTGCGGGCAGGTGGCGGACCTGGTCGGCGGCCACCTGCTGCGGCGGTACCTTGAGGCCGACGTAGAGCTTGCCGACGTACGGGAGGTCGCCGGTCCGCGCCTCCGGCACGTCGTGGAACAGGCCCAGCGTCGCCGCCCGGTCCGGGTTCGCGCCCTCCTGCACGGCGATCGCGTGCGCCAGCACGCCCACCCGGAACGAGTGGGCGGCCACCGACTCGGGGTGCGGCACCCCGGCGAAGAGCCACCCGGCCCGCGGCAGGCGCTTGAGCTGGCCGACCTCGTAGACGAACTCGACGATCCGGTCCGCGTCAGACATGCCGCCGATCCTGTTACGGATCGAGGTCCCGCGCCACCGCCCGGACGACCTCGGCGATCAGCTTCATGTTCTTCTTGTCGGACGGGTACCGGCCGCGGCGCAGGTCGGGCTGGACCTTGTTCTCCAGCAGCTTGATCATGTCCTCGATCAGGCCGTGCAGCTCCTCCGCGGGACGGCGGCGCGCCTCGACGACGGACGGCTGCGGGTCTACCAGGCGCACCGACAGCGCCTGCGGGCCGCGGCGGCCCTCCGCCATGCCGAACTCGATGCGCTGACCGGCCTTCAACCCGGTGACACCGGGGGGCAGTGCGGATTTGCGGACGTAGACGTCCTCGCCACCGTCCTGGGTGACGAACCCGAAGCCCTTCTCCGTGTCGTACCACTTGACCTTGCCGGTCGGCACCGCGCTCACCATTCCCAAGCTCGTAGCACAACGAACGCGCCCGGGGGCGTACCCAGGACGCGTCCCACCAGAGTAGCCAGAAGACCAGGCGGAGGGCACCTCCGTTAGCGCGACTAGCATCCCGGTCATGACCGCTCCGAAGCTGTTGCCGCTGGCCGTGGGCCTGTTCGCCGCAGGCGTGCTGGCGATCATCGCGGTCTTCGTGCTCTTCGCCACGGGCCACGGCGACCTGCCGCTGTGGCTCAACGTCGCCGCCACCTACCTGCCGGCGGTGGGCCTGGCGCTTGGGATCATCGCGGTGGTCAGGAGAGCACGCCGGAGGAGGTCCTGAGCCAGTCCGGGAACTCGCGCAGGTCCTCCAGCACGACCGCGGCGCCCGCCCCGGTCAGCTCCGCGCGCGAGCACGGCCCGGTGACCACGCCGACGCCGAGGGCTCCGGCGGCCTCGGCACCTCGCATGTCACCGACGTGGTCGCCCACGTAGATCGCGGCACCGTGCAGCTTGAGCGACTCGGCCTTGCCCGTCGCCCACAGCTCGCCGTAGAGGTGGTCGACCTCCCAGCCGAGAGCTTCCAGGTGCAGCGCCGCGTTCTTGCGGTACTTGCCGGTGACGACCATGGTCGACCCGCCCAGCGAGCGCACGCACTGCAGCGCCGCGGCGGCGCCTGGCAGCGCGACCGTCGCCGGGATCACGACGCCGGGGTACAGGGCGCGGAAGAGCGAGACCAGGTCCGGGATCTCGTCCTCCGGCACGCCCATCTCGCGGTAGACCATGTCGAGCGGCGGGCCGAGGTTCGCCGCGAAGTGCTCGCCGTCGAGGGCGTGCCCGGTGCGGGCGCCCACCTCGTTCAGCACCGCCGCCATGCCCGGTCGCGGGTCGATGAGGGTCATGTCCAGGTCGAAACCCACGGTGAACGGCACGGAACCCGACTCTACGTCTTTACAAAGGCTGTAATTGTGTAAAGCTGGCAGCGTGAGCGACGTCACCGAACTCTTACTCGACGCGGCCGCGGACCTCCTCGCCGCCCACGGGTTCCACGGGTTGCGCATGATCGAGGTCGCCGGCCGCGCCGGGGTGAGCAGGCAGACCGTCTACAACGAGTTCGGCAACAAGGAGAAGCTCGTCCAGGCCGTCGCCGCGTGGCGGACCGAGGAGTACCTCACCGGGATCACGACCCGGCTCCGGCAGGACCCGGACCCCTGGGAGGCGATGCGGGCGGCGTTCCGCTTCACCTTCGAGCAGACCGAGAAGGACCGGCTGGTCTCCGCCGTGCTGACCGGGCAGGACGCCGAGGACCTGTTGCCGTTCCTCACGATCCGCGGCCATCCCGTGCTGTTCCAGGCGACCGAGGTCGTCGAGCGGCACCTCAGCGAGCACTTCCCCGGCAGGCACGTGCGGCTGACGGCGGAGACGACCGTGCGGCTCGCGCTGAGCCACCTGCTGATGCCGAGCGGCGACCTCGACAGCGCGATGGACGCCGTCGTCCGGGTCGCCAGAGCCACGATGGAGGCGTGACGTGGAGCAGCGGCCGGGATTCCACCCGTTGCGCCTGTGCACCAAGGGCAACGCCCGGTTCTGGAACCCGGCGGACATCGGCTTCAGCCAGGACGTGGTGGACTGAAGTGCCGGCTCGACGCGGTGGGGCTCAGGGAAGACCTGCACCCCTGCGTCGACGGCAACCCCGGCTACCGCACGATCTTCTGCTGGGATCTGCCGGAAGTCGTTGCGGCTGCCGGAGAACACCACTCGGCGGCGAACCAGGTCCGCGCCTCCGTGACGTACGACCAGTGGCCGGTGGCGCGGACGTGCCCGAGCCTGTGCACGGCCACCGCCGCGGCCGGACCGCCTACCCGGCGGCTCCGTAGTCGACACCGAGCTGGCTCAGCACCTCCTGCACGGTGGCCATGATCTCCAGCGTCGCCTGCCACGGCATGTCGGAGTGCTCGACGCCGCCCTGGCCGACCCAGATCTCGACCTCGTGGATCTGGTGCCGGTAGCCCATGTCCTCGGTCGTGTGCTCGACGCCGTTGATGAGGACCCTGGTCGGGTTGTACATCGGGTCGGGGATCTCGATGGAGCCCTCGGTGCCGACGATCTCCGCCGCGCAGCCGGTGTTCGCGACGAGCGAGCTGCTCAGCAGGGCGTGCGCGCCGTTGGCGTAACCGAGCAGGATCCCGGCGTCGGTGTCCACTTCGGACGGAGCGAGGCCGCCGTGCGCGGCGATGTGCGTCGGCGGGCCGAGGAGCTGGTGGGCCAGCGCGATCGGGTAGACGCCGAGGTCGAGGACCGAGCCGCCACCGGACTCCCTCGCCCACAGGCGGTCGCCCGCGTCGAAGGGGTGGCGGAAGCCGAAGTGCGCGCGGATCGTCCGCACCTCGCCGATCTCACCGGCGCGGACGGCCTCGTGGACCTTGCGGACCAGCGGGTTGAACCGCGTCCACATGGCCTCCATCAGGAAGCGCTTCCGCGCGCGGGCCCGCTCGACCATCTCCTCGGCCTGGGCGACCGAGAGGCCGATGGGCTTCTCGCACAGCACGTGCTTGCCGGCGTCGAGCGCCGCGAGGGTGACCTCGTGGTGCTGGGCGTGCGGCGTGGCGACGTAGACGATCTCGACGTCCTCGTCGCGCAGCAGCTCGCGGTAGTCGCCGTACGCGCGCTTGATGCCGAACCGGTCGGCAAACGCTTGCGCCCTCGTGACGTCACGCGAGGACACCGCGAGCACCTCGACGTCCGGGACCTTCAGCATGTCGGCGGTGACGGTCTGCGCGATTCCGCCTGTTGCGATCACACCCCACTTCATGGCTTGAGCTTAGATTGAAGGCATGCGACTCCTCCTGAACGTGATCTGGCTGGTGCTCGCCGGGTTCTGGATGGCCGTCGGCTACGCCGTGGCCGGCCTCATCTGCTGCATCCTGATCATCACGATCCCGTGGGGGATCGCGTCGTTCCGCATCGCGAACTACGCGCTCTGGCCCTTCGGCCGCGAGGTCGTGGACAAGCCGGGCGCGGGCACCGGGTCCCTGCTGGGCAACGTCATCTGGATCGTCGTCGCCGGGTTCTGGCTCGCGATCGGCCACGTCGTCACGGGCATCGCGCTGTGCGTGACGATCATCGGCATCCCGCTCGGTGTCGCCAACTTCAAGCTGGTCAAGGTCTCGCTGGTGCCGCTGGGCAAGGAGATCGTCGAGGTCCCGTGACGGCTCAGGCGTGGCGGACGCCGTCGTCGAGGCCCAGCAGCTCCACGGCCCTGGCCCGCATCTCCACCTTGCGGATCTTGCCCGTCACCGTCATCGGGAACTCCTCCACCACGTGCACGTAGCGGGGGATCTTGTAGTGGGCGAGCCTGCCCGCGCAGAACTCGCGGACGGCCTGCGAGGTCAGCGGCGCGGCGCCCTCGCGCATCCGGACCCAGGCCATCAGCTCCTCGCCGTACTTCGCGTCCGGCACGCCGATCACCTGGGCGTCGAGCACGTCCGGGTGCGTGTAGAGGAACTCCTCGATCTCTCGCGGGTAGACGTTCTCACCGCCGCGGATGACCATGTCCTTGATTCGGCCGGTGATGTTGACGTACCCGGCGTCGTCCATCACGGCGAGGTCGCCGGTGTGCATCCAGCCCGCCCGGTCGACCGCCTCCGCCGTCTTCTCCGGTTCGTCCCAGTAGCCGAGCATCACCGAGTAGCCGCGCGTGCACAGCTCCCCCGGCACCCCGCGCGGCACGGTGCGGCCCGTCTCCGGGTCGACCACCTTGACCTCCAGGTGGGGTCCGACCCTCCCGACCGTCCCCACGCGACGGTCGAGCGAGTCGTCGACGCGCGTCTGCGTGGACACCGGCGAGGTCTCCGTCATGCCGTAGCAGATGGAGACCTCGGTCATGCCCATGCGCTCGACGACCTGCTTCATCACCTCGACCGGGCACGGCGAGCCCGCCATGATGCCGGTGCGCAACGACGACAGGTCGTAGTCGTCGGCCAGGTCGAGCATGGCGATGAACATCGTCGGCACGCCGTAGAGCGACGTGCACTTCTCTTCCTGCACCGCCGCAAGGGTTTTCGCCGGGTCGAACGCCGGCGCGGGGATGACGACGCACGCGCCGTGGCTGGTGGCGGCGAGGTTGCCCATCACCATGCCGAAGCAGTGGTAGAACGGCGGCACCACGCAGATGCGGTCGTGCTCGGTGTAGTTGATCAGCTCGCCGACGAAGTAGCCGTTGTTGAGGATGTTGTGGTGCGACAGCGTCGCGCCCTTGGGGAAGCCCGTGGTGCCGGACGTGTACTGGATGTTGATCGGGTCGTCGCGGTCCAGCTCGACGTCGGGGATCTCGGCGGCGGCCCACCGCGGGTCGTCGACGAAGACCACGTGCCGCAGCGAGGGGCACCGCGGGCGGACCTCGTCGATCATCGCCGCGTAGTCCGAGGTCTTGAACGACCGCGCGGAGACCAGCGTGTGGATGCCCGCCTGGTTCAGCACGTACTCGAGCTCGTGCACCCGGTACGCCGGGTTGACGTTGACCAGGATCGCGCCGACGCGGGCCGTCGCGTACTGCACGAAGACCCACTCGGCGCAGTTCGGCGCCCAGATCCCGACGCGGTCGCCCTTGCGCACGCCGAGCGCCACCAGCCCGGCGGCGGCCCGGTCCACCTCGTCGCTGAGCTCCGCGTAGGTCCACCGCCGGCCTGTGGCCTTGTCGACAAGTGCCTCGCGGTCGCCGAAGCGCGCCACGGTCGCGGCGAAGTTCGCGTGGATCGTGTCACCCAGCAGCGGGGCGGCGGACGTGCCCGAGGAGTAGCTGGCCGAGGGATGCCTGGCGGTCATCTGCCCGACCGTAGTCAGGCTCCGGCGTATGGCAAGGGCACGACCAGGCACGGACCGCCGCTGTAGAGCCCCGCGTCGATCGCCAGCACCTTGTCGCCGGCGTAGACGAGTGGTCCGTCGATCTGGTCCGGCGGCACCCCGAGCTGGTCGGCGATGACGCTGTGGCCGTGCACGATCGTGGTGCCGCCGAGGGTCGCGAGCAGCTCGTCCGCGATTTCCGGCCCCTGGGGACCGCGGAAGGCGTACCTGGTCGTCATCTTGCGCCAGCACTCCCACCACTCGACGAGGTCGTCGCTCTTGAGGACCTGCCGGACCGCCTCGTTGACCTCCTCGATCGAGGACCCCCATTCGAGGTAGGCCACCGTGTCGGAGTGCATCAGCAGGTGGTCGTCGCGCAGCTTCAGCACCGGCCGCGTCGTCAGCCACTCGACGTGGGCCTCGGTCAGCCGGTCCTGGTCGCTGCGCAGCCCGCCGTTGAGCAGCCAGCTCCGCGCGAACGACCGCGGCCCCATGCTGTCGGGCACCTGCTCGTCGCCGAACCGGTACATGCCGAGCAGCAGGACCTCGTGGTTGCCGATCAGCGAGTTGACCGAGCCACCCGCCCGCGCCGCCTCCTCGCCGAGGCGCATGACCAGGTCGATCACGCCCACGCCGTCGGGTCCGCGGTCCACGAAGTCGCCGAGGAACCACAGCTCGGCCTCACCGCCGGTCCAGTGCCCCTCCTCGTCGCACAACTGTGCGGCGTGCAGCGCTCTGATCAGCTCGGCGAGGTGCCCGTGCACGTCGCCTACGACGTACATCGGGCGTCGATCCGTGTCCACCTCCGCGACGATAGGTGATGAACCCTCGCGCGTCAGTGGTCAGTCCAGTCGCCGAACGGGTCCGCGGAGTGACCGACGAGCTCCGCGATCGACTTGAGCACGCGCGTCGGGCGGTACGGGTACATCTCGGCGTGCTCGGAGGTGAAGATGCCGGACAGCACGAGGATGGTCGACAGCCCCGCCTCCAGGCCCGAGCGCACGTCGGTGTCCATCCGGTCGCCGATCATCAGCGCGTTCTCCGAGTGCGAGCCCAGCGCGCGCAGCGCCGACCGCATCATCAACGGGTTCGGCTTGCCCACGTAGTACGGCGCACGGCCGGTCGCGCGCTCGATCAACGCCGCCACGGCGCCGGTCGCGGGCAGCGAGCCCTCCCGCGACGGACCGGTCGCGTCCGGGTTGGTCGCGATGAACTTCGCGCCCTCCTCGACCAGGCGGATGGCCTTGGTGATGGCGGTGAAGCTGTAGGTCCGGGTCTCGCCGAGCACCACGTAGTCCGGGTCGCGGTCGGTCAGCACGTAGCCGATCTCGTGCAGCGCGGTGGTGAGGCCCGCCTCGCCGATGACGAACGCGGAGCCGTTCGGGCGCTGCGAGTCGAGGAACTTGGCCGTGGCCAGCGCGGACGTCCAGATCGACGACTCCGGGATGTCCAGGCCGGTGCGCAGCAGACGCGCGCGCAGGTCCCGTGGCGTGTAGATGGAGTTGTTGGTGAGCACGAGGAACGGTGTGTCGGAAGCGCGCAGCTCCGCGACGAACTCATCGGCGCCGGGGATCAGGTGCTCCTCGTGCACGAGGACCCCGTCCATGTCCATCAAGTAGTGCCACATGGCCTAAGTATCGATCACGCGCCTGCGGAACGTCTCGGTCTGGAGCCTCAGGTAACGCTCGATCACCCGAAGTTCATCGGCGTCGAACTGCTCGAGCACCTCGACCATGCTGTCGCGGGCCTTCTCGAACGGGGCCCCGAACTTCTCCAGGTCACCGGGCGTGACCTCGACCAGGACCTTGCGGCGGTCGTGCGGGTCGCGGACGCGGCGGACGAAACCGGCCCGTTCGAGGCGGTCGATGACACCCGTGACGGCGCCGGTGGAGAGGCCGGAGAGCTCGGCGATGCGGCCGGCGGTCAGCGGTCCGTCCGCCCGCATGGCGAGGTCGAGGCACTTCTCGTCGGTCGCGGACAGGCCCATCTGCTCGGCGACCCGCGCGTGGAACATGACGGTGAGCGCGCTCTGCTCCCGCATGTACCAGGTGAACCTCTCCAGGGCATCAGGTTCCATGTCGAACATCTTAGCCACTAAGACAATTCCTTGGAGGGATGCACCAAGGGACAGAAAGTGAGAAACCTCGGTTGTGGAGTCACCTACAAGGAATTGTTCATTAAGCTGAACAAGGTGACAGCAGTGGAGTTGGGACTACCCATCGTGCGCGGCACCCCCGACGTGTCCGCACGTCCGGACACGCCGCTGCTCGCCGACAGGTTCGGCCGGGTCGCGAAGGACCTGCGGGTCTCGCTGACCGACCGCTGCAACCTGCGCTGCACCTACTGCATGCCCGCCGAGGGCCTCGACTGGCTGCAGAAGGACGAGCTGCTCACCGACGCCGAGCTGATCCGGCTCATCCGGATCGCCGTGGTCGACCTCGGCGTCACGGACATCCGCTTCACCGGCGGTGAGCCGTTGCTGCGGCGGGGCCTGGAGCGGGTCATCGCCGCGACGGCCGAGCTGGAGCCGCGCCCGCGCATGTCGATGACCTCGAACGGCATCGGGCTCGCCCGCCGGGCGCAGTCGCTGAAGGACGCCGGCCTGAACCGGATCAACATCTCGCTCGACACCCTCGACCCCGAGAAGTTCGCCACGCTGACCAGGCGCGACCGCATCACGGACGTGCTCGACGGCCTCGACGCGGCCCGCGAGGCCGGGCTGGAGCCGGTGAAGGTCAACTCCGTGCTGATGCGCGGGGTGAACGAGGACGAGGCCGTCCCGCTGCTGCGGTTCTGCGTCGAGAACGGCTACCAGTTGCGGTTCATCGAGCAGATGCCGCTCGATGCGCAGCACGGCTGGACGCGCGCGAACATGGTCACGGCCGATGAGATCCTCACGATGCTCTCGTCCGCGTACACGCTGACCCCGTCGGAGGTCCCGCGCGGTGGCGCGCCCGCCGAGCGCTGGCTGGTCGACGGCGGCCCCGCGGTCGTCGGCGTGATCGCGTCGGTGACCAGGCCGTTCTGCGCCGCCTGCGACCGCACCCGGCTCACCTCGGACGGCCAGATCCGCAACTGCCTGTTCAGCAAGGGCGAGACCGACCTCCGCGCGCTGCTGCGCGACGGCTCCCCCGACGCCGCCATCGCCGACGCCTGGCGCGCCACGATGTGGGCCAAGGCCGCCGGTCACGGCATCAACGACGCGGGCTTCAGCCAGCCCGACCGTCCCATGAGCGCTATCGGAGGATGACCGTGACCTCTTCCGGGACCGCCGTGAAGATCCGCTACTTCGCGGGCGCGCGCGCCGCGGCCGGGGTGGCCGGCGAGGACCTGGTGCTCGACGCCGCGGAGCCCACCGTGGCGCTCGTGGTGAGCACCATCGGCGAACGCCACGGCTCCCGGCTCGGCAAGGTCCTCGCCGCGTCGAGCTTCCTGCTGGACGGCGTCGCGGTGCGCGACCCGGCGACGCCCGTGCCGGCGGGTTCTCAGCTCGACGTGCTGCCGCCGTTCGCGGGCGGCTGAGCCAGCACCTCGCGCAGCTCCCGGTCCCACAGGCGGCACTCCGTCTCCTCGGCGAGCGCCCGCGCCTCCCGAGCCGTGGCGTCCGCGGCGGCGTGGTCGCCGAGCGAGCGCTGGATGCCCGCCGTGATGACGAGCACGCGGACGAGGCGCACCCGCAGCTCGCCGCTCTCCGCGCGTTCTCTCGCCAGCCGCGCGAGCTTCAACGCCTCGGTGAGCTCTCCTGCCGCGTGGTGGTCGGCGGCGAGTCCGGCGAGGTTGTCGACCTCGCCGCGCAGGTAGCCGTTCTTGACGGCGATCGCGAGCCCTTCGCCGTGGGAGGCGAGCGCCCGGCTGACGTCGCCGAGCCCGCGGTGCGCGTCCCCGATGCTGTCGTGGAGGTCGGCCTCCTCCCGCTGCCTGCCTTCCTCCTGCGCGACCTCCAGCGTCTTCAGGAAGGCGTCCAGGGCCTCCTGGTACCGGCCGCGGCTCAACGCCGTGAGCGCGGTCGCCGAGTAGAAGCTCGTCCGGTGCGACAGTTCGGGCGGGAGCTGCGCCCGCAGCGCCGCGGCCTCCTCGACGGTCCGCGCGGCTTGGTCGAAGTCCCCCATCGTCTCGAACACCTCGACCAAGGCGTCCAGCGCGAACAGCCGGGCGTGGGCCATCTCGGGACTCCCGGTGAGGTCGAGCGCGCGCCTGACGTTGGCGAGCGACGCGGACAGCGGACCCAGCTCCAGGTAGATGCCGCCCAGGTTGAACGCCGCGGCGATGTTGTCCGGCTGCCTCTCCCCGGCCTCGGTGAGGACCTGGACGCCCTCGCGCAGCCGGCCGAGCTCCCGGTAGGCGAGGCCGCTGTTGATCAGCAACGACACCAGCATCCGGTCGTCGGGGTGCTGCTTCAGCAGCGCCCGCGCCCGGCCGAACTCCACGACCGCGTCCGCGAGCTGGCTCGCCGCGAAGTGGGCGAGGCCGACGCTGCCGTGCATGACGGCCTGCGCCAGCACGTCACCGGCTTGTTCCGCGGCCGCGAGACCCGCCCGCGCCGCCACGAACCAGTCGACGCGGTAGGAGTGGAAGTAGAAGTAGCCGCGCAGCATGTCCGCGAGCAGCCACGCCACCGGCGCGGCGCCGGCGTGCGGGATGGCGGCGACGATGTTGCCGCGCTCCGCGTCGAACCACGCGATCGCGGCCTCCTTGGTCGCGAACTCGTGCCGCGGGAGGTCGTCCGGCAGCGGCGGCAGCGGCATGCGGGCGAAGTCCGGGTTGATCGTCCTGGCCGCCGCCTCGGCGTTGAGGAGGTAGTAGTCGAGCAGCCTCGTGCGCGGTTCGCCCGTCGTCAGGCGCAGCGCGTACATGCGGATCAGGTCGTGCAGGCCGTACCTGTCCCCGTTGCGCTGCACCAGGTTCGCGGCGACGAGCTGCCGGAGCGGTTCGTCGGCCGGGCTCCCGAGCAACGCCGTCGCGGCCTCGGCACCGAAGTCCTGCCCCGGGATGAGCCCGAGCAACCGGAACAACCGGCGCGCGCGGGCGGGCTGGGCTTCGTAGGAGTGCTCGAACGCGGCGTCGACGGCCGCGTCGCCCTCGATCTCCAGCGCGCCCAGCCGGTCGTCACCGCGCAGGTCCGCCAGGTAGTCGACGAGGTGGCCGGCCGACACGTTCGCGGCGGCGATGCGCAACGCGAGCGGCAGGTGCGCGCAGAGCCGGACGAGCTCCGCGCGGTCGTCCGGCGAACCGGAGATCCGCATCCTGGTGAGGAGCTCCTGCGCCTCGTCCTCGGTGAACACGGCCACCTTGACCTGCTCGTACCCGGCGAAGTCCGCGCGGCTGGTGACGATCACCCGGCTGTTCGGGCCCGCGGGCAGCAGCGGGCCGATCAGGTCCGGCGTGGCGTTGTCGATGACCACGAGCACCGCGCGACCCGCCGTCATCCGCCCGAAGAGCTCCACCTGCGCGCTCAGCTCGACCGGGATGTCCTCGGCGCCGAGCGCGCGCAGGAACCGGTGCAGCGCCTGCTGCGGCGTCACCGTGGCGCCCTCGGCGAACGCGCGGAGGTTCACGTGCAACTGGCCGTCCGGGAACCGCTCGCTCAGCCGGTGCGCGACGTGGACGGCGAGCGAGGTCTTGCCGACCCCCGGCGGCCCGGTGATCGCGAGCACCGGCGCCGTGCTGCCCAGCGCCGCGGCGATCTCGTCCGCGCGCCCGACGAAGTCCGGCAGGTCGGCGGGCAGCTGCCGGGGCCCCGGCCCGCGCAGCACCAGCCGGTAGCCACCGGGCTCGGTGACGACCTGCTCGGTGGCGCGCAGCCGCTGCACGAGGTTGCGCAACGCCTGCCGCGGGTTCGCGGGCAGCCGCTCGCCCCAGACGGCGTCGACCAGTGCGTCGAAGGGCACGGCCAAGCCCGGCCGGGAGGCGAGCGCCCGCCGGAGCGCGTCGATTCTCATGCTCCAGATCTTCGTCCCTCAGGCGTGTCCGGTGGGCTCGCGAATGGCCCAACGACCGTGAGCCACGCCTCACTTTCCGTGATTTGTCTCGGTCGATCTCAGAATGGAAACAGACCGATAACGTAGCCTTTGAGCTGCACTTTTGTAGCAATCCTACAACGTTCCAAACCGTTACTGTGATACCCGTCACGTGTCGAAACATTTGGAGAGCGCGCCGCCGGTTACGTACGGTCGCTCCTCGGCTGGCCCCGACCAGCCACGAGCACCACCGGAGGACCGACACCGAACCCAGTCCGAGGGTTCTCCGGCACAAACCCCGAGCGAGAGAAACCGCCGGACTGGGACGCAGGAACGCACCGGGCCCCGAACCCGAGTTCCTGACCGCAGGTGTGGTGGGACGAGAGGCACATGGCTTTCAACCGAGGCAAGCAGGGCAAGCAGGGTTCCGCCGCTCGCACTATCGCCAAGGTCGCGGTCGCCGGCATCATCGCCGGTGCCCCTCTGGGCCTGGCCGTTGGCACCGCCAACGCCGCCCCTGGAATGGACTGGGACGCACTCGCGCAGTGCGAGGCCAGTGGCAACTGGGCCGCCAACACCGGCAACGGCTACTACGGCGGTCTCCAGTTCTCGATGCAGACGTGGAAGGGCCACGGCGGTGCGGGCAACCCCGCCAGCGCCTCCCGTGAGCAGCAGATCGCGGTGGCCGAGCGCGTGCTCGCCTCCCAGGGCGCGCAGGCCTGGCCGTCGTGCAGCAAGCGGATCGGCGCCTACCAGGGCCAGGCCCGCAAGACCGCCCCGGCCCAGCAGGCTCCGGCCCAGCAGCGCAAGGCGCAGCCGAAGCCGCAGCAGCAGCGCCAGGCCGCCGCGCCGGTGCAGCAGGCCCCGGTGGTGACGCTGGCGACCTCGAAGTCGAACCCGAACGGCAACTACGAGATCAAGGCGGGCGACACCCTGTCCAAGATCGCCGACGCGAACAAGGTCGCCGGCGGCTGGCAGGCCATCGTGGAGAAGAACAAGGACTTCGTCACGAACCCCGACCTGATCTTCCCGGGCCACAAGATCCTGATCTGACCAGGACAGGCCGCACGAACCGCAGTCCCGCAGTCGTGGACTGACGCAGCTCCAGGGACCTCACCGCTCCCCCCGACGGTGAGGTCCCTGCCTGCGTTTCCGGGCACGGGCCGGGGCCGGCCGGGCGCCGGTCGGGTCGCTTGCACGCGCGAGCCGGAAGCGGATGCCGGGAATGGCCGGTGTGTGAGTGGCCGGGAGGCCGGGCGAACGCGGGCCGGAGGCCGGGCGGGTGCGGGCCGAGAGGCCGAGCGGGTGGAGGCCGGGAGGCCGAGCGAACGCGGGCCGGAAGACCGAGCGGACACTGGCCGGGGGCCCGCTGGAACCGCACCCGACCGAAGCAAGCCGACCCGCACCACCAACCGGCCCCAGCCGACGCGCACCAGCCGGAGCGCACCAGCCGGAGCGCACCAGCCAACCGAGCCACCAGCCGCACCGCTCAAGGACAGTTGACCCACTCGTCCGACCCGTCCGAGAACACCTGCCGCTTCCACACCGGCAACCGGGCCTTGACCTCGTCCACGAGGTCGGCGCACAACGAGAACGCCTCCCCCCGGTGCTCGGCGGCCACCGCGCAGGCCAGCGCCACGTCACCGATCTTCAACGGCCCGACCCGGTGCGACACGGCGATGCCGTGCACCCCGGGGTACCGGTCGGCGAGCGAGGCCACGACCTCGGTGACGACGTCATCGGCTGACGGGTGCGAGTGGTACTCGAGCTCCAGCACCGGGCGGCCGCCGTCGTGGTCGCGGACCACGCCGGAGAACGTCACCACCGCGCCGGCCCGGTCGGAGCCGACGAGCTCGGCGTGTTCCTCGACCGACAGGGGTTCCTCGGTCACGACGGCCCGCAGCACGACGCCCATCAGTGGTCACCTCCACGCAGTTGGTCCAGCGCATGCTCCACCACGGTGGACAGCACGTCGAGGCCGTCGCGCACCCCTCCGGTGGACCCGGGCAGGTTGACGATCAGCGTCCGGCCGGCGACTCCCGCCACGCCGCGCGAGAGCACGGAGCCGGGCACCCTCGGCCAGCCGGACGTGCGGATGACGTCGGCCAGGCCCGGCACCTCGTAGTCCAGCACCGCGCGGGTGGCCTCGGGGGTCTTGTCGGTCGGGTTGATGCCGGTGCCGCCGGTGGTCAGCACGAGGTCCGCACCGGAGGCGACCGCGGCGGCCAGCGCCTCGCGGACCGGTTCGCCGTCCGGCACGACGACCGGGGAGGAGACCGAGAAGCCCCGGTCGGTCAGCCAGGCGACGATCAGCGGTCCGCTGCGGTCCTCGTAGACCCCGGCCGCGGCGCGGTTGGAGGCCGTGATCACCACCGCCTTCACGGGCGCACCCACAGACCGGACTTGCCGCCCTCCTTGCGCTCGACCCTGACCGCGTCGAGCGAGGCGGCCGGGTCGACCGCCTTCACCATGTCGTGCAGGGTGAGCCCGGCGACGGAGACGGCGGTCAGCGCCTCCATCTCCACGCCGGTGCGGTCGGTGGTGCGCACCGTGGCCGTGATCTGCACGGCCGAGTCGGCCAGGGCCAGGTCCACGACCACCGACGACAGCGCGATCGGGTGGCACAGCGGCACGAGCTCCGAGGTGCGCTTGGCCGCCATGATGCCCGCGATGCGGGCGGTGGCCAGCGCGTCGCCCTTGGGCAGGCCGTCGCTGCCGAGCAGCGCCACCACCTCGGCGGTCGTGTGCAGGACGCCGGTGGCCACGGCCGTCCGGGTGGTCTGCTCCTTGCCGGAGACGTCGACCATGCGGGCCGCGCCTTGGGAGTCCAGGTGGGTGAACTGCTTGGTCATGCCTCGATCGTATGCCCGGCTCCGGCCTCCTACGAGGTCGCGGCCTTGCGCACCGCCTCCGCGACGGCGGGCGCCACGGTGTTGTCGAAGACCGACGGGACGATGAACGACGCGTTGAGGCGGTCGCCGTCGACCACGTCGGCGATGGCCGCGGCGGCGGCCAGCAGCATCGCGTCGGTGATCGTCCTGGCGTGCGCGTCCAGCAGGCCGCGGAACACGCCGGGGAACGCCAGCACGTTGTTGATCTGGTTCGGGAAGTCCGAGCGGCCGGTCGCCACGACGGCGGCGTGCTGCTGGGCCTCCATCGGGTCGATCTCCGGGTCCGGGTTCGCCAGCGCGAACACGATGGCGTCCTCGGCCATCGTCGCGACCTGCTCGGCGCCGAAGAGGTTCGGGGCCGAGACGCCGATGAACACGTCCGAGCCGACCAGGGCGTCGTGCAGGCGGCCGGACTGGTTGTCCTTGTTGGTCGAGGCGGCGATCGACTTCAGGTTCGAGTCCAGGCCGGGGCGGTCGCGGTGGACGATGCCGTCGACGTCCACGGCGATGATGTCGCCGGGCTCCTGCGCCTGGAGCAGCCGGATGATCGCGGAACCCGCGGCGCCGACGCCGCAGACCGTGACGCGGCAGTCCTTGATGTCCTTGCCGACCACGCGCAGGGCGTTGCGCAGGGCGGCGACGACGACGATCGCCGTGCCGTGCTGGTCGTCGTGGAAGACCGGGATGTCGAGCTTCTCGCGCAGGCGGGCCTCGATCTCGAAGCAGCGCGGCGCGGAGATGTCCTCGAGGTTGATGCCGCCGTAGACGGGAGCGATGAGCTCGACCGCGCGGATGATCTCCTCGGTGTCCTGGGTGTCCAGGCAGACCGGCCAGGCGTCCACGCCGGCGAACTTCTTGAACAGCGCCGCCTTGCCCTCCATCACCGGCAGCGCGGCGGCGGGGCCGAGGTTGCCCAGGCCCAGCACCGCGGACCCGTCCGTGACGACGGCGACGGTGTTGCGCTTGATGGTCAGGCGGCGCGCGTCGTCCGGGTTCTTGGCGATGGCTTCGCACACGCGGGCGACACCCGGCGTGTACGCGCGGGAGAGGTCGTCGCGGTTGCGCAGCGGCACCTTGGACGAGATCTCGATCTTGCCGCCGAGGTGCACGAGGAACGTGCGGTCCGAAACCTTGCGGACGACGATGCCCGGCAGCGTCTCCAGCGTGTCGGTGATGTCCTTGGCGTGGTTCGCCGACAGGGCGTTGCAGGTGAGGTCGATGACGACGCGGTCGTTGTGCGACTCCACGACGTCGAACGCCGTGATCACACCGCCCGCGCGGCCGACGGCCGAGGTGAGGTCACCCGCGGCGCTCGCTGACGGCGGCGCCTCCAGACGAACGGTGATCGAGTAACCAGGGCCGGGGACCGGCATCGTTCTTCCTCCCACGAATTGCTGCTCACGCGGGAAGTGAGCCTATCCCCGGCCCCAATGCGGAACGCACGCGACTCGACCAGTCTTAAGGCCGGTCTGACAATCCACTCAGGACTTGTTGATCTCGGTCACCGGGTGGGTGTACGGGAGCTCGTCCACCGGCAGCGGGAACGTCACCGTGCCGAACGGCGAGAGCGCACCCTGCAGGTCACTGGTCAGCTCGGTGACGGGGTGACCGCCCTCCGGGCCTTCCGGCCAGTGCGGGTCGACCCGTCCAGGGCGTCCTTTCGCCACGATCTCCTCCTCGGTGGTGCCTGATGACGCGACAAGTGTGACAGAGCACGACGAGTTCTCCACCGGCCCATATACCGTGGTGAGAATGTCCGGCATCACTCTCGCCGACTGGTTGCGCGCCCAGGACGACAGCGCGCTCGTGGCTCTGCTGCGCGCTCGTCCCGACCTGGCAACGCCCCCACCAGCCGATATGTCCGTGCTCGCGACACGGGTCGGCACCAGGGCGTCGATCGCGCGCGCCTGCGAGGACCTCGACACGTTCACGCTCGCCGTGCTCGAGGCCCTGGTCGTCCAGGGTGCGGACACCGAGCCCGTGGCGTTGGCCACACTCGCGGGCCTGCTCGGGCCCGACGTCAAGCCCAGGCCGCTCAAGCAGGCCGTCGCCAGGCTCCGGTCCCTCGCGCTCGTGTGGGGCGACGACGAGCTGTCGATCCCCCCGGTCACGCGGGAGGCGTTCGGCACGTACCCCGGCGGCCTGGGCCGGGCGACCGGGCAGGCCTACGACCTCGGCGGCATCACCGAGGACGAGCAGCGCGTTCTCCGCAAGCTCGCCGCAGGGCCGCCGATCGGCGACACCAGGGACGCCTCACGGGTCGTGCCGCTCGACAAGGCGGAGACGCCCGTGCAACGGCTGCTGGCCAGGGGCCTGCTGCTGCGGCGCGACCCCGGCACCGTCGAACTGCCGCGGGAGATCGCGCTCCAGTTGCGCGGCGAACGCCCGCTGGGCCCGGTCCAGGTCACCGAACCGAAGCTGAAGACGAGCACCCTCCAGCAGACGAGCGTCGACGCCACCGGCGGCGGCGAGGCGCTGGAACTGGTCCGGCACGTCGAGAACCTGCTCGCGAGCTGGTCCGCCGAGCCGCCGCCGGTGCTGCGCACGGGCGGCCTGGGCGTGCGGGAGCTGCGCAAGGCCGCGAAGGACCTCGACGTCGACGAACGCAGGGCCGCCCTGCTCGTCGAGCTGGTGGTCGGCGCCGACCTGGTCGCGAACACCGAGGCCGCCGAGCCGGAGTGGGTGCCGACGACCAAGGCCGACGTGTGGCTCGCCGCGACCACCGAGGTCCGCTGGTCCACGCTCGCGCACGCCTGGCTGGAGCTGCCGCGGCTGCCCGCGCTGGTCGGCCGCCGCGACGAGAAGGACAAGCTCCTCACCGCGCTCGCCGACGAGATCCGCCGCGCGCAGGCGCCCCGCGACCGCCGGTGGGTCCTCGAGACGCTCGCCGCGTTCCCGAAGGGCACCGCCGTCGCGAACCCCGCCGACCTGGCCGCGCTGCTGGCCTGGCGGGCGCCGCGCCGGGGCGGGAGACAGCGCGACGAGCTGGTGCGCTGGACGGTCGAGGAGGGCACCGCCGTCGGCGTGCTCGCCCTCGGCGCGATCACCAGCGCCGGCCGCGTGCTGCTCGACGAGGGTCCCGGCCACGCCGCGAAGGCACTCGGGGACGCGCTGCCGGCGCCGCTCGACCACGTGCTGGTGCAGGCCGACCTCACCGTCGTCGCGCCGGGCAGGCTCGAACCGGAGCTCGCGGACGAGATGGCGCTCGTCGCGGACGTCGAGTCGGCGGGCAGCGCGACGGTCTACCGGATCAGCGAGCCGACGGTCCGCCGCGCCCTCGACGCCGGGCGCACCGCCGACGAGCTGCACGAGCTCTTCAAGCTCCGCTCGCGCACGCCCGTCCCGCAGTCGCTGACGTACCTGATCGACGACGCGGCGCGCCGGCACGGGAGGCTGCGCGGCGGCGTCGCCGGCTCGTTCCTGCGGTGCGACGACTCGGTGCTGATCAGCGAGGTCCTCGCGCACCCGGAGGCCGCCCGGCTGGAGCTGCGCCGGATCGCGCCGACGGTGCTGGTGAGCCCGCTGCCGCTGGCGGAGGTGCTCGACGGGTTGCGCTCGGCCGGGTTCGCCCCCGCGGCGGAGGGTGCCGACGGCCAGGTCCTCGACCTGCGTCCGGGCGGCCGCCGGACCACGCCGAGGCAACGGTCGGCGCGCAGGTCCCCGGCACCGGCCGTGCCGGCCGACGAGCGGCTGGGCGAGTTCGTCAGGCTGGTGCGGGCGGGCGACCGGGCCGCCGCGACACCGCGGGGTGAACGCGTCGCCGTTCCCGGCCACCTCGGCTCCGGGCCGTCGGCCACGTTGTCGTTGCTGCAACAGGCCGCGCGGGCCCGCCGCAGGGTGCTGGTCGGGTTCGTCGACTCCCACGGCACGGCCGCGCAGCGCGTGATCGAGCCGCACCTGGTGGGCGGCGGCGTGCTGGAGGGCTACGACCACAGCTACGGAGAGGTGCTGAGGTTCCCCCTGCACCGCGTCACGTCCGCCGCGCTGGTGGACGAGGCCTGAGGGCCGGTCGACCGGCCCTCACCGCGGATCACCGGGCCCGGCACACGACGACGAGGCGAGCGCCGCACCCGGAGGTGGCACCCGCCTCGTCGAACGCAGTGCGGTCGTACCGGCGAAAGCGGATCAGCCCGCGCGGACGGACATCCACTGGCGCATGGCGTGCTCGACCAGCGTGATGAGCGTCTGCTTCGTCGACTGCCGGTTCCGCGCGTCACACGTCACGATCGGCACCGACTCGTCGATCGTCAACGCCTCGCGCACGTCCTCCAGCCTGTGGTGCAGGAGGCCGTCGAAGCAGTTGACGCCGACGACGTACGGCAGCTGCCGGTCGTCGAAGAAGTCGATCGAGGCGAACGCGTCCGCGAGCCTGCGGGTGTCGACCAGCACGATGGCGCCGATGGCACCACGCACGAGGTCGTCCCACATGAACCAGAAGCGGTGCTGACCCGGTGTACCGAAGAGGTACAGGATCAGGTCGCTGTCGAGCGACACCCGGCCGAAGTCCATCGCGACCGTCGTGGTGACCTTGTTCGGCGTGGCGGAGAGGTCGTCCACCCCCGCACTGGCCTCGGTCATCACCGCCTCGGTGGTCAACGGGACGATCTCGGACACCGAGCCGACGAACGTCGTCTTGCCCACACCGAAGCCACCCGCCACCACGATCTTGGCAGACGTCGTCGGCTTCCGTGCGCCCTCGGCGCCCTGGGGACTAGAGCCTGCGAAGCCCACTGAGCACCCTCTCCAGGAATTCCATGGAAGGCCGGTCCCCCACGACCAGACCGCCCTGGTGAATCAAAACCAATCCCATGCTTGCCATGTCGCCGATCAACACCCGAACGACGCCAAGAGGCAAGCGTAGGAGTGCCGCGACCTCGGCCACCGACCGCGTGTCCACACACAGCTGGCAGATCGACCTGTGCTCGGGAAGAACCGCGGCATCCCGTTCGAGGCCGCGTTCGCTGGTCGAGATCAGCGCCTCGATCGCAAGGTCGTAATCGGGCCGTGTGCGTCCACCGGTGCGCGTGTAAGGCCGCACCAGTGAACCCGAGTCCGCAGACGAATTCTCCTCCGGACGCACAGCAGGCTGTGCACCGGTGCTGTACACCGGCTGCGGCCCGGTGGTGTACGGCAGTTGTTCCGGCACCGCGTCCGGCATCTCGTGCTGGCCGAAGAGGTCCGCACCGGGCCCACCGAACAGCCCGGTGCCGTACCCGTCTATGTCGAACCGGTTCGGCACGTCGTCGTACGGGTACGACGACGAGTCATCCACCTCACGCTGAGACATATCGCCTAGCCCTTGCCCTGTAACCCGCTCATCGTGGGGTGCGTCCTCGGCTTCCTCTGGTTCTTGGGGTATCGCGTCAGGCTCGTCGAACTGGAACCCACCAGCGGCCCACTCCTGGTAGTTGAAGTTCCTACCGAGTCCACGGCCTCTAGCGCCAGGTCTCCCAGCCATTTGTTCTCACCCCTGAACTTCAAGTGAGGTCTAGCGACGGACCACGCCCTGAAGCTGCGCGCGCAGCTCAGGCGTGAGTTGTTGACCGACTCTCTCCACCAAAAGCGTCATCTCGTAGGCCACGAGGCCGATGTCGCAGTTGGGTGCCGCCAGGACGGCAAGGCAAGAGCCGTCACTGATCGACATGAGGAACAGGTAGCCCCGCTCCATCTCGACAACGGTCTGGTTGACCCCGCCTGCCTCGAAGCAGCGGGCAGCACCCTGTGTGAGGCTGACCAGCCCGGACGCGACGGCGGAGAGCTGCTCTGCGCGGTCCCGGGGCAGGCCCTGGGACCCCGCGAGCAACAGCCCGTCCGCGGACACCACGACGGAATGTGCCACGCCGGGCACCCTCCGCACGAAGTCGGTGATAAGCCAACCAAAGCTGCCTGGCTGCGCTGCGGTCGTCACTCCTGCTCCTCGTTCTGCCGGCTCGATTGGTCACCAGCGTATGCCTCGATCAATGCGTGCCGGCCTCGCTTGACACCACTTTGCAGACTCGACATCCGTCCTCGCACCGCGTCGGCGGAGCGGGGCGGCAGCGGCGGGCGCTGCGCGGTCTGGGTCAGGGACTGCGGTTTCGGAGCCGCAGAACCCGGCACCAGTTGAGCCTTCGGTGTCCGTTTTGGCAAACCTGCCGTTGTCTTCGTCTCCGGCGTCTTGTTCAACAACGCCTGAGCCGCGTGCCATCCCTCATCGGCAGGTGACTGCCAAGCCGACTCGGAAGTGGGTGCCGCCGCTGGAGTCTCCTCCACAACGGGCTCCGGATCCACAACTCGCTCCTGCTCGGCGGGTACGGTCGCTGCTTCCTCGACCGCCTGCTTCACCTTCGCGCGCGGCTGGCGCACGGGCAAACCGGCCGCCGACGTGGTGGTGGGCGTGACCGCCGGAACGGGCTTGCGAGTACGGGTCGGCAGCTCCGGTTCCGGCCCGTCCGACAGCGGAGGGGTGGCCGGGGGCTCGTCGATGTACTCCACGCCGCCCTTGCCGGCGCTGCCGGGACCGGACTCGACGCGTCCGTTGGTCTCGGCGGGTGAGTCGTGCCCGTCGGCCGCGGGGACCGGCTGGGCGGCGGACGCGGACGTCTCGCTGCCCACGGCCTGGAACCACTGCGACAGGACCGCCTCGTAGATCGGCAGGCGCTCCGTCGGGGCGTCGAGGTCGTGCTGGACCTGCTTGCGCGAGGCTTCCGAGGTGCCGTTGCGGTGCGCGAGCCCGGAGTCGATGCGCCCCTGGTCGACCGCGGCGCGCGAGACGCCGTTGGTCGAGGCCGGTTCGTCGTCGATCGGCGGGATGGGCACGAACTGCGTGGTCTCGTAGCCCGGCTCGAAGGAGATCTCGCCGGGTTCCTCGTGACGGTCCTCGTAGGCGGTGAAGAGGGTGGGCTCGCCGAAGGAGCCCTCCGGTTCCACCGCCGCGAGCTGGTCGCGCCGCCACCGCTCCGACGGCGTCACGTCCTCGATCGGCGGCTCGCTGTACACGGGAACCGCCGTCGCGCCGGCACCGGTGTCGGTGAGCGGGCTCGGGACGAAGCTGACCGGGATGCTCGGGCTCGACTCGTCGATCCTCGGCACGGCGCCGGTGGCGCCGCCGAACGCGCCGGCGATGCCGCTGGCCCTCGCCGCGGTGGTGCCGATCTCGGTGGTGTGCTCCGCGGACGCGGGCGCCGGCGCGGGGGCCGACATGCCGAACGCGGAGGCCAGCGAGCCGGAACCGGACGGCGGGGTCGGCGCCTGGGGCTGGCCGGGGATCGCGATGAGCGTCTCCGGCACGATCACCAGTGCGGTCGTGCCGCCCTCGATGTCCTCGTTGCCGCGCAGGCGGACCTTGATGTCGTGGCGCTTGGCGAGCCGCGCGACCACGTAGAGGCCCATCCGGCGGGAGACGGCGACGTCGACGTCCGGCGGGTCGGCCAGGCGCTCGTTGGCGTCCAGGATCTCCTGGTCGCCCATGCCCACGCCGCGGTCCTGGATCTCGATCGCCAGCTCGCCCTTGCGGGTCTTGGCCGTGCGCACGGTGACCTTGGTGACCGGGTCGGAGAACGCCGTGGCGTTGTCCAGCAGCTCGGCGATGAGGTGCACGAGGTCGTTGACCGCGCGGCCCTGGACGGTGAGGTCCGGGGTCTGGCCGACCTGCACGCGGGCGTACTGCTCGACCTCGGAGACCGCGGCGCCGAGGACCTCGGCGGCCGGGACCGGCCTCGTCAGGCGCCGCGAGAGGTCCGTGCCCGAGAGGACCAGCAGGTTCTCCGAGTTGCGGCGCATGCGGGTGGCGAGGTGGTCGAGCTCGAACAGCGACGCGAGCTGGTCCGGGTCCTGCTCGTCCTGCTCCAGCCGGTCGATCAGGTTCAGCTGGCGCTCGACCAGGGCCTGCGACCGACGTGACAGGTTGACGAACATCGCGTTGACGTTGTCGCGCAGGAGGGCCTGCTGGGCGGCCAGTCGCACCGCTTCACCGTGCACCGCGTCGAACGCGCGCGCCACCTGGCCGACCTCTTCACGGGTGT
Source organism: Lentzea xinjiangensis (assembly GCF_900110955.1). GTDB lineage: Bacteria > Actinomycetota > Actinomycetes > Mycobacteriales > Pseudonocardiaceae > Lentzea > Lentzea xinjiangensis. The sequence goes on from NZ_FOFR01000002.1 coordinate 539,225, forward strand.
GCACCGGCACCGGTTCGACGGCGTTCTTCGCCGCGTTCTCCGGGTCGGGGTCCGCGAGGATCCGCTCGACCGCGTCCGGCAGGCCGTGGTCGGCCACGTCGAGCGCGGTGCGGCGCAGCGTGCGCAGCGGGCTGAGGATCGAGCGGGCGACGAACAGCGCCATCAGCAGCGCGAGCGCGAGGACCGCGAGGACGATGCCGGACTCGATGTAGGCACGGGTGCGCGCGGCGCCCGCGGCCTCGTCCGTCTCGTTCTGAAGCTGCTCGACCAGCAGGTTCTCGACGTCACGGGTCAGGTTGACCGTCAGCGTGGCGGCGATGTCCCACTTCTCGGCCGTGAGCTGGGTGAAGTCCTTGCGACCGGCCTGCTGGCTGATCGCCGACTCCTGCATGTCGTTCGCGGTGTCGACGATGAGGCCGGTGACGGTGTCGTCGTAGATCTTGGCCTGCTCGGGCGTCGCGGACTTGCGGAAGTCGTTCCGGGCGGCTTCGAGCTCGGCGTCCGCCGCCTGCAGGGCGCGCATCTGGGACGGCGTGAACGACTTGCGCTGGAAGACGTCCAGCAGGATCGCCCGCTTGAGCGACTCCTGCTCCTTGATGCGCGCGATGGCGTTCGTGGTCAGGTGCAGCCGCACCAGTTCCGGGTCGTTGATCTCGGAGATCGTCTGCTCACCGAGGTTGATGAGCGTCTCGATGGACTCCGAGTAGGTGCGCTGGACAGCCTCGGCGGGGTACTGCGTGTCGCGCACCGAGTTGCGGAGGCTGTTCAGGCGGTTGAGCTGGTTGAACGCGACCTGGAACCGCTCCACGGCCGGCGGGTTCAGGTCGGAGCTGAGCTCGGCGATCCTGTTGCTGAACGCCTCGCTGGTGTCGTTGACGCGGCGCAGCTGGCGCTCCAGGACGACGCGGTCGATCTTCTTGTTCGACGCGACGTAGCTGACCGACAGGTCGCGCTCGCGCTGGAGCTGCTGCACCAGGTCCGCGACGGCTGTCTCCAGGCGGATCTGGTTGGCGAGGTTGTTGAACTCCGTGGCGGCCTGGAGGTCGCTGCGCACCCGCAGACCCCCCAGGGCGAGCGCACAGACCGTCGGGATGAGCAGAACGGCGAGCAGCTTGGTGCGCAACCGCCAGTTGCGCAGGCGCCACCCCGCGGATCGGGCAGGTCCTGAACCGGGTCCGGCGGCGATGTCGCGGTTCACCGGGTCCGGTGTCGCATTCATCGTTCCGTCACCCAGCGCAGCCAGTCCGTCACCCGATTCGGGCCTTTCGGAGCGTGTGGTGTCACCCACGCCAAACTGGCTGGGACCTCTCTCACGTCGGGCCACTCTGGGCTTCCTCTTCCAGCAGCAGTGTCCCGGTCTCTCCCCAGGACCGAGCATGGACTCGTCAAACGGGCCGAATTGCAGCACAGAGGTCGTTCGCCCGATGAGGCGACCTACTCCGTCTGAAGACACGTCGGTCTACTACGACCAGTGCCACCCGGCGGGGAGCGTAATGGCCACCCCCTGCTCGGGGGAAGTCTCCAGAAGCACTCACCGTATCGGGACGGGGTGTCGTTTCATACGTTCAGGTGGTTAACATCCCCGGTTGTCGGCACGCCTCACGTCCGTCCGAACGCCCTGTTGGGGCTGCGGACGGCCTGGCCTGTGGCGACGCTCACTGCTCCACTCGAAGCTACTCAAGGCCTACCGGCGAGAGGTGCCATGGCTACCCGAGCCAAAGCTCTGCGGCTTGCCGCAGTGCTCATCACGTGTGTTCTGACCGCGAGCTGCGGCGTGTTCGGCGGTTCCTCGGACGGCGGCACCGCGGACGTGGAGCGCAACATCCTGCGCATCGGCGTGCTGCCGGTCGTCGACGTGGCCCCGCTGCGGATCGCGCTGACCGACAAGCTGTTCGAGAAGGCCGGCCTGCAGGTCAACCTGGTCACCCAGCCGAACGAGGCCGAGGCCATCAAGCAGCTGGACACCACGCTCGACATCACGTGGGCGACGCACGTCAGCCTCTTCCGCGCCGTCGCCGAGGGCACCGAGCTGCAGCTCCAGGGCGAGGCCTACCAGGCGGGCCCGAACTCGATGGCACTGGTCACGGCCGCGACGTCGTCCTACGACGACCCCGGCAAGAACGCCGCCCCGCGCATCGCCGTGAACAGCGAGACCGACATCGGCGCGCTGACCACGCGAGCCGTGCTGGACACCGCCGCGGTCGAGAAGCAGAGGATCAAGTTCACCTCCATGCCGTTCGCGGACATGGAGAACGCGCTGACCTCCGGCACGGTGGACGCGGCCTTCATGATCGAGCCGTTCATCACGAAGGCGCAGCGCAAGATCGGCGCGAAGATCCTCACCGACACCGCGCGCGGCCCGACGCTGGACTTCCCGATGTCCGGCTACGCGTCGTCGAAGAAGTTCGCCGAGCAGAACCCGAAGACCCTGAAGGTCTTCCGGGACGTGCTGCGCGAGGCCCAGCAGCGGGCGCAGGCCAACAAGCTGGGCGTGCAGGACTCGCTGACGAGCTACGCCGACGTCGACCAGCCGACCGCGGCGCTCGTCTCCGTGGGCACGTTCCCGCTGTCGCTGAACCCGATCCGGCTCCAGCGCGTCGCCGACATGATGGACACCGAGGACGTGCTGTCCGGTCGCCTGGACGTGCAGCAGCTGCTGCCACCGGGCACGACCAGCTAGCTGTCGCGGGAGCAGGAGTGCAGGCGGGCCGGGTCACCGGCCCGCCTTTCTCGTTCGCCGATCAGTTGCCGGCCAGGTCGTTCACGCAGTAGGTGATGCCCGGCGACGGTTCGGCGTACGAGACGACCGCGGCCTGACCGCAGTCGGCCGTGGCGGCCCTGACCACCTTCTCGATCTTGACGATCCTCTGGATCGCGAACTCGTTGCCGCCCTCGGAGCAGTCGACGACCTTCATCTCCATGTTGGTCTTGGCGATCTGCTCCTCGTAGCACTTGCCCTCTTCGAGCTTCTCGACGAGGCAGAGCTTGAGGGACGCGCCGCGCCGGCCGCTCTCGGTGTACTCGGCGTAAGCGTCGTCCGGGCAGGATCCGGTGGTCTCGTCCATCACCTTGGCGATGAAGTAGTTCGCCTCCGGAGCGCCGCAGTCGACCTTCTTGTACCTCGGGTTGAGCGTGGTGCCCGTGATGCTCGCGCAGTCGCCCGCCTTGGCGGACGGCCCGGTGATGGCGCTCAGGCCACCGCTGACGAGCGCGCGCACGAGGATGAAGGCGCCCACGAGCACGACGACACCCACGATCGAACCGACGATCTTGCCGGCGCCGCTCTTCTTGGGCGGCGGCCCGTACGGCATGGGCTGACCGAAAGGCATCTGGCCGGGCGGCGGGCCGTACTGACCGGGCGGCGCGTACGGGTTGCCGGGATAGCCCTGCTGGGGCGGGCCGGGCTGGCCCGGCTGCTGCGCGTACGGGTCACCGGGCTGGCCGAGGGGCTGCTGCGGTTGCCCACCAGGAGGCGGCCCGTACGGCCCCGGCTGCTGCGGGTGGTTGGGGGTGGTCACAGGTTTCTCCTCCGTGGGGAACGCGAGAGACGGCGAAACCGGAGCCGTGGGCACGACTCCGGTTTCGCCGAGATCAGGTCTGCTAGGCGGGGGCGCCGGCGCGGTGGCCGAGCTCCGGCCGGGGCAACGGCCGCGCCTGTGCGGCCTCGTGGCGCCGCAGCGCCACGACGTGTCCGGAGGCGGCCCGCCCGATGCGCTCGACGGCCTCGGCGCCCACACCACCGGTGTTCTCGCCGCGGACCTCGCCGCGCGCAGGCGGAGCGGACTCAGTGGTGCTCATGCGGGTTTCTCATCTCCGGGTGCCCCGAACGGCCCATGCCCCCCGACACAGCCGGAGCAGAGCGTGCCACGCGAGCGGGCACGACGTCGGAGATTTGCGGAAACGTTACGGCGACCCGGGATCCCCTGACCGGCGGACGGCGCCGCTACGGTCGCTGGCCGCCGCGGTCGAGGCAGAAGGTGACGGCGGGTTCCGGGAAGACCGCCGCGCGCGCGTTCCCGCAGGCGGCGCGGTCGGTCCTGCCGGTGACCACCTTGGCGACCTTCACCGAGTCCTTCGTGCCGCAGTCGACCTTGGCGATGCCGGTGTCGGAGCTCTGGCCGTAGCAGGCGCCCTCGACGAAGTTCGGCATCAGGCAGAACGTGGAGTCGCCCGTGTACGTCGAGTAGTCCATGCCGCCGGACGGGCACCTGTCCTCGTTCCAGGGCAGGATCTTGGCGATCTTGACGTTCGCCTGGTCGGAGGTGCAGTCGAGCGCCTGGAACTTCGGGTTGTCGAGCGCGCCGGAGATGCGCGCGCAGTCGCCGACCCGCGCCGAGCCCGCCGCCGCGTCGCCGAGCTGGGCCAGCACGAACGCGCCGAGCAGGACGAACGCGAGGACAACGCCGATACCCAGGCCGACCTTCTTCATGGCCTGGGTATCGGCGTCAGAGCGGGATCAGCTCAACCGGGTTCACCCGATCAGGAGCCTTCGTGCACACCCATGCAGTAGACCGAGGCCGGCTCGCTGAACCGCAGCTCGCTCGAACCCTCCGGGCACACGGTGCCCTCCTCGGGCGAGCCGTCGACCTTCTTGACGATCTTCACCGGCGACTCGGTGGTGCACGCCTCCTTCTTGAAGGCGCCGTCGTCACCGGAGGTGTAGCAGTTGCCCTCGGCGAGGTTCGGCATGAGGCACAGCGAGTCGCCGCCCGACTTCACCGGCTCGTAGATGCCCTCGTCCGGGCACGGGTCCTCGGCGTTGGCCAGCACCTTGGCGACCCGGTGCGTGGCGGCCGTGTCGCCGCAGCTCTGCGAGGAGACGTTCCAGTCGCCGTCGGGCTTGTCCACGTCCTTGGGCGAGGCGCTGACGCAGTCGCCGGCCTTGGTGCCGTTGAGCGCGGTGAACGCCCACACGCCGCCACCGATCAGCACGACGGCGAGCACGGCGACGATGACGGGCTTCAGCCAGGTGTTCTTCTTGGGCGACTCGTCGGTCTCGGCTTCCGTTGCAGCCGGTGCCACCGCGTCCGGGGGCTCGACGGGATCAGTCGACTCGGTGCTCATGGGCGAGAACGTACGACACCGGGTGTTGGCTGCGTGTGTCGGCTCACAGTTGCCGTCGCCAGTTGACGCAGGTCGAACGCATTTGGCGTCGTCAGGGAGACTTGTGGGGTGACCGATGGCCCCTTGATCGTCCAGTCGGACAAGACGCTGCTGCTCGAGGTCGACCACCCGCTGGCCGACGACGCGCGCACGTCCATCGCGCCGTTCGCCGAGCTGGAGCGGGCGCCCGAGCACGTGCACACGTACCGCGTGACGCCGTTGGCGTTGTGGAACGCCCGCGCGGCCGGGCACGACGCCGAGCAGGTGGTGGACGCGCTGGTGCGGTTCAGCCGCTACCCGGTGCCGCAGCCGCTGCTGGTCGACGTGGTCGACACGATGAGCCGGTTCGGGCGGCTGGTGCTGACCAACAACCCGGCGCACGGGCTGGTCCTGCACTCCAACGACCGCGCGGTGCTCGAAGAGGTGCTGCGCAACAAGAAGATCGCGCCGATGTTCGGGGCGCGCATCGACGACGACACGGTCGTCGTGCACCCGAGCGAGCGCGGGCGGCTCAAGCAGCTGCTGCTCAAGGTCGGCTGGCCGGCCGAGGACCACGCCGGGTACGTCGACGGCGAGGCGCACCCGATCGAGCTGGAGGAGGACGGCTGGAAGCTGCGCGACTACCAGCGGCTCGCCGCGCGGGCGTTCTGGGCGGGCGGCTCCGGTGTCGTCGTGCTCCCCTGCGGCGCGGGCAAGACGCTGGTCGGCGCGGCCGCGATGGCCGAGGCGCAGGCGACCACGCTGATCCTGGTCACGAACACCGTTGCCGGTCGCCAGTGGAAGCGGGAGCTGATCGCGCGCACCTCGCTCACCGAGGAGGAGATCGGCGAGTACTCGGGTGAGCGCAAGGAGATCCGGCCGGTCACCATCGCGACCTACCAGGTGATCACCCGCAAGTCGAAGGGCGAGTACAAGCACCTGGAGCTGTTCGACTCGCGCGACTGGGGCCTGATCGTCTACGACGAGGTGCACCTGCTGCCCGCGCCGGTCTTCCGGATGACCGCCGACCTCCAGTCGCGCCGCCGCCTGGGCCTGACGGCGACGCTGGTCCGCGAGGACGGTCAGGAGGGCGACGTCTTCTCGTTGATCGGCCCGAAGCGCTACGACGTGCCGTGGCGCGACATCGAGGCGCAGGGCTGGATCGCGCCCGCCGAGTGCACCGAGGTCCGGGTGACGCTCACGGACAACGAGCGGCTGCAGTACGCGACGGCCGAGCCGGAGGAGCGCTACAAGCTGTGCTCGACCGCGCGGACCAAGATCCCGGTGGTCAGGCGGGTGCTCGAACAGCACCCCGACGAGCCGGCGCTGGTGATCGGTGCTTACCTGGACCAGCTCGACGAGCTGGGTGAGGAGCTGGACGCACCGGTGATCAAGGGATCGACGAGGAACAAGGAACGCGAGGAGCTGTTCGACCGGTTCCGCAGGGGCGAGCTGCGCACGCTCGTCGTGTCGAAGGTCGCGAACTTCTCCATCGACCTGCCGGAGGCGTCCGTCGCGATCCAGGTGTCCGGCACGTTCGGCTCGCGCCAGGAGGAGGCGCAGCGGCTGGGCCGGATCCTGCGCCCCAAGGGCGACGGCCGCCAGGCGCACTTCTACTCGGTCGTCTCCCGCGACACGCTCGACACCGACTACGCCGCGCACCGGCAGCGGTTCCTGGCCGAGCAGGGCTACGCGTACAAGATCGTCGACGCGGACGACCTGGTCGGATGACGTTCTGGTGGATGTGGGACCCGGCAGGGACCGCCCCCGTGCGGCGGTTCCGGTCGGAGGAGTCGCTGGCCCGCAGCGCCCCCGCCGCGCAGGTCGTCCGGTCCACCGACTTCACCTGCCCCTCCCAGCGGCGCCGCGCCACGGCCGTGCGGTCGGACTTCCTCCGGGTGACCGGTGACCCCGTCCACGTCGCGCTGGTCCGGCAACGGCTGTGGACGCTGCTCGTGGCGCTGCGCCGGGCCCAGCCGTTGAGGGACGCGCTGGCCACCGCCGTGCCCAGGCCGGGGCGGGCGGCGCTGGTCGCGGAGCCGTCCCGCGAGCTGGCCGAGCTCGACCGGCGGTTCGACCAGTTCGCGGCGGCGTTGCGGGTGCTGGTCGCGGACCCGACGCCGGAGCAGCTCCGCCACACCGCCGCCCTCGACTAGGGCGTGTCCCGTGAGTCCGTTCGATGGGAGTCACGGGCGAGAGTTCCGGGACACGCCCTAGGTCCGGGGAGCGGATCAGGACAGGCGGGTGAGGTGCCCGACCTGCTGGCCGTAGCGGGCGCCCTGGCGCACCGTCACCGTGCCGTCCGGTGCGACCTCGCAGGGGTTGTTCGCCGTGCACTGCTCGCCGTTGTCGTTGCCCGTGCTGTGCACACCGACGACGGTGACACCGTCCACGAGCACGATCGGCGCACCCGAGCCGCCGTGCGAGGGCCCGCACGCGGAGTCGTACCGGTAGGCGTTGTCCTGCGTGTAGCCCTCCTCGCGCAGGTGCGGGACGACCGCCTCGATCGTGCACTCGAAGCGCTTGCCGTTGCCGGACGAGATGATGTCGACGCGGTCACCGGGCCGCGCCGGCCGGTCCGAGAGCCGGAAGACCTTCACGCCCTTGGCCCTGAGCTGCGCGTAGGTCTGGTCGAGCCGGAAGAGCGCGGTGTCGGTGCCGGACATGGTGGCGTGGACGAGCCGGGTCGTCCTGGCCCTGGCCTGGAGGTAGCCCTGGCGGTCGCCGATGGTCACCGGCAGGTCGACGGGGACGTCCTCCAGCGTCTCGCCGGGCGCGGGGCGTTGCGGGACGCAGTGGCCGTTGGTGAGCAGCAGTGCCGGGTCGTCGTTGCGGGTCCTGCCGGTGCGGACGACAGACGCGGAGCAACCACCGATCGACGCGGCGCCTTCGAGGTCCGGGACGGGGGTGTCCGGCGGGTCCAGCCGGCCGGTGACGACGTCGCCGATCCAGCCCAGGAAGTGGTGGACGTCGGTGTAGATGACCGGCATGGCGTCTCCGGCCGCGCCGCTCACCAGGCCCGCCATCACCCAGCGGGCTCCGTCGCGGACGAGCGCGGGACCGCCGGAGTCCATGTTCGTCGCGGCGACGCTGCCGTCGGGCGCGCCGATGCACAGCTCGCGTCCGGCGGCGATGCCGTCGCAGGCCCGCGCCGGCTGGACCGCGGTGTCCGCCTCGCGCAGCTTCCGCGGGTAGCACTCCGGCCGGCGCTCACCGCACGTCATGCCCCAGCCGATGATCCGCGCCGTCGTGCCCTCGGCCGGCCGGGCCGCCGGCAGTGCGACGGGCTGGGCCTTCGCCCGCCGCTTCAGCTTCAGCAGGCCGATGTCGCCGTCGCGGACCGGGTGCGGCGAGTAGGTGATGAACCGCTCGACCGCGATCACCTCACCACCGCTGCCGGCGTCGGTCGAGCCGAGCCGGACCGACCAGTCCTTCGGCCTGCCGACCTGGGCGAGGCTCGGGTTGTTCCGGGTGCAGTGGCCCGCGGTGACGGCCCAGCCGGGCGCGACGAGCGTGACACCGCAGGTGTGGCCGTCCTCGCGGGGTGAGTCGGGCCGTTGCAGCGAGCCGGAGAACGGGTAGGCCGCCGCGGCCTCGACGCCGCCGCGGATCGCCAACGCCGGCGTGCCGGAGCCGATCACCGCGATGGCCGCGAGGGTGGTCGCCAGTAGGGCTTTTCGCATGTGGCAAAGGGTTTCGAACCCGTGTGCGCGCCGGGTGATGGCCGCGCAACAACTGCGCACGGAAGTTCGTTGCGCAACCATGACAGGGCACGAACGTCCTCATGAGACCGGTCGGGAAGGCTGGAGGCCATGCCGCGCGTACTGCTGATCGAGGACGACGAGGCGGTCCGCGAGGGACTGTCGCTCGCCCTGACCTACCAGGGACACACCGTGGACGCGGTGCGCACGGGCGAAGAGGGCCTCGAACTCCTCCTGGACGTCGCGCCCGACGTCGTCGTGCTGGACCTGATGCTGCCCGGCGTGGACGGGTTCGAGGTGTGCCGCCGCATCCGCGCGTCCGGTGACCTCCCGATCATCATGCTGACCGCGCGCAACGACGACATCGACGTCGTGGCGGGCCTGGAGGCGGGCGCCGACGACTACGTGGCCAAACCGGCCCAGCCGCGCGTGCTGGAGGCCCGCATCCGCGCCGTGCTGCGCCGCTCCTCGGTCCCGGCCGCCGAGGTCGCGGCCGAGCGCCACGGCGACCTGACGATCGACCGCGAGGGCCTCGTCGTGACGCGGCACGGCCGGCCGGTGGCGCTCGCACCGACGGAACTGCGGCTGCTGCTGGAGCTCTCGTCGTCACCCGGCCGCGTGATGTCGCGGCAGCAGCTCCTGCAGTCCGTGTGGGACCAGGGTTACCTCGGCGACTCGCGGCTGGTCGACGCGTGCGTGCAGCGGCTGCGCTCGAAGATCGAGGAGGACCCGGCGGCACCCCGGTACGTCCAGACCGTGCGGGGCTTCGGCTACCGGTTCGGACCGCTGTGACGCTGCGCCTGCGGCTGCTGCTCGCGTTCGCCCTGCTGACGGTGGTGACCGCCGTCTCCGTGGCCGGCGCCGGCTACGTGCGCGCACGTGACGCCGTCGTGCAGCGCGCCCAGGACAACGCCGTCATCGAGACGACGAACCGCGTCGAGCAGCTGTACCCGTTGCCCGCCCGTCCGCTGGACACCGCCTCCCTGGAACGCATCGCCGGTCGCCTCTCCAGCCGCGAAGGCACCGCCATGGTCGTCGGCAACGGCGTCTCGGTCGGGGGCATGGACCCGTCGGTGGTCACGCCGGAGCTGCGCGCCCTGGTCTCGTCCGGGTACGTCGGCTGGCAACGCGTGCCGTACGCGGGCAGCGTGTGGCTCGTCATCGGCATGCAGCTGCGGGTGTCCGGCGGCGGCGCGTCCGGCATCGAGGTGTACGCGCTGCGCCCGTTCACGTCGGAGGTCGCGTTCGTCGGCGAGCTGGCCCGCAACGCGTGGCTCATCGGGTCCGTCGTGCTGCTGTTCGCCCTGGGCCTCGGGTTCCTGGCGGCGCGCGGGGTGCTGCGGCCGGTCCGGGAGCTGCAACTGGCGGCCTGGAAGCTCGGGCAGGGCGACCTGTCCGCGCGGGTGGAGGTGCGGGGCCGCGACGAGCTGGCCTCCGTCGCGGAGACGTTCAACAGCACGGCCTCCTCGCTGGAGCACCACGTCGGCGAGCTGCGGCGGCTGGAGGCGGACGCGCGCCGGTTCGTGGCGGACGTGTCGCACGAGCTGCGGACCCCGCTGGCGGCGATGACCGCGGTGACCGACGTGCTGGACGCGGAGACGGCTTCGCTGCCGGGCGTGGCGGGGCAGGCCGCGCGGCTGGTGAACCGGGAGACGGTGAACCTGACGCGGCTGGTCGACGACCTGATCGAGGTCACCCGGTTCGACTCGGGCACGGCGGCGCTGGCGCCCGACGACGTGGACGTGGCCGAGGTGGTGCGGGCGACGCTGCGGATGCGCGGGTTCTCCGCCGACGTGACGGCGTCGCTGCCCGCCGGGGTGCGGGCGCGGCTGGACCCGCGGCGGCTGGACGTCATCGTGGCGAACCTGGTCGGCAACGCGCTGCGGCACGGCGCGCCACCGGTGTCCGTGGGGTTGTCGGTCGACGGCGAGTCGCTGGTGATCGAGGTCGCCGACGCCGGCCCCGGCCTGTCCCCCGAGGTGCTGCCGCACGTGTTCGCGCGCTTCTACAAGGCGGACTCGGCTCGGGGGCGGTCGGAAGGCAGCGGGCTCGGGCTCGCCATCGCGTGGGAGAACGCGCGGCTGCACGGCGGGACGCTGGTGGCGGCCAACCGGCCCGGTGGCGGCGCGGTGTTCACGTTGCGGCTGCCGCTGGGAGGCGAGTGATGCGGCCGGGAACCGACGGCGCCGCCGGCACCAGGCGGGTCATCCGGGTCCGGCCTCTGCGTCAGCTCGCGCTGGCGGTGCTGGTCCTCGCCCTGACCGCGTGCGGCATCCGCCCGACCGAACCGATCCGCGGCCTGGAAGCGCCGAGCGGCCCCGTGGAGAACGCCTCGCCGTCGATCTTCTGGGTGTCCGAGGGCAGGGTCGTCCCGGTCGCCCGTCCCCCCGGCGGCCTGAGCGGCCGCGACGTCATCGGCCTGCTCGCCCAGGGCCCCACCGGCGCCGAGCAGAGCCGCGGCCTCACCACCGAGGTCCCGCTCGACGCCGCGCCCGCCACCGTCGACCGCGTCGTGGACGGCCTGGACGTGCACCTCTCCACCGACGTCGCGCAGCTCAGCCCCCTGGCCGTCCAGCAGATCGTGTGCACGTTGCTCGGCGTGCAGGCCGTCGGCACCGTGAACCTGCGCGGCGGCGGGCATTCGCTGGACTCCCGGAAGTGCGCTTGAATCGGCACGTGCACGTCTACTCCATCCCGATGCGCGCCCGGTTCCGCGGCATCACCGAGCGCACCGGACTGCTGATCGAGGGACCGGCAGGCTGGGGTGAGTTCTGCCCGTTCGAGGAGTACGACGACGAGGAGTCCGCGCCGTGGCTCGCGTGCGCCCTGGAGGCCGCGAACGAGGGCTGGCCGGCGCCGGTCCGCTCCCGCATCCCGGTCAACTGCACGGTTCCGGTCGTCAGCCCGGAGCGCGCACACGAGATCGTGGCGAGGTCGGGCTGCTCGACGGCCAAGGTGAAGGTCGCCGAGTCGGCGCTGGCGGAGGACTGCGCACGGCTCGAAGCCGTGCGGGACGCGCTGGGGCCGCGGGGACACGTCCGGGTCGACGCGAACGCGCTGTGGGACGTCGACACCGCCGTCACCGCGATCAGGGCGATGGACAGGGCCGCCGGTGGCCTCCAGTACGTGGAACAGCCGTGCCGCACGCTGGACGAGCTGGCCGCGGTGCGCAGGAAGGTCTCCGTGCCGATCGCCGCGGACGAGTCGATCCGCAAGGCCGAGGACCCGCTGAAGGTGGCGGTGGCCGGTGCCGCGGACATCGCGGTGATCAAGGTGGCGCCGCTCGGGGGCGTGCGGAGGGCACTGGAGGTCGCCGAGGCGTGCGGGCTGCCGTGCGTGGTGTCGTCGGCGCTGGAGACGTCGGTCGGGATGGCGGCCGGGGTCGCGTTGGCGGCGGCGCTGCCGGAGCTCGGCCACGCGTGCGGGCTCGCCACGCTGTCGTTGTTCGAGGGGGATGTCACGAGCGACTCGCTCGTGCCGGTCGACGGGTACCTGCCGGTGCTCACGAAGGCACCCGTGCCGGACCGCGTCGAGGGGTTCGGGAGCGACGTGCTCGCGAAGGCCTGGATTTCCCGGTACGACAGGGTGCTGGCCCAGCTCAGTCGGTGAGCCGGTCGACCTGGACCTTCAGGGGGAACGGCTCGACGGCCTCGTAGGTCCCGGTCTCCGCGGGCGCCTCCTGGTACCCGAAATCACCGGCGAGGTGCAGGGGAGCCAGCGACACGGGCTCGTCGAGGTCGATTATCCAGTAGAACGGAATACCGGCATCGGCGTATTCATCGCGTTTCGCGCGGTAGTCCGTGCGACGAGAACTCGGTGACAGGATCTCGACCACGAGCACGACCTCTGACGCTTTTATCAAACCACCTTCGGTGTTCTGCCGCTTGCGGGCACTGCGTTGGGCGACGATCAGGTCTGGGCGCCGGACGAACCCGGGCTGGTCCGGTGGAACCAGTTCCAGATCCACGTCCATATCGGGAATGAGAAGGAGATCGTCGGGCAGTTGCCCTGCGAGCTGCATTCCCAAGTTGAAACCGGCGACATTATGGTCGACAAGAGGACTGGGGGACATGATCAGACGGCCTTCAACCAATTCTGTGTAGCCGTCTTCGGTTTCTCCGAGCGCGGCGTACTGAGCAACGGTCAACAGACCCGTCGCAACAGCAGGCAGACGCCCCTGAGGCTGGTCAGGTAGTGCGGTCACTGCGTCTCCTTCCGTCTCATCGACTCTCGCACATGTGAGCGGTCCAAGAATCGACTCCGCGGTACCGCGACCGTCCGATCTGCACTTTCAACGCTCAAGTTCGCGCTTCCGGGTGATCAGGGCTTGGCCCTGGCCAGCCCCTGCCCGTTCGCGCCCATGCTGAACACGATCCGCTCGGTCCGGTTGACCGCCTCGGTCCGCCGGGCGGAGGCCGGCACGCGGGTCAGGTCCACCAGCCGGATCGGCGGCCCCAGCTCGACCAGCGTCGGGGTGTAGGAGGCCTCGACGACCGACCACCCGCCGGAGCCCTGCTCGAACCTGAACCGGGCGATGACCCCCTCCTCGGTCACCCCGCGCGGCTCCGCGTGCCGCGCCACCTCGTTGCCGAGGCCGTAGGCGACCCACTTCCCGCCGATCTTCTCGAACGGCTGCACCACGTGGACGTGCGTGCCGATGATGAGGTCCAGGGCCGGGTCGGCCAGCAGGCGGCGGGCCAGCGCCTTCTGCTCCGCCGTCGCCTCGTGCTGGTACTCGTTGCCCCACTGCACGGACAGCACGACGACCTCGGCGCCCGCCTCCCGCGCCTTGCGGGCGTCGGCGAGGACCTTGTCGGCGTTGAGCTGGTTCGCGCGCCACGGCTGGGGCAGCGGGATGCCGTTGAAGCCGTAGGTGAACGAGAGCTGGGCGACCTTCACCCCGCCCGCGTCGAGGATCAGCGGGGTCGCGGCCTCCTCGGGCGTGCGGAACGAGCCGGTGTGCTTCAGGCCGACGGCGTCCATCGCGTCCAGGGTCGTGCCGATCGCCGAGACGCCCCGGTCCAGCGTGTGGTTCGAGGCGGTCGAGCAGGAGTCGTAGCCCACGTCGACGAGGCCCTTGGCCACCTCGGGCGGTGCGAGGAAGGCCGGGTAGCCGAAGAACGGGCCCTGCTTGGGTCCCAGCGGCACCTCGAGGTGGCACAGGGACAGGTCCCCCTTCAACGCCTCGCGCACGCCCTCGAAGAGCGGCAGGAAGTCGCGGGCGGAGCCACCGCCGTCGGCGACGGCCTGGTCGGTCAGCGCCGGGTGGATGAGCACGTCACCACCGGCGGTCAGCACGAACGAGCGCGCGGGCGGCGCGGACGGGGACGAGGAGGTGGGAGGAGCCGCGGGTGCCGAGGTGATGACGACGGGCGAACCAGTGCACGCGGACAGCGCCGCACCGGTGACCAGCAGGACACCTGACCACCGGGCCGCACGCTTCAGCGGTGCCGCCTGCGTCGCAGGACCACGAAGAGCACCACGGCCAGCGCCGCGGCCGCGAGGGGCAGGGCGCGCTTGAGGACCGGTGCGCCCCCGGCGTCGATCAGGTCGACCGGCTCGTCGGGAACCACGCGGAGATGCTGCTGTTGTGCCACCTCGCCAGCATCCCCGGATCCCGGCGCGCCCGCCAGGCATTCCGCGAACTGGCCGACGAGCTCACCGCCGACCTCGGCGAGCACCGGCGGACGAGGTGCCGTTGCCGCGGGCGGGGCTCACCAGCCCGGTGAGTGGTGGATCGGCGCACCGAGGTCGACCAGGCGCCTGCCGCTCCCCCTCCACCGCAGGGCGATGATCTCCGCCGCGATCGACACCGCGGTCTCCTCCGGGGTCCTGGCCCCCAGGTCGAGGCCGATCGGTGAGGCCAGCACCCCCAGCTCGCCCTCGGTCAGCCCCGCCTCCCGCAACCGCTGGAGCCGGTCCTCGTGGGTGCGGCGGGAGCCCATCGCGCCGACGTAGCCCACCTTGAGCCGCAGGGCGACCTCCAGCAGCGGCACGTCGAACTTCGGGTCGTGGGTGAGGACGGCGATGACGGTGCGCTGGTCGAGCTTGGCCGACTCGCGTTCCAGGTACCGGTGCGGCCAGTCCACCACGACCTCGTCCGCCTCCGGGAAACGGGAGCGCGTCGCGAACACCGGTCGTGCGTCGCACACCGTCACGCGGTAGCCGAGGAACGCACCGAGGCGGGCCATCGCGGCGGCGAAGTCGATCGCGCCGAACACGAGCATGCGCGGTGGCGGCTCGAACGAGTTCACGAACACGCTCAAGCCCTCACCGCGCCGCTGACCGTCCGGTCCGTACCGCAGGACACCGGTGCGGCCGGAAGCGAGCATCCCGCGCGCGTCGTCGGTGACGGCGTCGTCGATGCGGGCGGAGCCCAGGCTGCCGGACCGCCGGTCCGGCCAGACGACCATGCGCCGGCCGATGCCGTCCGGGTGCTCGACGACGGTCGCGACCGCCACCGGCTCCTGGGCGCGGACCGTCTCCACCACCTCGCCGAGCTGCGGGAACGTGTCGGCGTTGATCTTCTCGACGTAGATGTCGATGATCCCGCCACAGGTGAGCCCCACCGCGAAGGCGTCACCGTCGCTCACGCCGTACCGCTGCAGGACCGGGTCGCCGGTCGACTGCGCCAGGTCGTAGACGGCACCCTCGACGCACCCGCCGGACACGCTGCCGACCGCCTCGCCGTCCTGCGTCACCAGCATCGCCGCGCCCGCGGGCCGCGGCGCGGAGCTGAACGTCGCGACCACCGTGCCGACGCCGACCGTCTCGCCGTTCGCCACCCGTTCGGCGAGGTCGAAGAGGACATCACGCAAGGCGTACCTCCTTCAGCGGTTCTTCCGAAGCGTGCTCGACCGTCGTGCGCGGGCGGGGTGCCGCCGGAGTGGGCGGCGTCGTGGCGCGGCAGGTCGTCTGGGTTCGCGCACAGCGTGAGGTGGCTTCCGTCACCCCACGATTGTGCTCCCGATGACGCGGTCCGCGTCCTCCCGGTGCCTCAGCTTCGAGGAACAGCGGCCGTCCCGCCGCGACGCCAGCTCCCCGGCGGACTCCACGAGCCGCGGGGTGCGGCTACGGTGGGCGGATGGGGTCGATCAAGAAAATCCAGGTCACGTTCGACTGCGCGGAACCCGCGCGCGTCGCCCGGTTCTGGTCGGAGGTGCTGGGCTACGACGCTCCGCCGGAGACCGACGGCTCGTGGTCCGCCTGCACCGATCCGTCGGGCGAGGGACCGCGGTTCTACTTCCAGCGCGTGCCCGAGGGCAAGGTCGTCAAGAACCGGGTGCACGTCTGCGTGCGGGCCGGCACGGGTCTCGTGGGCGCGGAGCGCCTCGCCGCGCTCCAGGCCGAACGTGCGCGGCTCGAACCGCTCGGCGCGGTGTGCGTGCGCGTGATGGAGGCCGACGAGGAGAACGAGTCCTGCATCGTCATGCAGGACGTCGAGGGCAACGAGTTCTGCCTCGACTGACCCTGGTGCCACCACCCCGGATCAGGGTCGGGTTCGGGGTGGTCACCGATGTGCGGAAGCTCGGTTCCGGCGACTCTTGAGCCATGACGAACAACGTGCTGAACGAAGCCTCCGCCGGGGTCAAGAAGCTTCGCCGCAGCCGCGGCGACAGGATGCTCGCCGGCGTCTGCGGCGGTGTCGCCAAGCTGCTCGGTGTCGACGCCGCGATCATGCGGATCATCCTGGTGGCGGCGACGCTGCTCGGGTTCGGCACCGGAGCGCTCCTCTACGTCGCCGCCTGGATCCTCATGCCCGAGGAAGAGCCGGCCGTGTGATCAGCGCGGGAAACCGGGAACGCCGGGGAGCCGCTGCCAGGGGTGGGGTCCGGTGAGGGGCCGGTACTCCACCCCCAGGGCGTCGAGCCTGGGCAGGTGGTGTTCCTCGAGCCGGCGCAGGAAACCGGGGTCCTTCTCCGCCGGGGACCACACGACCTCGGCGAACGCGGCCAGCCTCGGGAAGGCCGCGTAGTCCACCCGCCGGGCCGAGTCGAGGTGCTCGGTCCAGATGTTCGCCTGCGCGCCCAGCAGCCGCCCCGGTTCCTCGCCGGTCAGCTCCGCGGGCACCGGGTCCCACGCGTAGACGTCCTCGACCGTGGTCACCGTCCCCACCGGGATCGGCTCGTCCGGTGACTCCGACTGCCGGTAGTCGAGGTAGACGTGCTGTTCGGGGCACATGACCACGTCGTGGCCCGCGCGCAACGCCGTGATGCCGCCTTCGACACCGCGCCACGACGCGACGACCATGCCCTCCGGCAGCGGGCCCGTCTCCAGGACCTCGTCCCAGCCGTACGGCCGCCGCCCGTTGCGCACCAGGTGTTCCGCGACGGCCCGGACCAGCTCGCCGTCGTGGCCGGGGGCCTCGTCGCCGCCGAGCCCGATGAACTCCGCGGGGAACACGTCCATCACCTCGTCGAACACGTTCCGATAGAAGTCCACAGTGGACTGATCGGTGTTGAGCACGCGTTCGTTGACGCCCCAGTCGGTCCACACACCGCCGCCGTGCACGCCCAGCTCCGGGTACGCCGCGATGGCCGCCTGGGAGTGGCCAGGGATGTCGATCTCCGGGACCACCAGGACGTGCCGCGCCCGCGCGTACTCGACGATCTCGCGCAGGTCGTCCTGGGTGTAGAAGCCGCCGTGCGGGCGTCCCGCCATCCCGGCCGAGCGCCGGTCGCCGAACCGCGAGTCCTCCCGCCACGCCCCGATCTCGGTGAGCTTCGGGTAGCGCTCGCACTCGAAGCGCCAGCCCTGGTCGTCGGTGAGGTGCAGGTGCAGGACGTTGAGCTTGTGCGCGGACAGCAGCTCGACGTACCGCAGCACCTCCCGCTTGGGCAGGAAGTGCCGCGCCACGTCGAGCATCACGCCACGCCACCCGAACCGCGGGTGGTCCACGACCTCGCACGCCGGGATGACCGACGGCTTCTCGCCCGCCGCCCGGAACGCCTGGACGCCCAGCAGTTGCCGCAGGGTCTGCAGCGCGTTCATCTCCCCGGCCGCGTCGTGGGCCTCGATCAGCACGCCGTCGTCGCCGGACAGCAGCCGGTAGCCGCCGGGCGGGCCGTCGACGAGAACCGTCTCCCAGCCCTTGTACGCGCAGAGCCTGCCACCGTCCACGTAGGACACCGGGCGCGGGAGGAGGTTCATCCCTTCACCGCCCCGGCCAGTCCGGACACCAGGCGGCGCTGCACGAGCACGAAGAAGATCAGCACGGGGATGGTCATCAGGGTGGAGCCCGCCATGATCGCGCCCCAATCGTTCTGGTCGGGTTTGACGAACACCTGGAGAGCCAGCGGCAGGGTCTGGTTCTCCACAGCGGAGATGATGAACGTCTTGGCGAACAGGAAGTCGTTCCAGGCGTGGATGAACGACAGCACCGACGTCGCGACCAGGCCGGGCGCGACGAGCGGGAACAGCACCTGCCAGAGGAAGCGGAACCGCGAGGCGCCGTCCAGGGTGGCGGCCTCCTCCAGCTCCACCGGCACCGCGGCGACGAAGCCGCGCAGCATCCAGATCGCGAACGGCAGGCTGAACGCGAGGTGCACCAGCACGAGCGAGCCCAGGTGGTTCAAGCCGAACACCGGCACGCTGTCGCCGACCGACCGCATCAGGAAGAACAGCGGCACGGTCAACGCCTCGACCGGCACCATCTGCACGACCAGCAGCATGATCAGCAACGTCGTCCTGCTCCGGAACCGGAAGCGGGTCAGCGCGGTCGCCGCCAGGAACGAGATCAGGATGCTCAGCGCGACCACGATCAACGCGACGATGATGCTGTTCATGAAGTAGCGCCCGAAGTTCGCCACGGTCAGCGCACGGGTGAAGCTGTCGAGCGTCGGCCGGGTCGTCCACGGCACCGGGTCGGCCGAGATGATCTCGTCCTCCGGCTTGAACGCGCTCAGCACCATCCAGAACAGCGGGAACGCCACCACGGCGGCGATGATGAGGACGAAGCCCTCGGTCAGCCAGCGCCTCACAGGACCTCCCCCGACCGCCGCAGAGCGCGGAGGTAGAACATCGTGATTCCCAGCAGCAGCACGGTCATCACGACACCGATGGCCGCGCCCAGGCCGTACTCCGACGCCGCGAACGCCTGCTGGTAGGCGTAGACGTTGAGCACCAGGTTGCGGCCGGCGATGCCGCCGCCGTTGGTCATCACGTAGATCTGCGTGAAGACCTTGAAGTCCCAGATGATCGACTGGATCGTCACCACGAGGATGATCGGCCGCAGCAACGGCAGCATGACGCTCCACGCCGTGCGGAACGCCGACGCGCCGTCCAGCGCCGCGGCCTCCAGCACCTCGCCGGGGATCGCCTTGATGCCCGCGTACAGCGTCACCATGACGAACGGGAACGAGCACCAGATCACCTGGGCCGCGACGAGCCCGAACGCCGTCCACTTGTCGAACGTCCAGGAGAAGCCCTGGATGCCCAGGACCTCGTTGACGAACCCGAAGTTCGCGTCGAACAGGAAGAGCCAGATCGTCGAGCCGGCGACGGCGGGCGTGGACCACGCGCCGAGCGCCGCCAGGAACAACGTCATCCGGACCCACGTGCGGACCCTCGTGGCGAGGATCGCGAGGAAGGCGCCCACCAGCAACGTGCCGACCACGCAGACCGCCGCGAACGCGACGGTCTGCCCGAGCACTCCCCAGAACTGCCGGTCGCCCAGCAGGTTCCGGTAGTTCCCGAGACCGAGGAACTCGAGCGGCGCGCCGCCGCTCACCTGCTCCTGGCCGTAGTCGTAGAGCGAGATGAGCACCAGCTGGTAGATCGGGTAGGCCAGCAGGCCCCCGAGGACCAGCAGCGCTGGAGCCAGGTAGGCGAACGCGGTCCGCCCCTGGCCTTTGGCGGTCATGCTCACGACGTGAAGGCCGCGTTCATCGTCTTGGCGGCGTCGGCGGTGGCCGTGTCGACGTTCTTCGCGCCGGTGACGACCTCCTGGAGCATCGTCGGCACGACGGCCTGCGCCTCGATCTTCGCCCACGCCGGCGTGACGGGGACGAACTTCGTGCCGGACTGGAGGGTCTTCGTGAACGGCTCCAGGAACTTGTCGGAGTCCGCGACCTGCTTCTGCACGTCGGTGAACGTCGGCAGGTTGCCCATCGCCGCGTACATCTTCTGCTGGTACTTCTTCGACGCGAGAAGCTGCGTGAACTCGGTGGCGAGGGTCTTGCGCTGCGTGCCCTTCATGACGCCGAGCAGGTTGCCGCCGGCGAACGCGGGAGCGACCGAGCCCGCGGTCTTGCCGGGCAGCGGGACGACGCCGTACTTGCCGGCCGCGCTGGAGGCGTCCACCGACTTGCGGTTGAAGTCGCCGCCGATCGTCATCGCGGCCTTGCCCGCGCGGAACGCCTCGACGCTCGCGTCACCGCCGTTGCCCGCGCACGCGGCGGGCGGGCAGATGTCGTCCTTGATCAGTTCGGTGTACTTGGCGACACCGGCCCTGGCCTCGGCGCTGTCGATGGCCGCGGTGAACTTGCCGCCGTCCTGCTTGGCGATGTCACCGCCGTTGGCCCAGATGAAGGGCAGCGCGGCGAAGAGGTACTTGCCGCCGGCGGAGATGCCGATGAGCTCCGGCTTGCGCTGCCGGATCTGGCGCGCCGTCGTGGCGATCTCGTCGAGCGTCGCCGGCGGCTTGAGCCCGAGCTCGGCGAAGACGTCCGTGCGGTAGTAGAGCGCGCGGACTCCGACGAACCACGGCACGCCGTAGGTCTTGCCGTCGACCTTGGCCGTGTCGAGGATCGACGGGACCAGGTCCTTGGCCTCGCCCCACGAGCCGAGGTCGAGCTCGGCGAAGCCGCCCGCGGAGACGTAGCCCGCGAGGTCGGTGTTGCCGAACTCGGCGACGTCCGGAGCGCTCTTCGGGTCGCTGAACGCGGCCTTGAAGCGCTCCGCGCGGCTCGACACCTGGATGTACTGCACGTCGACGGTGACGCCGCTGTGCTTGCCCTGGAACTCGGAGATCGCCTCCTTCACCACGGCTTCCTTGGGACCCCGGTTGACCTCGTCGAACAGCCACACGCGCAGCTGCCCGCTCTTCTCGTCGGTACCGGAGCTCGTCGGCCCGGACTGCACCGGCGCGCAGGCGACCACCGCGCCCACGCCCAGCACGGCCACGAATGTCTTCAGCCGCATGGTCGCGCCCTCCACGTTGCGTATGTTGCAACAGCTATTTCGCATGAAGCAACGTGACTGTAGAACGGACCGGAGCAAGGGTCTAGACCAGACGATCGACCCATTTCCGGACAGCCGCGCTGTCGACCGGCGAGTCCCACCCGGACGGACGGACCGCACTGCCGACGTGGAAGCCCGTGACGCCCGCCGCCAGCAGTTCCTCGACGTGGTGCTGCTGCAGACCACCGCCGACGAGCAACGCGGGAGGCGCCTGGGCGAGGAGTTCCTTCAGGTTCTCGATGCCGTCGGCCACCCCCTTCGGACTGCCCGCGGCGAGGACGGTGTCGCAGCCGAGGGTTCGCACGGTCTCCCAGGACCGGAAGACGTCGGCGGAGTTGTCGAGCGCGCGGTGGAACGTCCAGGCGCACCCCTCCAGCTCGGCGGCCAGGTTGAGGGTGACGCCCTCGTCGATCTCACCCTCCGCGTCGAGGAAGCCGAGCACGAACTCGGTGGCGCCCGCCTCCCGCAGCTCCCCCGCCTGCCGGCGCAGCCGCCTGAGGTCACCGGGCGCGAACCCCGGTGCGTCCCGCAGCATCACGCGCACCGGGAGGTCGACGGCCTCGCGCACCTCCTTGAAGGTGGCGACCGACGGGGTGAGGCCGTCGGAGGCCATGTCGGCCACCAGTTCCAGCCGGTGCGCGCCGCCTGCCTGCGCGGCTTCGGCGTCCCTGGCGGTCAGTGCGATCACTTCGAGAATCGGCATGGTCTAGACCATAACCGCCAGTTGTGTGTGCTTTCGCGAATTGGGAGCCGATTCGCGCTTCCGTGCGTCGGAAGCTGTATCTGCTCACCCGAGTTCCGCTCTTTCCGGGTGAGCGCTTTCGAGGCGTGGAGCACGCGTCAGCCGGTTCGAGGGGTGCCGGCCGGCGCGGGCTCCCACCACTGGCGGCCCGTGATGCGGAGGGGGAATCACGGGCCGCTGGCATGCCCGGAGGAAGATGAGGACGGACTCGGCGGTGATACTGCTCCATTCGAGTGATTTTCGTATCTACCGCCCAGTCGGCCCTTCATGAGTTGGCGGACGGCGCTGACAAGGGCGGCCGATCGGAGGTGCTGCATGGACGAGCTGCACACGGCGGATGACCGACCGCCGTGGGACGGGCTTGAGGGCACCGAACGGCACGCGGTGTGCGTGGCGGCGGCACGGGAGGGCAACCGCAACGCGCTGGACGTCCTGGTGACCGAGCTGACCCCGCTGCTGTGGCACGTGGCCCGCGGCCAAGGCCTCGACCGGACCGCCGCGGAAGACGTCGTGCAAACCGTCTGGCTCGCGTTCCTGAAGAACATCGACAACATCAACGAGCCAAAAGCCCTGGTGGGCTACCTGGTCGTCACGACGAGGCGTGAAGCACGCCGAACCTGGACACCCAACAAGCGTGAAACGCACCTGTCCGACGAGTTCGCCGAGCAGCTCGAGTCCGACACCGGTCTGCCCGAGGACGTGACGCTGATGGACGACCGCGACCGCCGCCTGTGGCTCGCGTTCGGCCGCCTGACCGCGAGGTGCCAGGAACTGCTCAGGCTCACCGTGCTCGCGGGACGTGCCGAGTACCGAGCGGTCGCCGAGGCGCTGGCCATGCCCCACGGCAGCATCGGTCCGACCAGGGGACGGTGTCTGACTCTGCTGCGCAACTACCTGGAGACGGAAGGAGGATCGCGGTGAACGAGATCGACCCGCGCGACGACCGCAGGGGTACTGAGGACACCGCAGTCCTCTCCGAGTTGAACAGGCTCGTGGACGAGCTGGACCCACCGCCCGCCGATCTGGTGGACCGGGTGAAGTTCGCCATCGCGCTGGAGTCCCTGGACGTCGAGGTCGCGCGCTGGGAGCGCGCCGGATCGTTCGCCGGGGTGCGCGGAGGGCAGACGGGCACCATCACCTTCACCGTGGACAACCTGACCCTGATGGTGAACTTCACCTCGACCGGGTCCCGGCACCGGATCGACGGGTGGCTGGTGCCGGCCGGGGAGCACGAGGTCGAGGTCAGGGTGGCCGACCACAAGTCGTCCTGCACCCGTGCCGACGACGGTGGGCGGTTCGTGCTGCCCGACGTCCCCGCCGGGACCACGCAGATCCTGGTGCACCTGGTGAACTCCCGCGGTGAACCCGGACGGACCGTGGTCACACCCACGATCATGCTTTGAGCTTTGCCCGCGCGGTTGTTCTTGGGGGCCGCGCCGGTTTCTGGGGCTTCTGGGGTTCGTTGCTTTTCGGTGGCCGAGTCGTTTCGGCCGGTCGTGTTCCAGCGGAGGAGCCGCCTTTGCGCGGGCGATTTGCGCTGCCCCGGTGGTGGCGCAGATCGCCCGAGGCGCGTGGCCGCTTTTCGCGATTCCCTCACGGCAATCGAGCGCGGCATCGGGCCGGAAGGCACCCACGCGGCCGCTGAGCCTCTCGGCCGGTCCGGCGGGCAATCAGCCACCGAGCCGCGCCGATCGGCCCTCATCGAGCCGCTCACCCACCCGGACGCCCCGCCGCCTCCCGTGGCGGGAACGCCGAGAGGCCCGGCTCGCCGAAGCGAACCGGGCCTCTCGGAGGAGCGGAGCGGTGGACTCAGAAGTCCATGCCGCCGGCGTCCGGCGCGGCCGGCGCGGCGTTCTTCTCCGGCTTGTCCGCGACGACGGCTTCCGTCGTCAGGAACAGGGCGGCGATGGACGCGGCGTTCTGCAGCGCGGAACGGGTCACCTTGGCCGGGTCGATGATGCCCGCGGCGACCAGGTCCTTGTACTCGCCGGTCGCGGCGTCCAGGCCCTCGCCCGCGGGGAGGGACTTGACGCGCTCGACCACGACGCCGCCTTCGAGGCCGGCGTTGATCGCGATCTGCTTGAGGGGAGCCTCGACGGCGACCTTGACGATGTTGGCGCCAGTGGCCTCGTCACCCGTGAGCTTCAGGCCCGCGAAGGCGGCCTCGGCGGCCTGGAGCAGCGCGACGCCACCACCGGC
Organism: Lentzea xinjiangensis; assembly: GCF_900110955.1. Taxonomy (GTDB): domain Bacteria; phylum Actinomycetota; class Actinomycetes; order Mycobacteriales; family Pseudonocardiaceae; genus Lentzea; species Lentzea xinjiangensis. The sequence goes on from NZ_FOFR01000002.1 coordinate 563,129, forward strand.
GACGATGCCCTCCTCGACGGCGGCCTTGGCGTTGCGCACCGCGTCCTCGATGCGGTGCTTGCGCTCCTTGAGCTCGACCTCGGTGGCCGCACCCGCCTTGATGACGGCGACGCCGCCGGCGAGCTTGGCGAGGCGCTCCTGCAGCTTCTCGCGGTCGTAGTCGGAGTCCGACTTCTCGATCTCGGCGCGGATCTGGTTGACGCGACCCTGGATCTGGTCGGCGTCACCGGCACCCTCGACGATGGTCGTCTCGTCCTTGGTGACGACGACCTTGCGGGCCTTGCCCAGCAGCGAGATGTCGGCGTTCTCCAGCTTCAGGCCGACGTCCTCGGTGATGACCTGGCCACCGGTGAGGGTGGCGATGTCCTGGAGGATGGCCTTGCGGCGGTCACCGAAGCCGGGCGCCTTGACGGCGACGGACTTGAAGGTGCCGCGGATCTTGTTGACGACCAGGGTCGCCAGGGCCTCGCCCTCGACGTCCTCGGAGATGATCAGCAGCGGCTTGCCGGACTGCATGACCTTCTCGAGCAGCGGGAGCAGGTCCTTGACCGTGGAGATCTTGGAGCCGAACAGCAGGATGTACGGGTCCTCGAGGGTCGCTTCCTGGCGCTCGGGGTCGGTCACGAAGTAACCGGAGATGTAGCCCTTGTCGAAGCGCATGCCCTCGGTGAGCTCCAGCTCGAGCCCGAGGGTGTTGCTCTCCTCGACGGTGATGACACCTTCCTTGCCGACCTTGTCCATCGCCTCGGCGATCAGCTCGCCGATCGTGGGGTCGGCGGCGGAGATGGACGCGGTGGCAGCGATCTGCTCCTTCGTCTCGATCTCCTTGGCGGCCTTCAGGAGCTGCTCGGCCACGGCTTCGACAGCCTGCTCGATGCCGCGCTTGAGGCCGAGCGGGTTCGCACCCGCGGCCACGTTGCGCAGGCCCTCGCGGACCAGAGCCTGGGCGAGCACCGTCGCGGTGGTGGTGCCGTCACCCGCGACGTCGTCGGTCTTCTTCGCGACCTCCTTGACGAGCTCGGCCCCGATCTTCTCCCACGGGTCCTCGAGCTCGATCTCCTTCGCGATGGAGACGCCATCGTTGGTGATGGTCGGCGCGCCCCACTTCTTCTCGAGCACGACGTTGCGGCCCTTGGGGCCGAGCGTCACCTTGACGGCGTCAGCGAGGATGTTCATCCCGCGCTCGAGACCGCGACGGGCTTCCTCGTCGAACGCAATCATCTTGGCCATTGCGGTGTGTTCCTCCGCCTTTGTGGATTCTGGGCCACTGCGGGCGCACGCCCACAGCGGAACACGGTGCGAGTGGCCAGGTTCGGTGCCCGCGACGGACGACCCCGGAGGGCCTCACCGTCCCAGCCTCACTGCTTGGCACTCGACTGAGCCGAGTGCTAAGACGTGTTTAGCACTCGGGCACGTCGAGTGCAAGCGAACCCGGGGTGAAGCCGGCGGCGGGACGCCGCGGGAGTCAGCGCGACGTGCGCACCGGCACGGAGGTGGGCAGCGGCTTGCGCGAGGTCGGCTCGTCGCCGATGTTCAGCGTCGGCGAGGAGTTCGTCTTGGGCTGACGTGCGGGTTCGTCGCCGGGCGACAGGATGATCACCACGACGATGATCAGGGCGATCGCCACCGCGGCGGCGATGACCGGTGCGAACCACGCGGGCCGCTCCTTGCGCCCCGGCGTGAACGCGCTCGCGCCCACCTGGTTGGGCGGGCGCAGCCGGACCGGGTCCGACAGCGGCTGCTGCTGGTAGCCGCCCTGGTACGGGCCCTGCTGCGCGGACATCGGTCCCGACATCGGGTGCTGCTGCGCCGGGATCGAGCCGGACTGCGGCCCGAGTTGAGCGGCGGCCGAGCCCAGCGCGGCCCCGGCGAGGGCGACGCGCGCCGCGGCGATCAGCTCGGCGCAGCTCGCGTAGCGCTGCGCCGGCTCCTTCGACGTGCCCTTGCGGATCACCTCGTCGATGGCCGGCGGCAACGCCACGAGCTGCGACAACGCCGGAACGGTCTGGCCGAGGTGGCCCTGGATGACCTCCTGCACACCGCCCTGGAACGGTGGCCGGCCGGACAGGCAGGCGAAGAGCATGCAGGCGAGCGCGTACTGGTCGGTGCGGCCGTCGACGGGCTCGCCGCGCAGGTGCTCCGGTGCCGCGTAGGTCGGCGAACCGAGGAAATCACCCGTCCGGGTCCGGTGGCCGGTGGCGCCGCGGCGGGTGAGGCCGAAGTCGGCGACGTAGACGTGCTCGCGCAGGCCTTCCTTGGTGGTCACCAGCACGTTGGCCGGCTTCACGTCGAGGTGCACGAGCCCCTTGCCGTGCAGCATGTCGAGCGCTTCGGCGACCTGGCCGAGCAGCGTCAGCGTGCGGGCGGGGGTGAGCGGCCCCTCCTTGATGTGACCGGCCAGGTCCTGGCCGTCCACGAGCCGCATGGCGATGTAGAGCAGGCCGTCGACCTCGTCGAAGTCGTACAGCGGCACGATGTTGGCGTGGTCGATGGCGGAGGTGTTGCGCGCCTCGTCGACGAACCGCTCGCGGAACTCCGCGTCGGGTGCGAGGTGCTCGCCGATGACCTTGAGCGCGACCTTCCGGCCGAGCCTCACGTCCGTGGCCTTGTACGTCACGCTCATGCCACCACGGCCGAGCACGCCGTCGATCCGGTAGTGCGCGATGCGCCGTCCGCTCAGGTCCTCAGACACGCAAGGCAGCCTAACGCCCGTGCGGATCCGCGTGTCCGGGGTTGGTCCAACCTGTGATCAGTTCGGCCCTAGCCGGCCCGGCGGACGTCGGAGGCCTGGCTGCGCCCGTCCCGCCCGGCCTGCACCTCGAACTCCACCCGGTCGCCCTCGGAGAGGGTCCGGAAGCCTTCCATCTGGATAGCCGAGTAGTGCACGAACACGTCGGGCCCGCCGTCGGTTGCGATGAAGCCGTATCCCTTTTCGGAGTTGAACCACTTGACGGTACCGAGAGCCAAGGCGTCCTCCTTCAGATCACACAGGCAGAACGCAACGCTAAAAGAAGAAATGTCACTCGGATACCTCCTTACGGAGTCATGAACGCGAGCTGACTCCGTTGGCGCGCAACCAGGTGGTGAGCCTGCGCGGACCGCGCGTCTGCGTCAGCACAGCGCCGGGACCAGCGAAGTCGAACACCAGGCCTTCACCTGTCTGAATGGATTGCACGCCATCGGGCGCCGAGGGGCGAAGCCGGCATTGGAGGGTGTCCGCGAACGCCACCACGTGATCGCTGCCGATGGTCACGGCCTCACCGGCGGCCAGCGTCACGAGGTCCAGCGCGCCGCAGCAGGCGAGCACCACCGAGCCCTGGCCGTGCGCGTAGCTGAGGAAGCCCTCCGCGCCGCCGAAGAGCGCTTGCACCGGAGGCGCCTGCGGGTTCATGGCCACCGTGCTGCTCGACGCGACCCAGCTCTCCCGGGCGAGGCACCAGCCGCGGGTCCCGTCGAGCTCGACGAGGTGCAGGTCGCCGGGCAGCACGGGCGCCGCGTCGAGCCAGCCGCCCTCGGCGCCCGCCGTGCACAGCGCCACCGCCTTGGCGCCCGCGCCCTTCACCTCGACCGCGAGGCCGTAGCTCGTGGCCATGACGGTCAGCGGCTCGACCAGCACCATCTCGCCGGGCGCGAGCACGAGCCTCGCCACGCCGAACGCCGGTGTGTGCCTGGTCCGGACCTGCACGAACAACACCTCCGGAGAAGAACCGCCCCAAGCGGTCGTCACGATCACCGCGACGTTGGCAGTATGCAGTCGTGTCCCCCACCACTGTCGCCGAACACCGCCAACGCGTCGCGGAGCTCGTCGGGCTGATGCCCGTGCTGCACCAGCCGCTGGACGAATGCCTCGGGCTGGTGCTCGCCGCCGACGTCCTCGCCCCGCTGCCCCTGCCGCCGTTCGACAACTCCGCGATGGACGGGTACGCCGTCCGCGCTGCGGACCTCGCCGGGCAGCTCCCGGTCCGGCTCCCGGTCGCCGACGACATCCCCGCGGGACGCACGGACGTGCGCGCGCTCGAGCCCGGCACCGTGCAGCGGATCATGACCGGCGCGCCGGTGCCGCCCGGCGCGGACGCGGTGGTCCAGGTCGAGCTGACCGACGCCGGCACGGAGATCGTGACGATCACCGGGCGCGTCGAGGCCGGCGGCAACATCCGGACCGCCGGCGACGACGTCCGCGAGGGCGACCCGGTGCTGACGGCGGGCACGGTGCTGAACCCCTCCAGGCTCGGTCTCGCGTCCGCGCTCGGGCTCGCCGAGCTGCCGGTGCGCCGCCGCCCGCGGGTGCTCGTCCTGTCCACGGGCTCGGAGCTGGTCGAGCCCGGCGAACCGCTGGCGCCCGGCCAGATCTACGAGTCGAACGGCATGATGCTCGCCTCCGCCGTGCGGGACGCGGGAGGCATCGCGGTGCGGCTGCGGTTCGTGCCCGACGACGTCGAGGAGTTCCACCGCGCACTGGCGCCGTACCTCGGCTCGGTGGACGTGGTCCTCACCTCCGGCGGGGTCAGCGCGGGTGCGTACGAGGTGGTCAAGGACGCCCTGGCGAGCCACGACGTGCGGTTCACCAAGGTCGCGATGCAGCCGGGCGGGCCGCAGGGCTCCGGCACGTACGAGGGCCTGCCGGTGCTGGCGCTGCCGGGCAACCCGGTGAGCGCGCAGGTGTCGTTCGAGGTGTTCGTGCGGCCCGCGTTGCTGGCGTCGATGGGGCACGCACAGGTCGAACGGCCGGTCGCGCGCGCGACCGTGTCGACGTCGCTGACCTCCCCGGTGGGCAAGACGCAGTTCCGGCGCGGCCTGTACGACCCGTCGTCGGGACAGGTCGTGACGCCGGTGGGCGGGCCGGGCTCGCACCTGCTGTCCGCGCTCGCGATGTCGAACTGCCTGATCGAGGTGCCGGCCGACGTCACGGAGCTGGCGGCCGGAGCCGAGGTCACCGTCAGGTACCTGCAGTAGCACTTCCTCCTGGGGGCGGGATGAGAGCGGCACTGGCGCTGGTGGTGCTGGCGGGCTTCTTCGTGCTCGCGGTGGCGCTCGTGGGCGGCCTGACGGCGCTGGCGGTCTGGCGGTTCTCGGCGGGCGACGCGGAGGGCGGCACCTGGCTGGTCGTCGTCGCGCTGGCGTTCGGCGGACCGGCGCTGTGGGCCACGCTGCGGGCGGTCTTCGCGCGGCCGGAGCCGACCGGGTTCCCGCTGACCCGCGAGGACCACCCCGGGCTGTGGCGGCACGTCGACGAGCTGGCGCGCCTCGCGGGCACGCGCGGGCCCGACGACATCCGGCTCGTCGACGGCGCGAACGCGAGCGTGTGGGAACGCCGCGGCGTGCGCTACCTGGAGCTCGGGCTGCCGCTCGTGGCCGGGCTGGGCGTCGGCGAGCTGCGGTCGGTGCTGGCGCACGAGCTCGGCCACTACGGCGGCGGTCACACCCAGCTCGCGGCGGTGACGTTCCGGGCGAAGCTCGCGCTGGAGCTGTCCCTGCGGCAAGGCCACGCGTTCGGGGTGCTCAGCGCGTGGGCCAAGCTCTACGCGCTGCTGGCGGCCTCGGAGAGCCGCGACCACGAGCGGTTCGCCGACGAGGTGGCCGTCGCCGCGGCGGGGCGTGACGCGGCCCGCCGGGCGTTGCTGCGCAGCGGTCCGGTCGGCGAGGCGTGGAGCGACTACCTGACCTCCTACGTGGCGTTGGCGCTCATGGCGGGCCGCACGCCGCCGTTGCTCGACGGCTTCCGCTGCTACCTGGGCCACCCGCGGCGCGGACACGAGCTGCGGGAGCTGGAGACCGTGCTGGCCGAGCGCGAGCCGACGTCGGTGTTCGACAGCCACCCGCCCGTTCGCGAGCGGGTGGCCAGGATGGCCCAGGTCGGCGGCGGTGACGCCCCGGTCGACGAACGGCCTGGCTGGACGTTGCTCTCGGACATCCCGCCGGAGGCCGTGGCGGAGCTCGTCGGCGTGCGGGGCCCGTTCGCGACGTGGGAGGAGCTCGTGGCGCTCAGCGGTCCCGCGCACGTGCGCCGCTACGCCGACGCGTTGCGGCACGCGGGCCGGGTGAGCAAGGTCGGCGGAACGCTCGCCGACGTGCTGGCCGCGCTGGAACGCGGCCGGCTGCACGAGCTGACCGGGGCGCCGGTGGACGCCTCCCTCACGCCGGAGCAGGTCCGCGAGACAGCGGTCGAGACGGTGACGGAACTCCTGGCGTGCGCGGTGGCCGACCAGCTCGTGACGGCGAACCGCGCGGTGCTGGAGCTCAACTGGGGCGGGATGTTCGTGCTGAGGCTGCCGGACGGGGCAGCGGTCCACCTGACCGACCTCGTGGGACCCGCCGTCCGCGACCCCGGCCGGGTGCCGCGGGTGCGGCGCGACCTGCGGGCCATCGGCGTCGACGGAGTGTGACGGAAGGCTCACCGAACGACGTTGTTCACCCATGTGACCGGGATTACACTGGTTGCAGGCGCCGGTCGTTGCGTGCATTCGTCGGGGGATGCACGCACCGACCGGCCACTTGTCTTCCCGGCAGTCCCGATGGGCGGTTTGGCGTGTTGCCGTAGCGTGATGCCGCCCGACAACTCACGGAAGCTACGGACCCACAGACACGATGAGCAGCGAGAAGCCCGTCTCCCACTTCCTCGAACTCGCGCGCGGCATGGTGCCGCCGATGCACCCGGCCGGCCGCCCGTTCGTCGCCGGCGCGGCGATCGCGACCCTCCTCGTCCGGCTGCGCTCCAAGCGCCTCGGCGTCGCCCTCGGCCTGGTCACGGCGTGGGTGGCGTGGTTCTTCCGCGAGCCGAAGCGCGTGACGCCGACCCGCCCGAACATCGCGGTGGCCCCTGCCGACGGCACGGTCTCGCACGTGGTCGACGCCATCCCGCCGGCCGAGCTCGGCCTCGGCTCCCAGCCGATGACGCGCGTCAGCGTGTTCCTCTCCGTCTTCGACGTGCACGTGCAGCGCGTGCCCGCGGAAGGCGAGGTCGTCCAGGTCTCCTACCACCCCGGCAAGTTCCTCTCGGCCGACCTCGACAAGGCCTCCGAGGAGAACGAGCGCAACACCGTGTGGCTGCGCACCACCGCGGGCCACGACCTGGTGGTCGTGCAGATCGCCGGCCTGGTCGCCCGCCGCATCGTGTGCGAGGTCGCCGAGGGCGAGAAGGTCGCCGCCGGCCAGACCTACGGCCTGATCCGCTTCGGCTCGCGCGTGGACCTCTACGTCCCCCGCGGCAGCCGCGTCCTGGTCGAGGCCGGCCAGCGCACCATCGGCGGGGAGACCGTCCTCGCCGAGCTCCCGGAGGCCTGATGGCACCCAGCGGGCCCGGCGTTCGCCTGCTGCCGAACGCGATCACGGTCCTGGCGATGTGCGCCGGCCTGTCCGCGGTGCACTTCGCGAACGTCGGCATGTGGGGCGCGGCCATCGCCTCGATCGCGGCCGCGGCCGTCTTCGACGGCCTGGACGGCCGCATCGCCCGCCTGCTGGACGCGACGTCGAAGATGGGCGCGGAGCTCGACTCGCTGGCGGACGCCATCTCGTTCGGCGTCGCGCCCGCCCTCGCGATCTACCTGTGGAAGTTCGAGGGCAACCGCGCGGGCTGGGTCATCGCGCTGATCTTCGCGGTCTGCATGGTGGTCCGCCTGGCCCGCTTCAACACGTTGCTGGAGAAGGAGCAGCCGCCGTTCGCGAAGGAGTTCTTCGTCGGCGTCCCGGCTCCGGCCGGCGGCCTGTTGCTGCTGCTGCCCCTGATCATCGAGGAGCAGGTCCGCACCGACGGCTGGTGGAACTCGCCCTTCGTCGTGGGCGTGTGGACCGTCGTCGTCGCCATGCTGCTGGTGTCGCGCATCCCGACGCTGTCGGTGAAGACCGTGAAGGTGCCGCCGCGCGCGGTCGCGCCTTTGCTGGTCGTCGTGGGCCTGCTCGCCGCTGCTGTGATCACGTACCCGTTGGTGGCGTTGATCATCGCGATGGTCGTGTACCTGGCGCACCTGCCTTACTCGGTGCGGCGGTACATGTGGCTGTCCAAGCACCCCGAGGCGTGGACCGTCACGGGCGTCGAACGCCGTGCGATCAAGCGCGCACACGGGGTGGCCGCTCGCCGTCTTGGGCTGCGTCAGCCGTTGCGCGGTCGTGTGGCTGGTGCGGCTATGCGGGCGGTGCGTCGTCCACGGCGTGACGCCCCCACCGCTGTTGCGGCGGATGGTGCTGCGCCTACTGCCGGTGCGCGTCGGCGTTCCTGGCGTCGGCTCGGGCTCCGGCGACAGCCCAAGCCCTGATCCGGGTGTGCATAGGCCGGGGCCGGACACGATCATCGTGTCCGGCCCCAATTTCATTGACGTTGAACCATCACTGCATGGTCCTGGATATCCCCCAAAGCGTCTTCCGCTATTCCTCCGAGGTCTGGGTCAGCAAGGAGTCCTCGAAGACGCGTCACGATCCGACCACTGATTTGACCACGCCTGAGACCCAGATGCCCCATGCAAGTAACGGCGATGGAATGCAGTTGTGGATCTACGGAATCATCGTCCAGCGTCCGCAACAACAAATCTTCCAACCATAGTCGATCCGGATCATCGAAGGTCAGATCAAGCAAAGCTTGAGTTGATTGCGCAATATCATAAGAAGCAAGATCACGCAGCAGCTCACTCCGCTTTTCGAGATCACTTGATTCCATATCCGCCACGGCCTTTGACAGCTCCCGACTTGACAGATTTACGCAAAGCGCTCTTTGCAGCGCACACAGAAGGAATGCGTTTATATCGGTCCTCGCACGCCCGCAAAAGATATCATTTACCCCTTCATTTCCGACGACCAAAACCGGCTTCCGTCCGTGGCGACGATCTTCTCGGCCTGCCCCTCGACCGTCAGCTCGACGAGGTTCCTGGAACCGTCGCCGAGGATCGTGCGCACCACCTCCTCCGCCGGTCTCTCACCGGTCTCCGGATCTGTGGCCAGAATTTGATCGCCTAGCCGTATCTCCGATCGGCTTCGACGACCCGTCAGCCATGAACACCCGTGCACCCGGCATGAAGCTCTTGACCAGGCATTACGCCGGATCCAAAGCCTCGGTCGCGTCCTCGCCAGCTTCTTCGACCTTCTCCTCGACCCGGCGGTGTTGGCCGAATCCGCGATCTTGTCAATGATCCGGGTGGCCTTGACGATCGCTCTGACGATCCGCTCACCGGCCTGCAGCAGCTTGAACGCCTTCGTCGTCGGCACGAGACTGACCCAAGCGAGGATGTCGGAGTTCGAGAAGCAGTCCTTGACGTCGTTGATGCCCGCGAGGCCATCAACAGGTCGAAAAGCTTCGCGACGACAACACTCCACCGCGACTGCGGATTATTGGCCTCGCGCAGGTAGTCCTTGTACTTGTCCTTCCCGCCGGCAGCGGCATAGCGGGCTTGCTGCGCCTTGTTGTGCGCGGCGTGGACTTCTTGGTGCTTCTTCGTGGCGCTGAGATACGCCGGCGCGTACTCCTCGTCATCGTTCGGCGAGTTGCCGACGCGGGGTGGCTGCTCGCCGGCTTGGGCTGCGTCAGCCGTTGTGCGGTCGGGTGGCTGGTACAGCCCCATGCGCGGTGCGTCGTCCTCGGCGTGACGCCTCCACCGTTGCTGCGGCGGACGGTGCCGCGCCTGCTACCGGTGTGCGTCGGCGTTCTTGGCGGCGGTCGAGGCTTCGGCGGCAGCCCAAGCCCTGATCTTTCGCTTGAACAGGCTGTGAGCCGGACACGTTTAACATGTCCGGCCCACAGCATTTCAGTGGCAGCTCATCAGTTGATCTCGACGCCTTCGATCATCGAACCGGGAGGCAAGTCCCTGACCTTGGACCACAATTGCCCATGGGTCGACCAGTAGACCTCTTCGTCTATGACTTCGAGATTCTCGACCGTTCCGTCACCGCCCAGGAACAACGGCACCTTGAACCCCACGCACATACCGGCCGGGATCCGTTCCGGGTGCACTGACCGCCAGGCCCTGAACAGGTCTTGAGCGAGGAACGTATCTGGATCATCGACCATCTGCTCGTCGAGCAGCTCAGGAATGGTGCCATCGAGCTCGTAAACACCGCCAGAACCGGGCTCCAGGAGAATCAGCATGGCGTTCCGGTGGAGATCCAGCGCGTACTGACGCCCGAGCCAGTCCCGCGCGATTGGCCTGATTCTCACCGCCCACTCGGGAAACATCGCGTTCGCCAGGCGCTGCGCCCGCAGTGCCTCATCTTCGGTGAACACCCGGAAAATGCCGTCACCAAAGGTGCATCCCGCAGCCGTCGTGACCAGTTCAGCAAGCCCCGGTACCTGCTTGAGCGGCTTAAGGTCGGCGGGTGGTAAGACCACACCTCCGTCGAACGGGTACATCGCCCCGAAGCGTCTGAACATCAACATCTCCCTGAGGTCGAAACACCGCAGCTCGTAGTCCTGAGTGGCGAGTGCTTGACCCTGGCAGCGATCTGAGACCCGAGACTTCTATTCACGCTGCTGTCCAATGGACGCGCCTGTCTATGGCGCATTAGATTGAGCCCCCCACGTTGTACGACGTCACACCGCCGCGTGACGACCGAGCCAGAGCTCGGATCCAGCACCACGGTGCCGTTCGGCCGTCTTGCCGGGAAGACTCTGATCGGGTTAACAACCATCTCAGCTGGGCTGCGGCGACCGCGGTGTGAGCGGTTCAGATCGGCCGGCCGCGGACCGAGCACCCGGCGTGCTCGTCGCGAGGAACTAGAGTCGTCGGGGTGATCACGCTGACGGCTCGCCTGTCCCCGTCCGCACTGGACACCCGGCGCGGGGTCGTCCGCCTCCACCCGGAGGTGCTCGACGCCTTGGGGCTGCGCGCCTGGGACGCCGTGAAGCTCACCGGCGCCCGCGTGAGCGCCGCTCTCGCCGCCGCAGGGGAACAGCCTCCCGGTGTGGTCCTCGTCGACGACGTCACCCTCACCAACCTCGGTGTGGTCGAGGGCTCCGAGATCGTCGTCGCTCCGGTGCAGGTCGCGGGCGCTCGGTCGATCACCGTCGCCGGCTCGCGGCTGGCCACCACGGCGCTGACGCCGGACCACGTCCGGATGGCGTTGACCGGCAAGGTCATCACCGTTGGCGACAACGTGTCGTTGCTGCCCCAGGACCTCGCACCGCCGCCCGGTGCGAACGTGTCCGAGACGCGCCGCAGGCTGTCCAACGCCATCGGCATGACGTGGACCAACGAGCTCATCACCATCACCTCCACCGACCCCGCGGGGCCCGTGGCCGTGCAGCCGTCGAGCGTGGTGGGCTGGCGGTCCGCTTCGGCTCCGGCCGCCGAGGTGACGCCCGTGGTGGTGCAGGAGACGCACGAGGCGCTGCCCGTCGCGGACCTGGTGGGCCAGCGCGAGCAGGCCAAGCGCCTGACCGAGTGGCTGGAGCTGATGTTCCGCCAGCCGGAGCTGCTCACGAAGCTCGGCGCGTCCGCCCGGCTGGCCGCGATGGTCAGCGGGCCGGAGGGCGTCGGCAAGGCGACGCTGGTCAGGGCCGTGGCACGGGCTGTCGGAGCCACCGTCGTCGAGCTGGCCGCGCCGAGCATCGCCGTGCTGGAGCCCGGTGCCGTGGCCAAGCAGCTCGGCGACGCGATCTCCGGTGTGCCCGAGCAGCCCACGGTCCTGCTGCTCACCGACATCGACGCGCTGCTGCCGACCGCGCCGCCGCCGGTCGCCACCGTCATCCTCGACATCCTGCGCACCGCCGTCTCCCGGCCGAACCTCGCGCTGGTCGTCACCTCGGCCCGGGCCGAGTCGGTCGACGCCCGGCTGCGCGCCCCTGACCTCGTCGACCGCGAGCTGGCGCTCCCGCTCCCCGACGCGTCCGGGCGGACCGAGCTGCTGCGCGCGCTGCTGCGCGACGTCCCGCTGGAGTCCGATGTGGACTTCGGTGAGGTGGCCTCCCGCACGCCGGGCTTCGTGGCCGCGGACCTGTGCGCGTTGCGCCGCGAGGCGGCCGTGCGCGCCGCGCTGCGCCAGCGCGAGGTGGCGGAACCCCGGGTGGGGCAAGAGGATCTGCTGGGCGCGTTGAACACGGTGCGCCCGATCTCGATGTCCGCTTCGGACACCGTGCAGACCGGCGGCCTGACGCTGGACGACGTCGGCGACATGAAGGAGGTCAAGCAGTCCCTCACCGAGGCGGCGCTGTGGCCCCTGCGCTACCCGGACTCCTTCGCCCGCCTGGGCGTGGCGCCCCCGCGCGGCGTCCTGCTCTACGGCCCGCCGGGATGCGGCAAGACGTTCCTGGTGCGCGCGCTGGCGGGCTCCGGCCAGCTCAACGTCCTGACGGTCAAGGGCGCCGAACTGATGGACAAGTTCGTGGGCGAGTCCGAACGGGCCGTTCGCGAGCTCTTCCGCCGCGCCGCCGACGCCGCGCCTTCCCTGGTCTTCCTCGACGAGGTCGACGCGCTGGCGCCCCGGCGGGGCCAGTCGTCCGACTCCGGTGTCGCGGACCGAGTCGTGGCGGCGCTGCTGACCGAACTGGACGGCGTCGAGCCCCTGCGGGACGTCGTGGTGATCGCCGCGACGAACCGCCCGGAGCTCATCGACCCCGCGCTGCTGCGGCCGGGCCGGCTGGAACGGCTCGTCTACGTGCCGCCGCCCGACGCCGAGGCGCGCACCGAGATCCTCAAGGCGGCGTCGCGGAACACGCCGCTGGCCGCGGACGTGGACCTGTCGGCACTGGCCGGAGAGCTGGACATGTACTCGGCGGCGGACTGCGCGGCGCTGGTGCGGGAGGCCGCGCTCACGGCGATGCGGGAGTCGCTGGACGCGGCCGAGGTCACGCAGGCGCACCTCGCGAAGGCCCGCCAGGTGGTGCGGCCATCGCTGGACCCGGTGCAGCTCGCGGGACTGGCCGCGTACGCGGCGGCGCGCTGACGGGCCGGGGTGTCGGTGGTGCGCTGACGGGCGAGTCGCCAGTGGGCGCACCACTCAGACAGAACTGACGAGCCGTACGGCGCTCCCCTCGGGGAGCGGCCGCACGGCGACAGGCACCGGAAGCCCGGCGCCGGACGTCACTTGCTCTTCGCGGCGCCCTGGTAGTCGTTCGTCACGATCAGGATGATCCCCGGCGCCGACGACTGGATCCCGTCGAACCGCGGCTCCACCCGCGCCCGCAGCACCGCGGCCAGCTCCTTCGCGGAGGCCTCTTCCTCGGTGCCAGGACGGAAGTACACGGTCGTGGTCGGGATCGTGCCCTGCGAGTAGTTGCCGGTCTCGGCGACCGTCCACCCGTTGGTCCGGACGTCGTCGGCGGCCTTGCCGGCCAGGCCGGTGATCGTCGAGTTGTTGTAGACCCTGACCGGCACCTTGGTCGTCCCCGGCGGGGTGACGGGCGGAGGCGGCGCGGCCGCGGACGTCGAGGTGCCCGGGGCTGTCGTGGTGCTGGTGGGAGGTGTGGACGCCGCCGACGATGACGACGGCGGCGCGCTGGTCGGCGCCGCCGAGGACTCGGAGGCGGGTGCCGAGGTGGTCTGCGCCGGTGGCGCGGTGGAAGATCCCTCCGCGGCGGGCGGTGTGTCGGAGCCCCAGTCGAAGAGGCTGATCACACCGATCACCAGGGCGACGGCGGCGACGCCGAGCAGGGCGAAGCCGGCGGCCTTGGCCGGGCGGGACGGGCTTGCGGACTCGGGGGAGGTCATCGGTCCTCGGTGCTCCTGGCGCGTGCGCGCACCCTTTGGCGGCCTGTCCGCACGCCCCGCAGCCGCTTGACCAGCATCGGGTCGGCGGCCATCGCGGCCTCGGACTCGATCAGGCCGTTCAGCAGCTGGTAATAGCGGGTGGCGGACATGTCGAACAGTTCCCTGATGGCCTGTTCCTTGGATCCCGAGTACTTCCACCACTGGCGCTCGAACGCGAGCATCGTGCGTTCGCGGCTGGTCAGCCCGTCAGCGGAGGTGAGCGTCTCGGCGTGATCCATCTGGCTCCCCACGGTCGCCACACCATCTCAGGTGCGGGCAATTCAATCACGTGATCGTTCCAACCTACCGCGCGACACCGACAGTTTTGGACCACTTAAGGTCTGACCATGGCCGTGCAACGCATCCGCATCGCTGGTGACCCCGTGCTCCACCACCCGACTCGCGAGGTCACCGAGTTCGACACCGAGCTGAAGACGCTCGTCGACGACATGTTCGAGACGATGGCCGCCGCTCGCGGAGTCGGCCTCGCGGCCAACCAGATCGGCGTCGACCTGCGGGTCTTCGTCTACGACTGCCCCGACGACGAGGGCAACCAGTACCGCGGCGCGATCTGCAACCCGGTGCTCGAGACCTCCGGGGTCCCGGAGACCATGCCCGACCCGGACGACGACTTCGAGGGCTGCCTGAGCGTGCCCGGCGAGGCGTACCCGACCGGACGCGCCCGGTGGGCGAAGGTCACCGGGCAGGACGTCGACGGGCAGCCGTTCGAGGTCGAGGGCACCGGCTTCTTCGCGCGCTGCCTGCAGCACGAGACCGACCACCTCAACGGCTACCTGTACCTGGACCGGCTCGTCGGCCGGTACAAGAAGGAGTCGAAGCGGATGCTGCGCGACAACGAGTGGGGCGTGCCGGGCCTGTCGTGGGACCCGGCCGACCCCGCGAACTTCGGCGACGACGAGGACGACTAGGGGCGGAGCACCGACTCCACCTGCGCCAGCTCCTCCGCGGTCAGCGGACCGAGCTCCAGCGCGCCCGCGTTCTCCTCGACCTGGGCCACCGTCCGGACGCCCGGGATCGGGACCAGCCGGGGAGAACGCGCCCAGAACCACGCCAGCGCGCCCTGCACCAGCGTCCGGCCGCCCGAGGTGAGGACGTCCCGCACGGCCTCCCGCGCCCGGAAGTACTCGGGCGACGGCCGGCCGTCGACGAAGAACCGCAGCCACGACGGGTTCGTGACCCGCACGTCGTCGGCGGGCAGCTCGCTGAACGTCTCCCTGGCCAGGAGGCCCATCGCGAGCGGGCGCCGGCACAGCACCGCGAAGTCGCCCGCGTACATCTCGGGGTTGTCGAACAGCAGGTTGACGTCCGCCTGGGCGGCGATCCCGTGCTCACCCGCGCAGAAGAACCGCGCTCGCTCGGGGTCGTCGGTGCTCCAGCCGTAGGCCCGGATCTTGCCGGCGGCCACCAGCGCCTCGCACTCGTCCCGCAGCAGCGCGGCCTCCTCCAGGCCCAGATCGCCGATGTGCAGCTGGTAGAGGTCGATCCGGTCGGTCCCCAGCCGCCGCAACGACCCCTCG
Source organism: Lentzea xinjiangensis (assembly GCF_900110955.1). GTDB lineage: Bacteria > Actinomycetota > Actinomycetes > Mycobacteriales > Pseudonocardiaceae > Lentzea > Lentzea xinjiangensis. Next base: position 578,331 of record NZ_FOFR01000002.1, read on the forward strand.
ACGGCGCGGCGCAGGTACTCGACCGATCCCTCGTCGCCGGTCATCCGCTTCGCCGCGACGTCGAACCCGCAGCCCCACTTCGTGGCGATCAGCACCTGGTCGCGCACGTCCGCAAGCGCTTGCCCCAGCACGGTCTCGGCGTGCCCGCAGCCGTAGACGTCCGCGGTGTCGAACAGCGTCACGCCGAGCTCCACCGCCCGCCGCAGCGCCTTCACCGACTCACCGTCGTCCGCCGGTCCCCAGCCGACCGGCGCACCGTCCGGGCCGGAGAACGGTCCACCCATCGCCCACGTGCCGAAACCCAGCTTCCCCAAATCCGTCATGGGGCCACCGAACATCCTGGAGCGCGCTCCAGGTCAAGCGGGAAAAAGGGATTGCCCGCGGCGCCACCATCGATGGCATGCCACTGGAAAACCTCGTCGCCTTCGTCGCGGCCTCGTTCCTCATCGCACTCTCCCCGGGACCCGGCACGGCCATGGTCCTGCGGCAGTCGGTGCACGGGCGGAAGGCGGCGCTGGCGACGGTGTTCGGCATGGAGGTCGGCGTCGCGGGCTGGGCCCTCGCCGCCGCGCTCGGCCTGAGCGCGCTGCTCACGGCGTCCGAGATCGCCTACCACGGGCTGCGCATCGCCGGCGCGGCGTTCCTGATCTACCTGGGCGTCAAGGCCCTGATCAGCAAGAACCTGCCCGCGCAGGAGCCGCCGCCCGCGAGCCGCGCGTTCCGCAGCGGGCTCGTGGTGAACCTGGCCAACCCGAAGCTCGGCGTGTTCGCGATCTCGTTCCTACCGCAGTTCCTGCCTGCCGGGCAGACCGGCGAGGGGGTTCTGCTCTTCCTCGCCGCGTTCTGGGTCGTCATCGACACCGTCTGGTACCTGGTCATCGTGTCGGTCCTGCACACGATCCGCGGCTGGCTCGGCCGGCCGCGGGTCCGCGCGGCTCTCGAGAAGCTGTCGGGCGGCGTGCTGCTGGCGCTCGGAGTCCGGCTGGTACTCGACCCGCGTTGAGATCGGGTCGCCCCGGCGCCAGAACAGCTCGGGCAGCCCGGCCAGCTCGGCGAACGTGTGGCAGGCGGCCATCGACGCGTAGCCGCCCGCCAGGACGTGGGCGCGGATCCGGTCGAGCCGGCCGAACTCGATCACCTCGCCGGCGATGAGGAACGGCAGCACGAGCTGCCAGGCCCGCACCACCGCGGGCCGGCGCCGGTGGGGTGCGCGCAGGGCGGCGCGGGCGACGCGCAGCAGGTGCTCGTTCGCGCTCATCGTGGACGGGTGCGCCGCGTGGTCCCAGCTCCACCGGCGCTCCTCCGTCACGGCGCACCGCACGCACTCGACCGGTCCGGTGCCGAGCTCGGCGCCGCAGCGGGAGCACGCGAGCAGGGTCATCGCCCAGTCGACGCAGGTCCAGGGGTACTGCCCGACGTCGGCGGAGGTCACCAGCTCGGCCAGCTCGCGGTCCGCCAGCTGGGACGACATCCGCAGGGCCTCCCAGTCCGCGAGCCAGAACTGGTCGAGCAGCTCGGCGCAGAAACCGCAGTCGGGGTAGCCACGACCTGCGAGTTCTCCGCATGACGGGCATGCGGAGACCACGGCGGGACGTTGACCGCGACGCGCGCCGGGCGGGAACGGCTGATGATCCGCCACGAGAGAGAAGGTTAGGGCCAAACCGTGCCCTTGGCAGCTAAGGCGCGCTCTGACTATGGTCAGGTCTCGACAACTCAACAAGAACGCGGGAGCTCGCGCCTGAGCGGGCTGAGAGGGTGACTGGCAGTGCTGCCGGTGTCACCGACCGCCTGAACCTGACCGGGTAATGCCGGCGTAGGGAGGAATGTCGTGACGGCACTTGACGACCGTTCGGTCAAGCCCAGTGTGACCACCGGCCCGATCTCGGGCTCGCGCAAGGTGTACCGGGAAGTCTCCCCTGACATCCGGGTGCCCTACCGCAGGGTGGAGCTGACCAACGGCGAGCATGTCGATCTCTACGACACTTCCGGTCCGTATACCGACGAGAACGCGACCATCGACGTCCACAGTGGACTTCCCGACCTGAGGTCGGGGTGGATCGCCGCACGGGAACCGATCAACGGAGCTGTCAGCCAGCTCGCGTACGCGAAGGCCGGGGTCATCACCCCGGAGATGCGCTACATCGCGACGCGGGAGAACCTCGACGCCGAGTTCGTGCGCAACGAGGTGGCCATCGGGCGTGCGGTCATCCCGTTGAACCGCAAGCACCCCGAGGCCGAGCCGATGATCATCGGCAAGAAGTTCCTCGTGAAGATCAACGCCAACATCGGCAACTCCGCGGTGTCGTCGTCGATCGAGGACGAGGTCGAGAAGATGGTGTGGGCGACCCGCTGGGGCGCCGACACGATCATGGACCTGTCCACCGGCAAGCGAATCCACGAGACGCGCGAGTGGATCCTGCGCAACTCGCCCGTCCCGGTGGGCACGGTGCCGATCTACCAGGCGCTGGAGAAGGTCAACGGCGATCCGGCCGCGCTGTCGTGGGAGGTCTACCGCGACACCGTGATCGAGCAGTGCGAGCAGGGCGTCGACTACATGACGGTGCACGCGGGCGTGCTGCTGCGGTACGTGCCGCTCACGGCCAAGCGCGTCACGGGCATCGTCTCGCGCGGCGGCTCGATCATGGCCGCGTGGTGCCTCGCGCACCACAAGGAGAGCTTCCTCTACACGCACTTCGAGGAGCTCTGCGACATCCTGCGCACCTACGACGTGACGTTCTCGCTGGGTGACGGGCTGCGGCCCGGTTCCATCGCGGACGCCAACGACGAGGCGCAGTTCGCCGAGCTCAGGACGCTGGGCGAGCTCACGCACATCGCGCGGGCCAAGGACGTCCAGGTCATGATCGAGGGCCCCGGCCACGTGCCGATGCACAAGATCGCCGAGAACGTCCGGCTGGAGGAGGAGTGGTGCGGTGAGGCGCCGTTCTACACCCTCGGGCCGCTGGCCACGGACATCGCGCCGGCCTACGACCACATCACGTCCGCGATCGGGGCGGCGCAGATCGGCTGGCTGGGCACCGCGATGCTCTGCTACGTCACGCCGAAGGAGCACCTCGGCCTGCCCAACCGCGACGACGTGAAGACCGGCGTGATCACCTACAAGATCGCGGCGCACTCGGCGGACCTCGCCAAGGGCCACCCCGGCGCCCAGGACTGGGACGACGCGCTGTCGAAGGCGCGGTTCGAGTTCCGCTGGGAGGACCAGTTCAACCTGTCGCTCGACCCGGACACCGCGCGCTCGTTCCACGACGAGACGCTCCCCGCGGAACCGGCGAAGACGGCGCACTTCTGCTCGATGTGCGGGCCGAAGTTCTGCTCCATGAAGATCACACAGGACGTGCGGCGCTACGCCGAGGAGCGCGGCCTGTCCACAGTGGAGGCGATCGAGGCGGGCATGGCGGAGAAGTCCGGTGAGTTCGCCGGCACCGGCAACAAGGTCTACCTGCCAGTGGTGGAAACGACGTGACAGAGGCACCTCCGCGGGTCCTCACCATCGCCGGAAGCGACTCCGGCGGTGGTGCGGGCATCCAGGCCGACCTCCGCACGTTCTTCGCGTGCGGGGTGCACGGCTGCGTCGCGCTGACCGCCGTGACGGTCCAGAACTCCCTGGGCGTCACGGGCGTCGCCGAGATCCCGGCGGAGACCGTCGCGGCGCAGATCCTCTCGGTGGCCGAGGACATCGGTCTGCAGGCCGCGAAGACCGGCATGCTGGCGTCGGCGGCCATCATCGAGGCGATCACCCCGGCCCTGGACCGCGTCGGGATCGGGCGCGGTGGTCGCACGCCCTTCGTCGTCGACCCGGTCTCGGCCTCGATGCACGGCGACCAGCTACTGGCCGACTCCGCCTTGGACGCGTTGCGGGGCTTGCTCTTCCCGCGCGCGACGCTGGTGACACCGAACCTCGACGAGGTGCGGCTGATCACCGGCATCGCGGTCGAGGACCGCGCGGACCAGCGGGTGGCGGCCAAGGCGCTGCACGCCCTGGGACCGGAGTGGGTGCTCGTGAAGGGCGGCCACATGTGGGACGACCCGGAGTGCCTCGACCTGCTCTACGACGGCAGCGAGTTCATCGAGCTGCCGGGCCCGCGCTACGACACCAGGCACACGCACGGCAGCGGCGACACGCTCGCGTCGTCGATCAGCTCGGCGCTCGCGAAGGGCGCGACCGTCCCGGAGGCGGTGCGGTTCGGCAAGGACTTCATCGTGAGGTCCGTCGCCGCCGCCTACCCGCTGGGCGCCGGCGACGGGCCGGTGTCCCCGCTGTGGAGGCTCGACAGGTAGCGGGCGCACATCGCCTTCGGGTCGGTGGTCTCGGGTCGAGCGGCCAGACCACGCCTGGTGAACGCCGAGGAGCTCACCAGGATCCGCGGCGGCCGGCGCGGCGCCTCAGCCAGGCGCTGCGCCGGGTCGTCGCCGGCGAACGCCGGCCAGCGGAGCGGGCGCTACTTCGGCTCTTCGCCGACGAGCGTCTCCAGGGCGTCCAGGGCGTTCACCAGCGCGGCGACGTGCTCGGGGGTGAGCTGCTCGATGCGGCGCTGCAGCTCGCGCACCCGCGCGGACCGCACACCGGACACCATCGTCTCGCCCTCGGGGGTGGGGGTGGCGAGCCACGCGCGGCCGTCCTGCGGGTCGGGTTCGCGCTTCACGTACCCGGCCTCGACCAGCGCGGCGACGATGCGGGACAGCGTCGGGGGCGCCACGCCCTCCTTGTTCGCGAGGTCGCCGAGGCGCATGGGGCCGCAGCGCGCGAGGGTGGCCAACGCGGAGACCGCGCCGGGACCGAGTCCGGGCGAGCCGGTGCGTCGCAGCAACCGGGCCAGCCGGCCGATCGCCAGGTACAGGCGCGCGGTCGCGTCCTCGACCTCGGCGTCAATGGGGGCCGTCACGGCTAGTCGTCCTCCTCGGCGGATTTCAGGTAATGCTCAATCATCCCCCAACACGTGAGTACCCAAGGTAGCGACTCAGAGACCCGGCGAAGACGCTTGGGCCCAAAAGCGCCGCGGAATTCTTCCGGCCAGTCGCGCCAGTCGTCCGCCCTCGACGGCACAACGCATGGCGGCGCCCATCCGTTCCGGGTCCTGCGCGCGCGTCACGGCCGTCGCCAGCAGCACCGCCGAGCAGCCGAGCTCCATCGCGAGCGCCGCGTCGGAGGCGGTCCCGATGCCCGCGTCCAGCACCACGGGAACGCCTGCGCGGGCCGTGATCAGCTCGATGTTGTGCGGGTTGCGGATGCCGAGGCCCGTGCCGATCGGCGAGCCCAGCGGCATCACCGCGGCGCAGCCGACGTCCTCCAGCTTCCTCGCCAGCACCGGGTCGTCGTTGGTGTACGGCAGGACGACGAAGCCGTCGGCCACCAGCCGCTCGGCCGCGTCGAGCAGCTCGACCGGGTCCGGCAGCAGGGTCTCCTCGTCGAAGACCACCTCGAGCTTGACCCAGTTCGTCTCCAGCGCCTCCCGCGCGAGCTGCGCGGTCAGCACGGCCTCGGCGGACGTGCGGCAGCCCGCGGTGTTCGGCAGCACCTCGATCCCCAGGCGCCGCAACAGCTCCAGCACACCGGTCCGGCCGGCGGCGTCGACCCGGCGCATGGCCACGGTCGTGAGCTCGGTGCCGGACGCCACCAGGGCCCGCTCCAGCACCGAGAGGTTCGCGGCACCACCGGTGCCGGTGATGAGCCTGGACCGGAACTCCCGGCCCGCGATGATCAGCGGATCGTCCACGTCAGCCTCCCTGGACCGCGGTCAGCACCTCGACCACGCCGCCGTCCGGCACGATCGTCTTCTCCCACAACGCCCTCGGCACGACGGCACCGTCGAGCGCCACCGCCACGCCGGAGGACGGCGCGCCCACCAGCGACACGACGGCGGCGACCGACGTGCCGTCGGCCAGGTCGCGGAACGTGCCGTTGACCTGTGCTTTCACCAGCTTCCTCCTTCGAGCAGCCCGACCACGAGACGAGCGGTGTGCGGGGCCAGCAGCAGACCGTTGCGGTGGTGGCCGGTCGCGGCGATGACGCCGGGTTCGAGCCAGCGCACGACCGGGACGTTGTCGGGACTGCCCGCGCGGAACCCCACGGAGGCCTCGGCGAGCGCGTACTCGGCGATGCCCGGCAGCACGGTCTCGGCGTCCCGCAACAGGTCCCGCACACCCGCCACGGACACGTCGGTGTCGAACCCGGCCTCGTACTGGGTCGCGCCGACGACCAGGCCGCCGGCCCGCGGGACCAGGTACACCGGACGGCCGGAGACCAGGGCGCGGATCGTGTGCTTCGGCGGCGGCAGCGCGCCGGGCCGGTGCGCCAGCCGCAGGATCTCGCCCTTGACCGGCCGGATGACGCCGCGCAGGGCGGGGTGCAGCTCGCCGCTCCACGCCCCGGCCGCGATGACCTCGACCCGTCCGTCCACATCGGACTGGACGCCCAGCTCGACGCACGCCTTCCACAGGGCGGAGAGCAGGAGGCGGTTGTCGACGGCGAGATCACCCGGCGCGTGCACGCCGCCGCGCACCGCCGGTCCCAGCGACGGCTCCAGGGCGCGGACCTCCCGCGAGGTGAGCACCTCGCCCGCGTGCCGCAGGTCGGCGAGGTCGCCGGGCTGCGTGCCCACGGCCAGCGTGCCGGCGGTGAACAGCGGGACACCGATCGACGCCGCGAAGCCCGGCCACATCGCCAGGGCCTCGACCCCCTGCGCCGTCACGGCTTCCTCGCCCGGCCACGCCTCCGTGACCGGTGCGAGCATCCCGCCCGCGACCCGCGATCCCGCGTGCGGCGAGCCGGCGTCGGACACGGAGACCGAGTACCCGGCCCGCGCCGCGGCCAGCGCGACGGACAGACCGATGACGCCGCCACCCCGGACGGCCACTTCCACACTGCTCAAGGCATTCACGCTCCCTGCGCCGGCATGACCCGGATCAGGTTCGACGGTCGGAGCGAACCACGCTCCCTCTCAGCCCGGTGTTCTCCAGGCTCCCGTGCGGACCGGCTTCAACATAACGGTTAACGTGCGCACGTGCCAGGACTCGACGGAAACCTGATCAGGCAACGACTCGCCGACGCGACGCTCTACCTCTGCACGCCGAACCGGCCCGACCTGGCCGAGTTCGCGGACGCGGTCCTCGCGGGCGGCGTCGACATCATCCAGCTGCGGGACAAGTCACTGGAGGCGAAGCAGGAGATCGAGGCCATCGAGGTCCTCGCCGAGGCCACCGAACGCCACGGCGCGCTGCTCGCCGTGAACGACCGCGCCGACATCGCGCACGCCGTCGACGCGGACGTGCTGCACCTCGGCCAGGACGACCTGCCCGTCCCGCTCGCCCGCCGGATCGTCGGCGACGGCGTCGTGATCGGCCGCTCCACCCACGACGTCGGCCAGATGCGGGCCGCGGCCGGAGAACCGGGCGTGGACTACTTCTGCACCGGTCCGTGCTGGCCGACGCCGACCAAGCCGGGCCGCCCGGCACCGGGTCTCGACCTCGTCCGGGCCACCAGGAGCGAACGCCCGTGGTTCGCCATCGGCGGCATCGACCTCACCAACCTCGCCGAGGTCAGGCAGGCCGGGGCCACCCGCGTGGTCGTCGTCAGGGCCATCACCGACGCCGAGGACCCGCGCGCGGCCGCCAGGGCGTTCAAGGCGGAACTCGGTAGTTAAAATTTGAACAAACAGGCGTACGCTCGGAGACGTGAGCGCACCTGTGCTTTACCTGAGCCACGGGGCACCCCCGCTGGCCGACGACGAGACGTGGACCGGAGAGCTCGAAGCCTGGTCCGCCGCTCTCCCGCGCCCGGAGGCCGTGCTCGTGGTCTCCGCGCACTGGGAGGAGGCGCCGACGACCATCGGCGCGACCGAGACCGTGCCGCTGCTCCACGACTTCTGGGGCTTCCCGCGGCGCTACTACGAGGTCACCTACGAGGCGCCGGGCGCGCCGGCGCTCGCCGACGACGTGCGCAAGCTGCTCGGCGGTCACGTCGAGCAGGACGCCGCGCGCGGCCTCGACCACGGTGCCTACGTGCCGCTCAAGGAGATGTTCCCCGGCGCGGACGTGCCGGTGCTGCAGATGTCGCTGCCCACGCTCGACCCGCGCGAGCTGCACGCGGTCGGCAGGAAGCTGGCGCCGCTGCGGGAGGGCAACGTGCTCATCGTCGGCAGCGGGTTCATGACCCACAACCTGAGCTGCGTGCACTTCAGCCGGGGCCCTGACTACGAGCCGCCGTCGTGGTCGAAGGAGTTCGACGACTGGGCGCACCGGCAACTGGCGGACGGCGACGTGGACGCGTTGCTCGACTTCCAGCACAAGGCCCCGGCGGCCGGGATCGCGCACCCCAGGACGGAGCACTTCGCGCCGCTGTTCGTGGCGCTCGGCGCCGCGAGCGACGAGAAAGCCCGTACCAGCGTTGAAGGCTTCTGGTACGGGCTCTCGAAACGATCCGTGCAGTTCGGCTAGGGCAGTTCAACCCGGGGCGGTTCAGCCAGGGCCGAACCGCCGGGAGGTCAGCCGCGGGTCAGGGTCAGGCCCCAGCGCGACAGGATCGGGTTGAGCGGCTGGAAGTACGTGGTGCCGCCGGACGAGCAGTTGCCCGAACCGCCGGACGTCACGCCCTGGGCCTGGCCGAACCCGGAACCGGCCACCCACGAACCACCCGAGTCGCCACCCTCGGCGCAGGCGTTGGTGCGGGTGAGGCCGCGCACCTGGCCCTGGGGGTAGTTCACGGTCTGGTTGAACGCCTGGACCGTGCCGCAGCGCCATCCGGTCGTGGAACCGGAACGGCAGATCTGCGAGCCGACCGCCGCCTGCGTGGAGCCCTGGACGGTCACGTTCGAGCCGTTGTAGCGGTTGACCCACGGACGCGGGGTCCAGTTCGCGTTGGTGCGCACCCAGGCCATGTCGCTGCTGGGGAACACCGAGCCGGCGAACGTGCCCTGCGCGACGCGGTTGTAGCCGGAGACGGCGGTGCCGGTGGTGCCGCAGTGGCCGGCGGTGACGTAGCCGCCGCTCACGGAGAAGCCGAGCGAGCAGCGTCCGCCACCCATGTAGATGGCGTCACCACCGCGCAGGTCGTACAGCGGCTTCGGGCTCTCGGTCACCTCCTCGACCGTGACGGCCGAGCCGATGGACTTCGCGGTGGCGATGAACTTCTCCGCCGCGGCGTCCCTGGTGTTCTTGTTGACCTCGACCACGACCGTGTTCGACTTCTCGTCGACGCGCCAGCTCGTGATGCTCGAGGGAGCGCTCATCAGGTCGAGCACCGACTTGGTGCCGTTGAGCTGGGCGAGCGAGCTGCTGACGACCTTGACGTCGGCGCCGCTCACGGAGAGTCCCGGCCTGGTCACGGCGACGGTGAGCTTTCCGCTCGCCTGGTCGATCCACGCTCCGCCGAACGCGTCGCCCAGCGAGGCCTTCGCCTGCTCGGCGAGCTCGCTCGACTTCTGGTCGGATGCCAATCGGACGCGAGCCTGCTCAGCGTTCAGGCCCAGGTCGCGCTGGACCGCTTGGAGCAATTCGGCCGGGTAGCTCTCCGTGTCGGAACCGGTTGGGGCGACTGGTGCAGCAGGGGCGCCAAACGCCGGTACGCTGAGAGCAGTGACGACTCCGGTGGCGAGCAACACGGCACCGGTAACACGGGCCGCACTCGTGCGGTTCATCAAGCGTCTCCCTCACTTTCGGGTGCAGGGGAACCCGAGAGATAGGTTGCAGGGACCTCTCTCGGGGGCTCTAGGGGGACGGGTGGTGGGGCGGCGGCAGGGGTCGCCCCACCCCTCCACTTCCCTTCCGGCTGTGTCCGGCGTCGAGGACGCTGCGCTCAAGTGGTCCTTCCACGAGCCTCATCGCGCCCTCCTTCAGTCTCTTTCGGAGCTAAACGTTCACCCGTTCGAGTGACGTTACGGTCTCGTTATTTATGACGCCCAGACCCAACCGTGGACGAAGTGTGTCACAGCTCACGACAGATCAACTCCGCTGCGTAGCAATTGACAGTTAACTATCGCTCAACGTAGTGACGTGATCACCGAATGGGGTCGCAGCCGGACGGGGTCTCGCCGAGCTGCCGGGGCAGGTCGAGGAGCCGGGCGGTCCGGTCGGCGTAGTGCTTCCGGCCGACGGCCGACCGGACGCGCGGGGGATCATCGGCAGGTAGGACGTCGGGCACATTTCACGAGCTGAGCCCCGGTGACGTGCATCATCAACACCATGCGCCTGGTGACTCTCGAAGACGTCCGAGCGGCGGCCGCCGCCATCGCCCCGCATGTCGTCCACACGCCACTGCTGACGTTCGACTCCGGCCTGCTGATCAAGCCCGAGTCCCTGCAGCCGATCGGCGCCTTCAAGCAGCGCGGCGCGGTGAACGCGTTGTCCCGCATCCCTTCCGGGGACCGCGAGCGCGGTGTCGTGGCGTACTCGAGCGGCAACCACGCGCAGGCGGTCGCGTACGCCGCGAAGACGCTGGGCATGCCCGCGGCGATCGTGGTCCCCGAGAACACGCCGCAGCTGAAGATCGACGCCACGCGGGCGCACGGCGCCGAGGTCTTCGTCGTCGGCATCACCGAACGCGAGTCGCGCGCCGCCGAACTGGTCGCGGAGCGCGGTGCGACGCTCATCCCGCCGTTCGACCACCCCGACGTCATCGCCGGCCAGGGCACCATCGGCCTGGAGATCTGCGCCGATCTCCCCGACGTGGCAACGATCCTGGTGCCGGTGAGCGGCGGCGGGCTGATCTCCGGCGTCGCGGCGGCGGTGAAGGCCCTGCGCCCCGACGTCCGCGTCATCGGTGTCGAGCCGGAGCTGGCCGGCGACACCGCAGCCTCGTTCGCCGCGGGCTCGCTCGTCCGCTGGAACGCGCACGACCGCGCCCGCACCTGCGCGGACGGCCTGCGCGCCGAGCCCTCCGAGCTGACCTGGGCGCACATCCGCGAGTACGTCGACGACTTCATCACCGTCTCCGAGGACGAGATCCGGGACGCGGTCAACCAGATCGCCCGCCGCACGCGGGTCGTGGCCGAGCCGAGCGGCGCCGTTCCCGTCGCCGCCTACCTCAACCGCTCGCTGCCCCCCGGCCCGGCCGTCGCGGTGGTGTCGGGCGGCAACATCCCGCCGTCGCTGCTGGCGTCGATCCTCGGATGATCTCGCTCGACGACGTCCGTTCGGCGGCGGCGGTGATCGCACCGCACGTGGTGCGCACGCCGTTGCTGCCGTTCGGCTCCGGCTGGCTCAAGCCGGAGAACCTGCAACCGGTCGGCGCCTTCAAGCTGCGCGGCGCGCTGAACGCGTTGGCGCGCTTGGAGGACCGCGCGAACGGCGTGGTGGCCTACTCCAGCGGCAACCACGCCCAGGCGGTGGCGTTCGCGGCCCGGTTGCACGGTGTTCCCGCCGCGATCGTGATGCCGGACAACACCCCGGCGGTCAAGGTCGAGGCCACCAGGGCGCTGGGCGCCGAGGTCTTCATCGTGGGCATCACCGAACGCGTGGAACGGGCGCGGGCGCTCGTCGCCGAGCGCGGCGCGGCGCTGATCCCGCCGTTCGACCACCCCGACGTCATCGCGGGCCAGGGCACGATCGGCCTGGAGGTCGTGGAGGACCTGCCCGGCCTCGACTCCGTGGTCGTGCCGATGTCCGGCGGCGGGCTGATCTCCGGCGTGGCCACCGCGGTCAAGGCGCTGCGCCCGGACGTCCGGGTGATCGGCGCCGAACCCGCGCTGGCCGCCGACATCGCGGAGTCGCTGCGGGCGGGCGAGCTCGTCCGGTGGGACCCGCTGCGCCGCGCCCGGACCGTCGCCGACGCGCTGCGGGACGAGCCGTCGGAGCTGACCTGGGCGCACATCCGCGAGCACGTCGACGACGTGATCACCGTGTCCGAGGACGAGGTCCTGGCGGCGGTGGCCGATCTCGCCAGGAGTGCCCGGCTCGTGGCCGAGCCCAGCGGTGCCGTCGCGGTGGCGGCGCAGGCGAAGCTCGGCCGCGGCGTCGCCGTCGTGTCCGGCGGCAACGTCGACCCGGCGCTACTGGCGCGCCTTCTCGCCGCCTGACCGGACGTGCGTCGGCGGTCCTTCGACGCCGCAGTGCAGGCACTCGCCCGGATGCGGGGTCTCGTGCTGCTCGGGTGCCGCGTCCAGCACCCGGTTGTCCACGCCCACCGCCAGCAGACCACCGATGATCGCGGCCACCGCGCACAGCACGAGGGCCGTCTTCCAGCCGTCGGTCATGACGGCCGGGTTCGCGTAGTCCTCACCCATCAGGCCGACCGCGGCGGGCAGCACGGCCATCGCGAGCAGGCTGCCGGTGCGGGCGACGGCGTTGTTCACGCCGGACGCGACACCCGCGTGGTGATCGGGCGCCGACGCCAGCACGGTCGCGGTCACCGGGGCGACCACGATCGCCAGGCCGACGCCGAAGACCAGCACGCCGGGCAGCACGCCGAAGACGTATGACGCGCCCGGCACGGCGTTGCGCAGCAGCAGCATGCCGACGCCGACCAGGACCGGGCCGACGACCAGCTGCACGCGCGGGCCGTAGCGCTGGGCGATCTTCCCCGACGTCGAGGACGCCAGCAGCATGATGATCGTGATCGGCACGCTGGCCAGGCCGGACGCGGTCGGCGAGTAGCCCAGCGAGATCTGCAGCTGGAGCACGAGCAGCACCATCACGCCGCCGAGCGCCGCGTAGACCAGGAACGTGAGGACGTTCGAGACCACGAACGTGCGGTTGCCGAACAGCTCCGGCGGCACCAGCGGGTCGGCCGAGCGCTTCTGCACGAGCCCGAACGCGATCATGGCGGCGAGCCCCGCGGCCGCGAGGAGGTACGACTGCTCGACGAGGCCGCCCGTCAGCAACGCGAGCCCCACCGCGCCGACCAGCGCGGACAGGTAGTTCGGGTGTCCGGCCGAGTCGTCCCGCGACTCCGGCACGAACCGCAGCGCGAGGTACACGCAGAGCGCGGCCACCGGCAGGTTCACCAGGAACGCGAGCCGCCACGACCAGGCCTGCACCAGCAGTCCTCCGACCAGCGGCCCGACGGCCGTGGCCACACCGGACAGCCCCGACCACGCGCCGATCGCGCGCGAGCGGTCCTCCCGGTTGAACGACGCCTGCAGGATCGCGAGCGCGCCCGGTGTCAGCAGCGCCGCGCCGACGCCCTGCAACACGCGGGCGGCCACCAGCACGGGCACGTTCCACGCGGCACCGCACAGCAGCGAGGCGACGCCGAACCAGATCACGCCGGCCACGTAGACGCGCCGCCGCCCGAACCTGTCGCCGAGCGAGCCGGCGACGAGGATCAGCGAGGCCAGCGCGAGCAGGTACCCGTTGAGGATCCACTGCAGGTCGGTGACCGAGGCGTTGAGCTCCGCGCCGATGCGCGGCAGCGCCACGTTGACGATCGTCCCGTCGAGCATCGCCATGCCGGACCCGAGGATCGTCGTCGTCAGCACCCAGCGGGCGCGCGGCGTGCCCCAAGCGATCAAGACGGCCTGTTCAGCGTGGCGACGAACTTGTAGCGGTCACCGCGGTAGACCGACCGCACCCACTCGATCGGGTTGCCCTCCGTGTCGAACGAGTGCCGCGACAGCAGCAGCATCGGCAGACCGATGTCGGCCCCGAGCAGCTCCGCCTCCTCGGGGGAGGCGAGCGCGGTCTCGATGGTCTCCTCGGCGTGTCCCATCTCGACGCCGAACCGCTCGGACAGCACCTGGTACAGCGAGGCGCCGGGCGCGAGGTACCGGCGCAGCCCGCGGAACCGGCCGAGCGCGAGGTGCGTGGTCTCGATGGCCATCGGCTCGTTGTCGGCGAGGCGCAGGCGGTGCAGGCGCAGCACCTTGGCGCCGGGGCGCACGCCGAGCAGCCGCGCGAGCTCGGCTTCCGCGGGCATCTCGGAGGCCTCGATCAGCTGGGACGACGGCACGCGGCCCTGGGCGCGCATGTCCTCTGTGTACGAAGACAGCTGCAACCTCTGGGCGACCTTCGGTTCCGCCGCGAAGGTGCCCTTGCCCTGCACGCGGAGCAGCCGGCCCTCCACCGTCAGCTCGGCGAGCGCCTGGCGAACGGTCGTCCTGGAGACGTCGAACTCGGCGGCCAGCGAGCGTTCCGTGGGGATCGGCGAACCGGGCGGCAGCGCCCTCAGCAGGTCGAGCAGGTGCCGCTTGAGACCCCAGTACTTGGGCTCACGCTGCGCGCGCGTCCTGGCGTCCACGCCTGTTGCAGGCGTCGTCTCCAGCATGGCCTCCTCCTCGCACTCCTCGTCACGCTCCACAAGGATGCCTTGTCCGCGTCGTTCCGCGCGTCCGAACCCCCGCCATTGGCACAAAAAACGTCCGAGGACTCGGCAACGCTTTGGCAACGCGCTTGACAGGAACGGTGACGCAGCACACGCTGTTCCGCATTGGTCTACACCACTTGGACGTTCCGGCGAGGGCCGGGCTCGGTGAAAGGGCGCGACTGTGAAGGGCTGGAGAGGACTCGCTGCCGGTGCCGCCGCACTGGCAGTGGCCGTGACCGGATGTGGCACGAGCACGAACAGCGGTGGCAGCACGGAGACCAAAGAGATCACCGTGTGGCTCATGGACGGCTCCGCGCCGACGACCCTGACCGACGCGTTGAACAAGGAGTTCGAGAGCGCGAACGGCATCAAGGTCAAGTACGAGGTCCAGAAGTGGACCGGCATCCAGGAGAAGCTGACCACGGCTCTGGCCAGCAGCACGCCCCCGGACATCATCGAGCTCGGCAACACCCAGACCGCGAGCTTCGCGGACCAGGGCACGCTGGCCGACGTCACCGCGGACGCGAGCCAGTTCAACAGCGGTGAGTGGCTCGGAGGTCTCAAGGACTCGCTGACGCTCAACGGCAAGCAGTACGGCGTGCCGTTCTACGCGGCGAACCGCACCGTCATCTACCGCACGGACCTGCTGCAGGCCGCGGGCGTGGCGCAGCCGCCGACCTCGCGCGCCGAGTGGCTCGACGCCATCAACAAGCTCAAGGCCGCGAACGCGTCCAACCCGGACTTCCAGGCCCTGTACCTGCCCGGTCAGTCCTGGTACTTCCTGCTCTCGCTGATCTGGGACGAGGGCGGCGACATCGCCAAGCAGGACGGCGGCAAGTGGACCGGCACGCTCGACACCCCGCAGGCCAAGGCGGGCTTCGAGGCCTACAAGGCGCTCTACGACGCGTCGGCCACCAAGAAGGTCCCGGCTGACATCGACGAGGCGAAGCCCCAGCAGATGGAGGTCTTCGGCACGGGCAACGTCGGCATGATGGTCGGTCTCCCGTGGGAGCTCGCCGGCGCCGTCAAGGCGAAGCCGGACCTGAAGGACAAGACCGCGGCGTTCCCGATCCCGTCGAAGAAGGCCGGCTCCGCCGCGCCCGTGTTCCTCGGCGGCTCGAACCTCGCGATCCCGGCTTCCAGCAAGAACGCCGACGCCGCGAAGAAGTACCTCGCGCTGCTGTCGTCCAAGAAGTACCAGGACATGCTCGCCGAGGGCGGCGCGGTTCCCGGCACCTCGAAGGACACCGCGAAGCTCGCCACCAACGCGATCGGCAAGGCCATGGCGGACTCGTCCCCCAACGGCAAGGTCACCCCGGTGACGCCGAAGTGGGCGGCCGTCGAGGCGGGCCAGAACCCGCTGAAGGACGCGCTGACCGCGTACCTCACCGGCGCCAAGTCGCTGGACCAGGCGACGAAGGACGCGAGCGAAGCCGTCACCAAGGCGATGGGCTGACCCAGCCGAGATGACGGCCGTCGAGACGACCGAAACGGCAGCGCCGGCCGGGAGCATCCCGCCGGCGCTGCCGCCTGCCGTGACGGGTGGCGCGCGCAAGCGCCGCCGGGGCGGCGCCTTCGACCGGGCGCTGCCCTACCTGCTGCTGGCCCCCGCGCTCATCGCGATCCTCTGGCTGATCGGCTGGCCGGTCGTCTCCGTCTTCGTGACGAGCTTCCGCCAGCTGAACCTCGGCGAGCTGGTGCGCGGCGAGATCGTGTGGACCGGCTTCGACAACTACGCGACGGTGCTCCAGGACGAGCGGTTCTGGACCGTCTCGCTGCGGACCGTCGTGTTCACCGCCGCCGTCGTCGGCGCCTCGGTGGGCATGGGCCTCGGCATCGCGTTGCTGATGCGCGTGCTCACGCCGTGGGTGCGGATCGCGTTGCAGATCGCGATGCTCTGCGCGTGGGCGATGCCGATCCTCGCGTCGACCACGGTCTACCAGTGGATGTTCGACCAGAACTACGGCATCTTGAACAAGACGCTGGTGCAGCTCGGCTTCGACTCCTTCGCCGGCTACTCGTGGTTCTCCTCCGGCACGTCGACGCTGTCCGTCGTCGGTCTGCTCATCGTGTGGCAGGCGATCCCCTTCCTCGCCTTCTCGCTCTACGCCGGGCTCGTCGGCATCCCGCGCGACCTCTACGAGGCGGCGGGCATCGACGGCGCGACCGGCTGGCAGACGTTCCGCGCGGTGACCTGGCCGGAGATCCGGTCGCTGCTCATGATGGTGACGTTCCTGTCGACGTTGTGGGACTTCAAGGTCTTCGCCCAGATCTGGGTCTTCCGCGAGGGCGGTCCGAGCGGTGAGAGCACCACGCTCGCCGTGCTGCAGTACCTGGAGGGCATCGCGAAGAGCCACTTCGGCGTCGCCGCCGCGATCAGCGTGCTGATGATGGTCATCCTCGGCCTGATCACGTTCCAGTACCTGCGCAGGCTGCTGCAGACCGAGGAGGGCAAGATCTGATGCTCAGGAAGTCTGCCGCGAACGTCGTGGGCCTCGTGCTCGCGCTGTTCTTCCTGTTCCCGACGTACTGGATGATCACGTCCGCGTTGAAGCCCAAGGGCACGACGATCACCTCGGACTACGACCTGGTCCCGTTCTCGGTGACGTTGACGAACTTCGCCACCGCGTGGACCAAGCCGGGCTTCCTGTCGGCGCTCGGCAACAGCCTGCTGGTGACGCTCACCGCGGTCGTCGCCGCGATCATCATCGGCATCACCGCGGCGGTCGCCATGTCGCGCTTCGCGTTCCGCGGACGCAAGAGCTTCGTGCTGCTGATGCTGGTGGCGCAGATGGCGCCGTTCGAGGCGCTGCTGATCCCGATGTTCCTGATGATGCGGGACCTGCAGCTCTACGAACACCTCTCGTCCCTGGTGCTCGTGTACTTCGCGGTGACGCTGCCGTTCTGCGCGTGGACCTTGCGCGGGTTCGTCAACGGCATCCCGGTCGAGCTCGAGGAGGCCGCGATGGTCGACGGCTGCGGCCGCTGGGGCGCGTTCCAGAAGGTGACCCTGCCCCTGCTCGGGCCGGGTCTCGTGGCCACGTCGGTGTTCGCGTTCATCACCGCGTGGAACGAGTTCCTCTTCGCCAAGGTGCTGATCCGCAGCCAGGACTCCGAGACGCTCCCGGTCTGGCTGTCCGGCTTCCAGACGGCGTTCGGCACCGACTGGGGTGGCGCGATGGCCGCCTCCGTGCTCTTCACGGTGCCCGCACTGGTGTTCTTCCTCATCGTCCAGCGCAAGATGGTCGCCGGCGTCACCGCCGGCGCAGTGAAGGGATGACCGTGGATCAGTTGGCCGCAGCCGTCCTGCTTCCGGGTTTCCACGGAACGACCGCCCCCGGCTGGTTGCTGCGGCGCGTCGCCGACGGCCTCGGCGGCGTCGTGCTCTTCGGGCGCAACGTCGTCGACGACGCCCAGGTGACCGCGCTGTGCACCGAGCTGCGGTCGGCGCGCCCGGACGTGGTGATCGGCATCGACGAGGAGGGCGGCGACGTCACGCGGCTCGACGCGGGCCGCGGCTCCGAGGTGCCGGGCAACCACGCCCTCGGCGCCGTGGACGACCTCGACCTCACCAGATCGGTGGCCGCCTCGATCGGCTCGCGGCTCGCCAAGTGCGGCATCTCGCTCAACCTGGCCCCGTCCGCCGACCTGGTGCTGACCCTGGACGACCCGATCATCGGCGTCCGCGCGTTCGGCTCGGACCCGGTCCTCGCCGCCCGCCACGTCGCCGCGTGGGTCGAGGGCCTGCAGACGGTGGGCGTCGCCGCCTGCGCCAAGCACTTCCCCGGTCACGGGGCGTCCACCGAGGACTCCCACGAGCAACTGCCCGTGCTGCCGCGCACCGAGGAACAGCTCCGCGCGGTGGAGCTCGTGCCGTTCCAGGCGGCCGTGAACGCGGGCGTCCGCTCGATCATGACCGGCCACCTCGTCGTCCCCGAGTGGGGCGCCGCGCCGGTGACGCTGAACGAGCACGCGATCGGCCTGCTGCGCACGGAGCTGGGCTTCACCGGCGCGGTGATCACCGACGGCCTGGACATGAAGGCCGTCGGCGGCGACCTCGCCGTGGGCGCCGTGCGCGCGCTGGCCGCGGGCGTCGACTCGTTGTGCCTCGGCGGCATCGCGCTGGACGACACCGACATCCAGTGGCTGATCGACTCGATCGTCGCCGCCGTGAAGTCCGGCGAGCTCTCGGAGGAGCGCCTCACCCAGGCGGCCGCCCGGTCGCTCGCCCTCGGCCTGCCCCCGTCGACCGTCGACGCGCACGACGCCGAGATCGGTCTCACGGCCGCCCGGCGGGCCGTCGAGGTGCGCGGCCGGATCGACGCCGGCACGTCGCCGGTGGTCGTCGACCTGGTCGTGGACCCGTCGATCGCGGTCGGCGACGTACCGTGGGGGCTCGGGCCGTACCTGAGCGAGGTGCTGCCCGGCACCGAGGTGATCGCCTCGCGCGACGTCTCCGCGGAAGAAGTCGCGAAAGCGGCGGGCGACCGCACTGTTGTCGTCGTCACCCGGGACGCTCACCGCCACACGAGCGCCCGGCAACTGGTGAGAAACTTGACTGACCTGGGCCTGGACGTCGTGCACGTCGAGACCGGCGTGCCCGGCCCGGACCTGGGCAGCGCCGCCCGCGTCGACACCCACGGCGGTTCTCGGGTGAGCCTGCGAGCCGCGGCCGAGCTGATCCTGAAAGGCACGACATGACCACGCCCCAGCCGGGCCGGCACATGGCAGCGGAGATCGCGGCCCAGCCGTCGATCTTCTCCTCGCTGTACGCGTCCCGTGCGGCCATCGCCGAGGTCGCGGCCGTGATCCGCGAGCGCGCACCTCGCTTCGTGCTGTTCGCCGCGCGCGGTTCCAGCGACCACGCCGCGATCTACGCGAAGTACCTGACCGAGATCCTCCTCGAACTGCCGGCCGGCCTGGTGTCGGCCTCGACGACGACGCTGTACGGCGCCGAGCCCGACCTGCGGGACGTGCTGCTGGTGACGGTGTCGCAGTCCGGCGGCTCCCCCGACCTGCTGGAGGTCACCGCCTCCTACCGCAGGCGGGGCGCGCTGACGGTGGCCGTGACCAACACGCCCGACTCGCCCCTGAACGCGGCCGCCGAGCTCTCGGTGGACGTCTCCGCGGGCGTCGAGCACGCGGTCGCCGCCACCAAGACCTACTCGGCGACGCTGCTGGCCCTGTACCTGCTGGTCGACGCCGTGCGCGGCGGTGACGGCGCGGCGGCGGCCTCCCTGGGCGAGCTGGCGCAGGTGACGCTCGACGCGTCGGCTCCGACCGTGGAGGAGGCCGTGCGCCGCTACCGGTTCGTGGACCGCGTGCTCACGACCGGCCGCGGCTACTCCTACGCCACGGCCCTGGAAGCGTCGCTGAAACTCGCCGAGACCTCCTACCTGGCGGCGCGGGCGTACAGCGGCGCCGACCTGCTGCACGGCCCGGTCGCGGCCGTCGACGGCGAGACCGCCGTCCTGGCCATCACCTCGCTGGGCAAGGGCGGCGAGTCGCTGCGCGACGCCCTCGACGTGGTGCACCAGCGCGGCGCGGACGTCGTGGCGGTCGGCTCGGCCTCGGAGAAGATGGGCGCGACGCTCGCCGTCGCGATCCCCGAGACGGCCGAGGAGGTGGCTCCGGTGCTGGAGATCCTGCCGGTGCAGCGCCTCGCCTACGGCCTGGCGCTCGCGCGCGGCGGCGACCCGGACAGCCCGCGCGGCCTGAACAAGGTCACCCGCACCCGCTGACCGCATGCCACGCGGGGGCCCCGCGTTTCCCTGGAGGAAACGCGGGGCCCCCGCGTGACTTGAAAAAAGCTTGGCTACTGGCCGGCGGTGGCGTAGCCGGCGGCCACGGCCTCGACGGGGGCGACGGGCACCTCGGCGTCGAACACGACCTCGCCGTCGACCCAGACCTTTCTGGGCCGCAGGTCGTCGTCCCACCACACGAGGTCGGCGACGGCTCCGGGGGCGAGGCGCCCCAGGCCCGGCTCGCCGATGACCTCGGCCGGCACGATCGTGGCGGAGGCGAGGGCATCGGCCACGGGCACGCCCACGGACACGATGTTGCGCACCGCGCGGTCGAGCGTGAGCGCGGAGCCCGCGATCGTGCCCTCCGGCGACCGCGGCACACCGTCCTCGGTGAGCAGCACCTCCGCCCCACCGAGGTGGTAGCGGCCGGGCGGCATCCCCGCGGCGGCCACGGCGTCGGTGACGAGCGCGACCCGTGCCCCGGCGGCGTTGAACACGAGGCGGCACACGTCCGGGCCCACGTGGGCCAGGTCCGCGATGAGGCCGAGGGTGAAGCGCTCGTCGACCAGCGCCACGCCGGGCACGCCGGGTTCGCGGTGGCCGAGCGGGCGCTGGGCGTTGAACAGGTGCGTCACCATGCGGGCGCCCGCGTCGGCGGCGGCCCTGGTCTGCTCACCGGTGGCGTCGGAGTGACCCACGGCGACCAGCACCCCGGCGGCGACGAGACGGCGCACCGCCTCCAGGCCACCTGGCTGCTCCGGCGCCATCGTCACCATCCGCAGCGCGCGGCGGAGCGCGTCGTCGTCGAGCAGGGCCGAGATCTGGTCGGGACCAGGGTCGACCATGAACGACGGGTCGTGCACCCCGGCCCGCTTCGGCGACAGGAAGGGGCCTTCCAGGTGCACGCCGAGAGGACGCGCCCCCACCCCGTCCGGCAAGGCGGCGGACGCGGCCAGCACGGCCCTGGCCTGCCGGATGACCACGTCGACCGGTGCGGTGATCAACGTGGGCAGGAACCGGGTCACCCCGGTGGACGGCAGTGCTTCGGCCACGGCGCGCATCCCGGCGGCGTCCACCTCGGCGAAGTCGACGCCGACGGCGCCGTTCACCTGGACGTCGACGAGGCCCGGTGTGAGGAGGCCGTCGGACAGGACCTCCGCGCCAGGTGGTGCTTCACCGGTGGTCACCTCGACGATGCGGCCATCTCTGATCCGCACCGAGGCAGGACCGACGATCGTGCGACCGAGCAAAGCGCGCGGTGCTGCGACAACGGCGTCCAAGATCCCTCCTAGAATGGTCCAGACCATTATGGCCACAACAGGGGTTCCCGTCACCCTTCGTTAGTAGATAACCATCTCATATCCCAATCCGTGAATCGCGGCCAAAGATGCCGGGGTGCCACGAAGGTGTCCGGCGGTGCCGCATACTGACTCCCAGACATCCGAGGTCTACGACGAGTTGAGGGTGCCCGTGGCAGTCACGGACGACGCGATCCTGCGCGTCAAGGAGATGATCGTTTCGGGCGAGCTCAAGCCCGGCGACCGTCTCCCGCGAGAGGCCGACCTGGCCGAACGCCTGGGCCTGTCCCGCAACTCGCTGCGCGAAGCCGTGAAGGCGCTGTCACTCGTCCGGGTGCTCGACGTCCGCCAGGGCGACGGCACGTACGTCTCGTCGCTGCGCGCGGACGACCTGCTCGGCGCGCTGTCGTTCGTCCTCGACCTGCACCGCGGCGAGGACTCGGTGCTCGAGGTGCTCCAGGTCCGCCGCATCCTCGAACCGGCCGCCGCCGCGATGGCCGCCCAGCGCATCGACCCGGACGAGGTCGTCAAGCTCCGCACCCTGTGCGACGCCGCAGAGTCGGCGAAGTCCGTGGAGGAACTGGTCGAGCACGACCTCGAGTTCCACCGCGCCATCGCCCAGTGCTCGGGCAACGCCTACCTGGCCCAGCTCCTCGACACCCTCGCCGGCCCGACCGTGCGGGTGCGGATCTGGCGCGGCATCACCCAGTCGAACGCCGTGGACCGCACCGTCGCCGAACACCGCGCGATCGTGGACGCGCTGGCCGCTCACCAGCCGGAGCTCGCGCGGAGCTGGTCGACGGTGCACGTGGCCGGCGTCGAGCAGTGGCTGTCGGACCTGGCCTAGCCGAACCAGGCAAGCCGAGTAGCCGCCCACTCCCGCTCTCAGACCTGCCGGAGCTGCTCCAACACCACCCGCACGGCCGGCTGACCATCCGCCCGGTTCCGCACCACCGCCGACACGGTCCGGAAGACCTGCTGCTTCAACGGCCGCAGAGCCACCCCGGGCCGCCGGGCCACGGACGGCACCAGCGCCACCCCGAGCCCGGCCTCGACGAGGCCGCACATCACCCCGAAGTCGTCGCAGTAGGCCTGCGCCCGAGGCACGAACCCGGCCGCCCCGCACGCCCGCTGGGTCAGCTCGTGGCAGGAAGCGTCGGTGCGCGGCATGATCCAGGGCCGGTCGGACAGCACCGCCAGGTCCACGGAGTCCTGCTGCACCAACGGGTCCGAGAGCGGCAGCGCGACGTTCACCGGTTCCACGAACAGCTCGTGCGACTCGCAGGACGCGGGCAGCGACCGCGGCATGATGTTGTACGAGTGGATGATCGCGATGTCGACGTCCCCGCGCCGCAACGCCGGCAGCGACGCCTCGGGTTCCATCTCGTGCACGAAGAGGTCCACATCGGACCCGTGCGCCGAGCGCAGCACCTGGATCACGCGTGGCAGCAACGCGGCCACCGACACGAACGCGCCGATCCGCACCACGCCCGAGACCGAGGTCCGCAGCGAGGCCAGGTCGGCCTCGGCGGCGGCGAGCTGGTCCAGCACCAGTTGGGTGTGCGCGGCCAGCACGTGCCCGGCGCGGGTCAGCGAGAGGCGCCGGCCGTCCCGTTCGACCAGTGGCACCCCCGCCTCGCGCTCCAGCGCCGCGAGTTGCTGGGACACGGCGGGTGAGGTCACGTGCAGGGCCTCCGCGGCGGCGGTGACCGTGCCGTGGACCGACAGAGCGTGGAGCAGCCGGAGCCGCCGAACGTCCAACACAAAGCTCAGCTTAACGTTCCGAGCAGAACTTCTAACTGGAACTTCGCGAAAACTGGAGCCACGCTGGAGTCATGTTCGGACGAGTGCTGGTAGCGATGGTCACCCCGTTCACCCCCGACGGCGACCTGGACCTCAAGGGTGCGCAGGAGCTGGCGGCGCACCTCGTCGACCGGGGCGGTGCGGACGGGCTGGTCGTCAACGGCACGACCGGCGAGGCGCCCACCACGACCGACGCCGAGAAGGCGCAGGTCGTCAGGGCTGTGAAGGAGGCCGTCGGCGACCGGACGCAGGTCCTCGCTGGCGTCGGCACCAACTCCACCCGGCACACCGTCGAGCTCGCGCGCCAGGCCGAGGCGAACGGCGCGGACGGCCTGCTCGTCGTGACGCCGTACTACAGCAAGCCCACGCAGGAGGGCGTCGAGAACCACTTCCGCGCGGTGGCCGACGCGAGCGGGCTGCCCGCGCTGCTCTACGACATCCCCGGCCGCACGGGCACGGCGATCGACACCGAGACGCTGCTCCGGCTCGCCGAGCACCCGCGCGTCGTCGGCGTGAAGGACTGCAAGGTCGACCTGCTCGCGACCGCCCGCGTGATCGCCGAGACCGGGCTCGACTACTACTCCGGCAACGACGAGCTGATCCTGCCGCTGTACTCGATCGGTGGCGTCGGCACGGTCAGCACCGTGGGCCACGTCGTCGGCAACGAGATCAAGGCGATGCTCGACGCCTACGACGAGGGCGACAACAAGGAGGCCCTGCGCCGGCACCAGGCGCTGCTGCCGGTGATCACCGCGATCATGACCCGCGAGCCCGGTGCCGTCGCGGTCAAGGCCGCGCTCAACCTGCTCGGGCTGCCGTCGGGGCCGGTCCGCGAGCCGCTGGTGGGAGCGACCCCGGAGCTGATCGACGAGCTGAAGGCGCTGTTCGCCTAGGGCGTGTCCCGTGGGTCCGTTCGATGAGAGTCACGGGCGAGAGTTCCGGAGGCGGGACACGCCCTAGATGCCGTAGACCCGGCGAGCGGTGCCCGCGAAGATCGCGGCCTGCTCGCCGGGCGCGAGCTCCGCCACCAGTTCCCTGGCTGCCCCGAGCCATTCGGCGTGCGAAGCCGCCAGCAGGCACACCGGCCAGTCCGAGCCGAACATCAGGCGATCCGGGCCGAACGCGTCGAGCACGACCTCGAAGTACGGGCGCAGGGTCGCCACGTCCCACGACTTCCAGTCGGCCTCCGTGACCATGCCGGACAGCTTGCACGTCACGTTCTCGTGCGCCGCCAGCGACCGGACCAGCCCGGCCCACTCCCCCGCGCCGGACCCGATCGCGGGCTTCGAGCAGTGGTCGAGCACGAACTCCACGTCCTCCAGCGCCGCCACGGTCCGGCGCGCGGCCGGGAGCTGGTGCGGCAGCGTCAGCAGGTCGTAGACCAGCCCGTGCGCACCGACCTGCCGCAGGCCGTGCCGGACGTCCTCGCGGCACAACCACTCCGGGTCGGGCTCGCTCTGCACCTGGTGCCGGATCCCGCGCAGCCACGAGCCGTCCGGTCCGCCGGCCAGCGCGGCCAGCTCGTCGCCGACAGCGGGGGACGTCAGGTCCGTCCAGCCCACCACCGCGCTGACCACGTCGGAGGACGCGGCGACGGCCAGGAACTCCGGCGTCTCCTCCGGCACGCAGATCGTCTGCACCAGCACGGAGGCGGAGACCTCCGGTGCCGCGGCGATGAAGTCGGGTTCCAGGAACGAGCGGCGGATCGCACCCATCGGCGGGTCGGTGATCCAGTCCTGGTCGCGCACCGACAGGTCCCACAGGTGGTGGTGAGCGTCGACGATCACGGCGTCGGCACCTCCTCGCCGAGCAGCCCCGCCGACTTCAGCTCGTCCCACAACGCCGCGGGGACCGGAGCCGAGAAGTGAGCCGCGTTGGACGTCATCTGCTCGGCGGTCCGCGAGCCGATCACCACGGACACGACGGCCGGGTGCCCGAGGGCGAACTGGATCGCCACCTGCGGCAACGTCACCCCGTGCCGCCCGCACACCTCGGCGATCGCCCTGGCGCGGGCGACCAGCGCGGCGGGCGCGTCCGCGTAGTCGTACTTCGCGCCGGACGGCACCACCGGCTTCGAGAGCAGCCCGGAGTTGAAGACACCGCAGGCCACGACCGACACCCCGCGTTCGGCGCACGCGGGCAGGAACGACGGCAACGCCGGCTGCTCCAGCACCGTGTACCGCCCAGCCAGCATCACCACGTCGACGTCGGTCTCGCGGACGAACCGCTCCGGCATCTCCCACTGGTTCATGCCCACTCCGATCGCGCCGACGACGCCCTGCGACCGCAGCTCCTCCAACGCCGGGTAGGCCTCGCCGAACGCCTCGTCCCAGTGGTCGTCGGGATCGTGGATGTAGACGATCTCCACCCGGTCGGTGCCCAGACGCTCCAAAGAGGACTCCAGGGACCGCTTGACGCCGTCGGCCGAGTAGTCGCGGACCCGCCGGAAGTGCCGCGGCACCGCGAAACCCTCGTCGTCGAGGCCTTCGCCGTCGAACGGCTCCAGCAACCGCCCCACCTTCGTGGAGAGCACGTACTCGGCGCGCGGCCGCCCGGTCAGGGCCACGCCGAGGCGCCGTTCCGACAGCCCGAGGCCGTAGTGCGGCGCGGTGTCGAAGTAGCGGACGCCGGTCTGCCAGGCCGCCTCGACCGCACCGAAGGCCTCGGCGTCGGAGATCTCGCGGTAGAGGTTCCCGATCGGCGCACCGCCGAAGCCCAGACGAGAAACAGCGACCTTCACGGCAGCTCCCACACGAGTCGCACATCGGGTTCGCTGCCGGAGTAGTCGTCGGGGACCTCCAGCAGCTCCGCCACCCGAGCCTGCCACGGAACGTTCGCCGGGTGAGTGGCCAAATGGGCCCTCATCGCCCGGTAGTCGTCCACCTCGACGAGGTGGAACAGCTCGCGGCCGGAACGCCAGATCCGCCACGAGCGCACCCCTGCCTCGCGCAACGCGCCGTCCAGCTCGGCCGGGATCGACGCGTGGACCCGGTCGTAGTCGGCTTCGCGTCCCTCGCGGAGCCGGGTGTGCAGCGCGACGGTCTCCACGGCCTACTCCTGCTTCTGCCCGGTGGCGAACCTGGTCACGACCAGCGCGAGGATGATCACCGCGCCGTACGAGGCCTGGATGTAGAACCCGGACACGCCCTGCAACCGCAGGATCTGCTCGACCAGCCCGAGCATCAGCACGCCGGACAGCGCGCCGAACAACGTGCCCTTGCCGCCCTGCAACGAGATCCCGCCGATCACCGCGGCCGCGAAGACCTGGAAGATCATGCCCTCGCCCTGCGTCGCGGCGACCGAGCCGAGGCGCCCGGTCATCAGGATGCCCGCGACCACGGCCAGCACCGATCCGATGACCAGCACGGTCCACACCACGCGGTCGACCCGGATGCCCGCGGCCCGCGCGGCCTCCGAGTTGCCGCCGATCGCGTACAGCGAGCGGCCGGCGCGCAGGTACTTCAGCACGAAGATGCCCACGGCGTAGCAGACCACGCAGATCCACACCGCCGCCGGCAGCCCGAGCCAGGTCGTGGAGCCCAGGTACAGGAACGACTCCGGCACGTCGATCAGCGACTTGCCCTCGGTGATCGCGAGCTGCAGGCCGCGCAGCAGCGTCAGCATGCCGAGGGTCACCATGAACCCGGACAGCCCGACCTTGAGGATCAGGAAGCCGTTCACGCCACCGACGACCACGCCGATGAGCAGGCACAGCGGCAGCGCCAGCCACGCGGCCAGTCCCACGTCGAGCCCGCCCGCCGACGCGGGGATGATCAGCGCGACCGCCAGCGCGGGCGCGAGACCGACGGTTGACTCGAGCGACAGGTCCATCCTGCCGACGATCAGGATCATCGCCTGCCCCAGCACCAGCAGCGACAGCTCGCTCTGCTGGGTCAGCACGGCGATCAGGTTGGCGGGGGTCAGGAAGATCGGCGACAGGACCGCGCCGATGACCAGCAGGATGAGGATGACCGGGACGAGTGCGAGGTCCTGGTACCGCGCCAGCCGGAACCTCTGCTTCGCCGGCGGTGGCGGTGTCCGGACGGGCGGTGTCATGGCTTTCGTCATTGCCCTGCGTCCATTTCTCCGGCGATCCCTTCGATGGCGGCGATGAGGTCCTGGTCGCGCCAGCCGCGGTCGAACTCGCGCACGACCCGGCCGTGGAACAGCACCAGCACGCGGTCGCAGACCCGCAGGTCGTCGAGCTCGTCGGAGACGACGATCGCGGCCTTGCCCCGGCGCGCCTGCGCGTCGACGACCCCGAGCAGCGACTCCTTCGACTTCACGTCGACGCCCGCGGTCGGGTTGATCAGCACCAGCACGGACGGGTCACCGGCGAGGGCCCGTGCCATCACGACCTTCTGCTGGTTGCCGCCGGACAGGTCGGACACCGGCTGGTCCGGCCCGGCGGCCTTGACGTCGTACGCCGCGATCGCGGCGCGGCCGGCCGACCGTTGCGCCGACGGCCACACGAACGACCCGGCCGTGCTCATCGTCGCGTTCTCCGCGATCGACAGGTCCAGCACGAGCCCCTGCTGGTGGCGGTCCCTTGGCACGCAACCGATTCCGGCCTTCAGGGCCGCGGGCACGTCACCGCCGCGCACAGCGGAGCCGTCGACCGAGATCGTGCCCAGGGAGGGCCTGCGCAGCCCGTACACGGTCTCGGCGAACTCGTGCTTGCCGGACGACGCGCTGCCGGCGAGCCCGATGACCTCGCCGCGCGTCACCAACAGCGAGACGTCCGAGAAGTGCTCCCCGCTCAACGACGACACCCGCAGCACCTCCTCGCCCGACGAAGGCCGGTCGTCGCCACCGGGCACGTTCAGCCCGCCCGCCTCGCCGGTCATCGCCTCGATCAGGCCGGGCTTCGACATCTCGGCGACCGGGGCGGTGACGACGTGCCGCGCGTCGCGGTAGACCGTCACCGTCTGGCAGACCTCGTAGACCTCCTGCAGGTGGTGGGAGATGAACAGGAACGTCACCCCCTTGTCCTGCAACGACCTCAGCCGGTCGAAGAGCCGCTCGATCGCGGGTCCGTCGAGCTGCGCGGTCGGCTCGTCGAGGATGACGAACCGCGAGCCGATCGACAGCGCCCGCGCGATCTCGACGAGCTGCCGCTGCTCGACGGTCAGCGCGGACACCAGCTCGTCCGGGCTCACCGCCACGTCGTAGGTCTCCAGCAGCGAGGACGCCTCCCGCCGGAGCTTCCGCCAGCTGATCAGGCCGCCGCCGAGGTCCTGCCGGTTGATGAACAGGTTCTCGGCGACCGACAGCTCCGGCACGACCGTCGACTTCTGGTAGACGCACGCGACATGCCGCCGCCACGCCGCGCGGTCGGCGACGGGCGGCGCGGGTTCGCCGAAGAAGCTGACCTCACCGGCGTCCGGCACCTGCATGCCGGTGAGGACCGAGACGAGCGTCGACTTGCCCGCGCCGTTGCGGCCGACCAGGGCGTGCGACTCGCCGGCGCGGATCTCGATGCCCACGTCGTCCAGCGCGAGCGTCTGCCCGAACCGCTTCGTCACGCCACGCGCGACGGCCGCGTACTCGCTCATTTGGCGATCTGGTTGCCCCAGAAGGCCTTGTCGTCGACGTTGTCCTTGGTGATCAGCGGTGCCGCGAGCTGGTCCTCCAGCCGGCCGCCGCCGGTGTCCACGATGACGGAGTCGTGGTCGGTCTTGCCCGGCGCGAACGTCTTCCCCTCCACGGCGGCCTTCGCGTAGAACAGCGCCCACTGCGCGTACAGGTCGGCGGGCTGCGACACGGTCGCGTCGATCTCGCCCTTGCGGATGGCCTCCAGCTCCTGCGGGATGCCGTCGTTGGAGACGATGAAGATGTGCTTCGGGTCGGTCGGCGGCACGATCAGGTTCTTCTGCCGCAACACCTGCAGCGTCGGCGTGAGGAACGCGCCACCGGCCTGCATGTAGATGCCGTTGATGTCGGGGTGCTGGTTGAGCCTCGTCTGCAGGGCCGCCGACGCCTTGGGGCCCTCCCAGTCGGTCGGCTCCTCGAACACCGTGATGCCGGGGTAGTTCTGCTTCATGCAGGCGGCGAACGCCTCCGACCGGTCGCGGCCGTTGATCGACGCGAGCGCGCCCTGGAACTCGACGACCTTGCCCTTGCCGCCCAGCTTGTCGCCGAGGAACTTGCAGGCCTTCTCGCCGTACGCCTTGTTGTCCGCGCGCACGACCATGTAGGTCTTGCCCTTGTCGGGGCGGGTGTCGACGGTGACGACGGGGATGTTCGCCTTCTCCAGCCGTTCCAGCGTGCTGGCGATGGCCCCGGTGTCCTGCGGCGCCATGATGATCGCCTTCGCGCCCTGCGACTGCAGCGACTGGGCGTTGGCGACGAGGTTCTCCACCTTGTTCTGCGAGTTGGTGGGGTTGAGCAGGTTGATCCCGAGGTCCTTGGCCTTCTCGGGGAAGTACTTGATGTAGGAGTTCCAGAAGTCGGTGTCGGCGCGCGGGTGGTCGGCGCCGATCGGGCCGGCGCCTGAGCTGCCGGTTCCGGCGGTCCCGCCGCCGCAGGCGGTCAGCGGGAGAGCACCGGCGAACGCGAGGCACACCGCGGCGGTGAGGTTGCGACGCTTCATCGTGGAGTTGCCTTTCATGACTGCTGGGGACGCAAGCGCAGGCCGTGCATGCCACCGTCGACGGCGAGGACCGTGCCGGTGGTGGATCCCGACAGCGGGCTCGCCAGGTAGGCGATGGCTCCCGCGACCTCGTCGGCGGTGACGAGCCGGCCGTGCGGCTGGCGCGCCTCGAGCGCGGCTCGTTCGGCGGCCGGGTCCGGTGCCGAGTCGAGCAGGCGGCCCACCCACGGGGTGTCCGCCGTGCCGGGGGCGACCGCGTTGACGCGGATGCCCTCGCGCAGGTGGTCGGCGGCCATCGCGAGCGTCAGCGAGTGCACGGCGCCCTTGCTGGCCGAGTAGAGAGCGCGCTGCGGGAGGCCGGCCCAGGCAGCGATCGAGCCGGTGTTGACGATCGCCGCGGACGGCGACTTCCGCAGGTGGGGCAGCGCGGCGCGGGACACCCTCGCCATGCCCACGACGTTGACGTCCAGCACCTTCGACCACTCGTCGTCGGTGTTGGCCGTGACGTCGCCCTGGGCACCGATGCCCGCGTTGTTCACCACCACGTCGAGGCGGCCGAACCGCCGCACGACCTCGCCGACCGCCGCCTCGACGCTCTCGTCGTCCGACACGTCCGCGCGGATCCCGGTGAGCGGGTCCGGCACCTCCGGGACGAGGTCGAGCGCCACGACGGTCGCCCCGCGCGACGAGAGCAGCTTCGCCGTTGCGAGCCCGATGCCGGACGCACCGCCCGTGACGATCGCGACGAGTCCTTCGAAGTCGGTCATCCTCGCTCCTCCAGCACCGTCCACACCGGACCCCCGGGGTAGACGTAGTCGGCCAGCGTCTCGTCCTTGAGCTGAGCGGAGAACCCCGGCCGCGCGGGCGCGAGGTAGCGCCCGCGCTCGACGACGGCCGGGTCCAGGAAGTGCTCGTGCAGGTGGTCGACCCACTCGATCACGCGGTCGCCCACCTCGCCGGAGACCGCGACGTAGTCGAAGAACGACAGGTGCCTGACCAGTTCGCACAGGCCCACGCCGCCGGCGTGCGGGCACACCGGGATGTCGAACTTCCTGGCCAGCAACAGGATCGCGATGTTCTCGTTCACGCCGGCGACCCGGCACGCGTCGAGCTGGAGCACGTCGATCGCGCCGGCTTGCAGGAGCTGCTTGAACACCACGCGGTTCTGCACGTGCTCGCCGGTGGCGACCCGGATCGGGGCCAGCGCGTCCGCGATGGCGCGGTGCGCCAGCACGTCGTCCGGCGAGGTCGGCTCCTCGATCCAGTACGGGTCGTACGGCGCCAGCTCGCGCATCCAGCGCACCGCCGTGCCGACGTCCCAGCGCTGGTTCGCGTCCACCGCCACGCGCACGTCGTCACCGACGACCTCGCGGGCGAGCTTCATCCTGCGCACGTCGTCGTCGAGGCTGCCGCCGACCTTGAGCTTGATCATGTCGAAGCCGTCGGCGACGGCCTGGCGCGCGAGCGTCGCGAGCTTCTCGTCGGAGTAGCCGAGCCAGCCCGGTGACGTCGTGTACGCCGGATATCCCTCGCGCGCAACGGTGTCCGCCCGCTCGGCCTTGCCGTGCTCGGCCGCGCGCAGGATCCCCAGCGCCTCGTCCGGCGTCAGCGCGTCGGAGAGGTAGCGGAAGTCGACGAGGCTGACGACCTCCTCGGGCGTCATGCGGGCGAGGAACCGCCAGACCGGCAGCCCCGCGCGGCGGGCGGCGAGGTCCCACGCGGCGTTGACGACCGCGCCGATCGCCATGTGCGCGACGCCCTTCTCCGGGCCGAGCCAGCGGATCTGCGAGTCGCCGATCAGCTCGAAGTACAGCTCCGCCAACGCCTTCGCGTCCTCCGGCACGTCCTTGCCGACGAGGTGCGGCGCCAGCGCCCTGATCGCGGCGGCCTGGACGTCGTTGCCGCGGCCGATGGTGAACGCGAGCCCGTGGCCCTCGGGTCCCTCGTCGGTCCGCAGCACCACGTACGCGGCGCTGTAGTCCGGGTCCGGGTTCATCGCGTCGGAGCCGTCGAGCTCGCGCGATGTCGGGAACCTGATGTCCAGCACGTCCAGTTCGATGATCTTGGGCATGGTTCAGGCCTGCCCGAGGATCTGCCGCTGCCTGCCGAGGCCCTCGATCTCCAGCTCGACGACGTCACCGGCGCGCAGGTACGGCTTGGGCTCCGGCTGGCCGAGCGCGACACCGGCGGGGGTACCAGTGTTGATCATGTCACCCGGTCGGAGGACAAGGAACTGGCTGAGGTAGCGCACGACCTCCGCGACCGGAAAGATCATGTTCTTGGTGGACGAGTTCTGCCTGATCTCACCGTTGACCCAGAGCCGCATGTCGAGGTTCTGCGGGTCGGGGATCTCGTCGGCGGGCACGAGGAAGGGACCGAGCGGGTTGAACGTCTCGCAGTTCTTGCCCTTGTCCCACGTCCCACCGCGCTCGATCTGGAACTCGCGCTCGGAGACGTCGTGCGAGAGCACGTACGCGCCGACGCAGGCCAGAGCGTCCTCGGCGGAGTCGAGGTAACGAGCGGTGCGTCCGATCACGACACCGAGCTCGACCTCCCAGTCGGTCTTCACCGACCCGCGCGGAACGAGCACCTCGTCGTACGGGCCCACGATCGTGTCGGGCGTCTTGAGGAACACCACCGGCTCGGCGGGGATGTCCGCGCCGGTCTCCTCCGCGTGGTCGCGGTAGTTGAGGCCGATGCAGATGACCTTGCCGGGGTGCGCGAGCGGCGGCCCGATCCGGACGCCTTCGACGTCCACGGCCGCGAGCTCGCCGGCGTCGAGAGCGGCCCGCACACGCGCCACCCCGTCGTTCGCGAGGAACGCGCCGTCGACGTCCGGCGTGATCGGCAGGAGGTCGTAGGTGGTCCCGTCACCGATCCGCACTGCAGGACGTTCATCGCCGACCGGCCCGAGGCGCAAGAGCTGCACGGCCGTTCCTCCTCTGGTCACACCGCACGAATACATCGGATGTATAGCCCTGCAAGGGCACATGCGTCTAGGTCTCGGCGAGAAGTCGTCCGATGAATAGGAAGAAATGATCATGCACTTGGCGGCCGCGTCGCTCCTGGCCGGCGCACTGCTCACCCCATCGGCCCCGGTGGAGCCCGTCACCGTCTTCGTGGAGCTGAACTCCGCGGCGGCGGTCGACACCCGCACCGCGGCACAGGCCCGTTCCGCACGGGACAGGACCTCGGCGCAGGCTTCGCGGGTGCTCTCGCGGTCGGGCGGGCGGGAGATCGCCCGGACGACCAACGCCGTCCCCGGCGTGGTGCTGGCCGCGGACAGGTCACGGGTGCCCGCCCTGGCGCGCCTGCCGGAGGTCCGCGCGGTGCACCGGATGGTGCCCAAGCAGCTCACCAACTCCCACGCCGCCCGCCTCACCCGGACCTCCGACGCCTGGAAGTCGTTCGGCCGCTTCGGCGACGGCGTGCGGATCGGCATCGTCGACACCGGCATCGACTACCGGCACGCGGCCTTCGGCGGCGGCTCGTTCCCGAACGCCAAGGTCGTCGGCGGCCACGACTTCGCGGGTGACGCGTACACGGGCAAGCCGGGGGCGGTGCCCGCGCCGGACGCCGACCCGCTCGACTGCCAGGGGCACGGCACGCACGTCGCCGGAACCGCGGCCGGGTTCGGCGTCAACGCCGACGGCAGCACCTACCGCGGGTCGTACTCGTCGGTGGACCTCGACTCGATGAAGATCGGGCCGGGCACGGCTCCGCGCGCGCTGCTCTACGCGCTGAAGGTGTTCGGCTGCGGCGGCGGCACGACCCTGACCGCGCAGGCGCTGGACTGGGCGCTCGACCCCGACGGCGACGGCGACTTCTCCGACAAGCTCGACGTGGTGAACCTGTCGCTGGGCGGCGACTTCGGGGCGGCCGACGACCCCGACTCGTTGTTCGTGCGCAAGCTCGTGGAACACGGCGTGGTCGTCGTCGCGGCGGCGGGCAACGGCGGCGACCTCTACGACGTGGCCGGGTCACCGGCGAACACGCCCGAGGCGATCTCCGTGGCGAACAGCCGTGACGCGTTCGCGATGCTGGACGGGCTGGAGGCGCTGGGCCGGCGGTGGCCTGGCCAGTACAGCCAGGCCTACAAGGGGCCGCTGGACCTCACGCTGCCCGTCGTGCGGCTCTCCTCCGGCGCGGACGGCTGCCAGCCGATCCCCACCCCGCTGACCGGCAAGATCGTCTGGCTGGAGTGGGACGACGACGACGCCACGCGCGCCTGCGGCAGCGGTGCCCGCACGGACAACGCGTGGAGGGCAGGGGCGGCCGGGGTGCTGCTGCCGACCACGCTGCCGGTGTTCTCGGCCGCCATCGCCGGGAACGCCCACATCCCCGCGTTCCAGCTCACGGAGGCCGCTTCCCGCGCGTTGCGGCCCGCGCTGGAGGGCGGCACGCTGACCGTGCGCCTGACCTCGTCGCTGAAGCTCGCGGTGCCGTCGGTGGAGCCCTCGATCGCGGACACGATCACACCGTCCTCGTCGCGCTCGCGTTCGTCGATCGCGGTGGCCGCGCCGGGCGACACGATCTTCTCCGCCGCGTCCGGAACGGCGTCCTCCGGTGCGTCGATGGGCGGGACCTCGATGGCCGCGCCGCACGTGGCGGGCATCGCCGCGCTGCTGCGCGAGGCGCACCCGGACTGGACCGTCGCCGAGGTCAAGGCCGCGCTGGTGAACACCGCCTCCGGCGTCGTCCGGTCAGGTTCGGGCGTGCGGGAGGCGCCGATGAGGGTCGGCTCCGGCCGGGTGGACGGGCTCGCGGCGCTGTCGGCGGACGTGCTCGCGCTGGGCGACGCGGCGTTCGGCACGGTCGAGGTGGCCACCCCGCTGACGGACCTCCGGACGATCCGCCTGGTGAACAAGGGCACGAGCACCGTCCGCCTGAACGCCCGCCACGAGCCGATCACCACCGTGCCGGGCGTGTCGTTCCAGGTCATGAAGCCGCGCGTGGTGCTGCCGCCGGGCGGGACGGAGACGGTGACCGTGCGGCTGCGGATCGCCGGCCCGGACGCGTTGCGCAAGACCCCCGACCCGACGGTCTCGCTGGCCGGCGGGCGGCAGCACCTCGCGGAGGCGTCCGGGCTGGTGCTGTTCTCGGGCGACCGCTCGCTGCAGGTGCCCGTCTACGCGGCGCCGAAGCCGGTGTCCCGGCTGGGGCTCACGTCCGACCGGGTCACCGGGTACGGCCTCGACCAGCCCGACTACCGGGCGCGCATGACCGTGCTGCGGCTCGGCGCGAGCTCTCCCCGGCTGCCGGACTGCGGCCCGGACGTGCAGGACGGCTGCGCCGTGAACCGCACGGCCCGCAGCGGCGACCTGCGCCACGTGGGCGCCACCGCGACCGGCGACCTGCTGGCGTTCGGCGTCGCGACCTGGGACACGTGGGCGAACGTCGCCGGCAACACCCAGCCGGAGGTGCGGTTCTCGGTGGGCGGCAAGGACTTCGTGACGAGGGCCGTGAAGCAGTCCAACGGCGGCGGCGTGACGGCCGACGTCTGGTTCGCGCGCACGAAGGTAGTGAGCACCGGCGAGGTCGTCGACGAGCAACCGCTGAACGGCTTCGACGGTTCCGTCGACACGAACCTGTTCGACAGCGACGTCGTCGTGCTGCCGGTGTCGCGGTCGGTGCTGCCACCTGGCCCGGTGAGCTACACCGTCGGCATGCGCAGCAACTACACCGCGCCCGCCGATTCGGACGACCTGGTCGATGTCGCCCCTGCGGCCGTGTTCGACTACGACCTGATCGTGCCTGAACTGTCCACAGTGGTGCAACGGGGTGACCGCATCCCGCCGGGATCGCTGGTGTTCTTCCACCACAACGCGAGCGGTAACCGCGCCCTGACCAGGTGACACCCGGTTGGGTGTGCCTCACTGCCCCCGACTCTCGGCATACTCGGTCGTCATGGACCTGGTGGTGGGACTCGACGCGGGCGGTACCTCGACCAGGGCGCTGGTGCTGGACCTCGACGGCGCCCGCCTGGGTCAGGGCGTGGCGGGCGGCGCGAACCCGAACTCGCACCCGCCGTCGGTGGCAGCGGCCCACATCGGCGAGGCACTGGCGGAGGCGCTGGACGGCCTGGACTCGCGCCGGGTCCGCTCCGGCGTCCTGGGCATGGCGGGCGCCTCCCGCATGACCGATCCCGCCGTGCTGGACCTCTTCCGGGCAGCTTGGGAACGCGCGGGCCTGCACTGCCCGATGCGCGTGGTCACCGACTGCGAGGCGGCCTTCGCCACCGGCACGTCGTCTCCCGACGGCACGGTCCTGGTGGCGGGCACCGGCTCCATCGCGGGCCGGATCTCCGGCCACCGCATGGTGGGCCAGTCCGGCGGCTACGGCTGGCTGATCGGCGACGACGGCTCGGCGTTCTGGCTGGGCCGCGAGGCCGTCCGCGCGACGCTGCGGCTGCTCGACCTCGGCGCACCCCTGGAAGGCCTGGCCACCGCGGTCCTGACCACCGCGAGCGCGCGCAACCGCGGCCAGCTGATCAACGCCGTCAACAGCCGGCCGCCGATCGCGCTGGCGCAGTTCGCCCCGCTGGTCAGCTCCGCCTACCACCACGGCGACCCCGAGGCGCTGGCGATCGTGGCGTCCGCCGCCCGCCTGCTCGCCGACATCGCGTCCGCCGTGCGCGAGCCCTCGGAGACGTCACCGATCGTGCTGGTCGGCAGCCTGATCAAGACGCCGGTCGGCACGCACCTCAAGCAGGAGCTGGTCACCCGCTGCAACGCCCAGGTGATCATGGCGACGGAGGGGGCCGCCGGCGCGGCCTGGCTGGCGGCGGTGGACGTGCTCGGACCGACGGCGCCACGCCCGGTGTCCTGACGCGCTTCCCCGTCGAGCCGGGCGGGGGCTTCCCACCGCAAGATCGCGAACATGGAGCCGCTCCACGCGCTCCCACCTTCAGGCACATCCGGCCGGAAACGGTGGAGCGGAAAGCCGTACCGGGCCTACCTTCCCGCCATGCCCAAAAGATCGTCCAGCGTGGTGGGACGGGAGTTCGGCGGCGGCGTTCGCGCCGTCATCGCCAGGACGGGTCTCACCCACCGCAGGCTCGCCGAGCTGCTCGGCTGGCAGGAAGCCAAGATCTCCGACCTGACGCTCGGCAAGGGCGGCGTGAGCGAGCCGGACGTCCTGCTGCTGCTCGGGTACTGCCAGGCCACGGTGGAGGAGCGGGAGCACCTCCTGTCGTTGTTCCACGAGGCGGGCAGCGCCTGGCTCCAGATGCCGAAGGACGGCGTACCGGACCAGGTGCGGACGTTGATCGAGCACGAGCGGGACGCCGAGGAGATCATCGCCTGGTCGATGGTCATCGTGCCCGGCCTGTTGCAGACACCCGACTACGGCCACGTCGTCACCGGGCACTCACCCGTGATCGAGGCCGAGGCCGTCCCGGCGGTCGCCGCCGCCAGGGCCGCGAGGGCGAGCATCCTCGAACCCGGCCGCAGGTTCGTCTTCCTCGTGCACGAGCAGGCGCTCGAACTACCGGTCGGCGGCATCGAGGTGTGGCGCGAGCAACTGGCCCACCTGCTCAGGATGTCGGTGCGGCAGTACCTCAGCATCCGGGTCGTTCCCCGGTCGGCAGGCATGCACGCGGGCACGTGCGGTGACTTCTGCCTGATGAAGTTCCCGAAGTACCCGCCGGTCGTCTACGCCGACAGCGTCAACTACTGCCTGTTCTTCGACGACCCGGAGACCGTCAAGATCCACGAGGACATCCTGACGGCTCTCGCGGCCGTCGCCCTGAGTGAGGAAGAATCGAGGGCGGTGATCGACAACATCTTGGAGGGCCTCCAATGACCGCCTGGCGCAAGAGCAGCTACAGCGGCAGCAGCAACAACTGCGTCGAGGTGGGCCGGAGCGTCGGCATCCGGGACAGCAAGGCGCCGACCACCCACATCCCCGTGTCGGCGGACGCGTGGTCGGCCTTCCTGAGGCTCGCGACCAGCCGCTGACCTACGAGGCGGCTTCCGGCACCTGCGGGTGCCGGAACCCGGGGTGCCCGTCCGGCAGCGCCCGCCGCAGCACCCACCCCGACACCAGGATGCAGACGATCTGCAGCGGCCACGACATCGCGGCCCGCACGGTGGCCAGCCAGAAGACCTGGGCGTCGAGCCACAACGGCGTGAAGACGGCGACGCGCAGCACGTACTGCCCGACCCAGGGCCACGAGGCGATGGAGTACGCGCGCAGCAGCGCCGGATCCCGCCGCCACCGCGTCTTCTGCCCGAGGATCGTGCCGACGACGACGCCGAGCAACGGCCAGCGCACCGCGATCGACCCGGCCCAGGCCAGGGCCGAGGCGGCGTTGGACAGTAGCTGGATGAGGAAGAAGTCCTCGACGCGGCCGGTGTAGAGGGCGATCAGCGCCGCCGCCACGACCAGCAGGACGGACAGGACCACGGCGCGGGGCTTCTCGCCGCGCACGAAGCGGAAGACGCCAATGACCACGCCGCACAGCACGGCGGCGACGGCACCCGCGCCGATCGAGTGGTCCCAGATCAGCCAGCCCGCGACGAACGCCAGCGGAGGCAGGGAGGCGTCGAGGGCGCCGCCTCGGCCTCCGAGCAGTGATACCAGCGACTCCTGGCGCACGTCCGTCATGGTTCCAGAGTGCCTTAGGTGAACCTAAGTGAGGTAACGGACCCGTATCGGGGATTGACCGCCGTGAACCAGGTCACTACCGTCTCCCGAAATCGTCTGGAAAGTTAACAGACAGGAGCGGACCGAATGCGCGCCGGGAGCCCACGACTGCTGCGGGAGATCAACGACCGCGCCGCCGTCGAGGCCCTGCTGCGCAACGGCCCGCTGACCAGGTCGGAGCTGGAGGGCCTGATCGGCCTGTCCAAGCCGGCGACCGCACAGCTCCTCACCCGGCTGGAGACCGCCGGCACCGTGGTCCGCGACGGACTGCGCGGTGGCGGGCGCGGACCCCGTGCCCAGCTCTGGTCGGTCAACGGGACACTGGCCCACGTCGCCGCCGTCGACCTCACGCCCGAGACGGTCGACATCGCGGTCGCGGACATCTCCGGCGCCGTGCTCACCGAGCACCGGGCGCCGATGCCCGCGAGGCACGGCGTGCTCGACGCGTTCGTCAGCGCGGTGGGCAAGGCGTGCGCGCGGGCGGGCCTGAGCGCCGACGAGCTGCTGCACGTCGTGGTGGGCTGCCCGGGAGCGGTGAACCCCGCGAACGGCGAGCTCGCCTACGCGCCGCACCTGCCCGGCTGGAGCGGTTTCGACCTGCCAGGCCGGCTGCGCGAGCGGCTCGCGACCTCGGTGAGCGTCGAGAACGACGTCAACCTGGTCGCACTGGAGGAGATGATCGCCGGACGGGCCACCGGGGTGCGCGACTTCGTCGTCATGTGGCCCGCCGACCTCGTCGGCGCCGCCGTCGTGATCAACGGGGCGCTGCTGCGCGGCGCCTCCGGCGGCGCGGGTGAGATCGACGGGCTGATGATCCCCGACCGCGCGGTCGCCGGCACCGGCACCGACCGCTCCGGCGGCACGTACGGGGAGCTGCTCAGCAGCGCGTCGATCTGCCGGCTCGCCAGGGCTCACGGGCTCGCCGCGCGCGACGGCCACGGCGCCGTGCGCAAGGCGCTCGCCGCGGGGCCCGCGGGCCGGGAGTTCCTGGGTGATCTCGCCAGACGCATCGCCACGGGCGTGGCGGGCGTCGTCGCGGTGCTCGACCCGGAGCTCGTCCTCCTGTCCGGCGACATCGCCCAGGCAGGCGGGACCACGCTGAACGACCTCGTTGCCGCGGAACTGCGGCAACTGGTGGTGCCGAGGACACCCGTCCAGCTCGCGCTGGTGACCGGGAAACCGGTGCGCAGCGGCGCACTGCACTCGGCGCTGGCCGTCGCACGCGAGCAGGTGTTCGGCCTGCCGGCGGCCACCACGGCTCCATTCCGCGGCCCTGCGGTCGCCGGGTCCCCACGTTGATCGAGAAGGAGTGCACATGCGCAAGCACACCCGTGCTGCCTTGCTCTGCGTCGCCGCAGGAATGGCTACAGCGCTGACCCTCACCGCGTGCGCGGCGGGCAAGGGCGGCGGCGCGAGCTCCGACGCCGCGGCTGCTCCTGGCAAGGACGACAAGCTGACCCTCACGGTCTGGAGCAACTACGCCGACCGCGAGTACGAAGAGGTCACCAAGGCCCTCAAGACGTTCAACCGGAAGTTCCCGAACATCGAGATCAAGCACGAGGGCTCGCAGGACGACGACAAGATCACCGCGGGCATCCGGTCGGGCAACACGCCCGACGTCGCGCTGTCGTTCACCACCGACAACATCGGGCAGTTCTGCTCCTCCGGCGCGTTCCAGCCGCTGAAGGCCTACATCGACCGCGACAAGGTCGACATGGAGCAGATCAGCCCCGCCGTCCGCGAGTACACCGAGTACAAGGGCAACCGCTGCGCGATGCCCATGCTCACCGACGTCTACGCCATGTACTACAACAAGGACCTGCTGGCGGGCGCCGGCGTCACGACCCCGCCGAAGACGCTCGACGAGCTGTACGACGCGGCCGTGAAGGCGACCAGGAAGGCGCCGAACGGTGACATCGAGGTCGCGGGCTACCTGCCCACGATGGGCTTCTACGCCAACCGCCCGACCATCCTCGCGCCGTCGTTCGGCGCGGAGTGGGAGAAGGACGGCAAGTCCTCGCTCGCGAGCTCGCCCGGCTTCACCGAGATGATGACGTTCCAGAAGAAGCTCGTCGACTTCTACGGCTACGACCGGCTGGAGCGCTTCCGCGCGGGCCTCGGCCAGGAGTACTCGGCCGACCACGCGTTCCACCAGGGCAAGATCGCGATGATGATCGACGGCGAGTACCGGACCGCCTTCCTCAAGGCGCAGGCGCCGCAGGTCAAGTTCGGCACGGCACCGTTCCCGACCTGGAAGCCCGCCGACTACGGCACCGCGTTCACCACCGGCACGATCATGGGCATCCCCAAGGGCGCCAAGAACCCCGGCGCCGCGTGGGAGCTGATCAAGCACCTGTCGTTCGACACCGACACGATCGTCGACCTCTCGAACGCCATCAAGAACGTCCCGAGCACCAAGGCCGCCATGGACAGCCCGAAGCTCGAGGTGGACGAGCAGTTCAAGACGTTCATCGACCTCGCCAGGAGCGACAAGCTCAAGGGCAACCCCGTCACCCCCATCGGGGACGCGCACATCAAGGCCGTCACCGACTTCTCGGTCTCCTACCAGTCCGGCAAGGTCGCGGACCTCGCCGCGGGCCTGAAGGAAGTCGACAAGAACATCGACGACCAGATCGCCAAGAGCGGCAAGTAGGGACCCGCGCGATGACCGCCACGCTCGGCGCGAGGCCCGCCCCCGGCAGGGGGCGGGCCCGTGCCCGCCACCGCCTCGCCGTGCTCGGGTTCATGGCCCCGGCACTCATCGGCTTCGTCCTGTTCTTCGGCTACCCGCTGGTCGCCACGGTCGTCTTCAGCTTCACGAAGTACGACCTGATCAACGCGCCGGAGTTCAACGGCCTCGACAACTACGCGTTCATGCTCAAGGACCCCCTGCTCACCAAGGCGATCACGAACACGCTGTGGTTCGTCGTGGTGCTCACGATCGCGCGCACGGTGTTCGCGCTGGGCGTGGCGTCGGTCATCGCTCGTCTCAGGTCGGGCGTCGGGCTGATCCGGACGCTCTGCTACCTGCCGTCGCTCGCGCCGCCGGTGGCCGCGACGCTCGTGTTCTTCATGGTGCTGCGCCCCAACGGCGGTCCGGTGGACAGCCTGCTCGGGGTCTTCGGGATCGACTCCCCGCTGTGGTTCTCCGACCCGGCGTGGGCCAAACCCGGCATCACCGCGATCATGCTGTGGATCTCCGGCGACCTGATGATCATCATCCTGGCCGCGATCCTCGACGTCCCCCAGGAGCAGTACGAGGCCGCCGAGCTCGACGGCGCCGGCCCGATCCGCCGCTGGTGGCACGTCACCCTGCCGACGATCTCCCCCGTGCTGCTCTTCGGCGTCGTGAACTCGGTGATCCTCGCGCTTCAGCTCTTCACGCAGGCGGTCGTCGCGGGGTCGGCCGGCTCGGGAGCGGCGGACGCGACCGGCTCGACCAAGTACCTCGGCTTCCCGGACAACTCCACGCTGACGTTCCCGGTCTACCTCTACACACAGGGCTTCCGCTACTTCGACATGGGCTACGCGGCCGCGATGGCCACCGTCCTGTTCGTCATCTCGTTCGCCGTGACCATCGTGCTGGTCCAGCGGATGCGCAAGAACTCCACCGCCGAGGAAGGAGGCCCGGGAGCATGACCGCCACGCTGACCAAACCACCGGTCGACGCACCAGCGGACCCGGTGCGGCCGCGCCGCGAGCGCAACGCCGGCGGCCTCCTGCACTGGGTCGCCACGCACGCGATCGGCCTCGCACTCGGCCTGATGTTCGCCACGCCCGTCGTGTTCGTCTTCCTCACCGCGGTGATGTCGGACGACCAGGCGTTCACCGCGGACCTGTGGCCGCGCGAGTGGCACTGGGAGAACTTCGTCGAGGTCTTCGACAAGGCCCCGCTGCTGCGGTACCTGGTCAACAGCCTCACCTACTCGCTGCTCGCGACGCTCGGCATGCTGATCTCGTCGATCCCCGCCGCCTACGCGCTGGCGAAGCTGCGGTGGCGCGGGCGGAACGTGGCCTTCCTGCTCGTCATCGGCGCGATGATGCTGCCGCCGCAGGTCGTGGCCGTGCCGCTGTACGACACCTGGTCCTCGCTGGGCCTGACGGGCACGCTGTGGCCGTTGATCGTGCCGTACTTCCTGTTCGACGCGTTCAGCATCTTCCTGCTGCGCCAGTTCATGCTCACCATCCCGCAGTCCTACGTGGACGCCGCGCGGGTGGACGGCTGCTCGGAGTTCCAGACGCTGGTGCGGATCATCGTGCCGATGGCCAAGCCCGGCATCGCGGCCACGGCGCTGTTCTGCTTCCTCTTCACCTGGAACGACTACTTCGGTCCGCTGCTCTACACCGGCGAGGTCAAGGACCAGTGGACGTTGTCGCTGGCGCTGGCGACGTTCAAGGGCATGCACATCGTGCAGTGGAACTCGTCGATGGCGGTGACGTTCCTGACGATGATCCCGGCCGTCGTGCTCTTCGTCTTCGCCCAGAAGTCGTTCGTCAAGGGAATCACGTTCACGGGAGTCAAGGGTTGACTTCCTCCCGCTCGTGCACGAGGAGATTCCCACGGCTCGCGCCGCGGGGTTTCTGCTTCGTCGCCGACAGCCCGCCCGGAGTGTTCCGTTGAGGTCTTACACCGGCTCCACAGACCGACACCGCCAGCCCCGCGGCCAAGATGTTGCGTGCCGCGTTCACGTCCCGATCATGGGTCGTGCCGCAGCCACAGGTCCACGTGCGCACGTGCAGCGGCATCGTCGGCGCGAGCACGCCGCAGATCGAGCACAGCTTGGACGACGGGAACCAGCGATCAACCACGATCACTTGCCGTCCGTACCAGCCGGCTTTGTACTCCAGCAACTGCCGGAACTGTCGCCATCCCGCGTCACCGATGGCGCGGGCCAGGCTCCGGTTGCGAACCATGTTGGACACGGCCAGGTCCTCGATCACGAGCGTTTGGGTCTCACGCACGAGCCGAGTGGTGACCTTGTGCAGGAAGTCCGATCGCCGGTCGGCGATCCGGGCGTGCACGCGAGCGACTCCGACGCGTGCCCTGGCCCGGTTGCGGCTGCCCTTCTGCTTGCGGCACAGGGCTCGCTGGGCCCTCGCCAGCGCGGTCCGGTCCCGGCGTCC
This sequence comes from Lentzea xinjiangensis, assembly GCF_900110955.1. Lineage (GTDB taxonomy): Bacteria > Actinomycetota > Actinomycetes > Mycobacteriales > Pseudonocardiaceae > Lentzea > Lentzea xinjiangensis. The sequence continues at coordinate 621,792 of NZ_FOFR01000002.1, forward strand.
GTGCCGGGGATTGCCGATCTTCTCGCCGGTCGACAGCACCAGCAGGTGATCGATGCCGACGTCGATCCCGACCACGGAATCCACCACGGGCAGCGGAGTCACGCTCGGGTCTTCGCACAGCATGGACACGAACCAGCGGCCTGCCGCGTCCCGCGACACGGTCACCGTCGAGGGCACTGCCCCCTCGGGCAGTGGCCGCGACCAACGGATGTCCAGCGGCTCGGCCATCTTGGCCAGCGTCAGCGCGCCATCCCGCCAGCGGAAGGCCGAGCGCGTGTACTCGGCACTGGCGCGCGACTTCTTGCGCGACTTGAACCGCGGATGCCTGGCACGCTTGGCGAAGAAGCCCGCGAAAGCCATCTGCAAATGTCGCAGCGTCTGCTGGAGCGGTACCGCCGACACCTCGTTGAGGAACGCCAGCTCCTCGGTGCGCTTCCAGGCAGTCAGCAGCGCCGAAGTGGCGCCGTAACCGATCCGTTCCCCGCGCTGCGCCCATGCCTCGGCACGAACGTGCAACGCCAGGTTGTAGACCCTGCGGACACATCCGAACGTGCGCGACAGCTCCACAGCCTGCGTCTCGCTCGGGTAGAAGCGATACCGGAACGCACGCTTCACCTGCCCATTCGCCGTTCACAAGCTATCAAGCCGTTGCTCGACCCCACCGGGCCGGTGGCTGAACACCACGGCGCGTTGACGGCTGACCGGCGATCTGCGCCCTGTTCAGCAGGGGTTCGTCTCCTCCCCGCCCCGTCGGACGGAATCTTCTCGAAGGACTGCACATGAAACTCACCGTCGTCGGAGGCGGTTCCACCTACACACCCGAGCTGGTCGACGGCATCGCCGGCCGTCGCACCAGCCTGGCGGTGGACGAGATCGTCCTGGTCGACCCGGACGAGCACCGCTTGGGCATCGTCGGCCCGTTCAGCCGCCGCCTGCTGGAGCACGCGGGCCACCCGGCGAAGGTGCGCACCACCACGTCGCTCGAAGAGGGCGTCGAGGGTGCGGCCGCGGTGCTGCTGCAACTGCGCGTGGGCGGCCAGAAGGCTCGCGCGTCGGACGAGACGTTCCCGTTGGCCTGCGGATGCGTCGGCCAGGAGACCACCGGCGCGGGAGGTCTCGCGAAGGCCCTGCGGACCGTGCCGGTGGTCCTGGACATCGCGGACGAGGTTCGCCGGATCGCCGGGCCGGACACCTGGATCGTGAACTTCACGAACCCGGTCGGCATCGTGACGCGCGCCCTGCTGCAGGCCGGTCACCGGGCGATCGGCCTGTGCAACGTGGCGATCACGTTCCAGCGCTGGACCTCCGCGCTGCTCGGCGTCGATCCGTCCACTGTGGAGCTGGAGCACGTCGGCCTGAACCACCTGACGTGGGAGCGCGGCGTGCTCGTCGACGGCGTCGACCGCCTGCCGGAGCTGCTGGCCGACCACGTCGAGGGCCTGGCGGAGCACATCGGCATCGACGGCGCGCTGATGCGGCGCCTGAACATGGTGCCGTCGTACTACCTGAACTACTTCTACAACCACGACGCCGTGCTGCAGAAGCAGCTCGGCTCACCACCGCGCGCCGAGGTCGTCGCGGCGGTCGAGGAGGAGCTGCTCGACATCTACCGCGACCCGTCGGTCGTGACGAAGCCGGACCAGCTCGGGCAGCGCGGCGGTGCGTACTACTCCGAGGCGGCCGTGCAGCTCGTGCACGCCCTGACCGGTGGCGCGGGCGCCGAGCGGCACGTGGTGAACGTGCGGAACAACGGCGCCCTGCCGTTCCTGCCGGACGACGCCGTGGTCGAAGTGTCGTCCACTGTGGACTCATCCGGTGGCGTGCCGCTGCCGGTCCGCCCCGTGGAACCGGCCATCTCCGGCCTGATCTCGCACGTGACCGCGTACGAGCACCTGGCTCTGGAGGCGGCGGTCCGCGGTGGCCGCGACCGGGTGGCGAACGCGCTGCTCGCCCACCCGCTGATCGGCCAGCACGCCATCGCGGACCGGCTGGCCGACGAGCTGATCGCGCAGAACCGCGACCTGCTGCCGTGGGTGAAGGGAGCTTGACGACGATGACCGACCGGGTGCTGGCCATCGACGGCGGCAACAGCAAGACCGCCGTCCTGCTGGTCGACGCGAACGGCAAGGTGCTGGCGCAGGTCCGCGGCCCCGGCGCCCCGCCGCAGACCGTGGGCATGAAGCGCGGCCTGGACGTGTTCGAAGGCCTGGCCCGCGAAGCCGCGGCCCAGGCGGGCCTGTCCCCCGACGAGCCGATCGCCACGCACACCGCCGCCTACCTGGCGGGAGCCGACCTCCCCCGCGAGGAGGAGGACCTGACGCGAGCGATCACCGAACGGGGCTGGTCCCCCTCGGTGGTGGTCGGCAACGACACGTTCGCCCTGCTGAGGTCCGGCACGGCGGCCGGCGTGGGCGTGGCGGTGGTCTGCGGCGCCGGCATCAACGCCGTGGGCGTGGCAGCCGACGGCCGAACCCACCGCTTCCCCGCCCTGGGCCCGATCTCCGGCGACTGGGGCGGCGGCGGCCACCTGGGCGAGCAGGCCCTCTGGCTGGCGGTCCGAGCGGAGGACGGCAGGGGCAGGCCCACCGAACTGCTCCCCGCCCTGCTCCAGCACTACGGCGAGTCCTCGATCCTCGACGTGGTGGAGAAACTCCACTTCGAGGAGGTCAGGTTCGACCCGCACGTCCTCTGCCCGATCCTGTTCGAGGTGGCGGCGGCAGGCGACGCCGTGGCACAAACGGTGGTCGATCGCCTGATCGAGGAGATCGTCCTGCTTTCCACCGTGTCCCTGCGAAAGCTGGACCTGGTGAACGACGCCGTGGACGTGGTCCTGGGCGGCGGCGTCATGACCGGCACGGGCGACACCGTCCTGGTCCCGGTCCGCGAGCAGGTCCTGAGAATCGCCCCCGCGGCCAGGGTGAGGGTGGTCGACCTCCCCCCGGTGGTGGGCGCCGCCCTGCTGGGCCTGGACACCATCGGCGCCGCACCGGCCGCGGAACTGCGCCTGCGCTCGGCCTACGACGACCACGTCCCCACCTCCCTGAACGTGGCCGCCAGCGGCTGACCCAGCCCCCTCTGGAGGCGATGACCGGCACCGGAAACGCGGGGCCCCCGCGTTCCCCTGAGGGGAACGCGGGGGCCCCGCGTTTCCGGCCCAAGCCCACTGCCCGGGCGACGCCGCAGGCCAGCCGTCTTGCCCCAATGAGGCGTCGGCTCCCGACATCGCGAGTGACAAGTACGAAGTGGCCACGTACGAACCAGAAAAGCCCTAAGGCACCGCCACAACCGACTCAGAAGGCTCAACCGACAAAACCGGCCCAGCGGACACACCAGGCAACTCCGAAGGCAGAACAGTCGTCCCCATGACGCTCTCCCGAACCACCGGCACCTCCGGAGTGACCACAGGCGTGGAATGCGGCGGCGAGGTGGTCACCACCGGCCGACCGGCCGATGACGCCCGGGAGGACGACCGCGCCGCCACGGTGGCGGAAGGGGTGAACTCCATGGGCGGCTGATCCCCTCCCACCACGGAGGGTTCGGACGGAGCAGCCCCGGACGGCTCCCCGAGCCGGGCGGCCGGCCCGGTGCTCAGGACCACCCCGGCGAGAGCCCCGGCTGTGACAAGCGCTACGCCAAGAGAAATGGAGGGAAGCGGCAAACCAGAACGCACCCGGCAGAAGGTAGCGATCGAACTGGACGAATCCCCCGAACTCACTCGAGCTTCCCTCGATCGAGTGGTAAAAGAATCGTCACCCACAGCCATGAACCCTACGATGCCGTAACCGACGGTGGCGTAACCAGCGGTTGTTTGTGCATGCTGACCAGTCGCCCGCGGCCGAAAGCCGCCGACGAAACCGGGAAAGCGGACCCGCGGACGCGACCGGGGCCGCAGAATCGGGCGAGGAGTGCGCAAGAAGGGGGATGTTGTGCTGCTGCGATGGAACAGTCTGGTGGCCCTGGGGGACAGCTTCACCGAGGGCATGGACGACCCTGGACCCGGAGACACCTACCTGGGCTGGGCGGACCGCCTGGCCAGCATGATCGCGCAGAACGCGCCGGGCTTCCGGTACGCCAACTTCGCGATCAGGGGCAAGATGCTGCAGGAGATCATCGACGAGCAGGTGCCGCTCGCGATCTCCCTCAAGCCCGACCTCGTCACGTTCTGCGGGGGCGGCAACGACATCCTCGTGCCCAACAGCGACCCGGACGCGCTGGCCGAGGTCTACGAGGTGGCGGTGGCGGACCTCCGGGCCGCCGGCTGCGACGTCGTGATCTTCACCGGCTTCGACACGCGCAGCACGCCCCTGCTCAGGAGCCTGCGGGGCAAGGTGGCGATCTACAACGCGCACCTGTGGTCGATCGCCGAGCGCTACCACTGCCGGATGGTCGACCTCTGGTCGATGCACGTGCTGCACGACCGTCGCGCGTGGAGCGCCGACCGGCTGCACCTCTCGCCGGAGGGGCACCAGCGGGTCGCTCTCAAGGCCGCCGAGGTGCTCGGGCTGACGAACGACCAGGCGTGGAGCGAGCCGTGGCCCGCACTTGTGCACACCGACTGGGTCACGCAGCGCAAGGCCGACCTGAAATGGGCGCGCGAGCACGTGGTGCCGTGGATCGGCAGGCAGTTGCGGGGTGAGTCCATGGGCGACGGCCTGGTGCCGAAGCGGCCGGAGCTGCTGCCGTTCGCGCTGTGCGCGGAGGAGAGCTAGCAAGAGCAGAGAGCCCGACCGGCACTCTCCCCCGAATGCCGGTCGGGCCTTCCAGGTGCAGGCGCCTTACCCCCTCGGTAATCCCCCACTCGGCGACCTGCACGTCCAACATCCCATGTTTTGGGACCAGTCGACTAAACGCCCGCTAAACCTCGGAGGACAGCGCGTCCAGCGCGGCCCGCACCTCGATCGCCCGTGCCGAGTTGACCTGCGAGAACAACCGCAGTGCCTCGGTCAGTTCCGCCGCCGCGGCAACCCATTCCGCCCGTCGGAGCAACACCCCGCCGAGCACGTGGCGGCCGAAGCCCTCCAGGTGGGTCACCTCGGCGACGGCGGCCTGGTCGACGACCTGCCTGGCGAGCGACTCCGCCTGGTCCAGCGAGCCCGCCTGCAGGTGCAGCTCGGCCAGGTTGGCCAGCCCGCGGAGCAACGCCACCTGGTCGCCGGAGCGGCGGTACACCTCGACCGCGTGGGCCTGGTGCTGCAACGCGACCTCCACGCGGCCGCGGGCCTGTTCGACCTGCGCCACGTTGTTGAGCCCGTGGCCCTCGCCGACGACGTCGCCGGACTGCTGGGCGAGCTGCACGGACTCCCAGAAGTGCAGCAGCGCCTCGTCGTGCTGCTCCAACCGGAACAGGACGTCCGCGAGCTGGGCGAGCGTCAGCACCAGGTACTGGCGCTCGCCCAGCTCCACCGCGAGCCGGTGCGCACGGCGGGCGTCCGGCAGCAGGACGGGGCGTCCCAGCCGGGCGTTCGTCGTGTAGGCCGTGTCCAGCATCAGGACCTGGCCGAGGCGGCTCCCCGTCACCTCGGCCGAGGCCAGGCCGAACCCGACCAGCGCCACCCACTCCCCCGTGAGCGCGCGCACGGTCGCGTAGGTGTGCAGCAGCCTCACCAGCTGCCACACCTGGTCGTGCAGGCCCGCCTCGGCGGACGCGTGCACGACCGCGACGACGTTGGGCCACTCCCGGTCGAACCAGGCGATCGGGTCGCCGTAGGCCGGCAACGGCGTGGACCCGTTGTCGCCCAACGCGAAGTCCAGCCCGTCCCTGGCCGGCCGGATGGCGCGGCGGGCGTGGTCGCAGGCGACGAGGTAGTAGTTCACCAGGCGCCGCAACGAGTCCCGGTCCGACCGGCCCGCCCCGCGCACGTGCAGGCGCACCAGCTCGTGCATCGTGTACCCGTCCGGCCACGGTTCGACCAGCAGGTTCACCCCGACGAGCTGGGAGAGCCGGTCGCGGGCCGACTCGACGCGGGTGCGCGTGAGCGCGGCCACGGCGTGCGAGGACATCCAGCGTCCGGGCGCCAAGCCCACCGACGTGAAGACCTCGCCCAGGTCGGCCGGCAGGTCGCGGGTCGACAGGTCCAGCGCCCGCGACACCCCCACCCCCGCCTCCGGCAGGTTCAGGCCGCGCATCCGGTGCCCGTCGTCGGCCAGCTCCCCCACCAGCTCCTCGACGGTCCACTCCGGACTGATCACGAGCTTGGCCGCGGCCACCCGCAGTGCCAGCGGCAGCCCGCCGCACAGCTCGGCGAGCTTGCGCGCCGCCGCCGGGTCCTCCGCCGACAGCGGCTTGCCCAGCACTTCGTCCACGAGCTCACGGGCCGCGTCGTCGTCCAGCGGGCCGAGCTTGCGCACGCGGGCGCTGTTCGTGACGACGAGCCGTTCCAGCCGGCTGCGCGACGTCACCAGCACCACCGAGCCGGACCCCGGCGGCAGCAGCGGCTGGACCTGCTCGACGGCCGTGGCGTCGTCCAGCACCACCAGCACGCGGCGGCGGTTGAGCAGCGACCGGTACAGCCCGACGCGGTCTTCCACCGCGACCGGCACGCCGTCCGCCGGCACGCCCAGCGCCACCAGGAACCTGGTCAGCACCTCGCCCGGTTCGGCGTCGCCGAGCGACGCGAACAGCACGCCGTGCGGGAACATCTCGGAGTTCTCGTGGCCCCACGTGATCGCGAGGGCGCTCTTGCCGACACCGGGCGGGCCGGTCAGCACCGCCACGGTCGTCGCGAGCAGGTTCCTGGCGGCGCAGAGGTCGTCGAGCCACGCCTTGTCGTCGTCGCGCCCGAACAGCCGGGTCGCGGACGCGGGCAGCAGCGCCGGCGCCACGATCCCCGCCCGCGGTGCGACGGGACGCGACTCGACCGGGCCGACCACGGCGAGCGCCGGATCGTCGCGCAGCACCTGTTCCTGCAGCAGCCGCAGCTCGGGACCGGGGTCGATGCCCAGCTCGTCCGCCGCGCGGCGCTGGAACCGCTGGTAGGTCTCGAGGGCGTCGGCGCGCTGCCCGGACCGGTACAGGGCGCGCATGCTGTGCGCGACCAGGCGTTCGCGGAACGGGTACTCGGTGCACAGCCCGCGCAGCTCGCCCACGAGCTCCAGGTGGCGGCCGAGCTCCAGCTCGGCGTCGATGCGCTCCTCCAGTGCCGAGAGCCGCAGCTCTTCGAGGTCGGAGGTCATCGGGTCGCCCGGCACGTCGGCGAGCACCGGCCCGCGCCAGAGCCCCAGCGCCTCGCGCAGCAAGCCCGCCCTGATGGCGGCGGGCTTGCCGCGGGACGACGCCACGAGCTGCCGGGCGCGGTGCAGGTCGAGGCGCCAGGGGTCCACGGTCAGCTGGTACCCGGTCGGCGTGGTGCGGATGGTCGCCGAGCGCGTGGGATCGGCCTCCTCCAGCACCTTGCGCAGCCGGGAGACGTAACCGTGCACGATCGTTCGCGCGGTGGCGGGCGGCGAGTCCGTCCAGAGCGCGTCGACGATCTGGTCGATCGAGACGGGTCGGTTCGCCTCGACGACCAGCATGGCCAGCAGGCCGCGCATGCCGCGCCGGCCCAGGTGGACGAGCCGTCCGTCCGCGAGGACCTGGAGTGGTCCGAGCACGCCGAACTCGAGTCCGGTTTTGCTCCGCATACCCCTCCTTCTCCCGTGCTGACCTCGTCACTTCAACAGGTGCGGGAGGGGCCGTCTCAGATACAAGTGCGGCCCGAGTTGGACGAGACGCTACTGTTCATCCGTGCCGCGAGATCGGAACTCCGTGGTTGACCGCGGCGCCGGGTGCCTCCTCGGCGGCGCTCTCGGTGATGCCCTGGGCGCGCCCGTGCAGTACCTCGGCTGGGCCGACATCCAGCGCGAACACGGTCCCGAGGGCGTGCTGGCGCCGCCGAAGCCCGCCCTGTTCACCGACGACACCCAGCTCACGCTCTTCACCGCCGACGGCTACCTGCGCGCGTGGGTGCGCGGGAAGAGGACGGGCGAGTGGGAGCCGGCGGAGATGGTGTGGCACAGCTACCGGCGCTGGCTCGTCACCCAGCAGCAGCCCGCCCCCGAACAGGGTGCGGTGGGCCTGCTCGCGGACGAGAGGCTGTACGAGAGCCGTTCGCCGGGGCTGACGTGCCTGCGCGCGCTGGCCGCGGAAACACCGTCCACACCGGAGAACCCGCACAACGAGTCGTCCGGCTGCAACGGCGTCACGCGCACCGCGCCCGCCGGCTTCGCGCCGTCCGCGGCGATCGCGTACGACCTGGGCTGCCGGTTCGCCGCGCTGACGCACGGCGGCACGGGCGGCTGGGTGTCCGGCGGCGCGCTCGCGCTGCTGGTCCACCTGCTCGCCGTGAAGGGCAGGCCGCTGCGCGAGGCGATCGACCAGGTCATCGGCCGGGTGTTGCGCGACGACACCTACACCGCGACGGTGCTGACCCGCGCGGTGGTGCTGGCCGAGGAGCACGACGGCGACTCGTCCGTGCGCGTCGACCGGCTGGGCAGCGGCTGGACCGGCCCGGAGGCGCTGGCCATCGCCGTCTACACCGTGCTCACGCACCCGAAGCCGGTGCAGTTCGTGGACGCGATGCGGGCCGCCGCCAACCACTCCGGCGGAAGTGACGCGACGGCGGCGCTGACCGGGAACATCCTCGGCGCGCTGCACGGCACCGAGGCGCTGCCCCGCGACTGGCTGAGCGGGCTCGAGATGGTGGACGTGCTGGACGCGATGGGCCGGGACCTCGGCATGTCCGCCGTGAACATCGACTTCAACGAGGACCGTTACGCCTGACCGGCTTCGCACCCGCGAGACGTCCGGTCCGGCGGCGGGAACAGAAAGAGCCCGTCCGGCGCGCGCTCCCGAATTCGCTCGCCGGACAGGCTCTCTCGCACGAGTTGTTGGTCGACAGCAGGCCGGGTCTTGCCCCGAGCGCGAGCTCCGATCCAGCTCTTGATCAACGAGAAACGTGCCCCGGAGTCAAAGCTCCGTTGGCCTGGCATGTTAACAGAGGTGTACCGGAAGTCCAGGACTCGAGTGCACGCGTCGATCTTCGTCGACGATGAAGACCTCGCACCCCTCCTGCGCGGCCGCCCACCCGATCCCGTCCCTGCCCAGCGCAAACGCTGCTGTGGCGGTGGTGTCCGCGATCGCGAGGTCGTCGGCGAAAATCGTCACCGACAGGAGTCCGGTGACGGGCTCGCCGGTCCGGCCGTCGACGATGTGGTGCCCGCGCTCGTACAACGCTGACGTGGCAACGGCTCCGTCCCGCACGCCGAGCACGACGCAGACCTGGTCGGCGAGATCGGGATGGCGAACGCCCACGCGCCAAGGCTTTCCCGGTTCGGGCTCGCCGGAGGTCACGACGTCACCGCCCGCGTTGACGCAGAACGAGGTCGCCCCGCCCTCGCGCAGGACGTCCGCGGCCCGCTGCACGGCCCAGCCCTTCACGACCGCGCACGGGTCGAGCCCGCGGCCGGGCACGTTCGCCGTGAACGCGCCGCCGGTCGACTCCTCGTACCAGTCGCACAGGGAGAGGACCTCGACCAGATCCGGGGTGAGCTCCTCCACGCCGAGCTCACCCCGGTCCAGTCTGGACACTTCGCTGCTCGGCTTGAACGGCGAGAACCGCTCGTCCGCCTCCCTCAGCCACGCGAAGGCCCGGTCGGCCAGTGCGGCGTCGCCGTCACGCAGGTCCACCGAGATCGGCAGGCCCATGATGTGCTCGACGCGCCGCACGGCCACGCCTACCGCGCTCCGTCGATCGCGGCCTGCAGCGACTGCCGGTAGCCCTCGGAGGTCGCCGTCGCGCCGGACACCGTGTCGATGTCCGCGCTCTGCGCCTTGAGCGCCGACTCCCGCAGCAGCGGCAGCGCCATCCTGGTCGGGTTGCTGTTGGGCGCCCGCAACGCCTTGACGTCGGTGATCTTGGCGCTCTGGAAGGTGACCTGCACCTGCACGGTGCCTTCCGACGTCTGCACCGCCGGCCCGGACACGGTGCGGGGCTGGGCCTGCTGCGGTTGCGGCTGCTGGGCCGACGGCGCGGCTCCGGTCGCCCTGGGCGCGGTGGACCCGCTCGCCTTCGGCGCGGACGCCGTCGTCTGCGGCGCGGACTGTTGTTGTTGCTGCTGCTGGGTTTCCGGCGCGGCAACCTCGCTGATCTCGCCCCCGTGGCCGGAGCCCGGCGAGTACAGCCAGACCGGGACCAGGCCGGCCACGCTCAGCGCCAGGACGGGAATTGCCCTCTTCACGTCGTCGGACCCCTTCAGTCGGCCAGCGCGAAGCGCTCGGCGTGGACCTGGTTGGCAGGCACTCCCAGCTCGTCGAGGCTGCGGACCACGGCGTCGGTCATGCCGTTCGGGCCGCAGATGAAGACGTCGCGGTCCTGCACGTCCGGCACCAGCGCGGCGATGTTCTCCGGGCCGAGCAGCGGACCGTTCGCGGTGATGGTCTTCGAGGACCCGGTGACCAGGCGCAGCACCGCGCCCTTCGCCCTGACCAGTCCTTCGATCTCGCGCAGCAGCACGGCTTCCCGCGGGTCGCTCACCCGGTACAGCACCACGACGTGGCCCCGGATCTCCTCCAGCAGCGCGCGGATCGGCGTGACGCCGACACCACCGGCGACGAGGAGCGCGTTCGCCTTGGTCTGGTGCATGGTCGTGAAGGCGCCGTACGGCCCCTCGGCGAACACCCTGGTGCCGACCCGGACGTTGCGGACGTCGGCGCTGCCCTCGCCGAGCGCCTTCGCGGTGAGCCGCAGGTACTTGCCGTTCGGCGCCGCGGACAGCGAGAACGGGTTGGCCTGCCACCAGCGGTCCTTGGTCAGGAAGCGCCAGAGGAAGAACTGGCCCGCCTTCGCGCCCAGCCGGTCGAGGTCCCTGCCCTCGATGTAGACCGAGACGACGTTGTGCGCCTCCGGCACGACGGCGGCGACGCGGAACTGATGGCGCCAGTTGCGCCAGAGCGGGAGCACCAGCCGGCCGGCGAAGACCGAGCCGAGCGCGACCGTCCAGAGCCCCCACCAGTACCCGGTCGCGAGCGCGGAGTTGCGGAACGTGCTGCCGACCGCGACCTGGTGCGTGAAGGCGAGGAAGATCGCGATGTAGGTGTAGAGGTGGATGAAGTGCCAGGTCTCGTAGGCCATCCGGCGCCGCGCGAAGCGGGCGGAGACCACGCCGACGACCATGATGATCGCCCACGCCACGAGCGCGCGGAGGATGCCCTCCAGCTCGGTGGCCTGGCGTACGACCTCGGCGACGGGGCCCTCGTCACCGGCGTTGCCGAACGCGATGAAGACCAGGTGGCCGACCAGCATCCAGAAGATCGTGAAGCCCACCCACCGGTGCCACGAGGTCAGCTTGTCCATGCCCAGCCGGCGGTCGAGCCACGGCAGCCGCGCGACCAGCAGGAGCTGGAACGCCATCGCGAGCGCGCCGTACAGACCCGTCAGCCGGCCGAGGTTCACCAGCTTGTCGGAGCCGGTGCCGGCCGCGTCGAACAGGTAGGTGACGAACGCCGCGTTGGCCAGGAGGAACAGGGAGAGACCGGCTTTGGCCAGCGCCTTGTGCGGCGTCGCCCGCCCGGCCGGAGCCGGTCGCACGGGGTGCGGCAGGGTGGTCGTCACGGCGGGCTCCTCGATCGGGCGGTCGCTGGCGGTCTTCGTCGGTCGTGGTCGATCCTCTGCGCCGGAGCTGTGGCTCCGCTTTGCCCGGGCTGTCGACTTCCTGTCGATCGAGCGGGCGGAGCACCAGGTGACGCACCATGAGCACGTGGACAAGGGGAACTCGGTTCGATTGCTCGTCGTGGACGACGAGCCGCACATCGCTGACCTGGTCGCGACGGTCGCCCGGTACGAGGGCTGGCAGGCCACCACCGCGCTCAACGGCGAGGACGCGCTCAGGGAGGCCGCCGAGTTCCAGCCGGACATCGTCGTGCTCGACCTCATGCTGCCTGACCTGGACGGATTCACCGTTCTCGATCGGATGCGGGCGGCCGGCGCGATGGTCCCAGTGGTGTTCTTGACCGCCCGTGACGGCACCGCGGACCGTGTGGCGGGACTCACCCGAGGCGGCGACGACTACCTCGTGAAGCCTTTTTCCGTCGAGGAGCTGATGGCCCGCCTGCGGGCCGTGCTGCGCCGTTCGACGGGCCCGTCGTGGAAGCGTTCCGTGCTGAAGGTCGCCGACCTGGTGATGGACGAGGACACGCGCGAGGTCCGCCGGGGCGGCAAGCTGGTGACGCTGACGCCGACCGAGTACGAGCTGCTGCGCTACCTGATGCGCCGCTCGCCGGCCGTGCTGACGAAGGCGCAGATCCTCGACCACGTGTGGGAGTACGACTTCGGCGGCCGCTCGAACGTGGTCGAGCTGGTCATCTCCCACCTGCGCCGCAAGCTCGACGACGGCCGCGAGCCGCTGATCCACACCGTGCGCGGCGTGGGGTACGTGCTCCGCCGAGCCGCGGAGTGAGCGGACCCGTGAAGCTCGCGGTGAAACCCGTCGGCCAATGGCGGCTCGGGACCCGTCTCGCCCTGGCCCTGGGCGCGCTGGCGCTGACCGTGTTCGTGATCGTCGGCTGGGTCATGGTCACGTCGATGCAGACCTTCCTGGACCGCCGCCTCGACGACCAGATCGCGATCAGCCAGCAGGGCGCGGCCAAGGAGGTCGAGTACCACCTCAAGGTCAGCAAGCTCCCGCCCGACTGGTTCGCCGTCGTCTACAAGGTGGAGAACGGCGAGCTGCGCGCCCAGCCGGGCGACCAGCAGCCGGAGGACCGCGCGGAGTTCGACGCCATCGCGAGGAAGGCGTTGAACGGCGACACGTTCGAGACCGAGTACCTGCGCGGCGACGGCAAGTTCCGGCTGCGCGCGTGCGAGGTCAGGGAGAACGAGATCGTGCTGGTCAGCGCGGCTCCGATGAACGACAGGGACGGCACGATCTCGCAGCTCGTGACGGTCGGCGTGATCGCGTTCCTGGCCGCGCTCGTCACGTTGGTGGTGGGCGGCCAGGCACTGATCCGCAAGGGCATGCAACCGCTGTCGGACATGGCCGACACCGCGCATGACATCTCCTCGCAGGACCTGACGGACTCGGGCGATCTCGCCGTGCGGGTGGACGGGCGGGGCGGCGGCGTCGAGGTGGAGGAGCTGCGCGAGGCGTTCAACAAGATGCTCGCCCACATCGACTCCTCCTTGGCCGCCCGTACGGCCGCGGAGCAACGGCTCCGGCGGTTCATCGCCGACGCGTCGCACGAGCTGCGCACGCCGTTGACGTCGTTGCGCGGTTACGCGGACCTGTTCAAGTACGCGGCGGCGAACGAGCCGGGCGAACGCGAGAAGCACCTGGAGAAGCTCCGGTCGGAGGCGGCCAGGATGAGCGTGCTGCTCGACGACCTGCTGCTGCTGGCCCGCTTGGACTCCGCGGAGTCGGAGCCGCCGCTGCGCCAGGAGGAGCTGGACCTCGCCGTGGTCGCGGAGGCGGCGGCGGACGCGTTCCGGGCGGCCAGGCCGTCGCACGCGCTGGAGGTCGACGCCGACACGGTGCTGATGACCGCGGACGCGACCCGCCTGCGGCAGGTGCTCGACAACCTGCTGACCAACGCGGCCGTGCACACCCCGCCGGGAACCGCGGTGCGGGTGCGGGTGACCGCCGAGAACGGCTCGGCCGTGCTCAGGGTGAGCGACACCGGCCCCGGCATCCCGGAGGCGGACCAGGCGCGGATCTTCGACCGGTTCTACCGCGTGGACGACTCGCGGACCCGCCAGCGCGGTGGCAGCGGCCTCGGCCTCGCCGTGGTGCAGTCGCTCGTGCACGCGCACGGCGGCACGATCGAGCTGACCAGCCGCCCCTCCTCCACAACCTTCACCATCCGCCTCCCCCGCCTTGTGGGGAACGCGGGGCCCCCGCGTTCCCCACAAGGAAACGCGGGGCCCCCGCGTTCCCAGAACTAGTCGGCTTGGGAGCTTGGCGCCCACAGGTCGATGCCCGACTCGACGGCGTGCTGGTCGATCTCGGCGAGCTCGTCGTCGGTCAGCGGCGGCGCCTGCAGTGCCGCGAGGTTCTGCTCAAGCTGCTCCACCGACGACGCGCCGATCAACGCCGACGTGACGCGCGGGTCGCGGATCGTCCAAGTCAGCGCGAGCTGGGCGAGCGACTGGCCGCGCGACCGGGCGATCTCGTTCAACGCGCGGACGCGGGCGAGGTTCTCGTCGGTCAGCAGGTCGGTCGACAGCGACTTGCCCTGCGTCGCGCGCGAGCCCTCCGGGATGCCGTCGAGGTAGCGGTCGGTCAGCATGCCCTGCGCGAGCGGCGAGAACGCGATGCAGCCCGCCCCGACCTCCTCCAGGGTGTCGAGCAGCTCCGGCTCGATCCAGCGGTTCAGCATCGAGTACGACGGCTGGTGGATCAGCAAGGGCACACCGGCGCTCCTGAGCAGCTCGGCGGCCTCGCGGGTCTTCGCGGGCGAGTAGGACGAGACACCGGCGTAGAGCGCCTTGCCCTGCTGCACGGCGCTGACCAGCGCGCCCATCGTCTCCTCGAGCGGCGTCTCCGGGTCGAACCGGTGCGAGTAGAAGATGTCGACGTAGTCGAGGCCCATGCGGGTCAGCGACTGGTCGAGCGAGCTCAGCAGGTACTTGCGGCTGCCCCACTCCCCGTACGGGCCGGGCCACATGTCGTAGCCGGCTTTCGTCGAAATCACCAGCTCGTCGCGGTAGGGCCTGAGATCATCCTTGAGGATCCGCCCGAACGTGATCTCCGCCGAGCCGTAGGGCGGGCCGTAGTTGTTGGCGAGGTCGAAGTGCGTGACGCCGAGGTCGAACGCCCTGCGCGCGATGCCGCGGCCCAGCTCGTACGGCCGGTCGCCGCCGAAGTTGTGCCACAGGCCGAGGGAGATGGCCGGCAGCTTAAGACCGCTGCGGCCGGTCCGTCGGTACGTCATCTGGTCGTAGCGCGCGCTATCCGCGAGATAGGACATGGGGCCCACGATGTCACGTCCTGATGGGACAGAGCACGACCTGAGGCGCGCCGCCGAGGCGGGCGAGGTGCTGGACCTCTCGCGGCGCGGCGACAACGTGCTGCGCGCCGAGGCGATCCACGACCTGCTGCAGACGGGAGACCTCGGTCCGGTGGGGCTCCAGGTGTCCGGTGCGCGGATCACCGGTCAGCTCGCTCTCGACTTCTTCCAGTCCACGATGCCGTTGTTGCTGGATGACTGCCTTTTCGAGGAACCGCTGTCGCTGTTCCACACCGAACTGCCCGGGTTGTCGCTCGACGGCTCGACGATGCCCCGCGTCGACGCCGAAGGCCTGCGCACGAGCTACTTCGCCATGCGGAACGCCCGCTGCACCGGCGTTCTGGACCTGGACAACGTGAGGATCGACGGACCGCTGCTGCTCCAGGGGAGCAGCCTGGGAGGGCTCACCGGCGGCAGCATGAGGATCAGCCGCGACGTGTGGATGTCCGGCGTGTTCATCGCCGCGGAAGGGATCGGGTGCTGGCTCGACAGCTGCGAGATCGGCATCGACCTCATCCTCAACGACGCGGTCATCGACGCGGCCGGTACCGCGCTGCACCTCAACGGCGGGCAGATCGGCGGCGTGGTCGGGCTCCACCGCGCCTTCCTGCGGGCAGGAGGGGACGGCGACGCGCTGGCCTTCGTCGACGCGACGGCACGCGGGCTGAACGTGTCCGGCACCGTGCTGCGCAGCGATGCGGGAAACGCCCTGTGCGCCGACGGCGCTCACGTCCGCGCGGGCATCGGTCTCGCGGAGGACTTCGACGCCCTCGCGAACAGCGCGGACGCCACGATCCGGATCGTCAACGCGAAGGTGGGCGGCGCGCTCGTGATCGACGGGTCGGTCCGGAACCGGCGCGGCCAGGCGATCTCCGTCCACCGGGCGACCGTCGACGGCAACCTGCTGATCGGCGGGAAGCTCCTCGAAGCCACCGCACCCTCCTCCGCGCTGGAGGTGAGCGACACCGACGTCGGTGGCGAGGTGACCATCCGGCCGGAGAAGACCGTCAACCACGGTGAAGGGCTCACAATCGACCTGTTCAGCACGAGAGCGGGACGGGCGCTGCGGCTCGACGTGCCGAAGCTGGTCGAGAACACCGAGTTCGCCGCGACGGTGAACGGTCTGACCTATCCCGAGCCCCCGGACGACACCGACGCGTGGCTGACGATGCTGCGCGACCACACGTTCCGGTACGAGGCCCAGCCGTACCAGCAGCTCGCGGCGGTCCACCGCGCCGCCGGCCACGAGCACGCCGCCCGCAAGGTCCTCATCGCCCAGCAGGAGGACCTCCGGCACCGCGGCGACCCCGGCAACAAGCTGTGGCACTGGTTCCTCGGCGTCACGCTCGGCTACGGCTACCGGCCCTCCCGGGCCGTGGCCGGCCTGCTGGTGACGTTCCTGCTCGCGATCGGCCTGGTGTGGACGGCGGGCGAGCTCAACGGCCTGACCCCGGCGAAGGACCGCCCCGCCGACGCCTGCTCACCGGTGAACCGGATCAGTCTCGCGGCCGATCTCGCCATCCCGCTGGTGAAGCTCGGTGGCACACCGCGGTGCGAACTGGCGAACGGGGCCGCCGGGCAGTGGGCGACCGGGGCGGGCTGGGTCGTGCAGGTCCTCGGCTGGTCGTTCGCCACGCTGAGCGTCGCGGGCTTTACCGGGCTCGTTCGCAAAAGCTGACGAACCTTCATGTCCAAATGCAGCGAGGGCCCGCCCTGCTGGGCGAACCCCCGTTCACAAGAGCCGGCGAGGGGAATCGAACCCCTAACCTTTCGCTTACAAGGCGAGTGCTCTGCCAATTGAGCTACGCCGGCCTGGCTCGTGTTCGCGGACATCGTAAGCGTCCCTTGCGGGTGCTCCCTGCGGCGAACGGTCTGCTCTCAGTGTGATCGGATTGCTCCGACCGGAGCCGGACCAACCAACCGATGGATCACGGCGCCAACCAGGCCGCCCTGACCAGGTCAGGAGGGTAATCGACGGAACGTGATCATGTCCTCCTTTTCGGGTCGCTCGATCGGGGGTGGTCGACGCCACAGCAACTGCGGAAGTGCCCGTCACGATCGCACAACGGAGGTGCGCAAGATTTCAACGAACAACCTGCACGGCCCCTCGCTGCCCGACGACACCACTGTTCACCTGGTACTCGATCTGGCGCTCAGGATCGGTGAGGTCCAAATGGCCAGTGGCGCGGGCGCGGCCGATGTGACAGCGACGATTCTCTCCGTCACCGAGAGCTATGGACTTCCGCACACGGAAGTCGACGTGATCTACACCTCTATCAGCGTGTCGTGCCACCGGGGCACCGAAGCGCCGCCGGTCACCGCCGTGCGCGTGGTCCGGCAGCGCAGCCTCGACTACACCCGGCTCGCGGCCGTCGAGCACCTCGTGCGCAACCTCGGGCCGGTCGAGGAGGCGCACGCCCGCCTCGAGGCCATCACGACGGCCAAGCACCCCTACCCGCGCTGGGTCGCCACCGCCGCGTGGGCCGGGATGGCCGCCGCGGTCGCGTTCCTCGTCGGCGGTGGCCCGTCCCTCGCCGTCACCGCCGCCGTCGTCACCGCCGTGATCGACCGGGTCGGCAGGGTCCTGAACCGCCGTGCGCTGCCCTTCTTCTTCCAGCAGCTCGTCGGCGGTGCGCTCGCCACGGGTGCCGCGCTCACCGTCTACGCCACCGGCTTGCTGCCGGCCGTGCGCCCGAGCCTGCTGGTCGCCGTCAGCATCGTCGTGCTGCTGTCCGGGCTGGCCCTGGTCAGCACCGTCCAGGACGCGATCTCCGGCTACAACGTCACCGCCGCCGGCCGCACCGTGGAGACCGTGCTGCTCAGCGCGGGCCTGATCGCGGGCGTCGCGCTCGCCATCCGCACGGCGGTCCACTTCGGCCTGGAGATCCGGCTCAGCGACCCGCTGCCGCCGTTGATCTCCGCGGTGCCGATGCAGTTCGCGGCGGGTGCGGCGACCAGCGCGTTCTTCGCCCTCGCCTGCTACGCGCGGCCCCGCGCGCTGGTCGCCGCCGCCGTCTCCGGCGCGATCGGCACCGCCGCCTACGGCCTGGTGACCACCTTCGGCCTCGACCCCCTGCTCGGGTCGGCCGTCGCCGCCGCGATCACCGGCTTCGGCGGCGCCACGATGACCCGCCGGCTGCGCATCCCCACGCTCGTCGTCGTCCAGGCGGGGGTTGTCCCGCTGCTGCCGGGCTGGACCACCTACCGGGGGCTGTTCCAGCTCACGGCCGAGAGCGATCCGGCCGGGCTGAGCACGCTGGTCTTCGCGAGTGGCATTGCTCTCGCCCTGGCCGGAGGTGTCGTCTTCGGCGAATACCTGGCCCAGCCCGTGCGCACCGGACTGGGCCGTCTGGAGCGCAAGTTCGCAGGTCCACGCATGTCCGGGCCGCTCAAACCCACCAAGCGTCGGTTGGAGTGAACCTCCCTGTGACGGGGGTTACACGGCACGCCGACCGCACGGCCGCGCACTAGCCTCACAAATGTGAGCATGGACATTGGCGAGAACGGGGCGGAATTCGTGGTCGTGGCCAACCGGTTGCCGGTTGACCTGGAGCGCTTGCCCGACGGATCGGAACGGTGGAAGCACAGCCCCGGTGGGCTGGTCAGTGCGCTGGAGCCGTTCCTCCGCTCACACAGCGGCGCTTGGGTCGGCTGGCCCGGCGTGGCCGATGCCGACGTGGCGCCGTTCGAGGACGACGGCCTGCTGCTGCACCCCGTCGAGCTGTCGGCCAAAGAGGTCGAGGACTACTACGAGGGCTTCTCCAACGGCACGTTGTGGCCGCTCTACCACGACGTCGTGGCGCAGCCCGCGTTCCACCGGCACTGGTGGAACGCCTACGTGCGGGTCAACCAGCGGTTCGCCGACGCGACCGCGAAGGTGGCGGCGCAGGGCGCGACCGTGTGGGTGCAGGACTACCAGCTCCAGCTCGTCCCGGCGATGCTGCGCGAGCAGCGGCCCGATCTGAAGATCGGCTTCTTCCTGCACATCCCGTTCCCCCCGGTCGAGCTCTTCATGCAGCTCCCGTGGCGCACGGAGATCATCCGCGGCCTGCTCGGCGCCGACCTGGTCGGCTTCCACCGGCCCGGCGGCGCGCAGAACTTCCTCTGGCTGGCCCGCCGGCTCGTCGGCCTCGAGCCCAGCCGCGGCACCGTGGGTGTCAGGACCCGGCCAGGTGTGGTGCAGGTCGGCGACCGCACCGTGCGCGTCGGCGCGTTCCCCATCTCGATCGACAGCGCGGGCCTCGACGCGGTGGCCCGGCGCAAGGAGACGCAGGCCCGCGCGAAGCAGATTCGAGCGGACCTCGGCAACCCCAAGCGCATCCTGCTGGGCGTGGACCGCCTCGACTACACGAAGGGCATCGACGTCCGGATCCGCGCTCTCTACGAGCTGATCGCGGACGGACGCGTGGATCCCGAGGACGTCACGATGATCCAGCTCGCGACGCCCAGCCGCGAGCGCGTGGACCACTACAAGACGATGCGCCAGGACATCGAGCAGTCCGTCGGGCGCATCAACGGCGAGTTCGGGCGGGTCGGCAAACCCGTCGTGCACTACCTGCACCAGTCGGTGAACCGCGAGGAGCTGGTCGCGTTCATGAGCGCGGCCGACGTCATGGTCGTCACGCCCGTTCGGGACGGAATGAACCTCGTGTGCAAGGAGTACGTGGCCTGCCGATACGATCTTGGTGGAGCTCTGGTGCTCAGCGAGTTCGCCGGCGCTGCCGCAGAACTGACCAGTGCGTTCCTGGTGAACCCCCATGATCTGGACGGTGTCAAGAACGCATTGCAGGCCGCCCTCGACATCGATCCAGCAGAAGGCCGCCGTAGGATGCGCGCGCTGCGCCGCCAAGTCCTCACCCACGACGTTGACCGTTGGGCAAGGTCGTTCCTGGAGGCGTTGGGCACGCAGACCTCGGTCTGAATCTCTTCAGATCCCATTGACCCATCGAGTGCTCCAGGAGGGGCGTTGACCGCCGAGGCCCTCCCCGCCGACCTGCGTCGAGCCATCTGTCAGCTCGCCAGGACCCCGCGACTGCTGGTCGCCAGCGACTACGACGGAACACTCGCGCCGATCGTGAGCGACCCGGAGCAGGCTCGCCCGCTCCCGGAGTCGGTGAACGCGCTGCGTTCTCTCGCGAGCCTGCACGAGACCACCTCAGCCGTGATCTCCGGTCGTGCGCTGCGCGACCTCGCCACCCTGTCCCGCCTACCCGGCGAGGTCCACCTCGTCGGATCGCACGGATCCGAGTTCGACGTCGGCTTCGTCCACGCCCTCGACGCGGACGCCAAGGCGTTGCTGCGGCGCATCGAAGCCGAGCTGGAACAGATCGTCAACGGCCACGAGGGCGTGCACCTCGAGGTCAAGCCCGCTTCCGTCGCCGTGCACGTGCGCCGCGCCGCGAGCGAGGCCATCGGCGAGGCGGTGCTGTCGGCCGTGCGCTCCGGCCCGTGCACCTGGGAGGGTGTGCAGGTCACCGAGGGCAAGGCCGTCATCGAGCTCGCTGTCGTCGAGACCAACAAGGGCCAGGCGCTCGACATCCTGCGCCACCAGGTCGGCGCCACCGCGGCGATCTTCCTGGGCGACGACGTCACGGACGAGAAGGCGTTCGCCCGCCTGCACGGTCCCGACCTGGGCATCCGGGTCGGCGCCGGCGAGTCGCTCGCCCAGCACTACGTGAACGACCCCGCCGACGTGGCGACGGTGCTCGCGTTCCTGCTGGAGGAGCGCCGCGCGTGGCTGCACGGCGACCAGGCCGTGCCGATCGAGCGGCTGACCATGCTCGCGAACGAGCGGTCCGTGGCCCTGGTGACGCCCGACGCCAAGGTCAACTGGCTGTGCCACCCGGAACCGGACTCGGCGGCGATCTTCGCCGACCTGCTGGGCGGTCCGGCCGCCGGCCACTTCTCGATCAAGCCGGAGCACGGGTCGCTGCCGCTGGGCCAGCGCTACCTGCCGGGCACGATGATCGTGGAGACCCGCTGGTCGCGGCTCCTGGTGACCGACTACCTGGAGCACGACCTCGCGTCGCACCGCACGGACCTCGTCCGGCGGATCTCCGGTTCCACGAACGCGGTGATCACGTTCGCGCCGCGGCCGGAGTTCGGCCAGGTGCCGGTGCGGTTCCTCCGCGAGCGCGAGGGCCTGCGGGTCGTGGGCACCTCGGACCCGATGGTGCTGCGTTCGCCCGGTGTCGACTGGGAGATCACCTCGGACGGCGTGCAGGAGACCGCACGCGCCGTGGTCCGCCCGCGTGAGGGCGCGCCGGTGCTGCTGGAGCTGCGCTGCGGCACCGACGACATCTCCGAGAACCCCCTGGCCGAGTCCGTCCGCCGCGACCGCGCGGCGGGCTACTGGTCGGACTGGGCGGCGGGGCTGAAGCTCCCGACCGTGCAGACGGACCTGGTGCTGCGCTCGGCGCTGACGCTGCGCGGGCTCGTGCACAAGGAGTCCGGCTCCATCATGGCGGCGGCCACCACGTCGCTGCCGGAGGAGCTCGGCGGCGTCCGCAACTGGGACTACCGCTACTGCTGGCTGCGCGACGGCGCGATGACCGCCGCCGCGCTGGTGTCGGTGGGCTCCTACGCGGAGGCCGACGGCTTCCTGAAGTGGCTGCACGGCGTCCTGGAGACCATCCCCGGCCCGGAGCGCCTGCACCCGCTGTACACGCTGCACGGCACCCAGCTCGGCGCCGAGGCCGTCATCGACACGCTCCCCGGCTACGCGGGCTCGCGTCCGGTGCGCGTGGGCAACCTCGCCAACCAGCAGGTGCAGCTCGACGTGTTCGGCCCGGTCGTCGACCTGGTCGTCCAGCTCTCGTCGGCCCGCGGTTCGCTCTCCGACGCCGACTGGAAGATGGTCCGGGCGATGGCCGAGGCCGTCTCCCGCCGCTGGCACGAACCCGACCACGGCATCTGGGAGGAGCGGCACGCGCCGCGCCACCACGTGTACTCCAAGGTCATGTGCTGGCTGACCATCGACCGCGCGATCAAGCTCGGCGAGCAGTTCGGCCGCGAGCTGGACCCCTCGTGGGTGCCGCTGCGCGACACGATCGCCACGGACGTGCTGAAGAACGGCTGGAACGACGAGGTCCAGTCGTTCACCACGGCCTACGACGGCGACGACCTGGACGCCGCGTCGTTGTTCGTGGGCCTGTCCGGCCTGATCGACCCCACCGACGAGCGCTTCCAGTCGACGGTGACGGCCATCGAGGCCGAGCTGAGGTCCGGCTCGACCGTGTACCGCTACCACCGCGACGACGGCCTGCCGGGCGACGAGGGCGGCTTCCACCTGTGCGCGGCGTGGATGATCGAGGCCTACCTGCTCACCGGCCGGCGCACCGAGGCCGAGGAGCTGTTCGCCCAGATGGTGGACGCGGCCGGCCCCACCGGCCTGCTGCCGGAGGAGTACGACCCGATCGCCGAGCGCTCGCTGGGCAACCACCCGCAGGCGTACTCGCACCTGGGCCTGATCCGCTGTGCCCAGCTGCTCTCGCAGTGATCCGGAGCAGTGATCTGAAGCAGTGACCTGAGCGGGTGTCGTCACGGTCGTGGCGGCACCCGCTCAGGTGTTCTCCCGGGCCGCAGTGCTCACGGCCGCGGCGGCACCTTCTCGATGATCTTCGCCGTCCCCGGCGACCTCCCCTGCAACGCGATCACGTCGCCCTTGCGCAGGTGCGCCCACGCCGGCGGCACGAACGGCCGCAACCGCGCCGTCGCCCGTTCCCCCGGCCCCAGCACCGGCTTGGACTCGATCCACAGCGCCGCCAGCCGCCGCTCACCGGCCGTCAGGTCCCAGGTCGGCCGTTCTCCCCTGGCCTGCACCGGCTCCGCGTCCAGCGCCAGCGTCAGCTCCACCCGCAGCAGGCCCTGGATCGACTCCACGCACCGCCACTGGTACCAGGCCTCGTCGGCACCCAGCTGCACGGCCGCCTCCGCCAGCAGGGCCCAGTAGCGCGGTGTCTGCCAGGTGTTGCCGTCGAACTCGCCGAGCAGGTCGAGCACCAGCTCCCACTCCTCGTGGTCGAGGTGGTCGAGCACGTCCTCGCTCTGCACCTCCGCCGGCACCAAAGCCGCGGCGAACCGCAACAGCTCACCGATCTCGCCGTCGTGGCTCCCCAACACGCGCGTATTCGATCACAGCCGCCCCGCGCGCCACGGCCCGTCCCCGGCGCACCGCGACGCCGGGCGGCTCAGTCGTCGTCCGCCTTGCCGGCCCGCCGCCGGTTCAGGCCGAGCACGTCCAGCGCCGACACCAGGTCGTTCGCGACCAGCGCCCGCACCCCGTCCGGCAGCGGTCCGTGGTCCGGCGGCACCAGCGCCTTCTTGAACCCCAGCCGCGCCGCCTCCGAGAGCCGCTTGCCCACGCCGTTGACCCGCCTGATCTCGCCGGCGAGCCCCACCTCGCCCAGCACCACCAGATCGGCGGGCAGCGCGATCTCGCGCTCCGCCGAGGCGACCGCCAGCACCACGGCGAGGTCGGCGGCGGGTTCGACCAGGCGCATGCCGCCCACGGTCGCGGTGAAGACGTCCTTCTGGAACAGGTTGACCTTGCCGCGCTTCTCCAGCACCGCGAGCGCCATCGAGATCCGCGCGGAGTCGAGGCCGCTGACGGCACGCCGGGGCGCGGGCAGGTTCGTCTTGGCCACCAGCGCCTGCACCTCGCCGAGCATCGGCCGCTTGCCCTCGACGATCACCGTCACGCAGGTGCCCTCGACGGCCTTCTCCCGGCGCGTGAGGAACAGCCCGGACGGGTCCGGCACACCGACGATGCCGTCGTCGCGCAGCTCGAAGCAGCCCACCTCGTCCGCGGCTCCGTAGCGGTTCTTGATGCCGCGCAGCAGCCGCAGGCTCGAGTGGCGATCGCCCTCGAACTGCAGCACCACGTCGACGAGGTGCTCCAGAACCCGCGGTCCCGCGACGGATCCGTCCTTCGTGACGTGGCCGACCAGCACGACGGGCAGCCCGCGTTCCTTGGCCATCGCGATCAGTCCGGACGCGACGGTCCGCACCTGCGTGACACCGCCGGGCACCCCGTCGACGCTCATCGTCGACATGGTCTGCACGGAGTCGACGATCAGCATCGACGGCTTCACGTGGTCGACCTGGCCGAGCAACGCGCTGAGCTCGCTCTCGGCGGCCAGGTACATCTCGGGGTGGAGGTTGCCGGTGCGCTCCGCGCGCAGCCGCACCTGGCCCGCGGACTCCTCGCCCGTGACGTACAGGCACCGGCCGTGGCTCTCCGCCCAGCGGTGCGCGGTCTCCAGCAGCAGCGTCGACTTGCCGACGCCGGGCTCGCCCGCCAGCAGCACGACGGCCCCCGGCACCAGACCGCCGCCGAGCACCCGGTCGAACTCGCTGACGCCCGTGGAGAGCGCCCGCGCCGACTCGATGTCGACCTCGCCGATGGGCCTCGCCGCCGACGTCGGCGCGCCCGCCACCACGCGGGTCACCGACGCGGCGCCGCGTTCCTCGATGCTGCCCCAGGCCTGGCACTCGGGGCAGCGGCCGAACCACTTCGCCACCTCGTGCCCGCACTCGGCACACCGGAAGATCGGCCGCGCTGTCTTCGCCACGGACCGAACGGTAGAGCACGCCACCGACAGAAACGCGCACCGCAGGTCAGAGGCCGTCCAGAAGAAAGTTCCAAGATTTTCCGGGCGGCTTGTCGATCCGCGGTGACGCCCGTTCGACGCATCAGTGGAAGGACACAACAGCCTGGAGGACACAGTGACCACCACCGCCACCACCGCGACGCAGACCAAGACCCGCAAGTTCGCCGTCGGCCGCTACGCCACCATCGTCACCCGCGTGCTGACCGGCCTGCTCTTCGCCACCACCGGCCTGAACGGCTTCCTGATGTTCATGCCCGCCCCCGACCCGAGCACGATGGCTCCCGAGGGCGTGGCGTTCAACACCGCCCTGTACGCCACCGGCTACATGGTGCAGCTCATGTCCGGCGTCCAGCTCGTCTCCGGCCTGCTGCTGGTCGCCGGCCGGTTCGTGCCGCTGGCCCTCGCGCTGCTCGCCCCGGTGGTCGTGAACATCTTCCTGTTCCACGTCTTCCTGGAGCCGAGCGGCATGGTGATGGCGCTGCTCGTCGTCGCCGCCGAGATCGGTCTCGCGTGGGCCTACCGCGACCGGTTCCGCCCGATGCTCAAGGCCTCCTGACCCCTGGCACACGAAAACGCCGCCCCGGTGAGGGAGCGGCGTTTCGTGCTTCCACGAATCCGGCCCGGCACCGACTCGCCGTCTGCGGACCAGCACCGAAGGCACGAAAAACGCCACCCCGCTGAGGGAGCGGCATTGCGTGCTTCACGAGCCCGGCCCGGCACCGACTCGCCGTCTGCGGACCAGCACCGAAGGCACGAAAAACGCCACCCCGCTGAGGGAGCGGCATTGCCTGCTTCGCGAATCCGGCCCGGCACCGACTCGCCGCTGCGGACCAGCGACGACGGCACGAAAAACGCCGCCCCGGCGAGGGGGCGGCGTCGCGTGCTCTTGCGAGTCCGTGTCGGTCGTCCGGTCACCTCTTCGGGTCAACCGCCGCAGGCGATTCGGCCCGAAGCGGTGGCCGGACGACCGACCAAGAACGGACTCGCCGCCGCTGCGAAGCAGCGGCCAAAAATTCAGTGACCGCCGGACTCGTGGTTCTCGCTGACGCGCTTGTGGTCGGACGGCGCCACCGGCACCTCCAGCGTCAGGGAGCCGGCCTTCTCGAACAGGAACGTGATCTTGACCGTCTGCGCGGCCACCACGTCGCGGTTCAGCTTCTTCAGCGTGCAGCGGATCTGCAGCACCTCGAGCGACTGGCCGTGCGCGGCCGACGACGAGGTCGGCGACACCGAGGACGACCTGGCGGCGGAGGACGGCGCACCCGACGACGGGGCACCCGAGGACGGGGCACCCGAGGACGACGGCGCACCCGAGGTCGGCGTGACCGACGAGGACGACGGCGCACCCGAGGACGACGGCGAGACCGACGACGACGGGGCGACGGACGACGACGGCGCGTTCGACGACGACAGCGCGACGGAGGACGAAGGCGTGGAGGTCTTCGTCGGCGCGTGCGAGGCGTCGTACTCGGCCCGCAGCGCGTACTGCGCCGGGATGTCCTTCGAGCCGGCGACCTCGGCCTCCGCCTCGGCCGCCTCCGACTTGATGGACAGCAGCTTGTCCGGGGTCGTGCCCGTGTTGGCGATGACGAACGTCAGCGGCGCGTCCTCACCGTCGTGGTAGCGGTTGCCGTCCGGCGGGAACGCCAGCATGGCGTTGCGCACCGCGATCGGGCCGGCGTTGCCGCTCGCACCGTCGACGGCGGCGACCTGGGTGTCGGTCTGGGTGACCTGACCGGCGCTGCAGCCGACCGCCACCAGGCCGAGGCCCGCGGCCAGCGCTGCCGTCGCGATCAACCGGCGAGACACTCCTGAGTTCACGGCTCCAGCGTCCTTCCTAGGGAACAACCACCAGGCAAAGAGCCTAACCGGGACCCGGAAAGCGGACGCGACGTGGTGCCAATCGATCTTGACAAGCCCGTACGTTGCACGCGAACAGGTGGTTTGTCAACCCCCCGCGCGGCCCTGACCAGCACTAACGGATCATCGAGCGGCGTTCGAGGCCTTGCCGGGCGTGTTAGGATGGAGGAAGCGAAAGGGGCAGAGGACACATGGTTTTCAAGGTCGGAGAGACCGTCGTCTACCCGCACCACGGTGCCGCTCTCATCGAAGCAATCGAGACCCGCGTGATCAAGGGCGAGGAGAAGAAGTACCTCGTTCTCAAGGTGGCGCAGGGCGACCTCACCGTTCGGGTTCCCGCTGACAACGCCGAGATCGTCGGCGTGCGCGACGTTGTCGGCCAGGAAGGGCTCGACCGGGTCTTCGAGGTCTTGCGCGCTCCCCACACCGAGGAGCCGACCAACTGGTCTCGGCGGTACAAGGCCAACCTTGAGAAGCTCGCCTCCGGCGACGTGAACAAGGTTGCGGAAGTGGTGCGCGACCTCTGGCGGCGCGAGAAGGATCGCGGGTTGTCCGCCGGCGAGAAGCGGATGCTGGCGAAGGCGCGGCAGATACTGGTCAGCGAGCTGGCGCTGGCCGAGGGCACCGACGAGGACAAGGCCGAGGTCCTCCTCGACGAAGTTCTCGCCACCGCGTCGTAGTTTTCATCGATCAAAAACACAGTGACACCGCACGACGTGACACTGCAAAACCACGCACCGGATGACGCCGCACGATGAGTGTTGTCGCGCTCGTTCCTGCGGCAGGGCGGGGTGAGCGTCTGGGCTACGGGATGCCCAAGGCGCTCGTGCCGGTCAACGGCGTACCGCTGTTGACGCGTGCCGTTCGAGGCCTGTTCGCGTCAGGCCAGGTTCAGCACGTCGTCATCGCTGCTCCACCATCCGATGTGGATCTTGTGCACACCGCAACCGCCTCGCTGGCCCCGGCCGGCGGGGCGGTGCACGTGCTTTCAGGGGGCGCGGAGCGCACCGACTCGGTGCGCCTCGCCCTCGACCACGCTCTCCGCGTGATCCCGGACACCTCCATCGTGCTGGTGCACGACGCCGCTCGCGCGTTCACACCTCCCGAGGTGATCGCCGACGTCGTGGCCGCTGTGCGCGACGGGCACGACGCCGTCATACCGGTGCTCCCCGTGGCCGACACGATCAAGCAGGTGGACGAGGTCGGAGTAGTCGTCTCCACACCTGACCGGGCCGCTCTGCGGGTCGTCCAGACCCCGCAGGGTTTTCGCGCCGAGACTCTCAGAGCCGCCTATCACTCCGGTATCGCCGCGACTGATGACGCTGGTCTTGTGGAGAAGAACGGTGTCGCGGTCCACACAGTTCCCGGGCACGCGCACGCCATGAAAATCACCACCCCGTTCGATCTCGCGGTCGCGGCGGCACTTCTCAGCGGAGGCCAGCAGTGAGGATCGGCCAGGGCGTCGACGTCCACCCGATCGAGGCAGGTCGCGAGTGCTGGGTCGCCGGCCTGCTGTGGGAGGGCGTCGACGGGTGCGCAGGTCACTCCGACGGCGACGTGGCCTCGCACGCGCTGTGCGACGCCCTGCTGTCCGCTGCCGGTCTCGGCGACCTCGGCGCGGTCTTCGGCACGTCCGATCCGCGCTGGTCGGGAGCGCACGGGGTGGTCCTGCTCACGGAAGTGCGCCGTCTCGTCGAAGAGGCCGGCTACCGTGTGGGAAACGCCACAGTCCAGGTCATCGGCAACCAGCCGCGCGTCGGCAAGCGCCGGGACGAAGCCCAGAAAACGCTTTCCGACGCGGTGGGCGGTCCCGTCTCCGTGGCGGGGACGACGACGGACGGGCTCGGCCTGACCGGCCGCGGCGAGGGCATCGCCGCCATCGCCACGGCACTGCTGCTCACCGCGAGCTGAGTCAGTCCGGCAGCCGCGGTGCGGGCACCTTCAGCACGGCGGTGCCGGCGTCGAGGTCCACCCGGCTGCGCGGTGGCGCGCCGTCCCCCTCCTCGTCGCGAAGCTGCCGTTCCTCCTCGCGGTACTCCAGCTCGTCGCGCTTGCCCGCCTCGAACGTCGCACCCAGCTCACCCAGGCCGGCCGCGGCCATCGGCGTGCCCTTCTTCCCCCGCCGCACGAACCGCTCGACCACCGCCAGGACGAACAGCGCCACCACCAGAGCGGGCAGCGACATCGCGAAGAGGAACCCCAGGCTCATAACTGGACAACTCCCCCACGGGGAGTGTGGTTCCCGCCACTACCATCAGCACGGTGACCAAGTACGACGTCTGCCTGTCGTTCGCCGGCGAGAACCGCGACTACGTGAGCGAGGTGGCTGGGCACCTCGGTGACATGGGCCTGCGCTACTTCTACGACAACGACGCGCAGCACGAGCTCTGGGGCGAGGAGCTCACCGAGTACCTGGACAAGGTCTACCGCGAGGACTCGCGGTTCTGCGTGATGTTCGTGTCGGAGCACTACGTGCGCAAGATCTGGACGATCCACGAGCGCCGCTCCGCGCTGTCCCGCGGCCTGACCGACCCCCACCGGCCGTACGTCCTGCCCGCCCGGTTCGACGACACCGACGTTCCCGGCGTGCGACCCAGCACCGGCTACCTGGACCTGCGGCGCTTCACCCCGTACCAGCTCGCCGAGATGATCGCGAAGAAGGCCGGCGTCGACCCGGGGCCGCCGAAACCGGGCTGGGAGTACAAGGCGTTCGCGGACGCCCTGGGCCAGAGCATCCGCGCGCTGGAGGAGAAGAAGCTCAACCACGAGATGGGCTTCGCCGACACCGTGCGCACGTTCGGCACCGACACCGAGTCGCTCGACTACTTCACCGCGCGCACCCGCAAGTTCGACGACATCGTCAACGCCGTCGCGGACGTGCTCTCGCCGCAGAAGCAGCAGTGGGCGTTCGGTCCCTCCGGTCAGGCAGGCAACTCCGACAAGATCCGCCTGCTCGCGAACCGGTTCGCCAAGAGCTACGAGGACCTGCTCGACTGGGCCGCCGACCTGCGCGGCACGACGACCCCCGACCGCCTGCGCCCGCTCTACGACGCCGCCGCGCGGCTCGCCGACCAGCCGTTGCGGCGGATCGAGGAGTTCGCCGAGCACTTCGCCACCGCCGCCCGGCGCGGCGCCGGTGAGCTGGAGCTGACGCTCGACTACGACACCTCCGAGGTGGAGGCCGAGCTCAAAAAGGTCCAGACCACGTAGCGCATCGGCACGTAGAGTCGGCGGGGTGACGATCCGCGCTGCGCTCTTCGACTTCTCCGGCACGCTCTTCCGGCTCGAGCACCCCGAGCTGGAGTCCAACGCGGCTCTGATGCGTGCGCTCACCGCGCCGGTCGGCCTGGCCGAGGGCGTCGACCCCGACCTCGCCGACGCCTGGCACCGGCGCGACCTCGACGCGGACGTGCACCGCTGGGTGCACGTCAAGGTGCTCAACGACGCGCTGGTGCCGGACGCGGAGGCGTTCTACGACCAACTCGTCGACCCCGAGTCCTGGCAGCCCTACCCCGACACCAGGGCCGCGCTGGAGCACCTCGCCGGCGTTCCCGTGGCGGTCGTCAGCAACATCGCCTGGGACATCCGCGCCGTGTTCGCCAAGCACGGCCTCACCCACCTGGTGGACGAGTTCGTCCTCTCCTACGAGGAGGGCGTGATCAAGCCGGACCCCAAGATCTTCACCACGGCCTGCGAACGGCTGGGTGTGGACCCCCGCGAGGCCGTGATGGTCGGGGACAGCGAGGAGGCGGACGGCGGCGCGGAGGCCATCGGCTGCTCCTTCCGGCTCGTCAACCCGGTTCCGACGAGTGACCGCCCGGACGCGCTGCTGGATGTGGCCCGTACCATTCCTGTGTGAGCCTCCACATCTACGACTCGGCGAGCCGGTCCATGCGGGAGTTCCACCCGCAGGTCAACGGAACGGCGTCGATCTACGTGTGTGGGGCGACCGTGCAGGGCGTCCCGCACATCGGGCACGTCCGCAGCGGCCTGAACTTCGACGTCCTCCGCCGCTGGCTCGCCCGCGACGGCGCCGACGTCACGCTGGTCCGCAACGTCACCGACATCGACGACAAGATCCTCACCAAGGCCGCCGACCACGGCAGGCCCTGGTGGGAGTGGGCGTACACGCACGAGCGCGCCTTCGACGACGCCTACGACGTGCTCGGCTGCCTGCCGCCGTCGTACTCGCCGCGCGCCACGGGCCACATCACGCAGATGGTCGAGCTGATGCAGCGGCTGATCGACAAGGGCCACGCCTACGACGTGGACGGCGACGTCTACTTCGACGTGCGCTCGTTCCCCGAGTACGGCGCGCTGTCCGGTCGCAGGATCGAGGACCAGCAGCAGGGTGAGACCGAGGTCCGCGGCAAGCGCGACCCCCGCGACTTCACGCTGTGGAAGGCCGCCAAGCCCGGCGAGCCGTCCTGGCCCACGCCGTGGGGCAACGGCAGGCCCGGCTGGCACCTCGAGTGCTCCGCGATGGCCACGACGTACCTCGGCAGCACGTTCGACATCCACGGCGGCGGGCTCGACCTGATCTTCCCGCACCACGAGAACGAGCAGGCCCAGTCGCGCGCGGCCGGCGACGGCTTCGCGAACTACTGGATGCACAACTACTGGGTGACGTTCGCGGGCGAGAAGATGTCCAAGTCGCTCGACAACACGGTCTCCATCCCGGCGATGCTGGAGCAGGTCCGCGCGCAGGAGCTGCGGTACTACCTGGTCGCGCCGCACTACCGCTCGCACATCGAGTACTCCGAAGAGGCGTTGCAGGAGGCGGTGACGTCCTACGGGCGCATCGAGTCGTTCCTGCGCCGCGTCGCCGAGCGCGTGGGACCGATCGAGCTCCGGGGCGACATGTGCCCGGACTTCGTCGTCGCGATGGACAACGACCTGAGCACGCCCCAGGCCGTGGCGGCACTGCACAACAAGGTGCGCCAGGGCAACACCGCACTCGCCGACGGCGACCACGACGCGGCGCGTGCGGCCGCCGAGTGCGTGCGCCGGATGGCCGACATCCTCGGCGTCGACCCGTTGTCGCCGAAGTGGAACGACCAGTCGCCTGCCGACCTCGGCATGCGGCAGGCGTTGACCACGCTGGTGGATCGACTGCTCGTCGAGCGCCAGGAAGCCCGCAAGAGCAGGGACTTCGCGCGTTCTGACGCTTTGCGCGACCAGCTGCACGACGCGGGCATCGCCGTCGAGGACACCCCCGACGGTCCGCAGTGGACTTTGAAGGACGACTGACTCCCGTGGCTGGCAACTCCAAGCGCAAGGGCGCGATGCGCAATCCGGGCTCGAAGAAGGGCGCGGTCGTCGGTTCCGGCGGGCAGAAGTCCAAGGGTCTGCAGGGCAAGGGTCCGACCCCCAAGGCGTCGGAACGCCCGAACCACCCCGCGTACAAGCGGGCCAAGGTGGCCGCGAAGACCGAGGCCGTGAAGACGCAGCGGCGCCAGAAGACCGACAAGGCGCAGGCCGAGACCGTGGCGGGCCGCAACCCCGTCGTGGAGTGCCTGCGCGCGGGCACGCCGGCGACGGCGCTGTACGTGGCGCTGGGCATCGACGCGGACGACCGCGTGGCCGAGGCCGTGCGCCTGGCCGCCGACCGGGGCATCTCCGTGCTGGAGGTGGCCCGCGGCGAGCTCGACCGGATCACCGGCGGCGCGATGCACCAGGGCCTCGGCCTGCAGGTGCCGCCGTTCGAGTACGCCTCACCCGACGAGCTGCTGGAACTAACTCAGCGTGCCGGTGAGCCGCCGTTGCTGGTGGCCCTGGACGGCGTGACGGACCCGCGCAACCTGGGTGCCGTCGTGCGGTCCGCCGCCGCGTTCGGTGCGCACGGCGTGGTGCTGCCGCAGCGGCGCAGCGCGTCGATGACGGCGGTGGCGTGGCGCACCAGCGCGGGAACGGCGGCCAAGCTGCCGATCGCGATGGCCACGAACCTCACCCGGACGCTGCGCGACTGGGCGGAGGCCGGCCTGATGATCGTCGGCCTGGACGCGGACGGCGACGTGGACGTGGACGGTCTCGAACTGGCGACGAGCCCGCTCGTCGTGGTCGTGGGGTCGGAAGGCCGCGGTCTCGGCCGTCTGGTCAAGGAGACGTGCGACCAGACCGTGTCGATCCCGATGGCGGCGGGCGTCGAGTCGCTCAACGCCTCCGTGGCGGCCGGAGTCGTGCTCGCCGAGGTCGCGCGGCGCCGCCGGATCGTCGCCAAGGGCTGACCGCTCTCCTGACGTTATCCGCTAGTTCGTGACGCTAAACGCCGTCATTCGTCGACGTTAGTGATCGTTTTCCTGCCCGCTGAACCGGTTTCGTTCCGCGGGCGGGGAAACGGCGTCGAGCCCTCTTGCCAACCACTTGCGAGTGACCGCGACGACAAACGGCGTGGTCTATTCCGCGTCGGTCCCGAGCGCGAGGTACGGTCGTTCCGGTGCTATTTGTCGGTTGTGCCGGGCAGGAGTCGGCGCCGGGTTGCACCGCTCGGCGCAGCGGTCGACACCCGTTCGGCATCAACTGACACGTGGCGTGACCATTTGGGGTCCAATCAGGCGACCCCAGGTCAACTGTGAAGAAGATCAGCTCTACGTTTCGCTATTGTAACTACTTTAGGTAACCGGCCTGCTCCGTTTAGGTACACACTGTGGTAGGACAGACGTTGAACGGTCAGGCAGCTTCTACCGTGATTGTCGATAGGAATTGATTACCACCGGCGGGGGCGACGTGACTCGGCGTAGAGCGAATCAGGACCTGCTGATTCGCCGCGCCCGGGACGCGGCACGCCGAGGGCACGCATGACCACCCGCGGAGCCCTCCGCGAGCTCCTGGGTTTGCGCGAGTTCCGCGCCATGTGGATCGGCTCGACCGCTTCGACCGCAGGTGACCAACTCGCGGCAGTCGCATTGTCACTGCTCGTGTACGAACGGACACAATCCGCTGCCTGGACCGCGCTGACGTGGTCGCTGACGCTCTTCCCGCCGCTGATTTCGGGTCCGTTGCTCGGCTGGGTCGCCGACCGCTTCCCGCGACGCACGGTAATGGTGACGACGGCGTGGCTGCAGGCGGTGCTGATGGCCGTGATGGCCATTCCGGGCATGCCGCTGTGGGCGATGATCGTGCTGCTCGTGGTGGTGCTGGCGATCTCCTCGCCGTACCTCGCAGCACAGGAGGCGAGCCTCCCTCACGTGCTTCCGCCTCAACGCTATGACGACGGTGTAGCCCTCTTCGGCACGTCCGTCGACATAGCGCAGATGGCGGGCCTCGCCGCCGCCGGTTTTCTCGTCACCCACACCAGCCCGGGCGTGGCGCTGGGGATCAACGCGGCCACGTTCGTGCTCTTGGCGATCTTGGTGCAGACGTCGGTGGAGCACCGTCCCGCCGCGGATCCGCTGGGCCGCAAGAAGAAGGACGACGAACCACGCGGCGCGCTGACGCTGATGGTGGCCGAGCCGAGGCTGAGGACGCTGCTGGGCGTCCGGATGCTCGCGGGCCTCGCGATGGTCCCCGAAGGGCTCGCGGTACCGCTGGCGGCGAGCCTGAACGCGGTGTGGGCGGTGGGCCTGATCCTCGCCATCGAACCCGCGGCGAACGTGCTGGGCGTAGCGCTGCTCTTCCGCCTCGTCCGCGATCCGGCGAAGCGGGAACGGCTGATCGGACCGCTCGCGATCCTGTCCCTCGCGCCGTTGATCTTGTTCGCCCTCGATCCGAACCTGACCTGGACCATCGTTTTGTTGGTCATTGCCGGTATAGGCGGGGCTTATCACACACCCGCTCGTTCGGCGTGGATGAGGCTGCTACCCGACCAGTACCGCGGAAGGGCTTATGGCATTGGCCGCGCGGCGTTGCGCTCGAGCCAGGGCGGAGGAATGGCCCTGGCCGGTGTCGTCGCCCATTCGATCGGATCGGTGACGGCCACGATCGCGGGAGCGGGCGGTATCGGACTGCTGCTGGCGACCCACGCCACCTTCGCCTGGCGACGCGCTCGCGGTCGCAGCGGCACGAAGGCGGTGGCAATCTGAAACAGAACGGTCACCAATAGCGATATCCGTTGCAGAGGTACCAGGATGATCGGGATGCATGATTGAAGTTCGGTCGAGGAGAGGCGGCGCTCAGAAGTCACGGTTGCGCATGGAAGACACCTCCTCGTTGCGACGAGCAGCAGCGCGGTAGGTCTACGACCTGGTCAGCGGCGGCTTAGCTCATGAAGTGTCATGAGCGTAGGGGGTCGTGGTGAAGAACAGTTTGACTGATCGCAGGCGATCGCGTGCACTCGGCTTGACTCCGATTCGCAACTGGGACCTTTGGACCGTTGCGCCCAGTGCGATCGCATACTTTTTCGTGCTCGAAGCAGCCGTCGCGGCAGCCTCCGTCTGGCTCCTGACGAAGCTCACTTCGATCTCGCCGTCCGACTGGCTGCGCTTCGGCGCGCTCATCGCCGCGATCACCGTTCACCTGACCGTCGTCCGCAGAGCGGAGGAGGCCCGCCGCAACGAGGCCTCCGGCCCCCACATCGACCTGACGTCGGTCTGGACCTTCGCGGCGGCCGTGGCCCTCCCCGGCGGCCTGGCGGTGATAGCCACGATCTGGATGCGCATCCTGATCCAGCCCATCGCCCGCCGCCAGCCGTACCGCTTCGTCTTCGGCACGGCCTCGATGCTGGCCTCGACCCTCCTGTCGTGGGCACTGGTCCACCTCTCGGGCGTCTCCCTGGCCGCCACCGGCCACGTCCCCACGGACCTGGGCCTGGTCCTGGTCCTCGCCATCGCCGCGGTCCTCTACTGGTTCGTCCAGGTGATGACGGTCGCCGTCGCCTTCAAGATCGTGACCCCGAACTCGAAGGTGCTCGACTTCCTGGGCTCCAAGGTCGACAACATGCTGGAGATGAGCACCCTCGGCGCCGGCGCCATGCTCGGCATGCTCATGACGAGCCACTGGGTGGGCCCGCTGCTCCTGGTCGTCCCGGTGATCCTCGTGAACGCCCTGCTCTCCCGCGCGGGAGAGCGCCGGACCCACCTGGAACGCCTGCTGCGAGAACAGGAACAACTGCACCAACGCCTCGCGGCCGACGCCCACACCGACTACCGGACGGGCCTGCTGAACACCAACGGCCTGGCCGAGTACGCGGGCCGCCTGGCAGAGCGCTGCCGCCTGGACGGCGAACCGATGACCGTCCTGGTGATCGACCTGGACCACTTCAAGCGCATCAACGACACGTGGGGCCACCCGGCGGGCAACGCGGTCCTGGCCGAGGTGGGCCGCATCCTCCGCGAGAAGCTCCGCCCCGGCGACGTGGCGGGCCGGGACGGCGGCGAGGAGTTCGTCGTGGCCCTCAAGGACACCCCGGTGGCCCAAGGCGTGACCATCGCCGAACGCATCCGCGAGGCCATCGGCTCCCTGGCGGTCCCGACGACCGACAAGCACCGCAACGTCGTGACCCTCTACGGCCGCGAGATCCAGCCCCCGGAACCCGAGGGGGAAACGCTGCAGGCGATCTCCGCCTCGATCGGCGTGGCCGTGATCCCCGACAACGGCCCGGACATGGCGATGGCCCAGCACTCGGCGGACGCGGCCCTCTACAAGGCCAAGGAAAGCGGCCGCAACCAGGTGCGGGTGGCAGGCCTGGACATCCCACCGCGCCTGATGCCTGCCCCCCGCCAGGACGACGTGACCAAGCCGATCACGTCCCGCTCGGCCTGAGGCGCTCACGCACAGCCGAAGCAACCGGTACGACGCCACACGCCCACGCGGACGTGGCCCTCAGGCGGCTCGCCGCTGAACCGCCCCGACCCCCCGGCAGACCAGGTAGATCACAAAGCTCACAGCCGTGACCAGAGCGGAAACCGGCAACCCGGGCTGGAGCGACAACAGGATCCCCCCGAGCGCCGCCACCTCGGCGAACACCACCGACAGCACGGTCGCCCGAACAGGCGAAGCGGTGACCCGCATCGCGGCAGCGGCCGGCGTGATCATCAGCGCCAGCACCAGCAACGCCCCGACGACCTGCACCGACAGCGCGGTGGCCACCCCGACCAGCACCGCGAACACGATCGAGAGCCCGCGCACCGGGACTCCGCGGGCCACGGCCACGTCCGGGTCCACCGATGCGAAGAACAACGGCCGGTAGATGAACGCCAGCACGACCAGCACGGCCACGGACGACACCACGAGCAGCCGGAGGTCGGTCGAGTCGACGCCGACGATCTGCCCGACCAGGAGCCCGAACTTGTTGCCGGACCTGCCCTTGTAGAGCGCGAGGAAGAGGATCCCCATGCCGAGGCCGAACGCGAGGATCGCCCCGATCACCGAGTCGCGGTCGCTCTCCCGGCGCGACAGCACGCCGAGCAGCACCGCGGCGATGATCGACCCGGCGAGGGCGCCGTAGCCGACGCCGATGCCGAGCAGCAGCGCCGCCGCGCCGCCGGTGAACGCGAGCTCGCTGGTGCCGTGCACCGCGAACGCCATCTTGCGGGTCACGATGAACGGGCCGAGGGCGCCGGCGACGAGGCCGAGCACCGCCGCCGTGATCAGCGCGGTCTGCACGAAGCCGAGCTCGAGCAGGTCGAAGAACGTCACGACGCCGCTCCGGAGGTCAGGTGGTGCGTCTGCTCTTCGCAGGCGCCCGCCCCGACGACGAGGATCTGGTCCCGCACCCGGACGACCTCGACCGGCGTCCGGTACAGCTCGGACAACGTCGAGGAGTTCATGACCTCTTCCGGTGTGCCGACCCGGAACCGGCCGCCGACGAGGTACAGGACCCGGTCGACCAGCGGCAGCACCGGGTTCAGCTCGTGCGTGACGAACAGGACCGCCGTGTCGGCCTCACGCCGCCGCTTGTCGATCAGCTCCGACACCACCCGCTGGTTCGCGAGGTCCAGCGACAGCAACGGCTCGTCGCACAGCATCACCGTCGGGTCGCCGACCAGCGCCTGGGCGACCCGCAGCCGCTGCTGCTCCCCGCCGGACAGCAGCCCGATCGGCGCGTCGGCGTACCGGGTGGCCCCCACGGACTCGATGGCCGCGTCGACCCGGATGCGGCGCTCGCGGCGGTTGCGGAACCCGAGCCCCCACCGGTAGCCGTCGGGGCCGAGACCGACCAGGTCCCGGCCCCGCAACGTCATGGACTGGTCGAGCGCTCGCTGCTGCGGGATGTAGCCGATGGCCCGGTTGCCGCCGGCGACCGAGACCGTGCCCGACGACAGGGGCTGCAGTCCCAGCAGCACCCTCATCAGGCTGGTCTTGCCGGAGCCGTTCGGTCCGAGGACCGCGAGGAACTCGCCCGGCTCGACATCGAGGTCGAGGGAGTCCCACAGCACGCGGTCCCCGTAGGACAGCCGGGCCCCGCGCAGCGAGATCGCGGTCATGCCTTGAGCGCCTGCGACAGCGCGTCCACCTGCTTGCTCATCCAGTCAAGGTAGCTGGTCACGCCCTCGGGCAGCGTCTCGGTGACGGCGACGACGGGCACCCCGGCGGCCTTGGCCTTCTCGACGAGCTGCTTGGTGACCTGGTTCTCGGTCTGGGTGTTGTTGACAAGCACGTTCACCTGCTTGCCCTCGACCAGCCGGTTCATCTCGGCGAGCGCGGCGGCGGGCACGTCCGACTCCTCCTCGATCGCCTTGCTGAACGCCTCGGGCGTGGCGTCGGCGGCGCCGGTCTCGTCGACGAGGTAGTGCGCGATCG
Organism: Lentzea xinjiangensis; assembly: GCF_900110955.1. GTDB lineage: Bacteria > Actinomycetota > Actinomycetes > Mycobacteriales > Pseudonocardiaceae > Lentzea > Lentzea xinjiangensis. The sequence continues at coordinate 659,919 of NZ_FOFR01000002.1, forward strand.
GCTCGGTCGCGGCGACCTTCTTGCCGGTGCCGGCCCCCTCGACCTTCTTCTCCAGCTCCTCCAGCGCGGCGGTGAACTGCTGGGTGTTGCTCTCGAACGTGGTCTTCTTGTCCGGTGCGAGGGCGCCCAGCTCGTTCGCGGCCGCCTCGGCCACCGCGCGCACGGTGTGCAGGTCGTACCAGACGTGCTCGTTCACGCTGTGGTCGTGGCCGTCGGCGTCGGGCGCGGCCGACTCCGTCTCGCCCTCGTGGCTGTGCTCCCGCAGCGGGAACGCCTCGATCTTCTTGGTCGCGTCGCTGGTGATCAGCTTGGCGAAGAAGTCGTCGTAGCCGCCGCCGTTGAACACGACCAGCTTGGCGTCCTTGACCAGCGCGGCGTCCGCGGGCTTGCTCTCGTAGGAGTGCGGGTCGGCGCTCGGGTCGTCGAGCAGTGCCTTGACCTCGACGGCGTCGCCGCCGACGGCCTTGACGACGCTGCCCCACACGTTCGTGGAGGCCACGACCTGGATCTTCCCGTTGTCGGAAGACGGCGTGGTCGTGCCGCAGGCCGCCAGGCTCGCGACCGCCAGAGCGCCGACCAGAGCGCCGACCAGAGCGTTGCGGAGAGTCATCACGCTGTCCCTCGATCAGGTAATGGAAACCGTTGTCGAGTTCAGTTTACGACACGGAAAAGCCCCCGGCGGTCACGCCGGGGGCTTTCACGTGTGACTCACGCCTCCAGGCGCTCGCCCGTTTCGGGGTGGAACAGGTGGATCTCGGTGTGGTCGCGCACGGCGACCTTGACGTGCTGGCCCAGGGTCGGCGGCGTGCGGCCGTCGACGCGGACGACGAAGCGCTGCGACGAGTCGCCGATCTTCACGGCGCCGTGCACGAGCGCGTCGGCGCCGAGCTCCTCGACCAGCTCGACGGTCATCTCCATGCCCTCCTCACCCGAGGGCACGATGCCGAGCGCCTCGGGGCGGATGCCGAAGGTGACCTCGTCCAGGCCGCCGGCGGCGTCGAGCGCGGAGCGGGACAGCGGCACGGTGACGCCGTCGAGCTTCGCGCCCTCGGACGTGATCGGCACCGTCTTGAGGTTCATGGCGGGCGAGCCGATGAAGCCCGCGACGAACGCGTTGGCCGGGCGGTCGTACAGGGCGCGCGGCGTGTCGCACTGCTGCAGCAGGCCGTCCTTGAGCACCGCGACGCGGTGGCCCATCGTCATGGCCTCGACCTGGTCGTGCGTCACGTAGATCGTGGTCGTGCCGAGGCGCTGCTGCAGGGCCGCGATGTTCGCGCGGGTCTCGACGCGCAGCTTGGCGTCCAGGTTGGACAGCGGCTCGTCCATGAGGAACACGGAGGGCTCGCGCACGATGGCGCGGCCCATCGCGACGCGCTGCCGCTGACCGCCGGACAGCGCCTTCGGCTTGCGCTCCAGGTACTTGGTGAGGTCGAGCATCTTGGCGGCCTCTTCGACCTTCGCCTTGATCTCGGTCTTCGCGACACCGCGCAGCTTGAGCGCGAAGCCCATGTTCTCCGCGACCGTCATGTGCGGGTAGAGCGCGTACGACTGGAACACCATCGCGATGTCCCTGCCCTTCGGCGGCACGTTCGTGACGTCCTTGCCGCCGATCTGGATGGCGCCCTCGTCGACGTCCTCGAGGCCCGCGAGCATGCGCAGGGCGGTCGACTTGCCCGAACCGGACGGTCCGACCAGCACCAGGAACTCGCCGTCGGCCACGTCGAGCGACAGCTCGTCGACCGCGCGGACCGGCGGGTTGCCGGAGAACACCCGCGACGCCTTGACGTAGGACACCTCAGCCATGTGACGCACCTTTCACCTTTGTCTGGGCGCGACGTTAGGGATTGCAAGCGCTTACGGGAACAGCCGTAAGCGCTTACGTTCGCCGACTCGCAAACGTAAGCGCTTACGTCCTCAGCCCTTCACGGCACCGGACGACAGACCGGTCACCAGGAACCGCTGCACCAGGTAGAACACGATCACCGCGGGAATCGCGACCAGGATGGACGCCGCCGCCAGGTGTCCCCACTCGGTCCGGTTCTGCTGCACGAACACCTGCAGCCCCACGGCCAAGGTCTTCGACTCGTCGGCGGCCGACAGGAACGCCGACGCGAACGCGACCTCACCCCACGCGGTCAGGAACGCGTAGAACGACGTCACCGCCAGCCCCGGCTTCGCCAGCGGCATCACCAACCGCCAGAACACGCCGAACGGCGAAAGGCCGTCCACCCGCCCGGCTTCGTCGATGTCCGTGGGGATCGTGTCGAAGTAGCCCTTGAGCATGTAGGTGCAGAACGGCACCGCGGTCGTGCAGTACACGAGCACGAGGCCGATCGAGCTGCCCTGCAACCCCAGGGCGATCAGGATGTTGTAGAGCGGCACGATCAGCACCGCGAACGGGAACATCTGCACCACGAGGAACGACATCAGCAGCGACCGCTTGCCGGGGAACCGGAAGCGCGAGGCCGCGTAGCCCGTCGTCGCGGACAGGAAAACCGCGATCACCGTGGTCAGCAACGCGATCAGCACCGAGTTGCCGAACCAGGTGAGGAAGGCGCCCTTCTCACCGCCCAGGATCCGGGTGTAGTTGTCCAAAGAGGACTCGTTGAACAACTGCGGCGACGTCTCCACCGCGCGGGCGTCCGGCTTGAAGGACGTGACGAGCACCCAGAAGACCGGGAACACCGCCACCAGCGACGCGACGACCAGCGCCGCGTGCAGGCCGATCGAGGCCAGCGGGGAGCGGTCGCTGCGCTTGAGCCGGCGTTCCGGCTTCACCATCTGCAGCGAGGAAGCGTCGAGCGTCATCACCACACCTCGCCTTGCTTGCGCAGCGCACGGCGGTAGACCGTGGCGAAGACCAACAACACGGAGAGGATCAGCACGCCGTAGGTCGACGCCACCGCGTAGTCACGGGAGGCGCCCGAGAAGAAGCGCTCGAACGCGTAGGTGACGAGGATGCGCGTGTTCGGGTTGGGACCGGCGATCAGGTAGATCACCGGGAACATGTTGAACGTCCAGATGATGCCCAGCAGGACCACCGTCGAGGACACCGAGCGCAGGCCCGGCAGCGTCACGTGCCGGAACCGCTGCCACGGCGTGGCGCCGTCCACCTCGGCCGCCTCGTAGAGGTCGCCGGGGATCGATTGCAGACCACCGAGCAGCGCCACCATCATGAACGGCGTGCCCAGCCAGACGTTGACGACGATCACGGCGAACAGCGCCCAGTCGGACTGGCCGAGCCAGACCGGGTCGGGCAGGCCCACCGCGCGCAGCAACTGGTTGATGATCCCGTACTGCGCGTTGAACATGTACTTCCAAGCGAACGCACTGATGAACGCGGGCACCGCCCACGGCAGGATCAGCAGGACGCGGTAGAGCGTGCGGCCCTTCACCTGGCGGTTGAGCAGCAGCGCCAGGCCGAGGCCGATCGTGTAGTGGAAGAACACGCAGCCGAACGTCCAGATGAGCGTGCGGACCAGCGTGCTCCAGAACGCGCCGTACGAGGCGTCGCCCGACAACACGTTCAGGTAGTTCTTGAAGCCGACGCCCTCGTAGCTCGCCGGCCGGTCGAGCACCGGGTTGGCGATGTTGGCCTCGTTGATGTTGGTGAAGGTGAAGAACACGCCCTGCGCGAGCGGGTAGAGCACCAACACCGCGATGACCACCACGACGGGCAGGACCATCGCGTACGCGTACCAGTGCCGTTCCAGGAACCGGCGCACCGATCTCTCCTCTCCGACGGACCGACGAGGGGTGGCCGGGCGAACCCCGGCCACCCCGTCTGGCGAATCAGCCGATCGAGTACTCGGTGACGACGGTGTCCTTGTAGGCCTTGGCGACCTCGTCGAGCGCCGCCTTCGGCTCCTTCTTGCCGGCGAGGACGTCGGCGTAGGCGATCTTCAGCGGGTCGAAGAGCTGGCCGCCCTCGGGGATCCACGGGCGGGCGTGCGCGGCCTTGGCGACCGGCTCGAACGCGGAGACGACGGCGTTGGCCTTGACGTCGGCGTTGCCGTAGGCGGACTTGCGGGTCGGCAGCAGGCCGAGCTCCTTGGCGATCTGGGCCTGCGCCTCTGCCGAGCTCATGCACTGGATGAACTTGATCGAGGACTGCTTGGCCTTGGTGCCCTGGCGGACCACGTAGTCGTGGCCGCCAACCGGCGCGCTGCCCTTGCCCGCGACGTCACCGGGCACCGGCGCGATGCCGAGGTTCGCGGCGTCGGTGAACGCGGCGCCCTTGAGGTAGTCGGCGACGGCCCACGGACCGTTGATGACCATGGCGGCCTCGCCGGACGAGAACGCGGCCTGCATGTTCGCGTAGGAGTTCGTCGGGTCGAGCGCGGTCGTCGCGGCCTTGGCGTCGAGCAGGCCCTTGGCGGTCTCCAGCGCCTTCACGTTCGCCGCGGAGCTGACCACGATCTTCTTGGCGTCCGCGTCGACCAGGTCGCCGCCGGCGCCGTAGATGAACGGCAGCGCGTAGTACGCGTCGTTGTTGAGGAAGAACGACTTCTCGCCGCCCAGCTTGGCGGCGGCGGCCTTGAGCTCGTCCCAGGTCTTCGGCGGCTCGACGCCCGCGTCGGCGAGCTTCTTCTTGTTGTAGAGCAGGGCGAGCGAGTCGGTGACCTGCGGGACGGCGTAGGTCTTGCCCTCGAACTTCGCCGACCCCAGCGGGACCTCGAGGAAGTCGCCCGTGTCCTTGGCGAGGTCGGTGTCGCTCAGGTCGGCGACGAGGCCGTTCTTCGCGAGCTGCGGCACCCAGGCGACCTCGGAGCGGAACACGTCGGGACCCTGCCCGCCCTGCGCCGCGGTCTTGTAGTTGTTCAGCGCCTGGTCGAACGCGACGGTCTCGGTCTTGACCCGGTAACCGCCCTTCGAGGCGCAGTCGTTCGCGATCTTGGTGAAGACCGGGCTCTCGTTGGGGCCGCTGGTGTCCCAGAAGGTCACTTCGCCCGAGTCGGATCCGCTGCTGCCCGACCCACCGCCTCCGCAGGCGGTGAGCACGAGGGCGACACCCGTCGCCATGGCGGTCACGAGGGTTGTCCGTCGCATCGTTGCTGCCGTTCCCTCCAGCTGGGCCTCATCTCCCAGTGAGATGAGGGTATTGCAAGGTTTTGCGAGAATGTTGCGGGCGATTTCACTACCCGAAGCATGGTCAGGTCAAGGCATTGACCGTAACCAAGCCGTAACGGCGTTGTCTTGCAAACGCGCGTTGCAAATTTTTTCTGAAGACGGCAGGCTTGCGCCGAACCAAGCCGACCAGGAGGCAACGTGTCCGGACTGTCCGAGATCGCGAGGGCAGCCGGGGTGTCGATCTCGACGGTGAGCCGCGTGCTGAACCGCCGGGCGGGCGTCAACGAGGAGACCCGGCAACGGGTGCTGTCCGTGCTCGCGGAGATGCCCTACACCCCGCGCGGGCTCGGTGCGCTGCAACGCACCGGCGTGATCGGCCTGCTCGTGCCGGAGCTGTCGAACCCGGTGTTCCCCGCGTTCGCCGAGGCGCTGGAGACGCGGGCGGCCCGCCTGGGCTACTCCTCGCTGCTGTGCAACACCCGCAGCGGCGCCCCGATGGGCGAGGAGGAGTACGTCCGGATGCTCCTGGCCCGCGGGGTCGAGGGCATGGTGTTCGTGTCACCGGAGATCACCAACGTCGAGGTGCCGCTCGGCCAGGCGCCGCGCCCGAGCTACTACGCCAAGCTCGTCGCGGACGGCGTCCACATGGTCTTCCTCAACGGCGCCACGCCCGCGCTCGACGTGCCCGACGTGACGGTGGACGAGCAGCTCGCGGGCTACACGGCCACCAAGCACCTGATCGAGCTGGGCCACGAGCGGATCGGGTTCGTCTCGGGCCCGGCGCGCTCGCTGCCCTCCCGCCTCAAGCGCGCCGGGTGGGCCGCCGCGCTGGAGGAGAACCACCTGCCGGCGGGCTCGGAGTACGTGGCGCACGCGTCGTTCAGCGCGGAGGGCGGCGGCCAGGCGGTGGCGCAGCTGCTCGACACCGTGACGCCGACGGCCGTGATCTGCTCGTCCGACCACATGGCGCTCGGCGTCATGCGCGAAGCACACCAACGGGGGATCTCCGTACCGGACGACCTGTCCGTCGTCGGGTTCGACGACATCCCGCTGGCTGCCTACTCCTCGCCCGCTTTGACCACGCTCGCGCAGCCGATCGAGGAGATGGCGGCGGCGGCGATCGACGAGCTGGTGCTGCGCCTCGACCCGGATCGCCGCAGGCAGGGCACTGACAACTACACCCGCGTGTTCCGCCCGCGGCTCGTCGTGCGGGAGTCGACCGCGCCGCCGAAGTGAGACGCCTGGTGGTCTGGACCATGTTCTGAACAAGGCAGATGGGCCAACCTGCGCGGATGCGTCATTGGAGGGACGCAGGTCACCCTCACTTCACGAATTGGTTCTGAACCGTTACGGTCCTTTCATGGCGCGGTCGATGCATGTGCGACGTCCGGCGACGCTGGCCTCCCTGGCCGCTGAGCTGGGCGTTTCCCGGACAACGGTGTCCAACGCGTACAACCGGCCCGACCAGCTCTCGCCCGAGCTGCGTCGGCGGGTGTTGGACACGGCCCGAAGGCTGGGTTATCCCGGCCCGGATCCTGTGGCGCGCTCGTTGCGCACGCGCAAGGCCGGGGCGGTGGGCCTGCTGCTCACCGAGAACCTCTCCTACGCGTTCCGCGACCCGGCCGCGATCGGTTTCCTCGAAGGCCTCGCGCTGGCGTGCGAAGACGCCGGCACGGGCCTGCTGCTGGTTCCCGCCAACCCCGAACGCGAGGACGTCGCGTCCGTGCACCGCGCGGGTGTCGACGGCTTCGTCGTCTACTCGGTGCCCGACGACGACCCGCACCTCGCCGCGGTGCTGGAGCGGCCCGTCCCGACCGTCGTCTGCGACCAGCCGGACCTCGGCACGGTCGACCGCGTCGGCATCGACGACCGCGGCGCGATGTACGAGCTCGCGCGCCACCTGATCTCGCTGGGCCACCGGCGCGTCGGCGTCGTGTGCATGCGTCTGGCGCGTGACCGCAACGACGGCTTCGTGACACCCGACCGCCAGCACGCCGCGCACTTCCACGTGCAGCGCAACCGCCTGTCCGGCCTCGCCGAGGCGTTCAGCGAGGCGGGCGTCGACTGGTCGCAGGTGCCCGTGGTCGAGCGCTTCGACCACAACACGGCCTCCGGCGCGTCCGGCGCGGCCCAGGTGCTCGACCGCGACCCGCAGATCACCGCGTTGATCTGCACCTCGGACGTGCTCGCGCTCGGCGCGATGACCGAGGCCGCCCGCCGCGGCCTGCGCGTGCCGCACGACATCTCCGTCACCGGGTTCGACGGCATCCGCGCCGGCGAGGAGGTCGGGCTCACGACGGTCCGCCAGCCGGTGCTCGAGAAGGGCCGCGCGGCGGGCAAGCTGCTGCTCGACACGAACGAGCGGACCCGGCCGCGGTCGGTCAACCTCGCCACCGAGCTGCTCATCGGCAAGACGTCGGCGGCACCGCGCGGTGGCGCCGAGGAACGCTGGTTCGGTCCCTAGTCGCCGAGCCGGAAGACCACGGGTGAGCTGGCCTTCCCGGCCAGCTTCGCCACGAGCAGGTAGTCGCCCGCCCCGAGCCGGGTGTGCGCGCCGCACCCCGGCCGCGAGGTCGAGCCCGCCCACTTCGTGCCGTAGGTGAAGACCTCCTTGGGCCGCATCACCCGCACCTCGGAGCCCACCGTCGCGAGGCAGTGGTTGCTGGACCACAGCACCGTCGTGCCGTCGGCGGTCAGCACGGTGAGCTCGCGGTGCTGGCGGCCGATGTCCTTGATGCACGGCGCCGGCCCGTTGTTGACCAGGTCCATCGACAGTTCCGGCTGGTCACCGGTGTGGTACACCGGCTTGTTCGCCTTCGCCACCACCCCGAGCACGTCGTCGGGGCAGGGCTGCGGAGGGCCGGGAGGCGGCGCGGCCTGCGTCGGCGTGGCGGGTGGCGCCGTCGAGGAGGACGACGCGGCGGCCGTCTCCGACGTGCTCGGCGGCGGGTTGGAGGACGACGCCGCGGCCGCGTTGGTCGGCTGGGCGGTCTCCTCGTCCGAGGCGAACACGCCGACGAGCCAGATCACGAGCAGCAGTGTGGCGAGCGCGGCACCGATCGCGACGACGCGACGGCGCCAGTACACCGTGGACGGCAGCTTGTCTGCGGGCTCGGTCACGGCCCGAACGTAACCTGACCAGCGGGAATCCAGTCGGAAGCGAGCATCGCTCGATCCGGTGAACGTGACATTGACCCTGAAACCCTTGTGAACGTGCGCTAACTCCGGTTCCAATCGACGCGGGGTCCGCCGGTAGGCCATGGAGGTGTCATGACCGCGATCGACGAACTGCTCAAGCGGAACTACGAGCTCGGGAACGTGGTTCCCGGAGATCGTTCGTCCCCGAAGCCGTCCCTGCAGGTGGCGATTCTGACCTGCATGGACTCGCGCATCCGGGTGTTCGAGATCTTCGGTTTGAAGCAGGGCGAGGCACACGTGCTGCGCAACGCGGGCGGGGTCGTCACCGACGACGCGATCCGATCGCTCGCGCTGAGCCAGCGCAAGCTCGGCACGCGCGAGGTGCTGTTGGTGCACCACACCAACTGCGGCCTCGAGCTGGTGACCGAGGACGACTTCAAGGACGAGCTCGAGGCCGACACCGGCCTGCGCCCGACCTGGGCCGTCGAGGCGTTCAAGCAGGTCGAGCAGAGCGTGCGCGGCTCGATGGCGCGGCTGCGGCGCAGCCCGTTCATCCCGCACACCGACAAGATCCGCGGGTTCGTCTACGACGTGCACACCGGTGAGCTGCGCGAGGTCCAAGCCGCGGACACCGCCGCCGCCTGAGCTTCGGAACGCGGGGGCCCCGCGTTACCCCAGGGGTAACGCGGGGCCCCCGCGTTCCCTTGCGACAATGGCGGGCGATGAATCACGAGTTGCTGCTGGGCTGGTGGGACACCGCTGCCCGCGACCTGCCGTGGCGCCGTCCCTCCTGCACCGCCTGGGGCGTGCTGGTCAGCGAGATCATGCTGCAGCAGACGCCGGTGGCACGCGTCGAGCCGATCTGGCACGAGTGGCTCGCGAAGTGGCCGGTGCCGTCCGCGATGGCCGCTGCCTCCCAGGGTGAAGTGCTGCGCATGTGGGGCAAGCTCGGCTATCCCCGCCGGGCCTTGCGGCTGCACGAGGCCGCCACGGCGATCGCTCGCGACCACGGCGATGTGGTGCCGTCGGACATCGACGTGCTGGAGTCGCTGCCGGGCATCGGCAGCTACACGGCTCGTGCGGTGGCCACGTTCGCGTACGGGCAGAAGTGCGCTGTCGTCGACACGAACGTGCGCCGGGTCGTGGCTCGCGCGGTGCACGGTGCCGGTGACGCCGGGCCGCCGTCGACCAAGCGCGACCTGCGGGACGTCGAGGCGATCCTGCCGGAGGACCAGGACGACGCCGCCGTGTTCTCGGCGGCGTTGATGGAGCTCGGTGCGTTGATCTGCACCGCACGCAACCCGAAGTGCGCCGACTGCCCCCTGTACGCGGAATGCGCCTGGCAACTGGCCGGGCGGCCCGCCTACGCGGGGCCGGTGAAGAAGGTGCAGCAGTTCGCCGGCACCGACCGCCAGGTGCGGGGCAAGCTGCTGGACGTGCTGCGGGGCGCGCCGGGACCGGTGCCCAAGGCGCACCTCGACATCGTCTGGAACGACATCACGCAACGGGAGAAGTGCCTGGTCTCGCTGCTCGACGACGGGCTGGTCGAGCAGACGCGGGAAGGCCTCTTCGCCCTGCCGGGAGAGCACTGATGCACGCGCTGGTGGCGTTCTTCGACGACGAGGCGGACCGGAAGGTCCGCGACCTGTGGCGGCGGATCGGCGCCCGGCACGACTTCCCGCCGCACCTCACCTACGCCGTCGCGAGCACCATCGGTCCCAAGGTGCGCAAGGAGCTGCGCGAGGACCTCGAACGGCTCTGGATGCCGGACCTCTGGCTGCACACGCTCGGCACGTTCTCGACCGCCGACAACGTGCTGGTGCTCGGTGCCGTGGTCGACACCGAGCTGCTCGCGGTGCACTCCGCCATCCACGACGTGCTGGCGAGCAAGGTGAAGAACCCCAGCGCGTACTACCTGCCCGGCAACTGGGTGCCGCACTGCACGCTCGCGGCCGACATCGACGACGAGGCCGTGAAGGCCGCGTTCGCCGCTGTCTTCCCCGTCGAGCCGATCCGCGCGAGGGTCCGCGAGGTGTCGATCGTCGACACTCAGACCGGCGAGATCGACGTGCTCAAGAAGGCTTCCACGGCGCCGCGGTAAACCCACGGCGCGCTGTCGTGCACGACGTGACCGGCCTCCTCGACGTAGAGGTGCCGGCCGCCGGAACGCCGTGCCGCCTCGGCCATCTGCCCCGGCAGCTGGCCGCCCCCACCGGCCTCGATCACCAGCGACGGGCACCGCACGGCGTCGATGAAGTTCCAGTACGCCCGCGTGCCCCAGTGGGCCGCGATCTCGTAGAGGTCGTCCATCTCGGCGATCAGGTGCCAGCCGTCGTGGCGTTCCTCGAAGTACTCGGCGAACACCGGCGAGCCGAAGTACGAGATCACGTGGCCGACCGACTGGAAGGGCACCGGCCAGGCGTCGAAGAGCCACTTCCACTCGTCGACCGTCCTGCCCCGGTTGTCCGGCGCGAAGTCCTCGACCACAATCGCGCGCACCAGGTCCGGACGGGTCGCCGCGAGGCACCACGCGTGCAGCCCGCCCATGGAGTGCCCGATGACCACAGCGGGCCCGAGGCCGAGCTCCTCGATGGCGGCCGCGGCGTCGCGGACGAAGTCCTCGGTGCGGAACGGTCCGCGCTGCGGGTTGCGGCCGTGGCCGCGCTGGTCGACGCCGACCACGCGGCCGAACGGTGTGAGCCACTGCGCGACCGGCCACCAGGCGGTGGCCCTGCTCATCAGGCCGTGCAGGAGCAGCACGCCTTGTCCCGTTCCGCCGAACTCCACCACAGACACGGGGATGATTAAACGCATGAAGGCCCGTCCGTACCTGATCGCCCTGGTGTTGATCGTGCTCGTCGCCGGCCTGCTCGTCGTGTTCAGAACGCCGGGCGGCGACCCGGCGGGGCCACGCCAGGAGACGTCGCCGCAGGCCGCGGTGGAGGCCGGCGCGGGGGCGGGCGACGCCTACTACCCGACGGACGGCAACAGCGGCTACGACGTCACCCTCTACGACCTCGCGATCACCTACGACCCGTCGTCGCAGCAGCTCGACGGCGTCGCCTCCATCACCGCGACCGCCTCCGACGACCTCTCCCGGTTCAACCTCGACCTCGAAGGCCTGCGGGTCAGCGAGGTGGAAGTCGGTGGGCAGCCGGCGAAGTTCGCGCAGGAGGGCGACCACGAGCTGGTGATCACACCCGCTGCCCCGCTCGCGAAGGGCAGGCCGTTCACCGCCGTCGTCACCTACGGCGGCAAGCCCACGACGATCGACGACGCCTCGCTGGGCCGCAGCGGCTGGCAGATCTCGTCGACCGGCGGCGCGTTCGCCGCGGGTCAGCCGCACTCCGCGACGACGTGGTTCCCGGCCAACGACACCCCGCGCGACAAGGCGGCGCTGAAGGTCGCGGCCCGCGTCCCCGACGGCTGGACGGTGGTCTCGAACGGCCTGGAGGGACCGGCCAGGCGCGACGGCGGCTGGACCACGTTCACCTGGTCGGAGGAGACCCCGCTCGCCACCTACCTCGCGACCGTGGCCATCGACAGGTTCGAGGTCGTGCGCTCGAAGCTGCCGAGCGGCACGCCCGTGGTCGACGCGTACGCGCCCGGCACGTCCGGCTCCAAGAAGCCGATCCAGTCGCGGCTGCCGGAGGTCCTCGCGTTCCTGGAGACGAAGTTCGGCCCCTACCCGCAGCGGGCGGCCGGCGGCATCTGGGTGGCCGACCAGATCGGGTTCTCGCTGGAGACGCAGACCAGGCCGATCTACGCCTCGTGGGCGGACCTGGAGACGGTGGTGCACGAGAACGCCCACCAGTGGTTCGGCGACTCGGTGACGCTGCGGAGCTGGGCGGACATCTGCCTGAACGAGTGCCTCGCCTCCTACTCGCAGTGGCTGTGGATGGAGAAGGAGGGCACCGACCTCGACCAGCGCTACCGCGACCGCGTCGAGGAGCTGCGGTCCCGCTCGTCGTTCTGGGCGCCGAAGCTCTACGACATGGGCAAGGGCAACGAGTTCCGGGGCGTCTACGACAAGGGCATCATGGCGGTGCACGCGCTGCGCAAGCAGGTCGGCGACGACGTGTTCTTCCGGGCGCTGCGCTCGTGGACGGCCGAGCACCGCGACGGCAACGCCTCGTGGCCCGACTTCGAGGACCACTTCGAGAAGGCCTCCGGGCAGCCGCTGGACGCGTTCTTCCAGGCGTGGTTCCGCGACTCCGGCATCCCGGGTGATCAGCACCTGCTGCCCGCCGGTGTGCGCCGCTAGGCTGGGTCGCATGGCAGTCGTGAAGATCAACGCGATCAAGGTCCCCGAAGGCGCCGGTCCCGAGCTCGAGAAGCGGTTCGCCGCCCGCCTCGGCGCTGTCGACGACCAGCCCGGTTTCCTCGGCTTCGAGCTCCTGCGCCCGGTCGCGGGCGAGGACCGCTACTTCGTCGTCACGCACTGGGAGACGCACGAGGACTTCGTGGCGTGGCGCGACGGGCAGGCAGGCGCCGCGGCGCACTCCGGTGAGCGCGCCAAGCCCGTGGCGTCGGGCGCCGACCTGCTGGAGTTCGAGGTCGTGCTGGGCAGCAAGCCCAAGCCTTGATCGACGAGGCCTACGACAGAGCCGCCGAGCTGATCGCCGGCGCGGGCGCGGTGCTCGTCTGCGCCGGCGCCGGCATGGGCGTCGACTCCGGCCTGCCGGACTTCCGCGGCACCGAGGGCTTCTGGCGGGCGTACCCGCCCTACGAGCGGCTCGGGCTGAGGTTCGAGGAGATCGCCGACCCGGTGCACTTCGCCGACGACCCCGCGCTCGCCTGGGGTTTTTACGGCCACCGGCTGAACCTGTACCGCGCGACCGTGCCGCACGAGGGCTTCGAGGTCCTGCGCTCGTGGGGCGCCCGCGCCTTCACGTCCAACGTGGACGGCCAGTTCCAGAAGGCGGGCTTCACGGACGTCGCCGAGGTCCACGGCTCGATCCACCACGCCCAGTGCGTGGAACCGTGCACCGACGAGATCTGGGGGTGCGCGTTCGACGTGGAGGTCGACCCCGAGTCGATGCGGGCCGTCGGCGAGCTGCCGTCGTGCCCGTCGTGCGGGGGCCTCGCGCGGCCCAACATCCTGATGTTCGGCGACTGGGGCTGGGTGCCGCACCGCAGCCAGGCGCAGCTCGAGGAGCTGGCGCGGTGGCGGCGGGCGCAGCACGACCTCGTCGTGGTCGAGATCGGCGCCGGCACCGCGGTGCCGACCGTGCGGCGTCAGGCCGAGCTGGCGAGCGCGGCGTCCGGCGCGTTGATCCGGATCAACACCCGCGAGCCGGCCGTCCGGCACGGCCGGGGCGTGTCGCTGCCGGTGGGGGCGCTGGAAGCGCTCAGAACCTTGGCACGACGAACTGCGTGACGAGGGCCCGGTGATCGCTGCCGGGCACGTTGACCACGTCCAGCGTGTCGACCGGGCACCGCGTGTCCACCAGCACGTGGTCGATGGTGACCGGCGGCGGCCAGATGCCGACCCTGCCGGGCCACGTGTGGACCAGCCCCTTGCCGACCTCGTCCGCGGCGTCCACGTACCCCTTGTTCAGCAACCGCGTGAGCCCGACGTGGTCGAGCGTCGCGTTGAAGTCGCCCGCGAGCACCCTGATCGCGCCGGTCGAGTCGGGGCTCGGGAGCCCGGCCAGCTCCCGCTGCCACGCCTCCGGCCCCTGGGTGACGACGGGCGGCAGCGGGTGCACCGAGACGACCTCGATGTCCTTGCCCGGCAGGTCCACCAGCGCCGCGGCCTGCCGCAACGTGCTCGGCGGGGTCAGGTTCCGCTGCGTGAGCGGGTACCTCGACGCGATGCCGCTGCCGGAGCCGCCCGGCTCGTCCAGGAAGACGCGGCTGGGCAGCACCTGGTCGAGACCGGCCCGTTCGAGGTCGAGCACCATCTCCGGGGTCAGCTCCTGCATCGCCAGGACGTGGATCCGGCGCGCCTTGACCTCCCGGACGAGGAACTCCGCGTCCGCGATGCCGGTGAGCAGGTTGGCGGTCATCAGCCGGACCGGCTGCCCCACGCCGTTGGGCCGTGAGTCGGGAAACGCCCGCGGCACCACGTTCGCGGCCAGCACGATCGCCACGATCGTCATCGTCAGCCCGACGGCCCACCTCTTGCGGAACAGCGCGAACAGCCCGATGAGCAGCCCCGCGACGGTGATGTACGGGGTCAGCGAGGTCGTGGCGATCATGTACCGCGTGCCGTCGATGCCGAGCAGCCTGACGAACGCCGCCGTGACGAACGCCATCGCGCACACGACCAGCAGGAACGTGGCGAAACCGCTCTTGCGCGGCTTCACCTCGGTGGTGACCACGCCGTGCAGTCTCGCTGAGTGCTCGTCAGTCTCCGGTGTGGTCCGCACAGCCAGAGGACGGTCGGCGGCGCTCCCCCGTTGCCCGCCGGCCCCTCCGCCGTGCTGGTCCCGACCGGCCGAGGAGGACGTGCCGGCCTTCGTCAGACCGCCGCCGCGGGGTGCCGCGGCCGCGCGCCGGGCATCCGGTCGAGCAGCCCGCAGATCGTGTCGACCACGACCACCAGGTCGTCCCGGCTGATCTGGTTGCCGAGCACGGTGTAGACCACTCCGGCCTCGAACGTCAGTTGCATCCAGGAGGCCCGGGACGGGAGGTCCTCCTCCCGGTCCAGCAGCCACGACAGCGCGTCGAAGTTCAGCTCCCGGTGTACCGCGGCCGGGTCGCTACCTGTACTGGTCCTTGACGAAGATCCCGACTACTCCCCAGGACTTGTCGCCCACATCAGCCCGGTCGACCAGCTCGGTGATCTTGCTGGCCGTGGAGCGGTGGCCGTCCAGCTTGCCCGCCAGCTTGCGCAGCTCCTCCGGGTCGGCGCTGAACCCGCTCATCGACCGTCCTCGTCGTAGAGGTTCAGGAACTTGCCGTCCTGCTTGGGCGGAGTGGCAGGCGGTTGTTGGGGCGACCGGGTGTTCCGGGCGTTGTCCCGCAGGACGTTCTGGTCGGAGAAGTCGTCCGGCTCGGGCGCGGCGGGCCTGCGCGGAGGTGCCGCGGCGGCGGGTGGTGGGGGCGCGGTCTCCTCGGACCTGACGGCTCGCAGCTCCTCCTTGGACATGCCGAAGAGCTGCGCCTGGGTTTCCAGCACCTGGTCCTTTGCGTGGGGCGGTCGGCGCATGGCCAGCTCGGTCAGCCGGATGTCCTTGATGGTGCCGGAAGGACCCGCCACGACCGTCACCGCGCGGTCAGCCGAGGTGGCGACCGCCTCCAGCTCGGTGAGCTGCTGCTGCATCCCGCCGATACCGGCGAACTGCCGGTCAACACGCTGCATCTGAGCCTGGAACCGCTCGAACTGAGCGACGAGCTGCTCGAACGCCGCCGACGGCACAAGAACCTCCACCTGGGGCACCCACCCGCGCAAGATCACGCGAGCGCGAGCCATGGTGGCAGGCCGGGTTTCCGGCTGACGGCGAAACGGGCGAATCCGCGCGCGCACGTGACACGCTCAACTCGGTGCCGCAACGCGAACGGCCCCCGGACGAAAGTCCGGGGGCCGTTCGCACGTGCCGGCTAGCTCACTCGGTGTCGCTCGACGGAGAGTCCTGCGACTCGGCCGCCGCGGCCGCCGTGAGGTCGACGGGCGGAGCGTCCGGGACCCGGTTCGGCTTGGGCTCGCCGCGGAAGACGAACTTCGCCTTGTCGTGGTTCTCGGACACGCCGTCCCAGCCCTCGACGTCGGTGATGATGATCTGGCCCGGCTGGATCTCGCCGAACAGGATCTTCTCCGACAGGGTGTCCTCGATCTCGCGCTGGATCGTCCTGCGCAGCGGGCGGGCGCCCAGCACCGGGTCGAAGCCGCGCTTGGCCAGCAGGGCCTTGGCCCTGTCGGTCAGCTCGATGGCCATGTCCTTGTTCTTCAACTGCTGCTCGACGCGGGCGATCATCAGGTCCACCATCTTGATGATCTCGTCCTGAGTGAGCTGGTGGAAGACGATGATGTCGTCGATGCGGTTGAGGAACTCGGGGCGGAAGTGCTTCTTCAGCTCGTCGTTGACCTTGTTCTTCATGCGCTCGTAGTTGGACGCGGTGTCCTGACCCGAGGTGAAGCCGAGGCCGACGGCCTTGCTGATGTCGGACGTGCCCAGGTTCGACGTGAAGATGATGACGGTGTTCTTGAAGTCCACCGTCCGGCCCTGACCGTCGGTCAGGCGGCCGTCCTCCAGCACCTGGAGCAGCGTGTTGTAGACCTCCTGGTGGGCCTTCTCGATCTCGTCGAAGAGCACGACGGAGAACGGCTTGCGGCGCACCTTCTCGGTGAGCTGGCCGCCCTCTTCGTAGCCGACATAACCGGGAGGGGCACCGAAGAGCCGCGACGCGGTGTAGCGGTCGTGGAACTCGCCCATGTCGATCTGGATGAGCGCGTCGTCCTCGCCGAACAGGAAGTTCGCCAGCGCCTTCGAGAGCTCGGTCTTACCGACACCGGACGGGCCGGCGAAGATGAACGAGCCGGAGGGGCGCTTCGGGTCCTTCAGACCGGCGCGGGTGCGGCGGATCGCCTGCGACACGGCCTTGACCGCGTCGACCTGGCCGATGATCCGCTTGTGCAGCTCGTCCTCCATGCGGAGCAGACGCGTGGTCTCCTCCTCGGTGAGCTTGAACACCGGGATGCCGGTCCAGTTGGCGAGGACCTCGGCGATCTGCTCGTCGTCGACCTCGGCGACGACGTCCAGGTCACCGTCCTTCCACTGCTTCTCCCGCTCGGCCTTCTGGCCCAGGAGCTGCTTCTCCGCGTCACGCAGCTTCGCCGCGCGCTCGAAGTCCTGCGCGTCGATCGCGGACTCCTTGTCGCGGCGCACGTCCGCGATCTTCTCGTCGAACTCGCGCAGGTCCGGCGGCGCGGTCATCCGGCGGATGCGCATGCGGGCGCCCGCCTCGTCGATGAGGTCGATCGCCTTGTCCGGCAGGAACCGGTCGTTGATGTACCGGTCGGCCAGCGTGGCGGCGGCGACCAGCGCGGAGTCGGTGATCGAGACGCGGTGGTGCGCCTCGTACCGGTCGCGCAGACCCTTGAGGATCTCGATGGTGTGCTCGAGCGACGGCTCGCCCACCTGGATCGGCTGGAAGCGGCGCTCCAGCGCGGGGTCCTTCTCGACGTGCTTGCGGTACTCGTCGAGCGTGGTGGCGCCGATCGTCTGCAGCTCACCGCGGGCCAGCATCGGCTTGAGGATGCTCGCCGCGTCGATCGCGCCCTCGGCGGCACCCGCGCCGACGAGCGTGTGGATCTCGTCGATGAACAGGATGATGTCGCCGCGCGTGCGGATCTCCTTGAGGACCTTCTTCAGGCGCTCCTCGAAGTCACCGCGGTAGCGCGAGCCCGCGACCAGCGAGCCGAGGTCGAGCGTGTAGAGCTGCTTGTCCTTGAGCGTCTCGGGCACCTCGCCCTTGACGACCATCTGCGCCAGTCCCTCGACGACGGCGGTCTTGCCGACGCCGGGCTCGCCGATGAGGACCGGGTTGTTCTTGGTGCGGCGGGACAGCACCTGCATGACCCGCTCGATCTCCTTGGCGCGCCCGATCACCGGGTCGAGCTTGCCCTCCCGCGCCGAGGCGGTGAGGTTGCGCCCGAACTGGTCGAGGACCAGGGACGACGACGGCGTGCCCTCGCCGCGACCGGTCGACTCCGACGCGCCCTTCTCCGTCGAGTAGCCGGACAGCAGCTGCAGCACCTGCTGCCGCACCCTGTTGAGGTCGGCGCCGAGCTTCACGAGGACCTGGGCGGCGACGCCCTCGCCCTCGCGGATCAGGCCGAGCAGGATGTGCTCGGTGCCGATGTAGTTGTGGCCGAGCTGAAGCGCCTCGCGCAGCGAGAGCTCCAGGACCTTCTTCGCACGGGGGGTGAAGGGGATGTGTCCACTCGGGGCCTGCTGGCCCTGGCCGATGATCTCTTCGACCTGCTGGCGGACGCCCTCCAGCGCAATCCCCAACGACTCGAGCGCCTTGGCGGCGACACCTTCACCCTCGTGGATCAGACCCAGGAGGATGTGCTCGGTGCCGATGTAGTTGTGGTTGAGCATCCGTGCCTCTTCTTGGGCAAGGACAACCACCCGCCTCGCGCGGTCGGTGAACCTCTCGAACATTCGCACTCCCTGACTGCTGCGTCGGCGGTCCTCGGCTCCACCGATCTACCCTGGTGAGCGCGGCACCGTGGCTCCACTGTAGTGGGGCGGCCCCGAGACCTGTGGTTCCCATCAGCGGACAACCGCAATCGTGGAACCCTGACACCGCTATCAACGCAGGTCGGGAGCAATGGATTCCACAGATCGGGCGATGTCCGCTGAGCGCGAACAACTGACCGTTGAGCGAAGCTCCTGTGACCGGGACCACCACGACGCGCATGAGGAGCGCGATTCTGGGTAAGGTTAGGCAAGCCTCAATCGCATGAGATTGGACTTGCGCCTTGACCGTACCTGCGAGGGTCTCACAGCAGAACCCGCGTGCGCTCACGCCGCTCGCCGAGTCCATCGCCCGCCTCGACGTCGGCTCCGAGATCAGGTTCGGCACGCCGTCGCGGGACTGGACGATCTGCTCGGACCTGCTGGCCGAGCCGTCGCGCTTCGACCTGTGGCGCAAGGACCTGGCCGAATGGCTGGTGGAGCAGTACGGCGAGTCCGACGACCGCGCCACCGCCGGGTACATCATGGGCTGGTACCTCCACCAGCCCGGCTACCTCGCCGGCCTGCTGTTCCACACCGCCCGCCGGGTGCCCACGCTCAAGCCGCGCGACATGGCCTTCCGCATCGCCAGGGGTGGCCGCCCCCACCCGGACGGCATCTGCGTCCTCAGCGACGAGTTCGCCTGCCTGCCCGACGACCCGGCCTCGAACCACCCGGCCGCCACCGTCGTGGCCGACGAAGCCGCCCTGGCCGCCCTCCTGCGCGTCCGCTACGCGGCCCACGCCGCCCAGTTCGTGGCGTCCTTCGGCCAGGTGGTCCGCTTCGGCCGCCGCACGCTGTGGGCGGCGGCGACCGACATGCTGGAGTACGGCCCGTGGGCCGCCGGCCGGATCTGCGGCGACGAGAACGCGGGCGTCACCGAGGCGGCGCTGATCCTGCCCGAGAAGCTCGCGCCGTTCGTCTCCGCCTCGACGCTGCACTTCACCGACGAGGGCTGGAAGCGCAAGCGCAACAGCTGCTGCTTCCACTACGTGCTGCCGGGCGCGGAGCCCTGCACGGCCTGCCCGCGCACCTGCTCCTGACCCGGCCGCGCGGGCGAGCCGTCCCCGGCCGGGCCTACGGCACCCGGTGGCGTGACCCGACCGGCACCACGAGCGGCGTGCCGGCCACCGGGTCCTCGACGACCCTGGCGTCCAGCCCGAACACCTCCAGCAGCAGCCGCTCGGTCAGCACCTCCGCGGGCGCTCCCTGGGCCACGATCCGCCCACCCCGCATGGCGACGACGTTGTCGGCGTACCGAGCGGCGAGGTTGAGGTCGTGCAGCACCATGACCACGGTCCGCCCCATGGTGGCGTGCAGCTCCTGGACCAGGTCCAGCACGTCGATCTGGTGGGCGAGGTCCAGGTAGGTGGTGGGCTCGTCGAGCAGCAGCAGGTCGGTGCCCTGGGCGAGCGCCATCGAGATCCACGCCCGCTGCCGCTGTCCCCCGGACAGCTCGTCCACGGTCCGGTCGGCGAGGTCGGAGATGCCGGTCATCGCGAGCGCGGCGTCGACCGCGGCCGCGTCGTCCGAGGACCACTGCCGGTACCAGGCCTGGTGCGGGTGCCGGCCCCTGGCCACCAGGTCGGCCACGGTCAGCCCCTCCGGCGCGGACGGCGCCTGGGGCAGCAGCCCGAGCACCCTGGCGACGTCCCTGGTGGCCATCCGGTCGATCTGCTTGCCGTCGAGCAGCACCGCGCCGGACCGGGCGGGCAGCAACCGACCGAGGGCCTTCAGCAAGGTGGACTTGCCGCACCCGTTGGGCCCGATCACCGCGGTGACGGTGCCACCGATCACCGACAGGTCCAGGGTGTCGACGACCAACCGCTCGCCGTAACCGACCGACAGCGAGGAAGCCTCAAGCCGCACACTCATACCCGCGCCTCCCGGCGACTCCGAACCAGCAGGTACATCAGATAGGGCGCACCCAGCACGGCGGTGACGACGCCGACGGGCAGTTCCGTGCGGTAGATCGTGCGCGCGACCAGGTCCGACAGCACGACGAGCGCGCCGCCGACCACGACCGAGCCGAAGAGCGGCGGTTGCGCGGTCCCGGACAGCCGCAGGGCGATCTGCGGGGTGGCCAGCGCGACGAACGCGATCGGGCCCGCCGCGGCCGTGGCCACCGACGCCAGCACGATCGCCACGACGATCAGGAACGAGCGCGCGACGTTGACCCGGACGCCCAGGCCGCGCGAGGTCTGGTCGTCGAACTGCAGCGCGCCCAGCACGTGGCCGCCGACCAGGGCCACGGGGACCAGCACGACGAGCGCGAGCGCCACCGGCACGACGTGCTCCCAGCCGCGGCCGTTCAGCGAGCCGGTGATCCACACCATCGCGCGGCCCGCGTCCTGCACGTCACCGACGGTCAGCAGGTAGTGCGTGAAGTTGCCGGCGACCGCGGTGATGCCGATGCCGACCAGCACCATCCGGAAGCCCTCGATGCCCTGCCGCCACGCGAGCGCGTAGACCAGCAGGCCGGCGACCAGCCCGCCCGCGAGGCCGGCCAGCGGCACGCCGATGCTCGCCGCGCCGCCCGTCACCACGCCGAGCGACCCGGCGAAGGTGATCACCGAGACCGCGCCGACGCCCGCTCCCCAGGTCACGCCCAGGATGTCGGGCGAGGCCAGCGGGTTGCGCACGATCGCCTGGAAGATCGCTCCGGACAGGCCGAGCGCGCCGCCGACGAGCAGACCGGTCAACGCCCGCGGCAGCCGCAGCTCCACCACCACGAACCGGTCGCGCCGGGTGCCTCCGCCGAGCAGCGCGTCGACGACCTGCGCCGCGGTCAGCGGGAAGTCGCCGACCATGATGTCGACGACCAGCAGTGCCGCCAGCACCACGAGAGACACCGCCACCACGAGCAACGGCCGGCGGCGCAGCTTGAACGAGGTGGCGCCGATCCTCAACGCCGTCGTCGTCATATCTTCACCAGCCTCTTGCGGCGGACCAGGAAGATGAAGAACGGGGCGCCGAGCAGCGCCAGCATCACGCCGACCTCCACCTCGGCCGGCCGCGCGACCACCCGCCCGGCGATGTCGGCGAGGAGGACCAGGCCCGCGCCGAGCAGTGCCGCGTACGGCAGGATCCAGCGGTAGTCCGGTCCGGTGAACGCACGCGCCACGTGCGGCACGACGAGCCCGAGGAACCCGATCGGCCCGCAGGCGGCGACGGCCCCTCCCACCAGCAGCGTGATGGCCAGGATCCCCAGCGACCGCGTCCTGCCGACGTTCACGCCCAGCGACCTCGCCACGTCCTCGCCCAGCGACAGCGCGTTGAGGCCCGGCGCGTTGAGCGCGGCCACGACCAGCCCGGCCAGCAGGAACGGCAGCACCTGCGCCAGCACCCCCAGGTCACGCCCCGCGATGGCGCCGACCTGCCAGAACCGGAACGCGTCGAGCGACTGCTGGTCGAGCAGCACGATCGCCGACACCAGGCCGTTCATCAGCGCCGAGACCGCGGCGCCCGCCAGCGCGAGCGTGACCGGCGACGGCCCCGCCCGCCCTGCCGAGCCGAGCAGGAACACCACGACGCTCGCGACCATCGCGCCGGCGAAGGCGAACCAGATGTAGCCGACCAGCGAGGACACCCCGAACAAGAAGATCGACAGCACGACCGCCAGCGCGGCGCCGTGCGTGACGCCGAGGATGCCGGGATCGGCGAGCGGGTTGCGCGTGTGGCCCTGCATCAGCGCGCCGCCGACGCCCAGCGCGATGCCGACCACGACGCCGAGCAACGTCCGCGGGATCCGCAGCTCGCGGACCACCACGTCGTCCTCGGCGCCTGTGGGCGTGAAGAGACCGTGCCAGACCCCGGACAGCGGGATCTCCTTCGAACCGATGGCGATGCTCGCGAGGCACACGGCGGCGAGCGCGACCAGCAGCAAGAGCAGGCCGAACGACCTACGACCCAAGGCCCACCCTCCCGGCTGCGACTGAAGACAGGTAAGCCTAACCGAACTTCTGCCGCCTACTGACGAGGCACCGCGCGGTCCAGGTCACACCGCGCCGGCGAACGGCCGCATGAAGATCAGAACGCGATATTCACGCCGAACGTTGTGAAGTCAACCAATCTCGTTTGGGCACCTCCGGTCCGCGGCCGCGGACGGGCCGGCACTCGAATAACACGAAGGGGTTCCGAGGAATCTTCCCCGGAACCCCTTCGTGTTTTGCCGAATTTCAGCCCTGCTGGTGGTAGGCGTCGAGCACCTCGGCCGGGATGCGACCCCGGTCCGACACCTTCATGCCCTGCTTGCGGGCCCACTCGCGAATGGCCTGGTTCTGCTCACGATCCGCTGATGCCGGACGCGCCTTCACACCGGCCGGACGGCCGGGACCGACGCGCTTGCGACCACCCGCACGACGTGCACTTCCCACGAAGTCGGCCAAGGCATCGCGAAGTTTGCCCGCATTCCCCGAGGAAAGGTCGATCGTGTAGCTGACACCGTCCAGCCCGAACTCGACGGTCTCCTCCGCAGTGGAGCCGTCCAGGTCGTCGACGAGGGTCACCGTGACCTTCTGCGCCATGCGTATCCTCCTGGACCCCGAATGCGCGGTCACCCGCACGCCAACTAATGCCTCTCGCGACGCAGGTTAGCGCACGGATGCCGCATTGCACCGATCGACATCCGGAAAGTTACTCATTCAGGGCGAACGAGCGGGAACAAGATGGTCTCCCGGATACCCAGTCCGGTGAGGGCCATCAGCAGCCGATCGATACCCATTCCGACACCACCACTCGGTGGCATTCCGTACTCCAGTGATCGCAGAAAGTCTTCGTCGATCGGCATGGCCTCGACGTCGCCGGCCGCGCCAAGACGCGCCTGCGCTTCCAGGCGTTCCCGCTCGATGACCGGGTCGACCAGTTCGGAGTAACCGGTGCCCAGTTCGAATCCGCGGACGTACAGATCCCACTTTTCGGCGACACCGGGCTTGCTGCGGTGCTGCCTGGTCAGCGGGGACGTCTCGACCGGGTAGTCGCGCACGAACGTCGGGGCGTGCAGGGAGCCGGACACCAGGTGCTCCCAGAGCTCCTCGACCAGCTTGCCGTGCCCGAACTTGGGGTTCAGCTCGAGTTCGTGGCGGTCGCAAAGCTTGCGCAGCACCTCGACCGGCGTCTCGGGGGTGATTTCCTCACCGACCGCGCCGGACAACGACTCGTAGATGCTGAGCGTCGTCCATTCACCCGACAGGTCGTACTCGGTGCCGTCGGCCAACGTGACGATCTGAGATCCCGTCACGGCTTCCGCCGCTTCCTGGATCAGCTCCCGCGTGAGTACGGCGTTCGAGTCGTACGTGGCGTACGCCTCGTAGTACTCCAGCATGGAAAACTCGGGCGAATGTGACGAGTCCACACCCTCGTTGCGGAAGTTGCGGTTGATCTCGAAGACCTTCTCGATGCCGCCGACCACGCAGCGCTTCAAGTACAGCTCCGGCGCGATGCGGAGGTACAGATCGATGTCGAGCGCGTTCGAGTGCGTGATGAACGGGCGCGCGCTCGCACCTCCTTGCAGCGTCTGCAACATCGGCGTCTCGACTTCGAGGAATCCACGCCGGTGGAACGAGTCGCGCAGAGAACGAACGACGTTCGCACGGGTCCGAACAGTGTCGCGCGCGGTCGGCCGCAGGATGAGGTCGACGTATCGCTGGCGAATGCGGGTTTCCTCGCCGAGTTCCTTGTGCGCGACCGGCAGCGGGCGCAGCGACTTCGACGTGATCCGCCACGCGTCGGCCATCACGGAAAGCTCACCGCGGCGCGAGCTGATGACCTCGCCGTGCACGAAAACGTGGTCACCGAGGTCGACGTCGGTCTTCCACTCGGAAAGCGCTTCCTCGCCCACGCCGGCCAGGCTCAGCATCGCCTGGAGTTCGGTGCCGTCGCCTTCGCGCAACGTCGCGAAGCACAGCTTTCCGGTGTTGCGCAGGAACATCACCCGTCCGGTGACACCGACCACCTGGCCGGTCTGCGTGTCGGGTTCGAGGTCGGGATGGGCCTCGCGGATCTCACGCAACGTGTGCGTGCGCTCCACCTCGACGGGATACGGCTCCTTGCCGGAAGCGAGCAGCCGCGCACGCTTCTCCCGGCGCACGCGCATCTGCTCGGGCAGGTCTTCTTCGCTGGTCACGGCGTTTTGCTTCGGCTGCTCACTCACGCCGAGAAGGGTACGGAAGCCCTCGTGGGCAGAGCGCACCGGATACCCCGGCAGAACCCGGACACCCTAAGTTGGACGAATGGATCTACACGCGAGGCGAGCGGACTCGTTCGGCGCGCAGGCCGAGGCCTACGCCGAACACCGGCCTGACTATCCCGTGGCGGCGATCCGGTGGGCGCTGGAGCCCCTGGCCACGTCCGAGCGGTTAGAGCTGCTCGACCTGGCGGCCGGCACCGGCAAGCTGGCCGCGGGACTCGTCGCGGAGGGGCACCGCGTCACGGCCGTGGAACCCAACGAGCAAATGCTGTCCGAACTGGTCCGGCGTGTGCACGACGTGCGCGCGCTGCCTGGGCATGCCGAGCACATCCCGGTCCCGGACCACACGGTCGATGCCGTGTTCGTGGGCACCGCGTTCCACTGGTTCGACCAGGAGAAGGCACTGCCGGAGATCGCCCGCGTGCTGCGTCCCGGCGGCGTGCTCGCGGCGATGTGGAACGAGCCGGACACCGACGTCGAGTGGGTGGCGGAGTTCGAGCGGATCTCGGGCACGAGCGTCGAGAGCCAGCGGGACGCGCCGACGTGCGTGCGACCGCACCCGCTGTTCGAGGCAGTTGAACGGCGGGCGTTCGCGCACGCGCACCACCGGAACTCCCCGGAAGACCTGATCGCCACGACCAACACCCTTTCGCGCATGCTCGTCATCGACGACGAGGAGCGCGCGGCGGTCAACGAGAAGCTGCTCGCGTTCCTGCGGTCACGCCCGGAGACGTCGAACGGGCCGTTCGACGTCCCCTTGCGCACGGAGGTGACGCGGATGGTCTGCGTCAGCGAATAGCGGGCATGTTGCGCTCGAAGACGAGCCGCAGCCCCAGCAGGGTCAGGTCGGGCACGTGGTGCGCGATCGTCGAGGACTCCGAGACCACCAGCGGCGCGAGACCACCGGTCGCGATCACCGTGACCGGGCCGGGATCGGTCTGCTGGAGCTCCTCGGCGATCCTGCGCACCAGCCCGTCCACCTGGCCGACGAACCCGTAGACGATGCCGGACTGCAGGCACTCCACGGTGTTCTTGCCGATCACGTTGCGCGGCCTGACCAGCTCGACCTTGCGCAGCTGGGCGGCGCGGGCGGCCAGGGCGTCGACCGAGATCTCGATGCCGGGAGCGAGCGCGCCGCCGAGGAACTCGCCGCGCGACGAGATGACGTCGAGGTTCGTGGACGTGCCGAAGTCGACCACGATGCACGAGGTCGAGTAGAGGTGGTGCGCGGCCAGCGTGTTGATCACGCGGTCCGAGCCCACCTCCTTCGGGTTGTCCACGAGCAGCGGCACGCCGGTCTTCACACCCGGCTCCACCAGCACCTTCGGCACGGCGTCGTAGTAGCGGCCGAGCATCACCCGCAGCTCGCGCAGCACCGCGGGCACCGTGGACAGCGCCGCGATGCCGGTGATCTTGTCGGCGTACTCGCCGAGCAGGCCGCGCATGGTGAGCGCGAGCTCGTCGGCGGTCATCCTGGCGTCGGTGCGCATGCGCCAGTCGCGCACGAGCGGGGCCGAGTCACCGGCCCCGTCGTACAGGCCGAGCACGATGTTGGTGTTGCCGACGTCGATGGCGAGCAGCACTTGGTGTTCCTTCGTCAGTTGTCGGCCTGGATCAACGCGTCCAGCGCGGTCGCCTCAACGGTCTCAGAAGACGGCGCGCTCGTGGAGCCGTTCACCAGACCGGAGCCCTCGGGGGCGTGCGCGGGGTCGGTGCCGAGGTCGACGACCTTGTTGTCGGCGTCCACGAAGACGACCCGCGGCTTGTAGGTGCGGGACTCGGCGTCGTCCATCTGCCCGTAGGCGATCAGGATCACGATGTCACCGGGGTGCACGAGGTGTGCCGCCGCGCCGTTGATTCCCAGCACGCCGGTGCCGCGCTCACCGGGGATGACGTAGGTCTCCAGGCGCGCGCCGTTGGTGACGTCGACGATGGCGACCTGCTCGCCCGCCAGCAGGTCGGCGGCCTCCATCAGGTCCTCGTCCACCGTCACCGAGCCCACGTAGTGCAGGTCGGCCTGCGTCACGGTCGCGCGGTGGATCTTGGACTTCAGCATCGTGCGGAACATGCCACTCCCCCTACTCGTCGCCTTTGCCGAGCAACACCGCGATGTTGTCGATCAGACGGGTGGAACCGACGCGCGCTGCCACGAGCAGCCGGGCGTCGCCGTTCTCCGGCGCGGGGCCGAGGTCGGTCCCGCGCAGCTCCAGGTAGTCGAGCTCGATCCCCGGCTCCTGCGCCAGCACGCCGTGCGCGGCCTTGAGCACCGCGTCCGCGCCCTGGGACGACACGTGCGCGCCGGCGGTGAGCGCGGCCGACAGCGTCACCGCCTGCTGGCGCTGCTCCGGGGTCAGGTAGGCGTTGCGCGACGACAGGGCGAGACCGTCGTGCTCGCGGACCGTCGGCACGCCGACGACGTCGAGCGGGAAGTTCAGGTCGCGCGCCATCCGGTGGATGAGCTGGAGCTGCTGGTAGTCCTTCTGCCCGAACACCGCGTACGTGGGCTGCACGATGTTGAACAGCTTCGACACCACGGTCAGCACGCCCGCGAAGTGGCCGGGACGCGACGCGCCCTCCAGCTCGTCGCCCAGCGGGCCGGGGTGCACGGTGACCCGCGCGCCCCCGGAGCCGTCCGGGTACATGTCCTCGACGGAGGGGGCGAACACCAGGCCGACGCGCTCCTCGCGGCAGATGCCCAGGTCGTCCTCGAACTGCCGCGGGTACTTGGCGAGGTCCTCGTTCGGCCCGAACTGCAGCGGGTTCACGAAGATCGACACGACGACCACCGTGTTCTGCATGACCTGCGCCTCGCGGATGAGCTGCCGGTGGCCCGCGTGCAGCGCGCCCATCGTGGGCACGAGCGCGATGTTGCGGCCGGCGCTGCGCAGCGCTTTGACCACGCGGGTGAGCCGCTGCGGGTCGCGGTGCACCGTGACGTCGTCGGCGCGGTAGTCGTCCTTGGTCAGTGGCTTGGTCACGTCAGTCCTCGAGAGTGGTGCGAACGTCGTCGGCCGCGTCGGGCTTGAGCAGCCCGGAGTGCTCGGCCCGGCCGGCGGTGCGGCGGGCGAGCACGCGGTAGCTGGGCAGGATTGCGGGTGCCTGCTCGGCGAGCACGCCGAGGTGCTTGCGCAAGGTACCCGTGTCGCCGCGGGCGACCGGACCGGTGAGGGCGCGGTCACCGTGGCGCAGCGCGTTGTCGAGCGCGGCGGACAGCAACGGGCCGAGCAGGCGTTCGGCGTTGGCGACGCCCGCGTTCGTGAGCAGGTCGGCGGCGTCGCGGACCAGCGTGATCAGGTGGTTCGCGCCGTGGGCCAGTGCCGCGTGGTAGAGCGGGCGGACCGCCTCCGGCACCCTCACCGGCTCGGCGTCCATCTCCACGACCAGGGCCTCGCCGACGCTCCACGCGACCTCGTCGCCGTCCGCGGCCGTGACGCCGACGCACGCCGAGCTCATCCGCTGCACGTCCTCCGAGCGGCCGGTGAAGGTCATGACGGGGTGCAGGGCGAGCGTGAGGGCGCCGAGTCCGGCCGCGGGTCCGAGCACGCGCACGCCCTGCGCGCCGCTGGTG
The DNA here is from genome assembly GCF_900110955.1 of Lentzea xinjiangensis. GTDB lineage: Bacteria > Actinomycetota > Actinomycetes > Mycobacteriales > Pseudonocardiaceae > Lentzea > Lentzea xinjiangensis. The sequence continues at coordinate 688,072 of NZ_FOFR01000002.1, forward strand.
TGCACGACGATCTGCCCCGCGCGCAGCGACTCCGTGGCGACCAGGCCTTTGACCAGGCCTTCCAGCTCGTCGTCCGGCACAGCCAGCAGCACGAGGTCGGCGCGCCGGGCGACCTCGGTCGGATCTTCGACGGGGACACCGGGCAGCAGCTCTTCCGCGCGGTCGCGGGAGGCCTGGGAGACGGCGGACGTGCCGACGACCACGTGGCCCGCTCTGGCCAGCGCGGCGCCCAGCACCGAGCCGACCCGGCCTGCCGAGACGACACCGACGGCGAGCCTGGCCGGACGTGGGGTCGCGTCCATGCGACTAACTCCTTCAGACGTTCCAGTCCCTGGTGCGGGTACCGGACGACGCCGCCGAGGGTAGTCCCGCAGGTCCCCGCCGGGGCGGGCCGGTGACGGGACTCACCGGCGGGCGGCGGCCCTGGCGGCGTGCAGGGTGTCGAGCAGCACGCCGTGGCGCTGCTCGGCGCTCTGGCCCGCCGTCCCCTGTTCGATGCGGTGCCGCAGGAAGGCCAGCTCGGTGACCGCGATCTGGTAGTCGCGCACCGACCTGGCCGCGGCGTCCCCCGACTTGCGCTTGACCGCGCGCAGCCAGTTCCGGCGCCCGTTGAGGCTCGCGAGCAGGGCGACCTCGCTGTTCGCGATCCACCGGTTCTGCGCCATCGCGGCGAGCTGGCCGGCCACTATCCGCTGCTCCCTGCGCCGCTGCCACACCACGATCGCGACTGCTCCGGCGAACACCGGCACCATGATCAGGAAGTACAGGTTGATGAAGTCCGACCCCGTGCCGACGGTGGTCGAGAAGTTCCACAGCGAGTGCAGCCCGACCGCGGTCAGGTACCCGCCGATCGGCGCGAGGACGCGCGTCGTGGCGTGGCTCGTGCTGGCCGCGATGCCGACCCCGATGCCGGTCATCGCCGTGAACAGCGGGTGCGCGAACGGCGACAGCACCCCGCGCAACACGAACAGCGCGATCACGCCGCCGCCCATGTCGCCGAGCCCGTTCTCCAGGAAGACCCGGCCGAAGTACCAGATGTTCTCGGTGAAGGCGAAGCCCGCGGCCGTGATGCCGGCGTAGACCATGCCGTCGACGACACCGTCGAACTCGTGCCGCCGGCGCGCGAACACGGCGATGAGGAACGCGGCCTTGGTCGCCTCCTCGACGATCGGCGCCCCGACCACGGCGGTGAACGTCGTGCCGTCGTTGGTGAGCAGGTCGCCGAGCACCCTGGAGGTCTGGTTGAACGCGAGCGAGCTGATCGTCGCCCCGCACGCGCCCCACAGGAACGCGAAGAGCAGCATCTTCGCCGGCTCCGGCTCCCACCTGTCGATCCACAGGAACGCGCTCACCACGAACGCGACGGGGATCAGCGCCGCGGCGGCACCGACCAGCAGCGGCTCGATGCCGATGCTCGACGTGCCGAGCGCGAACAGCACAAGACCAGCCGCCGCGAGCGCGATCAGCGCCACGACGGGGAACAGGACGGTCCAGCGGCGCTGCTCGATGCGCTTGCGGCCCTGCGTCGGCGTGAGGTCGGCGTCGTTCACGAAAATGACCTTAGATGCACACTTGTCCGGTGTTCGACTGGGAAGCCGCTTGGCACGCCGCGCTCTACGGACCGTCCGGCTTCTTCGCGCGCGGGGAGAAGCCGTCGGCGCACTTCCGCACCTCGCCCCTCGTGGGTCCGGAGCTGGCCGTCGCGCTGGTCGAGCTGCTGTCGCGGGTGGACGCCGCGCTGGGATTTCCCCCGGTCGTGGACTTCGTGGACGTCGGCGCCGGCGGAGGTGAGCTGGCCTTCGCGGTGCGGTCGCTCGCCACCGGGTCGCTGGCTGCGCGGCTGCGGGTGACCGCCGTCGAGCTCGGCCCTCCCGTCGAGCTGCCGGGGGTCCGGTGGACCTCCGCCGTGCCGGAGTGCGTCGGGCTGCTGGTCGGGCACGAGTGGCTCGACTCGATCCCCTGCCCGGTGGTGACCGGGCCGTCCTCTGACCCGTGGATCACCCGGTGGTGGCCTTCCCTGGCCGACGGCGCGCAGGCCGAGGTCGGAGCGCCCAGGGACGCCGCCTGGGCCGCCGCGGTCGCCTCGGTGCGGGGAGCGGCGCTGGCCGTCGACTACGGGCACCTGGTGTCCTCCCGGCGGTTCACGCTGACCGGGTACCGGGCCGGGCGCCAGGTGCCGGTCGTGTTCGACGGGTCCTGCGACATCACCGCGCACGTGGCCCTGGACGCCTGTGCCGCGGCGGCCGGCGGGGACCGGGTGCTGGTGTCGCAGCGGGACGCCCTGGCCGCGCTGGGTCTCACCGGGACGGTGTCCGGGTCCGGGTGGGAGTGGCTGGAGTCGGCCGCCCGTGCCGGGCGGATCGCCGAGCTCCGCGACCCCGCCGGCCTCGGGTCGTTCGGGTGGCTGTTGCACGGCAACGGGATCCCGGTGTCGTCGCTGCTGCCCCCGCTGCCGCCCTGGTGTCCGGATCCCGCCAGCTTTCCGGAGCTGTGAGGACGATCGTCGTGGCCATGCGAATCCACACCGTGCCACCGTCCGCCGCCCTGTCCGACCCCGGCCGCGAGCACCGGGCGACCGAGCCGGGGGTGCCGTTGCGGTGCTGCCTGCGGAAGTCGCTGCCCGGTGAACCGGTCTGGCTGTTCCGCTACTCCCCCGCCCACGGCAAGGGCCCGTACTCCGAGGTCGGGCCGATCTTCACGCACGTCGAGTGCACCGGCGCACCCTCGCACGACCGCCTGCCCGCCGCGCTGCTGAACAGCCCCCGCGTCCTGCGGTCCTACAACGCCGCGGGTCAGATCCACGACGGCGAGGTGGTGCAGCCCGGATCGTTCGACCGCGCCGTCGACGACCTGCTCACCGATCCCTCGATCGAGTCGCTCCAGGTCCGGAGCCTGTCGCACGGGTGCTTCCTCTTCGCGGTCACGCGGACGTGAAACCATGCTCGGGTGAGCGAGCAGATCACCGTCGGCGTGGGCGCGGGCGCCCGGTACCTGGGCGTGGACCGCGTGATCGACCTGGGGCCGGTGCACCCGTCCGCCCACGGCGCCTACCGCCTGCGCCTGACCGTCACCCCGGAGCTGGTGATCACCGCCGCCGAGCCCCTCGTCGGCCACCTGCACCGCGGCGCGGAGAAGCTCTTCGAGGTCCGCGACTACCGGCAGGTCCTGACGCTCGCCAACCGCCACGACTGGCTGTCCGCGTTCTGCAACGAGCTGGCCGTGGCGCTGGCCGTCGAACGCATGACGGGCATGGACGTTCCCGCACGAGCCCAGTGGCTGCGCGTGCTGCTGTGCGAGCTCAACCGGCTGATGGCGCACATGGTGTTCCTGACTCCGTTGTGCCCCAAAGCCGCCGTGTACCGCGAGGGCGTCCAGACCCTGATGGAGGAGGCCTCCGGCGGGCGCATCCACTTCATGTTCAACCGGATCGGCGGCCTGCGCGAGGACGTCCCGGCGGGCTGGACCGGCAGGGTCGCCGCCTTCCTGTCCACAGTGGACCCGTCGGCGCTCGACGTCGACCACGGGAAGCTCGAAGGGCTCGGCGTTCTGCCGCACGCGGACGCGTTGGCGTACGGCGTCACCGGACCGATCGGCCGTGCCAGCGGCGTGGACTTCGACCTGCGGCGCGACGACCCGCTGCCCGCCTACCGGTCGCTGGGCTTCACGCCCGTCGTGCGCACCGGGGGCGATGCCGCCGCGCGCGTGCTCTGCATGATCGACGAGGTCCGCCTGTCGACGACCCTCGCGACGGCGTGCCTGGACCAGTTGCCGGGCGGGCCGGTGAACGTCCGGCTGCCCAAGGCCGTCAAGGCGCCGGAGGGGTCGGTCTACACCCGCGTCGAGGCGCCGCTCGGCACCTCGGGCGTGCACCTGTCGTCACGTGGCGAGAAGACGCCGTGGCGGCTGAAGCTGCGCACGCCGTCGTTCAACAACGTGCAGGCGCTGTCCGCGCTCCTGCCCGGCACGAAGGTCGACGACCTGCCGGCCGTGCTGAGCTCGTTCGCCGTCATCGTCGGCGACATCGACAAGTGACGGGCAAGTGACCGGCCCGGACCGCTAGTCCTCGCGGCGGCGACGGCGGCGGGGTGCGTCCCCACCGCCGAGGGAGGCCAGCAGCTCGCTCACGGACTTGCCGTCCGCGTGCGCGCCCGACGGGTCTTCCGGCGCGGCACGGCGGCCGGTCGAGACTGCGGGCAGGCGCGTGGACGAGTCCTCGGCCACGCGACGTCCGGCGACCGGCACGTCCTCGGCGGCACGCCGGCCGGTCGGCACCACCGGCAGCTTGGCCGACGACTGCTCGGCGGCGCGCCGGCCCACGGGCGGCAGCGACACCAGCGAGTCCTCGGAGGCCGTGCGCCGGGCCGGGGCCTCGTCGGCACGCCTGCGGCCACCGGAGCCCGACGGGCTGTCCGGCTTGAGCGTCTCCCACGAGCCGCTGTCCTGCGCGGGCGCGGGACGGTCGTCGGCGCGGCGGCGGCCGCCACCGGTCGCCTGCAACGACTTCGGGTCGATCATCTCGGTCCGCTCGGCGACGCGGGACCGCTGCGGCTCCGGCTTGCGGGTTTCCGGGGCCTTGGCGGCGGGCGCCTTCGCCGGCTGCTCCGGGCGCGGCAACGCCTCGGTGCGGTTCTGCTGCGGCCTCGGCACGCGTTCGGTCCGCTGCGCCTGCGCCTGCACGGGCTGGGCCTTCACCGTCGGCGGCTGCGCCTTCTGCGGCTGGGGCTGCTGCGGTGGTGCCTTCTGCGGCTGGGGTTGCTGCGGTTGCGGTTTCTGCGGGGCGGCGGGCGGCGCGGCGTTCAGCCTGGCCGACACCGCGGCGGCGGCGGACCTCGGCTGCGGGCGGACCGGCTCCTGCTTCGCCGCCTTCGCGGGCTCGCGGCGCGCCGCGGCGGGCTGCGGGCGCGGTGGGTTCCTGGTCGGCTCCGGGCGGGCGGGCTCCGGCCGGGCGGGTTCGCGGCGCGGCGGCTGCACCTTCGCCTCGTGGGCGACGCGCTCGATCAGCTCGGTGCGCTCGGACGGCTTCTCCACCGGGACCGAGGACGTGGCGACCACCGGCTTGGCGTTGATGACGCGCTTCTCGGGGGCCGCGGCCAGCCGGGCCGCCTCCGAGCCGAGCGAGCGCAGCCGGGTCGACTCCGCGCGCAGGGCGACGCGTTCGACCAGCACATCGCCGCCCAGCAACGCCTGGAGGTTGTCGCGCAACGCGTGCAGGTCGGCGCGCAAGGCCTCGATGTCCGCGCGGGACTCCTCCTCGATGCGCCTGCGGGTCTCCGCCTCGACCTCCAGCTCGTACTCGCGGCGGGCCGCGACCTCGCGCTCGAGCTCCAGCTCGTAGACGGACTGGAGGTCGGCCACCTCGTCGTCGCGCTCAGTGACCTGCTTGCGGTACTTGGCGGCGAGGAAAGCGCCCACCAGGGCCGCCCACAGCGCGGCCACCACGGCCAGGCGCAGCATTCGGGCGCTGTCACTCAGCACGAGCACCGCCGCGGCCACCAGAGCGAGCGCCAATGCCGCTACCAACAGCAATCGCCCGGAGCCACGACCGTGATCTTCCTGCTCGTCGTCGATCGACGCGCCTCGCCCGGTCATGGGCACTACGGTACCGCGTAGTTATGCGACTGAGACCTACGGCCGGGTATCTATTCGTTCCCGGAACTCTCACCGGGTGTCTTGCAGCAGTGCTCCAGCCACAGCGCCGCCGCCGTCAGCGCGAGCGCCGAGATCATCCCGACGACGGCGGCCACCAGGTCGTTCGACGCCGCGGGGAACGAGTCGCGGACGGGGCCGACGAAGATCAGCACCCCTGCCCACGCGCCGAGCATCAGGGCGCCCAGCACCGACGAGGCCTTCGCCAGCGCGACGGCGCGGGCCGCGGTCAGCGGCTGCACGGCACGGGCTCCCGGCTTGCGCTGGATCCTGGCGCGCAACGAGAACGCGAGCACGACCTCCACGACCGCGATGACGAACAGCGTCGACCCGGCCAGCACCGGCAGCGGGGGCAACGAGTCGTACGAGAGCCTCAGGACCAGGTGCGCCAGGATCCCGGCGATGATCGCGACGGCTGCCAGGTCGCGGGGGCGGGTGAACCTCACGAGTCCATCCAACCCGAGAGCACGAGGTCGTCGCGCCGCCGCACCCCGTCCGACGAGAACTCCAGCCGCGCAACGGGTCCGTGGCCCGGCAGGACGGCGTCCGGCTCGACGTCGAGCCACGGGACGAGGACCGTTGCGCGCTCGAACGCCCCAGGATGCGGCAGGAGCAGCTCCGGGTGGTCCGAGGTCACCCCGTCCACCGAAACCACGTCCACGTCCAACGTGCGCGGTCCCCAGCGCTGCTCCCGCACGCGCCCGGCGGCGTTCTCCAGCGCCTGGCCGCGGCGCAGCCAGCCCCACTCGTCGACGTCGTCGGCCGAGACGACCACCACGGCGTTGAGGAAGTCCGGCTGGTCCTCGACGCCCCACGCCGCCGTTTCGTACACGGGCGACACCGCGACGACGTGCGGCCGGAGCCCGTCCACGGCGGACTGCAGGAACGCGAGGCGGTCGCCGAGGTTCGAGCCGATCGAGAGGACCGCGCGGGTCACCGGGATTCCTTGGGGGGCAACGGCGCGGCCAGCCTGCGCGAGCGGCGGATCGTCACCGACACGTCGTCGAAGGTCAGCGGGATCGGCGCGGACGGCTTGTGCACCGTCACCTCGGCGGCGTGCAGGCGGGTGTCCGCCATCGCGGCGTCGGCGATGCGGCCGGCCACCGTCTCGATGAGATCGCACGGTTCGCCGCCGACGATCGCGGCGGCCATCTCGGCGAGCTCGCCGTAGTGGTAGGTCTGGCTCAGGTCGTCGGTCCTGGACGCCGAGCTCAGGTCCAGCCAGAGCGTGATGTCCACGACGAACTCCTGGCCGTCGCGCTTCTCGTGCTCGAACACCCCGTGGTTGCCGCGCACCCGCAGGCCCGTCAACGCGATCCGGTCAGCCATGTCCCCGCCTCCACGCACCGGCGACGGCGACCGAGTCCAGCGACCGGCCGACGTCGTGCACCCGCACACCCCACGCTCCGTTGAACGCGGCCAGAGCTGACACCGCCGCGGTCGCGTCCTCCCTGCCGTCTGGTGGACGGTTGCCGAGCAACGTGCCGAGGAAGCGTTTGCGCGACGCCCCCACCAGCACCGGGAAGCCCAGCTCCACCAGCTCGTCCAGGCGTTGCAGCAGCTCCCAGTTGTGGTCGCCGAGCTTCGCGAACCCCAGGCCGGGGTCGAGCACGATCGACGACTCCGCCACGCCCGCGGCCATCGCGGCCTCGACGCGTTCCAGCAGCTCCGTGCGCACGTCCATCACAACGTCGTCGTACCGCGCGAGGGAATCCATCCCCGCGCTGTGGCCACGCCAGTGCATGAGCACGTACGGCACGCCGGCCTCGGCGACGACGGTGGCCATCTTCGGATCGGCCAAGCCGCCGGACACGTCGTTCACGATCGACGCGCCCGCCTCCAGCGCCGCCGCCGCGACGGCGGCGCGCATGGTGTCCACGCTGACCGGCACGCCCTCGGCGACCAGCGCGCGGATCACGGGCACGACGCGGGCGATCTCCTCGGCGGCGTCGACGCGCTGAGCGCCGGGCCTCGTCGACTCGCCGCCCACGTCGACCAGGTCGGCGCCGCGCGCGTGCAGCTCGACGCCGTGGGCCACCGCCTCCTGCCGGTCGAGGTAGCGGCCTCCGTCGGAGAACGAGTCGGGCGTCACGTTCACCACGCCCATCACGACGCACCGGCCGGGACGAGGAAGAGCACTCACCGCGACCGGCCTCTGATCAGCTCGATCGCCTCCGCCCGCGTGGACGCGGACGTGCGCAGCAGCCCGCGCACCGCCGAGGTCGTCGTGCGGGAGCCGGGCTTGCGGACGCCGCGCATGCCCATGCACAGGTGCTCGGCCTCGACGACCACGATCACGCCGCGCGGCTCCAGCCTGCGCACCAGCGCGTCCGCGACCTGCGAGGTCAGCCGCTCCTGCACCTGCGGCCGCTTCGAGTACAGGTCGACCAGCCGCGCGAGCTTGGACAGCCCGGTCACCCGGCCCGCCTCGTTCGGGATGTACCCGACGTGCGCCACGCCGTGGAACGGCAGCAGGTGGTGCTCGCAGAAGCTGAACATCGGGATGTCGGTGACGAGGACGAGCTCCTCGTGGCTCTCGTCGAACGTCTTCGCGAGCACGGTGTCCGCGTCGGTGTAGAGACCCGCGAACAGCTCCCGGTAAGCCCGCGCCACCCGTGCGGGCGTGTCGCGCAGTCCTTCGCGCTCCGGGTCCTCCCCGCACGCGAGCAGCAGCTCGCGCACGGCCGCCTCGGCACGCGCCTGGTCGAAGACCCGCCGCGCGGAGACGCCGGCCTCCCCGTTGTGGGTGAGACCGGCGTCTGCGTCGAGCTGGTGGTGCTCGGTCACTTCCGCTCGTCCTGGTCCGTCTGCGGCTTCTTCGGTTCCCAGACGTTGTGCGGCTTGCCGCCGGGAACGGTCGCCGGAGTCCACCCGGGCGGCGCCCCGTAGTTCGGCGGGCCCGACTGGGCACCCGGCTGACCCGGCTGGTGGACGCCGTTGGAGCCGTTGGACGACGGCGGCTGCTCGGCCGGCTGCTCGCCGGGGGCGGGCGCCGGCAGCGGTTCCGGCTCGGCGTCGAGGGTGTCCTCGACGACCGGCGGCCACGGCTCGCCGCGTTCCTTGGCGAGCTCGCCCGGCGTCTTCACCGGCGGGATGTCGGACGGCTTGCGGTCACCGAAGTCGTTGAACTGGGTGATGCGCGGCCGCTTCTCGACGCGGGCGAAGATCCGCTCCAGGTCCTTCTGGTGCAGGGTCTCCTTCTCGAAGAGCTCGAGCGTGAGGTCGTCGAGGACGTCGCGGTAGGTGTTGAGCACCTCGTACGCCTCGGTGTGCGCGGCCTCGATGAGCTTGCGCACCTCCTCGTCGATCTCGTGCGCGACCTCGAGCGAGTAGTCCGCCTGCCGGCCGGCCGAACGGCCGAGGAAAGGCTCGCCCTGCTCCTGGCCGTACTTCACAGCGCCCAGCTTGGCGCTCATGCCGTACTCGGTGACCATCGCTCGGGCGATCTTGGTCGCCTGCTCGATGTCGTTGGACGCGCCGGTCGTGGGCTCGTGGAAGACGAGCTCCTCCGCCGAGCGGCCACCCAGTGCGAACACCAGCCGCGCGATCATCTCGGACCTGGTCATCAGGTCCTTGTCCTCTTCCGGCACCGAGAGGGTGTGGCCACCCGTGCGGCCGCGGGCGAGGATCGTGACCTTGTAGACCGGGTCGATGTCCGGCATCGCCCACGCGGCCAGGGCGTGCCCGGCCTCGTGGTAGGCCGTGATCTTCTTCTCCTTCTCGGAGATGATCCGGCTCTTGCGGGCGGGACCGCCGATCACGCGGTCCACCGACTCCTCCAGCGCGGCGGCCGTGATGACGGTGCCGTTCTGGCGCGCGGTGAGCAGCGCGGCCTCGTTGATGACGTTCGCGAGGTCGGCGCCGGAGAACCCGACGGTGCGCTTCGCGAGGCCGTCGAGGTCCGCCTCCGCGTCCAGCGGCTTGCCCTTCGAGTGCACGCGCAGGATCTGCTTGCGGCCCTTCAGGTCCGGTGCGGACACCGGGATCTGGCGGTCGAAGCGGCCGGGGCGCAGCAGGGCGGGGTCGAGGATGTCGGGGCGGTTCGTCGCCGCGATCAGGATGATCCCGCCGCGCGAGTCGAAGCCGTCCATCTCGACGAGGAGCTGGTTCAGCGTCTGCTCGCGCTCGTCGTGACCGCCGCCGAGACCGGCACCGCGGTGGCGACCCACCGCGTCGATCTCGTCGACGAAGATGATGCACGGCGCGTTCTGCTTGGCCTGCTCGAACAGGTCGCGCACCCGCGAGGCGCCGACACCGACGAACATCTCGACGAAGTCCGAGCCGGAGATCGAGTAGAACGGCACCCCGGCCTCACCGGCGACGGCCCTCGCGAGCAGCGTCTTGCCGGTGCCCGGCGGGCCGTACAGCAGCACGCCCTTGGGGATCTTCGCGCCGAGCGCCTGGTAGCGGCCGGGGTTCTGGAGGAAGTCCTTGATCTCCTCGAGCTCCTCGACGGCCTCCTCGGCGCCCGCGACGTCGGCGAACGTCGTCTTGGGCATGTCCTTGGACAACTGCTTGGCCTTGGACTTGCCGAAGTTCAGGACGCGGTTCCCACCGCCCTGGGCGTTGTTCATCATCCACATGAGCAGCAGCAGCAACAGGCCGAGCGGCACGAGGTAGATCAAGATCTGCATCAGGATGGACTCCTGGCTGACCTTGGTCTCGACGGTCGGCTTGTTGCCGGCCTGGTCGAGGACGGTGAAGATCTCGTCCGTCGAGCTGGCCGGGAACTGCGTGATCAGGCGGTTGCTGCCCTCGAACGTGGTGCCGTCGGTGAGGGTGAGGCGGAGACGCTGCTCCTTGTCCTCGATCGTGGCTTCCTTGACCTTGCCGTCCCGCACCTGTTGGAGTGCTTGGGACGTCTTGACCTGGTGGTAACCCCGTGAGTCGTCGAAGAGCACGGTGAAGACGAAGTAGAGCAGCAACACCGCAGCGATCCACAGCAGCGGGTTGCGAAGCAGGCGCTTGCGGTCCATGCACTTACGGCCGGCGGGCGGCCTCGACCCTCCCTGACTTGCGCGTCGGGCAGTGGAAGACCCACATACCGCGTCCGACCAGCCTACCGCCCGCTGGTCGGGTACTGAGCAACCAACGGGTGGGGGCGGTTCCGGGTTCCCGCGCGTGACCCCTGCCACGCATGTTCACGCACTTTGGTTCATCCGGAACAATTGCAGCCACCCAGACAAGTGACGCAGGTCACGCTATCTCAGTACGTTTGTTGGTCCCATGTCATCCTCGTGCATCACCCGAGTGCTTCCCCCACCACTCGAAAGAGTGAATAAGTGACCGAAGGTAAGTAACTGTATGTCAGCACGTCACACGTCCCCCGGCTTGTTCCGGAGGGTGGCCCTCCCGCTGGCCGCCCTGCTCGGAGTCGTCGCGGCGGCAGGCGTCACAGTTGTGGCACTCCGTGTCACCAGCGGCGCCGACTGCTCCGGCGCACTGCCCCTGAAGGTCGCGGTCACCCCGGCGGCACTGGATGTGGTGAACGCGGCCGCCCAGGACTACCAGCGGTCCCAACCGGTCGTGAACGGCCGGTGCGTCCAGGTCCAGGTCGAGTCGCGCAACGCGGCCGACGTGGCCAACGAGCTCCCCACCGCGCAGATCAACCCCCACTCGCTGTGGATCCCCGACTCCTCGATGTGGGCCGCCGAGGCCCAGCGCCAGGCGGCCGAGACCGGCCCGGAGGCGCCGAAGCTCGACATCAAGCCCTCGCTGGCGACCAGCCCGCTGGTGATGGCCGGGTCGGCGCAGGCGATGTCCAAGATCGGCTTCCCGGTCACCCCCGTCTCCTGGGCCAGGGTCGTCGACCCGAAGGTCCAGGTGACGATGAGCGACCCGACGATGACGTCGGAGGGCCTCGCCTCCCTCTTCGTGATCCGCACGCTGCTGGGCAACCCGGACGGGACGCCGAAGCCGGAGCTGGTCGGCACCCTGCTGCGCGTGGGGCGCAGCGCCGTGCCGTCGGTGCGCGACTCGTTCGGCCGGGTCACCACGGACGCGGAGAAGGCGCCGCTCTTCGCCGCCACCGAGCAGTCGGTCGTCGCCAACAACCGCTCGGTCAAGGACAACGCCGTCCTGGGCGCCCCGCCCAAGGAGGGCACGCTCTCGTTCGACTACCCGCTGGTCCGGGTCTCGCGGCCGAACGAGCCGGAGGGCATCGGCGAGGCCGCCGCGGAGTTCGAGAAGACGCTGCGTTCCGCCGAGACCTCCAAGCGCTTCGGCGAGGCGGGCTTCCGCACGGTCCAGGGCGCCGCGCCCGCCAAGTGGTCGACCGACGTCGAGGGCGTGCAGGCCGGTGACGTGAAGCTGATCGAGACCCCGGACGCCGACCAGGTGTCGGAGCTGCTGCGCACGTGGGGCGCCATCAGCCTGGACATGCGCATGCTGACCGTCATCGACGTCTCCGGCTCGATGATCGAGAAGAGCGGCAACGGCAGGACGCGGGTCGAGGCGGCCACCGCGGCGTCCATGACCGCGCTCGGGATGCTGCCGGACACCACCCAGATCGGCCTGTGGGCGTTCTCGACCGACAAGAAGCCGCCGAACGACTGGATCGAGCTCGTCCCGATCGGTCCACTGGGCGAACCCATCGCCGGCGTGGCGCGCCGCAAGCGCCTGGAGGCCGGCGCGAGCCAGCTCCCCGGCCTGGTCGGCGGCGGCACGGCGTTGAACGACACCACGCTGGCGGCCTACCGGCACGTGCTGTCCGGCTACGACCCGTCGAAGGTCAACTCCGTGGTGCTCATGACCGACGGCCGCAACGACGACATCTCGTCGATCGACACGGCCGCGCTGATCGAGACGCTGAAGCGGGAGTCGGACCCGGCCAAGCCCGTGCCGATCATCATGGTCGGCCTGGGTGACGAGGTCGACATGGACGCGCTGCGGTCGATCTCCGCCGCCACCGGCGGCAAGGCCTACCAGGCGCCGAACCCGGAGGACATCCGCGGCGTGCTGCTCGACGCCGTCTCGCAGCGGCGGTGCCGCCCGAACTGCTGATCGGCGACGCAACGCGGGGGCCCCGCGTTTCCCAGGAGGAAACGCGGGGCCCCCGCGTTGCGTCGGCAGGCGAGCGGAAGGTCAGTTCGAGTAGACCTTCGGGTCCAGCGTGCCGATGTAGGGCAGGTCGCGGTACCTCTCGGCGTAGTCGAGGCCGTACCCCACGACGAACTCGTTGGGGATGTCGAAACCGACGTACTTCACCGGCACCTCGACCTTCACCGCGTCGGGCTTGCGGAGCAGCGTGCACACCTCGAGCGAACGGGGCCTGCGCGACTGCAGGTTCTTGAGCAGCCACGACAGGGTGAGCCCCGAGTCGATGATGTCCTCGACGATCACCACGTTGCGGTCGGCGATGTCGCGGTCCAGGTCCTTCAGGATCCGCACCACGCCGGAGGACGACGTGGAGGAGCCGTAGGACGAAACGGCCATGAACTCGAGCTGCACCGGGACGGGCAGCGAACGGGCGAGGTCGGCCATGAACATCACTGCGCCCTTGAGCACGGTGATCAGCACGAGGTCGGAGTCACCTTCTGGGTGATCAGCCGCGACCTGCTTGGCGAGTTCGGTGACCTTGTCGCTGATCTCCTGCTCGGTGATGAGCACGGATGCGATGTCGCCGTCGTACACGGACAGGTCCCCTCTGCTTAAGACTGTGGTTCCACAGCGAGCCTGCCATGCGCGCGCCGCACGACAAAGCCGCCAGGTAGCCAAACACCGCCCTGACCGCGCCATTCACTCACCAGTGCGTCCACGCGCCGCAGGTGCGAATCGGACAGTTCAGGCACGCCTTCGTCGATGAGCCACGACCTGAGCACCCTGCGTCGCAACGCCGTGGGCAGCTCGCCGATGTCGTCGACGGCACAGCAGTCGCCGCTGAACGCCGAAGCCAGGGAGTCGAGTGCGTCACAGTCCTCGCGTAGCTGGGCCGCCGTGCGCGCCAGCGACGCGGCGACGCCGCCCTGCAACACCTCCTCCAGCAGCGGCAGCACCTCGGTCCGCAGCCGCACGCGGGTGAAAGACGGGTCCTGGTTGTGCGGGTCCTCCCACACCTCGATGCCCTGCTCCGCACACGCGGCACGGGTGACTTCCCGTGGCACGCCGAGCAGCGGACGTCCCCAGGGCGGGTCGTAAGCGCGCATGCCGGCGATCGACCGGGGACCGGATCCGCGTCCCAGGCCGAGCAGCACGGTCTCCGCCTGGTCGTCGAGGGTGTGGCCGAGCAGCACGACACCGCGCGACGGCCTCAGCGCCGCGTAGCGGGCGTTGCGCGCCGCCGCCTCCGGCCCGCCGGGCCCCTCCACCCGCACCGCTTCCACCCGCGCCACGAGACCGAGGTCGGCGCACTGCCGGGCCGCCCGCAGCGCCACGTCGGCCGAGCCCGGCTGGAGGCCGTGGTCGACGACCACCGCGGACGCGCCTGGCGCCAGCCGCGCCACGCAGGCCGCCAGCGCGAGCGAGTCGGCGCCGCCGGAGACCGCGACGGTCACCGCCTCCGGGCACACCTCGTCGAGGAACCCGCGCACCGCCGTCCTGATCCGCGCGACCGGGCCGTTCACGGTGCCACGCGGCGCAGCCACGTCATCGGTTCGGCGATCTCCGCGCGGGTCGGCAGGGTGTCGGCGGACGTCCAGATCGCGTTGAACCCGTCCATGCCGACGCGCTCCACGACGTACTCGGTGAACTCGGCGCCCTCCGCGTACTGGCGCACCTTCGCCTCGACGCCGAGCACCGTGCGCAGGATCCGGTCGAGCAGGCCACCACCCTTGCGGCGGGCGGTGAAGCGGCTGCGGATCGTCGACACGGACGGCACGACGGCCGGGCCGACCGCGTCCATCACGTGGTCGGCGTGGCCTTCGAGCAAAGTGGACAGTGCGATCAGCCGGTCCAGCACTGCTTTCTGCTGCGGCGACTGGATGAGCTCGATCAACCCCATCGGACCGTCGCCCGCGCGCAGCTTGTGCCGGAAGTCGCGGATCACGTCGGGCAGCGGCGCCCGTTCCTCGTCCATTGCGGACAGCAGACCGGTGACCTGGTCGGAGAAGTACTTCCGCAGCCACGGAACCCCGGTGAACTGCAGGCGGTGCGTGCACTCGTGCAGGCACACCCACATCCGGAAGTCGTCCTCGGGGACGTCCAGGGCCTGTTGCGCGCCAACGATGTTCGGCGCGACGAGCAGCAACCGCCCGGCGAGCTGCTCGTTCGGGCTGAACGGGTCGTACTGGCCGAGCACCCGCGAGGACAGGAACGCCATGACGACACCGGCCTGCACCCCGGCGGTGCCCGCGAGGATGCTCGCCATCGGACCGTTCTGGCGCGGCATCGCGGGCCCGGTCAGCGCGGCGAGCCCCTGCGCGGCGGCCCTGACCCACGCGGGACGGTCGACGACCTCGCCCGGCAGCAGCGGCAGCCCCTGCCCGAGACCGGTCAGCTCGCGGACGTGCACCTCGGCCTGCGGCGCGAGCTCGCGCAGTCTGCCGACGACGTGGTCCGCCTCGTCCCTGCCGATCACCGGACCCGGCCGCACGAGCCGCACGGCGGTCGAAACCGCCAGCTCCCAGTCCACCGGGCCGAGTTCTGCCTCCGTCGCGCCGTTCACGGTTCCGACGCTACCTGCGCGCGCCCCGCTACGAACAGCCACAGCCTCGCAACGCGGCGGCGAGCACGTCCAGCGCCGGCCGCACCTCGGTCTCGGGGTTGCCGCTGCTGCCCGACATGAACGCGAACACGAGCACCCGCCCGTCCACGTCGACGACCACGCCGGCGAGCGCGTTGACCGCGGTGAGCGTGCCGGTCTTGGCCCGCACCCAGCCCTTGCCGTCCGCCGCGGGACCGCCGTAGCGCTCGGCGAGCGTGCCGCTGCCGCCCGCCACCGGCAGCGCCGTCAGCAACGGCCGCAGCTTCGCGGTGCGCGGGTCGTCCACCGTGGGCTTGGCCGCCGCGGTGAGGACGTCGGTGAGCAGCTTGGCCGGGATCTTGTTCGCCGCGGAGAGCCCGCTGCCGTCGACGAAGCTCGCCCCGGTGAGGTCGAACCCGTTCTTGGTCAGCACGTCCCGCACGGCCTTCACCCCACCCGTGAACGACGGCTCGTTGCCGGTCTTGATCGCGATCTCGCGGGCGATCGCCTCGGTGAGGACGTTGTCGGAGATCTGCATCATGTTGTCGACGAGCTGCTCGACCGGAGCCGACCTGACCTCGCCGAGCACCTGCGCGCCCGCCGGGGCCGTGCCGGCGGTGGCCGCCGCGGCGCCGACGCGTTGCGCGAACGCGTCCGCCGCGGCCTGGGCCGGGCTGCCGGTGCGCACACCGTTCGTGTTGGCCTGGTCGACCCGTCCGCCGTCGAGCATGAACGGCACGATCGGCGCGACCGAGCCCCCGCCGATGTCGCCCGGCTCCCACTGCGGCCCGAGCGCCTCGCCGGTGTAGCGGCTCAGGTCGAAGAGGACCTTGGTGACCGGCCCCTTCTGCTTGACCTGGCCCGCCAGGTCGTCGAGCGTCGCGGCACCGGGGTAGACCGACCGGCCGGGCACGCCGGAGATCGTGGGGTCACCGCCACCGACGATGACGACGGTGCCGGGCTCCGCCCCCTGGACGACCTTGGTGCTGAGCCGGTCGGTCTTCTCGAGGCTGAGCAGCGCCGCGGCCGCCGTGAGGATCTTGAGGCTGGACGCCGGCGTCGCGGGCGTGGTGTTGGCCTGCTGCCACAGCAACGCACCGCTGGCGGGGTCGACGACGCTACCGGTGAGCGGCCCGAGTACACCGTTGGCCGCCGGACCGGCGAGAGCCCGCTGCACACCGGCCGGACTGGGCGCCGGCGCACCCGCGGTGGCGGCTTTGACGAGCGGCTGGACGACGGCGGGCGGAGCCGGCGGCCTGGTCTCGACCGCCTCGGCGCCGCCCAGCTCGTTGACCGCGTAGACGGCCGCGCCGGCCAGCGCGGCGACCACGAGCAGGCTGAGGACGACGAGCAGGGGCTTGCGGCTCTTCTTCGGCTCGTCGGTGGTGAGCCGGTCCTCGGGTTCCTCGTCGTAGCCCGTGACGGGGAGGTCTTCGCGCTCGGGCTTGGGGGCGGGGCGCTGGGGCTGGCCGGGGCGGTGCTGGTCGGGGCGGTGCTGGTCGGGGCGGTGCTGGTCGGGGCGCTGGGGCTCTGGGCGCTGGGACCCGTTGGGACGTTGCGGCTGGTCTGGGCGGGGTGGCTGTGGGCGCTGGGACTGCTCGAAGCGCGACGGTTCCTGGCGCTGCCACTCCTGGCGCTGGGGCTCCTGGCCGGTCTGCTCGTGCCTCAGCGGTTCCCGGCGCGTCGGCTCGTGGCGCTGGAGCTGGTCGACGCGCATCGTCGGGACGGGCTGCGGCTCGGGGCGCTGCTGACGCTGGTCAGGACGCTGCTGCTCACCGCGTTGCTGCTGCTCGACGCGCGGCCCAGAACGCTGCTGGCCGGAACGCTGCTGGTCCGGACGCTGCTGGTCCGGCCTGGCCGTCTGGTCGAACCACGACCGCTCCGACTGCGGTAGCTGGTCGACCCGCGCCGTCTTGGCGTTGGCGACCATGCTCGCGCGAGGGTCCCCTCCCTGGGGTCCCCCGATTTCAACTTTGCCAGGTGGGACCGACAGTTCGGTCGTCTTCTGGTCACCCCTGTGGACAACTTCGGATCTGTGGACAACTTCGCCGCCGCGAGCTGCCTCGGGCTGGGCAGCGGCCTCGCCCCTGCGAGCCGCCTCGGACTTGGGAGCCGCCTCGGACTTGGGAGCCGCCTCGGGCTTGGGAGCCGCCTCGGCCTTGGGAGCCGCCTCGCCTCCACGGGCCACCTCTGGCTTGAACCCAGCCTCACCTCGGCGGAGCACTTCAGGCTTGAGAGCAGCCTCGCCACTGCGGGTGCCCTCGGACTCGGAAGCGACCTCACCCCCGCGGTCCACCTCGGTTCTGGGAGCGACCTCGCCCCTACGCGCCGCGTCGGGCCTGGAGACAGCCTCGCCCCTGTAGGCCACTTCGGACCGGGGAGCGACCTCACCTCTGCGGGCCATCTCAGGCGCAGGAGCAGCCTCGCCGTTGTGGACCCCCTCGGACCGGGAAGCGACCTCACCCCCGCGGGCTCCCTCGGACTCGGGAGCGACCTCGCCTCTACGGGCCGCCTCAGGCTCGGGAGCGACCTCGCCCCGACGGGCCACCTCAGGCGCAGGAGCAGCCTCGCCCTTGTGGACCCCCTCGGACCGGGAAGGAGCCTCACCTCGACGAGCTGCCTCGGCCTGGGAAGCAGCCTCGCCTCCACGAGCAGCCTCTCCACCAGAAGCGGCCTCGCCCCTACGAGCCGCCTCCGGCTTGCGAACGGCCTGGCCCCCAGGAGCCGCCTCGGGCTTGGAGCCGGCCTCGCCTCCACGAGCGGCCTCGCCTCCACGAGCGGCCTCGCCTCCACGAGCGGCCTCGGCCTGGGAAGCAGCCTCGCCCCTGGGAGCGGCTTCGGACCGGGAAGCCTCTCCTCCGCGAGCCCCCTCGGACTTGAGTCCGGCCTCCCCCGGGCGAACCACGTCGGGCGTGGCGGCCGCGTCAGGCTTCGAGACCACCCCGGGCTTCGAGACCACACCGGGCTTGGGAACCACGCGGGTCTGGTCGCCCCTCGGCTCCACGACCGCCGCGGGCTGCCGGGCGCTGCCGCCCGGCGCGATCCGCACCGGCGCCGCACGCAGCGCCTCCCCGGAGTCCGCCGGACGCGCGGAAACCGGGACCGCCCGAGGTTGGCCGCCTTCCGCACCAATCCCCGAGTGAGACTTCCCACCCGCTGACCTGCCCGAACCCGCTGCGGAACCACCCGCAGAACCACCGGAGGACCCACCGGACCCACCGGGCCGGGAACCGGCACCCGCCGCCGTCTGCCGGACGGGCGACGAGCGCGGGGGCTCCTGTGTGGACGGTGCGGCCAGGACCGGGGCCAGGGGGAACCGCATCGTCGGCTGCTCGACGGGAGGGCGGTTGACCTGCAGCGTCGACTCCGAGGGCGCGCCGGCCGATCCGGCGTCGTCGTCCTCGGTCGGCCACTGGGGCTCGTCCGGCAAGTGGACCTCCGTCAGCTCGGTACGGGCAATCTCACACCCTCCGGCCGCCGCTCCGATGAGGGTTGACAGGGCGTCGTGGTCCACACTAGTGGGCGTCACGAATGGGCTACATGAGCGAGGACCAGTGGAGTTCGACGTCCTGATCGAGATCCCCAAGGGCGTGCGCAACAAGTACGAGGTGGACCACAAGTCTGGTCGCATCCGCCTCGACCGCACGTTGTTCACGTCGACGCAGTACCCGGCTGACTACGGGTTCATCGAGAACACCCTGGGTGAGGACGGCGACCCGCTGGACGCCCTCGTTCTCGTCCAGGAGCCGACGTTCCCCGGCTGCCTGATCGCGGCCCGTGCCATCGGCATGTTCCGCATGACCGACGAGAAGGGCGGCGACGACAAGGTTCTGTGCGTCCCGGCCTTCGACCCGCGGCACGAGCACCTGCGCGACATCCATCACCTGGCGGAGTTCGACCGCCTGGAGATCCAGCACTTCTTCGAGGTCTACAAGGACCTCGAGCCCGGCAAGAGCGTCGAGGGCGCGACCTGGGTGGGCCGCACCGAGGCCGAGGCCGAGATCCACCGCTCCTACCAGCGCCTCAAGGACGCCGAGGCGCGCGGCGAAACGCTGCACTGAACACACGGGAAAAGGGGGCCGCGCGCAGCGCGGCCCCCTTTTTCACGCCCTGACTCAGACCGCGACGGCCTCCGCGTCCGCCACCCGCTCCAGGCCGGACCTGGTCGACAGCGGCTTCTCGCGCAGGAACCACACGAGGACGAACGCCGCCACCATCACGATCCCGCCGGTGAGGAACACCAGGTCGATCGCGCTGGAGAAGCCGTCGAGGAACGGCCGCGCCAGCACCGGGTCGAGGCCGTTGAGGAACTCGGTGTTGTTGATGTCCACGCCGGTGCCGCCGCCCTGGAGCGTCTTCGCGAACTCCGGGTTGTGGGTCAGCGCCACCTTGAACGCCTCGGTCTGCATCGCGGTCCGCAGGCCCTCCGCGATCTTGTCGCCGACCGTGCTGAACAGGATCGACAGGAACACCGCGGTGCCGACGGTGCCGCCGATCTGGCGGAAGAACGTCGCCGAGGCCGTCGCCACGCCCATGTCGCGCGGCTCGGAGTCGTTCTGGATCGCCAGCAGCAGCGTCTGCATGCACTGGCCCAGGCCGGCGCCCATGACGAACATGTAGATCATGGTCAGCCAGTTCGGCGTGTCCGTGCCGATCGTGCTGAACAGGAACAACGCGATCGCCATCAGGCCGGCGCCGATGATCGGGAAGATCTTGTAGCGGCCGGTCGACGAGGTCACCTTTCCGGCGATCGCGGTGGCCGACATGATGCCGAACGTCATCGGCAGCAGCATCAGCCCCGCGGTGGTCGGCGAGACGCCCTTCACGATCTGCAGGTACAGCGGGATGGAGACCATGCCGCCGAACATGCCGATGCCGAGCACGAAGTTGATCGTGTTGCCGAGCGCGAACGTGTGGTTGCGGAACAGCCGGATCGGCAGCAGCGCCTCGTCGCCCATGCGGCTCTCGACCCACGCGAACGCCACCAGGCCGAGCACGCCCACCACGTACATCGCGATCGAGGTCGGCGACGCCCAGCCCCACTCGCGGCCCTGCTCGGCCACGATCAGCAGCGGCACCAGGCCCACGGTCAGCGCGATGGCGCCGCCGAAGTCGATGCGGTGGTTCACCCGGTTGTGCGGGATGTTCAGCACGCGGGCGACGACGAACAGCGCGAGCAGCGCGATCGGGACGTTCACCAGGAACACCCAGCGCCACCCGGTGACGCCGAAGAACGTGTCGAGGCCGGCGAAGACGCCGCCGATGACCGGGCCGAGCACGCTGGCCGAGCCGAACACGGCCATGAAGTAGGCCGAGTACTTGCTGCGCTCACGCGGCGAGATGATGTCCGCCATGATCGCGAACGCGAGCGACATCAGACCGCCGGCGCCGAGGCCCTGCACCGCGCGGAACGCCGCGAGCTCGTACATCGACGTCGCGATGCCCGCGAGCAGCGAGCCGAGCAGGAACAGCGAGATCGCCGCGAGGTACATCGGCTTGCGCCCGTAGATGTCGGACAGCTTGCCGTACAACGGGGTCGTGATGGTCGCGGTGATCAGGTAGGAGGTCGTCGCCCACGCCTGCAGCGTCTGGCCGTGCAGCTGGTCGGCGATGGTCTTCATGGCGCTGGCGATGATCATCTGGTCCAACGCCGCGAGGAACATGCCCAGCAGCAGGCCGGACAGCACCGTCAGGATTTGGCGATGCGTCAGGGAGACCCCTGGCGCGGGTGTCGCCGCATCGGTCGTCTGTGACATCTCTAGTCTTCCCCTCCTGCGCGGGTCCCCGTCCCGCGGTCGGTCAAGAGCGCCGGAATCTTGCGCTCGTAGTCGTGGACGAAGCGTTCGAACAGGTCCGCGAAGCCCTTGAACTCCTCGTCGGCCCAGTCCGCGAACACCTGCTGGATCGCCTCGTTGCGCTCCCGGCGTCGGTTCAGGATCAGCTCGCGGCCCGCTTCGGTGACCGCGAGAACGCTGGCCCGGCCGTCCGCCGGGTCAGCACGCCTCTCGACGAGCCCGTCCTTCACCAGTCCCGCCACCTGGCGGCTGACCGTGGACGGGTCGGAGAGGACCGCCTCCGCGAGCGAGCTCGAGCGGCACTCACCGAGACCGGAGAGCGTCGCGAGGAGCACGAAGGCGGACTTGTCCATGCCCTGCTTGGCCATCTGGTGTGCGACCTGGGCGTGCATCTTGTTCAGCCGCACCATCGCCATGCCGACCCGATCCGCGAGCTCGAGCTCCGGATCGACGCCAGTGCACCTGCCCGGATCGACCACCTGACACCTCGTTGCTTGTATCACCCAATTAGTTGCTCTGTACAAGCATCCATCCCGGTTCGACAGAACGCAAGTGAGTTCCGAGTCTCACTCCACCGCGGAGTGGTACGGACGCGGACGGTGGTTGTTACCGACAGGTAGCTGCGTTGGGTTACTCGCCGGTAGCATCCCTCTCATGAGCCAAGACGTGTCGTTCGTCGCCGACGCCATGAAGCAGGCCGTGCCGTGGGTGAAGACCACCGGCATCGAGTTCGAGGAGGTCTCCGCCGACCGCGTCGTCGCGTCGCTGCCGGACGACGAGACGCTGCGCAACCACGTCGGCGGCCCGCACGCCGCGATGATGTTCGGCCTCGCCGAGACCGCGTCGGGCGCCGTCGTGATGGCCGCGTTCGCCGCCCACCTGGACAAGGCCACGCCGCTGGTCGCCAAGGCGGATATCGCCTACAAGAAGCTCGCGCTCGGCGTTCTGCGCGCCGAGGCCGTGCTGGGCCGCTCCGCGGACGACGTGCTGGCCGACCTGGAGTCGGGCACGCGACCGGAGTTCCCGGTGAGCGTCACGATCACCAACGCCGAGGGCGTGACCACCGGCGAGATGACCGTCGTCTGGACGTTGAAGCCCGCACGCTGAACTGGGCGTCTCCGTATTTCAGTTCGGACTACCGATGAACCGATCCGGGCCAAATACGTAACCTTGGCCGCACCGCGCCTACCAGGCATTCTCGGGGCCATGTCGGGGTGGAGAACTGTGGGCGGCGGGGTCCTGCTGGTCGTGCTCACCGCGGGATGCGGCGCGCAGGCGCAGCAGTCGACCCCCATCGCCGTGGAGAAGCCCGCCGAGGACGTGCCGGTCTCCTCGCCGACATCGGTCTCCGTGCCACCCGCCCAGCTCGGCATCAGCGTGACGTCGATCGTCGACGGCCGTTCGGTGCTGCTGTCCGACGGGTCGAAAGCCGAGGTCGGCGGTCTCGCCCAGCCGGGAGCGTGCTGGGCGGAGGCGGCCGCGAGCTTCGCGAAGAGCATGCTGCTGAACCAGCAGGTGCGCTACGACCGGACCACCGGCGCGCTCAGCCTGGCGGACGGCACGGACTACGCGTTGCTCGCACTGGGCAACGGCGCCGCGCGCACCGCGGGCACCCCGACGGCGGCGCAGGCGGAAGCCGAGGGGGCCGCGCAACGGGTGCCGATGGGCCTGTGGGGCCCGCCGTGCGGCGGCAAGGACGCCACCGAGACCCCCGCCCCTCCTCCCCCGCCGCCTCCGGCCCCGGTCCCCACCACGGCAAAACCGAAGCCCACGACCACGACGACGCAGCCCGGACCGAGGCAGGTCTTCTACGCGAGCTGCGACGAGGCCAGGCGGGCCGGCGCGGCACCGCTGCACTGGGGTCAGCCCGGCTACCGCGTCGAGCTCGACGAGAACCGCAACGGCATCGCCTGCGAGTACCGGCACCGCCAATAACCTCAGCGGCATGAAGCTGGACAGCAGTGCCGTCGACTACACCCCCGCCGCCGCCGGGTCCCTCGCGAAGAGCGCGGAGGACCACGGCTACGACGGGTTCTGGCTCGCCGAGACCAAGCACGACCCGTTCCTGGCGCTGGCCGGCGCCGCCGCGGCGACCGAGCGGATCGAGCTCGGCACGGCGATCGCGGTGGCGTTCGCGCGCAACCCCATGACCATCGCCACCACGGCGAACGACCTGCGCCTGCTGTCCGGGGGCCGCTTCAGCCTCGGCCTGGGCTCGCAGGTCGAAGCACACATCACCAAGCGCTTCGCGATGCCGTGGAGCAGGCCCGCCGCGCGGATGCGCGAGTTCGTGCTGGCCGTCCGGGCGATCTGGCACGCGTGGGAGACGGGCGGGCGGCTGGCGTTCCGCGGCGAGTTCTACAAGCACACGCTGATGACGCCGTTCTTCGATCCCGGCCCGAACCCGCACGGCACCGCGCCGATCTACCTGGCGGGCGTCGGCGAGCGGATGACCGAGGTGGCGGGCGAGGTCGCGGACGGGTTCCTGTGCCACAACTTCACGACCGAGCGGTACCTGCGCGAGGTGACGCTGCCGGCGCTGGAGCGCGGCCGCGCGAAGGTGGGCAAGTCGCTGGCGGGCTTCGAGATCAGCGGGCCGGCGTTCACGGCCTCGACGGACGAGGAGGTCGCCGCCGTCAAGCGGCAGATCGCGTTCTACGGGTCGACGCCCGCCTACAAGCCGGTGCTGGACCTGCACGGCTGGGGAGCGCTGCACGAGGAGCTGCACCGCATGTCGCGGCGGCAGCAGTGGGCGGAGATGAGTGAGCTGATCACCGACGAGGTGCTGGCCGAGTTCGCCGTCGTCGGCTCACCGGAGACCGTCGCGGCCGCGCTTCTGGACCGCTACGGCGACGTCGTCACCCGGATCTCGCCGTCGGGGAACGTGCTCGCGAAGGCTCAGCGACCCCAGAAGTGACTCAGCCCCTGACGCGCCAGCTCGGCGTGAAAGGCGTCGAGCTCGGCGCGCACCCTGGCGACGCCCCTCTTGCGCACCCACCTGCGTCTGCCCACGTTGGCCGCGGTCAGGGCGAACGGCAGGGCCAGCAGGGTCAGGACCAGCATCATGATCATCTCGTCTCCTCAGGGGTTGCGAACAAGCAACGACCAATCGAGACATCGCTTACGGTACCGCCTCCAACGCCACTCGGGTGGAGCAAAGCCACCGACAGCTAGACAGTTCTTGACTAAATTTGTTTTCGGTGTGACGCTGGTGCCATGTTCGAAGTGGCGGTGATCGAAGACCCCTCCGCGGCCGAGGTGTCGCTGGACCCGGTGCGAGCGCGGCTGCTCGCGGAGCTGGCAGAGCCGGCATCGGCGACGATGCTCGCCGCGAAGGTGGGTCTGCCCAGGCAGAAGGTGAACTACCACCTGCGCGCGCTGGAGCAGCACGGCCTGGTGGAGCTCGTCGAGGAACGGCGCAAGGGCAACGTCACCGAGCGCCTGATGCAGGCGACCGCGGCGTCCTACGTCATCTCCCCGACGGCGCTCGCGGCCGTGCAGCCGGATCCGGCGCGCTCACCCGACCGCCTGTCCGCACGATGGCTGCTGGCCGTCTCGGCCAGGCTGGTGCGCGACGTCGGTTCGCTGATCACGGGTGCGACCAAGGCGAAGAAGCGGCTCGCGACCTTCGCCCTCGACGGCGAGATCCGGTTCGCCACAGCGGCAGACCGCGCGGCATTCGCCGAAGAGCTCGCCACGTGCGTGACGAAGCTCGTCGCCAAGTACCACGACGAACAGGCCGAAGGAGGGCGACCGCACCGAGTCGTCGTCGCCCTGCACCCGAGCGTGAGCGCCAAGGAGGAGGAGTCGTGACCCGCGAGTTCGAGATCAAGAAGGAAGTCGAGGTCGAGGGGACCCCGGAGCAGGTCTGGGAGGCCATCGCGACCGGGCCCGGCATCGACTCGTGGTTCATGGGTCCCCACACCGTCGACGGGCGCCTCGGCGGCCGCATGTCGATCGACATGGGCTTCTTCCAGGAGGCCTCGACGATCACCGCCTGGGAGCCGGGCAAGCACCTCGCCTACGAGAGCGACAAGGGCGAGGACGGCACGTTCCACGCGATGGAGTTCCTCGTCGAGGGCCGTGACCAGGGCTCGACCGTGCTGCGGTTCGTGCACAGCGGCATCCTCGGCGACGGCTGGGGCGACGAGTACCTCGACCAGAGCTCCAAGGGCTGGGACATGTACCTCTTCACGATGGCCCAGTACGTCAAGCACTTCGCTGGCCGGCCCGGCACCTACGTGTTCGCGCAGTGGCCGCAGCAGCCGGAGGGCGCCGACAACTGGCCGGTGCTGATGCGGGCGCTCGGCATCCCCTCGGACGCCGAGGCCGGCTCGCCGGTCACGATCGAGCCGTTCGGCGTCACCGGTGTCGTCGACTACGTCGTCCGGCACGACGCGCACAACTTCCTCGGCGTGCGCGGTCCGGACGGGCTGTACCGCTTCCACGGCACCAGCGCCGTCGGGCACCACCTCTTCGGTGACGCCACCGGGCAGGCCGAGAAGTGGCAGGCGTTCCTCGATCACGCTGTCGGGAATCAGGCCGGCGGGCAGGCCTCGTAGACGTAGTCCGGGTGCCCGTACGGCACCACGGCCCGGTCGCGGCGGATGACGGAGACCCGTCCGCCGCGATCGGTGCAGGACTTCCGGAACGCCTCGTCGGTGTACTCGATCTGGAAGTACTTGTCCCCGAACGCGTCGGCGTAGGGGGCGCACTCGTCGTTCGCCTGGCAGTCCTCGGTGATGGCGAAGTCGAACCCGATGTACTTCTTGCCGGAGTCGCCCAGCTCGCCGCCGTTCTTCTGCGCGACCGCGAGCCCCTTCTCGTGGGCGTGCCGGACGAACGACTTCATGAACTCCTTGGTGGCGTTGATGTCGAACGCCCCGGCGGCACGCGTGTGCGAGTCGAGGTTGTCCGCCTCGATCGCCTGGTAGCGCGACGTCTTGCACCCGTCGATCCACTTCTTCTGGATCTCCAGGATCTTGCCGCGCTTGTCGGCGGTGGAGATGTCGAGGATGCCCTCGTCCCACTCCGGGTCGATCACCGGCTCGCCGTCCGGCTTCTTGACCAGCAGGTCGCCGTGGTGCTGCCGCCACCAGCTCAGGCCGCCGTCCATCGGGTCCGGCTGCGTCTGCAGGGCGTTGAGGTAGCAGATGTTGTAGCGGTCGCCGACGGGACTCTTGCCGCGGTCGCGCACGACGATCTTGACCCGCGCCTCCGGCTGGTAGACCCCGCCGATCTGGTAGTCGAACTTCCCGCCGGACGGCGGCAGCTCGACCGGCGGCAACTCGGGTTCGCTCGCGCTGCAGGAGGCGACGAGCAGGAGCAGTGCGGCAGCAGCCGCGGCTGGCTTCATGCGCGGCAGTCTGCCAGTCGCGGTGTGACGATCCCGTCGAGTCGGGCCGGCCGTCAGCTACCGGCGATCCACTCGGTCACGACGTCGTCGAGCAGCGCGAGCGTGAGCCTGCCCTGGCTCAGCACGACCTCGTGGAAGTCCCGCACGTCCTTGCCCGCGTCCTCGGCCTTGCGCCGCAGCTCCCGGAACTTCAGGCGGCCCACCGCGTACGCGAGCGCCTGTCCGGGTTCGGCCACGTAGCGGTCCACTTCGGACTCGATCTGCGCCGACGTCATCGGCGTGTTCTCGGCGAGGTAGCGGACGGCCCGCGCACGGCTCCACCCTCGGGCGTGCAACCCGGTGTCGACGACGAGCCGGCCCGCGCGCATGGCGTCCATCGTGAGCATGCCGAGCCGGGACTCGTCGCTGCTGTACAGGCCCATCTCGTCGGCGAGGCGCTCGCAGTACAGCGCCCAGCCCTCGCTGAACACGCTGATCGGCGCCTTGCGCCGCAAGACGGGAACGTCCTCGAGCAGCGCCGCCCTGGAGTGCTCGAAGTGGTGACCCGGCACGGCCTCGTGGAAGGCCGTGGCCTCGTCCTTGATCCTGAGGCGGGTGTGCGGCTCCTTGGTGTTGACGAAGTACGTGCCGGGACGGCTGCCGTCCTCGGCGGCCGGGAAGTAGTGCGGCGGCACGTGCGCGGGCACCGCCGGTGGCGCTTCCCGGACCACGCACGGGGCGTCCGGCGTGGTCCGGAACCACTGCGGCGCCACGGCTTCGGCCTTCGCGACGGCCTTCCGCGCGGCGTCGAGCACCTCCCCGGCATCGGTGTGGCGGAACCGCGGATCGTCGCGGATGCGGTGGAACACGTCGTCGCCGTACCGCGCGAACTCCCGCTTGAGCTCCTCGACCAGCTCGACGCCGGTGGCATGCAGGTCTTCCGGGTCGAGGTCCTCGGTCGTGTGGGCACGGATCTTCTTGCGGTACACCGCATCTCCGTCCGGCAACCAGCACAGCCCGGCGTGCGCGGCGTCGCGTCCCAGCGGCACCGCCTCGGCGACGAGGAAGTCGCGGTAGCTCCGGATCGCGGACCGGACGACCTCGCCCCCGCCGTCCACGACGTCGAACGCGCCGAGGTCGCGCAGATGCCCGTCCATCAGCTCGACGGCCTGCTCCACCAGGTGCCGCACCGGCAGGAGACCGTCCTCGAACCCCCGGCGATGACGCGCGATCAACGTCGCGAAGAACCCGTCGAGGCCGCGCAGCCGCCGCAGGTACCCGGCCCGGCGCCGCGGTGTGTCGACGGGCAGGCGCGGCAGGCACGCCAGCGTGCCCGGGACCGTGGTGCGGATGTTGGCGCTGATCCCGAACTCGACCTGCCGGGACTCGACGTCGTCGATCTGGGTCCGCACCTCGTGCAGGACGATCCCGAGGGTCATGCGGTCGGACAACGTCCCCGGCCTGATCCGCCGCGCGGCGTCACCGATGTCCCGGAGCCGTTCCCGGTAGCGATGACCGGCCTCCTCGCTGTGGTCGGTGAGCGACTCGTGGCCGAGGTCGAAGCCCATGAGGGCGGCATCGACCGGGTAGCGGTCGAGGATCGTGGCGAAGAGGCGGTCTGCGAGCGCGTTGACATCGGACATCTCGTCCCCCGGAGTTACGCCGTTGAGCGGCCATCGCAGTCGATGATGGCGGGTATGCCCCTCCCATGCGGTGGCTATTGCTGATCATCCTGTTGACCGGCTGTTCCACGCTCTCCCTGCCGTCGCCGTCACCCGGCACCCAAGTCGACCGCGTACCGGCGGGCACCCTCGACGCCACGGCAGCGCGCACCTCTCTCGCGGCACTACCTCTGGCCACACCGGGCCGTCTGGACGGATACGTGCGCGACTGCGGCAACGGCAAAGCGTGCGTGTTCGGTCAGCCGTGGTTCGACACCGACGGCGACGGCTGCGACCAGCGGAGCCAGGTGCTGGCCCGCGACCTGACGGCGGTGGAGCGCAAACCCGGCCGCTGCGGCGTGCAGTCGGGCACGTTGGACGACCCCTACACCGGCTCGCAGATCAGCGGCGTCTCGAAGATCCAGATCGACCACGTCGTGCCGCTGGCCGAGATGTGGCGCAGCGGCGCGGCGGCGTGGGCGCCCGAGCAGCGGGTGGCCGCGGCCAACGACCTGCGCAACCTCGTCGCGGTGTCCGGGAAGGTCAACCAGTCGAAGGGCGACAAGACGCCGGACGAGTGGATGCCGCCCAATGCCGCCTACACGTGTTCTTACGGGCGCATTTACGTGACGGTGAAAGCCGCCTACCGGCTGACTGTCGCCCCGGCGGAACGGACGGCGCTGGAACAGGCGCTCGCCGCCTGCGGCTGAGAACAGAGGAAGGGCCAGGTCACGAATGACCTGGCCCTTCCGTCTCACCGAGCCGCCTATCGGAATCGAACCGATGACCTGCTCATTACGAGTGAGCCGCTCTGGCCGACTGAGCTAAGGCGGCGAGACGCGATAACTATAGCCGACCTTCGGACCCGTCACTCACGGGGGTCCGCTTCGTTGAACGGACCGTGACCGATGTCACCACATCCTGACCGCTGAGGAGTGGTTCATGCGCCGTTCGTTGTCCGTGCCGCTGGCCGGGTTGCTGTTCGCACTCGCCGCGGCCCCCGCGCTCGCGCAGCCTCCCACCACGCCGGTGCCCGGACCGCGGGACCCGGACCAGCCGCCCGCGTCGGCGCCGAACGGTGCCCAGTCGCTCGCGCACGCGGTCGGAGATGCGGGGACCGGGCTCAGCGTGGTGCGGCTCGGGCCGGGCGGGGTGCCGACGAGCACGATCCTTCCCGGGCTCGGCGAGCAGCTGCCGAAGCAATCGGTCACCGAGTTCGGGCTGGGGCTCGCGAGCGCGCAGGTCAACACCGAGGCGTTCCTCACCACCGAGCGGGTCGTGACGCAGGCCAGCCCGTTCGGCTTCGCGGTGGCGGGGCGGTCGCCGCAGTCACCGGGGACGCTCGTGCAGACGGCGATCCCGGACAACCCGCGGCCGGCCACCGGGGGCCTGCCGATCCCCGAGACGCCGCTCGCCAAGCTGAGCCTGCTCAACGGCAGCGTGCACGCGCGGTGGGACGACAAGCTGGGGCCGTGCGTCAGCCCGTTGGCCACCGCGCGCACCTCGCTCGCCGGGTTGCAGGTGCTCAGCGCGTTGCCGGCCGAGGTGCCGTTGCCGGTCAGGACCAGCCTGGTCAGCATCCCGGACACGTTCGAGGCGAGCTCCGTCGTCAGGCTGGTCGACCTGCCGGGCAGCGGGAACAAGGCCGTCGAGTCGACGTCGACGATGCGCGCGGCCGGTGTCGAGCTGGCCGGGGGCATCAAGATCGACGTGATCTCACCGCCGACGCTCACCGCGACGGCCACCGGGGACGAGACGACGTCGAAGATCACCTACACGGCGCCGGTGCTCAAGGTCAGCCAGAACGGCAAGGAGCTCGGCACGCTGGACGCCGCGCGTCCCACGCTGGACATCCCGCTGCTGCTGGACCTGGTCGTGGTCAAGTTGCAGATCGCCGGGCTGAACGAGAAGAAGGCCGCGTTCACGGGCAACGGGTTCAGCGGGTTCCAGCTCGGGGCGACGGCGCGGATGCTCGACGTGCAGCTGCTGCCGACCGACAAGCTCAAGCTGCCGAACCTGCCGACGGCGCTCGCGCAGATCTCGCTGGGCGAGCAGATCGTGCGGGCCGCGGCACCGCGGGGCGGCGTGGTCTGCGGAACGGCCCAGCCGCCGCGGACGACCGCGCCGGAACAGCCCGGCGGGCCGGCCGCGCCGCCCGTGAAGGCGCCGCCGCTCGCTCAGACCAACGCCGCGTACCAGTCCATCCCGCTGTTCTGGACCGGCACGGGACTGCTGCTCGCGGGCGTGGTCCTCGTCGCCGCGCTGCCGGCCAGGGGCCGGTCGCGCACCCGCCCTCCGGGTACCTCGCAAGGCTGAGGACGTCTTGTTCCGGTCGGCGGAACGTAGTTGCATGGTCGGCACCGCCGCCTTCCGACCGGAAGGCATCCCAGATGCAGATCAGCGCCAGCGCGGACACGGTGGAGCGGGCGCGGCCGTTCCTGCGTTCGTTGCAGGAGTCCACGGGGTGCGCGGTGCACCTGGCCGTGCTGTTCGGCGACGAGCTGGTCCGCGTGGACGAGGTCGCGGCCGACAAGCCGTCCCGGCTCGGCACGTCCCGGCTCGGCACGTCCCTGCCCGCGCACGGGACGGCCATCGGCAAGGCGGTGCTGGCCTCGCTCTCCGCGGCCGAGCTCGACGCCTACCTCTCGCGGACCGGGCTGCCCGGCCGCACCCCGCACACGATCACCTCGGTGGAGCGGCTGAAGGCGCAGCTCGTGAGGGTGCGGCGGTCGCGGTTCGCGATGGACGACGAGGAGAACGAGGCCGG
Organism: Lentzea xinjiangensis; assembly: GCF_900110955.1. GTDB lineage: Bacteria > Actinomycetota > Actinomycetes > Mycobacteriales > Pseudonocardiaceae > Lentzea > Lentzea xinjiangensis. Next base: position 718,895 of record NZ_FOFR01000002.1, read on the forward strand.
CGTCCGGTGCGTCGGCGCGGCGGTGCGCAACCACACCGGGGCGGTGGTCGGCGGGCTGTCGGCGTCCTCGTCGGAGCACTCGCTGCAACAGCTGATCGCGCTGGGTCCGCGGGTGCTGCGGGCGGCGGACGACGTGTCCGCCGCGCTCGGCTGGATCTGACGTTCCGACGCGAACGCGGTCAGCCGCGGTGCAGCGTCGTGACCATCGCCTCGATCGCGATGCGCGGCTTCACGTTGACCTCGATCGCCTCCCGGCAGGCCAGCACCGCCTCCAGCCGCCGCAGGATCGACTCCTGCGACCACTGCGCGGCAGCGGTCCGGGAGTCCGAGGCCCGGTCCGGGTGCATCAACGCGGCCTCCGACCCGGTCTTGGTCACCAGCGCGTCCCGGTAGAACCCCGCCAGGTCCACCAGGGCCATGTCCAGCGAGTCGCGCTGGGTCCGGGTGGCGCGCGACTTCTGCCGCTTCTCCAGGTCCTTCAACGCGCCCTTGGCGCCACGGCCGGCGGCCGCCGTGCCCTTGCCGGTGCCACCGGCTCCCATGGCGGTTTCGAGGGCTTCCCGCTCGGCCTCGTCACGGGCCTCGTTGGCCGTGCTGGCGTCCTCCTCCGCGGCCTTGATCAGCTCGTCGGCGCAGGTGAAGACGTCGGCGGGCTTGCGGAGGGCCAGCGGGATCCGCAGCACGGACTCACGCCGGTCGCGGGTCTGCTCGTCCAGCGCCAGCCTCCGCGCCCGCCCGACGTGCCCGCCGCACACCGAAGCCGCCCACTGCGCCATCTCCGGCGGCACCCCGTCGACGGTCTCCAGCGCCGTCGCGATGGCGGCGGACCGCGGTGACCCCAGGGACACCAGGCGGCACCGCGACCGGATGGTCACCGACACGTCGTCGGGGTGCGCGGAGGGCGCGCACAGCAGGAACACCGTCCGCTCCGGCGGTTCCTCCACCGCTTTGAGCAGGGCGTTGGCCGCGCCCTCGGTCAGCCGGTCCGCGTCCTCGATGATCACCACCTGCCACCGCCCCGACGTGGGCCGGCGGGCGGAGATCTGGACCAGCGAGCGCATCTCGGCGACCGAGATCGACAGGCCTTCCGGCGCCACCACCCGCACGTCGGCGTGGGTGCCGTGCAGCGTCGTGCGGCAGCCGTTGCACTCGCCGCAGCCGGGCCTGTCGTCGGTCACCACGCACTGCAGGGCACCGGCGAACGCGCGCGCGGTGGACGAGCGACCGGATCCGGGCGGCCCGGTGAAGAGCCAGGCGTGCGTCATCACGCCGGGTGCCGGGGTGCCGCCCGCGACGATCACGGCCGCGGCTTCGGCGGCCGCGGACAGGGTTGCCACCGCGTCCGGCTGGCCGACCACCTCGTCCCACACGCTCATGGGTCCAGTCTTCCAGCGGACGATCAGACCGCGGCTTCGGGGACCGCCCGCTTGCGGGTCGCGAGCAGCGGCACGATGGCGGCGCGCACCCGTTCGGCGATCACGTCGGCGTCGCCGTCGGCCTCGACCACGACGTAGCGGTCCGGGTCGGACGCCGCCATCTCGCTCAGCAGCCGCTGGACGCGCCAGTGGTGTTCCAGGGCGATCGACTTGCCGTCGGCGACCGGGCGGTCGAGCAGGATCGTGAGGTCCGGGCGCAGGCGGCCGGTCGCCCAGTCGACCAGGCCTTCGAGCTCCTGGTGCTCCAGCGAGCTCGTGGCGGTGAAGTGCGCGAGCGGTGAGTCGACGTAGCGCTCCATCACGACGACGGAGCCCTCGTCCAACGCCGGACGCACCTGCCGTTCGACGACATCGGCACGGACGGCGGCGGCCACGAGAGCCTGCGCGCGCACCCCGGCCAGCTCGGCGGAGGACAGCATCGTGCGCAGGCGGCGCTCGTCGTGCTCGGGGTCGGCGGCCAGCAGCACCTCGAGGCCCTCGGCCCGCAGCGCGGCGGCCAGGCGGCGGGCCTGCACCGACGTGTCCTCGCGGGTGTCGCCCTCGACCGCGATCAGCAGGCCCTTGTTCTGCCGGCGCCCGCGGATCGCCGCGAACAGCGACGACAGCACCGGCTCCTCCCGGCGGTCGTCCATCTGCCGGTACGCGACCAGGCCCAGGACGATCGCGATGGCCGCGCCGCCGAGCATGACCGGCCGGGTCGCGTCGACCTCCATGGGGTGGCCGAAGACGCTGACCGTGCGCTTCTGCAGCAGCGCGACCAGCAGCGGCGCGCCCGCGGACGCGCCGAACAGCACGATCTTGAGCAACGACTGGATCAGCGCCACCGTGCGGCCGCGCATCTCGTCCTCGACCTGCGAGCCGACGATCGTCAGGCCGGTCAGGAACGCCACGCCGGCACACGTGCCGACCAGCATCACCGTCAGCAGCGCGATCCACAGGTGCGGGGCCAGCGCGACCAGCACCAGCGTGATGCCGGCGCCCACGATCGTCATGCCGAACAGCCGGTTGTAGGCGAGCCTGCGCGCCAGGCGCGGCGCGGTCGCCATGCCGATCGCCAGCCCGACGAACACGGCCACGAACAGCAGGCCGAACGTCGAGGCGCCACCCAGCAGCGACTGCGCGTAGAGCTTCGCCGTCGCGATCACGACACCGGCCGCGGCGAACGCGCCGATCATGCCGATGACCAGGCCGCGGACCAGCGGCGTCGCCGCGGCGAACCTGATGCCGTCGCGGAACATCGCGACGAAGCCCGGCTTGTCGGCCTCGACCTCCTTCTTCTTGGCCGAGACGCGGCCGGACAGCTCCGGCAGCCGGGTCGCGATGAGGATCGCGGAGGTGAAGTAGAGCAGGCCGTTGATCACGACGGCGATCGTCGCGATGTTGAACTCGAGGTTCCCGCCCTGCAGGTTCAGGTAGGCGGGGATGCCCGCGATCAGCGAGTACAGGCCGAAACCGCTGATCGTCGAGATGCCGTAGGTCATCACCAGGCCGAGCTGGTTCGCCGACTCCACCTGGTCGGGGCGGCGCAGCAGGTTCGGGACCGCCGACTCCTTGGCCGGGATCCACAGCATCGCGCAGCAGCCCACCAGGAAGTTCGCCACGAACAGCCAGACCGGTGACCCGATCAGCGCGATCGAGATGAAGAGCGACCCGCGCAGCACGTCGCAGACCATCATGACCTTGCGGCGGTCGAACTTGTCCGCGAGCACGCCACCGATGGGCGCGAAGAGGATGCCCGGCAGGAGCTGGGTCAGCACGACCAGCGACAGCGCGAACGACTGCCACCGGTAGCTGTTCATCATCTCGGAGACGAGACCGGTCAGCGCGAGCAGTGACAGCCAGTCACCAACGCTGCACAGATAGGTGACGAGCCAGAGCCGGCGGAACGGTCTGATGGCGAGCACCGAGCGCAGCCGGTGGACCGTGGACACGCTGGACTGGGCACGCCCTGCCTGGGCTGCCCCGGTCACTCCGGTGTCCGCGTCCTGAATTTCAGTCACCCCTACTCGCCCCACTCCGTGCGATCAGCGTAACCGGATGTGGTGAGTCAGGATGCCGCACTCTCAGCGTCATCCGCTGAAGATCGCGCCAAGAACTGCGATCAGGACCAGCACGAAGAAGCCGATCACGACCAGGCAACCGAGGAACGCGGCCACCCCACCGGTCTGCCCGGCGGGCTGTTGCTGTTGCCCGACAGGCACTTGCCCGCCCGGCGCCGACTGCTGCCAGGCCGCGCGGGGCTGGCGGGCGCGCGGTTGCCGCCGCTCGCGTTCCATCTGCTCCCAGATGGCCTGGCGCACGTCGTCCGAGGGTGCCGGCGTTGTCGGCACCGACACACGTGACGTGGAGTACTCCCCCGTCCACTGAGGAGCGATCAGGGCGTCGGCGGTCACCAGACCCGCCAGCGGGTCGGGGTACAGCCGGGGAGGCGGCGGGGCCTGGGTCCCGTCCGGACCGAAGTCGGAGCTCGGCACCGCCACCTCCTCCAGCTCAGCTCTTCGACTTGGCGGGCGCCTTCTTGGCCGCGGGCTTCTTCGCGGCCGTGGTGGCCTTCTTGGCCGGCGCCTTCTTCTTGACCGGCCCCTTGGCGCGCTTCTCGGCCAGCAGCTCCGCCGCGCGCTCGTCGGTGATGGTCTCCACGCTGTCCGTCTTGCGCAGTGACGCGTTCGCCTCGCCGTCGGTGACGTACGGCCCGAACCGGCCGTCCTTGATCACCATCGGCTTGCCGGACACCGGGTCGTTGCCGAGCTCGCGCAACGGCGGCGCGGCAGCGGCCGACCGGCCCCGCTTCTTCGGCTCCGCGTAGATCTTCAGCGCCTCGTCCAGCGTGACCGTGAAGATCTGCGACTCGTCCGCGAGCGACCGCGAGTCCGTGCCCTTCTTCAGGTACGGGCCGTAGCGGCCGTTCTGCGCGGTGATCTCGGCGCCCGTCTCCGGGTCCTTGCCGACCACGCGCGGCAGGGACAGCAGCTTGAGCGCGTCCTCCAGCGTGACCGTGTCCAGCGACATCGACTTGAACAGCGAGCCGGTGCGCGGCTTCGGCGCCTTCTTCGACGACGACCCGTTGTCGGCCGCCTCCGGCAGCACCTCGGTCACGTACGGGCCGAAGCGGCCCTCCTTGGCCACGATCTCGTTGCCCGAGACCGGGTCGGTGCCGAGCGAGCGGCCCTCCTGCGGCGTCGAGAACAGCTTCTCGGCGATCTCGCCGGTCAGCTCGTCCGGCGGCAGGTCGTCCGGCAGGTTCGCGCGCTGCGCGGCCCCGTCGACCTCGCGCTCCAGGTACGGGCCGAAGCGGCCGACGCGCACGACGACTGTGCGGCCCTCCGAGTCGCTGAACAGCGGGATCGAGTTGACCTCGCGCGGGTCGATGTCCTCGACACCCGTGCCGACCAGCTTCTTCAGCCCGCCGGAGCGGCCGATCGAGCCGTCCGGGCCGACGCTGCCGCCGAAGTAGAACCCCGACAGCCACGTCGTGCGGCGCTGACGACCGGCGGCGATGCCGTCCAGCTCGTCCTCCAGCGCCGCGGTGAAGTCGTAGTCGACCAGGCGCCCGAAGTGGTTCTCCAGCAGCCCGACCACGGCGAACGCCACCCAGGACGGGACCAGCGCGGCGCCCTTCTTCCACACGTAGCCGCGGTCCTGGATGGTGCTGATGATCGACGAGTAGGTGGAGGGGCGGCCGATGCCGAGCTCCTCCATCGTCTTGATCAGCGACGGCTCGGTGTAGCGCGAGGGCGGCGAGGTGGTGTGGCCGTCCGCGGACAGCTCCGCGATCGTCAGGTCCTGGTCCTTGACGAGCTGCGGCAGGCGCGACTCCGCGTCGTCCGACTCACCGCCCGCCTCGGCGTCGACGGTCTCGACATAGGCCTTGAGGAAGCCGGCGAACGTGATCGTGCGGCCGGACGCGGCGAACGTGACCTCCTGGCCCGTCGCGGCGCGGCCCTGGATGCGCACGCTGGTCGTGTTGCCCCGCGCGTCGGCCATCTGGGACGCGATCGTGCGCTGCCAGATCATCTCGTAGAGCTTGAACTCGTCGGAGTCGAGCTCGGCGGCCACCTGGCCGGGCGTGCGGAAGACCTCTCCCGCCGGCCTGATCGCCTCGTGGGCCTCCTGCGCGTTCTTGACCTTGCGCGTGTACTGGCGCGGCTCCTTCGCGACGTACTGCGCGCCGTAGAGGTCCGTGGCCTGCGTGCGGGCCGCGTTGATCGCGGTCTCCGACAGCGTGGTGCTGTCGGTTCGCATGTAGGTGATGTAGCCGTTCTCGTACAGCTTCTGGGCCGTGCGCATCGTGCGGTCGGCGGAGAAGCGCAGCTTGCGGCCGGCTTCCTGCTGCAACGTCGAGGTCATGAACGGCGGGTACGGCTTGCGCGAGTACGGCTTCTCCTCGACCGAGGAGACCTTGACCGGCGCGTCCTGCAGCCCCGTCGCGATGGCCCTGGCCTGCGCCTCGTCCAGCACGACCACGTCGGCCCTGCCGGTGAGCTTGCCGTCGGAGCCGAAGTCGCGGCCGGTGGCGAGCCGGGTGCCGTCGACCGCCACGAGACGCGCGCCGAACTGGCGCGGCTGGGCGTCCGCACCGGCGTCCATCTGCGCGGAGATGTCCCAGTAGCTCGCCGAGACGAACTTCATCCGCTCGCGTTCGCGCTCCACGACCAGACGCGTCGCCACGGACTGCACGCGGCCGGCCGAGAGCTTCGGCATGACCTTCTTCCACAGCACCGGGCTGACCTCGTAGCCGTAGAGGCGGTCGAGGATGCGGCGGGTCTCCTGGGCGTCGACCAGGTCCTGGTCGAGGTCGCGGGGGTTGGCGGCGGCCGCCTGGATCGCGGACTCGGTGATCTCGTGGAACACCATCCGGCGGACCGGGACCTTCGGCTTGAGCGTCTCCAGCAGGTGCCACGCGATGGCTTCGCCCTCGCGGTCGCCGTCTGTCGCGAGGTAGAGCTCGTCGACGTCCTTCAACGCTTCCTTGAGCTCGGTGACCAGCGACTTCTTGTCGGCGGAGACGACGTAGAGGGGCTCGAAGTCGTGGTCGACGTCCACGCCGAGCCGGGCCCACGACTGGCCCTTGAACTTCGCCGGGACGTCGGCGGCACCGCGCGGCAGGTCACGGATGTGTCCCCGGGAGGACTCCACGACGAAGTTGGCGCCGAGGTAGGAGGCGATCTTGCGCGCCTTCGTGGGCGACTCGACGATCACCAGTCGCCGGGTGCCACCCGCTCCTCCGCCGCTCTTCCTCGTCCGTGTCGATCCAGCCACTCGCCGTCCCGCTCTCTTCCAAACCCGGTTCCCAGGCCCGCCAGTGTTGCCCAGCGTCGGCCGAAAAGCACACCATCCGCGACGCCCGTACGACGAGACAGAGTGACACAACCATGCCTGACCGCCCGCTCAGGCCGCCGGCCAGGTGCTCATCGCCACTCCCTGCGGAGGGCTTCCGACCAGCTCAGCGAGCCGTGCCAGCCGTCGACGGCCGGTGACCCGCAACGCCGGAGCCCCTACCAGGGTGCACGGAAGTCCGGCCGCGAGCAGCGCATTTTGCAACGGCAGGTGTGTCTGTGGTGCGTTGGGGTCCAAACCGAGCAGGTACGCCGACTCCATCCAGCTCCCCGCGGCCAGCGCCCAGACCCGCAGCACTGCTCCGTTCAGCTCGAAGCCGGCCGGCACCTTCTTGGCGGATCCGTCCAGCCAGCGGGCGGCCAGTCCGGTGAGATCGGTGCGGAACGGCGTGCGGACGAACCGCGTGCCCTCCTCGTTGACGCAGAGCTCGGTCGTGACGCCGCGCTCGGCGCAGGCCTGCTTGAGCGGCCGGTGCCGCCACTCGTCGAGCAGCTCGACGTACACGCGAGCCGCGGTGCCGCGCGCGAAGCTGACGGCCTGGCCCGGCCCGCAGAGGAAGCCGGCGAGGTCCGCCTTGGCCGGGTTCCGCGCCTCGGCCGAGAAGAAGGACAGCTGCCCCACCACGGCCCACAGCGTAGAACAGGCGTTCGACTGTGACCAGTGGTGCAGGTGTGAATGCGCCGGTCGGGCGACTAGTTCCGGCTGCCCGACTGCAGCTCCGAGCACGGCTTGGACTTGGCCATCGCGGCCGAGTACTTGGGCGACTTCTCCAGGGCGTCGAAGGTCGCCCGCAGGTCTTCCGGCCTGCTCACCTGCGAGGTGCCGGCCAGTGCCTTCTCGGCGTTCTCCCAGAACTGCGCGTTCGGCTCCAGGGCCTTCACCGGCGCTTCCGCGGCCGCGTAGGACCTGGCCGACTCGCCCACGTACTTCGTCAGCCGTTCGTGGACGTCCTCCAGCTCGTCCGACGGCGGGCCCAGCTCGGTGAGCTTCTTCTCCGCGTCGGCGAGCGCCGCGGCGTTGGCCGTGACGAGCTCCAGGTACGCCGCCTTGACCGCGGCCGGGTCGGCCGGGTCCTGGGCCGTCAGCTCCTGCCCCGCGCGCTTGCCGGGCAGCAGGCCGCCGCAGAAGGCGTCGACCCAGCGGGCCTGGGAGTCGGTGAGCGGCTCGTCCTCGTCGGATCCGCAGGCGCTCGTCAGGGCGAGCGCACCGGCCAGGGCGATGGCGAGCAGACGTGACCTCACCACGTCATCTTCCACCGGCCCCGGCCGGGAGGTTCACCCGGTCAGGTCGTCGGCGCGGACGACGACGAGACCACCAGGCCCTTGCAGCCGGCCGCCTTCCGCGCGGCCTCCGCGAGACCGGTCTCGTCGAGCTTGCGCCGCACGTCCTCGCCGGCCCGGTCGAGCTCCGGCGCCTTGGTCACCATCTCGGTGAACGCGGTGACGGCCTGGTTCGCGTCGGTCGCCGAGTCGAGCTTCGACCTCGTGCCGGCGAGCAGCGACTTGACCTGCTGCAGGCCGCCCTCGGCGGTGCCGACCAGCTCCTTCGACCTCGGGTGCGGGCCGTTCTCGAGCGCCTTGAGGTCCGCGATCGACTTGTCGACGGCGGCGACCTTCGCGCCGAGCCAGTCCGACAGGCTCGCCTTGAGCGTGGCCGGGTCGCTCATGTCGAGGTCCGGCTCGTCGGACATGACCTCCGCGGTGCCGCCGACGGCACCGCAGACCTTGTCCGTCCACGCCACCACGTCGGCCTCGCTGGCCGCGGTGGGTGAGGTCGTCGGCGAACCGCCGGTGCACGCGGTGACCGCGAGCAGGCAGCTCGTCATGAGCGCGATGGCTGTGGGACGCATGTGCCGGAAGTTACTGGGCACGTCCCCGCTCAGCTCGTCGGCGTCAGGTTGAGGCGCTGCATCTCCTGGCACTTCGGCGCCGTCTGGGTGGCCTTCTGCAGCTCGGGGTTGGACTTGAGGTCGCGCAGCGGGTCGGCCAGCTCGGAGAGCTTCGCGATGGCCTCTCCGGCGGCCTGGAGGCCCCCGGTCGCGTTGTTCGCGTCGGCCTGCTCGACCTTCGCCTTGGCGTCGGCGAAGACGGTGCCGAGCGAGGTGAACGTCTCGGCCATCTTGGTGACGGCCTCCTCACCACCGGCCACCGGCGACGGGCCGACGTTCTTGAGGCCCTCGGCGGACTTGGCGAAGGCGTCGGCGAGCTGGCCCATGTAGGCGGCCATCTCGGCCTTCAGCTTGGTGGAGTCGCCAGCGTCGAGCTTGGGGGCGGTCTTCTCGATCTTGGCGAACTCCGAGGCGGCGCCGCAGACCTTGTCCATGTAGGCGACGGCCTCGGGGCTGACCGCGCCGCTCGTGGGCGTCGACGATGTGCCGGAGTTGCCACCGGTGGTGCACCCGGCCAGCGCAAGGGCGGCTGCGGCGGCAGTGGCGACGAGGCTGCGCCTCATGTCGTGACTCCTCGGTCGGGGTACTTTCGGGGGGATGTCCGAAAGTACCCCGGCCGGGGGCGGAACTACGCGGTGCCGTTGCTGACGACCTCCGCCGGCGTGTCCGCGATCGCGGTCCCGCGGCGCTTGGACACGATGACCGCGCCGATAATGATCAGCGTCGCCACCACGGCGATCGCGATGCGGATCGGGTCGGACGCGTTGTCACCGATGGAGAAGGTGACGATGGCGGGCGCGATCAGCACCGAGACCAGGTTCATGACCTTGATCAGCGGGTTGATGGCGGGGCCGGCCGTGTCCTTGAACGGGTCGCCGACGGTGTCGCCGATGACCGTCGCGGCGTGGGCGTCGGAGCCCTTGCCGCCGTGGTTGCCGTCCTCGACCAGCTTCTTGGCGTTGTCCCAGGCACCACCGGAGTTGGCCAGGAACACCGCCATCAGCGTGCCGGTGGCGATGGCGCCGGCGAGGTAGCCGGCCAGGGGGCCGACGCCGAGGCCGAAGCCGACGGCGACCGGGGCGAGCACGGCCATCAGACCCGGCGTCGCGAGCTCGCGCAGCGAGTCCTTGGTGCAGATGTCGACGACCTTGCCGTACTCGGGCTTCACCGAGTAGTCCATGATGCCGGGGTTCTCGCGGAACTGGCGGCGCACCTCGAACACGATGGCGCCGGCGGCACGCGTCACGGCGTTGATCGCGAGACCCGAGAACATGAACACGACCGCCGCGCCGATGGCGACGCCGACCAGCACGTTCGGGCTGAACACCACGTTGCTGAACGACACGGGCAGGTCACCGGCGACGTTGCCGACCTTGACCAGCGCCTGGGTGATCGCGTCCTGGTAGGACCCGAACAGCGCCGTCGCGGCGAGCACGGCCGTCGCGATCGCGATGCCCTTGGTGATGGCCTTGGTCGTGTTGCCGACCGCGTCGAGCTCGGTGAGGATCTGCGCGCCCTCGCCGTGCACGTCGCCCGACATCTCCGCGATGCCCTGAGCGTTGTCGGAGACGGGACCGAAGGTGTCCATCGCGACGATGACACCGACGGTGGTGAGCAGACCGCAACCGGCGAGCGCGATGGCGAACAGCGCGACGACGACCGAGCCGGAGAGCAGGAACGCGCCGTACACGGCGGCACCGATGACGAGCGCGGTGTAGACGGCCGACTCGAAACCGACCGAGATGCCGGACAGGATCACCGTGGCGGCACCGGTCAGCGAGGTCTTGCCGACCTCCTTGACCGGCTTGTGCTCGGTGCCGGTGTAGTAGCCGGTCAGCCACAGGATCACGCCGGCCAGCACGATGCCGATGATCACCGCGACGGACGCGATCAGCGCCGGGTTGCCGCTGGTGGCCTTGACGGCGTCGCTGATGCCGTTGAGGTCGGCGAAGGAGCTCGGCAGGAACGCGAACGCCGCGATGGTGCACAGCACCGCGGAGATGACCGCGGAGATGTAGAAGGAGCGGTTGATGGCCGACAGGCCGCTCTCGCCCGCCTTCGCCTTCGTCGTGTAGACGCCGATGACCGCGGTCAGCACGCCGATCGCGGGAACGATCAGCGGGAACAGCAGGCCCTGCGCGCCGAAGGCGGCGGTGCCGAGGATCAGCGACGCGACCAGCGTGACGGCGTAGGACTCGAAGAGGTCCGCGGCCATGCCGGCGCAGTCACCGACGTTGTCGCCCACGTTGTCCGCGATGGTGGCGGCGTTGCGGGGGTCGTCCTCGGGGATGCCCTGCTCGACCTTGCCGACGAGGTCGGCGCCGACGTCGGCGGCCTTGGTGAAGATGCCGCCACCGACGCGCATGAACATCGCGAGCAGCGCCGCGCCGAAGCCGAAGCCCTCGAGGACCTTCGGGGCCTGGCCCGCGTACACGAGCACGACCAGCGCCGCACCGAAGAGGCCCAGGCCGACCGTGGTCATGCCGACCACGCCACCGGTCCGGAAAGCGATGCGCATCGCCTTTTCGCGGCCACCTTCGCCGTCGTTCGCGGCGGCTGCGACACGCACGTTGGCGCGCGTGGACAACCACATGCCCAGGTAGCCGATGGTCGCCGAGAACGCGGCACCGACGATGAAGAACAATGATCGGCCGATTCGTTCGGCCAAATCATCCGCCGGTAGCGCGAACAGCAGCACGAACACGATCACGACAAAGATGCCGAGCGTGCGGAACTGCCTGTTGAGGTAGGCCGCTGCGCCCTCCTGAACCGCCTTGGCGATGTCCTGCATCTTGGGGGTGCCCTGGCCCGCGGCCAGCACCTCCTTGAGCAGCACGTACCCGACGGCGAGAGCAGCCAGGGCGACCACGGCGACCACGGCTACGACGCCGCGATCACCTCCGGAGAGCTCTAGGCCCTCCGCGAGGAATTGCCGGGACATCCGTCCTCCTGGTGAGTTGCCATGTGCAGCGCCAAGGCAGACCAGCCGCCCAGCGCGACGTGACGCATCCCTCATTGGATGCGATGAGCGGGGAGTCTATGGGTTGCTTGCAACGAGGCAACGATCCGTCCCGATCCGTGCACACACCGTTATCCGCGCAGGAAGTCGACTACGCCCCGGCCGAACTGTCGGTGTCGTGTGCGAAGCTCGCCTCGTGGTGGATCAGGGACGGCGGCTGCTGGACCGCGTGCTGGCGGGGGTGCCCGCCGGGGAGTCACCTCTCACACACGCACGCGATCTGCCGTTGCGGCAGGCTGATCACGTCGAATGGCCGTCGTGGGCCGCTCCGCCGGTGGTCGAGGCCTTCACGGGGACGGGCGTGCGCGAGCCGTGGCGGCACCAGGTGGAGGCGGCGTCGCTCGCGTGGTCCGGGCGGCACGTGGTGCTCGCGACGGGCACCGCGTCCGGCAAGTCGCTCGCCTACCAGCTGCCCGTGCTTTCCACTCTTTTGGCGGACACGAAAGCCACGGCGCTGTACCTGTCACCGACCAAAGCCCTTGGCGCTGACCAGCTCCGGTCCCTCGGCGAGCTGGGGATCAAGGGAGTGCGCGCGTCGGCCTACGACGGCGACACCCCGATGGCCGAACGCGACTGGGTCAAGGCGCACGCGAACTGGGTCTTCACCAACCCGGACATGCTGCACCGCGGAATCCTGCCGCAGCACCCGAAATGGCTGCGGTTCTTCCGCCGGCTGAAGTACGTGGTGATCGACGAGTGCCATTCCTACCGCGGCGTTTTCGGGTCGCACGTGGCGTTGTTGATGCGCCGGCTGCGGCGGGTCGCGCGCAAATACGGCGCGGACCCGATCTTCGTTTTGGCATCGGCCACTGTGGCTGATCCTTCTTCTTCCGCGGAGCGTTTGCTCGGCGTTCCGGTTTCCGCCGTGGTGGACGACTTCTCCCCGCGCGCGTCGCGGACCGTCGCGCTGTGGGAGCCACCACTGACCTCTCTGGAGGGTGAGAACGGCGCGCCCGTGCGGCGGTCGGCGGGTGCGGAGACCGCGCGGATCCTCGCCGACCTCGTCGTCGAGGGCGCGCGCTCGCTCGCCTTCGTGCGCTCCCGGCGGGGCGCGGAGCTGACCGCGCTGGGCGCCCAGCGCATCCTGTCCGAAGTGGACGGCGAGCTGCCGTCGCGCGTCGCCGCCTACCGGGGCGGGTTCCTGCCCGAGGAGCGGCGGGCGCTCGAGCAGGCGCTGTCCACCGGCGACCTGCTGGGCGTCGCCACCACGAACGCCCTGGAGCTCGGCGTCGACATCGCCGGGCTGGACGCCGTGGTGGTGGCCGGTTTCCCCGGCACGCTCGCATCGTTCTGGCAGCAGGCGGGCCGCGCCGGCCGGTCGGGCGACAGCGCCCTGGTGGTCTTCGTCGCCCGCGACGACCCGTTGGACACCTACCTGGTGCACAACCCGGCCGCCGTGCTGGACCGGCCGGTCGAGGCGACGGTGCTGGACCCGCTGAACCCCTACGTGCTGGGACCGCAGCTCGCGTGCGCGGCGTCGGAGATGCCGTTGACGCCCGCGTGCCTGGACGACTTCGGCGGACCGGTGGCCGAGGCCGTGCTGGCCGAGCTGGTGGCGGAGAAACTGCTGCGCAAGCGGCCCGCCGGGTGGTACTGGGCGTCGCACGACCGGCCGCACTCCGGAGTGGACATCCGCGGCTCCGGCGGCGAGCAGGTGGCCGTCGTCGAGGCGGACTCCGGCCGGATGCTCGGCACGGTCGACCCCGGGTCGGCCTGCTGGCAGGTGCATCCCGGCGCCGTCTACCTGCACCAGGGCCGGGCGTACGTGGTCGACGAGCTCGACCTGGACAGCGGGCTCGCGATGGTGCACCGCGAAGACCCGGAGTGGACGACGCAGCCGCGCGACTGCGTGGACATCACGGTCGTGCGCGAGCTGGAACGCGCGGACTTCGGCGGCGTCTCCGTCTGCCTGGGCGAGGTGGAGGTGACGACGCAGGTCATCGGCTACCTGCGCCGGCTGCCGTCGGGCGTGGTGCTCGACCAGATCCCGCTGGACCTGCCCGAGCAGACCCTGCAGACGCGCGCCGTCTGGTACACCGTCGACGAGTCGCTGCTGTTCGACGCGGGCGTCGAGGCGAAGAGGATCCCCGGCGCGCTGCACGCCGCCGAGCACGCGGCGATCGGCCTGTTGCCGCTGTTCGCGACGTGCGACAGGTGGGACATCGGCGGCGTGTCGACAGCCGTGCACCCGGACACGGGAATGCCGACGGTCTTCGTGCACGACGGCCATCCCGGCGGCGCGGGCTTCGCCGACCGCGGCCACTCCGCGCTGCGGGCGTGGCTCTCGGCGACGAGGGCGGCGATCAGCGCGTGCGCGTGCCCGATGGGCTGCCCGTCGTGCGTGCAGTCGCCGAAGTGCGGAAACGGCAACGACCCGCTGGACAAGGCCGGTGCCGTGCTCGTGCTCGACGTGGTGCTCGGCAAAATCACCTGACCGGGTCAGGGCTCTTGGCTACGGTGGCGCGGTGACCGCATGCAGCTCCAACGCCACCGATCGGACCCGTCGCGCCTGACGCGGCCGAGCCGAACGCCCTGCCGTGCCTTCGCGCGGCTGAGCTGAACGCCTGCCGTGCCCTCGCGCGGCTGAGCTGGACGCCTGCCGCGCCCTCGCGCGGCCGAGCCGGACGCACCGCCGCGCCCTCGCACGGCTGAGCCGAACGCCCTGCCGTGTCTTCTCGCACGGCTGAGCCGGACGCCCCGCTGTGCCTTCGCGTGGCCGAGCCGGACGCGCCGCCGTGTCTTCGCGTGGCCAAGCCGGACGCCTCACCTGGCGTTCGCGCGGCCGAGCCGGACGCACCGCCGTGCCCGCGCGGCCAAGCCGGACGCCCACCCGCACCCTCGTGCGGCCGAACCGAACGCACCGCCGTGTCTCGCGGCAGGCCGGACGCCTCCGCTGCGCCCTCGCACGGCCAAACCGAACGCACTGCCGTGCCCCTCGCACGTCCGAACCGAACACCCCACCGCGCCCATCGCGCGGCCAAACCGAACGCACTGCCGTGCCTCTCGCACGGCCAAACCGAACACCCCACCGCGCCCATCGCGCGGCCAAACCGAACGCCTCACCGCGCCCTCGCATGGCCGAGCCAGACGTCTCGTCGTGCCCCTCGCGCGGCCGGTCTGATCACCCAGTCGCCGACGCGGCGGTGGTGATCGCCCTGCCGCGCCCGTCCCCTTCCGGCCACGGGTTACTCAGGAGCTGCCTTGTTCACGCCCTTTCCCGATCTGGACGCACTGCTCGCCGACCTCGTCTCGTCGGTCCGCGACATCCTCGGGCCCACCTACGTGGGCGCGTACGTCCAGGGCTCGTTCGCCCTGGGCGCCGGTGACCTCCACAGCGACTGCGACTTCATCGTCGCCTGCACCGAGCCGCCGTCCGGCGAGCGTGAAGCGGGACTGCGCGCGCTGCACGACGAGATCCCGTTGCGCCCGGGCCACTGGTCGACCGAGATCGAGGGCTCGTACGCCGACGTCGAGTCGTTGCGGTCGGTGGCCGGCCTCGGCGTTCCGTGGCTGTTCAACGACCACGGCCACCGCACGTTGATCTGGGACACCCACTGCAACAGCCCGCACACCCGCTGGATCCTGCGCCACCACGGCATCGTGCTGGACGGTCCGCCGATCACCTCGCTGGTCGACGAGGTGCCCGCCTCCGCGCTGCGCTCGACGATGCGCGCCGAGCTGCCACACGTGCTGGAAGGCATCCTGAGCTGGGCGCCGGTGGACGTCGCGTGGACTCAGCGCTACATCGTCTCGACGTACTGCCGCATGCTCTACACCATCCACACCGCGGAGGTGGAGTCGAAGCGCGGCGCCCTGCTGTGGGCGAGAAAAGTGCTCGATCAGCGGTGGCACCCGCTGATCGAGCAGGTCTTGCGGGACCGGGACCTCGGCTGGGACGCCGATGCGGTGCCGCGGCCCGGATCCATGGAGGAGGCCTTCGCGTTCGCGTCCTACGCGGAGGGTCTCCGTCTCTAGCTCTCCGAGCTTTCCGGAGTTTCGTGGGCGCGGCGGGGGCTCACGGGTACCCCCGCCGCGCTCTCCACGTGCCGAACACCGTGTGCCCGCCTGCTACCGCATCGCGACCGGATCCCTTGGAACATCGGCGGAATCTGGTTCGTTCGTCTCGACAGGACACGCGGGAGGCGACGGTGTCGACTGTCTTGCGAGACGAACTCCGGGGAGGAGCCGGCTTCGCCGACCGCGGCAGAGCGGGTGCGCTGCCACTAACGTTCCTCGGTCCGGTCGTGGTGCGGGAGGCTGTCCTTCGGGGTGCGTGTTCGGCTTTCGGCCCGTTCCGCGCGACCCCCGACGTGCGGGGTGCGGGAGCCGATCAGCGGATCGGGCTGGTTGGAACGGCCGCGCAGGGCATCGCCTTCGGGGTTGTCGGGGAGAGTCCACGACGACACCCAGCGCGGCCGGGCTTTGAGTTGTGGGTCAGACGGTTTCGAGCTGGAAGCGGGCCGGGGCGTGCAGCGCCTCGACCAGCGCGTCCTGCACGACGTGCGCGTCCGGCAGGTTCCAGCCGCAGATCGACGGCTTGACCCGCCAGTGCACGACGCCGTGCGCCATCGGGGTGGGCGGCAGCGGGATGTACTCGCCCTTGGCGTAGAGGTGCACGTCCTGGTGGGAGGCCAGCTCGGCGCCGAGCTTGGAGCCGGACTTCACCAGGAACATCCACCGGCCGGACGGGGTGGCCGCGATCGGCACGGGAACGCCGATCGAGCGCAGCGCGACAGCGGCCCGGCGGCCGAGGTCGGTGCCGACCTCGATCGCGTCCACCACGTGACCGGTGGCGACGAGGAGGCTGTAGGAGCGACCCGCCCACCACGTGGCGACCTGCTCGGAGTTGGTGCCGATGCGGTCCACCCAGTCGCGGTGCACGGGGATGGGGCCATGGAGCTCGAGCCCGCTGCGGCCCGCCCACTGGGTGACGCCCTGCTCCGAACCGGCCGGGTAGGTGCCGGGCAACACGGGCCAACCGCGGAACGCGAGGCTGACGGCCTCGGCACGCAGTTCGATGCGGAAGGCCCCGCGCCAGCTGTCCGACCAATCCATCTTGCTTCGCCCTCTTCCTAGGCTCTGACTCGACATCGACGTGGTGCCGGTGTTCGTAGGACACCGCGTCGGTGCCGCCACTACAACTAACGACACCGGCACCAGCCTCCGTAACCCCCGCTCGACAACTGGTAGCTACGGCACGGCGAACGTCCTCTGACAGAACGAGCCACTGAACTCCCGGCGTTTGGTTCGATCACCGTTCAGCATGTCCCGACCCCGGTGTGAGTCCGCTCACCGCTGCGAGTCGACCGCTCGTCGCGCTCCAAACGCTTCGATCTTCAGCCGGACCTGCCCTCGCACGAGCGCTCACCGGGCCGAACGGCGTAGCCGCCGAGACCTCCACGACCACCTCCCAGCCGCTCACCGCGCAGTGGTCGAGACGGGACCGGTTGGCCTCCGCCACGCGTTTCGCCTGCTCACAAGCACTTCCGCCGCCGTCGGTGAGACGAGCGGCGGCCGCCAGCGCCGCCAGATCGGCGGCACCGCTCACCCGATGCCGCGCGATCACCGCCGCGCCGACCTGTGCGCCGACGACCGTGACGGTGATCAGCAACAACACCGCCACCACGCCGCTCAGCGCGGCCGAACCCCGCTCGCAGCCGGGCACTGCGCCGTTCACCGCGGTTCCAGCACGGCGAACGCCTCCGCGCCGAGCGGTACGCCCAGCGGTCCCCGTTTGGTCACGACGACTCTGACGGCATCCGCTTGACCGTGGACCACGACGCTCGCTCCGGGCGCGATCTGCCCGGCGGCCTCTTCACCGCGCTGCCGTTCACCGCGAGCCGTGAGCCGTGCTGCCTCTCTCGCCGCGTCGGTGCACCGCATCTGCTCGGTGACCGCCGTCAGCCCGGCCGCCGCCAGCCCCATGACCACCAGCAGCGCACACACCGCGATGGCGGCCTCCACCGTGACCATGCCCGCGTCATCAGACCGACGCCAGCGCACGCTGTATCAGCCCTTGCAACAGGTTCTGCACGAAGTCGCTGGTGAGCACCACGTACATCACTCCGGCCAGCGCGGCCGCCGCCAACGTGCCGATCGCGTACTCGACCGTGCTCATGCCGCTGTCGTCCTTCAGCAGTTCCACGTCTCTCTCCTGTCTGGATCCGGCCTTCCGGCCTATCTGAGGATCTGGCCGGCCAGCCCCAGCACCACCGGCACGACGCCGAGGCACAGGAACGCCGGCAGGAAGCACAGGGCGAGCGGCGCCGCCACCGCGACCGCGGCCCTCTGCGCCTTGGCCTCGGCGTCGTCCACCGCCGCGGCCCTGGTCCGCCCGGCGAGCTCCGCGGCCTGCGCGGCGAGCGCGGACCCGGACCTCGCGGTCCGGCGCGCGGCCCTGGCGAGCTGCGCGGTGGCGGGCCGGTCGAGCGCGGCCGCCCACGCGGTGACCGGGTCGGCGCCGAGCCCGAGCAGGTCGGCGACCTGGTCCAGCTCGGTGATGGCGACCGCCCGGATCGCCGTGGGCACCGGCAGCCCGGCCCTGAGGCAGGCGGCCAGCAGGTCCCAGGCCGCGGCCCGTTCGAACGGGCCGTCCGCCCTCGCCACCGGTCGCGGCGGATCGTGCACCGCGGGCCTGAGCCGGTCGGCCGCTCGGGCTGGCAGCGGTGCGACGAGCACCGCGAGCGCGAGCAGGAGGAAGGTCACGGCTCCACCTCCGTGATCCTCTTCGTCCACCACAGGCCGGCCGCCAGGAACGCCGCGCCGAGCACCAGCAGCACCTGCCCCGCGACGGTCTCCGTGAGCACGTGGAACGGCCCGGCACCGCTGAGCTCACCGAGCACGACCCCCAGCACCGGCAGCCCGGCCAGCACCGCCGCGCTCGCCCGCGGCCCGGCCATCCGCGCGTGCACCTGCCGTGCGAACGCCGCCCGCTGGTCGAGGTCGCGCCTCGTGGCGTCCAGGACATCGGCCAGCGCCACACCGTGCCTCGCCGACACGTGCCACGCCCTGGCCAGCTGGTCCACGGCGGTCTTCAGCCGCGGATCGCCGAGTTCGCGCAGCGTCCGCTCGACGTCGCCACCCGAACGCGCGCTGGCCGCGGCGGCTCTGAGCACGTCACCGGCCGGAGGCGGGGTGTCCAGGGCAGCGCTGTCGGCTGCCGCGGCCGGGTGGGCGCCCGCGCGCAGCTCGTCGACCACGCCGCCGATGCCGTCGCTGAGCGCCTCGGTCGCCGCCCTGGTGGCTTTGTCCCGCTTGCCGCGCCGGAGGATCCGCCAGCTCGTGACCGCGAGGACCGCTCCGGCGAACAGTCCGCCGACGCCCGCCACCAGGTAGGTGACCGTCGCGGCGGCGAGCACCCAGAGGTGCGGTGGCACAACGGCTTCGCGCTTGCCCTTCGGTCTGAGCCGGCGGAGCGGCCTGAGCTGCGGCCAGGCCAGGAGCGCCGCCGCCAGCAGGAGGAGGCTCAGCACAGCAGCTCCCTCTCGTGCCAGCCGTGCTCGCGTGTCCAAACAGGACGAACGGCGATGCCGTTCCCGGTGCGCGTGAACGCCCCGATCTCGTTGAGGTGGCGGGTGTTGCCGTCCCGGCGCATGTGCAGCACCAGCCGCAACGCCGCCGCCACCTGGCTGTGCAGGGCCCGCACGCCGAGCCCGCCCAGCGCCCCGAGCGCTTCGAGCCGTGCGGGGACCTCGGCCGGCGAGTTGGCGTGCAGCGTGCCGGCACCGCCCTCGTGCCCGGTGTTGAGCGAGGTGAGGAGCTCCCGCACCTCCGCGCCCCGCACCTCCCCCACGACGATCCGGTCCGGCCTCATGCGCAGCGCCTCCCGCACCAGCTGCCGCACCGTGATCTCGCCGGCCCCCTCGACGTTCGCCGGCCGCGCCACCAGCCGCACGAACTGCGGGTGGCCGGGCCGCAGCTCGCCCGCGTCCTCCACGCACACGATGCGTTCCCCGGCAGGGACGCACCCCAGGAGCGCGGACAGCAGCGACGTCTTGCCCGACCCGGTACCGCCGATCACCAGGAACGCGAGCCGCCGGCGGACGATCCCGCGGAGCACCTCGGCGATCTCCCCGTCGAACGTGCCGAGCCGCCGCAGCGCGTCGAGGTCGTGCGTGGCCGGCCGGAGGACCCGCAGCGACAGGCACGTGCGTTCCGCGATCGGCGGCAGCACCGCGTGCAGGCGCACCCCGCTCCCAGGCAGCCACCCGTCGACGCACGGACAGGCGTCGTCGAGACGTCTGCCCGCCGCGACCGCCAGTCGCTGGGCGAGGCGGCGGACCGCGTCCTCGTCGGGGAAGGTGACGGCGGTGCGGCGCAGGCCCGTGGCGCCGTCCACCCAGACCTGGTCCGGCGCGGTGACGAGGACGTCGGTGGTGCCGGGGTCGGCGAGCAGCGGGTCGAGGGGACCGGCGCCGAGGAACTCCTGCCGGAGGACTTGGAGGGCTTCCAAGACGTCCGAGTCGGCGAGGACGCCGCCTGCTTCGGAGCGGACCGCGTTGGCCACGACGGCCGGCGTCATCTCGATGCCCGCACCGGCCAGGCGGTGGCGGACCCGGTCGATCAGGGTGGTGGTCATGTCACGGGCCTCCGGGTCGCGGACGCGGGTGGCGCGGGTGGCGGGGTTGACACGGGTGGCGGGGTTGACGCGGGTGGCGGGGTTGGCAGGGCTGACGCGGATGGCGAAGCTGAGGCGGTTGGTGGGGGTGGCGCACCTGACGCGATGGACGCGCCTGGTGCGGTTGGCGCGGCTGACACGGTTGGCGCATGGGACACCGCGGAGGCGGCTGACGCGATTGGCGCACCTGACACCGCGGACGCGGTTGGTGCGGCCGACGCGGGTGGCGGGGCTGACGCGGCTGGCAAGGCTGACGCGGCTGGCAAGCCCGACACAGCTGACAAGCCCGACACGGCTGGCAAGCCCGACACGGCTGGCAAGCCCGACACGGCTGGCAAGCCCGACACGGCTGGCAAGCCCGACACGGCTGGCAAGCCCGACGCGGGTGGGAAGGCCGACACGGCTGGCAAGCCCGACACGGCTGGCAAGCCCGACGCGGGTGGGAAGGCCGACGCGGCTGGCGCGGTGCGGGTCGCCGGTCGGCCCGGAACGGCGGTCATGTCGCGACCTCCGTGCGGCGGGCGTGGCGGCCGCGTACGACGTCGCGGCCGATGAGGCGGAGCCAGGTCTCGCAGCACCACGCGAGGAAGCCGGTCATTTCGGCGGCTCCCGGAAGATGAAGCGGGGCGGGACGGGACGGCCGTGGACGAAGAGGTTGCGGACCATCCGGCACCAGATGCGGAGACGGGTCACGGCTGCGGTTCCTTTCGCGCAGGACATGCGGGGGGGAAGAGCGGCGAGGAGGGCGGCACCGGATTCGGGAACGGGCCAGCGACGGAGGTGGCGTCCGGAGGGCGGCACCGGGCTTGGAGGCCTGGGGCGTCGCGGACTCGGGCCCGGAGCCGGGAGTGCTCGGAGGCGGCGGAGCCCGCCGCTCACGAGCGGAGCTCCTTCAGCACCAGGCGGGCTGCCGTGGCCAGCGGGCCCTTGGCGTTGCGCGGGAACCGTCCCCGCTCCAGCACCTCGTCGAGGCCCGGCTCCTGGCGCATCTGCGTCAGCAGCGGCACCCCGATGACCTCGGCCATCTCGGCGGCCCGCAGGTTGCCCGGTGACGGGCCGCGCACCACCAGCCGGGTGGTGCGGCCCTGCGCGAGCAGGCGGGAGGCGACGCGGCTCGCCGCGGCGGTGGCGCGGACTTCGGCCGGTACCACCAGGACCGTCAGGTCCGTGCGGTCCAGGGCGGCGGAGGCGGCCGCGGTCGGGTGGCGGGGCAGGTCGCACACCACGGTGCAGCCGGCTCGGCGGCCCGCGTCGAGGACCGCCGCCACGGCTGCCGGTTCCGGGTCCGGGCCCGCACGGTCGCAGGCGAGGACGCTGAGGCTGTTGGACGTCGGCAGCGCCGCACGCAGGGCTGACATCGGGACCCGGCCACCGCTGCAGTGCACGCCCGGCCAGCGGGCGCCCTCGTCGGACTCGGCGCCCAGGGCCAGGTCGATGCCGCCGCCCAGGGGATCGCAGTCGACGAGCATCGCCTCGCCGCCGGCGGCGACTGCCTCCCGGCCGCAGGCCACGGCCAGGACCGAGGCGCCGGCGCCGCCCCGGCCGCCCACGAAGGCGACCACCCTGCCGCGGTCGGACGGTGGGCCCTCGCCCACGTCCGCGAGGGCGCTCACCAGCGAGCGGCCCTCGACGGGGAGCTCGAGCACGCCGTCGGCGCCCAGGGCCACGGCGGGGGCCCAGGGCGGGTCGCCCCCGTGGACCACCAGGACGCCCTGGCGGCGGGGCAAGCCCGCGTCGAGGCAGGCGGAGACGGCGGCCGGGTCGAGCAGGACGAGGGGCGCGTTGTGCCACTGGGAGCGCAGCGCCGTCACGTCGGCGGCGCAGGAGAGCGGGCAGTCGGCCGCGGCGGCCGCGCTGAGGACCTCGTCGAGGAGGTCTTGATCGGTGAGCAGGGCGATGGGGGTGGTCATGGGTCCACCGTCGTTCGTCGTGAGGAACGACACAACGCGCGAAGATCCAGATGTGGACAACTTCGCGGTTGTGGACAGGTCGCGATCTCGAAGGCCTCGCGGGGCCGGAACTGTCGGTCCTGTGTGCGACGCTGGAGGGTTGGGCGCCGGAACGCCTGCGGCCGGCCGCAGAAGTCCAGTCTGACCGGCTTGGAAACCGGGCCTGGATATGGGACGACCCCCGCCAGGGGGGAGGGACGGGGGTCGTCAATGGTTCAGTCCCGGGGGGTCGGACTGAACCCGTCCGTCGAACCGGACCCTCCTACTGTATCCCCATGCGCCAGTGCCGCGCGCAACTTCCACAACAGCCGTGGGCCAAAGTTCGGTAACCGTGTCGCACAACGGTTTCGTACACCACCGAAATGCCGCCCGAACGGCCTACTGACCAGTACACCTAAGCTGGGGCACATGAGCCGGATCGCCGCATTCTTCGACCTCGACAAGACCGTGATCGCGAAGTCGAGCACGCTGGCGTTCAGCCGTCCCTTCTTCCAGGAGGGGCTGATCAACCGCCGCGCGGTGCTGAAGAGCGCGTATGCCCAGTTCGTCTTCATGCTCGCCGGCGCGGACGCGGACCAAATGGACCGCATGCGCGCGCACATCACGGCACTGGCCGCGGGCTGGGACGTAGAGCAGATCCGCGGCATCGTGAACGAAACGCTGCACGACATAGTTGACCCGCTTGTGTACAAAGAGGCGACGCAGTTGATCGCCGACCACAAAGCCGAGGGCCACGACGTCGTCATCGTGAGCGCCTCGGGTGAGGAACTGGTCGCCCCCATCGCGCAGATGATCGGCGCGGACCACAGCGTCGGCACGAGGATGGTCGTCCAGAACGGCCGCTACTCCGGCGCCATCGACTTCTACTGCGCGGCCGACAACAAGGCCGTCGCGATCAAGCAGCTCGCCGCCGAGCACGGCTACGACCTCGCCAAGAGCTACGCCTACTCGGACAGCATCACGGACCTGCCGATGCTGGAGGTCGTCGGCCACCCGACGGCGGTGAACCCGGACCGGGGGCTGCGCCGCACCGCCGCACTGAAGGACTGGCCGGTGCTGCACTTCTCCGACCCGGTGAGCCTGCGTGGCCGCATCCCCACCCCCTCCGGCAAGGCGGTCGCCGTCACGGCCATCGGCCTCGGCGCGGTCGCGGCCGGTGCCGCCTGGTACGGCCTGCGGCGCAAGCGCGGCCGCGACTAGTCAAGGCCCGGCGGGCAGGACGAAGCCTTCGAGACTGGTACCGGTCGGTAGCGGCGACAGGGCGCGCACGTGGTGTCCGAGTGAGTGCACGCCGCCGCCCCGACAGCGGTACCCCGAGCCGCGCCCGGCGCCGCAAACGCTGGAACGCCAGCACTTTCGCTACTGAACGTGGCTTGACCGGTGCACCCTTCCGAGCCCTTGCTGTGACCGCCACCACGCACTTAAATGGTGGTGCGGACCTCGGGTCGGCCAGGGACCTGGCGAAGAGAAGCCAGCCTCCACCCCGGCAGGGCTCCGTGCGCGGACTTCGAGTACCCACGCGCAGCACGCCGCGGGAGGCTTGTCGTCTAGGGCCTGCGTACCGGGACGCCGGACGCCGAGGCCAGGGTTGTACGACACGAGTTGCACGCTTGGTAACTCGCAAGCCCGCGCTGTCGACGGGGCACCCTTTCGAGGGTGCCCCGTTTGCTTGCGCGGCGGGAAAGTGCCGCCGAACGGCAGAATGTCCACCCGTTGACCCACCACGCAGCCGTGAGTAACTTGCGAAATGCGCCAGTTACCTGTGGGAACATCACCGGGAGGCACTGCCAAGTGCGGAAAATCGCCGCGTTGACACTGGTCACGACCGCCACGATCGCCCTCACGCCGGTGGCGAGAGCGGACGCCTCGGTGGCCACCCTGCGCGGGATGTCGCTGGAACAGAAGGTCGGCCAGCTCTTCGTCACCTACGTCAACGGCCAGGCCGCCGACGTCCCGCACCCCGAGAACCAGACCGACTTCGGAGTGGCCACCGCCGTGGAGATGGTGCGCAAGTACCAGCCCGGCGGCGTCATCTACTTCAACAACTCGAGCCGCGACAACATCGACACGCCCAGGCAGGTCGCGCGGTTCTCCAACGGCCTGCAGAAGGCCAGCAAGATCCCGCTGCTCATCTCCACCGACCAGGAGACGGGCCTCGTGACGCGCTTCGGGCCGCCGGCCACGCAGCTACCGGGCAGCATGGCCCTCGGCGCGAGCAGGTCGGCCGAGGACGCCGAGGAGGCCGCGCGCATCACCGCGCAGGAGCTCCGGGCGATGGGCATCAACCAGAACTTCGCGCCGGACGCCGACGTCAACTCCAACCCGGCGAACCCGATCATCGGCGTGCGCAGCTTCTCGAGCGACCCGCAGCTCGCGGCCGACCTGGTCAAGGCCCAGGTCAGGGGGTACGAGGGCCGGCGGTGGTTCGACCGCGAGTCGGTCACCTCGACCGCCAAGCACTTCCCGGGCCACGGCGACACGTCCGAGGACAGCCACACCAGCCTGCCGGTCTCGAACCGCAGCCTCGACCAGTGGCGCCAGATCGACGCGCCGCCGTTCCGGGCCGCCATCGCCGCCAAGATCGACTCGATCATGACCGCGCACATCCAGGTGCCGCAGATCGACCCGTCCGGCAACCCGGCGACGCTGAGCCCGAAGATCATCACCGGCCTGCTGCGCGATGAGCTGAAGTACGACGGCGTGGTGGTCACCGACTCGCTGGAGATGAAGGGGGTGCGCAAGCTGCACTCCGACGCCGAGATCCCGGTGCTGGCCGTCAAGGCGGGCGTCGACCAGCTCCTGATGCCGCCGAACCTCGGTCTCGCGATCGACAGCGTCCTCAAGGCCGTGCGCAGCGGTGAGATCTCCGAGCGGCGCATCGACGAGAGCGTGCAGCGCATCCTCAAGATGAAGCTCATGCGCGGCGTCATGCTCGGCACCGAGGTCGACGAGGCGAAGGCCGAGCAGGTCGTCGGCTCCAACACCGAGGCCGCCCAGCGCATCGCCGACCGCACCGTCACCGTCGTGCGCAACGACGCCCAGGCGATTCCGCTGAACGCGAGCGCTCCCCTGGTCGTCGGCACCGGCGACGCCCCGGCGACCGCCCTCGCCGCGAGGCTCAAGGGCACCAAGGTCGTCACGGCGACGAGCCCCACCCCGGCGCAGGCGCAACAGGCGCTGGCGGCCGCGGCCAAGGCCGACAAGATCGTGGTGCTGACCAACAACCTGAGCACCAGGCCCGCCCAGCTCGACCTGCTCGACAAGCTGGTCGCCACCGGCAAGCCGGTCATCGCGGTCGCCACGGGCAACCCGTACGACGTGGCCCACGGCAACGCGAAGACGTGGCTCGCCACCTACTCGACCACCACGGTCTCCATCGAGGCGCTCGCGCGGATCCTGCTCGGCGAGGCCACGCCGCAGGGCAAGCTGCCGGTCGAGGTGCCGGGCCCGACGCCCTACCCGCTGGGACACGGGGTGACCTGGTGAGGAGGCGGAGCTTCCTCACCGCGGGCGCGCTGGCCGTCCCGCTCGCCGGCTCCGGCACCGCGAACGCGGCCCCGCGGCTCACCACCGCCGCCGAGCAGCTCGCGAGCGACGGCTGGCGCAAGCTGAAGGGCCGCAAGGTCGGCGTGCTCACGAACCCGACGGGCGTCCTCAGGGACCAGACCCACATCGTCGACTCGATGGTCGCCCACGGCGCCCGGCCCGCCGCGGTGTTCGGCCCCGAGCACGGCTTCCGCGGCACGGCGCAGGCAGGCGGCTCCGAGGGCGACTACCAGGACCCGCGCACGGGCGTCCCGGTGTACGACGCGTACGGCGCCAACGCCGCGAAGCTCAAGGCGATGTTCGCCAAGGCGGGCATCGACACCGTGGTCTTCGACATCGCGGACGTCGGCGCGCGCTTCTACACCTACATCTGGTCGATGTACACGGCGATGCAGGCCGCGGCGGACCTGGACTTCATCGTCCTCGACCGCCCGAACCCGATCGGCGGCACGGCCAAGGGCCCGCAGCTCGACCCGGCCCACGCCACGGGGGTGGGCCTGAAACCGATCGTCCAGCAGCACGGCATGACGGTCGGTGAGCTGGCCCGCTTCTACGTCGGCGAGTTCGGCGTCAAGACCGGCCTCGAGGTGGTCAACGTCAGGGGCTGGCGCCGCAACCAGCTCGACACCGGCCTGCCGTGGGTGCCGCCGAGCCCGAACGTGCCGACCAGGGACACCGCGCTGGCGTATCCCGGCACGTGCCTGTTCGAGGGCACGGTGCTCTCCGAGGGCCGCGGCACCACCCGCCCGTTCGAGACCGTCGGCGCGCCCGGCATCGACTGGCGCTGGGCCGAGGCCCTCAACGAGCTGGGCCTGCACGGCGTCCGGTTCCGCGAGACGTACTTCTCGCCGACGTTCCACAAGTTCCAGGGCCAGACCTGCGGCGGCGTCACCCTGCACGTCACCGACGCGCGGTCCTTCGACGCGATCGAGGCGGCCGTCGCCATGCTCGTCACCGCGAAGTCGCTGTACCCCGGCGTGTTCGCGTGGCGGCCGGACAACTGGATCGACAAGCTCAGCGGCTCCGACCGGCTGCGCAGGATGGTCGACTCCCGGGCACGCCTGGACGAGATCACCGGCGCGTGGCAGGAGGAGCTGCAGCAGTTCCGCCGCACCCGCCTGCCCTACCTGCGCTACAGGTGAGGACGCCATGCTCATCCCTGCACTCGCCCTCGCGGTCGTGACGGCCGCCGTTCCCGGCCACTTCGACCGGCCCCAGGAGGGTTTCGCGCACCCCTGGACGACCCTGCGCGAGTCCAACCCCTACTGGGCCGGTCTCGACCCCACGCCGGTCAACGCGGCGCTGCGCCAGCTCCGCGACTTCACCAAGCCCCAGGCCAACGGCAAACCGCTCTACGCCGGCGCCGTCACGATGTACGTGCACGACGGCAAGATCGTCGCGCACGACCGCACGGGCTACGCCGTCCTCTACGGGGACAGGCAAACCCTGCTGCCGGAAGAAGAACGCGTCCCCATGCGCAAGGACACGATCTTCGACTTCGCCTCGATCTCCAAGCTCTTCACGTCGATCGCGGTGATCCAGCAGGTCGAGAAGGGCCGGGTGGACATCGACGAGAAGGTGGCCGCCTACCTGCCCGAGTTCGGCGTGAACGGCAAGGAGAACATCACCGTCAAGCAGCTCCTCACCCACACGAGCGGCTTGGAGCCGTTCATCCCGTTGTGGCAGAGGTACCCGGACATCCCGTCACGCGTCAAAGCCGTGATGGACGTGCAGCCCAAGTCCACGCCCGGCACCACGTACGTCTACTCCGACCTGAACCTGATCACGCTCGGGGAACTGGTCCACCGGGTGAGCGGGAAGCGGCTCGACCAGGCGGTCCGGGACGGCATCACCACGCCGCTCGGCATGAAGGACACCGGCTACAACCCGACGGCCGACGACCGCACGGCCGCGACGGAGTTCCAGTCCACACCCCCGCGCGGGATCGTCCGCGGCGAGGTGCACGACGAGAACGCGTGGTCCCTCGGAGGAGTCGCCGGTCACGCGGGTGTCTTCGGCACGGCCAAAGACCTCGCCATCCTCGGTCAGACGATCCTCAACGGCGGCACGTACCAGGGCCGGCGGATCCTCTCCGAGCGCTCCGTCGAGCTGATGCTCACGAACTTCACGCCGCAGTTCCCGGACAACGCCCACGGGCTCGGGTTCGAGCTGGACCAGCGCTGGTACATGGGCGCGCTGAGCAGTCCGGGCACCGCGGGGCACACCGGCTACACCGGCACGTCGTTCGTGGTCGACAAGGCCTCGCGGTCGATCGCGATCCTGCTGACCAACCGCGTGCACCCCAGCCGCGACTGGGGCAGCGTGAACCCCGCGCGCCGGGTCGCCGCCGACGGCCTGGCCGGCGCGCTCGCGGTCAAGGCCGGCGGCAAGCAGTGGCGTGCGACGGCCTCCGGCGGCACGCTCACCGCGGAGCGCCCGGCCGAGGTCTTCGTCGACGTCGACAAGGGCGACCGGCTCACGGTCCAGCACTGGAACGGCACCGGGTGGCAGGACGTCCGCACGATCACGACGACGAACCGCCGCTGGGTGTCCACGGAACCCGTCAAGACCAGGTTCGTCTACACCAAGGCGGGCCAGTACAACGGTCGTGGCGTCTACGTCCACGCCCGTGGCGATGTCACGGCCGATGGCTGGTCACTGGCACGCCGCTAGCACCTCGGCGAAATCCTGGAGCGCCCGTGGAAACGCGGGCGCTCCAAAGCTGATCACGACTCCGGTGCGGTCGTCGTCGCTCAGCTCGTGCCGGAACCACGAGAGAGGGCTGACCGCGATCCCACGTTCCCGCGCGGTCTGCACGATGGCCGTCTCATGTGGAGTGTCGAGCACGGCGTGCATTCCCGCCGAGATCCCGGAGATCTCCACGTACGGGGAGACAGCCTCCACGAGCCGATCGCGTCGCCGTTGGTACTTCAACCGCATCCGCCGCACGTGGCTGTCGTACGCACCCGACGACAGGAAGTCCGCCAACGTCAACTGGTCGAGCATGCTGATGTGCTGCTCGCGGTCGGTCTTCAACGCGAGCACCGGGTCGACGAACCGGTCCGGCAGCACCATCCACGCGATCCGCAACGCCGGTGACAACGCCTTGCTCGACGTGCCCAGGTAGACGACGTGCTCCGGGTCCAGGCCCTGCACCGCCCCGACGGGCTGCCGGTCGTAGCGGAACTCGCCGTCGTAGTCGTCTTCCAGCACAAGGCCATCGACGCGCCGTGCCCACTCCACCGCCGATGCGCGCCGCCGCGGGTGCAGAGGGCCGCCCAACGGGAACTGGTGCGCCGGCGTCAGCACACAAGCACGCAGATCGTCGGGCAACTGCTCGGTGTTCGCGCCGTGGTCGTCCACCGCCAGAGGCACCGTCGAACTCCACAACGACCGGTGGAAGCCCAGTCCGTACTCCTCGACGACGACCGGCGGCGCCAGCAACCGGTCGAACATCCGCACGGCGCCCGCGAACCCCGAGCACAGCACGATCCGCTCGGGATCGGCCCGCACGCCGCGGGCCCGCGGCAGGTACTCGGCCAGCGCCGTCCGCAGCTCGATCCGCCCCCGCGGGTCCCCCGGCCCGAAGGCCTCCGCCGGAGCCGCCGTCAACGCCCGCCGCGTCGAGCGGATCCACTCCGCGCGCGGGAACTCGGTGACGTCCGGGGTGGACACGGTGAGGTCGAACCGCACGTCCGGGCCGGCCGCCCTGCGGGTGACCGGCGGGGGTGGCGCCACCCGTTGCGCGACCACGGTTCCCGATCCCTGACGGGCGGTCAGCCAGCCCTCCGCCACCAGTTCCGCGTACGCCTCGGCCACGGTGTTCCGCGCGATACCGAGGTCGCGGGCGAGCGAGCGGGAGGCCGGCAGCCGGGTTCCCGGGGGCAGCCGCGCCGACCTGACCGCGTCCCGCAGTGACGCCGTCAACCGGTGCCGCAGTCCGCCCGGACCGGACAGGTCCAGGTGGAAGTCGAGATTGGCCCAGGATTCCACGATCAGATTGCACCACGCGCCGGGCCAATCGAGGCTCTAACTTCGAGAACATGACGAACCGCATCGACATCGCCAAGAAGGCCCCGAAGGTCTACCGGGCCATGATCGCCCTCGACGCCGCCGCCCGCGAAGGTCTCGACGAGCAGCTCGCCGAGCTCGTCCGCATCCGCGCCTCCCAGCTCAACCACTGCGCCTACTGCCTCAACATGCACACCGTCGACGCCAGGAAGGCCGGTGAGACCGAGGCCCGCATCTACCTGCTCAGCGCGTGGGAGGAAGCCGGCGACCTCTACACCGCCAAGGAGCGGGCCGCGCTGCGCCTCACCGAGGCCATCACGGTCCTGAGCAGCCACGAGTACGTCAGCGACGAGGTCTACGAGCAGGCTGCGGAGCACTTCGGCGAGGAGGAGCTGGCGCAGCTCATCGCGCTGATCTTCACCATCAACGCGTGGAACCGGATCGCGGTGTCCACCCGCAAGGCGCCCGACGTCCGGTGAGCTGGCGGCGGCCGTGCCGGGAGGGTGACTTTCGGACACACTCCGTTGACCGTCGAAGTGGCGGTTAGTAAGTTTCCCACGTGTCCACTGAGAGCAGTGCCGAGTCCAGTCCGCTGGTGAAGATCCGGTCGTTGCTGCCGGGTCTCGCGCGCGCCGAGCAGCGCGTCGCCAAGGTGGTGCTGGAGAACCCGGGGACGGTCGCACACCGCAGCATCACCGAGGTCGCCGAGCAGGCCGGCACCAGTGAGACGACGGTGACGCGGTTCTGCAAGGCCATCGGCGTCGGCGGCTACCCGGAGCTGCGCATCGCACTCGCCGCCGACACCGCCCGCAGCGCCGCCCGTGCCAACCACGACATGGGCGGCGACATCGGGCCCGGCGACGACCTGGGGCAGGTCGTCGGCAAGGTCGCGTTCGCGGACGCCCGCGCCGTCGAGGAGACCGCCGAGCAGCTCGACGTCGAGGCGCTCGGCAAGGTCGTCGAGGCCGTCGCGGGCGCGCGCCGCGTGGACGTCTACGGCTTCGGCGCGAGCGCCTTCGTGGCGTTCGACCTGCAGCAGAAGCTGCACCGCATCGGCCTGACCTGCTTCGCGTGGAACGACACGCACATCGCGCTGACCTCGGCCGCCGTGCTGACCGGCGAGGACGTCGCCGTCGGCATCTCGCACACCGGCTCGACCTCGGAGACCGTCGAGTCCCTGCGCGTGGCCCGCGAGACCGGCGCCACCACCGTCGCGCTGACGAACTTCCCGCGCTCGCCGATCACCGAGGTCGCCGACCACGTGCTGACCACGGCCGCCCGCGAGACCACCTTCCGCTCCGGCGCGATGGCGAGCCGCATCGCCCAGCTCACGGTGATCGACTGCCTGTTCATCGGCGTCGCCCAGCACCACGTGGAGACGGCGAAGACGGCGCTGGAGGCGACCTACGAAGCGGTGTCCGGCCACCGGCTGGGCGCGAGACCGGACGGCCGCCGGCGGTCGCGGGAGACGACTAAATGACCTCCCCCCGGAACGGTGTGGTGGTGCGCGTGGAATCTCCGACCGAGCAGCGGAACCCCCGCACGACGGACATCGACCGGGTTCCCACGATCGACGTGCTGCGGATGATCAACGAAGAGGACCGCACGGTCCCGTCCGCCGTCGCCAAGGCGCTGCCGGAGCTGGCGCGCGCGGTCGACCTGGGCGTCGCCGCGATCTCCTCCGGCGGCCGCGTGCACTACGTCGGCGCCGGCACGTCCGGGCGGCTGGCGACGCTGGACGCGGCCGAGCTGGTGCCCACGTTCAACGCGCCGGGCGACTGGTTCGTCGCCCACCACGCCGGCGGCCCGGAAGCCCTCGTCCGCGCCGTCGAGGAGGTCGAGGACCACTCGGGCGCCACCCAGATCCGCCGCCACGCCACCTCCGACGACCTGGTGGTGGGCGTGACGGCGTCCGGGCGCACGCCGTTCGTGATCGGTGCGCTGCAAGAGGCGCAGGCACTCGGCGCTCACACCGTGCTCGTGTCGAACAACGCGTCGGTGCCGTTCACGCCGGACGTCCTGGTCGCGCTGGACACCGGTCCGGAGGCCATCGCGGGCTCGACGCGGATGAAGGCGGGATCGGCCCAGAAGCTGGTGCTGACCTCGTTCTCCACCGCGGTGATGATCAAGCTCGGCCGCACCTACTCGAACCTGATGGTCAGCATGCGCGCCACCAACGCGAAGCTGCGCGGGCGCACGATCCGCATCCTGCACGAGGCCACCGGCCTGCCGGCGGACGACTGCGAGCGGGCGCTGGCGGAAGCGGCCGGCGACCTCAAGGTGGCGCTGGTGCACTTGCTCTCCGGCGTGCCGGCCGACCGCGCGGCCGCGGCGCTGGAGGACGCGAAGGGCCGCGTCCGCGACGCCCTGGACCGGCTAGCCGGCTAGCCGCAGGTCGGGTCCGAACACCTCGTAGTGGATGTCGGTGACACCCGCTTCGAGGAGCTGGGCCCGCATCGCGCGCAGGAACGGCACGGGTCCGCACAGGTAGGCGGTGGCGTCCGGCGGGACCGGGACGCCGTCGAGCCGGACCAGCCCGGTGCGATCGGCCGGCCAGTCCCCGATCGGCCGTTCGTAGAAGACGTGCGCCTGCGCGTCCGCAAGCTTGGCGACGAGCTGGGCGAGCTCGGCGCGGAACGGGTGCGAGAGCTGGTCGCGGTCGCCGTGCACCGCGACCACCCGCCGCGGGGAGTCCGCGGCCGCCAGCTCGGCGAGCATCGCGATCAGCGGCGTGCAGCCGATCCCGGCCGACAGGAGCAGCACCGGACCGGCACCGGGCTGGAGCGTCACGTCCCCGGCCGGCTGGCTGACCAGCACCGTGCTGCCCACCGGGGTGCGGTCGTGCAGGTGCGCCGACACCTCGCCGTCCCGCTTCACCGAGAACCGCAACGCGTCGTCGGTGCGTCCGGACAGGCTGTACTGGCGGATCTGCCGGGCGCCGTCGGCGAGCTGGACCTGCACCGACACGTACTGGCCCGGCTTGCTGCGCGGCACCGGGCCGTCGAGCGGCCGGACGACGAACGTCACCACGTCGTCGGTCTCCTGGAACCGGGCGATCACCCGGTGCTCCTGCTGCCCCTGCGGCAGGAACCGCTCGATGCCGATCAACGAGTCCGCCATCAGCCAGTAGACCTCGCTCCAGGCCGCCGCGACCTCCGCCGGGACGTCCAGGACCTCGGCGATGGCGCCGAGCAGGTGCCTGTGCACGACGGCGTACTGGCCCGGCGTGACGCCGACCGAGACGTGCTTGTGCGCGATGCGGCGCAGCATCGTCTCCGGCCGCTGCCCGGCCAGCAGACCGGACGCGAAGGCGGCGATCGAGCCCGCCAAGGCCTGCGACTGGGTGCCGTTGGCCTGGTTGCCGCGGTTGAACATGTCCCGCAAGAGGATCGGATGCTCGGCGAACAGGCGCTCGTAGAACATCCGGCTGATGTCGCAGATGGCGGCGCCGACCGCGGGCAACGTGGCCTCGACCAGCTCCGCGGACCTCGGGGACAGCATCGCCGAGCTCCTCACCTCAGCCCAGGCCGATCAGAACGGGACCGGTGGGTGCGGCGACGAGGTCGTCGACGCGCAGCGGATCGAGCGAGGCGTAGAAGGCTTCCTGGGCCTGGCGCAACGCGTACCGCAGCCGGCAGGCCGAGCTCAGCGGGCACGCTCGCTCGCCCTCGCAGTCGACGACGTCACCGACGCCCTCCAGCTCGCGCACCAGGTGGCCGATCGAGCCGGCCCTGCCCGCCGCGGTGAGCGCGAGCCCGCCGCCGCGGCCGCGGCGCGCCTCGACGACACCGAGGTGCTGCAACTGCGCCACGACCTTCGCGGCATGGGTGTACTGCACGCCCATGACCTCGGCGACTCCGCGCGTGGTCGGGTTCGCCGCGCCGTCGACGACAGCCAGCCGCATCACGATCCGCAGCGCGATGTCAGTGCTCTTGGTCAGCCTCACAAGATCGAGACTAACTTGATGCGAATCTTGGATTCCAGTTATCCCGGCAGCACGGGACGCCACGGGATCGGCGTCGACAGCACCATTGCGCTGGACGTCTCACCGTGCGCCGCCAGCCGGACCAGCAGCCGTTCCAACTCCACGATCGACGTGGTGACGACCTTCACGACCGAGCAGATGTCACCGGTCAGCCGCACCACCTCCACCACCTCGGGGAGGTCGTCGAGCAGTTCGGGGTGGACCGTGATGCACCGCGGGCCGTAGCACTTCATGCGCACGAGCGCGACGACCGGCCGTCCGACGACGGTGGGGTCGACCACGGCCCGATAGCCGGTGATCGCGCCCATGTTCTCCAGCCGCCGAACGCGTTGCGCGACGGTCGGCGGGGAGACGTGGACCCGCCGCGCGAGCTCGTTGTACGACAGGCGCGCATCTTCTTGGAGGGCCTCCAACAGGGCCTTGTCCACCTCGTCCAACATGAACGCAAAGCTAGTCGTCAGTCCGTTTTGCGTTCGGAAGAATTTTTCGACGAACGCCTTTGATCATCCATTCAGGTGAGGAGCGGTTCCCGCGAGGATTGGGGCATGAGCTGCCCCGTGTCCCCCAAGCTGGATTTCGGCGGCACCACGCCGTACGAGGACTACGTGCACGCGTCGGTGCTGCACACCCTTCAACAGCAGTGGTCCAAAGATCCGCGCGAGATGTCGTTCCTGGTCATCACGCAGGTGATGGAGCTGTACTTCGGCCTGCTCTGCTTCGAGTGGCGGCAGGCCCAGACCGAGCTGCGCGCCGACGACCTGCGCGCGGCCGTCAGCACCCTGCGCCGCTCCGGCCTGCACCTCCAGGCGTTGTCCGCGGCCTGGCGGCCGATCGCGCGCATGACGCCGACCGAGTTCAACTCGTTCCGCGACGCGCTCGGCGAGGGCTCCGGCTTCCAGTCGGGCATGTACCGCGAGATGGAGTTCCTGCTCGGCGAGAAGTCGCGCTCGATGCTCGTGCCGCACCGCGCGGTGCCGGCGATGCACGACCAGCTCGAGAAGTCGCTCGGCGAGCCTTCGCTCTACGACGACGTGCTGGCGGCGTTGCGGCGCCGCGGGTTCGCCATCCCGCAGAGCGTGCTGGACCGCGACCTGACCACGGCCTACGAGCCGTCGGCCGAGGTCGAGCAGGTGTGGGCGTCGATCTACCGCGGTGACGACCGGGATCTGCTGGAACTGGGCGAGGCGCTGACCGACATCGCCGAGGAGTTCGCGCGCTGGCGCTACGACCACCTGCTCGCGACCCGCCGCTCGATGGGCGCGAAGGTCGGCACGGGTGGCTCCGCCGGTGTCGCGTGGCTGGAGAAGCGCACCCAGCGCGCGGTGTTCCCCGAACTGTGGACCGCCAGGAGCTACGTGTGAGGCGCGAGCTGTTCGACATCCCCGAGGGCGTCATCTACCTCGACGGCAACTCCCTCGGCGCACTCCCGAAGCACGTCCCGGCCAGGGTGCAGGAGGTCGTGCGGGAACAGTGGGGTCAGCGGCTCATCAGGTCGTGGTCCGAGGGCTGGTGGGAGGCGCCGCAACGGATCGGCGACCGCATCGGCCGACTGGTCGGGGCCGCGCCGGGTCAGGTCGTGGTGGGTGACTCGACCTCGGTGAACCTCTACAAGGCGCTGATGGGCGCGGTGAAGGGCACCACGCGGACGGAGATCGTGCTCGACGCGACGTCGTTCCCGACCGACGGCTACATCGCGCGGTCCGTCGGCGAGCTGACCGGCCTGGAGGTCCGGCCGGCACATCCGTCCTCCTTGGACCTCACGGAGAACACCGCGGTGGTGTTGCTCAACCACGTCGACTACCGCACCGGCGGCATCCTCGACATGGTGGAGCTGACCGCACAGGCCCATTCCGTTGGCGCGCAGGTGGTCTGGGACCTCTGCCACAGCGTCGGCGTGTACCCGACCGAACTGGACGAGATCGGCGTGGACTTCGCCGTCGGGTGCACCTACAAGTTCCTCAACGGTGGACCGGGCGCGCCCGCGTTCATCTACGTGCCGCGCGAGCGCCAGGCCACCTTCGAGAACCCGCTGTCCGGCTGGAACGGGCACCGTGCGCCGTTCGCGATGGAATCGAGCTACGTGCCCGATCCCGGCATCGCGCGCGCACGAGTCGGCACACCGGACATCATCTCGATGCTGACGCTCGACGCCGCGCTGGACGTCTGGGACGAGATCGACATGCGCACGCACTGGCAGCACGGGCTGAGCCTGACCAGCTTGTTCCGCTCGTACGTCGAGCAGATGACCTCGTTGGAGGTGATCACCCCCAACACGGTCCTGCGCGGTCACCAGATCTCGGTGCGCTGCGAGAACGCGGCCGAGGTGATGGACAAGCTGATCGCGCGCGGCGTGATCGGCGACCACCGGCCGCCGGACGTCCTGCGGTTCGGGATCGCCCCGCTCTACATCGGCCCCGACGACGTGAAGCGCGCCGCCGAGGTGCTGGCGGAAGTCACCCGGTGAGCGCGGCGTCCGCGATGCTCTTCGCCTCGCGGGCGCCCGCCTCCAGCGCGGAGCAGACGAACAGGATCCACTGGGTCAGCCCGTCGAGCTCGCCCGACGCGAACGCCACGGACGCCGCCTCGTACTCGGCCGACCGGCGCAGGCACGCCACCTCGGGCACGCCGAGGCCCTTGGGGTCGAGACCGGTCGAGATCGACGTCAGCCGCGCGGCGGCACGGGCCACCACGCCGTTGGCGACCTCGAACGGCGCCAGCCCGAGCAGCTCGCCGTGCACCACCGCGACGAGCACCGGCGCCGGCACGCTCGTCCCGCCGGTCACCAGCGCCGCGAGCAGGTCGAGCCGTTGCGACACGTCCCCGGACACGCGGGGCCGGCCGACGTCGGAGGCCAGGTCCGCGGCGGCGAGCACGTGCAACCGGGCGAGGGCCTGCAACGGCGCCCGCTGCCACGTGCCGACGAGCCCGCCCAGCGCCTCCGCGATCCGCAGGGACCCGGCCAGCACCGGGTCGGCGACCTCGCCGGACTCCGGGATCTCGGTCGGCCCGCCCTCGAGCGCCGCGGACGCGCGCGCGGCGCGGACGGACGCCTCCGCCGCCGTCGTGGCCCAGCCGCGCAGGTTCACCCGGTGGCGGTGCACCTGGAAAACGGCGTCCTTGGCCGCGTTCGCGGCGTCGGCCACGCCGGGCAGGGAAAGCAGCGGAGCGAGGGGATCGGTCACGGTCGCGCAGAGTACCTGACCAGGTGAAACGGGTGATCCAGCTCACTGGTCGAACCGTTGAGCGCCCAACTCCACCCGTTCAACGCGCCACACGTGCCCCGAGCGGACAAAACGGGTTACACAGTGACAACCGTGTAACCCACCTCCCCAGATTGGTCTGAACCTTTTGGGGGAGGAACCTGTTGGAAGTGAACTGGCTCGCACTACGGTCAGTACCCGCATCCCCAACCGGTCTGGACTTTCCAGGAGGTCTCGCACCATGACGCAGTCGCCAGGCCAGGGCCAAGCCCTGGACAACCTGCTCACGGAGAGCAGGACGTTCCCGCCCTCCGCGGAGTTCGCGGCACAGGCGAACGCCCGTCCCGAGCTGTACGAGGAGGCGAAGGCCGACCGCGAGGCGTTCTGGGCGAAGCAGGCGGAACGGCTGCACTGGGAAACCAAGTGGGACCAGGTGCTCGACTGGTCGAACGCCCCCTTCGCGAAGTGGTTCGTCGGCGGCAAGCTCAACGTCGCCTACAACTGCGTCGACCGGCACGTCGAGTCCGGCCACGGCGACCAGGTCGCGATCCACTGGGAGGGCGAGCCCGGCGACTCCCGCGCCATCACCTACGCCGAGCTGCAGCGCGAGGTCTCCAAGGCCGCGAACGCGCTGGCCTCGCTGGGGATCGGCGCCGAGGACCGCGTCGCGATCTACATGCCGATGATCCCCGAGGCGATCTTCGCGATGCTCGCGTGCGCCCGCGTCGGCGCGTTGCACAACGTCGTGTTCGGCGGCTTCTCCGCCGAGGCGCTGCGCACCCGCATCCAGGACTCCGCGTGCCGGCTCGTCATCACGACCGACGGCCAGTACCGCCGCGGCACCCCGGCACCGCTCAAGCCCGCCGTGGACGAGGCCGTCGCCGGCGCCCCGTCGGTGGAGAAGGTGCTCGTCGTCAAGCGCACCGACACCGAGGTCGCGTGGACCGACAAGGACGTGTGGTGGCACGAGCTGGTGGACTCGCAGCCCGACCAGCACACCCCCGAGGCGTTCGACTCCGAGCACCCGCTCTTCATCCTCTACACCTCGGGCACCACGGGTAAGCCGAAGGGCATCCTGCACACGTCCGGCGGCTACCTCACGCAGACGTCGTACACGCACCACAACGTGTTCGACCTCAAGCCGGACACCGACGTCTACTGGTGCACCGCGGACATCGGCTGGGTCACCGGCCACAGCTACATCGTCTACGGGCCGCTGTCGAACCGCGTGACGCAGGTCGTCTACGAGGGCACGCCGAACACCCCGCACGAGGGCCGCCACTGGGAGATCGTGCAGAAGTACGGCGTCTCGATCTACTACACGGCACCGACGCTGATCCGCACCTTCATGAAGTGGGGCGCGGACATCCCGGCCAAGTACGACCTCAGCTCGCTGCGCGTGCTGGGCTCGGTCGGCGAGCCGATCAACCCCGAGGCGTGGATCTGGTACCGCGAGAACGTCGGCGGCGGCAAGGCCCCGATCGTCGACACCTGGTGGCAGACCGAGACCGGCGCGATCATGATCTCGCCGCTGCCCGGTGTCGTGTCGACCAAGCCCGGTTCGGCGCAGCGCCCGCTGCCCGGCATCGGCGCGAAGGTCGTCAACGACGAGGGCGTCGAGGTCGAGCACGGCGGCGGTGGCTACCTGGTGCTCGACGAGCCGTGGCCGTCGATGCTGCGCGGCATCTGGGGCGACGAGGAGCGCTACCGCGACACCTACTGGTCGCGGTTCGGCGAGCAGGGCTTCTACTTCGCCGGTGACGGCGCGAAGTACGACGACGACGGCGACATCTGGCTGCTCGGCCGCGTCGACGACGTGATGAACGTGTCCGGCCACCGCATCTCGACCACCGAGGTCGAGTCCGCGCTGGTCTCGCACCCGACCGTCGCCGAGGCGGCCGTCGTCGGCGCGTCCGACGCGACCACCGGCCAGGGCATCGTGGCGTTCGTGATCCTGCGCGGCGGCGCGGGCGACGACGCCGGTGGCGCCGAGGCGATCAAGGCGCTGCGCGACCACGTCGCCAAGGAGATCGGCCCGATCGCGAAGCCGCGGCAGATCATGGTCGTGCCGGAGCTGCCGAAGACGCGCTCGGGCAAGATCATGCGCCGCCTGCTGCGCGACGTGGCGGAGAACCGCGCCGTCGGCGACGTGACGACGCTCGCCGACTCGTCGGTGATGGACCTGATCTCCGCGGGCCTGCAGTCGGACAAGTCCGAGGACTGAGCAGCGCAAACGTGACGGGCGTCCCCTGCCGGGGGCGCCCGTTCGCGTTAAGATCGCGTCAGGGTGAGCCGGGAAGTCTGGTCGGCACGATGATTTGCCGTACCCGCAGACCGCCCCTGGGAGCCCCGTGTCGCGCAACAAGAAGACCGTCGTCGCCGATTTCGCCCGTTACCTGCGCACGGAGACGGTTGGCGGCACCGTGCTGCTCATCGCCACGGCCATCGCGCTGATCTGGGCCAACTCGCCGTTCTCCCCCACCTACTTCGGGCTGCGCGACCTGCACCTGGGGCCGCTGTCCGTCGGCGACTGGGCCAAGGACGGGTTGCTGGCCATCTTCTTCTTCGTCGCCGGGCTCGAGCTCAAGCGCGAGCTCGTCGTCGGGGAGCTGTCGGAGCTCAAGGCGGCGATCCTGCCGGTGCTGGCGGCCGTCGGCGGGATGGTCGTGCCCGCCCTGGTCGCGCTGGCGATCGGCTGGGGGCAGCCGGGGATCGAGAAGGCGTGGGCGATCCCGGTGGCGACGGACATCGCGTTCGCGCTGGGGGTGCTGGCGCTGACGGCGTCCGGGCTGCCGTCGAGCCTGCGGGTGTTCCTGCTGTCGCTGGCCGTCGTCGACGACCTGGGCGCGATCATCGTGATCGCGGTGCTGTTCACGGCGAAGTTCAACCTGCTCGCGGCCGGGGCCGTCGTGCTGCTGCTGGCGCTGTACTGGTTCCTCCAGCACAAGAGGGTCACCACGCCGTTCGCCTACGTGCCGATCACGCTCGCCACCTGGTGGTTCATGCACGAGTCGGGCGTCCACGCCACGATCGCGGGCGTCGCGCTGGCCCTGCTCACCAGGGTCCGGCGCGACCCCTACGAGTCCCAGGCGCCGGCGGTCCGGCTCGAGCACCGGCTCCAGCCGTGGTCGGCCGGGGTGGCGGTGCCGGTGTTCGCGCTGTTCGCGGCGGGTGTGCCGGTCGGCGCGGAAGCGTTGGGCAAGCTCTTCGCGGACAAGATCGCGATCGGGGTGATGGTCGGGCTCGTCGTGGGCAAGGTGATCGGCATCGTCGGCGCGTCGGCGCTCGCGGTGTGGCTCAAGGCGGCGGTCTGGCCGTCCGGCGCGGGGCCGCGGGACATCGTCGCGGTGGCCGTGCTGGGAGGGGTCGGGTTCACGGTGAGCCTGCTCATCGCCGAGCTCTCGCTGGCAGAGCCGGAGACCGCCAAGGCCGCCGTGCTGATCGCCTCGATGGTCGCGTCGCTGCTCGCCGCGGTGTTGCTCATTCGCCGCAGCCGGGCGCATGGCACGATGTCCGGGTGACCACCAGGGAGCACATCGCGTCGATTCCGCTGACCGCTGACGACCCCACCGCCGAGGCCTCCATCGGTGGCCTCGTCCGTGACGCGACCTCGCACGTGTCCACCTTGGTCAGAGCGGAGGTCGAGCTCGCCAAGGGCGAGATCACGGCCGAGATCAAGAAGGGGCTCAAGGGCAGCGTCTTCTTCATCGTCGCGCTGACGGTCCTCTGCTTCAGCCTGTTCTTCCTGTTCATGACGCTCGGGTTCGCCCTCGCCGAGTGGTTCGACATGGGCTACTCGGCGGGCTTCGGACTCGTCTTCGCGCTCATGCTGCTGACCGCCGTGCTGTTCGCGTTCCTCGGCTACCGCAAGGTGCGCAAGCTCAGGGCGCCGGAGAAGTCGATCGCGGCCGCGAGGGACACCGTCGCGGCCCTCACCCAGCGCGACTCCCAGAGCAGGGGCGACGACAACTGAGCCGC
The DNA here is from genome assembly GCF_900110955.1 of Lentzea xinjiangensis. Classification (GTDB taxonomy): domain Bacteria; phylum Actinomycetota; class Actinomycetes; order Mycobacteriales; family Pseudonocardiaceae; genus Lentzea; species Lentzea xinjiangensis. The sequence continues at coordinate 759,861 of NZ_FOFR01000002.1, forward strand.
AAACCCGACCCGTCGGTGGTGCGGGTCGCGGGCCCGTGGACGCACCGCGACGTCTCGGCCAACGGCATCCGCCTGCACGTCGCCGAGCTCGGCGAGGGACCTCTCGTGCTGCTCCTGCACGGGTTCCCCGAGTTCTGGTGGTCCTGGCGGCACCAGCTCACCGCACTGGCCGAGGCGGGCTACCGCGCCGTCGCCGTCGACCTGCGCGGGTACGGCGACTCGGACAAACCACCGCGCGGCTACGACGGCTTCACGCTCGCGGGTGACATCGCGGGTCTGATCAAGGCGCTCGGCGCCCCACGCGCGCACCTGGTGGGCCACGCGTGGGGCGGCGCCACGGCGTGGACGGTCGGCGCCATCCACCCGCGGCTGGTCTCGTCGATCTCGGTGCTGTCCGCGCCGCACCCGCTCGCGATGCGCCGCGCGTTCCGCAGGCATCCCCGCGTGAACTCCCACGTCCTGCGCTTCCAGTTGCCGATCTACCCGGAGCGCTGGCTGACCGGCCACAACGCCGTGCAGGTCGCCAGGCTGCTCTCGGCGTGGTCGGGGCCGAAGTGGCGGTCGGCGCCCGAGTTCGACGAGGTCCTCCGCCGCTGCCGGCAGGCGATGACGGTGCCGGGCGTCGCCCACAGCGCGATGGAGTACTACCGGTGGGCGGTGCGCTCGCAGCTCCGCAGCGACGGCCGGCGCTTCACCGAGGCCGTCGACAAGCCGATGCGGGTGCCGGTGCTGCAGATCCACGGCTCGCTGGACCCGATCGTCCTGGAGTCGTCGGCGCGCGACTCGCAGCCGTGGCTCGGGCCCTCGTCGGAGTTCCGGTACCTGCCGGAGGTGGGGCACTTCCCGAACCAGGAGGCGTCCCACCACACGAGCAGGCTGATCACCGAGTTCCTGCGGAAGACCTCCTGAACGCCGTCTTCAGCGCGTCGGCCGGGTCGTCGGGCAGGTCCTCCGCACGCCAGGCGATGTAGCCGTCCGGCCGCACCAGCGAGGCGCCCTTCGCGGACAGCCCGAACGGCTCCAGCCGTTCCAGGCGTTCGCACCGGATGCCCAGCTCCGCGGACGCCTCCTCCCACTGCGGGTGGTCGGCGACGAGCACCCAGCCGCGCCCGAAGAGGTCCAGGGTGGACTTCCCGGGCGCGAGCCACACGTGCGGGGCCCGCGTGCCCGGCTGGCCGTTCCACTGCTCGGGGCGTTGCGCCGCAGGCAGCTCCGGACCCGCGCCGAGCACCGCGTCCGAGCGGTAGAGGATCCCGAAGTGCATCGCGTCGTTGTCGAGCAACGGCGCGTCCTCGCGTTCACCGTCGCGGTTGTGGCCGTCGTCGCGCGCGAAGATCTGCTGGTGGCACAGCAACGCGACCGGGCGCCGTTCCGCGTCGTAGGTGTCCAGCAGGGACGGTCGTGACTCGCCGTTCAGCACGGCGGCGAGCTTCCACGCGAGGTTGTGCGCGTCCTCGATGCCGACGTTCGCCCCGAACCCGCCGCGGCTCGGCGGCAGCGTGTGCGCGGCGTCGCCCGCCAGGAAGACCCGTCCCCGCGAGAACCTGTCCGCGACGGCGGCGCTGATCGTCCACCGGCCGGTCGTGATGATCTCGACGTCCAGGTCGTCGCGGCCGATCGCCCGGAAGATCTGCTGCCGCAGCTCGGGCTCGGAGTACTCGCGGTCGTCGAGCATCAGGACCCAGCGGCCGTCGCCGTAGGTGGTCAGGAAGCCGACGCCGTCGACGATGAACTGACCGATCCCGTCCCGCAGGTACTCGTCCAGCGGCGCGCGGAACAGCACGCTGCGGGAGGTGTGCAGGTAGCCGCGGCCGCCGCGGGTGATGCCGAGGGCCTCCCTGACCGGGCTGCGGTGGCCGTCCGCCGCGACCAGGTAGTCCGCGCGGATCTCGTACGGCTCGCCGTCGCCCCGCACGACCGCCGTGACACCCGCGTCGTCCTGGGAGAACTCCAGCATCCGGGTGCTCATCCTGATGTCCGCGCCGAGCTCGCGCGCCTTGTCCCGCAGCAACGGCTCCATCCTGTCCTGGGCCACGCCGATGCCCGTGGACGGCGAGTACTCGACCTGCGCTCCTCCGGCCTGTGTTCTTCCATTCGGGGACTGCTCGGCCGGCGGCGACCAGAACGTCTCCTCGAACCGCTTCCCGGCCAGGCTCTCGACCCGGACCCGCCGGATGCCGAAGCCCTTCGCCATCCTGCTCGGCGGCAGCTCGTCCTCGATCCCGGCCGCGCGCAGCATCTCGCCCGTCCGCGCCGTGAACCCGACCGCACGCGGGTGCGGCGAGCTGCCCGGATGCTTCTCCACCAGCGTCACGCGCACCCCGTGCCACGCCAGGAACAACGCGGCCGACGTTCCCGCCAGCCCTCCCCCGACCACCAAGACGTCCGTCTTCACCCGCACTCCTTCGATACGCTGTATTTGTCGATACACTGTATCGAGGAGAGACGGTGTATTGTCCAGTCCGATGTCGAAAGAAGTCGTCTGGGACCGCCCGGAACCCCCGAGCAGGCCCTCCCGGGTACCGCTGAGCCGCGAGCTGATCGTGCGCACCGCCGTGCGCCTCGCGGACGAGGGCGGCCTCGACGAGGTCTCGTTGCGCAAGGTCGCCACCGCCCTGAACGCCGGCCCGATGCGCCTCTACGGCTACATCGAGACCAAGGCCGAGCTGCTCGACCTCATGGTCGACGAGGTCTACGGCGAGATCACGCCGCCTCCGCCGTCAGCGGGCTGGCGGGAGGGGCTGCGCCACGTCGCGCACGGCCTCCGGGACGCGGTCAGGCGGCACGAGTGGTTCATCGACCTGCTCAGCGGCCGTCCGCACCAGGGGCCGAACTCGCTCAGGCACATGGAGACCACGCTCGCCACCGTCCGGTTCGACGACATCGACCAGGTGCTCGGCGTGGTCAGCGCGGTGATGGCGTACGTGTTCGGCGCCGTCCGCGGCGAGATCACCGAGCTGCGCACCGAACGGGCCACCGGCATGACCGAGGAGCAGTGGCAGCGGGCGTCCGGCCCGTACATGCAGCGGATGCTCGACACCGGCCGCTTCCCGATGCTCGGGAAGGTCATGCACGAGTCGAGCGACCGCGACCCCGTGGAGGTCTTCGAGTCGGGCCTCGGCTACGTGCTGGACGGCATCGCCGCCCGCCACGGCATCTAGCTCGCGCACCCCTGGGTCGACGCGCGGCGGGTGAGCGACGGCGCCTTCTGCACGAGCTGCTGCACCTGCTGGGCCGTGAGCACGAAACCGGTCTCGGGGTCGTCGACGGCGGCGCCGAAGACCACGCCCATCACCCGGCCGTTCGGGTCGACCAGCGGGCCGCCGGAGTTGCCGGACCGGACCTCCGCGCGAACGGTGTAGACGTCCCGCGTCACCGTCTGGGCGTCGTAGATGTCCGGGCCGCGCAGCAGCGGGATCCGCTCCCGCACGCGGGCAGGCGAGGCCTTGTACGGGCCGTCGAGCGGGTAGCCGAGCACGATGCCGTCCTCGCCCGGCTGCACCTCGTCCGAGCGGAACTGCAACGGCGTGGCCTCGAGGTCCGGCACCGCGAGCACGGCGATGTCCGTGCGCGGGTCGTAGGCGACGACAGTGGCGTCGAACTGGCCGCGGCCGACCTCGACCGTCACCTCGTTGGTGCCGGCGACGACGTGGGCGTTGGTCATGACCCGTTCCGGCGCGATCACGAAGCCGGTGCCCTCCAGGGCGCGCGAGCACGAGGGCGCGCGGCCGCGAACCTTCAGCACCGAGGACTTCAGGCGGTTCGCCACCGGCGAGTTCGCGAGCTGGCCGTCCGGCGGCTCGACCTCCTTGAGCGGCGTGCGGTTGAACGGGTCCATCGCCTGCGGGAAGCCTGACACGTCGAAGAGCTTCTGCAGGTCGCCGGACAGCACGCGGGCGGCCTGCGGCATGGTCTGGTCGACCTTGCCGAGGATCACCGACTGCTTGAGCGACGAGGTGAGGTCCGGCAGGCCGACGACCGAGGTCAGCGGCAGCGCGATCATCCACGCCACGACGAAGACGACCAGGCCCTGCACGATCGCGCCCAGCGCGTTGTCCGCGCCGCGCAACGGCGACGCGTTGACCCGCGCCTTGATCGTCCTGCCGATGTAGACGCCGATCGTCTCGCCGAGCGCCACGAGCAGCACCACGATGCCGACCGCGAACACGACCTTGGTCACGACGTTCTCGAACTGGGAGACCAGCAGCGGTGCGATCTGCGTGCCGAGGATGAGGCCGACGAGCACACCGACGAACGCGGGCAGCGCGACGACCATGCCCTGCCTGGCCCCGGAGACCGCGGCGATCGCGGCAAGGCCCAGCACGAGCAGGTCAACCCAGTTCAACCCAGAACCTCCGCCTCACTGTGTAGCGCGCAACGCTAGATCAAGGTCACGCACATCGGTCGCGTCCCACGGCTGTTCCCAGCCGCCGAGCGCGATCAGGCCGTCGATCAACCCCGCGGTGAAACCCCACACCAGCATGCCCGGCGCGGAGAAGGCCGCTCCGACGTAGCCCGCGGGGTGGCGCACCCGGAACCTGTTCGCGGGATCGGCGAGGTGCGCCACGGGCACGCGTGCGACGGCGGCGGTCTCCGCCGGGTCGACGGGTGCGACGGGGCTCGGCTGTTCCCAGTAGGCGAGCACGGGTGTGACCACGAACCCGGACACCGGCACGTACAGCTCCGGCAGCAGGGCCAGCGGTCTCACTCCCGACTCAAGTACACCGGTCTCCTCGTAAGCCTCGCGTAATGCCGTGGCGACCGGTCCGTCGTCGGTCTCGTCCGCGGCACCACCGGGGAACGCGACCTGGCCGGGGTGCGAGCCGAGCGTGTCCGAACGGCGCAGGAGCAGGACGTCCGGCCCGTGCTCCTCGGACTCGCCGAAGAGCATCAGCACGGCCGCCTCGCGGTACGCGCGGGTCGGCGTGCGGAGGTCGCGCACGAACGTGCTCGCGTCGATCTGCTCGGTGGCCTTGACCAGGCGCTGCATCCAGTCGGGTGGCTCTGTCGCCTCCGTCATCGAACCGCCTTCCCCACTTGCTCGGGCGCCGTGAAGTACGGCGGGTCCGTGATCTGCCGGACCTGACCGTCCGCTGCTACGTAATACGTGGCGGGCAGCGTCATCGGCGCCTTGACCTTCTTGCGCAGCTCGTCCGGGCCGTCGTACACCGACGGCAGCCGCACGCCGAGCCGGGCGAGCAGCTCCAGCCCGTCGGTCTCCCTGCTCTCCACGAGAACTGGGACGACCGGCACGGCGTCCGGTTGCTCCGCATAACGTTCCAGCACGGGCAGCTCCTCCTGGCACGGCTGGCACCAGGTGGCCCAGAAGTTGATCAGGAGCGGACCTTTCAGCGCGAGGGCCGTCCGGGTGCCGTCACCGAGACACGTCACGCCGACGCCACCCTCCGCTCCCGGCACGCACGGCCGCAGCTTCGCCTGCGCGCGCAACGCGGCGACGTCCTGCGTCGGGCGAGTGGGCGTGGGCGGCTCCGGAGCCTCGTCACGGGGCCAGAGCGCCACCACCCCCGCCAGGCCGAGGACGAGCACGACGACGAGCCAGCGCGTGCGGTTGTTCACCCCACCAGCTTCTCACCGGCCCGGACCCGCTCGGCGAGCTCGATCAGGTGCGGCTTCTCGTCGCCCTTCACGAGCTTGGCCGCCTTGACCGGGTCCTCGGGACCGAGGCCGTACGACGGGCAGTCCTTCATCAGCAGGCAGGCGCCGCACGCGGGCGTCTTGGCGTGGCAGACCCGGCGGCCGTGGAAGATGATCCAGTGCGAGGCCATCGTCCAGTCGCGCTTCTCGATCAGCTCGCCGATGGCGTGCTCGACCTTGACCGCGTCCTCTTCCGCGGTCCAGCCCCAGCGGCGCACGAGCCGGCCGAAGTGGGTGTCGACTGTGATGCCGGGCACATCGAACGCGTTGCCGAGAACCACGTTGGCCGTCTTGCGTCCTACACCCGGGAGCTTGACCAGCTCCTCCAGGGAACCGGGAACCACACCGTCGTGCTGCTCCACAAGAGCAGCGCCCAGCCCCAGCAGGGATGTCGCCTTGTTCCGGTAGAAACCGGTGGGGCGGATCATCTCCTCGAGCTCCGCCCGGTCGGCGCCGGCGTAGTCGGCGGCCGTCGGGTACTTCGCGAAGAGCGCGGGAGTGACCTCGTTGACCTTCTTGTCGGTGCACTGCGCGGAAAGAACGACCGCCACGAGGAGCTCCAGCGGCGTGGTGAAGTCCAGCTCGCAGTGCGCGTCGGGGTATCCCTCGGCGAGCACGCGCACCATCCGGCGGGCCCTGCGGGTCAGGCCGAGCTTGGTTTCCGGTTTCTTGGTTGCGGGCACTGATCCAGCGTAGTCAACACGCCGGACGCACCCCCTAGACGCGTGCTCGAATCCCCCATGCGCCACACTGCGGAGCATCATGACTGCCTGGCTTGTGATCGTCGTCCCCATCGTGATCATGTTCTTCGCCCTCTTCATGGAGCGCGTTGAAGCGAAGCTCCGGCACGTTGCCGTGCAGGAGAACGAAGTCGAAGAGTTCCTGGAGTCCGCCCGCCCCGACGAGGTGAAGGCGCTCTACGGACACGGCATCGGTCGCGCACTGGAGCTGTTCCGCCTTCGTCGCCGTGGCCGCGGAGGTGCTCGCAAGCGCGTTCGCTGATGCCAGTGCACTGACCGGCACCCGAATGGAGTAGACTGGCTCGTTGGGCTCTGGATCGAGTCAGTCGGGTTGTTACCAGTAAGTCGGCGAGCCGGACGGCGATCCACAACACAGCCCTTAGACTGCAACGCAGTGATCGGCGGCACGGCGCTGACTCCACCAAAGATGGTGGTAGGCGTGCCGTCGCGTCGATTAGGAGGGATGAGGTGGACGAGACCCTGGCGCGAGCGGGCATCTTCCAAGGGGTTGACCCGGCAGCCGCAGAGGCGCTGGCGCAGACCCTGGAGACGGTGGAGTTCCCGCGTGGCCACGTGATCTTCGCGGAGGGTGAGCCGGGCGATCGCCTGTACATCATCCAGTCCGGCAAGGTGAAGATCGGTCGCAAGTCGCCGGACGGCCGCGAGAACCTGTTGGGGATCTTCGGACCCTCCGACATGTTCGGCGAACTGTCCATTTTCGATCCCGGCCCGCGCACGTCGACCGCGACGACGGTGACCGAGGTGCGCGCGGTGTCCATGGACCGCCCCGCGCTCCGCCAGTGGATCACCAACCGGCCGGAGATCGCCGAACAGCTGCTGCGGGCGCTCGCCCGCAGGCTGCGCCGGACGAACTCCATGCTGGCCGACCTGATCTTCACGGACGTGCCCGGCCGCGTCGCCAAGGCGTTGCTGCAGCTCGCACAGCGCTTCGGCTCGCAGGAGGCCGGTCTGCTCCGCGTCACGCACGACCTGACGCAGGAGGAGATCGCCCAGTTCGTCGGCGCGTCCCGCGAGACCGTGAACAAGGCGCTCGCCGACTTCGCGCACCGCGGCTGGCTGCGGCTCGAGGGCAAGAGCGTGCTGATCCTGGACCCGGAGCGCCTCGCGCGCCGCGCCCGTTAGGACGCTTCAACACAAAGGACCGGGCGCCACCCCCGACGTGGCGCACCGGTCCTTTGCGTTGCACGGCCCATCCCCCGACGAACCGTGCCTCCCATCCCTCTGGTGCGCAGGCCCCGACCCTCGAACCAGAGGCTGGTCTCGACCGACGACTCAACTTTCGCATGTCGGCACCCCGACCGCTCAAGGCCTTTCACCCTCAAGGACCTCACCTGCGGTCGATTCGTTGCATGTTTCACCCGGTCATCCCATCGCTGTGACCCGATCGCAACCTCGGTGACCCTCGGCACCCGATGTGGTACCTCCGTACCATCTTTGGCATACTGGTACACATGTCCCACTCTGCCCGTCTCTCCGACTACCGCGCTGCCCTGACCACCCCCGGCATGCGCGGCCCCGTGGCCGCGTCGCTGCTCGCCCGCCTGCCCATCGCGATGGTCGGGCTCTCGCTGCTGCTCTACGTGGAGCGCACGACGGGCTCGTTCGCGATCGCCGGTCTGGTCTCGGGAGCGGCGCTGGTGGGCGTGGCGATGGGTTCGGTCCTCCAGGGCCGCCTGATGGACCGCTTCGGCCCCACCCGGCCACTGCTCCTCGTCACCGGCCTGTTCGCCTTCTTCGTCACCGTCTCGGTGCTCGCGGTCGAGTCGGGCGCCGCCGTCGGGGCGTTGATCCCGCTGGCCTTCGGCGTCGGCGCGACCGAGCCGATGGTGGGCTCGGCGTCCCGCGCGCTGTGGGAGCGCATGGTGCCCGCCGGCCAGACCCGGATGGCCGCCTACGCCTACGAGGCGATCAGCATGGAGGTCTTCTTCATCCTCGGACCGGGCCTCGCCGGCCTGCTGCTGGCCGCACCGTGGGCAGGCACCGGTGTCGTGGTCGGCGCCGTGATGATGGTCTTCGGCGCGCTGTGGTTCGCCGCGAACCCGGTCGTGCGCGCGTGGGGCCCGGTGGAGGCCACGCCACGCCCGTTGCTCGGCGCGTTCGCCTATCCCGGCATGCGCACGGTCGCCCTCGCCGCCCTGGGCTTCGGCGTGACGATCGGCTTCGTCGAGGTGGCCGTGCCGGCGTTCGCGAAGGCCGCGGGCCACGCCTCGATGGGCGGCCTGATGCTGTCGCTGTGGTCGATCAGCTCGGTGATCTTCGGTGTCCTCTACGGCATGCGCCCGTGGCCTCGCCCGATGCACCTGCGCCTGCCGGTGCTGCTGGGCGGCTTCGGCCTGCTGACGCTGCTGCTCGCGATCCCGGCCTCGCTGCTGGGCCTCGGCGTGGCGCTGTTCGTGGTGGGCACGCTGATCACCCCGCAGTCGACCGCGCACTCGGCGGCGATCGAGCAGGTCACCCCGAACGGGATGGCCGCGGAGGCGTTCGGCTGGGTGATCACCTCGGTGACGGTCGGCCTCGCCATCGGGCAGGGCCTGTCCGGGCAGCTCATCGAGCACTTCGGCACCCGGCCGGCGTTCGTCGCCGCGGGCGTCGCGGGGCTGCTGATCGCTCTCGCGGTGTGGCTGCTGCGGGCGACCGTGCGGCGGGGCGTGCCCTCGGAGCCCCAGCCGGCGCGGTCGGAGATGGAACTGGCGGCTCGCTGACGACCGCTCGCGCGGTGCCCGCGCAGGGCTTGGGCGCCGCGGGGGTGACATCCGTGGACGTGTCCGGGTCGCGACGGCTTGGTCGGTCGGGCTTGCGGTCCGGAGGGCTGTGCGGCACTGACCGGTAGATGCGACCCGAGGCGGGCTCAGCGCCTGCTGGATCGCGCTCGCGATCTGGTGGGTTGCGCAGCACCGGCCCGTGCACGCACCACCTCGACGCCACCCGACACGGGCCCGACGCCCACTGAAACGCGCACACGATCCGGCGGCCTACACGGCATCGACCGGTAGACACGCCACCTCGACGCCACCCGACACGGGCTCGACGCCCGCTGGAACGCGCACACGATCCGATGGGCCGTGTGGCACCAGCACCAGCCGTGAACACCACCCCGATGGCTGTGCGGCATCGGGCCCATGAACACACCGCCTCGACACCGCCCGAAACGAGCTCGACGTCTGCTGAATCGCGCATCCGGTCCAGCGGCCATGCGACACCGACCGGCAACCCCGCCACCTCGACGCGACCCAAGGCGGACCCCGGTGTCCGCCGCACACCCCAGGCATGAACGCCACAACCTGCGCTGACGCGTCCAACCCCGACCCCCAGCCGACCGCCACGCGCCCCGGCACGAACCAGCCGCGTCAAGCCACCGAACGCATCGGCACCACGAGGTAGGTGAGCTCGACGCCGTCCTCACCCGGAGGCGACGTGAGCACCGTGGACCGCAGGCCGTCCTGGATCTTGAGCTCGATCCGGCGCCCCGCGAACGCCTTCAGGGCGTCCGCCAGGTAGCGCGCCTGGAAGGTCTTGGTCAGGCGGTCGCCCTCGACGGTGGCCTTCACGAACTCCTCGGACTCGCCCTGCTGCGGATCGCTGCCCTTGACCCGGACCTCGCTGTCCTCCACCTGGATGGTCACCGCCTGGTGCGGGCCTCCGTAGGGGGTTGCTCTGCGGACGGCGCGGGCGAGCGCGTCCGCGTCCACGAGCACCGTGCTGTCGATGTCTGCCTCCAGGAGTCGGCGCGCCCGGTCGTCCGGGAACGGAGCGGCCAAGAGTGCGGTGGAGATCGAGTTGGTGGCCCAGGCCAGACCGATGCGGTCCGCGCCGGCGTGCAGGGCCACCGTGCCGAAGGCCTGCCTCGCCGCCTCCGCGATGGGCTTAGCAGGTACCAACAGGTCTACTTGACCTTCTTGTTCCCATTCAAACGTGGCGTACGCCATGCGGTAGCGGTCCGTCGCCATCAGGTGCAGCCGGTGCCCGTCGGACTGGACGCGGATGCCGGTGAAGATCGGCAGCGCGTCGTCCTTCGAGGCCGCGCCCGCGACCGCGGTGATGATCTTGAGCTGCTCGGCGTCGGCGCGGCCCCTCAGCGGGGGCAGCTCGGGGATGCCGGGGTGGGTGTCGAGGTCGAGGAGCGGGAGCGCGAACCGGGAGTTCGGCGTGCGGATGGCGAGGCGCCTGCCCTCCACCTTGAGCCTCACCTGGTCCTCGTCGAACGCCTGGAGGGTGGCGGCCAGCGGCTTCGCGGGCACGAGCACCTCTCCCTCGGCGTGGACCGTCGCGTGCGCGCTCAGGCGCACGCCGTGTTCCTGGTCGCTGCCCGCGATCTCCACCTCCGTGGCGTCCGCGCGCAGGCGGAGCCCGGCCAGCACCGGGTCGAGCACGCGGGCCGGCAGCAGCCTGGCCACCTCGGCGGCGGCACCGGCGAGCTCGGCTGTCGTGGCGGTGAGGTCCATGTCACGGACGCTAGCGGGCACCCCTGACAATTCCGGACGCCTCGGCCGGGACGAGGTGGCGCCCCGCGGAACCGGCCGGCGCGTGCTCCTAGCCCTCGGTCCGCAGGTACTCGAGCTGCGCCCGCACCGACCACTCGGCCGCCGGCCACAGCACCCGGTCGACGTCCGCGTAGACCACCTCGACGACCTGGCGCGGGGTCGGCGCGCCGCCCAGCGACTCCACGGCGCGGCGGACCTGTTCCAGGCGCTGGGCGCGGTGCGCGAGGTACGCCCGCGCGGCCTCGCCGGCGTCCGCCAGCTCCGGGCCGTGGCCCGGCAGCACGGCCGTGTCCGGCGGCAGCTCGGCCAGCCGCCGCAACGACTCGAAGTACTCGCCGAGCTTGCCGTCGGGGTGCGCCACGATCGTCGTGCCGCGGCCCAGGACCGTGTCGCCGGTCAGCACCGCCTCCCCGTCGAGCACGAAGCACAGCGAGTCGCCGGTGTGGCCGGGGGTGCCGAGGACGCGCAGCTCCAGGCCGGCACTGGTGATCACGTCGCCGTCCACCAGCCCTTCGGCGCCGTGGGTGAACGTCGGGTCCAAGGCGCGCACCGGAGCACCCACCAGCTCGGCGAACGCGCGGGCGCCCTCCGAGTGGTCGGGGTGGCCGTGGGTCAGCAGGATCTCGGCGACCGGCCCGGCCGCCGCGAGCCGCCGCAGGTGGGCGGGGTCCAACGGGCCGGGGTCGACGACCACGGAGGAGGAGGCGTCCGGGGACTTCAGCAGCCACGTGTTCGTGCCGTCGAGGGTCATCGGCGACGGGTTGTCGGCCAGCAGCACCGCCGCGTGCGGCGTGACCTGGCGCAGTTCGCCGTACCTCGGGTGCGCGGCGCGGGCGCCGATCAGCGCGGAGCCGCTCACGGCAGCACCACCCGGATGACGTCGCCGTCGCGGATCAGCTTGGGGATGATCTTCTCGACGCTGCGCTCCTGCGCCATGACCGCCGCGACGCTGCCGAGAGCGCCCACCTCGTCGAGGGTGCGCCAGGTCGGTGGCATGAGCATGCGGCGGCCTTCCTGGGCGTCCAGGACCGCCTCGGCCGGGGTCTGCCACGACGCGTCGGAGGCCTCGGTCGTCTCGCCGTCGGCACGTTGGCCGGACGGCAGCGCGGCGACGAAGAACCGGGTGTCGTAGCGCCGCGGCTCCTCGTGGGGGGTGACCCAGTTCGACCACGGGCGCAGCAGGTCGGCGCGCAGCACCAAGCCCTCGGACGCGAGGAACTGCGCCAGCGACATCTCGCGGTCGACGAGCTTCTGCCGGGCGGCGGCGTAGGTGGAGGTGTCCGCGACGACCGACGACGCGTCCGGGCCGGCCAGCAGGACGCCCGACTCCTCGAAGGTCTCCCGCACCGCGGCGCACACGAACGCGCGGGCCAGCGCCGGGTCGACGCCGAACACCGAGCCCCACCACTCCGGCGGCGGACCGGCCCACGCGACGGACGTGTCCGCGTCGCGCGGGTCGACGCCACCGCCGGGGAACACGGTCATGCCGCCCGCGAACGCCATGCCCTGCACGCGGCGCAGCAGGAAGGCCTCCAGACCGTCGGAGCCGTCGCGCAGCAGCACGACGGTCACGGCGTCGCGCGCCGCGACGGGTTGAGCGGGCGGCGAGGTGGGTACCAGGTTTCCCGGCAAGGTCATGTCGTCGGGCATCCTCCGAGCGTACGACCGCGCTTACCCGAGGATGGTGTGATGGCGACGAACGTCTCCGGCTGCCTGGTGAAGATCCTGCTGTTCCTGTTCGGCGCGGTGATGGGCACGGTCCTCACCGCCGTGGCGGGCGTGGTGCTGTTCCTGCCCGACCGCACGACCGTGATCAGCGTCGATCCGACGGCCACCGCGCCGGGCGTGTACGTGAAGGAGGTCGAGCAGCTCGTCGGCGGGACCCGCTACGAGATCTGGCTCGGGCCGACGCCGGACCGCGGCCACGTGGTGACCGTCCCGAGCGGCTGGGAGCACGACCCGCAGCGGGAGACGACCGACGGCGGGATGCGCCTGAAGTTCGACAACGGGGGCGAGATCTTCGTTCCGAAGGCCAGTTACTCCTGAGGCAGGATGGGCGAGTGGACGAGCAGTTGCGCGTAGGACTTGTCGGTGCGGGCCCCTGGGCGAGCATGATCCACGCCCCCGGCATCGCGAACCACCCCGGGACGACGCTGACGGGTGTGTGGGCGCGGCGGCCGGAGGCGGCGCACGAGCTGGCGCACGCCCACGGCGCCGAACCGTTCTCCGACTACGTGGAGATGCTGTCCACTGTGGACGCGGTGGCGTTCTGCGTGCCGCCGGGCGTGCAGGGCCCGATGGCGATCGAGGCGGCCAACGCGGGCAAGCACCTCGTGCTGGAGAAGCCGATCGCGGAGTCGGTCGAGGTGGCGGAGCACCTCGTCGCGGCGGTGACCGAGGCCGGTGTCGCGTCACTGGTCGTGCTGACCCGCCGCTACGCCCCGGAGACCAAGGAGCTGCTGGCCCAGCTGCGCCGCACCGGCGGCTGGACCGGCGCCGACAGCCGCTGGATCTCCGGCGCGCTGCTCGACGGCCCGTTCTCGAACTCGCCGTGGCGCCACGACAGGGGCGCGCTGGACGACGTGGGCCCGCACGCGTTCGACCTGCTGGACGCGGCGCTGGGCGAGATCACCGACGTGGTCGCCGCGACCCTGTCGGACACCGGGCTGTGGCAGCTGATCCTGCGCCACGCGGGCGGTGCCACGAGCACGGTCTCGCTGTGCCTGTCGTTGCCGCTGCAACCGCCGTTCGCGGACTTGACGATCTTCGGCACCAACGGCCACCGCACGCTGACGAACCGGGGCACGCCCGCGCTCGAGTGCTTCACGAACCTGCTCGACGACTTCGTGGCCATGGTGCACAGCGGCACCACGGGCCACGAGTGCGACGTGCGGCGCGGCCTGCACCTGCAGCGGATCATCGACCTGGCCCGGCGCAAGGCCGGGGCCTGATCACCCGTCCTCGGCCCTACTGCGGCTGGTGGCCGTTGTTCGTGCCACCGAACGCCGACTGGCGCGACGACGACCGGTCGATCTGCCAGCGGCCGGTGTCGGTCGCCTTCGCGCCGGTCTGCTCCCGCTGGGCCAGCTCCTCGTGGAGCTGCTGGAGCAGGGCGCGCTCGCGTTCGCTCAGGTTCGCGTCCACCGAGGCCGGCTCCGCGGGCGGCTCCGCCAGCGCGGCCTGCAGCTCCGCCAGCTCGTCCCCCCTCAGCTCGGTGGTCACCTCGGCGCGGTTGATCGGCACGGGCTCGGGCAGCGCCTCGGCCTCCGGCTCCGCCGTCGCCATCGGGATGCGCTTCACGGGTTTCGGGGGAAAGGGCTGCGACCCCTCCAGGGAGGGTGTCCGCGCGCGTCGTGAGCCGGTCTCTTCCAGTGGCTCCGGCGCCGGTGTCGGCTCGGCCATCGGCGCCGGAGCGGGAAGTTCTTCGTTCTGGTCGAACCACGCGGCGGTCGCCTCGTGGGCCATGGCCGGCTGGGCGGGCGGGGACGCCTCCGCGGCGCCGGAGACCGGTACCGCTCGCGAGGACGTCATCGCCGAGGCGTGGTAGTCGCTGAGCTGCGTGCCGGTGGTCAGCACCTCGACCGAGGCGCGGATGCCCGCCTTGCGCAGCACCGAGTCGACCCGGTAGGCCGTCGCCGGCGCGAAGCCCTGCGGACCTATGTCCACCAGCACCACCCGGTGCGGCAACGGGCCGGGTGTCGAGCCCGCGGGCGAGGAGCGCCAGACGCACCGCACCGAGCGGACGTCCGGCAGCACCGACACCGCGCGCGACAGCGGACCGGTGATGTCCGCGGACGGGTCGGTCTCGGAGGTGAAGCGGTGCCGGATGAACGGCAGCATCTCGACGACCGGCAGGCGGTCGGTCAGCGACGCGTCCGAGCGGACCTCGTGCAACGCCCACGTGATCGCCGCCCGCTCGTCGGGCAGCACCGGGATGCCACCGGCGACGAGCGTGCCGACCAGCATCTCGACCGCGCGGTCGAGCTCTCCGACCGCGAGGAACTCACGTGCCTGCGACAGGGCGGCATCATCGATCCGCCCGGCCATCGACAGCAGGAGATCGTGCAGACGGACCGGCAGGCCGACACCGTCGTTCGTCACGTCAACTCTCCTTAGCTGAGCACCAGGTGCTCCTCGGACTCGGCGCCGGCACACACCAGCTCCGAAGCCGCCAACGCCGCCCGGTGGTAGGGCGGAAGGTCCATACCGGACGGCACGACCTCGACACACGGGTCGTGCTCGCCCAACGCCCGCAGCACGCGCTGCAACTCGCCGGTCAGCCGGGCGTGGCCGGTGGTGGCCGCCACCAGCAGGACGCGGTTGACCCCGGAGGGACCGATGCGCCAGCAGGAGCGAACCTCACCGACCCCGTTCCGGCCACGCAGCGTGGCACCGAGAACGACGGTCGCGGAATCCCCCATCGACACCCTATCGGGTGATTCCGGGGAAAAGGTGTAGTCGGTGGGCGGCAGTTCGTCCAGCCCTTTGACCGAACTGACCGCACCCGGCTCGGCCCCGTAGGGCACGAGCGCGTCCTGCAGAAGGCGCATCTCGTGATCGGTCAGAGGGATGCGCCCGTGCAGCAGGGTGCGCGGCAACGACCGCGCCAGCACCGCGTACGCGTCGGAGGCGGCCCAGTCCCGGTACCGCCACAGCAGGTCGTCCGGAAGGCGTCCGGCGAGCCGCAGCAGCAGTTCGTGGCACGTGTCCGACATGTCACACCCTTCCCAGGAACCCGGGACAACGACCGGGAACTCAGACCTCGACGATCAGTTCGATCTCCACCGGGGCGCCGATCGGCAGCTCGGCCACGCCCACGGCGGACCGCGCGTGCCTGCCCGCGTCGCCGAAGATCTCGCCGAGCAGCTCCGAGGCGCCGTTCACGACACCCGGCTGCCCGGTGAAGCCCTCGGCGGAAGCCACGAAACCGACAACCTTCACGACTCTCTTGATCGAGTCAATCCCCACGAGCGCGTGCACGGCGGCGAGCGCGTTGAGGATGCAGGTCGCGGCGTAGGACTTGGCCTCCTCCGGGGAGACCTCCGCGCCGACCTTGCCGGTGGCGGGCAGCTTGCCCTCGACGAACGGGAGCTGGCCCGAGGTGAACACCCAGGACCCGCTCTGCGTGGCGGGGACGTAGGCGGCGAGCGGGGCGGCGACGCCGGGCAGCTCGATGCCGAGCTCCTCCAGGCGCGTGCTCCAGGTGCTCACGCCTTCGCCCGCTTCAGGTACGCGACGTGCTGCTCACCCGTCGGGTTCGTCAGCACGGTCACCAGCTCCCAGCCGTCGTCGCCCCACTGGTCGAGGATCTGCTTCGTGGCGTGGATCAACAACGGCACGGTCGCGTACTCCCACTTCGTCATGGGGCGAGCCTAACGCGCCACCCGATCGAAGCCTGCGGGGTTCTCGCCCTTCGGGCTACCTTGATCACATGGAGACCTGGCGGATCATCGCCACCAGCCTGTTCGCGCTCGGCGGGCTGGTGCTGGTGCTCGTCGCCATGGCGCAGGTGCGCGACCGGAAGCGCAGCCAGCGCGTCGAGGTCGTCCGCGCCGGGCTGATCGGACTCGTGGCCGTGGTCGTCGTCACGGCCTGCATCGCGCTGTGGCTGCCGTCGGTGGTGGCCTGGGGACTGGTCGCCGCCACCGCCATGGCCGTTCTCTTCATCACCATGGTCGATTGACCGCTCAGTCCACACCCGGCCGAATTCACACCTAGTCTGGACGTGTGACGTCGTGGACCGAGGAGCTGACCCGAGCCCGTCTGCACGTGGTCTCCGGCAAGGGCGGCACCGGCAAGACCACGGTCGCGGCGGCGCTGGCGCTCGCGCTCGCCACCGGTGGCCGCCGGGTGCTGCTGGTCGAGGTCGAAGGCAGGCAGGGCATCGCCCAGCTCTTCGACCGGGCCCCGCTGCCCTACGCCGAGGAGCGGATCGCGTCCGCGCCGGGCGGGGGCGAGGTGCACGCGCTGGCGGTCGACGCCGAGGCCGCGCTGCTCGAGTACCTGGCGATGTTCTACAACCTCGGGTTCGCGGGCAGGACGCTGCGCAAGATGGGCGCCATCGAGTTCGCCACCACGCTCGCGCCGGGCCTGCGGGACGTCCTGCTGACCGGCAAGGTCAAGGAGTGCGTGAACCGCACCGGCGCGGACGGCCGCCACGTCTACGACGCCGTGGTGCTCGACGCGCCGCCGACCGGGCGCGTGGTCAAGTTCCTGGACGTCACCAAGGCGATGGCCGACCTCGCCAAGGTCGGGCCGATCAAGGGCCAGAGCGAGGGCGTCGTGCGGCTGCTGCACTCCGGTGACACGGCGGTGCACCTGGTGGCGCTGCTCGAGGAGATGCCGGTGCGCGAGACCCTGGACGCGGTCGCCGAGCTCGACAGCGCCGACCTGCGACCGGGCGCGGTGCTGGTCAACCGGGTCCAGGCGGAGCGGTTGCCGGCCCGTTCGCTGCCGGTCGCGGCCGAGGGCAGGGTCGACGGGTCGCGGGTGCGCGCCGGGCTCGCGGCCGCCGGGCTCGACCTCGACGAGTTCACGCTCGAAGGTCTGGTCGACGAGACGGTGGAGCACGCCATCAGGGTGCAGTCGCAGCAGGAGGCCATGGAGCTGCTCCGCGAGTCGGACCTGCCGACGCTGGAGCTGCCGGAGCTGACGGACGGGGTGGACGTGGCCGCGCTGTACGAGCTGGCCGAGGTGCTGGCCGGGGCGGGTGTGCGGTGACGAGGCTCGAGTTCGACCCGTTGCTCGACGACCCCGGGACCCGCGTCCTCGTGTGCTGCGGCTCCGGTGGCGTCGGCAAGACGACGACCGCGGCGGCGCTGGCGCTGCGTGCGGCCGAACGCGGCCGGCGCGTCGTCGTGCTGACGATCGACCCGGCCAGGAGGCTCGCGCAGTCGCTCGGCCTGCGGGAGCTCGACAACCACCCGCGCGAGGTCGTCGTCGAGGGCTTCGAGCCCAAGGGCGAGCTGTTCGCGATGATGCTCGACATGCGCCGC
The DNA here is from genome assembly GCF_900110955.1 of Lentzea xinjiangensis. Classification (GTDB taxonomy): domain Bacteria; phylum Actinomycetota; class Actinomycetes; order Mycobacteriales; family Pseudonocardiaceae; genus Lentzea; species Lentzea xinjiangensis. Next base: position 777,753 of record NZ_FOFR01000002.1, read on the forward strand.
ACGTTCGACGACATGGTGCTGACCCACGCGGGCCGCGACCGGGCCGACCAGATCCTGTCGAACCCCTTCTACCAGACGATCTCCTCGTCGTTCTCCGGCACGCAGGAGTACATGGCGATGGAGAAGCTGGGCCAGCTCGTGGCGCAGGACGAGTGGGACCTGATCGTCGTCGACACCCCGCCGAGCCGGTCGGCGCTCGACTTCCTCGACGCGCCGCAGCGGTTGTCGACGGTGCTCGACGGCAGGTTCATCCGGATGCTCTCGGCGCCGGCGCGAGCGAGCGGCCGCGGCCTGCTCAAGATCGTCGGAACCGGTTTCAGCCTGTTCACCCGCGCGGTGTCCACGATCGTCGGCGGCCAGCTCCTGCAGGACGCGTCGACGTTCGTGCAGGCGTTCGACAGCATGTTCGGCGGGTTCCGCGAACGGGCCCAGCGCACCTACGAGCTGCTCCGCTCACCGGGCACCGGGTTCGTCGTGGTGGCGGCCGCGGAGCCGGACGCGCTGCGCGAGGCGAGCTACTTCGTGGAACGGCTCAGCGCCGAGGGCATGCCGCTGTGCGGCCTCGTCGCGAACCGGACCCACCCGGTGCTCGCGGCGGACCTGCCCGCGGCGAAGGCGCTCGCCGCGGCGGACGAGCTCGACCGCTCCGGCGGCGCGCCGCTCGCGGCGGCGGTGCTGCGCCTGCATGCGGACCGGGTAGCAGTCGCCGGTCGGGAGAAGCGACTGCTGGCCCGGTTCACACGTGCTCATCCCGGTGTCGCGCTGGTCGGCGTGCCCGCGTTGCCCGCGGACGTGCACGACCTCGACGGCCTTCGGGAGATGGGCCGGCGGCTCGCCGGTGAGTGAGCCTCCAGCCGGCCGCTAGCCGACCCTGGTGTCCTCGTGGTGCTCCTGACGTGCGTTGTCGAGCAGCTCGAACCACGACTCCACGTCCGGGCGACGGCGCAGCAGAGCGCGGCGTTCGCGCTCGGTCATGCCTCCCCAGACCCCGAACTCGATCCTGTTGTCCAGCGCTTCGGCCAGGCATTCCATGCGAACTGGGCAACCCAGGCACACGAGCTTCGCCTTGCGCTGCTCCGCACCTCTGACGAAGAGCTGGTCCGGCTCCTCATCTCGGCACGAAGCGCTGATACGCCAATCCCCCTGGTTCATATCCCCCACTCCTCAGTGCTGTCCAAATGTGGAAAATCCGCCACACCCCTGCCACGGATGCCGTAGCGTTCGAGCTACGGCTGCATTCCTTGGACGTTGACGGACTGTAGTGCCGTTCGGTTCCATGTCCAAGCCTGGGTCACCCGACTGTTACCTGTCTTGCGTATGTCTACTCATGCTGAGTAACGGGCCTTACTGATCACCTTCACCCGTTCGTGTACGGCGTACGCTGACCTGCGTGCGAGTCAGGAATGGCGTGCTCAAGATGCTCGGCCTGTGCCTGCTGGCTGGGGTTCTCCTCGCCGGCATGCTGTTCCCCGTGGTGGGCGCGACCGGCCTCGTGTCCAACCGCGCCAGCGACACCGTGGACAGCATCTCCGCCGACCTCGTGACGACGGACCCCCCGTTGATCACGACGGTCACCGACAAGGACGGGGCGCCGATCGCGTACCTGTTCGACCAGTACAGAGTCCTGACACCGCCCGAGAAGATCTCGCCGACCATGAAGGCGGCGCTGATCTCGGTCGAGGACCGCCGGTTCTACGAGCACCAGGGCGTGGACTGGAAGGGCACGATCCGCGCAGGGCTCACCAACCAGGTCAGCGGCGCCGTGACGCAGGGCGCGTCCACGCTGACGCAGCAGTACGTGAAGAACTACCTGGTCCACGTCGTGGCGCGGAACAACAAGCTGGAGCAGGCCAAGGCCCAGGAGCAGACCATCGCGCGCAAGATGCGCGAGGCCCGGATCTCGCTGCAGCTCGAGCGGAAGCTCGGCAAGGAGGAGATCCTCGCCCGCTACCTCAATGTCGTTCCATTTGGTTCGACCATTTACGGCATCGCGGCGGCGTCCCAGGCTTACTTCAGCACCACGCCGGACAAGTTGACCGTTCCCCAGGCGGCGATGCTCGCCGGAATGGTGAACAGCCCGTCAGCACTCGACCCCGAAGCGTATCCGGACAAAGCGCTGGAGCGGCGCAACAAAGTGATCGACAGGATGGTCGAGAACGACAAGCTGTCGCGCGACGCGGGAGAAGCGGCCAAGAAGGAAGGCCTCGGTCTCGCGAACCCGGTCCGCACGCCGCCGAACGGATGTGTCGGCGCCGGCCCGGAAAACGGTTTCTTCTGCTCGTACGTCCTGAACTACTTGCAACGCGCGGGTTTCAGCGAGGAGCAGCTGCGCACCGGCGGGTACACCATCCAGACCACTTTGGACCGCGCGGTCACCCAGCAGGCGAAGGCCGCGGCCGAGGCGGGCGTCGCCAAGACCACCGAGGGCATCGCGAACACGATGGCGGTCGTGAAGCCGGGCAAGGAACGCCACGACGTGCTCGCGCTGGTGGCGAACCGCGACTACGGCCTGAAGACCGACCTGCGCCAGACGACGTACGACCTGCCCAGCGGCGTGGAGAACAAGTTCGGCGCCGGCTCGGTGTACAAGGTCTTCACCGCGGCCGCCGCGCTGGAGAAGGGCCTCGGCATCGAGAACGTCATCCAGACGCCCACCTCGTACACCTCGCGCGTCTTCAAGGGCGGTGCGCAGCGCTGCCAGAGCACCGGCGAGCCCGGCACCCGCTGGTACTGCCTGTCGAACTTCGACGGCAGCTACCCGTCGTCGATGACGTTGCAGCAGGCCCTCGCGACCTCGCCGAACACCGGCTTCGTGATCCTGGAGGAGCAGACCGGCATGGACGCGGTCGTCGACATGGCCTCGCGGCTCGGCATGCGCGAGACGATGGCGACGAACCTGCAGGGCACCAGGCCGGACCCGAAGGCCAAGGACAAGCAGAACCGCATCTCGCAGACCGAGTTCTACAAGCAGAACGGCGGCAACGCGTCGTTCACGCTGTCGCCCGCGCCGGTGTCCACACTGGAGCTGGCGAACGTCGCCGCGACGATCGTGAGCGGCGGCAAGTGGTGCCCGCCCACCCCGATCGCCAAGGTGCTCGACCGCAACGGCAAGCTCGTCCCGGTCAACGAGGCGCCGTGCGAGCAAGTCGTGGCGGAGGGTCTCGCGAACGGCCTGGCCGCCGGCATGAGCAAGGACGACCAGGGCAGCGGCACCGCCGCGGCGGCCGCCCGCGCGGTCAAGTGGTCCCGGCCGATGATCGGCAAGACGGGCACCACCGAGGAGTACAAGTCGGCGGCGTTCATCGGCGCGACCCCGGACTTCGCGGGCGCCGTGCAGACGTTCAACGACGGCACCTCGCCGCGGCCGATCTGCGTGACCGGCGCTCCGCGCCTGTGCGGCAACGGCAACATCTTCGGCGGCACGATCCCGGCCAAGACGTGGTTCGAGACGATGTCGAAGGTGCACGGCTCGTTGCCGGTGTCGCAGCTCGCGGCGGTCGACGAGCGCTACCGCAAGGGCGGCAAGGAGATCCAGATCCCCGACGTCGTGGGCCGCCAGGTCAACGACGCCGTGCGGCGGCTGGAGCAGGCCGGCTACCGGTCGAGCCAGCAGACGGTGAACTCCGACCAGCCGAAGGGCACGGTCGTGAGCCAGACGCCGCGCGGCAACGCGTTGCGCGGCACGGTGATCACGCTCTCGGTCAGCTCGGGCTACGTGCCGCCGCCGGTGCCGGCCGAGCCGTCGGCCGGCGACCCCGGCCAGCCCACGGCGCCCGGCACACCCGGCCCCGGCACCGGGGGCGGACCGCCGATCACGCTGCCGACCGATCCACCTGGCGTACCCAGGTAGATCCAGGGCCCCTTCCGCCGCCGCGGGAGGGGCCCTGTTCATGTGGCCGGCGGACTCTGGACAGGCAAACGCGATCCTCCCTATCATCGGTCGGTAGCCGGTCTCACACGACCGGGCACGAGAGCTGGGGGGCTCAGATCATGACCGCTTCTGACGGCTGACCGTCTTCTCCGTTCACGACGCCGACGGCACTTGCCGTGGCGTCCTCTTCCGCGCTGACGCTGCCTGAGCGCAGCTTCTTCTGCTTGCCGCCGCATTCGTCCTGTTCCGGATCCGGCGCGCTGCCGCGCGCCCGCACGACGCGGAGACCACTTTGTCCTGGTCCAGATCGTCACGCTTGCTGGGGGCAGCTCTGCTGAGCGCACTGCTGCCCGTGACCGCCGCGCACGCGGCTCCCGACAAGAACGCCGACCCACCCGGCTCGCCCGCCGAGGTGGCCAGTGCCGAACCCGCCGCGGTGACGCCGGAAAAGCGCACCGAGGTTCTCGGCAAGGGCTGGCAGAACTCACCCGACGTCGCGTGGACGACGACCGGCGATTCCGACGGGCTGCACGTGCTCGTCGCCTCCGCGAAGGAGGGCTACACCTGGCGCACCCTGACCACGCTCTCCGAGCCCGGTTTCGATGTCGACCAGTGGATCGGCAACACCTGCGTGACCAGTTCCGGCAAGCGGCTCGTGGTCGTCTACGCGCCGCGCACCTTCACCAACAAGCCGGACCTGTTCGAGCGCGGTGGGTACACCGCCACCGTGGACCTGGAGTCCGGCGCGGTGACCAAGGTGCCGATCCAGACCACCCTCGCCTACTACAACCCCGGTTGCGGCGCGGGTGAGAGCGCGATCCTCACCCAGGCGGGATCGGAGTCCCTCGGCAGGACCCGGCTCGTCGAGCTCGACGCCGCGAAGGGCTCGCTGGGCCGCCGCATCGAGGTTCCCGGTCAACTGACCTCGGCGATCCCCACGAAGGACGGCATCGTCGCCGCTGACAACGGCGCGGTCGTGACGGTCGACGAGAAAGGCGCCCGGCGGGTGCTCTCGAAGGCTTCCGCCACGCCGTTCCACCTCAAGGCCGACGGCGACGGTGGTGTGGTCTTCCTCGACCGCGAAGGTGAAACGTCGTTCGTGCGTCGTGTCGGCAAGGTCGCGAAGAGCGCGCAACAGGCGGACACGCTTGCCCGTGGCCCGCTCACGGAGCTGAGTCTCGCCGGTACCGCGGCAGGCAAGGTGGTCATCACGGGTAAGACCGACGAGGTGAAGCCCCTGCCCGCCGGCGTGTCCAAGATGGATGTGCCGAAGGACAGCGAGGTGTCGACCACCGGCCAGATCGCGATCACTTCCGTGCTTCGGGCGAAGGCGGCGGACCCGCGCATCGCCGACCCGCGCGGACCGCGGACCGTCCGGATCGAGGCCGAGGTCGCCACGACCGGCAAGCGGACCGCGTTCACCGTCGACCCGGCGGGCGAGATCTCGACGAGCGGCCGGGTCACGCACCCGAAGCTCGCGTCGACCGGTGACGGGGAGTTGCGTGCGGCAGGCGACCCGTCCTCGCCGCTCGATCCCGAGCAGGTGTGTGCGATCCCGCGCAACGACCCGAAAACCCAGGTGTACCAACCAACTCCCCGCCAGGTCGAGTGGGCCGTCAACTACGCCGTGACGAACGGGCTGCACATCCAGCGCGCGGCCGACTGGAAACAGGCGGGGATGCCGTCCGCGTGGAAGCCGCAGGAGATGTTCCCACCGATCCCGCTCGACGGGGGCGGCCGGGTGCCTTCCCAGGTGCTGCTCGGCATCCTCGCCCAGGAGTCCAACCTCTGGCAGGCCGCCAGGTTCGCACTGCCCGGCGAAACCGCCAATCCGCTGATCGGGAACTTCTACGGCGTCAACATCTACAACCGCGACCAGGGTGACGACTGGGACATCAACTGGGCCAAGGCGGACTGCGGTTACGGAGTCACGCAGATCACCGACGGCATGCGGCTCGCGGGCCGCACGAAGCCAGGCGAGACCGCGCTGCCCGCCGACAAACAGCGAGCAGTGGCCGTGGACTTCGCCACCAACATCGCGGCCGGTCTGCAGATCCTGCAGAAGAAGTGGAACCAGACCAGGCAGGCGGGCCTGTTCGTCAACGACGGCAACCCCAAGTGGCTGGAGAACTGGTTCTTCGCGGTGTGGGCGTACAACTCCGGCTTCTACACCCAGAACAGCGGGCCGTGGGGCCTCGGCTGGCTCAACAACCCGGCGAACCCGCACTACCCGCCGAACCGCGCGCCGTTCCTGGAAACGAGCTACGCCGACGCCGCGCATCCCGGTGACTGGTCCTACCCGGAGAAGGTGATGGGCTGGGCAGGTCATCCGATCGAGTCCGTGGTCTCGCCGGGCAAGCTCGTCTCCGGCTACGCCTACACCTGGTGGGGCGGCTGGGACGAGACCAGGGACGCCCCGATCCCCGGCAAGCCGAGCGCCCAGCAGAACCGGCGCAACGTCAAACCGCCGACGTACCTCTTCTGCGAGCCGAGCAAGAACGACTGCGACCGCAACGCGAAGGTGACCCCGAACCAGCCGGACGACCCGAACACACCGGAGGACGAGTCGACCATCGGTGAACCTGCCGGACCGTGCACCCATCGCAACGAACAGGGGTATTACGACCTGAGGTGCTGGTGGCACTACCCGGCCACGTGGAAGTCCGACTGCGCGTACGAGTGCGGCAACGAGCTGATCCGCTTCCGCGAACCGGACGTCGGCTACCAGCCCGACGGCATCAGCTACCCGCCGAACTGCTCCCGCGCTGGCCTGCCGGCCGAAGCGCTGATCGTCGACGACGTGCCGACGACCGTGCGTCCAGTGACGAGCGAACCTCGGCCGTGTCCGGTCATGTGGCAGAGCAACGGCTCGTTCGCGCTGAACTTCGCGAGCGACGCACAGGGCAGGTATCCGTCCAAAATCGACTACCACCAGATGGGCGCGGGCTTCGGTGGCCACTTCACGTTCGCGCACACCTGGAAGGCGGACCCGAACCTGAAGGTCACCGGGACGTGGACGCTGGACCGCCCGCTCAACGGCTGGGCGCGCGTGCTGGTGCACACGCCGGACCACGGTGCACACACCCAGCAGGCCCGCTACCAGATCAACCGGGGCAACGGGTCGTTCGACAAGTCGAGGTACATCTCGCAGGGCACCGAGGCGAACAAGTGGGTGTCGCTCGGCGTGTACCAGTTCAACGGCACACCGCAGATCCGGTTGGACAACCAGACGCTGGAAGGCAGGGGCGTCGAGGACATCGCGTGGGACGCTGTCGCGTTCCAGCCGCTGCCCGCGAAGCCGCGGCACCTGGTGGCCGTGCTCGGTGACTCCTTCAGCTCCGGTGAGGGTGGCGGCGAGTACTACCGCGAGTCGGACAACAACCACGGCAAGAGCACGTGGGCGGCATGCCGCCGCAGTCCGCACGCGTGGGGTCGCAAGGTCGTGCTGCCCGCCGGTTCGGACTCGCTCGGCAAGCTGGCGGACGAGTTCTCGACCGAGGCAGAACTCGGCTTCGTGGCGTGCTCCGGAGCACGCACGGGCAACGTCCGCGGCACCATCACCCCGGGGTCGTGGACGACGCCCACCCGCTACGACTGGGGTGAGGGGCAGTTCCGGGAGATCGGACAGATCGACTCCGGAGCGGTGGACGAGAACACGACGCTCGTGCTGCTCACCATCGGCGGCAACGACGAGGGCATGTTCGCCGGCGCGATCACGGAATGCGCCATGCCGCCCGGCTGTGCGTGGAACTCGGCGGAGTTCATCGCCAAGTACAAGGCCAAAGCCGACCGCACGAGGTCGGCGATCGAGTCGACGCTGCTCGCCCTCGCACGCAAAGCGCCCAACGCGAAGGTTGTGCTGCTGAGCTATCCGAGGCTGTTCAACGAGACGCCGGAAAGCATCTGCACGTGGCAGTTGCTCGGCGACGTCGAGGGACGCAACCTCAACACGCTCGGCGATCACCTGACCCAGGTGCAGCGCGACGCCGTGGCCTCCGTGGCGGGCACGGCGGCCGGAAAGAACGTGTACTTCGCTCCGGTGACGGACGCGTTCAACAGCCACCGGGTCTGCGACGACCCGCCGTGGATCAACGAGGCGATCTTCGGCCCGCACGGGCAGGGCGACTACCACGAGGGAGACATCCCGGTGGAGGGCTCGTGCCTGCCACGGCCGGAGGCACCCGATCTGTGCCTGAGCCGGGAGACTTTCCACCCGAACCAGATGGGCACGACCGGGTACGCGCAGGTGCTCCAGCAGAAACTGCTGCAGATCGGCTATCAAGGTTCATGAGCGAAAAAGCCGGCCGAGCACTCACAGCCGTCGTGCTGTGGGTGCTCGGCGGATTCGTGGCCCTCGTGTTCGGCGGCGCGATCTGGTGGGTCGTCGCGTCGTCGGACTCGGCCGAACGCGGCCGGCAGGACGCACGGGCCTCGATCGTCATGACCATGAACCGCACGAACGCCGACCTCAGGGAGGCGATCGGGGACGGCGAGCTGTCCGAGGCGGACGTGTCGCTGGCGAGCGGTCACCCGCAGGAACTGCGTTCCGTGCGCAGGGACTCCGACCGGGTCGTGATCACGACCTCGATCGAGGGCAGAGGGCCGGGTTGGTTCGGCTCCACCTCGGTCACGCAGTGCGCCGAGTACGAGATCACGCTGCCGATCACCGCGCAGACCTCCGTCCGGCAGCGCGAGGTGGACAGCTGTCCGCCGACACCTTCATGACAGGCATTGCATCCTGGGGGAACAATGCTCCGCATCCACCTCACCGAGGCGGACGTCGCACGCACGCGCCTGGCCGGCGTGCCGGACCCGGCCTGGGAAGTCCCGTTGAGCCGGCGGATCCTGCACAGCGAGCACGCCGCACCGGTGTTCGGCGCCTGGCGGTCACAGGTGCGCCGGGCGCCGTCGCTCGACAGCTACTTCGATGTCGCGCTGGCTCCCCACTGGCACACGATCTGCGCCCACGTGGCGGTGGAACACCGGGTTCGTGCCGGGAAGCCGTTCAGCGTGACGCATCCGGCGCTGCGGTGGACACCGCTGGGGCTGGACGTGGTGGGCCCTGCCGAGCAGGACGTGCGACTTGACGGCCGCGGCCTCACGCTCGCGCCGTCGTTCTTCTGCTGGGGAGCACCGGTCTACTTCATGGAACTGAGAGTGCTGGCGTTCCCGATCGACCACGCTCCCGGCTGGGCGGACAACAGCGCGGCGGAACCGTCGGAGCAGTCGCTCACCACGCTGCTCGGGCGCACCAGAGCCGCAGTGCTCGGCGCCATCCGGGCCCAGCCGCACATCACGACGACCGAACTGGCCCGCCGCCTCGGCATCTCCGCCGCGGGGGCGAGCCAGCACGCAGCCGTCCTCCGTGAATCAGGTCTGATCACCACGGTGCGGCTCGCCGGTGTGGCGATCCACGCCCTCGCGCCCCGTGGCCGGGCTCTGCTCGGTCAGCCCCGGCTTTGCACGACCATCGTGCACTCGCTCGCCGCCGGGGAGACGACACCGTTCCACCACTCCGTGACGCACGCGTGAACGCTGCCGTCGAACATCATCGGGCTCCAGGTGATGCCCGTGGTCGCCGGCGCGTCCTGCCGGTCACGGCCCTGCCAGCCCTCAACCAGGCCCGTCGCGTAGTGGACGCCGGAACTCCGCGCGATTCTCACCCAGAACGCGCGGCACTCGGTGGAGAAGCGCAACTCGACCTGCGAGCCGTACTGGGAGTACCTCGTGTCCATGTTGACCCCGCTCGCCGCACAGCCGGAGGACTGCGGATCCCAGCCGGTGCAGCCCTGCCACTTGCACGCAGGGGCCGCGGCGGCGTTACCGGTCGTCATGCCGAACAGGAACGCGGCGGTCGCGATCACCGAAAGAATTTTCTTGGTCATGGCACGGACGCTAGGAATGCCGCCACACCCCGCCAATCCCCTTTCAGCGAGGGCTGAAAGGGGATTGCGGCGCCGAACCGAGGCGCGTAAGTCCTGACTTGTCGGTGATCGAGGGCGATGCGGGATCGGCTGACGGGCCGGCCGGTGGACCGAGCAGCCGAACGTCAGGACTTGTTCGTCAGGTGGCGCTCGACGAGCATCTCGTTGAGGCGCCGGACGCTCGTGTCGATGTGGGCGCGGATCTCGGCGACCGCCCTGTCGCGGTCGCCGAGGCGGATGGCGTCGAGGATGACCGCGTGCTCGGCGACGACCTCCTCCGGCGTCTCCGACTTCGAGAGCACGGTGAGGTAGAACCGCAGCTCCTGGGTCATCGCGGCGAAGAACTCGTCGAGCCGGGAGCTGTCGAGCAGCGCCACGACGGCCTGGTGGAACGCGAGGTCGCGGTCGACGATCGCGCGCGGGTCGCCGGTGCGCGCGGCGTCCTCCAGCTCGTGGAACGCCCTGGTGATCGCGTCGAGCTGGCCGGGACGCGGTGTGCGGGCGACCGCGGCGGTCTCCAGGCGTTCGCGGGCGGTGTAGAGCGCCTCGACCTTCTCGGGCGTGGGCGCGATGACGACGGCGCCGCGGTTGACCTCGTAGCGGACCAGGCCGGTCAGCTCCAGGATCCGGACGGCCTCGCGGATGGTGTTGCGCGCGACGCCCAGCTCGGCCGCGATCGCGCTCTCCCTGAGCCTGTCGCCGGGACCGAAGGCGCCGGCCATGATCCGTTCGGACAGGCCGTCGGCCAACTGCTGGGCCGTGGTGGTGCGGCGCACTTCGAGGCCTTCGAGGGCGGACATGCGGCGAGTTTACCCGTTGCCCTACAGTTGAACTGTACTACAGTTTTCGGCATGGACCTGACGAAGTACCAGGCGCTCAGCTTCGACTGCTACGGCACGCTCATCGACTGGGAGACCGGGATCGCCGCGGTGCTCTCGCCGTGGGCGCGGTCGGAGGGGCTTGAGCTCTCCGACGAGGAGCTGCTCCTCGCCTACGGCGACCAGGAGGCGGCCGTGGAGCTCGAGACGCCGTCCGCGCTGTACCCCGACGTGCTGGCGGCGGCGTTCCGCCGGACCGGTGAGGCGCTGGGACGGCCCGTGAGCGACGAGTGGGCCCAGCGGCTCGGCTCGTCGGTGCCGGACTGGCCGGCGTTCCCCGACTCCGCCGATGCGTTGGCGCGCCTGGCTTCCCACTACCGGCTGATCATTCTGTCCAATGTGCACCGCGCGGGTTTCGCGGGCAGCAACCGGCAGCTCCGGGGGGAGTTCGCGGCGATCATCACCGCGGAGGACGTCGGCGCGTACAAGCCCGCGGAGAACCACTTCCGGGCTCTCGACGCGAAGCTCGGCGAGCTGAGCGTGCCGCGGACCGCCCTGCTGCACGTGGCGCAGAGCCTGTTCCACGACCACGTGCCGGCCAAGCGGGAGGGGCTGCCGTCGGTGTGGATCAACCGCAGGCGCGACCGGCCGGGCTGGGGCGCGACGCCGCAACCGTCCGGCGACTACGGCTTCGACCTCGAGTTCGGGTCGATGGCCGAGTTCGCGGACGCCGTCGACAAGGCGTTCTGAGCAAGGGGTGCCGCAGCGGGATGGCCCGCTGCGGCACCGCGGTCACGACGTGAGCCTGGACTTCACCGCGGCGGCGACGCGGCCGCCCTCGGCACGCCCGGCGACCTCGGCGTTGACGGCCTTCATGACCTGGCCCATCTGCTTCGGTCCCGGCGTCTCGCCGAGCTGAGCGGCAACGGCCTCGACCGCCTTGTCCACAATGGACGCCAGTTCGGCGTCGTCGAGCTGGGCGGGGAGGTAGGTCTCCAGCACGGCGAGCTCCTGGCGCTCCAGCTCGGCCTTCTCGGCCCGGCCGGCGCCCTCGAACGCCTCGGCGGCCTCCTTGCGCTTCTTCGCCTCGCGCGAGAGGACCTTCACGACCTCGTCGTCACTGAGCTCGCGCGCCTGCTTGCCCGCGACCTCCTCGTTCGTCACAGCCGTGAGCGCCATCCGCAGCGCACCAGCCGTGACCGTCTCCCGGGCCTTCATAGCCGCAGTCAGGTCGTTCTGCAGCCGCGTCTTCAACTCCGCCATGGCGCAGAACGGTACCGCCCGCCGGATGCCGCGCCGATCGAGTTAACGGTCTTCCGTACCCTTGACGCGTGAACAAGCTCGGCCGCGCCCTCCTCGCCACGACCGCACTCGGCACCGCGACCATCGCGTACGCGGCGGGAATCGAGAGGAGGCACTGGACCCTGCGCACAGCCACGGTGCCGGTGCTGTCCCCCGGCGCCAAGCCGATCCGCGTGCTGCACATCTCAGACCTGCACATGACGCCGAACCAGGTGTCGAAGCAGCGCTGGGTCGCCTCCCTGGCCGACCTGAACCCGGACTTCGTCGTGAACACGGGCGACAACCTCGCGCACAAGGACGCCGTACCCGGCGTGCTGCGCGCGCTCGGCCCGTTGCTCGACCGTCCGGGCGTGTTCGTGTTCGGCAGCAACGACTACTACGCGCCGAAGCTCAAGAACCCGGTCCGCTACCTCCTGCCGTCGTCCAAGACGAAGCGCATCCACGGCGTGACCCTCCCGTGGCGCGACCTCCGCGCCGGCATGGTCGAACGCGGCTGGGAAGACCTGACGCACGTCCGCAAGTCCCTGGTCGTCAACGGCCAGACGATCTTCTGCGCGGGCCTCGACGACCCGCACCTGAAGCGCGACCGCTACGCCGACATCGCCGGTACCCCGGACCCGTCCGCGGTGCTGCGCCTCGGCGTCACGCACTCACCCGAACCGCGCGTGCTGGACCCGTTCGCCGCCGACGGCTACGACTTCGTGATGGCCGGCCACACCCACGGCGGCCAGCTCCGCGTGCCGTTCTACGGCGCCCTGGTGACGAACTGCGAACTGGACCGCTCGCGAGCCCGTGGCGTCTCGCGGTGGGGCTCGCACATGTGGATGAACGTCTCCGCGGGCATGGGCACTTCGCCGTACGCGCCGGTGCGGTTCTGCTGCCCTCCGGAGGCTTCGCTGCTGACCCTCGTTCCTCGGCCCGTTACGCCTGGTCAGGGGCGGAATGAGGGGGTCCGATTCGGAGCTGGGGCGGACATGATGTAGAGTTCTACTCGTTCCCAGCCGGGGTGTGGCGCAGCTTGGTAGCGCGCTTCGTTCGGGACGAAGAGGTCGCAGGTTCAAATCCTGTCACCCCGATTGAATAACACAGGTCAGGCCCTGTCCACAGCAGTGTGGACAGGGCCTGACCTGTTGTTGCGGGGAATTCGGCCGGCAACCGCCGAATTCGTCCGCCCAGGCACGCCTGCCATCACGACTCGGGCACGCCGCTCGCAGCGGCTCTCAAGGCGGTAACGCCGACCGGCGCCCGGACGAAGAGCCGGTCAAGCGACCGTGAGGAGCGGCCTTCCGGACGGAGCCGAAGCTGATGCGCTTACTACTCAGGTACATCACGAGCGACCCGACGAATCCCCACCCCGAGACCTCCGCGGACGAGGTCAAGAGGGTGCTGAGCGAACTGGGCTGGTTGCCCACCGATGCCGGGTTCGCGGCCGCGAAGCTCGCGGAGATCATCGAACACCTGCCGGGCACGATTCGGGCCCAGGTCGCGGGCGCGGAGCCCATCCTGATCAGCACGAGGCCGGGCACCTGGGGCATCGTCAGCCACGAGAACAGCAGGCGGCTGCACATCCGGCTGTTGCACGACGACCTGCAGACGCTGCGCGAGGAAGCCGAGGACGTGGTCCGGCAGTTTCCCGAGGCGTTCCACGTGGCGTTCCGCCGGGACCTCGGGTTCGAGGCCGACGTGGTCATCCGGCGTTTCGACAGCGAAGAGCGGATGGTTGCCGGGAAAGTGCAGGACGTGCGGGATTACGGTTTCTGGCGATACCTCAAGCGCGTGCGCAGGCGAGAGTTCCTGACGATGACGACTCTTTTCGTGCTCACCTCCCTTTCGGTCGCGTCATCGGTGCTCATCTTTTCCCTGTGGTCTTCGCACGCGTTCGACTACTGGCGCGGCTACTTGGATCGCGGCGCGACAGCCTTCCTGACGGCGACCCTGACGATCCTCATCACCATGATCCTGGAATATCGCGCGTGGTCGAACCTGAGGGTTCGGATCAAATGGGCGTTCGAGTAGGACGGTTCCGGCGCGTCTGGGGACCCTGACCGCAACGTGGGGTCTGCCGGACCTACCCTGCGCCGCCGCCGAGCCAACACACTCGCGGCATGAGCAGTCGTCACCCCTACGCCCGGGAGCTCGGTGACTTCCTGCGCGCCCGCCGCGCCCGGTTGCGTCCGCACGACGTCGGTCTGGAGCCGGGTGGCAGGCGCCGGGTCGCCGGGCTGCGGCGCGACGAGATGGCCGTGCTGGCCGGGCTGAGCACCGACTACTACCAGCGGATCGAGCAGGGCCGGGAGGTGCGGCCGTCCGACGACGTGCTGGACGCGCTCGCCGGGGCGCTCGGGCTGGACGACGAGGAGCGCCGGCACCTGTTCGCGCTGGCCCGCGCGGCCCGGCGGCCGGTGCCCGCGCGGGTCGACCGCGCTCCGGAACGGGTGCCCGACAGCACGCGCCGGTTGCTTCGGGTGATGGACACGCCCGCGCTCCTGCTGGGCAGGCACCTCGACCTGCTCGACTGGAACGCGATGGCGGAGGCGCTGATCGGCAGCCCGGACGGGCGGCCGCGCGAGCGGCTCAACATGCTCCTGCTGCTCTTCGACGACGCGCTGACCGGTCAGCGGACCTGCCCCGACTGGGAGGAGCAGGCCTTGGACTACATCGGCATGATGCGCGCCGCCGTCGCCACCGATCCCACGCACCCGCGGGCCACCGCGATCATCGGTGAGCTGAGCATCCGCAGTGCCGAGTTCCGGCGGTTGTGGGCGTTGCACGACGTGCGCGAGTCGGTCAGCGGCAGCAAGACCTACCGGGTTCCCGAGGTCGGCGACATCGTCCTGGACTGGGACACCTACCCCCTGCCCGGCAACCCCGGGCAGTTCATGGTGGTTTTCACCGCCGAGCCCGGCTCCGCCGACGCGGACCGGTTGCGGCTCCTGGCGTCGTTGCGCGCCACCCGTTCCGCGCTCGGTGACAAGCACTTCTCCTGAGGAGGTTCGCGTGAGTCGGTACCGGTTGCACGTCAACGGCGAGCGGCGGGTGGTGGACGTTCCCGGGGACACGCCGCTGCTGTGGGCTTTGCGCGAGCAGTTGGGGGTGCTGGGGCCCAAGTACGGTTGCGGTGTCGGCGCGTGCGGTGCCTGCACGTCCCTTGTGGACGGTCGGGCGGCTCGGCCGTGCGTGACGGCCGTGGCCGACGTGGCGGGCAGGCAGGTCACCACGATCGAAGGGCTGTCCGCGGACGGCGACCACCCGGTGCAGCGCGCGTGGCTGGAGCTGGACGTCGCGCAGTGCGGGTACTGCCAGCCGGGGCAGATCATGTCGACTGTCGCGCTGCTGTCGCGCGACCCCGATCCCGATGACGCGGCGATCGACGCGGCGCTGCGGGACAACGTGTGCCGGTGCGGCACGTACTCGCGGATCCGGGCGGCCGTGCGGCGGGCGGCGCGACTGGCGCGGGGTGAGCGGTGATCACCCGGCGGGGGTTCCTGGGCGGTGCGCTGGTCGTCTCCGCGCCGCTGGTGGTGCCGGGGCTCGCCGCGGCGGCGGGACCGGCGGAGCTGGCGCCGACCGTGTTCGTGCGACTGGACGGGCGGGGCCGGATCACCGCCACCGTGCCGAGGCCGGACGCCGGGCAGGGGGTGCGCACGGTGGTCGCGCTGCTGGTCGCCGAGGAACTGGTGGTGGACCTCGCCGACGTCCGGGTGGAACAGGCTCCCGGCGACACCGCGAGGTACGGGTCCCAGGTCGCCAGCGGCTCGCGCTCCGCACGACAGCTCACCGAGCCCATGCGCACCGCCGCGGCCACGGCCCGGTGCCTGCTGGTCGCCGCGGCGGCGGCGCGGTGGGGCGTGCCGGTCGAGGAGTGCG
Source organism: Lentzea xinjiangensis (assembly GCF_900110955.1). Taxonomy (GTDB): domain Bacteria; phylum Actinomycetota; class Actinomycetes; order Mycobacteriales; family Pseudonocardiaceae; genus Lentzea; species Lentzea xinjiangensis. Next base: position 793,535 of record NZ_FOFR01000002.1, read on the forward strand.
AAGCCAGGGGCGGCTCCGTGCACCACCGCGACCGGCGGCTGCCCTACGGCGCGCTGGTGCGCGACGCGGCGGCGCTCGACCCGGCCTCGGTGCCGGTGGCACTGGTGCCGCCGCAGCGGTGGCGGCTGCTCGGCAAGACCCGCGCGGGACGGGTGGACGCGCGGGACGTGGTGACCGGCCGCGCCCGGTACGGCATCGACACCCGCCCGCGCGGTGCGCTGGTCGCCGTCGTGCTCCGCCCACCGTGGATCGGGGCGCGGGCCGGCAGCGTGGACGACGCCGCCGCCCGCGCGGTGCCCGGTGTGGTCGCGGTGGTCCCGCTGGAACCGGACGCGGCGGGTCAGGGTGGCGTGGCGGTGATCGCGCGGTCGACGCCGGAGGCGCTGCGCGGACGCGAGGCGCTGCGCGTGACGTGGCACGGCGGCACGCCGGCGGCCGACAGCCGGAGGTGGCTGGACGAGCTGGAGGCCGCCCTGCCCGCGCCCGCCGCGGCGCCCGGACCGGTGGCGTTCGAGGCCACCTACCGGTTGCCGTTGCTCGCGCACGCGCCGATGGAGCCCATGAACGCCACCGCGCACCTCACGGCGACCGGCCTGGCCGTGTGGGCTCCCGTGCAGGACCCCGGCGGCCTGCGCACGGAGCTGGCCCGCCGGACCGGCTTGGCGGAGGCGGACGTCCGCGTGGAGACCGCGCTGTCGGGCGGGGCGTTCGGCCGCCGCCTCGACACCGACGTGGTGCTGGAGGCGGTGGCCTGCTCACGCGCCGCGGGCGCGCCGGTGAGCGTGCAATGGACGCGCGACGACGACATGCGCCACGACTCCTACCGGCCGATGTCGGTGCACCGGTTGTCGGCCGTGGTCGACGGCTCCGGTCTGCCCACCTGGCGCGCACACGCGGTGGCCACCTGGCCGTTGACGATCGCCCCGCAGATCCCGCCGGAGATCATCAAGCTCAGCGGCGACCAGTTCCGCTACACCGTGCCTGGCCCGGTGGACCTCGCGGTGCTGCCCGCCCCGATCCGCACCGGCTTCTGGCGGTCGGTGTACGCCGGGCACTTCCAGTACGCCGAAGAGCTCTTCCTCGGCGCGCTGGGGCAGCGGTCCGGCGTCGACCAGGTCGACCTGCGCCGCCGGCTGCTGCCTCCCGGCTCCCGGCTGCGGCGAGCCCTCGACGCGGCGGTGGAGCGGGCGGGCGCGACGCCACCGGGCGCACTGCGCGGCGTGGCGTGCCACGAGGACTTCGGTTCCGTGTGCGCCGTGGTGGCCGACCGCGCCGGCGGACGGGTGCGGCGGGTCGTCGCGGCCGTGGACGTCGGGCAGGTGCTGCACCCGTCCGGGGTGCGGGCCCAGGTCGAGGGCGGGGTGATGGACGCGGTGTCCACCGTCTTCGGCGCGCAGATCACCGTCCGGGACGGGCGGGTGGTGCAGTCGTCGTTCCGCGACTACGCCTGGCTGCGCATCGACCGGGCGCCGGAGGTGGACGTCGTCCTGGTGCCGTCGGACGCACCTGTGGGCGGGCTGGGCGAGCTGGCGTTCCCGCCCGCCGCGGCGGCACTGGCCGTCGGATCGGGGCACGAGCTGACCGGCATGCCGCTGGGCGTCGAGATCGGGTAGCGCCCAGAGGCGGAGGTCCTCAGCCGGCACCGGGAAAGGACATCGACCTTTCCACTAAGACAACTCGATCGGGTGACGCAGCTCGACACGAGCGGCCGCCGAAGCCACCGTGATTAACTGACGCAGAGCCATTGTTCTGCGCCAAATAATACAAAACGACTACGTACCGTTAACCCTTACGAGTGAAGGTTGAAGCTTCAACTCACGTTAGGTAACGGACGTCGTGATCCACACGACGAAGGCAGTGGTTCGGCACTCGGTGAATTCGGGAGAAGTTGTGATGGACTCCGCCCCCGCAGTCAGTCCTTCTCACAGGTCGTGGATCGTCACCACGGCCAAGGTCGTTGTGGTGTTGCAGGTGCTCGCGATCGTCTACGTGCTCACGTCGGTCTGGGTCACGGCGGTCGTCGCCGCCGTGGTCGCCGTGGTCGCGCTCGCGGTCAGGGCCCTGACGCGGGCTTCGCGCCAGGTCGACCGGATCTTCGAGGAAGAGCTGCCCCGGCAGTAGGCCCGGGAGTGCCGGCGCGGGTCCGGGATGGACTCCGACCTGCGCGAGGCGCGGTACGTCAGTTGATGAAGCCCGCACGGGCAGGCCCTCCGGGAAGCGTTCCAGCGCCTCGCCGGCGGCGTGGGCCACCGACTCCAGTGTGGAGGTCTCGTCCGGGGTCGCGACGTGCGGCACGGCCCAGTAGCAGCCGATCGCCTCGGGGCGCAGGATCGGCGTCACGACCAGGCTCCGCACGAAGGTCGGCCGGTACGCCTCCTGCGGAATCCTCGGGTCGAGGTGGATGTCCCTGATCGCCACCGTCTGCCGGTTGATCATCGCCCAGACGCTGATGCAGTTCGCGGCGGGAAAGCGCTGGCCCTTCCCCAGCGGGCTCATCGAGTCCTCGTTCGCGTAGTAGCAGAGGGTGCCGTCGAGCAGCACCAACGTCGCTCCGTGGGCCGTCAGCGCGGATCGGGCCGTGATGCGGACAATCCGCTGCACTTCTTCCAACGTGGCAGCCCCGGCCGGGCGATCCGTCGTTTCCGGCATCCGGCAACGTCGACTCCCGCGAGGCCGCGGACCCAGGAATTCCATTTCCCCGCGAATAGGCGGGTCGTCGCCCGCGGCTTCCTCCGCCGGTGTGCCGGGCCACAGCAGCGCCGGTCGTGCCGTCTCGAATCCCCCCGGCGCCGGTTCTGACTCTAGTGTTGAGACGTGACAACGCATCCCGCTCCGAACGTTCCGGAACAGCTCTTCGAGGACCCGGCAGCCGAGACCCGGTGGCGCGAGCGGTTCACCGCTCCCCGGATGAGCCTGCCCGCCTGGGCCGACGACGCGCCGGACCGCACGCTGTACGTCTCCAACGCGAGCGGCGTGTGGGAGATCTACGCCTGGGACCGGGCGACCGACGAGCACCGCAAGGTCACCGACCGGCCGAACGGCACCTCGCACGGCACGCTGAGCCCGGACGGCACCGAGATCTGGTGGTTCGACGACCACGACGGCGACGAGTTCGGCGTCTGGGTGCGCGAGCCGTTCGTCGCGGACGGCAGCAAGGCCGAGCCCGCGATCCCCGACGTGACGCCCGGCTACCCGGCGGGCCTGGAGATCGGCCGCACCCTGACGGCCGTGGCCGCGTCGACCGATGACGGCACCACGGTGTGGTTGACCCGCAACGGCACGAGCGAGGTGCTCTACCAGCATGTGAACGACGCCGGCGTCACCGCGCTGGCCAAGGACGAGTCGCTCGTCGTGATCGCGCACTCCGAGCACGGCGACAACCGGCACATGGCCCTGCGCGCGCTCAACACCGCGAACGGCGAGACGGTCGCCGAGAAGTGGGACGGCAAGGGCAAGGGGCTCGACGCCATCTCGTTCAGCCCGGTGCCCGGCGACCAGCGGCTGCTGGTGCTGCACGAGCGCCGCGGCCGCGAGGAGCTGCTGATCTGGGACGTCGCCGCCGACACCGAGCGCGAGATCGTCCTCGACCTGCCGGGCGAGGTCGCCGCCGACTGGTACCCGGACGCGTCCGCGCTGCTGATCGTGCACACCCACCACGCCCGCAACACGGTGCACCGCTACGACCTCGCGACCGGCGAGCTGTCCACTCTGGACACCGCACCCGGCGTGATCGGCTCCGCGGGCGTGCGCCCGGACGGCACCGTCGAGTACTCGTGGTCGTCCGCCTCGAACTCCACCGTGATCCGCGCGCTGGCCACCGACGGCGGCGAGACCGTGCTGGTCGAGCCCGCGGGTGCGCGCCCGGCCACGTCGGCGCCGCTGGAGGACGTCTTCGTCGGCGAGGTGCACGCCCTGGTCTCGAAGCCCGAGGGCGAGGGCCCGTTCCCGACGGTCTTCCTGATCCACGGCGGCCCGCACTCCTCCGACGAGGACCGCTTCTCGGCGTACCGCGCCGTCTGGCTGGACGCCGGCTTCGCGACCGTGCACGTGAACTACCGCGGCTCCAGCGGCTACGGCTCGAAGTGGCGCGACGCCATCGAGGGCAGGCCGGGCCTCACCGAGCTCGAGGACATCGCCGCCGTGCACGACTGGGCGGTCGAGTCGGGCTTGGCCGACCCGCGGCGCTCGGTGCTGAGCGGTGCCTCGTGGGGCGGCTACCTGACCCTGCTCGGCATCGGCGTCCAGCCGGAGCGCTGGGCCGTCGGCATCGCGGGCGTCCCGGTCGCGGACTACCTCGCCGCGTACGAGGACGAGATGGAACCGCTGCGGGCGTTCGACCGCGCGCTGTTCGGCGGCTCACCGGAGGAGCTGCCGGAGCTGTACCGGGAGTGCTCGCCGCTGACGTACGTCGACCGGGTCACCGCGCCGGTGCTCATCCTCGCGGGCGAGAACGACCCGCGGTGCCCGATCCGGCAGATCGACAACTACCTCGACGCGCTGGCCGCCCGCGGACACTCCTACGAGATGTACCGCTACGACGCGGGGCACGGGTCGCTGGTGGTCGCGGAGACGATGCGGCAGACGGCGGCCGAGGTGGACTTCGCCCGGCGGCACCTCGCGAAGTAGTCCCGCGGCGAACGGCGCCGGAACCCCGTCCGGGGTCCCGGCGCCGTGGTCGTCCGGCGTCGGCTCAGGCGGACTGGGCCTGCCACATCCAGTGGGCCTGCTCCAGCTCCTGCGTGATGCCGATCAGCAGGTCCTGGCTGACGAGGTCGTGCTTGTCGGTCTCCTCGATGCGGGTGCGCATGCGGGCGATCAACGACCCCAGCGAAGCCGTGATCGACGTGACCACCTGCTCCTCCTTCAGCCAGCCGGTCTCGATCTCAGCCACGCCCGACGACGCGGCGATCGTCTTCGCCGTGCCGTTCGGCGTGACGCCGAGAGCGGCCGCTCGCTCGGCGACCTGGTCGGCGGCGTTGCGCGCGATGACGACCAGCTCGTCGAGCTGAAGGTGGACGCTGCGGAAGTTCTTGCCGATCACGTTCCAGTGCGCCTGCTTCCCGATCAGGGACAGGTCGACCAGGTCGACCAGCGTCGCCTGCAGGATGGCGCCGACGGCATCGCGGTCGGCGTCAGCGAGAGGGCTGGTGATCGGGTTCTTGGCCATGGTTGAACGCGCCTCCTCAGACGGTGACGCTGAGCGCCACCTCGATGTTGCCGCGCGTCGCGTTCGAGTACGGGCAGACCTGGTGGGCCTGCTCGACGAGCTTCTCCGCGACCGCCTGGTCGAGTCCGGGGATCTTGACCGCGAGCTCGACGGCCAGCTGGAAGCCGCCCGCGCCGTTGCGTCCGATCCCCACCTTGGCGGTTACCTCAGAAGAAGTGAGCTGAATCTTCCCGGCGCGCGCGACGCTGGTGATGGCGGAGTTGAAGCACGCCGAGTACCCGGCCGCGAAGAGCTGCTCCGGATTGGTCGCATCGCCACCGGGGCCGCCCATCTCCTTGGGGACCGACAGCACCTCGTCGATCACACCGTCGGACGAGCGGACCTCGCCGTTGCGGCCTTCCCCGTACGCAGTCGCCTCAGCCGTGTACAGCGCTTCCATTCCGCTCTCCCTCGAGTCAGGTGATGTGCTCTGCACCCAGGGTGAACGAACCGCGCACTTCTCATCTGCCCGTTCGTGACTCAGTTCACGTCGAGGTGGGAGGCCTGCCGCAGGGCGAACTCGGCGACCTGGCGGCCGATCACCCGCAGGTTGCGGTCGACGTCGGCGTCCGAGCACGAGCCGTCGCCGTCGAACTTGACCTGAGCGGAGTTGATCGCGGCGCCGAGCGGCGTCGGCCAGCCGCGCAGCGCGTGGACGATCGAGCGCACGGCCGCGAGCGTGTTCACCGCCGCCTGCCAGCCGTACGCGGCCGTGATGGTGCCGACCGCGCGCCCGTCGAGGTAAGGGCGGTCGTCGTCGCGGAGGTCCTCGATGTAGTCGAGGGCGTTCTTGACCAGGCCGGACACGGTGCCGTGGTAGCCGGGCGACACGAGGATCACGCCGTCCGCCCTGCGCAGGTCCTCCACCATCCGCAACGCGATGTCGGTGCGGTCCGGCACCGAGGGGTCGTAGAACGGGAGCACCAGCTCGGGACCGCTGTACTGGATCGTCTCCGCGCCCAGCTCGCGAGCACCGGCCAGCGCCACCCGCAGCGCCCGCTCCGACTGCGAGTCGGACCTGATCGAGCCGCCGATGCCCACCACCGTCACCGTCATGACAACGATCCTTCCACCTCCAGCTACCTGGAGATCCAGCACTACTGGCTAGTAACGTGCACCACATGTCGAACTTCCAGGCGGCCTTGCTGGCCGGTGCGCTGCGCTTCGCGTTCGGTCTTCCCGGCCCTGTGCGCCGCCTCATCGCCGGTCGCCCGATCCGCCTGGACGGCCAGGACCTGCACCCCGAGGCGCAGCTGCTGCTCAGGTTGCAGCAGCTGTCCGGGACGAGCTGGCGCACGAGGACAGCATCGGAGAGCCGACTGGACCTGGAGTTGAGTTCGAAGCTCGTCTCCGGTCCGAAGATCACCGGAGTGGGTGCCCGCGACCTCACCATCGGCGAGTTCGCCGGTCGTCTGTACACGCCGGCGGGGCTGGCGGAGGGCTCGGCGCTGTTGATCTTCTACCACGGTGGCGGCTGGGTCACCGGCAGCCTGGAGAGCCACGACAACCTGTGCCGGTTCCTCGCGAAGGAGGCCGGGGTGCGGGTGCTGGCCGCCGACTACCGGCTCGCGCCGGAGGCCCCGTTCCCGGCCGCGGCCGACGACGCCGCCGAGGTGCTGCGCTACGCCGTCGCCAAGGCGGAGGACCTGGGTATCGACCCGCGCCGGATCGCGCTCGGCGGCGACAGCGCGGGCGGCAACCTCGCGGCGGTGACCGCGCACGCCGCCGAGGTCGACCTCGCGTTCCTGCTGCTGTTCTACCCCGGCGTGGACGCGTCGGTGCGCCGCCGGTCGCGCGAGATCTTCGGCAACGGCTTCTTCCTCACCGACGAGAAGATGGACTGGTTCCTCGACCAGTACACCGCGGGCGGCAAGGACCGCCACGACCCGCGGCTGTCGATCATGCTGGCGGAGGACCTGTCGACCCTGCCGCCGACCTACATCGCGACCGCCGGCTATGACCCGTTGCGCGACGAGGGCGAGGCCTTCGCGGAACGCCTGGCCGCCGAGGGCGTGCCGGTCGTGCTGCGCAGGCACGAGGGCCTGTTCCACGGCTTCGCGAACGTGCTCGGCGTCGGCGGGATCTTCCGCGAGGCCGTGTCCGAGGCCGTGGGCGCGCTGCGGACCGGCCTCGCGCTGGCCAACTCCGCTCAGGACGTGACCGAGACCGCCTGACGCTGCCGCGAGAACAGCCAGCCCAGCCCGGCGATCACCAGGCCGGCCAGGCCCGCGACGACGAAGCCGAGCGGGGGTCCGCTGTGGTCCACGGCGAGCCCCGCCAGCGGCTGGCCGGCCGCCACGCCGAACGTGAACGCCGACCCCTGCAGGCCGAGCGCGAGCCCGCGCGCCGCCGGTGGCGCGTGCCTGCTGATCAGCTCGGTCGAGGCGGAGATGGTCGGCGCGCACACGAGGTTCATCGGGACCAGCGCGAGCGCCAGCAGCACCACGCTGCCGTCGCCGAGGCCGACCGGGATCTCCAGCAACGCCATGCAGGCCAGCAGGACGACGCCGCCCGGCACGCGCTTGAGGCTGCCGTAGACGAGCCCGCCGAGTGCCGAGGCCGCGCACATCACCACGAAGACCACGCTGAGCCAGCTCTGCTTGCCCGCCTGCTCCAGCGAGGCGATCGACGCGATCTCCATGCCGGACAACGCCACCGTGGCCCCGAACGGGATGATCAGCGCCGCGAGCACCGGCCCCCGCAACCACTCCCGCACGCGCGGCTGCGGTCCCGAGACGTCCTCGTCCTCGTGCACCAGCACCGGGTTCACGGCGAACAGCACGGCGCTCGCGGCCAGGATCGACACCCCGATCACGACCAGCGCCGTCCCGGTCGAGAACTCCGTCGCGATCAGCACGCCCGCCGCCGGTCCGACCATGAACGACAGCTCGACCGAGATCGAGTCCAGCGAGAACGCGGGCCGCCGCTGCGGCAGGGGCACCAGCGCGGTCAGCGCCTGCCTGCCGATCGAGATGACCGGCACCGCCACCAACCCGTTGGCGAACGCGAGCACGAGCAGCACGGTGTAGTCCATGAGCGGCGCCGTGACCCAGAAGAGGCCTTCGAGCAGGCTGAGCGCCAGCACGAACCGCAGCCCCCTGCTGTCGACGAGCTTGCCCATCAGCGGCGACCCGAGACCGAGCCCGATCATGGTCGCGAAGCCGACGGTGCCGGCCGCCGCGTAGCCCTTGTCGAGCGTGGTGACGACGTGCAGCGTCACCGTGACGCCCGCCGCCGTCGGGGGGATCCGGGCGAAGAGCATCAGCAGCATCAGGGGACGTACCCCCGGCAGCGCCAGGACGGTCCTGAAGGGGGCGAGGTTCACGGTGCCATCGTCACCCGGTCGGCAACCGGTTTGCGCGCCAGGCCCCCGGCGATCCCCGCCACCACCAGGCCGGCCGCGCCGGCGACCACGAACCCGGCCGGTGCGCCGGCGCGGTCGATGGCCGCACCGGCGATCGGCGCGCCGATCGCGTTCCCCACGGTGAAGGCGGACCCTTGCAGGCCCAGCGCGAGGCCGCGGGCGGTGGACGGCGCGAGCCTGCTGATGTGCTCGCCGGAGGCCGCGATCAACGGCGCGCACATCAGGTTCATCGGCACGAGGAGCAGGCACAGCAGCAGCACGTTGCCGTCGCCCAGACCGACCGGGATTTCCAGCAGCGCCATGAGCACCAAGAGGACCAACACGCTGGGCGCCCGCTTCACGCCGCCGTAGACCAGACCGCCCACGATCGACGCCGCGCACATCGCGAAGAACACGACGCCGAGCCAGCTCTGCTTCCCGATGTGCTCGAGCGACGCGATCGCCGAGACCTCCATGCCCGCCAGGCACACCGTCGCACCGGCGCACACGACCAGCACGCCGACGATCCGGCCGCGCAACCACTCGAAGATCCGCGGCTTCGGCCCGCCGACGACCTCGTCCTCGTGCACCATCGGCGGGTTCGCCCAGTACAGCAGCACTCCGGCCACCAGGATCGAGCCGCCGATGGACAGCAACGCGGCGTTCGTGGAGAACTTCGTCGCGGCGAACACGCCCAGCGCGGGCCCGACCATGAAGGACAGCTCGACCGAGATCGAGTCGACCGACATCGCCACCCGGCGCCGGCTCTGCGGCACCAGGGCGGTGATGACCTGGCGGCCGATCGACATCATCGGAACGCCGAGCAGCCCGACGCCGAACGAGCACACCAGCAGCGCCCAGTAGCCGAGCAGCGGCGCGGTGAGCCAGAACGCCGCCGACGCCGTGACGCTCAGCGCGAGCATCGAGCGCAGGCCGCGTTCGTCGATCAAGCGGCCCATCAGCGGGGCACCCAGCCCCATGCCGATCGTGCCCGCCGCCCCGACCAGCCCGGCCGCTGCGTAGCCCCGGTCCAGCGTGACCGCGACGTGCAGCGTCAGGACCACGCCGGTCGCCGCCGGAGGCATCCTCGCGAAGAACATCAACAGCGCGAGCGGACGCACTCCGGGCAGCATCAGGACGTGTTTGAAGGGGGCGAGGTCCACGCCCACCATCCTCGCCCGGCCCGCAAAAGGTTTTCGTTGCTAACGATGTGATTCGGCGTACAGCTCTTCCAGCGCCAGGTACGCCTTCGCCACGAACGGCCGTGCCTTCGCGTACCTCTCGATGGCGCCCTCGTCGGGCATGATCGTCCGAGTCGGCCGCACCAGGTCGACGGTCAGGTCCGGGATCACGTCGAGCGCCCGCCACGCGAGCAGCGCCGCGCCGACGGCCGACCCACCGCTGTCCTCGGCGAGGTGCAACGGCATGCCGAGCGCGTTCGCGAGCGTCTGCGCCCAGACCGGGGCGCGGAAGGCACCGCCGGTGATCCGCAGCGACTCGACGTGCGGAACGGCGTCGAGCACCAGCGCGAGCTGCTGGCACACGCCTTCGACCAGCGCCTTGGTGATCTGCTGCGGGGTGTGCTCGCGGCGCAGGCCGAGCAACGCGGCGTGCGCGGTCGAGTCCCACCACGGCGCGCGCTCGCCCAGCAGGTACGGCAGGGCGACCAGGCCGTCCGAGTCGACGCCGGCGGTCTGGGCGAGCAGCTCGCCGACCGGGATGCCGAACGTCTCCGCGGCCCACTGCGCGACGACACCGCCGTTGCTGATGGCGCCGCCGCGGACCCACAGCCCCTCGCCGATGGCGTAGCTGAACGTCCGCCCCTCCTCGTCGACGCCGGGCCCGAGCTGCGCCACGCGCAACGCGCCCGACGTGCCGAGCGAGACCGCGCCGGCACCGGGGGTGGCCGCGCCGACGCCGAGGTTGCCGAGCGGACCGTCACCGCCGCCGACGATCACCGGGATCCCGGGGCGCAGACCGGGGATCACGGCCGTGAGCGGCGTGGCGTGCGTCGGCTCGACCAGCGGCGGGAGCTGGTCCGCGGTGACGCCGGCGAACTCCAGCGACGGCTCGTGCCACTGCAGCGTGTGGACGTTCATCAGGCCCGTGCCGGAGCCGCACGAGTGCTCGTTGATCAGCACGCCGGTGAGGTGCAGGTGCACGAAGTCCTTGATCTCGCACCACATCGCGGCGCGGACGCCGTTCTCGCTGAACCACGCGAGCTTCATCAGCGGCGTGAACGAGTGGATCGGCGTGCCGGTCGCCTGGTGCAGCGCGAGCCCTTCCGCCGTGCCCCGCAACCGTTCGGTCTGCTCGATCGCGCGGTTGTCGGCCCAGCTCAACGACTCCGTGACGGGCCGGAGCGAGCTGTCCAGGCCCATGATCGTGTGCATGGCGCCGGTCAGCGCGATGGCCCGCACGTCGTCGGACGCCAGCTCGCGGATCCCGTCGAACACCGCGTCGAGCACCTGCTGCGGGTCGTGCGTGGCTTGCAGGCCGCTGGTGCGCATCGGGTAGGCGCGCTCGGTCGAGGCGACGACACGAGCCTGCTGGTCCACCGCGACGACCTTGGTGGCCGTGGTGCCCAGGTCCACCGCGAGAACGATCATGACTCGGCCCGCGCGGCGGTGAAGACGGCGAAGCTCGGGGACTTGCGCAGCGGGCCCCAGAACTCCTCACCGCGCTCGTCGTCCGGGGTCACGGCCGGGTGCCGCGTCACGTCGGCCAGGCCGGCGCGGGTCAGCGCCGCGTCGAACACGCCGCGTTCCCAGTAGAAGGAGTCGAAGTCGAACGGCGGATCACCGAGCACGTGCACCTTCACCGGTTGCTTGACGTTCATCGGGCCGGTGCGGGTGATCTCGTAGCCGTAGCGGCCGTAGAGGGCGAGCAGGTCCCAGTCGGCGTCCGGGTTCGGCACCAGCACGACGAGCCGCCCGCCGGGGGCGAGGTTCGCGGCGAGGTTGCCGATCATGACGTCGAGAGCGGGCTCGTCGTCCGCGTAGCCGAGCAGCCACAGGGCCGTGACGACGTCGAACTCGCCGAGCACGGGCAACGCCGTCGCGTCGTGCCGCTCGTAGGTGATGCCGCGCGGCTCGCGTCCCTCGACGTGCCGGGCGTACCCGATCATCTCCCCGGCCGAGTCGACGCCCACCACCCGCACCGCGCCCAGGTCGTGGAAGAGCCGCGCATAGAAACCGGTGCCGCACGCCACGTCGAGCACGGACCTGCCGCGCAGGTCGCCGACCGCCGAGAGCACGGTGGCGCGCTCGGCCAGTCCTGTCGGGATGTGCTTGGCACGTTCGTAGACCGCGCCCAGCGCGTCGTACTGCTCGTCGCTCTCCGCCATGACCGTCAGCCTAAGAGGACGGACGCCGGAGCGTGGCCACCATCCGATGACCACGCTCCGTGCGGCAACCGGTCAGAGGCGCTTCGCGAGCTCTTCCGCGACCTCGTAGGTGTTCAGGGCCGCGCCCTTGCGCAGGTTGTCGCCACACACGAAGAAGTCCAGCGTGTTCGGGAAGTCCAGCGCCTGGCGCACGCGGCCCACGTACGTCGGGTCCTCGCCCACCACGTCGGCGGGCGTCGGGAAGCGCTTCGCGGCCGGGTCGTCGACCAGCACGATCGTCGGCTGCTCCGCGAAGATCTTGTGGGCGGCCTCGACCGTGACCTCGCGCGCGAAGGTCGCGTGGACCGACAGCGAGTGCGTGGTGACGACCGGGACGCGCACGCACGTCGCGGAGACCTTCAGGTCCGGGATGCCGAGGATCTTGCGGGCCTCGTTGCGGACCTTCAGCTCCTCCGACGACCAGCCGTCGTCCTTGAGCGATCCGGCCCACGGCACCACGTTGAGCACCAGCGGGGCGGGGAACGGCGAGTCGTCGGCCGACAGCCCGGCGGCGGCGAGCGCCTGCGCCACGTCGCCCGCGACGACACCGGCCTCCTTGCCCGCCAGCGCGCTGATCTCGGCGTACAGGCGGTCGATGCCGGACTGGCCGGCACCGGAGGCGGCCTGGTACGAGGCGACGACCAGTTCCTTCAGCTCGAACTCGCGGTGCAGGGCACCGAGCGACGCCATCATCGACAGCGTCGTGCAGTTCGGGTTCGCGATGATGCCGCGCGGGCGGTTGTCGATCTGGTCCGCGTTGACCTCGGGCACGACCAGCGGCACGTCCGGGTCCATCCGGAACGCGCCGGAGTTGTCGATCGCGATGGCGCCGCGCTCGGCCGCGATCGGCGCCCACTGCGCCGAGACCTCGTCCGGCACGTCGAACATCGCGATGTCGACGCCGTCGAACGCCTCGGGCGAGAGCGCGACGACCGTGAGGTCCTGACCGCGCACGTTGATCTTCTTGCCCGCCGAGCGCGCGGAGGCGATCAGCCGGATCTCGCCCCACGGCACGGAGGAGCGGGTGTTCATGATGTCGATCATCACGGTGCCCACGGCACCGGTCGCGCCCACCAGCGCGAGCACGGGGGCGGTCATCGGCCGGTTCCCGCGTAGACGACGGCCTCTTCGTCGGTGCCCAGGTCGAACGCGTCGTGCAGGGCGCGCACGGCGTCGTCGAGCTGGGTGTCGCGGCAGATGACCGAGATGCGGATCTCCGAGGTGGAGATGATGTCGATGTTGACGCCGGCCGTGGCCAGCGCCTCGCAGAACGTCGCCGTGACACCGGGGTGCGAGCGCATGCCCGCGCCGATCAGCGACACCTTGCCGACGTGCTCGTCGTAGAGGACCTGGTCGAAGCCGATCTCGCCGCGGGACTTCTCCAGCGCCGCCACCGCGCGCGGGCCGTCGACCTTGGCCAGCGTGAACGTGATGTCCGTGCGACCGGACGCCGCCTGCGAGACGTTCTGCACGACCATGTCGATGTCGAGCTCGGCCTGCGCCACGACCCGGAAGATCCGAGCCGCGATGCCGGGGTGGTCGGGCACGGCCGTCACGGTGATTTTCGCCTCGGACCGGTCGTGCGCGACGCCGGTGATCATCGCCTGTTCCACGGGAAGGTCCTCCACTGAACCGGACACGATGGTCCCGGTCTTGTTGCTGAACGAAGAGCGGACGTGCACGGGGACGTTGTAGCGCCGGGCGTACTCCACGCAGCGGAGCATCAGCACCTTGGCGCCACAGGCGGCCATCTCGAGCATTTCCTCGTACGTGATCGTGTCGAGCTTCTTCGCGTTCGGCACGATGCGCGGGTCGGCGGTGTAGACGCCGTCCACGTCGGTGTAGATCTCGCACACGTCGGCCTTGGTCGCCGCCGCGAGCGCCACCGCGGTGGTGTCGCTGCCGCCGCGGCCGAGTGTGGTGATCTCCTTGGAGTCCTGGGAGACGCCCTGGAAGCCCGCGACGATCGCGATGGCCCCCTCGGACGTCGCGTCCTGGATCCGGCTCGGCGTCACGTCGATGATGCGGGCCTTGCCGTGCACCGAGGTCGTGATCACGCCCGCCTGCGAGCCCGTGTACGAGCGCGCCTCGGCGCCGAGCGAGTTGATCGCCATCGCGAGCAGCGACATCGAGATCCGCTCACCCGAGGTGAGCAGCATGTCGAGCTCGCGGGCCGGCGGCACCGGGGAGACCTGGCGGGCGAGGTCGAGCAGCTCGTCGGTCGTGTCGCCCATGGCGGACACGACGACCACGACGTCGTTGCCCGCCTTCTTGGTCGCGACGATGCGCTCGGCCACGCGTTTGATCCGCTCGGCACTCTCCACCGATGAACCGCCGTACTTCTGGACGACGAGCGCCACCGACCTGACCTCCTTCGCGCGACCAAAACCCCACGTCGTTGGCAGCGTACCTGGACCACCTGGTGAGACTCTGGAGCCGTGACGCGCGTGACTACTCTGTCCGGGTGTCGTCGAGCGCCGATGTCGTGGAGGCCCCAGCAGCCGTGCAGGAGAGCAGTGCGCGCTCACGGTTGGCCGGCGCGCTCAGACACCCGGTCGCGCTCTGGACGGCTCCCGCGCTGATCTACCTGGTGGTCCGCCAGGTCGGTCTCTTCGCCCTGCAACTGGTCGTCGAGTACCAGAACAAGGCGAACGGGAAGACCGACACGGCGGTCGACAACCTCACGTCGTGGGACGGCGACTGGTTCCTCGGCATCGCGGCCGGCGGCTACAACGGCGTCCCGGCGCCCCCGTTCGACGCGTTCGGCCGGCGCACCGCCGAGACCCCGCTCGCCTTCTTCCCCGGCTACCCGGCGCTGGTCAGGTGGGTCGAGGGCCTGCCGGGCGTGGACGTGGTCGGCGCGGCCTTCGCGGTCAGCCTGATCAGCGGCCTCTTCTGCGCCTACGGCCTGTTCGTGCTCGGCCGCGTGGTGCGCGACGGCTCGGTGCCGGCCGGGCTGATCCTGGTCACGCTCTTCGCGGCGTCGCCGATGGCGGTCGTGCTGTCCATGACCTACTCGGAGGCCACGTTCTGCGCCTTCGCCGCCTGGTCCCTGGTCGGCGTGGTGCAGAAGCGGTGGGTTCTCGCCGGCGTCTGCTGCGCCGCGGCGGGCCTGGTCCGCCCCACGGCGGCGGCCCTGGTCGCCGCGGTCGGCCTGGCCGCCCTGGTGGCGGTGGTCGCCGACCGGCGCGACTGGCGGGCGTGGGTCGGCGGTGCGGTCGCTCCGCTGGGCCTGCTCGGCTACCTCGGGTGGGTCGCGCTGCGCACCGGCGAGCTCACCGGCTGGTTCGGCGTGCAGCAGCGCGGCTGGGGCTCGAAGTTCGACGGCGGCGCGGCGACGTGGGAGTTCGCCCTGGGCCACCTCGGCAACCCGCGCTCGGTGCTCGAGACCGGCACCGTCTGGCTGCTCGTCCTCGCCGTGGTCCTGGTCTTCTACGCGGTCCAGCGCCGCCTGGAGTGGCCGCTGGTCGTGTACGCGATCGGCGTGCTGGTCATGGACCTGGGCTCCAACGGCCTGATGAACTCCAAGGCCCGCCTGCTGCTCCCGGCGTTCACCCTGCTGGTCCCGCTGGCCCTGGTCCTGGCCCGCCGCCGTCTGTCCACGGTGCTGACCGTGCTCGGCGTGGCGACCCTGTTCAGCGCGTGGTTCGGCGCGTACTCCCTCGCCGTTTGGCAGTATGCGATCTGATGAACGAGCTGATCTCGCAGCGCCGGAGCCCACGGGCCTTCTCCGCTGAGGCGACGGTGTCCGACGACGAGCTGCGCACCCTGCTCGAAGCGGCGCGCTGGGCCCCGTCGCACGGCAACAGCCAGCCGGCCCGCTTCGTGGTGGGCCACCGCGGCACGCCGACGTTCGACACGATCCTCGGCACCCTCACGCGGGGCAACAAGACCTGGGCGTTCCGCGCGTCGGTGCTGCTCATCGGCTGCGTGCTCACCCGTGACTCGCGCGGCGACATCCCGAACACCGAGTTCGGCCTGGGCCTCGCGATGGAGAACATCGCGTTGCAGGCCGTCGAGCTGGGCCTGATCGCGCACATGATGGGCGGCTTCGACGCCGCCGCCGCGCACACCGCCTTCGACATGCCCGGCGACGTGCGCCCGCTGGTCGCCATGGCCGTGGGCCGCCCCGGCCGCGTCGAGGACCTCCCGGAGGACCTCCAAGCCCGCGAACAGCGCGAACGCCGTCGCCACCCGCTCGGGGAGATCGCCTTCACCGGTAGCTGGGGCCGGTCACTGTTCGGTTGAGAAGTACTTCGTGGCGACGTCGTTGTGCAGCGGGAACGCCAGCGGCTCGCACTCGAAGATGACCTTCCGCTCGGACGCCTCCTCGTTCGGCACGAACGGCGGCATGTCCTCGGCGTTGATGGCGGGCGCCGTCGCGAAGAGCAGGATCGTCCCGCCGTCCGGCGTGGACACGAAGTGCAACGGCCGCAGCTCGCCGGGGTCGATGCGGACGTTCGCCTCTTCTTCGAGCTCCCGCGCCGCGCTCTGCTGCCACGACTCGCCGCGGTCCATGAACCCGCTGACGAACGCGAGCTGCCCCACCGGCGGAATGGCCCTGCGAACGGTGAGGAGCCCGGTCCTGGGCCCGTCCTTGACGGGTACGAGGAGGACGACGACCGGCGATGGGTTCGCCCACACCATGTGCGCGCAGCTCTCGCACTTGCGGGGGTATCCGGTCGTGTCGGCGTACCTGGTGCCACAGCTGCTGCAGAAGTCGTCGCGCGCCATGTCCCGAACCTAGTTGAGGCGCCTCACGAGCTTAAGGACGATCGCTCGAACGGCCAGCCAGAACAGGGCGGCGAGCCCGAAGTTCACGATCACACGCAACCGCGCGTCGGCGGGCGCGAAAAGATCTTTGAACGCCAGGGCGACCGGCTCGGCGACCGCCTTGACGCCACTGGTGATGGGGTTGTCCGGGGTGGCCCCGCCGACGGTCAGCACGACGTGGACGACGAGCACGACCGCCAGCGCGAGGCCGACCCAACTGATGGTTCCCGAGACGATCCCGACCACGCGCGTTCGCATGGACCAGGAATCTACTACTCAGTAGCGAGCCAGCGCACGTGCGAGCAAACCGGTCACGACCAGCCAGAACACGGCAGCCAGACCGTAGTTGAGGAAGATGTCGAGGCCGGTGTTGCCGGTCTGGAAGAGGCCGGGGAAGAACAGTGCGAGGGGCTCGGCGAGGGACTGGATGAACTGGAAGAAGGCATTGGCCGCGTTCGCACCGAGCACGACCATCAGGATGAAGAGGATTTCGATGAAGGCGAAGAGGACGCCGATGCCGCTGATCACGCGGGAAGCCGTGCCGCGGCTACTGGTCGTACGTAATCTGGACATAGCTGAAAATTTCCCGGATTCGCGGCGCCCAAAACTTGCAAATCGACCTTCGTCGCGAAGGTGAGCTCACCACCGGATCTCAAGCGGGCCTCGACCACGTGCTCCGGCCAGTTCCGGAACGGACGAGATCCGCAGACATCCCACGATCCGGTCCCCGCTGTTCCCTCTCCGGCCGAACTGTGGCTACTCTGTCCGGCGTGTGGCGTTCCCTCCTGCTTCGCTGCCGTGACGGGGTCTGATCAGACCGGCCCCCCGTCGCGGGACTCAGCGTTGCCGCCGGTCGTTCCGACACGACCCGCAGGAGAAGACCAGAGATGACCTCCCCCGACGCCTACACCTCGGCCACCAGCCGGATCCGCCGGCCCGCCCGCCAGGCCCCCGCCGACCAGCCGTCCTGGAACCGCCAGCTCGGCAGCAGCATGCCGTTCCACCGCTACCGCCCGTTCCACGAGGTCGTCGAGGTGATCGACGTACCCGACCGCACCTGGCCGACCAAGCGGGCCGAGAAGGCGCCGCTGTGGTGCGCGGTGGACCTGCGTGACGGCAACCAGGCCCTGATCGACCCCATGTCCCCCGCCCGCAAGCGCAAGATGTTCGACCTGCTGGTGCGGATGGGCTTCAAGGAGATCGAGGTCGGCTTCCCGGCCGCGAGCCAGACCGACTTCGACTTCGTCCGGGAGATCATCGAGGACGGCGCGATCCCGGACGACGTGACCATCCAGGTCCTGACCCAGTGCCGCGAGGAGCTGATCTCGCGGACCTTCGAGTCCCTGCGCGGCGCGAGCAAGGCGATCGTCCACTTCTACAACTCGACCTCGATCCTCCAGCGGCGGGTGGTCTTCCGCAGCGACACCGAGGGCATCAAGAAGATCGCCACGGACGCCGCGAAGTTCGCCAAGGAGCAGGAGCGGCACTACCCCGAGACGGACTTCCGCTACGAGTACAGCCCCGAGTCCTACACGGGCACCGAGCTGAGCTACGCCCTGGAGGTCTGCAACGCGGTCACGGCGATCATCGACCCGACGCCGGAGAAGCCGCTGATCGTGAACCTGCCGGCGACCGTCGAGATGGCCACGCCGAACGTCTACGCCGACTCGATCGAGTGGATGAGCCGCAACCTCGACCGGCGCGACTCGATCATCCTGAGCCTGCACCCGCACAACGACCGCGGCACCGGCGTCGCCGCCGCCGAGCTGGGGTACCTGGCCGGTGCGGACCGCATCGAGGGCTGCCTGTTCGGCAACGGCGAGCGGACCGGCAACGTCTGCCTGGTCACGCTCGCGATGAACATGTTCAGCCAGGGCATCGACCCGCAGATCGACTTCTCCGACATCGACGAGGTCCGGCGCACGGTCGAGTACTGCAACCAGCTCCCGGTGCCCGAGCGGCACCCGTACGGCGGCGACTTGGTCTTCACCGCCTTCTCCGGCAGCCACCAGGACGCGATCAAGAAGGGCTTCGAGGCGCTGGAGGCCGACGCCAAGGACGCGGGCCAGCACGTCGACGACTTCCCGTGGGAGGTCCCGTACCTGCCGATCGACCCGAAGGACGTCGGCCGCAGCTACGAGGCCGTCATCCGGGTCAACTCGCAGTCCGGCAAGGGCGGTGTGGCGTACCTGATGAAGCAGGAGCACCACCTCGACCTGCCGCGGCGCCTGCAGATCGAGTTCTCCAGGGTGATCCAGGAGGTCACCGACACGCAGGGCGGCGAGATCAACCCGAAGGAGATGTGGGACGCCTTCGCGGACGAGTACCTCCACGGCAGGGTCCCGCTGCACCTGCTGAAGCACAGGGCGACCGCGGACGGCAGCGGGCACGAGGAGATCACCGCGACGCTGCTGGTCGACGGCGAGCAGCAGGAGATCACGGGCGCGGGCAACGGCCCGATCGCCGCGTTCGTCGACGCGCTCGCGTCCGTGGGCTACGACGTGCGGGTCCTGGACTACGCCGAGCACGCGCTGTCCGCCGGTGACGACGCCCGCGCCGCCGCCTACCTCGAGTGCGCCGTGGGCGACCGGGTGCTGTGGGGCGTGGGCATCGACAGCTCCACGGTCGCCGCCTCGTTCCGCGCGATCGTGTCCGCGGTCAACAGGGCGCAGCGCTAGCCGGTCGCGGGCGGGGAGGACGCGCGTGCGGCACGAGCTGCCGCGGCGCCCTCCCCGTTCGCCGGCACGGCGCAGATGCCCTCGCCCGGCAGGCCGTGGGCGATGGTGCCGTCGGTCATCTTCCTGCCCTCGACGCCGAATCTGTGGGTGACCTGAAGAAACACCATGGCCGGGATTGTTCATCTCGGTCACGTACGTTCACCGATCATGAGCGCCACAGCCGCCAGTCTCGTCGTGCTGTTCCTGGTCGCCGTGGTGCCGCTGGCACCGACGGAGGCCGTGCTCATCGGCGCCGGGGTCCTGGCCGCGTCCGGTGAGGTCCCGCTGTACCTGGTGGTCGCGGTCGCCGCCGCCGGATGCCTCACCAGCGACATGATCAACTTTACGATGGGCCGCCGGATGGGCATGCGCGCCCTCGACCGGGTCAACAAGAACGCCAAGGCGCGGGCGATGGTCGTGTGGACCGCCGACCAGCTCGCGGCCAAGGGCGAGACGATCCTCATCGCGGCGCGGTTCCTGCCGGCCGGCGGCATCGTGGGCGCGCTGCTCGCGGGTGCCCTCAAGTGGCCGCTGCGGCGGTTCGTGCCGGTCGCGGCGATCGGGTCGGCGCTGTGGAGCCTCTACCCCGCCACCGTCGGGTACATCGGCGGTCAGATCGTCGACGAGGCGTGGCTCGCGATGCTGTTGTCGTTCGGCGTGGCCACGCTCATCTCCATCCCGGTCGGCATGGCGATCCGTGCGCGCAACGCCAACCGCACTCTCTCGTACGCCGAGGCGTCGTCGTAGAGCACGGCGAAACGATCTGCGGCGGCCAGCAGCGCGTCCACCTCGAACGCCAGTTGCGCGTCGCCGGTCAGCCGTTCCAGCAATGAGGTCCAGCGCAGGTTGAAGAGCATCAACGCGTCGCGCACCCGGCCGGGGCGGGCGGCGAACTCCGACCGCGTCACCACGAAGAAGCAGCCGCCGGGGAACACGCGGCGCTTCGAGTAGTCGAGCCAGCGCTCGCTCAGGTCCACGACGGAACCGCCGGCGGCCACGACCTCGCGCGCGAAGATCTCCGCGGCCGTGTGCACCGTCGAGAGCTGCAGCTCCTCCTTGGCGCCGAAGTGCGAGAACACCCCGCTCTTGCTCATGCCGAGCTCGACCGCGAGCCGCCCGATCGTGACGCCCTCCAGGCCGTCGACGGACGCGATCTCCGCGGCCCTCAGCAAGATCACCCCTCGGCTGTCCACCACCCCACAACAACAGCCCCCACTCAAGCCCGAGTCGCCGTTCACAGGAAACGCGGGGCCCCCGCGTTCCACTTAGCGGAACGCGGGGGCCCCGCGTTTCCAAACTGGCTAGGGGTTGAGCGCCTCGGTGACGGACGCCGGTCCCACGAGCGGGACGTCGGGCGACAGGCCGTCGCTCTCCTCGACCAGGATCGGCTTCACCTCGTGCGGCTGGATCTCGCCGGACTGGATCTGCTCGGCCCAGTGGCACGCCACCTTGTGCCCCGGCTTGAGCTCCCGCAGCGCGGGCCGCTCGGTGTCGCACTTCGTCGCCTGCCGCCACGGGCACCGGGTGTGGAACCGGCAGCCGCTCGGCGGGTTCGCGGGCGACGGGAGGTCGCCCGCGAGCAGGATCCGCTCACGCCGGTCCTCGACCACCGGGTCGGGCACCGGGACCGCCGACAGCAGCGCCCGCGTGTACGGGTGCAGCGGCTCGGCGTAGAGGTCCTCTGAGGAGGCCTCCTCGACCAGGCCTCCGAGGTACATCACGCCGACCCGGTCGGAGATGTGCTTCACGACGGCGAGGTCGTGCGCGATCACCAGGTAGGTCAGGCCGAACTGCTCCTGGAGCTCCTGGAGCAGGTTCACGACCTGCGCCTGCACCGACACGTCCAGCGCGGACACCGGTTCGTCGGCGACGATCAGGTCCGGGTTGAGCGCCAGCGCCCGCGCGATGCCGATGCGCTGCCGCTGACCGCCGGAGAACTCGTGCGGGTACTTGCGCAGCGCAGTGGTGGGCAGGCCCACCGCCGTCAGCAGCTCGCGCAGCCGCTTCGACGTGGACTCCTTGCCCTCGTCCAGGTCGTGCGCCCGCAGGCCCTCGACCAGGATCGACTCCACGGACTGGCGCGGGTCGAGCGAGGACAGCGGGTCCTGGAACACCATCTGGATCCGGCGCCGCATCTTGCGCAGCTCCTCGCCCTTCAGGGTCGAGAAGTCCTGCCCGTCGAAGATCATCTTGCCCGCGGTCGGCTCGTTGAGCCGCAGCATCGCCCGCCCGAGGGTGGACTTGCCGCAGCCCGACTCGCCGACCAGGCCGTACGTCTCGCCGCGCTTGATCTCGAGGTCGACGCCGTCGACCGCGTAGACGTAGCCGACGGTGCGGTCCATGATCACTCCCCGCTTGATCGGGAAGTGCACCTTCATGTCCTGCACCGAGACGAGGGTCTCGCTCATGCCCGCACCTCCTCGGCGGCCGGAGTTCCCGGCACCACCGGGTTGTGGCAGCGCAGCAGACGCCCGAGCTGGTCCTCCTCGGGCGGCGTGACCCGCACGCAGACGTCGAGCGCGTTCGGGCACCTCGGCGCGAACGCGCACCCCTGCGACCACGGGATGTTGTCGGCGACCGACCCCTTGATCGGCGTCAGCTTCGAGTGGGTCGCGGCGTCCAGGCGCGGGATCGAGGCGAGCAGGCCGTGCGTGTACGGGTGGCGCGGCTCGGCGAAGAGCTCGTGCCGCATGGCCTTCTCGACCACCTTGCCGCCGTACAGCACGTTCACCTCGTCGCACAGGCCCGCGACGACACCCAGGTCGTGGGTGATCATCACGAGCGCGGTGCCGAGGTCCTGCACCAGCTCCTTCATCAGCGAGAGGATCTGGGCCTGGATGGTCACGTCCAGCGCCGTCGTCGGCTCGTCCGCGATCAGCAGCTTCGGCCGGCACGCCAGCGCGATCGCGATGAGCGCGCGCTGCCGCATCCCGCCGGAGAGCTGGTGCGGGTACTCCTTGAGCCGCCGGTTCGGGTCCGGGATGCCGACCTTGTCGAGCAGCTCCTTCGCCTCGATCATGGCTTCCTTGCGGGCCATGCCGCGGTGCCGTTCGAGCACCTCGGTGACCTGCAGCCCGATCGGGACGACGGGGTTGAGCGAG
The DNA here is from genome assembly GCF_900110955.1 of Lentzea xinjiangensis. Lineage (GTDB taxonomy): Bacteria > Actinomycetota > Actinomycetes > Mycobacteriales > Pseudonocardiaceae > Lentzea > Lentzea xinjiangensis. Next base: position 816,060 of record NZ_FOFR01000002.1, read on the forward strand.
GACAGCGGGTCCTGGAAGACCATGCCGAGATCGCGGCCGCGGCGGTCGCGCATCTCCCGGTCCGACAGCTTCAGCAGGTCCGTGCCGTCGTAGGAGACGGTGCCGGTGATCTTGGTGCCGCGCTTGGGCAGCAGCCCCATGATCGCCAGCGAGGTCACGGACTTGCCGCAGCCCGACTCGCCGACCAGACCCACGGTCTGACCGGGTTCGACGTCGAAGCTGACGCCGTCGACGGCGCGGAACGGTTCCTCGCCCTTGCGCTGGAACACGACGGTGAGGTCACGAACTTCGAGCAGTGCCACGACGACTCACCGCCTGTTCTTCGGGTCGAGGGCTTCGCGCAGCGTCTCGCCCATGAGGGTGAAGCCGAGCGCGACGATGATGATGCAGATCGCGGGCCACGCGGCGAGGTGCGGGTGCGTGTCGAACACGTTCTGCACGTCGCCGAGCATCTGCCCCCACTCCGGCAGCCGGTCGTCCGGGTTGCCGAGGCCGAGGAACGACAGCGCGGCCGCCTCGATGATCGCGGTGGCGAGCACCAGCGTCGACTGCACGATCACCGGGCTGAGCGAGTTCGGCAGCATGTGCCGGAACACGATCGCGCCCTTCTTCACGCCGAGCGCGGTGGCCGCCAGCACGTGGTCGCTGTGCCGTTGCGCGAGCATCGAGCCCCTGAGCAACCGGGCGAACACCGGGATCTGCACGATCGCGACCGCGAGGATCACGGTGAACTGGCTCGGCCGCGCGAACATCGCCGCGATCGAGAACGCGAGCAGCAGCGACGGCAGCGACAGCATGACGTCGACGATCCGCATGACGATCGAGTCGACCCAGCCGCCGAGCGCGCCCGCGAGCGTGCCGAGCACGAGCCCGCCGGTGAGTCCGATGAGCGTCGCGCCGACGCCGACGACCAGCGTCTGCTGCGAGCCGACCAGCAGGCGCGAAAAGAAGTCGCGGCCCTGCAGGTCGCCACCGAGCGGGTGACCCGGCTGCGGCGGGGGGATCTCGTTGCGCGCCTTGACGACCTGGTCGATCAGCATCGGCACCGACGGGTCCTGCGGCGCGAGCCACGGCGACAGCAGCGAGAGCACGAAGAAGAGGCCGATGATCACCGCACCGGTGAGGAACACCGGGCTGCGGCGCAGCCTCTTCCAGGCGCTCGCGGCGAGCGAGACGCCCGCGCTCTCGGCGAGACCGTCGATCTTGTCCTTCTTGGAGGAGAGTCCGAGAACCACTGCGCTCACCTCGTCCTGATGCGCGGGTCGATGAGCGCGTACGAGAGGTCGACCAGGAGGTTGACCACGACGTAGACGATCGTGGCCATGATGATCAACAGCAGCAGCACCGGGTAGTCGCGGCGTTCGAACCCGATGGCGAGCGCCTGCCCGACACCGGCGAACGAGAACACCTTCTCGGTGAGGACCGCGCCGGAGAGCAGCGCTCCCGTCTGCAGGCCGATCGTCGTGACGACCGGCAGCATCGCGTTGCGCAGCACGTGCCGGCGGCGGATCACCGGTGCGGTGAGGCCCTTCGACTCGGCGGTGCGCACGAAGTCCTCGTCGAGCACGTCGAGGACGGCCGCACGGGTGATCCGGAAGATCACCGCGAACGGGATCGTGGCGAGCGCGATCGCCGGCAGGATCAGGTGTTCCAGCGCGTTCAGCGTCGCGTCGAACTCACCGGTGATCAGGCCGTCGAGGGTGAAGAACCCGGTGACGCGCGTGGCGTCGATGGCGTCCTGACGGCCCTGCGATGGCAGGCCGAGCGCCGACGACGCCACGTCCTTGAGCAGGTAGGCCAGGAAGAACACCGGCACCGCGACGCCGATGAGCGAGCCGATGACGCTGAGGTTGTCGAACCAGCCGCCGCGGCGCTTCGCGGCGAGGTAGCCGAGCGGGACGCCGACCGCGATCGCGATCAGGATCGCGAAGAAGCTGAGCTCGATCGTCGCGGGGAACCGCTGGAGGAAGATGTCGAGCGCCGAGTCACCGGGCTGGACACCGGTGGAGACGCCGAAGTCACCGGTCGCCGCGCGACCGAGGAACTTGAAGTACTGGACGAAGATCGGCTGATCGAGGCCGAGCTGCTTGGTGAGGGCTTCGCGCGACTCCGGCGTAGCGCGTTCTCCCAGGAGGGCCGAAACCGGCCCTCCTGGGAGAAGTCGCAACCACGCGAAGAGCAACATCGAGAGCACCAGCACCACGCCGACAAGCTGAGCCAGCCGTCGAATCGTGTAGCGGAGCACTTGAGCTACCCCGTTGTTCTCTTGTGGTGGGAGCTAGTTCGCTCAGCCCTTGGAGGCCGGGCCGAACTTCTCGTCGGTCAACGGGCTGGGCACAACACCCTTGATGTCCGACTTCAACACCAGAGCGGGCGGGGAGTGCGAGATCGGGATCGCGGGGAGGTACTCCTCCATGATCCGCTTGTTGATGTCCTCGTACAGCTTGGTGCGCTTGGCCTCGTCCGGCTCGGAGTTGGCCTTGGCCAGGTCGTCCTTCAGGGTGTTGCCCCACGCCGACACACCGGTGTTGAAGCGGTTGTCGGTGCGGCCGAAGAAGGTGCCGACCCAGTTGTGGGCCGTGCCGTTGTCGCCGGTCCAGCCGAGCAGGAACAGGTCCGGGATGCCCTGGTCGACGTCGGTCAGGTAACCGCCGTTCCACGGCTTCGTGACGACCTCGAGCTTGATGCCGACGGCCTGGAGGTCACCGGAGATCGCGCCGAACAGGTCCTTCGGGGACGGCATGTACGGACGCGTGACCTCGGACGGCCAGTAGAACTTCAGCGTCAGGTCGGAGGCACCGGCCTCGGCCAGCAGCGACTTGGCCTTGGCGGCGTCGTAGCTGACGGCCTTGACGTCCTTGTTGTAGCCGTTGACGGTGTCCGGCATGAACTGCGTCGCGACCTTGGCGCCCTCGGGCAGCTGCGACTTGACGAGCTGCTCGCGGTTGATCGCGTGCATCAGGGCCTGGCGGACCTTGAGGTCGGCGAGCTTCGGGTTGTTCTTCTGGTTGATGCCCAGGTAGAAGACGTTGAACGCCGGACGGATCGCGACGTTGAAGCCGTCGGTCTTCAGACCGGCCCAGTCCGCCGCGTTCGGCAGGTCGTAGCCGTCGATGTCGCCGGCCTTGAGCGCCTGCTTGCGGGCGGTCTCGTCCGGGATGATCTTGAAGACGATCTTGTCCAGCTTGGCCTTGGTGCCGTGGTAGGCGTCGTTGCGGACGAGCTCCACGGTGTTGTTGGCCTTGTCGTACTTGCCGAACTTGAACGGGCCCGTGCCGGTCGGGTGCTCGTTCGCGTAGGCCGGGAAGGTGAACGCGTCACCGGCGGCCTGGACGTTGTCGGCGTCGTACTTCTTCAGCGCGTCGGGGCTCGAGATCGAGAACGACGTGAAGCCGAGGACCGACGGGAACTGCGAGGTGACCTCGTTCAGCTCGATGACCGCGGTCTTGGCGTCCTTGGCGGCGCACGACTTGTACAGCGAGGGCTTGTCCGGCGTGGTCGCGAACCCGCCGAAGTTGTCCAGCCAGTACTGCGAGACGGCGTCGGACTGGCCGGCGCCCTTCTGGTTGTACCAGCGGTTGAAGTTGAAGCAGACCGCCTCGGCGTTGAAGTCCGTGCCGTCGTGGAACTTCACGCCCTCCTTGAGGGTGAACGTCCACGTCTTGCCGTCCGCGGAGGGCTCGTACTTGGTCGCCAGCGCGGGCTCGACCTCTGCGGTGCCCGGCTTGAACCCGACCAGACCCTCGTACATCTGGCGCGCGACCCGGAAGGTCTCGCCGTCAGTCGCGTAGAACGGGTCGAAGAGCTTCGGCGCGCCGGCGGCGCCGAAGGTCAGCGTCCCGCCTTCCTTGCCGCCACCGCCGGAGTCGCGCTGGGATTGCGCGCAACCTGACAGGGCGAGCGCGCTGACGCTGAGGAAGCCGATCGCGGCAACCCAACGGCGGCGAGCCGTTACTGAGTGGACCATCAAACACCCCTTGGACAATCCGCACATCTCACGGTGTGGTCGCCGACCATAACCTTTGTTCATACCCCCTCCGGGGTTAGACAGGTCACGATCCGGCCACTAGACCAGGCATTCTGATACGTCCGGCGCACGTTCGCTGACCCAACGTGAGCACGGCAGATGCGTCGGAGGCTCTCCTAGGCTGTAGAAACGAACACGACACGCGGAGGAGGTCGCATGGGCAAGCAGGTCGAGTTCCGCGTGCTCGGCCCCCTCCAGGTCCTCCTCGACGGCGAACCGCTGCTGGTCCGCGCCGGTCGCCAGCGCGCGCTGCTGGTGTCGTTGTTGCTGCGTGCGGGCACCTCGGTGTCGGTGGACGAGCTCGCCGCGAACGTCTGGGGCGAGGATCCGCCCGCGCGGTCACGGGCGACCCTGCAGACCTATGTGATGCGTCTCAGACAGCTGCTCGGTCCGTCCGTGCCGATCAGGACCGTGCCGGACGGGTACCTCATCGACGTCGACGAGAAGGCCATCGACCTGATGCGCTTCGAGCCGTTGATCGACCTGGGCGAGCAGGAGCGCGCCGCGGGCAACCTGCAGGCCGCGGCCGCCGCGTTCGCCGCCGCGCTGGGCCTGTGGCGGGGTCCGGCGCTCGTCGACGTGCCGTCGGAGATCCTGCACCGCGACGAGGTGCCGCGGCTCAACGAACGCCGCCTGCACGTGCTCGAGCGCCGGGTCGAGGTGGACCTCGAGCTGGGCCGGCACGGCGAGCTCGTCGCCGAGCTGTCCCGGCTGACCAGCGAGCACCCGCTGCGCGAGCGGTTCTGGGCCCAGCTCATGGTGGCGCTGTACCGCTCGGGCCGCCAGAGCGAGGCGCTGGTCACCTACCAGCGCGTTTCCCGGCTGCTGGGCGATGAGCTGGGCATCGACCCCGGCGACGAGCTGCGCCGTGTGCACAGCCAGGTGCTGTCCGGGTCGATCGACGCGGTGGCCGCGGCGTCCGCCGGCACGCCGGTCGTCTCCGCGAAGCCCGAGCGGGTCGTGCCGTCGCAGCTACCCGCGGACATCCCCGACTTCGTCGGCCGCGACGAGGCCGTGTCGTTGATCGTGGCGCTGCTGCGCACCGCCCAGGGCGTGCCCGTTGTCACACTCGCCGGGCCGCCGGGAGTGGGCAAGACGGCGCTCGCCGTGCACGCGGCGCACCGGATGCGCGCGGACTTCCCGGACGGTCAGCTGTACGTGAACCTGCGCGGATACGCCCCCGGCCCGCCGTTGAGCGCCGTCGACGTGCTGCCGCGGTTCCTGCGCGCGCTGGGGACCGAGCCCGACCAGGTGCCGCTGGACCAGGACGAGCAGGAGGCGATGTTCCGGTCCACCCTGACCGGTCAGCGCGTGTTGCTGCTGCTCGACAACGCGTCCTCGGCCGAGCAGATCCGCCCGCTGCTGCCCGGTTCGCCGGGCTGCGCGGTGCTGGTGACCTCGCGGGACACGTTGCGGGGCCTGGCCGTCTCGCACGCGGCGTCCAACGTGCGCCTCGACGTGCTCGACTGGAACGAGACGAAGGCATTGCTCGCGGGCATCCTGGGCGCGGACGAGATGGCGGCGCAGGAGGACGCGGCGCACGAGCTGGCGTCGTTGTGCGCGCATCTGCCATTGGCTTTGCGCATCGCGGCCGCGAACCTCGTGTCGCGTCCGGAACTGTCCATCGCGGACTACGTGGAGGAGCTGCGGGCGGGCAACCGGCTCGCGGCGCTCGCCGTCGAGGGCGACGAGCGGGTCGCGGTGCACGCGGCGTTCGACCTCTCCTACACGGCGCTGAAGCCGGAGCTGGCGCAGATGTTCCGGCTGCTGTCCCTGGTGCCCGGCACGGACTTCACGCCGGAGATGGCCGCCGCCCTCTCGGGACTGACCACTCAGGACGCCCGCCGGCGGCTGGACCGGCTGGCCACCGCGAACCTGATCGCGAACCACGCGCCGTCCCGCTACCAGTTCCACGACCTGCTGCGCGACTACGCGGCCGAGCGCCTCGCGTTCGAGGAGGGCCGCGCGGACTCGCGGCTCGCGCTGCGCCGGTTGCTGGACTGGGCGGTGCGCTCGGTCGACAACGCCACCTCGGCGATGAAGTCGACGCTGTTCCGCTTCCCGCGCCCGGCCCCGCTCGACGGCGTGCTGCCACGGACGTTCAGCAGCAGCACCGAGGCGCTGACGTGGCTCGACGTCGAACGCGCCAACCTGGTCGCGCTCGTGGCGCACGCCGTGGAGCGCGACCCCGAGAACTCGCCGTGGCAGCTCGCCGACGCCCTGCGCGGCTACTTCTACACGCAGGGCCTGACCGCGGAGTGGCGCGAGACCGCGAGGGCGGGACTCCTGGGCGCTCGCGCGCCGAGCGACGAGCTGGGCCAGCTCGCGATGCTGTCGTCCCTCGGCACCCTGTACTGGGTCACCGGCCAGCACCGCAACGCGCTGGGCTACTACCAGCAGGCCATCGCGCTGCAGGAGCACATCGACCTGCCGGAGGCCGAGGCCGCCGTGCAGTCCAACGCGGGCAGCGTCTACATCGACCTCGGCGAGCTGGAGCACGCCGCCGACCACCTCGAACGCGCGCTGGTGATCACCCGCCGCATCGGCGCGTTCCAGGTGCAGGCCAACGCGCTGTTCAACCTGGGCGGCGTCTACATGCAGCTCGGCCAGCTCGACCGCGCCGCGTCGACGTTCGAGGAGGCGCTCGACGTGGGCACGCGCCTCGACTCGTGGATCACGCAGGCGAACTCGATGCGCGCGCTGGGCGAGGTGCACGCCTGGCGCGGCGAACCCGACCTGGGCGCGTCCTACTTCCTGCGGGCGAGCGAGCTGTACGAACGTGCGGCCGCCCGCAACTTCGGCCACACCATGCACGAGGGCATGGCCATCACCCTGATCATGCGCGGCCGCTACGAGGAAGCCGCGGTGGAGGCGTCCGCCGCCATGCGGATCGCCCAGGACATGGACAACGTCAAGAGCGTCTGCGACGCGCAGAACCTGCTCGGCCGTGCGCTGGAGGGCGCTCAGCGCTTCGAGGAGGCCGTCGAGCAGTTCTCGTCGGCGCTCGCCATCGCGGTCGAGACCGGGTACTCGTGGGGCCTGTGCTCCGCCCGGCGCGGCCTCGCGTCCGCGTACCGCGGGGTGGGCCGCTACGCCGACGCCCTGTCGATGGCGTCCTCGGCGCTGGTCGAGGCGGGCCGGTCGCAGTTCCGGCTGGCCGAGATGGAGGTGCTGCTCGTGCTGGGGCGCATCCACCTCGACACCTCGCACGCCGCCGAGGCACTCGACTGCGCCCTGCGGGCCGCGTCCGTCGGCTCCGACTCCGGCCACCGCTGGGTGTTCGGGCGGGCGCTGCTGCTGGCCGGCGACGCCTGCGCCGCGCTGGGCGACGTCGACGCGGCGCGTGGGCACTGGTCGTCGTCGCTGGAGGTGTTCAGCGCGATCGGCACACCCGAGGCGTCGGTGGTCCGCGCTCAGCTCGAGGTGACGACGTAGTCGGCCCTGGTCCTGGTCTCGTCGACCGCGAACCAGCCGCGTTCGTACTGCTGCCAGCGCCGGAAGTGCTCGCGGTGCTCCTCGCCGTCGCGCCGGACCGCGCGTTCCAGCCTGGCCTGCTCGTCACCGTGGTCGACGAAGATCGCGAAGCTCAGCCGGTGGGCGATCGCCTTCCGCGCCGAGGACATGCCCTCGAAGATGATCGTCCCGCCGGGCACGAGCACGACCTCGTCGCCCTCCCCCGGCCGCGGGAAGCCGCGCGACCAGTCCGTCTTGCGGTACCGGGCCGCTCTGCCCGCGGCGAGGTCGTCGAACACCGCCAGCAGCCCCGGCCACCACCTCGTCGTGGGGTCGTCCCAGGTCGCGAAGTGGTCGGTGAGCACGAGGGCCGCGCCGAGCTCCCCGGCGAGCCGCCGCGCGAACGTCGACTTGCCCGCACCGGCCGGGCCGTCCACCGCGACCAGGCGGGTGGCGCCCAGCCGCGGTGGACTCGCGGTCACATGCTCCGACGGCCGGATAGCGCACGCCCCAGCGTCAGCTCGTCCGCGAACTCGAGGTCGCCGCCCATCGGCAGGCCGCTGGCGAGCCTGGTGACGGTGAGACCGGGGAAGTCCCTGAGCATCCGGACCAGGTAGGTGGCCGTGGCCTCGCCCTCGGTGTTCGGGTCCGTGGCGATGATGACCTCGGAGATGTCGACGCCATCGGTGGTCGTGCCGATCCGGTTGAGGAGCTGCCGGATGCGGAGCTGGTCCGGCCCGATGCCGCTCAACGGGTCGAGGGCACCGCCCAGGACGTGGTAGCGGCCCTTGAACTCCCTGGTCCGCTCGATCGCCTGGACGTCCTTCGGCTCCTCGACCACGCAGACCAGGCTGAGGTCGCGCTTGGGGTCGCGGCAGATGCGGCAGGTCGTCTCGGCGGAGACGTTGCCGCAGACGTCGCAGAAGACGACGCCCTCCTTGACCTTCTGGAGCGCCTGCTGGAGCCGCTCGATGTCGGCGGGCTCCGCCGACAGCAGGTGGAAGGCGATGCGCTGCGCGCTCTTCGGGCCTACGCCGGGAAGCCTGCCCAGCTCGTCGATCAGGTCCTGTACTGGGCCCTCGTACATCTAGCCGAGCAATCCGCCGAGGCCGCCCTGGGCGAGCGGGCCGAGCTTCTGCTCCACCAGCTGCTGCGCCTTCTGGTTGGCGTCCTTGATCGCCGCGATGACGAGGTCCTGGAGGGTGTCCACGTCCTCGGGGTCGACGATCTTCGGGTCGATGGCGAGGTTGACCAGCTCGCCCCCGCCGGTGACGGTGGCCGTCACGAGGTTGTTGCCCGCGGTGCCGGTGACCTCGGTCTCGGCCAGTTGCTGCTGGGCTTCTGCCATCTGCTGCTGCATGGACTGGGCCTGCTGGAGCAGGGCCTGCATGTCGAACTGACCGGGTTGCACCGCTGGTCCTCTCGGGTGGGGGTGGTTGTTGTTCCAGCGTACGGGCTTGGGGTGGGGCTGTTCTTCGGGTGGCTCTTCTTGTTGCCTGGTGGTTCTTCTTGTTGCCGGGTGGTTCTTCGGTTGTCCGGGTTGCGTTTCGTCGGGTGCCTGTTCCAGGGCTCCGCCCCGGACCCCGCCAATCTGATCCAGGACCGGCCAGCGCCACCCTCAGGCTGATGGCACGCCTGTTGCTGTGGGCGGCTTGCTGTTACGTGCATGTCTGGGGTGTAGCGCGCTGCAAGCACTACGAACGGCTCGTCCCCCGCCATTGAGAGGGAACGCGGGGCCCCCGCGTTACCCCGGAGGGAACGCGGGGGCCCCGCGTTCCCAAGCCGGGGTGAGGGCGGCTCGGCTTGGGCGTTGTTGGTTCGGCTTTGCCGGTTCAGCGGCTGGTCAGGCCTTCTTCAGAGGGCGGGCGCCCAGTTCTTCGGCCAGGAGTTTCAGCATCGCCGTCTCCGGGTCGTCGGCCTGCACCACCGCGTTCGGGTCTGCCGGGCGGGCGGCCTCCGCCAGCATCGCCTCTTCGTCGTCCGGTTCCGGCGGCAGGGGGTCGTCGGGCTCGGGGGGCTCCGGGGGTGGTGGGACGTCGTCCGCCACCGGGCGCGGGGCCTGGCGTTGCGGGGGTTCCGGCTGGCGTGGTGCCGGGTTGCCTGCCTGGCTCGGGCGGGTGGGGGCCGGGCGGGGGGCCTTGGCCGGGGTGGTGGCCTGCGGGGTCGCGCCCGGGGTGCCGTGGGTGCAGCGGACCTGCCAGGTGCCGCCCAGGACCGCGGCCAGGGCGTTCGAGATGGCCTCGGTGTTGCGGGGTTCCGCCAGGCGGCGGGCCAGCGGGGCCGAGGTGTGGGTGACCGTGACCACGTTGCCGTCCACCTCGCTGACCATGGCGTTGGTCAGCATCGCCTCGGTGCTGCGGCTGGTGGAGCGGACCGCGGCCAGCAGTTCGGACCAGACTCGGCGGACCGCCGCCGCGTCCATGCCGCCGGTGGTCGGCTCGGGCGCGGCCGGGACCGGGGTGGGGGCTTGGGGTTCGGGGGCGGCGGCTGCTGGAGGCGCTGCCGGTGCCTGGACCGCCGGTGCCTGGACCGCCGGGGCTTGGACGGCTGCCGGGGCGGGGACGACCGGGGTCGGACGGGGCTGCGGCGGTGCGGGTGGGGCCTGGTGCTGGGATGGTTCGGCCGCGGGGGTGGGCGGCTGCTGGGACCTGCGGGTGAAGACCGGGGCGCCCGCGGGGGCGGCCGCGGTGGGCTCGCCGGGGGCGGCGATGGTGGCCGGGGGGCGGCGTTCGAGCTGTTCCAGGCGCTGGAGCAGGGCTGCTTCCGACTGGCTCACCGAGGGGAGCAGCATGCGGGAGACGAGCAGTTCCAGCAGCAGGCGGGGGGCCGTGGCGCCGCGCATGTCCACCAGGCCGGCGTGGACGATCTCCGCGTAGCGGGTGAGGGTTGCCGGGCCGATGCGTTCCGCCTGGGCCGCCATCGTGGCCAGCTCGTCCTCCGGGGCGCTGACCAGGTTGCGGTCGGCGGCGTCGGGGACCGCGCAGAGCAGGACGAGGTCGCGGAGGCGGTCGAGCAGGTCGGCGGCGAAGCGGCGGGGGTCGTGGCCTGCTTCCACCAGGCGGTCGATCGTGCCGAACACGGCGGCGCCGTCGCCTGCCGCGAGGCCGTCGACCACGTCGTTGATCAGGGCCGAGTCGGTGACGCCGAGGAGGGCGATGGCCCGCTCGTACTTCACGCCGTCGGGGCCCGCGCCGGACAGGAGCTGGTCCATGACGGACTGGGTGTCGCGGGCCGAGCCGCCACCCGCGCGGATCACCAGCGGGAAGACGGCCGGTTCGACGGCGACGCCCTCGGCGGCGCAGTTGCGTTCCAGCAGGCCGCGCATCACGCCGGGCGGGATCAGGCGGAACGGGTAGTGGTGCGTGCGGGAGCGGATGGTCGGGAGGACCTTGTCCGGCTCGGTGGTGGCGAAGATGAAGATCAGGTGGTCCGGCGGCTCTTCGACGATCTTCAGCAGGGCGTTGAAGCCCTGCGTGGTGACCATGTGGGCCTCGTCGATGATGAAGACCCGGTACTTGGACTCGGCCGGGGCGTAGAAGGCCTTGTCGCGGAGGTCGCGGGCGTCCTCCACACCGCCGTGGGAGGCCGCGTCGAGCTCCACCACGTCGACGCTGCCCGTGCCGTTGGGCGCCAGGCCGATGCACGAGTTGCACTCGCCGCACGGGTCGGGGGTCGGGCCCTTCGCGCAGTTCAGCGAGCGGGCCAGGATGCGGGCCGACGAGGTCTTGCCGCAGCCGCGCGGGCCCGAGAACAGGTACGCGTGGTTCACCCGGCCCGCCGCCAGCGCGACGCGCAGCGGGTCGGTCACGTGCTCCTGGCCGACGACCTCGGAGAACGTGGCCGGACGGTACTTGCGATACAGAGCGAGCGCCACGCCCGGAACAGTACCGGGGAGCACCGACACAAAAAGGGGACCCCGTGCACCCACCAGAGCCCGCTTATCCTTGCTGCCTTCCGGCCCTGGGGAGGTTCGCGAGATGTGTGCCGCACGAGGTCCGACGCAAGTGTAGCGAAGGGTCTAGTTCGAACGCATGTTCGAGTTGCCCACAGCGTTGTCCCCAGCTGTGGACAACTTCCGGCCGGTGGCGAGCATCAGCAGGTCAGGCACCGGGAGGTCGGGGATCCCGGTCTCCCGGAAGCGCTTGGCGGCCCCGTAGAACGAGCTCTTCATCACGTGCCGGAGCGCGGCCTCCGCGGGTTCGAGCGGCATCTGCCTGACCCGGCCGAGCGGGCGGGCGATGTCCTGGCCGTGGACGAGGAAGTCGACCAGCGGGTCGATCGGCGCGGCGCCCGGCGCGCGCTTCGGCGAGCCGGCGGTCTCGCGGATCTGCGCGATCAGCTCCGACCGGGTGAACCGCGCGGCGATCCGCCGCGCCTGGCGGTCACCCATGCGGTCGAAGCTGAACCCGGACGTGACGGCGCCCCTGACCGCGTCCCACCAGCCGGTGCGCGTCGACGTGGTCAGGTGCGCGGCCATCTCCTGCGCGGTCCAGCCGGCGCACAGGGTCTCGCGCCGCCACTCGTCGTCGGTCAGGTCCTCCAGCAGGTCGGCGACGCCCAGGCGTTCGGCCTCCAGCCACTTCATGATCATGTTTTCTCCTCGACGGCGGCCAGCCTGCGGCGCAGGAAGTCCTGTTCGGTTCCGGTGCCCGCGAGTGCGATCGCCTCGCGGTAGGCCTGTGCGGCCTCGGCGTCGCGGCCCAGGCGGTGCAGCAGGTCGGCGCGGGCCGCGCGGTACGGGTGGTAGTCGCGGAGCTTGGGTTCGCCCGCCAGCTCGTCGAGCAGCGCGAGGCCCGCCTCGGCGCCGTCGCGCACGGCGATCGCGGCCGCCCTGTTGAGCGCGACCACCGGTGACGGGGCCAGCCTCAGCAGCACGTCGTAGAGGGCCACGATCTGCGGCCAGTCGGTGCGCGCGAAGTCGGGCGCCTCGTCGTGCAGCGCGTTGATCGCCGCCTGCACCCCGTACGGGCCGTGGCCGCCGGTCAGCGCCTGTTCGGCCAGCGCGCTGCCCTCGTCGATCATGTCGCGGTCCCAGCGCGTGCGGTCCTGGTCCTCCAGCAGGTCGGCGCGGGCGTCCCGGCGGGCGTGGACGAGCAGCAGCAGCGCCAGCAGGCCGGTGACCTCGCGTTCTCCCGGCAGCAGCGAGCGCAGGATCCTGGCGAGCCGGATCGCCTCGCCGGCGAGGTCGGCGCGCCGGGCCGCGTACCCCTCGGTGAAGATCGAGTAGACGGCCTGCAGCACGCCGGGCAGGCGTTCCGGCAGCTCGTGCGGGTCGGGCACGCGGAACGGGATGCGCGCCTGGCTGATCTTCTTCTTGGCTCGCACGATCCGTTGCTGCATCGTCGTGACCGGCACCAGGTAGGCCCGCGCGACCTCCGGCGTGGTGAAACCGGCCAGGAAGCGCAGCACCAGCGCGCCGCGGTCCTCCGCGGGCAGCGCCGGGTGCGCGCACGTGAAGAACAGCTCCAGCCGCTCGTCCGGCAGGGCCCCTCCCGCCGGCGGGTCCGAGCGGTCGACCTCCACCTGCAGCAACGCGAGCCGCGCCGCATGCACCTGGTCGCGGCGCAAGCGGTCGACGGCCTTGCGGCGCGCGGTCGTGAGCAACCACGCGCCGGGCCGGTCCGGCACCCCGTCCACCGGCCAGTGCCGCAGCGCCGCCTCGATCGCGTCGGAGGTGACCTCCTCGGCGAGGTCGAGGTCGCCGAAGCGCTTGACCAGGGTGGCGAGCAGCCTGCCGCGCTCCTCCCGGAACACCTGCCCGACGTCCACCGGAGCTCAGAGGCCGAACTCGGCGATCGGCCGCACGACGACGGCGCCGCCGTCGCGCGAGCCGGGGCACTTCGCGGCCCACTCCAGCGCCGCGTCGAGGTCGGGGACGTCGATGACGGTGTAGCCGCCGAGCACCTCGCGGGTCTCGGCGAACGGACCGTCCGTGACGGTGCGCTTGCCGTCGGGGCCGACCTGGACGGTGGTCGCGGTGACGAGGTCGGCCAGCGAGTGGCCGGACACCAGGACGCCGGCGTCCCTCATCTCCCTCTCGTGGGCCATCCAGTCCTCGACGGTGCAGGTCGGCTCCTGGTCGGCGGCCGCGTGGATCAACAGCATGTACTTCACGAATGCCCTCCTCGGTCGGTGTTACGGGACCACGACGAGCGGGCGGGCGCCAGATCGACAGCGGCCCCCGAAGTTTTTCCGGCCACCCCCGTTTTGGGTCGCCGAACCCCCGTCCGGTAAGGTCTTCGACGGAGGATTCGCATAGCGGCCTAGTGCGCACGACTGGAAATCGTGTTGGGTTCACCCCCTCACGGGTTCAAATCCCGTATCCTCCGCTGTCGCGAAGGGCGCCGAACGTCAACGTTCGGCGCCCTTTCGGCGTTAACGTTGCATGATGCTGCACGAAGACCTGATGCTGCTGTTCCTCGACGAGGTGGCGGGCGGTCTCCGCACGGACTCCACCTCGATCCGGAACGCGCTCGCCGGCGCCGTGCTGCTGGAGCTGGTCGAGTCGGGGCGGGTGGCGTTCGAGGCCGACGGCGGGAAGCTCGCGGTGGTGGACTCGGCGCCGCTGGGCAACGAGTTCTTGCGGGAGTCGCTGGCGCGCATCGGCAAGCCGATGAAGCCGCGGCGCGCGGTCGAGGAGCTGCGCGGCCACGTGGAGGACGACGTGCTGGCCGAGCTCGACGCCCGCGGCGTGCTGACCGTCGAGAAGGTCAGGGTTCTGGGGATCTTCCCGACGAGGGCCTGGACGCTCCACGACGTTCGAGCGGTCAGCGATCTCCGCCGCCTGGTGGGCGACGTGGCGCGGGGGCACCGGGCGCCGGACGACCGCACCGGTGCGCTGATCTCGTTGCTGTACGCGGTGAAGGCCCTGCACAAGGTGTTCCGGGGTGACAAGCACGAGATGAACGCGCGGGCGAGGGAGATCGCCGCCGGCGACTGGGCCGGAGTGGCGGTGAGGAAAGCGGTGGACGCGGTGCACACCGCGGTGACCGCGGCCTTGGTGGCTGCCACCGTGGCCGCCGCAGGGGGAGGGTCGAGCTGATGCTGCACGAAGACCTGATGGTGCTGTTCATCAACCAGCGGACCGGAAAGCTGCACGTCGACTCGTCGTCGGCGGAGAACGCGCTCGCCGGTGCCGTGCTCATGGAGCTGGTGAACTCGGGACGCGTCGCGTTCGAGCCGAACGGCAAGAAGCTCCAGGTCGTCGACCCGACGCCGGTGGACGACCCGCTGCTGCGGGAGTCGGTGTCAAGGCTCGACAAGCCGCTGAAGCCGCAGAAGGCCGTGGAGCGGCTGCGGAAGAAGGTGCGCGACACCGTGGCCGCGCAGCTCGAGGGCCGCGGCGTCGTGCGGGTCCGGACGCGGAAGGTGCTCGGGATCTTCCCGGCGAAGAGCTACGTGATCACCGACGAGGCCGCGTCCGCGGCGGTGCGGAAGTCCGTCGGCGAGGTCGCGCTCGGCTACCGCGGCGCGGACGCGCGCACCGGAGCGTTGATCACGCTGCTGCACGCGGTGAAGGCCGTGCACAAGGTGGTCGACGGTGACAAGCGCGAGATGACCAGGCGGGCCAAGGAGATCGCGGCCGGCAACTGGGCAGGGGACGCCGTGCGCAGGGCTGTCGAGGCGATCCAGGCCGGAGTGGTCGCCGCAACGGCCGCTGCCGCCGCCTCGTCGTCCGGTGGATGACGTGGCGGCGGCAGCGCGAAGCCGTTACTTCTTCAGGCAGTCGAGGGCGTCCTCGAGCGCGAACACGACCTTGTCGACGTTCGCGTCACCTGTGGACGGGCGGGCGCGGACGATCTGCGGGTCGTGGTCGCTCGCCTGGTCGGCGAACTCGGCGTTGATGTGGACCACGTCGTAGCCGAAGCGGGTGATGTTCCTGCTCATCACGATGTGGTCGAGCGTCTGCGAGTTGCCCTCGAAGACGTAGCTGTACCGCTCGTTCACCGGCAGCGTCTCGATGAGCGCCTTGAGGTTGCCGTCACCGGTCAGCGTCTTCAGCGCGGGTGAGAACTGGTAGTCGTTCAGGTCGCCCGCGAGGATCACGTTGGCTCCCCTGTCGGCCGCGCGGAGCTGCTCGGTGAACGCCTTGAGCGACGCCGCCTGCTTCGCGCGCTGCACCTCGGAGGTGCGGTTCGGCGGCTGGTTGCGGCCGTGGATCGCCTCGTCGCCACCCTTGGAGTTGAAGTGGTTCGCGACCACGAAGACCGTGCGGCCGCGGAACTTGAACTCACCGGCGAGCGGCTTGCGGCTGTTCGCCCACGCGTCGTTCAGCGGGTCGATCCGGCCCGGTGACACCGAAAGCGCCGCACGGCCGTTCTTCTTCACGACCTGGACGGGCGTCTTGAAGTCACCGCCGGGACGGTCCACGAAGGACACCCGCTGCGGGTTGAAGAAGAAACCGACGCGGATGTTGCCGCCCGGTTCGCCGCCGTCCTTGAGGTTCTCCGGGTCGATCTGCCGCCACTGGTAGCGCGGGCCGCCCTTCGCGACGACCGCGTCGGAGAACTTCCGCAGCGTCTGGTCGGCCGCGACGACACCGTCGTTGGTCGCGCCGTTGTTGTCCTGGATCTCCTCCAGCACGACGACGTCCGGGCTGCGCAGGTTCGTCGCCACGCCCTCCGCGAGCCGGTCGAACTTGCCCTGCGGGTCGGACGGGTCGAGGTTCTCGACGTTGTAGGTCGCGACCGAGAGCTCGGACTCCTTCTGCTGCGCGGTGACCTCGCGCTGCAGGTTGGACGACGTGTGGGTGCCGAGGGTCAGCGCCGCCAGCGTGTAGCCGCCGAAGTTGGTGTACTCGATGGCACCGACGGTCGCGCCGGCGAACACGTCACCGACGTTCGCGGCGGGCAGCGCGCCAGCGGTCTTGATCTTCAGGCGGCCGCTGTTGGGCTGGTCGTAGGCGGTGTAGGTGGTGCCGCCGCGCTGGTTGCGGTTCTGGTCGGGGTTGACCGTCACCCAGACCTCGCCGAACGTGTTGCTCGGGCCGACCACGCGGGCGTCGTCGACCTGGACCAGCGTGCCCTCGAGGGACTCGAAGTGGTCGAGGCCGTACTTCGCCGGCTCCAGCGGGAGCTGCTCGATGCTGCCACCGGGCGCGGGCAGGTAACCGGAGGGGATGTTCTTCACGACGACCGGCGCCGGGAGGGGGTTGCCCTTCGACACCGTGATGGTCGTCGGCGCGGTGATCTCGGTGAGGGTCTGGTTGGAGCCCGTCTCACCGCCCGGCCGGTACTCCGCGATCGTGCCGCTGACCAGCACGTTGTCGCCGACGGCCACGGTCGGCGCGGTGCCGGCCGTGTAGACGAAGACGCCTTCGCTGGTGCGCGGGTCGGCGTCCTGGCCGGTGACGTCCTGGATCCAGAAGCCGCGGTCACCCGTGGCGCGCGTGCCCGTGACGACGCCGGGGACGTTGGTGACCTTCTGGCCGACCAGCGGCGAGGTGCGCGTGACGCCCTGGATGTCGTGGATGCGCTTGTCGCCGGGCGTGGGGTCCGGGTCGGGCTCGGGGTCCGGGTCGCCGCCGCCGGGGGTCTCGCCCCGGGAGTTGGTCGGGGTGGGGTTGCCGACGGTGAAGTCGGCGGAGTTGTCGTCGGTGTCACCGAGCGCGGCGGCGCGCGCCGCCGAGGTGGTGTTGCTCAGCGCGGCCGTCGCGGTGCCCTCGCGGACGGCGGCCGCGCCGTAGCCGACCAGGTCCTTGACCCGCGGCTCGGCCGCGCAGTCGGCCGCCGTCTTGCAGGTGAGCGGCGTGGTGCCGGTGACCAGCGCGATGGTGCCGCCGGTGGCGCTCATGGCGAGCGTGCCGCTGGCGTCCGGGGCGGGCAGGTCGACGGTGCCGCCGGTGCCCTTGGCCTGCGCGACGAGGAACGTCTTGCCGGGCGCGATCGAACCGGTCAGCGGGGTCACGCCCCACTGCGTGCTCGCGCCGGGACTGGCCGAGATGTACTGGACGCTGAGGCCGTCGAGGCCGATCGCGCCCGCGCTCCTGTTGGCGAGCTCGACGAAGTCCTGCTTGAGCGTGGCGCCGGAGTTGCCGCCGCCTCCGTAGACCTCGGAGATCAGGGCGTCGGGGCTGGGTGCGGCGACAGCGGGAACGGCGGCGAACACGAGCGCCGCCACCGCTGTCCCGACGCCGGGCAGGGTGGGTCTCAAAACTTCCTCCAGAGGATGCGGCGGACCGACGCATCTTTCCCCGATCGAGTGAGCTTGGGTAGCCGTTGTTACTAACGGTTAACCGGTTGGCCCATCAATCATCACTCGAACAAGTGTTCGATCATGGTGTAAGCTCGCTCCCGGAACGCCGGCCGGTGGACCCCTCCCAGGCACCGGCCGGCGTCCCTACGAGCCGCCCGGCGGTTCTCGCGGCGCGTACTTTTCCGGCATGGGGTCATTGAGCTACTCCGAGCGCGCGGCCACGATCGTGACCGAGACTTCGCTGCTGGTTTCCGCACTTCACGGCGCCGACCTGAGCGTTCGGGTGCCGTCGGCGCCGGACTGGACGCTGAACCAGCTCCTGCGCCATCTCGGCCACGCGCACCGCTGGGTCGCGGAGATGATCCACCGCCGCGTGCCGGAGACCGACAGGTCGTTCAGCAAGGCGCACTCCGTCTCCGAGTACGCGGGCGAGACGGCAGAGGAGCTCGGCCCGTGGCTGACCGAGGGCGCGGCCCTGCTGTCCGACGCGCTGCTGAGCGTGGACGTCGACGACCCCATCGCGGTCATGGTGGGCATGCCGGGCCCGCGGTTCTGGAGCCGCCGGATGGCGCACGAGACGGTGGTGCACCGCTTCGACGCGATGGACGCGCTCGGCCTGCCGTTCGAGGTCGACGAGGAGATCGCCGACGACACGCTGCACGAGTGGATGACGACGCTGCTGCCGTTCATCTTCGGCACCCGGCCGGGCACCGCCGGCCTGCTCGGCACGGGGGCGCTCTACTTCGAGGCGCCCTCGGCGCAGTGGACGGTCGACCTCACCGGGTCCGCGCCACGCGTGGCGCGGGGCGAGGAGAAGTGGGACGTGGCGGCACGGGGCTCGGCCTTCGACCTCGTGCTCGCGGTCTACCAGCGGCGCGGGACGGAAGGGCTCGAGGTGCGCGGAGACGCCGGGCTGCTGGCGGAGTTCCTGGCCGCGATGAGGTTCTGATCGTCCCGTCAGCGACGAGAACGGTTGCGCGGCGGGGAAGTCCGTGCCCGTCCGCGGTTGTGGATCACTTGAACACCCAGACGCGGTAGCCGACGTAGTTGGCGGCCGACGCGATGGCCAGCGTGACGATCTTCGCGACGACGTAGTGCATCCCGAGCGCCGTCAGCCCGGTCACGAGTGCGACGTTGAGGCACCAGTTGGCCACCGCCAGCAACAGGTACCTCCCGACCTGCCACCCCACCGGCGATTCGCTGCCGAACGACCAGATCCGGTTGAGCGTGAAGTTGAACCCGAACGCCACCATCACGGCCACCAGCGTCGCCAGCGGGAGCGCCATCCCCACCACGCCGTGCAGCAGGTACAGCACGCCTGTGTCCAACGCCGCGCTCGCCCCGCCGATCAGGAGGAATCGGACCAGACTGTGCTCGTAGAGCACACGCATCAAGCCGGCCTTGGGCCCGGATGCGCGCACGTCGTCGCCAGACAGCATGCGCCGGAGTCTATGCACAGCAGGACTGTAAGGTCCGGTCCGTGGTGAAGATGCTGACTACGGCGGAAATAGTCGCTGAACCCGCCGGTCCGGCGCTGTCCGGGCGAACGCTCCGGCTGGTGTCGGTTCTCGCCTTCCTCAGCTTCTTCCTGATGGGCGCCGCCTGGGCGGCGGCCACACCGTGGGACGGCGCACCGGACGAACAGGCGCACATCATCCGCGCGGCCGGTGTGGCGGGCGGGCAGATCGCCCCGGAGCCGGCGGACGCCCAGAACGGCACCGGCGCCTTCCAGAACGTCCCGGCGGCGCTGGCCAGGGACACCTGCTACGCCTTCGACCCGACGAAGTCCGCGGCGTGCCAGCAAACCCCGCCCCAGGACGGGCGTTTCGCGGACGTCGGCACGGCGGCCGGGCGCTACCAGCCGACGTACTACGCGCTGGTCGGCCTGCCACTGCGGCTGTCCCCCGACTACACGGGCCTGCTGATCGCCCGGCTCATCGGCGTGGCCGTGTCCGCCGCGTTCCTCGCCGCCGCGGTGCGCAGCATCGTCGCGTGGTCCCGCCGCTGGTTCATGCTCGCGGGCGTGCTGCTCGCCACCACCCCGATGGCCATGCAGATCATCGGCTCGATCAACCCGAACGGCCTGGAGATCGCCGCCTCCGTCGCCATGTGGGCGGCGCTGATCCCGCTCGTGCACGCCGAAGGACCGGTCGACCGCAGGCTGCTCGCGCTCTTCGCCGTCTCGGCGGCCGCGGTCGCGGTCATCCGCCCGTCCGGGCCCGCCTACGTCGTGATCGCGATCGCCGTGGTGCTCGCCACCGCCGGCGGCACCCGGCTGCTGCGGCTCCTCCGCGACCGCGTGGTGTGGCTGGCCGCGGCGGTGATCGGCGTCGCCGGCATCGGATCGGGCCTGTGGGTCCTCGTGATGAAGGCGAACCAGCTCGGTGCCGTCCCGAAGGCCCCCGGCACGCTCAGCACCGCGGAGGCCGTGCAGATCGCGCTGGTCGACCGCATCGGGTTCTACTTCGAGTCGATGGTCGGCTACTTCGCGTTCCTCGACGTCCGGATGCCGGGCACCTACTACGCGCTGTGGTACGCCGTGACCGGGTTCGTCGCCATCACCGCGCTGGTTGTCGGCAAGCGCGCCGACCGCTGGCGCCTCACCCTCGTGGTGCTGGCCGCGTTCGCGCTGCCGGTGGCCAGCGACGTGGCCGGCGCCAACACCCTCGGCATGATCATGCAGGGCCGCTACGTGCTCCCCGTCGCCGCCGGCGCCGCCCTGCTCGCGGGCCACATCATCAGCGAACGCGGCGAGTTCCTCCCCGGCACCACCCGCTCGATGCTCGGCTGGATCGCCGCGGTCGTGGTCCCCCTGCACCTCATCGGGCTCGGCTGGACCATGATCCGCTACCAGCAGGGCCTCGGCGGCAAGCCCACCGTGCCGAGCCTCAACCCGTTCGTCGGCCCGTGGCAGCCCAGCATCGGCTCGATCGGTGTCGTGGCGCTCGCCGTGGCGGGTGCGGTGGCGCTCATCGGCCTCGTGCGGGTCATGCCGGTCGAGGAGCGGGAACTGCGCGCCGCCTGAGCCACGACGCTGCTCGGAGCTGTCCGCGGTGGCGCACGTTGTTCACGCGTTGATTGCTCAGCTCCCACACCCCGACCGTCGAAAACGTTCCGGAGCTAGAACCGTTCGGGTCAGCCGACCGATTCGGCCGACCCGAAAAGGGGGAACGCTCCAGATGATCAGAAAACTCATCCCGGCATTGGTCGCGCTCGTCGCGCTACTGGGAGTCGGCGTGCCGGCGACGGCAGGCGCCGCGGCACCTCGCGAGATCCTCACCAAGTGCGCGAACGTGGGGTTCGGTTCGAGCCTGGTGTGCATCGACGTGAACAGGGGTGCCTGGGTCACGGTCTGGTACGACAAGAGGAGCAGCGGCAGGCAGACGTGCCGGCTCCGCTACAGCGGGCCTGACGGCGGGCACGAGGACGAAGGCGAGTTCGTCATCGACGGGGGTCAGCTCAAGGGATATCGCTGGTACCCGCCGGTGCACACCGGCAACGGGTCCTACAACGGATCTGTGACCTGCCACGGGACGACCGCGAACACCGGAACTCTCGTCGTCAGGTAGGGAGGACTGCGACCATCCGACGGGACGTCGCCCGACGTGTCGGCGTCCACAACTGAGACGACGACTGAGACGAAACGTCAGAGCCCCGATCACCGGATGTGGTGATCGGGGCTCTGAGCAGCGGTGGCGGTGGGATTTGAACCCACGGAGGCTTGCACCTCACACGCTTTCGAGGCGTGCTCCTTCGGCCGCTCGGACACGCCACCGGTAAGAACAATACACAGCCCGCGCGAGCGGGTTAACGCTGGGTCCGGAAAAAGCGTTCGAGCAGCTCAGCGCACTCGTCTTCGAGCACACCGCCCTGGACCTCCGGCCGGTGGTTGAGCCTGCGGTCGCGCACGACGTCCCACAGCGAGCCCACGGCGCCGGTCTTGGGTTCCCAGGCGCCGAAGACGAGGCGGGAGATGCGTGCGAGCACCAGGGCGCCGGCGCACATCGTGCACGGTTCGAGCGTCACGGCGAGCGTGCAGCCGTCGAGCCGCCAGCCGTCGCCGTACTTCGCGGCGGCCGCTCGGAGGGCCAGGACCTCGGCGTGCGCGGTCGGGTCGCCCAGCGCCTCGCGGGCGTTGCAGGCCTGCGCCAGGATCGACCCGTCCGGTGCGAAGACCACGGCGCCGATCGGGACGTCCGCGCCCGGCGCCGAGGCCGCCTGGAGGGCGGCGCGGACCATGTCCTCCGCGGTGATCACGCCTGGATGGTGTCGAGCAGCTTCGTCAGCTCGTCGATGAAGCCGATGCGCTGCGCGATCATCTGGAGCTGCTCGTCCGGGTAGAGGTCGACCTCGTCGACGATGATCTGGAGCTCGTGGGCGGGCATGCCGAGGTCGGCCAGCACACCGAGGTCGCCCTCCGGCCAGAGCTCGGTGTCCTCCTCGTCCGGCGGCTCGACGCGCAGCAGGTCGAGGACGTCGGCGGCGATGTCGTAGTCGAGGGCGGCGGCCGCGTCGGACAGCAGCAGCGAGACGCCGCCCGGCACGGGGCGCAGGACGATGAAGAACTCGTCGTCGACGGCGAGGAGCCCGAACACGGCTCCGGTCGACCTCAGTTGGCGCAGCTCCGTGATCGCCGCGTCCAGCTCCGACAGCGCGGAGCTGTCCATCCTGCTGCACCGCCAGCGGCCGTCCTCCCGGACGACCGCGACCGCGAAGCCGTTGACCGGCTCCTGCTCTGTCATGAGCACACCGTAGGGCCCAGACGACCTTCCCGGTAGCCGAGGTGGTGGCACCATCGACGGATGAGCACAACTACGCCGGACCCCCGCCTCGCCGGACTGCTCGAAGGGGCGCGTTCGCTGCAGCCCCGCACGGTGGCGCTGCGGCGCCAGATCCACCGCCACCCCGAACAGGGGCTGCAGAACCCCAGGACGCAGGCCGCGGTCCTGCACGCGCTGGAGGGGCTGCCGCTCGAGGTCAGGAAGGGCGAGTCGACCACCTCGGTCGTGGCGGTGCTCGAGGGCGACCGGCCGGGTCCGACGGTGCTGTTGCGCGGCGACATGGACGGCCTGCCGCTGCAGGAGGCGACGGGACTGCCGTACGCGTCCGAAGTGGACGGCAGCATGCACGCCTGCGGGCACGACACGCACGTGGCGATGCTGGCGTCGTCCGCGCGGCTGCTGGCGGACCGGCGCGACGCTCTGCGGGGACGCGTCCTGTTCATGTTCCAGCCGGGCGAGGAGGGTTACCACGGCGCCCGGTACATGATCGAGGAAGGCCTGCTCGACGACGGTGTGGAGAAGGCGTTCGCGCTGCACATCACCGCCACCCTGAAGTCGGGCGTCGTGACGTGCCGGCCGGGCCCGATGATGGCGTCCGCGGACGAGTTCCACGTCCACGTGAAGGGCCGCGGCGGCCACGGCGCGATGCCGCACAACGCGCTCGACCCGGTGCCGGCCGCCGCCGCGATGGTCGGGGCGCTGCAGACGATGCTCGGCCGCCGGGTGAGCGTGCACGAGCCGGCCGTGGTGACGGTCGCGCAGATCAACGCCGGCACGACGACGAACATCATCCCCGAGGTCGCGACGCTCGACGGGACGATCAGGACGTTGTCCGAGGCGACCCGCGGGCTGGTGCACAAGGAGCTCAAGCAGGCGGTGAAGCACACGGCCGCCGCGTACGGGTGCCACGCCGAGGTCAGCATCGTGCCGGGTTATCCGGTGACGGTGAACGACGACGTCGTCGGGCAGCACGTGGTCGACCTGGCGGCCAGGGCGATGGGACCGACGTGGAGCGAGCCGATGCAGGACCCGCTGATGGGCGCGGAGGACTTCTCCTACGTGCTGCAGCGCGTGCCGGGGGCGCTGGCGTTCCTCGGGGCCTGTCCGCGGGGGATCGACCTGGAGGACGCCGCTCCCAACCACTCGAACCGGGTGCTGTTCGACGAGGCGGCGATGGAGCACGGGGTGGCGACGTACGCGGCGTTCGCACTGGACGCCCTCCGGTAGCGGAAGGCGGCAGCCGACGAGCCCGGCCGAAGACGTCCGGGAACGGCGCAACGATCACGTCGGGCACGATCGGCCGTCGGCTTTCCGGGCCGGCCGATCCACCGTGGCGAGACGTGCCGGGCAACGCCGGCTCAGCTCCCCGCGGCGAGCCAGCGGGGGCGCGCCGGCCGTCGTCTCTGACAAGGCGTTCGCGCCGGACGCCCTCCGGTAGGTCCCAGCCCGCGTCGCACGGAATGATGGGCCCGTGCGAGACGTGTGCGTGATCGGACTGGGACTGATCGGCGGTTCCGTGCTGCGGGCCGCCAGGGCTGCCGGGCGCACGGTGTGGGGTGCGACCGCGAGCCGGGACGACGCGGACAGGGCGCGCGCCGAGGGCTTCGACGTCACGACGGTCGAGGAGGCCCTCGGCCGCGACCCCGAGGCGCTCGTGGTCCTCGCGGTGCCCATGCCCGCCCTTCCCGACCTGCTGCGCAAGGTCCCGGCCGGCACCCGGCTCACGGACGTCACCAGCGTGAAGGGCCCGGTCCACGACGCCGTGCACCGGTACGCGAAGCAGGTGCGGTTCGTCGGCGGTCACCCGATGGCCGGCACCAGCCGGAGCGGCTGGGAGGCGGGCTCGGAGGACCTGTTCCGCGACGCCGCCTGGGTCGTCACGCCGGAGGAGGCGGACGACCACCTCAACGACGTCATGCGGCTGGCGCTCGACCTCGGAGCGCACGTCGTGCCGACCACGCCGGAGGAGCACGACGAGGCGGTCGCGCGGATCAGCCACCTGCCGCACGTCCTGGCGGCGGTCCTCGCGGCGGTCGGGGCAGGCGGCGGTCCGCTGGCCCTGGCGCTCGCGGCGGGCAGCTTCGCCGACGGCACGCGGGTGGCGGGCAGCCGGCCCGAGCTCGTGCGGGCGATGTGCGAGGGGAACCGGGACGCGCTGCTGACGGCCGTCGACGACGCCCTCGGCAGGCTCGGCGCGGCACGGGGGTCGCTCGCGTCCACCGGCGGGCTCGCCAAGACGATCGAGGCGGGGCACGAGGGCCGGACCATGCTGGTCAACCAGCCGCCTCGGGCCAGGGTGACCATCGACCTGACCAAGCCCGGAGCGCTGGCGGCGCTGCGGAACCTGGGGGCGCGCGGCGGGCGGGTCGTTGGTCTGAACGGCAGCACCGCCGACGCGGAAACGTCGTAAGGTCGCCGGGTGGATCGACGGACGCTCGCCGGCGGGCTCGGTGGACTCGCGCTCGTCGTCGCCGCCGTGGTGGCGCTGCGGACGGGTGACGCGCCGGCCTCGCTCCGGCGGGAGGTCGCCGACGGGGTCGAGGTCGTCGCGCTGCAGGACCCGACGACACCGGCCAACCCGCGGGCCAGGGCGCTCGACGTGGACGCGCTGCAGATCTCGTGGAACGGCTCGGCGTCGGCCTACGAGGTGCGCTGGAACGGCAACGAGCAGCTCGTGCCGGGCCCCGAGGTGGAGCTGCCCGGCCTGGACCCCGACGAGCGGGTGGAGGTCGCGATCCGGGCGGTCAGCGCCACCGGCAGGCGGTCGGAGCCGCTCACGATCACCGCGACGCCCGAGGACCTCTACGACGACCGGTGGGACGACCAGCTCGTCGGCCAGGCGGACAGGTTCGACGGGCCGGAGGCGCTCGACCCGCGCAAGTGGCGGGTCGAGGCCGAACCGGAATGCCTCGGGCTGCGGCCGTTCGGGCAGGGCAGCCGCATCGACGTCGACTGCCCGATGGCGGCGTTCCAGTCGAACACGCCCATCAGGTTCGGCGTGCCCTCGGCGGACGGCGCGACCGGGCGGGCGATCATCAGCGTGGCGGGCGCGGTCGAGTCGAGCCACGTGCGGCTGACGATGCTCCCCGACCCGTGGCAGTACCTGAAGGAGAACGACGCCCAGCCGCGCGGCGCGGTGAGCCTCGACATCACGACCCAGGGCACGCGGATCGTCGCCGACCCGGACCTGCCCCGCACCGGCAAGCAGGTCCAGCTCGGCGACGCGCCGATGACCGGGCTCGTGGCGGGCGTGCGGCACCGGTGGGAGATGCGGGTGCTGCCGGACGCGGTGGTCGCGCTCAGGGACGGTGTCGTGGTCGCCTACGAGCCCGTCGCGATCACCGCGCCGGTGGTGCACCCGCGGATCCGGATCGACGGCGGCGGCTTCCTCGACGCGTTCGGCGTCGGCGGCGTGCCAGAACGGGTCGTGCCGACCGAGGTCATCTCGCTCGCGCGGGACGCCGAGGTGCCGCAGGACGCCGTCGCGGCGAAGGTCGTCACGCCCGAACCGGGCAACCGGGTCAGGGTCACCGACCTCGCCCTCACCGCGGGCAGGGTCGCGGCCGCTCCCCCGGCGCAGCTCGTGGTCATCCGCAAGCCGGAGAGCCGTCCCCGCGCGCTTCCCCGGCTCGCCGGACGCGCCGGCGGCATCAAGACCGGCGGGCCGCGGCTGCACGTGATGCACGAGGACGGCGCCAAGCCTCCCCAGCCGTTGCCGGGCAGGGGCCGCGTCCTCGTCACGGCCGAGATCAACGCCATCGGGCACCGCGGCATCGAGCTCGAGCTGGACGGCAGGCGCATCGTCGCGATGCCCACGAACGAGCAGGGCGCGGGGGTGCCCGGCCGGCACGAGTTCTGGCTCGACACGCGCACCCTCGCCCCGCGGTCGCACGCTCGGCTCAAGCTGAGCGTCCTTCCGGCGGACGGTGGCGAACCCGTTACCACCGAAACCGTGTTCGAGCTGGGGTGAACGCCTTAGCGTGAGGGCCGTGAAGCGGGTCGCCTTCGCTGTGGCTGGCCTCGCGCTGGTCGCCGGCGTGATCGTGCTGCGCGACACCGGCGGGAGCGACTCGTCCCTGCCCACCGCTCCCCCTCCGCCGACGAAGCTCAAGCCGTTCGTGGCGGACCAGGTGCTGGTGCCGGGTCCGCAGGGCCGGCCGGGCACGCCGTCGAACGTCGTCGCGCGCTCGGGCCACCACCGGATCCAGCTCACCTGGACCGGTGACGCGCCCGCCTACGAGGTCCGCTCCGGCGAGCGGGTCAAGCTCGTCACCAGGCCCGGCGCCCAGCTCAACGGCCTGGAGAACGACCGCGAGCAGCAGGTCGAGATCCGCGCCGTCGACTCGTTCGGCCAGCGCTCCCAGCCCGCGCACGTCAAGGCGACCCCGCGGGCCGACAGCGCCTCCTACACGTTCGCCGACCGCTTCGACGCCCCCGACGAACCGGACCTGCGCCGCTGGCGGCTCTCGAAGCGCACCGACTGCGCCCGCGCCACCTCCGGCGACGGCGAGGACCACGACCGGCTCGTGATCAGCAGTAGCTGCGGCACCCGCGCCGTGACGCTGAGGTCGCGCACGCCGTTCGTCCGCGACGACGGCGAGAGCCGGTTCGTGGTCGAGACCGACGCCCCCGGCACCGGCGGTGAGCTGCTGCTCGACCTCGTGCCGGGACCGGTGAGCGTCCAGGGCGAGCCGGTGCTGCCGAACGCGATCCGCGCGAGGGTCGCGACCGACGTCACCGGCAACTCGGTCGTCGAGCTCACCCCGGACGGCACCGCGGTCAAGGCGCTCCCCGCCGCGCTGCCGGGCGTGACGGTGCGCTGGGAGCTCGTGCTGACGGCGGGCGGCGTCCAGGTCGTGCGGGACGGCGACGTCGTCGCCACGTCGCCGTTCGTGCCGCGGTGGCGCGAGGCGACGGCGCTGGTCGGCGTCGCGGCGCTCGCGGGCGACCGGATCCGCGCGGGCGTCGACCTCATCGGCTACCGCACCGCCAAGGCCGACGCACCGCCCGCCGTGCCCACACCGCAGGTGCGCGTGGACGGACCGGCCGGTATCGGCACCCGTCCGATCGCGGACGTCACCGCAGGTCAGCTCCGCATCGCGATGATCCCGTCGCGGGAGGGCCCACCCGTCGGCACCGTGCGGCTCAACGGCGTGGAGGTGCCGTTGCGCCCGGCGGTCGAGGGCACGCGGTGGAAGCCGGGCGCGGAGTACCCGGCCGTCGCCGACCTGCCCCGCGAGGCCTTCACCGACACCGTGGACCTCCGGCTGGTGACCGGCGACCGCGTCCAGGTCACGCACACCGACGTGGAGCTGACCGGCCCGGAGAGCCCACCGCAGCGCCAGTCCGGCACGCCGCTGGTGGACGCGCGGCCGTCGCTCGCCGATCCCGTCCCCGAGGTGCTGGACGCGAGCGGGCAGCCCATCGAGAACGGCACCGCGTTCCAGCGCGGCCGGGTGGTCCTGGAGGTGCGCGTCAACGCCCTGGACGCGGCCGTGGCAGGCCTCGCCGGATTCGAGGTCAGGATCGACGGCACGCACGTGGCGACCGTCCCGACCACGGCCGACGGCCCCGCCGCCGCGGGCCGGTGGCGGATTTCACTCACCACGGCGGCGATGAGCGCCGGCGCGCACGCCATCGAGGTCAAAGCCTTCAGCACCGATTCAGAGGTGCACCCCGAAACGGGTTACGTCCCCTTCTTGCTCAAGGCCTGATTGCCGCAAAATGGAAAACATGGCCCGCGCACTGATCATCGACGCCGCCCGCACGCCCTTCGGCCGGTACCGGGGAGGGCTGTCCGGCATCCGGGTGGACGACCTGGCCGCGCTGCCGATCGTCGACCTGCTGCGCCGCTACCCCGGTCTCGACCTCGCGCGCATCGACGACGTGCTGCTGGGCGACGCGAACGGCGCCGGCGAGGACAACCGCAACGTCGCGCGGATGGCCTCGCTGCTGGCCGGTCTGCCGGTCTCGGTGCCGGGCGTGACGCTGAACCGGCTGTGCGCGTCGGGTGGCGAGTCGGTCATCCAGGGCGCCAGGGCGCTGATCACCGGTGACGCCGACCTGGTCATCGCCGGTGGTGTGGAGGGGATGTCGCGGGCGCCGTTCGTGACGGCCCGCCCGGACAAGGCGTTCCCGGACCGCGTGGAGACCGTGTCGACGGCGCTGGGCTGGCGGCTGGTGAACCCGCGCATGCCCAAGCACTACACCGTGCCGCTGGGGCTGGCCGCCGAGAACGTGGCCCACGAGCTGGGCATCACCCGCGACCAGATGGACAACTTCGCCCTGCGGTCGCACCGCCGCGCCGCCGCCGCGTGGGACGCCGGTGTGCACGAGGGTTTCGCGTTCCCCGTGCAGCTCCCGGACGGCACGGCGATCCGGCGCGACGAGAACGTCCGGGCGGACACGAGCATCGAGAAGCTCGCCAAGCTGAAGCCCGCTTTCTCCGAGCAGGGGTCGGTGACGGCGGGCAACGCGTCGCCGCTCAACGACGGCGCGCTGGCCGCGTTGCTCGGCACGGAGGCGATCGCGGCGGAGCTGGGCGTCGAGCCGCTGGGCGAGGTGATCGGCAGCGCGACGACCGGCGAGGAGCCGCACCGGTTCACGATCGCGCCCGTGTCGGCGATCAGGAAGCTGGTGAAGCGCCTGCACCTCGACCCGGCCGACGTCGACCTCTGGGAGATCAACGAGGCGTTCGCCGCGATGGCGCTCTCCGTGCTGCACCACCTGCCGGAGATCGACCCCGAGAAGGTCAACGTCCACGGCGGGGCGATCGCCTACGGCCACCCGCTCGGCGCTTCGATGCCGCGCGTGATCATCGACGTGGCGCGGCACCTGCGGGCGCGTGGTGGCGGCGTGGGCATCGCGGCCGCGTGCGTGGGCGTCGGCCAGGGTGTCGCGGTCGCCGTCCGGGTCTAGCCGGGGGTCTCTAGCCCTTCGAGTGCAGGATGTCGCGCGCCTGCTCGGCCGCGCGGACGATGCTCTCGGAGACGAAGTCGAGGAACCGCGCGATGTTCTCCAGCCGCGTGGCCGCCGGGGTGCCGGAGCCCAGCACGCTGACGCCCTGGCGCGCGGCCTCGGCGAGCTTCGTGGTGCCGGCGGCGCTCGCGATCATCGACTGGTACCAGATGTCGCCGTCGTCGACGACGTAGCGCTCGCGGCGGCGTTCGTCGCGCCGGCGGCCGATCAGGCCCTGGCTCTCCAGGTACGCCATCGCCTTGGAGACCGACGCGGGGCTCACCTGGAGATGTCCCACCAGCTCCGACGCGGTGAGGCTGCCGGAGTCGGTGGCGTACAGGCTGGCGAGCGCCCTCGCCGTCATCTTCGGCAGGCCCTGCCCGATGAAGATGGCCGAGAACGCCTCCTCGAACTCGCGCACCGCCTCGGGGTCGCGCCCGTCGGCCCGGTCGACCGCCGGACGGCCTCGGGGTGCGGCCTGCTTGCGCCGCTGGGCGCGGTGTTCGGTGGCGAGGTGGGCCAGGTCCGCCTTGTAGCCCGCGGGACCGCCGTTGCGCATCACCTCGCGCGTGATCGTCGACGTGGGCCGGTCCAGGCCTCGCGCGATCTCCGCGTAAGCGAGGCCGTCGGCGAGGCCGTTCGCGATCTGGCGGCGTTCCTGCTGGGTGAGTCGACCTCCTGGCATGCCGCACACCATAGCCTTCACTCACACTTCATTGCAACGATCGTTGCATTAGATTCACGACTGGTTGCAATGATCTTGCGGTTTTGACCTGCATAAATGCTGCTTCATCGCAACAAAGTTGTTGTCGGCATTCGGAAACGCAACGTAGCTTTCTGGCTATCAGAAACAACGAGCCGCAGGAGCCCGAGATGCAGACCTTCGCCACCACCGCCCCCATCGCCGCCGTCCTGGACATCCCCGCCGGACGCGTCCGGCTCATCGCCACCGACCGGTCCGACACCGCCGTCGAGGTCCTGCCCGCCGACGCCGCGAAGGGCCGTGACGTCAAGGCGGCCGAGAAGACCCGCGTCGAGTTCACCGACGGCGTCCTGCGGATCAAGGCCGACGAGGGCGGCAAGCTCCTCGGCCCCTCGGGATCGGTCGAGATCACCGTCCAGCTCCCGGCCGGGTCGAACGTCGAGGCCGCGGTCGCCAGCGCGGAGTTCCGCGGCGTCGGGCGGCTCGGTGACATCACCCTCGATGCAGCCCAGAGCGACGTCAAGATCGACGAGGCCGCCCGCCTCGCGGTGACGACCCAGGCCGGTGACGTCACCGTCGGCCGCCTCACCGGCTCCGCCGAGATCAGCACCCAGAAGGGCGACATCACCGTCGCCACCGCCCTGTCCGCCTCGCTCGACGCCGGCACCACCTACGGCCGCATCCACAACTCCCTCAAGAACGACGGCGGCACCGAACTGCACATCAAGGCCACCACCGCCTACGGCGACATCACCGCCCGCGGCCTCTGACACCTTCGAAACTGGGGAGAACCGACCATGAGCACCACCGCCGCCTACCAAGCCGCAGAACAACTCCTCCGCCGCGCCGCTCGCCCCGGTGAGCTCGTCGTCGGCGACAAGATCCGTCCACAGTGGATCGAGAACGACGCCCGGTTCTGGTACCAGGTCCGCGACGGCGACGACCGCCGGTTCGTCCTGGTCGACCCGGCGGCGGGCACCCGTGAGGCGGGCTTCGACCCCACCCCGTTCCTGCCGGCGCCCGGCAACCCGCTGGAGGTGTCCTCCCCCGACGGCAAGTTCGCGGTCTCGCGCCGCGGGAACGACCTGTGGGCGCGGGAGGGCGAGCGCGAGTGGGCGCTCACCACCGACGGTGCGGAGGCCTACGGGTACGGCTACGGCCCGGACGTCACGAGCTTCCAGACGCTCATGAACAAGTTCGGCCTGCCGCACCTGCCACCCGTCCTCGCCTGGTCGCCCGACTCGACGAAGGTGCTCGCCCACCGGACCGACGAGCGCGAGGTCCGGCTGACCCACCTGACCGAGGCCGCTCCCGCCGACGGCGGTGCCCCGGCGGTGCGGACCCAGCGGTACGGCTTCGGCGGCGACGAGCACGTGCCGCTGGCCGAGCTCGTCGTGCTGGACGTGGCCGCGGGCACCGTGGTCCGCGCCCAGTGCGATCCGCTGGTCATGCCGCAGGTGTCGCCGATCGCGACCGGCTGGACGTGGTGGACCCCGGACAGCTCCGCGGTGTACTTCCTCAGCCAGAGCCGCGACCAACGCACCCTCGCGCTGAACCGGATGAACGCCGCCACCGGCGAGGTCGAGGTCGTGATCAGCGAGACCGGACCGACCCGCGTGGAGCCCAACCAGTGGCTCTTCGAACCCGCGATCGTGCGGCTGCTGGACGGCGAGGTGCTGTGGTTCTCCCAGCGCGACGGCTGGGGCCACCTCTACCGGTACGACCTGCGCACCGGCGAGCTGCTCGGCCAGGTCACCTCCGGCGAGTGGCTGGTGCGCCAGGTCCTGCACGTCGACGAGACCGAGCGGGTCGTCCACTTCACCGCGTCCGGCCTGGTCGACGAAGACCCCTACCGCCGCTCGGTGTGCCGGATCGGCTTGGACGGCACCGGGTTCGCCCGCATCACGGACGACTCGCTGGACCACGTCGTCACCGTGGCGGAGAACGGGCAGTACTTCGTCGACAGCGCGTCCACAGTGGACACACCGCCGGTGACGGTCGTGCGCGACTGGTCCGGCCGCGTGCTCGTCGAACTGGAACGCACCGACATCACCCGGCTCGTCGCCACCGGCTGGACCGCGCCGGAACGCTTCTGCGTCAAGGCCGCTGACGGCGAGACGGACATCTACGGCGTGCTGTACCGCCCTCGCGGTTTCGACCCGTCGAAGCGCTACCCCGTCGTGGACACCATCTACCCCGGCCCGCAGGTCAACCGCGTCGACCCGTGCTTCGACCCCGGCGGCATGGGCCTGGACGCGGAACCGTTGGCAGCGCTCGGTTTCGTGGTCGTGGCGGTCGACGGCCGCGGCACCCTCGGCCGCGGCAAGGCCTTCCACGACGCCTCCTACGGCCGGATGGCCGACGCGGGCAGCCTCGACGACCACGTGGCGGCACTGCGCCAACTGGCGGCTTCACGCCCGTGGATGGACCTCGACCGCGTGGGCGCGTTCGGTCATTCGGGAGGCGGGTTCGCCACCGTGCGAGCGCTGCTGACCCACCCCGAGACGTACAAGGCCGGCGTCTCCCTGTCCGGCTGGCACGACGCCCGCTTCTTCAACGCGGGCTTCATCGAGACCTACGACGGCGCGGACAACCCCGACGCCTACGCCGCCTCGTCGAACGTCGACGTCGCCGACCGCTTGGAAGGCAGGCTGCTGCTCGTCCACGGCGAGATGGACGACCAGGTGCACGTCGACCACGCGCTGCGGCTGGCCGACCGGCTCGTCAAGGCGGGCAAGGACTTCGAGATGCTCGTCGTGCCCGGCGCCGAGCACATGTTCCTCGACTGCCTGTCCTACGTCCGGACGCGCTGCTGGGACTTCCTGGTGCGCACGCTGATGGGCGTCGAGCCGCCCGCCTACCGGCCCGCGCCCATCCCGATCGACCCGGAACTGCTCGCCGAGATCTTCTAGCGGGTGGACTTCACCCCGGTCAGGAATGCCGACCACGCCTTGTCCGACACGGGCAGGTGCGTGGCCGGCGCCTTGCTGTCCCGGATGCCGACGCCACGACCGACCTCGACGCAGTTGTCCACCGGGCTGTAGCTGCTCTTGCGCCACATCGACATGCCGAGCGCCTCCTCAAGCCAGGATGCTGGTGATCAGCTCCTTCGATTGTTCCGCATCCAATGCTTGACGGTCGAGCATCTTGAGCACCTCGACGTAGGTGGCGATGGACGCCTTGTCCTCCACGAAGAGGCTGGAGTTCTCCGTCTCCGTGAAGACGACCGGCTCGTACTTCTCATAGCTGAGGAGGCGGAATGAACCGGAGAGTCCGGCGTGCGCGCCCAGCGATGTCGAGACGACCCTGACGGTGACGTAGTTCCGGTTGCTCATGGCGAGGACGTGCAGCAGTTGGTCCCGCATGGTCCTGGGGCCGCCGACCGGCAGACGCAGCGCCTGTTCGTGGAGGTAGAAGGTGAACTCCCGGCTGTAGTGGAAGATCCCTTGTCGCGCCGTCTTCGCGGCGACGACCTCCTCGGCGTTCACCGTCTTGGCGCGAGCGGACCGCTCGATGAGTGCACGGATGTAGTCGGGAAGCTGCAGAGGGCCGGGGATGACGTTCATCGACCACATGGTGATCTTGTTGGCCAGCCGCTCCTGGTCGACCAACGAGCGCACCTGGTCCGGGATCCCGTCCTCGGGGAAGACGAGGAAGCCCTTCTCGCGCGACTCGTTGAAGAGGGCGAGCAGGTGGCGGACCTCGTCCGCCTCGATCCGGCAGAGGCCGAGCAGGACGCCCAGCTCGACCTCGGTGACCCCGCCCTTGCCCTTCACCAGGTCGGAGACCTTGGCCTCTTCCCAGTCCAACATCTCGGCGATCTTGCGTTGGGTCATGCCGGTGCGCTTGATGGCATCCCGAACGCCGTCACCGAACGAGCGCCCCACCACGCTCGAAAATCGTTTCGGCATGGTCGGACGCTAGAAGGCCGAAGCCGCTCTCCTCCATCGTTCGGCAGCGACTCGCCACGAAGGAAGTACTTCTTGGACGGCTTCTAAATCCGCTTCGAGATCAGCGGGTACTCGACGACGAGGCCGTTGGAGTCGACCTTGATGTTCTGCTCGAACCCGCCGCTCTTGAACCGCACCACCGAGACGTCGTCGCCCACCGACACCGTCTTGTAGGTCTGGGTCACGACCTTCACCGACAGGTCCGGCAGCGACACCCGCACGACGGGCAGCACGTGCTCGCCCTCCTGGCGGTGCAGTCCGAGGCGCCGGATCGGGATGGTGTTGAACAGCACGGCGAACTGGACGTCGACGTCCAGGGCGTCGTTGAACGTCTCGCGCTTGCTGCCCTGGCCGTGGTCGACGAGCCAGGCGCCGTCCTCGGTCCTCGACAGGGAGCACTGCCGCTCCTCCAGGACCGTGGCCGTGCGCAGCAGCAGGCGGTTGACCTGGCCGCTCTCGCCGACGGAGACCTCGAAGGAGGCGTTGAACTGCTCCTCGGGGCCGGCCGCGACCATGCGGCCGGAGGCGCGCAGGCGCTGGTCGCTCGACAGCAGCAGGCGGACCTGCTCCAGGCGCGGCTCGTGGATGCCCTGCCAGGTGATCATGTCCGGCCTGCGGGCAGCGGACGGGCGCGTCTCCCCGGTCGAGGTGACGGCGTCCGTGGCGTTGTCAGTGGCGTTAGAGGAGTTCACTCATCCACCCGGAAGGAGGTCCTTGATCTTCTCGGCAACCGAGTCGACCTGCTCGTCGTGACCGAACTTGCCAGCGACGAAGCCCGCCGCGGCGTCCACGCCCCTGTCGACCTGTTCGTGGTGCTGCTCGGCGAGGTCCAGCGCCTTGTTCTTGATCTCGTCGAAGTTCATGTGGTGCTCCTCCGCTCCTGACGCAGGGTACCCGAGTAGGCCCCTCGTGTTGATAGCCCGCGATCACCCCTGCTGCGCCTGGACAGGCCGCTCCGCGAAACGCAAGATGATCGGTACCGCCGCCTGGTCGGCCGCCGTTCGCGGCCAGAACCAGGAGGACACGCCACATGACACGGCTCCTGCGTGGGGTTATGTCCGCAGTGCTGCTGTTGCCGCTCATCGCCGTCCCCTCGGCCCACGCCACGGCCGACGCGCGGGGGAAGGCGGAGTTCGCGGTGACCACCACCGCCACGAACGTCGCGGCTCGCAGCGACCGGCGCCCGGTCGCGGGCGGGGTGCACGACCGCGAGGCCGGGAAGACCTTCATCTCGTGGGCGGGCCGGTACGAGGACAGCTACGTCCAGTCGTACGACCACCGCGGGGCCACCTGGTCCGCGCCCAACCGGATCGCGGACGGTGACTCGGACGCGCACAACTACCCCACCCTGGTCCAGGCGCGGGACGGGCACCTGCTCGTCTTCCGCGGCATGCACAACGTCGAGCTGCGCATGTCCCGTTCGCCCCGGCCGCACTCGGCGGACGGCGTCTGGGAGGAAACGGTGATTTCGAAGAACGCGGCCACGTACCCGATGCCGTTCGTCACCAGGGACGGCACGATCTACGTCTTCTTCCGCGAGACGACCGGTGACCTCGACCCGACGGTCCCGACCGACACGCGCCCGATGCTCTACGTCGTGTCGAAGGACAACGGCAGGACGTGGAAGACGTCCACGGAGCTGACGGGCCACAGGTTCGCGATCGGCTCGACGTCCCGCGCGGACAACATGAACGAGATCTACATCGGTCAGCTCCGCCTGGAGGACTCCGGCCGGGTGCGCATCGTCTACACGCTCGCCGGCGGCGGTCCCGAGGGCAACAAGCACGACCGCTACCACCGCAACGTCTACTACGTGTCGTTCGACCCGGGGAACCTGCACTTCTACTCGGCGTCCGGCCGGGACCTGGGCACCCAGGTCGACGACGCCGACCAGGAGCAGCACCTGAAGGTCGCGGAAACCCCGCTGACCATTCCCGGCGGCGTGAAGTCCCCTGACTACATCCAGCTCGTGGGCGCGACGCTCGGCAGGCCGTTCGTGCTGTGGTTCATGGGAGACCCGGACCTGGGGCCGCTGCGCAACCACATGTCCACGTGGAACGGCCGGTCGTGGGAGACCAGGGAGGTCGCCCGCGGCCTGCGCACGCGGGAGGTGGAACCGGTCGACCCGGTCACCTGGCGCGTCTACGCCACCGAGGACGGCAAGCCGAACGTCACCACCTACCTGGTGCGGTTCGGTCGCACGTGGACGCAGGAGGCCGTGATCCCGACGGCCAAGCCGGTGCAGCGCGTCGAGGTCGTGCAGAACTTCCGCGACCCGGCTCGCGCGATCTTCTCCGGCGAGTCCTCGCAACGGGACGTCGCGGTCGCCGACGGTGACATCACGGTGGCGGGTCTGCGCCGTCGTTAGTCACCGGAACGGCAAACGCCCCCAGGACCGGCGCGGACCCTGGGGGCGTTCGTCTAGGGGGTGCCTACCGCTCAGGCACCGGCCTTCTTGCGGCGCACGAAGAACAGCGCACCGGCACCGGCGCCGACGAGCACCAGGCCGCCGATGAGCGGCCACAGGATCGAGGCACCGGTCTGGGCGAGGTCCTCGTCACCGCTGCCGCCCGGAGCCGGGTTGGCCGGGGTGGTGGAGGACGACGGAGCAGGGGTCTCGGACGACGGCGTGGGCGTCGCGGTGGACGGCGCCGGGGAGGACGAGGTCGGCTGGGTCGGCACGACGCCGGCCTTCCAGTCGGCCTTGACCTCCTTCTGGACCTTGGCCTTCTGCGGCTGCGCGACGACGAGCGACTGCGCGACGTTGTCGTCCTGGCCGTTGTGCGCGACGAACAGGCGGCCCAGCGCGATCTCGGCCTGGGCCGAGAGCTTGAACGTGGCCTGGCCGTCCTTGGCGGCTTCCGGGACGCTCACGAAGAACTCGGAGACCTTGTCACCGGTGTCCTTGACCGCGAGCTCGTTGTTCTTCGGCATGGTGAACGGGTTGCCGGAGGCGTCGGTGACGGTGACGCCCTCGGGCAGCTTCGCGGTCAGCTTGACCTCGGAGGCCGTGGTCGTGACCTTGAAGGGGCCGATCTTCTGGCCGGGCTTGCCGGACTGGGTGAGCGGCTCGACCTCCAGGGTCGGCTTCGGCGTCTCCTTCTCGACCTGGGCGTCCGCGACGAGCTTCTTGTACAGCGCGACGACCTCGCGGTCGTTGTCCTTGTTGTCGACGTCGAGGTTGGCGTTGTCGGAGAAGTGCCAGAGCGCGGCCTGCGTGGCGGCGATGACGTCCTGCTTGTCGAGCTTGTCGACCTGGAAGGTCTTCCGGATCTCCTCGACCGACTTGTTCGGGTAGGACCGGTTCAGGATCCAGAGGACCTTGCCGGGGTTGTCACCCTTGAACTTGGTGTTGGGGTTCGGGTGCTTGTCCCACGGCACCTCCTTGAGGACGTCGCCGTCCTTGAGGGGGGTGGGCAGCTCGACGCAGTAGGCGAGGACGTTGGTGCGGTCCTTGTCGTCCTCGATGCGGAGCTTGATGACCGAGGTGTCCTGCTTCTGCGGCTGCTCGCCCTGCTTGGCCGCCTTGAGCCACACGTTGTGGCCCTGCTCCTGGCCACCGCGGTCCGGCGTGATCTTGATGTCGGCGTGGGCGGGAAGCGCCGAGAACGACAGGGCGGCGGTGGCGCCGAGCAGCGCCGTGCCGATCCTCAACCGGGAAGCCATGGGTCTCCTTGCTCACTGAAATTAGCCCGAACGCGGCGGGAAGTCGTCATCCGTCGGGACGGTCGGCACGTCGCGATCGACACTGAACCGACAGGAAGCGAGCCGGACACTAACCGATGGGGTGACACCCGGCAGAGTGAGGTACGGACACAGTCCATACCGGACGTGATCAGCGCAAACTTTCTCGCGGCGTCCACAGTGGATAGGCGCGCGATGCATTGATTTTGTCAGGTGACGTTAGATTCGTTGCAAAACAGTTATCTGCCACCGCGTCCGCTACGGACAGCGGGCGGCAACGGTTCAACGATCAGGCGACCAATTCTGTGAGTTCCACCGGACGAATGTCACCGGGACGCAGCGAGGTGCCGCGCAGGCACATCTCGCGGGGCTCGGGACGGCGGCCGGTGAGAATCCACCGGGTGAGCCCGGCCAACTGGTAGGCGATCAACGGCGGAACGGCGTCACCGACGTGCCGGTAGGCGTTCCCGAGAATCGAGACGTCGAACCTGAACTGCCTCGGGAACCCCTGCAGCAGAGCCATCTCCCGGACCGTGCAGAGCCGGTGCTGCACCGGGTGGGCGTACCGCCCGTTTCCGACGTGACCGCATTCCCTCTTGATCGTCCGCGCCGGTTCGTCCCACCACATCCGGCCGTAGACGTCGGGGTGCGAACCCCAGTTCTGCTGTTCGACGATCTTGCGTTGTGCCGGGTTCAACAACTCGGCGGTCTCCGGTGAGCGGAGCAGATCAGCCCACGATCCGCCGTTCGCCGGAATGGCGCGCATTCTTTCCAGGCTGCGGTCCTGGGAAAAAGTGGGCGAAACGTGAATGGGATCTTCCGGGTGCGCCTGCCCGGCGGCCACGACCGGGAGCTTCCCGATCGCCCGCCGGACCGTGATCGCGGACGGGCGGATGACCCGGCCCGCCCACAGGTCGTCCAGCGTCAGCAGCGGCAGACCGGCGTCGACGGCCACCATCAGCGTCCGCTCGCGGAGCTGCGGCAGGCCGTACCTGGACAGCATGTGCGTGCCACCGGCGACGGAGTACCCGATCCGGGTGAGCTCCTCGGCGAGGCTGTCGAAGTGGTGGCGCTGCTTGCCCTTGGCGAGCTCGCGGGCGTTCTCGACGAGCACGACCTTCGGGCGCAGCTCCTGCGCGTAGACCGCGATCCGGCCCACCAGCGAGTTGCGCGGGTCGTCGCGCAGGTGGTTCTGCGAGGTGATCCGGCTGAAGCCCGAGCACGGCGGGCAGGCCAGCAGCACGTCCAGCTCGCCCCGCCGCAGGCCCCAGACCTCGCGCAACGCCGACGGCGAGACCTTCGCGAGGTCGACCTCCAGCGGGTCGACGCCGATGTTCGCGCGGTACGTGTCGTTGCAGCGCAACGAACCGAGCTTCGAGCTGGGCTTGCCGATCTGCGCGTCGGCGGCGCCGACCACCCGGAAGTCGCGGTGGGCGTGGAAGCCGAAGCTCATGCCGCCCGCACCCGAGAAGATGTCGGCCACCGAGAAGGACACGGCGAGATCGTACGGGCGAGGCTCCGAGGCGGTTTCCCTGCCATCCCGTACCTTTCCGCCCTATGGAGCTGCCGCGTGCCTGGCAACGGCCTGACCCGTTGCGCGGACTCGACAGGATTTCGTGGGTGGAGGTCTACGACGGCCGCGGTGGCGCCGGCCGGATGCCCCGTCTGCTGCGCTCCCTGATGGACACCGACGCCGGCGTGCGCCTGGACGCGCTCTCCACCATCGCCGACCGCCTCCTGACCGACGACACGGTCTCCGAGGCCTCGTTCTGCGCCGTGCCGTTCCTGGTGGAGCTGGGAGCGTCCTACAAGGTCGCCGCGGACGTGCGCGATCGGGTGATCTTCCTGCTGGCCGCGATGGCGCTGGCGGGCAAGGGGTTCACCGAGCAGGGCCGGCGCACGCACCGCCGCTGGAACGCCCTGGGCCGTGAGCTGCCGCGGACCGCGCCGGACTGGCTGACGCAGACCCGCCACGCCGTCGCCCAGGGCGCGCCGAAGATCTTCGAGGCGCTCGCGTCCGAACGGGTCGCGTGCCTCGTCGCGCTGGCGTGCGCGGTGCCGGAGAGGCTGCCGCCGTTCGTCGTCGGGCTGGTGCAGGAGATGATCGACCTGCCCGGCGAGGCCGAGCTGTCGGACGCCGCCGAGATCGCCGTGGCGCTGCTCAAGCGGTCGCCGGAGCTGCTCGTCGTGGACCGCCCGAAGGTGCTCGGCGAGGGGCTGGTGCGCCCGGCTCACCAGCCCCGCGAGGTCGCCGCCGCCCTGATGGGCTACCGGTTCGCCCTCGCCTCCGCGTACGGCGACGAGGGCGCCTGGTAGGACTGCCTAGGCGATCACGGCCTCTTCGAAGGACTCCTCGACCTCGGCGACGTCCTCGACCGCGATCGCGGGTTCCAGGGCGCCCAGGCCCGTCCCCCACTCCTGGTCGGCCAGCGCGAACGCCGCGACTGTCAGCGCCGCCACCGGGGCGCCGACGGGCATGTTCTCGCGGTGCAGGTCGAGGTCCAGCCTGCCGCCGATCGGCGACGGGCTCAGCCGCAGCGTGGCGTGCGCGGGCTCGTCCGCGTGCGCCAGGCGGCAGGCCCAGCCGGTGAAGACCACGCGGCGCTCGTCCACCTCGGTCGGCTGCACGGCGCGCACGTTGGCGCCGACCGCGCCGGAGCGGTGGTTGTCCGCGGCCTGCAGGACGACCTCCTCGAACTCCATCGAGGAGATGCCGAGGTCCCAGCCGGCGACCAGGGCGACCTGCACGAGCGAGAGCGGCAGCGTCGGGACGGCGTCCTCGAAGCAGACCATCGCGCCGCCGTAGCGGGTGTTGATCTCGGTCGGCAGGAAGCCGTCCTCGGTCGCGATGCCGTCCAGAGTGAACGTGCCGCGGTAGCCGACGGTCCCGCGCAGGTGCTCGCCGACGCGGCGGGCCAGGTTGCGCATCTCGTCGCGGATCCACACGGGCGGGTCGTAGTACGACGCGCAGCCCGCGTAGAGGAACTTGGCCTGGCCCTGGCGGCGCGGCACGACCATCTCGATCGGGCGCAGCACCGCGGTGCCGTCGGGGAACACGATGCCGTGCACGCTCACCGGGATGCCTTCCAGGAACGGCATCACGCGCACCTGCTCGCACTTGGGGGCGAGCACCTCGAAGGCCTCCTTGGCCTCCTCGTAGGACCGCACGCGGCGCACGAAGTTCGCGCCGCCGTTGATCGCGGGACCGTCACCCGACCAGACGACGCCCGCGCCGCGGTCCAGGATCTCCGAGGCGCCCCACAGGCGTTCGAAGTCGAGGTCGAACACCATCGCGGGCGCGCGGCGGGCGCTGAGCTCGTCCCAGAGCGCGTCGATGGTGGTCTTGTTCTCCAGCTCGACCCACGAGTGCTCGCGCGCGTTGATGACCGGCCGGCCCTCGAACGTGCTGATCTCGTTGTAGGGCGTGCTGATCACGACGGCTTCCGCGGCCGGGTCGAAGTCCCGCAGGACCGCCCTGACCTCGGCACCGGGCTTGGCCAGCAGCTTGCCGAGGCGGCGCTGCTCGACGGCGACGAAGCCGCCCTTGATGCCCAGCGACACCCAGCGCGCGATCACGGAATCATGCAGCGGCGCATGATCGTCGGTATCGAGCACGAGCGTATGGCGGGCGCCGAGCGCATGGAGCTCATGCGCGCGCTTTGCCAGACGCGTGCCACCGGCCAGCACGACGAGCCGGTCACCGAACAACCTGCCGAGGCGCTCGTTGAGCGCTGCGAGAACATGATTCATCGCCGAGAACCCGCTTTGAGAGAAGCAGAAGGATGCGACCGGCGATCGCCGGGTGACGCGTAGCGTAGAGCCACCCGGTGTGCGTGTCGAAGCACGGTCCGGCAACAGCCGGATGAATGTTGCGGCGGGCCTGTCGGCGCGGGCCTCGCGGCCGGGGGACCCGGCGGTGGTCCCGGTGCGCGCTAGGAGCGGGCCGCGTCCCGAAGGACCTGGTCAACGCGGTTGAGGAAGCTGCGCCGGGGATTGACCGAGGGCAACGGCGCGGTGAGCTCTGCGGGACCGGGCGCGGGTGCGGCTCCCACGATCTCGGCCACGTTGCGCAGGAACTCCTGCCGCTTGAACTCGTGCACGGCGTGGTCGTGCAGGAGCCCGGCGATGCTTGTGTGCACAGCGCGATGGGGGTAACTCACTCGTGTGTTATCGGCGCACCCGATCGCGACCTTTAGGGTCAACTCGTGCGAGTTCTAGTGACCGGTGCCACTGGGTACGTCGGCCGCGCCGTGGTGCGTGAGCTGCGGGTTCACGGCCATGAACCGGTTCCGTTCCGGCAGCGCCTCTCCGACCCGTTCGAGTTGCCCGAGACCGACGCCGTGGTCCACCTGGCGGCCGCGGCCCGCGTGCGCGAGTCGTTCCTCGACCCGCTCCCGTACTACGAGACGAACGTGGCCGGGACGCTGAACCTGCTGAAAGCGTTGAAGGACCAGCCTTTGGTGTTCGCGTCCACCGGTGGGGTGTACCGGCCCTCCAACTCGCCGCTGACGGAGGAGTCCGTGCGGGAGCCCTCCTCCCCGTACGCCGCGACGAAGGCCGCCGCCGAGGACCTCGTGGCGTGGGCGGCGCGGTCGGGCCGGATCGGGGCGACCACGCTCCGTCTCTTCAACGTCGCCGGAGGGGGTGATACCGACACCACTCGGGTGATCACGCGCGCTGTCGCGTCGGCCGCCGGGACGGTGCCGGGCATGGAGGTCTACGGCGACGGCACGGCCGTGCGCGACTTCGTGCACGTGCGCGATGTTGCCGCTGCCTTCGTCGTGGCGCTGGAGAACTGCTCCGTGGGCACGTCGTCGGTCTACAACGTGGGCGGGACGCCCGCGTCCGTGCGGGACGTGCTGGCGACCGTCGAGGAGGTGACCGGGCGGTCGGTGGACGTGAGCTGGAAGCCCGCGCACCCCGGCGAGGTGCGGTTCCAGCGGGCCGACGTGTCGCGGCTGCGGGCGCTGGGCTGGGAGCCCCGTCACTCGTCCCTGGCGGAGATCGTCACCGACCAGTGGCGCGCTTCGGCACCGGCACCCGGTCCAGGTCCTTCGCGATGACGATCTCCCCGTCGAACTCCCGCGCCGCCTCGGCGTGGAACTCGGCCGGGTCGTCGTAGCGCTGGGAGAAGTGCGTGAGGACCAGCTTGCGGACGTTGGTCTCCCTGGCGACGCGGGCGGCCTGCTGGGCGGTCAGGTGGCCGTGGTCCCCGGCGAGCCGGGTGTCGCGGGCGAGGTAGGTCGACTCGATCACCAGCAGGTCGGCGTTGTCCGCGAGCTCGTAGACGTTGTCGCACAGCCGGGTGTCCATGACGAAGGCGAACCGCTGGCCCTTGCGCGGCTCGCTGACGTCCTCGAGCTTGACGCCGTCGAGCTCGCCCCGGCTCTGCAGCGCGCGCACCGCGGGGCCCTGGATGCCGTGGGCCGCGAGCTTGTCGGGCAGCATGCGGTGGCCGTCCGGTTCGACCAGCCGGTAGCCGAAGCTGTCGATGCCGTGGTCGAGCCGGTAGGCCTCGATCGTCCCGAACCTGCCGGACGCGATCTCGCCGTCCCGCTCGACCGGCACCTCCTCGATGTCCGCGGCGTCGTGGAACGCGCTGGCGTGGCGGAGGCGTTCGAAGAAGTGGGCGCCCGACTTCGGGAAGTGCGCGTGCACGGTGTGCGGGACGCGGTCCAACGACAGCCGCTGCACGATGCCGGGGACGCCGAGGCAGTGGTCGCCGTGGAAGTGGGTGATGCAGATCCGGGTGATGTCGCTCGCAGCCGCGCCCGACCGCAGGAGCTGCCGCTGGCTGCCGTCACCGGGGTCGAAGAGCAGGCCCT
This sequence comes from Lentzea xinjiangensis, assembly GCF_900110955.1. Taxonomy (GTDB): domain Bacteria; phylum Actinomycetota; class Actinomycetes; order Mycobacteriales; family Pseudonocardiaceae; genus Lentzea; species Lentzea xinjiangensis. The sequence goes on from NZ_FOFR01000002.1 coordinate 859,634, forward strand.
CGCCGTCCCACCTGAGCAGGTAGCCGTTGTGGTTGCGCTGGCGGGTGGGGACCTGGCTGGCCGTTCCCAGGACGATCAGTTCCCGGACTGTCACCCCCTGACGTTAACGTCTGTCCCATGCAGAGCGTCGAAGTGGCAGCGTCGTGGCCCGCCGCGAACGTGGCGGTGGCCGTCGTGTCGTCCGGCGGTGTGGCCGGCTCGCTGGGTGACCAGCAGCGCGTGTTCCCGCTCGCGTCGGTGACGAAGCTGCTGACGTCCTACGCGGTCCTGGTGGCCGTCGAGGAGGGCGCGGTCGAGTGGGACCAGCCCGCGGGCCCTCCCGGCGCGACCGTCCGGCACCTGATCTCGCACACCGCCGGGTACGCGTTCGACAAGGCGGAGGTGCAGGCCGAGCCGGGGACGCGCCGGATCTACTCGAACGCGGGCTTCGACGTGCTGGCGGCCTTCGTCGAGGCCGCCTGCGAGATGCCGTTCGCCACGTACCTGCACGAGGCCGTGTTCGTCCCGCTGGGCATGAAGTCCTCGGCACTGGTCGGATCGGCGGGCGCCGGCGCGGAGTCCTGCGCCGCGGACCTGGCGCTGTTCGCGGCCGAGCTGCTGGCGCCCTCGCTGGTGTCCTCCTCGCTGGTGCGGGAGGCGACCTCGGCGGTGTTCCCCGGCCTCAACGGCGTGCTGCCCGGCTACGGCATGCAGAAGCCGAACGACTGGGGCCTCGGCTTCGAGATCCGCGCCGGCAAGTCGCCGCACTGGACCGGGAACACCTCCTCGCCGCGCACGTTCGGGCACTTCGGGCAGTCCGGCACCTTCCTGTGGGTCGACCCGGAGATCTCCGCCGCCTGCGTCGCGTTGACGGACCTGCGCTTCGGCCCGTGGGCGGTCGAGGCGTGGACGCCGTTCTCCGACGGCGTCCGCGCGGAGCTCGTCAGTCGGCGAGCCTGAGCGCGAGCTGCCGGAGGACCTCCTGCACGTCGGCGTCCTCGTAGTCGTTCTCGTAGGCCTGCGCGACACCGTGGAACGCGTAGAGCAGCCCGGCCGTGAACCAGCCGAACTGCCCGAGGACCTGGTCCATGGCCTGCTTGAGCGCCTGCGCGCCCGCCTCGTTGAGCTCGCCGTCGACCTTGACCTCGTAGCTGAACACGCCCTCCTGCAACGACTTGAGGGCCGTGCGCAGGTAGTCGTCCGACCCGGCGCCGTCGTAGGTGAGCGTCAGGACGCCCAGTGCCCGCTGCATGATCTCGCGCTGATCCACGCGGTCACTCTGCCCGCTGACCGGGCGTGCGTCACCTCGCGACACCCCAACGGACCCAGGCGGGGTCCTCCGGCTGGAGCAGCTCGAAGGCCTCGGTGATCTTCTCGACGTCCCAGCCGTCCTGCTCGATGACGGGTTCCTTCGGCGAGGTCTGCCCCATGACGTGCAGCTTCCCGTGCGCGAACCGGATGAGCTGCCCGGTGACCTTCGCCGAGCGGTCGCTGAGGAGGTACGTGACCAGGGGCGCGATCGACTCGGGCGACCCGCCCGGCACGGCCGTGGTGTCGGCGGCCGCCATCCGGGTCCAGGCGACCGGGCACACGGCGTTCACCCGGATCCCCTTGTCGTGCAGCTCGTTGGCCGCACCGGCCGTGATGCTCGCGATGGCTCCCTTGGACGCGCTGTAGGTGAGCGCGGTCGGCTGCCCGGCCATCGCGACGGACCCGAGGTTGACGATCGAGCCGCCCCGCATGCTCTGCACGGCCGCGTTGGTGCAGTACAGCGTGCCGAGGACGTTCGTCTCGATGAGCTCGCGCATCCTCGTCGGGTCGTCCTCGCCGATGCTCGCCTGGTAGCGGATGCCGGCGTTGTTGACGAGCCCGTCGATCCGCCCGAACGCCGCGGTGCAGGTGTCGACCATGATCTCCGCCTGCTGGGGGTCCGCGACGCTGCCGGCGCTCACGACGGCCTTCCCGCCCCGTTCGGTGATCGCGTCGGCCACTTGCCGCGCCAGCGGCTCGTCGATGTCGTTGATCACGACCGCGGCACCGTGCTCGGCCGCGTGGGAGGCGAACGCCCGACCCAAACCCTGCCCGGCCCCGGTGATGACCACGGCCTTGCCCGTCAGAATCGCCATCGTTGAAGTGTCGCGAAATCGGCTGCCCGAGTGGCCCGCTTCGTCGACGAATGGTCACTGCTCGCGCCGAACGGCGTACATCGCACGATGACCGGTCGTCGCGATTTCACACAGATTTCCGCAGTTCAACCCACGTGGAGGGAGTGCGTCGCCAAGGCTTTCACCTCAGTGGAAACGGACTGACCGTTCGGGCACGGCGACCCGGCTTCGTGGCAGCAACAGGTCAGGGCGTGGAGCACCGGGCGTCCCGGCGAAACCATGGTCGTGTCCGCGAGGGGGAGACCACCATGAGCCAGCCGATGCCGCCCGAGAACCACACCACCTGGTCCGACGACCCGCAGGCCGCCGTCCTGCCCGAAGCGACCGGCTGGCCCCCGCCCCCACCGGCCCCCGCACCCGAGCCGGTGCCCCGGCCCCGCGACGCGGTGGCCGCCGCGATCGGCAACGCCTCGCTGCTCGGCATCGGGTACCTGCTGCTGGGGCGGCGTGGGACGGCCTTGCTGACCGCGCTGGTGACCGCCGTGCTGATCACCGTCGTCGTCACCGTGCCGTCGGTGTGGTCCGAGCTGGCCGTGCTGGTGTGGTGGGCGGCCATGACCTGGCACGGCTGGTACCTCGGTGGTGGGCGGACGGGTGCGGTGGTGCGCGGGCACCGGCGGATCGCGCTCGCCGTCGCGGTTCCGGTGCTGATGGTCTTCGGGCTGGTGCGGTTCGACGCCGCACGGCTCGAAGGACACGTCGCCGAGGCCAGGCAGCAGGGCGACTGCGCGCGGGCGAAGACCGAGCTGGCGAAGGTGTGGGCCGGCCACCGCGTGGTGAACGCGCCGATGACCGTGCGCACGGACCAGACCGAGAAGGCGTGCCGGCGGCTGTCGTGGGCGTCGGAACGGCTCGACGACGCGTTGGCCGACGGCGACACGAAGGCACTGGACGACGGCTTCCGCGACCTCGGCTGGGTGCTGGCGGAGCTGCCCGGCCACGACAGGATGGCCGGCGTCGCGCTGGACCGGTTCCTCGACGGCCTGCCCACGGAGAACGCCTGCCGCACCAGCGCGCTCACCGACTGGCTGAAGAACCGCAAGCCCACCGGCGACGAGCTCGACCGGGCGGCGACCGCGGTGCCCCGCGTCGCGCCCCCGGCGCTCCTCGAGTGCGCCGACAGGCAGCTCGCGGCCAACGACTTCCGCTCCGCCCAGCAGCGGTACCAGCAGCTCCTCGACGAGCACCCCGGCCACGAGCTGACCGGCAAGGCGCGGGAGGGCGTCACGAAGGCCAGGCTCGCGGCGGAGCTGGCGCACGTCCGCGGCCTGCAGGGCGGCTACTGCGCCCAGCCCGCCGCCTACAGCGGTGCGCCGGAGTTCCGCGGGGGCACCGTCAACCGGGCGGTGATCTGGGGCAACCGCCAGTACGTGGACATGCTGCCCGGTGACTGGCTCACCCACGACGTCGGCCAGGCGGTGCTGGTGGTGTGCACGGGTGAGACCGAGTTCGGCGCCCCGACCGAGACCTGCTCGTACCGGACCGCCAGCACCGGCCGGTCCGGGAGCGTGACCTTCCGCAAGATCGTCATCCCGGTCCGGGCCTACGAGCTGCGGACCGGGAAGCTCGTGGCGGACACCAAGGTGGAGATCGGCGGCACGAGCTGTCCCGACACGTTCTTCGCCTTCGGCGACGGCCCGCCGCCGAACCGGTACGTGAGCCCGTCCGACGGCGACGTCCGAGCGGGCTACGCCGCGGTGATCACGCCCTGACGGCTCGACCGTCCGGTGTGGATGGATGCGCCACACCGGACGGTCGAGCGCGACGGCCGCTACTTCGCGGCGCACAGGGCCTTGTCGAAGAAGTCGAGGACCTCGGCGCGGCCGGCTTCGTCGTTCGTCACGGCGAGGGTGACCGCCCTGCCGTCGGAGGTGATCGCGGTACGGGTCTGGAAGCCGTCGGCGTCGCCGCCGTGGCCGTACGCCGTGACGCCACAGCTGAGCTTCATCTCGATGGTCCCGAGGCCGTAGCGCCACCCCGCGGGGAAGCCGGGTGCCTCGATCGCCTGGCGCATCTCCGCGAGCTGGCGGGGCTTGAGCAGCCGGCCGTCCTGCAGGGCGACCAGGAACTTGTTCACGTCGCTCGGGGTGGCGATCATCTGTCCCGCGGCACCGGCGATCGACGGGTCGAACCGGGTGATGTCGACCAGCTCACCGGGGATCGGCTCGCCCTTGTCGTTCCTGGCGAACAGGTAGCCCCGCGGGTGCGGTGCACGGATGTCGCGGTCGCCGGGACCGGGGTAGTACGTCTCCTCCAGGCCGGCGCGGTTGATGATCTGGTTCGTGATCACCTCAGCGAGCGGACGTCCGGCGGCCTTCTGCGCCACCAGGCCGAGCAGGACGTACCCGGCGTTGCTGTACATCCACACCCGGTCCTGGCCGGGGGCGAACGTGGGCGCCTCGGCCAGCGCGGCGTCCAGCAGCTCCCTGGCCTCGAAGTACCTGTCCCTGATCGGCAGGATCCCCTGGGGCATGAGGGGCATCTCGCGGGTCAGGCCGCTGGTGTGGTTCAGCAACTGCCTGATCGTGATGTTGCGGCCGTCGATCGCCGCACCGGCACCGGTCCCCCGCACCACACCGGGCAGGTGCTTCTCCACCGCGTCGTCCAGCGAGAGCTTGCCGTCGCCGGCCAGTTGCAGGACCGCCACCGCGGTGAACATCTTGGTGCTGCTGGCGATCCGGACGTAGCCGTCCGTCGGCACCTTCGACCTGGTCCGGATGTCCCCCACCCCGGCGGTGTAGTTCGTCACCCGCCCGTCCCGGCCGCGCACCGACATCAGCGCTCCCGGCAGCGTCCCGTCCTTCACCAGCGCCTCCAGGCCCGCCTGGAGCGCCTTGTCGTGGACCGGCCTCGACCTCTCCGCCGACGCGACCGGGGTCGCCGCGAGACTGGCCACCGCCACCGCGGCCAAGGCCGCGGCGACCACACCACGACGCCGGCGCGCGGCGCCCGTGGTGCTCCTGGCCGGAAGACTCATAACTCTCAACAAGACACACTCTCCAAAGTGGACGTTCTTTTTCGACGCACCCAGTCTCGCGACCGTCCCGCGGCCCGCGCGATCCCCTGTGCTGCACAACTTCCGTACAGCCAGCACTACTCCGGTGGTCACTTCGCGCACAGCGCGGCGTCGAAGAGCGCGCCCCGGTCCGCACCGGCGGACTCGTCCTCGACCGACCCGCTGAGCGAGGTGACCGTGAAGGTCACCGCACGACCGTCGTCGGTGGCCGCGCTGAAGGTCGAGTAGCCGGGGATGTCGCCGCCGTGGCCCCACGCGACCCCGCCGCAGCTCAACGGCAGGCTGAACACGCCGAGTCCGTAGCCCTGCGCCGACCCCGCGCTCGTCGGGACGGTGGTGCGCAGCTCGGCCAGCTGGGCCGGTTCGAGCAGCTTCCCGCCCAGCAGCGCCAGCAGGAAGGTGTTGAGGTCGCCGGGCGTGGAAACGAGCTGGCCGGCCGCCCAGCCCCAGCTCGGGTCCATCCGCGTGAAGTCGACCAGCTCGCCGGTCGTCCGGTTGCGCTGGTAACCCCTGGGGTGCCGGCCGCGGATGTCCTGCTCGCCGACCTCGGGCGCGTACGTGTCGCGCAGACCGATCCGGTTGATGACCCTGGTGGTCACCAGTTCGTTGAACGGACGACCAGTGACCCGCTGGGCGATCAGACCGGCCAGGACGTAGTTCGTGTTGCTGTAGGAGTGCTCGCCGCCGGCGGGCTTGCCGTCCTGCCTGGCGTTCGCCAGGTCGACCAGTTCGCGGGGTTCGAGGTAGGCGTGCCGGTACGGGAAGAAGTCGCCCAGGGGCGCGAACATCGAGGTGGTGTAGTCGGGCAGGCCGCTGGTGTGCTGGAGGAGCTGGCGGACCGTGACCCTGGTCGCGTCCACGCCCTTGGCCCGCACCAGGCCCGGCAGGTACTCCTCGACCGACGCGTCGAGCTCCAGCTTGCCCTCGCCGGCGAGTTGGAGCACGACCACGGAGGCGAACGTCTTGCTCGCGCTGCCGATCCGGATCCGGCCGTTGGCCGGCACCTCGCCGCCGGTGCGCAGGTCACCGATCCCGGCCGTGTAGTGGCGGGTCCGGCCGCTCCGGTCCCGGAAGGCGCCCAGCGCCCCGGGGTGCCGGGTGGGGCCGACCAGCTTGTCCATGCCCCGCTGGATCGCATCGCGGCGGGGCTCCGCCTGGGTGACCGGGACCGGGCCGGCGACCGCGAGGGCGCCCGCCGCGGCCACCAACGCCGCCGTCATGGTGACCACACGGCGATGCCGTGAGGCGGAAGGGCAGTCCTGTGGGAAATTCGACATGGACAAGGCGAGCAACTCCTGGGCTTTCGCGGACATCGGTCCTGCGCACGAACGGACCGCCTGAGTCTGTTCAGCCCCGTCCAGGTGGACAATCCAGCTCGCTGGACAACCGGGGTAGCGGTGGCACCCCCGCGCCAGGCCTGCTCCCGGGCCATTGCGCGGAGGCCGACTTGTTGTATTGATGGAAAAGGGTTCCGGCGGGGAGGTGGGCATGACACGGGTGCGGCAGCGCCTGCGAGCGTCGATCGACGTCGTCGCGCGCCTCATCGGCGGGCTCGGCACGGCGCTGCTCGCCGTCATCGTCCTCAGTGGACTCGTCGCGGTCGCCCTGCTCAGCTGCGCCGGGATCGGCGTCTTCCTGGTGCCCTCCGCACTGCGCGCGCTGCGGGCGGTCGCGAACCGGGAACGGGCCCGGCTCGACGTGCTCGTCCCCGGCCCGGTGCCGCGCCGGGCACGGGCCGCGCTGCGCGACGTGACCGTGCGGCGCGAGCTGGCCTGGCTGCCGCTGCACGCCACCGCGGGCTTCGCCGCCGGGTTCATCGGGCTCGCGATGCCGGCCACAGTGCTGCAGAACACCACGTACCCGTTCTGGTACCACCTGCTGCCGCCCGCGGACAACACGCCCACCTTCATCTTCTGGGACATCTTCTGGGACGTCACGGACCTGACCGGCGCGTTGGTCGTGGCGCTCACCGGCGTGCTCTGCGCCGCCTTCGTCGTCGTGCTCGGACCGGCGCTCGTCCGGGCCCAGGAGTGGCCGGGCAGGCACCTGCTCGCGCCTGGCGCGGACGCCGACCTCTCGCTGCGGGTCGCCGAGCTGAGCGCCACCCGTGCCGCCGCTCTCGACGCCCACGCCGCCGAGCTGCGCCGCATCGAGCGGTCGCTGCACGACGGCACGCAGAACCGGCTGGTCGCGGTGAACGTGCTGCTCGGCGCCGTGCGGCGGGCCGTGGACCGCGACCCCGCCGCGGCCCACGCCGCGCTGGACCGGGCCCAGGACGCCGCCGAGCAGGCGCTCTCCGAGCTGCGCGCGGTGGCGCGCAGCATCCTGCCCCCGGTGCTGGCCGACCGCGGGCTCGCCGGTGCCCTGACAGGCCTCGCGAGCAGTTGCGGCGTGCCGTGCGAGGTGGTGGTGGACGTACCGGGCCGGTGCGCCGCCTCCGTCGAGGCCACCGCGTACTTCGTGGTGGCCGAGGCGCTCTCCAACGTCACCAAGCACAGCGGCGCCGCGAGCGCCGTGGTCGAGGTGGCCAGGCGGGGTGATCGGCTGCTGCTGCGGATCGGCGACGACGGCCGGGGCGGCGCGGACGAGCGCGGCGGGTCGGGCCTGTCCGGCATCCGCCGGCGGATCGAGGCCTACGACGGGCGTTTCACCCTGGACAGCCCGGCCGGTGGGCCGACGACGATGCGAGTGGAGCTGCCGTGCGGATCGTGATCGCCGAGGACGACCCCCTGCTGCGCGAGGGGTTGGCGCTGCTGCTGCGCGCCGAGTCGCTCGACGTGGTGGCCACCGCCGACACACCGGGATCGTTCCTGGCGGCGGTGGCCGAGCACGAGCCGGACGTCGCCATCGTCGACGTGCGGATGCCGCCCACCCACACCGACGAGGGCATCGTCGCGGCCGTCGAGGCCCGCCGCCGCCGGCCGGGCCTCGCGGTGCTCGTGCTCTCGGCGTACGTGGAGCAGACGTTCGCCACCGAGCTGCTGACCGGCGGCGCCAACCGGCTCGGCTACCTGCTGAAGGAACGGGTGGGGCGCGTCGACGAGTTCCTGACCGCGCTGCACCGGGTGGCGAGCGGCGGCACCGCCGTCGACCCCGAGGTCGTGGGCCAGTTGCTGGCCCGCAACCCGCACACCAGCGCGCTGGGCCGGCTGAGCCCCCGGGAACGGGACGTGCTCGCGCTCATGGCGGAAGGTCTCGGCAACGCCGCCATCGCCGAGCGGCTCGCCGTCACCGAAGGCGGCGTGCACAAGCACATCCGCAGCATCTTCGCGAAGCTCGACCTCGCCCCCGACGACCGGGCCGACCGGCGCGTCACCGCGGTCCTGCGCTACCTCGAGGGCACCGGGTCGAGGTAGCGCAGGAGAGGGCTCAGACGACCACGACGCGGCGCCCGCGCGTGTGGCCGGCCTGGCTGTCGACGTGCGCCGCCGCGGCGTCGGCGAGCGAGTACGACTTCTCGACCGGGATGTGGAGCTTCCCCCTGGACAGCAGGGCGCAGGCCTCGGCGAGCGCGTCCGGCATGCTCCCGGCCTCGCCGGAGAACAGGGTGCCGAGCTCCGGCGTGCCGAGGTCGGCGATGGAGACCACCTTCCGCGGGTCGCCGGTCAGCTCGACGAGCTCGGGGAGCACACCGGCGCCCGCCAGGTCAAGGGCCGCGTCGACGGAGCCGAGCCGCCGCACCCGTTCGACCCAGCCCTCGTCGTAGGTCGTGGCGAGGGCCCCGAGCCCGCGCAGGTAGTCCTGGTTGGCGGCCCCGGCCGTGCCGATCACCGCGATGCCGCGGTCGCGGGCGATCTGCAGCACCGCCGATCCGACACCGCCGGCCGCGCCGCTGACCAGCAGCGTCTGCCCGGCCCGCACACCGACCTGGCGGAGGACGCGCAACGCGGTCTCCACCACCGACGGGTAGCCGGCCGCCTCCTCGAACGTCAGCCCCTCCGGCATGCGCGCCCAGGCCGACAGCACCGCGAACTCGGCGTAGGTGTTCGCGCCCACGCCGAACACGTGATCACCGACCTGCGTGCCGTCGACCCCCTCGCCGACCTCGTCCACCACCCCGGCGGCGTCCTGCCCGACCCCCGCGGGCAGCTCGATCGGGTTGATCTCCTGGAACTGGCCTTCGCGGATCCGCCAGTCGACGGGGTTCACGCCCGCCGCCCGCACCGCGACGCGCACCTGACCGGGACCCGCGTGCGGCTCCTCGGCGTCGACGAGTCGCAGCACGTCCGGACCACCGAACTCGGCAAAGCTCACTCTCTTCATGCCGGCGACCGTAACACTAACCGTTAGTCTTTCGGAACCGTTATGCTTTCCTACCTGATAGCATCACGCCGTGACCGTGCCGACCGGACGCCGTGAGCGCAAGAAGGCCGCGACCCGCCAGAAGATCGCGGACACCGCCCTGCGGCTCTTCCTCGAGCGCGGGTACGAGGCCGTGGGCATCCGTGACGTGGCCGCGGCGGCCGACGTGGCCGTCACCACGGTCTTCTCGCACTTCGCCTCGAAAGAGGCCCTGGTGTTCGAGCAGGACGAGGACTTCGAGCACCGCCTCACGCAGGCGGTCACCGGCCGGGCGCGGGACGAGTCGCTCATCCCCGCGCTGCGTCAGGAGATCCACGCCCTGGTGCGCCACTGCGCGGCCGAGAGCACCGCGCCGACCTGGCGGATGATCGACGCGTCACCGGCCCTGCGGCAGTACGAGGAGTCGATGCGGCTGCGCCACGCCGAGTCGCTGGCTTCGGCCATCGCCACCGAGTTCGACCTGCCCGAGCCCACGACGGCCTGCCGGACGATCGCGAGGTTCGTGATGGACGCCTACTCGCTGGCCCGCGCGTCGGCCGATCCGGCGGCCGCGGTGGACGAGGTCTTCCGGATGATCGAGGCGGCGTGGGAAGTCGCCGCACCGCGTCCGTGACTGCGCTCGTAACTTTCTCCGCTGCGGCGGAGTCGCGGCCGTGCATGACCGGGCAGAGATCCCAGATCACGCAAGCACGCCCATAAATGCCGCGTCCTGCGGAGATACCGCGAATTCGCTTCCTTCGCCGGCTGTACCGGAAGTATATCCCTGCTGCACGGGGTGGTGTCAGCCTCCTTACCCGTGCACTGCGGACGCTTGACGCGACGGTTCCTGCCACGCGATTGGGGACAGCGATGAAAAAGGGAACAGATCTGTCGAGAGCCATGCTCTACTCGGTGTCCGGCGGCGTCCTGGCTGCGGCGTTCGGCCTGCTCGGCGCGACACAAGCCGAAGCGGAACCGAGGAACACCGCCGGTACACCCAACAGCGCACCCGCCAAGAAGGCCGGGAGCGCGAACAACGGCAGCTCGGCCAACGCCGCGGAACGGCGGCAGGTGCAGGCGGACAAGCAGAAGGCATCGAAGAAGGTGTCGAAGAGCCATAGCAGCTCGGCCAACGCCGCAGAGCGTCGCCAGCAGAAGGCGGACGGGAAGAAGAGCGGGCGCGCCAACTCCGGCAGCTCCGCCAACGCCGC
>NZ_FOFR01000018.1:0-118462 GCF_900110955.1 Lentzea xinjiangensis
GGTGGACACCGAGACGCTGTACCAGACCACCACGGGCGTCATCGCGCTCGCCGAACGGCGGCGGCTGCGGCTGTTCCTGCGCCGCGACCCGTACGGCCGCTTCTTCTCGTGCCTGGTCTACCTGCCGCGCGACCGCTACACGACGACGAGCCGCCTCGCGATGCAGGAGGTGCTGCTCGCCGAGCTCGGCGGCCTCAACCTCGAGTACAGCGCGCGCATCGGCGAGTCGGCGCTCGCCCGCGTGCACTTCATGGTGCACACGGACCCGGCGCGCACGCTGGAGCCCGACGTCAACGCGATCCAGGCCAAGCTCGCGGAGGCCGTGCGCAGCTGGGACGACCGCATGGTCGAGGCCGTCACCGGCGGCAACGGCGAGCTCGGCGCCGAGTCGGCCACCGAGCAGGGCCAGCGGTTCGCCGCGGTGTTCCCGGAGGCCTACAAGGAGGACTTCCCAGCCGCCACGGGGCTCGAGGACTACCGGCGCATCGAGGCGCTCGCCGAGGGCGATCTCGACATGGTGTTCTACGTGCCCGAGAACGCCGAACCGGGGGAGCGGCGCTTCAAGCTGTTCGTGACCGGCGAGGGCATCACGCTGTCCGACGTGCTGCCGATGCTGCAGCGCATGGGCGTCATCGTGGTCGACGAGCGGCCGTACGAGATCGCGCGCGAAGACGGCGTCCAGTGCTGGATCTACGACTTCGGCCTGCGCATCGACGCGGCCTCGCTCTCGCAGTTGTCCGAGTCCGACCTCGACCACGTGCGCGTGCGGTTCCAGGACGCGTTCGCCGCGGTCTGGCGTGGCGAGGCCGAGGTCGACAGGTTCAACTCGCTCGTGCTGCAGGCCGGGCTCACCTGGCAGCAGGCCGCGATGCTGCGCGCCTACGCGAAGTACCTGCGCCAGGCGGGCACGCCGTACTCGCAGGACTACATCGAGGACGCCGTGCTCAGCCACACGAGCGTCGCGATCGCGCTGGTCGCGTTGTTCGAGTCGAGGTTCGACCCGCGGCTCGACGACGCCACGCGCGCCGACCGCACCGAGACGATGGTCACCGAGATCGGCAAGCTGATCGACGACGTGACCAGCCTCGACGCGGACCGCATCCTGCGCAGCCTGCTCACCCTGATCAACGCCACCCTGCGGACGAACTACTTCTTCCGCGACGCCGACGGCAACGCGCGGCCGTACCTGTCGGTCAAGCTCGACCCGCAGGCGATCCCCGACCTGCCCGCGCCGCGGCCCAAGTTCGAGATCTTCGTGTACTCGCCGCGCGTCGAAGGCGTCCACCTGCGCTTCGGCAGCGTCGCGCGCGGTGGCCTGCGCTGGTCCGACCGGCGCGAGGACTTCCGCACGGAGGTGCTCGGCCTGGTCAAGGCGCAGGCCGTCAAGAACGCGGTCATCGTGCCGGTCGGCGCGAAGGGCGGCTTCGTCGTCAAGAAGCCGATCGCCCCCACCGGCGACCCCGGCATCGACCGCGAGAACTTCATGGCCGAGGGCATCGCCTGCTACAAGATGTTCATCTCCGGACTGCTCGACCTCACCGACAACCTGATCAACAACGAGGTCGTGCCCGCACCGCAGGTCGTGCGCTACGACGGCGACGACACGTACCTCGTCGTCGCCGCGGACAAGGGCACCGCCACGTTCTCCGACATCGCCAACGGCGTCTCGCAGAGCTACGGCTTCTGGCTCGGCGACGCCTTCGCCTCCGGCGGCTCGATCGGCTACGACCACAAGGCCATGGGCATCACGGCCAAGGGCGCGTGGGAGAGCGTGAAGCGCTCGTTCCGCGAGCTCGGCCTGGACACGCAGACCCAGGAGTTCACCGTCGTCGGCATCGGCGACATGTCCGGTGACGTGTTCGGCAACGGCATGATGCTCTCCGAGCACATCCGGCTCGTGGCCGCGTTCGACCACCGGCACATCTTCATCGACCCGAACCCGGTAGCCGCCACGTCGTTCGCCGAGCGCGTGCGGCTGTTCAACGTCCCCCGCTCGTCGTGGGACGACTACGACCGCTCGCTGATCAGCGAGGGCGGCGGCGTCTTCCCGCTCTCGGCCAAGTCGATCCCGATCTCCGAACAGACCCGCGTCGCGCTGGGGCTGCCGGAGGGCGTCGTGAAGCTGTCCCCGCCGGAGCTCAAGAAGGCGATCCTGCTCGCGCCGGTCGACCTGCTCTGGAACGGCGGCATCGGCACCTACGTGAAGGCGTCGACCGAGTCGCACGCCGACGTCGGCGACAAGGCCAACGACGCGATCCGCGTCAACGGCGCCGACCTGCGCGTCAAGGTCATCGGCGAGGGCGGCAACCTGGGCCTCACCCAGCGCGGCCGCATCGAGTTCGCCCGCACCGGCGGCAAGGTCAACACCGACGCGCTCGACAACTCCGCCGGCGTCGACTGCTCCGACCACGAGGTCAACATCAAGATCCTGCTGGACCACCTGGTCCGGGAGGGAGCGCTCGAACAGCAGCAGCGCAACGAGGTCCTCGCCGAGATGACCGACGAGGTCAGCGACCTCGTGCTGGCGGACAACTACTCGCAGAACAACGTCCTCGGCGTCAGCCGGGCGCACGCCGCCCCGATGCTGTCGGTGCACGCGCGCCTCACGGCCGACCTCGAGGCGCGCGGCGCGCTCAACCGCAAGCTGGAGGCGCTGCCGAGCGCGGCGGAGTTCAAGGCGCTGGAGAAGGCGGGCGACGGCCTCACCTCGCCGGAGCTCGCCACGCTGCTCGCGTTCACCAAGCTCACGCTGAAGGAAGAGCTGCTCGCGAGCGACATCCCGACGATCGACACGTTCACCCGCAAGCTCCCGGACTACTTCCCGAGCCTGCTGCGCGAACGGTTCGGCGCGGCCATCCCCAACCACCCGCTGGCAAGGCAGATCATCACCACGGTCGTCGTCAACGAGGTGGTCGACGGCGGCGGCGTGTCCTACGCCTTCCGCCTGGCCGAGGAGACGAGCGCGTCGGCCACCGACGCGGTCCGCTGCTACGCCGTGGTCACCCAGGTCTTCGACCTGCCGTCGATCTGGCGCGAGATCCAGGCGCTGGACAACCTGGTCTCGACCGAGGTCCAGGACAGCATGGTCCTGGAAACCCGCCGCCTGCTGGACCGAGCGTCCCGCTGGCTGCTCTCCAACCGCCCGCAGCCGCTGCCCGTGGGCTCGACGATCAACCGCTTCCGCGGCGTGGTAGAGGAGCTCAGCCCGTCCGCCTTCGACCTGTTGCAGGGCAAGGAGTACGACGTCGTCGCGGGCAAGGCGGACAGGTACGTCGAACAGGGCGTCCCGGCCGAACTGGCCCGCAAGGTAGCGGCACTGCTCTACATGTACGGCCTGCTCGACGTCACGGAGATCGCCGAACTGGCCGAACGCGAGATCGGCCCGGCCGGCGGCATGGGCCCGGAACGCTCGCACCGCGAGACGGCCGAGCTGTACTTCGCGCTGTCCGACCACCTCGACATCGACCACATGCTGGACTCGGTGACGAACCTGGAACGCGGCAACCGCTGGCACGCCCTGGCCCGCCTGGCCCTCCGCGACGACTTCTACTCGTCGCTGCGGGCCATCACCCTCGACGTGCTGAGGGCAAGCGACCTGGGCGACACGGCGAGCGAGAAGATCGCCAAGTGGGAACAGGCCAACGCCTCCCGCCTGGCCCGCTCCCGCGGAGCGCTGGAGGAGATCAACCGGGTACACCAGCTGGACCTGGCCACCCTCTCCGTCGCCGCCCGCCAGGTGCGGAGCATGGTCCGGTAGTGCTCACCAACCGGGGCGCCGCGGTCCTCTTCCGCAGCGCCCCGGTTTCGGGTTCGGCGCTGTTTTCGCAGTTCATCGTGTGTGCTGTCGGCGGTGGTGCGAGTTATCCACAGGATTTCGGAGGCGGCGGGAACCGAAATCGGCTTTCGCTCGTTGCGCCAGGAGGAAGCGCGCGGGGGGCACGTGCCGACTAGCGTGCGGCACCGTCCACCGGGCTCGATCCACCTCATGACCTCCGGTGGTGTTCGCCGACTCGTGGGCTGCGGTGGTGTTCGCCGAGTGGAATCAGGTGGGGGTTGGCCGAGCGGGCATCGAGCCGCGTGCGCGTGCCCGGCGGGCTCGGTTCGGTGAGTGCTCGTCGAGCGGGTGCCAGCAAGGGCTCGGAGAGCGGGCTTCGCTGATGTGCTTCGGCGGATGTTCGCCGACTTGTCGACTTGCCGCCTTCAGACAGCACAGCCCGAGCGTGCCACGGACATGACGAGCCGCGGTCGCGACTAGCCTCGGCCGCGGCGAGCCACAAGTCCGCGAGCGCGACAAGCCACAAACGCGACAAGCCGCGAGCGCCGCCTCGCTCAGCGCCGCGACACAGCCCGCCCACCAGATCAGCCGCCTTCACCCGGCAATGCGTGCGAACGAACCTCCTACCGCGATCACCCGTCTCCCCGGCGACGCGTGGCGCGAACTTCCCAACGCGATCAGCCGCCTTCACCCGGCAACGCGCGCGGAGATCCCGCCGGAATCGACCTTCATCCGGCGACGCAGGCGGAGTCCCATCGCGAACAACCGCCTCCGCCCACCGACGCCGGCCCGCCGAACCCCGATTCCGTTGCCCCACAGCGGGTACCCCGGCACCAGACGGTTGACGGGCCCACGCCATCGGACTGGGGCAGAAGATGCAGAACCAGCACCCCCGGGACTACGAACAGCACCACGACGCCGACCACACCGAGCACCGCCGCGACGGCCCCGGCGGTGTTCGCCACAGGCGGCGGGAACGGCCAGGGTGCCCCGGGGATTCGGGGTAGGGCTTTCCCCGTCACCGGTGCTGCTGGGTAGGGTCCCTGCATGGGTGTCTTCGTCACTGGTGTGCGGCCGCGGTGGTCGGACATGGATGCGTACGGTCACGTCAACCACGCGAAAACGGTGACATTGCTGGAAGAGGCCCGGATCGAGCTGCTCTTCACCGAGGCGGCCCGCCACGGGGTCAAGGAGATGGCCGAGGGTGTGGTCGTGGCGCGGCTCGCTGTCGAGTACCTCGCGCCGATCGTGTTCACGGGTGAGGACGTCGTGGTGGAGATGTCGGTGCGGGAGCTCAAGTCCGCGTCGTTCACGCTCGACTACGTGGTGCGGGGCGGCCGGGAGCCGGAGAGCCCCGTGGTGGTCAGGGCGGAGACGCTGATGGCGCCGTACAACGTGACGACCGCGCGGCCGCGGCGGTTGACTGAGGCTGAGCGCGATTTTCTCGCCGGGTGGCGGGCAGGGGGTAGTGGTGCCTGAGCTGGTGCTGGCCGATGCGGCCGAGAGGGACGACCTGGGGGCGTTCGCGGCGCGGGCTGTGCGTCTCGATGCGCAGGCTGTGGTGCGGTTGCGCAACCGCAGCGAGGAGCTGCTTGACGCGTGGGTCGCCACGCCGTTCGACACGCTGGCCACGCGAACCGTTGCGGGGCAGGCGGATCCGGCTGACGTGACGGTGTCCGGGTCCGAGTTGCTGACGGGGCTCGCGGTGATGCGCGACGAGCGCATCGATCCCGGGCCCGCCAAGGACCTGATGTGGCGTTCGGCGCTGCCGCCCGCGGAGGGCTGGCTGCTGGTGGACCGGTTGCCCGTCGAGGTGATCTCGAAGCTCGCGGACGAGGGCGTCGAGGTGGCGCGGGAGAACACCGGGCCGCACGGGACGCCGCCCGCCTCGTTGCTGGACCAGACGGTGTTGGTGGTGAGCGGGTCCGGGTTGGACGTGAAGATTCCGCTGCGGTGCCTGTTCGCCTTGTCCGGCATGGGGTTCATGGGCGAGGACGGTGACGTCCGCGTCACGGCGACCGACTCGTGGCTGCGGATCGACGCCAAGTTCGGCGCCGTGGTGCGCCGGCGGCATTCGATGCTGCCGCTGCTCGTCTGATCCCCGCCCGCCGCGGTGGAGAGGAGCTGCGGGCGTGCGAACACGCCCGCAGCGGACCTCAGACGAGCCAGACCGCGGTGTCCGGGGGGAGCTGGTCGCCGTCCATCGGGCCGGACGACAGCAGCACCTGGCCGGGAGGCAGTGGCACGGACGCGCCGGACGTGTTCAGCGCGCAGATCAGGCCGCCGCCCTTGCGCCGGAACGCGAAGCAACCCGCCGGGGCGCCGTACCACTCCAGCTCGTCGCCGGCGAACGCCGCGTTGGTCTTGCGGTGCTCCAGCGCCTCGCGGTACAGCGACAGCATCGAGCCTGGGTCCTCGAGCTGTGCCTCCGCCGTGAGGTGGTCCCACTCGTTGGGCTGCGGCAGCCAGGTGGTGACGGCCGTGGAGAACCCGAACGGCGGGGCGGTGCCCTCCCACGGGATCGGTACGCGGCAGCCGTCCCGGCCGCGCTCGGTGTGGCCGGAGCGCTCCCAGGTCGGGTCCTGCAGGGCCCAGTCCGGCAGCTCCACGTTCGGCAGGCCGAGCTCTTCGCCGTTGTAGAGGTAGATCACGCCCGGCAGTGCCAGCTCGACCAGCGTCATCGCGCGGGCCCGCTTCTCGCCGAGCTCGCCGCCGCCGTAGCGGGTCACGTGGCGCACCACGTCGTGGTTCGACAACGTCCACGCGGCGGGCGTGCCGGTGAGCGCGACGGCGGCCAGGGAGTGCTCGATGGCCGACCGGACGGCGTCGGCGTCGAAGCCCGCCTCGACCAGGCGGAAGTTGAAGCCCAGGTGCAGCTCGTCGGGGCGGACGTAGGCGGCGAAGCGCTCGTCGTCCTTCACCCAGATCTCGCCGACGGCCATGGTGCCGGGGTAGCCGTCCATGACCTTGCGGATCATCCGGTGGATCTCGTGCACGCCGTCGTTGTCGAAGCGCGGGTCGCGCACGTCGTCGGACAGCACGCCCGGGACCTGCGCCCGGATCTCCATGTCGGGCAGGCCGTCGGGCTTGGCCATGCCGTGCGCCACGTCGATGCGGAAGCCGTCGACACCGCGGTCCAGCCAGAACCGCAGCGTGTGCTCCAGGTCGGCGCGGACCTCCGGGTGGTCCCAGTTGAGGTCGGGCTGCTCCGGCGCGAACAGGTGCAGGTACCACTGGCCGTCGGGCACGCGGGTCCAGGCGGGGCCGCCGAAGACCGAGACCCAGTTGTTCGGCGGCTGCGAGCCGTCGAAGCCACGGCCCTCGCGGAAGATGTAGCGCGAGCGCTCCATGCTGCCGGGACCGGCCTGCAACGCCTCCTGGAACCACTCGTGCAGGTCGCTCGTGTGGTTCGGGACCAGGTCGACGGTCACCTTGATGTTGTGCTCGTGCGCCTCCGCCACCAGCCGGTCGAACGCGGCGAGGTCGCCGAAGAGCGGGTCGACGTCGCGCGGGTCGGCCACGTCGTAGCCGTGGTCGGCCATCGGTGAGCGGTAGAACGGGGTCAGCCACAGGGCGTCGACCCCGAGCAGCTCCAGGTAGCCGAGCCGGGACCGGATGCCGTCGAGGTCGCCCACGCCGTCGCCGTTGGAGTCGGCGAAGGAGCGCACGTACACCTGGTAGAAGACGGCGTCACGCCACCAGGCGGACTCTTCGGCGATCTCGGGAGTGAGGTCGGAGGATCGTCGCACGGGGGGTCATCCTGCCATTCGTCTCGCTGCTAAAGGACCCGATCGGGTGATGGGCGCTCAGGACCAGCTGTTCATCAGACTGTTCGCGGCCATCTCCATGTAGTCCCAGAGCTGCTTGCGGTGAGCCTCGTCCAGGCCGGCTTCGTCGACGGCGATCCGCATGCAGCGCAGCCACGCGTCGCGCTCGATCGGCCCGATCTTGAACGGCACGTGGCGCATGCGCAGCCTCGGGTGGCCCCTGTTCTCCGAGTAGGTGTGGGGACCGCCCCAGTACTGCATCAGGAACAGCCGCAGCCGCTCCTCCGCAGGTCCGAGGTCGGATTCCGGGTACAGGGGCAGCAGGACGTCGTCGGCCTTCACCTCTTGGTAGAAGCGCGCGACGACGCGGTGGAACGTCTCCTCGCCACCGACCTGTTCGAAGAAGCTCACGGGGTTGCCCACCCACCCATCCTGACTCACGTGGGCCACCTCGCGCAGGGCACCCCGGTTGTTCGTTGGGTCATAGGGGTGTGATCTGGCAGGACGCCGGGCGATCATCGTCTTGAATGGGTGTTCTCCCTCACCCGGAATTCGGGTTTCGCCGCCTACTTGGCGGTGAAGCCGGCGTCTTCCAGCGCGGGCATGAGCCGCGCGCGCAGGTTGCGCTGGACCGCCCACTGCCGGCCGGGGCGCGTCTTCACGGTGACCCGCAGGGTGATGTTCTCGGGCGTGAACTTCTCCACGCCGAGCACCTCGGGCTTGGCGGTGATGTCGGCCTTCAGCGGTTCCTGGTCGGCCACCTCGGCGGCCGTGCGCTCCAGCACCTGGGTCGCCTCGGCGAGGTTCGCGCCGTAGCTCAGGGGCAGGTCGACGACCGCGACCGCGAAGCCCTGCGACGAGTTGCCGACGCGCAGGATCTCGCCGTTGCGGACGTACCAGACCGTTCCGCCGGTGTCGCGGATCGTGGTGGTGCGCAGGGCGACCGCCTCGACGGTGCCGGTGATGGACGGGCCGAGGTCCACGACGTCGCCGACGCCGTACTGGTCCTCCAGCAGCATGAACATGCCGGACAGGAAGTCCTTCACGAGGTTCTGGGCGCCGAAGCCGATGGCGACGCCCAGGATGCCCGCCGAGGTCAGCACGGGCGTGATGTCCAGCCCGACCACGATCATGATCTCCAGGAACGCGATTCCGAAGATCAGGATCGTGACGATGGACTTGAGCACCGAGCCGATGGTCTTGGCGCGCTGCTCGCGGCGCTCGGAGATCAGGTTCCCGAGCGCCTGCGGAGCGCGTTCGCGCAAGGGCTTGAGCAGGCCGGGCTTCTTGCCCTCCTTGCCGGGCGTCGTGATCCCGTTGATGACCTTGCGCAGCAGGGCCCTGACCACGAAGGCGGCGATCAGGATCAAGACGATCTTGATCGCGCCCGCCAGGATCGAGGGACCGTACTTCTCGAAGAACTCGACCGCCTGCGCGGTCTTGTTCGCGGCGTCATCCACTGGACTCGTCGCCAACACGTGGTCGTGCCCTCCTACAACTCCATGCCCGTGGCATTCGCGAGAAACGTCAGCTGGTCCACGGCGAGAGCCACCGTCCGGCTGACCGACCTGCCCGCGTGACCGACCTCGGTCTCGCGCCTGATCAGCACGGGGTGCTTGGCCGGATCGCTCCTCGAAGCGTGCTGCAAGGCCGCGCACATCTTCCTGGCGTGGTTGGGATCCACGCGGGAATCCGACTCGAACACCGTGAACAGCACCGAAGGGTACTCAACATCGGCTTCGACGCGATGGTACGGAGAGTAGGACAACAGCCAACCCAACTCCTCGGAAACGCCCGCGCTGCCGTATTCGTCGGCCCACAGGCGTCCGAGCAGGAACTTCTCGTAGCGCACCATGTCGAGCAGTGGCGCTGAGCACACCACGGCCGCGTAGAGCTCGGGGCGCTGGGTGAGGGCGGCGCCCACGAGCAGGCCGCCGTTGCTGCCACCCATGATCGCCAGCTGCTGCGGCGTGGTCCACCCGTCGCGGATCAGGCGCTCCGCCGCCGCGTGGAAGTCGTCGAACACGTTCTGCTTGTTCTCGCGCATACCGGCGACGTGCCAGTCCTCGCCTTCCTCGTCGCCGCCGCGCAAGGACACGTGCACCCACACGCCGCCCGCCTCGACCCACGCCAGCGTGGTCGCGCTGTAGCCGGGGCCGCGGCCGATCGCGAAGCCGCCGTAGCCGGTGAGCAGCGCCGGCCGGGGCAGGTCGGGCTCGCGCTCGCCGCTGACCACGAACATCCGGACCGTGGTGCCGTCCTTGGACGTGTACGCGACCTGCTGCGTCGTCACGGCGGGCAGCTCGACGCGGCCGGGCGCGGCCTCGTGCAGCACGGTCTCGCCGGTGGAGGTGGAGTACCGGTACACCGACTGCGGTGTGACGAAGTCCGTCCACCCGAACCAGACCGTGTCCTGGTCGTGGTCCGTGCGGGCATCCACAACGGACATGCCGTGCAACGAGCCCGTGCCGGGCAGCGGGATCTGCCGCTTGTGCGCGCCGGTCGCGGCGTCGTGCAGGTGCAGTTCGGACACCGCGTGCCTGGTGCGCAGGACGACCAGGTCGCCGCCCAGCCAGCGCACGCCGTCGAGGACCGAGTCCTCGTCCTCGCCGATCAGCTCCGTCCACTCGGTGGGGTTCGCGGGGTCGGCGACGCAGAGCCGCTGGCGGGGCGCCCCGTGGTTGGTGTGCAGGTAGAGCCTGCCGTCGCGGGCGACGGACGCCGAGCACTGGACGCCGGCCTCCGACAGGACCACCGGCTCGAGCGCGCCGTCGCCGTGCAGGTCCGCGATCCACACCGAGTCGTGCTTCACCGTGCTGGGTGACCCGCTCACGACCAGCCAGCGGCCGTCGTGCGAGACGTTGAGCGTGTAGTAGAAGGTGGGCGCCTGGTCGTCGCCGTGGACGTTGACGTCCGTGTCCGGGTCGGTGCCGACGCGGTGGCGCCACACGCGGCGGTGGAACAGCTTCTCGTCCTCGGGCAGCAGCGCCGGGTCGAGCTGGCGCACGTAGAAGAACTCCTCGCCGCCGGGCAGCCAGCCGATCGCGGAGTAGCGGCACCGGTCGATCGGGCCCTCGACGAGCTCACCGGACTCGACGTCGAGCACGTGCAGCAGCGAGTGCTCGTTGCCGCCGACGGACACCTGGTAGGCCAGGCGCGTGCCTTCGAGGCTGGGGGACCAGCCGTCCAGGGTGGTCCTGCCGGACGGGTCGAGCGCGCTCACGTCGAGCAGCACGCGCTCGGTGCCGTCGGTCTCGCGCACCACGACGACGGGGTGGTCCTGCTCGGGGCCGCGGCGGGTGAAGAACGCCCTGCCGGCGCGCCAGACCGGAGTGGACACCGATCCCGTGCGCATCAGCTCCTTCAGCCGGGCGCCGAGGCGCTCACGGCCGGGCATCGCGTCCAGCCAGGAGCGGGCGAGCACGTCCTGCGCCCGCGACCACGACTCGGTGCGCGGGTCAGCCGGGTCCTCGAGCCAGCGGTACGGGTCGGCGACGTCGCGCCCGTGGATCCGCTCGACGAGGTCGAGCCGCTCGGCGGCCGGGTAGGCGACCGTCGCGGGCAGTGGTGTGGAAGGAGCCTCTGTCACCTTGGCAAGGGTAGCGGGTGATGAAAACCATCTCCGTTAGGGAGCGAGTTCACCCCTGCTTCGATCACACATCCGTGACGCGTCACTTATCACACGTGATTTTTTCCTGGTAAGTGTGGTCTCCTATGGCTGAACCGGTGGAGGTGGTCGCGTGCCAGACCGACAACCGACCCCTATCGGCGCCTCGTCACCAGGCGAGACCGCGCCGACGGTCCCCCCATGCCGAAATCAGCCCGACCTGCGGGCGGTGCCGGATGGGGATCGAGGCGGGGGAGGTTCCGGTCCGACGCCGGCGGTTTTCCCCTGGGGAAGACGCAAGGTCCTCCTGCTGAACGCCACGTTCGAGCCGCTCACGGCCCTGTCGCTGCGCCGGGCGGTCGTGCTGGTGGTGTGCGGCAAGGCCGAAGTCGTGCACGGTGACGCCTCCGGGCTGGTGCTGCACTCGTCGAAGTCCGAGGTGCTCGTACCGTCCGTGATCCGGTTGAGCACGTACGTCCGCGTTCCTTACCGCGGTCGCGTGCCGATGACCCGTGCCGGGCTCATGCACCGCGACCGGTACCGCTGCGCCTACTGCGGCGGGCGGGCCGAGACGATCGACCACGTCGTGCCGCGTTCGCGTGGCGGACCTCACACCTGGACGAACTGCGTCGCCTGCTGTGCGAAGTGCAACCACCGAAAGGCGGACAAGCTGCTGTCGGAGCTGGGCTGGCGGCTGCGCGTGGTGCCTGCCGCGCCGCGCGGCCCGCACTGGCGGCTGCTCGCCGGGGTGGCCGAGGCGGATCCGCAGTGGTTGCCGTACCTGGGTGAGCCCGCGGCCTGATCGTGCCTGCCGGCTGGGTCAGGCCGCGAGGGAGAAGTCGTCCTTGCGTGCGGTGATGCGCACGGAGTCGTCGTGCGCCGTGATGCGCACGGAGTCGTCCATGGTGATGCGGACGCTGTCGTCATGCGCGGTGATGCGCACGGAGTCGTCCATGGTGATGCGGACGCTGTCGTCATGCGCGGTGATGCGCACGGAGTCGTCCATGGTGATGCGGACGCTGTCGTCATGAGCCGTGATGCGCACGGAGTCGTCCATCGTGATGCGGACCGAGTCGTCGTGAGCGGTGATGCGGACGGAGTCCTCACGCGCAGTGATCCTCACCGAGTCCTGCTGGGCGGTGATGCGCACGGAGTCCTCGCGCGCCGTGATGCGGACCGAGTCGGCGCACGTGATCCTGACCGAGTCGCGCGCCGTGATGCGGACGGAGTCGTCCATGGTGATCCGCACCGAGTCGGCGGCCGTGATGCGCACCGAATCGGTCATCGTGATCCGAACGGAGTCGGTGGCCGTGATGCGAACGGAGTCACTGGCGGTGATACGCACTGAATCGGCCTTGTAGCTCGGAAGAGTGAAGGTCACGGCCTGGGGGCGGGTCATCGTGAACATTTTGTGTCCTCCGGGACTCTCGGGGCGGGTGCGCAAGACCCGTATAGGTGAAAAGCTAAGAGGTGGGTGTTCGGGGAACAAGACCCCAAACCGGCACCCGTTCGCCGCCGACCGGGTGAGGCCTGACCGGGTGTAACCGCTGCGCCGCACGAGAGCACACGTTGGCCTTACTGGCCGGTATGGACACGCTCTGTAGCGTGCATTCTGATGGAACGTGATATGCGTCATACCGCTCACGGCGTGCGCGGACGTGGTTTTCGAGCGCTCACCGCGGCGTGGGCGGTGTCGCTCGTCGGCGATGGCGTGCGCATTGTCGCGTTGCCCTTGTTCACCGCCGCCAGCACCCGCGATCCGCTCGCCGTGTCCGCTGTGGCCGTCGCCGTGGCGCTGCCCTGGTTGCTCGTCGCGCTGCCCGCCGGCGCCCTGGTGGACCGCTGGCGGCCGAGAACCGTTGTCGTGGTGGCGCATTGGCTGCGAGCGGTGGTGACCGGAGCGCTCGCGCTGGCGGTCCACACCGGACACGCGACGGTGCTCGTCCTGTGCGCCACGGCTTTCGTGCTCACGTCGGCCGAGACGTTCGCCGACTCGGCGTCGCAGGTGCTGCTCGTCGAACTGGCCGGTCCCGGCGAGCTGGAGGCGGCGAACGGCAGGTTCGTCACCGTCGAGACGATCGGCATGGACCTCGCCGGTCCGCTCGCCGCCGCGGTGCTGTTCTGGTGGGAGCCGGCGGCCTGCTTCGCGCTCGACGCGGTCTCGTTCGTCGTCGCCGCCGCGCTGGTGTCCCGGGTTCCGGACGTCGCGCCCGACCGATCGAGGGACGACCTGCGCGCGCAGCTCGTGGAGGGCGCGCGGTTCCTGGTGCGGACCCCCGGCCTGCGGTCACTGGTAGTTGCCGTCGCAATCACCGCTGTCTGCGCGGCCGCGGTGAACGCCGTGCTGGCGCTCTACTCCATCCAGGTGCTCCGCCTCGCCGAACCGGTGGTTCCCGGGCTCGTCGTGTGCATGGCGGCCGGTGCTCTGCTAGGCGCCTGGCTGTCGCCGCGGCTCGCGGCGCGGTGGGGCGCCGGGCGGGTCATGGTCGGGTTCCTCGCGCTGCTCGGCGCGGCGTTCGCCCTGTTCGGCCTCGTGCCGTGGCTGGTGATCGCCGTGGTCGCGTGCGTGCTGTTCGGCGTGGCGTCGGCGGGCTGGAACGTGCTGTCGGCCACGCGGCGGCAACGGCTCACGCCCGGACCGGTGATGGGCCGGGTGACGAGCGCCTACCGGGTGCTCGCCTGGGGGCTCTCGCCGCTGGGCGCGGGCCTCGCCGGACCGCTCGCGGCGGCGACGTCGCTGGGCACCGTCTACGTCGTGGCGGGCTCGATCGTGGGACTGACCTCGATCTTGCTGGCCCGGCCGCTCGTGCGCGGCTGAGTTCGGCTACCGTACCCGCCGTGACCATCGTGGAGACCGTTCTCGTCTTCGCGCTGATCCCGCTGGCGATCTACGGCGTGATCACGCTGCTGACGGTGAGGCCAAAGGCCACCCGGATCCCCCGGTACCGGCCCGGCCAGGAGTGGGGCTACGCCCCGGTGTGGTGGAGCGCCAACCCGGCCGGGTTGAGCGCGGACCACCGCAGCGCCGCCGAACCCGTGACCTCGGGTTCGACCGCCAAGGGAGGTGCCCGTGGCAACTGGTGAGGTGACCAAGGCCGTCGACCCGTCGACGCTGCCGCTCGGTGCTGTTGTGACCAACAGCGGCCGGGTGTCCGTCGCGAAGATGTACGAGCCGCAGGCGCCGGAGCTGCCGTTCACGCCCGCCCAGCTCGCGCAGCTGGACGAGGCGCTGACGCTCTCCAGCCGCACCACCGGCCTCGACTTCAGCGTGTACCTGGGTGCGCTCGGCGCGTCCTCGCGCGAGCGCGCCGAGGAGCTGCACGGCTCGACCGACCGCCCGTCGCACCACGTGCTGGTGGCCGTGTCGCCGGGTGAGCGCGTCGTCGAGATCGTGACGGGCGAGGAGTCGCACCGCCGGATCGCCGACCGCGGCGCCAAGCTCGCGGTGATGAGCATGGTGGCGTCCTTCAAGGAGGGCGACCTCGCGGGTGGGCTCATCTCGGGTCTGCGCATGCTGACCGACCAGGCGGGCAACGCGCCGCGTTCCTGACTTCGCCGCCGAACGCCCCCGGTGTGTCACCGGGGGCGTTCGCGCATCTTCCGGGGGACTTCGATGAACCTGCACCGGCACGACGCCGCATCCGCCGCGGCCGCGCTCACGATGGTCCGGGAGATGTTCCCGGAGCTCGACGACGTGACCTTCGCGGCGGTGGACTGGCTGGGCCGCCAGTACCTGGAGACCGACGGGGTGCTGGCCGTCTTCGACCCCGGCTCGGCCGAGGTGCGCCCCCACTACCACCCGACGGTCGACGAGGCCCTGGCCGCCGCGCCGGACGAGCTGCTGCGCACGGACCTGCTGGCCGAGTGGCGGGCACGGCACCCCGAACCCCTGGCGGCCGGGTGGTGCGCCGGGTACCGGCAGCCGCTGTTCCTCGGCGGCGAGGACTCCGCGGACAACCTGGAGGCCGTGGACCTCGCGGCCTACTGGTCGACGCGCGGCCGGACCTGGTTGCGGGTCAAGGACCTGCCGCCGGACAGGCGGATCGGCGGCGTCATCCCGGGCTGACCGCGTTGCGCGCCACCACGAGGTCGGAGATCTTCTCCCAGCCGAGCTCGCGGTAGAGGTGCACGCCGTCGGTGGAGGAGAACAGCAACCCGGTCCGCGCGCCGTCCTTCAGCGCTTCCCGCACCAGCGTGCCCATCACGACGCTGCCGAGCCCACGCCGCCGGTGCGCCTCCGCCGTCTCGATGCGGTGCGCGACGGCGTCGTCGCCGACGACGGCCATCAGCCCGCTCGCCGCCTGGTCGCCGTCCCGGGTCAGCACCCGCACGTCGATCACCGGGCTCCTGCGCACCTCCACCGCGTAGCCGGCGGGAGGGGTGGCGGACGGGTGGCCGTCGAGCACGCGCCCCATGAAGCTCTCGTCGGGCCGGGCCACGACCATCCCGGCCGCCTCGATCTCCGCCGTCACCCGCCGCGGCGCGTGCGTCAGCACGCTGAGCCAGTTCGGTTCGGCGGTGGCGGCGACGGTCCCGGCCACCGCGGCGACGTCGGCCTCGTCGGTGACGATCCACTCGTACCGCCGGTGGGGGCGGTTCACGTGGACGACCAAGTGCCCGTCGCGGCGCTCGGACGTCAGCCCGTCGGCCGCGATCCAGCCCCGGTGCCAGCGTTCCGCCAGAACGCCGATGTTCATCGCTTTCTCCTCCCGCAACAGCATCTTCCTAACGCGCGCACAGGCCCCGTGACGCGCGGACGCGTCACGGGGCCTGTCATGGCGAACAACGTCAGGAGCGGTCGAACTCCTGTGCCGCCAGGGCGCGCACGATGCCCGCACGGCCTTCGGACACCAGGCGGCGCAGGGCGGGCGGGTGCTCGTCCGCGAGCCACGCGTCGGCGGCCTCCACGGTGGACTTCGCGATCGACCACGCCGGGAACATGCCCACCACCATGGACTGCGCGCGCTCGGAGCTGCGGCGGTCCCACACGCCCTTCACGTCGGCGAAGTAGCGCTCGACGTACGGCTCGAGCAGCTCCTTCTGGCTGGGGTGCGAGATGCCCGCGATGATCGCCTCGCTGACCGCGTTGGGCAGCTCGTCGTCGTTCACGGCGCGGTCCCACGCCTCGTCCTTGGCCGCGGTGGTCGGGCGCAGGGCACGGGCCTGCTGGGCCCGGCGGTGGCCGGTGGAGGTCGGGTCGCGCTCCTCCTCGGCGTTGATCTCCGGCAGGCCGGCCTTGCCGTGCGCGACGAGGGCGTGCAGCAGGCGCCAGCGCAGGTCGGTGTCGACGTCCAGGCCCTCCAGCACGGCCGAACCGTCGTACCAGCCGCGCAGCACGTCCAAAGTGGACTCGTCGAGGACGGACGACGCCAGCGCGTTCACGAACGCGAGCTGGTGGTCCGAGCCCGGCTCGGCCGCCTGGGCCAGCTCCAGCGCCGTGGCCACGAACCGGCGCCAGCCCTCGGCCCGCCACGAGTCGTCCGCGTAGGACGACAGCGAGGTCTGGGCCTGCAGCAGGAGCCGTTGCACCACACCGACCTCCGACTCGGAGTGCAGGCCGCCGAGCACCAGGTTCACGAAGTCGCGCGCCTTCAGCTCGGCCTCGCGGGTCATCTCCCACGCGGCCGACCAGCACAGCGTGCGCGGCAGCGGCTCGGCGATGTCGGAGATGTGGTCGATCAGCGCGGCCAGCGAGTCCGGGTCGAGGCGCATCGTGCAGTACGTGAGGTCGTCGTCGTTGACCAGCACGATCTTGCCGCGGTGCACGCCGACGAGCTCGGGGACCTCGGTGCGCTCGCCGGTCACGTCGAGCTCGTGGCGGTGCGTGCGGACCAGCTTGCCGGACTCGTCCGCGTCGTAGACGCCGATCGCGATGCGGTGCGTGCGCAGCTCACCGGCACCGGGACGCGCGCCGCCCTGCAGCACGGCGAACTCGGTGAAGCGGCCGTCGGCGTCCACGGTGAACTTCGGGCGCAACAGGTTCAGGCCCGTCGTCTCCAGCCACTGCGCGCTCCACCACGACAGGTCGCGGCCGGACGCCTCCTCCAGCGCGCCCAGCAGGTCCGCGAGCGTCGCGTTGCCCCAGGCGTGCTTGCCGAAGTAGACCCGCAGGCCCGCCAGGAAGTTCTCCAGCCCGACGTACGCGACGAGCTGCTTGAGCACCGAGGCGCCCTTGGCGTAGGTGATGCCGTCGAAGTTGACCTCCACCGCCTGCACGTCGGAGATGTCCGCGGCGACCGGGTGCGTGGAGGGCAGCTGGTCCTGCCGGTACGCCCACGACTTCTCGATCTTCGCGAACGTCGTCCACGCCTGGCGGTACTCGGTGGCCTCGGCCTGCGCGAGCACGGACGCCCAGGTGGCGAACGACTCGTTCAGCCACAGGTCGTCCCACCAGCGCATGGTGACGAGGTCGCCGAACCACATGTGCGCCATCTCGTGCAGCACGGTCTCGGCGCGCCGCTCGTAGAGGTAGCGGGTGACGCGGCTGCGGAAGACGTAGTCCTCGAGGAACGTGACGCAGCCCGCGTTCTCCATCGCGCCCGCGTTGAACTCCGGCACGAAGCACTGGTCGTACTTGCCGAACGGGTACTGCACCCCGAACGCCTCGTGGAAGAACCCGAAGCCCTGCTTGGTCTCGGTGAACAGCCGCTCGTGGTCCATGTGCGGCGCGAGGGAGGCGCGGCAGTAGATGCCGAGCGGGATGCGGAAGTCGCTCCCATCACGATTGTGGCTCACGAACTCGTCGCGCCACTCGGCGTAGGGGCCGGCGACCAGGGCCACGATGTAGGTCGACATCGGCTTGGTGGTGGCGAACGTGTGCACGTCCGCGCCGCCCTCGCCGGGCTCGGTGGCGGTGATCTCGCCGTTCGAGATGACCTTCCAGTCGTGCGGCGCCGTGACCTTCATCGAGTAGACCGACTTGAGGTCGGGCTGGTCGAAGCACGCGAACATGCGCTTGGCGTCCGCGGTCTCGAACTGCGAGTACAGGTACACACCGCCGTCGACCGGGTCGACGAACCGGTGCAGGCCCTCGCCGGTGTTCATGTACCGGCAGTCGGCCTCGACGATGAGCTCGTTGGTCTCGGCGAGGTCCGGCAGCTTGATGCCGTCCTCCTCGCGGTAGGAGGAGACGTCGATCTCGCTGCCGTTCAGCACAGCGCGGTGCACCGTCGCCGCCACGATGTCGATCCACGAGGAAGCACCCGGAGTCCGGCTGCGGAACACCACGGTGGTGGTGGAGCGGAACGTGTCCGTACCCGGCTTTCCGCCGCCGTCGGTCAGGTCCAGCTCGATCCGGTAGGACTCCACTTCCAGCAGCTCAGCACGTTCTTGAGCCTGGTCGCGGGTGAGGTTGGGCGCGGCCACTGGTCACCTCGTCTGCCGCGCGTGTGGTTACGCGCTGACGTCGTCGGGAATGGTTATGACTCCCGCATCCAATCACGGAACCGGCGTGCGGGAAGAGATGACAGGGTGATGTCGTTGGGCTGATGGGGCGATAACGCCACTCACCGTCACTGAAGGGGCACGCATGACCGACAAGGCGAAGGTCGACTTCTACTTCGACCCTCTTTGCCCGTTCGCCTGGATCTCCTCCCGCTGGATCCTCGAGGTGGAGAAGGTCCGCGACATCGACCTGAGCTTCCACGTGATGAGCCTCGCCGTGCTGAACGAGGGCCGCGACCTGCCTGAGCAGTACAAGGAACTCATGACCAAGGGCTGGGGCCCGGTGCGCGTGGCCATCGCCGCGGAGCAGAAGTTCGGCAACGAGGTGCTGCCGAAGCTGTACACCGCGATGGGCACGCGGATCCACAACGAGGGCAACCAGGACTTCAGCGAGGTCATCAAGCTCGCGCTCGCCGACGCCGAACTGCCAGCCGAGCTCGCCGAGGCCGCCACCTCGACCGAGTACGACGAGGCGCTGCGGGCGAGCCACCACCGCGGCATGGACCCGGTCGGCATGGACGTCGGCACGCCGACCATCCACATCGACGGCGTCGCGTTCTTCGGCCCGGTGCTCACGAAGATCCCGCGCGGCGAGGAGGCCGGGACGATCTTCGACGGCGCCCGCATGCTCGCCGGCTTCCCGTACTTCTTCGAGCTCAAGCGCACCCGGACGGGTGAGCTGGACTTCAGCTGACCCTTCGCCGGTGGTGCTCGCCGCCTGGGTGGCTTGGCCGAGGGGGAGTGGCGTCGTGCACGGGTCTTCGCGACCCGGCGCGGCGCCACGGTCGTTCCGGCACCGGGGAGCCTCACGGGTGACCTCCGCGAAGTGATGTGACAGTCTGGGGTCCGTCAGCGCATTGGGTGTCACATCCGCCTGGAGGGCTCTCGTGATCGAGGTCGTCAACCCCGCCACCGAGGAAGTCGTCGGCACGCTCGCCGAAGGCACACCGGCCGACGCCGACGCGGCCGTGGCCACGGCCGTCGCGGCCTTCCCGGCGTGGTCGCGGACTCCGGTCGACGAACGGGCCAAGGCCGTCCGGACGATCATCGACGGCCTGCGGGAGCGCTCCGGCGAACTCGCGGAGACCATGACCAGGGAGATGGGCACGCCGCTCACGTTCAGCCGGAAGGTGCAGGCCGTGAACCCCGTCGCGATCGCGGAGGGGGTCGCGGACGTGCTGGAGCGCGGCTACTTCTCCCCGGAGGAGATCGGCAACTCGCTGGTCTTCCGCGAGCCGGTCGGGGTCGTCGCCGCCATCACGCCGTGGAACTTCCCGCTGCAGCAGATGGTCGCGAAGGTCGTGCCCGCGCTCGCCGCGGGCAACACCGTGGTGCTCAAGCCGAGCGAGCTCGCGCCGGGCACCGCCGACCTGCTCGCCGGCATCGTCGCGGCCGCCGTCCCCGAGGGCGTGTTCGGGCTCGTCCACGGCACCGGGCCGGTCGTCGGCGAGGCGCTGGCCGCGCACCCGGACGTGGACATGGTGTCGTTCACCGGCTCCACCAGGGCCGGGCGCCGGGTCTCCGCCGTCGCCGCCGGGACGGTCAAGCGGGTCGCGCTGGAGCTCGGCGGCAAGTCGGCGTGCGTCGTGCTCGACGACGCCGACCTCGGGCGGGCGGTGAAGATCGCGGTCGCCAACGCGTTCATGAACAACGGCCAGGCGTGCAGCGCGTGGACCCGCCTGCTGGTGCCCGCCGACCGGCATGACGAGGCCGTCGAGCTGGCGGCCCAGGCCGCCGCCAGGTACACGCCGGCGGACCCCGCCGACCCGTCCACGCGCATCGGGCCGGTCGTGTCGAAGGCGCAGCGCGACCGGGTGACCGGCTACATCCGCCAGGGCGTCGAGGAAGGCGCGACGCTGGCCGCCGGCGGGCCGGACGCGCCACTGCCGCGGGGCTTCTACGTCACGCCGACGGTGTTCGGCGACGTCACGCCGGAGATGACCATCGCGCAGGAGGAGATCTTCGGACCGGTCCTGTCGGTCATGCCGTACGCGGACGAGGACGACGCGGTCCGGATCGCCAACTCCACGATCTACGGCCTGGCGGGAGGCGTGTTCTCCGCCGACACCGACCGGGCGATGCGCGTCGCCCGGCGGCTGCGCACCGGCCAGGTCGACATCAACGCCGCCGCGTTCAACACCAGCGCACCGTTCGGCGGTTACCGCCAGTCGGGCAACGGCCGCGAGTTCGGCCGGTTCGGCCTGGACGAGTTCTGCGAGATCAAGTCGATCCAGCGGTAATTGAGCTGCGGGTGCGGCCGTGGCGGCGTATCACTGCGACCATGGCTGACTCCGCGCTGACCATCAGGACCATCGACGACGACGACCTCCCCGAGTTCCGCCGGGTGTTCGCGTGGTCGTTCCTCGATGAACCCGTCGACGAGCACCGCTGGTTGAAGGTGCTGGAGCTCGACCGGGCGCACGCCGTGTTCGACGGCGACGAGATGGTCGGCACCGGCGGCATCCTCACCCGCGAGCTCACCGTGCCCGGCGGCGTCCAAGCCCGCGTGGGCGCGGTGACCGTCGTGGGCGTCAAACCGGGGCATCGCCGCCGTGGCATGGCATCGTTGCTGATGGAGACGCAGTTGCACAGCATCCGCGATGCCGGTGAGTCGATCGCGATCCTGTGGGCGTCGGAGGGCGGGATCTACCGCCGGTTCGGCTACGGCGAGCACGCGTCGAGCCTGTCGATGATGACGATGCCGACGCGGATGCCGTTCCACCCCGGCGTGCCCGTGAGCACCACCCGGATCCGGCAGGTGACGCGCGAGGAGGCGATGCCGTTCATGCGGGAGGTCCACGACCGGGTGCGCCGCACGCGGACCGGCTGGCTCAGCAGGGTGGAGCAGTCGTGGGAGGTCCACCTCTCCGACGCCGAGCGCGACCGCGGCGGTCTCACGTCCTACCGCTACTGCCTGCACCCGCAGGGCTATGTGGTGTTCCGGGTGAAGCACGAGTCGGACAACGGCGGGCCGAAGCACGAGCTGCACGT
The DNA here is from genome assembly GCF_900110955.1 of Lentzea xinjiangensis. Taxonomy (GTDB): domain Bacteria; phylum Actinomycetota; class Actinomycetes; order Mycobacteriales; family Pseudonocardiaceae; genus Lentzea; species Lentzea xinjiangensis. The sequence continues at coordinate 21,584 of NZ_FOFR01000018.1, forward strand.
GCGCGAGCTGGTCTGCGAGACCGAGCAGGCCTACGCGGACCTCTACCGGTTCCTGCTGGACGTCGACCTCGCGGGCAGCATCTCCTTCTTCACGGCCACCGACGACCCGATCCTGCACATGGTCGGCAACCCGCGGAAGGTGCGGCAGGAGCTGACCGACGCGCTGTGGCTGCGGGTCGTCGACCTGGAGAAGGCGCTGCCGCTGCGCCGCTACCAGTCCGATGTGGACAGTGTGCTGGAGGTCGAGGACCCCCTCTGCCCGTGGAACGCCGGTCGCTGGCGCCTCACGGTGAAGGGTGGCGAAGCGGTCGTGACGCGCACCGACGACCCGGCGGACGTGTCGCTCGACGTCGCCGCGCTCGGCAGCGCCTACCTCGGCGGGGCAAGGCTTTCCGTGCTCGCGCGAGCACACCGCGTGGTTGAGCACACCGCCGGACACGTCGACGCTCTCTCGTTCGCGTTCCTCGGTGCCCATGAGCCGCATTGCCCTGAGGTCTTCTGACGGAACTACGACCGGCGTTCACACGTTGACGGTTTACCTGCCGTGGGAGGTAAACCGTGGGCACCGTCGTGTGGGTTGTTGTACTGGTACTGCTGGTCGCAGGCGTGTTCTACCTGGTCAGTCAGAGCAACGCGCGCAAGGCGCGGGAGCTCGACGACGCCAAGGCGGAGGCACGGCGCTGGGTCGAGCGGCTGGGTGGGCAGGTGATGAGCCTCACCGGTAGCAACACCGCGTCGACCCAGGCGCTGGCGGACGCGTCGGAGCGCTTCACCGCCGCCGGGTCGCAGATGGAACAGGCCCGCACGATCCCGCAGGCCCGGCTCGTCACCCAGACCGCGATGGAGGGCCTGCACTACGTGCGCGCGGCCAGGGAGGCCATGGACATGGACCCCGGCCCCGCGCTGCCCGAGATCGCCGGGCAGAAGCAGGCGGGCGCCGTCAGCGAGGACCGCCGCGTCACCGTCGAGGGCCACCAGTACGCCGCGTCGCCGCAGTCCGGTTCGGGCACGCCCTACTACTACCCCGGAGGCATGGTCGCCGGGCGTCCGGTGCCGCGTGGCTGGTACTCCGAGCCGTGGTGGAAGCCCGCGCTCGTGGCCGGCGCGTGGGGCGTGGGCACGTTCCTGCTGATGGACGCCATGTTCTCCGGCATGCACGGCATCGGCGACTACGGCATGGGTGACATGGGCATGGGTGGTGACATGGGAGCCGCCGACCTGGGTGCCGGAGATGCCGGTGATGCCGGCGGCTTCGACTTCGGGGACATGGGCGGGTTCGACTTCTGACCCGTCAGGCCTGGCAGACGGGGCACCAGAACAGGTTGCGGGCGGCCAGTTCCCTGGTCAGCACCTCGGTGCCGCAGAGGAAGCACGGCTGTCCGGCGCGGCGGTAGACGTACACCTCACCGCCGTGCCGGTCCGTTCGCGGCGCCCGGCCCATGAACTTCGGCATGTGCTCGCGGCGGACGGTGTCGATCCGGCCGACCTTCACGCCGTCCTTCATCAGCACGACCAGGTCGTCCCACATCGCGTCCCACAGCTCGCGGCTGACCTGGTTCCCCGGCAGCAACGGGTTCACGTTGTGCCGGAACAGCACCTCGGCGCGGTAGACGTTGCCGACGCCCGCGAGAACGCTCTGGTCCATCAGCAGCACGGCGATCGACTGCCTCGACCGGACGATCCGCTCGTAGGCGAGGTCGGGCTTCGCGTCCCGGCGCAGCGGGTCGGGCCCGAGCCGGTCGCGGATCGCCTTGGCCTCCGCGGAGTTCAGCACGTCGCAGGCGGTGGGGCCGCGCAGGTCGGTCCAGTGCGTCTCGCCGACCATCCGCATCCGGACCTGGCCGACGGGCAGCAGCACCGGCAGCGGCGCCTCGGTGAACGTCCCGTACAGCCCGAGGTGGACGTGCACGATCGCGTCCGGGCCGTAGACGTGGAAGAGGTGCTTGCCGTGCGCCTCGGCGCGGACGAGCCGGCGTCCGTCCACGAGGGCCGCCGCGAAGCGTCCCTGCGGACTGCTGACGGACACCGGCCTGCCCGCGTACCGGCGCTGGTGCAGCCGCGCGAGGCGGTGCAGCGTGTGACCCTCAGGCACGCTTGTCTTCGTACGCGCTGACCTGGTCGATGCGCCGCTGGTGACGTGCCTCGCCGGAGAACTCCGTGCGGAGGAACGCCGAGACGATCGCGGTCGCCTCCTCCGCCGTGTGCTGGCGGGCACCGATGCCGACGAGCAGGGCGTCGTTGTGCTCGCGGGCCAGCTCCGCGGTGCCGGTGTTCCACGCCAGCGCGGCGCGGGCGCCCTTCACCTTGTTGGCGGCGATCTGCTCGCCGTTGCCGGAGCCGCCGATCACCACACCGAGGCTGTCCAGGCCGGCGGCGCGGTCGGCCACGACCTTCTCCGCGGCGTCGACGCAGAACGACACGTAGTCGTCCTGGGCGTCGTAGGTGTGGGCGCCGACGTCGACGACCTCGTAGCCCTGCTCGCCCAGAGCCGTGGACAGGTGGGACTTCAGCTCGAAGCCCGCGTGGTCTGCTGCCAGATAAACGCGCACGTCACGGAGTCTGGCACGCTGGCGGGTGTGTTCAGCCAGGAGGGGTACCAGCTGAGGCTGGAGTGGGGGCCGCAGGGCGTTGCCGCGCTGCGGGACTGCGACGTGCTGGTGGTCGTGGACGTGCTGTCGTTCACGACGTCGGTCGACCTGGTGGTCGGCAACGGTGGTCAGGTGCGGCCGTCGCGCTGGACGCCCACCTCGGGCCGGCCTTTGCGACCGGCGTCACTCACCGGGGCCACCGGCCTGGTCGAGATGCCGTCGCCGAACGGGTCGAACCTCTGCGCCGCGGCGGCCGAGACCGGCGCGCACGTGCTCGCGGCCTGCCTGCGCAACGCGCCGGCGGTGGCCGCGCGGGCCGCGGAGCTGGGCGAGACGATCGGGGTGGTGCCCGCCGGCGAGAGGTGGGGTCTCGACGTCCTCGGCTCAGGGCCCCGCGAGTTCGGGCCGCTGCGCCCGTGCGTCGAGGACCACCTGGGCGCCGGGGCGGTGCTGGCGGCGTTGAGCGGGAAGGCCTCACCCGAGGCCCTGCTCGCGGTCGCGGCGTTCCGCGGCACCGATGTCGCGGCCGCGGTGCGGGAGTGCGGGTCGGGCCGGGAGCTGGTCGAGAACGGGCACGCGGCGGACGTGGACCTGGCCGTGCGGCTCGGTGTGAGCGACGCGGTGCCGGTGCTGGTCGATGGAGTGCTGACTGGCGGGGTGCTGACCGGCGGGACGCCGCGATGATCGAGATCGCGCCGGGGGTGTTCGTCCGCCGCCACACCGAGCTGGACCTGACGCTCGGCCTCATCACCGGATCAGGTGATTCTCTGGTGGTGGACGCCGGCCTGGACCCGGTGTTCGCGCGCGCGGCGCGTCCCTCGCGGATCGTGTTGACGCACAACCACTTCGACCACGTCCTCGCGACGGAGGCGTTCTTGCCGTGCGAGGTCTGGGCGCACGAGGACTGCGTGGTCGACGGCCGCGTGCTCGACGAACGCGCGAAGTACTACGACGACCCGTTCGAAGGCACTCTCGTCGCGCCCACGCACACGTTCCGCGAGAGCGTGACGCTCGACGTCGGCGGGCGCCGCGTCGACCTGCACCACTTCGGTCCCGCGCACACCTCGCACGACGTGGTCGTGCACGTGCCGGACGCGGGTGTGGTGTTCGCGGGCGACCTCGTGGAGGAGGGCGCCGAGCCGCAGGCGGGCCCGGACGCCACGCCGTCGAACTGGCGCGCCGTCCTCGACCGGGTGCTGGCGCTGGGGCCGCGGGTCGTCGTACCGGGTCACGGGAACCCGGTCGACGCCCGGTTCGTGCGGGAGATGGCTATCCCGGCGGCCACGTGAGAGCGCGTCCACCGAGGACGTGGCAGTGCACGTGGAAGACGGTCTGGCCGCCGTCGCGGCCGGTGTTGAACACGAGCCGGTAGCCGGAGGAGTCGATCCCCTCGGACTTCGCGACCTGGTGCGCGGTGGCGAGGACCTGCCCCGCGAGCGCCGGGTCGAGGTCCCCGACGGCCTGGTGGTGCTCCTTGGGGATCACCAGGACGTGCGTGGGCGCCTTGGGGTCGATGTCGCGGAACGCGAGCGTCGTGTCGGTCTCCGTCACCACGGTCGCGGGGATCTCACCGGCGACGATGCGGCAGAACAGGCAGTCGGTCACACCGGCATCGTATTGGTACCGGCTATTGGTCCCGTTGGACTCTGTTGCCAGGGCCCGGCGGCGTTGAACCATGGCCGGGTGAAGGGCACCAAGCTGCTGGTCGTCGTCCGGTGCCTCATCAGCTTCGCGATCGGGGTGCTGCTCGTGGTGCTCGCGATCCGCTTCGGTGAGGCGCTCTGGCGCGCGGTGCAGTAGTTCCTCAGTGGACGAAGCAGAACTCGTTGCCCTCCGGGTCGCGCATGACCTGGAAGCTGCCCTGCCCGTCGGTGACGACCACGCCCTCCCTGCTCGCCCCGAGGCTCACCGCTCTCACGACCGCGGCTTCGATGTCATCGGCCTCGAAGTCCAGGTGCAGCCGGTTCTTCACGTCCTTGCGCTCCGGCACGGGCTGGAACGACATCCGCACGCCACCGGGTGTGTCGACGTGCGCCCACCCGAGCTCGCGGTGCACCGGTTCGGCGCCGAGCAGTTCCGCCCAGAACCGCACGAGCCGGCCGGGGTCGTTGCTGTCGATGACGATCTGCCGCAGTCTCACGTCTCCACCAGGTTTTCCCGGGCCCAGCCGCAGCACAGGTCGAGCAGTCCGAGCACCTTGCGCCCGTGGGCGGTCAGCTCGTACTCGACCCGCGGCGGGTTCTCGTCGAACGCCTCGCGCGTCACCGTGCCGTCGCGTTCCATCGCCCGCAACGTCTCGGTGAGGACCTTGGGCGTCACCGGCAGCACCGCGCGCAGTTCGGTGAACCGCCGGCGGCCGTCCTGCAGTTGCCGCAGCACGTGCGCGGTCCACTTGTCACCGATGCGGTACGGCAGGTCGCCGTGCTGGCATTCCACCTGCTCACCCCCGATATCGTTGCGGGAACCGGCAGGTGGCAGCCTACCTTCGCGCTCATGGCGAAGATCGTTGTTTTCGGAGCGTCCGGCAGGGCCGGTTCGCGGATCGCGGCGGTGGCCCGGTCCCGCGGCCACGAGGTGACCGGGGTGGGGCGCGATCCCGGGGTGCAGGCGGCGGCGTCGGTGGCGGCGGGGTACGACGTGGCGGTGAGCGCGGTGGCGGACCTCGCGCGCGACCCGGCCGAGTTCTACGCGGAGGCGGCTCGCGCCCTGGTGTCGTCGGGGGTCGGCAGGATCGTGGTCGTGGGCATCTACCCGTTGCTGGAGACCTCGCCAGGGGTGCGCCTGGTCGACTCGCCGGACTTCCCGGCGGAGCACCGCCCGTTCTGCCTGGGGCACGCGGCGGGCGTGGAGGTGCTGGCCGCCTCGGAGGCGGACTGGGTGGTGCTGAGCCCCGCGGGGGACTTCGGCGGCGAAGCCACCGGCACCTACCGCCGAGCCGCGGTGGACCCGGGCAACCAACTGACCTACGAGGACTTCGCCCTGGCCGTGGTCGACGAAATCGACCACCCCACCCACCACCACACCCAAATAGGCGTAGCCTCCGTGTGAGCCACACCACGTAAATGGCGGCCAGCTCCGGCTGGAGGGCCGGAACCGGCTGAGCCGGGCCTGGGCTTCGCGCCGAACGAATGCGGCCGCCACACCGGTCTGCGACTCCACGTAACCCGACCACGCGGATCACGTAACCGGATCACCCAACCCGACCACGCGGATCACGTAACCGGATCACCCAACCCGACCACGCGGACCACGTAACCGGATCACCCAACCCGACCACGCGGACCACGTAACCGGATCACCTAACCCGACCACGCGGATGGGGGTCCGGGGGCGAGCCCCCGGCTGGGGGTCTGGGGGCTCGGCCCCCAGAGAAAACACGAGAGGCCGACGGGGTCTGCGCACTCCGCAGACACACGTCGGCCTCGGCCGCGAGCGGGCGACGGGAATCGAACCCGCGTAGCTAGTTTGGAAGACTAGGGCTCTACCATTGAGCTACGCCCGCGTTGCCGCCCCTTGGGGCTGCGGTCACCACTTTAGCGGAGGGCGGTAAGCTGGGTGCAACCGGGGCGTGGCGCAGTTTGGTAGCGCACCCGCTTTGGGAGCGGGGGGTCGCAGGTTCAAATCCTGTCGCCCCGATTGAGAGCCCTGACCTGCAACTACAGCGGGTCAGGGCTTTCCCATAGGTGAGCACAGGGCTCGGTGACACCCCAACTGGAGAGTCACGACCATGCCCGAACAGCCAACCCCGCACGGCTGGGAAAGCCTCATCCGCGAATGGGTCATCTCCCTCCGCGCCGGCCGGAAATCCAAGCGCACCATCGAGGTCTACGAACGAGCCGCGCTGTTCCTCGCGCGCTGGCTCGCCGACAACGACCTCGACCTCGCGCCCGACGAGATCGAACGCCAACACGTCGAGCAGTACTTTGCCGACCTCAACGAGCGCACCAGCCCCGGCAACGCCCACACCAACTACCGGTCGCTGCGGACCATGTTCCGGTGGATGGTCGACAACGAGGAGATCGCCCGGTCCCCGATGGACAAGGTGGCCGCGCCGATCCTCGACGAGAAGCCCGTCCCCACGCTCAGCGACGACCAGATCCGCGCACTGCTCGATCACTGGTCCGGCCGGGACATGGTCAGCCGACGCAACACCGCCATCATCCGCCTGCTCATGGACACCGGCTGTCGCCTCGGCGAGATCGCCAACCTCACCCTCGATGACGTCGACCGCGACCTCGAAGTGATCAGGGTGCTCGGCAAGGGCAACCGCGTCCGTGCGGTGCCGTTCGGGCCGTCCACCAACAAGGCCATCGGCCAGTACCTCCGCGTCCGCGAGCGCGAGCCGTGGGCCGCGCGAACCAACAAGCTGTGGCTCGCCGAACGCAACCGCGGGCCGCTGCAGCCCAACGGCAACGCCATCAAGCTCATGCTCCGGCGCACCGGCCACGCCCTCGGCATCGACCTCGCCGACGGCAAACACGTGCACGCGCACCGATTCCGCCACACCGCGGCGAAGGAGTGGCGCAAGAACGGCGGCGACGTCGTCAGCATGAAACGGATCTTCGGCTGGAAGTCCGACGCCATGCCCGAGCGCTACGGCTCGGCGGCCGCCGACGAGATCGCCCAGCAGCACCACCGCGAGCTCGGACTGGGGGAGCGGCTGTGAACCAGGCCGACGACGCTGTCGCGAACTGCAAGCTGAACCAAGAGCGGATCTTCCCCGCCAGTCGGGTGCTCTTCTGTGACCGCTGCGGTCACGCAACCGGTGGCGAATACGGACACTTCTCCGGCTGGTGCAAGCAGGCGGGGGGCTTCAAGAGCCCGCACTTCTGCTGCCCTGCGTCCTGCGAGCTCCAGGATGGTGTCGAGATGTCAGCGAATGCGCCGTGTCATCCGGCTTCAGAAGACATCGCGAGGTGGGCAATCGCCAGAGACGAGGAACGCTGACACCGGCCTTATCGGTGACACGGGAGCGCTGTGCTCGGGTCATGGAGATGACCCCCGCACAGCGCTCCCTTCGTGCCCGCGTCGCCGCGCACACCTCGTGGGCCAACACCAGCGACCGCGGCGCACGCACCTCGAAGGCGCGCCAGGCCGCGATGGACCGGTTCGAGAAGCTCGTCGACCCGGACGGCGTCCTGCCGCTGGAGGAACGCCAGCAGCGCGCGGCATCGGCGCGAACAGCCCACTACCTGAAGATGGCCGCGGCGAGCGCGGCGGCGCGGCGAGCGAAGAGTCGGAAGTCCTAGAGCGAGTCGGCCTCAACGAGGCTGATGCAGGCAAAGCACCGCACTGCGGCGACCTGGTCGCGTTCGGCGTTGAGGCGGATCGCGTGGGCGGATACCGTCTTCTGGCACATCGCGACCCAGATCGGCGCGTCGTGGTTGCGCCAGCGATTGAACGCGTGTTCCGTGCCGCCGCCGACGTCGCGCCACACGTACATGGACACAACGTCGCCGTTCACGGTACGCAAACCCCCAGCCGCTTTGCGTAGTTGCTTTTGCAACTACCGACTACTACGTATAACGGGCAGAAAGCTCACGAGAAAGTGCGCCAATCGGGCGAAACCTGCCGCGATGACGCTGACACCGGAGGCCGTCCTTCGCGGCCTCGACGGGCCTTCTCTCGTGCGTTCGTCGGCTACATCTCCGCGAGGTAGACGCCGAGCTCCTGCTGTGCGATGAACACCGTGCTGCCGAAGCTGCCAGCGCTGTCGATTACGGCCCTGATTGCGTCAATCGCCCGCAGGGCCGCGGGGCTCTCCGCCCCGGCGAACACGCTGACCGCGCGCGGGAAGACCTCGTACTCGACCTCGCGGGTGATCGCGTCGGTCCGGCTGCTCAGTTCGCCCAGAACGTCCTGCAGCGCCCGAACCTCCGCGGCGATCTCCTGAAAGCTGCTCACCCGTCAGATTCGTCTTCCGTGACCGGCTGCACGTACTGGCGTGGCGTGAGCGTGTCGGCCCAGAAGGCAACGAGGTCGCCGGACTGGGCCCCGGCGAGCAGGTGTCGCGGTCCCGCGTCCGGATCGGCGGTCGGCCACCGCCAGCCCTCGCGGGCGACGAGCTCGGCGACCGTCACCTCCTGGTCCACCGGTTCGCCTTCGTGACGGGGTCGACGGGCGCGTCCAGTGGACAGCCCACGGACTCGTCGACCTGCCGGTGAGTCTCGTCGGACTCCGCCGGCCGCGTGAAAACGCGACCACAAGCGCCGCAGCGACGCGACTCCGACCGGCCCTCACGGGCGGGAGCGGAAAGCGTTGGGGTAGTGGTTCCCCAGACGACATCTTCAGCCATGACCTGCACGTCCTTTCATGACGCCCGCTTCGCGTGGGTCGCAGCGGCGGCCGGGTCGGGGGCGCCGGCCGCCGCCGCGTTCTGGGGCTGGCCGACCTCGGATGGGGACGGGTCGGCCAGCCTGCGTGCCGCGGCCGCCGCGCCCGCGGCCACGGCAGTCCATTCCGCCTGGTGCGCCGCCAGCAGGGCCCGCGCGCGGCGCGTCTGTCGCCGCGCCTGCAGCTTCCGGACGAGCGGGACCAGGGCCGCAACGATCGCGAGCAGCGCCACGAAAGCCATCGTCGTCAGCACGGTGATCACGCCTGGGTCCACAACGCACCTCCCGGTCAGGGGAGCGGCGAGCCGGGCTCGGGGGACCTGACCCGGCTCACCGCCCAGGCGCTGATGCCGCCGGCACATCCGACGCAACTCGGAAAGCGGCGAAGCGCCCGATAGCCACAGTACAAGTGCACATGTGCAGATAGCGATTCTCCGATTGGGGGATTCGTACGTCACCCTGAGTCGGGGGAGGATGAACCCAGCCGATCAACGAAGGAGGCAGTCGTGGCCACCGCCAACCCGCTGCGCGTCGAGCTCGGACAGCGCCTGCGCGCGCTCCGGGAAGCGGCAGGAGTGAAGACCGCCGCGGTCGACAGCGACGAGGTGCTGGGCTGGTACCCCGGCAAGACCTCGAAGGTCGAGACCGGCACGCGGGTGCCCGGCGACGCCGAGATCCACCGGCTCGGCACGCTCTACGGCATCACCGACGCCCAGCTCGCCGACCTCAAGGCACTCGCTCGAGGTGCCCGCAAGCGCACTCGGATGCCGCACGTCGCCGACTTCGCCCGCAGCTACGTTCTGCTCGAGCAAGAAGCCGAAGCGGTCGACTACCACGACGCCGAACTGATCCCCGCAGTGCTTCAGGCGCCCGGCTACGCTCGAGACCTCCTGTCACAGGTCAGCCACGACGACCTCGAGGTCCGCGTAGCCGAACGCCTCGAGCGCGGACGTCTGCTCTCGAGCGCCAACGCCCCACGCTTCCGCGCCATTCTCGGTGAAGCAGCACTTCACCGGCAGCCTCGAGACCGCGCCGCGGCGCTCGAGCAACTCGAACGCCTGCTCGAGTACTGCACCGCAGACCAGGCCGACGAGACTCGAGGTCTTCGGATCCTGCCGTTCGACGTCGGCCTGCACCCGGTGGTCGGCGTCGGATTCACGATCGTGCGCCTGTCCTCCCCTGCGATCACACGCGTCTACCTCGAGGGCGCGACCGCCGCCACCTACCTGCACGAGCCGGCCGAGACGGACGTCTACGCCTCGAGGTTCGAACGCTTGCGGGCGCTGGCGGCTGACCGGGGCGCATCTGCGACCCTCCTTCGTAGGCACATCCAGCAACTCGAGCACCGGAGAAGGAATGGGTAACAGGCACGCACCCGCATGGGGTGAGAGAAGGGTGAGCAGCTACTCGGACGGCGCGAACAACTGCCTCGAGGTCGCCCACTGCCGCCGGAAGGTCGGCCTGTGGGACACCAAGGACCGCGGGCTCGGACATCTCGAGTTCACGCTCGAGCAGTGGCAGTGGTTCGTGGACACCGCGAAGCGGAGCTGACCCGGAACGATGGAGGTCCCCGGCGCTGGTAGCGCCGGGGACCGACGCCGTTTCTACCGCCGCTCGAGCAGACCGAGACGCCCGAGCACGTCGTCGAGCATGCGTTCGGTCGCTGATCTCGAGGTCGTACCCAGCACACCGACCTTCGGCCGCACCGTCACCACCTGCCGGTCGCGGGCTCGCTCGCAGGTGATCTCCGCTTCGCGGACCACCGCCTGCACCGAGACACCCGAGCCCATGCCGATCTCGGCCTTGATGATGTCGCCGACGTTCCAGTCCACACCGAACCGGGCCCGGTCGGTGTCGATGGGCACGATGTCCACCGACTCCACCGGCCCCGACTCGTCCCGCCGGCGGTCCGCCGCCGCCTGCAGCTCCGTCCCGCCGTCCGTGTCGCTCGCGGCGCGCTGGTCCACGAAGTCCTCGATGCGCCGCCACGCGGCCGTCGCCGACGTGTTGTTCGCGGCCCGGAACATCCTGTCGTCCTCCTCGCCGCGGCCGCCGGCAATCACGTAGGTGGCCTGCGGGGCGGCGAGCCGGTACCGCAGCGACAGCAGGTTGCCGAGCGCGAGCGAGAACCGCGCCTTGCCGGCCCGGTTCGCCACCGCCGCGACGTGCACCGTGCGCGCGCCCGACGTGGTCGACGTGATCCACACCCGCAGGCCGCGCTGCTCCGCGATCGGCGCCACCACCTTCGACAGCAGCGGATCGAACCGGGCCTTCCACGCGATCGACGCCCCGATCGCCGGGTCGGCGATCGTCACCAGGCCGGGAACCTGCCGGTCCGCGAGAGCCACCGAGGCGGCGTTCGCGTCGATGTAGCCCAGGAGCACCGTCGACGCCGCCCCGGATCGCTCGTCGTACGCGGCCGCGGCCTGGCTCGTCGCCACGCTCGCCGGGTCCGGGTAGACGCGCCGCTCCTCCAGCACGGTCATGTCGTCCGGGCCGGACAGGATCACCCGCGGCGGCGTGCGGCCGCGCCGCGGGTCCGAGTCGTCGCCGACCGCGATGTCCACCATGTCGATGAGCCCGGAGTAGCCGGGCAGCGGGCCGCCGTCGAACACGATCCGCCAGCCCTCGCCGATCTGCAGCGTCGACTCGTCCAGCGGCGCCGACAGCGACCACTTCCCGACCCCGAGGTGCATCGGGTTCATGACCGCGCGCCGGTACGGAATCGGCCGGCGGCGCTTGCCGTCCGGGTCGATCGGGTACGCGACCGGCAGGCTCACCACGGCGAGCTCCAACGCTGATAGAACTCCAGCTCGATCTTCGACCCCGCGGACGCGCCGGACAGCGTGAGCGACAGCTGCGAGGTCCCGGCGGGCAGCGCCCACAGCGCGGCCCCGTCCGCCAGGTGCTCCCACCAGTCCACGCCAGGATCGTCCGGGTCCGCATCGTCGAAGAGGCGGATGTCCTGCCTGCCCGGCTCGGTCTTGATGACGAGCGTGTGCGCCGCGGGGATCGTCTCGGTGATCTGCAGTTGCTCGCCGGTGGTGTCGTTGCGCAGGATCAGGTCCGTGCCGGGCGGCGTGATCCGCCACGTGCCGTACGTCGCCTCCGTTCCGCCGTTGGTCACCGGCACGTCGCCGATCACCTGCGACGGGCTGATCTTCAGCGGCAGGAACGGGTCGCCGAGGAACGACACCGGGGCGGGCGGGTCCCACGCCAGCCGGGTCGGCTCCGCGTCGTACCAGTACGGGTCCGCGGCCAGCAGTTGCAGCCCGAAGCGCTGCCAGGTCGTGTCGCCGCCGAACTCGATGGTCTCCTCGTCCGGCAGGCCGCCGAGGTAGTAGCACCACAACCGCCGCTTGCGGCCGTCCGCCTGCTGCAACTCCAGTTGCCCAGGGGCGGGCTGGCCGGCCGGGGTCCGGGTGCGCACCGCGGCCTCAAGCGCGCGCAGGCGCGCGAGGAAGGTGTCGCGATCCGGGGCGCGTACGGCCATCGGAAGCATGGGCTGCTTCGGCACCGCGAAATCGGCTTCGACGACCGCGCCGTCCGCCCACGGGCTTTCGTCCGTGACCAGCTCGCGCGGCACCGCGCCGAGCCCGCGCACGCCCTTGTGGACCTCGTACCCGGCGGCCGCGTCGGTCAGCACGATCGGCGGCAACCCGTGCACCTCGGCCGGGATCCACGTGATCTGGCGGCTCACGCCAGCACCCCCTCGGCGATGTCGTGCATGACGTCGCGCAGCCACTGCTTCGACGGCATCGACTTGATCTCATGCAGGTGCAGGTTCTCGATGTGGACCGGCGCGCGGCCGCTGCCGCCCGCCGCCAGGTACGGCTCACCGCCAGCCGGAGGCGCAACCGGGCCGGCGGTCTGCGACCGGTTCATCATCTGGTCGATCGCGCGCGTCTCGGAGGCGGTGAACATGAAGCCGTCGCTCGGGAACACCGCGAGTTCCTCGCCGCGCTCGCCGACCTTCAACAGCTGGTTGGCCTTGAACGCGCCGCCGTCAGCGCGCGGAGAAGGCAGCGGGAGCGGGAGGTTGTTCGGGTTCTGGTTGGGCGCGCTGCCCGTGACGATCTCGTTGATGAAGACGTCGATCCACTTCCGCGAAGGCAGGTTGTCCAGCTTGGTGTGGATGCCGGTGATCACGCTCGACGCCTGGTCCGCCGCGGAGATCTTCACCTCCTTGCCGTTCGGCAAGCGGATCACGGCGTTACCTGCGCCGTCGATCGTGCGCGACGCACCCAACGCCGACAGCGACGTGTTGTCCATGTTCGCGATCACCGTCTGCAACGCCAGCGGAAGAGGCCCTTCCATCGTGGCCGCCAACTCCAGCGCCTTCGCCTGCTGGGCCTTCAGCGCCGCGGTCTGCGCTTCGACGCTGCCCTGGTTCGCGAAGTGCGCCGAAGCCTCCTTGCCCGCAGCCTCGATGACCCGCAGCGAAGCCGACTCGACCTGCTCCTTCGCGGCCCGGATCTCCAACTCGGTCGCGGTACCGGACTTGAGGGTGTCGTTCAGGTTCTTCCGCGCCTGGTCGTAAGCGGTCGTCGACATGCGCAACGCCAGGTTGTTCCCGGCCAGCAGCAGGGACAGGCTCAGCTGCTCCTGCATCCGGTCCACCAGCGTCTGAGTGGCGCGCGCCGCTTCGTACTGACTGTCCTTCAGCCGCTGCTGCGCCAAGGCGAGGAAGAACGACGCCGAAGACGCCTGCTCGGAGTCCTTGCCGTACTTCTCGACCGCGAACGAGTGATCCGCCGCTGCAGCGGACGCGTCAAGCTGCGCACGCTGCAACGTCGTCATCGCCCTCCGCTGCTTCGCGATCTCCTGCGTGACATCCTGCGAAGTCGGGATGAACGTGCGGGCAACGGTGCCAACCCAGCTGGCGGTATTCCGCTCCAGAAACCCCACCATCTCCGCGTTGCTCTGGAGCTTCGACCTTGCCTCAGCTGCAGCGTTACCGCCAGCCATGAGCTTGCCGGCCAGCTGATCCATCGAGCCGAACAGCGCATCGGTGGCGGCATCCAAGCCGATCAGGGCCGCGCCCGCGACCGCGCCGTAAGTGCCGACGAAGGACAGCGCCGACCCGAGGCCACGCATTGCGCCACCCGCCCGGCCACCCTTCTCCCCGGCCGTCTGCATGCGGTCACCCGCGCGACCAACGACGTCACCGACCGCGCCGAACACGGCGGCACCTGCCCGCATGGACAGCAGCACACCGACGATCGTGCCGAGCGCGGGCGCCATCGGCCCGAGCACGGTCATGATGCTCGACAGCACGCCCAGCAGCGTCGAACCTGTCGACGCGAGCACCGGGAAACCGTTCTCCGCCAAGCCCTCCGCGGCGCCGGTCGTCTGGTCCAGCAGCACGCGCGCATCCGCGAACGTGCCCTGGAAGTCGTTCGCGAGCAACGCGACGATCCGGCCTCCGAAACCAAGCAGGGTCTCCAGCATCAGCCCGAGCTCGCCCGCGGAGCGGCCGGCGGCCGGGGCGCCTTCGGAGATCTCTTCGAAGAAGTCCGAGATGCCGCGTCCGGTGTGCTCCATGAGAGCATTCAGCCCGGCGACGGCCTGCCCGGACTGCTGCACGCTCTTGCGCATGCCCGGCAACGCGTTCGTGGCCAGCTTGACCACGCCGTCCACGAGCATCGTCACCGACGGTCCCGCCTCGGCGGACATAGCCTTCAGCTCGGGACGCATGCGCCGGAACCCGGCAGTCACCTGGTCAGCCGCGAGCACCAGCTCATCACGCAGTGGCGCCGTGATGTCCTCGGCGCCGTCCGCGATCTCACTGCCCGCCGCACTCCATGCGGTGACCATGTCGTCACTGCTGCGCTGCGTTGCGATCGCCAGACCGGCGAGCAGCGCCGGCACGCCGACCAGGCCCGCTGCGACTGCGGTGCCCGCCACGCCACCGGCGACGCCGAGCCCCAGCAGCGAGCCGGCGAACACCAGCGCGCCGCGGTTACCGCGCTCAGCCTCACGCGTAGCGAGCGCCTCGGCGACCGCCCTCGCGCGCGCCTTGGTCGCCGCCTCCTCGTCCTTCTTGCCCTTCGCCGCGACTGCTTCGGCAGCGCGCTCGGTGGCGTCAGCCTCCTGTTGCTTCAGCCGGACGGCTTCCTGCTCCAGGCGGATTGTGGTCTGGATCTGGGAGTCGTGCGCACGGCGCGCAGCGGCGAGGCGTTCCTCGGCCGCGACCACCTTCTCGGTGGGGGCGTTCTCACGTAGGGCGTTGAGCGCCGCTTCGGCGACACGGACCTTGCCGGCGGCGTCCTCCTCAGCCTTGCGGGAGGCCTCGATCTTGCGCGCGTTCGCCGCAGCCTTGGCGGCCGACTTGTCGCCCGCCTGGTCGAACTTTTCGAGCTCGCCACGGGCACCGGCCGTATCCGCCGTCACCTTCGCGTAGAGCTCGCCAACCAGCAGGGCCACGGACGTCACGCTTGTGGCTGGGTGTCACCCTTGGAGATCGGCGGGGGTGGCGCCTTGCGCGAGCGCAGCGCGGTCCACATGCGCGACTCGAACGTCAAGCCGAACAGCAGCGTGGTGAACCGGCGCCACGTCATCCGGTCGAGCACGCCCGGCTCTGACAGGTCGAGCCCGTTGTACTCGCGCGTGAAGTCGGCTTCGATCAGCGCCCACTCTTCGAGGATCTCGCTCCAGCCGACTTTCGGGGCGGCTGCTTGGCGTTCTTGGCGGAGGGCTTCTTCCCAGAGGTCGTCGTCGATGAACTCCGGGAGCTCCTTGAGCGCCCCGTCGCCGGGGCCTTCACTGGGGGGTCTGCGTCACCGCCGCCCGTCCAGGTGGCCAGGGCCTGATCTGCACCGAAGATGTGCCACGCGATCAGGGTCTTGCCTGCGCGTTCGATCTCGGTCCAGGTGAGGCCGTCGGCTTCCATCTCGGCGAGCCGGTCGCCGAGCAGGTCACGGATGAGGATGGCCTCGGACTTGTCGTCGAGCAGCTCCGCGTTCAGGTCGAGCTTCTGGCCGGCGATCACCGCGAGCGTGATCTTCGACGTCTCCTCGCGAACGCGCATGATCGTGAGACCGGCGCTCGCGGGGATGTCCGGGGAGAACGAGTAGGTCTTGCCGCCGATGGGCAGCTCCAGCGGTTCCCGATTGAGGGACTGCTGGAACCGTGCGAGGTCGGGGAAGGTGGGCACGGTCGTCTACCTCACGGGGTCGGGTCGTAGTCGGCGAGCTCGCCCTGGCCGAGCAGTTCGCACTGGAAGCGCGTGAACTCGGTGAGTGACCCGCCGGTGCCGTTCCACTGGGCTTCGGCGGTGCCCTGGTAGCCCTCGTCCGGGTTGAGCCGGTAGGCACGCCACTGCACGACCGCGGCGTCACCGACGAGCTTGCCCTTGGCCTTGAGGAACACCTGGCCGGGGTCGCGCACGTAGGCGGAGGTGTAGCCCTCCAGGCCCTCCAGCACGACCTTGTACTTCTTCTGGGTCGAGCCGTCGGAGCCCCATCCGTTCGAGTCGAACGTCGAGGTGTCCTGGTTGGTCGGCGAGATCTGGATGTCCTGGTTGCGCTGGCCCTTGACCTGGGTCCACACGGGCACGTCGACGGTGCCGGTGTTGACCTCGACCTTCCAGCCAGCGAGCGGGATTTTCGTGAGTTCGGCCATGCCGCCATGTCTCCTTAGGACGGATCGGTGTTCGTTTCGAGCTGGACGTTCTGCATCCAGCGCTGACGGCCGCGCGCATCCGCAGGAAGGGGAAGCGGCTCGGACGATGTGGCGACGCACTCGGTGACGTGCAGCCGATGCTCCGGCGAGCTTGGTGCCCACACGGTGTTGAAGGTGCCGTGCACCGCGTCCACGCAGGCCTTGACCAGCGACCGCACGGGAAGCGACGGGCCCGGCTCGTCCAGGCCGACAAGGCCCAGCAGCGGGTACGCCCACGCCGACACCTTGTCCGGCGCTGGAGAGGGCCGGGTCACGATCAGCAGGCAGCGACCGGCCTTGTCCGGCGCCGACTCGATGTACGCAGGCGGCAGCGAGCCAGCGCTGTCAGGCGGGTACCTGACCAGCCCCAGCGAAGCCAGGTGCGTTGCGAGCGCAACCGAGGACGCCACATCGCGAGGTTCGCGGCGCGGTGTCACCAGCAGCGGGTCAGCTCAAGGCGTCCCGCAGCTTCCCGGCGATGTACGCGTGGTACCGCGGGCGGTTCTCGTCGAGCGGGCCGGACAGGTAGTGGTCGGTGCCGACCTCGTGATGGAAGTCCTCGCGCCTGTGCTGGATCTCGTCGTAGGGAGGCGCGTCGTACGACACCGCGCCGTGCACGACGTCCCCGCCCCCGTCCACGCTGGCCTTGCCGGACCGCTGCAGGTCGCCCTGGTCGTACGGAGTTCGCTCGCGCGAAACCGACAGCAGGTCCTCGGTGACGTCACGCACAGCCTCCGCGCTAGCGCCCTGGATCGCCGCGATCGCCGCGCTCACCCCCGACGTCCAACGGACTTCGCTCACTGCGTCCACACCTCCCGGTGCATCACCGCGCCGTTCCACCACGCCAGCTCATCCACCATCTCGACGAGCCGCTCGGCGCCATCCACGACGACCTTGTCGCCCGGCGCACACGGCCTTGAACCAGGCCAGAAGATGCACAGGTTCAGCACCACGACGCGGCCGTCAGCGAGCTGCACTCGCTTCGACACCTTGTCCACCCGGCAGCCCGGCTCAACGTCGACCGCGGCAGCCCACCGGGCGCCGTCGCCGCCGTCGTCCAGCTGCGCCAGGTGCTGAACGGGATTGCCCTTCTCCACCGTGTGCGTGGGCGGGATGAACCCGCCGAGCAGGCTCACCACGACGGCACCCCGCCGCCGAGCAGGTTCGCCGCCAGCAGCGCCTCGATTGCCTCGACCGGCACACGGTCCGCGGACCGGCCGATCTTCGCGCCGCCACTCCCGCCGGACTTCGACCCGCCCGACACCGACAGCTTTCCGGCAGTGACCGACCCGCCCGCGGCGATGACCTCGGTGAGCCCTTCGCCGCCGAGCTGCTGGGCGAGCTGCTGCGCCTCGAACCGGGCCTTCACCGTCTCGGCGACCGCGGCGACGATGTGGCCGCGCTGCTCCTCGTCCGCGGCGCGGTCGGTCTCCTCGTCGAGCACGGGCCAGCGGAGGACCTTCGCGCCGAGCGTGCGCGCGCACCGGTCGATCATGCGCTGCACCGCGGAGTCCTCGGTGCCTGCCGGGATGTCGCCGGCGTCGAGGTAGCCGCGCACTTCGGCCACGGTCGCCCAGATCATGTGCACCTCATTCGAAGAGCAGCAGCATGCTGCTGGTGGCCGCGGGGATCTCCAGGCCGTAGGCGCGGGCGATGTCGTCGCGGCTGCCGGCCGGGGCCCCGGTCGCGGGGTTGGTCAGGGCGGTGTCGATGCCGGGCCGCATCTCGCGCGCGGCGAGCGGCTGCGCGCCGAGGTCGTAGAGGATGGCGAGCATGGCGTGCTGCCAGTCCACGTCGACCGTGCGCGCCGGGTCCGGCACGCTGTTGGAGTACCAGCGGGAGACGCCCCACCAGCCGCGCCAGTTGCCGGTGTTGAACACCAGCGCGCCGGACGGACGCCGGTACAGGGTGAAGCCGAATGGCAGCGCGCCGGGGGAGCCGGTGTAGATCGTGCCCGCCGTGTTCACGCCGCGGCCGCCGAACGTCTTGCTGACCGGATTGAGCTGCACGAGCCCGTCCGGCTGGCCGGCGGAGCCGTCGGCGACGTCGCACTCGTAGCCCAGGGTGGCCTTGGCGGTCACGTAGGACTGCCCGGAGGTGAGCGCCTGGACGGATGAGCTGTTGCGCCAGATCGGCAGCGACTTGCTGGCGAAGGGCACTTCCATCGCGTCGACCACGGCGCCGTTGACGCGGAACAGCTGGCCCGTGAGCTCGTTCTCGCGGCGCACGTCGGTGTTGGTCTTGCCGTTCGCCGGCGTGTCGTCCCGCCACGTGCCGGTCCACTCCGGGCTCGGGTCGTAGCCAGTGCCGGCGAAGCCCGCGGACACGTCGCGGGTGGCGTTCTCCTTGTAGCAGATCTGCAGCCGTCGCCCGGTGTCGGCGACGTCGAACCGGGTGTGCCACAGGGCGGTGTTCGAGCTGGTGCAGAACAGGTTCACGCCTGCGTCGACGGCCGCGGTGTACGCGTCATAGACGCCAGCGGTCCAGTACTCGGAGTGCCCGAGCAGGCCGACGAGCGCTGCGTCGGTGAGCAGGGTCGGGTCGATGTCGAGGTCCACGTCGGACAGATACGACAGGTCGTAGCCCTGCGCTTCGAGGAACACGATGTTGGCCTGCTCTGAGTCCCACAGGTACGTGTTGGCGTTGCCCGCCATCGTGTGATACGGCCGGTCGAAGCTGACGGCGTAGGCGCGGTGCCCGAAGTTGTCGGTGGCTCCGTCTGCGCCGTGCCGGTACAGCGAACGGCCGCTGATCGTGCCGGTGGAGAAGTCACCGAAGTCGCCGACCGCGCCCCACGCGTTGTAGGCCTGGTAGGTGAGGTCCGGGATGGTCAGCACGAACCGGCCCGCGGTGGCGCCGCGCACGACGAAGTGGTGCGACGCGAACTTCGACGTGTCGTCGGTGCGGCGGAACAGCACGAAGTACACGCCAGGGCAGGCGTCGGCGGGGATGGTCCAGGTGGCGTTGGTGGTCCACGCGCACTCCGTGTGTCCGAGCGTGCCGTCCACGGTGGGCGTCGGCTGAGCCTCGATGGTGCCGGTGATGTTGGGTGCGACGCGTCGGGCGCCGAAGTTTTCCCACCCGTAGTAGCCGAGCCGGAACACCTCGGCGCGCCAGGCGTGGCCGGTGCTGTCGACGCGGAACTCGACGGTGTCGCCTGGCTCGTACGACACCTTGTCGGTGTAGCCCGCGATCGTCGCCGACACGCCGCCCTCACCGACGAACCAGAACGCGCTGTCTGTGCCGGGCAGGCTGTTTTCCCGGGCCACCTGGGGGATCTCGGGGTTCGTCGGGACGCCGGAGGTGTCGGTGTAGAGCACCTGCACCGCGTACGCCGTCGTGTCCCCGCTGGGGTTGACGAACTGGGACGTCGCCCGGTAGTCACCCGCCGCCTCGGTCACGGGGAACGCGCCCGTCGGGGTGACGTCGGCCAGCCCGGAGGCCCACACGAATTGGGCGCCCGACGCGGGCTGGTTGAAGTTGTTGCCGTACAGCTTGCCGACCGGGCCGAACCCGCGCATCTGGTTGAGCTTGTTGCCCGGCCGCGACGGCAGCGGCGCGTTCACCGCCCACAGCCCGACCAGCACGCCGTTCGCCGCGGCGGTAACCGGGCTCGACGGCGCGATCTCGTACGAGCCGGTCGGCGGGCCTGCCGGGATCGCGCCAGCGCCGTTGCCCGACCAATTCGCGAACGTGAGACCCGGCCCGAGCTCGTACACCAGGCCGCTGACGTTCTCCGCGCCGTTCAGCGTGATCGGCACCGAAATCTCGCCGCCGGCCGCGACGATGTCGGACACAGACACGTCCATGCCGCCGCCGCCGTAGGTGGTGCGCTTCGTGCCGCCCGAGAGCGACACGATCGCGCCACCCGCGGCGACCACGACGAGCGTGCTGCCCGCCGTCGCCGCCGGGATCGTGATGTTCTTCGACGTGCCCGCGGCGGCGACGTGCGACCACTCGGTGACGTTCCGGACGAGGGCCACGTCAGAACCCCTTCGCCAGGGCGACGACGTACCACTTGTCGGCGGCCTGGTTGTAGACGGCGCCGAGGATGTCCTTCTTGCCTGCGGTGCTCGTGAGCACGAGCGACGGCATGTCGGTGCCGAGCACGAACTTGGAGCCGGGCGTGAGCGTGCGGCCGCCGGTGCCGTCCTGGACGATCTCCCACCGCAGCATCTGCCCGTCGACGGGGTTCGACGGGTTCGCCAACGTCCGGTTGCCGCCGAGCGTGACCCGGAACAGGTCCGCCAGCGACGCGTCGGTGTTGATCGTGGCGGCGTCGGCGAGCGTCACCGGCGCCTTCTGTCGCTTGGCGTTCAGCACGACGGCGCCGGTCGACGACGGCGAGACACCGTCGACGCTCGTCACGATCGGCGTGCCGGAGCCCTCAACCGGGGTGACGGGCGCGAGGTCGGCGAGGTCGACCGGCGTGGTGCCGGTGGGCAACGCGACCGAGTACGCCTGCACCTCCTGGCCGGACAGGGCGATGGTGACGTCGTAGACGAACCCGTTCGGCGCGAGGTCCGGGTCGTTCGTGGCGGGCAGCAACACGCCCTTCCCGCCAGTGCCGACCGCGCCGAGGGGGCCGACGAGCTCGCCGTCCTCCAGCGTGCACGGGATGTTGCCAGGCACGAGGATCACGTCGGCGGAGGTGTTCTTCAGCCACGGATCCCCGGACGGCCTGAACGTCACGGTGCCGGTCGCGGCCGCACCCGTGTAGCTCAAGAACGTTCCGGTGACCTCGATCAGGTCGACGTTGCCCGGCAACGGCATGGCTCAGCCCCCGAGCTTCTTGTCCCGCAGCTCGTTCAGCTTGCGGTGGATCCAGGACGCGGCGGTCGCCAGCGCCGTCTTCGCGGCGGTGACCGCGATCAGCCGCCAGTCCAACTGGGTGCCGATGATGAGCGGCGACACAGCGACCATGACGGCCACGCCAACGTCGACCGCGAGGTTCTGCACGAGCGTCCGCAACGCGCGAATGGTTGCCTCGTTCATGGGGTTCCTGCCTTCAGCTCGGCGTGCCGGTCTTCGGGTCGCCGTCGCGGTCGCGGCGGTCGCCCTCGTCGTTGACGGCCTTGGCGATCTCGGTCACGTCGACCTTGGCCACGGTCGGGATGCCCGACGCCTTGAGCTCCGCCACCTGCGCCTGCAGCTTGGACAGGTCGCTCTTGACCTTGGACAGCTCGCTGCGAGTGACCTCGTGCTGAAGCTCCGAGTGCCGCAGGACTTCGCGTGCGTTGGCCGTGTGCGTGGTGCCGTCCGCGTGCACCATCACCAGCGGGTAGTTCCAGACCTCTTCTGCTGACACGTCGTCCTCCAGGTACGAGAAGATCTTGTTGATCTGAATAGCGCCGGGGTCCCAATGCGTGTCCGGCGCGCAGAGGTGCTGGTGGCCCAGCCAGCCGGAGAAGTCCCGCAGCTGGGTCGGGCTGATGCGGATCGGCGACTGCGCGCTGGAGATGTACGGCGTGATGCCGTCGCGGCCGTCCTTGAAGTCGAGCGCCCGTCGCGGCACGCCGAAATGGTCCTCGATCGGCTTGATGACGTCCTCGGCGATGTTGCGCCAGGCCTCGTCCGGCCAGAAGCGGGACTCCGCGGCGAACCCGACGAGCTCGATCTGCACCATGTAGTCGTCGTCGTTGCCGTCCATCGCCGAGTACGAGGCGAGGTTCAGCGGGACGTGCTGGAGCTTCTGGCGGGTGCGCCAGTCGTAGATGCCGTGCGGCGGGTACGGCGCGTAGGCCGCGAGCGCGCCCGCGATCGACGTGCCCTCGGTCGTGTGCAAGCAGCCCTTGGGGTTGTGGCCGTACTGGTACGTCTTACCCCTGAGGCCGAACGGGTGCCGGTTCCAGCCCGGCAGCCAGATATCGGGCATACCCGCACCCTGACCGCCGGGTGTTACCTCAGGCGGTCTCGTACGTCACCTGGAAACAGAAGCTCGACCCGCCGCCGAACTGCAGCGGAATCGACCCCGGCGTCACCAGCTGGTTGCTGCCGTCCAGCGCATACAGCGCCAGCTGGGTACCGAGACCGGCCTGGCACGCCATGTTCCGCCACAGCCCCACCGTCGGCCGATACTGCGCGGCGCCAGGGAAAGCGGCCGCGTTGCCCGGATCGCGGGCAGGAACCGGCAGCGACGCGGTGATCTGGTTGCCGCCCAACAAGGTGTCGCTCGCACCCAAGATCGCGCCCACCACGTGAATCAGGCCGGACGCCAGCCGCTTGTACCGGCCCGTCGACACCGCGCCGCCGATCTGTGCGAACCCGGACCACACCGGTGTGTACGACACCCACGAGCCGACGTCCGTCCAGATCGGCTCCAGCCACAGGTCGCTGTAGTTCTGCGCAGACCCGGAGCCGGGGCATCGCGCCATCGCGATACCGATCTCGTACGTGGTGTCGTCCTGCTGCAGCACGGGCGGTTGCGCGTTGCTCGACGGGGTGCCCTGCTTGATGTGCGCGGTCACGCTGTCGCCCGAGTAGGAGAGGCGCAGCACAAGCCGGTCGACGCGCGGCAGGGTGTTCGCGTTCGCGACACCGGTCTTCGTCGTCGCCGACGACTCCACCCGGTAGTACATGCCGCGCACCAGCGCCTCGAACCCCGCCGGCAGCACGAAGTTCAGGCCCGCGCCCAGCGACACGTAGGGCGTGCCGGGCGGGATGCCGTCCGCGGCGAACAGGCGCGCCATGCGCGACCACGCCAGTTCGGTAACCGACGTACCGGCGCCACTCTGGAACGGGTAACTGACCTCTGCCACACATCAACGCTGCGGGCGAGGTGTCACCCAGCTACTTGCCGAGCACCGTGACGAGCGACGTCACCACGCCAGACGCGACCACCGTGCACAGGCCCACGAAGATCGAACCGCGGACCGTGATCCCGTGGCGGTCGTCGGCGTTGTTGCGGGTCTTCAGGTCCTCGACGTCGTCCTCGACGTGCGCCAGACGAATGCCGTGCTCCGCGAGGGTGCGGCCTTGCGCCGACACCTCGTCGAACAGCCGGTCCAACTTGCCCTCGACGCGACCGAACGCGTGCGCGGTGCCGTCATCCACGACCGCCCCTTTTCCTCGGTTCCGGGGCTGGCAGTTCAACGACCGGAGGCTGGTCCGCGGCCGCGAGTTCGGCCGGCGGTTCGTTCACGGGAGGCTCGTCGGAGCCGGGCGCGGGCACCTCGTGACGCCAGCCCGAGGCGCGCAACGCAGCCTCCATTGCTGAGTCCCGATCCGCCCACATCTTGTGGGTGTCCGGCGCGTCCGGCGCGTGCCCAAGCCACGGCATGCCGACGATCCTCCCAGACAGGTATGACAAGGGGTGGATGCCTGGACCCGAGGGCCCACCTTCCCCGCAGACGGCGCGACCGCCACGGGCCCAGGCACCACGTTCTACTTCGCGGCCAGCTCAGCGAGCTTCGCGCGGATCTCGGCGGGGTCGTGCTCGGCGCCGGCGTTCGCCAGCAGCTTCGCGTCGACCGCGGCCTTCTTCTCTGCGTCGGTCAGCGGCTGGGCCTTCGGCGTCTCGGCCTTGGCCGGCTTCGACTCCTTGACCTCGCGCCAGCCGTCGGTGCCGTCCTCGGCGAGACGCCGGTACTTGGCGATCTCGGCCTTGTCGTGCGTGCGGACGAGAGCGGCGCGGTGGGCGCCGCTGAAGCGCTCGAAGGTAGGCATCAGACCTTCAGCCCCTCCAGGACACCGTGGGCGCGCTCGTTGCCCCACTTGAGGCCGATCTCGCCGTAGATCTGCGAGCGCTCCGAGGCGCCGGTCTTGGCGAGCTCCTCCTCGAAGAACACGCCCTTGCCGGGGATGTTCAGCAGGACGGGCATGAGCTGCTCCAGCGACACCGGGACGATCATGTCCTGGGGCAGGTGCCGGTCGAGCATGACGTTGAGCGTGCCGAAGTCGGTCACGATCGTGGTGAGGTCGAGGCCGCCGACGTTGCGGGTGGTCTCCTGGAACTTGCCGTAGGCGTTGCCGAACGCCTTCGTCAGGGCGCGCTTCTGGATGCTGTTGCACGCCAGGGTCGCGGTGCTCTGCTCCGACAGGCCGCCGTTGTCGTAGCACATCTGCATGATGTCGCTGACGTGGTCGGTGGACAGGTCGGTGGTCCACGGCTCGACGTACGAGAGGCCGGTCGCGGTGCCGAGCGTGAGCGCGGTGCCGCCGAGCGACGTGGCCACCTTGAAGGTGTTGGCCGCGACGTCGCGGACGTAGTAGACGCGGCCGGCGACGATGTTCGTGGCGACACCCGTGTTGCGGAATACGATCTTGTCGTCGTTGGACAGGCCGTGCGCGGTCGAGGTGACGGTGTCCGTCGCCGAGGACGCACCGGTGACGGTCGCGGCCTTGGCGATGCGGTTCGTGGTGATCGCCGCGAGCAGGCCCTTGGTCTGGCGGGCGGAGGCGTTGGTCGTCGGCTTCTGGTACTGGCCGTTCCAGAACGACCAGTTCACGTCGAGCGCGATGGACTTGATGGCCTGCACGACCTGCCAGTCCATCTCGTTCGTGACCGGGTTCGGGCCGCCGCCGGGGTGGTTGTACGGCGCCGACTGCGGCGAGGCCAGGTTCCCGACCGCGGCCTGCTTGGTGTACGACACCGAGACGGCCTCGTGGTGGATCTGCACGACGTTCGTGACGTTCCCGCGCGTCCGCTCCTCGGCGGTCGGCGCGTCGGCGCCCTCGACCTTGGTGCGCTGACCGGGGTCGCGCAGGTCGTAGGTCTGCCACTCGAACTCCGTCGAGGTGGTCTGGCCGCCGCCGGTCAGGCCGCCGATCGCGGACAGCAACGGCGTGTCCTCCGGCGTCAGGGCGAACAGCTGGCCCGTGTAGTTCGGCAGGTTGAACGTGGTGCCGAGACCGGTGATTCCGGCCATGATGGTTCTCCTCGTGCATCCGTGCTAGCTGGCTGCTCGCGGAGTTCGAGCGATATACCTCCGTGGTGCCCGGTGCAGTGGGCCGGGCGGGTTACCTGCGTTCGGGCACCACCGTGCAGGCCGTGTGTTACCTGCCTGCCTGCTCGCGCGCTTTCTGTCGCTGCAGGGAGATCGCGAGGGCGTGGTTGCCGGCCTTCGTGGCGGCGGCGATGCGCTCGTCAAGGCTCGGCGTGGCGCCGCCCTGGCCGTCACCACCGGACGAGCCGGGCAGCACGGCGCCCTTCCACTCGGGGAACTCGGCGGCCTTCGCGTCGACCGCGGACTTGATGGCGGTGCGCACGGCGTCGCCACTGGTGGGGTCGACGTCCTTCAACGCTCCGGCGAGGTCGACGAGCTTCGCGAACGTGCCGACGCGTTCGGGCCTGATGCCGGCCTGTGCGGCGAGGGCTTCGGCCATCGCCGACTGCGCCTGCTGCTGGTAGGCGTTGGCCTGCTGCTGGGCCTGCTCCAAGAGCTTCGCAGGGTCGGGGGCGCCTTCGGGGTTCTGCCAGCCCATCGCCTCGGCGAGCTTCTTCATCTGCTCGGACTGCTGGCTCTGCAGTGCCTTCTGCTGCTTCTCCAGCCGCTCGCCGATGATCCGGTCGAGGTCGGCCTGCGTGAACGTCTTCTCGCCGCCGGGCTGACCGGCCGGGGGCTGCGCGGGCGGCGTGCCCTGCGGCGCGGGCGTGCTGGCCGGGGGAGTGGGCGCGGGCGGGGTCGCGGCGGCCGGGGGCTGGCCGCCCTCGGGCGCGACGGGTGCGGGCGGGGTGGCGGCGGGGGCGCCCTGTGGCGCTGCGGGGTTCGACACCCCGCCACCGTCCGATCCGCGTGTCACCGGTCAGTCGATGATGCAGCAGGTGGCGTTGGTGGCGGACGAGAAGTTCACTCGGACGTTGCCGTCCGCGTGCTTGTACTCGGGGCCAAACGGCCCAATGAACTCGCCGACCGGCGTGGTCGCGGCCACGGCAACGACGCGGTCGGTGACGTCGAGGCCGTCCACCTGGGTGGCGACGTCGATGGTGACGTTCGTGGCCGTGCCGCCGGTCTTCACGAGGAGACGCGCGGTCGGGGTCCACGGGAAGTACATGCCGTCCGGACTGGCCGTGGCGTCCACGTTGGTCATGGCGGGCTCGGCGCCCGCTCTGGTGGTGGTGAGCTTGCCGATGAGGGTGCGTGCCATGACCGGAGGGTCACGGCACGCTGTCACCTCTCGGTCAGATGCGCTCGTACGTGGCCGCGAAGATGTCCGCCTTGCACGAGTAGAACTCGCCCTTGACGCCGCAGATGACGAAGCTGGTCAACTCGGCGAAGTGGTCGCCCTCCAGGGTGCGGATGACGAGGCCCGGTGTCTTGAACGGCGCGAAGACGTAGCCGCCGCCGTCAGGAACGTAGTACGCGCCTTGACTGTAGTCCCACTCCAGGTCGGCGACGTTCAGCCCGCCGCACCACTCAGCCACCTCTGCGACGTTCTCGGCCGTGAGCTGCCGCGCCTGGATCTCGACGGGCTTCTTGCGAAAGGTCTGCGGGGTCATGGGGCGACCGTGTCGGGGTGCTGTCACCGAGCCGGACTAGCCGCCGACCAGGCGTTCCCGCTCACGCCGGCGGTTCAGGCCCGACGCCTCTGTGTGCGCCGCGATCTGCTCGCTCTTCACCCGGATCTTCCGCCGCAGATCCCGCGCCGCCTGCGTGTCGCCGAGCTGCTGCACCGCGAGCAGCGTCCGCTTCAACTGCCGGACCTCGCGCTCCAGCCGCCGCAGCTTCTGCTGCTGCTCATACCCCTCTGGGTTCTCGCGCGGCTCGGGCACGCGCGTGAGACCAGAGACGTACGGGTCGGCGCGGTGCGTGCAGTTCGGATGCCACAGGCCAGCCGCGCGCGCCTCGGCGACCGAGCCCACCACCACGAGCCCGTCCACCTCGGCCCCGACCGACGAGCCGGAGATCGAGAGCAGCTTCGACTCCCACGGGCGGCACAGCCTGCACTCGCGCACCGAGTCGGAGATGACGACCAGGTCCTTGCCGCGCGCGACCATGCCGTCCAACTGGCCTTCGATCATCGTGTGCTGGGCGACCGTCCGGCCGGCCATGCGCACGTAGGCGTCGAGGTGCCAGCGCTTCCCGTCGCCGGCCGCGAACCGGTCGACGCCCTCGGTCAGCAGCCGGTCCACGGTGGACGCCACGGCTTCGCGGCGCACCATCGTGCCCGTCTGCATCAGCAACTCGGACTCGGTCACTGCACGCTGAAACACGTCCTCATGCGCGCGCGTGACGGGAACGTAGGTGCCCCGCAGCTTCCGCGCGAACAGCGTCGCCAGCCGGATCACCTTCGACGGGTTGCTCGCGACGAACCGCTCACCCAGCGACTCGGCCGCCCGCTCACCGAGCGCGTACGCCTCCTGCAGCGCGGCGACGGCGGTCTCCTCGGTCGGCACCTGCCGCATGATGCCGCGCAGCTCGCCGGACACCGCGAGGGCTTCGCGGGACTTCTGTTCCGCCCAGCCCGGCTCGTCGATGCCGCGCGCCAGCCGCCGGGCGACGGTGAGAAGCATGCGTTCGGCGGCGGTGTCCCACACGTCCACGAGGGTCTTGAGGACGCGGGAGGCGTCGGCGGGGTTGACGCCCTTCACCCGCTACTCCTCGTCCGGCTTCGGCGGCGGGACGTCTTCGGGGTGGTCGTCCTCGGTCGGGCCCAGCAGCGGCGAGAGCGCGTTGAGCTCCTCGTCCTCCTTCGCCAGCCGCGCCACCTCCTCCTGGACCTGGGTGTCGTCCCAATCGGGGTGGGCCTGGCGCACCCGCACCTCGCGCGACGCGGCACGCGCGCGGGTGAGCAGCTCGATCACCTGCGCCATCTCCAGCGGGTCCGCCTGGTCGGCCTCCCGCCACACCAGCGTCGGCGGGCCGTCCGGCACCGGGGCGCCGGGGTTCAGCACGGCGTTGAGTCGCATCAGCGTCTCGGCGATCGACTCCAGCGCGGGACGCAGATAGCGGCGCTTGCGGTCGCGGGTGCGGTACGACTTCTCCGCACGCCGACGCATCGCCGTGCCGGACAACTGGCCCTCGACGTGCATGCCGAACGACTGCGGCGCGTACCCGGCGCGGCTGACGATCTGCTCGATGAGCTGCAGGACGGTGCGCTCGTGCGCCTCGAACCGGATCTCCGGCTGGATCAGCTGGATCGGGACAGGCTTGCCGTCGCTGTCCTCTACCGGCATGTTCAGCGGCACGAACACCTTGGCGTCCACATCGAACGCCTTCGCGGCGGTCGTGTTGCCCTTGCCGAACAGGCCGCCGAGGATCCCGCCCCTGCCGGCGGTCGGCGTGAGCATGTCCTCGGAAGCGAGGATGCGGGCCTTGGCGAGCTCGATGTCCCGCATCCACGACGCCATCGCCTCGTCGAGCGCGTCGAACAGGGTCTCGCAGCCCTGGAAGTCCGAGCGGCCCAGTGGAACCGTGGTGTCGAGCGGGTTGGGCAGGTTGTTCGGCACGAACTCGACCAGCAGCCCTGGCTTGATCGGCGTCGTGTCTATGACCGGCAGGAACTGCTTCGTCGTCGGGTGGTCGGCGAGCGGCTGCGGAGAGCCGATGTGGGTCAGCGTGCCGCGCCACAGCTCGTGTCGGATCTGGCCAGGCTCGTGGTGCTCCAGCCACCGCCACACCTCGGTCGAGTCGCGGCGCTGCGTCCAGTCCGCCGGGGCGGGCAGCTCGGTGACGAACGTGACCGCCAGCAGCTCGCCGAACAGGAACGTCGGCAGCGCTTGGTCGCCGGCCACGATGGTGAGCAGCGGCCGCTTGCCGAGCCGCTCATCCCATGCGGGCTTCAGGTACCAGCCGCCGACGGCCGAGCCCGTCTCGACACCCTCCAGGAGCTTGTTCGCGAAGCCGATGCGCTGCGCGATCCCGTCCCACGCTTCCTGGACCGGGCTCTTCTTCGGCTTCGCTGGCGCCTCACCATCCGCGGGCTTGGCGGGCTCGGCCTGCTGGTCTTCCCAGTCGATGTGCGGCGTGTCCCCGGCGACGAGATCGGCAGAGGTGCGGGCGATGTCCGCGGCGATCGGCACGTGCACCTGGCGTTCACCGGGCTTGTACGCCATGCGCGCCCAGTAGCCACCGGGGGCGGTTGTGGGCGTGCGGGTGCGCAGGGCCGTCAGGTCGCCGCTCCACCAGGCCCGGTGCGACTGCCAGTAGGCGCGGAGGGTCCAATGCCCTGGGGGCGGCCACATCGTTCCGGGCTCGATCAGCACGATGCCCACGCTCGGGGTGGGGTGTCACCTCGGCGTGGGCTTCGCGCTTCGCCACCATCTACGGTCCCTGGATGAGCCGCACAGGTGACGTTGCGCAACGCGTGTCACCCGTAACACGTCCACGGTCGAGGGCGACCACACGAGGTGGAGACGACTGCCGGCAGGGGTGGACATGCAACGTCGAACGATGGCCGTGCTCGCAGGGGCGTTCGCGCTGGCTGGACTTGCCGGCGGCACCGCGGCCCTGCTCGCGGCGAACGACCAACCGGTGAGGGCCGGCACCCAGAGCACCGCCACCGCGACGGAGGCGACGCCGGCGGCGAACGCGAAGGACACCTTCGTGAAGATGCTGCGCGACCAGGGCGTCGTGCACGGCCCGGCTGACGAGCAGATCGTCTACGCCGAGGGCGACATGTACTGCCGGTACTTCGGCGAGGGCCTGACCGTCCAGCAGCTCATGGACAACGCGGGCGCGACGGGCACAGCCGAGCGGGCGAAGTCGGAGCGTGTGCTGTCGGCCGCGGCCGCGACGCTGTGCCCGCAGCACGCACCGAAGCTCATGCCGCAGTCCTAGCGTCGGCCGTGCTCGCGAGATTGGGCAGCCACGCCCGCCAGATCATGCGGCCGGCCATGACCGCGTAGCGAAGGGCGTCCGGGCCGTGGTCGTTGACCTTCAACGGCTGCTCGTCCTCGCCGCGTTCGAGAGCCTTCTCGTCCCACACGTACCCGGTCAGTTCGTCCCACAGGATCGGGCAGCGCGCCTTGTCGACGTACAGGCGTTCCCCACCGAACAGCGACAGGCACGCCTGCAGCCCGAGCTCCACGCGGTTGTCGGCGCCGCGGACACCAGGCCAGCCGTCAGCACGCAGTTGCACGCGCAGCGGGGCGGCCGAGGGGTCGAGCACGGTCACGAACCCGAGGCCAGAGGGCTCGACGATCGGCGCCGCCCACGCGGCCATGCGCGCGGACTGCTCCGCGGCGGTCAGCTGGCCCTTCTCACGACCGTTGTGCTGCCACTCGGCGACGACCCAGAACGCGTCACGGCCGGAATCGTCGGCGGCCAGCACCATCAGCACGGCGTGCGTGGGGTTCGAGGTGCCGTAGTCGATGCCGACCCAGGCCTGCTGCCACCGGTCGGGCGGCGGTGCTGGCTTGCAGTGCACCTTGTCGTCGAGCAGGCCGTAGATGGCGCCTTCGGCGGCGACCCACTTGCCGTCGATGTTGCGGTCGTACCAGAGGCCGTGGTTCTCGGCGATCAGCGACCGCTTGTAGTCGTCGTCCAGCGAGGGGTTGTCGGGCAGCCGGAACTGGAAGCGGACCATGTTCGGCCGGTCCTTGTGGCCGATTGGCAGTTCGAGCTTCCTGATGAACTCCTTCATCAACCAGTGCGACGGCGTGTCCGGGTTGGTCGTCGCGAACAGCTTCGCGCCCGGCACCGACAAGCGGTTGAGGAGCTGCTTCCACACCACGTGCGGGATGACCGTCGCCTCGTCGACGTACGCCCCGTACAGCGTCCAACCGCGGATGGTGGCCTCGGCTTTGACGTCGTGCGCGCCGACGACGTGCACTTCGCGGCCGTAGATCTTGCAGGTGGGTGCGCCGCGGGTGAAGACGATGGCACCGGGGTCGATGTCGGCGATGACGTCGAGCACGTTGCGGGCGATGCTGTCCTTCGTGCGGCCCATGATGACGAGCGCGCCGCGCTTGGGTGCGTCGCGCACGAACTTGAGCCAGCGGATGATGCTTCCGACGGTCTTGCCGGACCGGACCGCGCCGTCCCATAGGTTGATGCGGGCGTTGGCGCGGAAGATCGACCGCTTCTGCTTGCGGCTCAGCGGGACGAGCTTGAAGACGCTCGTCGGGACGAGCGTGCTTTTCACTCGACGGGCTCGCTGGGTGTCGGGGCCTCGTCGTCTTCGTCGTCACCGATGGTCTCGGGGTCGTTGACGAGCGCTTCCCAGAACCGATCGAGCAGGCCAACCGAGGCATCGGTGCGACTGGTGTCGTTGTCCAGCTTGGCGAGGTCGACGGCGGCCTTGGAGAAGGTGGCGATGGCAGCGGACATCGCGCGGTAGTCGGCGGGGCCAGGCGGGAGAACAGTGTGCTCGACGTGTTCGCCGCCATCTTCGCCGCCGTCCTTGACGACGTTCAGGTGCACGACCTCGTCGTGGATCCGGTCGACCAGGTCGGCGGCTGAGTCGAGCAGGTCTTCCTGGAGCAGAGCGCGCTGGCGTCCGAGGTGGACGCGACGGGCTTCGGTGGCGGCAGCTGTCTGCTCGGCGCCTTCCAGCCAGGCGTCGCCGAGGCCGTGCTCGTCGGCGATGACTCCGACGGTGGTCTTGCCGATGCCGAAGCGGCGGGCGATGGCTCGGACAGAGCCTTCGGGGGTGCCGGCGTGCGCGCGGATGTAGTCCGCGACCTCGGCGCGGATGTGGTCCGGTGTGCGGTTCTGCGGGTTCGGCACGCGGTGATGGTCGCCGCGTGCTGTCACCTACTGCTGTGGCGGTTCCAGGATCTGTTTGCACAGGTCAAGGACGCGTTGGAGTTCGGGGTCGGTGACGAACCCGCCGGCACCGGTTATGGCGAGGATGCGTTGGTGGCGTTCCTGCAGGGTCTGGATGGTGGCGGGGATGATCTCGGTGACGAACAGCGGGCGCGGGGGTGGCATGCGTGTCTCCTGGTGTGGGTGCCCGGCTGGCTTCCCATTCCAGCCGGGCGGCGCAGAGTCTCGCACACCTGTTCGATTCCGTGTCAAGCGGACTTCCATCTCCACTCGTCGCGGTAGCCGGGGCGGTGCCGGTAGGCCAGGCCGAGCCGCCGGACCACGTCACGCATCCGTCGCCGGGCAACGGGATTGGACATGAGAACGCCTTGCTCGTCCGACCTCTGGTCATTGCTGCTGTCGCACACGTACTCGAACAGATCGAGGATCGCCTCGTGCGCGTCGCACTGGGCCAGCACGGTGCGCGGGTCGTGGCGGACGATGTGGGCGATCTCGTTCACCCACGAGTGCGTGACGATGAGGTGTCCCACGCCGTCAACGATCCGAGCGTCCTTCCCGTACCACCGCTCGGTGCCGTGTTCTACGCGGCTATGTGCCGCGTGCGCGACCTGTCGGTCCTCGGTGATCTGCTCGCGCAGCCACGTCACCAGGTCATCCACGTCGGTCATCCTCTCAGGCTGCGGCCGGTATGGCGGCCTCGTCGGGCTGCTGCTCGCGTTCGGCGCCCAGCGGGGCCGGGACGTCGAGCGGCAGCAGGTACTGGCCGGCCCCGGCGAGGCGCCGTCCGGCCTTGAACGGCACGGTGAGCACGAGCAGCGGCCGCGACCACACCGCCATCGCGCGGGCCCGGAACCGGCGTTCACGCTCGTACAGGGCGTGGCCGTCTTTGCATGGCCTGCAGGTGCAGCCCCATTTGACGCGGCGGGCGTGGGTGCCGTGCGGCGGCGGGTCGCCGGGCAGGGGGAACCCGAACTCGACGGCGATCTTCTTGCGGTCGGCACGGTCGAGTCCGCCCCAGATGCCGTTGGGTTCGCCGCGTTCGAGGGCGCTGATGGCGCAGTCGTAGCGGACGGGGCAGGCGGCGCAGATCGTCTTGCACGCGAGCGCCTGCGGGCTCTTGGCCTTGGCTTCGATCCAGTCGAGCTCCGGGAACAGCTGGCAGGCGCCGCGCTCGTGCCAGTCCGGCACGCTCCAGGGCACGCGGGGAAGCTCGACGGTCGTCACGGGCCCGCCTCGGCGTCGAGGCTGCGGTGCTCCGTGAGTCGGAGCTTGTGGCACATCAGGCCGACCCACGTCGACATCGAGTAGCCCGCGCTGCCGCACCACTCGCCGTTGCCCTTGCGCCACCACGTGACGCCGTCCGAGGACTTGAGGACCAGCCCCAGCTCGGTGGGCTCCAGGTCGCCCTCGCGCCACACCCTCGGCTCGCCTGGAGTGCGCACGGTGTCCGCGTCGAGGTCGAGGACTTCGTCCAACTCGCCGGCGGTGAGCGGTGCCGCCTCGGGCGGCCCGTAGTGGACCCAGCAGCCGTTCGTCTCGGGCACGCGCGGTTCGAGGCACTCGGTTCCGTCGTGGATCTGCCCGCATGCGGGCGGGAACGCGCGGTCGAACGCGGCGGCGCCGGTCAGCGATTCGAGGTCGACCTGTTCCTCGCGGTGCTCCTGAGGGCTGAACGCGTACCCGATCGACGGGCGGTGCGCGGCTTCGCGGTCGGCGCGTTCGGCCGCTTCGAGCGGGAACTCGGCGGCGGGCGTGAACCACGGGTTCGGCTTGGCGCGGCGGCGTTCGTCCTGCCGGACCCACCCGCTGATGATCCCGTCACGGGCCGCGAGCTCGGCGGTGAGACGCTGGACTTGGTCAGCGAGCCGCTGGTTCTCGGCGAGCATGGCCTCGTCGTTACGGCCCCAGTCCTCGACGGCCTGGGCGTGCTCGCTGGTCAGTTGTCGGTGCATCGCGTCGACGGCCCGGCGGTACTGGACCGCGCGCCGGGCCATGCCGCGCAGCAGGCCGGACAGCACAAGGTTGCGCTGCCGCACGAACTCGGCGAGTCGCTGGAACTCAGTCATCAGCGCGCCCGCGGACTCCAGTCGTTCCGAGACGATCTCCAGCACCGCGTCGGCCATCTGCTCGTACGTGGCGTCGGCGAGCGGTTCGAGTCCGAGCTGTCGGCCGTCGGCCTTGGCGATCGCCTCGGCGGCGCGCGCTCGCACTGCGGGCGGGATCGTCACAGGTCCTCCAGGTACTCGGGCGCGTGGGTGCGGTCGGGGTGTTCGGCCGCCCAGGTGAGCAGGTCGTCGCCGCGGGTGTTGCCGTCCGGCAGCGGCAGATCGGCCGGCTCGTCCGGCACGGTGTCGGGGACGTGCATGACCGCGACCACGACGATCGCGACGGCGACCACGACGATCGCGCCGAGGAACTGCACTGCGAACGCCACGCGCCTCACCGCCCCGGCTCCGCGGCGGGCCGCTTGCCGTAGAAGGCGAGCAGCATCCACGCGATGAGCACCAGGTCGGCGACGAGCACGCCGATCCGCCAGCCCGACACCTCGTCGAGCAGCTCGGTGACGTCGTCGAGCAGGATGACGGCGGCGAGCACGAGAGCCCAGCCGCGGGCGTTCAGGGGCCGGTTCACGGGTGCAACCTCCGGATGAGGCCCGCGACCAGCGGGCGGCGGGGAACGGGCTTCGGCTCCGGTCTCTCGGGCATCGCGGCAATCTCGTCCACGTAGGCGCCGTGGAACTCCAGCCCGCGGACCTCGGGCGCGATCGGCCGGCCGCGGTACGGCTCGACGGACGGGCCGACCGGGTACGGGGCGCCGGTGGGCGTCCAGCGCATCGCTCCGGCGGTCACCCACGGTCCGGGCTTGCACGTCCAGCAGCCGGGACGGCACGGCACGAACTCGTCCTCGGTCATCTCCCACCGTCCCCTTCGGCTGGCGGGTCGATGGCGTCCGCGAGCAGCGACAGGTCGCCCGAGTCCGGCCATTCGATGCCGGCGTTCTCGGCGTCGTCGACGAGCGCGGACAGGGCGCGCAGCACGGCGGCGGTGACGGCGGCGGCGGTCACTTCGAACTGTTCGGGCTCGATCGCGCGGGGCGGCCCCATCGCCTCGGTGGCTGCGTCGAGCAGAGCCTGGGTTTCAGACACGATGTCCTCCAGGGACGGTTAGCGGGTGAGGGTGGTGCAGGGGGCGGGCCGGCACCGGTCACGCGGCAGGGATCAGCGGTTCGAGCAGCGGACGCGCGTACCAGAGCGGCACCCAGCC
Organism: Lentzea xinjiangensis; assembly: GCF_900110955.1. Lineage (GTDB taxonomy): Bacteria > Actinomycetota > Actinomycetes > Mycobacteriales > Pseudonocardiaceae > Lentzea > Lentzea xinjiangensis. Next base: position 57,076 of record NZ_FOFR01000018.1, read on the forward strand.
GCCCGAGAACGTGCGCGGCCCGTGCTCGCCGGACGCCCACACGAGGCGGCAGTTGCGGCCGGCCGGGTCCAGCTCCCACAGGTCGCCGTGGCGGTCCCAGAACGCGCGGGGGGTCATGCGGCGCCCGCCTTGCGCTTGCGTCTCCGCCCGATTCCGAGCAGCAGACGCAGCAGGGCGGCCTCGCCTTGCTGCGGCACGACGCCGTTGCCGAGCAGTCGCAGCTGCTGCGACCGGGACAGGTCGGGCACGTCGGTGACCCAGCCGGCCGGGAGACCCATCAGCCACTCGACGAACCGCGGGTTGAGCACCCACGCCGGACGCAGCGATCCGCGCATGCCGACTGGCTTCGGGTGGCGGCACTCCATCCGGAGCTGACGCGCCTTGCGGTAGGCGGCGGACCACACGGTCGGTGCCGGGACAGGCCTGCCTAGGACGGCTTCCCAGCGTCGGATGGCGGGCTCGAACTGTCCCCAGTCCACGTGCGCGCGAGACTCGACAGCGACGGGCGCACCGCTGCGCCAAGGCTCGGCGACTGGTTGGTCCCGTAGTCCGCCGCGGTGGGCGTCGGCAGCAGCGCCCCCACGAGCGTCGGGTTGCCCCGCACGTAGGTCGCGCTCGACCGGTCCGCGTCCGCCGCAGTCGGTGTCGGCAGCAACTGCTCGTTCACCACCTGCGACAGCGGCGGCCTGAAGCCCGGTGACGCGCGCCGACCCGGCGTCCCGGTGTCCGAGGCCTTCGGCGTGGGCAACAACGCACCGCGCAGGCACGTTGTGTCGCCGCGTTGGTTCGGACCCTTGCCATCCCGCGCTGTCGGCGTCGGCAGGTGTGGCGTATCCGAACCAACGGTCGCGGCGGTGGGGTGCGCCGACGTCGGAAGCGCGTAGGCAAACCCAGCGGAGGTCATACCCGAGCGCGGCCAGGTCGGCGGCGACTCGGTCAAGTCCTCGAACAAGGAGGGCAGAGACGTTCTCCAGGACGACGTGTCGGGGTCGTAGAACGCGAACGGCTGCGACGACGTGGGACCAGAGGCCACTCTGCGCTCCTTCGATCCCGGCACGTTTGCCGGCGACGCTGATGTCGGTGCAGGGGAAGCCCGCGGCGAGCACGTCGACGGGCTCGACCTGCTCCCAGTCCACGCCCGTGATGTCGCCGAGGTTGGGCACGTCGGGGTGCCGGTGCTGGAGCAGGGTGACGGCGGAGGGGTGGTTGTCGCACACCCAGGCGAGTTCGCCTCCGAACACGGCGCGTGCGGCTTGGTCGAGGCCGCCGTAGCCGGTGAACAGGCTGCCGATTTTCACCGCGGGCTCACCTCGGTTTCGTGGACGCTCCAGCCGACGTTGCTGTCGACGGGGAGGACGGTGGGCCAGGGGCCGTCGGCGTCGAGGAGGACGGCTTCGGTGTCGCGCCAGGTGACGAGCTGGCCGGCGGTGTGGCCGACCGGCTCGTCGTGCACCTTGGGCGCGGTCACGCGTTGCCCCACTGCGGCGTGTTGGTCCACTCCTTGGCCGTGACCTCGTGGCCTGAGTTGTCCAGGTGCTGCGGCAGGCCGAAGCGGTACTCGGCGGTGGAGTGGCGCCAGCCGTTGAACTCGCTCCACACGGCTGGCTGCTTGCAGGTGTCGCACCAGGGGAAGCCGTCGACGGCTTCGCGCGGGATCTGGTCGTCAGCCACCGTGGTCTCCTCGTCCGCGCTCATGAGCTGGGGGTTTCGTAGGCCATGCACTGACCGCTTGCCTGGCCGTGTGCGCAGTCGCAGCGCTCCTTGCGGAGGACGCGGTGGCCGGGCTTGGTGGACAGGACCGTCTTGACGTGCCACGTGTCCGTGGTGTTGTCGTTGTCCTGCGGCTCAGGCTTGCTCTTGCTGAACCAGCTCACGGCTGCACCGCCTCGGCGGCCAACTCGCGCAGCTGCTGCGCGGTGAGCTCGTGGCGCTTCTCGTTCGCGTCGAGTCCGGCCTTGGCGTAGAACGCGACGGCGGTCGCGAAGTCCATGCCGGACCAGAGGCGCACGGGGTGCTGGTAGGCGTCGCACGTGATCGTGATGCCGAAGCGGTTGGACTCCTGCTCGATGACGACGTTGGCCTCGAACAGTTCGGCCCAGCCGGCGAGGTCGCTCGGCGTGGCGCGCGGCATCATCTGGATCTCGACGCCCGCTTGGGCGGTGATGGTCATCAGGTTGAAGTTGACGCCCGCGATCTGCGGAACATCGTCGATGATCGCGAGCTTGTTCAGGACCTCGAAGCTGATGCGCGCGAGGTCGGCGGCGAGCTGGTTGCGGTCGCTCATCGGGTCACCGCCGCGTTGTTGAGCTTGTCGACGGTGCCCTGCTCGACGCTGGGCCGGCAGCCGCCGATGAGGACGACGACGGCGACGCAGGCGAGCACGACCGTGACGCGGGCGACGGCGGCGAACCGCTCCAGCGGGCGGCGGTCGTCCCACCACTCGACGAGCGGCAGCAGCAGGACGGCGCCGACCGCGAGCAGGTCGTGCCGCAGCGGGTTGCGCTTGGGGACGTCGCGGCGGGCGATGGTGAGCGTGAGGCTCGGCGAGAGCGCGAAGCCCTGCACGGTGTCGGTCCAGATCATGACCAGGGCGCCGTAGCGGGTGGCCAGGTGGATGGACTGCCGTTCGCCGGTGGCGGGGTCGATGATCGTGTCGCCGGAGCGGAGGGCTCTGGCCTCGATGGTCTCGGTGCCGCTGGTCAGGCGGCTGGTTTCGGTCTGCATGTCGTCTCCAGTTGCTTGGTGTCACCTGAGGTGATGCGTGCACGTTAGTATACTACGTGCATGCATGCAAGTAGCTAGGCACGCGAAGACTCGTCAGAGGTGACACGAACTCCCGCCTGGGCGGCCTCGATGCGCGCCGGATGTGCCGGCGACTTCGTCAACGGCTGGCCCTTCCACGTCACGCACGGCCGGCTGGGCTCGGCTTGGCACACCGGACACGGCACCGACCGGTACAAGCGCCGTACCGCGGTCTCGCCCTCAGCGATCGCCTGCGCCGTGTTCAGGTCCTCCCCGGACTTCAGCGCCTTCCGCTCCACCAGGGCCGCCAGCGCGCGATCCACACCGGCTTGGATCTGCGCGTCGTTGCGCACCGCCCCGGCGCCGACCGGCGGCTGCTGTCGGCGGGCCCGCCAGTAGTTCGCGATGTCGTAGGGCGTGATCGTCTCCGACGTGCCCCGATAGTGGTGCCGGAACGCCTCCCGTGCCGCCGCAGCCGGGATGTCGGCCAGCAGCTCGTACCAGGCATCCAGCACGTCATCGTCTGCAGCCGGGAAGTACCGGTCCACACCGGACGCCACGCCCATCAGCACTGCGAGTTCATCCCGCGTCACGGGTGCCTCCTTCGATCATGCGAGGGGCCCAACCGGAGGGCTCCTCGGTGGTGGGTTGGGTGAGGCTCAGCCAGCCGCGGACCTTCTCGCCACGAGCCGACCGTGCGGGCGAATGCGCACGCGACCCCCGGACGTCCCGCGTGGAGTGCCCTCCGTTGGCCTCTGCTCGGGCTGCTCGGGCGGCTTCGGTGTAGGCGTGGGGGAGGTAGTTGGGTGATCGTCCTTCGACGGCCCAGAGGTCGAGGGCGTCTCGGAGGATGGGGAGTTGGGCGCCTTGGCTCAGGAGGGTGGTGACGTGTTTGGCGAGTTCGCGTTGTTGGGGTTTGAGCACGGGGGTGCTGAGGGTGTCGGCCCATGAGGCGACGAGTCGGTAGGCGTCGGGTCGGCTGGCGGTGGTGTTGAGTTCGGCGGGGGTCACGCGCTCGCGGGGGCGTGCGGGGGCGCGCTCGCGCGGGGGAGCGGAGCGACCTGCCTCTGTTCCCCTGTTCCCCTGTTCCTCTGTTCCAGTCGAGGGGGTGTCGCGAGGGTGTCGCGAGGGTGTCGCGGGGTCTTCTTCGTCGGGGGGTTCGGCGGGCGGCTCCCAGGTGTCCTGATCTGGGGTTTCGTCTGCGGGTGGGGGCGGGAGGTCGGCAGGTGGCCTGGGGTACCTGGGCTTGTTGGGGCGGTCGACGCGTTGGTGTCGGTCCCAGCCGGTGATGTGGATGTAGCGCTTGCCCGCGACCTCGTAGCGGGCTACCAGCAAGGCTCGCGAGAGTGTCGCGAGGCCGTCGCGAACGAATTCGCGGGTCTCGACGGGGTCGTCTTCGAGGCCGAAGCAGTCGGCGGCGATGGCCCGGTCGCTGTCGATGCCGACACCGTTGTCGTCCACGTAGGACCAGAGAGCGATGAAGAGGAGCCGGTGCTCGCGTGAGAGGCCGGCGATGTCGTCGCTGCGGTAGAACTCTGGCTTGATGGAGCGGATGCGCACGAGGGTTGCCTCTCCTGGTGAGGGGGAGTGGGGAGGCGGGGGTTCAGGCCGCGTCGTGATCGGGTTCGGCGTCGAGGGTGCCGCCGGGGTGTTCCTTGATGTTGCGCATGGCTACGCGTTGCCGGTTGCTGGTGCCGCCCCAGATGCCGTCGAGCTCGGGGCGGGCGACGGCGTAGGCGAGGCATTCGGCGCGGACTTCGCAGCTCAAACAGGTTCGGACGGCGTGGCGGATGCCGTCGCCCTTGGTCGGGAAGAACGCGTCGGGGTCGGTTTCGGCGCAGCGGCCGTGCATGAGGAAGTTGGGGATCATGCGGCGGTCCCGGTCTTCTTGGCGCCTCGTGCGCGGGCGGCGTGTTCGCGGACGACCCAGCGGTGGATGAGTGCGGGTTCGCCGTCGAGGTGGTCGCGGATCTCGTTCTCGGGCCAGCCGCGTTCGAGGAGGATGCGGACGACTTCGGCGCCTTCGTCATTGGTGAGGGCGTGTGCTGGGAGGTTGCCGGCGAGGGCGAGTTCGATCGCGAGGCGGGTGTTGATGTTCTGATGGGGGATGGGGAGTGCGTCGGTGCCGGGGTCGAGGTGGCGGACCCAGCCGAGGGTGTCTTCGGTGCCGCGGTTGGGGTCGGACATGGCGGCGAGGGTGACGGCGAGCGCGGTCCAGGGGTGGACATCGTCCGGTGCGTCGAGGGCGGCGATGGCGTCGAGCGCGGCGGTGGTGGCTGCGGGGCCTTCGTCGTGGACGGCGCAGACGAGGCGGACGGCGAGGGGGACGAGGTTGTCGAGGTAGGTGGCTCTGTCCACTGTGGTCTCCGTGGTGCGTGAATGGCTGTGCGGGCCGCGCCGAGGGGAAGTTGGCGCGGCCCGCGGGTGGACAGGTCAGGCGGCGGGCTCGTCGAGGAACCGCCACTCGATCCGGGTCACGGTGTCGTTCTCGGTCATGCCCTGTGCCTCGGTGAAGTAGCGGCGCACGAACTCGGCGGGCTCCAGGCCGGGGAAGCCCTCGCGGGTCATCTCTGCCTCGCCGTACTTCCGGCGACCCCAGGACGGCAGGACCATCCCGAGTGGCTCCCGCCACACCTCGACGACCTCGACCTCGGCGACGCGGACGAGCGGCTCGCCGGGCTTGCGGCCCATGACCTTGCGGCACAGGGTGAGGCGGTCGCCGGGCTTGAGGAAGGTCCAGCCCTTGCGGCGGGTGACGGTCTTGGTGCGGTTGCGCACGGCGTCCTCGGTGAACGCGACGCTCATCAGGCGGGGCACGGGAGGACCTGCTTTCCGTCGCGGGCGCCGCGCCAGTACGAGTTGCGGCTGCCCTTGCGGGAGCGGTTGCGGCTGGGGCTGAGTCCGGCTTCGAGCTCGCGAACGATCCGGCCGGCCTGTGCCCACGTGCCCATCACCGACGAGACGAGGTTGCGGTCGTAGCCGTCGGGCCGTTCGTGCCGGACGAGCTGGTGCACGTCGTCGGCGGTGAACGGGCGGTTGTTGCGGGCGCAGACGGCCACGGCGATCTCGATGACGGTGCGGTCGTCGCGGTGGCCGGTGGTGCCGGCGGCGAGGTTGGCGGCCTGTCCGGCACGCCGGTCCGCGTACGCCAGTTCGAGCGTGGTCTGGTCGGTCATGGCGTCCTCTCGGGGGTCGGCCAGGTGACGGTCATCGAGTGACCACCGGCCTCGGCTTGCGCCGGGGTGGTGGTACCGATGTGCGGGAGTGCGTGGTGCCTGTCGAGGCCACAGGCGATGCCCGTGGAACCCTCGATCTCGCGGCAGGTCGGGTGCTCGAAGGTGAGGTCGGCTGCCCAGGAGAACCGGGTGCCGTCGTCGCGTTCGATGACGAACGTGGGGCAGGCGTAGTAGCCGACCACGTGCCCGGCGTCGTGCGGCAGGCCCCCGCCGTTGGTGTACGTCAGGACCTCAGCCCGCTTGTGCACAGCTGCGTGGGGGTTGATCGGTTCACGAAGCGGCACGGCGGGCCTTCCTCTCCATCTTGCGGATGTGGCGGAGTTCGGCGCGGCGCTTCCATGCGCACACAACGGCTGCCCGGACGAGGTAGCGGGCCAAGCGGAGCGCGTCGGGCGGGTCCATCACGGTCGACTCGAAGCCGTCCACGTAGGACTCGACACGGATCCACACGTTCCACCAGCCCCAGCCGGACACCTGAACGTTGATCTCGCCGCCCGCCTCCGGGGCGACGCCAGCGCTGAACGGCTCACCCGCGTACTTCTGCTCAGCCACGGTCGGCCTCCAGCTCGTCGAGCGGGATCATGATCTGGTTGGGGTCATCCCGGCGCGGCACCAGCAACGGCTGCCAGTCCGACGCGTCCGGACTGCCCGACTCGCACGCGTCGCAGCCGCCCGAATCCGGCGCCTCAGCGCGCGGCCACTCCTCAACGTGGCCGCAGACGTGCTGCCACAGCACGCCCTTCGCTCCCCACCCGCCAGCGGGCGCCTGAACCAGCGCGTCCGGCACCGTGAGCGGCTGCCGCACCTCGGCCAGCGCCAGCAGCATCCGGCCGTGTCCGCGCGCGAAGTACTCGACCTTGCCGTCGTCCATCTCGACCGCGTCGCCGTTGAGCGTGGTGACCAGACGTCTGATGATGCGACCGAGGTCCTCGTCGACCGCCGCGTACTTCGCGGTCGTCTGAAAGAGCGCTTGGAACAGGGGCCGCGACAGGTTCTGTCGGCGGAGCAGTTCGGCGGCGTCCTCGGGGGTGAGATCGTGCGTCTTGCTCTTGATCATGCTGCGGTCACCTCCAGGTGAAGTTGCTTCGCGGTGGTGCCGGCGACCCGGCAGGCCTTGCTGATCGCGCTCGTGCCCAGCCCGCGCTCGGCGAGACGGCGCGCGACGATCCGCTGCTCGGCGTGCGTCAGCGGGCGCCCGATCTGGAACCGGTCGGCGTCCCGGATCGCCCAGTTCTCGGCGCGGCCGATCGCCCGCTCGACGACCTCCTCGTCCACGGTGGCGTTCAGGCGCTCGACGCACGCCTCGGCGACGGGCAGCCCGAGCGCGGCCACGAGACGCTGGAACACCGGCTGTTTGTCGATCTCGCGGAGCAGGTCGCCGAGAACCTCGACCGGAACGCGGACGCTGTCCTGCCTGCCGGTGCGGATGTGGTAGCCCCTGCGGTGCAGGCGGTAGGCCTCGGCGCACGCGTCGCAGCCGCGTTCGTTCGCGGCGCGGTGCGCGTCGTGGCCGGGCAAGGTGCCGCACGACGGGCGGTCGACCGGCTCGTCCTGGTACTTGGTCACTAGGCGCGTCCTTCCTGGTCCTGTCTGGTGAGGTGCCACACCTCGCGGTTGCCGTGCCGCCGGCACTGGTAGGCGTGGGCTTCGATCGGGCCGCCCCGTCGGCGCTGCCACAGCTCGCCGAGTGAGTCGTCGGCCGCCTCCCTGGTGGGGTAGGACTTCTTGCGGCAGTGCCACTCCGGGGTGCGCTTGGCCAGGGGCGGCCGGTACGGGTGCACCGGCCGCTTCCTCGGCATGTCCGCCGGGGAGATCACTCGTCGACCACTTCGCCGTCGATGACGCCGTCGTCCACAACCGGCAGGTTCGACAGGTCCGCGGGCTCGCCGTCAACTTCGACGCCAGGCGCGAAGTCCGCCGGCCTCTGCTCGGCGGCCACCTCCTGCGCCGCGCGCAACTGCTCGCGCATGTACTCGGCTGAGGTCGGCACCCACTTCGCGAGCTGGCGCACCGCGGACTTGAGCCACATCGACGCCTCGTGCTTCACCCACGGCGAGTACTCGGAGTTCGCGCCCTGCGACGAGGCCTTGATTTTCTCGATCGCGGCCCTGTTCAGCACGACGACCTTCGATGTCGCGCCGTCCTTCATCACCGCGTACGCGTAGACCAGGCGCAGGCGCCCGCGGTCCTCGGAGTCCCAGTCGATGCGGTGGATCGGCCGCTCGTGCACGCCGGGCTGGTACTCGAACTCGTCGCCGCCGTAGACGCACTCGGCCACCACCGAGGAGATCGCACCGGCTCGGAACATCAACTCGATGTAGCCCTGGTAGCCGACGATTCCGAGGATCTCCAGCTTGCCCTTCACCTTGCGCGGAGTGAGGTAGTACTGCTCGGTGCCAGGCTCCAAGCCAAGGCGCGCGGACTCCAGCAGCGACGCCAGAAACACGCCGGGGTTGTTCGTGGCGGCGAGCTCCAGTTCGGTGCACGAGCCGCCGCCAGGCGCCGGAACCCGCTTGCCCTTCTTCAGCGCGCCCTGCGCGAGCCGGACCCACGTGTCGGGCTTCACGTGCGACGGCAGCACGGCGGTGAAGCTCTGCGAGTACTGCTTGACGAGACCGCCGGGCGTGTTGTCGCGGGTCGCGACAGCCGCCGTGATCGTCTGTGCTTCGGTCATGCTGCTCGACTCACCTTCTGGCCAGGGGCCTTCTTCGGGGTGTGCTTGAGATAGGGCGGCTTGTCGCCGCGGCCGGGGATGCGCATGGCGATCTGCTGCCCGTTGTGGACGGCGCGGCGGGCTCGGCCCATCGCGTCCAGCAGGACGCCGGAGGCACGGGCCTTCTCTTCTTCGGCGGTCGCGAGTGCCGTGAGCGCTTTGAGGTACGGCACCGCGACGTCGTCCGTGACCTCGATCGCCTCGTCGTCGATGTCCGGGTGGAGTTCGCGGACGGTCTGCCAGGTCGAGGAGTGGGCGTCGATGTCCGGTCGGACGCCGGGGCTCTCGCCGTTCGGCAGGGTGTCGAGGAACGCGCGGGCTTCGTTGCGCATCAGCCGGCACTCGTCCGCCGAGTAGTCCACGTGGTACTCGGCATAGCCGGTGACGCCGAAGAACACGGCGAGGTCGACGCGCTCGAAGCCCTGCGCGGGGCCGCCGAACGTGTCGAGGTACCAGAGGCACTGCGCCCGGTAGTAGATCGGGATCTGGTCGGTTCCCTGCTCGCCCCAGCCCTCGGTCATCGGCGAGTACTTCGCCTCGACGATGCGCGGCCCGAGAGCGTCGACGTTCGCGACCTGCCAGGGCCGCAGACTGTTGCGCCACGTGCCCGGCCGGGTGTTCAGCTCGGCGTCGTGCTGACGGGCGTACTCGCCGAGGATCACCGGTTCCAGCAGTTTGCCCCAGCGCATCAGGTCGTTCTCGACCTCGTCCGAGACCATTCCGGCCATGCGGTGCCACAGCGAGAAGCGGGACTCCCACGGGCTGAAGCCCATGACCGCGGCGATGCGACTGCCAGTGATCGCGTTCGCGCGGGCAGCGTGCCATTCCGGCGAACCAGCCTCGAAGGCGCCGACATGCTCGGCGATCCCCAGCGTCATCGCTGCTCCAGCCCAACCAGGGCGGCAAGCTGCCGCATGCCTTCGTCGGGATCGGTGACGTGCTGGCGCTCGAACTCGCGGCGCACCAAGTCCTCCAGCTCGGCGGCAGGGATGAGCTGTGCCGGAGCCGGCGCGTTCGCGAACTCGTTCGCCGCCTCGATCACGAAGCCGATGAGCAGTGCGAGCAGCAGACCGGTCGCGAGCGCGCCGAAGATCTCCAGGCCGCTCACAGCGACACCTCGACCAGCACCTCGTGCCCGGCGCGGTCCCAGTGCGCGGCCTTCGCCTCGTTGACCAGGCGCGGCACGCAGTGGTGGCAGCACTCCTTGCGGAAGTCCTCGCGCGTCTCGTGCGGGTTCGGCTCGGCCGACACCCTCACCTTCGCCACCGCGCCCTCCGCACCGCAGTGCACGCACGGGTCCGGCACGATGTCGTCCGTCGGCTCAACGTCGACACCGAACTGCAGGGCCATGAACGTCAGCGCGGTGGTCAGGCGCGTGTCGTATGCTGTCGTCATCGGTTCACTTCCTTCGCGGGTGGTGGGTCGTCTCCTGAGGGCCCCGCCGCCGGGGTGGTTCCTGGCGATGCGGGGCCTTCGCACGTTCAGAACTTGAAGAGGTCCTCGAACTTCGCTCTGGGCAAGGCCTTGAGCACGCCAGCGATGAACCGCGTGGACGGCTCGACGTGGTTGCCGATCACGCGCTGCAGGGTCGACTCGTTCACGCCGATGCGTTCCGCCAGCGCCGCGTTCGAGGTAATGCCGGCGGCGTCGCGGTGCGCGAGCAAGACCTCGCGGTCGACGCGCAGAGCGGGCTCCGCTGATCTGGAGTTAGGGGTGTTGCTGGGGGAGGTGGCTTGCATGCATGCACGTTAGTACATGCCATGCATGCATGCAAGTAGTTGCGACCGTGTAACTACGGCGTTCGGGGCAAAAAGGTTAGGTGGGGCTAGCCGTACTTGCATGCATGCAAGTACGATGCACGGCTATGGACAGCCATCGGGGGCGGCCGTTCGGCGACTACCTACGAGCCGAACTCAAGCAACGCGACATGACCGCATACCAACTCGCCGAGAAGACGGGCATCGCACAGCCCGTCCTCAGCAGATGGATGGGCGGCAAAACCGTGCCCACCATCGACAACCTGCGGCCCGTCGCCGAAGCGCTCAACCTGCCGCTCCTCGAACTCGTCGTACGCGCCGGCCTCCTCACCGAGGAAGAAGCCGGAGCCAAGCTGAAGCTCGTCAACACCACCGCCGACAAGCTCAGCGACGACGAGCTGCTCGCCGAAGTCGGCCGGCGCATGAAGAGGCCTGGGGCGCTGCGGCCGCCGACGCGTGCCGAAATCGAGGCGAACCCCGAGCGGTTCATCGTCGTTGATCCAGGCAAGAGGGACCACCGCGAGCCGGGGCGCAAGCGGTCGTGAGCGGCGCCACACCCTAGCGGTTGAAGGTTGAACAAGCCACGATCTTCATAGATTCGTGAAATAAATTCGGCCAACCGAGTGGCCCCGTGAATTCCAAGTAACAAGACAAAGATCATCCGCGCTACTCGGTCATGACCATCGCAGACGCCGCCTCTGCACTGGTAGCTCGGGGATTCGCAGCCGGCAACCACCTGGGGCGCTTCACCATCGAATTCCACGACGACCTCGACGTACCCGCCGTCGTCGACCCGGAGACCAACACCATCTGGCTACGGAAGGGCGACCCGCTCGAAGACGCGATCTTCGTGCTCTACGCCTGCTTCGACAAGCTCACCGGCGGCACCGTCGTGCAGGCCGAGAACGGCGAGCTGGACGTCGTGGCCGATGTCGCCGTCGGCGCGGAAGGCCTGGCGCTGCCCGGCCTGCCGCGGCCCCAACTGCGCATCGTGAAGTGATCCTTCTTGGACACCCCAACTGTGGCGGTTGCGTTCGCCGGTATCCTGAGGAAGTACCTGGTTAGCACAGGGCTCAGGGTTCACCGCTTTGGGAGCGGGGGGTCGCAGGTTCAAATCCTGTCGCCCCGATCGGTTGAGGGAGCCCGCAGCGATTCGTCGCTGCGGGTTTTCGCGTTCAGCGCAGGTAGCGGCTGGCCCACGCCGCGAGCACTTCGGCGACGTAGGTGGCGTCCGCGCGGCCGGTCAGCAGGTGGTCGGCGCCGTCGAGTGAGATGAACGACTTGGGGTGGCGGGCCGCGTCGTAGACGAGCCGGGCGTTGTCGATGCCCACGAGGTCGTCCTGCGGCGAGTGCATGACGAGCAGTGCGCGGTCGAGGCCTGCGATGCAGGCCGTCTGGTCGTGCTGGTTGATGTCGCGCAGGAAGCTGTCGCTGATCCGGAACGGCCGTCCGGCCAGCAGCACTTCGGCGATGCCGTGTTCTGCGATCTCCGCTGTGGAGGGGCCGAGCAGGTGTTCGACGTGGGAGGTGTCGGCGGGTGCGCCGATGGTCACGACGGCGCGTGCCTCGGGGATGCGGTGTGCGGCGGCCAGCACGGCCGCGCCGCCCAGTGAGTGTCCGATGAGGACGGTGGGGGCGCCGATGGTGTCGCGCAGGTGGGCGGCGGCGCAGACCAGGTCGTCGACGTTGGACGTGAAGGTGGTGTTGGCGAAGTCGCCGTCGGACTGGCCGAGGCCGGTGAAGTCGAAGCGCAGCACGGCGACTCCGCGGGCGGCGAGTCCGCGGGCGATCCGGGTGGCGGCGACCGAGTCCTTGCCGCAGGTGAAGCAGTGCGCGAAGACGGCGGTGGCCTCGATGTCGCCGGCGGGCAGTTCGAGGCGGCCCGCGAGTGCCTGGCCGTCGGCGCCTGTGAAGAGCGCCTTCCTGTTGTCCATGACGTCTATGGTGCGTCACGTGCGTTACCAGTACCTCGACGCCCGGCTCAGGCAGGCGTTCGACGACGCCGGGCTGGTGCGCGGCCAGCGGGCGTTGTTGCAGGGCGTGTTGCGCGCGCTCGATCCGGACGCGCACCTGGGTGAGCACGTGGCTGGGTTGAACAGCGCGTTCCTCGCGGTCACCCGTGCCAGGACGGCCTTGGAGAGCCACGCCGCCGAGGACCAGCCGCGGTGGAACCTGTTGCGCCGCATCATCGCCACGTCGCTCGCGTGCGTGGACGCCGCCAAGCCCGCTTACGCCCACGGCGGCGCGCTGGAGCTCGCGAGGGCGCGCAGGGTGCTGGTGCAGGTCGACGCGGCCATCGCGGCGGACGGCCAGAAGCTCGATCCCCGGGTCACCGCCGCCGCTGCCGCGCGGCTCGACCCGCGGGCGCTGCGCGAGGCCGTGCGCAGGTGGGTCGCTCCACTGTGGAACGGGGTCGAGCTCCCGTTGCGGGCCAGGATGATCGCGGAGGTCGCGGTCGTCGTGGCGGTGCACGGCAGGGACGGCGGGCAGCTCCGGGCGGATCTGCTGCGCTGGCTCAGGAAGCCCGACGGCGACCTCGGCCGGGTGCTCTGGCCGCAGCGGCGCCGGCACGTCGTGGCCTTCGTGGTCGGGGGCGCGCGGGTGCTGCGGCACCTGGACGAGCTGTTGCCACAGGCGCGGCAGGAGCCGTTGCACCGCGGCAGGCTGCCCAGGGACGACTTCCTCAAGGACGCCGTCACCGGTTCGTCGGTGCTGGTGCGGTTGCCGGTCAGCGCCGCGGACGTGCGCACCGCGGCGCTGCGCGGGCGGCGGGTCCTCAACGAGGTGCTCGACCAGTACGCGGCGGGGGAGCGGCTCACCGAGCTGCGCATCGCGCCGGTCTGGCAGGTCAGCGGTCCGGGTGGCCGGGTCACGCGCGGCACGGAGCACCGGCGCACGGTCAACAACGCGTACCCGCTCACCGCGTACTGGCCGGCCGAGCTGCGCAGCGCGATGCGGGTGGCGAACCTCGCCCGGCAGGTGGACGCGCCGATGGCTAGCGCGGGGCTCGCGTGGAGTGCGCTGGAGGCGACGGGCCTCGACCCCGGCAAGATCGCGTGGCTGGCGAAGGCGTGCGCGTTGCAGATGTTGCGCCAGCACCTGGTGAGCCTGCACGTCGTGGTCACCAACCACGACAGCGAGCTGCGCAAGCCCCTCGACGCCAGGGTGCCGACGACGGGGGTGAAGCACCACCTCAGGTCCGTGGACGCCTGGCTGGAGGTGCTGGTCCGGCACCAGCGCCCGGACGAGCAGCTCAGGGCCGCCCAGGACGCCGTCACGGCGCTCGCGGAGAACGAGGGCGGGCTGGTGCAGGACCTCGTGGAGCTGTGGCGGAGCAGGCTCGCCGACTCGGCGTCCCTCGCGAACTGGCTGCGCGAGCAGGAGGGCACCACCGCCGCGGTGCTGGAGTGGCTCTACGTCACCAGGAATCTGGCGTTCCACGCGGGCCGGTTCGCCTCACCGGCCGACGTCCTCACCGCGCACGCCGGGCAGGCCGTCACCGATCTGACCCTCGAGTTCCTCGGGAACTGGCGCACCGTCGAACGGCAGCGGAACCTCTCGGAGACCTCGGCGGTGGAGGTCTACCGCCGGCTCGCGCAACGGCACGACCAGCTCGTGGCCCGGCTCACGCGGGCGGGGTCGGTGCGCCGGCTCAGCGTCGAGGACATCTCCGGTCCCGACGAGAAGTGGTGGTCCCGCGGCACGGGCTGAGCCGCGGGACCACCAGCGGTGGGGGTGGTTCCCGGACGAGAGGAACCACCCCCACCGCCGCCCCCGGCATCACGCGGCCCGGTGCCCGTCGGGTACCTCGGGCTCGTGCCGATGCGTCATGCGGTGCCACCACGACCGCGGCTTTCCGCCGTTGCGGTAGTACTCCTGGACGCGGCGGGCGTCCTCGCGCAGGGCGGCCTGCCGGTAGTCGATCTCCGCCTTGATCGCTTCCGGTGTCCATTCCATCCGGCTCACTCCTTCGGCTCGTTCGCTGACAACGCCGAGAGTGCTCCTGAGGGAGGGTCCCTCACATCGGACGATCACCCAGCCTCGTGCCGCGAGACCCCTTACGCCGGGGCCGGTAGCCGGATCAGAGGCTTCCGGCGGCGGGCCTGAGGCACCACGATCGAGCCCATGACTGTCGCCGACTTACCCACGCGACCTGCGAAGTTCTTCGACCCCGCCACGGAGGTCCACTTCGACGAGGTCCTCGACACCTGGCACGTCTTCAGCCTCGGGGACGTCCAGCGCGTGCTCTCCGACGAGGCGTGCTTCTCGGCCGGGTACGGGCTCACCGACGAGACGAGGCCCCTCGCCAACGCCATGATGAACGGCATGTGGGCCGCGGACGGGCAACGCCACCGCGACCTGAGGGCCGCGGTCGCCGACCCGTTCAGCCCCCGCGTGATGACCCGGCTGGAGCAGCAGGTGCGGGCCATCGCCACCGAGCTGGTCGACGGCCTCGCCCCCGGCGGGTTCGACCTGGTGGAGTGCGTGGCCAAGCCGTTGCCCGCCAGGGTGATCTGCCACCTGCTCGGCCTCGACCCCGCCGCGGAGACGCGGATGAGCGAGTGGCGCGAGGCGTGGTACGAGGCCTCGGTCACGACCAGCACCGTCCCGCCCGACGAGGAGATGACGGCGTTCTTCGCCGCGGAGATCGAGCGCCAGCGCGCCGATCCGGGGGACGGCCTGATCGCCGAGCTGATCGCGGTGCAGGCCTCCGGCTACCTCGTGGACGGCCGCCCGATGACCGACCCCGACCTCATCGGCTACTGCGCGATGCTGCTCGGCGCCGGCGTCGACACGACCTACGCGAGCATCCCGAACGCCGTGCTGTTCCTGACCGAGCACGGCTGCTGGGACGAGCTGCGCGCCGACCCGTCGCTGATCCCCGGCGCGGTCGAGGAGACCATGCGCTGGTACCCGGTCTTCCCCGGCCCGCGCAGGCTGGTGGTGCGCGACGTCGTGCTGGGCGGCCGGGAGATCAAGGCGGGGCAGTGGGTCACCGCGTGGCTCAGCGCCGCGAACCGCGACCCGGAGCGCTACCCCGACCCCACCACGTTCGACATCCGGCGCAAGACCCGCATCATGACGTTCGGGCACGGTCCGCACCACTGCCTCGGCGCGGGACTGGCGCGGCTCGAACAGCGGGTGGTCATCGAGGAGATGGTGCGCCGGCTTCCCCTGCTGCGCCGGGAGACCAGCGCACCGCTCGTGCGGCGGGAGTGGATGCTCGACAACCTCG
Source organism: Lentzea xinjiangensis (assembly GCF_900110955.1). Taxonomy (GTDB): domain Bacteria; phylum Actinomycetota; class Actinomycetes; order Mycobacteriales; family Pseudonocardiaceae; genus Lentzea; species Lentzea xinjiangensis. The sequence goes on from NZ_FOFR01000018.1 coordinate 72,760, forward strand.
AGACAGCCACCTTCCGCTTCGACTAGCGCTCGCTCAGCGGTCCGTTGACGTGGGCCGCGAGGAGTGCGGGGCCGGTGCGGAGGTCTCGCGATCCACACCGGCCCCGGGACCTACCTCTGCATGGCCGTCACGTCCGCGCTCCACTGCCACGGCGCCGCGGTGCCGCCGGGCAGCGAGTTGAAGTACTCCCACCCGGCCACCCCGCCGAAGTCGGCGTACTTGGTCTTTAACGAGCGCACCGTGGTGCCGAGCGCCGTCATGGAGACGTACCCGGAGCCGCCGTTGGCCGGGTTGGTGAGCGTGCCGAGCACGACCTTGTTCGCGGGGATCAGCCGGCGGTTGATGATCTGGTCGTAGTGGGCGGTGCTCCCGGCGTTGCCCCAGCCGTTGTAGAACTGGCCGTTGAACCACGCGATCTTCGAGCCGTGGCTGCGGTACAGCTCCTCGTAGTTGAAGCCGGACAGGTTGCCGCCGCCCCACAGCGCCGACGCGACCGGCGACAGCGTGACGATGAAGCCCGCGCCGAAGTCCGCCTTGAGCTGGTCGATCACGCGCCGGATGCCCGCGATCGACATCCGCTCCTCGACGTCGAGGTCGACGCCGTTGAGCCGGTAGGTCCGGATCGTGTCCCGCAGCAGCGGGTAGTACTCGTCGAACCTGGTGTCGAGCCGCTGGAACGAGCCGGGCGCGGCGCCGCCGACCATGCCGATCACGTTGACGCCGCGGGCCTGGATCGCGGCGAGGTCCTGCCACATCTGCGCGTACCGCGAGTGCGAGGGCGGGTGGTCGTTGAGGTGGACGATCCGGTTGTCGTTCAGGTGGATCGCGGCGACGAGCACGTCCGTCACGCCGGTGTTGCGGTCGACCAGCGGCTTCGGCGAGACGTACGTGCCGGTCGCGCCGTTGCTGTACTGGGTCTGGTAGTAGACGACGGTGCGCTTCTGGGTGGCCGCCTGGGCCGGTGGCGCGGCGAGCGCCACCAGCAGCAGGGCCAGGAACAGCTTTTTCATGCGTTACCTCGTGAATCGCAGGGTGATCACTTGGAAGGGACGCAGCACCACCTCCGCCGACGCGGCACCGAGAGGCCGTTCGAGCAGGTCCGTCTCCTGGATGCCGGTGTGCGCGAAGGAGGTGCCGATCACGGCGCGGGCCCGGCCGCCGTGCGCCTCGTAGAGCCGGACGACCACATCGCCCGACCGGTCGTCGGCCAGCTTCACGGCCTCGACCCTGACCGCGGGGTTGTCCGTGCGCACCAGCGGTTCCGGTGTCACGGAGCCGCGGACCGACCGCGGCGGCAGGTTGATGCGGTAACCGGCGTCGACGGCCGCGGGCAGGTCACCGACGACCAGGGCGTAGCGGAAGCGGTGCTCGCCCTGGTCGGTCTCGGGGTCGGGGAACCTCGGTGCGCGCAGCAGGGAAAGGCGCACGGTCGTGGTGGTTCCGCCGTCGTCACGGGTGGTGCGGGTGACCTCGTGGCCGTAGGTCGAGTCGTTCACCACGGCCACGCTGTAGCCGGGCTCGCCGACGTGCAGGAAGCGGTGGGCGCAGATCTCGAACTTCGCCGCCTCCCACGAGGTGTTGGTGTGGACCGGGCGGTGCAGGTGGCCGAACTGGGTCTCCGCGGTCGACACCTCGGCGCGCAGGTCGAGCGGGAACGCGATCTTGAGCAGCTTCTCGCGTTCCTGCCAGTCCACCTCGGTGTCGAAGTCGACCTGCTTGGCACCCTCGCGCAGCCGGATGGTCTGGGTGAGGACCGAGTCGCCGAACTTCGCCCGCACGACCACGCCGTCAGGGGAGTCGACGCGCTCGGACGGGGTCAGGTCGGCCTTCCAGTTGCGGTAGAACGGGTCGATGTCCCAGGCGTCCCACTGGTTCGGGTTGTCGCGGTGCAGCTGCGGCATGCCGGCGAACCCGTGCGGCGGCAGGACCTCGCGGTTTTCCTCCAGGTCGAGGATCGACGTCACGATGCCGTCGGCGTCGACCGTGACGCGGAGCCTGCCGTTGTCGAGGACGCCGTCCCGCGGCGCCACGAACGGCCTGGGCGCCTCGCCGCCGAGCACGTCGAAGGTCAGCTCGTCGTCGCCGTCACCCTTGATCGCGTCGATGGCACCGGCCGTGAGCGCCTCCAGCTCCGCCGCGACGCGGGCGTAGGTGGCCTCGGCCTCGCGGTGCACCCAGGCGATCGAGCTGCCCGGCAGGATGTCGTGGAACTGGTGCAGCAGCACGGTCTTCCACAGCCGGTCGAGGTCGTCGTACGGGTACTCGCGGCCGTGGAGCGCGGCCGCGGTCGCCCAGTGCTCCGCCTCGCGCAGCAGGTGTTCGCTGCGGCGGTTGCCCTGCTTGGTCTTGGCCTGCGTGGTGTAGGTGGCGCGATGCTTCTCCAGGTACAGCTCGCCCGCCCACACCGGCGCGTCCGGGTACTCCTCCTGCGCGGCCTGGAAGAACTCGCGCGGCGGTTCCACGCGCACGGTCGGCGAGCCTTCGAGGTCCGCGACCCGGTGCGCGGTCTCCATCATCTCGCGGGTGGGGCCGCCACCGCCGTCGCCGTAGCCGAACGGCACCAGTGACCGGGAGGCCCTGGCGTGCTCGGCGAACTGCCGCGACGCCCGCGCCAGTTCCTCACCCGAGAGCGACGAGTTGTAGGTGTCGACCGGCGGGAAGTGGGTGAAGATCCGCGTGCCGTCGATGCCCTCCCACCAGAACGTGTGGTGCGGGAACCTGTTGATCTGGTTCCACGACAGCTTCTGGGTGAGGAACCAGCGCGAGCCGGACAGCTTGATCAGCTGGGGGAGCGCGGCGCTGTAGCCGAACGAGTCGGGCAGCCACACCTCCTCGGTCTCCACGCCGAAGTTGTCGAGGAAGAACCGCTTGCCGTGCACGAGCTGGCGGGCCATCGCCTCGCCGCCGGGCATGTTCGTGTCCGACTCGACCCACATGCCGCCGACCGGCACGAACTGCCCGCCGCGGACCTTCTCGCGCACCCGGTCCCACACGTGCGGGTGGTGCTCCTTCATCCACGCGTACTGCTGGGCCTGCGAGCACGCGAAGTAGAAGTCCGGGTAGTCGTCCATCAGCCTGGTGACGTTGGAGAACGTCCTGGCGCACTTGCGGACGGTCTCCCGCAACGGCCACAGCCACGCGGAGTCGATGTGCGCGTGGCCGATCGCGGACACCCGGTGGGCGGACGCGCTGGCGGGCAGCGACAGCACGTGCTCCAGCTCGGCGCGGGCGAGGCCGGCGGTGGCGGCGACGTCGTTGAGGTCCAACGCGTCCATCGCCCGGTCGAGCGCGTGCAGGACCTTGTGCCGGCGCGGGTCGTGGTCCGGCAGTTCCTTCATGAGCGACTGCAGCACCTCGATGTCGAGCATGAGGTGCCAGACCTGCGGCCGGAACACCGCGAGCTCGGCCTTGAGGATCCGGTACAACGGCTCGGTGCCCGCGGTGGCCTTGTCGCCCAGCGGGGTCGGCAGGAACGGGTGGAAGTCGAGGATGGTCGGGTTGCCCGCGGCCTCCAGGTAGAAGAGGACCTCGCGGCCGTCGACGGGCAGGTAGGTGTTGCGCGGCTCGATGCCCTTGATGGGCTCGCCGGCGGCGGTGTAGGCGAGGCCTTCCGCCTGGAAGCCGGGGCCGGGGTGGGTGAAGCCGAGGTCCAGCACGACCTCGACCTGCCTGCCCTCCCACTCCCGCGGGACGCTGCCGGTCAGCCGGAACCAGCTCGTGCTCCACGGCGCGCCCCAGGCGTCGCCGACGTTCGCCGGTTCGTAGGTGGCGGCCAGCGCCTCGGCGACCGGGACGGGCTCGTCCGGCACGGTCCAGACGGCCAGCTCCAGAGGTGCGGTCTCCCCGTAGACCGCCGGGCGGATGCGTTCCTTCAGCGTGCGGTTGAGTCGTTCTTCCAGCAGCGCGCGTTCGTCGTGCACAGCTTTCAACCCCTTTTGGTTCATCCCCGCGCAATCGAGGCCCGCACGCCGTCGCGCGCGAGGGTCATCCACTCTTCGAAGAAGGCCCCACCCGGTCCCCACGAGGGCCGGTCGCCGTGCAACGTGATCGGTGTGCGCACGGCGGGCGCCGGTGCTGCCTCGCGCACGATCCTGGCGATCGCCTCCCCGAGCGGCTTGACCTTGCGTTCCGTCGTCAACAACCCCAACTCGTACTCGCGTTCGGGGAAGTCCACCAACGCACGGTCGACGTCGTGCGAGCACCACCACGTGACGCCCCAGAGGTTCGAGCACGTCAGGACGTTCGCAAGCGTTTGCTCGGCGAACTCGGGCGCCTGCTCCGCGCTGATCTCGGGCTGGGCGGCGCCGACCTCCTGCAGCCACACCGGCCGCTCCGGGTCCTTCGCGTGCGCCTTCGCCAGCTCGACCAGGTACTCGGCGTGGTGGACGCTCTCGGGGGAGAGGGGGCCGTAGCGCTGCGCTGTGCCGTTGAAGACCCACGAGTGCACGGTGGTCATCGCGCCCTTGTTGGCCGCGTGCTCGGGCAGGAACGAGTGCTCGCTCTCGTACCAGACGGCGTCGTATTCGGAGTGGACGTGCGGGAGACCGGGTGCGGCCTCCTCGCATTCGCCGAGCAGTGCGTCGATCCACTCGCCGGCCTGTTCGGGAGTGCACGGGTTGGACTCGGTGAGGAGGTTGACCTCGTTGCCGAGGGTGAAGCCGAGGAAGTTCGGCTTGTCCCTGAGCGCCTCGGCGAGCGTGCGGACGTAGAACCGCTGCCCGCTGATCACCTCGCGGTCGGTGAAGATGTTGCGGCGGTGCCAGGTCTGCACCCAGGACGGGTAGAAGTCGAAGCTCGACAGGTGGCCCTGCAGCACGTCCACCTGCACGTCCAGCCCCGTCTCGCGGGCGGCGTCGAGGAGCTGCGCGAGCTGCTCGACGGCCCGCGGGCGGACGAGTCCGCGGTTGGGCTGGAACACCGGCCACAGCGGGAAGACCCGCACGTGGTCGAGGCCGAGCCCCGCGACGGACTCGAAGTCGGCTTTGACGTCGTCGATGGAGAAGTCGAGCCAGTGGTGGAACCAGCCGGCCGACGGGGTGTAGTTCACGCCGAAACGCACAGATTCATCCCTTGATCGCGCCTTCTCCGACACCGCGGAAGAAGTGCTTCTGCAGCAACAGGAACAGCAGGATCAGCGGGAGGACGGCGATGATCGTGCCCGCCGCCACCAGCCGCTGGTTCTGCACGAACGTGCCCTGGAGGTACGCGAGCCCGATGGTGAGCGTGTACTTCTCCTGGTCGCTCAGCACCACGAGCGGCCAGAGGAAGTCGTCCCAGCTGAACATGAACGAGAACAGCGCCACCACGACCAGCGTGCCCTTCACCGACGGCAGCGCGAGGCGGGTGAACCGCTGCCACGCGTTGGCTCCGTCGATGACCGCGGCTTCCTCGACCTCGGCGGGGAGTGCGAGGAAGGCGTTGCGCAGCAACAGGACGTTGAGCGCGGCGATCGAGCCGGGCAGCACGACCGCGGTGAGCGTGTCGGTGAGGCCCAGCCCGCGCATCACCAGGAACAGCGAGATCAGGATCGCCTCGAACGGCACCAGGATGCTGCTGGCGAAGACGACCGCGGCGAGCTTGCGGCCGCGGAACTTCAACCGCGCCAGCGCATAGCCCGCCATGGCGGCGCCGAGGCAGTTGGTGACGACGTTGACGCTCGCGACCCCGAGCGAGTTGAGCGCGAACGACCAGACCGGCACCACGTCGGCGACGGCCGCGTAGTTGCCGAACGTCGGGTCGTCGGGGATGAAGTCGGGGACGAAGACGTCCTCGGCCGGCCCCTTGACGCTGGTCGAGAACTGCCAGAGGAACGGGCCGATGCTGATCGCGAGGATCGTCAGGAGCCCGAGGTAGCGCAGTGCGAGGGAGAACCGGGCGGGCTTCACAGCTGGTCCTCCCTGCGGTTCAGCTTGAGGGTGACCAGCAGCAGGCCCAGCAGGATGACGAACAGCACGAAGCTCAGCGCCGAGGCGTACCCGACCTCACCGGTGAGGCCGCGGCCGACCGACTGGATGAGCATGACCATCGTGGTGCTCGCCCCGCCCGGCCCGCCGGTGCCGCCGGACAGCAGGTAGATCTCGGAGAACACGCGGAACCCGTTGACCGCGCTCAGGGCCGCGATGAGCACCATCGTCGGGCGCAGCGCGGGCACGGTGACCGACCAGAACCTCCTGACCGGTCCCGCGCCGTCGACCATCGCGGCCTCGTGCAGGTCTTTCGGTACGTTCGCGAGCGCGGCCAGGTAGATCACCATGTAGTAGCCGAGGCCGCGCCAGACCGTCACCACCATCGAGCTGACCAGCAGCAGCGTCGAGTCGGTGAGGAACCCGATCCTCGTGCCGCCCAGCGCCTCCACGACGTTGTTGACCAGGCCGCGGCTGTCGAGCAGCCACGTCCAGATGAGCCCGACCACGACCGCGGAGGCGATGACCGGGGTGAAGAACGCCGTGCGGAAGATCCCGATGCCCGGCACGACCTTCTGCGCGAGCATCGCGATCAGCAGCGGCAACAGCACCAGCGGCGGGACGACGCCCGCCATGTAGAGCAGGCTGTTGCGCGCAGCCAGCCAGAACTTCGGGTCCTGGGCCATCCGCACGAAGTTGTCCACCCCGGTGAACCGCCCGCCGCCCAGCGCGCTCGCGTCGGTGAACGCGAGCACGATCATGTTCAGGAACGGGAAGATCGTGAACATGAGGCAGACGCCCAGTCCCGGCAGCAGGAACAGCCAGGGCGTGTACGGGCGGTGGGTCACTTGAGGAGCCTGTTGCACTCGGCGACGGCGTCGTCCAGGGCCTGCTTCGGCGACTTCTTGCCGAGCATCGCGTCCGCGAGCTGCTGCAGGAGCGCCTCGCGCATCTGGTCGCTGAACTGCACCGGCGTGTAGTTCACCGCGGTCTTGAGCTGCTTGGCCGCCGCGACCCGCACGCGTGCCTCGTCGGTGCCGTCCTCGGTGGTGAAGTAGGGGTCGTCGCCACCCTTCGACGTGGAGGGGAAGATCGAGGCGAGCTTGGCGAACTCCACCTGGTTCTCGGCGTTGGTGAGGAACCGGCCGAACGCGAGCGCGGTCGCCTGGTTCTTGCTGCTCTTCGGCACGCTCACGCCGTGCAGGAACATGTTGGCGCTGCCGGTGTTCGTGATGGGCGTGCTGATGCCGATGTTCGCGTAGAGGCTGGGCGCGTCGGTCTTGAACTTGCCGAGGTCGTAGGCGCTGCCGGGGTTGAGCGCCGTCTGCTGCGCCATGAACTTCGCGCCGGCGCCGGTGTAGTTCTGCGTGAGCGCCTCGGGGATCAGCGCGCCCGCGTCGTACATCCGCTTGTAGCTCTCGACGAGCTCGACGCCCTTGGGCTCGTTGAAGGTGAACTCGTCGTTCTCGAACAGCTTCACGCCGTACAGGCCGAAGTCGGCGATGCTCGGGGTCTGGCCGAGGATGGCGATCTTCTTCTCGGCGAGCTTGAGCGCCTGCTCCTCGAGCTCCCTGAAGTTCGTGGGCGGTTTGTTCGGGTCCAGGCCGGCCTGGCTGAACAGGGCCTTGTTGTAGAAGATCGGCCCCGTGTTGAGGTACCAGGGGAAGCCGTAGCAGCCGCCCTTGCCGGGGATCTCGAACGCCTGCCAGGCGTTGGCCAGGTAGTCGGCCTTGGCGTCCGCGGCCGACTCGTCGAGGTTGACGAGCTGACCGGCCTTGGCGAGCGGGAAGCTCAGGTCCGGCGGCACGTTGACGACGTCGGGCAGGCTGCCCGCGCTCGCGTCGGCCATGACCTTGGCCAGGTACCCGTCCGCGGGCTGGTCGACCCACTTCACCGCGGTGCCCTGGTGCTGCTTCTGGAACGCGTCGACGACACCGTTGACGTAGTCGGTGTACTTGGGTTTGAGCGACCACGTCTGGAACGTGATCTCGCCGGTCACCTGGCCACCCGTCGTGGAGCCGCCTCCACTCGTGCCGGACAGGCCGCAGCCCGCGACAGGTACCGCCACCAGGCCCGCGAGGAACGTGCGCCTCTTCATTGACACCCACCTCCTTGCTCGCGGACCCTAGCTAAACCGGTTTATCTCCGGCTAGCCTCCGACCGTCTTGTTGTCTCGTTCCGGACAGGTGCACTGAGTGAAGAGGCCGACCATCAAGGACATCGCGGCGGAGGCCGGGGTGTCGAAGGGGGCAGTCTCCCTGGCCCTGAACGGGCGTTCCGGGGTGTCGGAGTCGACGAGGGCCCGCGTGCTGGCCGTGGCGTCGTCGCTGGGCTACCGGCCGTCGGTCACGGCCAGGGCGCTGTCGTCCGCGTCCGCCGACGCCGTGGGACTGGTGCTGGTGCGGCCACCACGGGCGCTGGGGGACGAGGCGTTCTTCTTCCAGCTGATCGCCGGGATGCAGTCCGCGATGTCGTCGGCGTTGCTGCTGCAGGTGGTGGCGTCCCGGTCCGACGAGATCGCGCTGTACCGGCGGTGGTGGGCCGAGCACCGGGTGGACGGCGTGTTCCTGGTCGACCTGCTGGTGTCGGATCCACGGGTGGAGCTGATGTCGTCCCTGGGGCTGCCGGCCGTCGTGGTGGGCGGTTCCGGGCACCACGGGTCGCTGGCCTCGGTCTGGGCTGACGACTACGCGGCCATGACCTCGGTCGTCGAGTACCTGAAGTCGCTGGGGCACCGGCGGATCGCCCGGGTCGCCGGGTTGCCCTCGTTGCTGCACACCGTGCGGCGGGACCAGGCGTTCCTGGCGTCCGCCGGGGACGGCGTGATCGTCGCCGGGGACTACACGGCCGAGTCCGGTGCCGTGGCGACGCGGACGCTCCTCGGGTCGGACCGCCCGCCCACCGCGATCGTCTACGACAACGACGTCATGGCGGTGGCGGGAGCCGAGGTGGCGGCCGCGGCCGGTGTCGGCGTGCCGGCGCAGCTGTCCATCGTCGCCTGGGACGACTCGGTCCTGTGCCAGCACGGCCGGCTGACCGCCCTGTCCAGGGACACGTTCGCGTTCGGGGCCAGGGCCGCCCGCGCGTTGCAGGCCGTCGTGGAGGGGGCTTCGCCCACCGACGTCGAGGACGTCCTGCCCGAGCTGGTGGTCCGGCGGTCCTCCGGGGTCGCACCCGCCCCGTAGACCGTCCCCGCGCCCGGAAGCCGTGGGAGCGCGCTCCCACGGCTTCCGCCCTCGTCCGTCAGGTCAGCGACGCGACCTGGTCGCTGACCACCTGCGCCGCCGCCGAGACCAGCGCCGTCACCGCCGGGTTCGTCGAGTTGTCCTGGCGCCAGCCGAACTGCGTGTACACGCGGAAGGCGGGGGACCAGGGCAAGCGGACCAACCTGCCGTCGGACAGCTCGGCGGACACCGTCACCTCCGGCATCAGGGCGATGCCCAGGCCCGAGGCCACGGCCCGCTTGGCGGCGTCCACCGAGTCCAGCTCGAGCACCGGGGCCCTGGTGTCGTCGAAACCCAGGGAGTGCTCGAGGAGCTCGTGGTAGGAGGCGCCGTTCTCGGCGCGGACGAGGGTGCTGCTCGTGATGTCGTCCTCGGCCAGCGACTGGCGCTGGGTGAGCGCGTGGTTCGGACCGGCGACCATCACGAGGGGCTCCGGGCAGAGCACCGTGGTCTCCAGTCCCTCGCGGGGCTCGATGGCGCCGATGAAGAAGGCGCAGTCGAGCTGGCCGTCGCGCACGGAGTTCAGGTTGTTGTTCAGGGCGTTGCGCGAGTGCAGCGAGAGTTGGACCGACGGGTAGCGCCAGCACATGTATTCGATGAGCGGTAACAGGCGGTAGTCGGTCAAACTCTGAGCGGAACCGATGACCAGTTTGCCGTGCGGCTCCCCGTTCATCGTGATGGCTTTTCGGGCCTTTTCGGTGAGGTTGATGATGTTCCGCGCGAACGGGAGCAGTTCGACCCCCGCGGACGTCATCTGGATACCTCGCGGGAGGCGCCGGAAAAGGGAGACCCCGAGGGCCTCCTCCAGCGCCTTGATGCGGGTGGTGATGGTCGGCTGCGAGCAGTTGAGCGTGGCAGCGGCCTTGGTGAAGCTCCCTGTCTGAACCACGGTCGTGAACGCGAGAAGCTGGCGTGTCTCCATCAGGCGGATCCTCGGGGTAAAACAGTGCGACGACTTTTTCTCGTTCGTTCCCGTGGTCCTGTTACGGGTGGTGCGCGGGTCGCAACGCTACCTGTCGGCTGCGGCGCGCTGATTGGTGCTAACGGAGTCATCTTGATCGGCCGAGAAAGACGGTTTCGTCCGAAAGAGTGAAATTGAGCCGGAGCCTTTGACGACCCGTAGTCGCGTGACTCTTTTCGGTGAAGCCTTTCGCGGCGCGAACCAGGACACCCTGGCCGCCGGTTCTCGTCACCGGCTCGACGTCCGCCTGACGGGCGGGCGGGCGGCCGCCGGCCGGGCCACCCGCCACCGGCGCCCGCGAGGCGTGGCACCGCGCGAAAGCGGGGTGGCGGCGGTCACGGTGCGGGTCTCGCCTAGACTCGCTGGGAATCCGGGCGCCCCTGAGGTGGTACCGGCTGTCTTGCACGTTCTTGTTCGTATCGAGGAGTCCACGTTGAAGAGCACCGTCGAGCACCTGAGCCCGACGAGGGTCCGGATCAACGTCGAGGTGCCGTTCGACGAGCTCAAGTCGAACTTCGACCAGGCGTACCGGAAGCTCGCGAAGCAGGTCCGCATCCCCGGCTTCCGCCCGGGCAAGGTTCCCGCCAAGGTGCTGGAGAGCCGCATCGGCCGCGCCCCGGTCCTGGACGAGGTCATCCAGGAGGCCATCCCGGCCAAGTACCTGGAGGCGGTCTCCGCGGGTGAGGTGCGCACGCTGGGCCGCCCGGACTTCGAGGTCACCAAGATCGAGGACGGCGAGACGCTCGAGTTCACCGCCGAGGTCGACGTCCGCCCCGAGATCACCGTGCCCGCGTTCGGCGAGCTGTCGGTGACCGTGGACGAGCAGGAGGTCGCCGACGAGGACGTGGCCACCCAGCTCGACGAGCTGCGCGCCCGCTTCGGCACGCTGACCGGCGTCTCCCGCCCGGTCGAGACCGGTGACTTCGTCATCGTCGACCTGTCCGCCACCGTCGACGGCGAAGAGGTCGAGGAGGCGCGCACCACCGGCCTGTCCTACGAGGTCGGCTCCGGCCAGCTCGTCGAGGGCATCGACGACGCGCTCGTCGGCGCGTCCGAGGGCGAGACCAAGACCTTCGCCACCACGCTCGTCGCCGGTGAGCACGAGGGCCGCGAGGCCGAGGTCACCGTGGTGCTCACCAGCGTCAAGGAGCGCCAGCTCCCCGAGCTGGACGACGAGTTCGCGCAGCTCGCGAGCGAGTTCGACACGCTCGACGAGCTCAAGGACGACCTGAGGACCCGCCTGGGCCGCGTCAAGAAGATGCAGCAGGGCGTCCAGGCCCGCGACAAGGTCCTCGAGGCGCTGCTGGAGACCACCGAGGTCCCGCTGCCGGAGGGCATCGTCCAGGGCGAGATCGACGCCCGCAAGCACGACGCCGTGCACGCCTTCGACCACGACGACGCGAAGTTCGCCGCGTGGCTGCAGGAGCAGGGCCAGTCGGAGGAGGAGTTCGACGCCGAGCTGCGCAAGGCCGCCGAGCAGGCCGTCAAGACGCAGCTCGTGCTCGACTCGATCGCCGACGCCGAGCAGGTCACCGTGTCCGACGGCGAGCTGACCGAGCGGATCATCTACCAGGCGCAGCGCTTCGGCATCTCGCCGGACGAGTACGTCAAGCGCGCGCAGCAGTCCGGCCAGCTCGGCGCGATCTTCGCCGACGTGCGCAGGGGCAAGGCGCTCGCGAGCGTCGTGCGCCAGGCTTCGGTCAGCGACACCGCCGGCGAGAAGCTGGACCTGGACGAGCTGTTCGGTGAGACCAAGTCCGAAGAGGACGCGGAGTAAAGCTGTCAGCGAACGCGGGCGGTGTCGGGCATCTGACGCCGCCCGTCTTCGTTAAGGTCGATTGCAGAGAGTTTTGGCATTTAGATTCGTTCCACCTGGAGTTAGGCAGGCAGACGTGACGCAGCACTCCTTCCCGACCCCCGAGATGCGGTCGGCCACCGCCGGGATGAACCTCAACGACTCGGTGTACGAGCGGCTGCTCCGCGAGCGGATCATCGTCCTGGGATCGCAGGTCGAAGAGGGCATCGCCAACCAGATCACCGCTCAGCTGCTGCTGCTGGCCGCTGAGGACCCCGAGAAGGACATCACCCTCTACATCAACTCGCCGGGTGGCTCCGTCACGGCGGGCATGGCCATCTACGACACGATGCAGCTCATCGAGCCGGACGTGGCCACGTACGCGATGGGCCTCGCCGCCTCGATGGGGCAGTTCCTGCTCTCCGCGGGCGCGCCCGGCAAGCGCCACGCGCTCCCGCACGCGCGGATCCTCATGCACCAGCCGTCGGCCGGTGTCGGCGGTACCGCCGCGGACATCGCGATCCAGGCGGACATGCTGACGCGCACCAAGCGCGAGATGGCGGAGCTGATCGCCGAGCACACCGGCCAGCCGGTCGAGCGCATCATCCAGGACTCCGACCGCGACCGCTGGTTCACCGCGCAGGAAGCGCTGGAGTACGGCTTCGTCGACCGGGTCGTCACGCGGTCGCAGCCCGTCGGCGACTCGAACAACTGACGTCAGTAGGAGACCTCAAGTGAGCCAGTTCCACATGCCTCAGTCGCGGTACGTGCTGCCGTCGTTCGTCGAGCGCACCAGCTACGGGATGAAGGAGTCGAACCCGTACAACAAGCTGTTCGAGGAGCGCATCATCTTCCTCGGCGTGCAGGTTGACGACGCTTCGGCCAACGACGTCATGGCGCAGTTGCTGGTGCTCGAGTCCGAGGACCCGGACCGCGACATCCTGATGTACATCAACTCGCCGGGTGGCTCGTTCACCTCGCTGATGGCCATCTACGACACCATGCAGTTCGTCCGCCCGGACATCCAGACGTACTGCCTCGGCCAGGCCGCCTCGGCCGCCGCGGTGCTGCTGGCCGCCGGCACCCCCGGCAAGCGCCACGCGCTGCCGAACGCGCGAATCCTGATCCACCAGCCTTCGATGGAGGGCGCGTACGGTCAGGTGTCCGACCTGGAGATCCAGTCGAACGAGATCCAGCGCGTGCGCCGCCTGATGGAGTCCACCCTCGCGCGGCACACGAACCGGACGGCGGAGGAGGTCCGCGAGAGCATCGAGCGCGACCGGATCCTCACGGCCGACGAGGCCAAGGACTACGGCATCGTCGACTCGGTGCTGCCCTACCGCAAGCTTTCGGCCAAGTCCTGACGGCGTGGCGGTGCCGGGGGACCGGAACTCCCAGTCCCCGGGCACCGCTCGCCCACCCGACACGCCGACGCGAGGGCCAAGAGGCCTGATCGGCGCGTCGAGGGGGTGCGGGTCCTCCCCGGAAACGGGGTCGGCCAGGTACCGTCAGGAGAACGGGCTCAGCACCCACAGCCAGTGGGACTGCCACAGCAAGTCAGCAGGCGCACTACAGCAGGTGTGCGCCGGAGGGGACATAGGTCAGCGGTCATGGCGCGTATCGGTGACGGCGGCGACTTGCTGAAGTGCTCTTTCTGCGGAAAGAGTCAAAAGCAGGTGAAGAAACTCATCGCCGGCCCCGGCGTCTACATCTGCGATGAGTGCATCGATCTCTGCAACGAGATCATCGAGGAGGAGCTGGCCGAAGCCGGTGACGTGAAGCTCGACGAGCTGCCGAAGCCCGCCGAGATCCACGAGTTCCTCGACCAGTACGTCATCGGCCAGTCCGAGGCGAAGCGGACCCTCTCGGTCGCCGTCTACAACCACTACAAGCGCATCCAGGCGGGCGACCGCGGACGCGAGGGTCGTGACGACGGTGTCGAGCTCGCGAAGTCGAACATCCTGATGCTGGGCCCGACGGGCTGCGGCAAGACCTACCTCGCGCAGACGCTCGCGAAGATGTTGAACGTGCCGTTCGCCATCGCCGACGCGACCGCGCTGACGGAGGCCGGCTACGTCGGTGAGGACGTCGAGAACATCCTCCTGAAGCTCATCCAGGCCGCGGACTACGACGTGAAGCGCGCCGAGACGGGCATCATCTACATCGACGAGGTCGACAAGATCGCTCGAAAGAGTGAAAACCCGTCGATCACGCGCGATGTGTCCGGCGAGGGTGTGCAGCAGGCGCTGCTGAAGATCCTCGAGGGCACGACGGCGTCGGTGCCCCCGCAGGGCGGCCGCAAGCACCCGCACCAGGAGTTCATCCAGATCGACACGACGAACGTGCTGTTCATCGTGGCCGGTGCCTTCGCGGGCCTGGAGAAGATCATCCAGGACCGGGTCGGCAAGCGCGGCCTGGGCTTCGGTGCCGAGGTCCGCTCCAAGGCCGAGGTGGACGCGGCGGACTACTTCGCCGACTCCATGCCGGAGGACCTGATCAAGTTCGGTCTGATCCCCGAGTTCATCGGGCGTCTGCCGATGGTCGCCTCCGTCACGAACCTCGACAAGCCGTCCCTGGTGCAGATCCTCACTGAACCGAAGAACGCGCTGGTCAAGCAGTACCAGAAGCTCTTCGAGATGGACGGCGTCGAGCTCGAGTTCACGAAGACCGCGATGGAGGCGGTCGCCGACCAGGCGATCCTGCGAGGCACCGGTGCCCGCGGCCTCCGCGCGATCATGGAGGAGGTCCTGCTGCCGGTGATGTACGACATCCCGAGCCGCACGGACGTCGCCAAGGTCGTCATCACCGAGCAGACGGTGAAGGAGAACGTGAACCCGACGATCGTGGCCCGGCAGCCCTCGCGCCGGGAGCGGCGGGAGAAGTCGGCCTAGTCCGCGGGCAGTGGTGATCTCGCCGAAGGGCGCCGGTGTCCCACCGGCGCCCTTCGGCGTTCTCTAAGGTGGAGCCATGTCGCTGCCCCACGTCCTGCTCATCCACGGCTACACCGGCTCAGGCCCGGACCACTGGCAGAGCTGGCTGGCCCGCACGGTGTCCGAGCACGGCGGCCTCGCCGACATGCCGCACTTCAGCGACCCGGACGCCCCGGACCTGACGACGTGGCTGCGCGAGCTGGACACCCACCTGGAAGCCGCGCCGGCCGACCGCGAACGGGTCGTCGTCGCGCACTCCCTCGGCTGCTACCTCTGGCTGCACCACGCCGCCCGCGAGGGCATCGGTCACGTCGACCGTGTGCTGCTGGTCGCCCCGCCGGCCCCGAACTACCCGGAACGGGCCATCAAGTCGTTCTTCCCGGCCCCGCTCGACCCGGCCGGGCTGCGCCGCGCGGCCACCGACACGCGCCTCGTCGTGGGCGACGGCGACCCGTACTGCTCGATGCAGGAGGCCAAGCAGCTCGCCGAGGCGTTGCGGATCGAGGTCGACGTGCTGCCCGGCGCGGCGCACATCAACACCGACGCGGGCTATGGCGAGTGGCCGGCGGTGCTCAAGTGGGTGCGGTCGAAGACGGTGCCGCTCTCCCCGCGCTAGCGACCGCCTCGCCGCCCGCTCCTGCCCGCGGGGTCAGACGGCGCGCTTCGCGTACTTGGCGAGGAACCGCACGACGTCCGGCGTCACCTTGCGGTAGAGCCCGTCGTCGTGGCCACCGTCCTTGACGGTGCCCACCTCGGGCCGGACGTCGCGGATGAACCGGCGGGTGCCCTCGATGAACCTGTCGCGGTCGCCGATCCAGACGCCCAGCGCGGTCGAGCCCGTCGAGGCGGGGTGCCGCAGCGGGTCCAGCGCGGCCCACTCGGCCTCGTCCTTGAACGCCCTGCGCTTGGCCATCTCCGGCCACGAGGTGAGCAGACCGGGGGAGATGGCCGCGGCGGCGGCGATCGGGTCGCCGCGTTCGGCACGGCGGCGGGCGTAGAGCAACGAGCCGAAGCCGCCCATGGACACGCCCGTCACCGCGAACGGTTCGCCGTAGCCGCGTTCCTTGAGCCAGCGGGGAACCTCGTCGAGCAGCATGGCCATCGGGTCGTCGCCGGGAACGTGCTCGTGCCAGTAGTTGTCGCCGCCGTCGACGGCGACGAAGCCGAACGCCGGGACCGAGCCCTTCGCGACGGCGGTGGTCAGCACCTCGGGCAGGTTGCCGACGGCCGCGTGCCTCGCGTCGCCGTGCAGGCCGTGCAGCAGGATCGACATCGGCAGGCCGCGGGAGTTCGCACCGGTCGGCAGGTAGAACGCGAGGGTCACCTCGCGGCGGCGGGCGGCCGAGTACACGCGTTCGTAGCGGATCGTCGGCTTGGCCGCCGGCGTGCGGTTGGCGCTGTCCGCCTTGGCGATCTGCTGCTCGACGACCTGGGAAGACGGCGACGACACGTACGTCACGACGCCGACGGCTGTCGCGATGACCACGCCGACCGCCGCGAGGAGGGTGCGGCGGCTGTACCTCGGTTCCCCCATGCTCACCTCATCGCGTGGGCACCGTTCCTCGTTTCCCTCTCACAGGACGGAACGCGCGCGCAAAGAGGACAGTTCCTCATCGGAGTAGCCCAGCCATCCGAGCACCTGGTCATTGTGAGCGCCCAGCCAGGGGACCGCACCCGGTGACCACTCGAAGCCGGTCACCGGCGGCGGCAGCATTCGCACCGACCCGCCGGGAACGCGCACGTCAACCCACCTGTCGAGCTGCGGGTGGGTGGGCAGCTCGGTGATCGGGCGGGTCAGCGCGGCGGGCACGTCGGCGGCGTCCAGGGCGGTCAGCAGATCGGCCGTGGTGAGGCCGGAGAACGCCTCTTCGAGGATCTTCTGCAGCTCCCGGCGGTGCTCCACCCGGGAGGTCACTGTGGCGAACCTCTCCTGCGGCGCGAGCCCGATGAGACGGCACAGCCGCTGCCACTGGCCGTCGTTCTGCACGGCTAGGTGCACGGAGCCGTCCGCGCAGGCCACCGGCCCGTACGGCGCGATGCTCGGGTGGTGCGCGCCCGACCGCGGGGCGGCGGCGCCCGTTCCGGCGGCGTAGAGCATCGGCTGGTGCATCCACTCGGCCATCGCCTCGAACAGCGACAGCCGCAGCCGCGCCCCCGAGCCCGTCCTGGAGCGCTGCAGCAACGCCGCCAGCACCGCGGCGTGGAGCTGGACGCCCGCGGCGATGTCCGCGACCGAGATGCCGGCCCTGGCCACCACCTCGCCCTCACCGGTCAGCGACACGAGCCCGGCCTCGGACTGCACGAGCGCGTCGAACGCCTTGCGGTCGGCGTACGGGCCGTCCCAGCCGTAGCCGGACAGCTCGCCGACGACCAGCCGCTCGGGCAGCTCCAGTGCGAGGCGCTGCCACACGCGCGGGGACAGGTTGCACAGCAGCACGTCGGCGCGGTCGACGAGCCTGGTCAGCACCTCGCGGCCGGCGGGGTGGGTGATGTCGAGCGACACCGACTCCTTGCCGGCGTTCGTCCACGCGAAGTACGACGACACCTCGCCGCACGAGATGTCGTAGTGGCGCGCGAAGTCACCCGTTCCCGGCCGTTCGACCTTGATGACGCGAGCCCCGAGGTCGGCCAGCAACCGGGTCGCGTACGGCACGGCGACGGCCTGCTCCAGGCTCACCACCACAACACCGTCAAGCGGTCTCAAGCACGCGCTCCCCACCGGTGTAGACGTTCATCGAGTCGCCGCGCAGGAAGCCGACCAGCGTCATGCCCTGCTCCTCGGCCAGCTCGACGGCGAGCGACGAGGGCGCCGACACCGCCGCGAGCACCGGGATCCCGGCCATCGCGGCCTTCTGCACCAGCTCGAACGACGCCCGTCCGGACACCATCAGCACCGCGCCGCGCAGGGGCACGAGGTGTTGCAGCACCGCCCAGCCCAGCACCTTGTCGACGGCGTTGTGCCGGCCCACGTCCTCGCGCACGACGAGCAGCTCGCCGTCCACGAACAGCCCGGCCGCGTGCAGGCCGCCGGTGCTCTCGAAGACCTTCTGCCGTTCCCGCAACGCGTCCGGGAAGCCCGTCAACGCCTCGGGGGTGATCCTGACCTCGTCCGCGGCGGGGGAGTAGCGGGTCTTGAGCTTCACCGCGTCGAGCGCGGCCTTCCCGCACACCCCGCACGACGAGGTGGTGTAGAAGTTCCGCTCCACGCCGGTGTCCGGCGGTGGCACACCCTCGGCCAGTGCGATGTCCAGCACGTTGTAGGTGTTCATCCCGTCCGGCCCGGTGCCCTCGCAGAACCGGGCGACCGAGATGTCCTCCGACGAGCCGATCACGCCTTCGCTGAGCAGGAAGCCGTGCGCGAGCTCCACGTCCTTGCCTGGCGTCCGCATCGTGACGGCCAACGCCTTGCCGTTGACCCGCAGCTCCAGCGGCTCCTCGGCGGCGAGGGCGTCGACCCTGCGGCGCCGGCCGTTCGGCGACACCCGCTCGACGTTCCGGCGCACCGTCACTCGGCCCATGTGCACATCTCCTTCGGACCGCTATGTTCCCCACCGACCAGGCTACGTGGGAGGGATCTCGGGGCATGGACGACGTGGTGATCGTGGGAGGCGGCCACAACGGCCTGGTGGCGGCCGCGTACCTGGCACGGGCGGGGAAGTCGGTCAAGGTCCTGGAGAAGCTGCCGCACGCCGGCGGGGCGGCGGTGAGCGCCTCGCCGTGGGAAGGCGTCGACGCGCGGCTCTCGCGCTACTCGTACCTGGTGTCGCTGCTGCCCGACCGGATCGTGTCCGACCTCGGGCTGAACCTGGCGCTGCGCTCGCGGGCCGCGTCGTCGTACACGCCCGACGGCAGGACCGGGTTGCTGGTCGAACGCACGCCCGGCGAGGCCACGGTGGCGTCGTTCGAGGCCGTCTGCGGGTCGCTGGACGACTGGGAGCGGTGGCGGCGCTTCTACGCCGACCTGGAGCTGATGGCCGCCGCGCTCGCCCCCACGCTGCTGGAACCGCTGGTGCCGCGCGAAGATCTGCGCGTGCACGTCGACGCCGTGGCGCGCGGCCGGGTGTGGGACCAGGTCTTCGAACGCCCGATCGGCGCGACGTTGCAGGAGCTCTTCGGCAACGACCTGGTGCGCGGCGTCGTCGGGACCGACGCGTTGATCGGCACACATTCGTCGCTGCACTCGTTGAGCGCCAACAAGTGCTTCCTGTACCACGTGATCGGCAACGGGACCGGTGAGTGGAAGGTCCCCGTCGGCGGCATGGGCGCGGTCACCGCCGAGCTGGAACGGGCCGCGCGTGAGGCCGGCGCGCGGATCGTGTGCGACGCCGAGGTGACGTCGATCTCCTCGGACGGCAAGACGGCGTCCGTGTCCTACGGCGACACCACTGTGGACGCCCGCTTCGTGCTGTCCAATGTGGCTCCGTCGGTGCTCGGACGGTTGCAGGGCAGGGAGGTCCACGACGCGCCGGGCTGCCAGTTGAAGATCAACATGTTGCTGCGCCGGCTGCCCGCGTTGAGGTCCGGCGTGGACCCGCGGATCGCGTTCGCGGGCACGTTCCACCTCGACGAGTCCTACGACCGGCTGGAGACGGCGTACCGGGAGAGCGCGGCCGGCCGGGTGCCGCCGGTGCTGCCCGGTGAGATGTACTGCCACTCGCTGACCGACCCGTCGATCCTCGGGCCCGGCCTCGCGGGGCACGAGACGCTGACGTTGTTCGGCCTGCACCTGCCCGCGTCGCTCTTCGAGGGCCGCAACGAGGCGCTGCGCGACGAGCTCGTCGCCCGCTACCTCGACCAGCTCGACGCGCACCTGGTCGAGCCGATCCGGGACTGCCTGGCCACCGACGCCGGGGGGCGGCCGTGCATCGAGGCCCGCACACCGCTCGACTTGGAGGACGAGCTCGGGCTGCCGGGTGGCAACATCTTCCACGGCGAGCTCGGCTGGCCGTTCGCCGAGACCGGCGCCGAGGTCGGCACGTGGGGTGTCGAGACCGACGTGGACAACGTGTTCATCTGCGGTGCGGGCGCCCGGCGCGGCGGCGGGGTGAGCGGCATCGGCGGCCACAACGCGGCGCGGGCCGTCCTCGAACGCCTCTGACCTCACGACATGCTGGATGACATATCGCGTCATCTCTGGTTACAGTTGTCCCGTGGGGGACTTCTACGGGATCGCCGAGATCGCCGACGCCATGGGCCTCAGCCGCCAGCTCGTGACGGTGTGGCGCAAGCGCCGCTCGCACGGCATCCCCGAGCCGGACGCGGAACTCGCCTCCGGGCCGATCTGGCGCAAGGAGACCGTCGAGCCGTGGATCGAACGCACCCGCGGCCGGCTGGGCCTCGCGGGTGGCCGTGAGTCGGCGAGCAGGAGCCTCCGGCTGAGGGTGTGCCGCCGCGTGCTGCGCCTGGCGGCGTTGATGCTGGAGGACCCGCAACGCCCGCGCGTGCTGAACGAGGCCGCCGCCCAGCTGCGCGACCTGGCGCACGAGATCGACCAGACCGCGGACGACGTCGTGGGGGCGTTGCTGCGCGAGCTCGTCGAGCCGGTGCGCGACCCGGACGAGGCCGCCGAGCTGCTGCGCGTGCCGATCATCGAGTCGTTGCCGCTGGTGACCGCCGTGGCGCGCAACTCGCCGGACTGGTGAGCTGCGCGCTCTCGCACCCGTTCCGGCGAAAGCTGATCTCGCTGCTCGGCGTGCGCGGACCCGGACGGCACCGCGCACGGCTGTTCGTCCGGGTCCGCCACGCCTGATCAGGCCGCGGGCTCCAGCCGCACGATCACCGACTTGGACGTCGGCGTCCCGGAGATGTCGGCCTTGGAGTCCAGCGGCACCAACGGGTTCGCCTCGGGGAAGTACGTCGCGACGCAGCCGCGCGCGGTCGGGTACGCGACGATCCGGAACGCGTCGGCGCGGCGTTCGACGACACCTGTCGGGTCGTCCTTCCACTCCGAGACGATGTTCACCATCTGACCGTCGGCGAACCCCAGCTCCGCGACGTCATCGGGGTTCACGAACACCACCCGGCGGCCGTCCTTCACGCCGCGGTAGCGGTCGTCCAGGCCGTAGATCGTGGTGTTGTACTGGTCGTGGCTGCGCAGGGTCTGCATCAGCAGCCGGCCCTCCGGCACCTCGATGACGGTCAGCTCGTTCGCGACGAAGTTCGCCTTGCCGGTCGCCGTCGCGAACTCCCGCGAGTCGCGCGGCGGGTGCGGCAGGACGAAGCCGTCGGGCTGGCGCACGCGCGTGTTGTAGTCGGCGCAGCCCGGCACGACGCGCGCGATGTGCTCGCGGATGACGTCGTAGTCCTTCTCGAACTCCTCCCACGCCACGGGGTGCGACGGGCCGAGCACCTTGCGCGCGAGGCGGCAGACGATCGAGATCTCGGACAGCAGCTGGTCGGACGCGGGCTTGAGCCGGCCGCGCGAGCGGTGCACGACCGACATGGAGTCCTCGACCGTCACGAACTGCTCGCCCGAGTGCTGCACGTCGCTCTCCGTGCGGCCCAGTGCGGGCAGGATGAGCGCGGTGCGGCCGTGGACCACGTGTGAGCGGTTGAGCTTCGTGGAGACGTGCACCGTCAACGAGCACTGCTCCAGTGCCTTCTCGGTCACCGGGGTGTCCGGGGTGGCGCTGACGAAGTTGCCGCCCATCGCGATGAAGACCTTGCCGCGGCCGTGGCGCATCGCGTTGATCGCGTCGACGGTGTCGTAGCCGTGCTTGCGGGGCACGGAGATGCCGAACTCGTTCTCCAGGGCCAGCAGGAACCTCTCCGGCATCTTCTCGTAGATGCCCATGGTCCGGTCGCCCTGCACGTTCGAGTGGCCGCGCACCGGGCACAGGCCCGCGCCCGGCTTGCCGATCATGCCGCGCAGGAACATCACGTTCGTGATCTCGCGGATCGTCGGCACGCTGTGCTTGTGCTGCGTCAGGCCCATCGCCCAGCAGGCGATCGTGCGCCGCGAGTCGACGAACATGCCGGCCACGCGCGTGATCTGCTCGCGGGTCAGGCCGGTGGCGGCGACCACCCGGTCCCAGTCGAGCTCGCGCACGCTCTCGGCGTAGGCCTCGAACCCGTGGGTCTTGGAGCTGATGAACTCCTCGTCGACCTTGTCCCACTGCAGCAGCAGGTGGCCGACCGCCTGGAACAGCGCCTGGTCGCCGCCGACCTTGATCTGGACGAACTCGTCGGCGAGCGCCGTGCCGCGGCCGACGACGCCCGCGACGTTCTGCGGGTTCTTGAACCGCATCAGGCCCGCCTCCGGCAGCGGGTTCACGGCGATGATCTTGGCGCCGTTCTTCTTGGCGTCCTCCAGCGCGCTGAGCATGCGCGGGTGGTTGGTGCCGGGGTTCTGGCCGATGACCACGATCAGGTCGGCGAGGTCGAAGTCCTTGATCGACACCGAGCCCTTGCCGATGCCGATGGTCTCGGTGAGCGCCGAGCCGGACGACTCGTGGCACATGTTCGAGCAGTCCGGCAGGTTGTTGGTGCCGAACGAGCGGACCAGCAGCTGGTAGAGGAACGCGGCCTCGTTGCTGGTGCGGCCGGAGGTGTAGAAGATCGCCTCGTCGGGCGAGGACAGCGACGTCAGCTCGCCGGCGATGAGCGTGAACGCGTCGTCCCAGCTGATCGGCGTGTAGTGGGTGGCGCCGGGACGCAGCACCATCGGCTCGGTGAGCCTGCCCTGCTGCCCGAGCCAGTAGTCGGTCCTGGTCCGCAGGCTCTCGACGGAGTGCTCGGCGAAGAACGCGGGCCCGATCCGCCGCTTGGTGGCCTCCTCGGCGACGGCCTTGGCGCCGTTCTCGCAGAACTCCGCCATCTTGCGGTGGCCCTGCGGCTCCGGCCACGCGCAGCCGGGGCAGTCGAACCCTTCACGCTGGTTGAGCAGCCGCAACGTCTTCACGGTGCGCCCGACACCCATCTGCTCGACCGCGCGGTCGAGCGACACGAGCACACCGGGAATCCCCGCTGCCCATGTCTTGGGGGTGCTGACTTCGAGCGCGGACTCGTCGACGTCGTGCTGCGGGGGCTTGCTGCTCATGGCCTCATTCAACGCCGATCGACGTCGGCGCCGCCAGCGCCCCCGAAGAACGCGGCGGCGTCGCGTCACGGGCCCCAAGGGGTTGAACGGTCCGTGGCGGTCAATTGTGAGCGCCGCCACTGCCGCCCGGCACCCCTGAAAGGGTGATCAGTCGCAGTTGTCCCCGGTCGGGACCTCTCCGCCGACGGTGAAGTGCTTCCGGTCGTCCCGGACCTCCGTCAGGTGCTGGGACGGCTCGACGAACCGGGGGGCGAGGAAGCCCTCGTCGGACGCCCGGCACGCGATCGAGTACCGGTGGCCGTGGGCCTCGGTCGGCCACAGTCCCTCCGGCGTCACCGCGTACGTGACCTTCTCGCGGACGGCGGCGATCATCTCCATCTGGTCGAGGAGCTTCTCCGGGGCCGGCGGCTCGAACGCGTACGCGTACACGAAGTCGGCGGTCACGGTCCGGTGGCCGTCGGCCTCGCCGAGCGTCATCGTCCCGGACGCCCTGATGCCGCCGGGGAACAGCTTCGTGCCCGGCTTGAGCCGGGTGGTCCAGTCGTGCAGCCGGGTGGAGACGTGCTCGCGCGCCCCGGGGGCGAGCATCGCGAGGTACCGGCCGGGCTTGTGCTCGCTGATCGCCACCGGGTCCAGGCGGGCCGCGACGAGCGCCCGCCGCACGTGCTCGAACGCCGGGTCGGCGGACGGCACGACGATGCCCTTCTCCCCTTCGGACCAGTTCTCGGCGGGGGTGCCGGTGAACGGGGCCTCGACGTTCACGCCCGCGCGCGGCAGCTCCGCGTCCGGCAGCGAGACGCCGTCGAACGCCCCCGCCCGCTGCAGGCCCACGACCACCCCGCCGACCGCGACCAGCGCGAGCGCGGTGACGACCTTGCCGCTGTGCCTGCGCAGGCGCGCCCGCCGCCGCTGCGTGCGGACCTCCCGCTTCGCCCGCCTGGTCGCGGCACGCATCCACGCCGCGTCTCTCAGGTCCGGGTGGTCCTCGATGCCGTACTGCACGTTCCCCCCTGGGTGATCGGCGCACATCATTGATCACCGGGGACGCCGCGCAACCTGTCCGGTGCGAATCGACGCCCGGCCGTTATCAGGTATCTCGTTTCAAGTCGATACCCCCGGCTCCGTAGACTTGACAGCTGTGACTGAACTCGACACCGCAACCCAGCGTCCCGACCTCCCCGCCGCGTGGACTCCGGCGGAGGTAGAGGCGGAGCTGTACCAGCGGTGGGTCGACCGGGGCTACTTCACGGCGGACGTCAAGAGCGACAAGCCGCCGTTCACCATCGTGCTCCCGCCGCCGAACGTCACCGGCTCCCTGCACATGGGCCACGCCCTCAACCACTCCGTCATGGACGCCCTCACCCGG
This sequence comes from Lentzea xinjiangensis, assembly GCF_900110955.1. Taxonomy (GTDB): domain Bacteria; phylum Actinomycetota; class Actinomycetes; order Mycobacteriales; family Pseudonocardiaceae; genus Lentzea; species Lentzea xinjiangensis. Next base: position 96,977 of record NZ_FOFR01000018.1, read on the forward strand.
CGCCGCCGCATGCAGGGCTACGAGGTCCTGTGGCTGCCCGGCATGGACCACGCGGGCATCGCGACGCAGAACGTCGTCGAGCGCGACCTCGCCGGTCAGGGGCTGTCCCGCCACGACCTGGGCCGGGAGAAGTTCGTCGAGCGCGTCTGGGAGTGGAAGGAGGAGTACGGCGGCAAGATCCTCGGCCAGATGAAGCGCCTCGGCGACGGCGTCGACTGGTCGCGCGAGCGCTTCACCATGGACGAGGGGCTGTCCCGCGCCGTCCAGACGATCTTCAAGAAGATGTTCGACGACGGCCTGATCTACCAGGCCGAGCGGATCATCAACTGGTGCCCGCGCTGCCAGACCGCGCTGTCGGACATCGAGGTCGACCACTCCGACGACGAGGGCGAGCTGGTCTCCATCCGCTACGGCGACGGGGACGCGTCCATCGTCGTCGCGACCACCCGCGCCGAGACGATGCTCGGCGACACCGCGGTCGCCGTCCACCCGGACGACGAGCGCTACCGGCACCTCATCGGCACCGAGGTCGAGCTGCCGCTCACCGGCCGCCGCATCCCGATCGTCGCCGACGCGCACGTCGACCCGGAGTTCGGCACGGGCGCCGTCAAGGTCACGCCCGCGCACGACCCGAACGACTTCGAGATCGGTCAGCGGCACGACCTGCCGAACCTCACAGTCCTCGACGAGCGCGCCACCATCACGGTGCCCGGCCCGTTCGAGGGGCTCGACCGGTTCGAGGCGCGTCCCGCGATCGTCGCCGCGCTGCGCGAGCAGGGCCGGATCGTCGCGGAGAAGCGTCCGTACGTCCACTCCGTCGGCCACTGCTCGCGGTGCGGCACGGTCGTCGAGCCGCGCCTGTCGCTGCAGTGGTGGGTCAAGGTCGAGTCCGTCGCCGCCGCGGCTTCCGCCGCCGTGCGGGACGGCCGGACCAAGATCCACCCGCAGGAGCTCGCGAAGCGCTACTTCGACTGGACCGACAACCTCAACGACTGGTGCATCTCGCGCCAGCTGTGGTGGGGCCACCGGATCCCCGTCTGGTACGGCCCGGCCGGCGAGGTCGTCTGCGTCGGACCGGATGACGAGATCCCGACCGGCGAGGGCTGGCGCCAGGACGAGGACGTCCTCGACACCTGGTTCTCGTCGGGCCTGTGGCCGTTCTCGACGCTCGGCTGGCCGGAGTCCACGGAGGACCTGAAGAAGTTCTACCCGACGAGCGTCCTGTCGACCGGCTACGACATCCTGTTCTTCTGGGTCGTCCGGATGATGATGTTCGGCCTGTACGCGATGGACGAGGTCCAGCCGTTCGACCACGTCTACCTGCACGGGCTCATCCGCGACGCCAACGGCAAGAAGATGTCGAAGTCCAAGGGCAACGTCATCGACCCGTTGGCGTGGATGGACACCTACGGCGCCGACGCCACCCGCTTCACGTTGCTGCGCGGCGCGAACCCCGGTTCGGACATGGCGCTCGCCGAGGAGTGGGCGGCCGGGTCGCGCAACTTCACCACGAAGCTGTGGAACGCGACGCGGTTCGCGCTGGCCAACGGCGCCACCGTCGAGCGCCCGCTGCCCGCCCGCGAGGAGCTGACCGCCGCGGACCGCTGGATCCTCGACGAGCTGGACTCGCTGGTGTCCACCGTGGACGCGCACTTCGAGTCGTTCCAGTTCGCCAAGGCCTGCGAGGCGCTCTACAGCTTCACCTGGGACGAGTTCTGCGACTGGTACCTGGAGATCGCGAAGGTCCAGATCGCGGACGGCCGCGCGGAGCCGACCCGGTCGGTCCTCGGCCACGTCCTCGACGTCGTGCTGCGGCTGCTGCACCCGGTGACGCCGTTCGTCACCGAGACGCTGTGGACCACGCTCACCGGTGGTGAGTCGCTGGTCATCGCGTCGTGGCCGCGGCCTTCCGGCGCCGAGCGGGACGACGACGCCCGCGCGCAGGTCGAGGGCCTGAAGAAGCTCGCGACCGAGATCCGCCGGTTCCGCTCCGAGCAGGGCCTCAAGCCGGGCCAGAAGGTCGCGGGCAAGGTCCGCGGCGCGTGCTGCGTCGGCCTGGTCGACCAGGTTCCCGCCGTGCGGTCCCTCACCCGGCTCACCGAGCCGGGCGAGGAGTTCACCGTCTCGGCGACGCTGGAGGTCGGCCTGCCCAAGGGCGCGGTGAAGGTCGAGCTGGACCTGTCCGGCGCGATCGACGTCGCGGCCGAGCGCAAGCGGCTGGCGAAGGACCTGGCCGCCGCGCAGAAGGAGCTCGACGGCACGACGAAGAAGCTCGGCAACGAGGCGTTCCTCGCCAAGGCGCCCGCCGAGGTCAAGGCCAAGATCGAGGAGCGCAAGGCCGTCGCCGAGGCCGAGATCGCCCGCATCAACGAGCGCCTGGCCGCGCTGCCGGAGGCGTAGCACCAGTGGACACCAACCTCGACGAGTTCCTCGACGTCGAGAACGAGCTCAACCAGCGCTGGCCCGAGACCAAGCTCGAGCCGTCGCTGGACCGGATCAAGGCGCTGGCGCACGTGCTGGGCGACCCCCACACGAACTACCCGGTCGTGCAGCTGACGGGCACGAACGGCAAGACGTCGACGTCGCGCATGACCGATGCGCTGTTCACGCGCATCGGTCTGCGCACCGGCCGGTACACGAGCCCGCACCTGCAGCTCGCGACCGAGCGGATCAGCCTCGACAACCAGCCCATCAGCCCCGGCCGCTACGTCGAGGTCTACCGCGACATCGAGCCGTACGTCGCGATGGTGGACGCGCGCTCCGAGATCCGGATGAGCAAGTTCGAGGTGCTCACCGGCATGGCCTACGCGGCGTTCGCGGACGCCCCGGTCGACGTCGCCGTGGTCGAGGTCGGCATGGGCGGCACGTGGGACGCGACGTCCATCGCCGACGCGAAGATCGCCGTGCTGACGCCGATCGGCCTCGACCACACCGAGTACCTCGGCACCCGTGCCGAGGACATCGCGGTGGAGAAGGCCGGCATCATCAAGCCGGGCTCGGTCGCGATCGTCGGTGAGCAGACGCCCGAGGTCATGAAGGTGATCCTGGAGCGCGTGGCCGAGGTCGACGCGATGGTGGCCCGGTTCGGCAGCGAGTTCGGCGTCGTGTCGCGCTCGGTGGCGGTGGGCGGCCAGCTCATCACGTTGCAGGGCCTGGGCGGCGTCTACGAGGACATCTTCCTGCCGCTGCACGGCGAGCACCAGGCGGCGAACGCCGCGCTGGCGCTCGCGTCCGTCGAGGCGTTCTTCGGCGCGGGCCAGGACCGCCGGCTCGACGTGGAGGCGGTCCGCGAGGGCTTCGCCTCCGTCCTCACGCCGGGCCGGCTGGAGCGGGTGCGCTCCGCGCCCAACGTGTTCGTCGACGCGGCCCACAACCCGCACGGCGCCGCGGCCCTGGCTCGCGCGCTGGACTCCGAGTTCGGCTTCCGCAAGCTCGTCGCGGTCGTGGCCGTGATGTCCGACAAGGACGCCGAGGGCATCCTCTCCGCGCTGGAACCCGTCGTGCAGGAACTGGTGATCACCACCAACTCGTCCTCGCGCGCGATGGACCCGGACGTGCTGGCCGGGCTCGCCGTGCCGATCTTCGGCGAGGACCGCTTCGAGGTGCGGCCGCGGCTGGTCGACGCCATCGAGGAAGCCATCCACCTCACCGAGGACGAGCTGTCCGGCGGTGGCGTGATCGTCACCGGGTCGGTCGTCACCGCGGGCGAGGCCCGCGCGCTGTTCGGGAAGGAACCGGCATGACCTCCCCCGCCCCGCTGAAGAAGGACCCGATGAAGGCGTTCCGGGGCATCATGGCCGGCACGCTGATCCTCGAGGTCATCGTCGTGGCCCTGGCGCTGCCGGTGATCGCCAAGCTGCACGGCGGCATCACGTCGCTGGTGGGCTGGGTGGCGTTCGGCTTCATCGCGCTGTTCATCGCGATGTGCGCGTTCGTCCGCCGCCCGTGGGCGATCGGCGCGGTCGTCGGCCTGCACGTGCTGCTGATCGCGACGTGGTTGCTGCTGCCCGCGCTGGGTGTGATCGGCGTGATCTTCGGCCTGGTGTGGGTCTACGTGCTGTGGCTGCGCAAGGACCTGCTCAAGCGGATGGCGGAGGGCAGGCTCCCCGCGCAGCAACAACAGCAGGGGCCGTCTACTTCTGCCCGCTGAGCTCCTGCTGGCCCTTCTCGTAGCTCTCGTCCCAGTTCGCGCCTTCCTTGAACGCCTCGGAGGCGCCGGTGCGGCCGAGCGCGACGGGCTTGATCGTGTCCGCGAACCCGTCGCGGCCACGCGGGGCCATGATGTCGTCGACCCGGTTCGCCGCGTTCTTCGCGGCGTCGTTGCCGAACGTGAGCTTGTCGCGGATGGCGTTGTTGGCGCTGGCGAACCCGTCCTCGATCTGCCGCACCGAGGAGTGGTTCCTGCCGATCGCCTGCCCGACGCTCTTGGCCTTGCGGCCGATGCCGACGGCGGCCTTGGCGAGCGCGTCGGACACCCCCTTGAGGTTGTCGAACTTGCGGACGGCCTGCGCGAGCTTCATCAGCAGCTTGCTGACCTTGCCCGCGATCTTGCCCGCCGTCGACGCCGCGCGTGCGACGGCCCACCCGGTGAACGCGGCGATCGAGGCGCCGAAGCTGCACCAGCTCGTCGCGAGCGCGGTCACCGCGGCGATGATGAACTCGGCCACCACGTCGGCCACGATGTCGCGGATGATGCCGCGCACCGCCGCGACCAGGACACCGGTGCCCCGGATGCCGCCCGCGACCGCGTTCGCGGCCCCCTCCAGCGCCTTCACCTGCTCGGCGAGCGTGGCCGCCGCCCTGCGGTAGCCGTCCCCGGACTGCCCGGTCCACGTGCCGGTCTCGCCGGTGGCGGCCCGCGCGTAGTCGTTGCCGACCTTCGCGCACGCCTTGGCGACCTCACCCCAGGCGGCCGCGACGACGTTGATCGCGCCGGGGTCGCCGGCGAGGTCGTCGAGCGGCTCCTTGAGGAACGACACGTGCTCGATCAGCCAGCCGATGCCCGCGCCGACGAGCGTGCCGAGCGGGTTCGCGACGAACCCGAGCACGTCGAGCCCCAGCGCGACGCCGTCGAAGGCCCAGTCGCTGGGGTTGTTGAAGTCTTCCGCGCACTTCCAGACGGTGTCGACGATCCGCGCACCATCGGTGGCGTTGTCCGCACTGACGTCGAGAACCATCATCACCCCTTGTACTTGGCGAACAGCTTGGCGTGGTCGTCGTCGGTCTGCCGGGTGGCGTCCGCGCAGTCGCGCAGCGCGTCGGCGACGTCCGGCAGCGCGTTGGCCAGCTCGTTGATCGAGTTCGCGATCGCCGCGATGTGGAGGCGCACCGGCACGCTGAAGACCTGGCCGATGATCCCGTACGTCTCGACGCCGAGATCGACGCTCTGACCGCGCGCGGCGGCCCTCGTGAGCTCCATGCCCATGGCCTGGACGTTGCCCGCGTGGCTGATCACGTCAGCGGGCTCCATTGCGAAACTTGTCACCGGGACCCCTTACCGGTAGATGGTGCCGAACGGCTCGTCGTCGTCCGGCCGTTGCCGCCCAGGCTGCTGCTGTTCGGTCTCCTCCGGCTGCTGTGCCGCGGTGACCTGGTCGCGCAGGAAGTCCATCGCCGGCGTGCCCCCGATCAGGGGCTGCATGGTCGCCTCCATCTGCTCGGCGACGGCGGCGTGCCCCCGGCTGACGGTCTCCGTGATCATGGCGGCGAGCTGGTCGTGCGACATCCGCATCGCGGACGGCGTCAAGCTCAGCTTCTCCAACCGCCCACCCGGCGCCATCGTCACCGTGACCGAGCGGTCGGCGCTGCTCACGTGCGCGCGCAACGCCTTGAGCTGAGCCTGCGTCTCCTCGGCTCTCTGCTGGATGTCGTTGACGCGCCGCAGGTACTCGTCGAGGCGTTGCTGCCCGGCACCCAGTTCTGCAGAACTCATGGTCCGTCAGACTGGGACTGCGGCGATCCGGTTCCCGTCAGTTTCGGACGAGCCGGCCGACCATGTCCTTTGCGGACTGCCTCGTGCAGACCGTGATCGCCAGCAGCGCGAGCAGGACCAGCGCGTCCCTGCCACCCGCGAGCCACACCGCCGCGGGCGCGTGGGCGGGCACGGCGAGGACCACCTTGACCACCGCCGCGACGACCAGGGCCGCCATCACCCCGACGGGCACCCAGCTCGTGCCGCCGTTGACCTGCTTCTTCGTGTCGAGGTACGACTGTCCGTACCGGACCACCCGAGCCGCGTCCTTGTGCACGCTCTCCGCGACCACACCCGCGGCGGCGGCGACCAGCACGGCGAACCCGGCGAGCACGCCGGACGGCAGGTCGACCAGCCAGGCCCGCTCCAGCTCCGGCCACGGCGACACGAACCCCCCGGCCCGGCGCGGCGCGTCGAAGAACGGCAGGGAGGCCAGCCCTTCCGCCGCCGCTGCGGCGAGCCCGAGCCAGGCGTACCACCGCAGCCTGCGCACCCTGCGGGTGACCGGGGTGGCCTTGATCTCCTCCTTCGTCACGTGCCACTGCTCTTCCCCCTTGCCCTTCTTGCCCTTGGCGGGCACGAGCGAGAGGACGGCGCCGACCAGGAACCACAGCACGAGCAGCCCGAGCGCCGTGACCGCGAGCGGGCCGGCCAGGAACCAGCGGCCGCTGTCGTTGCGGCCGGGAGCGCGGTCGGACCGGAAGACGGGCACGTCGCCCTCGGCCGGTTCGAGCTGGCCGGGCGGGAAGGTGAGCCGTTCGGTGGTGCCGTCGTCCCAGCGCACGTCGGCGGTGCACTCGTGGCTCGTGCCGATGCCCCACCTGCCGATCGGGCCGTGCTCGGCGCAGGAGGTGACGGTGGCGGTGCCGACCCGTCGGGCGTCGACCGTGCCGGTCAGGACGTCGGTGGTCCGGATCGTCGTGGCCAGTGCCAGGAAGGCCAGGACGGCGGCCAGGCCGAGGGCGAGTGCGCGCACCCGGCCACCCTAGACAAGCCGGGCCTGGTCATGGGCGGGTTTCCACTTCGCGAGGCGAAAGCCGGAAAGGCTGTTGTGAATGAGCCCGGCATTTCCTCGAAGGCGCGCATCGTGGCTGACGAAAAGCATCGAAGAACGACGCGTGCGCGCTTCGTACCTTCACTCGTCGCAATGCGGAGGTGACGCTTCCGCTTCTTCACCCGATCGTGTTTGGAAACCGGGACGAGGCCGGTGGCCTGGCGCTATGCTGCTGGGCGCACAACTGCAGGGGAGGGTACTGGGGATGAGTGGGACCAAGGTAGATCTCGACACACTGCGCGCTGCCATCAAGGAGTACGAGTCGATCCGCGATGAGCTCATGACCGCGAAGCAGACGGGTGAGGCGCTGATCCGGGTCAAGGGCGCCGGTCGCGACATGCCCAGCCAGGTGTACGCGAACTGGGCGACCAACGCGGGTCACATGCACCAGCAGTCGAACCAGCAACTCCAGGACGCGCTGACCACCCGCATCGACAACTTGAAGGCCACCCTGCAGCAGTACGAGCAGACCGAGCAGGGCAACCAGGCCAACCTGAAGCCGAAGGACTGAGCAGTTGCGCATCCGAAACATCGTCATCGGCGCCACCGCCCTCGTGCTGCTGGCCGGGTGCAGCACCGGCAACGGCACGACCGGCACGCCGACGGCCACCACCCAGCCCGCCGGCACCAGCACCAGCACCGGCACCGGCGGCGGAGCGCCCGAAGTCAAGAACCCGCTCGACGTCAAGGCGTTCGAGGCCGATCCGTGCAGCGCGGTCACCTCGGCCCAGATCGACGCGTACGGGATGCCGGGCGTCGCGGGCAAGGTGAACACCAGCTCTCCCGGTGCGTCGTGCATCTGGCTCGGCGCGAGCACGCCGGCCAAGGTCGCTCCCGGTCTGACGATCCTGCCGAAGGGCACCAACCTCGACTCGATGTACAAGAACAAGGACAACGGGACCTACGCCGTCTTCGAGCCGCTGGCCGATGTCCAGGGCTACCCGGCGGTCCTGACGCTCGCCACCGACCAGCGGTCGAAGGGCAACTGCGAGATCGCCGTCGGCGTCACCGCCGAGCAGGCGATCCTCTTCACCGTCCAGGCCATCACCGGTAGCTCCCGCTTCGCGGACCCGTGCGGCGCGGTCACCGAGTTCGCCGGTCTCGCCGTCACCACGATCAAGGCAGGTGCGAAATGACAGGACCCGCGCCCAGCTGCTTCACCCAGGACAACACCCGCGCCGACGGGTTCTCCGGGGCACAGATCTACAACCTGATGACCACCGGCCCCGGCACGGGCAGCGCGCAGGCGGGAGCCACCGCCGCCACCGCGCTGGAACGCACCTACGCCGGCATCGAAGCAAGGCTCAAGCGCGTCGGCGAGACCCTCGGCGAGTCGTGGACCGGAGCCAGCGCGGACGCCGCGCAGGCCGCGGGCAGCCCGATCAACCAGGCCATGATGCAGATGCAGGACGCGCTGCGCCAGGCCGACCACTCGCTGTCGAACCAGGTCTACCAGTTCAACTACAACAAGGGCCAGCTCAAGAACATGCCGGCGAGCAAGCCGGAGACCGGGTTCTGGGACGACGTGTCGCCGTGGGACACCGACACCGAGGACGCGGTCAACAGCTACAACGCCGAAGAGGCGCACAACCGCAAGGTCTACAGCGAGTTCCAGAGCGCCAGCAACACCAACCGGGGGGACCTGCCCAAGGAGTTCCCCGGTGTCACGGCCGACAGCCTGCAGGTCGAGGTCGTCAACACCGGGGGCGACGACGGGCGCGACAAGACCGCGGACGTGAACAACACGGGACGTCCCACCGGCACCCCGACGTTCCCGTCCTCGACGGGGTCCCCGCAGGGGACGACCGGCAGCTCCTGGACCGGGCCCGGCAGCCTGGGTGACCAGACCAACACGAGCTGGGTCGGTGGCGGCAACGACGGCACCGGCGGCACGAGGCCCGGTCCTGACATCGGCAACCCCGGTGGCAAGCCGCCCGCCGGCGGCGTGATCGAGCGGCCGCCGAACACGGGCCTGCCGCCCATCGGCCTGCCCGGCGGTCCCGGTCTGGGCGGTGGCGGCGGGCGCGGTGGCGGTGGCGGTGGCGCCGGTGCTGGCAAGTTCGGTGGTGGCGGAGCCGGCGGTGGCCGGTTCGGCGGCGGCGGCGGTGGCATTGGTGGTGTCGGCGCCGGCAGCGGCTCGGCGGCCCAGCAGCCCGGCGGCAAGGCCGGCGTGTTCGGCGGCATGGGCGAGAGCGGTCCGAACTCGGGTGCGCGTGGTGGCGCGGCCGCCGGTGCGGCCGGGCGGGCCGGTGCGGCGGGCATGGGTGGCATGGGTGGCCACGGTCAGAAGGGCCAGGGCGAGGACGACCTGGAGCACAAGACCGCCGACTACCTCATCACCGAGGAGAACACCAACGAGATCATCGGTGACATGCCGATGGTCGCGCCGCCGACGATCGGGGGGTGACGTGCTGCGGTCGTCCATACAGCTGTCCGACCTCGCGTTCGACGTGTTGTGGAAGCAGGAGAGGCTGGGGGCGTTCCACCCGGCGCTCTCCGTCGACTCGCCCGGTGAGACCGAGGACGAGCGCGCGGTCATCGAGCGCGACGTCATCGGCGAGCTGCGCAAGGTCGGGCTGGACCACCCGGATGTGCGCGGCACGCTGCGCCTGATCGCCAACGCCGACGCCGACTACTCGGCGTGGATCGCGGTGACGCCGAGCGAGACGCGGCCCGTCGTGGCCGCGGCGAGCTCGCAGCACGGCGTGCTCGCCGTGCACGACCAGGGGTTCGTGCAGCTGCACCCGATCCGTCCGGAGAACGCGCCGGAGGTCCTCGCGATGCAGCTGCCGGACGTGCCGCCCGGCAAGGGCGCGTCGATCAACGTGCACGAGTCGGAGCTCAACGCGCACCAGCCCGGCAGGGCGGCGCCGTCGATCACGCTGCGGCAGCTGCTCGCCCGGCCCCGCAAGGGCACGGCGAAGCTGTACGCGGCGAAGCGCGGCCCCGAGGGCAGGCAGCGGGCCAAGACCTTCCTCACCACGATCGACTTCGAGGACGGCCGCTGGCTCGTGGTCAAGTACACCGACCAGAACCGCCAGACGTGGGTGCACGCCACGCCCGCGTCGCGGCAGATCATCACGGACTGGCTCAAGCGCCTCGCGTGATCCACGCGGTGCGACGGTCGAAGTTCACCCGCGGTTTCAGCGCCGGTCAGACCCGGCGACTAGAAACCGCGCATGACCTTCGACCGTCGCACGTTGTTCAAGGCAGGCGCACTCGGCACGGCCGCGGCGCTGGTGCCCTCGGGCGCCAGCCTCGCCAGGACTGACCGCCCCGTCCTCACGCACGGCGTGCAGTCCGGGGACGTCACCTGGGACGGCGGCATCGTGTGGACGCGCGCCGACCGGCCGTCCCGGATGCTCGTCGAGGTGTCCCACGACCCGGAGTTCCGGTTCGCCCGGCGCATCCGCGGCCCGCTGCTCACGCCCGAGACCGGCGGCACGGGGCACGTGCGGGTCAACCACCTGCTGCCCGGCCGGCCCGTCCACTACCGCGTCACGGCCGAGGACCTCGACGGCCGCACCCGCAGCGAGGCCCTCACCGGCAGCTTCACCACCGCTCCGCTCGGCCGCGACGAGGTGCGCTTCGTGTGGTCCGGCGACGTCGCGGGCCAGGGCTGGGGCATCAACCCCGACATCGGCGGCATGCCGATCTTCAAGGCGATGGCCGACCGCCGGCCCGACTTCTTCATCCACAGCGGCGACAGCGTCTACTCCGACAACCCGTTGCAGCCGGTGGTGACGCTGCCGGACGGCCGCGTGTGGCGCAACCTCGTCACGCCGGAGAAGTCCAAGGTCGCCGAGACGCTCGACGAGTACCGCGGCCAGTTCGCCTACAACCTGCTCGACGAGAACGTGCGGCGCTTCGCCTCCCAGGTCCCCACCTTCGCGCAGTGGGACGACCACGAGGTCACCAACAACTGGTACCCCGGCGAGGTCCTCGACCTCCCGCAGTACACCGAGAAGCGCGTGGACGTGCTGGCGCAGCGGGCTTTCCAGGCGTTCCACGAGTGGATGCCGATCGACCGCAAGCGCGCTGTCGACGGCCGGGTCTACCGGAAGTTCGCCTACGGCCGCAACGTCGAGATCTTCGTGCTCGACATGCGCACCTACAAGGACCGCAACACCTCGCCCAAGGACCAGCCCGGCGTGGTCCTCGGTGCCGCGCAGGCGCAGTGGCTCGTCCGCGAGCTGTCCCGCAGCACCGCCACGTGGAAGATCATCGCGGCGGACCTGCCGATCGGGCTCACCGTGCCGGACGGCACCGACATCGAGGGCGTCGCCAACGGGCTGCCGGGTGCGCCCAACGGCCGTGAGCACGAGATCGCCTGGGTGCTGCGGGAGCTCAAGAGGCGTCGCGTCAAGAACACCGTGTGGCTGACCGCGGACGTCCACTACACCGCGGCACACCACTACTCGCCGGACCGCGCGGCCGTGGGCGACTTCGACCCGTTCTGGGAGTTCGTGTCCGGACCGCTGCACTCGGGCGCCTTCGGGCCGAACGCGCTCGACCCGACGTTCGGGCCGCAGGCCGTGTTCGTGCACGCGCCGCCCGCCGCCAACACCACGCCGCTCGACGGGTTCCAGCACTTCGGCGAGGTCGAGGCCACCCGGCACGAGCTGACGGTCTGGCTGCGGGACGCGACGGGCGCCTCGCTGTGGTCCAAAACGCTCAGGGCCGCCTGACGACCGCCGTAGGGTCGACGGGTGCCCATCTCGTTCGACACCACCGGCTTCCACCGGCTCGACCAGAACACCTGGCAGCACCCCAGCGGTGACCAGGCCGAGCTGACCTACTACGGCCTGGTCCCCGACCTGCCCGCGGGACTGGACGACCTGCCGAAGCTCCGGCACGACCTCGCCCTGGTCCACGGCGAGAGCGGCTGCCTGGTCGAGGCGCACGTCGTCCAGCTCGACGGTGTGCCGGCGCTGCTGCGGATCGTCAAGGTGCCGCTGCCGAACCAGCCGAACGGCCAGGCGTTCATCTGCTCGTTCACCGTTCCCAAGGCGAACTGCAGCGCCGTGCTGCAGCTCGGCGCGCTGGAACGCGGTATGACGGGCGCGCGGGAGGCCGTGCTGGCGGCCGAGATCGGGTTCGGGAACTGGGTCAGGCCGCACCCGTACGCGCCGGAGCTGGAGGGCAGGCTCCCGTTCCACGCGGGCGACGACCCCCGTTACGACGCACGGTTCCCGGACCACCCGTTGTCGCGGGTGCGGGCGTGGGCGCACCACGTCGTCCGCACGGCGCGGCTGGACCCGCAGTTCGCCGCGCTGCCGCCGTTCCAGGTGCAGGCGCCGCCACCCGTCGCGCCGGGGCAGACCCTGGTGACCGCACTGCCGAGCCTGCCGGTCAAGGACTTCGTCGGCCTGCAGATCGGCGAGGAGACGACGTACTGGCGGATGACCGATCCGAAGCTGGGGGAGATGCTCGGCCGCGGTCTCATGGGCCGGTCACCGCTCACGGACACCAGGTTCCGCGACATGCTCCTCATCGACGTCGCGACCGGCGAAGCGATGATCCCCGACCGCTTCACCACCGACGGCAACATGACCGCGCACGGCACGCACCTGGTGCAGGTCTCGTTGTCGCAGGCGGATGCCGAGCTCTCCGACGACGACGTCGTGGACGCGTTCAAGTGGGCCGGCCGGATGTGCGGCGAGGCGGCTGGCCGCGGCGAGCACCTCTCCCTGGAGCCGATCCAGCACCAGGGGGAGCAGGCCGACCCGCACGTCCTGCTGGCCGTGCGGCCGCACGAGGGGCAGCGGGTGGTCATCGCCCAGTTCTCGCCGCCGCCCGCCGGGGGACCGTTCGCGGGCTCGCCGAGCCGCAGCGCGCCCGCGACGGCGGAGTCCGTCGAGGGCATCGGCGTGATCGCCGGGATGGCGGCCAACGAGTGGCGCTCGCACCCCCTGCGCCTGGCGATCACCTACCGGCGTTCGACAGGCTGATCGCAAATATTTGCAGTCCCCGACGTATTGTTTCCCGCTGTTTGTCGTGGTTTCGTGCAGCAACCCTGCAAGAAGTTGCGACAAGGAGGTCGCGATGCGTCGGGTCGTCGCCGCGCTCGCTGCACTGGTTCTGCTGCCCCTCACACCGGTCCAGGCCGTTGCCGCACCACCGCAACGGCTGGCCGTGGGCGAGGTGGTGGACATAGCGCCCGGTGTGCGCGACGGGGACGCGCGGCTCGCGTTGCCGCCCCGGCGCGACGACCTGCGGGGTGAGCGCTTCTACTTCGTCATGCCCGACCGGTTCGCCAACGGCGACCCGCGCAACGACCGGGGCCGCTCGACCACCGCCGAGCACGGCTTCGACCCCGCCGACAAGGGCTTCTACCACGGCGGTGACCTCCAGGGCCTGCGGCAGAAGCTCGACTACCTCGACGGCATGGGCATCACGGCGATCTGGATGACGCCGATGTTCCTGAACCGCTGGGTGCAGGGTGACAGCGCGGGCTACCACGGCTACTGGACCGTCGACTTCACCCGGCTGGACCCGCACTTCGGCACCACGCAGGAGATGCGCGACCTGATCAGGGACGCGCACCGGCGGGGCATCAAGGTCTTCTTCGACATCGTCGCGAACCACACCGCCGACGTGATCAAGTACGCCGAAGGCAAGACGCAGTACGTCTCGACCGGTGCGCAGCCGTACCTGGACGCCGACGGCAAGCCGTTCGACATCGCCGAGTACGCGGGCCGCAAGGACTTCCCGAAGCTCGACGCGGCGAAGTCGTTCCCGTACACGCCGGTGAAGGACGGCCCGACGAAGATCCCGTTCTGGCTCAACGACCCCACGCTCTACCACAACCGCGGCGACTCGACGTTCTCCGGCGAGTCGAGCGAGCAGGGCGACTTCTCCGGTCTCGACGACCTGATGACCGAGCACCCGCGCGTGGTCAACGGCATGAAGGACATCTTCACGGGCTGGATCGACACGCTCGACATCGACGGCTACCGCGTCGACACCGTCAAACACGTCAACCTGGAGTTCTGGCAGGCGCTCGCACCGCACGTGAAGCAGTACGCGAACCGCAAGGGCAAGAAGGACTTCTTCGTGTTCGGCGAGGTCTTCGACTCCTCGCCCGAGAACACCTCCAAGTACACGACCACCGGCAAGATGCAGGCCACGCTGGACTTCCCGTTCCAGAGCGGCGCCGTGAGCTTCCTGTCCGGCAAGGGCTCGGAGCGGCTCGGCGAGGTGCTGCTGGACGACGACCGGTACACCGACGCCGACTCCAACGCCTCGTCGCTGCCGACGTTCCTCGGCAACCACGACATGGGCCGGGTCGCGTGGATGATCCGCAACGACCGGCCGGGCATCTCCGACGCGGAGCTGCTGGAGCGGCTCAAGCTCGGCAACGCGCTCATGTACCTGTGGCGCGGCAACCCGGTCGTCTACTACGGCGACGAGCAGGGCTTCGCGGGCACCGGCGGCGACAAGCTGGCCCGCCAGGACATGTTCGCCTCCAAGACGCCCGAGTACATGGCGGAGAAGCCGGTCGGCAGCGACCGCACCGGCGCGCAGGACAACTTCAACACCGCCCACCCGCTGTACCAACAGCTCAAGGCCCTCGCGGCGCAGGTCGACAAGGACCCGGTGTGGCGGGACGGCAACCAGGTCCTCCGGTACGCGGACGGGGACGTCATCGCGTTCAGCCGCATCCTCGGCCGCGAGCACCTCGTCGTCGCCAACGCCGGCACCTCGCCCGCGACCGTCACCGTCCCCGTGTCGTCCTCGGGCTTCGAGAACGCGCAGGTCCAGAACGGCCGCGTCACGGTGACCGTGCCCGCGCTGTCGTCGACGGTGCTCAAGGGGACCGGCGACGTCGCCAAGCCGAAGCCGTCGCCGACGTTGGTCGCCCCGGCCGCCGGAACGGTGCTGGACGAGCGCGTCGAGCTCCGCGCGGACGGCATCAGCGCCCCCAACGCGGCGGCCACGTTCGTCGCGCGCGTCGAGGGCACCCGCGAGTGGACCGTGCTCGGCACCGACGACGCCGCTCCGTACCGGGTCTTCGCCGACCTGTCGGCACTTCCGGGCGCCACGGCCGGCAAGCGCGTCGAGCTGCGCGTGGTCGCGAAGTCCGGCGAGATCGGCGCGGACGGCGCGTTCGTCTCGCTCGTGGCCGCGCCGCCGCTGCCGGACCCCGGCACGAAGAACCCGGACTGGCTGGTCGTGCACTACGCCCGCGACAACTACGACGGCTGGGGCCTGCACGTCTGGGGCGACGTCGAGACGCCGACCGAGTGGAGCGCTCCGCTGCCGTTCGCGGGAGAGGACACCTACGGGCGCTTCGCGTGGGTGAAGCTGAAGCCGGGGGCCAAGGCCGTCGGGATCATCGCGCACAAGGGCGACGAGAAGGACACGTCCGTCGACCGGATCGTCGACCCGAGCGTCACGCCCGAGGTGTGGCTGAAGCAGGGCGACCCGGCCGTGCACCCGTCCGAGCAGGCGGCCACGGGCAAGGCGGTCGTGCACTACATCGGTGACGCCACTGGAGCCGTGGTGCGCGTGGCCGGACGAGGCGACGTGCCGTTCACCAACGGCGTCGCCGAGCTGCCGCCGACCACCGACTTCTCCGTCGTGCGCGGCACGACCGCGGAGGCGACGGGCAAGTTCACGAGCGGCCACGCGTGGGTCGCGAACGGCGAGGTGCACGCCACGAGGGCCGCCGCCGAGAACCGGGCGGTGATCCACTACCACCGCGCCGACGGCGACTACACCGACTGGACGATGTACCACTGGACGGGCTCGGCCGAGCCGTCGCCGGGCTGGAACTCCTCGCGCGTGCCGGACGGGCGCGACCAGTTCGGCGTCTACTGGTCGGTGCCACTCGCGCCGGGCGCCGCCGGGCTGAGCTACCTCCTCCACCGCGGTGACACCAAGGACCCCGGACCCGACCAGTTCCTCGACCTGGGCCAGAAGGGGCACGAGGTGTGGCAGTTGCAGGGTGACGAGACCTACCTGCTCCCGCCGAACGCCGGTCCTGCCGCCGATGACGACCTGTCCAAGGCCAAGGCGATCTGGATCTCCAAGGACAGGGTCGTCTGGGACGTGCCGGTGGTCCAGTCCGACGGCTACCGGCTGGAGTACGGCTCACGGGTGCTGCGGCTCTCGCCCACTACCGAGGAGGTGCCGGCGCGGTTCCCGCACCTCAAGGGCAAGCCGGTGTTCGCGGTGCGCGGGTTCGCCGACGAGGCGTTGCGAGACAGGCTCTCCGCCGTCCACGTCGACGCGGGAGGGGCGATCCGGCACCGCACGAGCGTGCAGATCGCGGGCGTGCTCGACGACCGCTACGCCGCCGCGGCGACGAAGCTGACGTTCGGGCCGGAGTTCCACCGCGACCGCGCGTCGGTCCGGCTGTGGGCGCCGACCGCGCGGAACGTGAAGCTGCGCCTGTTCGACGAGCCGTCCGGTGAGCCTCGGAAGGTCGTGCAGCTCGAGCGCGACGACGCCTCGGGTTCGTGGTCCGGGCACGGCAACTGGAAGAACAGGTACTACCAGTTCGAGGTCACCGACTGGCAGCGCACGGTCATGGTCACCGACCCGTACTCGGTGGCGCTGTCGGTGAACTCGACGCACTCGCAGTTCGCTGACCTCGAGGACGGGCGGACCATGCCGCAGGGCTGGTCGAAGGACGTCGCGAAGGGCATGGGCGGCGCGATCACCGAACTGCACGTGCGCGACTTCTCGATCAACGACCAGTCCGTCCCGGCGGCGGATCGCGGCACCTACAAGGCGTTCACGCACCGCGACTCGGTGGGCATGAAGCACCTCGGGACGTTGGCCGCCGCGGGCATGGACACCGTGCACCTGCTGCCCACGTTCGACATCGCCACGATCCCCGAGAAGCGCTCCGAGCAGGCCACCCCGGCCTGTGACCTGCCCTCGCTGCCCGCGGACTCCGACCGGCAGCAGGCGTGCATCGGCGAGGTGGCGGCGAAGGACGGCTTCAACTGGGGCTACGACCCGTTCCACTACGACGTGCCCGAGGGCTCGTACGCCACGGCCGACGCGCAGAACGGCTGGGCACGCTCGAAGCAGTACCGCGAGATGGTGAAGTCGTTGCACGACAACGGCAACCGCGTGGTGGTGGACGTCGTCTACAACCACACGGCGGCCTTCGGCGACGCGCCGACGTCCGTGCTGGACAAGGTCGTGCCCGGCTACTACCAGCGGCTCAACCTCGACGGCTCGGTCGCGAACTCCACGTGCTGCGCGAACACCGCGACCGAGAACGCCATGATGGGCAAGCTCGTCGTGGACTCCGTGGTGCGGTGGGCGCGCACCTACAAGGTCGACGGGTTCCGCTTCGACCTCATGGGCCACCACCCGAAGGCGAACATCCTCGCGGTGCGGGCCGCGCTCGACGCCCTGACCGTCGAGCGCGACGGCGTGGACGGGCGCAGGATCGGCCTCTACGGCGAGGGCTGGGACTTCGGCGAGGTCGCCGGCAACGCCCGGTTCGAGCAGGCCACCCAGGCGAACATGGCCGGGACGGGCGTGGGCACGTTCAGCGACCGCCTCCGCGACGCGGTGCGCGGCGGCGGACCGTTCGACGACGACCCGCGCGTGCAGGGCATCGGCTCCGGGCTGGCCGGGGACGTCAACTCCTCGCCGGCCAACGGTGACGTGGCCGCACGGCTGGAGAACTACAGCGACCTGGTGAAGCTGGGCATGGCGGGCAACATGGCGTCGTACCGGTTCCGGTCCACGGCCGGACCGGTGGTCTCCGGCCGGGACGTGACGTACAACGGTGCGCCCGCCGGGTACACCGGACAGCCGCAGGAGGCGATCACGTACGTCGACGCGCACGACAACGAGACGCTGTTCGACGCGTTGACGTACAAGCTGAAGCCTTCGACGTCCGCCGCGGACCGGGTGAAGATGCAGACGGTGGCGCTGGCCCCGGCGCTGCTCGGGCAGGGGCGGCCGTTCGTGCACGCGGGCACCGAGTTCCTGCGCTCGAAGTCGTTGGACCGCAACAGCTACGACTCGGGCGACTGGTTCAACCCGTACGACCCGTCGTTGCGCGACAACGGTTTCGGCCGCGGTCTGCCGCCCAAGGCCGACAACGAGTCGAAGTGGCCGTACGCGGCACCGCTGCTGGCCGGTCCGAAGCCCTCGCCGGCGGACATGAAGGCGTCGCTGGACGCGACGCTGGAGCTGCTGCGGATCCGCCAGTCGTCGCCGCTGTTCTCACTCGGGTCGGCCGACCTCGTGCAGCAGAAGGTGTCGTTCCCCGCCGCCGAGCCCGGCGTGATCGTCATGCACGTCGACGACACGGCCGGGCCCGACGCCGACCCCGGTCGCCGCGGTCTGGTCGTGGTGATCAACCCGTACCCGGCGGACCGGGCCGTCGCACTGCCCGCGGGCGACTGGAAGGCCCTGACCAGGGAGAAGAAGGTGGGAGCGGCGCGCTCGGTCGTGGTGCTCGAGCGATAGTTCCGTGAAGAAATAGTTTGCTTCTGGATTAGTTTGGTAGCTTGGGCGCATGGGCACGAAGGGGTGTACCGACCTGATGATGCTGCTGCATCGGACGGGTCACGCGCTGGAGACCGAGCTGACGGCGAGGTTCGCGGAGATCGGGCTGACTCCGCGAGCCCGCTGCGTGTTGTCCGGCGCGCTGGACGCCGACCGCACGCAGTCCGAGATCGCCGACCTGATCGGCATCGACAAGACGACCATGGTCGTCACGATGGACGCGCTGGAGCGCGCCGGGTACGCCGAGCGCAAGCCGTCCCCTTCGGACCGCCGCGCACGGGTGATCGTGGTGACACCGCTGGGCCGCGAGATCGTGGCGAAGGCGGACGAGTTGTACGAGGAGATCGTCACCAGCGTGCTGGGTTCGCTGCCGGGCGACGAGCGCGATGGCCTGGTGAACGGCCTGGCCAGGCTGGTCGAAGGCCGCCTGAGCGCGGTCGTGCCGTGTGAGAAGCCACCGCGCAAGCGCGCGCTGCGCCAGGCCATCGGGTAGTAAGCCATCAGGCAGTAGATAGTCTCATAAAAAACTATCTGCTACGGTTCCTCTTATGAACTCAGGGGGACCGAAGACCGACTCGCGCTGGCTCGCGCTGATCGTGCTGTGCACAGGGATGTTGATGATCGTGCTGGACCAGACGATCGTGAACGTCGCCCTGCCCGCGATCGACGAAGACCTCAAGTTCGGCCAGGCCGGGCTGGCCTGGGTCGTGAACGCGTACCTGATCGCCTACGGCGGTCTGCTGCTGCTCGCCGGCCGCCTCGGCGACCTGATCGGGCACAAGAAGGTGTTCCTGATCGGCCTCGGCGTCTTCACCGTCGCGTCGCTGCTGTGCGGCGTGTCGGTGAACGCCGAGATGCTGATCGTCTCGCGCTTCGTCCAGGGTGCCGGCGGCGCGCTCGCCACCTCCGTGACGCTCGGCATGGTCGTGACCATGTTCCCGAAGCCCGATGAGCAGCGACGCGCCATCGGCGTGTTCAGCTTCGTCGCGGCGGCAGGCGCGTCCCTCGGCCTGTTGCTCGGTGGCGTGCTCACGGATGCCATGTCGTGGCACTGGATCTTCTTCGTGAACATCCCGATCGGCATCGTGGCGGCCATCGCGGCGGTGCGCCTCGTGCCCGACTCGGTCGGGCTGGGACTGCGCGAGGGAGCGGACGTGCTCGGCGCGCTGTTGATCGTCGCCGCGGTGATGCTCGGCGTCTACACCATCGTCAAGGCGGAGCACTACGGCTTCGGCTCCGCCCACACGCTCGGCCTGGGCGCCGTCGCCCTGGCTCTGCTGGCCGGTTTCGTGCTGCGCCAGCGGACCGCCGCGAAGCCGCTGCTGCCGCTGCGGGTGTTCAAGTCCCGCAACGTGACCGGCGCGAACCTCGTGCAGATCTCCATGGTCGCCGGCATGTTCGGCCTGTTCTTCCTCGACACGCTCTACATGCAGCTCGTGCTGCAGTACACGCCGTTGCAGATCGGCTTGGCGTTCATGCCCGTCGCCGGTGCGATCGCGGTGTTCTCGGTGTCGCTGTCGGCGCGCCTGAACACCCGGTTCGGCGAGCGCAACATGCTGATCGTGGGCCTGCTGTTCATGCTGACCGGCATGGTGGTGTTCACGCAGGTGCCGGTCGACGGCTCGTACCTCGCGCACATCCTGCCCGCGGTCGCGCCGCTGGGCGTCGGCCTCGGCCTGTCGTTCCCGGCCCTGATGTCGCTCGCGATGTCGGGCGCCTCCCACGACGAGGCGGGTCTCGCCTCCGGTCTGGTGAACACGACCGCGCAGGTCGGCGGCGCGCTGGGCCTGGCCGTCCTCGCGACCACCTCGACCACGTACACGTCGTCGCTGCTCGCGTCGGGCGTCGGCCGGTTGGAGGCGCTGACCGCGGGCTTCCACCTGGCGTTCTGGATCTCCGCCGTGCTGGTGGCGGTGGCGCTGGGACTCGCGGTGTTCGTGCTGCGGCAGGTGGACGTCGACCGCGAGGCGCAGCCGGTGCTCGTGCACTAGCGATCCGCTGCTTCACGCTGCGCACGGCGGAGGGTGTGGCGTTCGCTACCCTGTCCGCACATCCCGTACCTGGTTTTCAAGGAGTCACACCGTCGTGTCCGAGCGCACCCTGGTTCTCGTTAAGCCCGATGGCGTTGCCCGTGGTCTCGTCGGCGAGGTGATCGCCCGCATCGAGCGCAAGGGGCTGAAGCTCGCCGCGCTGGAGCTGCGGACCGCCGACCGTGCCACCGCCGAGCAGCACTACGCGGAGCACGACGGCAAGCCGTTCTACAACGACCTCGTCGACTTCATCACCGGCGGGCCGCTGGTCGCCATCGTGGTGGAAGGCGTCCGCGCGATCCCCGCCTTCCGCCAGCTCGCCGGCGGCACCGACCCCGTCGAGAAGGCCACGCCGGGCACCATCCGCGGCGACTTCGGCCTCGAGGTGCAGTACAACCTCGTGCACGGGTCGGACTCGGCGGAGTCGGCGGAGCGGGAGATCAAGATCTGGTTCCCCAACCTCTGACGGATCTTCCTCCGATCGCTCTTCTTCGATCTTGTCGGACCCTGTGGGTAGGTTGAGTCGCAGGGGGTCCGCGGAGTGGGGGGACGCCTGCGGGAGCGTGTTCGCTTCTCGTTCTGGGCGTCCCCCCTTTTTGTTTGGGTGTTTGCTCGTGGGTTGAGCTTTTTGTTGGTGGGCTTGGGTTTTTGGGTCGTTGGTTGGGTTGGCGTGGGTTGCGGTTGGCGGGTTGGGTTCCTGTTTCAGGCGCGGGGCTTCGCCCCGGACCCGCCAATCTGATCCAGGACCGGCCAGCGCCGTTGGCGGGTTGATGGCACGCCTGTTGGTTTGGGCGGCTTGCTGTTGCGTGGGTGCTTGGGGTGTGGCGTGGTCCCGGCACGAGTCGCACCAGAGGCAGCCACACCCGAGGGGTCAGGTCAAGTCGACGAGAAGCGTGTCGACTTGACCTGACCCCTCGGGCGCGGCAAAGGCTTCGGCACGACTCGTG
>NZ_FOFR01000018.1:118542-160975 GCF_900110955.1 Lentzea xinjiangensis
CGGCTCGGCTTCGCCGTCGCTGGCTCGCCTTCGGCTTCGCGGTCGGCTCGGCTTCGCCGTCGCTGGCTCGCCTTCGGCTTCGCGGTCGGCTCGGCTTCGCCATCGCGCTCGCCTTCGGCCTCGCGGGGATCAGGTCCTGCGGCGTGGGCTTGACCCGAGTCCGCCTGGGTTCGAGCCGTTGAGCACGGTGCCCTCGGGGTAGCCGAGCGGCAGGTACATCCAGACGTCGTCCCAACGTTCCTCGCCCACCGCGATCGCGTTCGGCATTCGTCCGCACTCGCGGAAACCGACGTTCTCGTAGAGCTCGATGGCGCCGTGGTTGTTGCCGCGCACTCCGAGCATCGCGATCTCGAACCCCTGCGAGCGGGCGTTCTCCACCAGGCCCTCCACCACGAGCCGGCCCAGGCCGAGCCCTCGGGCGGAGGGGTGGGCCATGATCTGCTGGATCTCGACGCGGTGCCGGAACACGGCGGTGGAGCCTCGGCGCCACAGGCCGATGGCTCGGATGGTGCCGTCCACGAGGGCCGTGGTGAAGGCGGCGTCGCCGTTGGCGGCCTGTTTGAGGACGTCGTCCAGCCAGGCGGAGATCCGGTCGCGAGTGGGCGGGGAGTGGTAGCCGACGGCGCCGCCGGCGGCCACGACGTCGTGCACCACCGCGTGGATCTCGGTGCGCTGGTGCTCGTCGGCCTCGGACAGCCACCGCAGTTCGATCTCCGGCATGGGGCGATCGTAATTGCGTCGAGAATTGTCGGACCTCTTGGCTAACGTCGGGCGGGTGGAGAACCTCGTCGAGGCCAAGGCTCTGACCAAGCACTTCGGGGCGTT
This sequence comes from Lentzea xinjiangensis, assembly GCF_900110955.1. Taxonomy (GTDB): domain Bacteria; phylum Actinomycetota; class Actinomycetes; order Mycobacteriales; family Pseudonocardiaceae; genus Lentzea; species Lentzea xinjiangensis. The sequence goes on from NZ_FOFR01000018.1 coordinate 119,368, forward strand.
CGAGGCCGTGCGCGGCATCGACGTCGAGGTGCGCAGAGGTGAGGCGTTCGGGTTCCTGGGGCCCAACGGGGCGGGGAAGTCGTCGACCATGCGGATGATCTCGTGCGTGTCGGGGCGTTCCGGTGGGGAGCTGAAGGTCCTCGGCATGGATCCCGGCAGGGACGGGCCGAAGATCCGCGCGAGGCTCGGGGTCGTGCCGCAGCTCGACAACCTGGACACCGAGCTCACGGTCCGGCAGAACCTGCAGATCTACGGCAGGTACTTCGGGATGTCGCGGCAGCGGTGCCGGGAGAAGGCCGCCGAGCTGCTGGAGTTCGCGCAGCTCGGGGACAGGGCCGACCACGAGGTCGAGCCGCTGTCCGGCGGCATGAAGCGGCGGTTGACCATCGCCAGGTCGCTGGTCAACGACCCGGAGCTGCTGCTGCTCGACGAGCCCACCACGGGGCTGGACCCGCAGGCGCGGCACCTGCTGTGGGACAGGCTGTTCCGGCTGAAGCAGGACGGCGTCACGCTGATCATCACGACGCACTACATGGACGAGGCCGAGCAGCTGTGCGACCGGCTCGTGGTCATGGACGGCGGGCGGATCGCGGCCGAGGGGTCGCCCAGCGAGCTGATCAGCCGGTACTCCACCAAGGAGGTGCTGGAGCTGCGGTTCCCGCCGGGGGCGCGGAAGCCGGACCTCGAACGGTTCGCCGACAGGGTGGAGGTGCTGCCGGACCGGCTGCTGCTCTACACCCACGACGGTGAGCACGTGCTGGCGAAGGTGCACGAGCAGGGGGTGCAGCCGGTGCAGAGCCTGGTGCGGCGCAGTTCGCTGGAGGACGTGTTCCTCCGGCTCACCGGCCGGACGCTGGTGGACTGATGCAGACGCTGAAGGCCTCCTGGGCCGGCTTCGAGAAGTCGTGGACGTGGTACCGGCGCAACTGGCAGGCCACGGCGGTGTCGGGCTTCGTCACGCCGGTGCTGCTCCTCGTCGCGCTCGGGCTGGGGTTCGGGTCGCAGGTGGAGTCGACGGCGCTGATCGGCGGCGTGCCGTACGTGCAGTACCTCGCACCCGCGCTGGTCGTGGTCACGGCGTTGCAGGGGGCCACGTTCGAGTCGACGTACTCGATCATGTCGCAGTTCCTGTGGCAGAAGTCGTACGTCGCGATGGTGGCCACGCCGATCACGCCCGCGCAGGTGCTCTACTCGCAGATGATGTGGATCGGGTCGCAGCTGTTCGTGCGGTCCGCGGTGTTCGTCGGAGTCGCCGCCCTGCTCGGCGCGGCGGCCGGGCCGGGCATCCTGCTGGCCATTCCCCTCGCGACGTTGGCGGGACTGGCGTTCAGCGCGCCGTTGGTCGCCTACAGCGCGACGTTGGAGAAGCCGGACGCCTTCACCACCATCTTCCGGTTCGTGCTGATGCCGATGACGTTGTTCACCGGCGCGTTCTTCCCGGTCAGCCAGCTACCGGGGTGGTTGCTGCCGCTGGTGTGGCTGACGCCGTCGTGGCACGGCATCGAGCTCGCGCGCGGTGCGGCTTTCGGCACGTTGGACCTGTTACCGGCGTCGGGGCACGTCGCCTACTTGACGGCGCTGGTCGTCGTGGGTGTCGCGTTCGGCGTCCGCTTCTTCCACCGAAGGCTGGCGGTGTGACATGACGCAGACCCTCGACCGCGCCGGCCAGGCGAAACCCGCGAGCGTCGGGTTGCTGTGGCGGGTGATCCCGCCGGGGCTCTACGGCGGGCGCGCCGGCATGCTCGTCGAACGGTCGGTGGTGGTGAACCGGCGGGCCTGGTTCGTGCTGATCGGCGGCGCGTTCGAGCCCATGCTGTTCCTGTGGTCGCTCGGCCTCGGGTTCGGGCAGATGGTGTCGTCGGTGGCCGGACCGGACGGGCGGCCGATCAGCTACGCGGCGTTCGTGGCGCCCGCGCTGCTGGCCGCGAGCGCGATGAACGGGGCGGTGTACGACGCGACGTTCAACGTGTTCTTCAAGTTCAAGTACGTGAAGCTGTACGACGCGATGCTCACGACGCCGATGGGCCCGATGGACATCGCGATCGGCGAGATCTCCTGGGCGCTGCTGCGGGGCGGCCTGTACTCGGCCGGGTTCCTGGCGGTGATGCTCGGGATGGGGCTCATCGTCTCGCCGTGGGCGTTGCTCGCGCTGCCGGTGGCGCTGCTGGTGGCGTTCGCGTTCGCCGCGGTGGGCATGGCGGCGACGACGTTCATGCGGTCGTGGCGGGACTTCGACCTCGTGCAGCTCGCGGTGCTGCCGTTGTTCCTGTTCTCGACGACGTTCTACCCGCTGTCGGTCTACCCGGGCTGGCTGCAGGTGGTGGTGAGCTGGACGCCGCTCTACCACGCCATCGAGCTCATGCGCGGGCTCACGCTGGGCGTGGTCGGCTGGGGCGCGCTCGGCCACGTCGCCTACTTCGCGGTGCTGGCGGCGGTGGGAACGGTGGTGGCGGCGCGGCGGCTGGGGAAGTTGCTGCTGGACTGACCGGCCGGGGTTTCGGCACGCGGCTCGGCTGGGCGCGAGAGGGGCGGTTACTCTGGTCGCGTGAGTGTCGAGTCTGTTTTCCCCAGGTTGGAGCCTCTGCTGCCGCGGATCTCCAAGCCGGTGCAGTACGTCGGCGGGGAGCTCAACGCGACCGTCAAGGACTGGGACGCGGCGTCCGTGCGCTGGGCTTTGATGTACCCCGACGCGTACGAGGTCGGCCTGCCCAACCAGGGCGTCATGATCCTCTACGAAATCCTCAACGAGCTGCCCGACGTGCTCGCGGAGCGCACGTACGCCGTGTGGCCGGACCTCGAGGCGCTCATGCGCGAGCACGGGGTTCCGCAGTTCACGGTGGACGCGCACCGGCCGTTGAAGGCGTTCGACCTGATGGGCATCAGCTTCGCGACGGAGCTGGGCTACACGAACATGCTCACGGCGCTGGACCTCGCGGGCATCCCGATCCACGCGGCCGACCGCACCGAGGACGACCCGATCGTGGTCGCCGGCGGGCACGCGGCGTTCAACCCGGAGCCGATCGCGGACTTCGTGGACGCGGCGGTGCTCGGCGACGGCGAGGAGGCCGTCCTCGAGATCACCGAGATCGTGAAGAACTGGAAGGCGCAGGGCCGCCCCGGCGGCCGCGACGAGGTGCTGACCAGGCTCGCCGAGACCGGTGGCGTCTACATCCCGCGCTTCTACGACGTCGAGTACCTGCCGGACGGCCGCATCCAGCGCGTGGTGCCGAACCGCGACCGAGTGCCGTACCGCGTGTTCAAGCGCACGACGATGGACCTCGACGCGTGGCCGTACCCGAAGCAGCCGCTGGTGCCGCTCGCCGAGAGCGTGCACGAGCGGATGAGCGTCGAGATCTTCCGCGGCTGCACCCGCGGCTGCCGCTTCTGCCAGGCGGGCATGATCACCCGCCCGGTGCGCGAGCGGTCCATCGAGGGCATCGGCGCGATGGTCCAGAAGGGCCTGGAGGCGACCGGCTTCGAAGAGGTCGGCCTGCTGTCGCTGTCCAGCGCCGACCACAGCGAGATCGCCGAGATCACCAAGGGTCTCGCCGACCGCTACGAGGGCACCAACACGGGCCTGAGCCTGCCCAGCACGCGCGTTGACGCGTTCAACGTCGACCTCGCGAACGAGCTGTCCCGCAACGGCAGGCGCTCCGGCCTCACCTTCGCGCCCGAGGGCGGCAGCGAGCGGATGCGCCGCGTCATCAACAAGATGGTGTCCGAGGAGGACCTCATCCGGACGGTGTCGGCGGCGTTCTCCAACGGCTGGCGGCAGGTCAAGCTGTACTTCATGTGCGGCCTCCCCACAGAGGAGGACGAGGACGTCCTGCAGATCGCGGAGATGGCCAAGAACGTCATCCGCGCGGGACGTCAGGCCAGCGGCCGCAACGACATCCGCTGCACCATCTCGATCGGCGGGTTCGTGCCCAAGCCGCACACGCCGTTCCAGTGGGCCGCGCAGTGCGACCCGGACACGGTCGACGACCGGCTGCGCAAGCTCCGCGAGGCCGTCAACTCCGACCGCAGCCTCGGCCGCAACATCGGCATGCGCTACCACGACGGCAAGCCCAGCCTGATCGAAGGCCTGCTCAGCCGCGGTGACCGCCGCGTCGGCAAGGTCATCGAGGCCGTGTGGCGCGACGGCGGCCGGTTCGACGGCTGGACCGAGCACTTCTCCTACGAGCGCTGGACGACCAAGGCCGCCGAGGCCCTGGAGCCCTTCGGCGTCGACCTCGCCTGGTTCACCACCCGCGAGCGCGAGGAGCTGGAGGTCCTGCCCTGGGACCACCTCGACTCGGGCCTCGACAAGGAATGGCTCTGGGCCGACTGGCAGGACGCGCTCGACGAGCGCGAGCAGGACGACTGCCGCTGGACCCCGTGCTTCGACTGCGGCGTCTGCCCGGCCATGGGCACGGACATCGAGGTCGGTCCGACGGGCCGCAAGCTGCTGCCGATCTCGCCGGTCGGCGTCGGCTCGCCGGTGAAGAACCCCGCGCTCACGCCGTGACGCCGGGCCGCCCCTGTGTCCTGGTGTGACGCGGGGGCGGGCCGGTCGAGCGCGTCACCAGATGCCGGCGGCGGTGTCCGTGGCCGGGCGTGTCGTGGGACGGCAGACAGCGATCTCCGCCCCTGGGCGCGTCGTGGGACGAGCTGTTGCACCGGCCGTGCCCGTGGCCTCGGCCGTGCCCGAGACCTGGCAGCTCACCCTTCCAGGTGAAGATCCCAGCCACGACGGACCGGCCGAGCACACCACCGACGCCCGGCGGAAACCGGCGGTCACTTGGTGACGGCGGCCAGCGCGTCCACGAGCCCATGGCCGTAGAACGAGTTGTACTCCGAGTAGCCGGTGCAGAAGGCGTCCTGCACACCCGTCCCGTTCAGGTCGTAGTCCGCCGGGCAGGCCAGCGTCTCCGCCTGCGCGTTCAGCATGCGGCCCAGCGACACCGCGTCGGTCTCGGGGTGCGTCGACGCGATCAGCGCCGCCACGCCGGACACGTGCGGGGCCGCCATCGAGGTCCCGCACGAGTAGTCGTACCCGGCAGGCACGGTCGAGAGCACGCAGCCGGTCGGCGTGCGGGAGTCACCGCCCGGTGCGGTCACGTCGATCGCGCCCAGCCCGTAGGAGCTGTACCCCGCCTTGGTCTTGGTCGAGTCCACGGCCGACACGCCGACCACGTTCTTGAGCTGCGCCGGCAGCACCACGCAGGTCGAGTCGACCGGACGCGTCTGCGCGTCGCCGTTCGTCGGCGACAACGAGTCGCGACCGGGCCGGGAGAGGTCCGCGGCGTTGTTGCCGGCGGCGGCGACGTTGAGCACGTTGCGCGAGGTGGCGTAGTCGACGGCACGGCGCACGGCCTCGTAGATCACGCGCTGACCGGGCGCGCTCTGGCACGTGAACAGGTATGGGTCGATGAAGTAGCTGTTGTTCGTGATGGTCATGCCCTGTGCGGCGGCCCACATGAACCCGCACACCGCGTACTCGGGGTAGATGAAGCCTTCGTCGTCGACGACCTTCACGGACGCGATGCGCACACCCGGTGCGACGCCCGTGGTGCCGCGGCCGTCGTTCGCGGCGGCGATGGTGCCGGCGACGTGCGTGCCGTGGGGTGAGGTCGTCGGCGTCCACGCGGCCGGTGCCGTGTCGGGCCTGCCGGTCAGGCAGCCGGCGGACAGCTCGGGGGCCAGCGCGTCCACGAGGTCCGGGTGACGGGCGTCGACGCCGGAGTCCAGCACGCCCACGACGACGGACTTGGAGCCCGTGGTGATCTCGTGCGCGGCCGGCACCTTGATGAGATCCATGTCCCATTGTTCGCCGGATCGGGCGCCGGCGGGCCGCAGCAGCTCCGTGTCGTCCTTCTTGCGCTTCGCCGGCCGCTTGGTCGCGATGCTCTCGGCCTGGGCGCTGTAGGCGCGTTGCGGGCCGATCCGCTTCAGGAACGACGGGTCCGGCGACGTCGCGACGGCGACCGAGATCTCGGGGTAGAAGACGGTGGTGGCGCCGCAGGCCCTTGCGATCTCCGCGTCCGCCATCGCAGGGGTTGTGAGCTGCGAGAACACCACGAGGTAGCGCAGCAGCGGGCCGGGCTGGATGCACTCGGGAGCCGCCGGGGCCACCTCGGGTTGCGCGGTCGCGGGCAGGGACGGCGCCAAGCACCCGGCCGCGAGCAGCGCGATGATCGCCGCCGCTCGTGCGCGGTGGAGCAGAGGCACCAGGGACCTCCAGGTTGGCGAGGCGTCCAGTCAGCCGGACCGTAACCACGCGCAACGATCTAGACAAGCTGAACGTTCTGAATCAGGTTCACGGTACCGTCCTGGTGGACGAACAGCCTGCGCCGATGGGACCGCTCACCCGTCGGAACACCCCTCGGGAGCACCACTGAGCCGTCAGCAGCCCCACAACCCGTCTGCCGCAGCCGTGCAGAAACTGCGCCTCCGCTACACCAAGCGGGGGAGGTTGCGCTTCACTTCGCACCGCGACATCGCACGCACGTTCGAACGTGCGCTGCGCCGGGCAGGTGTGCCCATGGCGTACTCGCAGGGCTTCAGCCCTCACCCGAAGGTGTCGTGGGTGGGAGCCGCGCCGACCGGCGTCGCCAGCGAGGCCGAGTACGTCGAGGTGTCGGTGGTCGAGCGGGTCGATCCCGCGGCGCTCAAGGCCGCGCTCGACGAGGCGCTGCCACCGGGCATCGACGTGGTCGACATCGTCCAGGCGAACGGGGGCAACCTGACCGAGCGCATCGACGCGAGCGAATGGCGCATCGAGCTCGACGGGGTCGAGCCCGAGCGGCTCGCGGAAGCGGTGAGCGCGTTCCTCGCGGCCACCTCCGTGGAGGTCGAGCGCCTCACCAAGGACGGCAAGAAGATCGTCGACGTGCGGCCCGCCGTCGTGTCGGCCCTGGTCGAACCTCGTTCGAGCGACGCCGGACACGATGGGGCCGGATTGTCACAACCGTGTGGGATACTCATGACGGTCGTGCGGCAGGTAACGCCTACCGTCCGACCCGACGACGTGCTGAATGCGCTTCGTGTCGTCGCCGACCTCGTGCCGCCCGTACCTGCGAGAGCAACCCGGATGGCGCAGGGGCGGCTCGACGACGAAGGCAGGCTGGTGGACCCGCTCCAGCAGGACAGGGAGTCCTGACGAGCGACTGGTCGGCCGGCCCGCGACGCAAACAGGAGGAGCGACGCTGACAGCGGCGTCGTCGTGGGACCTGCGCAAGCGTGCGCCCGGTGAGGCGCCACGCCACTGCGCGCGAGGCAAGGATTCCCGCCGCGAGCAGCGGTGGAGAGACAAGAGAGGCCCCTGCGCGGCCGCGTCCTCACGGGACGCGCCCGGGGGTGGAGGAGCTGCATGTCGAACACGGAAAAGCCCGCCGGTGGCACCGGCGGGCAGGGTGTGGTTTCCGCGCGCCCTGAACTCGCGGACCTGCCCGAGAAGTTGCGGGTGCACGCGCTGGCGAAGCTGCTGGACGTCAGCAGCAGAGACGTGATGACGGCGCTGGCTGACCTCGGTGAGGTCGCCCGCAGCGCGCAGTCGAGCGTGAGCCGCGACGTCGCGCTGAAGGTCGCCGAGACGCTGCTGGACTGGGACGACGTGGTCACCGGTGAGGTCACCGAGGACTACGAGCCGCCCGCGGTCCCGGCGTTCGAGGCGCCGGCGCTCGCGCCGGTCTTCGCCGCGCCGAGCGCGGTGTTCCTGCCGCCGACGCCGGTCGAGCGCCCGAAGGCGCCCGCGCCGGTCTTCGTCGTGCCGGAGGAGCCTGTCGAGGAGGAGAAGTCCGTCGGCGAGATCGCCGCGGACGAGCTCGACGCCGCCGAGGCCGAGGCTGAGGTCGACGGGGACGACGAGAACGACAGCCGTCGTCGTCGCCGCCGCGGCCGTCGTGGCCGCGGCCGCGGCAAGGGCGCCGACGCCGAGTCCGGTGGCGAGGACGCCGAGGAGGGCCAGGCGGACGACGCCGAGGCCACCGCGGAGACCGACGCCGCCGACGAGACCCCCGACGACGAGGGCGACGACGGTTCGACCCGCCGTCGCCGCCGTCGCCGCCGCCGCAAGACCGGCGCGGACGAGGAGGTGCTCGCCGAGGACGACCCGCCGAACACGGTCGTGCACGTGCGGGACGCCCGCGACGACAAGGCCGACTCCGAGGCCGCGCAGAGCGAGGTGCGCAGCATCCGCGGCTCGACGCGCCTCGAGGCCAAGCGCCAGCGCCGCCGCGACGGTCGCGAGGCTGGCCGCCGCCGCGCCCCGGTGCTCACCGAGGCCGAGTTCCTGGCCCGCCGCGAGGCCGTGGCCCGCACGATGGTCGTGCGCGAGCGCGGCGACCGCACCCAGATCGGCGTCCTCGAGGACGGCGTGCTGGTCGAGCACTTCGTCACGGCGTCGGGCAGCGGCTCGATCGTGGGCAACGTCTACCTCGGCCGCGTGCAGAACGTGCTGCCGAGCATGGAGGCCGCGTTCATCGACATCGGCCGCGGCCGCAACGCCGTGCTGTACGCCGGTGAGGTCGACTGGGACGCCGCCGGTCTCGAGGGCAAGTCGCGCAAGATCGAGCAGGCGCTCTCGAGCGGCGACTCCGTGCTCGTCCAGGTCACCAAGGACCCGGTCGGCCACAAGGGCGCCCGCCTCACCACGCAGATCAGCCTGCCCGGCCGCTTCCTGGTCTACGTGCCGGGCGGCGGCGCCACGGGCATCAGCCGCAAGCTGCCGGACAACGAGCGCAAGCGCCTCAAGGACATCCTCAAGAGGGTCGTCCCCGAGGACGCCGGCGTGATCATCCGCACCGCCTCGGAGGGCATCTCCGAGGAGGAGCTCGGCCGCGACGTCACCCGGCTGCAGGCGCAGTGGAAGGTCATCAAGGAGAAGTCCGAGAGCACCTCCACCAAGGCGCCGACGCTGCTCTACGAGGAGCCGGACCTGCTGGTGAAGGTCGTCCGCGACCTGTTCACCGAGGACTTCGCCCAGCTCGTCGTCCAGGGCGACGAGGCGTGGGACGTCATCGACGGCTACGTCCGCCACGTGGCGCCGGACCTGCAGGACCGCCTGAAGAAGCACGTCGGCAACAACGACGTGTTCGTCGAGTACCGCATCGACGAGCAGCTGATGAAGGCGCTCGACCGCAAGGTCTGGCTGCCCTCGGGCGGCTACCTGATCATCGACCGCACCGAGGCGATGACGGTCATCGACGTCAACACCGGCAAGTTCACCGGTTCCGGCGGAAACCTCGAGGAGACCGTCACCCGCAACAACCTGGAGTCGGCGGAGGAGATCGTCCGCCAGCTCCGGCTGCGCGACATCGGCGGCATCATCGTCATCGACTTCATCGACATGGTGCTGGAGTCCAACCGCGACCTGGTGCTGCGCCGCCTGACCGAGTGCCTCGGCCGCGACCGCACGCGCCACCAGGTGGCCGAGGTCACCTCGCTGGGCCTGGTGCAGATGACGCGCAAGCGGGTCGGCACCGGTCTGCTGGAGGCGTTCAGCCAGACGTGTGAGCACTGCCGCGGGCGTGGCGTGGTCGTGTCCACCGAACCGGTGCACTCGCACGGCGGTGGCAACGGCAACGGCGGTGCCCAGCAGCAGCCGCAGGGCGGTGGCCGCAAGTCGCGCCGCAACAAGGGTGGCGGCGAGCACGCCGCCGATGTCGCCGAGACCACCGAGGTCGTCGAGGCCGCCGTCGAGGCGCCGGTCGAGCCCGAGGTCCTCGAGGTCGTCGAGCCGGGTGAGCCGGAGGACACCTCCGAGGACGTCGTCGCGGCGGACCAGGACCACGAGGGCCACGGCGGCCGCCGTCGGCGCCGTCGTCGCCGGGACAAGGAGCCGCAGACGACCGTCGACGCGCTCGTGGCGGCGGAGCAGGACCTCAACGGCACGGTGCCGCACGAGGTCGCCGAGGACCCCGCGCCCGTCGAGCTCGAGCCCGTCGTCGAGCCCGTCGTCGAGACCCCGGCGGAGGAGCCTGCCGCCGCGGTGATCGAGGAGGCGGCCGAGGAGCTCGTCGAGCCGGTGCCCGTCGAGGAGCCGGTCGCCGAGAGGCCGCTGGTCACCGGGCGGATCGGCGCGCAGCTGCCCCGGCCGGTGGCCGAGCCCGGCCAGGCGCAGCCCGTCGTGACGGGCCGCATCGGGTCGCAGCTGCCCAAGCCGGCCGCCGAGCCCGAGCAGGAGCCCGCGGCGGTCCCCCCGCCGGTCTCCGAGCCCGAGCCGGTCGCGCAGGCCCCGGTGGCCCCCGCAGGGCCTCCCGCGGCCCGTCCGCGGCGTCGTGCGGCCAAGCGTCCCGCCGGTGCGCCGGTGGCTCCCGCGGCGGCCGCTCCGGTGGTCGTCGAGGTGCCGAAGCAGCCCGAGGTCGAGATGCCCGCACCGGTGGTCACCACCACCCGCAGGCGCCGCGCCGTGTCGCGGCCCGCGGGACCGCCGGTCCAGGAGGACTGACGCGAGACGAGTGAGACCGGGGTCGCCTGCGGGCGGCCCCGGTTTTTCGTTGTGCCAGACCGGTTGTGAGCAACCACGCAGCCTGCGCGAACGCGATCGGGGCACCCCGGTTTGCTCCGGCGGTACCCACTCCCGTAACCTTGAGGACGGCCCGCCATCCGACGGGTCCTGTCGTGTGCCCCCTCTGGTGATTTACCCAGAATGGGTGGCGCATGGCCCGTCACCATCGAGTAGCAGGAGACTTCCGTCCTGATGTACGCGATCGTCAAGACCGGCGGCAAGCAGTACAAGGTCGCTGTCGGCGACATCGTCGAGGTCGAGAAGCTCGAGGGCGAGCCGGGCACCGAAATCTCCCTCCAGACGCTGCTCGTGGTCGACGGCACTGACGTCACCGCTGACGCGGCGGCTCTGGAGAAGTTCTCGGTGACCGGCAAGGTCGTCGAGCACACCAAGGGCCCCAAGATCCGCATCCACAAGTTCAAGAACAAGACCGGCTACCACAAGCGACAGGGTCACCGTCAGAAGCTGACCCGCGTCGAGGTCACCGGCATCACCGGTAAGTGAGGACCTGACTTCTCATGGCACACAAAAAGGGTGCGTCCAGTTCCCGCAACGGCCGTGACTCCAACCCCCAGTACCTGGGTGTGAAGCGGTTCGGCGGTCAGGTCGTCAAGGCCGGCGAGATCCTGATCCGCCAGCGCGGCACCAAGTTCCACCCCGGCGTCGGCGTCGGCATCGGCAAGGACGACACGTTGTTCGCCCTGCAGCCGGGTTCGGTGGAGTTCGGCATGAAGCGCGGTCGCAAGACCGTCAACATCGTTCCGGTCGCGGTCTGAGGAAGACCGCTCCGCGAACGTAGTCAGACACCTCAGCGAGGGGCGGGACCGGTCAACCGGCTCGCCCCTCGCTGTTTTGTGAAACAGAGTTGTGTGTACGCGCCATGTCCGCGCGCGTACATGGCGTTTGAGAGGAAGTAGTTCCGTGGCCCGCTTCGTAGACCGGGTGGTGATCCACGCTGCCGCCGGCAACGGGGGCAACGGTTGCGCTTCCGTGCATCGCGAGAAGTTCAAGCCGCTCGGCGGCCCGGACGGCGGCAACGGCGGCAAGGGCGGCGACGTCATCCTCGTCGTCGACTCCCAGGTGCACACCCTGCTCGACTTCCACTTCCGCCCGCACGCCTCCGCCACCAGCGGCAAGGCGGGCGCCGGCGCGAACCGCGACGGCGCGAACGGCGAGGACCTGATCCTGCGCGTCCCGGACGGCACCGTGGTGCTGACCGAGGACGGCGAGATCCTCGCCGACCTCGTCGGCGAGGGCACCCAGCTCATCGCCGCCGCCGGTGGCCGTGGTGGCCTCGGCAACGCCGCGCTCGCGTCCAAGGCGCGCAAGGCCCCCGGTTTCGCGCTGCTCGGCGAGCCGGGCGAGACGCGCGACCTGGTGCTGGAGCTCAAGTCCGTCGCGGACGTCGGTCTGCTCGGCTTCCCGTCGGCCGGCAAGTCGTCGCTGATCTCGGTGCTGTCGGCGGCCAAGCCGAAGATCGCCGACTACCCGTTCACCACGCTGGTGCCGAACCTCGGCGTGATCACCGCGGGCGACACCATCTTCACGATGGCGGACGTCCCCGGCCTGATCCCCGGCGCCTCGCAGGGCAAGGGGCTCGGCCTCGACTTCCTGCGCCACATCGAGCGCACCGCCGTTCTCGCGCACGTCGTCGACTGCGCGACGTACGAGGCCGGCCGCGACCCGATCGCGGACATCGACGCGCTGGAGAACGAGCTCGCGGAGTACACCCCGGCGCTCGGCGGCAACTTCGAGGACCGCCCGCGCGTGGTGATCCTCAACAAGGTCGACATCCCGGACGCCCAGGACCTCGCCGACATCGTCCGCCCGGAGATCGAGGCCCGCGGCCTGCCGGTCTTCGAGGTGTCGACCGTCTCCCGCAAGGGCCTGCGCGAGCTGACGTTCAAGCTGGCCGAGGTCGTGCGCGAGTACCGCGAGGCCCAGCCGAAGAAGGAATCGACCCGCGTCGTGCTGCGGCCGACCGCCGTGGACGACGAGGGCTTCACCGTGACCGAGGACCCCTCGGTCGAGGGTGGCTTCATCGTGCGGGGCGACCGCCCCGAGCGCTGGATCCGCCAGACCGACTTCTCCAACGACGAAGCCGTCGGTTACCTCGCGGACCGCCTGCACAGGCTGGGCGTCGAGGACAAGCTCGTGAAGATGGGCGCCATCCCCGGCTGCCAGGTCACCATCGGCGACCTGGTGTTCGACTGGGAGCCGACGACCCCGGCCGGTATCGCGATGACGATGACCGGGCGTGGCACGGACGTCCGCCTCGAGCGCAACGACCGCATCGGCGCCACCGAGCGCAAGGCCCTGAAGAAGGCCCGCCGCGCACCCGGAGACTACGGCGACGACTTCGACGAGGAGTAACGGTGACGGCCCCCGTGGTCTCCCAAGCTCGTACCGCGATCGCCTCGGCGAGCCGGATCGTGGTGAAGGTCGGTTCTTCCTCCCTGACGACGGCCGCGGGCGGCCTCGACCCGGCGCGTCTCGACGCGCTGGTCGACGCCCTCGCCGCCAGGGCCGCCGCGGGCAGCCAGGTCGTGCTGGTGTCGTCCGGTGCGATCGCGGCCGGGCTGGCGCCGCTGAAGCTGTCCCGCCGCCCGCGTGACCTCGCCACCCAGCAGGCCGCGGCCAGCGTCGGCCAGCTCACGCTGGCGCACGCCTACGCGAACTCGTTCGGGCGCTACTCGCTGACGGTCGGGCAGGTCCTGCTGACCGCCGACGACGTGGTGCGGCGCTCGCACTACCGCAACGCGCAGCGCACGTTCGACCGCCTGCTGGCCCTGGGCGCGGTGCCGGTCGTGAACGAGAACGACACCGTCGCCACCGAGGAGATCCGCTTCGGCGACAACGACCGGCTCGCCGCGCTCGTCGCGCACCTGACCGGCGCGGACGCGTTGTTCCTGCTGTCCGACGTGGATGCTCTCTACTCGGGCGATCCGCGCGAGCCCGGTGCGGTGCGCATCTCCGAGGTGGCCTCGGCCTCCGACGTGGACGGTGTGCGGGCCGGTACCGCCGGCGCGTCCGGGCTCGGCACCGGCGGCATGGCCTCCAAGCTCGCCGCTGCCCGGCTGGCGTCCTCTGCGGGCATCCCGGTGCTGCTGACCGGTGCCGCCGAGGCGCACCGCGCCCTGACCTCCGCCGACGTCGGCACGGCGTTCGCCGCCACGGGTCCGCGCCTCACCGCGCGCCGCTTCTGGCTCGGCTACGCGACCGACGCGAACGGCCGCCTGCACCTCGACGACGGCGCGGTCGCCGCGGTCGTCGGGAGGCGGCGGTCGTTGCTGGCGGCGGGGATCACCGGTGTGGACGGCGACTTCGAGGCGGGCGACGTCGTGGAGCTGGTCAGCCTCGCGGGCGAGGTCGTGGCCCGCGGCGTGGTCGGCTACGACTCCGCCGAGCTGCCGTCGCTGGTCGGCCGCAAGACCCACGACCTGCCGGAGGAGCAGCGCCGCGAGGTCGTGCACGCGGATGATCTGGTGCCGCTGCACCGCTAATGTCGGTCGCATGGCCCGGATGCACGACGTTGTCATCGACTGCGCCCATCCCGCGTCGCTCGCCCGGTTCTGGGCGCAGGCGCTCGACGACCACGAGATCGCGCCGTACGGCGACGTCGAGCTGGCCCGGTTGCGCAGCATGGGGATCGACGATCCCGAGGACGACCCGTCGGTGTTGCTCGACGGGTCGCCGCGGTTCTTCTTCAACCGCGTGCCGGAGCCGAAGACGGTGAAGAACCGCGTGCACGTCGACCTGTGGTGCGACGACGTCGAGGCCGAGGTGGAGCGGCTCGTCGGCCTGGGTGCCTCGGTGGTGAGCCGCGACGGCATCTGGTTCGTGCTGAGCGACCCGGAGGGCAACGAGTTCTGCCTCAGCTCAACCGAACACCCCTTGTCTCCGGAAGCGTGAGCACCACCAGGAACGTGATCACCGCGCTCACCGCGACGTACCAGAAGAACACGGTTCCGCCGACTGCCTGGATGACCAGCGGGGCCGTGCCGCCGAACAGCGCGACGGTGAGGTTGTACCAGGCGCCGATGCCGAGCCCGCGCAGCTCGGTCGGGAACAGCTCGCTCATGATCGCGGGCGCGATCGACGTGAGCGCCGTGTAGAGCCCGAGCCCGACGGCGAACACGACCACGAGGTTCGCGAGCCCCGGTTGGACCAGTGTCGAGAGCGGCACGACGAACAGGGCCATCGCCGCGGACCACACCAGCATCTGCGGTTTGCGGCCGTAGCGGTCGGCGAGCCAGCCCATCGGGTACTGCAGCGCGATGAACACGACCGTGCCGATCGACAACGCCAGGAACACGTCGATGTCGTTGGCGCCCTTGGTCTTCACGGCGAACGGCGTGAGCGCCGAGAAGAACGTGTAGAAGCTCAGCGTGGAGAGCAGCGTGACGCCGATGAGCTGGCCGACGGCTTTCGGGTGTTCTTTGAGCGTGGTCAGCAGCGGGTTGCGCAGGCTTTCCGCCTTGGCCCGGTTCTCCTCGAACTGCTCGGTCTCCTTGAGCTCGCGTCGCAGCCACAGCCCGATCAGGCCGAGCACGCCGCCGATCAGGAACGGCACGCGCCAGCCGTAGGAGGCCATCGCGGCCTTGTCGAGGTTGCGGGACAGGAAGAATCCCAGCAGCGACGCGATCAGCACCGCCGCGCCGGTCGAGATGTAGAAGAACGACGAGTAGCGGCCGCGGTGCCCGGCGGGCGCGATCTCGGCGAGGTAGGCCGACGCGTTCGAGACCTCCCCGCCCAGCGCCATGCCCTGGGCGATGCGGGCGAGCACCAGCAACGCCGGGGAGAGCCATCCGACCTGCTCGAACGTCGGCAGCAGGCCGATCACGACGGAACCGCCGGACATCAGCACGATCGTCAGCAGCATCGCGGTGCGGCGGCCCCTGAGGTCGGCGAACCGCCCGAGCAGGTAACCGCCGAGCGGGCGGAAGAAGAAGGCGAGCGCGAACGTGGCGAGCGTGCTCAGCAGAGCGGCGGTCTCGTTGCCGGAAGGGAAGATCTGCGTGGCGAAGTAGATGCTGAACGCCGTGTAGATGCCCCAGTCGTACCACTCCACCGCGTTGCCCGCGGAGGAGGCGACAAGGGTGCGCACGGGCAGTCGATGCTTCTCCGATGTAACCGCCATGGAGGCACCCAATCACATACGGCGACGGAGTGGAGTACATGTCCCGTCGTTGATAATCATCAGCGTGCGATCTGTTGGTTTGGTGACGTTGGTGGTCCGCGACTACGACGAGGCGATCCGCTTCTACGTCGAGGGGCTCGGTTTCACGCTGGTCGAGGACGTTCCGCAGGGCGACAAGCGCTGGGTCGTGGTGTCGGCCGGCGCGGGAGCGTCGCTGTTGCTGGCGCAGGCCGACGCGGAGGAGCAGCGGGCACGGGTGGGCGACCAGACCGGTGGCCGGGTCGGGTTCTTCCTCACCACCGACGACTTCGACCGCGACCACACGCGGATGACCGAGTTCGGCGTGCGTTTCCTGGAGACGCCGCGCAATGAGGTCTACGGCCGTGTGGCTGTGTTCGAGGACCTCTACGGCAACCGCTGGGACCTGCTTCAGCCCGCCCGAGCCTGACCGGGGGAGACGCCGACGATCCGTTTGAACGCACGGCTGAAGGCAGCCTCCGACTCGTATCCGAGGCCTCGTGCGATCTCGCTGACGGTGCTGTCACGGTCCCGCAAGCGGTTCATCGCGACGTGCATGCGCCACCGCGTGACGTACCGCATGGCCGGTTCGCCGACGAGTCCGGTGAACCGCGCCGCGAACGCCGACCGGGACATCGCGGTCTGGTGCGCGAGGCGTTCCACGGTCCACGGCTGGGCGGGATCGCGGTGGATCAGCGCGAGTGCCCGCCCGATCTGCTGATCCTGCAACGCCCCCAGCCACCCGGTGCGTGCCGCCGGGTCGGTGGCGAGCCACGAGCGGATCGTCTGGATCACCAGCACGTCCGCGAGCCGGGTGATGACCGCCTCGCCGCCGGGCCGCAGGGTCCTCGCCTCGGCGGCCATCAGGTCGATCGTGGCGCGCATGTCGTCGGCGCGCCGCACGCACAGCATGTGCGGCAACACGTCGACGAGGTGCTTCGCCGCCGGGTCGTCGAACCGCACAGCACCACACACGAGGTGTGTCATGGCCCCACCGGCACCGTGCCGCAGGATCGCGTAGTTGCTGGTCTCGAAGGTGTGCGGCAACGTCGTGACCAACGGTGACTCCGCCTCGCCGTGGAAGAGCCGGTGGCTCTGCCCTCCGGGGACGAGCAGCACGTCGCCGGGTTCGAGCGAGGTGATCTCGCCGTCGACCTCGACGTCGCAGCGGCCGCTGGTGAGGACGTGGAACCACAGGCAGTCGGCCATGTCGGGCATCGTCAGGCCCCACGGCTCGGTGAGCTCGTTGCGGCAGTAGAAGGTGCCGGACATCCTCAACAGGTGCAGTGCCTCGCCCAGCGGGTCGCTCATGGCGTTGATTCTGGACGAACGAGCAAGCGCGTGCGATGAATTGTCATTGATGGTCCGGCGCTGGCGGGACACAGTTAAGTGCCATGGGGACCGTCACGTTGATCACAGCCGCCGCCACCGGCCTGATGGCCGGCATCTTCGCGGCCTTCTCCGTCGCCGTCATGCCGGGCCTCGCGGACCTGCCGCCCGACGGCGCCCGCGGTGCCATGCGCCGGATCAACGTGCGCATCCAGAACCCGGTGTTCCTGCTGCTGTTCGCCGGCACCGCCGTCCTGTGCGGCGTCGAGGTCTTCCAGGGCCGGATCGCGGGCGGGCTGCTCTACGTCGTCGGCTGCTTCCTGCTGACCATGGTCGTCAACGTGCCGATGAACAACCGCCTCGAACGGACCGATGACGCCTACTGGCCCGAGTACCTGCGCAAGTGGACGCTCTGGAACCACGTGCGCGGTCTCGCCTGCCTCGCCTCGACGGTCAGCCTGCTACTCGGATTCTGAGGCCGTGCCTGGGGCGCATGGCGGCCAGCCCGGCCGGCGTGACGCGCTGGGGGAGGAGCTCCGGTCTGGGCCCCTGCAACAACACCCTCAGCATCACGGTCAGCTCGGTCGTGGCGAGCCCGGCGCCGATGCACCGGTGCGGTCCGCCGCCGAAGGGCAGGAACTCGTGCGGCGCGGGCTTGCGCTCCCACCGGCCGGGGTCGAACCGCAGCGGATCCGGCCACACCTCGGCGAGCCGGTGCGTGACGTACAGGCTGTACAGCAGGAACGTGCCCTGCTTGATCTTCTTCCCGGCGAACTCGAAGGGCTGCGCCGCGACCCGTGCCGACACCACCGCCGGCGGATACAGCCGCAACGTCTCGTTGACGACGTTCGCCAGGTAGTCGTCGTCCTCCTGCGCGCGCTCCCAGACCCCGTTGTGCCGCAACAGGTTGAAAATCGCCCAGGCCATCGCGCCGCTGGTCGTCTCGTACCCGGCCGCGATCAGCGTGACGACCTGGTCACGCACCTCCAGATCGCTCAGACCGTCGCTCTGCACGAGAGAGGTGAGCACACCACTGGCCATCGCGCCTTGGCGCGCCTCCTCGATCGCGCGGTAAACACGCGCGTCAACGGCTCTGCGCGCCCGCATCGCGTTGCGCCAGGCCGGTGCCTTCGTCCGGCGAAGCCACGTGACCACCGCCGGGTTGCGGTCGATGAGGTTGATCAGCACCTGCAGGTGCGCCCCGAAGAAGTCCGAGTCCCGCGCCAGCTCCTCGCCGAACAACGCGTGGATCGTGCTGCGCCGGATCGCCCGCCGGAACTCCTGGTAGACGTCGACCACGGCACCGGGCCGCCACGCCTCGACCGCCGCCTCCGCGTTCGCGCGCATGACCGGCACGTAACCCGCGATCTGCCGATGTGCCAGCGCCGGCTGCACGAGCCGGCGCCGCCGCTGGTGGTCCTCCCCGTCGCTGACGATCAACGACGTGGGCCCGTCCACCGGCACGAGCGACTGGAACGCCCGCTCCACCTCGAACAGCTCGGCGTGGGCGAACACGAACCGGTTCGCCTCCGGCCCGAGCAGGTAGGTGTACGGGCCCACCCGCACGACCGGCCCGAAGCGCCGGTAGAGGCCTGCGAGCAGGTCGGCCTGCCGGAACCGCACGACGTCCGGAGTCATGACCGGAACAGTGCCACACCCGGCCGGCCGCCGAGGTCAGTTCGTCACCGCCAGCGCGAACGGCAGCACCGCGGGCACGCCCTCCTGCCTGAGCATCCGGGCCGCCACGGTCATCGTCCACCCGGTGTCGATGTGGTCGTCCAGCAACAGCACCGGACCGTCCACACCGGACACGTCGGGCGTCTCGCCCGCCCGCACGAGCCCGGCGAGCCGCTGGGCGGAGTTCGCCCGGTGCGTGGACTCGCCGAGCCACACCGTGCCGAGCAGCGGCAGCCTGCCGATGGACGCGATCTTCTGCCCGAAGCTGCCGACCAGGGCGGGGCGGCGCCGGGACCCGACGGTCACCACGCCGACCGGCCGCTCCTCCCAGCCCCAGGCCGACAGCACCTTCACGCACGCCGCGAACACGTCGTCCGGGATCTCCCGGTCGGTCCCGTCGGCGAGGAGGTCCCTCAGCCGGTTGCCCCAGCCGATGTCGGTGAGGCGGCCGAGCGCCCGTCCCGTGGCCGCCACCTCGGAGGCGGGGATCTTGCCGGACAGCGGCACACCGATCGCGGCCATGCCGGTCGGCCACATCTTGCGCGGGGCGACGTCGAGACCCGGCCGCAGCAGGCGTTCGCGCGCCGCTTCCGCCGCCACCTCCGAGACCTCGACCGACAGCCGTTCGCCCGTGCAGTTGTCGCAACGACCGCAGTCGTGCGCGCTCGGGTCGTCGAGCTGGTCCTGCAGGAACTTCATCCGGCACAGCGAGGTCCGCTGGTACTCGATCATGACCTGCTGCTCGGCTTTCCGCGCTTGCGCGATGCGCGCGTACCGTTCGCCGTCGTACTCCCACGGCCGTCCGGTCGACTCCCAGCCACCGCGCACGCGGCGGACCGCGCCGTCGACGTCGAGCACCTTCAGCACGACTTCGAGCCGCCCGCGCGACAGTTCGACCATCGGCTCCAGGGCGGCGGTCGACAGGGGCCTGCCCGCCCCGTCGAGCGCGGCCAGCACCTGCCGCACCACCGTCTCGGCGGGGAAGGCGAGCGAGGCGAAGTACGCCCAGATGTCGCGGTCCTCGTGACCCGGCAGCAGGATCACCTCGGCGCGGTCGACGCCACGGCCCGCCCGGCCGATCTGCTGGTAGTACGCGATGGGGGAGGACGGCGCGCCGACGTGGACGACGAACCCCAGGTCCGGCTTGTCGAAACCCATGCCCAGGGCCGAGGTGGCGACGAGCGCCTTGACCCGGTTGTTCAGCAGGTCCTCCTCGGCGCGCTCGCGTTCGGCCGGGTCGGTCTTGCCCGAGTACGCCGCCACCGCGAAACCGCGCGAGGCCAGGAACGCCGCGATGTCGTCGGCCGCCGCGACCGTGAGCGTGTAGATGATCCCGGAACCGGGCAGCCGGTCGAGCTGTTCCGCGAGCCACCCCAGGCGCGACTCCGCGGTGGGCAGCAACGCGACCGAGAGGCGCAGGCTGTCGCGGTCGAGCGGCCCGCGCAGCACCAGGGTGCCCTCGTCGGCGCCGAGCCCGAGCTGCTCGGTGACGTCGTGCACCACCCGGTCGTTGGCCGTCGCCGTCGTCGCCAGCACGGGCACCCCCTGCGGCAGCTCCGCCAGCAACGTCCGCAACCTGCGGTAGTCCGGCCGGAAGTCGTGCCCCCAGTCCGAGATGCAGTGCGCCTCGTCGACGACCAGCAGCCCCGCCGACGCCGTCAGCGACGGCAGCACCGCGTCGCGGAAGTCGGGGTTGTTCAACCGCTCCGGGCTCACCAGGAGCACGTCGACCTCGCCGGCCGCGACCTGCTCCTGCACGGCGTCCCACTCACCGGGGTTCGCCGAGTTGATCGTCACCGCGTGCACGCCGGCCCGCGCCGCGGCGTCGATCTGGTTGCGCATCAACGCGAGCAGCGGTGACACGATGACCGTGGGCCCCTCGCCGAGCTGGCGCAGCAACGCCGTGGCGATGAAGTACACGGCCGACTTGCCCCAGCCGGTGCGTTGCACGACGAGCGCCCTGCGCCGCCCGGCGACGAGGGTGTGGATCGCGGTCCACTGGTCCTCGCGCAGCACCGCCTCCGGGCCCGCCAGTGCCCGGAGCCGCTCCTCCGCCAGTTCTCGCAACGCGATGTCGTCCATGGGGAGCAGCTTGCCAGGCGGTACCGACAGTGTTCGATGGCCGCTGCTTCGCAGCGGCGGCGAGTTCGCCGGGGAGTCGGTCATCCGGCCACCGCTTCGGGCCGAATCGCAGTGTTGGATTGCCGCTGCTTTGCAGGCGGCGGCGAGTTCGCCGGGGAGTCGGTCATCCGGCCACCGCTTCGGGCCGAATCGCCTGCGGCGGTCGACCCGAAGAGGTGACCGGACGACCGACGCGAACTCGCGGACAGGTGTCGGGGCGGAGCAAGCTTGCCAGGCGGTGCCGGCAGTGTTCGATGGCCGCGGCTTCGCAGCGGCGGCGAGTTCGCCGGGAAGTCGGTCATCCGGTCACCGCTTCGGGCCGAATCGCCTGCGGCGGTTGAC
This sequence comes from Lentzea xinjiangensis, assembly GCF_900110955.1. Classification (GTDB taxonomy): domain Bacteria; phylum Actinomycetota; class Actinomycetes; order Mycobacteriales; family Pseudonocardiaceae; genus Lentzea; species Lentzea xinjiangensis. The sequence continues at coordinate 140,484 of NZ_FOFR01000018.1, forward strand.
CCGAAGAGGTGACCGGACGACCGACGCGAACTCGCGGACAGGTGTCGGGGCTCTTGTTGCTGGTGACAGCGGGGCGCGGGGGTGCTGGGCGGGGCCTGAAACCGGTTTGGACGCTCCGCCGCTGGTCGTAAGCTGTTCGGCGTGACTGATGACCTGCGCGACCAGGTGCACGCCGCAGCCCGCCGCGCCCGCGTTGCCGCCGACGAACTCGTCCTCGCCACCCGTGAGCGCAAGGACGCCGCGCTGCACGAGATGGCCGCCGCCCTCCGCAGGCGCGCGCCGGAGATCATCGCGGCCAACCGCGAGGACCTCGCAGCAGGCGAGGCCGCCGGTCTCCCGGAGGGCATCCTCGACCGCCTCGCGCTGACCGAAGCGCGGGTGGAAGGCGTGGCCAAGGCCCTGGAGACCGTCGCGGTGCAGGCCGACCCGGTCGGCGAGGTGCTGCGCGGCAGCACGTTGCCGAACGGGCTGGAGCTCAGGCAGGTCCGCGTCCCGATGGGCGTCGTCGGCATGGTCTACGAAGGCCGCCCGAACGTCACGGTCGACGCCGCAGGCCTCGCGCTGAAGTCGGGCAACGCCGCGCTGCTGCGAGGTTCCTCGACCGCCGAGCGCTCCAACACCACGCTCGTCGCCGTCCTGCGCGATGCGCTCGAAAGCGTGCACCTGCCGGCCGACTGCGTGCAGCTGCTGCCCTGCCACGACCGCGCGTCCGTCACGCACCTCATCACCGCGCGCGGCCTGGTCGACCTGGTGATCCCGCGCGGTGGCGCTGGCCTGATCAACGCCGTCGTCGAGCAGGCCACGGTTCCCACGATCGAGACCGGCGTCGGCAACTGCCACGTCTACGTCGACGCGAACGCCGACCTCGACATGGCCGAGGCGATCGTCCTCAACGCCAAGACGCGGCGCACCAGCGTGTGCAACGCGGCGGAGTCCCTGCTGGTGCACAAGGACGTCGCGGCGGAGTTCGTCCCGCGCATCACCAAGGCGTTGCAGCAGGAGAACGTCACCATCCACGGCGACGAGCAGTTCGCCCAGCAGCCCGACGTCGTGCAGGCGGGCGACGACGACTGGGGCACCGAGTACCTGAGCCTCGACATCGCGGCGAAGGTCGTCGACTCCCTCGACGACGCCGTGCGGCACATCGCGACGTACGGCTCCGGCCACAGCGAAGCGATCGTGACGAACGATGTCGCAGCAGCACGCAGGTTCACGGCCCGTGTGGACGCGGCGGCGGTCTTCGTCAACGCCTCCACGGCGTTCACCGACGGCGCGGAGTTCGGCATGGGCGCGGAGATCGGCATCTCCACGCAGAAGCTGCACGCGCGCGGTCCGATGGGCCTGTCTGAGCTGACGTCCTCGAAATGGGTCGTCTGGGGCGAAGGCCACACGCGGCCGCGCGGATAGTCCTACCTTCGGAGGCATGGCTCCCACGTATCCGTTCTCCGAAGCCGACGGCCTGACCCTCGATCCGACGTACGCGCGGTTACGGCGCGACGAGCCCGTCTCGCGCGTGACGTACCCGTACGGAGGCGAGGGCTGGCTCGTCACGTCCTACGAAGAGACGAAGTTCGTCCTCGGTGACCCGCGGTTCAGCCGTGCGAGGACGGTCGAGCGGGACGTGCCGAGGATGCAGCCCCTCATCGCACCGGGCGGCTCCATCCTCACGCACGACGGCGCGGACCACGCGCGCATGCGCCGGTTGGTGTCCAAGGCGTTCACGGTGCGCCGGATCGAGGAGCTGCGTCCGCGCGCCCAGCAGATCACCGACGAGCTGCTCGACCGTCTGGACAACCCCGGTGACCTGGTCGAGGGCTTCACCATGCCGTTCCCGATCACGATCATCTGCGAGCTGCTCGGCGTGCCGTTCGAGGACCGCGACGACTTCCGCATGTGGTCGAACCAGGTGCTGTCCACGGTCGGCGGCTACACGCCGGAAGAAGCGATGCACGGCATGATGAAGCTGCACGCCTACTTCGTCGACCTTGTCGCCAAACGTCGTGCGAATCCCACGGACGATCTGATGGGCGCGCTGGTCGCCGCCCGGGACAACGAGGACCGGCTGACCGAGGACGAACTGGTCCGGTTCGGCATCACGTTGCTGGTCGCGGGACACGAGACGACAGCGAACATGCTGGCCAACAGCGTCGTGACGCTGTTCGAGCACCCGGACGCCATGAAGCGCCTCCAGGACGACCCCGCTGTGCTGCCGAACGCGATCGAGGAGCTGCTGCGGTTCATCCCGCTGGGCAGCGGCGCCGGCTTCACCCGCATCGCGACCGAGGACGTCCAGGTCGGCAACGCGCTGGTGAAGGGAGGCGACGCCGTGCTGGTGGTCGTGTCGTCGGCGAACCACGACGAGTCCGTCTACCCGAACAGCGCCGAGCTGGACCTGGACCGCGAGGTGGGCCAGCACCTGCAGTTCGGCCACGGCATCCACTTCTGCCTCGGCTCGCAGCTCGCGCGGATGGAGCTGCAGGTCGCGCTCGGCACGCTGGTGCGCAGGATGCCCGGTCTGCGGCTCGCGCAACCGGTCGAGTTCCGCAAGGGCTCGCTCGTCAGGGGACCTCTGAAACTGGTCGTGGCCTGGTAGGGAAGATCTTGGCCGAGTCGCGTCACGGGAGCCGCGGACCCGCGTTCCTCCAGTGCGCGGCTCCGCTCCGGGGTGGGCCGCGACCCGAACGGCCCGCCCTCCCCCCGGGCCGTGCGGTGTGATCAGCACGACCGGCGCCGGGCCTCGGGAGCGGCCCGGCGCCGGTCTACGCTGGATCGATGCGCATCGGCGTCATGGGGGGCACGTTCGACCCCATCCACCACGGCCACCTCGTGGCCGCCAGCGAGGTGCAGGCCAGGTTCAACCTCGACCGGGTCATCTTCGTGCCGACGGGTCAGCCCTGGCAGAAGGCGTCGCGGGAGGTCTCGCCCGCCGAGGACCGCTACCTGATGACGGTCATCGCCACGGCCTCGAACCCCCGGTTCTCGGTCAGCCGGGTGGACATCGACCGCGACGGCCCGACGTACACCGTGGACACCCTCACCGACCTGAAGGAGCAGTACCCCGACGCGGACCTGTTCTTCATCACCGGCGCCGACGCGCTGGAGCAGATCCTGTCGTGGAAGCGCGCCGCGGACGCGTTCGAGCTCGCTCACTTCATCGGGGTAACCCGGCCGGGTTACGCGCTGAACGACCGCCACCTGCCGCCGGGCTCCGTCTCGCTCGTCGAGGTCCCGGCCATGGCGATCTCGTCGACCGGGTGCCGCGCGCGGACCGCCTCCGGCCAGCCCGTGTGGTACCTGGTTCCGGACGGCGTGGTCCAGTACATCGCGAAAACGGGCCTGTACTCCGAGTCGTAACCACGTTCGAGCGGATTTTGCGTGCATCCGTGGGCTCGGGAAGCAACAATCAGCGGGTTGTTGCTGGTTCGTGGAAGGCAAGACTTTGGCTACAGGCACCGTGAAGTGGTTCAACGCCGAGAAGGGCTTCGGCTTCATCGCCCCCGACGACGGTTCGGCTGACGTCTTCGTGCACTACTCGGAGATCCAGTCCAAGGGGTTCCGCTCGCTCGAGGAGAACCAGAAGGTCGAGTTTGAGGTCGGCCAGGGCCAGAAGGGGCCGCAGGCCCAGCAGGTCCGCCCGCTCTGAGCTCCACGCAGGTGAAGGCCACCTCAGGGCACTGAGGTGGCCTTCGTCATGCTTACGCGCGAAGTAGCCGTTTGGCGCTCGCCGGTACCCTCAGTAACTCGTGTGGGCGTATCGACGCCCGCCGGAAGTCAGAGGAGTGACGTGGCAGCCACCGACGAGGCACGACGGCTGGCGCTGGTCGCTGCGAACGCAGCGGCCGACAAGAAGGCGCACGACGTGACGGTGCTCGACGTCTCCGACCAGCTCGTGATCACGGACGTGTTCGTGATCGCGTCCGCTCCCAACGAGCGGCAGGTCGGCGCGATCGTCGACAACATCGAGGAGAAGCTGCGGGAGGCCGGCACGAAGCCGGTGCGCCGCGAAGGGGCCCGCGAGGGCCGATGGGTGCTGCTGGACTTCGTGGACGTCGTGGTGCACGTGCAGCACACGGAGGAGCGCAGCTTCTACGGCCTGGAGCGGCTGTGGAAGGACTGTCCCCGCATCGAGTTCGAGGCGGACGTCCCCGCCGACTCCGCGGCCGAGTGAGGTAGCTGATGGCCCTGCGCCGGCTCGTGCTGTGGCGGCACGGTGAGACCGACTACAACGCGACAGGTCGTCTGCAGGGGCACCTGGACTCGGCGCTCACCGAGACCGGCTTGAACCAGGCCAGGTTCGCCGTCCCGGTGCTCGCCGGGTTCGAACCCGAGGTCGTGGTCGCCTCCGACCTGCAACGCGCGCGTGACACCGCGCGGGTGTTCACCACGTCCGCGGAAGTCCCGTTGCGGATCGACGAGCGGCTGCGGGAGACCCACCTGGGCAAGTGGCAGGGCCTGACCACGGCCGAGGTGGAGCAGGAGTGGCCGGGCGCCGTCACCGTGTGGCGCACCGACCCCACCTACACGCCGCCGGACGGCGAGTCGCGCGTGGAGGTGGCCGAGCGGGCCATCAAGGTCGTCCACGAGGTCGACGCGGAGTTCTCCGAGACGGTCCTGCTGTGCGCGCACGGTGGCCTGATCAGCGCGTTGACCGGGCGCTTGCTCGACCTGCCGGTGCGGAACTGGTCGCAGCTCGGCGGCATCTCGAACTGCCACTGGACCGTCTTCACGCGGCGCAACGACCGGTGGCGGCTGTCGTCGTACAACGCGGGCACCACGCGTTGAGACTGCTGGTCCTCGGCGACTCGCTGTCGTTCTTCGGCCCGTCCGGACCGCTGCCCGCCGATCATCCGCGGCTGTGGCACAACCTCTGCGCAGCCGCGCTGGGTGGTTCGGCGGAGCTGGCGGCGGGGTTCGGGTGGACGGCTCGGGACGCCTGGTGGGCGTTGACCGGCGATCCGAGGATCTGGTCGTTGCTGCCGCGTACGGACGTGCTGGTGTTCGCGGTGGGCAGCATGGACACGCTGCCCTCGCCGTTGCCCACGTATCTGCGCGAAGGGTTGCGTTATGTGCGGCCGGACTGGTTGCGGCGGTGGGCGCGCGCGGGCTATCGGGCGGTGCAACCGCGGTTGGCGCCCTATGCGCGCGCATCCCTGCCTCCCGCGCTGACCGTGCGCTATCTGCGGGACATGCTCCAGTCGGTCCGCAATCTGGAGTACACGATGCCGGCGGTCGGCATCGTGCCGTCGGTGCACCGGGCGCCCACCTACGGACATGCGCACCAGGGCCACGCGGCTGCGGTTTCGGCTGTGCGCGGGTGGGCCGCAGATGCGGATGTGCCGCTGCTGGACCTGCCGGCGGTGATCGGGGAGCACGTGCGGTCCGGTGCCGGAAACCCCGATGGGATGCACTGGGGCTGGCAGGGCCACGAGCTGGTGGCCGAGGCGATGGCCTCGCTCATAACGTCCGTGGCGATGAGTCCCTCGGACGAGTGAGCCCCGTAGGCTCGTCGCTCGTGCGCATCTCCATCGTCACCGACTCCACGGCATACCTGCCCGAGGGGTTCGCGAAGCGCCATTCGATCACCGTGGTGCCGCTGCACGTGGCCGTGGACGGCGCCGGACGTCTCGACGGCGTCGACTTCGGCTCCTCCGAGCTGGCCGCGGCCCTCGCCGAGCACCGCCGGGTGACCACGTCACGTCCCACTCCGGGCGAGATGGCCTCCGTGTACCGGGAGGTGCTGTCGTCGTCGGATGCGGTCGTGTCGCTGCATCTCTCCCGTGAGCTGTCGGGCACCTGGGAAGCCGCACGGCTGGCGGCCGAGGAGATCGGTCCTTCCCGCATCCGCGTCGTGGACTCGCGCTCGACCGGCATGGGCCTGGGGTTCGCGGTGCTGCGCGCGTGCGCGGCCGTTGCCGCCGGCAGCTCGCCCGACGAGGTGGAGCAGGCCGCGGCCGCCGCTGCCCGGCAGACCCGGATGTTCTTCTGCCTCGAGACGCTGGAACACCTGCGCCGGGGCGGGCGGATCGGCACGGCGGCGGCATTGGTGGGGACCGCGCTGGCAGTAAAGCCGTTGCTGCACATGGAGGACGGCCGGATCGTGCCGCTGGAGAAGGTGCGCACGATGAGCCGGGCCGTGGGCCGGCTGGTCGACCTGGCGGCGGCCGCGGCGGGGGACGGCCCCGTCGGCCTGGCGGTGCACCACCTGGCCGCTCCCGAACGCGCCGCCGAACTGGCGACCCGCCTGGACGAACGCCTGCCGGGCTCGACGGGATGCGTGATCTCCGAGGTCGGCGCGGTGATCGGCGCGCACACGGGTCCAGGTGTGCTGGGTGTCGTGGTGCTGCCGGGAGGACCGGACATCCTCCCACGAACCCCCGACAATTCCCGCTCCCCGAAGCACGAGTGATCGCGACCTGTCCACAACCCGCGAGTAATCCACAGCCGCGGAACTCACCCCGCCTCCCCACCGCTCCCGCTCCGTAACGTCGCCCGCATGTTGCCCCGCCCCCATCCGGACGACCGCCCGAGCGAACGCCTGGCCGCCCTGGCCGACAAGGTGCGAGCCGACCCGACCCTGGTCTACGCGCACTCGGAGGACTCGGACGAACACGGCCCACCCCGCCGCCGCTTCCGCCTGCCCCGCCTGCCTCGCCGGGGTCTGCTGGCCCTGGGCATCGCCGTCGCCTGCACGGTGGTGGGCCTGGGCAGCTGGTGGCAGAGCCCGGCGGCCGAGCCCGCCCCGGCCCTGGCGCTGGTGAGCACCACGGCACCCGCCCCCGAACTGGTCGTGAACGTGATCGGCGAGGTGGCGAACCCAGGCCTGGTCACGGTGACGTCCGGCGCCCGCGTGGCCGACGCCCTGCGCCTGGCGGGCGGTCCCCGGCCGGGCACGGACCTGCACGGCCTGAACCTGGCCCGCAAGGTCGCCGACGGCGAACAGATCGCAGTCGGCGTCCCGCCCCAGCTCCCCGCCGCGGCCGGCGCCACCCCACCCAAGCTGAACCTGAACTCCGCCACCGCCACCGAACTCGACAACCTCCCCGGTGTGGGCCCGGTGACGGCCCAGCGCATAGTCGACCACCGCACCCGCAAAGGCCCGTTCGCCTCGGTCGACGAACTCCGCGAGGTGGAAGGCATCGGCGACTCGAAGCTCGCGAAGCTGGCCGACCTGGTCCACACCTGACCCTCGCCACAGCGGCCCCGGCTCTCTCACCGCCGCCCACTTGCGTCCCCCGGCTCCCTGACCGAGGCAACTCGTCATCTCCCGGCGACCTCCGGCTCGTTCCCACCGGTGCCCCGGAAGTCGTCATGCCGTCCTGCCTTGCGGAGCCCGTTTTCCGCCTCCGGTTCGTTCCCGCGGGTGTCCCGGAAGCGGCCATGCCGCCTTGCCCCGCTGACCTTCACCGACAGGAGCCAGCCCATGCCGTCCGTGCGCATCCCAGCCGACTTCGTGCGGAGTTCGCCTGCCGCACTCCCAGCCGCGGTCCGGTTGCGCCGCGCGCTCTCCGCCCTCGGCTCGCTCTCGCGGGTGTCCCGGATACGGCCATGCCGTCTTGGCCCGCTGACCCTCATGACAGGAGCCAGCCATGTCGTTCGTATGCATCGCCAGCCGACTGGCGCGGGGATCGCCCGCTGCCATTGGCAGCCGCCGATCTGCTCCCGGTCGCGGCGCGCGCTGTCCGCCTCCGGTTCGTTCCGCCAGCGCCCCGGAAGCCATGCAGTCTCGCCCCGCGGACTCACCAATAGGAGCTAGCCATGTCGTTCGTGCGCATCGCCAGCCGACTTCGTGCGGAGTTCGCCTGCTTCCACTCCCAGCCGCGATCTGCTTCTGGTCGTGGCGCGCGTTTTCCGCCTCCGGTGCGTTCCCGCGGGTGTCCCGAATACGGCCATTCCGTCCTGCCCCGCTGAGCCCCACCGACAGGAGCCAGCCATGTCGTTCGTGCGCATCGCCAGCCGACTTCGTGCGGAGTTCGCCTGCTTCCACTCCCAGCCGCGATCTGCTTCTGGTCGTGGCGCGCGTTTTCCGCCTCCGGTGCGTTCCCGCGGGTGTCCCGAATACGGCCATTCCGTCCTGCCCCGCTGAGCCCCACCGACAGGAGCCAACCCATGCCGTCCGTACGCATCACCAGCCGACTTCGCGCGGAGATGACCCGCCACCACTCCCAGCCCCGACCCGCTCCCAGCCCCAGCCCCAGCCCCAGCCCCAGCCTTCCTCAGCCCCGCCAAGGCAGCCCGACCCTCGAACCCCGCCTCCCCGCCGGACAGCGGAGGCCGCAGTGGTCCGCCGCCACCTGAGAACGCACGACCACCGCCTGGTCCCCGCCGCCACCGCCGTCTGGGCGACCGCCGTGGCCGGCCTCTTCCTGAGCTGGCAGGCAGCAGTGCTGACGGGCCTGGCCGCTGGAGCCATCGGCTTCATCGCCTGGCGAAGGGCGTGGTGGACCAGAACCTGCGCCATCGCCCTGCTGATCTCCGGACCGGTGGCGGCGGCCTGGGTGGGCGGCAACGTCCTGAGAGCCGAGACCCACCCGTTGCGCCTGGCCGCCGACGAAGGCAGGAGCACCACCCTCACCGTCGAGCTCACGACCAGACCGAAGGGCATCAGGGCCGCGGGCTTCGGCGGCCAACAGGCAGGGGTCGACAACGTCGTGATGACCGCGACCGCGAACGGCGCCCAGCTCGTGCTGCTGGCACAGGCCGACAGGTGGCGAGACCTGTTGCCGGGTCAGCAAGTCGCGGTCAAGGGCACGCTGGCGCCACCGCGGGGCGGCGACCTGGCGTCGGCGCTGCTGAGGGTCAGGGGACCGCCGATCGCTCCGCAGCCGCCCCCGGCGTGGCAGAGCTGGGCCGACGAGCTCCGCGACGGGCTGCGGCGAGCCGGTGCCGTGCTGGACGACGAGGAAGCCGGTCTGTTGCCGGCACTCGTCGTGGGCGACACCGAGCAGATGGTGCCGCGCATCGTCGACGAGTTCCGCACGGCGGGTCTGGCTCACCTGCTCGCGGTGAGCGGCGCGAACCTCGCCATCGTGTGCGGCGCGGTCTACCTGCTGCTGCGGCGGCTCGGGCCACGCCAGGCCGCCGTCGCGGCGCTGGTGGCGCTGGTCGGGTTCGTCATCTTGGCGGGGCCGGAGCCCAGCGTCCTCAGGGCGGCGGTCATGGGTGCTGTCGCACTGCTGGCGCTGGTGCTGGGGCGGGAACGATCGGCGGTGCCCAGCCTCGCGACGGCCGTGCTGGTGCTGGTGCTCGTGGATCCGGCACTGGGCGGCGATCCCGGGTTCGCGTTGTCGGTCGTGGCGACCTCGGCGTTGGTGCTCATCGCCCCGAGGTGGGCGCGGGCGCTCAAGCAGCGCGGTGTGCCGAACGGGCTGGCCGAGGCGATCGTGGTGCCGACGGCCGCGAGCCTCGTCACGGCGCCGTTGGTGGCCGGGCTGTCCGGGCAGGTGAGCCTGGTCTCGGTGGTGGCGAACCTGATCGCCGGTCCGGTGGTCGCGCCGGCCACGGTGCTGGGTGTCGTGGCCGCGGTGATCGCGCCGTTCTGGCCGGCGGCGGCCGAACTGGTCGTGCACGTCGCAGGCCCGGCGGTCACCTGGCTGATCCAGGTCGGCAGGCAGGCCTCGACCGTGCCCGGCGCGGCGGTGAGCTGGCCGGACGGCTGGATCGGCGCGGCGGCGCTGACCGCGGCCGTGGCCGCGGTGGTCCTGTTGCTGCGGTTCAAGAAGACACGGACGTTGGTGGTCGCGGCGCTCGTGGGCGTGTTCGTCGTGCTGGTGCCGATGAGAGTGGTCGCGCCGGTCTGGCCGCCGGACGGCTGGAAGGTCGTCAGCTGCGACGTCGGCCAGGGCGACGCGTTGGTGCTGGCCACGGACGAACCCGACCGCGCTGTCGTGGTGGACACCGGCCCCGACCCCGGTGCGATCGACCGGTGCCTGAAGACGCTGGGGATCAAGAGGATTCCGCTGCTGGTGCTCACTCATCTGCACGCGGATCACGTCGGCGGACTCGAAGCGGTGCTCACCGGGCGTGCGGTGGGCGCGGTGGCGGTGAGTCCGCTCAAAGAGCCCGCATGGGCCTGGAGGGAGGTCAACGAACAGGCCCGCACCCACGGCGTGCGGGTCGTCGAGCCCGGGGCGGGGGAGCGGTTCGCCCTGCCAGGGCTGCAACTGGAGGTGCTGGGACCACGGCGGCGGCCCGCGCACGGAGACGCGAACACGACCGTCAACGACTACTCGCTGGTGCTCAAGGCCCACACCAGGGCAGGCCGGGTGCTGCTCACCGGTGACGTCGAGCTGGCCGGTCAGGCGGCGCTGCTGGGGGAGCGGGACCTGGGCGCGGAAGTGCTCAAGGTGCCGCACCACGGCTCGCGCTACTCGCTGCCGGCGTTCCTCGAAGCCGTGCGGCCGCGGGTCGCGCTGGTGAGCGTCGGCACGGAGAACAGGTACGGCCACCCCAGTCCGCACGTGATCGACCTGCTGCGGGCGGGAGGTGCGCTGGTGTTGCGCACGGACAAGGACGGCGACCTGGCGGTGTTGCCGGGGAACCGGATCGTACGGAGGAGAAGAGATGGACGAAGTCTGGATCAGGCTGCACAACGCGCGTTACCCGATCACCGGCGGCACGCCGGGACTCGCCTGGGCGATGTGGCAGCCGAACTACTCGGCGACACCGTGGCCGCACGACGAGCTCAAGCCCGATTTCGGCTACTACATCTGCGAAACGCTCGACGACGGCACCCGAGCCCTCACCGGCAAGGCGACCGCGACGCACGTGCTGCCGCCCACCGAGGCGACGAAACCGGAGGAGGCGTACGACCTCGTGGCGGAGCACGTGTTCGACGACAGCCTGCGCATCGAGCCGCAGGTCTGGCACGACTACTACTACAACGTGCTCAAGGCAGACGCCCCGTGGCCCCAACGCGTCGTGGCGTGGCGCGCGAACGTGGAACCGGTCGGGCCGCACGTGCTGGACAGCCTGCGGCGGTTCCCGCGCACCGGGTGGATCAAGACGAACGCGATCTCCCTGGAGGCCGGGGAGATCGCGTTCCGGGACGGAGGTGACTAGCCCAGGGCCTTGATCACGGCCTCGGCCGATGGCGGCACCGTCGCGCGCGGGCCGACGGTGTCGCCGAGCGCGTCGAGGGTCTTCAGGCCGTCGCCGGTGATCAGCAGCACGGTCTCGGCGTCCGGGTCGAGCTGGCCCGATTCGATCAGCTTCTTCGCCGTCGCCACGGTCACGCCGCCGGCGGTCTCGGCGAAGATGCCCTCGGTGCGGGCGAGGAGCTTGATGCCCTCGACGACCTCTTCGTCGGTGACGTCCTCGATGGCGCCGTTGGTGCGCCGGACCGCGTCGAGCACGTAGGGGCCGTCGGCCGGGGCGCCGATCGCCAGCGAGCGGGCGATGGTGTCCGGGCGGACCGGGCGGATGACGTCGTGGCCCGCCTTGAAGGCGGCGGAGATCGGGGAGCAGCCGGTGGCCTGCGCGCCGAACACCTTGTACGGCGTGGCCTCGACGAGGTCGAGCTGGCCGAGCTCGCGGAACGCCTTGTCGACCTTGGTGAGCTGCGAGCCGGACGCGATCGGCACGACGATCTGGTCGGGCAGGCGCCAGCCGAGCTGCTCGGCGACCTCGTAGCCGAGCGTCTTCGAGCCCTCCGCGTAGTACGGGCGGACGTTGACGTTCACGAACGCCCAGTCCTCGTTCTCCGCGGCGAGTTCCTGGGCAAGGCGGTTCACGTCGTCGTAGTTGCCGTCGACGGCGATCAGGGCGCCCTCGTAAACGGCGCTCATGAGGATCTTGGCGCGCTCGAGGTTGGAGGGGACGAGGACCACCGACTTCCAGCCGGCGCGGGCGGCGGCCGCGGCGACGGCGTTCGCCAGGTTGCCGGTCGACGGGCAGGCCAGCACCTTGAAGCCGAGCTCGCGGGCCGCGGCGAGCGCGACGCCGACCACGCGGTCCTTGAACGAGTGCGTGGGGTTGCCGGTGTCGTCCTTCACCCAGATCTTGCGGACGCCCAGCGCCTTGGCGAGGTTGTGCGCCTCGACCAGGCGGGTGCCGCCGGGATCGGTGTTCGGGTGCTGTTCCACAGTGGACGGAACGGGGAGGAGGCCGCGGTAGCGCCAGATCGACCTGGGACCGGCTTCGATGTCCTCGCGCCGGATCTTGCCGAAGTCGTAGGCCACTTCCAGCGGCCCGAAACACTCCAGACAGGCGTACTCAGGAGCGAGGGGAGTCTCATTTCCGCACTCACGGCACAGCAGCGCGCGGGCGGGGCCGAGATCGAACTTGGTGCTCGTGGGCACAGAGACAGCAGTCATCGCGAGGTATCTCCTCATCTTTCCCGCGAAAGCGAACGGGTCGGAATTGGCACCGTGATCGTCAACGCGTTGCGCTGACGCCGGTTGCCGGGGCTTCTTCGGGCCGGTCCCTCTGCCCCTCTGGATGAGCGGTGTTCAGTTGTGGCTATCAAGCTACGGCAACAGTCCATTGCTCAGCCACAGATTTCCACGATCCGGGACGTGGGAGGATGCGGAGCGTGAGCGCACCGGAGTCACTGCACCTCGTCATCGGCGAGGAGGAGCTGCTGGTCGAACGCGCTGTTCGGGCGGCTCTCGACCGAGCCCGCGAGATCGATCCGAACGCCGACCTGACCCGCGTGCAGGTGACTGATCTCACGCCTCCGGAGCTGGCGGAACTGGTGAGCCCGTCGTTGTTCGCGGAGGGCCGGGTGATCGTCCTGCAGAACGCGCAGGACATCGGCAAGGAGACCGCCGAGACGGTGCTCGCCTACGCGAAGGCGCCCGCGGACGGGGTCACGCTCGTCGTCGTGCACACCGGTGGCGGCCGCAGCAAGGCGGCGAAGGACCTGCCGGGCCAGCTCAAGAAGGCCGGCGCCGCGGTCACCGAGTGCGCCAAGGTCACCAAGGCAGGTGACCGCGAGGCGTTCGTGCGCAACGAGGTGCGGCGGGCGGGCGGCAAGATCGACCCGGAGGCCGTCGCCACCCTCATCGACGCCGTGGGCACGAACCTGCGCGAGCTCGCCGCGGCGGCCTCGCAGCTCGTGTCCGACACCGACGGCAAGGTGACGGTCGAGGAGATCCGCCGCTACCACCAAGGCAAGGCCGAGGTGACGGGGTTCGCGGTCGCCGAGAAGGCCGTGACCGGTGACAGGGCCGGCGCGATGGAGGCGTTGCGCTGGGCCATGCAGCTCGGCGTGCCGCACGTGCTCGTCGCGGACGCGCTGGCGGACGCGGTGCGCACCGTCGCGCGGGTGTCCGCGGTGGGCCGGGCCGACCCGTTCAGCCTGGCCGGGCCGCTCGGCATGCCGCCGTGGAAGATCAAGAAGGCGCAGGCGCAGGCCCGCGGCTGGGACCAGCCGGGTCTGGCCGACGCCATGCAGGTGGTCGCGGGGCTCAACGCCGACGTGAAGGGCGTGGCGGCCGACGCCGGTTACGCGCTGGAGCGCGCCGTGCTCAGGATCGTCGCCGCGCACGGCCGTCGTTGATCACTGCGCTCGTCCACCACTGCGCTCGTCCACCACTGCGCTCGTCCACCACTGCGCTCGTCCACCACTGCGCTCGTCCACCACTGCGCTCGTCGATCACCGCGGTCGAGGGATCCCGATCAGGTACTGGGCTCCGGTGAAGCCGGGTTCGACGCCGATCGTCCAAGTGAACGACTCGGTACCGGCGAGGCCGTCGACCAGCCGGCGCAGCTCGCCGCGCCCGTACATGCGCAGGAACGACACCACGCTGTCGAAGAACATCATGAACGGCAGCACCGGAACCACGTACGTCAACGCCAGCCGCAGCAGGTAGCGCGGCAGGGGGTTGCGCTGGAACGGCGCCGCCAGCAGCACCGCCAACATGAGGAAGAACGGGAAGAGCAGCACGTACGGCAACGACCGCTTGGTGTCGACGACGACGATCGGCTGCCGCGTGTCGACGGCGTTCTGCAGGATCCGGGCGGCGAGCGGCGGCGGGAAGTGGTGGAAGGCGCCGTAGATCGTGCGCGTCCCCTCCAGCCGGCAGTCCGTGGCGTCGACGGACGAGGTCACGTGGTCCAGTGAGCAGCACGAGCCGGGCAGCCGGCGACGGTTACGGTCGGCCGCGCGCCGGAACGCGAGCACGTTCGGCACCAGGTCCGTCAACGTGACCCGGGTGTGCACGCCTTCCCGGTGCAGGCGGCGCTGGACGAGCGGCAGCGGTCCGCCGGAGCCCGAGCAGAGGTCGACGATCCGGTGGTCGGCGCCCGAACGCAGCGCCAGCGCCAGCGGGCGGGAGTACTCCCGCGCGGCGTCCGTCAGCCGGTAGATGGTCACGATGGACTCGGTGTGCAGGGTGCGCAGCACGGCAGGGGTCCGGTCGAGGTCGTGGAGCTCGACGAAGCCGATGCGCGGGATCGATTCCATGGGATCTACGCCTACCGTGCGGGCGGCGGAAAGCGAAGGGGTCCACTTCCGGCCGGAAGTGGACCCCTTCAGAAGCCCGGTGCGCGACGAGCGGAATCAGCCCTCGAGCTGGTTCACGCGCAGCGCCATCGCCGACTTCTTGTTGGCGGCCTGGTTGGCGTGGATGACGCCCTTGGTGGCGGCCTTGTCGAGCTTGCGGGACGCGTCCTGCAGCAGCTCCAGGGCCTTCGCCTTGTCACCGGCCTCGGCAGCCTCGCGGAACTTGCGGATGGCCGTCTTGAGCGACGACTTGACCGACTTGTTGCGAAGGCGCGCCTTCTCGTTGGTCTTGATCCGCTTGAGCTGGGACTTGATGTTCGCCATGCGACATCACCCTTCTTGTCGAAACCGGAGTTCGTGACGCGCTTGGTCGGCGCCAGCCCAGGGCTGGTTCTCCTCCACGGCGGAGTGCCGCGCATTCACGACGACGAAGGATATCAGGCCAGCTCAGCGCACCGTGAAAGCGGCCTTCTCCGCGCCCACCACGGCCTCGTAGGCGCCGCGTGCCACCTCACGCCGCCCGCCACCGTCCACGTCGCCCACGGTCAGCGCCAGCCGGGAGAGCTCGAACGGCACCTCCACCTGCTTCGACTGCCCCGCGGCGAGCTCCACTCGGGTGAAACCGACCAGCCGCAGGTCAGGCGTGAGGACGGGAGAGGCCGGCTGACGGACGTACACGGGCACGATCGCCGTGCCCGCTCGCCCGCCGGTGTTCGCCGCCGTGAACTTCACCACGCCGGCACGACGATCAACGGACACCGTCGTCCCCGAGGTCGCGAACGAGGTGTACGACAGCCCGTGCCCGAACGCGTAGAGCGGGTCGTACTTCGCATCCGCCGCGGTGTTCGCGCCGGGTAGCTGGTCGTAGGTGAGCGTGGGGTCGCCCAGGGCCTTCGGCCACGACACCGGCAGCTTGCCGCTCGGGTTCACCGCGCCGAACAGCACGTCGGCGAGCGCCCGGCCACCCTCGCTGCCCGGCAGCCAGCCCGCGACCAGCGCGTTCGCGTCCTCCGCCGCTCCGAGCACCTGCGGACGCGCGGTCAGCAGCACCACGACCACCGGCTTGCCGGTCGCCTGCACCGCGTCCACCCACGCCTGCTGCGCGGCGGTCAGCGCCGGGGTCTCCGTGTCGGCGGGGCCCTCCGCGCCGGGCTTCTCACCCAGGACGACGACCACCGCGTCCGCGCCGGCGGACTCCGCCACCGCGGCCGCCGGAGTCGGCGCGTGCACCACGGACGCGCCGGGGGCGGCCTCGCGCACACCGGTGAGCACGGTGGCCGTTGGCGGCAACGGCGAGTTCTCCGGCACGCCCTGCCACTCCACGGTCCAGCCGCCGAGCTGCCGGCGCACGTCGTCGGCGGTCTCGCCGGTCACCACGATCTTCCTCGCGGCGCCGGACAACGGCAGCACACCGTCGTTCTTCAGCAGCACCGCGCTCTCGGCCGCGGCCTGCCGCGCGAGCCCGCGGTCCGCGTTCACCACGTTGCCGTCGGCCTTCGCCGGGTCCGCGTAGGGCTTCTCGAACAGCCCCAGGTCGAACTTGAGCTTCAGGACGCGCCGCACCGCCTGGTCGATCCGCCCGCGCGACACCGAGCCGTCCCGCACGTTCGCCAGCAGCAGCGAGGTGAACTCGGCCGCGTTCGACGGCTCCATGGCCATGTCCACGCCGGCGTTGACGCTCATCGCGATCGCCGTCTTGTAGTCGGGCGCGACCTTGTGCCGGTCGACCAGGTAGCGCATGTCCTGCCAGTCCGAGACCGCGACGCCCTTGAAGCCCATGCGGTCGCGCAGCTGTGTCTGCAGCATGTACTTCGACGCGTGCACCGGCACCCCGTTGAGCGAACCGGAGTTGATCATCACGGTCTTCACGCCCGCGTCGAACTGCGCCTGGAACGACGGCAGCACGACGTCCTGCAACTGCCGGACCGGGATCTGCGCCGCCGCGCGGTCGTGCCCGTTGCCGGGAGCCGAGTACCCCGCGAAGTGCTTGGCGGTCGCGGCCAGCTGTGCCGTGTCCTCGACTCGGGTCTGCTGACCGCGCACGTTCGCCGCCGCCAGCTCACCCGACAGGAACGGGTCCTCGCCGTAGGTCTCGTAGTAACGGCCCCACCGGGTGTCCCGCGCGATGTCCGAGACCGGCGCGAAGTTCCAGAACACGCCGGTGGCGCGCAACGCCTTCGACGCGGACACGCCGATCCGCTCCTGCAGCCCGGGGTTCCACGTCGCGCCGAGCCCGATCTGGTGCGGGAACATCGTCGCCGAGATGACGTTGTTGTGCCCGTGCACGCCGTCGGAGCCGTAGATGATCGGGATCTTCAACCTGTTGTGCTCCAACGCGTAGCGCTGGATCGCGTTGTTCATCTCGGCCCACGCCCTGGGCGTGTTCTCGACCGGCGCGTCACCGCCACCGGACAGGATCGAGCCCACGTGCGCGTCCGAAAGCACCGCCTTCAGGCAAGACTCGACCAACGGTCCGTTGGCGTTGTTGCAGTCGCCGCGCAGCTTGCCCACGCGGATCTGCGCCATCTGCCCGATCTTCTCCTCGAGCGTCATCCTCCGCAGCAGGTCCTCTACCCGCCGCTCGGTCGACGCCCGAGCGTCCAGGTAGATCTCCTTGCCCGCCGCGACACCACCAGCCGGTGTCAGCGACGCGATGACCACAGCAACACCCAGCACGCCGAGACCGGCGCGTTTGCGGGAGAACAAAGACAAGACTCCTCCACGTTCTCGTGCGCCCGCCGCACACGATCGCGTGGAGGAACCGGTGAGGACACCTCCGTTGGGAGGAACTCCCGGAAAGCGGTTTCACGCTGGTGAAACGGCTGTTCACCGGCTCGGGGCAGCACCGCTTCTCCCTATTTCCGGACCGGAGCCGCCCGCGACGCGCCGGAGGATGGCCGGCACCTGACCGTTCTCGAACACCCGGACGGCGTGCTCGGCCACGGCCTCGGCCTGCGACGGGACATCTGCCGGGAGATCCGCCGGTTCCAGCCCGACGTCGCGTTCGGCGGCGGCTTCGAGGTCGAGACGCCCTACGGGTTCGACCAGGCCGACCACCGGGCGACCCGTTGCGCCGCGGTGTCGCCTCGCTCGAAGCGCACGCCGCGTACTTTTCCGCGCTCGCGGACCACCCCGCTCCCGCCGACCTCAGCCCGAGGTTCCTCGCGACCGTTCCTCCGGCTCGTCGTCGGGCTTCTTCGGCGGCCTGCCCCGGCGAGGCATCTTCTTCGCCTCGCCGGGCAGCCGGCCCGCGTCCGCCAGCGCACGCCGCAGCAGGAACTCGATCTGCGCGTTGGTGCTGCGCAGCTCGTCGTTCGCCCACCTGCTCAACGCGTCGTGCACGGCCGGGTCGAGCCTGAGCAGAACACTTTTGCGATCGGCCATCAGGTGTAGAGCGACCCGGTGTTCACCACGGGCTGGGTGGAGCGGTCACCGCACAGGACGACGAGCAGGTTCGACACCATCGCCGCCTTGCGTTCCTCGTCGAGCTCGACGACGTGCTGCTCGGCGAGCCGCTGCAGCGCCAGTTCAACCATGCCGACGGCACCTTCCACGATCCGGGAGCGGGCCGCGACGACCGCGCCCGCCTGCTGCCGCTGAAGCATGGCGTGCGCGATCTCCGGTGCGTACGCGAGGTGGGTGAGCCGCGACTCGATCACCTTCACACCCGCGGACTGCACCCGCGCCGAGATCTCGATCGCGAGCGTCTCGGTGATCTCGTCCGCGTTCTCCCGCAGCGACAGACCGGCCTCGTCGTGGTTGTCGTAGGGGTAGCTCGTCGCGATGTGCCGTACGGCGGTCTCCGTCTGGATGCCGACGAACCGCACGAAGTCGTCGACCTCGAACCGTGCGCGCGCCGTGTCCTCGACCTGCCACACGACCACGGCGGCGATCTCGATCGGGTTGCCGTCCGCGTCGTTGACCTTCAGCGTCTGCGTTTCGTGGTTGCGGATCCTGGTCGAGATCTTCTCCCGCGTGGTGAGCGGGTTCGCCCACCTCAGGCCGTCCGTGCGGACCGTGCCGACGTACCGGCCGAGGAACTGCAGCACCCGCGCCTCGCCGGGCGCGACGGTGAACAACCCCCTCAGCACCACCGCTCCCGCCAGGAACAGCAGAACGCTGGTGATCAGCCAGCCCACCGGCGGCTCGCCGGAGTCGACCGCCGACCCGATCCCCTCGATGATCGTCCACACACCCACCGCGAACACCGCCAACCCCAGGAAGAACATCGGCAGACCGGTCAGCTCCCGCGCGCGCTTCTCGCGCACGGCAGGCGCCGGCATGTGGACCGTCGTTTCGATGGATGCGTTCATCCAGACCCCCTAGCGAAGTAGTATCTAAGTGATATCACTTTTTTCGCGATGATCGCAAGTTACGCTGGCTCGTGTGAAGGCGAAGAAGCAGCGTGTGGCCGCGTACGGCGTGTGCATCAACGGTGACGACGAGATCCTGCTGGCCCGCTGGCTCGGCCCGAAGGGCAAGCGGTGGATCCTCCCCGGCGGCGGCCTCGACCACGGCGAGCACCCGCACGACGCGGTCATCCGGGAGTTCGAGGAGGAGACCGGCTTCGCCGTCGAGGTGCTCAGGTTGCTCGGCATCGACTCGGAGCTCCGCGAGGAGCCCGATCGCGACTACCACGCACTCCGCATCCTGTACGAGGTCCGGATCGTGGGCGGCGAGCTGCGGTACGAGGTGGACGGCACGACCGACCTCGCCCAGTGGTTCCCGGTGGCGGACATCGAACGACTGGAGCGCGTGCCTTCCGTCGACACCGCGATGGGCCTGTACCGGACCACACCGCCCGCCGGAATCCTGCGGTAACCGGATTCTGGGGCAACTCACGTTCGCCGCCGACTGCCCGCACTGGAGTTGGCGAATGTTCCGATCACTGGCCGCACTCGCCGCGGCCGACCTTGCTGTCGTCCTTCGTCGCCGTGCCGGCCCACTCGGCCGTTGTCGGCGTTTCGAGCGTGGCCTCCCTGCGGGCCGCACTCGACACCGCGCGACCCGGTCAGCGCATCGTGCTGGCCGCAGGCGTGCACACCGCCGACCAGCCCATCAGGATCACCAGGCCGGCATCACCGAGGCCGCCGAGCGCGTCGGCGGCACCGTGTTCACCCGCGGCGGCTTCGAGTTCGCGGCGGTGCGGGCTGTGACCGTCCAGGGCTTCGTCTTCGGGCGGACCAGCGCGATGTCGGTCCCCGCCGGAGTCCAGGCCACCCGCATCACCCGTATCCGGCTCGCCTGCAACAGAACACCGGGCGACCGGGCGATCGTGTCCGGCAAGGGCGCGGAGATCGACAGCGGCCCCACGTCCAAGGCGCACGACTGCCCGGACCGCGTGACGGTCGCGTTCAACACCCTGGTCGGCACCAGGGCCGTGGTCGACAGCGACGCCGCCGGCACCCGTCCGGATATCGCGCGGTCGACCCGAAGCTCGTGCGCGACGCGAACGGTTTCCTGCACTTCGCATCCGGGAGCCCGGCCGTCGACTCCTCCTCGGGCACGTACTCGTACGTGACCCGTGACTTCGATCCGCAACCGCGCTCCGGCAAGCGCGATGTCGGGGCGGACGAGCACAGCTCCTCCGCGGTCCGGAAGGCGCTGACGAAGGCCGATGTCGGGGTCGCCGCACCCTGATGCGGGCGTTTGTCCTGGTGATCGCACGTTTCGCGGGCACAGGGAGCCCCCGATTTGGAGATCGAAACACCCCCGTGTAATGTTCTCTCTGCCAGCGCGGAACGGGCCGGAAATCACACCGGAACGAGCGGGGCAAAGCCGGAAGACAGAAAGCCTCTGAGAGGCCGATTTGACACCAGCGCGAAACACCGAATAAGCTTCAGCAACACAAGCCCCGAGTGAAACTCTCCGGAAACGGAGATTGGATCCGGTGAGCGCGTGTTCTTTGAGAACTCAACAGCGTGCCGAAACACAGCCAGTAATATGAATACCCCTCGTCGGGGTATTCCTTTGAGTAGATAGACCAGATTGCCAGACATATTCCGTCTGGAGCGATCACACAATCCTTATTGGAGAGTTTGATCCTGGC
>NZ_FOFR01000008.1 GCF_900110955.1 Lentzea xinjiangensis
GGCCCGTGGTGTGCCGATCGACTGCGTGGGGTTGCAGGCGCATCTGACCAACACCGCGCCGTCGGACATGCAGGCCAACATCCAGCGGTTCGCGGATCTGGGTGTGGATGTGCAGATCACCGAGCTCGACATCGCCGGTGCGAACCAGGCCAACGCCTACGGCGCGGTGACCAGGGCGTGTCTGGCGGTGGCCCGGTGCACCGGTATCACGGTGTGGGGCATCCGCGACAGCGACTCCTGGCGCACGGGTGAGAACCCGTTGCTGTTCACCAGCTCCGGCGCCAAGAAGCCCGCCTACACCGCCGTGCTGGACGCCCTCAACGCAGGCGGACCCGGCCCCACCACGACCACGACGACCACCACGACGACGAGCAACGGTCCCGGACCCGGCGGCTGCACCGCGACGGTGTCGCTGAACCAGTGGGGCGACGGGTTCGTCGCCACGGTCAAGGTCGCCGCGGGGTCGAGCGCCCTGCGCGGCTGGAGCGTGGCCACCACGTTGCCGAACGGCACCGTGACCAACTCGTGGAACGCGAACCGCAGCGGCAC
The DNA here is from genome assembly GCF_900110955.1 of Lentzea xinjiangensis. Taxonomy (GTDB): domain Bacteria; phylum Actinomycetota; class Actinomycetes; order Mycobacteriales; family Pseudonocardiaceae; genus Lentzea; species Lentzea xinjiangensis. Next base: position 550 of record NZ_FOFR01000008.1, read on the forward strand.
CAATGGAACCGTCACCTGGTCCAATGTGGACTTCAACGGCTCCGTGCCCGCCGGCGGGTCCACCGAGTTCGGCTTCCAGGGCACCGGAAGCGGCTCCGGCCTGAACCCGGCCTGCACCGCGAGCTGACGCTTCCGCACCGCACGACGGACGGGCGGGCCCCGCGGATCGGACGACACGTCCGCCGCGGGCGCCGGCCTGGCGGGGCGGGCGGTGACCGCCCCGCTCCGGAGCTGATCGTGACCGCCACCGGTTCCACCGCCGCGAACTCCTGGCGGACCTCCTCCACCCTGTCCGGCGGCCAGGCCCTGCCCTGGAGCCGGAACGGGCGTCCACCCAGCGAGCAGACGAGGTCACCATGACCACCACGAACTTCCACGCCCAACTCCCACCGGCGCAGGCCGGCTCCGCGCGTCCGGCCGCCGGAAACCCGGTCACCACGCCGACCGGCACCATGTGCGGTGCGTCGTGAACGCCCGCACCCGCCTGGACGGCTTCAGCCTCGCCGGAATCATCGCGACCGCGCTGGTGCTGATCGCGGCCGTCGCGCTGTCGTTCGTGCCCCAGCCGGCGCTCGCCGCGTCCCTGGTCCGGGTGACGAACTTCGGCACCAACCCGACCGGCCTGAACATGTACGTCTACGCCCCCGACAACGTCGCGGCGCGGCCCGCTCTGCTCGTGATGGTGCACTACTGCACCGGATCGGCGAGCGCGGTGCACAACGGCGGTGGGCGCGACTTCGTCACCGCCGCCGACCGGAACGGGTACGTGATCGTCTACCCGGAGGCCACGCGGGAGGGCCGCTGCTTCGACGTGTCCACCGCGAACGCGTTGCGCCGCAACGGCGGTAGTGACTCCACCGGAATCATGTCGATGGTGTCGCACGCGCGTCAGCGCTACAACGTCGACCCGGCGCGCATTGTCGTCGCGGGCATCTCGTCCGGCGCGATGATGACCAACGTGCTGGCCGCGCAGTACCCGGACGTGTTCAGCGCCGGATCGGCCTTCGCCGGTGTCCCGGCCGGCTGTTTCGCCACGACCGACGGCTCGCTGTGGAACAGCCAGTGCTCGGGCGGAACGCTGCTGAAGACCCCGCAGCAGTGGGGCGACCAGGCGAGGGCCATGTACCCCGGCTACACCGGCCGCTACCCGCGGATGCAGCTGTGGCACGGCACCAACGACACCACCCTGGCCTACCCGAACTTCGGCGAGGCGCTCGACCAGTGGACGAACGTGCACGGGGTGAGCAGGACACCCGTGAGCACCGACCAGCCGCAGCCGAACTGGACCCGCACCCGGTACGGCGCGACCGGCGCCGCGGCGGTCGTCGAGGGAATCAGCGCCCAGGGCACCGGGCACGACGTGCCGACCGCCGGGATGGTCGGCCACGCCATCACCTTCCTCGGCCTGGACCGCCCGCCGACGACCACCACGACCACCACGACAACGACCACCACCACCACCACCACCACCACCACCACTCCGCCGCCGTCCCAGGGCTGCTCGGTCAAGACCTCGGTCAGCGCCTGGAACACCGGTCTGACCGAGACGATCAGCATCACCAACACCTCGCCGACGGCGGTGAACGGCTGGGAGCTGCAGTTCACGCTGCCCGGCGGGCATACCATCACGGGCGGCTGGAGTGCCGGCTACTCCCCCACCACCGGCCAGGTGACCGCCCGGAACGTCGACTACAACGCGAACATCCAGCCGGGCACCCAGGTGTCCATCGGCTTCCAGGCCACGCACACGGGCAACAGCGCGCCCGCGGACGGCTTCACGCTCAACGGCGTGCGGTGCACCGTGGTCTGACAGGCACACCATTGGAGGACGGCCATGCCCGATCTGAACCGCCGGCAGCTCATGAGGCTGGGAGCGGGTGTGGCGCTGACGCGGGCGGGGTGGACGGCCGGCCCCGCCTCCGCGGACGTGCGCGCGCCCGCCGACCTGTCGCTGTGGTACGACCGGCCCGCCGGGACCGACTGGTTGCGCGCACTGCCGGTCGGCAACGGCCGCCTCGGCGCGATGGTGTTCGGCAACACCGACACCGAACGCCTCCAGCTCAACGAGGACACGGTCTGGGCGGGCGGCCCGCACGACTACAGCAACCCGCGGGGCGCCGGCGCCCTCGCCGAGATCCGCCGGCTGGTGTTCGCCGGCCAGTGGACGCAGGCGCAGTCGTTGATCGACCAGACGATGCTGGGCAGCCCGGCCGGGCAGATGGCCTACCAGCCGGTGGGCGACCTGCGGCTGACGCTGCCGTCCGCGACGGCGTCCGGTTACCAGCGGTGGCTGGACCTCACGACCGCGACGACGGTCACGACCTACACCGCGAACAACGTGCGCTTCCGCCGCGAGGTGTTCGCGAGCGCGCCGGACCAGGTGATCGTGGTGCGCCTGACTGCGGAGACGCCCGGCTCGATCTCGTTCACCGCAGCCTTCAGCTCACCGCAGCGCACCACCACGTCCAGCGCGGACTCGGCGACGATCGCGCTGGAGGGCGTCTCCGGCACGCACCGCGGCATCGCCGGCGCGGTGCGCTTCCTCGCGCTGGCGAGGGCGGTCGCCGAGGGCGGCACCGTCACGAGCTCCGGCGGGACGCTGCGGGTCGCCGGCGCGAACGCGGTGACGCTGCTGGTCTCCATCGGCACCGGCTACGTCGACTTCCGCACGGTCAACGGCGACCACCAGGGCATCGCCCGCACCCGCCTGACGGCCGCCCACGCCCTCTCCCACGACGCGCTGCGCGCCCGCCACGTCGCGGACTACCAGGCCCTGTTCGGGCGCGTGTCGCTGGACCTCGGGCGCACGGCGGCGGCCGACCAGCCGACCGACGTCCGGATCTCCCGGCACTCCGGCACGAACGACCCGCAGTTCTCCGCGCTGCTGTTCCAGTACGGCCGCTACCTGTTGATCTCGTCGTCCCGCCCCGGCACGCAACCGGCGAACCTGCAGGGCATCTGGAACGACCAGATGAGCCCGTCCTGGGACTCGAAGTACACGATCAACGCCAACCTGCCGATGAACTACTGGCCGGCGGACACCACCAACCTCGGCGAGTGCTTCCAGCCGGTGTTCCGCATGATCAACGACCTCACCGTGACGGGCGCCCGCACCGCGCAGGCGCAGTACAACGCCCGCGGCTGGGTCACCCACCACAACACCGACGCCTGGCGCGGCGCCTCGGTCGTCGACTTCGCCGCGGCGGGGATGTGGCAGACGGGCGGGGCGTGGCTCTCGACGCTGATCTGGGACCACTACCTGTTCACCGGTGACCTCGGTTTCCTGCGCACGTACTACCCGGCGCTCAAGGGCTGCGCGCAGTTCTTCCTCGACACGCTCGTCACCGAGCCGAGCCTCGGCCACCTCGTCACCAACCCGTCCAACTCGCCGGAGCTCAACCACCACGCGAACGCGAGCGTCTGCGCCGGGCCGACGATGGACATGCAGATCCTGCGGGACCTGTTCGACGGCTGCGCGAGCGCGTCCGAGGTGCTGGGCGTCGACGCCGACTTCCGCACGCAGGTGCGGACGGCCCGGCAGCGGCTCGCCCCGACGCGGATCGGGGCACGGGGCAACGTGATGGAGTGGCTGCACGACTGGACGGAGACCGAGCCGAACCACCGGCACGTCTCGCACCTCTACGGCCTGCACCCGAGCAACCAGATCACCAGGCGCGGCACCCCCCAGTTGCACGCCGCGGCCCGCCGCACCCTGGAGCTGCGCGGCGACGCGGGCACCGGGTGGTCGCTCGCCTGGAAGATCAACTTCTGGGCGCGGCTGGAGGAGGGTGCCAGGGCGCACCAGCTCCTCCGGTCGCTCGTGACGACGGAGCGCCTGGCGCCCAACATGTTCGACCTGCACCCGCCGTTCCAGATCGACGGCAACTTCGGCGCGACCTCCGGCATCGCGGAGATGCTCCTGCACAGCCACAACGGCGAGCTGCACGTCCTGCCGGCGCTGCCACCGGCCTGGCCGGCGGGCAGCGTCACCGGCCTGCGGGGACGCGGCGGCCACACCGTCGGTGCGACCTGGAGCGCCGACGGCTCCGTCAGCCTGTCCGTGACGCCGGACCGCGACGGCACCGTCCGGATCAGGAACCGGGTCTTCACCGGCACGTTCGAGCTGCGGGACACGTCGGCCGGCACCGCGGTCCAGCCGACCAGGCCGGAGCCCGACGTCGTCGCGTTCCCCGTCCTCGCCGGACACACTTACCAGGCGACGGGCCGGGGATCGGGCACACCGGTCCTGCCCGGCGTCCACTACCGGCTCGTCGCCCGGCACAGCGGGAAGGTCGCCGACATCAGCGGCGTGTCGACCGCACCCGGTGCGCTGCTGCAGCAGTGGTCCCCGACCGGCGGGCAGAACCAGCAGTTCGACTTCGTCGACGCCGGCGGCGGGTACCACCGCGTCCGCGCCCGGCACAGCGGCCTGGTGGTCCAGGCCGCGAGCCAGGCCAGCGGAGCGGACGTCACCCAGCAGCCCGACACCGGCTCGGCCGCCGCGCAGTGGCGGGTGGTCGACCACGGCGGCGGGGTGGTCAGCCTGGTCAACAGGCAGAGCGGCCTCGCGCTGGACGTCTGGGAGGCCTCGGCCGCCGACGGCGCCCGGATGTCCCAGTGGACGGTGACCGGCGCCGACCACCAGCGCTTCCAACTCCAACCGGTCTGACGCCGTTCCGCCCCGCGCTCGGCGTGGACGGGTGTTCTCGCCGGAGCTGGCCCCGGTCGTGGCGGCGGCGGGTGGTCTGTCGGTCGGCCGGGGCGGGTCGCTCACGACGTCACGGCCAAGCCCTTCGGTCGCCCCCCGACGGCGTCCGGCCTCGCGCCACTCACGACCTCACGGCCAAGCCCTCCGCCAACGCCGCGATGTCCTCCGGTCCCGTCCGGCAACAACCGCCCACCAGCCGAGCACCCGCACCGACCCACTCCCGCACCGGCGGGACGAACCCGGCCCCGTCCCCGGTCCAGGACCGCCGCGCCGCGTCCCACCGCTCACCGCTGTTCGGGTACACCACCACCGGCAGCCCGGTCACCCGCCGGGCCGCGGCCACCGCGCCCGCCACGTCGCCGGGCGCACAGCAGTTCACCCCGACGGCGATCACCTCGTCGATTCCCGCCGCGACCGCGAACGCCTCCTCGAGCGGTTGTCCGGCGCACGTCCGGTCGCCGCGGGCGCTGTAGGAGAGCCAGGCGGGCACGCCGCTGCCGCGCAGCACCTCCAGCACCGCCTCGGCCTCGTCGACGTCCGGGACGGTCTCGACCGCCAGCACGTCGGGCCCTGCCTCCCAGAGCACCTCGAGACGCCTGCGGTGGAACTCGACCAGCTCCCGCCGGGTCAGGCCGTAGCGGCCGCGGTACTCCGAGCCGTCCGCCAGCACGGCACCGTACGGTCCGATCGACGCCGCCACCCAGCGCTGACCATCCACATCGGACGCGGCGGACCTGGCGAGCGCCACGCTCGACCGCAGCAGGCGCTCCGCCTCGGTGTCGCCGATCCCCCGGTGCGCGAAGCCGGCGAAGCTCGCCTGGTAGCTCGCGGTGATGGCGACCTCGGCGCCGGCCCGGTAGTAGGCGAGGTGCGCCGCGCGCACGGCGCCGGGGTCGGTGAGCAGCAACCGGGCCGACCACAGCTCGTCGGAGAGGTCGTGCCCGGCGAGCTCCAGCACGGTGGACATGCCGCCGTCGAGCACCACCGTCCCGCGTGCCAGAGCGTCCGCCAGTTCCACGCCGGCGAGTTTACGGCCCGGCCACGATGAGGGGAGGAGTGCGCGAGAGCCGCTCCGCCGTAGGTCGCGCACTCCTCCAGGACGATCTTCGGGACGCGGTGGCCCGGTGCGCGCCGCATTTCCGCACCTGGCCTCGTGTCCCCGCGACCGCCCGTCTCGTCCCGGCCCGCCGGGAGCGGGCCGGTCAGCCCGTCGCGCCGCGGTGAGCGGCGGGGTCCGGGGTGCTCGCCCGCCTCGACAGCCGGGGTGGCAGCAGCACCAGCGGTGGCGGCTGCTTGCCCTCCAGCTTGGCGACGAGCAGGTCGACGGCGTGCCTGCCAAGCTCCTCCGCGGGCAACCGCACCGAGGTGAGCAGCGGCGAGGTCTGCTCGGCCAGCTCGTCCGGGCAGATCGCGACCACGGCGACGTCGCCGGGGACCTGGCGGCCGGCCGCGCGCAGGCAGCCGACGATCCAGCCGAGCGCGGCCTCGTTGTGCACCACCAGCGCCGTCATCGACGGGTGCGCGCGGACGAGGGCCTTGGTCGCCCTGAGCACCGAGTCGTGGTCGCCCTCGACGGACAGCGCCGTCGCCGCCACTCCCCTGCGCATCGCCGCCGCGCTGAAGCCGTTCATCGTCCGGTGGGCGAAGCCGGTGCCGCGCCGGTACACCGCGCTCGGCGCGCCGAGGAAACCGATGGAGCGGTGGCCGAGGTCGGCGAGGTGGTCGACGCACTTCGCGCCCGCCGCCTCGAAGTCCAGGTCCACGCAGGTGAGTCCCCGCGCGGCCGCCGGGTGTCCGATGAGGACGGAGGGTTTGGAGAGCTGCCGGAGCAACGGCACCCGGTCGTCGTCCATCTCCACGTCCATCACGAGGAAACCGTCGACCTGGGCGCTGTTCGCCGCCCGGCGCAGGCCCGCCGCGCCGTCGTCCGCGGTCATCAGCAACAGGTCCATGTCGTACCTGCGCGCGGTCGTGACGGCGGCGGTGACGAAGCGCATCACCGCCGGCAGGTGCGTGCCGGCCCGCAGCGGCAGCACCAGCCCGATCACGTTCGTCCGGCCGGCCGACAGCGCGCGGTCCGAGGCGTGCGGCTGGTACCCCAGCGCCCTGATGCTCTCCCGGACCCGCGACTTCGTGTCCGCGGAGATCGACCGCTTGCCCGTCAACACGTAGGAGACCGTGCTCGGGGCGACCCCGGCATGCCGTGCCACGTCCGCGATGGTGACCACACAGCCTCCCTTCCCGCTTGCACTGATCGAGCGTGCCGACACCATAGGAAGCGCCTTCTGACTACATCAAGTGTTATGTGCGCGTTAACATTGCGCAGTTCAGGTGGTCCAGACGAATTTGGGAGCGTCTGGAAACTTGCCCGACGGAAACCACAGCAGGTCAGGGAGAGCAGGCCCACGCGGCGTGGCCTCGCAGAACGGGGCCAGCCGCATGGGCACGCTCACATCCTCATGCTCAGAGCGCCGGGTAGGCGTTGCGCATGAGCTCCTGGAACTGCGCGGAGAACCACTTGCCGGACAACGGGGCGTCCGGCAGCGCACCCGACATGTTGTTGCCGTTGCGGATGTTGCCGGTGTAGGTCGGGTCGCACATCTTGTCGGCGCCCTTGCCCTCGGTGTTCGGGATCTCCTTGCTCGCGCCGTCGGACTCGCCCGGGGGCTTCATCCACACGTACGCGTCGATGCCCGGCTCCGGCGCCGCCTTCGGGCGCTCGCCCAGGCCGGCCCCGGACTGATTGCACCAGTTGCCGAGGTGGATGCGGCGGTCCAGCTTGCCGCCGTTGACGTAGGCGTCCACGTTCGTCGTGGGGCCGGGGCCCGTCGGACGGGCACTGCCGCCCCAGCCGTTGCGGCTGGTGTCGATCAGCATGCCGACGTTCGCGTCGAAGCCCGCCTGCACGGCCCGCTGGCGGAACGCCTGCGCGTAGGACAGCTCGTCGACGTAGCGGTTCCAGTCCACCCACTTCGACTGGCGGACCGACGTGCCGTTCACCGAGTCCTCGATCTTGAAGTAGGGCTCCTTCAACGCGCCGTAGTTCGCGGTGTTGGCGATGAAGCCCTGCACGTTCGCCTTCGTGCTGCCGGAGGCGTTCGCCGCCTGGAACAGCAGCTCGGCGGTGGCGCCGAAGTTGTCGTCCCAGCCGATCCAGCCGTGGTGGCCGATGTCGAGGTAGTTGTAGACGTTCGGCACCGCACCCAGCTTCGCGAGCGCGTAGCCGACACCGGTGACGTAGTTGCCGTTCGCCTTCATCACGTCGCACGCCGCCACAGCGGTCGGGCGCGGCGTCACGTTGGTGATCAGGTTCGGCAGCGAGTCGATCTCCACCGTCGTCACGATCCGCAGGTCCTTGTACGCGGGCCTGGCGAAGATCTCGGCGATCGGGTCGATGTACTCGGTCTTGTAGCGGTCGATCTCGGTGGGCTTGAGCTCACCGTTCGACGCCAGCGCCGAGCAGTCGCGACCGGGCAGGTTGTAGATCACCACCTGGATGACGAGCGGTGAGCCCGCCGCCTGGCGCACCGCCTCGTCCAGGTGTCCGACCAGACCGCGGGAGTCGACCGTGCCCGCGATGGCCGCGATGCGGTCCATCCACACACCGGTCGGCTGGTTCGCGATGCGGCTGCCACCGGGCTCGGCGTTCGCCTTGGCCGCCCAGTCCGGGTTCACGTACTGCTTCGCGCCCACGTACGGGTTGTCGACCTTGCCGGGGCCAGGACCGTTGGACGTGGTCGTGGTCGTGGTCGTCGTGGTCGTCGTCGTGGTCGTCGGCCCGACGTCACCGGTGCACGTGGTGCCGTTCAGGGTGAACGTCGACGGGTTGGCGTCGTTGGTGCCGGCGCCGCTGCCGTTGAAGCCGATGTCGATGGAGGCGCCGGTGCCCAGGTTGCCGTTCCACGACATGCTCGTCGCGGTCACGTCCGCACCCGACTGCGACCAGTTCGCGCTCCACCCCTGTGCGACGCGCTGGCTGCCGGGGAAGCTGAACTTGAGGGTCCAGCCGCCCGACACGGCGTCACCCAGGTTGGTGATCTTCACCGAGGCACCGAACTGACCTCCACCCCAGCTGTTCGCCTTGTAGTCCACACGGCAACCAGGTGCGGCGCCCGCGGGTGCGCTGAGCGCCACCCCGAACGTCGCCACGGCGGTGGCGACCGCGACACCCGCCGCAGCCCACCGCCTTTGTCCGTTGAGCCTCATTGCTCCGGATCTCCTGTCTTCAATGGTGTTTGATCGGGATGAGTGAACACGCGGTGGGCGTGCACTCGAGTCTGTTCAGTCCCAGGTACTCCATGCCCTCCGAACCCGTCAGCGCGAAGCCGTCCCCGAAGGCGAGGTCCGGGTCGCCCCGGACCTCGCCCTTCGCGAGCGCCGTCCGCCAGGCCTGTTCCAGTCCTGGCCGCAGGACCAGCAGCCCGAGCCGTTCGTACGGCTCCTTGGTGCAGGTCCCCCACTCCGCGATGTACGGCGCGTAGACCTTGGCGCGCACCGGACCGGCGAACTCCGCGAAGTCCTCGTCCCGCCGGACCGTCGCGCACTCGTCGGTCAGCCGGTGCAGCCAGGCGGCGATGCCGTCGACTCCCCTGCTGAGGTCCGGGGTGGGTTCGGCGCGCCCGACGAGGAGGGCGAACGCGACCGAACCCACCACCAGGAGGGCGAGCAGTGCCCTCATCACCGGACGGCGCACGCCGAACCGTTGAGCGAGAAGGACGTCGGGTTGGCCGGTGCGGCCGATGTCGTCGTCGCGTTGAACCCGAACGACGCGGTGCCGCCGGGTGCCAGGTCCGCGTTGTACGACACGCCCTTCGCGGTGGCCTTCCCGTCCGCGACCGTGATGGTCGACGACCAGGCCTGCGTGAGCTGCTGGCCTGCCGGGAAGTCCCACACGAGCTGCCACGCGCGGATCGCTTCGGTGCCGCTGTTGGACACCGTCACGTTCGCGGTGAAGCCCCCGCTCCACGTGCTCGGCCGCGCGTAGGTCACGGTGCAGGAACCACCGGCACCGCCGCCGTCGGTGGTTCTGACCGCGACGCCCGGCGACGCTGTGGAAGCGTTGCCCGCGGCATCCGTCGCGACCACGGTGAAGGAGTAGTCGGTGTTCGGGCTCAGCCCGCTCACCGTCACCGAGTTCGTGGCCGAGGTGGCGACGACCTGGTCACCGCGGTAGACGCGGTAGGAGGTCACGCCCTGGTCGTCCGTCGAGGCCGGCCACTCGAGCCGCACCGAGCTGCTGGTGACAGCGGACGCGACCGGCGTGCCGGGCGTCGACGGCGGACGGGTGTCCGGCGTACCGGTGCCACCGCCGAAGACGACGTCCGAGCAGCTGTAGAACGCCTCGGGGCTGTCCGAGCGCTGCCACAGCGAGTAGATGATGTGCCGGCCCGTCTTGTTGGGCAACCGGGCCTGCCACGCGTACTCACCGTTGGCCAGCGGCGGGTTCGTCACCTTGTCGAACGGCACGGACTCGAGGTCCGACCACTTGAGCGGCTTCGTCGGGTCGTAGCCGTCCTTGGTGACGTACTGCTCCCAGGTGCCGGGGTGCGGCGCCCACGCGTTGTACCGGAACGTCACCGTGGAGTTCGCCTGCACCTGCGTCGCGGGCCAGTCGGCACGGGCGAGGTTGTAGGCGGCGAACTTCGTGGTGGGTCCGCACAGGCTGCCGTCGGGCACGATCTCCCGGTGGCGTCCGGCGGCGTTGCTGATCAGGTTGCCGAACCAGTCCCACAACGGCTGCTTCCCGCCCTGCGCGACGGCCGCGACACACGCCGGGTTGGTGGGGTTGAGGTCACCGCCACCGCCGCCGGCTCGGCCGTCCTCGTAGCAGAGGTAGGTGCGGCTACCGGGCCAGACCATCGACCCGTGCGCGACCGCCGTGCCACCGGTGTGCACGAGGACCGCACCGGTCGTCGCGGCGACGAGCACGAGTGCTGCCAGGCGTTTTCTCATCTCGCTACTCCTCACCCGTAGAGCTCTGCGTGCAGGGCGAACGCGGTGGCGATCTCGGCCTGCGCCCAGAAGCGGTGGTAGGTGAACGTGGGTGCCGGTCCGCCGTCCAGGTAGGCCTGGACCTTCGGCCACTGCGGGTCGTTGCGGAACATGGACCGCATCGACAGGAACGACGAGCCCTGCCCGATCTGGTCGCCGTTCGGCATCTTGCCGGTCCAGCCCGGCGGCACGTACGGGCCTTCGCCGTTCGCGGCGTTGTAGACGTCGTCGAACCGGTTGTAGTCCGTGCGGGTCTCCGGCGTCGTGATGCCGAGGCTGTCCTGGTGCGCGAGCAACCCGGTCAGCAGTGCCTCACCCGTGGCCTTGGCCTGGGCGTTGCCCGACTTCGCCGCGTAGTTCAGCAGCACCTTGGCGTACGACGCGGCCACACCGACGTCCTGGCTGTGGTTGAGCACGCGCACCCGCAGGTTCGCGTTCGCGCCGGGGTTGGTGGCGTTCCACGTGTCCGGGGCTCCGGTCCACTCGAGGTCCGAGGGGATCCGGAAGTCCGTGCCGGTCGTGGTGTTCGCGATCGCCCACGGCACCCACTTGTCGAGGATCTTCTTGGCGCGCGCGTCACCGGTCATCTGGTACAGCGCCGCCGTGCGCTCGATGCCCCACACCTGGAAGCCGAACCACCGGTTGCTCGGCGGGTCGCGCCACACCGGGTGGGCGTCGTAGTACATGCCGTAGAACGTCGGCGTGCCCGCGGGAGGCGAGGCGTACTGGCCCTCCCAGCTGTTCGTGACACCGCCGGCCAGACCGCCGTCGGCCGACTGCAGCCACTGCAGCATCTCGAGCTGGCGGTCGAGGCTCGTCGCCCAGTCCTGCTGCCCGGTGGCGGACAACGGCTTGAGCGCGGGCACCTTCGACAACGCGTACGCCGCCAACGGGTTCTGGTAACCCTGGTGCGAGGCACCGTCACCGATGCGCCACGCCCAACCGGCGGACGTGTCGGTCGCACCGCCCCACGCGTAGTACCAGGACATCAGGTAGTGCGCGCTGTTCTTGCCGGTCGCGCCGGGGCACGACGAGGGGCTGTTGCAGTTGCCGATGCGCTTGAAGTACTTGTCGAACATGGCGTACCGCAGGTAGTCGCCCATCTTCGCGGACTTGCCGATCTCGCTGGCGATGTCCCCGGCCTTGCCCTGGGCCGTGGCCCACTGCTGGGCGAGCAGTGCCACCTGCACCACGCGGGCGTCCGCGTCCGGTGCGTTGGTGTACTTCCACTGCTTGGCGTAGGACGAGTCCTTGGTGAACAGGTCCAGGAAGCCGTTGGGGCCACCGTGCTTGAAGGTGTCGCACGAGGGCTGCGGGATCGTCTCCCACACCGACTCCGACGAGCCGCGCTGGTAGGTGTTGATGTACGCGGGAGCCGTCGTGCCGTCACCGCACCGGCCGAAGCCGTAGGTGTTGTCGACGTCGATCAGCCAGTGCATGCCGTAGACGTCCGACGTGCCGTACGCGGACTTCAGCTCTCCCGCGATCGGGTCCTGGCCCACCGGAACGGTGCCGTCCAGCGTCGACGGGTAGGCGTCCATCCTGGGGTGCTCGGGCGCGTAGGTCGCCGGCTTCGACGGGTCGTACTTGTCGTTGGTCGGCTGGTCGGCCTTCGCCGGGATGATGTACTTCTCCATCGACGCGAACGCGGACTTGAACGGCGCCCAGTCACCGGTGACGCGGCCGTAGCTCGCCTCCAGCCACAGGTAGTAGCTGAACGCCTCGGACGTGGTCTGGTGACCGTGGTCCGGTGCCTCCACCATCAGCGTCTCGACCGAGTGGTACGGCACGAGCAGGTCGCCGAACTTGCGGAAGTAGCCGCTCGCCGGGTCCTTGATCTTGTTGTACTGGTCGAGGAACGCCTTGTTGAAGTCCGAGGTGGACGGGTCGAGCTCCTTGACCGTCACGGTCGCCGGGTTGTGGCCGGAGGCCGACGCGGTGAACGTCGCGGTCCCGAGCTCACCGCCGTTGCCCGCCGACGTCACCGTCACCGTCTGCTTCGCGGTGCCGGAGAGCGTGAACGTCGCCGGGGTCGCCGTCAGGTCCGCGCTGCCGCTGCGCGCGATCGTGACGGTGACGGGCTGGCTCGGTGCCGTGGCGAGCGAGACGTCGAACGTCGCCGTCTGGCCCTGCTTGACCGACACCGTGCTCGGTGACGCCAGGACCGCGGGTCCGGACAGCACCTTGACCGCCGCCGGCGCCGAGGTCGTGACAGCCCCGCGGTTGTCCGTGGCCCGCGCCGTGATGCTGTGGTCACCGGCCGGTGCCGACGTCCACGTGCCGCTGAACGGCGCGCTGGTGTCCGTCGCGATGAGCTGGTCGCCGGCGTAGAAGTCGACCTTCGCCACCGTGCCGTCGCTGTCCTGCGCGGCCGCCTCCAGCGGGATCTGCGCGGGAAGGGTGTAGGTGCCGCCGCTGGTGGGCGCGGTCAGCGCCACGGACGGTGCCTGGTTGGGACCGGTGCAGGACACGCCGTTCACGGCGAAGTCCGTCGGTGGCCGGTTCGTCGAGCCCTTGGTGCCGTTGAACCCGACCTGCGCCGTGCCACCCGAGGGCAGCGCACGCGCCCAGTCGGGGTTGGTCACGGTCACGACGGCGCCGTTCTGCGTGAAGCCGCCGTTCCAGCCCTGGCTGACGCGTTGCCCGTCGGGGAACGTCCAGGTCAGGTTCCAGCCGTTCAGCGCATCGCCGTCGTTGCGGATCGACACAGCAGCGCCGAATCCGTTGTTCCACTCGTTGGTGACCTGATAGGTGACGGTGCAGGCCGCCGCGGCAGGTGCCGCCACGGCGGGTACCCCGCCGGTCAGCACCACCGCCACGACCGTCAACGCCAGTGTTCGTCGAGTCATGCCGCCGCCCTCTCGACAACTGGGAGCGCTCCCAGAGTTCACAGCACTGTAACGCGGGCCACATCCGCCAACCGGCCCCAGGTGCAGCGACTCTTGAACTGAACGGCGGCGCAGATTCGGCCATGTGGCTCCATGAGCACTCGTCTTCCAGTTCCTCTTACTGCTCTCTTCGAGTGGAATTCTGGGAGCGGTCCCAGACGGCGACGGGGGCGTCCCGGCCACCCGGGACGCCCCCTGGGCACGTCAGCCGCGACCGGCTCCCGCACCGGCCGTGACCACGCTCTTCACGCTGCTCGCGCTGTCGAGCGGGTACGAGTAGGGCAGGCTCTTCACCGAGCCGCCCTGGTCACCCGTTCCCGAGTTGACGAAGTGGTTGTTGCGCGCCACGAGCGACCCACCGGGCGAACTGCCCTCACCCCGGTGGAACGGGTCCTCGGTGTTCTCGAAGTAGTTGCCTTCGACGAGGACGCCGGCCTCGACGGTCGACGCGACGCCGTAGTCGGTCACACCGCCGTAATAGTTGTTGTAGACGTGCACCGGGTTGCCGAAGCGCACCCGCGGGTGGCGCTGCTGCGTGCCGTCGAACCAGTTGTGGTGGTAGGTCACCCGGAGCTTGCCGCGGTCCTCCGAGCCGTTGCCGTCGCTGTGGCCCAGCAGCATCGTCTTGTTGTGACTGGTGAACTTGTTCCAGGACACCGTGACGTAGTCGGAGGCCCGCTTGACGTCGACAGCGCCGTCATAACCGTTGGAGAAGGTGTTGTGGTCGATCCAGACGCGGGTCGAGTACTGGACGTTGACCGCGTCGTCACCCCAGCTCCGGAAGTTCAGGTTTCGCACGATCACGTTCGAGGCGTTGGAGATGTTGAGACCCTGACCGGTGATCGCCGAGCTCGAGCCGACTCCCTCGATGGTCTTGTTCGAGGCGACCTTCGTCATGCTCGACAGCGAGATCGTGCCGGACACCCGCACCACGGCGGGACTCGACGACCCCACGGCCGCGACGAACGCGGACGCGGTGGTGACGGTGACCGGCGCGGCGCTGCCGCCACCGGTCGTGCCACCGCCCTGGGTGGCCCAGCCGACCAGCCCGAACGGTGCGGCGGTCGCCGGGGGAACGGACACCGCGCCGAGAACCAGCGCGACGGCGGAAATCAATGCTGCGCGTTTTGGAATCATTCAACGCTCCCAAAATGAGTGAGCGACGGTAGAACTCACACAACCAGCCGGGAACACCGGGGTCAACCAATTCGAAGATATTCGACTCGAAGGTTCGATATCGATCGACAGAAATTCTCAGCCGGGTTTCCCGCCGAAAGATAAAGCCCCGGCACCCGGCCGGGGCTTTATCACCACACTTCAAGAGTGTGAACTCCGATGTGCTCCAAATTCCAGTCGTCACCGATTCCGGGTATCACCGGCAGCGCCACGTCCCCGTTCTCGTCCAGCGGGTCGACAATGGTGTTGCGGTGGGGCGGGACCCGGTCGAAGTCGACGTGCGGGTGCAGCAGGCCCCGCTCGTACCACCGCCCGGCGTCGGTCGCGCCGAGCACGGTGAGGCTCGCCGACCCGTTGCCGTGGATCTCGCAGTCGACGTTGAACGACTCCGCGAGGTGCACCGCCTTGAGCACCGGCGTGATGCCGCCGCTGCCCGCCGGGCCGGCCCGCAGGACGTCGCACGCACCCGTGCTGATCCACTCGGCACGCGTCAGGTGCTTGCCCCACGCCACCTCCGGGCCGATCACCGGGATGTCGAGCTGATCGGCGAGCCACCGGTACGAGCTGACCGAGGCCTCCTCCATCGGCTCCTCGAACCAGTAGAAGCCCAGCTCCTGCAACGCCCTGCCGAGCCGCAGCGCCTCGGTCCGCGAGTACCAGTGGCTCGCGTCGAGCATCAGCTCGACGTCCGGCCCCACCGCCTCCCGCACCGCGCGGCACGCCTCGACGTCGCGGGAGACGCTCGGCGCGCCGGGCACCGGGGGCATCCACGTGTGCAGCTTGATCGCCCGGTAGCCCACCGCCACGAGGTGCTTCGCGAAGTCCGCGTAGTCGCCCGGCGTCGCGAGACCCGCGGTGTCACCGCACATCGTGCTGGCGTACGCGGGAACCTTGTCCCTGGCACCCCCGGCGAGCTTCCACGCGGGCAGGCCGGCCTTGCGCGCGACCAGGTCCCACAACGCGGTGTCGACGAACCCCAGCGCGCGGTCGGTGAACCCGCCGTGCGCACCGCGCTGCCGTCGCGCGAGCAGCCGCCACAGGCGTTCGCGGTCCCACGGGTCCTGACCGAGCAGCACCGGCCGCACGTGCTTGTCGAGCACCGCCGGCCGGAGCTGGTCCGGCTGGACCTGGCAGTACCCCGTGACGCCGTCGGTGTCGGTGACCTCCAGCAGCGCCTCGGTCACCTCGTGCTCCGGCGCCGGGTGCCGGTGGCCCTCGGCGTCGACCGAGGTGCACGCCGTGGTCGTGAACGTGCGCACCGCGACCCGTTCGATCACTTCCGCTTCTCCCAGTCCTGCTGGGCGGTCGTGAGCTTGGCCGCGAGCTGGTCGAGGAACTCCTGCGCGGACATCTGCCCCAGCAGCACCTTCTGGTACAGCGGTTCGGTGTCGGTCTTGGTGATCGAGGAGTACTCCGGCAGGTAGACCGGCGCGGGCACGAGCACGGTGGCCGGGTCCTCCAGCACCCCGAGCGCCATCTTCACCGCGGGATTGTTCTGAATCCACTCGGCGCCGCGCACCTCGGTGTTGGCCGGAATCTGCCCGACCTTCTCGTTCCAATAGCCGTTGCTCTCCGCCGACGTCAGGAACTCGACGAACTTCCACGCCGCTTCCTGGTTCTTGCCGCCCTTGAACACCGCGAACCCGTCGGTCGGGTTCGGCACCACCGTGCGTTTGCCGGACGGCCCCTTCGGCAACGGCATGGCACTGACGCGTTCCGGCCCGAGAGCCTTCATCACGTCCGCCGTCGAACCGAGGTTGTGGTGCATCATCGCCACCGTGCCGCCGGTGAACTGGGCGACCATCTGCGTGTAGCTGTTGTTCACGTCCGCCTCGGGCGTGGCCTTCTTGTACATCTCCGCGACCTTGCGCACGAGCTCGGCGTTGCGCGGGTCGGCGACCGTGCTCCTGCCGCCGTCGTAGAACTTGTCGATGCCCGAGTAGGAGTACGCCTCGGAGAGGAGCTGGAACACCGACCCCGCGCCGCCGCGGATGGTGAAGCCGTACTGGTTCTCGGCCGGCCTGGTCAGCTTGGTCGCCGCCGCGACCAGGTCGTCCCACGTGGCGGGCTCCGCGATCTGGTTCTCGGCGAACCGGTCCGACCGGTACCAGATCACGTCCATGTTGCCCGACGCGGGCACGGCGTAGAGCTTGCCGTCGGGCGCGGTCTGCCGCACGGTCTCCAGCAGCCCCGGCAACAGCTTGCCCTTGAGCGGACCGCTGTCCAGCCGGTCGTCGGCGGGCTCGAGCGCCCCCTGGCCCACCAGGTGCGCGAGGTAGGACGTGGTGACGCCGCCGACGTCCGGGGTCGACCCGCCGGCGATGGCCGTGTCGTACTTCTGCTGCACCGACGAGCTCGGGATGCCCACGTACTCGACCTTGACGTCGGGGTTCGCCGCCTCGAACCGCTTGATCAGCTCCTGGTAGATGGGCGTGCGGCCGGGGCCGCCGTTGTTGTCCCAGAACGTGATCGTCGTCGGGCCGCCCTGACCGGCCGAACAGCCGCCCAGCACGAGTGCGAGCGCGACCAGCAGTCGTTTCATCTCACTCCCTCATCCCTTGACCGCGCCTGCGCTCAGTCCCTGGACCAGGAACCGCTGCACCACGGCGAAAACCAGCACGACCGGCACCGCTGCGACGACTCCGCCCGCCGCGAGCGCCCCGAAGTCGGTGTTGAACTCCCCCAGCGCGTAGCTCAGCCCGACCGGCAGCGTGAACTTGTCCTGCCTGCTCGCGAACATCAGCGCGAACAGGAAGTTGTTCCAGGCGCCGATGAACGCGAACGAGCCGACGGCGACGAGCGCCGGACGAAGCTGGGGCAGCGTCACCGCGAAGAACGCGCGCAGCCGCGTGCAGCCGTCGACCATCGCGGCCTCTTCCAGCTCGACGGGGACGTTGCGCACGAACCCGCTCATCAGGATGAGCGCGAGCGGGAGCTGGAACGCGGTGTCCGCGATGATCAAGCCAGTCAGGCTGTTCAGCAGGCCGGCGCTCTTGAAGATCACGAACAGCGGGATCAGCATCATCGCGCCGGGGATGAACTGCGTGCACAGCAGCGCGAGCAGGAACACCCGCTGGCCGCGGAACTTGAAACGCGCCAGCGCGTAGCCGCCCATGAGCGCGAACACCGTGACGACCACCAGCGTGCCCAGGGCGATGATCAGGCTGTTCTGGAAGAAGAGACCGAAGCCGATGCCGTTCCACACGGTGTCGAAGTGCTCGAGCGTGATCGGCCACGGCACGAGCGCCGTCTCCCCCGCCGGGCGGAACGCGAAGACGATCATCCAGTAGAACGGGATCAGCGTGAACAGCAGGTAGAGCACCAATGGCAGGTGCAGGCGGAAGAACCGGCTCGGGTCGCGGTGCCGGCGGCGCCGGGGCGGTGCCGGCGGCGGTTCGACCGTCGTCGCCGGGCGGGTGAGTGTCTGGGTCATGCCCGGCTCCCGAACTTGGACAGCCTCAGGTAGAGGATCGAGAAGAACAGCAGGATCACGAAGCCCGCCATGGTGAGCGCCGAGCCGTAGCCGAAGTCGTGCGAGTCGACGGCTTTGCGCGCCACGTACAGGGGCAGCGTGGTGGTCTGGTTCGCGGGGCCGCCGCCGGTGAGCGTGTAGATGAGGTCGACGTTGTTGAACTCCCACACCGCGCGCAGCAACGTCGACAGCACGATCGCGTCGCGCAGGTGCGGCAGGGTGACGCTCACGAACCGGCGCCAGCGGCCGGCTCCGTCGACCGAGGCGGCCTCGTACAGGTCGTTGGGAATGGTCTGCAGGTCGGCGAGCAGCAGGATCGCGAAGAACGGCACGCCGCGCCACAGCTCGGTGACGACGGTCGCGGGGAACACCGTCGCCGGGTCGCCGAGCACCGACGTGCCGGGATCCCCGATGCCCCACTGGGCGAGCTGCTGGAAGATCCCCGTCGACGGGTTGTAGAGCAGGATCCAGATGCCGGTGGTGAGCACGCCGGACACGGCCCACGGCGAGAAGACCAGCGATCTGGCCAGCGCGCGGCCGACGAACGTCTCGTTCACGATCAACGCGAGGACCAGGCCGAGCACGAGCTGCAGGCCCACCTCGACGACGACCCACTTGGCGCTGAACACGAGGCTCTGCCAGAACAGCGGGTCGTCGAACAGCATCCGGCGGAAGTTCTCGAACCCGATGAAGCCGTTCTTCCACGGTTGCGTGACGGTGTGCTGGCGCAGGCTGAACCACCCGACGCTGGCGATCGGGTAGAGCAGGAACACCACCATCAGGAGCAGTGTCGGTGCGATCAGGGCGTAGGGCGCCCAGGTGCGGGTCCTCACGCCGGGTTCCACCCGCTCAGGTAGGCGTCCCTGGTGTGCCGCCGCGCCTGCTCGTCGCTGAGCTGGGGGCGGTCGGCGCCGGTGCCCGCGCCGGGACCGGTGTTGCGGTACTCGGCGAACCGGGCTTCCCGCCAGGGAAACCCGGACATGTCCGTCCACGGTGCCGGTTTGATCGCGGCGGGCAGCTCGGTATCGCGGACGACCACCTGGGCGACCGCGTCCGGGTCGCCGCCGGGGTGCCACGGCCTGCCGAGGAAGTAGGTGCCCGCCGGGGCGTCGCTGCGGATCTTCGAGTTGACGATCAGGAAGCCGTGCGGGTTGTCCTCGCGGGTGCTCGCGGCGGTCACGTACCCGTTGGGGTCGCGCCCGCGGTCCAGCGCCGTGATCGTGGCCCGCTCGAAGACGGCGGTCGCCCGGCCGAAGAGGAAGTCGACGTCACCGGTGATCGCGCAGTCCCGGTAGTACTGCCGGGAGCGCGTGGTCACGTCCGGGGTGTCGGCGTACAGGGTGTCCTGGTGGCTTTCGAACCGCACGCGGTCGAACAGCACCCGGTCGCCGGTCGCCTTCACCGCGACGGCCTGGGTGGCGGTGATCTCCGGGTGTGCCGCGCGGTCGAAGGAGTTGCGGAAGGTGAGGTCGCGGGCGGTGAACCCGTCCGCCGCGATGGTCGCCGTCGCACTGCCCGTCGTCCCGTGGGTGGTGCCGTCGGGTTTCTTCGTGCCGCTGGCGTTGTCGTGGTCGACCACCACGTCCTCGGCGCGTCCGGTGGCGCCGCGCAGGGTGAGGCCGCGCTTGGTCGCCGGGATCCTGACGACCTCCCGGTACACGCCCTTGGGCAGGGTGATCACGGCCCCCGGCGGTGCGGCGTCGACCGCGGCCTGCACCGTGGGGAAGCCGTGGCCGACCACGAGGTGGTGTCCCGCCGGTCGCGCCCCGGCCTCCAGGTGCCTGATCCGGCGCGCCGGTTCGAGGCCGCGGTTCAGCGTCGGCGTCCAGCCGGCGTCCGTGCCGAGGGCCTTGTCGGGGAACGCCGCGTTGTGGGCCTGCACGAGGCTGACCTCGTCGCCGTCGACCAGGTTGCCGACGTCGGTGATCGCCTTCCCGCCCCAGTTGTAGACGACCTTCTCGGGAGCGATGCCGCGGATGTAGTTGTTCTGCGCGTAGATCTGGGAGTGCACGCCGACTCCCCAGCTGTAGGTCTGCGTGCCCTCGTAGAGGTTGTTGTAGACGTGCACCTGGCCGAACCGCACGCGGGGCGCGCGTTCCTGGACGTCGCGGAAGACGTTGTGGTGCACGGAGACGCGCAACTTGCCCGGGTCGGTCGTGGAGGTGTTCGACGACCCGATGAGCATGGTCTTGCCGTGTTCGGTGAAGAGGTTGCGGGACACGGTGACGAGGTCGGAGCCGTTCGTGATGTCGAGCTGTCCGTCGTGCACCTGGTAGGGCCGGCCGAAGTACAGCGGCGCCGCGCTGTCGACGTTGGGTTCGTCGGTGAACGTGCTGTGGTCCACCCACACGTGCTCGGAGCGCTGGAGCGAAACGGAGTCGTAGAGCGAGTTCCAGTTCCCGGGCGGCGCGCCGGGGCTGTTGTCGTTGGGATCCCAGCGCGGGAAGCAGTCGTGGGTGTCGCGGAAGGTCAGGTTGCGCACGATCACGTTGCGGGCGTCGTGGATCCGCAGGCTGCCACCGGTGATCCCGGCGCCGCGGCCCACGCCGATGATCGTCGTGTCGGAGCGGACGTTCAGCGCGATGACCGCTTCCTGCTTCTTCGCCGACGCGACCCGCGCGTTCTCGAGCGGCCCCTCCGGCTCGCGTTCCCACCCCCAGACCGCCGGGTCGTACGCGGCGAGGTACCCGGCCAGCGTGTAGCCGTCGGTCGCGTAGTCGGTGCACCGCAACAGTTTCCCGTCGGCGTCAGTGTTGGCGTCGATCACTCCCCTGATCTTGATGATCCGCGGCGCCGGAGAGGCGAGCGCCGCCACGAGCTGGGCCCGCGTGCGCACCTCGTGCACGTGACCGGCGGGCGCCGCGGCCCCGCCGGTGGTGCCGGGCCCGCTCGACGCCCAGCCGTCCCCGGCAGGCAGGACCTGCCGGGCCGGGTCGTGGCCGGCGTGCGCCGGGAGGCCCACCACCCCGGTACCCGCGCAGGCCAGAACCAGCGCGCCAACGAGAAGCCGCATGACGGAATACCCTTCAGAAAGAAGAAGTTCACATTCTTGAACACCGTCCACGATCGTGAAACGGATATTACGAATGCTTCCGCCGTGCGTCAACGAGGTGAATTCATTCGACAATTCGCGGCTTTGTTCGACGGTTCTTCGAATCGAATTCCGTCGAACGGGCGAAGATGTCGATCTGTGCTTGATCGGCGCGTGCCGCGGACGGCATCCGGCCGCACGCGCCTGGGATCAGCGAGTTACCGGCTCAGCCCTTCGCAGGCGGGCGCAGCGCCGGTACGAGCGCCAGCGCGGGCAGCACCAGCAACGGCACGATGAGCAACGCCCGCAGCACACCCACCTCGTTGCCGAGCAGCCCGACGAGCGGCGGCCCGGCGAGGAACGCGGTGTACCCGATCACCGCGACCACGCTGACCCTGGCGGCCGCGCGGCCGGGGTCGTCCGCCGCCGCGCTCATCCCCACGGGGAACCCGAGCGCGGTGCCGAGCCCCCACACCGCGACGCCGGCCACCGCCACGACGAGCGAGCCGGCGAACACCGCGAGCGTCACGCCGGCGGCGGCCAGCAGCATCGTGGTGACGAGCACCGGCACCCGGCCCCAGCGGTCCAGCGCGATCGTGCCGACGATCCGGCCGAGCGTCATCGTCGTGACGAACACGCCGAACACCAGGGCGCCCGTGGCGGGGTCGATCTCGTAGCCGTCGATGAACGCCACCGCGACCCAGTCGTTCGCCGTGCCCTCGGTGAAGGCCATCACCAGCACCAGCAGTCCGACCAGCAGCGTGCGGGGTTCGCGCCAGGCGGCCAGGACCCCGCTGCCGCGGCCGTGTTCCGCCTCGCCCGCCAGCCGGTAGGTGCGCGCCGCGACCAACGTGCCGATGGCGACGACCAGCGCCACCGCCACCAGGTGCGCGGTCACCGGCAGCACGGCCCAGGCCGCGAGGGACGCCATCCCGGCGGCTGCCACGGTGCCGAGGCTCCACATGGCGTGGAAGCGCGGCATGACCGTCTTGCCGAGGGCGCGTTCGACCTCGGCGGCCTCCACGTTCATCGCCACGTCGCACAGGCCGGAGCCGTACCCGAGGACGAAGATCCCGGCCGCGGTCAGCGCCGCCGACGCCAAGGCACCGATGCCCAGTCCCGCCACGGCGAGTCCCACGGCGACCGTCACCGCCGACAGGCTCACGGTGAGCTTCGGCCCGAGCCGGTGCGTGACCTCCCCCGCGGTCAGCATCGCGAGGCACGCGCCCACCGACATGGCCAGCAGCAGCACCCCCAACGCGCCCGGCGTGAGGCCGAGCGCGTCGCGGGCGGCGGGCACGCGGGCGAACCAGGTCGCCACGGCCACGCCGTTCAGCCCGAAGGTCACCGCCACCCCCGCGGCGGCGGCTCGGACCTGGCTGCGTGGCACGGTGACTGTCATCCCGGTTCCTTTCCCGATCCCACCGAGTACACACGTGGAAGCGCTTCCACAGCAATAATGCCGAAATGACGGGAGAACGCACCGCGACGCTGGACGACGTCGCACGGGCCGCGGGCGTGTCCCGCGCGACCGCCTCACGGGTGATCACCGGCCAGGGGCCGGCCTCACCGCGGGCGCGGGACAGGGTCACCGAGGCCGTGGCGGCACTGGGCTACGTACCGGACGCCTCCGCTCGCGCACTGGTGACGCGCACCGGGACACGCCTCGCCATCGCCGTGATCGGCCACACCGCCGCCGTGCTCGACGACCCCTACGTCGGCCGCGTCCTGACGTCGGCGGCGCACGTCGCCGCCGAGCGCGAGGTCGGCGTCTCGCTGCACTGGTTGCCCTTGGCCGACCCCGGCTCCCTCGCGCGGCTCGCCGACGGCCGCGGGCTCGGGGGCCTGGTGGTGGTGAACCCGACGCGACCGGCCCTGGAGACGGTGCCGGGGACGTTGCGGGGCCGGGTCGCCGCGGTCGGGGCCGGCACGCGGCACGTGCCGTCGTTCGACGTCGACAACCGCTCCGGCACCGACGGCGTCGTGCGGCACCTCGTGCGCACCGGCAGGCGGAGGATCGCGATGGTCACCGGGCCGTCCTGGCTGCCCTGCTGCGACCGCGCCGTCGAGGCCTACCGGCAGGTGCTGCACGACAGCGGTGGCGAACCCAGGACCGTTCCCGGGGACTTCACCGCCGCCCGCGGCGCCGAGGCGGCCGCCGAGATCATGGCGCGGTGGCCGGACACCGACGGGATCTCCGCGCTCAGCGACCTCACCGCGCTCGGCGTCCTCGACGGGCTGCACGCGCTCGGTGTGCGGGTGCCGGGGGACGTGGCGGTCGCCGGGTTCGACGACATCGCGTTCGCCGGGCTCAGCCGGCCGGCGCTCACCACCAGCACGCACCCGGTGGAGGAGATCGCACAGGCGGCGGCACGCGCGGTGCTCGACCGGCTCGACCTCGGCGGGGTGACGTTCTTCCCCTCCACGCTCGTCGTGCGGGACAGCGCCTGATCACTCCACCGAGCACGGGCGGCCGTTGAGGGTGAACGCGTCCGGAACCGCGTTCTCGCCGCGCACCGAGCCGTTGAACCCGATCCGCACCGAGCCGCCCGCCGGGATCTGCGCGTTGTAGTGGACGTTCGCGGCGCTGGCGGTCGCGCCGTACTGCCGCGATGCCGCGTTCCACATCTCGGTGACGGCCTGTCCTCCCGGGAACGTCCACCGCACGTTCCACCCGCTGACCGGCGCCGCGTCGGTGTTGCGCACGGTCACGTCCGCCTGGAAGCCGCCCGGCCACTGGCCGGTGACCCGGTAGGCCACGGCACAGGTCCGCGCGGGAGGACGCGGTGGCGCGGTGGTCGTCGGGCGGGGCGCGGTCGTGGCGGGAGGCGGCGTTGTCGTCTCCGGCGATGTGGGGGCGGCGGGTGGGGCAGCGGCCTGCCCGTCGCAGGGTGGACCCCACAACCCGCGGTCGGCGGCGGCCGCCTCGACCTCGGCGGTGGGCAGCAGCCCTCCGTCGGCTCCTTCTGCCCGCAGCACGCCTTGCCGCACCGCGAGCAACGCGTAGTCCGTGCCGTCCTCCAGGGCCAGGTGCACGTCACCGGACAGGACGGGGCTGACGCGGACCGCGCTGGACACCAGGGTCGTCCTGGCGAACGAGAGCGCGTCCTCGGCCCAGCAGGGCGCGGGTGCCGCCAGTTGGGCGATGCGCACCGTTGTGCCGTCGGCCAGTTCGACCGTCCTGGCGTCGACCACGTCCCGCACGAAGTGCAGCACGCCCTGCGCCCGCGCCTGCTGGTTGACCAGGGTCGGCGGTGTCCAGGGCGTCGTGCGGCCGGGCGTGACGGGCTCCGGCGGTGCCGCCGTGCACGCTCCGCTGAGCGAAACCAGGACCACGAGCAAGCACTTGCGCACCACCGCTACCCCTACCTGCGCGACACAGCGGTCGCCGACCAGCGCTGGTTGGCGCCCGACGTCGCTTGGTACAGGCCGATTCTCGCACCGTCCTCCCGCGACTCGCCGATCACGTCGAGCAGGCTGCCGGTCTCGTGGTTGACGAACGTCCAGGTGCCGTCACCGGTCGACGACAGCACCCACCTCGCGGCCGGGCTGTCCGACGAGGTCAGCACGACGTTGCCGCCGGCCGCGGCGATCCGCTGGCCGGTCGCCTTGTTGACGAGGGAGAACTGGGCGCGGTGGTCGTACCCGCCCGCGCGCCGCTCCACCCGCCACACCTGGTCCGCCGCGGCCGGGTCGGTGGTGCGCTGGACGAGCGACGTGCCCGACGGCGCCAGGGACTTGCCGCTCTGCACCCCGGTGAGCCGGTGCTCCCCGCCCAGCGCGGCGGCCGGGTTGACCCCGCTGACGCCGCTCACCTCGAACGTGGTCACCGACTCCGCGGGCACGGACAGGGTCGCCTTGCGGTCCTTCACCGGCACCGCGGCGCCTTTCACCAACGCGCCGCGCACGTCCGTCACGACCGGCCGGACCACGGCGTCCTGCCGCACCGTCGCGAACGCCGACAGGTCGAGCGTCACGGACTGGCTTTGCGCCGTCTTGTTCAGGTGCACCACCGACTTGAGCTCGGTGTCGCGCACCGCGGCCACGTCGGTCGTGGTGTTGACCTTCACCAGGCGGTCGCCGGGTTTGATGTGGTGGGTGAAGTTGCGCAGCGCGTGGAACTTCGTGTTGACGCGCGCCGGGCACGTCGCGAGCGTGTCCCGCGGCCCGCAGTCGAACGGGATCTGGACGACGCCCCAGTTCATGCCGTTCGGCGACTCGGCGCCGGGCTTCATGTTGTTGTAGTCCTCGATCGCCTGCCACAGCAGCCAGGCGCGCGGTTCGAGCTCGCGCAGGTCGTCGATGACGCGTTCGGCGATGCCGAGACCCGGTGCCATGCCGGTGAAGTCCTGCCCGGAGCCCCAGTGCCCGTCGACCTCGCTCATCCACAACGGCTTGCCCGCGCCCTTGGCGATGTCACGGGCGGACGTGCGCCGTGCCGTGCCGTAGGTGTGCACGTTCAGCTGCCCGACCTGGGCGCGCACTGACGCCGGGTAGCCCGCCCAGTCCTCGGCGAAGATGCCGGGGTTGGTCTCGTCCGGCGCGGAGACCGCGGCCCCCACCCCGCCGGCGCGCAGGGCTGCCGCCATCGCGGGCACCACCTTCGCCTGCAGGGCGGGGCCCAGGTGGGCGCCCTCCTGCCGTCCGCCGGTCGGGTTGCCGTCGGGGCCGAGCGTCGTGCGCCAGTACGGGGTGTTGGGCTCGTTGAACGGGTCGACCGTGGCGAACCTGATGCCGTGCGCGCGTTCCAGCTCCGCCGTGGCCTGGGCCAGGTACGCGGCGAAGTCCCCGATCCGGTCCTCCCGGAGCTGGTCCGAGTTCGGGTCGAACCCGCCGGAGACGTACCCGCTCACGGTCTGGAACCACGGCGGCGAGTTGCTGAACGACTCCCACCTGCTCACGTGCGGCTTGATCCGGTCGACCCACCACCGCTGCCGCGGGTCCGCCGCGGCGTCGAAGAACCGCGGGTCACCGGGCTTCCACCAGTCGGTGTCCTCGCGGGTCGTACCGGCCGGAGCCTTCCACCAGCCGGGGACCGCGGCGCCCGCCCGCAGGTACGGCGGCACGTCCGGGGCGTTGCCGCCACCGACGTTGTACCGCGCGATGCCGAGGTTGAGGCCCTCCTCGCCGAACAGCAGCTCGGCGAGCCGGTTCCGGATCTCGTCCGGGTAGCCACCGGTGGCGTTCGCGAACCACACCAGGCTCGTGCCCCAGCCCTGGAACGGCTCCTGCTGGTAGGTCGGATCGGGCCGCACCGTCACGGGCTCGGCGGCGGCCGGCACCGGGACCACGGTCGCGAGCGTGAAGGCCGACACGGCGAGCAAAGCGACAAACCTGGTCATCGGTTCTCCGTTGAACGCGCGATGTTCGCGTTAACATCTAGTGGCAACCCACTGGCGCGTCAAGGTCCTGCCGAACGGTGGCGCACCCGCCCGGCAGGACCCCCGGAACGCTCGCCCCCGCGAAGGCGGGGCTGCCCGCTCGAACCCCGAGGAGGGTTACTCGAGCGAGCAGGTGGCGAAGCGCTCCAGCCCCTGGGGCCGCTCACCGGCCCGGCCGACGGCGATCTCGATCCTGTCCAGCGCGGCGGTGCGCTTGCTCGCCAACGGCCCCAGGATCGCGTTCTGCACGAAGGCGGGACCGCCTTGCCCCACCGAGGTGCGCAACCGCTCGTTCGCCTCGGCCAGTTGCTCGCCGAGGTTCGCCAGCTCGCGGTCGACCTCGGTCCGCGCGGCCGCCGGAACCGCCGGCAACACCGGCGACGGGCATTCGATGGCCGAGCCGGATGGGGTCGTCGAGGACGGGACGGCTGACGGCGGCGCCGACACGGCGGGCGCCGCACCGAGTCCGCAGGTCGCGAACCTCTCCAGCGCCTGGGGCCGCTCACCGGCCCGGCCGACGGCGATCTCGATCCTGTCCAGCGCCGCGGTCCGCTTGCTCGCCAACGGACCCAGGATCGCGTTGCGCACGAAGTCGGGACCACCCTCGCCGGCCGACGTGCGCAGGCGGTCGTTCGCCTCCGCGAGCTGCCGGTCCAGGTTGGCCAGTTCGCGCTGCACCTCCGCCTGCGCCCGCGCGGGCACGGCGGGAAGGGCCGGCTGTGGGCAGACGATCGCCCCGGTCTCGCTCCCTCCGCCCGCGAGGGCGACGGCCGCGGTCACCGCGGTCAGCGTGGCGGCGACGGCGACCCCGGCGACGAGCACCCGCTTGCTCCGTTGCGGTCGTGCATGCGCTCTCGACATATTCGAACCTCACGGCTAGGGGAATTTTTGTGCCGGCACAACGGGATACGGACCGTGAAGGTGAAAGGTTCAACTACTTGTGAGCGCTCACAGCGACTGGCATGCTCACGGTTCCGCCTCCGCCCGCACCTGCGAAGAACCGGGGAAATCGCCATGCCGTCGGCAGACAGGGTCGTCCACGAGGTCGTGCACGAGCAGGTTCCCCTGCGCGTCCACGGGATCAACGTCAAGCTCGCGTGGGTGCGGCGCGCGGGTGCCGACGACCCGGTCGTCTTCCTGCACGGGTTCGGCACGAGCAAGGAGGACTTCCTCGACGTCGCCCAGCGCCACGACTTCACCGGACGCCCGTTCCTCGCCTACGACGCACCTGGTGCCGGCGCAACGGAATGCGCCGACCTGGGAGAGGTCACACTGCCGTTCCTCGTGGCCACCGCCCGCGCCGCGCTCGACCGCGCGGGCATCGGGCGCTGCCACGTCGTGGGGCACTCGACCGGTGCGCTCACGGCACTCCTGCTGGCGCACGAGGAGCCCGGCCGGGTGCTGAGCTTCGTCAACATCAAGGGAGTGCTCGCTCCCGAGGACTGCGTGCTGAGCCGGGAGGCGCTCACCCACCGCGATCCCGGCGAGTTCTTCTTCCGGCTCGCGCACCGCAGCCGCGACACGTCCTGCTACGGCGGTGGCCTGTTCGCGGCCAACCTCCCGGCCAAGCTGCGCCGCGGCGCCGTGCCCACCCTCTTCCGGTCGATGGTCGAGCTGGCCGACCACGGCGAGCTGGTGCCGAAGTTCCTGTCACTGCCCTGCCCGCGGCTGTACCTCTACGGCAAGCAGTGCGCCGGTCTGTCCTACCTCCCCGTGCTCGACGCGAACGGGGTGGAGCTCGCCGAGATCCCGCACAGCGGGCACCTGCCGATGTACTCCAACCCCGTCGCGATGTGGCGGCAGATCGCCGAGTTCCACGCGCGTCAGTTGATGCCCGTCGCCAGGCGGTGGTAGGCCGCGTTCCAGCGCAGGCGGTCGGTGAACGAGGCGGGGGTCGTCTCGGAGTCGATCAGCACGAGCTCCGTGGCGGCCATCTGCGCGAAGTCCCGCAGGGTTTCCGCACCCACGGCCTGGGTCATCACCGTGTGGTGCGGACCGCCCGCGGTGAGCCAGCACTCCGCCGACGTCGAGAGCGACGGGGCCGGCTGCCACACCGCCCGCGCGACCGGCAGCTTCGGCAGCGGCTCGTCCGGCGGGACGACCGTGACCTCGTTGGCCACCAGGCGGAACCGGTCGCCCAGGTCGGCGAGGCCGACCACGACGGCGGGGCCGGGGGCGGCGTCGAACACCAGCCGCACCGGGTCCTCGCGGTCGCCGATGCCCAGCGGGTGGATCTCGCAGGAGGGCTGGGCCGCCGCGATGGTCGGGCAGACCTCCAGCATGTGCGCGCCGAGGATCTTCGGCTCGCCCGGCCCGAAGTGGTAGGTGTAGTCCTCCATGAACGACGTGCCCCGGCCGGTGCCGGCGCCCATGGCCTTCACGGCGGCGAGCAGCGCCGAGGTCTTCCAGTCGCCCTCACCGCCGAAGCCGTAGCCGTCCGCCATGAGCCGTTGCACGGCGAGACCCGGTAGCTGCCGGAGCCCGCCGAGGTCCTGGAAGTTCGTGGTGAACGCCCCGAAGGAGCCGTCGTCCAGGAAGGACCGCAGACCGATCTCGATGCGCGCGGCGTAGCGCAGCGAGTCGTGCCGCTCTCCCCCGCGCGCCAGCTCCGCCGGGAGCCGGTAGGCCTCGGCGTAGTCGGCGACGAGCAGGTCGATGTCCGCGTCCGGCACGGCGTCGACCACGGCGACGAGGTCGTTGACGCCGTAGGTGTTGACCGAGACGCCGAAGCGCAGCTCGGCCTCGACCTTGTCGCCCTCGGTCACGGCGACGTCGCGCATGTTGTCACCGAACCTCGCGAGCCGCAGGGAGCGCAGGTGCGCGAGACCGGCGGCCGCGCGGGCCCAGCCGTCGATCCGCTCGGCGACCACCGGATCGCTCGCGTGGCCGGCCACCGTCTTGCGCGCCACCCCGATCCTGGTCTGCACGTAGGCGAACTCGCGGTCGCCGTGCGCGGCCTGGTTGAGGTTCATGAAGTCCATGTCGATGGTCGACCACGGCAACGCCTCGTTGAGCTGCGTGTGCAGGTGCAGCAACGGCTTGCGCAGCAGGTCCAGCCCGGTGATCCACATCTTCGCCGGCGAGAACGTGTGCATCCACGCGATCACGCCGACGCACGACGGGTCGTTGTTCGCCTGCTGCATGACCGCGCGGATGGCGCCGGAGTCGGTCAGCACCGGCCGCCACACGATCTCCGCGCTGATCCGGCCGCTGTCGGCCAGCATCCGCTGGATCTGCTGGGACTGGGCGGCGACCTGGTCGAGCGTCTCCTGGCCGTAGAGGTGCTGGCTGCCGGTGAGGAACCAGATCTGGGGCTTGTCCGGCATGTGGTCTCCTTCTGGGCTCACTGGCCGTAGACGTTCTGGTAGCGCTCGTAGAGCCGGTCGACGTGCTGCTGCTCGATCACGTCGGGGCTGCCGAGCTGGCGTGCGAAGTGGACGGTCCTGGCGACGTCTTCCAGCAGCACCGCGGCTTTCACGGCCGCGCGGGCCGTCGCGCCGATGGTGAACGGGCCGTGGTTGCGCATCAGCACGGCCGGGGACCTGCTGGCGCGCAACGTCTCCACGATCCCCTGGCCGATCGAGTCATCGCCGATCAGCGCGAACGGCCCGACCGGGATGTCGCCGCCGAACTCGTCCGCGATCATCGTGAGCACGCACGGGATGGGCTCGCCGCGCGCCGCCCACGCCGTCGCGTAAGGGGAGTGGGTGTGCACGACGCCACCGACGTGGGGCATGTGCCGGTACACGTACGCGTGCGCCGCGGTGTCCGAGGACGGCGCGAGCTCGCCCTCGACGAGCTTGCCGTGCAGGTCCGTCACGACCATCGCGTGCGGGCCCAGCTCGTCGTAGGACACCCCGGACGGCTTGATCACCATCAGGTCCTGGTCGGGCACCCGTGCCGACACGTTGCCCGCCGTCCAGCTCACCAGCTCGTAGCGGGTCAGCTCGCGGTGCAGTTCGGCCACCGTGCGGCGCAGTTCTGCCGTGGCGGACATCAGCTCTTCCCCTCCAGAGCGGCGCGGCGGTACCCCCGCAGCCGGTGCATGACGTCGTTGGCACCGCGACCGAAGTAGTCGTGCAGCTCCAGGTAGTCGAGGAAGAGACGTTCGTAGGCCTCGACGTTCTCCGGAACCGGGGTGAAGACCTCGCGCCGCGCCGCCCCCATCGCGGCCGCCGCCTCGCGGATGCCGGGGTAGGCGCCCGCCGCGACCGCGGCGTGCATCGCGGAGCCGAGCGCGGGGCCCTGCGCCGAGCCGATCACCGACAGCGGCAGGTTCACGACGTCGGCGTAGATCTGCATCAGCAACGGGTTCTTGACCAGCCCGCCGGCGATCACCAGCTCGGTCACGGGCACACCCGCGTCGGTGAAGGCGTCGACGATGACCCGCGTGCCGAACGCCGTGGCCTCGAGCAGGGCGCGGTAGACGTCCTCCGCCTTCGTGGCGAGCGTCTGGCCGACGACGACACCGGACAGCTCGTGGTCGACCAGCACGGACCTGTTGCCGCTGTGCCAGTCCAGTGCGACCAGG
This sequence comes from Lentzea xinjiangensis, assembly GCF_900110955.1. Taxonomy (GTDB): domain Bacteria; phylum Actinomycetota; class Actinomycetes; order Mycobacteriales; family Pseudonocardiaceae; genus Lentzea; species Lentzea xinjiangensis. The sequence continues at coordinate 31,728 of NZ_FOFR01000008.1, forward strand.
CCGTGCTCCCCCACGGCCTGACCGGACGCGAGCTCCGAGAGCAGGTCGTGCACGGAGATGCCGCGTTCACGCGCCTGCTCGTGGTAGACGGGTGGCACCTGGTTGCGCAGGAACCAGGCGAAGATGTCGCCGACGCCGCTCTGCCCCGCCTCGTACCCCCACAGGCCCGGCACGATGCCGCCGTCGACGACACCGCACATGCCCGGCACGTCGCGCAGCACGTCGCCGCTCATCACGTGGCACGTGGAGGTGCCCATGATCGCGACCATCCGGCCGGGCTCGACGGCCTGCGCGGCCGGCGCCGTGACGTGGGCGTCGACGTTGCCGACCGCGACCGCGATGCCCTGGGACAGCCCGGTCCACTCCGCGGCCTGCGCGGTCAGCGACCCCGCCCGGTCGCCCAGCGCGGACAGCGGGTGGTCGAGCTTGTCGGCGACGAAGTTCGCGAACTCGGGGTTGAGGTCCTTGAGGAACTCCTCGTCCGGGTACTTGCCGTCCTGGAGGATGCCCTTGTACCCGGCGGTGCAGGCGTTGCGCGTGTACGTGCCGGTGAGCTGCCAGATGATCCAGTCCGCGGCCTCGACCCAGTGGGCCATCGCCGCGTAGACCTCGGGCGCCTCCTCCAGCAACTGCAGGCCCTTGGCGAACTCCCACTCCGAGGAGATGAGGCCGCCGTAGCGCGCGAGCCACGGCTCCTTGCGCTGCCGGGCCAGCTCGTTGATCCGGTCCGCCTGCTGCTGGGCCGCGTGGTGGCGCCACAGCTTGACGTAGGCGTGCGGGTTCTCGGCGAACTCCGGCAGGTCGCACAGCGGCGTCCCGTCCGCGGTGACCGGCACCATCGTGCACGCGGTGAAGTCGGTCCCGATGCCGATCACCTGCTCCGGCCGGATCCCGGCCGCCTCGACGGCCTGCGGGACGGCGGTGCGCAGGACGTCGAGGTAGTCGGACGGGACCTGCAGCGCCCACTCCGGTGGCAGCGGCCGGCCGGTGGCGGGCAGCACCTGGTCCACCACTCCGTGGCGGTAGTCGTGCACAGCGGTGCCGAGCTCCGCACCGTCGCGGACGCGCACGACCACGGCGCGGCCGGACAGCGTGCCGAAGTCGACACCCACCACGCACGCGTCGCGGTCGATCGTCATGTCAGTCACGAGCTGAGTGTTATCGCTAACAATCGACGAGTCAAGATGCGGCCGGGACATCGCGATTTCCCTGTGAGCGGGGTAAATGTGCGGCGGCGTGAGCGCACGACAAACAGAGGGGTGGCGCACCTGCTCCGGCGAGGCGGTCGCGCCGTGCTGCTTCACGGTGCTGGCAGGCGATGCGGGCGCACTCCCGCGTCCGGCTGAGGCTGCGAGATCGCACTGTCGCACAACGCGCGGAACCACCGAGTTCCTGCACAGGCGGCACTTCTCCGCCCTCCACACAGGCCATCCACTGAGGACAGCCGAAAACACCCGCCCCGGCACCGAGGCCGGAGCGGGCACCGAGCTCCTGCCTACTCGGGCGGCGGCGCCACGCTGTCGCGCGGCACCAGGGCCGGGGCGACGGTCCGCCGCGGCCGGGTGGTCTCCCCGTCGCTGATCTGCTCGAGCAGCAACCCGAGCGTCTCGCGCGCCACCGCGGCGAAGTCCGGGCGCACGGTGGTCAGCGGCGGGATGAAGTACGCGGCCTCGGGCACGTCGTCGAAGCCCACGACGCTCACGTCGTGCGGCACCCTCCTGCCGCGCTCGCTCATCGCCCGCAGCAGGCCCAGCGCGAGGTGGTCGTTGGAGCAGAACACGGCCGTCACCTCGGGCATCCGCGCCAGCATCTGCCCCGCGCGGTAGCCGGAGGACGCGCTCCAGTCGGCCGTCACCACCGGCGGCACCTCGGCACCGGCGGCCTCGACGGCCCGGCGCCAGCCCTGCACGCGGCCCGCCGCGTCGAACCAGTCCGCGGGTCCGGACACGTGCCACACCGTGCGGTGGCCCGCCTCGAGGAGGTGGGTGGTGGCGTCGAACGCGCCCGCCGCCTGGTCGACGGTGACCAGCGGCGTCGGCCTGCCCGGGTCGCCGTCCACCGTCACGAGCGGCACCCCGGCGGGCACGTCGGCCAGCGCGTCGGCGGCCGACGAGGTCGGCGCGATCACGACGATGCCGGCGACGCGCTGGTCGCGGTGCCGCTCCACGGCCGCCGAGATGGACTCGCGGTCGAGCACCTTCACCCTGCCGACGCTGACGGCGAACCCGGCCGCGCCCGCCGCCTCCTCGAAGGCGGACAGCAGCGAGGCCGGGCCGTACAGCGTCGAGTTCTGCGCCACCACGCCGATGAGCTGCGTCTTGCCGGTGACCAGCGCACGGGCCGCCCGGTTGGGCCGGTAGTCGAGCTCCTTGATCGCGGCCTGGACCCGCAGCCGGGTCTGCTCGCGGACGTTCGGGTGGTTGTTGAGCACACGCGAGACCGTCTGGTGCGACACCCCGGCGAGTCGTGCGACATCGGTCATCGCGGGGTCACGGGAGGTCTTCTCCACTGGCGGTCTCCGATCCTAGATCTGCGCCGGTGATGTTAGCGATAACACCAGGTCGGCATCGATGCAGTGCGCCCATTGTCCACTCATTCGAGCCGGAATGTGGCACGTCGGCGCGCGTCGCGGTCACCACCGGGCGTGGACAAGACCACACGCCCGTTGTCATGAGCGAGATACGTGTTCGCGCCGACACGGAGCGACACCGCGTCCCGGTCCGCGAGACCCGGCACGCGGGTGAAGCTCGCCTCGCGTCCGTAGGCGTCGGTGTCCTCGAACGGGTCGATCCCGATGACGTCCCCGTTCACCCGCACGTACCGGTCGGGGAAGTTCACCGACTGCAGCGCGACCGTGCCGGAGCCCAGGAAACCGGGCACGAACCGGAACTGGGTGTCGCCCAGCTCGCGGACGTTGCCGTCGACCCGCAGCCGGTACTCGCGGTGCCGCACCACGAGCGCGGGCGCGTCCAACGGCGACAGCCGCACGATCGGCCCGCCGCGGCCGACCGGGACGCCGAAGCTGGGTGTGCCGTCGGCGTTCCAGTGCAGTCGTTGCACGCGGGTGTGCCGGTTCGGGTCGAACAGCGGGTCGCCGGTGATGTCGCGGTAGTCGCGGGCGTGGTAGACGAGCACGTCGGCCGATCCCACCGTGGTGAACGAGTTGTGCCCCGGCCCGTACTGCGACGTCGGCACGTGGGTCGTGAACACCGGGTCCGGTGACTTCGTCCACGACCGGGCGTCCAGCAGGTTCGCGTTCTCGTCCGCGGTCAGCAGGCCCATGCAGTAGCGGGCGTCGGTGGCGCTCGCGGAGAAGGTGACGAACACGCGTCCGTTGCGGACCAGCACGGCGGGGCCCTCGTTCACCTTGAAGCCCTGCACCTCCCACGGCAGCGTCGGTGTCGCGATCCGCACCGGCGCGGTCTTCAACGCGAGCGGGGAGGCCATCTCGGCGATGTAGAGGTTGGAGTTGGTCGCGATGCCGGGTTCGCTCTGCGCCCACAGGAAGTAGCGCTTGCCGCGGTGCGCGAACGTGGTCGCGTCGAGGGTGAACGTGTCCCACGCCGTCACCATCTGCCCGCGCAGCACCCAGCCGCCCTCGCGCGGGTCGGCGTTCGGCGACTCCAGCACGTAGGTGCGGATGCGGAAGGGTTCGTCCTTGTCTCCGGCGGCGAAGTAGACGTACCACTTCCCGTCGATGCGGTGCAGCTCCGGCGCCCAGATGTAGCCGCCCATGCGGCCCGACGCGGGCCGCCGCCAGATGGTGCGCTCCCGCGCGGAGGCCAGTCCGTCCAGAGTGGACGCGCCGCGGATGACGACCCGGTCGTACTCCGGCACGGAGCCGGTGAGGTAGTACATGCCGTCGGTCGGCGGGGTGATGAACGGGTCGGCGCGCTGCTCGACGAGCGGGTTGCGGGTCGGCAGCTCCGCCGCCGGTCCGGGCGCGGCGGTGACCGCGGGCGCTCCGGACGCGGGGACTCCGGACGCGAGCGCTCCGGTCGCGGCGAGCACGCCGCCCGTGCGCAGCAGGGATCGGCGGTTGATCATGAGCGACTCCTGATCCTGAGGAAGGTGACGGAGTTCGGCGGGAACGTGTGCGTGAAGCTGCTCGCGACCCTGACCTGCTCGGTCCTGGCCCGGATCGGCCGGGCGAACTCGGTGTTCACGTCGTCGGGGCGGCCCTGCAGCACGGTCGCCCGGGCCGTGGACGCCACCGGCACCCCCAGGTCGATCTTCGTGCGAGCGGCGTTGTCCTGGGCGTTGACCACCTTGACGACCAGCTCACCGGTGGCGAGGTCGCGGGTGACGACCTGGCGGAACGGCTCGGCGAGCTTGTCGTCGGTGAACTCGCCCCACTTCTGGCCGTCGAGGAACAACGCCACGTGGCGGCCGCGGACCTCGACGCGCACGTCGTACGTCCGCCCGGTCTCGATGGCGGTGCCGTTGCTGATCAGCGTGCTCTTGCCGCCACCGACCGCTTTCTCCACCGCGGACTGGGTGTTGTTCCAGCCGCCGAGGTTCCACCAGTAGTAGTTGCCGGTGTCCTGCACACCGAACGCGACGAGGAAACCCTCGCGACCGGACTGCTTGGTGGCCTTGACGTTCAGCGTGTAGTCACGCCATGTCCTGTCACCGGCCGTGACGAGCGTGTCCTCCGCGGTGGCGTCGGACTGCACATAGGCGCCGTTGACGACGTTCCACGCGCCACGGCCGGACTTCGTCCACTGCGCGTCGGTGCCCGAGAAGTCGTCGCTGAACAACGTCTGGCCGGAAGCACTGGTGACGCGCACGTCGTCATAGGTCGCGGCGGTCGCCCACGTCGAGAGCCCGATCGCACCGGTGATCGGCGCCAGGGTGGACGGCGTGGCGGACGCGGTGCTCGGCACGACGTGGTCGCCGACGTTGTTCATGAACAACTTCTGCACCTCGTAGCTCGCCGAACCCCACGACGCGTGGTTGTTGAACCAGATCATGTCCGGCCGCCACTGGACGTAGTCCTCATTGGCCAGAAGCGGCGCGTAGGAGGCGAGCTTCACGACGTCGGCGTTGCGTTCGAGGCCTGTCATGAACGCGGCTTCGCTCAACGCGTTGAAGAACTTGTTGTCCTGTGAGGCGTACTCGCCGAGGAAGACCTTGGGACCCTTGCGGTCGTAGGAGTCGTAACGGTTGTTGTTCTCCAGGAACCAGCTCGGGCTGTTGTAGTAGTGCTCGTCGACCATCTTCACGCCGGCTTGCTTGTTGAGCTGCCACAGGCGGTCGAACGTGCCACCCGAGTCGTCGGGGCCGGAGTTGCCGACGACGGTGATGTCCGGGTGCTTGGCGTTGATCGCGTCGCGGAACTGCGTGAACCGGGCCATGAACTCGTCGGGCAGGTTCTCCTCGTTGCCGACCGCGAGGTGAGTCAGCCCGAACGGCTCGGGGTGCCCCATCTCCGCCCGCTTGCGGCCCCACGTGGAGTCGGCGGGACCGTTCGCGAACTCGATCAGGTCCAGGGTGTCCTGGACGTGCCGCCGCAGCAGCGCGGGGTCGTCCGTGGCGCGGTTCTGGCCGCAGCCGGTGACGAGGGCGGGCACGACGGGCAGCGGCATCGCGCCGATGTCCTCGGCGAACTGGAAGTACTCGAAGTAGCCGAGGCCGTAGGACTGGTTGTAGCCCCAGAAGTTCCAGTTCGTGGCGCGTTGCTCGACCGGGCCGATGGTGTCCTTCCACTGGTACGAGCGGCGGCGTTCGTAGTTCGGCGCGTCGTAGCCGTAGTGGCTGCCGGTGTTGACCAGGCAGCCGCCGGGGAAGCGGACGAAGCCGGGCTTCAGCGCGGCGACCTTCTCGGCGAGGTCGCGGCGGAGGCCGTGGCCCTTGAAGGTGTCCTGCGGCATCAGCGAGACCATGTCGAGGCGCAGGGTTCCGGTGCCGCCGCCGGTGACCAGCAGCCGTCCGGTGGTCGAGGACTTCCGCGCGTGGACGGTGCCGGTGTAGCGGGTCCAGCCATCGCCCCTGACCTCGATCCGCACCGGCTCGCCCAGAGCGGCGCCCGCCGGGTCGGTGACCGTCGCCGTGAGCGGCGTGGCGGCCTGGTCCGTCCTGGCCCAGACCGAGAAGTCGTAACGCCGGCCCTCCTGGACGGCGATCCCGCTGTTGTAGCCGGAGTTGATGACGCCTGCGGGCAGGCCCAGCCTCAGGTGGCGGCGGTTGCGCTCGTTCATCCGGCCGTCGTCGTCGACGACGTCCATGGTGCCGCTGTGCGGCGCCCAGGACGTCATGCCGGTGTAGCTCGCGTTGTCCGCCGGGTCGTACTCGAAGGAGCGGTTCTGCACCAGCTCCGCGTAGAGGCCGCCGTCGGCCGCGCGGTTGATGTCCTCGAAGAAGACGCCGTACATCGTGTCGTCGATCGCCGGGCCGCGGTGCGCGGTGTCGATCTTGAGCGTGTAGTCGGTCTCGACGGCCGCACCCGAACCGGGGACGGCGACCAGCAGGGCTGCCGCGAGCGCGGCGGACAGCAGGACGTGCTTGGTGGGCACGGATTTCCTCCCCAGCTCGGAAGTGAGCGTTAACATAGGGCTGCGAACTCGTTACGGGCAAGGCCTTGACGCCAAAGTTGTGAGCGTTCACTGTTGTCCACCTGACAACCGCGGACACGCGGTCGAGCTCCGCGACACCGTCGTCACCCCGGAGGAATCCCAGTGCTGAAGAAGATCACGACACTCGCCAGCGTGGTCCTGCTGAGCGCGGTCACCGCGTGCGGCTCGGGAGGTGGCGGCGGCGGCACCGGCTCGTCCGGCGACACCATCACGATGGGCTTCGCCCAGGTCGGCGCCGAAAGCGGCTGGCGCACCGCCAACACCAAGTCGATCCAGGACGAGGCCAAAGCGGCCGGCATCGACCTGAAGTTCTCCGACGCGCAGCAGAAGCAGGAGAACCAGATCAAGGCGATCCGGTCCTACATCCAGCAGAAGGTGTCCGTGATCGCGTTCAGCCCGGTCGTCGAGACCGGCTGGGACACCGTGCTGCTGGAAGCCAAGCGCGCCAACATCCCCGTCATCCTCACCGACCGCTCGATCGACTCCGACGACACGTCGCTCTACAAGACGTTCCTCGGCTCGGACTTCGTCGAGGAGGGCCGCAGGGCCGGTGACTGGCTGGTGTCCAACGCGTCCGGCCCCACTAGCGTGGTGGAGCTGCAGGGCACGACCGGCGCGGCGCCGGCGATCGACCGCAAGAAGGGCTTCGAGGAGAAGATCGCGGCCAAGCCCGACATCAAGGTCGTCGCGTCGCAGACCGGCGACTTCACGAGGTCCGGTGGCAAGCAGGTGATGGAGGCGATGCTCAAGTCCCAGCCCAAGATCGACGTCGTGTACGCGCACAACGACGACATGGGCCTGGGTGCGATCGAGGCGATCAAGGCGGCGGGCAAGGTGCCCGGCAAGGACATCAAGATCATCACCGTGGACGCGGTGAAGGACGGCATGCAGGCGCTGGCCAACGGTGAGATCAACTTCATCGTGGAGTGCAACCCGTTGCTGGGCAAGCAGTTGATGGACCTCGCCAAGAAGGTCGTGAAGGGCGAGGAGGTGCCGGCGCGGGTCGTGACCGAGGAGGGCACGTTCACCCAGGAGCAGGCCAAGGCCGCGCTCCCGCAGCGCCAGTACTGAGTTCACCCCAGACCCGCGGGACCCGCCACCGCGCGCATCCGCGTGGCGGGTCCCGCGGCCCCAGCGACGAAAGTCAGAGCCCATGACCGAGTCACCGCAGCCGGTCGTCGAGATGCGCGGCATCAGCCTCGCGTTTCCCGGCGTGAAGGCGTTGCAGGACGTCGACTTCCGGTTGTTCCCCGGTGAGGTGCACGCCCTGATGGGCGAGAACGGCGCCGGGAAGTCCACCCTGATCAAGACCCTGACCGGCGTGCACCGCCCCGACAGCGGACAGGTCTCGCTGGCCGGCGCCGGCGTGGCGTTCTCCTCCCCCGGCGAGGCCCAGCACGCCGGGATCAGCACGGTGTACCAGGAGGTCAACCTCTGCGCGAACCTCACGGTCGCGGAGAACATCCTGCTGGGCCGCGAGCCACGCCGCCTCGGCGGCATCGACTTCCGCGCGATGCGGCGCCGCGCCGCGCAGGTGCTCGCGCGCATCGGCGTGCACGTCGACCCGGCCTCGAGCCTCGGTGAGCACCCGATCGCGGTGCAGCAGCTCGTCGCCATCGCCCGCGCGATCGCGGTCGACTGCCGCGTGCTGGTGCTGGACGAACCGACGTCCAGTCTGGACGCGGGCGAGGTCGCCGAGCTCTTCCGCATCATGCGGGTGCTGCGCGACGAGGGCGTCGCCATCCTGTTCGTGTCGCACTTCCTCGACCAGGTCTACGAGATCTCCGACCGGATGACGGTGCTGCGCAACGGGGTCCTGGTCGGCGAGCACCTCACCGCGGAAGTGGACCGGCGGACGCTCATCGCGCAGATGATCGGCCGTGACCTCGGCACCCTGGAGGCGATCGAGGACGCCGCGGAGAAGCGCCACCCGGACGGGCCGGTGCTGGTGCAGGCATCGGGGCTGGGCAGGCGAGGGGCGATCGAACCGTTCGACCTGTCCATCCGGACGGGCGAGGTCGTCGGCCTGGCCGGGCTGCTCGGCTCCGGCCGCACCGAACTGGCCCGGCTGCTCTTCGGCGCCGACCGGGCCGACTCCGGCAAGCTGCTCGTGGACGGCGTCCCGCTGCGGCTGCGCGGCCCGCGCCAAGCGATCGCGGCGGGCATCGCGTTCAGCTCGGAGGACCGCAAGGGCGAGGGCCTGGTCGCGGACCTGTCGATCAGGGACAACCTGGTGCTCGCGATGCAGGCGGCCCGGGGCTGGACCCGCCCGCTGCCGCGCAGGACCAAGGACCAGCTCGTCGAGAAGTACCTGAAGGCGCTGGACATCCGCCCCGCGAACCCGGACGCGCTGGTGAGCACCCTGTCCGGCGGCAACCAGCAGAAGGTCCTGCTGGCCCGCTGGCTCGTCACCGAGCCGCGGCTGCTGATCCTGGACGAGCCGACCAGGGGGATCGACATCGGCGCGAAGGCCCAGATCCAGCAGCTCGTCACCGCGCTCGCCGCGGAGGGCACCGCGGTGCTGTTCATCTCGGCGGAGCTGGAGGAGGTCGTGCGCATCGCGGACCGCATCGTCGTGCTGCGCGACCGGCGCAAGATCGCCGAGCTGGACGGGGCGGTGACCGGGGTGGACGAGGTGGTAGAGCTCATCGCGGGCGGAGCGGCCCCGGAGAAGGTGGTGTCGTGAACGCCTCGACCGGCCCGGTGCTCACCGCTGTGCAGCGGCGCCGCCCAGCGCGGCGGGACCCTGTCGTCCCGGACGACCCGACTGCTCGCACCCGTGCTGCCGCCCACCGCGGCCGGACCACGTCGAAGAAGGTGGTGTCGTGAAGAACCGGCTGCTGTGGCCACTGCTGGCGCTGGCCGCGCTCCTGCTGCTCAACCTCGCCGTCACGCCGTCGTTCTTCGCCCTGCGCATGCAGGACGGCCACCTCTACGGCGGCCTGGTCGACGTGCTGAAGAACGGCGCGCCGACGCTGCTGATCGCCCTCGGCATGACGCTGGTGATCGCCACCCGCGGCATCGACCTCTCGGTCGGCGCGGTGGCGGCGATCGCGGGCGCCGTGACGTGCGTCCACATCGGAGCGTCCGGTGACGCCGGCACGGCGTTCGCGGGGATGGCGCTGGCACTGGTGCTCTGCGCGGTGCTGGGGCTGTGGAACGGGCTCCTGGTGGCGGGGCTGGGCATCCAGCCGATCATCGCGACGCTGGTGCTGATGACGGCGGGCCGCGGTGTCGCGATGCTGGTCACCGAAGGCCAGATCGTCACGGTCAACAACACCGCCTACCGGCAGGTCGGCGCGGGCTTCGTGGTCCTGCCGATCTCGATCCTGATCAGCCTGCTCGTGCTGGGGCTGGTGGCGTTCGCGACCCGGCGCACGGCGCTCGGTGTGCTGATCGAGGCGGTCGGGGTGAACCCGGAGGCCTCGCGGCTGGCCGGCGTGCGGTCCCGCACGATCATCTGGACCGTCTACGTGTTCGCCGCGGTGTGCGCGGGCATCGCCGGTTTGATGATCAGCTCGAACGTCAGCGCGGCCGACGCCAACAACGCCGGGCTGTGGATCGAGATGGACGCCATCCTCGCCGTCGTCATCGGCGGCACCTCCCTCGCCGGCGGGCGGTACTCGCTCACCGGCACGCTGCTCGGCGCCCTGATCATCCAGACCCTCACCACCACCGTCTACACGATCGGCGTCGCCCCGGAGGTGACGCTGGTCTTCAAGGCGGTCGTCGTCATCGCCGTGTGCCTGGTCCAGGCGCCGAAGGCCCGTGCCGCACTGAGCTTCCGGAAGGTGGCCGTCTCGTCATGACCGCTCTCGCGCAACGGGTGCCGTCGCGGTTCCTGCCCGTCCTCGCGACCGTCGTGCTGTTCGTCCTCACCTTCGGTGTCGGCTCGGCGCGCTACGAGGGCTTCGCCTCCGGACAGGTGATCGCGAACCTGTTCATCGACAACGCGTTCCTCATCGTGCTCGCCGCCGGCATGACGTTCGTGATCCTCAGCGGCGGCATCGACCTGTCCGTCGGCTCGGTCGTCGCGCTGTCGACGATGGTCACGGCCGCGGGCCTGCGCGCGGGCTGGCCGGTGCCGCTGGTGGTGCTCGCGGTGCTGGTGATCGGCTCGACGCTGGGCCTGCTGATGGGGCTCGTGATCCACCGCTTCGACATCCAGCCGTTCATCGTCACGCTCGCCGGCATGTTCCTGGCCCGCGGCCTGTGCTTCGTGATCAGCGTCGAGTCGGTCTCGATCAAGAACAGCACGTTCCGCGACGTCGCCACCGCGGCGATCAAGCTCCCCGGCGGCGTGACCATCACCTACAACGTCGTGATCGCACTGCTCGTCGTCGTCGCGGCGCTGTACGTCCTGCACCGCACCCGCTTCGGCCGGACGGTCTACGCCGTGGGCGGCAGCGAGTCGTCGGCGATGCTGATGGGGCTGCCGACCGCCCGCGCCAAGGTCGGCGTCTACGTCATCAGCGGTTTCTGCTCGGCGTTGGCGGGTCTGCTGTTCAGCCTCTACATGCTGTCCGGCTACGGCCTGCACGCCGTCGGCATGGAGCTCGAGGCCATCGCGGCCGTCGTGATCGGCGGGACCCTGCTGGCGGGCGGCGTCGGCTACGTGCTCGGCGGCCTGGTGGGAGTGCTGGTGCTCGGCACGATCCAGACGCTGATCTCGTTCCAGGGCACGCTCAGCTCGTGGTGGACGAAGATCGTGATCGGCGTGCTGCTGCTGGTGTTCATCGCGGTGCAACGGACCATGGTCCGGCGGTAACCCGGCGGTCCTCGGCGAGGTGGCGGTGCCACGCCACCGCGCCGAGGACCGCGGAGGCACCCGTGGCGGCGGCCGGGGGATCCGGCCGCGAGCCCACACTCGGCCGCCCGATGACCGGGGCAGGGATGCGGCCGGGGACCACGGGGTGTTTGATCGTCGTATGACGAACGTGGAACTCAGCCCCACCGAGTGGGTGCAGGACCAGACCAAGACCATCCTCGACACCGGCACGACCGAGGGCGTCAAGGTCCTCGGCAGGCCGATCGTGCTGCTGACCGTGCGCGGGGCGAAGAGCGGCAAGCTGCGCTACACCCCCGTCATGCGCGTCGAGCACAACGGGAGCTACGCGGTCGTGGCCTCCAACGGCGGCGCGTCCGCGCACCCGACGTGGTTTTACAACATCCAGGCTTACCCCGAGCTCAAGCTGCAGGACGGGACCGTGACGAAGGACTACGTCGCGCGCGAGGTCGACGGCGACGAGCGGGCGCAGTGGTGGGAGCGGGCCGTCGCGGCCTTCCCGAACTACGCCGAGTACCAGCAGAACACCGACCGGCAGATCCCGGTGTTCGTGCTCGACCCGAAGTGACCGCCCGGGGCTGTCCCGCTCATCAGCGCAGGGACAGCCCCGCCAGGTAGTCGCGCAGCTCCTCCACGATCAGCCGGTGGTCACGGCCGAGGAGTGCCAGTCGCACCCGAGCCGGTCGAGCGCCGGATCGGCGTAGTCGCAAGGTGGACGCGGGGGTCGCCGCGCTCCTGCACGACCTGACGAGCCGCGTCAGCGAACGTCCCCATCGCCTCCGGCACGCTCACGACGATCGTTGTGCCGGTGCCGTACCTGGCCCACAACTCGCCGAGAACCCCTGGTAGCGGCCTTGTACTCGGCGACCAGCTCTCCGGGGTCCACGGCTCGCCCGGTACGAGCGCGGTGGAGAAGTCGTTGGTGCCCAGCCCGGCCACGACGACCCGCAGACGCCATCGGGCGTCACGCCACACGTCGCCCTCGACGTTCAGCAACGCACCTACCACCGCCGTCGACGCCTGGCAGCTCGGCCGGTTGACCCCATCGAACACGAAGCAATCACGACCACGCCAGTCAGTCAGGCTGCATGACTACCACTGCCCCCTACCGGTGCAGAAGGTCCTGTCATTGACGGATGCGGCGTCGGGTACAGAAAACCCATCCGACGACTACCACGAAGAAGGCGACCCAGCTTGCGAGAGAGACCGACGGTGAGACGTCGACGAGACTGATCACGAGCAGTCCAGTGGCGGCCATGGCGAATGCGGGGTGCTGGGACAAGTCATCGCCTTCCCATCACATCGGCGAGGTCGTGGGTGATGCGGTGGGTGTGCCGGTCGGCTGGCTGGTGGACAGCGCGGTCAGTTCAGGGGCGAGTTCTCCGACCCTTCACAGCCGCCAGCGCAACGGCTCGCAGAAGCGCCGCGACTGACCCCCTCATCGCTCTGCGGCCCGAAGCGCTTGAGGTCGCTGCCGCCAGAGATAAAAGGCCAGTGCCGCGCCCAGGATCATCCGCCGTCTCTGGGTGGCCGGCGACAATCGGGCGATTTGGGTGACACGCATGTGCAGGCGTCCGCTGCTGAGGTCGCGCAGGATGTTCTGCATCTGCTGGATCGCGCTGGTGCCGCCGGAGACCAGTTCCAGGACCGTGCGGGCGAGCTGCTGTTCGGACACGGTGTCCTCCAGGAGATCGAGCATGATGTCGCTCAGCTGGTCACGGAAGGTGTCCGTGATGCTCAGCTCGGGCGCCAGGTAGCGGATCGAGCCTTCGAGGTTGGCGAAGGACTTGCCCAGGACGGCGATGGCGGGGTTGGTGCGGATTCGGTGTTTGGTGGCGCTCTTGAGGATGGCGGTGAGTGTGACGCCGAGGTTCAGCTCCTCCAGCGACGCGCTCGCCACGTGCGGGACAAGGGCTTCCATGTCGTTCTGGAACGCGGCGATGTCGGCGCCGTCGGTCGCCCGGCCCAGGTCGGTCCAGGCCCGGGCCAGTCCTTGGCCGTCGTTCATGGCGACGTTGGTCAGGACCAGCAGGATGGCCTGGCTGGTGCGGCGGTCGATGCGTCCGACCATGCCCCAGTCGATGAGCGACGCCTTTTCGCCGGGGTGGACGAAGATGTTGCCGGGGTGGGGGTCGGCGTGGAAGAACTTGGTGGTGAAGTAGCTGCGGTACATGTAGGCGAGCAGGTCGCGGCCGATGGCGAGCCGTTCGGCGTCCGGGAAGTCGGCGGGGTTGGCGTCGCGGATCGACTGGCCCGGTGCCCGGCTCTGGATCATGACGCGCGGGGTGGCCAGGAGCACTTCGGGCACGTCGAGGTGTTTGAACATGGCGACATCGGCCCGGGCACGGTCCATCTGCCGGGCTTCGAGGGTGAAGTCGAGCTCCGAGCGCATGGCGTCGAACAGCAGACCCAGCATGGCTTCGACGTCGATGACCTCGGCGAATCCGGGGGACGCCTTGGTCACCAGCTTCGCCGCCCGGCGCAGCAACGCCATGTCCTGCGTGACCAGCGGAACGATGCCGGGTCGCTGGATCTTGACCACGACCGGCCTGCCGTCGGGCTGGGTGGCGGCGTAGACCTGGGCCAGTGACGCCGCGCCCAGAGGGCGGCTGGTGTCGATGGTGCGGAACCGCCCGCGCCACCGACTTCCCAGCTCGGCGATCAGCACCGGTTCGAAGAGCGAGAACGGCTGGACGGACACGGTGTCGTGCAGCGTGCGGAACTCGGCGATCATCTCCTCGGAGACGAAGTCCGGCCGGGTGGAGAGCATCTGACCGACCTTGATGTAGAACGGACCGAGCCGTTCGAAGGCAAGGCGGACTTCGCGGGCCCGACGCTGGGCACGGCTCGGACCCTCCGCGGCGTCGTCGCCGGAGCGACCGCCGTGGTGCAGTTCGGACCGCACCACGCGGCTCAATGCGGCCACCAGGGCCCACAAGCGGTGTTCGCGCACGGTTGTGCTCTCCATCGGTTGGTCGGATCAGGCGGGGACGACGGCGAGCAGGGCGGCCCGCCGCTCCTGCACCCGCTGGGGCGTCAAGGCTGTGCCGGGACCGGTTCGTCGCTTCCTGAGCGCCGCGGAGTCTCGTCTGCCGCTTTCCGCAGCGCGGCGAGCTGATCGACCTTCGCGCTCAGTTCGGCCAGGGCGGCTTGCAGAGAGGCGATGTCCGCCGCCGGCTCCTCGTCGTCCTCGTCGTCGGTGTCCAAGGCCTCGCGGGCGGTGGATCGCAGGTCCTGCTCGACGTCGCGGGCGCGGTCGAGCATGTCGTCGACCATGTCTTTGGTGTCGTCGACGATGTTGCCGAGGAACCGGATGATCCCCCGGCGCTGCCGGATGGTTCGAGCCATGACTTCCTCCGTTGCTGAAGACGGTGTCCGGAATTGACTCCTGCCGAGATGTCCAATGCGGACAATGGTCATCCACCGGACGGCGAGAATTGATTCTATGCAGCTCGCCAGTCGACTTGAGAAGTTCTGCCAGTGGAAATCATCCCGATCGCTCAGCCACAAGCTGAAGCGGATCAAGATCTGCAAATTGCAGATTACGGAGAGTTACGCATGCTGCTCTCGTCGCTGACTTGGAGGGACATTCGGGTGTGCTTTTCCAAGCCCGAAGTAACTCGGTTGGACCTTTGCGCGCTCTGTGTCGGCTCAGCTACCTTGAGTGCACGGAGCGGGTGACTGAAAGCGAGCACCACAGGTACAGCCACCCGCTGGACAGCGCTTGGCCTCGACGCGGAGAGCGCTGCCGTTCAGCCAAGAGCGGCGCCCAGCGACGTGTCCGTCGACGGAATTTTCCCTTTCCATTCGATTGACAGGTGCACCCCGCGCTGCGAGCCGTTGATCGGCTTTCCATGCTCGGGCAACAGCCGGGTAAAGGCATGAGAAAGTGCGTCGCTGCTTCGGTGGCGCACGCCCGCCTACTGTGACAATTCGAGCGGAGGGTCTGTTGACACCCCCACTGATGCAGCAGTCGAAACATACTTTGCACTGGGCGCGTGATCTCGTGGATCCCGCGCTGCGGGAGGCCGTGGGAAGACTGCCCGAACCGATGGCGAAAGCCGTTGGCTACCAGTTCGGCTGGGCGGACCGGCATGGTCGTCCGGTGAGCGGGTCCGCCGGCAAGGGCCTGCGGCAAGCACTGGTCCTGCTCTCGGCCGAGGCGGTCGGTGGCCGCGCGGAGTCTGCGGTGCACGCGGCGGCCGCGGTGGAACTGGTGCACAACTTCTCGCTGGTGCACGACGACATCATCGACGGTGACGACACGCGACGGCACCGGCCGACGGTGTGGGCGTCATTCGGCGTGCCGGTGGCCACCCTCGCCGGCGACGCGATGCTCGCCTTGGCCTTCGACGTGCTGGTCTCCGTGACATCGGACCGGACGTTGGCGGCCGGCCGAGCGCTCACGTGGGCACTGCTGGAACTGGTGCGGGGGCAGAGCGACGACGTCGAGTTCGAAGACCGGCCACAAGTCGGGCACGACGAGTACATGCGAATGGTGGCGGGGAAGACCGCCGCTCTGTTCGGCTGCGCATGCGCGGTGGGTGCCGCGATGGGTGGGGCGCCGGCCGACACCGTGGGCCATCTGCGCCGCTTCGGCCACCACCTGGGCCTGGCGTTCCAGATGGTCGACGACCTTCTCGGCATCTGGGGAGACCCTGCCGTCACCGGCAAACCCACTCGCTCGGACCTGCGGTCGCGGAAGAAGACCTTCCCGGTGATCATGGCACTCGATTCCGATTCGGGCGAGGGCCGGGCGTTCGCGGCGCTCTACCGACGGGCCGAGCCCCTGGACGAAGCGGATCTCGACGCCGCGGCCACGCTGATCGAGCGAGTGGGCGTTCGGGAACGCACGCAGGCCGAAGCCCTCCGGCACGTCGAGCTGGCGCTGAACTGCCTGCACGCGGTCGACCCTGCGCCCGGTCCCGCCACCGAGCTGACAGCTCTCGCACACCTGGTGGCCGCCCGTGAACACTGACCACACCCACCAAGACCCGTGCGGAACAGCAGCGGTGCAACCGTTGCGAGCGTGGGCAGACGTCCCAGGGATCCAGCTCGGGGACGCGATCGTGGCGACAGCGATCCATCGCTCTGGTGATGCGGGCGTTGTGTGCGGAGCGGAGCCACTGCTTTCCGCAACGCTGCGCCGTGCGGGCATTCCGGTTCATCGGGCGGTACTGCGGGTAGGCGATCCTCCGGCTGGAGCGGTTCCCGTGCGCGGTTGGTCGGCCACTGCCTCGCACGGCGGTGAGCCGTCGGTCGTGTTCGCGGCCGCGGTGCGCTGTACCCGTAGCGGCGGATCGCGCGCAGGCGAAGTTGTACGCTCGGTGGTCACCAGGTGGGCGGCCACGACTGGCCCGCGGGAGGTTCTGCTCGCCGAGCCGCGCTCGTTCTGCGCGGGCGTCGAACGAGCGATCGAGGCCGTCCGGCGGAGCCTGAGCACTGTCGACGGGCCGGTGTTCGTTCGCAAGCAGGTCGTGCACAACAGCCATGTGGTGCATGAACTCGAGGCCCTCGGTGCGGTGTTCGTCGAAGAACTCGACGACGTGCCCGAGGGTGCAACGGTGGTCTTCTCAGCACACGGCGTCTCGCCGGCGGTGCGCGCCCAGGCCGCAGAGCAGCACCTCGACGTCATCGACGCGACGTGTCCCTTGGTGAGCAAGGTCCACGCCGAGGCACTGCGCTTCACCGGGCGGGGCGACACGGTGGTGTTCATCGGCCACGCCGGGCATGAGGAAACCGAAGGCACGATGGGCCACGCCCCAGAGCGGATGCGCCTGGTCGGCAGCGTCGACGACGTCGCGAACCTCGACGTGCCCGACCCGGAACGGGTGTCGTACCTGAGTCAGACCACGCTCGCCGTGGACGAGACCCGCGACATCGTCGCGGCGCTGCGCCACCGCTTCCCGGCGCTGCGGGGGCCCAAGTCCGACGACATCTGCTACGCCACGACCAACCGCCAGCACGCCCTGCACGCGATCGCCGCCGAGGCGGACCTGGTCCTCGTGCTGGGCTCACCCAACTCGTCCAACTCGGTGCGGCTCGTCGAGCTGTCCCGGCGTCTGGGCACCCCGGCCCACCTCATCGACGACCTCGGCGACATCCGCCCCGAATGGGTTGCCGACGCACGCCGCGTCGGCCTCACCGCCGGCGCGTCCGCGCCACCCCAGCTGGTCACCGACGTGCTGAGCGCCCTGCGGGGACTCGGTCCTCTCCAGACCACCACCCACAGGGTCGCCACCGAAACAGTGACCTTCGCCGTCCCGCAGAAAGCGCAACGGCGGTGACCCGGCAGACCGCGGGGCCACCCGCGCTCCTCGGCCTCCCTTCCGGACCGGAGGAACTGCGCGACATCGCCGCCGGCGACCTGCCCGGTCTCGCCATCCGGATCCGCCGCTTCCTCGTTGACGCCGTCCTGCGGACCGGCGGGCACCTCGGCCCGAACCTCGGCGTGGTCGAGCTGACCATCGCGCTGCACCGGGTGTTCGACACCGCCCACGACCGCGTGCTGTTCGACACCGGCCACCAGGCCTACGTCCACAAGGTCCTCACCGGGCGGTGGGACCGGTTCGACACGTTGCGCCAAGCCGGCGGACTGTCCGGCTACCCCGATCCTGCCGAATCCGAGCACGACCTGATGCGCAACTCTCACGCCTCCACGGCCCTGTCTTATGCCGATGGCCTCGCTACCGCGCTACGCCTGCGCGGGGACACCCGGCACGTGGTCGCCGTAGTCGGTGACGGCGCGTTGACGGGCGGAATGGCGTGGGAGGCGCTCAACAACCTCGCTGCCGCCCCGGACAGGCCCCTGGTCATCGTGCTCAACGACAACGGCCGGTCCTACGCGCCCACGGTCGGTGCGATCGCCGACCACCTCGGTGCGTTGCGGGCACGCGCCTTCGACGACGAGCGCGGCGACCCGTGGCCCGGCTTCTTCGGCATCCTCAGGCTGAGCTACCTCGGTCCGGTCGACGGGCACGACACCGCGGCCGTCGAACACGCACTGCGGCAAGCGAAAGCCTCGGGCCGCACGGTAGTCGTGCACTGCGTCACGACCAAGGGCAAAGGACACCCGCCCGCGGAGAACGACGAAGCCGACTGCCAGCACGCGGTGAACCCGCGACGAACGCCGGCGCGGGCGGGGCGGAGCTGGACCCAGGAGTTCGCCGAGGAGATCGTGGCGCTGGGAGCTCGCAACCCGGACGTCGTGTGCCTCACCGCGGCCATGCTGCGCCCCACCGGACTGCACCCGTTCGCCCGGCGGTTCCCCCACCGGGTCTTCGACGTCGGCCTCGCCGAGCAGCACGCCGTCACCGCCGCCGCCGGCCTGGCCATGGGCGGACTGCACCCGGTGGTCGCGGTGTACTCGACGTTCCTCACCCGCGCGTTCGACCAGGTGCTGATGGACGTGGCGCTGCACGGCCTGCCGGTGACGTTCGTGCTCGACCGCGCGGGCATCACCGGCCCGGACGGCGCCAGCCACCACGGCATGTGGGACGCCTGCGTGCTGCCCGCCGTACCCGGCATCCGGATCGCCGAGCCCCGCGACCCGGCCCGGCTGAGGGAGCTCCTGCAGGAGTGCCTCACCCAGGACACGGGTCCGACGGTCCTGCGCTTCCCCAAAGGCCGAGCGGGCCCCGATCTCGAGGCGATCGGCCAGGTCGGCGGCGTCGACCTGCTGCGCGCGGACCCGTCGGCCACCGTGCTGCTGGTGGCCGTCGGAGGCCGCGCCGAAGCGTGCCTGCGCGCGGCCGACCTCGTGGCCGAATCCGGGATCGCCGTCACCGTGGCCGACCCCCGGTGGACGACCCCGCTGCCAGAGGTCCTCGGTGAGCTCGCCGCGCGACACCGCCTGACCGTGACCGTGGAGGACAACGCCGGCACCGGCGGCTTCGGCCAACGCCTCGCACACCTGCTTTCCCGCCGGAACCACCCACCCCGGCTGCGCACACTTGCGCTGCCGACGGAGTTCCTGCCGCACGGCGAGCGCCCCGACCTGCTGCACCGGCACCACCTCGACGCCACCGGCATCGCCGAAACCGTGCGCCACCACGTTTTCAGGGAGGACACCATGACGAACCCGCAGCAGCCCACCCATCACCACCCGGGCGGCTGAGCCGTGCCCGCCATCCCACTGCCCCTGACCACCGCGCCGGCCCCGCCACCCGTCCTGTCCGAACGACGCAAGACGCGCCGGCTGCACGTGGGCGAAGTCGGGATCGGTAGCGACTTCCCGATCTCCGTGCAGTCGATGACCACGACGCCCACCGCCGATGTCAACGCGACCCTGCAGCAGATCGCCGAGCTGACCGCGGCCGGCTGCGACATCGTCCGCGTTGCCTGCCCGTCGGCCGACGACGCCGAAGCACTGCCGGCGATCGCGAAGAAGTCGCAGATCCCGGTGATCGCGGACATCCACTTCCAGCCGAAGTACGTCTTCGCCGCGATCGAGGCCGGTTGTGCGGCGGTGCGGGTGAACCCTGGCAACATCCGCAAGTTCGACGACCAGGTCAAGGAGATCGCGCAAGCAGCCAAGGACCACGGCACGCCGATCCGGATCGGCGTGAACGCCGGCTCGCTGGACAAGCGCCTCATGGACAAGCACGGCAAAGCGACGCCGGAAGCGTTGGCGGAGTCGGCGATGTGGGAGGCGTCGTTGTTCGCCGAGCACGACTTCCACGACGTCAAGATCTCGGTGAAGCACAACGACCCGGTGGTCATGGTCCGCGCGTACGAGATCCTCGCCGCGCAGTGCGACTACCCGCTGCACCTCGGCGTGACCGAGGCCGGGCCTGCGTTCCAGGGCACCATCAAGTCGGCGGTGGCGTTCGGGGCACTGCTGCGCCAAGGCATCGGCGACACGATCCGCGTCTCGCTGTCCGCACCACCGGTCGAAGAGGTCAAGGTCGGCATCCAGATCCTCCAGTCGCTCAACCTGCGGCCGCGCAAGCTGGAGATCGTGTCGTGCCCGTCGTGCGGCCGCGCGCAGGTGGACGTCTACACCCTCGCCGAACAGGTCACCGCAGCACTGGAGGGAATGGAGATCCCGCTGCGAGTCGCGGTGATGGGCTGCGTCGTCAACGGCCCGGGAGAAGCACGCGAAGCAGACCTCGGTGTGGCGTCGGGCAACGGCAAAGGCCAGATCTTCGTCAAGGGCGAGGTCGTCAAGACGGTACCCGAGCACGCGATCGTCGAAACGCTCATCGAAGAGGCCATGCGCATCGCCGGCGACACCGCATCCGAATGACCCCTCGAGCGAAAAGCAGAGAGATGACCGACACCCAGATCACCGTCCCGCCGTTCTACTGCCCGATCCCGCCCGCGGTGCAGGGCCAGTTCCACGAGCTGGCCGACAGTTCGATGGAGTGGGCCCAGCGAATCGGAATCTGCCCGGACCAACACCACCAAGCTCGTGTCCTCGCCTCAGCATCCGCAGAGTTCGCCGCGCGCACCGCACCGCACGGCAGCACCGACCGGCTCCGCGTCTACGCCGACTTCGTGCACTGGGCATTCGCATTCGACGACGTGCGCTGCGACGGCAAAGACCTGACGGAACTGGTTCCATTGGTCGCCCGGCTGCTGCGCATGCTCGAAGGCGTCAACCACAGACTGTGCGGCGATGACCCGTTCCTCATCGCCTTGCACGACATCGCAGTGCGGTTCCGCGACTGCGCGACCCCGGTCCAGTTCCGCCGGTGGCTCGAAGCGCACCGCCAATGGCTCTTCGGCGTCGTCCAGATCAACGCCGGCTCACGCCAAGACCACACGCTGCCACTGGAGCAGTACCTCATCGCCCGGTTCCACGACGGCGGCGGCCCAGTGGTCACGACCATGATGGAAGCAATGGAACTCGGTCCTGGCCGCGATGTCCCCGGCCACGAGATGGACTCCCCGGCCGTGCGGGCACTCACGGAGGCCTGCTGGACCATCGCGATCTGGGACAACGACCGCATCTCCCGCTACAAGGAGATCCGCGGCCGCACAGACCGATGCAACCTCGTCGACGTCCTCATGCACGCCCACGGCTGGTCTCCTCACCGGGCACTGCAAGAGGTCGTCGCACTCAGGGACCGCGCCCTGCGCCAATTCCTCGAACTGCGAGAGCGACAACTGAGCAAAGCGAGCCCGGAGCTGCGCGATTACCTGACAGGCCTCGGCCACGTCATTCGCGGCAACATCGACTGGAGCCTCTCGGTCGCCCGCTACAACACCGTCTTCGATCCTGAGGACTGGTCGGTGGTCGAGAAACTGGCCATCGGCGCACGCGTCATCGAACAGCAAGACCTCGAAGAACGTTCTGCTCCCACGATGCCATCCATCGCCTGGTGGTGGGATCCCGAGACATGACGGACAGCGCCCTTCACACGCATGGCATCAAGCCTGTCCAGCTCGCGCTTCTCAGAGATATGCGCCAAGTCGGCCCGGGAGAACGCGTCGTCGAGAAGTTCGCGCATGAACCCGTCCACGTGCACGTCGCTGTTCTCGTCCACGCTCAGTGCAGTGTCCGGAAGACCGATCAGCGACCCGACGGGTCCCTGCAGCTCGTGCGCTGGAGCCCCGTGTGCAGACACCTGGCGACGTCACAGCCATCGACGTGCGGTTGGTCGATGGCGACCACGCAATACACGGCGCGGCTGAACTTCGTCGTCGAGTACCGCGACGAGCGGACCCACCCCTACCTCGAGTGGGGCGACGGCAGTGGCCACGCCCGCTTCAACAGCGCCGGTTCGGCAGTGGGCAACGGCAAGCACAAAGGCACTCCTCACCGACCACGTACCCACGCTCGACCTCCCGCTGGCCGGCGCCGGTATCAACGCAGAAGCCCGCCATGTCAACGACGCCCTGAACCACCCGGAACCAACCTTTCCCAGTCGGGCAGGCGAATCAGTTCCCGGCAGAACCAGATCCCTGCACCGGCTGATGAACAGCTCGGAATCGACAACCCAGACCGCCCGCGAGGTCGACGGCGCCGAGCGGGCCGAGTGGTGGGAGCGGGCCGTCGCGGCCTTCCCGAACTACGCCGAGTACCAGCAGAACACCGACCGGCAGATCCCGGTGTTCGTGCTCGACCCGAAGTGACGGGTCACGGCACGCGCGCGTAGATCACGCCGAGCGCGTCGAGCTCCTCCCCCGAACGACCGTGGAAGCCGGCGATGTGCCAGCCCGCGGGTGCGGTGAGGGTGACGGAGCTCGGCGTCGCGGTGCCACCCGCCAGAGTTCTTCCCGCGGTCGTCGTGAAGGCCGCGCGGAAGATCCTGGTGCGTCCGTCGTGCCGGCCGGAGTGGAGCGTGACCGATCGCAGGTGCTCTCCCTCCCCCAGCGCGAGGCGCTGCTCAGTGCCACCACCACCGCCGTGGGCGAACGACGTGCCGTCCGCGAACGTCAGCCCGACTCGGTCGACGCGGGATCCGGTGCGGATGGCCACCTCGGCGGCCTGCTTCCGCACGGGGACCGCAGCGACGTCGGTGAACGGCGTGCCGTGCGGTCCGCCGGCCACGTCGCTGACCGACAGCTCGGGGTCGAGGGTCCACCGCAGCTCCGCCGCGATCGGGTAGTGGTCGGACAGCATCTTGTCGTCGGAGGTCCGGAACCGCGCGTTCTCGTTGCCGTACCGGCTCAGGCTCAGCGCGATGTACCGGTTCCCCCGGTAGAGGATCTTGTCGACGACCTCGCACGCGTCGCTGACGTTCCGGTCGTCGCAGACGAGCGCCGGGCTCCCGGCGGCGGGCGGCACGCCACCGCGCTCCTGCTGCACCCAGGCGTCGGTGAGACCGTTGGCGCTCACCAGCTCCCTGATGTTGTCGCCGGCGCGCGTGTACCGGGTGTTGGTGTCCCCGGCGACCACGACGGCGTTGCCGGCCGAGTTGGCGGTGATGAACCGGGAGAGCTCACTGATGTTCGCCCGCCGAGCGGCGAGGTCGGCGTCCGCGGAACCGGCGTTCGCGTGGACGTTGTAGAAGTCGACCAGCACACCCTCCGCCAGCCGGATCCGCGACCAGCTGAACCCCTTGGGGGTCAGGCAGTCCGTGCCGTTGCACCGGTCCCACCTGTCGCGGGTCAGGTCGGAGTAGGGGTGGTCGGCCAGCGTGTTGAGGCCGTCGCCGAACGGGACGCCACCGCTGGTCGGTGTGCGGAACGGATGCGTGTTGTTGGCGTAGAGCGAGGCGTGGTAGTTGAAGTCCTCTTGCACGTGCACCACGTCGTACGGCCGGATCCGCTGGCCGATGATCGGCGTGTTCACCCTCGGGTTGCCGCTGGAGAGCCCCTCCGGCAACCCCGCGATGTTGTAGCTGAGCACGGAGAACGTGCCGCTCGACGGCGGGGTGGCCGATGCGGGGACGGCCAGTGCCAGTACCAGGCCGGCCGCGACCGCGAGTCGCGTCAACATGAATCAAGTTCATATGGCATCCGGGACCGTGCCGGGGGTGTTCGACCGCATTCGACTCGAACGCCGTCGATCACCCGCGTGCTTCGTCAGCGCAGACCGGAAAGCGGGAACGCACGCCGCAGCAACCGGGTCAGGGCGTTCCCACGACCACGCCGGCCCGCGGCCGGACGGTCCCGGCCGGGCCACCGCCGGTCACGGGCCTCGCCGGTCGCCGCACCGGCGACGTCGGTGTGGAAGTCGGCCCGGTTGCCGTACCAGACGTGCATGGTCACCCCTCCAGCGCGCGGTAGGTGAAGCTGCCGAAGTCGGCCCACGACTCGCTCGGAGCGCCGTCGGCGGTCGCGTACAGTCCGATGTGGACACCGGTGAACCCGCCCGCGGCCTGGGTGCTGAGCACGCGTCCGTCGAACGGCTCGCCCAGCAGCCGCCACTCCTCCGCACCCGCGGCGACCAGGGCCTGGTGCTCCTGGCCGACCGCCTCGACGCACAGCCGCACTACACCCTCTGCCACCCGCGTCCGCGCGAGCACCGAGTCCCGTCCACCGGAGCGGCACACGAGGGTGACCTCGCGCTCGGCGCCGAGCAGCAGCCGGACGTGGTGGTCGTTGTTCTGCAGCAGCACCAGGCCCGCGGCCTCGGTCGGCCCGGCCGGCTCGAACTCGAGCTCGCAGGACACGTGGTAGTTCTGGTGCTGCTGGCGCCTCAGGACCACGCTCGGCGTGACCGGATCGGTGATCGACTCCGGCCGCACCCGCAGCCGGAGGTGGCCGGGCCGGTCGGTCACCGACCAGAACACCTCGTCCGGCGTGCGCAGGAACATCCACCTGGGGTCGAACGTGGTGAAGTCGTCGGTGTGCCCGGTCTCGGGCCAGGGGTGGGCCGGCAGGTCGGGGACGTCGTACGCGGCCTCGACGCGGCCGGTGCCCTGGCTGAACACGGGGCCGCCCGCCTCCCACGTCACCGGCACGAGGAACGTCTCCCGGCCGAGGTTGTAGACATAACCGCCGTACGGCCGCGTTCCGAGCAGCACGGCGAACCACTGGCCGTTCTGCGTGCACACCAGGTCGGCGTGCCCGGTCGCCGCGATCGGGTGGTCGCGGCCGAGGTGGCGGTGCGTCAGCACCGGGTTGAGCGGTGAGCCGCGGTACGGGCCGGTGACCGCGTCGGCCGTCGCGACGACCACGGAGTGCTCGAAGTCGGTGCCGCCCTCCGCGCACAGGAGCACGTACCGCCCGTCCACCTTGTACAGGTGGGGCGCTTCGAGCCACACCGAGTCGCGCATCGCGCCGTGCCACAGCACGTGCTCCTCGCCGAGGAGCTCCAGCCGGACCGGGTCGAACTCGCGCAACCAGACCTCGGTCTGGCCCTGCCGGCCGCCGGGCACCTCGCGGGTCGCCGTCCACCAGGCCCTGCCGTCGTCGTCGAAGTACAGCGACGGGTCGAACCCGCCGGCCTCCGGCAGCCACGTCGGCTCCGACCACTCGCCGGCCGGATCGGTGGCGGTCACCACGAAGTTGCCCGTCTCCGCCGTGCCGTCGACCAGCGTGCACACCACGTAGAACACGCCGTCGTGGTGCCGGATGGTCGGCGCGTACAGGCCACCGGAGGCGCGCACGCCCCGCAACGGCAACTGGGACGGCCTGTCCAGCACGTGGCCGAGCAGCCGCCAGTGCACGAGATCGCGGCTGTGGTAGATCGGCAGGCCGGGGAAGTACTCGAACGTCGAGGTCACCAGGTAGTAGTCCGATCCCGCCCGGCACACCGAGGGATCCGGGTGCGAGCCGGGCAGGACCGGGTTCAGGAACTGTGCCAAGTGGACACTCCCGTTACGGGTTGATCCGGGTGTACGCGGGTTTCGGCCTCAGGTTCTCGTCGAACAGGCAGGCCGCGCCCTCACCGGGGAACACGTCGGGCACCCACGAGTGCCGGTCGGTGAAGCCCCACGTGGTGAACTCGACGCACCGCCGGACGGCGTGGCAGGCGTCCCAGACCTGGTCGAAGTAGTCGGCCTGGGCCTCCAGCTTCTCCGGGGTGACGGGCAGCGGGATCCGCACGTCGGCCTCGGTGATCGCGACGTCCACGCCGAGCGCGGCGAACCTCGCGATGTTCTCCCGGACACCCGCGGGGAAGCCGTACATGAGCGACAGGTGGGCCTGGATGCCGACGCCGTGGATCGGCACGCCCTGCCGCTTCAACGACTTCACCAGGGCGTAGAGCGCGTCGCTCTTGGGGTTGATCCCCTCGACGTTGTAGTCGTTGATGTAGAGCTTCGCCCTGGGGTCGGCCGCGTGGGCCCAGCGGAAGGCGTCGGCGATGTAGCGGTCGCCGAGCTTCTCCTGGAACACCGTCGGCCGGCGGGTGCCGTCCTCGTTGAACGCCTCGTTGACGACGTCCCACGCGCGGATCTTGCCGCGGTAGCGGCCGGCCTCGGTCCTGATGTGGTCCTTGACGACGCCGCGCAGCTCCGCCGCGTCGAGGTCGTCCACCCAGTCCGGCAGCTGGCTGTGCCAGACCAGGGTGTGTCCCCGGACGGTCTTGCCGGTCTTGCGGGCGTAGTCGACGATCGCGTCCGCGCCGGACCAGTCGTACTGGCCCCGAACGGCTTCGACCACACCCCACTTCATCTCGTTCTCGGGCGTGACGCTGTCGAACTCGCGGGTGAGCACGGACCGGTAGTCGGCCTCGGTGGTGAGGTGCTGGACGGCCACCGCACTGCCCACATACCTCTTCGTGATGGTCTTCAACGGACCCGCGGCTGACGCGGGAACCGCCTGGATCAGCACCACCAGTGCGGCGATGCCGACCGCTAATCGAGTACGCATGGATCTTCTCCCTTGCCTGTCAGCCCTTCACAGAACCGGTGAGGCCGCCGACCATGCGGCGTTCGGCGAGCACGAAGAACGTGAGCGCCGGGATCATCGACAGCGCCGTGAAGGCGAGCACCTTCGCGGTGTCCTGGGTGTGCTCGGACTGGAACATCGCCACGCCGAGCGGGAGGGTGAAATTGGTGGAGTCGTTGAACACCAGCAACGGCAACAGGTAGAAGTTCCAGCTGGTGATGAACGCGAGCACCGACACCGTGATCAGCGCCGGCCGCGACAGCGGCAGCAGGATCCGCCAGAAGAAGCCGAGCTTGGCGGCGCCGTCGAGCAGCGCCGCGTCCTCCAGCTCGCCGGGGATCGCGTGCATGAACGGCCGCAGGATCACGATGGTGACCGGCAGCGAGAACGCCGCCTCCGGAATGGCGACACCGAGCGGGTTTTCGAGCAGGCCGAGCTGGCGCAGCCACAGGTACAGCGGCAGCGTCGCCACGCCGAGGGGGAACAGCAGCCCCAGCGTGAACAGCGTGTAGAACCCCTCGCGGCCGCGGAAGGCGTAGCGGGACAGCGCGAACGCCGCCATCGCACCGAGCACGACCGCGAGCGTCGTCGCGATCACCGCGATGAGCGCGCTGTTGCCCAGCAGCCGCCAAAACTGCGGCGAGCTCGCGATCTCGGCGTAGTTGTCCCACACGAACGGGCCGGGCAACCCCGCCGGCGACGAGTTGATCTGCGCGGTGGTGCGGAAACCGCCCAGCACCACGAACAACAGCGGCACCACCGTCACGCCGATGACGGCGATCGCGGCGAGGTAGCCGACGGAGTTGCGACGTGCCATCTCAGCGCACCCCCGTCAAAGCGCCCTGGGTGTCCCGGCGCAAGGCGAACCTCTGGTACAGCAACGCGAACACGAAGCAGATGATGAAGAGGATCACCGCGACCGCGCTGCCGAACCCGAACTCGTACCGCTTGAAGCCGTGGTCGACCAGGTAGGTCGCCATGGTCGTGGACGCGTTGGCGGGACCGCCGAGCGTCATGATCCAGACCAGGTCGAAGAGCTGCAGCGACCCGATCACCGACAGGAAGATCCAGATCCTGATCGTCGGTCCCAGCAACGGGATCACGACGTGCCGGGTGGTCTGCCAGGCGCTCGCGCCGTCGAGCGCGGCGGCCTCCCGCAGCTCGGGCGGGACGCCCTGCAACCCGGCCAGCAGCAGGATCACGCCGAAACCGATGTACTTCCACGTGATCACGACGAACAGCGTGTAGAGCACGATCGACGGATCGGCGAGCCACAGCCGCACGAACCCGCCCAGGCCGACGCCGCGCAGGATCTCGTCGACGAAACCGCCCGGTTGCAGCATCAGCAGCCAGATCACCGCGGTCACGGCCTCCGAGAGCACGTACGGCGCGAAGACCACCATCCGCAGGAAGGTCCGGCCCCGCAGCTTCCGGTTGAGCAGCAACGCCAGACCGATGCTGAGCGGCAGCTGCACGATGATCGACAGCGTCGCGATCAGCAGGTTGTGCCCGATGGCGCCCTGGAAGACGTCACCGGAGAAGGCGTCGACGTAGTTCTGCAGGCCGACGAAGTCCGTGAGCGGGCCGAAGCCGTTCCACGAGTAGAGGCTGTAGACCACGGCCACGCCGATCGGCACCAGCACGAACCCGGTGAAGAGCACCAGGGCCGGTGTGAGCAGCAGCGCGAGCTCGAGGCGGGTTCGCAGTCGGGACCGCCGCCGGGTGCCCCCGGCCGCTGGCGCGTGCGGCACGGGGGCGGTCGGCGGCCGCGTGGTGATCGCGGCACTCATCATTTGTTCCCGGCAGCTGCTTTGCTCACCGACTGCACGATGGTGTCGGGCCCGCCCTGCCCCGCGAAGAAGTTCGCGATGGCGTCGTTGAGGGCCTGACCGACGTTGGTCGGGAACGCGGTGTCGAAGTAGAACTGCAGGTGCGAAGCCTTGTTCATGGCCTCGGAGATCTGCTTGTGCGTCTCGGTCTTGAGCGAGGCCACCGCGGACTCCCGCACCGGCAGGCCGGATCCGGTCTCGGCGAGGATCTTCTGCACCTCGTCGCCGACCAGGTGTTCCAGGAACTCCCCGCAGGCCTTGGCCGCGCGGGTGGTGCAGGAGAACCCGTCACCGCCGCCGAGCAGCACGGTCGGGTCGCCCTGTCCCCCCGGCACGCTGGGGAACGGGAACCAGCCGAGCTTCGAGTCGAGGTCCTTGTCCTCGGTGAGCGCCCGCATCACGTCCGGCTCCCAGTCGCCCTGCAGCTCCATGGCGGCCTTGGCGTTCGCGAGCAGGCCCGCCGAGCTGCCGGCCCCCTGCTGGGCGGGAGTGCCGACGAACCCGTCCTGGAACGGTTTGGTGTCCAGGAAGGCCTTGAGGTTCTCCCCCGCCTTGGTGAAGCACGGGTCGGTCAGCTCGGTCTTCTCGACGGCCTTCTTCAACGCGTCGACCGAGCACTGGCGCACCGCGAAGTAGCCGAAGTAGAACGCGTCCGGCCAGCGGTCCTTGCCGCCGAGCGCGATCGGCACGATGCCGGCGGTCTTCAGCTTCGCGACCGCCGCGTTGAGCTCGTCCAAAGTGGTCGGTGGCGAGGTGATCCCCGCGGTGGCGAACAGGTCCTTGCGGTACCAGAAGCCGACCGCGTGCATCTGGTACGGGACGCCGAACTGCTTGCCGCCGACCTTCCAGCCGTCGGCGTACTTGCCGAGCGGCCCGATCCAGCCGGACGACGCCTGGGTGATGTCGGCGATCTTGCCGGACTTCATCTGGTCGGCGAGCGCGCCGCCGCCCCACTGCTGGAAGAGGTCGGGCGGGGTGTTTCCCTGCAGTGCCAACGGCACCTTGGTCTGGAACTGCTCGTTCTGGAGCGGCTCGACCGTGAACGAGGTGTTCGGGTGGGTCTTGTGGAAGTCGTCGGCGATCTGCTGCCACTTCGACTTCATCGGTTCAGTGGTTCGGTTGTGCCACCAGGTGAGCGTGACTGGACCTTCGGTGGAGGCGTCTCCGCCTCCACCGCACCCGGCCAGTGCCAGCGCCGCGGCGGCGAAGAGGGCAAGGGGCTTCTTGGAACGCATTGAGGTCCACTCCTGACGACGTCGGCCGAGTTGGACTGGGTGTGAGATGCGTGATGCCGGAGAGACTCTCGCGTCGGACGTCTCGTGTCAATCGTTGTCGATAACGTTTTCCACGGCTAGCCTGAGCCCGTGCCTCCACGCCAACGCGTCACGATCCGGGATGTCGCCGCTCAAGCCGGCGTCTCGGTAGCCACCGTGTCCAAGGTCCTCAACCAGCGGTACGGCGTCTCCGCCGACACGTTCGCGCGAGTGCAGTCGGTGATCAAGGAGATGGGGTACGAGGCGAGCCTGGTCGCGCAGAGCCTGCGCAACCACCGCACGAACGTCATCGGCATCCTGGTCGCCGACATCGAGCCGTTCAGCACCGAACTGCTCAAGGGTGCCGCGGATGCCATCCGCGGCACCGGTTTCGAGCTCGTCGTCTACTCGGCCGGCGGCCGCACGGGTGATCCACAGGGCTGGGAGCTGCGGTACCTCACCCGGCTGAGCGGCACCCTCGTCGACGGCGCCGTGCTGGTCACGCCCGCCGTGGATCTGGAAGGCCTGCCCGGCACCCCCGTCGTCGCCGTCGACCCCCACACGGGTCGCGCGGCGTTGCCCACCGTCGACTCCGACAACCTGCACGGCGGACGGCTCGCGACCGAGCACCTGCTCGAGCTCGGTCACCGCCGGATCGCCATGCTCACCGGCCGCGACGACCTGAAATCCGCCCAGCAGCGCGAAACCGGCTACCGCGGGGCACTCGCCAGCGCGGGAATCGCGGTGGACGAGAACCTGGTCCGCCGGGGCGACTACGACGCCGTCGTGGCCGCCGCGGCCGCCCGCGACCTTCTGAGCGGACCGGACCGGCCGACGGCCGTGTTCGCCGCCAACGACATCACCGCCATCGCCGTCATCGATGCGGCCCGCCAGCTCGGCCTGCGGGTGCCGGAAGACCTCTCGGTGGTCGGTTTCGACAACATCCCCGAGTCCGCGCTGTGCACACCGCCGATCACGACGGTGCAGCAGCCGATCCGCGAGATGGGCCACCGCGCCGTCAGGTTGCTGGTGCGGCTCATCAACGGCGACGAGCCCGGTGACACCCACCTCACCCTGGGCACCGAGCTGGTCATCCGGCAGTCGACCCGCCCACTGACTCCTTGAGGTTGCTGTGACGACAGAAGCCACCACGCCGGACGAGCTCTGGCGCAACCCGCACGCACCCGTCGACGAACGCGTGCGCGACCTGATCGCACGGATGACCGTGCAGGAGAAGATCGCGCAGTTGCAGGGCATCTGGGCCGGCATCGACGCCGCCGGTGAGATGGCGCCGCACCAGCACGAGTTCGCCGTGGCACCGCAGGACTTCGACGAGCTGACCCGGCACGGCATCGGTCAGCTCACCAGGGTCTTCGGCACCCGGCCGATCGCGCCGGAGGTCGGTGCGCGCACCCTCGCCCGCACCCAGCGGCAGATCGTCGAGGCGAGCCGCTTCGGGATTCCCGCCGTGGTCCACGAGGAGTGCCTGACCGGGCTGGCCGCGTGGCAGGCGACCGTGTACCCGTCGCCGCTGTGCTGGGGCGCGACCTTCGAGCCGGACCTGGTGCGGCGCATGGCCGCGAAGTTCGGCGACGCGATGCGCAGGCTCGGCGTGCACCAGGGCCTCGCCCCCGTCCTGGACGTCACGCGCGACCTGCGCTGGGGCCGCGTCGAGGAGACCATCGGCGAAGACCCGCACCTCGTGGGCACCATCGGCGCCGCCTACGTCGCGGGCCTGGAGTCGGCGGGGGTCGTGTCCACGCTCAAGCACTTCGCGGGGTACTCGTCCTCACGGGCGGGGCGCAACCACGCACCGGTGTCGATCGGGCCGCGCGAGTTCGCGGACGTGATCCTGCCGCCGTTCGAGATGGCGCTGCGGGCCGGCGCCAGGTCGGTGATGAACTCCTACGCCGACAACGACGGTCTCCCCGCCGCCGCGGACCCGAGCCTGCTCACCGGACGGCTCCGCGAGGAGTACGGCTTCACCGGCACCGTGGTCGCCGACTACTTCTCCGTGGCGTTCCTGCACAAGCTGCACGGCGTCGCCGCCGACCGCGAGGACGCGGCCACGCAGGCGCTGAGCGCCGGCATCGACGTCGAGCTGCCCACCGTGGACTGCTTCGGCGAGCCGCTGCTCGAAGGTCTGCACCGCGACCGGGTGGACATCGCCCTCGTCGACCGGGCGCTGACCCGCGTGCTGACGCAGAAGTTCGAGCTGGGACTGCTCGACCCCGGCTACTCCCCCGCACCGCAGTCGAACGTCGACCTGGACGACGCCGAGTCCCGCGCGCTCGCCCGCGAGGTCGCCGAGCGCTCGATCGTGCTGCTGCACAACGACGGCGTGCTGCCGCTGAGCGGCAAGCGCCTGGCGGTCGTGGGCCCGCGGGCGGACGACGCCGGCGCGATGATGGGCTGCTACTCCTTCCCACTGCACGTCGGCGTGCACCACCCGGACGCGGAGATGGGCATCGAGGTCGCCACCGTGCTGGAGGCCCTGCGCGAGGACCACGACGTCGTGTTCGCCCGCGGCTGCCCGGTGCTCGGCGGAACCGACGAGGAGATCGCCGAGGCCGTCGAGACGGCACGGCAGGCCGACGTCTGCGTCGTCGTGCTCGGCGACCAGGCGGGCCTGTTCGGCAAGGGCACCTCCGGCGAGGGCTGCGACGCCGCGGACCTGACCCTGCCCGGCCGCCAGGAGGAGCTGCTGGAGGCGGTGCTCGACACCGGCATGCCGGTCGTGCTCGTGCTGCTCTCCGGCCGGCCCTACGACCTCTCCCGGCAGGCGGACCGGCTGGCCGCCATCGTGTGCGGCTTCTACCCCGGCGAGGAGGGCGCCTCGGCGCTGGCGGGTGTCCTCGGTGGACGGGTCAACCCGTCCGGCAGGCTCCCGGTCAGCTTCCCCGGCGCCGGCTCGAGCCAGCCGTCCACCTACCTGACCCCCCAGCTCGCCGCCCGCACGGAGGTCAGCACGGTCGACCCGACCCCGCTGTTCCCGTTCGGGCACGGCCTGTCCTACGCGCCCGCCACCTGGGTGACGGTGGGCAGCGAGGAGCGCGAGTGGCCGACCGACGGGACCTGCCGGGTGCACGTGGTGGTGCGCAACGACATGGACGTCCCGACCGCCGAAGTCGTGCAGATCTACCTGCACGACCCGGTGGCCGAGGTCGCGCGGCCCGTCCGCCAGCTCATCGGCGCGGTCAAGGTGGACCTCGCCGCGGGCCAGACCCGCACGGTCACCGCCGAGCTGCACGCCGACCTCACCTCCTACACCGGCCGGGCGGGTCGCCGCCAGGTCGACCCCGGTGACGTCGAGCTGCACATCGGCACGTCGAGCGCGACCATCCACACCTCGCTGCGGCTCACGCTGACCGGGCCCCGCCGCGAGGTCGGGTTCGACCGCACCATGACACCGGTGTTCACCACGAACCCGTGATGGGCGCTCCGCCCGGCCGCGACCAAGGGGGCGGCCGGGCGGAGCGGGATCGTCGGCTTTCACGAAGGGGCCGCCGCGGGTGCCGAGTGCGGTGGCAGACCTTGCCGGTGCGACAGGTCCGCCAGAGCGGAAACCTCAGCTACACGACGGAACCACCACCACTGCCGAGCGCGCCGAGACCCGGCCCGCGCCGCGCGGTCACGCGCTCACTCCACACCGATCCGCAGCGACCTGCGCCAGCGTGCGGTGACAGACCTTGCCGGTGCGACCCGTAGGCAGATCGGGCACGGTGAGCAGGAACTCGGGCAGCTTGGGCTTCGCCAGCCCCCGCGCGGACAGGAACGCGGTGAGGCCGGGGAGGTCGAGCGACTGTCCCGCGCGGACGGTCACGACCGCGCAGAGCCGTTCGCCCAGCTCGGTGTCCGGCACCGGCACGCAGGCGACCTCACCGACCGACGGGTGCCCGCCGATCGCCAGTTCCACCTCGGCGGGGCTGATGGTGTAGCCGCCGCGGATCACCACGCGTTTCGCCCTGCCGGTGACGTGCAGCCGGCCCTCCCCGTCGAAGTGGCCGCGGTCGCCGGTGCGCACCCAGCCACCGTCGAGCCGGTGGCGGGCGTCCAGCTCCGGCGCGCCGACGTAGCACAGCGGTGTCATCGGGCCTCGCGCGCAGATCTCGCCGTCGACGATCCGGATGTCGCACACCGCGGGGTCCGGGACGCCCACGCCGTTCTCCGGTGTCGTCGTGTGGCAGTTCACGCCGTCCGACGAGCCGTAGACGGTGATCACGTCGACGCCGAACCGCGCGCGGCACGCGGCCAGTGTCGCGGGCGGCAGCACGTCGCCGCTCGACACCAGCGCGACGAGGCCGGAGACGTCGCCGGGGTGGTCCACCAGCCGGTGCCACATCGTCGGCACCGCGAACACGTGCGTCGGGCGGTGCTCGGCGATCAGCCGCATCGCGGTGGCCGGTGCGAACCGCCGGGTGACGATCAGCGTGCCACCCAGGCAGCACAACGTGATCGGCACGCCGAACGAGCCGAACGACGAGGTGAGCGAGACGAGCACCAGGTCCCGGGGAGCCGGGCCGGCACCGTGCAGGGCGCGCAGGTAGTTGGCCCGACCACCGGCGAAAGCGTTGTGGGAGTAGGCGACCATCTTCGGTTCGCTCTCCGAGCCGGACGACAGCAGGATCTTCGCCGGCGCCTCGGGGTGGGGTCGCGGGTGCTCCGCGGTGTTCGTGCCCTCCTTACCGCTGACGGCCCCGCCGGCGATCAGCGCGCTCGCGCCGGCGCGGGAGAGCAACGAGCCGGCGTCCGCGGGGAGTGGCAGCACCACCGCGCCGACCGCGAGCACCGCCAGCTCGGCGACGACGGCGGCACGTCCGTCCGGCTCCTGGACACCGATGATGTCGGTCGTGCCGTACGGCAGCCGGGCGGCGAGAGCTCGGACCAGCAGGTCCAGCTCCGCATAGGAGAGCTCGCCCTCGTCGTCGACCAGCGCCGTGCGGTCCGGGTGCTCGCGGACCCGGTCGCGGAACAACGAGTGCAGGTCGCGGTCCGGGCAGTGCCCTGCGGCGACCCAGCCGCGGCGCAGCTCCGCCGGGACGAGGTCGCGCAGGACCGTTCCGGTGGCGGACACCCACGTCATGACGTGAACTCCCACGGCGAGGAGACCAGGACGCAACCGTCCCGGACGAGGGCGCCGGCGAACCGGGGGTCCGCGGCGAGCGCGGTCAGGTCGTCGCACACCGGCACGGTCAGCGGTGCGGCGCATCGGCGCCGTGACCGGGCGTTCAGCCTGCTGGCCGCGGACAGCAGCGACGAGTCGACCCGCGTGGCGCCGCTGGCCAGCGCGGCGACGACGCCGTGCGCGCTCACGACTCCGCCGAACACATCGACGATCGTCATCAGCGATGGCGGGACCCCGCTGTGGGCCTGCACGACGAAGTCCGTCCCCAGCGGCGGGTTCGGGCCCAGCTCGGTGCCCCAGCCCGACGCGTGCGCGTACACGATCCCCGGCTTCACCGCGGCGAGGTCGGCAGGCCGCAACGACCACTGCTCCGCCTTGCCCGGCGCCCAGTTGTGCAGGAACACGTCCGCGTCCGCCGCGAGGTCGAGCAGCTCCCGCCGGCCGCCGGGGGTGCCCAGGTCGATCTCGACGACGTCCTTGCCCCGGTTGAGTGCGTGGAACCGGGCCGAGGTGCCGCCGGCGGTGGGCGGCACCCAGCGCGACGGGTCACCGCCGGGCGGTTCGACGCGCAGCACCGTGGCGCCGAGCAGCCGCAACAGGTGCCCGGCCAGCGGACCCTGCACCCGGCGGCACGACTCGACCACCACCAGCCCGGCCAGAGGAAGTGGATCAGCGGACCGCCCGCGCCGGTGACCGCCGCTCGCGCCGCTCAGCACGAAGGCGGGCACGTGGCTCACCGGCTGCTCCGCCACCCGCACCAGCGTCATGCCGGTCCGGCGGGCGACGTCGGTGATGCGCGCCAACGGGTGCGCGGCGAGCACGTCGGCCAGCAGGGGCAGCGGACAGGTCGCGGTCGCGAACCGGTGCAGGAACGGCCGCCACCCCCGCGACACCGCGTGGCCGTCCGCGCCCAGCTCGGCCCAGAAGCGCTGCCACACCGAGGGGTCGAGCGCCTCGATCTCGAACGCGACTCCCTCGGCCGAGTGGAACGGCGGGCCGCCGGGGGGATGCGGTTCGTCCGGCTCGTCCGCCGTCGCCGCCGCGAGGTACTGCGCGACGGCGAGCAGGGCGGCCTGCGCCAGCGAGGTGGACACCGCGCGCAGCGGGATTCCCCGGTGCCGCGCGAACGCCAGCGCCAGGGCCCCCAGCTCCGCCAGTTCGGCCGCGACGATCGAGGCGTAGCCGAAGCCGAGCGGCGTCGGTCTGCCGAAGCGGCGGCCGTGCACGTGCATGACCCCGCACGCGGCCTGCACGTCCAGTTCTCCGGCGAGCGGCAGGTCGAGCGGTCCGGCCACGGACACGGACACCGCGTCGAGCGAGAGGGTCACGCGGGCCGCCTCCCGTGCACCGAGTAGACGACGCAGGACGAGGCGCGGAACCGCGGGTCCGCCATCACCGCCCGCACCCCGGCGAGCTGCTCGTCGGTCATGCCCGCCGCGACCAGCCTGTCCCGCAGGTGGTGCGTGTGGTGCACGAGCAGCCGCACGCCCGGCGATCCCGCGTGCCACGGGAACAGCGCGGGCACCGGGTCGACGTCGACGAGCCCGGCCGCCGCCATCGACGCGGCGACCTGCCTGCCCCACGTGCCGTCCCCGCCCGCGGCGCGGAACGTCCGCTCCTTGGCGGCGAGGAACGCCTCGTAGAGCCGGGCCGCCTGGTCGTCCGGCGCGAGCAGCACCGGGCCGTAGGAGATGTCGAACTCGTCGATCTGGAGCCACCCACCGGGCTTCACCGCGCGCACCAGCTTGCGCAGCACCTCCTCGCGTTCGGGGAGGTGCTGCAACACCAGGCGCGCGTGGATGAGGTCGAACTCGTTGTCCGGCAACGGGTCGTGCACGATGTCGTGCTGGAGGACCACGAGCCCGCGCGCCGGCGCGATGTGCTCTGGCTTGATGTCCGTGGCGAGCACCGAGCCGGCGCGGGCGGCGAGCCAGTGGGCGACGCCGCTGCCGCCGGCGCCGACCTCGAGGCAGCGCCAGCCGGGACCGACGCCGGTCTCGGCCAGCCGGGCCAGCGTGAACGGGTCGTACGCCTCGCTGAGGCACCGGTGCTGTTCGGTCGCGTGCACGCTGTGGTTGTCGAAGACGTAGGTCGTGGTCACGTCCACCTCCCTGAGCCGTTCGTGTCGGTGGCGCCCACCAGCCGCGCCAGCAGTTCGAGCCGGCGCACCTTGCCGGTCGCGGTGCGCGGCACCTCGTCCCAGCGCAGCACCACGGGCTCGGCCATCGGCGGCAGCTCGGCGACCGCGAGCCGCCAGCCGGCCGGGTCCAGCTCCGCGTCGGTCACCACGACGGGGATCGGCGGTCTCCCGGACGCGGCGAGCACGACGCACTCCACCACGCCGGGCAGCCGGTCCTCGACGGTGTCCTCCACGGCGAGGCAGCTGAGTCCCGCCGCCGCGTCCACCTCGCGGTCCAGCAGCGTCACCGCGCCCGTGCGGCTCACGATGCCGAGGTCACCGGTGTTCCACCACGGTCCGTCCGCCTTGGCCTGCCAGCGGTCCTGCTCGCCGACGTAGCCCGCGCACCGGGCACGGGTGCGGGCGAACACGAGCCCCGGGGTGCCGCGCGGCACCGGTTCCAGCGTCCGCGGGTCGACCACGCGCAGCCGCGCCATTCCCGGCATCGGCCGGCCGAGGTCGCGGGTCGTGTGCGCGGTGCGCCGGGTGAGGAACCGGAACGACAGCGGCCCCGTCTCGGTCTGCCCCCACCCCTGCATCCACAGTGGACGCCTGCGGCGTGACGCGTGCAGCATCGTCCTGATCACCGGCGGGTGCATCGCGTCGTAGGTGCTGACGAACCGGCGGACCGCGTGGAACGGGTTGTCCGGCCCGGCCGCGAGCGGTCGCCAGCGCACGTAGGCCGAGGGCAGCGCCTCCAGCACGGTCGGCGGGTGCGCGCCGAACATCCGCGCCGCGGAGGACGCGTCGCTCAGCATCACGATCTCCCGCGGTGCGAGGCACAGCGCTGACGCAGTCCAGCAGAACGTGCGACCGTGCGCGTACGAGCTGGCGTTGCCCATCACGTCGTCACGCCGGGTGCCGATCACCGGCCAGCGCACCGACTCCGGCCGCGCGAGCCGGTCGATGATCGTCCGGGTGGTGTGCACGACGAGCTTGGGCACGCCGGTGGTGCCGGAGGTGTGGTTGATGATCAACGGATCGTCGTCGTGCCTGCGGTGCGGCGGCGGTGGCCGGGAGGCGGTGAACTCGTCGATCCGCAGCACCCTGGAGGCGCCGAGGGCCCTGTCGGTGACGACCAGCGCCGGGTCGAGGCGCTTGA
Organism: Lentzea xinjiangensis; assembly: GCF_900110955.1. Lineage (GTDB taxonomy): Bacteria > Actinomycetota > Actinomycetes > Mycobacteriales > Pseudonocardiaceae > Lentzea > Lentzea xinjiangensis. Next base: position 69,805 of record NZ_FOFR01000008.1, read on the forward strand.
TGAGGATGTCCAGCGTGTCGTCGGGCAGGTGGCAGGACAGCAGCGCGGGCACCGCGCCGAGCCGCACCGCCGCGCACGCCAGCAGGTCGTAGTCCCAGTGGTTGCGCTTGACGACGGCCACCCGGTCACCGGGCCGCACCCCCGCCTCGGACAACCATCCCGCGGCGCCGAGCACCAGCTCGGCGAGCTGCGCGACGGTGTAGGTGTCGCCTCCGCCGGGCGCGATGTCGAACGGCCGGTCCAGGCGCACCGTCGTCGCCGCGCCGGCGCACTGGTCGAACAACGTGCCCATGTCGTGCGGCTTCACACCCGTTCCTCCTTCCTGGCCAGGCGGTGCGCCGCGCGCAGGCCGGACCGCACCGCCGCCTCGCTGCACGGGCTCAGGTACACCCAGTCCCCCGCGTAGTCGACGGCCCCGCCCAGCCCCGCTTCGAACTCCGGGCGCAGCGCGAGCGCCCGCGGTGTCGCCTCGGGCAGCGCGTGCCGGAACCGCCGCACGACCACCCTGCGGGTCGCCGCGCGGAGCCCAGGCACCAGGCGCTCGGCGGCGCCGGTCAGCCGCTCCGCCACTTCGGCGTCGGGTGCCGTCATCAGGTCCCCGGCGACCGACGGGTGCGCCATGACCGTGACCAGGCCGCGGTTCCGCGGTGCGCGGCCGGGGTGCTTGAGGTGGTCGAAGATGACCGTGGAGACCGTGCCGTTCTCGGCGGTCGGGACGACCACCGCGTAGTCACGACGGCCCAGCGGGCGGTCGAGCAGCAGGTGGGCCTTCACCACCGAGGAGAACGAGCACGCGTCGATGAACTCCGATCCGTGCTCCGGGAACACCTGGCGCGCCACCGGTGCGGGCACGGCCAGCACGACCGAGCGGGCGCTGATCTCCTCGCCTCCCACGAAGATCCGCGCGGAGGAACCGTCGTCGGCCACCCGGTCGACCGGAGCCGAGGTGGTGACGTCCACCCGTGCGGCGAGCGCGCGGGCGAGCGCGTCCATGCCGTCGCGGTAGGTCCGCCAGGTCGACGCCGGGCCGATCGAGGTGAGCAGCGCGAGGAACGGCGCGATGGCGGACCGTGCGGGGTCCCAGCCGAAGAACCCCGACACGACCGGCTGGCACAGGTAGTCGAGCAGGTCACCCCGGCACGCTTGCGCGATCGTGGCGTGCGTCGAGTCCTCCGGGCGTTCCAGGTCGAACCGCCCGCGCAGCAACCGCAGCAGCTCCAGCCTGGCCCGCACGGGCAGGCCGGCCCCGCTGAGCAGGCCGCGTGCGCTCGCGACGCCCGGCCGCGCCCGGCCGCGCCACATCGCGATGCCCCGCCCGATCCTGGGCACCGCGGCCTGATCGATGCCGAGCTCTCCCAGCAGTCTCCACGTCTCCGGGTAGCCGGCCGCGGGGATCTGCTCGGCGCCGGTGTCGATGAGGAAGCCGTCCTCGCGCACCGTCGTCATCCGGCCGCCCACGACGTCGGCCGCCTCGAAGACCCGCACCCGCCTGCCCGTCGCGCGCAACCGGAACGCGGTGGTCAGCCCGGCGACGCCGGCGCCGACGACGGCCACGTCGAGGTCGGTCACGTCCAGACCACCAGGTTCACGACGACCAGCGCCAGCACGGTGATCCGGTGGATGCGGATGCCGAGCTTCCTGGCCCGCAGGATGTCGTGCCGGGCGAACCCGATCCACACCTGCCTGGCCCGCAGGGCGATCGTCGGCAGCAGAGCGAGCGGGAACCACCACGGACCGCCCAGCACGGGCACCGCCAGGACGAGCGCGAGCTCCGCCGCCGACACCGCGATGACGAAGACCATGTTGCCGCGCGGTGAGGTCAGCGCCGCGACCGTGGGCCTGCCGACCGACCGGTCCCCCACCACGTCGTTGGTGTTGGAGTACACGCCGAACAGCAGCGGTCCCAGCCCGAACAGCAGCGCCTGGGCCAGCACGAAGCCGTCGACCGCGCCGGTGGCGAGGCCGTACGGCGCCAGCACCAGCGCCCAGCCGAGCCCGGCGATGAAGAACTCCTGGAAACCGTGGTAGCTCAGCTTCACGCCCCACGAGTACTGCAACGAGAAGAAGTACGTGACGGCGATCAGCACGACCGTCCACAACGGAGTGTGCGGCGCGATCGCGATGGCGGCGAGCCACAGCAGCGCGCCGACCACACCGGTCACCTGAGCGAACCGCAGCACCTGGTCCTCGGTCAGCGTGCCCGCCACCAGCGGCTTGCGGTACCGCCTGCGCGCCGGGTCGTCGGGCGAGTAGTTGGTGACGTCGCTGCCGTCGCGGTAGCCGGTGAGGTCGTCGAGCGCCACCATCGCGGCGATCACGAACACCTCGCCGAGCAGGAACACCCCGGTCGTGGTGAGCACGCCCGCGTCGAACCGCAGCGCGGGGACGAGCAACGTCCACACCACGACCACGCCGAGGTAGTAGTCGAGGATGTCCAGCTTCGCGAGCCGGAAGTAAGCGCTGCCACGGGTTCTCGTGGTCGCCGCCAACGCCGTCATCGCCGGTCCTCCAAGGCGATCAGCGCGGCGAAGGAGCGGTCGCCGCCGTAGGTCAGCTCCTGCCGTTCGACCAGCCGCGAACCCGGCAGCAGGGCGAGGTACTCGTCGAGGTCGCGCAGCCGGGAGTACCGGCCGACCGGGATGTCCGCGTGCTCGTACTCCACCAGCACCAGGTGCCGTGCCGCGCCCGCGATGGCGCGGCACGCCCTGGCGATCTCGTCGTCGTCCAGCACGTGCATCAGCACCCACACGCAGATCGCGACGTCGAACCTCTTGTCCCGCCACGGGAGACGCTGGACCGCCGCCTGCCGGAACTCGACGCCCGGCAGGTGGGCGCAGGCCACGCGGGCCAGCTCCAGCATGCGCGGTGTCATGTCGATCGCGGTGACGGCGGCTGCCCGCGCGGCGATGGCCGGGGTGATCCTGCCCATGCCGCACCCGATCTCCAGCGCGGAACCGACCGGGCCGAGCGCACGCAGGTAGTGGGTGACGAGCTGGAGGGTGCGGATGGTCGTGCTCTCGACGAGCTCGACCGGTTGCGAGGCGCGCATGACGCGGGTCAGGCCGGGGCGGTCGGCCCGCCTGCGCCACTCGTCCGCGATCTCGTCCGGTGCGGGGACCTGCGTTGCCTGGACCTTCATCACGACTCCTTGGCGAATCGGCACACCGCGTCCGCGATGTGTTCCACCTGCGCATCGGTCAGATGTGGGTAGATCGGGATGGCCAGCGTGCGCCGCGCGGCCAGCTCGGCGGCCGGCCAGGCGCCGCCACGGGCGTACGGGGCGAACGCGCGTTGGCGCGGAAGTGCCGCCGGGTAGTAGACGTGCGAGCCGATGCCCTGTGCGGCAAGGTGATCGCGCAACGCGTTCCGGCGTTCGGCGAGCAACGAGTAGACGTAGTAGCACCGGCCGTCGCCGCCGGGCGGCGGCGCGAGCACGCCGCAGCCGGCCAGGTCGGCGAAGCGTTCGGTGTAGTACTCACCGATGCGCGCCCGGCGCTCGAGCCGGTGGGGGAACGTGGCGAACCGGTGCAGCTGGAACGCCGCCATGATCTCGTCGAACCGGCTGTTGTAGCCGATGCGGTGGTGCACGAACCGCGTCCTGCCGTCCTGGCCGTGGTTGCGCAGCATCCGCACCGCCGCGCCGAGCTCGGGGTCGGCCGTGACGACCATGCCGCCCTCCCCCGGCATGCCGAACGTTTTCACCTGCACGAACGAGTACACGCCGGCATCGCCCCACATGCCGGCGGACCTGCCGGCGAGCACGCCGCCCTGGGCGACGGCGGCGTCCTCGACCAGCCGGACGCCCGCGCTGTCGGCGATCGCGCGGATCGCGGGCATGTCGGCCATCACCGAGAACATGTGCGCGGGCATGATCACCTTGGTGCGCGGGGAGATCAGCCGCTCGACCTCGGCGGGGTCGGCGACCATCGTCCACGGGTCGACGTCGGCGAAGACCGGCACGGCCCCGAGCACCGCCGGGGCGGCGGCGAGCGGCGCGCAGCCGAACGCGGGCACGATCACCTCGTCGCCGGGCCCCACGTCCATGGCGCGCAGCACCAGCGACAGCGCCGCGGTGCCGCTGCCGCAGGCGATCGCCTCGGTGGCGCCCACCGCGGCGCGGACGACCTCCTCGAAGCGGGCGGTGTGCGCGCCGAGGATGAACTTCTGCTCCGGCGCCAGACCGATGCTCTCGACGATGCCCAGCAGCACGTCCCGCTCGTCGTCGAAGAGGTCGGGCGGGAAGAAGGGCACGCTCATGACCGTCCTCGGTAGAAGTCGCGAATTGCGCCGCAGACCTTTTCGACGTCCGCCTCGGACAGGTCCGGATAAAGAGGGAGCGCGAGGGTGTGGCGGCACGCCGCTTCGGCATTCGGAAAATCACCGGAACGGTGTCCCAGGTAGCGAAAGCACGGCTGCAGGTGTAGGGGAACCGGGTAATAGACTTCGGTCTGCACACCGCGCGCCGACAGGTGCGCGGCCAGTTCGTCGCGCGCCTCGGCTTCGATCACGTAAACGTAGAACACGCCACCGGGACGGGCCTCGGGCAGTTTGCGCACGCCCGGCAGTCCCGTGAGCGATTCCGCGTACCGCGCGGCGAGCCGCGCCCGGCGGGCGATGTCGGCGTCGAGCCGGGTGAGCTTCGCGAGCAGCACCGCGGCCTGGATGTCGTCCATCTTGCTGTTGATGCCGGGCAGCCCGGTCTCCGTCGAGATGCCGGGGAAGTTGTCGATCGTGCGGCCGAACCTGCCGTGGTGGCGCAACGCGTCGACCACGCCGGCGATGCGCGGGTCGTCGGTGAGCACCGCCCCGGCGTCACCGATCGCGCCCAGCGTCTTCGTCGGGAAGAACGACAGCACGCCGCCCACGCCCAGCAGGCCCGCGTGCGTGCCACGATGCCGCATCCCGATCGCCTCCGCGCTGTCCTCGACCACCGCGAGGCCGAGCCCCCGGCTGACGTCGAGCAGCGCGTCCATGTCCGCGAGCTGCGAGAACAGGTGCACCGGCATCACGAACCGGGTGCGTTCGCCGGCGACGCGCGCCACGGAGGCGGGGTCGACGCCGTACCCGCCGGGCTCGATGTCGGCGAACACGGGACGACCGCCCGCGAGCACGACCGACGACGCCGAGGCGACGAACGAGAACGCGGGAACGACGACCTCGTCGCCGGGCCGCAGACCGGCCGCCCGCAGCAGCAGGACCAGTGCGTCCGTGCCGCTGTTCACCCCGATGACGAACCTGGCGCCGGTGTAGGCGGCGAGCGCGGACTCCAGCCGGGCGACCTTGTGGCCGTGTGAGTATTTGCCATTCTCGATCACGTCGACAATGTGTCGCCGAGTCGTGGGCCACAGTTCTGCGAATGTGGCCGATTGTACGTGGAAAGGGACCGACAGCGTACCCACCTCCGTGGCGAATGACCGTTTCCGAGAGTAGGGCAGCCGATCCGGCCGGTGATCCGGTTCACTCTTCCTGGTCAAGAAGGAGTGGCGGCCGTTGACACCTGCGGCTCGGCTGCCGCTAGCGTCGAATCGGCCTGAATTCCTGCTCGAAGATGGGGCTCAACCGTGCAGTCACTCGTGGTGGGACTCGGCCGCGCCGGAGCGGGCCTGCACCTGCCGGTGCTCGCGAAAGCGCGGGCGCGCGACCCGCAGCTCTTCGGTGGGCAGGACGTCGTGGGGTGCGACCCGCGCCGGACGCCGCCGCAGCGGCCCGGCCTCGTCGCCACGACGAGCATCCGCGCGGCGGCGGGCGGGCTCGATCCCGCGAACACCGTGGTGCACGTCTGCACGCCGCCGACCGAGCGGCACGCGGTGATCACCGAGCTGGCCGAGCTCGGCTTCCGCAACATGGTCGTGGAGAAACCGCTCGCCTCCGACGCCGACGACCTCGCGCGGATCATCCGGGTGCGGCGCAAGCACCGGCTGCACATCGAGGTCGTCGAACCGTGGCTCACCAGCACGCTCACCAGAAAGCTGATCGAGCTGACGCACTCCGGGCCGTTCGGCGCGCCGAAGTCGATCACCATCGTGCAGAACAAGCCGCGGTTCCGCCGTTCGTTCGCGGCGCCGGGTCATCCGACGGCGTTCGACGTCGAGCTGCCGCACGGCGTCGCGCTCGCGTTGCGGCTGGCCGGTGCCGCGCGGGTCACCCACGCGGCGGGAGCGGACCTGGAGGTGGACGGGCAGTGCTGCCCCCGGATGGGCGGCGCGGACATCGGTCTGCGGCACAACTCCGGCGTGCGCACCGAGATCAGCTCCGACCTCACCAGCCCGGTGCGGGAGCGGCGGGTCACCATCGACTTCGCCGGCGGCAGCGCGGTCGGGCACTTCGCGGTGAGCGATGACGACGACCACTCGCAGCTCACCCTGCTGGCGAACGGCCGCCGGGAGCACCTGGTGCTCCGCGACGACTCGCTGACCGAGTGGATGATCCAGGCGTACCGCAGGTTCCGGGCGGGTGGCGAGCAGACGCGCGGGTTCAACTTCGCCGCCGAGGTCGTCCAGCTCTTGTCGGTGGCCAAGAACATCTGCGCGGAGCCGGTGGTGCCCGCGGCTCGCACGGAGACCGGCCCCGTGGCGGTGGCGCACCATGCCGGCTGACCCGGTGCTGGCGGGGATCACCGACGAGGCGGCGCACGACCTCGCCACCCAGGTCAGGGTGCTCACCGCGCTGGGCTGGCCCGCGATCGAGCTGCGCACGATCGACCGGCTGGCCGTCGCCGACCTCACCGACGACCGGTTCGCCGCCGCGGCGGCGGCCTTGGCGGACAGCGGGCTCCGGGTGGTCTGCCTGGACTCGCGGATCGGCAACTGGGCCCGTCCGATCACCGCGGACTTCGAGCAGGACCTCGCCGAGCTCGACGTGCTCGCGCGGCGGGCCCGGTCGGTCGGCGCCCGGTACCTCCGGATCATGTCGTACCCCAACGACGGCCTGAGCGGTGCCGAGTGGCGCGCCGGAGTGGTCACGCGGATCAGGGTGCTCGCCCGCAGGGCCGAAGCCGCCGGCGTGACGCTGCTGCACGAAAACTGCTCGGGCTGGGCGGGCGACAGCGCCGCGCGGATGCTCGAGCTGCTCGACGAGGTCGCGAGCCCGGCGCTGAAACTGCTGTTCGACACCGGCAACGGTGTCGTGCACGGGTATGACGGCTTCGACCTGCTGGGTGACATCGTCGGCCACGTCGAACACGTGCACGTCAAGGACGCGGACGCGCACGGGTTCACGATCCCCGGCGAGGGCGCCGCACGAGTGGCGGACTGCGTGAAGGCGTTGCGGGCGAACGGCTACCGCGGTGCCTGGTCCCTGGAACCGCACCTCGCCCTGCGACCGCACGAGCCGGGTGAGCTCGCCGGCGACGCGGTGACGTCGTTCATCGCGGCGGGCCGGGCGATGGCGGAACTCCTCCGGTGATCGGACCGGACCGAGACCTGCTGCTGCGCCTGCTCAGCCTGCCGACCGCGGGTCCGCTGGAGACGACGGCCGAAGTGCACCTGTGGGAGGCGATGGACGTGTTCGCCTCGGCGGCGGCCGGCGTCGGCTTCCGCGTCGCGCACCTCGCCGCACCCGAACCCGCGGTGCTCCGCCGGCCGGACGTGCCGTCGGTCCTGCACGACGTGGGGCCGGAGTTCCTCGCCTGCCAGCCGAGCCTGGTGCTCCGGCTCGGTCCCTCTGAGCCGGCCGTGATGTTCAACGTGCACCTCGACACCGTGGCGCCGTTCGAACCGGAGGGCTTCGACGGCACCAGGTTCCACGGACGCGGTGCGATCGACGCCAAGGGGCCCGCCGTGGCGGTGCTGGCCGGGATCCGGGCCGCGGTCGCCGCGGACCCCGCGGTCGGCCGCGACACCGGAGTGCTGATCCAGGCCGTGTCCGGCGAGGAAGGGGGTGCCATGGGCACGTTCGGCACCCGGCCCCTGGTCGAGGCGGGGTTCCACGGCGGGCTCAACATCTTCTGCGAGCCGACCGGGCTGCGGTACCTGCCGCGCTGCACCGCGGCCATGACGGCGAGCGTGCGGGTCGACGGCGACGACGCGATCGACGACGAGCCCCACCGGGGCCACAACGCCACGGTGCTGCTCGGGTTCCTCGCCCAGCACCTCGCGGCCGGGCTCGCGCCGCGCGGCCAGGTCTGCGTGGCCGGCCTGCACACCGGCCGGCTGCACAACCGCGTCTACGGCAGCGGCGAGCTGCTGGTCAACATGGCTTACGACGGCGCGGAGTCGGCACGGACCATGAGCGCCGCGATGGAGACCGGTCTGCGCACCGGCCTCGCCGAGTTCTCCGAACGCTTCCGCGACGTGCCCCTCTTCCACCGCACCGCCGCCGACGCCGCGGCGATCACGAGCCTGCGGTGGGCCAAGCGCGGCCTGCCCGCGCTGCCCGCTCAGGAGATCCCACTGCTGGACGCGATCGTGCCAGGGTGGCCCGCCGACCAACCGGCCTTCACCTGCGACGCGATCTGGCTGGCCGGGGTACCGGGCGCCCGGACGGCCGTGCTCGGGCCGGGTTCGCTCGGCGCCAACAACGCTCACGCCCGCGGCGAGTTCGCCGACGTCGCCGAGCTCGACCGGTTCAGCGGCATCGTGCGCGACATCGTCCTGCGGTTCACCAGGAATGGAGGAGCATGACGGTTCTGGTGCCTTATCGGACGTTGCTGTCCACGGTGGCCGAGGTGTTCGCCGGCAGGGGGATGCCCGCCGATCGGGCGGTGATCGCCGCCGAAGCGCTGTGCCACGGCGAACTGACCGGCATGACGTCACACGGCCTGGTCAACCTCACTCGGCTGTACCTCCCGTTGTTCGCCGACGGCCGCACGGATCCGTTGGCGGACATGGTGATCCAGACCGACCTGGGCGCGTGCGTGCTCGCCGACGCCCGGCGGGCGCTCGGGTTGTGGTCGGCCAGCGAAGCCATGGAGCTGGCCTGCGACAGGGCCTCGCGGTACGGCATCGCGATGGTGTCGGTGCGCGGCGCGACCCACATCGGCTGCGCGGGCCACCACGCCGCTCGGGCGGTGCCGCACGGCATGATCGGTCTGATCGCGTCGAACTGCGGTGGCCAGCGCATCGCCCGGCCACCCGGCGGCGCCGCCCCGATGCTCGGCACGAACCCGCTCGCGCTGGCCTGTCCCGCGGGCGGCGCGCACCCGTTCGTGCTGGACATGAGCACCACCGTCGTGCCGACCGGCCGGGTGCGCGCCGCGGCCCGCGTGGGCGAGCCGATCCCGCCGGGCTGGCTCGCCACCGCCGACGGCACGCCGGTGACCGATCCGGCGGCGTTCGACCGGGGCGACGCCCACCTGCTGTGGCTGGGCGGTGCTCCCGCGACCGGGGCCTACAAGGGCTACGGCCTGGGCCTGCTGGTCGAGGTGCTCGCCGCGCTGGTGCCCGGCGCCGCCCTCGGCGCGTTGTCCACCGACCCCGGCAGGGACGACGACATCGGCGTCCTGGCGGTCGCGATCGCGCCGGACCTGCTGCGCACGGGCTTCGCCGCCGACGCGGCGGCGCTCTTCGCCGCGGTGCGCGGCTGGCCCGCGCTCGACCCCGCGGCCCCGGTGTCGTACCCCGGCTGGCACGAGGGGGAACGGGCCGCGCGGTTGCGGGAGCACGGGGTGCCCGTGCCGCGCGCGTTGTTCGAGGAACTGCGGTCGGTGACGGGGGTGTGCGCATGATGCGGCTCGGCGTCATCGGCCTCGGCGTGATCTCCCGGTTCTACCTGGCCGCGCTGGAGAGGTCCCCCGACTTCACGCTCGCCGCCGTCTGCGACCGCGACCCGGCGGTGCTGACGGGTCACGGGGTACCTGCCCACCGCGACCACCGCGAGCTGCTCGCCGCCGGCGGGCTGGACGCGGTGGTCGTCACCGCGCCGAACGACGTGCACGCCACCGTGTGCCGCGACGTGCTCGACGCCGGACTGCCGGTGTGCGTGGAGAAGCCACTGGCCACCACGCTGGCCGACGGCCGTGATCTCGCCGACCTGGCCGCCCGGCGGCAGGTCGCGTTGTTCACCGCGTTCCACCGCCGCTACAACAGCAACGTGCTCGCGTTGCGCGACGAGATCGGCGACGCGGCGATCGAGTCGTTGACCGTGCGGTACCTCGAACGGATCGAGGAACACGTCGGCCGCGACCGCTGGTACCTCGACGCGGCGCGGTGCGGCGGCGGCTGCGTCGCGGACAACGGCCCGAACGCGCTCGACCTCGTCCGGCTCTTCCTCGGACCGGTGGCGCTGCGCGGCGTGCGGATCGACCGGGACGACGCCGGGGTCGACCGCCAGGCGGTGCTGGTGCTCGACCGCGCCACCGTGCAGCTCGACTGGTCGTTCTCCGGCGAGGTCAAGGACGTCGAGGTCCGGCTGGGCGACGGGTCGGTGCACCACGCGGACCTGCTGGCCGGCTACCCGGAGTTCAAGGAGTCGCTGCGGCACGAGTACGCGGGCGTGCTGCGCGAGTTCGCCGAGGCGGTGCGGCTCGGGGCGGCGTGGTCCGACGGCGGTCTGGCGGCGCTGTCCATCGTGGACGAGGCGTACCGGAGGGAAGCCCATGCGTGAGGACGGGCCGAAGCGGGAGATCACCGCCACGGTCGTGAAAGTGCTGGTGCACCAGCGCGACGACCGAGGCATGAGCCTGGAGCCGTTCGCCAGCCGGTGCGTGCGCGAAGGCGAGGTGCACGAGCTGGTCACGACCGACCACGACGACACCACGCCCGGCGCGCGGATCGACCGGGTCGGGTTCCTCGGGTTCGCCGAGATCGGCTGCGCAGGCGTGATCGACCGCGGGGACGAGGTGTGGATCGGCGGGGTCCGGGTGGGCACGGTGCTCGGGTTCGACGGGTGCCACTTCCCCAACCACTACAACATCCTCATCCACGTGCCGGAGCCGCGCACCGGGCCCGATCTCGGCCTGAAGCCCGAACTGGACGTGCGCTTCACCCAGTCGAGGTGACCACAGCCGGAACGGGCCCCAGGCTGATCCGCCTGGGGCCCGTTTCACCACTCGGTCACTTGCCGAGCAGCGGCACGTCCAGCTTGCCCATGTGGTAGTCGCGCACGGCGAACACGAGCTCGTCGACGGTCAGCTTGCCGTTGCCGTTGGCGTCGATCGTCCGGAACGCCTCGTCCGCGGCGGAAGACTCGACGCCGACGGCCTTCAGCCACTTGCCGAACTCCGCCGGGCTCACCTCACCGTCCCCGTCGGTGTCGCACATCCCCACGATCGCCGCGATCGTGGGACGCACGACCCGGTTGAACCCCGAGTCGCCGTCCTGGAAGATCTGCGCCTCGGCCACCTCGATGAACTGCTCCTCGGACATCGCGCCGTCCGGTCCGACACCCGCCTTGTTCGCCAGGTACTCGAACATGCTCGTGAACGAGTCGATCAGAGAACGAGCCTGGGGCGACGAGGGATCCTCGCCGAACGCGTCGATGATCCGGCGGGCTTCCGACTCGTAGTCGGACTTCTCGATCCGGCCGTTGTGGTTGACGTCCCACTTCGCGAAACGCTTCTTGAGCCGGTCGTTCTTGGCCGTGGAGGTCGTTGCGGCGGTCATTCGGGCACACTCCTTGTCGCGTGAGTTCAGATGAGCTGATGTCCGCCTGCCGGGCCTCACCCCGGCAGGCACCCCTGTGACGGGCGCGCTTACAGGCGCACGACCTCCTCTCCGGGAACTCGGCCCGTCACGTCGAAGAGCAGCCGGGCGGTCCTCGCCACCCGGCCGAGGTCGTAGTCGCGGTGCGCGACGAGCAGCACGACGGCGTCCGCCGTCCGCAGACCCGTGTCGAGGTCCGGCACGGGCGGCCCGAGCTCGGGCACCGCACCGGCCACCGGGTCGTGGTAGGTCACGATCGCGCCGAGCGCGCGCAGGCGCAGGGCGATCCGCACCGCGGCGGACTCGCGGGTGTCCGGCACGTCCGCCTTGTAGGTGAGGCCGAGCAGCAGCACGGTCGTCCCCCGCAGGGCTCTGCCGCATTCCGCGAGCATCCGCCTGACGCGTTCGACCACGTACGAAGGCATCTGGTCGTCCACTCGCCGTGCCGCGTGCACGACACCGAGCCGGGTGCCCGCACGATCGGCCTTGTCCAGCAGGTACCGGGGGTCGACCGGGATGCAGTGCCCGCCGGCGCCGGGACCGGGCACGAACGGCGCGAACCCGAACGGCTTGGACGCCGCGCAGTGCAGCACGTCCCACACGTCGACGCCGATGTTGTCGCAGAACACGGCGATCTCGTTCACCAGCGCTATGTTCACGTACCGGTAGGTGTTCTCCAGCAGCTTGGCCATCTCCGCCTCACGGGTGCCGCGTGCCACCACGACCGTGTCGACGAACCGCCCGTAGAACGCGGCGCAGTGCTTGGCGCACAACGGGGTGTAACCGCTGACGACCTTCGGGGTGTTGCGCAGGCCGAACCTCGGGTTGCCGGGGTCGATCCGCTCGGGCGAGCAGGCGAGCGGGAAGTCCTCGCCCGCGATCAGCCCGTTCCGCTCCAGGATCGGCCGGACGACCTCGTCGGTCGTCCCCGGGTAGCTGGTCGACTCCAGCACCACCAGGGTGCCGGGCCGCAGGTGTCCGGCGATGGTCGTGGCCGCGGCCCGCACGGCGGACAGGTCCGGCCCACCCCCGGCGTCGAGTCCGGTCGGCACGCAGATCGTGATCGTCTCGGCCTCGCTCAGCACCGCCGGATCGGAGGTGGCGGTGAAACCCCTGGCCTTCATGTCCCGCAACTGGGCTGCCGAGACGTCGAGCACGTGCGAGCGGCCGTCGGCCACCGCGCTCACCACCTCAGGCGAGGTGTCGTACCCGACCACCGACAACCCGGCGGCGACGGCTTCGGCGGCGAGCGGCAGTCCGACGTAGCCGACGCCGACCACGACAAGATCGACAGACACGCGTGTCCTTTCCCGACTTGTCACATGAGGGTCAGTCCTTGACGGAGAACGCACCGCTGCCGGCGGCGACGTGCGAGCCGTGCTCCTTCCCGACGACCAGCCCGGGCCCCAGGCAGAGCGGGTCGCCGTGCACGATGACGTCGCTGTCGGTCAGGTTGACGAGCACGTGGGCGTCCGGTGCGAGTTTGTTGCAGCCGCTGGGGTTCTCGAAGATCTCGATCGGCGTGGCCTCGGTCGAGAACACCGCCACCCGGCCGGTCGCAGCCAGTGCGCCGGCGGTCGTCGTGGTCGTCGTGGCGAGGAAGGTGGTAGTGGCGAGCGTGGCGATTGTTGTTGTGACAAGGCGTTTCATCGAAGCCTCCACATCCGGGATATCGCTCTCCGCACGCTAACAGTCACTCACCGCTATCAGTGGGTTTGTTCCCGAACATCACGCGTCCAGGTTGCGGTCGGGCGGGAGGGAGCATGCGGTTGAAGGTCTTCGGTGCGCCTCTGCGTGTTCGTCCACCCAGGACGTTCCCGTGAACGGGTGACACTCGCGTCAACAAGCTGCTCGCGGTGGCACGCGGGGTGGTCTGCGGAGCGAGGTGGTCCGTCGGCGGCGAAGTGGCCGAGGGGTGGCACATGGGGTGGTTGCGGTGGCCAGGTGACCAAGGTCCGCGGTGACACCCGTGCCACCGTGCCGCCCCCGGCGACACACGGCCGCCAACGAGACGGCCGAAATCCGCAGCGGTGTTCGACCGTGGGATCCTCACCTCCACGATCCGCCGATCCCGGAGGTCCACCGTGAGTGCCGGCACGTACGGAGACGCCACCTACCGCTTCCTGGTCCCCCACGCGCCGCACCACAAGCGCACCGACCGCGACCTGTTCCCCGCCCTCGGCTCCGCGCGCGCCGCCACGCTGAACGTGTTCCGCGCCCGGCCGGGCGTCCAGCGCCCCCGGCTGATCTCGTCGTGGGCGGGTTCGATCGACAGCTTGTTGCTGTCGTTCCCCTCCTACGGGGTGCACTCGCCCGAGCTCACGGCCGGCTACCGCTCGGTGATCAACTCGATGCGCGCGGGAACGCGGTTCGTCGTCGTGCACCACGAGAGCGATCGGCAAGCCGTCGCGGAGTGGTTCCGGGCGGCCGGTCATCCCGAGGGCAACGTGGCGCACGTGCCGATGCCCGACTACGTCGACTTCACCGACTGGGCCGAGGACGCCTACCTGGCGCTCGTCGACGCCGACGACACCGAGGACAGCCACACGTACTTGCTGGAGCCGTGGTCGTTCCCGCGCTCGGGTGACTCGTTGATCGCGGACAGCGTCGAGGAGTTCACCTCGGTGCGGGCGAGCCAGGCCCCGCTCGTCTTCCAAGGCGGCAACTGCCTCGTCGGCGACGACTTCTGGCTGCTCGGCACCGACTACTTCCTCGACACGCTCGACCTCATCCGCACCGGCGAGCTGCCGGTCAGCGTGCCGGAGGGCCGCACCGAGGTCGAGTTCGCCCGCGAGCTCTTCGGCCGGCACGTCGACAGCACCCGCGAGCTGCACCTCGTCGGCACGAAACGCCCGCTGGGCCTCAAGAGGTACTACGCGACGGTGGACGGCGGCGAGTACTTCCTCGACCTGCCCGGTGGCGGCACGGGTGACCTCCAGCCGATCTTCCACATCGACATGTTCGTGACACTGGCCGGTCCGGCCGACGACGGCAGGTTCCGCGTGCTCGTGGGCAGCCCGGCGCTCGCCGACAGCGCGCTGGGCACGAAGTCGCCATTCGCCCTGCAGGCCGCCTACGACGAGATCGCGGCCGACCTCGAACAGCGCGGGTTCGCCGTCGGGCGCAACCCGCTCGTGCACCGGCCGGAGATCACCCAGCGGCTCCCGTTCTCCGCGCTGCGCGACTTCGCCGGCACCCCGGACGGCGCCGAGCTGCGCGAGGTCGTGGCCGAGCTCGCGGCGGCGGGGGCGCAGCAGGACACCTCGGTCCAGGTGCGGTCGTGGCACCACATCACCTGGAACAACTGCTTGGTGGAGAACAGCTCCCGGGGCAAGCGCGTCTACCTGCCCACGTTCGGGCACGGGGAGCACGCCGACCTCGCGGTGGTCGACGACGAGATGGACCGGCTGTGGACGGGGCTCGGGTTCTCCGTGGTCCGGCTCGCCGACTTCAACGCCTTCGCGAGCCGGCTCGGCGTCGTCCACTGCATCAAGAAGTACCTGTCGCGCGGCGAGTGAAGCACGCGAAACACCGCACCGCTCACCACGTTCACCTCGACGAATGAGCTTCGACATTTGGCCCCTCGCCCGGCCGATCAGGAGCTGGCTAATGTCGGTTTCGCGCCTGATAAGTCGCAAAGCCCTTCGGAAAACGAGGTGGAAATACAGTGCGTGCTTTTTCGACCGTTCTTCTGGCCGCGGCGGCGCTGGTCGCGACCGCCCTGCCCGCGGCGGCGACCCCGCCGGTGGAGGCGGCGGTCGCCGTCGCGGTGCAGGCCAAGCTGGAGGCCCGTGGTGTCGCGGTCACCGTGCCGATGCGGGTGATGTGCCAGAACGGCGCGTCCGGGTCGCTGTGGGTGCAGGTCACGCAGAACGTGCGCGGCGAGCTCGCTACGGGTGACAAGTACATCGCGAGCGTGCCGTGCACCGGCGAATTCCACAAGGTCGACGTCACCGTGGTGTCGCGCACGAAAGCGTTCCGCCAGGGCGTCGCATTCGCCTCGGCGTCGCTGAACGTCTACCTCCCGCCGAACAATTCGAGCGTTGTCGAAGAACAGCGGGAAATGACGCTCGTCAGGTAGACCGCTTGACCGCGGTGGACGCGCGGACCACGAGCTCCGGCTGGAACTTCACGTGCCGGTGCTCGTGGTCCTGCTCGTGCTCCGCCAGCAGCAGCCGGGTCGCGGTCCGGCCGAGCTGCTCGCGAGGCTGGCGCACCGACGTGAGCGGAACGGCTGCGGCCGCGGCGAACTCGATGTCGTCGTAGCCCACCACCGCGAGGTCGTCCGGCACCCGAAGCCCCTGCTGGGTCATCGACTGCAGCAGCCCCAGCGCGAGCAGGTCGTTGGCGCAGAACGCCGCCGTCGGGCGCCGCGAGGACGGCAGGCCCACCAGCCGCTCCCCCGCGCCCCGGCCCTCGGCCACCTGCAGGCCCCTCGTCTCCAGGAACGTGAGCGCGTCCGCGGGCAGTCCCGCGTTCGTCAGCGCCCGGACTGCCCCCTCGCGGCGATCGCGCACCTGCTGGATCGACAACGGGCCGCCGACCATCGCGATGCGCGTGTGGCCGTTCTCGATCAGGTGGGTCACCGCCAGCTCGCCGCCGAGCACGTCGTCCACCGCGACGGAGCAGCGCGTGCCGTCCGCCGTCTCGCGGTCGACCAGCACCACGGGCGTGCCGCGATCGGCGAACCCCGCGCTCTCCGTGTCGACCGGGGTGATCAGGATGCCCTCGACGCGCTGTTCGTGCAGCAGTTCCAGGTAGTCGCGTTCACGGCTGCCGTCGGAGGCGCTGTTGCACAGGAAGAGGGAGAACCCCGCCTCCCTCGCCGCGTCCTCGACCCCGCGGGCCACGTCGGTGAAGAACGGGTTCGCCGCGTCGAGCACGACGTAGGCGATCACCCGGCTGCGGCCCGCCCTGAGCTGCCGCGCGGACTCGTTGCGCACGAAGCCGAGTTCCTCGATCGCGGCGAGCACCCGCTGGCGCGTGGCGGGCGCGACGACGTCCGGCCGGTTCAGCACGTTCGAGACGGTCGCGTTCGACACGCCGGCGTGCTGTGCGACGTCGCGGATGCCCACTGACGGCTTCACGAGCGGCTCCTTTGTTGAAACGTGACAACGAATCGTACCTGTCGGTTCTTGACATGCTGCCCCGCCGCACCCAGAGTGCACGTAACTCAGCCGTTAAAACGTTTCAACATCGAGGAGACGGACGTGGACCGACCTCCGGTGGTGGCACTGGACGAGGTGAGCAAGTCCTTCGGCGCCGTGCGCGCGTTGTCCGGAGTGTCGTTGCGGCTGCTGCCCGGCGAGGCCCACGCGCTGCTCGGGGAGAACGGCGCCGGCAAGTCGACGCTGATCAAGACGCTCGCCGGGGTGCACCGCCCGGACGCGGGCCAGGTGCTCGTCGACGGCGTCGCGCGGAAGTTCTCCGGCCCTGCCGACGCGCTCGCGGCGGGCATCGCGATCATCTACCAGGAACCGACGCTGTTCGGCGACCTGTCCGTGGCGGAGAACGTGTTCATGGGCCGCCAGCCGCTCGGGCTCGGCCGCCGCATCGACGTCGCGCAGATGCACGCCCGCACGGCGGAGCTGTTCTCCCGCCTGGGTGTGCGGCTCGACCCGGCCCGTCCGGCGCGGGGACTGTCCATTGCGGACCAGCAGCTCGTGGAGATCGCCAAGGCGCTGTCCTTCGACGCCCGCGTGATCGTCATGGACGAGCCGACGGCCGCGTTGTCCGCGCACGAGGTCCAGCGGCTCTTCGGTGTGGTGCGGGCGTTGCGCGACCAGGACTCGGCGGTGCTGTTCGTGTCGCACCGGCTCGACGAGGTCTTCGCGTTGTGCCAGCGGGCCACGGTGCTGCGCGACGGCGAGTTCGTGTGGTCTGGTGAGCTTTCCGGTGAGACACCGGACTCGCTGGTGCGGCGGATGGTCGGCCGCGAGCTGTCGCAGCTCTTCCCCAAGCAGGACACGACACCGGGCGAGGTGCTGCTGTCCGTGCGGCGCCTGACCCGTGAGGGCGTGTTCACCGACGTGTCGTTCGACGTGCGCGCGGGCGAGATCGTCGCGCTGTCGGGACTTGTCGGCGCCGGGCGCAGCGAGGTCGCGCGGGCGGTGTTCGGCATCGACCGGCCCGACGGCGGTTCCGTGCTCGTGCGCGGCAAGGAGCTGAAGCACGGCTCCCCCACCGCCGCGATGGCCGCGGGCATCGGGTTCGTCCCGGAGGACCGCCGCCAGCAGGGCCTCGTGATGGACGCGTCGATCGAGCGCAACACCGCGCTCGCCTCGCTGGGCAGGCTGTCGACGTTCGGGCTGCTGCGCCGCCGTTCCGAACGGGCGCTGGCCCGGGACTGGGCGGTCAAGCTGCGGCTGAAGTTCGCGCGGCTGAGCGACCCCGTCGGTGTTCTCTCCGGCGGCAACCAGCAGAAGGTCGTGCTCGCCAAGTGGCTGGCACGCCAGCCCTCCGTGCTGATCGTGGACGAGCCGACGCGCGGCATCGACGTCGGGACCAAGGCCGAGGTGCACCGGTTGCTGTCGGAGCTGGCCGGGCAGGGCGTGGCGGTGCTGATGATCTCCTCGGAGCTGCCGGAGGTGCTCGGGATGGCCGACCGGGTGCTGGTGATGCACGAGGGCCGGCTGGTGGAGGAGCTGTCGCGGGCGGAGGCGACCGAGCACCGGGTCGCGCTGGCGGCGGCCGGACAGCCGGTGGCGCCATGACGACCCAGCTCGGCGACGCCGTCGCGCCACCCTCGAACCGCCGCACCACGGCCCGCCGCCTCTCCACCAGGGTCGGCAGGGTCCGCGAGCTCGGCATCGTCGTCGCCCTCGCCCTGGTCGTCATCCCCACGGCGATCGTGAACCCGCGGTTCGTCCAGCCGCAGAGCCTGCGCGACCTCCTCCTCAACGCCTCGATCGTCGCCCTCCTCGCCGTGGGCCAGACCCTGGTCGTGGTGACCCGCAACGTCGACCTGTCCGTGGGGTCGGTCCTCGGGCTGTCCGCCTTCCTCACCGCGCAGCACTTCGCCGACCACCCCGGCACCCCGCTCCTGGCGGGCATCGGGCTCGGCGTCGCCGTCGGGCTGGCCTGCGGCCTGCTCAACGGTCTCCTCGTCGCGCTGGGCAACGTCCCCAGCCTCGTGGTCACCCTCGGCACGCTGTACGTCTTCCGCGGCGTCGACTACGCGCTGGCGCAAGGCAGGCAGGTCAACGCCGCCGACCTCCCGGACGCACTGCTCGCCCTGGGCAGCAGCCGGGTCCTCGGCATCCCGGTCCTGGTGCTGATCACCCTCGCCATCGTCGCGGTGGCCGCCGTCTACCTGCGCTCCTACCGGTCCGGACGCGAGCTGTACGCGCTCGGCTCCAACCCCGAGGCGGCCGCGCTCGCGGGCATCCCGGTCGCCAGGCGCACGCTGACCACGTTCGTCCTGTCCGGACTGGTCGCGGGGCTGGCCGGCGCGCTGTGGGTCGCCCGGTACGGCACGGTCGACGCGGCCGCGGGAACCGGGCTGGAGCTCCAGGTCGTCGCGGCGGTCGTGGTCGGCGGCGTCGCGATCTTCGGCGGATCCGGGACGGTCGCGGGGGCCGCGCTCGGAGCGCTGCTGCTCGGCACCATCACGAGCTGCCTGGTGGTGCTGCAGATCCCCGCGTTCTGGCAGCAGGCGATCTCCGGCGCGCTGCTGCTCAGCGCCATCACCGTCGACCGGCTGCTGGCGCTGCGCCTCGCGAGGGCCCTGCGCAGCGCGGAAGGGACCAGCCATGCGTAACCTCCTGCGGTGGGAGACCGCGCTGGTGTTCCTGCTGATCGTCGTCGCGCTGACCGGTCAGGTCAGCACGGACGGGTCGTTCCTGTCCGGCGGCAACCTCTTCTACCTCGGCCTCGACATCGGTGAGATCGCGCTCATCGCGCTGCCCCTCACGCTGGTGATCGTCGCGGGCGAGATCGACCTGTCCGTGGCCTCGGTGCTGGGCCTGGCCAGCGCGCTGGTGGGCTGGCTGTGGAACGCCGGCTGGCCGCTGGAGACGATCCTCCCGGTGGTCGTCGTCGCCGGCGCGCTGGCGGGAGCGGTCAACGGGCTGCTCGTCACGAGGCTCGGCCTGCCCAGCCTCGCGGTCACCATCGGCACGCTCGCGCTCTACCGCGGCCTCGCGCTGGTGGTGCTGGGTGACACCGCGGTCGCCGACTTCCCGGCCGCCTACACGGACTTCGGCACCACCCCGGTGCCCGGCACGGACATCCCGTACCCGATCGTGCTGGCGGCCGTCCTCGCGCTCCTGTTCGGCGTGGCCCTGCACGCCAGCTCGTTCGGCCGGTCCGTCTACGCGATCGGCGCCAACGAGGAGGGCGCGCGCTTCTCCGGCATCCGGGTCAAGCGCGTCAAGCTCACGCTCTTCGTGCTCGCCGGTGCGGTGGCCGCGGTCGCGGGCATCGTCTACACGTTCCGCTTCTCGAGCGCCCGCGCGGACAACGGCGTCGGGCTCGAACTGGCCGTCGTCGCCGCGGTCCTGCTCGGCGGCGTGTCCATCTTCGGCGGCAGGGGCTCGCTCTTCGGCGTGCTCGCGGGCGTGCTGCTGCTGGGCGGCCTGCGCAACCTGCTGATCCTGCAGGACACCTCCACGGAGGTCCTCACCATCGTCACCGGTCTCCTGCTGCTGGTGAGCGTTCTCGCCCCCTCGATCACCCGACGCGTCGCAACCTTGAGGAAGGTCACGCCATGAACACACGCCTGGTGCTCGCCCTGGTGATGTCCGGGGCCGTCGCGCTCACCGCCTGCGGTGGCACCACCAAGGACAGCGCCGGCCAGCAGACCGGTGCCGCCACCGGCTCCGCGAAAGCCGACCCGAACGCCCCGCTCAAGGAGAACCTGAAGATCACGTTCCTGCCGAAGCAGGTCAACAACCCGTACTTCGCGGTGGCGCAGAAGGGTGCGGAGAACGCGGGCGGCTCGATCAAGGCCGAGGTCAAGGCCACCGGCCCGTCCGACGCCGCGGCCTCCTCGCAGGTCACCTACATCAACACCGCCGCGCAGCAGCGGCAGGACGCGCTGGTGATCTCCGCGAACGACGCGAACGCCGTCGCGCCGGCGCTCAAGTCCGCGCGCTCGCAGGGGCTGAAGGTCGTCACGTTCGACTCCGACGCCGCGCCCGACGCCAGGGACGTGTTCATCAACCAGGCCACCTCGAACGAGATCGCGGCCGGCCAGGTGAAGCTGATCTCCGAGGCGGTCGGCGGCAGCGGGGAGATCGCGATCCTGTCCGCGACGCCGAACGCCACCAACCAGAACGCCTGGATCGAGGTCATGAAGACCGAGCTCGCGAAGCCCGCGTACGCGGGCCTGAAGCTCGTGGAGACCGCGTACGGCAACGACGACGACCAGACGTCGTTCCAGAAGACCCAGGGCCTGCTGCAGGCGCACCCGAACCTCAAGGGCATCATCTCGCCGACCACCGTCGGTGTCGCGGCCGCCGCCCGCTACCTCAGCTCGTCGGAGTACAAGGGCAAGGTGCAGCTCACCGGGCTGGGCACGCCGAACCAGATGCGCAAGTTCGTCCAGGACGGCACGGTCAAGTCGTTCGCGCTGTGGGACCCGAGCAAGCTCGGCTACCTCGCCACCCGCACCGCCGCCGCGCTCGCCTCCGGCCAGATCACCGGTGCCGAAGGCGAGAAGTACGACGCCGGTGACCTCGGTGAGTACACGATCGGCGCCAAGGGCGAGGTCGTCCTCGGACCGCCGACCGTGTTCACCAAGGACAACATCGACCAGTTCGACTTCTGACGTGCGCGTCTGCTTCACCCTGCGGGTCCGGCCCGACCGGCTCGACGAGTACCGGGCACGGCACCGCGAGGTCTGGCCCGAGATGCTGGCCGCCCTGCGCGAGGCGGGATGGCGCAACTACTCCCTCTTCCTCGCCGGGGACGGTCTGCTGGTCGGCTACCTCGAGTGCGACGACTTCGACGCGGCGCTGGCCGGGATGGCCCGCACCGGGGTGAACGCGCGCTGGCAGGCCGAGATGGCGGAGTTCTTCGTCGGCGACGGCAACGCCGACGAACGGATGCGGCCGCTCGACGAGGTCTTCCACCTCGACTGAGACGCTTTGAGGAGAACGATGAGTGTGAAGGACGCGTTGCGCGGGCAACGGATCGAGACGCCCTCGTGGGCGTACGCCAACTCCGGCACCAGGTTCAAGGTCTTCGCCCAGCCGGGTGTTCCGCGCACGCCCTACGAGAAGATCGACGACGCGGCGGTCGTGCACCGGCTCACCGGTGTCGCGCCGACCGTCGCGCTGCACATCCCGTGGGACAGGACCGACGACTACGGCAAGCTGGCCGAGTACGCCCGCGACCGCGGGGTCGCGCTCGGCGCCATCAACTCCAACGTCTTCCAGGACGACGACTACAAGCTCGGCAGCGTGTGCCACCCGGACCCGGCGGTGCGGCGCAAGGCGATCGGGCACCTGCTCGAGTGCGTCGACATCATGGACCAGACGGGCTCGCGCGACCTCAAGCTGTGGTTCGCCGACGGCCTCAACTACCCGGGGCAGGACGACCTGCGCGCCCGGCAGGACCGGCTCGCCGAGGCGTTGCGCGAGACCTGTGACCGGCTCGGTGACGACCAGCGGATGCTGCTGGAGTACAAGCTCTTCGAGCCCGCCTTCTACGCGACCGACGTGCCGGACTGGGGCACGGCGTACGCGCACTGCCTGGAGCTGGGCGAGAAGGCGCAGGTGGTGATCGACACCGGGCACCACGCGCCGGGGACGAACATCGAGTTCATCGTGTCGTTCCTGCTGCGGGCCGGGAAGCTCGGCGCCTTCGACTTCAACTCGCGCTTCTACGCCGACGACGACCTGATGGTCGGCTCGGCCGACCCGTTCCAGCTGTTCCGGATCATGCACGAGATCGTGCTGGCGGACGCGCTGGACCCGGCCGCGGGCATCGCGTTCATGCTCGACCAGTGCCACAACATCGAGCCGAAGATCCCGGCGATCATCCGCTCGGTGCTCAACGTCCAGGAGGCGACCGCCAAGGCGCTGCTGGTCGACCGGGAGGCGTTGGCGGCGGCTCAGCGCGCCGGTGACGTGCTGGCGGCGAACGGCGCGTTGATGGACGCCTACAACACCGACGTCCGCCCGCTGCTGCGCGAGCTGCGCGAGGAGATGGGGCTGGACCCGGACCCGATGACCGCGTACCGGCGGTCCGGGTACGCCGAGCGGATCGTCCGGGAACGAGTCGGCGGCGAGGCCGCCGGGTGGGGTGCGTGATGGAGCAGGTCGAAGCGTTGCTGCGGCGGAGCAACCGGCTCGGAGCCGATCCGCGCAACACCAACTACGCCGGTGGCAACACCTCCGCCAAGGGCTCGTCGCCCGACCCCGTCACCGGACAGCCGGTGGACCTGATGTGGGTCAAGGGATCCGGTGGTGACCTGGGCACGCTGACGGAGGCGGGGCTCGCCGTGCTGCGGCTCGACCGGTTGCGCGCGTTGACCGACGTGTACCCCGGCGTGGAGCGCGAGGACGAGATGGTCGCCGCGTTCGACTTCTGCCTGCACGGCAAGGGCGGCGCGGCGCCGTCGATCGACACGGCCATGCACGGGCTCGTGGAGGCGGCCCACGTCGACCACCTGCACCCGGACGCGGGCATCGCGTTCGCGACCGCCGCGGACGGCGAGGCGCTGGTGAAGGCGTGCTTCGGCGAACGCGTGGTGTGGGTGCCGTGGCGGCGGCCCGGTTTCCAGCTCGGCCTGGACATCGCGGCCGTGCGGCGGGACCACCCGCAGGCCATCGGCGTGGTCCTGGGCGGGCACGGCATCACCGCGTGGGGTGCGACGAGCGAGGAGTGCGAGGCCCGGTCGCTGGAAATCATCCAGACCGCGCAGCGCTACCTGGACGAACACGGCCGTGCCGAACCGTTCGGCCCGGTGGTCCACGAACCGCTGCCCGAGGCCGAACGCCGCGAACGGGCCGCCGCGCTCGCGCCGGTGATCCGCGGCCTGGCCTCCACGGACAGCCCCCAGGTCGGCCACTTCACCGACACCGCGGTGGTGCTGGACTTCCTCTCCCGCGAACGGC
The DNA here is from genome assembly GCF_900110955.1 of Lentzea xinjiangensis. Taxonomy (GTDB): domain Bacteria; phylum Actinomycetota; class Actinomycetes; order Mycobacteriales; family Pseudonocardiaceae; genus Lentzea; species Lentzea xinjiangensis. Next base: position 93,446 of record NZ_FOFR01000008.1, read on the forward strand.
ACCCGGAGCTGGCCGCGCTGGGCACGTCGTGCCCCGACCACTTCCTGCGCACCAAGGTCCGGCCGATGGTGCTCGACCTGCCGCCGTCCGCGCCGCTGCCGGACGTCGTCGCGCGGCTCAAGGAGCTGCACGACGCCTACCGCGACGACTACCGGTCGTACTACGAGCGGCACGCCGAGCCGGACAGCCCTCCGATGCGCGGCGCGGACCCGGCCGTCGTGCTCGTGCCGGGGGTCGGCATGTTCAGCTTCGGCAGGAACAAGCAGACCGCGCGCGTGGCCGGCGAGTTCTACGTCAACGCCATCAACGTGATGCGCGGCGCGGAGTCGGTCTCGCGGTACACGCCGATCGAGGAACGCGAGAAGTTCCGCATCGAGTACTGGGCGCTGGAGGAGGCCAAGCTGCAGCGGATGCCGAAGCCCAAGCCGCTCGCCACGCGGGTGGCACTCGTCACCGGCGGCGGGTCGGGCATCGGCAGGGCGGTCGCCCGGCGGCTGGCCGCGGAAGGCGCGTGCGTCGTGGTGGCCGACCGCGACGCCGCCGGCGCGCGCGAGGTCGCCGAGAGCATCGGATCGGCCGACGTGGCGGTGCCGGTGACCGTGGACGTCACGGACGCCGCGGGGATCGCCGAGGCGTTCCGCGCGGCGGTGCTCGCGTTCGGCGGGGTGGACCTGGTGGTCAACAACGCCGGGCTGTCGATCTCCAAGCCGCTGGAGGACACCACCGAGGCGGACTGGGACCTGCAGCACGACGTGATGGCCAAGGGCTCGTTCCTGGTGTCGCAACAGGCGGCGAAGGTGATGCGCGCGCAGGGCATGGGTGGCGACATCGTCTACATCTCCAGCAAGAACGCGGTGTTCGCGGGCCCGAACAACGTCGCGTACGGCGCCGCGAAGGCCGACCAGGCGCACCAGGTGCGGTTGCTGGCCGCCGAGCTGGGCGCGGACGGGATCCGGGTCAACGGCATCAACCCCGACGGCGTGGTGCGCGGGTCCGGCATCTTCGCGGGCGGCTGGGGCGCCCAGCGCGCCGCCGTCTACGGCGTGCCGGAGGAGGAGCTCGGCGCGTTCTACGCCCAGCGCACGCTGCTCAAGCGCGAGGTGCTGCCCGAGCACGTGGCGGCGGCGGTGTTCGCGCTGACCGCCGGCGACCTGTCGCTCACCACGGGGCTGCACGTGCCGGTCGACGCCGGTGTGGCAGCGGCGTTCCTGCGATGACGGTGGTCGCGGCCGTCGACCTCGGCGCGTCCAGCGGCCGGGTGGTGCGCGGGATCGTCACCGCGGACGAGGTGCGGATGGAGGAGGTGCACCGGTTCCCCAACGGGCCGGTGCGCCGCGGGGACGCGCTGCACTGGGACGTGTCCGGCCTGTACCGCGAGGTCCTCACCGGGCTCCGGCTCGCAAGCCGGAGCCACGGCATCGACAGCATCGGCATCGACAGCTGGGCCGTCGACTACGGCCTGCTCGACGCGCGCGGCGAGCTGCTCGGCGAGCCCGTGCACTACCGCGACTCCCGCACCGACGGCATCGTGCCGCCGGAGGGCCTGTACGAGATCAACGGCCTGCAGTTCCAGCCGTTCAACACGATGTTCCAGCTCATGGCGGAACCGCTGCTGCCCCAGGCCGCCCACCTCCTGCTCATCCCCGACCTGATCTCCTACTGGCTGACCGGCGAACGCGGCGCCGAGTACACCAACGCGACCACGACCGGCCTGATCGACGTCCGGAGTGGACGGTGGTCGGACGGGTTGACCCGGCACCTGCCGCCGGGCCTGCTCCCGGCGCTGCGCCACCCCGGCGACCCGGCCGGCACCCACCGCGGCATCCCGGTCACCGCGGTCGGCTCGCACGACACCGCCTCCGCCGTCGTCGCCGTGCCCGCCGAGACCGAGCGGTTCGCCTACATCTCGTGCGGCACCTGGTCACTGGTCGGCGTCGAGCTCACCGGACCCGTGCTCACGCCGGAGAGCAAGGCGGCCAACTTCACCAACGAGGGAGGCGTCGACGGCACCGTCCGCTACCTGCGCAACGTGATGGGGCTTTGGCTGTTGCAGGAATGCCTGCGGGTCTGGGGCGCCGAGCTGGAACCGCTGCTGCGGGAGGCGGCGACCGCCACGGGGGCCGTCTTCGACCCCAACGACCCGGTGTTCCTCCCTCCCGGCGACATGCCCTCCCGCATCGAGCGCTGGTGCGGGAAGAGCATGACGCGGGCGGAGGTCGTGCGGTCCGTGCTGGACAGTCTCGCGCTGGCCCACCGCGACGCCATCGCGGACGCGCAACGGTTGTCCGGCAAGGAGGTCGAGGTCGTGCACATCGTCGGTGGCGGCTCGCGCAACGAGCTGCTCTGCCAGCTCACCGCCGATGCCTGCGGCCTGCCCGTGGTGGCGGGACCGGCCGAGGCGACCGCGTTGGGCAACGTCCTCGTGCAGGCGCGTGCCGCCGGAGCCGTCCGGGGCACTCTCGCCGACCTCCGGAAGCTGGTAGGAAGGACGCAGCCGCTCCGCCGTTATCAGCCCCGCTGACGAAAGGACGGCACAGATGCGCAGGCGCTCCTTCCTGGGCCTGGCCGCCACCGGTGTGCTCACCCCCGCCGTGGCGCGAGCCCGAGTTCCCTCCCGCTCCCGCTGGGTGCACACCTGGGTGGCGATGCCCCAGCTCACCGAACCGCACAACATGCCGCCGCCGCCCTTCACCGGGGAGGGTGTGGTGCTGGCGGACGCCACGCTGCGCCAGACGGTCCGGGTCACCACCGGCGGGAGGCGGATGCGGTTGCGCTTCAGCAACGCCTTCGGCGGCGCGGTGCTCCCGCTCACCGCCGTCACCGTGGCACTGCCGCAGAACGGACGCGCGGGTGTCAGCGCGGTCCAGCCGGGCACCACGCGCCGGGTCACGTTCAACGGCCACCCCTGGGCCGACGTCCCGCCGGGCGCGCTGGTCGTGTCCGACCCGCTGGACTTCACCCTGCAAGCCGGCACGAACCTCGCGGTGACCACCTACCTGGCACGCGGGCAGGCATCCGCCGAGATCACCTCGCACCCCGGTTCCCGCACCACGTCCCACCTCCTGGCCGGCAACCACACCGAGGCCGTGGAGCTGCCCGGCGCGACACCCGTGGACCACTGGTACTTCCTCAGCGGCGTCGAGGTGCAGTCCTCCGCGAACGCCGTCGTGGTGATCGGCGACTCGCTGACCGACGGGCGCGGCTCCACCACCAACGGCAACGACCGCTGGCCCGACCAGCTCTTCGACCGCCTGCGCGGCAACGACGTCCCGGTGCTCAACCAGGCGGCGGGCGGCAACCGGGTGCTGCGCGACGGGCTCGGCCCGAGCGTGCTGGCCCGGCTCGACCGCGACCTCATCGCGCAGAGCCGGGTCCGGTGGCTGATCCTCTTCGAGGGCGTCAACGACATCGGCACGGCCGAGCCCACCGAGCCGGCGCAGAAGGCGGTCGCCGACGACCTGATCGCCGCCTACCAGCAGATCGTCGACCGCGCGCGTGCTCACGACATCGAGGTCTACGGCGCGACCCTCCTCCCCTTCGGCGGCAGCAACTACGACGACCCCGGCGGGCTGCGCGAGTCGGCCCGGCAGGCGGTGAACCGCTGGATCCGCGCGAGCCGGCGGTTCGACGCCGTGCTGGACTTCGACGCCGCCGTGCGCGATCCCGCGAGTCCGCGGCGGCTCGTGCCCGCCGCGGACGTCGGGGACCACCTGCACCTCAACCCCGCGGGCTACCGCATGCTCGCCGAGGCCGTTCCGCTCAGGCTGTTCCGCTGAACGTCCAGCGCCCGTGCGGGACCGGCACCACCGATCCGCCGGGCACGTGCACCTCCGCCGTGGAGCCGACCGGCACCTTGACGGTGAGGCGCAGCACGCCGTCGACCTTGGCCCACGCCACGCCGATGCGTCCGCGCACGCTCTCGAACTCGAGACGCGCCCAGGACACCCCAGCCGTGGCGTTGGGCTTGACGGTGAACGTCCGGTATCCCGCGTCACCCGGTCGCAACCCGGCCACGTGCTCGTACAGCCACTGCACGACGGTGCCCTTGAAGTAGTGGTTGCGCGAGCGCGTGCCGGTGTCCCACATCTCCCACATGGTGTCGGCGCCGTTCTCGAACCAGTGGCCCCAGCTCGGGTACGACCGCTCCGTCGCCATGGCGTGCGCGACGTCGGCGTGGCCGTGGTCGCTCAACGCCTGCAACAACACGCTCGCGCCGAGACAGCCGACGTTGACGTGGTTGCCGTTCGCCCGGATCTCGGCGGCGAGCTTGTCGGCGACGGCCTGGACGGACCCGGCGGGCACCATGCCGAACGCCAGCGGGATCGCGTTGGAGGTCTGCCGGTAGTCCGGGTCCTGGGCGGTGCGGTAGTAGCCGTCGAGGAAGGTCTTGTTGAACGCTTCCACCAGGTTCGCGGCGACTTCGCGGTACCGCGGCATGGGCCTGCCGATCACGTCACCGAGCTCGGCGGTGTGCAGCAACGCCCGGTAGAGGTAGGCGGTCGCCGTGAGCCGGGTGTCCTCGGGCGGCAGGCCGCCGGAGCCGGGCGGCAGGTAGTCACCGAGGGCGGTGACCGCGAGCCCGTCGCGCAGCCTGCCGATCTCCCAGTCCAGGTACCGGGTGAGCACCGGCCAGTGCTGCGCGGGCAGCCGGTCGTCGCCGTAGATCCGGTACATCTCGCGCAGCACGAACGGGTACACCGTCGTCCACTCCGGCGCGGGCGCCAGCTCCCGGTATCCCCAGCCCCCGCTCGGCACGATCACCGGGAGCTGCCCGGCTTCGTCCTGGCTGTCCGCGAGGTCACCGAGCCACTTGGTGAAGAACTTGGCCAGGCCGAACTCGGCGAGCATCGACGGCGTGCCGACCTGGGCGTCACCGGTCCAGCCGTTCTTCTCGTAGGTCGGGGTGTCGGTGGGGATGCCGTGCAGGTTGTTCACCACCGTGCGGCGCATCGCGGCGTCGTACTGCTCGAAGAGCGGCTCCGCGCACCGGAACGTGCTGACCTGCGGCACGTCCGAGTGCACGACCCTGCCGACCAGCCGGGGCGCGGAGGTCAGGCCGGTCACCTCGACGTAGCGGAAGCCCTTGTAGGAGAACTTCGGCTCCCAGGTCTCCGTGCCGCCGGCGCAGACGTACTCGTCGAGCTGGATGCGGCTGCCGGTGACGTGACCGTTCTCCATCCGCACGGTGCCGTCGGCGTTCAGCGTCTCGCCGTGCTTGAGCCGCACCACCGTGCCCGCGGGCGCGGTGACGGTGAGCTGCGTCCAGCCCGACATCGTGCGCCCCATGTCCGCCACGAAGACGCCGGGCCGCGGGGTCGCGACCGCGACCGGTGTGACCGACTCGACCACGCGGATCGGTTCGTGCTCCTGGGCTTTCAGCGCGCCCTTCGGCGCGGGCCGGACCGGCGAGGTCTGCCACCCGCTGTCGTCGAAGCCCGGTTTCGTCCAGTCGCGCGGGGCGAGCCGGGCGTCGTAGGTCTCGCCGGTGTAGAGGGAGTTCGACACGGTCGGGCCGTCGGTCAGCCGCCACGACTCGTCGGAGGTGATCGTCGTGCGGGTGCCGTCCGGGTGGTCGATCTCGAGCTGCGCCAGCAGCTTCGGCTCGTCGTGCCACGGCGGCCGCTCCCACCGCCACACGTTCGGCGTCTTCATGCCGTAGAAACCGCGGCCGAGCGTCACGCCGATCGCGTTGCGGCCGCCGCGGACCAGGCTCGTGACGTCGTGCGTCGCGTACAGGACGGTGTTGTCGTAGTCGGTGAACCCGGGATCCAGCACCCGCTCACCGACGTGGCGGCCGTTGATCTCCGTCTCGTGGTAGGCGAGACCGGAGATGTAGAGCCGGGCCCGCCGGACCGGTTTGCCGAGCGTGAACTCCTTGCGCAGCAACGGCGCAGGCTGCTCCCGCACCGTGACGCCCGCGCCCCAGGGGCCTTGTCCGTACGGGTGCAGCACGGTGGCCGGCGTCCAGGCCGAGTCGTCGAAGTCCGCGTTCTGCCACCCCGGCTGCTCGGTCTCGGCCACCTTCCAGCCGGGGCCGGTGACGACCTCGCGCTGTCCGTCCCGGAGGTCGACGAGCAGCCGGACCAGCAGCCCGGCCGGCCCCTCCGACCTGTTCGTGGCCCGCACGGCGAGCACCGCCCGCCTGCCCACCAGCCCGGTGACGTCCGCGCGCTGGCCGACCTTCCAGACGTCGGCCTCCTCCGGTACGTGCAGCACCTGGGACCCGTTGACGTACAACGTGAAGTCGTCGTCCGCCGTCGCGACCAGCCGGGCGCGCACCGCGTCCGCCGGGAGGTCGACGGCGGTGCGGAACCAGCGGCTCGCCGCCGGGGTCGTGGCGGACCAGATCCACGAGGCGCCGGTGAAGCCGATCGAGGTGTCCGGTGCACCGATCCAGCGCGCCTGCCACGGCGTGCCGAGCAGTGCGGTCTCCCACCAGCTGCCCGTGCTCCACGGCGACGGCCGGTTCGCGCCGTCCCACACGCGAACGCGCCAGTGGTAACGGGTGCGCGGTTTCAGCGGCGCGCCCTCGAACGGGATTCCGGTCGTGCGGTCGGAGGCGACCCGGCCGGACCGCCACACGTCGGCACGCCCCGGTGCGGTGCCGACCTCCACCTCGTACGCGGTCTGCCTGGCGCCGGTGCCGCCCGCCGCGAGCACCCAGCCCAGCCGGGGCCGGGTGACGTCGGTGCCCAGCAACGTCTCCGCGTACTCCACGGTGGTGCGCACGACGCGCATCCCGCCCGGCCGCTCGTCCGGTTCGGCCTGCGCCGTCCCGACCGGCAGCGCCGCCGCCGACAGCCCGACGGCCGATGTCCTCAGGAACTCCCGTCTGCGCACGTCGTCTCCACCTTCGTCGCTGGATGAAACGTTTCAACACCGCGAGGCGGAAGCCAGGGTCTTGGGACTTGCGGGAGGTGTCAAGTCGCACGCGACCAAGCTGTCCTGAACCGGACAGCTCGTTTGAATCGTTTAAACGCGAACCGGCCCCGGCGGTGCGCCGGGGCCGGTGGTCGCCGCATCAGGCCGTCGTGCAGGCACTTCCGTTCAGGGAGAACGAGGTCGGCGCCGGGTTCGAGCCGCCGTGCGTGCCGTTGAACCCGATGTTCGCCGACGCGTTCGGCGCCAGCGTGCCGTTCCACGCGAGGTTCGTCGCGGTGACGTCGGCACCGGACTGGGTGAACGCCGCTCCCCATCCGGGCAGGGTCACGCGCTGACCGCTCGGGTAGCTGAAGGCGAGGGTCCAGCCGTTCACCGCGCCGGTACCGGTGTTGGTGATGGTGACGCTCGCGGTGAACCCGTTGCCGCCGCCCCAGTTCTGGGCGGAGTAGCCGACCTTGCACGCGCCGGTGCCACCGCCCGCGCTCGTCGTCGCCGTGCCGGTGCCCGACACGGCCGAGACGTTGCCCGCCGCGTCCCTGGCCCGCACCTGGTAGCGGTAGGTGGTCGACGGGCTCAGGCCCGTGTCGGCGAACGTCGTCGTCGCCGTCGAGCCCACCTGCGCGAACGAGCCGCTGCCCACCGCGCGGAGCACCTCGTAACCGGTGACGCCGACGTCGTCGGTCGACGCCGTCCAGCTCAGGGTGAGGCCGGTGGACGTCACGCCCGAGGCCGCCGGGGTGCCGGGCGCCGACGGCGGCCGGGTGTCACCGGGACCGCCGCCGAAGATGGTGGCCTCCCTGGACGTCTGCCGGACTCCGTTGGCACCGTTGAGGAAGCGCTCACCCCACGGGGTGAGGCTCGCGGGGTTGAAGGAGTTGACCATGTCGAGGTAGGCGACGTCGCCGCTGTTGCCGCTCCACGACCAGCCGAGGTACCCGAGGCCGCGGGCCTGCGCCTGGGCCATGATCGTGTCCTCGTCCGGGTCGCCGTCGCTGTGGTTGTGCCCGAACTCCCCCACCACCAGGGGCAGGCCGGCGGTCCGGAAGGCGTCGAAGTAGGCGTTGACCTTCGCCGCGGTGTTGTAGACGCCGTACATGTGGATGGAGAACACGGTGTTGCGCTGCGGGTCGGCGTTGAGCACCGAGGCCGCGTTGTCGCGCATGATGTTCGCCCAGTCCTGGCCCCACATCGGCGCGTCGGCCATCAGCAGGTGCCGCAGCCCCGCGCCGCGCAGGCGGCTGATCGCCCCGCTCGTTGCGCTCGCCCACGTGGCGCTGACCTCGGCGTTGTTGCCGAACGGCTCGTTGCCCAGGTTGATGATGACGTAGTTCTCCTGACCCTTGAGCGCCTCGGCCACGCTGATCCAGTAGGTCGCCGCCTGGTCCAGGCTCGCGGCCCCGCTCTGCTCCCCGTACCCGGTGGTGTCGTGGACTTCGAGGACACAGATCAGCTTCGACTGCTTGCACAGCGCGATGACGCTCGAGACCTCGGCGGCCGGGGTGGGTCCCCACCGCTGGCCGCTGCCGAGCACGACGCGCACCGTGTTGGCGCCGAAGGACTTGATGTCGGCGAAGGCCCTGGTCTGGTTCTGGTACCAGACGTGCGCGTGGTTCACGCCGCGCATGACGAACGCGGACCCGTTCGCCTCGACGACCTTCGTCCCCTCGACGTGCAGACCCACCGCCGCCGGGGGTTGCGCGCCCAGGGCGGCCACCACCGCCGGGTACCAGCGGCTCTCGATCTTCTGGATGCCGGTGGATCCGTTGGGGTGCACGCCGTCGGTGGTGTCGGCCGCGGTGTCGAACCCGGTCCACTGGTCGACCACGGTGACCGGTGAGGCGGCGGTGCTGTTCGCCCGCGCCCAGCCGGGGATCGCGCTGTTGAGGTCGATCACCCGCTGCCCGCAGGCGGAGCAGTTGGCCGGGTTCATCGGGACGAGCTGGGCGACGACGAGCTTGACCGCCGGGTTGCTCGCCCGCATCTGGCCGAGCATCGTGGTGTAGGCGTTGAGGATCGTGGCCGTGGGGACGTTGCTCCAGACGTCGTTGGTGCCCAGGTGCATCAGCACCACGTCCGGCCGGGCCGAGGACAACCAGCCCGGCAGCAGGTTGTCCCGCACGATGTTCGTCGCCAGGATGCCGCCGTGCCCCTCGTTGTCGCCGTCGTGCGCGAAGCCGCAGCCGGGCGCGGGCAGCGAGCCGACGAAGTCGACGCCGGTGTGGCCGGTGTCCTGGAGGTGCTTCCACAGCAGCGCTCGCCAGCACCCCGGTGAGCCGGTGATGGAGTCGCCCAGCGCCATGATGCGCGCGGGGGCCGCGGCGCTCACCGCGGCCGGGGCGATGACGACGCAGGCCGCCAGGAGCAGACCGGTCACCACCGCTCGGAGAAATCGCAAGGTCACGACGACCTCCTGGGAAAAGTCTCGACGATGAGAGTTCTGGGAGCGCTCCCAGAATTCGGACCTTAGCCAGCCGATGACCCGACGGCACCGCCGGTTGGCCCACCGCCCGAACCTGTCCGCTGCGGACAACCCGATGACGTCGGGATGTCCGGCCGGACAGAACCCGGCTCCACCGGCCCGTCCACGACAGGCTCACCGGAAACCGCCGCGGACCCGGACGATCCGCGCGAGATCAGCTCTCGTGCCGTCGCTACCACGCCCCAGGCGCTCCGGACGAGGTCAGCCGCGCGGACGCGGCGCGGTGCTCGCGCGGCCGATGAGCTTCGGCGCCAGCAGGGTGAGCGGCGGCACCGGCTGTCCGTTGAGCCGTGCGACGAGCAGCTCCACCGCCTGGTGCCCCAGCTCCTCCGCGGGTAGCTGCACGGAGGTGAGCTGCAACTGCTCGGCGAGGTCGTCCGGGCAGATGCCCACCACGGCCATGTCCTCCGGGACCCGGCGCCCCAGCACCCGCAGGCTCCCCGCGACCCAGCCGAGCGCCGCCTCGTTGTGCACGACGAGGGCGGTCATCGCCGGTTGTGCGCGCAGCAAGGCGCGCACGGAGTGCAGGACCGACTCGTAGTCGTCGTCGGCCGGAAGCGCTGTCGAGGCGATGCCGCGCCGCATGGCCGCCGCGCCGAACCCCGCCATCGCGCGCTGCGCGGACCCGGTGTTGCGCTGGTAGACCACGCTCGGCGCGCCGAGGAAGCCGATGTAGCGGTGACCGAGGTCGGCGAGGTGGTCGACGCACCGCCCGCCCGCCGCCTCGAAGTCCAGGTCGACGCACGTGAGCCCGGCGACCGCGGCCGGTCGTCCGATGAGGACGGACGGCTGCGGGAGCTGCCGCAGCAGCGGAACGCGGTCGTCGTCGAGCTCGACGTCCATCATCAGGAAGCCGTCGACCTGGGCGCTGCCCGCGACGCGCCGCAGCCCCTGGGCACCCTCGTCCGCCGTCATCAGCAGCACGTCCATCTCGTGCTTGCGCGCGGTGGTGGCCGCCGCCGTCACGAACCGCATGAGCGCCGGCAGGTGCACGCCGGGCCGCAGCGGCAGGACCAGCGCCACCACGTTCGTCCTGCTGCTGGCGAGCGCCCGCGCGCCGGCGTGCGGGTGGTAGCCCAGCAGCCGGATGCTCTCCCTGACCTTGGACCGGGTCTGCGGCGAGATCGACCGCTTGCCGGTCAGCACGTAGGAGACGGTGCTCGGCGCGACGCCGGCATGCCTCGCCACATCCGCGATGGTGACCACGTCGACACCTCCGGCGTTGAAGCGATTCGACGACATTACGGACAGATGCCGCGTTCGTTGACCGCCGATTGCGGGAACGTTCCCAATTGACGGTTGACCGTACCCAGACGCTTCGTCGAACGTCGAACTGCATTCGACACACCGTCGCGGAAAACGCTTACCCGCTTATCTGGCATGGCATTTGACCCTTGCGGAGCGCTGTGCGGAAGGGTCATCGTTGCCGCCGTGGACCTGCGACGAAGCGTTCTGCTCCCGCTGGTGGTCATCGTCCTGCTGGCCGGGCAACCACCCGCATCCGCGCGACCTGGATACGGCGAACGGCTCGACCGGGGGCTGGTCGCGGCCACCACGGGCGACGGCGTGCACCTGAGCTGGCGCCTGCTCGGGCACGAGGCCACGGGCGCGACCGCCACCGGACTCGCGGGACCGGCCTTCGCGGTCTACCGCGACGGGCGGCGCGTCGCGACCGTCACCGACAGCACCACCTACACCGATCAGGACGCGCCGCCGGGCGCGCGCTACCAGGTCGCTCCCGTCGTGCGCGGGGTGCCGCTCGGGCGGAGCAGGGCGGTGACGCCGTGGGCGGCGGCGCACCACGACCTGCCGTTGCGCAAGCCCGCGGACGGCGTGACGCCGGCCGGCGAGAGCTACACCTACTCCGCCAACGACGTCAGCGTCGGCGACGTGGACGGCGACGGCCGGTACGAGTACGTCGTGAAGTGGGATCCCAGCAACTCCAAGGACGTCTCGCAGGTCGGCTACACCGGGCCGGTGTACCTGGACACGTACCGCTTCGACGGCACGTTGCTGCACCGGATCGACCTGGGCGTGAACATCCGCGCGGGCGCGCACTACACGCAGTTCCTGGTCTACGACTTCGACCGCGACGGGCGCGCCGAGCTGATGACGAAGACGGCGCCGGGCACCAGGACCATCGGCCGCGACGGCCGCGAGCGGTTCATCACGATGCCGCGCGAGGACGTCCGCGCGGGCCACGCGCACAGCGACGACCACCGGCTGAGCCCCGAGGGGTACCGCAGGCACCTGATCGGCGTCTTCCGGGGCTGGCACGCGCACCCCGAGGTCGTCGCCGGGCGCTGGCCCGCGACGCTGGAGCAGGCGATGGGCATCGAGCAGCGCCACCCCTACCCGCTGTCCGAACCGGACGCCGCCGCGCTGGCCGACCACTTCCTCGACGTCTACGCGCCTTCCCGCAGCGCCGGCAACAGGTTGCGGCAGTTCGCCGGGTTCGTCGTCGACGGGCCCGAGTACCTGACCGTGTTCGACGGCGCCACGGGCCGGGAGCTGCAGACCGTCCGCTACGAACCGGGCCGCCACGACGACGGGCTGATGTGGGGCGACTACGCCATGAGCCGCATCGAACCGGGCAACCGCGTGGACCGGTTCCTCTCCGGAGTCGCGTACCTGGACGGAGAACGCCCGTCCGCGATCTTCGCCCGCGGCTACTACACCCGGTCCGCGGTCGCCGCCTACGACTGGAACGGCAGGAGGCTGACGAAGAGGTGGCTCGCCGACAGCGGCTGGGTGCCGATGACGAACCCGTTCCGCGACAGCCCGCACGGCCGCGACGGCACCAACCCCAGCCACGCGAGGCTCACCACGCAGGGCGCGCACTCGTTGAGCGTCGCCGACGTCGACGGTGACGGCCGGCAGGAGGTCGTCTACGGCGGCGCGACGCTCGACGACGACGGATCGCTGGAGTACAGCTCCACCGGCGTCCTGCCACCGGGCAGCGCGGACCCCGGCGCCGAGGTCCGGATCGGCCACGGCGACGCGCTGCACGTCACCGACATCGACCCGGACCGCCCCGGCCTCGAGATCCACATGGTGCACGAGGGGGCGTGGTCGGCCCCCTACGGCTACACCCTGCGCGACGCGCGGACCGGTGAAGTCGTCTACGGCGCCTACTCCGGGCTGGACACCGGCCGCGGCCTGATCGGCGACGTCCGGCCGGACGTGCGCGGCATCGAGACGTGGGCGTCCATGCCGGGTGGGTCCGGTTCCGCCGGCATCTGGAGCGCCGACGGCCGGCAGCTCGAGATCCGGTCACCCGGGACGAACATGAGCATCCGCTGGGCCGGCGACCTGACCACGCAGATCGTCAACGGCGCCCAGGACGTCACGCCGACCGTCGACGACTGGCGGCGCGGCACGCTGCTCACGGCCACCGGAACGCGCACCAACAACGGCACCAAGGGAAACCCCTCGCTCGTGGCCGACGTGTTCGGCGACTGGCGCGAGGAGCTCGTGGTGCGCACCCAGGACAGCACGGCACTGCGGTTCCACCTCAGCACCGAGCCGACCAGGCACAAGATGTACACGCTCATGCACGACCGCCAGTACCGCGTGGAGGTCGCCCGCCAGCAGACCTCCTACAACCAGCCCTCCTACCCCGGCTTCCACCTCGCCTCGGACGTCGACTGGGCGCGCGTTCCCCTCCCGGCACGCCGGCACGTCGTACGGTGAGGGGCGCACTGACCGCGACATTGTGGAGGAGAGCCGAGTGCCCGTTGTCGACATGCCGGAGGAAGACCTGCTCCGGCACCGCGTCACCACGCCGGAACCGGACGACCTCGACGGGTGGTGGGCCGCACAGCTCGCCAGGACGGCGGCCGCCGCGACGCCACCGGTGCTGACGCCGCACGAGCCGGACCTCTACCGGCCGTTGTCGGTGTACGACGTGGAGTTCTCCGGCGCGCACGGTCACCCCGTCCGCGGGTGGTACCTGCGGCCACCCGGCGACGCTCCCCTGCCGGTGGTCGTGACGTACATCGGCTACGGCGGCGGCCGCGGCGTGCCCGCCCAGCACACCCTGCTGCCGAGCCTGGGCTTCGCGTCGTTCGTGATGGACAGCCGGGCCCAGGGCGGGCGGTGGTCCGTGGGCGCCACGGCCGACGCGGGAGCGGGCACGGGGCCCGAGCACCCCGGCGTGATGACCAGGGGCATCTCCAGCCCGGACGACTACTACTACACCCGGCTCTACCTCGACGCCGCGCGCGCCGTGGACGTCGCGGCCGGACTGCCGGGCGTGGACCCCGGTCGCATCGCCGTGACCGGTGGCAGCCAGGGCGGCGCGCTCGCCCTGGCCGCGGCGGCACTGCGCGGCGACCGGGTGCGGGTCTGCCACTCCGACGTGCCGTTCCTGTGCGACCTGCACCGCGCGATCCGCATCGGGACCACCCCGCCGTACACCGAGATCAGCGACTTCCTCGCGCAGCACGACGCGCTCGTGCCCACCGCGCTGAACACGCTGCGGTACGTCGACTGCGCTCTGCTGGCCCGGCGGATCACCGCGCGGTGCCTGTTCAGCGTCGGGCTGATGGACGAGACGTGCCCACCGTCCACTGTGTACGCCGCGTACCACGAGGTCCGCGCGCCCAAGGAGATCACGGTGTCGCCGTTCGGCAAGCACACCACGCCCACCAGCCACCTGGAGACGCAGCTGCGCCACCTGCGCGAGCACCTCTGAACCCGCGGTCCCGCGGCTCGGGCGGTTCCCGGGCCGTCAGGGGGACGACCACCTCCCACCCCGGTGCGGTCAGGGAACCAGCACGATCCGCCCGCGGAGCCCGCCCGCGGCCAGCGCCTCGTGCGCGTCCGCGATCCGGGCAAGCGGGAACGTCGTCGCCACCCGCAGGCTGATCAGGCCGGCACCGGCGTACGCGGCGAGTTTGGCCAGGCGCTCGCCGTCGGTGTGCCACGCGAGGTTCGTCATCCGGACCTGCCGGCGCGCCATCGGTGCCGAGTTGAGCAGCGACACGAACGCACCCCCGTGCCGCACGGCGTCCGCCGCACCAGCCCGCAGGTCGGCGGCGTCGATCGCGGCGTCCACACCGCCGGGCACCAGCCGGCGCACCGCGGGCACGAGGTCGTCACCGCTCGGAACGAACCGCTCCGCGCCCGCGCGCAGCAGGAGCTCCTCGTCCCGCGCCCGGCCCTGCGCGATCACCCGCAGCCCGCGCAGCCGCGCCAGTTCGACCGCGAAGAGACCCACCCCACCGGCCGCGCCGGACACGAGCAGCCATTGCGAGGGCTTCAGCCCGAGTACGTCCAAAGCCTGGTCCGCGGTGGTCGCGTTCAGCCCCAGGGTGGCCGACTCGACGAGGCCGGCGCCCACCGGCGCCGGAGCGAGCTCCCAGTCCTCCAGCAGGACGTACTCCGCCTGCGCCCCCAGTGGGCGGTCCAGCCGCTCCTGCGTGCCGACCACGGCGTCGCCGACGGTGAACCGGGTGACCCCGGCGCCGACCGCGGCGACCGTGCCCGCCACGTCCGCACCCAGCCCGAACTGCTCTCGTGCGGCGGTCGCGCCGTACTGGACGTTGAGGCCCGTCCGCACCATGACGTCGGCGAAGCTGACCGAGGCGCCGGCCACCTCGACGAGGACCTCGCCCGGCCCTGGCTCCGGCGTCGGTACGTCGATGACCTGGAGCACTTCCGGCCCGCCGAACTCCTTCACCACTGCCGCTCGCATCTGCCCGCCTTCCGTGTGGCCCGGTTGCCGACCCCACTGTCGACCGCTTCCGGAGGACGGGACAGGCACCCCGGCACCTGGTTCCGGCAGGACCACCTTGCGGCCACCACGACGGCGTACCGTCGCTCGGGTGGAGACGGACATCGGCGAGTTCCTTCGCACCCGGCGCGAGCGCATCCAGCCCCACGAGGTCGGGCTACCGGCGGGCGTGACCCGTCGGCGGGTGCCGGGGCTGCGCCGGGAAGAGGTCGCGCTGATCGCCGGGGTCAGCCCCGACTACTACGTGCGGCTCGAACAGGGCCGCACCGCACAGGTTTCCGACCAGGTGCTCAACGCTGTCGCGCGGGCACTGCGGCTCTCCGACGTCGAGACCGAGCACCTGGGCAACCTCGCCCGCCCGAAGCGGACCGGCGCGGCATCGGCAGCGGACGCATCCGACGAGCCGCTGGTGCGGCTGCTGCACACGATCGCCGACGCGCCCGCGCTGCTGCTCGACGCTCGCCTGGACATCGTGGCTGTGAACGCCGCGGCGGAGGCGGTCTTCGAGGTGAGCGGCATGCCACACCCGCGCAACGCCGCACGGCAGCTGTTCCTGGACCCGGGAGCCCGGTCCCGGTATGCGAACTGGGACGAGATCGCCGCGGAGACGGTCGCCCAGCTCCGTCTCGCGACCGGTCGCCGGCCCGGCGATGCGGGCCTGGCGTCGCTCGTCGGGGAGCTGGCCATCCGCAGTGAGCCGTTCCGCCGGTTGTGGGCGACCGGAGACGTCCGGGAGAAGCGGCTCGGGACCGCCCGCCTCGTGCACCCGGTCGCCGGAACCCTCGAGTTCGACTACCACGTGCTGACCGTGCCCGCGCGCCCGGACCGCTCCCTGCTCACCTACCTGCCGCGAACCGGGTCGCCGACAGCGGAGGCACTCGGCATGCTGCTGAGCTGGGCCACCGCCCCGGCGTCCTGACGCCACGGGCGATCATGTCGCCGTCCCAGGGCGATCCCCGGCCACGACCGGCTTTCCCGTGCGCTCAACGCCTTCGCGCCGAGCGCGAGATGCGGCTGTCGCCACCGCACCCGCGCTCTGCGCGACAGGCGGGAACCGCTCGGTCAGGGCGAGGCGAAGCTCGGGTGCGGCGGCTGGTTGTACCCCGTGTTCTGGAACGCCACGGCCACCCGGTACTGCCGGTCCTCCATCAGCGACGGCCGCCGGATCGACGTCGGCTCGGTGGTGGAGTAGATGCGCAGCGCCCGGTTGTCCGAGGTGCGCCAGATGACCTCCTCGCGCCAGTCGCCGAGGATGTCGGCGGACAGCGCCGGCGTGGACTTGGTGCCGTTGTTGGACGCCACGCCGGAGCCGGTGAGCAGCCGCGTGTCCCCGTTGGGGCCGTACTTGTCGATCGTGGTGCCGTTCAGCAGCTCGCGCTGGACGTCGCCGTCCCACCAGACCACGAAGTTGATCGACCCCGGTTTGCGCGCGGAGACCTGGGCGCCCGTGGCCGCGCTGCGCAGGCCGCCGACCGAGGCCGACCACGCCTCGGCGCCGGGGTTGCCCGCCCAGATGTCGGCGGCGACGGCACGGCCGTTGTCGCACCCGCAGACCGGTGCGCTCCAGGTGATCTGGCCGGTGCGCGCGTCGCCCATCCAGTGGGTGACCTCGGTGGTCCACTCCGACGGCTTGAACACCTCGAGCCCCGGCCTGGCCGGGATGAAGTCGCCGACGTGCAGCGCGTCGCCGTGGTGGGTGTTGTTCTGCCACAGGCCCCGGCCGTTGTCGTCGATGGCCATCGAGCCGTAGATGATCTCGTCGCGGCCGTCACCGTCCACATCGGCCACGGAGAGCTGGTGGTTGCCCTTGCCCTCCCAGGCCGCCCGGTCGGACTGGGCCGCCGAGTCGAACGTCCACCGGTGCGTGAGCTGGCCGCCGCGGAAGTCCCAGGCCGCGATCACGCTGCGGGTGTAGTACCCGCGGGCCATCACGATGCTCGGCCGGGAGCCGTCCAGGTAGGCGGTGCCGGCGAGGAAGCGGTCGACCCGGTTGCCGTAGCTGTCGCCCCACGAGGCCACGTTCCCGCGTGGCGGCAGGTAGTTCTCGGTGTCGAGCACGGCGCCGTCGGTACCCCGGAACACCGAGAGGAACTCCGGCCCGGTGAGGACGTAGCCGTCGGCGTTGCGGTGGTCGGCGTTCGCGTTGCCGATCACCTGCCCGGTGCCGGACCTCGTGCCGTCCGCCGTCTTGACGGCGACCTCCGCCCTGCCGTCGCCGTCGTAGTCGAAGACCTGGAACTGCGTGTAGTGCGCGCCCGCGCGGATGTTGCGGCCGAGGTCGATGCGCCACAACCGGGTGCCGTTGAGCTTGTACGCGTCCAGGTACACGTTGCCCGTGCGGCCTGCCTGCGAGTTGTCCTTGGCGTCGGCGGGATCCCACTTCAGGACGATCTCCACCTCGCCGTCGCCGTCCAGGTCGCCCACCGACGTGTCGTTCGCGACGTAGCCGGACCCCGGGATCTGCAGGGGGACGTCCCTGCTCGTCGCGAGCGTCCCGACCGGACGCGTGGCCGCCGCCGGTTCCACGCCTCCCGTCACCGGTCGCACGACGTAGGACGCCGTCGCGGGCGCGCCGGTGTCGAGGTAGCTCGTCGCCGTCGTCACCGGCGAGGAGTTGACTTTCCTGCCGTCGCGGTAGACGTCGAACGCCACGTCCGCGGCGTCGGAGCCGAGCAGCCGCCACGAGACGAAGTTGCCGTCGCCGTGGACCGACCGGACGCTGACCAGCGCGCGGTCCTGGAAGACCTGCGCGTCCTGGGCGAGTGCGGGCACGCCACCCGCGGCCAGCACGACCGCGAGCAGTGCCGAAAGAGTTGACCGCTTCATCCTTCCCCTCCCGAATTGAAACGTTTCAAGAGGACGATAGCGTCGAACGGGTCGAACACCGCGGGTCCGATCCGTCTTCGACGGCCGATTCGAAAAAGTCAGCCATTGAACTTTGTCACGGGCCCAGGCGGAAGTCGGCGACGCGGATCGGCGAAGGCGTGGTGCCGCTGGAGGTCTGCTGGTACTGCACCGACAGCACGCCCTGCGGGACGAGGCGGGAAGCATCCACGTTGACCTCCCCGAACGCCCGCAGCGAAGGCCGGTCGAACAACGTCGTCCAGTCCGTCCACCCGCTCGACGCGCTGGCCGCCACGATCCTCCCGCGCGGCATCACGAGGTAGACGTTGTCCTCGCGGTCGAACACCACCTTCGTGCGCTGGGTGTGCTCCGGCGGAACCGGTACCTCCCGCTTGGTCCACGTGCCGTCCGCGTTCCGGAAGACGTGGAAGACACGGCCGTGCTGGGCGCGCTGGCGGGCGTAGTCCGACACGCACTGGGTGAACCGGCCGGGCACGTAGCTGATCACCACGTGCGGACGGCCACGGGCGTCCACCGCTTGGCTCTCCTGGTTCATCAAGCCGTGGTTGGGATCGAGCGGATCGGCCACGAGACCCGGCGAGCCGATGCCCACCGGTGTGCCGCCGGTCGTGCCCACGACAGCTCCTCCGCCGTTGCGCCACGTTCGGCCGCGGTCGTCGCTGTAGACGTACCCGGTGTCGTGGTTGGTGAGGCCTCCCGAGTTGCACAGGACGCCGGGGTTGCCCTCACGCCAGGTGAAAGCGGCGTGCAACCGTCCACTCCGGTCATAGGTCAGCCCGTGCAGGTACATGTTCCGCGTGGTCGAGACGACACCGTTCGGGCCGGTGTACGGCCCCGTCGCGGACGTCCAGGCGCCGAGCTTGCGCCACGTGCCGCCGGAGTACTCTGCCAGTTCGTTGACGCCGTTGCCGGAACCGCCCGTGCGGTAGCTGAACTGCAACCCGCCCTCGGGCGTCACCACGAACCGCGGGTAGGTCATCGGCCCGAGCTCCACGCCGCCGAGCGTCAGCCGCACCTCGCCGAACGCGGCGGCGTTCCACGGGAGCGCGCCGATCGCCAGTCCGGGTTCGGACCGCAGGTAGAACAGACGCGTGTTATGCGTGTCCATGGCGACGTGGATCGTGTTGTCCTGCGGGGAGATTCCCAGTGAGATGACGTTGTGCGAGTCGTCGGCGCCGAGCCGGTGGGACAGGACAACGGATTCCCACCGCGTGCTGCCGACGTCCCGCCGCGCGATCACGGCGTTGCGGCTCGCTGTGTACCACGCGGCGTACTGACGTCCCTCATACGTGAGGATCGCGTCCTGCTGGAACGAGTTGTTGTTCACCAGGCCGTCGTAGGAGACGAAGTACAACGCCGAGGCGTCGAGCAACGTGTCGGAGACGAGACTGACGCGCGGCTCGGCGTGCGCGGTGCCCGGCACGAGGAACAGCACGGCGAGCAAGGTCAGCAGAATCCTGGTCATCAGCCGTGCACCGATCTTCCTCCACCCGGATCGTGCACGTCGAGCCGGCCGCACATCCCGAACCGCCGGGGCGCGTCGGCCGGCAGGACGTGGACGTCCGCCTCCGCCAGGTGCCCCGGGTCGCCGTGGCGCAACCGGTCCAGGTGTGCGCCGGTCAGCTCGGCGGAGGCGAGCGCCCCGTCCCGCCACCGCTTCTCCCAGTCGGCCAGCGACTCCCGCTTCAGCGCGAGGGCGGCGGCGTAGAACTCGTCGAGCGCGGCGGCGCCTCCCCGGCGCAGCTCCAGGAACCCGGTCAGCGCGAGGTCGCGACGGCGCCGGGCGGCCTCCTCGCCGTCCGCGGCGGACGCCACCGCGTACTCCCCCGGGTCCGCGAGCACCTCCGCCGGGAACGTGAACACCGCGTCTCCCGCCTCCGGGAGACCGCTGTTCTGCATCACGACGATGATCCGCAGGTCGCCGTCGTTCACGAGCCGGTGGATCGTCCCCGGCGTGAACCAGACGACCACTCCCGCGCTCAACGGCGTGGAGGCGAACCCGCGACGGGTCAGGGTCTGCACGCTGCCGGTGCCGCCGACCACGCAGTAGCACTCGGAGCAGGCGAGGTGGACGTGCGGCGATCCCCCGCACAAGCCGTCGACCGAGGGCCAGTCGTAGACCCGCAGGCCGGAGATGCCTATCCCGCCGGGAAACGGCGTCACCACGGGTGCGCCTCCACGTAGGACTCGAGCGTCTCCCGCTCCCACGCCCCGGAAGCGACGACGAGCCGGTAGCGCAGGCTCAGCGACTCGCCCGCGGGCAGCTCGACGGTCTCGTGGAAGGCGAACGAGGGGTTGACCGCCGCGAACGGTGTGCTGCGCACGAACCAGTGCGTGCCCTTGTTGTCCGGGTGGTCGACGAACAGCAGCGTCGACGAGCGGTCCACCTCGTCGTGATGACCGATGAACGCGAGCCAGGGCGCCACCTCCCCCATCATCTCCTGCCCCGCTCCCCCGCCGGCCGCGATCACCTCGCCGCCGGTGAACGACCGCGGGCCGCGCCAGAAGAACCCCGTGTAGCCGGCGAGCTCGCGGCCGTTGGTCGTCGGGCTGCCGAAGACCAGCGGCTCCCGGCGCAGGTTCATCAGCGTCGTGGCGAACTCCAGCGTCCATGCGTCGTCCTCGACGTCGCGCACGGAGAGCTCACGACGCTCGCGGACCCAGTGCTCGCCCGACTCGGTGAACCAGGACAGCAGCTCGGTCACCCGCGCCTCGTCCGCGGCGATCTCGAACTCGTCGTGCCGCATGGTGCCGACGTTCGGCAGCGCCACGTAACCCCGGTCGCGCACGTAGGTGACGCCGCCCCAGAAGTTCTCGCCCGACACGTCGGTCGCGGTCATCTGCACGCCCTTGTGCCAGCGGTGGTCGTGCGGCCGGAACGCCGTCACCACGTCACCGGCGAGCGAGCGCACGGGGTGCAGGTAGGGTTTCGGCCCCTCGAACGCGGGCGTCGACGGGCTGTGCACGTACTCGAAGATCTCGACGCCGCCCACCGACACGGCGAGCACCTCGTCGTCCTGCCTCGTGATCACCGCGCGTCCGCCCACGGGGCACCCGCTCCTTCCATGGACTTGTAGAACGGGTCGTCCGGACCGATGTCGCCGGCCTTCACCACCGTGCCGGTGAACGCGGAGGCGTACAGCGCCGCGATGAACTCCATCGTGATCCGCGTGTCCGCGAGGGTGACCGGTGGCGGTTCCCCGCTGTCGAGCGCGTCGAGGACCGCCGCCAGCTGCCACCGGTGGCCGCTCACGACTCCGGACGGCTTCTCCCGCCAGCTCGCGGCCACGTCGTCGTGGCCGGGCGCCGGGGTGATCGCCCAGTGCGCGTCGGTGTAGCCGTAGAGGTGCTCGACCTCGACGGTGGCGCGCTCGAAGTCGAACCTCAGCTCCGAGGTCTCCCTGGGCGACAGCAGGGAGTTCACCACCGAGGCGACGGTGCCGTCGGCGAACGTCACCAGCGCCATCGAGACGTCCTCGGTCTGCACGGCGCGCGCCTGCCGGGCCGCGAGCGCCCGGATCTCGCTCCAGGGCCCCAGGATCGACAGCAGCAGGTCGAACTGGTGGATGCCGTGGCCCATCGTCGGGCCGCCGCCCTCGCTGTCCCACGTGCCGCGCCACGGCACCTCGAAGTAGGCGTCGCCGCGGTACCAGAGCGTGTCGCACTTCGCCACCAGCGACCTGCCGAGCACGCCTTCCGCCGCCATCCGCCGCAACCGGATGGCCGCGGGGCCGAAGCGGTGCTGGAACACCGTCGCGACCCGGCCCGCCGAGGCCCGCTCGGCCTCGACCAGCAGGTCGACCTCGCTCAGCGACAACGCGGGCGGCTTCTCCACGAGCACGTGCACGTCCGCGGCGAGGCAGTCGAGCGCGATCGGCACGTGGTGGCGCGGTGGTGTGCACACGTGCACCAGGTCGAGCCGTTCCGCGCGGAGCAGCTCCGCCAGGCCGGGATGAGCGCGCGGCACGCCCCACTCCTTCGCGAACGCCGCCGCCCGTTCGCCGTCGACGTCCGCCACGGCCACGAGCTCGACGCGGTCCCCCAGCGCCCGCAGCGACTCCGCGTGGGCGGCCGCGATCGCGCCGGTGCCGACGATGGCCGCGCGCCTCACCTGGCCGCGTCCACTTCGGACTGCACTTCCCTGATGTACGACGCGGCGGCCTGGTCGGGGGTGCTCCGGCCGAACAGGACGTCCTCGGTGTGCCGCTTGAGGATCGTGTCGAGGGTGCTCGCACCGTTCGGCGTGGTCCTCGGCGGGTCGCTGACCGGGACAGTGTCGAGGTACTCCTTGGCGGCCTTGTCGGTGTCCTTGAGCCGGCCCCCGATGGCCTCGCGGATCTTCCGGTTGGCCGGCACACCGCGTTCGGTCAGCAGCACCTCGGCCGCCTGCTCGTCGTTGGCGAGGAAGTTCACGAACGCCGTCGCCTCCGCGGGGTGCTTCGACCTCGCCGAGACCGACCAGAACATCGACGACTTGTAGTAGGCACCGGGTTGCACGCCCTGCGTCTCGCCCGGCAGCCGCAGCAGCTTGAGCTTCGCGCCGCTGGCCGCGGTCAGCGCGGTGAGCTGGGTGTTCCACCACAGGCCGAACGCGGCGGTGCCGGTCGCCGTCGCGGACTGGTTCAGCCCCGCGGAGGCCTTCTCGATGGTCACCGACGGCGGCGGCGCGGCCCCGGACTTGGTGAGGTCGAGGATGTACTGCCAGTAGTCCCGCGCGACCTCCTGCGTCAGCGCGACCTTGGCGTCGGCGTCGAACATCGCCTTGCCCTGCTGCCGGGCCCGGATGCTGAGCCCCGCCGCGTCGTTGATGCCCGGCGACTGCACGCCGAACACCGAGCCGCCGCTGGCCTTCGTGACCTGCTCACCGATCCTCTTCAGGTCGTCCCACGACCACTTGGTGTCGTCGGGCAGCGGGATGTCGTACTTCGCCAGCAGGTCGGTGTTGGCGATGATCGAGTACATGCCCAGGCCGACCGGCACGCCGTACCGCTTGCCGCCGATCGTGCCGGTGGCGAGCGCCCGGTCGTCGAAGTTCGACGTGTCGAGGTGCTTCTTGCCCTCGTTGAGGTCGAGCAGCGCGCCGCGCTCGGCGTAGGAGGCGATGTAGAGCTCGTCCATCTGCATGATGTCCGGCGCGTCGTTGGCCGCCATGGTGGTGGCGAGGCTGTCCCAGTAGCCGTTCCACTCCTTGAACTCACCCTTGACGGTGATGTTCGGGTGCTTCTTCTGGAACATGTCGATGACCTGCTGGGTCCGCTTGTGCCGGTCGTCCGCGCCCCACCACGTGAAGCGCAGCGTCACCTGCTCCGTCGTGAGCTCCCCACCCGCTTCGGAACCGGACCCGCAGGCCGCGAGCAGCGACGCGGTGAGCGACAGCAGGACCGCCCAGGCGGTACCGCGGCGACTACCTGTGAGCATGAGCTTTCCTTTCGGCTACTTGCCCCCGGTCGTGGCGATCCCCTTGACGAGGTACCGCTGGCCGATGAGGAACGCGAGGAAGATCGGGACGAGCGACACCACGCTCATCGCGAACTGCGAGCCCCACGAGGTCGCCACCGTCGAGTCGACGAACGAGCGCAGGGCGACGGGAACCGTGTACATGTCCGGGTCCGTCAGGTAGATCAGCTGGCTGAAGAAGTCGTTCCACGTCCAGATGAACGTGAAGATCGTGGTGGTGGCGAGCGCGGGCGTCATCAGCGGCAGGACGATCTGCAGGAAGATCCGCGGGTGGCCGCAGCCGTCGATGCGCGCGGCCTCGTCCAGCTCGCGCGGCAGGCCGCGGATGAACTGCACCATCAGGAAGACGAAGAACGCGTCGGTGGCGAGGATCTTCGGCACGATCAGCGGCAGGAACGTGTTCACCCAGCCCATCTGGGAGAACAGCACGTACTGCGGCACGATGATCACGTGGATCGGCAGCATGATCGTGCCGAGCATGATGCCGAACCACCACCGCTTGCCGGTGAACTGCAACCGGGCGAACGCGTAGGCCGCCATCGAGCACGACACGAGGTTGCCGACGATGCAGCCGAGCACCAGCACCGCCGAGTTCACCAGGTAGGTCCCGAACGACGGGGTGAGCGCGTTCCAGCCCTCCACGTAGTTCTCGGTCTGCAGGCTGTCGAGGACCAGGCCGGGGCTGCGGAAGATCTCGTCGCCCGGCCGCAACGAGCTCACGACCATCCACAGCACCGGGTACAGCATCACGAACCCGATCAGGACCAGGCCGGTGTGCTTGGCCGGCACCACCAGCCGGCGACGCCACTCAGTCGTCATAGAACACCCAGTACTTCGCCGCCCAGAAGTTGACGGCGGTGAACGCCGCGATGATCAGGAGCAGGAACCACGCCAGCGCGGAGGCGTAGCCCATGTCGAACCGGCTGAACCCCTGCTGGTACAGGTAGAGCGTGTAGAACATGGTCGAGTCGGAGGGCCCGCCGGTGCCGCCGGAGACCACGAACGCCTGCGTGAACGACTGGAAGGCGTGGATGATCTGCAGCACCAGGTTGAAGAACAGGATCGGCGACAGCAGCGGCATGGTGATCCGCCAGAACTGCGACCACCTGCTCGCCCCGTCGATCGCGGCGGCCTCGTAGTACACCGCCGGGATCTGCCGCAGCCCGGCCAGGAAGATGATCATCGGAGAGCCGAACGTCCAGACGTTCAGCACGATCAGCGTCGACAACGCGGTGTCGGGGTCGGAGATCCAGCCCCTCCCCTCGACGCCGAAGAGGCCGAGCACGCGGTTCACCAGCCCCTCCGTGCCGAAGACCTGGGTCCACAGCACCGCGATCGCCACGCTCGACCCGAGCAGCGAGGGCAGGTAGAACGCCGAGCGGTAGAGCGGGAGCCCGCGCAGCCCGCGGTCGAGCAGCAACGCGACACCGAGCGCGCACGCCAGTTGCAGCGGCACCGACACCAGCACGTAGGTGAAGGTCACCCGCAGGGCGTTGTGCAGCCGCTCGTCGCTCAGGACGCGGGCGAAGTTGTCCAGCCCGATGAACCTCGGGGGCTGGATCAGGTTGTACTTGGTGAAGCCCAGCGCGAAAGACGCGAGCACGGGACCGACCGTGATGAAGACCAGTCCGGCGAACCAGGGCGCGAGGAACCAGAACGCGGCTCTGTTGTCCCGTTTGCGCACCTGCACGCCGCCGCGGCGCAACTGACGCAGTTCATCCAGTGCGCTCATAAACTCCTGACCCCGTCGTCGGGAAAACGCTTTCCGGAGTCTGCATCGGTGCACCACCAGCGTCAAGCAACGCCGTCGAACGGCGTCGAACACCGTCATCGAACGCAGGTCAGCCGTTCGACCCAAGTCCACTGTGGAGCTCGTGGGCGATCCTGCGCGAAGGGCCGGAGGGCGACGGCCTCGGGCAGAAGGCCGCCACCCTCCGGCGGACTGGTGGCGCGGGCGCTCGGTCCCCTACGCGTGCGGGTTGCGCGTGGAGAGGCCCTCGACCTCGCACGGGTCATCCGCCGCGTCGACCGAGAGCGCCACCGCGGCAGCGGCCGCCACGCGAATGGCGATCCCGCTGATGCTCTTCGCGCTCATGACGGCAGTTAACAACGGTCACCGCGGATCGAAGGAGCTATTGCGCCTCAGCGCAACACCTCCCCGATGCAGGTCCCGGGTGCAGCTCCTCGTCAGCGGACGGCCTGGCGGAAGACCGGGGGTTCGTCAGCCGCCAGGTCGTCCGGCAGCCGCAGGCCCTGCCGCCGCGGCACCAGCTCGGACTGCAGCACGATCGCCGCGGCTCCGATCGCCGGCGCGGAGGCGGCGGAAGGGGACAGCCGCACGGCGACCGGGTGCGCGTCGCGAGCGATGAACGCCTCGTCGAGCTCGGCGCGCAGCACGGGCAGGTAGACCGCGCCCGCGATCGCGAAGCTCGGGCCGGTCAGCACCAGCACCTCCAGGTCCAGCAGGTTGGCGAGGGTGCGCGCGGCGGCGGCGACGTACCGGGCGGACCGTTCGAGCAGCGCCACCGCGCGCGGGTTGCCCTGCCGGGCCGCCCTGCTGATCGCCGCGAAGTCCGCCGCGACCGGCGCGGCCGCACGGGTCCTGCCGCCGGCCAGGCCGGCCGCCCGGCTGAGCGCCCGGTCCTCCCTCGCCCGCGCGACGACGGCGGCGGGACCGGCCAGCACCTCCAGGCACCCCCGCGCGCCGCACCGGCACCGCGGGCCGTCGACGTCGAGGCACGCGTGGCCGATCTCGCCGGTGTGCCCGCTCGGCCCCCGGTAGGTCGTGCCGCCGAGCACCACCCCGGCACCGATCCCGGTCCCCATGTACAGCGCGGCGAACGTCGCGGTGGCGCCGACGCCACCGGACCAGTGCTCACCGATCGCCGCGGCGGTGGCGTCGTCGTCCAGCACCACGGGCAGGCCCGTCGCCCGCTCCAGCAGCCGGCCGGACTCGTCGTGCGCCGACGGGCGCGCGGACACGAGCCCCAGCCCGAGGACGCGGTCGCGGTCGACGCCGGCGCTCTCGATCACCGCGTCCACCTCGCGGGCCATCGCGGCGACGACGGTGGCGGGGTCGTCGGCTCCGGCACGTGCCCGGGAGATCCTCGCCACGACCGCGCCGCCGAGGTTCGTCAGCACGCAGGTGATCCGCGCATCGTCGAGGTGCACGCCCACGGCGTAGCGGGCGAAGTGGTTGAGCTGCAGCATCACCCGGCGCTTGCCGCCGGTCGACTCGGCGTGCCCGGTCTCGGCGACCAGGCCCTCGTCGATCAGGCCGCGCACGACCGTGGAGATCGTGCCGCCGGTCAGGCCGCTCGCGCCGGCCAGGCCGACGCGGCTGATCACGCCCGCCGCCCGGATCAGGTCGAGCACGGCCGCCCTGGTGCTGGCGTGGGTCACCCGTGCCGGTCCGCTCACCGCGCTCCTCCGTCGAACGACGAACTCGTCCCTTCGACGAGCACAGACCAGTAAAGCACCCCGAGGCGTTGACTTTCTTTGTTTAGCAACTGAAGAATCTCCGCCGCGAACCACCCAGCCACGGGAGGATCAACGATGTTCCTGCACAAGAGGCTCTTCGCACTCGGACTGGTGGCGGCTCTCGCGGCCACCGCGGCGTGCTCCGGATCCGGTGGTGGCGGCCGGTCCCGGGACACCCTCGTCGTCTACACCGGGCAGGCCGGCGACTACCAGCTCAACTTCAACCCCTACGCCCCCACCCAGATCGAGGGGCCGGGGACGATCTACGAGCCGCTGTTCTTCTTCAACATCGCCGCCGACGCACCGCCGAAACCGCTGCTGGGCACCGAGTTCACCTGGAACGCCGACGGCACCGAGCTGGCCGTGACTCTCCGGGACGGCGTGACGTGGTCGGACGGCGAGAAGTTCACGGCGGAGGACGTGAAGTTCACCTTCGACCTGGTCGCCAAGACCCCGGCGATCAACAAGACCGGCTTCAAGGGCACGACGACCGTCGTCGACGACACCCACGTCACCGTCAAGTTCAGCGAACCGTCCTACATGGACGGACCACAGGTGCTGGGACAGCTCTGGATCCTGCCGGAGCACATCTGGAAGAACTACCCGGCGCCGGCGACCGAGGTGAACGACGAGCCCGTGGGCACCGGCCCGTTCCGGCTCGGCGACTTCAAGGCGCAGTCCTTCACCCTCAGGGCGAACCCCGGGTACTGGGGCGGAGAGCCCGCCCTCAAGCAGGTCCGCTACCTGTCGCTGTCCGGCAACCAGGCGGGCGTGGACGCGCTGAAGGCCGGGAGCATCGACTGGCAGACCGCCCCCATCCCGGACGTCGCGAACATCGAGAAGAACTACCCCGGCTACCGGTCCATCACGCTGCCGCTCAACCAGGTCTCGCTCTTCACCTGCTCGAACGCCCAGCTCGGCTGCCAGGGCGCGCAGACGGACCCGGCCGTGCGCAAGGCGATCTACTTCGGCATGAACCGCACCCAGATCAACTCGCTGGCGTTCCAGAACCTCAACACCGAGATGTCGCCCGGCTTCACGCTCCAGCCGCGCGACGCGAACCTGCTGTCGGCCCGGCTCACCGACCGCATGGCGCCGATGAACCCGGACACCGCCAAGGCCGACCGGCTCCTCACCTCCGCCGGTTACGCCAAGGGCGCCGACGGCGTCTACGCCAAGGACGGCAAACCGCTCGCCCTGACGGTGAAGGTGGTCGCCGGCTGGACCGACTACATCACCGCGCTGGAGACGCTCAGCCAGCAACTGCTGCGGATCGGCATCAAGATCACCCCGCAGCAGCTGTCGTGGAACGAGTGGGCCGACGCCCGCGGCCGCGGCCAGTTCGAGCTGCTGATCGACTCGGTCGAGCAGGGCCCCGCGCCCGACCCCTACTACACCTACAGCTACTTCTTCTCGACCGCGACGACGGCACCGGTCGGCCAGGCCGCCAACCCGAACTTCGCCCGGTTCAGCAACCCGGTCGTCGACGCCGCGCTGGCCGCGTTGAAGAGGACCGACCGCGGCAACCCCGCGCGGCAGCCCCACTACGACGCCATCCAGGCCGAGCTCGAGGAGCACATGCCGTACATCCCGGTCCTGACCGGCGGCGTGCCGAACGAGTACAACGCCAAGGCGTTCACCGGCTGGCCCGGCGAGGACGACCTGTACGCGTTCCCGGCGGTGTGGAAACGGCCGGACGCCTCCCAGGTGTACCTGCGGCTCAAGCCCGCTGGTTCCTGACGATGAGCCACCACCTGCGCAGGCTCGCCTTCTACCTGACGGCGCTGTGGGCGGCGGTGACGCTGAACTTCGTCATCCCGCGGATGCTGCCGGGCAACCCGGTCGACATCCTCATGGCCAAGCTCCAGCAGCGCGGCGGGAGCGTCGACCCCGCGGCTCGCACGGCCTACGAGACGCTGCTCGGCACCGGCGGGCGCGAGTCGTTCGCCGAGGAGTACCTCGCGTACCTGGGCAACCTGCTGCGCGGCGACCTCGGGGTGTCGGTCAGCGCGTTCCCGGCGGAGGTCTCCGAGGTGATCGCCGGGTCGTTGCCGTGGACGGTCGTGCTGGTCGGGCTCGCCACGCTGCTGTCGTTCCTGCTCGGCGTCGGGCTCGGCGCGGTCGCCGGCTGGAGGCGCGGCACCTGGCTCGACTCGCTGGTGCCGGCGACCACGATGCTCTCGGCGGTGCCGTACTTCTGGCTGGCGCTGATCCTCGTCGCCGCGCTCTCGTCCGGTCTCGGCTGGTTCCCGCTCAACGGCGGTTACGACGTCGTCCTGGACCCCGGCTGGAGTGCGGAGTTCATCGGCTCGGCGCTGTACCACGGCACGTTGCCCGCGCTGACGATCGTGCTGTCGTCGGTCGGCGGCTGGCTGCTCGGCATGCGCAACATGATGGTCTCGGTGATGTCGGAGGACTACGTGCTCACCGCGCGGGCCAAGGGGCTCACCGACAGCCGGGTCATGATCCGGTACGCCGCGCGCAACGCCGTGCTGCCCTCCGTCGCGGGGTTCGCCATCTCGCTGGGGTTCGTGGTGTCCGGGTCGATCGTCACCGAGCAGGTGTTCTCCTACCCCGGCATCGGGTCGAAGCTGCTGCAAGCCGTGCAGAACAACGACTACGCGCTGATGCAGGGCATCTTCCTGGTGATCACGGTCGCGGTGCTCGGCGCCAACCTGCTCGTCGACGTGCTGTACGGCCTGATCGACGCCCGCACCAGGGATCGGAGCACGGTGTCATGACCTGGACCGCCAAGCTCGTCAGCGGCCTCTGCCTGGCCGCCGCCATCGTCCTCTTCGGCCTCCTCGGCCCGCTGCTCACCGGCGACCCGGCCACGATCAGGGACGTCGGCCTCACCCCGCCCGGCGGCGAGCACCTCCTCGGCACCACGCTCACCGGCCAGGACGTCCTCGCCCAGCTCGCGCACGCCACCCGCGGGTCGCTGTGGATCGGGCTGCTGGTGGGCGTTCTGGCGACGGTGCTGTCCGGGCTCTTCGGCATCGTCGGCGCCTACGCGGGCGGGGTGGCCGACGAGGTGTTCTCGCTGTTCTCCAACGTGGTGCTGGTGATCCCCGGACTGCCGCTGGTCATCGTCGTGGCCGGGTTCGTCCCGGCCGAGCGGCGCGGCACGTGGACGATCGCGCTGGTGCTCGCGTTCACCGGGTGGGCGGCGGCCGCCCGCGTGCTGCGGGCGCAGACGTTGTCGTTGCGCAACCGGGACTACGTGGCCGCGGCGCGGGTGTCCGGCGAGAAGACCTGGCGGGTGATCTGCGTGGAGATCCTGCCGAACCTGCTGCCGGTCGTGGCCTCCCAGTTCGTGTTCGCCGTCGTGCTGGCCATCCTCAGCGAGGCGGGGCTGTCGTTCCTCGGCCTCGGCGCCGCGGACTCGTCGACGCTCGGCACGATGCTCTACTACGCCCAGAACGGCTTCGCGCTGCAACGGGAGGCGTGGTGGTGGTTCGTCCCGCCGGGACTGGTCATCGCCCTGTTCGGCGGGGCGCTCGCGCTCGTCAACTTCGGCATCGACGAGATCGTCAACCCGAGGTTGCGCGACCGCGGCCGCCGCGAGCGCGACGTGGTCGCGGTCCGGGCACAGGTCGCCCCCGCCGAACCGGACGCCGTGCTGACCGTCAGGAACCTCGACGTCGTCTACCGGACGGCGCGACCGGTGCACGCGGTGAAGAACGTGTCGCTGACCCTGCGCCGGGGCGAGGTGCTGGGCCTCGCCGGGGAGTCCGGCTGCGGCAAGACCACGCTGGCCTACGCGGTCAACCGGCTGCACCGGCCGCCGGCCGAGGTCACGTCCGGGTCCGTCGCCCTGGAGGACGTCGACGTGCTGGCGCTCGGACCGGAGGAGCTGCGGCGGTTCCGCT
Source organism: Lentzea xinjiangensis (assembly GCF_900110955.1). Taxonomy (GTDB): domain Bacteria; phylum Actinomycetota; class Actinomycetes; order Mycobacteriales; family Pseudonocardiaceae; genus Lentzea; species Lentzea xinjiangensis. Next base: position 124,218 of record NZ_FOFR01000008.1, read on the forward strand.
GGGTCCGGCTCTCCATGGTGTTCCAGGGCGCCATGAACTCGCTGAACCCGGTCACCCCGATCCGGGCGCAGCTGCAGGACGTGCTGCGCACCCACCGGCCGGACCTGTCCGCTTCCGGCCGCGAGCTGCGGTGCGCGGAAGTGCTCCGGCTCGTCGGCGTCGACCCGGCCAGGCTCGGCGCCTACCCGCACGAGCTGTCCGGCGGGATGCGGCAACGGGTCATGATCGCCATGGCGCTCCTGCTCGACCCGCAGGTCATGATCATGGACGAGCCCACCACCGCGCTCGACGTCCTGGTGCAGCGCGAGATCCTGAACGAGATCAAGCGGCTGCGCGACGAGCTGGGCTTCGCCGTCGTGTTCATCACGCACGACCTGCCGCTGCTGCTGGAGCTCGCCGACCGGATCGCGGTGATGCGCGACGGCGAGGTGGTCGAGCACGCCACCGCGGAGGAGCTGTACCTGCGGCCCCGGCACCCGTACACCCGTGAGCTGCTGGCGTCGTTCCCCAGCCTGACCGGCGAGCGAGGAGCGCTGCTCAGATGACCACCCTCGAAGCCCGCGGGCTCACCAAGAGGTTCCACCGGACCTGCGCGGTCGACGACGTCTCGTTCACCCTCGCACCCGGCCGCACGGTCGCGCTCGTCGGCGGGTCGGGGTCCGGCAAGTCGACGGTCGCGCGGATGATCGCCCGGCTCATCCGGCCGACGTCCGGGGAGATCGCTCTCACCGGCCAGGACGGCAGGCCCGTTCCTCGGCGGGCGCACCGCGACCACGTGCAGATGATCTTCCAGGACCCGTTCGCCTCGCTCAACCCGTTCCACACCGTCGAGCACCACCTGGCGCGGCCGTTGCGGCTGCACGGGCGTTCCGCCACGGAGGTGCCCGAGCTGCTGGAACGGGTGAGCCTCACCGCGGACCTCGCGCGCCGGCGCCCCCACGAGCTGTCCGGCGGGCAACGGCAACGGGTGGCCATCGCCCGCGCGCTCGCCCCGGGCGCCAAGGTGATCATCGCGGACGAGCCGGTGTCCATGCTGGACGTCTCCGTCCGGCTGGGCGTGCTCAAGCTGCTCGCCCGGCTGCAACGCGAGGAGGACCTCGCCGTCCTCTACATCACGCACGACCTCGCCACCGCACGGCACTTCTCCGACGAGGTCCTCGTGATGCACCGGGGGCGGATCGTCGAACGCGGCCCGAGCGACGACGTGCTGACGCGTCCGCGAGACCCGTACACCCGGTTGCTGGCCGCCGCCGCACCCGACCCCGAAGCCCGTTTCCGCCAGGGAGGAAAACCTTGATCCGCCAGTACCTGCACGACGGCTGGCAGCTCACCGCGACGACGGCCGAGGTGCCGGACAACGTCAGGGGCAGAACCGTGCCCGCGACGGTGCCCGGCAGCACCCACCTCGACCTGCTCGCGTCCGGGCTGATCACCGACCCCTTCCTCGACCAGGCGGAGGCGGAGCTGACCTGGATGCACCGCGCGGACTGGCGCTACGACACCAGCTTCCTGGCCGCCGCCGTCGCTCCGGGCGAACGAGTCGACCTCGTGTTCGACGGACTGGACACCGTGGCGGCGGTCGAGCTCAACGGCCACCTGGCCGGGCGGACCGCGAACATGCACCGCGGCTACCGCTTCGACGTGCGGCGGTTCCTCGTGGACGGTGCCAACGAGCTGGCCGTGTCGTTCTCCTCCGCCCTGACGCACGCGGAGGAGACGCAGGCCGCGCTCGGCCGCAGGGCGCACGTCAACGCGCACCCGTTCAACATGATCCGCAAGATGGCGTGCAGCTTCGGCTGGGACTGGGGACCGGACCTGCAGACCGCGGGCATCTGGCGGCCGGTCCGGCTGGAGCGCTGGCACACGGCCCGGCTCGCGCGGGTCCGGCCGGTCGTGACCGTCGCGGGCGACGGTTCCGGCCAGGTCCAGCTGCACGTCGACCTCGAGTGGGCCGACCGGCCCGAGGAGGTGACGCTGCTGATCACCGTCGGCGGCTGCCTGCGCACGGTCGCCGTTCCCGCCGGTCAGGAGAGCGTCATCGCCCGCGTCGAGGTGCCCGGCGTCGCGCTGTGGTGGCCCGCCGGGTACGGCGACCAACCGCTCTACGACCTGGACGTGGTGCTGCACGGGGCAACCGAGCTCGACCGGGTGACGCGGCGGATCGGCTTCCGCACGGTCACCGTGGACACGACACCCGACGAGACGGGCACGCCGTTCACCGTCGTGGTGAACGACAAGCCCCTGTTCGTCAAGGGCGCCAACTGGATTCCCGACGACCACTTCCTCACCCGGATCACCCGGGACCGGCTGGCGCGACGGGTGGACCAGGCCGTGGCCGCGCACGTCAACCTGCTGCGCGTGTGGGGTGGTGGAATCTACGAGTCGGACGACTTCTACGACGTCTGCGACGAACGCGGAGTCCTGGTGTGGCAGGACTTCCCGCTCGCGTGCGCCGCCTACCCCGAGGAGGAGCCGCTGCGCGGTGAGCTGGAGGCCGAGGCCCGCGAGAACGTCGTGCGCCTGATGTCGCACGCCTCGCTGGCCCTGTGGAACGGCGGCAACGAGAACCTCTGGGGGTTCGCCGACTGGGGCTGGCCGGACCAGCTCGGCGGCCGCACGTGGGGGCTGGGCTACTACGACGAGCTGCTGCCCGCCGTCGTCGCCGAGCTCGACCCGACCCGGTTCTACTGCCCCGGCAGTCCGTACAGCCCCGTCGACGGCGTGCACCCCAACGACGAGAACCACGGCACGCGGCACGAGTGGCGCGTCTGGAACGAGGTCGGCTACCGGCACTACCGCGACCACGTGCCCCGCTTCTGCGCGGAGTTCGGCTTCCAGGGCCCGCCGACCTGGGCGACGCTCACGCGGTGGATCCACGACCGGCCGCTCACCCCGTACTCGCCGAGCTTCCGCGCGCACCAGAAAGCCGAGGACGGCGGCGGCAAGCTCGACCGCGGCCTCGCGGCGCACCTGCCGGTCCCGCGCGACTTCCCCGGCTGGCACTGGGCGACGCAGCTCAACCAGGCGCGAGCGGTGACCTTCGGCGTCGAGCACTTCCGCTCCTGGTGGCCGCGCACGGCCGGGGCGGTCGTCTGGCAGCTCAACGACTGCTGGCCGGTCACGTCCTGGGCGGCGATCGACGGCGAGGACCGGCTGAAGCCGCTGTGGTACGGGCTGCGGCACGCCTTCGCACCCCGCCTGCTCACCTTCCAGCCGCGCGGCGACCGGCTCGTGCTCATCGCCGTGAACGACCACGACGAACCGTGGGACGCCCACCTCACCCTTGATCGGCAGACGTTCCGGGGCGTCACGCTGCACCTGACTAGACTGCGCCGGACGGTGGCACCCCGGTCTGCGCTCGTGCTGGACCTGGACGAGGACCTGCTCGAGCCGGTGCACGAGGACGCGGAGGTGGTGGTGGCGACGACCGCGGAAGCCCGCGCGATACTCCCGTTCCGCGAGGACCCCGGCCTGTCCTACGACCCGCACCCCCTCACCGCCCGAGCCGAAGCCGTGCACGGCGGCTACGAGGTCGAGGTGCGCGCCGAGTCGTTCGCGCGGGACGTGGCGGTCCTCGCGGACCGGGTCGCGCCCGACGCGGTGGTCGACGACATGCTGGTGCCGATGCTCGCCGGGGAGGTCCGCGTGTTCCACATCCGCACGGACGCGGTCGTCGACCCGGCGGCCTTCACCGATCCGCTCGTCCTGCGCTGTGCCAACGACCTCCACGCCGATGACGCCGGCGGGCCCGGGGCCGACGGCTTCCGCACCGGCAGCTCCGGGGCCGACGGCTGCAACTGCCGTGTCAACGGCCTCGACGCCGCCGACCCTGGCAGCGGCGACTCGCGCGCCGACAACGGCCCCGGCGCCAACGGCCCCCGCGCCAACGATGCTGACGCCGACGACCCCGGCGCCAACGACCCTGACACCGACGGTGCCGAGGCCGTCGGCCCAGGCGCCAACGGCCTCGGCACCGACGACTCCCACGCCGACAACGCCCCGCACGCCAACAATTCCGGCGCCGACGGCCTCCACGGCCACAACCTCCGCGCCAACGGCCCGGACACCAACGCCTCTGGCACCGGCGACCCGCGCGCCGACGACCCCGGCGCCGACCACCCCAGCGCCAACCACTCCGAAGCCACCGACGCCACCCACCCCCGCGACGCCCCCAGGGCGGTGCCCGGTGCCGGCTGACCCGGCGGGCGCGGTCGGGCTGGTGCTGGCCCGGCCCGCCCGGTTGCTCGGCGTGGAGCCGTTCTTCATGGAGTTCATCGCCGGGATCGAGGAAGGGCTCGCCGAGCGCGACCTGTCCGTGCTGCTGCACGTGGTGGCGGACCACGAAGCCGAGATCGCCGCCTACCACCGGTGGGCGGGGCGCGGGCTGGTCGACGCGGTGGTGGTGGTCAACCCCGTGGCCGACGACCCGCGCCCGGCGGTGGTGCGCGACCTCGGCCTGCCGGCGGTCGTCGTCGGCGACGACCCGCACCTGCCCTGCGTCCGCACCGACCACGCCGGGCCGGTCGCCGAGGTGCTCGGCCACCTGCTCGACCTCGGCCACCGGCGCATCGCGCGGGTCACCGGTCCCGGTGCCCTGCTGCACACGCGGGCGCGCACGGACGCGATGGTCGCGAGGTGTGCCGCGGCCGGGGTCGAGCCGGTGGTCGTCGAGGGCGACTACTCCGAGGAGGCGGGGGCGAAGCTCACGGCGGCGCTGCTGTCGCGTCCGGCTCCTCCCACCGCGATCCTCTACGACAACGACGTGATGGCGGTGGCCGGGCTCGCGGCGGCCGTGGAGCTCGGGGTCGAGGTCCCCGCCCGGCTCAGCCTCGTGGCGTGGGACGACTCGACGCTGTGCCGGCTCACCTCCCCGGCGCTCACCACGATGAGCGTCGACGTGCACCGGTTCGGGGTGTCGGTGGCGGAGTCGGTGCTCGAACGCGTCGACGGCGTGGCCGTGACGCCGCGCTGGTCGCCCACCGCCCACTACCTCCAGCGCGGCACGACAGCACCCGCACCGTCCGATGAGGACCGTGCGGGCAGCTCACCTCCACCGCTCTTGTGAGCGCTAACACCGTCTAACGTCGCCAGGCGTTTGCCAAGCACCCGACTGCCGTAATCAGCCTGACGCGGGCCAACATTCACGACCTGCGGGCTAACGTTAGCGCTCACATTTAGCATTGACCGGGTGTCGGCGGCGTGGCTACATTCCGCTGCGGGGCCGCAACGGTGCGGCACCGACGGCAGCGGATCCCGGTGCTCGTGACGAGGTCGCGACCGCGTTCCCGGACCCGCCGTCTCGCCGAGCTCTGGAGCATCCATGTCCTCATCGCCGAGTCGACGCAGGCTCTTCCAAGCCGCGGGGGTGGCCGCCGTCGCGACCGCGACGCCGTCACTGGTGGCGGGGTCGGCGCAGGCGGCCTCGGTGCCCCCTGTCCGCGCCGACGCCGGGGTGTCGGCCTTCGCGTTCGACCTGTCCGAGGTCCGGCTGACGCCCGGCCGGTGGCTCGACAACCAGAACCGGACGCTGTCCTACCTGCGGTTCGTCGACGTGAACCGGCTGCTCTACAACTTCCGCGCCAACCACCGGCTGTCCACCGGCGGCGCTGCGGCGCTGGGCGGCTGGGAAGCGCCGAACTTCCCGTTCCGCACGCACAGCCAGGGCCACTTCCTCACCGCCTGGGCCCAGGCGTGGGCGGTCCTGGGTGACACGACGTGCCGGGACAAGGCCAACCACATGGTGGCCGAGCTCGCCAAGTGCCAGGCGAACAACGCGGCGGCCGGGTTCACCGCCGGCTACCTGTCGGGTTTCCCGGAGTCGGACTTCGACGCGATGGAGGCCGGTTCGCCCAAAGCCGTGTCTTACTACGCCATGCACAAGACCCTCGCCGGGCTGTTGGACGTGTGGCGGCACATGGGCAACACCCAGGCACGCGACGTGCTCCTGCGCCTCGCCGGGTGGGTGGACTGGCGCACGGCCCGGCTGTCCTACAGCCGGATGCAGAGCGTCCTGGGCACCGAGTTCGGCGGCATGAACGCGGTGCTCGCGGACCTGTACCAGCAGACGGGCGACTCCCGCTGGCTGGCGGCGGCACAGCGGTTCGACCACGCCGCGGTCTTCGACCCGCTCGCCGCGAACCAGGACCGGCTGGCCGGCCTGCACGCCAACACCCAGGTGCCGAAGTGGATCGGCGCGGCCCGCGAGTACAAGGCCACCGGAACGACCCGCTACCGCGACATCGCGAGCAACGCCTGGAACATCACCGTCGGCGCGCACACCTACGTCATCGGCGGCAACAGCCAGGCGGAGCACTTCCGCGCGCCCAACGCCATCGCCGCCTACCTCAGCACCGACGCCTGCGAGGCGTGCAACACCTACAACATGCTCAAGCTGACCCGCGAGCTGTGGCTGACCGACCCCGGCCGGGCCGCCTACTTCGACTACTACGAGCGCGCCCTGCTCAACCACCTGATCGGACAGCAGAACCCGGCGGACCCCCACGGCCACATCTGCTACTTCACCGGCCTCAACCCTGGCCACCGGCGGGGCAACACCGGTCCCGCGTGGGGCGGCGGCAACTGGAGCACGGACTACACCACGTTCTGGTGCTGCCAGGGCACCGGGCTGGAGACCAACACCAAGCTCGCCGACTCCATCTACTTCCACAGCGGCACCACGCTCACGGTGAACCTCTACACGCCGTCGGTGCTGACGTGGACGTCCCGCGGCATCACGGTCACGCAGAGCACGACCTACCCGGCGAGCGACACCACGACGCTGACCGTCACCGGCAACGCCGGCGGGTCGTGGACGATGCGGTTCCGCATCCCCGCCTGGACGTCCGGCGCGACCATCAGCGTCAACGGCGTCGCGCAGAACGTGGCGGCCACACCGGGTACCTACGCGTCGCTGACGCGGTCGTGGACTTCCGGCGACGTGGTGACGTTGCGGCTGCCGATGCGCGTGATCGTCCAGCCCTCCAACGACAACGCCAACGTCGTCGCGCTGACCTACGGCCCGGCCGTGCTCGCGGGCAACTACGGCAACACGAGCCTGCCGCGGCTGCCTTCGCTGGACGTCAACTCCGTCACCCGCAGCAGCACGTCGTCCCTGGCGTTCACCGCGACGGCGAACGGGACGCGGGTGAACCTCGGGCCGTTCCACGACGCCCACGGTTTCAACTACACGGTCTACTGGAGCATCGGCGGTGGCGGCACGACGAGCTACCGGCTGGTCAACGCCGGCACCGGCATGGTGCTGGGCATCCAGGACATGTCCACCGCGGACGGCGGCCTGGCCGTGCAGTGGCACGACAGCGGCACCGCCGACCACAACTGGCAGCTCATCACCGACGGGTCCGACGTCCGGCTGCGCAACGTGCACAGCGGCAAGGTGCTCGGCGTGGAGAACATGTCCACCGCCGACAACGCCCGTGTCCTGCAGTGGTCGGACACCGGCACCGCGGACCACCGGTGGACGTTGATCGCGAACGGCGACGGCACCCACAAGGTCCGCAACGCCCACAGCGGCAAGCTGCTCGGCGTCCTCAACGGCTCCACCGGCGCCGGTGCCCAGGTCGTGCAGGACTCGGACAACGGCACGGCGGACAACCGCTGGCGCCTGGTGGCCAACTGACAACGCCAACTGACAACGCCAACTGACGATGCCAACTGACGACGTGGTGCGTGCCCCCGGTGAGGTCCGGGGGCACGCACCACGTCAGGACTGACTGACTTCCTAGCCGAAGTTCACGTCACTGCACCACATGTACGTCTGGTCCAGGTGCGAGGCCTGCCAGATCGTGAACACGATGTGGTGGCCCCGGTAGGAGCCGTTGGTCTGGACGTTGAACCTGATGTCCTTGGCAGGGGCGAACCTGCCGGTCGTCGTGACCAGGTCGAGGTTGCCCCAGCCCAGGCGCTGGGTGGTGGGGTCGAACCCGTTCTTGCTCACGTAGACCCGGAAGTAGTCGGCACCGTGACTGGCCTGGTCGTGCAGGTGCATCTCGAAGTTGCTGCCCACGCTCCTGGTCTTCCAGGCACCGGGGTTGTTCAGCGAGTTGTTGCGGGACAGGGCGTTGCTGCAGAGCTGACCGTCCGGAGTGGACCCCTGGAAGTTGCCCCTGAGTCCGTCCCGCAGCGCGCTCATCCAGTTCCACATGGTGTCGGCGTTGGCCTGGAAGGCCTGCCAGCACATGGGGTCCTGCTGCTGCATCGCGGGATTGGTGTGCTGACTGCCCCACGTCTGCCAGCACTGGTAGGCGCGCGTGGGCGGGCCGACGATCGTGCCGTGCGCCGAGGCAGTGGGGGTCCACAGGAACGTGCAGACCAGCACGCTGACGATCAAAGCGATCAAGCCCCGTCGTCTGGTGGTGGACCCGAGGGTGCTGCGCGTGTGCATGTACAAGCCTCCGTTCTCCGGTGTCGAACAGCGGCGGCGGCGGAATGGGAGCGCTCCCAGAACATTTAAATTACACGTAACACTTCGGAATCACAAGGAAACAGTGAGTGATGGCGGCGCTCCGCGTCGAAGACGATCTCGAGCAGAAGATCGTCGACTCGGCCGAAGCCCCCTTGACAGGCGAGAACACCGTTTCTCTCACAGTGGCGCGGGTTCGCCGCAATCGTCGAACAATTCGACACCGGCCGTGCCGTCGGCGGCGCCTCCCGGCGTCCGGGCGGGCCTGGAATGATCGGCTTCCGGCCGAAGGCCGCCGTTTCACCACTGGGGAGTCATCTGTGCGGTTGGAGCTGAGCACCTTCATCGACCCGGCGCTCGCGGAGCACGTCGAAGAGGCCAGGCAGGAGAACGCCAGGAGGGGCATCAGGAGAGGACCGGGCAGCCTCGCCGAGCTGTGGGAGATCAGGCGCGGGGCGGACCGGCTCCCGGACTCCACGCTGGTCGAGGCAGGCGGGCGGCAGGTCCCCGTCCGGCTCCACCTCCCCTGCGCGGTGCCGCGCGGTGTCCACCTCGACTTCCACGGCGGCGGCTTCTACCTGGGCCGCACGGCGCAGGACGACGTCCGCAACCAGCGCCTCGCGGACGCGCTGGGGATCGTCGTCGTGAGCGTCGACCACCGACTCGCCCCGGAACACCCGTGGCCCGCCGCGCCCGACGACGCCGAAACCGCGGCGCTCTGGCTCCTCGGAGAAGAGCGCTTCAACGCGCTGAAGCTCACCATCGGCGGCTTCTCGGCGGGAGCCACGCTCGCCGTCACCACCCTCCTGCGGCTCAAGGAACGCGGTGCGGCCGACCGGTTCGCCGGCGCCGCGCTGCAGTTCGGCACGTACGACCTGAGCGGCCTCACCCCCGCCGGGCGGTTGATCGCCGACGAGTACTTCATCCAGGCGTACGCGGGCCACGCGCCGGACCGCACCGTCCCCGACATCTCCCCCGTCTTCGGCGACCTGCGGGGCCTGCCGCCGCTGCTGGTGGTCGTCGGCGCCCTGGACGTGCTGCTGGAGGACAACCTCGCCATGGCGGCACGGGCAGCGGCGGTCGGCGAAGTCGACCTCCGGGTGTACCCGGAGTCGCGGCACGGTTTCACCAACCGCGACACGGGCATGGCTCGGGCGGCACGGCACGACGTCGAACGCTGGCTCGCCGACCGCCTCTCCTGACCCCGCCAGCCGGAGGCGGCGGCACGAAGCCCGGCGAACTCCGGGACGCCGAGCCGTTCGTCTGCCACCCTGGGCTACGCGGCGAGCGGCCTGCCGGGGGCGCACCACCGCCATCTCGGCCGTGATGCCCCGCCGCCGGGCAGGGCTGAGCGGAGGCGGGGACGTGGCGGTCGAGATCGCACTGCTCGGAGAAGTGGGCGTGCGGATCGACGGGCACCCCGTCGAGGTCGGGCCCGCACGGCAGCGGTGCGTGCTCGCGGCACTGGCGGTCGACGTCGCCAGGACCGTGCCGGTGCCGCGGCTGGTCGAACGGGTCTGGGGCGCCGCCCCACCACCGCGGGCGCGGGCGACGTTGCACAGCTACCTGTCCCGGTTGCGCCGGGCGTTCGCCGGCACCGACGCGGTGCAGGTCGTCAGCCGGCCGAACGGCTACGCACTCGTCACTGACAAGTCCACTGTGGACCTCATGCGGTTCCGCGCGCTGCGCGACGAGGCGCGCGGACACACCGACGACCGGGTCGTCGCACGCGTCCTCACCGAGGCGGCGCGGCTGTGGCGGGGCGAACCGCTGACCGGCATCGGCGGCGAGTGGGCCGCCCTCACCCGTGACCTGCTCGCCGGCGAACGGGACGCGGCCCGGCTCGACCTCGTCGACGCACGGCTGCGGCTCGGGCACGGCCCGGAGCTGCTCACCGCGACCGCCGCCGCGGCGACGGCCTCACCGCTCGACGAACGCGTTGCGGCGCAACACATGCGCGCCCTCGCCCAGGCGGGCCGGATCCCCGAGGCGCTCGACCGGTTCCGCGCCGTGCGGGCCCGGCTCGTCGCGGAGCTCGGCACCGAGCCCGGCGCGGAGCTGCGCGAGCTGCACGAGACCCTCCTGCGCAACGACCGGGAGCCCTCCGCCGCGGTGACCGTGCCGAGGCAGCTCCCGTCCGCGCCCGCGCACTTCGTCGGCCGGGGTCAGGACCTGGCCGCGCTGGACGACGCCCTGCGCACCGCCGGGATCGCGACGATCGCGGGCGCGGGAGGCATGGGCAAGACCTGGCTCGCCCTGCACTGGGCGCACCGCAACCTGCACCGCTTCCCGGACGGCCAGCTGTTCGTCGACCTGCGCGGGTTCAGCCCCGACGAGACGCCGATGGACCCCGACGCCGCCATCCGCGGTTTCCTGCACGCGCTCGGCGTCGACGCGAGCCGCGTCCCGGCGGACCCGCACGGCAGAGCCGCGTTGTTCCGCGACCTGACGGCACGGCGCCGGATGCTCGTGGTCGCCGACAACGCCGCCGACGCCGCCCAGGTCGCCCCGATCCTGCCCGTCGGCGGCACCTGCCGCGTGCTCGTGACCAGCCGCAACCGGCTGTCCGGGCTCGTCACCGCGCACGGCGCGCGAGCGGTCCGCCTGGACGTGCTCCCCGGCCACGACGCGGGCTCGTTGCTGGCGGGCCGGATCGGCGCGGCACGGCTGGGCACCGACCCCCTCGCCGTGACCCGACTGGTCGAGCTGTGCGGCGGGCTGCCGCTGGCGCTGAGCATCGTCGGCGCGCGCATCCTCACCGAACCGGACCTGTCGCCCGCCGCCATCGCCCGGCAGCTCGAGGAGCTGGGACTCGGCGCACTCGACGCGGACCCGAGCGTCAGCGTGCCGGTGGTGCTGTCCTGGTCGTACCGCACCCTGACCGGCACGCAGAAGAAGGTGTTCGCCCTGCTGGGCATCGCTCCCGGCGAGGACGTCGGCCTGGTGGCGACCGCCAGCCTGGCCGATTTGTCCACAGAGGACACAGCGGTGGCGCTGCGCGCGCTGGAGCAGGCGTCGCTGGTCTCGATCGGCAGCGGGTTCCGCGTCCGGGCGCACGACCTCGTCCGCGCCTACGCGGCCGAACGCGCCCGGCAGGTCCCCGGCCGCGAGGAGGCACTGCGCCGCCTGGTCGACCACCACGCGCACACCGCGCACGCCAACAACCGGCTGATCGACCCGCACCGCCCGTCGATCGCCATCGGTGAGGCCGCACCGGGCACCCACGTGTCCCCCGCCGCCGACCGGGCCGGTGCGCTCGCCTGGTTCGACGCGGAACGGGGCACGTACCGCGCGGTGCAGCGGACGGCGGCGGCACGGGGCTGGAACGACGTGGCCGTGCTGATGGCCAGGGTGTCGCACACCTACCACCAGCTCCGGGGCCACCTCGACGACGAGCTCGCGATGTGGCAGACCGCCATCGACGTCGCGCGGGACCCGCTGGACAGGGTGATCGCGCACCGGATCAGGGGCAGCAGCCTCGGGCAGGTCCAGCGCTACGCCGAGGCGGAGCACCACCTCGGCGAGGCGCTCGCACTGGCCGAGCGGGTCGGTGAGCCGCTGCCGCTCGCCGACACGCACGGTGCGCTGACGTGGCTGTGGGCGAGCCGGTCGCAGTTCGACAAGGCCTTCGCCCACGCGGAAGCCTCGCTGCCGTACTACGAGAAGTCCGGCAACAAGATGCTGATCGCTCTGGCGCACAACAACATCGGGCTCTGCGCGGCGGAGTTCGGCGACACCGCCCGCGGTCGCGAGTGCGCCACCAGGGCCCTGGTGCTGCTCCGCGAGCTCGGCGACCCGCACGGCGAGGCGGCCGCCATCGACACGCTCGCCCGCATCGAGCACCAGACCGGCGACCACACCGCGGCCATCAGGCTCTACGAGCGGGCGCTGGAGCTGCTCCGGGCCGTCGACGACGACTACGGCACCGCCAACACGCTGATCGACCTCGGCCACCCGCACCTCGCGCTCGGGCAGCCGGAACGGGCGGAGCAGGTCTGGCGGCGGGCACTGGAGATGCTCGAGCGGCAGGGCCGCGACGACGAGGCCGACCGCCTGCGCGAGCAGCTCGCGGCGGTCCCCAGGGTGATGGTCGGCATCGGGGCCGGCGACGCGTCCCGGGGGCGCGACACCTTCGACGCCCCGGACTCCGGGCGCTCGTCAGGACCGTGAAACCTACCCGGAACGGAGTTAGGTAAGGGTGCCCTGGGTGAAAGCGGGTGGCGGGAGCTAACGTACCCCGTCGTGAGCATCGTGGAGGAGCAACGCGGGCCGGCTCCCGCACCGGCTGCGGGGAACCCGCGTCAGCGGCGGCTGGCCGGGCTGGCGTGCCTGGTCGCGCTGCTCGCCGCGGCCGCGGTGCTGTCACTGGTCGTCGGCGCCCGCTCGCTCACCCCGGCCGAGGTCTGGCAGGGGCTGTTCGGCGAGCCCGGCACCGACCAGCGGCTCACCGAGATCACCCTCATCGTGCAGACGCTGCGCGTGCCGCGGACGGTGCTCGCGGTCGTGGCGGGCATCGCGCTCGGCATGGCGGGCGCGCTGATCCAGGGGCACACCCGCAACCCCATCGCGGACACCGGCCTGCTCGGCGTCAACTCCGGTGCCTCGTTCGCCGTGGTGCTCGCCGTCTACCTGTTCGGGCTGCAGAACCCGGTCCAGTACCTGTGGTTCGCGTTCCTGGGCGCGGGGGCGGCCGGGGTGGTCGTGTTCGGGCTGTCGAGCCTGGGCCGCGGCGCCGGCAACCCGCTCACCCTCGTCCTGGCGGGTCAGGGCGTCACGATCTTCCTCACCGCGATGACCGGCGCCATCGCCCTCGCCGACAAGCAGGCCCTGGACGTGCTGCGGTTCTTCAACGCGGGGTCGGTGCAGGGCGTCGGCTACGACGTGATCGGGCTCGCGGCGGTCTTCGTGGCGGCCGGCGTGGTGCTCGCGCTGTTCAACCTGCCCGCGATCAACCTGCTGAACCTCGGCGACGACGTCGCCCGCGGCCTCGGCGTGAACATCGCGCTGGGCAGGACGATCGGCGTCGTGGCCGTCACGCTGCTCGCGGGCGCGGCCACGGCGGCGTGCGGACCGATCGCGTTCCTGGGCCTGATGGTCGCGCACATCGCGCGGTGGCTGACCGGGCCGGACTACCGGTTCCTGGTGCCGTACGCCGGATTGCTCGGCGCGCTCGTGCTGCTCGTCGCCGACATCACGGGACGGCTCGTGGTGCGGCCCGCAGAACTGCAGGCAGGCATCGTCATCGCCCTGATCGGCGCACCGTTCTTCGCGGCGCTGGTCTGGCTCGGGAAGTTCAGGCAGGCATGAGCGCACAGATGCACCCCGGTGTCCGCGTCGGCGGCTGGTCCTGGGTCTGGCGGCCGTGGATCGCGCTCGTGACGGTCCTGCTGGCGGCGGCGACCTTCCTGGTCTTCTGCGTGTCGATCTCGGTGGGCGACTTCACCATCGAGCTCACCGCGGTGGTCAAGACCCTGGTCGGGCAGGGCGAGCGGGTCGACGAGTTCGTGATCATGGACCTGCGGATGCCCCGCGCGCTCGTCGGCCTGATCGCGGGCCTGGCGCTGGGCATCTCCGGGGCGCTCACGCAGTCGATCGCGCGCAACCCGCTCGCGAGCCCCGACGTCCTCGGCATCACCTCCGGCGCCAGCGCCACCGCGGTCTTCGTCGTGACGGCGAGCGGCGGCGCGGCGATCGGCGGCTCGCTCGGACTGCCCGCCGCGGCGCTGCTGGGCGGACTGCTGACCGGGTTCCTCGTCTACTTCCTGGCGTGGAAGAAGGGCATCGACGGGTTCCGGCTGATCCTCATCGGCGTCTCGGTCAACGCGGCCATGCAGGCGCTCACGACGTGGTTGCTCGCGCTGGCGGACATCCGCGACGTGGCCCGCGCGCAGGCCTGGCTCGTCGGGTCGCTGAACGCGCGGTCGTGGACGGAGGTGTGGACGTCGCTGTGGCTCGCCGCAGCGCTCGTCCTGGTCGTGCTCTTCGTCTCGTTCCAGCTCAAGCCGATGCACTTCGGCGACGACGTGGCCGCGGGCCTCGGCGTCCGGCACTCCGCGGTGCGCGCGGTGCTGCTGCTGTGCGCGGTGCTGCTCGCGAGTGTCGCGGTGAGCGCGGCGGGCCCGGTGCCGTTCATCGCGCTGGTCGCGCCCCAGATCGCCATGCGGCTGCAACGGTCCCCCGTCCCGCCGCTCGTCGCGTCCGGGCTGTTCGGCGCGGTGCTGCTGATCAGCTCCGACCTCATCGCGCGGACCGTGCTGCCCGGCGGCCTGCCGGTCGGCATCGTCACGGCGATCATCGGCGGCCCGTTCCTGGTCTACCTGCTCGTCCGGGCGAACCTGAAGCGCTCGGCCTAGGTAAAGCTCACTTAAGTAAGGTTGGCCTATGACCGCGCTGCGCAACGATGTCGCCCGCCTGGGCGCCGAGGGCGTCACGGTCGGGTACGCCGACCGGGTCGTGCTCGACAACCTGGACGTCTCGATCCCGACCGGGGTGATCACCACGGTCATCGGGCCCAACGGCTGCGGCAAGTCCACGTTGCTGCGCACCCTGTCCAGGCTGCTCAAACCGAGCCGGGGCACGGTGCTGCTGGACGGCCACGACATCGCGCGGCTGCGGACCAGGGACGTCGCGAAGAAGATGGGGCTGCTCCCGCAGACCCCGATCGCGCCGGAGGGGCTGACGGTCGCCGACCTGGTCGCCCGCGGCCGGCACCCCCACCAGAGCTGGGTGCGCCAGTGGTCGAGCGACGACGCGGACGTCGTCGCGGAGGCGTTGCGGATGACCGGCGTCGCCGATCTTGCCCACCGTCCCGTCGACTCGCTCTCGGGCGGCCAGCGGCAGCGGGTGTGGATCTCCATGACGCTCGCGCAGGGCACCGACCTGCTGCTGCTCGACGAGCCGACCACCTACCTCGACCTCGCGCACGCGATCGACGTCATCGACCTCGTCGACGACCTGCACGAGGGCGGCTGCACGATCGTGATGGTGCTGCACGACCTGAACCTGGCCGTCCGGTACAGCGACAACCTCATCGTGATGAAGTCGGGGTCGATCGTCGCGCAGGGGCACCCGAGCGAGGTGATCACGAGCGAGCTGCTGCTGGACACGTTCGGCCTGCAGGCGAAGGTCATCGACGACCCGGTGAGCGAACGGCCGCTGATCGTGCCGATCGGCAGGACGCACGTGGTACCGAAGAGTGACCAAGAACGAGGTTAGCCTGCCCTAACCGGGTGATAAGGTTCGGCTGTCCTAATCTCCCCCCGCCGCGTGGGCAGCAAGATAGAGGTGCCGAATGGGCCAGAGAACGACCATGACCTGGAAGCGACTGACCGCTGTGGCAGCAGCCGTGGTGGTCGGTGCCAGCGTCCTCGCCGGGTGCGGTTCCTCCACGCCCGCCACGACCCCTGACGCGGGCAACGCCTCCGGTGGCACGTTCCCGACCAAGGTCGAGCACTTCTTCGGCACGACGGAGATCAAGGAGGCGCCCAAGCGCGTCGTCTCCCTCGGCTACACCGACGACCAGACGATGCTCGCGCTGGGCACCGTCCCGGTCGGCATGGTCGACCAGTACCCGAACCCCGAGGGCAAGAGCCCCGACATCAACACCCAGTGGGCCTGGGTGAAGGACAAGTGGGGTTCGACCAAGCCCGAGGTCGTCATGAAGAACGGCGACACCGAGCCGAACTACGAGAAGATCGCGCAGCTGCGCCCCGACCTGATCATCGCGGTCTACTCCGAGGCCGACCAGGCCTGGTACGACAAGCTGACGAAGATCGCTCCGACGGTCGGCAGGACCAAGGCGGAGAAGGAGCCCTTCAGCGCGAAGTGGCAGGACAACGCGCTGCAGATCGCCAAGGCGCTCGGCAAGGAGGCCGAGGGCGCCAAGATGATCAAGGATGTCGACACCAAGATGGCCGAGGCCAAGAAGGCGAACCCGGCCTGGGCGAACGAGACCGCGGTGGTCACGTCCTGGTACAAGGACGCCGTCGCGCCGTTCAGCACGACCGACGTGCGCGGCCAGGTGATCACGGGCATCGGCTTCAAGGGCAACACCAAGGTCGACGAGCTCGCGGCCGGCAAGTTCTTCGTGACGCTGTCCCCCGAGCGCATCGACGTGATGAACGTCGACCGCATCTTCGTGATCGCCGACGAGGCCGACCAGAAGTCGCTCAAGGCCTTCGAGCTGTTCAACAACCTGCCCGCGGTGAAGGCGGGCAAGGTCCACTGGCTGCTCGACAGCGAGGGCCCCGCCATCGGTGCCGCGATCTCGCAGGCCACCCTGGCGTCCATGCCGTACGCGGTCGACGAGCTGGTGAAGGCCGCCAAGTCGGCTGCCTGACGGCACAACAGCACAACCCTGCGAAAGGTCTCCCCTCGTGACCACGAGCGTCTCCGCGGAGTCCGCCACGCCCCCTGGCACCGCGTCGATCCTGCGCACCGCGTCCGGACGGGAGGCCCTCCGCTGGGTGCTCGGCCACTGCCGCTCCGCTCCCGGCCTGCCGATCGCCACCGCGGTGGCGACGGTGGCCGGGGCGGTGCTGCAGATCGTCCCGGTGTTCCTGCTGGGCACCGTGGTGGACGGAGTCGTCGGGGGGCGGGAGCCCGCCATCCTCTGGACGATCGGCATCGCCACGGTCGTGGCCGCTCTCGCGGGCGCGGTCATGACCGCGGTGTCGACGTACTTCGTCGGCCGCGTCGGCGCCGAGATGCTGGCGCGGCTGCGCGAGGGCGCGGTCCGCGCGGTGCTCGGGATGCCGAGCGCGCGCATCGAGCAGGTCGGCCGCGGCGACGTGCTGTCGCGGGTCGGTGACGACGTCGCCGTCATCTCCAAGGGCTTCCGCACGGCGATCCCGACGATCTTCTCCGCCGCCGTGCTGGTCGTGATCGCCACCGCGGGCATGTTCGGCCTCGACTGGCGGCTCGGTCTCGCGGGCGCCTGCGCGCTGCCCGCCTACGCGCTCGCGCTGCGCTGGTACCTGCCCCGGTCCGCACCGCTGTACCGGGCCCGGTCCGAGGCGCAGGCCGACCGCGCCCAGGCGTTGATCAGCGGCCTGGACGGCATCGCGACCGTGCGCGCCTACGGCCTGGAAAAAGCGTTCCGGGACAAGGTGACCGCCGAGTCGTGGCGGGTGCGCGACATCGGCATCGACGTCTTCCGGTTCTTCGGCCGGTTCATCGGACGGGAGAACCGCGCCGAGTTCATCGGCCTCGGACTGATCATCGTCGTCGGCTACCTCCTGGTGACCGGCGGCGAGTCCTCGCTGGGCCAGGTCTCGGTCGCGGCACTGCTGTTCCACAAGCTGTTCGTGCCGCTCGGGCTGATCATGGCGTTCTTCGACGAGGCGCAGAAGTCCGGCGCCGGGCTGACGCGGCTGGTCGGCGTGCTCGCGGAGTCCGACGGCGACGAGCTCGTGCGCAGCGCGGTCGCCGCCGACGCCGACGCACGTCCGCTCCCGGTGTCGGTGCGCGGGCTTTCCTTCCGCTACCCCGACTCCGAGCACGACGTGCTGCGGGACGTCGACCTGGAGATCCCGGCCGGCAGCTCGCTCGCACTGGTCGGCGCCACGGGTGCGGGCAAGACCACGCTCGCGGCACTGGTCGCCGGCACCGGCACACCGCTGACCGGATCCGTCCACATCGGACCGACGAACCTCGCCGACGTCGACGAGGCCGGTGCCCGCGCGCTGGTCAGCATCCTGACCCAGGAGGCCCACGTCTTCGCCGGGCCGCTCGCGGAGGACCTCCGCCTGGCCGCCCCGGACGCGACGGACGACGAGCTGATGGACGCGTTGCGCACGGTGGGCGCCGAGGCGTGGGTTCGCGCGCTGCCCCAAGGACTGCGGACGGACGTCGGCGAGGGCGGCGAACGCCTCGACGTGACCAAGATCGCCCAGATCGCGCTGGCCAGGCTGGTGCTCGGGCGTTCCCCGGTCGTCGTGCTCGACGAGTCGACGGCCGAGGCGGGCAGCCAGGGCGCCGCCGCGCTGGAACGAGCGGCGCTCGCGGCCTGCCGCGGCCGCACCACGCTCCTGGTCGCGCACCGCCTGACCCAGGCCATGGCCGCGGACCGCATCGCCGTGCTCGACGCCGGTCGCGTGGTGGAACAGGGCACGCACGAAGAACTCGTCGCGCGTGACGGGCGTTACGCGGCACTTTGGGCCGCTTGGCGATTCGGATCCGCAAATACTTAGGTTAGGCTACCTTCACCGATCGTGAAGGGATGGCTGAGTCGTCGATGGAACAGATGGCCGACCGTGACGTACTTCTTTCCACCGACCGGATCGCCTCTGTTCGGCGGCTTGCCGGTGAGTACCCGCAGCGGACCGTCGCCGTCGCGAGTGCCGTGGCGCTGGCCCGCTGGGCCGATCCCTCGCTGGAGGTCGACGGGCTGGACCTCACACCCGCGACCCAGTTCGGCGATCTGCTGGTCTGGGCCGACAAGGGCCAGCGGTGGGACGTCGCCGAACGGCCCGACGGCTGGGCCATCCCGCTCCCCGGCGGCGTCGACCCCGCCGAGGCGCAGCGGGCGCTCGACGACCTGGCCGAGTTCCCGAACCGCGCCATCGGCACCATGACGTCCCAGACGCTCGACGAGCGGCTCGCGCAACTGGCCCGGTGGAACGACAACGAGCACCCGCGTGACCGGCCGAGCATCGTCGAGCTGTTCCGCGAGCAGGCCCGGCAGCGCCCGGACGCCGTCGCGATCAACGACGGCGAGCGCGCCTTCACCTACGGCGAGGTGCTCGCCCGGTCCAACCAGCTCGCCCGCCACCTGCTCGACCGCGGGCTGACCGCGGAACAGGTCGTCGCCATCTCGCTGCCGCGCTCGGCCGAGATGGTGGTGGGGCTGCTCGCCGTGCTGCAGGCCGGTGCCGCGTTCGTGCCGCTCGACCCGCAGTGGCCGGCGTCGCGCCGCGAGTCCGTGATCACCGACGCCAGGGTGGCCCTGCTCCTCGGCACCGGTGGGGAGAACGAGCCCGAGGCGGTTGCCGTCGACCTCGACGACTGGGGCTTCTCCGGCCACTCCGCCGATCCCACCGATGTCACGATCCCCGGCGCGCAGCTCGCGTACGTGATGTTCACGTCCGGCTCGACCGGCCGCCCCAAGGGCGCGATGATCCGGCACGAGGCGATCAGCGAACGCCTGCTGTGGCAGGTGCACCAGATCCTCCACTTCGGACCCGACGACGCGTCGCTGTTCAAGGCGCCGCTGTCGTTCGACATCTCCGTCAACGAGATCTTCCTGCCGCTGGTGTGCGGCGGGCGGACCGTCGTCGTGCGGTCCGGCGGCGAGCGCGACCCGCACCACCTGCTGCACACGATCGCCCGCCACCGCGTGACGTTCGTGTACCTGGTGTCGTCGATGCTCGACGTGCTGCTGAACATCGCCGGCGACGGCGAGCTGGCGAGCCTGCGGCACGTGTGGTGCGGCGGCGAGGTGCTGACCCCCGAGCTCTACGACCGGTTCCGCACGCAGCTCGACATCCCCATGTACCACGGGTACGGCCCGGCGGAGGCCACGATCGGCGTCTCGCACGTGATCTACCGCGGCGAGGCGGAGCGGCTGTCGACGTCGATCGGCAAGGCCAACCCCAACACCGACCTCTACGTGCTCGACGACCGGCTGCGGCCGTGCCCCGCCGGCGTCGGCGGCGAGCTGTACATCGGGGGGTTCCTGCTGGGCCGCGGGTACGTGAACGCGCCGGGCCTGACGGCGTCGCGGTTCGTCGCGAACCCGTTCGCCTCCGACGGCTCGCGGCTGTACCGCACCGGTGACCTGGCGCGGTTCGCGCCGGACGGTTCGCTCGACTTCCTCGGCCGCGTCGACAACCAGGTCAAGATCCGCGGCATGCGGCTCGAACTCGAGGACGTCGAGGTCGCGCTCGCCGAGCACCCCCAGGTCCGCCACACCTGCGTCGTGGTGCGGAAGAACTCCGCGGGCGGCAACTACCTCGTCGGGTACGTGGTCCCGGCGGTGGACGACCTGACCGCGGACGCCGTGAAGCGGTGGGCCACCGAGCACCTGGTCGAGTACATGGTGCCGGCGCACATCGTCGTGATGAGTGAGTTCCCGTTGACCCCCAACGGGAAGCTCGACCGCCGCGCCCTGCCGGAGCCCGTGGTGGAGACCGGGCCGGTCACCGCCGCCGCCACCGGCGACGAGGCCGTGATCTGCGCGGCGGTCGCGTCGGTGCTGCGGGTCGAGCAGGTGGGCGCCGACCAGGACTTCTTCGAGCTGGGCGGCGACAGCATCCTCGCCATCTCGCTGCTGTCCGCGCTGCGGGCCCAGGGCGTCTTCGTCACGGCCACCCAGATCTTCGTCAACCGCACGCCGCGGGCGCTGGCCGCCGTCGCCTCCCGGGACGGCGGCGCGGCGGTCGACCACGACGACGTCCCCACCGGACCGGTGGCGGGCCTGCCGATCGTGCAGTGGCTCGGCGAGACCACGGACGCGATCGACGGGTTCGTGCAGTCGGTCGTGCTCAACACCCCCGCCGACCTGACCGCGGAGGCGCTCACCCGGATCCTCGACGCGCTCGTCGAGCGGCACGACATGTTGCGCGCCAAGCTGGTCAGGGGCGAGCGGTGGTCGTTCGACGTCCTCCCCGAGGGGCGTGCGCTGTGGGAGGAGAGCGACGCGCCGCTGGAGGAGTGCGTCACGGCGGCCACCGAGGGGCTGAACCCGGACGCCGGCATCATGCTGCGGGCGGTGTGGCGCCCGCGGGCGCGACAGCTCGTCGTCGTCATCCACCACGTGGTGGTCGACGGCGTCTCGTGGCGCATCCTGTTCGACGACCTCGCCCTGGCGTGGGAGCAGGTTTCCTCCGGTGCGGCCGTCGAGCTGCGTCCCGTCGGCACGTCGTTCCGGCGCTGGACCCAGTTGCTGGAGCAGGCCGACTTCGCGGCGGACCGCTCGTACTACCAGCGGGCGCTGCCCGGTGTGGACCAGCTTCTCGGCCGGCGCGAGCTGACCGACGAGGACGTGGTCGCGAACGAACAGGTCCGCACCGTCACCGTCGGCTCCCGGGCGACGGCGGCGCTGCTCGGCGACGTGCCCGCGCTGTTCCACGCCAAGGTCAACGACGTGCTGCTGACCGGGCTCGCGGTCGCGCTGGCGAAGTGGCGGCGCGACAACGGCCAGGACCAGACGTTCGCCCACGTCGAGCTGGAGGGTCACGGCCGCGAGGGCCGGTTCGTGCCGCTCGACCCGGACCTGTCGCGCACGGTCGGCTGGTTCACCACGCTGTTCCCGGTGACCGTCGATCCGGGCGGCACCGACGACCTGGCCGCGGCGTTGAAGCGGGTGAAGGAAGACCTCGCGCGGGTGCCGAGCGGCGGTGTCTCCTACGGCGCGCTGAAGTACCTGGGCCAGGAGCGGTTCGACACTCCACGGCCGCAGGTGCTGTTCAACTACCTCGGCCGGTTCGGCGGTGGCGCCACCGGGGACTGGCAGCTCGCGGAGAACGCGGGCCAGCTCGGGGAGAAGCGCGACCCGGCCATGCGGCTGCCGCGCGCGCTGGAGTTCAACGCCTCCGCCGAACCCGGCGCCGACGGCGAGCTGGAGCTGGTCACCGTCATCTCGTGGCCGTCGGGCGTCTTCACCGACGCCGACACCGCGAAGATCGGCGAGTACTTCGTCGCCGCGCTGGAGGGACTCGCCGCCCTGGGCGAAGGCGGGCACTCCCCCAGCGACTTCGCCCTGCTGCCGCTCAGCCAGGCCGACGTCGACGCCGTCGACGGCCCGGCCCTGCGCGACGTCCTGCCGCTGACGCCGTTGCAGGAGGGCCTGTACTTCCACTCGGTCTTCGACGACGAGTCGGCCCACCGCTACGTCGAGCAGCAACTGCTGACGCTGACCGGGACCGTCGACGCCCGCAGGCTCGAAGCCGCCGCGACCCGCGTGCTGGAGCTGTTCCCGAACCTCGCCGCGCGGTTCGTCTCGCTGGCCGACGGACGGGTCGTCTCGGTGCTGGAGTCCGGGGTCCGGCCCGAGTTCTCCACAGTGGACGGTCAGGGCATGACCGACGAGGAGGTCAGGGCCTACGCGGAACAGGACCGCGCCGCCGGGTTCGACCTCGCCCGCGGTCCGCTGATGCGCTACACGCTGATCCGCCTGGCGCAGCAGGAGTACGTGCTCGTGCAGACCGTGCACCACATCATCGCGGACGGCTGGTCGGTGCCGCCGATGCTGCGCGCGCTGCTGGCCGAGTACGAGGCGCCGGGTTCGGTGCACGTCCGGGGCTCGTACGCGGACTACGTGCGCTGGCTCGTGACCGGTGACGCCCAGGAGAGCGACCGCGTCTGGGCCGCGGAGCTGGCCGAGCTGCCGGGCCCGTCGCTCGTGGCGGAGGGGCACCCGCCGTCCGAGCTGTTCGCCGACGTCGTGATCGACGCGGCGGCCGGACTGGAGGAGGCGACGCGCGCGGCCGGCGTGCCGCTGAGCGTCGCCGTGCACAGCGCGTGGGGCGTGACGCTGGGCGCGCTCCTGGGTCGCCGGGACGTCGTGTTCGGGTCGACGGTGTCCGGGCGTGACGCCGACGTGCCCGGCATCGCCGAGATGGTCGGGCTGTTCATCAACACGATCCCGGTGCGCGCCAAGTGGTCTGGTTCGACCTCCGCGCGCGAACTGCTGGCATCGGTGCGCGAGCACCAGACCGCCGTGCTGCCGCACCAGCACGTCTCGCTGACCCGCATCGGTCGCCAGGCCGCGCACGGATCGGCGTTCGACACGCTGGTGGTGTTCGACGTCGCCACCGACGTGACGTCGTTGCGGGGACCGTTCACGATCACCGAGGTCGTGAACGAGGGCGCGCCGCACTACCCGCTGACGCTGGTGGTCGAACGCGGCGGCGATGGCGCGCTGCGGTTCAACCTCATCCACGACACGACGGTCGTGCGCGAGGAAGGGGCCCGCACGATCCTGCGGGCGTTCATCGACACGCTCGACTCCTTGCTGCACGGGGAAAGCATTCCCACTCCGGAGCTGACGTCCGCGCGGGCGGCGGCCGAGGTCGAACCGGTCACGCTGGCGGAGCTGTTCGACGCCGCCGCGCGGCGCGACCCGTCGGCGCGGGCCGTGACGATGTGCCACCTCGACGGCAGCTCCGAGAGCCTGACGTACGGGATGCTGGCCGACGCCAAGAACCGCCTGGCGCGCACCCTCGTCAACGCCGGCGCCGGGCCGCGCACGCGGGTCGCGGTCGCCGTTCCGCGGTCGTTGCAGCAGGTCGTCGCGCTGGTCGCGATCGTCTCGGCCGGCGGCGCCTACGTGCCGCTGGACCTCGCCTACCCCGACGAGCGGCTGGAGTACGTGCTCGCCGACTCCGCGCCCGAGGTGGTGCTGGTCGAGCGGGAGCACCGCGAGCGCTTCGAACGCCTGCTGGCCGCGGCCGGCGTGCCCGCACGGGTGCTGGTGTGCGGCGAGGAGGTCGCGGGCGACGCCGAGCTCCCGGCGTTCGACTGGCGCAACCCGGCGTACGTGATCTACACGTCCGGGTCGACCGGCAAGCCCAAGGGTGTCGTCGTGCCGCACGCCAGCGTCGTGTCGCTGCTCGCGAACACGCAGCCGGACATGGACTTCGGGCCGGACGACGTGTGGACGCAGTTCCACTCCTACTCATTCGACTTCGCGGTCTGGGAGCTGTGGGGCGCTCTCGCGCACGGCGGCGAACTGCTCGTCCCCGACCACGGCCTGACCCGGTCGCCGGTCGACTTCCACGAGCTCGTCCGGACGCGCGGTGTCACCGTGCTCAACCAGACGCCGTCGGCGTTCTACCAGTTCATCGAGGCCGACCGGCTGAGCGAGCCGCTGCCCGCGTTGCGCCGCGTCATCTTCGGCGGCGAGGCGCTGGAGCTCTCGCGGCTGCGCGGCTGGGTCGAGCGGTACGGCACGGACCGGCCGGAGCTCGTGAACATGTACGGCATCACCGAGACCACGGTCCACGTGACGCACCGCGTGCTGGACGAGCTGGACTTCGCCTCCGGCCGCGAGGTCAGCCCGATCGGCGGCCCGATCCCCGGCCTGCGCACGTACCTGCTGGACGACTCGCTGCGCCCGGTCGCACCGGGCCAAATCGGCGCGATCTACGTGGCGGGCGCGCAGCTCGCCCTGGGCTACCACGACCGGCCGGGCCTCACCTGCGGCCGCTTCGTGGCGGACCCGTTCGCCGGGGACGGCTCGCGCATGTACAACTCGGGCGACCTCGCCCGCCGCGCGCTGGACGGCTCGCTCGAGTTCGTCGGCCGGGCCGACGACCAGGTGCAGCTCAAGGGTTTCCGGATCGAGCTGGGCGAGGTCGAGTCGGCGGTCCGCTCGATCTCCGGTGTCGTCGACGTGGCGGTCACGGTGGCGGACACCGCCGACCACCTGGTCGCGCACGTCGTGGGCACGCCCACCGCCGACATCCCGGCCGTCCTCGGCGCGAAGCTGCCCGCGCACATGGTCCCGCAGCGGGTGCTCCCGCTCGACGCGCTGCCGCTGACGGTCAACGGCAAGCTCGACCGCAAGGCGCTGGAGGAGCGCGCCCGCGCGGAGGACGCGCCGGTCGCCGCGGCGGGTGGCTCCCCGGCGCTCGACTCCCTGGTCCGCGTCTTCGCCGACGCGCTTCCGGGGTCCACTGTGGACGCCGACACCGACTTCTTCGTGGCCGGCGGGGACAGCATCATCGCGATCGGGGTGGTCAACCGCGCCCGCGCCCTGGGCGTGCGGATCGCGCCGCGCGACCTGTTCCTGCACAAGACCCCCAGGGCGCTGGCGGCGAAGTTCGCGGTCGCGCCGGCGGCGGCCCCGGTCGCGGCCGAGGCTTCGGACGGCCCCGTGGTGCCGACGCCGATCGTGCTGCGGCAGCGGGAGCTGGGCGGCGAGGTGCAGCGGTTCGCCCAGGCGCGGCAGCTCGGGTGCGGCAGCCTGGCCGCGGCCGAGCGCGCCGCGGCCGCGGTGGTGAAGGCGCACGCCGCCCTGCGGATGCGGCTGACGGTCACGCACGGCGTGTGGTCGTTCGCGATCGACCCCGACCGGCAGGCCCCCGAGGGCGACCAGGCCCCCGTCCTCCCGACGGGGTCCGGCGGTCCGCGAGCCGGTGCGGTCGCCGTCGCCTCGACCGGCGACCCCCAGCGGGCCGCCGAGGAGGCCGCGCACCGCCTGGACCCCGAGGCCGGGGTCATGGCGGCGTTCACCTGGCTCGAACACAGCCGCACCCTCGTCGCCGTGGTGCACCACTTGGCCGTGGACGCCGTCTCCTGGCTCATCCTGCTCGACGACATGGCCGCGGCCATGCGCGGCGAAGACCTCGCACCGGCCACGACGCCGTTCGGCGCCTACACCAGCGCCCTCGCCCTCGACGCCCAGTCCGGCGGCGACCTGCGCCACTGGATCGAGGTGCTCGACACCCCGTCGCTCACCCCGCGGGTCGGCGACCAGCGCGAGGTCACCGTGAACCTCTCGGCCGGCATCACCGGCCGCGTCGTGCACACCGCGCCGACGGCGCTCGGCATCGGTCTGACGGAGCTGCTGTGCGGAGCCCTGCGCACGGCGCTCACCGAGATCCAGGGCACGCCGACGGACCTGGTGGTGGAGCTCGAACGGCACGGCCGCGTGCCGGTGCTCGAACACCACGACTACACGCGCACGGTCGGCTGGTTCACCTCGATCGCGCCGGTGAAGCTCGGCCCGCACACCGATCCGGTCGAGGCGGCCCGGGAGCTGACGAGGCGCCAGCCCGACGAGCGCACCCACGTCGGCTACGGCCAGCTGCGCTACCTCAACCCGCAGACCGCGCCCGTGCTGGCCGCGCTGCCGAAGCCGCAGGTGCTGTTCAACTACCTCGGGCGGGGCAGTGAGGCGCAGGCGCTGCACGTCGACGCGGGGCACCGGCCGAGCCCGTACGCGGTCGAGGTCAACTGCTGGCTCGACACCACGACCGGCAGCCTGCGCGCGACGTTCGCGCTGAGCGAGGACGTGTCCGACGAGATCGCGGCCCGCTGGCTGCTCGCGCTGGAACGGATCGCGGACGCCTCGGTGACCGCGCGCCGCACCGCGCCGGTCTCGCCGTTGCAGCGCGGCCTGTACTTCCAGGCCGCGCTGAGCACGGCCGGGCACTACGTGGCGCAGAGCTGCTTCACGTTCGACCGGCGGCTCGACACCGCGGCGCTCGCCGCGGCCATGGCGCACGTCATCGCCCGGCACCCGGTCGTCGGCGCCGGTTTCACCGACGAGGACGGCACGCCGGTCCAGGTGCTCACACCGGGCGGCGAGGTCGAGGTCCGCACGGTGGACGTGCTGAACCAGGAGGCCGTGGAGGCGCTGCGGACCGAGGACCGGGCCACCGGGTTCGACCTCCAGCGGCCCCCGCTGGTGCGGCTCACCGTGCTGCGGCTGCCCGACGGCCGGGACTCGCTGCTGTTCAGCTACCACCTGCTGCTGTGGGACGGCTGGTCGCGCGAGATCGTGCTGCGCGACCTGTTCGACGCGTACCGGGCGGTCGTGGCGGGCGAGCCGCTCGACTCCTCCCCCGCCACGCCGAGCTTCGAGAGCTACACCCGTGCGCTCGCGGCGAAGGACACCGAGGCCGCGCGCCGGTTCTGGGCGCGCTACCTCGCGGACCTGCCCGGCCCGACGCTGCTCGGTGACGGGTCCGCCTCGGACGCGCTGCCGACCAAGATCGTGCGGACGCTGTCCGAGGAGGCCTCCGCCCGCGTCCGCGAGGCGGCCGGCAGGCACGGGGTGACGCTGAACTCGGTCGTCACCGGCGCGCTCGGGCTGCTGCTGGGCAGCGAGACCGGCCGCGGGGACGCGGTCTTCGGCATCACGGTCTCCGGGCGCGAGGAGGCGGGCACCGAGAACATCGTCGGCGTGCTGCTCAACACCGTGCCGATGAGGGTCTCGGCACGGCCCCACGACACCGCCGCGGCGTTCCTGGCGGCCGTGCAGGCCTCCCGGGTCGACGCGATGGAGCACGAGCACCTCGGGCTCGGCGAGATCCAGCGCGCGAGCGGCCACGACCAGCTCTTCGACAACCTGTTCGTGCTGCAGAACTTCCTCGGCGACGACACGTTCGACGAGTTCAACGCGGCGAACGGGATCGTCGGCCACGAGTCGGAGGACTCGACGCACTACCCGTTCACCTGGGTCGTGACGCCGGGCAGGCAGCTCACGGTCAAGCTGGAGTACCGGCCGGAGGTCACCGACCCGGCGCTGGCCGAACGGCTCTTCGAGAACTACCTGCGGCTGCTCGACGACCTGTCGACGGCGCAGGGACCTCTCGGCGCGCTGCGCGGCACCGGCCCGCGGCCGGAGCTCAACCCCGCCAACGACTTCGGCGACCGGACCGTCGTGGACCTCTTCGACGTCGCGGCCGATCGCAACCCCGACCGGATCGCGTTGGTCGCGCACGGCGACACGATGACGTTCGCGCAACTGCGCGACCGGAGCCGGCACCTGGCGGGTGTGCTGTCCGGCAAGGGCATCGGCGTGGAGACGTCGGTCGCCATCGCGGTGCCGCGCTCGCTGGACTGGGTCGTCGCGCTGTTCGGGATCCTGCGCTGCGGCGCGGCGTACGTGCCGCTGGAGCTCGACCACCCGGACGAGCGGATCGCCGCGATCATCGCGGACGCCCGGCCGTCGCTGACCATCACGACCAGCGCCGTCGCGCCCCGGATCTCCGGCGAGCTGTTCGCGCTCGACGAGCCGTGGCCCGACGCCGAGCCGGTGACCACGTTCGCGCCGGACGACCCGGACCGGCTCAGGCACGCGGCCTACACCATCTACACCTCCGGTTCGACCGGCAAGCCCAAGGGCGTGGTGACCGAGTACGCGGGCCTCACCAACATGCTGGTCAACCACCAGCGGCGGATCTTCGAGCCGGTGCTGGCCGAGCACGGGCACCGGACGTTCCGGATCGCGCACACCGTGTCGTTCGCCTTCGACATGTCGTGGGAGGAGCTGCTCTGGCTCGCCGACGGCCACGAGGTGCACATCTGCGACGAGGAGCTGCGCCGCGACGCGACCGGGCTGGTCGAGTACTGCCTGGAGCACGAGGTCGACGTCATCAACGTGACGCCGACCTACGCGCAGCAGCTCGTGGCCGAGGGGTTGCTGGGCGGCGAGCACAAGCCGGCGCTGGTGCTGCTGGGCGGCGAGGCGGTGACGCCGGCGCTGTGGCAGCTACTGGCCGACACCCCCGGCACGATCGGCTACAACCTCTACGGCCCGACGGAGTACACGATCAACACGCTGGGCGTCGGCACGTTCGACTGCGTGGACCCGGTGGTCGGCGTGGCGATCGACAACACCGACGTCTACGTGCTCGACCCGTGGCTGCGGCACGTGCCGGACGGGGTGGCGGGCGAGCTCTACGTGTCGGGTGTCGGCATCGCGCGCGGGTACCTCGGCCAGCCGGGGCAGTCCGCCGAGCGGTTCGTGGCGTGCCCGTGGGTGCCCGGCGAGCGGATGTACCGGACGGGCGACCTGGTGATCCGCCGTCCCGACGGCAACCTGCTCTACCTGGGCCGCACCGACAAGCAGGTCAAGATCCGCGGGCACCGCGTGGAGCTGGGCGAGGTCGAGGCGCGGTTCGCCGCGCACCCGGACGTGCGGTTCGTCGCGGCCGTCGCGCAGGCCGACCCCCAGGTCGACGGCGCGCACCGGCTCGCCGCCTACCTCGTCCTCCGCGACGGCGCCGACATCCCGTCGGTCGCGGCCGAGGTCGGCGCCGGCCTGCCGGACTACCTGCGCCCCACGCACTACGCCGCCGTCGACGCGATCCCGCTCACGGTCAACGGCAAGGCCGACACCGCGGCCTTGCCCGCGGCCCGTCCGCTCGGCACCCTGGTGGGCGAGGTCGCCGACCGGGAGCTGACCGAGACCGAGGTCGTCGTCCGGGAGATGTTCGCGGAGGCGCTCGACCTCGACGAGGACGAGGTGGGCATGACGAGCGGGTTCACCGACCTGGGCGGGCACTCCATGCTCGCGGTGCGGTTGGTCGGCCTGCTCCGCCGCGAGTTCGGTCCCGTGGTCACGATCCGCGACCTGCTGTCCCTCTCCACCCCCGAAGCGATTGCGCGCCACGTTGACGAACACTGAAGTCCGCTCCGGCAGGGAGATCCTGCGAACCGCCCTGCGCCGCAACCTCGGCGCCATGACGTCCGGGACCCTGCTGATGGGGTCCTACCAGGCCGCCGAGACCGCCGTGCCGATCCTGCTCGGCGTGATCGTCGAGTACGCCCTGCGCGGTGGCAGGCTCAGCTCGCTGGGTCTCGCGCTGCTGGCGCTGGGCCTCGTCATGGCGACGGTGTCGTACTCGTGGCGCTTCGGCATGCGGATCCTGCAGAAGGCGAACACGACGGAGGCGCACCGGTGGCGGGTCGCGGTCGCCGACCGCGGCCTGCAGCCGGTCGCGCGCGAGGTCGACCTCAAGTCCGGCGAGGTGCTCACCATCGCCACCGAGGACGCCGACCAGACCGCGGACATCATCGAGGTGGTGCCGCTGCTGATCAGCTCGCTGGTGTCGGTGGTCATCACCGGCGTCGTGCTGGCGGTGATCAGCGTGCCGCTCGGTGTGCTGGTGTTCGCCGGCACGGTGGCGATCCTGAGCGTGCTCAGCGTGATGTCCCGCCGGATCGGCGCGAACACGCAGGTGCAGCAGGCGAAGGTCGCGCGGGCCGGTGCGAAGGTGTCCGACCTGATCGCCGGGCTGCGGCCGTTGCACGGCTTCGGCGGCAGCTACGCGGCGTTCCAGGCGTACCGGCGGGTGAGCACGGAGGCGAAGAAGCAGTCGATCGTCGTGGCACGGGTCAACGGCGTCTACGCGGGCACGGCGCTCGCGCTGAACTCGTTGCTCGCGGCGGCGGTGACGCTGTGGGCTGGCCTGCTGACGTTCCA
Source organism: Lentzea xinjiangensis (assembly GCF_900110955.1). Classification (GTDB taxonomy): domain Bacteria; phylum Actinomycetota; class Actinomycetes; order Mycobacteriales; family Pseudonocardiaceae; genus Lentzea; species Lentzea xinjiangensis. Next base: position 154,514 of record NZ_FOFR01000008.1, read on the forward strand.
GGGCCAGATCTCCATCGGCCAGCTCGTGATGGTGGTCGGCCTGGCCCAGTTCCTCATCGAGCCGCTGAAGATGTTCTCCGAGATGCCGAAGTACGTGATGATCGCCAGGGCTTCCGCAGAGCGGATGGCGTTGGTCCTGGCCGCGCCCCCGGTGATGGAGCCCGGTGCCGGGGAACCGGCACCGGGCAGCGGCCTCGAGGTCTCGGGGGTCACGCACGGATCGTTGCGGGACCTGACGTTCTCGGTGCGGCCCGGCGAGTTCGTGGCCATCGCGGCGTACCAGCCGCAGGCCGCGGCCGAGCTGGCGGCGCTGCTGTCGGTCGAGGTGCCGCCGGCGTCGTACGAGGGCGTCGTGCGCGTGGGCGGGCAGGAGGTCGCCTCGCTGGCGATCGAGGCCCTGCGGCGTTGCCTGCTGGTCAACCCGTCGCACCACGAGGTGTTCGCGGGCACGTTGCGGGAGAACGTCGACCCGTCCGGTTCCAGCACCCTGGTGGAGGAAGCGGTGAAGGCCGCGATGCTGACCGATGTCGTCGCCCTGCACTCCGAGGGCCTCGACTACGCCGTGCGCGACCGGGGCGCGAACCTCTCCGGCGGCCAGCGGCAACGGCTGTCGCTGGCTCGCGCGCTGGCCGCCGACGCCGAGATCCTGGTGCTGCACGACCCGACCACGGCGGTGGACGCGGTGACCGAACAGCTCATCGCGCACAACATCACGGCGCTGCGCCGTGGCCGCACCACCGTCGTGATCACCAGCAGCCCGGCGTTGCTCGACGTGGCCGATCGCGTGATCGTGCTCGACGACGGCCGGGTCACCTCCGAGGGCACGCACCGCGACCTGCTCGGCCGCGACTCCGGCTACCAGCTGGCGGTGGCGCGATGACCGGCCCGATCGCGGTTCCCTCCGGCGACGGGTACCGGACGACGTTCCACTGGCGCGGCGGCCCCGCGTCGGTGCGGTTCGAGAGCGTGCTGGAACCGGTCGAGCTGCGGGCACAGGACGACTTCTGGTGCGCCGAGGTGGAGATGCCGCCCCGGTTGCGCGTGACGTACCACTTCTTCGACGGCGAGGAGCACGCCGACCCGGCCAACCCCGAGGGGGCGGGCCCGAACCGCTCGATCTTCGCCACGCCGGACCTCGGGCCGCAGCCGCACTGGCCGGTCGTCGGCCCGGACGAGGTGCCGGACGTGCCGTCGCTGCGCATCCGGTGGACCGGGGCGTTGGGGCGCAAGACGGTTCGGGTGCACCAGGGCGGCGAGCCGGTCGTGCTGCTGCTCGACGGCGACGACTGGATGTACGCGCATCCCGCGGTCACCGCCTTCGACTCGGCGGTGAAGAACGGTGAGATGCCCGCCGCCACGCTCGTTTTCGTGCCCACGCCTCGTGATCGCGACACCGAGTACGGCTCTTCCGCGCTGTGGCAGGCGATCCGGGACGAGCTGCTGCCGTTGCTCGACTCGAACGGCGTCGCGGTGGACCCCGCCCGGTTCGTGGTCGCGGGGCAGAGCCTCGGCGGGCTCAGCGCGTTCCGGGCCGCGCTGGACTTCCCCCGCCTGGTGTCGCGGGTCGCCTGCCAGTCCGGTTCCTTCTGGTACGCCGGGGATCTGCCCGAGCACGGACTCTCGCTCGACGGTCCGGCCGGTGGCGACATCGCGGCACGGCTGCGCGATCAGCCGGACCTGTCCGGCCTGCGCGTCGCGTTCGACGCCGGCGAGCACGAGCCGCGGATGCACCGGCATTGCGAGGTCGTGGAGGAGCTGACGGCGGCGGCGGGCGCGACCGTGCGGGTGAACCGCTCCCCGGCCGGGCACGACCGCGTGGGCTGGCGGCACGCGTTGCTGCGCGATGTCGCGTGGTTGCTCTCCGACCTCTGAGACGCTTCCTCCGTGCGTGTTCCTGGCCGTCGTTCAGCCCAACGGCCACACCTCCACCACTCCGTGAGCGACCGCGCACGGGGTGTTCCGGACGAGTTCGACGGCGTCCTCCAGCGACGCGGCCCCGACGACCGCGGAGCCCGCGACCGGGAGGTCGGCGCGGAGGAAGGCGCCGTCCTCCACCGTCGTCCCGGCGTTGCCGTGGTTGCGCACCCGCACGGGCGCGCCCACCTCGGCTCCGGCTTCCCGCAGCCGCCGGTCGCGGGCGTGCGCCGCGTCGAGCACGGCCGGGTCCGCCCGGTCGTACCCGTCGCGGCCGCCGTACCCGATGGTCACGAACCTCATCGCCGAACCTCCTCGTCCGGAACCCTTCGGCAGCACCGACCTGGGCGCGGCCGGGAACTCATCGGCGCGTTCATCGAGTGTTCACCTCACGATTGCGACGACCCGCCCTGAAACGGCGTCGAAGTGCCGAAAGATCTGTTCCCTGACAGGTGTTTCCAGCAGAGGTGGACAGTGAAGAGAACGCTCGGCATCGGTCTCGCGGCAGTGCTCCTGGTGGGCGTCGTGACGGCCGTCGTCCTGGGTCAGGACGAGGACGAACCGGCCCGGCTGCGGACGGTGCGCGGCGTGACCGGTTCGGAGAAGCTCGCCTTCTTCGCCGACCAGCGGGTCAAGGACGTGTTCGCGAAGCACGGGCTGGAGGTCCGGGTGGACCCGGCCGGCTCGCGCCAGATCGCGACGGCGACCGACCTGGGCCCGTACGACTTCGCGTTCCCGTCGAGCGCGCCCGCGGCCGAGAAGATCCAGCGCGACCGCAAGGCGGCGCGGACCTACGCGCCGTTCTCGTCGCCGATGGTCGTGGCCACGTTCGACCCGATCGTCGACCTGCTGACCAAGGCCGGCGTGGTCAAGCCGGGACCGGGTTACCCGACCTTCGACGTGCGGGCGTACCTGGACCTCGCGGCCAAGGGCACGCGGTGGGACCAGCTACCGGGCAACACCTCCTACCCCGCGCGCAAGAACCTGCTCGTCACCACCACCGACCCGCGTGACTCGAACTCCGCGGCGATGTACCTCGCGATCACGTCGTTCGTCGCGAACGGCGGGGTGGTCTCCTCGCCGGACGGCGAGGCCAAGGTCCTGCCCGCGGTGTCGAAGCTGTTCCTGGACCAGGGGTACACGCAGAGCAGCACCGAGGGACCGTTCGAGGACTACCTGTCCGCGGGAATGGGCAAGACGCCGCTGGTGCTCGCCTACGAGGCGCAGTTCGCCGACCGCGTGGTGCGGGGCGACTCGACCATCCGGCCGGACATGAAGCTGCTCTACCCGGCGCCGACGGTGCTCTCCAAGCACACGCTGGTGCCGTTGCGCGAGGCGGGGGACGAGGTCGGGCGGCTGCTCAGCGGTGACGCCGAGCTCGGCAGGCTCGCCGCGACGTTCGGGTTCCGCACCGCCGACCCCCGGCACTTCGCCGACGTCGTGGAGGAGAAGAACCTGACCGTGCCGCAGACGGTCGTGGACGTCGTCGAACCGCCCGCCCACGAGACCCTGGAGCGGATGCTCGAGGCGATCGCGAAGCAGTACTGACGTGACCGACTTCGTGCTGACACCACCGGACCCGGTCGAGCCCGTGCCGGCCGACCGCGCCGCGGGGCTGATCCCCGTCGCCGACGACACCAGGACCGAGCTGGCGGCCAGGGCGGCCGCGTTCGTCGACGCGCTCGCGGCCGCCGACCCGCGGTCACCGGACTTCAGCCGCCTCGCCGACGAGGCACTGGTCCTCGGCGAGGCGGAGATGCGGGTGGCGGCGCAGATCGCGGGCCGGTTGCTCGACCGCGCGCTCGCGTCCGCCTCGTCACCGCACGGCGCGCAGATGTCGACGAGCCTCGCCGAGCTGCGGCGGTCGGTGCGGGAGCTGGACCCGCAGGACCTGACCAAGGCGACCGGCCGCAAGGTCCTCGGCTTCCTCCCCGGCGGCAACGCGGCGCGCGGGGTGCTGGCGCGGTTGCGCGCGGCGGACGAGCCGGTCAACCGGATCGTGTTGAGGCTGCGGTCCGGCCAGGACGCGCTCAAGCGCGACAACGCCGCCATCAAGGGCGAACGGCAGCGGTTGTGGGAGCTGATGACCGAGCTGTCGCGCCACGCCGCGCTCGCCGCCGAGATGGACGAGGCGGTCCAGCGGCAGGTGTCGATCCTCGACCTGTCCGATCCGGCCCGTGCCCGGGCGTTGCGCGCGGACGTGCTCTTCGGGCTGCGCCAACGCCACCAGGACCTGCTGACCCAGCTCGCCGTGTGCGCGCAGGGGTACCTGGCGCTGGACGTGGTGCGCCGCAACAACGACGAGCTGGTCAAGGGCGTGGAACGGGCGGTCACCACGACCGTCGCGGCACTGCGGATCGGCGTGGCCGTCGCAGCGGCGCTCGCGGGCCAGCGCGAGGTGATCGACCAGGTGGACGCCGTGCGCGGGCTCACCGACTCGATCCTGCGCTCGAACGCGGCGCTGTTGTCCACGCAGGGCCAGGACGTGCAGCGCATCGCGGCGACACCCGCCGTCGGCGTCGAGGCGGTGCGGACCTCGTTCGACCGGATCTACGCGGCGATCGACGCGATCGACACGTTCAAGGCGCGCGCCGCCGACTCCCTGTCCAGCACCGTGTCCGCGCTGGACACCGAGATCCGGCGCGCCCACGACCACCTGAACCGGGTGCGGGAGCAGACGTGACCGGGGACCTCCGGTCCGGACGTGGCCGCGAACAGCGTCCACCGGCCGCCACCACGCACCGCACGAGCCACCAGACCGAGAGCCAGCAGGGCGACTCCCAGGAGCCAGCATGATCCGCCGCCTCGTCCCGGTAGTCGCCGCCGCGGCGCTGCTCGCGGGATGTTCCGACGAAGCCGACCCGGCCAGACCGGTCGGCGACCCCGAGCCGGGCGTTCTGCGCGTCCTCGCCGGCAGTGAGCTCGCCGACCTGCAACCCGTCCTCGACGAGGCCGCCAAGGCCACCGGCGTCAGCGTGAAGCTCAGCTTCACCGGCACCGTCGAGGGCGCCGAGAAGGTCGCGAGCGGCGCCGCCGAACAGGGCTTCGACGCCGTCTGGTTCTCCTCCAACCGCTACCTCGAACTGGTGCCGGAGGCCCAGAAGCGGCTCGGCACCCCGGCGAAGGTGATGTCCTCCCCCGTCGTGCTGGGCCTGCCCGACGCGAAGGTGCGCGAGCTGGGCTGGGCGGGCAGGCGCGTCGGCTGGGCCGAGATCGCCGAAGCCGCCGGCGCGCGGAAGTTCACCTACGGCATGACCGACCCGTCCGCCTCCAACTCCGGGTTCTCCGCGCTGGTCGGTGTGGCGGCGGCGTTGTCGGGCTCGGGTTCCGCGCTCGACGCGGCGCGCGTCAACGCGGTCGCGCCGCAGCTCGAGCAGTTCTTCTCCGCCCAGACGCTGTCCGCCGGTTCGTCCGGCTGGCTGTCCGAGGCCTACGCGCGCCGCGCCGGAGGCACCGACCCCGGCGCCGGGGTGGACGGCCTGATCAACTACGAGTCGGTCCTGCTGTCGCTCAACGCGACGCTGCCCGCGCCGTTGACGCTGATCTACCCGAGCGACGGCGTGGTGACCGCCGACTACCCGCTCACCCTGCTCACCTCCGCCGGCGAGGAGGCCCGCGAGGCGCACCGCAAGCTCTCGGACCACCTGAGGAACGCCGACGTCCAACGCAAGATCATGGACACCACGCACCGCCGCCCGGCCCTGCCGCAGGTGCAGCCGGACGCGAAGTTCACCGTGCGGGACCTCGTGGAACTGCCCTTCCCCGGCAGTCAGTCCGCTGTGGACGGTCTGATCACGACGTACTTCGACCGGCTCCGCCGCCCGTCCCGCACGCTCTACGTGCTCGACACGTCCGGTTCGATGCAGGGCGACCGCATCGAGGGCCTGCGCCAGGCCCTGGTCGGGCTGACGGGGGCGGACGAGTCGCTCGCCGGGAAGTTCAGCCGGTTCCACGGCCGCGAGCAGGTGACGCTGCTGCCGTTCAGCAGCTCCGCCCGCCCCGCGCTCAAGTACGAGGTGCCGCAGGACGACCCGCGCCCGGTCCTCGACCGGATCCGCACCACGGCCACCTCGCTGGACGCGGCCGGCGGCACGGCCATCTACAGCAGCCTGCGCGGCGGGTACGACGTGCTGCGCGAGCAGATCAACGCCGACCCGGACCGGTTCACGTCGATCGTGCTGATGACCGACGGCGAGAACACCGGCAGCGAGGGCTTCGCCGACTTCCAGCGCTTCCACACCACCCTGCCGCAGGACCTCAAGGGCATCCCGATCTTCCCGGTGCTGTTCGGCGAGAGCGCGACGACCGAGATGGACCAGGTCGCGAAGATGAGCGGCGGCAAGGTTTTCGACGCCCGCAGCCGCTCGCTCTCGGCCGCCTTCAAGGAGATCCGTGGCTACCAGTGACCCGGTGCCGCGCTACCTCGCGTCCTGGAAGAACCTCGCCGGCTGCGCCGGCGGGCTGATCGGCCTCGCCCTGCACTTCGCCGGGCTCGCGGGCTCCTACTGGATCCTGGTGGTCATCGGCCTGTACGGCGTGGGCGCCCTGGCCGCCCCGCCCGAGCGGATCACCCTGGTGACCGATCCCGAGGAGGAGGCAGGCCGGCTGCGGTCGGAGCTGGACTCGCTCGTGGACCGGGTGCGCGGCTTCGGCGGCCGCGTGCCCGGCGAGGTCGCGCCGAAACTGGGTGAGATCGCCGAGGTGCTGCGCGGCATGCTGGACCGCCCCCGCGAGCTGCGCGCCGACCCCGACGCCCTGCACGCCGTCACCAGGCTGGTGGGCACGGACCTGCCGCTGTCGGTGCAGACCTACCTGAACCTGCCGTGGTGGTACGCCGCCGCGCGCGGCTCCGGCCCGGAACTGGTGCGACAGCTCGACCTGCTGCACGCCGACGCGGTGCGGGTCGCGGAACGGTTCCACGCGGCGGACGCGCAGCGCCAGGCCGACCACACCCGCTACCTGGAGGACCGGGGCTGACGCCGCCCGCGCTCCCGTGAGCGCGGGTTCCGCGAACCGTTGGGCTGGTCGGGGCCGCGTGCACGCCCGTTCGGCGGCGCAAGGGTGGTGGCCCGGTTCAGCCTGGGGGACCAGTCCGGGCCACCGGTCTTGCGAATTAGGTGGCCGACGTGCGTGGTGACTTGCACACGCCGGCCGGGTTCTTGGGGGAACCGGACCCGGCAACTGCGCCGACCCCTTGGTCCGGGAGCCGGGCCCGGCGGCGCAGGTACCGGATCTGGGTACAAAGGTGTCAGGGGAGGTGCACAGATTCTGCCCAGGCCGCGCACAGGCGGTCAGGCGGTGCGCGAGGATGGCTGTCCCGACCGGTCCGGAACATCGAGGAGAGACACACCCGTGGAGTTCCTGTTGCTCGGCTCGCTGGCGGTCCGGCGGGAGGGCACACCGCTGGAGCTGGGCGGCCCTCGGCAGCGCGCGGTGCTCACGATGCTGCTCCTGCACGCGAACGAGGCGGTCAGCGTCGCGCAGCTGGCGGAGGCGGTCTGGGACTCACCGCCGGTTTCCCCCGAGTCGAACCTGCGCACGTACGTGGCCGGGCTGCGCAAGGTCCTCGGCGAGCGCCTGGTGACCAGACCGGGCCACGGCTACCAGCTCACCGTCGAACCCGGCGAGCTGGACCTGGACGCGTTCGACCGGCTCGTGCGCGCCGGGGAGGACGCGCTGGCGGAGCACGACACCGAGGCGGCCGCCGACCTGTTCGCCGAGGCGCTGGGCCACTGGCACGGCGTGCCGAGCGCGGAGCTCAACGCGGGGCCGTTGCTGCGCGCGGAGCTGACCCGGATCCAGGAGCGCAGGCTGACCGCCGTCGAGCGGTACGCGAAGGCGGCGCTGGAGCTCGGCCGGTTCGACGACGTGATCGGCCGGCTGCGGCGGGAGTCGGCGCTGCACCCGTTGCGGGAGGAGCTGTGGGCGCTGCTGATGCTCGCCCTGGACCGCTCCGGTCGTCGCGGCGAGGCGCTGGAGGTCTACTCGACGGCCCGCAGGCTCGTGGTCGAGCAGGTCGGGGTCGAGCCGGGCGCCCGGCTGCGGCAGCTTCATCAGGTGATCCTCGAAAGCCGGGTGCCCTCACCCGCGGCGTTGAACGCGCACCGCCAGCTACCGATGGACATCGCCGAGTTCACCGGGCGCGAGGCCGAGCTGCGGCGGCTGTGCGAGCCGGGACCGCAGACCACCGTCGTGATCTCCGCGATCGAGGGCATGGCCGGCGTCGGCAAGACGAAGCTGGCCGTGCGGGCGGCGCACCGGCTGGTGCGGCGGTACCCGGACGTGCAGCTGTGGGCGGACCTGCACGGGTTCGACCCGGACGAGCTGCCCGCGGACCCGGCCGCAGTGCTGGAGAGCTTCCTGCGGCTGCTCGGCGTGCCGGGCGCGCAGATCCCCGAGTCGCTCGAAGAACGGGCGGCGCTCTACCGCGACCGGCTGGCTGGCAGGCGCGCGCTGGTGCTGCTCGACAACGTCGCGGGCGAGGACCAGGTCCGGCCGTTGCTGCCCGGCGGCTCCACGTGCATGGTGCTGGTCACCAGTCGCCGCGCGCTGCTCCGGCTCGACGGGGCCAAATCGGTCTTCCTCGACGTCTTCACGCCCGGCGAGGCCCTCGCGCTGCTCTCCAGGATCGCGGGCGCGGACCGCGTCGACGCCGACCGCGCGGCGGCGGAACGGGTCGCCGAGCTGTGCGGGTACCTGCCGATCGCGGTGGCACTGGCCGCCAAGCGGCTCGCTCGTCGTCCGCAATGGACTGTGCGCGATCTCGTGGCACAGCTGGAAAGAGGGGGCGGTCTCGGTGCGCGGGGCGTGTTCGACCTCTCGTACCAGGCGTTGCCGGACAACCAGAGGCGCCTGTTTCGCCTCCTCGGAATCCACCCGGGAGAGGACGTCACGGCGGACTCGGCGGCCGCACTCGCCGGACTGACCCCGTACGAGGCGGGCGACCTGCTGGAGATGCTGCTCGACGAACACCTGCTCCAGCAACACACCCCTGGCCGTTACAGCCTGCACGACCTGCTGCGCGCCTACGCCGTCGAGCAGGTGACGGCCGCCGAGCCCCCACCGGCGCGGGCCACCGCGCGGCGGCGCGTGCTGGACTGGTACGTGCACACGTCGTGGAACAGCGCCCGGCAGCTCAACCCGCAGCGCGCGCTGGAGATCGCCCCCGCGGACCCGGCCGTGCACCCGCGCGCGTTCACCGACCGCGACTCCGCCCTGCTGTGGTGCGACGCGGAACGCGCGAACCTGGTGGCCGCGGTCCGCGACGCCGCCGAGCACGGCCTGCCGGAGCAGAGCTGGAACCTCGCCCAGTGCCTGTGGGACTTCTTCAACCTGCGCAAGCACCGGGCCGACTGGATCGACGCGCACGGCGTCGCGCTGGCCGCCGCGCGCTCGGTCGGCGACCGCGCCGCCGAGGGCCGGATGCTGATCACGCTCGGCATCGCGCTGCGCGAGGTCCGCCGGCACGACGAGGCGATCGAGTGCAACCGGCAGGCGCTGGCCATCTTCCGCGCGGTCGGTGACCGGGCGCGGCAGGAACCGGTGCTGAACAACCTCGGCATCGTCTACATGGACCTGGGCAGGACCGACGACGCGCTGTCCTGCTACGAGCAGTCCGCCGAGATCGCGCGTGAACTGGGCCACCCGCACACCGAGGCGGTGACGCTCAACAACATCGGCCTGCTGCACGCCGACGCCGGCCGGTTCGACCTGGCGCTGGCGCGGTACCTGCGGGCGCTCGAGATCCGGCGGGAGATCGAGGACCCGTACAGCGAGGCCATCCTGCTCAACAACATCGGCGAGGTGTACCGGGGACTGCTCGACTTCCCCGCGGCCGTGTCCCACGTCGACCGCGCGCTGGAGACGTTCCGGGCGATCGGCGACCGGTACGGGCAGGCGGAGTCGCTCGACAACCTCGGGCTCGCGCTGGACGGGCTCGGCGACCGCCGCGGCGCCGAGAAGTGCTGGATCGAGTCGGTGGCGCTGTTCGAGGAACTGGGCGAGCCGAAGGCCGACGAGGTCCGCGCACGCCTCTGAGGCGACGATCAAGCAAGCCGCGATCCGTGCCGTACCGCGCCTTGCGACCGTGTCCGAACGGCCTCCCCCAGGCCTGTTCGCCACAACTTAATGCGAAGGACACGGCATGAAGGACCTTTCGTTCGACCTCGACGACCTGGAGCTCGGCGACCTCGCGGTCACCACGATGCGGGACTCGGTCGCGCTGCCCGAGTCGGGTGCGTCCGGCGCGCCCTCGTCCTGCTCGTGCGGCAGCTCGTCGTGCAGCAGCTGCCACCAGCCCCAGCTCCCGACCCTGCCCGCATGACCGATCGCGCGCAGGGAGAAGCCGCGCCGTACGCCCTCGTGCGTTTGGCCGCCCTGCCGCACCCGGACGGCGCTGCGGCCGCGGCGCCGTTCCGGCGGGTGGTGGAGGCGTTGGCGGACAAGGAGAGCGAGCTGCTCGCGCTGGCCGGTCCGCTGGGTGTCCTGCTGCACGACAGCGCCGGCGCGCACTCCGGCGAGTTCCACCGCCGGGTCGTGCTGCCGTTGCGCCGCGACGTCCACAACGGACGAACGCCGCGCCTCGCCCTGCGCTCCGCCGCTGGCGGGCTGGCCTCGCGGATCCCGGAGCTGGCCGCCTGGCTCGCACTCGTGGACGAACGCGCGGAGCTGCTGGCCGAGGCCGCACGGTGCCTGCCCGCCGCACTGGCGGCCGAACGCGCGGTGCTCGCCTCCCTGTGCGCGGAGGAACCGTTGCGCCGCGCGGCCGTCCTCAGCGGACGCGACCTGTGGCGGGGGCTGGCCCGCGCCGGTGCCGACGACCGGCGGGCCCGCAAGGCGGAGCCGGCCGTGCTGCGCTACGCCCTGCGCGCGACCTCGAAGACCAGCCCGCTGTCCTGGTACACGTCGGTCGGCTGGGCCACCTGGTCCCCCGACGCGCCCGCGCCGGACTGGGGCACGCCGGTCGCCGTGACGCGGGTGAACCAGGTGCTGCTGACCCGGCTGGTCGCCGCGCTGGTCGCCGACCGCACCCTGCTCTTCGACCACCCGCACCGCCTCGCGCCCGACGTGCACGAGGACTCCTCGCGGATGCTGTTCCGCCGCGACGTCCCCGCGACCGGCCCGCTGCGCGCCTCCGTCGGCGTCGAGGAGAACGTCGAGCTGGCGGCGAGCCCGCCGTTGCGGTTTCTCGTGGGCCTCACCGCCGCGAACCCCAAGGGCATCAGCCCCGCCGAGCTGACCAGCGCGCTCGCGACCCGGCTGCCGGACGGCGAGTCCAGCCGCGCCCAGAGCTACGTCGCCCTGCTGCTCGACATCAAGCTGCTGGTCCCGGTACTGCCGGTGGACCCGCAGGACCCGTTCGCCTGCCTCGCGCTGGCCTCGTGGCTGCGCGACACCGGACGCGGTGCCATCGCCGACCGGCTGACCGCCCTGCACCGCGACACCGCCGCCTTCGGCTCGCTGGACGCCTCCGCGCGACCCGCCGCGCTGGCCGCGCTGTTCAGCGCCTGGGAGGAGCTGGGTGCGGCCGTGGGCGCCGACCTCGGCGGCGTGGCGCCGTTGAGCGAGGACGTCGTGCTGCCGCAGCCCGTCCGCCTCGGCCGCGCGCACGGCTACGACGGCGTCCGGTCGCTCGCCTCCCTGACGCCGCTGCTGATGCTCTTCGACCGGCACCTGGCGATCCGCCGGCACTCCCGCGACCTGTTCGTCGCGGAGTTCGGTCGCGGCGGGTCCGCCCGGCTCGCCGCCTGCGCCCCGCTGCTGCACGAGGCCATGTCCGGCGCCCCGACCGGCGGTCTCGGCGCGAGCCGAGCCCAGGTGGCCGACCTCGTGCACGACGGCGTGATCACCGACGAGGCCGTCACCGCCGCCGCCGACCTGCTGCCCGCGTGGATGAAGACCCGCCCGGTGTCGTACTCGTTCTTCGCGCAGCCCTCCCCCTCCGGGCTGGTGGTGAACCACGTCTACGACGGCTTCGGGCGCTTCCCCGGCCGGTTCCTCGACCTGCTGCCACCCGAGGCCTACGCGACCGTACGGGCCACTTTGGACGGTGTCTTCCCGCGCGGTTTCGCCGAGTACCGCCCGGTGCAGGGCTTCACCCCGAACCTGCACCCGTTCCTCGGCCGCGCGGAGATCGGCGAGGACCCCCGCTGGGCCGACTACACGCCGGACGCGCTCGAGGTGTTCCACGACCAGGAACAGGACGAGATCCGGCTCCGCCGCCGCGACACCGGCCAGGTCGTCGACGTCCTCTACCTCGGCTACCTCATGCCCGTGTCGCTGCCCGACCGCGCCGCCGCCCTGCACGCCGACCTCGCGTGCGGCGCCGCGGACCTGTCCCCGTTGCAGCCCGTCGCCGAGTCCTCCGGCGTGCGCGTCGCCGGCCGCCTGCGCTACCGCGACGTCGTGCTGGCCCGCCGCTCCTGGGACTTCCCCTCGGAGTCCCTGGGCGAGGCGTTCGCCGACGTGGCCGGCGTGACCTCCCTGCGCGCCAGGTACGGCATGCCCGCCCAGCTGTTCGCCGGCATGGGCGGCACTATCACCTCCCGCGAGGACTTCGAGGCCCGCGTCAACGGCCCGAAACCGCAGTACGTCGACCTCACCAACGCCCTGCACCTGCGCTGCCTGCCACGCCTGCTCCCCCGCTACCCCGGCCGCCTGCTGCTCACCGAGGCGCTGCCGGTGCCGTCCGGCCAGGTGCTCGAGGTGATCGCGGAGACCTACCGGAGGGCCGGATGACCGACGTCGTCTGCTACTACCACGACCCGATCAAGGCGCCCCTGCTGCGCGACGGCGTTCTGCCGGCCCTGGCCGCCGTCTCCTCCTCCTTCCCCGACGTGGCAGGACACGTCGAACGCCACTGGCTGCACGGCCCCCACCTCCGGGTGCGGCTCTTCGGCCCCTCCTCCGACACCGCCGCGCTGCTGCTGGCAACCCTGCTCCGGTCCTACCTGGCCGCGAAGCCGTCCACAGTGGAGCTTTCGGCGGCCGACCAGCTCGCGCACGCCCGCACCGCCGCGGTCGCCGAGCTGCTCCTGCCGCCGTTCACACCCCTGCACCCCAACAACTCCGTACGCGTCGAGCCCACGTCACTGCACCGGCTGCGCGAGCTCCTCCCGTCGGAACAGATCTCCCTGCGCTTCGAAGGACTCCGCCTCGGCGTGCCCGTGCTGCGGTCCTCCCTGGCCGTGCCCCGCGCCACGCTCGCGCTGACCGCGATGGCCGTCCACGCGAGCCGCTACCCCGGCGGCCTGCGGTACGGCTACCACACCTTCCTCTCCCACGTGGAGGACTTCCTGCTCGCCGACGACCCGTCCGGTGCCGTCCGCGCCAGGCTGGACGCCCTGTGGACCGCACATGCCGCCGAGGCCTGCGCCCTGGTGTCCCGCGTCGCCACCGGACACCCCACCACGCCCCTGGAAGCGGCCTGGCAGACGTGGACCATCGCCCTGCGCCTGGCCGCGGAACCGCGCTACGACGCCGGCCTGCTCGACGAGGCCAACCCGCGGCACGCCGAACGCGCCCACGAGATCGGCGACCCCGGCGCCATCCGCCGCTACGACTACGGCCACCGCTCGGAGTTCGGCGACTACCACACGGCCCTGTGGAACGCCGACCTCTCGCACCCCGAGACCAGGCGCAACATGACCGTCTACCGCCTGGGCACCAACGTCCTCTACCAGCTCCTGGCCATCTGCGACGTCACGCCCCTGGAGCGCTACGCCGCCGCACACCTGCTGGCCCGCGCCGCTCAGCAGGTGTGCGGCACCACCTGGGCCGAGCAGTTCGCCGCCCTGCCGAAGGTCGGGTGAGGGACGGTGGTGGTGCGCCTCCGCCCGGTGGTGCGGGCCACGGCGACGGCGGACGGCCTGCACCTGCGCGGCTGGGCGTCGAGCTGCACCCTGACCGGCGGCGCCGGGTTGTGGAAGGTGTGGGAGCGGCTGGCTCCGCAACTGGTCGCCGGGGTGGAGTCACCGGCGGTGCCCGCGGGGACGGCTCCGGCGGTCCGGGCCGCCGCGGAGATGATCCTCCGGCAGTTGCAGGAGCACGACATGCTCGTCGAGGTGCCCACGTCCTGGGGGCTCGGCGGGCCTTCGCCCGAGGTCGCGGCCTGGCTCGAGTCGGTGGCGGCGGATCCGGCGGCTGCCTGGTCGCGGCTGCGAGCCGTCGTGGTCGTGGTGACCGGGGCTGGCCTGGCGGCCGAGGCGGCGGTGCGGTCGGCCGAAGCTGTGGGGCTCGCGGTGCGGCGGTCGGATGTCTGCGAGCCGGGTGCCGGGGATGCGTTCGGGTGTTGCGGCGACGGCGAGCCGGCGGCCGGACGCACGGAACCCGTGGTGCCGCGGGGGAGTTCGCACGAGCCGGGTACCGGGCGTGTGCCCGGACAGCCAGGCAACAGCGAGCCGGCGGCCCGCCACACCGGCAGCACAGAACCCGCGGTGCCACAGGCGGATGCGCCCGCGCCGGTCGGAAGTCCCTACGACCGCAAGGCAGCGGCCCACAACACCGGCAGCACGACACTCTCGGCGCCACGGGCGGCTGCACCCGAACCAGATACCGCCCCCGCACCCGAACAGCGCAGCAACAGCGAACCGGCGGCCCGCCACACCAGCAGCCCAGAACTCGCGGTGTCCGCAGGCGGCCTCACCGTCCTGGCCGCTTGTGGCGCCGAAGTGGGTTATGTCCTGCCCACCTCCGAGTCTCTTACTTCATTCAACACTGAAGTCATCAATGGAATTACCGCCCGCCTGGGCCTGACGGGCGAGCCGGGCGAGGTCCTGGCCGCCCTCGTCGGATCAGCCGCGGTGCACCGCCTCGTCTGCGCCGTCGCCGCCCTGCCCGACCCGGCCACCGTCCCGGGAGAGCCGGCCACCGGCTACCCGCTGGCCCTCGTCGCCCGTGCCGCTCCCCTCCGCGCCACCTACCACCCGGTGCTCACCGGCCCGCCCCCGCCGGACCCGTGGCACCGCCTCGACGCCCTGACCGATCCCGAACTGGGCATGGTCGACACCCCGCTCCTCGGCGACCTCCCCCAGGTTCCGGCCAACCTCGCCACCTCGGCCGCCGCGCTGGGAATCGGCACCAGCGCCGACTCCGCGCGCCTCGACGCCGCCCTCGGTTCGCTCAAGGCCGGCGGCGTCCTGGGCATCACCGAGCGGCACGCCCGTGGCGCCGCGTTGCGGCTGGCCGCCAGCGCCCTCGACGGCGAGCCGGCCCCGGCGCACGAGTGGACCGCCGGGCGCACCTCGCACCGGTGGTGGAAGGCGCTGACCGAGCGCTTCGGGCGACCCGCGGTCGTGGAGGTCCGCAAGCTCGCGCCGAACGCCTACAAGGCGGAGATCCGGCAACGCCGGAAGCTCCTGGCGTGGGCGGTCGAGGCCACGGCCGAGGACGCGGTGGCGTTCGCCGCCCTGGCCGCCACCGGCCACGCCCAGGCGGGCCGCGAGGGCACGGCGCACCTCAACGGCGCCGCACCGCGCCGGAAGGCCACCGTCCCCGCGTGGGCGGGGCCCGAATGGTTGTGGCCGGACGCCGTCCAGGACAACGAGGAGAAGCTCCAGCAAGCCCTCGAACCGCTGGTGCGCATCGCCCCCGTGCCCCTCGACCCCGAACTCACGGCGGCCGGACTCGTCGCCTACGCGGTGCACGCATGATCACCTACTCCTCCGGCGCACCCCCGCGGCTGAGAGCGGACGGCAGCCTGACGCTCATCGGCCCCACCAGCGGGGTCTGCCCGAAGTGCGCGGAACAGGCCAGGCTCGCGGTGAGCGGAGCACCGTCTCAGGACATCGACCTCGGAGGCCTCGTCCCGCCGGCTTTCCAGGCCCTGGTGGAAGTCCTGCACGAACAGGACCACCACGACACCGTGATCGCGATCCGCACGGACCTCGCGGTGGTGCAGACGCACCGGGTCAACCCCGGCACGCACTGCTGCACACCACCTCCCGCACCACCACCGCGGACCGCGGTGGAGCAGGGCCAGCTGAGGTCGGCCAACCACCTGACCACTGTGGACGGCCTCAGGGACGCGGTGGTCGACTTCCGGCACGGCAGGGTCACCGCGTTGTTCCGCACCAGTCACCTGCCCCTGGCCACCGTCACCGCGGAGCTGGACGGCCACACAGCCGGCTACGGCCGCACGAGCACGTTCGCGGAGGCCGAGCGGGTGGCCGTCTTCGAAGCGGTCGAGCGGCACAACGGCATGCGCCCGCGACTGGCCGGCGCCACGGAAGCGTCGTACGCCGAGCTCGGGGGCGAGGCGCTCGACCCGGCACGCCTCGGGCTGTGCGACTTCGACCAGCGCTACACCCCGGACCTGACGATGCGCTGGGTCCCGGCCTGGTCGTACACCGCCGGCAGATCGCTCCTGGTCCCGGAACAGGTCGCCTACTACGCCGCCGAAACCCCGCCGGGGCAACGGTTCGTCCACGAGACGTCCAACGGCTGCGGGCTGGGCAACAGCCTGCCCGAAGCGGTGCTGCACGGCCTGTTCGAGGTCGCCGAACGCGACGCCTTCCTGATGGCCTGGTACGGCAGGACACCGCTCAAGTCCATCAAACGGCCGGACGACCCTCTGCTGCACCACCTCACCGACCGGCTCGAAGAGCTCGGGTACGAGCTGGTGTTCCTCGACGCCACCAACGACCTGGGCATCCCGGCCGTCCTCACCCTGGCCAGGACCGAGCGGGCCACCCTGCCCAGGGCGTTCTTCGCCGCCGGTGCCAGCCCGGACCCGCTCGCGGCGATGCGCTCGGCCGCGGCGGAGGTCGCCGTCGACGTCGAGTCCTACGTGGACCGGGTCCGCGCGAATCCGGGCGATCACGACGGACGACGCCTGCGGCAGCTCCTCCGCGACCCCGCACTGGTCCGCACCATGGACGACCACGTCGCGGTCAACACGTTGCCGGAGGCCGTGGACAGGTACGCGTTCCTCGTCAGCGGCGAGCAGACCGACCTCCCGGACCGGCGCGACCACACCGACCTCGAAGAGCTGCTGGACCGCTACGCCGGCCGGCTGGAGGTGATCGCGGTCGACCAGACCGACCCGGTGACCGCGAGCAGGCTGGGGCTGCACTCCGCCAAGGTCATCGTGCCGGGAGCGCTGCCGATGACGTTCGGGCACCTGCACCGGCGGACGCGTGGCCTCCCGAGGCTCGCGGAGGTGCTGAACCCGCACCCCCACCCGTTCCCCTGACCTCGTTGGAGCAGCTGTGACCTGGACCGGCCTGCACTGCAGGGTGAACTGGCGGCGGGCGGACGTCGACACCTTCATCGCCGACGCGCTCGCCCCCGCCATGGCCGCCCACGAGTGGTACTTCCTGCGCTACTGGGAGACCGGCCCGCACCTGCGCGTGCGCGTCAAGGGAGATCCCGGCCGGCTCGGCACCGTGCTGCGCGACCTCATCGCGGCACAGGAGTTCGAGACCACCGGCGACGAACCGGGCTGGCTGCCGCACGGAGACGTCCGCGAGGCCGAGTACGTCCCGGAGACCGCGCGCTACGGCGGCCCGAAAGCACTCCCCGTCGCGGAAGAGGTGTTCTGCCGCAGCACGGAGGTGGCCGTGGCGGTCCTCAAGGCCGCCCGCACGGACAGCGCCCGCCTCACCGCCGCCATCGAGCTGACCGTCGCGACCGCCCGCGCGCTCGGCCTGGACCTGCCGCGAGCCGCGTCCTGGCTGCGCACCCTCGGCACGAGCTGGCGCAACGTGGACGAGTGGGCACCCGCCCCGACCCTGGGCTCCCACACCGCCGCCCACCGGCTCATCGCCCACCGCGGTGAGGACCTGGCCGGCAGGTGGCACCGCGAACCCACGGGAGCCACCGCCCACTGGGTCGCCGCGATCCGCGCCGCCGTCGAGGAACTGGCGACCTGGCTCCCCCACGTCTGGGCCTCGCAGCTGCACATGCTGCTCAACCGCCTGGGCATCACGCCCAACGAGGAGCGCACGATCTGCTGGACCACCGCGGCGGCGGCCCTGTCCCCCACCGGCCTGACCGGCTTCCACGACGACGGCGCGACCGCCCCGGACCGCCGGTACCTGGAAGCGAGCAAGTTCCTGCCGGGGTTCGCCGACCAGCTCCCGCGCCGGACCGCGCCCGTCCCGCAGCAGTTCGCGCCCTGGCTGCCGCGAACTCCACTGGAGTCCACGGTGGACGAAAAGCTCGCCGGACCCCTGCGCTCCCGCAGGACCAGCCGGGACCTGCGAGGCACCCTCGGTGCAGACCGCCTGGGCACGCTGCTGTGGACCTCGATGTCCCCGGCGGACGGCAGGAGGCCCTACCCGAGCGCCGGCGCCAGGTACTGCGCCCGCCTGAGGCTCGTCGCGCTCGACGTCCAAGGCCTCGCATCAGGCAGCTACGAGGTCGACGAGCTCGGCCGGACCCTCGTCCGCCTCGGCGACGCCCCGTCGGTCGAGGACCTCGAAGCCACCTCGATGTGGTTCGGCGAGGGCACCACCGAACTGGCCGCGACCCCCGCGGTCCTGGCCCTGTACATCAGGATCGGTGAGCTCAGGCGCACCTACGGCCTGCGTGCGCTCAGGTTCGCGTTCACCGAAGCCGGTCACCTGGCCCAGAACCTCACCGTGACGGCGGCGAGCCAGGGCATCCGCACCGGGCTGGTCGGCGGGTTCTACGACGACATCGCCCACGACGTCATCGGGCTCGACGGCGTGGACGACGCGCTCGTCTACTTCCTGCCGCTCGCGTCATAGCACGCCGACGACGTTGCCGATGGTGATGACGCCGATGGCCACGGCCAGCAACGACAGCACCGCGCCGATCGCCGCCATCGCCTTGCCTGCGCGGTCGCCGAGCAGACCGAACACGGCCACCACGAGACCCGGCAACCCGAAGACCCACGCCAGGTACGCGCGGGTGCCGGTCAGGTCGACCGGGAGGAACGTCACCACGACCCCGGCCACGCCGAGGCACAGGGCCAGCACGCCCAGCAGCGGTCCCCCGCGGGATCCTGGCCGAGCGGGCTGACTCCACTGCTGTTCCGGTGGCCAGGAGGACATGGCGGCGACCCTAGCCAACCGATGACCGCATCTCCACCTCGTCCAGCAGGAAGTCCACCGTCGGCTCGATCGCGGCCGCCGCCCGCGCGTCCCGGAACCGGCGTTCGATGCCGAGGTCGCGGCGGAACGCCGCATCGCCGCACACCTTCATCGCCAGGTCCGTCACCGCGACGGCCGCCTCGGTCGCGGTGACCGCCAGCAGCCGCACGCGGTCGGCGGACCGTTCCGGGTGCCACGTCACGGCGGACAGCGTGTCGTTGCAGAGCACCCGGACCGAGTCCGTGCGCAGCCGCATCCGGGCCAGGTCGGCCCTGGTGCGCGGATCGCCGCCGCCGAGGTGGCCCAGCGCCGCCGCCAGCGCGCCCTCCATCAGACCGAGCGACACCGCCGCCCCCAGCACCAGGAACCACGGGAGCGCGAGCTCCTCCGACCACAACCTGTTGGACGCCGGCACGCGGACCGGGTCGGCCCGCACGCACGTGGCGACGGTTCCCCGCAGGCCCATCGCGGCGTGGTCGGCCGGCACCAGCAGGCCTGGCGCCTGGGCCGGGACGAGCCACAGCGCCGAGCCGCTGGACCAGACGTAGCTGTCCGCCTCGCCGGCCGCGATCACCCAGCTCTTGCGCGCACGGACCTGCACCACGTCGCCGTGCGCGGACACCTCGCCGGACGCGCCGAAGGCGGCCAGCGTGGTCAGGTGCCGGCCGGCCGCGATCTCCGCCCGCACCCGGTGGGGGCCGGAGCGGTCCAGCACGGCGCACGCGGCGTAGTGCGAGCGCAGCACGGAAGCCGTCGCGCCGCAGACGCCGGCGACGTGTTCGACGACCCGTGCCGCCGACCGCAGGTCCTGCCCTCCCCCGCCCACCGCCCGCGAGATCGTCATCCCCAGCAGGCCCCGCGCGCCGAGGGCGTTCAGGGCGGCACGGGGGAAGCTGGCCCGCTGGTCGACGTCGGCGGCGGAGGGCGCCACCACGTTCCGCACGATGCGGAGCAGGTCCGCCCGGTACGTCACGTCGGCGGGTAGAGCGAGTAGGAGGGGAAGTTGCCGTACGGGCGTTCACCGGGCGGGCCCTCGGTGACGGCGTGTACGAGCAACGCGCCGCCTACGAACGCACCGCGCCAAGAGGCGCCACGGCCACCGAACACCTCGTCGCGGTCGCCACGCGAACGCGGCTTGTTGATGCCGACCTTGAACGCCTGGATGTCCGCGCTCAACCGCCGGGCGGTCGCTTCGTCGTCACACGCCAGCGACGCGACCAGCGCGCCGTTCGAGGCGTTCATCGCGGCCAGCAGCTCCGCCTCGGTGTCGACCAGGACGATCGTGTCGACCGGTCCGAACGGTTCCGCGTGGTGCAGGACGGAGGACCGCGGCGGGTCGAGGATCGCGACCGGCGCCAGGTAGGCGGCGGTCTGCTGGCCCGGCAGGAACCTGCCGGAGCCGAGCGAGCCGCGGTACAGCGGCACGCCACCGGCCCGGACCGCCTCCTGCACGACGTCGCCGAGCTCCTTGGCCTTCGCGTCGTTGATCAACGGCCCGTAGTCCAGCGCGGGCAGCTCGTCGCCGGGCGAGGCGACGGCGAGCGGGTGGCCGAACGTCACGTCCCGCACGGCGGGCAGGTAGACGTCGAGGAACTTGTCGAACAACGACCGTTGCACCACATAGCGCGGGTAGGCGGTGCAACGCTGCTTGCCGTAGTCGAAGGCCTTGCGGATCTGCGCGCCGAGCACGTCCCAGGAGTCGGTTTCCCAGACGCCCCAGCAGTTCAGCCCCTCCTGCTCCAGCACGTGCCGCCGGTTCGAGTCGACCAGCCGAGCCGCGATGGCACCGCCGACGTCCCGGCCGCCCACGAAGGACACGCAGCCCAGGAACGACGACCCGACCAGCACCGGCGCGAGCTCGGACCCGCTGCCGCTGACCAGGGTGAGCGGCAGGCCGGAGCGGACGGCCAGCGCGGTCGCGAGCGTCAGGCAGCTCACGCCGCCGTCGGTCGGCGCCTTGGCGATGACCGCGTTGCCCGCCAGCGCCTGCACGAGCATCGCGTGCATCAGCACGCTCATCGGGTAGTTCCACGAGGCGATGTTGCTCACCGGTCCGGACAGCGGCGTCCGGCCCGCCAGCATCGCGTCGATCTCCTCGACGTACCAGCGGACGCCCTCGACGCAGCGGTCGACGTCGGCCGTCGCGAGCCGCCACGGCTTGCCGATCTCCCACACCAGCAGCAACGCCAGCAGGTCGCGGTGCTCGGCCAGGGCGTCCAGCGCCGCGGACACGCGCGCTTTGCGTTGCGCGAGAGGCACTTCGCGCCACGCCACGTGCTGCTCGACGGCGGAGACCACCGCGCGGCCCGCGACGTCGAAGTCCAGGAACGGCGGGCCCGCGATCGTGGAGCCGTCGACGGGGCTCGTGGCGGGCACCGGTTCGCCGGCGCGGCTCCACGCACCGCCGAGGTGGTTGAGCAGCCGATCGTCGTGGAACGCCTCGGGCGCGATCCGGACGCACTGCGAATAGACCTCGTCCCACGAGGTGCCGGGTTTGAGGATCAACGACATCGGGCGGCCTTCCTGCCGGGCGAAGTGTGGCCGTTCGATCAGCGGTTCTGCACGTGCTGCCAGCCGAAACGGCCCTTGATGCACAGGTTTCCGTGCGTGACGGTGCTGTCGTGCGGCGAAGTGACCTTGACGATCTCGTTGTCCTGCACGTGCAGCGTCAGGTTGCAGCCGACACCGCAGAAGGTGCAGATCGTGGTGGTCCGGGTCTGCGCCTCTTCGTCCCAGGTGCCGTTCTCGCGCTTGTCGTGCTCGCTCTTGAAGCTCAGCGCACCGGTCGGGCAGACCTCGATGCAGTTGCCGCAGTAGACGCAAGCGCTTTCGGGCAGCGGCGTGGCGAACTCCGTGGAGATCCGGGCGTCGAAACCCCGGCCGGCCACCGAGATCGCGAAGCTGTTCTGCCACTGGTCGCCGCACGCGTCCACGCACTTGTAGCACAGGATGCACTTGCCGTAGTCGCGGACGTACAGCGGATTGTCCACTTTGGTCGGTTGCCGCACAGTCGCGGCGACCGACCCGTCGACCTCCTCGTGCTCGCCCGGCCGGCGGTCGTCGCGGTCGGCCGCCGGGGGCGCCGGCGGGCCGAACCGGGAGGGGTCGGCGCCGCACGCCGACATCCACTCGTCCACGTGCGGCGTGGTGGAGAGGTCCGTGGCGGACCCGAGGAGCTCCAGCACCAGCTTGCGGCTGTGCTGTGTGCGTTCGGAGTCGGTGCGCACGACCATGCCGGGCTCGACCTTGCGTGAGCACGACGGCACCAGCGTGCGCGCCCCTTCGACCTCGACCATGCAGATGCGACAAGCGTTTGCGGGCTTCAACGTGTCGCCGTAGCAGAGTGTCGGGATCGACTTCCCGACCGCCGTGCAGGCGTCCAGGATGGTCACTCCTTCCGGCACACGAACGCTTTCGCCGTCCAGCGTCACCTCGACGAGCCGCTTCGGCAGACCGATTTCCACGATCGTCACGATGCTGCCTCCACTGCGTAGCCCAGCCGGTCGAGAGCCGATTCGATGGCGTTCCACGCGGTCTGGCCGAGACCGCAGATGGACGAGTCGCGCATGACCTGCCCGACTTCCCGCAGCAGCTGGAGGTCCGCCGCCGAAGTGCCCAGCGGGCGCTTGCCCACCAACCGGTGCAGCGCCTCCTCCTGGCGCACGGTGCCGATCCGGCACGGCACGCACTGCCCGCACGACTCGTCGCGGAAGAAGGCGGCGATGCGCAACAGGAAGCCGCCCAGGTCCGCGGTGTCGTCCAGCACCAGCACGACACCGGAGCCGAGCGTGGTGCCGGCGGCCCGCGCGTCCTCCAGGGTGAGCGGCAGGTCGAGCTCGTCCGGGCGGACGAACCCGCCTGCCGCCCCGCCGAGCAGTACCGCTCGCAGCTCCCGGCCTGGCGGCACGCCACCCGCCAGGTCGAGGAGCTCCCCGAGCGTGGTGCCGAACGGCACCTCGTACACGCCCGGACGCCTCACGTTGCCCGACAGGCAGAACAGCTTCGGCCCGGTGGACGCCCCGGTGCCGATGCGCCGGTACGCCTCGCACCCCTCCGTGAGGATCAGCGGCACGTTGACCAGCGTCTCCACGTTGTTGACCACGGTCGGTCGGCCGAAGAGCCCCGACTCGACCGGGAACGGCGGCTTCGAGCGCGGTTCCCCGCGGAAGCCCTCGATGGAGTTGAAGATCGCGGTCTCCTCGCCGCAGATGTACGCGCCCGCGCCGCGGCGGATCTCGATGTCGAACGAGAAACCCCGGTGGCCCATGACGTCCTCGCCGAGGAAGTTCCGCTCGCGCGCCTTCGAGATGGCGTTGCGCAGCAGGTGCAGCGCCCGCGGGTACTCACCGCGCAGGTAGAGGTAGCCGCGCGAGCAGCCGGCGGCGAACCCGGCGATCGTCATCGACTCGATCACCGCGAACGGGTCCCCCTCCATCAGCAGCCGGTCCTTGAACGTGCCGGGCTCGCTCTCGTCCGCGTTGCACACCAGGTGGTGCGGGCGGACGGGCTGGCGGGCGGTCGCGTCCCACTTGCGCCCCGTCGGGAACGCCGCGCCGCCGCGGCCCACCAGCCCGGCGTCGGAGATCTCGCGGATCACGTCGGCCGGTCCCAGGCGCAACGCCGTCCGCAACGCCGCGTAGCCGCCCGCGGCCCGGTAGTCGTCCAGCGACTCCGGGTCGACGACGCCGACCCGCTTGAGCAGCCGCAGGCCGGCCTGCCCCGCCTGCGGCACCTCGGCCCGCCCGTCGGCGGCGCGGGTGGGACCGGTGGCCGCCACCGCGATCACCTCACCGGCGTTGGTGGGTGCCAGGAGCTGCTCCTTCGCCACCTCCCCCGCCTCGAACGCCAGTGCCGCGGGCGCCTTCTCGCACACCCCGAGGCAGGGGCTGCGCAGCCAGCCGCTGCGCGCTCCCGCCGGCCCGAGCTCGTCGGTCAGCCGGTCGCACAACGGTTGCGCGCCGTTGAGCCGGCAGGCCAGGTCGACGCAGATGTGCACGATCCTGGCCGGCCGCTCGGTCAGCGAGAACAGCGAGTAGAAGCTCGCCACCCCGTACGCCTCGGCCGGTGGCACGTGCAGGACGCGGCAGATGTGGTTCAGCGCGCCCTGGCTGATCCAGCCGACCCGGTCGTTGACGGCGTGCAGGGCGGGCAGCAACTGGTCCCGTCCCGCGCCGGTGAACAGGTCGACGACGACGCGTTCGGCCTCGGAGGGCTCGGCGTCGAGCAGCTTGAGGTCCACTCAGCCCACCTCCACCGGGATCTTGTCGATGCGGATGGCCGCGGCCTTGTACTCGGCGGTGCCGGCGATCGGGCAGGTCGCCTCGATCGTGAGCACGTTGACGTCGATCTCGTCCGGGAAGTGGAACGTCATGAACACCAGTCCCGGCTTGAGCCCGTCGTCGAACCGCACCGGCGCCTGGATCTGCCCGCGCCGGGACGTGATCCGCACCTGTTCGCCCTCCCGGACGCCGAGCGCCGCGGCGTCACGGGGGTGCAGGTCGAGCGTCTCGCCCCGGCGCAGCGGCGACTCGAAGCCGCCGGACTGGACGCCGGTGTTGTAGGAGTCGAGCCGCCGCCCGGTGGTGAGCCGGAACGGGAACTCCTCGGTCAGCTCGTCGACCGGCGGGCTGTGCGGCACCGGCGAGAACGCGGCCGGCGTGCCGCGCTTGACCGGGTCGTCCTCCCACAGCCTGCCGTGCAGGAAGCTCGGTTCGAGGGAGTCCTCGCTCGGGCACGGCCACTGGATGCCGCCGAGCTCCTCCAGCCGCCGGTAGGACATGCCGGTGTGCAACGGGGACAGGCCGCGCAGCTCGTCCCACACGTCCTCGCCGGTCTTGTGCTGCCAGTCCGCGCCGAGCCGCCGCGCGATCTCGCCCATGATCTCGATGTCGTCGCGCGCGCCCTCCGGCGGTGTGAGGGCCTTGCGCACCCGCTGGACGCGCCGCTCGCTGTTGGTGAACGTGCCGTCGGTCTCGCACCAGGCGGCCGCCGCCGGGAGCACGACGTGGGCGAGCTGCGCGGTCTTGGTGAGGAAGATGTCCTGCACCACCACGTGGTCCAGGTTGGACAGCCGCTTGACCGTGTGCTCGCAGTCGGCCTCGGACTGCACCGGGTTCTCGCCGATGATGTAGACGGTGGTCAGGTCACCGCGTTCCATCGCCTCCAGCATCTGGGTGAGGTTCCAACCCTTCTGCGGCGGCACGTCGGCACCCCACGCCGTGTTGAACTTCGCGACGACGTCCGGGTCGGTGACGTCCTGGAAGCCCGGCAGCCGGTCGGGGATGGCGCCCATGTCGCCACCGCCCTGCACGTTGTTCTGGCCCCGCAACGGGTTCAGTCCCGCGCCGTACCTCCCGACCTGGCCGGTGAGCAGCGACAGGTTGATGAGGCTCAGCACGTTGTCGGTGCCGTTGTGGTGCTCGGTGATGCCGAGCGTCCAGCTCAGCTGCGCGCGGTCCGCCTTGGCGTAGGCGTGCGCGAGCTCGCGGATCAGCTCGGCCGGCACCCCGGTCTCCAGCTCGGCGACCGGCAGCGTCCACGGCTCGACGGCCTTCACGAAGTCCGCGTAGCCCTCGGTGGCGCGGTCGACGAACGACTGGTTGACCAGTCCCGAGGCGATGATCTCGCGGGCGATGGCGTGGGCCAGCGGGATGTCCGTGCCGACGTTGAGCCGCAGCCACCGGTGCGCCCACTTGCCCGTGCTGGTCAGCCTCGGGTCGACCACGTAGAGCCGCGCGCCCCGGTTGACCGCCTTCAGCACGTGCTGGAAGAAGATCGGGTGCGCCTCGCGGGCGTTGGAGCCCCACAGCACGATCAGGTCGGCGTCCTCGATCTCCTGGTAGGAGGAGGTGCCACCGCCGCTGCCGAACACCTTGGCCAGCCCCGCCACGCTCGGGGCGTGGCACGTGCGGTTGCACGAGTCGACGTTGTTCGTCCCGATCACCGCGCGCGTGAACTTCTGGGCCATGTAGTTCATCTCGTTGGTGGCCCGCGCGCACGAGAACATGCCGAACGCGTCCGGCCCGCCCCGCGCGACGTTGCGGCGGAAGCCCTCCGCCGCAACGTCCAGGGCCTCGTCCCAGGTGGCCGGCCGCAGCACACCCGCCTCCCGCACCAAGGGCTGGGTCAGCCGCACGTAGGGCTCGGTCTTCTTCCGCCTGCTCATCGCGACACCTCCGGTCTCCATACTGTATGCAATCTGCGGCCCGCGCTAGCCCCATTTCCGTCGCGGCACCGGACCGGCGCCACCGGCCGACCCGGCGTCAGCCCCGGACCGCGTACGAGTGCGCGCCCGTCCCCGCGAGCTTCCCGCCGGCCACCTCAGCCCACCGCGCCACCGACCGGGAGGCGATCTCATCGTCCGCCGGTGCCAGCAGGACGTAGCGCTCCTCGTACAGCGGCAGGGCGCGGACCGAGCCGTCGACGCAGGTCATCGTGATGTCGAGCTCGAACTCGTCCAGCCGTCGCACGATCTCCTGCGACGACAACGACTCCGGCGTCACCCGCACGTCGGGTGACGCCGGCGGAACGGCGCGGCCGGCAGGGCGGTGGGGATGGCGCCGATCCGCAACACACCGGAGAGCGACTGGCGCATGCGCGAGAAGTCCTGCCGCGGGGCATCGCGGTCGGCGAGCACGCGGTGCGCCCACAGCAGGACGCGTTCGAGCTTGCTGATCGCCGCCGACAGCGACGGCTGCGAGACGTGGCAGGCCTCGGCCGCGCGGGCGAAGTGGCGTTCACGGGCCAGGGCGACCAGGTACTCGAGCTGGCGCAGCCAACAACTACGACACCAGCGACGTGCGCGAGAGGAGGTCGATCGCCGCGTAGACGTGCCGCAGCGTCGGCGCCGGCACGCGGGTCAGCTCGGCGATCTCCACCACCGCGCCGATGATCGCGTCGATCTCCAGCCGCTTGCCCGCTTCGAGGTCCTGCAGCATCGAGGTCTTGTGGTGCCCGACGCGGCGGGCGCCGTCGATGCGCTTGTCGATGGAGATCTTCGGGTCGCAGCCCGCGGCGCGCGCGATGGTCAGGGTCTCGGCCATCATCTGGGCCACCAGGTCGCGGCTGTCGGAGTGGTCGCAGATCTCCGCCATCGTCGCGCGGGTCAGCGCGCTCAACGGGTTGAAGGCCACGTTGCCCATCAGCTTGATCCAGATGTCCTCGCGGACGTCCTCCTCCACCGGGCACTTCAGCCCACCCGCGATCATGGCCTCGCTCAGCGCCGTGCAGCGCGGCGAGATCGACCGGTCCGGCTCGCCGATCGAGAACCGCGTGCCCTCCAGGTGCCGGACCACGCCCGGCGCCTCGATCTCGGTCGAGCAGTAGACGACGCAGCCGATCGCCCGTTCCATGGGCAGTACGGCGGTGACGGAGCCACCGGGATCCACGGCCTCGATCCGGCGCCCTTCGAGCGGATGCCCTGTCATGCCGTGGAAGTACCACCAGGGGATCCCGTTCTGCGCCGCGATCACGGCGGTGCGCGGCCCCATGAGCGGCGCCAGCAGCTCTCCCGAGGACGCGTACGAGTACGCCTTCAGGCCGAGGAAGACGTAGTCGGCCTCGCCCACCTCGCCGGGATCGGAGGTCACGGGTGGCCGCGCGGTGAAGTCACCGCGCGGGCTCAGCACCCGCACGCCGCGCTCCCGCATGGCGGCGAGATGGGCTCCGCGGGCGATCAGGTGGACTTCCACGCCCGCACGGTGCAAGGCCGCACCGACGTAGGCACCGATCGCCCCGGCTCCGAGAACAGCGATCTTCATGTCACGCCCCGATCGTCATATTGCATACAGTATACATAAGACGGCGTGCCGTTCAGAAATGCTTTTTGCATACCAAAACCTGTATTCTGTCCGAATGACCTCTTCGCCCAGTGGCCGCCGGGCCGCCCGCGGGCCGCTCAGCGCCGCGGCGAGCCGCCGCGTCGAACGGCCCGCGCCGCTGCGTCAAGCCGTCTACGACGCCCTGCTCGAGCTCATCGTCAACCGCACCCTCGCCCCCGGCCAGCACCTGGTCGAGGCCGAGCTCGCCGAGTACCTGGGTGTGAGCAGGCAGCCGGTGCGCGAGGCCCTGCAACGGCTGCAGACCGACGGCTGGGTCGACCTGCGGCCGGCCCAGGGCGCTTTCGTGCACACCCCGACCGAGGAGGAGGCCGACCAGCTGCTCGCCGTGCGCAGCGTGCTCGAAACCTACTCCGCCAAGCTCGCGGCCGAGCACGCGACCGCAGAGGACGTGAAGCAGCTCAAGAAGCTGCAGAAGGCCGGTGAGGACGCGCTGGCCGCCGCCGACGTGGACCGCCTGGTCGAGGCGAACGCCAACCTGCACGCGACCGTCGCGACGATCGGCCGCAACAAGGTCCTGGCCGAGATGATCGGGCTCGTCGACCGCCGGGTCCGCTGGTACTACACGCCGATCGCCCGCCCGCGCAGCCGGGACTCGTGGAACGAGCACGCCGAGCTGATCGCCGCCATCGCCGACGGCGACGCCGAGCGGGCCGGCGAGGTCATGCACCGCCACGCGGAGCTGACCCGCCAGACCTACCACGACCGGAAGACCGAGGAGGACGGCTGAGTCGTCCCTCGCGGATCACCCAAAACGGTCATTTGGTATCGAACGGGTGATCCGCGACACGATGGCGTTCGATTGCATACAAAACGCAGTATGCTGAATCGCGTCAGGGATGGGGTCGGCGGGGGCCCGGAACGGGTACCCGCGGGAGAGCACCCCGGCCGCAACCCTGGTACTCCCGTGCGGCAGTGCCTTCCGGGCCGCCGCGCGCCTCGGAAGCCGCCATCGACGCTGAGAGAAGGAAAGTCATGTCCCGCTTCAAGGACTTCGCGCGGTCGCTGACCCGGCCGCGCCAGGGATCCTCCGCCGACGGCCGCGCGATCGGCCTCGGGTTGTCCGCCGCGCTGGACGAGCAGCGCAGGGACGCCGAGGCCGTCGCGGCCGTGCCCAGGACGCTCCGCCCCGGTTCGCAGGGCGAGAACGCCGAGGACCGCACCCTTCACGGCTGAGTGCCCCTCACCGGAGCGTCCTCGCTCCGCTGCGCGCTCTCGGCCCCCTCGACGGCGGACCGGGCGGCCCGCCGGGAGGTGTGCAGGCTCCACACCGTGGTGATGGCGAGCGTCACCACGATCACCCCGAGCGACACCGCGATCGGGATCTCCGGAGCCCACGGGACGCCGTGGTGGTGCATCGCCTCGAAGATGAGCTTGACCCCGATGAACGCGAGCACCACCGCGAGGCCCTTGCTGAGGTGCACCAGGCGGTCCAGCAGCCCGCCCACCAGGAAGAAGAGCTGGCGCAGGCCCATCAACGCGAACGCGTTGGCGGTCAGCACCAGGTAGGGCTCCTTGGTGAGGCCGAAGATCGCCGGGATCGAGTCGACCGCGAACAGCAGGTCCGTGGTGCCGACCGCGACCATGACGATCAGCATGGGCGTGACCACACGCTTGCCGTCGACGCGCGTCGTCAGCGCGGCACCGTGGTAGACCGTGGTCGCCGGCAGGAACCTCTTCACCGCGCGCAGAGCGGCGTTCTCCGGGACGTCGGCCTCCTCGGTCTCGTCCTGCTTCACCAGCTTCCACGCGGTGAAGATCAGGAAGGCGCCGAAGAAGTAGAACAACCAGTCGAACCGCGAGATCGCCTGTGCGCCGAGCGCGATGAACACCGCTCGCAGCAGCAGGGCCAGGACGATGCCGACGATGAGCACCTTCTGCCGGTACTCCCGCGGCACGGCGAACCTGGCCATGATGATCACGAACACGAACAGGTTGTCGACGCTCAGCGAGTACTCGGTGATCCAGCCCGCGAAGAACTCGCCGCCGCGGCCGGGCCCGGCGAACACCGTGACGCCGAGTCCGAACAGGACGGCCAGCCCGACGTAGAAGAGCACCCAGCACAACGACTCGCGGAACGACGGCTCGTGCGGTTTGCGCACCACCAGGTAGAAGTCGAACGCGATGATGGCGGCGATGCCGCCCATGGTCGCGATCCACACCCAGACAGGTAGATCCAGCATTCTCGCTCCTCCGGCGGAAGGTCAGCGGGACGTGGTGGCGGCGCGCACGCGCAGGCGCAGTGCGATCCGCTCGTGCAGCCACAGGAAACCGATCGCCCAGCCGAGGCTCACGATCCCCTGGTAGGCGAGGAAGCCGGCCAGGTCGGGGGGAAACCGGACCTGGCCGGTGAGCACCAGGCCCACGGTGAGCTCGTGCACCAGCCTGGCCAGCGGGAAACCCGCCAGCCAGAACAGCGCGACGGGGGCGAACCGCCCGCGCGAGAGCCGGCCCGACGCCAGCAGGACGCCGAGCCCGCCACCGAGCACCGCGAGCGGCACCCCGAGCGCGAGCACCGTGAGCGCCGCCCACGGGAGGGGCTGGCCGACCAGGGCCGCCAGCCCACCCGCGACGACCCCTGCGGCGAGTCCGACCGCCGCACCGGGGACTGCTCGCACGGTCTCCATCAGTCGACCACGACGCCGAAGCGGACCAGGCTGTAGAAGAGCATGCCGAGGTAGAACACGGCACCGAGCCCGATGATGACGTTCGTGACCAGCCTGGGGCGGATGGGTTTGGGCAGCATCCGGTTGTTCACCAGCAGCAGCACCACGCAGTAGGCCCCCATCGCGAACGTCGACAGGAACGCGAGGACGTCGAGGATCGCTCCCGGTCCGTCGGCCGGCCCCCACAACAGGATGACGATGCCGAACGTGATGACGCCCCACAGGAACCCCGCGTAGAGGTGCGACATGCCGAACCGCTTCGCACCGCGCACGAAGTGGTAGGCCATGTCGGCCTGGCCGCGGGAGAACGAGTCGAACAGGCCCAGCGTGGCGTTCAGGCCGATCAACGCGATGAACCCGAGGAAGACCGCGCCGAGGACCGGTCCACCGGCGGAGGCGAACGCGTCCGACATGCCGTTGAGCGCCGCTTCCCGTTCGCCCGCCTCGATCAGCGCCTTCACGTCCGGGCTCTCCCGGTTGGCCGCCTGGGCGAGCACGGTGAAGGAGACGGTGACGAGCATCGTGATGCCCCAGAAGAGCAGCAGCGCGTCGAACGTCACCCAGCGCCGCCAGCCCTTCCACTTCGCCATCTCCGCCGGGTCCGACGTGTCGAACATGAAGCCGCGGCTGGGCATCTCCTCCTCTTCGCCCGCGTGCCGCAGACCGCGCACCTTCGGGATGTGCGCACCCATGCCGGCGCCGCTGTCGCGCAGGTGCAGCGTGTACCACATCTGCTGCATGCCGGACGGGCCCGCGAAGGCGATCGAGCCGACGATGACCGGGAACCACGTCGCCGACATCGCCTCCGCCGGCAGGTAGCCGAACTGGAACATGCCGGTCACCGTGGTGACGAGGTCCTGCCACGTGCCGACCATCGCCGCGACGACGGCGGTGCTGACGACGAGCACGCCGATGAGGATGGACAGCAGGTTCTCGAGCAGGTTGTAGATGACCTTCGCCAGGCTGAACAGCACGCCGACCAGGACCAGGCCCACGCAGGCCGAGACCGCCCACGGGATGCCGGTGATCCGCTCCAGCGCCGCCGCGCCCGCGGAGAGGTGTCCCGGCCAGATGTAGACGGCCATCGCGACGACGAAGAAGAACCACATGATCGGTTTGAACACGCGGGCCGCGCCGAAGAAGATGCTCTCGCCCGTCGCCAT
Source organism: Lentzea xinjiangensis (assembly GCF_900110955.1). Classification (GTDB taxonomy): domain Bacteria; phylum Actinomycetota; class Actinomycetes; order Mycobacteriales; family Pseudonocardiaceae; genus Lentzea; species Lentzea xinjiangensis. Next base: position 186,148 of record NZ_FOFR01000008.1, read on the forward strand.
GGCGTAGCGGGCCATCTCCAGCATCACGACGGCCTGCAGGGTCACGCCGATCAGGAAGAGCCATCGGATGTCCGGGCCGAACAACAGCACGAGCCGGGGCCACATGTAGGCCTCGCCCATGCCCACGCCGAGTGCCACCAGGAAGACGGTGGGGCCCAGCAGGTGGATCGACGGTGGCGCGTCGGGCAGTTTCCTGATGGGCATCGCTTCCAGCCTGCCCGCGGGCCAGACGCGCTCCTCGCGCTCCCCGGCTTTCCGGGGCGGCGAGGCCACCTCCGCACGGGCGACCAGATTTGGATCATCCACGGTAAACGACCTCCAGAGGACCGGCTGTCTTCGTTGACCTCCCTGGCGGGTTCGCGACCGCGGGCGTGTTCACGGTCGCGGACGGGCCATCTCTCCCTTGCCGGCCACGAGTGCTTTCCGCTGCCGCAGCAACGGAAAGCGCTCACGACCGCTTACAGCAAGCCGGCAGCACGGGCCCACCGGTACTTGGCACCCAGCACTGCGACAGGCTTCTCCGTTGTGTACGGATAAGCAACCACTCCGTTCCGGTACAGGTACTCGCTGGCTTCCTCGACCTCGACGTCACCGGCGAGCGAGGCGACAACGGGCTTGTGGATGCCGTTGGACCGGTACTCCTCCACCACGTCGACCACGAGCTTCGCGAACACCATCGGCGGTGTGATGATGGTGTGCCAGTAGCCGAGGATCAGCGAATGGATGCGGTCGTCCGCGAGGCCGAGCGCGATCGTGTTCCGGTACGTGGAGGGCGGTTCCCCGCCGGTGATGTCGACGGGGTTGCCCGCCGCGCCGAAGGGCGGGATGAACTCGCGGAACGCCGCGTCCAGGTCGTCCGGGATGCTCATCAGGCGGAGGCCGTTGTCCACGCAGGCGTCCGAGAGCAGCACCCCGGAGCCGCCCGCGCCGGTGATGATGACGACGTTCTCGCCCTTCGGCGTCGCGAGCAGCGGGATGCCGCGCGCGTACTCCAGCAGGTCGTTCAGCCCTGGTGCGCGGATCACGCCGCTCTGCCTGAGGATGTCGTCGTAGACCCGGTCGTCGCCCGCCAGCGCGCCGGTGTGCGAGCTGGCCGCCTTGGCCCCCTGGGCGGTCCGTCCCGCCTTGAGCACCACGACCGGTTTCTTCCGCGAGACCCGTTTCGCCGTCTCCGCGAAGGAACGGCCGTCCTTCAGGTCCTCCAGGTGCATCGCGACGAGCTGGGTGTTCGGGTCCTGCTCGAAGAACGTCAGCAGGTCGTCCTCGTCGATGTCGGCCTTGTTGCCCACACCGACGATCGCGGAGACGCCCATCCCCGAGGAACGGCTGAACCCGAGGATCGCCATGCCGATCCCGCCGCTCTGCGACGACAGGGCGACGCCGCCCTTGACGTCGTACGGCGTGCAGAACGTGGCCGAGAGGTTCTCCGGCGTGTAGTAGTAGCCGTAGATGTTGGGTCCGAGGATGCGGACACCGTGCTTGCGGGCGATCGCGACGATCTCGTCCTGCAGCTCGACGTTGCCCGTCTCGCCGAAGCCGGACGGGATCATGATCGCGCCGGCGACGCCCTTCTTCCCCGCCTCCTCCAACGCCGCGGGAACGAACTTCGCCGGGATGGCGAAGACCGCGACGTCGACGTCCCCCGGTACGTCGGCGACGCTCGCGAACGCCTTGCGGTCGAGCACCTCGTCCGCCTTGGGGTTGACCGGGTGGATCTCGCCCTGGAAGCCGCCGTTGACGAGGTTCCTCATCACCGAGTTGCCGATCTTGCCCTCTTCGTTCGAGGCACCGATCACGGCCACGGCCGACGGCTTCATGATCCGGTTCATCGAGGCGAGGATCTCGTCCCGCGTGAACCGGTGCGGCACCTCGGCGGCGTTCTCGTCCACCAGGATGCGCACGTCGACGGCGGTCGCCCCGGAGGGCGTCGCCAGCACCGGGTTGAGGTCGACCTCCGCGAGCTGCGGGAAGTCCGTGACGAGGTCGGAGACGCGGTGGATCAGGTCGGCGATCCGGCCGGCGTCGACGCCCCGCGCGCCGCGCACACCGCGCAGGACCTCCGCGGCCGCGATGCCGCCGACCATCGACAGCGCCTCGGCGGGGCTCGTGGGCGCCAGCCGGAACGTGACGTCCTTGAGCACCTCGACCAGCACACCGCCGAGGCCGAAGGCGACGACCTTGCCGAACGTCCCGTCGGTCACGGCGCCGACGATCACCTCGTGGACGTCGTTCCCGGTCGGTAGCTGCTGCTGCACCTGGACACCGGTGATGTCGGCGTCGCCCCGGTAGTTCCTGGCGTTGTGGATGATCGTGCGGTAGCCCTCGGCGACCTCGGCCGAGTTCCGCAGCCCCACGAGCACACCGCCGGCCTCGGTCTTGTGCAGGATGTCCGGCGACACGATCTTGAGCACGACCGGGTAGCCGATCTCCTCGGCGAACGCGACGGCGCTCTCCGACGACTTCGCCAGCGCCTCGGCGGGGGTCGCGATCCCGTAGGCGTCGCAGACCCGCTTGCCCTCGGGTGCGGTGAGCGAGGACCGTCCCTCCGCCCGCACCTTCGCGAGCACGTTCTCGACCGCGGCGCGGTCGTAGCCGTTGTCCGGCATGAGATCTCGTCTCCCTGGGGTTCGCGTGGGCGGTTAGATGACGCCGGCGGCGCGCAGCCCGGCCAGCCGGTCCGCGCTGTAGCCGAGCGCGCCGAGCACCTCGTCGTTGTGCTCACCGAGCAGCGGCGGGCGCTGCACCTCGACGACCGAGTCGGAGAGCTTGAGGGGGTTGCCGACCGTCTTGAACGTGCCGCGCTCGGGGTGGTCCACCTCGACCACGGTGCCGAGCTGCGCCAGCGTCTCGTCCTCGATGATCTCCTTGGTGGACAGGATGGGTCCGCACGGGATGTTGTGGGCGTTGAGCTCGTCCATCACCTCCCACTTGGTGTGCTTCTCCGTCCACTCCTCGATCAGCGCGAACGCCTTGTCCAGCTTGGGGAGCCGGACCTCCGGCGTGGCCCACGCGGGGTCCTCCGCGAGCTCGGGCCTGCCGATGAGCTCGGTCAGCGGTTTCCAGCCGACCGGCTGGATGATCACGTAGATGTAGTCGTTGGGACCGCCGGGCGCGCACCGCACCGCCCAGCCCGGCTGGCCACCACCGGACGCGTTGCCGGAGCGGGGCACCTCGTCGGAGAACTGCTCGTTCGGGTACTCCTCCAGCGGCCCGTGGGCGAGCCGCTGCTGGTCGCGCAGCTTCACCCGGCACAGGTTCAGCACGGCGTCCTGCATCGCGACCTGGACGCGCTGCCCGCGCCCGGTGCCGGTCCGCTGGTACAGCGCGGCCAGGATCGCGGCCACCAGGTGGATCCCGGTGCCGGAGTCGCCGATCTGCGCGCCGGTCGCGAGGGGCGGGCCGTCCTCGAACCCGGTGGTGCTCATCGAACCGCCCATCGCCTGCGCGATCACCTCGTACGCCTTGAAGCCGGCGTAGCGGCCGGGTCCGAAGCCCTTGATCGAGGCGTAGACGAGCCTGGGGTTGATCTCGTGCAGCTTCTCCCACGGGTAGCCGAACCGCTCGACGACACCGGGCCCGAAGTTCTCGACCAGGACGTCGACGTCGGCGACGAGCTTCTCGAAGACCTCCTTGCCCTCGGGGGCCTTCATGTTGAGCGTGATGCTCCGCTTGTTGCAGTTGAGCATCGTGAAGTAGAGACTGTCCACATCGGGCAGATCGCGCAGCTGCCCGCGGGTGATGTCACCCTTGCCCGGCGTCTCCAGCTTGATGACGTCCGCACCCAGCCAGGCGAGGAGCTGGGTCGACGACGGTCCGGACTGCACGTGCGTCATGTCGAGGACTTTGACGCCCTCCAGGGCCTTGGTCGGAGTTTCACCCATTTGGTCAGCTCACCTACTTGTACATCGTCTGGTTCATGGTTCCGGGCGCGTACACGTCGGGGTCGATCCACACGTTGATCAGCGAGGGTTTGCCCGACTCCCGCGCGCGGCGCAGGGCGGGCCCGATGTCCTTGGGGTCGCGCACCTCTTCGCCGTAGCCGCCGAGCATCTTGGCGAACTGGTCGTACTTCACGTCGCCGAGCGTGTTGCCGACGCGCTCGCGCTCCAGGCCGTACTTGGCGGCCTGCCCGTAGCGGATCTGGTTCATCGACGAGTTGTTGCCGACGACGCCGACGAACGGCAGGTCGTAGCGGACCAGCGTCTCGAAGTCCCAGCCGGTGAGGCTGAACGCGCCGTCGCCGAAGAGCGCCACGACCTCCTTGTCCGGCCGCGCGAGCTTGGCCGCGAGCACGAACGGGACGCCGACCCCGAGTGTCCCGAGTGGACCGGGGTCCATCCAGTGACCCGGTGACTTGGGCTGCACGACCTGACCGGAGAACGTGACGACGTCGCCGCCGTCGCCGATGTAGATGGAGTCCTCGGTGAGGAAGTCGTTGATCTCGCTCACCAAGCGGTAGGGGTGGATCGGCACGTCGTCGGAGAGCAGGTGCTCCGCGCGCTTGCGCCGGGCCGCCTCCTCGACCGCCTGCAGCTCCTCCAGCCACACCTTGCGGCTCATCGCGCCGTTGTCCTCGCGGCCCGACGCGGCCTGCGTGACGCTGGAGAGCACCAGGTCCGCGTCGCCGACGATGCCGAGGTCGACGTCGCGGTTCTTGCCGACGGTGCGGTAGTCGAGGTCGATCTGGACGACCGTCGCGTCGGCGGAGAGCCTGCGGCCGTAGCCCATCCGGAAGTCGAACGGGGTACCGACGATCACGATCACGTCGGCGTTGTCGAAGGCGTAGCGGCGCGAGAGCTGGAAGTGGTGCGCGTCGCCGGGAGGCAGGGTGCCGCGGCCGGCGCCGTTCATGTAGGCGGGGATGTTGAGGGTGCGCACCAGTTCGGCCGCGGAGTCCGTGGCGCGCGTCGTCCACACCTGGCTGCCGAGCAGGATCGCCGGCTTCCTGGCGTGCACCAGCAGGTCGGCGAGCTTCTCGACGTCACAGGGGTCACCGGCGCTGCGGGTGGACGCGCGGTAGCGCCCGGCTTCCGGGATGCGGGCGGTGCTCAGCGGCACCTTGGCGTCCAGGACGTCGCGCGGGATCTCCAGGAACGAGGGGCCGGGCGCGCCGGCGTTCGCCTCCCGGAACGCCATCGACACCATGTCCGCGATGCGGGCGGTGTGCGGGACGGTGGCGGCGAACTTGGTGATCGGCGTCATCATGTCGACGTGCGGGAGGTCCTGCAACGAGCCCATCTTGTGCTGGCTCAACGCACCCTGGCCGCCGATCAGCAGCATCGGGCTCTCCGCGCGGAAGGCGTTGGCGACACCCGTGACGGCGTCGGTGGTTCCCGGTCCCGCGGTCACCACGGCACAACCGGGCTTGCCGGTGATCCGCGCGTAACCGTCGGCCGCGTGCGCCGCGACCTGCTCGTGCCGGACGTCGACGACGGCGATGCCCTCGTCCACGCAGCCGTCGTAGATGTCGATGATGTGACCGCCGCACAGCGTGAAGATGGTGTCGACGCCCTCTGCCTTGAGCGCCTTGGCCACCAGGTGACCTCCGGAAATGGACTCGGCAGTCGACCCGGACCCCGGCCCCGGCTCCGCGGAACTCGTCATCGGCGATCAGCTCCCCTTGGCGTTGAACTGTAGATTGCATACCGTATGAGGTAGGCATATCGTTACTCCGCTGCCAACCGGATGTCCATAGATGGCCGCGAGTTTTCGGCGAGAGGACGCAGACGGTGGATCTTTTCGAACACGAGGCACGGGACCTCTTCGAGCGGTACGGGGTGCCCGTTCCGCGCGGGATCGTCGCGGACACTCCTGAGTCCGCGCGCGAGGCCGCCGCCTCCCTGGGCGGGACCGTCGTCGTGAAGGCCCAGGTGAAGACCGGCGGACGGGGCAAGGCCGGCGGCGTCAAGCTCGCTTCGACGCCCGACGAAGCCTTCGCGGCGGCCTCGACCGTCCTGGGGATGGACATCAAGGGCCACACCGTGCGCAAGGTGCTGGTGACCGAGGCGAGCGAGATCGCGGAGGAGTACTACCTGTCGTTCCTGCTCGACCGTGCCAACAGGACGTTCATCGGCATGGTGTCGGCCGTCGGCGGCGTGGAGATCGAGGAGATGGCGGACTCCATCACCCGGATGCCGGCTTCGTCCTTCGACGCGTCCGCGGTGTTCCCACCCGGCGTCGCCGCGGAGGTGAACGCCATCGCTTCCGCCCTGTGGAAGGTCTTCGTCGCCGAGGACGCGACCCTGGTCGAGGTGAACCCGCTGGCGCGCACCGAGTCCGGCGAGATCCTGGCGCTGGACGGCAAGGTGACGCTGGACGACAACGCGTCGTTCCGGCACTCTCGTCCTGACGCGGGTGCCGAGGGCGACCCGCTGGAGGTGCGGGCGGCCGGGAAGGGCCTCAACTACGTCAAGCTCGACGGCACCGTCGGGGTCATCGGCAACGGCGCGGGGCTTGTGATGTCCACTTTGGACGTCGTGGCGCTGGCGGGCGCCGCGCCCGCGAACTTCCTCGACATCGGCGGCGGCGCCTCGGCCCAGGTGATGGCCGACGCTCTGGACGTCGTGCTCTCCGACCCGTCGGTGCGCAGCGTGTTCGTGAACGTCTTCGGCGGCATCACCGCGTGCGACGCGGTGGCCGGCGGGATCGTGCAGGCGCTCGGCCTGCTGGGCGACCGCGCCGACAAGCCGCTGGTCGTGCGCCTGGACGGCAACAACGCCGAAGCGGGCCACCGCATCCTCGACGAGGCACGGCACCCGCTGATCACCGTGGCGCACACGATGGACGACGCGGCGCGCCGTGCCGCCGCCCTCGCCGGCGCCCAGACCGGTCAGGGGTCCTGATGGCGATCTTCCTCGACGAGCACAGCCGCGTCATCGTGCAGGGCATGACGGGCTCGGAGGGCACCAAGCACACGCGGCGCATGCTCGCGGCCGGCACGCGGGTCGTCGGCGGTGTCAACGCGCGCAAAGCGGGCACGTCCGCCGACTTCGACGACGTGACGCTGCCGGTGTTCGGCACGGTGGCCGAGGCGATGGCGCAGACCGGCGCGGACGTGTCGGTGCTCTTCGTGCCACCGGCGTTCACCGCCGACGCCGTCACCGAGGCGGTCGACGCGGGCATCGGCCTGGCCGTGGTGATCACCGAAGGCGTCCCGGTCCACGACACGGCGCGCTTCCGGGCACACGCGGCCGGTTCGCCGACCAGGATCATCGGCCCCAACTGCCCCGGCATCATCAGCCCCGGCAAGTCCAACGCGGGCATCATCCCCGCCGACATCACCAAGCCCGGCTCCATCGGCCTGGTGTCGAAGTCGGGCACGCTGACCTACCAGCTGATGCACGAGCTGAAGGACTTCGGCTTCACCACGTGCGTCGGCATCGGCGGCGACCCGATCGTCGGCACCACGCACATCGACGCGATCGCGGCGTTCGAGGCCGACCAGGACACCGAGCTGATCGTGGTGATCGGCGAGATCGGCGGCGACGCCGAGGAGCGGGCGGCGGAGTTCGTGCGGGACAACGTGTCCAAGCCCGTCGTGGGTTATGTCGCCGGCTTCACCGCGCCCGAGGGCAGGACGATGGGCCACGCGGGTGCCATCGTCTCGGGGTCCTCCGGCACGGCGGAGGCCAAGAAGCGGGCCATGGAGGCGGCCGGGATCAGGGTCGGCAGGACACCGTCCGAGACGGCCGCGCTCGCCAGGGCGATCCTGACGGCGGGCTGACGGGCCGCGGCGTCTCGGCCCGCCCTCCCGGTGGGTCGAGGCGAGCCAGGTGCCGTCGTCGGCCGGCTGTCCCGACCCGTGTCGTGACGGGACCGGGACAGTCCGCCAACCCGCGGGCTGTCGCTCTCGGCCTATGTCCGTGCGGCCCGGGGCAGTCAGCGGTTCCGCCGGCCCACCCCCGCACTCGGCGGTGGTGCGCACGCACCGCGCGGTCGCCACGACGCTCGGAGGTGGCCCAGCCTCGAGCGAGGCCGGGAACCTGACGACCGCGAAGGCGAAGCCGGCGGTCCACGCCCCGGTCGCCGCCTCCAAGACGTCCTCACGCCGTCCCGTGATCACCACGTCCGGGCCCTGCTCCACGAGCCGGACGGTCACCGCCTCTCCGATGCCCCTGCCGCCACCGGTGCCCGAGTCGTGCGATCTTCACCGGCAGCGGGAGATGCGCAGGTCGATCGGCCTGTCAACCCATCTCGGTTCACGTGTGTGGCTACGCTGCTCGCATCCGACTCCACTGGGGAGAATCCAATGGCGACACACGTTCTGGAAACCGGCAACGCGGCCATCACCTACGACGTGGAAGGCGAGGGCGGCCGGCCGCTGATGATGATCGGGCAGCCCATGGACGCCAGCGGCTTCACCGCCCTGCGAGCGCAGTTCCCCGACCGCAAGGTGATCACCTACGACCCGCGCGGCATCGGCAGGAGCACCCGTTCGGACGGTCGCACCGACAACACGCCCGAGCAGCAGGCGGCGGACGTCCACGCGGTGATCGAGGCCGTCGGCGGCCCGGTCGACCTGTTCGCGTCGAGCGGTGGCGCGGTCACGGCCCTCGAACTCGTCGCGGCCTACCCGGACGACGTGGTCACGCTCGTCGCGCACGAGCCGCCCATCATCGACGTGCTGCCCGACGCGCCTGCCGCCCGCCGCGCGCGCGATGCGTTCATCGCGGCCTACCAGGCCGGCGGCTGGGGCGCGGGCATGGCCGCGTTCATGCAGATGAGCTCCTGGCAGGGCGAGTACACCGACGAGTACTTCGCCCTGCCCGCCCCGGATCCCGGGCAGTTCGGCGTGCCCGCGGAGGACGACGGCAAGCGCGACGACCCGCTGCTCGGCACCGCCTCGCTCCCCATCACCGACTACTACCCGCGGGTCGACGAGCTGAAGGCCGCGCCCACTCGCGTGGTGATCGCGGTCGGCGAGGAGACGGGCAACGCGTTCACCGCGCGCACGGCCGTGCACACCGCGAAGCTGCTTGGCGACGAGGCTGTCGTCTTCCCCAGCCACCACGGCGGTTTCCTCGGTGGCGAGTTCGGCTACGCGGGCAAGCCGGAGGAGTTCGGCGTCAAGCTGCGCGAGGTGCTCGGCTGAGGATGACGTCGGCGGCCCGTGCGGCGCCGCCGCTGTTCTCGATGGCGGCACGCATCCGGTCGACGTTGCGCCGGATCGTGTCGCTCGAGGCGACGCGGTCCACGGTCGCGCGCAGGTCCGCGTGGTCGTGGACGCGTTCGCCCAGGCCCAGCTCGGCCACGCGGTCCGCGTTCTCGCCCTGCTCCGGCGTCAGCGGCACGACCACCAGCGGCACGCCCTGCTGGAGCGCCTCCATGACGGAGTTCATGCCGCCGTGGCTGATGAACGCGGCGGCGTGCCTCAGCACCGCCGGCTGCGGGAACCACGGCCGCACGTCGAAGTTCTCCGGCACCTCGCCGGCGTCCCGCGCGGACATCACCACCTGCCAGGCACCGTCACCGAACTGCTCGGCGCACGCCCGGTAGAACGCCGGGTCGCTCATGACCGAGCCGAGCGAGACGTAGAGCAGCGGCAGGTCCGTCCGGCGGGGCGACCACTCCTCGTCGCCGCGGCGCCCGAGCACCGGGCCGACGAAGTGGAACGTCTCGTCGAACGTGTCGCCGAACGGCTGGAACTCCCTCGGCAGGAACACGACGCTGCACGCCTCAGGGGCCTCGACGGTGCCCCACGGGTCGATCTCGACGCCGTGCTCGGCCGCGAACCGGGCGGTGTCCTCGCTGAGGTGCGGGTTCAGGTCGACGTCCATCACCCGGTGCTGCTCGTTGGAGGCGATGTGCGGCAGCGTGCGCACCGCCGGGATGCCGAGCCGCCGCGCGACGAGCCGCGCGGGCCAGTTCGTCGCGTCGTAGCAGATCAGGTCGGGCCGGTCGGTGCGGCAGCGGTCGAGCAGGACCGGGTAGGTCGCGCTCATCGCCGCGAAGTAGTGCCGGAACCACTCGCCGAGCGGGTCGGGCCGCACCGGGCGGAACTCCGGCAGCGCGGGCAGCTCGACCCACCGCGCGCCGGCCGCGGTCACCGCTGCCGCGTGCTCGGAGCCGGTCGCGTAGTCGATCTCGACGCCGCGTCGCACCAGCTCCTCGACCACCGCGAGGGTCGGTGTGACGTGGCCGTGCCCGGCGAGCGTGACGAAGAGGATCCCCATCCGCACGATCCTGCCGAACGAGGTCAAGCCATTTACCGCAGGAAGGCCTCGACCACCTCGGCCACCCGCAGCCCGCTCGCGAAGTCCGCCAGGTCCCGCGGGTGCCCGCCGCGCACCGCCTGCGCGAACAGCGTGAGGCGCGAGTGGTCCGACCCGGTCCGCTCCACCGGCACCGGCTCCCACGCGCCACCGTCCGAACTGGACAGGTCGGCCCACTGGGTGAGGCGCAGCGACCGCGTGGTGCCCCACACCGTCCACTCGTAGACCTCCGGCCCGGCCAAGCCGGAGAACGCCGACACGTGCACCGGCACCCCGCTGCCCCGCAGCAGGCCACGGGCCGCGACCTCGGCGGCGCCCGCCTCGGGGCAGTCCGACGACACCGACTCGACGGTGAGCGGCCCGAGCAGCCGGTCGGTGAGGTAGACGAAGTGCGACAGCACCTCGCGCACGAACCCGCCCTGCTCGGACCGCGCGAGCCAGGCGGCCTCCGCCTGGAACGCCCGCGGCCAGCGGGGGAACTGCAGCCTGATCTCCACGCCCCGCAGCGGGCCGAGCTCGGGCAGCCGGCGTTCGACCTCCAGGGTGGCCGCCATGTCCGACAACGCGAAGTTCACCGCGTTCGGCCGTCCCGCGGCGGCCTCGGCCATCCCGCGGGCCTCGCCCAGGTCGACCGCCAGCGGCTTCTCGCAGAACACCGCCTTGCCGGCGTCGAACGCGCTGAGCACCAGCGCGGCGTGCGACGCGGGCGGGGTCGCGACGTACACGGCGTCCACATCGGACAGAACCTCGTCCAGCGAGGCCACGACCGGGACGTCGAGCGCGCGGGGGACGACGTCGACGCCCGCGACCACGGTGTAGCCGGGATGTGCCAGCGCCGCCGTCAGCATCCGGGTGCCCATGGCACCCAGGCCGACGACGGCGAGGCGGATCGGATCAGCGGTCATGCGCCTATTCTGCCGGTGCCCAGGCCTTCGAGAGCTTCACCCTGCCCCCGGTCTGCAACAGCGACCCGGTGTACAGGCGCGAGGCGGCCAGCAGGATCACCACGACGGTCACCGCGAGGATGCCGAGCGAGACCAGCGCCTCCCAGGGCTGGGCCTGCTGCGCGAACATCCGCACCGGCATCGCGACCCCGGCCGTGAACGGCACGAACGACATGACACCGAGCACCGCGGGGTTGTCGAAGAAGAACTGCACGCCGAAGTACGGCCCCATCACCGCGAGCATGACCAGGCCCATCGTCGAGCCGAGGTCCTCCTGACGGCTGACCAGCGCGCCGGCCACCGCCCACATCGACGAGATCAGCACGAACCCGAGCATCAGGAACGGCACGAACCAGCCCAGCGCGGGCACCACGACGGCCAGCAGCTCCGACAGCCCGGCGACCCGCAGCGCGATCGGCGCCGCGAGCGCGAGCACCACCACCTGCCCCAGCGTGAGGAGCACGTGCCCGAGGATCTTGCCGGCGAGCAGCGCCCGCACCGGCACGGTGGACACGAGGATCTCCACGATCCGGGTCTGCTTCTCGGTCACGGTGCTCTGCGCGATCGCCGCGCCGCCCATGCCGAACATCAGGAACACCAGCCCGAACACGAGCACGGTGACGAACCGCTGGTCGGAGTTCACCGCCGAGGCGTCCAGCAGCTCGACCGGCGGCGAGGCGACGAGCTGGCGGATCACGTCGGCCGGCGGGTCGTTGAGCGCGAGGACCTTGATCCCGCCGCCGTCCGGCACGATCGCTGCCTCGACCTCGTCAGCCCTGACCAGCTCGGCGGCCGCCGCCACGTCGGCGACCTCCCGCACGTCGAGCTGCTTGCCCTGCACCGCCTGCACGGCCGATCCGACGGCCGCGACCCGCGGGTCGTCGCCGCCGAACACCGTCGGCAGCACGGTGAGCGCGAACAACCCCGCGACGGTCGCGAGGAACCCGATCCAGAAGCCCTTGGTGGAGACGAAGGTCCTCATCTCCCGTTCGGCGACGAGCCAGGTCGCCTGGGCGAACGACGCCCTGGTGGACGACACCCGGTCCATGTCAGATCACTTCCCTGAAGATCTCGTCGAGCGTGGGCACGACCGGCGTGAACGAGCGGACCTCTCCGCGGTCGAGCGCGGCCCTGAGCACCTGCTGGGGATCCGCCTCGAACACCACGCGGGGCCCGTCGAGCTCCAGGACCGCCACGCCGGGGACGTCGCGGACCCAGCCCGCGTCCTCCGCGACGACGAGCTCGTAGCGGTCGGAGGCGTGGGTGCGCCGCAGCTCCTCGCGCGACCCGTTCGCCGCGATCCGTCCCTTCGAGATGATCACGACGTCGTCGCAGAGCCGTTCCACGATCGCGAGCTGGTGGCTGGAGAACAGCACCGGCACCCCGCTCGCCGCCCGCTTGCGCAGCACGTCGAGCACCGTCTCGACGGCGATCGGGTCGAGGCCGGAGAACGGCTCGTCGAGGATCAGCACGTCCGGGTCGTGCACCAGCGCGGCCGCGATCTGCACGCGCTGCTGGTTGCCGAGCGACAGCGACTCCAGCCGGTCGTCGGCGCGGCCGGTCAGCTCCAGGTCGGCGAGCAGCCGGTCGGTGTTGGCCCGCGCGGTCGCCTTGTCGACGCCGTGCAGCCGGCCGAGCCAGGTGATCTGCTCGCGGACCTTCATCTTCGGGTACAGGCCGCGTTCCTCCGGCATGTAGCCGAAGTGCGGACGGCGCTGCGGCGTGATCGCCTCACCCCGCCAGCTCACCGAGCCCCCGTGCGCGGCGAGCACCCCCAGCACGATGCGCATGGTGGTCGTCTTGCCGGACCCGTTGGCGCCCAGGAAGCCCGTCATCCGGCCGGGCCGCACGTCGAAGCTCACCTCGTCGAGCACCCGGTGGTCGCCGAAGTTCCGGCTGATCCCCCTCACAGTCAACATGGGACGACGGTAGGCCGGCGCCGTCCAAGATCGCGTCCGTCGCGCGGCGTCATCCTCGCGGAGGACGCCGATCGGACCAACGTCTGCGGCCTGGGCATCAGGGCCGAGTCCGTTGTGGATTCACGCGCCGGAGCAGCGACCTCAGCCGGGCTGCCGGGAACGCTCGTCGAAAGCGCGCTGACTGCGCTGGATCTGCTCGCTGTGCCGGACCGTCCAGGAGTACAGGTGCCAGAACGGTTCGCGCAGCGACCGCCCCAGCGGCGTCAGCGAGTACTCCACCCCGACGGGGGAGGTCGGCAGCACCTTCCGCTCGATCATCCCGTTGCGCTCCAGGCGGCGCAGGGACTGCGTGAGGACACGTTGGGTCACACCGCCAAGACGGCGCTTGATCTCGTTGAACCTGGCCGGGCGCTCCAGCACGGCGATCACCATCATCGACCACTTGTCCGCGATCTGGTCCAGGACCGGCCGGCTCGGGCAGTCGGCCCCGAAGCCCGGCCACCCGTCGAAGCCGGTGCCGAGCACGTAGGTATCACTCATGATCCCTGGTTCTTCCGAAGTGCGTTCTTGCCGCATCGCGCGCCACCACCGATTCTTGGTTCTCAGGCGAATCTACAACTTCCGCCGTTACCCGATCGGAGCTCGACCATGCCCCATCCGCAGCCGGCCACCTGTTCGAACCTCCGCGTCAGCACCGGCAACGGCGTCGCCGAGATCGTGCTGGACAACCCGCCGGTGAACGCGCTCGGCCTGACGATGATGCGTGAGCTGCACACGGTCCTGGACGCGCTCCGGAACGACCCGGCGACGAAGGTGATCGTCTTTTCCAGCGCGAACCCGGAGTTCTTCATCGCCCACGGGGACATGAACATGGCCGAGCAACTGGACGTCTTGCAGGAGATGGCGGCCCAGGCGCCCGCCGGGACGAATGTGTTCCAGGCCGTCGGCGAGCTCCTGCGGCACCAACCGCAGGTGACGATCGTCAAGCTGACCGGCAAAGCACGCGGGAGCGGAGCGGAGTTCGTCGCCGCCGCCGACATGGCGTTCGCCGCGGCCGAGACCGCCGGGCTGGGCCAGGTCGAGGGTCTCATGGGCATCGTCCCCAGCGGCGGCGCCACCCAGTACCTGCGTCAGCGGATGGGGCGCAACCGGGCGTTGGAGATCCTCCTGACCGGTGACCTGTTCGACGCCACGACCGCGGCCTCCTACGGCTGGATCAACCGAGCCCTGCCGGCGGCGGAACTGGACGCCTACGTCGCGCGGGTGGCTCGTCACATCGCCGACCTGCCCGAGGGCGTCATCGCCGGCATGAAGGCCACCCTGCCTCCCGAGGACCTCACGGAGGGCTTCGCCAGGGAAGAGGCGGTGTGGGGCGCGCTGATCAGCCGTCCGGAGACCCGGCAGCTCATGGCGGACGCGGTGGCCGAGGGTGCCCAGACGCCCGAGGGTGAACGCGATCTGGAAGGGTTGATGCGCTCCTTGCGCGGATGAGGTCGCCGGTCAGCTCGCGGGGAGGTGGCCGTTCTCGACGCCCCGCGGTTGCACGCGGGGCAGCCGACCGCGCGTGGCGGCGACCTGGTGACCAGTTCGTCCGCGGGCCGGCTCGGCGACGGCCGCCTTAGCGCCTCCCGGCCGTGACACCCAGGCGGTGCGCTCCCGTGTAGACGTTCATCGAGTTGCCCCGCAGGAACCCGACCAGGGTGAGCCCCGTCTCCTCCGCGAGGTCGGCGGCGAGCGACGACGGCGCGGACACGGCGGTGAGCACCGGAATCCCGGCCATCACGGCCTTCTGCACCAACTCGAACGAGGCGCGCCCGCTCACCATGAGCACGGTGCCGGTCAACGGCAGCCGCCCGGCGCGGGTGGCCCAGCCGACGACCTTGTCGACCGCGTTGTGCCGGCCGACGTCCTCCCGCAGGCACAGGAGCTCTCCCCCGGCGCTGAACAGCCCGGCCGCGTGCAGGCCACCGGTGCGGTCGAAGACCCGTTGCGCGGCACGGAGCTTCGCCGGGAACCCGGTGACCAGCGCCGGTGCGAGCCGGATCGGGTCGGCCGCCACCTGCCAGCTCGCGGTGGTGCGCACGGCGTCGAGGCTCGCCTTGCCGCACAGGCCGCACGACGACGTGGTGTAGAAGTTGCGCTCGATCGACGGGTCCGGTGGCGCGACGCCCTCGCCGAGCCCGACGTCGAGGACGTTGTAGGTGTTGCCACCGTCCGCCGTGGCGCCCGCGCAGTAGCGGATCGAGGCGATGTCGGACGGGGCGCGCACCACGCCCTCGCTGACCAGGAAGCCCGCGGCGAGGTCGAAGTCGTCACCCGGCGTGCGCATGGTCACGGCGAGGGACCGGCCGCGCACGCGGATCTCCAGCGGCTCCTCCACCGCCAGCGCGTCCGGCCGCGCGGTGGCCGCGTCGTCCACCAGCCGCACCACGCGCCGCCTGCTCGTCACCCGTCCCACGTGCACCCTCCCCTTCGGTCGCCTCCCGGCAGATCGCCACGCACTCGCCGAGCAGCCGCCGCAGCACCTCGTCCCCGGTGAGCGCCCGCACCGCCCTCGTCACGACCCAGCTCCGCGGCCACCACCTCGGCGCGGTGATCCCGGCCCGGCGCACGCAATGCGCGACCAGCGGGCCCGCCGGCGCCTTCTCCGTCCCGATCACCTCCGTGGCGAACGGCAGCAGCTCACGCCGTCCGTCCTCCGAGGACCGGTCGTTGACGCAGCGGGCCACGCACGCCAGCACCGGGTGCACGCAGGCGGGCCGGTCCGACCACACCTCGCCCGCGAGCACCGACGTCAGCTCCATCAGGCACCAGCCGTCGGCGGGCGTCCGGTGCCAGCCCTTCGAGAGCCTCGGCACGCGGCTCACAGCCGCGGCCTCCCCGGCTGCGACAGGTGCGCCGCGAGCACCGCTCCGGCGAGGCCGAGCACGCCGGCGGCGATGAACGCGAACGCGGGCCCCTGCGAGGCGAGGACGACCGCCGCGATCAGCGCGCCGGCGGCCTTCGCCGTGTAGAGCACGCCGAAGTTCTGCGCGCCGTTCGTCTCGCCGAAGTACTCCCTGGTGACGCCGACCAGCAACGAGTAGCAGCACCCCGTGCCGAGCCCGGCGAGCGTGGCGCCGACGAGCAGCCCCGGCACGTTCTGGGAGAACAGCAGCACGAACTGGGCCAGTCCGCCGGTCGCCAGCGTCCAGACGAGCGCCCTGCGCCGGCCGGCCCGGTCGGAGATCCACCCGACCAGCACCCGTCCCGTGCCCGTCGCCGCGGCGAGCGTCGCCAGCGCGACCACGCCGAGCACCCGGTCCCCCACGAACAACGGCAGGTACGCCAGGTCGTACAGCGACACGGCGGCCGCGAACGCCACCCCGCCGTAGAGCCACCAGAAGGTGCCGCACCGCATGGCCTCGCGCGTGCGGAACTCCTTGAGCGCGGACCGGTTCGGCACGCGCGCCCGGTCGAGCGCC
Source organism: Lentzea xinjiangensis (assembly GCF_900110955.1). Taxonomy (GTDB): domain Bacteria; phylum Actinomycetota; class Actinomycetes; order Mycobacteriales; family Pseudonocardiaceae; genus Lentzea; species Lentzea xinjiangensis. The sequence goes on from NZ_FOFR01000008.1 coordinate 202,686, forward strand.
CACTCGCGCGGCGGCACGTCCGGCGGCCACCAGTGCTCGGGCGGGTCCGCCAGGAACGCCCCGGCGGCCGCCACGACCAGGGTGACCGCGACCGCCGCCTGCGCGAGGAACAAGCCGAGGTCGGCGGAGAGCACCCCGGCGGCGAGCACGAACGGCACCGAGCCGTACGCGAAGGCGGCGCTGACGAACGCGACCTTCCTCGTGACGCGCTCCGGGTACCAGCGGACGACCGTGCCGAGGCACGTCGCGTAGACCAGTCCCGCGCCGACGCCGCCGAGCACCGCGTACCCGACGAGCTGCCCCTGGCCGAGCGTGAGCAGCCCGGTGCCGCACAGGACCGCGCCGATCCACAGGGCACCGGTGGAGGTGAGCCGCCCGCGCTGCCGCAACCAGGCGGCGGGGAACGCGGTGCCCGCCTGGCACGCGGTCCACAGCGCCAGCACCCAGAACAGCTCGGTGACGCTCCACCGGTCCTGCAACCGCGGGATGAGCGCCCCGAACCCGTACTGCCCGATGCCGGCTGCGAGCATCGCGGCCCACGCCGCCCACAGCACCGCGCGGCGCGACCTCCCCGACACCTCGAGGTCGGTCTCCCCCACCCGGTAGAGCCTCCCGACGTGATCACGGACGTAGGTCGCGGCTGACATGCCCTTCACCCCGCTCCGACGATTGCATACAGTATGAAGTAGGCTATACCACGGGAGCCCTCATGACCATGCCCTGGACGCTCGCCCGGCAGACGGCGCGAGACGCGGTGAAACCGCTGGACGCCGTCGAAGTCGCGCTGCCCGACGCCGTCGGAGCGGTGCTCGCGTCGGCTGTGCGGGCCCTCGCGGACCAACCGGCCTGCGCCACGTCGGCGATGGACGGCTACGCGGTGAGCGGGCCGGGGCCGTGGACGATCACCGGCCGGGTGGCCGCCGGCGATCCGGTGCCCGGGGTGGCGCTGGGCCCCGGTGAGGCGTTCGGCGTGGCGACGGGCGCACCGGTGCCGGACGGCTCGGACCTGGTGGTGCCAGTCGAGCAGAGCGCGGTGGCGGGCGCCGTGCTCTCCGTCGACACCGGCGTGCCGTGCCGCCACACCGACTGCCGGCGGGAGAGCTGCGGACGTCCCCCGCACCGCGGCAAACACCTCCGCCGCCGCGGCGAGGACTGGTCGGCGGGCGAGGAGCTCCTCCACACCGGTGCCGTCGTCTCCCCCGCCGTCCTCGGTCTCGCCGCCGGCGCGGGCCACGACACCCTCCTGGTCCACCGCCGGCCGCGGGCGGCGGTCGTGGTCACCGGCGACGAGCTCCTGCGCTCCGGCCCGCCGCGCCCCGGCCGGGTCCGCGACGCCATCGGCCCGATGCTGCCGAGCCTGCTGACCGGAGCCGACCTGCTCGGCACCACCTACCTGCGCGACGATCCCGCCGCGCTGGCCGCCGCCCTCACCGGAGGCGCGGCCGACGTCCTCGTCACGTGCGGCGCCACCTCGGTGGGCGCGGCGGACCACCTGCGCCACGTGCTCGCCACCCTCGGCGCCGACGTCCTCGTGAGCGGCGTCGCCTGCCGGCCGGGCCACCCGATGCTGCTGGCCGTCCTGCCCGGCGGCCGCTGCGTCGTGGGCCTGCCGGGCAACCCGTTCGCCGCCTTCGCCGCCGTCATGACCTTGCTCCGGCCCCTGCTGGACACCCTCGGCGGCCACACCGCCCGCCCACCGGCCACCGCCTGGCTCGGCGACGTCGGCGCGCACCCCCGGGACACGCGGCTGGTCCCGGTGACCCGATCGCGCGGGGTGGCCGTGCCGGTCGGGCACGACCGGCCCGGCTCGCTGCGGGGCGCCGCGCTCGCCGGCGCGCTCGCCGTCGTCCCGCCGGGGCACCGGGGCGGCGAGGTGGAGCTGCTCACTTGCGGGAGCGCCAGCTGACCTTCGACGACCCGGTCTCGGGCGCGTCCTTCACGATCGTCCGCACCGGCAGCCCGAGGAAATCGGCCAGCCGCGCGGTGTGCCCGGCGAGCCGGTCGACGTCGAAGCCCGGTAGCGGCCGCAGCTCCACGTCCACCGAGCTCTTCTTCACGACCCGGCGCCACAACCCGGCGATCTGGCCGTCCTCGATGATCGTGGCGTAGAACATGCCGTTGTAGGTGGAGATCGGGATCTCGTCGTAGCGGGTGAAGAACGCGCCGCGGTCCTTGTAGCCGATCACCAGCTCGTCGTAGGCGGGCACCAGCAACGCCCCCGAGGCGGGCGTGAGGTCCGGCGGGAGCCAGTACTCCTTGCCGTCGACCGTCTCGCACACCAGCTCGGACTTCACCGCCGCCAGGCCGCGGGACGCCTCGCGCACCCCGATGCCGCACCAGTTCGCGAAGTCCGCCAGCGTCGCCGGGCCGTGGCTGCCGAAGAACCGCGACGCGAGCACGGCCAGCGCCTCGTCGGTGTCGAGCGAGCGCTGGACGGGCGCCCACTCCTCCAGCAGCACGAAGGTCTGCTCCTTGCCGCGCGGAGGTCCGGGCACCACCAGGCCCTCCTGGGCGAGGTGGAGGAACGTGAAGTAGCTCTGCTGCCGGTCGTCCGGGATGCCGACGCCCGCCATCAGGTCGATCATCTCGCGCCGGGTGAGGCAGTTGCCGCCGCTCAGCGCTTTCACGAACGTCTTGCGCGCCAGCGACATCAGCTCGGGTGTCATGTGGTGGTACTGCCAGGCCTTGGGTGTCTGCCTGGCGAGGTAGCGCGCGTCGAACAGGGCGAGCATCCACCGGACGTCCTCGGCGAGGACGTAGTGGATCGTGCCGCGCAGGAGCCACGTGCGGACGACACGGCCGGTCCGCAGCGCCTCCTCGATGTCGGCGATGCGGCCGTTCGCCGTGCGCATCCCCAGCGCCCACAGGGACTGGCCGTAGTCCTGGCCCTGCACGGCGCCCAAGTGGCGCACGACGTCCTCCGCCGACTGGAGCCGCCCGATGTTGCCGAGGCGCAGTGCCGCGATGTCCATCGGGCCAGTCTCGCCGACCGCGCTTCAGCCGCGCTCAAGCCGGCCAGCGGCCGGTGTAGCCCTCGGCGAGGAACCTCGCGCCCGCTTCCGACCCGACGACGGAGCCCAGCTCGCCGAGCTGCCTGCGCACGTCGAAGTCCGTCGCACCGGGCAGGGCGTGCAGCATCGTCGTCATCCAGTACGAGAAGTGCTGCGCCTTCCAGACGCGGTCCAGCGCCCGCGGCCCGTACTCGTCGAGCGCGTCGCCGTCCCTCTTCGCCAGCGCGCGTTCGATGACCTCGCTGAGCACGTTCACGTCCGCCAGCGCCAGGTTGAGGCCCTTCGCGCCGGTCGGCGGCACGGTGTGGGCAGCGTCCCCGGCGAGCAGCAGCGCGCGGTGGCGCATGGGTTCCGCGACGAACGACCGGAAGCGCAGCACCGTCTTCTCGGTGATGGGTCCCTCGCGGAGGGTGAAGCCGTCCGGGCCCGCCACCCGCGCCTGCAGCTCCTCCCAGATCCGGTCGTCCGGCCAGTCCGCCGGGTCGGTCTCGGGGTCGCACTGGAAGTACATCCGCTGGTGCGTCTCGGTGCGCCGGCTGATCAGCGCGAACCCGCGCGGCGAGTGCGCGTAGACGAGCTCGGGAGCGCTGGGCGGGGCGGCGGTGATGATGCCGAACCAGGCGAACGGGTACTCGCGGGAGCTGTGGGCGCGCACCGCCTCCGGCACCTCGGCCCGGCAGGTGGAGCGGGAGCCGTCCGCGCCGACGAGCAGGTCGCAGCGCACCTCCTGCCGCCTGCCCTCGCTGTCGGTGAACCGGATCGCGGGCTCGGTGATGTCGACCGCCGTGCCGCTGACGCCGAACCGGACGTCACCGCCGTCGCGTTCCCGCGCGTCCGCCAGGTCCGCGAACACGTCGGTCTGCGGGTACAGCCAGACCGCCTCGCCCACCAGGGCGCGGAAGTCGACGCGGTGGCTCTCGCCGCCGAACCGCAGGTCGATGCCCTCGTGCGGCTGCCCGTCGCGCAGCACCCGGTCGGACACGCCGGTGTCGACGAGCAGCCGGACGCTGTCGGGCTCCAGGATGCCGGCGCGGACGGTGTTCTCGATGTCCGCGCGCGTCCGGTTGTCGATCACGACGCTGTCGATGCCGTTGAGCGACAACAGGTGCGAGAGCATCAGCCCCGCCGGTCCCGCGCCGACGATGCCGACCTGGGTGCGCGTCATGACAGCTCCTGTTCGAGCGGGACGTCCAGCAGGTTCTGGAGATCGGTGAACTCGATGCCGTGCAGGTCGCGGACGACCACACCGCCGCCGGTGATCAGGAACGTCGCGAGGTCGGTGTAGACGCGGGTGACGCACCGCAGCCCGGTCAGCGGGTAGGTGCACTCGGGGAGCAGCTTCGGCTTGCCGTCCCTGGTCAGCAGGTTCATCATCACGAACACCTGCTTCGCGCCCACCGCGAGGTCCATGGCGCCGCCCACGGCCGGGATCGCGTCCGGCGCCCCGCTGTGCCAGTTGGCGAGGTCGCCTCGCGCGGATACCTGGTAGGCGCCCAGGACGCACACGTCGAGATGGCCGCCGCGCATCATCGCGAACGAGTCGGCGTGGTGGAAGTACGACGCGCCGGGCAGTTCCGTGACGGGGACCTTGCCCGCGTTGATCAGGTCGCGGTCGACGTCGCCGCCCCGCGCCTGCGGCCCCATCCCGAGCATGCCGTTCTCGGTGTGCAGCACCACGCCGCTGTCCGGGGCGAGGTGGTCGGCGACCTCGGTGGGCAGCCCGATGCCGAGGTTGACGAACGCGCCGGCCGGGATGTCGGCCGCCACCAGCTTGGCCAGGCCCTGCCGGTCGATCATGCCGCACGTCCGATGTGGACGATCCGGTTGACGTAGATGCACGGCGTGACCACGTGCTCCGGGTCGATGTCGCCGAACTCCTCGACCTGCACGACCGTCGTCGTGGCCGCCGCGGCCATGACCGGGCCGAAGTTGCGCCCGGTCTTGCGGTAGACGAGGTTGCCGCGCGCGTCCGCGCGGTGGGCTTTCACCAGCGCGACATCGCCCGTGATCGGGTACTCCAGCACGTAGCCCTTGCCGCCGATGACGCGGGTCTCCTTGCCCTCGGCGAGCATCGTGCCGTACCCGGTCGGCGTGAAGAACGCGCCTATACCGGCCCCGCCGGCCCGGATGCGCTCGGCGAGGTTGCCCTGCGGCACCAGGTCGAGCTCCACCCGGCCCGCCCGGTAGGCGTCGTCGAAGTGCCGTGAGTCCGCCTGCCGCGGGTACGAGCACACCACCTTCGCCACCCGGTCCTCGCGGATCAGCGCCGCGATCCCGGTCTCGCCGGAACCCGCGTTGTTGCTCACCACCGTCAGCCCCTTCGCGCCGCTGTCGAGCAGCGCCTCGATCAGCTCCACCGGCTCCCCGGCCGGGCCGAACCCGCCGATCAGCACCGTGGCCCCGTCCGGCGTGTCCGCCACGGCCTCCAGCGCGGTCTCGTGCACGATCACACGTCCTCCTTCAGCACCCGCCGCGCGACGGCGAACGCGTGGTTGGCCGCGGGCACCCCGCAGTAGACGGCGGTCTGCAGGATCACCTCGCCGATCTCGTCCTCGCTCAACCCGTTGCGCCGCGCGGCGGCGACGTGCAGCCCGAGCTCGTCCCAGTGCCCCCGCGCGATCAGCGCCGTGAGGGTGACGGCGCTGCGCGTCCGCCGATCCAGGCCGGGCCGCGTCCAGATCTCACCCCACGCGTAGCGGGTGATGAACTCCTGGAAGTCGCGGGTGAAGTCGTCCGGCGCCGCCCGGTCGACGTGCGCGTCCCCGAGCACCTCCCGCCGGACCTTCATGCCGTCGTCGTAGGACACCGCATCTCCTCCAGCACCCGCCGCACCGCCACCGCGACGCCGGCGGGGTCCTCGGCGGGCGGCAGGTGCCCGCACCGGCTCAGCACCAGGTCCGCGTTCTCCGGCGACACCACGACGTCGTGCGCTCCCACCAACACCCACAGGGGCTTCACCGCCGCACGGGCCTCGAACCCCGCCAGCGCCTCGCACGCCAGGGCGTAGGACTCGTCGTCCACCTCCGCCAACGCCGCCAGCAGCTCCCCGGCGACGCCGGGTGACCGGTCGGCGAACCCCGGCGCGAACCACCGGTGGGCCGCCCCCTCGACCACCGCCGGTGTTCCGGCCCGCCGCACCAGCGCGGCCCGCTCCCGCCACATCTCCGGCTGCCCGATGCGGGGCGCCGCGGCGATGCACACCACGGCGCCGAACGGCCCGTCCGCCCTCGTGGCGAGGTCGAACCCGACCGCGCCGCCGAACGAGACGCCGGCGTAGTCCACCGGCCGCCCCTCCGCGAGCGCCGCGCCGCGCCCGGCCACCGCGTCCGCGACGTCCCGCACGGTGAACGGTCCGGTGGCCGGGGCCGCGGCGCCGTGTCCCGGCAGGTCCCAGCCGACCACCTCGACGTCACCGGGCAGCGACCCCGCGCAGTCCCGCCACAGCGACGCCACGGAGGTGCCCAGCGACGGGCCGACCAGCAGCAGCCGTCCGGACGTCCCCGTTCCCGCCAGCCTCGTCAGGCTCAGCTCAACCACGATCGCGCCACCTCTTCAGCACCTCGTCCACGAACGACTCCGCCGCCCCCAGGTAGGCGGCCGGGTCCGTGCCGCCACCCTGCTCGGCCAGCAGGTCCGGCGCGGCGTCGGCCACCCGCCGCGCCATGACGCCGGCGTGCACCTCGATCCCCCCGGCCAGTTCCGCGGCCTGCGAGGCCGCGACGACCGCCAGCTCCAACAGCCTCCGCAGCGCCGGCCACTCGGCGTGCCAGGCGCCGTCCGGCCGCTCGTCCACGGCCCGCGCCGCGCACAGGTGCAGCTGCGCCCCCAACTGCGGGGCCTGCAGCGCGGCGCTGTTCACCAGCACCGACAACACCGGGTTGCGCTTGTGCGGCATGGTCGACGACGCGCCGCGCCCGGCCACGGCCGCCTCGGACACCTCACCGATCTCGGGCCGCCCGAGCGTCAGCAGGTCGGCGGCCATCACCCCGAGCGCGTCGCACGCGCGGACCACCGCGTCACCGAGCCGCGTGACCGGCCCGCGGCTGGTGTGCCAGGGCAGCCCTGGCCACACCAGTCCCAGGTGACCGGCGAACGCCGAGGCCGCCTCGACCGGGTCCACCGCGGCCGCCGCCCGCGACAACGTGCCCGCCGCGCCCCCGCACTGCACCGGCAGGGACCGGGCGACGACGTCCAGCTCGTCCAGCGAGTCCAGCACGCCCGCGAGCCACCGCGCGGCCTTGAGCCCGAACGTGATCGGCACGGCGAACTGCGTCAGGGTGCGTCCCGCCATCACGGTCGACCGGTGCTCCCGCGCCAGCCCGGCCAGCGCGCGGGCGACCCGCCGCAGGTCGGCCGCCACCCGCTCCAGCGCCCCGCGCGCCAGCAGCATCAAGGCGGAGTCGAGCACGTCCTGACTGGTCAGTCCGGTGTGGACGGATCCGGTCACCCGTGAGCGCAGCGCGGACACCAGCGGCAGCACCGGGTTGCCCGCGGCCTCGACCTCGGCCGGGTCCAGCGAGGGCACCCAGCCGTCCAGCGAGACCTCGGAGCCGAGCACCCGCGCCCAGGCGATCTCGACCTCCAGCATCGCCCGCACCAGCGCGGCGTCGTCGAGCAGCCCGGCGGCGCGGTGGGAACCTGGCAGCATGATCACGTCCGCGGGTACCGGAGGAACACCGTCTCGGACGGCCCCTGCAGGTGGATGTCGAACCTCAGCCGGCCGTCGTCCTCGCGCTCGGCCACCAGGCCGTCCACCGCTCCCGGCGTTCCCGGCAGGTAGATCCGGGTGAACAGGCGGTCGAGGAGCCCGCGCGCGAAGACGGTCACCGCGAAGAACGGCAGGCCCGGCTCGACGGTGCTGAACCAGTAGTGCCCCGCGGCGTCCGTGCAGCACCGGCCCCACCCGGTGAACCCGGCGCCGCGCCGCCGCAGCGAGCCACCGGTCCCCGGCACCGCGCCGGACGCGTCGGTCTGCCGGATCTCGATCATCGCGTCCGGCACCGGGTCGCCCGCGCCGTCGCGCACGTGGCCGTGCAGCACCACGGACCCGGCCGAGCCGAACGGCACCAGCTCCGCGTCGCCGGGGAACGCCAGCGCGTGGTGGAAGAACGGGCCGATGGTCTGCCCCGGGGTGGCCTCAGTCATCGGACGGCTCCAGGTAGGTCGCGTGGCTGCCGGTCAGGACGATGTCCCAGCGGTAGCCGAGCAGCCACTCGTGCTCGGACAGCGAGTGGTCGTAGGAGGCGACCAGCCGGGACAGGGCGGCGGGGTCGGTGATCGACTGGGCGATCGGGTCCAGCGCCAGGAGCTGGTCGCCGGGGAAGTACATCTGGGTGATCAGCCGCTGGGTGAAGTCCGTGCCGAACAGGGAGAAGTGGATGTGCGCCGGCCGCCAGGCGTTGTGGTGGTTGCGCCACGGGTAGGGGCCGGGCTTGATCGAGGTGAACGAGTACCAGCCCGCGTCGTCGGTCAGGCACCGCCCGACGCCGGTGAAGTTCGGGTCCAGCGGGGCCGGGTGCTGGTCGCCCTGGTGGGAGTAGCGGCCGGCGGCGTTGGCCTGCCAGATCTCCACGAGCTGCCGCCGCACCGGGCGGCCGTCGCCGTCGAGGACGCGGCCGTGCACCCGGATCCGCTCGCCGATCGGCTCACCGCCGCGCTGCACGGTCAGGTCGGCCTCGATCGCGGCCACGTCGGAGTGCCCGAAGACCGGCGCGAACAGCTCGGCGCCCTCGGGGTCGGCGTGCCGCGGCTCCTTGGTGGGGTGACGCAGCAGGGTGCTGCGGTACGGCGGGAAGTCCAGCAGCGGCGCACCCACCGGTGTGCCGGCCTGGATCTTCGCGATCTCGTCGCTGATCTCTTGCTGGCTGGTCGTCACGCGACCGAACGTTAGGCACGCGTCCCGCGCGTCGTCGACCGAACGCTTCCACTGAGTGGAAAGGCCGGTCGGCTTGCCGCGGTCGGGCGACCGCGTGTACCAGCAGGTGGGAGGATGCGGAACGCTTCGGCTGCGGGTGCGGCGACTTCAGCGCGGTTCGATGCGGGTCACGGGCGGGAGCTAGCCCGCGGTGCAGGGCGCGCCGTTCAGCGTGAACTCGGCCGGTGCCGGGTTCGGGCCGGACACCGAGCCGTTGAACCCGATCGAGACCGAGCCGCCGGCCACGATCAAGGCGGTGTAGGGGGCGTTGACGACGGTCACGTCGGCGCCCTGCTGGGAGGCGGTGGCGTTCCACATCTGCGCCACGGTCTGACCGCCGGCGAACCGCCAGCGCAACGTCCAGCCGTCGACCAGCGCGTCGCTGACGTTCCGCACCGTCACCTCGCCCTGGAACGAGCCGGGCCACTGGCTCGTGACCCGGTAGACGACCACGCAGGACGGCGCGGCGGGAGGCGGCGGCTCGGGAGTCGTCGACGTGGGACAGTCCTGCGCCCACAGACCGAGCTTCGCCTGCGCCGCCTTCGACTCCGCCTCGGTGAGCGGGCCACCGTCGGCACCGGCGGTGCGCAGCATCCCGGTGCGGACCGCGATCAGCGCGTAGTCGGTGCCGTCCGGCAGCGTCAGGGAGACCTCGCCGGGAGTGATGCTGGTGACGCGGACCTCCTTGTCCAGCAACGTCGCGGTGGCGAACTCCCGGGCCGCGGCGGCACCGCACGGGGTCGGCTCGGCGAGCAGGGAGACGCGGGCACGGGTGCCGTCGGCCAGCTCGACGGTGCGTCCGTCCACAACGGCGCGAACCTTTGTGGACGGTTCTCCCGCCACCGACGGGGAGGAGGAGGTTCCCGGTGCGGGAAAAGGCGTGCCGCCGTGCTCGGCCGTGCAGGCGGCGGTGAGCAGGGTCAACAGCACCACCCAGTGCTTGCGTGCTGCCATGGATCGAACTTATCGCCGGTGGCAGCGATCGCAATCGGCTGTTCGGCGTTGATCAACTCGGGCGGTCGGAGTCCGTGGTGGCGAAGAGGCCCCAGCCGTTGCGCGCGAGGTCGCCTGCCGTTCACCGTCCCGTGATGACCAGCCGAAAGGATCACGGGGTTCCCGCCCCCGTCGATGGAGGTCTGAAGTGCACACCCTGCGCACGCACTGGACACGTCGCACGCTCGCCGCTCTCGCCGTCGTCGCGTCCGTCTTCGGCCTGACCACGGTCGTCGTCACCCCTGCCGCGGACGCGGCCGTTCACAGCTCGTGCACCCAGACCCGGTGCTCGGCGGCCCGATCCGCCGACTCGACCTGGTCGGCCAAGGGGTACCCGGGCTCGCGCGGCTGGTACAGCTGGCCGAACGGGCAGTGCAACTTCGCCGGCGGCACCTTCTACAACCGCGAGGGCCAGCTCCCGGCCGGCCACAGCTACCAGGAGTTCGACGTCTACCCGCGGGCCTGCAACGCTTCCCGGGACGCCTACCGGATCGTGGTCGACCGCACCACCGGCTCCGTCTACTTCTCCCCCGACCACTACGCCAACTTCTACCGCCTCTGAGGACCGGCTCACCGGGCGCCGCGGTCGATCCACGACCGCAGCGCCCACCAGGTGTGCAGCGTCGTCAGCACGTGCGACCGCCCCGCGTCCGGGTTCTCGCCGAGGTCGGCGCCGGTCAGCTCCACCAACCGGTCCAGCCGGTACCGCACGGTGTTGGCGTGGATGTGCAGCGCCGCGGCCGTCGCGCTGAGCCGGCCGCCGTGGTCGAGGTAGCACAACGCCGTCGCCACCATCTCGTGGTGGAAGGTGCTCTTCGGGTCGAGCTGCCCGAGCAGCGCGTCGGCCAGCGTGTCCGCCAGCGCCGGGAACGCGGCGAGAGCGGTCTCGCCGGCGAGGTCGGTCAGCGACCGGACGCCTCCCGGCGCGGCGACCGACAACGCCCGCGCGCACATCGAGTACATGGTGCGCAACGACTTGAGCCCGGTCGCGGGTGAGACCACGAGCAGGTCCTCCGACGACGCCGGCGGTGTGTGCGCCAGCCCGGCCAGCCGCCCCTCGACCAGCCCGTACACGCCACCGGAGGTCTGCAGCCGTTGCTCCAGCGCCCTCGCGTGGCTCGGGTCGGTCACCCCGGACACCACGCAGTGGTAGCTGCCGTCCTGGCGCAGGCCCGCGCGGGCCAGCTCGGAGGCGTCGGGGGGCTCGCCGGACACGAGCAGCCGGCGCAGCACCTGGGCGTGCAGGTCGCGGACCGTCCGGGACAGCCGCAGCTCGGCCGTGTGGTAGCCGCTCACGATGTGCCGCTCGACCGCGCCGACGTAGTGGTCCAGGTCGATCATGAAGTTCAGGATCGTGCCGTCGTCCACGCCCGACGACCGCGCCAGCTCCACGCTCGCGCGGATCAGCTCGGTGCGGCCGGCGTGCACACCCCGCAGCAGGCCCGCCATCGACACGCCCTGAGCGGCGCGGTCGGCGCCCAGCGCCAGCGCGGCGGAGAAGTCGCCGTCGTCGGGAGCACCACCCCGTTCGAGGTGGCTGATCCCCTCGGAGAGCAGGAAGGCGATGTGGCGGCGGTTCTCCTCGGCCGGGAGCCGGGCGACCTCCGGCGAGTGGGCACGCGCGGCGTCGACGACCCGTTCCACCACCTCGTCGTCGGCGGCGACGGCGTGGAGCACTTGGCGAACCATCGCGGACATCCCCGGCACAACGCCTCCGCAAACACCGGTTGTGGGACGGCCACAACACAGCCGTCGCCGTTTGGCGGCGGGCCCCTATCCCCGCTCCGCGGTTACTGGTTAGTTCCTTTACGCGAGAGTAATTCGCATTGGCACCGCCCTTCAACGAGGAAGGTCCTGGGATGTCAGACCGGAACATCAGCCGCCGCAACCTCCTTGCCGCGAGCGGCGCGATCGCCGCGGGCGCCACACTGGGACCGGCCGTCGCCGGCGCGGCGCCGAGAGCCGACGCGGACGTGATCGTGGTCGGCCACGGCCTCGCCGGGCTCGTCGCCACCTCCGAGCTCGCCGCGGCCGGCCGCAAGGTGCTGCTGCTCGACCAGGAACCCGAGGCCAGCCTGGGCGGCCAGGCGTTCTGGTCGCTCGGCGGCCTCTTCCTCATCGACTCGGCCGAGCAGCGCACGGCGGGCATCAAGGACTCGCTGGAGCTGGCCCGCGCCGACTGGTTCAACACCGCCGGGTTCGACCGCGGCGTGAACGACCCCTTGGGCGAGGACCACTGGGGCGCCAAGTGGGCCGAGGCCTACCTCAACTTCGCGGCCGGCGAGAAGCGCTCGTGGCTGTACGGGCTGGGCGTGCGGTGGGTGCCGATCGTGGGCTGGGCCGAGCGCGGCGGGCAGCTCGCCGACGGTCCTGGCAACTCGGTGCCCCGCTTCCACATGACGCTCGGCACCGGCCCCGGTGTGATGGAGCCGTTCGAGAAGAAGGTCCGCGACGCCGTGCGCGACGGCAAGGTCACCTTCCGGTTCCGGCACCAGGTCGACGGGCTCGTCGTCACCAACGGCGCGGTCACCGGCGTGCGCGGCAGCGTCCTCGAGCCCAGCAGCGCCCAGCGCGGCACGCCCAGCTCCCGCACCAAGGTCGGCGACTTCGAGCTGCACGCCCCGATGGTGATCGTCACCTCGGGTGGCATCGGCGCCAACAAGGACCTGGTGCGGCGCAACTGGCCCGCCCGCCTGGGCCCGGCGCCGCGGCGGCTGGTCACCGGCGTGCCCGCGCACGTCGACGGCCGGATGCTGGCGATCACCGAGCTCGCGGGCGGCCGGGTCGTCAACCGCGACCGCATGTGGCACTACACCGAGGGCATGATCAACCACACACCGATCTGGCCGGACCACGGCATCCGCGTGCTGGCAGCGCCCTCGTCGCTGTGGCTCGACGCGCGCGGACGCCGGTTCCCCAACCCGGGCATCCCGTCGCTCGACACGCTCGGCACGCTGGAGCTGATCGGCAGGTCCGGCTACGACTACTCGTGGTTCGTCCTGAACAAGAAGATCATCGACAAGGAGTTCGTGCTCTCCGGTTCCGAGCAGAACCCGGAGATCACCGCGAAGAACCTCATCGCCTACCTGGCCATGCGCCTGCTGAACAGCACGCCGCCGCCGGTGAAGGCGTTCATGGACAAGGGCGTCGACTTCGTCATCAAGAACAACCTGCCGGACCTGGTGGCGGGCATGAACGCGCTGACCGGCCAGAACCTGATCGACCTGGACGAGCTGCGCCGCCAGATCACCATCCGCGACCTGCAGGTGGACAACCCCTTCACCAAGGACGTGCAGGTGATGGGGATCCGCAACTCGCTGGCCTACAGCGGCGACAGCCTGGCCCGCACGGTCGGGTTGCACAAGCTCCTCGACCCCGGCTCCGGCCCGCTGATCGCGATCAGGATGAACATCCTGACCCGCAAGACGCTGGGCGGCCTGCAGACCGACCTCCAGGGCCGGGTGCTCGGCTCGAACGGCCGGCCGATCCGCGGCCTGTACGCGGCGGGCGAGGTGGCCGGGTTCGGCGGCGGCGGCGTGCACGGGTACCGCGCGCTGGAGGGCACGTTCCTCGGTGGCTGCCTGTTCTCCGGACGCGCCGCCGGGCGCGCCGCCGCGGCGGAGAGCGCTTAGGACGTGTCCCGCGAGCGCGACTCGCGGGACACCGCCTAGCGAGTCGCGGGACCTGCGGTCTCCCCTGCCGACCGCAGGTCCCGCACCGCGGCCAGGACGCGCTCCAGCGCATCGGCCGGCGTCTCGACCGCCGAGTCGAGCACCAGGTGGTCTTCCTCCCACAGCTCCCACAAGTCCCGCATCCGTTGGACGTGCTCCCACGGAACCGTTGGGTACCAACCGGGAATGCCGCGGTCCCGCCCCTCGACCCGCTCGCGGTGCAGGCGTTCGTCCGAGCAGACGCACTCGACGCCGACGAAGGTCCCGCCGAGCCGTTCGGTCAGCTCGCGCCACCGGTCGCGTTGCCCGCGGGTGTGCGCGGTCGCGTCGACGACGACGTCGATCCCGAGCTGCACGTGCCGGGCGGCCGCGGCGAAGAGGTTCAGGTCCACCAGCGATCCCGCCGTCTCGTCGGTCAGGTCGCTGAACTGCGTCATCGTTCCCAGCACCCAGTCCATCGAGAGGATCGGGCCGCGCCGGTGCCGGGCCAGCGACTCGGCGAGCGTGCTCTTGCCACTGCCGGGAACACCGGCCACCGGCACCAGCACGGGCTCGTCCGCGGACGGTTCCAGGTCCAGGTACCTGCGGAAGGCGCGTTCGGTCATGCGCCCATCGAAGCACCGGCGCGTCCGCCCGTGATCACTGTTCGCTCTCGGGGCAACCCGGCGTCCTTTGACATACCCATACCCCCCTAGGGTATAAATACCGCGAGCCACCGCTCCCCCGGCGCCACCGGCCGGCCGCGCGGTGGCCGAGGAGGAGCGAGACATGCACGGCTACGCCCAGAACTCGGACGCCCACCTGCGCCGCCTTCGCCGGATCGAGGGGCAGGTCCGCGGCTTGCAGCGGATGATCGAGAACGACGAGTACTGCATCGACGTGCTCACCCAGATCTCCGCGGCCACCAGGGCGTTGCAGGCGGTCTCACTGGGGTTGCTCGACGAGCACCTGAAGCACTGCGTGAGCCAGGCCATCAGCGAGGGCGGGACCGCGGCCGACGCGAAGATCGCGGAAGCCAGCGGCGCCATCGCGCGCCTGGTCCGCTCCTGACACCACGCCGCGGATACCACGCCGCGGATACCACGAGGAGAGAGCCATGAGCGAGTCCGTCCACGTCGTCACCGGCATGACCTGCGGCCACTGCGTCAGCTCGGTGACCGAGGAGATCAGCCGGATCAGCGGCGTCAGCGGCGTGGCGGTCGACCTGCCGACCGGCAGGGTCACGATCACCAGCACCGCGCCGGTCGCGCTGGACGACGTGCGGGCCGCGGTCGCCGAGGCCGGCTACGAGCTGGCGGGCTGAGCGATGAGGACCGGGTACAAGGTCGCGCTCTACGGGGTGGTGCTGACCGTCGTCTTCGGTGGCACGTGGGCCTTGGGCGCCGTGGCCGGACCGCCTTCCGCGACCGAGACGCACAGCCGAACCGAGGCGCACGGCCGAAGCGAGGCACAGGGCGAAGCACCGCACGGTGAGCATCAGGCCGAACCGGCGAAGGTGCCACCGGGACTGTCCGTGTCGGACAACGGCTACACGTTGCGGGTCAAGCAGAACAGCTCGCTCAGCTTCGACATCGCCGGACCGGGTGGGCAGCCCGTCACGAAGTTCGACGTGGAGCACGAGAAGCGCCTGCACCTCGTCGTCGTCCGCCGGGACGGGTCGCACTTCCAGCACGTGCACCCGGAGATGGCGCCGGACGGCACCTGGTCGGTGCCGCTGCGCCTGCCCGCCGCGGGCAGCTACCGGGTGTTCGCCGACTTCAAGCCGGAGGGCGGGCCGAAGACGACGCTCGGCGCCGACGTCCAGGCGGCCGGCGACTACCGGCCGCGCACGCACGAGGACAGCCGCACGTTCACCGTCGACGGTTACGAGGTAACCCTCAACGGCGAGCTGACCGCCGGCAGCGCGTCGACCGTCACCGCCTCCATCACCAGGAACGGCCGGCCGGTGACGGACCTGCAGGACTACCTGGGTGCGAAGGGGCACCTGGTCGCGCTGCGGGCGGCCGACCTCGCGTACCTGCACGTGCACCCGGAGGAGAGTGGCCCAGAGGAAAGTGCCCAGGTGAAGTTCGCGGTCGAGGTTCCCACCGCCGGGCGGTACCGGCTGTTCCTCGACTTCCAGCACGAGGGCGTGGTCCGCACCGCCGAGTTCACGCTCACCACCGCGGGCACGGCGGCGGAAGCGCACCAGGAGGAAGACGGTCATGGCCACTGACACCATCGAGATCTCGATCGGCGGCATGACCTGCGCGTCCTGCGCCGCGCGGATCGAGCGCAAGCTCAACAAGCTGGACGGCGTCGAGGCGTCGGTGAACTACGCCACCGAGAAGGCGCGCATCAGCTACGCGGGTGACCTGACGCCCGCCGACCTGGTGAAGGTCGTCGAGGACACCGGCTACACCGCCGAGCTGCCCGCTCCTCCCTCCGACGAGCCGGAACAGGCCGAACACGACCCGGCGAGGCCGGTGCGGCAGCGGCTCGTCACGGCCGCGGTGCTGTCCGTGCCGGTGATCGTGCTCGCGATGGTCCCGGCGCTGCAGTTCACGTACTGGCAGTGGCTGTCGCTGGCACTGGCCGGACCGGTCGTCACCTACGCCGCGTGGCCGTTCCACAGGGCGGCGTGGACGAACCTGCGGCACGGCGCAGCCACGATGGACACGCTGATCTCCCTCGGCGTCGGCGCGGCGTTCCTGTGGTCGCTGTACGCGCTGTTCCTGGGCACCGCCGGAACGCCGGGCATGACGCACGGCTTCACGTTCACCGTCGAGCGGATGGCCGGGACGGGCAACATCTACCTCGAGGTCGCGGCGGGTGTCACGACGTTCATCCTCGCGGGCCGCTACTTCGAGGCGCGGTCCAAGCGCCGTGCCGGGGCGGCCCTGAAGGCGCTCCTCGAGCTCGGCGCGAAGGACGTCGCGGTCCTGCGGGACGGCGCCGAGGTCCGCGTCCCGACGGGCGACCTGCGCGCCGGCGACCGGTTCGTCGTGCGGCCGGGCGAGAAGATCGCGACCGACGGCGTCGTCGAGGAGGGCAGCTCCGCGGTCGACGCGAGCATGCTCACCGGCGAGTCCGTGCCGGTGGAGGTGCGTCCCGGCGACGCGGTCGCCGGCGCCACGGTCAACGCGGGCGGGCGGCTCGTCGTGCGGGCCACGCGGATCGGGTCGGACACGCAGCTCGCGCGGATGGCGAAGCTCGTCGAGGAGGCGCAGAACGGCAAGGCGGAGGTCCAGCGCCTCGCCGACCGGATCTCGGCGGTGTTCGTGCCGATCGTGATCGCGCTCGCCGTCGGCACGCTGGGCTTCTGGCTCGGCACGGGTGGCGGCGCCGGCGCGGCGTTCACGGCCGCGGTGGCGGTGCTGATCATCGCCTGCCCGTGCGCGCTGGGTCTCGCCACCCCGACCGCGCTGCTCGTCGGCACCGGCAGGGGCGCCCAGCTCGGCATCCTGATCAAGGGCCCGGAGGTGCTGGAGTCCACCCGGCGCGTCGACACCGTGGTGCTCGACAAGACCGGCACCGTGACGACCGGCCGGATGAGCCTGGTCGGCGTGCACGCCGCCGACGGCGAGGACGAGGCCGAGGTCCTGAGGCTCGCGGGCGCGCTGGAGCACGCCTCGGAGCACCCGATCGCCCAGGCCGTCGCCACCGCCGCGGGTGACGTGCCCGCCGTCGAGGAGTTCCAGAACGTCGAAGGGCTCGGAGTGCGGGGCGTCGTGGACGGTCACGCCGTGCTCGTGGGCAGGGAACGGCTGCTCGGTGACTGGAGCATCCGGCTCGACGCCGGTCTCGCCGAGGCCAAGCGGGCAGCCGAGCGGCAGGGGCGCACCGCGGTGCTGGTCGCGTGGGACGGCGAGGCCCGCGGCGTGCTGGTCGTCGCGGACGCGGTGAAGCCCACGTCGAAGGAGGCGATCGAGCGGCTGCGCGGGCTCGGCCTGCGCCCGGTGCTGCTGACCGGCGACAACGAGGCGGCGGCGCGCGCCGTGGCGGCCGAGGTCGGCATCGACGCGGAGGACGGGACCGGCGCGGTGATCGCCGAGGTGCTGCCCGCGGACAAGGTCGACGTCATCAAGCGCCTGCAGGACGAGGGGCGCGTCGTGGCGATGGTCGGCGACGGCGTGAACGACGCCGCCGCCCTCGCCCAGGCCGATCTGGGCCTGGCCATGGGCACCGGCACGGACGTGGCGATCGAGGCGAGCGACCTCACGCTGGTGCGCGGTGACCTGCTGGCCGCCGTGGACGCGATCCGGCTGGCCCGGCGCACGCTCACGACGATCAAGGGCAACCTGTTCTGGGCGTTCGCGTACAACGTCGCCGCCCTGCCGCTGGCCGCGCTCGGCCTGCTCAACCCGATGATCGCGGGTGCGGCGATGGCGTTCTCGTCGGTGTTCGTGGTGAGCAACAGCCTGCGGCTGCGCGCCTTCCGCTGACACGACCCTCACGGGCGATCTCGTAACCTCGGTACGTCAGTTCCCGGTCCGAAGGAGCAGGTGTGCCGAGGTTTGCCCTGGTCGTGGCGTTGCTCATGGCGCTCGCCGCATGCACCTCGACCCCACCGGCGCAGGTTCCCGCCCCCGCGCCGCCGTCGTCCACCGCCCCGTCCGCGCAGCGGCAGGTCCACCTGTCGATCGGCGACTCCTACGCCACCGGTTTCGCACCGGGCGGCGCCGGCCGGAGCTTCGCCCAGATCGTCGCCGAGCAGGCCGGTCTCGACCTGGTCAACCTCGCCTGCGACGGCGCCACCTCCGGCGACCTCGCCACCAGGCCCGCGTGCGGCCCCGAGGCGCGCGGCAGGACCCAGCTCGACGCCGCGGTCGAGGTGCTGCGAGGTGGGCGGACGGGACTCGTCACCGTCGTGATCGGCGGCAACGACCTGACGCCGTGCGCCATCGCCCAGGACCCGCTCGACTGCGCGACCAGGACCGTCGCGACCATCCAGACCAACGTCGCCGGCACGCTCGCCGAGCTGCGGGAGGCCGCGCCGGACGTGAAGATCGTCGGGCTGACCTACCCGGACGTGTTCCTCGGCGCGTGGGTGAACCCGTCGTTCCCCAACGGCAAGGACCTCGCCCGCCTGTCGGTGACGATGTTCCGGGACTTCAACGCGCGGATCGCGGCCCAGTACGACCGGTTCGGCGCGAAGTTCGCCGACGTCACGAGCACGACCGGCGGCTACGGCGCGCTGACCGAGCTGGTGCAGGACCCGAAGTACGGCCAGGTCCCGGCCTCCGTCGCCAAGGTGTGCGCGCTCACCTACTTCTGCGACCGCACCGATGTGCACCCGACGCCAGCGGGGCACCAGGCCATCGCGGACGCCGTGACCGCCGCGAGCCGGTGACCCGCGAACCAAGGCGGGGCCGTGCCCGTATGACCCGAAAGACCCTGTCATCCGGACGCCACGCCTGACAGGCTCTGGAACCGTTGCCGCAGCGAGGGAAGAGTGTGCGATGACCGTGCTCCCGCATAGCACCGACGTTCTGCACCGGCTCAGCGACGCCGTGGACGGCTTCCTGCGCGGTGAGAAGGAGTTCAACCTCGCCGATCCCTCGGCGCACAGGCTCGTCGGCGGCCGCTTCCGCGCCCTCGGCGAGCAGATCGGTGCCGGCGTGCACGCGGGCATGCAGGAGGAGGACATCGCCGCCGTCGTCCAGCCCGCGCGGTCCGCGTGTGCGCGTACGCCGCTCATGCGCGACGAGGAGGAATGGGTCCGCGGTTACCCCAGCGACTTCCGGCTCGTCGAGCACGTCCTCGCGCAGGCCAACGGCGCCGCGCCGGGCACGCTCGGCTGGCACGTCGAGGCGAGCCTGCAGAGCTCGGCGATCACCCAGCAGCACCGCAACCGGGTGACGCACCAGGCACGGCTGATCGGCGACGCCTTCACCGCGCCGCGCCAGGGACCGCGGTCGGTGCTGGTGCTCGCCTCCGGCGCCGCGCCGGAGCTGCGGCACCTCCCGCCCGGTGCCCTGCGGCCGGGCGACCGGATCGTGCTGTCCGACGTCGACCCCGACGCGCTCGACCTCGCGCAGAAGCGGCTCGGCCCGCTCAACGAGGTCACGACCGCGGTTCCGGGCAACGTGTTCCGCGCGCTCAACCCTCTCGCCGAGCTCGGGCCGTTCGACCTGGTGCTCGCCAACGGCCTGTACGGCTATCTCAACGACCGCGCGGCCGTGCGGCTCACCGAGGCGGTGCTGACCAGGCTCTGCCGTCCCGGCGGCACGTTCTACTTCGCCAGTGTCTTGCCCAACCTGTTCCGCTGGCCGTTGGAGTACCTGCTGGGCTGGCAGGTCATCGAACGCGACGAGGCGGCCGTGCGCGCGCTGTTGCCGGGGTGCGACGTGTCGATCGTTCCCGACCCGACCGGGTTGGCGCTGCTCACGCACGTGCGGGTGCATCGGGTCTGAGCGTCGTCACGGAGGCGCGGGTGCTCAGCGCAGGCCGTGGGCGATCCGGGACACGAAGGCCACCAGCCGGTCCGGCGTGAACTTCCCGGGGTCGGTCAGCACGAGCCGGCCGGACATCTCGGCCAGCGCGAGCATCGCGTGGCCCAGCAGTTCCGCGTCCAGGCCGTCGAGCTCCTCCAGGCCCAATTCCTTCAGGCCCAGTTCCTTCAGGCCCAGTGCGGCCAGGTCCTCGATCTGCGCCAGGACACCCGCGCGCACCAGCTCGACCTGGGCGCGGAACTCGCGGGGCGTGCCCTCGGGCGGGAGGAGCACCAGGCGCCAGCGGTCGGGGGCCTGCACGACGGCGTTCACGAAGACGCGGACGGCGTCGGCGAAGGCGTCGTCCGGCGAGCGGGTGGCGAAGTCGGTGGGCAGGGCGGCGAGGACCTGGCCGGTGGCGCGCGCCGCCTCGCGTTCGAGCAGGGCGCCGATCAGCTCGCCGCGGTTGGCGAACAGGTCGTAGAGCACGGGCTTGGTCACCTGCGCCCGGTTGGCGACGGACTCCATGGTCACGGCGTCGAACCCCGCCGGGATCAGGGCCAGGGCGGCGTCCAGGAGCTGCTCGCGGCGCTCCTGCGGAGGCAGGCGGCGGGCGTACTTCCGGCGCGTTGTGCTCACCGCCCCATATTGCTACGGTGGCGTAGCTTTTACAAAGCTACGCGGGCGTAGCAATCGCCGGAGGCACGCGGTGGACCTCGTTCCACCTCACGTGCCGGACGGACGGCGCCGCGGCGGGGTACCCCGGACGTGTCCGCCGACCGATCGGCGGATGGGCCCGGGTGGGCAGGCCGACCGGCTCGTCGTGGAGGAACCGTGAAGGTGCGTTCCGGAGAAGTCGAACTCGCGGTGCGGGTGCGCGG
Organism: Lentzea xinjiangensis; assembly: GCF_900110955.1. Taxonomy (GTDB): domain Bacteria; phylum Actinomycetota; class Actinomycetes; order Mycobacteriales; family Pseudonocardiaceae; genus Lentzea; species Lentzea xinjiangensis. The sequence goes on from NZ_FOFR01000008.1 coordinate 223,569, forward strand.
CACGTCGGGGCCCGTCGTGGTCCTGGTCCACGGGTACCCGGACACGCAGGCCGTCTGGGACCGCGTGGCCGCGCTGCTGGAGGAGGACTTCCGCGTCGTCACCTACGACGTGCGGGGCGCCGGCGAGTCCACCGCCCCGTCCACCGAGGACGGGTACCGGCTGGAGCACCTCGCCCGCGACCTGTTCGCGGTGATCGACGCGGTGAGCCCGGACGAGCCGGTGCACCTCGTCGGCCACGACTGGGGCTCCGTCCAGTCGTGGGAGGCCGTGACCACGCCCGGCGCGCGCATCGCGACGTTCACCTCGATCTCCGGCCCCTGCCTCGACCACATGGGCCACTGGTCGCGCCGCGGGCTGTCGGTCGCGCACGTCCGGCAGTTCTTGCGCTCCTGGTACATCGGCGCGTTCCACCTGCCGGTGCTGCCCGCCCTGTTCTGGCGCCTGTACCTCGCGCCCCGCTGGGGAGACTTCCTGCGGCGGCTCGAAGGCGTCCGCGCCACCCCGGCCCCGACGCTCGCGTCCGACGCGGTGCGCGGGATCTCGTTGTACCGGGCGAACATCCGCCAGGTCATGCGCGCGCCGCGGCACCGCGTCGCCCCCATGCCGGTGCAGGTGGTCCAGCCGACCCGCGACCACTACGTCCGCACCGAACCGCTCCCCCTCGAACGCTGGGTGCCGCGGCTTCGCCGCCGCAGGATCACCGCCGGCCACTGGGCCCCGCTCAGCCACCCGGCACCGCTCGCCAGGATGATCAGCGAGTTCGTCGAGGACTCCGCTCCCCCGCGCGAGCTCGCCGTGATCACCGGCGGTGGCAGCGGCATCGGCAGGGCGACCGCGCTCGCCTTCGCCGGGGCGGGCGCCCGCGTCGTGGTGTCCGATGTGGACCTCCCCGGGGCCGAGGAGACCGCACGACTGGCCGGCGGTCACGCCTACCAGGTGGACGTGCGCTCCGAGGAGGCGGTCCGGGCCTGGGCCCGGCAGGTCGCCGACGAGCACGGCGTGCCCGACGTCGTCGTGAACAACGCCGGCATCGCCCACGCCGGCTCGTTCCTGTCGACGACGACGCAGCAGTGGCAACGGGTTCTGGACGTGAACCTGTGGGGCGTCGTGCACGGCTGCCGCGCGTTCGGCGAGCTGATGGTCGAACGCGGAGAGGGCGGCCACATCGTGAACCTGTCCTCGGTGGCGGCCTACCTGCCGTCGAAGATCCTCTCCGCGTACGCCACCAGCAAGGCCGCGGTGTTCATGCTCTCGGAGTGCCTGCGGGCCGAGCTGGAGCCGCACGCCATCGGCGTCACCGCGGTCTGCCCCGGCATCGTGGCCACGAACATCACCGCCACCGCGACGTTCTCGGGTGTCAGCGCCGACGAGGAACGCCGCAAGCAGGACCGCGCCTCGCGCATCTACGCCCGGCGCGGCTTCGGCCCGGAAGGCGTGGCCGCCGAGATCGTGCGGGCGGTGCGCCGCAACCGGCCGGTGGTGCCGGTGACGGTGGAGGCCAAGGCGGCGCGGCTGGCCGGCCGGGTCGCGCCGGGGCTGCTGCGCGCGTTCGCCAGGCTGGACCCGAGCTAGCGACGGCGACGCCTCAGCGGTCTCGATGCCGCGCGGTCGTCAGCTGTTCCCGGGACCGGCGGGGAACAGCGCGTGGTCGGGCGCCGGCAGCCATCGGCTCCCTGCGGCGACGGGGCGGTAGCCGGCCTGCACGTGGGCGATGAACAGCGGCAGCGACGGGTGGCGGTTCGCCTCGTGCCACAGCAGCGACCAGGGGTAGACCGGCGTGGGATCGGTGACGGAGAGCTGGACCACGTCCGGACGCACCGGGAACTGCCTCGTGTTCCCGAAGGTGATGAGGTCGTCCGAGGCCCCGATCTCGTCCATGACGTGCTCACCGCCGAACACCGGGCCGGAACTGTCGATCCGGACGCCGGACTCAGCGCCGAGGAATCGGTAGTACTCCGCCCATTCGCTGTCGCCGGTGTTGCCCGGCATCCACGCCGTCAGGCCCGCCAGCGCTGCCATCGGCACGCGCTCGCACCCGGCGAGCCGGTGCCGGCGGCCGACCAGGACGGGGATGGGCTCCAGGCAGGCGGGGATGCGCCGGATCCCCGGCGGGAGGGGCTCGGTGACGCGGCCGAAGGCGACGTCGACCGACCCTTCGGCAAGTGCCGTCCACCGGCAGACGGCGCCCCGGGACACGACCATGTCGACGTCCACGTCACCGGCGTCGTGGAAGGACCGGACCACGTCGATCGGCGCCGCGACGCGGGCTAGCACGTCGATGCGCAGGGGGCGGCGGCGCGCGCGGAACATCGCGACGGCTTGGTCGGCCAGGCTGACCAGCGCGCGGGCGTGCGGGAGGAACGCCGCGCCGTCCTCGGTGGGCCTGGCTCCGGTGCGGGACCGGCTCAGCAGGGTGACGCCCAGGTCGGCCTCCAGCCTGGCGATCCTCTTGGACACCGCCTGCTGGCTCATGCCCAGGCGGTCGGCCGCCTCGGTGAAGTGCTCGTCGTCGACCACGGCGAGGAAGGTCCGGACGGCACCGAGGTCGAGCTCCATCAACAACTCCCGGTTGTCTTCTGTCGGCGTGTCGGTTGTTGGACGGCGCTCGTCCGGTTCCGGTCTGATGAGCGCACCGAGGATTGAAGACAACCACGAGGAGTGCGAGTGGTTCTGCACGGGATGGCGGAAGCGGAGCGGGAACCGGAGATCCCGTTGACCGGAGGCCGGATCACGCAAGGGGTGGTCCGGGTCGGGGACACCGTGCGACGGCCGGTCGGGCCGCATTCACCGTTCGTGCACCGGTTGCTCCGGCACCTGGAGGACGTCGGCTGCGAGGCCGCACCGCGGCTGCTCGGAATCGACGCCGAGGGCCGCGAGGTCCTCAGCTTCCAGCAGGGTGCGACGCTGACCGCCTTCCGGGCCCGCGAGTGGTCACCCGCCCAGATCACCGCCGCGGCACGGCTGCTGCGCCGATTGCACGACGCGACCGCCGGCACACCGCTTGCGGGCGGTGAGGAGACGGTGTGCCACAACGACTTCTCCCCACTCAACGTCGCGTTCGCCGATGGCCTCCCGGTGTCCGCCTTCGACTTCGACCAAGGCGCCCCCGGCCCCCGCACGCGCGACCTCGCCTACGCCGCCTGGTTGTGGCTGCTCGGCGCCGACATAGTCAGACACCTCGACCACCAGGTGGGTCTCCTGCGCACGTTCCTCGACGCCTACGGGCTGGAACACCCGCGGCGCCAGAGCTTCGGCCGGCGCATCGTTGCCAGAGTCGAGGCAGAACGCGACTTCCACGCCCGTGCCGGGCGCGTCGCCGGTCCCGGAACCTGGCTGCACAACGAGATCATCTGGTTGGGGGACCACGCCGACGCCATCGACCGGGGCTTGGGCACCTGACGGGAGACCGAGAGCGGCCTCCGGAGACAGGAGAGGCTCGCGTCCGGGCTCACGGCCAGGTTCGAGCCAGCCTTTCGAACGTCTCCTGGTCGCTGTGCACTGGCACCACGCAGAGCAGATGGCCGCCGGGTGCGCGCAGCGTGTGGCAGTCCAGCCAGCGGGAGACCGGTTCCGCGCCCAGCGCGGTCAGGCGGGCGACCTCGGCCGGCACGTCGTCGGTCTCGATGTCGACGTGGTAGCGCGGCGCGTCGTCGACCGCCTGGACGTCGACGGTCAAACCGGGTACGGCGCCGTCCAGAGCCGTGAACTGCTCCTCGCCCGCCACCGGACGCGCCGGCACACCCAGTGCGGCGGACCAGAAGCTCGCGGCCGAACCGGCCTGCGCGACGGGTGTGTCGATGAAGATCCCGAAGAGCCTGCTGCGGTGCACGGCTTCGAGCCTATCCGTCATCGACCACCCGTCAACGTCACGCGGCACGCCTCTAGATGTCGGCCGTCTCGCCACCGAAAGCGGCGGCCAGGCGCAGCCACGGCGCGGCCTCCTCGGCCCGTCCCTGCCGCTCCAGCGTGCGCCCGAGCAGCAGGTGCGCGTAGTGCTCGACCGGGTCGCGGTCCACGATCACGCGGAGCTGCGCCTCGGCCTTGCCGAGCTGCGCCGAGTGGTAGTAGGCGCGGGCGAGCAGCAGCCGGAGGTCCGTCTGGAACGGCACCTCGGCGGCCACCTCGGCCAGCAGCTGAGCGGCCTTGATGTAGTCCCTGCTGTCGAACAGCAGCCGGGCCCGCTCCCACTTCTCGGCCGGCGTGTCCACGTGCCCCGGGTCGAACAGGCGCATCGCGGTCACCCAGCGGTCGGCCGCCACCTCGCCGTTGCGCTGGTAGGCGTTGAAGTCGTACCCCGTGCTGTCGTGCACCGCGAAGTCGTTGTCCCTCATGACTCTCCTTCCGGCGCGTACAACGTCCACCGCCGCGGGTTATTCCGGCAGCGGGCCCGCGCGGTCTGCGACTCGTTGGCCGCGAGCCGGGTGGTGGCCGTCGCCAGGTACGCCTCGGGTTCAGCACGGCCTCCCGATCGGCGAGCCGCCAGACCTCCCGCACCAGGTCCTCGGTGTCGCGAGTCTCGCCTGCCGGCACCATCCAGGTGGGAATCGCGAGTGCGCGAGACCGTCGCGGCACCCCAGACTGGCGCCATGACCACCGAACGCCCCAGCCCCCCGTTGCAGGGCGGCGAACGCGAGACCCTGCGCGCCTACCTCGACTTCCACCGCGCCACCCTCGCGGTGAAGTGCGAGGGCCTGTCCGACGAGGACCTGCGCCGCCGCTCGATGCCGCCGTCCGCGCTGACGTTGCTGGGGCTCGTGCGGCACATGGCGGAGGTGGAGCGCACCTGGTTCCGCAAGGTGATCAACGGCGAGGACGTGCCGCTGGTGTGGTCGGCCGACGGCGACTACCAGGCGGCCTACGACGCCGGGGCCTCCACGCGCGGCGAGGCTTTCGCGGCCTGGCTGGCGGAGGTCGAGCACGCGCGCAGGATCGAGCGCGAGGCCGTTTCGCTGGACGTCACGGGCTACCAGCCGCGCTGGGCGGCGCACGTGTCGCTGCGGCTGGTCATGCACCACCTCTGCCACGAGTACGCGCGGCACAACGGCCACGCGGACTTCCTGCGCGAAGGCATCGACGGCGTCACAGGGGCGTGAGGCTCCGCTCGGCCGCCGCCGCCACGACCGGGTCGCGCAGTGCCCGGTCCAGGGCGAGCAACGCCGCCAGCTCGTCGTCCAGATCGGACGCCGCCGACCACGCCGAGGTCTCCGCGGGGTGCAGCGCCCGCGGCGACGCGAGACCGATCCGCAGCACGCACGCGTCCAGCGCGAGCGGATCGGTGACGCCCGCCTCCTCGAGGATGCTGCCCGCACAGGCCCGCCGGTCGGGCGACACGCGGCCGGACAGCTCGAGCTGGGCGTCGCGGATCTCCACCGTCCGCCGGTACAGCCGCAGCTCCAGCGAGCCCGCGAACCAGCGCGGCACGGCGCCCAGCACCACCTCCGGCACGGCCCCGGTCAGCTCCGTCCACAAGGGACCGATCCGCCGGTAGCCGCGCAGCCGGCGCCCCCACCTCACCGCGTTGGCCCCGGCCTGGACCAGTCCGCCCAGGGCAAGCAGCAGCACGCCGAGCGCCATTGCCATCTCGGTGACCAGGCCGTAGGTCGCGTAGCGGGTGCCCTGCGGCACGAACCCGAACCCGTACGCGATCACGTACCAGTACCGGCAGCCCGCGTACCCGATGAACGACAGGAAACTCAGCCACAGCAGGAAGACCGCCACCCGCAACGGGCCGCGGGTCCGGCGCCGCAGCGGGTGCAGCGCCACCGCTCCGATCACCACCGCGACGGTGAGGCAGGTGATGTTCACCAGGTGGAAGACGATCGTCGCGGGGTGCGTCGGCTGCCAGTAGCCGAAGTCCGGCCGGTCCAGCCTCCTCGGGATGAGCAGGAACGCCGAGACCTCCACCGCCGCGACGACGGCCAGCACCACCCACGTCCGCCGCACACCCCGGACCTTCGTGCCCGACACGACCAGCCCGAACCCGACCGCGGACGCGATGCCCGCGATCGTCGTCCCGCTCGCGACCAGGATGGCCAGGTCCGGCACGCCGAAGAACCGGTCGAACGCGTACCTCAGCTCCCGCACGACGAGCGTGGCGGAGGTGGCGAAGCACAGGAACGCCAGTGCGGCCGCTCTGCCCCGCAGCGAGCGGCCGGCCAGGCGCACGCGGACGAGGACGACGCCCCAGGTGACGACGAGCACCGCGAACACCGCGGCCGGAAGTTCGAGCGAGGTCATGACCGCTACCTGTTCCCGGGAAGGCCGAACACTTCGTCGATCACGCCGAGCACCCCGTCCGGACGTGCGGGCACCGCGCTCCAGCCGGCCTGCTCGCGGATCAGCGCCGCGACCATCTCCGCCTCCTGCTCCTCGGGCGTCGAGTAGCGGGTGCGCATGAGCACGCGCCGCACCATCGCCGGGTCGAGGTCGCCGAGCAGCGCGAGGAGACCGTTGTCACCGTTGGCGAGCGTGTGGTCGCAGAGCATGTGGCCGATCTCGTGCAGGATGATGTTCTGCTGGTGCAACGCGGAAGCACCGCGGGCGTGGAAGATGTGGTCGGCCCCGGCCGTCGACACCCACAGCCCGCACGGCAGGTCCGCCGCCCCCGTGTACGGCAACGGGTGCAGGTGGAGATCACGTCCCCGGTGCGCGGACACCCGCGCGCACAGCGCCTCGACCGAGAACGGCTGGGGCACCTCGAAGCCCGCCAGCAGCTCCCGGGACCGGCGGCGCAGGCGGCGCCACCGCGTCACGACTCGTCCGCGTCGGCCGCACCGGTCACGCCGCCCTCGCCAGTCGTGCCAGCCGCCTCGTCGGCCGGTGGCAGCCCCTCGATCGACCGCGCGTGCTGGACCATGCCGAGAACGGCCTTGATGCTCGCCGGCGACAGGCCCGAGGCGCGCAGGGCGAGCGCGCGCACGTCGCTGTCCCGCAGCGCGACCAGCAGTTCGAGCTGGTCGTCGACGCCGCTGGTGTCGTCGTCGAGGAAGTAGGACGCGGGGACCCCGAAGAAGTGCGCGAGGCCTTCCAGGTGGCGTTTGGTGGGGTTGTCGCGCAACCCCTTGCGCAGCTGCCACACGTAGGTGTGCGAGATCGAGATGCCGTCCTCGCGGATCGCGGCGGCCACCTCTTCGTAGGTGTACTCGCGCCGGCCCGCCGGGCGCACCGCTTTGAAAAGCCGGTCCAGCCGTTCGGCCAGCGAGGCCGGCTGCTCCCCTTGGGCTACCACGTGCTCCATCCTAGTTGACGGCGGTCACACCCCGTCAGCGCGAGGAGGCCAGGCCCGCGCCGGCGACGCCGCGATGTCGATCGCCGCCGTGCGCCCCTCACGTTCGGCGTAGTGCGCGGCTACCGCTTCGATCACGACCGCAACGGGTATTCCACCGCACGGCGGCACCTCGGCCGAGAGCCGGGAGCCGGCCGCCACACCCGCCGCGCCACGACGGCGGCGACCCGCACCTGCCCGGCGGGCCGGGGTCGAACCGGACCCCGCGGCCGTCGCGGCGCCCACTCGGAGGTGACCGTGCTCTTCCACGTGCGCATGGACGTGACACTGCCCCACGACCTCGACCCGAACCGCCGCGCCGAACTGGTGCAGGCCGAACGGGAACGGACGCTGGAACTGCAGAAGATGGGCGTGTTGCCGCACCTGTGGCGGGTCGTCGGGCAGTACGGCGACATCTGCGTCTTCGACGTGCCGTCCAACGACGAGCTGCACGCGTTCCTCTCCTCGTTGCCGCTGCGGGAGTTCATGCGGGTCGAGGTGACGCCGCTGGCGACCCATCCCTCCGACCTGACGGCCCAACCGTGACGAGCGCCTGCACCGGCGATTTACCGCCGGCTAACCGGCCCGCACCACCGTGGCGGACATGCGCAAAGTCAAGTTGGTCCTGCCCGCCGTGGCGTTGTCGGCACTGTCGGCACTCGCGGCCGGCGGCACCGCCCAGGCCGAGCAGGCGCCGGGATGTGCCGGCACCGTGCAGATCGGCTCCACCGGGTACGTGAAGAAGAGCGGCACGATCATCGCCTCGGTCAAGCAGTTCAAGGGCTGCGGCAAGAACTGGGCCTACACCTACGTGTGGGACTCCTACGCCGCCCAGCCGGGCAGCTTCAGCTCCAGTGCCGCGATGGTCGTCAACGGCGCCCGCGACTTCGGCAGCAACGTCAACGGCTACAACAAGCAGGACGTCTGGTCCAAGGGCACCGACACGCTCACCGAGTGCACCAGGGCGTACGGCGAGGTGTGGGGCGACGGCAACGTCTACTCGGGACAGACCGACGAGCGCTGCTGACCCCTACTCTGGCGGTATGGGGATTCGCTTGTCGGTGCTGGACACCTCTCCGGTCGTCCAGGGCTCGACCCCGCGGCAGGCGCTGCGCGACACCGTCGACCTGGCGGAGCTGGCGGAGGAGCTGGGGTTCCACCGGTACTGGGTGCCGGAGCACCACGGCATGCGCGGCGTCGCCAGCTCCGCACCGGCCGTGCTGGCCGGGCACCTGGCGGCGGTCACGTCACGCCTGCGCATCGGGGCGGGCGGCGTGCTGCTGCCCAACCACCCGCCGCTCGTCGTGGCCGAGCAGTTCGGCACGCTCGCCGCCCTGCACCCCGGCCGGATCGACCTGGGCGTGGGCCGGGCACCGGGCGGGCCGCCGCACGTGGTCGCGTCCCTGCGCAGGACCGGCGAGCCGTACCGCTCGCAGCTCGAGGAGCTCCTGGCGTTGCTGGACCCCGCGGGCACCGTCGCGGTACCGGTGCGGGGCGGCAACGTGCCCTCGCCGTGGCTGCTCGGCTCGTCCCCCGCCACCGCGGCCCTCGCGGCGGAGCTGGGCCTGCCCTTCGCGTTCGCGCGGCACCTCAGCCCCGACCGGGCCTGCCAGGCGGACCTGGTCAGCGTCTCGGTGATCGCGGCGGAGGACGACGCGCGGGCGCAGTGGCTGGCCGGGCCGATCAGGGCGAAGGTCCGTAGCCGCCGGGAGGGCACGCGGATCCTGCTGCCCCACCCCGACGACGTGCCCCACCCCGACGACATGCCCGCCTCCCCCGACGACGGCCGCGTGCTGGTCGGCGGGCCCGAGACGATCACGCGCAAGCTCCAGGCGGTGCTCGACGAGACCGGCACGGAGGAGCTGATGATCACTTCGCCGATCTACCACCACGCGGACCGCCGCCGCAGCTACGAGCTGGTGGCCGCCGTCGGGGCCGGCCTCCGGCCCGCCGGTGGGGCCTCCCTGCCGCCGCGGGACCACTGACCCCGGCGAGACCATCCGCCAGCCCTACCGGCACAGTCACGACCACCGCCTCCGGCCAGCCGTCGGGACGCCTCCACCGCACCCACCGGCCCGCCGGCGGACCTCCCGGCCGCGCCTGCACCACCAACCCCGGCGCGACCACCCGCCAGCCCCCAACAGCACCGTCACAACCAGCCCCGACCCGCTCCCGGCCCGCGGAAAACCGGTTGTGCTCGAACCCCGAGTTCCAGAGGTCTCGTTCGTCCTCGGACCGACGACCGGAGGGCTCCATGCACCACGTGTTCCTGACCTACAACTGCGAGGACCGGCCGAAACCTCTGCCGCGCACCTGTTCGGCAGGTCTACCGGCTGCCCGCGTCGGCACCCGGCCTGCCGGACTCATCGCGGCGGTCCGTCCGTGACGCGAGGGCGTCGTTGATCTGTCCGCAGAGCGCGCGCAACTGTCGTTCGTCGGCAGGCGACAAACCCATCTGGCACAGCATCTTCTCGGGCACCTCGCCGGCCTCGCGCTGAAGGCGCCTGCCCGCCTCGGTGACCGACAGGACGAGGCGGCGCTCGTCGTCCTCCGCTCTCCTCCTGTCGAGCAACCCCGCGGCCTCCAACCGTTTCACCACCGGAGTCAGGGTCGGCGGGTCCAGCAGGGTGCGCTCGGCGAGAGTCCGCAAGTCCACGCCGTCCTGCTCCCACAACGTCATCATCACGACGTACTGCGTGTAGGTGAGGTCCAGCGGCTGCAGGAGCGGGCGGTAGGCACGGGTGATGGCGTTGACCGCGCTGTAGAGCGCGAAGCACGACTGTTCCGACATGCGGTGCACCTTCATGCCACCGGTCTCACCCATGCCTGCCCGTTCCTCAGCGCCAATGGTTGTTCGCCGCGGCGATGGTCGCGTACTCCGTCGCCACGACCTGGGCAATCGCGATCAAGCTGTGGTGGTCCTCCGCGTAGGCCGGCCTCAGCCGCTGGCGGACCTCCGCGTCCGACTGGGTCGCTTTCACGGTCAGCCTGGCGAGTTTGACGGCCAGAGCGCGTCCCTCATCGGGAGTCGCGGTGATCAGGGTGTTGCCCGGTACCAGTTCCATCGATGCTTCCTGATCAGTTCGTGCGCCAATCATTAGCACACGAACTAAGATGTCAAGGGGTGTCCCGGGATCAACTGCCGTCGGCTCTCCGGTCGGGTGGATCAAGGCGAGGTGGCGGAACGGCCAGGAAGGCCGGGTGGGAGAATCGCACGGATGTCGGCAGGAACAAGTGGTACTGAAGAGGCAGCAGGCGTGCTTCGCGCCGGGGGCCTGGTGGCCTTCCCCACCGAGACCGTTTACGGTCTGGGCGCGAACGCCGAGGATCCGATCGCTGTGGCGCGCGTCTTCGAGGTCAAGGGACGTCCGCCCTCCCACCCGTTGATTGTCCACCTCGGCAGCGCGGATCAGCTCGACGACTGGGCCGAAGACGTACCTGGTGCGGCGCGCCTGCTGGCCGAACGCTTCTGGCCGGGACCACTGACGTTGGTTCTCCGGCGCGGTCGCAGGGTCCCGCTGGAAGCGACGGGTGGCTTGGAGACGGTGGCACTGCGCGTGCCTGGCCATCCCGTCGCGCTCGCGCTGCTGTCCGCTTTCGGCGGCGGCGTGGCGGCCCCGTCCGCCAACCGGTTCGGCTCGGTCAGCCCGACCACGGCGAGCCACGTCCGCTCAGAGCTCGGCGATGCCGTCGACCTCGTGCTGGACGGCGGCCCCTGCGAGGTCGGTGTCGAGTCGACCATCGTCGACGCCACGGCTGACGTCCCCGGCGTTCTTCGGCCCGGCGGGGTGACGAGGGAAGACCTGGAGGCAGCCCTGGGTTTCCCGCCGGCGGTCCACTCGACGAGCCGCGTCAGGGTGCCGGGCCAGCACCCGTCGCATTACGCGCCGCGCGCACGGGTCATCCTCGTCGATCCCGACAAGGTCGTCGTCGAGGCGGAACTCGAGCAGGCGCTGGGGCACCGGGTGGGCGTGCTCCTCCCCGCGTCCTTCCGCGGCACCCCGGTGAACGCGCACGCCGTGGTACAGGTCCCCGCTTCGATGGCGGGCTACGCACGTGGGCTGTACGGGTTCCTGCGAGAGCTCGATCAGCAGGGGTGTGACCTCATCATCGCCTCCTTGCCGGTGGAGACGGGACTGGGACTCGCGATCGCCAACCGGCTCCACCGCGCCGCAGGACCACGACCGGCGGAATGACGTTCTCTGCCGTGTCACACAGCCGGGACGGACACATCCAGGCCACGAGCGGCAGCGAGGTGCGCGCTGCCGTCGGCAAGCCGGTAGCACAACCCGACCACGGCCGTCCTGCCGGCGGCCACCCGTTCGGCGAGCAGGCGGGAGCGGTCGAGCAGCAGGTCGACGGTGCGGCTGACGTGCTCGGCAACAACCTCGTCGGCCTGCAGACGCCCGGCGGCCCGCGCCGCCAGCACGCTGGGCGTCACACGCTCGACGACGTCCCGGATGTACCCGCCCGGCACGGCGCCGTCGTCCAGTGCGGCGCACGCGGCACCCACCGCGCCGCACGCGTCGTGGCCGAGGACCACGACCAAGGGGCAGTCCAGCACCTCCGCCCCGTACTCGATGCTGCCCAGCACCTCGGCGCCCACGACGTGGCCCGCCGTGCGCACCACGAACAGGTCACCCAGGCCGCGGTCGAAGATGATCTCGGCGGCCAGCCGCGAGTCCGAACACCCGAACAACACGGCGAACGGACGTTGGGCCGGTGCGATCTCCGAGCGACGGGTCGCGTCCTGGTTCGGATGCTCCGGCGTACCGGCGACGAAGCGCTGATTGCCCGAAAGCAGCAGTTCGAAGGCTTCCTGAGGAGTCGGAGACGTGAACTCGGCCATGATCACATGGTAAATCACGTGCTCAGTTGTCACACGCCGTCCGGGCGATCGGCCGACGCCAGAACAGCGGCCGAGTCGCGGTGCCTTGGTGACGGCGCCCGGAAGCGGGGGCCATCCTCGAGGCGATCAGCCTCAAGAGCACGGAGTCGGAGCGGGTCGGGAGCAACTCCGCACGGTGAACGTGCTTGAACGGTCCTCAACGGATCTGATCGTCATAGTCGGCGTACTCCCCGGCAAAGCAGCCAGCACCCGCGAATCCCGTCCAGCAGATCCTGAGCCGGTGGACGAGGTGTTATTCCGGCAAGTCCGCTCTGTCGTCCCCGACGAGAGTGAGGATCCGGGAGATCGTCAGGTCCGGTTGCTCCATGGTCAGCGCGTGGGTGGCCCCCGGCACGACCTCCGCGCGGAGGCGGGGATTGAGCGCCTCGACGCGGGCAGCGACCGCGCGTGCGTCGTGGACGGCGCAGCGTTCGCCGAGCACGAAGTGGACGGGCACCTCGATCGCGCGCAGTTGGTCGTCGGTGAACTCGTACAGTGGCGGGAAGTGCGGTTTGTACTTGAGCCCGCGGAGCAGCAACGGGGCCAGGGTGCGGCGCACGTGGGGATCCCCGGACATGATCCGGCGCAGGATCGGCGCCGGCAGCAGCCAGCGGAACATCTGGCCGAAGCTCCAGAGGACGAACCGCAGCCCGATGATCCCGAAGCCCCCCGGTTCGAAGGCGATCACGCCCGCGATCCGGTCGGTGGAGCGCATGGCGAGGTCCAGCGCGATCATGGCGCCGCGGGAGATCCCGACGAGGTGGAACTTCTCGTGGCCGAGGCCCGCGAGCACGTCGGCGAGCCAGTCCGCCTGGTCCTGGCCGCTCTGCACGGGACGCGTCTGGACCGAGCGACCCGGTTCGCCGATCGTGTCCACCGCGTACACCGTGTGCCGCTCGGCCAGTTCGGCGACGTAGGAGTACCAGGACAACGACGTGCCCATGACACCGTGCAGCAGCACTATCGGCGTGCCCTGCCCGGTGCCGCTGCGCCGGACCCTGGTCGGCCCGAACCGCGTCTCGACGTCCAGATCCTCGGCCGGAACGGGCCACTTCCGCAAGATCGCGTCGTAGGTGGCGAAGTAGTTCTCCTGAGCCTTCTGATCCTTGAATCTTCCGAGCACGTCGACCCCCAGATCGGTTTTCCAATGCAGATGCAATGTTATAGCAACCCGGCTCGTCAGGCCAGCAGCGGCCGATGTGGCACAGTGATCAGGTGCCGAAACGCGTTGACCACGACCAGCGAAGGCGTGAGATCGCGGAGGCGCTCTTCCGGATCGCGGCGACGCAGAGCCTGCAGGCGGTGACGCTGCGGGCGGTCGCCGCGGAGGCCGGCATCTCGATGTTCCAGGTGCAGTACTACTTCCCCGCCAAAGAGCAGATGCTCCAGTACGCCTGGCACCGCATCACCGAACTGAGCGGCGAGCGGTCAGGACGAAGCATCGCCGAGGCGTTGCGGACCGGCGACGAACGCGCCGTCGTCCGCGCGTGCCTGCTCAGCGTGCTGCCGACCGACGAACGCAGCCGCATGCTGTGCGCGGTGCAGATCGCCTACTTCGCCGTCGACGTCACCCGCGGCGGCCAGCCTCCGGACCAGCAGGCCATGCTGCCCCACCTCGTACGCCTGCTCGCCGGCCAGCTCGACCAAGCCCAGCAGCGCGGCGGCGTTCCGGCGCACTTCGACACCCGGCTGGAGGCCGACGCGCTCGCGACCATGACCGCCGGCCTGCTCAGCGCAATGCTGGTCGAGGCCTATGACACCGAGCAGGCGACGCGGATCATCGACTACCGGCTCGGACACCTGTTCGCCGGCTAGCGGTCACGCCACGCTCGATCATCCGACCGCGCGGCGTCCGCTGCCGCCGTGGTGAGCCGTCCGTCCACTTCGGATCGGCGATCGCCGCTCACCGGTGACCGTCACTGCGATCGGCCGAACCGGCCGCGCGCCTCCTCGATCTCACCCAGGTAGCGCTGCGTCCAGTCGCACATCCCGTCGACGATGCCGCGCAACGCCCGTCCCGGTTCGGTGAGCGCGTAGTCGACGCGCGGCGGCACGGTCGGGTGCACCACGCGCGAGATCAGCCCGTTGCGCTCCAGCAGCCGCAGGTTCTGGGTCAGCATCTTGTGGCTGATGCCGTCGACGCCGGTCTTGAGCTCGGTGAAGCGCCGCGTCCGGTCACCGATCTCCTCGATGATCAGCAGCGCCCACTTGTTCGCGATGTCCGAGAAGATCTCGCGCGCCAACGAGTCGGCCCGCGCGATGTCTCCGCTGAGCTGCTTGCTCACCTTTTGGTTCCTCGCTCACGACAAAGTGCGTTCTTCCAGGTCGTCGCCCACTCTCCTACGGTTATCCAGTAACCACAAGAGAGCGAAGGACGAGCTGTGATCACCCTCATCAACCCCGCCGGGCTGCCGGAAGTCGACGTCTACCACCAGGTCGCCGTCGCGACCGGGACGAAGACGATCTACGTGGCCGGTCAGGTCGCCTGGGACGCCGAGCCCGACCTCGCCGTCCAGGTCGAGCAGGCCTACGTGAACGTCCACACCGCGCTCGAGGCCGCCGGGGCGACGTTCGACGACCTCGTGAAGGTGACCGTGTACGTCGTGGACTGGACGCCGGACAAGATGCCGCAGCTCCTCGACGGCATCGCCAGGGCGGCGAAGAGGACCGGCAGGACGCCGGTCCCGCCCGCCACGCTGATCGGCGTGGCCGCGCTGGACGTGCCGGAGCACCTGGTCGAGATCGAGGCCGTCGCCGTGACCGGCTGATTTACCGCCGGCCAACCGGCGGGCCCGAGGCTGCCCCTCGAAGAGAGGAGCACCCATGCACAGGACCCTGGCCGCCGGTGCCGTCGCGCTCGCCGTCGCGGGCGTGTTCGGCGTCGGCACCGGTCATGCCGAGACGAACCCCGCCTGCCCCGGCGCCACCCAGATCGGTTCGACGGCGTACGTCAAGAACGGCACCACGACCGTCGCGTCGGTCAAGCAGTACGCGGGCTGTGGCAAGAACTACTCGTACATCTACGTGTGGGACTCGTGGATCGCGAGCCACGGCAGGGACTTCGTCCTCCGCACCTACATCCTCACCGGGTCGAACGTGACGCACGGGTACAAGACCGGTGCTCGCGGACAGCAGGAGCTGTGGTCCGGTGGAGCGAACACGCTCGACCAGTGCACGCGCGCGCACGGTGAAGTCGACGGGGACAGCTACTTCCTGTCCGCCAGGACCGGCGAGCGCTGCTGAGTCCCGTGCGACGCTGACGGTGGTACGCCCGGCCGGACCGTGCCGGCCGGGCGCGTGTTCAGGCGGTGGTACGGCGTCTCGCGCCGCGCATGCCCACGAGGAGCGCCAGCCCCGCCGACAACGCGATACCCGCGCTCACCACGAGTTGGTTGAGCCAAACGGCGGAGCTGCCGCCATCTCCCGGCCGCAGCGACACGACCAGCAGCCACAGCGCCAGACCGATCGTGATCTGCCGCAGCAACGGCACGTCCAACGGCGCCATCGCGCGCACCATGCCGAGCAGCATGATCACGACAGCCAGGCCCATGGACACCCAGTAGGGCCGGAAAGCGTGCAGAGACGCGCCGAAGTGCAGCACCGGTGGCGCCGCGATCAACCACACACCGGCCAGGAAGGCGGCGACACCCGCCCTGCTCTCGGCGGTTCGTCCGTGTATGTCCCCCACGGGTGTCATTCTCGCCTGTGGCGAACCTCCAGGGAACACCCTGTTCGTTCCCGGTACACCTGTCCGCGTGCCGGGCCGGGGATGGCTAGGGTCTCCGCCATGATCGAGTCGTCCGCGCTGCACGACACCAGGGCCGCCTACGACGCCGTCGCCGGCCTGTACGCCGAGCTCTTCAGCGACGTTCTCACGACCCTGCCGCTGGAACGCGCGATGCTGGCCGCGTTCGCCGAACTGGTGAGCGCGCAGGGCGCCGGACCGGTCGCCGATCTCGGCTGCGGTCCCGGCCACGTGACAGCGCACCTCGACGGCCTGGGAGTCGAGGCCTTCGGCGTCGACCTGTCCCCGGAGATGGTCGCCCTGGCCCGCGAAGCGCATCCGCACCTGCGGTTCGACGAGGGGTCGATGACCGCACTCGACCTCGCCGACGGCGTCCTCGGCGGCATCCTCGCGTACTTCTCCGTCATCCACACCCCGCCGCGGGACCTGCCGGTCGTGTTCGCGGAGTTCGCGCGGGTGCTGGCACCGGGCGGGCACGTGCTGCTCGGCTTCTTCGCCGGCGACGACCCGGTGCCGCAGCCGTTCGACCACAAGGTCGCCCTCGCCTACCGCTGGGCGCCCGACAGCATCGCGGACCTGGTGCGCCAGGCCGGTTTCGCCGAGGTCGCCAGGGTGCAGCGCGAGCCCCACGACGGCGAGCGGCCGTTCCGGCAGGCCCTCCTCCTCGCCCGCAAGGCCTGTGGAGAACCCGTGCAGATCCCGTGAAGGTGTTGCGGGAAGACGGGATCCGCGGCACCGGCCGGTTCTACCGTCGGGCATGGACACCGTGGACGTGCTCGTCGTCGGAGCCGGGCTGGCCGGCCTGAACACCGCGCGCCTGCTCGCCGGGGCAGGCCTCGACGTGGCTGTGTGCGAACGCAGGACGAGCCTCGAGACAGGCATCCGCACGACCGGCATCTTCGTGCGACGCACGCTGACCGACTACGAGCTGCCGCACCTGGGGCCCGCGGTCCGCCGCGTGCTGCTCCACCCGCCCTCGCTCCGCTCACCGGTCGAGCTGGTCAGCTCCCGCGACGAGTTCCGGGTGGGCGACATGGCCGGCATCTACGCCAGGGCCGTCGAGGACGCCGAACGCGCCGGGGCACGGGTGCGCCTGAACGCCGGTTACCCGGCCAAGGCGACCAAGGCGCGCTTCACCATCGGCGCGGACGGCGCGCGCTCCACGGTCGCGCGCGAACTCGGGCTCGACGTGAACCGGCAGCTCATCACCGGGATCGAGGAGGTCTACCCGGTCAGGACCGGCGCCACGCCGACGTTCCACTGCGTCGTGGACCCAGGCCTCGCCCCCGGCTACATCGCGTGGGTGGTCGACGACGGCGAGCACGCGCACGTGGGACTCGCCGGGCGCGCCGACCGCTTCACCGCGCCGCTCCCCCAGCTCCTGCAACGGTTCCGCGACAGCTTCCCGACGCCGGCGCCGGCCGGTCCGGTCAGGCGCAGGGGCGGCCCCATCCCGGTCGGCGGGCTGCTGCGCCGGATCGTCTCACGGGAAGGGCTGCTGGTCGGTGACGCGGCGGGCGCGGTCTCCCCGCTCACGGCCGGTGGGCTCGACCCGTGCCTGCGGATGTCCGAGCTCGCGGCGTCGGTCACGTTCGACTACCTGCGCAGCGGCAACAGGTACGTGCTGGAGCACTACGACGGCGCCGCGCTGCGACGCCGTCATCTCCTCCGCTCACAGCTACGGCGCGGGCTGTCGCTCGTGCGTCAGCCGAGCATCGCCGAACTGGCGTTCAGCGCGTTGCGCACGCCGATCGGCAAGGCCGTGGCGAAGCGGATCCTGTTCACCTAGGACCACCGGGACGCGACCGCGTCCCGGTGGTCATCGGCTGATCAACAGCGGTTCTTCCCTACGGCACCCACGGCGCGCTCACGGCCCAGCTCACGTCCTGGCTGTACGAGGCGGGGTTGTCGTACGCGTGTGCGCCGCCGTTCGAGGCGACCCAGACCTCCTCCTGGTAGTGCCGCATGTTCGTGCCCAGCTCGTTGAACGACTCCAGCCGCACACCACCCGTGCCCTGCTGGGCGCAGAACGTCGCGTCGCGGCGGAAGATGTCCGTGTTGTCGTTCGTGGCGAGGCGGACGCGGAAGTCCGCGTGCCGCAGGTACTGGTTCGGGAAGTTGCGGGCCTCGAGCGAGTAGCAGGTCGGGTCGGCGAGCCCGCGCCGGACGACGAACGTGGCGTCCGACTTCAGCAGGCCGTCGCTGGAGCTCGTCACGACGTCCGTGCGCGCCAGCGCGTCGCGGTGCCGCAGGTAGCGGTCCGTGAAGCCGGGCGAGGTCACCCGGAACGACCGGGCCTGGTCCAGCGGCAGTTCCGCGCCGCTGCGCCACAACGCGAAGCCGATCGCCCACGTCGTGTCGGCGGCGAAGGAGCTCGCGGTGTCCCAGGGGTTCGGGCCGCCGCTGCGGGCCAGGTAGACGTTCGAGTTGTAGTGCCGCACGAACGCACCGCGCACGTTGTACGACTCCAGCGCGGTACCGCCGGATCCTTCCCTCGGGCAGAACGTGGCGTCGGCGCGGAACAGGCTCGTGCCGTCGTTCACGTCCTTGCGGACGACGGAGTTGCTGTGCCTGAGGAACTCACCGGGGAAGTTCCTCGACTCGAACGACACGCAGGCCGCGTCGGCGAGACCCGGACGCACGTGGAACGTGGCGTCCAACCGGCCCAGATCGGTGTTGATCACGTCGGTGCGCGCCGTTCCGCCCGTGTGGCGCAGGTAGCGATCGGTGTAGCCGGAGGTCGTGACGCGCAGCGACACCACGTCGTCCGGTCCCACCGCCGTGCCGCGGGCGATGGCGAGCACCTTCAGGTTGATGTCCCGCACCCGCGACTCGGTCATCTTCAGAACGCGGCGGTCGTAGGTGTAGAAGCCGTTGACCTCGTTCTCCACGTCGTAGGGCTCGGTGTAGACCGACGCGGACAATCCGCGCGTGTGGACCAGTCGCGCGACCTGCTTCGCGACCTCCTCGTACCGCTTGGTGAGCGACTGCTCGTCGGGGTACAGGGCTCCGTAGGCGAACCCCGCGCCCGGCTGGTACTCGTGACCGACGATCCTGCGCCCCAGGCCGCCGAACTCGCCGAGCACCGCGACCCTGGTGCTGTCGGGCGGGCGGGTGGCGGTCGTGATCTGGTAGTGGTGGTCGTCGATCACGTCGCCGTTGCCCGGATCGGGATCGGAGACGCAGCAGTTGGAGCCGGAGTTGTGGTTGATCAGGCGGGTGTTGTCGATCGAGCGGACGAGGTCGACGATCCGGCCCGCGTCGTACTCGCCCCAGCCCTCGTTGAACGGCACCCACTGCACGATCGAGGTGATGCCCTTGAGCTGGTCGACCATCCGGCGCAGCTCGGACTCGAAGTGGGTGCGGCCGTTCGGGACCTCGTCGACCGCGTCGAGCGAGGGCATGTCCTGCCAGACCAGCAGGCCGATCCGGTCGGCGTGGTAGAACCAGCGCGCCGGCTCGACCTTGATGTGCTTGCGGACCATGTTGAAGCCCAACGCCTTCTGGCGTTCGAGGTCCCACCGCAGCGCCGCGTCGGTCGGCGCGGTGTAGATGCCGTCCGGCCAGTAGCCCTGGTCGAGCGTGCCCTGCTGGAAGACGAACTTCCCGTTCAGCAACGGCCGCATGACGCCGCCGACCACCGCCTTGCCGAGCGAGCGCATGCCGAAGTAGCCGGTGGCGGAGTCCCCGCTGCCCAGCGTCACGCGCAGGTCGTAGAGGAACGGGTCGTCCGGCGACCACAGCCGGGCGTTGGGCACCGGGACGCGCAGGGAGGTGCCGGTCGTGCCGGTCTGCCTGCCGACCACCTGCCCGCCGCTGAGCACCTCGGCGGTGACGCTCTGGCCCGCCGTGCCCTGCACGACCAGGTCGAGTGCGCCCGCGCCGACGTTCGGCGTGGTGTCGAGGCGCGTGATGTGCGCGCCGCGCACCGGTTCCAGCCACACCGTCTGCCAGATGCCGGACGCGGCGGTGTAGAAGATCCCGCTCGGGTCGCGGCGCTGCTTGCCGATGGGGTAGCGGCTGCCGTCGACCGGCGAGTGGACGCCGACGACGATCTCGTTCGTGCCCCCGTTGAGCGCGGAGGTGATGTCGAACGAGAACGCGTCGAAGCCGCCCGTGTGCGCGCCGACCTGCCTGCCGTTGACCCAGACCCTCGTCTCCCAGGTGACCGCGCCGAAGTTGAGCTTCACCTGGCGACCGTTCCAGGTGGACGGCACGGTGAAGGTGCGGCGGTAGAACATGTTGTCCTCGTGCCGCTTGATGCCCGACAGAGCGGACTCGATCGGGTACGGCACGAGGACGCCTTCGGGCAAGGGCCTGCCGATCGGCGGGTTGCTCAGGTTCGGTGCCCCGGCGAACTCCCAGACACCGTTGAGGTTCTGCCACTCTGGTCGCTGGAGCTGGGGCCTCGGGTACTCGGGCAGGGCGTTGGCCGGCGACACCTGGGAGGTCCAGGGGGTCGCCAGCGGAGGGGTCTTGGGGACCCACTCCACCGCGTGGGCCGCTGTCGGCGTGATGAAGGTGGCGGTGATCAGGGTTCCGACCAACACGCCCAGGACGCGTCTGGTCATGGCTCTCCTATCTCCGGAGGACTCGTTGCAGGACAACGACGACGAGCAGGAAGACGCCGCTGACCACTGACTGGTAGTTGCTGTCGAGCGTGCCGATCTGGTTGATGACGTTCTGGATGACCTTGATCAGGGCGACGCCGATCACGGTGCCGAGCACCGTGCCCATGCCGCCGGTCAGCAGCGTGCCGCCGATGACGACGACCGCGATGGCGTCCAGTTCCAGGCCGACGCCGATGACGGTGACGCCGGACTGCAGGTAAGCGGCGGTCAGGGCGCCGGCGAGACCCGCCAGCGTGCCGCTCGCCGTGTAGACGATGATCTTGGTTTTGGCGAGGGGGACGCCCATCAGGACCGCCGACTGCTCGGCGCCACCGGTCGCGAACACGTTCTGCCCGAAGCTGGTGCGGTTCAGGACGACACCACCCAGGACGCAGAGCACGGCCGCGATGAAGATCGGGTAGCCGAACCCGAAGACCGTGCCGCGACCCAGTTCGACGAACGCGCTGTCCGCCGCGATCTGGTAGGTGTTGGCGCCTTCGTCGGTGATGACGAGCAGCAGACCCCGTGCGAACAACAGCGACGCCAACGTGACGATGAACGGCGCCATGCTCGTGCGGGCGATCAGCAGCCCGTTGACCAGACCGATGAGACCGCAGACCACCAGCGGCAGCAACAACGCCACCAGGAACCCGTGCTGGGAGCCCCAGGCGGCGAGCACGCCGCCCAGGGCGTAGACCGAGCCGACGGACAGGTCGATGCCACCGGTGATGATCACGAACGTCATGCCGAGCGCGATCACGGCGAGGAACGAGCCCTGCAGGGCGAGGTCGCGCAGGTTGTCGGGACTGCCGAAGCGCGGGAACACCAGCCACGACACCGCGACCATGAGCACGAGCGCGACGGCGGCGCCTTGGCGTTGCAGGACCTTGGTCCTCGCCGCCGCCGTCCGGGTGGTCGTCATGGTCATCGGCGCTCCCGTGCCACGTACACGGCGGCGATGATGATCGCGGCCTGGATCATCTGCGCGATCGAGTCGGGCAGGTTGTGCTTGATCAGCGTGGCCCGGACGAGCTGCATGAGGACCACGCCGAACACCGTGCCGAGCACCCGGACCTTGCCGCCGGTGAGCGGGGTGCCGCCGACGACCACCGCGGTGATCGCGGACAGCTCCATGAGCAGGCCCATGTCGGCCGGGTCGCTCGCGCCGAGGCGGGAGGTGGCCAGCACACCGGCGACCGCCGCGAGGACGCCCGTGATGGCGTAGACGCCGATCAGCACCCGGTTCACCGGCAGCCCGGCGAGGGTGGCGGCCTTGCGGTTGCCGCCGACCGCGACGAGCTGCCGGCCGAACGTCGTGCGGTTGGTGAGCGCCGCCACCGCGAGCGCCAGCACGCCCGCGATCAGCACGCTGATCGGGGCGCCCGCCACCTCGCCGGTGCCGAGCTCCAGGAACGCCTGGTCGTGGAGCTGCACGAGCTGGCCGTCCGCGATCACCAGCGCCAGTCCCCGGCCGCCGACCAGCAGGGCGAGGGTGGCGACGATCGGCTGGATGCCGACCTTGGCGACCAGGAAGCCGTTGAACGCTCCCGCGAGCAGGCCGACCGCGAGCGCCATCGTGATCGCGACGAGCGGACCGGCGCCGAGGTAGAGCGGGATGATCGCGGCGGCCAGCGCCATGACCGCGCCGACGCTGAGGTCGACGCCCTCGGTGCCGATCACGAGCGCCATGCCGAGCGCGACGATCAGGACCGGCGCGGCCTGCACGAGCTGGGTCGTGAAGTTGCCCAGCGTCAGGAAGTTGGCCGTGAACAGGGCGTTGAACAGCAGCAGGACGCCGACGGCGACGTAGACGCCGTTGTCCTGCAACCAGCGCCTCCTGGCGGCTGTCCCGCCGGCTGTTCTAGTGGCTGTCAGCGTCATCCATCACCTCCGCCGCGATGGCCTTGAGCACGTGCTCACGGGTGAGCTCTGCTCCCTCCAGCTCGCCCGCCACCGCGCCGTCCCGCAGCACGACGAGGCGGTCCGCGCCGTCGAGCAGCTCGTCCAGCTCGGAACTGATCAGCAGCACCGCGAGGCCCTCCCGCGCGAGCTCGTCGATCAGCGCCTGCACCTCGGCCTTGGCGCCGACGTCGATGCCGCGCGTGGGCTCGTCGAGGAGCAGGATCCTGGGTTCGGTGCACAACCACCGGGCGAGCAGCACCTTCTGCTGGTTGCCGCCGGAGAGCTCGGCGACCTTCTGCTCCGGGCTCGAGACCTTGATGCGCAGCCGGGTGATGAACGTGTCGACGATCCGGTCCTGCTTCGACCGGCTGATCACGCCGAACCTGCTCAGCCTCGGCAGTGCGGCCAGCACGATGTTCTCGCGCACGGAGAGGTTCGGGATGATCCCCTCCGTCTTGCGGTCCTCCGCGAGCATGCTGATGCCCGCCCTGGTGGCCGCCTTCACGTTGCGCGGCACCGGCGTGCCCGCGACGAGCACCGTGCCGCCGTCGAGCGGCAGCGCGCCGATGATCGCCTTCGCGGTCTCCGTGCGGCCGGAGCCGAGCAGTCCGGCCAGCCCCACGACCTCGCCGGGCCGGATCGTGACGTCGACGCCGTTGACGCGCGGCTTGCTCGTGAGACCGCGGGCCTCGAGCACCGGCTGCGTGTCGGCGTGGTGGTCCTCGCCGAACGCCGTGGTGCCGTGCTTCTCGATCTCGTTGACCGACCTGCCGAGCATCAGCGAGACCAGCTCGATGCGCGGCAGGTCCCGCAACGGTCCGCTGTGGACGCTCCGGCCGTCCCTGAGCACCGTGACCCTGTCGCAGATCCGGTACAGCTCGTCCATCCGGTGGCTGACGTAGATGATCGCGATCCCCGACTCGTGCAGCTTGCGCACGACGTCGAGCAGCGTCTCCACCTCCCTGGGCTCGAGGGAGGACGTCGGCTCGTCCATGATCACGACGTCCGCGTCCGTCTCGACCGCCCTCGCGAGGGCCACCATCTGCTGCTCGCCGACCGCGAGCGTCCCGAGCGGGCTGCGCACGTCCGCCGTGATGCCGTAGCCGGAGAGCAGCTCCGCGGCGTCGGCGTCGCGGCGGGCGCGGTCGATCAGGCCGAACCGGGTGCGCGGCTCGCGGCCCAGGAACAGGTTCGCCGACACGCTCATCAACGGGACGAGGTTCACCTCCTGGTAGATCGTGGAGATCCGGCCGTCGCGCCGGACGTGACCGGAATCCGGGGTGTGGATGCCGGTCAGCACCTTGATCAGCGTCGACTTGCCGGCGCCGTTCTCCCCCACCAGCGCGTGGACCTCGCCCCGGTGGAGGGTGAAGTCCACGTCGCTGAGCGCGCGCACGCCGGCGAAGGTCTTCGTGACGCCGGCGACCTCGATCACCGGCTCAGTAGGCATTGGCGAGCTTCTGGGACGCGTTCGCGGCGTCGTACTCGTCGTCGGAGATCACGATGGTCTGCGGGATCTCCTCGCCCTTGCCGAACTTCTCCAGCGTGTCGAACGCGAGCGGGCCGAAGCGCGGGTTCGACTCGACGACCGCGGTGTAGCTGCCGTCCGCGAGGAGCTGCACGGCGTTGCGCGTGCCGTCGATGGACACGATCTTGACGTCCTTGCCCGGCTGCTTGCCGGCCGCCTTGAGGGCGGTGACGGCACCGATGCCCATCTCGTCGTTCTCGGCGTAGACGGCGGTGATGTCGGGGTTGCTCTGGATGAGCTGCTCCATCACGGCCTGGCCCTTGGACCGGTCGAACTCACCGGTCTGCTCCGCGACCACGGTGAGACCGGGGGTGCCCGCGATGCCGTCCTTGAAGCCCTTGGTCCGGTCGACCGTGACGTTGTTGCCGGAGGCGCCGAGCAGGATGGCGATCTTGCCGGTCCCGCCGGTGGCCTTGATCATCTGCTGGGCGGCGCGCTTGCCCTGCTCGACGAAGTCCGACCCGATGAACGTCAGGTAGTCGGTGCACGGCTGCGCCGTCACCTTGCGGTCGATCGTCACGACGGGCACCTGCTTGGCCTTGGCCGCGTCGAACGCGGGCTGCAGGCCGTCGGAGTTGAGCGGCGCCACGATCAGCAGCTTCGCCCCGCGGTCGATCAGCGACTTGATGTCGCTGATCTGCTTGTTCAGGTCGCTCTGCGCGTTGGTGTACAGCAGCTCCGCCCCGCGCTTCGCGGCCTCGTCCTCGATCGACTGCGTCTCCGCGGTGCGGAACGGGTTGGCCTCCTTCTCCGACTGGGAGAAGCCCACGACCGCCCCCTTGAGGTCGACCTGCGGGTAACCGGTCTTCGACCGCGAGCAGCCGGGACCGGTGCTCTGGTTCTGCGCGGCACTCGCGGCGGGCCCACCACTCGTCGTGGTCTGTTGGCTCTCTCTCGCGGTGCAACCGGTCACAAGCAGGGCGGCAGCTGCGATGAGCAGGATGCGAGACATCTTTGGCTCCTACACGGGCTATGCGTGGTCGCGCTCTCAGGCGCTAGATTTGCATCGTTGTTCCAACGATGTAAAGACCGAGAACTTCCCGGTACTTTTCCCGGTACTCTTCTGGAGGCTGTGTTGGCCACGCTCAAGGACGTCGCCCGGCTGGCGGGCGTCTCGGTGAAGACCGTGTCGAACGTGGTCAACGGCTACTCGTTCGTGAAACCGGACAACCGCCGCCGCGTGGAGGAGGCGCTGGAGGCGACGGGCTACCGCCCGAACCTGGGCGCCCGCAACCTGCGCCGCGGCCGCACCGGCTTCATCGCCCTGGTCCTGCCCGAGCTCTCCATCCCCTACTTCGCCGAGCTGGCGGGCCTCGTCATCGCCGCCGCGCAGGAGCACGAGTGGAACGTGCTCATCGAGCAGACCTTCGGCACCCTGGCGGGCGAGCGCTCGGCCCTCGCCTCCCTCGGCCCGCACCTGGTCGACGCCGCGATCCTGAGCCCGGAGGCGCTCCAGGTGGACGACTTCCAGCTCTCCGTCCCCACCGTGCTGCTGGGCGAGCACGCCGTGGACGTGCCGATCTCCCGCGTGGGCATCGACAACGTGGCCGCCGCCCAGACAGCGGTCCGCCACCTGGTCTCGCTGGGCCGCACGCGGATCGCCGCGATCGGCGCGCACCCGCACCGCGGTACGGCGGCTCTGCGCCTGGAGGGGTACCGGGCCGCGCTGGCGGAGGCCTCGCTGCCGTTCTCGCCGGAGCTGGTCGTGCCCGCGCTGAACTACCACCGCGCGGACGGGGCCGCGGCCATGAAGTCGTTGCTGGACATGAAGACCCCGCCGGACGCCGTGTTCTGCTTCAACGACCTGCTGGCCATCGGCGCGATGCGGACCGCGGCGGAACGGTCCGTGCGGGTGCCGGAGGACCTGGCCGTGGTCGGCTTCGACAACAACGAGGAGAGCGCTTACAGCGCGCCCTCGCTGACGTCGGTGGCTCCGGACAAGGCCGCCATCGCCCGGGCCGCGGTGGACCTGCTGCACCGGCGGGTGGACGCACCGGACGGTGCGCTCGAGAACGTGGAGACGCCGTTCTCGTTGCTGGTCAGGGAGAGCACGGTCGTCAGGTGACGGGGTGCGCGAAGGCGTCGTGGGTCGCCTGGTCGAACAGCACGAACCTGATCAGGCCGATCTCGGCGTTCTCGACCGCCTCGCGGGCGATCTTCGCCGCGCTGTGGACCGGCCGGCGGCAGACGCCGGTCCGGAAAAACGATGCGGGTCAGCCCGAGCGCTCGGGCGGTCTCGAGCCTGCTGCTGAGCCAGATCGCGGTGGATGGGTGCAGCACCAAGGCCCCAGGCGGGGGTGAGTGCGCCGGCCTGTCCCCGGTCGACCGCCGCAAGCAAGGCGTGAAACGCTCGCTCATGGTCGAAGGCCACGCTATCCCGTTGGACCGGGTGCCGGCTGGCGCCAACCGCCACGACTCGCCGCTGCTGGCCCCCACCCTGGACGAACTCGCCGATCTTCGTGATGGCCTCGGCCCGCTACCCGACGACATCGCCGTGCACCTGGACTCGGGCTACGACTCCGGCAGGACCCGCGATGAGCTTGCTGCGTGGCCTGCACGGACAGATCGCGCACAAGGGCGAGAACGCACCGATCCAGGCCAGCCAGCGTTGGCACATCGAGCGCACCAACGCCTGGCACAACGGCTTCGACCGGCTGCAGCGCTGCTACGAACGCCGCGAACACGTCATCGACGCCTTCTTCGACCTCGCCGACGCGATCATCACCATCGGCAGCTTGATCCGCGAAGCCTGGACACTCCCCGGTGGGACAGCCGACCAGCACGCCGCCCCTGAAGATCACCTACCGATGGTGGAACCAGTTCGGCCAGTTGAGGAGGACGCGAAAGAGCTACCATATCCGATTCGTGATTGCGGACATCGATTGACCGCAATGGGTCCTACTGTGCCTACGTGAATGACACGCAGGCACCAGAACCTGAAGGACGGAACACCGTCAACGGCTTCGTGATCACGGACCACGCGGCCGATCTCATCGAGTTCCTCCAGCACGTCTTCGACGCCGTCGAAGACCCGGAGGCGCGGACCCCCGACTACGCCGCAGGCGACGGTTCCCTGATCCACACAGAGGTCAAGATCGGGAACTCTCTCCTGATGGTCGCGGACAGGAAGGCGGACTGGCCGTTCACCCCCGCATTCACACAGGTGTACGTTTCCGACCCCGTTGCCGTGCTCACCCGGGCAAGCGAGCGGGGAGCGACCGTCATCACGGACGTGTCCCCCTTCTACGGCGGCTACGACATCGCGCGGTTCCGAGACCCGTGGCACAACATGTGGTGGCTGTTCGCGCCAGCCAAGCCCGGCCAGCCCGCCGAGAACCAGGATGAGGGCGGTGGGGACTGGGAAAACGCGGAACCTGACCCGGTGTACACGACACTGGTCGAGGCGATGCGCACATTGACCGATCCGCGGGGCGCCGCACCGTCAGCGCCAGAAAGCTGATCGGCGGACGTCGCACTCCACCTGATCTCCTCCCAGGCACCCAGTGGGCCGTCGACGCCGCTCAGAACACGTACAACCGACTCTCACAGCGCGTGGACCAATCTGCGGGATCCCTCAGCCACGGCCCGGCGTTGTCAACCCCCACTCGGCGATCTGTGGACAACTCGGGTCGAACGAGCGGCGCTGGTCGAGTTGTCCACAGATCGCCGGAGCAGGGGCTTGACAGGGCCGCGTTGCGGCTAGCGTTGTGTCGCAGGCCGTGGTGGTCAGCCCCCTGGGAGGGCGGGGCCTGCCTGCGACCACCTTCACGCCAGCGGGCAGGTCTGCACGTCGTCCGGCCGGGCCAGCGTCGCCGAAGCGGGCGGGGCCAAGCCGTCCAGCCACCGCTCCAGCGCCACGAACGCCGACCGGTGGCAGGGCGCGAGCGGTCGCAGCCGGTCGGGGTAGGCGTCGACCAGCCCGTCCACGTGCGTTCCCTGCTCGACCCGGTAGTACCGGTGCAGCCGGTCGGGGGTCATCGCCGCGTAGACGTCCGAGTCCTGGCTGATCGGCAGCAGCACGTCGTACGTCCCGTGCACCGTGATCAGCGGTCGCTTCACCTTGCCGGTCAGGTCGATCCGCGAGACCAGCGGCCCGGCGATGCGGCGTCGTCCGGCATACGAGTAGTCGGCGTCGCAGAAAGCGGTTCCCGGTGCGCAGAACGGGATGCCGGCTTCGAGCGAGCCGTCGTAGCCCGGATCGAACTCCTCGCGGTAGATGCGCTGGGTCAGGTCCCAGTAGTAGCGGTAGTGGTAGTCCCACAGGAACTCCGTGCCGGCCGGGAAGCCCGCCGCGACCATCCGCGCGTGCGCCGAGGGGTCACCCGCCAGGTAGGCCGGGTAGGCGCGCAGCACCGGTGGCAGGAACGTCAGCGGGTTCGGGCCGTCGACCGTCCACAGCGTCCCCTCCCAGTCGACGCCGCCGTCGTACAGGTGCGGCCGGTTCTCCAGCTGCCAGCGGACCAGGTAGCCGCCGTTGGAGATGCCGGTGGCGATCGTGCGGCTCGGGGCCCGGCCGTAGCGCTGGCGCACGACGGACTTCGCCGCGAGGGTGAGCTGGGTGAACCGCTGGTTCCACTCCTCCATCGCGCGGCCGTCGCGGTAGAACTGCACGCCGGTGTTGCCCTTGTCGGTGGAGGCGAAGGCGTAGCCGCGGGAGAGGACCCAGTCGGAGATGGCCCGGTCGTTGGCGTACTGCTCGCGCACGCCCGGTGCTCCGGTGACGACCAGGCCGCCGTTCCAGCGGTCGGGGAGCCGCAGCACGAACTGCGAGTCGTGCCAGCCGTGGTTGGTGTTGGTGCGGGAGGTGTCCGGGAAGTAGCCGTCGACCTGGATGCCCGCGACGGGGTCCGGGACGGGCAGCCGGGCGCTCGTCAGGCCCGCCCAGTCGGCCGGGTCGGTGTGGCCGGTCGCCGTCGTGCCGGTGGTGGTGAGATCGGCCAGGTGGGCGATCTGCTGGTGTTCGGCGCCCGGGACCGTCATCGCCGGGACGGGCGGGGCCAGCGCGAGCACGAGTACCAGCGGGAGCAACATAGCTGGTCAAGCTAGTGGCGGCGGCCCCACGGCGACATGGTTCGTTCCCACACAAGGCCCGGTTCGAAGGTGGTGAACCCGAACAGGACGAGCACGCGGTGCACCTGAGGCTGGGTGTCGCGGATGCCGGGCAGCACCGCGTCGAAGAACAGCTCGCAGGTCGTCACGTCCATCTCGCCCCGGCAGGTGACCACGAACCGGGTGCCGGAGCGCTCCGTCCGCACGGCGAACGGGCTGGTCTCACAGGCTGCCGTCGACGGCCTCACCTCGGGAAGCGGACCACCACTCCACCGCAGTACGGGCACCGGGCGATAGCAGCGCAAACGAACCCGGCGCCAAGAAGGCGAAGTGCCTCAACCAGACCGGAGGGTCTGCGACGGCGGCACACCGTAGGCGCTGCGGTAATGCGCGGCGAAGACACTCGGGCGGGCGTAGCCCCAACGGCCTCGAACCCGAAGTCACCACCGAGGCGGTCGAACCGTACCGGCCCGAGCGTCTGGGACGCGAGCCGCAACGACGAGTTCCGGGCACCGCTGCCGAACCGCGGCGGGGTGTAGGCCGCGTCCAGCACCTCGTGCCCCGCGTCCAAGTCCGTCACCTCGACGACCTGCTCCACGTGCAGCACGATCCTCGAACGTACGGACGTAAGGCGTCCGTACACACACGGCAGCTATTAGGTAACTGAATGATCCACAGAGCCGATGGACATCGTATGAGGGCAACAACCGACGATGGCGATGTGCTCGACGCGGAGTTCGAGATCGAACCCGAGGGTGACCGGCTCGTGTTGATCATGAGAAGCATGGGAGGCCGGTCCAGCTCCCGGCCCAACGGGACGAACCCTCAGTACAACGCCTTGCTGGAGCTGTTGCTGTACCGCCTGGGCGAGCTCGGCGCGGTGGTGGAGAACGGCATCGCCGACTCCAAGAGGGTCCAGAACCTGCCCGAGGACCAGCGCATGATCCTCAAAGGCCCTGTGCGGCTGGCCGACGTGCCCGACATCAACGAGCTCCGTCGGCGCATCAGCCGGGGACAACGCAATCTCTCCACACCCCCTGGAGGCAACAACACCAGGCAGATCCGGCTGCGCCTGACGGTGCCCGGTTTCTCGGCCGGTGATGCCAACCGGCTGGCCGTTCGTCTGGCCGAGCAGCCCGCGACAACGACGAAGGCTGTTCAGCTACCCGACGCCACTGACGAACTCGCGTCGCTGGTGCACTTCGACCTGGGCGAAGTGCAAGAAATCATCACGCTGCTGCAGCACCGCAAGCAGGTCGTCTTCTACGGACCACCGGGCACCGGCAAGACCTTCCTCGCGCGTGCTCTCGCAGATCACGTCGCCGGGCGAACCGCGACGCGGCTGGTCCAGTTCCACCCCTCGTACTCGTACGAGGACTTCTTCGAAGGATTCCGTCCCCATTCCGACGAGAGCGGCACGAGCTTCAAGCTGAGGTGGGGACCGCTCCGCAAGCTCGCGGACGAGGCCTCCCTGGCCCCGGACCGCCCCTTCGTGCTGATCATCGACGAGATCAACCGGGCAAACCTGTCGAAGGTGTTCGGGGAGCTGTACTTCCTCCTGGAGTACCGCGACGAGTCGATCGACCTCCAGTACTCCGACGAGCGATTCCGCTTACCCGGCAACGTGTTCGTCATCGGCACGATGAACACGGCTGACCGCTCGATTGCCCACGTCGACGCGGCGATGAGGCGCCGGTTCGCATTCGTCGAGCTGCACCCGTCGATCCCGCCCGTGAGCAGAGTTCTCCAGCGATGGGCGGAGGCCGAGGGGAAGTCCGCTGAGCGGGCCGAGCTGCTCGCGAAGCTCAACCAGCGGATCGGCGCTACCGACCACGACTTCCAGATCGGGCCGTCGTACCTGATGAAGCCGGACGCCGACCACAGCCTCGACCTCGTCTGGAAGCACTCGATCCTGCCGCTGCTGGAAGAGCACTACTACGGACGCATGGGCCGCGACCAGATCCACGACACCTACAGCCTGGACGCCATCCGGAACGCCCGGTGATCGAGCTTCAGGAGAACAGCAAGGGCGGCCATCGGCTGCCGCTCACGCCGCTTCAGCTGGCGTTCCTCCAGAAGTCCGACCTCATCGACGTCAAGCCGGCCGCCGAAGGCTATCGACTCGTGCCCAGGACCAAACGCGTCGGCGCCATCCACGCGCACGGGCTGGACATCGTCGTCACGCCCAAGGTCAGCATCCCGCGGTTGCTGTTCATGATCGGTTATGCCCTCAACCCCGGTTTCCAGCCCGAGAACATCGAAGGCGTCGAAGCCAGCGGACTCTGGGGTGTCGTCGCGGAAACACTGTGCCGGCACGCGGAACGCGCACTGCTCAACGGAGTGCTGCTCGGATACGCCACCGAACACGCGACCAGCACGGTAGTCCGCGGCCGCATCCGGGTCGGCGACCAGATCACCGCGCGGCCGGGGCGGTTGCTGCCGGTCGAGACCAGCCACGACGAGTACACGACGGACATTCCGGAGAACCAGCTCCTCCGTGCCGCGGTGCAGCGGATGCTCAGCGTGCCCAGAATCCACGACTCGGTCCAGCGACGACTGCGGCACGTGGAGAGCCAGCTCCTCACGATCTCGCAGCTGCCCGCCAGAGCACCGTTGCCCCGGTGGCGGCCCAGCCGGCTGAACCTGCGCTACCAGCCGGCGCTGCGGATCGCGGAGATCGTGCTCAACACGCTGTCGTTCGAGGTCGGACAGGACGGGCTGTCGATCGCCACGTTCATCGTCAACATGGAGAAGGTCTTCGAGGACTTCGTCACCACGGCGCTCACCGAGGCGTGGAGCACCACACCGGGCTACACGCGGGGGCAGTTCCCGGCGAAGCTCGACACCGGTGGCGCCATCTCGATGCAGGTCGACGTCGTCCACGTCGTGGACGGCAAACCGCGGTTCGTCGTGGACGCCAAGTACAAGCGTCCCAGCGCCAGGGGCAACTACCCCAACGCGGACCTCTACCAGGTCCTCGCCTACTGCACGGCGCTCCAGGTGGAACGTGGCTGGCTGGTGTACCCGAGCGGAACAGCCGGAGTGCGGCCCCGGCGGGTGCTCCACTCACCGATCACGATCACCGAGTACCCGTTGGACCTGGACGTGCCACCGCGCGAGCTCCTCGCACAGGTCGAGGAGC
Source organism: Lentzea xinjiangensis (assembly GCF_900110955.1). Taxonomy (GTDB): domain Bacteria; phylum Actinomycetota; class Actinomycetes; order Mycobacteriales; family Pseudonocardiaceae; genus Lentzea; species Lentzea xinjiangensis. The sequence continues at coordinate 255,698 of NZ_FOFR01000008.1, forward strand.
TCGCGCAGTCGGCCTGGCGTTAGACGCCCACCAGCGAGGCCAGTGCCGTCTGCCCCTGCACGTTGGGGTGGAACACCGCTTCCAAGCCCTCCTGCCCGGGGGCCAGCGCGTCGAACCCGCGCAGGAACGGCGTTCCCGCCTCGCAGAGCGCGTGGCCCTCGAACGTCTCGGGGCGGGAGAACGGGCTGGCGTACGTGGCGGACACGCCCTGGCTGGCGGCTTCCGCCACGGCCGCGCCGAGGGTGGTGTCGATGCCGTCGGTGACCCTGTTGCCCTCGACGCGTTCCGCGGTGGTGAGGAAGCCCTCGCCGCAGATCGGGTCGAGCGTCGCGCCGGGAGGGTTGTCCGCAGTGGACACCTGGCGGCCGTATCCCACCACGACGATGCGCGCGTCCGGGCTGCGCCTGTCGATTTCGGTGAGCAGTGCGGTGACGTTGGTGCCCATCTGCGGCAGCTTGGCCAGGATCGCTTCGGTCGGCGCGCCCGTGCAGTCGCTCAGGACGCAGGTGGTGCCGTACTCGGCGTAGCCGATGTCGTTGGTGCCGATGGTGAGCAGCACCAGGTCGGTGTCGGGTTTCAAGGCGTCCAGCTGGGCCGGGCGGTCCTTGAACGGGACGGACAGGTCGGTGGTGGCGGCGCCGCTGCAGCTCACGTTCGCCAGCGAGCCGAGGCTGCCGGCCTCGCGCAGGCGGGCAGCCACCTGCTCGCCGTAGGAGTTGTTGCTGCGCCAGCAGTTCCCCGCGGTGCCCTCCTGGTAGTCGCCGGCTCCCGTGCCCGACGCGAAGGAGTCGCCCAGCACCACGAGCGAGGTCGTGTACGAGGCCTGTGCCGGTGTGGTGATCCCCAGTGCAGCCACAACGGCTGCCAGCAAACCGATCGTCTTCTTCACGGATTCCCCTTGTCGACGTCGCGCCCGGCCTCCACTGTGCCCGAACTCGCGCATCGCTTGCCACCAAACGAGATGCATGCCGGGTGGCAACCCGCTCACCAGGAGCGACGAGTGGATGAACTTCGACGACGATTGGACTTCCGGCCTCACACCGCGGCGAGCACCGCCGCGATCTCCTCCAGCAACAACGTCTTGCGCGCGTTCGGCAGGAACGACGCCAGGACGGCGTTCTCGGCCAGCCGCGCGACGTCCGCATGCCCCAGCTCCAGCGCCGTGGCCACCGCCAGGTACTCGCCCTCGAGCGTGGCGTCGAAGAACGGCGGGTCGTCGGTGTTCAGCGTGACCACCGCCCCGGCGTCGAGCATCTGCCGCACGGGATGCGCGTCGATGGACGTCACCTGGCGCGTGCGGACGTTGGACGTCGGACATACCTCCAGCGGAATTCCCTTCGACGCCAGGTGGTCCAGCAACGCCGGGTCCTGGACGCAGCTCGTGCCGTGCCCGATCCGCTCGGCCCGCAGGTCGCGCACCGCCGACCAGATCGTCTCCGGCCCGGAGGTCTCCCCCGCGTGCGGCACGCTGTGCAGGCCCGCTTCCCGTGCCGCGTCGAAGAAAGGTGCGAACTGCGCGCGGTCGACGCCCACCTCCGGACCGCCGAGACCGAACGAGACCAGCCCGTCGGGGCGGCTCAGCGCGAACGCCAGGGTTTCCCTTCCCGCCGCCAGGCCCTTCTCGCCCGGGATGTCGAAGCACCAGGCCAGGTCCACGCCCAGCGCGGCGGCTTCCGCCCGCCCGGACTCCAGGCCCGCGAAGACCTCGTCGGCGGACATGCCGTCCGTGACGTGGTTGTACGGCGTCACGGTCACCTCGGCGTACCGGACGTTCTGCCGCGCCAGGTCCCGCGCCAGGCCGACGACGAGGGTGTGGATGTCGTGGCGGTCCACCAGCATCGACTGGACGGCCCAGTAGACCTCCAGGAAGTGGTCGAAGTCCCGGAACGCGTAGAAGCGCTCCAGTTCGGCGCGGTCGGCCGGCACCCCCGCCCCGGGGTGGCGGCGGGCGAGCCGCAGGACGGTGTCGACGCCGGCCGAGCCGACGAGGTGGACGTGCAGCTCTACCTTGGGCAAGGCGTGGACGAACGAACGCATGGCGAAGCTCCCTGCGAATGGGTGGAAGAGGTGCCGGCGGGATCGCGGACGGCTCAGGGAGCGAGGTCGCCGCGTTCGGTGTCAGCGCCGTAGAGCGGCAGCTTGAAGTCCGGCACGATCTCCAACGTAGCAGGAAATGCGGTGGCTCGACTGCGATCGCACTGGTTCGCTGTGGTGCGTGACCGCGGAGGACGTGCTGGAGATCCTGGCCGCGCTGGACGGCACCGACGTCTGGATCGGTGGCGGGTGGGGCGTCGACGCGTTGGTGGGCAGGCAGACCAGGCCGCACGACGACCTCGACCTCATGCACCGCGAGGAGCAGGAACCGCGGGTTCTCGCGGCGCTCGCGGAGCTCGGTTTCACCGAAACCCTGTCGTGGCGGCCGGTGCGGTTCGTGGTCACCGATCCCGCCGGTCGCGAGATCGACCTGCACCCGCTGCGGTTCGCGGCGGACGGCAGCGCCGAGCAGTCCTCGCTGGCGCCGGGCGAACCGTTCCGCTACCCGGCCTCGTGCTTCGTCACCGGCACGATCCTCGCCACGGAGGTGCCCTGCCTGTCGAAGGAGCAGCAGCTCCACTTCCACCAGGGGTACGAGCCGCGCGAACGGGACCTGCACGACCTCGCGCTGCTGGGCGACCTCAGTGCCGGCTGAGCGCGTCGAGCTCCGCCGGGAAAACCGGTTGGCACGCTGGCTAGCGTGGATCGCGTGAAGGGATTCAACCCGAGCTTCGGTCCCGAGACGGCCAAGAACTACGACAACTCCCCGCGCGGCGACGAGGACGAGACGGTGCGCTTCCTCGCGACGTTCGGCGGGAACGCGCTGGAGTTCGCGATCGGTACCGGCCGCATCGCGTTGCCGCTCAAGGAGAGCGGTGTGGCGGTGGACGGCATCGAGCTCTCCCCGGACATGGTCGCGCGCCTGCGGGAGAAACCCGGCGGAGCCGACGTCGACGTCACGATGGGCGACATGTCCACTGTGGGCACCGGACGCACGTACTCGCTGGTGTACCTGGTCTACAACACGATCACCAACCTGCTCACGCAGGACGACCAGGTCCGGTGCTTCGAGAACGCGGAACGCCACCTCGCGCCCGGCGGTGTGTTCGTCATCGAGTGCGGCGTGCCCAGCTGGGCCGCGCGGCAGCGCCATCAGTTCATCGACGTGGAGTCGATCGAGCTCGACCGCGTCGGCTTCGACGTCAACCGCTACGACCCGGTCACGCAGCTGCTCGACGAGAACCACGTCGAGATCAGCGCGGACGGCATCCGGTTCGGGCCGATCCGGCAGCGCCTGACCTACCCGTCCGAGTTCGACCTCATGGCGCGGATCGCGGGGCTGCGGCTGCGCGACCGGTGGGGCTGCTGGAGCGCTCAGCCGTTCGACGCCTCCAGCACGCGTCACATCAGCGTGTACGAACGCGCCGCCTGAGGGCTCTAGCCGCGCTGGGCGTCGGACGCCTCCAGCGCTTCCGCCTTGATCTGCTCGAACTGCGCGGCCATCGCCTCGGACAGGGCCTGCGCGGCGGAGAGCGGGCGCACCATCACGGTGAACTCGTCGATCAGCCCGTCGGCGTCGAGGTGCAGGAAGTCGCAGCCCTGGATCTCCTTGCCGCCCACCTCGGCGCGGAACACCAGCGCGTGGTTCGCGCCGTCGGCGATCTCGCGCTCGTAGCGGAAGTTCTCGAACACCCGCAGCACGGCGCGCAGGATCGCCGCGGTGATCGGCTTGCCGGGGTACGGCGTGAACGCGACGGGGCTGGTGAACACGACGTCGTCGGCCAGGCAGGCCGCCATCGCGTCGGTGTCCCGCGCTTCGACTGCCTTGCGGAATGCGTTCACGGCACGCCCTCGCCTTACTCAACTTGTTGATTAGGTGACCAGACCGTAACCTGCGCGTATGTCGCTGCGCAACGCCGTGATGGCGGTCCTGCTCGACGGGCCCGCGTCCGGCTACGACCTCGCCAAGTCGTTCGACGCGTCCGTGGCGAACTTCTGGAGCTGCACGCCCCAGCAGCTCTACCGCGAGCTGGAGCGGATGGAGGCCGGCGGGCTGATCACCGCGCGGACGGTCGAGCAGGAGAAGCGGCCGACCAAGCGGGTCTTCTCCCTCACGCGGCGCGGCGTGGAGGCGCTGACCGAGTTCACGGCCCAGCCGCGCAGGCCCACGGCGATCAGGGACGAGCTGCTGGTCGCGGTGATGGCCGCCGACTCCGGTGACACCGAGGCGGTGCGGGCCTCGATCCGGGAGCGCAAGCAGTGGGCCGAGGCGAAGATCGCGCGGTACGAACGCCTCCGGGACAGGCTGCTCGACGGCCGCACCGAGGAGGAGTTCCTCGCCGGTGCCGAACGGGTCGGGCCGTACCTGACGTTGTTGCGCGGCTTGTCGTTCGAGCGGGACAACGTGCGGTGGTGCGCGCGCTGCCTCACAGTCCTGGAGCGGCGTGGTGCACGGCTCGACACGGGCACGTGAGGTTGAATCGAGCCCATGAACGGCATTTCGGCGTTGCAGGAGGCACTCAGCGCACCCGCGGAAGAGGCGCGCAACCGGTTCGCGGGGCGGCTCAACGGCTACCTGGAGGGATCCGACGTCGTCCACGCCGTGCGGCTGCAGGGCTGGCTCGGGCTGGAGGTGCCCGGCCCCGGCTGCCACGTCGGCACGGGTAGCTGGGACTTCACCCGCTTCAAGGCGACGACCTCACCGGTGACGTGCGGGCGGTGCCGGTCGGCCGGGTTGCTCGCCAGCTCGTACGCGGGCGGCCCGCACCAGCAAACCCTGGACCTGGAAGGGCTTTGAGGCACGTCCTGGCGGCACGCGGCGCGGTTGCGCTCGCCCATCCCGGTCAGCGCGGTCATGCCGAGGCGTTCGCAGTACGGCCGTAGCGACTCGTCACACGTCAGGTCCACCGAGCAGAGGTGCGGCCTCGGCGCGATCGGTGTCGCACGAGATCGCGGTGGCATTGAACCTTTTCCCGGGAAGTTTCGTGGGGTGGTTTCGACCATTGCGGCCGCTAAGCTGCTGGTCGTGACCATGCCGACTGCTCCGCTGCGCCGCGTGCGCTGTGCTGCCGTCGGTGTCGTCACCGCGGCGCTGGCCGTTCTGGCGCACACGAACGCGGACGGCCACCTGCCGGACGCCGGACTGGTCTTCTCGCTCGTCGCGCTGCTCACGTGGGCGACGACCGGCTTCGCCCGGCACGAGCTCACGGCCGGGCGGCTGCTCGCGCTGGTCGGCGGCGGCCAGCTCGCGATGCACCTCGTGCTGTCACTGGCGGTGTCCCGGCACGAGCACGTGCCGGACACGTCGGACATGGTCGCCTCGCACGTCGTGGCCACCGCCCTGACCGTCGGCGTCCTCGCCGGCGCGGAACGTTCGGTGCTCGCGCTGGTCCGCGCCGTCGCGGCCGCCCTGCCCCGCAGGCTCGCCGCCCTGCCCGCCAGCGCACCCCTGCTCGTCGCCACACCCGCGCGGGTGGCGGCCACGGTCGTCCTCCTCGACGTGCCCTCGTGGCGCGGTCCTCCGGCCGGACAGGTCTGAAGTCCTTCCACAGGAACGCTCTTCGGCGGTCCCGCACCTGTTCGCGCCCACTTTGGAGTGCCATGTCCACGACATCCGCTCCGTCACGCGCCTCGTTCGCGTGGCGGGGACTCTTCCTGCGCCTGCACTTCTACGCCGGTGTGCTCGTCGGCCCGTTCGTCCTCATCGCCGCGCTGACCGGCGTGCTCTACGCCCTGACCCCGCAACTGGAGTCGTGGGTCTACTCCGACCGGCTGCGCGTTCCCGCGTCCTCCCAGCAGGTTCCGCTGGAGGAGCAGATCGGCGCCGCGCTCGCGACCTCACCGGGGGGCTCGCTGGTCGCGGTGCGCCCCGCCCCGGAACCCGGCGACACGACCCGCGTGCTGTTCGCCGAGGAGGGCCTGGGCGAGTCCGAACGCCGGGCCGTCTTCGTCGACCCCGGCACCGGGAAGGTCACCGGTGACTCCGTCGTCTACGGGACGAGCGGCGTGCTGCCGTTGCGCACGACGCTGGACCAGTTGCACCGCAACCTCCTGCTCGGGGAACCCGGCCGCCTCTACAGCGAGCTCGCGGCGTCCTGGCTGTGGGTGGTCGCGCTGGGCGGTCTCGTGCTGTGGGTCTCCAGGGCGCGCGGCAGCAAGCGCGTCCGCACGCACGGCTTGATCGGTGTGTGGGTGCTGGCCGGCGCGTTGTTCCTGTCCGCCACCGGTCTCACGTGGTCGGCGTACGCGGGCGAGAACATCGCTTCGCTGCGCCAGGCCGTCGGCTGGACCACGCCCGCGCTGGCGGTGCCCGGCGGCTCCGGCGGTGACCACGGCGAGCACTCCGGGCACACCTCGTCCGGCGGCGGTCACGCCGAGGTCGACGCCGTGCTCGGCGCGGCCCGGTCCTGGGGCGTCGACGCGCGGAAGGTCGAGATCAGCCTCCCGGCGACTCCCGGCGGCGCCTGGAAGGTCGCGGAGATCCAGCCCGGCCTGCCCACCCAGGTCGACGCCGTGGCCGTGCGCGACGGCGAGGTCGTGGGCTCGGTCAGGTTCGCCGACTACCCGCTCGGCGCCAAGCTCGCCAGGTGGGGCATCGACGGGCACATGGGCGTGCTCTTCGGCTGGCCGAACCAGCTTGTGCTGCTGCTCCTCGGCGGCGGGCTCGTCGCGCTGGTCATGCTGGGCTACCGGATGTGGTGGAAGCGCAGGCCGACCCGCGGCTTCGGCCGTCCGACGCCACGCGGCCAGTGGCGGAAGGCCCCGCCGGCCGCGCTGGCCGCGCTCGGTGCCGGCGCGCTCGTCGTCGGCTGGTTCGCGCCGTTGCTCGGGATCAGCCTGGCGGTGTTCCTGGTCGTCGACGTGCTGCTGGGCAGGCGCGCGACGACGGCATGACCCGGTGGGCGGTGGTGGCGCGCGCACCCGCCACCACCGTCCACTCTGGACAGAGCTGGCCTGATCTGGGCATTTGCGGCACATTCATGCGCAGGTGCGCCGGGAAGCCTGGTCGGCCCGCACGTCACACCTCGTGGCGGCGGAGAGCTGACGAGGGGTGCGCCGATGACACTCATCCCCCACTCCATCCCCTTGACCAACGATCCGCAGGTCGTGCACGCGCTCGCTGCGCGCTGGCGCCGCGCCAGGACGTTGCTGCTGTTCTCGGCCGGTGTGCTGCCCGTCGCGATCGGCGTCGTCTGCGTCGTGCTCGCCGGGATGACCTCGGCCGGGCAGCGGACCATGCCGTGGTGGTCGGCGATTCCGGCCGCCGCCGCGGCCGCCTGCGCGTGCGCCCTGCTGTCCTGGTTGCGCCGCAACGGCTTGAGCGACCCGCACTCGTGGCTGCCCGCGACCACCCTGATGACCGGCGCGCAGCTCGTGCTCGGCGTGCTGCCGGGCTCGGGCATCGCCCTGCGGCTCAGCCCCGGAGCGGCCGTCGCGGTGAAGGCGTTGTGCGCGGCCGGGGTGCTCGGCGCGGGCTCGGCCAGCGTGATCGCCCGGCTGGCCCGGCGCTCGCTGCTGGCGGTCCCGGTCGCCGAGCTGGGCTCGACCGCGTTCCCGCTCGTGCTCGCGGGCCGGGGCTCGCGGCTGGTGATCGGCACCGACCGCGTCGACTGGACCACGCGGCACGGCGCCAGGGTGGACGCGGGCGTCTCGTTCGCCAGGATCCTCCGCGTCACGGCCCACGCCCACTCGATCGCGCTGCACACCGCGTCCGGCTCGTGGCAGGTGCCGGTGCCGGACCCGGCGGCCACGCGGGCGCTGCTGCACCGCCGCCTCACCTGGTGGGCGGAGCGCCGCAACGCCGAGGCCGAACGGGAGAAGGACCGCTACCTCGACCTCGTCCGGCGGCTCGCGGCGGTGAGCGGCGAGGCGGCCAGCGGCGGCGTCAGCGTGTCGGTCGACTCCACCGGCGTGACGACCGGCATCGCGCTGAGCCCGGCGGTGCGCGGCCTCGAACCGGAGCTGCTCGCCGCGCAACTCATGGACTGCGTCCGGAAGGCACGCGCGGATGCGCGCAGGCAGGTGCAGGACGCCGTGCTCGGCCACGCGGACGACCGGGTCGCGGAAGCCATCCGGTAGTCGCTTGTCCCCCACCTCCCCGCCTGCCTAGGTTCACCTGGCCGGTACTTCGAAGATGGGGGACGACATGCGCAGACGCGACTTCCTCGCCGCGGCGGCCGGGGTGGCCGCCGTGGTGGCCAACCCCTCCGGTGCCCTCGCGGCGACCGAGCGCAAGCCCGGCGCGTCCGGGCTCCCGGACCTGGACCTCGGCGACTTCCCCGTCGTGGCGCGGGTCCGGGCGCGCACCGCCCTGCGACACCTGGAGGCGCTCAGCGACCGGATCGGGCCGCGCATCGGCGGCACCGCGTCCGAGCACCGGGCCCGCGACTACCTCGTCCGCGAGCTGAGGTCCCTGCGCTACCAGGTGACGACGCAGCCGTTCACGGTGCCGGACAAGTACCTCGCCGACATCAACGACACCTGGCAGGCCGGCGCCTCGCGGTTCGGCGCCCTGGGCGTGACGGTCAAGGCCCCGTTCGTGGAGGTGGTGGACGGCCGGCTGCCGGACCTGACCGGCAAGATCGCCTTCTACGTCAACGCTCCCACCGGCTCCGCGCCGACGCACGCGGCGGTCGAACGCGGCGCCGTGGCGGTGGTCCTCGGCCGGATCTCCTCCACCGCTAGCAGGTCGAGCGCGTTCTCCCCCACGCTCGACCGGAACGTCGCCGTGCCGGTCGTCGGCCTGGCCCAGGTGCACACGGAGAAGCTGCGGGCGCAGGGCTCCGGCGAGCTGAAGATCAGCACAGTTCACCACCCGAACCTCACGTCCTACAACGTGATCGCGGACCGGCCGTCGACGTTCCCGTGGCGCGACAACGGGGTCGTGATGGTGACCGCGCACTACGACAGCGTGCCGGGCTCACCGGGCGCCAACGACGACGGCAGCGGGACCGCGCTGTGCCTGGAACTGGCCCGCGTGCTGCGCCACCTGCCCACGCACAGGGCGCTGCGGTTCGCGTTGTGGGGCTCGGAGGAACAGGGCCTGCTCGGGTCGCGGCACTACGTCTCGCAGCTCCCGCCGGAGGAGATCGCCCGGATCAAGGGCGTCTTCCAGAACGACATGGTCGCCACGAGCCACGACCCGGCGACGGCCTACTGGCTGCTGTCCGTCGACGGCGCCGACAACGCGACGACAGCGGGGGTGCGGGCGGCGGCGCGACGGCTCGGGTACGACCCGCGGGTGCACGGGCCGGTGGCACGCGGGTCGAGCGACCACGTGCCGTTCCACGAGAAGGGCATGGCGGCGGCGAACTTCAGCTGGCGCGGTGAGGGCGGTCCCGCTCAGTTGGAGCCGATCTACCACACCCCGGAGGACACGATCAGGGACAACATCAGCCTGGAACGGCTGCAGGTGTCGATGCAGCTGGTCGGAGCCGCGGCCTACCGGCTCGCCTGCGAGCGGTGAGCGGCCCGGCGTCGTAGGGCCCGGACCGGCCGGGCCCTACGACGTCGGCGCGGCCAGCTCGGTGAGCGCCCGGTCCCGCAACCACTCGGCGAACGCGTCCGCGGGCAGCGGTCTGCTCAGGCCGTACCCCTGCACGATGTCGCAGCCCAGGGCGGCGAGCACGCGCCACGTCTCCTCGTCCTCGACGCCCTCGGCCACGACCTCCAGCTCGAGGTTGTGCGCGAGCCCCAGCAACGACCGGGTGATCGCGCCGCTCGACGGGTCCGTGCGCATGTTCGTGGTGAAGGAGCGGTCGATCTTCATCTCGTGCACCGGCATCGTGCGCAGATAGGCGATGGACGAGTAGCCGGTGCCGAAGTCGTCGATGGACAGGCGCACGCCCAGCTCCCGCAACCGGGTCAGCACGGCGCTCGCGCGGTGCGGGTCGGCGATGATGGCGCTCTCGGTGATCTCCAGGGTCAGCACGCCCGGCGGGCGGCCGTGGCGCTCGAGCACGTCGGCGACCTGGTCGGGGAACGTCGTGTCGTGCAGGCACTGGGCGCCGACGTTGACCGAGACGGGGACGTCCCAGCCGCCGGCGTGCCAGGTGCTGCACTGCGCCAGCGCGTGGTCCAGCACGTACCGGGTGAGCGGTTCGATCAGGCCGGTCTCCTCGGCCGCCGGGATGAACCGGTCGGGGCCGAGCAGGCCGAGGCGCGGGTGCTGCCAGCGGCACAGGACCTCGGCGCCGCAGACGGCTCCGGTGCGCGCGTCGGCCTTGGGCTGGTAGTGCAGCACCAGCTCGCCGTGGTCGATGGCGCGCCGCAGGTCGCTGATCACGGTGAGCTGGGCGGCGCTGTGCTCGTCGAGGCCCGGCTCGTAGACGGACGTGCCGAGGCGGGCGCGCTTGGCCGCGTACATCGCGATGTCGGCGTGCCTGAGCAGCTCGTGGACGTCGGCCGAGTCGGCCGGGTACATCGCGACACCGATGCTGCAGCCGACGTCGACGGACAGGCCGTCCAGGTCGACGGGCTCCTCCAGGGCGCGGTGCACGCGGCCCGCGACGGCCGGGGCGTCCTGGGCCGAGGGCACGAGGACGGCGAACTCGTCGCCGCCCAGCCTCGCCACCGTGCCGGGGTCGCGGACGGCGCCGGTCAGGCGGTGCGCGACGTGCTGGAGCAGGCGGTCACCGAACGCGTGGCCGAGGGTGTCGTTGATCGGCTTGAAGCGGTTGAGGTCGATCAGCAGCAGGCCCAGCGGCTCGCCGGTCCGGCCGGAGCGCTCGATCGCCTGCTGCGCGCGCAGGACGAGCAGGGAGCGGTTCGCGAGACCGGTCAGGGCGTCGTGCATCGCCTCGTGCTCGCTCCTGGCCGCCTGGCGCAGGATCTTGCGGCGGTGGCCGAGCAGGACGACGCCGCAGAGCGCGACCAGGCCGAGGTCGACGACGAACGCGATGACTGCGGCCAGCCGCAGGCGGCCGTTCTGCGTCTCCGCCGCGCGCAGGTAGCCGGTGGTCTCCAGGCGTTTGAGCTGCACGACGGTGGAGAGCTGTTTGCGCAACGACACGAGCGTGAGCTCGGCCTGGTCTGCCTTCTGCGACGCGCCGGTGACGTCGCCGCGGTCGCCCGCCGCGACGGTCTCGCGCAGCAAGGTCGTGTAGTCGCCGTAGAGGTCACCGACGATCGTGGCGGCGCGGACGTCGGCGGGGCCGCCGTTGGCGCGCAGCCAGCGCAGGCTCTCCTCGGCGTCACCGGCGGCGTTGGCGACCGGCTGGCGCATCACGGGGGTGCCGGAGCGCACGTAGTCGGTGAGGGCGTGGTCGGCGACGTCGACGTTCTGGACCACGAGACCCCAGTGGTCGCTCATCTCGTTGAGCTCGTGCAGGTGCGTGGCGGCGCGCTGCATGCCGAGGCTCGTCCACAGCGCGAGACCCGCCAACGCGGCGAGACCGATGGTCAGGCTGACGACGGTCGTCTGCGCGGTGTTGCGGGCCTCGACCCAATTGGACAGCATCTATGGCGCCTCACGTGGGACATGCCTTGCCGGCGAAGTAGCTATTGGTACGCAGCCAAAGGATGGCACGCAAGCCGACACCTCGAACCACCGTGCACTAGCGTGTAGGGCTTTCCACGACCGACTGATTGGGTTCTCCCATGGTCCGCGTTGCCCGCTTGGTCCTACCTGCTGTTTTGGTCGCGGCGACGGGGGTGGGCGGATGCGGGACCGAACAGACGTCCGATGACCCGCCCACGATCGGGTTCGTCGCGCAGAACAACAGCCGCGATTTCTCGAAGGAGATGAGCGAGGGTTTCCGGGCGGGCGCGGCCATCGCCGGCGGGGTGCGGGCGGAGGTGACCGGACCCGACACGCACGACGGTCCCAAGCAGATCGAGCTGCTCGAGGACCTCGCCACGCGCGCCAAGGGCGGCATCGGGTTCTCCGCGGTCGCGCCGGAGCTGGTCGCCGAGCCGATGGCGGCGGTGACGGGCCGGGGCATCCCGCTGATCGCGGTGGCGGGCGGCCAGGTCGCCCCCGGCAGCGGGGTCAAGCTGATGATCGAGAACGACGGTCACGAGCTGGGCTCGATGCTCGCGGACGCGACGGCGGACCGGTTGCCGCCGGACAGCAAGGGCAAGATCGTCATCGGCAGCAACTCCCCCGGGATGCCCGCGCTGGACCAGCGGGTGCTGGGGATGCGCGCACGGCTCACCGAGCGGTTGCCAGGGGTGCAGGTGATCGGCCCGCTCGACACCGGGCGCGACCAGACGGCGAACCTCGCGACGTGGCACCGCCTCGCCGACGCGAACCCGGACGCGCTCGCGCTGCTGGGCGCCGGTGACGTCGACGCGATCAACCTCGCCGCCGTGCACGCCGCGAAGAACGCGAAGTGGCTCGCCGCGGCGTTCAGCGTCGACCCGATCGCCCTGCGGGGCGTGAAGGACGGTCACCTGTTCGCCACGGTCTCCGCCGAGCACTTCCTCAAGGGCGCGGTGGCCGGGTGGATGCTGGCCCAGCACGCCAAGAGCGGCCGGAAGCTGCCGGAGGGCTGGTTCGCCGCGCCGGGGCTGCTCGTCCAGCCGTCCAACGTGGACGAGATCATCCACCGGCAGTCCGGGGAGGCCACCCGCCTCGCCGCCGCGCGGCCGCTGCTGGACGCCCTCACCGCGAACTCGCTGAAGCACCTGCGTCCACTCGACCAGGCGCGCTGAGCCGGGCGGCGCAACGGCCGTTCCACGCCGGTGACACACGGCCGGTCGTGAGCGAGCATGCAGGCTCTCCCCCGTCTTTGGAGGGCCCGCATGCTCAACCGAAGGACACTGGCGAAATCCGTGGGGGCCGCGCTCGCGGTCTCGGCCACCGCCGCCGTTCCCGCCACCGCGAACTCGGGACCCGGCTCGGACGGCACGAGCCGTCACCGGCACCTGATCCGCAACGGCGCCGTCGTCACGATGGACCCCGGGCTCGGCGTGCTGCCGCGCGCGGACGTCCTAGTCGGCGACGGCAGGATCATCGACGTCGGCCGCGACCTGGACGCCCGTGGCGCTCAGGTCGTCGACGCGACGGACATGATCGTCATGCCGGGGTTCGTCAACACCCACCACCACATGTGGAGCGCGCTGGGCCGCAACTTCGTGGCCGACGGGTTTCCCTACTTCGCGGCGAAGCGGGCCACGTCGACGTTGTACGAGGCGGCAGACGTCTACCGCAGCGTGCTGCTCGGGCTCGCCGAGCTGGCGAACGCGGGCGTGACCACGGTGCACAACTGGTCGAACAACACCCGCTCGCCCGCCCACGCCGACGCCGAGCTGCGAGCCCATCGCGACGGACTGCTGCGCGCACGGTTCTCCTACGGCCATGTGGACCAGATGGCACGTGACGTGCCGATGGACTTCACGGACGTGGATCGCGTGCGACAGCAGTACTTCTCGAACGGCACGGCGTTCGACGGGCTGGTGCACCTGGGCGTCGCCGTCCGCGGGTTGTCGCAGAGCACCGAGCCGGCGTTCTTCGCGGACATGGACGCGGCCCTGCTGCGTGACCTGCCGGTCGCGATCCACGCCGGCCAGGCGCCACCGCGGATCGTGGACGCGGCGGACTACGAGCGGCGGGGCTGGCTCGGCCCCAAGACGTTGCTGACGCACTACGTCACGGCGCTGGACAGCGACATGGAGGTCATGGCGCGCACCGGCACACCGCTGAGCTGGTCGCCGCACTCGGAGTTCCGCCTGGGCACGGCGGGCGATCCCCGCGACGCGCTGCTGCGGTTCCGCCGGGCCGGTGTGCCGGTGTCGCTGTCCTCGGACGCCACGTCCATCGCGCCGTCGGACATGTTCGAGGCCATGCGGCTGGTCTGGAACACCGGGATCCCTTGGCAGGGCACACCGTCGGCGGGCCTGCCCGAGATCGGTTTCCGGGACGTGCTGGCGATGGCGACGATCAACGGCGCCCGCGCGCTCGGCCTCGGCGACGTCACCGGGTCGATCACCCCTGGCAAGCGGGCGGACGTGCTGCTGGTGCGCACCGACGACGTCAACCTCGCGCCCGGCGGTCTCATCGAGACCACGCTGGTGCAGGCCGCGAGCCATGACAACGTTGACACGGTGTTCTCGGACGGCCGGATCGTGAAACGCGGCGGCCGGTTGGTGGCCTACGACGTCGACCGGATCGTGCGGGACGCGAAGGCCTCCTCGCTGCGCATCCGGACGGCCGCCGGCGGGATCTTGACGCCCGCGACCTGAGCCACCCGCGGGCGGTTCAGCGGCTCGCGCGTGGCACCCGCTGAACTGCTCGCGGCAAGCCGTTCGGACGAAGGTGGCCCCTCGGTCAGAAGTTCCACACCGCGCGCTTGCCGGGCCCCACGACCAGCGTGGAGGTGCCGAGTCGCTCGACGTGCCGCGCCACCGCGCGGTTCAGCTCGAACTCGACGCGCTTGAGACCGGTCTGGCCCACCGGCTTCTCCCCGAACCTCATCGTCGTGCCACCGCGGGTGGCCACGACCGCGCCGCGCTCGGTGCGCACCGAGAAGTCGCCGGCCCGCAGCAACGGCACGGTGGCGGCCAGGTCGCGCGCGGTGACGTCGACGTGGACCAGGGTGACGTCGCGCATCAGCTTGGCCCGGTAGAGGTCCGGCAGGTAGCGCTCGCGGCCGACGTCGCCGGGGAACGCCGGGGGCTCGGTCCCGCCGCGCGGGTCGGCGAAGTACTCGTCGCGGATCTCCATCGCCCACGCGCCGAACCTGTCGTAGGTCTTGGCGAGGTAGGTGGAGTCGAACCACGGCACCGGTTTGCCGTCGCCGAAGTCGCGGGTCTGCACGAACTCGACGGGCTTCGCGCCACCGGCCCGCAGCCGGGACTTCACCTCCTCGATGTCGCTCTCGCGCTGGGTCGAGAGGGCGAGGCCCGCGGCACCGGCCTCACCGTCCTGCCCGGGAACGTCGCCGAGGCCGAAGATCTCCAGGTAGGTCTCGCGGCCGCGCAGGTAGCGGCCCGTCCAGACCCGGCCGCCGGTGCCGGTCGTCGTGCGGATCTCGAGGTCGGCGAACTCCCTGACGTAACCGGAGTGCTCGACCGCGTCCGCGGTGGCGCGGTCGAGCGTTCCCCAGGCGTGGTTGTAGTACAACAACTGCCGCTCTCCCGCCCGCACCGGTGCCGCCGCGACCACGACGAGGACGGCGGCCGAGATCATGCACAACGTGTGCCGAGTCCGCATGGGCCGGATCGTAGGACGAGTGACTCAAGCCGGGCTCAAGTCGAACGAAGGGGAACTCTGTGTCCGACAGCTGGGCGGTGCTCGCACCACTGCTGCAAGCCGCCACCGCGGGCCGCGACCTGCTCGGCGAGACGATCCGCTGGCTCACGCCGCGGGCCGTCACGGCACGGGTGCTGGCGGAGGTCGGTGAACACGACGTCCGCCTCGACCTGACCTTCGACGGCACGACGACCAGCCACCTGGCCACCGGCTCGGAGGTCGTGGTGGCGCTCGACCTCGCCGACGCGGTGCGCGGCCTCTACGGCACCGACGAACGGCCGTGGCCGAGCCTCGCCGTGACGACGCCGGACCGGGAGCTGGACGAACGCGGCCCCTCCGGGTGGTTCAGCGACCGGAAGGGCATCGCGCGGTCGGTCCAGGAGCTGCTCTCGGCGCTCAGGCCGGCGAAGCCGGACCTCGGTGAGCTCGCGGTGGAGTTCGGGTCCGACAAGTGGGGCGACCTGCACTGGTACACGCAGCACTACGAGCGCCACTTCGCCCGGCTGCGCACCGAAGCGGTGCGGGTGCTGGAGATCGGCATCGGCGGCTACCGGGACCCGGACCGGGGCGGCGGCTCGCTGCGGATGTGGCAGCGGTACTTCCCGCGCGGTCTCGTGCTGGGCCTCGACATCGCGCAGAAGAACGTCACCGGCCCGCGGATCGCGACCGTCCAGGGAGACCAGTCCGACGCCGCGTTCCTCGACCGGCTCGGCCGCGAGCGCGGCCCGTTCGACGTGGTCATCGACGACGGCAGCCACCTCAACGACCACGTGCGGACTTCGTTCCACGCGTTGTTCCCGCACGTCCGCCCCGGCGGGCTGTACGTCGTGGAGGACCTGCAGACCGCGTACTGGCCGAGCTGGGGCGGCCACCCGCTGGGAGGCACCGGCACGTCCACCGGGATGTTGAAGTCCTTCGTGGACGGGCTCAACAGGGCGGAGGTGGGAGACCCGCGCGGTGAACGCTCCTACCTCGACCGCAACATCAGCGGGATCTCGTTCCACCACAACATCGCGTTCGTCGAGAAGGGGATGAACGCCGAGGAGGGCGGCCCGGCCTTCCTGCGCACGCTGTTCTAGGAGGACTCGCCCGCCTGCCCCGTCCCGGGGCGGAGGTTTCCTGGGACGGGGCGTCACGGCAGCCGGTGGTTGCCGGTCACCGTGATCATCACCCGGAGCTAGGGTGCTCGCCGAGAAGTAGCCACCGCTCCTCCGCCGAGGCACACCCCGCCGACGTGCCGCATCGAACCCCGCCGCCTCGAACCCCACAGCCTCGAACCCCGCCACCTCGAACCCCGCCACCTCGAACCCCGCAGCCTCGTCCGCGACAGCAGGCGGGTCGCCACCTCCGGGCAAGAGCTGCCGGCCGGTGGTTCCTACCGGGTCTCGTCCCAGACCGCCCGGACGGCCTCGGCGATCGAGGCGGCCTGCGCCCTGCCCGCCTCGGCCGCGGGCCTGCGCCGGGCCGGGTCCAGCAGGTTCTTGCCGATCGCGGCCAGCGCTGCCTCGTCCGGGCTCACCACGATCGACGGCACCCCGAGCTTCGCTGCCTGCGCGGCGGGCGTCGCCGCCTGGCTCGCCGAGCGCGTCAACGGGGCCACGACCACCACGCGGGAGCACCCGGCGGCGAGGTCCACGTTGGCCACCGACCGCATGCCACCGTCCATGTACCTGCGGCCGTCGATCGTCACCGGCGGCCACACCAGCGGCACCGCGCAGCTCGACGCCACCGCCTTCACCAGCGGCACCCCGCTGTCCCGGTCGAACGCCACGAACTTGCCGTCCGCGGTGTCGACGGCGGTGACCTTCAGCGCGCGCTCGGGCCAGTCCTTGATGGACAGCCGGTGCTCGAACACCTCGAGCCGCGACGCCTCCGACGGCGTGCGGGCGTTCACCGCCGCGCGGCCGAGCCTGGCCCGCTTCGCCGCCGGAGTCCCCGGCATCACGTAGGAAAGCGCGTACCTGGCGAGCATCCACGGGGTGAGGCGGGCGGGGAGCTCCCCGTCGGGCGGCTCCAGCTGACCCGCGTACAGGTCGGCGAGCGGAACGCCGCCCGCGAGCTGCGTGGCCACCACCGACCCCGCGGACGTCCCCACGAACAGGTCCGCCCCCGTCAGGTCGACGCCCCGCTCCGCGAGCCCGTGCAGAATCCCTGTCTCCCAAGCGATCCCGGTGACACCGCCACCGCCCAGGACCAACGCGCGTTCTCCGGTCACGACGCCATCCTAGGTAGTGGGAGGGGTTCCTGCCCCGTGGTCGGCCGGGGTATCCTTGGCCGCGAGGCCGAGAAGCGCTGCAACAGGCTGCCACGCCTGCCACGCTCGGCGTCGAGACACCACGGCACAAGGGCGCTTCCGACTTCTCGGGAGCGCGCGTGGATGGTCTGAAGTCCCTGCTGAACCAGCGGATCGCCGTGCTCGACGGCGCCTGGGGCACGATGTTCCAGTCGGCGAGGCTCTCCCCCGCCGACTACCGCGGCACCGAGTTCGCCGACCACCACCTGGACGTCACCGGGGACCCGGACCTGCTCAACCTCACCCGCCCCGACCTGGTGCTCGACGTGCACCGGCAGTACCTCGCCGCCGGCGCGGACATCACGACCACCAACACGTTCACCGCCACCTCGATCGGGCAGGCCGACTACGGCCTGCAGGACCGCGTCCACGACATGAACGTCGCCGGCGCCCGGCTCGCCCGGCAGGCCGCGGACGAGTTCGGCGGCCGGTTCGTCGCGGGGTCGGTCGGCCCGCTCAACGTCACCCTGAGCCTCTCGCCCCGCGTCGAGGACCCGGCGTTCCGGGCCGTCACGTTCGAGCAGGTCAAGGACTCCTACGCCGAGCAGATGGCCGCGTTGCGCGAGGGCGGCGTCGACCTGCTGCTGATCGAGACGATCTTCGACACGCTGAACGCGAAGGCCGCCATCGCCGCGGCCCGCGAGGTGGCGCCCGACCTGCCGCTGTGGATCTCGGTCACGATCGTCGACCTGTCCGGCCGCACGCTCTCCGGTCAGACCGTCGAGGCGTTCTGGAACTCCGTCGAGCACGCGAAGCCGCTGGTCGTCGGCGTGAACTGCTCGCTGGGCGCCGAGGAGATGCGCCCGCACGTCACCGAGCTCGCCCGGCTCGCGGACACCTACGTCGCCTGCCACCCGAACGCCGGCCTGCCCAACGCGTTCGGCGGCTACGACCAGACCCCGGACGAGACGGCGGCCCTGCTCGCGGACTTCGCCGCCAACGGCGTCGTCAACGTCGTCGGCGGCTGCTGCGGCACCTCCCCCGCGCACGTGGAGGCCATCGCGGCCGCGGTGCGCGGCACCGCGCCGCGCGCGGTGGCGCCGCCCCGCGCCACCACCAGGTTCAGCGGCCTGGAGACGTTCGAGATCGGCGCGGACACCGGGTTCGTGATGATCGGCGAGCGCACCAACGTCACCGGCTCGGCGAAGTTCCGCCGGCTGATCGAGGCCGACGACCACCAGGCAGCGCTCGCGGTCGCGCTGGAGCAGGTCCGCGGCGGCGCGAACCTGCTCGACGTCAACATGGACGCCGACCTGCTCGACGGCGAGCAGGCGATGACGACGTTCCTGAACCTGATCGCGACGGAACCGGAGATCGCCCGCATCCCGGTGATGATCGACAGCTCCCGCTGGGGCGTGCTGCGGGCCGGTCTGCGCTGCGTGCAGGGC
This sequence comes from Lentzea xinjiangensis, assembly GCF_900110955.1. Classification (GTDB taxonomy): domain Bacteria; phylum Actinomycetota; class Actinomycetes; order Mycobacteriales; family Pseudonocardiaceae; genus Lentzea; species Lentzea xinjiangensis. Next base: position 274,605 of record NZ_FOFR01000008.1, read on the forward strand.
AAGGGCGTGGTCAACTCGATCAGCCTGAAGGAGGGCGAGGAGCCGTTCCTGGCCCAGGCGCGCACGATCCGCGACCACGGCGCCGGTGTCGTCGTGATGGCGTTCGACGAGCAGGGCCAGGCCGACACGACCGAGCGCAAGGTCGAGATCTGCGCCCGCGCCTACGACCTGCTCACGCAGCGGGCCGGGTTCCCGGCCGAGGACATCATCTTCGACCCGAACGTGCTCGCCGTCGCGACCGGCATCCCCGAGCACAACGGGTACGCCAAGGCGTTCATCGACGCGTTGCCGCTGATCAAGCAGCGTTGTCCGGGCGCGCGCACCAGCGGTGGCATCTCGAACCTGTCGTTCTCGTTCCGCGGCAACGACGTCGTCCGCGAGGCGATGCACTCCGCGTTCCTGTTCCACGCGGTCAGGGTGGGGCTCGACATGGGCATCGTCAACGCGGGCCAGCTCGTGGTCTACGAGGAGATCCCGGCCGAGCTGCTCGAACTCGTCGAGGACGTCATCTTCGACCGCCGCGAGGACGCCACCGACCGGCTCGTCGCCCACGCGGAGACGGTGAAGGGTCCCGGCACGAAGCGCGTCGCCGACCTGTCGTGGCGCGACGCCCCGGTCGGCAAGCGGCTCGAGCACGCGATCCTGCGCGGTGTCGTCGACTTCATCGAGGAGGACACCGAGGAGGCGCGCCAGGCGCTGCCCCGGCCGCTCGACGTGATCGAGGGCCCGCTGATGGACGGCATGAAGGTCGTCGGCGACCTGTTCGGCGCGGGCAAGATGTTCCTGCCGCAGGTCGTCAAGAGCGCGCGCGTGATGAAGCGCGCGGTCGCGTACCTGGAGCCGTTCATGGCGGCCGAGCCCAAGGCGACGGCCGGCGGCAACGGCAAGGTCGTGCTCGCCACGGTCAAGGGCGACGTGCACGACATCGGCAAGAACATCGTCGGCGTGGTGCTGGGCTGCAACAACTACGAGGTGGTCGACCTCGGCGTGATGGTGCCGGCCGCGCGGATCCTCGACACCGCCATCCAGGAGCACGCCGACGTCATCGGCCTGTCCGGGCTGATCACGCCCTCGCTCGACGAGATGGTCTCGGTCGCCGAGGAGATGCAGCGGCGCGGCATGAAACTGCCGTTGCTGATCGGCGGCGCCACCACGTCCCGCCAGCACACGGCCGTGAAGATCGCCCCGGTCTACGACGAGCCGGTCGTCCACGTGCTCGACGCGTCCCGGGTCGTCGGCGTGGTCTCCGACCTGCTCGACGGCCGGCGCGGCCACGAGCTGAACCTCGCGAACCGGGCCGAGCAGGCACGGCTGCGCGAGCAGCACGAGAACCGCAGGCAACTGCCGTTGCTGAGCCTCGCAGCGGCGCGCGCGAACGCGGAAAAGGTCGATTTCAGCGAATTGCCGACGCCGGCGTTCACCGGCACGCGCACGATCGCCCCGCCGCTGGCCGAACTGCGCGAGTTCATCGACTGGACGTTCCTGTTCCTCGCGTGGGAGATGAAGGGCAAGTACCCCGCGATCCTGGCCGAGCCCGTGGCGCGCGAGCTCTTCGACGACGCGAACGCGCTGCTCGACGAGATCGTCGAAAAGGACCTGTTCACCGCGAAGGGCGTCTACGGGTTCTGGCCCGCGCGTTCCGAGGGCGACGACATCCGGCTCGGCAACGGCGTGCTGATCCCGATGCTGCGGCAGCAGACCCACAAGCAAGTGTCGCGCCCGAACCGGTCGCTGTCGGACTACGTCGCCGCCGAGGGCGACCACCTCGGCGGCTTCGCGGTGACGGTCCTCGGCGCCGACGAGCTGGCCGCGCGGTACGAGGCCCAGCACGACGACTACCGCGCCATCATGGTGAAAGCGCTGGCGGACCGGCTGGCCGAGGCGTTCGCCGAGTGGATCCACCTGCGGGCCCGCCGCGACTGGTTCGAGCCCGGCGCCGAGCCCGCGATCGAGGACCTGCACGCGGAGCGGTTCCGCGGCATCCGCCCCGCGCTCGGCTACCCGGCCTGCCCCGACCACACCGTGAAGCGCGCGCTGTTCGACCTGCTCGGAGCGGAGGAGATCGGGGTCGGGCTGACCGAGTCGTTCGCGATGACGCCGGCCGCGAGCGTGAGCGGCCTGATCTTCCAGCACCCGGACGCGAAGTACTTCACGGTCGGGCGGCTGGGCCGCGACCAGGTCGAGGACTACGCGCGGCGGACGGGCAGGCCGCTCGCGGAGGTCGAGCAGTGGCTGCGGCCGAACCTCGGTTATGAACCCGCCTGACACCTCCGCGACGTGAAAGCGCTTCCCGCGAAGAGGGTGCGTGAACCCGATCGGACATCGGGCGATGTAGCATCGGCCGCTCCGGAGATCACTCACCCGACGGTCGAGCCCGAGGTCATCAATGCGAGCTGCGGCGCTGGTGCTGGGACTGGTGCTGGTCTCGGGCTGCGGTGCCGCGGGACCGTCGGCGATGCCGCACGTCGGGTTCGTCGTGAAGCGCACGGGCGGCTCCTTCGCCCAGGAGATGACCAGCGGTTTCCACGAGGGCGTCGGCCGCGCCGGCGGCGTCAGCGCCACGGTGACGGGGCCCCACGGGCAGGACGGGCACAAGGAAGTCGAGTTGTTCCGGGAGCTGACGACGGCTGCGAAGGGCGGGATCGCCGTGGCCACGTCCGAGCCCGCGCTGATGGCACCGTCCATCGCGGAGGCGCGGGCCCGGCACGTCGCCGTCGTCAGCGTCGACATGCGGCTCACCGCGAGCTCGCGGGTCAGGCTGCACATCGGTAACGACAACCACGAGCTGGGCGAAAAGCTGGCTGACGAGGTGATCCGCCGGTTGGCCCCGGACGCGGCCGGGACCGTGGTGCTGGGAAACACGGCGCCGGGCCTCACCGGGTTCGACGAGCGGGCCGACGGGATCCGCGGGCGGTTCGCGGAGAAGTTACCGGGAGTGCTGGTGCTGGGGCCGTTCGACACGCAACGTGACGACGAGGCCAACCGGGACGCGTGGCGCAGGCTGATCGCCGCGAATCCCGACGCGCTCGCGTTCGTGGGAACGGGCGACTGCGACGGGGTCAGCCTCGCCGCGCTGAAGACGGAGAAGAAGTCGGCGAGGTGGCTGGTGGGCGGCTTCGGGGTCGACCCGAGAACGTTGCAGGCGGTGCGGGACGGTGCGATGGTGGCGACGATCTCGCCGGAGAACTACCTCAAGGGCGCCGTGGCCGGCTGGCTGCTCGCGCGGCACGCGAAGGGCGGGGCCGCGCTGCCCGAGGGGTGGGTGGAGACACCGGGGCTCGCGGTGACCACCGCGAACCTCGACCGGATCCTGCACCGGCAGGGGTCGGAGAGAGCGCGCGAGGACTTCTTCCAGCCTCAGATCGACAGCTTCGCCGAGGACCCGGCGAGCTGGGTGCGACCGTTGGAGCAGGCACGGTGAGCTTCGGGGAGAACCGTGCCACCGCACGGGTGGCGACGGTGGGGCTGACGCTCGGGCTGCTGACCCTGGCCGGGCTGGCGCTGTGGAGCAGCATCAGCGCGCAGCACACGACCGCGCACGTCCGGCAGCTCAACGAGGCCGGCGAGCGGTGGAGCCGCGTGCTGGAGCACATCAACGTCGCGGACAACGCGTTGCGCGACGTCCAGGTCGCGCGGACCGCGCAGACCCTCCAGCCGCTGCAGAACTCCGTCGGCGCGGCGCGCGACGAGCTGGAGTGGCTGAGCACCAGCGGCAGGCCGTCCGACGCCGCCGTGGCCGGCCGGTTGCTGCCGCTGTACGACCAGACGACCGAGAGCCTGCGCGAGGTGATCGCCGGCGGCGACCCGCTGCAGGCCGACCAGGCCTCGCTCGCGCACTCGTCGTTGCGCCGCCAGATCTCCACGACGATAGGGGCCAACTGGCTCGACACCACCGAGTACCTGCGCGCCGCCGACGAGCGGAACGCGCAGCTGCGGATCGCCCAGGTCGTGGCGTTCGTCGTGGACGGGTTCCTGGTGGCGCTGTTCGGCATGGTGCTGCTCGGCTACCGGCGCAAGATACTGCGCCAGGCCGCCAAGAACGAGCACGAGGCCCACCACGACGCGCTGACGGGCCTGGCCAACCGGACGCTGCTCGCGCGCCGCATGGAACAGGCCGTCGCGAAGGCGCGCAAGAAGGACGAGCCGCTGGCGTTGCTGATCGTGGACCTGGACCGGTTCAAGGAGGTCAACGACTCGCTCGGGCACCACAGCGGCGACCTGCTGCTGCGCCAGGTGGCCAACCGGCTGTCCTGGGCGGTGCGCGACACGGACCTGGTGGCCCGGCTGGGCGGCGACGAGTTCGCCGTGCTGCTGCCCGGTGTCGGCTCGGCCGAGAACGCCCGCATGGTGGCGGACAAGATCCTCTCCGCGCTGGCCATGCCGGTGACGCTGGAGGGCCTGGAGCTCGAGATAGCGGGCAGCGTCGGGGTGGCGCTGTGCCCGTCGGACTCCGGCGACGGCCACGAGCTGCTGCGGCACGCGGACAGCGCGATGTACGCGGCCAAGCGAGACAAGTCCGGCGTGGCCGTGTACGACGCCCGCCTGCACGAACGCGGCGCCGCCCACCTGACGGCCGTGACGGAGCTGCGCCACGCGATCGACCGCAACGAGCTGTTCCTGCACTACCAGCCCAAGGCCCTGGCCGACACGGGCGCGGTGTGCGGTGTCGAGGCCCTGGCCCGCTGGCAGCACCCGACCCGCGGCCTGGTGCGTCCCGACGAGTTCATCCCGGTGGCCGAGGAGAACGGCCTGATCGAGCCGCTGACCCGCTACGTCATCGACGCCGCGCTGCGGCAGTGCCGCGCCTGGTCCGACGCGGGCTGGGAGGTGCCGGTCTCGGTGAACGTGGGCGCGGCCTGCCTGCACCACACCGAGTTCCCCGGCGACGTGGCCGACCTGATCAAGCGGCACGGGCTGCCCGCCCGCCTGCTGACGCTGGAGATCACCGAGAGCGCCATCATCTCCGACCCCGACCGCGCGGTGGAGGTGTTGCGCGGGCTGACCGAGCTGGGCGTGCGGCTGTCCATCGACGACTTCGGCACGGGTTACTCGTCGATCTCCTACCTGCGCAGCATGCGGGTGCACGAGATGAAGCTCGACCGGTCGTTCGTCACGCACATGTGCACCGACGCCGGCGACTCGGCGATCGTGCACGCCCTGGTCGCGCTGGCCCGCAACTTCGGGTTGCAGGCCGTCGCGGAGGGCGTGGAGGACCAGGACACCTGGACCGCGCTGGCCGAGGCCGGCTGCGACGTGGTGCAGGGGTACTTCCTCAGCGAGCCGCTGCCCGCCGAGGACGTCGTCGCCTGGCTGGGAGACCGGGCGGCGGCTCACGCGTAGACGTCGGTGGCCCGCCACTGGTCGATGAACGGCCGCATGAACTCGACCATGGCGGGCAGCTGGTCCGCGCACGACAGGTAGGCGATCACCCGGATCGCGCCGACGGCGTTGACGAACCTGAGCACCTCCTCGTCGAGCGCGCGCAGGCCGTTCCTCGCGGCGCCGCGGTCGTAGGCGGCCACGAGCTCCGGCCCGAGACCGGCCAGGTCCCACTCCACCGGTCCGCGCGTGACCAGTTCGAAGTCCGAGAACAGCGGCCCGCCGGTGCTCGCGAAGATGTTCGCCGGCGGCGAGTCGCCGTGGATCGGCTGCGGCTCGATGCCGGGGAACCGCCGCCGGAACGCGTCCTCGTCGCTGACGAGCGGTTCCAGGACCTCCCACTCCCGCCTCGCCCTGGCGAGGTCCTCCCCGGCGACGACGTCCAGGCCTTCGAGCTCGTCGAGGCCTTCCCGGACGAACCGCGGCTCCGCCGACGACAGGAAGTCCAGTTCGCCGGGGTAGTCCTGCAACGCCCTGTGCAGGTCGGCGGTCAGCTCGGAGTTCCTGAGGTAGTCCGGTTCGCTGCTCTTGTCCTCGTCGGTGAACGGCCAGAAGGTGATCGAGAAGCCGTCCCGCTGGACCGGTTCGCGCGGCACCAGCGTGCTCGGCGGGATCACCGGCGTGCCCTGGTCGTGCAGCCACTGCGCGACGTCCAGCTCCTGCCGCTGGCGCCGCGCGAGGCTCTCCGGCGTCGTGGTGTGCGGCAGGACGGTGGGCACGCGGGCCACCACCGGCGACGGCACGAGGTGGACCACGACGGAGAACAGCTCGTAGAGCACCCTGCCCTCGGTGATCTCCAGGCCGAGGTCACGACCTGCCGCCACCGCGGCGTTCGTGGCCGCGGCGGTGCGGGCGGCGATGTCCTCGGGGGTCGCGAAGGCTGTCATGGCGTGATCGTTTCACGGCCCCCTCGGCCGACGCAGGTCATTTCCGGTGGGGCGATGGCCTGCCGCCACCCCGCGGGAACGCGCACCGGAGCAGACCTGCCGGCTGTGCGGGCCCAGGCACGGGCGTGGCCCTCCCGCGGCACGACCACGCCTCGCCGTCGTCCACCGCACCGGCACCCTGCGCGAGGCCGGTTCCGGCCCGGCGGCGACCGGGCGGCACCGCGGTGGGAGTCCTCAGTGGTCGCAGCAGACGCGCTCGGCCCACTCCGGCTCGTGCCACCAGTGCTTGTTCTCCGCCGAGGCGAGCGGCGCCAACGCCGGCCGCTCGGCCGACACCCCGGCCTGGTTCCGGTACGGCGCCAGCAGGTCCGGCACCCGGTGCAGATGACCGCCGACCATCACCTGCCGCACGTTCGCGGCGTCCCTGATGTCCTGCAACGGGTTGCCGGACACGAACGCGACGTCGGCGGGCGCGCCCGGCTTGATCGCGCCGATCGGCAGGCCGAGCCAGCGGGCCGGGTTGCGGGTCGCGGTGATGAGCGCTTCCCGTGGTGTGAAGCCGTACTTGACCATCGCGCGCAGGTTCATGTGAGTGGCGGTGGCGGGCGCGTCGAGGGGCGCGTCCGTGCCGCAGATGACCAGGCCTCCGCCCCGGTGCACCGCCAGCGCGAACTCCACCCAGTTGCGCAGGATGGCGGCCGACGAGCTGCTGCCGCCGCTGTCGGCCTCGGCGAGGTAGCGCTCGTACTCCCACGGCGGGAAGAGCACGCGGGTGCGTTCGTCCAGTGCCAGCGACTTGTCCTCGGCGAACAGGGCCCGGCTGTGGAACAGGGTCGGCGTCATCGACATGCCGGACCGCACGAACAGCTCCACCACGTCCTGGTAGGCCTTGCCCAGCCGCGTCACGGTGTGGGAGTAGCCGAGGCGGTTGGTGGCGCCGACGTGCTCCATGCCGTCCATGCCGAGGTTGGCGGCCGGGTAGAGGTAGTGCGACGACAGCGGGACGCGGGACCGCCGCACGGCCGCGCGTTGCAGTTCCACCGGCAGGCGGACGTAGGTTTTGATCATGTCGTAGCCGAGCTCGTGCGCGCGGCGCAGCTCGAGGTCGAGTTGCGCCCGGCTGAGCGTCGGGCGCATGAAGTTGTAGTAGACGCGGGAGCCGTCGATGGCCTCGCCGGTGGCGTAGAACCGCGGGCCGGTCAGGGTGCCGGCGGCGAGCGCCTCGCGGGTCTCGACCATCTGGTACACCGGGTCGCCCGGTGAGCGGACGGTCGTGATGCCGTAGGCGAGCCAGACGTTGCCCTGCCGCGCTCCCCACTGGCGGCCGCGCAGGTGCCAGTGGTTGTGGGCGTCGATCAGGCCGGGGATCGCCGTCAGCTCCGACGCGTCGACGTCGGCGTGGCCGCGGTGGGGCCGCACCTCCTCGACGCGGCCGTTCGCCACGACGATGTCGACGTCGCGGCGCAGGCCCTCCGCCTCGCCGTCCCAGCAGGCACCGACGCGCACGACCTTGCGTTCGGGAGCGCGGGCCCTGCTGTAGCTGAGGTTCAGCCGGATCGCGGTCGCTCGTCCGTCCAGTGTGGACCGTCGCAGCCGGCCGTTGCTGAGGTAGACGAGGTCGTCGCCGTGCCACGCCAGCGAGTCGGTGACTTCGCGGGTGACCTGGCGCGGCTCGCCGGTGAAGGCGCCCTTGGCGTCGACGGGCACGACCCACGCGACGCTCTCCACGACGAACGCGACGTGCTTGCCGTCCGGCGAGAAGACCGGACCGTCGTCGCCGCGGGTCGCGATGGAGCGGAACGGCATGGGCTCGGTGTAGCTCAGCTCGCCGGAGGCCAGGTCCACCGAGAGGATCTGGCTGGTGCCCTCGCGGAACCGGCGCGAGAACGGCTTCACCGCGGCCAGCGCCACGACCGTGCCGTCCGCGGACCACGTGGGCCTGCCCGGCTGGAACAGCGCCGGGGTGATCTGCCGCCGCCCGGTGGCGTCCGCGACCCAGACCTGGCCGTCCTGGTCGACGTAGGCGACCTTGGTGCCGTCCGGGGAGAACCGCGGCGTGGTCTGCGCGCCGGGCGCCGGGGCGTACAGCTCGTCCGCGCCCGTCCTGAGGTCGCGGATCCGGAGCTGCGCGACGCCGGTGCGGTCGCTCGCGTAGACCAGTCTGGTGCCGTCGGGCGAGAAGTCGGGATCGGAGTCGAAGTACCGCCCGTCGGTCAGCCTGGTGGTCCTGCCGCCGCTCAGCAGGTGGATCGCGTTGAGCGCCCGGAACGCGATCTTGCCGTCGCTCGACACCACCGGGCTCGCGATGCCCTTGACCGGGCCTCCAGTGAGGTTCCTCGTCCGGCGGCGCCGGACCCTGCGCACCGGCACGGTCGCCTCGAACGGGATGTCCTTCGTGGTACCGCCGGCCCGCAGCCGGATCTTGCCGTCGGCGGTGTAGAGGACGCTGTCGCCGTCCCAGATCGGCGCGAACCCGAAGACGTCCTGCCCGGTGACCACCGGGGTCGTCCCCAGCACCAGGTCGGCCTGGCCCGGCCGCACCACCGTGTAGCTGGCCCGGCCTCCCGGTCCGAACGCCGCCCCGAAGAGCTGCGCGCCCGCCGGTGCCGTGACCAGCCGCTCGCGCGTGCCGTCCAGCGTCACGGTCTCGACCGTCGCGGTGCCGACCACGAAGATGATCCGCTCGCCGTCGGGCGACCACTGGGGCGCGGCCGCGTCGTCGGGGGCCTCGGTGAGCCGCGTGATCGCTCCGGACGCCAGGTCCAGGACGTGCACGCCGTAGCTGCCGGCGCGGTCGCTGACGAACGCGATCTTCGTGCCGTCCGGCGAGAACGCGGGCTCGCGGTGGTCGTACCTGCCCCGCGTGAGCTGCCGCAGCCCGCGGCCGTCGAGCCCGATGACGTAGAGGTGGTAGTTGCCGTCCCGGTAGGACTGGAAGGCGATCCGGCCGTCCGGCCCGAACGACGGCAACGTGGCGTCCTGCAGCTCGTCGGTGAGCCTGCGCGCCCGCCCGCCCGTGGCGGGGAGAACCCAGATCGCGGTGACCAGGTCCATGGCGAGCCACTTGCCGTCGGCCGATCGCGACACCGAGATGTTGGTGCCCTGCGTCAGCGTCACGCCCGCGTCCGCCTGCGCGGTGCCGTTCGTGAGCGCGGTCGCGGTGGACGCGGCGGTGGCGACGGCGGCGGCCTGGCCGGTGCGGGCCAGCAGTTCGCGACGAGACAGGTCCATGGCGGCACTCCCCCAGCGTTGATCCCCTAAGGAGATCCACCCTGCCACCGCACCGGTGTGGCGCTATCGGCCATCCGGCCTACGGATCCTTCGAACGGGTGCGGGTCCGGCCGGTGCGGTGACTAGCCGACCAGGCGGCGGCGCCAGTCCAGCGGGGTGACGGTGATGGACCGGCCGGGATCGCGGTTCCACTCGGCACGCAGGCCGGCTGCTTCGAGGGCGGCCACGACCTCATCACCGATGGCCGCCGTCGTCCCGGGCGAGCCGTCGAAGCCGCCGTAGAGCAACGTCAGCCCGTGACCGGCCACGGCGGCGTCCGTGCACTGGGCGTGGAAGTAGACGAAACCGCGGGCGTCGGGGCCGCCTTCACCGCCTATCCCGGCTTGGCCGCAGGCGCGGCAGCAGGTGAAGTTCTCGCGGGCGGTGATGCGGGCCCGCCGCAGAGCGGCGAAGGCCCGGCTGATCCGCTCGGGGTCGGTCTCGCCCTGCCACGAGGCCTGCTCCGCGACCCGTTCCCGCCACAACCGGTCGGCCAGCACCACGGCCTGCTCCCGCGAGACGGGCCGGCGCTCCTCGGTGACCAGGTACTCCTCGGCGAGCTCCGCCAGCTCGGCGCGGGAGGCGTAGCCGCCGGCCAGCACCTCGCGGACGCGCCTCTCCAGCACCTCGCGCTCGTCCTCGCCGAGGTCGAGCGGCGGCACCTCGGGGGCGGGGCCCACGTCGAGCACCGACCAGGTCAGACCGCTGTCCCACCCGGCCTCCCGGCGAGCCCAGCCGGTGATCGCCGCGGCCACGGCCCCCGGCCCGTCGGCCACCGCCTCGAAATGCCGGTCGGCGGCGCCGTCGCGGTGCTCGATCGCGTAGTCACCACCGGTCTCGTGCCAGACCTGGACGAAGACGTCCGGCAGGTCGGGTATCCGCTGGACCACCAGGAACCGGTCGGCTTCGGCACCGATGCGCCGGACCAGGCCGGCCAGCTCCCCGGCCGGCACGCGGACGTGCCGTTCCCCGCCTTCGGTCCGAACCACGATCTCCAGCACGCGCAGACTCTGGCAGACCCGGTCCGTCAGAGGACGAGCGCACCCTCGATGCGGGCCACCATCGCGTCCTCGGAGTCGACGACCACGCCGTCCGCCTCGGCCACCTCGCGCGCGATCGCCAGCACGGCGCGCGGGAAGCCGGCGGCGTCCTCCGGTGACCGGACCGACAGGATCTTCATCGAGGCGCGCAGGGCCTCCAGGACGACGGGCTCGATCTCCTCGTCGGTGCCGGTGGGCACGGACGGCCGCGCCGCGCCCATGACGACGCGCAGGTCCGGCGACAGGTGCCGGAGGGCGCGCAGGCCGGCGAACCGCTCCTCCAGCACGGGACCGGGGTCGGCATGGGAGACCAGCAGCATCGCGCCGTACACGGCCGTGCGCAGCGTGCGGCTCTCCTCGTCGTTGTAGAAGATCATGGGCCCACTCCAGGTCGTCGGATCCGGCAGTACTGATATCAGGACTCCCGGTCGCCCGGGCGGTTGCCTCCCGCGGGCGTGGCAGGCGTGTGACGGACCTCAAGCGAACAAACGACGGCTCCCGTGCGTTGTGACACTTTGACCGAGCTCAGGAGGATGCGCACATGACGACCACCGCTACCCGGCCACGGATCACGGTGCGGCGGGTGGTTTTCACGCTCGTCCTGCTGGCCGTCACGACGTTGCTGTTCTGGGTGCCGTTCGAAGGGCTCTTCGCGGCCGGTGCGCGGTGGCCGGACCCGGTGCGCCCGATCGCCGCCGTCGTGTTCGCCGCCGCGGCCATCGCGATGATCGTGCTGTTCACCCGGCGCGGCAGCGACCGGGCGGCGCGGATCTCGCACTTCCTGCTCGGGTTCGTGTGGATCGCGTTCGTCTGGACCCTGATCACCGACGTCCTGCGGCTGGGCCTCGCGCTCGGTGGCGTCGAGAACCCGTTCCGCGCCCGGTTGGTCGCGGTCCTGCTCGCCGGGATCATCCTCACCGTCACGGCCTACGGCGTCCACGAGGCGATGCGCGTGCCGCGGATCAAGCGCCAGGACGTCACGATCCCGCGCCTCGACCCGGCGTTCGACGGCCTGACCATCGCGGTCGTCACCGACACCCACTACGGCGCGATCAACCGCGCGAAGTGGTCGCGCGGCATGGTCGACGCGGTCAACGGGCTCGGCGCCGACGTCGCCGTGCACGTGGGCGACATCGCGGACGGCACGGCCGAGCAGCGCCTCGAGCAGGCCGCGCCGCTGGGCGACGTGACCGCCGAACACCGCTTCTACATCACCGGCAACCACGAGTACTACTCGGGCGCGCAGGGCTGGATCGACCTGATGACGCGCCTGGGCTGGAAGGCCCTGCGCAACGAGCACGTGACGCTCGTCCGCGGCGACGCCCGCCTGGTGTTCGCGGGCGTCGACGACGTCACGGCCGACCACTCCGGCGAGCCCGGCCACTCCGCCGACCTCGCCAGGGCGCTGCGCGGCGCCGACGAGGACGTCCCGGTCGTGTTGCTCGCGCACCAGCCCTCGGAGGTCGGGAAGGCCGTGGCCGCGGGCGTGGACCTGCAACTGTCCGGGCACACCCACGGCGGCCAGATCTGGCCGTTCCACTACCTCGTCCGGCTCCAGCAGCCGGTCGTCGCGGGCCTGAGCAGGCACGGCGAGCGCACCCAGCTCTACACCAGCCGCGGCTCCGGCTTCTGGGGCCCGCCGATGCGCGTGTTCGCGCCCAGCGAGATCACCCTGCTCACGCTCAAAGCGAGCCGAGGTGGCCGGAGTCGTTGAACCGCACCAGGGCGGGCGGCGCGCCCGTCCGGTAGCGGATCACGGTCAGCGCGGCGTTGTCGTGGTCGAGCGCCAGCCAGCGCTCCGGCGGGGCGTCCAGGGCGTCGCGCACCAGCCAGCCGATCAGGAACGCGTGGGTCACCACCAGCACCGGGCCGTCGCCGGGACGCGCGAACCGCGTCTCGGCCTCGTGCGCCAGCGCCGGTCCCCGCGTGCGTTCCGACTCCGGGAACCGGTCGAAGAACTCGTCGTGGCCGGGGACGAAGTGCGGCACGAAGTCGTCGGCGGCCGCCTCGACGCGGCAGGGCACGCGCAGCACCGCGGCGACGATCGCCGCCGTTTCCGCCGCTCGCGGGAGCGGCCCGTGGTGCACGGCCGCGAAACCCGTGCCCCGCAGCCGTTCCGCGAGCAGCTCAGCCTGCCTGCGCCCGCGCGCGGTCAGCCGCGACCTGTCCTTCGTGGCCTCGCCGTGCCGGACCAGATGAAGATCTCTCGTCACGGCGTGCAGTCTGCCCTGACCGCGCTCGCGGCGTGATGGGCGTGGGTGGGTCCGGCACCGTTCCGGTCCTGACCTCGGGTGAGGAGCTGCACGGTCAGGTTTCCGCTGGCCTTGAACCTCCCCGCGGTGACCCACTGGCCGCGCTTGTCGACCTGCTTGATCGCGAACGACGCCATCGGGGTGCCGCCGACGCCGTTGCGGTCGAAGACGTAGTACACGGTCGGGTTACCGCCGACCTGCTCCAGGCTGCCGTTCGGGACGTGCACCGAGATCTCGCACGTGCCGGACGCGGCGAACGTCCACATGCCGTACGCGGAGCCGTCGTCCCGCCGCGCGTCGCCGGACATCGGGATCGACACGAACGTCGAGCCGCACCTGCCGTCGCCGTGGTCGACCCAGCCCTTCCTGCCGTCGCGGTAGGAGCCGACACCGGTGTAGCCACCGCAGCCGGGACCCGTCGTGAAGGACCTGGTGCCGCCGGCCGCCCTGGTCGCCGGCGGCACCACGGCCTGGGTGCCCGTCGGCACCAGGCCGGGCGCCGGCGACGCGGTGGCCGGGTCCGCCGCCACCGGCCAGTTCTGCTCCGGCAGGTCCTCCGGCGGCGTGATCAGGCCGGGCAGGTAGCTGTGCGCGGGCTGCGCGGTGCCGGCGCCGCTGTCGTCGGACCCGCCGTCGAACGTCACGACCGCCACGCCCGCGAGCACCAGGAGCGCGGCCGTGGCGGCGACCGCGGCGGTGCGCAGCCGCACCGGGTGGCTCGGCGGTTCCTCCTCCTGCGCCGGCGGACGGCCCGCGGCGGCCCAGCGTGCGCGGCCTCGGGCGCGGGCCGCCTCCATCAGGGCCGGATCGGGCGCCACGTGGCGCTCGGTCGGTCGTTCGTCGGGGAACTGGGTCGGCACGCAGCGCAGTGTGCCAGGGGCGGTGAACCACCCGAACGCGTGGTTCTTTCACGTTGGTGTCCGGAAACCTGACTCGCAGGTCAACGACGGCATCGCGCTTGCCCCGCCGCCGTGCCGCCGGAAGCCGCCGCCGAGGACACCTCCAAGCCCACCCGCGTGATCGGCACCGGCACGCCCGCGGCCTGCACCTCGCAAGCCGTGGTCGACGCGGTGGCCGCCGGCGGGGTCATCACGTTCGACTGCGGGCCGAACCCGCTCACCATCCCGATGGCCGCGACCGCGAAGGTCCGCACGAACTCCGGCGCGCTGCTCGTGCGCGGTGGGTGGTCCTCGACAGCATGGTGCGGGGCAACAAGGCGATCGGCCGCGGCGCGAACCCGGCACGCGGTGGCACTCCGGGAGGCGGCAGCGGTGGCGCGATCTACACCGACGGCAACGCGTTCACCCTGCGCATCGCCGGCTCGCTGATCGGTGACAACCAGGCCGACGAGGGCGGCGGTGCGGTGTTCTTCGTCGGCAACGACACCTCGGGCTCCATGTCGGTGGAGGGCTCCATGTCGGTGGAGGGCTCCGCGTTGCGCCGCAACCCGAGCCTGGGCTTCGGGACCGTCAAGGGGATCTTCCGCCCCGGCGCCGGCGGCGAGCCGGCGGTCACCGCCTCGGCGATCCGGTGAGCCTGCCCGCCACGAGCAGCAGCGCGAGCCCCAGCACGCACATCGAGAAGCTGAACCCGTAGACCCAGCGGAAGCCGAGCTGCTGGGAGACGCCGAGCAGCGCGCCCGCGATCATGCCGCCGACGATCTGGGTGTTGCTGAACATCGTCGTGGCGTGGCCGGGCCGGCCGGGGTCGAGGCTCTGGAAGTAGGTGATGCCCACGCCCATCACCAGCGAGATGACGATGGCGTGCAGCACCTGTGCGGCCATCACCTGCCAGATGGACTCGGTGAACACCATCAGCCCGTGGTAGCTCAACGAGATCGCCGCGCCGGCGAGCACGAGCTTGTGCTGCGACATCCGGTTCGCCAACGACCCGAACCACAGCATCAGCGGGATCTCCAGCGCCGCGCACAGGCCCATCGCGAGCCCGGCGTCGCCGGCGGTGCCCCCGAGCTCGGTGGTGACCAGCAGCGGCAAGCCGCCCACCGCGAGCGACACGGCGCCCTGCAGGAACGTGAACGCGCCCGAGACGACCGACATGGTGCCGCGTGGCGATCCGGCCGCTTCCTCCTCGTGCGCCTCCTCGACGGGTTCCGCCGCGGGCACCGGCAACGTGATCGCCAGGACGGCGACACCGAGCTGGAGGACGGCCGTGGAGGCGAACAGGCCCACCCAGCCGGTCTGCGCGACCAGCAGCGCGGCCACCGGCGGCCCGGCGACCCAGGAGACCGAGAGCAGCGTGCGCAGGACGCTGATCACCATCGACGGTCCTCGGGAGACCTGCCGGCCGTACGCGAAGAGCTGCGGCAGCAACGACGCCGTGACCGCCACGAAGACCACCGACGTGCCGAGCAGGAACCAGTAGTCGCGCAGCACGGCGAACAGCCCGTAGCCGATCGCGCCGGCGACACCGCCCACGGCGAGCATGTACCGGCGCTGCACCCGGCCGTCGGACAGCCTGCCCATGATCGTGCTGGCGACGACCGACGCGAGCGGGCTCACGATCAGGAAGAAGCCGAGCTGGAACGGCGTGACCTTGACCTCGCTGGTGAGGAACAGCGAGTTGAACGGCAGCGCGAACGCCATCGAGACGCCGGACACGACGCTGATGACGGAGAGTTGGAGGAAAGTGCGGGACAGGAGCGGAGAGGACCGTTTCTCGCTGAGTGCCGTCACCGCCCCATCGTGCGGGTTGAGCCGTGAATCAGGAAACCGGGTATCCCATTATGCGGGCAATCTCTCACACCACGGCGAAAGCACCGTCCCTGCGGTGATCCGCACCACCCCTGAGCAGGCCCGATTCGGTCATTTCGACCACCTGGCACCCGCCGAAGAACATGTTCGGCGCACGGAAGAACGTCACCGGGAGTTCGCTTTCCGGCCGAATTCCCGGTTCGACGTGCAGGTGGTCTCCGCTGAGGTGCATTCGCGGCGCGTCGACGGCCTCCTGGGCGGGCATGCCGCGGTCCAGGACGTTCACGAGCACCTGCAGGATCGCGCCGCAGATCCGGCTCGACCCCGCGCTGCCGAGCACGAGCTCCGCCCGCCCGTCCCTGGTCGCCACGGTCGGCGCCATCATCGACGGCAGCCGGTCGCCGGGCGCGTGGCTGAAGAACCCGTCTGGCGACAGGTCCTCCTCCCCCATCATGTTGTTCAGGTGCACGCCCGCGATCGAGATGCCCGAGCCGGCGCCGTTCGTGGTCGTGACCGAGCACGCCGTGCCGTCGGCGTCGAGCACGGAGATGTGCGTGGTGGAGCCGAGGCGGTTCAGGTGCGTCTTGGGGGTGGCCAGCGCGCGGACGAGGTCCTGCTGCGACGGGTTGTCCGGCAACGCCTCCAGCATCTGCGCGAGCAGCGCACCGCCGGCGGCGGGCGGCGGGTTCGTGTGGATGTCGCGGCCGCGGTGCCGCACGTGCAGCGGTTCGCGCACGGCCACCCGGTACGCGGCCAGATCGGCGCGGGACAGGTCGCCGCCGTGCGCGGTGATCCAGCCGGCGACCGCGCCCGCGATGTCGCCGGTGTAGAACGGGGCCGCGCCCTCGCTGCCCAGCCGGTCGAGCGCCTCGGCGAGCTCGGGCTGGACGAGGAGCTCGCCCTCCTCGAACGCGGTGAGGCCCGCGCTGCGGGCGAGCGGCAGCAGCAGTGAGGTGACGTACGCCTGGTACCGGTTGATCCGGTGCCCCTCACGGGCGTGCTTTGCCGCCGTGGCCACGAGTTCCTCGAGCGGTGCCCGGCCGTACGTGGCGGCCAGCGCGGCGCCGGCGGGCAGGCCGTACGCGGCGACCGAGGACGGTCCGGCGTGGAACTCCTGCTGGGCGTCACCGAAGTGGACGGTGACGGGGGCGAGCGGCGCCCGGTCGCCGGTGCGGTCGCGTCCGGGGGCCTCGGCGGAGAAGTCCAGCAGGACCGGGGCCTCACCGGCCGGTGCGACCACCAGGTAACCGGCCGCGCCGAGCCCGGTCAGCAGCGGCTCGGTGACGCAGGACGTCAGCATCGCCGCGACGGCCGCGTCCACGGCGTTCCCGCCGGCGCGCAGCATCGACGCGCCCGCCCCTGCGGTGAGCGGGTGGCCCGCCGCGATCACGCCTCGCACCGTCCGCCTCCCTGTTCTCCTCCCCGGCGGGAGGAGGCAACAACGGTAGACCTGCGGGCGATCACCGGGCGAGCGGGGCCGCGCCGCACCCCCTGGAACACCCGGAGGTTGAGCCACGGGAGGAAACGGGTATTTCGACAGCCATGGAGTGGATCACCAAGCTGATGGAGGCGCTCGGCTCACCCGGCGCCGGCCTCGCGGTCGCGCTGGAGAACGTGTTCCCGCCGGTGCCGAGCGAGGTGATCCTGCCGCTGGCGGGGTTCACCGCCGGTCAGGGCAAGATCTCCCTGATCGCGGCGATCCTGTGGACCACGGCCGGATCGGTCGTGGGCGCCCTGGTGCTGTACGGCCTGGGCACGTGGCTCGGGCTGGAGCGGCTGCGCAAGATCGCGGACAGGATCCCGTTCGTCACCGTGTCCGATGTGGACAAGTCCGACGAGTGGTTCGACAAGCACGGCAACAAGGCCGTGTTCATCGGGCGGATGGTGCCGGTCGTGCGCAGCCTGATCTCCATCCCGGCCGGGGTCTCCGGGATGCCGATCGTGAAGTTCACCGCCTACACGGCGGCCGGCAGCCTGATCTGGAACACCGCGCTGATCCTCGCGGGCTACGCGCTCGGCGAGAACTACCAGCTCGTCGACCGCTACCTGGGCTGGGTGTCGACCGTGGTGCTGGTCGCGCTCGCCATCGCCATCGGCTGGTTCGTGGTCTCCCGCGTCAAGGCACGCCGCTCGTAGAGCACCGACGCCACCGCGATCGCGAGGCCCGCGAGCGACAGCGCCACACCGACCCAGGCCGTCGACGTGTAGCCCCAGCCCGCCGCGATGGCGAGACCGCCGAGCCACGCGCCCGCGCCGTTGGCGACGTTGAGCGAGGAGTGGTTGGACGACGACGCGAGCGACGGCGCGTCCGGCGAGGCGTCCATCAGCCGGATCTGCAGGGCGGCCGCGAGGATCTGCACGACGAGACCCAGCAGGAACAGGAAGACGAACATCAGGCCGGGGACGGACGCGGTCAACCCGAACAGCGCGAGGATCACGCACACCGCGATCAGGCCGCCGAAGACCGAGCCCGTCGAGGAGCGGTCCACGAACCGGCCGCCGAACGTCGCGCCGAGCGTCATGCCGAGGCCGAACACCGCGAGCATCCACGGCACCACGGACGCGGGCAGTCCGGCGACCTCGGTCGTCAGCGGGGCGACGTAGGAGTAGACGGCGAACATGCCGCCGAAGCCGATCATGCCGGTGAAGATCGCGAACCAGACCGTCGGGCGGCCGAACGCGCGGACCTCGCCCTTCATCGACGCGCCCTCGACCTTGGCCACCCGCGGCACCCACGCCGCGATCGCCGCCGCCGTGACCAGGGCGATCACCGCGACCGCGAGGTAGGCGGTGCGCCAGCCGATCTGCTGGCCCGCCGCCGTCGCGAGCGGCACACCGACCAGGTTGGCCACGGTCAGACCGACCATCACGCGGGCGACCGCGGTGCCGCGCCGTTCCGGAGCGACGAGCGTGGCGGCGACGACCGCGGCGATGCCGAAGAACGCGCCGTGCGGCAGCCCGGCGACGAACCGGGCCAGGAGCAGGAGCGTCTTGTCCTGAGCGGCGGCCGACAGCCCGTTGCCCAGCGCGACCGCGAGCATCAGGCCGATCAGCATGCCCTTGCGCGGCAGCTTGGCGCCCAGCACGGCGATCAACGGCGCGCCGACGACGACACCGGCGGCGTAGAGGCTGATCGCGTGGCCCGCCTCGTAGTCGGGGATGCCGAAGGTCTCCGCGATCTGCGGCAGCAGGCCCATCGTCGCGAACTCGGTCGTGCCGATGCCGAACCCGCCGAGCGCGAGAGCGGTCATGGCGCGGGTGGTGTTCACATTCGCTCCTGGTCGAAGTGCCCGCTGTCGGCGCTGACGCAGGACGAATTAGTTAGCGACTGGAACCATCCTACGGCGCTTCTGACGCGCTTCAGAAGCGTCCGGCCGGTGCCACTGCTCACACCGGGGCACGACGTCTCCCTTCGCGGCACGCGCAAGGCCGGTCCCCGATGAGGACCGGCCTCGCACTCCCCTGCTCAAATGCGCGGGACCTCGACGAGGGTCCGGCCGTTGAGCGGCTGCGCCTCCCGGGCGTTGCCCGCGGTGAACAGGCCCTTGAAGCGCGCGATCGTCGCGGCCGTCACGTGCTGCTCGCCGGTGAGGTACCACTCGACGCCCTCGGTGAACGGCGCCGTGGTGAGCGAGCCGGTGTAGTGCAGCGTGTGGTGACCGGGCGGCAGCAACCGGGTGAGGTCGACGGGCTCGATCTCCACCGGAGCACCGCACTCGGGCGAGAGCGTCGCCAGGACGTCGTCCACGACGGAGTGCGAGCCGACGACCAGCGGGACGCCGACCACCAGCAGCTTGCCCTCCGCGCTGCGGTGCACGAGGTGCATCTCCAGCGGCGTGGCGCGGCCGGCGAACCGGTGCTCCGACGGCGTGTGGAAGTGGAACTGCACCAGGTCGTACCGGGTGCCGGCGACGGTGACGTGGCCCGATCCGGGCTCGACCTCCGCCTCCTCGGTCTCCTCGTGGTGGCGGACCGTGCAGCCGTCCGCCGCGGTCGTGTCCTTGCGGATGTACTTCAACTCCAGCGCGGAGTGCCCGTACGTGACGTCGAGCTTGGGCGCGTGCGGGTCGAACCGGATCGCGTTCGGCGTGACGTTGACGGGACTCTGCTTCGGTGTCCCCGACTCGGCCGTGCCGACCGCGAAGAAGGACGCGGTGAGCACGAGCGGCAGAAGAGCCGGAAGGGACCGCCTTAGGTTCATTACTCCACTTTTCACTCGATCGAGTGAAAAGAGGAATGGAGTGTGGTCACGCTCTCACCACCACGGACCACCCCCGGTCTCAATTGGTTTCCAACCGAACTGCTTCAGCGCTTCCACCAGCGGAAACGGCAAATCATGAAGCTGCCAACGAGGTGCAACAAAGAATTGCTGAATTACGGCGTTCACCAACAATTGTCCGATTCGCTCGTATTTGCCGGTTTGTCGATTATCACATAACATCTTCCGATGGGGTGGAATCTGCGGGAACTCATCACAAAACATGACATTCCGGGCGCACAGGTCGCGGTGCTCGCGGACGGCGTGGTCGAGGACGAGGCGGCGGGCGTGCTCAGCCGCCACACCGGCGCCGGGGTGACACCGTTCTCGGCCTTCAGGATCGGCTCGATCACCAAGGTCTGGACGGCGACGCTGGTGCAGCAGCTCGTGGGCGAGGGGCTCGTGGACCTCGACCGGCCGGTGCGCGACCAGCTTCCCGGCTTCCTGCTCAACGACGCCCACGCCACCGCGTCGCTGACCCCGCGCCACCTCCTCGCCCACACCGGCGGCCTGGACGCCAACCACGTCACGGGCGCCGCCACCACCGAGGAGTTCGTGGCCGCGCTCGCCGGCGCCGACCACCCCTTCCCGCCGGGCGCCGTCTTCTCGTACTCCAACAGCGGGTTCGTCGTGCTCGGCCGGCTGGTGGAGGTACTGCGCGGCAAGCCCTTCCACGACGTGCTCCGCGAGCGGCTGGCCACACCGCTGGGCCTGCGCACCGTCGCCACCGGCGGCCACGAGGCGAACCCCCGCCACACCGCGGTGGGCCACGACGGCGGCGTTCCGACCACGAGGCTGGCCGGCTCGCAGGCCACCGCCCCGAGCGGCGCGCACCTCGCCATGAGCGCTCGCGACCTGCTGGAGTTCGTCCGCCCGCACCTCACCGATCCCGCCCTCGCGGCCCTGCGCGAACCGCAGCCCTGCTCCGTCCCCGACTTCGGCGGCGGCATCAGCGGCTGGGGCCTCGGCTGGATGCGCCACCCCGGCGGCGCGGTCGGCCACACCGGTGTCTCCCGTGGACAGAAGGCGTTCCTGCGCGTGCTCCCGTCAGCGGGGCTGGCGGTGGTCGTGCTGACCAACAGCACGGCCGCCGAGGCGTTGGCCCACGAGATCTTCACCGCCGCCGGCCTGCCGGCTCCGCCTCCTGCGGCACCGCCGGCCGCCCCGGAGCCGATCGAGGACGGGTGGTGCGGCACCTACCGCACCACCCTGCACGACATCACCCTCGGCACCGAGGGCGGCAGGGCGTTCCTGACCTACCGCCCGCGCAACGACCTCGCCAGGTCCTTCTCCGGCAAGCCGGAGAACCGGGTCGAGGTGGTCCGGCTCGGCGAGGACACGATCATCACCGCGACCCCGAGGTCCGGTGCCCACCAGGTCATGTCGCTCGTCGGCCCGGCCGCTCGTCCCGGCCTCCTGCACAACGGCAGCGCGGCCTGGAGGATCGCCTGACGTCACCGACGTCCGCGCCGTGGCGCTGCCGCGCACCTCGTCCGCGACCGGGCGGGTTTGCCTCTTTGCGCGGATAACCGAAACCGAGCACCGCCTTGGGCGCACCGCAGCGAAGGCTCTCTTTAGTCAGCACTGAAGCTACCGCGCATACCGTACTCAGCGCAAAGGCACCCGACACCGGGTTCGATCCACTCCTGCCCCGCCCACCCTGGGTGCCGCTCCACGAGCACCGCCCGGACCTCCGCCACGATCTCCTCGACACCCATCGCGGAGTCACGCCGGCGCCAGGTCTCGTCCCGCAGCTCCCGCAGGTAGTCCCGGACCCCCTCCAGGACGCCGACACCACCCACCGACCCGTGGCCCGGCACGACCACGCGCGGCCCGGCGGCGATCAACCGGTCCAGCACCTCGATCCACCCGACGCCGGAGACGTCCGCGTCGTGCGGCGGGAACCACGGGAAGATCGCGAACTGGCCCGTCTCGGCGAGGTCGCCGGTGAACAGCACGCCGGCGTCCGGCACCTCGACCACTTGGTCCCCCACCGTGTGCCCGCGTCCGGTCGGTCGCAACAGGACGGTGCGGCCGCCGAGGTCGAGCGAGTGCACCCCGTCGAACACCACGTCCGGCACCGGCACCTCGGTGCCGGTCACCGTCCGGCGACGGCGCCGCCGAACCCCCGGAACATCTCCAGGTAGGCGGATCCCCTGCGCGCCAAGTCATCCGCCTGCGCGCGGTTCACCACATAGGACCCTCCGAACGCGGAAGCACCGAACGCGTGCTCCGGGTGGAAGTGCGTCGTCGTCAGCAGGACCCGCCGGCCGCGCGCCACCTCCGACGCGAACGCGAGCACCGCGGACGCGTTGTCGGCACCGAGTCCGGTGTCCACCACCAGCACTGCTTCGGCGCCACCGATGACACCGATGTTGGGCACGAGCGAGACGTGGTCGTTCGGGATGACCAGCACATCGGGCGCCACCTCGACGGCGCCGGAGACCTGGACGACGGGATCTGGGAGGTTCATGCCACCCACCTCACCGCCACGCCCCGCGCGCCGTCCAAGACCGGTTGGGCACTCCCGATACCGCGCGGGTATCTTGGCTGATCATGGAGCTGCGGACACTGCGCTACTTCGTCGCGGTCGCCGAGGAGCTCCACTTCGGCCGCGCCGCCCAGCGCCTGCACATGAGCCAGCCACCGCTCAGCCGCGCGATCAAGCACCTGGAGAACGACCTCGGCGCGGCGCTGCTCCAGCGCTCGTCCGCCGGTGTCCGCCTCACCGAGGCGGGCGAGACCCTGCTGGTCGAGGCGAGGGCGTTGCTCGAGCAGGCCGACCGCATCCGCGGCAAGCTGCGCCGCACCACCCTCACCGTCGGCATGCTCGGCGACAACGGCGGGGCGAGGCTCGCGGCGGCGTTCCGGCGGCGGCATCCGGACGTCGAGGTCCGCGTCCGCGAGACCGACCTGACCGATCCCACCTGCGGCCTGCGCACCGGCCAGGTGGACGTCGCCCTCACCCGCGGCCCGTTCGACAAGACCGGCCTGAGGACCAGGGTGCTGCGCCGCGACCCGGTCGGCGCGGTGCTGCGGGCCGACGACCCCCGGCCCGGCGCGACCACCTGACCACCGGGGACCTCGACGATCGCGACTGGTTCCAGTTCCCGGACGGCACCGACGAGATCTGGCGGAGCTACTGGAACGGCGGCAGACCCCGCCGGGGACCGGTGGTCCGCGCGGTGCAGGAATGCGTCCAGTCCGTGCTGTGGAACGGATCCGTGGGCCTGGCCCCGCTCGGCCACGACCTCGGTGAGCTGGCGGTCGTGCCGCTGCGCGACATGCCGCCCAGCCCCGTCGTGCTCGCCTGGCGCGAGGAGGACGCGCTCACCGAGGACTTCGTCGAAGCGGTGACGGCGGCGTACCGCTAGAGCGCGCTACCCGGCGGCGGAGCCGGCCGCGTGGACGGAAACGGCGTAGTCGCCGTGCCGGAACGGTTGGCGGTCCCAGGTCGCGAACCGCTCGACCAGCCTCAGGCCCGCCAGGGCGCAGTGCTCGTCGTACTCGTCGGCGGTGTACCCGCGGTCCAGGCTGAAACCGGCGACCAGGACGCCGCCGACGTGCCTCGCGACACCGGCCACCAGGTCCCCCTGCGTACCGGGCGCGGTGAACAGCGGCACGTTGCCCGCCATCACCACGACGTCGAACGTCCGGCCGAGGTCGAGCGCGGCGAGGTCGGACCGCACCCAGGTGAGGTGCGGCGCCCGCGCCCTGGCGTGGGCGAGCATCGACTCGTCGAGATCCGCCCCGACGACCTCGACGCCGTGCCTGGCCAGCTCGATCGCGACCCGCCCGGTGCCGCACCCGGCGTCCAGCGCGGTCTTCGGCTCGAACGCCCGCACGAACGCCGCCTCGCCGTGCACGTCCACCCCCGACTCGGCGAGCGAGTCGAACCTGCGCTGGTACTCAGCCCCGTTCCACATCCGGCGAGCATAGATCCGAAGATCGGCGGATAGCGGCCGGGTCGCGGCGCTGCCATGGTCGAGTGCATGACGCGCTTTCTGCTGGCAGTGGCGTTGCTCGTGGCCGCGGCCTCGCCCGCGCAGGCCGCACCCGCGCGCTGGGTGGGCACGTGGGCGGCCGCACCGTCCTCCGCCGTTCCCGGCACGGACGGCGGTTATCCGAACTTCTCGATCCGCAACATCGTGCACGTCAGCGCCGGCGGGCGGGAGATCCGCGTGCGCCTGTCGAACGCCTTCGGCCGCACCCCCGTGGTGTTCGGGCAGGTCACGGTGGCGCGCGCGGCCGGTCCGGACACCCCGCTCGCGATGCCCGGCACGATGCGCACCCTCACGTTCGGCGGCGCCACGTCCGTCACCGCCCCTCCCGGCGCCGACGTGGTGAGCGACGGCGTGGCGCTGACCGTGCCGGCCGACTCGGACCTGCTGGTGACCGTCTTCACGCCGGCGCCGGGCGGCCCGGTCACCCACCACCAGCTCGCCATGCAGAACTCGTACTTCACCCGCGACGGCAACCACACGGCCGACGAGTCCGCGGCGGCGTTCCGCGAGCGCACGCAGGTCTGGCATTACGTCTCGGGCGTGGACGTGCGTTCGTCGGCGTTGCGGGGCAGCGTCGTGGCGCTCGGCGACTCGATCACCGACGGGGCGAACTCGACCCCCGGCGCGAACCTGCGCTGGCCCGACCAGCTCGCCGACCGGGTCAACACCCGGCTGGGCGTGCTGAACGCGGGCATCAGCGGCAACCGGCTCCTGCTCGACGGCGGCGGGGCGGGGGTGAACGCGCTGGCGCGGCTGGACCGCGACGTGCTGGCGCAGTCCGGCGTCCGGTCGGTGGTCGTGTTCGAGGGCATCAACGACATCCAGCAGACCCCGCACGAGACCGACCCGCGGAAGATCATCGCGGCGCTGCAGCAGATCGCCGCCCGCTCGCACGACCGCGGGCTGCGGGTGATCGGCGCGACGATCACGCCGTTCAAGGGCTGGTTCAGCTACACCGACGAGCTGGAGCGGGTGCGGCAGGACGTCAACGCGTTCATCCGGACCAGCCCCGACTTCGACGCCGTCGTGGACTTCGACGCGGTGCTCCGCGATCCGGCGGACCCGCAGCGGATCAGGCCGGACTACGACGAGGGCGACCACCTGCACCCCGGTGACAAGGGCTTCGAGGCGATGGCGAAGGCGGTGCGGGTCGCCGCGCTCTGACAGGCGATCGGGCCACACGATCGGGCGATCGGGGTTTGCCGCACACCGCGTACCGGTACTCGACGGTGATCAACTCGAGTAGCCGGAGGGCAGCCGATGCGTGTCAGGATCCTCGTCGTCGCTCTCGTGGCCGGCATTTCCGCGTGTGGAGCGCCGACCGCCGAAACGGCCCCGCGGGGCCAGGTGCCCGTCACGTCCGCGAGCGCGGAGCAGGGGCCCGCGCTGAAGGCGGAGCTGACCATGCAGGGCAAACCCGGCCTCGGCCTGCTGGCCGCGACGAACCAGGGCTCCGCCCCGATCACGTTCCAGGGCTGGCCGAAGCTCTCCTTCACCGACGCCGCCGGTGAGCGCGCGGCCATCCCGGTGGAGCAGAAGCTGGTGCCCGGCGAAGGCCCGTCGATCACGTTGCAGCCGGGCCAGACCGCGTTCGCCGGGGTGCAGCTCGACGTGGACGACGACACGAAGTCGGTCGCCATCAACGAGATGACGGCCGAACTGCCGGGCGTGCCACCCGCGAAGGTGGCCTTCATCGGCACGGACGGCCGGCCGATCTCCGACCTGGGCACGATGAAGGTGAGCGAGGCCGAGGTGAGCACGATGCAGCCGTCTTCCCAGGGCGTGCTGGCGTTCGGCTAGCCACGTCCCACCGGTCCGCTCACGGCGTCGAACGGGCCCGGCTCATCCACCGGTACTGCAGGCGCACCTCCCAGGGCTTCGCCGCCCGGTCGAGGAACATCAGGCTGTCCATCCGGCAGTGGCAGGCGTTGCCCTCGCGGGTGTTCTGCGGGTAGCTGCCGCCGATCTTGATCCCGCGGGGGTCGGTGGCCGACGCCAGGTCCGGCTCCGGCTCTCCCGCGAGCCGCCACGGGTCGCCCGTGACGACGTACCTGCCCGCCAGCGGCTCCGCGTTGCGGTACAGGGCCATCGCACCGGTGTCGAAGTCGACCGTGGCCGCCAGGAAGACCCACTCGTTCGCGGGCAGCAGCTCCCGCCAGTCCTCCAGGGCCGCGAACGTCTGCGACGCGCCGCCGTCGAGCCGCCGGGCCAGAGCCACGAGCTTCAGCTCGCCGTCGACCTGGATCAGCTCCAGCAGCGCTCGCACCGCGTGGCCGTTGGAGTCGCCGGACAGCACACCGGCCAGGCCGATCGCGCCGTAGAGGTCGTCCGGATCGGCCGTGGTGGAGTTCGGGGCCGGGTTGCGGCCCGTCATCTTCACCCAGCCCATGATCGACGCCTGGCGCGCGCCGTTGAACGCCGTCAACGACGGGACGCCGGTCTCGCGGTGGACCCCGGCCTTCCAGTCGTCGTTGCCGGCGGCTTCGGGAGTGATCTGCTTGAGCTGCACCGAGTGCCGTGACCCGGGGAACGCTCCGTCGCGCACCCGCATGTCGGCGCCGCCGTTGACGAGCGACAGCGTGGTGCCCGAACGGCCGCGATCCCGTTCCAGCGCCTCGTTGCCCCGCACCGGGTGCTCGAAGTCGTAGTACGACACCAGGTTGCGCGACAGCGTGGGCAGCACCGCGCCGAACGTGGCGTGCGCGGGCGTGACCGGAAGAGTCCACATCGGACCGAAGCAGAGCACGACGGCCGTGCCGAGGACGAGCAGTCGTTTCATCACCTGACTCCTTCGCCCCGCACGCGGAGGTCGCGCAACCGGCCGATGTTGTCGAACGAGCCGAAACCGACGCGGCCCGACGCGAAGGTCGTGTCCACGGCGGTCATCAACGGATGCGGTGACCCGTCGACGTACACGGCGATCTCGCCTGAGCCGGCGCAGTGCCTGACCCGTACGCGGTGCCACGCCAGATCGCTGACCGCGGGAGCGGCCCCGACGGACCGCGCGGCGTCCCACTGGTGGTCCAGCCGCAGCCGGTCCGCGTTGTCGACGACGAAGATGCCGTTGTGCGGGTAGATCTTGTTGTCGGACGACAGGTGCGCGTAGTAGAACTCGGTGTCCGACCGATACCCGAACACGACCACCACGTCCCGGTTGGCCTCGGCGACCGGCGTGTCCAGCCGCACCGACGCGTCGACCTGCACCGAGCCGAACGCCGGTCCCTTCGTGAGGATCGCGTACTCGAACGGTCGCCGCGGTCCCGGGCGGGCGGTTCCCGGCCGGGCCAGCACGACCTCGCGGCCGGGGAACCGCCACAGCTCGGGCGTCACCGGGTCCCACGAGCGCGCGGACCCGGCGCCGGAGACGAGGTCGTGGCCGGTGCGGCAGGACGCGAAGGTGCGGGCGCCGGTCACCTTCCAGACCTTGCCGTTCGCCTTGGCCAGCACGTGCAGCTCACCGCCGGCGTCCTGGCCGAACCTCAGGTCGACCCGGCTCGGATCGTCGACCAGGGCCTTCAGCGTGGTCAGCCGGCCGTCGGCGTAGACCATCAACTCACGGGAGACGGCCATCGGCCGGCCGGCGCGCATCTCGTGCTCGTCGGCGTAGTAGATCAGGCCCTTCACACCCTCGCCGTAGATGTACTTGCCGCGCAGGGAAGGGATCTTGGTACCGCGGTAGACGAAACCGCCTATCAGCGCGTTGCCGCTGTCGGCGCACGGTGGGGAGGACGGCAGCCGGTTGTGGTCGAACGCCGTCACCGGATAGGTGTAGCCGTACTTGGCGTCGTCGGCCGGCAGCGGGAAGACGCCGCACGACGGGTCGCCGCGCCGGTACTCCCAGTTGCCCTCGCGCTCGCTCCAGCCCAGGTTGGCGCCCTTGCGGACCTCGTACACGGAGTCGACGGCCTTCTCCCCGATGTGGCCGAGGAACATCTTGTGCGCGCCACCGGCGTCCCAGCTGAACCGGTACGGGTCGCGCATGCCGTAGGCGTAGATCTCGCCGAGCGCGCCTGCCCTGTCCACGAAGGGGTTCGAGCGCGGGATGCCGTACTGGCCGTTCACGCCGTCACGGCCGCCCGGATCGATGCGCAGGATTTTCCCCTGTGGCGACGCCAAGTCCTGCGGCACCGTCGTCGAGGCGCCGATCCCGCCGTCCCCGGAGGCGATGTAGAGCAGGCCGTGGTCCTCGTGCCACCGGCGCGCCGTCGGGTTGAAGCCGATCTCCTGGAAGCCGTGGATGAACGACGCGAAGCCGACCCGCAGCACCTCCCGGCGGGTGCCGGAGAAGGCGTCCGAGCCGGGGTCCGCGGCCGTCCACTCGGTGATCACGCCGTGGACCTGCGCGTCCGGCGGCGACGGCAGGTCGGGCTTCCTGCCGGTCAGCGCGGAGCCGGTCTCGGTGTGCACGGTGTAGAACCTGCCGTTGTCCCGGAAGTCCGGGTGGAACGCCACGAACCCGAAGCCGCTGCCCAGGCCGCGGTGGGTGTGGAAGTCGGGACCGACGACCGCGCCCAGGTCCAGGTAGACGAGCTGCGCCCCGCCGGCCAGCAGGTACAGCCTGCCGTTCATGTCCGGCACGAACAGCCGGCCGGAGCCGTCGGGGACCTCGCCGAGGTGGTTGATCCGGTTGTGGCGGCGCAGCCGGGCGTCGGTCGGCGGCGGCACCGGCTCGGACTTCGGCAGCCGCGCCACCTCGGTCAGCTCGAGCCCGATGCCCGAGGCGCCGGGCGTCGGCAACGGGTCGGCGATCGGCACGTCCGGCCGGGCCGACGCGATGGGCACGAACAGCGCCGAGAGAACCACTGTCGTGACAGCCGAACGGGACAACCGTCGGAACATCCCCACCACCCTGTGGGTCAGGCCGTGCCAGCACGGCAGCGGAAAGCGCTTTCCAATGCAGCGGCCCTGGCGAATCTACTCAGCCGGTAGTGCTGTTACAACCCCCTGGGTCGCCGTCCTCCGCAGCAGGACGAAGAGGGGTCGGCGACGACGCGGGTGACCGGCAGGCCGACGCCGCGGCGGCGGATGCTGCCGTGCGGCGGCACCACGACCACCGGTGTGCGGTGGCGGAACGCCCTTGGCCACCCCCGGCTCCGCGCCGGACGCGAGAACCACGGCATCGGATCAACCGGCCGCGCTCTCCCGGTCTCGGCCGAAGCTCCGCCACCGGTCAGTCGTGCCCCGTCACCGCTCCCAGCAGGTCCCGGATGTGCGCCGTCGCCGCGGCGAACTCCGGCCGGGCCATCGTCGCGGAGTAGTCCCGGGTTCCCGGCAGGCCGACCTCGATGACCTCCTGCACCACCGCCGGGCGGCGGGTCAGCACGACCACCCGGTTCGCCAGGTACACCGACTCCGCGATCGAGTGCGTCACCAGCAGCACCGTCGTGCCGGTCTCGCGCCACACCCGGTGCAGCTCGACGTTCATCTGCTCGCGGGTCAGCGCGTCCAGCGCGCCGAACGGCTCGTCCATCAGCAGCACGCGCGGCCGGTGCAGCAGCGCGCGGCACAACGCCACGCGCTGCTGCATGCCGCCGGACAGCTCGTGCGGCAGGGCGTTCTCGAACCCGGAGAGCCCCGTCATCTCGATCAGCTCGTCGGCGCGCTCGGCCGCCGCGGCCGGGTTCATCCCGCGCATCTCGGCCTGCAGCAGGATGTTCCTCCGCGCGGACCGCCACTCGAGCAGCGCCGCCCGCTGGAACACGAAACCGATGTCCCGCCGCGGCCCGCGCACCTGCTCGCCGAGCAGCGCCACCGAACCCGACGACGGCGCCAGCAGGCCCGCGACCAGCTTGAGCAACGTCGACTTGCCGCAGCCGGACGGCCCGACGATCGAGACGAACTCGCCCGGCGCGACGTCGAGCGAGACCCGCTCGATCGCGGTCGTCTCCGCGCGCTTCGACCGGAACCGCACCGACACGCCGGAGATCGCGACGGTGGAGGTGCTTGCCGAGGTGGTGGTCATCCCTGCGGTCTTCATCCCTTCGGTGCAACGCTTTCTTCCCAGTAGGCGGAAGGGTCGGACGCTTCGGTGATGATGCCGGTCCGCTGGAACGTCTCGATCGTCCTCCGCCAGTCCTCCGCGGTGTTGACGCCCGGCGCCTTGCCCTTGGTGGCGTCGGTGTGCAGCAACGTCAGCGTGGTCTTGAACTGCTCCAGCACGACCGCCGGCGACGGGAGCTGCTCGGCGGCGCCCTTCATCGACTCCGCCGCGGCCTCCGGCGCCTTCTCGGCCTGCGCCCACGCCTCCTGCGTGGCCGCGACCATCTTCCGCACGAGCTCGGGGTCCTTCTGCAGCACCGACTTCGAGGTCAGCAGGCCGTTGCTGAAGTAGTTCAGCCCGAAGTCGGCGAACCGCAGGTACCCGACGTCCTTGCCCGCCTTCTCCTCGATCGTCGGCCCCTGGTCGGACGCGAACCCGAGCAGCACGTCGGTGCGGCCGGAGATCACCGCGGCCATCTTGCCCGCGGGGTCGATGTTCTGGATGGAGACGTCCGACTCCCGCATGCCGTTCTGCTTCAGGAACGCGGGGAACGTCTTCGTCAGCGCGTCACCGGCGGTCGTGGCGACCGACTTGCCCTTGAGGTCCTCCGGCCGGGAGATGTTCTTCTCGGTGAAGAACTGCACGGACGCGGGTGTGGTCTGCAGGAACACCCCGATGCTCTTGGCCGGCACGCCCTGCTCGACGGCCGTGGCGAGCGCGGAGGTGTCGGCCCAGCCGAAGTCGGTCTGACCGGCGCCGGTCGCGGTGACGGTCTTGCCGGAGCCCTGACCGGCCTGGATCTTGAGCTTGATGCCGTGCCGGTCGTAGATGCCCTGCTTGACCCCGTAGTAGAACGGCGCGTGCTCGCCGTACGGGTACCAGTTGAGGGTCAGCGTGACCTCCCTGGCCCCACCGCCTCCGGCGGCCGGGTCACCGCCACCACCGCAGGCGGTGATCAGCAGCACCGCGGGGAGCAGGCCTGCGAGCACTCTCTTCATGATCCGCCCTTCGCTGGGAGTGTGGTGACGGCCGCGCCGCGCCTGCTGGCGTGCCAGGGCAGCATCAGCTGTTCGGCGAGGTCGAGCAGGAGGAAGAGCAGGACGCCGACCACCGAGGTGACGATGAGGCCGGCGAAGAGCATCGGGGTGTCCATGTTGCCGTTGGCCTGCAGGATCACGTACCCGAGACCTTCGTTGGAGCCGACGAACTCACCGACCACGGCACCGGTCACGGCGAGCGTGACCGCGACCTTCAGGCCCGCGAACAGGTGCGGCAGCGCGGCCGGGAAGCGGATCTTCACGAACGTCTTGACCGGGCCGCCGCCCATCGTCGCCGCGAGCTCGAGCATCTCGGTGTCGACCGACTTCAGGCCGGTCACGGTGGAGATCACCACCGGGAAGAACGCCATCAGCACGGCCACGACCACCTTGGGCTCGAAGCCGAACCCCAGCCACACCACGAACAGGGGCGCGATGGCGATCTTCGGGATGACCTGCGCGAACAGCAGGATCGGGTAGGCGGTGCTCTCGATCGTGCGCGAGCAGACCATCGCGACGGCGACCAGCACGCCGAGGACGCCCGCGATGACGAACCCGAGGACCGTCTCGACGGTGGTCACCCACGTGTGGCCCCACAGGTAGGACCACTTGTCGATCATCAGCTCGAAGGTCCTGGCCGGCGACGGCACCAGGTAGGCCTCGACGAGGCCGGTGACCGTGACGAGGTGCCAGACCACGAGCAGCGCGGCCATCAGCGCGGCCGGGCGCCACGTCCGCTCGACGACGCCTCGCCAGCGGTCTCCCGAAACCGTGTCCACGAAGCCCCCTCTGGTCGGAAAGCGCTTTCCAGTACGCTATGGCCGGTCCACCGGCGGGTCAAGACGGCGGAGGCGGGCTCGCCGGACCACTGAATCGATCTTTTCGACCACCGCCCGCTCCCCGGCGGTCATGGGCGCTCCACCGAGGAGTAGGTGTTCCCGGCGTGGTCGCGGCCGCGGGCGAGGTAGATCCGGTGGCTGTCCGGCTTGAGGAAGCGGACCGTCGTCGGCATGTACCGCATGGTGTAGCCGCAGCGCCGCAAGGTGCTGCGGTTCGGCGGCGAGCCGTGCACCAGCATGGCCGAGTGGACGCTGCACCCGCCGCGCTCCAGTTCCACGTCGACGGCACGCGACTCGTCGACGGCGGTTTCCCGGTTGAAGAACGAGTCGTCGGTACCGGTGTGCTCGACGGGTGCCAGGTGGCTGCCCGGGATCACGCGCAGGCAGCCGTTCTCGACCGTGGACGGGTCGATGGCGAGCCACACGGTGATCGCGTCGCCCGCCGGGTCGATGCTGTCGCGCCAGAAGTGCGCGTCCTGGTGCCACGGCACGGGTTTGCCGTCACCGGCGGGTTTGCAGATGAAGTGCGACGAGAACAACGCGATGTCCGGTCCGATCAGCGACTCGACGAGGTCCAGCACGTCCGGGTCGAGCAGCCACTCGAACAGCGCGGGATCGGTCAGGTGCGGCACGTCCATGTGCTCGGGGCGCTGCCCTTCCGGCAGGGCCGCCAGCTTGGCCTCGAAGTGCGCGGCCAGCGCCTCGAACTTCGCCGGGGCCAGCACGCTGGAGTGCGTCTGGTAGCCGTCGGTCTGGAACATCGGG
Source organism: Lentzea xinjiangensis (assembly GCF_900110955.1). Classification (GTDB taxonomy): domain Bacteria; phylum Actinomycetota; class Actinomycetes; order Mycobacteriales; family Pseudonocardiaceae; genus Lentzea; species Lentzea xinjiangensis. The sequence goes on from NZ_FOFR01000008.1 coordinate 307,027, forward strand.
TCACCTCACGAGTAGGCCGGTCTCCTTGTCATAGCGCAGAACGCGGGCGGGCGGAGCGTCCACGGTCACCGTGGCACCGACCCGCGGCTCGTCGTCCTCCGGCACGACGTAGCCGATCTGGTCCTCACCGCAGTCGAGCGTCACCAGCGAAGTCACGCCGAGGTTCTCCACAACGGACACCGTGCCGGTGAAGAGCCCGTCAGCGGCCGGTGACAGGTACTCCGGCCGCACGCCGATGACCTCGGCGCCGCGCGGCACCAGGTTCATGGGCGTCGAGCCGATGAAGTTCGCGACGAACGTGTCCGCGGGCCGCTGGAACACCTCGCGCGGTGTACCCAGTTGCCGGATCCGGCCGGAGTCCATGACGGCGATCCGGTCGGCCAATGCCAGCGCCTCGGCTTGGTCGTGCGTCACGAACACGGTGGTGAGCGCCAGCTCCCGTTGCAGTTTCTTGAGGAACGTCCGCGCCTCCAACCGCAGCCGGGCGTCCAGGTTGGACAGCGGCTCGTCCAGCAGCAGCACCTCGGCCGACGCGGCGACGGCACGGGCCAGCGCGGCCCGCTGCTGCTGGCCGCCGGAGAGCTGTCCCGGCCGGCGGTCCAGCAGCTCCCCCAGGCTCAGCCCGCCCGCGGTGCGCACGGCCGTCTCCCGCTGCACGGACTTCGCCGCGCCGCGCACCCGCAACGGGTAGGCGATGTTCTCCGCCACCGTCATGTGCGGGAACAACGCGTAGTCCTGGAACACCATGGCCACCCGGCGGTCGCCGGGTTGTAGTCGCGTGACATCGCGCGACCCGATGCGCACCACCCCGCCGCTGGCGGCCTCCAGGCCCGCGATGGTGCGCAGCAGCGTGGTCTTCCCGCAGCCCGACGGGCCGAGCAGGGCGAACAGCTCGCCGTCGGCGACCTCCAGGTCCAGCGCGTCCACCGCCCGCACCCCGTTGGGGTAGACGGTGGACAGCCCCTCCGCAGTGATGCCCGCCATCAGCTCTTGATGCCTCCGTGGAATCGGAACCCGTACCGCTTGTTCACGAACAGGTAGAGCACGACCACCGGGATGGAGTACAGCAGCGAGAACACCGGGATCACCGTCAGGTTGGCGCTGCCGCCCTCGTCGTACAAGGTGCGCAGCAGGACCGCCGCCGGCTGCCGGCCGACGTCGCGCAGCAGCAGGAACGGCAGCAGGAAGTTGCCCCAGGCGTTGACGAACGCCCACACGAAGATCGTCGCGACACCGGGCCGCGCGACCGGCAGCACGACGTGGCCCAGCACCTGGCGGGGCGAGGCGCCGAACACCCGTGCCGACTCCTCGTACGAGCGCGGTACGGCGTCCATGAAGTCCTTGAGGATGAAGATGGCGGCGGGCAGCATGCCGCCCGCGATCACCAGCGCCGTGCCGAACTGCGAGTTGATCAGGCCGAGCTGCAGCATCATCACGAAGATCGGCACCATCGCGGCCGTGCCGGTCACCACGCTCGACAGCAGCAACAGCAGGTACAGCAGCAGGTCCCGGCCCGGGATCCGCACCCGCGACAACGCGTAGGCCGCCAGTGCCGCGAGCACCGTCGTCACCACGGTCGCGACCACGCACAGCACCAACGAGTTCAGCAGCGATGTCAGCGCGTACGGGTGCCCGAAGGTCGCGACGACGTTCGCGAACGTCCAGTCCGGCCAGCGCAGCCCGAGACCGGGCTTCGAGTCGAACGGCGCGGAGGCGAGCCACAGCATCGGCACCGCGAAGAACGCCAGCACCACCGCGACCAGGACGGAGAAGCCGATTCGCCGGACCACCCACAGAGGACTCACGCGCGCCTCCGCAACAACCTCAGGTACACCAGGGCGATGGCCAGGTTGCCGACCAGCAGCAGCAACGACATCGCGGACGCGTACCCGAGCTGCCCGCTCTCCAGCGCCTGCCGGTAGATCAGCACCGGCAGCACCTCAGAGCGGTGGTTCGGCCCGCCCGCGGTCAGCAGGAACGGCGTGAAGTCGTTGGCCGTCCACAGGCTGATCAGCAGGGTGTTCGTCAGCACGTGCCCGCGGATGTGCGGGAACACCACGTCCCGCACGGTCTGCCTGCCGGAGGCGCCCGCGAGCCGCGCGGTCTCGAGCTGCGACGGCGGCACGGCGGCCAGTGCCGAGCTGTAGAGCAGCATCGAGAACGCCGTGCCGCGCCAGACGTTGAAGATGATCAGACTGGTCATCGGGTACTGCACGAGCCACGCGGTCTGCGGCGAGCCGAGCAGCAGGCCGAGCGTGCCGGTGTCCCGGCTCAGCACGGCGAACCACAGGTACGCCACCACCGTGCCGGGCAGGATCCACGACAGCAGGACGAGCCCCTCGATCGTCCGCCGCAGCCCCGGCCGGACCGTGCGCAGCAGCCACGCCAGCCCGAAGCCGAGCGCGTTCTGCCCGATCACCGCCGAGCCGAGCACGAACAACGCCGTCAGCCACACCGAGTTCGTGAACAACGGGTCGCGCACGGCCTCGACGACGTTGTCCAGCCCGACGACCCGCGGGTTGGCCGCCGCGGGCCCGGTCAACTGGTAGTTCGTGATGCCGATGTAGAGCGTCCAGAGCGCGGGGAAGACCAGGAACACCGCGATCAGCAGCAGCGCCGGCGCGACGAACCCGATCGCGCGGCGGACCCCCAGACCGGCACTGTCGAGACCGGCACCGCCGGGCCGAGAGCTACCCAACGTTGCCCTCGCCGACGGCCTTCACCAGCGCGGCCCGGTAGGCCTTCGCGGCCTCGTCGGGGCTCTTGCCCGCCACCACGTCCGCGGTCGCCTGCTGCAGCGCCGCCGAGACCTTCGGGTAGTCGGCGAGCCCCGGCCGGTACCGGGTGATCGGCAGCACCTCCTCGGCGACGAACGTCAGCATCGGGTCGCCCGCGAGCACCTCGTCGTTGACGTCCTGGCGCTGGGTGAGCTGCGCGGCGCCCGCGAGCGACTCCTTCACGGCCTCGGCGGAGTTGAGGAACTGCAGGAACTCCCAGGCCTGCCGGGGGTAGCGCGTGTTCGGGTTGACCACCCGCACGCCGCCGCCGGACATGCTCACGAAGTCCTGCCCGCCGACGCCAGCGCCGGGTTGCCTGGCCGGGACCAGCGCCCAGCCGACGGCGGTGTCGCGGTCGGGCATCTTCGCCACGCCGTTCTTCGGCTCCACCACGGAACGCCAGAAGTAGTCGCTCTCCAGCAGGATGCCGATCCTGTTCTCGCTGAACAGCGCGAACGACCGGTCGCGGCCCTTGGCCTCCTGCTGCAGCACGGGATCGCCGAGCCCGCCGCCGTAGACCTCGCGGTAGAGCTCCAGGACGTCCTTCACCTGCTCCGAGTCGCCCTGCCACTTCCCGTTCTCGTGGATGGGCCTGCCGGTGCCGGCCAGCAGCGGCAGCACGCCCTGCATCGTCGTGGCCTCGCCCATCGCGGTGCCGGCGTTGAGCTGGATCGGCGTGACGCCCGGCAACGCCTTCAGCTTCGCGCCCGCGTCCAGCACGTCCCGCCACGACCGCGGCTGCCAGTCCACGGGCAAACCGGCCTGCGCGAAGAGCTTCTTGTTGAAGAACAGCACGCGTCCGTCGGTGCCCATCGGCACGCCGTACCGCCGGCCTTCGAACTCGCCGAGCCCCTGCACGGCCTTGGGGATCTGGTTCCAGCCGTCCCAGTCGGTGTTCCCGACGACATCGCCCAGTGGCTTGATCTGGCCGGCCTGCGCGAGCTCGCCCAGCCAGATGCCGTCGACCTCGATGATGTCGCCGCCACCGCCGGTCTTGAGGTCGAGCGCCACCTTGGTCTTGAAGTCCTCGTCACCGGCGCCGTTCTGCTCGAACCTGATCGTCGCGGTGACGCCCTTGGCCTTCTGCTGCTCGGTGAACCTCGGGATCACCCAGTTCTGCAGCCAGTTCGCGCCCCTGGCGTTCTTCCCTCCCGCCACCGCGTTGGCGACGATGGTCAGGGTGATCTCCTTGGCGTCGGCGTTGCGCGCCTGATCGCCCTCCTGCGTCCGCCCCAGGCAACCCGCCAGCAAGGCGCACACCCCCAGCAGCCCGAACACCGTTGTCCGCCGCATCCGTGACCTCCCCACCCAGAGGACCAACTGGTACGTCAGCGACCAACATCGCACCCGATCACTCCGGCCACAAGCTCCCGGCACCCTCTCAGTCGGCGGCTGCGCGGCTGGCCAGGGCAGGAGGTGGATCACCAGAACGCCGGTTGCCGCAGGCCGCGCCGCTGGACCTCCGGAAGTCGATAACGTGGCGAGGTGACCGCTCGACGCACTGTGCTGAAGACCTTCGCCCTGCTCCCGCTCGCCGGCTGCGCAGCCGAACCCGCGGCGCCGGCGACAACGAGCACCACGCCAACGACCACCACGAGTGCCGCACCCGTGCGGCACGACGCGTTGGCCGAGCTGGAGAGGAAGTTCGGCGCCCGGCTGGGCGTCTACGCGACCGGTGCGGGCGGAACGGTCGAACACCGGGCGGACGAGCGGTTCGCGTTCTGCTCGACGTTCAAGGGCCTGGCCACGGCCGCCGTGCTGCACCGCAACCCGATGTCGCACCTGGACACCGTCGTCACCTACACCGAGGCGGAGCTGATGAAGAGCTCGGCCATCACCCGGCAGCACGTCCGGACCGGCATGAAGCTCCGCGACCTGTGCGACGCCGCGGTCCGCTACAGCGACGGCACGGCCGGCAACCTGCTGCTGCGCGACGTCGGCGGTCCCGCGGAGCTCACGCGGTACCTGCGCGAGCTCGGGGACACCGAGACCCGCATGGACCGCGTCGAGCCCGACATCACGTCAGCCACGCCCGGCGACCCGCGCGACACGGCGACCCCGCGTTCGCTCGGCACGGACTACCGGCGGCTCGTGCTGGGCGACGCCCTCCCGCCGGAGAAGCGCGACTTCCTCACCGACCTGCTGGAGCGGTCGGTCACCGGCGCCAAGCGCGTCCGGGCGGGCGTGCCGCAGGGCAGCAGGGTGGCGAGCAAGACCGGCACCGGCAGCTACGGCACCGTCAACGACATCGCGATCGTGTGGCCGCCCGGCGGGGAGCCACTCCTGATCGCGGTCATGTCCAGCAAGGACGCGGCGGACGCCGGCTACGACGAGGCACTCGTCGCCGAAGCCGCCGCCTACGTCGTGAAGACCCTCACCTGACCGAGGACACGTCCGCCCACACGGTCTTGAAGTCGGGGAACCGGTTGTGCCCCCACACCTGCGCCAGACCGTTCACCAGCAACAACCCGCGCTGCCGGCGCCCCAGGAAGCCGATCCGCCCGAGCTGGGGGAACCGGCCGGGCGTCCCGTCGTCCACCTCGACCCGCACGACCTCGCGCTCCGGCAGCCGCAGGATGCGGGCGCCACGAGGTGGCGCGGCGTGGTGGTAGGCGTTGCTCACGAGCTCCGTGGCCACGACCATCACGTCGACCACGATGTTCTCGTGCATGCCCCGCAAGAGACGACGCACCTCCGCGCGCACGTCGGCGAGCGGTAGGGCCCCCTCCGGTAGGACGAGGTCCAGTCGTTCGCTGGACCGTCCTGCGATACCCATCAGTCTCTCCCCGCGCCCTGTTCGTTCAAGGCAGGAGGTCCATACCCGAAATTCCACACCTCGAAACCCGCCGAGGTGGAATCACGGCTCCCGCGGCAGATCGGCCCAGACGACGGTGCCGCCGTGCACCCTGTCCACGCCCCAGCGGTCGGACAACCGGGCCACCAGGACCAGGCCGTAGCCGCGCTGGGGACGGGAGATCTTGCGCAACGGCGGGCGCGCGCGGGCGTCGTGGGTGATCTCGACCCTGATCCTGCCCTGCGCCACCACGACCCGCAGGAACGACGGTTCCGACGTGTACCGGTAGGCGTTGCTGACCAGCTCGTTCACCACCAGCAGCACATCGGAGACGCAGTCGGCGTCCTCCCCGGTCAACTCGATCCGCACCCAGCGCCGGACGGTCGCGAGTGACGGCCGCTGCCTGCCCAGTGGCAGGTCCGCCGCCTCACCCGTTGTCGCTGCCTGGTCGCGAGCCAAACCGCTCCTCGGTCAGTTGATCAGTTCCGGGGCGGGTTACCCGACTGCATCGATCGTCAAACCAACCGCTCCGCCGGTGCGAGGGAGCTACCCTCACCGCACCGCCGCAACTCCAGGGGGAACCGCGTGCCCAGGTCCTTGACGCCCTTGCTGGTCGCAGTGCTGGTCATGTGCTCGGCGCAGCAGCTGCTCACCCCGGTGCTCTCGCCGTTGTCCCAGGACCTCGGCCTCGACGCGACCCGGCTGGGGCTCGTGCTCACGCTCTCCTCGGTGGCGTTCGCCCTGTCGAGCCCGCTGTGGGGCCTCGCGCTCGACCTCGCCGGACTGCGCCCCGTGCTGATCGCCGGGCTCGGCCTGTGCGTGCTCGGGTTCGCCGGGTTCGCCGCGGCGGTGACGTTCGGGGGCGACGAGACGCTGCCGACCGGTCTGGCGTTCACGTTCGTGCTGGTCTGCCGCAGCCTGCTGCTGGGCGCGGGCATCGCCGCGCTGCTCGTCGCCGCGCTGGCCGTCGCGGGCATCGTCCCGGCCGGGGAAGGCGACCGCACCAGGGCCGTCGGTCTCGTCGGCGCGGCGCAGGGGCTCGCCGCCGTCCTGGGCCCGGTGATCGGCGGCGCCCTCACCGTGGTGTCCCTGGTGGTGCCTCTCCACCTCGCGACCGTGATCGCCGTGGCGCTCGCGGTCGGGGTCCTCCTCGTCGTCAGGCAGCCCGTCGCCGAGCACCCGCAGCCGCCGGTGCAGCCGTGGGAGCTGCTGCCCGCCTTCGGCGTCGGGCTCCTGCTGCACCTCTCCCTCGGGCTGGCGCAGGTCGCGGCCGTGTCGCTCGTCCTGCACGGGCTGAACACGCCGGTCACGACGGGCTCGGCCGGACTCGTGCCGGCCGTCGCCGCCATCGGGCTCGTCGTGACGCAGGGCGTGGCCGTGCCGCTGCTGAGGTGGCCGGCCGCCCGGCTGATGAAGATCGGCGCGCCGATCGCGGTGGCCGGCTACGCGTTCCTGGCGGGCGCGCCGTCGCTCTGGCTGGTGGCGCTGGCGTTCCTGGTGGTGGCCGTCGGCACCGGTCTCGCGGTGACCGGTTTCGCCGCGGCGGCCTCGCTCGGCGTCGGGTCGCGGCACCAGGGCCTGGTGGCCGGGCTCGTCAACGCCACGGTCGGGGTGCCGCTGGTCGTCGCACCCATGCTGAGCGGCCTGCTCCACGACGTCGAGCCGCTCGCACCGGTGGTCGCCGCCGGGGTGGCCGCCGCCCTCGCCGTCGGGCTGTCACTGGTCCCGGTAGGCGTCGCACGGATCCCGCAACCAGCCGCGTGAAGCCGTGCCCCGGCAGCCGGACCGGCCTGCTGATCGACGAGGCCGTTACGCTGCGCGCGTGAGGCGTTACTTCAGCGCGCTCGTGCTGGCACTGCTCGCCGCGACGGCCGTGGCCGTCCCCGCGCAGGCCCACGCCGAGCTCAAGAGCAGCAACCCGGCGTCCGGCGCGGCCCTCGACGCCCCGCCCCAGCAGGTCGAGCTGACCTTCAGCGACGTCATCAGCCTGCCCGACGGCCCGGCGATCACGATCACCGGGCCGGACGGCGCCACGTGGCCCGTCACCCAGGCGGCCGCCGTGGACAGGACGATCACGGCGAAGGTCGACGCCGGCGCCGCGAAGGCAGGCGCGCACACGCTCGCCTGGCAGGCGAAGGCCGACGACGGCGACACGATCTCCGGCACGTTCACCTTCACGATGAACGTCGCAGCGCAGACCTCGTCCGCGACCCCGGCGTCGTCGGTGGCGGTGAGCGCGCCGGTGTCCGGCACTCCCCCGTCGGCCACGCCCTCGCCGGAGTCCGGTGGCGTGCCGGTCTGGGTGTGGATCCTGGTCGCGCTAGCGGTGGTCGTCGGCGCCGTCCTGCTGGCCCGCCGCCGCCAGGCGTAGCCGGGCGCGCAGGAGGTCGCGTTCGGCCGGGTGCTCCGCCCGTTCGAGGGCCGCCTCCAGCGCTGCCCGCGGATCCTCGCCGAGCCGCTTCAGCAGATCCGCGCGCACGGCGTGGAACAGGTGGTAGCGGTCGAGGTCGAGCGTGTCGACTTCTCGCAACGCCGTCCGCGGGCCTTCCACCTCCGCGACCGCGACGGCCCGGTGCAGCGCCACGACCGGGCTCGGCGCGATGGCCATCAACTGGTCGTAGAGCGCCACGACCTGGTGCCAGTCGGTCGGCGGATCGGTGTGCACGGCGTTGATCGCGGCCTGGATCTGGTACGGGCCCGGCTGGTTCCGGCGCAGGCAGCGGCGCACGACGGCGTGCCCCTCGCTGATCAGGTCCGCGTCCCACAGCGCCCGGTCCTGGTCGGCGAGCAGGACGATCTCGCCGTCCCGCAGCCGTGCGCCTCGCCGTGAGGCGACGAGCAGCATCAACGCCAGCAGGCCCCACACCTCCGGTTCGTCGGGCATGAGCAGCGCCAGTACCCGGCCGAGCCGGATGGCCTCCGCCTCGAGCTCCGCCCTGCCGAGGTAGCCCTCGTTGAAGATGAGGTAGACGACGGCGAGCACCGCTTCGAGGCGTTGCGGCAGGTCGGCGTCGCGCGGCACCCGGTAGGGGACGCGGGCCGCGCGGATCTTGCCCTTCGCGCGCACGATCCGTTGCGCCATCGTCGGTTCGGGCACCAGGAACGCCCTGGCGATCTCCGCGGTCGTGAGGCCGCCGAGGAGCTTCAGCGTGAGCGCGACCTGGGCCTGCGGGGCGAGTGACGGGTGGCAGCAGGTGAAGATCAGCCGCAGGCGGTCGTCGGGCACGTCGGGCACCTCCTCGTCCTGGTCGTGGTGCGCCAGCGCGGCCTGGGCGTGCTTCTCCCGGCCCTTCGCCTCGCGGCGGAGCCTGTCGATCGCGCGGTTGCGGGCGGTCGTGATGATCCAGCCCGCGGGCGCCGGCGGGACGCCGTCGACCGGCCACCGCCGCACCGCCGTCGCGAAGGCGTCCTGCACCGCCTCCTCGGCGAGGTCGAGGTCGCCGAGGAGGCGGGTCAGGACGGACACCGCGCGGCCGTACTCCGCGCGGAACACTTCCTCGACCATCAGTACGCGATCGGCCTGACCTCGATCGACAACGGGCTGAGCACGGCCGCGAGCCGGCGTCCCCACTCGAGCGCCTCGTCGAGGTCGGCCGCCTGGACCACCGTGAAGCCGCCGATGTGCTCCTTGCCCTCGGCGAACGGCCCGTCGGTCATCAGCACGCCGTCGTCCTTCGCCCTGAGCACGGTCGCGGTCGACGGCGGGTGCAGACCGGCCGCGAACACCCAGGCGCCCTTGGCCCGCATCTCCTCGTTGAGCTGCCCCAGGTCCCGCATGATCGGCTCGAGCACGTCGGGCGGAGGTGTTCCCCCGTCGGGCTGGTAGATGCTGAGCAGGTACTTCTGCGTCATCGTGGTCTCCTCTCGCCCCTTGTACGAACGCGCACGGCCCGTTTCGACAACTATGGCGGCCGAATCCAGGTGGACGGCACCAGGGGAACCGCGCGGAAGGTGCGCTGAGGTTCAGTTGTGCATCGACACGAGCTGGCGGCGCATGCGTTCGCGCAGCAGGTCGACCACCTCGGTCACGGTGGCGGCCTCCGCGTAGGCCTGCACCTCGACCCACTTGAGGTCGAGCCGGGCGTGCGCGTGGATCACGGACCTGTCCGCGGTCAGGTTGACCCACGCGAAGTCGACCCGGTCCGGCGCGCAGCGGTCCAGCGAGCCGATCCGCGCCGACGCGCAGTCCCTGGCCTGCTCGGGAATGGCGTCCGCGAGCGAGACCTGGATGTAGTCCATCGACACCGCCTCCTCGGGCATGGCGCGACAGCGCCGCGTGGCCACTCCGACGATACGAACCCGGCCGCGCCGCCGAACCGGGCGTTGGTCCCGAGAACGCAGGGTCTTCGTCCCAGGAGGGGTTTCGCGGTCACGTCTCGGGCGTCAAGGCGGACACGCGCTGGTCGAGCTGCTCCTCGGTGGGTGCTCCGACGAGCAGCTCCACCGAGCCGTCGCTGCCGACGAACGCCAACGTGGGCTGCGCGGTGACACCGAAGCGCTTCCACACGGCGCCATCGAGGTCGGCCAAGTGCGGGAACCCGGTCATGCCGTGGTCGGACACGAACTTCTTCATCGCGTCGAGCTGGTCCTGCGCCGCGACACCGACGAACTGGACCCGGTCGTGCCGCTCGGCCGTCTTCGCGACCTTGGCCGCCTCGGCGTTGCACGACGGGCACCAGGGCGTCCAGAACCACAGCACGGCGGGGTGGCCGACGAGCTTGTCACCGCGGAACTCCGCTCCCTCCAACGTCTTCGCGGTGAACTGGAACTTCTCCGGGGGCGGCGCCTTCTCCGCGCACCCCGCGAGCAGCAGCACGACTCCCAGCAGCAGTCCGAGGACGCGCATCGGCTCCTCACCTCCTGCCCGGGGCTACGGCCTCACGTCTCCTCCGGTTCAGCCGTGACCCGGTGCGTCCCGGGACACCACGGAAAGGGCGTCGTCGAGGACGCTCTCCTCCTCGTCGGCGGTCGGCCGGGCGACGGGAACGATCCGGCTCAGGGCGAGGCATCCTGAACGTCGCGGGGATCGGGGACAAGACGCTGTTCCGGCACGTCGCCGAGCCGGGCGCGGTGCCGGTGGGCCTCGCCGACCCCGGCGACGGCGGTTCCGGCGTCGCCGGGATCCTCAAGTCGTTCGAGATCATGCCGGCCGCGGACGGGTTCAAGAAGGTGCTGGGCGACACCTGGGTGTCGCTGGTCCAGCTCCGCCCCGGCGGCAGGACCTCCGCGGCAGCGTCCTGGTCTACGGCAACACCACCGAACCCGGCGCTCCGGCGTCGAAGCCGCAGTACGCCGTGTGGGCGGCGGACCGGTTGCGTCCGAGCTGACGGCGGCGGCTCGGTCCGGACGTGTTCGCGGCGTCCGGCCCGGGGGTGCCGCGAGGTCCGGCAGGCCGGGCCACAGGTCGAAGTCGCCGCTACGACCCCCTCCACGACGCGGTTCCGAACCCGCAACCCGTCCCACGAAGCCAGCCCAGGCACCGCGGAATCCCACCGGACGGGAAGAGGATCGGCGACTGATCCACCACCACGTCTTGTGGCGTCTCAATTACTCGCGGTATGGTCTAGACCTTCAATCGCCGCCGCGATGTAACGGACACCCACATCAAGGCAAAGGAAGTCACATGAAGATTCGACGCAGGGTCGCCACGGCGATGGCCGGCGTTCTCGCTGCACCGGTGCTCCTCGTGGCTCTCCCCAGCGGCACGGCGTTCGCGCACGGTTACGTGTCCTCGCCCGCCAGCCGTCAGGCGCAGTGCGCCAGCGGCGTCGTCAAGGACTGCGGGGCCATCCAGTGGGAGCCGCAGTCGGTCGAGGGACCCAAGGGCCTGCAGAGCTGCAACGCCAACCTGTCGCAGTTCGCCGTGCTCAACAACGACAGCAAGGGCTGGAGGGTCACCAACACCGGTCGCACGGTGACGTTCAACTGGACGTTCACCGCGCGTCACCGCACGCGTGACTACGACTACTTCGTCGACGGCCGCAAGGTCGCGACGTTCAGCGGCAACGACCAGCAGCCGCCGGCCACCGTGTCGCACTCGGTCAACGTGGGTTCCGCCGGCAAGCACAAGGTGCTCGCCGTGTGGAACATCGCCGACACGCCGATGGCGTTCTACTCCTGCATCGACATCAACGCGAGCTGAGCTAATCGGCGCGTGAGGTCCCCTTCCGCTCACGCACCAGCTCCTCCACGTCGAACGGCATGAGGTTCAACGGCGGGCCGGACAACGGTTTCCGCAGCGCGTCGAGGATCTTCGCGTTCACCTCACCGATGATCGCGCGCGCCTCGTCGTCGGTCGGGGCCGCCAGGGCACGGGCCTTGGCGGTCTCGGCCTGCTTGCGCAGGACCAGGGAAGGGGGCAACCCTGCAGTGCCCTCTTCCTCCCGCACCTTCCGCTTGATCCACCAGTCCTCCTCGAGCGGCTCACCCGCTCCCGGCAACGGCTTGCCCGCGCTCGGCAGGTCGTCGAACTCGCCGCGCTCCTGCGCCTCGCGGATCTGCCTGTCGACCCACGACTCGAAGCCCACGGCGAGCGGTTTCCGCCGCGTCACGGGGAGAACCTCCTGACCGCGGCGCCGATGGCCTCGGCGAACGCGGGGCTGCCCTTGTGGCCGCTGTCGTCCACGAGGGTCAGCTCGGCCTCCGGCCAGGCCTGCGCCAGCCGCCACGCCGTGTCGGCCGGGCAGCTCAGGTCGCGGCGGCCGTGGATCAGCGCGGCGGGGATGCCGGCGAGCTTTGCCGCGTCTGCCAGCAGGTCGTCGACGAAGCCGAGGTTCGCGTAGTAGTGCGCGATGATCCGGACGAGCGCGATCATGTCTTCGGACGCACGGCCGGCGAACACGTCCGGCTTGCCGTAGTTCTCCAACGACAGCACGGTGTCCTCCCACCGCACCCACTCCAGGGCGGCCCGCTCCCGGACGGCGTGGTCCGGGCTTTCCATCAGGTCCGCGTACGCCCGCACGACGTCGGCGGGATCGCCGGCGTGTGCGCTGAAGCGGGCCCACGCCTCCGGGAAGAACCGGGAAACGCCCTTGTAGAGCCAATCCAGCTCACGGGCGGACGCCAGCGTGATCGCGATCAGGATCATCTCGCTGACCCGCTCGGGGTGGCGCTGCGCGTACGCGACGCCGAGCGTCACGCCCCACGAACCGCCGAACACGAGCCACTTGCCGATGCCCAGGTGCTCGCGCAGCTCCTCCATGTCGGAGATCAGGTGAGCGGTCGTGTTGACGCTCATGTCGGCGGCGGGGTCGCTCGCGTGCGGCGTGCTCAGGCCGCAGCCGCGCTGGTGGAAGATCACCAGCCGGAACTTCTCCGCGTCGAGGGCCTTGCGCGCGCCCTTCGCCGGCCCTCCCGGGCCTCCGTGGAGGAACACGGCGGGCTTGCCGTCCGGGTTGCCGACGACCTCCCAGTAGACCTGGTTGCCGTCACCGACGTCGAGCATGCCGTGTTCGTAGGGCTCCACGATCTTCAGCGTACCGAGCTAGATGTACTGACTCGTGACGTTGTTGACGTCTAGGCGGTCAGTCGGGTGATGGGTGGCTGGCCGCCGAGGGCGGTGTGGGCGCGTTGGGTGTTGTAGTTGTGGACCCAGCCGGGCAGGGCGGCCAGGCGGTGG